>JADJMO010000001.1 GCA_016709545.1 Myxococcales bacterium
CCCACGCGCGGTCGAGCAGGTGCACCGCCTTCGAGAGCGGGAGCGTCGGGCGCAGCAGCTGGAACGACGACTGCAGGAGCTGCCACGGCACGTTGCCGAGCGAGTCGACCAGCACGCGCAGATCGAGCGTGGGCGTGCGGGCCCACGCCGAGAGCAGGCCGTCGTCGGCGAAGCGCACGGGCGCGGCGACCGCGCACACCGAGGCCACGCGCGCGGGGCGCACGGCGGCGTGGATGGCCACCATGAGGCCGCCCATGCAGTAGCCGAGCACGTGGGCGCGCTCGGCGCCGGAGGTCTTGCACACGGCGGCGAGGGCGCGGCCGATCATGCCGTCGACGATCTCGTCGAAGGTGACGTAGCGGTCCTCGTCGCCGGGGGTGCCCCAGTCGATGCAGTAGACGTCGTGCCCGAGCCCCACGAGGTACTCGACGAAGCTCTTGCCCGGCATCAGATCGAGCACGTAGTGCCGGTTGATCAGCGACGGCACGAGCAGGATCGGCGCGCCCGCCGCGAGGCCGGCGGGGCGCGGTCGGTAGCGGAGCAGGCGCGCCTTGTTGTCGCGGTGCACCACGTCGGCCGGGCTGACCCCGACCTGGGGCTTCGGCCGCTGCGCGAGGCCGAACAGGTTCTGCCAGCGCTTGGTCTCTTCTGGGGGTCGGACATGGGGTTCCCGATCAGCGGTAGAGCGCCTCGAAGTCCTCGCGGAACGCCTCGTAGACCTTCTTGCGGCGCACCTTCAGGGTGCGGCGTGAGCAGGCCGTCCTCGACGGTCAGCGGGCGCGAGAAGATGTTGAAGCGCTTGATCGTCTCGTAGCTCGCGAGCTCGGCGTTCACGCGGTCGATGCGCTGCTGCACCAGGGCGCGCGGGCGGCCTGCGCGCCTCGGGCGCGACCTCGCCGAGGTGGCCCGCGACGGTCCCTTCGTTGAGCCACACGCCGGCGACGAGGGACTGGTGGCCGTCGCCGTAGACGACGACGTGGGCGACGAACGGGTCGTCGGCGAAGCGCAGCTCGATGTTCGCGGGGGGCACGTTCTTGCCGCCGGCGGTCACGAGGATGTCCTTCTTGCGGTCGATGATCTGCAGGAAGCCGTCGTCGGTGAAGCGGCCCACGTCGCCGGTCTTGAACCAGCCGTCGGCGGTGAAGCACTGCGCGGTGGCCGCGGGATCCTTGTGGTAGCCGCCGAACACGCTCGGGCCGCGCGCGAGGATCTCGCCGTCCTCGGCGAGGCGCACCTCGACGGAGGGCAGGGGCTTGCCGACGGTGTCGAAGCGGAAGGCGTCGGGGCGGTTGAGGGTGAGGGTGGGCGAGGTCTCGGTGAGGCCGTAGCCCTCGATGATGAGGGTGCCGGCGCCGTGGAACGCCTCCTTGACCTCGCGCTTGAGGCCGGCGCCGCCGGAGAGGCAGAATTCGAGCGCGCCGCCGGTGACCGCGGCGAGGCGCGCCTTGCGCTGGGTCGGGTCGGGCTCGGAGATCGCGGCTTGCGCGAGCTTCTCCCACACCGAGGGGACGCTCATGAACACGTTCGGCTTCACGGCCGGGGAGCATCTCCATCACGTGCTTCGGGTCGACGAGGTAGCTGACCCAGCCGAGGGTGTTGCCGAGGCACGCCTCGCCGAAGCCGAAGATGTGGCTCATCGGCAGCCACAGCAGGTCCACCGCGCCCTCGTCGAGGAGCGCGGCGTTGCACACGAGCCAGTCGCGCCCGTTGACGGCGACGTTCTTGTGCGTGAGCGGCACGCCCTTCGGGTTGCCGGTGGTGCCGCTCGTGTAGAGCATCACGGCGATCTGCTCGAGCGAGACCGCGTTCATCGTGCGCTCGAACGCTTGCGGGTCCTCGCCGTCGCGGGCCTCGCCGATGGCGAGCACGCGCGAGAACGGGTGGATGCGCGGCTCGATCTCCGAATAGCTCGGGAGCTCCACGCCCTTGGCGAGCAGCGAGGCGTGCACGCGGGCCGCGTCGAGGCGGTCGTCGAGGAGCACGATGCGCTCGAGGGCGGGGAGCGCGGAGAGCTGCGTCAGCACGCGGCCGAGGAGCGCCGCCGAGTCGACGAACACCACCTTGGCGTCGCAGTGGCCGAGGACGTACGCCGCCTGCTCCGCCGTGCTCGACCCATAGATCGGGACCATCGCCCCGCCCGCGGCCTGGATGGCCAGCGCCGAGGCGATCCACTCCACGCGGTTCTGGGCGAAGATCGCGGCGCGGTCGCCGTGGGTGACGCCGTTGGCGCTCAGGTAGAGGGCGACCTTGCGGATGATCTTCGCGAACGCACCCCACGTGACGGCGCGCCAGTCGTCGCCCTCCTGGATCATGAAGCGCACGCGGGTGCGGCGCTCGGGGAGCGAGTCGAAGACGGCGCGGGGGGCGATGCGGGGCTCGAGGTACGGGGTCACGTCCATGGGAGGCTCCTACTGCACTGCAACAAAGGGGAGACGCGGCTCACTGCGCGTCGAGGCGCTGCTCGAGCTCGAGCAGGCGGCTCTGGATCTGGTTCAAGAGGTGGAGCGTGCGCTCCTGGTCGCGCTTGCTCGGCAGGCCGAGCTCGGCCCAGAGGCGGGCCTGGCCTTGTCGCCGCCGCGCGCCGGCTTCATCACGGCCGTGAGGAGCAGCCCCGAGCCGTTCAGCACGAGCGGGCTCTTGAGCCACACCTCGAGGAGCCGCGCGGTGCGGTCCTCCCACGTGTCGAAGCCCTTCTTCCAGAGGTCCCAGGCCATCTGCATCGCTCCTATTGACCGAGGCGCCGCAGCTCCGCGGCGACGGTGAAATCGACGGTGGGGTCGTTGTCCTTGCCGGTCGCGCGCGCGACCTCGCCGAAGCACTCCATGAACCACGACACCTGGCGGCGCGACACGGCGGCGCCCGCCGCGGGGCTCACGGTGACCTTGGTGCGGACGCGGTGCGCCTGCTCGAACGTGAAGTCGACGAGCACGAGGCGGCCGACGCCGTCGTCCTCGACCTCGTAGGTGTCCTTGCCCGCGTAGGGCAAGCCGCGGATGGTGCCGCCGGCGACGTTGCCGACCGAGATCCACCGGGCGCCCGGCGCGAGCGGGAAGGCGAGGATCTTGATCGGCGCGTCGTAGACGAGCAACGTCTTGCCCTCGGCGGGGGCCTCGGTCTTGCTCGCGATGCCGAGCAGGTAGAGGCCGGTGTCGTCGCGCCGGTAGACGCCGTCGAGGGTCTGCGCGGCGTCGATCGAGGACACGAACGAGCCCGTGGAGAACGAGAGCGCGTACCACTTGCCGGCGAGCCCGTTGGCCGCGAGCTTCAGCGCCTGGTCGTCCACGTAGTCGGTGCCGAAGTCCCAGACGCGCTTGCCCGCCTTGTCGACCTTGCCCACGAGGTCGACCGGGCGTCCTTCGCCCGGGGTGACGAGGTAGCCGACCGGCACGCCGAGCGCGGCGGCGAGCTCGTCGGCCTGGATCTTGCCGTCGAGGTTGGGCACGCACGAGAGCGGGCCGTCGCCGCCGCGTACGGTCTGGGCCGGGGACGGTCGCGTTGTCGCGCACAGCCGACGAGGAGGCGAACGAGCAGCAGAGGGGAGCAGGGGCGCATCTTCGGTCCTCTCAGAAAGCGTAGGCGAGGCGGACCCGGACGAGCTGGGCGGGCTGGGCCGAGAGCTCTGCGCGGGGTTGTCGAGCCCGGACAGCGGGAAGAGCACGGCGTACTCGAGCGCGACGCCGAAGCCGTCGTCGGCTCGTAGGCGAGCGTCGGGTCGATCTCGACGCCCGAGCGGGCGCTTGCCGCCGGGGTCGACGCGGGCTCGATGGCCAACGAGGCGAACGCCGGCGGCCGAAGCGCAGGGTGGCCTGGCGCGCCGATCGGCGACCGGTCCAGCGCACGTGCGGCCGAAAGTAGACCGCGTCGGTCACGGTGCCGATGATCTCGCGGAACAGGATGCGGTCGATGCGGTAGTCGGGGTGGAAGCGGAAGTTGTCGACGCGACGGTCGCGCGCGAGGTCGGCCTGGGCACCGTCGAGGTCGCCGCCGCGGCGGCCGCTGCGCCGGCCGGATGGCGCCGAAGCCGGGGGCCGGGTCGCCGCTCGCGTACCCGAGGTCGAGGCCGGCCGACGCGCTCGCCGGGCCGAAGTCGGTCTCGAGCGCGGCGCCGATCTGGCGACGTCACGGGCGGTCGCGCTGACGCCGGGCACGAGCGAGGCCTGGTCGACGGTGGCCGGAGCACGGCCGCCTCGAGCTCGATGCGGACCATCGGCGAGATGAAGCGCAGCCAGGCGTCGAGCACCGTGGCGGAGAAGCCGCGCGGGCATCACCGGCCGACCGAGCGGACGCTCGGGCGAGGGGCAGGCACCGTAGGGGACGTCGAGGCCTGCCAGCGGTGAGCCACCGTGGCGCCGTAGTCGAAGGTGGCCTTGCCCGCCTTGGTGCGCCGCACAATGGCCGACGGGTCGTGCCAGCGCAGCATGGCGAAGGTGACAGAGTGCACCTGCGTCGCGGGCGCGATGCCGACGCGGCGCACGCCGTCCTTGCGCCACGCGGTGGGCCCGACCCAGCTCATGTCGTAGGCGGCGGCCCAGATGTGGCCGGCGAGCGGGGTGATGAACGCGATGCGGTCCTGGGCGTCGCCGCTGTCGCAGTCGGCGCAGTCGCCGCCGTTGGCGAGCATCCCGAGCCCGAAGTGCGCGCCCATGCGGCCGGCCGCGAGCACGCCGACGGGGGTGCGCACCTCGCCGTAGGCGCGCTTGACGCGGAGACGTCGCCGGGCGGAGACCGCTGCGTGCTGCTCGCCGAGGGCGCGCCGACCGCGGCGCCGCCCATCGCCACGTCGTCGAGCACGTCGACGCGCACCTTCACCGCGACGTTGCCGCCGAGCGAGTAGAACGCGAGGTCGGTGCGCAGACGCAAGTCGCCGCCGTAGAGCGACTGCGCCTTGGGATCGGCGCCCGGCACCGGGTAGAGCAGCTCGCCCGACGGCGTGGTGCCGCGGTCGAGGTCGAGGTTGTTCAGGAGCTCGCCGCGCACGCGGAACGCGCCGTGGAGCTCGACCTCGGTCTTGTCGCGCGGGCGCAGATCGTCGCCGACGTCGGTGAAGCCGGTGGCGCGCGCGGGGAGCGCGACCAGCACGAGGGCGGCGGCGAGCAAGCGGCGCATGTCAGTTGCCGTCGAGGAACGAGACGAGGTCGGCGTTGGAGGCCTTGACCGCCTCGAGCATGGGGAAGTGCCCGCACTGCGGGTAGACGACGAGCTTGCTGTTCGGGAGCTCCTTGTGGAGGCGCTCGCCGAACGAGAGCAGCGTGACGGCGTCTTCGCGGCCCCAGAGGAGCAGCGTGGACTGCTGGATCTTCTTGTACTGATCCTGCCACTTGGCGAAGTTCTGGCCGCGCACGGCGGCGAGCGCGGCCGCGACGGTACCCGGTCGTTCGAGGGCGCGGTCGACGTCCTCGACGAGGTGCTCGGTCATGAACCGCTCCTTGTCGTAGAACGCGTACGCCATGCGCTCGTCGGCGCGCTCCTTGTAGTAGAGCCCGAACAGCGCCTCGCCGACGCCGTCGGCGCGCGCCCAGAGGAAGAACGTGGGGAGCTGCTCCTCGTAGACCCGAGCACGACCGCGGGCCCCTCGCCCTTGTCCTCGTAGCGGATGCGCACGCCCTCGACCTCGACGTACTGGGCCTTCTCGGGCGCGCCCGGGAGCGGCCCCGCGTGGAAGGCGAGGCACCCAGTCGACCCGAGGGTGACCGTGAGCGCGACCGTGAGCGCGAGGACCGCGCGCTTCACGGCGCGAGCCTGCGCAGCTCGGAGAACCCGGTGAACTCCTCGGAGAGCTCGTTGGACTTGGAGACGACGCTCGCGACGGTGCCGAAGCACTCGGTCACGAAGGCGTAGGTGCGGGTGATGCTGGGGACGCCGGCGGCCGTGCGGGTGAGGACGATCTTCACGCGCAGCACGTCGAACGTGGCGAAGGGGGTCGCGAGGCTGCCCTTCTGGTCGACGGTGACGTCGTAGGCCTCGGTGTAGAAGCTCGCGAAGCCACTCGCCGTCCCGCTGACGTTGCTCGTCTTCCCGCTGGCGCCCAGGGCGAGCGGGGAAGCTTGATGGTGGGGATGGGGGTCGCGTAGGTGAGCTCGGTCTTGGTGGCGGAGTCGGTCGGCGACACCACACCGCGGAGGTTCAACGCCGCCGCGTCGAGCTGGAAGACGCCGAGGAGATCGCTCGAGCTCGAGAGCGCCGCCGCGTAGGTGGCGCCGGGGAACTTGGCGCTCCACCACTGACCGCTCGGCGAGAGCGTGTTGACCAGGACGTCCTTGTCGCTCGCGAACTTGCCCGCGAGGTTCCAGGTGCGCGTGCCGCCCGCGCCGGCCGCGCCAGCGGTGTCGAAGGTGTCGCTGGTGGCGACGCGGAAGGTGGCCTTGAGCCCGGCGGCGAGGGGGAGCTCGCCGGCGGTGACGACGAAGTCCTTGTTGGGGAGGCACCCACCGCTGTCGACGGGCGGCGCGTCGACGGGGGCCGAGTCCTCGACGCCAGTGTCGGCCGCGTCGGTCGCGACGCCGGTGTCCTTGACGACCGAGCCGCAGGTGCCGTCCGCCTTGCAGATCCCCGAGGCGCAGTCCGCCCCGACGTGACAGAGGGCGGCCTCGTTGGTGGCGGAGCACCCGGCGAGGACGCCGAGGCCGGCGAGGAGCAGGTACTGCACCGCGGAGAGGATACCCTCGTGAGGGCCTGGGAGGAGCCCACGCTTCGTCACCCCTGCCAGCCAGCTCCTCCGTCGCGTCTTCGACTCCATGACCACTCCTTGTGCGACGCTCGTGTTGCGTTGCAACAACGTGAGCGGAGGCAGCATCTAGCCCCACATCCGGGGTTGGTCAAGGCGTGGATGTCGCTGTGCACCATCGGCGGGGTTCCGTCCGTCCCCGGTGGGCGCTAGGCTCCGCGGACGATGCTGGTGAAGAAGTACGGCAACCGCCGCCTCTACGACACGGACGCGAGCCGCTACATCACGCTCGACGAGCTCGCCGAATCGGTCCGGCGCGGCGCGGACCCGCGGGTGGTCGACGCCAAGACACAAGAGGACCTCACCCAGGCCACCCTCGCGCAGATCATCGTCGAGGGGCGCGGCGCCGCGCGGCTCCTGCCCATCCCCCTCTTGCTCCAGCTCGTGCGGCTCGGCGACGACGCGCTGGCCGAATTCTTCGGGCGATACATGACGTTCGCGCTCGAGATGTACCTGCAGGCCAAGCAGGGCGCGGCGGCGCTCGGCGCCATCAACCCGTTCCTGCAAGGCGGGCTCGGCGCGCTGGGTCGGTTCGTGCCGTCGGGGCTCGGCGCGTCGCTCGGCGCGTTCTCCCAGCCATCGTACACGCCGCCCGCGGCGCCCCCGCTCACCCCCGCCGCGCCCGCCCCCTCCGACGACGTGGCCGCCCTCCGGCGCGAGCTCGAGGCGCTCAAGCGCGAGGTGCACCGACCCCGGAAGCCCCGCGCCCGGTAGTCCTAGATTGTGCACTGCAACAAAAACGTCTTGACGGGTCGGCCTCGCGATCTAGGTTGTGGCCGCCGGCAATCGAGCCGGCAGCCCGATCTGGAGATCGCCATGTCCGAGACCGCTCGTTCGCAGTCGCACAATCCGTTCGTCGCCGCCTTCGAGAGCCACCTGGCCCGCGCCGAGGCGTTCTACGCCCAGGCCGCCACCCTGGAGCAGAAGGCGCTGGAGCAGGCGCAGACCCAGCTCGACGAGTCGGCCCGCCTGTCGCGTGAGACCCTCGCCTACGGCGCCGCGATGATGGCCGAGTGGCGCAAGGCTTCCCTCGAGATGGCCCGCCGCACGGCGCAGCTCTTCACGGTCGCCTGAGATGCGGCCTCGCGATCTGGTCGGTCGTCGGGCCCTCGTCACCGGCGCGGCCTCGGGCATCGGCCTCGCCGTCGCCGAGGAGCTGCGCGCGCGGGGCGCCCACGTGGTCCCGAGCGACGTGGCGGGGCCTGCGCTGCACGAGGCCTCCCTGCGCCTCGAGAGCGTGGGCGTCGCGGCCGACCTCTCGAACCGCGAGGACGTCGAGCGACTGATCGCCGAGGTGGGCGACGTCGACATCCTGGTCAACAACGCCGGCCTGCAGCACGTTTCGCCGATCGAGGAGTTCGACCCGGGCATGTGGGACCGGCTGCTCGCCGTGATGCTCACCGCGCCGTTCCTGCTCACCCGCGCGATGGTGTCGGGCATGTACGCGCGCGGCTGGGGCCGCGTGGTGAACGTGGCCTCGGTGCACGGGCTCGTCGCCTCGCCGTACAAGTCGGCCTACGTCACGGCCAAGCACGGCGTCCTCGGCCTCACCAAGACGGTGGCCCTCGAGGCCGCCGCGCGCTGTCCGCAGGTGACCGTGAACGCCATCTGCCCCTCGTACGTGCGCACGCCGCTTGTTGAGAAGCAGATCGCGGCGCAGGCGCGCGTGCACGGGATCCCGGAGGACGAGGTCGTGTCGCGCATCCTCCTCACGCAGAACGCGGTCAAGCGCCTCATCGAGCCGAGCGAGGTCGCCAAGAGCGTGGCGTACCTGTGTCAGGAGGAGTCCTGGAGCGTGACGGGCGCGGCCCTGACGATGGACGCTGGCTGGCTCGCCCATTGAGGGTAAGCTCGGGCGGATGTCGCACCTCGCGCCCTGCCCCCAGTGTCTCCGCCACGTCCGTGTCGATGCCTCCACGTGCCCGTTCTGCGAGGGCGCGCTCGCGCTCGACCCGACGGCGCCCGCGCTGCCCACGCGCCGCCTCGGTCGCGCGGCGATGGTTGCGTTCGGCACCGTGGTGGCGACGGCGGCGGCCGCAGCGTGTGGCAACGGTCGCCCGCCCGCCGACGGCGCGAGCGCGGCGTCCTCGACCAGCGGTGACGGCACCGGCAGCACCACCGCCACGACGACGGCCGAACCGACGCAGACGGCCACGGCGACGACGGTGGTCCCGAACAACAAGCCGTACGGCGCGCCACCCGCCGACGGCCTGCTCGTCTGAAGCATCGACCGACGGTCCCGTCGTTCGCCGAGCGCGCGGTCGCGTGACGGCGCGCGTCCGTCTAGCATCCCCGTCCCATGTCGAAGACCCTCGCGCTCGGACTGCTGGCCTGCCTCTCGTTCGGTTGCCACAAGGACCCGCCGGCGCCGACCACGCCGGCTGCCACTACGAGCTCGCCGACCACCGCGACGGGACCGGCCGAGATCGGTCAGCCCGCACCGGCCTTCACCCTCGTCGACCTCGACGGCAAGGAGGTCTCCCTCGCGTCGTTCGCCGGCAAGACGGTGGTGCTCGAGTGGTTCAACCCGGGCTGCCCCTTCGTGAAGCGCGCGCACGAGGGCACGCTCAAGACCATGGCCGCGGACGTGACCAAGAGCGGCTCGGTGGTGTGGCTGGCGATCAACTCGGGCGCGCCCGGCAAGCAGGGCGCGGCCAAGGAGGCCAACGTCGAGGCCAGGAAGACCTGGAGCATGAGCCACCCCGTCCTGCTCGATCCCGAGGGCAAGGTCGGCAAGGCCTACGGCGCGACCAACACGCCACACATGTTCGTCGTCGATCCGAAGGGCGTGCTCGTCTATGCCGGCGCGCTCGACGACACCAAGGGCGGCGAGCCCGAGCCGGGCGACAAGGTCCAGAACTACGTGGGCGCCGCGCTCGAGGCCGTCGCCGGTGGAAGATCCGTCGCGACGAGCCGGACCAAGGCGTGGGGTTGCGCGGTGAAATACGGGCAATGACGGAGGCGTGACGCACGCCGCGGGGCGTCGATCTGAAGGGTCGCTCACAATTCGGTCAGGGTTCTGTCGGCCCGGCCAAAAAGCCCTTTGGGACCGCCTAGGCTGCCCGCCCCGTGCCGCATCCGACCCTGGTCCCGGGCCGTCCGCCGGCCTTCGATCCCGACCCCATCGTGACGGCCTGCGCCGAGGTGCGCCGGACGGCGCACGTCGTCCGCGAAGGACACGACCGCGACGGCGTGCGCGGTGGCCGGATCGGGGTCGCGCTCGACGGCCAGCTCAGCCTCGACGGTCGGGGCCTGCCGCTGCTCGCCACACTGCCGCCGCTCTATCCCGAGTGGCTCGGCGACCGCTCGTTCGGCGAGGTGCACCGCGTCCGCTTCCCGTACGTGGTCGGCGAGATGGCCAACGGCATCGCGACCGCGCGCCTCGTCGTCGCCATGGCGCGCGCCGAGATGATCGGGTTCTTCGGCGCGGCCGGGCTCCTGCCCGACCGGGTGGAGCGCGCGGTCGACGAGATCCAGGGCGAGATCGGCGCGGCGGGCCTCAGCTACGGCGTGAACCTGATCCACTCGCCGCAAGAGCCCGCGGTCGAGAACGCGGTGTGCGACCTGCTGCTGCGCCGGGGCGTGCAGCGCGTGTGCGCGTCGGCGTTCATGGCGCTCACGCCAGCGGTCGTGCGCTACGCGGTCGCGGGCCTCTCGCAGGCGCCCGACGGCAGCATCCAGCGCGCGACGCACCTGTTCGGCAAGGTCTCGCGCACCGAGCTCGCCGACATGTTCATGGCGCCCGCGCCCGCGGCGATCCTCGAGGCGCTCGTCGCGAGCGGCCAGATCACGGCGGCGCAGGCGGCGCTCGCGCGGCACGTGCCGCTCGCGGCCGACGTCACGGTGGAGGCCGACTCGGGCGGCCACACCGACAACCGCGCGCTGCCGGTGGTGTTGCCGCTGGTCATCGCGGCGCGCGATCGGGCGATGCGCAAGTACGAGTACGCCGCGCCGATCCGCGTGGGCGCCGCGGGCGGCCTCGGCGCGCCGGCGGCGGTCGCGGGCGCGTTCGCGATGGGCGCGGCCTACGTGCTGACCGGCACCGTCAACCAGGCGGCGGTCGAGTCGGGGCTCTCCGAGGAGGGCCGCAAGATGCTCGCGCAGGCCACGATGGCCGACGTGATGATGGCGCCCGCCGCCGACATGTTCGAGATGGGCGTGCGCGTGCAGGTGCTCAAGCGCGGCACGATGTTCGGTCCGCGCGCGAGCAAGCTCTACGAGATCTACCGCGACCACGCCTCGCTCGAGTCGCTGTCGCCGGAGCTCCGCGGCAAGCTCGAGCGCGAGATCCTCGGCGCGAGCCTCGACACGATCTGGGCCTCGACGAGGGCCTACTTCGAGGCCCGCGATCCGGAGGAGGTGCACAAGGCCGAGCGCGACCCGAAGCATCGCATGGCCCTCGTGTTCCGCTGGTACCTCGGCCTCTCGAGCCGATGGGCCATCGACGGCGACCCGAAGCGTCGCCTCGACTTCCAGATCTGGTGCGGCCCCGCCATGGGCGCCTTCAACGACTGGGTGAAGGGCTCGTTCCTCGAGCCCCCCGAGGCCCGCACGGCCCCCCAGATCGCCATGAACCTCCTCGAGGGCGCGGCCGTCGTCACCCGCGCCCAGCAGCTCCGCACGTACGGCGTCCCCGTGCCTTCGGAAGCGTTCCGGTTCGCCCCCCGTCCCCTCGCGTGAGAGTCAGCATGAGCAAGCCTTCGTTCGTCGAGAGAGAGCCGATCGCCATCGTGGGTGTCAGCGCCCTGTTCCCCGGCTCGGTCGGGGCGCGCGGGTTCTGGAGCGACATCCTGCGCGGGCGCGACCTGCTCACCGAGGTGCCGGCCTCCCACTGGCTGCTCGGCGACTACTACGACCCGGACCCCCTCGCGCGCGACAAGACGTACGCGAACCGCGGCGGCTTCCTGCCCGACGTCGAGTTCGACTCGATGGCCTTCGGCGTGCCGCCCTCGACGCTGCCGTCGACCGACACGAGCCAGCTGCTCGCGCTCATCGTCGCGCAGCAGGTGCTCGAGGACGCGAGCCGCGGCGACCTCTCGCGCATCGACAAGGACCGCACGAGCGTCATCCTCGGCGTCACCTCGGCGCAGGAGCTGCTCGGCTCGATGGTGAGCCGCCTGCAGCGCCCGGTGTGGAGCAAGGCGCTGCGCGAGATGGGCCTGCCCGAGTCCGACATCGACGAGGCGTGCGAGCGGATCGCGGCGCACTACGTCGAGTGGCAGGAGAGCTCGTTCCCCGGCCTCCTCGGCAACGTCGTCGCCGGGCGCATCGCCAACCGGCTCGACCTCGGCGGCACCAACTGCGTGTGCGACGCCGCGTGCGCGAGCACGTTCTCCGCGCTCGCCATGGCCGTCAACGAGCTGCACCTCGGCACCTCGGACGTCGTGATCACCGGCGGGGTGGACACGATGAACGACATCTTCATGTACATCTGCTTCAGCAAGACCCCGGCGCTCTCGCGCTCGGGCGACTGCCGTCCGTTCTCGGACAAGGCCGATGGCACGATGCTCGGCGAGGGGCTCGGCATGGTGGCGCTCAAGCGCCTCTCCGACGCCGAGGCCGCGGGCGACCCGATCTACGCGGTGATCCGCGCGGTGGGCTCGTCGTCCGACGGCCGCGCCAAGAGCGTCTACGCGCCGGTCCCCGAGGGGCAGGCCAAGGCGCTCCGTCGCGCGTACTCCCTCGCGGGGTACTCTCCCGACACCGTCGAGCTGCTCGAGGCGCACGGCACGGGCACGATGGCCGGCGACGCGGCCGAGTTCGGCGGGCTGCGCCTCGTGTTCGAGGACACCGATCGCTTCCGGAGCGGCGATCGCCAGCTCTGCGCGCTCGGATCGGTGAAGTCGCAGATCGGTCACACCAAGAGCGCCGCCGGCGCGGCCGGCCTGTTCAAGGCAGTGATGGCGCTGCACCACCGCGTGCTGCCCCAGACCCTCAAGATCGACAAGCCCAACCCGAAGCTCGACCTCGAGAGCTCGCCGTTCCACCTCGCGACCGAGACCCGCCCCTGGATCCGCGACACGAGCGTGCACCCTCGCCGCGCAGGCGTGAGCGCTTTCGGGTTCGGTGGCTCCAACTTCCACGTGGCGCTGGAGGAGTACGTGGGGCCGAGCCGCGCGGCGCTCCTCCGCACCGCCAAGACGGAGCTCGTGGTGCTCGCGGCCGAGAGCAAGGCCGCACTCGCGGGCGCCTGCACCGCGCTCGCCACCGAGGTGCGCGCGATGCTCGCCGCCGCGCGCGAGACCGAACACGAGAACGAGTCCTCCGTGCTGCAGCACGTCGCGCTCCGCAGCCAGCGCACGGCGCGGGGTAGCCAGCGCCCGGCCGAGGCTCGCGGCGGGGCGCGCGCGGCGATCGTCGCCGAGAGCGCGAGCGAGCTCGTGGGCAAGCTCGAGGAGGCTGCCAAGCTGGCCGAGCGCCCCGGGTTGCAGACCAACCCGCGCGGCGTCTTCGTCTCCGACGAGGCCGTCGACGGCGGCGTGTGCTTCGTGTTCCCGGGGCAGGGCAGCCAGTACGTCGGCATGGGCCTCGGCCTCGCGACGTCCCTGGGCTGCGCGCGCGAGGTGTGGGACCACGCGGCCTCGCTCGTGCCGAACGACCCGCTGCACGAGGTCGTGTTCCCGCGGCCGGGCTTCGCCGCCGACCACGCGGAGCGCTCTCTCGCCAAGCTCACCCGGACGGAGTGGGCGCAGCCAGCGATCGGCGCGGCGAGCCTCGCCACCCTCGCGGTGCTCCGCAAGGTTGGCCTCTCGGCGGCTTGCGCGGTCGGACACAGCTTCGGCGAGGTGACCGCGCTCGCGGCCTCGGGCGCGCTCGGCCTCGACGACGCGCTGCGCGTCGCTCGCCAGCGGGGCGAGCGCATGGCCGAGGCAGCGGCGCTCCCCGGCGCGATGTGCGCCGTGCTCGCCAGCAAGCAAGACGTGATCGCCGCGCTCGAGGGCAGCGGCATCGACGTCGTCCTCGCGAACCACAACGGCCCGAAGGAGCTCGTGCTCTCCGGCGACACGGCGGAGATCGAGCGCGCCGAGAAGCGCTGCGCGGAGAAGGGCCTCGAGACCCGCCGGCTCAAGGTGGCGACGGCCTTCCACTCCAAGATCGTGAGCTCCGCCGTCGCGCCGTTCGGGCGGTTCCTCGCCGACGTGCCGTTCGCCGCGTCGAGCTTCCCGGTCCTCGCCAACGCGACGGCCGCGGCCTACCCGAGCGACCCGGGCGCCGCCCGCGCGCAGCTCGCCGAGCAGCTCGCCAATCCCGTGCGCTTCGTCGACTCGATCGAGGCCGCGTGGGCGAGCGGCGTGCGCACGTTCGTCGAGGTGGGGCCGAGCGCGGTGCTGACCGGGCTAGTCTCGCGCATCCTCGAGGGCAAGCCGCACCAGGCGATCGCCACCGACCGCAAGGGCAAGGACGCGCTCGCGAGCGTGCACGAGGCGCTCGGCAAGCTGTTCGTCCTCGGCTTCGCGCTCGAGCTCGACGCGCTGTTCGAGGGCTTCGCCGAGGCGCGCGACCCGCGCACCATCCCGGCGCCGAAGATGTCCGTGAAGATCAACGGGTCCAACTACGGGAAGATCCACCCGCCGAACCCGCTGGGCACGAAGGGCAAGGCGCTCACGCCGCGGCCCCCGCGCGCCGCCGCGCCGCGCGCGAACGAAGTCACCGTCTCCGCTCCGACCACGCCCACCGCGCCCCCGCGCACCCAACCGGGAACGACCATGAAGTCCGAAGACCAGACCGCCCTCGTCGCCGCCGAGCCCACCGAGCAGACCGTCGCGCTGCCCGAAGACGTCCAGCTCGCCTGGGTCGCCGCCTACCAGGAGGCGCAGCGCCAGACGGTGGAGGCCCACGTCGCCTACCAGGAGACGATGGCCGAGAGCCACCAGGCCTTCCTCCGCGCGCAGGAGGCCGGGTTCGCCGGGCTCGCGAGCCTGCTCTCGGGCGCGCCGCTCCCGATGCGCGAGGCCGCGCCGCGCGTCGTCACGACGCAGAGGAGCGCGCCGCGCCTCTCGGCCCCGGCGCCGCGCCCGGCTCCGGCCGTCGTGGCCCCGGTGGCCGCTCCCGCGCCGATCGCCGCTGCTCCGGTCGCCGCGGCTCCGGTCGCCGCACCCGCCGCAGCTCCGGTCGCCGCGGCCGCTGCGCCGGCGGTCGACCTCGAGAAGACCATGATGGAGGTCGTCTCGGCCAAGACCGGGTACCCGGTCGAGATGCTGGGCGTCGACATGGATCTCGAGGCCGATCTCGGCGTCGACTCCATCAAGCGCGTCGAGATCCTCGCCGGCCTCCGCGAGCGCACGCCGCAGATGCCCGAGCTCGACATGGCCAAGCTCGGCGCGATGCGCACGCTGGCGCAGATCATCGCCTACGTGCGCGAGGTGATGCCCGCCCTGGCGGCCGCGCCCAAGGTGAACGGCGCCCACGCCGCGCCCAAGGCCACCAACGGTGCACCGACGTCCAACGGCAGCAATGGCAGCAATGGCAGCAATGGCAGCAACGTCGACCTCGAGAAGGTGATGCTCGAGGTGGTGGCCGCCAAGACGGGCTACCCGGTCGAGATGCTCGGCGCCGACATGGACCTCGAGTCCGACCTCGGCGTCGACTCCATCAAGCGCGTCGAGATCCTCGCCGCGATGCGCGAGCGCACCCCCAACCTCCCCGAGCTCGACATGGCCAAGCTCGGCGCCCTGCGCACCCTCGCGCAGATCGTCGGCCACATGCGCGAGGTGATGGGCGGCGGGGGCGCGGTCGCTCGATTATCCGCCAAGGCTGACGCCCCCGAGGCAACGGGCGTCGGTCGTTGGGTCACCGCGATCGCGGCGGCCCCTGCCCTCGGCTTCGCGCTCCCCGGGCTGCTCGGCTGCCGGCGCTGCGTGATCACCGACGACCAGGGCGGGATCGCTCCGCTCCTCGTCGCCGCGCTCGCGCGTCGCGGCGTCGCGGCGGAGGTCGTGTCGGACGTGCCCGTCGACGCCGACGCGGTCGTGTTCCTGGACGCCCTCCGCCCCGGTGACGTGGACGTGGAGCGCTCGCTCGCGCTGCACGCGGCTGGCCTCCGCGCCGCGCGCACGCTCGCCAAGAACGTCGAGACCCGCGGCGCGTTCGTGACCGTGCAGGACACCGGGGCCGACTTCGGCCTCTCGGGTTCGCTGCGCGCGGCGCTCGGCGGCCTGCCGGGCCTCGTGAAGACGGCCGCGCAGGAGTGGCCCAGGGCCGGCTGCCGCGCGATCGACCTCGATCGCGGTGGCCGTCCGGCCGGAGAGCTCGCCGACGCGCTCGTCGACGAGCTCCTCGCCGGCGGCACCGAGCTCGAGGTGGGGCTCTGCGCCGACGGTCGACGCCAGACGGTCGTCTCGCAGCTCGTCCCGCTCGCCCATGCACCGGCCTCGTTGCCGGCGGGGTCGGTGGTGGTCGTCTCGGGCGGCGCGCGCGGTGTCACCGCGGCCTGCGTGCTCGCGCTCGTCCGCGAGACCCGGTGCAAGGTCGTCGTGCTGGCGCGCACCCCGCTGATCGGCGAGCCCGCCGGTCTCGAGGGCGCCCGCACCGACGCCGAGCTCAAGAAGGCGCTGCTCGGTCAGGCGAGCGCCCGCGGCGAGAAGCTCACCCCCGCCGAGCTCTCGGCGCGGGTCGCCACGATCGTCGGCAACCGCGAGGTGCAGGGCACGCTCGCCGCCATCCGCGCCGCCGGCAGCGACGTGCGCTACGAGGCGCTCGACGTCACCGACGCGGCCGCGGTCGGGCGCGTGCTCGCCGACGTGCGCGCCGGCTTCGGCCCCATCGCGGGCGTCATCCACGGCGCTGGCGTCATCGCCGACAAGCTGATCGCCGAGAAGACCGACGCGCAGGCCGAGCGCGTCCTTTCCACCAAGATCCGCGGCCTCTTCGCGCTGCTCTCGGCCACCGAAGGCGACGCGCTGCGCTTCTTCGTGTCTTTCTCCTCGGTCGCCGGTCGCGCGGGCAACCGCGGGCAGTGCGACTACGCGATGGCCAACGAGGTGCTCAACAAGGTCTCGTGCCTCGAGCAGTCGCGGCGTCCGGGGTGCACCTTCAAGTCGATCGGCTGGGGGCCGTGGGAGTCGGGCATGGTGAGCCCGGCGCTCCGCGCGCACTTCGAGGCGGCGGGCGTGCCGCTCGTCACGCTCGCGGGCGGTCCGCGGTCCATGCTCGACGAGATCGCGAGCGGTGGACCGGTCGACGTGGTGATTGGTGCCGAGCCCCGGGCCGAGGCGCTCACCCGCGGCGCGCGCCCGGCGCGCGAGGGCGCCTACGACGTGATCGTCGACGCCCGGACCTGCCCGTTCATCGACGACCACCGGGTCAAGGGCCAGGCGGTGGTCCCTGTGGTCATGGCCGTCGAGTGGTTCGCGCGCGCTGCGCGGGCGCTCGCCCCCGACCTCGCCCTGGTCGCCATCGAGGACCTGCGCGTGTTGCGCGGCATCCGCCTCGCGGATTTCGAAGGCAACGGGGACCGCTTCGTCGTGCGCGTGCACGAGTCCTCGCCGAACGAGCTCGCGGCCGAGGTGATCGGAGCCGGTGGCGCGCGTCACTACTCGGCCAAGGTGCGGCTCGGCTCGGCGCCTGCGCCACGGGCGCCACTCACGCTGTCGGGGCCGCGCACCCCGTGGGCCCACCCGGTCTACGGCGACGCGCTGTTCCACGGGCCGCGGTTCCAGGTGATCCAGGGCGTCCCCGTGCTGTGCGACGAGGGCATCGAGGGTGATCTCGTGGGCGCCGCCGGCGCTCGGTGGGCGGGCTCGTTCGTCACCGATCCGGCGCTGCTCGACGGCGGCCTGCAGCTCGTGGTCACGTTCGCCAAGCAGGCCACCGGTGGGGCTTCGCTGCCCACCGGCTTCCGCGCGCTGCGCTGGTTCGGCGCGCCGCAGGGCCCCGTGCACTGCGTCGTCCGCTCGCGCACCCTCTCCAAGGACCACACGGTCTCCGACCTCGTGTTCCTCGAGGGCACGCGGGTGGTCGCGGAGCTCGAAGCGGTGGACGTGCACGTCCTGCCCGGCACGCGCGAGCTCGCGGCGGCCCCGAGCGCCTGACCATGCGCACGCCGATCGCGATCGTCGGGCAGTCGTGCTTGCTCCCCGGAGCCTCGACGCCCGCGGAGCTCGCCGCCCTGCTCGAGGCGGGGCGGGTCGTGGTCGGTCCTTCGCCGGCGGGTCGGTTCCGCCTCGGTCGCGCCCACGCGATGACCGACGACCCGGCCCACTCGAGCGACCGCGCCTGGTCCGACCTCGGGGGCTACGTCGACCCGTCGTTCGTCCTCGACCCGCGCGGCCTCGCGCTGCCGGAGAGCGAGCTCATTGGCCTCGACCCGCTGTTCCACTGGGTGCTGCACTGCGGGCGCGAGGCGGCGGCGAGCGCGCGCATCGATCCGCGGCGCACTGGCGCCATCTTCGGCAACCTCTCGTTCCCGACCGGCAAGATGGCCGAGCGCGCGGAGTCGGTCTGGTTCGCGGGCACCCCGTTCGCGCGGCCGCCGGTGGATCCGCGCAACCGCTTCATGTCGGGCCTGCCCGCGCACCTGCTCGCGCGTGCGCTCGGGCTCGGCGGCGAGGTGTTCACGCTGGACGCCGCAGGGGCAGATCCGCGCGATGCGCGCCGCCTACGCCGCGGCCGGTCTCTCGCCGCGCGACGTCGCCTACGTCGAGTGCCACGCGACCGGCACGCAGGTCGGTGACGCCGCCGAGATCGCGAGCCTCGAGGAGGTCTTCGGCGCCGGCCCCACGCTCCCCATCGGCTCGCTCAAGGCCAACATGGGGCACCCGCTCAGCGTGGCGGGTGCGGCGGGCCTCATGAAGCTCCTGCACTCGCTCGAGCGCGGCGTGTTCCTGCCGACACCCGGACACGGACCCGAGAACCGCGCCCTCGGCAACGGCCACTTCCGCGTCGTCCGTGGCGTCGAGCCCTGGGTCGGACCGCGACGCGCGGCGCTCAGCGCCTTCGGCTTCGGCGGCAACGACGCGCACCTGATCGTGGAGGCGCCCGGCCTGACGAAGGCGCGAACCGTCGAGCACGCCGCGAGGTCGGTGACCGCGCTGCGCCCGCGCGTGGCCGTGGTCGCCCTCGCCGCGCGCGTGGGCGACGGCGCCAGCACCGAGGCGTTCCACCGCACGATCGTCGAGGGCACGGCGTGCTCGCCGCGCGCGACGCACGTCGAGGTGCCGCTCGAGGGGCTGCGCACGCCGCCCAAGGATCTCGAGGTCGCGCTCGCCCAGCAGACGATGCTGCTGACGGTCGCGAGCGAGGTGGCCCGCGCGACGCGGCTCGAGGGTCCCCGCACGATGGTCGTGGTGGGCATGGGCTGTGACGCGGAGATCGCCCGCTACGGCGCGCGCTGGCGGCTCGCGGAGTGGGCGGCGAGCGCGCCTCCCGCCCTGCGCCTGGCCGCGCAGGATTCGCTGGTCCCTGCGCTCCGCGCCGAGGGGGTGCTCGGCACGATGCCGAACATCGTCACCAACCGGGTGAACGCGCAGCTCGACGCCGGCGGGCCGAGCTTCTCGGTGTCGGCCGAGGAGCTGAGCGGCCTGCGCGCCTTCGAGCTCGCGGTGCGGGCGCTGGAGCGCGGCGACGTCGACGTGGCCCTGGTCGGGGCGACGGATCTCTCGCACGAGCCGGTGCACGTGGGCGCCCTGGCCGAGATCGCGGGCCGCCCCACGACGCCGGGAGACGCGGCGGTCGCGCTGGTCCTCAAGCGCGAGGACGACGCGCGTCGCGACGGCGACGTCGTGCTGGCGCTCGTCGATCCGAGCCGCGACGCGGCCGAGATCCCCCTGATCCTCGGCAACGCCGGCGGCGCGCGCTCGCTCGCCGATCGGCTCGGCGAGGCCCACGCGGCGAGCGGGCTCGTCGCCGTCGCGGCCGCGTTGTCGGCGCTCTCCACGGGCGTGGTCTCGCGCGCCGAGGTGCGCATGCAGGGGCTGCTCGGCCCCACGATGACGGTTCGCCTCGAGGGCGTCGGAGCGGTCACCGCCCCGGCGCCGCGCGCTCCCCTCCGCTACCTGTCGTTGCCGGCGCACCCGCCGGCGGTCTCGCTGCCCGAAGGCCTCTCCGTGGAACGAATGGAACCCGCCCCCAAGCTCGTCCCCGTGCTCTCGGCCGCGCCCCTGGCGACGGCACCGAGCATTGCTGCCATTCCTGCCACGCCGGTCGCGCGCCCGCAGTTCGCCCATCCCGGGCTCGCGCAAGTGCTCGTCCAGGCGGCCGAGCAGCACCGCGCGGTCGGTGACAGCCATCGCGCGTTCCTCGCGAAGCAGGCCGAGATCCACGCGCAGTTCCTCGCGCTCCGGGCGCGCACGAACGAGGCGCTGCTCCGCGGGCTGGCCCACGGCAACGTCTTGCCGAGCGCTCTCCCGCGCCCCGCCGCGCCGGTCTCGGTGCCTGCATCGGTGCCCGTCGCGCCGGTCGCCGCGCCCCTGCCCGTGGCGATCCCGGAGCCCACGCCGCCCGTCGCCGAGGCGGTGGTGGCGCCCGCCCTCGCGCCCGGCCGCCGGGCCCCGCGCGGCCCCACGTTCGACCGCGCGGCCCTCGAGGTGCACGCCGGTGGCCGCATTTCCTCCATCTTCGGACCGCTGTTCGAGCAGCAGGACGTGCACGTGGTGCAGGTGCGGATGCCCATGGCGCCGCTCCTCCTCGCCGACCGCGTGACCGGCCTCGACTGCGAGCCGGGGGTGCTCGCCAAGGGCGTGATCTGGACCGAGACCGACGTGCGCGCCGACGCGTTCTACATGCACGCCGGCCGCATGACCCCGGGCGTGATGATCGAGTCGGGCCAGGCCGACCTCATGCTGGTCAGCTATCAGGGCATCGACTTCCGCAACAAGGGCACGCGCGCCTACCGCCTGCTCGGGTGCAACCTCACCTTCCACGGCTCGCCGCCGAAGTCCGGTGAGACGCTGGCCTACGAGATCCACGGCGACGGCCACGCCAACCAGGGCGACGTGCGCCTGTTCTTCTTCCACTACGACTGCTGGATCGGCGACCGCCGCGCGCTCAGCGTGCGCGAGGGGCAGGCCGGGTTCTTCACCACTGAGGAGCTCGCCAAGTCGGCGGGCATCCTGTGGTCGCCCGAGACGTCGAAGCCCGAGCCGGGGGGCCGCGTGGACCCGCCCCGCAAGCGCACCCACGCGAGCTTCGAGAAGGAGCAGCTCCGCGCCTTCGCCGACCACGGGAACGCCCACGCCTGCTTCGGCCCCGGCTTCGAGCGCGCCGCGACGCACACGCGCACGCCGGCGATCCCCGGCGGCCGCATGCTGTTCCTCGATCGGGTCACCCATTTCGACCCCGAGGGCGGACCGTGGAAGCGCGGCTACCTGCGGGCGACGCAGGCGATCCACCCCGACGACTGGTTCTTCGAGGGGCACTTCAAGAACGACCCGTGCATGCCCGGCACCCTCATGTTCGACGGGTGCCTCGCCACGATGGCGTTCTACCTCGCAGCGCTCGGCTACACCCTCGACAAGGACGGCTACCGCTTCGAGCCGATCCCCGAGGAGGAGTACAAGCTCAAGTGCCGCGGCCAGGTGATCCCCACCTCGAAGGAGCTCGTCTACGAGGTGTTCGTCGAGGAGGTGCACGACGGCGACGAGCCGCGCCTCTACGCCGACCTGCTCTGCACCGTCGACGGCCTCGGCGCGTTCCACGCGCGCCGCGTGGGCCTGCGGCTCGTGCCCGACTGGCCCCTCACCAGCATGGCGAAGCCGCCCGTGGACGACCGCGCGGTGGCCTCGGTCGACGGGCTGCCGCTCGACTTCCGCTCGCTCCTCGCCTGCGCGTGGGGCCAGCCCTCGACCGCGTTCGGCCCGCGCTACGCGCGCTTCGACGGCACCCGCCGTGTGCCGCGCCTGCCGGGACCGCCGTACCACTACGTCACCCGCGTGGTCTCCTACGAGGGCGAGCCGTTCGCCTGCAAGCCGGGCGCGGCGGTGGAGGTCGAGTACGACGTGCCGCCCGACGCCTGGTACTTCGGCGAAGGCGGGGCCGAGGCCATGCCGTTCTCGGTGCTCCTCGAGGCCGCGCTGCAGCCCTGCGGCTGGCTCGCGAGCTTCGTCGGCTCGACGCTCACGGTCGACGGCGACCTCCTCTTCCGCAACCTCGACGGCAAGGGCGTGATCTTCGACGAGGTGCGCCGCGACGCCGGCGTGCTGCGCACGCGCGCCAGGATCGTCAACGTGTCGCCGGCCTCGGGCATGCTGATCGAGTCGTTCGAGGTGGAGTGCTTCGTCGGCGACCGCCTGGTGTTCAAGACGGGCTCTGCCTTCGGCTTCTTCCCGAAGGAGGCGCTCGAGAACCAGATCGGCCTGCCCACCTCGGCCGAGCAGCGCGCGGCGTTCGACGCGACCAGCGACTACTTCGTCGACCTGCGCCCCGAGCCGGCCCGCTACCTGCGGGGGCCGGCGCGCCTCGCCGCGCCCATGCTGCGCATGATCGATCGGGTCACGCGGTTCGAGGCCGAAGGCGGCAAGAAGGGCCTCGGCCTCGTGCGCGCCGACATGGACGTCGACCCCCACGCGTGGTTCTTCAAGGCGCACTTCTTCCAGGATCCGGTGCAGCCGGGGTCGCTCGGCGTGGAGGCCATGCGCCAGACGCTCGCCTTCGCCATGCTCGAGCTCGGGCTCGACGCCGACATCCCGCGCGCGCGGTTCCTCCCGCTCGAGAGCCGCAAGGTCGGCGAGGGCGTGACCGAGACCCCGGAGCTCGTCTGGAAGTACCGCGGTCAGGTGGTGCCCGAGAGCCAGCGCGTGACGATCACGATGGAGATCGTCGACCGCGGGCGCGATGCGCGCGGCAGCTACGCGCGCGCCGAGGCCTCGCTGTGGGTCGACGGCAAGCGCATCTACGAGGCGCGCGGCCTCGGTCTGCGGATCGTCGCGTCCGACGACAGCGAGGAGGTCCTCGACCTCGCGCGCGACGCCTGGCTCCGCGACCACTGCCCCACGTTCGTGCTCCCGGCGCTCCCCATGATGTCGGTGGTCGATCGTCTGGCTGGCGCGGCGATGGCGCACGGCCTCGGCCTGCCGCTCACCCTCGAGAACGTGCAGATCAAGCGCTGGATCACCCTCGATCCCACGGCGCGTCTGCGCACCGAGGTCACGCCGCGCGACGACGGCTCGCTCGCGGTCTCGCTGCTCGTGTTCCGCAGCGCGCGCGACCCGAAGCTCTCGCGCTTCGAGGTGGCCGCCACCGGCATCGCGTGGCAGCGAGCCGCCGCACCGACGCCGATCCCCGCCCTGGTCGAGGGGCGCCCGACCGAGAACCCGTACGAGACAGGGGAGCTGTTCCACGGGCCTGCGTTCCAGCTGCTCCGTTCGCGCACCCTCGGGGAGAACGGTGGCGCGGCGGTGCTCGACGCCGGGGCGGGCGCGGTGCCGTACGGCACCCTGCACCAGGCGCTGCTCGACGCGGCGACCCACGCCATCCCGCACGACCGCCTGCACCTGCTCTCCGACCTGATCGGCGAGGACAAGGTCGCGTATCCCTACCGGATCGCCTCGTTCGTGGTGCACGCGCCGCTGCCGCGCACGGGGGAGGTGCGCTGCGAGGCGCGCTTCGTCGGCTTCGACGGCGACGACCGCTTCCCGACCTTCGACCTCGCGCTCGAGGCCCAAGGCGTGCGCCTCTGCGACGTGCGCCTCGTCGAGATCCTCATGCCCAAGGGCTCGCTCGGCGCCGCGTCGGGGCGCGCGCGGAGGAGCTTCCTGCAGGACCGCGCGTTCGTGCCGGGCCTGTCCCTCTCCGACCACGAGGGCCCGGAGACGACGCTGTCCGACGCCACGGTGGCCGCCAGCGACTGGCTGCCCGGCACGATCGCGCGCATCTACGGCCTCGGCACGACCGATGATCGCACCCGCGACATCGCGCAGAAGGAGCACGTGGCCCGCCACGCCGAGGTGCATCCCTCGACGGTGGTGCTCGTGCCCGAGCCCCACGCTCCCTCGGCGCCGCTCCAGCGCTTCGTCCTCGACACCGTGCGCGACCAGGACGGCGTGCGGGTGCGCGATCGCGTGGCCCCGCGGCTCGACCTCGGCCCCGTGCGCCGGTTCTGGACCGAGCGCTTCGGCCTCTCGGGCTGGCCCGTCGAGGACCTGTGCTTCGGCCTCGCGCAGCGGTTCGTCGCCGACGTGCGGCTCGCCGACCCCGCGGCGTTCCGCGCGGTCGCGGGGCAGAGCGTGCTGTACGTGGCCAACCACCAGACCGGCATCGAGTCGATCCTGTTCTCGGTGCTGATCTCGGCGCTCGCCGGCACGACGACGATGACCCTCGCCAAGGCCGAGCACCGCGACACGTGGCTCGGTCGCATGCTGCGCCTGTGGTTCTCGTACCCGGGCGCGCACGATCCGGGGGTGATCGCGCACTTCGATCGCAAGGACTCGGCCTCGCTCCTCACCATCCTCGAGGACCTCGCGCGGTCCATGCGCACCGAGCACAAGAGCCTGCTCGTGCACGTCGAGGGCACCCGCGCGCTCGGCTGCCGGGCGCCGGTCGCGACGATGAGCGGCACCTTCGTGGATCTGGCGCTCGCCCTGGGCGCGCCGGTCGTGCCGGTGCGCTTCTCGGGCGGCCTCCCAATCACCGCCGGCGCCGAGCGGCTCGAGTTCCCGGTCGGGATGGGCCAGCAGACCTACCACGTGGGCGCGCCGATCCTGCCGGCGGAGCTCGCGGCGCTCACCTACAAGGCGCGCATCGACCGCCTGGTCTCGGCGATCAACGGGCTCGGGGGGGACCCGGCCGAAGAGGTGCCGCACACCCCCGACGAGGCCTTCGCCGCGAAGGCGCACGCCTTCGAGCGCGAGGACGTGTCGGCGCCGCACGCGGTGCTCCGCGCCGTGCTCGAGGAGTGCCCCGATCCCTCGGCGGTCACGCGGAAGATCCTCGCGCGCGACACCGCCGATCTGGGGCCCGAGCGCGCGTTCGCGCAGGCGTTCGAGGCGCTGCTCTTCGGAGCGCGGTGATCGAGGCGTTCGTCTTCGACCCGCGCGCGATCTCGGAGGACGCCCTCCTCGAGCGCGGGGGCGACTGGCTCGATCCGAGCGAGCGGGCGCGCTACCAGCGCTTCTCGCACGCGCTCTCGGCGCACGTGTACCTCGCGACCCGGGTCGTCGTGCGCACCGTGCTCTCGCGCGCGCTCGGGGTCGCGCCGGCTGCGCTCGCCTTCGACCGCGACGCCCTCGGCCGACCCACGCTGCGCGACCACGCTCTCTCTTTCAGCCTCGCCAACGGGCCGAGCTTCGTCCTCTGCACCGTCGCGCCGACGCCCCATGGGGTGGACGCCGAGCCGCTCGACCGCGCCGAGGCGCTGCTCGGGATGCAGAGCACCATCTACTCCGACGACGAGCGCGCCCACCTCGCGCGGTGCGCCGAGCCGCGCGCCGACGCGGTGCTCCTGTGGACGCTGAAGGAGGCCTACCTGAAGGCGCGTGGCATCGGGCTCCGCGTCGATCCGCGGCTCGTGGCGTTCGCCCTGGGCGAGGGCGGCGCGACGCTCGCGCTCGCTCCGCCGCTGGTCGCCGACGCCGCGGTCGACCGCTTCCAGCCGCTCGCCTTCGAAGGCCACCTCGGGGCGGTGGCCGGTCCGACCGGCGAGGCGCTCGCGACCCCACGCTGGATCGAGCTGTGACGAGATCCAGCGACCTCCGTGCCTGCTTGGCGTACCATGCACGGCGATGCGTCTGCCGTCGCTTGCCCTCCTCGTGATCGCCGCGAGCGTGGCCCCCGATGCCGCGTCCGAGCCGGTCGTCGTCCCGCCGACCTACATCCCCGGCATGCCCGGCTCCACCCTGGTGAACGCGACCGACGCCACGCTGATCAACACGTGGATCGGCACCCCGGGGCAGCGCTGGCGGCGGTGCTACTCGAAGGCGGCCGACGGTCCCACCTCGGTGGCGTTCCACAAGAACTGCGACGGGCAGGGGCCCTCGGTCACCGTCGCGCGGCTCTCCAGCGGCCGGGTGATCGGCGCCTACGCGTCGAAGTCATGGGCGTCGGTCGGCAACTGGATGGGCGACGAGGCCACGTTCCTGTTCTCGCTCACCTACCGGTTCAAGCACGGCTACATCGGAAAGCTCCCGAGCTACACGCAGTACAGCGCCACCAACTACGGGCCCACGTTCGGCGGAGGCCACGACTGGCACGTGAACGGCGCGATCGACGGCGGCTACTGCTACATCGGCTACACGTTCGAGTGCCGCATCGGCACCAACGGCGGCGTCGACACCGTGTGCCGCAACGACTTCTGCGGCAGCTACTCGGAGTGGAAGATCGACGACCTCGAGGTCTGGGTGCACTGACCCGAGGGCTCACTTCACGGGCGTCGTCACCTTCGGCCAGAGCGGCTTGTCCTGCTCGTCGAGATCGAAGCGGAACGTGGTGGGCTCGGGGCGCGCCGCGAGCAGGTAGACCCGTGAGTCGGCGCCACCGGTCGCGATCGGATCGCGCCCCGCGCGCTCGAGGCGAGCCCCGCCGCCGCGCGGCGCGATCGCGACGACGCAGCCGGCTTGCAGCAGCGCCTGCACCAGCGCGCTCGCGTCCGGCGCGCTCGTCTTCTCGGCGACCAACAGGTTTCCCTTCGCGTCGAGCCCGAGGGCGAGGTCGAGCGTCGGAGGGAGCGTCAGCGCCTTGCCGGCGACGATGAGCGGAGGCGCCTCGAGGCTGTACCGCGAAGGCGGGACCGGCGTCCCCGGCGCGGCGATCCCGAGCCGTCCCCGCGCGTCGACGAACAGCGTCGCGGCCCCCGACGCCGGCTTGCTGCGCTGCGCGCCGTCGAGCACGAGGCCGAGCGGCGCCTCCTTGGTCGCGACCCCGAGCCGCAGCGCGGCGAGCACCCGCGCCGCGTCGTCGCTCGAGACCGGTGCGGGCGCGCTGGTCTCGAACAGCCGCTTGCCGCTGGGATCGAGCTCGGCGTGTCCGCCGACGAGCACGGCCCGGAGGCGGCGCGCGTCGAACCGCGTGACGCGGACCGCGCCCGTGGTCTGCACGGTGATCGAAGGCGCCCAGGCGGGCGCCGGTTGCGGCTGGCCGTCGGCCGCGAACCCCAGGGCCAGCGGCTCGCGCAGGGTCGCGTAGAAGAACTCCTTGGGGCTCGGGGCGTGGACGTACCGCGTGTGGGCGACGCCCATCGCCATCGAGAGCGCCTCGCTCTTGCCCTTCTCGTATTTGGCGTCGTCCCACGACATGAACACGAACCCCACGTGGTAGAGGTTCATGTCGAGGTGCAGGCCGTAGTCGCACCCGGCCTTCTTCATGCCGCTGCCGAGGTCGTGCGGGTCGAGCTCGTTGCCCCACAGGTAGAGCACGTGCCCGCCCTTGGTGCGGCACAGCCCCGCGCGCTTGGCGCGCTGGCCCACCTGCTTGCCGGTCGCGAGGATGCCTCCCCACTTGGGGCGCTTGCGCGGATCGATCTCGTCGCCGTCGACCAGCGGGTCCAGGTTCTGGCGCAGCGAGCGCACGTCGGGCGGGGTCTGCATCTTCGGGCCCCAGGTGCCGAAGCCGAGTCGGCCGTCGTCGAACATCAGGAGCGACGCCACGTCGGGGACCGGCGGCTGGAACTCGCGGCGCCGGATGCTCATGCCCCACTTGCCCTGATCGAAGCGGAACCCGCCGTTCCACGCGGCCACAACCCGCTTGGCGACGGCGGCCTCGCGCGGGAGCTTGCCCCCGGCGCGCGGCCACTTGCCCGCGGTCTTCTCGTCGGGCGGGAACGGCCCCTCTACGCCGATCGCCATGTCGAGCTCCAGCTGGCGCGCGTCCATCGCGACCACCTCGACCTTCGCGGCACGGGCCGGATCGGGCCGCACGAAGCCCGTGTAGAACGTGGGCGGCGCGCCCTCGATGGTGTGCAGCCAGTCGCGCTGCCACGGGGCCCACTCGCCCTCCTTGGGCGCGGGCTTGTCGCCCTCGACCGACATCTTCGGGGGTGGCCAGGCGTGGTCGTCGAGCGCGCCGATCTGGGTCGTGCTGGTGGCGCCGTACGCGGGCTCGGTCGGCGATGGGGTGGCCGCGTCCGTGCCCTTGCCGACGGTCGCGGCCTTTGCCGTGAGGGGCCCTTGTTCGCGCGGGGGCGCGGGCGCACACGTGGCGAGCAGGAGCGGCGAGGCGAGGAGCGCGCGGCGCATGTCCGACCAGCCTAGTCGAAGCAGGCGCCCGCTTCGTTCACTTCTGCTGCGCGGCCACCAGGGCGGCGATCCCGTCCCCCGCCGGCAGCAGGGTGATCTCGGCCTGGCTCTCGAGCAGGCGCTGGGTCTCGAGCACCTCGAAGGTGGCGGCGGCGACGCGGGGGTGCTGCTGCAGCTGGCGCAGGGCCTCGCCGACGATCTTCGGGCGCAACGCGGCGGCCTTGGCGAACTCGATCGCCGCCTCGCGCTCCGCGGTGCCGCGGATCAGGTTCACCTGGTTGGCGCCGTCCTGCTGGATCGCGCTGGTCACCTGGCGGAGCCGGTTGACCACCTTCTCCTGGATCTGGCGCACCATCGCGCCGTCGCGGAAGTGCACCTTGCGGATGTACACGCTCCCGAGCTTGAAGCCCCACTCGTGCGATTTCGGCGACACCTCGTTGCGCACCAGCATGCTCATGGCGTGACGGGTCTCGAGCATGTCGGACAGGCGCATGTTGGAGAGCGCCCGCACCGCCGAGGAGCCGACGTTCGCGCGCAGCGAGCCGCGCGGGTCGGCGTTCTTGAACAGGTACGCCTCGGCGTCGTCGACGTACATCTCGTACCAGATGCCGATGCCCATCGGCGCCCCCTCCTCGGAGTTCACCGGCTGGCTCCGCAGGTACTCCTGGGTGAGCGAGAGATCGAGCACCACCCGGCGCCCGAACGCGCGCACGAGCAGCGCGCCGAGGCCGAGCTTGCCCGGCAAGAAGTGCAGGCCGGGCTCCGCGATCACGCCGAGCACCTGCCCGAACAGGATGAACACATGGGTCTCGCGCTCCTCGACCGTGGTGTAGAGCCCGAAGAAGCGCGCGATGGCGAGCAGCAGCGGCACGCCGACCATGAGCGCGAGGAAGGTGACGAGGGCGACGACGAGGATGGTCATCGGTCACCTCCTCCGAACTTGGCAGCAAGTGGCAGCAAGACGCGACGAGCCCTGGCGAGCAGCCCGAGCCGCAGGTTCTTGATGTAGGCCTCGAGGGTGCCAGGGCCCGCGGCGTCCAGCTGGGCGAGCTCCTCGGCCAGCGCGCGCAGCGGCTCGACCTCCGTCTGCACGCGGAGGGTCTCGATCTCGACCGCGCGCCGCGACTGCACGATGCGCTGGTCGGCGGAGGCCTGGGCGAGGCTGATCTCGGAGGAGACGTGGTTGTGGGCGGTGTTGATCGCCGCGAGCGCCGACTCCACCTCGTCGGGCGGGTCGATGCGGGTGATCAGGCAGGCGTCGAGGGTGATGCCGTACCGCGCCGCCGAGCTCGCGCAGTCGGCCTCCATGCGGTCGTTGAGGTCGCGGAGGTTCTTGCGCAGGTCGTTGATCGAGATGCCCTGCGCGGCGGCGAAGTCTCCGTCGGCCTTGTGCGGCGCCTCGAAGCCCGCGATGCGCTGGCGCAGCACCGACACGAAGTACCCCATGACGTGAGAGATCGCGTGGCGGACCCCGAAGAGGTAGGCGTAGAGGTTCTGCTCCGAGACGCGGAAGCGGATCTGCCCGCTGATGCGCGTGTCGAGGTGGTCCTTGGTGACGGCCTCGATGCGCTGCCCGCCCTCGTTGGCCTCGGGGTGCTCCGGATCCCAGGCGAGGCTCGTCGTGGTGGTCGCCACGCTGACCTTGTGGATCTCCTCCCAGGGCCACTTGAAGTAGGGCCCGCCGGGGGGGATCACCACGACCTGCGGGTAGACGTATCGCTCGCGTTCGTCGGGCCGCAGGCCGCTCGCGAGCGGGAGCTCCAGGGTGGTCGCGTCCTCGCGCACGCGCTGGGCGCGACCGAACACGGTCTTCACGGCGCGTTCGCTCTGGTCGACGGTGTAGAGCCCGCGCAGCACGACGCGCACGAGGAGCCACACCACGATGCCGAGCAGGATCCCCGGCACGAGCGCGCTCTCGAGGTGATCGAAGAGCGCATCGGCGCCTTGCGGCGCGGGCTTGGAGAGGAGCGAGGCGAACATGGGGGGATGCTACGCCCGAAGGGGCCGCGGTAGACTATGGTCTTGGACGCGCACGAGACCCACCGCCTCGCAGAGCTGCAACGGCTGGCCGAGGCTTGCCTCGCCACCGAGACGCCGAGTGCTGCGCTGGCGCACGAGGTGGCCGCGCTCGCGCTGTCGCTCGTCGGGCGTCGCCGAGGTGCAAAGGCGGGACCACCCTACCGCACGAAGCACGAGAGCCCCGATCCCACCGCGGCCATGCTGGTCGCGCTCGAGCGGTGCGAGGCCGAACGCGATGCCCTGCGCGCCGAGCTCGCGACCCTGCGCAGGAAGCCGGGGGCATGACGATGCAGCGCGCTAGCGGACCTCGACGCAGAGCACGTTGGAGTCCACGACGCCCGCTCTCCACTGCACGTGGTGCAGGCCGGGCGTCGCGAACGTGTAGACGCTGATCTCGAAGTTCACGTCGAGCCCCGGGCTCTGCATCACGGCGCCGTCGTAGACGCCCATGGTGAAGGCGCCCCACGTGGGCACCTCGGGCGTGACGCGCGTGCCGTCGACCCACTCACCGGTGATCGGCTTCGGCCCCATCACGAACAGGTCCTCGCCCTTGGCGAACACCTCGAGCACGTGGATCACCCGCACGGGCTCGTTCACCGCGTAGACGCGCCGCTCGGCGAGCAGGGTGATCTGCCGGTCCGCGTTGCGCCGCCCGCGCAGGGGACTCTTCGGATAGCCGCGCAGCACCACGTTGTCGGCCTCGGGGGCGCGCACGAGGTCCTTCGGGAGCCGCACGTAGAGCTCCGCGGTCTCGAGCCGTGAGAGCCAGGCGCCGGGGGGAGTCCCGACCTCGCCGAGCGACGCGATCGTGACCGCGTCGGGGCACCGCGGCGAAGGCGCCGCGGTGGACGGCGAGGGCTTCATCTCGGCGTCGACCGCGTGGGCCACGGGGGCTTCGCGCCGACACGACAGCAGGAGGAGGACGAGGGCTCGGCGCACGCCCTCACCCTACAACACGAGCCGCGCGGTCGCCGCGAGCGTTCGCTCCACGCTCGTGCTGGTGAAGCCCGAAACAGCGCTCGCCCGGTGGCGTTCGGTCACACTGGCGGACAGGTGCAGAGGGCCGACGGCGTGCACGCCGAAGAACGCCCGCCACTCGAGGCGGTGATCGGTGAGGCGGGCGTCGTTCACGATGTTCTCCTGGAACCGATCGACGCCGTCGATCGACGTGAACACCTCCCACTTGGCCGCGAAGCCAGCCTCCAGGTCGGCCGTGGTGAAGGTGACCGTGGGGAGCACGCTGAGCCCGACCGCGTAGTAGTAGCCCTTCATGTGCAGGACCGACTTGGACGCGGGCTTGTCCGTCGCGAGCCACGCCGGCCACGCGAGCGAGGTGATCATCGCGAAGTCGGGCGAGACGTCGAGGTTCGCGCGGATCCGGACGGGGCCCGCGTGCAGCGTGGTGTCGGCGGCCGCGCTCGCCACGCGGACGATGGCGAGGCGGTCGAGCACTTCTCCCACCCAGCGCTCGGCGTACTCGAACTCCGTGGCCGCCCCGACGAACACGCTGGCCCCGTGTCGGTCGCGGACCGCCTGGTGGTAGTAGCCGAACAGGCTGGCGCGCGCGCTCACGCCGATCCGTTCGACGCGCTTGTCGCCGAGCGCGATGTCGATCGAGAACCGCGTGAAGCCCCGATCGGTCACGAAGCCGCCGGCGTGCCCGGGTCCGCCGTAGTGGGGCAGGGTGACCACTTCGGTGTCGAGACCGAGTTCGGCGCGGCTCGAGTCGGGCCGGCCGGCCTGGCTCGCGCGCGCGATCCCCGAGGAGAGGACGAAGCGGTGGTAGGTGTCGCGCGGCAGACCGAGCGCGTCGGTGTCCGGGGCGCGGCCGGCCTCCGAGCCGTCGATGCGGTCGTGGAGCTTGCGCGGGAAGCCGAACACCTCGGCGAGGATGCGCACCGGGATGGCGTTGCTGCCGCGATCGAACAGCTCCCCCAGCTGGTAGAGCCCCTCGCCGAACGGGATGCCGACGATCGGGGTGAAGATGACGTCGTTGAGGCTCGGGTACTCCTTGTACTCGACCACGTACTCCCAGGTGATCGACCCGATGTTCGCCATCAGGAACGACTGGGCGATGGAGAGGCCGTTGGACCGCGCGGTCCAGTAGTAGGCCGCGCCGGAGAGCGAGTGGTTGAAGGCGTTGGTGCCGAAGTCGTTGGAGTCGAACCGCAGGGCGTCGAAGGTGACGATCTTCCTTCGCCAGCTCGGCCAGTCCCACCGCAGGTCCCAGTCGGCCTGGTTGAAGTTCGCGTTGCTCCAGTACCACACCGTGCCGATCGGTCCGTTGATGACGAACACCTCTTCCGCCGCGCGGATCCAGTGACGCTTGCGGGGCTCGGGGTCGCGGATCCGCTCCTCGCCGGTGGCGTCGACCTCCGCCGCCGCCGCCGCAGTGGGCGCCGCGAGGGCGAGGAGCGCGCCGAGCGCGAGGACTCTTGGCCTCACGGCTTGCTCCGGTTCTCGTGGATCCTCTCGAACAGTCCCTCGCAGCGAGCGGGGGTCGAGCGGATGCAGTGCACGTGGAGCAGACGTTCGGTCTGGTGGATCTCGAGTTCCCCCGCGGCGCAGTCGAGGTGCACCTCGGTCTTGGTGCGGTGCACGAGCCGACAGCCGAGCGCGACGCCCGAGGCCTCGACGGCGGCGAGGTCGACCTTGTCGAGCGGGCGGTAGAAGACCACGTCGGGGTGGGTGTCGACGAACGACCAGCTCCACGTGAGGTGGGTGGTGAGGCCCCAGCCGCGCACGACCCACTCGCGCGCGCCGAGGATGACGAACGAACCACCGAGCATCAGCGAGAACACGCTGTGGCGCCCGACGAAGCGCGCGTAGGCCGGGCCGCTGTAGACGCGCGCGCTGCCGCCGCTCGCCCCGTAGAACGTGCCGTCCTCGCGCAGGAAGCGGGTGCTCCCCGCGCCGATGCCGCCGCCCGCGACCAGGCGCAGGCGCGCGTCCGGCCCGAGATCCTGGACCGACACGTCGAGCCGTAGGTCGTTGAAGTGCTGGCGCGCGCTGCCGTTGCCGCCGAGCGTGTACGACTCGGTGGAGTAGCCGATCGACCAGCGCGACGAGCGACCGTCGTCGAAGTCGAGCCCGAGCCCGATGCCGATGGCCGCCGACGGCGTGGCGTCCGCGACGAGCTTGCTCCCGAGGGGTTCGTCCTCGTGTGGGCGGGCGCTCGCGTGCAGGGCCGGGTACGCCGTCCCCTGCAGATCGACGTAGACGCCGACGCAGCCAGGGGTGAACGCAGCGATGGCGAGCAACCGCACATACTGCGCAACGCCGCGGTCGCTGCGCGACAGAACGGGGGTGGCGTCGGCCATGCCCTCTCGTGGTGCACCTTCCGTACCCCGGCCCGCACGTTGCAGCGCCGACAGGCATGCGTGCGAGCTGGCGATGGCCTCTCGCCGCGCTCGTCGCGGTGTGGCCCACCCTTGTCCGCGCCGACGACCCCGAGCCGCGCGACCGCCCGAACTGGCCGCGCGTGCTGCAGGAGTACGTCATCATCAACGGCGCCCTCGGGATCCCCTGGTACTGGGGCAACCAGGACTACAGCCAGCGCACCTGGGAGTGGAGATGGGACCGCGAGAGCTGGAAGGCCAAGCTCGTCACCTTCGATGCGGTGCGCTTCGACGGGGACGACTTCCGCACCAACGCCGTCCACCACACCTTCGTCTCGGGGATGAGCTACTTCCTCGTCGGCCGCTCGAACCGCCTCACGATCCCCGAGTCGTTCCTCGCGAGCGTCCTCGCCTCCACCACCTGGGAATACCTGTTGGAGTTCCGCGAGGGGCCGAGCGTCAACGACATGATCACGACCCCGCTCTCGGGCATCGCGCTCGGCGAGACGGTCTTCCAGCTCGGGGAGCTGTTCCTGCGCGGGGGCGATCACCCGGTGAACTGGGCCCTCGCCACCGGGTTCGGGGGGCTACAGACGTTCCACCGAAGGCTCGACAAGACGAAGCAGCCGAGGAGCGCCACGACCGACAGCCTCGGCTTCGCGCAAGACCGCTGGCATCGATTCGAGCTCCACGCGGCCATCCAGCTCGCGGACCAGCCGACCCGCTCCGAGACGCGCATGCAGCTCGGCCTCGACACCGAGATCGTCACGATCCACTCGTTCGACAAGCCCGCGCGCGTGAGCCGCTGGGTGGGCGGAGAGAACTTCACCCGCCTCACGGCGCGGCTCTCGTACCACGAGCAGGGCATCCAGGAGATCTTGCTGCGCGCGCGCGCCACGATCGGTGGCTACTACGATCAAGACCTGCGGGGCGCGGTCGGGGCGCTCGCGGGGCACGCGTTCTACGCCGGCTTCGTCTCGTCGTTCGACTACGCGGTCAGCGACCTCGACACGCTCACCGAGCGCCTCGGCGTGAGCGCGCTCGGGGTCACGTTCGACGCGTTCCTCGAGCGCGCGCCGCTCCGTCTCCGCGCGACGCTGGACGTGATGGGCGACTTCGCGATGGTCACCCCCGTGGCCGGCGCCGCATACCGCGCGTGGCTCGGGCCCAACGCGCGCACACGGCTCAGCTTCCAGACCAACGACTACTACTACGCCATCGGCGCGAGCGTGCTGCCGTCGTTGACGGTCGAGCTCGCGCCGTTCTTCCTCGCCGCCGCGGCGCGTCTGGACACGTTCTCGTCGATCGAGGGCATGGAGCGACGCCAGTGGCAGGTGACCGACGACTCCCACTTCGCCGATCGGCGCCTCTCGTACCGCGTCACCCTCGGCGTCGCGCCGGTGCGCCTGCTGCGCATGTGGGCCGGCATCGAGCGCAAGGTGCGGGCCGGGACCGTCGGGCCGTTCTCCGCCGACCTGCGCGAGCGCCTCGTGACCGTGGGCGCCTCTTTCGTCCTCTAGCTCGGCCTCACGGCAACGTGACGTCGGTGACCTTTCCGTCGCAGGTCACCGTGGCAAGCGTGCCCTTCGAGAGCCACGCTTTCCACTTCCCCTTCTCGTCGAGGCGCGCCAGGTTGATGAACTTGCGACCACACGGCGCTTCGAGCACCGCCTCCGGGTCGCCGGTGGGGTTGCCCGAGACGAACACCTTGCCCACCTTCTCGGTGTGCACGCGGAGGAAGCCGTTGCCGCTCTTGGGCTTGCCGCTCGGCTCGGCGAGCGCGGGCTTGGTGGAGACCGAGGCGCTCGTGCTCGTGGAGGTGGAGGGGTCGGGGGCCGGCTTCTTCTTCTTCGGGGTCTCGCTCGCGGCCGTGGAGTCGTCGGACTTGCGCTCGTCGGGCTTGGGCTTGCCCCCACTCGCGAGGGCGACGACGACGAGCACCAGCGCCACGAGTCCCACGCCCCCGAGCACGTAGAGCCCGGTGCGTCGGCGGTCGGGGCTGCGCTGGGTCTCCAGCGACTCCTCGAACCGCACGAACTCCCGACGGGGAGGCTCCTCGCTGGTCACCACCGGCACGACCGGCTCTGCCTCCGGAGGTGGGATGACCTTCGGCTCGTCGGGCACCGCCGGGTGCGGGACCGGGGGCGGCGTGAGCGCCAGCGCCAGCGGCTCCGCGGGGGGAGGCGGCGGGGTCATGCCAAGGAGGGTCTTCATCGGCGCCTGGGCAAGCCCGCCGGTGCCGGTGTCAGGAACTTGGCAGTATCAGGGATGGGGATCGGCCGGACGCTCTTGGGCCCGACCGGAGGCACCGAAGGGGTCGGTGCGGCCTCGGGTGGCGCGGGCGTGGCAGCAACTGGCACGATCGGCCCGAGGTCGATCTCGATCGGTGCGTCGACCTCCGCGCGTGGCGGCACGCTGCGGAGGAGATCCGACTCGGTCACGTCTTCGGTCTTCGGCGCCTCCGAGGGGGCGGGGTGGTCGTGGGCGACCATGCCGTCGGCGGTGGGCAGCGGGACGGGCGTGCGCAGGCGTCCGGGCTGGTGGTCGGGCCCGATGTGCGGCGCGCCGTGCGGCGGGTGGGGTGGCGGTGCAGGGAGGTGGGGTGGCCTCGGCGGCTCGCTCTTCGCCCGTGGCGGCATCGGCGTGAGCGCCTTGCCCACCGGGATCACCCCCGGCATCAGCGGCGTCTTGGCGGCGGACGGGAGGGTGGGGCGAGGGGAGGGCTTCGGTGCCGCGGGCGCGACGCCAGGCATCAGCGGGGTCTTTCCGCCCTTCGGCGGCGGCGTCGGCGCCTTGGTCACGGCCATCGGCGCGACCGAGGCGGACGCTGCTGGCGCGGCGGCGGGCGCGGGAGGCACGGAGGCCGGCCCTATGCCCATGTTGGTGGAGATGCGCGGCCCCGGCATCTCTTGCTCTTCGTCTTCGTCCTCCTCGTCGTCGTCGAGCTCCTCGAGATCGAGCTCGAGCCCGGGCCGGCTCGCGCGGAGCGCCTTCATGCCGAGGACCGAGCGCTTCCCGGTGAGGCGCTGCCGACGGCGCGACGGGCGATCGGGGCGCGGCGCCGGGTCTTCGCCCTCCTGGGGCATCGCCGCGACGATCTCGCGGAGGGCGGCCTTGCCCTCCTCGAGCTTCTGGACCTTGCCGATCCAGCGGGCGAGCTCGGCGCAGCTGATCGTGCGCTTCTTGGCGTCTTCGGAGAGCGCGGCGTCGACCGCGGCGCACAGCTCCTTGGGCAGCCCTTCGCGTAGGGACGCGAGCTGCGCTGGGCGGCCCGCGACGAGCTGGACGATCCCCCCACCACCCTGCTTCCCCGGCCCGGCGAGGAGGCGGTGGCAGAGCATGCCGGCCGAGAAGACGTCCGCCTTCTCGGTCACGGTCTCGCCGCGCGCCTGCTCGGGCGCGAGGTAGCCGGCGGCGCCCTTCACCATGCCGACCACGCTGTCGGGCGTGCGATCGAGGATCTTCGCGAGGCCGAAGCCGGTGAGCTTGACCGTGCCGTCCCGGGCCACGAGCACGGCGTTCGGCGAGACCGCGCGGTGGAGCACGGGGGTCGGCGCGCCGGTCTCGTCGGTGAGGGCGTGCGCGAACGCCAGCGCGGTCGCGACCGTGGCCCCGATGTACGCCGCGGCGCCGTCGTCGAGCTTGCCTCCCTGGGCCTCGAGGTGGGCGAGGACGCCCGAGAGGGTCGCGCCCTCCACGTGCTCCAGCACCAGCACGACGCGCTCCGTGTCCTCGAACAACCCGAGCACGCGTGCGATGGCCGGCGACACGAGCCGCGAGCACACGCGTGCCTCGCGGGCCAACTCGGTGGCCGCGCCCGCCGTCGCCGGGTCGCGCTTGACGCACTTGAGGGCGACCTCGCGCGAGAAACCGAGGGGGCCCTCCTCCTTGGCCAGCAGCACCTCGACGGGCCCCTCGTTGCGGAGTCGGCGCACGACGACGTAGTCGCCGATCTTGCGGGGGAGGGGTGTGGCGGGGAACACGAAAGCCACAGGATACCCAGAAGCACCTCGTGGGAAAAAAGCCCTGCGTGTTGTGGTACGGTTTCCGTCCATGAGCGCGGACCGGGTTCTCCTCGTCGCGCGCGAGGGCTGGGTGCTCCGGCTGCTGGAGGAGGGCCTCCGCGAGGCCGGCGTCGTGGTCTCTTCGGCGACCACCTCGGCGGGAGCGGTGGCGCGGATCCAGGAGCTCGAGCCCGATTGCGTGATCGTCGATACGGATCTGGGCAATGGGGATCTGGGCGATGGGGCCGGAGACCACGACGGCTACTGGGTCGTCGTCCGGGTGCGCAAGCTCGGCGGGCCCGTGGCCATCACGCCCATCGCCCTCCTCGCGGCCGACGACGACGCCGAGGCCCGCACGAGGGCCTTCGAGGCCGGCGCCGACGTGCTCCTCTTGCGCCCGTTTCGCCTGGAGGAGGTGCTCGCCCAGGTCCACGCTCTCGTGGAGTTCGCGCGCCGCATGCGGGTGCGGCGCACCTCGCTCATCGGCTCGCTGCACGCCAACTCGGCGGGGCCGCCGTCTTCGCCCGAGGCCGCCGCGTTCCGCGCCGAGCTCGCGCAGATGCCCGTCTCCGGGCTGCTCACGCTGCTCGAGCTCGAGCGCAAGAGCGGCCTCGTCTCGGTCCGCTCCGAGGGTCGTCGGGTGACGCTCGACGTCGCGAGTGGCCTCGCGAGCGGCGCCACGATCGACTCGGTCGGCGTGCCAGTGATCGAGGCGCTCGCGCTCGCCGTCGCGTGGCGCAGCGGCACGATCACGTTCCGCACCGGTTTCTCGGTCGATCCGCCGAACGATGCGCGAGCGATCCGGGTGCTCCTCGGCGAGCTCCGCGCGCGCGACGAGGCGCCGGTCACCCCGCTGGCCGTCGAGTTCGCCGACCTCAACGACCTCGGCCCCATCTCTGCCCCGGCGGCGTCGGCACCCGCCGCGCCCCGACCTGCGCCCCTGCCGGTGGCGCCCCCCAAGCCCGCGGTCGAGGTCGCGAGCGATCCGGTCGACGAGATCCACGACATCGGTCAGCTGCTGGGGCTCGACGACATGCTCGATCCGCCGCGGCTCCCCGCACCGCCACCGACTCCCTCCATCCTCCCCCCGCGCAAGCCGATGCGCAGCGAAGAGCCGGTGAAGAAGCCGGCGATGACCACGGCGGTCTCGCCCACACAGCCGGCGCCACCGCTCGCAGCCAAGGCGAAGCCCAACCCGAAGCCCGCGCTCGCCGGGCACGACACCCGTCAGGTCGAGGTCCCCGCCGTGCGACGGTCGAGCCCGGCGCCGAGCGTCGAAGCGGAGACGAGTCCACGCTCGGAGGACGACGCCGACAGCGCCCGCAGCACGCTACGACCCTGATGTTCGGCCTGAGGCTGTCCTCGGGGGGTGGCCCCCGCTATCCACCGCTCATGGCCGACGACGACTCCCGCACGGGCTCGACCTACCTCACCCCCTCCATCGTGGACTGGCTCGCGACCACCCACGCGCCCAACGATCCCGCGCTGCAAGCGGCCTACGACACGCCGAAGGAGACGGGCATCCCCGCGATCCACGTGGGCGCGTCCGAGGGCAAGGTGCTCGCGATGCTGCTGCGCCTCGCGTCCGCGCGCCGCGTCGTCGAGATCGGCACGCTCGCCGGCTACTCCACCATCCACCTCGCGCGGGCGCTGCCCGACGACGGCCACGTGCACAGCGTCGAGTTCGACCCGAAGCACGCTGAGCTCGCCCGCGCGAACCTCGCCCGCGCCGGCCTGGCTCACAAGGTGACCGTGCACATCGGCCCCGCCCTCGAGGTCTTGCCGACCCTCGTCCCGTACGGCCCGTTCTGCGCGGTGTTCGTCGACGCGGACAAGGGCAACTACGACCACTACGGCGCGTGGGCCGCGGCGCACGTGCGCAAGGGCGGCCTCCTCCTCGGCGACAACGCCCACTACTTCGGCAACCTGCTCGACGACAGTGCGCCCGCGGCCGCCATGCGGCGCTTCCACGAGCAGGCCCGGAGCTTCTTCGACACCGTGTGCATCCCGACACCGGACGGCCTCTTGCTCGGCGTCCGAAAGTGAGCAACTTCCCACCATGGCCATCTTCCGCTGCGCCGACTGCGGCGCCCTCAATCGCATCCCCGAAGCCAAGCTCGGCGCGCGCCCCAAGTGCGGCAAGTGCAAGACCCTGGTGGACACCGAGGGCGCTCCGCAAGAGGTGGACGACGGCGGCCTCACCGCGGCCATCCAGTCTTCACCGGTGCCGATCCTGGTCGACTTCTGGGCGCCGTGGTGCGGGCCCTGTCAGCAGGCCGCTCCCATGATCCACGACCTCGCCGAGGAGCGCGCCGGCAAGGTCATCGTCCTCAAGGTCAACACGGACGAGTCCGCGTACGCGGGCAAGGTCCTCGGCATCAAGAGCATCCCCACGTTCATCGTGTTCCATGGGGGCAAGGAGGTGGCACGCCAGGCCGGCCTCCCGCGCCGGCAGGCCGATTTCGAAGCATGGCTCGACGGCGCCGTCGGCTAGCGTAGGCTAGCCCGATGGCCACGAGTCCTGCCGCGCGCCCCAAGGTCTACAGCGTCGCGCTCGAGCTGACCGCGTACTGCAACCAGAAGTGCCTCTACTGCTACAACGAGTGGCGGGAAGACGGCGGGCAGGGGGTCGGTGCGCCCGACGGCGGCACCCTCGTCGCGCGCGTCGACAAGATGCTGTCCGCCTGGGACGTCGACCACCTCACCATCACCGGCGGCGAGCCGTTCGCCCACAAAGAGGTGTTCCGCCTGCTCGACCGTGTGCGCGACGCCGGCGTCGGCATCCAGATCATCAGCAACGGCGGTCTCATCGACGACAAGCTCGCCGCGCGCCTCGCCCCCCTACAAGGTCCGCTACGTCCAGGTCACGCTCAACGCCCCGACGGCGCCGCTCCACGACGACCACGTCGGCGGCAAGGGCCACTTCGACGCGACCATCGAGGGCATCAAGGCGATGAAGCGCCACGGCGTGCCCGTCGTCGGCTGCTGCGTCGTCACCAAGCAGAACGCCCACCTCGTCGGCGAGGTGCTCACGGTGTTCAAGGAGCTCGGCGTCCGCCAGATCGCGCTCTCGCGGTTCTCGCCCGCGGGCTACGCCACGAGCGCCGTCGCCACGCTGCTCCCCTCCCGCGACGACCTCATGGTGGCGTTCCGCCAGGCCGATGCGTTCACCGTCGAGGGCGGTGCACCCAAGGAGTCCGCGATGCGGATCTCCTGCACGATGCCGGTGCCGCCGTGCGCGGTCGAGACCGAGGAGATCAAGGGCGTCCAGTTCGGCACCTGTCCGATCGGCACGTCGATGCAGGAGCTCGCGCTCGGCCCCGACGGCAAGCTCAAGAACTGCACGCTCCACCGCACCGCGATCGGCGGCGTCGCCGACATCCTCGACCCGAGCGTCGACATGCTCGCGCTGCTGAAGGCGCCCGAGATCACCGCGTATCGCAAGGAGAGCCCCGAGTTCTGCAAGGGCTGTCTCCACGAGAAGACCTGCATGGGTGGGTGCGGCGCGGCGGCGGAGTGGGTGCTCGGGCACGCGCGTCGCTTCCCCGATCCGGTGGTGTTCCAGCACGTCGACGACGAGTTCTCGGCGCGCCTCGAGGCGGAGAGAGCCGATCCCAAGAAGCGTCGGCTCGAGGTGGTGCACGGCTGATGGACGAGGCCCGTCGCCGCATCCTCGCGCGCCGCGCGGCGTTCCTCGCGGTCGCCACCACGGGGCTCGTGTCGTGCGATCCCAAGCCCACCGAGCCGCAGGTGTGCCTGAGCCAGATTCAGCCGCCGCCGCCCGAGGCTGGGGTCGACGACGTCGGGTCAGAGGCCGCAACCCACGCGGACCCGCCCGACACGGCGCCGCCCATGCCGTGTCTCGAGGTCGCCGCACCCTGCCTGTCGGTCGCGCAGCCGCCGCCCGTCGACGCCGGGGCGGACGCGGGCCCGAGCCCCGCCAAGAAGGCCAAGCCCAAGGCCTGCCTCTCGGAGCTGTGAGCCGCGTCCCGCGCGTGCGAAGGCGGCGGTTCGCCGCGTGTGCGTACGGTCCCGCTTTCTCGTATACTTTGGCGCGATGAGCCCCAAGGACACCATCCTCGCCCGCCGCGCGCGCTTCGTCGCGGCGGCCGTCGCCACCTTCGCAGGGTGCGCCGACGGCCCGCAGGATCCCGGGCCGTCGGTTTGTCTGACGCCGATCTCCGACACGGGAGTCTCGGACACCACGGTCGTCGACGGGGGCGCCGACACCACCGACACCGGCCCCACCGTCTGTCTCAGCCCGCCGCTCGACAGCGGGGTCGACACGGGCACGCCGGACACGTTCTCGACGGACACGGGGCCCACCGTGTGCCTCTCGGCGCCGCTCGACACGGGGCTGCTCGACACGGGTTCCACGGACGCTGCCACCGACGCGGCCGACACGGGCCCGGTTCCCTGCCTCGTCCCGCCGCCGGGCTGAGCCCTCGGAGATCCCATGACCGACTCCAAGAAGACCATCCTCGCCCGTCGCGCGAAGTTCGTGGCCGCCGCGATCGCGGGCGCGGGCTTCACCTCGGCGTGCGCGTCGCAGGCCTGCCTCGACGTCCCCGCGCCGGACGCCACGACCGACACGGCCACCGACACGCTCGACGGGGGCGCCGACACGGGGCCTACGGTGTGCCTCTCGGCCGACGCGCCGCCACCCGACTCCGGCACCCCTGACGTCGACGCGAGCGACACGAGCCCCGTGCCGTGCCTGGACATCGCGCCCGACACCGGCGCCGACAGCGACGGAGCGACCGGATGAGCGACGCCCGGAGCTGGGTGCTCGCGCGTCGTGCGAGGTTCCTCGTCGCCGCCGTGGCTGCGCGGGTGCGGGGGTGGGCTGCGGCTCGTCTGGTCCGTGTCTCAGCCCTCCGGCGTTCGTACGCGACACCGCGATCGACGGTCCCGTCGATACGGGGACACCGGTCCGTCCGTTTGCCTGTCCGCGCCACCCCCGACGCGAGCGACGCGGACGCGAGCGACACCAACGACTCCACCCCTGACAGCGACGGAGCGACCGGATGAGCGACGCCAAGAGCCGGATCCTCGCGCGACGCGCCAAGTTCGTCAGCGCCGCGCTCACCACCGTGCTGGCAGCATGTGGCAGCAGCACGACGGAGGAGGCCAAGGACACGGGTACGGGCAGCGAGGTGGGCACCGACGGCGGCGCCGACACCGGGCCCGTCCCCTGCCTCGACATGCCGCCGCCCGACACGGGTACGCTCGACACGGGGAGTCTCGACTCTTCCGCAGCCGATTCGGGCGGGGCGCGCGACTCGGCCAGCGACGCCGACGAGGACACCGGCCCGACCCCTTGCCTCAAGGTCCCGCTCGACACGGGCACCGACTGAGATGCCCAAGGTCGACCGCCCGCGGGTGCTCCTGCTCTGGCCCGGCGGGCTCTTCGGCGGCGGCGCCAACTTCGGCATCCCCCAGATGCTCAGCATCGCGGGCGCGTGCAAGCGCGCGGGCGCCGAGGTCGACGTCGTCGATCTCGACCTCGAGCGAGGCCTCGGCAGCGTCGACCTCGCGACCATCGTCGCGCGGGGCGGCCCCTACGATCTGGTCGGGATCAGCTGCTACTCGTCGTACGACTACCTGAAGGTCATGGAGATCGGCGCCGCGCTCCGCCGGCTCCTCCCGCGGGCGTGGCTCGCGACCGGCGGCTACCACCCGAGCGCCCGCCCGAACGACTTCACGCGGCCCGGCTCGCCGTTCGATTTCGTCGTGGTGAGCGACGGAGAGCTGCCGATGGCGCGCCTGGTCTCCGCGCTCGTCACCGGGCGGAGGCCGCTGCAGCCGGTGATCGGCCCCGAGTCGGTCCCCGACCCGAACGAGCTCGAGCCCATCGACTGGGACCTGCTCGGCCGCTACCGCAACGTCGCGCGCAAGGTGGCCTCGCAGGCCGAGATCTACCTCTCGCGCGGGTGCCCGTTCGACTGCGCGTTCTGCATGGAGCGCGCGAAGCGGGACGTGTCGTGGCGGCCCCTCGATCCCGAGCGCGCGCTCGACGAGCTCCACCGGCTCGACCGGTTCCTCGATCTGTCGCGGTGGACGGTGTTCTTCGCCGACGCCCTGTTCGGCATGAAGAAGTCGTGGCGCCGCGAGTTCCTCGAGGGCCTCGCGCGGCGCCCGATCCGCGCCCGCAAGATCTGGCTGCTGGTGCGCCTCGATCTGCTCGAGCGCGAGGACTTCGAGCTCTTCGCGCGCGCCAACGTGGGCCCGGGGTTCGGCCTCGAGTCGGGCGATCAGGAGCAGCTCGAGCGGATCCGCAAGTCGGGTCGGCTCGACCGCTACCTCGACCAGATGCGCAACATCGCCGGCTGGGCCCACGAGTTCCACGTACCGTTCGGTGCCAACGTGATCGTCGGTCACCCCGGGGAGACGGAGGCCTCGATACGGAGGAGCGCCGCTTACCTCTCCGACCTGTTCACCGGCGACCCGCGCGGCACGATGGGCTTCCTCTCGGTCGACCCGTTCCGGCTCTACCCGGGCTCGCCGATCGACGAGGAGCGCGAGAAGTGGGAGGCCGACACGGGCATGCGCGTGCACCGCTACCCGTGGTGGGAGGACGGCGACCAGGACTTCCTCTCCGAGTGGGTCGACCCGTCGCGCGATCTCGACTTCCGCCGCGCGCACCAGCTGCGGCACGAGCTGTTCCGCCCGATCCTCGCGGGGATCCAGCAGCGCTTCGCCTACCAGGGGCCCGCACGCGACTACTTCATGCGCTCGGTCGACGAGCAGGTCGCGCTCCACGCGCCGAGTCGGCAGCTGCGCACGCTCGGCATGTGGCACCTCTGGCGCGGCCTCCTCGGCGAGGACGAGGCGCCGGCGCGCCGCGCGCTCCTCGCGGCCGACACGGAGCTCGCCACGGCCGCCGCCGAGGCGCGCGCGGCGGTGCTCGCGAAGCGACCGCTGACGGAGACCGCAGCCCTCGCGCGCGCGCTGCAGGTCGTGCCGCGCGAGCGGTTCGTGCGTGAGGAGGACATCCCCCAGTCCGCCGTCGATCGTCCGCTGTCGCTGCGAGACGACCACCTATCCACGATCTCGGCGCTGCACGCCTACGCGATCACCTTCGACGCGCTCGACCTCCGCGAGGGCGACGAGCTGGTCGACCTCGGTGGCGGCACGGGCTCCGGCGCCGCGGTCGCCGCCGAGGTGGTCGGGCCGAGCGGTCGCGTGCGCACCCTCGAGATCGACGCGGAGCTCGCCGAGGTGGCGGCCGACGTGCTCCGCGCCTGGCCGCAGGTGCAGGCGCTCGCCGCCGACGCGCACGCCGTCGACCTCTGGCGCGGCGCCAGGAAGGTGAGCGTGGGGTTCGCGCTCTCGGCAATGCCGGCGGCCTGGCTCGAGGCGCTGGGGAACGGCGGCGTGCTCGTCGCACCGATCGGCGAGCCTGGCGTGCAGCGGCTCGTTCGCTACGAGAAAGATGCAGCCGGGCTGGTGCGGCAGACGCCCCTCGAACAGGTTCGATACGTGGGTGACCGCTCGCCGCGCGCGGCGTAGGCTCCGCGGCCATGAGCAAGGCCACGGCGTACTGGGACTACATCAAGGTCGAAGAGCTGCTCGCCCTCCAGCGCGGACTCGAGCCCACCGATGCAGGGCTCAGCAACGACGAGGTGATGTTCATCACCGTCCACCAGATCGACGAGCTCTGGTTCAAGCTCGTGCTCCGCGAGATGGTCGCCGTGCGCAACCTGTTCGCGGCGCCGCGCGTGCCCGAGCAGTCGCTCGCGGCCGTGGTGCGCGGCATCCGGCGCATGGAGCTCTTGCTCCACCACACCGCGCAGCACTTCGCCGTCATGGAGACGATGACGACCCACGACTACCTCGCGTTCCGGGACAAGCTCAACCCGGCGAGCGGCTTCCAGTCGGCGGGGCTCCGCGAGATCGAGATCCTGGCTGGACTGCCCGACGACGAGCGCCTGCCGCTCGGCAGCGAGCGCAACTACAAGCAAGCGCTCGAGACGAGCGACGGCACCCGGTCGCCGGCGCTCGCGCGGGTCGAGGCGCGCCTGAAGGACACGCCGAGCTTGCGCGACGCGATCGAGGAGTGGCTCCATCGCACACCGATCGACGGCTCGGCGCCGGGAGACCCGGGCGACGACGACGCGGTGCGAGCGTTCCTCACGGCGTACACGGAGACCCACGGCCGGGCGACCGATCGCACGCTCGCCTCGGCCCGCGAGGTCGCGTTCACCAAGGAGGACGTGGCGCGCCTCGAGCAGCGCTACGCCCGCGAGAAGGAGTCGGCGCGCGCGTTCCTGTTCGCCGAGGACGTCCCCGAGGCGCGCCGCACCCGGGTCCGTCGCGTGCGGGCCGCGCTGATGTTCATCGAGAGCTACCGCGAGCTGCCGCTGCTCGCGTGGCCGCGCGAGGTCATCGAGGCGATCGTCGCCTTCGAGCAGTCGTTCGTCATCTTCCGTCAGCGCCACGCGCGCATGGTGGAGCGCATCATCGGCCGTCGCACGGGCACGGGCGGCTCCGCGGGCGTGGACTACCTCGACGGCACCGCGCTCAAGTACCGCATCTTCCGCGACGTCTGGGCCGTGCGCACGCTGCTCGTCCCCAAGAGCGACCTGCCGCCGCTCCACGCAGCCTCGATGTACGGGTTCGCCGCGGGAGAGTGACGCGTCGCCTCGGCCGCTCAGCGCGCCCGCACGAGGTCGATCGCGAGCTTCACGACCAGCGCGAGCGACACGACGATCACCATCACGCGTACGAGGCGGTCGCCGCGGCGGAGCGCGAGCCGTGCGCCGAGGGCGTTGCCGAGCACGTTGCCGACGGCCATGGGCAGCGCCACCGCCCAGACCACCGTGTGGCGCAGCCCGAAGGTCACGAGCGAGGCGACGTTGGAGCCCAGGTTGACGGGCTTGGCCGCCGCCGTCGCCGCCGAGAGCGTCGCGCCGAGCAGCGTGACGTGGGCGACGATCAGGAACGTGCCCGTGCCGGGCCCGAAGAAGCCGTCGTAGGCGCCGAAGACGAGCGCGATCGCGAACGCAGCGCTGGCGCCCCGCGCGACCTCGGCCTTGTGCAGCGACTGCTGCGGACGCTGGAGGGCGAGCGCCACCGCGACCGCGCCCAGCAGCACGAGCACCACCGGGCGCAGGGTGGCGGGGGCGAGGGCGAGCTGCAGCCGCGCGCCCACGACCGCCCCCGCACAGCCACCGGCGAAGCCGAGCACCGCCTCGCGGAGAGCGAGCCGGCCCCCGCGCGCGAAGGTGTACACGGCGGCGGTGGTGCCGAAGGTGGAGCACCCCTTGTTGGTCCCGAGCGCGAGGTGCGGCGGCAGCCCCGCCATGAGGAGGGCGGGCACCGTGAGCACCCCACCGCCGCCCGCGATGGCGTCGACGAAGCCGGCGAGGGTCGCGACGGCGGTCAGCGCCGCGATCACCGGGAGCGAGAGCACGCGGTGCCATTACTGCCACCGGCCCGCGCGTGGTAGGCACGAGGGTGCGCGTCGCGGTCGGGCTCGGTGGCAACCTCGGCGATCGGTACGCGAACCTCGACGCAGCGCGGCGCTCGCTCGAGGGCCTGCCGGGGGCCTCTCGGTTCGTGTTCTCGTCGCTGTACGAGACCGCGCCCGTCGACGCGCCGCTGGGGACGACGCAACCAGACTATCTGAACGCCGTCGCAGTGTTCGACCTTCCTGCGCAGTCCGCTGCAGCGCTCGTGTCGGCGCTCCTCGCCCTCGAGGCCGACCTCGGTCGGCATCGCGGCGCGCTGCGCAACGAGGCGCGCACCGTGGACCTCGATCTCCTGTGGATCGAGGGAGAAACGAGCAGCGACCCCGCGGCGCGGGTGCCCCACCCCCGGCTGCACCAGCGACCATTCGCCCTGATCCCACTCCTCGAGGTGCTGCCGGGCGCCCGCGACCCCGCCGGCATGGCCTACGCCGACCACCTCGCACGGCTCGACGCATCCGGCGTGAAGCTCGCTCGCAGATGGTGACGCAGCCGGGTCGACTCCGATAGGCTCGGCGGCCGTGCGCAAGCGAAAGTCTCCGCGACCTTCGTCGGGTCCCTCGAGCAGTCCCGTCTCCTCGGTTGTCGACGATCAGGCGCCGGCCTCGCTCGCCGGCGAGAGCGTGCCGCCCGCGCTGCCGGACGACGACCCGCTGGCCGCGTCGCTGAAGGCAGCGCTCGAGCAGCCCGAGGACGAGGCGCTCGACGCGCTCGAAGAGCTCGCCGCGGGTGCCGAGCGCCCCGAGGTGGTCGCCGACCTCTACGCGTACGTCATCCAGCGCGAGCTCCCCGACGACGCCATCGCGCGCATCGGGCAGCGCGCGCTCCGCCTGCACGACGAGTGGTTCGAGGACCCAGAACCCCTCGTGCCCGTGCTCGACCGCGTGGTCGACGCCGACCCCGATGCCTACTGGGCGTTCGATCGCCTCGTGCTCGTGCACACCAACGCGGCCCGCTGGAACGACCTGCTCGGGCTCTACGACCGCCTGCTCGAGAAGGTCACCGAGAAGTCGCGGCGCACGCAGCTCCTCGACGAGGCCGCGCACGTCGCTAAGGATTTTGCCGGCGCGGGCGACCGCGCGATCGCCTACCTGCAGCAGCTGCTCCCGCTGCGCCCGAGCGACCCGCAGCTCGCGACCTCCCTCGAGCGCCTCTTCGAGCGCCAGGGCCGGCACCGCGATCTCGTCGAGCTCTGGGGCGCGCGCCTCCCCGTGCTCTCCCGCGAAGGCCGCCTCGCGACGCGGGCTCGCATCGCGGCGTGCCTGCTCGACAAGCTCGGGGATCCTGCGGGCGCGCTCGAGGCCTGCTCGGCGCTGCTCGCCGACGACCCCCACGACACGGCCGGCGCCAAGATCCTCGAGCGCCTGGTCGACGCCGAGTCCACGCTCGCCGCCGAGCGAGGCCCCGAGGTGCGCGACGCGGCCCTCGCGGCGCTGCGCGACCGGTACACCACCCAGAAGAAGCCCGCCGACGTGGCGCGCGTGCTCGAGAAGGCCCTGCTCACCGCCGCGCCGCCGGTCGCGCGCAGCATGCAGCGCGAGATCGCCGCGCTCTACGAGTCGCTCGGCAAGCACGACGCGGCGCTCGAGCACTGCGCGGCCCTCGTCTCGATCGACCCGGCCGACGAGGAGGCGCGCGCCCACCTCGCGGCTCTCGCCGAGCGCACCCAGCGTCACGGCCGCTACGCCGAGGCCCTGGTCGCCGCGGTGCGCGACGACGTCGCGCCCGAGGTGCAGGTCACGCTGCTCGTCGAGGCCGCGCGGGTGCGCGCCGAGATCCTCTCCGACGCCGCCGCCGGCACCGAGCTCCTCGCGCGGGCCCTCGCGAACCGGGGCTGCGTGGGCGAGGCGCGCCTGCTGGTGGCGCGCAAGCTCGCTGCGTTGCTCGAGGCGCAGAACCGGGAGCCGGAGCGCCTCGACGTCCTCGAGGAGCTCGGGCGCATCGAGCCCGAGGACGACGAGCGCATGCGGGTGCTCGGGCAGGTCGCCATCCTGGCCGACGAGCTCGCCGAGACCGAGCGCGCCCTCGTCGCCTGGCGGGCGCGCCTCACCGCGCGCCCCGACGACGGCGTCGCGCTCGACGCGCTGGTCATGCTGCTCGAACGCGAGGAGCGCTGGGGCGAGCTCGTCGCGGCGCTGCGTCAGCGCGAGACCATCGGCGGCGACGCGGACCAGCGCCGCCGCGACCGCGTGCGCATCGCCGAGCTGCAGGCCGATCCCATCGCCGACCCCCGCGCCGCCATCGAGACCTGGCGGTCGGTCGAGGCCGACTTCGGGCCCTCTGCCGAGATCGTCGACGCGCTCGCCTCGCTGCTCGCCCGCGTCGAGGACTGGACCGCGCTCGGTGCCTTGCTCGAGGCGGCTGCGCGTCGTGAAGAGACCGCGGCGCGTCGCGCGGACCTGCTGCGTCGCCTCGGCGACGTCTCGTGCACGCACCTCGGTGATTCGCAGCGTGGCGCCGAGTTCTACCGCGACGCGCTCGCGGTGGACGACACCGACGAGGGCGCGCGCGCCGGGCTCCGCGCCCGCATCGCGGCCGCCGAGTCCACGGCCATCGTCGAACTCGCCGTGCGCACCCTCGCCGACGTGCACGCGCGCCGCGGCGAGGTGGACGACCTGCTCGCGCTCACCGAGCACCGTCTCGGTATCGCGCGGGACGAGGCCGAGCGCAGCGAGATCCTGGTCAGCGCGGCGCGCATGTCCGAGCAGCACCCGGACTCGGCCCACGGTGGTCCGCGGCGGGCACTCGATCTCTTGGCGCGCGCCTTCGCGCTCGTCCCGGACGACGTCGGCGTCGAGCTCGACCTCGTGCGGCTCGCCGGCGACACCAACGCTTGGAGCGTCGCGGTCGATGCCTTCGGGGCGGCGGCCGAGGCCACCCGCGACGAGTCGCGTCGCGCGAGCCTCCGCATCCAGCGGGGCTCGATCCTCGAAGGTCGCCTCGACGATCCGGGTCGCGCGCTGGAGGCCTTCCTGCCAGTGCTCGCGGCCTACCCCGAGATGATGCAGGCCGCGCTCGCCGTCGTGCGGGTCGGCGCGCGCACGGGCGCCCACGCCGCCGTGGCGCGCGCGGTCGTCGACCACACCCGCGCGGTGGGGCTCGTCGGTGAAGAGCTCGTCGAGGCCATCGATCTCTCCATCGCCCACGACGCGGGGTCGGACAGCGGATGGACCGCCATCCTCGACGCCGTCGAGGCGACGCTCTCCGACGCGGCCACCGCCCCGGTGCCTTCGTCGGTCGCGCGCGCGCTCGAGGCCCAGATCGGCGTCTGGCACCGCGACCGCCGCAACGACCTCGCGCGCGCAGAGGCCGCCTTCAGTCGCGCCATCGCCCACGACCCGGGCGACGCCGAGACGCTCCGCCAGCTCGCCGTGCTGCAGCGCGGGCGGCCCGACGCGCGGCTCCTCGACACCCTGCTCGCGCTCGCCGCGGCCACCAACGACGACCTCGCGGTGCTCTACGAGGCTGCCCAGGTCGCGCTCGACGAGATCGAGGACGTTCCGCGCTCCATCTCCACGCTCGACCGCCTGCTCCGGGCGGCGGGCCAGCGCTGGGAGAAGAAGTCGCACGAGCTGCCGACCCTGCCGCCCGAGAGCGCGCCCGTGCGCCCGGGGCACGTCGGCGCGCTCGCCCGCGACCTCTCGCCCGACTCGTTCGCGGCGTGGGCCCTCGAGCGCCTCGTGCAGCTGCACCTCGCCGCCGAGGCCTTCGAGGCCGCGGTGGACGTGCTCGTCTCGGGCGCGGCGCTGCCGTTCAGCGACGAGACCTCGCTCTCGCTGCGCCATCGCGCGGCCGCGATCGCCGCGCAGAACCTCTCCTCGCCCACGCGGGCGATCGAGCTGTACCGCGGCATCCTCGCGAGCGTCCCCGGCGACACCAACGCCATCACCGAGCTCGCGGCGATCTACGAGCGCACGGGCGCCTTCGCCGAGCTCGCCGAGCTTCGGCGCCACGAGCTCGCGCTCCCCGACGTGGAGCTCGAGCGCCGCCTGTTCCTGCGCCTCGAGCTGGCCCGCGCCCTGGGTCACGACACTGTCGACCAGGGAGGAGGCGGCGACCGCGAGCCCCGCCTCGAGGCCCTCACCCAGAACCTGGAGGACTGGCCGGGACACCCGGCGACGATCGACGCCATCGCGGCGCTGCTCGTCGACGGTCGCGAAGACCGGCTCGCCCACCTGCTCTCGGAGCAAGCGCTGGTCCTCGAAGGCCGTCGCGACGACGAGGGCGCGGCGCGGCTCTGGGCCCGCGTGGCCCGGATCGCCGAAGGCGCGAGCGACTCCGCCCGCGCGCTCTCCTCGTGGGGTCGGGTCGTCGCGCTGTTGCCGACGGTCGAGGCCTTCGACGCCCTCGCTCGGCTGCACGGCGCGCGCGGCGAGCACGCCGAGTCGGTGCGCTGGCTCGAGCGCCGCCTCGAGGCCACCGCGCCCGAGGACCGCGAGCCCACCGTGGTCGCGCTCGCCCGCGCCCACGAGGGCCTCGGCGATCACGAGGGGGCGGTCCGCGTGCTCGAGCAGGCGCTCGAGATCACCCCGTCGGCGCGAGAGGCGCGCAGTCTGCTCGCGGAGATGTTCCGCAGCCGTGAGGCGTGGCCGGCCCTCGCCGAGACGCTGGTCGCGGGGGCGAGCTACGAGCCCGACGCGACCCGCAAGCTCGCGTTCCTCCGCGAAGCCGCCGACGTCTACGTGCGGCGCCTCGAGACCCCGAGCCGGCGATCGCCCTGCTCGGTCAGGCCGTCGAGGTCGCCGCCGAGGTGCCGACCGCGGCCAACAAGGACGTGGTGCGCCCGACCCGCGTCGCGCTCGCCGACGCCCAGCGTCGCGCGGGGCACCTCGACGAGGCGCGCGCCATCCTCGACGAGCTCGTCGAGTGGTACGGCCGTCGTCGCCCGCCGGAGCGCGCGCAGGTCCACGCCCAGCTGGCCGAGCTCGCGCACGCGCGCGGCGACGCCAAGGAGGCCCTCGCACAGCTCGACCTCGCTTCGTCCATGGACATGGGGAGCCCCGCCATCCTGCAGCGGCTCGGCAACGTGGCGCGCGACGCGGGCGAGTATGCCCGGGCCGAGCGGGCCTTCCGTGCCCTCTTGCTCCTCCTGCGTCGCCCGAACGCGCCCGTGTCCGACGTCGGTCCGAGCGAGGTGCTGTTCGAGCTCTACCAGATCGCTACCTCGCTCGAGCAGCCCGACCGCGCCCGCGAGAACCTCGAGTCGGCCTTCGAGGCCGCGACCCAGAGCGACGCCGAGCAGCGTCGGTTCGCCAAGCTCCTCCGCGCTTCGGGCAACGAGGCCTTCCTCGTGCGCGCGCTCGAGGCGCGCGTGGCCGCGTCGCAGGATCCGGCCGTCACGGCGGTGCTGCTCGTCGAGCTCGCCGAGGCGCTGAGCTCGGTGGGGCGGTTCGAGGACGCGCTGCGCGCGCGGCTCGAGGCGCTCGGTCACGACCCTTCGTCCTCGCCCCTGCACGACGCCACCCGCGCCGTTGCGGACCAGGCCGGCCAGATCGGTCGCTACGAGGCGCGCCTCGTGGAGCTCGCCGAGCGCGCCCGCGAGGGGGGTGACCCCGCCCTCGAGGCCCGGCTGCTCGTGCGCCTGGCCGACGTCTTCGGGGCCGACCCGGACAAGGCGCAGCGCGCGCAGGAGGTCCTCGCGCGCGTGGACGTCGCCGCGGCGGACGCGGGGCTCGTCGCCATCCAGCTGACCGCGCTGCGCTCCCTCGAGCGCTTGCACAAGAGCGGGGGAGACACGGCGGGTGAGGCGCGCGTGCTCGGTCGCATCGTCCAGATCGACGACCAGGACGCGGCCGAGCGCACCGAGTCGATCTACCGGCTCGCCGAGCTCCTGCTCGCCGACGCGGGTCGCCGCGACGAGGGCCTCGAGATGCTCGGGTGGGCCATCGACCGCGAGCTCGTGGTCGACCGCGCGCTCGGGCTCCTGCGCCCGCTGCCCGAGGCCGACGCCAAGATCGCGAGCCTCTTCGAGCGGGTCGCCCGCGCGCAGGCCGACGAGTCGGTGCTGCTCGAGGCGCTCGTGCGCCTCGCCGCGACCGAGGAGCCCACGCTCGACGCGCTCCGCGAGGGCGCCGAGCTCGCTGCGCGCCTCGAGCGCACCGAGACCCACGAGCGGCTGCTGTTCCGCACCGTCGAGGTCGCGCGCGCGCTGTCCATCGTGGGCGAGGCGGTGTGGGCGTTCACGGCGCTCGCCGAGGCGCAGCGCGCACGGGGCGACGTCGCCACGGCGATCTCGCTGCTGCGCGAGGCGGCGGGCGCGACGAGCGGGCCCGACGCGCTCGAGCTCGAGCTCGCCGCGGCCAGCGCGGCGGCCGGGCCGGGGGGCGATCTGGAGATCGCGCAGGGCATCTACGAGGCGCTGCTCGCGAAGGACGCGAGTGACCGTCGCGTGTGGGAGCCGCTGCTCGACGTGCTTCGTCGGCGCGGCGACCGCGCCCGGCTCGAGGCCCTCATCGAGGCCACCGTCGAGAACGTCTTCGACCCGGCCGAGCGCAACGTGCTGCGCGTCGAGCGCACGCGGCTCTTGCTCGACCAACCGGGGCGCGAGGAGGCTGCCGCCAGCGCTCTCCGCGAGATCCTGGACGACGAGCCCGAGCAGCACGAGGCGGCGGCGCAGCTCGCCACGCTCTACCGCCAGCTCGGTCGCACCGAGGAGCTCCGCGCCCTCCTCGAGCAGCGCGTCATGATCGCCCGCGATCAGGGCGACGCGCCGCGCCTCTCGCAGCACGCGCTCGCCCTCGGCGAGCTCGTGGAGAAGCAAGATCGCCTCTCCGCGCTCGAGATCTACCGCGACGCCTCGACCGCGGTGCCCGAGGACAAGACCTTGCTGCTCGCCGTGATCCGGCTCTACCAGCCAGGGGAGGACGACGCGGGTCAGCACGCTGATGGGCTCGAGCGGCTCCTCGCCCTCGAGAGCGGCGAGGCGGCGGCCGCCGTCGCGCTCGATCTCGCGGCGCTCCGCAACGACCTCGGCGACGAGGACGGTGTGGTGCGCGCGCTCACCCGTGGGTTCCACGAGGCGCCGCAGGTCGAGAAGGTGCGCCTGCGCCTCGAGCGGCTCCTCGTCTCGCGCGGCGACCACGAGGGGCTCGCCGACCTCTGCGTCCGCGACGCGGCCGTCCGCACCGACGAGAAGGCCGCCGTGGAGCGCCTGCGCGAGGCGGCCCACATCCACGCCGATTCGCTCGGCGACCCGAACAAGGCCGCAGAGATCCTGCGCCACGCCCGGGAGCGGGCGCCGAGCGACCTCGCCGTGCTCGGTGAGCTGGTGCGCGTGCTGATCGCCGCGGGCTCCGTCTCCGAAGCGGCAGCCGAGGTCGGCGCGGCGCTCGAAGGGACGACCGGCGCGACCCAGGTGGCCCTGCTCCGCATGCGCGCCGAGGTGGCGCTCGGCGCGGGCGACGACGCGGCCGCGGTGGCCGACCTCGAGGCCGCGTACGCGCAGGCCAGCGCGGCGGTGCTCGACGATCTCGTCCACGCCCTCGAGCGCCGGCGCGCGAGCGGTGGCCCCGACGACGAGCGCGCCGCGACCATGCGCCTCGCCGAGCTGTTCGCCGAGAACGCCGACCCGGCGCGCGCGCGCGACGTGCTCGTGCAGTGGCTCGATCGCTCACCGAGCGACGCCGATGCGCTCGCCGTGCTCGCCCGCATCGCGAAGGCGGGTGGCGACGTGCACGGTGTCGTCGAGGCGTACAAGCGCATCGTCCCCCTCGAGCACGGCGAGGCCCAGGCCGCCGCTGCTCTCGAGCTCGCCGACGCCTGCGACCAGGCCGGCCGCGCCGACGAGGCCCGACCGCTGCTCGAGCTCGCCCTCGAGGGGGCGCCGGGCAACCTCGCGGTCCGCGATCGGCTGCGGCAGGTCTACCAGACCATCGGCGCCTACGCCGAGCTCGCGCACCTCACGCTCGTCGACGCCGCGCACGCCGCGACCGACGCCGAGCGCTTCGATCTCCTGCTCGTCGCGGGCGATCTCTACCTGCGCACGCCAGGCGAGGAGCAACGCGGCATCGAGCCGCTCGTGCAGGCGCTCGCCATCAAGCCCGGCCAGCACGACGCGACGGTGCTGCTCGCCGACGCGCTCACGCTGCTCGGCGACATCGATCGCGCGGTGGAGGTGCTCACGCCCGCCATCGACAAGCACAAGGGCCGGCGCAGCAAGGAGCTCGCGCAGCTGCAGCACCGCATGGCCCGCGCGGCCAACGCGGGCGGCGGTCGCGACGTCGAGATGACCTGGCTGCAGAAGGCCCTCGAGTGCGACATGCAGAACGGGCACGTGGCCGCCGAGCTCGCCGAGGTGGCCATGGAGCTGCAGCAGTGGGAGATCGCGCTCAAGGCGCTCAAGGCGGTCACCCTGCTGCGCACGCCCGGGCCGATGTCGCGCCCGCTCGCCACGCTCCGCCAGGCGCAGATCGCCCACTTCCAGGGCGACGCGAAGCGCGCGGTGCTCCTCGCCAAGAAGGCCCTCGCCGACGACCCGAGCCTCACCGAGGCCGAGGAGTTCCTCCACAGCATCGGCGCCTGACCGCTCGGATCCGGTTAGAGCTTGGCGCGTCGGGCGCGGAGCTGCTCGAGCAGCTTGGCGTAGCCGCCGGTGGGCTTGGTCGCGTCACCGAGCGCGATGGCGTCGTCGAGCGCGGACTTCTCGCCGGCGAGGTCGCCGCGGGCCTTCGCGATGTCCGCCGCGAGGGCGAGGATGCGCAGGCGTCGCGGCCCATAGGCGCGCGCGAGGGCGCGACCGACCGTGGCCTTCGCGAGGTCGGCCTTGCCCATCACGAGCTGGATCTTCGCGAGGCGCGCCGGTGGGTTGTAGTCGGTCGGGAAGTCCTTCTCGCTGGCCTCGAGCATCGGCACCGCGCGCGCGGGCTCCCCGAGCGCGAGGTAGGCCTCCATGCGGTGCCAGTCGAACACCGTGCGTGCGGCCGGGTCCTTGGCCTTGGTGGCTTCTGCTTCGAGGAACGCCGCCCACGCGGTGGCGGTCTTCTTCAGGTCGTCCTTCTTCTCGAGCTTCTCGTAGTGCTCCACGAGTGCCTCGAACACGCAGCTGCGGTCGTCGGCGAGGAGGGCGCCCTTGCCGTCGGCCATGGCGTGGAGGGCCGTGACGAACGGCGCCGGGTCGGCCTTGGTGCTCGTGGCGCACGCGAGCCCCGCGATGGCGACGTTGGCCCGCGAGGTCCCGGACGGCAACGTCGCGAGCTCGCGGCCGGCGACGGCGACGCAGGCCGGCGGGTCGTCCTTGTGCAGCACCGAGACCAGCTGATCGACGAGCGCCGGCCTCCGCGGCCCGGCCTTGTCCAGCGCGTCCTCGAGCACCTTGCGCGCCTCGCTGCGCTTGCCCTCGGCGAGCAGCTTGCTGCTCGTGGCGAACGCGGCGCTCGCCACCGCCGAGCCCTTGCCCGCGTAGACGGCCGCGGCGTCGTCGAGCAGCACCGAGAGCTCCTCGAGGGTGGCTGCGCCGAGCCACCGCAAGACCACGGCGTCGCTCCGTGGGTCGACGACCAGCAGCGTGGGCCACGCCTCGACGGGGTGACTCGCGACGAACGCCTGGTTCTGGTCCTTCTCGGTGTCGATGGTCGCGAACACGAACTTGTCGCCGAAGCGGCCGACGAACGCGGGATCCGAGAGCACGTAGGCCCGCAGGCTCAGGCACGTGTGGCACCAGGGCGCCCACACGTCGACGAACAGCGGCTTGCCCTCGGCCTTGGCCTTGGCCAGCGCGGCAGGGAAATCGTCCGCGATCGCGACCAGCTCGCGGGGCGTGGCGATGGCGACCGACTTCACCGGCGGGTCGTTCGCGTGGGTGCACCCTGCCGCCAGGGCGAGGCCGAGCGCGAGTGCGGTTGCTCTCATGACCGTGGAGGGTACCATCGCCCCGACGATGCGCCTCCGTGGCTCGATCCTGCTCGCCGGCTGCCTCTTCAGTGGGCAGGCCGCCGCGAGCCCCGGCCCGCAGGGCAGCAAGATCACCACCTCCCGGTACAACGTCGACATGTTCGACGGGCCGGTGCTCTCGTCGAGCCGGGTGACCGCGCTCGCCGGCGCGTATGTGCCGCTCGCCGACGGCGTGGAGGGCCTCGTGGTGAACCCGGCAGCGCCGGCGGTGCGCGCGCCGTACTCGTACTCGCACTTCGACTACGACGTCTCGCTCGGCTTCACGTTCCCGAGCGCCCTCGCCGCGACCGACTTCGACAACAACGGCACGACGGGGTTCACGTACCAGAAGTTCGTCTTCTTCACGGTCGGCGGGCTCGTACAGATCGGGCAGTGGGGCTTCGGCGCCAACGTCGACGCGCGCGACTACGATCTCGAGCAGGAGGCGGCGCCCGGCAAGCCGCTCTCGGTGCGCCTCCTCCGCGCGCACGCCTCGCTCGCGCGCAACTTCTTCGACGCGCAGCTGGTGGTCGGCGTCGGCTTCCGCTTCGCGGGCCTCGACCTCACGACGCTCGAGGGTTCGGCGACGACCTCGCTGCTCTCGATGCTGGGGGTCGCGGGCGAGATCGGCGCCGTGCTCGCGCCGCACGCGTGGCCGTTCCGCTTCGGCGTCACCGCTCGGAGCCCCGTCTCGGGTGGGGTCGACCCGAACTCCGCGGCCAAGCCCGACGCGAACGGCGACCTCTTCCTCGCCGGGAAGTTCCTGCCCGAGCGCGTCAGCCTTCCCTGGGAGGTCGAGCTCGGTGGCGCATGGCAGCTCGGGCGCCCGATCAACCCGCCGTGGGTCGACCCGCGCCAGGTCTCCGACGCCGAGGTGAACGCCGCCACCGTCGGCCAGCAGGCCGCGGAGCACGGCGACCCCACCAACAAGAAGCGCTGGAAGCGCTCCGAGGTCGTGCGCCGCATGCTCAAGGCACGCTACGAGTCGCTCCCTCGCGAGCGACTGCTGATCGTCGCCGCGGTCAAGATCAGTGGTCCGGTCGACGACGCGGTGGGCGTCGAGTCGTTCCTCGCCCAGGTCGTCGATCGGTCGGGACGCCGCACCTCCTTCACGCCGCGCCTCGGGCTCGAGGGCGAGCCGCTCGGACACTACCTGCAGCTGCGGCTCGGCACCTACCTGGAGCCGACCCGCTTCGACGTCAACCAGGGCCCGCGCCTGCACGGCACCTTCGGCTTCGACGTGCGCGTGCTCACCTGGGACGTGTTCGGGCTGTTCGACGAGGGCACCGGCTTCCGCATCGGCGGCATGGTCGACGGGGCCCGCCAGTATTTCGGCTGGGGCATCACCGCGGGCATCTTCCATTGAGCGAGGAAGACCCAGCCCTCTTCCGGCGTTCTCGGCGGGCCTTGCGTCGCCGTCGCCTCGCCGTCGCCTTCGGGGTGCTCACCGCGGTCTTCGTCGCGGCGTGCTTCGCGAGCTGCGCCGTCGTGCGGCGCGACGTGGCAGGTCGCACCTACTCGGTGGCCGAGGTGCCGGCCCGCACCGTCGTCATCGTCCCCGGCGCCGGCGTGCTCCCCGACGGCACCCCCTCTTCGATCCTCGAGGACCGCCTCGCGTGCGCGCGCGACCTGCTGCGCGCGGGCAAGGCCCACGAGATCCTCGTCTCCGGCGACCACGGCGCGCGGTCCTACGACGAGACCGGCGCCATGCAGCGGTGGCTCCTCGCCGCGGGGGTCCCGGCGCAGGTGATCCGCCTCGATCACGCCGGCTTCCGCACCCTCGACACGATGGCGCGCGCCCACGAGGTGTTCGGCGTGCAGGCGGCCATCGTGTGCTCGCAGCGCGTCTACCTGGACCGCGCGGTGTTCCTCGCGCGCGCCTTCGGGATCGACGCGGTCGGCGCCGAGGCCGACGCGCGGGTGTATCTCGGCCGCCGCCTCGCGGTGCTCCGCGAGGTCGTCGCGCGCCTCGCCGCGGTGATCGACGTGCACGTGCTCCACCGTCGCCCGCGCTTCTCCAGCTGAGCGGAACGAAGTGGAGCGAAGCATCGGCCGCCTCCATGGGCGGCCGACACAGATTCACAGAGCGGAACGAAGTGGAGCGAAGCATCGGCCGCCTCCATGGGCGGCCGACACAGATTCACAGAGCGGAACGAAGTGGAGCGAAGCATCGGCCGCCTCCATGGGCGGCCGACACAGCCCCTCTGAGGCCTGGTCGGGACGCCCCGGTCGGGGCACGATGAGGCGATGCGCGCTCTTCCGGTGCTCCTCCTCGCCCTCGCCTCGTGCACCTCCGCCGAGGAGCCCGCGCCCTCGGCCGTGGCGGATTGCAAGAAGCTCCACGAGGGGCGGGTCACGCTGGCGGTGGACGTCGAGCCCATCGCGCAGAGCCGCCTCACCGCGCGCTTCGTCGAGTCCACGGTCTCGAGCCGCGCGCCGCTGTGCACGACGACGACGATCGGCGCATGCAAGGTGAAGGAGTGCGTCCGCGCGGCGACCGTCGCCAACACGTGCGTCGCGAGCGAGGCGACCACGAGCGCCGGGTCGATCGACGTCAAGGGCGGCAAGAACCCGCCGCTCACCATGACCTCCGACGGCAAGCGCGCGTACGCCGGCTTCAGCTCGTCGGGGCCGCGCTGGGCCCCCGGCGACACCGTCGACGTGACCGCGGCGGGCGCGGACGTGGCCGGTTTCGCGGCGTCGCTCGTGTTCCCGAGCCGCGTCGAGCTCACCGGCCCCGCCGACTACGTGGCCAAGAAGGACCCGATCCCCGTCGACTGGAAGGCCGGCCTGCCGCTCACGTGGAAGCCCGGGGTCGGCACCGTGTGGCTGCACCTCTCGCAGGGCGACGCCGAGCTGCGCAAGAGCACGGACATCGAGTGCGAGGCCGAGAGCGCGAGCGGCGCCTTCACCATCCCCGCCGAGGCGCTCGCCACGCTCGAGGGCACGCGCGACACCAAGACCGCCAACGCCACGCTCGACGTCGCGGGGCGCGCCAAGAAGGAGCTCGTGGCGGGCGGCTATGCGGTCGTGGTCGAGGCGCTCCACCGCGAGGAGCCGCGGCACCTCGTGGTCGCGCTCGACGGCGTCCCCGCCAAGTAGACGCCGAAGCGCGCTAGGATGCTGCCCGGATGGCCGACGAGCGCGACCCGATCGACGACACGATCCAGATGCGCCTCGCCACGCTGGCTCCGTACGCGGAGACCATGGTTGCGAACCCGCGCTCGACGATCGAGCCTCCGCGCCCCGACTCCGACGACCAGAGCCGCGCCGCGCTGCACGGGTTCGAGGTGCTCGGCGACGAGCTGCGCCGGCACGCGCGCCAGGGCCTCGAGGTCGACCGCACCATCGGCGAGGGCGGCATGGGGATCGTGCGCCTCGCGACGCAGGTCGCGCTCGGGCGCAAGGTCGCGGTCAAGAGCCTCAAGGAAGACACGAGAGGGCGCACCGCCACCCTCGAGCTCCTCCGCGAGGCGTGGGTCACCGGCGGGCTCGAGCACCCGAACATCGTGCCCGTCTACGACGTCGGCATGGACGACCGCGGTGGCCCGCTCATCGTCCTCAAGCGCATCGAGGGGGTGAGCTGGGGCGAGGTGATGCACGACGCGGCCGCGATCGAGGCGCGCTTCTCCGCGACCGATCCGCTCGAGTGGAACCTGCGCACCCTCGTCACCGTGTGCAACGCGGTGGCCTTCGCCCACAGCCGCGGCATCGTGCACCGCGACCTCAAGCCCGAGAACGTCATGCTCGGCCAGTTCGGCGAGGTCTACGTGCTCGACTGGGGCATCGCCGTCACCACCGAGGCGAGCGACCAGCGGTTGCCCCAGGCGCGCGACGCGAACGAGATGGCGGGCACGCCCTGCTACATGGCTCCCGAGATGCTCGGCGGCGCCGCCGACAAGATCGGCCCCCGCAGCGACGTCTACCTGCTCGGCGCGATCCTCTACGAGATCCTCACCGGCAAGGTCCCGCACGACGGGCCCAACCTGCAGGCCATCCTCGCGAGCGTCATCGTCTCGGACATCGGCCTGCCGAAGGACGTCCCCGCCGAGATCGCCGCCGTGTGTCGCCAGGCCATGGCGCGCGAGCCCGAGGATCGACACGACGGCGCCGAGTCGTTCCGCGAGGACGTCGAGGCGTTCCTGCGCCACCGCAACTCGCGGCAGCTCACCCGCACCGCCGACGAGAGCCGCGCGCACCTCCGCGAGGCCCGCGCGGGCGGCGCCTCCACCGAGGACCTCTACGATCTGCTCGGCGAGTGCCGGTTCGGCTATCGCGCCGCGCTCGCCGCCTGGGAGGACAACGCGGCCGCGCGCGCCGGGCTCGTCGGGGTGCTGGTCGAGATGGCCGAGCACGAGCTCTCGATCGGCGAGCCGCAGGCCGCCGCGCACCTGCTCGCCGAGTGCCCCGAGAAGCCCAGCGATCTCGCCGCGCGCATCGCCGAGGCCACGGTGAAGGTGGAGGCGGAGCGCAAGAAGCTCGAGAAGCTGCACCAGGACCACGACGCCACGGTGGGCGGGCGCACCCGGGTGTTCATCATGGCGATCCTCGGATCTCTGTGGGTCGGCGGGCCCACCTGGCTGCACTTCCATCACGAGAAGGCCACGCAGCTCACGACGGTCGCCGTCACCTTCGTGTTCCTCCTCGTCGCGATCGGCCTCGGCCTCTGGGCGCGCGAATCGATGGGCAAGACCCTGGTCAACCGCCGGCTCGGTGGCACGGTCGTGTTCGTCCTCGTGAGCCAGATCGCGCTCGAGGTCGGTGGCATGCTGGGCGGGCTCTCCGTGCGCGAGATCCACGCCACGTTCCCGTCGCTGTGGGCGACCGGGATCGGGATGGTCGCGCTCTGGCTCGAGCCCAAGTTCGCCCCCACCGCGGTCGCCGGGTTCGCGCTCGTGATCGTCGCCCGGGCGTTCCCCGCGTGGATGTACCTGGACTACGCGCTCTTCAACTTCATCCTGGCCGTCAACGTCATCGTGGTGTGGTTTCCCCGCGAGGACATCGAGGCTGCACGCGAAGAACTCCGCCAGGGGCGCCGCCCACGCTGGCGACGCGGCACCCCGCCGCGCTAGAAGTGGTCGGTGTCCGAGACCACCCGCCACTTCGCCGTCGCCCCTGACGAACTCGCGCGCGCGCTCCTCGCGGCGACCGGCCCGGGAGCGCTGCCCGCGATCCTGCGCGGAAAGCCGGAGGGCGAGGCCGCCCGCAAGGCGCTGCCCGCCCTCGTCGCCGCCCACGGGGTCGGCTTCGTGGTCGCGGCGCGCCTCCGGGGCAACGAGCTCGCCGCACCACTCGAGGTGGCCGAGGAGCGCACCGACGGCACCGTGCGCGCGCGCCTCCGCGCGGCCGCCGCGCGCAACGGCGTCCCGCTCGAGTTCCCCGCGGCCGTGGTGCGCGAGACCGAGCAGCTGCTCGCCGCCCCGGGCATCGACGAACCCACGCTCGTCGACCTCACCGCGCTGCCGTTCGTCACCGTCGACGGCCCCACCTCGCGTGACCTCGACCAGGCGCTCCACCTCTCGCGCGAAGGCGCGGGCTACTGCTTCCGCTACGCGATCGCCGACGCCGCGTACTACGTGCGGCCCGAGAGCGCGCTCTTCGAGGAGTGCCTCGCCCGCGGCGCGAGCTACTACCTGCCCGGGCAGTCGTTCCCCATGCTGCCGCGCGCACTCTCGGAGGGCCTCGTCTCGCTGAACGAGGGCGTCGACCGCCGGTCCCTCGTGTTCGTGATCTCGCTCGACGCGGCCGGCGTCGTCACGAGGACCGAGCTCGTGCGCGCGCGCGTGCGGAGCCGCGGCAAGCTCTCGTTCCCCGCCGTGCAGGCGTTCCTCGACGGCGACGGCGCCTACGACCGCGAGCCGTACGCCGAGAGCCTGCGCCTCCTGCCGGTGATCGGCCGCCTCCGCGAGACCGACGCGGCTCTCCGGCAGGTGGTCCGCTACCGCCGCACCGAGCTCGAGCTGAAGATCGGCGGGGAGGGCCTGAGCTTCATCGTGCTCGAGGGCCTCCGCCACGAGGTCGAGCGGTGGAACGAGCAGCTCTCGCTCCTCTGCAACTCCGAGGGCGGCACGTTCCTGCGCGACGCCAAGAGGCCGGAGATCCAGCCCATCTACCGCGTGCACCCGGCGCCCGATCCCGACCGCATCGCCGGCCTCGAGGCCATGATCGCCGCCGTCGTCGAGCTGCACGCGCTGCCCCCCTCGTTCCTGTGGAGGGCGGCCGGCGCGCAAGGCCTGTCGGACTACCTCGCGCAGCTGCCCACCGAGGGCCCGCACGCGCGCATCGCCGCCGCGATCCAGCGGCAGGCCATCCTCGTGAACGTGCGCTCGTCGTACTCCACCGAGCCCGGCCTGCACCACGGCGTCGGTGTCGAGCCGTACGCGCGCTTCTCGGCGCCGATGCGCGAGATCGTGGGCGTGTTCGTGCACAAGGAGGCCATCGAGAAGCTCACCGGCAAGGGCAGCATCGACGTCGAGCTCCGCACGCGGGTCGTCGACTCGGCCAACCGCGCGCGCGACGTGCAGCGCCGCCTGAACGACGCCGCCAACCGCATGGTGCTCGACCAGATCTTCGGGGAGGATCTGAAGAAGCGCCTCGAGGATCGCCCGCTGCACGTCGGCACCGTCGTCGGGGTCGCGCCCGGCAAGGTGCACGTGCTCCTCGACGCGCCGACCATCGACGTGAAGCTCTACATGGGCGACGTCGGCAAGGGCCTCGGCGGTTTCCTCGTCGTGGGCCACGCGGGGGCCGCGTTGCTCAAGGACGGCAAGCGCGCGCTCGCCCTCGGCGACCTGATCAAGGTGCGGGTCGAGGGTCGCGACGAGTCGCGCGATCGCTGGGTGCTGATCCCGCGATGAGGCCCCCGGGGCTCACTCCTCGCTGACCAGGGCGAGCAACGCCGCGACCTTGCTCTTGCGCTCCACGGGGTGGCGCAGGGGCAGGTGCGCGCGGACGCGGTAGGTGTTGCGTCGTCCCTCCCGCTCGTGGGTCAGATACCCCGCCTCCTCCAGCTCGGCCACGATGCGCTGCGCCGCGCGCTCGGTGATCCCCACCTGATCGGCCAGGTCGCGGAAGCGCGCCTGGGGGTCACGGGCGATGCAGAGGAGCACGTGCGCGTGGTTGGTCAGGAAGGTCCAAGCGGGCTTTTCGGCGGGGGGAGCGGGCGTCTTGCGCGCAGCCATGGATGACCTTGCGGGAGGTCGAGACTTACGATACACGAAGCACGACACGCGTTTCGTGTGTCTTGTTTCGTAAATCTCTAACAGCGGGGCCTCTGCCCTGCAAAGGCCGAGGTGTGTCCATGCGCTACCAGCTCGACGCAGAGGGGAAGAAGCGGGTCACGGTGATCGCCGGCGACGGCATCGGCCCGGAGGTGGTGGCCGCGACGCGGGCCATCCTCGACGCCACGGGGGTGCGCATCGCGTGGGAGGAGCACGAGGCCGGCGCCGAGGTCTTCAAGAGGGGCCTCGCGAGCGGCGTCCCCAAGGAGACCATCGCGTCCATCAAGGACACACGCGTCGCGCTCAAGGGCCCCCTCGAGACGCCGGTCGGCTTCGGCGAGAAGAGCGCCAACGTCACGCTGCGCAAGCTCTTCGAGACCTTCGCCAACGTGCGCCCCGTGCGCGAGATGCCCAACGTGAAGACCCGCTACTCGGGCGCAGGGGTCGATCTCGTCATCGTGCGCGAGAACGTCGAGGACCTCTACGCGGGCATCGAGCACATGCAGACCCCCGGGGTCGCCCAGTGCCTCAAGATCATGTCGCGCAAGGGTTGCGAGAAGATCGTTCGCGTCGCCTTCGAGCTCGCCCGCGCCGAGGGACGCAAGCGCGTCCACTGCGCCACCAAGGCGAACATCATGAAGTTCACCGAGGGCCTGCTCAAGAAGACGTTCGAGGAGATCGCGCCCGAGTACCCCGAGCTCGAGGCGAGCCACATCATCATCGACAACTGCGCCCACCAGCTCGTGCGCACCCCCTCGCAGTTCGACGTCATCGTCACCTCGAACATGAACGGCGACATCCTCTCCGACCTCGCGTCGGGGCTCATCGGAGGGCTCGGCTTCGCGCCCGGAGCGAACCTCGGCGCCGACATCGCCATCTTCGAGGCCGTGCACGGCAGCGCCCCCAAGTACGCGGGCAAGAACGTCATCAACCCGACGGCCGTCCTCCTCTCCGGCGTGATGTTGCTGCGTCACCTCGACGAGTTCGCGGCCGCCGCGAGCGTCGAGCACGCGCTCCTCCTGACCCTGGAGCAGGGCGTGTACACCCGCGACGTGCGCCCCGAGGGCAGCGTCTCGACGACCACCTTCACCGAGCGCGTCATCGCGAACCTCGGCCGCAAGTCCGAGCAGTTCCAGGTCCGTGACTACCGTCCGCTCTTGATGCGTGAGTTCTCCTCCGACCCGGTGTTCGTGCGCCCGGAGCGCCGTCGGACCGCGGGCGCGGACCTGTTCCTCGAGTCGCCGCTCTCCCCGGGCGACCTCGGCCGCAGCCTCGACCAGATCGCCGAGGCGACCCCGCTGCGCCTCAAGATGATCTCCAACCGCGGCACGAAGGTGTACTCGGACACCGGCGCCATGACGGACTGCGTCGACCAGTGGCGTTGCCGCTTCGTGCTCCGGGATGGCGACGGCGACCTCGACGACGCGCCGCTGTTCGACCTGCTGCGGCGGGTCGCGGCCGCGCACCGCTGGATGCACGTGGAGAAGCTGCAGGAGTTCGATGGACAGCTCGGCTACTCGCGCGCCCAGGGGGAGGACTGAGCCATGCGGTGGCAGGCCGCACTCCGGGAGTATCGCCGTAGCTCGGGGGAGGGAGTCGAGATGGACGCGCGCGCACCCGTGATGTTCGTCCTCTGTGCGGAGTGCGGCCCGGCGGGGCGCCTCGTCGCCGCCCTCGATCCGGCCGCCGTGTTGCAGACGTTCGGCGGCGTCGGGAACCTGGACGATCCGGCGATCCGCGCCACGATCGAGTACGCCGTCCGGCAACAGGGGGTGCGAAGCATCCTCGTCTGCGGACACACCGGGTGTCGCGCTCGCGCCGAACCGACCCGGGAAGAGAGCCGAGCAACCGTGGTCGCGCAGTGCCGGCGCTTGCGAGACGACAAGGCGATCGGCGCGCTGCTGCAGGCGCACCGGGTCGTCGTGCGGCCGGTCCTCTTCGACGAGGCCGAGGGCGACGTCTTCCTCTGCAGCTACGAGAGCGACAGGCTCACGCTGCTCGACGACGAGGGATTCGGACGGCTCGTGTCGGAAACGTCGTCGAGCGCGGGCGCTGAGGTATCCTCTGCTCGTGGCGTTCGGCGACCTCAAACGTGAGTCCCTGCGGCTGATTGGCGTCTGGGCGCTGCGGTCGCTCGGCATCCTCGTCCTCTCGCTGCTGGTCCTGCGTATCCTCGGTCGAGTCGGTGCGTGGTCGGAGTCGCTCCGCACCCAGCTCGACGGGTGGCTCCGCAAGCGCGGTCGGGGCCTCGGCTATCGCACCGTCGAGGTGCTGAGCGTCGAGGTCCTGGTCCAGCTGAACCACTCGCTGCTCGTTGCGTTGCGAGCGATCACCTCCGTCGCGGTGCTCTACGTGTGGGTGGTGGTCGTCGGCGCGCTGGTCGGGCAAGCGAGCCGGGTCGTCGACTACTTCGTCCGTCCAGTGATCGGAGCCGTCGCGGCGCTCGGGGCGAGCCTCCTCGCGTTCGTGCCCAACCTGGTCTCGCTCGGCGTGATCTTCGTGGTCGCCTGGTTCGTCACCCGGGTGGTCGGGCAGTTCGCCGACGCCGTGTCCGAGGGCCGGATGAAGCTCTCGTGGCTGCACGCCGATCTCGCCAGTCCGACCAAGCGCATCGTCACCTTTGGCATCTGGATCGTCGCCCTCGTCATGGGTCACCCGTACCTGCCAGGCAGCGAGTCGCGGGCGTTCCAAGGGGTCGCGGTGGTGTTCGGCGTGCTCATCTCGCTCGGCTCTTCGAGCGTGGTCGGCAACGCGCTCGCCGGGCTCGTGCTCACCTACTCGCGGTCCTACAAGCCCGGCGACCGCGTGAAGATCGGTGACGTCGTCGGCGACGTGGTCGACCTCGGCCCTTTCAACACGCGCCTCCGCACCACCAAGGACGAGGAGGTGATCGTCCCCAACGCGGTCGTGATGGGCGCGAGCGTGGTGAACTACTCGAGCTTCGCAGGAGAAGGGGGCGTCCAGGTCTCGGCCAAGGTCACCATCGGCTACGACGCGCCCTGGCGCACCGTGCACCGGCTGCTGGTCACCGCCGCCGAGCGCACGCCCGATCTGCTCGCGACGCCCTCGCCCTACGTGCTGCAGACCTCGCTCGACGACTTCTACGTCTCCTACGAGGTGCGGGCGTACTGCGACCGCCCGCGCGAGCTGCACCTCGTGTCGGCCGCGCTCAACCAGAGCATCCAGGACACGTTCTTCGCCGAGGGCGTGGAGATCTGCTCGCCGCACTACGAGGCGTTCCGCGACGGCAACGCCTCCACGATCCCGAAGGCGAAGACCGGGCAGGAGCCGCCCCCGGCGCCAGGGCGGCCGCAGCACCACTCGTGAAGCGAGGACCGATGGCCACCCACGCGAGCATCGAGCTGTTCTTCCAGGAAGGCACGTCCGACAAGGTGTACACCGCGGCGATCGTCGAGGACGGCGGCGCCTACACCGTGCAGGTGCGGTGGGGCCGCCGCGGCTCGACGCTCAACTCGGGCAACAAGGCGGTGCGCGTGCCGCTCGCGCAGGCCCAGAAGACCTACGACCGCCTCGTCGCCGAGAAGACCAGCAAGGGCTACCAGCCGATCACCGAGGAGGTGAAGCCCGCGGCCGTCGCGCCAAAGGAGGGCGAGGGGTCGGGGAGCCGCGTGCAGGGCCGCCGCCCCAAGGTCGGTCCCGCCGCGCAGCTGCTCGAGCCGCTCGACGAGTCGGAGCTCGCGCGCTTCCTCGACGACGACGCGGTGCTCGCGCAGCAGAAGCTCGACGGCGTGCGCGTGCTCGTGACCGTCGGGTCGCCCTCGGTCGCCACCAACCGCGACGGGCAAGCCACCAGCGTCCCGGGCGCGGTGCTCGAGGGGCTCTCCTACCTGCCCGACGGCACCATCGTCGACGGCGAGGTGATCGGCGCCGCGTACTGGTTGTTCGACGTGCTCGCGATCGGCGCGCGCGACGTGCGGTCGCTCGGCTACGAGGCGCGCTTCCGGCTGCTCGACGAGGAGCTCGCGCCGGGGCTCGAGGGGGACACGCGGGTGCTGCCGGTCGCCGTCGGATCGAAGGCCAAGAGGGCGCTCGCCGAGCAGCTCCGCGCGTCCCACGCCGAGGGTGTGGTGTTCAAGCAGCGGAAGGCGCCCTACGAGTCCGGCCGCCGCAGCACGCAGCGCAAGTTCAAGTTCGTGAAGTCGGCGGACGTGGTCGTGCTGTCCAACGCGGGAAACGCGTACCTGATGGCGGTCCACGACGGCGGCGCGCTGTTCGAGGTGGGCAAGGTGTTCGCGGGCACCACCAACGAGTCCCGTCGCGTGCTCGACGCGCGCCTCGGCGAGGGGGACCGCCCCGTGATCGAGGTGCGCTACCTGTACGCGACGGACGACGAGCAGCTCTACCAGCCGGTGTTCGTGCGCATTCGCGACGACAAGCCCGCCGAGGACTGCCTCCGCGCGCAGCTCCGGAAGACGAGCCGCGCTGTCCTCTAGGCCGTGAGACGCCGCCGGAAGAGGTCGACGACGAGCCCGTACGAGGTGTGCGCGAGCGCCGGGTCATAGCGCGGTCCCTCGTCGCGCAGGAACGCGTGCTGCGCGTTCCACTCGTGCCACTCGAACGTGCACCCCACCTCGACGAGGCGCCGCTGGATCTGCGCGCGACCCTCGTCCGGCACGTGGGGGTCCTGGCGGCCCCATACCATCAGCAGCTCGCCGCGGATCTCGCCCGCGCGCGCCAGCGAGTCGTCGCCGCCCCGCCCGAGCGTGCCCTTGTGCAGGTCGGTCGCGTAGAAGCACGCGGTTGCCGCGACGTCCGGCTGCAGCGCCGCGCGGAAGGCGAGGTGGCCGCCGATGCACACGCCCATCGCCCCGAGCCGACCGGTGCAGTGCGGCGACGCCGCGAGGTGGTCGAGCGCGGCGCGCGCGTCGGCGTCGTAGGCCGCCACCGTCTTGCCCACCTTGTGCGCGTTGCCTCGCTCCGCCCCGGCCGCGTCGTAGGCGAGCACCACGCCCGGCGTGGCCTCGAGGTCGTGGAAGATCTCCGGCACCGCCACGAGAAGCCCGTGCCCCGCGAGGAGCTGCGCCATCCGGTGGATCGGCGGGGTGCGCTGGAAGATCTCGGAGAACAGCACGACGCCCGGGAAGCGCCCAGGGAAGGGACCGAGGCCGCGCGCGCCGACCGCGACGGGTCGGTAGAGATACGTCCGCATGGGCCCGGTCGGCGTGGGGAGATCGACGGGCGGGTCCTCGACGAGCAGCATCGGTCACTCCTTCGGCTTGCGGGCCCTGGGCGCGCGCTTCTTGGTCGCGGCGCGCGGACCGTCGGGTAGCACCTGTCGGAGCTCGACCGCCGGCGCGAACAGATCGCCGTGCGCCTCGACGCGGGCGAGCACCTGGTCCGGCTCGAACACCAGCGCGCGCGTCGAGGCTCTCCGCGGTGCGCTCGATCTCGGCCCACGAGATCGGCGTCGACACCGTGGGCCGCTCCCGCGCGCGCAGGCTGTAGACGCCGATGGTCGTCTTGTTGAAGTCGTTCTGGCTCCAGTCGACGAAGATCTTCCCGTCGCGCACGCTCTTCTTCATCTCGGCGACGAACAGGTCGGGGTGCCGCTGCTCGAAGTCCTCGGCGATCGCGCGCGCGAAGCTCTTGGTGTCGTCGTAGGTGGTCGGCGTGTTGAGCGGCACGTAGAGCTGCATGCCCTTGTTGCCCGAGGTCTTGGCGACCGACTGCAGGCCCATCGTCTCGAAGAGGGCGCGGAACACGAGCGCCGCCTTGCAGCAGGTGACGAGGTCGGCGGGCGGTCCCGGATCGAGGTCGAACACCACCATGGTCGGCGTCTCGAGCGATCGCGCGCACGACAGCGACGGGTGCAGCTCGAGGGCCGCGAGGTTGGCCGCGAACACCAGCGTCGCCGTGTCGTCGCACAGCAGGTAGTGCAGGTCGGCGCCGCGCCCGTGGCCCCAGATCGGCACGGTGCGCACCCACTCGGGGCGCGACTTGGTCGCGTTCTTCTCGAAGAAGTACATCGCGCCGACGCCGTTCGGGTAGCGCTTGAGCGTGAGCGGACGGTCGCGCAGGTGCGGCAGGAGCACGGGCGCGATGCGGCGGTAGTAGTCGACCACCTGTCCCTTGGTGAAGCCCGCCTCCGGGTAGAGCACCTTGGACTGGTTGGAGAGGGTGAGGGTGCGGCCCTCGATCTCCGCCTCGATCGTCTCCCGCTTGGGCTTCTTCGGCGCGTCGCCCTCGGCCATCCAGCGAAGGTAACGCGACTCCGTGTGCGGGGCCTACAGCGGCGTGATCGTCACCTTGTCGAAGCACACCGCCGCGTCCCACCCGTTGAACGCGAAGTGGTCGTGGCCGTTGCCCGAGGGGGGCTTGTCGTCGACCATCTCGTGCACCAGCGTGCCGTCGACCTTGAAGCTCACCGTGCGCCCGTCGGTGCGCGCGAGCTCGAAGTGGTAGGTCTGGTTCGGGACGAGCTTGCCGTTGGCGATCGAGCCGGTGCCCGCGAGCAGCGGGGTCTGCTTGGCCTCGGGGCCGTGCTCGTCCATGCGCGCGAGCCAGTGCTCCGCGTTCTTGTGGGCGCCGAGCACCGCGACGTAGGCCGTGGCCATGTAGTTCTTGCCGTCGACGTCGAACGCGCAGCCGTCGCCGAACAGCTCCACCTTCACGTCGCCGTCGGGCGAGAGCGGCGTGGCGTCGAACTCGACGCGCGCGTTGGCCGGCAGCCGCTTCTTGAGCCACAGCGGATGGTTGCGCGGCTTCTGGGTGCACACCCGGCCGCCGCGGATCGCGTACGCGCCGTACGACGTGGAGAGCCAGTCGGCGCCGAGCTCCGTGCGGTCGAAGTTGTCGGTGAAGGCCTCCGTGAGCAACGGGTCGGTGCCCGCGTTGCAGGGGGGGGCAGGTTGCCCGGCCTTCTTGGGCGCGACCGGCTTGGGCGCCCCGGGGAGCACCTCGTCCGGCTCGGCCTTGCAGGCGGCGAGGACACACAACACAGGAATCAGCCGAGAAAGCCGCGGGTTTCGCATGCGCGCGGATGGACACTAGCAGGCAGACGCCGAGCCAACTACGGTCCCGCGCCCGAGGCCATGCACCCCATCCTCTTCAAGATCCCCCTTCCTCACTGGAAGGTCCCGTATCCTGCGTTCGCCGACTCGCGGGCCGTGATCTACATGATCGTGGGTCTCGTGCTGGGACTCCTGGCGCCCTCCATGATCGAGGCGGTCAAGAAGTACCACTGGGCGATCACCGGCGCGGCCGGCCTGCTCGTGGGCTTCCTCGCCACCAAGGTGATGAAGATCCCCTTCCAGTACAAGATGGAGCGCTACGAGCTCTCCACGTTCCCGATCTACGCCTACGGCGTGATGCTCGGGCTGTCGCTGGTCGTGGGCTGGTACATCTCGCTCACCATCGCCAAGGACGACGGCCTGCCGCGCGAGACGATGGCCAACAACTACGTGTTCACCGCGATCATGGCGATCCTCGGTGCACGCGTGCTGTTCATCGTCACCAACCTCGACTCGTTCGAGTCGTGGAAGGACTGGTTCGCCATCCGCTCGGGCGGCCTCGTCGCCTACGGCGGGTTCCTCGGCGGGTTCCTCGGCAGCTGGTACTACTGCGCGAGCAAGAAGGTCCGCCTGATGGCCTGGGCCGACGCGGCAGTGCCCTCGCTGGCGAGCGGCCTCCTGTTCACGCGGCTCGGCTGCTACATGTACGGCTGCGACTTCGGCAAGCCCCTCAAGGAGGGCGCGCCCAAGCTGCTCGAGAAGCTCGGCACGTTCCCCGAGTGGTACTACGACCAGCGCGCGGGCAAGTACCTCGACGAGCAGTCGCTCCACCAGCTCCTCTCGGATCCGGCCAACAAGCCGCAGATCCTCATGAAGGCCCGCGAGAAGGAAGGCGAGCCGTTCTTCCGCGGCGAGATCTTCCTGCTCTTCACGTTCGGGTACGGCGTCCTGCGCTTCATGCTCGAGATGGTCCGTGACGACGCCGAGCGCGGCACCTACGGCCCGCACTTCGAGCCGCACATCATCTACCCGGTGTGCCTCATGGTGCTCGCCCTCTCCTTCGTGTTCGGCCTCTCGAACATGGTCTCCGAGCGCTTCCGCGTCATCGCCAAGTCGATCGCCATCCTGATCCCGCTCGCGGTGTTCATGGTGCTGCGCCCGGCCAACAAGTTCACCGCCGTCGACATGGTGCAGCTCTCCACCTCGCAGTGGATCGCGCTCCTCACGGGCGCCATGGCCGCCGTCTACTACCGTCGTGGTCTCGACATCGCGGTCGCCGACCCGGCGGTCGCGGCCGACCTCGGCGCGGGCGTCCCCGAGCTCGTCGAGATGGAAGCAGCGATGGCCCGCGGCGAGGAGTGGAAGAAGGACGAGGGCGACGACGAGGACGAGGAGTCCGACGAGCCCGCGGCCGACGAGAAGGCTGCTGGCGAGAAGGCCGCCGACAAGAAGGCCGCCGACAAGAAGGCCGCCGACAAGAAGCCGGCGGCGAAGCCGACCACGAAGGCCGACGACGACGAGGAGGAGGCCGAGAAGCCCGCCGCCAAGAAGTCCGAGCCGGAGAAGAAGGCCGAGCCCAAGAAGGACGAGTCCAAGAAGGACGAGCCCAAGAAGGACGAGTCCAAGAAGGACGAGCCCAAGAAGGACGAGCCCAAGAAGGACGAGCCCAAGAAGGACGAGAAGAAGGCCGACGAGGGCGAGGACGAATGAACCTGCTCGGCCTGACGCGAGGGGAGTGGATCTTCGTAGGGATCATCACTTTCCTCGTGTTCGGCTGGGCCTGGGTTCCCCGCCTCGGCACCCGTCTCGGGGCCTTCTTCGACAAGCCCTGAACAGCGCCGCTCGATCGCATCGCCCTCGTTCCCCTCGGAACGGGGGCTTTGTCTTTGGGCACGGTCGAGAAATCCCGCCACCGCCGCCCGTGGACGCGCGACGCTGTCGGCATGTCGTACCTCGATCCGCTGCTGCCGCTGGCCGACGTGCTCGACCCCGTCCTCGACCCGCTGACGGTCCGAGCGGTCCGACCGATCCTCCGCATCGTCGCGGGCCCTCCGCTGCGCGCCCAGCGCGCCGCCCTCCGCGAGCGTGCGCTGCCCGACGCGATCGCGCGCTGGTCGCCCCGGATCGACGCCCTCGCGGGTGGCTCGGTGAGCGAGTACGACGCGACCGTCGGCGCCGCGGTCGCCGACCTGCGCGGGGACGCCGAGGCCCAGGTCGTCGAGGGAGCGATCGAGCGCGCCGCCCACGCCTTCGACCGCGCCTGGTACGCGAACGACCCCGAGTGGATCGACGACCCACGCCTCCCGCGCGACGTGCGCGTGCGCGCGCTCGACCGGCTCGATCGACTGAACGAGACCATCGGCGCGTACGAGGCGTTCTTCGCGGCCATCGAGCCGCTGGTCGAGCACGCGCGACGGTCGGGGGTCGAGTGCCCGACCCTCGTGGATCTGTGCAGCGGCCACGCCATGTTCGCCGTGGCGATGGCCCTGCGATTCGGGGCGCGCGAGGGCCGCTGCCGGGTGATCGCCACCGACCTCGTGCCCGAGTACCTGGGGATCGGCGAGGCCCACGCGCGCCGGCTGTTCCTCCCCGAGAGCGCGCTCGCGTTCGTGCCCCACGACGCGCTCGATCTCGCCTCGCTGCCCGCGAAGATCGGCGGCCCGATCGACGTCGTCACCTGCACGCAGTCGATTCACCATTTCCCGCCGGGCTTCGTCGCGCGGATGCTGGGCGCGGGGCCTCGGCGGCGCGCAGCGGGGCCGTGCTCGTCGACGGCGAGCGCAACGCCGTCGCGGGGGTCACCATCACGCTGCTCTCCGCGTTCATCGGGCGCCTGGGCATGCCCATCGTCCACGACTCGTTCGTGTCGCTCCGCCGCATGTTCACCGAGCAAGAACTGGCGCTGATCGCCGCGCTCGCGCGCGACGACGACGGACGCCCCCTCGAGGTGGAGCGCGGTTGGCTCTCCCCCGGCCACGTGTTCGTCCGCGCCACGACCGCCTGAGACAAGTGAGCGCAGTGAACAGCGGCCGCCTCCATGGGGCCGCTACAGCCAACAAAAGCGAGAGGGCCACCATCGCTGGCGGCCCCTCGTCACGTCACTCGTCAGATCTGAGGACGGCCGGAAATCACGGGCAGACGGTGAAGTAGCCCGTGCTCGGCTGGACCTCGCCCGCACCCACGTAGATGGCCTTGCCGGCCGAGGTGCTGAGGTTGAAGGTCACGCACTGGTTGTCGCTCGTGGTGAAGTCGAAGCCGTCGAGGTGGCCCTGGGTGTCGAACGCGAACCACAGCGCCTTGCCGTTGGTCTTGAGGCGATCGTTCATCTCGAGGCGGGTGCCCTTGACCATGGCGATGTTGCCACCCACCGACTTCACGGTGCCGTGGAAGCGGTGGAGGTACTTCTTGGTGGTGGTGCGCACGTGCCACCAGCCGTTGCTGTCACGCCAGATCCAGTACGCGGCGGGCGCGCTCGGGTGGAGGTGGGGCGGCTGACCCGAGGCCACGGAGTTGTTGGTGGGCTGCGGCGGCGTGGGCGGCGGGGCGTACTCGGTGACCACCGGCTGGTTGACCGGGAACTGATCCACGCCGGCCGAGACCGGGGCTCCGACCACGGGGCCAGGGCCGGGCGCAGGCGCAGGCGCGGGCGCCACGGCCGGTCCGGGCGCGGGGGCAACAGGCGGAGGCGCCGCGGCCGGCGCCGGGGCGGGCCGGGGGCTGTTCGTGTGATCGACGACCCGCACGGTGCAAGCGGTCAGGGCCAGGAGCGGAAGGACGGCAAGAAGGTTGCGCATGGTTCCTCGCAAGGTGAGCCGGACGTGAGCCTACCTTCGACCGGGGGAGGGTGGGGCCTATTCACCCATTCCCAGGAATGACTCTTCACCACGGGAATATTGTCCGGCTCCGGCGTTGACCCCCCCCTCGTCGGGCGCTAACCGCTCCACCCCCCGCGGAGGGAATCTCCCCTCGGCGGCCGTGACCCACACGCGGGTCGACCCGCGTACACCCGGAAGAGCAAGCCCATGGCCAAGACCCCCTCCCAGATCGTCAAAGAGAAGTTCGGCGACAAGAAGAAGCTCGTCGAGGCCGTGCAGAAGTTCGTCGGCGACGCCCTCTGGGTCCCCCGCCTCAACGAGAGCAAGGGCCTGGCCCACGTCTCGAACGCCAAGCTCCTCCGCCTTCTCGACACCTTCACCACGGTCGAGACCAAGTGGGGCACGCGCGCCAAGCTGATCGACGCCGTCATCGAGGCCGCCGGCAAGACCAAGGACACCGGCTTCCGCACGAGCATCGAGGGCTGGCCGGTCCCGCGCCTCCTCGACGCGCACCAGTCCTACGCGCGCCGCAACGGCAAGGCGAAGACCGAGGCCAAGCCGGCCGAGAAGAAGGCCGCCAAGGCCGAGGCCGCCCCCGCCAAGGCCGCCGCCAAGAAGGCGCCCGCCAAGGCCGAAGAGAAGCCGGCCGCCAAGAAGCCGGCCGCCAAGAAGCCCGCCGCCAAGAAGTGAGCGGAGCGAGCCGCAGGCGCGCGCAGTGAACAGCGGCCGCCTCCATGGGCGGCCGCAACAGCCAACAAGTTTCTAGAGCGAGACGTGCTGGAGCGGCCCAACTCGGGCCGCTTCGGCGTTTTTGTGCCCGGCGGGCCGAGAAGTTTGCCGGAGCCCCCCCCGACCGTTAGACCACCACCATGGCCGTCGGTCCTGCTCGTGCCCTCGCGCTCGGCACGGCGCTCGCGTTCGTCGCGTGCGCCGGTGCCAAGGAGCCCGCGGCCCCCTCGCGGCTCGCGCTCAAGGAGTCCTCGGCGCCGCCGATCGAGGCGCAGCCCAAGGACTCCGTCTCGCGCGAAGCCGTCGACATGGCCGTCGCCGGCGGCCTCGGGAAATTCCTCACCCACGTCGAGGTCGACCCCGAGCTCGACGACAAGGGCAAGTTCGTCGGCTGGCGCGTCGTCGCGCTGCACGGCGACATGTGGAAGGGCGTCGACGTGCAGGTCGGCGACGTGATCACCCGCGTGAACGGCTTCCCCATCGAGCGCGACTACCAGGCCGACAAGGCCTTCCGCTCGCTCGGCGTGGCGAGCGAGATCCGCGTCTCGATGATCCGCAACGGCGAGAAGCGCGAGCTGCGCTTCTCCATCGTCGGATAGCGCGCAACTCCGCCCAGGCCGGCGCCGACCCCGGGCATGCGTGCCCTCCTCGTCTCCAGTCTGCTCCTGTGCGCGGCCAAGGCGTCGGCGGCCACCTACGTCGACGAGCCCGCCCTCGGCCACTGGGTGGCGGTCACCGGGGTGCACGCGGGCAGCACCGTGCAGACCCAGGAGCTCCGGGGCCTCGGCGGCGCCGGCGTGCGTGTCGGCACCGGCTACCAGTGGGACAGCGGGCTCGGGGTCTACGCCGAGAGCGGGTTCGCGGCGCGCGCCGGCGAGGGCCCCACGAGCGCGTTCACGGCGCAGAAGGCCAGCATCCAGGAGTGGTCGTTCGGCCTGTCGCTACGCTGGGTGGTCCTGACGACCGACGTCGCCCCCTTCGTCGAGGGGTCCGTGCACGGGGTCTGGGTGCGCGTCCGCAGCCCAATCGCTACCGACCTCGGCGGCACCTTGTTCACCGGCAAGCTCGGGGTGCGGGTGCGCCTCGACGGTTGGGAGCCCTACCTGGCCCTCCAGGGTGAGCGGCTGATCAGCGGATCTGCCGAAGAAACCTTGTGCTCGACCCGACTCGGTCTGGCCATCGGGGTCACCTTCGACCTGTGACCGGGTGAACGGATCCCTGTCCGGATCCGTCTACACGTCCATGGCCCATCGTCGAGGAGGCAGCTTCTTTCCCCATGGGCTAGGAATTGCCTAGGACCTTTGCGTGACGCGCCGCCACCTGCTCCACCTGCGAGGGCCCGACTTCGGTCGCTGGCTCGCGGGGCTGTTCTTGCTGGTGCAGGTGGTCATCGGGCTCGCGGTGGTGGCCGTGCCGTTCCTCTTGCGGCTGCCCAAGGTCCGCGCGCGGATCGAGCAGACGGTGATCGCGCTGGTCAAGAAGGAGACCAACCTCGACGTCAAGCTGCGCATGGAGCGCCCCACCTGGCCGCCCGGGATCGTGCTGCGCGACGTGCGGGTCGAGAGCACCGATCGCGCGCGGCCGTTCCTCACCGTCGCCGAGGCGCGGGTCACCGTGCGCCCGTTCTCGCTCCTCTCGGGCAACGCGGTCATCGATGGCGTCGAGGTCTTCGACCCGGTCGTCGACGCCGAGGTCACCGACGGCAAGCTCACGAACCTCCCGCTGAAGCTGCCCCCGAAGCCGGACAAGCCCAAGGAGACCTCCCTCGAGCCGCCGATCCGCACGCTCGCGATCACCCACGGCACGTTCCGTGTGCGCGTCGTCGACGCCGGCGTCCCCACCGCGTCGGCGGAGCTCTCCGCGCTCGACCTCGACGTCGACGTCAGCGGCGAGGCCACGTACGTCTACGACGCGCGTCTCAAGCGGGCCAAGGGCGCGCTCCACACCCAGCGCCAGCAGCTACATGCGCTGCCGTTGCCCGACCGGTTCGGCCCGCAGTCGGCGAAGAACTTCGAGCCCTACCTCGCGTTCGACGACGATGCGCTCTGCCAGCTCGCCGTCAACGTGCGTCTCACCGACGCGCCGAACGCGCGCACCCTCGAGCTCCGTCGCCTCACCATCGACGCCCGCCTCGACCACGATCTCGGGAGGAGCCCCGAGCCCTCCTGTGCCCCGGGCGCCACCACGCCCGACCAGGTGCTCGCCCTCGACCTGGCGCGCGTCGAGCTCGAGCTGCCCAAGGCCGAGAACGGCAAGCCGCGGCTCTCGCTCGGCAAGACGGGCAGCAAGGTGGTCGTCACCGCGCCCACGCTGCTCGCGACGCGCTACGTCGCGCTGCCGCCGCTCGACGGGTGGCTCACCCTCGACCTCGACCTCGCCGCGTCGGTCGACCTCGACAAGCCGCTCGCCTCGCTCTCCTCCGCCAAGGCGCGCGGTCGGCTCCAGGCCCACGACCTGCGCTTCTCGCAGTTCCGCTTCGGAGAGTCGCTCGAGGGGGACGTCTACCTCGACCCGGGCCTCGTCGTCGGCACCCATCGCCTCGAGCTCGTGAAGTACGGCGGGGGCAAGGTCACCCTGTCCGAGGTGGAGGCACGGCTCACCGAGGTGCCGGGGGCGAAGAAGCAGCTGCCGCTCCGCGCCACCGTCGACATCAAGGACCTCGCGATCGGCGGGCTCGTCTACGAGCTCGGGATCACCCGCCATCCTCACGTACGGTGGGACTTCAAGGAGGCCAAGGTCAGCCTGTCGGGGCACCTGGATCCGCTGGAGCTCGACGGCGGGGTCGAAATCAAGTCGCAACACTTCGAGCTCGCCGCGCGCGCGCTCGACGGCCCGAACCCCGGGCACCTCATCGGGCTCGCGCCCAAGACGGGGGGCGCCGCGGCGGTCAGTGGCAAGGTCGCCGTGCGCCCGGCGTACCTCGCGTTCGAGCACCTCTCCGCCGCGTTCGGCGGCACCAAGCTCGCGGCGCGCGTGCAGCTCGGGTTCGACAACAGGCTCGAGGTGGACGCCACCGCCGACCCGGTCGACCTCGCCGACGCGAGCCCGATCACCGCGTTCCCCATCGCCGGCACTGGCAAGCTCGCGCTCGAGATGCGCAGCACGTTCGACCACCCGCGTGGCAAGGGCACCATGCAGCTCGCCGGGTTCACCTTCGACAAGTTCGGCCTCGGCGACATCGAGAGCGGCGCCTTCGAGTTCGACAACACCGTGGTCGAGGTGCAGCAGGCCAAGGCCAAGAAGGGTGAGTCGCGCTACGAGGTGTCGAGCATGCGCCTCGACCTCGGCCGGCCCGCCGGCCCCGTGATCGACGTGCTCGCCAAGAGCGCCAACATGGCGCTCGAGGACTTCTACACGGTGTTCGGCATGGACAAGGACCCGCGCTGGGACGGCATCCAGGGCCACCTCGGCTTCGACGCGCGGGGTCGCTTCCTCGTCGGCGGCGAGGGCGATCCGTGCGGCAAGGGCAAGCTCGACCTCGACGTCACCGCCAAGGTGCTGGTGCTCGACCTGTTCGGCGAGCGCTTCTCGGGTGGCACGGGCGATCTGAGCGTGCACTGGTTCGATCTGGACGGCGGTGGCCTCGGGATGGACCTCGACGTGCACTCTGCCACCTTGCAGAAGAAGGGCGGCGGCGCGGTCGTCGTCTCGGGCAAGATGACCCGCGGCGGCAAGCTCGACTTCAAGACCACCGTCGCCGGGCTCGCCCTCGAGTCGCTGAGCTCGATGCCGGCCACGACCATCCCGATCAAGGGCACGGTCGACGCGGTCGCCGAGGTCGGCGGCACCCTCGACACGATGCGCATCGCGGCCGACGTCTACATGTCGCCGCTGCGGGTCGGGGGGCAGGTCCTCAAGGCCTCGCGCTTCACGGTGCTGCGCTCGCCGCTGCCGATGATGGCCGACTCTCCCGCGCCCGACGCCAAGGGCTGCTACGCCAAGACCGCGACCGCCCCGTTCGACCCGGTCAAGTATGCGGCCGACGCGGTGCAGGGCGAGTACCAAATCGACGGCGACCTCTTCGACGGCACCATGAAGCTCGTCGCCTTCCGCTTCACCGACCAGCGCAAGAAGGTGGCGAGCGGCAAGGTCGTCGTGCGTCAGCTCGACGTGGGCCCGCTCGCGATGATCAAGAAGGAGGAGGCGGTCGACACGCTCGACCCGAAGTACGCGCCGCCGCCGCCGCCGCCGATCCCGATCACGGGCAAGGTGTCGTTCGACCTCGACCTCCAGCGCTACCCGTTCGAGGCCTGGTGGGACAGCGAGGGCAGCGTCGCGAACCTCACGCTCGACGTCGCCCGCGCGGACGCGTCGGTCGCCACCACCGGCACGACGCCCACCATCACCTTCGGCACCAAGGGGGTGTCGGTCCCCAAGACCCGCCTCGCCATTCGCTTCGGCGAGCTCCCGACCGAGCTGACCGTGGAGGGCGCGATCGACCGCACGGTGCCCGGCGATCCCAAGGTCAAGGCGCTGATCGAGCTGCCCAACCTGCCGCTGTCCCGGCTCGAGGAGTACTTCCCCAAGATCGAGCGCGCCGAGGGCAAGGCGTTCGCGCGCGTCGGCATCGGCGGCACGCTGAACAAGCCCACGTGGGACGGCGAGCTCGGCCTCGAGAACGCGAGCTTCAGCTTCAAGGGGTTCTCGCTGCCGCTCGTCGCGGTGAACGGGCGGATCAAGCTCGACCCGAAGACGGGCGTCACCATCGAGAAGTTCGCCGGCGAGATGGGCGGCGGCAAGCTCTCGGTCACCGGCGGCGTCGCCCTCAATGGCTTCACCCCCGGTGAGGCGCGCATCAAGACGGTCATGCGCGACGTGCACTTCGCCTACGGCAAGTCCATGTCCATGACCTTCGACGCCGACCTCAACACCACCTGGACCCCGGGCGACACCGCGATCGGCATCGAGGCCGAGCCCGCGTCGGTGACCGGCGAGGTGAACATCCAGGACTTCCTCTACGAGAAGCCGATCAAGGTCCTCGACGTGAACGCGCCGCCGAAGCCCACCGACGTGGTGGCCTACGACCCGGCCAAGGACGTGCTGCGCTTCGCCGTCGACGTGCGCGCGAAGCACGGCTTCCGCGCCAAGAACAACCTCGTCGACATGACGATGGTGATCGGCAAGGGCGGCCTCCAGGTCGTGGGCACCAACCAGCGCTTCGGCCTGCTCGGCGACATGTTCGTGCAGAGCGGCGGGGTGTTCCGCTTCCGGCGCCAGGCCTACGAGATCCGCGAGGGCTCGCTCAAGTTCGCCGACGAGACCAAGATCGACCCCGACATCGACATCAGCGCGGCCACCGACTACACGCGCGCCGGCACCACGGGCGCGGGCTCGCAGTACCACATCAAGCTGCACGTCTGGGGCACGAGCCAGAACCTCAAGCTCGACCTCTCGAGCGAGCCCACGCTCTCCCAGGAAGACATCTTCTTCCTGCTCAACTTCGGCATGACCAAGGCCGAGGCCGCGCAGGTCGGCGCCGTGGGCGTCGGCAGCGCCGGGCTCGATCTCGTGGCGAGCGCGGCCGGCGTGGACGACACCCTCAAGCAGGCCATCCCCGTCATCGACGACATCCGGTTCGGGACGGCCTACAGCCTGCGAACCGGCCGCACCGAGCCGCAGGTCACCTTCGGCAAGAAGATCACCGAGGACATCCGGGCCAGCGTCACCACCAACATCGGCGAGCGGCGCGAGATCCAGGCCAACATCGAGTGGAAGCTCTCCCAGATCAAGAAGGGGACCTCGGTCCAGCTCGCCTACGACAACGTCAACGACATCTCCACCTCCGGCAACATCGGCATCGACATCCGCTGGCGCCTCGATTTCGACTTCTGACTCGACGCTCGCCGAAAGGCCGGCGATCTTGTGCCCGTCCGTGCGTCACCTCTTCCGGCTCCTGCTCCTCTGCATCGGGTTGCTCCTCGTAGGGCAGGCGGGGGCGCAGACCCAGGACCTGCCGAAGATGCCGCCGTCGATCGGTGCGTCGAGCGACTTCGAGGGCAAGAACGTGGTCCGCGTGACCATCAAGGTCGACGGCCACATCTGGACCAAGCCGCCGCTGGTGACCCTGCCCGAGATCGGTGAGCCGCTGGTGCTCGAGGAGGCCCGCAAGGAGCTCGCGCGCCTGCTCGCGGCCGGCGGCTTCGCCGAGGGCTCGATCACCCTCGAGGCCAAGGAGGGCGGGGTCGAGGTCGGCTACGTGGTGGTCCCCGGGCGCTACGTGCGCAAGCTCGTGGTGCGCGGCAACGTGCTCGGCGACGAGGAGATGCTCCGCGCGGCCGGCCTCTACGACATCCGGCAGGTCACCGAGAAGTCGCTCGAGAGCGCGCAGCAGAAGATCCAGGATCTCTACCAGAAGCGCGGCTATCCCTCGACCGTCGCCGCCGTCAGCACCATCGAGACGGACAAGCCGCTCGTCGTGGTGGTGCAGGTCACCATCGAGCCCGGCAAGCAGGCCACGGTGGGGAGCCGCGTGTTCGCCGGGCTGCCGCTGTGGGACCCGGCCGCCCAGGCCGCCGCCACGTCGTACGAGGTCGCGGTCGGCGACCGCGCCGACGAGGAGCTGCTCGACCTCGCCGATCGCAACCTCGGCAACGCGTTGCGCGTGGCGGGCTTCCACCAGGCCGTGGTCTCGCACGCCGTCTCCACGAACAAGAACGGGCAGGTGACCGTCACCGTCACCGTCGTCCCCGGCTCGAAGATCCTCGTCTCCTTCGACGGCACGATGATCTTCGACCGCGAGGGGCTGCTCGAGGTGCTCGACCTGGCCCACGAGACCGATCGGTCGCCGTCTCGCCTCGCCTCGAAGATCGAGGCCGCCTACGTGCGGCGCGGGCGCCTCGACGTGCAGGTGGAGCCCGATCTGCTCGGAAAGCCGGGCGACCCGATCCGCACCCTCCGCATCCGCATCCGCGAGGGCCAGATCGTCTCGGTCGCCAAGCGGGTGTACCCGTGCCTCACCGGCGCCCTCGATCCCGAGCGCCTCGACAAGGAGATCGACGCCTTCCTCGAGGAGGAGCTCGAGGCCGGCAACGTCACCATGCCGAGCTCGAGCGCGATCGACGGCGCCCTCGGCAAGCAAGACGGGGTGGCGAGCGGCGCGCGCCCCGAGCCCGAGGGGCCGAGCCCCACGCGCACGTTCGTGCCCGAGGCCTACGAGAAGGCCATCGAGCACCTCAAGGACCTGTTCCGCTCCGAGGGGTACCTGTTCGTCGAGATCGGCGAGGCCGTGCCCTCCCGCGCGGCGTGCGACCCCAAGTCCTCGGGTCCGAAGAGCTGCGTGCCGATGCCGCAGATCGCCCCCGACCCGAAGAAGCTCTGCCTGTTCGACGGAAACCACCTGCCGCTGCCCATCCCGCTCCCCGACAAGAAGGCCACGTGCTCGCCCGATCCGCTCAAGGGGCGCGCGTGTTCGCCTTCCATCACCGTCGTCATCCCGATCAACCCGGGGCCTCGGTCGTACCTCTGGGACCTCAAGCTCGAGGGCACCAAGGCCTTCGCCCCCGAGGTGCTCCTCAAGGAGAGCGGCGCGCGCTCGTCGCTCAAGATGGGAGCCCCGCTCTCGCTGCGCGACGTCGACCTCGCGCGGGCTCAGCTCGAGGGTTACTACAAGGACGAGGGCTACGCGTTCGCCAGCGTGAAGGCCACCTTCGAGTACTCGCCCGATCGCTCGCGCGCGCGGGTGCGGTTCCTCGTCACCGAGGGCGAGCTCACCATCATCGACGCCATCGAGATCACGGGCGCCCGGCGCACCACCGAGTCACTGATCCGCGATCGCCTGCTGATCAAGGACGGAGACCCGTTCAAGGCGCGCCTCGTGCGACGCAGCATCGAGCGGCTCTCCCAGCTCGGCTCGTTCTCGAGCGTGGCCATCCAGCTCGTCAACCCGTCGGTGCCCGCCAAGCGAAAGGTCGTGGTGGTCTCGCTCGCGGAGCGGCCCCGCCAGAGCATCGACTACCGGCTCGGCTACTCCCTCGGTGAAGGTCTGCGCTTCGTAGGCGACTACCAGATTCGCCACCTGCTGCAGTACGCGGTCGAGGCGAAGTTCTCGCTGCGCGTCTCCAAGCAGCCGTTCCTGTTCTGCAACGAGGGCGAGGCCTGCAAGCTCTACGACAGCGAGCTCATCCGGCGCTGGCGCTCGCTCCCGCAGCTCGACCAGGTCGCGCGGCGCCTCAGCTTCTCGCTCTCCGCGCCGCACAACCCGCTCCTCGGGCCCGTGCGCACCACCCTCGAGCTCGCGGACATCAACGACCTGCGGCGCGACTTCCAGCTGCACCGCACGACGGCGATCCTCTCGTTCAGCTACCAACCCCTGGACTGGCTCAGCTTCGTGTTCGCCGGGGCCATCGAGCGCAACTTCTTCAAGCAGCTCGGGAAGGAGACCTCCACCGCGCTCATCGACAGGAACCCGGCCCTCGCCAACATCCTGCGCGTGCCCGAGGGGCTCACGGGGGTGCTCGCCACGAGCGTCAGCGCGATCGCCGACTTCCGTGACAACAAGCTCGGCGCCACCAAGAACGGCTACGTGGCCATGCAGGCCGAATACGTGCAGAGCTTCCTCACGCCAGGCGAGGACCAGGCGCGCCAGCAGTTCTGGCACCTGCAGGGGTCGAGCGGCGTCTACTTCCGCGTGCCGTTCCTCCCCGGGAAGTCGGTGCTCGCGTTCGAGCTTCGCGGTGGGGTGAACATGAACACCGGGAGCTGCGCGGGGCAGGACCCGAAGGTGTGCAGCACCTACCCCGACCGGCTCTTCTACCTCGGTGGCTTCGACAGCGTGCGCGGGTTCTTCCCGGGCCAGATGCTCCCGCAGGACTCGATCGACGAGCTCCTCGGCAACCCAGGAGCGCGCCTCGCGGACGTGCCGTGCAGCCAGATCGCGGGCTCGACGAGCGGCAACCCCACGGTGGCGATCCCTGGCTTCCCGGATTCGGAATGCGGCAGCACGCTCGTCAGCAGCGCCCGCCGTGGCGGCAACGTGTTCATCAACCCTCGCATCGAGCTGCGACTCGCCGCGTTCAAGTGGGGCGGCATCGTCTTCTTCCTCGACGCGGCGAACACCTGGCGCGAGCGCAAGAATTTTCAGCCCTGGCGCCTCCGCTACACGGTCGGCCCCGGCCTCTCGATCGAGACCCCGGTCGGGCCGATCGCGCTCGACCTCGGGTTCAACGTGAGCCGCTACGAGGAGTTCAACGAGCCGTTGCCCGTCTTCAACTTCTCGATCGGCCGCTTCTGAGACTCATCTCCGGGGCGCGCCGTCGCGCAGCGCGCGATCGACCGCCTCGAGGAGCACCGAGGCGGTGAATGGCTTGTGCAAGAGGCGCACGCCTGGGCGGAGGAGGCCCTTCGGCGCGGCAGGCGAGCCTCAGCGGGGCTCGATGCTCATCCAGTTGAGCATCGTGTACTCGTCCTTCTGGCCCGCCTCGAGCGTGACGTTGCCGTCGGTGACGTCGACCTCCACGGTCTTGACGACGTAGGGCTGGGCCGGCGTCGTGGCGACGTCGTCGAACAGCACCTTGCCCTCCACGACCACGCGGTTCTTCGCGTAGGTCTTGCCGTGCCAGCCGATCGAGACGGTGACCGCGTACTTGCCGTTCTCGATGTCCCAGACGAAGGTGTCCGTGCGGCCGTAGTCGTCGTAGATGACGCTCTTCTGCAGCTCGTTCACCGGCGCCGAGACGAGGTATTGGTAGAGCATGATGTCGGCCTTGCCGATGTTGGGGCCCGCCCAGCCGAACCCCGCCTTCGCGTCGTACGCCGACCAGCCGATCTTGGTCCACTCGTGCCCGTCGACCACCAGCGGGCTCGCCTTGGGCTCGCCGGCCGGGTCCTGGAAGTTGAGGTAGTACGCGCCGCGCTTGTGCGCCGCGGTGGCCTTCGACGAGAGCGCCGGGCACCCGTCGCGCTTCTTCTCGAGCATCGCGCCGAGCTCGTCGCGCAGGTGCTGGAGGGCGGTCGCGTCGCGCGTGTAGCTCGTGGTCGAGGAGACGGCGCTCGCGACGCTGGCGTCGCACCCCGCGCCCTCGTCCGGCGTCTTCGGCATCGTGCCCTTGGCGGCGAGCAGGAGGTACTCGAAGTCCTCGGCGCCCTCGCGCAGGAGCTCCCAGCGGATGCTCGTCACGAGCTCGCCGTCCCTGGGCGGGTAGAGCAAGAAGCCGTCGCCGTTCTGGTTGGTGCCCTCGGGCCGCGGGTTGCCGTACGGGTCCTTGCCCCAGCCGGTGAGCGAGTAGTACGCGAACCCACGCACGCGGTACTTCCACGCGGCCCAGAACGCGATGCGCGACTCGATGCCCGGGTGGTCGATGGTGATCGGGTTGAAGTAGGGGGGCAGGTCTCCGTAGAGGAAGTACCACCACACCTGCTCGCCCTTGGCCTGTCGCGTCTTCGCGTAGACGGGGTCGAAGTGCGAGAGGTCGGCCCACCAGAGGTCGTAGCTCGCGCCCTTGCCCTTCGGGTTCTCGGCGATGCCCGCCTTGGGCTGCTCGCTGATGGCGATGCGTAGGTTGGGCGCGGCGCGCTTGGTGAGCTCGGCGAGGGTGGCCGCGAGGTCGTCGTCGGCCGGGGTCTGCGGCTCGTTCTGCACGTAGTAGTAGGCCTTGCTCTGCCAGCCGTGCGCGACGACGTAGGCGTCGACGGCGGCGAGCAGCTTGGCCCACGCCGCCTCGTAGTCGGGCGGCCCGTAGTGGGTCGGCCCGCGGTCGATGCCACAGAACTTCTGCGGCCGCGGCGTCGAGTTGTTCACGAAGTCCATGGCCTGGAACGAGGGGAACCCGACGCCGTTCCACCCCTTGCCGTCGACGTACTGCGGGCCGAGCGACGACATCTCGTAGTCGCCCGCCTTGTCGACGAGCTTGCCGGTCGCGCAGTCGAACTCGATCCCGCCGTCGTAGTTGAGCCCCGCGGGCCACGCGACGCCGCTCGGCGTGAGGCGGTGCTCGTAGAACCAGGTCTTGAGCGCCTTCACCTTGGCGAGGCTCTCGCCCCCGCCGAGCGCCTCGAACGAGCCGTTCCAGTTGCCGTCGAAGCCGATCTGCGGCGGCAGCGCGAAGTCGAACACGTGGAGCTTCACCGGCACGTCCTGCTTCGCCGCGCCGACGCTGATGGTCAGGGTCGCGGTGTAGTCGCCGGGCTTGGCGTCGGGCGGCACGTAGGCGGTGATCCAGTAGGGCTGGTTGCGCCCCCCCGCGAGCGACTCGGCGGCGCCGAACTTCATCGGCTCGAGCGGGTCGGGCATCTCGGGGCTCTTGATGGAGCCCGGGTCCGACGACTCGGCGATCTTCACGTAGCCGACGCGCCGGATCTCGATGCGGTCGAGGGTGCCGGGCCCGGTGAACGGCGTCATCGTGACAGTGACGGTGGCTGCAGCGTCGGGCCGGACGACGACCTGGAACGGCTCGAACTCGTTCCGGGCCGCAGAGAGGCTGATGGCCGCACCGGCCTTGGTGGGAGGCGTGGCCTCGCGCAGCACCTTGTCCATGGTGGTCGTGGTCCACAGCGTCGCGCCCGCCGGCGACGGCAGCGCGAACGTGCCGTCGCCCGTCGGCGTGCAGTCGGTGCAAGGCGGCACGTCGGACACCGCGTCGACGCCGCCGTCGTTCGGGTCGTCGGAGCCACCGCCGCCGCACGCCCCCGCCTGCACGACCACGAGGCACGCGCTCAGCGCGATCCCACCACGAAGGAAAGCCCGCATCCGACCAGGAGAGGCCCCGGACGGGGGATCGTCAACGGGGAGCGCTGCGCAGGATGTAGGCACGGCGGTACGCAGCGGCCGCTCGCCACCAGCCTTGGATGACGCTTCCTCATGGCACTCACGAGTGAGGTCTCCTTCTAGGGCAAGGTCACCTCCTTGCCGCAACGCTTGCCGACCCCGGGGGGGGTCGCGCGCGGCTTGGAAAGGACCCATATGCCCGCACAAACCGTCACCCATGTCCCTAGACCGGACACCCAGTCGCTCCATACTTGACCTCCGTCGATCCAAGACTACGCTCAATCAAGTGGCGAAGCACCCCGTCCAGCTCGAGCTCCAACGCACCCACGGGTGGGGTGGTCGTCGTCCGGGCGCCGGACGTCCGCGCGTCGCGCCGCGGCCGCTCGTCCCCCACCGCACCCGACCGCCTCATGTGGGGTGGGCGCCGGTGCACCTCACCCTCCGGTGCATGTCGGGGCTGCCCTCGCTGCGCTCGATGGAGGTGTTCCCGGCGGTCGTCCGCGCGCTGCGCGCGGCCCAGCGCGGCACCTTTCGTGTCATCCACTTCTCCGTGCAGGACAACCACGTGCACCTACTGGTGGAGGCGAACGATTCCAGCGCCCTTCGGGCGGGCGCGCGCTCGCTCGGCATCCGTCTCGCGCGCGCGGTCAACCGCGCCTGCGGCCGCAAGGGCCGCGTGCTCGACGACCGCTACCACACCCGCGCGCTCCGCACGCCCCGCGAGGTCCGGTTCGCGCTCGCCTACGTGCTCTTCAACTTCAAGAAGCACCAGGTGCGCGTGCCGACCCTGCTCGACCCGTGCTCGTCGGCGCCGTGGTGCGATGGCCTTCGCGATCGCCGCGGAGCGCCGCTCGACGTGAGCACACCTGTCGTCGCGGCCCACACCTGGCTCGCCCGGGTGGGCTGGCGCCGCCACGGCCTGCTCTCCCCGCACGAGCGTCCGGCCTGAGATCTGCGGTAGAACCTCCCGGCTACCCCGGCGCGGGGCACAGGCTTCATCCAGGTCCGCGGTCGCGTCCGGCGTCTTCGTGTCCAGGCTGGTGTCGCTCGTCGGCGCTTCCGCGTCCAAGGCCGCGCCGGTCGACGCATCGTCACCGCCGCTCGACGCGCAGCCCCCGAGCAGGGCGGTCACGAGCGGCATGGAGCGGTCGCACCGTCATCACGTGGTATGGTACCCGACGGTGCGTCGCGCGGCTCTGTTCTGGTTGGTCTCGGTCGGGGTGGTCGGCTGCGACGCGGCGCTCGGGATCGAGCCGATCCCCAAGGGAAACGCGCCCCTCATAGCCCACGCCTCGCCTCTGTGCGCGCGCTGCGCCGCGGATACGTGCAAGGTCGCAGCCACGACCTGCGAGAAGAGTCGTACCTGCCTCCCGCTCTATGCGTGCATCGCCAGGTGCGCTGTAGACGACCCCAAGTGCCGCGCGACCTGCGAGAAGCTCTCCCCGCTCGCGGCCACCGAGGCTTCGTTCCGCGACCTGGACCGGTGCTTTCGCACCTCGTGTACCGAGGAGTGTTACGGCATCACTGGGCTCGGCGGCCTCTTCGCGGACAAGGACCGGTGCAAGTGCCTCGACGCGGCGTGTGGGCCCCAGGAGCTCGCCTGCATCCGATCGGGCGTCGGCGCAGCGGACAGCGACGCGGGCACGACCCCCGAGGTGGCGGGCGAGTGCGAGCGTCGCGCGGCGTGCCTCGCCAGCGTCAGCATCGACCCCGAGTCGGCCGACAGCTGCGCCGCCGCTCATCCCGAGGGGGCTGCCGCGGCCAGCGCCCTCAAGGAGTGCTGGAGCAACACGAGCTGCGCCGAGTGCCCCGTCGCCGGGACGGGCCTCTACCAGTGCGTGGGGAACTACCGCTGGACGGCCCCCACCACCAAGGAGGTGAGGATCACCTTTCGCGTCACCACCTTCGACGCGGAGCAGAGGCCCATCGCTGGCGCGAAGGTCGTGGCGTGCGGCGCCGACAAGTGCGATCGCTGCGACGAGGCCAACTCGCTCAAGGCGACGACCAGCGACGCCGAAGGCAAGGCGTCGCTGCAGCTCACCGCCGGTCTCGCCGGGTTCGCGGGCTGCTTCGACTTCCAGGCGCCGGGGTTCGCCCACATGGCGCTCACCCTCGGGCGACCGCTCGGCCGCGACTCCAGCACCCCGATGTTCATGGTCGCCGCCGAGACCTTGCCCCTGCTGGGGGCCGTCGCCGGCACCACGCTGATGCCCGATCGTGGCCAGCTCGTGGTGTTCGGCGTCGACTGCTTCGTGAGCTTCGCGGCCGGTGTCTCGATGAGCATCGACAGCACGGATCCGGCGATCCGCAAGGGGTACTTCGTCAACAACCTCTTCGACGTGAAGGCCACGGAGACGGGGGCGCCTCGGCGTCGGCGTGTTCCTCAACGTGCCCTCGGGTGCCGTGACCCTGGACTTGCGGCAGGGCGCCAAGCTCGTCAGCCGCCTGCCGGTCGTGACGAGGCCAAGCGTCGTGACCACGGTGCTCGCGATGCCCTCGACGATGGACTGAAGGCCTCGCTCAGGGCGCGTGGGCAGGGAGCAGGATGGTGAACACGGCGCCTCTGGCATCGGGGGGGGCGAGCGAGACGCTGCCGCGATGGTGGTGCACGATGGCGCGCACGAGGGCGAGCCCGAGGCCCATACCCCGCTCGGAGCCGCGCGGCCTGGTCGTGTAGTAGGCATCGAAGATCTTCGGGTGCAGCTCCGCCGGCACGCCCGGCCCCTCGTCCTGGAACACGAGCTCGCAGTAGCTCCCGGCCGAGAGACGGGGCACGTCACTGTCGGCGATCACGCGCACCGCGCCGCGCACGAGCAGCACGCCACCGTCGTTCATCGCCTCTCGCGCGTTCCTGGCGAGATGCTCGAGCGCTCGCCCCAGCATCTCCCGATCCGCGACCACCGAGGGGAGATCGACGGGCAGGTCGACGCGGACCCGAGTCGCGGAGCCTGCGAGCGCGGCCGCCAGTGCCGCCTCGAGGATCGGCGGCACGGCCTCGGCGCCCACTCGGACGTAGCAGGCCCTCGGACAGCATGGTGAGGCGTCGGCTCAGGGCGATGGCCTGCGCGCTGGCCTCGAGCGCGGCCTCGGTGAACGACTGCAGCTCGGAGCCCGGCGCGGCGAGCCCGAGCGCGAGCTCGACGTTGCCCACCACGGTCTGCAGGAGGTTGTTGAAGTCATGGGCCACGCCGCCGGCCAGGAGACCGATGGCCTCGCGCTCGTGCGCCCGGGCACTCTCGAGCTCGCGCTTTCGGGCCTGCTCGATGCCGACCTCGATGGCGTGCCGAAGGTGGTCTGCGTCGTCGAAGGTCGTGGTCGCGATCACGGGGATCTGGGGCGCGAGGCGGTGGATCTCGCGCGCGAGGGAGAGCCCGTCCATGTTCGGGTTCTGGATGTCGGCGATGACCAGCGCGGGGCGCTCGGCGCGGAACCGGACGAGGCCCTCTTCGCCGTCCGCGGCCAGGATCACCTTGCCGACATGCCCCTCCAGGAACTGCCCGAGCCGCGTGCGGGTGAGCGCGTCGTTCTCCGACGCAGAGCACGGTGAGCGTCGAGAGCCAGGCGTCGTCCCAGGCGGTGTCGGAGGGTCTCTGCACGACGGAGTGACTCCCGGTGGAAGGGGGCTGGCTCACGGGCGATCGAGCGCCTCGCGAACCTGGCGGGTGAGCGTGCGCCAGTCGAACGGCTTGCGCAGGAAGTGCTCGTCCAGCACGTGGTGGCGGGCGATCTCGTCGTCGGTGTAGCCCGACATGAAGATGACCGGCGCCGCGGGGCACAGCGGGGCCAGACGGCGCGCGAGCTCGCTCCCGTTCATGCCCGGCATGATCACGTCGGTCAGGACGAGCCGCACCTCGGCGCCCAGCCTCTCGCAGATCAGGAGCGCCTCGCCGGCGTTGGCCGCCACGTGGACGTCGTAGCCGGAGGCCGTGAGCACCCGGCGCACGAGGGCGCGGAGAGCGGGTTCGTCCTCGACCACCAGGATCGACTCGTGTCCGGTGTGCGGGGAGACCGAGGCGGAGACGGTGGCGTCCACCGGCATGGTGCCCGCGTCGCGCGGCAGGTAGACGCGGAACACCGAGCCGCGCCCGACGACGCTCTCGACCGCTACTGCGCCGCCGCTCTGGCGGACGATGCCGTACACCGTCGAGAGCCCGAGCCCGGTGCCCTTCCCGAGGGCCTTGGTCGTGAAGAACGGCTCGAAGACCCGCTCCCGCGTGGCGTCGTCCATGCCACACCCGGTGTCGGCCACGGCGAGCTCGACGTAGGCGCCGGGCTTGACCTCGAGCGTCTCTGCGCGCACGCCGTCGAGCACGACGTCGGTCGTGCTGATGCGCAGGTCGCCGCCGTCGGGCATGGCGTCGCGCGCGTTCACGACGAGGTTCATGACGACCTGCTCGATCTGGCCGCGATCGGCGCGGGTCGGGTGCGAACCGTCGCTCGCGACGATGGTCAGCTCCACGTCCTCGCCGATGAGTCGACCCACCATCTTGGTGAGGCCCCTGACCAGGGCGTCGAGCTCGATCGACTCGACGGTCATCATCTGCCGACGGCTGAACGTCAGGAGCTGCCGCGTGAGGCTCTCCGCGCGCTTGCCGGCCTCGAGCACTTCCACGAGGTCGGCGCGCAGCGGGTCCTCGGCGCGCAGGTCGGCGATTGCGAGGTCGGTGTAGGACAGGATCACGCTGAGCAGGTTGTTGAAGTCGTGGGCCACGCCCCCGGCGAGGCGCCCGATGGCCTCCATCTTCTGCGCCACGCGGAGCTGGTCCTCCGTCTCGCGCCGCGCGGTGAGGTCGACCCCGACCCAGGTGCGACCCACGCAGTCGTCGCCCACCATCTGGGGGCGCACGAACATCCGCACGAACCGCGTCTTGCCGGCGGCGTCGAGCAGGCGGAGCTCGCGGGGCAGGCGCGACTCGCGGAGCTGGGCGACGATCGGGCGATCGTCGGCGTGGACGAGCTCGTCGACCGTGCGTCCGAGCAGCGCTTCGGGTCGATGGCCGAAGGCGGAGACCGCGCGGTTGGCGAAGGTGATGGCGCCGCTCGCCTCGGTGGACAAGACGAAGTCCTCGAGGTCGTCGACGAGCGAGCGGTAGCGGTCCTCGCTCAGGCGAAGGTCATCCTCGACCCGCTTGTGCGCCGTGACGTCCTGCTTGATGCCGATGAAGTGGCGCACCTCCCCGTCCTCGAAGAGCGGGGTGATGGTCATCTCCTCGCGGTAGAGCGTGCCGTCCTTGCGCCGGTTGACGAACTCGCCCCGCCAGACCTGGCCCCCGAGGATGGTCTGCCACATGGCGCGGTGGAACTCGCGCGACTCGTGGCCCGAGTCGAGGATGCGGATGTTCTGCCCGACGACCTCGTGCTCGTCGTGGCCGGTGAGCGCGGCGAAGGCAGCGTTGACGAACTCGATCGTGCCGTCGCGGTCGGTGATCACCACCGCGTTGGCGGCGGCCTGGAACGCGCTCACGTGCAGGCGCAGTGCGGCTTCGTTCGCGCGCCGCTCGCTGAGGTCTTCCACCATGACGACGCCGGTCCCCGGTGCCCCGCCGGCTCCGTCGAGCCGGCTCACCGTCACCCGGGCCCAGACCGCGCTGCCGTCCGCGCGCAGGTAGCGTTTCTCCCGTGTCACGCCGTCGCGGCCCTCCCGGAGCGCTGCGACCGCCACGCGGTCCGCCGCGACGTCGTCCGGGTGGGTGATCGACGCCCAGGTCCGGCCGACGAGCTCGTCGCGGGGATACCCGAGCAGGCGGGCCATCTGCGCGTTGACCGCGAGGAAGCGCTCGCTGGCGAAGTCGACCTGCGCCATCCCGATGCCGGCGCGCTCGAACAGGGCCCGGTGGCGGCGCTCGCTCGCGGCGAGGGCCTCGGTCATCCGCTGCCGCTCCTGCTCGCTCTCGCGCAGCCGGTTCTCGATCCGCCGGGCCTCGTCGACGACCTCGAACACGGCGACGAACTCGAGCGGCGCTGGGCTGAACACGCTCACGGCGAACCACATGTCGAGCGAGCGCACGTGACGCTCGAAGCGCTCGGGGACGCGGGTCCGGGCCACGCACCCGTAGATCTGGAGGAGCTCCGGGTCCCGCTCCGGCAGGCCCGGGATCACCTCGGACACGCGGCGACCGACGACGTCGCGGAGGCCGGTCTGCTGCCCGAAGGCCTCGTTGACCCAGAGGTAGACCCAGTCGACGGGCCGATCGCCCTCGAAGAACATCCGGCAGTGCGCGAGCCCCCCCTGTAGGTGCGTGGAGAGCTCGCGGAACGGATCGACGCTGGGCCGCCGCCCGACCACCGCCCCGAGCGTCTCGCCGAGCGCGTCGGCGAGCTCCTCGAGGAGCGGCACCACGGGGTCGCTCAGCGACAGGGCCGGGCGATCGACGAGCATCGCTCCCCCGCGAAACGGCACCGCGACGGCGTTGCCCTCGCCGACCACGCGTCGCTCGCGGACGGCGCACGCGAGGAGGGCCGGGGCAACAGGAGGCTCGCCGCCGACCACCCGCTGCGCCTCGTCCACCAGGCAGACATGCGAGAAGCCGAACCGCGCGCCGAGGTCCTCCGCGACGGCGGTCGAGATGCAACCCTTCGACGCGCCCTGTGCCAGTGCACCGAGCAGCCTCCGCAGAGCCTCTCGCAGCGCGGTCTCGTCCCTCACTCGAGTGCCACCCTACTCCACGGGTGTGGGGTCGGGTTTTCAAAGCGAGGGAGCTCCATGGTCGTGTCGAGCATGAAGCGACGGTCCCTGACCGTTCGTCGTGTCGCCGACTGGTTCTTCGACAAACCTTCGAACGACCCTCGCTCGACCTTGACCTTCGACGTGTCGTCGATCACCGCGCCAGCGAAGGGCCGTCGCCGCTCGCGACGCGGCCGAGGGCCTGCTGGATCCCGCGCGGCTCGTCCCTAGACGTCGTAGAGCAACGGCTCGCGCCGCTGCGCGTACATCGCGACCAGATCGCGCGTCTCGTCGGGCAGGTCCGTGAACGTGATCCCGAACCCGGCGGGGCGATCGCCGGCCTCGTCCTGGGTGAAGGCGACCTTGCCGCGCGCGGGCCCGGAGACCTGCCCCGGGAACAGGAGCTGCAGCGCGACCTCGGCGCCACGGGCAGGGGGCTTCTGGTAGGTGGCCACGAACACGCCGTTGATCACGCGCGCGGTGTCGCAGGTGAGGTTGGTCGCGTCGCCGCGCGAGAGGTCGACCTCCACCGCGGGGATGGCGTCGCGCCGGACCATCAGCTTCTCGAGCTCCGAGAGCTTCTGCACGAGCGCCTGGGTGATGGCCGGGTCGGTGCTCGGCGTCCTCGCGAGCGCCTTCACCATCGCGTCGCCGAGCGCCTGGATCGCCGTGAGATCCACCGCGCGCGGCGGCGACGGGTTCTCGAGGGTGACCCGCACGTCGGTCTTCACGCTGGAGAGCGCCTGCCCGAGCTTGGTGAGCGTCTCGCTGAGCTGCGCCGCGGTGGTGGCCTTGTCGCGCGCCCCGCTGTCGGCCGCGAGCGCGACGGCCTTGTTCAGCGCGAGCAGCTGCTCCTCGAGCCCGTTGATGGTGGCGGTCACCCGGGAGACCGGGTCGTCGCCCTCCTTGCCGCCGCGGCGGGTGCGCTTGAAGCCCTCCTTGATCTGCTCCCAGCGCGCGCGCTGCTCGTCGGTCATCCGGCCGCGCAGCTCGGCGAGCTTGAGCAGGTTCTGCTCGGCGCCGGTCGCGAGGGTCTGCGACTCGGCCTGGTAGTGCTCGTCGATCGTGCGGTCGAGCTCGTCCATCGTCATGACGGGCGCCAGCTTCTGCACGATCTTGCTCATGTTGCGGTAGCTGCCCTGCAGCTTGAACGGCGGCTCGGTGCGGTACGCGTCCTCCTGCGAGGCGGCCTTGATGTAGTTCTTGTTCACCTCGAGCAGCACGTCCTGCACGCGCGCCAGCAGCTTGAGCATGGCGAGGATGTCGGAGAGCTCGGCGCCGGCATAGCCATGGGCGAGCTCGGAGGCCGCGATGGGCTCGCCGCGCGCCATGCGGGCCAGCTTGTAGAGATCGGCCGGGTCGCGGCCGGAGAGCGGCGCCAGGGTGGGGTGGGAGGTCAGCGCGTTCTCGAGGTAGCTCAGCGCGAACAGGTCCTCTCTGCCGCCGAGCACCTCGCCGAGGTTGTGGGTGTCGGCGCGGTTCGCCAGCATGTCCGGGATGCGGAAGCGCGCGCCGGACTCCGTGTAGGGGTTCGCCGCCATCACCACGCAGAACCGCTTGCCGCGGAAGTCGTAGGTGCGGCTCTTGCCGCCGAAGACGCCCTCGACCTTGCGCTGGGCGTCGCAGAGGCTGATGAACTTCTCGAGGAACTCGGGCGAGGTGTGCTGCACGTCGTCGACGTAGAGCATCACGTTGTTCCCCATCTCGAACGCGAGGTTCACGCGCTCGATCTCCTGGCGCGCGGTGAGGCTCTTGCACTCGGCGGGGTCGAGCGAGTGTACGTCGTGGCCGAGCGCGGGGCCGTTCACCTTGACGAAGACGAGCCCGAGCACGCTCGCCACGTACTCCATCAAGGTGGTCTTGCCGTAGCCGGGCGGCGAGACCAGGAACAGCAGGCCCATGCGGTCGGTGCGCTTCTGGTCACCGAGCGCGCCGATCTGCTTGCCGAGGTTCGCCCCGACCAGCGGCAGGTACACCTCGCTGATCAGCTTGTTGCGTACGAACGAGGAGAGCACCTTGGGCACGAACTCCGAGAGGCGCATGCGCTCGCGCTCGCGGGCGAGGAGATCGGCGCGGCGGGCGCGGTAGAGGCGGAACCGCGCCGCGGTGACCGTCTCGAAGTGGCGGAGGCGCACCAGGAACTCGGCGAGCTCGAGGTTCATGCCGCCATCGCGGATCCGCTCGTGGGACCCGAGGAGGCCGGTCACCTCGAGGGTGGTCTCGGCCGAGAGCACCTCGCGGTCCGCGCGCCCGTCGGTGAGGAGGATGGCGGCGACCTCGGGGGCGAAGGTCGAGAGCGGGGAGGCGAGCTTCTCGAGGCTCCGCGCGTAGAGCCCGGCGAGCTCCGTGCGCTCGCGCGGGCGGGACGCGAGCAGCTGCAGCTCGTCGTGCAGCGCGCGGTACTCGCCCGCCTCCTCGAGCTTGCGGCGCAGCATCTTCGCGCCCTCGTCGGAGGCGCGGGCCACCGGGAAGCGCGGGATCTTCCCGCCCAGCACGTCGACCACGACGTCGGCCGCGTCGTCGGGCTCCGAGGGGCCGACCGCGAGGCCGATGGCCTCGGCGTAGGCGCGCACCTTCGGCGCGAGCTCGGTCTTGAGGCTGGTCACGCCGCGCACGTCGCCGAGCACGGCCGCGAGCCGGGCCACGCTCTTCGCCCGTCGCGTGAGGACGTTGCGCTCCTCGGTCGCGAGATCCGCGACGAAGGTGAGGGCGAGTCCCCGGGCGCGCGGCGTGAACCGCAGCGGCCCCGCGGCCTCGAACGCCGGCATGAGCTGCGCCAAGATCGCGGTCGCGTCGGCGTCGTGCACCCCGCGCTCGTAGCCCTCGTCGAGGCGCCCCGCGGCGAAGTCGGAGACGACCGCGAGCAGGCGCGACTCGCGGAGCGCCGCCCGCAGCTGCGCCATGTCGGGGCCCTCGCGGCCGGCGAGGGCGTCGTCGAGGATGCGGAACGCGAGGTACTCCCCGCGGTAGACGGCCTTGGACTCGGAGGCGATCGACTGCTCCCATACGTCGGAGAGCTCGTCGAGCGCCGGGTCGGTCAGGCGCTGGTAGAAGTCGGTCCCGGTGAGGTGGAGCGCGAGCCCTTCTTCGCGCGGCACGACCACGAGGTCGATCGCGCTCTTGGTCACCGAGAAGGTGAACCCTCCGAGCTTGACGCCCTCGCCGTCGGCGAGCTCGCGCTTGTCGCGCAGGTTGCGGACCGCGTCCTGCCGGCACACCTTGAGGCGGGTGCCGAGCTCGTCGGCGCGCACGTTCTCGCCGAGATCCGCGAGCCGTTCGACCGACTCGCCCACCTTCTGGACCATCGGATCGCTGGCGAAATACGCCTGGAGGTCGTCCTCGGTGGCGAACGTGGCGGCCTTGCGGACGATGCCCGCGATCATGCGGTCGCCCGCGGAGCCGAGCGCCGCGGCGCGCTTGTGGCGCTCGTCGGCGAGGGTCTGGCGGCGCGAGCCGAAGGTCTCGGTGACCTCGTCGCGCTTGTCGATCTCGACGGCGAACTCCTCGAGCTCGCCGAACCGACCCGGGAGCTCCTCGAGGCGGAGCAGCAGCTTGCCGAGCTCGGCGTCGCAGCCGGCCGGGGTCGAGGCGGCGCTCACCGCGGCGGAGACCGCGTGGGCGAACACCCCGAGCTGCACCGCGAGCTCGGCGCGCCCCTCGCGGCCGTAGAGCTCCTTCTTCTTGGAGTCGTAGCTGGCGCGGACGCGGTTGAGCACCGCGAGCGCCTTCGAGAGCTGCTCGAGCACCCGCGTGCGCACCGTGGCGTCGTCGACCTCGAGCGCCGAGACGGTCTCGCCGAGGAGCAGGAGCCGCTCGTGCAGGGTGTCGAGCTTCTCCTTGTGCGGCTTGAGGTCGACGGCCTTGGCGGCCTTGTCGATCTCGCCGCCGAGCTGCTCGACCGACGCGATCACCGGGGTCCACGCGCCCTCGGACTCGAAGTAGGTGACGCAGGCCGTCCGCACCTCGACGAAGCGCGCGTCGACGGCCTTCTCGAGGAGGTCGATGGCGCCGAGGTCGATGTACCGGAGCTCGCGGAGCGAGACGAGCTTGCCGCGCTGGGTGCGGAGGGCCGAGAGCGCGGCGAGGAAGCTCTCCGCGGAGGGAGCGTCCTCCGGGCGCTGCGTCGAGAGCAGCGTCTTCTGCGCCTCGGTCGCCTCGACCACGGCCTTCTCGGCCTGCGCGCGGTACTGCTCGACCTTCTCGAACTCGGCGAGGATCGCGTCGGCGCTCTTGCGCACGTCCTTGAGCGCGCTCTTGAGGTCGAACGCCTCGGCGTGGCCGATCCAGTAGTGGTCGTCGATGGCCCGACCGACGACGGTGATGAGCTCCTCGAACGTGCGGCGGGTTGGGGTCTCGGTCAGGGCGAGCCGGCGCACGGCGTAGGCGTCGCTCACGCCGCGCACGAGCGCCGGGTTGCCGACCTTGGCCAGGTACGAGCCCGCGTTGGCGGTCCTGGCCTTCTTCTCGGATTCCTCGAGGGTCGAGAACGGTGTGCGCCACACCTGGAACGGGTGCACGCGCGTCGCGTCCGCACCCTCGGGGGCCCGGAAGATCGCCATCGTGCCGTCGGCGAACACGCTGTAACCGTGGCACTTGATCGGGGCGCCGAGCTCCTTGGTGATCAGGTTGTAGGGGAGCTGCAGGTAGAGCCCCTCCTCGCTCCGGTAGAACACGTAGAGGACGTCCTCGCCGTTGGGGGCGTGGATCATCGTCTCGAAGCGCATCCCCGCGGTGTCGGGGTCGAGCACGCGGGGCCCCTCGGCCGTGACGTAGTGGCCGCCCGGGAACAGGATGCCCTGGCCCTCGGGCAGCTCGAGGCACGCCTGCCCGATCGCGTCGATGCGGGTGACGGTCTTCTGCAGCGTGTTGTAGACGAGGTAGCGGGTGGTCTCCTCGCGGTAGGGGAGCACCTTGAGCAGGATGAGGGCGCCCACCTTGGCCCAGGAGATCTCGCCGTCGTCGAGGGTCTGGTTCGGGTCGGCGACGGGCTCGCGCCAGATGCCGCGCCCGTCCTTGGTGTTGTTCTCGATCTTGACGGTGAGGTCGCCACCGACCGTCTCCACGAACACCTGGTCGAGGATGTTCACGTGGGGGTGGGCGCCCATCACCTGCTGCTCGCGGCCGGTGCGGGTCCACTTGAACGCGAAGCTCGGCGGGTCGACGTTGTCTTCCTCGCCGCGCGCGTCGATGTAGGTGACCTGGTTCTTGCCGTCGATCCCGAAGCGGAACACGGTGACGTCGGTGAGCTTGTCGCCGATCTGCGCGATGATCAGCAGGCGCTTGTCGGTGCGCCGCAGCTTGAGGATGCGCGGGCCCTTGGCGTACTTGAACGCCGTGGTGAAGTCGTTGACGAAGGCGGGCGTCGCGAGGAACGTGCCCTCGAGGGCGATCGGCTCGAGGCCCTCGCCGCCGTCCGCGTCGAGGCGGTAGAGCGCGAACACATGGCCCACGGCGGGCACGCTCTTGAGGCCGAGCGTGACGTTGAACGTGAACAGCAGGAACCCGCCCACCGAGACCATTTCGCGCGGGTGCGCGGCGTTCTCGGTGCGCACCCGGCTGGTCTGCGCGAGCTCGAACGCGGACGAGCCGAAGATGGCCTTGCGCGCGGCGTTCACCTGCTCCGCGCGCGTGGTCAGCTCGGTCACGTGGCCGAGGAGCCGCTGCCGGACGACCTCGTAGCTCCCCGCGTCGAGGCCGCCGGTGCCGGCGTCCTCGCCCTTCGTTTCCGGCGCTTGGGCCATGGGACCCTCTAGGGCGCGTCCTTCTTCACCATGCCGAGGAGCTTCTTCTGCGCGTCCTTGTCACCGCGGGCGAACCGCTCGACGAGCCCCGCGAGCTCCGGGTCGAGCGAGCCGTCCTTCACGAAGTCCCGCGCCACGTTGCGCAGGGTGACGCTCTCGCCGAGGGCCGCCTCGACCGATTGCCCGACGCCGATCGCCTTCACGTAGCGGTCGAAGAACGCGCCGTCGCCGCCCACGATGTTGAACTTCGCGTTGGCCAGCGACTTCCCGAGCACGTCGGCCTGGGCCATCGCCTGCTCCTTGCGGGCCTTGATGGTCTCGATCGCCACGGTGCGGTCCTTCTCGAGGTTGAGGCGGAACTCCTCGTGTCCGCGCCCGCTCTCGTCGAGGATCCGCATGGCCTCGGCCTTCTCGCGGATGCCGGTCGCCTCGGCGGTCATCTTCTCGCGCACGACGGAGGCCTCGGCCGCGCCCTGCTTCTGGATCGCGTCGGCCTCGGCCTGGCGCACGGCGACCTTGGCGAAGCCCTGCTTCTGCTCGCCCTCGGCGGCGGCGTTCATCTTCTCGAGCGAGACGCGCGCCTCGACGAGGCCCTGCTTCTCGAAGGCGAGCGCGTCGGCTTCCTTCACCCGCGCGGCGGCGAGGCCCTTCGCGGCCTCCTCGGCCTGCACGCCCTCGGCGAGGCGCACCTTGGCGCGCGCCATCTTGTCGGCCGTCTCGAGCTCGGCGTCGGAGGTGAGGATCTTCTCGCGCGCCTTGTGCTTGGCGGCTTCCTCGGAGGCCTCGGCGGCCTTCACCAGCTTGACCATGCCCTCCTGCGCCTGGGCCTCGGCGGCGAGCCGGACGACCTCCTTCTCGCGGTTGGCCTGCGCGGTCGTGCGCAGATCCTTGATCTGCTCCTCCTCGGCGGCCACGGTCTTGTCGACGGCGATGCGCGTGCGCACCACGTCGGCGATCTCCTTCTTCTGCTGCTCGAGGTCGCGGTCGCGGGCCAGCACGGCGACCTGCACCTCGCGCTCGCGCGCCACCGCCTCGAGCTGCCGCGCCTTCTCCACGCGCTCGCTCTCGACGAGGATCTCCCGCTCGCGGTTCTTCTGCGCGATCGAGACGCCACGGTTCTTCACCTCGTTGGCGATGAGGGTCTCCTCCTCCACCTTCTGGCGCAGCAAGAGGGTGCGCTTCTGCTCCTCGAGAGCGAGCCGCGTGGCCTCGTTCTCCTCGCGAATCTTAACGACCGAAATTTCGCGATCCTTCTTGGCCTCGGCCTCGGCCTTGCGCTGCTCGAACCGGAACATCGCCTCGTCGGCGGTGAGGTTCTGGCTGCCCTTCTCGGTGCGCTCCTTCTGGCGGAGCTCGTTGGTGGCGACGTTCTTCTCCACCGTGAGGGCGGTGATCTTGCGGATGCCCTCGGAGTCCATGATGTTGTTCGGATCGAGCGCCTCGAGCGGGGTCTGCTCGAGGTAGTCGATCGCCGCGTCGTCGAGGATGAACCCGTTCAGGTCCTTGCCGATGACGCGGATGATCGCCTCCTTGAACTCCTCGCGCTTGGTGTAGAGCTGCTCGAAGTCGAAGTGCTTGCCGACCGTCTTGAGCGCCTCGGAGAACTTGGCGTTGAACAGCGCCACCAGGGTGTCCTCGTCGCTCGCCCGCGCGCAGCCAATGGACTGGGCCACCTTGAGCACGTCGTCGGCGGTCTTGTTCACCCGCACGAAGAACGTGACGTTGATGTCGGCGCGGATGTTGTCGTTGCAGATCAGGCCCTCTTTTCCGCGGCGATCGATGTCGATCGTCTTGACGGAGAGGTCCATCACCTCGGCGCGGTTGACGATCGGCAGCACGAGCCCACCCGTGAAGGTGACGTACGGCTTGTCGTTCCGCGAGGTGTTGATGATCAGCGCCTTGCCTTGCTCGACCTGACGGTAGAAGCGCGCGAACATCGCGCCGATCCCGAACAGGATGACGACCCCGGCGCCGATGGCGGCAAAGATGGGCAACAACTCGTGCATTGGAAGCTCGCTCCCCTGGAGGCGCGAGAGGGGTGCGCGGTGCACCGCTCTTCGCTCCGTGGATCCTGCCAGGCACGGACGAACTAGGTAAAGTTCATGACCGGCGGCGGCCGCTCGCTTCGTCCATCGGCGCCACGATGTACTCCTCGCGCTCCTCGTCGAACCCCACGATCACGCCCTCCTCGCCGCGCTTCATCGCCACGCCCTCCACGCGGACGCGCAGCACGATCTCGGCGCCGGTGTCCTTGACCAGGGCCTCGCCGAAGCGCTCGTCGGCCTGGCCGGTGCGGATGGTGCAGGTCTGGCCGAGCAGGTCGCGCGAGGACTTGGCCCTCCGCGGCGTGAGCAGCGGGGCGAGCGGGCGGGTGGCCAGCTTGGTGAGCGGGAAGGCGAGGAGCGGCGCCACGACGAAGGCGAGCAGTGCCTTCACCATCATGCCCGGGTTGTAGTGGGCCTGGTGCGTGGCCCAGAGGGCGACCAGCGTGAGGATCCACGAGAAGAACGAGACGAGCGAGAAGGAGATCGTGACCGGGACGTCCTTCAAACGGAAGAACCCCGCGATGCCGGCGGGGGCGTCCTCGCTGGCGAAGGCCTCGTGGCCGCCGTCCACGTCGTGCCCGCCGACGTCGCCCGCGTCGCCCGCATCGCCGAGGTCGGCGTGGCCGGCGTCGGCGCCGTGGCCGAGACCTTCGGCGCCGCCGTCGGCGCCCTCGCCGAGGTGGACGAGGCCGCTCATGACGAACAGCCAGTAGACCAGGGAGATCGCCACGAGCACCGTCCACACCGCCACGGGGAAGTGCAGGAACAGCGCGAAAGCGCTCACGGCCGCGCGCCCTCGGGCTCTCTCGCGAGGAGCTCGGCGATCCGGTCGAGGCGGGCGAGCAGCGCGTCGTGCTTGGTCTGCTCCGCGTCCGCCGCGGCGCGCACGTCGACCGCCGTCTCGTCGAGGGCGCGGGTCGCCATCGCGGGGCCGAACATCATCAGCAGCGTCACGATCTGCTTGCCGCGCTCGGTGCAGGCGAAGATGTCACAGTAGCCGACCGAGAGGTTGGTCGAGACGAAGACCAGTGCGTCGTTGATCGAGCGCACCTTCGGGTTGTGGCCGACCTCGGCCTTGTAGAAGAGCTGCGCCGCGACGAGGGTGGTCCAGATCACCGCGTCGGCCGGGTCCTCGCGGCTCTCCTCGCGCATCCATTGCTTGGCCTCGTCGAGGAGGTCCGGGGCGAGGAGCCCGAGCAGGAGAGACGACGCGCCCATGGCGGAAAACCGTACCGTCCGGCCACGGAAGAAGTCCATTCCGCGACTGGCCCGCCGGTTGCTGAGGGGAGAGGGCAAGACCCCGAGCCAGGAGTTCCCATGCAGCGACAGCGAGTTCCGACGGCATTTCGTGGCGTGTTCGGCGGTGGAGAGCCGGTGACCCCTGACGCCCGCGCCAAGCGGGTGACGCCCGGGCCCTCGAGCCACCTGCTCGGCGTGGTCGAGGCGCTGCTGTCGAGCGACCCCGAGGAGGCCCGGACACTGGTCCTCGAGATCGCGTCCAGGGTGCGCGCCCACGCCTGGCACGCCGGCGGCACTCAACAGGCGGCGCGGGCGGCCGCGCTCGCCGATCGGCTGCAGAGGGCCGGAGACAGCGGCGACCTGCGCTCGCTGTTCGCCGGCGCGCGATGACTTGACCCGATCCCGACCTGTCGCGGCACCATCAGGGTGCATGAAGCTCGTCCCATCGGTCGCCGCGGTCGTGTTCGTCTCGGCGTGTGGTGGTGAGTCGACCCAGACCGGGCTCGACGACGGTGGGACCCTGACAAGCGAAACGGGCCCGGACACGACAGGTCTGGTGGACACTCGGCCCCCCGGCGTGCCGACGGGCCCGGGTGACGGCAAGTTCCAGAAGGCCTTCCGCGACGGCGGGGTCGGGGTCACCTGCGAGATGACCTACGACGACATGGTCAAGAGCGGCGCACCCTCGATCACGAGCGGCGCCACCACCATCTTCGTCGGATTCCAGCAGTACGGCGCCAATCAGGACCCGGTCTTCTACCGCTTCGATGACAAGAAGAAGGTCTACTGCGAGCACCACGAGAAGGAGTCACCCGACGGGCGCGCGGTCGGCATCACGTGGGACGGCGGACCGACCGCGTGGGTCGTCTACACGATCGTCGGGGGCGGCAGCGCCTTCGACGGCCTCGCCAAGGGCGGCTGGATCGCGAGCTACGGCGACGGCGGCGGCAGCTCGAAGGTCGCGGTCATCGGCGAGGTCGAGACCCAGTTCGGCACCGTGCGTCGGATGACCTTCGTGCCCGCCAAGCGGCAGGACGGCACCAAGACCAACACGCTGAACCCCGCCGACGCGATCACGGTGCTCACCGACGGTACGCTCGAGTTCAAGGGAGGCTCGGCGTTCGCGCCGCTCAACCCCGACCGAACGCCGATGTGCGTGGGCTCCACCGAGTACCCGGCCGCCCTCGACGGGGCGAAGGGCCCCTCGTACGTCGCGCGGTTCTCCGCCGATCTCAAGACGGTGCTCTGTGCCTCGACCGCGGGCTGCAGCCTCGTCAAGCAACCCTGCAAGTAGGCGAGTTCGCTGGTACGCGTGTTGCTGGCTATGGGGCATGAAACCCCTCCTCTTCGGGCTCCTGCTCGCCGGCACCGCGTCGGGCTGCGTGGGCTACGGAATGCATCACGGCCATCACCACCACGGTGCCGGCGTCGGTGACCTGCTCGTCGTGGGCGGCATCCTGGCCGTGTCGGCGATCGCGAACGCGGCCGACGAGCCGCCGCCCCCGACCCGCCGCCCGCGACCGGTCCAATCGTCGTCGCGACGCCGAGCGGCGCCTTCGACAAGGGCGCCGCCAAGAAGGCGCTTGCTGCGGTGCCCTACAAGGACTGTGGCCAGGGCGGCGAGGCCACGGTCGTCCTGGTCTTCTCGTCGAACGGCAAGGTGAAGCAGGCGGGCTTCGCCGACGGCGCCCTGCCGCCCGAGGTGGGCGCCTGCGTCCTCGCGCGGTTCCAGGGCGTCGAGGTGCCTCCGTTCGTGAAGGAGACGCAGACCGTGTCGTGGCGCATCTCGCTGCCGCAGCCCGTCGCTGCACCGGCCCCGACGAGCAAGCCGCTCGACATGTGACCGGCCGACCGGAGCCGGACGTTCACGGGCGGCCACGGCACAGACATCCTGCCATTGCTGCCATGCGGGCGGCGAAGTAGCCAAGATCCCTCCCTCCGTTCACCTTCGCGTCGCACGGGCCAGGCACCCTGCGCCGACATGACGCGCATCGCCCACCTGACCGACCTCCACCTCGTCGAGCGCCGGCCCGAGGCCCGCTCGTGGCAGGACCGCCTGCGGATCCAGACGATCTCGCAAGGGCGGCCGATCGACTCCGAGCGGCCCCGCCGCCGCCTGCGCCGGGCCTTCGCGGAGGCCCGCGCCGCGCGGGCCGACCATGTCGTCGTCACCGGTGACCTCACCGAGGACGGCATCCCCGCCCAGTTCGAGGTCCTCGCCGAGGAGCTCCACGCGGCGCCGTTCGCGCCCGAGCAGATCACCCTGGTGCCCGGGAACCACGATGGCTACACCTCGGGCGACGCCTTCGAGAAGGCGCTCGCCGGCCCGCTCGCCGCGTTCCGCGTCACGAGCCGCCCGGGCACCGCTGTCGAGCTGAAGGGCGCCACCGTCGTCGCGCTCTCCACCACCATCCACCAGCACTGGCTGCGCGCGGCCGGAGAGCTCGGCGAGCGGCAGCGTCGTCGCATCCACGACGTGCTGCACGCGCGCGAGCGCCGTGGCGCGACGGTGCTCGCGATGCACCACCCACCGTTCACCTTCGGGCTGCGGCTCGGCTGGCTCGAGGGCCTGCTCGACCTCGGCTTCGTGCGCACGATGCTGCGTCCGTTCCGCAGCGCGCACGTGCTGTGCGGGCACGTCCACGAGCGCGGTGACCACCGCCTCGGGCCGGCGCGACATGCGCGGCTCCACACCGCGCACTCCGTGGCCGAGGACGACCGCGCCCTCCGCCTCTACGACGCCATCGACGATCGGCTCGTACCGAGCGACGGTCCCGTGCCGTTCGCGCTCGCCATGCGCGCCTTCCGGCAGTCCGCGCTCGGAGAAGCCTGACGTGCAGGCCCTCGGTCGTTACCGGCTCGTCGCGGAGATCGGGCGGGGCGGCATGGCCGAGGTGTTCCTCGCCGTGGCGCAGGGCACCGCCGGCTTCCAGAAGCTGCTGGTGGTCAAGGCGCTCGCGGAGGGCTCCGAGGACGAACCCGAGCACCTGACGATGTTCCTCGACGAGGCGCGGCTCGCGGCGCGCATGCACCACCCGCACATCGTGGCCACCCACGAGGTGGGGGAGGACCGGGGGCGCCACTTCCTCGTGATGGAGTGGCTCGACGGGCAGCCGCTGCACAAGGTGCTCGCGCGCATGCCAGAGGGTGCGCTGCCTCTCCCGCACCGCGTCCGCATCCTGTGCGACACGCTCTCCGCCCTGCACTACGCGCACGAGCTCACCGACTTCGACGGCACGCCGCTCGGCATCGTCCACCGCGACGTCAGCCCCCAGAACGTGGTCGTGACCTTCGACGGCACGGTGAAGCTGGTCGACTTCGGCATCGCCAAGGCCTCCCTCTCGTCGACGGAGACGCAGGTCGGGATCCTCAAGGGCAAGGTGGCCTACATGGCACCCGAGCAGGCCCGCGGGGAGCGGGTGGACCGGCGCGCGGACGTGTTCGCGGTCGGGATGATGCTCTGGGAGGTGCTCGTCGGTCGGCGCATGTGGAAGGGCAAGACCGATCGCGAGATCCTCGAGCACGTGTTCCGCGGCGAGATGCCCTCCGTCGAGGAGGCGCGCCCGGACGCCCCGCCGGGACTCGCGAGCATCTGCGCGCGGGCTCTCGCGCTCGACCCGGTAGACCGCTACCCGACCGCGGCCGCCATGCAGCGGGACCTCGAGAAGGTCCTGCGCGCGCTCGGCCCCTTGCCGGCTTCCGACCTCGGCGACCGGATGCAGGAGACGTTCGCCGAGATGCGGGCGCGCACGCGCACGGTCATCGAGGAGCGTCTGCGGGGGCTGTCGCCGGACGCGAGCACCTCGATGGTCGCGCCGCTCTCGCTCCCCAGCACCGCGACCGAGTCGCTCACCTCGGAGGAGGTCACCCGGCCGTCGGTGCCGCGGGCGCTCCGCAACACGGGCCGCACCGGCATCGCCCAGATGCTCGAGCCCGTCCCGACACCCAAGCGGCGGCGTCCCGTGTGGCCCTGGGCGGTGGCCGCCGGGCTGTTCGTGCTCGCCCTCCCCACGGGCTGGTACGCGACGCGCACCCCGCCGACCGTCGCTGGCGCGGTCGAGCGTCCCGTGGCCGCGCTCGGCTCGGCGACGCCGAACACCCCTGCACCGACCACGGCGCCGACGGCGACTCCCTCCGGTGCCTGCGGCGCCAAGAACAAGCCGCTCGTCGAGATCAACGGCGACATCGACGGCGACTTCACCCTGTCGTGCGCGAACGACTACCTCCTCAAGTTCCTCGTGTTCGTGAAGCCAGGCGCCACGCTCACCATCGAGCCCGGCACGGTGATCCACGGCGACCCCGCCACCAAGGCCACGCTCGTGGTCCAGCCCGGCGGCAAGATCGTCGCGCGCGGGAAGAAGAACGAGCCCATCGTGTTCACGAGCGCGAAGGCGCCGAGCGAGCGTCGCCCCGGGGACTGGGGCGGCGTCATCCTGCTCGGCCGCGCGCCGCTCAACCTGCGGGACGAGAAGGGCAAGCCGCAGAAGGGCCGCATCGAGGGCATCACCCAGGGCGGCCTCTACGGCGGCGACGACCCCGACGACGACAGCGGCGTGCTCGAGTACGTGCGCATCGAGTACAGCGGCGTGGTGCTCGGCCCGAACAACGAGATCAACGGCCTCACCCTCGGCGCCGTCGGGCGCAAGACCGTGCTCGACCACATCCTCGTGCGCCAGACCGCGGACGACTGCTTCGAGTTCTTCGGCGGCACCGTCGACGGCAAGCACCTGGTCTGCCAGTACGGCGGCGACGATGGCTTCGACTGGGACTATGGCTACCGCGGGCGCCTCCAGTTCCTGTTCCTGCAGCAAGACCCGAGCGTGGTCGACGACACCAACGGGTTCGAGGGCGACAACGACCCGGCCGGCAGCGCCAACGAGCCGCGCAGCGAGCCCACGATCTGGAACGCCACGCTCTGCGGGATGAACAAGGACGCGTCCAAGGAGCAGTACGGGATGCTGTTCCGCAGGGGAACTCGCGGTCACGTCTGGAACACGATCGTCACCGGCTTCGAGGCCGGGCTCGACGTCCGCGACAAGTCGACGAGGGTCGAGGTGCGGAGCTCGATCTTCTTCAAGAACCCGATCGCCCACGTGGAGAAGCCCGGCCCGTTCGACGACGACGACGGGTTCGACGAGGTCGCCTTCGTGCTCGAACCTTCACGAAAGAACCTGGTCATGGACCCGAAGATTCCTGGTTGTTTCGACCCGACGCACCCGCGCCCGGCACCGCTCGTGAGCATTACTGCCAATGCTGCCACGCCTCCTGCCGACGGCTTCTTCGACCCGAAGGCCGCGTACGTCAGCGCCTTCCGCGACGAGAAGGACGACTGGGCCACGGGCGAGTGGATCGCCTGGGGATCGCGCTGACGGACGAAGTAGCGACTTCTTCGCGGCGACGAGACGTGGGTGTCACCTCGGTCGTTCATCCTTGCGCCCAATACTGACAAGCCAGGAGGACGAAGACCATGTCCAAAGCCATCGTGCGCCCCCTCGAATCCCGTGACTTCGAGGCCCTCATGCGCCTCGAAGAGGACGTGTTCGCCGCGACCGGCGAGAGCACCCTCGGGCCCTACTACATCCGCCTCTGTTGCGAGTTCTTCGCCGAGTCGTGCTTCCTCGCCGAGGTCGACGGCGAGCCCGTCGGCTACCTGCTCTCGTTCGTGAACCGCGGCGAGGCCTACTGCACGACCCTCGCCGTGATCCCGCGCTTCCAGCGCTCGCGGGTGACCCTCGAGCTGCTCCGCGCCTTCATGCGCCGCATCGTCGACCACGTCGACGTGTGCTGGTTCACGGTCACCGAGGACAACGTCGCGGCCCGCTCGCTGCACGCCATGCTGGGCGCCCGCGAGACCGAGGTGCGCTCGGAGTTCTACGGCAAGGGCGACAAGCGCATCGTGTCCCGCATCGATCGCGCCACCTTCGAGGCCCTGCGGCCGAAGTACGAGCGGCTCGGCCTGGTCGAGCGCCGGGTCGAGGCGCCGGTCAGCGGCGAGCACCTCCGCGCGAGCCTGAGCGAGGTCGCGTCACCGTCGACGCCACGTTCTCGTTCGCGCGCAAGGTGCCCGGCGCCGACGGTTACCGCTGGCAGGACCTGCGGGGGATGAAGGACGCGCCGATGCGCGGCCACGCCGATCCCGAGATCCTCACCTGGCTCCGCCGCCTCGGCGCGGGCGACGAGCTCGGGGGCAACGACGAGCTCGCGGCGCGGTTCTTCCCGGGCGGCGTCCTCGCCGAGGCCGAGGTGCGGCGCGCGGCCAAGGGAGGTGACCGCGATCTCGCGTGGCTCCTCGCGCCCTCGCGCGCCCGCGCGCTCGCGCTCGACAAGGCCTACCTGCGGCTCGTGCGCGCGCAGCGGTTCGAGCTCGGGCGTGACGCCCTGCTCGGGGCCCCCCCGCCTGCTCGCGCGCATCGAGAACGAGGAGACCGGCCTCGTCGCGGCCAAGGCCGTGCACCTCGACGCGCGACTGCCGCTCGACTGGTAGGTCACTCCACGGCGCAGAAGCGCACCGAGCAACCGTCGACCAGGAGCCCCGTCGCGGGCTCGAGCAGCGTGCCGTCGAGCAGGTCGCGGACGTGGTGGATCCCCTCGGCCTGCACGACCACGCGCTGGCGCTTCGGGCTCGGGTTGATCACGAACAACACGCGGGGAGAGCCGCCCGCGTCGTGGTGCACCGTGGCGCCGCACGGGCTCTCGGCGACGTGGACGCGCGGCACGTCTCCGATGAGATCGCGGACGTGGTGCCGGACCACGGCGACGTCGAGCGCGTCGTCGCCGACGAGCACCGGCACGTCGGGCAGGCCGCGGCGGGTCTTCGGCGAGAGCGGCAAGAAGTGGTCGTCGCGTCGCGGTGGCGCGGGCGCGAACGACACGTGGGCGCCCGCCGCGAGCGAGCCGTGCAGCGCGGAGACGAGCTCGGCGCCGACGCCGCACGAGGTCGGCACGAGGATCCAGCGCGCGCCCTTCAGCGAGGCCACCGGGTCTCCGCCGTCGGCGAGCGCCCAGGGAATGCCCTCTTCCTCGAGCGCGCGCTCGGCCGTGACGAGGATGCGCGCGGTGCGGAACGGCGGCGCCTCCAGGTGGCCCTCGCCGAAGTCGACGTCGTCCTCCACCACCGTCTCGCGCACGCCGCCGCCGAGCATGCGGAAGAGGGTCTGCGAGGCGGGCCCGAAGGCGTGCATGATGCGCGCGAGGCGCCGCATGCCGCGGGGCGCGATCAGGCGCGCAGGCGCGTGGCGCACGAGCTCGGGGAAGCGCACCCGGTCCATGGCGGCGGAGAGGTCCGCGAAGAACGAGGCGAACGGGCGCACGTGGCCGTGACGGTCGACGGGCGCGCCGAGCCAGCGATCGCGGTCGACCGCCATGTAGAGGTTGAAGCCGCGCAGGCCGTAGGCGAGGGCCGTGAGCAGCGTGAAGCGCGCGTCGCGCTCGTCGAGCGGCGGGACGTAGGGCGGGGCGCCCGCGCCCATCTCGGCGCCGAACGCGGGCACGCCGAGGCCGTCGCTCGTCGCCGCGAGCTCGGTCGTGCGCCGCAGGATGGCGCGGTGGTCGCCGGCCTGGTGGTAGTAGTCGAGCGCGACGAGATCGATGCCGCCCTCGAGGCGGATGCGCGCGGGGTGGAGCGGCGTGGCCGACTCCGCGGGCGGCAGGTTGTGGAACGTGGGGACGGTGAGCCCGCCCTCGACGAGTGCGCGGCGCATGCGCGAGAACGCGCGCGCCAGCATGGACTCCTGCGCGGCCACCCAGTCGAGGTGGCGCGGGAGATCGTCGGCGTCGCGCGCGTCGTAGCGCACGGGCGGCAGCGCGTCGTCGAACCCGACCTGCGGCGTGCCGTGGGCGCGGGCGAGCGCCTCTCGGTTCTTGTAGCGCGCGCGCAGGAGCTCCCGGTACTGGGTGATGGCGTCGGGGTGGTAGTCCTGGTCGTAGGCGCCGTCGCGGAAGTACATCGCGCCTTCGTTGTCGATCTGCGCGAGCACGATCGGGCCCTCGGGCCAGACGAGGGGCTCGAGCTGCGCGGCGACCTCGGCGAGCCACGTCTCTGCCTCGCGCAGGAACGCCTCGCTCGCGTACGACGGCACCGGGAACGCGCGCGGTGCTACCGGCAGGAGCACGGGGTTGCCGCGCGGGCTCCGCGCCTGGCAGTCGGGCGACCACACGATGCGCTCGGGGAGGCCGAAGTCGGTGAGCTCGGCGTTGATGTGTGGACCGGGCCGCACGATGGCGTGCAGGCCGAGCGCCTGCGCCTCGCGCAGGAACGCGCGCACGTCGTGGCGACCCTCCCAGTGGTAGCGCGGCGGCTCGCCCTCGCCGCCCGACTCGTGCACCTGCCACGGGATGTAGGTCTCGACGAAGCGGAACCCCATCGAGACGAGCGACTGCAGCGCGGGGCGCCACGCGGAAGGCTCGAGGCGGAAGTAGTGCACGGCCCCGGCGCGCAGCGGCAGGGTCTCGGGCTCGCCCTCGCGCGGGTGCAAGCGGATGCCCTCGCGACACAGCTCGATGCGCGGGCGGACCGGCAGCTTCTCCACGGCGACCTTGGCAAGCTTCTTGGTCGCTTTGCGCGCGCGGCTCGGAGTCTTGGGCTTCACCATCGGCGGGCCGAGGCTACCCCGAAGGACCGCGATCGGCTACGCAGGCCACCGTGCGCCACCGCGAAATCCTCGAAGTGAAGACGTCGGGTCGCGGCCTCTTCGACGTGACCGCGCGCGTGGCCGAAGTGGTGCGCCGCGCGGGCCCTCTGGACGGCCTCTGCCACGTGTTCGTGAAGCACACGTCGGCGAGCCTGGTCATCCAGGAGAACGCCGACCCGGCGGTGCTGCGCGACCTCCAGCGGTTCCTCGACCACGCGGCCCCCGAGCGCCCCGCGTTCGGGCCCTGGGAGCACGACGACGAGGGCCCCGACGACATGCCCGCGCACGTGCGCTCGATGTTGACGCACACGAGCGAGACCCTGCCCGTCGAGGCGGGACGGCTCCTCCTCGGCACCTGGCAGGCGCTCTACCTGTTCGAGCACCGCGCGCGTCCGCACGTGCGGACGCTCGTCGTCACCGTGCTGTAGGCTGGGCGGTCATGACCGAGCCGTACGTCCTCCACCTCGAGGGTCCGGGCAAGAACGCGCTGTCGTCGAAGCTCATGGAGCGGATCCTCGCGGGCCTCGACGAGGCTGGAGGCCGCCCCGTGCTGGTCGTCGGCGCGGGCGACGCGTTCTCGGCGGGGCTCGACCTGCGTGAGGTCGCGAGCCTCGATGCGCCCCGCATGCGCACGTTCCTCGGGCTGCTCGAGCGGTGCATGACGGCGCTGTACCTGTATCCCGGGCCGACCGTCGCCGCGCTGAACGGGCACGCGATCGCCGGCGGGTGCGTGGTCACGCTGTGCTGCGACCACCGGCTGGTGCTCGATGCGCCGCGGTTGCGCGTCGGCCTGAACGAGGTCGCCCTCGGCGTGCGGTTCCCGCCCCGGATCATGGCCATCGTCAAGCAGCGCGTCCCGCTGCGCCACCTCTCCGAGGTGGTGCTCGGCGCCGGGCTGTTCGCGCCCGTCGAGGCCGTGCGGCTCGGGCTCGTCGACGAGGTGGTGCCCGCGGTCGAGGGCGGCGTCGAGGCGATGGCGCGTAAGCGGCTCGAGGCCCTCGCGCGTCACCCCGCGAAGGGCTACGCGCTCGCCAAGCTCGACCTGCGCGGGACGGCGGAGTCGCTGTGCCCGAGCGAGGTGCACGGGCCGGCCCTCACGGAGGCGTGCGCGCTGTGGACGAGCGCCGAGGTGAAGGAGCGCCTCGCCGCGGTGCTCGCGCGCTGAAATCGCGCATCGATGTGACGGGAAGGTGTCGACTGCGTAGTTCGCGGGAACGGCCCGCACAGGAACCACGTGCAGCTCGCCTCGAGACCGATGCGGACGACCTCGATGGCGAGGAGCCACGGGAGCACGGGGAGGCCCCGCCGCAGCAACTGGAGCAGGGGTACGAGGCCGACGGCGCGCACGAGGGCGACCACGGCCAGGACACCCGCGACGGCGAAGACCAGGTGGAGGAGACGGCGCGCGCGCGACGACATGCGCGCCTGTCTAGTGCTCGAAGGGGGCCCTGCCGCGACGCTCCTGCAACGTTGCGGGGGCACCCAGAGCTGTCACGGGCTCGGCGCGAGGGCGACGCCCTTGAAGACCGTGTTGGTCGCTGCGGTGGCCACCGTGCTGCCGGTCGCGATCGCGGTCGTGCTGGCGATCGGATCGCGGAGCGCGACGATCCTGGGCGGCGTCTCGCCGGTGGTGACCACCGCGACGAGGTCCGCGCCGTCTACCCACGCGGCGAGGCCGACGCAGCCGGTGGCCGAGGCGAGGTGGGTGGCCTTGAGGGTCCAGGTGGTGCTCTCGAGCCGCCACTTCTCGAGCCCCTTGGCGCTGTCGCAGAGCAGGATCGTGTCGATGCCCGCGGTCGCGTCAGTGTCGAACGCCGCGACGCCGTAAGGCGAGGCGCCGGTGACGGGGCCGTTGACCTTGGTGAACGGGGTGGTCGGCGTGGTGGTCGGGAAGCCGGTGCCCACCTGCACGAGCCCGGGGGCGATGCCGCTCAAGCCGGCCGAGCCCGAGCCCGACGTCACATAGAGCTGCCCGCCGAACCCGCCCAGCCAGCGCACGTTGCCGACGGCCAGCGAGGTGACCGTGGTGCCGACGTTGTAGGTGACGCCCTTGTCCTCGGCGGAGATCCAGAACTGGCCGCCGTCCGTGGTGTAGGCGCTGCGGATCGACTTGCCGGCGTCGTTCGCGCCGGCGCCGAGGTCGCTGACGACGAACGTGCCCGCCGCGTTCAGCGTCACGCCCACGCGCTTGGTGGCCGAGGCCGCGGTGTCAGGAATGGCAGCAACGCCGGGGGCGGCGCGATAGGCCGCGAAGCTGACCAGCTTGCCGTTCCCCGACGACGTGAGGCTGCCGATGCTGGAGCTGATGGGGAGGCTCACGTTGTCGGTGCCGGTGACGGGCGCCGCGACGACCGTGCCCGCGGTCCCGGTGGGCGCAGCGGTGTAGTCGATGGTGAAGGGAGCCAGGAAGATCGGCGCCGAGGTGCCGGTCGCGACGGCTGTGCCGTCGCCCACCCGCAGAGCCCACACGGTCTTGGTCTTGGTGGTCGCGGAGTCGCCGCCCGACTCCGAGGTCGAGTCCGTGCTGCTGGAGTCGGTCGCGGTCGAGTCGGTCGCGGTCGAGTCGGTCTTCGAGTCGGTTGCGGTCGAGTCGGTGGCGGTCGAGTCGGTCGCGCTCGAGTCGGTCGCCGTGCTGTCGACGACCGTCGAGTCGGTCGTCGTCGGTGTCCGTGCCGGTGTCCGTGCCGGTGTCCGTGCCGGAATCCGTGGCCACACCCGTGTCCCCGCTGCCCGTGTCGGGGCTGCCCGTGTCTTCGAGGGTGGTGCCCTCTTCTTCGGAGCAACCGACGAAGGCGAACGAGGAGACGACCAGGAGGAGGGAGGACAGCTTGCGCATGCCGCCGCTCTAGCGCGGCTCCAGCCTCCCGGGGAGAGACCCCCACGATTTCACCTCCTCGTCGCCTTCGCCTGACCTTCGGACGAACGGCGCGTTTCGAAACGGCAACGTTTCGGTGAAGTGCGGCGGCCTGGCGCAGAGAGCCGCCGGGATTCGGCTACACCGCGCCGATGCCGCGACGGTTGCGTCTACTCCCCCTGCTGCTGGTCGCGGCGTGCGGAGAGGGCCCGTCGGCGCGAGAGAGCGTCTTCGTGAACGCGATGGTGCGCGCCGACCTCCCGCTCCTGCGCTCACGCCCGCAGCTCGTGGCCGGCAAGTACCGGCAGATGAAGACCGCGCTGTTCCAGTTCCACCGCGGGGTGCTGCCGGTCTACCTGACCGACGCGCGCGACGCGGCGTTGCCAATCGGTCGCTCGCGGTTCGCGCTCGATCTGCCGCTCGTCGTCGGCATGGGCGATCCCCACCCCGAGAACGTGGGCGTGCTCTTCGACCGCAACGGCGTCCCGCGCATCGAGCCGAACGATCTCGACGGGGTCGAGCTCGTGCCCTACCTGCGTGATCTGCGGCGCCTCCTGGTCGGGGTGGCCATCGCCTCGGTGTCGACCAACGCGGCCGATCCGGTCCGGGCCGCCGAGGTGGCGGCGCGCACCAGAGACATCATCAAGGCCTGTGCCGAGGGCTATCGCACCGCCATCTTCGAGTACGCGGGCGGCGCGGCCCCCGAGGTGATCGACACCGGCAAGGGCGTCCCGAACCTCGAAGATCTCTTCAAGCGCGGGAAGAAGGACTACGCGTCGCGCGACGAGCTCGCGGGGCTCACCGTGCTCGAGGGCACGACGCGTCGGCTGAAGGACGCGGAGCTCGGTGAGGTCATCGATCCGACGGAGCCCGCGAGCGCGCTGCGCACCCTCCCGAAGGTGGCGCTGGAGGCGTTGCCCGACACGCTGGAGCGCTACCGCCGCGGGCTCACCGACCCGCCGCCGCCCGAGTTCTTCCGGGTGCTCGACGCCAAGCGCGAGCTCGGCTCCGGCGTCGCGTCGTGGCCGCGCATCCGTGTCCTCGTGCTCGTGCGCGGGCCCACCGACGCTCCCGGGGACGACGTCGTCCTCGAGCTCAAGGAGCTCGCCGACGCCAGCACCTCGACCACCACCTGGCCGACCCAGCACTTCCGCAGCGTCGAGGCGCGGATCGAGTTCGCCAAGCTCAAGGTGTGGTCCGTACCGGCGGCCGACGGCCTGTGGGGCACCTCGCGCTGGCTCGGGCTCCCCGTGCAGATCCGGACCGAGTCGGAGGGCAACAAGACCCTGCGCGTCGCGCGCATGACCGGCACCAATGGCACGGTCGACGCGATGCTCGCCACCGCCCGGTTCCTCGGCCGCATGCTGGCGCGCACGCACGCGAGTCCAGCAGGGGAGCTCCCCCCCTCCTGGCCCCTGATCGGAGCACCCGTGTCTCGCGCCCTCTCCCTCGCCGCAGTCCTCGTCGGTGCCGCGTCCTCCACGTCGGCGCACGCCGAGGAGACCGAGACCAAGATCACCCCCGGCCTCGAGGTCATCGGCCAGTACTCCTTCCGCCGCACCACCGGCGATCAGGGGGCCACCAAGTGGTTCCATCAGTTCGACCTGCCGCGCGCGTTCCTCTACGTCGACGGCGAGCGAGGCCCGGTCCATGGCCGTGTGCTCGTCGAGGGCGTCCGATCGGCGGGCGACGGCGCGCTGATCGGGGTCGGCGGCGACAGCGTGGTGATGCGCGTGCGCGAGGCGTACGCCGGCTATCGGCCGTTCGAGTGGCTCGACGTGCGGCTCGGGCTCGTGCCCACGTTCGTGGTGCCGACCCTCGACAAGGCGTGGCGCCTGCGCGCGCTCGGACCGGTCTCCGCAGAGGAGCGCGGGCTCCTGTCGCCGGCCGACCTCGGCGCGCAGCTGCGTGTGAAGCTGCCCCTCGAATACGGCGAGGTCTTCCTCGGCTTCACCAACGGCGAGGGTTACACGAGCCGCGAGCTCGGGCGCGGCAAGACCTCCGAGCTCGGGATCGCGATCCACCCGGTGCCGGGCGGCGCACTCGCTCCGCTCACCGTCATCGGGGCCTTCGGCCTCGGCGCGACGGGCACCATCCAGGCCCGCGCGGACCGCGCGACGTTCGGCCTGCACTGGATCGACAAGATGGTTCGCGGCGGCGCGTCGTTCACCTATGCGTTCGGCGCCGACGACATCGGTGCGCGACGCGCGTACGTGGCCGACGTCGGCCTCCGCGTGGAGCCCATCCGCCACCTCCTGTTCGCGGCGCGGGCCTCGATCTGGCAGCGCGACACCTCGGTGTCGAGCAACAAGATCACGAGCGCGCAGCTCGCCGTCGGGGGCACCCCGGACGACGCGCTCGAGGGGTGGTTCTCGTTGTTCCTTCACTCGCCCGGTGCCGAAGCTCAGGTGGCAGTACCTGGCAGCAAGTACTGGGAGCTCCGCGCGACCGCCAAGATTGCCTTCTGATCACCGCAAGGAGTCCGTCACATGCGCTTCCTCCCGTTCGTCGTGCTCGCCGCCACGCTCGCCGCCTGCTCCGAGTCCACCGAGAACGACGTGCCGACCAAGAGAGACACCGGCACCGGCACCGACGCGACCTCGACCGAGGCCGCCGCCGACACCGGGACACCCCTCGGCGACACGACGCCCACCGACGGCGGCGCCGGGGCGATCGCGTTCAACGAGATCAGCGGAGACGACGACTTCATCGAGCTCGTGAACACCGGCTCGGCGGCGGTCGACCTGAGCAAGTGGGGCCTCGGCGGCGAGAACTCCGACGGCGGTCTGGGCTCGGTGTTCGAGTTCCCGGCGGGCACCTCGCTCGCGCCCAAGGCCTACCTCCTCGTCCGCGCCAAGGTCACCGACGCCGGCGCCGGGCCCACCGCCGACTGCGGCGACGCGGGCGTGAGCACCTGCTTCCAGGTCTCCTGGGGCATCAGCGCGAGCCGCGGTGAGACCCTGCGCCTGCTGAAGCCCGATGGATCGACCGCGGTCACCGGCGTGCTGCCGAGCACGGTCCCGACCGGCAAGTCGTGGTGTCGGCTGCCCGACTCGACGGGGGAGTTCAAGGCGTGCACGCCCACGCCGGGCGCCGCCAACGCGCCCTGACCACGGTGCTACACGGCAGGGGTGGAGCGACCGAGGTACCAGCGTGTGCTGCTCGCCGTGCTGGCGTTGCTGGTGCTCGCGCCTCGGCCGCTCGGTGACCAGCCGATGCGCAACCGCCGTGGCCTGCGCGGCGCCAAGGCCGGCAAGCTGAGTCTCGGCCGTCGCAAGCCCCGGATCGCGCCCAGCGCGCCTGCGAGTGCCGCGCCGCCGGGGAGCGCCCTCGTGCCGAGCGCCTCGACGCTCCCGAGCGCCTCGACCGTCGCGAGCGGCGTGCCGTCGGCACCGTCCTCCGCGTCGGCCGCCCCGGCCGGGAGCGCGAGCGAGGTGCCCCTCGTCGTCGACGTGTACGAGGACCCGCTGGTGCTGGTCCCGCCCACCGCCGACGGCACCAAGGCCCCGGTGGTCATCGCGGTGCACGGCGTGCAGTCGATGCCCGAGTCGGTCTGCGACCCGCTGCGCGAGACCCTCGCCACCCGCGCGTTCGTGCTGTGCCCGGCGGGCATCCCCGTGGGCTTCGAGAACGGCGAGAAGCTCTACCAGTTCGGCTCCGCGGCCAAGCTGTGGGACGAGATCGAAGCCGGACTCGAGGCCCTGCGCGCGCAGTACGGCGACGAGGTCGACACCGACAAGCCTCTCTACGTGGGGTTCTCTCAGGGTTCGATCCTCGGCGTCGACGTGGTGATCGACGAGGCCAAGCTGCCCTACTCGGTCTTCGTCGAGGGCGGTCAGGACGCGTGGTCCAAGCCCCGCATCGAGACCCTCGAGAAGGAGGGAGGCCGCCGCGTCCTCTTCGTCACCGGCAGCGAGTACTGGGTCACCCGCGCGCGGACCGCGGTGCCGCTGTTCGCGGGCACCAAGGTCGAGGTGAAACACGTGCACCTCGACGGCCTCGGCCACCACTTCACGCCCGAAGTGGCCAAGACCATCGACGCCCAGGTGGACTGGCTCGTGGACGGCGATCCGCGCTGGTAGTCTGAGGGCGTGCGCTGGCCCCTCCTTGGTTGTCTGATCCTCCTCGGTTGCGCGGGCGGCGACGCCGAACCATCCGAGCCCGTCGACGAGACCGGCGCCGAGACGAGCGGCGATGCCACGCTCGACGGCGACGCCGACGCGTCCGACACGGGCGACACGGCCAAGCCCGATGCCGACGCGGCCGAGGCGCCTGTCGACGCGCCGCCACCACTCGTGACCGAGTCGCTGGTCGGCGCCGACGTGCCGGCCGCGCGCGTCGGGATGTTCTACCTCGTGTGGCACGCGCCAGCGGTCACCGCGCTCCGCACGGTCGCCAGCAAGGGCGGCGCGCAGCTCACCCTCGAGGACGTGATCCGCGGCAAGGGCGCCTACGCCGACGTCCTCACCAAGTGGGGCGCCGAGGCCGAGGCGATGGCGTTCTACTACCACGCCCGCCCGAAGCTCGGCTTCTACTGCCTCTACCGCGCGCGCGCTGGCGAGACGGGCCACGTGCCCGACTGCCTCGACATCGAGAAGACCGCGGCCACGCACGCCGAGCAGCTGCTCGCGGCCGGCGTCGACCACGTGGTGATCGACGCGACCAACCTCACCGGGATGGATCGCGCCGGCGACCTCCTGCAGCTGCGCCCCACCGAGGTGCTGTTCGAGGAGTGGGCCAAGCTCCGCAAGGCCGGCAAGAAGACCCCGCAGATCGCCGTCTGGCACGCCATCCCGACCGGCTCGACCCAGTGGAAGGGCTACCAGGCGATCTACCAGAACGCCGCCTACGACGGCCTGGTGATGCGCGACAAGAAGTCGAACAAGAAGGTGTTCTTCGTCGTGGATCCACCCGACGCGGGGCGCTTCCCCGACGCGGGCATCCTCGGCCAGGTGCAGAGCAACGGCGGCAAGAACGACGTGATCGTCCAGCGCATGTGGACGATCGGCAAGACCGACCCCGGCGTCGATCGGTGGGCGTTCATGAGCTACTGCCAGGCCGGCGGCAAGGACACCACCAGCATCGTCGGCGCCGGCGCGTGCAACCAGCCCTACACGGCGAAGAGCGCGCTCGGCACCGCGATCGCCGTCGCCCCGAGCTTCCAGACCAGCTACGCGAGCCTCCCGTTCTCCGCGGCCGGCAAGCTCTCGGGGCTTACCTTCGCGCGGCAGTGGGAGACCGCGTTCGCCGTGCGCCCCGACTACGTGTTCGTGAGCGGGTGGAACGAGTTCACCGCCCAGCCGCAGCCGAACCCGTTCGCGGGGGACCCGTTCGCGAGGAGCATAGACCTCGAGCGTGACAGCAATGGCAGCAACCTGTTCGTGGACACCTACGGCATGGAGTTCGGCCGCGACATCGAGCCCACCGAGGAGTACGGCAGCACCTACTACGACCTGACCCGGGCCTGCGCGAAGCGCTGGAAAGCCGGCGCCAAGGACTGCGGCGACGCCAGCGACCCGTGCTGCGCGCCGCTGTCGGCGAACGAGTGGGCGCACGTGTTCGTCCTGAACAACGCGGGGGCCAAGGACTGGCTCCTGACGGTGTCGCCCACCGAGAAGAGCGCGCTCGTCGGCAGCGGGTGGCGCGAGGCGTGCGGGCGCTACGGCACGCCTTCGGTCTCGTGCGTGCGCGCGGACGAGCCGCTCTCGCCGGCCGGACCGTTCCTCGCGTGGACGAAGCCCGGCGCGGGCCGCAAGCCGCTCCACCGGTGCCTCGCCGGGACCGCGCACTTCTACAGCCTCGACCCGGGGTGCGAGGGCCAGAAGACCGAGGCGGTGCTGGTCTACGTGGCGGAGTCGCCGACGGGCGAGACCCCGCGCAGGGCCACGCGTTGCTACCGCGCCTCGACGGGGGAGCACTTCGTGGCGCTCGGCGCGGGGTGCCCGAGCGGGGTCACGGAGGAGGGGATCCTCGGGTACGTGCGCTAGTCGTTGTCGACGTAGCGCAGCACGCAGAAGCGGCCGCCGCGTTCCACGATGGCGAAGAGGCCGGTGACGTCGACGGGTTTGCCCTCGAGCGTCGCCTCGACGACCGGCTTCTGGTGGAGGGTCACGGCGCCGCGCGGGGAGGGGGTGGCTCGGACCTTCACGAACAGGAACTTCTTCCCTCCGAAGCGGCGCAGCACCTTGGGTCGGTCCTTGCGCGACGAGTTCGAGAGGTTGTCCCAGGCCCACTGCACGCCCATGGACCCGATGAGGGGCTCGCCGGCCTTCACGAACTCGGGATAGAGCAGCGCCGCGTACTCGAGCGGTTTGGGCTCGAGAGCGAGTAGTGCCTTGTCGTCGTTGGTGGCGAGCGCCGCGAGGTAGGCCTTGCCGACGTCGTCGAGCGACTGGCGGGGCGTGTCGAGGTCGGCCGGGAGAGGCACCGACGCGCTGGGAGGGAGGGCTGACGCTGGTGGGCACGCTCGGCGCGACGCTCGCGCTGTTCGACGGGAGCGGCTTCGTCGGCGCGGGTGCGGGTTCGGGCTGGCGGTCGCAGCCGACCAGCAGGAGCGCAAGGATCGAGCGGCGCATGGTCCTCACAAAAGCACGACGGGGGAGCGTCGGGACCGCTCCCCCATCGACGCCGATCAGCGGCTCACTTGAAGGTGGTCCAGCCCTCGAACTCGGGGCAGGTCGTGCCGCACGCGCCGATGATGTCCTTCGCCGACTTGTCGAAGAACGCGTCGGTCGGCTCCGCGCCGCCGGTCAGCGCGGGGCTGCCCGCCTGGAGCGAGAAGTTCGGCCCCGTCGACTTGGTGTCGGTGATCTTCACGTCGGCGACCTTGGTCTTCGAGATCTTGCGGCTCGCGTCGTCGATGTAGGTCTGCGAGAAGGTCGAGTTCGCGTCCTTCGTCGTGCCCGAGATGATGCTGTTCTTGACGACGAGGGAGCCGTCGGTCGCGTTCTTCTCCGCGCCGGTGCCCGGGAGGGCGGCGCCCGCGGAGTCGACGTTCGGCTGGATGAAGATGCCCGAGAGCGGCCAGCCGACGGCGAGGATGTTGCTCCAGGTGCCCTTGGTGTTGCGGCGCAGGTGGAAGCCGTGCCCACCCTCGGTGGTCGCCGTGGCCTTGCCGATCATCGTGGCGTTCCAGATCATCGGCTGCGTGAACGGGGCGTTGTCGGACGCGTTGGCGTCGTTGTCCACCTCGAAGCCGTTGCCGCCGCCGTCGATGTCGTCGCGGTTGCAGACGAGGAACTGCAGCTTGCCGCGGTAGCCGTTGTCCATGTCGAAGCAGTCGTCGGCGCCCGACTGCGCGAGCAGGTACTTCGCGTTCGCCGCGCCGCCGAACCACTCGAACGAGTCGTCGAAGCCCTGGTAGGCCTCGAGGTGGTCGAGCTGGGTGCCGCTGCCGACGCCGTAGAACGAGAAGGCGTTGATCTCGTTGCCCACGCTGAGCTGGTAGCCGGCCCACTCGACGCGGGTGTAGTGGAGCTCGCCGCTCGAGTCCGCGTCGTCGCGGTCGGCGCCGTTGCCGCCGTACTTGAACTGGTCCTTCGCGGAGAGGCCCTCGGGGGTGGTGACGGCGGCGTGGTTCGACTTGGCCTTGCCGAGGATCATGAGGCCGGCCCAGTCGCCGCGCTTCTTCGACGTCTCGCTGCTGGTCATCACGACCGGCTGGTCCTTGGTCCCCATCGAGGCGATCTTCCCGCCCGGGAGGACGGCGATGCCGGTGATGGAGGCCTCGCCGGTGCCAGTGCCGCGCGTGCCCTTCACCACGGTGCCAGCCGTGATGGTGAGCTTCGCGCCCGGCTTGACCTCGACGAACTTCTTGAGCGTGTAGACCTTGCTGCAGTCCCAGGTGGTGTCCGCGGTGATGTCCGCCGTGACGTCGACCGGGGTCGGGCTCGCGGGGCAGCCGGGGCGGCGCGTCGCCATCGGGCGTGCCGGTGTCGACGGCCCCGGTGTCGATCGGCGAGCCGGTGTCAGCGCCGGTGTCGACCGTGCCGGTGTCAGCCGGGGCCGGCTTGTCCGGCGTCGAGTCGTCACCGCAACCGGCGATCCCGAGAGTGATGGCGCCGCAGGCGACGAGGGCGACGAGGGCAGTCGACGGACGAACGGTCTTCATGGGAATCCTCCTCAGGATCAGAGTCGTGCTTGGCTGGTCGGCGTTGTGCACCAGCCGTGCGGCATCGGCGCGGAGCGTGCGAAACGAGTTCGTGACAGTCGTCGCCGCGGCTCAGAGGTGGTGCTGCACCGCCACCCAGACGGTGCGGCCGACGCGCCAGCTCCCGAAGGTGTCTCCGGTCTGGAGCTGGAAGTTGTACGGAGCGTCGAACAGGTTCTCCACGGACACCTTCGCGTCGACGTGTTTGGTGAACTGATGGGCGACGCTGATGTCCACCACGTGGCGGGGCATCTCGAAGGCGTCAGGCACCTTGCCCGTCCCCACCGTGTCGATTCGCTTGCCGAACACGTTGTAGCTCAGGCGGGCCTGGGTCCTGCCGTTGAAGCCGACCCAGTCGAGCGCGAGGTTGACCACGTACGGGGACTGGCCCTGGAGCGGGCGCTCCTTGTTCGTGACGCCGGTCTCCTTGTCGTCGAAGCTGACGCGCGAGCGGACCAGGGTCAGGTTGGCGAGCAGCGTCAGCGGGGAGAGGGCAGTGCTGATGAACTTGAGGTTCTTGCGCCCCTCGATCTCCACCCCGACGTTGGTCGCGGCCTTGGTGTTCACCGGCTGGCGCACGAACTGCGAGGTGACCTCCTGGAAGGTGTACTCGATGGCGTCCGTGAAGTGCTTGTAGAAGGTGCTCACCGCCACGACCTCGTCGGCAGCGGGAAACCACTCCCACCGCAGGTCGACGTTGGTGATGCGAGACCGCTTGAGGTTGGGGTTTCCCTTCGCCTGCTGGCCGTTGAAGAAGTCGGCGTACTCGAACGGCGCGATCTCGCGGAACTGGGGTCGAGCGATCGTTTGCGTCACCGATACGCGGACGTTCTGCGCGTCGGTGACCTTGACGACGGCGGCGGCGGCCGGGAGCGGATCGGTCGCCCGATAGCCGTACTGCACGTCTGCGTTGCCCGCGCTGAGGTCGTCCTTGGTGTCGAGGGTGAGCTTCGTGTACTCCACGCGCACGCCGCCCAGCAGGCGAAATCGACCGAAGGGCAGGTCGGCCATCGAGTACGCGCCGTAGATCTGCTGCGCCGCCTCGTAGACGTCGGCCGAGCGGGTGTTTTCCTCGAGGTAGGCGAACCTGCCGATCGTCGAGTCGTCGAGCGCGTTCGCCGGGTCGCTCTTGAGCCAGTCGAGCTGGCCAGGGGCGGGCAGGAACTGAAAGCGAAAGCGACGGGCCAGGAAGTTGCGCTTCTTGGACTGCGCGAGGCCACCGAACTTGAGCTTGGGCCCATCCTCCTTGCTGGTCAGCGGCTGCGCCCAGTCGAGCCCGCCGCCGAGCAGCTTCTCCGTCTGACCGCTGTAGAAGTGGGTGAGGGCGTCGCCGCTCTTGAGCTGGTAGCTCTGATCCGGGTCGGGGCGGCCGTCGAGCAGCGGCACGCTGGTCACGGACTGGACGTTGTTCGGCTCATCGCGCTTGGCGACGCCGTAGAAGAAGTTCCACTTGAAGACGGCCTTCCCGAGGTCGACCAGCTTGTGCTCGCCGAGCAACTGGGCGAAGTACATCTTCCGCTGGACCCACCGGGCGCGGGTCAGCCGGACGTTGGCGTCGTCGTTGTTGCTCTTGCCCTCGAGGCGGAGCACGTCATCGTCTGCGTTGCCCGAGTAGAGCCCGGTGAGCGTGAGGCGGTGGTTGTTCCCGACCTGGAACCCGATGCTGCCAAGTGCTGACAGCGAGACGACGGCCGTGGAGCGTGTGCCGGCGAAGTCGAAGCGACGCTCCAGCCCCGTGACGCCCGAGCGATAGCCGATCTGTTGCTCGTCGTGCAGCGAGTAGCGACGCCCGTAGCCGAGGGACCCGATGAAGCCGAGCGTCTTGCCGCCGCTGAACTGATACGAGTCGCCCGCGGTCAAGCTCCCGGAGAAGTTCGGGCCCGAGAGCACCGGGTAGATCTTGCGCGGCTTCTGGCTCAGCGACTCACCGTAGGCCTCCACCTCGCCGTCGGTCCCGCCCACCTTGTAGAGGTTCCGGATGTTGTTCGGCATCCGCCGCGCGCCGCTGTCCGAGCCCAGCCAGTCGCCGTTGCTCCCCTGGTACGAGAGGCGATCCTTGAACGTCGTCAGGGAGTTGTACCCCATGGTGAACGACGTCGTGAGGAAGAACTGGGAGGGGAACGTCCGCGTGGAGACGCGCACGCTGCCGCCCGCGAAGTCGCCCGGCATGTCCGGGAGGAAGGTCTTGTAGATGGTGACGTCCGACAGCACCGCGACCGGGAAGATGTCGAGCGGGATGGCCTGCTGGTCCGGCTCGGGGCTGGGCAACGGCGTGCCGTTCAGGAGCGCGTTCGTGTAGCGGTCGCCGAGGCCGCGCACGTAGACGAACCGGCCGTCCACCACGCTCGCGCCGACCACGCGCTTGCTCGCCTCGGCCGCGTTGCGGTCCGGGGTCTTGGCGATCTCCTGCGCGCTCACCGCGTCGCTGACCGTGCCCGCGTTCTTGCGGATCGTGAGCTGCGCGCCCGCGGTCGTGCGGTCGGGGTCGACCTCGACCACGATCTCCTCGACCGGCTTGGCCGTGTCGAGGGGGAACTTCACGTCGAGCTTGGTGACCTTGCCGGCCGTGACGACGATGTTGTCGAACCGCTGGGTCTTGTAGCCCTCGTAGAAGCACCGGATCACGTAGGTGCCGGGGGGGAGCTTCAGCGAGAACACGCCCTCGGCGTCGCTCACGGCCTTCTGCTTGGTGCCCACCACGGCGCACTGGCCGTCGATGATCTCCTCGCCCGTGCCGGCGTCGGTCAGCTTGCCGGTCAGGACGCCCGTCTTCGCGTCGGGCTTCACGGCCGGCTCCGTCTCCTCGACGGGCACCTCCTCGGCGTCGTCGTCGCCCTTGGTCGAGGGCGCCGGCTTGGGCGCGCTCGTCGAGGGTGCGGCCGACGCGGAGGGCGCCGGCGAAGGGCTGGGGGCTGGGGCCTGGGCGAACGCGAACGTGGTGGTACCGACCACCAGCGACGGGATGAGCACTCCGACGCGGCGCATGGATGGATCCCTCTCTCCGCCCCGGGCCCGGCCCGGGGTGTTTCACGACTGATCGATGCAGACTGGCTACGACTTCGGCTTCACGGTCAGGACGGCGATCGGCGCCGCGCCCCCCGCGCGGGCCACGTCCATCGCCTCCACCGCGGCGCCGAACGGGGCGTCTTCTTCCGCGGTGAAGAACAGCGTGTGGTCGCCGTTCTTGGCGGCGAACACGCGCTTGAGCTTCTCCTTGAGCTGATCCTTCGCGATCGGCTCGTTGTTCAGCTTCACGACCCCCGCCTTGTCGACCGAGAGGACGACGGGCTTGGCGTTGGGGTCGGGCTTGGCCTCCTTCTTCTCCTCGTTCTTCGGGAGGTTCACCCAGAACTGCTTGGTGAGCAGCGGCGTGACGACCATGAAGATGATGAGGAGGACGAGCACCACGTCGACCAGCGGCGTGATGTTCATCGCCGGCCGGACCTTGGCCTTCTTGGGGCCGCCGATGTCGATGCCCATCTCAGTTCCCTCCCGGCTTGGGGAGCTTGGCCCACTGGGCGCCGCTCGCGCCCTCGGGCTTCTCGCTGACCATGAGCGCGACCCCCTGGAAGCCGACCTTCTGGATCAGATCGAACAGCTCGCGCATCTTGCCGAACGTGTTGCGGTAGTCGCCCTTGAGGATGATGCGGCGGTCGGGGTGGGCGGCGTGCTCGCGCTCGAGGCGCGCCTTGAACGAGGCGGCGTCGGCGAACGACTCCTTCTCGTAGAAGTACCTCCCCGAGAGCGTGTAGGTGAGCACCACCGGATCGAGCTTGCTCTTGGCCTTGGGGTCCGGGTTGAAGATGGTCGGGAGCTCGACCGCCTCTCCGGCCTCGAGCTGCGGGGTCACCACCATGAAGATGATGAGGAGCACCAGCACCACGTCGACCAGCGGCGTGATGTTGATGTCCGGGGCAGCCCCCCGCTTCTTCTTGCCCTTGCTCGCTTCGACGCTGACGCCCACGGGAACCTCCTCGCCTCGTCTCGGTCTCAGGCGGCCGCGCGGCCGGAGTCGACCGCGGCGTCGTCGTCGCGGTGGTTGCGCTCGACCTCGTCGAGGAACTCGCCGTTGGCGTTGGTGAGATCGAGCTCGATGGCCTCGACCTTGCCGTTGAGCCAGTTGAAGAAGCCCACGGAGGGGATGGCGACGATGAGGCCGAAGGCGGTCTCGATGAGCGCCTCGGCGATGCCCGCGCTGACCGCGCCGAGGCCGGCCGAGCCGCTCGCGCCGATCTTGGCGAACGCGCCGAGGATGCCGAGCACCGTGCCGAGCAGCCCGACGAACGGGGCCAGCGAGCCGACCGAGGCGAGGAGCGACATGCCGCGGCGGAGCTCGAGGCTGATCACCTCGGCCCGGCGCGCCATCTCGCGCTTGGCGGCCTCGATGGGGCCCAGGTTGTCGTGGCCGGGGCTGATGGTGTGGTCGAGGTACTTGGCCGCGCCCGCGTGGACGAGGCGCGCGAGCGGGCTCGTCGGGTGCGCGGCGGCCAGCTTGGCGACGCCCTCGATGTCGTGCTTGGCGAGGACCGCGCGCACCTTCTCGGCGAACAGCTTCGACTCCGCGCTCGTGCGGGTGAGGAAGAGCAGCCGCTCGATGACCACGCCGATCGCCCCGAGCGCCATCAGCGCGAGGCAGCTCGCGACGACGCGCGAGAGAAACGGCATGTCCTTCCAGATGTGGACGAGATTCAGCTCCATCTTCATTGCTCCTGGCGAATCACTGAGTCTTGATCGTGAACGGGATCTTCCGCACGATCGTGGTCTTGAACGCGGTGCCGTCTTCGTGCTTGGCGGGGGTGAACTTCCACTTCTTCACCGTCTCCAGCACCACGGCGTCGAACGTCGGGTCGCTCTTGACGATCTTCACGTCGGTGACGTCCCCGTTCTCGTCGATGGTGATGCGCACGGTCACCGCGCCGGTCGTGCCCGCGGCGCGTGCGGCCTCGGGGTAGGGCGGCTTCACGTAGCCGGTGAGCTTCGGCGGCACGTCCGTCTCCGAGACCAGCGTGGCCTTCGGGGGCGGCGGCGGCGGGGGTGGGGTCGTGGCCGTCGGCGGGGCGGGGGAGGTGGAGGCGTGGTCGCGATGGCGGCGGTGGCCGTTCCCGTGCCGCCGGCGGCGCCGCCCGGATCTCCCGAGTGCGAGCCCCCCGCGATGCCCTTGTCCTTGGAAGGGTCGGCCTCGTCGAGCTTGTCCTTGGGGATCTCCGTCGGCACCGGCGGCGGGGGCGGCGGCGGTTCGCTGCTCACCTTCACGCTCTCCGGCACGAGGACCGGCGCGGCCGCGGGGGGCTCGGGCTCCTTGGGCTTCTCGGGCTCCTTCTCCTCCGGGATCTCCTCGACGAACTTCACGTCGGTGAGGTCCTCGAGCTTGGGCGGAGGCGGCGCCTTGGCGTTCACCCGCTGGCCCACCGCTGCGATGCCCACGAGGATGCACGCGCCGGCGGCGACGCACTGGGAGAGCCGCAGCCGGTACGCCGCGTTCACCGTCTTTTCGACGAAGGCCTCGAATGCCACGGCGCGCAAGAAACCACGACCAAGTGACGCGACCGCATCACGATTGCGACGATTGAGTGACCGCGCGGGCTCCGGGACGGATCTCGCGCGCGGCTCACTCGTTCGTCACCCGCGCGTCACTTCCCACAGTGCGCCCCGACACCCATCGCGGGGACATACTGCCAACCACTGCCACGGTCGAGGTGTCAGTTGCTCTCGGGCTCGTCGGGCGTGCCGACGAACCGGTACCCGATGCCGCGCACGGTGCGGATGTAGCTCGCGGCGGCGCCCAGCTTCTCGCGGAGGCGCTTGACGTGGGTGTCGACCGTGCGGCTGTCGAGCCGCGCCGACAGCTGCCACACGTCGACCAGCAGCATGTCGCGGCTCTGGGTGCGGTTGCGCCGCTCGAGCAGGGTGGTGAGGAGCCGGAACTCGAGGGCGGTGAGGTGCACCTCTTGCTCCTCGACGAACACCCGGTGGGCGCCCCGGTCGACCCGCAGCACGCCGAACTCGATCTGGTCCTCGCGCATGGGCGGGGGCTCGGTGCGTCGCAGGATGCTGCGGACCCGCAGCACGAGCTCGCGCACGGCGAACGGCTTGACGAGGTAGTCGTCCGCGCCGAGCTCGAGGCCGACGATGCGATCGACCTCCTCGCTGCGCGCGGAGGCGATCAGCACGGGCAGGTCACGGAGGGGGCCCTGCGCCCGGATCCAACGGCAGACGTCGAGGCCGCTGCCGTCGGGCAGCATGAGGTCGAGGATGACGAGGTCGTAGCGACGGGCGCCGAGCTCGTGACGGGCGCCGGCCACGGTGTCGACGCGGGCCGTCTCGAAGCCGTCGGCCCGGAGGTTGTAGGACATCACGCTCGCGAGGTCCTGCTCGTCCTCCACGATGAGTACGCGGGGAGCCATGAGGCGACCCTATGCGTACGCAGTGACGCAGGCGTGACGATGGCGCCAACTTCCCGCAAGAGGTGACAGGCAGGCCACGAAAGGACGACACCATTCCGGTCACCTGAACGGCTGACCCTCGCGTTCCAGGCGGGCCCCTCGACGGCCAGGTCGACCCCGTGCTATGGGCCGCCCCGCACGCGAGGCGTGCTGAAGCGTCTGCACCCCTATTTCCAAGGGTGAGGCGGCCAACCCCTCGAGCTTTCGCCGGTCCATTTCCCGCGTTTCTCCAGGAGAGATTTCCCTCATGATCGCCAAAACCACCCTCGGGGTCCGGGGCAAGGTGATTCTCACCTTCCTCGCGACGCTGATCCTCTCGCTGGTCACCAGCGCCGCCTGGGCCAACCCGGCCGCGCCCGCGGCTCCCCACAAGGGGGGCGGCGAGGCCAATCTGATCGTCCCGAGCCTCGCGGACAAGAACATCGCGAGCTTCCTCTCGGGCTCGTCGGGCGCCACCCTGCTCATGGGCGGGCTCGTCGTCTCGGCCCTCGGCATGATCTTCGGCTTCGTCATCTACGCGCAGCTGAAGAACGCGCCGGTGCACAAGTCGATGCTGGAGATCAGCGAGCTGATCTACGAGACGTGCAAGACGTACCTCGCGACCCAGCTCAAGTTCATCATGATCCTCGAGGTCTTCATCGGGTCGATCATCGTCTACTACTTCGGTGTCGCGCAGCACTACTTCGCCGAGGGCAAGACCGCCCAGGTGCTGATCATCCTCGCGTTCAGCCTCGTCGGCATCGCCGGCAGCTGCATGGTCGCGTGGTTCGGCATCCGCGTGAACACGTTCGCCAACTCGCGCACGGCGTTCGGCGCCCTCAAGGGCAAGCCGTTCCCGGCCTACGCCATCCCGCTCAAGGCGGGCATGAGCATCGGCATGCTGCTCATCTCGGTCGAGCTGCTCATCATGCTCGCCATCCTCCTCTTCGTGCCCGGCAACTACGCCGGCCCGTGTTTCATCGGGTTCGCGATCGGCGAGTCGCTCGGCGCCTCGGCGCTCCGCATCGCCGGCGGCATCTTCACCAAGATCGCCGACATCGGCTCCGACCTCATGAAGATCGTCTTCAAGATCAAGGAAGACGACGCGCGCAACCCCGGCGTCATCGCCGACTGCACGGGCGACAACGCGGGCGACTCGGTCGGCCCCAGCGCCGACGGCTTCGAGACCTACGGCGTCACCGGCGTCGCGCTGATCTCGTTCATCCTCCTCGCGGTCAAGAACCCGACCGTCCAGGTCCAGCTCCTCGTCTGGATCTTCGTGATGCGCATCGTGATGGTGATCGCCTCGGCGGTCTCGTACTTCATCAACGACATCATCGCGAAGAGCCGCTACGCGGACGCCGACAAGATGAACTTCGAGCAGCCGCTCACGCAGCTCGTCATCCTCACCTCGGTGGTCTCGGTCATCGCCACCTTCGCGGTCAGCAAGTTCCTCATCCCGACCCTCGGCGACGGCACCCACTGGTGGAAGCTCTCGGCGATCATCACCTGCGGCACCGCCGCCGGCGCCATCATCCCCGAGGTCATCAAGGTCTTCACCTCGACCGAGTCCCGCCACGTCAAGGAGGTCGTCACCGCCTCCAAGGAGGGCGGCGCTTCGCTCAACATCCTCGCGGGCCTCACCGCCGGTAACTTCAGCGCCTACTGGATGGGCATGATCCTGCTCGGCCTGATGGGCACCGCCTACTACATCAGCATGATGGGCGTCGGCTCGATCATGATGATCGGCGGCTTCGATCCCTCGCCGGTCTTCGCCTTCGGCCTCGTGGCCTTCGGCTTCCTCGGCATGGGCCCCGTGACCATCGCGGTCGACTCCTACGGCCCGGTCACCGACAACGCGCAGTCCGTCTACGAGCTCTCCGTCATCGAGACCATCCCGGGCATCGAGGCAGAGATCAAGAAGGACTTCGGCTTCGACCTCAACTTCGACAAGGCCAAGCACTTCCTCGAGGAGAACGACGGCGCCGGCAACACCTTCAAGGCCACGGCCAAGCCCGTGCTCATCGGCACCGCGGTCGTCGGCGCCACCACCATGATCTTCTCGATCATCGTGACCCTGACCGACGGCTTCTCGCGCAACACCGACAAGCTCTCGCTCCTCTACCCGCCGTTCCTCCTCGGCCTCATGGCCGGCGGCTCGATGATCTACTGGTTCACCGGCGCCTCCACCCAGGCGGTCTCCACCGGCGCCTACCGCGCGGTCGAGTTCATCAAGGCGAACATCAAGCTCGAGGGCGTCGAGAAGGCGTCGGTCGAGGACAGCAAGAAGGTCGTCGAGATCTGCACGATCTACGCGCAGAAGGGGATGTTCAACATCTTCCTCACCATCTTCTTCGGCACCCTGGCGTTCGCGTTCTTCGACGCGTTCTTCTTCATCGGGTACCTGATCTCGATCGCCCTCTTCGGTCTGTTCCAGGCGCTCTTCATGGCCAACGCCGGTGGAGCCTGGGACAACGCCAAGAAGATCGTCGAGGTCGAGCTCAAGGCCAAGGGCACCCCGCTCCACGACGCGTGCGTCGTCGGCGACACGGTCGGCGATCCATTCAAGGACACCTCCAGCGTCGCCCTCAACCCGGTCATCAAGTTCACGACCCTCTTCGGCCTCCTCGCCGTCGAGCTCGCGGAGCAGATGAAGGCCGGCGGAGACGGCAGCGTGCCCAAGATGCTCGCGGGGGTCTTCCTCGTGGTGTCGATGGTGTTCGTGTACCGCTCGTTCTACGGCATGCGCATCGAGAGCAATCAGGAAGAAGTGAAGAAGGCCGAGGCCGCTCCCGCGGAGTGATCGGTCCCTGACTGCAGAGGGCGTCCGCGCCCGCACCAAGCCGGAATCACCCGATTCCGGCTTCGGTCTTTTTGTGGCCTGCGCGCGACCCGCTGAACATGCGAGCGGTTGCCCGCCCAGCCCGTCCGGGGCAAAAGGCAGCCCTCCATGGACAAGCTGGCCGTGGCCGTGGGCCTTCTCGGGCTCGCCGCGACCCTAGCGGTCCTCGTGCTGCATGCCGAGCGCTCGGCGTTCGAGCAGCGGCCGGTGGTCTTTCGTCGGCTCCGTGCGTCCACCTGGCGGGCCGCGGTGGCGCTCGGCCTGGCGACGGCCGGCTTCGTCGCGACCCGCCTCGCGCGCCACCCCGGGTCGCGGGCGCGGGTCCTCGCGCTCTTCGGGGCGATGGCCTTCGGGGTCGCGAGCGCGACCCTCGCCGACCTGGTCCGGGGCGAGCCCGCGACCGCTTCCCGCGCGACGCGGGCCCGTCTCGCCGTCGCGCTCGGCACCGTCGGTCGCGCAGTGGCGCTGCTGCTGGCGCTCGCGCTGGTGGCGCTCACCCTCGAGGGCGACGGCCTCGCGCGCCTGCCCGCGGTCCTCGCCGCGTTCGTGCTCGGCGCGGCGCTGGTCGCGGTGCTCGGCGTCACCCAGGCGCCGTTCGGCGCCGAGACGCTCGCGGCGACCGTGGTGTCCGCCGCGGTGGCCGCCAAGAACGAGGCCGCCCTGCGCGCCCTCGGGGTCGACCCGCTCGGCGTCGCCCTCTTGCCGGTCGTCGTGCAGGCGCTCGCGTCGCTGGCGGGCCTCGCCGTCGCGATGGCCATCACCGAGGGGCCCGACGACGAGCCCGGGGACGCGGAGTCGCGCGGCCTCGTCGTGACGTTGCTGCTGGTGGTGCTCGGCGTCGTCGCGGTGTGCGGCTGGTGGCTGCGCGTCCCCGCGTGGGGCTTCGTCGCGATCGCGGGCACCCTCGGCGTGCTCGCCGCGTGGGGCACCCTGATCGCGTTCCGTTACTACCAGAGCACCGGGTATCGCCCGACCCGCGACGTCGTCGCCGCCAAGGGGCGCGAGCGCTTCCTCGCCGCGCTCACCGTCGGTCTCGAGGCGGCCATGGTGGTGACGGGCCTCGGCACGTTCGTCCTCGTCGCGGCGCACGCGTGTGGTGACGCGCTCCCGCTCGCGCGCGGCGGGAACCTCGGCGCCGCCACCGCGGTGGCCGCGCTCGCCGGTACGCGCGCGTTCGTCGAAGGGGCGCCCCCGGGCGACGCGGCCGACGAGCGCCCCGCGGCCCACGGCCTCGTGCTCGGTGGGCTCTCCGCGTTCCTCCTGCTCGAGAGCGCGGGGGAGCTCGAGCTCGCGTCGGACGCAGCCTTCGACGGCGCGCTCGGCGCGGCGATCGTCGGCGCGCTCGTGGTGGCCGCGTGGGCGGCGCTGCGGGTGCGCGCCCAGTTCACCGCGGCGCTCGTGCTCGCGGTCCCCCTCGCGGTGACCCTCGCGCTCAAGGGGCGTGGCGAGCCGCTGCTCGTGATGGCGATGGTCGCGACGGTGGTCGGCGTGGCGATCTCGTCGGTGCTGTTCCGCCTCGCGACGCCGGACGAGCCGCGTCGCCCTGGCCTGTTCGCGGCCGCGACGCAGCTGCCCCACCTCGTGCTCGCGCTCGCCGCGCTGCCCGCGCGGCGCTGCCGATGCTGACGGTGCGCTAGTAACCCTTCTTGGCGACCCAGGTGTCCCCGGAGAGGAGCTCGCGCTTGCTCTGGGTGACGAGGCAGGTGGCGGAGTCCTTGCGCACGCGGATGACGCGGATCTCGGCGACCACCTCCTCCGGGTAGTCGTCGGACTTGTCCTTCTTCGTGCTCTCGATGTCGGCGGGGCCGTCGGTGCTGAGCTTCACCTTGGAGGCGCCGAGCGCGCCCGCGCTCGAGAGCTCCTCCTGCCAGGGGTCGCCCTTGCGCACCACGAACAGGCGGTTGCCCGGCTTGAGGCCCGCGGTCTCGCCCTTGTCGATGAGGACCACCTGCTGGCCGCCGTACATCTGGTTCGGGCGCACCGACTCGAGCAGCGACCCGCGCAGATCGACCTGGTTGGTCGACGGCGGCACGATGTCGAGCTTGCGCTCCACGGGGGCCACCTTGGCGCCGCGCTCGATGACGTCGTTCGACGAGGTGATGACGCCCTCGGCGAGGCGGGTCTTCTTGTCGATGAAGTCGATCTTCACGGTGCCGAGGATCTCGACCACGTAGCCGACGTTCTCCTTGCCGTTCTTGACCGGGCGGCTGACCGTGTAGACGGTGAGGGTGTCGCCGGCGAACGTGTCCTTGGCCTGCTGCTCGCCGAGGCGCACGTACACGCGGTCGAGCGTGGTGAGGAGCATCTTGTCCTCGGGGCTCCCCGTGATCTCGCCGACGTTCTCGACCTTGTCGTCGTAGACGTAGCCGATGTTGTTGAGGAACACCGTCCCGCCGGGCACGAGCTTGGGCTTGAGGGCGCTGCCCGCCTTGAGGCTCGCGTTGCCGGGCGTGATGCTCACGTAGCCGACGGCGTCCTTCTTCAGCTTCACCTGCTGCCCGGGGTAGATCCAGTGCGGGTTGACGATGTCGGCGTTGTAGGACCAGACGCGCGGCCAGTTCCACGGGTTGCCGAAGTACGTGTCGCAGATGTCCCAGAGCGTGTCGCCCTTCTTGACCGAGTGGGTCGGGGGGACCAGCTTGGTCGAGCCCTTGCCAGTGTCGGTGCCGAGGGAGATCGTGCCCTGCGGGGGCTTGCCGACCTTCACGTCGGCCTCTGCGCGCTCGCCGAAGGTGGCGGCGGCGATCGTGAGGAGCGCGAGGGCGAGCTGCCGCGAGCGGCCGAACAGGCGGTTCATTGGGCGTCCTCCGAGGGGATCTTCTTGGCGGCGTCGGAGCCCGGGTGCTCCTTGCGCAAGCGGTCGAATGCGGCCTTGGCCTTGCCCGGCGCGCCGAGCTTCTTGTGGGCGAGGCCGGCCTCTAGCAGCGAGTCGGCGGCCTTGGTGTGCGCGGGGAAGCGCGCGACGACGGCCTCGAACTGCCCGATGGCGCCGGCGGTGTCGCCCTGCGCGGCGTAGCAACGGCCCCGCCAGTACATCGCGTTGGGCACGTACGGGTGGTCGGGGTACTTCACGATGAAGCCGGCGAGCGCCTCGAGGCCGGCCTTGTACTTCTTGGCCTTCACGAGCCCGTAGGCAGAGTCGTATTCGGCGCTCGCGGCGGCGACCGGCGACTTGTTGACCTTCTTCTTGGCGCCGGGCCCCTCGTCCGGGTCGTTCTGCTCGATGCCGTTGGGGCCGATCTTCAGGAGGGGGCGCGGCGCGTCGTCGTCCTCGGGGGTGGCGACGGTGGTCGGCGTGGTGGGGGGCGAGCCTGCCGCCGAGGCCGGGTCGAGCTTGACGACCTTGAGCTTGGGCTCGCTCGACGCCTCGGTGATCTTGGGCTCGGCCTTGAGCTCGGCCTTGGCGACGTCGTCCTTGTGGACGGTCTCGCGCGACTCGAGCTCCCCGACCTTGCGCTTGAGGTCCTTGTTCTCGTTCTCGAGGCGAACGACGTTGGCCTGGAGGGTCTGGACCTCCTTGAGGCTCGCGCCGCACCCACCAGCGGCGAACGAGGCGGCCAGCAGGGGCAACCCGAGCACGAGACTTCCACTCCGGCGCATGGTGAGGGATCGTACGAGCCGAAAAGGCGCTGGGCCAACTCGGCGACGAAACCATGGCTGCGAACCCCCAAAATCCCGCCCTCGCGCTCCCCACCGTCTGCTCGACCTGCGCCGCGCCGCTGCCCCCCGGCTCCGACCGCTGCACCCGCTGCGGCACCCTGCACGGAGCCTTCCGCACCTGTCCGCACTGCCACGCGCGCGCCGAGGTGATCCCCAAGGACGGCCTCCTATTCGTCTGCGCCGCCTGCGACAAGCCCCGGATCCCGGTCAAAAAGCCCATCGAGCGCACCGGCGGCGAGGCCCGCGCGCTCGCCGAGGCCACCAGCGCCCGTGGCGACTGGCTGTTCGGCAACGTCGCCGCCATCGGCGCCCTCGTGCCCTCGCTGCTGCTCGCCACCACGGCCATGATCCTCCTCATGACGGTGGGCTTCGGGCTCGGCTTCCTCCTGACGCTCGGGCTCGGCGGCGCGCTCGGCGCGGTGTCGCTGTTCGCGTTCTCCCGCGCCAAGGCCGCGGCCAAGCGCGCCGAGGAGGCCATGCGTGACGCGTTCGGTTCGGTCGCGGTCGACGCGATGCGCACCCACGGCTCTCTCGCCCCGCCAGCTCGCCGAGATCATGGGCGTGTCGGAGTCGGTGGCCGAGGCGGCCCTGGCGCGATTGCCCACCCGCACCGACGTCCGCGTCGACACCGTGCTCGACGACCGATCGGCCGCCGACGGTCAGATCCGCTACCGCATCGCCGAGGACCAGCGCCCGGCGGCCACGCTCGACGCGCAGTCGGCGGAGCTCGCCGAGTTCGACGAGCGCCTGCGCCGCGCGAGCGCGGAGAAGCAGGGCAAGCCTTGAAGCCCCGCCGCGTCGATCCGCGACGCGCGTTCACCCACGTCGGCGGCGAGAGTGCACAGCGGGGCGCCCCCGCGGTCTCCGCCGAGCTCGCCCGGGCGTTCGGCGTCGGAGAGGCCGACGCGGACGCCACGCGCGCGCACGTGCACGGCTTCCATTCGTATCCGGCGCGGCTGCACCCCACGATCGCGCGGCGCCTGCTCGAGTCTTTCGCCGGTCGGGACGCGGTGATCCTCGACCCGTTCTGCGGCAGCGGCACGGTGCTCGTGGAGTCGCGGCTCCACGGCGTGCGCGCGCGGGGCACCGACATCAACCCGCTCGCCCTGCGGCTCGCCGAGCTCAAGCTGCGCGGGGTGCCGGAGCCGGAGCGCAAGGAGCTCCTGCGGCTCGCCACCCGCATCGAGGCGCACGTCACGGAGCGGAGGGAGGGCCGCGCGAAGGTCACCCACCGCTACGGGCCGGACGACGTGCGCCTGTTCGCGCCGCACATGCTGCTCGAGCTCGACTCCCTGCGCGACGGGCTCGATCACGTGAGCTCGAGACAGACTCGCGAAGACCTCGAGCTCGTCTTCTCCGCGATCCTCACCAAGGCCTCGAAGCAGCGCGGCGACACGGGCAACTACCTGCTGCCCGAGCGTCGCCTCGCGCCGGGGGCGATGGCGCGGCTCTTCGTGCGCAAGACCGAGGAGCTCGTGGCGCGGCTCACGGAGTACGAGGCGCTCCTGCCGCGACCGGCTCCGAAGTTCGACGTGCACTCGGACGACGCGCGCGCGCTCGGCACGATCGGCGAGGCGTCGGTCGACTGCATCATCACCTCGCCGCCCTACGCGGCCACCTACGACTACCTCGATCACCACGACGTGCGCCTCCGCTGGCTTCGCCTGCGCGAGGAACAGTTCGCGAAGCTCGAGCTCGGGGCGCGGCGCGACTACGCGGCGCTCGACCCCGAGGCGGCGCGGGCGCGCTGGACTGGCGAGCTCGGCGCGTTCCTCGGAGCGATGGGGCGGGTGCTCGTGCCCGGTGGGCGGGCGTTCGTGGTCGTCGCGGACAGCGCGGTCGGCCGGATGGCCCTCCGCGCGGACGCGCTGCTCGATCAGCTCGCTCCGCCGCGCGGGCTCGAGGTGGAGGCCATCGCCTCGCAGGCGCGTCCGCACTTCCACGGCGCCACGCGCGCCGCGTTCGCGCACGCCCCGCGGAGGGAGCACCTGGTGTCGCTGCGCCGCTTCGCCGTCGACCCTGGCAATCGGCGCGGACCCGGGGCACCATCGTAGGCCATGCTCCGCCCCCTCCGTGTCTTCGGGCCGCTCCTGTTCCTCTCGCTCGTGGCGTGCAGCGGGAGCACCGCCGGCACGGGCGAAGAGCCGGTCGACACCGGCAGCCTCCTCGACGACACCGGCTCGCTCACCGAGGACACGGGCAGCGCCGACACGGGGAGCGCCGACACGGGCTCGACCGATTCGACGGTCGTCGACTCGACCGCCCTCGACTCGGGCGCCGACGCGAGCGACTCCACGGTGACCGACGCCCCGACCGAGGTCGGCGAGACGGGTTCCACCGAGACGGGCTCCGACGGCGCGACCGAGTCGTCCACGGACAGCGGCAGCGCCGACACGGGCAGCGCCGACACGGGCAGCGCCGACACCGGCAGCGCCGACACCGGCAGCGACACCGGCACGGTCACGGGGCTCTTCCCGGTCGCCGGCAAGGTCTCGTGTTCGGGCGACGGCACCACGTTCTGCGCGAGCGGTCAGGTGTGCTGCGGTCGCTTCGACGTCCTCGCCTTCAAGTGGGGCTACAAGTGCGACACGAGCTGCATCGCGGCGCGCGGCTTCGACTGCGACGAGACCGCCGACTGCCCTGGCAAGGTCTGCTGCGCGGACACGCCGCCGTTCAGCTCGTCCATCCAGGGCAGCACCTGTCGCACGAGCTGCGGCGGCGATCCGCAGCTCTGCATGAAGGACGCCGACTGTGGCGGCGCCAAGAAGTGCTCGCCGGAGAAGGCGCCCGACCTCGGCATCACGATCGGCGTCTGCAAGTAGGCGCGCGGCGCCGCGCGACGAGACCGACGGCGAGGAACAGCGCGAGCGCGGCCCCCGAGCCGTCGCGGCCGCTCGTGCTGCAGCCGACCGAGCCCTCCACCTCGCCGGTGTCGCCCTCGTCGCCGAGCTGGCAAGCGTCGCCCTTGCCGTCCTTGTCGCCGTCGGCCTGATCGGGGTTCGCGGTGTCGGGGCAGTTGTCCTTCGCGTTCGCGACGCCGTCGCCGTCGAGGTCGTCGTCGCAGGCGTCGCCCTTGCCGTCGCCGTCCTGGTCCAGTTGCTCCGGGTCCTTCACGTCGGGGCACACGTCGGTCTCGTCGGGGACGCCGTCGCCGTCGCGATCGTCGTCGCACACGTCGCCCTTGCCGTCGCCGTCGCTGTCCTTCTGATCGGCGTTCACGCCCTCGGGGCAGTTGTCCTTGGCGTTCGCGATGCCGTCGCCGTCGAGGTCGTCGTCGCACGCGTCGCCCTTGCCGTCCTCGTCGAGGTCGGCCTGGTCGGGGTTCGCGACGGTCTTGCAGTTGTCCGTCGCGTCCGGCACGCCATCGGCGTCGTCGTCGGTCTCGCAGGCGTCGCCCTTGCCGTCGCCGTCGGTGTCCTTCTGGTCCGGGTTCTTCACGACCGGGCAGTTGTCCTTGGCGTTCAGGACGCCGTCGCCGTCGATGTCGTCGTCGCAGGCGTCGCCCTTGCCGTCCTTGTCGAGGTCGGCCTGGGTCTTGTTGGCGTTCGCCGGGCAGTTGTCCTTGGCGTTCGCCACCCCGTCGCCGTCGAGGTCGGCGTCGCACGCGTCGCCGAGGCCGTCCTTGTCGGTGTCCTTCTGGTCGGGGTTCTTGACGGTGTCGCAGTTGTCCTTCGCGTCGAGCACGCCGTCGCCGTCGTCGTCGTCGTCGCAGGCGTCGCCCTTGCCGTCCTTGTCGGTGTCCTTCTGGTCGGGGTTCTTGTTCTTGTCGCAGTTGTCCTTGCTGTCGGGCACGCCGTCGCCGTCGGTGTCGGCCGCGTCCACGAGGTTGATGCGCCGCGCGACCGAGTAGCCGCTGGTCGAGCGGTTCATGTGGAGGCACCCGGCGACGCAGCCGCTGCACTCCCAGGACCACGCGTAGCCCCAGGGGTCGCCCTTCTCGAAGAGCCACACGTGGTGGCTGCTCGCCCAGGCGTCGGCGGCCTTGGCGCTGCCGCGCGAGACCGGGTTCCAGTACGCGCCGTCGCTCGTCCAGTTCGATGCGACGTAGGGGTGCGACGGTGTCGTGAGCGCGATGGGCGAGGGCACCTGCCACGCCTTGCCCACGAAGCCCGAGCAGTCCGCGCCCCACGAGCCCGAGTGGCTGCACGAGGGACACCCGCCGCCCGAGAGCGGCGTGCACTTGCCATAAGCGGTGCTGCCGGGGCTCCAGGCCGAGCCACCCCAGTGGTACGAGAAGTGGTTGATCGTCGCGCCGAGGTCGAGGATCTGCGCGGTGGTCATCGGGGCCGGCGCGGCGTCCACGTTGCCGATGGTGGTCGCCGCGAGCAGCGCGACGGGCAGGAGCGCGACGAGCGCGGGGATGCGCGGCTTCATCGCACCCTCCAGATCGTCGCGCCGGTCTTGCCGACGTGCAGCTGGTAGAAGCAGTCGTCCGCGCCCACGGTGGTGGGCACGAGCTGATCGCCGGCCACCTCTGGCGGTGGGAGATCGGCGCGACCGATCTCGGCGCCGGTGGGGTCGAGCGCGACGACGGTCACGCGCTGGTCGACGAGCGCGTGCTTCGCGCTCTCCTCGTAGGTGTGTGCGGCGACCCACGTGCGCCCCTTGCGGTCGCCGAACAGCCCCTCGAGCTGCAGGATCGGCTGCGGCGTCGGCACGCGCGCGAGGAACCCGTTCGGACCGAGCGCGCTCACGAGGGCGAAGCCCGCCGGGTCGCGCGCTGCCCGCAGCAGGCGGGTGCTGTTCGGGACGCGTCGCCCGTCGAGGCGCAGCCGTGCGGCATCGGGGGTGCGATCCGGCAGGGCTACGCGCACGAGGCCGCGGTGCTCGTATTCGACCCAGGTACCGGCGAGCGGATCGGCGGGGTCCTGGTACACGAAGAGCCCGGTGACGCCGCTCGGCTCGTCGACGCCGGGGCCGGCGAGCGCGACGCGGTGGGTCTCGTGGCCGGTGTCGTCGAGGAACACGATCGCCTTGTCGACGAGCCGATCCAGGATCGCGACGCCGCCCGCGATCGGCGCGAGGTCCTGCGCGATGCGGTTCGCGATCGGGACCGTGCGCAGCACGGTCCCGTTCCCGTCGAAGATCACGACGCGCGTGTTGACCTGGTCGAGCACCCACACGTTGCCCGCGCCGTCGACCGCGAGGCTCATGGGCGCCTCGGGCATGGCCTCGCTCGGGACCTCGTGTCCGAGCTCGCCCTTCCCGCTGCCCCAGGGGGCGGTGATCGCGATCTCGGTGACCAGGGGGTTCGCCGAGGCGCTCTTGGCGGCGAGGGTGGGCGGAGTGAGCGCCGTCTTCGGGCTGGCGACGGCGGCCTTCGCCGTCTTCGGGGCCGGCTTCGCGTTCGGGACCGTCGGGTGCGCGGGGCGCACCACGAGGGCCAGCGTGACGGCGGAAGCGGACAAGAAGGACAGGAGCCCGAGGCGCGTCATGCCCTCTTCGTCAGCAAGCGACAGGCCAGGGCATCGTGCGTCACCTCACCGGGACATGTGCGTGAGCACGCTGTCACACGCATCTTGTCCGTCATCACGGCGATACGGCGCAGTGCGGCGAGCGAGGAAACGTGCCGTGTCAGCGGACGCGCGGTCTGCGGGGCGGCCGCACGAGACCGACCCGCAAGAGCCAGCCCTGCGCGCGCGAGACCGGTGGGCCGAGGCCTGGTAGCGCATACGCCACGCGGGCCGCCGGCAGCTCGAGCGCCTCCCAGTCCGCGAACGAGGACGCGCTCGAGAACGGGTCGGCCACGGGCGCGCCGGGCACGTGGCGCGCGTGGTTCGCGAGCACGTAGCGGACGACGTTCTTCACCTCGGTGGGCGAGCGCAGCGCGCGCGCGTGGTACCGCGACCCGAGCACGCGACCGCGCCGGCCCATCACGCGGTTCAGGCCGCGCGCGACGCGGATGGTGAGCGCGCGCATGGCGCGGGAGAGCGCCGCCTTGTCGTCGGCCTCCACCACGAGGTGCACGTGGTTGCCCTGCACGGAGAAGTGCGTGACCCGGCACGCCGCGTGGCGCGAGAGGGCGCGCAGCGCGGCATCGATCGGCGTGAGGCACCGCTGGGCGCGCAGGTTCCACACGTGCTCCGCGAAGGCGAGCGTGACGTGCAGCGGGGTGCCGCGGGCGATCGCGGGCCGCCGCCGGTGCGACTCGCTCGACGGCTTGCGCGGACGCCCCGCTCCCTTGCGCGCCCCGCCACGCCGCGACGGGACCGGTCGGGTGGTGAAGGGGAGCGCCTGCTGCACTGTTTGAATATGGCGCATGAAAGCCGGGCGTCAAGGGCGGCGATGCTCGCGCTCTGCCCGGGCGAGGGTGGAGAGGGTGGAGCCGGTACGACCCGTACCGACCTGCACAGCCGCGTGGGTGCTGCCGACCTACAGGAGCTCGATGCGGCAGTGGACCGTGGCGAAGCCGGCGATCGTGGCCTCGATGCGGGCCTTCTGGCCGAAGTACTTGAGGAGGCCCTCGATCGTGCCGATCGAGTAGCAATCCGCCCACCCGTAGTAGTCGAGGAAGTCGACCTCGAAGTAGCCCTTGCGGGGACTCTTCACCTCGACGCGGCCGCCCTTGAGCACCGCGGAGTAGCTCTGGGGCATCTTCTCGACCGTGGCCTCGAACGAGCCGGTGAGGGCGAGGCTCACGCGGCCCATCGCCGACGTCGCGAAGGTGGCCATGTCCTGCTGGCCGAGCCGGCGCATCGCCTCGGCCACCGGCAGCCCGGGGTGGAGGCCGATCGCGGAGGCGTGGGAGAGCCGCGAGTAGTCGACCTGGGGGTAGTCGCTGAACGGCAGGTAGCGGCCGGTGCGCGGCGGGTCGACGAGCTTGTCGAGGACCGATTCGGTGTGCTTGCCACCGATGGCGAGAATGCGGGAGAAGAACATCCCCTTGAGCAGGTAGTCCCGCGGGAAGCGCGCGAACCGCGCCTCGGAGTCGACCGGCTGGTCGAACATGCGGTCGTTGGTGACGACCGAGCCGATCGCCATGTCGCCGCCGGTGCGGATGCGCCCCGCACTGCGGGGGCGCGGACTGCTGTCGTTCGACGTGGGCGTGATCGAAGCGCTCGACCCGGATGCCCCGGAGCCCCCCGACAGGGAGCCGGAGAGCGCGGCGGCCGAGTCGACGCGCAGGAGCCGAGGCACGTCACCGCTCAGCGTGCCGTCCGACAGGAACGGTTCGATGGACGCCACCACGGCGTGCATGCTCGGGAACCGTCGCGCCGGGTCCTTCTCGAGGGCGCGCGCGATCGCGTCGTCGAGCGGCCCTGGCAGGTCGGGCATGCGCTCCCGCAGGCGCGGCGCGGGCTTGCTCACCACCTGCGCGAGGATGCCCGCGTTGCCGGCGCTGTCGCTCCACGGGATGCTGCCGGTGAGCAGCTCGAACAGGGTGACCGCCCAGGCGAACTGGTCGGCGGCGCCGTCGAGCGGCTGGCCCCGCACCTGCTCGGGGCTCATGTACTTGAGCGTGCCGTAGATCGTCTCTTCGTAGTCGACCGCGCCCTTCTTCTGGGCGAGCCCGAAGTCGAGCACCTTGATGACGCCGTCCTCGCGGAGCATCACGTTGTCGGGCTTGACGTCGCGATGGACGACGCCCGCCTCGTGCGCGACCGCGAGGACGCGGGCCACCGAGAGCATGTGGGCCAGGCGCTCGCGGACCTGCGGCGTGGGCTTGCCGATGAAGCTGCGCAGGGTGACGCCGCGCACGAGCTCCATCGCGATGTAGGGCGTGCCGTCGATGTCGCCGACGTCGTAGACGACCACCTTGTTGGGGTGCTCGATCGCGGCGGCCGCGCGGGCCTCGCGGACCATCCGCTCCACGGCGTCGCCGCTGGTCTCGTCGTGGCCCAGGGCGTCGCGTCGCACGAGCTTGAGGGCGATCTGCCGCTCGAGGCGCGTGTCGAAGGCTCGATACACGGCCCCCATGCCGCCTGCTCCGAGCGACTCCTCGATGCGAAAGCGATCGAAATGCGCGCCGACCTCGAGCATCAGCTCTTCCACTCGCTCCGCAGCATGCCGTACACGGCCACGTCGACGAACGTCCCCTCGAGCTGGTCGTGCTCCCGCAGCACGCCCTCGTTGCGGAACCCCGCGCGCTCGGCGCCGCGCATCGCTCGCTCGTTGCTGGCGCGGATGGTGAACCACACGCGGTGCACCTTGAGCGCCACGAACAGGTGGTTCAGGAGCGCTCGCATGGCCTCGGCGCCGTAGCCCGTGTCGCGGAACTCGCGCTCGCCGATGAGGAGGTCGATCTGCGTGTTCTTCGCGCGCGGGTTGATGCGGTTGTACTGCACCATGCCGATGCACGGCCCACCCTCCACGTCGATCATGTAGCGGATGGCCTCACGGTCGCTGCCGTCGACCGAGCGGCGGAAGCGCACCTCGACGCGGTCGAACGTGGCGGGGTGGTCGCGCCCATCCCAGTACTGCATCACCTCGGGGTCGTTGAGCCACCGATGGAGCAGGTGCAGGTCGTCCTTCGCCATCGGGCGCAGGGTGACGCGATCACCACGGAGCCGGTCGCTCATCGACCGCTCAAGATAGCCGAACTGCCCGCCTTTGGGCGGCGATCGATGGCTCAGGTCGGCCAGCGTGGGACCACGCTGCGGAAAGTCAGGTGAGGATGCGCGTCGGGTGTTCGACGAGCAGCCGCAGTTCGCGCAGGAACGTGGCCCCGATCGCCCCGTCGACCACCCGGTGGTCGCAGCTCAGAGTGCAGGCGAGGCGGTGCCCGACCACGATGGCGTCTCCCCGGACCACCGGCTCCTTGCGCACCTGCCCGACGGCGAGGATGGCGCCCTCCGGCGGGTTGATGACGGCCGCGAAGGCGTCGACGCCGTACATGCCGAGGTTCGAGATGGAGAACGTGCCGTTCGTCATTTCCTCCGGTTTCAGCTTCTTGCTGCGGGCGCGGCCCGCGAGCTCGCGCACCTCGGCCGCGATCTCGCGGACCGTCTTGTGGTCGGCGTCGCGGACGACCGGGGTCACGAGGCCGTCCTCGACCGCCACGGCCACCGAGATGTCCACCCGCTGGTGGTAGAGGATCGCCTCGGGGGTGAACTGGGCGTTGCAGGCCGGCACCCGGCGGAGCGCGATGGCGCAAGCACGAACGAGCAGGTCGTTGACGCTGACCTTCTCCGGCTTTTCGCCCTCGGCGGTGAAAGCGGCGAGATCGGCGTTCACCCGCTCGCGCAGCGCCACGAGGGCATCGGCGTCGAGGTCGACCGTCAGGTAGAAGTGCGGGACGGTCTGCTTCGACTCGGTGAGCCGCCGCGCGATGGCCTTGCGCATGAGAGAGAGCGGCTTGCTCTCGGGCGCCGCGAGCACCCCCGGGACCGGGGCCGCGGCCTTCGCCGCCGAAGCGCTGAGATCGCGGGCGACGATGCGTCCGTGCGGGCCGGTGCCCTGCACGCGCCCGAGGTCGAGCGACTGTTCGCGCGCGAGCTTGCGCACGTACGGCGAGGCCTTCACGCGGCCTCCGGGCTCCGCGCTCGCCGGGGCAGGGGCCGCCGCCGGCGCCGCGGCCGGGGCAGGAACAGCAGCCGCAGCGGCGGGAGCAGCAGCACCAGCGGCAGGAGCCGCAGTAGCGGCAGCAGCGGCAGGAGCCGCAGGAGCAGCCGCCGGCGCGCCGCTCTTGGCCTGCGCGACGAGCGCGCTCACGTCTTCCCCAGGGGCGCCGACGATGGCGACGGGCTGACCGAGCACCACCATGCTGCCGGGCGGCACGAGGATCGCGAGGATGGTCCCCTTGTCGAAGGACCGGAACTCCATCGTCGCCTTGTCGGTCTCCACCTCGGCGAGCAGATCGTCGATGCCGATCGTGTCGCCGACCTTCTTGTGCCAGGTCGCGAGGCGTCCCTCCTCCATGGTGGGGGAGAGCTTGGGCATGTCGAGGATCTTCGCCATGTTTACTCTAGGTACAGGACCTTCTTGCACGCCGACACGATCGCGGCGGGCTGGGGGAGGCAGTGCTGCTCGAGTCGCGCGTTGTACGGCATCGGCACGTCCATGCCGGTCACGCGGAGTACCGGCGCGTCGAGGTCGTCGAACCCGAGGCGCTGGATGCGATCGACCACCTCGGCGCCGACCGAGCCATAGGGCCAGCCCTCGTGGGCGACGACGGCGCGGTGGGTCTTGCGGACGCTCTCGAGGATGGTCTCCTCGTCGAGCGGCCGCAGCGAGCGCAGATCGACGATCTCGGCGGAGATGCCCTCGGCCGCGAGCAGCTTGGCCGCCTCGAGCGCGACGTGGGTGATGCGCGACCACGAGACGATCGTGACGTCGCTGCCCTCGTGGCAGACGTTCGCCTTGCCGATCTCGACGAGCAGGTCACCTTCGCTCGGATCGGGCACCTCGCCCTTCATCGAGTACAGCGTCTCGCTCTCGAAGAAGCACACCGGGTTGTCGTCGCGGATGGCGGCCTTGAGCAGTCCCTTGGCGTCGCGCGGGAACGCGGGTGCCACCACCTTGAGGCCGGGGACGTGGGCGTAGAACCCCTCCATGGACTGGCTGTGCTGCGAGCCCACCTGGCGCGCGGAGCCGTTGGGCCCGCGGAACACGATGGGGCAGGAGAACTGCCCGCCGCTCATCTGCCGCACCTTGGCCGCGTTGCTCAGGATCTGGTCGAAGGCGACCGCGCTGAAGTTCCAGGTCATGAACTCGATGATCGGGCGCAGCCCCACCATCGCGGCGCCGACGCCGATGCCCGCGAACCCGTTCTCGGCGATGGGCGCGTCGACCACGCGCTTGTCCCCGAAGCGGTCGAACAGGCCCTCGGTGACCTTGTACGCGCCCTGGTAACGGCCGACCTCCTCGCCCATGATGAACACGCGGGGGTCGCGCTCCATCTCCTCGGCGATGGCCTCGCGGAGCGCCTCCCGGTAGCGAATCTCGCGGCTCATCGCGCGAACTCCCCGACGTAGGTGGTGGGCTCGAGGATGTCGGGCGAAGGCTCCGGCGCCTCCTCGGCGTGCTTCACGGCGTCGGCGGTCTCGGCCTCGATCTCCGCGTCGAGCGCGGCGAGCTTCTCCTCGCCGAGCACGGCGACCAGCGCGTCGCGCGCCTTCTGCAGCGGGTCGAGCTTCTTCTGGGCCTCGATCTCCTCGGGCGTGCGGTACTTGCCCGGGTCGCTCATCGAGTGGCCGCGGAACCGGTAGGTGCGCACCTCTACCAGCGTGGGCTCGCTCTCCTCGCGCGCCCGCGTCACGGCCTCGCCGATGCGCGCCTTCACCTCGAGCACGTCGCGCGCGAAGAACCGGTCGCGGGCCATGGCGTAGCCGAGCGCCTTCTGCGAGACGTCCTCGAGCGAGAGCGACCGCGCGAGCGGGGTGCCCATCGAGTACTCGTTGTTCTCGCAGATGAAGACGATGGGGAGCTTCCACAGCGCCGCGAGCGACAGCGCCTCGTGGAAGCTGCCGATGGTCACCGAGCCCTCGCCGAAGAAGCACAGCGTGACCCGGCCGTTGCCCTGGTACTTGCTCGCGTAGGCGACGCCGGCCGCGAGCGGGATGTGCCCGCCGACGATGCCGTAGCCGCCGAGCATGTGGTGCTCGGCGTCGAACAGGTGCATCGAGCCGCCGAGGCCCTGGCTGCACCCCGTGGCCTTGCCGAACAGCTCGGCGAGCACCGCGCGCGCGGGCATCCCCTTGGCCATCGCGAGCCCGTGATCGCGGTAGGTGCCGATCACGTAGTCGTCGGGCCGGAGGGCGGCGATCGCGCCGACGCCGACCGACTCCTGACCGATGTAGAGGTGAAGGAAGCCGCCGATCTTCCCCTGCGCGTAGGCGCGGGCGCACTCCTCTTCGACCCTGCGGATCCGCTGCATCTGGCCGTACAGCCGGAGCAGCTCGTCTTGATCTTCGCTCATGGGCGCGCGGAACATAGCGGCCGATCGTCACGCCCGGAAGAGTTCCGGACACGACGCAGTGCGTTCCTGCGCCTCCGAGCGCGGCCTTGGCGGGGCTTTACCCTGATGCAGAAGGGTGTTATCCATCCTCGGTCCCGTGGTGGGACGGGGCCGACGCCCTGGGGTGCCTGTGCAAACGGGGACACCAGCGGAACGGGCCCTGTCCAGGCGGATCCGAATCGCCGAATCGAGGCGCGTCGAACGCCGCCATGGGGTCCTTCCGAGGGGCTCGAATCGCGTGCGCGCGACCCGTCTCGCCGCCTCGGCCGAACCGACCCGAACCGTGACGGACGCCGGCTGTGTCCCGCGTCCTCCCAAAGGAAAAAAGCTCTCATGACGTTCACCGAAGCCGCTGCCGAGGTCCTTCGCCTCGCGGGCAAACCGCTGCATTTCAAGGACATCACGCAGATGGCCATCGACAAACCTGCTCTCGCACGTGGGCAAGACGCCCGACGTGACGATGGGCGCGCGCTTGTCGCTCCAGATCAAGAAGGAGCCCGACGGCGCCATCGTCCGCGTGAAGCCCGGCGTGTTCGGCCTCCGCGAGTGGGAGTCGGGCGGCAAGAAGAAGGGCAAGAAGAAGGCGGAGGAGGCCGAGGTCGAGGCCCGCACCCCGTCCCTGTTCAACGACGCCGGTGACGAGCCGAGCGCCGAGGACGACGGGGCCGACGCCTTCGCCGCCCTCGCGAGCGACATCGACGCCGCCTCCGATCCCGTGCCCGCGCGCAAGGTCGAGTCGGGCCCGCCGGTCGACGAGGACGACGAGCCCCTCGTGCTCGACGCCGACGAGAAGATGCGCGGAGAGCTCGCCGCCTCGGGCAGCGAGCTGTTCGAGGAAGAAGACGACGACGACCAGCCGCTGTTCGGCGGTCCGGAGCCCGTGCCGGGCGCGGCGCCTGGCGCGGCCGGTCCGGCGGGTGAGGGCGGTCGTCGCCGTCGTCGTCGTCGTCGTCGCGGCAAGCGTGACGAGGGCGGGGCGCCGGGGCAGACCTTCGGTGGGGCCTCGCGTCCCCCGTCGTTCGAGGGCTCCGCGACCGCGGGCGACGACGAGGACGAGACGATCGGCGTCACCATCGGCGACGAGCGCGACGAGCAGCCCACGCGTCGGGCCATCGTGCTCGAGCGCGTCCCCCAGCAGCAGCAGGGCCGAGGCAACCAGGGCGGCGGCAAGCAGCAGGACTTCCGCGCGCCGGGCTTCCAGCGCAGCGGCAACTTCGACCTGAGCGCGTCTCCGGCGCTCGAGGGCACCGAGCCGATCGACGAGCTCGCGGGCCGCGATCTGTCGGACCTCGTCCTCAACGTCCTCCTCACCTCCGATCGCAACCAGGGCCCCGTGCCCTTCCGCGCGATCGCCGAGGCCGCGCAGCGCAAGGGTCGCCTCACCGGCGATCTGAACGTCGCCACGACCGCGCTCGCCGCCTCCGCGCGCGCCGACAACCTGCGCCGCGACGCCGAGGGCCTGCGCCCCCGCTTCCGCTTCGCGCAGGGTGGCCGTGTCGCCCCGACCGACTGGTCGCTCGGCAGCGATCTCCTCCGCCTCGAGCAGGAGGCCGTCGCCGCCCTCGATCGCTACCGCGACGCCGCGCGCCGCACCCTCGCGAGCAAGCTCCAGAAGGACCTCTCCGGTCCCGCGCTGATCGAGCTCTTGCTGGTCGCCCTCGAGCGGCTCGGCTTCCGCGACATCAAGCCCGTGCGTCGCGCGGGCCTCCCGGGTGGCGAGAGCCACTTCTCCGCCGTGCACGTCACGCTGAACGACGAGGTCCGCACCGCGATCGTCCTGCGCCGCGACGGCCGCGAGATCGGCCGTGAGCGCGTGATCGACCTGCGCGGCTCGCTCCACCACTACGGCGGTGGCAGCGGCGCCGCGAGCACGGGCTGGCTCATCACGACCGGCCAGTGCCTCTCGGGCGCGCGCGAAGAAGCGGCCGCCCCGGGCACGCCGCCGGTCGCGCTGTTCGACAGCGTCGCGTTCGCGAAGCTCCTCGAGCAGGCGGGCGTCGGCGTCACCAAGACGCGCTTCGACCTGCCGTTCCCGGACCTCGAGCTCCTCGAGACCCTCCGCGGGGTGTGAGTGGGAGGGGAGGGGGCTCACAGGCCCCCTCCTCGCTTTTTGTCCCTTCACTCTGGAGCGGCCGCCCATGGAGGCGGCCGCCGTTCACTGCGCTCGCCTGCGGCTCGCTCCGTTCACTCTGGAGCGGCCGCCCATGGAGGCGGCCGCCGTTCACTGCGCTCGCCTGCGGCTCGCTCCGTTCACTCCGGAGCGGCCGCCCATGGAGGCGGCCGCCGTTCACTGCGCTCGCCTGCGGCTCGCTCCCTTCACTCTGGAGCGGCCGCCCATGGAGGCGGCCGCCGTTCACTGCGCTCGCCTGCGGCTCGCTCCCTTCACTCTGGAGCGGCCGCCCATGGAGGCGGCCGCCGTTCACTGCGCTAGCCTGCGGCTCGCTCCCTTCACTCTGGAGCGGCCGCCCATGGAGGCGGCCGCCGTTCACTGCGCTCGCCTGCGGCTCGCTCCGTTCACTTCACGGGCGGGGGCTTCGGGACCTCTTTGTCCGTGAGGACGCAGGAGGCGAGGTCGAAGAGCATGAACTCGAGGACCTTCTCCTGTGGGGTCAGCGCCGCCGTGGTGCAGCTCGCCGGGAACGTGCCCGAGCCGCCGCCCGACGCGATGTGGAAGCTCGAGTAGACGACGCGCCCGCATTGCGATTTGGCCGGCTTGCCGACCGGTGCGTTGAACGTGAAGTGCTGCACCGTGGAGCTGTTGCTGATCCAGCGCTGCGTCGCGCCGAGCACGCCCGTCGAGCGCGCGAACGTGCCGGTGAGGTTGATCTGCCCGAGGGTCGTCGTCGCGCCGACCTTCTGCAGCCACTCGGCGAGCGCCTTCCCCTTGGGGAACGTGGTGTCGATCGAGAACGGGTTCGTGGTCGACCCGAGCCCCAGGTGGCGGCGCCGTTCCAGGGCGTCGGCGCGCTCGCGTCGACCCAGGGGTAGCTGAGGTCGGTCGCGAACACGCGGCCGCCCGCGTCGGCGTAGTTCACGACGTTCTGCTTCGACGGCGCGTCGGTGGCGACCGACGAGCACGGGAACGCGACGAGGTCGTATTTCTTGAGGGTCGCGAGGTCGCCCCACAGCGCGGCGCCCGCCGGCGTGCTCGCGCCGAGGGTCTCGCCGTTGCCGTGGTAGATGTGGATGCGGCCCTTGCCGGTGTTGACGGTGAACTCGCTGTCGTCGATGCCGATCTTGCGCAGGATGCACTCGGTCGGGTCGTAGGTGCTCGTGACGATCGCGGTGAGGGGGATGTCGCCCTCTTTCTGGTTCTTGGGCAAGCGGGTGAGGTCAGGGCCCACGGCGTTGTTGGTGCAGGCCTCGATCTTCGGGATCACGACCTGGCGGCGCCAGCGACCGATCTGGATGACGAGCGGGATGTTGTCGCCGACCGGCACGTTCTCGAGGCGGAACTTGCCGTCGGAGCCAGAGAGCGCGGAGACGATGGGCTCTCCCGAGGCGACGCCGCACTTCTCGCAGGTGACGCCCGGCTTGAAGGCGTCGACCGGCGCGTTCGGCACGTAGACGACCGCGTTGTAGAGCGGGTCGGTCTTGGCCGGGTTGAACACGGTGCCGGTGATGGTGGTGGTCGTCGTGCCGTCGGGGCACTTCACCTGCTGGCACTGCAGGCCCTTGCAGGTGGGGGGGCTCCCACCGCCGTCCTCGTCGAGGAGCACGTCGAGCGTGCTGCCGCCGTCGTCGAGGCTCACGTCGCCGAGAGACCCGTCGTCCGTGCTGGCATCGCCGAGCGGCGCGGACACAGCGTCGTCTCGTCCCGCGGAGCAGGCCACGAGCAGGGCGGGGAAGAAAAGGGCAAGACGGCTCATCCGTGGAGGATGCCGTACGCGGACAGACTTGGCCAGGCGGCGTGCCGACGCTGGCAGCGCGCTGGCCACCCCGAGCCTCTGCCGTGGACGTTGTAGGATGGCGGCGTGCGTCCCTTCCTCCTCGCCTGCGCCCTCCTCGTCGCGATCGCGCCGAGCGCGTGCAAGCGTGACGACGACGAAGAAGAGGAGGCGCCCAAGAAGAAGAAGAAGAAGAAGGCCCCGAAGCCCGACGATTCGGTGGCGCTCGTCGACGCCGGCTCCGAGACGAACGACCTCGGCCCGAAGCCCAAGTCGCTGCCGGGTGGCGACCTGCTCGCGCCGACCGAGAGCGAGCTGCTCAAGGCCTCGGGTGGACAGCTCACCATGTCCATCGAGGGCGAGGCGCCCGTCTTCAAGTACGGCCGCGCGCAGCTCGGGTGGGGCGGGTTGCACGTCACGCTGTCGACCGAGAAGACCGGCTGCGCATACGCGACCCCGGGCGACGAATCGTACCAGATCGACTTCGATCTCTCGCCCGGCCCCGGCGGCGGCTACTACGCCGGCCACGCGATCGGTCTGGCGGTGTCCTGGAACTCGGCGCGCCTCAAGCTCAAGCAGTCTCACGCCGGGCCGCACCAGACCAAGCTCCTGCTCGACCCGTTCGTCGCCAAGGACGGCGAGCACGTGAAGGGCACGCTCTCCGTCGATCAGTCCACCAAGGTCTCGCGACCCGACGGCACCCGCGCACAGTACGAATACCGCGCGCGCGGCGCGTTCGACGTGGTGATCTGCCCCGCGTTCGGCGGCGTCACGGGGCTCGATCCGCTGGCCAAGACCGCGGGTCCCGGGCTCGTCACGGGCACGTTCGCGGGGCATGCCTTCACTGCGATGTCGGCGCTCGCCTTCGTGCAGAAGGACTGGAGCACCGGCCTGCACTACCTCGACTCGATCGAGCTCTACCCGGTCGCGGAGCCGCCGTGCTCCGATCGGTACAAGCTCACGGCCAGCGAGCACCTGACGATCCGCGCCATCGGCGGCAGCGGCACGCTGTTCGCGCTGACGGGCCAGCAGCCGATGGAGCCCACCTTCACGATACCGAAGACCGCGGGTGGGCTCGGCTACCCGAAGTGGTTCGGCGGCGGACAGCGGCGTGGGTGGATCCAGTTCGACGCCTTCGATCTCTCGGCGACGAAGCTCTCCGGCGAGATGTTCGCCGAGAGCTCGGCGAAGTCGAAGCCGGACGAGACCGGCAAGCTCACGGGCCGCTTCACCGCCAAGGTCTGCGGCGGGATCTGACCCTATACTGTACGCCTGTATAGGCTAAGCTCCTGGGGTGACCGCCGTACCCTGGTCCCGCGAGACCGGCCTCGAGGCCGTGGTGAACAAGTGGCTCGCGCGTGGCGTCGTCCGCGACGACATCGTCGCCGACGAGGAGCGCGCCTCGTCCTCCGGGCACTACGCCGAGATCCCCGAGGGGCTCCCGGCGCCGCTCCGGGCGGCCCTCGCCCAGCGCGGGATCGGCTCCCTCTACGCGCACCAGGTCGACGCGTTCCGCGCGGCGACCAGCGGCAAGCACGTGGTGGTGGCCACCCCGACCGCGTCGGGCAAGTCGCTCTGCTTCCACCTGCCGGTGCTCACCGCGCTCCTCGAGAACCCACGCGCCCGCGCGATGTACCTGTTCCCGACCAAGGCCCTCGCGCGCGACCAGGAGGCCTCGCTCCGCGCGCTGATGCAGGAGGCCGGCGTGTTCCAGAAGGGCGTCGGCGGCGCGGTCGTCTACGACGGCGACACCCCGGGCGACGCGCGCCGCGCGGCCCGCGAGAAGAGCGGCATCGTCCTCACCAACCCCGACATGCTGCACGCGGGCATCCTCCCGCACCACGCCGCCTGGTCGGCCACGTTCCAGCAATTGAAGTACGTCGTGCTCGACGAGCTCCACACCTACAAGGGGGTGTTCGGCTCGCACCTCGCCAACGTGATCCGCCGGCTCCGTCGGGTGTGCCGTTTCCATGGGTCCGACCCGATCTTCGTCTGCGCCACCGCCACCATCGGCAACCCGCGCGAGCACGCGGCCCGGCTGCTCGGGCTCGATCCCGACGAGATCGTGCTGCTCGACCAGAGTGGCGCGCCCCGCGGCACGCGCCGGGTGCTCGTCTACAACCCGCCCGTGGTGAACGCGGAGCTCGGCATCCGCGGCTCGTGCCCCAAGCGCGCCGTGCGCTTCACCGCCGATCTGCTCAAGGCGCGCGTGCCCACCAGCCTGTTCGGCGCCTCCCGCAACGGCGTCGAGACGATGCTCAAGTACCTGCGCGAGGCCACCGCCGGGCACGTCCCGCCCGACGCGATCATGGGCTACCGCGGCGGCTACCTGGCCGACCAGCGCCGCAAGATCGAGGAGGGTCTGCGCAAGGGCGACATCCTCGGCGTGGTCGCCACCAACGCGCTCGAGCTCGGGGTCGACATCGGCGAGCTCGACGCGGTGGTGTGCGCCGGATACCCGGGCTCGATCGCGGCCACCTGGCAGCGGTTCGGTCGCGCGGGCCGCCGTGGCGCGCCCAGCATCGCGCTGCTCGTGGCCTCGAGCGCCGCCGTCGACCAGTACCTCGCGCGCGAGCCCAACTACCTGCTCGGCTCCCCCGTCGAGGAGGCGCGCATCGACCCGAACAACGTCGAGATCCTCGTGCAGCACATCAAGTGCGCGGCGTTCGAGGCGCCGTTCGAGGACGGCGAGGGCTTCGGCGATCTCGGCGCCGATTCCACCCGCGACGCGCTGCTCTGGCTCGCCGACTCGGGCCTGGTCCACGAGGTGCGCGCGGGGGACAAGGCGCGCTTCCACTGGGCGAGCGACGTCTACCCGGCGAACCACGTGCCCCTGCGGTCGGTGTCGTGGGACAACGTCGTCATCGTCGAGCAGCGCGCCGAGCTGCAGGACCGCACGATCGCCGAGCTCGACTGGCGCGCCGCGCAGACGATGCTGCACGAGCAGGCCATCTACCAGCAAGACGGCGCGCAGTACCAGGTCGAGCGCTTCGACTTCGAGAACCACAAGGCGTACATCCGCCTCGTCGACCCGGACTACTACACCGAGGCCATGACCTACACGAAGGTGGCCGTGCTCGAGGAGGCTGCCCGCGGCACCACGGGCGACGCGGTGCTCGCCCACGGCGAGGTGCAGGTGGTCGAGAAGGTCGTCGGCTACAAGAAGATCAAGTTCCACACGCACGAGAACTGCGGCTACGGCGACGTGCGCCTCCCGGATCTCGAGCTGCACACCACGTCGTGCTGGGTCACGCTGCCGGAGTCGCTGGTCGCCGCGCTCGCCGAGCAAGGCCTCGGTCGCTCCGGGGTGGTCGACGCGCTCCGCGGCGTGGGGCGCGCGCTCGAGACGGTCGCCACGATCGCCTTGATGTGCGACCCGCGCGACCTCGCGATGGTGGTGGAGGACAAGGCCACCGCGCAGGAAGACGCGGCGTTCACGCCCACGCTCCACCTCTACGACGCGTACCCGGGCGGCATCGGCCTCTCGCCGCGCGTGCACTCGATGTTCGCGGCGCTGCTCGCGCGGGCCCGCGGGCTCGTGTCGGGGTGCACGTGCGAGGGCGGCTGCCCGGGGTGCGTGGGGCCGTCGGTGGATCCAGGGAGCCGCCGCAAGAACCACGCGCTCATGCTGTTCGACCACCTCGCCGCCGAGACGATGCACTGACGAGCGTGAGTCTGCGATCAAGCTCGTAGGTTTGATGGCGCTGTCCGAAGCATGCGTCGAGGGTCACATCGGTGATGCACGATCGCGCGCAACAAGCGTGAATTCCGCGAGAGAAGCGGGTATTTGCAGAGTGTAGGTGCTGGTATGCGGCGTGCTGTCCGTCGACGCATGAACCGTCGCTCTGCCCTCACCTCGGCCTTCGTCGCCGCGACCTTCTCCCTCGGCGCTCTCTCGGGATGCGCGGCGCAACACGCCGACCCCGTCGACGACGGCGTGGAGGTCGAGGGCGAGTTCGTCCAGGGCGGGTTCGTGATCGCCGGCGCGGCCGAGCTCGCGACCACGGTCGGGGCCGCCGGCACGGCGATCGTCTGCAACGTGGTCTGCGTGACCGTGGCGGTCGTCGCCGTGGTCGGCACCACCATCACGGTCGCCTACTTCAGCACGCGCGACCGGGAGCAAGTGCCCCCGGCCAAGGCCAGCAAGGTGCGGCTGAACCTCGACTGGAACAACGCCGGCGCCGTGTGCCCCGCGGTCAGCCCTCGAGCGCTCACCTTCCTCTCCGATCGCTACACGCGTTGCCTCGCGGGGCGTGGTGGTCTGAGCGCCTGCCAGGCCCGCACCTACGCCGAGGCCGAGAAGGTCCAGGCCTGCGAGTCGAGTGGCGGCGGGGCGACGTGCGCGACGGAGGCGTACGTCACCTCCTCGAGCAGCTCGTGCCCGCGCAACGAGAGCTTCTCGCCCGAGCGCACCGACGACGCGAGCGGCTGCACCGACAAGAAGGGCGCGCTCCGCTGCAAGTCGGCGCGGCACTACCCGTGCGATGGCGTGCACACCCACGGCACGCTCTCGTACAACGAGGTGCGGAGCGGCAGGTGCGTCGCCGAGAAGAAGAAGGCCGTCCGCTGCGAGGGGGCGTTCACCATCGGCGGGGCCTGCGACGGCTCGACGGTCGAGTGCGGCGCGGGCGGGCCCCAGACGAGCGGGATATGGCCGAACTGAGCGCGTTCCTCGGTTGGGCGCCCAAGCTCCTCGCGCGGCCGCCGACGCCTGCGCCAGGGGTGGAGTGGATCGCCTCGGCGAGCCCGTGCCTCGCGAAGACCGCCGAGGGGTACTGGAGCGATCCGACGCGCAACGCGGCGCTCCTCTACGACACCCGGCAGCAGGCGTTGACCGTGGAGGGCGCGAACGCGCTCGCGCTGCTCGGGTTCCGGGCGCTCGGTGTGCGCTTCGACGCCGACGGGCCCCACGAGGTCGCGGCGACGCAGACCTTCGGGGACACCACCGCGGCCGAGGCCCCAGGTCCGCACGATCGACGTCTCGGGTTCGACGTCGTGCAGTTCGACGCGATGGGGTTCGGTTGCGCGCCGCTGTCGTGCAACGGTCTCTACCCTGGCCGCGCGGTGAACCAGTACGGCTTGTTCGAAGACGAGGAGGCTGCGCGCGAGTTCGGCGAGCACGTCGGCCGGGTGGGCCTCTACGAGCCGCCGCCGTTCCACCTGGTGGAGGTGTGGGGCGACCTCGCCGAATGAGGTCAGCATGGCTCTGACGTCGAGTCGCGCGCTATCGTTCGCGGGTGCGTGCCATGGCCCTGATCCTGGGTCTCGTACTCGGCTGCAACGCGAGCGAGCCGGCACCCGTCGTCACGCCCGTGGTCCGCGAGACCCGCTGGTTCCGCGCGACCCTCTCCCTGCGTGGCGCGCATCGGGCATGGGAGAGGGCCGGCCTCGATCTCGATGGTCGCGTCACGACCGCCGACGCCTCCAGGAGCAACACCAACGTGTGCCTCCGCGCTCCGAAGCAGCCGAACTCGGCGAACACGGACGGGCCGCAGGGGATCGACAACAACTTCGGGCAGCACGTGGTGCAGGCGGCGGAGTCGCTCGGACTCGATCTCGACGCCGCCGTCTCGGGCGCTGCGGCGATCGTGATCCGTCTCGACGACTGGCCACCCGTCGACGCGGATCACGGGACCGGCACGCTGTTCCTCACCACGCCCGACGGACTTCACGTCTACGAGCCCGGAGGGATCGCGCTCTCTCGGACGGGGTACCGCTCGTTCGAGGTACCCGACACTCTTGGCCCTCTGGTCGTTCCCGTTCCGCTCGGAGACGTCACCGCGAAGCTCGAGCTCCATCGACTGCGCCTCGTGGTCGGCACGTCGGAGGTCCAGATCGGCGCAGTGCTGCCGCGTGACTCCCTCTTCGTCCCGGACCGGCTGAACGGCCGCTTCTGTGGCGTCGCAGTGGTGCCGCTCCGGCAGGCGATGGAGGCGCTCGACCTGGTGATGGGCGGCGCGCAGCTCCAGGATCCCAAGGTGCCGTGCGATGCGATCTCGATCGGCTTCTCGCTGCCGATCGTCCCCACCGTCGAGCCCATCGACGTCGTGCCGGCGATCGCGATCCCTCCCCTCGTGTGCGACGTGATCGAGCCGCCCGTCTAGTCGTTCGATCGAGTCTTCTGCAGGGCCTCCGCCATCGCCTCCTCGTCCGCTGCCGCCGCGGCCTCGAGCGCCACGCGGAGCTCCGGTGAGGCGGTGGCCTCGGCGGCCACGCGCAGGCGCGCCTTCCCTGCGTCGTCCAGCGACGGCGCGACCGCCGCGGCCGCCGCGATGCGTACGTGGACGGGCCCTTCCGGCCTCGTCGCCACCGAGAGCAGCTGCCTCGCCGTCAGCGGCGCCGTCTGCCGGAAATCGTCCGCCTTGCCGAACGTGTCGCGCAGCGCCGCGAGCCACGCCGAGCCCTCGCGTCCCTCCGCGGCGAGCGCCCGCGCCGCCTCCTCGAGATCGACCCCCTCGTCGTGCGCGAGGCGCGCCTCCTCGATGCGCTCGACGATCGCCTGCACGTCGGCGCGTCCGCGCTGGACCGCTTCGGCCATCATGCTCGAGGGCGTGACCACGACGACGTCGTGCGGCGCCTCGACCCCACGGAGCACCAGCCGCAGGTAGATCGACGTACGTCCCGCCGTCGATCCACCCACGACCACGCTCGCCGAGACGATGTCGCCGATGGGGATGCGACGCTCCGTCCACAGCCAGCGCAGCACGAGGCCGTCGGCGCCGACCACCACGCTGCCCGGGATCAGCATCGGGATCACGGCGAGCAGGTAGGGAGCCATCAGGAGCGCGAACGGCGGCATGAAGCCGAACCCCTTGCGGCAGACGATGGCGATCACGACCGCGAGCGGGATCGTCGCGAGCCACGTGAGGAGGCGGTTGCGCAGGTTGGTGCGGCTCGGGGCGACGACGCCGAACTTTGCTGCTTTCTGCGTGGCGTCGACCCCGAGCGCCTCGAGGAGCACACGGGCGTCCTCGATGCGCGGCAGCACGAGGTGCGTGCTCCGCTCGGTCCGCAGGAGCACGTGGGCGCCATCGGCCTCCTGCCACGCCCGGCCCTCGCGGACCTCGCTCTTGTGGAGGAGTCGCGTGGTGCCGAGGCGCAGGGTGTCGCGGTCGAGCTCGAGACGGCCCTTGGTGAGCCGCGGCGACGAGGTCACGAGCCCGATCAGCCCACCCAGGAAGCCGAGGATCAGGCCGACGCCGACGCCGTTCGCGAGCAGCGGCAACAGGGCCTTGCCCGTGTGCAACCACAGCATCGCGAGCGGCCCGACCGCGAAGGCGGGCAGTCCGATCCTCAGCGCGCGCGACACACCCCGCGGCTCGAGGCGGGTCGCGAAGACGGGCTCCACGCCGCGGAGCCTACCCCGGCGCGCCGAGCGCGTTCACGTCGTCGTTCTCGAGCACCCGCTTCTCGTGGCCGCGCTTCGCCACCCGCAGCATCGCGCGGCCGACGAGCTCGGTCGTCGTGACGTACCGCGGGATGGTCTTGCGGAGCAGCGGCGTGAGCGGCGCCATCACGGTGTAGAGCGCGCGATAGAGGCGCGTCTTCGACTGGATCCCGTGCAGCGGCTGGATCACCGCCGGGCGGAACATGTGCGCGCTCCGGAACGGCATCGCGAGGAGCGCGTCCTCGGTCTCGCCCTTCACGCGCGCCCACATCGCGCGACCCTTGGTGCCGGCGCCCGAGACGTAGAGGAAGCGCAGCGTGGGGCTCGCGAGCACCTTCGCCACCGAGAGCGTGAGATCCAGCGTGACCTTGCGATACTGGGCCTCGCTCATGCCCGCGGCCGAGACCCCGAGGCAGAAGAGGCACGCGTCGTAACCGGCGAGCTGGTCGGCGATCGGGGCGAGGTCGTACAGGTCCGCGCAGACGATCTCGCGGACCTTCGGGGCCTTCTCGCCGATCGAGGCGCGCCCCACGCAGAGCACCTCGTCGATCTCCGGATCGAGGAGCGCCTCGCGGAGCACGCCTTGCCCGACCATGCCCGTGGCCCCGAACAGCAGGATCTTCATTGCGTGCTTCGATGCCGCGAAGCGCGGGTGGGCGCAGACGGCTGGCCCAGGATCGCGGTGAGCTCGGTGCTGGTGCGGGTCCGGGCGGGATCGAGCGCAGAAAGAGGCAGCTCGTGCTCGTGCTCGAGCGCGATGGCGAGCGCGTGGTGGAGCTCGTAGTGATCCGGTGCCAGGCCCGCGTGCTTCATGCCCTCGAGCATCCCGACCACCACCGCCGAGGTGTTCCAGGAGAGGCTGGGGGCGGCGGGGATCTCTGGCGCCGTCGCGGGCTCGCGGTGGGCCGCCTCGCACGCGCCGCGGTCGGTCGAGTGCGCGCGCCGGCACCCGAGCGGGCGCTGCTCGTACACGGCGCAGAGGCCGCGCGAGTCGAGGAAGGCGCAGGGGATCTGCTCGCGCCGGTACGCCTCGCTCGCGAGTCCCCTCGTGCGCCTGGCGGTCTTCTCGACGCGGATCGCGAGGCCGGGCAGCTCGCGCAGGTGGCGCGCGAGGCGCGCGATCTCCGGCACGGTGACCTCGACCCGCTGGTGGCAGCAATGGCAGCATCCGGCCGCGCACGCCGGCACGGGTTCGCCGTTCGCCGCTCCGAGCACGTCGGCCTGCACGCGATCGACGGCGGCGCCGATGTGCTCGACGACGGTGACCGGGTCGACCCCACGACCGAGGGCCTTGGCCACCTCGACCCGCGTGCTCGGCCGGGGCCCCGCGTCCTCGCCGCCGTACACCGGGCCGAACACGGGCAGCTTGCGACGGGACGCCATGCGTGGAGGCTAGGTCGCCGTCACCCTTTCGTCACGCGTTTGGCCGTTCTTCGGGGGGTCTGCGACCATCGTCGGTGGCGATGAATCCGGCGACGATCATGTCGATGAGCCTCGGCGTGCGGCTCGCGGCCACGACGGCCGTGGCGGCGCTGCTCCTGACGATCGTCGCGCCGCGGGCGCTGAAATCGCGTCCGCGCTCCGTCCTCGGGTTCTGCGTGGGCTACGCGTTGCTCGAGCTCGCGGCCCTCACGGTGACCCCGGGCACCTCGGGGCGGCGCATGCTCGAGGGGCTCGCCGACGTCTCCCTCGCGCTCGGCATCGCGCAGCTCCTCTACTTCGTGGTCCTCGACCTCGTCGTCGAGCGGGGCGGGCGGCTGCCGCTCAACCAGCTGCTGCGCGACATCGTGCGCGTGATCGCCTACGTCGTCGCGGCGCTCACGGGGCTCCGCGCGTCGGGGATCGAGGCCAGCTCGATCCTCACCACCGGCACCGTGCTCACCGCGGTGGTCGGTCTCGCGCTGCAGGAGACCCTCGGCAACCTCGCGTCCGTGATGTCGATCCAGCTCGACCAGCCGTTCGCGGTCGGCGACTGGCTGCGCATCGACAAGGGGGACATCACCGGTCGTGTGATCTCAGCGAACTGGCGGTCGGTCACCATCCAGGGCGACGACCGTCTGCACTTCGTGATCCCGAACGGCTACCTCGCGCGGAACCCGTTCACCAACTACTCGCGTCCCGGTGGCTCGTGCCGGCGCGCGCTCACCGTGACGGTGCCCAACGACGTCCCGCCGACGCGCGTGCGGGCCGCGATCCTGGCGGCGTGCGGCGACTGCCCCGAGGTGCTCACCGACCCAGCGCCTTCGGTCGTCACCCAGGCTTTCACCGAGCTCGGCATCCAGTACTGGCTCCGGTTCTTCATCGCCGACTTCGCCGCGCGCGACCGCGTGCACGGCGAGCTCCACACCCGCGTGTGGTTCCACCTGCACCGCGAGAAGATCGACCTCGCCGTGCCCGCCCGGCGCGCCTCGGTGCAGAACGTCGACGGCGAGGCCAGGGCCCGCATGGCCGAGGAGGTGGTCGCCGACCGCCGCGCCGCGATCGACGCGGTCGACTTCCTCCGCCCGCTCGGCGACGCCGGCAAGGACCTGCTCGCGCGTCGCGGGCATCGCAAGCTGTACGCCAAGGGTGAGACCGTCATCCGTCGGGGCGAGACCGGCCGCGAACTCTACATCGTGCGCCGGGGGGCGGTCGTCATCCGGGTCGACGATCAGGACATCGCGCACCTCGGGGCCGGGCAGTTCTTCGGCGAGCGCGCGCTCCTCACCGGCAGCGCGCGGCACGCCAACGTGATCACCGAGGAGGAGACCGAGGTCTTCGAGATCGACGACCGCATGTTCCAGGAAGTCCTCCAGGCGCAACCCCAGATCGCGGAGGACATGAGCCGCATCGTGGCCGAGCGGGAGGCCGAGCTCGCCTGTCGGGTCAGTGGCACCCCGCCGAGCCCCGAGACCACCGGGCAAGGCAACCGCCGACCTCCTCTCGAAGATCAAATCGGTCTTCGGGCTCTGACCGGCCGGTCCGAGCTCACGGGGTTCGCATCTCTTCGGGGGCGCGGTGCGCCACCATCATGTAGACGCCGGCCCCCGAGAGCTGGGCGCCGGCGATGGGCTCCCCGGCGCGCGCGACGGCCTTGCAGTCCCCGCCCTGTGCCTGCGCGACGCGTCGCACGAGCGCGAGCCCGAGGCCCACGCCGCCGAACTGCCGCGTCGTCGAGCCGTCGACCTGCACGAAGGCCTCGAACACGTGCTCGATCTCCTCCTCGGGGATGCCCGGGCCCGCGTCGGCGACGTAGAGCTCGTAGTGCCCGGGGACGTTGCGGACCCGCACCCCGGCCTGGCCACCACGGGGCGTGAACTTGCACGCGTTGTCGAGGATCTGGGCCACGGCGCGGCCCACGCGGTCGGCGTCGCCGTAGGCTGGTAGCGGTCCGCGGGGCAGCTCCTCGACGAGCTCGACGCCCTGGTCGGCCATCTTGTCGGCGAGCGAGGCGATGGCGCGGCGCACGGTGTCGAGGAAGTCGTAGTCCTTGTGGACGAAGCGGATCTTGCCCGTCTCGAGGCCGGTGACGTCGAGCAAGTTGTCGATGAGCCCACGGAGCCGTCGCGTGCAGTCGTCGGTCGCGCGAAGGGCCTTGAGCTGCGCCTTGCCGAGCGGGCCGAGCTCCTCGTTGATCAGCATCGACAGGTAGCCGACGATCGGCGTGAGCGGGGTCGCGAGCTCGTGCGAGACGTTGCGGTAGAACTCCTTGCGGAGCTTGTCCATCTGCCGCAGCCGCTCGTTGGCGGTGACGAGCTCGGCCACCTTCTCCTCGAGGTGCCGCACGATCTTCTCGCTCTGCGCGCGCAGGCGGCCGTCGCCCTGCGCCGTCGGCCGCTCCCGACGGCCCTGCAGGTAGCTCCGCACCTCGTCGGCGAACTTGCGCGCCTGGATCGGCTTCTGGATGAACCCGTCGCACCCGACGGCGAGCGAGGTGTCGCGGTCCCCCTCGGCGGTGATCGCGACCAGCGGGGTGCTCGCGGTCGCCGGGTCGCTCCGCAGGCGGAGCGCCACCTCGTACCCGTCCAGGTCGGGGATGTTGAGGTCGATGAGAACCAGGTGGGGCCGCAGCTCGAGCGCCTTGCGCACGCCCTCGAGGCCCGTCTCGGCGTCGACCACCTGCATGCCCTCGGCCGCCAGGAGCTTGCGAACGAGGAGCCGGTTGGCCGGGTCGTCCTCGATGTGCAGGATGGTCGTCGGGCGCGTCATGACCGCCCAGCGTAGACGCGCCGCCCCGGAACCGACTAGCGTCCCGGTCCGTCATGCGTCCGGTCCGTCCTTCTCTGCTCCTCCTTCTCTCTCCCATGGCCGCGCTGCTGTTCGCCGGCTGCAACGGCCTCGTCTCGCCGATCAGCGACGACCCGAACCCGCCGGCCCCGACGGCGCTGCCGCACCCGGCCAACAACCTCGTGGTTCCGCCGTCGCCCACGCCCCGGCCGCAGCCCACGAGCAAGCCGGCGCCGCCGTCGCCCACCGCGCCCGCGCCCGCGCTGGCGGACACCGAGGAGAAGGTCACGGCGAGCCACATCCTGGTCAGCTGGAAGGGCTCGATGCGCTCGACCCAGACCCGCACCAAGGAAGAGGCCAAGAAGCGCATCGACGAGGTCATCGCCAAGCTCAAGAAGGGCGACGACTTCGCCAAGCTCGCCGCCGACTACGGCGAGGACGGCACCAAGATGCGCGGCGGCGACCTCGGGTCGTTCGCGCGCGGCGACATGGTGAAGCCGTTCGCCGACGCCGCGTTCGCGCTCAAGCCGGGCCAGGTCTCCGGCATCGTCACGACCGACTTCGGCTACCACGTCATCAAGCGCACGAAGTGAGCCGGGTGGCCGCAGAGGCGGCAAGGATCCGCGATCGCGGGATCCACAGCGGCACCGAGACCCTGCTCACCCTCGCCGCGGCCGAGGGCCCGACGACGCTGGGGCGCGGCGCGGACCGCGCACCGCTGGCTGCGCTGCGCTTCTCGGGCGGCGATCGCGGCACCGACGTCGAGCTCCCGAGCGGCGCGCGCCTCCGCACCGTCGAGCACCTCCTCGCGGCGATCGCGGGCGTCGGGGCCTTCGCGGGCGCGCGGGTCGATCTCGAGGGCGAGGAGGCCCCGCTCTGCGACGGCGGCGCGCGGACGTTCGCCGAGGGCCCTGCGGTCCCTCGCGAGGCCCGTCGCGCCGCTCGTGATCGCGCGCGCGGCGCGATTCCAGGTCGAGGAGGCGACCTTCCAGGTCGAGCCGCTCGATGGTCTGCGCGTGACGGTCGAGGTCTCGTTCCTCTCGCGCGGTTCGGGGTCCCGCTCGAGGGCGTGGCCTCCTGGGAGGGCGACCCGGGCGACTTCCTCTCCCGCGTGGCGCCGGCGCGTACGTTCGGCGCAGCGCGCGAGCTCGAGGCCCTGCGCGCGCGCGGGCTCGCGACCTACGTCCCCGAGGGCGTCGTGGTCGCGCTCGACCGACCCGAGCGAGCTCCACGCGATCCCGGCGAGCCCATCCGCCACAAGCTCCTCGACGTGCTCGGCGACCTCGCGACCCTCGGCGCGCCCCTCGTCGGCGCGATCACCGTGCAGCGGCCGTCGCACCGCGCCCTCCACGCCGCGCTGCCCCGGCTCCGCGCCGCGCTGCGCGATTTCTCGCAACCCGGCTGAGGCTCCCGCCGACCCCTCTGCAAGAGGAGGTCTCATGAGCGTCCAGCCCAAGCCCACATCGTCCCCGACCACCACGACCCCGCCGGTCACGCCGCTCGAGGGCAGCACCGTCCGCATCAACCCTTCGAACGGCCGCGCCACCCCCAAGGGGCCGACCTTCGGCTCGGTGATGGCGCAGGCGAAGCCGCTCCTGAAGGGCGCGGAGGCCGCGGCCACGCTGCTGCCCGGGGGACCGCTGCTCGCCGCCGCGGTGAAGGGTGCGCCGACGAGCACCCCGATGTCGGGCTCCGCGCCCGTACCCGTCGGAGGCAAGCCGATCGCCGCCGGCGTGCCCATGATCCCGAACGCTGCCACGGGCGCGTCCGTGGGCGCCCCGTCGACGGCGGTGGGCGCGGCCTCGGGCGAGGGCGGGGGCGTCGAGTCGATGCTCGCCGAGAGCCAGGCCTTCAACCTCTACTACCTGCAGCTGCAGGAAGAGGTGAGCGCCGAGAACCGCAGCTACACGACGCTGTCCAACGTGCTCAAGGCACGCCACGACACGGTCAAGAACGCGATCGGCAACATCCGCTAGTCACCGCGGGCCGGGTTGCGGGTTAGGATGGCAGGAGGAGAACGACATGGTCGGCGGCATCGGAGGACCGGGAGGAGCAGGCAAGCCGCCGGGCGTCGGCGGGCCCGACGCGCTGTCGAAGAGCGCGGTGAAGGGCGCCGAGGCCCCGAAGGCCACCTTCGGGGAGGTCGCGACCGAGAAGGCCGGCGCCGTCGCCCCGACCGGTCCGCTCGACCAGCTGCGCGCGGGGCAGATCGATCGGTCGACCTACGTCGATCTCAAGGTCGAGGAGGCCACCAAGCACCTCGTCGGCCTCCTGCCGCCCGCGGAGATCGAGCGCGTGCAGGCCGAGCTGCGCGATCTGATCGAGCACGACCCCGACGTCGCGGCGCTGGTCAAGGCCGCCGAGACCGCGCGCTAGCGACGGCCCTCACTTGCAGCCGCCGCTGCCGGCGGCCGGCGCTGCGCCAGGCTTCGCGTTCGGGGTCCCGGCGAAGTCGAAGAAGTCGAGCATGCTCTCGGCGTTGGCGTCGCGGGCGCTCATCGCGGGGAGGTCGTGGACCATCTCGATGAACCGCGCGAGCGCCCCGTGGTCGTAGACCCTGTGCGAGACGTACTTCTTCTTGGCGAACGGCGAGATCATCACGAAGGGCACGCGCATCCCGGAGCCGGTCGAACTCGGCCTGATCGGGCGCCGCGACGCAGGCCTTGGGCGGCGCCACGTGGTCGGCGAAGCCGCCGGACTCGTCGTAGGTGAACACCAGCGCGATGCCCTTGCCGTCCTTGAGCCACAGCGGGCTCGCGGTGACGGCGTCGTAGATCTTCTTGGTCCAGGCCTCGCCCTTCTGGACGTCGCTCGGCGGGTGCTCGTCGAGGGTGTTGACCCCGGCGTCGAGGAAGGTGACCTGGGGCAGCGTGCCGTCGGCGAGCGCGGCGAGGAACGCCGCCTCCTTGCCCACGCCCTTGTGAGAAGCGCCCCAGCCCGCCCCGAGGAGCGCGCCGTCGAGCGGGCTGCCGTCGTCGCTGTAGACGCCCCAGGTGACCTTCGCGTCGTCGAGCACGTCGAAGAGGGTCCGCACGTCGCTCTTCACGTAGTCGATCGCGGTGTCCTTCACGCCGTAGGACTGCCCGGCGTAGAGATACAGGCGATTGGCCCAGGTGCCGGCGAGCGCCGAGGAGTGGTAGTGGTCGGCCATCGCGTACTGGTCGGTGAGCCAGAAGTAGAACGGCAGGTCCGAGCGCTCGCGCCAGGTGAGCACGTAGCGACCGTCGGACGTGACGGGCGTCGTGTCGTCCTTGCCGACCGAGCGCGCGATGGCGTTCTGGACGAAGCCGTCCATCTTCCCACCGTTCCAGCCCGCGTGCATGCCGAGCCACTGGTGGTCGGCGTCGTTCGGGAAGCACGCGTTGGTCTCGTGGGTCGGCACCACCGCCACGCCCTTGTCGTCGGGGTTGGTGTAGCCGCTCGGGATGCCCTCGACGTCGGTGCGGCCCTCGGCGGGGAGCTTGCCGAAGTAGTGGTCGAAGGAGCGGTTCTCCTTCATCACCACGATGATGTGCGAGACGGGCAGCTTGGCGCGATCGGCCGCCGCGAAGCCCAGCGTGTCCTGCACCTTGGCGCCCGCGGTGAACGCGCACGCCGCTCGCTTGTCGGCCAGCGGGTCGCTGGGGCCGGTGTTTGCGACGTCGCCCGCGCCATCGCCGAGGTCGGTGTCGACCCCGCTGTTCGGTGTGGCGGTCGGGGGATCGCTGGAACCACACCCGACGAAGGACAGCACGAACGCAACGGAGAGGAGGCTCTTGGTCACCGACGGACTATGCCGCAATGGACGGGCTCTGTCGTGGCGGTTCGGTGAAAACCGTCACGCGCCGCGGACCCGCGCGATGAACCACACGAACCCCGCCATGGCGACGCCGAGGCTCACCACCGGACGCCGCGCTCTGCGAACCACGGCCAGCGGCGCAGGAGGTGGAGGACCGGGAGGACGGCGGCGAGGGCGAGCACCTGCCCCAGCTCCACGCCGACGTTGAACGAGAGCAGCGCGGCCGGCAGCTGCGCCCGCGGCAGACCGATCTCGCGGAGCGCCGTCGCGAACCCGAACCCGTGCACGAGCCCGAACGGCAGCGTGATGCGCGCGCGCGCCCGCGGCTGGACGGTGAACACGTTCTCGACTCCGACCCACACGATCGACAGCGCGATCGCCGGTTCGACGAACCGCGCGCTCGGCGTGAACACCCCGAACGTCGCGAGCGCGAGCGAGATCGAGTGCCCCACCGTGAACGCCGTCACCACGAGCAGGAGGTCGCGGCGCCGCCCCTGCACGATCACGAGCCCGAGCAGGAACACGAGGTGATCGAACCCGGTGACGATGTGCTCGAGCCCCATGCCGACGAAGCCGAGGGCCGAAGGCGGCGCGGTGACGAGCGTGGTCGGCGTGGGGGGAGCGAACGCGAACGTGCGCGCCGAGACCGTGAGCGAAGCGTCGGGCGGCGCACCCGGCCCGACGACGTGGGCGAGGTGCCGGTGCCCGAACGGCAGCGCCGCGAGCAAGGCCACCTCGATCTCCACCCTCGCCGGGGCTCTCGGGCAGCTCGCCTGCAGGACGACCCTGGTGGCATCGGTCTCGAACGGGCTCGCATCGCTGAGCTTCACTGGACACGCCACGCCGTCCCCTCGCACGACGAGCGCCTGGCCGAGGACCCCGACGTAGTCTCCCTTGGTGGCGTGGGCGAGATCCCGCCGCGCGAACACGAGCGTCGCGGTGACCGTCGAGCCCACCACGGCGTAGTCGCCGCGAGAGACCCCTGGATCGTGCGCCTCTGCTGTACGCGGGGCGAGCACCGCGAGCAGGAGCAAGAGGACGAAGCGGACGAGCGACATGGCGCGGGGCGGGACCAGACCGTAACCTCTCCTTCACCCATGCGTCACCGAGACGTCGCCGCGCTCCTCCTCGTCTCGCTCGTCGTCTCCTGCTCGAGCGACGAAGAGCCGCTCCCGCAGATCCTCCAGCCTTGCCCGCTCACCGGCGCCACCTTCGCGGTCGGCGACCCGAACGGGCACCCCGATCCGTTCGGCGCCAGGGCCGCAGGGCAGGCGCGGGCCTCGCGCATCAAGGACGGCGCGACCTACCCGCAGCCCGCGCACGGTCGCCAGCGCATCGAGACCGGCGACTTCGTGCTGATCAACGATCGCATCGCGGTCGTCATCGAGGACAAGGGCCTCAGCGACGGCTACGGCCGCTTCGGCGGGGAGCTCCTCGCCATCGACCGGGTGGGCACCGACGGCCGGCCGATGGGGATCTCCAAGTACAACGAGACCTTGATGGGCATCGCGTTCGACACGGTGAAGCCCACCAGCGTGAGCGTGCTGAAGGACGGCAGCGACGGCAAGGAGGCGGTCGTCCGCGTGACCGGCCCGCTCGTCACCATCCCGTTCATGGCCGAGTCCCTCAAGGCGCTCTACCCGAACACCTACGACGTGCAGTTCGCGTTCGACTACGTGCTCACGCCCGGCTCCCCGATGCTCACGGTGCGCTACGGCGTGCTGAACGCAGGCCCGGACGATCTCGATTTCGGCCTGAATCGCCCGGGATCCGAGGAGTTCTTCGGCTTCTTCCAGACCAGCCAGTCGCAGCTCGTCACCCCCGAAGCGGGCTACGGCAAACCCCGGGACTCGACCGAGTGGGCGGGCTTCGACGGGGGCGAGTTCAGCTTCGCGTGGCGCACCGTCGGCACGCCTCCCCTGCGCTACGGCATCTCGCAGAGCGGCTTCCAGCTGTTCACGGGTGAGGCGTTCGTCGCGCCCGCGTGTCAGACCACCCTCGTCGATCGTGTGCAGATCATCGCGGGTGGCCCGCACTACGACGGCCTGCGCGAGGCGGTGCGCGAGGCCAGCAAGCAGGCGCCGTGGCGCGCCATCAAGGGTGTCCTGCGCGACGCGAAGGGCGCCCCGGTCGGCGACGCCTGGGTGCACGGCCTCGACGCCGCGGGCGCCTACCTCACCCGCACCCGCACCGGGGCCGACGGCAGCTTCACCGTGCATGGCCCGCCGGGCGCGCCGCTCACCGTCGTGCCGCAGAAGCGTGGCTACCCGACCCACGCCGGCACGTCCGTCGCGGCGGCCGCCTCGGACGTCGCGCTCGCCTTCGCGCCCGAGGCCCGGCTCCGCGTCACGGCGACCGATCCCGTCACCAAGAAGCCCATCCCGGTGCGGGTGCAGGTGATCCCGAAGGACCCGGTGCCTTCGACCCCGACGGCGTACGGCGTGCTCGACGAGGTGGGCGGCCGGCTCCACCAGGAGTTCGCCGTGACCGGCGAGGCCGAACTCCCGGTGCCGCCCGGCGAGCACCGCGTCCTCGTCACGCGCGGCTACGAGTGGGAGCTGTTCGACACCACCGTCACCGTCGCCGCGGGCGAATCCAAGGACATCGCGGCCACGCTCGCCCACAGCGTCGACTCGACCGGCGTCATGTGCGCGGACTTCCACATCCACTCGATGCACTCGGCCGACTCCGACGACCCGGTGGTGCACAAGGTCAAGGGCGCCATCGCCGACGGCCTCGACATCCCCATCTCCAGCGAGCACGAGTGGGTCATCGACTTCCAGCCCGAGATCGTCAAGCTCGGGCTCACCGACTGGGCGTTCGGCATGGCCTCCTCCGAGCTCACCACGTTCACGTGGGGGCACTTCGGGGTCCTGCCGCTCACGCCGCGCGACGGGGCGGTGAACCACGGCGCCGTCGAGTGGATCGGCAAGTCGCCCGCCGACACGTTCGCCACCGCGCACGCGCTCCCCGAGAAGCCCATCATCATCGTCAACCACCCGCGCAGCGAGGGTTTCGGCGGGTACTTCAGCGCCGCCCGCTACAACCGCGTCACCAACACCGGCGACGAGGCGCTGTGGAGCCCCACCTTCGAGGCGATCGAGGTGTTCAACGACTCCGACTTCGAGGCCAACCGCAAGGCCTCCGTGGCCGACTGGTTCGCGTTCCTCGACCTCGGCAAGAAGATGGTCGCCGTGGGCAGCTCCGACAGCCACCACCTGCGCACCTCCCCGGTCGGCTACCCGCGCACCTGCCTGCGCTTCGGTCACGACGACCCGAAGAAGCTCACCCCGAGCCTCGTCCGCGACGTCGTGGCGAGCGGCAACGCGGTGGTGAGCGGCGGCCTGTTCATGACCGTGGCCGGGCCCGGCGGCGAAGGCCCGGGACAGGCCGTGAAGGTGCCCGACGCCGGCGCCGACTTCACCGTCACCGTGGAGGCACCGGGCTGGCTCGGTGGTGACCTCTCCCTCGAGACGATCGTCGACGGCAAGACCGTCTCCACCACCGCGCTCACGGCCAGCGGTCCGGGGCCGAGCAAGCGCGCCACCGCGGTGGTCAAGGTGCTGCGCGACCCTTCGACCCGGCCCCACTGGGTGGTGTTCCACGCGAAGAGCACCGCCGATCTCGCGCCGCTGCACCCCGGTCGCAAGCCGTTCGCCGCGTCGAACGCGGTGTTCCTCGAGAAGCCCTAGCCGCGCAGGCGCTCGATCGCGCGCAGGGCGTTGCCGCCGAGGATCTTGCCGATCCGCTCGCCGCTCCAGCCGCGGCGGAGCATGCGCTCGACCAGCACCGGGAGCTCGAGGCAGGTGGGCATGTCGCGCGGCGTGCTGATCGCGCCGTCCCAGTCGCTGCCGAGCGACGCGTAGTCCTCGCCCGCGACCTCGACGATGCGCGCGAGGTGGTCGACGATCGCGTCGGCCTTGCCCCCGAAGTACGGGCCGTCGAGGAACTGCCCGTGGTACATGATGCCCATGGTGCCGCCGCTCTCGGCGATGGCCAGCACCTGTCGGTCGTCGATGTTGCGCCAGTGCGGGTACACCGAGTCGATGCCGGTGTGGGTCACGATGGCCGGCTTCTTCTTGTCGTGGACCTCGAGCGCCTCCCAGAACCCTTCACGGGAGATGTGCGCGAGATCGACGAACACGTTCTTCTCGTTGAGGCGCTGCACGTAGCGGCGCCCGGCCTCGGTGAGCCCCTTGGACCTGGCGCGCCCCGCCGCGGGGGAGCTCGTCACGCCCAGCGAGGAGCTCGAGAGGTGCACCAGCGTGACCCGGAGCACGAGGTCGTCGGGGATGAGGTCGATCGCGGAGGGGTCGGCGTCGAGCGCGTTCCCGCCCTGGATCCCGATGAACGCCGCGTGCTTCCCCGCGGCGCGCGCCGCGCGGTACTCCCTCGCGTTGCGCACGATCGCGACGTCGTCGGGGCACGACGAGAGGATCCGCCGCAGCTCCTCGATGTTGCGCACGAAGGCGTCGCGGCGCTCGGTGGCCACGCGCGCCGGGTTGGTGGTGATGACCCAGCAGGCGCCGGTGACCTGCGCCTCGCGGATGCGGGGAAGATCGACCTGACTGTAGAACCGCGCGCCGAGCAAGCCGTGGTCGTGGCGCGTGGTGAGGTCGTACCCGAAGATCCGGTGCCAGATGAACGAGTCGACGTGCAGGTCGATCACGTCCGAGGCGAGGTAGACGTCGATCGCCTCCCGCGAGATGCCGAGCGCGGTGGCCCAGGCCTGGGGATCCTTGCGGTGGTCGGTGTATTCGAGGCGCGGCATGGAGGGGGCGGAGCATAACCCATGTCGCGTCACGTCGACCGGGTGGCGCAGGATTGACCGAGCGCACGCACGTTCGGCGTCCTGCGCTCTTGCGTTTCCAGCCGCACAAACGCGCAAAGCAGTGCAGGAAGTGCGGCGCGCCTCTCCGGTGCGAATCCGCTGCGTCTTTCGCGACAACGAACGCAGCGCGTCGTCGCGGGCGCGTCATCGCCAAGGTGGGTTTCGTGCGCTAGCGTCCCAGCAGCGCAAGGAGGTGTCTCATGATTGCGCGCAGCACGTTCCTGTTCATCGCCATCACGTCGACCGCGTCGCTCGCGATCGCCGACGACAAGTCCAAGGCCGGCACCGACGGCACGGTCACCTCGTACGACCAGAGCAAGGCCGTCCTCGCCGTCGAGGTCTGCGACAAGAAGGACGGCGACTGGGACTACAGTCCTTGTCTCAAGGTCCTCCGCGAACGCACGGTGGCGCTGCTCTGCAAGAAGGGCGCGGGCACCTACAAGTGGTCGTTCCAGGTCGGCAGCGAGAAGAGCACGCTCAGCCAGTCGACCACCTGCGCGAGCAGCTGACGCTACTTCGCGCGCGGCTTGACCTTGCGCTCGAGCCAGCTCACGCCCCCGCGATTGTCGCGGGCCACGATCCACACGCGCACCTCGCTGCCACCCTTGCCGCTGCGCAAGGCGAACTTGGTGATGGGATCTTGCGCGCGCCGCACGTCGGTCTCGAAGAGGCCCTCGTTGGCGTAGTACTGCACCACGAGCTGCTCGCTGTAGGCGGCCCCGAACTCGTTGGTGCCCGCCTCGAAGGAGCTCGGATCGACGGTGGGGACGATCGAGACCCCGCCGTCGCTGCAGCGGTCGAAGCGGTTCTCGTCGGCCCCACAGCTGGCCGGCACCTCGAGCACGTCGTCGGGGCCCCACGCCTTGCCGTCGAGCGTGACGCCGGTGAGGACGGGGTTCTTGTTCTCGTCGGTGGTGCGCAGGAAGATGCGCTTGAAGCCGAGGATGAAGTCGTCGTTGGGCACGACGTTGCCCGCGTCGTCCTTGCAGGTCAGCGGCAGGTCGTTCTTGGCGACCTGGGGGGCGATGGCGAGCGTGCCGGGGCACACCGCGGTGACGACGCCCACGATCGCGCCCGCGCGCGCCTCCTTGGACACACCGTCCAGCGCATCGTTCGGGATGGTGAACTCGTAGCGGTCCTTGTCCTTGCCGAGCGCGAAGGGCGGCGGTTGCCCGCTCTTCTGCGCGTCCTGGGCGAGCTTCTGGAAGCACCCGAGCACGGTGCCCGAGGCGGGGCGGACGCAGAGGGTCCAGGCCCACTGCGTGGGCCGCCCCTTGGCGTCGTGCCAGAGGGCCTCGAGCGAGATGGTGTCGCCGGGCTTGGCGTAGGTGCCGTCGACGCGGGCGCCCGCGGGGCCCTTCTGGGCGCGCACGGCGAGCACCCGCAGGCTCGTGACGCGCGAGCCCGGGTCGAAATCGCCGCCGCACGCGGCGACGGTGGCCACGGCGGCGAACAGGGCGAGGGCGTTCTTGCGCATCACAGCTCACCTCGCAGACCGAGGCTCGGGAGGATCGGAATGCCCGAGACCACGTTGGACTGCGTGTAGTTGAAGTTGTAGCTCACGCCCTCGGGGTTCGCCCGGTTGTAGACGTTCTGGACGTCGAGGTACGCGCTCAAGGTCCAGGAGGTGAACTTCCACTCCTTGTCGATGCGGATGTCGAGCTGGTTGAACGACGGCAAGCGCGCCTGGTTGAGGGGGAACTGGGGCACGGGTGAGTACGAACCCGCGTCGAAGTCCACGACGCCGCCGACGTTGGGCGTGTACGGGCGACCGGTGACGTAGCGGAACCGCGCCCCGACCTGCCAGCCCTTGCCGAGCTTGTAGCTGCCGAGGATCGTGAGGATGTGCGTCTGATCGAAGGCGTAGAGCGCGAGCGGCTCGTCGCGCGTGTTGCGGCGCTCGGCGCGCGAGAGCGTATACGCGATCCAGCCGAAGAACTTGTCGTCGGGGTTGTAGCGGAGCAGCACCTCGAGGCCGTAGGTGCGCCCGTCGCCGCGGTTGCCGTAGGTGACGCCCGACGCGGTGGTGCTCTCGGAGAGGGTCTGCGAGATGAGCCGCGTGGTGTCCTTGTAGAACACCTCGGTCTTGAGGTTGATCTGGCGGGTGAAGTCCTGCTCGAGGCCGAAGGCGTACTGGAGCGCGCGGCTGTTCTGCAGGCCGGTGGTGCCGAACGGCGCGATGCTCTGCTGCGGCAGCGGCGGCTGCGCGAACAGACCGACGCCGGCCTTGAGGACCGTCTTCGGGAACTCGTTGGCGATGGCGAAGCGGGCCACGACGCGGGGGTTGACGCTCCACTCCTTGGTGTCGCGCGTGTAGTCGAGCCGCACGCCGGGGAGGAACTGCAGCCGCTTGGTCGGTCGCAGGTCGAGCATCGCGTAGGCGGCCGGTCGGTAGAGCGCGCCCGAGCCCGAGATCTCGCGGAGCGGGCGCCCGAAGAACGGCCCCGGCGCCTCGCCCGGGATCGGCGGCGGCGGCGCGCGCACGGTGACGTCGTACGACGACCACAGCACGTCGGTCCCGACGATGACGGTCGCGTCCTTGCCGATCTTCGCGGAGAAGTCGCTGCGGAACGCGAGCGGATGGCTGTTGAGCTTGAACAGGAAGTCGCCGAGGTTGAACTCGATGAGGTCCTGCCCGTACGAGATCATGTTCGTCCACCGGATGCCGGCCGACAGGCGCGACTCGACGCGGCCCTGCAGGCGCCAGAAGCCCGTGGTGGTGGTGATGTCGCCGCCGAGCGCGGGATCGCTGGAGGACGGCGAGTTCAGGGTGACCGCGAGCCGGTCGTTGGACCCGAAGAAGGCGAGGCGCGCGGTGTTCTTCTCGTCGAGGTCGCGCTCGAGGATTGCCTGGCCGTCGTAGTAGACCGGCGCCGTGGACACGCCCGTGCCGAGCGAGCGGAGCACGGGCCCGAGCCAGACGTCGACCCACGAGCGGCGCGCGGCGACCGCGAAGCGCGTCTTCTTGTCGATCGGGCCCTCGAGGAGGGTGCGGCCGTCGATCAGGTCGAACTGCAGCAGGCCGTGGTAGCCGTCCTTCTTCGGGCTACGCAGGCCGACGTCGAGGATGCCGCCGGTCACGCGGCCGAACTCCGGGCCGAAGTTGCCCGGGTAGAAGTCGATGCGCTCGATGAGCTCGGTCGGGATGACCGCGTTGAGGCCGCCGAAGTGGAAGATGATGGGCACGAGGGTGCCCTCGACGAAGTAGTTGGTCTCCTGCGGCGCGGAGCCGCGCACGATCAGGAACGCCGCGAGACCGGGCGGCCGCGCCACGCCCGGGAGGTTCTGGATGGCCTTGATGGCGTCGCCGCCGCTGCCCGGGATCTTGTTGATCTCGGCCGCGCTCAGCGAGTGCTTGGTGACCTCGCGCGGAGGGCGCTCGCCCTTGACGTCGATCTCGACCGCGTCGCCCTCGAGCTTCGGTCGGTAGGTGACCTTGGTGAGGGTGTTGCCGGCGACCTCCTCGTCGACGTCGAACGCCTTGAACCCCGTGGACTCGACGTGGACGCTCCACGTGCCGACCGGGAGGTCCTTGAACGAGAAGCGCCCCTCGGCGTCGGTCGTGGCCTCGACCGACTTCTGATCCTTCTTGTTCTTGGCGACGACCTTGGCGCCGGGCAGGGGCTCGTCGGCAGGGGTGAGCACGGTCCCGGAGAGCGTGCCGACGGCGGCCTTGGTCGGCTCGACGGTCGTCGGCGGGGTGACGGTGGGCGCGGCCTCCTCGAAGGTGAAGCGCCAGGCGATCTTGGCGGGCACGGGCTTGCCGTCGATGGTGGCGGGCTCGAACTCGAGCTTGGGCGCCGCCTCGAGGGCCGCGGCGTCGAACGCGTCGCCCCCGGACTCCAGCACCTTGGTGCTCGTCACCTTTCCGGTGGCGTCGAGGGTGAGCTCGACGCGCACGACGGCCTTCTCGCCGGAGCCCTTCTTGGCGCTGGGGTAGGTGGGGTCGACGCTGGTCTTGACCTTGGGGGGAACCGGGCCCTTCTTGGGCTCCACGGGCGCCGGCTCCTGCGCGGACGCAGAGCGGACCAGGGACCCTACCGAGGCCCCGAGCAGGACGGCGAGAGCGCGCGCGCGAAGGCGGAGCATGCGGGCCTCGGATGCCGAAATTCCGCGGGGGTGGCAATCTCTTCTCGATGCCCCCCAAGAAACCGCCCCTCGAGGCCGTCCGGCTCGTGCGTGCATCCCTGGCCGAAGCGGCCCAGGAGCGGCTCGTCGAGGGGGTGGCCGCGGAGGCGGCGGCCGAGGCGGCGGCGGCGCGCGCGGCCGAGGTCCAGCGCCGGGCGAGGGTCGACGGCGCGGCGGCCGAGGCCCGCGAGCGCGAGGGGCTCGCGAGCCCCCGCGACTTCGCCCAGCAGGCGGCCTTCGGCGTGGGCCTCGAGCGCCGGCTCGCGATGCTCGAGGCGGAGACCGCGGCCGCCGAAGCGGCTGCAGCGGCGGCACGTCGTCACACGGTCGACGCTCGGGCCGCGCTCGCGGCCGCACAGGCGGACGTCGAGATCGTCGAGCGCCACCAGGCGGAGACGCGTCGCCGGGCCGAAGCCGAGGCCGAGAACCGGGCGGGCGAACAGGCGGAGGAGGCCCACGCCGGAAGGCGCGGGCGGGGCTGACCGACCAGACCCTCGAGGGTCAGAGGCCGAAGCGAAGTGAGGCGCCGAGGTTCACTCCGGCGCCTCGCACCGGCACCTCCCCCGAGACGACCTGGAAGCCGGAGAGCTCGGGGACCAGCCAGGTCCGCTTGCCGAGGGCGATCTCGAGGTTCACGAACGTCCCGAGGAACAGGCCGGCTACGTGGCCCCCGGCCTCGGGAAAATACGTCCCGAAGCCGAGCGCTGGCCCGAACGAGAGCGCCGTCGACGGACCGAGCCGTCGGGTCGCGACGAAGGTCGTGCCCCCGAACAGGTGGATGGCGTTCGTCGTCAGCGCCGTCTCCGGGGTACGGACGAAGGTGAGCTGGGGCGCGAGGGCGAGCGCCCAGGCGTCGCGACGAAGGAAGCGCAGCGTCGCGCTCGCGTCCACGCCGACCGTGAAGAGCTTCACACCCACGTCGGCGTTCGCCGAGACCCCGCGGCGGAGCTCGAGCTCGACGTGTCCCGTCGGCGCTCGCGTGTCCTGCGCCCGATCGCGCAGCACCCCGCCGCCGAGGGCGACCGCGCCGCGGAACTCCCCGTTCGGGACCGTCTCGGCGGTGCGATACACCGTCGTCGACGGGCAGCCCGCGAGCAGCGTGGTGGCGGCGAGCAGCTCAAGGGCGCGGGTGCGCATCGAAGAACCTCACGATCTCCGCGCTCGCGACGAGGTCGTACGAGACGCGTCCGATGGTGTCCACGCTCAGGTACTGGTGGCCGCCCGGCCAGGTGTGGCCGCCGCCGTCGACGCGCAGGTGCTCGGTCGCCGCGGCGCAGCCGTCGAACGCACGGTGGGCGATCCGCGTGCCGTCTCCTGGGTCGAGGTCGGGCATCGCGATCTCGGTGGCGGTGGCGGCGCACCCGTTCCGGACGCGCCAGCCCTCCATCGACTCGGCGACCCCCACCTTGCGGCCAGGCTTCAGGATCGAGCACGTCGCGTCGGTGGTCGCGTACCCCCAGCACGGGTCCTCGGTCCCGTGAACGTGCAGGATGGGGACGCGCGCGTCGCAGCGGCCACCGGCGGCGGCGAACTGGTTGGTGCCGCCGACCGGCGCGATGGCCGCGATCGTGGCGCCCCGCTCACAGGCGAGGCGGTGCGCGATGGCACCGCCGTTCGAGAGCCCGGTCAGGAACACGCGGCGCGGATCGATCGCCACCACCCGCCGCACCTCGGCGAGGAGCGCGTCGAAGTACGCGACGTCGTCCACGCCCTCCTCGCACGCACCCGCGCTGACGCAGTGCCACCCGCCCGTGCCGCCGCCGGCGTTCCACGTCCGCACGTTGCGCGTCGGCCGGGTGCCCGTCCCGTCGGGGAAGACGACCACGTAGCCGGCGGCGTTCGCGATCGCCGCGAGGCAACGCGTGCCACCCTTCTCGCCGTCGGGGCAGGTGACCTGCTCGGCCGCGGCGCGGTTGCCCCCACCGCCGTGGAACGCGACGATCAAGGGCAGGGCGCTCTTGCCGTCCCAGCGCGCGGGCACGTGCACCGCGAACGCGCGGTCGAACCACTCGGGCACGGGGCACTCGAGCGCGGCCCCCGCGGACGCCGGCCCGCAACGGTCGAGGACGTGCAGGCACGCGTCGGTCGCGAGCGACGCGAGGGCGAGAGCGAGGAGCGGGCCGCGCCGCACGTCAGAAGCAGTTGGTGATCGAGGTGAACGGCGCCGTGGTCTGGCGGAAGGTGATCTCCGCGTAGGTGGCGTTCGACCCGCACGCAGCGCTGCCGAGGTCGAGCTGGAACGAGCTCGTCCCGAGCGGCAGGGGGCAGGCGATGCTCCAGCGGTCGTACTCGGCGAGCTGGGTCACGTTCGCGCCGGAGACGTTGTCGTAGCAGATCCCGGCCTTGCCGTTCTTGTTCGAGCCCGCGCCGAACACGTTGTAGCCGGCACCCCAGGTGGCGAGGGTCCCGATGTCGAGCGTGTTGGTCGTGCCGCGCACGAAGCGCAGGCCAGCACCGGTGTTGCCGAGCATCGTCGACCCCCGCAACGTCAGGCTCGGCTGGTTGCTGCCGACCACCTCGACCAGGACGCCGTACCCGAGCGTGCCGCCGCCGCTGCCCCCGTTGTTGTTGGCGAGCAGGGACCCGACGAAGTGGGGGCTGCCGGTCGGGGTGACCTGCGCGATGCGCAGGCCTCCGAGCACGTTGTTCTGCGCCTCGTGGGCGACCGTGGCGCCGGGGGGCACGACGGTCGCTTGCTCGAGCACGAGGTAGGCGCTGCCGCTGCCGTCGCCCGCGGTGGTGTGCACGCCCCACTGCTTGTTGCCGTTGAAGCGGTTGATCCAGCCCGGCCCCGCGATCACCCAGACCTCGCCGGTGAAGACCCGCAGGCCATCCTGGCTGTTGTTGTTCGCCTGGATGTTGCTCAGCTTGTGCGCCACCTTGACGGTCGTGTCGTAGGGGGTGCCGATCACGATGCCGTTCGCGGTGTTGCCGTTCGTCGTGACGTCGGTGAGCGTCGTCACGTAGTCGCCGAACACCGAGATGCCGTGCCCGCTGTTGTTGGAGAACGAGCTCCCCGAGGCGCCGGTCCCCGCGAGGACGTTCACGAGGCCGCGACCGGCCGCCGCGCGCTGGACGACGAGGCCGCCGTTCTTGTTGGCGTTGCCCTGGACGCTCGGGCCGAGGTCGGCGCTCCCGAAGACGCGGAAGCCGGCCTCGTTGCACTGCTCGGCGAGCACGTCGGCGATCTGAGGGGCCGCGACGGCGCCGGTCGGCAGCGTGACCGTGGTCAGGACGCCGTGCCCCGCGGCGCCGGTGGGGGTGCGCACGCTGACGCGCTCGAGGCGCGCGCCGTTGTCGAGGCCGACCGCGCACTGCGCGGAGGTCCCCGCGAGCGCAGCGCAGTTGCCGAGCGCGACGATCCGCACGCCCAGACGGTTGCCGTCGGTCGGGCTGTCGTAGTTCGAGGTCAGGGTGATCTTCGGTCCGAGGACGACGGGCGCGCTCTCGGCGTAGTCGGGCGAGGCGAGGTTGCCCTTCACGTGGATCGTTCGTCGCGTCACGCCGGCGCCGGGGGCAGAGAGAGACGTCGCCGCGAGGATGGTCTTGAACGGGCAGGCCTTGCTGCCATTGCCACCCACGGCCACGGCCTTGTCGACGTAGACGTCCTCGTTGGTGCCACCCAGGACGAACGGCGTGCACCCTGCGTCGGCGTCGACGACGAGGCTGTCGGTGACCGCGCTGTCGATCGCGGTGTCCGTGAAGACGCTGTCGGTGACCGCGCTGTCGGTGATCGTGCTGTCGGTGATCGTGCTGTCGGTGATCGCGGTGTCGATCGCGCTGTCGACGATCGCGCTGTCGACGATCGCGCTGTCGACGATCGCGCTGTCGACGATCGCGCTGTCGGAGGCGGAGTCCACGACGGGAACGTCGAAGCCGGAGTCGGTGAGACCGCCGGTGTCGCCCGTGTCGGGGCCCGTCGTGGTGTCGCCACCCGTCTCCGCGACCCCGACGTCGACCGCGGTGTCCGGGATCTCTGTGCCGACCTCGAAGTCCGCGCCGCTGCAGTGCACGGTCCCGACCACGATCGCTCCGAGCCAGCCGAGTCGTCGACGCATGACCGCATCTTACGGCCGAGTTGCGCTCGCGCACGCGAGAGACTGCGCCTACGTCGCCATACAAAGGCGCCCGGAGCAAACCCCGACCGTGCGGCGTTCCCTCATCCGTGGTTCACTCCGGCCCCGTGCGCGCCCTGCGGATGTTCGTGCCCTCGCTGGCCCTCGGGGTGTTCGCCGGTCAGACCCAGTGTGGCCCCGCAGAGCACAAGGCCAGCCCTGGGCCGTCCACGCCGTCCGCGGTCGTCGCCGCACCGAGCCTCTCGGCGTCGGCCTCGGTCAGCGCGTCGGCCAGCGTCGTCGCGCCCGCCGCGCCGATCGACCCCTCCACCCTCACCCCGCTGCTCGCCCACGCCGCGCTCGGTGGCGTGGCGGCGGCGATGGCCGTGCGCGACCCGAAGGCCGCGGCCGAGGCGCTCGACAAGGCGCTCCCGAGCCTCACGGGGCTCGACCTCGATCGCGGCGCGTTCCTCCTCGGTCGTCTGCGCGCGCAAGCCAAGCAAGAGGAGCTCGCCGAGGCGGCCTACGCCAAGGTGTCCACCGCCTCGCCGCTGCTGTCCTGGGCCGCCCTGCGTCGCGCGCAGCTGGCCCTCAAGCGCGGCAAGCCCGACGACGCCCTCGCGCTGCTCAAGGGCGTGCCCGACGCCGCGCCGCTCGCCGAGCCGCGCCACTTCGCCCTCGGCGAGGCGCTCGCAGCCAAGGGCGATCACGCCGGCGCCGCCGAGGCCTACGCGCTCGAGCGCGCGGGGCACCGCTGGACCGAGGCGGCGATCCGGTTCGCCGAGGAGGTCGCGGCGGCAGGCGACAAGAAGCAGGCGATCCTCGCCGCCAAGGGGGCCCGGCGCGTGCGCTTCGAGTACCCCGCCTCTTCGCTTGCGCCGCGCGCGCTCGAGGCAGAGCAGAAGTGCCTGCTCCTCGTCCCCACGCTGTCCGCGCCCGAGGGCCTCGGCGCTCCGACCGCGCTCGAGCAGGCCACCCGCGCGCAGGGCTTCCTCGACGCGAGCAAGCCCAAGGACGCGCGCGACGAGGCCAAGAACGTCCTGCTCTACCCGAAGGGCACCGACGCCTGGTGCAAGGCCGCCCTCGTGCACGCCCGCGCGCTCGAGCGCCTCAAGGACAAGGCGGGCGCGAGCGATGCCTACGGCGTCGCCGCCGAGGGTTGCCCCGACGAGACCACGCACGTCAACGCGCTCTACGACGGCGCCAAGGCGGCGCTCGCGGCCAAGAACCCGACGCTCGCCCGCGCGCGGTACCTCGCGGTCGAGAAGGAGCACGGCAAGCACCGCCTCGCCGACGACGCTCGCCTCCGCGGCGCGCAGGTCGCGATCGACAGCGGTGACGTCGTGAAGGGCGAGGCCATGCTCGCGTCGCTCCCCGACGACTACCCCGAGGGCGACATGAAGGCCGAGGCGCTCTTCCGCCTCGCGTTCCCGCGCCTCAAGAGCGGCGACTTCGCCGGCGCGCTCCCCCACCTCGATCGCTCGCTCGCGCTCGTCCCGCGCGAGGACGGCTACTTCACGCAGGGCCGCGCGGCGTACTACGCGGCGCGCGCGCGCCTCGAGAGCGGCAAGGTCAAGGAGGGCGTCGAGGGCCTGCGCAAGGTCATCGCCGACGAGCCGCTCTCGTTCGCGGCCGCGATGGCCTACGCGCGCCTCGCCTCGCGCGGGAAGGACGACGCGGCGCTCGCCAAGAAGGCCCTCGACGACGGCCTCGCGTTCGAGCCCCAGGGCGACCTGTTCGACAAGAACCGCAAGGAGCTCGCGACCCCGGGCTTCGCGCGCGCCGTGGAGTTCGCGCGCGTCGGCGAGCCCGACTTCGCCAAGAAGGAGCTCGCGGTGCTGGGCCTCCTCAAGGACTCGGACCCGGCGGGGCTCTACGTGACCGCCACCCTGCTCGCCCGCGCGGGCGACGCGCGAGGCTCCCACAACATCGCGCGGGGACGGCTCACCGACTGGGTCCATCACTTCCCGAGCGGCAAGTGGAAGGCCGCGTGGGAGATCGCCTTCCCCCGACCCTACGAGGCGGATGTCGTCGCGGCGGCCACGCGCGAGTCGGTGCCCACCGCGTTGATCTGGGCGATCATGCGCGAGGAGAGCGCGTTCGATCCGGAGGTCGTCTCGCCGTCGTCGGCCTACGGCCTGATGCAGCTCATCCTGCCCACCGCCGCGCGCTACGCGAAGCCTCTCAAGCTCGCCCACGACGCGCACGCGCTCACGCTGCCCGAGGTGAACATCCCCATCGGCACTGCGTTCCTCCGCAAGCTCCGCGGGGAGTTCCCCGAGAACCCCAACGGCTACACGGTGCCGTCGTACAACGCGGGCGAGGGCGCCACGCACAAGTGGCTCGCGCCGCCGCTCGCGGGCTCGTTCGACCTGTGGGTCGAGAGCATCCCCTACGACGAGACCCGCAAGTACACCAAGCGCGTGCTCGCCTCGTACTTCGCCTACGTCGCGCTGTACGCCCCCACCCAGCTCGAGAGCGAGCTGCGCGTGGCAGCCGGCAAGTAGAGTGGGAGCGGAATGAATCCGAGCCGTGGCCGCCCGAGACGGAAGCACCCCTTGACGCCGCGCGCAAAGGTTGTTTCGCTCTGCGTCACGGCCCAGCAGCCCCGGGGAACAACAGAATGCAGCCGCAGGATTCGAGCGAGACGCCCCGCGAGAAACGCGTGGTCAAGCGCTACAGCAACCGCAAGCTCTACGACACCCGTGAGAGCCGGTACGTCACGCTCCTCCAGATCGCCGAGATGGTTCGGGCGGGCGAAGAGGTGCAGATCATCGACAACGCGACCAAGGACGATCTCACCGAGGTGACCCTCGCGCAGATCATCTACGAGGAGCAGAAGCAGTCCTCGGGTCTCGGTCGCTCGGTGCCCCTGCAGACCCTTCGCGATCTGATCCACCAGCGCGGCGAGCGGCTCATGTCGCAGCTGCGCGAGGGCCCGCTCGGTCGGCTCCTGCCAGGCGAGGGACAGGGCGAGGGCGAAGAGGCCGTCGAGGCCGATGGCACCTACGGCGGAACGCCCCGCGCTGCCGCGGCCCCCGCCGCCCCCAAGGCCGACGCCGCGGCCGCTGCCGCTGCCGCCGCCGAGAAGAAGACCCTGCTCGACCAGTCCCGCGAGGCCATCGAGACCCTCCAGGCCCGCATCGACGACCGGGTCCGCTCGGCCCTCGCGAGCTTCTCGCCGATCCAGCAGCTCCAGGCCGAGGTGCAGCGCCTGCAGGCCAAGGTCGAGGAGCTCGAGACCAAGCTCTCCGCTCGCGACCGCGCCGACCCCAAGGGGGGCGGGAGCGGTGGTGGTGGCGGAAAGCCGCCCCGCAAGGATTGAGCGGCTCGGAATAACCTGGCGTGGGGGCGGGTTGGCCCCATGATCCATGGCATTGGAAGCCCCCGAACACCGCCGCCGCTCCTCCGCCTACGACGCCACGGAGTTCGAGGCACTCGTCCTCGATCATCTGGATTCCATGTACGCCGTGGCGAGGCGCCTCACCCGGGACGGCGCGGCCGCCGAGGATCTGGTCCACGACGCGGCCGTCAAGGCGCTCAAGGCGCGCGAGCACTTCGAGCCTGGCACCAACCTTCGCGCGTGGCTGCTGCGCATCCTCACCAACACGTTCATCAACACCTACCGGCGCGGTGGCCTCGAGCGCAGCACGTTCGAGAGCGCGCACGACCACGAAGACCCGGTCGCCGACGGCTGGATGTCGGCCGCGTCGATGCGCTCGCTCCGCGACCCCGAGGAAGAGGCGCTCCGCCTGATCCTGCGCGCCGAGCTCGCGCGCGCCGTCGACGAGCTGCCCGACGAGTTCCGCGTCGCCATCGTGCTGTGTGACGTCGAGGAGCTCTCCTACAAGGAGATCGCCGAGGCCATGGGCACGCCAATCGGCACGGTGATGTCGCGCATCCACCGCGGCCGCAAGCTGCTCAAGACCCGCCTCATGTCGCACGCCATCGCCGCCGGTCTGGTCGACGACGAGACCGCGCGCGAGGGCGCGAAGATCCTGCCCTGTCGCGCACCGGCTCCGGCCGCAAGAACGTGGGGCGCGCATGAGCGATCGATACGAATGCGGCGATGCGCTCCGCGCCCTCGACACCTACGTCGACGGCGAGCTCGACGCGTCCACCGTGCTGCGTGTCGAGCAGCACCTCGCCGGCTGCGCCGACTGCGCCGCCGCGGTGGTGATCGGTCGCGCGATGAAGCGCACGCTGCGCATGGAGGCGCGCGCCGAGACGGCGCCGGTCTCGCTGCGCGGTCGGCTCGCGCGCAGCGCCGAGGCACTCCGCAAGAGCGAGGAGCTCGGGGTCGTCTCGGAGTCGCAGCGGGCGAACCCGGTCGATGCCAGCGTGGGGGGCCAGAGCCGCGACGTCGTGGCCTTCGCCGAGCCGCCGGGACAGCAGGGGGCGCCGCCCACGTCGCGGCGCCCGTTCCGCTTCTCGTTCTCGCCCGCGCTGCCGCTCGCCGCCGTCGCCACGCTCGCGGTGGCCGTCGGCGGTGGCATGCGGACGCTGCAGAAGGGCACGAGCACCGAGCCGAGCGCCTCCAACTACGCGGCGCAGGCCAAGATCCTCGACGAGCTCGCGGTCAACCACGCGCGGCCCTTGCCGCCGGAGGAGCTCGATCCCCTGCGCGTCGCCAAGCGCTTCTCCCCGATCGTCGGCGTGCCGGTGCGGCCCGCGGCGCTCGGCCTGCCCCCGAGCCCCGGGTGGGCGTTCGCCGGCGCGCGCCTCACCACGCTCTCCGACGACCCGACCGCGACGCTGTTCTACGAGGGCCGCACGGGCATCCGCGTGACGGTGTTCGTCTACGACCCGGCGCGCATCTCGGTGAAGGCCGCCTGCTGCCTGCAGCCGAAGGTGTTCGCGAAGGACGGCGTCCCGCAGACCGTGCTCGTCGGTCGCGCGCGGGGCTACTCGGTCGCGGTGCACGAGAAGGACGGCGTCGGGCACGCGCTCTCGGGAGACGTCGAGGAGAGCGAGCTCGTGGCGCTGGCCCTCGGGATGTGACGGTCGGTGACGAACCGTCCCTGGCGGCTCGGCAGGGGTTCTGGCACACACGCTGGCCATGAACGAAGGGTTCCGCGAGCCGCGGGAGATCGAGTGCAGCGGACGTCGCCTCCTGCTCGTCTTCGACGGCGGGAACGCCCCCGGCTACGCCTCGGTCGCCGTCGCGCTGACCGAGGAGGCCGTGAAGCGGGGCTTCGAGGTCTGGGCCGCCACCGAGGGCTTCCGCTCGCTCACCAGCGACGCGATGTCGAACCCGCGCTTCGAGCGCCTCATCGTCGGCCGCGAGGACCGCTACACGCTGCTCTCGCGCGGCATCCCGGCGCGCTCGATGGGGCGGCGTGTGCGCGACGCCGGCAGCGATTTTCGCAGCGAGCGCTACCTCGGCTTCCTCGAGCCCGCGAAGCAGGCAGAGGCCGCGGACACGATCCGCACGCAAGGGTTCACCCACGTGGCGTGCGTCGGCGGCAACGGCACCTTCGAGGGCGCGCGCGCGCTCGTGCCCCGCATCGGCGGCGTCCCGATCGGGTTCGTCAACGTCTCCATCGACAACGATCTCTCGGGGGACCGCGCGATCGGCTTCTTCAGCGGTGTGGAGGCTGGGGCCACCGAGGCGCGGGGCCTCTACGAGGACTCTTACACCCACAAGCGCACCTACCTGCTCGAGATGATGGGCAACCGCAGCGGGCGCCACGCGCTCCACTGCGGCGTCGCCGCGCGCGCCCACCTCATCGTGCTCCCGTTCATCGAGCTCCCACGCGACGTGCTCACCGAGATCGCCGAGGCGCTCGAGGCGGCGTCGCACGCGCTCGTGGTGGTCGCCGAGGGCTACGCCGCCGAGGCTCGCCGCGCGACCAACCAGTCCGCGAGCGTGTACCTCGCCGGCCAGCTCGCCGAGGTCGGCCTCCGCGACCGCAAGGACAAGCGGGTGATCGCCGAGCCGTTCTCCCGCTACCTGCGCGGCGTGCAGCCGGCCTACGTCGACGTGTCGACGGCCTACCTCAAGGCCTCCCTGCTGGTCGACGCGTTCGACGCCGGGCGCAGCGAGGTGATGCCCTACGTGCTCGCCACCAACGACGTGGGCCTCCGCGCGTTCGGCGACGTCACCCGGGAGGATGCGGTCGAGCCTGCGTTGCTGCCATTGCTGACACGCCTCAAGCTGCCGCGCTTCTCGGCGCTCGCGCGCGTGCTCGCCGGCCGGGTGAGCTCGTGAGCCTGCACCTCGGAAAGCTCCGCGGAGAGGGCACCACCTACCTGCTGCCGCCGCACCACCTGGTCACGCACGGCGTGGTGGTCGGCATGACCGGCAGCGGCAAGACGGGGCTCTGCGTGTCGCTCGTCGAGGAGGCGGTGCGCAACCAGGTGCCGGTGCTGGTCGTCGACATCAAGGGCGATCTCCCGAACCTGGCGCTCACCTTCACCGATCCCGCGGAGCTCGCGCCGTTCGTCGACGAGGCGGCCGCGCGTCGTCGCGGCACGACGCCGGAGCAGGAGGCCAAGGTGCTCGCCGAGAAGCGGCGCGAAGGGCTCGCGGCGTCCGGGCTCGGCGAGGCCGACGTGCGCAAGCTCCGCGAGGCGATGCACGTGCGGGTGCTCACGCCCGGCACGCAGGCCGGCGAGCCGCTGCACGTTCTCTCACCGCTCGAGCAGGCGACCACCTCGTTCGCCGTCGACGAGGAGGCCGCGCGCGACGCGCTCTCCTCGGCGGTGTCGCTGCTCCTGCGCCTCGTCGAGCGCGAGGCCGAGGCCACCTCGCCCGCCCACGTGCTCCTGTCGACGCTGGCCGAGCGCCGCCTGCGCGCGGGGCAGGCGGCGAGCCTCGAGGCGTTGCTCGAGGACCTCAAGACCCCGCCGATGGAGCGCATCGGCGCGCTCGCGGTCGACGAGTTCTTCGCGCCCAAGGAGCGCGGAGCCCTCGCGACCGACCTCAACGCGCTCGTCGCCGCGCCCACCTTCGCGGCCTGGCGTCGGGGCGCCCCGCTCGACGTCGGCGCGTGGCTCGCCCCGCGCACGGACGGCAAGGTCCCGGTCGTGATCGTCTCGGTCGCCCACCTCGACGATCAGGAGCGCGCCCTCGTCCTCTCGCTGGTGCTCGAGCAGACGCTCGGCTGGGTGCGCGGCCTCCCCGGCACGACCGAGCTCCGCGCGATGGTCCTGTTCGACGAGGTGTTCGGGTTCCTGCCGCCGCACCCGAGCAACCCGCCCACCAAGCGCCCGCTGCTCGCGCTGCTGAAGCAGGCGCGCGCGTTCGGCGTCGGCTGCGTGCTCGCGACCCAGAACCCGATCGACCTCGACTACAAGGCGCTCTCCAACGCCGGCGTGTGGTTCGTGGGTCGCCTGCAGACCGACGCCGACCGCGAGCGCGTGGTCGAGGGGCTCGCCGGCAGCGACGCCGGTGGGGCGAGAGCGCGGCCGACCTCGGCGCGCATCAAGGCGCTGCCCGCCCGCACGTTCCTCGTCCGCGACGTGCACGCGGGGACCACGCTGGAGATCGAGACCCGTCACGCGCTCTCGTGGCTGCGGGGACCGATGACCCGCGCGGAGCTGCGTCGGCTCGTGCCGCCGCCGCCGCCCACGCCGGTGGTGGCGCCCGTTGCCGTCGTCGCGCCGACACCGGCTGCCGAGCCGGCCGGGGAGCCCAGCGCGCCCGAGGGCTGGCGCGTCTTGTTCCCGCACCCACCCGCCGCGCCGGTGGAGGCGTGGACCTACGTGCCGCACGCGGGGATCCTCGCGCGCGCGGAGCTGTCGGCGCCCAAGCTCGGCTTCTCGACCACCCGCGTGATCGGCAAGCTCGCGCCGCTCACCGAGGGCGGGCTCGATCTGTCGCGCGCGGTGGCGTTCGCGCCCGACGCGCTCGAGGCCACGGCGGTCGAGGGCGCGCGGTTCGCGCCGCTGCCCGCGCTGCCCGCGCGCGCGCTGCGGGCGATCGAGAAGGCGCTGCGCGAGGCCGCGCTCGACGCCCTCGAGGTGAGCGTGATGGTGAACGACGAGCTCGGGCTGGTCTCGCAGGAGGGCGAGGCCCCGGCCGCGTTCGCCGATCGGTGCAGCGAGGTCGCGCGCGGTCGGGCGGCGAAGGCGCGCGCGGAGCTGCTCGCCAAGCACGAGCCCAAGGTGAAGCGGCTCGCGCAGGCGCGCGACGCAGCTCACCGCTCGGCCCACCTCGGGCGCGAGGAGAAGAAGCGCCTCGAGAAGGCCCAGGCCGCGCTCGACGAGGCCGTCCACAAGCGGGACGCCACGCTGATGGAGGAGGAGGGCGCGCTCGCGAAGGCGCCCGCCGCCACGTACACGAAGCAGCTCGCCGCGAAGAAGAGCGCGCTGGTGGTGGAGGGCTACGCCCTCGTGTGGCTCGCGGGCTGAAGCCGCGTATCGCGGTACGGCGCGCCGAGGAGCATGCCGTGAGGAGGGGGCGTCCACGGCGTGACACCCATAGCCCCAGCAGATGCCCGCGCAGGCCGCGCTCGCGAAGGCACCTGGGTCTGGATGCGCATTGCTCGGCCGCAACTGTCACCGATCTCCCTGGACAAGAAGACGGGGCGTCACCCATGTGCCCGCACGAACCGTCACCCATGTCCCTAGACCGGACACCCGCACGAACCGTCACCCATGTCCCTAGACCGGACACGTCGTGGCGCGCGTTGACACCCTTCCGCGAGCCATTATAGTGCGCTTTCAAGATGGCGCGCCGCCCTGCCCAGCTCGAGCTGCCCCGCACAAAGGGGTGGGGCGGTCGTCGCCCCGGGGCCGGCCGCAAGCGCATCTCCGCGCGGCCGCTCGTCCCTCACCGTCCTCGGCCGCTGCATGCGCGCGCCCCCGAGCATCTCACCTGGCGCTGTGTCCCCGGCCTCCGCTCTCTGCGCTCCGCCGAGGTGTTTCCTGCGATCGTGGTGGCGCTGCAGCAGGGCAACGGGCCGGCGTTCCGCGTCGTCCACTTCTCCGTGCAGGACGACCACCTCCACCTCGTGGTCGAGGCGCACGACTCGGCCGCGTTGCGCGCGGGTGCGCAGGGTCTCGGCATCCGGCTCGCGCGCGCGATCAACCGCGCCTCGCGCGCCGCGGTCGCGTCCTCGCCGACCGCTTCCACACGCGGGCCCTGCGCACGCCGCGTGAGGTCCGCATCTGCCTCGCCTATGTGCTCGCGAACTTCCGCAAGCACCAGGTCCGGGTCTCCACGCTGCTCGACCCGTGCTCCTCGGCCCTCTGGTTCGACGGCTTTCGCGGGATCGCTCCGGCCCCGCTCGACAACGCTCCCGTCCACGCGCCGCGCACGTGGCTCGCGCGCGTCGGGTGGCGGCGTCACGGCTTGATCTCGCCCCGGGAGGGGCCTCGTGAGCAGCCCGCGTCGGCGCGCTAGTCTGTCTCGTGGCCCTCTGGACAACGGACGCCGATGGTTCGCGCGGGCCCTACCGTTCGCTGCCCGGCGGCGAGGTCTTCCGCCACCGCCCCGGGCGCCGCCGAGACGTGTTCTTGGTCTTCGTCCTCGTCTTCACGATTTCGTGCGTCGTGGGGCTCGTGCGCCATGCGTTCGAGCCTCGCCTGGCGTTCCTGTTCGCAGCCGTCTTCGCCCTCGTGGGCGCTCTCGCTCGCGTCGCTCGCACGACGATGGTCGAGGTCAACGACACCGAGCCTCGTGGTGCACTCGCCTGGCGGCAGCAGCGAGCGCCATCTACGCGCCGAGCTTCGCGCCGTTGCGCTGCGGCCGGGCAGCGGCAGTCACACGCTCGTCGTCCGGACCGCGCGCGGAGAGCGGGTCCTGCTCGAGGGGCTCCGTCGTGACGAGGTCACCGAGGCGGAGCGCCTGCTCGCGCAAGCGCTCGACCTTCCGTGCGGGTGACATTGCCTGACCGTCGTCGTCTCGACGCTGGCGCGGCCCGTCGCTTCGCTCCGCGGCGTGCAACTCGACGTCTTCACGAGGCTGTCCCACGCGCTCTCCCTGGTCGGCTCGTACATCACGCGTCGCGCCGCCGAGCGGCACCTCGAGGGCCTCTCGAACCTGCTGGTCGATCCCGCGCGCGACCGCGAAGCCATCGACGCGCGCCACCCGCCGCGGCTCGTCCTGGCCTGGGACTACCATGGGGCCACCACCCTCTCGCGCCTGCGCATGCGCGACGGGTCCGTCGGCTATCTCGTCGAGCGGCGCCAGGGACCGCGCGTGTTCGCCACGCTCTACGCCTCACCGTCGATGGTCTCCCTCGCCTGGGCCGCGCGACGACGGCGGCTCGCCGCGCACTACAAGGCTTGATCGCCCTGCACCCCGTCGGCGAGCTGGTTCACCCCCACTGCAGGTAGGGCACGCCGAAGAACCAGAGGGCGAGGCCGAGATCCGACGCGAGGCGCCGCGCATACCCCGCGCTGGGATGATGACCAGCTGGCGCTGCACGAGGAGTCAGAATCCCGCCGACGACGCTCCGGCGCGGAACACGACCGGTTGGCGGTTGGAAAAACACGCGGCCGGGGCGGCGGCACCCACCGTAGGCCGCGACGACCCCGAGCGGCGAGAGCGGCGCCTGGCGCAGCGCCTCGAACAGCGGCTTGCGCAAGAAATACCAGACGAAGGAGAACAGGCCGAACGTCACCACGGAGAGGCCGAGCGCGACGAGCACGCTCATGCGGTGGCTCCAAGTCGACGGGTCGGCGTCCCGCCTTGCGGCGCTTTGGCGCGGCTGGGATTGACCTCGCTCACCGGGGCACCATACCGAAGGGACCGGGGGAGCAGGCGCGGCGCGAGCGTGCTTTCCTCGCATCGGAAACCGCCGTAGATCTCGGCCAAGCCCGTACGTCGGTCCGGGTCGAAGCCGCTCGGAGGTCTCCATGCGCCCCTCGTCGTTGCTCTGTTCGTGCCTTCTGCTCGCGGCCTGCGGTGGCTCCACGCCGCCCCCGAACAAGCCGCCCCCTTCGAGTGACAACACTGCGGAGGGCACGAGCGGCGCCATCGCGGCGAGCGACGGCGCGAAGCCCGCGACGAACAACCCCGAGCCCACGGCTCCGCCCCCGGCGGTCCCCGGCAAGCCCGTCGAGGTCAACACCAAGGAGACCCCGGTGCTGCGCTGCGGGCCCAAGGACAGCTACGTGTACGTCGCCAAGGAGTTCAAGTGCCCCGACGGCACCAACCCGCTCGGCGGCAACCCGCAGGCCGGCGCCGCGGCGCGCGTCGGCAACGTCGGCGCCAACTCCACGGGCCACATCATCGACCTCTACGAGGTGCCCTGCGCCTCGGGCCCGCAGCGCGTGTACGTGGACATGTACGGCTGCAAGGGCGGCGGCGGGAAGGGCGGCGGCCCGAACCCCGGGTACTGAGCGCTCACGTCGACAGCGCGAACCACAGCACGAACGTCTTCTTCCCGGCGGCGCGGAGCCACGCCTGGCCGAGGTAGAGGCCGGGCCGCACCTCGCGGATCTCGTCCTCGATCGCGCGGATGAAGAACGGGTTGCCCGCGTGGTCGTAGTCGAGGTCGATGACCGGCTTGCCGTCGTGGCGCGACGGGCCGACGCGGGTGTCGAAGCGGAACAGGTGCAAGCGCTCCGAGACGACGCGGTTGTCGCCGCTGCCGGCGTCGGCGCCGCGCGGGGCGAAGCTCTTGCCGCGCCACGGGAAGCTCTTGGTGCGCGCCCACGCGGCGGGCAGCGCGTAGAGCCACGCGGGCAGCGCGGGCGAGGCCAGCATGCGGCCGCGGAGGTCGCCGCGGATGGCCGCGAGCTCGGGGAGGGTGGCCGCCTCGTAGAGCTCGACCAGCGCCGCGTGGTCGAGGTCGAGGAGATCGTCGAGCGACAGCGCGGTGGCGCGGCGCGTGGACGGACGGGCGGTCGTGGTTGCGTCGGACGTGGTCAACATGGCACCCTCCAGATACGAGTTCGTATGTGAGATGTGTTTTCACATACGGACTCGTATGTCAAACCATGCCCAAAAAGTTCGCAAAAAAGGCTCCACCGAAGCCCCGATCCCGGGCCGCCACCATGGCCGAGACGCGGACGGCGCTGCTCGACGCGGCCGCCGCGCTGTTCGCCGAGCAGGGCCTCGACGTGCCGAGCCTCGACGCGATCTGCGCGCGGGCCGGGTTCACGCGCGGCGCGTTCTACGTGCACTTCGCCGATCGCGACGCGCTCGTCGCCGAGGTGATGGAGCGCGACGCGCCGGCGCTCCTCGACGCGCTCCTCGGCAAGGAGGGCGAGGCGCTCGGCATCGACGAGATCGTGGTGCGCGTCGCGAGCACCCTCGCCCAAGGCGACTACCCCCTGCTGCGCGCGGGCGGGATCATGCCTCACCAGATCGTCGACGCCGCCGTGCGCTCGCCGCGCATCCGCGCGCGCTACGCCGACGTGATCGCGACCGCGGCCCGCCGCTTAGAGGCGCTCCTCGAGCGCGCGCGCGACGAGGGGCGCGTGCGCAGCGACGTCGACCTCACCGGCCTCTCCACGCTGCTCCTGTCGGCGGTCATCGGCGGCAAGACCCTGGCCGAGCTGGGCGTGCCGCTCGATCCCGTCCGCGCCGCCGCCACCGTCGTCTCGCTCATGGGCGTGAGCCCGGGAGGGCGCCGAGGGGGGGGCGGCGGGGCGGGGCGGCGCGTAGGGCGAACAAAGCCACACAGCGAACGAACCCCTGTCACACGGCGCCGGGGCTGACGTTCTCCTCCCCGTGACCGCGCCGGGGTCGGCGGGGTCGAAACCCTGGAGGTCTCTCATGCGCTCGCTGTCCTGCGTGCCGTTCGCGCTCGCCCTCGTCTCTGGTTGCTCGACGACCGACCCGCCGCCCGTCGCGACGGAGTCCGCGCCGCTCGGTCGCTACGCGTTCGTGCTCGAGGAGTCCGACGTGTTCGCGAAGATCCAGGCTGGCTGCCAGAAGGAGAAGGAGCCGAAGGCGTGCCTCGCGGGGATCGCCGACGAGGCGGGCCGCGAGGGCATCCGCCTGTCGCTCGACGCCGATGGGCACCTCGTGTGGACGTCGTACGGCCTCGAGCCGGACGGCAAGACGGAGACGGTGTTCCTAGAGGCCACGCTCGCGGCCCACTGGGACGCGGCGAAGGTGGACGGCAGGGTCGTCGGGGCGCTGCGCGGCCGCGACGCCCAGGGGTCCGACTTCGTGGGGCTCTCGCTGGTCCGGGTCGACGATCACACGGTCGCCATGGTCGACCCCCGCAAGGGTCGCCTGGTCTTCCGGAAGACCCCCTGAAACCACGGGCCCCGACCCCCTCGCGCGGGGGAGGAACCTGAGCTACACAGGCCGCCATGCGGTCCCGGTCCCTCCTCCGCGCCTCCATCGCCGTCGTCGTGGCGGCGCTCGGCCTCACACCGATCCTGTTCGCCGCCCCCGGCGAGGCCCACGCCCAGCAGCAGATGGCCGTCGTCTACGTCGACACCGACAAGGTGATCGCCGACATCGACGAGGGCAAGCAGGCCCACGAGGCGCTGGTGAAGGAGCAGGAGAAGCGCCAGAAGGAGATCTCGGCGCTCGAGTCCAAGCTCAAGAAGCTGCAGGACGATCTCGAGAAGCAGGCCAAGGCGTTCAGCAAGGACGCCATCGAGAAGAAGGCCGCCGAATACCAGCAGGCCGCCGCCGAGTACCAGGCGATCGTCGTCCGGTACAACAAGGAGCTGCAGGACAAGGAGAAGGATCTCTACGACCCGATCGAGAAGAAGGTCAAAGACCTCCTGCGCGCCGTCGCGCCCGTGACGGGTACGATCTCATCCTCAACAAGCGCAGCGTGCCCTACGGCCGCAAGGATCTCGACATCACCGACAAGGTGATCACCGAGTACAACAAGGCGAACCCCGTGGCGGTGAAGCCGGGCGCCAAGCCGGCCGCGTCGACCAAGGCGTCCGACACCCCGAAGAAGCCGGCCCCGAGCGCCGCGCCCAAGATGCCATGAGGCGCGCGTTCCGGAACCTCGCCCTCGCGATCGCCTGCGCGGTCGTGCCGGTGTTCAGCGCCGTGGTCGCCGCCGCGCCGCCGATGATCAAGGTCAAGATGGCCTACGTCGACACCGAGCGTTGCGTGAACGAGACCGAGGACGGCCTCCGCGCCAAGGCCTCGCTCATCAAGCTCAAGGTCAAGCGCGAGAGCCAGCTCCTCGCGATGGAAGACCAGCTCAAGGCGGCGCAAGAAGACCTCGCCGTCCTCTCCAAGTCGTCCAAGGGCCCGAGCCCGCAGCTCTCGGCTGCCGTGTTCTCCTACGACAAGATGCTCCGCGCCTACCAGGACCAGCTCAAGGCCACGAACCAGGAGCTCGCGCGCCGCGAGGACGAGCTGTTCTACCCCATCGAGAAGAAGGTCAAGGCGATCTACAAGCGGATCGCCGAGGCCGACGGCATCGACCTCGTCGTCGACAAGAAGACCGTGCCCGTGCCCGGCCTCAAGCCCGAGTACGACCTCACCGAGCGTGTGCTGCGCGAGTACAACTGGGGCCGCCGGCGGGCGCCTCGTCGGCCTCCGCCTCGGCTTCTGGCAAGTGATCCTCCTCGCGCGGCCTGGTCGGCTGCGCGATCTGCTCGCGCGACACGGTGGGGTGATCGACGAGACCCTCGACCGCGATCTGCCCATCGCGCGCGTCGGGCCCCTCCGACGGCAAGGACGACACCGACCTCGCGCCGGTGCTGCACGACCGCGGCGCCGCGCGGCTCAGCTCGTCGGCGCGGGTGCTGCTCGTGTCGGCGAAGATCGCGGGGCGCGTCGAGCCAGGACGCCGCTGGGTGCATTCCCACGCCGAGCGCGTGCTCGCCGAGCTGCTCGAGGACGAGCTCCCGAGCTTCGTCGACCACGTGCCCCTCGGCGTGCGGTGCGAACCCGGCGCGCGCATCGCGCTCGGGGCCATCGTCGGCGAGGGCAGCCGCATCGGCGCGGGCGCCGTCGTCTACCCTCACGCCCGCCTCGGGCGAGGCGTGGTGATCGGCGCGGGGTCGGTCATCGGCGGGCAGGGCTTCGGGTTCGTCGAGGGCGAGCACGGCCCGCTCCGCATGCCCCACCGCGCGGGCGTGGTGCTCGAGGACGAGGTCGAGGTGGGGGCGCTCTGCACCATCGACGCGGGCATCCTCGTCCCGACGCGCGTCGGCCGCGACACCAAGCTCGACGCCCAGGTGCACCTCGGCCACGGCGTGGTCGTCGGCGCGCGCTGCCGGTTCGCGGCCCAGGTCGGCCTCGCGGGCAGCGTGGTGGTCGAGGACGACGTCTGGATCGGCGGGCAGGCCGGCATCGCCGACCACGTGCGCATCGGCAAGGGCGCGCGCATCGCGGCCAAGGCCGGCGTCATCGGCGACGTCCCGCCAGGCGAGACGGTCGCGGGCTACCCGGCCGTGCCGCGCGCGCGCTGGCTGCGGGGGCAAGCCAAGCTGTATCGTGGCCGCCCATGACCGACTACGCCGCCCCACGCCCCGCTGCTGCCCAAGCCCCTGGTCTCGTCGTGGTGCAGGAGTGGTGGGGGCTGAACGATCACATCAAGGATCTATGCAATCGCTTCGCCGCGCAGGGATTCCTGGTGATCGGCGTCGATCTGTACGGCGGTCGCGTCACCAAGGACGCTGGCGAGGCCATGCAGCTCATGATGGACCTCAAGACCCCGGACGCGCTCGAGATCATCGGCGCCGCGGTCGATCGGCTGCGGGCCGACCCGGGGTGCAACGGCAAGGTGGGGGTGGTCGGGTTCTGCATGGGCGGGGCGATGAGCCTCGCGTCGGCGTGCAACCTCGCCGTCGACGCCGCCGTGCCGTTCTACGGGCTCCCGCGCGCCGAGTACGCCGACTGGACCAAGGTGCGCTGCCCGATCGAGGGGCACTACTCCGAGCGCGACCCCCACGTCACCAAGGAGCGCGTCTCGCTGGTGCGCGACACCCTCGTGGCTGCCGGAAAGTCGGTCGAGTTCCACTTCTACGACGCCGAGCACGCCTTCGCGAACGATACCCGTAGTGAGGTGTACGACCGCGCCTCTGCCGAGCTCGCCCTCTCGCGCACGACGGCGTTCCTCCACGCGCACCTCGGCTAGCGGCTCGACGCGGGGCGCGCGCCACGGCAGACTCGCGCCGTGCAACTCGACATCCGCAAGATCCTCTCGATCCTGCCGCACCGGTACCCGTTCGTGATGGTCGATCGGGTCACCGACATCGTCGCGGGCGAAGTGATCCACGGGTACAAGAACGTCTCCATCAACGAGCCGTTCTTCGCGGGGCATTTTCCGGGGGATCCGATCATGCCCGGGGTGCTCGTGGTCGAGGCGCTCGCGCAGATCGGTGGCATCCTCGCCTACGCGAGCGACCCGTTCGATGCGCAGGGGTCGCTCATGTACTTCCTCGGCATCGACCGCTGCAAGTTCCGGCACCCCGTGCGCCCGGGCGACCGGCTCGATCTCGAGGTGCGGGTGATCAACCACCACTCGAACGTCTGGAAGCTGCGCGGGGAGGCCACCGTGGGTGGCACCCTCTGCGCCGAGGGCCAGCTCCTCGCCAGCATCGTCGAGCGCGAGCGTTGACCGCGCGCGTCCACCCGACCGCCGTCGTCGACCCGAGCGTCGTCCTCGGCGACGACGTGGAGGTAGGCGCCTACTCGGTGGTGGGGGCGGGCGTGTCGCTCGGGCGTGGCGTGCGCCTCGCCGCCCACGTGGTCGTCGAGGGCCCCACGGTGCTCGAGGAGCGCGTGCAGGTGTTCCCCTTCGCGGTCCTCGGCGCGGCGCCGCAGGATCGCTCCTACGCGGGCGAGCCCACCACGCTCCGGGTGGGCGCCGAGACCATCGTGCGCGAGCACGTCACCCTGCACCGGGGCACCCGCAAGGACCGCGGCCACACCGACGTGGGCGCGCGCTGTCTGCTGATGGTGGGCGTGCACGTGGCCCACGACGCGGTCATCGGCGACGACTGCACGATCGCCAACGCGGTCCAGATCAGCGGCCACGTCGTGCTCGAAGAGGGCGTCGTGGTCGGTGGCGTGGCGGCGTTCGCCCCGTTCGTCCGGGTCGGCACCCTCGCTTTCGTCGCTGCGGGGGCGCGGGTCGAGCAAGACGTGCCGCCCTATCACGTGGCGCAGGGCGACCGCGCGCGGGTGCGGGCGCTCAACGTGGTCGGGCTCGCGCGCAACGGCGTGCCCGAGGAACCACTGCTGGCGGCCCACCGCATCCTCTACCGCTCCGGGCTCCCCCGCGCCCACGCGCTCGAGCACCTCGCCGGCGACCCGGACCCGAGCGTCCGTCGCCTCGTCGCGTTCCTCCACGAGCACACGACCCTGCCCGGCCCTGTCTCCCGGTGACCCGCCCACAAACTTGGTATGCTGGCCCGCAGATGAGCCGAGGGCGGGGGTTACTGGCGCTGCTGGTCGGGGGGGCTCTCCTCGCCTTCGACGCGTCGTGCAGCTTCGTCGTCGACACCTCGGCCGACCAGTGCCAGACCGACGGCGACTGCGCCTCGCGCGGCTTCGACGGCTGGTTCTGCGCTGCCGACAAGATCTGCCGCTGCAAGACCAACAAGGCGTGCAAGGTGCGCCTCGGCACCGACGCCGTCTGCTACGCGGGTAGCTGCGCCGCGCTCAAGTCCGAGGACTGCCAGACGGTGTACATGCGGCCGAACGATCTCGATCGCGACGACGCGGTGGTGATCGGGTGGATGGCCCCCATCGTCGGCGAGAACAAGTCGCTCGTCGAACCGCAGCTCAACGCCGTCGACCTCGCGCGCCGCGACTTCGCCGACGGACTCCCCCCGGTCAAGGACGGGAGCCCCAACCGCCCCCTCGTGGTGCTCGCCTGCAACGACGGCGCGAACGCGCTGCGGGCAGCGAAGCACCTGGTCGAAGACGTGCACGTGCCCGCGATCATCGGGCCCGCGTTCAGCGGCGTGCTCAAGACGATCGCCACCGAGGAGACCATCCCCAAGAAGACCCTCCTCCTCTCGGCCTCCGCCACGAGCCCGCTCATCACCGACCTCATCGACGAGAACCTCGTCTGGCGCACGTGCCCCTCGGATGCGGCCCAGGCCCTCGCGATGGCCCAGCTGGTGGCGACCAAGGTGGAGGCCGACGCGCGCAAGGCCTTCGGGCTCGCCGTGGACGATCCGAGCCTCCGGGTCGCGGTCGTGGCCAAGGGCGACGCCTACGGGCTCGGGCTCGCCAACGCGCTGTTCGATGGCCTCGTCTTCAACAAGAAGTCCGCGGCCGACAACGGCCCGGCCCTCTACAAGCGAGTCAACTACGGCGACCCGACGAAGGACGACCCGGCCACGCTCGCCACGACCTACGCGAACGCCGTCAAGAGCGTGCTCGACTTCAAACCGCACATCCTCCTCACCGTGGGTACGAGCGAGGCGGTCACGTCGATCCTCTCCGAGGTGGAGAAGGCGTGGCCCGCAGGCGCGCGGCCACGCCACCTCGTCTCGGACGGGTTGCAGCTGCCGGAGCTGGCTGCTCTCGCGCGCGGCAACGACATGCGCACGCGGCTCTACGGCTCGATCGCCGGCACCGACAGCCCCCTCGCCAAGAAGTTTCGCGACGCCTACAACGGCGCCGGTTTCACGGCGAAGCCCGACGCCTACGCCGCCTCCGCCTACGACGCCCTCTACCTGCTGGCCTATGCGGTCGTCGGCGCTGGCGCCAAGCCCATCACGGGGCCGCAGCTCGCGACCGCGCTGGCCCTGACGATCCCCGGGACCGGAGCCGTCCCGATCAAGGCCGGTCCCGAGGACATCAACAAGGGCATGACCGCTCTGCGCACCGGCGGTCGGATCGACTACGACGGCGCCTCGGGACCGCTGAATTTCCTCCCGACGGGCGAAGCCCCGGCCGACATCCAGATCTGGTGCGTGACCCCGGCGAGCGCGGTCGAGCCCTTCGCCAACGTGGGGTTCTACCGCGCCGCGACGAGCACCCTCGACGGCACGCTGGCGTGCCCTCCCTGACGCGTTCCTGCCATGGGGCACGCCCAGAGACCCACCACTCCGGAGGAGGCCGGCCGATCCTTTCGTGATGTCAAAGGGTTACTCCCTCTTGACAGCAAGTCCGATCCGGTGTCTAGAGGGCGCGACCCGCAGCCAAGGAAACCGCGCGATGGGATCGGAAAAAAAGGGGAAGGGGGCCGACACCAAGCCGGTCGCCAGCAAGAAGGTTCCGGCGAAGGTCCCGCCCAAGCCGTCGGCGGCGGCGAAGAGCTCGCCGAACGCCAAGGCCAAGGCGCCCGCCGCCAAGGCCGGGGCCGGCAAGCCCGCGGCGCCTGCCGCACCGGGTGGAAAGGCCACGCCAGGCAAGCCTGGTGAGCCGGCAGGCGCGCCCAAGCGCAAGCTCGGGATCAAGGGCGCCGCCCCCTGGGCCGCCCGCCACGCCGCCAAGCACGCCGCCGAGGCCCGTGCCCGCGCCGCCGAGCCCGCCCCGCCCGGGAGCGCCCGCGCCACCATCCGCACGCCCACCGGCGCCAACGAGATCAAGGAGCGCCTCAACGAGCTGCTCCGGCTCGCCAACCAGCTCAAGGCCCTGCGCAAGAACCTGGCGCGCAACTTCTTCGAGATGGGGCTCCTCCTGCGCGAGGTCCAGACCAAGAAGCTCTACGAGCCGCGCGGCTACACCACGTTCGAGGCCTTCGTCGAGCGCGAGACCGACCTCGGCAAGGAGCTCGGCGGGCGCCTCGCGCGCATCCCGGTGGTCTTCACGCGTGAAGCCGCCACCGAGCTCGGCCTCGACAAGCTGCTCGCCGGTCTCGGCTCCATGGAGCCCGCCCGCGAGAGCGAGTCGGCGGTGCCGGCGCCCGTGCGCCCGTCGTCGACGGTGCGCATGCCCGAGCCGAGCGGCCGCGCGTTCTGAGTCGCACGGTGTCCGAAGACGACCGCCACGGAGTCCCCGTCGCGGTCGTCTTTCTTTTTGCGTTGTCGTGAGCTTCGACACCGCGCGGGGTACGATCGGGTCCATGCGCCCGATGGTCCTCTCGCTGATCCTGGTCGGCTGCGCGGGTGCCAAGACGACCCACGCGCCCGCCACGGAGCCCACCCCGACCTCGACGAAATCCAAGACGACGGCTGCGCCGGCAGGATCGCCGACCGTGATCACGACCACCAAGATGATCCCGGCGCCCACGCCGCCCGATCGCCCCGCAGACCCGCTGCCGAGCGACGCGCTGGTCAAGTACAACCTCGAGCTGCTCAACGCCTACCGCAAGAAGCACGGCGCGGCGCCGCTCCTCTACGACGCGAAGATCAGCGCCTTCGCGCTCGCCGGCTCACAGCAGCTGATGAAGGACCACACCCCGCACGCGCACTTCAAGGCCAAGGTCAAAGGCGCGATGTCGGACCCGGAGGCCATGAAGGGCGGCTCCGGCTTCGGCTCGAAGGCCGCCGAGAACCAGGGCGACTGGGAGGGCATCCCGGAGCTCGATCCCGACCCGGCGAAGAACGGCCGCCTGCAGGTCGAGGGGACGATGAAGCTCATGTACGACGAGGGGCCCGGTGGTGGGCACCACGACAACATGCTGAACCCAGCGTTCAAGCGCGTGGGGATCGGCTTCGTCCGCGACGGCAAGAAGCTCTATCTCACCAACGACTTCAGCAACTGACCGCCAGAACGACCAGCCGACGTTGAGGTTGAGGAGCGGGATCCACTTCGAGTCGGAGGCGCTCGAGGTGCCGTCGGTGGTCTGCGCGCGGGCCGCGACGTACTGGGCGCCCAGGTTGGCCTCGAAGGTGAACCCGACGCCGGTGATCAGCTTGTAGCCGACGTAGGGGCCGACCGCGAAGCCCGAGGCCGAGGCCGCGGAGCGGTACGTCGTGCCGGCCGCGTCGACCTTCAGGTAGAGGGCCTCGACGCCGAGCTGCATGCCGTGATCGAAGTTGCCGACGACGTAGTAGTTGAAGTGCCCACCGACCTCCCACGCGGAGAGGTGCTCCGTCTTGGTGGAGCTCGAGAGCCCGCTGGCGCTGCTGGTGATGGTCGTGGTCTCTATGGGCACCGATCCGAAGCCCACGATGCCTGCGACGCTCATCTTCTCGTTCAGGGCGAACTCGCCGGCCACCTCGACGATCGGCAGGAGCAGGTGGATCGGCGAGAAGGTCACCGAGACGACGTGGTGCGGCTCGATCGGCGCGGCCGGCGGGGGAGGGGGCGGCGGGAGGGTGGCCGGCTCCGGGGCCGTCTGCGCGAGGGCAGAGGGCGCGGCGAGGACGACGAGCGCGAGGGCGGCGAAGGACCGGGGGTGCATGGCGGCGCCGCTCAGCACGCGGTGTGCCGGCCGTTTTCGCCCGACAACTCGCGCCTCGAGGAACCACCGGACACGTGCCGGTACGGCACAGTCATCGACGCGCGGCGGCGACCACGGCGTCGAACCGAGGCAGGAGCAGCGGCGCGTGCGCTTGCAGATACGCGCGGATGGAGTCGAACGGCAGGTTGCCGGTCGCGAGCTCGCCGACGTCTCCGAAGTCACGTGGGCGGGCGGCGCGCAGCTTCATGTAGACGAGCGCCTCGATGGAGATCACGGGGACGCCGTCGCTCACGAGCGCGTCGTCGAGCGCGCGGTCGAGGAATCCCTCGTCGGGGTCGGGCACGATGACGTCGACGCGCACCTCCGCGTTCGCCGTCGCTGCGAGGACCTCCGGCTTGAGCGTCACGAGCCCAGCCGGCGTCTCGTCGTAGCCTTCCCGCCCGATCAAGAAGTCGACGTCCTTGGTCCCTCGCGGCCAGCCGTGAACGCCGACGGCGAGCCCGCCGACGAGCGCGTGCCGCACCCCCGAGGCCGAAAGGCGCTGCGAAGCGACGTGCATCGCCTCCAGGGTCCTCGGCGGGATCGAGCCGTCGAGGTTGCGGAGGCTAGACCACGTGGGCCGAACCTCTTCGCGGGCGACGATCTGGCGCGGCACTGCAGGGACAGGATACGTCGAACCGACGGAGACGCTACGGGCCATGCCCCTCGGTCGGCGCAGCGTGCTCCGCGGGGCCGCGCGAGACAGGGCTACTCTGCGGCGATGGGCTCGCGGCCGTGGGCCTCGTGCGCGGCCTCGTGGCGCTTGAGCATCGAGCGGCCGATGGCCAGCCACTCGTCGCCGATCTTTCCCTCGACCACCTCGCGCACGACCGTGAGGTCTTCGCGGGCGCGCGCGAGCAGATCGGCGCGGTCGGCCCACACGGCCTTGGCCTGGGTGGCGACCTTGGGTGCGGTCTCCTTGGCGACCTTCGCGAGCTTCTTCGCGCGGGTGACCGTGCGCGAGAAGACGTTGCCGGTGATGTACGGCGCGACCTCGTTCACGAGGTCGGCGGCGGTGCCGGCGTAGCGGTGATCGGGCTTGCGCAGCGAGTGGCCGAAGCGCGGGTTCTTCTCGAGGAACGCCTGCACCTGCTCGAGGGTGACGCCGTTCTCGACGAGCGCGCGGTCGAGCTCGTCGCGGGCGGCCTGCTTGGCCTTGAACAGGAACATCTGCACGCGCGACTGGAAGTTCACGCGGCCGTCGCCGCTGGTCTCGACCGGGCAGAAGATGGTGCCGGGGTAGCGCTCGGTGATGAGCGACTGGATGCCGTCGGACACGCCCGCGCTCGGCATGCAGCCGAACGGCTTCACGCTGAGGGTCATGTGGGCCTTCTGCTTGATGAAGTTGAGGATCAGCTTCCCCACCTCCATGTGGCCCTCGCCGCCGCGGAGGTCGTTGTCGTAGTACTGGTGGCTGACCTCGGCGATCTCGTCCATGTTCGGCAGCGTGTAGTTCTCGAGCCCGCCGAACCAGGCGAACGTGTGGAACACCACGCGCAGCGCCTTGTCGGCGACCGAGAGGATCGCGCGCTTCTTCTGGATGTCGGTGACGCCCTCGAGCTTGTTCAGCCGTATTTGCCGCCGTCCGAGCCGCGCAGGTTCATGCGGTTCTTGACGTCGTTACGGCCCTCCCAGATCGTGTAGAGGAGCCACGCCGAGATGAGCTGGATGTCGGCCTCGGCGCCCTCCTGCTCGAGGAAGCGCTGCAGCTGGTAGTTGCCGTCGCCCTCGGTGGTCATGGCCCAGAACTCGCCGATGATCGAGACGCGCGGCTTCGGGCGGAGGCGGTCGACCTTGACCGCGCCGAGCTCCTTGCGGGCGCTCCACAGCGCGCCGAACACGCTCTTGTTGGTGGCGAGCGCGTCGTAGATGTTCTTCTTGATGCGATCGAGCGCCGCGTCGGTGGAGCCGGGAACCACCTCGTAGGGGCGCACGCGGTAGCCGAGTGCGTTGACGACGTCACCGGCGAGGAGCGCCTTGACGATGCCGATGAAGAACGGTGGCTTCATGTCGAGGCCGGCCGCGTCCTCGCCCGAGGCCTGGTCGAACCCGCCGGTCTGCTGGAACAGCAGCACGCGGAAGCCGTCGAACCCGGCGTCGCGGAGCGCTTTGCGGTACTCGGTGACGTACATCCCGAACCGGCAGGGGCCGCAGGCGCCCGCGGTGAGGAACACGTACTTGTTGATGATCTCCTCGGAGGTCATGCCCTGCTGATCGCGGAGCGTGCAGAGGAACTTCACGAGGTTGCCGACGGTGAAGTAGGTCGGGTTGCACTGCCCGCGGTTGCCGAACTCCTTGCCGTAGCGGAGCGCGTTGGTGTCGGGGCACTCGAGGTGCATGACGCGGTAGCCGAGGCCCTTGAGGGCACCCTCGACGAAGTAGTCCTGGGCCATGGTGAGGCCCGAGACGAGCACGGTCGTGTCGTACTTCTCGCGCTGGGCCTTGGTGAACTTGAGGTCCACCATCTCCTCGATCCACTGCGCCTGGTCGGGCTTGTCGAGCCCCAGGCGGGCGCGCTCCTCGGCCTCGAACTTGGCGATCTCCTGGTCGACGTCGAGGACGACGAGCTTCTTCTTCGAACCGGTCTCGGTGGTGTGCGCGGCCATGCTGGGCTCCCTTGCGGTGGGGGTCATTCAGCGGCCGAGGCCGCGTCTTCGGTCTTGGACTTCAGGCGATCGATGCTGCCGTCTGCGGCCTTCTTGCCGAGGCGGACCAGGCTCTTGTCGACGGGGATCTCGGCCTTGTTCGGCGCCTGGTAGGCGCGCAGGCGCTCCTCGAGGGCGTGGAGCTGGGCGTCGAGCTCGGGGTCGGGCTTGCGCAGCTGCTGCTTCTTGAGGGCGAGCAGCTCCGCGCGCTTCTTGTCGAGGTTGTAGGCGAGCTCGGCCTTCTTGGCGCCGAGGTCGGTGAGGCCCTCCTCGTGCAGCTTCAGCGAGTGCGCGTAGGTCTTCACGCGGATCTTGATGCTGCCGCCGGGCTTGTTGGCGTCGATGTCGTGGAGCGCCGCGTAGGGCGTGGCGCTCGTCTGGATGATCGAGTCGATGAGGCCGTAGGTGGGCGCGTCGTGGCCACACTTGAACGACGACAGATCGAGCACCACCACGTTGGGGTGGCGTGCCGCGAACTTGGCGGCCCACACCTTCTGCGAGGAGTTGACCGAGTAGTTCTCCGGCCACACGTCGCGGATGTCGAGCGGCGACATCCCCTTCTGGATCTCCTCCTTGAAGTAGCGCGCGAGGTACTCCTTGTCCTTGGGGATCGAGCGCACGGAGAGGATCGGATAGCCGAGCACCTGGAACTCCTCGGGGATGCCGTGGTTGAGGCCCGGGTCGCTGTGGTAGGGCCGGCCGAGCAACAAGATCGCGACGCGGTCCTCGGCCTCGACGGTCTCGAGGATCGCGCGGCCCTTCTCCTGCACGTCGCGGTCGAACGCGTCGAGCGCCTTCCACGCCTGCTCGGCGGCGAAGTCGCTCTCGTCCTCGGTGACGCCGAGCAGCGGCCCGAAGGTCTCGAACAGGCGGCGGCGCAGCCGGACCGGCTCCTTGAACGAGAGCGCCGGGTCGAGGTACTTGATGCCGCGCGTCGCGAAGAAGTCGACCTCCTTGGTGAAGGCCGCCTTGATCACGTTGGGCGAGCCGGCCACGATCGGGCACGAGGCGTCGTCCATCGTCTCCTCGACGAACGTGTTCACGTGCGTGAGGCTCGGGAAGAAGATGTAGTGGAGCGGGCGCTTGCGCTCGGGCTCGTGGTAGTGGAACAGCAGGTTGTGCACGTGCGCCTGCGCGACCTTGCTCGGGTAGCAGGGGTCGACCGAGCCGTACTTGCCGCCCTCGACCCAGAGCTCCTCGCTGGTCGGGTCGCTGAACAGGATGTTGTGCTTCTGCAGCCCGAGCACCTCGAAGTAGGTGCGGAAGTACGGCGCCGTCGAGTACACGTTGAGCACGCGCGGGATGCCGATGCGCACCTTCTTGCGCGCCTCCTGCGAGTCCTTGCTGGAGCGCTGGAACGTGCGGGTGACCTTCACGCGACGGATGCCGAAGAGGCCCTTCTTCACCTCGACGTCCTCGACCGCCGTGCCGTGCGTGGGCATCGCGGCGGGCTCGTAGGCGTGGATGAACGCGCGGCGCGCCTCGTATTCGACGCAGTTGGGGAACTGCTTGGCGAGCTCCTTGCGCTCGCGGACGAGGTCGAGCATCGCCTCCTTGGACTCGACGGTGCCCTTCTCGCAGGAGAACCCGCTGATGTAGCGGCTCGTGCTGCCGTCGGGGCGCTCCGCGTCGATGAACGTGCGCTTGCACTGGTTCGGGCAGAAGTGACAGACGGTCTCGTCGTCGTTCTTGGTCGAGTAGGCGATGTCGATCGCGGCATCGAGGCCGATGAAGGTGCTCTTCTTGCGGCGCTCGACCACGCGCAGGGTCTCGAACGCGGCGCCGATCGCGCCGGCCTCGCCGGTGTGCGGGTGCACGAACACCTCGGCGTCGGGCACGCGCTCCTTGATGTAGTCGACCTGCGCCTTGACCGCCGCGAGGTTGTACTGGGTGCCGCCCTGCAGCACGAACCGCCGGCCGAGCGCCGCGAGCCGCGGGATCTGCACGACGTACTGCCAGACGTTCTTGGGCAGCACCTGGGCGAGCCCGGCGAGCAGCTCCTCCTTGCTGAAGCCCTCCTTCTGGAAGTTCACCCGGTCGGTGTCGAGGAACACCGCGCAGCCGTAGGAGAACTTGGGGGAGAGCTCGGCGCCGAAGGCCACCTCGGCGTACTCCTTCACCGGCACGCCGAACTGATCGGCCATCGCCTGCAGCAGCATGCCGTTGCCGGCGGAGCACTGGTTCGAGAGGCGGAAGTTGGAGATGTCTCCGTTCTTCATCATCAGGACCTTGATGTCCTGACCGCCGATGTCGCAGATGACGTCGATGTCGCCGAAGAAGTGCACCGCGCTCATCATGTGGGCGACGGTCTCGACCACGTTGACGTCGGCGCGCAGGGTCTCCTCGAGGACGTCGGCCGCGTAGCCCGTGCCGCCGAAGCCGAGGATCTCGAGCTCTGCGCCCTGGCTCGTGACGCTCTCGCGGAGCTGCAGGAGCAGCTCCTTCATGTCCTGGATCGGGTTGCCCTTGGAGAGCTGGTAGGCCTTGGCGACGATGTTGCGCTGCTCGTCGACGAGCACGGCCTTGCTCGAGGTGCTGCCGCCGTCGAGGCCGATGACCGCGCGGACCTTCTGGCCGGGCGAGAGCGCGGCGGGGCGCCACTCGGGGATCTTGTAGAGCTCGCGGAACGCGGTGAGCTCGTCGTCGGTCTTCGAGAGCGGGGGGCCCGCGTTCTCGCCGAGGCGGGCCTTGCGGCCGTTCTGCACGTAGTCGAGCAGGCCGGCCATGCCGGTGTAGACGCCGACGTGGGCCTCCTCGGTGAGGCCGTTGAGCACCGCGCCGAGCGCCGCGTAGTACTGCGCGTTCTCGGGGATGAGGATCAGCTCCTCGATCGGCACGTCCTCGGGGAACGCGTAGCCGCGCTCGCGCCAGGTCTCGGGGATGCGCAGGCGCCAGCACTCCTGCAGGAACGGCAGGTAGGTGTTGGGGCCGCCGAGCAGGAGCACCTTGTGGCGCAGCGTGTTGCCGCGCGTGAGCACCGAGAGGTTCTGCAGGACGATCGCGTCGGCGAGCGAACAGAGCACCTCGTGGCTCGGGATGCCGCTCTTGATCAGGTTGACGATGTCGGTCTCGGCGAACACGCCGCACTTGGCGGCGACGTGGTGCAGCTTGCTCGCGTCGAACTGCAGGCCGGGCACGTCCTCCTTCGGCATGCCGACCTTGAGGACGCACTTGTCGATCGTGGCGCCCGTGCCCGACGCGCACTTGTCGTTCATGGAGGCGATGGCGGTCTTTCCGCCCTCCTTGCCCTCCTTGAAGATGATGATCTTCGCGTCCTGCCCGCCGAGCTCGATGACCGAGCCCACGTCGGGGTGGAGGTGCTCGACGGCGAGCGTGACCGCGTTGACCTCCTGCACGAACTTGCCGCCGAGCGGCGGCGCCAGCGGGCCCGCGCCCGAGCCGGTGACGAACATCCGCGCGCCGACCAGCTGACCGGGGAACTCGGCCTCCATGGCGGCGAGGAGCTCGAGGACCTTCTCGGGCTGCTTCGTCAGGTGGCGCTGGTAGTCACGAAAGAGGATCTCCTTGGTCTCGACGTCCACGAGGACGGCCTTCACCGTCGTCGAGCCAACGTCCATCCCCACCGCGAGCTGCCGTCCCATCGTGGCTCCTGCACTGACGTGTCAGTCCCGGGAGAGGCTGACCGAGGCCGGTTGCGGCTCGGATCCTGTGGCCGGGGAACTAGACTGACGTGTCAGTCCAGGAGTGGTAGCGGACCCGAGGGGGGCCTGGCAAGGGCGCGGGGGGCCGAGAAACACGGTCGTGCTAGGGTGCGGCGCCGTGACCCAGCGCGAGATCCGCCGGCAGCAGATCCTCGACCGCGCCCGCGACGTGTTCGCGAAGAAGGGGTACCACCTCGCCAAGATCGACGACGTGGTCGCCGCGGCGGGGGTCGCGCGGGGCACTTTCTACCTGTATTTCCACGACAAGCGCTCGATCTTCGAGGAGCTGGTCAGCCGGTTCTTCCAGCGGGTGGCGCTCGCCGTCGCGAGCATCGACACCGACCAGCCGATCGAGCCGCAGATCCGCGCCAACTTCTCCCGGCTGCTCGACGTGTTCCTCGGCGACCCGGGGATGGCGAAGATCCTGCTCACCGACGTGACCGGGCTCGACGTGGAGTTCGACCGGCGGCTGCTCGCGTTCTACGCGGACATCGAGGCGCTCCTCTTGCGGTCGCTGCGCGAGGGGCAGTCGCTCGGGATCGTGCAGGACGGCGACGCCCGCGTGGTCGCGCACTTCGTCCTCGGAGGGGTGAAGGAGGTGCTCTTGCAGCTCACGCGCGCGCCGGTGCCGGTCGACCGCGAGGCGATCAGCGAGAACGTGTTCGGCATCCTCGCCCGCGCGGTGCTCGTGCCCCGCCCGCCGAAGGCGACCAAGAAGGCCGCGAAGAAGCGGGCCTGAGCGACATGGACTGGGACGACCTCCGCTACCTCGAGGCCATCCACCGCACCGGCAGCGTGCAGAAGGCCGCGCGAGACCTGCGCATCTCCGCGTCCACCGTCTACCGGCGCCTCCACGTGCTGGAGGGTTCGCTGGGCTACCCGTGCGTCGTGCGCGGCCTCGAGCCGGCCGTGCTCACCGACGCGGGCCGCGCCCTCGCGCTCGTCGGAGAGCAGACCCGCCGCGCGCTGGCCGAGGCCGCGGGGACCGTGCGCGCGAAGGAGACGGCGATCCGCGGAGAGGTGAGCCTCACCACCGTCGAGGGCCTGCTGCCGTTCCTCGTCGAGCCGATCGCCGAGCTCGCGCGCCTGCACCCGGCCCTGAAGGTCTCGCTGCACCTCGCCGACACGGGCCCGAGCGTGCGGCAGCGCGAGGTCGACGTGGCCATCGGCATCATGCCGCGCCCGCCCACCGGCTGCTGGGGTCGACGCGTGCTGCGGCTCCCGTATGGCGTGTTCGGCACCAAGGAGGCGGCGCACCGCAAGAAGCTCCGCTGGGTCGTGCGCGGGCAGGGGCTCCTCCACTCGCCCGAGGCCGCGTGGGAGCGGGCGCGCGCGACCGACGTCGCCGTCACCAGCAACCTCCTGAGCGGCGTCGTGGCGCTGGTCGCGGCGGGTGTCGGCGTCGGCTTGCTGCCGCGGCTCGTGGCGCAGCGCACGCTGGGCCTCGTCGAGCTCGAGGCCTTCCGCGAGCAGGCGGCGCCGCTCGAGCGCGTCGCGTGGGTGCTCACCCATCCCGACCAGCGCAAGACGCCCCGCGTGGCCGCGCTCGTGGCGGCGCTCACCGAGGCCCTCGCGCCCCTCGGCAAGTGACCGTTCGCAAATCTGCGAACGGCGTCTTCCGGATCGCTCGTGGCGGAGCCGCGCGCTCGTGGGCAGATCGTGGCGCGTGAAACTGCTCCACCTCGCCCTGATCCCCATCGGTCTCCTCGGTCTCGTCCTGTTCGGCTCGACCGGCCGCTACGCCGCCTACCGCGGCAACCGCTTCAAGTGCGAGCCCAGCGGCGCGACGGCGCTGGCCAAGCAGGGCGTTGGCCTCCCCGACGGGGTCGAGGTGTGCGGCAAGGAGGGCAAGCGCGCCCATCGCCTGCTCGTCGAGACGCCCCCGACCGTCTGCATGGCCTCGTACGGGCTCGTCGGCTGCCCGAGCTCCAAGAAGAAGGCGGTCGCGTTCGTCACGGCGATGGCCGCCGAGGGCTGGGACTCGGGCGACATCGACGTGAAGGGCGACTTCGTCGACGCCAGCTTCGCGCGCGGCCCCGAGCGCGCGCGGTTGCACCTCTACCAGTCGCCCTACGGCGAGGTCTCGGGCACGATCGGGGTCACTCGCTGACCCGTCCAGATCACGGCAGCCACCGCCGCGGTCGCACGCGCAGCGAACCCTCGACGCCGATCCGATCGCACCACGTGAGGAACTGCGCCTTCGGCGTGCCGCGGTACTCGAGCGCGGCGAGGTCCTGGTCGATCGGCGCGTCGGTCGCGAGCGTGGCCAGCCGCTCGTAGAGCACCGCGTCGTCGCGTTGCGCCGCCAGCGCGGCGGCGAGGCGGTCCTTGCCCCGCAAGGCGAAATCCCACTTCGCCGGGTCGTCCGGGATCGCCGCGAGGCTCCCGAAGTGCGCGAGCACCGCGGCCGCGCCCTTCTCGCCGAACCCGGGCAACCCGGGGATGCCGTCGGCCGTGTCGCCGGTGAGCGCCAGGAGCGCGGGCAGCTGCGCGGGCGACACCCCCCAGCGCGCGCGCATCGCCGCCTCGTCGATCTCCTTCTTGCGCATGCGGTCGACCTGGACGATGCGGCCCTTGTCGCAGGCACTGGCCGAGGTCCTTGTCGGGGGTGAGGATGCGCACCTCGTCCACGTGGTCGGCGAACCGGGCCGCGGCCGTCGCCAGGGCGTCGTCGGCCTCGTGGTCCCGCATCGACCAGACCTTGATGCCCAGGGCCGACACCGCCTCCTCGACCGGGTCGAACTGGGACCGGAGCTCGGGGGGCACCCCTTCATCCGTCTTGTACCCCGCAAAAAGCTGGTTCCGGAAGCAGGTGATGGGGTTGTCGAAGGCCACCGCGAGGTGGGTGGGGGCCTCGGCCCGGTCCTCGAGGAGGGCGAGGAGTGACTGTACGACCCCGACCGTCGCCTTCCGGTCCCGGCCTTCCGGGTCGAAGTGGGCGGGGCGATGCGAGAAATGTGCGCGGTACAGCTCGTATGTCCCGTCCACCAGGTGGAGTCGCATCGCACGGCTATAGCCACAGCGGCCCTTCGCGGATATGTATCGAGAGCGAATGGGCGGCATGCTCTGGGTCGGTGTGGCGATCGCGGCGGCATTGGTCCTCCTCCTCGTGGTCCGCGCCATGGGCGGCGACGACGAGGAGCCGGCGGCTGCGCCGAAGGCGGAGCCCAAGGGGGAGCCTCGCGAGAAGGTCGCGACACCCATCAAGGTGCTCACACCGCCACCGGACGCCCGCAACAGCAAGACGGGTCGCGACGAGGAAGAGCCCGAGGGCACCAAGGTCGCCTCCATCCCGCCGCCTCCCGAGGCCGAGAGCCACGTGCACCCGAAGGTCCACGTCACCGAAGAAGAGGTCCCCCTCGAGTTCGGGTTCGCCGACGAGGACCCGACCGGTCCCCAGGCGCTGATCCTGGTGAGCGGCGTGGGCCGCACCGATCCAGGCCGCCGTCGCAAGCACAACGAGGACGCCTACCTCGTGCTCGACGAGCACGCCGTGTTCGCCATCGCCGACGGCATGGGCGGCTACGCGGCCGGCGAGGTCGCGAGCCAGCTCGCGGTCGACGTCATGGCCGAGGCCTTCAAGACCAACACCTTCGCGGGCACTCCCGACCCCGAGCGCCCGCATCGCGGCGACGAGCTCTGTCAAGCCATCGAGATGGCCAACCTCGCGATCCTCACCCAGGCCCGCGCCAACGAGGCGCAGGCGGGCATGGGCACCACCGTCGTGTCCGCGCGCTTCTCGCCCAACAAGCAGCGCGTCTACATCGCGCACGTCGGCGACAGCCGGCTCTACCGCCTGCGCGGCGGCGAGATCCGCCAGCTCACGACCGACCACACCCTCGGGGCGGCGGGCATCACCGGCCCTTCGGCCTCCAAGCTGTCCCGCGCCGTCGGCATCATGGATCTGGTCGAGGTCGAGCTCACCATCGATGCCCCCAAGGTCGGCGACTACTACCTCCTCTGCTCGGACGGCCTCTCCAAGATGGTCCCCGACGAGATGATCAAGCAGATCATCGACGAGAACGCCGAGATCAACCGGGCCTGCGAGCGGCTGGTCGAGACCGCCAACGAGCGCGGCGGTCGCGACAACGTGAGCGTCATCCTCGTCCACGTCGAGCAGCCACACAGCTCGCAACGACCGCCCGAAGTGGTCTGAGCCCGGAGGCCGCGGTGCACCTCGTCCTGCATCACTACTGGCGGTCCTCTTCGTCGTGGCGCGTGCGCTGGGCGCTCGCCCACAAGGGGCTCGCCTGGGACGGCGTCGCGGTCGACCTCCTCGCCGGCGCGCAGCGCGCCGAGGCCTACGTGGCCGAGCGGAGCCCGGCGGGGCTCGTGCCCTGTCTGGTCGTCGACGGGCGCCCGCTGACCGAGTCGGTGGCCATCGTGGAGCTGCTCGAGGAGCTCGCGCCGACCCCGTCGCTCTACCCGCACGAGCCGTTCGCGCGGGCGAGGGTGCGTCAGCTCGTCGAGCTCGTGAACGCCGGCACGCAGCCGATCCAGAACCTCTCGGTGCTGCGCCACGTCTCGTCGCTCGTGCAAGGCGTCGACGCCGACGTGCAGCGCGCGTGGGCGCGTCACTTCATCGAGCGTGGCCTCGCCGCCGTCGAGCGCGATCTCGGGCTCGTCGCCCGAGAGGGCCTCGGTGGGCGCTTCGCGGTGGGCGATGCGCTCACCGCCGCCGATCTCTACCTCGTGCCGCAGCTGTACAACGCGCGCCGCTTCGGCGTCGATCTCGCCTCGTTCCCGCGCCTCCTCGCGGCGGAGGCGGCGGCCCTCGACACCGACGCCGCGCGCGCCTCGCACCCCGACCGGTTCGCGCCGTGATCTTCCGCGACCTCTACGACCTCGCGCGGCTGCCCTGGTTCGCGGTCCGCGAGGGGCGCCTCGTCGTCTCCGATCGGGCGGGCGTCGGCGAGATCATCGACATGCACTCGCACCTCGCGCTCGCGTACGTGCGGCCGATGCAGCTCGACCTGTACGGCGCGGGCCCGCCCACCCCAGCACTACTTGCCCTCGTGCTGCGCCTTCGACCTCGACGTCTACATCAACCGCAACTTCTCCCCCGAGCGGCTGCACGCTCGAGCGCGATCTCACCCTCGGGAGCCTCGGCAAGAGCGGCATGCGCGCCACGCACACCGTGCCGAACCTCACCCGCGAGATGGACGAGCTCGGCGTGATCAAGTCGGTCATCCTGCCGATCGACTTCCCGTACATCTCCGACAACGCGAAGGTGGCCGCCGACGCCGCGCGCCGCGACGATCACCTGATCGCCTATGGCTCGGTGCACCCCTACCAGTCGCGCCTCGGCGAGAAGCTCGACGGGCAGGCCCACGCGGGCGCGCTCGGCGTGAAGTTCCACCCCAACGTGCAGTCGGTGCGGCCCGACGATCGCCGCGCGATGGAGCTCTACCGGCTGTGCGCCGCGCGCAACATGCCCGTGCTGTGGCACTGTGGACCGGTCGGGATCGAGCCCGCCCTCGGGCGATATCTCTCCCAGGTGCGGCACTACGAGAAGCCCATCGCGGAGAACCCGCGCACCACGTTCGTGCTCGGGCACGCGGGCGCGTTGCAGTTCGAGCAAGCCCTCGCGCTCTGCAACAAGTACCCCAACGTGCTCCTAGAGACCTCGTCGCAGTCGCTCACCAACGTGCGCGCGATGGTCACGCGAGCCCACCCCGATCGCGTGGTGTTCGGCAGCGACTGGCCTTTCTATCACCAGGCGGTGCCGCTCGCGAAGGTGCTGCTCGCGACCGAGGACGCTCCCGACGCGCGGCGTCGGATCCTGTTCGCCAACGCGGCGCGCGTGCTCGGTCTGTGATTGCGCTCGCGCACTGCGTGGTCACCGAATAACTGGTTGCGATCGAAGCGTCGCGCATGTTCGTCTAGCGGCCTCTCAGGAGGGACCCATGCCCGACGACATCATGAAGGACGACGACAACGACGTGACCGATCCGCAGCGGCTGATCGCGCGCCTGAATCACTTCGCCGACCAGATGGACAAGATCAAGGCCCGCCTGAACAAGCTGGCCGGCAAGAACCAGGGGCCGCTGCAGGACCCGGCGCCGCTGGCTCGGCTGGTGGGCCTCGGCAACGACATCGCTCAGGTCGCGGGCGCCTGGCAGCAGCGTCCGTAGCTCGGCGCGAGCAGGCAGGGTGCCCGTTCGCCTCGGCGTTTGGGTAGGCTGAAGCTCCATGGCGGGGCGAGGGCGCGGAGTGTTCGGGTGGGGAGCGCTCGGCGCGCTCGTCGCTGCCTGTCACGCCGAGTCCTCGCCCGCTCCTTGTCCGACCGGCACACAGCCCTACGGCGAACTCTGCGCCCCTCGTCTCGATGCGTGTGACGACCTCTCGAGTCCGCTCGTGGGCGGCGGTTGCGCGCCGGTGGGTGTGCCTGCTGGCAGCTGTGGCGCGGGGTTCGACTCGGACGGCGCAGGAGGCTGCGTCGCGCGTCTGCCGGCCGCGGCCTGTGGCCCCGGAACGCTCGCGGTGCCCGGCGACACCACGTGCCGCCCGGTCGGCGTCACCGCGTGCGGCGCGGGCTTCACCGGCGAAGGCGGCGGGTGCGCGCCGATTCTCCCCGCCACCGCGTGCGCCGCGGGCCTCTTCGCGCGGCCTGGCGAGAGCGTCTGCCACGAGCTCGTGGAGTGTGGCACCGACCCGTACGGCACTCCGCCCTCGGACGCGCCGGTCCTCTACGTCGACGCCTCCTTCAGCGGGGTTGGCAGCAATGGCAGCAAGAGCAAGCCGTTCGTCTCGCTGACCGACGCGGTGGCCGCCGCCGACACGAGCAAGACGACGACGCTCGCCCTCGCCGCCGGCACGTACGTGGAGTCGGTCACGGTCGACCGGCCCGTGCGGATCTGGGGCCGCTGCCCGGCCAGCGTCCACCTGCACGGCACGGGCACCACACCGGCGCTCCGCATCACCAGCGCCGCCGAGATCCAGCGGATCGCGATCACCGGCCCCGCCGGCGGCGTCGAGATCGTGGATACCACCGTCAACATCCAGTCGACGCGCATCCACGATACGGGGGGCACGGGCGTCCTCGTCACCCGCAAGAGCGTGACGACCACCCTCGTCGCGAAGGACGTGCTCGTCGAGCGCGCGACCACCACGGGCATCGAGCTGGTCGGGGCCACGGCCACGATCGAGGCGACGGTCGTTCGGGACACGCGCGTCCGCGCCGACGGCGCCTACGGTCGAGGGATCCACGCCGGGTGGAGCGCGCTCGCCAAGGCGCGCGCCGAGCTCGTGCTCCGCGGGTCGCTGATCGAGCGCAACGTGGAGGCGGCGGTCTTCGTCCTCGGTGCCACGGCGACCGTCGAGGCAACGGTGATCCGGGACACGGCGGGCGCCGGCGCGATGGCCCTGCTCGAGGAGGCCGCCGAGCAGGCCTCCACGTTGACGCTGAAGAGCTCCGTGATCAGCGGCAGCGCCGACCGCGGCGTGCGGGTCGTCGGCTCGAGGCTCGACGCCTCGCAGACCACCGTGCGCGAGACGCGTCCTCGCGCCGACGGCAAGTTCGGGCAGGGCGTCTACGGGACCTCGAGCCTGCTCGCCGACGGCAGGGTCGTGCGCGCGGAGCTGTCGTTGCGCGACAGCCTGGTCGAACGGGCGACGAGCTTCGGTGTCGTGGGGTTCGGATCGCTCGTCCGCGTCGAGGGCACGCTCGTCTCGAAGACCCAGCCCCGCCTGGACGGAGGCGGCGGAGGGGGCGTCGGGATCCTCTACGATCCCACCACCAAGACCCGCGGGGAGGGCACTGTCCTTTCCTCCCTGGTCGAAGGCAACCTCGAGCAGGGCGTGCTGGTCTCGGGCGCCACCGCGCGCATCGAGTCTTCGGCGATCCGCGGCACGCGCGCCCGCAAGGTCGACGGCCTGCTCGGGATCGGTGTCGTCGCCCAGAACGACGACGTGGCCATCGCGGAGCTCGCGGACCTCACGCTCGTAGGAACGCTGATCGACGACAACGTCACCCACGGCGTCACCGTCCTCGGCTCGAAGGCCTCGCTGACGGCCTGCCTGATCCGTGGCACGAGCGCCGGCCCCGATGGTCGCCAGGGAGTCGGGGTGTTCGCGGACAGCGACCCGCGCGGCGCGAGGGCCAGGCTGGTGATGAGCGGCTGCGTCGTCGACGGCAACACGACGATTGGCCTCGTCGTCGCCGCGTCCGATGCCGACGTCGACACGACGGTGATCCGCGCGACTCGGCCGCAGCCCCTCGGCGGGGACTTCGGCTATGGAGCGCTCGTCGCGTTCGACGCCGACACCAAGCAAGAAGGCGCGCTCGTCCTCCGCCGCTCGCTGCTCGAGGGGAACACCGGCGTCGGACTCTTCGTCTCGGCGAGCACCGCCGCGCTCACCTCCGTCCTCGTGCGCGACACGGCGGAGGGCATCGGTCCGAGCGCAGGCATCGCCGCCGTCGACGAGGTCGGCAAGCACCCAGCGCACCTGGCCCTCGAGGCCTGCGTAGTCAGCCAGAACGCCTCCGTCGGCGTGATCGTCTCGGGTGGCGAGGCGAGCGTCGCGCGCTCGAGCGTTCGGCACACGCGGGCGCGACTCGCCGACGGCACCTACGGCGACGGGATCTCCTCGATCGACGGCCACGGGCCGAGCGCGATCACCGTCGAGCAGACCACCGTCGTGCACAACGCGAGGGCTGGCGTGAGCGCGTTCGGTGCGAGCGCCGCGCTTCACCACTCGCACGTCACGTGCAACGTGTTCGGCCTCGTGGCCGAGACGCTGAACGGCAATACACCGCTGTTCCGCGACGACGGCGGCGTGCTCTGCGGGTGCGGCGAGAGCCAGGTCACCTGCAAGGCCCAGTCGTCGAACCTCACCCCGATCGAGATCCCCCGTCCCCCCCGGCTCTAGCGCCGGCGCAGCTCCGGTGGGGCCGCCGTGCGCGGGTCGTCGGGCCAGGAGTGTCGCGGATAGCGCCGCCGCAGCTCGCTGCGCACGGCCGCGTAGTGGCGATCCCAGAAGCCGGCGAGGTCGGTCGTCACCTGTACGTCGCGCCCGTTCGGGGCGAGCAGGTGCAGGACCACCGCGACGCGCCCCGCGAGCACGCGCGGACCGTCGGCGCTGCCGAAGAAGTCCTGGAGCCGCGAGCCGATGGAGGGGGGGGCGTCGGCGGCGTAGGTGACCGTGACCTTGCGCCCGTTGCCGAGCACCACGTGGGTCGGCGCGAGGGTGTCGAGCCTCGCCAGCGCGGCGTGACCGATCGCGGTGCGCAGCTCGCCCAGGAGGTCCGCGCTGCGCAGCTCGGCGAACGAACGGCGCCCTCGCAAGCGGCGGCGACCCAGCTCCTGGGTGTGGCCCGGATCGAGCGCAGCGAGGCCCGGTACGAGATCCGGCGCAGTGCGGGTGACGAAGGCGATCCGGGCCGAGAGCTCCGAGAAAGCACCTCCCACGAAGGCGTCGATGCCGACGGCGATCGCGCGCTCGGCGAGCAGTTGCGCCACCTCGGGGCCGGCCTTGCCCGGGCGCTCGTCGAGGGTGAGCTTGTCGTACGCCATGCGCTCCACGGCCTCGACGCGCTCGCGCTCGCCGTCCCACCGCACCTCGGTCGTCTCGGCGATGCGCTCGGGAAAGAGATCGATGAGCCACTCGGGCTCGATGGCGGTGGCCATGGTCACGGTGGTGGCCCCGCGACGATCGAGCGCCTCGACCGCCACCAGCCACGGCGCGGTCCGGACCACGCTCGAGCGCGCGAGGGTCGCCTGTCCGCCGCCCGAGAGGACGAGGGTCTCCCCGTGGCCGCGGCGCCTCGCCACGCGATCGGGGAAGCCGGCGAGGATCGCCGTGCGCAGCGCCACCTCCGGGTCCATCGCGCCCTTCTGGGTGTCCACGTGCCGCAGCAGCTGCTTCTGCACGCGCCGGATCGACGCGGCGAGCCCGGGTTCCACCACGTGCCGGTCGCCGAGATCGCGCAGCCGCACGCTCGCGTCGCACGACTCGTCGACGCGCGCCTCGCGCTCGCGGCCGTACACGTCGCGGCCGAGGGACAGCATGGCGGCCACCCCGCACGCGTCCTCGGCGACGCCCCGCGCGCTGCCCTCGACCACGAGGCGCGCGAGCCTCGGCGAGAGCGGGAGGCGGGCCATGGCGTGGCCCACCTTCGTCGCGGCGCCGGCGTGGTCGATCGCCGACAGGCGCAGGAGCAGCGCGCGCGCGGCCTCGAACGCCGCCTCCGTGGGGCGCGTGAGCCAGGAGAACGCCCGCGGATCGTGCCCGGCCGCGGTGAGCGCGAGCACCGTCTCGGAGAGATCGAGGCGCGCGATCTCGGGGCGTCGTGCTCGGGGCGGGCCTCGAAGTCCCCCTTGGTGTAGAGCCGGAGGCAGCGCCCCTCGCGCACGCGTCCGGCGCGGCCGGCGCGCTGGATGGCCGACGATCGCGCCACCTTCTTCACCTCGAGGGTGGGCCGACCCGACCACGGATCGTGGCCGGCGACGCGCGCGAGGCCGCTGTCGATCACCACCACGACCCCGGGGATCGTGACCGAGGTCTCGGCGACGTTGGTGGACAGGATCACCTTGCGACGCGCCGAGGGGGCGATGGCGCGGTCCTGCGCGTCGGGCGGGAGCTCGCCGTAGAGCGGCAGGCAGTCCGCGCCGGCCTCCTCGCACACCTTCGCGCAGGCCTCGGCGGAGGCGCGGATCTCGTAGGTGCCGGGGAGGAACACGAGCACGTCGCCCTCCGATTCGCGGAGCGCCCGCCGCACGGCGCCCACCACCTGCAGCGGGAGTGGCCGGTCGTCGGGCCGCTCGGCGTGCTCGATCTCGACCGGGAAGGCGCGGCCCTCGCTGGTCACGAGCGGCGCGTCGCCGAGGAAGCGCGCCACGGGCTCCGCGTCGAGCGTGGCCGACATCACCACGACGACGAGCCCGGGATCGCGCGCCTGCGCCTCCCGCGCGAGGCCGAGCGCGAGGTCCGACGCGAGGTGCCGCTCGTGGAACTCGTCGAGGACGATCGCCGAGAGGCCGCGCGGTCCGCGCTCGAGCAAGCGGCGCGTGAGGATGCCCTCCGTCACATACGAGAGGCGCGTCTCCGGGCCCATCGCGCGGTCGAAGCGGACGTCGTAGCCGACGAGCCCGCCGAGGCGCACGCCGCGCTCCTCGGCGACGCGCTTGGCCGAGTGGCGGGCGGCGAGGCGGCGCGGCTCGAGCACCACGATCTCTCCTCCGGGGAGCGCGTCGAGGAGGGCCGCGGGCACGCGGGTGGTCTTGCCGGCACCCGGCGGGGCCTGCAGCACGGCGGAGCGCCGCTCGAGGAGCGTGCGCACGAGGTCGGGCAGCAGGGGGTCTATCGGGAGCGCGAGCACGCTAGCGGCAGACGCGGAACCCACCGAAGACGGGCTGGCACGTGTTCGGGGCCTTGCACTCCGCGCTGGTCTTGCAGAGCTGGATGCCGGCGCAGACCGGCGCGCACTTGGCGCTCGGCCCGCCGCCGCCGCCGAGGCCGCCGAAGCAGCAGACCTGCCCAGTGGGGCAGCTCGTGCTGTCGGAGCAGCTCAGCGTGCCGCCGCCCGTGCACTTGCCCTTGGGGACGCAGCTGAGGCCGGTGAACGAAGCGCAGCAGTCCTGGGTGAGCCCGTCGCACGTGGTGGCGCCGCAGGTGATGCCGCCCTCGATCGGCGTGTCGGTGGGGGTGTCGGGCGGCGCGTCGAAGCCCGTGTCGAAGCCCGTGTCGAAGCCCGTGTCGAACACGGTGCTGTCGGTGACGCCCGTATCGAGGAGACCCGTGTCGAGGTCCGTATCGATCACGGCGGTGTCGAACGCGCTGTCGACCACCCCAGTGTCGATGATTGCGGTGTCGACGATCGCCGTGTCGAAGGCAGCCGTGTCCTCGCCGACGATGCTGTCGAGGACGACGATCGAGTCGGGGGGCAGGTCGGTGTCGAACAGGACACCCGTGTCGAAGTCGCTGTCGATGCCTTCGTCGAACGGAGGGACCTCGGTCTCGAAGCTACCCGTGTCGCCGCCGTCGGCCGTGGTCTCGAGGGTGCTGTCGCCGCTGGATCCGGTGTCGACGACCGGCCCGAGCTCGTCGTCGGGGAAGCCACTCCGACCGCACGCGGACACGAGCAGACCGGCGCCGAGGAGCGCGCTGACGAGCAGAGGACGACGGCGCATCCCCGAACGCTAGCGCGGAACTTGCCGCCGCGACACCGCTGTACGAAAGCTCCCGTCGTGCGTCGCCTCGTCGCCCTCGGTGTCCTCGCCCTCGCCGCGTGCCCTGCGCGTCGGCCCGAGGCCACCGTCGCCATGACCACGCCCTCGGTGAGCGCGTCGGCGAGCGCCTCGGCGAGCGTGTCGGCCAGCGTCGCGGAGGAGCCTGCCGCCGTCGTCGCGCCCAGCGAAGGCGTCGGCGTCGTCCTCGGCCCCGAGGGTCACCTCGGCGCGTGGCTCGCGCTCGGCCCGTTCCGGCTCGACGACAAGAAGGCCGACGCGGCGACGTTCCGTCCGACGGGGGTGGTCGACGATCGGGCCCTCGCCCCGCGCTACGGCGCCACCGAGGGCAGCGCCCGCGTCGACGTCGCGCAGAAGGACGACAAGGGCAAGCTCCTCAAGTGGACGACGGCCCCGGCCACGTGGCAGCTGGTGTCGAGCGGCGACGGCCCCGTCGATCTCGAGCGCGCGCTGCCCACCCTCGGCAAGCCCTCCATCGCCTACCTCGGCGCGACGCTGCGGCTCCCGAAGGCCCGTGACGTCGTGGTGCTGCTCGGGGTCGACGACGGCTGCGAGCTGATCGTCGACGGCAAGTCGGTCCACGCGCGCGACGTCCCGCGCCCGCTGCGCGACGACGACGATGCCGTCCCGCTCTCGCTCGCCGCCGGCGACCACACGCTCCTCCTGCGCCTCCACCAGCGCGAGGGCGCGTGGGCGGTCCGCGTGCGCATCGTCGACGAGCGCTTCCTCGCGCCGCCGGGCGTGCGCGCCCTCTTGCGCGGCGTGCCGGAGAGCGCGGGACTCGAGCTCGTGAAGGCCATGTCGTGGGTGAAGGTCGAGCGCCCGCCGACCGCCACCGGCTACCACTTCTCGACGCTGGTCCAGTTCCCCGAGGGCCACCCGAGCCTCGGCGCGATACCGATCTCGGGCAGCGTCCTCGACGCGCAGGGCAAGCTCCTCCTCGGCCCGGTGACCGCCAGGTTCGAGGGCAAGCCCTTGCCGCTCTCCCTCGGCGATCTCGGCGCTGTCGTCGACGAGGGCGACGCTCCGCCCGATCTCACCGTGCGCGTCGAGGTCGGCGGCCGCGTCGTCGATCGTCCGCTCCATCCGCGGCGCGCGGTGCGGCTCGCGCTCGCGCGGGCGGCCGAGGCGCTCCCCAAGGCCAAGGCGCTCCCCGACGACGTCGCGGCGACGCTCTCGTACCTGCGCCACCGGCTCGAGGAGCACGTCTCGCGCGGCGACGGGGACCTGCCCGCGCAGCTCGCGGACGCGGCGGCGCTCGACGCCTACGCGGCCCTCGCCGAGGCCGGCAAGGACCCGCTCGCGACCCTCACCGGCCCCCTTCGACTCGCCCACGTGGCGCGCGCCGACGACCGGCCGCAGCCGCTCGCGCTCTACGTCCCCGAGGCGCTGCGCCTGAACCCGACCAAGAAGTTCCCGGTCTACGTGGGCCTGCACGGGATGAACGGCGGACCGATGGCGATGCTCCGCATCTTCTTCGGCGGCGACGACCCGGATCAGCAGAACCACCTCGTCCTCGACCGCACGATCTCGGCCAAGCTCCCGAAGCTCGACGCCTTCGTGCTGGCCCCGCACGCGCACGGGAACGCGATGTACCGCCAGCTCGGCGAGGAGGAGGTCCTCGACACGATCGCGTGGCTGCGCGCGCGCTTCCCGGGTCGCGTCGACGACGATCGGCTCTACGTCACCGGCTTCTCGATGGGCGGCATCGGCGCGGCTTCGATCCCGCTCCACCACCCCGACCTGTTCGCCGCCGCGCAGCCGCTGTGCGGCTACCACTCCTACCTGATCCGTCGCGACGTCGTCGGGCGCCCACGACGTCCGTGGGAGCAGTGGCTGCTCGAGGACCGCTCCAACGTCTCGTGGATCGACAATGGCGCCCGGCTCCCGCTGTGGATCGTCCACGGCACCCACGACCTGCCGGAAGAGAACAGCGGCGTCCTCATCGACGCCTACGAGAAGCGCGGATTCTCCCTCAAGCACGACCACCCCGACCTCGGCCACGACGTGTGGGGCTTCGCCTACGACCACCTGCACCACACCGGGTGGTTCGCCGGCAAGAAGCGCAACCCGTACCCGAAGCACGTGCGGCTCGTGACCTCGCGCCCCCGGTTCGGCGACGACGCGTGGGTCCACCTCGACCGCATCGCGCCCTGGCCCTCGTGGGCCACGCTGGACGCCACGCGCACGGGCCCCCTCGCCGTCCAGGTCACCACCAAGAACGTGGCCGCGTTCCGCCTCGATCGCGACGGTGATGGCAGCAATGGCAGCATCGCCGCCACGGGCACCGTGGCCGTCGCCGTCGACGGCCAGAAGCTCTCCTTCACGGGCGCGATCGCCGCCTACCGCGACCCGAGCGGCTGGCACGAGGGCGTGCCCAAGGACGACGGCCCGGTCAAGCACGGCAAGGTCACCGGCCCCATCCGCGACGTGTGGAACGATCCGCTCGTCTTCGTCTACGGCGCGAGCGACCCGCAGCAGACCGAGGTGAATCGCAAGGTGGCCGAGTCGCTGGCCCAGATCCGGTTCGGGGTCGACGTGAAGTACCCCATCCTGCGCGACCTCGACGTCGATCCCGGCGCGGCGCCCGAGAAGAACGTCGTCCTCGTCGGCAACGCCAAGAGCAACCGCGTGCTCGCCGCGCTCGAGCCCGAGCTCCCATTGCGGATCGAGCAGGGCAAGGTGCTGTTCGCCGGCAAGACGTTCACCGGCAAGGAGCTCGGCGCCGCGTTCGTCCGCCCGCACCCGCGCGCCCCGACCAGGCTCCTCCTCGTGGTCGAGGGCGCGAGCGCGCTCGGCACCCTGCGGGGGTTGAGTCTCCCCGAGCTCCTGCCCGACTTCGTCGTCTGGGACGAGAGCCTCGCGCCGGCGCGCGGCCAGTCGCTGCTCTCGTTCGGCAAGGTCCTCGCGGCGGGCTTCTTCGACGCGCGCTGGGCGGTGCCCCCCGTGATCGAGGACACGCTCTCGCCGACCAAGGGCCCCAAGTCCGAGAAGGACGCCACGCCGTACCTGCCCTGAGTCGACGCGAGCCCGATGCGCTACGAGGTCGGCATGGCCTTCGTGGAGGTTTCGGTCGAGGAGGGGCCCGCCGCGCCCGACGGGCTCACGATGCGCTGGAAGACGATCGACGCCCCCCGCGTGGTCGTGCGCGTCCCGTGGGAGTCCGACGATGGGGTTGCGGGCACCTGGGAGGTCCACGCCGCCGACGACGTCGACGGCGCCCAGCGTCGCGCCGCCGAGGCCGTGCACGTGGAGGACTCCGCCGACGGCGTCGCGTGGCTGGTCGTGGGCGGTCGCCACGGCCTCCTGCTCGAGCGCGAGGGCCGCTCCGAGCGCGTGCCCTATCTGCTGCTGGGTCGCGACGTCGCGATCGAGCTCGAGTAGGTCAGAAGCAGCCGAGGAGCGTCACCTTCGCGCCTGGCTCCACGCTGGCCCCGACCCACGCGCCGCCTGGCGCGTAGTTCGAGCGCACCCACGCGTCGAAGTCGGAGGGGCCGCTGCCCCCTGTGAGTTGCACGCTCCACGCCGTGGACTCGTTGGTGAGCTGGAACCAGATCGCCTGGCCCACGTCGAGCTTCGTCGAGGGGGGGAAGGTGAAGGTGAAGTTGCCGACGGTCGTCCCGACCGACGACGCCGGCAGGGTCGCGGTGGCGAGCACCGAGCACGGACCGTCCTTCGGGAGCCCTTGCAGAGGGTGGCCGTGATCGGACCATCGCCGGGCGTTGGCACCGCGCACGTGCAGCCCGCGATGCCGACGACGCAGTTGGTGCAAGCAGGGTCGGGGCTCGAGCACAGCGGGGGTCCACCGTCGGGCAGGGGCGGCGACGGGGAGCCGACGATCAGGAGCGCCGTGGGACACGCGTAGTCCACCCGCTGCCCGCGCAGCGTGAGCTGGTAGACCGATCCGGACTTGCGCAGGGGGTAGCCGATCGCGTGCGCGACCGACCGGCTGAGGTCGAACTTGCCGACGTCGGTGCCCGACCAGTCGAGATCGACGGCGGTGCCTCGATCGTCTGGCTTGGTGCACTTGGTCGAGACGCCGCGCACGTCGCAGACGGTGGTCGACGTGCCGCAGAGCCCGCAGGTTCCACCCGTCGTCGGCCCGACGCAGTCGACGTTCGCGCCGCTCGTGTTGCACTTCCAGACGCCGCAGGTGAGGCAGTCGGCGCCCGGCGTGCCGCCGAGCGTGCCGCAGCCCCCGCAGGCGTTGGCGTCCGTGCCAGGGCACACGATGGCCGTGCCGCCCGCGTTGCACGCCCAGTTGATGGTGCCGCACTTGCTGCAAGGGGTGCCCACGGTGGCCGTGCTCAAGATCGGGTCGTCGCAGCGCAGGCCGTCGGCGTCCTTGCACACCAGCTTGCCCGAGCCGCACTTGCCGCAGGCGTCGCCCACCTTGCCGGTCAGCGTGCCGCAGCCGCCACACTCGTTGGTCGTGGCCCCCTTGCACTCGAGGGCCTCGACACCCTTGCACGCGTACGTGCCGATGCCGCAGGCCGCGCCACCACACGCGCCGCCCGGCTTGCCAGGGAGGGGTGCACAGCCCCCACAGACGTTCAAGCCGAGGTCGCTGCACTCGAGCGCGCTCCCCGTGGCGGAGCAGAGCTGCTTGCCGCACGCGCCGCACTTGTCACCGGGCTTGGCGCTCAGCGCGCCGCAGCCCCCACACGCGTTCTTGCCAGGGTCGGTGCAGGTGACCGCGTCCTTGCTCGCCGCGCACGTGTACTTGCCGCACGCGCCGCAGGGGTCGCCGGGGTTGTTGAGCAGGAGGGCGCAGCCACCGCACGCGTTCTTGGCGCAGCCGTCTCCGCCGTCGGTCACGTCGCCTTTCGCGTCGCTCGTGGTGTCCGAGCCACCGTCCGTCGCGTCGGTGGTCGCGTCGATCGTCGCATCCGGGGGTGCGACCTGGAAATCCGCGCCCGAGCACGCCACGAGCGACAAGGACCCAGCGAAGACCAAGAGCAATCGTTCGTGCATGCTGCCCCCACGCAGTAGCAGGCTAGCCCTCTCGACGCCCACTCCGCAGCACGACCGCGCCCGGACCGTGCAGCGCGAGCGCTCTGCCATCCAGGGTCGCGGGGGTGGTCCCCCCGAAGCGAGCTTCTTCGGTGTCGAGCAGCAGGTTCCAGCGCCGACCTTCCCCCGGTCCGGTCTCGGCGCGGTCCCCGAGCTTGAGCGAGAGCTGTGGACCGAACGAGACGACGAACAGGAGGTTCGAGAACGTGCCGCGGGCGCGGCGCAACACGGCGACCGCGCGATCGCCGACCGCGACGACGTCGAAATCGGCGCGCCGGTTCGCCGACATCGCGGGCTCGGCGCGGCGCAGGGCGAGCAGGGCCTGGTGGAGCGCCAGGACCTCACGCCCCGGCGTGCGATCGGCGTGCGACCAGTCGAGCGTGGCCGCGCCCAGGGTCGAAGGCGCCGCGAGATCCGGTACGAACTTCGGATCGAACGGGCCCGCGAAGGTCGTGATGTCCCGCAGGCGCCCCTCGCGCACCGCGCCCACGAGGTCTTTCGGGAGGTCGACGAAATAGGGGAACGGCGAGGGCGCCGCGTGCTCCTGCCCCATGAAGAGAAGGGGCGTGTAGGGCGTCGAGAGGAACAGGGTGGTCACCGCGCGGAGCAGCGGCCCCTGCATCACCCAGCGATCCGCGGCCGGCCGGTTGCCGACGAGATCGTGGTTCTGCAGGTACTGGACGATGCGGGAAGGAGGGATGTCGAAGGCGGGCGTGCCGCGCGCGGCGCCCGTGCTCGGCGCGACCTGGCCCTCGTAGAGCCAGCCGTTGCGCAGCACGCGCACGAGCTCCGCGATGGTGCCCTGGTAGTCACCGAGCACGCCGCCGCGCTCGTCGGTGAGCATCCGGCGGAGGACGTGGTGGAGATCGTCGCTCCACACGGCGTCGAGCCCGAGGCCGCCGCGCGAGGTCTCTCGGGTGATGCGGGCGTCGTTGCCGTCGTCCTCGGCGATGACCAGCACCTCGCGCTCCGAGGCGGCCGCGCGGGCGACCTCGGCGATCGCGGTGACCATCGACGGGCCTCCGGCGATGGGCTCCACGCCGACGAATCGCGCCGCGTCGAGCCGCAGGCCGTCGACGTGGAAGTCGCGGATCCAGTGGGTGGCGTTCTCGAGGACGAAGGCGCGCACGTGCTCGTCGTCGATGCCGAGCGCGGGGCCCCAAGGCGTGCGCGCGGTGGGGTGGAAGTGCTTGCCGGTGACGCGGGCGTGGGTGCTGCCGTGCGGCCCGACGTGGTTGTAGACGACGTCGAGGATCACGGCGAGATCGGCGCGGTGGGCCGCGTCGACGAACGCCGCGAAGTCGGTCGGGCTGCCGTACGCGTGGTACGGCGCGAAGGGGAACACGCCGTCGTAGCCCCAGTTGCGCGAGCCGGCGGACTCGACGATGGGCATGAGCTCGACGGCGGTGGCGCCGAGGGCGCGGATGCGCGGGAGGATCTCGGTGAGCGCGCGGAACGTGCCCTCGGTGGTCGCCGTGCCCACGTGCAGCTCGTAGAGGACGAGATCCTCGAGCGGGCAGCCGCGGAAATCCTGGTCGGTCCAGGTGAGCAGATTGGGGTTCTCGATGCGCGAGGGGCCGTCGATGCCGAACGGCTGGCATCGAGAGGCCGGGTCGGCGACGGGCGGCGCGCCGTCGATCGCGAAGCGGTACAGCGCGCCCACGACCACACCGCGCACGGTCAGCGCGTGGAAGCCGTCGGGCTGCTTGGCCATGCGGACGCGCCGGGTCTCGGCGGAGCCGTGCGCGTCGTACAGCACGAGCTCGATCTGCTTCCGCTCCGGGGCGTAGACGCGGAACATCGTGCCGGTCCCGTCCAGCAGCAGGCGTGCGCCGTGGGTCGGGAACCCCGCGCCCGGGAAGTTACCGATCGAGGAGCGCCGAGTGGTCGGCTGCTCGGAGCTCGGGTCGTCACCCCAGCCGTCCTCGGGAGGCACGGAGTCGCTCACGGGTTCGAGATGTTATCTGGCGTGGCCGGCTGGTTCACTCTTTTCTTGGATCGGCCAGCACGACCACGGACAGAGGAGACAAGGAGAGCGTTCGACCGACGACGGCGCCCCCGCCCGACACGTCGGCGGTGTCGAGGACCCGCATCCAGGCCCCGTGCTCGCTCTCGGGGAGCACCACCTCCGTCGAGGTCCGCGCACCGTTCAGGTAGACGAGGAGCGCATCCGCGCGTACCGGGCGGCCGCGGGCGTCGAGGGTCCTCGTGGCATCCCCCTCGAGCAAGAACCCGAGCGTGCGCTCGCTGGCCCAGTCCGCGCCGTTCATCTCGCCCGCGTCGGCCCTCACCCAGGTCACGTCCTTGCGATCTCCGCCGCGGACGGGCTCTCCGAGGAAGAACCTCGTGCGGCGCAGGACCGGGTGCGTCTTGCGCAGATCGACGAGACGCCGCACGAAGGCGAGCAGCTCGCGGCTCGCCTCGTCGAGCGACCAGTCCACCCAGGAGATCTCGTTGTCCTGGCAGTAAGCGTTGTTGTTGCCGCGCTGGGTGCGGCCGAGCTCGTCGCCGGCCACCAGCATCGGGACGCCCTGGGAGACGAGCAGCGTCGCGAGGAGGTTACGGACCTGCTGGGCGCGCAGCGCGACGATGGTCGGGTCGTCGGTCTCGCCCTCCACCCCGCAGTTCCAGCCCTCGTTGGCGTCGGTGCCGTCGCGGTTCTGCTCGCCGTTGTCCTCGTTGCGCTTCTTCTCGTAGGTGAACAGGTCGCGGGCCGTGAACCCGTCGTGGGCGGTCACGAAGTTGAGGCTCGCCTGCGGCCGTCGCGCGGCCCCCACGAAGAGATCGCTCGACCCCGTGAGCCGGTAGCCGAGCTCTCGCACCGAGGGCTCGTGGCCGGACCAGAAGCGCCGCAAGCCGTCGCGGAACTTGCCGTTCCACTCGGAGATGCCGAGCGGGAAGTCCCCGAGGCGGTAGCCGTGCTCGCCGAGGTCCCAGGGCTCGGAGAACAGCTTCACCCGCGAGATCACCGGGTCTTGCAGGAGCACGTCGAAGAACGAGGCGCGCGTGGAGAACCCGTGGGTGGTACGGCCGAGCGTGACGCCGAGGTCGAAGCGGAACCCGTCGACGCCGTACTCCTGCACCCAGGTGCGGAGCGCGTCGGCCCACAGGCGCGTGACCGCGAGGTAGCGCCCGTCGAGGGTGTTGCCACAGCCGGTCATGTCGACCAGGTTGCCGTGCTGGAGCCAGTAGTACGTGGCGTGGTCGAGGCCGCGCAGGCTGAGCGTCGGCCCGTCGGCCCCGCCCTCGCACGTGTGGTTGAAGACCACGTCGAGGATCACCTCGATGCCGGCCTTGTGCAGCGCCGCGACGGCCGCGCGGAACTCCTCGACCTGCCCGCCGCGGTCGCCGCTCGAGGAGAAGCGCGCGTCGGGCGCCATGAACGCGAGCGGCGAGTAGTTCCAGTAGTTGGTCTTGCCGCGCGCGCGCACCGCGGGCTCGTCGCACCCCGCGTGCACCGGCATCAGCTCGACCGCCGTGACGCCGAGCTCGCGCAGGTAGCGCAGCACGGGCTCGGTCCCGAGCGCCGCGTAGGTCCCGCGCAGCTCGGGTGGCACGTCGGGGTGGCGCGCCGTGAAGCCCTTCACGTGGAGTTCGTAGAGGATGGTGTCGGCGAGCGCGGTGCGCTGGCGCAGCGGCTCGACGAGCTTCGGCGCGACCACGAGGCACTTCTGCACGAACGGCGCGCTGTCGCGGGGGTCGTTGCCCTTCAACGTGGGCGAGAGCGGATCGGTGCGGCCGACGAGCGCGCGCGCGTACGGGTCGATCAACAGCTTGGCGGGGTTGAAGCGATGCCCCTGGGTCGGGTCCCACGCGCCGTGCGCACGGAGGCCGTAGAGCGCTCCCGGGCGGAGCCCTGGCACGTAGCCGTGGAACACGTGACCCGTGGTCTCCGGCAGGCGCACGCGCATGAGCTCGGGGCCATCGGGCTCACCGAAGATGCACACGTCGATCGCGTCCGCGTGCGCCGAGAAGACGGCGAAGTTGACGCCATGTCCGTCGTAGGTGGCCCCGAGTGGTGAGGACGCACCGGGACGGACGATGCCCGTGGTGGGAGCGCCGGAAGGGGGAAGGAGGCTCGTGCGCAACAAAGAAAATGTCGCACGAACCCGCGCCCCGGGTCACGATGCGTTTCGTGTCCGGTCTCCGCTACACCGAGCAGGAGTTGATCGTCGTCGACGCAGGGTATCGTCGCGGTCTCGCGCGTTGCCCCATCGACGAGAAGCCCCTGCTGACCACCGCGTGGCCCGATCGCACGCTACGGATGGTCTACTTCGTGTGTCGCCAGTGCTCGCGCATCGGAGCCATCGCCTACCCGATCGACAAGCCCGACGGGCCTGGGCTCATCGCGCGGCAGTCGCGACGTTCTTCGCGACCCCCTCGCCAGTGAGCCCGCGACCAGACTCAAGCAGCCGCGGCGATCGTGGTCTTGTTGGCCTTGCGACGGCTCTGACCGCCCTTGCGCCCCGCTTCACGCGCCTGCTCGCTGCTCCAGCGGTGGGCGGTGCCGTTCTCGTGCGGGATGCGTCCAGCTGCGCTCGCGGTCTCGGTGTTGAAGCGGTTGGCGGTGCCGCGTTCGTGGGCGGTGCGGCCGCCCTTGCGCCCGAGGGCCTTGCGCTGCTCCGGGGTGAGGCTGGCGAAGCCGCGGGCGGGTTTGGTCTCCGAGACGGTGGTCGTGTCCATGGGTTCCTCCTGCGCTTCCCTTGAGCAAGGCTGATACCGGCCATGGGATTGCTTGAGATCAGGGGGTTGGCCGATCAAAGTGAGCAAGGAATGCTCAGTGTGTGCAAATAGGTGGCGTGCAGAAAAGACACGCAATGGGTTGCCACCCTCCGCAGTGGGTGGCCTAGGCTGAGCCCATGGCCTTCGGGCGCAGGCGCGGGTTCCGCCCCAGCTCGCTCAGCATGAACGCAGTGCCCGCACCCGTGGTGGTGCTCGGCAAGCCGGCGCTGCTGCGCGCGCTCGCTCACGTCATGCGCGACGAGACGAAGGCCCAGAAATTCCTCCAGGACGTCCTCTGGGACGCGGGCTTCGACGACGTCCCCGACGGCCCCGAGGCGTTCGAGGTCTTCGTCCGCGAAGAGGTCTTGCCTCGCCTCTTGCCCCTCGCCCGCCTCGACGAGGTGCACGATCTCGTGCGGCGTACGATCGGCGAAGAAGGCAGCCTGCACCCACCTCCGCTCCGCGCGCACGGGGCGCCACCGGCCGGCCGCGCCACCACGCCCGTGCGTCGGCCGCGCGTGGTGGTGGTCGAGGCCGACGATGGCCGACGGCTCGGCATCGCGCGCGAGCTCGTCCGGGGAGGTATGGACGTCGAGGTCCTGACCGAACCAGGGCAGGTGCTCTCGGTCGACGCCTTCCACGCCATCGTGATGCGCCTCGGCCGCGACGCCGACCACGTCATCCAGACCCTCGCCGGCCAACGCACCCGGGCCGGCCTCGTCACCTACGACGACCCTGCCCAGCGCGCCCTCCTCAAGAGCACGATCGAGCGCTGGCCCAACGACCGGGTGGCGGTCCTGCCCTTCGAGGCCGCCGCCCCCCTCGTCGCCTCCCGCGTCCGCATCGTGGTCGCGTGAGGGTGTTTCGAAACTGATTCGAAACGTTTCGAAACACCCCGCGTCCTCCCCTCTGAGAATGGCCCCCGGGCTGAAGCCCGGGGCACCGACGGCCGCTGAAGCCCGGGGCATCGACCCCGGGCTCGACGCCACGCTGGGCTGGCTGGACTCCACTCTGCTGGTCCTTGGCAGCGCGACGTCCAGCCAGTGATTTGGGACGTGAAGCCCGGGGTTCAGGCCCCGGGCTTACGGTGTGTGCGCCCATCATGGGCACGACCTTGCGGGTGCAAGTCCCGCCGAGAGGAGACCATCCCGATCGAAGCGAATCGCAACTGCGGAAGGGTGACCGACCGTGGGGAGGAAGCGAGGAGCGAACCCGCGGGCCGATGAACAAGAACCCGATACGAGGCGACGACGAGCAGGGCGAGCGAGCACACGATCGCGAAGCCCCGAATGGTCGAGGCTCAGGCGTCGTAGATCGGGCGGTCGCGCGGCGAAGGGCCGTGTTCTTACCTGGGGAGATCTCGCCTCACGCCCGAAAGGGCGACGCAGTGAAGCGGAGCGAGAAGTCAGCCGAGGCCGTAGTAGCGGACGCGGAGCCGAGCAGGGACCCCCCGAACCTCGGAAGCCTCTGACGGCGCGAAGGGCTGAACGATGGGAGAGCGAAACGATCGTGCGTCTCAAGAGCAAAGGGCCACAGATGTCGAGGCAACTCGAGCTACCGGAGGAGGCAGGGCGAAACCCCGACGGCCCCCCGGAGCGTGGAAACGCCGATGGCGACGCACGGCGACGAGCGCTCGGGAACGAGCGACCTGATGGAACGCGTGTGCGAACGCGCAAACCTCCAGGCCGCGCTGAAGCGGGTGAGGAAGAACAAGGGCAGCGCCGGCATCGACGGGATGACGGTGGACGAGCTGCCAGAGCACCTCAAGACGCACTGGCCCGCGCTGCGTGAGCAACTGCTTGCGGGCACGTACCAGCCGTCCATGGTGCGACGGCACGCGATCCCGAAACGCGGCGGTGGGGTACGAGAGCTCGGCATCCCGACCGTCGTCGATCGGTTCATCCAACAAGCCATCCTGCAGGTGCTGGGTCCGCGATTCGACCCGACCTTCTCGCAATACAGCTACGGCTTTCGGCCACGGCGCAGCGCCCACGACGCCGTCGTGCAAGCGCAGCGATACGTGAACGACGGCCGGCGCACCGTGGTGGACGTGGATCTGGAGAAATTCTTCGACCGCGTGAACCACGACGTGTTGATGGGTAGGCTGGCCAAGCGCATCGTGGACAAGCGGCTGCTCGGGCTGATCGTAACCGCTGCATGGACCCCGTCTGGCCGATCGCCCTCTCGGCGTAGACACTGTCGGCGATGGCGGATCGGGCGGTCTGGACCAAGCGGGTGTCTGAGTGGCGAGCGAGCGGGCTGAGCTCGACGGAGTTCTGCCGCGGACGCGACTTCACGGCCGGCGGTCTGCGCAACGCCGCCCACCACATCGAGCGCGAGTTGCGTGAGCGCCGGACCCGCAAGGTGCGGGTGGCGCGCGTGCTCCGGACGTCGACCGCGATGGAGGTTGCCCGGCTGCCTGCACCGACGCTCGCGCCAGTGATGGACAATCCCGTCGTGGTCGAGATCGGCGGCGCCCGCATTCAGGTCACCCGCGGCTTCGACCACGAGACCCTCGCAGCGGTCCTGTCGATCCTGCAGGAGCGCGCATGATCCCCGCACGGCGGAGATCTACGTCGGGCTCGACCCGATCGACCTGCGCTGGGGTTTCGACCGCCTGCGCGGGTCGTCGGCGAGCGGGTCGGCCGCGACGCCCGAGGCGGTTCGCTGTTCGTGTTCTTCGGTCGGCGGCGAGATGCGCTCAAGGTGCTCTTCTTCGATGGCACCGGCATGTGTGTGTTCTACAAGCGCCTGGACCGCGGGACGTTCCGCATCCCCACGCCGGCCATCGCGGGTGCGGCCTGTGGCCCTGACCGATCGCGAGCTCGACGATCTGCTCGACGGGATCGAGGTCGAGGCCGGAGGCGGAGACGACCAAGGGCAAGCGATCGCGCATCCACTGACACGCACTTTTCTCACGCGAGAGGATCGACAACGAGCAAGGGCGTAGTTACTCATGGCTCCGCCATGCCGACGCCGACCGCCGCCGATTCGAGCGCCGACGCGCGCATCGCAGCGCTCGAGGCGGCACTCAGCGCGGAGCGTGATCGCGTCGCTGCACTCCTGCGCGAGCGCGACGTCCTCCGCGCGTCCCATGAGCGACTTCGGCGGGGCCGAGCTGCTCAAGCGGCGGATCTTCGTTGCCAAGGCCGAGCGTGTCGACAGCGCGCAACTCGAGCTCGAGTTCGCGGAGAAGCCGCCGAGCTCGACCGCCTGGGCGGTGCGGATCCGTCTGAGGACAGCCCGACTCCCACGAAGACCAAGGCGCGCCCGACCGGGCGACGTGACCTGCGCAAGGCCTCGATCGAGGAGGTTCGTGTGGAGCTGTCCGATCCGCTCTTCGACGACCTCGTCGCCCAGGGCAAGGCCGAGCGCATCGGTTTCGAGGAGAGCTGCAAGCTCGCCTGGCAGCGCGGTGGGATGCGCCGACTGCTGATCGCGCGGGTCAAGTATCGGACCGTCGACACGCAGGGCAGGTCTGTTGTCGAGACCACGCCAATGCCTGTCGAGACGTTCGCGCGCTCGCTCGCGGCGCCCTCGATGCTCGCGCACATCGCCACCGAAAAGCACTGCGATGGCCTGCCTCTGCACCGCATCGAGGACCGGTTCGCGCGCGACGGCGTGCCCGTTGACCGCGGTACGATGTGCAGGTGGCTCGAGGACGCGGGCGCGACTCTCGGCGCGACCGTTGTCGCTGCCATGAAGGCGGATGCCCTCGCTCGCGCCTTCTGCATCGCGACCGACGCCACCGGCGTCGCGATTCAGCCCATTCGCACCCACGAGAAGGGCCACAAGCCCTGTCGCCGCGGTCACTACTTCGTCCTCGTTGCCGATCGCGACCACGTGCTGTTTGAGTATACGCAGAAGGAAACAGCGGCCTTCGTCGGCCAGATGCTCCACGGCTTCAGGGCTACGTGCAGGCTGACGCCAAGAGCGTCTACGACGCGCTGGCCCGGCCGCCCGACCCTGACGATCCGGAAGACGATCCCGATCGGGCCGTCCCGCACGAGGTCGGATGTTGGGCGCACGCGAGACGCAAGTTCTGGGAGGCGACGATCGCCCGTGACGCGTCGCACGAGAAGGGCTCGCCCGGATTGGCCGCATCTTCGAGCTCGATGCTGGCTGGCGCGCCAAGCCACCTTCCGGAAATAGGTCGGCTCCGACAGGTGCACCTGCGCCCACACATCGAGGCCTTCTTTGCCTGGGCCGACCAGCAGTACGCACTCGTGCGCGAGCAGCGTGGCCTCCTGCGCACTGCGCTCGGGTACGCCGTTCGTCAACGCCCCGCGCTGGTCCGTGTGCTCGAGAACGGAGGACTGCTCCTCGACAACAACCGCTCGGAGCGCGAGCTCCGACGCGTGGCTGTGGGCCGCAAGGCCTGGCTGTTCTCGGGTAGCGACGATCACGCCGACGCCGCCAGCCATCTCTTCTCCGTCATCGCCTCCGCTCGCCTCCACGGCCTCGATCCCGAGACCTACCTGCGCGACATCTTCCGTCTCCTCGCCCACTGGCCGCGCGATCGCTACCTCGAGCTGGCGCCGCTGCACTGGGCCAGCACCCGCGCCAGGCTCGACCCCGACCAGCTCGCGCGGGAGGTCGGCGATGTCAGCATCCCGCGCCGTCTCGCGGAACAGCAGTCGGGAGCGCGCTGACCTCGACTCACCCTCCCAGCCTGCGGCCTCAGGTGAGCTGGGTCGAGACGGGGTTCGTGCAGCGCTTACGGCTGATCCGCCGCTACCTGGAAGCGGGGATGCTCGCGGATGGGATCGCGATCGAGCGTCATGAGGGAACGCCCCAGGGCGGACCTCTCTCGCCGCTCCTCGCGAACGTGCTCCTCGACGAGGTCGACAAGGAACTGGAGAAACGCGGTCACGCCTTCGTGCGCTACGCCGACGACTGCAACGTCTACGTGCGGTCAAGCGGGCGGGCGAGCGCGTGATGGAGCTGCTTCGGCAGCTCTTTGCAAGCCTCAGGCTCGGTGAACGAGTCGAAGAGCGCCGTCGACAAAGGTGTGGAACCGCAAGCTCCTCGGCTACTCCCTATGGGCAGCCAAGGGGCGAGTGGCGAAGCACCGCGTCGCACCAACGGCCCTGGAAATGATCAAGATCCGCGTGCGTGAGGTCACGCGCCGAAGTCGAAGCCCAGAGCATCACGAGGGTCGTGCGGGACCTCCGGTCATACCTCGTCGGGTGGAAGAACTACTTCCGCCTCGCCGATACACCGGGGTCTTCCGCGCGCTCGACGAATGGATTCGGCATCGGCTACGAGCGCTTCACCTCAAGCACTGGCGCCAGGAACGACGATCTATCGCGAACTGCGCGCCCGGGGACTGCCCGAGCATGCGGCCGCCAGAGTCGCCGCGAACGGCCACCGCTGGTGGAGGAACTCCGCCATGCTGATCAACATCGCCTTCCCCACCAGCTACTTCGACGGCCTGGGCCTCCCCAGACTCGCCGCGTGACCTCAACCAATCGAACCGCCGGTGCGGACCCGCACGCCGGGTGGTGTGGCAGGGGTCCGAGGTTTTCCTCGGGCCCCTATGCCCGATCGTCGGTGCCCCGGGCTTCAGCCCGGGGGCCCTTCTTCGAGAGCCATCTTCAGTGCTTGTTGTGGCTCCTCGCGTGCTCGAGGCAGTACACGGTGGCCTTGCCGCCGCAGAACTCCTGGCAGTTGCAGACGCGCAGGTCGACGTCGGGGTCTTCGTCGCTCTTGCCGCACTGCACACAGCTGCGCACCTTGCGCTCGGGCTCGGGGGCGAAGCGGCTCCGCTCGGTCTGCTGGCGCAGCACCACGGCCTGGCCCCGCAGCAAGCCGACGAGGTGGCCTCCGAAGAACAGGAGGAAGCCGATCATCGTGGCGCCGAACGACACGCGGAGCGGATCGAGGACCGGCCCGTCGAGCTTGTCGTAGAGGACGTACATGTAGATCATCAACCCGAAGTCGAGCAGCGCGAGCCACTTCGCCTTCACCGGGATGAGGAAGTAGAGCCGGATCTCGGCCTCCGGGAACAGGATGCCGAACGCCATCGCGAGCGAGAGGTGCATGGGTGCCGCCGTGATCGGCATGCGCAGGATGAACCCGGCCGCGACGCACAGACCCCAGCCGAGCGTCAGGTAGACGCCGAGCTTGAAGCTCCCCCAGTGCTCCTCGAGCGACGAGAGGATCCAGTAGTTGAAGCTCACCATGAAGATGAAGAAGAGGACGCTGCCGCTCGACGGGATGAAGAACGCCGAGATCACGCGCCACACCTGACCGCGCAGGACGAGGGCGGGATCGAAGTACATCGCGAGCGGGAGCTCGGGCTTCGCGAGCGTGAGCGCGAAGGTGATGGCCCAGACGCCGACGACCCAAGCGGCGGTGTTCGGCAGGGAGAGCCAGCCGAAGCGGCGCTCTAGGCGGGCGAGGAGACGATCCATACGGCCGGAAACCAAAGGCACTCGCGGAGAGGCCGTCAAGGCCCCGAGCTCGTGTATGCTGCTCGGGCGTGCCCCGCCACATCCAGTTCGACGCAGTTCGACCCGGGACCGTGTTCGCGGAACGGTACTACGTCGTCCGCCCGATCAAGGCCGGCGGGATGGGCGCGGTGTTCGAGGTGCAGCACGTCCGCACCCACAAGCCGCACGCCCTCAAGGTGATGCACCCGGACGTCGTCGCGCGCAAGGGCGCCCGCGAGAAGTTCGAGCAAGAGGCGTACATCAACGCGCGCATCCAGTCGCAGCACGTCGTCGACGTGACCGACGCGGGCGTCGACGAGCCCACCGGGCTCCCCTACATCGTCATGGAGCTCCTGGTGGGCGCCGAGCTCGCCGCCATCGTGGAGCGCGAGCGTCGCGTGCCCGCGGCCGACCTCGTGCCGTGGCTCGGCCAGGTGGCCCGCGCGCTCGACAAGGCGCACGCCAAGGGCATCATCCACCGCGATCTCAAGCCCGAGAACATCTTCGTCGTGCGCAACGAGGAGACGGGCCCCACGGTCAAGGTGCTCGACTTCGGCATCGCCAAGATCGTGCAGGGCACCACGCGCGAGGGCACCGACGAGACGGGCACGCCGCTCTACATGGCCCCCGAGCAGACCTCGAAGGGCCAGGAGATCGGCCCGGCGACCGACATCTGGGCGCTCGGGATCGTCGCCTACGAGTGCCTCGTCGGCACCCCGTACTGGCGCGCGGGCTCGATCGCCGAGTTCTACCGCGAGCTCCTCTTCGAGCCGCTGCCGCCCGCGACCCGGCGCGCCAAGGAAGACGGCGTCGAGCTGCCGGCCGAGTTCGACGCGTGGTTCGCCAAGTGCTGCGCGCGTGAGCCCTCCGAGCGGTTCACCGCTGCGTCCGAGGCCGTCGCGGCGCTCGGTGCGGCGCTCTCCGTGCCCGTCGAGACGCGCCTCGCCACCGGGATGCTCGAGCCGGTGCGCTCACCTTCGCCGCCGCCCCCGCCGCCCCGCGAGGCGCCGGTGAAGAGCCCGGTCGTCGCGCGCGCGAGCGACGAGGTCCCCGTCGTGGCTTCTCGCCTGTCCGACAGCGATCTGCCGCAGTTCTCGGGCAACCGGCGGCGCAACATCGCGATCGTCTTCGTGGTGCTCGTGCTCGGCGGCATCGGCGGCGCCATCTACGCCGCGCGCAACTTCGCGGCCACCGTGCCGCCCGTGAACAGCGCCTCGGCCGATCCGGTCGGAACGCCGGCCGCGAGCCCGACGCCGTCAGGGCCCCCCGCCACGATCCAGCAGGCGCTCGCCGCCGTGCGGCCTCGCAAGCTGCTCTGCTACGACAAGGCCCGCAAGAAGAACCCGAAGCTGGCGGGCAAAGTGGTCATCGACTTCAAGCTCGACGACAAGGGCAAGGTGGGAGAGGCCAAGGTCACCTCTTCCACACTGGCCGACGCCGACTGCGAGGCGTGCTTGCTCGAGCTGATCAAGTCGCTCGAGGTGCAGCCGCCCGGCAAGAAGGACCCACGCGAGATGACCGACACGACCGAGCTCTCCCCCGGGTAGGGAGACACGACAAGCCATGGAGCGGCTCAGGCGATGGTCTGCTCGACGGCGGCGCCGCGCTCGGTGTGGCGCATGCGGACGACGAGCTTCTTCCAGCGACCGTTGCCGTCGCGGTTGTCGTCGCCGATCAGCTTGGCGACCGCGTCGACCAGGGGCCGTGAAGCGTCGAGCGCGTGCAGATCGCCCGCCGCGTCGATCCCGACGAGCTGCACGACGAACCGCCCCTTCGACTGCTCGAGGTCGATGCGGACGACGAGGAGGGCTTGCCGGAAGCCGTCGATCTGCTGCACGACCTCGGCGAGCGCCGACTGGGCGACGGGCAGGAACAGCTCGCGCCGGATCTCCCGCACCGGCAGCGTGCTCTGGACGGTGCGAGGGGCGGGCGCGGGCGCCGGGATCGTCGAACCGAAGTCGTCGGGGGACACCTCGAGGCCCGGCGAAGGCGCGAGCGAGCGGACGCCCATCGTCGGGCGAGACGGGGGGATCGGCCCGGTGCGCGAGGCGGCGGGCGGCGGCACGGAGTGCGTCATCCCGACCACGGCGGGACGGAAGCCCGCGCGCGGACTGGGGCCGGAATCGAGCTCGAGTCCGCCGACCATCCACGCCGGGCGCTCGCTCCCCCGGTTGACCTGGGTGTCACGGAGCTCGCTGGGTGGGCGCGTGCTCCCTCCGTCGCGCGCGTCGTAGAGCGCATACCAGGTGGCGTGACCTTCTCCGGGCACGCGGAGGATGCCGTCGGCGCGGGCGAGCTGGGCGGCCACCCGGCACACGAGCTCGGCCTCGTCGGCGTCGACGAACAGCTGCTCCTTGGTGAGCTCGTGCATCTGCCAGCGCTCGCCTTCGCGGAACGCGAGGCCGAGGCGGACCCGATCGAGCTCCGGGGAGAAGCCGTGGAACCACCACTTGAAGACCCCGAGGTCCGCGCTGTGCTCCGCGATCTTCTCCACGCGGGCCTGCCAGATCGCCGCGCCTTGGCGGAGGTACGTCACGGTGCCGTGGGCCTGGTCGGGACGGACCTCCTCGGCGCCCCGCGTCTGCGCCTCCTGGCGCTCGAGCATCCGCGCGATCTCGGACTCCATGAGCAGCGCGAAGCGCCGGAACTTCTGGTCCAGAGGCATGGTCAATCCGGAGGATACGAAGCCCTACCGTGGAGGTCGAGGAGGTCGACGGTCGGGCCCGCGCGGACCGTGATCTTCCGTGAGCGGCGGAGGTCGCCGTCGAGCACCCAGGGGCCCCCCTCGGCTCCGAAGTCCACGGTGAGCGCGCCGACCAGGCCGTCGAAGTGGGCCTCGTCGTCGCCGGCGATCGGTACCCCGCGGAGCACCCGGAACATGCGCGGTCCGAGCGCGCGGGGTAACAGCCCGCTCACCACGACGTGCGGCCGGGTCGGGTCTTCGCCGCCGCGGTGGGTGACCTGCATGCCGAGCCCGAGATCGCGCAGCACCGAGGCGACGATGAGGCTCGAGGCGCCGAAGGGCAGCACACGCCCGTCGACGGCGACCTCGCACGCGAGCGGCGAGAGCACGCGCTCGGCGAGCGGTCCCGACACGAACGACTCGAGGAACACCCGCGCGACGATGCGCGCCGCCGCGAGGTTGCCGCCCCCCGACGACGGCCCCGTGGCCTCGGCGGCGCCCGACGCGAGCGCCGCCGCCGCGCCCTGATCGTAGAGCTCGAAGAACGACGCGACGAGCCCGCTGCCGACGATGAAGCCGAGCGCGTGCCCGTGGTCGTGCTCGATCGAGAGGGTCGGCGTGCGCTGGATCCGACGTCGGGCGTGCGCCGCGTGCAGCATCCGCGAGAGCCCGGCGATCGGATCGCGGCCCGCGTCGACCCCGAGGGACCGGGCGATCGTGCCGACGGTGCCCCCAGGAGCGAGGGCGACGGTGGGCAGGCGCCCGAGCACGCGATGGAGCGCGCTGATGCCCGCGCCGTACGTCCCGTCGCCGCCCGAGAGCACCACCACCTCCGCGTCGACGGAGCGGCGCGCGGCCGCCTCGAGCTCGCCGAGATCCCGCGTGACGTGCAGGACGGCCCGCCCTTCGACGAGCGCGCGCGCGGCCTCGAGCAGGTGTGGGGCCTCCCTCCACCTCCTGGCGAGCGCGTTGACGATGACGACCACCGGGGCGGGCACGGCGCGCTACACTCGCGCGCGATGGCCCTGTTCCGCAAGTCGATTTCCGCGTTGTTCGTCGTTGCTGCCCTCGTGGGCTGCTCGCCGTCCGCGGCCGTGAAGCACGCGCGCCTCGGCGACGTCCCCGGGCTCAAGCACTCCCTCGACGACGCGGCCGCCGCCGGCAAGCTCGACACCGCCGCGATGCGCGACGTGGGGCTCGCGCTGATCGAGCACGATCTGCAGCGCTTCAGCGGCGACGACGGCGCTCGCCGGGTCGACGCGCTCACGGCCTGCGCGCGCCCGCTCCGCAAGCTCCTGCAGCGCACCGCCGAGGGCAACGACGCCGTCGCGGGCGCCGCGGCCTCGCTGCTGGTCGACCTGCACGTCGTCGACGTCGACGCGTTCCTCGACAAGAAGGACGACCCGAACGCTCGCTTCCGCGCGGCCGGCACGCGCGGGCTCGTCGGGAAGAAGCACGCCGATCTCCGGCTCGCGCGGCTCCACGACGACGACCGCCTCGTGCGCATCGCGGCGACCGAGGCCGCGGGCGACTCGGCGAGCGACGCCGACGTCGACGGGCTCCTCGTCGTCGCTCGCAAGGACCCGGACCCGGCCGTGCGCGCGAGCGCCGTGCGCGCCCTCGCTCACGCCGCGCCGCACGTCGCGTCGGACACGGCACGTGGTGCCCTGGTCGACGCGCTCCGCGATCTCTGGGTGGGCAACGACGACGGCCTGCGCGCGTCGATCGCCCGCGCGTTCGCGAGCCCCGCGCTCTTGCCGGTCGGGGGGCGGCGCGAGCTCGAGGCGGCGCTCTCGCGCGAGGAGGGCCACGCGACGGTCGAGGCCGCGTCGGCGCTCATGGGCGCTGGCGGCGACGACGGCGCGCTGATCCTGGAGAAGCTCGCCAAGACGAGTGGCCTCGCGGTGAAGCTGCACGTGTTCCGCCTGCTCGATCCACAGCGCCCTTCGCACCTCGAGCTCCTGACCAAGGCGATGGCGCCCGCAGAGAAGGGCGCGGTCGACGACGTCGCTGCGCGCACCCTGGCCGCGGAGATGCTGCTGCGCGTGCCCGCCGAGAAAGAGAAGGCGATCACCACCCTCGTGGGCCTGCTCACCCGCGAGGACAAGCTCGGGAGCGAGGCCGCGCTCGCCCTCGCCGAGGTGGGCGACGCGCGGGCCCGCCCCCGTCTCGTCAAGGACCTCGGGGTGCCCTCGTTCCTGCGTTACCGCGCCGCGTCGGCGCTGGTGCGCCTGGGGTTCGCGGCCGAGGTGCGGGTCCTCTACGCCACGGAAGACCTGGAAGTCCGCGACAGCGCGGCGTGCGCCGTCCTCGCCGCGCCGCAGGGCTGACCGCGACAACGGATCCCGTGCGGTCGAAGTCTGGGCGAGGGGGCTTGACGGAATCGGGGTCCCTTCCGTAGACACGGGACACCATGAAGCTCCGCCGTCTCGCCCAGGGTCTCGTGTTCGCCCTCGCCGCCAGCGCCTCCCTCGGCTCGACGGGGTGCATCAAGAAGATCCTCGCGAAGGGCCAGATCAAGTCGACCCGCGAGGGCTCGGCGGCCATGCAGACCACGGCCGACTACGAGACGGCGCGCATCGCGGCCTCGGCGGGCGTCGCCCAGTTCGAGGGCATGCACCTGCTCGTGCCCGACGACGAGAACGCCTACTACCTGCTCATCCGCGGCTATGCCTCGCTCGCCTTCGCGTTCGTCGAGGACGACATGGAGCTCGCGCTCCTGGCCGGCAAGGACGAGGAGGTCGCCTACCACCGCGCGCGCGCCAAGAGCATGTACACCCGCGCGATCGGGTACGGCATCGAGTTCCTCGAGTCCAAGCACGAGGGCCTGAACGCGGCGATCAAGAGCGGCAACGAGAAGGACATCCAGGAGTACGTCCAGAAGTTCAAGGACAAGGAGGACGCCGACTTCCTCTTCTGGATCGGCCAGGCCTGGATGGCCCGCACCAACGTCGACAAGGCCGACATCGGCGGCGTCGGCCAGGTGTTCATCGGCCGCACCATGATCGAGCGCGCCGTCGAGCTCAACGAGGCGGTCGAGCGCGGCTCGGCGTGGGTGCTGCTCGCGAGCTACTACGCGCGCACCGGCGCCAACACCATCGGCGAGGAGTCGTTCGCCAAGAGCAAGCAGCTCTTCGAGAAGGCGGCGTCGGTCAACGAGGGCAAGGTCCTGCTCGGCAAGGTGCAGATGGCCCGCACCTACGCCTGCCGCATGAAGGACGACTCGCCCGGCCGCAAGGAGTCGTTCGCCCTCTACAAGAAGCTCCTCGAGGAGGTCCTCGCCGCCGAGGACCCGCTCCCCGAGGCGCGCCTCACCAACGCCATCGCCAAGCGCAAGGCCCGCCGCTACCTCTCCCAGAAGTGGATCGAAGAGGTGGCCCGTGAGGACTGCGGTTGGGAGCTCTAGCCCCTACGGCGGTTCACACCTCCCGTCTCGATCAGTGAATTGCCGCGGAGTTCGGCCGTCCCTGCTCAGCGCCGCTCCGGCGCGCCCTTTGCTCGGAGGTTCTGCATGACCCGCCTTCTCCCCCTCCTCGCCGTCGCTTCGCTCGGTCTCGCCACCCAGGGCTGCATCATCGTCACCGACGACACCCCGTCCTGCACGACCGAGGTGAAGAACAGCACGATCACCCTCAGCAAGACCGCGACGGGGATCAACCTCGCCGACGTCGTCTCGGTGCAGGCGTGCGATGGGGACTATTGCGCGGCCACGAGCGCGCCGGATGGCGCCGGCAACCGCACCTTCGGCATCGCGAGCGACGGTAACTACCCCCGTGGTCAGCTGCGGCTCACCGACCTGGGTGCAGGCCAGGTCGGCGTCAACGCCACCTTCCAGATGTACGAGCGTGGTGGCTACAGCTCGCTGACGGTCAAGCTCCAGACCAGCTCCGGACTCGTCCGTATCGTCGCCGGCACCATCAACTGGAACTACGACGGCTGCCACTACTACCCGACGTCCACCATCGCCTCCTGACGCGTCGCGTTGCGTTCCTGGTGTGGCAGAACCCCTGACGAAGAGTATCCTCCCCGCGACTTGAACAAGGCGACCCGATCCCCCGTCTACTCCTCGAGCCTCCTGATGGCCGAGAAGGCAAGCGGGGGAGCGCGGGTGTCCGCAGCTCAGGTTTTCCGAAACTGGGATGGAGGGTGCAAGGTGATGGTTCGCAAAGCAGTCCTGGGTGCGTTCGTGGCTGGTGTCGTCGTCGCCTCCGCGGGCAGCGCAGAGGCCGACACCAAGCTCAAGGTCGGCACGGCTGCGGCCCCCGACTCGCCGTGGGGTCAGGTCTTCAAGACCTGGAAGAAGGCCGTCGAGACGAAGACCAACAGCGAGGTCTCGTTCGACTTCTTCTTCAACAGCACCCAGGGCACCGAAGCCACGATGATCGACAAGATGAAGGCGGGCCAGCTCGACGGCGCCGCGGTCACCTCGGTCGGTCTCGGAAAGATCGACAAGCGCCTCCTCGCCATCCAGGTCCCCGGCCTCATCCGCTCGTGGAAGACGGTCGACGCGGTCCGCGCGGCGATCGCCCCCGAGTTCGAGAAGTACCTCTCCGAGAAGAAGATCGCGGTCGTCACCTTCGCCGACGTCGGCCAGGCGCACTTCCTCAGCAAGGGCTTCGAGGTGAAGAACCCCGACGACCTCAAGGGCAAGAACCCGTGGGTCTACTCGGAGGACCCGATCCTCAAGACCGTCTACGGCAAGATCGGTGGCGTGAACCCGTTCCCGGCCGAGCTCATGAGCGTGCTGCCGAGCATCGACTCGGGCAAGATCAACTGCATGAGCGTGTCGGCCCTCGCCGCCGAGATGCTCCAGTGGAACAGCAAGTTCGACAACGCCAACGACGAGGTCAACGGCATCGTCGTCGGCGGCCTCATCCTCAGCACCGACTCGCTCGACAAGCTCCCGGGCGACGGCAAGAAGCACGTGCTCGAGACGGGCAAGGCGATGGGCGAGTCGGCCACCGGCCTCAAGCAGCGCATCCGCAACGAGGACGCCGCCGCCTGGACCCGCTTCAAGGGCCGCACCGGCGTGAAGATCTACACCCCGACCAGCGACGACAAGGCCAAGTGGGCCACGGTGTTCAAGGCCTCGCGCGACGCGCTCAAGGCGGGCACCTTCGACGCAACCCTGGTCAACAAGATCGAGACCACGGCCAACGCCAACCAGTGAGCCTCTCCTGAGAGGGCCCTGAGAGGGCAGCGAGGGGTTTCCTCCGGGGAGCCCCTCGACGCTTTTTGTCGCACCCGGCTCCAACCAACGCCACCCGAGCAAATCTTCGGTTGGCTCCTGACAATCTGTTAGCCTCGGCCCTCGCATGGAGTCCCCTCCGGCGGGCGAGGTTCCGCGAAAGAAGTGGGTAGAGCCGTTCGTCAAGGTCGATGCCTTGTGGACGAAGGTCGAGATGTATCTCGTCCTCGCGCTCCTGATCGCGGCCATCCTCTACATGTCGGGGTGGGTGACGCTGAACGCGTTCCACACCAAGGGCGGCAAGCTCGCGCGCTTCCCGGGGATCATCGCGACCTTCGCGGGCGCGGTCACCCTCGTCACGTGGGTGCGCGCCAAGCCCCGCAAGGTGGCCAACCTGGTCGTCTCGATCGTCTTGCTCGTGTTCGGCGCCATCCTGCTCTCGGTCTCCAAGAAGGCCGACTACTTCGCCAACGTCGCGCGCTGGCTCGCCGACGCCTCGGTCATCAAGCAGGTCGGCACCCCACAGATCGTCTCGGCGCGCATGTTCACCATCTGGATCGCGCTCGTGGGGGCGTCGCTCGCCACCGGCGCCGGCCGCCAGATCAACATCGACGTCGTGATGCGGTTCATCGGGCCGCGCCCGCGACTGTTCGTCGCCATCTTCAGCTACGTCGCCACGGCGTTCACCTGCTTCGTCATCTCGTGGGGCTTCCTCGACTACCTCGCGATCACGCGCTTCGGCGCCGGCAAGGAGCAGACGAAGACCGAGAAGGCGAAGATCATCGGCGAGGCCATCCAGCGCCACGGGTTCCTGCTGCGGCGTCAGCTCTCGATGGACGTGCGCTCGTTCGGCAAGGTCGTCCTCTCGGGCCAGCCGTTCGACAAGTGGTACACGGGCACCGAGTGGAACAAGGAGATCAACGAGAACGGCTGGGCTAAGATGTACCCGCCGAAGGGCGCGGTCCCCGCCTACAAGCCGTGTCTGTCGCCGCAGGAGCTCGAGCAGCTCACCGCGCAGAACACCCAGTTCGTCGAGGGCTGGCGGCTGCAGGGCGTCTGCGACATCGGGGACGGCAACGGCACCCGGGCCCCGCTCATGACGGCGCCCGAGCCCGACGACCGCACGCCGCTCGAGGCAGACCTCTCGCTGCTGTTCCCGTGGGGCTTCTTCGTCATCGGGTTGCGCTTCCTGCTCCGGGGCCTGCTCGCCATCGGCGGCGCGGTCAGCACGGATCCGAACGCGGCTCACGGCGCCGACGGCCCGGGTCACGGCGAAGACCCAGGCCCCGACGACGGCCCGCCCGCCGAGCCCAGCAACGGGGTCGCGCACGAGGCGGTGAGCGCCGCTCAGCCCCCCGAGAAGGCGCCCCCCGAGAAGGCGCCCCCCGAGAAGGCGCCCGCCGAGAAGGCGCCCGTCGAGAAGGCGGTCCTGCCCTCCGAGGCCCCCACCGTCGCGGCCACGCCGGCGGCGAGCGTGCTCGGACCAGACGACCCGACCCGCGAGGAGCCGCGCAAGGCGCGCACGAGCTCGAGGCCCCCAGCCGAGGGCGTGCCCACCGCGCAGCGCCTCGAAGCGGCGCAGCAGGCGGCCGCGCAAGAAGAAGAGGAGCGCACCCTGGTCGGTGATCTCTCCGAGCTCGCCCGCGCCCAGGAGCTCCGCGAGGAGCAAGAGCGCAAGAAGGCCGAGAAGAAGGGAGGCGACAAGTGAGCGCGCCCGTCTCTCGCCCGCCGACCACCACCACCCCGCAGCTCGGCCCGCTGCCGAAGGCCATCGCCGGCGCGGTGTTCGCCGCGCTGATCTACTTCGGCAAGACCGTCGGCCTGTTCATCGTCCTCGCCTTCATGGGCATGCCGCTGTTCGCCATCATGGGCGGCGGGGCGGCCTACGCGTGGGTGAAGATCGACGACCCGACGCGGCAGTTCGTGCGGTTCATCGCCGGCGACGTCCTCCAGGACAAGTTCGCGGGCTCCCCGATCCTCGTCACCATCCCGCTCTTCACCTTCGTCGGCTACCTGATGGCCGAGTCGAAGACCCCGGAGCGCATCGTGCGCGCGAGCCGCGCGTTCTTCGGGTGGATGCCGGGCGGCCTCGCCGTCGTGTGCATCGTCGCGAGCGCGTTCTTCACCACGCTGACCGGCGCGAGCGGCGTGACCATCGTCGCCATCGGCGGCCTCCTCTACCCCGCGCTCCGCAAGCAGAACTACCCGGACAACTTCAGCCTCGGCCTCGTCACCGCGGGCGGCTCGCTCGGCCTCCTCTTGCCGCCGTCGCTGCCGATCCTCGTCTACTCGCTCGTCGCCGCCGTCCCCATCAACGAGACCTTCAAGGCCGGCCTCCTGCCGGGCTTCCTCGTGATGGTCGTGCTCGCGTTGTACTCGGCGTACGTCGGCATCAAGGCCAAGCTCCCGACCACCAAGCCCAACCTCAAGGAGATGGGCGAGTCGCTGTGGGTGATCAAGTGGGAGCTCCTGGTCCCCGTCATCATCCTCGGCGGCCTCATCACTGGCTTCACCGGCCTCGACGAGAGCGCCGCGATCACCGCGCTCTACACGCTGGTCATCGAGGTCTGGGTCTACAAGGATCTCTCGCTCCGCAAGGATCTCCCCCGCATCGCCAAGAACAGCATGTCGCTGGCGGGCGCGGTCATCCTCATCCTCGCGATGGCGAACAGCCTGATGAACTACGTCGACTTCGTGCGCGTGCCGGAGCACCTGCTCCACTGGCTCGAGACGCACACGTCGCTCGACACCTCGTGGAAGTTCCTGCTCGGGCTCAACGTGTTCCTGCTGATCATCGGCATGCTCATGGACGGCTTCTCGGCCATCCTCGTGAGCGTCCCGCTCATCATCCCGATCGCGACCACGTTCCGGATGAACCCGTTCCACCTCGGGATGATCTTCCTGCTCAACCTCGAGATCGCCTACGTGTGCCCGCCGCTCGGGCTCAACCTGTACATCTCGAGCTTCCGCTTCGAGCGCCCGGTGGTCTCGCTCTACAAGATCGTGCTTCCGTTCGTGGGGTTGCTCACCCTCTGCCTCGGCATCGTCACCTACGTGCCGCGCGTCTCCACGTTCCTGCTCGAGAAGCAGGTCGCCGAGGAGAACGGCAAGGACGACAAGTCCATCGAGTCGTGCGAGCGACCCACGTTCGAGTACGACCGCCTGCAGTGCGTGCAGAGCGATCCGCTCAACCGCAAGCCGTGCGACGCGCGGAGCGAGCTGCGCCACTGCTTCGCGGCGCAGAACAACGACCTCGAGGACGCCGACTACAAGAACTACTGCGTCGACGCCTACGAGAAGACCTGCGTGAAGCGGTTCTGGAAGGACCCGTACGTCGACGCGGCGTGCGCCGGTGGCAAGCCGTGGAAGGACCGCTGGGTCGAGAACCGCGCCCGCTGCAACGCCAAGAACGGGATCGTCCCGGCGCCGAGCGCGCCGCCGGCCGCCTCGGGCTCGGCCGCGCCGGGTGGCGAGGACGACGACCCGCTCCTCAAGGAGATGCTCGGCGGCAAACCCGCCGCGTCGGGCTCCGCCAAGCCGAGTGGCTCGGCAGCGCCCAGCGGCTCTGCAGCTCCCGGCGAGAACGAAGACCAGCTGCTCAAGGACATGCTGAAATAGGCTCGTTCTGGGGCTCGGCCAAACTGGTATTACCAATTTTGCGTGCAGTGCGGTAGGCTTTCGCCCCATGCGCACTGCCGGGAAGTTGCTGGGAAGTCTGGTCCTCCTCGTCGGCTGCAGCGGCGCCACGGGCGAGAACACCGACGGCGTCACGACGAAGGCCGACAGCGGCACGCCCGAGGTCAGCGACGTGTCGTTCGACGTCCCCGAAGACGTCGCGGACACGCCGCCCAAGTGCGGTGACCTCACCTGCAACGGCACCGAGACGTGCGAGACCTGTCCGCGCGACTGCGGCGTCTGCCCCAAGTGCGATCGCGCGCCGTCGTGCACGGGCGCGATCGCGGTGCCGACGACCTCCAAGGACCTGACCTCCTTCGACAACGCCGGCAAGAACCTCTACGTGTGCGGCGTCGGCCTCGGCGACGCAGCCAAGGACACGACCTGCCTCGATCCGCGGCTGCGCATCCGCATCCGCCAGCTGAAGATCACCAAGAACGGCGGTGGCCCGGCTCGCTCGACATGTACTGCATCGTCAACGCGACGGACGGCACCACCTCCGAGGTCGCGGTGACACCGCTGCAGAAGGGGCTCGGCGACGGCGCCGCGCAGGTGTTCGACCCGAGCGTGGCGCTGTTCTGGGGGCAGAAGGAGCTGCGCACCACCACCAACAACCTCACCATCACCTACCGCTGCTTCCGCAACACGGACCCGAGCGCGTACACGAAGGTGTTCGGCGCCATCAAGGACGAGGCGGTGAAGGCGGGCGGGGTCGCGGGCCCGTGGGGCTGGGCGTTCGGTCTCGGCGCCGTGGCCGCGGGGATCGTCGAGGCGGCGATCGGCTCGAGCGGCGGCGACACGCTCCGGCTCAACGTCCAGCAGACGATCGACGCCGGCGCGCTCCTCGAGATGACCAACGGCCGCATCTGGCGCATCCAGCAGTCCGGCGACGGCGGAGGCCTCAACGGCAAGTGGGACTGGACGATGGAGGTCGAGTCCTGGGGCTGCTCCGACGCGCGCACGCTGCCGAAGTGATCACAGGCGGAGGCCGACGGCGGTGCCCCCGAAGGAGTCCGGAACCCAGCGACGGCGGCCTCCGTTCGCGTTGCCGAGATGTCGTCCGACCGATGCTAGGGGTGACGCCGTCGTACGACAAGCAGGTTCATCAAGCATCGCTGGATCGAGCCGACGAACAGCGCGGAGACCGGGCCGATCAGCGGGTGAGGCCGACCGTCGCGGTCTGCGCCGATGATCCCCCCGACCGAGCACCGCCGGTGTGGATCGACTCGGACGTGCCCTTGGTGACATCCAACGGACATACGAAGGGCCGCGGACACCCACGACGAGAGGGCGACGGGAAGCTCAGACGCGCGGAGCCGCCGAAGACCCGGCTTCGTCGGTCCGAAGCGGAACGGGAGCAGCCGACGCGCAGGCCGAGCGCCACCGTCGTGGGCGCCACGAGAGCCCGCCGCGACGCGCCCTGGGCCACGCGCATCACATCGGAGCGGACCACGGCGGCGGTGGCCCCGACGAGGACGTCGCCCTCCTGCGAGGTCCGGGTCGGCGGGCCGCCTGCGGCAGAGTGACGAGCAGGGAGGACAAGGATGGCGGCGGGCAGGCGATCGGTTCGCATGGCGTTCCTTGGGCGACGCGATGGGCGCGTCGTCGGGAGCAGGAACGAGGCTTCGCTGCGCTCTTCTCCCGCGCAGGCGACGTTTGTCGCGAAGGCACGCAGGCTGCCGCCCCCTGTCACGCTGTCAGGCGACGACCGTCTTCCAGGTGCCGCGACGGAACGCGATCCCGCCGAGGATCGCCTGCATCGAGTAGGCGGCGGTGATCGCGAGGAACACGCCGAGCGGACCGAGGCCCACGGTGCGCGCGAGGAACCACGCGAGCGGGATCTTGAAGGCCCAGAAGCAGCCGAGGTTCACGAGCGTCGGTGTCACGGTGTCACCCGCGCCGTTGAACGCCTGCATCGTGACCATGCCGTAGGCGAAGAAGCCGAAGCCGAGCGCGACGAGGCGCAGGCAGAGGACGGCGGACGCGGCGACGGCGACCTCCTTGGTGAACACCATCACCGCGAGCGAGGGCACGAGGGCGAGCACGATCCCGAGGCCGCCGAGGAAGCCGACGTTGTAGCGGGCGACCGTGCGCACCGCTCTCTCTGCGCGGTCGGGGCGGCCGGCGCCGAGGTTCTGTCCGACGAGCGTGGCGGCGGCGCCCGCGAGGCCCCACGAGGGCAGCATCGCGAACACCGCGATGCGCATGGCGATGGTGTAGCCGGCGATGACGTCGCTCCCGAACCCCGCGAGGATGCGCACGAGACCGAGCCAGCTCGCGGTCTCGACCAGCACCTGCAGCGTGCCCGCGGTCGCGATCCGCAGGAGCTCGCGGAGCGGCCCGAGGCGAGGGAGCAGGTGACGGAGGCGTATGGCGATCCTCGTCTTGCCTCTCGCGAGCACGAACACCTGGTAGCCGACGCCGATCCCGCGGCTCACGGTGGTCGCGATCGCGGCGCCCTCGACCCCGAGGCGCGGCACGGGACCGACGCCGAACACCAGCACGGGCGCGAGCACGAGGTTGCACCCGTTCGCGAGCCAGAGCGCGCGCATGGCGACCGCCGCGTCGCCCGCGCTGCGGAACGCGGCGTTGATGACGAACAGCAGGAAAGATCGAGCCGTTGCCGGCGAGCATGATGCGCGCGTAGCCGGAGCCGTAGCGCACCACCTCGGGCGTCGCGCCGACGAGGCCGAGCAGGCGCGGCGCCCACGTGAGGCCGATCAGCGACACGACGCTGGCGCACGCGACGGCGACCAGGACGACCTGCATCGCGGCGACCGACGCGCCGTCGCCGTCCTTCTCGCCGATCCGCCGCGCCACCATCGCGGTCGCGCCGGCCGAGAGCCCCATCGCCACCGCGTAGACGAGCGAGAGCATCGACTCGGTGAGGCCGACCGTCGTGATCGCGTTCGAGCCGAGCCGCGACACGACGAAGATGTCGACGATGGTGAGGAGCGACTCCATGGCCATCTCGAGCAACGTCGGGATGGCGAGCAGCACCACCGCGCGGGGGATCGGGATCGCCGTGAGGTCGGCCTCCGTCCCGCGCAGGGCCTCCTTCACCGTCGACCACCACCGCTCCACGGGCGTCGCCATGACCCGGACTGGCGCTGGCGGGAAGTGCCGGATTGGCAGACCCCGGTGACGGGGCCTGTCCCGTTGACAGGGCGGCGCTCGATGGCTCGGGAAATCCGCTGGATTCCGCAACGGCACGTGGCTCGCAGTGGTGGTCGTCGTGCCCACTCCGCGCTGGTTCTACCTGCTCGTCGCCGCGCTGCTGCTCGGGAGCTCGGCGCTGGTCGCGCGAGGGGTCGCCGCGCTCGCGGCCGCCCAGTTCCTCCCCGCCTACGTCTCCGTCGCCTCGCCGCCGGACGCTCCGCCCGTCGTGCCCCTCGCGCCGGCGAAGAAGCTCGTGATCGAGACCGATCCGACCCCGAAGCCGAAGGAGCCCCTGCTCGTCAGCCGCTGCGCGGACGGCCGCATCGTCGTCAGCGCGATCGATCCGCTGGTCGACGACCGCTCGCTGGTGGTCGTCGAGACGACGCGCGGCAAGTCCATGGCGCGCAAGGGTGGCGAGGTCGACGGTCGCCGCGTGGTGGCGATCGGGATCGACCGCGTGGTGCTGCGTGACGGCCCGCGTCTCTGCTTCGTGGACGCGAGCAAGCCCACCAGCGTCTCGTCCGGGACCTCGGCCCTCGCGAGCCCATCCTCGACCGTGGCCGGCATCGAGATCGTCGACGCGAGCCACGCGCGCATCGAGCGCACCCTCCGCGACCGGCTCCTCGAGAACCACCTCGAGCTCATGAAGACGCTGCGGGGCGGCCCCGACCTGCTCGACGGCAAGGTGGTCGGTCTGCGCTTGATGGCCGCGCCACCGGGCAGCGTGCCCGCGGCCCTCGGGCTGCGCGCCGGAGACTCGCTGCGCTCGATCAACGGCTACTCGCTCGCGAGCCCCGAGCAGATGCTCGAGGCGTTCGCCAAGCTCCGTACCGCACCGTTCCTCGAGATCCAGTACGTGCGAGCGGGACAGTCGCTGGGCATGCGGCTCGAAGTGCTCTAGACAAGGGCTCCCCACGGTCGAGCTGTGCCGGGAACTACCGCTCGGCCTTCGCCCCTACTACAGTTCGTCGATCATGCCGCCGAAGTCGAAGTCGCCTCCTGTCGAGACCTTGCGAGAGCCCCCGTCGCGCCGCGAGATGCTCCAGCGGGCCGGCCTCGCCGCCGGGGTCATGGCGGGCACCGCGGCGCTCGCCAAGTGGCGCTGGGACAAGGGCGGCTTCGGGCAGCACTTCGCCGAGGGCCAGCGCCAGGTCCGCGACTTCCGCCTCCGGTCCGACCCGGGCCCGCTCGACCTCGCCATCGCGCGCGGCAAGCCCGAAGACCCGACCAGGCCCCCGGCCACCCCGACGCAGCTCGTCGAGGCCGTCCTTGCGGCGATGGGCGGCATGCAGCGGTTCATCTCGCGCGGCGACGTCGTCGCCATCAAGCCCAACATCGGCTGGGACCGCACGCCGCTGCACGGCGCGAACACCAACCCCGAGGTGGTGGGGGCGGTGGTGAAGGCCTGCTACGCGGCCGGCGCCAAGCACGTGGTCGTCACCGACGCGAGCTGCAACGATCCGGGCCGCTGCTTCCAGAAGTCGGGCATCTGGAACGCCGCGTACGCGATGGGCGCCGAGGTGATCCTCCCGAGCGAGCACCGCTTCCGCACCATGCGCCTCCGCGGCGACGTGCTCGACGAGTGGCCGGTCTACACGCCGCTGGTCAACGCCGACAAGGTGATCAACCTGCCGGTGGCCAAGCACCACAACCTCTCCAAGTACACCGCCGCCATGAAGAACTGGTACGGCGTGCTCGGCGGCCGGCGCAACCGGCTCCACCAGAGCATCGACCTCAGCGTGGCCGACCTCGCCACCTTCATGCGCCCGACGCTCACCATCCTCGACGCGGTCCGCGTGCTCATGCGCAACGGCCCGCAGGGTGGCAACTTCGACGACGCGCGCGAGGCCCACGTCGTCGCCGCGTGCACCGACCAGGTCGCGCTCGACGCGTGGGGCTGCCAGCTCATCGGCCAGAAGCGCGAGAACCTCGCCTACCTGAAGATCGCCGAGGAGCGCGGCATCGGCACCTCGCAGTTCGAGAAGCTCCGTACGCGCGAGGTCTCGCTCGTCTGATGGCCGCCGCACTCCGAGACAAGGGCCAAAGGGGAGAAAAGGGCCGCGAAGACGCCGTCTCGCACGACGCCCCCATCCCGTGGCGCGGTGTCGTCGGCCAGGTGCCGGCGCTCGACACGCTCGGCGAGGCGCTGCCTCCGCCGAGCCCGTCGGTGACCCGCGAGGGCCCCCCGAAGCGGCGGCTGCACCTGCGCCTCGTGGAGCACCAGGTGGTGCACGCGGAGACCGAGGAGGCCACTGGCTCGCGATGTGCGCTGCCGGTGCAAGGCATCGTGGGCGTCACCGACCCGAGCCAGCCGGTCGCGAGCGCCGCGGTCGGTGCGAGCTCTGCCCCCGCGAAGGGCCCGTCCAAGGTCACCCAGTGGGTGAAGAAGCTGTTCCAGAAGAAGCGTCGCGCCGGCTCCGGGATCCCCGCGCGCACCTCGATCCGCACCCTCGTGTGGATCCGGCGCCTCGCGCAGACGGGCTTCTTCCTCCTGTTCATGTACTGGCTCGTGAACACCGCGTTCCGCGGCAGCTTCGCGAGCACCGAGCAGAACATCCGCATGACCAAGCCCGTCGAGGGCTTCCTGCTCGCCGACCCGTTCGTCGCGCTCATCACGCTGCTCTCGAGCCACACGCTCTACCGCGGGCTCTTCTGGTCGCTCGGCCTCGTCGGCCTCACGCTCGTCTTCGGCCGCGTGTTCTGCGGGTGGATCTGCCCGTTCGGCACGCTGCACCACTTCCTCGGGTGGCTGCTCCCGTCGCGCAAGGGCAAGGGCGCCAAGCGCGTCGCCGCGAACCACACGCGTCCCTACCAGAAGCTCAAGTTCTACCTGCTCTACGCGTTCCTCGCGGCCGCGGCGGCGGGCGTCGTGGTCGGTGGGGTGTTCGACCCGATCTGCGTGATGGTCCGCGCGGTGGGCCTCTCGGTGTTGCCAGCCACGGCGTGGGTCAGCACCCACCTGCTCGGCATGGCCTCCAACAGCAACGTGCGCCTCCTGCAGGTGAGCGCCGACGCCACCCAGGATCTGCTCGCGCGCTCGGTGTTCCAGACCAAGCAGTACTACTTCCACCAGGCGTGGTTCATCGGCGCGCTGTTCGTCGCGATCCTGTTCATGAACCGCATCGTCCCGCGGTTCTGGTGTCGCGCGCTCTGCCCGCTGGGCGCCCTCCTCGGCGTCATGGCCAAATACGCGGTCGTGGGCATGGAGAAGGACCACGCCAAGTGCACCGACTGCAACCTCTGCATCGTCCACTGCCAGGGCGCGGATTCGCCCCAGGGTGGCGTGAAGTGGCGGCAGGACGAGTGCCACGTGTGCCTCAACTGCGAGACCGCGTGCCCCGAGGACGTCATCAAGTTCCGCTTCTTCCCGAACTGGAAGAGCCGCACCACCGAGCTGGTCCCCGAGCGACGCACCGCGCTCGCCTCGGTGGCCGCCGGCGCCGCGTTCTATGCGCTCCACCGCCAGAGCGACGCGAGCGTCGCCGAGGTGAACTACAACCCGAAGGGCATCCGCCCGCCGGGCTCGATCGAGGAGCACGCGTTCCTCGAGAAGTGCATCCGCTGCGCGGAGTGCATGAAGGTGTGCCCGAACAACGCGCTGCACCCGGCGTTCCTGGAGGCCGGCGTCGAGGGCCTCTGGACCCCGATCCTCATCCCGCGCATCGGGTACTGCGAGTCGAGCTGCGTGCTCTGCGGCGACGTGTGCCCCACCGGCGCGATCCAGAAGATCAACGAGACGCAGAAGCTCGGCAAGTGGAAGCAGATCGGCAAGGAGTGGGAGGTCGCGCCGATCCGCATGGGCACGGCGTTCTTCGACAAGGGGCGGTGCCTGCCGTGGTCGATGGCCACACCCTGCATCGTCTGCGAGGAGTTCTGCCCGACCTCGCCCAAGGCCATCTACACGCTCGACGACGTGGTCATCAACCGCAAGGGCGAGTCGATCAAGGTGCAGAAGCCCGTGGTCGACCCGAACCTCTGCATCGGGTGCGGCGCCTGCGAGAAGGTCTGCCCGGTCGTCGACCAGCCCGCGGTCTACGTGACCAGCGTCGGCGAGAGCCGCAGCAAGACCAACGTGATCCTCCTCGAGAACACGAGCTACAACACCAAGACCTAGATGATCGTCGAGACCTTCCCCGCCGGCCCGCTCGGCTGCAACTGCACCATCCTCGGCGACCCCTCGACCAAGCAGGCCATCGTCATCGATCCCGGCGGCGATTTCCCCGCGATCGAGGCCGTGATCGCCGAGCACGGGCTCACCGTGAAGGCGATCCTCCACACCCACACGCACATCGATCACGTGGGCGCGACCGCCGCCGTGCAGAAGAAGCACGGCGCCGCCGCGCGCATCCACGAGGGCGACGAGTTCCTCTACTCGATCCTCCCGATCCAGGCGCAGATGCTGGGCATGCGCACCGCACCCGAGCACGCCGAGCTCGAGGCCGCGCTGCGAGACGACGAGGTGATCGGCCTCGGGGGCATCGACCTGCGCGTCATCCACACGCCCGGGCACACCCCGGGCTCCTGCTGCTTCGAGGTCCGGCAGAAGGGCGACGACGCCGTCCTCCTGTTCGCCGGCGACACGCTGTTCTGCCGGAGCGTCGGCCGCACCGATCTTTGGGGCGGCGACCAGGCCGCGCTGGTGAGCTCGATCAAGAAGAAGCTCTTCGCGCTGCCCGACCCCACGCGGGTCGTGTGCGGCCACGGCGAGGACACGACGATCGGCGAGGAGCGCCGCGAGAACCCGTTCGTGCGGGTGCGCTAGCCCTCGTCAGTCGCAGGTGGCTTCTTCGACCGGCACGCCCGGCGGCATGTAGAGCTTGAACACGTCCTTCGGCAGCGGCGGGTTCACGAACGCCTCCTCGTACTTGAAGATGACGTCGCTCTTCTTGGCCGGGACCTCGACGTGGATCTTGCGGGGCACGTCGACCTCGACGTCGGGGCCGCTCGGCAGGACGTCGTCGCTGAGGCCGTCCGGATCGACGATGGCCTTGGCCGTCGCCGTCTTCTGGTGATCGGCCATGGTGACGCGGTAGACGAGCGCGTCGTCGCGCCAGGCGAGCACGCCGAGCAGGCGCATGCGCTGCTCACCCCACGGCTTGTCGAGGTCCTCGGGCCAGGGGGTCATGCGCAGCTCGTGGAGCTTGGGCTCGGTCGACGAGGTGGTCTCGTGTCCGAGGGCGACGACGTAGAACCCACCGTCGCCGTTCCACTTCACGCTGTCGCAGGTGACCTTCTGCGGCAGGTCGGGCCGCATGCCCCACAGCATCGGCACGAGCTCGCGCGAGGCGAGCGGCACCTGGGTGATGCGGGCGATGTTGCAGGGCTTGGCGAGGCCGATGATGTAGCGCCCGTTGGCCTTGTCGTCGGCCCAGAAGCGCACGCCATCGGAGGCGACCTCGCCCGCCGAGCCCACCACGCTGGCGCTGATGCCGATGCGGAGCTTGTCGGGCGCGCTCGCGAGCAGCTTGAGCTCGCCCTTCACGCGGCCCTTCTCGCCGAGGTAGTCGATCTTGGCGTTGCCGCGGATGCCGGTGACCTTGGCGTAGGTCGCGTCGAGCCGCGCGACCGCCGACTTGGCGTCGGGCAGGGGGGACTTCGGCGGGGCGAACGAGGTGCAGCCGACGGCGAAGAGCCCTGCAGCGAACAGACATCCGAGCGCGCGCATCGGGACTCGCTACCACGTACCATCGAGGGATGGATCGGAGCGGAGACGGCGCGCAGCAGGCGGAGGAGGGCGCGGTGTTGCTCTTCGATGGCGTCTGCAATCTCTGCAACGGCGCGGTCGACTTCGTCCTCCGTCACGAGCGCGCGCCGACGCTGCGGTTCGCGGCGTTCCAGTCGACGGCGGGGGTCGAGCTGCTCCGCGCACACGGGCTCTCCGAGGCGCTGGAGACGATGGTGCTGGTCGAGGCGGGGCGGGCGAGCGTCCGGTCGACGGCGGCGTTGCGCGCCGCACGCCACCTCCGTGCGCCTTGGTCGTGGGCCTTCGCGCTCTTGCTCTTGCCCCGACCGCTGCGCGACGGGGTCTACCGGATCGTCGCTCGGAACCGCCTCCGCTGGTTCGGCGAGCGGGAGACCTGCCGGGTGCCCACCCCGGAGCTCCGCGCGAGGTTCCTCTGAAGGGGCCAGGAGGGCGGTTTTCGCGGCCACTGTCCCTTGGGGAATTTTCCTTGGCGCTCCGCGGAACTTTTCTGCCAGGACCCTGTCTGAGCCCCCGTACCGTGACTGACCATCGCCCCGCGACCGCACTTGACCTCAACACGCCCCTTGACCGGAACGCACGGCTCCCGTTACACTCATACTGTAACCCGGGCGGATTGTTTCAGGGAGGCTGTATCATGCGTCGTTCGCTCACTGTTCTCGTCGGCGTGCTCAGTCTGGTGGCTCTCGAGGGAATCGCTTCCGCAGCCGACAAGAAAAAGGGCGGCAGCGACGTGGAAGAGATGACGTTCGAGGACGACAAGCTCCTCACGTCCAATCTCGGCCCCGACCAAGCGAAGATCACCACCCGTGGTGGCCCGGTCCGCACGATCCTCGTGCGCCCGCGTACCTCCTTCGTCCCCGAGATGCTCAAGTCGATCGAGAACCTGTGATCTAGATCCCTCGAGCAGCTCGGAGGTTCCTCCTGGATCCGCCAGGACACTTCAGGCTCTTCGAATCTTTTCATCGGCAACGAACTGGTCACCGACGCGTGACCGGATGGGTGTTTCATGTCGGATGCAAAGCAGAAGACGACGCTGACCTTCACCGTGACCTCGGGCGCAGGAGCGCGCACCGAGTCGGTGACCCAGGACATCGTCAAGATCGGCAAGGATGCGAAGAGCCACCTCAAGCTCGACGACGAGGCCGCGTCGCGCATGCACGCGGTCATCGAGGTCGCGAGCCCCGAGGACATCACGCTGATCGACCTGGGCAACGAGCCCGGCACGCTGGTCAACGGCCAGCGCATCAACAAGACCAAGATCAAGGCCGGTGACGAGATCCGCATCGCGGAGACCCGCATCGTCCTCGACAGCGCCGTGCCCGCCGTGGCGGGAGCGCCTGCACCTGTGGCGGCCGCGGCGGCTGCCGCGCCGGCTGCGGCGGCCAACCCGTTCGGCGCCGCGAATCCGTTCGCGGGCGCGGCCGAGCCGGCCAACCCGTTCGCGGGTGCGGCGACGGCCAACCCGTTCGCGGGTGCGGCGCCCGCGGCGAGCCCGTTCGGGGCCGCGTCGGCGAGTCCGTTCGCGTCTTCGCACGCGCACTCGGAGCCTGACGACCCCAACGCCGAGTACACCTACCGGCTCGTGAAGTCGGGCCCCGACGTCGCGTCCGACGAGGTCGAGCAGTCGCATGTCCCGGCCGTCGAGGTCATGGTGCTCTGGGGCGCCACGATCCTGAACGTCGCGCACCTCACCCCGCCGCGCGCCTATTACGTGGGCGAAGAAGAGGGCAAGGGCGTCGGCGTCGACTACCGCATGCCGAGCGAGAAGATCGGCTCCACCCGCATGCCGATCCTCGTGGGCGGTGGTGGCAGCGTCGCGGCGGTCGTCCCCCGCGGGGCGAAGGGCTCGGTCGACATCCCCGGCCAGGGCAAGATGACGCTGGACGAGGCGCGCTCGAAGGGCCTGCTCCAGCCGTGCGGCGAGCTCCCCGGCGCCGAGCAGATCTCGCTCTCCAACAACGCGCGTGCCCGCGTCGAGCTCAATGGCTTCGTCTTCCAGACGGCCGCCGTCCCCGCGGGCAAGAAGCCCTCGGGCGCGGTCAGCAAGTCGAGCCGCGGCGCCGCGCTGTTCTGGCTCGGGTCGGCGATGTTCCACGTGGGCATCGTCACCGCGCTCATGATGTCGCCCGGCGAGTCGCTCGACGACGAGTCGGCCGGCCTCGACAAGTCCACCCAGGCCTACATGCTCCAGCTGCAGAAGAACGCGGCCGACAAGGAGATCCCCGAGCAGGAGGACAACTCCCCCACGCCGCAGCAGCAGGACAAGTCGGGCGGCACCGGCACCAAGCACAAGGGCGCCGAAGGCATGATGGGCGACCCTTCGAAGAACGCGACGGGCGGCTACTACCAGATCAAGGGCCCGCCCGACACGGCCGAGGTCAAGATCGCCAAGACCCGCGCCCTCATCGAGAGCGGCAACTACGGCGCCATCGGCGCCCTCTCGAGCGTGTTCGGCTCCACGGCCAACGCCCCGATCGCGTTCGACTCGAGCTCGGACGAGACCATCGGCAAGGACCCGAACAACTTCAACGGCAACCTGATGGGCGACCATCCGGGTGACTCGTTCGGCTACGGCGGCCTCGGCCTCTCGGGCACCGGCCCGGGCGGTGGTGGCTGGGGCGACGGCATCGGTCTCGGCACCGTCGGTGGCTTCGGTCACGGCGCCGGCACCGGCAGCGGCATGGGCTACGGCGGTGGTGGTGGGCGCGTCGGCAGCGGCCGCAAGACCAAGACCGTCAAGATGATCGAGACCGGCACCGACATCCAGGGTCGCCTGCCGCCCGAGGTCATCAAGCGCATCATCCGCGCGAACTTCCCGCGCTTCCGCGCCTGCTACGAGACCGGCCTCAAGAAGGACCCGGGCCTCAAGGGAACCGTCTCGGTCCGCTTCATCATCGACACGACCGGCGCGGTCGAGTCGGCCAACCTCTCCGGTGGGTCGCTCTCCGACGGGCAGGTCTCGGGCTGCGTCCTCGGCGTGTACAAGACCCTGTCGTTCCCGGAGCCCGAGGGCGGCAAGGTCATGGTCACCTACCCGATCGACTTCCAGAACGACGAGTGAGTGACGGTGTGAGCTGACGATCGCCAGATCGTCACGGAAAGCGCCTCCGCGGGTCACCGACCCCGGAGGCGCCTTCTTTTTTGCGGCGCGGGTTCGCCACGCTCGACCGTTCTCGGCCCCGGAACGTCAGCGCGTCTGGAGGCCTGGTTTTCCGCTGGAATTCCGCGTCGAAGCGCCCCGAATCGCTGTTTACTTCGGCTCCGCGCTTCCTCTATGCTCGCGCGTCGATGCGAGCCCTGCGTGCGCGTGCTCGCGCGTGTCTTTCGCAACCAGAGGAGACGGCTCTCATGCGCGTTGGTGGTCTTCGTCTCGGCGTTCGGTCCCTCGTCGGTGTGTCCCTGGCGGGCGCCCTGTTCGGCCTCGCTGTGTTCAGCGTCTCCGGGTGCAACAAGTCTGCGGTCGATGCGCAGAAGCTCGCCAAGCAAGCCCAGTCCATCCAGGGCGAAGATCCGAAGGGGGCCGCCGAGATGTACAAGCAGGCGGCCCAGATGGATCCGACGAACCACAAGATCCTGGGCAATTTGGCCGTGCTCTACGAGCGCCAGAAGGACTGGAACAACGCCGCCGAGACCTACGCGAAGGCGGCGGCGCTCGACGACACCTACGCGAACTACCAGTTCCGCCGCGGCTACGCGCTGATGGAGCTCGCGCTCAAGGACCCGGGCAAGGCCGGCCTCGACAAGGCGAAGGACCCGCTCAAGAAGGCGATCGCCAAGGACTCGCACATCGCCGACGCCTACTACTACCTCGGCAAGGTGCACTACGAGCTCGACGAGGAGCAGGACGCGCTCGAGGCGCTCACCAAGGCCATCGAGACCCGCGGCGACCAGCTCCACTACTACGTCGAGCTCGCCAACATCTACCTGAACCTCGGTCTTGCCGAGCAGGGGCTCGCGGTCGCGCTCGAGGCCAGAAGATCGCGCCGCAGATCAAGTTCGCCAACGAGAACGACAAGATCGACGGCGTGAACGCCTGGTACTTCCTCGCGCTCGACGAGGCCCGCGCGGCGGAGCTGCTCAACAAGCCCGACGACAAGATCAAGGCGCTCGAGAAGACCCGCCAGATCGCCAACCCGAAGAACGGCCCGCGCGACGCCGAGTACCAGCTCGCGCTCGCCTACGCCGACAAGGGCCAGCCGCAGGACGCCTGCCAGGCGCTCGCCGGCTACCTGAAGACCCCGGCGGGCAAGACGGTCGAGGCCCAGGAGTCCCGCAAGGACGCCGAGGCCAAGAAGTTCGTCTGGAAGTGCCCCTGATCTGCGTGTGACTTCGGTGCTGCGGATGGCGTCGGTCCGCATCACCGACCTGGTCCTCTGCTTGTCCCCTTGGCCCATTGCTTTTTCGCCTGAATGCCTGTTTGAGGAGCCCCCGATCGACGGGTTGCTCCGGAGATGCCCACGATGGAATTGACCGATCGCCTCGCCTACCTCGAGTCCGTCCGTGACTGGCAACAGCTCCGGGAGGAGCTCGAGAAGGCGGTCTCCGCGAGCAAGTCGAACGAGCAGAAGGCTGCGCTCCACCTGAAGCTCGGGCGTCTCCTCGACGAGAAGTTCCTCCTCGGCGCGAAGGCTCTGAAGCACTTCCAGGACGCCTACAAAGCCAACGCCCAGCTCGTCGAGGCGCTGGCCGAGGCCCGTCGCGTCTACTGGGATCTCGGCAAGCTCAACATGGTGCAGAAGCTCCTCGAGCTCGAGCTCAAGGCGGCGGCGCCCGAGGGCGAGGCGACCAGCGCGCTGCTCCTCGAGCTCGCCGACGTCCTCTGCGACACCGACCAGTACGAGCCCGCCACGCCCACCTACGCGCGCGCGCTCGGCGCCTCGGGTGGGCAGAGCGCGGCGGCGCGCGGCTCGCTCGAGGACGTGCAGGTCACGGAGAACGACTGGGAGGAGCGCGTCGGCGCGATCCTCCGCGAGGCCAACGAGGCGACCGGCTCGGGGCGCGTCCGCGGGTTCCTGCGCGCCGCGCGCCTCCTGCGTCGGTTCCAGGGCACCGAGGCCACCGAGGGGTTCCTCCGCCAGGCCTACCGCAGCAACCCGGCCGACCCGGCCGCGGCCACGCTGTTCGAGGCGCTGCTCGCCGACCAGAAGCGCCCCGAGGAGATCGAGGCCACGCAGAACGAGCTCCTGTCCACGCTCGGAGGCGCCGAGCGCGCCCACCTCGCGATGGTGTTCGCGCGGCGCTGGATCTCCCGCCACCAGAACCTCGAGGCGGGGCAGCGGTTCCTCAACGACGTCCTCGCGCACGAGCCGGCCAACGAGGCCGCGTTCCAGAAGCTCGGCGAGCTGATGGGCGCGCGCGATCAGTGGAGCGATCTGCTCCGTCTCGTCGACCGCAGCGTCGATCTCGTCGGCAACGACGTCGGCGCGCTGTCGTTCCTGCTCGCCGAGGGCGGCGTCGTCGCGTGGAAGCACAGCGGCGACATGATGAAGGCTCGCCGGTACTTCGCGCAGCTCGCGTCGGTGGCGCCCGAGCACCACCAGCGCCGCGCGTTCGAGCGGCAGATCGGCGAGGAGCTCGAGCCGATCGAGGTCGCCGCCGGCGCCAAGCCCACGGCCGCGCCACCGGCCAAGCCGGCGCCCGCGCCTGTCGCCGCTGCGCCCGAGCCCGAGGCCGCGCCGGCCTCTGCTCCTGCCGCTGCGCCGACGCCGGCGCCCGCGCCCGTCGCTGCCGCTCCCGCTGCGGCCGCTCCCGCTCCGGCCGCTGCGGCGCCCCCCGCGCCTGCCGCTGCCACGCCCGCTCCGGGCGCCGTGGCCAGCCACGACGCACACCACGACGCGCACGCGCCCGACGACGGCAAGGCCGCCGAGCTCAAGGCGCAGCTCGCCAAGTTCGAGGCCGCCAAGCGGTGGGGCGAGGTCGCCAAGACCCTCGTCGCACTCGTCGGCGTCCTCGCCGACGACTTCGAGCGCATCGAGGCCTCGCTCCGCGCGGCGGACATCTACGCGAACCAGCTGCGCAACCAGGTCGAGGCGATCAAGGCCTTCGAGCTCGTGCGCACCATCGAGCCGCAGAACGCCGTCGCCGTCGACTTCCTCGTGAAGGCCTACGAGCAGCGCCGCGAGTTCGAGAAGCTCCTCGCGCTCCGGCGGCACGAGGCGGACGACCTGCCCCCGGGGCCGGCGCGCGCCGCCAAGTTCGCAGAGCTCGCTCGGCTCGCGACCGAGAAGGTCAAGAAGCCCGAGGTCTGCATCACCTACTGGAAGGAGGTCGTCGACAACGACGAGTCCAACCTCGAGGCGATCACCCAGCTCGGTGGGTTCTACGAGCGCGCCAAGGATTTCGCCGCCCTCGCGGAGATCCTCGAGAAGGAGGTCGCTCTCCTCGGCGACCGCGCCAAGAAGATCGCCACGCTCAAGAAGCTCGGCACGATCTACGGCGACCGCCTCGAGAACGACAGCGGCGCGGTCGAGGCGTGGCGTCGGCTCCTCGAGATCGACCCCAACGACAAGCAGGCGCAAGAGGCGCTCAAGAAGAAGTACCTCGCCCTCCAGCGCTGGGACGACCTCGAGCAGTTCTACGCCGAGAGCGGCAAGTGGGACGAGTTCATCCGCGTCCTCGAGCAGCAGGAGGCCAAGGAGACCGCCGCCGACGCCAAGTGCGGGCTGCTCTTCAAGATCGCCCAGCTGTGGGCCGACCGGAAGCAGAAGACCGACCGCGCCGCCAAGAGCTACGAGCGCATCCTCGAGCTCGACGAGAAGAACCTCCGCGCCGCCGAGGCGCTCGTGCCGATCTACCAGGCCGCCGGCAACGCCGTCGCCCTCGCCAAGGTCCTCGAGGTCAAGCTCCTGCACGTCGAGGACGCCTTCATGCGCCTCGAGCTCCTGCGCGAGGTCGCCGCGCTCTACGAGACCAAGGTCTCCGAGCCGGCCAAGGCCTTCGAGCGCTTCAAGACCGCCTTCGAGCTGTTCCCCGAGGACGACCTCTCGGGCGACGACCTCGAGCGCGTGGCCAAGACCACCAACAGCTGGGCCGACGTCATCGGCGCGTACACCAAGGCCATCGAGGGCCAGAGCGACGCCGAGCTCGCGACGCGCCTGCGCCTGCGCCTCGGTCGCGTCCTGGTCGACGAGGTCGGCAAGATCGACGAGGCCATCGCGCAGTTCCGCACGGTCTACGAGGCGAACCCCGACAACGAGGGGGCGCTGCACGCGCTCGAGCGGCTCTACAAGAAGACCCAGCGCTTCGAGGATCTGCTCGCCATCTACGCCAAGAAGCGTGAGCTCGCGGGCAACGACGACGAGCGTCGCCAGATCCTCTACGCCGTCGCGCGGCTCTACGTCGAGGAGCTGAAGCAGCCCGAGAAGGCCGTCGCGACCTACAAGGAGGTCCTCGAGGACGCCCCCGAGGATTCGACCGCGCTCGCCGCGCTCGACGAGCTCTACCGGGCCCTCGCCGACTACCCGGCGTACGCCGACGTGCTCCGTCGTCGCCTCGAGCTGCCGCCGACGCTGGACGCCGAGGGCGACGCGCAGATCGTCGACCTCAAGTTCCGCCTCGCGGACGTCCTCGAGAAGCACCTCGCCGACGCCCGTGGTGCGCTCGACAACTACCGCGAGATCCTCCAGCTCGACGCGAGCCACGACGGCGCGCGCCTGGCGCTCGAGGCCATGCTGCTCGCCAGCACCGACCTCAAGACCGAGGTCGCGCAGATCCTCGAGGGCATCTACGAGGCCCGCGAGGACTGGGAGCGCCTGATCGGCGTCGTCGAGATCCTCGCCAAGAGCGAGGGCGACGTCGGCCGCCGCGTCGAGCTGCTCCGCAAGAGCGCCCGCACGTCGATCGGCATGCTGGGCGACGCGCCCCGCGCGTTCGAGGCCCAGGCCCGCGCGCTCGCCGCCGACCCGGGGCACGCCGAGGCGCGCACCGAGCTCGAGGGCTTCACCGAGGTCACCAAGGACTTCGGCAAGCTCGTCGCGGTGTTCACGCAGATCGCCGAGTCCGTCGAGGACGCGGCGCAGAAGCGCGACTACTGGTTCCGCATCGCCTCGCTCCAGGAGCGCCAGCTCGGGCAGGTCGACGCGGCGGCGGTGAGCTACGGCAAGGTGCTCGAGCTCGACCCGGCCGACGCCGACGCGCTCGCGGCTCTCGAGCAGCTCTACCTGCGCACCGAGCGCTGGAACGACCTGATCCAGGTCGTCCAGAAGCGCATCGATCTCGCCGACGACGCCACCGCGCGCGAGCAGCTCTACGGCCGCATGGCCTCGATCTACGAGGAGCGGCTCGGCAAGCCCGACGAGGCGATCGCCTGCTACCGCGAGGTGCTGGCGCTCGACCCGGGCTCGCAGGTCGCGCTCTCGGCGCTCGACGGCCTCTACACGCGCCAGGAGCGCTGGAGCGACCTCGAGGGCAACCTCGACACCCAGCTCCGCCTCGCCGAGACCGACGACGCGCAGCTCGCGTTCATGCTCCGCCTCGCGCAGCTGCGCGAGACGAAGATGAGCCAGGTCGACCAGGCGGTCGAGACCTACCGCCAGATCCTCGACCGCGAGCCGAGCAACGCCCCGGCCCTCGCCGCCCTCGAGCGGCTCGGTCAGGATCCGGCGCTCGAGCTCGCGATCGCCGAGATCCTCGAGCCCCTCTACAAGGGCTTCGGCGACTGGCAGAAGCTGGTCGGCGTCTACGAGGTGTTCGTCCGCCGCGCGGACGACGAGGCGCGCAAGGTGGACCTGCTCCACCAGATCGCCCAGCTCTACGAGGACCAGGGCAACCAGCCCTCTCTCGCGTTCGACTCGCTCGCCCGCGCGCTCGTGGTCGACCCGGCCAACGAGCAGACCACGGCGGGCCTGCAGCGCCTCGCCGAGCTGACCGGTCGCTTCAAGGACCTCGCCGCGGTGCTCGACGAGCGCGCGTCGAAGGTCGAGGACGCGGCCCTGGCGAGCTCGCTGCAGACCGCGGCGGCCCGCGTGCACGAGGAGGCCCTGCAGGACGTGGAGGGCGCGGTCTACCGCTACCGCCGCGTGCTCGAGCTCGACCCGGTGAACCTCGCCGCGGCCGAGTCCCTCGAGCGCCTGTTCCAGATCGCGGAGCGCTGGGCCGACCTCTCGGCCATCCTGCAGCGCAAGGCCGAGATCCTCGACGCGCTCGACGACAAGAAGGCGGCGCTGTTCAGCGCGGCCGCCATCGAGGAAGACGTGCTCCAGCGCGTCGACCAGGCGATCGCCGTCTACCAGAAGATCCTCGACCTCGACGCCGAGGACGAGCGCGCGCTCGAGGCGCTGATGAAGCACTTCCTCGAGCTGCAGCGGTGGCAGGACCTCCTCGGGGTCTACCAGCGCAAGGCCGATCTGGTCGGCGATCCTGATGACAAGAAGCGCGTCCTCTACCAGATGGGCGCGGTCTGGGAGCGCGAGCTCAAGGACGTGGCCAAGGCCATCGAGACCTACCAGCGCGTGCTCGAGATCGACCCGGCCGACCTCACCGCCCTCGGTCGCCTCGACGTGCTCTACCAGGCCTCGCAGAACTGGACCGAGCTCCTCGGGATCCTGCAGCGCGAGTCCGAGCTGTGCTCCGATCCGGGCGAGACCATCTCGTACCAGTACCGGATCGCCGAGCTCTACGAGACCCACCTCGACGACGTCACGCGCGCGATCGATCTCTATCGCGACGTGCTCAACGCCGAGCCCTCGCACGCGCCCACGCTGCGTCGCCTCGAGACCCTCAAGGACGGGGAGGGCGCCGACGCGCTCGCCGCCTCCTCGGTGCTCGAGCCGATCTACGAGGGGACGGCCGACTACACGCGGCTGGTCTCGGTGCTCGAGGTCCAGGTCAAGCACGCCGACGACGACCTGCAGCGCGTCGAGCTCCTGCACCGCGTCGCGCGTATCCACGACGACCAGCTGAACGACCCGAACAAGTCGTTCGACACCTACGCCCGCGCCCTCGCGTACAACAACGCGGAGGAGGGCACGCTGATCTCGCTCGAGTCGCTCGCCGAGCGCTCGGCGGCGGCGGGTGGCACCGGCCGCTGGCCCGAGGTCGGCAAGCTCTACGACGCCGAGCTCGACAAGCTCGCCACCACCGTGGCCGACCAGGGCCCGATGCAGTTCGTCTACCTCGGCCTCCGCGCCGCGCAGATTCACGAGATCCAGCTCGACGCCCTCGACGGAGCGGTCGCCCGCTACCGCCGCGTGCTCGAGGTGGAGAACGACAACCAGCAGGCCATCAAGTCGCTCGATCGCCTGTTCACGCAGGCCGAGCGCTGGGGCGATCTCGCGCAGGTCCTCGCCCGCGAGGCCGAGGTCGGTCAGACCCCGGACGAGATCCTCGAGCTCAAGTTCCGCCTCGGCGAGGTGCAGGAGCGCTACCTCGAAGACCTCGACCAGGCCATCGCGGCCTACAGGAGGTCCTCGCGGTCGAGCCCGAGCACGAGCGCGCCACGGCCCGTCTCGAGGCGATCTTCGCCGCCGGCAAGAAGCAGCCCGAGATCGGCGAGATCCTCGAGCCGCTCTACCGCCAGTTCGACCAGTGGGAGAAGCTCGTGAAGATGAGCGAGGCCCTCCTCGCCCACGTCAAGAGCCCGGAGGATCGTCTCCAGACCTTCTACCGGATCGCCGAGCTCAACGAGGAGAAGCTCGCCGACGGCGGCGCGGCCCTCGACGCCTACACGCGCGCGCTCAAGGAGTCGCCCACGGACGAGAAGTCGCACGAGGAGGCCGAGCGCATCGCCGGCGCCATCGCCGCGTACGACGCGCTCGCCAACGCCTACGCCGACATCCTCGGCGCGACCCAGGACCCGGCGGTCGTCCGCCTGGTCGGCGGCAAGCTCGCGCGCACGTTCGAGGAGCAGCTCGGCGACCAGCAGAAGGCCGAGGAGACCTACCGCTACGTCCTCGGCGTCGACCCGATGGACGTGACCACGCTCGAGAACCTCGACCGCATCTACGTGCAGTGGGGCGCGCACGAGCAGCTCGCCGGCATCCTCGTGCAGCGCACCAAGGCCACCGAGGACTCGATCGAGCTGGTCGACTTCTACGCGCGCCTCGGCCAGGTCTACGAGGAGTCGCTCGGCAAGGTCGACGAGGCCATCGCGGCCTACCGCCGCATCTTCGACGAGCTCGACAAGCAGCACGAGGGCGCGATCGCCGCGCTCGCGCGCCTCTACACCATCAAGGGCTCCCCGACCGATCTCCTCGTGGTGTTCGAGCGCGAGCTCGAGAACGCCGTGGGCGACGTCGCCGAGGCCGAGATCCAGGCCAAGATCGCGAACCTCGTGGCCGATGCCCTCGGCGACGTGCCGCGCGCGATCGAGCTCTGGAAGCGCGTGCTCGACCTGCGCGGCGAGGACCCGGAGGCGCTGCTCGCGCTCTCCAACCTCTACGAGCGCAAGGAGATGTGGCCCGAGCTGACCGAGATCCTCGAGCGGCTCTCCGACGCCTCCACCGACGACAACGAGCGCGCGAACCAGCGGCCCGCCGGGCCCGCATGTTCACCGAGAAGCTCTCGCGCGACGACCTCGCCCTCGACGAGTGGCAGCGGGTCCTCGACATCAACTACGAGCACGTGGGCGCGCTCCGCGCGATCGCCGACATCCGGCGCCGCCAGAACGACCCGGCCGAGCTCGTGATGGCCCTGCAGAACATCGTCGAGCGCGCCTCGCGCCTGCTCGACGAGGACGAGCTCAAGGCGATCTTCCGCGAGCTCGGCAAGACCTACGGCACGGTGCTCGAGCAGCCGATCGAGGCCGCCGACGCGTGGCGCAAGCTGCTCGAGGTCGACGCGACCGACTTCGAGGCGATGGAGGCCCTCGAGGCCATCTACCGCACCGACGAGCAGTGGACCGACGTCATCGGCGTCAAGATGCAGCGCGGCGGCGCTCGGCGATCCGGCCGAGCAGATCCGCGAGCTGTTCGAGGTGAGCGATCTCTGGTTCTCGAAGACCGAGACCCCGGACTCCGCCACCGAGGCCAACCAGAAGGTCCTCGAGCTCGAGCCCGGCAACGACCGCGCGTTCGAGGCCCTCGAGAAGCTCCACGCCGAGGCCAGCCGGTTCGCCGAGCTCGCCGAGCTGTTCGTCGCCAAGCTCGACCTCGTCGAGGAGAACGCGGCGCGGCAGCTCCTCTACCGCAAGATCGCCAAGGTGCTCGACGAGCGCCTCGAGGACAGCGCGCAGGGCTTCGAGGTCCTCGTGAACGCCTTCAGCGAGGACTACGACGACGACGAGACCGTGCGCGATCTCGAGAAGCTCGCGCAGTCCACCCAGCGCTGGGGCGATCTCGTGCAGACCGCCAACACCTGGCTCAAGGACCCGGCGGTCCAGGCCGACAACGCCAAGAAGATCAGCCTCATGCTGCGCCTCGCCAAGTGGTACGGCGAGGACATCGGCAAGCCCGAGTGGGCGATGCCGTACTTCCAGCAGGTCCAGAAGCTCGACCCGCACAACGTCCGCGTCATCCGTCAGGTCGCGTCGCTCCACCGCAAGGCGGGCAACTTCGACCAGGTCGGCGCGACCCTCATGCAGGCCCTCGAGATCGCGACCAGCGAGAAGGACCGCAAGGAGGTGTCGACCGAGCTCGGCGACCTCCTCCTCAAGGTCAAGCAGCAGGTCGACCAGGGCGTCGTCTACTACCGCCGCGCCCTCGACGTCGATCCGGGCCACCAGCCCGCGATCGACGCCCTCGAGCAGATCTACCTGCAGCGCGGCCAGACCCGCGAGATCGTCGACATGCTCGAGCGGAAGGTGCAGGGCCGCGGCGACGCCGCCGAGCTCAACCCGACCCGCATCAAGCTCGCCGCGATGTACGTCGAGCAGCTCGGAGACCTCGAGCGCGCCGGCCAGCTCTACCGCGACGCGGTGACGGCGGACGGCACCAACGTGGTCGCCATCCGTGGCCTCAAGAACGTCTACCAGCAGACGTTCGACTGGCCGCGCCTGCTCCAGCTCCTCGAGGACGAGCTCGCCGTGGTGCAGACCGAGCGCGAGCGCGTCTCGGTGCTCCTCCAGCTCGCCTCCGTGCTCGAGGACCACTTCATCAAGCCCGACCTCGCGGCCCAGCGCCTCGAGCAGGCCCTCGAGATCGACCCCAACAACGACGAGGCCTACCGCGCGGTCGAGCGCAGCTACGCCAAGCTGCGCCGCTTCAGCGACCTCGTCGGCGCGTACGATCGCCACATCGCCTCGACCCTGGACGACAACGTCCGCGTCGAGATCTACATGGCGCTCGGCAAGACCTGGGCGGACGAGCTCCAGGACGTGGAGAAGGGCGTCGAGGCCTACCGGGCCATCACCGACATCGACCCGAACCACGTCGGCGCGCTCGACGCGCTCGGCAAGCTCTACGACAAGCAGGGCGAGACCCAGCTCTCTCTCGACGCCATGCAACGCGTGGCCGACCTGACGCTCGACATCGCGCAGAAGGTCGACATGCTCTACCGCATCGGTAAGGCGCACGACGAGAAGCTCGGTGACCGCGTCACCGCGCAGGAGCGGTTCCGCGCCGCGCTCGACTACGACCCGGCCCACCTCCTCTCGCTCGCTTCGCTGCGCCAGATCGCGCTCGACACGGCCGACTGGTACGAGGCCGCGCAGCTCCTCGAGCAGGAGCAGCTCAACACCCAGCAGCCGCGTCAGCGCGCCAAGCTCCTCGTCGAGCTCGGCAAGCTGCGCGAAGAGATGCTCTCCGAGCACGAGACCGCCGTCGCCGCGTTCGAGGCCGCCATCGAGGCCGACCCCGAGAACGAGGACGCCGCGATGCCGCTCGCCGAGGAGTACGTCAACACGAGCGCGTGGGAGCGCGCCGAGCCCCTGCTCGAGCTGCTCACCCGCAAGGCCAGCAAACGCGACAAGCACGAGCAGCACAAGCTGCACGGCATGAACGGCAAGACGCTCGCGGCGCTCGGCAAGAACGACCGCGCGCTCAAGGCCTACCAGCAGTCGTTCCAGGCCGACCCGACCGACATGGAGGTCGTGCGCGGCCTCGCCGAGGTCTGCTTCGCCCTCGAGGACTGGCCCGCCGCGCTCTCGAACTACCAGAAGGTGCTCACGAGCCTCGACGAGTCCGACACCGAGCTGCGCACCGAGGTGTACTTCCGCCTCGGCAGCATCAAGCGCAAGCAGGGCCAGGCGCGCCAGGCGATCACCAACTACGAGAAGTCCCTCGAGATCGACCCAGCGCACCGGCCGACCCTCGAGGCCCTCGTGGGCGTCTACTCCGACAACAAGGACTGGAAGCAGGTCGTCGAGTACAAGCGCCAGATCCTCGACAACGTGATGGACGGCGAGGAGCGCTACAAGATCCTCGTCGAGATCGGCGACATCTGGGCCGACCAGGACAAGAACCTCCAGAAGGCCATCGAGGCCCTCGAAGAGGCGCTCGAGCTGCAGCCGGAGAACTTCCAGCTGCTGCACAAGCTCCTGCAGCACTACCAGGGGGTGCAGGCCTGGTCGAAGACGATCGAGACCATCGATCGCATCGCCGGCCTCGACACCAACGCCGACCGCAAGAGCAAGTACTTCTACACGATCGCCCAGCTCTATCGCGACAAGGAGAACGACCAGGACAAGGCGGTCGAGTACTTCAACCTGTCGCTCGATCAGGACCCGGCGTTCCTCAAGGCCTTCGAGGCCATCAACAAGATCCTGACCGGCCAGCGCGACTGGAAGAACCTCGAGCGGGCCTACCGCAAGATGCTCCACCGCACGGCCGGCAAGAACAACGTCGACCTCGAGTTCAGCCTCTGGCACGGCCTCGGCCTCATCTACCGTGACCGCCTCCAGCAGCCCGACGCGGGCGTCGAGGCGTTCAAGATGTCGTCGCGCCTCAAGCCGGACCAGATGGAGGAGCGTCAGATCCTCGCCGAGCTCTACGAGCGCAACAACCAGGTGGACCTCGCGGTCGCCGAGCTGCAGGACGTGCTCGCGCGCGACCCGATGCGCGTCGACCCGTACCACGCGCTCTACAAGCTCTACCTGAAGGCCGGCCTGTTCGACCGCGCGTGGTGCATCGCGGCTGCGCTGCACTTCCTCAAGAAGGCGGACGGCGAGCAGACCGCGTTCTTCGAGGAGCGTCGCCCGAAGGGCATGCTCGGGTTCCGCGCCCGCCTCGACAACGAGCAGTGGGTCAAGAACGTCTTCCACCAGGAGCAGGACAAGATCCTCGGGAAGATCTACGAGATGATCACGCCGGCCGCGCGCGTCGCCAAGCTCCTGCAGCTCAAGGCGTCGCGGCAGCTGCCCGACATCCCGAAGAAGTTCCTCCAGGATCCCCAGACCACCACCGTCACGTTCGCGAAGGCGTTCTTCGGTGGCTCGCAGGTCCTCGCGCTGCCGGCGCCCGCCCTCTACGTCCGCAACGACGTGCCGGGCGCGCTCACGGTGGCCCCGATGGATCCGCCGTCCTCGGTGGCTGGAGCGTCGGTGCTCAGCGGCTTCACGCCGCAGGAGCTGATGTTCCTCATCGGCAAGCACCTCACCTATTACCGTGGTGAGCACTACATCAAGACGCTGTTCCCCTCGCTCACCGAGCTCAAGACCTTGCTCCTCGCCGCGGTGAAGATCGCGATGCAGGAGTTCCCCCTCCCGGAGGACATGAAGGCCGGCGTGGTCACCACCGCGACGGAGCTCGTCAAGTACATGCAGCCCGTGCAGATGGACGGCCTGCGCCTCGTCGTGAAGCACTTCGTCGACGCGGGCGCCAAGGGCGACATCAAGCGCTGGATGCAGACCAGCGACGTGACGGCGATGCGCGCGGGCTTCGTGCTCTGCGGAGACCTCGAGATGGCGGCCAAGCTCATCCGAGCCGAACCCACCGTCGCGGGCGACCTCGCGCCGAGCGAGAAGCTCAAGGAGCTCATCCAGTATGCGGTGAGCGAGCAGTACTTCATGGTCCGGCAGGCGCTCGGCATCGCCCTCACCTGATCCGTGCGGCTGCTGTTCCCTCGGGCTCCCCCTCGCGGCGCTGGCGCTGACGAGGGCGGGGCACGAGGTCGTGCTCGCGGGGCTGTGCCGTGACGCGGCGCCCGGGACCCGTCGGATTCGACGGGTGCTGGGCGACCGCGTGGTCGTGAAGCCGGCGCTGGACCGGGCGTTCGTGGCGCGGGCGAAGGCGGCCGCGCCCGAGCTGCTGGTGTCGTGGTTCTGGACCAACAAGATCCCCGTCTCGCTGGTGAAGGCCGCGCCGCTCGGGGGCGTGGGGTTCCACCCTTCGCTCTTGCCGCGGTGGCGCGGGCCGGACCCTTGTTTCGCCGCGATCGACGCAGACGACGCCGAGAGCGGGGTGACCGCGCACCGCATCGCGGCCGAATACGACACGGGGGCGCTGCTCGGGGCGCGCACGGTGCCGATCGATCCGCGCTGGGACGCGTGGGCGCTCGCGCGCGCGCTCGACGGGCCGTCGCTCCGGTTGATGGTGGAGACGGTGGCGGCGCTCGGCGCGGGCAGGGCGGTGGAGACGGCGCAGGACGAGGCGCGGGTCACGCTGGCCGAGGCGCCGACCGAGGAAATGCTGGAGCTGGATTTCAAGCGCGACGCGGCGTCGATCGTGCGGCGCGTGCGCGCGGCGGCGCCCTATCCGGGCGCGTGGACGTTCCTCGGCGACGAGGCCGTCGTGGTGACCCGCGCCGAGGTGGCGGCCGACGTGCCCAAGGTGCTCGAGCCCGGGGAGGCCGCGGTGGTCCGGGGGCGCGTGGTGGTACGCGCGGGCGACACGGGGGTCGCGCTCTTGCGGGGGCGGCGCGTGGACGACGAGGCCGAGGCGTGGTGCGACGCCTCGGCCCTCGCCGCGTTGCTCTAGAGGACCCCGACGAGGACCAGCGCCGAGCCGGCCAAGGTCAGGATGGGCAGCACGACCCACGCGAGGTTGTAGAGCCTCTTGATGCGCGCATCGTCCTTCTGGTCCTCGGCCCGGATCATCAGCGCCGAGAAGATCACGTTGGTGAGCAGGAGGAAGTAGCTCAGCATGAAGAACTTGTCGGCGGTGGTGAGGTAGGCGACGCCGACCTGGCTGCTGACCGTGTTGTGCGCGGTCGCGGTGGCGATCAGCGCGCCGGTCACGAGGGCGATGCGGTTCGGGCCGGCCTTCACCGCCAGCACGAGCGCGACGAGCGCGATGAGCAGCTGGAAGACGACGCCGAGGAAGGTCTTCACGACCGACGACAGGAACGGCCGGAAGGCGTGCAGCTCGAAGCGCACGCGGGTGATCTTCTCGCCCTTGAGGTGCGGGTGCTCGACCTCCTCCTGCTGGCCCGCGAGCTCGCCGAACTCCCAGCCGGAGAGCTTGAGGCGCGGGCCCTTGGCGACGAACTGCTTGTCCTCGATCGGCTTGAACACGACGCCGTCGATGGCGTCGCCCTCGTCGCCGATCTTCACCTCGAGGAGGTGGTGGTCGAATGGGTAGCGCGCGACGTCGATGGTCGAGTCCTCCTCGATGGTGACCTTGCACTGGACGATGTTCTTGTCGCCGTCGTGCCAGGCGTCGGCCTCCTCGACCTTCTTGAGGCTGCCCTGGAACATCTGGGTCATCACCTCCTTGCTGCACTTGTAGGGCTTGGCCTTGGTGGCGAACGTGACGATCGCCTCGTACTCCCAGAGCTCCTTGACGATGTCGATCTTGTTGACCGCGAGGAGCACGACGCCGATCTCGTGGACCTCGCCCTTGCGGCTCACGTGCTCGGGCTCGGCGTCCTTGTCCTTGGCGGCGTCCTTGTCCTTGCCCGCGTCCTTGTCCTTGGGGGGCTCCTTGGCGGGGTCGTGGGCCTCGGCCGACGCGCTGGCCTTGGGTTCGGCGCTCGGCTTGGCGGGTTGCGCGCGCGCTGCGGACCCGAGCGCGAGCACGAGCAGCACGCTGAAGATCGCCGCGAACCAGTTCCACCGCAGCCACCGAGATCGGCCAGTCATTCGTCGCTCCTCTTCCCCTTCGGGGGGCGTTTCGAGGCGCGAGCCTACGATGTCGGGCCGCGGCGAGACAACCCATCAGAGCGGTGCGCACGCCGGCTTTCCGAGGACGAGGTGGCCCTTGACGAGGGACGCTCGCGACGAGCAAACCTGCTTGGACCCTCGGACGGTGAGGTGGACCTCTTTGGCCACCACGGAGGTCTCCACGACGCCGTCCTCTTCGTGGACGTCGAGGGAGCGCGGCTGCCCGGCCTTCAGGTCGAACACCGTGACGCGCCCACGGACGCCGGTGGCGACGGCCTCGTCGAAGACGACGACGGCCTCGTCCACCCCATCCCCGTCGAGGTCGCCGTAGGCGACGTGGCCCAGGTGGTAGACGTAGAGCCGCGGGTCGTCGTCGAGGTGGTCGTGCACGGTGGCAGCTCCATCGCGCAGGGTCGCGAAGCCAGGGACGACGGTGGCGTTGCACCAGTCGACGTCACGGACGTTGGCGAAGGGCGCCGACTTCTTGGCGCGCTTCGGGTCGCACGAGAGGTGGGCGCGGGGGAGCTTCTTCGCCACGACGGGGGACGACGCCGAAGCGACCGGCGGGGAAGAAGCCGACGCGGCGGGCGCGGAGGGGGACGTGCTCGGCACGGGTGGCTGCGGGACCGTCGTCACGGACGCGCTCGACGCAGCAGGCGACGCAGGCCGTGGCGGGGCCTCCCGCGGACAGCCCACGAGGACGACGGAGAGGCCGAGGACCGCGACCCGCATGGGACCAGGATCGTGGTTTCGCGCGGTGAGGGCAACGCACTGTTGCGCCGACGCTCGGCTCGGGGGCGGGATTGCCCGCTAGTGTCCGTCTGACCCAGGAGGGAACCCCCATGAGCGTCGAAGCGAACGACAAGAAGCTGAACGAGATGATCCTGCAGGGCAAGGCGATGGAGGCGTTCGAGGAGCTCTATGCCGACGACGTCGTCATGTGCGAGAACTTCGAGAAGGAGTGCGTGGGCAAGGACGCGAACCGCAAGCGCGAGATCGAGTTCTTCTCGAGCATCGAGCAGTTCCACGGCGCCAGCGTCGGCGGGACCGCGGTGACCGGCGACACGAGCTTCGGCGAGTGGGTGTTCGACTGCACGTTCAAAGGCGGCGCGCACGTGGTCCTCAAGCAGGTCGCCGTCCGCAAGTGGAAGAACGACAAGGTCGTCCACGAGCGCTTCTACTACTCGAAGGGCTGAGCCTCGCCTCCGCGAGCACGCGAGGGGAGCGGCGGTGCATCCGCGGCTCCCCTTTCGGCGTTCCTGCTGGCTCGGTGCTCGGCGGGCGGTGGTATCGTTGGCAGCGCCGTGAAGAGGGTCAAACCGGTCGGGGTCGCCCTCTTCGGCTCAAGTCGGGTCGCTGGGCCGTCGTGGACACACGGGCGGTGGAAATCCCACCGAGCGAACGGCCGTACGAACGCTTCCGTCGGCGGAACTGGGTCGGGGCGAACACTGCCCGTGGGAGGGATCCCACGGCGTCGACTACCTGCGAAGCCTCCTGCTGCCGAAGACCCCTCGAGACACATAGCTACGAAGACGCGCTCACGCAGGCGCCTCGTCGGGCGACAGGAGCCCGTGCCGACGCCACCCGACGCGCGCGAGCCACGTGCGGGGGGCGACGACCGGGGCGCCCTCGAGAGACGCACCCCCGCGATCCCGGAAGCCGTCGCACCACGGCGCCGAGGAGCACGGGTCGAGCCGAGTGGGCACCCGCACCTGGTGCTTCTTGAAGTTGAAGAGCACGTAGGCGAGCGCGATGCGGACCTCGCGCGGGGTGCGCAGGGCGCGGGTGTGGTAGCGGTCGTCGAGCACGCGGCCCTTGCGCCCCGCCGCGCGGTTGATCGCGCGCGCGAGGCGAATGCCGAGCGAGCGCGCTCCCGTGCGCAGCGCCGCCGAGTCGCTCGCCTCGACCAGGAGGTGCACGTGGTTGTCCTGCACCGAGAACTGCACCACGCGGAACGCGGCGCCTTGCGCCGCGCGCAGGGCCGCGACGACCGCCGGAAAGACCTCGAGCGACCGCAGCGAAGGCAGGCCCGCCATGCACCGCAGCGTGAGGTGCACCGGCGCCCATCCAGCGTGCGCCGGGCGAGGGCGGTGTGGCACGAGAGCACGCGAGGCGACCCGCTTGCGGCCGGCGCCCTTGCGTCGACCGCCCCAGCCTCGGGTCCGAGGCAGCTCGAGCTGGGCGGGAGGCCTCTTCACTTGATTGAGCGTATAGTGTGTCCGCACGATGTCAAGGGTGAGACAGGAGTTCGTGGACGCCTGCCTCGAGAAGCAGGCCGGGATGACGGAGCTCTGGCGCCGCTCCGGCATCAGCCGGAAGGCTACGACGCCCGATGAGCAGCCACCGAGGACCAGGCGGAGTCAGGCCGCGCCGCGACCGCGCCCCGCCAGGGCTGCCGCGCACGCCGCTCGTGACCGCCATCGAAGTTCAGTAGGATGGCAACGGATGAGGCACACTTTCATCGCCCTCGGCTGCGCGCTCGCCGTCACCGGTTGCTCTGGCCTCGCCGTGCTCGAGGGCGGCTACGCGCGCTCGGTCAGCACCTCACGCAACGCCGTGCAGGTCAACGCGCATGCGGGCTTCGGCTCCGAGCTGACGGCGGGCGGCAACGACAGCGGGGCCGGCTTCCAGCTCCGCACCAAGTTCGGCACCGACCTCGCCCAGGTCGGCGTCGGGCCGCACTTCTACCTGCTGACCGCGGGCCAGTTCCTCGGCCTGTCCAAGGGGTGGGCGAGCGCGGGCTTCCTGCGCGCGGGGGTCGACCTGCTGCAGCTCGGCGCCATCGACGGCCACGGCAACGTGGGATCTTCTCACCCTACGCCGACCTCGGGTGGCTGGTGATGAACCCGGGGATCAGCCTCAGCGTCGGCGCCCACTACGACGTGCGGCTCTCGAGCGCCAAGAACGACCTGTGGATCGGCGCGGCGATCGGCTTCGGGTTCGCGGCCACGACCAAGACCTGAAGCCCTGGGGTGCACGAATCCACCGGGGGCCCCTTGGCATCCGATGAATGGCGATTCATTCTCGCGATCCCGGGGTCCACTGCCGCGCAGGGACCACCAGAAGGAGCTTCCATGGCCCACCCCGTCTACGTCGTGTCCGCCGTCCGCACCGCCGTCGCCCTCGGCAAGCCCGGCAAGGGCGCCCTGTTCCAGACCCGCGCCGACCTCGTCCTCGCCCACGTGCTGCGCGAGGTCGCGGCGCGCGCCAAGGTCCCGCTCGAGGCGGTCGAGGACGTGGTCGCTGGCTGCGTGAGCCCCGTCGGCGAGCAGGGCATGAACATCGCGCGCGTGGCCGCGCTCGAGGCCGGCTTCCCGGTGACCACCTGCGGCACCACCATGAACCGCATGTGCGGGTCGTCGCAGCAGGCCGTGCACACGGCGGCCAACGCCATCGCCGCGGGCGAGGTCGAGGTCGCGATCGGGTGCGGCGTCGAGCTCATGAGCCGCACGCCGATGGGGTCCGATGCGCAGGGGCCGGCGCCCTGGTTCCCGCCGCCCGAGGAGCTCGTCGGGCGCTTCCCGTTCGTGTCGCAGGGCATCAGCGCCGAGATGATCGCAGAGAAGTGGAGGCTCACCCGCACCCAGGTCGACGAGTTCAGCGCGCGGTCGCACGAGAAGGCCCACGCGGCCCAGCAGGCCGGCCAGTTCGTCCGCGAGATCGCGCCGATCGACGTGGTGCACCCCGACGGCCAGAAGAAGTCGTTCGCGGTCGACGAGGGCATCCGGCCCGGCACCACCGCCGAGAAGCTCGGCGCGCTCAAGCCGGCGTTCAAGCCCGACGGAGTGATCCACGCGGGCAACAGCTCGCAGATCAGCGACGGCGCCGCGGCCGTGCTGCTCGCCAGCGAGTCGGCGGTCAAGCGCCTCGGCCTCACGCCGCGCGCGCGCATCGTCGCGACCGCGGTGGCCGGCGACGACCCGACCATCATGCTCACGGCGCCCATCCCGGCGACCCGCAAGGTGCTGCAGAAGGCCGGGCTGCGCATGAGCGACATCGACACCTTCGAGGTGAACGAGGCGTTCGCCTCGGTGCCGCTCGCGTGGGCCCACGACACCGAAGCCGACCTCGGCAAGACCAACGTGCGCGGCGGCGCCATCGCCCTCGGCCACCCGCTCGGTGGCTCGGGCGCCCGCATCATGACCACGCTCATCCACCTGCTCGAGGACGAGAAGTTCCGCTACGGCCTGCAGACCATGTGCATCGGCTTCGGCCAGGCCACGGCGACGATCCTCGAGCGCGTGTGACCAGCTCCGGGCTGCGCAGCGGGGAACTTGGCCCGCTGCGCGTCCTGGGTGCTGGGTGCGCCGAGGAGGACCGATGTGCCGGCTCTTGGGGGTCGTGTCGAGCGAGACCACGACCTATGGATTCTCGCTCCGACGCGCCAAGAAGAGCCTGGCGGCGCTGTCGCGCGCGCACCCCGACGGCTGGGGCCTCGCCGTCCACGCGCGGGGCCGGGGGTGGTCGACGCAGCGCCATGCCGCCTGCGCGGGCGACGACCACCGCTTCGACGCGCTCGCCGGGAGCGTCGAGGGCGAGACGCTGGTCGCCCACATCCGCAAGAAGACCGTCGGTCCGCAGCGCGTCGAGAACACCCACCCGTTCCGGCGTGGTCGCTGGGTGTTCGCGCACAACGGCACCCTGCACGACCTGACCCACATCACCCGGCGCACGTCGGCCGCGCGTGCCGCGGAGGTCGAGGGTGACACCGACAGCGAGCGCTATTTCGCGCACGTCCTCACTGCCCTCGACGAAGCCGGCGGAGACCCGGTGCGCGAACGAGCCGCCCTCGTCGACGTCGTGCGCCCGCTCGTCGCCGACCCGCCGTTCGCCGAGAGTGGCGGCGCGAACTTCCTCCTCGGCGACGGCGAGACGCTCTACGCGTTCCGCCTCGGCCGCACGCTGCACGTCCTCGATCGCAACCCCGGCCACGCCGTCCGCCTCGAGCGCCGGTTCGAGGAGACCGTGCTCGAGACCCGGTGGAGCGCGCGGCGGAACGCCGTGCTCGTCGCGAGCGAGCCGATGACCGACGAGCCATGGGAGGAGATCGTGAGCGGGAGCCTCGTCGCCATCCACGGCGGCGCGCGCCCGGTGCTCGAGCCGCTCTTCACCGCGGCCGCAGGATGACGCCGACGCCGAGCAGGCTGGTCGCCACCGCGAGGCCGGTCAGCACCGAGAACGGCTCGCCGGCGACCAGCACGCCGAGCCCGAGCGCCACGAGCGGGTTCACGAAGGCATAGCTCATCGCAACCGCGGGCCGCACGTTGCGGAGCAGCCACGTGTAGGCGGAGAACGCCACGATCGAGCCCATCACCACCAGGTACACCACCGCGGACAGCGAGCGCCCGCTCGGCAGGTGGTGCAGCCGCTCGCCGCGCGCGAGGCCGATGGCGAGCATCATCGCGCCGCCCGTGAGCATCTGCGCGGCCGTGGCCATGCCGCCGGCCGGGAGCGCGAGGCGCCGGCTCCACACGGAGCCGAGGGCCCAGCAGATCGGCGCGAGCACGATGAACGCGCCCGCGGCGTCGAGGTGGATGGAGCCGCCCGCGTGCAGGAGCGCGATGCCGCCGAACCCGAGGGCGAGGCCCAGCACCTCGCGACGCGTGGGGCGCTCGCGGGCCGACGAGAGCGCCGCGAACAGGGCAGCCCAGATCGGCATCGTCGCGACCACCACCGCGGCCACGCTGGAGCTCACCGAGCGCTGGGCGAGGGCGACCCCGCCGTTGCCGCCGACGAGCAGCAGCGCCCCGACCTTGGCCGAGTCGATCCACTCCTGCCGCGTGGGGGTGGGCGCGCCGCGGAAGCGCAGGAACGCGTACAGCGCGGCGCCGGCGGCGAGGTACCGCGGCCCGGCGACCAGGAACGGCGGGATGGTCTCGAGCGCGACCTTGAGCGCGAAGTAGGTCGAACCCCACACGAGATAGACGACCAGGAGCGCGCCGATCACCGCCCAGCGAGGGCTCGGGACGACGACCGGGGCGGCGACGACCTGCTGCATGACGGACGCTAGGATGCGTCGTCGTCGGCGGAGGCGACAGAGGCAGTCTCGTTTCTCTCCGACCGATACAGTGCGCCACTGTACTGGTACAGGCCGAGCACACTGTGTTGGTCGCTCCCGTCGGTGCGGCGTACGCTCCGGTCGATGGACGAGCTCCTCTACGAACGCGTCGCCGCCCACGTCGAGGCCTTGATCGCGCGCGGGACCCTGCGCGGTGGGGCGCGGGCGCCGTCGGTCCGCAAGCTCGCGCGGCAGCAGCGGTGCAGCGTGGCGACCGCGGTGCTCGCCTACCGGACGCTCGAGGCCAAGGGCGTGTTCGAGGCCCGACCGCAGTCCGGGCACTACGTGCGGATCGCGGCGCGCCCGCCGTTGCCCGAGTTCCGCGCTACCCGCACGCTGGCCGTGTTTGCGGCGCCGGCGGTCTCGTCGCTGGTGGCCAAGGTGTACGGGGCGGCGCGCGACCCGAAGGTCGTGAACTTCGGCACCGCGGTGCCCGCCGCGGCGTTGCTCCCCGTCGAGCGGCTCGGCCGGATCGTCGCGCGCCTCGCGCGGACGGAGCTCGCGCAGCACATCCACTACGACGTCCCGCCGGGCAACGTGCACCTGCGCCGACAGATCGCGCGGCGCTCGGTCGAGTGGGGGTGCGCGCTCGGCGAGGACGACTTCGTCACCACGGTCGGCGCGATGGAGGCGCTGCACCTCGCGCTGCGCGCGGTGACCCAGCCCGGCGACGTCATCGCCGTCGAGTCGCCCACCTACTACGGCCTCCTGCAGCTCATCGAGTCGCTGGGCTTGCGGGTCGTGGAGATCCCGGCGCACCCCGGCGCGGGGCTCGACCTCGCGGCGCTCGAGGAGGCGCTCGCGCAGCATCGCGTGCGCGCCGTGCTCGCGATGCCCAACTTCAACAACCCGCTCGGGAGCCTCATGCCGGAGGCGAACAAGAAGGAGCTCGTCGAGATGCTCGCGCGGCGGGAGATCCCGCTGATCGAGGACGATCTCTACGGCGACCTGCACCACCAGGGCGAGCGCCCGCGCTCGGCGAAGGCCTTCGACCGCGACGGCAACGTGCTGCTGTGCGGGTCCGTCTCCAAGACCATCGCGCCCGGGTTCCGCGTCGGATGGATCGCGCCCGGCCGGCACCGCGACCGGGTCGAGGCGCTGAAGTTCGCCCAGAGCGTGGGTACCCCGCCGCTGCTGCAGGTGGCGGTGGCGGAGCTGATGGAGGCGGGCGGCTACGACCGTCACCTGCGCGGGATGCGGGCCGCGCTCGCGGCGCAGGTGCAGCACACTCGGGACGCCATCGCCGCCCTGTTCCCGCCCGGCACCCGCGTGTCGCGACCGCAGGGGGGCTTCGTGCTGTGGGTGGAGCTGCCCCACGGCGTGCGCGCGCTCGACGTGCACCAGCGCGCCCTCGCGGCGCGCATCAGCGTCGCGCCCGGCCCGATCTTCTCCGCACGGGGGAAATTCTCGGGGTATCTGCGCCTCTCCTGCGGCCACCCGTGGACCCCCGAGCTCGAGGCCGCCGTCCGCACCCTCGGACAGATCGTCGAGGGGCTCGCTGCGCGTCCTCTCGCCCGGACGGCCTGAGATGCCGGGGAATTGCCCCGCGCCGGTCCACTCGGGCTACCCTCGTCGGACCATGGACGAGCGCCTGAAGCAGATCCTCCGCATCGCCCGCGAGCACTACGAGCGCCGCGAGTTCGACAAGGCGGAGCCCCTCTTGCGCGGGGTCCTCGACGAGCTCGACAAGTTCGCCGACGTCTACAACATGCTCGGCGTGATGGCGCACGAGCGGCGCGACTTCCTCGAGGCCGAGCGCTGCTGCTTCGAGCGCGCCCTCGAGCTCAACCCGGGCTACACCGAGGCCGCGCTCAGCCTGACGGTCACCTACAACGACCTCGGCAAGTTCGACCTCGCGCGCGCCGTCCACGAGCGCGCGACCGGCGGGCCGCGCCCCGAGGGCGGCATGGACCCGTTCGTGCGCGGCAAGATCGCCAACATGCACGCCGAGGTCGGCCAGGCCTACGTCGACACGGGGCTCTTGCGCGACGCGATCCCCGAATACGAGAAGGCGGTCGGGCTCTGCCCGCAGTTCGCCGACCTGCGCACCAAGCTCGGCAACCTCTACAAGGAGGTCGGCGACGCCGCTCGCGCCCGCGCGCAGTACGAGGCCGCGCGCGAGGCCAACCCCAAGTACGCGCCGGCCCGCGTCGCCCTCGCGGTGCTCATGATCGCCGCCAACGAGCGCGTGAAGGCCGAGGACGAGCTGCAAGAGGTGCTCGCGATCGACCCCGACCACAAGACCGCGCAGATGTATTTGCGCATGCTCAAGGGCATCCGCCCCCCGGGCGCCTCGCGCCCGCCGCCTGCCTGAACCGCCGGCCCATCACTCGGCGTGGGCGTCTTCGCTCCGCTCCACGACCGCCGAGACCTCCACCGTCACCCCGCTGAAGGCCGCGTTGCCGCTGAGCCGATCGAGGAGCATGTCGTCGGTGAGGTCGTTCGCGCTGACCCCGGCGTGGGCCTCGGCGACCGCCATGCGCGTGCCGGGCCGGTGGTGCCCGAACCCGTGGGGCATGCTCACGACGCCGGGCATCATCTCCTCGCTGACCTCGGCCCGCAGCCGCACCTCGCCGCGCGCGTTCTTCACGGCCACGAGCGCGCCGTCGGCGATCCCGCGCGCGCGGGCGTCGGTGGGGTTGACGAGGAGCGTGCAGCGGTCGCGCCCCTTGACGAGGCGCGTGCTGTTGTGGAGCCAGGAGTTGTTGCTCCGGAGGTGGCGGCGGCCGATCATCGTGAGCGTGTCGCCGCGGGGCGCGAGCAGCGCGCGTAGCGCGGGCACCTCGGCCACGAGCGCCTGGGGCGCGAGCTGCACCTTGCGATCGGGCGTGCGGAGGAGGTCGGGCAACCGGCTCCGCAGCGGGCCGAGGTCGAGTCCGTGGGGACTCTTGCGCAGCTCGGCGAGAGAGAGGCCGCCGCGGAAGGTGCCGTACGGGCCGGCCCGCAGCGCGAGGTCGACCACCGCCTCGGGACCGAGCTTGCGGAGCAGCGCGGACACGGGCATCTGCAGCGGACCCGCGGCAGAGATCCCCGGGAGGATGCGCGCGCCGAGCTTCACGAAGATCTCGAAGTCGTCGAGCTCGTCCGGCCCCTTGGGCAGCGGCGCGTCGACCCATTTGGCGTGGTTGCGCACGCCGAAGGCGTTCAGCGCGAGATCGTAGTGTGCCCGCTGCAGCGGCGAGACCGGCGGCAGGATCACGTGCGCGTGCCGCGTGGTCTCGTTCAGGAACGAGTCGACCGCCACCATGTGATCGAGCTCCGCGAGCGCGGCCTCGATCCGCCGCCCGTTCGGCGCCGAGAGCACCGGGTTGCCCGCGCTCGTGATCAGCGCGCGGATCTGCCCCTGGCCCGGGGTCTCGATCTCCTCGGCGAGGACGGCCACCGGCAGCTCGCCGCCGACCGCGGGTAGCCCGCGAACCCGCGAGTGCGCGCCCCCGACCGAGGACAGCCCGAAGAGATCGGCGATGACCATGAGCTCCGCGGCCGGCGTCGTCCACATCGCGCCGCCCGCGCGGTCGAGGTTGCCGGTGACCGCGTTGAGCGCGTACGCGAGCCACGACACCAGGGTGCCGTGCTCCTGGTGGCACGTGCCGACGCGCACGTAGCAGGCGGCGCGCTCGGCACGGGCGAACTCGCGCGCCATCGTCGCGATGCGGTCGGAGGCCACGCCGGTCGCGCTCGCCACCTGGTCGGGCGCGAAGTCGCGGGCGAGGCGGCGGAGCTCGTCGAGCCCCGCGAGGTGCGGCCCGGGCCGTTCGAGGCCCTCGGCGAAGACCACGTACAGCATCGCGAAGAGCAGCAGGGCGTCGGTGCTCGGTCGGATGAAGACGTGGGTGTCGGCGAGCTCCGCGGTCTCGGTGCGACGCGGGTCGACCACCACGAGCTTACCGCCGCGGGCCTGCAGCTCCTTGATGCGCCGCCGCTGGTCGGGGGCGGTCATGATGCTGCCATTGCTGACGACGGGGTTGGCGCCGAGCACGAGCCAGTGGTCGGTGCGGTCGACGTCGGGCACCGGCATGAGCAGCACGTGGCCGAACATCTCGTGCGCAGCCCGCATGTGGGGCACCTGGTCGGTCGACGACGCGGAGAACAGGTTGCGCGTGCCGAGCTTGCGCAGCACCGCCTGCCCGGCCGTCAGGAGGCCGAGGTTGTGGGCCGTGGGGTTGCCCTGGTAGACGGCGACGGCGTCGGGCCCGTGCGCGCGGCGGACCCGCAGGATGCCTTCCGCGGCGAAGTCGAGCGCCTCTTGCCAGGTGGTCTCGACGAAGTCCTCGCCGCGGCGCAGGAGAGGGCGGCGGAGGCGGTCGGGGTCCTCGTGGAGGTCCTGCATGCCCACCACCTTGGGGCACACGTACCCACGACTCTGCGGGTCGTCCGGGTCGCCGCGCACGCCGACCACGCGATCCCCCTCGGTGTCGACGAGGATGCCACACGCAGCTTCGCAGAGGGTGCAGGTCGCCGGCTTGCGCATCGGGGAAGGGTAGCCCGATCCGCCCCTCCGCCGCAGGCTCGGCCCTACCGCGCACTTGGGCGTGCGACGGCCGATGAATCCGTGTAGCCTCTTCGGTTGGCGCGTCCATGGCTCGCATCATCCTCGCCACCGCCGAAGGCACCCAGTCGGTCGACCTGCGACCGCACAACACGCTCGGGCGCCATCCGAACAACACGATCCAGCTCCTCGACAAGATCGTCAGCAAGGAGCACTGCATCATCCTCCTCGCCGACGGCAAGTGGATCCTGCGTGACCTCGGATCGCTGAACGGCACCTACATCAACGGTGAGCGCGTGCAGGGCGAGCGTCCGCTGCGCCACGGTGACGAGATCGCGCTCGGCTCCACGCGCGCCCGCTTCGACGACGGCTCGGGCTCGTTCCCGCAGCACGCCCAGCCACTCGCCGTCTCGCCAGGGGCGTTCGTCCCGAACCCGCCGCCGCAGATGGCGCCACAGCCGATGCCCGCGGTGCCCATCGCCGGTTACCAGCCGGGTGGCTCGCCGACCGGGCAGGGGGTTCCGGGCGTGTACCCCGTGCCTTCGGGGCCGCGACCGCCGCCGCAACAGATGGGTGGTCCGGTGTCGATGCCGCAGGCTGGCCCGGCCACCGCGGTTTCGGGCCGACCGTACCAGTCGCCGGGCCAGCCGCCGCCTCCTGGCGGCACGCTCGGCCAGGGGCAGGCGCTGCCCGTCCCCGGCACGCCGATGCCTATCCACCAGGGCGCCGGGGGCCCGCCGCCGTTCGGGGGCACCCGCCTCGTCGAGGTCCAGGACCAGAACCGCCAGATCGGCACCCAGATTGCCGCGGTGCAGAAGGGCTTCCAGCCCTTCGATCAGGTCGCCCACGACCCGCAGATGGTCCGTGACGACTACGAGCGGCTGCGCATCGCCTACGAGGTCACGCGCGAGCTCGTCGGCGAGCGCGACGTCGAGCAGGTGATCACCAGGGTGCTCACCGCGTGCTTCAAGTTCGTGCGCGCCGACCGCGGCGTCATCTTCCTCGTCGAAGACGGCCAGCTCGTGCCGCGCGCCAACCGGCGCCGCAGCGGCGGCGAGGCCCCCGTCGTCGTCAGCTCCACCATCCTCGACCACGTCAAGACCACACGCTCCGCCGTGCTCACCAACGACGCGGCGATGGACTTCGCCAACAGCAAGGGCAAGAGCATGATCCTGAACCGGATCAGCTCGGCCATGGTCGTGCCGTTCGTGCACAACGACAAGCTGCTCGGCGTGCTCTGGCTCGACAGCGAGCAGCTCGCCGTCTTCAACCAGAAGGAGCTCGAGCTCGCCACCTCGATGGCCCACCAGGCCGCGATGTTCGTCGAGAACGCCCTCCTCGCGAAGAAGGTCGAGGCCGAGATCATCACGCGCGACCGCTTCTCGCGCCTGCTCTCGCCGAACCTCGCGGCGCAGGTCATCAGCGGCAAGCTCGACGTGAAGCTCGGCGGCGATCAGCTCCCCGAGTGCACAGTGTTCAACAGCGACATCCGCGGCTTCACGCGCATGTCCGACGGCGCGGCCCCGCAGTCGATCGTCGACATGCTCAACGAGTACTTCGAGGCCATGGTCGAGGTGCTGTTCAAGTACGAGGGCACGCTCGACAAGTTCATGGGCGACGGCATCATGGCGCTGTTCGGCGCCCCGGTGTCGCACCCCGACGACCCGATCCGCTCGGTGCGCAGCGCGCTCGAGATGATGGACGTGCTCGGCGTGCTCAACCGCAACCGCGTGGCGCGCAACGCCGTGCCGCTGGCGATCGGCATCGGCATCCACACCGGACCGCTCGTCGCGGGCTACATCGGCAGCACCAAGGCGCTCAGCTACACGGTCATCGGTGACACCGCCAACACCTCGGCGCGCCTCTGCGGCATCGCCGAGGCCGGGCAGATCATCGTCAGCGAGACCACCGCCGCCAAGCTCGGCAACCGCTTCGATCTGCACGAGCTCCCGCCGGCCAAGCTCAAGGGCAAGGAGCGCCCGCTGCGGGTGTTCGACGTGAAGGGCGAGCGGGGTGTCACCCGCGCGAACATCGTCGGGACGACCGGCGGGCCGGGCGCCGCGGGCGCCACCGGTCCTGGAGCGAACGGGTCGGCGACCGCGTCCTGACGATGCCGACGAGCGATCCGCCGCGTCCGTCGGCCCTGCGCGCGCTGGCCACGGTGCCGATGACCGAGCCGCCCGAGGTGGCCGTGCCCCGGCTCGAGGTCGTCGTGGAGCGGGAGGCCGGCGCGCCGGCGGACCAGCCGAAGCTCGTCGTCGAGGGAGAGGTCCTGCGCGTCGGCTCGAACCCCGCGAACGAGATCGTCCTCGAGGATCCGCGCGTGCGCCGGTTCCACTGCCGCTTCGTGCGGGAGAGGGACGGATACCGACTCGAGGACGTCGGCTCCACCAACGGCACGTTCCTGCTCCTCGGCCCCGAAAGCCAGGTGCGGGTGCGCGACGTCGACCTGTGGCCCGCCGTCCACCGCAGCGGGCTCCGTCTGCAGGTCGGCGACTCGGTCCTCGTGGTGCGCGCGCTCGAGCCCGTCGACCGCGCGCCGATCTCCACGGGCGGCGCGAGCGGCGCGCTGGTGGGGCAGTCGGTCGTCATGCGTCGCCTCCACGCGCTCGTCGATCGCGTGGCGAAGGCGACCTGCACCGTGCTCGTTCGCGGCGAGAGCGGCTCCGGCAAGGAGCTCGTCGTCCACGAGATCGTCCAGCGCGGCGCCCGCAAGGACCAGCCGTTCGTCGTGGTCGACTGCGGCGCCATGGCGAGCAACCTCGTCGAGTCCGAGCTGTTCGGCCACGTGAAGGGCGCGTTCACCGGCGCCGATCGGGTGCGCATCGGCGCGTTCGAGGCCGCCGACGGCGGCACCGTGTTCCTCGACGAGATCGGCGAGCTCGCGCTCGAGCTGCAGCCCAAGCTGCTGCGGGTGCTCGAGAACGGCGAGATCCGCCGGGTGGGGGACCGCAAGGTGCGCAAGGTCGACGTGCGCGTCGTCGCCGCGACCCACCGCGACCTCGAGCGCGAGGTGAACCAGGGGCGATTCCGCGAGGACCTGTATTTCCGGCTCTCGGTGGTCACGCTCCCGGTTCCGCCGCTGCGGGAGCGTCGCGCCGACGTGCCGGCGCTCGTGCAGCACTTCCTCGAGCAGCTCGGGCACTCGAGCAGCAGCCTGTTCGGCTCGGCCGCGCTGTCCGAGCTCGCGCAGCACGACTGGCCCGGCAACGTCCGTGAGCTCCGCAACCACGTCGAGCGCTCCATCGTCCTCGAGTCGACCAGCCTGCGCGCCTCCGACCGGCCGAAGGAGGAGGCACCCGCGGTCGACCCGCACGTGCCGTTCAAGCTCGCCAAGGAGGCGCTCGTCGACGCGTTCGAGCGCGAGTACCTCGAGAAGCTGCTCGCCGAGGTGGGCGGCAACCTGAGCGCGGCGGCGCGGCAGGCCGGCATCGACCGCATGTACATGCACCGCCTCGTGCAGAAGCACGGGCTGCGCCGCGAGTGAGCGGCTCGCTACTGCCTCGTCAGCGGGACTCGCTGACCGGCGGAGGGCGCGAGCTCAGGGTCTGCCGCTCCCCTTCACCCGCGAGCTGCACGAACTGCCCCGAAACCGGGTCGTAGTCGTACACCTCGCCGGTCGCGATCTTGAACACCCAGCCGCTGATCTCGAGGGTGCCCGCGTCGAGGCGGCGCGCGACGAAGTCGAACGAGCGCAGGTTCTCGAGCTGGATGAGCACGTTCTCCTCGATGGCCGCGGTCATGCGCGCCTCGCCGTCGAGGTGGCCGTAGCGCTCCTCGATCAGCTTGGGGATGCGCGACGACTCGCCGAGCCAGCGCGACACCAGCGGCAGGTGTTCGACGCGCTCGGGGTGGAGGATGGCGTCGATGGCGCCGCAGTTGGTGTGGCCGCAGACGACGATGTCGCTGACCCCGAGCACCTCGACCGCGTACTCGATGGCCGCCGAGACGCCACCGAGGATGCCGTGGTCGACCGCGGGGACGATGTTGCCGACGTTGCGGATGATGAACAGCTCGCCGGGCGCCGCGGTGGTGATGAGGTGCGGCACCACGCGCGAGTCGCAGCAGGTGATGAACAGGGTCTCCGGGCGCTGACCCTTCTCCGCGAGCTGCTCGAACAGTCGGCGGTTGGACGCGAAGTAGGTGGCCTGGAAGGTGTGGATCCCGGCTTCGAGCTTCTGCACGGCCGGACCCTACCCAGGAAGGCGGGGCGAGGGAACAGCCCTCAGGCCGGCGGCTTCACGCAGCAGCCCGTCAGGCAGTACTGCCCAGCCGGGCACGGCTTCGAGACGCTGCAGGTGAGCAGACCGTCGGGGCACGCGGTCGGCGGGGGCGGCGGCGGTGCGTCGGTCGGCGACCCGGTGTCGGTGCCCGCGTCGCCGGGCGGATAGCACTCGGGCGGGAGGGTGAGCTTGCCGAGGCAGGTGTCGCACTTGCCGCACGGGGTGGAGCAGTCGGCGATCTTCGTGCACACGGGGCACTTGGTCGGATCGGACAGACTCCCGCTCGTGCAGGTGGAGACCAGCTTGACGGTGTGCACCACGCCGGCCGCGTCGTAGACGTCGCAGCAGCCCGCGCAGTCGCAGCCCTTCGGCGTCAGCGGCTTGCAGTTCTCGATGCACTTGGCCGTCGGCGCCGGGCACTTCTTCGGATCGGCCGCCATCTTGGCGTCGTACGGGCACTTCGGGTCCTTGTAGCCGGGGTAGCAGCGCAGATCGAAGAGGCAGCCGTCGTCGCCGGAGCCGCTGTTGCCGTCGAACCAGCAGTCCTGCTTGCAGGGGTCGATGTTGTCGCCGGGGATGCCGGTCGCGAACGAGGACTCGTCGTTGTCGAGCGGGCCAGTGCAGTCCGGGTCCATCCAGTCGACGAGGCCGTCGCCGTCGTCGTCCTTGCAGTTGGTGCACTGGGTCGTGCCGGGCACGCAGCCCACGATGGCGTCCGGTCCCACGATCGCGCCGTCGGGGAGCACGATCGCGCCATCCGGCAGGACCGTCGAACCCGGCGGCAGCGAGCCTGGTGTCCCGACCTCCACCGTGGCGTCGACCACGAAGCCATCGGAAGTACCACCGTCGTCGATCGTCCCGCCGGTGTCGTCGCACGCGGCGACCGAGGGATCGCAGGGGACCGCTTCGCTCGAGCCACCACCGCACGACACGAACGCGAAGACGACCGAGGCCACGCCGACACCGAGGAGGAGGACGGAACGCATGCCGTCGACCCAGCAACATCGGCGCCACCACGGACCCGCGGAAACCGCCGGAGATCACCGCTCGAGACTGAGGACCGAAGTCCTCACCCTGCTGCCTCCAGTCCTCGGCTCTTCAGCGACAGGCCCGGGTGCACTCGACGAAGCTGGCCAGTGTCGGCTCCGTGGCCTGCACGGTGGCGAGCTCGCTGGCGCAGGTGGCCGTCAGCGCGCCGGCCATGCACTTGGCGCAGGCCTCCCCGAGGGGGGTCGTGGATCCACGACACGTCTGCTTGGTGCAGGGCGTGGCGCAGACCTCGTCGCGGCACGTGCATTCGTGCAGCTTCGAGCTCACCTCCACCAGCGTCACGGCCTTCGGATAGAGCCCTCCGCAACAGGTCCAGCAGTCGACCACACCCTTGCCGAGGCAAGCGGCTGCGTCCACCGCCACATCGGCCACCGACGTGTCGGCAGGACCGACCTCTCCCGGGCTCGACGTGTCGGCGCCGGTCTCACCGGTCTCGCCGACCTGGCCCGCGGGCTGGAATCGATCGAGATCGTAGGCGCAGCCCACGCACCAGAGCACCAAGGAAATGCTGCGACCGCGCGGAGCCGTTGGAGCACGGGGCCTCCGCAGCAAGAGCCGTGCTGACGCGAACGGCGCACACGTGTGCCCTCGGGTGAGGTCTCGAGTCCTCATGCGCGTCGCCCGTGCCCGAGACGTCGCGCGGAACGCGCCTTGCGTGACCCGCGGCATGCACCACGTCCTTCGCCCTGCGCTTCTCGGCCTCACCTTGTCCTGGCTCACGTTCGGCTGTGGCTCCGACGATCCCCCGCCCGCCAGTGCCGCCTGTGACGTCGACGCGCAATCTGGGTGCGCTGCGGGCCTCGCGTGCGAGAAGGTCGAGGGTGGTACGACGGCCTGCTTCGCGCCCGTGTTCGTCGAGGGCCGCGTGCTCGTCGCGTCCGACGGCAAGACCGGCATCGCCAACGCGCGCGTCGTCGGTCGCGACGAGAGCGGCGGTCTCGCTTCGCGTGACGTCGCGACGAGCAGCGCCGACGGCGGGTATCGCCTGGCCATCCCGGCCCAGCGCAAGGCCGACGGCACGCCCATCCTGGGCAAGGTCGCACTGCGCGCGGACGCGGCGGGCTACGCGACCTTCCCGAGCGGCCTCCGCGTCGCGCTGCCGATCGACGTCGCCGCGCCCACCAAGGCCGCCGACGGCAGCTTCGTGATCAAGAACCCGTCGACCGACGTCGGGCTCGACGCGATCGCGGCGGCCGGGCTCGGGACCGTGAGCGGCGTCGTCAAGGCCCCGCTCTCGGCGGGTACCCTCGTCGTGACCGGGGGCGCGAGCGGGATTGCGGGGCGCGACGGCTCGTTCACCGTGTTCAACGTGCCGGCGGGCTCGCAGGAGGTCCGCGGCTACCAGAAGGGGCTGCAGCTGAAGCCGGCCACCGCCGCGGTCGCGGCCGGCGCCGAGACCAAGGGCGTGGAGCTGCTCGCCGACGCGGGTGCGCTCGCCGTGGTGACCGGCGACGTGAGCTTCGTCAACGCGGGCTCTTCCACGACGACCGTCGTGCTGGTGGTCAAGTCCACCTTCAACGTCGCGCTCGCCCGGGGCGAGGTGCCGAAGGGCCTGCGCACGACGGTCAGTGGCGGCAAGTACTCCCTCAGTGACGTGCCGGTCGGCTCGTACGTGGTCCTCGCGGCGTTCGAGAACGACGACCTCGTGCGCGACCCCGACACGACGATCGGCGGCACGGCGATCCAGTCCATCGACGTGGGCAACGCCGCGGTCTCGGTGCCGGGCTTCAAGATCACCGGCGCGCTGGCGGTGGTCCGTCCGGGCGCCACCAACCCCGAGCCGGTGTCGGGCACGCCGACGTTCGAGTGGGCCGACGACTCGGAGGACGGCTACGAGGTGGTGGTCTACGACACCTTCGACAAGGAGATCTGGCGCAAGGCCGACGTCCCTGGGGTCTCGGGCGCGAAGACGGTCACGACGACCTATGCAGGGCCGGCCCTCACCCCCGGCAGCTACTACCAGTTCCGCGCGCTGTCGTTCCGCGACAAGGGCAAGGGAGGTGGCAAGACCTACATCTCGATGACCGAGGACCTGAAGGGCGTCTTCATCGCGAAGTAGGGCTACACCTCAGCCGCGGTTCAGGTGCTTCATGCCGCCGCGCACCGACAGCACGATCTCGTGCCGCTCCTTCTCGCCGATCCGAGGGACGTCGGCGAGGTGCGCGAGCAGCGTGCGCTCCGAAGCGGTCTCCTCGCCGTCGGCGCAGACGAGCAGCGCCGCGTTGCGCATGAGCATCTCCTTGTCGTCGGCGGAGAGACCCGCCACCGGGACGTCGCGCAGCCCCCGCGGGGTCTCGGCGTAGGCGAGCAGCTCGGCCTCCTCCTCGGCAGAAGCGTCGAAGCCCGAGAGGAGCCCCTCGATGACGCCGGCCTCCGGGGCCTGCATCTCGCCGTCCGCCCAGGCCACGGCGACGAGCACCCGCACGATCGTCTTCTCTTCCGGCGTCATGCCGAGAGCGTAATGCATTACGCAGCCTCCCGTCCCGGATTCCGTGCTATTTCCGCCCGATCGTGACGACGCTGCCCTTCGAGCAACCGATCGCCGAGCTCACCGCGCGGGTCCGCGATCTGCGCGCGCTCGTCGCCGAGGGACACGACGTCTCCACCGGCGCCCGCTACGCCGCCGAGCTCCGCCGCCTCGAGGAGAAGATCGGTCGCCTCGCGCGCGAGCTCTACTCGGAGCTGTCGCCCTGGCAGCGGGTGCAGCTCTGTCGCCACCCGAATCGGCCCTATTTCCTCGACTACCTCGACCGCATGTTCGACGACTTCGTCGAGCTGCACGGCGACCGCTGCTTCGGCGACGACGCGAGCATCGTGGGTGGGTTCGCCCGCTACCCCAAGAACAGCCCGCGTTCGCGCACGGTGATGGTCATCGGCCAGCAGAAGGGGCGCGGCACCAAGGAGGCGGTGCGGCGCAACTTCGGCATGCCGAACCCGGAGGGCTACCGCAAGGCGCGTCGCCTCATGGAGCTCGCCGACCGCTTCCACAAGCCGGTGCTCACCTTCATCGACACCAAGGGCGCGTTCCCCGGCATCGGCGCCGAGGAGCGCGGGCAGTCCGAGGCGATCGGTCAGTGCCTGCTCACGCTCTCGCGCCTGCGCGTCCCCGTGATCGCGTGCGTGGTCGGCGAGGGCGGCTCCGGCGGGGCCCTCGCGCTCGGCGTGGCCAACCGCGTGCTCGCGCTCGAGCACGTCTGGTACAGCGTCATCTCGCCGGAGGCGTGCGCGTCGATCCTCTGGAAGGACGGTACCCAGGGCGAGCGCGCGGCGGCGATGCTCAAGCCCACCGCGCAGATGGCCCTCGAGCTCGGCGTGGTCGACCAGATCGTCGACGAGCCCCCGGGCGGCGCGCACCACGACTGGGACGGCGCGGTCCGTCGCCTCGACGCCGCCATCCGCGAGGCGCTCGCCGGCATGCAGGGCCTCACCGAGGACGAGCTCGTCGAGGATCGCTACCGGCGCTTCCGCAGCCTCGGCGCGATCCACGCGTGACCCTCGCCGATCCGCGGCTCCTGCGCCTGCCGCTGATCGTGCTGCTCGCCTTCGTGGTGGAGTCGACCGCTGGCTTCGGCGCGACCATCGTCACGGTGACGCTCGGCGCGCTGTTCCTGCCCATCGACACGGTGCTCGCGCAGTTCCTCCCGGTGAACGTGCTGCTCTCGGCGTACCTCGTCGGTTCGGCGCGACGCGCGGTCGATCGCCGGCTCCTGTTCCGCTCGATGTTGCCGTGGATCGGCGTCGGGGTCGCGGTCGGTCTCGTGGTCGCGCGCCTGCGCTTCGATCGCGCGCTCTTGCCAGCGTATTTCGGGGCGTTCGTCGTGGTGCTCTCGGTCGCCGAGCTCGCGCGTCGGAGCGACACGACCCCGCCGAAGCTCGGACCGCTGGTGCGCTCAACGGCCCTCCTCGGCGCCGGGGTCGTGCACGGGCTCTTCGCCTCGGCGGGGCCGCTCGTCGTCTGGGTCGCGGCGCGGGAGGTCGAGGACAAGACCGCGTTCCGCGCGACCCTGGCCGCCTTGTGGCTGGTGCTCAACGTGGTCGTGCTGGGCGGCTTCGTCTACGACGGCGCGATCGGGCGCGAGAGCCTGCGCGCGAGCGCGACGCTGCTCGTACCCCTGGTGCTCGGGACGGCGATAGGCCACGTCCTGCACCGCCGGGCGTCGCCGCGCGCGTTCCGCCTCGCGGTCTACGTGCTGCTCCTCGCGGCGGGGCTCACGCTCGTCGCGCGACCATTGCTCGCGTCACGGTGAGCTCAGGGCACCTCGAAGGCGCCGATGCTGGGGGGTGTCTTCCAGCACTTGCCCTCGAAGTCCGTCGGCAGCGTGGTCGGCGCGAGGCCCTTGCCGATCGCCGGACTCGCGGCGCCGAGGTGGGCGTCGGGCTTCGTCGAATCCACGAGCAACGGATCCTTGCCGCGGATCCCGCCGGTCTCGGTGACGGGCAGCGTCGGGGCGAACGACGGGTTGCCGGTGTGGAACCACAGGTTGTTCGCGAAGGTGAAGCTGCCCGCGTCCGTGTCGGGCCCGACGTTCACCGTCTCGCCGGAGATCCCCGGGCCCACGACCAGGAGGTTGTTGGTGAAGCGCCCCTTGCGGCAGGGGACGAAGCGGGACGCGACGGTCTCCTGGAGGATGCGGGCCGCCCACTTGTTCGGGCGCAGCAGCGTGTTGTTGGAGACCGTGCACGCGTCGCACCCGACGAAGGCGACGGGCGCGTCCCCGCCGACGACGACGTTGGCGGTCACGACGATGCGCGCGGCCTCGTGCGGCGCGTCGCTGGGCCGGAAATACGGCAGATCGGTGGAGCCGCCGAGGTTGACGCCGCGCGGCCCGGCGTTGACGAACAGGCTCTGGGTCACCACGTCGTCGGCCGACCCGCCCTTCATCTGCACGCCGACGGACTCGCCGTCCCGGAACGTGGAGCGCGCGACCGTGACGCGGTGGCAGCCCACCATGTCGATCATCTGCCCGCCGATCTTCTGGAAGGTGCTGTCGACGACGAGCGCGTCGTCCACGCCGGAGAGCTTGAGGCCGTCGTGGTTGCCGGTGGCGACGTCGTGGAGGAACAGGCGACGGAACACCACGTGGTGCGCCGGGGTCGCGTAGGACCCGCCGTCGTCGACGTTCATCGCGTTGCCGGTCTGGCCGTGGATCTCGAGGTCTTGCAAGAGGAGCCACGTGGGATCGGTGAGGTGGAGGCCCTCGTCTGCGCCCACGATCTGCGGACGCGCCTCGCCCACCGCGCCCACGAGGGCGATGGGCTCGCTCGCCGTGCCCTGCAGCTTGTCCGCGTAGATCCCGCCCGGGTAGGTGCCCGCGTGCACCACGACCCGATCGCCGGGCTTGGCCGTGGAGAGGCCCGCCGCGATCGTCGCGAACGGCTTGCCGCTGCTGCCGTCTCCACCGGCCGCGGCGCCGGCCTTCACGTGCAGGTCGCGCTTGAAGACGGCGGTGTCGGCCCACGAAGCGATCGCGCCACAGCCACCCGGCGCGTCGACCGCGGTGTCGGTGGGCGCGTCGACCGCGGTGTCGGTGGGCGCGTCGACCGTCGCCTCGGCCGCCACGTCCGCGGCGCCGTCGTCGCTCGCATCCAGCTCGACCGACGCCGGCGACTCGGCGCTCGAGCACGCGTGACATCCGATCGTCGAAACGAGGAGCAGCAACTTGGCTTTGGCGCTCGCGGACCGTCCCCGTCCGGTCCTTTGCTCCGAATTCCCGCGCATCGTCCCCTCCCGGGTGGATGGTTACTTCTTCACGCAACGCAGCGGGAACGCGCCGCTCCCGATGCTGCGGGGACGACAGACGGTGCCGTTCAAGCAGTCGCTGTCGCGGCAGCAGCTGTCGTAGCACTGCGAGTCGACGCAGCGGCCCGAGCGACAGTCCGTATCCGCACCGCAGGTCTCGCCCGCGCGCTTGCTGCCGAGGCTGTCCGAGAGCGTGCACGCGTTCACGATGTTGCCGCCGACCGTGTAGGTCTGGCACTTGCTGCCGCTCGGGCAGTCGTCCGACGAGCAGCACTTCTTGGTGCACAGCCCACCGAGGATGATGATCTTGTCGTTGCACCAGCCGGACTGACAGTCGCTGTCGCTGCTGCAGCCCTGGCCGACGGCCTTCGTGCCCACCGGCGTGCGGCAGCTGAAGGTGTTGTCGCCCTTGATCGAGCAGGTGCCGCCGCTGCCACAGCCGATCGAGCCGCAGCAACCGTCCTGACAGAACCCGCCGCTGCACACCCCGCTGCGGCACTCGACCCCTGTGCCGCACTTGGAGTTGCCGAGCCCTGCGCCGATGGCCACGCCGTCGGCCACGCGCAGGCAGAGGGCTGCGCCGACCCGCCCGCTCTTGCAGGTGAAGCCCGGGTCACAATCGCTGGACTGGCAGCAGGTCTTGGCGCAGACGCTGCCCGACTTGCCGAGCTCGAGCGCGGTGAGATCGATGCAGCCGTAGCCCGGCTTGCAGAGCGAGCTCGCGTCGCACGAGTCGCCAGGGGCGGCGGTCTGGATGCACACGCCCGAGAGCGGATCGCACGTCTGTCCGCCCGGGCAGCTCTTGGTCACGCGGCAGTCGGGGTTGGTGCACTTGCCCGTGGCGGGATCGCAACCGCCGGTGTCGCAGCCGTGCAGCCGACAGTCGCCCTTGATGACGCACTTGCCCTTGTCGGACCAGCACTCCTCGCCCTTGGCGCTGCAGTCGTTGGGCTCTTCGTCGGTCTTGCCGTTGCAGTTGTCGTCGAAGCCGTTGCACTGCTCGGGCAACCCGGGGTGGACGTCCTTGCCCGTGTCCGGGTCGTCGTTGCAGTCGATCTCGCCGGCCTCGCCGCAGGTCTTGAAGCCGTCGCCGTCCTTGTCGAAGCCGTCGTCGATCTCGCCGTTGCAGTCGTCGTCCTTGCCGTTGCACTTCTCGGGGCCGGTGTAGACGCAGACCGGCGCGGGGCGGCACACGCCCTGCTGGCAGGTGAGGCCGTCGCCGCAGTCGAGGCCCTCCACGGTGCACTTCGGGTCGTCGCCCTCGGCGCGCAGAGCGACCTGACAGCCCACGATCGGGCTCACCACGAACGCCCCGAGCAGCAGCGCGGCGGTCACGAATCGCAGGGCTCTCATCAGAAGTTCACCTGGACGCTCATCGCGCCGCCGGAAGGCAGGGGCAGGACCGAGACGCGCAGATCGGGCCGCACGGCCTTGGGCTTCTGCACGTCGTTCGGGTCGTCGGCCTTCTGGAACTCGGACGTGAAGTAGAGCGTGAGGCCGGCACCGAGCGAGGCCACGCCGAGGGCTCCGAGCACGTTGGCGATGATGGCCTCGCCCTTGGAGCGGTCGACGAGCTTCTGACGCGCCTTGAGGCCGCCCGGGCCGTCGACGAGGTAGTCCCGCGCCTCGTGGTCGTGGGCCAGCGCGAGTCCGCCGAACACGCCCGTGCCCACCAGGAAGACGCCCGCGCCGACGAGCAAGCCCCCCGAGAGCGGTGTGAGCCGGTGCTCCACCTTCTTGGCCTCGCGCGCCTTGATCTCGGCCTTGGCGCCCTCGAGCCGCTTGACGATCCCCTTGATGCGCGAGATCTCCTCGGGCTCCGCGTCGGGGCCGAGGACCTTCAGGTACTTGTGGTAGGCGTCGACGGCCTCGTCGACCTCCCCGAGCTTCTCGTGGACGAGGCCGAGGTTGTAATAGAGCTCGGCGCCCGACGGATCGAGCTTGATGGCGAGCTGCAGGTGGGTGATGGCCTCGCGGTAGCGCCCGAGCTGGTAGAGCTCGCGCGCGCGCTTGTAGTGCTGCTCGGCCTTCTCCTGGTTCGGGGTCTTCTTGACCGGTGCCGGCGGCGTGGGCCCCACCGGTGCATCGTCGGCGTGGACGACCCGGACGGGGAACGACGCCACGAGGGACGCGCTCAGCACGCACGCGACCATGCTGCCGGCGAAGGCCTTCTCCGAGAGCGCGAATCCCTTCATGATCCACGCGGAGGCTAGCAGACTTTCCCCGCTAGTCCGCGAAGAGGTCGTCGATGTCCGCCTTGGTCAATTTCTTCGACCCTCCCGCGTCCTCGGCGAGGACGGCCTCGACCAGCCCCCGCTTCTTGGCCGCGAGCTGCTAGATCTTCTCCTCGATCGTGCCCTTGGCCACGAGCCGGTAGACCGTGACCACGCGGGTCTGGCCGATCCGGTGGGCACGGTCGGTGGCCTGGTCCTCCACGGCCGGGTTCCACCAGCGGTCGTAGTGCACCACCGTGTCTGCGCCCGTGAGGTTGAGGCCCATCCCGCCCGCCTTGAGGGAGATGAGGAAGCAAGTGACCGTCGGATCGGTCTGGAACCGCTCGACGCGCTCCTGACGGTCCTTGGTGCTGCCGTCCAGGTACTCGTATTTGATGCCGTCCTCCTCGAGGGCCCGGCGGATCAGCGTGAGCATGCTGACGAACTGCGAGAACACGAGCACCCGGTGCCCGCCCTCGTAGGCCTCGCTGAGGAGCTCGCGGAGCGCCTGCAGCTTGCCGCTGTCGTCGTCGCCGAACGATCGGGGGAGGTTGAGCAGGCGCGGGTCGCAGGCGACCTGCCGCAGGCGGGTGAGGGCCGCGAGGATCTGGATGTGCGCCTTGGCCACGCCCACCTTCTCGACCTCGCCGAGGATGGTGGCGCGCACCTCCTGCAGCACCTGGCCGTAGAGCTTGCCCTGCTCGGGGGCGAGGTCGACCGCCTGGTCGATCTCCATCTTCTCGGGGAGATCCTTGGCGACCTCCTCCTTGGTGCGGCGGAGCACGAACGGGTGGATCGCCGCGCGGAGCTTGGCCGCGGCCTTGCTGTCGCCGCGGTCGATCGGCCCCGAGTAGCGCTGCTCGAAGCGGGTGAGCTCGCCGAGCATGCCCGGCGACACGAAGTCGAAGATGCTCCAGATCTCGCTCAGGCGGTTCTCGATCGGCGTGCCCGTGAGGGCGAGGCGGCGGTACGCGTCGAGCTTCTTCGCCGAGCGCGCGGTCGCCGACATCGGGTTCTTGATCTGCTGAGCCTCGTCGAGGATGGCGTAGGCGAGCTTGATCTTGCCGAGCTGCTCCTCGTCGCGGCGCAGGAGCGCGTAGCTCGTGATGACGATGTCGTGCGACTCGAGCTCCTCCTTGCGGTCGTGGCGGTCGGCGCCGTGCCACGCCATCGCCTTGAGCGAGGGCGCGAACTTGGCGATCTCGCGCAGCCAGTTGGGCACGACGCTGGTCGGCGCCACGATGAGGTTCACCGTGCGCTCGTCGACCGCTTCGCCGGCCTTCTCGCGCTTCTTGCGCTCGTTCTTGAGGTGCAGGAGGAGCGCGATGGTCTCGAGGGTCTTGCCGAGGCCCATGTCGTCGGCGAGCACGCCGCCCGACCCGAGCTCGTGCAGGAACGCGAGCCAGGCGATGCCGCTCTCCTGGTAGGGGCGCAGCGTGGCCTCGAGGCCGCGCGGCTTCTTGACCTGCTGGATCTCCTCGATGCCCGCGAGCTTGTCGAAGATGTGGCGCGTGCCCTCGGCGACCTGCGCGTGGGCGACGTGCGAGAGCAGCTCGTGCACGCGACCCGCCTGCGAGAGCGAGATCTTGCCGTTCTTGCTGCCCGCGAGGATCTCGGCCTGGCGCGCCAGCACGTCGCGCACCTTGGTCGCGTCGAAGCGCGCGTAGCTGCCGTCCTCGAGCTTCACGTAGCGGCGGCCCTCGCTGAGGCACCGCGCGAGCTCGTCGGCGGGCACCGCGATGCCGCCGGCGTCGAACGTGATCTTGAGGCCGAGCCAGTCGACGCAGCTCGACACGCGCGCGCGGGCGCCGAGGTCGTCCTTGCGGACCTCGACGTCGACGAGGTCGTCGGGGACGAAGTACTCCCACTCCTCGGGGAGCTCGCCGAGCCCCTCGGTCCAGAAATGGATCGCGTCGTCGCCGCCGCACACGAGGCCCTTGCCGTCCTCGTCGGGCAGGAACCCGAGCTCGCGCACCTTCTCGACGGCCTGCTGCTGGGCGAGCACGTCGGCGCGCACGCAGCGGGCCTTCTTGCCCGGCGCCTCGGCGGGGAGCACCACGATCGGCGGGGACATGCCGTCCGCGCGCACCTCGAGCTCGGTGTCGCCGTACGCGACGGAGAGCTGCACGTGGGCCTCGATGAGCTCGCCGAACGCGCGCAGGCGGAACTCGGCGGGGAGGTCGACCTCCTCGGCCACGTCGCTGATCGGCGGCAGCTCGGCGCCGAGCTCGCCCGCGATGCGCGGGATGACGTCGGAGAGGAGCTGCGGCAGCTCGATCAGCGGGTGCTGGATGACGGGGTTGCGCCAGAGGCGCTGGAGCCAGGCCGGGGTGACGGAGCGATCGAGCGGTCGCGCGGTGCCGACGCTCGTGTCGAGGTGCCAGCCGGGGCTGCCCTCGAACCAGGCGCCGTTGTTGAACACGAACCGACGACCGTCGCTCTTGCGCTCGAAGCTCGCCTTCACGGCGACCGCCTCGAGCTCCATCGGCGGCGGAGGCGAGGCGCCCTGGGGACCGCTCAGCGCGTGCTGCACGCGACCGCGAGAGAGCTCCAGGTCGAAGCGCAGCCGCAGGGGTTCGGTCTCCCAGCGCAGGGGCATCAGCGACGGCTCGAGGAGCACGCGGCGGTTGACGAGCGCGGCGATCAGCTCCGCCGCGTCTTCCCCGCGTAGCTCGACGCCGCGACGGACGTCGCCGCGCTCGTGGCGCGCGAGGATCCGCAGCGCCGGGCGGTCGTCGTTGGGGTGCAGCGCCATCGCCTCGATGGCCTCGGCCGGGCTGATGGGCGCGCGAAGGACGGGATCCATCGTGACGATCGAGAGCGCGCTCGGTCGGACGGTGACGCGGAACTCGAGGTCGTGGAACTTGGCGGGCGGCATGCCCTCGGGCAGCCAGTTGTCGAGCCCGTTGAGCAAGCCCCCGGCCGGGCCCGTCAGCCCCTGGGTCAGCCCCTGTGGACGCGCGGGCGTGTTCGGACCCGGTGTGTAGCCCGAACCACCTCGGCGACCGCGCCGAACGCGTCGCCCTCCGCCACCATCGTCGTGTCGCACGCGGGACCCCCTTTGCCGGGGCTCATTGGCCCCGGACCCCTTCTACGGGGTGGGATGGACTGCTCGAAAAGCGGGGCCTGGAGGCCCTGCGCCAGCCCGTTTCGTAACACCGGGGAGAGGGTTGGGCAACGGGAAACGTAGAGGCTCTGGAATGCAGGGCGACGCGCAAATCCTCCTTCTCGCCGCCCCCTCACGGGCGCGAGCGGCCCCCTTCGCTACATTGCCCCCGGTCGGGTCTGCTCGGACATGGGTCCGGGCACGTACCCCTTCGGAGGACTGCCATGTTCGGGCTCTTCGTACGGTTGTGGACGCGCCTCAGCAGCATCGGTCGTCTGCCCCTCACGCTGGTCGTCGCCGTCGCGATGTTCGCGTTCGGTGCGGGTTGCGGTTGGTCGGACTTCGAGGACGCTCCCACCGCGATCACGGACTCGGGCCGCGTCGACGCGGACGCCGACGTGCTCCCCGACGGCGTCGTGCTCGAGCGCGTGGTCGTCGAGCCGAACGCAGTCACCCTGCCGGTCGGCATCGGCACCAAGCTGCAGGCGTTCGCGGTCTACAGCGACGGGCGCACCGACGACGTCACGGCGTTCGCCACCTGGAGCAGCGACGCCCCGGGCCGCGCCTCCGTCTCTGCGGGCACGGTGGTCGGCGTCTCGCCGGGCAGCGCGCGCATCTCGGCGACCTACTCGGGTCGCACGGGCGTCGCGAGCGTCTTCGTCAACACCCTCGCCATCGTCGACCTGCGCGTCGACCCGCCGACCGCCGATCTGCCCGTCGGCGGCACCGCGAAGTTCACGGCCACCGCGATCTTCTCCGACGGCTCCTCGGCCGACGTGACCTCCACCGCCGCGTGGTCGGTGTTCGACCCGACGGTCCTCAAGGTCACGACCGGGGTCGTCACCGCGCTCAAGCCGGGCGACTCGACCGTGCAGGCCGTCCTCGACGCGCGGTCGGCCAACGCTCGGGTCAACGTCGTCGGCGGCAAGGTCGTCACCTCGGTCGAGATCTCGCCCACCGATCCCCTGCTGGGCATCGGTGGTGAGCAGCCGCTCGTCGCCACCGCCATCTACTCCGACGGCAGCAAGGCCGACGTGACGACCACCGCGACCTGGGCCGTCGGCGACGGCGCGGTGGGCAAGCTCGCGATCACGCCCACCAAGGTGTCCGTGTTCGGCGTCGGGGCGGGATCCACGAGCCTCACCGCCACGTTCTCCGGGGTGACGGGCAAGACCACGCTCAAGGTCACCTCGGCCACGCTGACCGGGGTCACCGTGAGCCCGTCTGCGGCCACCATCTTCGTGGGCGCGTCCGTCGGCCTGACGGCGACGGCGAACTACAGCGACGGCACCGCGGTCGACGTCACCGCGACGGCGCTCTGGTCCACCAGCGACGGCGCGCTCGCCACGGTCGCGGGCGGTCTCGTCAAGGGCCTCGGCGCGGGCACCGCGACGATCACCGCGAGCTACTCCACGGCCAAGGGCACGGCGGCGATCACCGTGTCGCCGGCCAAGCTGCTCGCGATCACGATCAGCCCTGCGGACTCGAGCGCGCCGCTCGGCAGCAAGCCCACGCTCAAGGCCACGGGCACCTACGAGGGTGGCGTGGTCAAGGACGTGACCAACGACGTGGCGTGGTCGACCGACGACGGCGCCATCGCCACCGTGAGCAACGCGACGGGCAGCAAGGGGCAGGTGAGCCCGCTCGCCGTCGGCAAGACGACCGTGCGCGCCAAGCTCGACGGCGTCGAGGGCTCGACCTCGATCACCGTCACCAAGGCGACCCTCTCGGGGATCACGATCACGCCGAACCCGGTGGCGGCCACCGCCGGCACCAAGCAGTTCCTGAAGGCGACGGCGAGCTACTCGGACGGGAGCACCATCGACGTCACCACCACCTGCACCTGGGCCACGGGCTCGGCCGCCATCGCGACCGTGTCGAACGCGACCGGGGCGCAGGGCCTCTTGAGCGCGGTCGCCGTCGGCAGCACCACCGCGACCTGCCAGCAGTCCGGCGTCACCGGCACCGCCACCGTGAACGTCACGGGTGCCACCCTCGACCAGGTCGTGGTCGCGCCCATCAACCCGACCTGCCGCGTCGGGGAGACCATCGCGTTCAACGCGACGGCCATCAGCACTGCCGGTGCGAGCACCAACGTGACGGGCGCGGCGACCTGGAAGTCGAGCAACACGACGGTGCTGTCGACCACGCCCGGCCCGGCCAATCGCTTCCGTTGCGCGGCCAAGGGCACCTCGACGGTGAGCGCCACGTACCTCGGCAAGACGGGCACGACGACCGTCACGGTGAGCGACGCGGTCGTCGTCTCGATCACGGTCGACCCGGCCGCCCTCACGCTCGGCGTCGGCGCGTTCCAGCAGTACCAGGCCACCGCGATCTTCAGCGACGGCACGAGCATCAACGTGACCGGCGCCGCGACCTGGGTCTCGAGCGCGCCGGCCGTCGCCGCGATCGGCGACGCGGGCGCGAACAAGGGTCGCCTGCAGACGCTCTCTGCGGGCAGCACCACCATCAAGGCCACGTACGCCGGCATCTCGGGGTCGACCCCGCTGACGGTCTCGAGCGCCGTCATCACGGCGATCCAGCTGACGCCCGCCGCGGGCAGCGTGCCCGCCGGCGTCTCGTTCGGGTTCCAGGCCACCGCGATCTACAGCGACGGCAGCAGCAAGCCCGTCACGGGGCTCGCCACCTGGGTCTCCTCGAACTCGAGCGTGCTCGCCGTGTCCAACGCCGGCGCCACCAAGGGCAACGCGACCAGCATCGCCGCAGGCACCGCGACCGTCAGCGCGACCTACGGGGGCTTCACCGGCAAGGCGACGATCGTGGTCACCAAGGCCAAGCTCGTCACCGTGCAGATCACGCCGTTCAAGCCCTCGCTGCCCGTCGGCTACGGCGTGCGCATGGTCGCGACCGGGGTCTGGGACGACGGCTTCACGCTGAACGTCACCGGCCAGGCCACCTGGACCACCTCCAACGGCTCGATCGCCGCGGTCTCCGACGCGATCGGCAACAAGGGGCGCGTGACGCCGATCGCGGCGGGGACGGCCACCATCTCGGCGCAGTACGCCGGCGTCGTCGGCACCAACGTGGTGACGGTGACCTCGGCCACGCTCGTCTCCATCGCCGTCGGACCGACCGCGCCCACCGTGGCCGTGGGCGGGAGCCAGCAGCTCGTGGCGACCGGCACCTTCAGCGACGGCAGCACCCTCGACATCGCCGACTACGTCGGCTGGTCCTCGAGCAACACGGCGCTCGCCGACGTGAGCAACGCAGCGGACACCAAGGGCGTCGCCTACGGCTTCGCGGTGGGCACGGTCACGGTCACCGCGACGCGCGGCGCCGTGACGGGCACCGCGACGCTGACGGTGAAGTGAAGCTGACGGTGAAGTGAAGCGCGCTGCCCGGGCTCCTCAGGCGAGGAGCTTCGGGTAGCGGCGGCGCAGGATGCTGAGGGCGCCGAAGCCGACGAGGACCGCGAACCACAGCGTCGCGAAGCGCACGAGCAGCATGGCGCCGGTGGCCCCCGCCTTGTCGACGTCGCCGAGCTGGCGCATGAGGGTCTGCATCACCGTCTCGGTGACGCCGAGGCCGCCGGGGACCGGGATGAGCGCGCTCGCGAGGGTGGACGTCGCGTAGAAGAACGACGCCGCGAGCGGCGAGGTGCCCTTGCCGAAGCCGTGGAGGATGACCCACAGCGCGAGGCACTCGAGGAACCACGCCGCGATCGACAGGAACGTGGGCAGCACGAGGTGCGAGGGGCGCGTGAGCGCGTGCAGGCTCTCGTAGGCCTCGCGCAGCTTGGGGCCGAGCTTCTTGCCCGGCCCCGGCAGGAGCTCGACGAGGCCGATGGCCCAGGTGGAGAGCGTACGCGAGGCGACGAAGACCAGGATGCTGGCGACGAGGGCGCTGCCCGCGCCGGCCCACAGGAGCCCGCCCTGGAAGCGGGTGCTGCCGACCGCGATCAGCGCGATCACGCCGATGAGATCGGTGAGGCGCTCGGCGATGACGATGGGCGCCGATCGCGCCGCCGGCACCCCGTAGGTCTCGAACAGGACCAGCGACTTGAACACCTCGCCGACCTTGCCCGGGGTGACCGACAGCACGAAGCCGGAGAGGAAGGTGAGGAACGAGTCGGAGGTCTTGACGCCGCGGATGTCGAGGATGCGCAGGTAGTACTGCCACTTGAAGAAGCGGAGCACGTAGTTGCCGAAGGCGAGCGCGAGGGCGGCGCCGAAGGTCCACCACGCGAAGCCGGCGAGACGCCCGCCGAGCTCGCGCAGGCCCGAGACCACGGCGAACGCGAAGTACACCGCGACCGCGACCAGCATGACGACGATGACGCGCCGCAGGTTGCGCTGCACGTTGCTGCCCTGCCTCGGACTCGGAGCCTCGGGCGGGGTGGTCGTCGTCGGGTCGCTCATGCGCCGCGGCGCGTTAGCACGTCTAGGCGCGCGCGGTCGGGGCGCGCTTCACGGCGTCGGTCAGGGCAGCCAGCCGGCGCTCCTTTGCACGCCGCGCCGAGCGGATCCGGCCGAGCACGAACAGCAGCGCGAACACGACCCCGAGCGCCACCACGATCCAGATGGTGGCCGGCTTGGCCTCGTAGCGACCGCGCGCGAGGGTGCGCGGCATCGGGCGCTCCACGGTCTCGGTGGGTGGGGTCACCACGGTTGCGGTGGGGGCAGGGACGGCAACGGCGGCCTTGGGCTGCGGCTGCAGCACCGAGGGCGGCGTCATCACGAACGACGGCTCCTTGGGCTGGGCGGTGACCGACACGGAGGCGGAGGTCTTGGGGGCTGCGTCAGGCATGGGTCATCTTCCGGTGAACCGAGCGGGTCGCTTCTCTGTCCAGGCGAGGAGGCCCTCCATCGCGTCGGACGATCGTAGACAGCGGAGCTGCGCCTCGCGTTCCCGGCCGAGCACCTCGTCGATGCTGAACGCGCGGGGAGGCGTGGAGGGCGCGCTTGGCCTCGGCGAAGGCGAGCGGCGGGGCGGCGGCGAGCTGCGCGGCGAAGGCGAACGTGGCGGCCTCGAGCTCGGCGGGCTTCACCACGTGGGTGGCGAGGCCGAGCGCGTGGGCGCGGTCGGCGGTCACCTTCTCGGCCAGGTAGATCATCTGGGCCGCGACCCCGAGGCCCACCAGGCGGGCGAGCGTGGCGGTGCCCCCGCCGTCGGGGATCAGGCCGATCTTGGAGAACGACGACTGCAGGTAGCCGTGGGTGGAGAAGATGCGCAGGTCACAGGCGAGGGCGAGGTCGCACCCGAAGCCGACCGCGCCGCCGTCCACCCGGGCGAGGACGGGCTTCGGCGAGTTCCATATCGACCTTATCCATCCGTGGAAGTCGTCCAGGTAGGTCTCGAGCTTCTCGAGGTATTGCGGGTCCTCGAGGATGGCCGACCGCAGGTCGGCGCCGGCGCAGAAGGCCGCGAACTTCCCCTCGCCGGCGCCGCAGAGGACGATGCACCGCACGGCCGGGTCGGCGGAGAGCGCGTCGATCGCTCGACGGGCGTGCTTCACCATCGACGGCAGGAGGGCGTTGCGCACCTCGGGCCGGTTGAGGACGACGGTCGCGACGGTGCCGTGGTCGGTCTCGACCCGGCTCACCCGCACCGTCTCGCCCATCCACGATTCCTAGCACGACCCCTCGGTGCGAGGGGTGGGGCACGCGGGCGCGAAAGCCGGTTAGGATGGCGGGTGATGACCGACTTCGACCTCCTCGTGCGTGGTGGGACCCTCGTCGACGGTACGGGCTCCGCCCCCCGCAAGGGCGATCTCGCCGTGAAGGACGGGCGCATCGTCGCCGTCGGCGAGGTGCGCGGCAGCGCGACCCGCACGGTGGACGCGACCGGCGCGATCGTGACGCCGGGGTTCACCGACCTGCACACCCACTACGACGGGCAGGTCTCGTGGGATCCCGACCTGATGCCTTCGTCGATCCACGGCGTCACCAGCGTCGTGATGGGCAACTGCGGCGTCGGCTTCGCGCCGGTGCGCGTGAAGGATCGCGAGCGGCTGATCGAGCTGATGGAGGGGGTCGAGGACATCCCGGGCTCCGCCCTCGCCGAGGGCCTGCAGTGGCGCTGGGAGACCTTCCCCGAGTACATGGCCGCCATCGACGCATTCCCGCACGCGATCGACGTGGTCACGCAGGTGACCCACGACCCGCTGCGGGTCTACGTGATGGGCGAGCGCGCGGTGGCCGGCGAGCCCGCGACCGACGCCGACATCGAGACGATGCGCCGCCTCACGCGCGAGGCGCTCGAGGCGGGGGCGGCCGGGTTCTCCACCGGGCGCAGCGACAACCACCGGAGCAAGCACGGCGAGTGGACGCCCGCGGCCGAGGCCGGGACGCGCGAGCTCGCGGGCATCGCCCGGGCCTTCGACGGCCTCTCGCACGGCGTGTTGCAGGCGGTCTCGGACTTCGACATGGACGCGGGCGAGGACCGCTTCGACCCCGAGTTCGACGTGCTCGAGGCCATGGCTGCGGGCGCGCCCGGGCACGCGCTCTCCATCTCGCTCTCGCAGCGCGACATGGCCCCCCAGCAGTGGAAGCGCATCCTCACCCGCGCCGAGGCGGCGGTCGAGCGGGGCATGAAGGTCCGCGTGCAGGTCGGCGCGCGCGGCATCGGCGTGATGCTCGGGCTCGAGGCCACGTTCCATCCGTTCATCGGGTTCCCGAGCTACAAGGCCATCGCGCACCTGCCGCTCGCGGAGCGGGTCGCGCAGATGCGCGATCCGGTGTTCAAGGCGCGCATCCTCGCCGAGAAGACGGACGCGGTGGCCGGCGACGGCTCGCCGATCCCGCCGCTCGCCGACAAGCTGCTCGGCCGCATCGACGTGGTCGCGATGCGGCTGTTCCGGCTCGGCGAGAACCCGCGCTACGAGCCCTCCATCGAGGACTCGATCTACGGCGAGGCGCAGCAGCGGCACGTGCCCGCGCTCGAGGCGGTCTACGACGCCCTCCTCGAGAGCGACGGCCACGAGCTGCTCTACTTCCCGATCTTCAACTACACCGAGTTCAGCCTCGACAACGTCCACACGATGTTGACCCACCCGCTGGCGCTGCCCGGGCTCTCCGACGGCGGCGCGCACGTCGGCACCGTGTGCGACGCGAGCTTCTCCACGTTCATGATGACCCACTGGGCGCGAGACCGCGCGCGGGGGCGCATCCCGCTCGAGCGCGTGATCCAGATGCTGGCGGCGGACACGAGCGACTTCATCGGCCTCCGCGATCGCGGCCGGCTCGCGGTCGGCCAGCGGGCCGATCTCAACGTGATCGACTTCGACCACCTGCGCCTCACGCGTCCGCGCCTCGTCCACGACCTGCCGGCCGGTGGGAAGCGCCTCATGCAGGACGCGATCGGCTACCGCGCCACGTTCGTCGCGGGACAGAGCATCTGCGAGGACGGCAAGCTCACCGGCGCGCGGCCCGGCCGGGTGGCGCGGGTGCGCTGAGTCAGGGGCAGCGCACGAGCGGCGTGAGCGGCGCGAACTTGTAGCTCGTGAGGGCGAGCGCGTCGTAGGCGGTGAGCGCGCCCTCGAGGGTGGACTTGATCTCGGCGAAGGTCTGCCCGAACTTGTTGGTGCTCGTGCCGCCGGCCTCGGCGACGCACACGAACTTCGAGGCGCAGCACACGTCGATGGTCTCGCAGCCCGGCGTCGTGGGGCCGAGGGCCTTGATCGCCGCGTCGCCGTAGAGCGGCACGCCGCCCACCATCACGAGGCGCACCTCGCGCGGGGTGGCGGCGAGGAGGGCGTCGTACGGCTTGCTCGCGTCGCCGCCGATGACCATGAGGTCGGCCTTCTTGCCGGCGGCGATCGACCCGATCGTCGCGTCGAGGCCGAGGTTCTTGGCGGCCTTCGTGGTGACCATCTCGACCAGCATCTTCGGCGTGAGCTTGTCGCCCCACACGGTGTTGTCGACCTTGTCGGCGAAGCGCAGCTCGTCGAGCAGGTTCTGGCTGCCGCCCATCGACCAGTCGGGCGCGAGGGCCACGTTGATGCCCTTGGAGAGGGCGAGGGGCACGTTGGTGGTCTTGGAGAGGTCGGTGCCAGCGCCGTAGAGGAACACGTTGGAGCGCGGCGACCACGTGAGCCGCATGCCGACGCCAGCCATGATGTCGAACTGGGTGGCGGTCAGCGCGGTGCCGTGGACGATCGTGGTCTTGGGCCCGTAGAGACAGTTGGCCGTGGTGGTGATCGAGCCGAGCTTGGCGAACTCGTTCAGCGCCGTCGCGTCGACGCCCTCGGCGATGTGGATCAGGTAGGCGTCGGTCGAGCCGTCGGTGAAGTTGCCGCACACGCCGTCCGCGGCGGTCTTGGTCGGGAACAGCGTGGCCATCTGCACCTTGTCGGCGCCGAGGTCGTTCGGCGACTGGTCGATGGTGCGCGCGAGCGAGCCGTAGCACGCGCGGTTGGCCGAGTTGGCCGCGCCGGCGATGGAGGTGGTGCCGGCGACGACCCCCTTGAGCTCGCCGAACTTGTCCATCTCGCAGCCGAAATCGGCCGTGGATCCCTCGCCGTTCAGGTACTGCTTCGCGTCGACCATCGCGGAGTACTTGGGCTCGGCGGTCCACTGGTCGTGGTTGCCGTAGGCCTTGGTGGGGGCCCAGTCGGTCTCGTCGAAGATGTCGAACAGGATGTGGTTGTGGGTGTCGATGAGGCCCGGGAAGATGATGCCGTTGGTCTCGACGACGGTGGCCGCGGCCGCCCCCGCGGAGCCCGCGCACGAGGCGGCCGCGCAGGTGATGGTGTCGCCCTCGACGAGCACCTCGCCGACGAAGACCGTGTCGGGGGTGACGACGGTGCCCTTGAGGAGGATCTTGTTGGCGGCGCCGGTCTTGGTGATGGCGGGCGCGGGGGTGGGCGCGCAGGCCACGCCGCCGTCGGTCGCGTCGCCAGGGGCGGTGTCGCTCGGCGTGCCCGTGTCCACGGGCGTGCCGGTGTCGGTCGCGTCGCTCGTGGAGTCGCCGCCGCCGTCGGTCGACGTGTCGAGCGTCGAGTCGCTGCCACCGCTGTCGGTCGGCGCGCCCGAGTCCTCGGGGACGGTCGTTCCTTCTTCGCCGGTGCAGCCCACGAGTCCAAGGACGAAGGCGATCGAGCACCCGAAGAAGGCATTGCGCATCCCGACAGGGTAGCTCAGGGCAGGGGCCCGGCGATCGGTCCGTGCACGCCCTCCAGCGTGTTCTCCAGGTCGAGGCGCAGATCCGCCGACATGCGCACCACGTGGACGCGATCCCGCGTGCCGATCGCGACGCGTGGCGGCGCGGCGACGAGCGCGTGGCAGCCCGGGTGCTCCTCGCCGCAGGGATGCCCGGGCAGCGGGAGCGCGTGCGCCACGGTGCCGCGCACGACGACGAGCTGGAGGGGCTGATCCACGAGCGCCGCGAGACCTCCTTCGTAGGGAGTGAGATCGACGATCGCACCGGCGCGGATCGCGAGAGGCGTCGCGGTGGCCTCCAGCGTCCGGAGCACGAGCACACCGTTCTCGAGGTCGAGGGCGCAAAGGCCGCTCGAGGTCCGGGCGACGCGCGCGGTGCGGTGCGTCAGCAGCAACGGGCGCTCTGCCGCGACCGCGAAGGGGGAGGTCTCCACCGTGTGGAGCACGCCGTCTTCGGTGAGGCCGAGCGCGCGCGTGCCCTCGACAAAGGGGCTCCGCGGGAGCGGGGAGGGCAGCGAGGAGAGGGGCCGATCGCCGACGAGGCGCCAGCGCTCGCCGTACGAGCGCTCGAAGACGAGGGTGCCCGCCGGGACCGCCGCGAGGCGCGCGGTGCCGTCGACGAACCAGCGGCGCGCAACGGCGGTCGGATCCAGGGGGTGGTGGACGACGTAGCCGCCTTCTTCGCGGGGGATGGTCTCGAACGCGAGCACCTGCTTGCGGAACGGGTCGACGACCAGGTCTTCGAGGGGGCCGGATTCCCGGTGCGCGAGGACGGCGCCGCTCGTGAGATCGACGAAGGCGAGGCCGCCGTCGCTTGCGGCCGCGATGCGCAGGGGCGCGAGGATGGCGGTGGGCTCGGCGCGCGACTCGAGCGGCGCGGGGGAGCAGGCGAGGAGGGGGACGGCGAGGAGGAGCGGGCGCATGCCGGGGGTCGGCACGAGGGGCGGGGAAGTTGCGTACGGCGTGCAGCGCCGCTCGTCTGCTACGCTCTGTTCGTGCCGACGCAGCTGGCCGACGAGGCAGGACCGACCCACGACGAGGACGGCGTCGATCGCACCCTCATTCGCGTGTCCCTCGCCCTGACCCCAGTGCAGCGACTCGAACGGCTCGAGCAGTTCGTCGAGTCCATCTGGGAGATTCGTGAGCTCAATGCGAAGCGCGCGGTTCGTTGACGCCCTCCGGCACTTCGCCCGACACGACGTCGAGTTCGTCGTCGTAGGCATGCTATCGGGTCGGCCGATCGGCGCCGCATCGCGCCGGGCGAGTCCCACTTGATCGGGCCGGGCCACCAGCTGCTGACGACACGCCTGGGTGACATAGACTGCCTCGGTACGATCGATGGCGAAAGGACCTTCGATGACCTCATCGCGGAGGCCACGACACTGGAGCTGGGCGACGGTCTCCGCTGTCGCGCTCTCTCGCTCGAGCAGCTGATCGGTATCAAGGAGCGCGCAGGGCGACCGAAGGATCTTGCCGCGCTGCCTGTCCTCCGCGCGACCCTCGAGGAACGTCGTCGCTCGCCAGAGACAGACCAGGAGTGACGGGCGTCGATGGTTCGCGCTGCGCGAGGGACGGCTCCGCTCGTGAGATCGAACGGAGCTGTCTCTAGGTGCGGCGACGTGCCTCGGGCGCGCGCCACGCCGGGGCGTTCGTGCCGCGACCGATCGGCGAGCGGCGACCCGACCTCGCGGGGCCGCGGTGAGGACGGAGCGGCTCGACGATTGCACCCCTGGTGCCCATGTCCATCGCCCGAACGCGCATCGCGGTTCTCTTCGCCACCAAAGAGGGCCAGACTCGAAAGATCGGCGACTACGTCGCCGCCCGCTTGCGCGACTCGGGCGCCGAGGTCGACGTCGAGGACGTCGCCCACCTGCCCGAGGGCTACTCCCTCGCCGGCTACGCCGGGGCGCTCCTCGCCGCGTCCATCCACATGGGAAAGCACGAGGGAGCGATGGTGAAGTTCGTGAAGCACCACCACGCCGAGCTCGCGTCGATCCCCACGGCGTTCCTCTCGTTCAGCTTGAGCGAGGCGGGAGTCGAACGCCCTGGGACGCCGCCCGAGCAGCGGAAATCGAGCGAGGGGGACGTTCGCAAGATCATGGACGCCTTCTTCGCGGAGACGGGGTGGAGCCCGACCCGACAGCGCCCGGTCGCAGGCGCCCTGCGCTACAGCCAGTACGGCTTCGTGATGCGCTTCGTGATGCGACGCATCGCGAAGAAGACGGGTGGGGGCACCGACACGTCCCGCGACTACGAGTACACGGACTGGGCGGCGCTCGGTCAGTTCGTCGACGACTTCGGTCTCGAACTCCTCGGCCCGCCGAAGCCGTCGGACGGACGTCCCCGCGCTGCACACGTGTGGCCGGTCTGAAGGGACCTCCTGCCCGAGCAGACACTTCAACGGAGCGCTTGGAGCAGGTGGCAACGAGAGCGGGCGCGCTGGCGATTCGCCACCTCGTCGCGAGCGTGAGCTCGATCGGAAACGGCGGCAGCTCGGGCGCGGGCGGCGCGACTCGCTCCATGCGCGACCAGCCTAGTACGGACACCCTCGAGGAAGGCATCGGGCGTCCGGAGTTCGTAGGGCGCAGTGGGTCTCGATCGCACCAGCCATGTCGCTGCGGCGAACGTGTTGCAATCGCGTGAACGTTTCCACCTATCGCCTCTTCCGGCGGGGTGTCTCCAGCGGCGGCGCGCTGGCGAGGAGCTCGTCGACGTATCGACGAATGGCCTCGCGCTGGCCCACCCACTGCTCGACGTCGAGGGCGCGGATGCGGCGACGCACGCCGACCTTGCGACCGCCGAGCTCGCCCTCGTCGAGCATCTTCGCGACGGTGGGGCGCGAGAGCCCCATCAGCTCGGCCGCCTCCTGCGTCGAGAGCTCGCGGTCGGCGGAGAGCACGGAGACGTCGCGCCCGCTCGCGAGGGTGCCGAGCACCTCGGCCAAGAGTGGCAAGACGTCGCTCGGGAGGAGGAGCGTGACCGCGGTCGCCCCGGTGCCGATGCGGACGGGGAGGAGCGCGGCCGTCTTCTTGCGCAGGAGCGGGGCGAGCGCCACGAGGGCGCGGCGGGCGTCTTCGGAGCTCGGCATCGGCGGCCCAGGCTACCTCGAACGAAACGAACGAAAAAGTCGTTCGGGTGCCGGAACCGACCGCCCGAGCCAGGATTTTCAGGCGTATTCGTCGACTCGGCAGCGGAGGGCGAGGGCGCGCGTGGCCGTCGCGAGGTCCACGTCGGCGACCAGCACCCCCGCTTGCCCGTACGGCTGTCGCGCCACGAGCTCGCCTTCTGGTCCGACGATCGCCGTCGCGGAGTCGGGGAACGAGAGCGCGTAGTTCACGCTCGCGAAGAAGATCGTGTTCTCGAGCGCCCGGCACACGATCGCGCTGTCGTAGTAGGGGTTACTGGGCGCTCGCCACTCGACCAGGCGCCGGCCGCCTTCGGCGTTGGTGCCGGTGAGGTGAGGGTGGAACACGATCTCTGCGCCGTGGCGCGCGGCCCAGCGAACCGTCTCGGGATATCGAAACCCCTCGTGGCAGATGACGACGCCGAACCGCGCGCCGTCGACCTCGAACACCGTACGGCCGTGACCCGGCACCCACAGCCGGTCTTCGGTCGGATCGAGCTGGTTCTTGGTCTGGCGCCCGAGCACGTTCCCTTCGGCGTCGATGACCACGGCGACGTTGAAGACGGCCTTCGACTCCGGGTCGTGCTCGTCCATCGGGAGGACGAGCGCGATACGATGGCTCCTGGCGATCGCGCGGGCGCGCACGAGAGCCGAGGCGAGATCGCTCGGCGTGTGGGGGGCGACGGTCTCTCCGCCCTCGGGCCCGCGGTAGCCAGGCAGATACGACTCGGGGAAGCACACGATCTTCGCGCCGCGCGCGGCCGCCTCGGCGGCGTAGGTGTCGACCTGCGCGAGGCCGTCCGCCATCGACCTCGGGAACGGCGCGGCGGCGAGCGCGATGCGGAAGGGGCGAGACATGGAAGAGCGTTCCCTCTCGGAGCTCAGCCCGGACCGAAGTCGAGTCGATAGGTGACCATCACCTTCTTCTGCTCGGGCTCCGGGTAGGCCAGACGCAAGAAGACCCCCACGACACAGGTGACCACCTTCGCATCGGACAGGGTTCCGCCGGTCGACTTGGCCGACTCGACCTCCCCTTGGAGGTTGATGATGAAGCGAACCCCCACGGTTCCCTGCAAGCTCGGGTCTGCCTTCAAGCCCTGCTGGTAGCACGCGCGAAACCGCCCGAAGTTCGCGCGGACGATGCGTAGGATGACGTTCTCTGGCAGCGGGCCCGTGACCTCGACGGTGCCCTCCTTGATGCTCTCGAGCTTCTTCTCGTTGGATTGCGGGCTCGGATCGGCAAACGGCCCAGCCTCGAGGCGCACCGCCGAAGGCACGGTGCCGGCGAACGCCGCCAGCAGCAAGGTCTCGCGGGCCTTGCGCTCTTCTGCAGAGAGACGCGGCACGAACGCCACGCTCGGCGCGGAACTCCCGCTCGCCGACAGCGAGATCGGGATGGCGCTCACGCTGGGAGCGGCGCTGCCGGGTGCCGACGAGGCCACGGGCGCTGGCTCACGCTTGCACCCGAGCACCGCGCCGATCGCCAGCGCCCCAGAGGCGACGCCGGCGTCGAAGCGCGACCAGGACGGGCGCGATCCACCACGGGCCCACGTCGCCACGCGCCCCCACGCCGCACGAGCCCTTGGGACCAGACACCGGGGCCGCGGATGCAGACGCAGACGTCGATGCAGATGCAGAGGCCGACGTCGATGCGGACGTCGACGCCGCCGGCGCCGCCGATGCCGCAGCCCCGTTGGGCTGGAACATGCTCGGGTCCAGCCACGCCATCATCGCGCGTTGCTTCTCTACCTCGCCCGACTTCGGCGTCGTCGGCACGAACACCACATCGTGGAACTCCGCTCGTGAGATCTTCCGATCGCGGAACACCTGGACCTGGAGCTCGGGCTTGTCGCTCGGCAGGATCGACGCGAACTCGGGCATCGCCGCGCCGAGCAGCTTCGGCGTCGGGTGATACTCCCCCCCGGCGTGCCAGGGCCGCACGAGCTCGAGCTTGCCATCGTGAACGGTCGCGCCGACCGGCAGCATCTTCTCCTGCGACACGAACCACGTCGTGAGCCGCCGCACGTATTGCCCCGCGGGCGCGCGCGGCTCGAAGTACGGATAGAACGGCAGCTCGGTGTCGAACGACACGTCGAGCACCTCGGAGCTCATGCCGGGCATCTCGTCGGCCTTGGCGTCGTAGCGGAGCGCGACGAAGTAGAACCCCGACTCGATGTAGTGCGCGAGCCACTTCTCGACGTCCGCATCGGTGCCGAACTGATTGTCGTCGAGCCACTTGCGGAACGCGGACGCCTCGTGCGCCGCGAGCGTGAACGCGTCGAACTTCCCGAGGCGTTGCACCGCGAGCACTTCGACCGGCGGAGGTCCTGAGCCCAGAGAGCTCATCTTGCCGCCGCCGCCATTGCCCATGTTTCCGACCAAACCCAAGCCCCCCTGCGAGACCTCGAACGGCAAGCCGTCCTGCAACGCCGGGAACGGAGACTTCTCGACCTTCTTCACCGCAGGTCGCGTGGGCGTGGGGATGACGAATCCGAATCTCTGGTTGGCTTTGTCGAACCGCACCTCCCGAACGAAGTGCTCCCGGTGGGTCTGCTGATCCCAGACGATGAGCACGCGCTCCTCTGTGAGGTACGGGTACTCGAACGGCTTGAGGGTGCGGCTCCCGAAGATGCCGCACGCGTCCGCGGCCTGCGCCGTCAGCAGGCTCCCGATCGACACCAAGGCCGCAACGCCCCTCGCCTTCATGGGACGAGCGTATGCGGAGCGGGTGAGCCTGCGAAGCTCCTGTGCGGTCAAGCCTTCCAGCGCACGGTCACGATGCCTCCCCCCCGGGTTCTCGTCGAGGTGCCGGGCACTCCTGATGGGGGAGCGCTCCGAGCTGAGCAGCTACAGCCACCCGAACGGCGTGTACCCGTCGAGGAAGCGTAGCTTCTTCCCCGCCACGCTCCGGATCACGAGGCCCGTGGTGCCGCTCGGGCCGCCCTCCGTGCCGCGGTAGCCGAACGCGAGCTCGTCGGGCGACAGCGAGCGCACGCCGAACACCGCCACGTCCGCGCCGACCGGGTCGCGGGGCAGGTCCGTCTCCTTCCCCACGTAGAGCGCCGCGGCCTGACAGGGCAGCGCGGTGCACGCCGACCCCTCGAGCGACAGGAACGTCCACACCGCGCCGCTCGGCGAGAACGCGATGCCGTAGGCGTTCTTGCGCACGAGGCGCGCCGGCTCGTTCTTCGTGAAGCTGCGCGCGACGAGGTCGTGGCGGCAGTGGTTCACGTCCGTGCACCCCTCGGCCACCGTCACCGTGCTCTGGAGGTAGACGGTCTCGGGGTCCGTCGGGTGGAAGCGCGGCTGGTATGCGGCGCCGGTCTTCGGGGTCTCGAACGGCTCGACCACCGGCGCCTTCGCGGTGAGGTCCACCTTGAACGTGTGGAACGGGCAGTTGCCCACCCACGCCGCGGTGCACGTGCTGGGCACGCCGCTGAAGAGCGCGCGGGTGCCGTCGGGCGACACCGTGCCCCCGGACGACGAGCGACCGGTCCATCGCACCACCGGGCCCGTGACGCCGAGCTTGGTGATCCACACCGTCTCCTCCGCGGCCGCGGCCGACACGCCCTTGCGGCTGCGACCGAGCAGCGCCGTGCGCCCGTCGCGCGAGGTCGCGATCACGAATGTGTCCGTCATGTCCTTCTCGATCACGGGGCCGAGGTAGAGGGCGTCGCCCTTGATCGAGGCCAGGAACAGGGACGGCGCGCTCTCCCCGTCGACCTGGAACTTCACCAGCGCGAGGCCACCCGTGAGCGTGAACACGTAGGTGGCGCTGCCCTTCTTGTCGAAGCCGAGCGGCACCGGCTCTCCCTCCACGGGCACGAGGTGCCACGTGTCGATCTTGTCTCGCCTGGCGATGATGCGCGCCGTGGTCTGCTTCGGGGCCACTTCGACCGAGGGAGTCGCCGACGCGGACGCTTTGGCCTTCGGCGGCGGCGGCTCCTCGGCCGGGGGCTCCTTGGACTTGCACGCCGTCACGAGCAGCAGCGCGAGCAAGAGACCGGTGCGCATGCGGCGAAGGTAGCAAGCACGACTCGGGGGCGCGAACCGCGCGCTATACTCGGTGGGCCGTGACGATCGAAGCGAGGACCGCGAGCGACGAGGACGTCTACGACGAGAACGGCGTCGACCGCTCCCTCATCCGCTGGTTCTTGACCCTCACCCCCGTCGAGCGGCTCGCGATCCTCGACGACGCGATGCAGCTGGCCGAGCTCGTCGAGGCGCGTCGTGATCCGTACCGTTGAGCTGTTCGGCGTACTCGCCGCCCACGACGTGCGATTCATCGTCGTCGGAGGCGCGGCCGCCGTGCTGCAGGGCGTGCCCATCACCACGCTCGACATCGACGTCGTCTACGACCGCAGCGAGGACAACCTCGCCCCGCTCGCGGCTGCCCTCGTCGACCTCGACGCGGTGTTCCGGACCGACGCCCGCAAGCTGCGGCCGAACGACTCGCACCTGCGCTCGTCCGGGCACAAGCTGCTCTCGACCCGCCTCGGGGTGCTCGACCTGCTCGCCACGATCGAGGAGGACACGGACTACGCCGCGCTGCTGCCGTTCGCCGAGGTCGTCGACCTCGGTCCGGTGCGGCCGCTCGTCTTGTCCCTCGACCGGCTCATCGAGGTGAAGCGGAAGCTCTCTCGACCGAAGGACCGACTGATGCTCCTGCAGCTCGAGGCCACGCGCGACGAGCGCGCCGCCAAGGCGTAGCGCTCGCCGCGAGCCTCGGTAGCGCGCGAGCAGGGCCTCAGTTGCGCGCGACCAGATCGGGCGGATCGAGCGGCCCGAGCGTCGGCGGGTCCATCTCGCCCTCACCGCTCGGATAGTGCTGACCGGGCACACACGGGACGCCCTCGTAGCTCGGCTCGCCCTTCTTGCAGACGCGCGGCGCGGCCGCCTGTTTCGTGTCCCACGAGCAGCGACAAGGGCCCGTGCCCGTCGAGGGATCGTTGCCCTCGGGGACGGTGGTCGAGGCGCTCGCGCTCGCGGCCGTTCCCCCGCCGGAGTTCGCGAGTGGGACAGACCCGCCGCCGCAGGCCGCCGCGAGCGGCGAGACGAGGGCGAGCGCGCGGGCGACGTCGAGGAACCGTTGGCGAGAGACCGTCAGCGACATGCGCGGAAGCATAGCGTCACATCATCGAGAGGGGATCCACGTCGAGGATGACGCGCACCGCGCCCTTGCCCTCGGCGGCGAGCGCAGCGCGCACCGCCATCGCGACGTTGCGCACCAGCGGACGTTGCCCCCGCAGGAGCACCCGGTACCGGTAGCGCTCGCGCACCCGGGGCATCGGCGCGGGCATCGGCCCCGCCACCTCGACGTGCCCCTCGCTCACCTCCGGCGTCGCGCGGGCGGCCTCGGCGAGCTTGGCGGCGAGGGCGGCGGTGCGCGGCTCGTCCGGGCCCTCGAGGCGCACCAGCACGAGGCGCGAGAAGGGCGGATACCCGAGCTCCTCGCGGTCCTTGAGCTCGTGGGCGAGGAAGCCCAGCACGTCGTGGCGCGCCGCGCACGCGATCGCGGGGTGGTCGGGAGAGCGCGTCTGAACGATGACGGTGCCCTCGAGGTCGGCGCGACCGGCGCGTCCGGCCACCTGCACGAGGAGCTGGAACGTGCGCTCGGCGGCGCGGAAATCGGGCAGCGACAGCGCCCCGTCGGCGTCGATCACCCCGACCAGCGTGACGAACGGCAGATCGTGCCCCTTGGTGACCATCTGCGTGCCGACCAGGATGTCGACCTCGCGCGCGCGCACGCGCCGCAGGATCTGCTCCACCTGCTTGCCGCCGCCGACGTCGCGGTCGAGCCGGGCGACCCGCGCCGCGGGGAAGGCCGCCGCGAGCACCTCCTCGAGCTTCTCGGTGCCGGTCCCCTCGAGCGAGAGCTTCTCGGCCTTGCACTTCTTGCAGGCGCGCGGGGTCGCCTCGAGGTGGTCGCAGTAGTGGCAGCGGAGGCCGGGCGGCACCTCCTCGAGCGTGCCGTCGCGACGCGCGCGGGTGCCGCGGCGGTTGTGGAGCGTGAGGCTCACGTCGCACCGCGGGCAACGCACGATCTCGCCGCAGGCCTCGCAGATCAGCGTGGGCGCGAAGCCGCGGCGGTTGAGGAACAGGATCGCCTGCTCCTTCTGCGCGAGCACGTGCTCGAGGGCGCGGTGCAGCGGCAGCGAGAGCTTGGGGTGCCCGCTCGGGCCGGCGCCGACGTGGCGCAGGTCGACGATGCGCACGCTCGGGAGCGGCTGCTTCTTGGCGCGGTCGAGCAGCCGCAGCGTGGTCATGCGACCCTGGCGCGCGAGGGCCACGCTCTCGAGCGAAGGCGTGGCGCTCCCGAGCACGCAGACCGCGTGGGCCCGGTGCGCGCGCAGGATGGCGCCGTCGCGCGCGTGGTAGCGCACGCCCTCCTCCTGCTTGAACGAGCCGTCGTGCTCCTCGTCCACGACCACGAGGCCGAGGTCGGGCACCGGCGCGAACAGCGCGGAGCGCGCCCCGATCGCGACCCGCAGCTCGCCCGCGTGGAGAGCGCGCTGTGCACGACCGCGACCTCGTCGCCGAAGCGCGCGCGGAACCGCGCCACGAGCTGCGGCGTGAGCGCGATCTCGGGCACGAGCACGAGCGCCCCCTTGCCGCGCGCGAGCGTGGCCGCGATCGCGCGCAGATACACCTCGGTCTTGCCCGAGCCGGTCACGCCGTGGAGCAGGAACGCCTTCGGCGCGCCGTCGAGCGACGCCGTGATCGCCTCCACCGCGATGGCCTGCTCCGTCGTCAGCTCCGGGGGTACGTCGCGGGCCTCTTGCTCGGAGAAGGGGCTCTTGTCGACGCGTCGCTCCTCGACGCTCACGAGCCCGAGCGCGGCGAGCTTCTTGACCGCGGCCGGCGCCGTCGCGAACGCCTGGGTCAAGGCGGGCAGGCTGATCTCGGCCTCGAGCACCTTCGCCAGCACGGCGGCTTGCACCGGGCCGAGCTTCTTCGGGGGCGGTGGCGCGAGCGGCAACGCCGTCACGAAGCGCACGAGCCGTGACGGCGCGATCTTCGCGGTGGTGGGGGGGGCGATGCCGGCGCCGCGCAGCTCCGCCATCGTCTTGCGCTCGACCGCGGGCACGGCGAGCGCGAGCACCTCGCCGAGCGGCGCGAAGTAATACCGCGCGAGCTCGCGCAGGAAGCCGAGGAGCTCGTTGGGCAGCACCGGCGCGTCGTCGACGATCGCGCTCACCTCGCGCAGCTTGCCCTGCGGGTCGCTCGGCTTCGGCGCGCGCACCTCGAGCGCCACGCCGAGCAGCCGCCGCCCCGCGAACGGCACGAGCACGCGCATGCCGGGCACGACCTTGGTGTGCAGCGAGACCGGGAGCTCGAAGGTGAACGGGTGATCGACGGGCACCGGCACGGCGACGTCCACCACGAGCACGGGGTGGTGCGGCTCGGGGCGCTCGGTGAACAGCGGGCGGTTGACCTTGTCGTTCACGCGATCCCGAGGATGCTGCGGGCCCGGGCCGGATCGACCGGCGTGCGACCGATGCTCTTGCCGTAGGCCGCGGCGCGGGCGACGAGCGGCGCGCTCCCTTCGGCCAGCACGCCCTTGTCGAGGTAGACGTTGTCCTCGAGGCCGACGCGCGCGTGCCCGCCGAGCCGCATGGCGAGCTCGGTCATCGGGCGCTGGTGGCGACCGACCGCAGCGACGCCCCAGGTGTGCGCGACCCCGCTCGCCGCGAGCTCGCTCGCGAGGAAGCGCAGCGTGCTCTCGCGCGCGCCGAGCGCCCCGGGCACGCCGAGCACGAACTGCACGTGGAGCGGCGCCCCGAGCTGCCCCGCCTGGTGGAGCGCGAGCGCCTCGTCGAGGTGGCCCACCTCGTAGACCTCGCACTCGGCGACCGACCGGTGCTCGCGGATGCGCGCGGCGATGTCGCGGATCTCGCGCCGGGTGTTGACGAACACGTCGTCGCCGAAGTTGATGGTGCCGCAGTTGAGGGTGGCCATCTCGGGCGAGAGGGTCAGCGGCTGGCAGCGCTCGTCGATCGACATGCCCACCGCGCCACCGGTGGTGACCTGCACGATCACGTCGGATTTGCGGCGGATCGCCTCGATCGTGGCCTGGAAGCGGTCCTTGCTCTGCGTCGGTGCGCCGTCGTCGGTGCGCACGTGCAGGTGGATCACCGCGGCGCCGGCCTCGCGGCACCGCGCGGCCTCGTCGGCGATCTCCTCGGGCGTGAACGGGACCCACCGGGTCTGCGCGCGGGTGACCTCGGCCCCGACGATCGCGGCCGTGACGATCAGGTCGGAGCTACCTGCGACGAGCTGACGAAGCGGCTCCGTGCCGGGCAGAGCGAGCGGACCGCCGGGCAGACGCGGGCGCTGGAGCTCGACCGGCACCACGCACGTGCCCGTGGCCCGCGTGACCACGATCGGCGGCTCGTAGTGCTCGGCGGCGCTGGCCGGCACCCCGGGCTTGCGGATGTTCCCGGCGATCTTCCGGGCCTCGAAGCGCATCTTCCGCGACGAGCGGCCCACGTGGACGATCTCGCCGAACGCCTCCACGTAGTCGCCCGCGTAGACCGGGGCGAGGAACTCCACGTTCTCGTAGGCGCGGAACAGGCCCTCGTCGCCGTCGAGACGGATGAGGAGCTCCGTCGCGACGTCCCCGAACAGCGCCAGCATGCGGGCACCGTCGACCAGTTCGCCCGCGTAGTGGGCGTCGTGAGAGGACATGCGGAGACGGATCGTCGTCGAGATGTTCATCGGGGGCTTCCTCGCGCGGGGGCGAGGTTATACTCCGGGGGACGATGCCGGACGATCCCCACGGGAAGCGCAGCCAGCCTGCGCCCGCGCATCCGTCGGGCTTCCGCGCGCTCGACGACGCCCCCGTCTACATCGCCCCGGCGGTCGACGTGCGGCAGCACCGCCGGCCGACCCTCGCCGACTCGGTGCCTCCCCCCGCGCCGGTCCCGGCGAGCGAGCGCGGGGGCGACGTGCACTTCTCCCTCGCCATTCCCGCCGAGGAGCGCGAATCCGTGCTGCCGCCTCCGTCCGAGGACGCCCCTCCCGACTCGGTCGCGCCCGAGACGGTCGACTGGGAGCGCTTCGCCCAGCGGCGCATCGACTCGAGCGACGACGTCACCCCCGTCGACGACATCCCCTTCGCCGCGCCCCTGCCGCCCGAGACCCACGCCCTCGACGCCGAGGAGCGCGACGCGATCCTGCGCGATCTGCTCGCGATGGGCGAGCTCGACCACCAGCCGGACCGCCTCGTCGAGCGCTCGGTCGGCGTGCGCGCCACCCTCGCGCGGGCGAGGGCCCTGCGCTTCCGCCTCGCGCTGCTCTCGGCCTGGAACGTCGCCACCCCCACGCCGCGGCCCCGGGTCGAGCGCGCGCTGCACCTCGATCTGGCGCTCGACACCTCCCTCCTGGTGGTCGTCGCCGACGGCGCGCCCTCGCGCGACCCCGCCAACGATCCGCTGGCCGGTCCCATCGCCGCCCTCGTCTTCACGCTGCGCACGATGCGCCCCGAGCTGCCCCGCCTGGCGCTCCGCGACCGGGCCACCGCCGCGATCGCACGGCTGACGATCGGGGGCTTCCGCGCCTCGATCGAGCAGCTCGGCAAGCTCGCGGCCAGCCTCCCCGAAGAGGGACGGGTGCTCGCCCTCCAGGTGGCCGCCGCGGTCGCGGTGGTGCCGCGCGTCGATGCGGTGCGGCTCGAGGCCCTCAACGACCTCGAGCGGGCGCTCGGCCTCGCGCCCGGCAACGTGGCCCCCGCCATCCTCGAGGCGCGGCGCCTGCGCACCTGAGCCCCGACGTGCTATCAGCCGCCCCCGAGATGGCCAACGCCAAGGTCCGCATCCTCGTCGCGAAACCCGGTCTCGACGGCCACGATCGTGGCGCCAAGGTCGTCGCCCGCGCCCTCCGGGACGCCGGCTTCGAGGTGATCTACACGGGGCTCCACCAGACCCCGGAGATGATCGCCTCCGCCGCGGTGCAGGAGGACGTCGACGCCGTCGGCCTGTCGATCATGAGCGGGGCGCACAACACCCTGTTCCCGGCGGTGATCCAGGCGCTCGGTGACCGCGGCGCCAAGGACATCGTCGTGTTCGGCGGCGGCATCATCCCGGACGACGACTTCCAGAAGCTCCGCGCCGCAGGCGTGAAGGGCATCTTCACGCCCGGCACCACGCTCGCCGAGATCGTCCAGTGGGTGCACGACAACGTGCAGCCGCACCTCTCGGCGACCTAGGGCGGGACGTCGGCGTACGCTGGGCCGATGGCCGACGAAGCGAAGCCGCTCCCGTTCTTCGCCTTCGGGAACGTCGCCGTCGGTTTCATCGCGGTGGGCAACGTCGCGATCGGCGTGGTCGCGATCGGCTTCTCGGTCGCGATTGGGCCCATCGCCATCGGCATGAACGCGATCGGCTGGCTCGCGGCGTTCGGGCTCAACGCGGTGGGCTCGGTCGCGTTCGCGGCCATCAACGGGATCGGGCTGGTCACCTTCGCCGGCGTGAACGGCCTCGGTGCCGTGCTGTCGTCGATGGGTGTGAACCACGGCGTGGTCCCCGCGCTCGCGCCCGGGCTCGGCGGCCTCGAGGCCATCGCGGCCTACCTCGTGCGGCCGCCGCCGGCGCCGGGCATCCCCACCGTGTCGCTGGCCACATTGCTCGACGGGGGCCTCGACGCCGGCGAGGTCGAGGCGCGCTTGCTGGCCCTCGAGCCTGGTCGCGGCGTCCTCGAGCATCGAGGGCGCGAGGTCCCCATCGAGGTCCCCGACGTGGCGCTCGCGGGCGAGGGCGAGGACGGTCCGACGAGGGCGTTGCAGCTCGGCAAGACCCCGCGGGTGCGCGTGCGCCTGCTCGTGGAGCGCCGGGTGACCGCACGCGACGACGGTTATCGCGCGTCCGGGAAGGACGATCGGATCCTGGTCGCGCAGTCCCTGGAGGTGAGCCACCGCCCGAGTTCTCTGCGCGCCATCTCCGCGGTGACGCTCGCCGTCGCCGCGGTGCTCTCGGTGGTCGCGCTGTTCGTCGGGATCGCTCGCTGAGCCCCCGGGCCGGCCCTCAGGCCAGCTCGACGAGGCCGGCGGCGCCCATGCCGCCGCCAATGCACATGCTGATGATGGCGCGCTTGCCGCCGCGGCGACGGAGGCCGTGGAGCGCCGTGGCGACGAGCTTGGCGCCCGTGCACCCGAGCGGGTGGCCGAGGGCGATCGCGCCGCCGCTGACGTTCAGCTTCTCGTCGGGGATGCCGAGCTCGCGCTGGCAGTAGACCGACTGGCTCGCGAAGGCCTCGTTGATCTCGAAGAGGTCGATGTCCTTCACCGCGAAGCCGGTCTTCTTGAACAGCTTCTGGATCGCGGGCAGCGGCCCGATGCCCATGATGGCCGGGTCGACGCCGACGGTCACGAAGTGGCGGAACCAGCCGAGCGGCTTGACGCCGAGCTCGGCGGCCTTCTCCTTGCTCATGAGGAGCGAAGCGGCCGCGCCGTCGGACAGCGGCGAGCTGTTGCCAGCAGTGACCGAGCCCTTCTGCGAGAACACCGGCTTGAGCTGCGCGAGGCCCTCGAGGGTGGTGTCGGGGCGGATGAGCTCGTCGTCGGCGAACGCGAACTCGAGGCGCTCGTTGCCGTTGTAACGGATGCCCGAGACAGGGACGATCTCGGCGGCGAACGCCTTCGCTTCGCGCGCGGCCGAGGCCTTCTTGTGCGAGGCGAACGCGAAGGCGTCCTGCGCCTCGCGGCTGACGCCGAAGCGCGTGGCCACGTTCTCCGCCGTGATGCCCATCGGCGTGTAGACCGAGGCGTACTTGTCCATGACCTCGGGCGAGGCGGTGAGCTTGTTGCCCGTCATCGGGACCATGCTCATCGACTCGACGCCGCCGGCGACGAGCACGTCGTTGGTGCCCATGAGGATGGCGCCCGCGCCGAGCGCCAGGGCCTGCAGCCCGCTCGAGCAGAAGCGGTTGATGGTCATCGCGGACGAGTCGACGGAGAGGCCGCCGAGGAGCCCGGCGGGACGGGCGACGTTCAGCCCCTGCTCACCCTCGGGCATCGCGCACCCGAGCACGAGATCCTCGACCAGCGCCGGGTCGATCTTCGTGCGCGCGAGCAACCCGCGGATGACCTCGCCCGCGAGCTCGTCGGGGCGGCGGAGGGTGAGAGAGCCCTTGAGGGCGCGGCCTACGGCGGAGCGGACGGCATCGACGATGGCGACTTCGGTCATGCCTCGCCCTTAGCACGAAGGCGGCGCGGTTCCTCGTCCTGCGAGCGTGGCCGAGAAGGGCCGGTTCCCAGCGAGAACGTCACGTTCCGGGGGGTGACGATTGCAGCTTTTTTGAATGCGGGGGGGGCCTGCCTGGTCTACTCATCCGCACACACCGCCGGGTCGCCGGCTTTGAAGGAGGCCAATCGCATGCGGAAGTTCCTGCTGAGCGCGAGTGCAGTCGTCGGGATCCTCGGGGCAACCAGCCTGGCTGCGGCCGCGCCCGCGGATACCGGGGGGCTTGCGGGCAAGGGTTCGTTCTTCATCTCCGCCGAGCGCATCTTCGGCCTGCAGATCCAGAGCGCCACCCAGGAGTCCACCACGGGTACGGTCACCACCAAGACGACCGATTCGCGCACGGATTTCGGTCTCCTGGTCGGCAACCCCAACGCCGGCCCCTACAACATCCCGCAGCTCGGCTTCGACTTCGCGGTCATCGACGGCCTGACGGTCGGCGGGGCGATCGGCTTCTGGGTCGGCTCCAGCAAGGAGAAGACGGAGAGCAACGGCAGCACCGTCGAGAACACCGGCCCGAGCAACAACGCGTTCAAGATCGCGCCGCGGGTGGGCTACATCATCGGCCTCAACGACTCGATGGGCATCTGGCTGCGCGGTGGCCTCACCTTCTTCACCTCGGGCACGAGCAGCGAGCGCACCACCGGTGGCGTGGTCACCAAGTCCAGCTCGAGCGTCAACGGGTTCGCGCTCAACCTCGAGCCCGGCTTCGTCCTCATGGTGAACCAGCACTTCGGGTTCGGCGCGAACATCAACGTCGACATCCCCCTCACCGGCAAGTTCAAGACCGAGTCCACCTCGGGCGCGACGACCACCTCGCGCGAGTTCGATCTCAAGCAGATGAACCTCGGCCTCAGCTTCGGCATCATCGGCAAGATCTGATCCGAGGCGACGGACCTCGTCTCTCTACCGGCAGCCGTCGAGGGCCTTCGTGAAGGCCTGGAGCGTCTGCCGGTCGAGCTTTTTTGTGCCCCAACCAGCGCGCAGGTCGAGCGAATACTCGTTGAGGTAGAGGGTCGCCTCGCCCGGCAGCTTGAAGTCGTACGCCTTCTTCTTCTTGAGGTAGTCGGTGTCGCTCACCTTGGGCGCGCCGAAGGCCTTGGTGAGGCACCGCGCGAAGTCGCCGAGGTGCGGGCCGAGCTGGTCGTAGCCACCCGCGGGGTGCGCGCGCACGCTCTGCAACACGGCGCCCTTCTCGTTCGGCCACTGGAACTCCAGGGACAGGAGCCAGGGATGATCCACGGGGATGTCCATCTCCACACCGCTGCCCGAGTCGCGCCTCGCCCCGGGGAACTTCTCGAGCACCGTGCTCTCGGCGACGTCCACCGCCAGCTGGGGGTCGATCTTCCCGACGTCGGCGAGCGGATAGCCGCCGGCGAGCAGCTCGCGGATCTCGTCCTCGGTGAACTTCGTCGGCACACCGAGGACGTCGGCGACGGCGACCCGGTAGAGCAGGTCGATCTGCTTGCGCCAGTCCTTGTTCTCGAGGGTGCCGCTCTCGATGGGTCGGGCCGAGCCGTTGAAGTGCCCATCCTCCCCCAGCGAGAAGTGGACCCCGTGCCAGCTCCACGAGTGGTTCTTGTCGAGGCCACCGCGCAGGTGCGTCGCGAGCCTGTCGGCCGCGCCGGTGGGCGCCTTCTGGCCCTTCTTGATGCCGAAGTAGAACGACGTCGGCGCGTCGGGGTGCTCCTTGTCCCACGACATCGACAGGTAGTCGTACCGGGGGTCGTCGAGCTTCACGTAGATCGAGGTCGCGCTCACGTTGCCGCCAAGCTTGTCGCCGATGCCCCCCGGGCCCTTGTCGAGCTTCAGCGCCGCGAGCTGGGTCTTGCCGACCCCGCCGAGGTTGCCGCGCTTGGCGCTCGCGAAGATCACACCGGCGATCACGCCGACGACCGACAGGAGGATCACGCCGACGAGGCAGCCCGCGCCGCTGTTCGCGTTCTTCTGGTAGGCGAGCGTGACGGTCGAGTCGGCAGGCACGTGGACGGGCGGCACCCACACGGCCGGCGGGCGGAAGTCCATCGGCCGCTCGGGGTGCAGCGTGCGCATCCGCGTGCGCTCGGTGGTCACCTTGCAGTAGGTGCACCGGACGAGGCGGCTCTGCTCCTTCACGTCGAGGGGGGCGCCGCAGTGGCTGCACTCGAGGATCACGGCCGCATCCTAACCCGCAGCACGTCGAAAGCGAAACGGGCGCCCCGGAGAGCGCCCGTTGCTGGTCCACCCGCCGGATCAGTTCCGCAGGGGCTTGTTGTTCTGCAGCATGTACTGCATGCGCGCCTGGCTCTTCGGCTCGCCGCACAGCGAGACGAACACCTCGGCCTCGAGATCGAGCACGTCCTGCTCGCTCTGCTCGCGCGAAGCGCCGCCGCGACCACCGCACAGCACGCTCGCGAGCCGGCGCGCGATGACCGCGTCGTGCTCGGTCGCGTAGCCACCGGCGACCAGCGTGTCGACCATCATCGACAGCGTGGCGATGCCGCTGTCGCCGGGCAGCACGTACTTGCGCGCGACCGGCGGGTGGTAGCCGCTCGCCGCGAGCCCGAGGGCCCGGGCCTTGGCCTCGGTGAGCTGCCGCGCGCGGTCGAAGCTCACGCCGTCGGTGAAGCGGAAGTAGCCGTTGGCCTTCCCCTCCTCGGCGCTCGTCGCGATCTTGGCGAGGGCGATGTTCTTGAAGATCTGGGTCACCACGTTGAGCGTGTCGACCTGCATGCCCTCGGGGATCGACTCGAGCGCGCGCCACAGCAGGTTGAGGTTGCCGCCGCCGCCCGGGATGAGGCCGACGCCGACCTCGACGAGGCCCGCGTAGGTCTCGGCCGCGGCCTGGACCGAGGCGCACGGCAGGCAGAGCTCGAGGCCGCCACCGAGGGTCATGCCGTAAGGCGCGGCGACCACGGGGACGCGGCTGTACTTCAGCTTCTGCGTCGCGGCCTGGTAGCCCTTCACCATCGTGCGGATCTGCTCCCACTCGTTCGACGCGGCCGCCATGACCACGAGGAACAGGTTGGCGCCGACGCAGAAGTGCTCACCCTCGTTGGCGATGACCATCGCCGAGAAGTCGGTCTCGGCCTTGTCGACCGCCTGGCCGATGAGCGAGATGACGTCCGGGTCGATGCTGTTCGCCTTGGACTTGAAGGTGATGCCGAGGACGCCGTCGCCGAGGTCCCACGCCTCCGCGCCGTCGTTCTTGAGCACCGGCGCGCCGCCCTTGCGCAGGGCGGGCAGCGTGGTGATGCGCGGGTCGACGTCGCGCTTGACGTAGGCGCCTTTGCCGAGGTCGTAGACGCTGCCGTCGTCCTTGTAGAAGCCGGTCGCGCCCGACGCGCGCATCTTCTCGACGGAGGCCGGGAGCTTCACGCCGTCCTTGACCATGCGGTCGTAGGTCTCGGCGAACCCGAGGGCGTCCCACACCTCGAACGGCCCGAGCTCCCAGTTGTAACCCCACTTCATGGCCTCGTCGACGGCGGTCACGTCGTCGGCGATCTCGCCGATGCGGCGCGCCGAGTACGCGAGGCCGCGCGAGAGCACCTTCCACGCGAACGCGCCCGCTTTGCCCTGGTCGGCGACGAGCGCCTTCACGCGGGCGCGCGGGTCCTCGATCTTGGAGATCTTCTTGGTGGCGGCCTTGATGCCCTCGTCGCCGCCCTTGGGGCGGTACTCGAGGGTCTTGGGATCGAGGGTGAACACGCCGGCGTCCTCGCCGCCCTTCACCTTCTTGTAGAAGCCGCCCCTGGTCTTGTCGCCGAGGTACTTCTTCTCGATCATGCCCTTGATGTAGGCGGGCACCTGGAACACCGCGCGCTCCTCGTCGTTCGGGAGCGAGTCCCAGCAGTTCTGGGCGACGTGGGCGAAGGTGTCGAGGCCGACGAGGTCGGCGGTGCGGAAACTCGCGCTCTTGGGGTGCGCCATCGGCGAGCCGGTGATCGCGTCGACGTCCTCGGGCGCGAGCCCCTCCTCGAGCATGAGGTGGATGGTGGAGAGCATGGCGTGCACGCCGATGCGGTTGCCGACGAAGTTCGGCGTGTCCTTGCCGACCACGATGCCCTTGCCGAGCTGGTCCTCGCCGAACCACTTCACCCGGGCGTACACGGCCGGGTCGGTGTCGGGGCCACACACGAGCTCGAGCAGCTTCATGTAGCGAACCGGGTTGAAGAAGTGCATCACGAGGAAGCTCTTCTTGAAGGCCTCGCTGCGGCCCTTCAGCATGTCGACGATCTGGAGCCCCGAGGTGTTGCTGGCCACGATCGTGCCGGGCTTGCAGATCTTCTCGAGCTTCTCGAAGAGGGCCTGCTTGGCCTCCATCTTCTCGATGATGGCCTCGATCACGAGGTCACACGTCTCGAGCTTGCCGAGGTCGTCCTCGGTGTTGCCCACGCTGACGAGCTTGGCGTTGCGCGCGTGGAAGAACGCGGCGGGCCGGGACTTCTGCGCCTTCTCGAGGCCGCCTGCCGCCCACGAATCGCGGGCCTTCTTGTCGGACTTCTGCGCTTCGGTGAGGTTCGGAGGGACGATGTCGAGGAGGATGACCTCGACCCCGGCGTTGGCGAAGTGGGCGGCGATGCCCTGACCCATGACTCCGGCCCCGATGACCCCCGCGCGGCGAATCGGCTTGTGCATGCGGGGACGCTTTCGCGACGCGCGGCGAGCGGCAAGGGGTTTCGCTTGCGGCCGTGCCTCGTCGTCGATTCGTGCTATTTTGCCGCCTTCAGGGTCCGTCGTAACCTCACAGGAGTCTCCATGCGCTCATCCTTGCTTCTCTCCTCCGTCGCGATGTCGATCCTGGTGGTCGGCTGCGGCGCCACCAAGGACATCGGTGGTCCCGCCGATCTCAACCCCGACACGGGGGCGGACGGGTTCGTCATCGACGGTGGTGACGAGGCGCCCGAGGGAGGTACTTCGCTCGACGGCCTCGATCTCGAGCCGGCGAACGCCACGGTGGTCATCGACACCACCACCTCGCCCGCGGTCCCGGGCACGCTCACGTACAAGGCGACCGCCACCAACCCCGACGGCTCCAAGACCGACGTCTCGAGTTCGGCGACGTTCACCCTCGAGGACACGGGCCTCGGCGGGTTCGCTGGGCCGACCTTCACGTCGATCGACGCGCTCCCCGGCGGCGCAAAGGGCATCACCACGATCGTCCGCGTCAACGAGGGCAAGCGCTCGGGCGCCGCCAAGCTCACCGTCATCCAGCTGCGCCGCAAGTCCGACGATCCTGGCACGGGCGACTTCTACTTCGAGGTGCCCTACAAGGCCGCGCCGAGCCCGGACAAGGACGTCCTGAAGTTCGGCACGAAGATCCAGCAGGTCGACGTCGCCTTCAACATGGACACCACGGGCTCCATGAGCGGCTCGGTGACCAACCTCCGCAGCAACCTCTCGACCACGCTGATCCCCGACCTCAAGAAGGTCATCCCGAGCGTCGGCGTCGCCATCGTCGACCACAAGGACTACCCGGTGTGCTCGCACGGCGACACGTCCGACTTCCCGGTCAAGGTCTACCAGACGGTCACCACCGACATCACCAAGGCCCAGGCGGCGACCCTCTCGTACGTCGCCAGCGGTGGCTACGACGGCCCCGAGTCGCAGCTGCCTTCGATGTGGCACATGCTGACCGGCGGCGCTCTTGCGTGGACCGGCGGCACCCTCCCGGCGCACAAGCCTGCTGCGGGCACCAAGGGCGGGGTCGACTTCCGCGCGGGCGCGCTCCCGGTCGTCGTCCTCATCACCGACGTCAGCTGGCACGACGCCGCGAACGATCCCTACTGCAGCGACGTGACCAAGCCCCCGGTCATGGCCGACCTCAAGAAGGCGTTCGCCGACACCAAGGCGAAGTTCGTCGACATCACCACCGCCTTTGGCACCGAGACCCAGGCCGACGAGATCTCCGACGCCACCAAGTCGAACATCCCGCCCGCCGCGTTCGGCGCGGGCCTCAAGGACTGCCCGACAGGCGTCAGCGGCGCTTCGCGTCCGGCGACGGGCCCCGGTGGTACCTGCCGCCTCAACTTCCTCCACAGCGGCGGCACCGGCGTCTCCACCAGCGTCGTCAAGGCGATCCAGGCGATCAGCGTCGGCAGCGTCTTCGACGTGACCGCGCAGCCCGCCAACGACCCGGCGAACCCGTCGGCGACCGACGGTGGACCCCCTGTCGACGCCACCGCCTTCATCAAGGCCCTCCGCGCGATGAAGGAGGGCGACGCGAAGGCCGGTTGTCCCTCGGCCTCGACCAAGGACACCGACGGCGACGGCATCGACGACACGTTCGTGGGCGTGAAGGTCGGCACCCCCGTGTGCTTCGAGGTCATCCCGGCGATGAACATCACGGTGCCCGCCAAGCCGACGGCGCAGTTCTACAACGCCTTCATCAACGTGCTCGGCATGCCCGGCGGCGTGAAGCTGGACCAGCGCACGGTGCTGTTCCTCGTCCCGCCCCAGGACATCCCCCGCTGACTGTGTTGCTGGAGGGGGGCTCACGCCCCCCTCGGGGGAGGCCGCCGCGCCGCTCCTCCGCCCCTGCGGGGCTACGTCGCGTCGCTGACCGCCTCCCACGCTGAGTTGCTGGAGGGGGGCTCACGCCCCCCTCGGGGGAGGCCGCCGCGGCGCTCCTCCGCCCTTCGGGCTACGTCGCGTCGCTGACCGCCTCCCACGCTGAGTTGCTGGAGGGGGGCTCACGCCCCCCTCGGGGTCGGCCGCCGCGCCGCTCCTCCGCCCCTGCGGGGCTACGTCGCGTCGCTGACCGCCGACCACGCCCGTGCGCCGCTGCGCGCGCGGGAGGGGGGCGGCGTCTCGTTGGCGCCCTGTGGGGCCATCTGGTGGTTTGTTGGCCGGGGGTGGGGGGGGCTGGTAGCGGGAGGCCATGTCGGCAGCCGAACGCATCCAGAAGCCCAAGAAGTTCATCGCGGCGGAGCGGCGTCGGGTCCGGAGCGAAGACCCCGAGACGGCGCTCTCGCTGCACCTCCACGCCATCGTCGAGAAGCTCGAGGTCGACGTGCTGGTCGTCTCCGACTTCGACGGGGCGCCGATCGCGAGCGCGGGCGAGCCCCACGCGGCGATGGATCTCGCGCAGCTCGGGGTGGCGTTGCTCAAGGAGCTGCCGCTCGAGCGGGGGGTCACCACGACGCGGGGGTTCGTGCACGTCGACCGCGTGCGGGTGGGCATGCGCGAGCTCGTGGTCGCGGCCATGAGTCGCGCGGCCGTGCCCGATCCGATCGGCATCGCGCGGGCGGTCCACGGCGCGGCCCGCATCCTGGCCGAGGGGATTGCGTGGGCCTCGGAGGCCGCCATTCCCCTCTCGGTGCGCGGCGGCTGGGGCGAGTGGGACGAGGTCCCCTGAGCCGACCCCGCATGCGGAGCGGGAGCGACAAAGCCAGTGGGGTCCGCAAATAGGTTCACCCTCCGCAACGCTTCCAGAGCCTCTGTCCGTCGGCTTGCGCGTTCGAACGCGCGGCGCTCGACAGAATGGCTACGGCATCACCCTTGCCTAGGGCCTCCCCATACTTTCTTCCGGGAGGCTCTTCATGGTCCAGAACTGGCTCGTTCGCACGCGTCACGCGGTCTTCCTCTCCGCGGCGGTCTCCGTCGCCGCCTGCTCGGGCTCCACGAGCGAGAGCGATTTCAACGTCGGAGGCGACGACACGGGCCTCGAGGGCGATGGTGGCGCGGACGGCGCGACCGACACCGGAGCCGGCACCGACACGGGCGGCGGGGGCGACTCGGGGGGCGGGGGTGACACCGGCGTTGGCACCGACACGGGCGTCGCGACCGATACGGGCGTCGCGACTGACACGGGCGTCGCGACCGACACGGGCGTCGCGACCGACACGGGCGTCGCGACCGACACGGGCGTCGCGACCGACACGGGCGTCGTCACGGACACCGGGGTGGTGCCCGACACGGGCGTCGTCTGCGGCACGTTGCCGGCCGACTGGACCGAGGCCTACGTCGACAAGTCCTCGACCAACCCGAGCGTCGGCACCAAGGCGTGCCCGTTCCGCACCATCCTCGAGGGCACGTCGCTCGCGACCCCGGGTGGCGTGAAGACGCGGACCATCTTCGTGAAGGGTGGGAGCAGCGGCGCGCCGTTCGTCTACGCCGAGACCAAGCCGCTCGACGTGAAGCCCGGCGTGGTGCTGCAGGGCGAGGGCTCCTCGACCACCAAGATCACCGAGGGCGACGCGGGCTGCCCGAAGAGCCCTGGCGGCAGCGGCGGCTTCCATTGCGCGGTGTTCGTGCAGCCGGGCGCGATCGTCCAGCAGTTCACCATCACCTCGACCGCGGGCGTCGGCGTGGTGACCGACTCGGCGGGCATCTCCAGCGCCATCCCGATCGTGCGCGCCGTCGAGGCCACGGGCTCGAAGCAGGATGGTGTGATGACCCTCGGCGCCGCGCAGGTCGGACCGAGCATCCGCGCGAACTCGAACGGTCGTCACGGCCTCAACCTGATCGGCGCCTTCGGATCGGTGACGGTGCCGGGCGGCGACGGCGCGAACACCTTCGATGGCAACACGGCCGACGGTGTTCACCTCGAGGGCGGAGGCATCTCGCTCACGTTCAGCCAGGGCTCCGCCAGCAGCAACGGCGGTAGCGGCGTGGCGCTGCACAGCGGCGGCGCGAGCGGTACCGTCGGCAAGCACTCGATCGACAAGCTCACCGCCAGGACCAACAAGGCGAGCGGGCTCGTGGTCGGCCGCTTCACCAGCCTCGCGCTGCGCAACTCCACCCTGCTCGCGAACGCGAACCACGGCCTCTGGTTCACGCAGGGCGTCGGCAACGGGATCGACCTCGGCGGCCCGAGCGCGGGCTCGGCGGTCGTGTTCTCCGGCGCGACGAGCGGCAACAGGAACGGCAAGTCGGGCTTCTGCATCGACAACAGCGGCGCCACGGCCTCGATCTTCGCGGCCGGCGACAGCTGGGGCGTGTGCGCGCCGCCCGAGGTGAAGATCACGCAGTGCTCGGCGGTGACCACCTACGCCGAGATCAACTACGCGCCGAGCGCCACCGGTGGCGCCAATCCGGTCTCCGTGTCCGGCTGCATCGTCGGGCCCTGATCGTCCCGGACGCGGCCCATCGAAAGGCCCCTATCGGTGCGCGGCCTCGAGGTCGGTCACGAGCTTGGTGGCCCCCGCGACGCCCGCGCCGATCAGCACGAGCTGCGCGCCCGGGATGCAGAACATGACGGCGAGCCCCACGCCCATGCCGAGCGCCGCGGGGAAGTGCGCGCCGAACCACGCGAGCCGGGCGCGCACCCCCGCGCTGCGTAGGGAGAGCGGGTAGTCGACGATGTCCCACGCGAGCATGGTGCAGGTGAGCACGAGCTTGAGCGGCACCGTGACGACCGCCGCCGCCGGGAAGAAGAGCGTGAGGACGGCGAGCGCCACGATCAGCGGCAGCGTGCACACGAGCCCGAACACGGTGACCCGCAGGGAGCGGAAGATCGAGGCGGCCGCGCTGCTCTCGGGCCGCTTCGCGATGCCGAGCTCCTGCTCGCGCTGGCCGGCGAGCGCCTCGAGGGCGGTGCCCGACAGCGGCTGCGCGAGGGCGAGGGCCAGGACGAGGGCGAGCGCGATGGCGACGAGCCAGCCGACGAGGTGGGCCAGCAGACCGAGGAGCCCGCTCGTGCTCGTGCCAGGGTGGAGATCGCGCAACAGGTGCTCGACCGCGCCGATCCCGGCCGCCGACAGGACGACCAGGAGCACGAGGCCGATGGCCGTGGGAACCAGCGCGAGGCCCCAGGCCTGGGGCCGACGGACGAGCCAGAACAGGCCCTCCCACGGGGCGACCAGGCCCTCTACGAACGGAGACCGACGGGGGTTCACCCCGGCACCGTGCGCACGTTCCCCTCGAAGAGCAAGTTCGGATACGCTCGGTCGCTTGGACAAAGACGGGGAGGCTACCAATGGCTGACGAAGTCCTGGATCTCCACGTCGAAGGGGAGCGCATCGTCGGGGTGGTCGCGCTGGACCTGTCACCGGGCACCCGCTCGGGCGCGCAGGACAAGCAGCTCGACGAGGTGCTCGGCCCGGCGCTCACCGATCTGGCCCGTGAGCTCGACTGCGTCCTCGGCGCGGCCGCGAGCACGTTCGCCAAGCCGATGGGCAAGCACGAGGACGGCCGCGCCCGGTTCCTGGTACACGGTCGCGTCGAAGGCGATCGCCTCGTGCCCGTGCGGGCCGCCGGACGCCTCCCCCGCCGCCCTCGTCACGCCCTGGGAAGAAGCGCTGATGGCCGACACGGAAGACCATTCCACCAAACACATCATCCAGTCCCTGCTCGTGAACGTGACCATCGCGGCCATCAAGGCCGTGGCGGCGGTGCTCACCAAGAGCGGCTCCATGCTCGCCGAGGCCATCCACTCCTCGGCCGACTGTGGCAACCAGGTGCTGCTGCTGATCGGGGTCAAGAGCGCGCGCCGCAAGCCCGACGCGACCCACCCCCTCGGCTACGGGCGCGATGTCTACTTCTGGTCGTTCATCGTGGCCTTGCTGCTGTTCACCGGCGGTGGGGTGTTCTCGGTGTACGAGGGCATCCACAAGATCCTCGCGCCGGAACCGGTCGAGCGGGTGGGGCTCGGCGCGACCATCCTCGGCATCTCGCTCGTGCTCGAGGGCTACGCGACCCTCTCCAACGTCAAGGAGATGAACCAGCGTCGCAAGGAGCGGGGCTTCTTCCAGTATCTGCGCGAGACCAAGGACAGCGACCTCGTCGTCATCTTCGGCGAGAACGCGGCGGCGGTGCTCGGCCTCGCGGTGGCGCTCGCCGCGCTCCTGCTCGCGGGCAAGACCAAGGACGGCCGCTGGGACGGAGGCGGCAGCCTCGTGATCGGGATCGTGCTCTGCGCGGTCGCGGTGTTCCTCGGTCGAGAGATCAAGTCGCTCCTGCTCGGCGAGAGCGCCGACCCGGAGATCGAGGCCGCCGTGCGGGCGATCGGCGACGACCACGCCGACATCGACCGCGTGCTCCACGTGGTGACGGTGCAGCAGGGGCCGGGCGAGGTCATGGTCGCGGTCAAGGTCTCCTTCAAGGAGAAGCTGCCGGTGGACGACGTCTGCCGCAGCATCAACGACTTCGAGGCCAAGCTCCGCAAGGCACGGCCCGAGATTCGCTGGTTGTTCGTCGAGCCCGACATCGACCAGCTGCGTCCCGTTCCGCCGCCTTGAACGGGGCAATCCCTTCAAATTCCCCGGGGTCCTGCTAGGGTCCGTCCACCCACCGATGACCAAGGACTTCGGCATCAACGCCGGCCTCGTGAGCGAGCTCGCCGGCATGTACCTGCACGATCGCAACTCCGTCGACGACCAGTGGAAGGCGTACCTCGACGAGCTCATCGGCGGAGGCGACGCCAGAACGGCGGCGCCGCACGCGCGGCTCGACGGTGCGCGTGAGGAGGGCGGCCACTCGGTCAAGCAGGCCGGCGTCACCCAGCTCATCGCCGCCTACCGCGCGCGCGGGCACTTGCTCGCGCAGATCGACCCGCTCGGCCTGCTCGCGCACGACGCGCCGCCGGCGCTGGTCGACTTCGCCCTCGAGACGTTCGGGCTCGCCGAGTCCGACCTCGACGCGGTGTTCAGCACCGACCTCCCGGGCTTCCCCACCGCCACCCTGCGCGACGTCGTCGCCATCCTGCAGAACACCTACTGCCGCTCGATCGGCGCGGAGTTCCGCGACATCGAGGATCCGGCCGAGCGCCGCTGGCTCCAGGAGAAGATGGAGTCGACGATGAACCGGCTCCCGCTCGATCCGCCGCTCGCGCGGCGCATCCTGCGCAAGCTGACCGAGGCCGAGACGTTCGAGACGTTCATGCACAAGAACTTCATCGGACAGAAGCGGTTCTCGGTGCAGGGCGGCGAGTCGCTGCTCCCGTTCCTCGACCTCACCATCGATGCCTCGGCCGACTACGGCTGCGACGAGATCGTCCTCGGCATGGCCCACCGCGGCCGCCTCAACGTCCTCGTCAACACGCTCGACAAGCCGGTGCGCGAGCTGTTCGCCCAGTTCGACGACAACCAGCCCGAGAAGCACCTCGGCTCGGGCGACGTGAAATACCACCTCGGCGCCTCGACCGACCGGGTGACCACGAGCGGCAAGACCGTCCACCTCACGCTCGCGTTCAACCCGTCGCACCTCGAGTTCGTCAACCCGGTCGTCACCGGCCGCGTGCGCGCCAAGCAGGATCGCAAGGGGGACGCCGAGCGCGTCCGCGTCATGCCGCTGCTCATCCACGGCGACGCGGCGTTCATCGGCCAGGGCGTCGTCGCCGAGACCTTGAACCTCGCCGGACTCGACGGCTACTCCACGGGCGGCACGCTGCACGTGCTGGTCAACAACCAGGTCGGCTTCACCACCTGGCCGCGCGACTCGCGCAGCACCCGCTACGCGACCGACCTCGCGCGCATGCTCCGCGTGCCGGTGTTCCACGTGAACGGCGAAGACCTCGAGGCCGTCGCCCACGTCGCGCGGCTCGCCGCCGAGTACCGGCAGACCTTCCACCGCGACGTGGTGGTCGACCTCTACTGCTACCGCAAGTACGGCCACAACGAGGGCGACGAGCCGCGGTTCACGCAGCCGACCATGTACGCGGTCATCGACCAGAAGCCGAGCGTCCGCGAGATCTACGTCGGCCAGATGACCGAGCTCGGCCTCTTCACCAAGGCCGACGCGGACGCGCTGGTCGAGGAGATCTACGCGGGCTACCTCGGCGATCTCGACTACGTGCGCAAGAACGAGGTCGACTGGACCCCGATGGCCATGGCCGGGGTTTGGATCCCGTACCGCGGCGGCCGCGACACCGACACGCCCGAGGCCGAGACCAAGGTCCCCGCGGGCAAGCTCCTCGAGCTCGCGCGCAAGCTCGTCCAGGTGCCACCCGGCTTCACCGCCAACGCCAAGGTGACCGCGCTCTGGCAGCAGCGCCTCAAGAAGCTCGAGTCGGGCGAGAACTTCGACTGGGGCACCGGCGAGGCGATGGCGTTCGCTTCGCTCGTCGCCGAGGGCACGTCGCTCCGCCTCTCGGGGCAGGACGCGCGCCGCGGCACGTTCACCCATCGCCACGCCGTGCTCACCGACGTGAACGACGGCCGCCGCTACTCGCCGTTCGAGCAGCTCTCGTCGCAGCAGGGCCGGTTCGACGTCTCGGACAGCCCGCTCAGTGAGCAGGGCGTGCTCGGCTTCGACTACGGCTACTCGCTCGACTACCCCGACGCGCTCGTGATGTGGGAGGGCCAGTTCGGCGACTTCGTCAACGGTGCCCAGGTCATCATCGACCAGTTCATCTCGAGCGCCGAGGACAAGTGGCGCCGCCTCTCGGGCATCGTGCTGCTCCTTCCGCACGGATACGAGGGGCAGGGGCCCGAGCACTCGAGCGCGCGCCTCGAGCGGTTCCTCCAGCTCTGCGCCGAGGACAACATCCAGGTCTGCAACCTGACGACGCCGGCGCAGATCTTCCACGCCCTGCGCCGCCAGGTGGTGCGCCCGTGGCGCAAGCCGCTGGTCATCATGACGCCGAAGGGCCTGCTCCGCGACCCGCGCGCCACGAGCACCCTCAAGGATCTCGCGGAAGGCCAGTTCGAGCGCGTCATGCCCTCGCAGACGGTGGCCCCCGAGAAGACCAAGAAGGTCCTCCTCTGCAGCGGCAAGGTCTACTACGACCTCGCCGACCAGCGGAAGAAGCTCGGCGCCGACGACGTGGCCATCATCCGCCTCGAGCAGCTCTACCCGCTCGACGACTCGCTCCTGCGCGCGCTCGAGAAGCTCCCGAAGGGCATCCCGTGCACGTGGGTGCAAGAGGAGACCTGGAACGGCGGCGCCTGGTGGTTCGTGAACGCGCGCCTCGGCGACTGGCTGCGGAGCCGCTTCCAGTTCCGCGTGGTCGCGCGCGACGAGAGCGCGAGCCCCGCCACCGGCAGCAAGAAGGCCTCCGATTTCGAGCAGAAGCGCCTCATCGAGCAGGCCTTCGCCTAGTCACTCGTCGACGCGGGTGCCTTCCCAGACCCCACCGCCGCCGCCCCCCGCACCGGTCCAGGTGCCGGAGAACGACTTGCCGTCCTCCGACAGCTCGAAGACCGCCTCGCCGTCGCCCGCGCCGCCCGGGCCCTCCTTCCAGAGGACCTTCAGCGTGCGGCCGGCGGCTTCGCCGGCGACCGAGCCCTGCACCGGTGGGTTCGAGTAGACGTACGTGCCCGTGACCGCCTTGCCCTCCTGGGTCAGCGACAGCGGGCCGTAGCTCGAGGTCCACGTGCCGGTCCAGTGGGCCGCGGCGGGCGCGCGCTTGCCGAACGGCGGCGGCACGAACGCGTGCGCGGCGCTGGGCCCTCCTGCGAGGTGAACCGCGAGCAGCAGGGACAGCAGCGCGGCGCGGCGGAGCACGGGGCCGATGGTAGCGCTTCACCTGGTGAGCGGCACGAGCACGAACGACAGCGCCGTGGCGACCGACCACCAGCGACCATCCGCGCCGAGGCCGAGGCGCACGCCGTCCCACTCGATGGCCACGTGGCCCAGGCGATAGGCGACGGGGACCAGCGCCCACTCGAAGTACAGCGAGGTGGACTTCACCTCGTTCGGCTGCGTCCCGGCGCTGTGGAACATCACGCCGATCTCGGGGAGCAGCGCGCCGAGGATCGACGAGTAGCGGAAGGAGTCGTTGCCCGCGACGCGGAACACCGGCCGCACACCGTGCGAGCCCACGAGGGCCTTGTGGTCGGTCCCGAACGTCACCCGCGCGCGCCAGTCGAGGCCGAGCTCGTCGCCGAGCAGCAGCGAGCGTACGGCGCTCGAGCTCGAAGGGCGCACGCGGAACCCGTGGCTGATGCCGAACCCGAGGAAGGTGCCCGCGGGGGCCACGCGCGTCGGGTCGCGCGCGAACCACGTGATCGACTCGAAGCCGACCGCGCCCTCGTACGGGATCGCGTGACCCTGCGCCCACGTGGTGCCCTTCTCGGGAGGATCGTCGGCCGGCGGCTCGCTGGGCGGTGGCGCATCGCCCTCGGGGCACGGGTCACCGCTCGCCACACCGGCGGTGACGAACGACAGCGGGCTGGAGCTCGGGAGACCCTCGACGACGTAGGCGGTCCCGGGCCGCAGCGTCCCGACCCAGCGTGCGGTGACCGAGACCGCGCCCATGCCGTTGTTGCCTTGCTGCGGACCGCCGCAGCTCGTCGGCCGTCTCTCGAAGTGGCCGGGGTCGCGCGTCTTGCAGCTCACGCGGCGCAGGTAGACGTGGGCGGGTTCGAAGCGGAACGAGGACTGGTGGCCGGGACCCGCCGCGCACCCGCCCATGCAGCTGCCCTCGACGGCGAGCGGCACGGTGGTGGGCCACGCGGTCGACATCCCTCCACAGTCGTCCGCCCGGACGAGGCGGGTCGTGCACCCACCCCAGCAGGTCGCAGCGCCGTCCTGCGTGGTGGCGAGCAGGGCAAGCGTGGCCGCCGCGACGACGAGGTCCTGGAGTCGGAGCACGTCGAAGGAACGAGGAGGCCGACCTCGCCTTACAGGGGCGTCCCACGGCTCTGCTACCATGGGTCGGATGGCCCTCGTCCCTTGCACCCACTGTCGACGTCACGTCCAGGTCGCGAGCGCGGCCTGCCCCTTCTGCGGCGGAGCGCTCGCGCTCGTCGCACCGGTGATGCGGCCTGTCACGGCGCGTCTGCGGCGTGGCGCGGTCGCGGCGCTCGGCGCGTCGGCGATCCTGGTCGGCTGCAGCAGCGGCGACGGCGGTCAGGTGGTGGCGCTCTACGGCGTGCCGCCGAGCGACAGCGCGGTCGACGGGACGACCGACTCGACGACCGACACGGGCGCGGCCGACACCGGCGCTGTCGACAGCGGCCCGTCCGACATGGGGAGTGACTTCGCCCTCTACGGCGCGCCGACGGACACCGGGACGCTGGACGCAGGCGACGCCGCCGCCGACACCAAGGAGACCGGCGTGGCGCCTCCCTACGGGATCCCCCCGTCCGACGCCGGGTGAGCCTCGCGAAGCGAGGGCACGCGGGTCACGCTGGGTGCTCGTCCGGCGAGAGCAGGCCGTGTCGCCGCCACCCGACCCGCGCGAGCCACGTGTGGGGCACGACGACGGGCGCGCCCTCGAGCTCGACCGCGGATCGAGCACGGAAGCCATCGCACCACGGCGCGGACGAGCACGGGTCGAGCCGGGTGGGCACGCGGACCTGGTGCTTCTTGAAGTTGAAGAGAACGTAGCCGAGGGCGAACCGCACCTCGCGCGGGGTGCGGAGCGCGCGGGTGTCGTAGCGGTCGTCGAGCACACGGCCCGTGCGACCGCACGCGCGGTTGATCGCGCGCGCGAGGCGAACGCCCAGCGAGCGCGCTCCCTTGCGCAGCGCCGCAGAATCGTCCGCTTCCACGAGGAGATGCAGGTGGTTGTCCTGCACCGAGAAGTGCACGACGCGGAACGCAGCGCTCTGCGCTGCGCGCAAGGCAGCCACCACCGCCGGGAACACCTCCATCGAGCGCAGCGAGGGAAGCCCGGCCATGCACCGGAGGGTGAGGTGCACAGGCGCCCAGCCCACGTGGGGCGGTCGGGGGCGGTGGGGGACGAGCGGCCGCGGCGCGAGGCGCTTGCGGCCGGCGCCCGCGCGACGCCCACCCCACCCACGGGTCCGTGGGAGCTGCTATCGGGAGGAAGCCAAGGCTCGTCAGCACGACGCCGGGCTCGGGACCTGCCCACGGTCGGCTCCATACCCGGTAAGGAGTTCATTCTTGCCAGCACGAGAACACGAGTCGCACCTGCGCTACCCTTCGTCGATGGCGCTCCTCCCCTGCACCCACTGTCGGCGGCACGTCGACGCCGCCACCATCGCGTGCCCGTTCTGTGGCAAGGCCCTCGCGCTGGTCGCCCCCGCATCGCGCCTCGTGCACGAGCGGCTCCGGCGCAGCGCCGTCGTCGCGCTCGGCGCGTCGGCCATTCTCGTCGGCTGTAGCAGCGGCGATACCGCAGACGCGCCCCCCTACGGAATCGCCCCCTACGACTCCGCGGTCGACACCAGCGCGGACACCGGCGCCGACGCGAGCAAGGACACCAGCACCGACGCCGGGGCCGACGCGAGCGCCGACACGAGCTCCCCCGACGCGGGCGATGCCGCGGCCGACACGCGCGAGACCGGCATCGCGCCGCCGTACGGCATCCCACCCTCGGACGGCGGTTGACCGATCCCCTGCCGACCTCGGCGCCCAGCACCGAGGCCGTCGCCGGGGAACTCGCGGCGCGCCTCGTGCGGCCGCAGCGGCACCGACTCCTCCAGGGCTACCCGTCGTTGCCGCAGATGCGCCTGGCCTCCGCGCGCACGGCTGGCCAGATCGAGGGGCGTCGCACGCTGCGCGGCGCGCTGATCACCGACCGCGCGAGGCTCACCGAACACCTCGCGTTCCTGGAGCGTCGCCTCGCAGCCCCTCCTCCGGCACCGAGCGCTGACCCGCGCGAGGAGCAGCGGCGCCAACGGGACGAGATGCTCCGCCCGCAATGGGCGTCGGCGATCGAGCAGCTGGGCGCACAGCTCTCGCTCCCCGACCCCGCCGAGCCGCCCTTCGTCGAGCTCGACGCGACGCGCGACCTCCTCGTCGGCGTCATCCCGCACACGCAGTGCACGCCACGCGTCGAGGGCTGCGGCTTCTGCACGTTTCCCCACGACGCGCCCGACAAGCGCTCGCGAGGCCGAGCGATCGCGGGGGTGGAGGACGAGATCGTGGCCCTCCTGCAGTCGTCGCCCGAGCTCCGGGACCGCAAGGTGACGGCGGTGTACTTCGGTGGCGGCACCGCGAACCTCGCGGCGCCCGACCAGATTGCCCGGCTCTTCGCGGCGCTCGCGGCTCGCTTCGACGTGCGAGGAGCCGAGGTCTCGCTCGAGGGGATCCCCAAGCTCTTCACCTCGTGGTTCCACGCGCCGCTCGACATGCTCGCGCGCCTCGCCGCGGGTCGGCGGCGCATCAGCATGGGCATCCAGACCTTCGATCGCGCGGTCCTCGAGCGCATGGGCCGCGCCGATTTCGGCGACGAGAAGCTCGTGCGCAAGCTCGTCGCTCGCTGCCGCGCGCGAGACATCACGACCTCCGGAGATCTGCTGTTCGGCCTCCCGGGCCAGACGCTCGCCGCGATGACCGACGACGTCGATCGCGCCATCGACGCGGGGCTCGATCAGATCTGCCTCTACCACCTGGTGCTGCACGAAGGCCTCGGCACCGCCTGGTCGAAGGACCCAGCGCTGGTCGCGGCCATGCCCGACAACGAGACGGCGTGCGCCCACTGGCTCGCGCTGCGCGATCGCTTGCTAGGCGCCGGGTTCGTCCAGACCACGGTGACCAACTTCGAGCGCAAGGAGGTGGCAAAGGGCGATCGCGCCTTCGTCTACGAGCGCGCCAGCTTCAGCCCCGAGAAGACCGACGGCGTGGGCTTCGGGCCGCTGTCGCTCTCGGTCTTCGTGGACCGCGTGCAGAGGAGAGCGGTCAAGCTCGTGCGCCGCAAGGACCTGCGGAGCCCCGCCTGGTCGGGACACGATCTCTACTTCCCGTGCGAAGGCGACGACCTGCGGCTGCTGTTCGTCACGCGCAGCCTCGCCAAGGGGAGCTTCGACGCGCGGGTCTACGCCGACTTCTGCGGCAGCGATCTCGCCCACGATTTTCCTCACGCCATCGCTGCGCTCACCGCGCGTGGCCTGATCGCGTCCACGGATGACGTGCTGTCCCTCACCCCGCGCGGGATGTTCTTCTCCGACGCGGTCGTCGCCACGTTCGTCGCCGAGAAGGCGCGCCCACGCGCGGGGAGGGGGTGCGCACCCACGCCGCGCTCGAGGAGCCGCTCCTCTTGGACTATGACGGGATGGGCTGAGGCGAGCGTAAGCGAGCCGAAGCATCGGCCGCCTCCATGGGCGGCCGACATAGATTCACGGGCGTCGCGTGAGCGACCGGGCGGCGAACACCGCGACGACGCCGACCACGAGGAGGTGCAGCCCGTGCAGGCGCAGGTCCACGCGGGACGCGAGCTCGAAGTGGTCGAGGTGTGCGCCGGCGTGGAAGGCGAGGGCGACCGCCATCGCCCGCCCCGTGCGCTCGAAGACCCAGGCGATCAGCAGTGAATAGAGCGGGAGCTCCGCCACGCCCATCGCGAAGCCGACGCCGTCGAACCCGCCCGTGGGCGGCACCGAGTAGGCGAGGTGCCACACGCCCCACGCGAGGCCGAGCAGCAGCGAGCCCTTCACGAGCCCGAACCGCGCCGCGAGCCGGGGGTGGGCGAAGCCGCGCCAGCCAAACTCCTCGCCGAGAGGGAACACCACCAGCGCCGCCCAGCGCTCGGGCGCCGCGGGCGGGTGGAACCAGGCCTCCGGTTTGCCGCCGATCGCCACGAACAGCACCGTTGCGATCAGGTGCATCACCATCGGGGTGAACAGCGCGAGCGCGATCCAGCCGGGGTGGGCGAGGAACGGCCGGAACAGGGTCCTGCGCTTCCCGACCGCGATCAGCGCCGCGAACAGGGGGCCGAACGCGCTCAGGCCTGCGCACGGCATCGCATAGGCCGGCGGCACCGCGTGGCGCCACCACGCGAGGGCCATGGGCATCGCGAGGGCCCACGTGATGGCGCAGGCCAGCACCACGTAGGTCAGCGTCGACTTCGAGCGGCCTTCTTCCATGCCCCGAGCGACCGCGGATCTCTCGCCCGGTTCCGGGGTGGCGTGCTCGGTCACGATTCTGTCGCGTCGGGCGTCGGGCTCGTGCCCTTGCGGGGGCTCGACCCGGTCCACCTCCGGAACGCGCGGTGGAACGCGGTCGTGTCGGCGTAGCCGAGGCGCGAGGCCACCTCGGCGAGAGGGAGGCCGTGGTCCAGGTAGGACGTGGCGAGTTCGCGGCGGAGGGCGTCGACCACCTCGCCGAACGAGGTGCCCTCGTCCTCGAGCCGGCGCTGCAGCGTGCGCGGGGTCGTGGCGAGGGCGCGGGCCGTGGTGGCGAGCGTGCAGTGGCCGCCCACGAGGGCCGCGTGAACCGCGGCCCGTACGTTGGCCGACGCGCTCGCGCTCTTCGGCAGGCGCGCGAGGGCCTGCTCGACCTGGCGCGAGAACACCGCGAAGAAGGCCTCGTTGGCGTGCTTCATCGGCGTGTCCAGCGCCGCGTCGTCGAACACGATCTCGTCGTGCGCCGCGCCGAACTCGAGCGGGCAGTCGAACAGTTGCTCGTGCGCGCGCGTGGACGCCGGGCGTGCGTGGCGGAACCGGACGACCCGCGGTGACAGTCGTTCGCCGGTGAGGGTGCGGACCCCGATCAGCACCTCGGCCAGCGCGCACTCGTGGGCGTGGCGCGCGTATTCGCCGGTCGTGCCGGGCAGGAGGTAGCGCACCGCGACCCCGTCGCGGAGTGGCACGAGCCGCGATCGGTCCCCGTCGCCCCAGTAGCGCTGGTTCTTCAGCATCTGGTCGAACGCTGCGCGCACCGTGGGGCTCGCCATCAGCAACAGGACGCCGGCGTCGAACCCCTGCGCGTCGCGCACGTCCTCGGCGAGGTGCAGGCCGAACTCGGGGTCGTTGGTGAGCGCCAGCGCCTGCTCGCCGAGGCGGATCGCGGAAGCGTACGGCACGCGCGCCTCGGGTGCCTGGAGCGCCTCGAGATCGAGCGCGGCGGAGCGACACAAGGCCACGGGATCGTGCCCGCGCGCGCGACAGAACGCGACCACCCTCAGCAGGAGTCGTGCGGCGAGGGTGCCGTGAGGTCCGGCCGAGGGCATCCGGAGACTGTAGCGAAACCCGCGCCCCTCGTGTCCTCAGCGGCGCATCCCGTCGCGGTAGCTGGGATACGCGAGTTCGACCCCGAGCTCCGCGAGCGCGCGTCGTGGGTCCACCCGCCGGTCTCCGCGCAGCGTCTCGTCGCTCTGCTCGAGCGGGACGTGCGGTGGCCGCGCGCAGTCCCACTCCGCGCAAATGAAGTCGACGACCGCGCCGTGCGCCGCGGGCTCGAGGTCTCCGACCACGTAGGTCTCCCGCCGCGGCCGCGCGAGGGCGGCGAGCACGAACGAGGCGAGGTCCTCCACGTGCACGCGCGACACGAACTGGGAGCCGTCCCCGGGCACGCGGTGCTTGCCCGCGCGCACCCGCACGTGGAGGCCGCGGTCCGGGCCGTAGATCGCGGGCGCCCGCAGGACCGTCGCGCCCACCGCGCGCCAGGCGGCCTCCGCGTCGAGGCGCAGCGCGGCGCGCTCGGTGTCCCTCCGCACCGGCGTCGTGTCGTCGACCACGCCGTGGACCGCGCCGAACACGGCGGTGCTCGAGAGGTAGACCACCGCGCGCGCCCCTGCGCACTTCGGCGCGAGCCGAAAATCGGCCACGCCGTCGGGCGGAAACGTGACGACGACGTCGGTCTGCGAATCGACCACGCACTGGTCCACTTCTGCGAGCACCTCGAGCCCCTCGCGTCGCAGCGCCTCTGCGCGCGCCGGGTCTCGCGTGCTCCCGACCACCCGCTCCGTCGCGACCCGCCGTCGCGCGACCGCCAGCCCCGTGTAACCGCACCCGAGGACGAGCAGCATCAGCTCGAGAGCGCGTGCGTGGCCGCCGGGTCGTCGTCGCCGCTCTCCTTGCGCTGCACGACGAGGCCGTAGACGAAGCCGATCAGCGTGACCGTGCTCGAGAGCAGGCACAGGAACACGGGGTACTTGCGCAAGGGGATCAGCACGAACCCACACAGCAGCACGCCGGCGGTGAGCACCTTGGCCCAGAGCGCCTTCGCGGGCCCGATCTTGGGCTGCGGCAGGTTCGAGAGCATCAGCAGCGTGTTCAGCGTCATCCACCCGAGCAGGCCCACCGCCGCGGCCTCGCCGAGCCCGAGGTCGCGATGCGCGAGGAACGCGCTCGCGAGCAGTCCGCCCGACGACGTGGACGGCAGGCCCCGGAAGAACCGCGGGTCGTCGTCGGCGGTCGTGACGTTGAACTTGGCGAGGCGCAGCGCCGCGCCGAGCGCGTAGGCCGTGGCCACCCCGAGCAGCACGTACGACAGCGGGCCGCGCGCGAGCGTGTTCGGGGCGAGCGTGGGCAGCGCGCGCACGAGGAGCGCGGCCGGCGCGAGCCCGAAGGTGACGAAGTCGCTGAACGAGTCGAGCTGCACACCGATCGAGCTCGTGGCCTTCAACCGGCGCGCGAGGAACCCGTCGGCCTTGTCGAGCAGCACCGTGTAGAGGATGAGCCACGCCGCTTCGACGAAGGCCCGGGGTTCGGTGGCCGTGAGCGAGGTGCGGATCGACGCGAAGCCGAGCACCATGCTGAAGCAGGTGACCCCGTTCGGGACCAGATAACGAGGTGAGAAGGAGTCGAAGAGCTTCACGGCGGAGTTCTGCACTGCGACATGGCCCGACCGAGGCGCGGCGGCAAGCCGTGCCCTGCGCGCTCACTCCAGCCGGATGCCCCGCTGGTTGAGCGCGGCGAAGTGATCGGCGCCGAAATCGATGATGTAGATGGTCACGTTCGGGTCGAAGCAGTGCTTGCTCGTGCCGATCACCACGCCGGTCATGCCGTTCGCGGGGTACCAGCCGCCCCAGCCGCTGTAGCCACCGTGCTGCTTCACCCAGGGGCTCGGCCAGGTGAAGCAGTCGCCCGCGTTGGCGCCGGAGTAGAGCTCGCCCTGCTGCACGATCGTCGCGCGATTCCGCGGCGCCGCCTTGAAGGTGGGCGGAACGAACGCGCTCGCCGTCGAGGCGGAGAGCAGGAGCGCGACGACGACCGGCGCGCGCACTAGCCCCTCGCGAACCGGTCGCCTTCGCGGCGGAGCCGGCCGTTGGCGGCGAGGTGGACGCAGATCTTGTGGACGGTCTCGAGATCCTCGGAGCCGATCGCCGAGCCGATCGCCTCGACGTCGCGGGGCGTGGCGTCGAGCGCGGCGACGATCTTCGCCTGCAGCGCCAGCACCTCGGCGGCGGCCTTCTTGCCGGCCTCGACGCCGGGCTGGTGGTAGGCGTTGATGCCCACCAGCGTGGCGTAGAAGCCCACCGCGCGCTCGAAGAGGGCGATGAGGGCGCCGAGCGAGCGGGGCGAGACGTCGGGCACGGTGATGGTGAGCGAGGGGCGACCGTTCTCGGCGAGCGCGCGGCGCGTGCCGAGGAAGAAGCCGAGCAGGTAGTCGCCGCTCGTGACCCCGGGCTCCACCTCGGCGTCCGTGCCCGCGCGGTCCCTCAGCACCTCGATGAACGTGGCGAAGAAGTTCGGCACGCCGTCGCGGAGCTGCTGGACGTACGCGTGCTGGTCGGTCGAGCCCTTGTTGCCGTAGACCGCGATGCCCTGGTGCACGACGTTGCCCGCGAGGTCCTTCTCCTTGCCGAGCGACTCCATCACGAGCTGCTGCAGGTAGCGCGACAGGAGCTCGATGCGATCCTTGTACGGCAGCACCACCATGTCCTTCTGGCCGCGCCCGCCGCCAGCGAAGTGCCACATCGCCGCGAGGATCGCCGCGGGGTTGTTGCGCGCCTCGCGCCCCCGCGTCGCCTCGTCGCACAGGCGCGCGCCCTCGAGCATCCCGCGCACGTCGAGGCCCTGCAGCGCGGCGGGGAGCAACCCGACCGCGGACAGCTCGCTCGTGCGACCGCCGACCCAGTCCCACATGGGAAAGCGCGCGAGGAAGCCCTCCTTCTTCGCGAACACGTCGAGCGCGCTGCCCTCGCCGGTCACCGCCACCGCCCGCGGCCCGAACGACAGGCCCTTGCGCTCGAGCGCCCACTTGGCCTCGAGCATGCCGTTGCGCGTCTCCTTGGTGCCGCCGGACTTGGAGATCACCACCACGAGCGTGGTCGCGAGGCGCGCGCCGAGCCGATCCACGACGAGGTCGAAGCCGTCGGGGTCGGTGTTGTCGAAGAACGAGACCGCGAGCCGATCGCGGGTGCTCCCGAGCGCGCGCGCGACGAGCTCGGGCCCGAGCGCCGAGCCGCCGATGCCGACGACGAGCACGTCGGTGAAGCGCGCGCCCTCGGGGTTGACCTTTCGGCCCTCGTGCACGTCGGCGGCGAAAGCCTCGATCGCGGCGAGGGTGTCCTCGATCGCGCCACGCAGCTCGCTGTTCGGGGCCCGCGAAGGATCGCGCAGCCAGTAGTGCCCGACCATGCGCTGCTCGTCCGGGTTCGCGATCGCGCCCTTCTCGAGCGCCTCCATCGCCGCGAAGGCCTTCTCGAGCTCCGGGCCCATCTTCTCGAGCAGGTCGGGCGGGTGCCCCATGCAGCTCGGGTCGACCGAGAGGCCGAGGGAGGGCACTTCGCAGAGCTCGCTTCGGTAACGGTTCCAGCGCGCGCGATCGGACATGGCGCGAGCCTAACGCGGTCCCCGGACAAAGCGAACGGGGCCGCTGGAGGCGACCCCGTTCCCCTCGACCTGCTTTGCCGTCACTTGATGCCGGGGTCCTCCGGCGGGACGAGGAACACGACCGTGCGCTTGTCGCCCAGGCTCACGCCGCCCGGCATGCCGACCATGTCGATGAAGGCGTTGAAGAACTGGGCACCCGCGCTGGGCTTCACCGTGGCGTTCATCTTGGGGATGATCTCGAAGCACACCGGCGTGCCGACCGTGACCGCCTTGAAGGTGTCGTCGATGCCGTCCTTGTCCGCGTCGTAGGTCGCGTTGGCCGGGCAGCCGAGGCTCGCGTCGCCCTCCTTCATCGCGCGGATGCTCTCGATGAACTTGGTCGCGTCGACCGCCGCGCCGTCCGACGCCTTGTTGGTCGGGTCGTTGGAGAGCTGGGCGGTGATGTCGTAGGTGCTGCCGACGCTGATCGCCTGGATCGCGGTGACGATGCTGTCGGAGACGCCGTCGCCGCTGCCGCCGTCGAAGTTGAGGCGGCAGCGTCCGCCGGCCGCGTCGGGCGCGATGCCCGCGCCCTTGTAGCCGGTGCAGCACTGCCCCGCGGTGCACTTGCCAGCGAACGCTGCGGGGAGCAGGTTCGACGCCGTGGCATCGGAGAGCGTGTTGGCTTGCGCGACGCCGCCCTTGCTGCCGACGTTCACGTTGACGAACTTGACGTTCTTCGCCTTGAAGCCGGCCGTCACGGTGGCGTTGCTCGCGCTGCCCGAGGGGTCGTGCCACGGCGCGTCCGTGATGAGGACGACGACGGGGACGGCGCCCGGCCGGAACTCGACCGCCCCGAAGTGGCCGGCCGGTGGGGTCACCTTGGGGATGGCGCCGTTCGCGTTGCCGGTGAGGATGTAGTCGAGCGCGGCGATCTGCGCCTCCGCGTAGTCACCGCCCCCACCCGCGGCCATCTTGCCCACCGCGGTGTTCACGAGGCTCGTGGTGGTCGTGATCTTCTGCAGGACCTTCACGACCCACGAGTCACCCCAGTCGCGGTGGTCGACGACGGCCATGCCGACCGAGGGGATCTTCGCGGCGAGGCCCGGCACGACCACCGAGGTGAGCGAGGTCTTCAGGTTGGTGATCGAGCCGCTCATCGAACCGGTCGTGTCCATCGCGAACGCCACGTCGACCTTCTGGATGTTGGTCGAGAACTTGAGGACGTCCTTGGGCGGATCCGGGGCCTTCAGGTACGGCACGGTGAAGAAGAAGTCCTTCTTCCCCGTGGCGTCGGGCGTCCGGCGGATCTTCACGATGGTGACCTTGGCCTCACCACCCTTGCCTTCGGCCGATGCGCGCACGATCGTGGTCGCGCCGAGCGTGGTGCCGGGCAGCGTGAGCGCGGAGGTGAACGTGGCGCCCGAGAAGCTGCCGAGCGTCGGATCGTCGACGGTGAAGGTGGCCTTCGCCGTGACGTCGTCGGGGCCGAGCGTGGCCGTGTAGGCCTGCGTCGCGGCCTTGCCGGTGGTGGTGTCGATGAAGATCGTCGCATTGAGCGGCGTGAGCGCGAGCGAATCGAGCGAGGGCCCGAGGTCGATCGCGGCGTCGGGGTCGCCGATGTCGAAACCCCCGCCGGTGTCGGTCGCGCTGTCGTCGCCGCCGTCGAGCGCGATCGTGTCGGCGGGTCGCTCCGCGCCACAGCCCGCGGCGCCCAGGGAGCCGAGAAGGAACAAAGCCGAGAACCGACGCATGAAGACCTCCATCCGTCACATCATCCAGGAGAGATCCCTCTTCGTCGATGTGCGCTCATGTCAGCAATCGCCAAGGCGGACGGAACGCCGTCGTGTCACACGCGCGTGTCAGTCCCAGCGCTCCGTCGGCTCCTGCGCTACGAGAGCGCCCGATGACCGCCAAGCTCTCTCTCCAGGGAAAGACCGTGCTCGTGACGGGCGCCTCGTCCGGGCTCGGACTCGAGATGGCCCGCCAGCTCGCGCGCGACCACCACGCGAACCCGCTCTTGGTCGCGCGACGCAAGGATCGCCTCGAGGCGCTGGCCGAGGAGCTGCGTGGCTTCGGAGCGACCCCCGGCGTGATCGCCGCCGACCTCAGCAAGCCCGCCGATCTCGACCGCTGCTTCGCAGAGGCCACGGCCATCGGTGTGGATGCGGTCATCCTCAACGCGGGAGTCACCTACTTCGGCCACACCCTCGCGCAGACGACGGCGGACGTGGCCGCGATCGTGGCGACCAACGTGAACGGGGTCGTGCTGCTGTCGCAGCGGTTCGTGCCCTACCTGCTCGAGCGCGGAGGTGGCGCGGTGATGCTCGTCTCCAGCATGGCGGGATTCCAGCCGATGCCGTTCCAGGCGGTGTACGGCGGCAGCAAGGCGTTCGTCACGAGCTACGGGCTCGCGCTCTCGGAGGAGCTCCGTGGCAAGGAGGTCTCGGTCACCGTGTTCTGCCCGGGCGGCATCGCGACCGAGATGACCGACACCTCCGGCCTCTCGGCGAAGTACCCGAAGGGCCACCCCATGGTGATGGACGTCGAGCCCTGCGCGAAGCGCGCGCTCGGCGCGATGATCGCGCGCCATCGCCTCTCGGTCCCGGGTGGCCTCAACAAGGTCGCCGCGTTCTTCGCGCAGATGAGCCCGACGCGGCTGGTCACGCGGCTGGTCGCCAACGACTACCGCGGGGCGCTGCCGCGATGAGCGGGCTCCGGAGCGGACACAGCTACTCGGCCGCTGAGCTCTCGCCCGAGGGCGATCGCGTCGTGCTCCTCGACCAGCGACTGCTGCCTCACGAGGAACGCTACCTCGAGTTCGCCGACGCGGCGTCCGTCGCCGACGCGATCCGCGACATGGTCGTGCGGGGTGCGCCGGCGATCGGGATCGCCGCCGCCTATGCGCTCGCCGTCGAGGCTCGGCGCCTCGGGGGCGCCGAGTGGATCGAGGGGATGCGCGCCGCCGGCCAGCGCCTCCTCGCCGCCCGGCCTACCGCGGTGAACCTGCGCTGGGCGGTCGAGCACATGTCGCGCGACCTCGCCCACACCGACGCCGACCAGCTGCGGGCGCGTGCCCTCGCTGTGCACGACGACGACGTCGCGGCCTGCCGCGCGATCGGGGCCCACGGCGCGGCGCTGCTCCCCGACGAGGGGACTGTGCTCACGCACTGCAACGCGGGCGCGCTCGCGACCGGCGGCTTCGGCACCGCGCTCGGCGTGGTCCGCGCCGCCATCGCCGCCGGCAAGCGGCTGCGCGTGCTCGCCTGCGAGACCCGTCCGTGGCTCCAGGGCGCCCGCCTCACCGCGTGGGAGCTCGCGCGCGACGGGGTGCCCGTCGAGCTCATCACCGACGGCATGGCCGCACACTACTTCGGTCGCGGCGAGATCGTCGCGGTGGTGGTCGGGGCCGATCGCGTCGCGCGCAACGGAGACGTCGCCAACAAGATCGGCACCTACACGCACGCCTGCGTGGCCCGCGCGCACGACCGCCCGTTCTACGTCGCGGCGCCGAGCTCCACGCTCGACCCGCGCACCGCGACCGGCGCCGACATCGTGATCGAGGAGCGCTCCGGCGAAGAGGTCACCTCGTTCGCGGGCACACGCATCGCCCCGATCGGCGTGCAGGGTCGCCATCCTGCGTTCGACGTCACCCCGGCTCACCTCGTCACCCGCCTCGTCACCGAGCGGGGGGTGGTCCCTGGTCCCGAGGCCGCGCGCCTGATGTGAGGTTCAGGCGGCGGGCGGCGCGACGCTGCGGGCCCGTCGCTCTTCGTCGAGCTCGGCCTTCATCTGCGCGCGCAGGTTCTCGAGCTTGGTCATGGTCTGCTCGTCGACCCCGGAGGCCTTCGCCTGCGCGATGCCCGCGTCGAGGAGCTCGATCTCCTTCTCCTGCTTCACGCGCAGCTTCTCCACCATGGTGGCGAAGGCGTCGAACAGATCGACGAGCTCGTCTCCCGCGCGGAGGCGGCCCGGCACGACGAGCTTGCCGTCGCCGAGCTCGCGGATGAGGCGCTTCATCTTGAAGACCGGCCCCACGATCTTGTGGGTGATGACGATGCCGGCGAGCCCCAGGATCAGGATCAAGAGGGACAGCGACGCCGAGAGGGTGACCAGCAACAGCGAGCGCTGCTTGGCCATCGCCCCCTGCTTGTCGAGGAGCTGCTTCTCGAGCGTGGCGAGCGCCGCAGCCCGCGAGTTGATCTTGTCGGTCTCCACCTTGTTGGCCGACTTGATCGACTCGAGGAGCGCCGGCTGATCGCCGTACGACGCCATGGCGTCGTTCTCGAGCTTGGCGTTCAGGGCGCCCGACTGCGCGACCGCGTCCTTGCCGGCCTTGTTGGCCTCCTGGCCGACCTGCACGGCCTCGTTGCCGATCGCGACCGTCTTCTCGGACTGCACGTAGAGCAGACCACCGAGCGCCACACTCATCGCCGCCGCGACCCCGACGAGGTAGCCCGTGTACTTGAGCTGGAACCTCGAATCGAGGAGGTAGTTGCGCATCGACCGCTTGAACTTCGGCGGTGATGCGGCAGCGGCGGGGGCGGTGGTGCTCATGGCCTTCGGGGAACCTCGGGGGGAACCTTGCGTTGGATCAGCCTACGGTCAGGGCTTGAGTTTGGCAAAGTCGTCGACCAGTTTCTCGCTGGCCATCTTGACGAGGTCGTCCTCGTCCGACTTGGAGGGCGAGGTGACCCCCGGCATCGTGAGCGACTTGCCGAGCTCTCCTTTGAGATCCCGGGTGTGGGTCATCATGGTGATCTTGAGACTCACCTTGAGGCTGCCGCCCTCGTACTTGAACGGCTCCACGAGCACGTCGAGGAAGTAGCCGTCGAGCTTGTCCTTGGTGACGATGGGCCCCATCTTCTTCGGGTCGGTGTCGTCGCCGTTGGCGAAGCGGAAGCGGCCGTGCTTGAGGAGCTTGCAGTACATCTCCTTCTCGACGAGCGGGCGGATCTCGGTGTCGGGGCGGCCGGTCTTGTTCTTGACGCCGACGCCCACGTAGTACTTGTGCTTGGCCGCAGGATCGGCCTGCGCTGGACACTTCCAGTCGGCCGGTCCGCCGCCACCACCACCGAGGTTGCCGACGGTCTTGATGCTCGTGACGACCTGCTCCTTCACCTTCTTGTTGGAGTGGTTCTCGTGTTTCTTGAGGCACACGTCGACGCCCTGCTTCTTGAGCTTGCCGAGGGCCGCCGCGCACGCGATGGAGACCGACTCCACCTCGCTCCCGTCGTCGAGGCAGGCGCAGAGCGGCTTGACGGCCGCTGGATCGTCGGAGGTGCCGAGCTTCAGCGCCGCGTCGATGCGGACGCGGTAGTCGGTGTTCTTGCGCAACTGCTCGGAGAGGAAGGCGGTCTTGCCCTGGGCGGACAGGTCGCCGGCGAAGCCGAGGACCGCGCCCGCGAGCACCAACGCCACTCCGATTCGGAAGCCCCTCGGCGCGCGCACGAAGGGGATGCTATCACGAGGATCGAGCGCCATGGATCTGCCTTCTGTCAGACGGAGCATCGCCCGGCGCATTCGCTCCCTCGTCGCGATCGTCGTCGCGATTTTCTTGGTCACGCCGGCGCTCCTCCTCCGACACGCGTCCGTCCATGCGGCCCCGCGGGTGCGGGTCGTGGCCACGGCGAAGCTCGAGGTGCGCGCCGCCTACACCGACACCGGCATCAAGGTGTTCGGGAAGCTCACCGACGACGCAGGTGTCGGCGTGGCCGGCCAGGTGCTGGTCATCGGCGTCGCGTCTCCTTCCGACGAGACCAAGCTGTTGCCGCTCCCCGAGCCCACGCTCCCTGTCAAGCGCAACGGCGAGGGCTGGGAGCTCACGACCGGCACCAACGGCTCGTACGCGATCGACATCCCCTTGCCGAGCGCGCCGTACGTCGTGCTGGTCAAGAGCGACAAGACCAGCTGGCTCTCCTCGAGCAAGGACACCGCGCGCCTCGAGCCCGGCAAGAAGAGCGTCAGCCTCGAGTTCCCGCCCGCGCCCGAGCCGCCCGCCACCATCAACCTCGACCAGCCGAAGATCGTCGTGAAGGTGACCGTCGACGCGGAGGGGATCCCGCAGTCGGGCTTCTCGATCGACCTCGTCGACGTCCGCGCCAAGGACAAGCTGATCGCCAACGCCAAGTCGATCAACGGCGTGGCCACGTTCGACCTCGCGTCGTCCGCGTTCGGCGCGCCCGGCACCGGCGAGATCGCCGCGGTGTTCGCGGGCGCGAGCGGCTTCTCCACCGCGCGCAAGGTCGCGTTCGTCAAGCGCATCGCCGTGGCCCGCCTCAGCGAGGTGCGGAGCGAGTCCGCCGACGGCGGGATCGCGCAGGACGGCATCCCGCTCGTCGGCAAGGTCGGGAGCAAGGGCGGCTTGCCGGCCACGGGCATCATCGAGGTGTTCCTCGGCGCCGAGCAGGTCGGCGCGGCCACCGTGCAGGACGGCAACTTCAAGGTGCTGGCGCGCTTCCGCGCGGAGAAGGAGGGCATCGCGACCCTCACCGTGCGCTTCTCGCCGACCGGCGAGGGCTGGAGCGGGAGCGAAGGCGTCGACGTCCCCGTGCGGGTGAAGATCCCGGGCCCCTGGCGCACCCTCGTGGCGATCGCGGCGGGCTTCGCGCTGTTCGCGGTCGTGCTGCGGAGCCGACGCGCGCCTCGCCCCACCACGCGACCCGCCGAAGAAGACCCGGGCGCGGCGGTGCGCGTGTCCAAGCGCGCGAAGGCACCCAAGGTCGTCGACCTCACCGTGCGCGATCTGCGCCGGCGCACCCCGATCGCCGGCGCGCGCGTGCGCGTGACCCGACCCCTCGCGACGAGCGCCGAGCGCCTGTTCGAGGGCTCGACGGACACCCACGGGCGCCTGCGGGTCACGCTCGCCACGCCGGTCCGCGCCGGTGATCAGATCCTCGTCACCCACCGGTCCGCGCTGCCGCTCGCCATCGAGCTGCCGAAGGCCGCGGAGCTCGAGCTCGGGTTGCGTCGCCGTCGCGATGCCGTGCTCGACCAGCTGCTCGCCTTCGCGCGGCGCGCCCTCAAGAGCCGCCTCCCGAGTCAGCCCACCCCGGAGCAGGTGCGCAAGGCCGCCGACGACGAGCTCTGGGAGCCGGCGCGGGGGCTCTCACGCACGTGGAGTGGCGAGGTCGAGAACGCGGTGTTCGGCGCCGACGACCTCGACGAGCGAAACCAGCGCCGGATCGAGTCGATCGGGACCGAGACCGAGGTGGCCGCGGCGGCGCCTCCGCCTCCGCCTCCGCCTCCGCCTCCGCCTCCCCCTCCGCCCCCGGCTCCACCGAAAGTCCCGCCTCCGCCCCCACCCCCACCCCCGCCGCCACGCTGACGCCTCCTCGGGCGCCACTTCCCTCGGCGCCCATCGAGGTTAAGGTGCTCCGACGCCGAAGGGGCCGGGAACTCGTGGCTCCACTCGGTGCCCCGGGCTTCCAGCAGGGCTTCTCGGCCTCCATCCCCGGGTGCGTCGTTCGCGCTTCCCTCGGCTGCGGTCCCCCTCTATCGTCGCCCTCCCGAACTCCACTGTCGGTCGAGCTCTGCGATCTCCTCGTTTGGGGTCTCCTCGTTCGACCGACCCCGAGAACTTCGATGACGATCGTCTGGATTCTCCTCGCTGTCGCTGCCGTCGCGGTCGTCTTCTTCTTGATGAACAAGAAGCCGGACGACGCAGCCGCGCTTCCCCCGGCCGACGACAAGCCCAAGCTCCCCGAGTCAGGTGGGGGCTCGAAGGCCAAAGAAAAGGACAAGGGCGCCGCCGAGTTCTTCGATCGCCCTCCGCCCAAGGAGGTGCCCAAGACGCGCCCCCAGGCCGCGACGGTCAAGGCCACGCCGGTCGCCCTCGGGGGCCCCTCCAAGGACGAGTCGAGCGACGCCGAGGCGCCGAAGCCGGTCGAATCCAAGCCGCCGAAGGCCGAGAAGCCGCGGTTCGTCGAGGAAGACTTCGGCAAGCCGATGGTCTTCGACCCGGCCACCGTGCGCAAGGGCCTCGCCAAGACCCGCGGCGGCTTCATCGCCCGCCTCGCCGACCTGTTCCGCGGCCGCAAGGAGATCGACCCCTCCGTCCTGCGCGACATCGAGGAGATCCTCCTCTCGAGCGACGTCGGCGTGAAGACCACGCAGGTGCTGCTCGCCCGTCTCCACGAGCGCCTCGAGCGCAACGAGCTCGGCGACGAAGAGAAGGTGTGGGCCGCGCTCCGCGAGGAGGCCCTCGCCATCCTCGGCACGCCGGGTCGCCTCAAGCTCAAGGAGAAGCCCACGGTCGTCCTCCTCGTCGGCGTCAACGGCGCCGGCAAGACCACCACCATCGGCAAGCTCGCTTCCAAGCTCCAGGCCCAGGGCAAGAAGGTGGTCCTCGGCGCGGGCGACACCTTCCGCGCGGCCGCCGTGCAGCAGCTCGAGGTGTGGGCCGAGCGCGAGGGCGCCGAGATCGTGAAGGGCAAGGAGGGCAGCGATCCCGCGGCCGTCCTCTTCGACGCGGTGGAGAAGGCCAAGGCCTCTGGCGCCGACGTGGTCCTCTGCGACACCGCCGGCCGCCTCCAGACCAAGACCAACCTGATGGAGGAGCTCGCCAAGGTCCGCCGCACGATCGGCAAGGCCCTCGACGGCGCGCCCCACGAGACCCTGCTCGTCCTCGACGCGACCAACGGTCAGAACGCCCTGCAGCAGGCGCGTCTGTTCATGGAGAAGATCGAGCTCACCGGGGTCGTCCTCACCAAGCTCGACGGCACGGCCAAGGGCGGCGTCGTCCTCGCCATCGCCGAGGAGCTCAAGCTCCCGGTTCGCTACATCGGCATCGGCGAGCGCGCCGAGGACCTGCGCGAGTTCGACCCGGCGGAGTTCGTCGAGGCGCTGTTCGCGTCTCGCGACGCGCTCGACGCGGGAGCGGCCGAGTCGGCCGCCTGATTGGTTGGGGTGTCCTGGACCAGCGAGGGTGTCTCGTGGATGTGTCACTCCGGCTCGAGCCTGGGCCCTGGAAGCGTGCCGTTTTCGTGGCGTTTCCCTCGTGGTCCCACCAACCCTCACGAGAGCTTCCTTTGTTGTTGATTGCGTGAAATCTCGCGTGTTAGAGTCCGCGGCCGTCGTCTCCCCATGCTTTTCCCGCGATTTCTTCGCGGAACTTGCCCGGGAGGTCCTCGATCCCTGCAGTCCGGGGGCGAGGTTCGCAGCGACCAGGCGTCGGTAGTGCTTCTCGGTCTCGATTGGCTCGCTCGATTGGCTAATTGTACGGAAGGAATGGCGGCGATGAAGCAGGCTCCGTGTCGACTGTTGTTGGTGGCGGCGCTCGCTGCGCTCCCAACGACCCTGTTGTCGCAAACCGCGCATGCCCAGAAGAAGGACGCGAAGGCCGACCCCAAGAAGGCCGACCCGAAGAAGGGCGCGGCCGACGTCGAGGATCTCGGTGGTGACGACACGCCCGAGCCCAAGAAGGACGAACCGAAGAAGGACACCGGCACCGGTGGCGGCTCGTCGGGCGCGAACATCATCTGCGAGACCAACCCCGAGGCTTGCCAGACCGACAAGCTGATCAAGGACTACTCGGAGAAGGATCTCAAGGACTCGCAGGTCTACGCGGTCCAGCAGATCTACGCGCTGCGCCGCGGCCGCGTCGAGCTCTCGCCCTACTGGGCGGCGTCGCTCAACGACCAGTTCGTGAGCCACCCCGGCCCGGGCCTCGCGCTCAACTACTACGTGACCAACGTGCTCGCGGTCGGCTTCAACGCCAACTACTACGGCGCGTTCAACTCGGACGCCGAGTTCAACAAGCAGGTGCGCCAGAGCACCCGCCTCGCGATCCCGATCAACGAGTATCGGTTCGGCGCGAACCTCAACTTCACCTACGTGCCCCTCTACGGAAAGTTCGCCGGCTTCGGCGACTTCATCTTCCACTGGGACGCGTACGTGGTCGGCGGCATCGGGGCCCTCTCCACCCGCCCCAAGGCGTCCATCGACCCGGAGAACCGCGGCTTCGAGTGGAAGACCAAGGTCGCCTTCAACGTCGGCATGGGCTTCCGCGTGTTCTTCAACCGCTGGCTCGCCGCCTACCTCGAGATCCGCGACTACGCGTACAGCGAGCCGCTCGAGAACACGGTGGTCAAGCAGCAGGCCGCCCCCGGCACCCCCATCAAGGGCACCGCCAAGGATCCCGACACCTGGTTCGGCGAGAGCCGCTTCACCAACGCCGTCCAGGCCCAGTTCGGCATCAGCATCTTCCTGCCGTTCACCTGGCAGTACAAGCTTCCCAAGTGAGCGAGGAGCGACGATCCATGACCCGCAAGTCGATGACGAAGCTCTTCCTGATCGGGGTGGCCGCGGCCTCCACGATCGCCCTCGCCGCCGAGGCCAACGCGCAGGAGATCCAGGTCTCCGGTCCGCTCAAGGGCGCCCCCGCCGTGCGCCGCCTCAAGCTCTATCGTGAAGGCCGCGTCGAGATCGCGCCCACCTTCACCGCCACGCTCCTCGACGAGTACAACCGCACGATCCTCGTCGGCGCGCGCATCAACTACGGCATCACCGACTGGCTCTCGATCGGTGTCTGGGGTGGCTTCGGCGCCGTGCAGGTCAAGACCAACCTGACCGAGCAGATCGACGCCAACGCCGACCGCCAGGCCGGCTTCAACAAGATGAACCTGCCCTGCGGTGGTGGTGACTGCAGCAACCCCGCCACGGCCAACAGCGGCTTCACCAAGCAGGTCAGCGAGATCAGCTACATCGCCACCCCGCAGATCACGGCGGTGCCGTTCCGCGGCAAGTTCGCGCTCTTCCAGTCGGTCTTCGCCGACGTCGACGCGTACATCTTCGCCGGCTTCGGCGTCGTGGGGATCAAGCAGCGGAAGGACTGCGCCAACTTCCAGGCGTGCGCCAGCCAGGATCCCAACGCCCGCACGGAGTCGAAGAACAAGCCCGCCCCCACCTGGGGTCTCGGCTTCAACTTCTACCTCTCGAAGATGATCGCCCTCGGCTTCGAGTGGCGCATGGTCCCCTTCGCGTGGAACCGCTCGGGCTTCGACGGCCGCGGCGAGGGCACCGACAAGAAGTTCCCCGACCGCGCGGTCAACGCGGACGACGAGACGTACCGCTTCAACCAGATGATGACGATCAGCCTCGGCTTCTCGTTCCCGACGATGCCGAAGATCACCGACTGATTCTGCGGGGAGAACGGCTCGAGCGGTCGCCCCACGCACTGTGGAGCGGCCGCTCGGCGTTTTGGGAGATCGCGGCGTACGATGAGGGTGTGGGCTCGATCGGACCGGTGGTGCTGGTGGCGGTCCTCGGGCTGTCCTGTCGCCGTTCCGAGAAGACCTCGCCCTCCATCGTGAAGGACGATGCCACACAGGCGCCAAGGCCGGACTGTCCAGCAGGCTGTTCCAGCGGGTTCTGCTGGGAGGGCTTCGCGGAGCACCGACTCGAGGCCCGGAGCTTCGTGCAGCCCGCCTTCGCAGGCCACTGGCTCCTCTGGGCGGACTCTACCGGGCTTCGAGCCCGCCACGTCCGCACCGGCGAGAGTCGTACGCTGGCCACCGGCTTCGTAGGGAGCATCGCGGCGAAGGGCGACGTCGCCACGTGGCAGTCGAAAGACAAGTTGCAGCGCGTGTCTCCCATCACCGGCACGCCGATTGCGCTTCGGTCCTTGTTCTGCACTGGCGACCACCGCCTGCGACACCTGCGCGTGGTGGGGAACGCGGTGCTCACGAACTGCGACACCATTTCGTCCTCGCCTTCGGGGTTCATCACGGACGTCGCGCACGGCTTCGAGCTCGTCGACGAGAAGGGCTTGGTGCGTCCCCTCGGCGTGTTCCATCGCGACGTCAACCACGGTCAGGTGGTCGTGGCCGGTCTCGTGCTCGACGGGAACGCCATCGTTTTCAACGCCGGTTCGCAGATCGTGCGACGCCCTCTCGATGACTTCCAGGCATCGGCGGACGTGGTCGTCCACGATTTCGACGATGGCTTCGTGCTCGACCTCGCGCTCCTCGATCACTTCCTCGTTGCCGACTACCACGCTCATGCGCCGGAGAGCCGCTGTGACGGCCAGCCGCACCGCCTCTATGCACTCTCACGAGACGCGCCGGAGGCCGGGACCAGGGTTCCTGTCGATCTCGGCAGCCTGCGGATCGGCTACAAAGGATTGGTCGCGAACAAGTCCCACATCCTCGCGACCAGCGACGACAAGCTCTTCGTCGCAGCCCCACCACGACCCCTGCGCGAGGTCGCGCTCTCCCTTGCGCCGCACGACGCCGCGCCGTCGAGCCAACGATCCCTCCATGCCGCGGTGTCCGACTGCGGCACCGTCGCGCTGGTGGACGGCGACCACCACATGCTCGTGCATGGCGTCGAGAACTGGTGAACACGGTCAGCGCGTGACGACGCCGTCGACGAGGCTGTACATGCGCGGCAGGCGGTTCTCGAGCGGTCCGCGGAGCTCCTCCGGGATCGTCCACCCACGCTCCGCGAGGCCTTCGGCGATGCGGTTCACGGTGCGCTGGCCCTCTTCCTTGAGGAGCGTGCGGACCAGCGGGCCGGCGGCCTCGGGGTCGCCGTGGACCAGCAGCGTGGTGACCGCGTGGAAGCGCGTGGGCTCGTGGAAGTCCTCGAGGAAGCGCTCGACCGCGTCGCGGTTGCGCGGGTCCTTGGTGCGCTCGAGGGTCTCGATGAGCTGGGTCTTGGGGTCGGGGTTGCGGTCGTATTCGGTGTCGAACTTGGCGAGGAGGGCGTGGACCTCGGTGACGAAGGTCTCGTCGTCGAGCAGCTCGCGCATCATCTTCAGCGGGTAGGTGAGGCTCTCGGCCCGCGCGCAGAACTCGCGGATGGCAGGGAGCGCGTCGACGCCGGCGGCCACGACGCCGCGGAACGCCGTCTCCTTCTCCTCCTGGTCGGTGATGGAGGGGTCGACCACGAACGTGAAGCGCTTGAGCAGCACGACCGCAGCGTCGGCGGTGCCGAGCTTGGAGAGCGCGTCGAGCGCCTCCTGGCGGTCGTAGTTCTGGGCCTTGCGGGAGATCGCGTCGGCGTACTTGGCGACGGTCTTGTCGGCCGCACCCTTCTTGGCAGCGGCCTCCGCCTTTCCGTTGGGCGCCGGCGGACGAGTGGACTTGGTCTTGAGGAAGTCGAAGAGACCCATGCTGCGAGCCGTTTCTTAAGCACAACCAGGCCGGCACGCAACTGGCGTGCCGACGATGGACGGAACGGTGGGACGAATCATCCTCCGCGAACCGACAAAAAGCAGAGAGCCCGCGCCGAAGAGGCCGCGGGCTCCCACGCTCGACGAAGGGACTCAGACCGGGACAGCGAGCAGCGAGACCTTGCCGTCACCGCGCTGGACCGCGTAGCGGACCGCGCGCCCGAGCTTGGCCGTCTGGTCGCGCTCCATGCCCTTGATGCGCTCGACGAACACGGGCTCGGTGATGCCCTCGACCGACTCCCCGTTGGCCTTCTTGGCCTCGATGTACTCGCGGTAGAGGCGCCCGTAGTAGGCGGCCTCGGGCTCGGCGGCGAGCTGGGCGGCGAGGTTGGCGTCCGCGCTCTGCCCACCCTCGACGGCGAGCGCCTCCTGGAAGTGCTGGCGGGCGGGGGGCACCGAGGGCCGGCCGTCGTCGTCGGTGTTGTCTTCTTCGACGCCCAGCACCGTGTTGAGGAGCTGGTTGATGCGCGTCGCGAGGCCGCCGAGCTCCGGGTGCTCGATCTCGATGCGGGCGTTGGTGCCCTCGCCGGTGGTCAGCGCGGTGGTGATCTGCAGGAGGGTCTCCTCCATGCGGCCGATCGGCTCGGTGATGTAGCCGCCGAGGATGCCGCCGGCCATGATGACGAAGACGAGGCCGAGGCCACAGCCGGCGAGGATCGGCCAGAGGATCTTGTCGGGGCTCTCGATGCTCGAGATCTTGCGCGCGACGGCGATGGCCGCGCGGTCGCCAGCGCCGACGTTGCGGAGCGCGGCGGCCGCGGTGGCGAGCTCGGCGTTGACCGTCGAGTCCTGGCTGTTCTTGAGGGCGCGGAGGACGGTCTCCTTGTTGGTGCCCTCGAGATCGGTCGCGAAGCCGGGGGCCATGCTGTCGTTGGCCTTGGCCTTGATCTTGGGGACGTCGCCCTCGATCACGACGAGCGCGACGGCGCCGTCGGTGAGCTTGGCGACGCGGCCGTCGGAGAGGCTCCACGCGAAGGCGACGAGGCCGAGCGGCGAGCCGTCCTTGTCGCGGATGGGCGCGTACGAGACGAGGTGCTTGTGGGAGAACTTGGCGGCGATCCAGAGGTCGCTGCCCGTGTGGCCCTCCTTGGCGGCGGTGACGAGCAGCGGGTACGAACCGCCGAGGTCGTCGCCGACGTAGGTCTGGGTGTCCTCGTTGCGGCCGACGGCCTTGCCGTCCTTGCCCACGAGCACGACCAGGTCGGGCGCGTCGGCGAAGACGCCCTTGGCTTCGCCCGCCATGCGCTTGAGGTCGTTGAGGGCCCCGGTCACCTTCTCGCGCCGGGCCTTGTCGTCGATGCTCGTGCTGAGGCGCTCGCGGAGGGCCTCGACGCCCGCGTTCTCGAACAGCCAGCGCTCGGAGCGCAGGAGCTGGATCTGCAGGACGGCCGCCGCCCCCTGGGCTTCGTGCTCGACGTTGCCGCGCACGACCCCCGGATCGGAGACCGTGGTCAGGCTGCGGCGGACGACGAAGAACGACAGCAGGCCGACCAGCAGCACCACGAGGACATTGGGCAGGATGATCTTGAGGCGCATGGTCCCTCGGAGCTTGGTGGCCGCCGCGGTACGAGGGAGGACCCGACCGGGAACCCCCCCACCGGGAGCCTCGTTTCACCCGAGAACCGGGGGAGGCGAGGCCTCGTAGTCGCGGACGGCGCGCGAACGGTCCGACGCTATCAGAGGGGGGCCTTCCGGGGCAACGAGCACGGTAGGGGTCGGCTTCGAGCCGAGAGCCCCCACGCGGTGCTGACGCCCGGCCCGATTCGAGGGATCGTCGATCTTCGATGTCGGGACCCAGCCGCATCCTTGTCGTCGACGACGCGCTCTTCGAGCAGCACGCGGCCCTCGCCAACCACCCGGAGCGACCCGCCCGCCTGCTCGCGGCACGCGAGGGCTTGCTGCGCGCAGGGGTGGCCTCGGAGCGGCTCCCACCCCGCGACGCGAGCCCGATCCTCCTCTCGCGCGTCCACACCGAGCCGCACCTCGCGCTCCTGGCCTCGTGGCGCGGCCGCCGCGGCATGATCGATCCGGACACGTACGTCTCGCCCCACTCGATCGACGCGGCCATCCGCGCCGCGGGTGGCGCCGAGGCGCTGACCGAGGCTTTGATCCGCGGCGAGGCCAGCCGGGGCGTCGCGCTCGTGCGTCCGCCGGGTCACCACGCCGAGCCCGATCGCGCGATGGGCTTCTGCCTGATCAACAACGTCGCCGTCGCGGCCGAGGCCGCGCGCGCCGCGGGTGTGGCCAAGGTAGCGATCGTCGACATCGACGTGCACCACGGCAACGGCACGCAGAAGGCGTTCTACCGCGACCCGAACGTCCTCTACGTCTCGCTCCACCAGTGGCCGTTCTATCCGGGCACGGGCAACGCCAACGAGCGCGGCGAGGGCCCCGGGCTCGGCGCCACGGTCAACGTGCCGCTGAGCGAAGGCGCCGACGACGCGGTGTACGTCGAGGCCTTCGGGCGCGTCGTGCTGCCGGCGCTCCGCGCGTTCCGCCCGGGGATCATCCTCGTCTCCGCGGGCTTCGACGCGTTCGTCGCCGACCCGCTCGCGTCGATGACCGTGAGCGCCGAGGGGTACGCGTGGATGGTCTCGGCGATGGAGCTCGTGGCCGAGGAGCTGTCCATCCCGATGGGCCTCGTGCTCGAGGGCGGCTACGACCTCGAGGGCCTCGCGGCGTGCGTCGCGTCGTCCACGCGCGCGCTGGTCGGCGAGCGCCCCAAGCCCTCGTCCGGGCCGATCTCCGGGCGTCATCGCATCGACATCGCGCGCGCGGAGCCCGGGCCGTGAAGCGCCTGAAGGAGGCGCCGGGCCGGACGGCGGGGGCGCGCACGGTGGGGGCGCCGCTGGTGCTCGCGAGCCGCCTGCCGCGCGGGGTCGACGAAGCCCACGCGCAATCGGCGGCGGCGCGCATCGGCATCGACCTGCAACCCTCGGCCACCGGCCCCCTCTTGCCGCTCGGCGCCGGCGATTCGCTCGAGCGCGCGCTCCGCGTGCAGGCCGCGCTCACCGCGACCGCGATCGATCGGGTGGGCAACGTCCCCGCCGCGCTCGCGGCCCTCGCTTCTCCCGCCCACGGTCGGAGCGGTGGCGTGTTGCGGCTCGGCCCCGACGGACGCGTCACGCTCTCGCTCGCGCGCGTCGCGCCCATCGACCTCGGAGAACCCGCCGAGGCCGAGGTCGTGCTCTTGCGCCGCGCGATGTTGCGCGAGGCTGAGGCGCTCGCCACGACCGCGCCGAGCGTGCCCAAGGACGCGGGCGACAAGGCGCGCGAGGTGCTGTTCGGCACGCCGCGCACCCTGAGCGATCCTTCCTCGCGCAAGGTGCTCGAGGCGTTCGGCATCGCCTCGGCGCCGCACCGGCTCGCCGACACCGCGGCGCGGGCGGCGGCCCACGCCCGGGCCCTCGGGGGCTCGGTGGACCTGCGGCTCGCGAGCCCCGATCTGCACGCGCTCGACCACCGCGAGCTCGGCGCGTTCGACCTGCGCGCGCCGGGCGAGGTGCGCGAGGCGCAGCGCGCGTTGCTCCGCGGGGCCCGCGAGCGGCGCGCCGACGCGCGGGTGCTCGGCGTCACGGTGAGCGCGCACGTCCCCGCGGTGCTGCGGCTCGAGGTGCGGCGCGAGGGGTTCACGCTGCGCTTCCTCGAGGCGCCGGCCGCCGAGCTCGTGGGGCCGGTGGAGGCCGAGGTGCCGACGACGGTGGGCGGCGCGCTGGTCTCGCTGGCGCTGTCGGCGGGTCGCGCGGCGCTGTTCAAGCGGCCGCTGGCCGAGCTGCTCGCCCGCGTCGGCACGATGCTCGCGGCGTTGCCGAGCCTCTCGGGCCTCGACGCCGACCTCGGTCGCGCAGACGCCCCGCTCGTGGTCGCCGCCCGCGTGCACGTGCGCTGACCCCCCTTTCTGTTTCGGCCGCCCATGGAGGCGGCCGATGTTCGGCTCGCTCACGCTCGGCGCAGATGAATGGAGGCGGCCGATGTTCGGCTCGCTCACGCTCGGCGCAGATGAATCTTGTCGGCCGCCCATGGAGGCGGCCGATGTTCGGCTCGCTCACGCTCGCCTCACCGAATGATCGGTGCGCAGTTGGTGAAGTCGATCGTGGTGTCGATGCGGAACCGCGAGGCGGTCGTGTGGCGTTCGGCGTGGAACACCGAGAGGCCGTAGGTCTTGCCCTTGACGATGCCGAGCTCGGCCGCCCGCGCGTCGAGCACCAGCGTCGCGTCCTGCCGCGGGTGCAGGCCACCGAGGTCGATCGCGAGCTTGCCGTTCACGAACACCCAGAGGTCGTCGTCGCCGGTGAAGCGGAACGTCTCGCCGCCGTGGTAGGCGAACTCGGTGTGCAGCTCGAAGGTGAAGTGGAAGTTGTGGTCGCGCCCCTGGTTGCCGAAGCCCTTGCCGTCGACCGGGAAGAACTCGTCGTTCTGGTAGGTCGAGACGCCGCTCACCGGGTCCTTCACCAGCGTGAGCGTGAGCTCGATCGGCTGGTTCACACCGGGCACGTTGCGGTACCACTGGTCGTAGCGGGCCTTGTCGTTGGTGAGCTTCTTCGGGCCGAGGCCGCCCGCGTAGACCGGCTTGAAGTCGGCCCCGAGCGCGGCCGCGGCGATGCCCTTCTCGCCGTCCTCCGACAGGAACCCGTCGTTCTCGAAGTCGGGGTGGTCGTCCTTGAAGTCGCGGACGATGCCGGTCAAGTTCGGCTTGCACGCGCCCCCGTCGGTGGTGGCCGCGTCGCTCGCGCCGACGTCTGCGCCGAGACCGCTCGCCTCGGGCATGGCGTCGGTCGACAGGACGAGGCCGCCGTCGTCGACTCCATCGAGGAGTCCGCCTTCGGACGCGTCCGAGCAGGCGACGAGGCAGAGCGCGACGAGGGGGAGCGTGCGGCGGGTCATGCTCGAACGCTTCGCAACCCGCGTGCCGCCCCGGCGCGCGGAAGGTTGCAGCGCCCCGGCACGAGCGCCGGGGAGTGGAGTCCCCAGGGCGGCGAGCGCTCTCGCCGAACAAAGCAGATCCGGGCGGCGTGAGAAAAGAGACGACAACGCGGAGGCGCCTCCGTCTTCCCGGTGCGGGCGCGGTGGCGCTCGAACAGAGAAGCCGTTCCCGGAGGATTGTCCCATGTCGCTCGCTCGCCTCTTCGTCGCCTGCACCTTCACCCTCGCCCTCGTCGCTGGCTGCGACAAGAAGGCCGACCCGACCCCGACCGCCGCCGCGTCCGAGAGCAAGAAGGACGAAGGCACCAAGAAGACCGCCGACAAGGCCGAGCCCAAGGCCGAGCCCAAGGCCGCGAAGATCGAGGGGCCGAGCGCCTCCGACGACAAGGAGTCGCTGGGCCTCGAGCTGCCGGCGTTCGGTGCCTGGAAGGCCAAGTGGGACCCCGACGCGAAGGTCGCCAAGTGGGAGAACGAGGACTACGACAGCTCGATCGTCAATCGCGTGGTGAAGGAGAAGCTCGACGACATCGAGGACCTCAAGACCGCCGCGCCCGAGATGATGCAGCTCGGCTCGGCGATCACCAAGGTGGTCGAGGAGAAGAAGACCGCGAAGGGCTGGTACGCCATCGTCGAGCGCGAGGGCGCGATCGAGCTCGTCTACATCCGCAAGTTCGGCGCGACCGTGGTGTGCTCGGCGAGCCTCAAGAAGGGCGACCTCGGCAAGACGCTGACGAAGAAGGAGGTCCTCGACGCCTGCGAGTCGCTGTCGCTGCGCAAGTAGCCGTCCGTCTTTGACGCGCTCGCTCGGCTCTGCGAACGCCGAGCGATGCCGCTGTTCCTCTACTCGATCGAGCCCGCCCGCCCCGAGATGCCCGACGCGCCGACGGCCGCGGAGGCCGCCGCGGTGCAGGCCCACTTCGCCTACTTGCAGGCTGCGTTCGAGGCCGCCGTCGTCCGCTACGTGGGGCGCACGCTCGCGCCCCCACATCTCGGGCTGGCCATCTTCGAGGCGCCGAGCGAGGCCCACGCGGAGGCGTTCCTCCGGAAGGACCCGGCGGTGGCCCAGGGGATCTTCCGCGGCCGCGTGCAGCCGTGGAAGCAGGTCTTCCCCGAGCCCTGAAGCCGCTACTGGCTGCTGATCACGATGGGCAGGTAGTGCTGCGTGCCGCTCGAGTCCGTCGACACGATGGTGAGCACGTTGGCCTTGTTGGCCGGTGTCGAGTTGACGGTCACGGTGACCCACGCCTTCTCGCCGTTCTTCCCGGACTTCTTGTCGATCGAGTAGGTGAGCCGCTTGGTCGTCGTGCCGCCGCCGCCGCTGAAGGCGTTGTTCTCGGTGGCCCCGAGGGTCCACGCGCCCATCGCCGCGTCCGACCAGAGGCCGACGGCGAACGTCTTCGTCTCGCCCACCGCCACGTGATAGCCCTTGGTGGTCTGCTTGAAGGCGCCGCCCATGGCCGTCGCGTTCACCGTGACCTTCTCCTGGTCGAGCGCGCTGACGTTGAAGTAGGGCTGCGAGGTGGGCGCGGGCGCGCACGGGTTGTGGCCCGCCTTCGCGTTCGCGTTCGACCACTGGCGCGCGACGTTCGAGGTGAAGTCCGGCTCGGCGGGCGTGTAGCGCTCCTCCCGGTAGATCTCGCACAGGTCGCCGTTCTCGACGTTGCCGGCCATGAAGAGGTGCCAGCCCACGTGGTCGAGATCGACGCCGACCCAGCCGGCGTTGTCGCCGATGGGCTCGGGATCGAGGACGGCCTCGGCGATCTCGTGGCTCGCCGTGTTGGTGCGAGGGGTGCCCGACTTGCTACCGAACGAGCATTGCAGGACGATCCCGTACGGCACCTGGACACCACCGACGTCCGCGCTCGTGTGGTAGCCACCGACGCCCGCGGCGCACGCCTCGCTACCGCCGAGCGTGATCTTCGTGGTCTTGGGGACGTAGAGCATGTAGACCGACTGCGCCGTCGGCGCCGGCCAGCCGTACTTGGCGTAGTTGCCGACGCGTTCGCGGATGTAGGCGTCGATCTCGCCGTCGGTCATCGACGTGGCCAGGGTCGTCGCCTCACGCACGTGGTTGTCGGGACCGGACGTCGCAGGGCCGACCCCGTACTCCGCGGTGATGGCCTTCCAGTATTCGCTCGCCCCGATCTTGTCGCCGAAGGTCTCGTAGGACGCGGCGTTGGTGTCGCCCGGATAGGTGACCGTGACGATCACCGGCGCGGTGAGCACGCGGCCGCCCTTGTTGGTCATCTGCGGGAGGTCGGGCGCGAACGCCGGGTACTTGTCGCTCGGCGCGCCGTGGTCGACGGGCGCGGTCTCGGGCGTCCCCGTGTCGGTCACGACGGTCCCGGTGTCCTCGGGGCCGGTCTCCGTCGACGCGCCGGTGTCGGTCTCGCCCGGGTCGGTGTTCGAGACCGAGCCGCCGCAGGCCACGAGAGACAAGGAAAGACCCAACGAAGAGAAGAAGAAGGCAGAACGCATGGGCTGAAAGCTCCCTCGGAGACGGTTGGGGCCCCAGCCTAGTCGCTGGCAGACGCGTCGATTCGCGCGTTCCGCCCGTATCGGGATTTGGCACGCCCGGCGATCAGGCGTGGATCCACACGACGGTGCCGGTCAGGGCCTTCATCACGCCGTGCCAGCCCGGGGGGAGCTCGGGCTTCGTGAAGAAGAACACCCAGCGCGCGTCGATGGGCGCGAGGTTGATGCACCCGTGGGAGCGCGGCTGGCCGAACTGGTCGTGCCAGTAGGCGGCGTGGAGCGCGTAGCCGTCCTTGAAGTACTGGATGTACGGCACGTCCCGCAGCTCGAACTCGGCCTCGGGCTGGTTGCTGTCCATGGTCGAGGCGACGTGCTTGGTGTGCACCCGGAAGATGCCGCGGGGCGTCACGTACGGGTTGTCCTTGGGGCTCGCGAGCCCACCGGCACCGGTCGACACCAGCGTCGCGTAGACCGGCTTGTCACCCTCGACCGCCATGAGCGTCTGCTTGGCGAGGTTGATCTCGATCCAGCGCTCGCCGTCCTTGCCCCACTTGGGCAGCCTCTTGATCGGATCGAGCCGCACGATGTCGGACTCGGCCGCGTAGGTGCCGTCCTTGAGCTCGTGGTAGCGGACGCCGGCGACGATGCGCTGCTTGGTGGCCGCGGGGAGGGCGACGCGCCAGGCGAGGTCCTCCTTCTTGTTCATGCGCTTGCCGTCGAACTCGTAGCGCTGGGCGTTCTCCTTGCGCACGAAGACGATGGGCAGCTCGAGCTTGCCCTTGCCGAGCTCGACCCCGTGGAACGAGGTGCCGCGCACGAGCCGCACGCGATCGGCGGGCATCAGCAGGAGGTCGGTCGAGAGCAGCCAGCGCCGGCCCTCGTAGGGGAACGTGCTCACGAACGAGATCCCGAGTCGCTTGCGCGGGCGGGCCGCGTCGAGCGGGATGCAGCCCTTGTTCTTGGGGTCGCACGAGGTGCCGCCGTCGTAGCCCGTGCGCTGCGACCACGCGAGGCCGGAGAGGTTCGGCACCACGCCCCCGTTCAGCAGGAACGGGGGCATCGCGTCGTCCTTGTTGTCGGTCGCCCACGGCGCGAGCACGCCGGGCGAGGGCTCGATCGGGAAGCCCTGACCCATCGCGGAGAGCTGCGGGTAGGCCCCCTCCTTCGACTCGTCGGCCTCGGCGCCCGACAGGGTCTTCATGTGGTAGTCCCAGTCGGGCTCCATCGCCTTGGCCTCGGCGGTGGTCGGCAGGCGCGTGTAGAACGGCGCGCCCTGGTTGCGCACGACCGCGTAGCCGTAGGGCAGGCCGGCCTCGGTCGAAGGACGCCGCCACGAGGCCTTCACGATCGTGTCGTCGAGGTTGGCCGTCGCCTGGCCGAGGCACACGTAGCCGGCGGGCTCGATGGGGATGAAGCCCTGCGCGCAGCCACTGCCCTTGCCGGTGACCTTGCCCTTGGTCTCCACGATCGCTCCGGCGCGCAGGTAGCCGAGCTTCTTGGCGCCGAGGCTCGGCTGCTCGTACACGAAGGTCTCCATCGCGCGCGCCGCGATCTTCTGCTTCTCCTGCGTGGGGGCGACGGCGGGCTCGCTGTTCTCGACGCCGGCCTCGGCCACGGTCTGCTTGCCGTCGGGCGTGGCGTCGACGTTCCCGCGGCGGCAGCCGAGCAGGGTCACGATCGCGACGACGGCGAGGGTTCGCATGGTGGGACGGGGTGGCATGCGCCGAGAGGACGGGCCAAGTTCCCGACACGGCGGCGGCCGTGTAGGCTCTCGGTCCGATGTCGATCGACGCCGTCGCCCTGCTCCGCATTCCCGACTACGAGCCCGCCGAAGACCTGGACGTGCGCGAGCTCGACGACGGCTTCCTGCTCTATCTCTCCCTCCCCTACGACAGCGACGACGATGACCTGCTCGTCGCGCTCGACGAAGCCCTCGGCGAGGCCCTCGACGACCACGACGACGACCACGTCTTCGTCCTGCCCGACACCCTCGACCCCGACGACGCCGAGACCTACGACGCGGTGATCGCCGCGGTGGGCGAGGGGGGCCGCTTCCTCCCGCTCGCGTCCGAGCCGCTCGCCCCGGGCGTCGATCCGCACTCGCACGCCGAAGCCAGCGCCGTGAACCAGGGCATGCAGGGCATGCTGGTCGAGGCGATGCAGGCGATGGGGCTCGGGTCCGCCGAGGACGTGCAGAAGATCCTCTCCGGCGACCCGGACGCGATGCTGCTCGCGCAGATCCGCATGCAGAGCGCGATGGAGGAGCACCTCACGCTGGCGACGGCGGAGCCCGCGAAGGAACCGGGCCCGGAGGGCCACGACAAGGCATGAGCCCCACCTGCGTCGGCTGCGGCAAGGGTGTCGAGCCGAGCAACACCTTCTGCCCGTTCTGCGGGCTGCCGCTCCGGCCGATCGGCGGCTTCCGGCCGCAGCACACCCGCCACACCGGCGCGGTGCTGAACGGGCGCTACCGCATCCACGGGTTCGTGGCGCGCGGCGCGACGGCGCGCGTGTACCTGGCCGAGGACCTGACCAACCGCAGCCTGGTCGCGGTGAAGATGTTCGCGCCCTCCCTCTCTCGCACCGAGGAGCTCCGCGGGCGCTTCGTGCGCGAGGGACAGGCGGCGCGCACGCTCGACCACCCGCACGTCGTCCGCGTGCTCGACCTCGGCGAGACCAAGGAGGGCGCGCCGTACCTCGTGATGGAGGCGCTGAGCGGCGAGACCCTCGGCGACCGCATGCGTCGCGACCCGCACTTCGCGGTGTCTCGCGCGCTGCGCCTCGTGCGCGAGGCGGCGCTCGGGCTCGCGGCGGTGCACGAGGCCGGGATCGTCCACCGCGACCTCAAGCCCGACAACCTGTTCCTGGTGGGCGATCTCGGCAACGCGCGCACGCTCAAGGTGATCGACTTCGGCATGGCCAAGCTGCCGCGCGTCGACACCGGCAGCGCCGAGGGGCTCGTGCTCGGGACGATCGAGTACATGGCCCCCGAGCAGGTGTGCGCGGGGGAGCCGGTCGACGCGCGCACGGACGTGTACGCGCTCGGCGTGGTGCTGTTCCGCATGCTCACGGGGCACCTGCCGTTCGACGTGGAGAAGGGCACCGACCTGCTCGGCCACCAGCTGTTCTCGCCCGCGCCCCCGCCGTCGTGGCTGCGCGAGGAGATCGACAGCCGCGTCGAGCGCATCGTGCTCGCGGCGATGCGAAAGCGGCCCGAGAACCGGTATCCGTCGATGGAGGTGTTCCTCGAGGACCTCGAGCGCGCCCTCGGGCTCGCGCCGGGCGTGCCCTCTGGGCGGAGGCTGCGCAAGGCGCCGGACGTGTACGAGCCCTCGACGGAGAGCGGCCGGGAGGCGGCCGCGTTCCTGTCGAAGCAGTTCCGGCTGCCCGTGCGCTGACTCCGGTCCCTGGACGGGCTGAGCGCGACGCTCAGACGCCGACGAGGTCGATCTCCATTTCCAAGATGTCGATGCGGCGCGAATGCAAGGCATCGCAGTCCTCACGCGGCTGCAGCATCTGTCGGACCATCTGGGCCTGGTGACGAGGTTCCCGCATCTTCCGGACGAAGGCTCGGCAGCACTCGCGCTCGTCGGCATCCATGATCCCAGCGAGCTCGCGAGCCAGCACCTGCACGCGGGCTTCCTCCGGCGAGAGTCCAGCCTCGGCCTGCTCGAGGGTGAACATGCGCTCGTCGTCGTTCGGGGGGTACCCTTCGAAGATGTCTACGAGGTGCGCGAGGTCCTTCGTCGTCCGGGCGTGCCGATCGAGGTAGGAGATCATCTTGAGGAGCGCGAGGACGGGCACCGGCGGGAGGAGCAGTTCCAGCTCGTCTGCGACCCGATAGGGCCTGCTGCGCGCGAACACGAGCCGCATCCCGCGCAGGTTCATCTCGCTGCCATCAGGCCACACCAGGGTTCCAGCATTCACCGCTTCGACGGGCGCGGGGACGATGTCGATCTGGACGCCATTCGGCGCAGTCCACTCGTGGATACGCTGCTCGTGTCGCGTCCAGTCGGGTAGCGCGAGCAGCGCGGTCGTCGACTCGACCGTGGTTGCGACGACGAAGTCGATGTCCTCGGTCTTGTTGCGGAGGTGGAGCTGACACTTCAGGGCCACCGCGCCGACGAGCGCGAACGGCACACTGCGGAGGGCGCTCGTGAGCTGTCGGGCGGCCTCGATCTGGTCGGGGGTCAGCGGAGGAATCGAGGTCATGAGAATGCTGTGAGTTGCTCCTCGCGGAGTGCTGTCGCGGCTTCCCGGGTGCGCTCGTCCGGAGATACCATCATCTCCGCGTAGAGGAGGAGCGGATGGACCGCGCCCTGCCGAGAGTCCGCGCCCTCTGTCGCCGTGGGCCCAGGCACCCGCAACACCTCGAGGTTGCCCGTGGGGGATGGCAGCGCGCGGAGCTGCCGGAGCGCGCTCGTGGGGAGGTCCGTGACGTGCAGCGTCGTGAGCGAGGGGCGGTAGTGCTTCGTCAGACGCCAGCAGCCACTTGCGCCTCCCCACCACCAGGAGCGCTCACCGCTGGGTGTGAACTCGCGCTCGATACGCTCCTCGAGGGCCTGAGGGTCGCCCCACGGCGTCGCATAGCGACCCACGAACAATCGGGGGCGAAGGACGTTGGCGTAGCCAGTAACGAACCTGTCGAACAAGTCGGAAGGGCGAACGAGGTGCAGTCGCCCGCGGGAGCGTGCCAGGATTCCCTCGGCTTCGAGGCGACGAAGCTGATTGCTGACGGTGCTCTTCGTCGCGTTGGCATGCAGCTCCATCACCCGTAGCGGCTCGTCGAGGAGCTCAGGACGGGCGAGGAGTGCGAACAGGACGGCGTACCCAGGTGCGCGCACGGCCTGGGACACGACGCCTGACTCGATGCGGCGGCGTTCGACGTGGTGCAACAAGACGTCGCCGTCCATGGTGAGGTGGCAGTTGCCCGTCGCATCGATGAAGTTCGCCCCACGCTCGATGAGGTAGGCGGCCATGGGGGGGGCGACGTAGGGTGCGCACAACAACCAAGGCTTCGTCAGCTTCGCGTAGCGTCCCAGGACGCCGTCGACGAGCGCGTAGCTGAGGTGAGTGGTCTTGGTCTCGACGAGGAAGCGCGTGGCCGCACGCAGCTTGGGTCGGCGGATGACGAGTACCGCATCGCCCGACGCCGGTTCGCCGCCCCGGGTTCGTGGTTGGACCGTGACGTCGATCGAGAGCGAGGGCGCAAGTCGGCCGACATGGGCGATCGCGGCGTGGAGAAGCTCCACGTCTCGTTCTCGTGCTGCTCGGGGGGCGAGAGCCATACGCTTTTCATGGTTGTCCATTACTAATGGACAGTCCAGTTCTCGTGCCGGAGCGTCGAAATACCGCGGCAAACGCGAGTGTCTACGTTTCGGCTTCGAGCCGTCGCTGGTGGCCCTGCGGGGATTGGCTGGTAGAATCTCCGCACGGCTTGCGGAGATTGTCTTCCCCGCCGACAAGCGACCTTGCGAGCCCATCCGCGCCCACGTTCAGACCATGAACGAACGGCCTTCTGTGCCGCATGTTCGCGAGTCTTTCATGAACGAGCCTCGAGCTCGTTGGGACACGACCACACGACCCGCAGACGTCTGCGTGTGGAGCCGCAGACGTCTGCGGGTCCGACTGCGCCGATGGGGTCAGAGCAGCATCCGGATGATCTTCTCCTTCAGCGACGTGTACGGCGGGTAGATCACCGAGGCATCCAGGAACGTGGGCTTGATCAGCACCGCGCGCCGGTGGGTGAACGTGTCGAACGTGAGCTTGCCGTGGTAGGCGCCCATCCCGCTCTCGCCCACGCCGCCGAACGGCAGGTTCGGCACGCCGAAGTGCATCCCGGTGTGGTTCACCGTGGCGCCGCCCGACGTGGTGCGGTCGATCACCTCGCGCTGCACGCCCTCGTTCTCGCTGAACACGTAGAGCGCGAGCGGCTTGTCGCGGCGGTTCACGAACGAGATGGCCTCGTCCATGTCGTGCACCTTCAGCACCGGGAGGATCGGCCCGAAGATCTCCTCGTGCATCACCTTGGCCGTCTCGGGCACGTCGCGCAGCACGACCGGCGAGAGGTAGCGCTCGGCCTCGACCGCCTTGATCTCGGTGACCGCCTCGCCCTCGCCGAGCAGCCGCGACAGGCGCTGGTGGTGGCGGGCGTTGACGATGCGCGCGTAGTCGGGCGAGCGCTGCGGGTCGTCGCCGTAGAACTCGCGGATCGTCTCGCGCAGGCGGTCGAGCAGCTTGTCGTGGATCGAGGCGTGGGCGAGCACGTAGTCCGGCGCGATGCAGGTCTGCCCGGCGTTGAAGTACTTGCCCCACACGATGCGGCGCACGCCGACGTCGAGATCGGCTTCCTTGTCGACGATACACGGGGACTTGCCGCCGAGCTCGAGGGTCACCGGCGTGAGGTGCTTGGCGGCGGCGCCCATCACCACCCGGCCCACCGTGCCGTTGCCCGTGTAGAAGATGTGATCGAACCGCTGCTCGAGGAGCGCGGTGGTCTCGGCGACGCCGCCCTCGACCACCTTCACGACGTCCGGGTCGAGGTACTGGGGCAGCAGGCGCGCGAGCAGCGCCGACACGTTCGGGGTCATCTCGCTCGGCTTCACCACTGCGCAGTTGCCGGCCGCGATCGCGCCGATCAGCGGGGCCACGACGAGCTGGAACGGGTAGTTCCAGGGGCCGATGAGCAGCACGACCCCGAGCGGGTCCTTGTGGATCTCGGCGCGTGCCGGTTGGGTGGAGGCCGGCGTCGCGACGCGCTCGGGCCGGGTCCACGCCGGCAGCTTCTTCTTCACCATCGCGATCTCGCCCAGGACGAAGCCGAGCTCGGCGACGTACGCCTCCATGCGCGGCTTGCCGACGTCCACCCGGAGGGCCTCGAGGATCTCGCCCTCGCGCTCCTCGATCATGCGCTGGAGGGCAGCGAGCTGCCCCAGGCGGAACGAGAGCGGGCGCGTGCGCCCACCGTCGAAGGTCTTGCGGAGGCTCGAGACGAGGGCGGCGGCGTCGACCATGGGTTTCTCCTGGAGGCTTCCGCAAGAGTAGACAGGGTGGCTTCCCCGGCGTCGAGGGCTTGCGGAGGGGAGGATGCCGTCCTACGACGCGCGGCTCACCAATGGCGAACCGCACACGCTTTCTCGGGCTTTCTTTCGTCGGTCTCCTCGCTGCCTCGGGCCTCGTCGGTGCGGTCGCGCTCGTGGGCTGCGGCTCCGACCCGGCCCCGGTCGACGCGACCGACACTGGCACCACGGCCGACGCGTCCGACACGGGCAAGATCGACACGGGCAAGGTGGACACCGGCACCTCCGAGGTCGACCCGACCTCCTGCGCCGAGCCGCTCCCCACGGGCTTCACCTGCCCGACCCCGAGCGCCGGCGCGCCCACCACGGCGTGCACCGAGGCCGCGCTGCAGGACTTCGTCACCGCCTGCATCACCGCCAAGCTCGACGTGCCGTCCACCTGCGCCACGTGGAAGACCGCCAACCCCACCTGTCTCCCCTGCATCGAGAGCTTCTCGTGGGACTACATCCCCGGCAAGCTCTACCCGGACGACTACAAGTGTTACTGGCGCTCGATGGACGCGGCCTGCGCCAAGTCGGCGAACTGCTCCTACGACTGCCAGGACAAGGTGTGCGGCACCTGCGACGACACCACCTCGGAGCGCGACGACTGCGTCGCCGCCGCCATCAAGTCGGGCGGCAAGTGCTACGACGTGGCCGCGAAGGACGCGACGGTGTGCTTCGAGAAGTACTCCGCGCAGATCGACACCTGCACCCTCGACGAGATCTACAAGGAGACGCCCGACGTCACCCTCCTCCGCAAGGAGATCCTCGAGTTCTACCGCGGCGCCTGCCGCGACAACGGCGTCTGGACCAACAAGGCCAGCGCCACGCCGCTCGACGGTGGCACCGACTCCGGCTCCACGGATAGCGGTTCGACGGACAGCGGCTCCTCCGATGCGGCCGCCGACGCGCCCGCCGACGGTGGCTGAGGGGCGCGCGATGGCCACCATCGCGCCTCCGGAGTTTCCTCCGGCCGATCACGATCTCACGCGCCTCGGCGTCCGCGCCGCCGGCGTGGCCGCGGGCATCAAGGCGAGCGGCAAGCCCGACGTGGCGCTGCTGGTGGCCGATGCACCGCTGTCGGTCGCGGGGGTGTTCACCCAGAACCTCCTCGCCGCGGCCCCGGTTGCCCTCTGCCGCGCCCACCTCGCGGCGAGCGGTGGCCGCATGCGCGCGCTCGTCGTCAACAGCGGCAACGCGAACGCGTGCACCGGTACACAGGGCGAAGCCGACGCCGCCGCGATGGCCGCGCAGGTCGCCGCGCTCGTCGGCTGCCCGGTGCACGAGGTGCTCGTCTGCTCCACCGGCGTCATCGGCGTCCCGCTCCCGATGGAGCGCGTGCGCGCCGGCATCGCCGCCGCGTTCGCGGCCCTCTCCGCCGAACCCGTCGGCGGCCGCGCGTTCCTCGCGGCCATCCAGACCACCGACGCCTTCGGCAAGGAGGCCAGCGAGGCCGCGGCGGGTCACGTCGTCGCCGGCGTCTGCAAGGGCGCGGGGATGATCCAGCCCGACATGGCGACCATGCTCGCCTTCGTCGGCACCGACGCCGCCGCGTCGCCCGCCGCGCTCGCGAGCGTGATCGGGCGCCTCGCCGCCCGCTCGTTCAACGCGGTCCACGTCGACACGCACACGAGCACCAACGATACCTTCCTCCTCTTCTCGCGCGCGGGCAGCGGCGCGCTCGCTGGCGAGGTGCTCGCCAGCGTCGAGCGCGTCTCGCGCCGCCTCGCGTGGCTCATCGCGCGCGACGGCGAGGGCGCGACCAAGGTCACCACGATGACCGTGCGCGGCGCCGCGAGCGACGAGGCCGCGCGCGCCGTCGCCGTGCACGTCGCGAGCTCCGCCCTCGTCCGCACCGCGTTGTTCGGCAACGACCCGAACTGGGGGCGCTTCGTGAGCCAGGTCGGCAACAGCCGCGCGGTGAAGAGCGTCGCCGGCCTGCGGTGTCTGCTGCAGGGCACGGTCGTGTTCGAGGGCGGGGGGCCGACCCGCTTCGATCGCGCAGCGCTGTCGCAGGCGATGCGGGGGCCCGACGTGTCGCTCGAGATCGAGCTCGCCGAGGGCCACGGCGAGGCGGTGCTGCTCACGGCCGACCTCGGCTACGAGTACGTGCGCATCAACGCCGAGTACACCACGTGAGCGCCTGGCGCTCGCTCCTGCGCCCGCTCTTGTTCCTGGCGTCGCCGGCCGAGGCGCACGCGCTCGGGTTCTTCGCGCTCGGCGCGCTCGAGCTCGCGCCGTCGCTCGCCGCGCGCCTGCGGCCGTCGCTCGACCCCTCGCTCACCGTCGAGGTCATGGGTCTGACGTTCCCTTCGCCGCTCGGGCTGGCGGGCGGGTTCGACAAGAACGCGGAGCGCCCCCACGCGCTCTCGGCGCTCGGCTTCGGCTTCCTCGAGCTCGGCACCGTCACCGCGCTCGCGCAGGAGCAGAACCCCGAGCCGAACCTGTTCCGGCTCCCGCTCGACCGCGCGTTGATCAACCGGCTCGGGTTCCCGAACCAGGGCGCCGCCGCCGTCGCGCGCGCCTACGCGACCCTTCCCTCGCCGCCGATCCCGGTCGGGTTCTCGATCGGGAAGTCGCGCCTCGTCGACATCGAGCCCATCGAGGACGCCATCGCCGACTACCTCGCTTCGTTCCGCGCGGTGCTCCCCGTCGCGCAGTTCGTGGTGGTCAACGTCTCGTCGCCCAACACCAAGAACCTCCGCGCGCTGCAGGGTCCGGCGGTCGCGCGCGCCCTGCTGTCGGCGCTCGTCGCCGAGAACGAGGGTCGCGTCCCCCTGCTGCTCAAGGTCGCTCCCGACCTCGACGAGGCCGAGCTCGACGCGCTGCTCGACGTGGTCGCCGAGGTGGGGCTCACCGGCGTCGTCTGCTCCAACACCACCATCCGCCGCGATGGCCTCCGCACGAGCGCGCGAGACATCGAGGCGATCGGTGGCGGCGGCCTCTCCGGCCCACCACTCCGCGAGCGCGCCCGCCTCGCGGTCCGCCGCGCGCGCCGTCGGCTCGGCGAGGATGCGGTCGTGATCGGGGTCGGGGGGGTCGAGACCGCAGCCGATGTCGTCGCCCTCGTGCGCTCCGGCGCAGACCTGGTGCAGGCGTACACCGGCTTCATCTACGGCGGTCCGCGCTTCCCGGCCCAGGTCACCCACGACCTCGCGCTCGAGCTCCGTCGACAGGGGGCCTCGCACCTCCGCGAGCTCCGCGACCGCGACCTCTCGTGAAGCGCGCGCTCGTCCTCGCGCTGGTCGCCGCCCTGCTGCTGCGGCTCGGGCCCACCCTGCTCGCCTTCGTCTCGCCGCGCTTCCGGGCGCGCGCGCGGGCGATCGGGCGCCGGCTCGACGTCGTCGGCGCACTTGCCATGCTCGGCTGGACGGTGGGCCTCCTCACCCAGCGCGCGTTCGTCGAGGCCGCGGTGGTCGGGCTGATCTCGATCCCGGTGGTGGTGGCCGGGGTCGTCGCGCTGCGTTCGTAGTTGCCGGCGGCGCCCTCGCGTCCTCTACTCTCGCGGTGACCATCCGCAACGCCGTCGCCGAGGACCGCGCGCGCCTCGGCGAGCTCGCCGAGGGCCTCGTCCGGCTCCACCACGACCTCGACCCCGCGCGTTTCCTGCCCGGTGAGGGCATCGGCGAAGGCTACGGGCGCTGGCTCGTGAAGGAGTCGTCCCGCGAGGGCGCGGTGGTGCTCGTCGCCGAGAAGGACGGCGACGTGGTCGGCTACTGCTACGGCACGCTCGAGGGCCGCAACTACAACGACCTCCTCGACACGCACGGCAAGCTGCACGACGTGTTCGTGGCCGCTCCTGCGCGTCGTCTCGGCTTCGCCCGCGCGCTCGTGCTCGGGATGGCCGCCGCGCTCACCGCGAAGGGCGCCCCGCGGGTCGTCCTCGACACGGCGGTCGCCAACGAGGCCGCGCAGCGGCTGTTCGCCTCGCTCGGGTTCCGCCGCACGATGATCGAGATGACGCGGGAGGCGGGTCCGTGACCGCCGCGCACTGCCTCCGCTGCGGCGTCGCGCTCGTCGATCGGCACGACGGCGAGCGCACGCGGCGGACGTGCCCTGCCTGCGGCTGGGTGTTCTACGACAACCCGCTCCCGGTGGTGGCGGCGATCGTCGAGCACGAGGGCGCGGTGATCCTCGTGCGCAACCACGGCTGGCCCGAGAAGATGTTCGCGCTCGTCACCGGCTTCCTCGAGCGCGACGAGACGCCCGAGGCCGGCGTGCTCCGCGAGGTGCGCGAGGAGCTCGGGCTCGAGGGCGAGGTGGTCTCGCTGATCGGGGTCTACGATTTCGCGATGCGCAACGAGCTCATCGTCGCGTTCCACGTGCGCGCCACGGGCACGATCGTGCTCGGCGCCGAGCTCGCCGACCATCGACGCGTCGCGAAGGAGAAGCTCCGCCCCTGGCCGCTCGGCACGGGCCTCGCCGTGCGTGACTGGCTCGCCCGCCAGACCTAGCTGGCGAGCCTCTTGCGTATCCCCCGAACGGAGTCTCCTCAGCGTCCAGTTCCCCGCAGTTCCCCGCGGAGCCCGCCGCAAACGTTGCGAACCCCTGAATCGCTTGCGTGCCCATGACCCCGAGCCCCCACCCCGCAGAAGCCCTCCGCGAGAACCCGCTCCTCACCGATCTGCCGCCCGACGACGCGCAGGCCCTCTCGCGCTTCCTCGAGGTGATGGAGGTCGAGGGTGGCGAGTCGATCCTCCGGGAGGGCGAGCCCGGGGTGGACATGTTCTTCGTCCTCGCGGGCAGCGCGCGGGTGTTCCACGCCGGCCTCGAGGTGCAGACCCTCGAGCCGGGCGACCACTTCGGCGAGCTCGCGCTGCTCGCCGAGCGCCCGCGGGCCGCGTCGGTGGTGGCCGACGAGCGCCTCACGCTCGCGCGCCTGTCCCGCCGCTCGTTCGAGCGCATGGCCGAGGAACGGCCCGCCCTCGCTCTCGCCCTCCTGCGTCGCGTGGTGGACCGGCTCGGCCTGCAGCTCGTCCACATGACGGAGAACGTCGGCGTCCTTCTCCGCGAGCGCACCCTCCCGCGGCGCACGTCGATCGAGATCAAGGTGTTCGGCGTGACCAAGCAGGTGCCCATGGGCACGCTGCTCCACACCGTGCTGCCGGCGAACCACGACGGCGCGCTCGTCGTCGCCGCGCTCGTCGACCGCAAGCCGACCGCGCTCTCCACCCCGCTCCTCGCCGACGCCGCGATCGAGCCGCTCACGACGCACACCTGGGAGGGCCGCGAGGTCTACCGGAGGAGCGCAGGCCTCGTCCTGCTCGAGGCGGCGGCGCGCATCGGCGTGCAGCTGCGCACGGGCCCCTCGCTCTCCTCGGCGCAGATCGTGGAGCTCCCGCACGAGGGCGACCACTTCGCGCTCGCCGAGCTGCTCGAGCTCGAGATCCGCCGCATCGCCGAGGCCGACCTGCCCATCGTCGAGGAGCTGTGGGCGGTCGAGGAGGCCACCTCGCACTTCGCCGCGCGCGAGTGGGAAGACGCGCAGGCCATGCTGCGCACCTGGCGCGACCCGACCGTGCGGCTCGTCACCTGCGGCACGGTCTACGCGCTGTCGCTCGCGCCGCTGCTCCCGCGCACCGGCGCGCTCTCCGACCTGACCGTGCGGCCCTACGCCGGCAACCTGCTCCTCGAGTTCGGGAGCCCGGTCTCGGAGAACCTCCCCGAAGGCGTGCGCGAGGTGGGCGATCCCACGCTCTCGATGCGCAGCGCCGAGGCGCCGCGGTCCTCCGAGATGGTCGTCGAGCACAAGGCGTGGCTGCGCACCCTCGGCGTCGACAGCGTCGGCGCGTTCAACCTGCGTTGCATCCGCGGCGACGTCTCCGAGCTGATCCGCGCCGCCGAGGGCTTCCACGAGAAGCGCATCGGGCGCGCGGCCGACCTCATCCGCGACCGCGCGCCGCGCATCATCACCATCGCGGGCCCCTCGTCGTCGGGCAAGACCACGTTCATCAAGCGGCTCACCGTGCAGCTGCAGATCAACGGCATGATCCCGCGCGCGATCTCGCTCGACGACTACTACGTCGACCGCGACAAGACCCCGCTCGACGCGGATGGAACCCTGGATTTCGAGGCCCTCGAGGCCCTCGATCTGCCGCTCCTGCAGACCCACCTCGCGCGCCTGCTCGCCGGCGAGTCGGTGCGCACGGCGCACTACGATTTCGTCACCGGCAAGAGCCACCCCGACGGCGGCCCCGAGCTCCGCCTCGCGCCGAACGAGGTGCTCATGCTCGAGGGCATCCACGGCCTGAACCCGGCGCTCCTCGGCTCGGCCGCCCCGCGCGACCAGGTGTTCCGCACGTTCATCCACCCGGTGGTCGGCCTGCCGATCGACCGGCTCACCTCGGTGAGCCCCGCCGACATCCGGCTGCTCCGCCGCATCGTCCGCGATCGGCACTCGCGCAACCTCTCGGCGGCCCAGAACATCCTCCGCTGGCCTGCGGTGCGCGACGGCGAGCGCAAGCACATCTTCCCCTTCCTGCCCCAGGCCGACACGGTGTTCGACAGCTCGCTCGCCTACGAGCCCTCGGTGCTCAAGGTGTTCGCCGACCGCTACCTGCTCGAGGTGCCGCGGGAGCACCCGAGCTACACCACGGCCTACCGGCTACGCCGCCTCATCGACCACTTCGTGACCATCTACCCGGACCACGTCCCGCCGACCTCGCTGCTCCGCGAGTTCATCGGCGGCAGCGGCTTCGAGTACTGAGGGCCGATCGTCCAGGGAAGCTGGCGCCAGGCGGGTCGCCATTTTGTTTCCGCACGAATGTAAAACGCCGGCTTTACATCCGTGCGGGCGGAAAAAGCAGCGCAGGCCTCGCGAGCAGCGCGGTCAGCCGGCGGCGAGCTTCTTGCCGAGGGCGAACCCGAGCGCGTGGGCCTGCTCCACGCTCTCGACCGTGCCGTCGCTCGAGCCCTCGCGCAGGCGCGAGCCGTCGGCCTCGGCGAGCCACGCGCGCAGCTCGAGGCGGGTGCCCTCGACCACCGCGTGCGCCGCGAGCGGCACCGTGCAGTCGGCCTCGAGCGCCACGAGCACGCCGCGCTCGGCCGCGGCTCGGAGCGCGGTGGGCGCGTGGGCCTTCACCGAGAGCGCCTTCCAGGTCTCGTCGTCGCCGTCGCGCGCCTCGATCGCGAGGATGCCCTGCGCGACGGCCGGGAGCATCTCTTCCATCGAGAGCGCTGCGTGCGGCGGCAGGCTCTCGATCGGCACGCCGAGGCGCGAGAGGCCCGCGGCCGCGAGGAGGATGCCGTCGTAGCCGCCGCCCTCGAGCGCGCTCATCTCGAGCTTGCGGAGGCGCGTGTCGATGTTGCCCCGCAGCGGCTCGACGGCGAGGTCGGGGCGCGCGCGCAGGAGCGCGAGCTTGCGCCGCATGCTCGAGGAGCCGACGCGGGCGCCCTTGGGGAGCGCAGCCAGCGAGGGTTCGTGGCCCCGCGGGACGAGCAGCACGTCGCGCGGATCGGCGCGCTCGGGGACGCACGCGATCGAGAGCCCCGGCGGCAGCCGCGCGGGGAGGTCCTTCATCGAGTGCACGGCGAAGCGCGCGCGGCCCTCGAGCAGGGCCTCCTCGATCTCCTTCACGAACAGACCCTTGCCGCCGATCTCGGAGAGCGGGCGGTCCTGGATCTTGTCGCCGGTGGTGACGACCTGGAGCTCCTCGACCGACAGGCCGGGGTTGCCCGCGCACAGGTCGCGGACGAAGGCCCTGGTCTGGGCGAGGGCGAGGGCGGACCGGCGAGTGGCGACGACGAGCTGCATCGAGAGGCTCAATGCCGCGGCGCCGCCGCGTCGTCCACCGGGACCGATTTCGCCTTGGGTTCAGCGCTGTTTCCCTCTGTCGCTCCCGGACCGTCCCCGTCCGGTCCTCCGCTCCGGGTTCGCGGCCCCTCCGCGGGCAGGTCGTAGACCTGGCGGACCAGGGCGATCACCTGCTCGCCGTCGGGGCGGTCGAGGCTCTCCTTGAGGAGCTGGGTGGGCGCGTGCAGGAGCTTGTTGGCGGCGGCCTCGAGCATCACGCCGAGCGCCTTGCGGTCGTCCTCGCCGAGGTGCTTGAGCTTGTGCGACAGCGAGCGGTCGAGCTCGGCGGCGAGGGTGGAGCGCACCTTCTCGCGCAGGGCGACGATGGTGGGCGTGACCTCGAGCTGCCGCGCCCACTTGGCGAACTCGGCCACCTCGTGGGCCACGATGCGCTCGGCGGCCTCGGCTTCGGCCTTGCGCTCGTGCATGCCCTCGGCGACCACCTGCTCGAGGTCGTCGATGTCGTAGCGGAAGCAGTTGTCGAGGTCGTGCACGCGCGGGTCGACGTTGCGCGGCACCGCCACGTCGACGAAGAACAGCGCGCGCCCCTTGCGCCGCTTGACCGCGGCCGCGGCGATCTCCCGCGTGACCACGAACGACGAGGCGCCGGTGGACACGAGCACGATGTCGGCGTGCTCGAGGAGCGTGGGCAGCTCGCCGAGCGAGCGCGGCTCGGCGTTCTCGATGGTGCGGGCGAGCGCCTCGGCCTTCTCGAACGAGCGGTTGGCGATGAGGATCTTGGTGACGCCCGCGGCGACCAGCGCGCGCGCCGCCGACTCGGCGATCTCCCCCGCGCCGAGCAGCAGCACCTCGTGCTTGCTCATGTCGCCGAAGATGCGCTTGGCGAGGTCGACGGCGACGCTCGCCACGCTGACCTGCCCTGCGCCGAGGGCGGTCTCGGTGCGCACGCGCTTGCCCACGTGGAAGGCGCGGTGCATGGCGCGCCCGAGCACGCCGCCGACGGCATCGGCCTCGGTCGCGGTCTCGAACGCCTCTTTCACCTGCCCGAGGATCTGCGGCTCGCCCATGACGAGCGAGTCGAGCGAGGCGGCCACGCGGAAGACGTGGCGCAGGGCGTCCTCCCCGCGGTGCTCGTAGAGGTAGGGGCGCAGGTCTTCTTCCTTGACCCGGATCGCCAGCATCTTGCGGGCCTGCGCGACGACGCTGTGGTCGTCGGCGCCCGACAGGTAGAGCTCGACGCGGTTGCAGGTGGAGACGAGCACGGCCTCGCGGACGGTGCCGTCCTCGCGCAGCCGGCCGAGCAGGGGCGCGCGCTCGTCGCCCGCGATGGCGACGCGCTCCCGGACGGCGACGGGCGCCGACCGGTACGAGACCCCGACCACACAGAGCTCTACGCCGCTCTTCTTCATCCGCGTCCCGCGCGATCGCGCACCAGGTAGACGACGAACACCAGCACCGCGCACCCGAAGCCCACGAGGGTGCCCCAGGCCGCGCGCCGACCGCGCCAGCCGCCGGCGCTGCGCATGAACAGGACGACCGCGAAGCAGACCCACGCCGCGTAGGCCAGGATCTGCCGCAGGAGCTGGGCTCGACCGATCGCGTCGCCGAACTTGCCGATGAACAGGAGCCCCGTGAGGATGCCGAGCGTGAGCAGGGGGAAGCCCGCGAGCAGGAACCGGTGCGACGCACGCTCGAGCACCTCGAGCGGCGGCAGGCCGCGGGTGCGGCCGAGGGTGCGCTTCTGCTTGAGCTGCTTCTCTTGAACGAGGTAGGTGGCCGCGAGCGCCGAGGAGACGGCGAACAGCGCGCTCGCCACGAGGATGGCGGTGACGTGGAACGGCAGCACCGCGCTCTTGATCAGCGGCGCCGCCGGGCCCCCGCCGAGGAACCGCGCCGAGAGGATCGCGCCGAGCGAGATGGGGGCCACGAACGCACCGACCGCGTCGAGCCGCTTGGCCCGGCTCACGAACAGGAACACCGTGGCCGCGACCAGACCCATGAGCGAGGCGGCCTGCTGGATGCCCTCGACGGGGCACGCGCGCGCGATCGCCGCCGTGAGCATGAAGTACCCGAAGTGGGCGAGCGCCCCGACCCCGAACAGGAGCTCGGCGCGGTGCCCCAGCTGGTCGCCGGCCTGGACCTGGGTGGCCTCTTGACCGCGCCGGGCGATGCGGGCGAAGAACAGCCCGCCCGCCCCGGCATAGGCGAGGGACGTCCCGATCAGCAGGAGGTCGGCGGCCGTGGAGAGCTGCACGCCCGGAGCATAGCGCGTGCGACGCACCATGGCGTGACGGCGCGCACACGACCCGACTATGTTCCCGGGCCCCATGCCCCGCTTCCGGATCCGCGGCGTGATGCCGAGCGACCACGCGGACCTCGTCCGTGTCGCCCGTCACCTCAACTCGGTGAACCTGCCCGACAACGACGAGGCGGTCCTCGGGATCATCGACCACTCGACCCAGTCGTTCCTGGGCAAGGTCCCCCGAAGCGCGCCGAATACGTGTTCGCCCTCGAGGAGCTGGCCATCGGGAGGGTGGTCGGCACCTCCATGGTCATCGGCCAGCTCGGCCGCCGCGACGCGCCGTACATCTACTTCGACGTCCGCAGCGAGGAGAAATACTCGAGCACGCTCGACAAGCACTTCCACCACACGGTGCTGCGCATCGGGTACTCGTACGACGGCCCGACGGAGATCGGCGGCATCGTCCTCTTGCCGGAATATCGCCTCGTGCCCGAGAGGCTCGGCCAGTTCCTGTCGTACGTCCGGTTCCTGTTCATCGCGATGCACCGCGACAAGTTCCGCGAAGAGGTGCTCGCCGAGCTGCTCCCCCCCCTCGAGTCCGACGGGACGAGCCACCTCTGGGAGGCCCTCGGCCGGCACTTCACGGGCCTCTCGTACATGGAGGCCGACAAGCTCTCGAAGAAGAACAAGGAGTTCATCAAGGGCCTGTTCCCCGAGGGCGACGTCTACGCCTCGGTGTTCAAGCCGGAGGCCCAGCGGGTGATCGGCGAGGTCGGCCCGCAGACCAAGGGCGTCGAGAAGCTCCTCACGCGGATCGGGTTCCGGTACTGCGAGCGCGTCGACCCGTTCGACGGCGGCCCGCACTTCCTCGCGAAGACGGACGAGATCACGCTCGTGCAGGACTCGATGCACGCGCGCCTCGTCGCGGTGCTCGACGAGGAGCCCACGGGCCACCGCGCGGTGCTCGCGACCCAGACCAAGGAGCCCCCGTTCTGGCGCAGCATCCTCGTGCCGTTCGAGGCCCGCGGCGAGGCCGGCGGCGAGCACCAGGTGGCGCTGACGAGGAGCGCGGCCGCGGCGCTGGAGGCGAAGGTCGGGGACCAGGTGATGATCCTGCCGATCCACCCGCACAAGCCGACCAAGCGAAGGTCGCTGGTTTGAAGGTGGCCGGTTCGAACCCGTTGAAGTGCGGCCCCGCAGCTCGGCGACAGTCCCTCAATCGTCCTCTTCACCCAGCAGGCGCGCGTCGACATCTTCGATGAGCCGCTCGTAGGCCGCCCGTCCCATGAGTCCGCGCTCGTGGGCCTCGTTGACCGCCGCGCGTTCGAGGAGAATCAGCTGCCGCGTGGCAGCACGCACCTCCTCATCTTCGATCACCTTCTGTGCGAGGTGGAGCCCCGCCAGCGCCGACCGAGCTTCCACGCGGCGCTGCTCGTAGTGTTCACGGACCTCCGAGGCACTGGTCTCCGTGAGTTGGCCATCTCGGACCATCTCTTCGAGCCGTCCCAGCACGGTCGTCGTGGCCCGCAGGACTGCGCGATGCTCCTCGAAGGCGAGCTGTTCGGCCGCAGTGTGGCCGGCGATGCCAAGTCGCCGCAGGAGCGGCGCCATCGTGAGCCCTTGGACGACGATGGAGAGCAGCACGACACCGAACGTAAGGTTGATGAGGAACTCGCGGGACTCGATCGAGGAGGGGAGCGACAGCGCGAGTACCATCGAGAGCCCCCCACGCAATCCTCCCCAGGCCATCACTGCCCGCCAGGACCAGGGTGTCTTCTCGCTGGTGCGGCCGAGCGCGATCGTCACCCCGTAGACCACGACCACACGAGCCAACGTCACGGCGGCGAAGGCGACAAGAATCGGTCGCCAGGCGTGGGCGAGCGCACCGATGCGCACTTGGAAGCCGATGAAGAGGAAGACGGCCGAGTTCAGCGCGAACGCCACGTACTCCCAGAACGATTCGACGGCGAGCTTGGTGCTGGGGCTCATTCCGTGCTTCGCGCCGTAGTTGCCGCAGACCATCCCCGCGACGACCACGGCAATGACGCCCGAGAAGTGCAGATGCTCGGCGATCGCGAAGGAGCCGTAGGCAGCGATGGTGGTGAGGGTGATCTCGATCATCGGCTCGTCGACCCGCATCGTCACTTGCGACGCAGCCAGCCCGACTCCTCCGCCGATGAGGGCGCCGACGCCGACCACCTTGACGAACTCCAGCGCGATCGCTCCTGGGGACTGAGCGTGTCCTCCCAGAACGCCGAGGACGAGCGTGAAGACCACCACGGCGGTCCCGTCGTTCAGCAGACTCTCCCCCTCGACGAGCATGGCCAGCCGGCGTGGAGCTCCGAGCGACTTGAACGTCGCGATGACGGCGATGGGATCCGTGGCGGCGATGAGCGCCCCGAAGAGGAGCGCTTCGGGCCAATGGAATCGAGTGCCAGGGGTGAGTCGGAGCCCGAGCACGAGCAGCCCGGCAGTCGCTCCCACCGCGACCAGGAGGCCGGGTATCGCGAGCGCGTTGATCGTCCACCGGTTGCGCCAGAATCGCCCGAAGTCGATGTGAAACGCGGCCTCGAAGAGCAGTCCGGGGAGAAACACCGCGTACAGCAGCTCCTTCGTGAGGCGCGGGACCGCGAAGAGGTGGCCTGACTCGAGCACGAGGCCGGCCAGCACGAGCGCCACCGTGTAGGGCAGCTTGAGCCATCGCGCGACCAGTGCGACCGCGGTGGCGACAGAGAAGAGCAGGAGGAACAGCAGTTCGAAGTGCATGAGGGTTCTTGGGGGCAGTGCAATCGGGGCCGCGCGGCTACATTTCCGTGGAAGACTCAGCCTCGTCGGCGGTTCGGGCAGCGCCGGCACTCCCCCCAGCCGGCAGGAGCACGCGCCCGGCCGTCAGACCGAGCACCGCGGCCAGGCCGCTTGCTACGAGTATGCCGAGCTTCGCGGAGGCCACCAGGGAAGGCTCGGTGAACGCGAGCTGGGCAATGAAGATCGCCATGGTGAAGCCGACGCCAGCGACGAGGCCGAGCACGAGAAGGTGCCGAACGGTGAGGCCCGTTGGGAGGACGGCGATACGCAAGCGCGTGGCGAGCCAGCAGGCGAGGAGGATGCCGACAGGCTTGCCGACGACCAGGCCGATCCCGACCGCGAACACCACCCCCGTCGAGGCACTCGCCACAGCATGCCTCGAGAGCGCCACGCCCGCGTTGGCCAGGGCGAAGATGGGCATGATACCGAAGGCGACCCAGGGGTGCAGCGTTTCGATGAGACCTTCTGCGGGCGACATGGCCTCCCGGCGCACTTGGTCGACGTGACGGAGTGCCTCGGCGAGCTCCTGGGTGGACAGCAGGCGCGGATGCGCCGTGGCGAGCTGGTCGACCTCGTGCTGAACCGCCGTGAGGAACCCGTCCGCTCCGAGCCAGGCGCGCACCGGTGTGACCAGTCCGATGATGACACCGGCAATCGTGGGATGGATCCCCGCCATCGAGACGCCCGCCCAGAGCACGACGCCTGGGGCGACGTACGCGAGTCTCGCGCGCACCCCGAAGCGCTGCATGACGAGAATCCCTCCGAAGCCTAGCGCCGCGACGACCAGCCCAGATGCGACGATGCCGGCTGAGTAGAAGAGGGCGATGACGACGATGGCTCCGAGGTCGTCGATGACCGCCAACGCCAGCAGGAGGACGCGTAGCGCAGGCGGTACCCGCTTTCCGAGGAGAGCGAGCACCCCGACCGCGAAGGCGATGTCGGTGGCCATGGGGATGCCCCAGCCCGATCGCGTCGGAGGAGCCCCGGCGAGGAGGAGGTAGAGCGCAGCAGGCGCCAGCATGCCCCCGAGTGCGGCCGCGACGGGGAGGACCGCGCGCCGTATCTCCGAGAGTTCTCCATGGTGGAGCTCGCGCCGGATCTCCATTCCGACCACGAAGAAGAAGATCACCATCAAGCCGTCGTTGACCAGCCACTCGAGAGACCGCTCGAAGGTCATGCTGCCCAGTCGGACCCCGACTGGTGTGTGCCACAGGTGCACGTAGCTCGCGGACCACGGGGAGTTCGCCCACACGAGGGCGGCGAGGGCCGCGAGCAGCAACAGGATGCTGCTCGCGGCCTGGATCTGGAGGAAGCGGTCGAGCGGACGAACGGCCAGGCGCGCGAGGCGCAGCAAGGGCTCCCACGCCTCGGGCGGAGACTGCGGCAGAGGTTTTCCGGGTCTGTTCACGACGTGAAGTTGGTAGTTCGAAACCCCGGGCGTGTCTCCGCTGCAGAGACGTCCCGGAATCCTGGCCATTGGGGCGCGAGTGACGCTCCCCCGAAACGTACCGCATATGATTGGACATCCAAGTATGTTGCGCGCAAGCTCGGGAGATGTTGCCCCGAGCCCTCGTCGCCACCCCTCCAGGACTCAGTGGTCCAGCAGGTTCAGCACCGCGGTTCGCAGATCGTCGAGCTCGAAGGGCTTGTCGAACAGCACGGCGTGGAAGGCATCCACGACACGCCGGGTCTCGTGGCTCGCGAAGGCAGTCATGAGGATCACCGGAGTGTGTGGGTCGACGGCTCGCAAGTGGGCCAGGATTTCGAGCCCCGACCAGCTCGGCATGCGTATGTCACTCACCACCAGGTCGAACCCACTCGTCCTCGCCGTGCGGCCCATGTGCCCCTCGAGCAGACCGAACAGCTCCGCTCCGTTGCTTGCTTCGACGACCTGGTATCCGTCGAGCCTCAAGCCGCGGGCAACGAGTGTGCGCATGTCAGGGTCGTCCTCCGCGAGCAGCACCCGAGGCGCATCGCTGATCCAACGCACCTGGTTTCCAAGTCCGGTTCGGCCGCCCAGCGAATGCCACATGGTTCTCCTGCGATGCAGGGAACGTGCCCAGCCGGGATCGCGCTGGTCGTCCCGGCTCGGGTCTTGCTCAGGAATGCCTCAGGAGGCCCCTTGTTCGCGCGATTGGTATTGCGGACGTCGCTCGCTGTGATGGTGCCAGCTCTGCTCGGGGCCGCGATCGTGGCGATCACAGGTTACCGCGAGGAACCTGCTCGGACCGTCGGAGCGGGGGCAGAGGCTGGCGTCGATGCTCATCCACGGGATGCTCGAGCACCATTCCCTCCGCTCCCCATTCCCCTCAGCGTCGAGACCAACGTGCTTCCGTCGCCTTCGTCTGCATTCGTCCCATGAAATTGGCCTACAAGCTCACCCTCGCGTTCATCGCCGGGACCTGTCTCATCCTCTCCGTCAACGCCGTGCGACGCGTGCAGCGCGAGATCGCCCTCTTCGAGCGCTACGTCAGCAGGGAGCACCGCGTGATCGGGCGAACCGTCGGCGCTGCCGCGGTCGCTGTCTGGCGTACGGAGGGTCGCGAGCGGGCGATGCAGGTGATCCGCGACGCAGACCAGCAACACGAGATCCAGATCCGCTGGCTCGATGGGTCGGACGCGGATGCAACCGTCGCGCTCTCCTCGGGACAGAGCAGCTCGACCCTCCTCACCGGGCCTCACGGCGAGCGATTTCGGAAGACGGTGGTGCCTGTCCGGGTAGACGCAGGGCATGCCGGCGCGATCGAGCTCTCGGAGTCACTCGACGAAGAGGGCCGGTACATCGAGAAGACGATCCTCGACACGTTCGCGACCACCGTCACCCTCGTCGCAGTCTGTGGCATCCTGGCCATGGCCCTGGGCGTGTGGCTCGTCGGTCGACCGATGCGTCGCCTCGTCGAGAAGGCGCGACGAGTCGGCGAGGGCGACTTCAACACCCCGCTCGAGCTCCGCCAGCACGACGAGCTAGGGGTGCTCGCCACCGAGATGAACGCCATGTGCGAGCGGCTCGTCGTCGCCACGGACCGCGCTGATGCGGAGGCCGAGGCGCGGATCGCCACTCTGGAGCAGCTGCGTCACGCCGATCGGCTCACGACGGTCGGCAAACTGGCATCGGGGATCGCCCACGAGCTCGGCACGCCACTGAACGTCGTCTCGGGGCGCGCTCGGATGATCATCACCGGCGAGGCAGAAGGACAGGAGGTCGTGGAGTCGGCCGAGGTGATTGTCAGCGCGTCGCGCCGGATGACGACCATCATCCGGCAGTTGCTGGATTTCGCACGTCGTCGCGGACCTCAGAAGGCCGAGGAGGACGTCCACGACGTCGTCCGGCGTGCCCTCTCCTTGGTCGGTCATCTCATGGAGAAGCGAGGGGTCTCGCTCGAACTCGTGGGCGGCACGGCGCTGGCCGAGATCGACACCACCCAGATCGAGCAGGTGGTCACCAACCTCGTGGTCAATGGAGCACAAGCCATGGTGTCCGGCGGGTTGCTCACGGTGGTGGTTCGGCAGGTGAGCGCCATCGCCCCGCCCGACGTGGACCGTGTGGGCGCACGGCGGCAGTGGGTCGCAATCGCCGTCGTCGACCAGGGCCGGGGAATCCCCGCCGAGGACTTGTCGCACATCTTCGAGCCCTTCTACACGACGAAGGGCGTGGGTGAGGGCACGGGGCTCGGGCTGTCCGTCGCGTATGGCATCGTCCAGGAGCATGGGGGGTTCATCACCGTGGAGAGTCAGACTCGAGGGACCACGTTCACCGTTCACCTACCGACGGGAGGCCAATCGTGAGGGGGCGTGTACTCATCGTGGACGACGATCTGCAGATGGGCGAGATGTTGCAGAAGAGGCTCACCAAGGCTGGGTTCGACGTCCAGATCTGCAGCTCGGGGACCTCCGCCGTCGCCATCCTCGCGCGGGACGACGTCGAGGTCGTGGTCACCGACTTGAACATGCGCGACATGGACGGCCTCCAACTCTGTGAGCGCATCGTCGCCAATCGCCCGGACGTTCCCGTCCTCGTTCTCACGGCGTTCGGCTCGTTCGAGTCCGCGGTCGCGGCCATCCGCGTCGGGGCATACGACTTCATCACCAAGCCGGTGGAGGTCGAGACCCTCGCGCTGGCCCTGGATCGCGCCGTCCAACACCGTGCGCTCCGCGAGGAGGTCAAGCGGCTGCGCAAGGCGGTGGGAGATGTCACCGTCTTCGAGGAGATGCTCGGCGACAGCACGCCGATGCAAGAAGTCTATCGATTGCTCTCGCGGATCGCCGAGACGGACGCCTCGGTGCTCGTCACGGGGGAGAGCGGCACGGGGAAGGAGGTCGTGGCCCGAGCGCTCCATCGCCGCAGTCCCCGCCGAGACCGCCCGTTCGTCGCTCTCAACTGCGCGGCCATGCCCGAGGCGCTCCTCGAGAGCGAACTCTTCGGGCACGCCCGCGGGGCCTTCACCGATGCTCGGACCGCGAAGACCGGGTTGCTCGTGCAAGCCGACGGCGGCACGGTGTTCCTGGACGAGATCGGCGAGCTGCCCCTCGGCATGCAGCCCAAGATCCTGCGTGCCCTCCAGGAGCGTACCGTGCGCCCGGTCGGCGCCACCGAGGAGCGCAAGATCGATGTGCGAATCGTCGCCGCGACCAATCGCGATCTAGAGCAGGCCATCGAGGAGCGTCGATTCCGCGAAGACCTCTATTTCCGAATCAACGTCATCCACCTCGAGCTCCCGCCGCTGCGCGCAAGAGGCAACGACGTGTTGCTCCTCGCCCAGCACTTCGTCGAGCGATTCTCCCGCAGACTCGCGAGGCCCGTGACCGGAATCTCGCCGGCAGCCGCCGAGCGACTCGTCTCGTATGCCTGGCCCGGCAACGTTCGAGAGCTGCAGAACTGCGTGGAGCGGGCGATTGCGCTGACCTCGTTCGAGACGATTGCGGTCGACGACCTGCCCGAGCGGATTCGCAACTATCGCAGCTCGCACATCGTCCTGGCCGGAGACGATCTGTCCGAGCTCGTGAGCATGGAGGAGGTCGAGCGTCGCTACGTGCTCCGGGTTCTCGAGGCTGCGGCTGGAAACAAGCTCGTGGCCGCGCGCGTGCTCGGCTTCGACCGGCGCACCTTGTATCGCAAGCTCGAGCGTTGGGGGATCCACGTGGCGGAGGGAAGGGGCGACTGAGGCAAATCGCTACATGAGGCGCTCCTGCTCGCGGGGAGTGAGACGCCCTGTGACTCGTCGCATCGTGAAACACGTGCCTCGCGCTGGCACAGCTCCTGCTGACCGTCATGGCAGATGTTCCAGGCGAGGCCCAACATTCCGCGGGTGCTCGTCGCCGAGGACGATCGGGCCATGCGCGCCCTGGTCTGTCTCGCGCTCCGGAGGGCTGGCCTCGAGGTGATCGAGGCCACGGATGGCACCACGTTCAACGCGCACATCGATCGGCTCGCGACCGACCCTGTCGATCTCATCGTCACCGACGTCCGCATGCCGGGTCCTTCGGGGCTCGAGGTCCTGGAGCACCTGCGCTGCTCCGACGCGACCACGCCCGTCATCGTGATGACCGCCTTCGCCGACGCTCGGTGTCGCGAGCGTGCGCAGGCGCTCGGGGCAGCGCTCCTCGACAAACCGTTCGAACTCACGGACCTGCGAGCACTGGCGCTGCAGCTCCTCCACCTCCTCGCACCGACCCAGGACCAACCCGCATGAACACACCCATCGTCCCCGCGCTCCTCGGCTTCACCATCGTCTGTGGTGGCTGCGGGACGGGGGCACCACCCACCACCAAGGCGCCGGAGTCTGCCGCGACGACAGCTGCGGCCGTCACCCCCATGAAGGCACCCATCGCGCCGACGCCCGACACCCCAACCGCGAGCGTCGTCGCGATCGACCCAGCCATCCAGAAGGCCTGCGGAATCTCGGCGAACGAGGCCCTCTTCGCTTTCGACTCCGCCAAAGTGCAACCTGGTGCCGAGAAGCTCCTCGACTCCGTCGTGACGTGCTTCCTCAAGGGACCGCTCAAGGGACGGAGCTTGCGGCTGGTCGGGCGAGCCGATCCCCGCGGTGAATCCGAGTACAACCTCTCACTGGGCCAGTCGCGCGCCGACGCGATCGCGCACTACCTCTCGGTCAAGGGACTCGACTCCGCGCATCAGTCCGCCACTTCACGAGGTGCGATGGACGCCATGGGCAAGGACGAGCCGGGCTGGGCGAAAGACCGTCGCGTGGACCTCTTGCTCGCGCCATGACCGCGCTCGATCCTGCGGTGACCTCCCCCACGGTGCCAGCTGTAGCGCTGGATCCCGTCCAGCTGGTCCTCCACGCGTCCGTGCCGGTCAAGGCCACCGTGGCCATCCTCGGCGTGGCATCCACCATGGTGTGGACGATTGCCCTCGTGAAGCTGATCCAGCTCAGCCGCCTTCGCTCCCGGCAACGAGGGATCGAAGCCTCCGCCCTCGCCTCGACCGGGCCCGACGACTTGGTCCAGGTGCTGCGACGCAATCGTCAGGCCCCTGGCGGGCGCGTGCTGGCCGCCCTGCTCGCGACCCCTGCTGCCGGCCTCGAGCGGCTGCGGGCGATCGCCGATCGGGCCATCGTCACGGAGCGCTTGCGTGCGTCCTCTTTCGCTTCACCGCTGGGCAGTGTCGCGGCATCGGCGCCCTTCATCGGGCTGTTCGGCACGGTCTACGGGATCATGGATGCCTTCATGCGCATCGGCGCCGAGAAGAGCACCTCGCTCCCGACCGTGGCTCCTGCGATCGGCGAGGCTCTGGTCACGACGGCGATCGGCCTCGCCACGGCGATCCCCGCCGTCGTCTTCTTCAACATGATCGACAAGCGGGTCGCCGACCTCGTCGCCGAGGTGGAGGCGTCCGCCGCCGAATGGGTGGCGCTGCTCGCGGAGCACCCCCAGCAGGGGCGCGTCGCGCCCGAGCGGCTGCCATCGGTCGCGCTGACGCCTGCGCGGGCGCGCCCGTCGCTCCAGCTGCAGAGGGAGTGACCATGGCGCTCAGTCGCACCAAGAGCGGACACTCCGGCGGATACCACGAGATCAACATGACGCCCCTCGTGGACGTGATGCTGGTGCTCCTCGTCGTGTTCATGGTCGCCGCGCCGCTCCTCACGACCGGGCTCAAGGTGGACCTGCCCGAGGTGAAGACGACCAACACGCCCGTGAAGGACGGCCGGCTCGTGGTCTCGGTCACGAGCGACGGCAAGATATTCTTCGGGGAGCGTGATGCGAGCGCCGACGTGGAGCAAATCTTGAAGAGCAGCGCCCGGGTGCAGGCCGAACACGAGCTCTACATCCGGGCCGACAAGGAGGCTCGCTACCGCGTGGTCGCGCGGGCCATCGCGGCTGCGCGGGCTGCGGGCGTCACTTCGTTGAACCTCCTCGTCGAGCCCGAGGGCCAGCCGTGACGGGGGCTTCTATCCCGACCGGCGAGTGGTTGGGGGGCACGGTCGTCGCGCTCTTGCTGCAAGGAGGTGCGGTGCTGGCGCTGGGGCGCGAGCGTTCTGCCGCGCCCTCGCTGGCCGACGCGCGCCCGGAGCCCGTTGCGGTGGAGATCGTCCCCATCCTCGACGAGGAGAGACTTCCGACGCTGAAGTATGGCAGCAAGAAGCCCGCGACCTTGCCGGACATGTGGCAGAAGCCGAAGCAGATCCCCCGCAAAGAAGCTGCGCCGAAGACCGTCGCTCCCATGCCCTCGAAGGTCGGCCAGCCGACGACCAAGGCCGACCCGGATCTTCCTGCGACGAAGCCGGTCGGACCCGAGCCCTCCAGCGAACCCGCCGAGGATGCCGTCAAGAAGGCGGACGAGACCATCCCCGCCCTCGACGCCGGTCCGCCACCAGCGACCACGAGCAGCGGGGTCGCCGACGGGGTTCCTTCCGGCACGGAGGCCGATCCGCTCAAGGCCCAGCAGGTCAGCCTCTACCGCGCCCAGCTGCGCGCATGGTTCGCGAGCCGGTTCGCCATTCGCGGAAAGGTGCCCTTCGCCAAGCTCAAGACCTTGATGGCGACGGCCACGGTGCTCGTCGACGCAAGCCGTCGGGTTGCGGGCTACTCCATCAAGGGGAGCGGCGACCCCGTGTTCGACGCCGAGGTCGACAAGACGCTCGCTGCGGCCAAAGCCAGCGGGGCGGAGCTCCCGGCACCGCCCGACAAGTACCCCGACGTCCTGGGTTCGAGCCTCACGCTCAGCTTCCAGTGCACCGTCGCGAGCCAGTGCGAGTGAGGAAACATGCAGAGTTGGTCGTACGGAATTCTACTCGCCCTTGGGGTCTGTGCCCTCACCGGTCCCGCGCTGGCGGAGTCGCCGAAACCTGACGAGTCTCTCGGGACCGTCGACGTGGACGGCGGATCGTCCGCGCCGCCCCAGAAGCTCGCCGTCGTCCCGCTCCTGACGAAGGGAAACGCGGACACCCTCGCCCAGCTCGTCGTGCGCCGCGATCTCGAGCTCTCTGGCCAGTTCGACGTGACCGCCGACGCCAACGCACCGAAGGGGCCGTTCCTGCGCGAGACACCCATCGATCCGAAGGCATGGCGCGACAAGGGCGTCGATCTGCTGGTCCGGGTGGTCGCCGACGAACAGGCCACCACGGTCAAGCTGCGGGTCGACGTCTGGCTCCTCGTGAGCTCCAAGAAGGACCCCGCCTTCTCCCGCTCGTTCGAGATCCCCACGGCCCAGGCGCGCCTCGGCGCGCATCGAGTCGCCGACGCCGTGCTCGAAGCCGTGACCGGCCGAGCGGGTGGATTCGCCAGCCGACTCGCGTTCACGGCGAGAGTAGGAAAGGGACAGCAGGTGTTCCTGGTCGACGCCGACGGCTTCGATCTGCAGGGCCATGGTCCTGCGACCGACACCGCGGTGAGCCCCGCGTTCGGTCCTGAGGACGAGGTCTACTACGCCTCGAGCACGGACTTCGGACCGTTTCGGCTCGTGCGTGGTCCCCTCGCGACGAAGGTCACCTTGCCGATCCCGGGATCCGTGCTGGGGGTCGCCTTCGATGCCGCCCGTACTCACGTCGCGCTGGCGGTCATGCACGAGGGAGTCAGCCAGATCTGGTGGGGTGACGCTGGCGCGAAGAGTCTCGCGAGCAAGGTCAAGGCACCGCTGGCCAACCACCCGGTCTTCGGGCCGCTCGGCAAGATGGCCTGGGTCGCGGGCTCGCCTCCGAGGGTGTTCGTCGACGGGAAGGCCATCTCGCCCCCGGGATTTGCCGCGTCGGCGCCCACGTTCTGCGACTCCCCGCGCGGCCTCCTCGTCGTCTTCACCGTCGGCGTGGGCAAGGACGCCGATCTGGTCGCCACCGACAGCGCCGGCTCGGGGATCACCCGGTTGACCCAGGCGCAAGGGGCCAACAGCTACCCTGCTTGTAGCCCCGATGGCCGACTCGTGGCGTTCTTCTCGACCCGAGCTTCGGGCAAGGGCCCCGGATTGTACGTGATGCCGATCGCTGCCCCCGCCAGGGCGCAGAGGCTCGGGTCGATGGAGGGTGAGTCTCTCCGGTGGTCCGGCGTCATTCCGTGACTCACGGCTTGCCGGTCTGCGGGGGCAGCGGCACGAGCTCGTCGACGCTCGGAAGGAGCACGAACTCGACCCTCCGGTTCATCGCCCGGTGTTCGGGGGTGTCGTTCGCGACCAGCGGTTCGAAGGCTCCCTGACCGGCCGCGACGAGTCGCTCCGGCCGCAGGCCGCTCTTGACGAGCCGCCGTACGATCTCGACGGCGCGCAGCGACGAGAGCTCCCAGCTCGTCGGGGCTTGCTTCGAGCTCGGCGTGGCGTCGTCGGTGTGGGTGATGACCTCGAACCGTCGATCGGGAATCTCGCGCAGCGCCTTGGAGAGGGGCGTGAGGACGAGATCCGCCTTTGCCGAGAGTTCGAGCTTGCCCTGGTCGAACAACAGGTCGCAGGCGACGACCACCATCGTGTGACCGCCCCGCATCGTCACCGTGACCTGGTGAGCCTCGACTTGCTTCTGCAGCCGATGTGCGAGTTCCTTGAACTGAGCGATCCGCTTCTCGGCGGCTTCTTGGGCCTTGCGGAGCTCCTCGAGCCTCGCCTTCGCGTTCTCCAGAGCGGTCGAGAGCGTCCCCTTCTCGGCGAGGATCGAGTCCACGTCCTTGCCGAGGCGGGTGAGCTCCGCGCGGAGGTGTTGGTTGATCGAGGTGGCCGCGGCGAGCTGGGTCGGGGGGTGGTGCGCCGGGGTCTCGAGCTTGACGATCTCGGCATCGCGCTGCGCAGCCAGCTCGGTGGCCGTCGTCAGCCTGGCCTCGAGCTCCTTGATCTGCTCTGCGTCGTGCTGCGCTCGGGCGTCGGCCGCAGCGGTCACGTGATCGTATCGCGACTTGGACACGCACCCCGCGAGCCCACACAGCAGACATGTCACCACGAAGGTGCGAGGGTAGGCGAGCATGACACGCGGGCGCTGCACGTCCCGCACCACCCGGCCCACCTCTTGCTGGGAAGGACGCAATGAGTCGATCCTTCGTTGTCGGGTTGGCACTCGCCGTCACCCTCGAGTCGAGCGTCGCGGTCGCGGCCTCGGGCTCCACCCTCTACTTCGACCACGACTCGTCGTCTCTCCTCGAGAAGGGCGAGCAGCTCGGCGCCGCGGTCTACGTACCCGCCGACGTGGACACCCCCGCTGCCCTCCCGCTGGTCGTGTTCCTCCACGGGACCAACCCCACGGGAGCGCTACACCTGTGGATGGGCGGGGGGCCGGCGCCGGCCCTGCGGGAGATCGTCGACGCATGGACGGGCTCGGATCGTCCTGCACCATTCCTCCTCGCCGCGCCCAGCCAGACCCTAGGCGCACGCACGGGATCGACGCTCTGGCCGACGTTCGATCTCTCGAGCTTCGTCGACCACGCCGAGGCAGCGCTCCCGACGACCGTCGAGATCGATCGACAGCGGATCTTGGTCGTGGGACACAGCGGCGCTGGGTGCAATGGCCTCGGGGGCCTGGCCTCCATCGCGACTACGGCGACCCCTTTTGCCCTCGTGGCGCTCGACACGTGTCTCGACGACCCCTTCGCCGCTGCGCTCCGCCAGTCGGCGACCGGTGGCGTCCACGTGTCGGTGTACTTCCAGCGCACCATCTGGCTCCGTGACTTCGATGGCTTCACCAAGGCGGTGAGCCCGACCATCACGACGACCGAACTCACGGTGGCTGGCCCCAACGCTCACGACGACATCGTTGCGCTGGCTCTACGTCACTTCCTCGTCGAGTCACTGGGGCACCGAGAGCCGTGACGTGCGCGGATATCTAGAGCGCGCTTGCAAAAGAAGGTAGTGGCCGAAAGCCCCGGGCCTTTACAAGGCCACTGGATGTTGTAAGATTGATGCTTCCGAAACCCTCCAGGTTCGGGAGCAAACGGGACCCTACTCTCTTCGGAGAGTAGGGTCTTTTGCTTTCATAGAGTGGCTTGAAAGAGTGTGAGGGAATCGTGCACAGAACGCCCTTGCGTAAAGGTTATCGACCGTTGTCGTGAAGTCCAAGTGCGCAAGCGATCGCACGCGTGCGGCGCGTGTGGCATTTCGCTACAGCGCCGCATCTCCACTGTCCGCGCCGCCGTCACCCACCCCTGCAGGCGCCGGGCTCGGGCACGCTCCGACGACGAATCGAACGCTCCAGGCCTCGCCGGCGACCGATGAGACGCGCGGGTGGCCAGCGAGGAGGGGGGTCAGTGCTCGAGCGAGCTCGTGGTCGGCGACCGTCGTCTCTGCGTCGGGCCGGACGACGCACGCCGAGAGCGCGGAGGTCGTACGGGTCCTCGCCAGGCTCATGGCGACGACGGCCACGAACGCCAGGTCGCCTTCGCTGCGAGTCAACGCCGCCACTGGCACCGCGGCGTCCAGCAGCTCGACGGGGCGGGCGAGCTGGAGTGCTGCTGCCTTCTGGAGCACCGCGAGGCCGTCCACGCCGAGCGGTGCACCGAGGTGAACCACGCGAATCCGAAGGCTGGGGCCAGCATCGGCCTCGAGTTCGATGGTCAGCGGTGCGCCCGCAGCGCCGACCGGCCACAGTGACGCGAGGATCGTACGCACCTGCTCCCGCGCGGCATCGAGTGGATCGACGGTGGGAACGGGGGCGACCACGGCTTTGGTGGCCGGCGGTGTCAGCAAGGTCGATTGTAGCCCTGCGAATGCGGTGGCGTCGGGGACCGCGAGCACCTCGACGCGCGGCACGACCCCCGCGCTCTGCCGGATCGCCAGGTCGATCCGCGCGCGGGCAGCTTCGGCGTCGCTGGTCTTGCCGAGCAGCACCAGCACGACCTCGACCTGACGGCGCTCGACGCGTACGCGCGTCTGGACGATCCGCAGGGGCTCGTGGGCGAGCGTGTCGCGGATCGCGGCTCGTACGCGGACCTGCCAGGCCATCTCGTCGAGCGCGCGGCGCAGCGGCACGGAGACGGCCAGCAGGAGGGCGACCGGCATCAAGAAGCGAAGGACGGGACCCAACCGCGACGCGAAGACCCGTGAGGTGTGACGCGCGAGGGCAGCCGCGAGGTCAGGCCTTGCTCCTCGGCGAGTGCGCTCGCCTCGAGGACCTTCACGTCGACCCGGCCGAAACCAGCCACGAAGAAGGAAGCGCTCCCGACGACGACGATCGCGACGAGATTCGTCACGAAGAGCAGCATGGCCCCTCCGGCCACTGTCCAGGTCATCGTGCCGAGCCCGAATCCACTCGCACACAGCGGCGGGACGAGCGAGATGCCGATGGACGTACCAGCGGCAGTCGCGGCGGTCTCGGAGCCCGGACGAAGCGACGCGTACACTCCGGCCAGCGCGCAGAACGCCGCGGTCGCCAGATCGAGGATGGTGGGCGAAGCCCGCGCCGTGATCTCGGCGTTCAGCTCGTGGAACGGGAGCGCCAGCGTGATCGCAGCTGCACCCCCGACAGCGACGACGACGCTGAGTCCTATGCGACCGGCCGATCGAAGGACGAGGAACGGTGACCCGGTGGCCAGGCCCATCGCGAGGCCGACGATGGGGCCCATGAGCGGCGCGACGAGCATCGCACCGATGATCACGGCCGTGCTCCCCACCGAGAGCCCCAGCGTGGCGATGCCGATCGAAACGACCAGTTGCAGCCAGTACGAAGTCGCCTCGCTCGAATCACGGTGCAGCATGCCGGCGACGAGCGGCGCGCGCCCCTCCTTCGAGTTGCCGAGCAACCGCACGAGTCGGTCCTGCAGACGTTCCCAGGAGCTCATGGCCGGGTCCGGAACGACGTCCCGCCTCCGCTTACTTCTTGCGGGTCCTGGCGCTCTTGCGAGCCCTCGTCTCCTTGGGTGCGACCTTGCTGGCCTTCGCCTTGGGTGCGTTCGAAGCACGTACGGTCTTGCGAGCGAGGCTCGTCGCGGACTTCACCCTCCCGGTCGTCTTGCGCGTGGACTTGCGCGACGGCTTGCCCGGAGGCGAGTTCTCGAGCGCGGCACCACCCTTCTTGGCGGCGCGCTTGGAGCGGTTGGCGCTGCCCTTGGGGCCAACGGCCGCCTTGCGGTCGGTGGCGCTCGTTCCCGGTTTGGCGGTGTCGACGGGATCGTCTCGACGTGGGCGTGCAGGGCGCTTGGGACGAGCTGGCTTGGCGTCACGTTGGGTGCGCGTCTTGAATTCTCTGGCCTTGGTCGTCATGTGTGATCGTAGCATGCACGTGCCGTTCTCAGTGGTCCGGTCGGTCGCCGCTCCCCGAGGGCAAGGTGGTCGTTCGGGTCTCACGATGGGCGGCGAGTCGAGCGCCAAGGCTGTCGAGGATGGCGGCGGCCAGGTCTCGTCGGCGCACGATTCCGAGCGCACGCTCCCCAGCGCGCCCGACCGCGATGACGTGGGCGTCACCCAGCGCCAGCACGACGTCCTGGAGTGTCGCGTCCGGGTCGACCACTTCGATGGCATGCGCCACGTCGGCGGCGACGAGCAGCGAGAGGAGCTCCGGTTCCCCAGGCAGCGTGTCGAGATCCTCGGCGAGGACGACCAACGACGTTCCCGGCGCGGCGAGCAACACGGCACCGCAGACGGACTGTTCGACGGCCTCGCGCAGCGCCACGAAGCGCAAGGCCGCTGGGATCCATGGTGCTGGCTTGGCCACGTCGCGGGCGTGCACGGCCGGATCGGTGGTCGGCTCATGCGAGCGACGCGAAGGTGGCTGCCCGCGGAACTGACCGCGCACGAGGTCGGTCACCGAGACGATCCCCGAGAGCTCGTGCTGGTCGTCGGAGCGCACGACCGCGATCGAACGCGCGCCGGTCTCCTCGAAGCGCCGCACGGTCTCGAGGATCGACGCTCGCTCCGAGATGGTCGGCACGCTGCGAGCCAGCTCGCCGAGGGGGCGCGCCTCGTCGACCTGCCGGGCCGCGCGGAGCACGTCGAGGTCGACTCCACCGAGCAGGTTTCCCCCTCCGTCGACGATCAGGAGGAGCCGCCCGGCCGGCCGATCGACGAACTCGTCACAGGCGTCGCCTATCGTCGCATCCTGGCGCGCGGTATCAGCCCGACCGGCGATCTCACCGACGAGCGTGGTCTCGATCGAGGCTGCGGATCGCGGCGCGTGCAAGAAGATGCCGTCCTGCTCGAGCAGCGCGTCGTAGATCGAGGTGGGTTGCCAGCGCCGCGCGAGGGCATAGGCGGTCATGTTCGCGAGCATCAAGGGCAGAACGAGGCCATAGCCCCCGGTCATCTCGAAGATGATGAGCACCGACGTGATCGGGGCTCGGACCACGCCGGCGAAGACCGCGCCCATGCCGACCAGCGCGAACGCGCCGAGGTGCCTCGTCGGGTGGTGCAGGGCGGCCACGTCGAGGAAGCCGACGGCACCGCCGAGCATGGCCCCGATGAACAGCGAGGGGGCGAAGATGCCACCCGCGCCGCCGCTCGAGTAGGAGAACACCGTCGCGAGCAACTTGGCTGCGCCCAGCACCAGGAGGAGACGGAGGCCCAGGCCTCCTGCCAGCGCTGCGCCGAGGGTCTCGTAGCCACCGCCTGTGACGCCGGTCGTATGGAAGAAGCGGAGGACGAACACCGCCACGAGTCCGGTGACGAGTCCACCCACCGCGGGGTGTGCCCACCCCGGGATCCGTTGCAGGGTGCGGAAGCCAGCCCGGAGCCGCAGCAGGCTCGTCGTGAAGCCGACCGATACGGCCGCCGCCGCGACGCCGAGCAGGGCGTAGAACACGAGCGACGAAGGGTGTTCGAGGGTGTAGCTGTCGACCGTGATGATGGGATGAGTACCGAGGACGCTTCGCTCGATGACCGCGGCGAGTGCAGCGGCGACGACCACGCCGGACAAGACCGTGTGATCGAGCTGACCGACGATCTCCTCGATGGTGAACGTCACGGCGGCGATGGGCGCGTTGAACGCAGCGGCGATCCCGGCGGCGACTCCGACCGGGATCAGACGCCGCGCGTTCTTCGGATCGAGCCCTGTCGCGCGGCCGAGCATTCCGGCCGCGCCGGCGCAGATCTGCACCGTGGGCCCTTCGCGTCCGAGCGAAGCACCGGAGCCGATCTGGAGGATGGCGATGCAGAACTTGCCGAACGCATCGCGGAACCGAATGCGCCCCCGCTCGGTGGCATAGGCCTGCTTGACCTGGGGGATTCCGGAGCCCCGCGCGCCCGGGACGAGCCACGTCAGGAGGGCGCCGGCGACGAGTCCACCGACGGTCGGTGTGACCACCATCCAGAACGCCCACGCGCCGTGCGGCTGCAGACGCGCGCGATCGATCAGCGCGTGTTCGGCCGCCTTGATCCCGAGGTGGAAGGCCACGGCAACGAGCCCGCAAACGAGGCCGACCAACAGGGTGAGCGCGAAGAGGTGCTGGGCCTCGTTGGGGAGATAGCGTCGCAGAAAGCGTAGAAAGCGCGGCGGAACTGGGATGCGCGTGCTCCACGCTGGCGTTGGCGCACGGATCCCCTCCTGGCCACTTGGCTCGGTGCTCACTTCGCCCCCCGCTCGAGCTCGACAGCGAGGCGTTCGAGAATCTCGGCGACCACCAGGGCAGCCTCTTTCGACGTGGCCGCGAGCATCCGGTCGACGGCCTCCTCCACGGTGCCGTTCGTCGGTACGTCGAGGGTACGCCCCTTGGCGGTCAGACCGAGCGCGACCCTCCGGCTGTCCACCGGATCGCGACGCCGCTCGAGGAGGCCCTTGGTCTCGAGGCGCCGGAGTGTCGCCGAGACCGTCCCGCGGTCGACGTGGAGCAGCGCTGCCAGTTGCCCCGCTGTGATCCCCGGATAGGCCCCCACGCAGCGGATGACGAACCGCTGCTGCGCGGTGATTCCCAGGCGACGCTCCATGCGGGCGGAAAGACGCTCCGTGGCGTGGTCGAGGCGCCAGAGCCGCTGGAGGAAGTCGAGCGCTGGGCCGAGCGCCAGCTTCGAGGCTTGTTCGTTCATCGGGAGGCCTCGTGGAGACGCAGCGCGACGAGCTTCGAGAGGAGGAGATCGATCTCGCGCTGGTCGCGCAAGAAGTACTTGGCCGCCGATCCGCGCGATTCGCCGACGCGGACGGAGAGCAGTCGGCCGGGTTGGTCGATGCGGAAGACGTCCTCGTCGGTCACGTCGTCGCCCGCGTAGAACGCCGTGTTGGCGCCCTCGACGGTCCGCAATCCGAGCAATGCGTCACCCTTGTTGGGGGCACGCTGCGGGATCACGTTGATCACGAGCTTCCCGGGCACGACCCGCATCGGGGTCTCGAGCCGCTCGACCGCGCGCAGGATCGCCGAGCGAGTGGTCCGCTTGGTCCGCGAGCGTCGGTAGTGGATGGCGACCGAATAGCGCTTGTCCTCCAGGTCGACCCCGCCGAGCTCGGAGAGGGCGCTTGCCAGCAAAGGGATGGCGTCCCGCATCTCGCGCTCGAACTCGCCGAGCTCGGCACCGGGCTCGAGCCCGTGGTTGCCGATGACGTATTTGACCGCGCACGGCCCGAGCCGCTCACCGACGTCGGCCTTGCTGCGCCCCGAGATGACCGCGCACGGGTAGCGCCGGCATACCGCCGCGAAGAGCTCCGCGGTCTTCGGACGCATCACGGCGCGGTCGCGATCCGCGACGATGGGCGCCAGCGTGCCGTCGAAGTCGAAGCCGAGCAGTACCCGCGACCACGCCAGCTGGGCGAGCATCTCGCCGTTCTCCTTGGCAAGCAGGCGCATCACGCGTGGCTCTCTCGACTGGCGGTGAACCGCCCCGTGAGCCGGTCCTTGCGGCGCACCTCGGCCGCGTCGACCAGCATGCGCCCCGCCCATCGATAGACGTTGAATTCGGCGACCACGCGTCGCATGGAGTGCATCCGTTCACGCTGCTCCGAGCTGGACATCTGTAGGGCGGTCGCGAGTGCTTCACTCGCCTGCCGGAAGTCGTAGGGGTTCACCACGAGCGCCTCCGTGAGGTCGCGCGCGGCACCGGTGAACTGGCTCAACACGAGGACCCCTTGCTCGTCGTCTCGGGCGGCGACGAACTCCTTGGCGACGAGATTCATGCCGTCGTGCAAGCTGCTGACGTAGCAGAGGTTCGCGGCGCGGTAGTAGCGGAACACGTTCACGGGCTCGTGGTGAGAGCGGAGCAAGACGATAGGCCGATAGGACCCCTCCGACCACCGCGCGTTGATGGTGGCGGTCAGCGCCTCCACCCGTTCGTTGAGCTCGCGGTAGCGATCGATCTTGGTTCGGCTCGGTGCCGCGAGCTGGACGAAGGTGAAGCGACCGCGGAACTCGGGGTGCCGCCGCAAGAGCTCGTCGACGGCCGACAGCCGTTCCTCGATGCCCTTGGTGTAGTCGAGGCGATCGACGCCGACGCCGAGCAGCGAACCGGGGCCAGGCCGAGCTCCTCGAAGACCTGGCGCCGCGACTCGACCACCGTCGGCACCGACGGCAGCCAGTGGACCGGCCACTCGATCGAGATGGGGTAGGGGCGGACGAGGGTGCGCCGCGCCCCTTGCACGATTGCGTTGCTCTCGCGGTCGATTCGGCTCTCCATGAAGGCGTCCACCGAGTCCGTGAAGTTGTTGCAATGCTGCTGCGTGTGGAAGCCGACGATCGAGGAGCCGAGCAGCCCCGAGATGAGCTCCTCCCGCCAGGGGCAGATCCCGATGCGCTCGGCGTTGGGCCAGGGAATGTGCCAGAACGTGATGATGGTCGCCCGCGGCAGGCGCTCACGGATCATCTTGGGCGCCAGCGCGAAGTGGTAGTCCTGGACCAGGACGATCGGGTCATCGGTGTCCACCTCCTCGCAGACGGCATCGGCGAACTTCCGGTTCACGGCGACGTAGTGTTCCCAGTCGTCGGCGCGGAAGATCGGTCGCGTGTGCGCGACGTGACACAGCGGCCAGAGGCCCTCGTTGGCGAGGCCGTAGTAGTAGCCGTCCTCCTCCGCTTCGGACAGCCACACGCGCCGGAGGAGATACGACTCCTCCCCAGGCGGCACCCGCACATGGGCGTGCGCATCGACGGTCTCGCGATCGGCGCTGCCGCTACCGTGCCCGACCCACACTCCGGAGCAGGCCCGCATCACCGGCTCGAGCGCCGTGACGAGACCGCTGGCAGGGTGGAGCACCTCGATCGCGCCGTCGACCCGTTGGTGGATGTAGGGCTCGCGGTTGGCGAGGATCACCACCCGCTCCCCTTGGAGGTGCTGGGTCAAGGTGGAGCGCAGGCGGGCGGGGCTCCAGGTCCCTCCGTGAGCTTCCAGGTCACGTTCTGCGACCAGGCGCTCGGCGAGAGCTCGCACGTCACGGATCAGCGGCTGGAACTCCCTGGTGGCATTGCCACTGAGCGCACGCTGGAGCTCGGTGGTCCAGTCCTTCCACGCGAAGCGGGCGGCGAGGACCATCACGAACCCGACGCCCATGGCCACGAGGAAGAAACCAGCCAGCAGCAGGTTGCGGGTCGTGGCCTCGCGTCGCCCGAGATAGCTGAGGTCGTGAACGAGGATGACGGCGCCGAGGGCCGTCGACCCGCCTGTCTCGAGGGTCGTCACGCTGAGGTTGACACGTCCGGAAGGGAGCTCCGAGGTCATCGACCACGAGGGGCCGGCCGGCCCTTCGGCGCGCATGCGGTCGAGCAGCGAACGGCAAGAGAACCCGACGGGGTACGAGTCCGTCGCGGCGAGCTGGTCCCCCGCTGGGGAGCACGCGGCCGCGGCCATGATCCGCTCGTCGCGCGTGATGTCGGCCAGCGTGGCCTTGAGACGATCCGGATTGCTGGACCAGTGTCGCGCGAGGCTCTCCCTGGCAGAGACCACCGCGAGCTGGGAGCGCAGCGTGAGATCCGACTCGAACCACGCGCGCGTCGTGCGGGTCAGCGCGAAATAGCCAGCCCATCCCACCACAGCGAGCCCGACGAACAAGGCGGCGAGGAATCGCAGACGACGGCGCATGGTGCAGCCTAGCTCATGAAAGTTGGATATCCAATGAAATGCTGCTAGACACGCTGCTGTGCTCGCTGACCTCGGTCTCGTCGGGAATTGCCAGTTCGCTGCCCACGTCCATCGCGATGGCGCGGTCGTCTGGTGTTGCCTGCCTCGCTTCGACTCCCCACCCGTGTTCGGCGCGTTGCTCGACGAAGAGGGGGGCCGATTCTCGATCAGGCCCGCGAATCGTGCGCTCGGCGTGCAGCGGTATCTTCCCAACACGAACGTCCTCGAGACCCGCTTTGACACGCCGGACGGCGCGTTCAGGGTGATCGACTTCGCGCCACGGTTCGTCCTCTACGAGCGCAGCTTCCGACCGACCAAGCTGGTGCGCATCGTCGAGCCCATCTCCGGCACCCCCCGGATCCGCGTGCTGTGTGACCCGGTGCTCGGCTGGTCCAAGCAGCGGCCGCGTCGCGAGCTCGGCTCGAACCACCTGTCGTTCGAGGGGTTCGACGCGGAGCTCCGCCTCACGACGGACGCGTCCCTCTCGTACCTGGACGACGAGCCCTTTGCGCTGACTTCGAGGAAGCACTTCGTCCTCGCCTGGGGCGCTCCCGTCGAAGAGCCACTCGAGCCGCTGTGCGAGCGGTTCCTGCGGGACACCGTGCGCTACTGGCAGACCTGGGTCAAGCAGTGCGACATCCCGATGACGCACCAGGAAGCCGTCATCCGGTCGGCGCTCACCCTCAAGCTGCATTGTTACGAGGATACCGGGGCCATCGTGGCAGCTCTGACCACGTCGATCCCCGAAGGCCCTGGCTCCGGCCGCACGTGGGACTATCGCTATTGCTGGCTGCGCGACGCGTACTACACGCTGGGAGCGTTCCGGCTGCTCGGCCACTTCGAGGAGCGCGAGCAGTTCATCCAGTTCCTCCTGAACGTGGCGTCGGCCGCCCCCGACCTCGACCTCGCGCCGCTGTACCGGGTCGATGGCAAGACCGACCTCGTGGAGGAGCAGCTGGCCCACTGGAGCGGCTATCGGGCCGAGAAGCCTGTCCGGGTGGGGAACGCCGCTGCGCTGCACAAGCAACACGACGTGTTCGGCGAGATGGTCCTCGCGTTGACACCGCTCTTCCTCGACGCGCGCTTTCGCGAGCAAGTCACGCCACCCGTGCTCGATCTCGTCACCCGGCTCGCCGAGCGGGCCATCGCCGTCGCCGGGCAGCCCGACGCCGGGATCTGGGAGCTTCGATCCGAGTGGCGCCCGCAGACGTTCAGCTCGTTGATGTGCTGGGCGGCAGCGGACCGGATGAGCCGCATCGCCGGCATCCATCGCCCCGTGGAGCACGAACACTTCGCTGCGGCTGCCACCCGCATCCAGGCAGAGATCCTCGCCCGCGCGGTGGACTCCGAGCGCGGGTGCCTCGTCGCCGACTACGGCGGCACCGAGGTGGACGCGGCCCTCCTCCAGGCGATCACGCTCCAGTTGCCCATGAGCACCGAGCTGCGTCACGCCACCGTGGACGCCGTGCGGGCGGACCTCACCCAGGATGGCTGGCTCAAGCGCTACCGCACCGACGACGGCTTCGGGGTGCCGCGCATGGCCTTCACGCTGTGCTCGTTCTGGCTCGTCGAGGCGCTGGCGCGGCTCGGGCGGGACGACGAGGCTCGCGCCGTGCTCCATCAGATCGGGAAGCTCGACTCGCCACTCGGGCTGCTGGCCGAGGACGTGGATCCCCGCTCGGGCGAGATGTGGGGGAACTTCCCCCAGGCCTACTCCCACGTCGGGTTGATCCACGCCGCCTTCGCGACCGCGCCGCGGTGGCTCGAATACGGAACCTGAGCGGGCACACGCGGGATCGCCGAGAATCAAGGCACGTAGCGCGGTTCGACCGTGCCTCTGACGCCGTCGAACGAGACGTCCACTCCGGGGAAGTTGACGAGCTCGAACGTGGCCGATGCGAGCCGAAGGCGTCCGTTCGCCCGATCGACCTCCTCGAGGATGCGCGTGAAGAGGGCATCCTTCACCGAGCGGCGCTTCCGATAGTCGACGACGTACCGAATCGTGAACGCGAGCCAGTTGTCGTTGGCGACCAAGGTCACCATCGGCTCGACGTTGGCGTCCTCGAGTCGATACTTGGCGACGGCGTCTTTCCAGGCTGCCATGGAGGCCCGGGCGAAGTCGCGGCAGACCTCGTCGGCCACGCCCACCAGCATGGTCTTCGCGAACTTCCAGTCCGAGCCGTAACGTACTGGCAAGGTGATTTCGTCCCACAGGAACGGGAAATCAGCCGAGTAGTTGGACACAGGTTCTCTGAATACATAGCTATTTGCAATGCGAACAATGCGATCATTGTATAGGTCGCCATCGACCCACTGTCCCAGCTCCATGATCGTCGTTCGCAGGACGCCGATGTCGATCACGTCCCCGCGGACGCTGCCGACTTGAACACGGTCCCCAGGCGAATAGAAGTTTCCGAAGGAGATGGCGAACCAGCCGGCCAAGCTCGCGACGACCTCCTGGAGCGCCAGCGCGACTCCCGCTCCCGCGACCCCGAGCGCCACGGTGAGGCCGGCGACTCTCGAGCTGAACACGGTGACGAGGACGACGATGCCGGTGAGGTAGCCGGCGAAGGTGACGAACTTTCGAGCTCTATACCGAGCTACGCTGTCGCTCACGTTGCGGATCACCACACCCTGCAGGACGCGACCGACTACGAACACGATCGCGAGGCCTGTGACCGCCCAGAAGATGCGCGAGAAGGTCGGATCAGTGACCCATTTCTTGATCTGGTCCAATGGGTGTTCTCCGGGGGTGAGCAGGGTCAGACGTCCAGATCAGGGGGCGTCCGCGTTCGCGGGGCTGAGAACGCGGGATCGTTCACCTGCAACGTCCGATGCAGGACCGCAGGAGGAAGGATGTTGTGCTCCCGGAAGGCCTTGCGGACGCGGATGTGAACATCGGTCTCGAAAGGCTTCTCGTACTTGCAGTCGAACACGTAGGGGCGGGCCTTGAGATGCATCGCACCGTAGTCGCCGAGGATCACTTGCTTGGCGAGCACGGGGACCGGGCGCTCCAGGAACACGTAGGGGCTCGTGAGGCACGCTTCGCGGATCAGGTCCGCCGCAAGCTCGACATCCTGATCCAGGCCCACGTAGAAGTCGAAGGGCGTCTGCATCTCCAACGCACCCCAGTTGCCGCTCGAGGTGACATCGGTCAGCACCTTGCTGTTGGGAATCGTGATGATGTTGTGGTCGAGCGTGTTCATGCGGACACTGCGCAGCCCGATCTTGATGATGTCACCATACTCCCCGGCGAATGCGACACGGTCTCCGACCTGGAACGGGCGATCGAAGATGATCGTTATCCCGGCGATGAACGACGCGACGAGGTCGCGCATCGCGAACCCCACCGCGAAGGCGAGCGTCCCGCCGATGACCGTGAGCGTCGTGGAGTCGATTCGAAAGGTCAGGCCGACGCACACGCTGCCCGTGCCTATGTACACGACGAAGCGGGCGACCGACTCGTACTTCTGGATCGTCGGCCGACGGTTGGCGAACCGCGCTCCCAGCCGCGTTGCAATGGTCTCGATGATCCGCAGGACGACCATGCCCACACCGATCACGAGGAGTGAGAACAGCGCCCCACCGAGGCGGACGAAGCCGGCCAGTTTCGAGATGTCCGGCACGTCCTCGGCGTGCGCGGTTCTTGCGCCCGAGAAGACCACGAGGAGCGCTGCGAGGGCTACCAGGGCACGTGGCCGAAGGAATCTCATGGAGACACCAGCAGGTGACGACGTTGCAAGAACACGGTTGCGGCGCGGAACCAGGTCCAGGTGACCGTGAAACGACCGTCTGCTTCCTCGAGGTATCCCCGCGCCAGCGAATAGCGGAGTGCGTCGTTGACCTCGGTCGGGCGCAGGTTCGTTGCGTGGACGATCGCCTCGGTAGCAGCGGGAGCGAGCTGCAGCACGGCCTTGAGCACGAAGATGGCCGAGTCGGGCAGTCGCTCGAGGTCAGAGAGCTCCAGCGCCTGAAACGGACGCACGAAGGTCACCCCTGCCGGATCGACACCCAGCGATCGCCGGAACAGATCCAGAGCGACGCCAGGGTTCCCCGCCGCGTGGTCCCACATCAGTCGATAGTAGCTTGCAGCGCGCGCCGTCAGCGCCTCCTGTCGATCGGTCTCGTCCGCCGACGGTGCCAAAGGTTCTAGCAGGCGTTCGAAGCTCGGAGCCACGCCAGCGAGCTCGGTGCGGGCCTTCAGGAGGCGGGCGATGTCCTCCTCGGTCCAGCGTTCGAGCCGCATGACCTCGTCGAAGCTCGGGCGAGTGGCGCGCGCCCGCTCGAGGAACTGCCACATGACCTCGTCGAAGGCAAAGACCCACGTGGTCGCTTCACAGTGTCGACTGGCGAACGCGAGGAGACGATCGAAGTCGCGAAGACCCCCCATCGCGGGCTGCGCTATCCGCTGGAAGTCGTCGAGCAGGATGGCGGCCGGGCGGGCCGAACCTTGCCGCAGACTGGCGCCGCCGGCCAGGACGTCGAGTTCGACGAGCAACTCGCAGAGCGCAGCGAGGCCAGCGGGCGGCGTGGTCGTCGAGGCCACGTCTCCCCGGGCTTGTTGGATGCGCTGCAAGAGCGAGGTCTTGCCCATGCCGCGCTCGCCCACCAAGGCCACCAGGCCGCCGCGTCGAGACTGGATGCGGTCGACGAGTGCTGCCAGCGGCTGAGCCCTCGATTCTATCCACAGATTGGCGGGGCGCTCAGGCGGTCCCAGGATGGTGAAGATGCCGGGGTCGAGGGGGCCGAGCGCGACGCTCGTCGTGTCTGTCTTCAATCGGTCGAGTCTTCGACGGAAGAGGTACGCAAGGACCCGCCTCGAGATCTCGAATCGGCCGACCCAGCCACGGACGGCCCGCTGGATGCCGTCACTGAAGAGGTAGATGCCGCCCACTGCAGCGGCCACGAAGCTCGTCCAGCCACGATGGTGGCGGAGCACCCATCGCTCGAAGGCCGAGGGCCGCCTGCGTCGCTCGAGGCGTGCGAACACGACGTCGCGCCACCAATGGATGAGCGTCAGGAACACCGGGATCGAAGCGAACCAACACGTGACGACGACCCACTCGTAGATCGCGCCCTGCCCGACGGTCCTTGCGGTCAAGACCAGCACGACCCCGAAGCCGACCGTCACTCGACCGACGAGGCGGAGCGAGCGGTGGCGAAGCGCTGTCGAGTCCTGGGTCGAGGCGCCCGAGCGTCTGTCGGCAGCCGCTGCGTCGATGATGTCCACCACCAGTCGACCAGCGAAGGTCCAGGTCGCGATCACGAAGACGACCTCGACCTCGAGCACCCGGAGGAGCGAGGCCGGCAACAGGGCGTGCGAGGCCATCACGAGCGCCAGCCACTCGAACGGACCGCGCACTCTCGTGAGGAAGTCGAGCCAAGGCACGGCTCCGTCGGCGGTCGTAGTTCGATGACGCGCCTCCTCACTCGACCGCGCACGCCAGTTCGCGAGCGCTTCAGGGGCGCGGCGACGCCACCAGACGAAGGCCGCGACCAGCGCCGCAAACTCCAGGAACGAGACCACTCCCCGGCCTGAGATGCTCTTGAGGCCTTCGCCAGTCTGCCTGAACCGGCGGATGGCGCCCACCGCAACGTGCCGATGGTAGCGCAGGATCAGGGTCACCTGGCGGAGCTCCGCTGCCGCCTGGTCTCTCCCTTCGGCAGTGAACCCCGTGACGGCTCGCCGCTTCTCGGGGGACAGCAACGGGAGCAGCGCGAGCCGCTCCTTGTTGAGGGTGGTGGTCTCCTCGAGCAGCTGCGCGAGCGACGCTTCCCGCACCAACTGCTGCTCGAGTCGGAGCCGCTTCGACTCGGCTTCCACCCTGTTGCGTTGTGCCTGGACCTGATCGCTGCCCAGATGCAGTTCTTCCAGCGGGTTCGGTCCGGCGACAGGCACGGAGTCGTTCGCGGCGTCGTCCAGCTTGGCCGCGAACTCTCCGCGGCTGGCCCGGAGGGACGTGCGGAGCTCATCGTACACCGCGTCGAGATCGGTCGCTTGTCCCGCTGCTCTCGCCTCCTTGAGGCCACGCAAGCGCCGCTGCCATCGCAGGGTGGATTCGCGGCGTGCGCCCACCTGCTTGCTCTCGTCGGCGAGACGCGCGACGAGCGCGGCCTGGGCTCTCTCCACCTCCAGAAGTCGCACGTACTCCTCAGAAATCAGGCGTGCCGCTTCGGTGTCTGCCTTGCGCGCGGCCTCGAGCGCCGCCTTACGCGCCGCCTCGGCCTCTCGGGCCCTCTGCTCGGCCTCGGTCTCAGGGCGCGCTGCCCGAGCGGCCTCCTGCCTTGCGAGGTGAGCGAGCAGCCTCGCCTTTCGGGTCTCCGCAGGCAGCAAGTAGAAGGCCAGCCGTGCACGGTCGAGATCGAGGCGAGCCCGCAGCAGGCTCTCGGGAGCGGTCGCCCCCGACCCGAGCGCATCCAGCGAACCATCCTCGGCGGCGTCCGCGTCCGTGGGCACCGCGCCATCCCTGGCATCGCCGTGTCCAGCGCCAGCATCCGTGGTCGGCTCGACCTGGACCACCGCCTGCAACCTGACCACTTCGACGAGGATGGCTCTTGGCTCGTCGAGCGCCACGTCGAAGAGGCTGCCTGGCTCGACCTCCAGCTCCAGGGTTCCCGCCGTGAGAGACCGTACGTGCGCGGCCGTGCGTCGCAGCGCGACGACGTCCGCCAGTGCTACGTCGCCATCGCTCGAAGGCTGGACCACGTCCGTCTCTGCGGCGTCGTGCAGCCCCACCTCGTTCTCCGCCGATGCCGCCCCGCCGTGCGCCACTCCGAGGAGGCCGAAGAGGAAGGCCAACAGGGTCGCGCACACGACGTGTCTCCGCGCTCGCCGACTCGTTTCAGGGCTCATGGTGCGGCGTCTCCGACGCGAAACAGATCTGGTTCTTTCCGGCCCGTTTCGCTTCGTACATCGCACGATCTGCGGCGTCGAGCGCCTCGCCGAGCGAAGCCGGGGGTTCCGAGAACGTGACCGCGCCCATGCTGATCGTGATCTCCCAGCGATTCGCGTGGGCGACCTCCGCGACCTGGCCGACGAGTCGCTCGAGCACGGTTTGCGGCCTCCGCCTTCCCGGTGTCCGGCAGCAGCAAGGCGAACTCGTCACCGCCCAGTCTCGCAGGGAGGTCGAGGGCTCGACACGACGCGAGGACCCGAGCGACCTCGACGAGCACCCGGTCGCCCTCGGCGTGGCCACGCGTGTCGTTGACCCACTTGAAGCCGTCGAGATCTGCGCTCACCAAGGTGAACGGACTGCGGATCCGGCGTGCCCGCTCGATCTCCCGCTGACCGAGCGCATGGAACGCCCGCTTGTTGGCGAGACCCGTGAGCGAATCGGTGTGGGCGAGCCCCTCCAGCTGGAGGTGCGCTTCGCGGAGTCGCGCGAGCAGGAAAGCGACCCCGAGGTAGGTCAGGATTCGCGCGAGCGTGTCCGAGTAGAGGTAGGACTGCGGCACGGTGGCGCGCCCGACCTGGAGGTCGAAGGCGAAGCAAGCCGCCGAGGCCACGAGCGCTGCCGCGGCCCCGGCTCGCCCTCCGAGCAGCCAGCTGGCCAGCCCGACCGGCAGAACATAGAGCGCCCGGAGGGCGAACGCGGTGCCGGTCAGCCAGTCGGTCGCGAAGATCGTCGCGAACGTACCGAACACCAGCAGAGCTCGGGTCGACAGACCGAGCTGCGTCAATCGGTGAGCGAGCGTCACGAGGGGGCCGACGGTCCAGGGACTCGGACCTCGTGTCGGATGCGGACGTCTCGCTGGGGAAACGGCACCTCGATGCCGTGCTCACGGAACGCCGCCATGATGGCGAAGCGCATCTCGCTCGTGAGCCGCGGCTCGTCGCTCGGATCTGGCATCCAGAACGTCAGCTCGAGGTCGAGGGCGCTGTCACCGAAGTCTCGAAAGAAGACCTGGGGCGTGGGATCGTCGAGCACTTCGGCGCGCGCTGTCGCGATCGAGAGAAGCACTCGACGAACCTTCGGGAGGTCGGCATCGTACGCGACCCCGACCTTGATTCGCGCGCGGTACGCTCGGGCGCCAGCCGTGAGATTGACCACGGTCGCCGTGATGAACGAACTGTTCGGTACGATCACCGCGACCCCGTCGCGCGAGATCACCGTGGTCGCCCGGAGCGCGATCTCTTCCACCCTTCCGACGAGGTCGCCGACCACGACGAAGTCTCCGCGCTGCACCGGCCGCTCGAGCAAGAGGATGAGACCGCTGATGAAGTTCTGCGTGATGTTCTGCAGCCCGAACCCGACGCCGACCGTCAGCACCGCGCCGAAGGTGGCGAGCGTCGCCAGCGAGAAGCCCACGTTGTCCAGCCCCAACAGCACGCCGGAGATCACCACCACGTACTGCGCGATGCGCCCGATCGCGTAGGCGACGCCGAGGCTGCCCGCGTCGCGACGAGCCGCGAGCCGTTGGATGGCCCGCCGGGCGAGCCAGCCGAGCACGATCGACACGATGAGCGTCAGGGCCAGACCTGCCAGGACCAGCGCGGTCACCACCTTCCCAGAGAGACTGAAGAGGGGCGCCTGTAGAAACCTGGGCACACAGGACTCTAGCATCATCGAGGCGAGTGGACGCGCTCCGAGACGACGAGCACCGAGCAACCGGCACGACGTGCGATGGCCGCGGCCACGCTCCTCCGTAGCGCCCCACGCACGCCCTTGCGGCGATGCGTGCTGACGACCACCAGCGAGACCCCGGCGCGCGCAGCGAACTCGGGAATCGCGACGTCCGGCCGGCCCTCGAGCACCACCTGGTCCGCGTGAGAGCGGAGCTTCACGAGCGCGTGCTGGAGCCACCGCCGTGCCGACAGCGCTCGCTCCGAGGTGGTTCCTTCCGTGCGCACGAGCCCCGTCCGGCTCACGAGGGATCGACCGACGGCATGGGCGACCACGAGCTCTCGTCCGAGGACCGAGGCAATCGTCGCCGCGACCCGAATCGCCGGAAACGCCCCGTTCGCGAGCTCCGATGCCGCCAGCACCGGGCCGCTCGGCTCGCCGCTTCGTGCGACCAAGACGGGTATGCCTGTGCTCTCCAGGAGTGCCTCGGTGGCGGTCCCGAACAGCCATCGCCCGATCACGCTCCGCTCGAGGCGCCCCACGACGATCAGCTCGGCGCGGCAGGCACGGGCGACACGCGCGACCTCCACGGTGCGCTCTCCAGAGGCCACCACCGTCGAGATCGGTTCGCCCAGCAACGCTGCGTACGGCGCGACGACCTCGGGACCCAGGGGCGCTTCTTTCCCGGTGCCGAGCAGGCAGGCGGAAAGCGAGGCCCGGAACGCTCGGGCGAAGGTCACCGCGACTACGAGCGCGGAGGCGGCCTCCGAGCTTCGGTCGACGACGACGAGGATGCGCGCGAACATGACCGGGAGTGTGCGCTCCAGCAAGCGCGACTGGCAAGCAGACCTGATCAGCCGGTGAGACGCGAGACCAGGACGTCACACGGCGCCAGGCGCACGACGTGCTCCGCAACGCTCCCGAGCACCAGCCGCGCGAGTCCACTCCGACCGCGCGTTCCGACCGACACCAACTGGGCATGGCGTCGCGTGGCCTCCGCGACGATCTGCTGTCCCGGCGACCCCTCCAGGACCACGACCTCGCCCTCGACCTGCAGATTCGCGAGCGTCGCTTCGAGCAGCTTCTCCGCACCCGACCGCATCTCGGTCAGCGCAACCTGGCTGATCAGGTAACCCCCCCCGAACAGCTGGGCGGCAAAGGACTGACTCACGCTCGGTACGTCGAGGACATTGGCCAGCAAGAGACGCGCGCCCCGCTCACGTGCCTCTCGTACGCCGGCCTTGACCGCTGGCAGAGCCGGGTCCGAGAAGTCCGTTGCCGCGAGGACTGGCCCGGCTCCCTCGTCGGCGCCTCGAACGATCAGCACGGCACTGCTGGCCTGTCGAATCACATTCCCGGCGACGCTGCCCAGGAAGGCGGGCAGAAGTGCAGAGCCCCCGTGCGCGCCCACGACGATCAAGGCGGCCTCTCTGGTCTCTGCCGTCGTGACGATGCCCTGGGCGGCAGGCCCCTCCAGCAGCTCGATCGCCACCTCGCTGCTCGACCGGTGGGTGATCCGCGCCACTCGATCCGCGAGCACATCGTGGAGTTCGCGACGCAGCGCGACCTGATCGATGATCCGCGAGGCGTGCTGTTGCGGGAACAGCGGCGACACGAGGTCGAGCGTCGGCATCACGTGGCACACGACCAGCGGTGCGCCGGCAGCGCGCGCGCGTGCGTCGGCGCGACGCAGCACCGTGTCGGAGAGAACGCCGAGATCCACAGCGACGACGACTGGGGCACTCATGGCTTCACGGTCGCGTGGCGCCGGCAGTGTGTCCAGGTCGTTCCGCCGAGGGCGGTGTCGCGGACACCAGGAACACGGGGCGGCACGCCTCCTGGACCACCCGGTCGGTCACGCTGCCGACCGGCACGTGTGCCTGACGCGCAACCCCACCGCGGCCGTGGCTCACCATCATGATCAGGTCGGCGCCGTTCGTCTCCGCGACGCGGAGGATCGTGTGGGCGGGCGCGGAGCCTTCGACCAGCGCGCGGACCTGGACGCCTTCGGACGAGAGTTGCAGGCGAAGGCGGTCGAGGTAGCTCCGCAGATTGGCGGGCGCTTCGTCGGAGTCCGAGCCCTCCGGCACCGACAAGAGGAGCACTTCGCTCCGGAAGCGGAGCGCGAACTCGCGCGCGTATGGAAGGACTTGCTCCGCGATCTCCGAGCCGTCGAGGGCCACGAGTAGACGCGCGAAGCGTGTGCGAACGCTCTGCCAGTCGTCGGTGGGGCGCAGGACGATCAGCGGCGGCGTGGTCTGGTGAATGACCTCGGCGGTGGCGCTGGCCTGGAGCCATCGTTGCCAACGCCCCCGCCCGTCCGTCGTGAGGAGAATCATGTCGACCGACGCTTGACGGGCGAAGGCCCCGATCTCGTCGGCGGGCTTTCCACGAAGCGTCACGACTGCCGTCTCGACGCCGGCCGCACCCAGTTGATCTGCGACATCGGACAGGTAGGCACGTGCCTCGGCTTCGTCGGCCAGGGTCCGCGATGGATGGAGCACCGAGAGCAGCGTCACCCTGGCGCCGTAGTGCCGCGCAATGGCCTGCGCGATCGCAAGCGAGAACTCGGCGGTCGGCCTTCGATCGAGGGGCACCAGTACGTGGCGAAGGGCCACGTCGGCTTCGAGTCCACGGACGACTGGACTCCCCGGAAGGGCAGCGAGCAACCTCCCGAGGCGATCCTCCACCGCTGGCGGAGCGCCGAGTCGCCACCGAAACCAGCCAAAGCCGAAGTACAGCGCGGGGATCATCAGCAGGTAGGCCCAGGCGCCCTCGCGGAAGCGTTCCTCGAAGATCACGAGCGTGGCGCCCGTGGTCAACGTCGAGGCGAGCCCGGTGCCGCTCAGCATCGCCACGAGCGACAGCGAGGGCGCTCTTCGCAGCTCGCGAACGAGCCGCTTGACCGCCGCCCACCCGGTCAGGCTCAGCAAGATGAACACGCCGGCGGCGTACAGCGCGAGATAGGTCTCCTCCCGGGTCCCGAAGACCAAGAGACACAGGACGCAGATCGCCACCTGCAGCCACACCGGCCGATCGGCCACGTCGAAGCGGTTCTTCTGACCGAGATAGCCCGGGATGTAGTGCCGGTATCGGAGTCCGAGCGAGAGATTCTGTACGCCCTGTGCGCTCGCCGCAGCGGCCGACAGGAGGACGGCGATCCCGATGAGCGTGCCCAGGTACGAGAGCGGTCCAGGCAGGAGCTGATCCATCGTCTGGGTGAACACCGAGACGTTGGGATCGAGCGGGTTCGAGAGCGCCAGGATGGCGGGACCCACGATCAGCATCGTCAGCGTCGTCGTGCCCATCACGATGACCAGGCTGCCGAACGCCTTCGCGCTGCGTCGTCTCGCCGGTCCCTCGTAGGCCGCGACCAGATTGGCGAAGATCTCGATCCCCGTCATCAGGGCGAGGATCCGGGCGTAGCCGCCGAGCGTGAAGGGCAGCAGCCGCGGGGTGAACGCCTGCCCGTGGATCGCCGGAAGATGGAAGCCCCGTCGGTAGATCGTCGTGCCGATCATGACCCAGAGCAAGAGAAGGATCGCCGCCGTCGCCGGCCCGAACGCCCGCGCCGCGACCCTCGGGCCGCGATTGACGACATAGCCGGTGAGCACGCTCAGACCGATTGCGACCAGGGTCCGCATCGGCAGGCCGAGCAGGCGTCGATCGAGGAGCGCGAGTCGGTCGGCCAGGAAGGTCACCAGTGCCGTCATGCTCACGAGAAACGTGAGCGTGTATTCGACGACGGTGATCCCTGCGTTGATCTTCACGGCCCACGGACCGAACTCCTCTTCGCTGAGCCCACTCCCCCCACTACCGTCGGTCACCCAGATCATGACCAGCCGATACATGGCCGAGACCGTGATCACGGTGATCACGGCCAGCCACACGGAAGCCCCGAAGGTCACGTGGGAGACGCCGGCGACCACGAGTAGTTTCAGGAAGGGGCCGAAGACGTACAACGGCGACGTGGCTGGATCACCGCCACCGGCCAGCGCACCTTCGAGGGAGCCCTTCAGCTTGTGCGCCACGTGAGCCATGCCCCACTCGAGCACGCCACCAGGCTGGCGGCGAAGGAACGGCTTCCCCTACGCACTCACGACGGGGGGACGGTCTCGCGGTGGGCGCGGCGCCTCGGGTGTGTCGTATTCCGGCGGCGGGACCCGCAGCACGAGCCCGGGAAGCATCGTGTTGACGAGGGTGAAGATCAGGAGCCCTCCGAAGAGGTCGGGGGCGAGGCCGAACCGTTCTTCCAGGATCTCCGCGATGACGATGGTGAACACCAACGTCGGCAGCACGGCCGTGCCGATTCGAGCCCCGATCCGGAGCGGCTCGCGGAGCGCGAGGTGCCGATGGATGGCCACCCGAGCCACGCGGATGGGCAGGACGACGACGAGCAGGACGAGCGCGACGCCGACTGCCTTGCCAGTGAAGTGCTCGGCGCGGAGGTGCAAGCCTGCCTTGAAGAAGTAGAAGGGGATGAAGAAGGACGCGAACAGCTCGACGGCACCGAGCAGCTTCTCGGAGCTCATCTCGGGCAGGTCGTCCTGGAGACGCACGGCGGTGACGCCGACCACGAAGGCGCCGACCAGGTAGTAGACCCCGAGCTCACGCGTCACGAACGCGCAGAGGAGCGCCGCGATCACGAGGAAGGTGAACTCGGTCCGAGGGGCGAACGGGGCGATGAATCGCGCGAAGAGCCGAAACAACGGCGGGAGGAGGAGGGCCATCGCGCCGAGGGCGAGGGCCGAGAGCCCGAGCTTGGTCGGACTCGCGCTCTGGATGGTGACGAACAACACCCCCAGCGCCACGAGCTCCGAGGCGATGGACTTCGACTTCACCCAGAAGCGCTCCTCGTCGCTGAGACCGAGCCCCCCGAGCGAGTCGAGGATGAAGCCTGTCGATGGAGTGAAGAGCGCCAGCGAGAAGAGCATCGCTGCTCGGGGCGCGAGCCCGGTCGTGAGCACGACGACGCCGGTTCCGACGGCGAGCAGGACCAGTTGCACGGTGACGTGCTGGAGCAAGATGGTCCGACCGCGGCGCAGCTCGGCGAAATCGACCTCCAGCCCCGCGAACAGGAACATGGCGACGATCCCGAGCGTGGCCAGCAGCTTGGTCGTCGGGTCTTCGTGGAACAGGTGAAACCCGACGCTCGCCGTCAGTCCCAGCACGACGCAGGTGATGGCGCTCGGCAAGCGAAACCGCTGCAGTCCCCGGGGGATGATGAACAGGGCGACGACCAGCAGGATGTAGCGAATCTCGGCAGACAAGGTCAGTCTCCCTCGACGATCGCAATCTCGAGTTCGAACTCGGCGGGGGTCTCCGGGGGGGCGACCGAACGGACCCGCGTGTAGTACGCGACGATCTGCTCCCGGAGGGCCGCCACGGCCGCGGGCTCGTCCGGGCCGACCGCCGACCAGTCGTGCTCGAGGCACGTGACGCGGACGCTGGGTCCCTCTCTGGTCACGCGCGCGAGCACCTTCATCGCCGATAGGTAGCACGTCAGAGATTGGCACGTGCCCGCTCGACCAGGGCCGCCACGAACGGATGGCGCACGCGGCGCTCGAGCGAGACGGCGTAGTGCACCTCCTCGGCTCCGCTCAGTGCGCCCACCATGCGTACGCCGAGTGAGTCCTCCACCTCGGCCCGGAGCGCGGTTCGCACGGGGAACAGCCCCAGCCCTCTCGCGCCGAACACACGCAGCATGGCCGCGTCATCCGCCTCGAACGCGATCGACGGTCTGAGCGCTCGCTCCGAGAACCAGCGATCGATCACACGGCGCAGCGAACTACCCTGGGCCGGCAACAGCAGGGGCGCACCGTCGAGGCAAGCCGGGAATCCTTTCGAGTAACGCGTGAACAATCGTGGTGCCGCGTAGATTGCGATGGCGGAGCTGCCGAGTCGGTGGGCATGCAGTCGGGTTCGATCCGACTCGGGGGGGGGCCCGTCGGTGAGGGCGACGTGTATCCGGCCGAACGCGAGCTCTTCGAACAGCTTGCTGCCTGGTTCCCGTCGGATGCTGATCGGGACCCCTCTGCTCTGGGCGAGGGCCGGAGCGATCAGGCGGTACACGAGACCCGGCGGGAACATGGGTACGACCCCGACCTTCACCGGTAGCCGACTGTTGCTCGGCCTGCGGCCCTGCGCCACCTCGAACAGCTCGCTCCCGAGACGGAAGATGTCATCGGCGTAAGACGACGCTTCTTCGCCGAGCGCCGTCAGCACGAGCCCTCGACCGCGACGGTCGAACAGTGGGCCCCCGAGAGCCTCCCCGAGCTCGCGAATCTGAGCGCTCAACGTCGAGTGTGACAGCCGGAGTTCGCGGGCAGCGGCCACGATGCTTCCCGCTCGCGCCACCCGCCAGAAGTAGAAGAGGTGATGGTAGTTCAGCCAGGCGCTCACCCTCCCATGATACGGGACGACACGTCGATATAGGCGACGTATACGTTAGCTATTTCGGGAATATGCAACGATGGGGCGAGACCTATGTTGGGAGGGAAAGGAACCTCATGCACCCGTCGCCGTCCCCCGCTCTTTCTCTCTCGAATCACCGCACCGCAGCGTTGCAAGCCGCTGCCCTCCAGGTCGCCACCGTCGACTCTCGTGGTGGACCCCTCCTCGCCGCCGTCCGCATGGACACCGCCGGCGCCGTGGCGCTCCGCCGCGCGGGCGAATTCGCTGCGGCGCTCTCGCGTCCGCTCTGCGTGGTGCACGTAGTCGAACGCCAAGCGCTCGCGGCCGACTCCCTGACCAAGCTCCGCCGCTGGGCGCACGACGTCGCAAGGGTCGATCCCTGGCGGGCGTATGTGCGGGTCGGGACGCCCCTCGCGGCCACGCTAGGCCTGATCGACGAGCTCGGCGCCTCGATGGTGGTGGTCGGGGGGCGCTCGAGTTGGCGACGCCCGACCCACCGCTTCGTCTGGACCGCCGTGGCTCGCGAACGGGGGCTACCCATCCTGTCCGCCTGTCGACGCCACAAGACCGGCAGGATCCTCGCTGCGACCGATCTCCGCGACACGAAGCTACCAGCCGTGACCGCGGCGGCGCGGCTGGCCGCGCGGCTCTCCGTCGACGTGACTCTGGTCCACAACGAGGACCCCTCGCCGCAGTACTCCTGGCAGGCGCAGCGGCTGCCGCTTGCACGACGGCGAACGCTCATCGATCTCGTGCGCAGTCAGAAGGCGATCATCCGGGCTGTCCTCACCAGGACCTCGGCGGTCGACGAGGGCATCTTGTCGACGGCACGCGGCCGGGACTTCGACCTCATCGTCCTGGCGGCCCACTCCAGCAGCAGGGGTCACACCTCCCGCCCCCTGCGTACCGCAGACCGCATCGTGGCTCGCGCACACCGCAGCGTACTGGTCGTTCCCGCCGAGTCAGCGAAGCCCCGAACCCTCGAGAAGGGTCGATGACGGCCACCGGCACCATGTCGGACGGGCGCGTTGCCAGGAGGCCCAGCGTGGTCTTCGCCACCCAGAGGCAGGCCGACGAGCGGGAGGCACTGCACCGAGCGCTGGCTCTGAGCCACGCTCTCTCGGCCGACCTCGAGCTCGTTCAGTTGATGCCGGAACCAGTGACCGCACGGCCTCCGACTTCGGCCGTCGGGTCGACGACCGAAGCGGCGCGCTGCCTGGCCTGGATGGAGGGGCTTGCCTCGTTTGCGTGTCGCAACATTCCGGTGAGCTACGGTCCATTGAGTCTCCACCTCCGCGTGGGCGATCCGCGGGTGGCCCTGCAGCACCTCGTTGCCGAACTGAACACGGTCCTGGTGGTGGTAGGAGGACATCCTCGCGGCCCCTGGTCGGGGCCGGTCGTGTCGGACTGGGTGGCCACGACCGGTGTACCAATGCTGGTCGCGCGACCGACTCTCAACGCGCGTGGCCTGGTCGTCGAGCCATCGAACAACGACCAACGTCGGCCGATCCTGCGAGCAATTGCCGGGCTCCAGGCTCGACTGGAGTGCCCGATCACCCTCGTTCTCGGCCCATCGAATCCCGAGGCTCGGGAGGCGCTGGCGAAGGCTGCCCGGGGCTGTGGTATCGAAGGCGCGCGCCTGGTCGTGAGCAGGCATCGAGCCGCCGACACCCTCCTCGAGGAGGCCCGAGAGAGGCGCGCCGACCTGATCGTCGTCGGAACGCGCCGGCGTGGCTGGCTGAAGCGGATCTTCGAGGATGACACCGCCAGCGCCGTCGTGGACAGCGGCCAGCGCAGTGTCCTCGTCGTGTCGACCGACGACTCGGTGGCTTTGGTCGGCCCGCCGCGCGCGTGAAAAAATGCGGCCCCACTCTCCAGAAAGAGCGGGGCCGCTGCTCGCGAACCTGGAGGAAACAGTGACAACAGCACCCTAGACGAAGGCGCGAGATGTCTCAATGGGGAACGACAGCCTACACTCACTCCGAGTGTGGCATTTTGGTCGGTGTGGCATTCTTGTCGGACCCTGACATGGATGGCGCGGAACGGTTGAGATTCTATGGCCCGTCGCACGGTCCCCTAAGTGAAGCCCGCGTCATCACGCACGGCAGTCGGAGCTTCCCGAGCTCCGCCCGAAGGCATCCGAGCATTTCGGGCGAAGGCACCTCGGTGCCTCGGATCGAGAATCGCTCGACACATCCGTCCCCATCGACTTCGACATCGAACGTGGCACATCTGCTGCATTGCCAGGCTGGGCACCGGGCCACTGCGGCCAGAAACGCTGCTCGCGCGTCTCCATCGAAGCAGCCGCTCGGGAGCGGGGCGCAGGCGGGTCGTGACAGGAGCACTGGGCCCGTGAACTGGATGCCGCAGCCCGAAGGGTTCACACTCGGGACGTCTGCGTCTTCTGTCGATACTGTATTGGACGCTGCCGGACCTCGTGCGCAAGCTACAAAAGCTAGAGACAAAGCAACAAGCCGGGCGTAGATAAGGCCTAATTTCATGAAATGGGCCGCAGAATGTGTGCGCGCTGATCCAACGCAACATTCGATCCACTCGGCGCCGACACGTGTCTTCCGTGCCTGAGCCCGAGCCTTTGGCCGGAGCGCCCGAAAGGACCCGGGCCCTGGAGATCCTGCGGATCCACGGCGCATGCACGGTCTCGTTCCAGCTGCTCGAAGCCGGCTTCGAGTACTTCTTCCACGACGACGGTTTCGTGGCCTATTTCGACACGGGGCAGGCGTGGGTGGCCGGCGGGCCACCCATCGGTCCCGCTGCTCGGATACGCACCCTCGCGGTGGCCTTCGAGAGAGAAGCAGCCCGTGCGGGGAGGCGCGTCTGCTACTTCGGCGTAGAGGCCGACACGGTCCGGTCGTTGAGGGGCAAGGCCACCTGTGTGGGCCAGCAGCCGATCTGGGAGCCCGCCGGCTGGCCGCGGTTGCGGGACACGTCGGCCTCTCTGAGGTATCAGCTGCGTCGAGCGCAGCGGAAGGGCGTCGTGGTGCGCGAGGTCACTCCGGGCGAGCTCGCTACCGACTCGACGACGAGGCGAGGCATCGAGCGCGTCATCGTTCGCTGGCAAGGGCGCCGGCCGATGGCGCCGATGGGCTTCCTCGTGGATCTGCAGCCGTTCGGCCACGAGGCCGAGCGTCTGACCCTGGTCGCCGAGCGCGGTGGGCGGGTCGTCGGCTTCCTCGCCGCCGTGCCGATCTACGGTCGTTCCGGGTGGTTCTTCGAGGACTTGCTCCGCGCGGACGATGCCCCGAACGGCACGGCGGAGCTGCTGTTCGACGCGGGCATGCAGGCGGCCACGAGAAGAAGATCTCTCCTCGTGACCCTCGGTCTTTCTCCCCTGTCGGGCGACGTCCCGCGGGTGTTGCAGTCCGCCCGCGACCTCGCGCAGCCCCTCTACGACTTCGCCGGCCTCCACGCGTTCAAGCGCAAGCTCGTGCCGACTCGATGGGAGCCCGTCTATCTCGTCGGGGACCACGTGGTCTGCGCCTTCTTCGACACGCTCGTCGCGTTCGCCCGCGGCAGCCTGTTCCGCTTCGGCCTCCGCACGTTCCTCCGAGGGCCGGAGGTCGTGCTGCACGCGCTGGCCGTCGCCCTCTCGGCCTGGACCGTCGTCATCGCGGTGGCAGCCCCCTTGCAGTGGTTTCCGTCGCAGACCGCGCAGACGTCGTGGATCGTGACCCACTGGTTGGTGCTCACCGGCCTGGTCGAGCTCGGTCGACGCTACCGTCCAGGGCTCGCCTTCGCTCTGGCCACGATCGCCACCGTCGATCTGGTCGCCACTGTCCTCGTGCTCGCGACGAGGGAGGCCTGTCCAGCGCAGTCCTTCGGTCAGCTCGTGCTGCTCCTCTGCAGCTGCGCGGGGCCGATGGCCGGCAGCCTCTCCCTGTGGGGGCTCTTTCTTCGACAGGCTCGCGGCGCAGGTCGGGCCCCGAGAAGGTGGCGCAGGGGGTGACCTATTGATGCTCCTCACCGAGGGCCCCGCGACACTCGTAGACGGCCGCGCGCGGTTTTGGTCTGCTCGGAGCATGTCTTTCGAGGACGCAGAGCGGGGCGAGATCGTCACCAAGGATGCGTACGACGCGCGCGCGGCCGAGCTCCGCGTGAACTTGCTCGACGCGCAGTACCAGGCGCTCAAGGCCGCCAAGTTCCCGGTGGTCATCGTGGTGGCCGGCGTGGACGGCGCGAGCAAGAGCGAGGTGCTCGCCAAGCTCACCGAGTGGATGGACCCGCGCCACGTGCACGCGCACGCGGTCGGCCTGCCGAGCGACGAGGAGCTCGAGCGCCCGCCGATGTGGCGCTTCTGGCGGCGCCTCCCGCCCAAGGGCAAGACCGGCATCTTCTTCGGCTCCTGGTACACCCAGCCGATCATCGAGCGCGTCGAGCGCAAGATGGACATCGAGGAGTTCGAGACCGCGCTCGGCGTGGTGCAGCGCTTCGAGCGCATGATCGCCGCCGAGGGCGCGCTCGTCCTCAAGTTCTGGTTCCACCTCTCCAAGAAGGACCAGCGCAAGCGCCTCGACACGCTCGCCGCCTCCAAGAAGACGGCGTGGCGCGTGAGCAAGGAGGAGTGGCGTCGGTTCCAGAACTACGACCGCTTCCGCAAGATCTCCAACGAGGCGCTCGCCCTCACCACCGAGCCGCCCTGGCAGATCGTCGACGGGCGCGACTGGCGCACCGCCGCCCTCACCGTCGGCGACGCCGTCAACGACGCGCTCCGCATCCGGCTCGAGTCGATCGCCGAGAACGAGAAGGCCGCCAAGGCCGAGAAGGCCGACAGGGCCGAGAAGGCCGACAAGAAGCCCAAGAAGCTCCGCGCGGTCGCCAAGACCCAGCCGCTCTCCGAGATCGACCTCACCAAGAAGCTGGACGACGAGGAGTACGACGAGCAGCTCCTCGTGGAGCAGCGCCGCCTCGCGCTCCTCACCCGCAACAAGCGCTACCAGAAGCTCTCGCCGCTCATCGTGTTCGAGGGCATGGACGCCGCGGGCAAGGGCGGCGCGGTGCGCCGGCTCACCGCCGCGATGGACGCGCGCCAGTACATCATCGTGCCCGTCGCCGCGCCCACCGACGAGGAGCGCGCGCAGCCCTACCTCTGGCGCTTCTGGCGCCACGCGCCGCCCGAGCGGCAGATCGCGATCTTCGACCGGAGCTGGTACGGCCGCGTGCTGGTGGAGCGCGTCGAGGGTTTCTGCGGCGACGCCGAGTGGCGCCGCGCGTTCGACGAGATCAACGACTTCGAGGCCCAGCTCGCCTCGGCCGCCAACATCGTGGTCAAGCTGTGGCTGCAGGTGAGCCCCGACGAGCAGCTGCGTCGGTTCAAGGAGCGTGAAGATACGCCGTTCAAGCGCTTCAAGATCACCGCCGAGGACTGGCGCAACCGCGAGCGCCTCGCCGACTACCAGGTGGCCGCGAACGACATGCTCGCCAAGACCAGCACGGTGCTCGCGCCGTGGACGGTGGTCGAGGCGGACGACAAGCGCTGGGCCCGCATCAAGGTCCTGCGTACGGTCGCCGACGCGATCGAGCGCCGGCTCTGAACAGGAGAGTCAGATTCCGGGGCGCGCGCAGCGAAAGCCCGTGCTGGTGAACCACTCCCTGACAGGGAGCCCGCTGCGACCCGCGGCCACGCCTGCTGGCCACTGCCACGAGCTCCCTCTTGCCGAACGGCTAGCAGTGCTCGCGCTCACGCAGAGCGGGTCGCGCAGGATGCCCGTGCCAGACCAGCACGGGTCGTTCGGTCCGGCGTAGGTGTCTGCCTGGAACTCCATCAGGTTCCCCATCAGGTCGAAGACGGTGCCGGTGGGGAGCTCGAACCGATCGAGTCGACGGTGCAGGCCTGGTTCTGCGGAGTCCACGGGGCGCGGGCCGGACTCGAGCAGGTAGCTCTTGGCACAGGGACTGTCCGGCGCGACGGCTCCCCATGGACGGCCCCACACGGAGTCCTCGCACGTGGGTTCGTCGTCCCCCCAGACCCGGTAGCGACTCGTCAGCGCGCCCGCGACGAACTCGAACTGCGCCTCGGCAGGAAGGCTGCCTCCGCGCTTCTTGCAGAAGGCGTCCGCTTGCGGCCAGACCACGCAGTTCACAGGGGCTGACTCGTGCGGGCCCGGCGCGTCGGTGTACGTGCAGCGAGCGTTCGGGATGCCGCCCGCCCCACTGGCTCGGTAGTCACCGCTGAACCGGACGACCTCCGTCGAGGGCACCGGGCCGGCGGCACGGTACGCGGCGACGTTCACCTCGGTCTTCTGGAGGAAGAACGGCGAGAGGACGACGAGGCGGGGCACCAGGAAGGCGCTCGACTCGGTCGAGCCGCAGTCCGTTCGCAGGCGCGGGTGGCCCATCCAGAACGCACCACCGGGAACGCACACCTCATCGGCGCGTGGAGCGCCGTTGCAGGGTACGCGGCGCGCACCCGCCCACGAGCCGACCTTCGAGGACTCAGGCCGTCCCGCGAGCGTCTCGACCGGTGCGTCGAGGGTGCCCTGTGCCGCGCCGAGCGAGTCGACCCCGAGGAAGACGCTGCGCTCGACGATCCCATCCGCACCCACGGCAGGCAACGCGGCATGCATCGTCAGGGTGACCTCCGGTCGCGGGTGCAGGCCGGTCGACTCTCCCTCGGGCGAGCAACGCGTCACCCACGCCGCCTGGAAGAGACGCGCTCGCACCCGATACCCCGCCACCCCTGGTCGAGCAGGGATGCCCAGCGACAAGCCGCCCTTCAGCTTGTCCACGTCGACCGCGATCTCACGGTTGCAGCCTGTACAGGGCGTCGTCGCACCCGGCTCGAAGACCTCGATCGAGAGCGTGTCGAAGAGTCCAGCGGGCTCGTCCACCGAGAGGGTCTTGCCCGGCGCGGCCGGCACGGGCGCGTCGGTGTCCACGTACAAGAGGACCTGACCGAGCGGCGGCAGCGTCTCCGCCGTGCTCGCGCAGCCGGCGTACACGATGGCCGCGAGGCCACCCAGCGCGCGCAATCTCATCTCGCCTCCAGCGGCCGGACACAGCGAAAGCCGATCTGCGAAGGTGCGTTCCCCGAGCTGAAGACCGTGTCGTTGACGTGACGGTTGAAGTCGCCACCCACCCAGTTCGCACCGCGAATCGTGTGTCGCGACGCGGCGTCGTCCGCGCAGACCGGAGACACGAGCGGCGCCGCCGCCCAGCAGTTCGATCGCAGCGAAGCAAAGGCGTCGAGCGTGTACTCGGACACGCCGCCGAAGAGATTCACGATGCCGAGCTCGACCGACCAGTCACCACTGACACGCGCCACGGCGTCGACCGGCTGCGGCCCCTGACGCGGATTGAAGACGCTCTTGGTCCCGCAGACCGACAGCACCTTGCCGCAGGAGCTGCCACTGCCGGCGACGCACAGGTCGTAGTAGAAGTTCTGCAGACTGCACGAGTCCATGCGCCCGATGATGGCGCGATCCTCGCCGCCCTTGGGCCCGAGGCAGGTCGGCGGAGCGTCGCCCCATGGGTATTCGGTGCGAGCGGGTCGGGCCGCGTGCTGGGCGGCCCACTCCCACTGCGCCTCGGTCGGCAGGTCGCCCCCGAGCGACTGGCAGAACGCGCGCGCACCTGCCCAGGAGACGCACGTCACGGCGTGATTCTCGCGGTTCTCGGGGACGCCCGCGGCCGTCGTCCAGCTGCACCACTGGTCGCTCGTGGAGAGCACGACCTTGCACGTGTCCAGCTCGAGCTTCGAGGTGTTCGCCTTCGGGGTCATCGCTGCAGACGGTGGTTTGAACTCGCGCCATCGCCCGACCGTGACCTCGTACTTGTCGATGTAGAAGGGAGGGACGACGGCCAGGCGTCCGTCCCAGCCTCCGAACGCAAACGTCCCGCCCGGCACACAGACCTCCTCGTCGTACATGCTCCCGCCTCCCGTGCGCTTCCGGCCAGGGCGTGGAGACGCGGTCGAGGGACATGGGGTGGGAGCGCCGAACGACTTTTCGATCGGCGAAGGGATCGTCATCTCGGGGGCCAGCGCCACCGGCTCCGTCACCGGAACGAGTCCGGCGGTGTCGAGGCAGCTCCGCGCACCCGCGAGGTCGGCCATGGTGCCGATGCAGCTGCCCCGGAGGACGACGTGTACCCGCCCTCGGGTTCCGGGCACGAGGTGCAGACGTAACAGACGATCGACGGCGAACGCGGGCTGGGGCTCGCTACGCGGGGTCGCATCGACGCCATCCACCACGAGGCGCGGCAGCTCGCACTCGGCGGGCTTCGCGCAGTCCGGCACCGGCGAGGCGAGGTCGGTGGGAGCTCCCGTGAAGGTCGAAGAGACGAAGCGCTCACCATGGTAGTCGCGCGCGCGGCCTTCGAAATAGGCGCGCAGTCGCACCAGCGTCACGCGGTCGTGCACGGTGTCGGGTGTGTAGACGCTGAAGCTCGTAGGCCAGTCGCGCGCATCACGCAGAGCGACGTCCCGCGACGAGAGCCACTGCGAACCATCGGCGGAGTACAGATCGAGTCGCAGCCGGTTCGCCAGGGCGGGCACCGGGATGTCGGTGTCGACGACGATCAGGGCCTCTCCGTAGGGAGGCAAGTCCTGTGGCTGGGACGAGCACGAAACGAGCCCGACGACGGCGAACGCGGCGGCTCTCATGGCACCGGGACGGTCCACCCGAGGCTCCCGCCGTTCAGCGCCGGGCGGACCGGGTCCGGGTCCTTGCGGGTCAGGAAGTAGGTGCTGATGGCGACACCGGAGAGCAGCACGGCGGAGCCGGTCCAGAACCACCACTGAGAGGTCAAGGACCGCTTCTCTTCGGGCAAGGTCGCCTTGAGGTCGACGCTCTCGCCGGCCTGCGCATTCACCTCCGCCTCGTAGGTGACGTGCCCCGGCTTCTTCACAATCACGCGGTATTTCCCGGCGGGCCGCGAGACGTCGACCGGGGCCATCCCCACGTCGAGCCCGTTTACGCTGACGATCGCGCCCGGCTGATCGCAGCCCACGTGAAACGTCGCGGGCAGCTTGTCCAGCGAGAGCGTGAGCGTCGTCACCGAACCCGGGCCGAACGTCTTGTTCACGATCGCGTCGGCGAAACCCTTCCGGGACAGCGTCAGCACGTGCGTGCCAGGATCGAGCACCACCTTGAAGGTGGCCGCGGGCGGGGCCTCGCCAGGACCGGGCGCGCGCAGCCCCGAAACGAGGACGGGCACGCCGGTCGAAGACTCCACCTCGAGCGGCCGACCATCGATGCCGATGGCCGCGTTCGCTGGATCGAGGGTGATGGAAGCGGTCGCCAGCAGGCCTTCGATCTGCGTGAGATAGGCCTTGTTGTCGGCGAGGACGCCCTCGGGGAGCTGCGTGCCTCCCGACGCTTCGTTCTCGGCCAGCGCTCGTCGCAGCGTCTTGCGGGCGCGGGTGTAGCGCCCGAGGGCCCGCTCGCAGACCGCGATGTTCGAGGTGGTGATGGCGTGCGGCCTGAGCTTCGCGGCCTTCTCGAAGCTGACGAGCGCCTCGGCCCACTGCGTGGACTTCACGAGCTCGGTGCCCTTGAGGAAGGCCTCCCTCGCGAGCGCGACCTCGTCGGGCTCCTTCGGGCTGTCGGCCCAGGCGGAGCCGCTCGCGGCCAGCAGCAAGGCGAGGACGACCGCCGAGCGCGCGAGTGCGCGCGCGCCTCGATCAATAGGGTGATTTCTCAACGATCCCTCCCGGTTGCGTCTTGGTGGTCGAGGGCGGTGGCGACGCGACGGGCACCGACGCGACCGGCGCTGTCGGGGTAGGGGTCGGGGAGGGCGCGGTCGCGGCCTTGGTCGGTTCCTTCGCCGGCCGCGGTGCGGGTCCGGTCGGTGGAGCGACGGACTTCGAGGCCGAGGCGGTCGTGAGGGGCTCTGCCGACACGCTCGATGGTGGCGCAGTCGTCGTCGACGGATCGCTCGAAGGGGTCGGCTGGGGCTTGGCCGCGGGCGGTGGCGAGACTTCCGTCGTGGGCGCGTGGCTCGCGTTCATGCGCCACACACCGAGCCCCACGGCGCCGCCCACGACGACGCTCGCCATCGCGAGGAAGAGCGCGGTGGAACCGCGCCGGGGCACTCCGGCCGTGATGCGGTCGGCGGCGGTCGCCGAGTTCGTCCCTCCCGCGCTCCTCGCCATGGCTGGCAGCGCGGTGTCGGCGAACTCGCTGGCGCTGCGGTCGCCCGTCCTCACTCGTCCGCCGGAATCTCCGAGGCCCGAGTCGACGCGGGGTGGGTTGCTCTTGTGGGCCGCTGGCTCGCCGAAGCTGCGCGCGGCCACGTCGGTGTAGCGACGCAGCAGGGCCTGCACCTCCGCGAGGGTCTGGGGGCGCTGGCGCCGATCGCGGGTGAGCATCCGGCTCACCAGACCGGTCAAGTCCCGCGGGATGGTCGGCATGGCGACGGCGAGGTCGGGCAGCGACTCCATCGTGACCATCTTGATGATCTGGCCGATGTTGTCGGCCTGCGTCGGGCGCTCGCCGGAGAGGCACTCGAAGAAGATCACGCCGAGCGCCCAGATGTCCGCGCGGTGGTCGATGTCCTTGTCGCCGAAGATCTGTTCGGGCGACATGTAGTACGGCGTGCCGAGCATCATGCCGGTACCGGTGAGGCCCCCGGTGGCCCCGGTGGCCGTCTCGCTCGCCGCCACCTTGGCGATCCCGAAATCGAGCACCTTGATGCTGCTCGGTGCCCCCGGCTCGTTGACGAGGAAGATGTTGTCGGGCTTCAGGTCGCGGTGGACGATGCCGGCGGCGTGGGCGGCTCCGACCGCTGAGACGACCGAGGCCATGATGCGCGCGAACTCGGGGATGGGGAGCGAGCGCTCGCGGACCAGCCGCTCCCCCAGCGACTCCCCGTCGAGGTACTCCATGACCATGCACGGCGCACCGTCGTCGAGTTCGAGGACGTCGTGGATCTCCACGATGTGAGGGTGACGGACGGCGCAGGACGCCCTCGCCTCGCGGAGGAACCGGGTGCGGACCTGCGCGTCCTGCGCGGTCTCGGGGTGGAGCATCTTGAGGGCCACCATCTTGTCGGTGACGGTGTGCTTCGCCGCCCACACCGTGCCCATGCCGCCCTCGCCGAGCTTGCGCGCGAGCCGATACCGACCCGCCACCACAGCATCGGCAGCAAGCTCTACCACTCGCGGATGAGACCGCCGTCACCGCGCGAAAGCAAGGCCTCTCTGGCGCAGTCCCCCCGCTCGCCAGTCACTCTTGATCGGAGCGCAAGCGTGGCATGTCCTACAAGAACAGCACGTCCACGGTCTCGCCCGCGGCGAGGCCTGCGCTGTCCTTCGGCACCACCGCGACCGCTTCGGCGAGGCCGAGCGACACGATCGAGCCCGAGGCCTGCGAGGCGAGCGGCACCACCGAATCGCCCTCCACGCGCACGCGCACGAGCTCCGTGCGCCCGGGCTGGTGCTTCACCGCCGCGCCGAGCCGCATGCGTCGCGGGACGGGCAACGGCTGCGCGACCCCCGACAGCGCCGCGAGCAACGGCGCGCCGAACAGCAGGTAGGTGATGGCCGCCGACACCACGTTGCCCGGCAGCCCGAGCACGTACGTGGACCCTCGGCGTCCGAACGCGATCGGCTTGCCCGGCTTGAGCGCGACCTTGTGGAAGTCGAGCGTGACCCCGACCGCCTCGAGCGTGGGCCGCACCAGATCGTGATCGCCGACCGAGACGCCGCCGATCGTGAACACCACGTCGGCGTTGGCGAGCGCCTCCTCGACCGCGGCGCGCAGCGCGACGGGCTCGTCGGCGGCGATCGGCAAGACCCGCGCGACCGCGCCCGCGGCCTCGGCGAACGCGGCGATGGTGGGCCCGTTGGTCTCGACGATCGTCCCCGCGCGCGGTGGATCGCCGGGCGCGCGGAGCTCGTCGCCGGTGGCGAGCACCGTCACGATCGGCCTGCGGACCACCTGCGGCTCGAGCTCCCCGAAGGTGAGGAGCAGCGGCAGGTGCTGCGGCCCGAGCCGCGTGCCGCGCGGGATGCACAGCGCCCCCTCGGCCACGTCCACGCCGCGCGCGCGGATGTTGGCGCCGGCCTTGGGCAGCTCGCGGATGACGAGGCGGTCGCCCTCGCGGGAGACGTTCTCCTGCATCACCACCGCCTGCGTACCGACCGGCGTGGGCGCGCCCGTGAAGATCCGCATCGCGGTGCCGCGCGCGAGAGCAGGCGGCGTGGGCCCTCCCGCGCGGCTCTCCGCGAGCACCGTGCGCTCCTCGCCCTTCGTGTCGAGCTCGATCGCGTACCCGTCCATCGCCGAGTGATCGAACGCCGGCAACGCCTCGCGCGCGTGGAGGTCCCGCGCGAGCACCCGGCCCATCGCCGCCCGCGCCGGCACCCGCTCCGCGCCGAGCGCGCGGACGTTGGCCAGGATCAGTGCCTGGGCTTCGTCGAGATCAATCACGGTTTCTCCACGATCGAGGCGTCGAGCTCGGTGGCGGTGGACTTGCCCTTGTCGATCGGCACCGCGCGCACGACCACGCCGACCACGTCGACCAGGTCGTTCTTCTGCAGCTGCGCGCCGGCGGGCAGGAGCAGGCGCACGACGGGGCAGGGGGCCTCGTCGCCGGCCTTCGCGCACACCGTCTCGGCGATGGCCACGCCGCGCCCGTCTTCTTCCAGCGTGGTGAGGATCTTCACGCGCCCGCTCACGAGCTTGCCGGCGCTCGCGTCGGGGGCCTTCACCACGTCGTCGAGCTTGGTCTTGGCCTCGGCCTTGAGCGCCTTCTGCGCCTCGGCGAGGTCCTTGGCGACGACGATCCCGCTCACCGTGGCGGCGCGCGGCGCGAACTTGCCCCCGAAGGCGACGACCGTGAGCGTGGCCTCGGTCACGGTGACCTTGCCCTTGAACACGCCCTCCTTGTCGGCGGTGAGCTTCGTCGTGCCGATGGTGACGAACGCGCCCGGCGCAGTGCGGCCCGAGACGAATGCCTCTCCGGTGACGAGCGCGCGACGACCGGGCAACGCGAGCCGCAGCGGCGCGACGGGGATCGAGACCTCGACGGTGCCCTCGGTGCCGTCGACGGCGTAAGCGATCTTCTTCGCGAGCGTCTTGCCGTCGGTGGTCACCGGATCGAGCGCGACGCGGACCTTGTCGCCCTCGACCTTCTTCCCCTCGACGGTGACCTTCTTCACGTCGGGCGCGAGGTCGAACTGGAGCTCGACGGCGGGCTCGCCCTCCCCGAGCGGCGCGAGCGATGCCTTCACGAGGAACGGCACCACGACCTCGAGCGAGATCTTCTGCGCCTTGCTGCCCTTCTTGACGACGATCTCCCCGGAGAACGCGTTCTTGCCCGCCTTGAGCGCGTCTTCGCCGAGGGGCAACGTGGCCTTCTTGCCGGAGAACTCGCCGCTCTTGTCCTTGCCGAGGTCGATGGTCGCGCCGTCCTCGCAGGTGTCGCACTGGACCACGAGGCTCTGCGCGCCGTCCTTGGTGCGCACGGTGCCAGACAGCGCCGGCGGCCCACTCGGGCGCAGGAAGAGGAAGAACACCGCGACCCGGTGCCGAGCAGCGCGAGGAGGATCAGCGCGATCGCGAGGCCCCGACCCGAACGCTTGGGCGCGGGCGCGACCTCGTCGAGCACCGCGGGATCGAACGCGGGGGGTGGCGCGAATTCCGGCTGCGGGGCCGGTTGCGCCGGTGGATAGCTCGGCGCGCCGTAGCCCGGGGGTGGCGCGAAGGCGGGTGCTGGCGCCGTCGGCGGAGGATACGCAGGCGGCGGTGCGTAGTCAGGCGCCGGCGCCGTCTGCGGATGGGTGGGCGCGATGCCAGGGAGTGCCACGCCCACGAGGGTGCCCTTCGGCACGTTCGACTTGGCGGCGCGGGTCATCTCGACCGGCACCCCCGGGGTGGCGACGCCGATCATCGTGGCGTTCAGCGGCTTGCGCGTGACGCCGGCGGGGGGTGCCATCGCTGCCGGGGCGACCGCGGGCGCGGCAGGGTAGGGTTGCGGGAGCGGCTGCGGCTGGGCCGGCGGTGCCTGTGGTTGCGGGCGGATCCCCATCGACCGAGCAGCCTCGGCCATCTCCGCTGCGGACGGAGCCGCGATCCCGACCACGGTCTTGAGGCCGATTTTCTGCGGCGGAGGAGAGGGGGCAGGGGCAACGGGGACAGGCGCGGCCGCAAGGGGCTGCGAGGTGCCGCACTCGTTGCAGAACCGGGCGCCGAGGGGCAGGGGCGCCCGGCAGGATACGCACGGTTGGCTGGCCGCCATGGGTTTTGCGAGCGTAGACGATCGGAGGTCGTGCCGGAACCTACCTTGCCTTCACCCTCCGAGTGCGCCATCCTGCTCGGTCACAGTTCAGGTGGAACGTTCCACCCCTTGCTGATCACGCTGTTCGCTTCCTTGCCGTGTTTGGCGGGGTACCTCTGAAAGGAGTCTGGGAAACATGACCAAGTCTTTGCGTTGGGGCGTCGGCTCCCTCATGGCCCTCGCCGGTCTCGTCGCCGTTACCTCGTTCGTCGGTTGCAGCGACGACGAGCCGGGCCCCGGACCGGTCGACACGGACACGGGCACGCCGGACACCGGCACCGACACGGGCACCGACTCCGGCGCGCCGATCGACACTGGCTCAGATGCTGCGGAGACCGAGACGACGATTTTCGTCGCCGACCGAGCCGTGACTCTGCTGCACGCTTCGCCGGACCTCGGTGCCAAACTCTTCTGCCTGGGGCGTTTCCTACCGACCCGACTGCCGCAGACAGCAAGCCATCGGCCGCCCTTGGTCCGATCGGCAAGCCTGACGCAGCTGCGCCCACGGATCCAACGAAGTTCACAGCCCTGACGTACGGTTCCGTCGTCCCGATCCCCCTTTCAGCGACGGCCGTTGGCGCGCTCAAGGCCTTCACCGTGGCCATCTGGCCGGTGGCGACCAACCCGCTGACCGAGGGTAAGAAGTGCGAAGATACTTGGGCGGCCGTCGACAAGACCAAGGCCGGCGTTGCCTGGCTCAAGGTCGACAAGAACGCGGTCGATGTCGGCCAGTCGGGCCTGATTGCCATCAAGGGATGCGCGGCCGCATCGACGGCCACGACGCCGGAGTGCGGTCCCGATGGTGCGGCAGCCTCGATCAAGTGGGAGCTCCACAAGCTCGACACCGTCAAGCCGAGCGCCTTCGCGGGTGGCGGCACCGGCGCAAAGACCGGCATCCAGTTCATTCACTTGTCGAAGTTCGCCTCGCTCGACACAACGGGAGGCCTGGACTTCTACCTCCAGGGCTGGGGTCCGGTCAGCGCCGGCGACGCAGCAGCGATGCTGGCGACGCGGCGACCGGACGCCGCCGATGGCGGCACCAGCATTGGTCCGGTCGGGACGCCCGTCCTGGTCGCGGCTGGCGCCAAGTATGGTGACATTGCTCCCAAGTCGGTCGGCGTGCAGCTCGCCGGTGACCTCACCCTGTCGCGCTTGCACTTCTTCCCGAAGGACACGCCCATCGCCAACGTCAACGCGGCCATCGCTGGCGGGCCTCGACCAGGCGGTTCCCCTGAAAGACTTCCTCGCGGGCTACGCCGTCGTCGGCGGCGGCTTCAAGGACGGCCAGAACCAGTTCGTTGCTGCCTTCGGTGCGCCGGTTCCCAAGGTCTCCGGCGATCCCACGGTGGCCTGCGCATCGCCTTCGGCCGCGCGGACTTCTGATCGACGTCGCGCCACTGGCGCTGAGTTCGCGGGCGCGTTCCTCTCGAGGACCGCGCTCGCGGCTTTTTGTGACCCTGTCCGGCTAGACCGAACATGCGGAAGCGCAAGCTTCGGTCGGAATCCGACAGGCCCTGGTCGCAGTCCCCTTGCAACCCAACTCCAGAAGACGCATCGAAGAAGTGCGCCCTGAGAAGGGCACTCGCATCTTCCTCCCTCTGGCTGGTGCCGGGCAGTCGACGGCGCCAGTCATTTTTTTGTGCCGCGCGACCGAGGTCTGCGCGCGGGAGGCTGAGCGACGGTCAGTGGGAAGGGGCGAGGTCGGGTGGAGACTCCGCGGGCGGAGACGCGTCGGGCGGAGACGCGTCGGGCGGACCGTCGGTGGTCGACTCGGCGGTCGGAGCCGCACCAGGTTCGGCGGGCGCCACCGGCGGCTTCGCCAGCCGTGCCCTTCGCCGCATCACCAGCACCAGCATCGCTGGCATCGCGAGCACGGAGCCCACGACGCCCACCAGGAGCCCACCGATCACGACGGTCGCGAGCGGACGCTGCACCTCGGCGCCCGCGCTCTTGGCGATGGCCATCGGGATGAAGCCCAGCGCCGCTACCAGCGCCGTCGAGATCGTCGGCCGGAACGCGCTGCTGGCCGCCTCGCGCACCCGGGCTTCGGGGGAGCCCTCGTCGCCGCTGTCGAGCAGCCGCGTCGTGAGCACGACCCCGCTCATGACCGCCACGCCCGCGAGCGCGATGAACCCGACCATGGCCGGAATCGAGAACGGCATCCCGCGCGCGAACAGCGAGACGAGCCCGCCGCCGAGCGCGAAGGGCAGCGAGAGCAGCGTGCACATCGTGAGCAGCACCGACCGGTAGCTCAGGTACAGCATCACCGCGATGATCCCGAGGGCCACCGGCACGAGCATCATCAGGCGCTCGTTCGCGCGCTGGAAGTTCTCGAACTGTCCGCCCCACGCGAGCTCGATCCCGGGCGGCACTGGCACCTGCGCGACGCGCTGCTTCGCGTCGTTCACGAAGCCGACGAGGTCGCGGCCGCGCACGTTGGCCTCGACCACCAGGCGGCGCCGCAGCTTGTCGCGGGTGATCTGGAAGATCCCGCGCTCGACCTTGATGTCGGCGACCGCGGAGAGCGGGACCATCTCGCCCCCATCGTCTGCACGGCGAAGCGCGCGAGGTCCGCCTCGCTCTTGAGCGCGTCGCCGCTGATCTTGAGCACCAGGTCGAACACCCGCTCGCCCTCGTAGATCTCGCCGACCTTCTGGCCGGCGCGGGCCACCTCGATGGCGTCGAGGATCGACTTCGGCGCGACCCCGAGGCGCGCGGCCTTCTCGCGGTTGATGCGCACGCGGATCGTGGGGAGGCCCCACGGGATCTCGCGCTTCACGTCGGCGGCGCCCGGGGTGCCCGCGATGGCGGCCTGGAGCTTCTCGGCGAGCTGCGACATCTCCTGCAGATCGTCGCCGTAGATCTTGAGCGCGACGTCGGATTTGACGCCGGCGATGAGGTCGTTCACGCGCATCTCGATCGGCTGCGAGACGGCGACGAACTCGCCGGGCGAGTGGCCCTCGAGCTTCTTGTCGATCTCCTCGGCGAGCTTCTCGGGGGTCAGGCCCGGGCGCCACTCCTCGCGGGGGCGCAGGATCACGAACACGTCGCTGCCCTCGGGACCCTGCGGGTCGACGCTGCCCTCGGTGCGGCCGGTGCGCGTCACCACCTTGATCACCTCGGGCACCTCGCGGAGCAGCACGCGCTCCTTCTCGAGCGAGAGCTCCGTCGCCTGCCCCACGCCGGTGCTGATGGGGCGGCGGACGTCGAGCGCGAAGTCGCCCTCGAAGATGCGCGGGAGGAACTCGGCGCCGAGGCGCAGACCAGGCGCGATGCACGCGGCGGTGATGACCAGCGCGACGACGACGGTGACCTTGGGCCGCGCGACGACGCGAGCGAGGGCGGGCTCGTAGAACCGGCGCATCAGGCGTACGAGCCGGGGCTCGCGCGGGTCGTCGAACTTGCCGAGCAGGCTCGGGGCCAAGGCCGGCACCAGCACGAGGGCGTAGAACAGCGCGCCGGCGAGCATGAACACCAGCGAGACCACCACGGGCCGGAACATCTTGCCCTCGACGTCCTCGAGGGTGGCGAGCGGCAGGAACACGAGCAGCACGATGATGACCGCGAACAGCACCGGGCGCGCGGTCACGGCGCAGGCGTCGACGATGGCCGCCCGTTTCTTCGCGCGATCCCCCTGGTGCGCGGCGGCGTGCAGGGCGCCCTCGACCATGACCACCGCGCCCTCGACGACGATGCCGAAGTCGACCGCGCCGAGCGACATCACGTTGGCGCTCATCCCGGTGAGGCGGAGACCGGTGAACGCGACCAGCATGGCGAACGGGATCGCGCCGCTCACGAGGAGCCCGGCCCGCAGCGACCCGAGCGTGAGCAGGAGGACGACGACGACCACGCCGGCGCCCTCGAACAGGTTGCGCACGACGGTCGCGACCGTGCGCTCGATGAACGAGGCGCGGTCGAGGAACGGCACGACGCGCATGCCCTTGGGCAGCACCTTGTTGACGTTGTCCACCTCGGTCTTGACCCGGTGGACGACGTCGCGGCTGTTCTCGCCCTTGAGCAGGAGGACGAAGCCCGCCACCACCTCGCCCTTGCCGTTCATCGTCATCGAGCCCTGACGCAGCGCGGGGCCCGTGTCGATCTCGCCGAGCATGCCGAGGGTGAGCGGCACGCCGCCCTCCTGGGTCTTGACCACCGAGTCGTTGATCTCGTCCAGGTTGCGGAACCGCGCCTCTGCGCGCAGCACGAGCTGCTCGCCGGACTTCTCGATGGTGCCGCCGCCGGCGTTCTGGTTGTCGCGCTCGAGCGCCGCGCGGACCTCCTCGAGCGAGACCTTGTGCGCCGCCAGCTTCTGGGGATCGAGGGTGATCCGGAACTGCTTCAGCTCGCCGCCGAAGTGGACGGTCTCGATCACGCCCTTGACCTGACGGAGCTTCGGGCCGATGACCCAGTCCATGGTCGTGCGGAGCTCCTCGGGCGTGAACGTGGGGCCCTCGAGCACGAACATGAAGATCTCGCCGAGCCCCGTGGCGATGGGCCCGAGTTCCGGGGTGCCCGAGCCCTTGGGGATCCGGTCGCGCACGTCGACGAGGCGCTCGCCGACCTGCTGGCGCGCGAAGTAGACGTCGATGTCGTCGCGGAAGATCAGCGTGACCACGCTGATGCCGAGCTTGCTGATGCTGCGGACCTCCTTGAGGCCCGGCGTGCCCGCCATCGCGCGCTCGACGGGCAGCGTGATCGTGCGCTCCACCTCGGCGGGCGCGAGCGCGGGCGCGGCCGTGACGACCTGCACCTGGTTGTTGGTCACGTCGGGCACGGCGTCGACCGGCAGCGTGAGCAGCGACACCGCGCCGATCAGCGCGAGCACGACGGTGGCGGTGAGCGCGACGCCGATGCGGGCCGCGATCCAGCGGACGAAGGCCTCCATCGATCAGGGGACCTCCCCGATCAACCCCGCGAGCTCGCCGTAGGCGCGGTAGCCGATGGCGGCGACGTCGAGGCGACGGGCGCGCGCGGTGGCGAGGTCGCGGCGCGCGAGGAACACCCGCGTGGCCTCGAGCTTGCCAGCCTTCCAGGCCGCGACGGAGGCATCGACCACCGCCTGCGCGGCCGGCAGCGCGAGGGTGTCGACGGTGACGAGCGCGGTGCGGGCCGCGGTGTACGCGGCGAACGCGCCCTTGGCCCGGGCGTGCAGGGCGGTCGTGGCGATGATCTTGGCGGCCTTCGCCCGGTCGGCCTCGGCGTCGGCGCGGGCGATCTCGGCCTGGTTCTTCCGCAGGACCGGGAACGACCACGAGAGGCCCACGCCGTACTTGAAAGCGCCGAGGTCGGTGCGGCCCGCCGAGAGGATGAAGTTCACGGGCGTGTACTTCTCGGACTCCCAGCGATCCTTGGACGCGAGGAAGAACGTGGCCTCCTGTTCCGCCGCCAGCAGGACCGGTGACGAGGCGTCGAGCTTGGCGACCAGGGCGGCGTCGTCCTTCCAGGGGAGCGCCGGCAGCTCGATGACCGGGGCGTCGTCAGGGGCCTCGAGCGTGGGCTCGCCGATCGCGATCGACAGGCGTGCCTTCGCGGTGGAGACCGTGATGTCGGCCTCTACCTTGGACTGCACCCAGCGCGCGACCTCTCCCTCGGCGACGGCCGCGTCGACCGCGGTCGCGTCCTTCGCCTCGAGGCGCCCCTTGACGTAGGTCGACTCCTCGCGCGCGACCTTCTCGCCCGCGAGCGCCTCCTTGCGGCGCGCGAGCGCGATGGCGAGCTCTCCCCAGGCGGTGACGGCCTCGCCCACCGCGGCGGCGGCGGCGGCCGCGCGGGCGGTCTTCTTCCACGCGACGAGGCCGTCGACCTCGGCGACGCGCTTGTCGCGCTGGCCCGCGAGCTCGATCGGCAGCCAGAGGTTGGCCTGGACGGCGGCGACGCCGCTCGTGTCCTTGCTGCGATCGACGAACACCTCGAGGTACGGGTTGGTCAGCGGTGGGAGGCCGGCCGCGGCCTTCTGCGACCCGGCGAGCTTGACCTCGGCGGCCGCGAGCAAGGTGAGCGGGCCCTTCTCGCGGGCCTTGCGCGCGACCTCCGTGGCCGTCGGCAATGGGGCGGCGTCGGCGAGAGCCGGCATCGCGAGCGCGGGGACCACGAGCGCGACCAGCGTCCAGGGGACGAGCGCCGTGATGGAGGTACGAGTCATTGCTTGGCGGCTTCTCCACGGAGGAGGAAGGCGCCCTCGACGACGATCGTGTCGCCCTTGGCGGCGCCCTCCTTCACTTCGACGATCTCGCTCGTGCGGCGCCCGACGACGACCTTGCGGATGTCGTAGTGGCCGGGGCTCACGAGCACGAACACGACGTCGTCCGCGCCCAGCGGCTGGACGGCCTGCGAGGGGAGGATGATGCCGGAGCCGGCCGGGAGGGCGATGACGATGCGCCCTCGCACGAACATGCCGGGCCGCAGCGTGCCGCTGTCGTTCGGCAGATCGACGCGGGCGCGCACGAGGCGGGTGGTCTTGCTCACGACCGGGTCGATCCAAGTCAGCGTGCCCTTGTGCGCGAGGTCAGGCAGGCTGTCGGCGGTGATGGTGACGGAGGCGCCGAGCTTGAGGTACGGCAGGTCGGCCTCGTGCACCTCGAGGACGGCGGTCAGCTTGGAGGTGTCCGCGATCACGTAGGCGTTGGCGCTGGTGGCGAGGAACCCGCCCACCACGGCGTGGCGCTGCACGATCATCCCGTCGATCGGCGCGACGAGCTCGAGCTGGCCGCCGATCGCCTGACCGCCCACGCCGAGGGCGAGGAGCCGCGCTTGGGAGGCGGCGACCTCGGCCTTCGCCTTCTTGAGCTCGGCCTCGGCGACCTCGAGCTCGCGGGCCGTGGTGAGCTGCTTGGCGAGGAGGTCTTTCTCGCGGTTGTAGTTCTTGAGGGCGGCCTCGAGGCTGGCGTTGGCGGTGAGCCCGCCCGCCTGGGCCTCGGCGAGGGTCGGCACGGCGATGGTGGCGAGGACCTGCCCCTTCTTGACGGAGTCTCCGAGCTTGCCCTTGACCGCGGTGATGCGCCCGTCGAGCCGCGGGCCGACCTCGGCGTAGTGGTTGAGATCGTATTCGACCGACCCCGGGACCGGGATGCTCTCGGCGAGGCCGCCCTGACCGACGACCATGGTGGTGATGCCGAGCCGCTTGGCAGTCTCGGCATCGACGGTGACCGTGCGGGGCTTCTTGGCCTCGGCCGCGCCGGCGGGCTCGGGCTTGTTGGTGGCGCTCGCCGCGCTCGAGCAGCCCAGCGGGGGAGCCGCCAGGAGCAGGACGAGCGCGACAGTGGCTAGGGAGCGCATGGCGGAAAGGGCCTTTCAGCACGTCGCGTGCCGGGCGGGGACTGCCCGATGGCCCCGATGTTCCTGGGCAGTGTGCGACGTTCTGCGACACAATGGTGCCTCGATGCGGCGTGGTGTCGCATGGTCTACAAGGAATCGAGGGGCGCTTTCTCGGCACCTCCTTTGCTCCAAAGCTGGGTTCCCTCCCTCCATGAACAGCCTCGCGACGCGCATCTGGCTGCTGATCAGCGTGCCCTTCGTGATCGCAATCTTCGGGTACCTCGCCGTGACCCGTCCCTTCCGCCGCGACCTCCTCCTCGCCGAAGCCGCCCGCGATGCGCGCGACGACGTCCACGTGATGGAGGCCGCCATCGCGCGCGGGCTGGTCGACGCGAAGGACCAGGGGGCCGACCTCACCGCGCTCGCCGAGTCGATCGCCCACGGCGAGAACGTCGTCGCGGTCGGGCTGTACGGGCGCGAGGCGAACCTCCTCGGGGGCAGCGCCCAGCTCTCGCGCCACCCGGGGATGGACGCGATCGCCCGCGACGCCCTCGCCAAGCGGGCCGAGATCAACCGCCTGCGCGAGGACGGCACGCCGCTCCTCGAGCACGCGTTGCCACTCGAGAAGGCCGGCAAGGTCGCGGTGGCCGTCGTGCTGCGCGACATCTCCTACGTCGATCGCCTGGTCGGGGCGTGGACCCGCAGCCTCGTGCTCGTCGGCGCAGCGTTCTCGCTCACCGTGTTCCTGCTCGCCCGGCCCATGGTGCGCAGGTTCCTCGGCGCGCCGCTCGAGCAGCTCGTGCACGGCGTCGAGAAGGTGTCGGCGGGCGACCTCGGCGTGCGCGTGGAGGAGGCTCGGAAGGACGAGCTCGGGCGCCTCGCGGTCGCCTTCAACGAGATGACCGAGAACCTCCGCGCGGCGCGGGCCCACGTCGAGGAGCAGAACGAGGCGCGCGTGGCGCTGGAGGCGCACCTGCGCCGCCTCTCCACGCTCGCCGCCGCGGGCGAGATGGCCGCCTCGCTGGCCCACGAGATCGGCTCTCCGCTGGGGGTCATCCTCGGTCGCACGCGCATGATGGCGGGCCGCGAGGGGACCCCCGAGCCCACCCGCCGCGACCTCGGCATCGTCGCCGAGCAGACCGAGCGCATCACGCGGGTCGTGCAGCGACTCCTCGACGTCACGCGTCCGCCGAAGCAGCGCATCGAGCGCGTGGACGTCGAGACGGTCGCGACGGACGTGCTCGCGTTCCTCGCGCCCGAGTGCAAGAAGCGCGGGATCAAGACCCACGTCGCTTCCGAGGGAGGGCCCGCGCTGGTCGACGCGAGTCGCGATCAGCTGTTCCAGGTGCTCTTCAACCTCTGCCACAACGCCGTGCAGGCGCAGCCCGACGGCGGCCGCATCGACGTCGCCGTCGAGGCCCGAAAGAGCGAGATCGTGCTCCGCGTGACGGACGCAGGCCCCGGCGTCGCCGCCGAGGTGCGCGGCCGGATCTTCGACCCGTTCGTCACCACCAAGGACGATGTGGGCACGGGGCTCGGGCTCGCGATCGTCGCCGGCCTCGTGCGCGAGCTCGGCGGCCACGTCGCGGTCGAGGCGAACGAAGAAGGCGAATCGAACGAGAAGCACGGGGCGTGCTTCGTGGTCACTCTGCCGGGGGTTGCATGACGACATTTCCGCCGCGTAGACGCAGGATCTTGGTCGTGGACGACGACGTGGCCCTCGGCCAGATGGTGAAGGACCTGCTCGGCGAGCGTGGGTTCGCCGTCAGCGTGGTCGCCCGGGCCGCCGACGCGCTCGAGCGCATCCAGGCCGGGGAGGTCGAGATCCTGGTCACCGATCTGCGTATGCCCGAGATGGGGGGCATGGAGCTGATCGGGCACGCCCTGCGCCACGACCCTCGCATCGTGGCCGTCGCCATGACCGGCTTCGGCGACCTCGAGACCGCCGTTCGCGCGGTGCGCGGTGGCGCGTTCGACTACCTCCCGAAGCCGTTCGAACCCGACGCGCTCCTGCTCTCGATCGACAAGTCCGTGGCGGAGCGCGCCCAGCGCGAGGAGCTCGCTTCGCTGCGGTCGGTCGTGCACGTGAGCCGCGCGGTCGTCGCCAAGAGCGCGCAGATGCGCGACGTGATGGCCCTGGTCGAGCGGGTGGCGCCCACGCCAGCGAGCGTCCTCATCACCGGCCCGAGCGGCACCGGCAAGGAGCTGATCGCGCGCGCTGTCCACGAGCGCAGCGACCGCGCCAACGGACCGTTCGTGGCCGTCAACTGCGCGGCCATCCCGGCCGAGCTGCTCGAGAGCGAGCTGTTCGGGGTCAAGCGCGGCGCCTTCACGGACGCGCGCGCCGACCGCGCGGGCCTGTTCCGCGAGGCCAACGGCGGCACCATCTTCCTCGACGAGCTCGGCGACCTGCCGCTCGCCATGCAGCCCAAGCTGCTGCGCGTGCTGCAGGAGCGCGAGGTGCGCCCACTCGGCGGCTCGAGCAGCAGCCCGATCGACGTGCGGGTCATCTCGGCCACCCGTCACGACCTGCGCAAGGCCCTGTCCGAGGGCACGTTCCGCGAGGACCTGTTCTACCGCCTGGCGGTGGTGGAGGTCGGTCTGCCCGCGTTGCGCGAGCGCCCGGACGACATCGTCCCGCTCGCGGAGCGCGCCCTCGAGCGCGCCTGCGCCCGCGCCAAGCGGCAGCGCACGCTGAGCGGCGCCGCGGCCCGCAAGCTGCTCGAGCACTCCTGGCCTGGCAACGTGCGCGAGCTCGAGAACGCGATCGAGCGCGCCGTCGCCCTCTCCAACGGCGACGTCATCTTGCCCGAGGATCTGCCGCAGGCGCTCGGCGCCGACACGCCTCAGGACTTCCTCAAGCACGCCGTCGATCGCAGCTGGACGCTCGAGGAGCTCTCGCGTGCGTACCTCGCCCGGGTGCTCGAGCGGACCGGGGGCAACAAGAAGCAGGCGGCCGCGCTGATGGGGATCGACCGCCGGACCATCCAGCGCTGGCTCGGCGAGGAGAAGGACGACCTCAAGGGCTGACGATGGCCGTGGCCGCTATCATGCATGGCGTGCATCTGCCCGGCGTCGACCTCAACCTGCTCGTGGCCTTCGAGGCGCTCCTCGCCGAGCGCAGCGTCACCCGCGCGGCGGCGCGCCTCGGTCTCACCCAGCCGGCGACGAGCCACGCGCTCGCGCGGCTGCGCGTCTTGCTCGACGACGCCGTCCTCGTGCGCACCGCGCGCGGGATGGTGCCCACCGAGCGGGCGCTCGCCCTCGAGCCGGTCGTGCGGCGCGCCCTCGGCGACCTCTCGGAGGCGCTCGCGCCACCCTCGTTCGCACCGGCGACGGCCGAGCGTCTCTTCACGCTGGGCACGGGCGACTACGCGGAGATGGTGGTGCTGCCGAGCCTCGCCGCCGAGGTGGCGCGCTCGGCGCCGCAGGTCTCGCTGCTGGTGCGCCCCGTGCCCGAGCCGTTCGTGCAGGAGCTCGAGGACCGGCGGCTCGACGTGGTGCTGGCGCCGAGCGTGCCCGAGGTGGCTGGCATCCACACCCGGCGCCTGTTCGACGAGCGCTTCGTGTGCGTCGTGCGCGAGGGGCACCCCGGCGTCGGCGGTCGTCTCACGCTCGACCGGTACTGCTCGCTCTCGCACCTCCTCATCGCGCCGCGCGGTCGCCCGGGCAGCTTCGTCGACACGGCGCTCGCGGAGATGGGCAGGAAGCGCAAGGTCGCCCTCACGGTGCCGCACTTCCTCGTCGCCCCGATGGTGGTGGCCGAGAGCGACCTCGTGCTCACCCTCGCCGAGCGCGTGGCGCGGCGCTTCGCCAAGACGTTCGGCCTCCGCGTGTTGCCGCCGCCGTTCGAGATCGGCGGCTTCTCGATCCACCTGTTCTGGCACGCGCGGGTGAACGACGACCCCGGCCACGTCTGGCTGCGCGAGCAGATCCTCGCGGCGAGCGGGGCGGCTCGACCGAAGCGCTAGCGACGCACGAGCATGTAGGTCGCGATGGCGATCCCCACGCACACGACGAAGCCCCGCACGATGCGCTCGCCGAGCCTCTTCGCGATGCCGGCGCCGAGGAACCCGCCGAGCAGCGCGGCGACCGCCATCGCGCCCGCCACGGGCCACAGCACCCGGTGCGACAGCGCGAAGGTGATGGCGGCGACGCCGTTGATGGTGGCGGCGGCGAGGTTCTTGAACGCGTTGAGCCGGTGGATCGAGGCACCCGCGAGCACGATGCCCATCGCCGCGAGCATGAGGATGCCGATGCCGGCCCCGAAGAAGCCGCCGTACGTGGCGACGAGCAGCTGGAACAGCGGCAGCGCGAACCGCGGTAGCTTGGTGGTGCGGCGCTCGAGCGCGCGCTTCACGAGCGGCTGCACGAGGAACAGCGCCGTCGCCCCGTAGAGCAGGAACGGCACGAGCCGGGCGAACGATCGGTCGCCGAGCCGCATCACGAGGAGCGCGCCGAGCACGCCGCCGACGACGCTCGGCAGGCCGAGGGTGAGCAGCTCCTCCTGCGCGGCCTTGCGCTCGTCGCCGTAGCCGAAGAAGGCGCCGAGCGACCCGGGGACGAGGGCCACGGTGCTGGTCGCGTTGGCCACGATCGGCGAGATCCCCGCGGAGAGCAGCGTCGGGAACGTGAGCAGCGTGCCGCCGCCGGCCACGGAGTTGACCGCGCCGGCGAGGAACGCCGCGCAGAGGAGCAGCGTCCAGGAGAGCAGGCTCACGCGCGCTCCATAGCGCGGATCGCCGTCGGAGACGTTTCGGTCGGCGCGCGATCCGGCTAGAGCCCGACGGTGGCGTCGGTCGCGGAGCTCAGGCCGGTTCGGCTCGCGTTCTTGCCCGAGCTCTCGCTGCGCCTCGCGAGCAGCCTGGAAGCGCACTGGCAGGAGAGCGAGCCACCGTGGTGGGCCGTGGCCTGGGTCGGCGGGCAGGCGCTCGCGCGGTTCGTGCTCGACCACCCCGCGCGCGTGCGCGGCCGGCGCGTGCTGGACTTCGGCGCGGGCAGTGGGCTCGTCGGACTCGCGGCCGCCTCGGTCGGCGCGGTCGTGTCGGCCGTGGACGTCGACGCGGCGGCCGTCGAAGCGACGCGGATCAACGCGGAGGACAACGGGGTCTCGATCGACGCGCGGTGCGTCGACGTGATTGGTCAGGCCGTGGACGTCGACGTGATCCTCGCGGGGGACGTCTGCTACGACGCCGCGATGGCGGAGCGGGTGCTCCCCTGGCTCTTCGAGCGGGCCCGCGCGGGGGTCGAGGTGTTGCTCGCCGACCCCGGGCGACGATACCTACCGCGCGAGGGGCTCGTGGAGCTCGCGCGCTACGAGGTGCCGAGCCAGGGCGGCGTCGAGGGTGACGCCCGCCGGTCGGTCGCGGTCTATGCAGTCACCACTCGCGCGGCGGAACGCACCTCGATCACTTGACCCAGACCTCGAGGTCATCGACGGTCCAGCTGCTGTAGCTGCCGCAGAAGTCGTTCTGACAGGTCACGTCCGTGCCCCCATCGACCCCGATGCGGCACTTGAACGTGTAGCCGATGTAGCAGTAGCCGCCGCTCGTCGTGATGCTCTGACCACCGATGATGGTGCCATTCTGCGTAGGAACGAAGTCGTGCCCGAGGCCGAAGGTCGGACCGTACGTCGAGGAGCTGTACTGGGTGTAGTTCGCGCCGCTGCTGTAGGTTGTGCTCCAGACGTGCTTGAACGAGTTGGTGAGCGAGAACAAGAACGTGTTCCTGTCCCCATCCAGCCTCCGGTCGTCGCCCACGATTTCGATGCGTAACCACCGATCAGTCGGGTTGCGCCCGTGGAGGCGGTCGTGAGCTTGGCCACCGAGACCGAAGCGCCCCTGCCGTCGCAGTTCGTGTGGAACGTCGAGGTGCTGCTGCCGTTGACCGTCTTGGAGTAGCACCTGGTCCAGATGGCGCCGGCGTGCCGACCCAGCCGTTGATCAGCGTGGAGTCGGTCGAGTTGATGAGCGCCGAGCCGATGAAGCCGGTCGCGGGGCAACTGGTGGCGAAGCACGTGTCGCCGCAGAGCACGTAGCCCGGCTTGCACACGCAGCCGCCGGTCGTGCACACCTGGTTGGACCCGCACACCTTGGTGCAGCTGCCGCAGTGGGTGACGTCGCTCGTCAGATCCGCGCACGCGCCGTCGGGGCACTTGGTGCCGCCGCCCGCGCACTTGCAGGCGCCGGCCGAACAGGTCTCGGTGGTGGCGCAGGCCTTGCCGCACCCGCCGCAGTTCTTGGCGTCGGTGGCGAAGTCGGCCTCGCAGCCGTCGTCGCTCTTGTCGTTGCAGTTGCCGTAGCCCGTGTCGCAGATGAGGAGGCACGCGCTGCTCGAGCACGCCGGCGTGGACTTGGGCCCGCTCGCGCACTTCTTCCCGCAGCCGCCGCAGTTGTCGGCGTCGAAGCCCGGGTCGACGCACTTGTCGGTGCACTTGATCTTGGGGAGGTCGCAGGAGACGGCGCATGCGCTCGCGACGCAGGCCTGACCGGTGGGGCACGGCTTGTCGCACGCGCCGCAGTTCGACGAGTCGCTCGTGGTGTCCACGCACTTGGTGCCGCACTTGGTCTGGCCCGTGGGGCAGGGGCTCGTGCACACGCCGGCCTCGCAGGTCTGGCCGGTCGAACACGCCTTGCCGCAGCCGCCGCAGTTCTTGGTGTCGACCTTGGTGTCGACGCAGTCGGTGCCACACTTGGTCGAGGACGCGGTGCACGTACACGTGCCCGACTCGCAGGTCTGTCCGCTCGTGCAGGCCTTGGCGCAGGCGCCGCAGTTCTTCCCGTCGGTCTTGGTGTCGACGCAGACGCCGCTGCACTTGGTCTGGGTCGCGGTACACGTGGCGTCGCTCGGGGTGTCGGTGCCGACGTCGGCGCCGGTGTCCACAGACGAGTCGGCGCCGCCCGTGTCGGGCTTGGGGGTGATGGAGTCATCCTGGGTGGTGGCGCAACCCGCCGAGAAGAGCGCAACGAAGCAAAGCGACGACCAACGCATGCCGGAAAGGTACCACTTCTCTGGAAATCCGCAGCTCGACTCGCTCGGCGCGAGCGAAGTGCGTATTGCCTTTCGCATACCGTTGTGCATCAAGGTTTCACCCGTTTGTTCGCGAACAACGCGCCGCGCTGGCCGTCTCGCGTCATGGATCCTGCGCCGCGTCGGTCGTTTTTCGGGGCGCGCGCCTTTGCAGGAGCCTCCAGAAGACGCACCATGGGAAGCCATGAGCGTGCTCACCACGCCCCGGCTCTCGATGGAGCCCATCACCCTCGCGGTCGTCGAGGCGGTGATGTCGGGGCGTCGAGACGAGACCGAGCGGCTCGCCAACGCCGAGTTGCCGCCCGCGTGGCCGAACCACGCGCTCATCGAGCGGGCCTTCCGCGCCGACCTCGACGCCATCCGCAGCGACCCGCAGAAGCGCCTCTGGGGCGACCGCGTCTTGATCCTCCGCCACGGCCCCCGACGCGTGGTCGGCAGCGTCGTGTTCCACGGCGCCCCCGACGAGGAGGGCGTGGTCGAGGTCGGGTACGGCGTCGAGCAGGATCTCCAGCGTCAGGGGTACGCGACCGAGGCCACCGAGGCCGCCGTGGCCTGGGCCCTCGTCCAGCCCGGCGTGCGGGTGGTCCGCGCCGTCACGCCCTCCTGGCACATCGCGTCGCGCCGGGTGCTCGAGAAGATCGGCTTCGTGGTGCTCGGCACCCGCGAGCACGACATGCTCGACCTGGTCGAGTACGAGCGGTTGGCCTCTCCCGCTTTGCGCGCAGCCGTGTAGCATCGCGGTCCGTGACCGCCGACACCATCCCGAGCCGCCTCTTCCGCCAGCAACGCATCCGCCCCAAGGACCCGGCCTACTTCGCCAAGAAGAACGGGCAGTGGGTCGAGACCACGTGGGGAGAATACGGCGACCAGGTCAAGCGCGCGGGCAAGGCCCTCATCGCGCTCGGCCTCGAGAAGAACGCGTCCGTGTGCATCCTCGGGTTCAACCGGCCCGAGTGGGTGATCATGGACGTCGCCAACATGTGCGTCGGCGGCGCGCCCGCCGGGATCTACGCCACGTGTTCCCCGCCCGAGGTGCAGTACATCGTGCACCACTGCGAGGCGAAGGTCGTCCTCGTGGAGAACGAGGCGCAGTGGCAGAAGATCCACAAGGAGCGCGCGAACCTGCCGCACCTCCGCCACGTGGTCATGATGCAGGGCGCGCCGAAGATCGACGACCCGCTCGTCATGTCGTGGGAGGAGTTCCTGGCCAGGGCCGAGGGCATCCCCGACGAGCGATTCTTCGACCGCATCGAGCAGCTCGAGCCCAAGGGCCTCGCCACGCTCATCTACACCTCGGGCACCACCGGGCCGCCCAAGGGGGTCATGCTCTCGCACGAGAACCTCTCGTGGACGGCCGCGTGCGCGCAGCAGATCACCGAGATCTCCTCGCGTGACGTGGCCCTGTCCTACCTGCCGCTCTCGCACATCGCCGAGCAGATGTTCACCATCCACGGGCCGATCACCGGCGGGATGAGCGTCTACTTCGCCGAGTCGATCGAGAAGGTGCCCGACAACCTCAAGGAGGTGCGCCCCACGGTGTTCTTCGCCGTGCCCCGCATCTGGGAGAAGTTCCACGCCGGCATCAGCGGCAAGATGGCCCTCGCCGACGACAAGAAGAAGAAGCTCCTCGCCTGGGCGCGCGGGGTCGGCACCGCCGCCACCGCGCACAAGGCCTCGGGCAAGCCGCTCCCGTTCGCGCTCGCCGCGCAGTACAAGCTCGCGAGCAAGCTGGTGTTCAGCAAGCTCAAGGCCGCCATCGGCCTCGACCGCGCGCGCGTCTGCGTGAGTGGCGCGGCCCCCGTGGCGCGCGAGGTGCTCGAGTTCTTCGGCTCGCTCGACATCATGGTGAGCGAGGTCTACGGCCAGTCCGAGGACACCGGCCCCACCTCCTTCAACCGCACGGCAAGCTGCGCTTCGGCACGGTCGGCCCCGCGATCCCCGGCGTCGACGTGCGCATCGCCAAGGACGACGAGATCCTCGTGCGCGGGCCCAACGTGTTCCTCGGCTACTACAAGGAGCCGCAGGCCACCGCGGAGACCCTGATCGACGGCTGGCTGCACTCGGGCGACCTCGGGCGCTTCGACGACGACGGCTTCTTGCAGATCACCGGCCGCAAGAAGGAGATCATCATCACCGCGGGCGGCAAGAACATCGCCCCCAAGAACATCGAGGCCTCGCTCAAGAACCACCCGCTGGTCAACGAGGCGGTGGTCATCGGCGACCGTCGCAAGTACCTGACGGCGCTGGTCACCCTCGATCCGGAGGCGGTCGCTGCGTTCTGCAAGGACCGCGGCCTCGACGCCACCCGCGCCCACGAGCTCGCGGAGATCCGCGCCGAGGTGCAGCGCGCGGTCGACGCCGCCAACGAGGAGCTCGCGCGCGTCGAGCAGATCAAGAAGTTCGCCATCCTCGCGCGCAACTTCGGCGTGGACACCGGCGAGCTCACCCCGACGCTCAAGGTCAAGCGCAAGAAGGTCAACGAGATCTGGGGCGCCGAGATCGAGGCGATGTACCCCGAGGGCGAGGGCTAACCCCGCAGTGTGCGGGCAGAGGTGGCGGCCTCGGCCAGCGTCACCGCGACGACGCGGGCCGCCGCGAGCTGGCTCTCGTCGTCGTCGCCCGTGACGGGGGCCGCCTGGCCGAGGACGCGTGCGTGGCTCAGGAGCTCGCGCGCGCGGGCGATGAGCACGGCGTACCGATCGTCGATGCGGAACACGCTCGCGTGCTCGTGGCAGCTCTGGTCGAAGTCGGCGTCGGCCTCGCGGAACCGCTGCAGCGCGCGCGCGAGCGGCTGGGGCAGGGCGAGCCCGAGGGCCTTAGCCCGCGGCGCCGCGGGAGGGGCTCACGAGGGGGGCGTGGGGGGGCGGGATCGAGGTTGGCGCGAGACCATCGTTCCCCAGCGTGCGATGCTTCGGGCCTGATGCGCAAGATTCCGCCTTACGCGGAGCACATCCCGCTCTACCGGCTGGTCTCGATCCCGTGTCTCGGCTGCAAGGCGCGGCGCTGGGCGGAGCTCGTGAACCCCCCCGCCGGCGTCCGCGTGCCGCCGACCCTGCCGTTCCCAGGGCAGGTCGCCAAGTGCCTCGTGTGCGGGCTCCTGCACGCGGACAAGATGGGCTGGGTCGGCCCCTAACCACTGGACGGTGGGGGCAGCGCGTCGAGCTTCGCGGCGATCCACGTTCGCGCCTCTTCCGAGACGTCGAGCAGATCGAGCCAGCGGGCGAGCACGAGCGGGCGGGCGCGCAGCTTCTCGAGGGAGCGAACGAACGTGCCAGCGACGCTCGGCCCGTAGGCGGCCACCGCCTTGTCCAGCGCCGCCTCGGGGAGCGTGCCGAGGACGTGCTCGAGCACGACGAGGTCGATGGTGTCCCGCGCGAGCCCGCTGTCATCGGCGTGGCGGTCGTCGTTGGCGAGGACCTTCTCGGCCACGAGGTCGACGTCGCAGAGGCGCGCGACGGGCAGGCTCGGGTCGTCGAAGCCGACGAGATCGATGCGACCTTCGCCGACGATCTCGACCTTCATGGGCTGGCCCTCGATCTCGACGGCCGTGCGGATGCCGTAGCGATCGGCGCGCGCCTCGCGGATCACGGTGACGGGGCGCTGGAACAAGCCCTGCGTGCCCTCGTGGTGCACCCGTTCCCGGACGGCTCGGTAGCCGTCTCTCGACGCGCAGAGGAAGTCGACGTCGCGGGAGACCCGGAACTCGGCGCAGCGCAGCGCCACTGCGGCCCCGCCGCCGAACCAGCACTGGGCGCCGCGCAGGAGGCCTGCGTCGAGGTGCTCGAGCAGGGCGAGCACGCGGAGGGATTCCGTGCGCTGCATGGTGCCTCAGCCGAGGAAGACCCCGCGCCCATGGGTGGCGACGAGCCGATCGAACATGGCTCGCTCCACCTCGGTCATGGTCGCGGGGTCGATCCACTGGCGGTGGGCTTCGTAGAGGGCGAACGCCTCGGCCTCGTCGAGCTCGTCGCTCGTGCGGTTCCACAGGAGGAACCGCAGCTGCGGATACTCGGTGCCGACGCGCATGCACCCAGTATAGGTCAGCTGCCGCGGGCGTGGACCGCGAGGCGCCACGAGTAGACCACCGGCGCGAGCGCGCCGAGCACCAGCACGACGACCGCGGGCGCCGTGCCGAACAGCACCTCGAGGGCCAGCGCGAGGAGCGCGGAGCCGACGAAGGTGAGGCCGGCGAAGCGGTGGGTCTGCGCCCAGTTCTCGTCCGAGGCCAGGGTCCACGGGACGCGCACGCCGATGAACGGGTTGCGGCGCACGCGCGGCATCACGAGGCCGAGCGCGATCCACGCGACCGACAGCAGCACGACGAGGCCGACCAGGCGACCGCCGGGCTGCATGCCCGCGCGGAGCATCAGGAGCTGCAGCGCGGAGAAGAGCGCCACCACGACGAGGCCGACCACCGAGGTGGGCGACTTGTCGAGGCGCTCGCGCTCGCTGCGCGGCACGAGCCAGCGCCCGTAGCGGACGGTGGCCCAGGTGAGCAGGGTGGCCGCGGGCATGAGCCAGGCGCCGATCGCGCGGGGCGCGAAGCCGTCGGCGATGCCGTGCACGTCGAAGTGGATGGGCACCCGCGCGGGCAAGCGCGGGAACAGCACGGCGGTGAGCGCCGCGGTGCCGAGGGTGACGCCGAGCGAGATGCGGTCGAGCAACCGGGACATGAAGGTCTCCCTTCTGCGAACGCGCCGAGGGCCGTTCGCGGATTCTCAGGATCAGGAGTCGCTGGTGCGCGCCGCGGGGCGCGCGAGGTCGAGCACGTGGCGCGCGAGGTCCTCGAGCGCGTTGGTCTGCAGCGTGTAGACGATGCTGGTGCCGCGTCGCTCCGAGCGCACGAGGCCCGCTTGCTCGAGCACCTTGAGGTGGTGCGAGATGGTCGGCTTCGAGGTGTGGAACTCCGCGGCGATGTCGCCGGCCGGGCGGGAGCCGTCGCGAAGGAGCGCGAGGATCCGTCGACGGGTGTCGTCGGCGAGGGCTGCGAAGAGGGATGGGGGCGGGCCCATGTTCGATAGGCGTCTATTTAGACATCCATCGAACTTTGGCAAGGGGAGTCGTCAAGTGTTGAAAATAGCTATGTTTCAGAGCCTTCGGGCTCGGGGGGAGGCTCGTCGGTGGGGGGCGCGTAGCCCTCCGGAGCGGCATGCAAGGCCTCGTCGGTGGGCGCCTGGGTGGGCGCGTGGCTGTCGTGCTCGGTCCGCATGGAGGCTTCCTTCGAGCTCTCGCCCGCACGGTCGAGGGCGAGCTTGAAGAGCACCGGGCCCACCATCTCGTTGATGGCCACCGTCGCGAAGGCGAGCGACCGGAAGTAGGTGCCGAACGAGGGGAAGTTCCGCTCGATGACCGTCGCCATCCCGAGGGCGAGGCCCGCCTGGGAGATCAATGATCCCCAGCCCCAGCGACGGACCGCGGGCGAGTCGTTGCTCAGCTGAGAGGAAAGGCGATGGGCAGCCACCGAGATCGCGATTCGACTGCCGGCCAGGATGAGCGCCACCGCCCACAATCGCTTGAGGAGCGGCACGTCCAGGTGCGCGCCCGCCGTCGCGAAGAACAGGACGTACACCACGCCGCCCGTCTTCTCGATGGCGTGGAGGAACTTCTCGCCCTGATCGGAGAGGTTCGCGACGACGAAGCCGGCGACCATGAACGTGAGCAGGGCCTCGAAGCCGAGGTAGCGCAGCATCTCGCTCATCCCGAACCCGAGGGCCAGGAGGACGAGCAGGAGCTGCTTGCCGACGAAGCGACAGTAGGCGGCCAGCACGAGTCCAAGGGTGGTCCCGAGGGCGACGCTCCCGAGGAGCTCGTGTCCGAGCTCGCGGAACACGGAGATCGAGATGGTCGAACCCGCCTCGACGAGTGGACGCGCGACCGCCATCGCCAGGGCCAGGAGCACGACGACGACGACGTCCGAGCTGAGGATGAACGCCAGGGAGAACGTCGCCACCGGGCCCTTGGCGCGCGTCTGGGAGAGGACGCCGAGCAACGCCGAAGGGCTGCGCGTCACCGCGACGGTGCCCCACAGCAGGCCGACGCCGACGATCATCGTCGACGACATGCCCTTCGTGAACGGCATCAGCGGTCGCGCCGCCACGAACACGCCGGTCATGAGGACGCAGACCATCGTGGTCTGGGCGAGCGTCGCCCAGGCGAGGCTGCGGAGCACCTTCTTCAGGACGTCGATCTTGAGCTCGGCCCCACCCGCGAGAGCGATCAGCGCGAGCGCCAGCGAGTTGACCTGCGAGAGGTTCTCGACCGTCTCGTGGTCGACGAGGTGGAGGAGGTGGGGGCCCGCGATGATGCCGGCGCCGAGGTATCCCGTGAGGTGAGGCACCCCGAGCGGCTCGAGCACCTCGCTCGCGAGCGTCCCCGCGAGCAGGAGGAAGCCGGTCGCCACGATGGTGTCGAGCGTGCCGTGCGAGTCGCGACTCACGTGGGTCGCGCCCCACATCATCGCGTAGACGCCCACGAGGACGGCGAGCTGGACCAGCCGTGTGCCCACGCCCTTGGGGCTGCTGCCACCGCCGCTCACGAGGGCGCCCCTTCGCTCGGGTGTTCCTCGTTGGGGGGGAGTTCGTCGTGGTCCTCGGGCTCCTCGTCGGGCGGTGCCGAGATGGGCGCGGGCTCGACGATCTCGCCTGTGCTGACGAGGACACGGCGCAGGGCCAGCGGTCCGGCCAGCTCGCCGGCGAGGGTCACCGCCACGGCGGTCGCGAGGACGGTGTCGCCGACGGCACCAGGGAAGCGAAGGGCGAGCGCGAGGCCGATGCAGATGGTCATGCCACCCGAAGAGACGAGCCCGAGGCCGAGCAGCGGCGGCGCGCCCTTGGCTGCCGGCTGCGAGCTGCGCAGCGCGAACCCGACCGCGAACTTCGCGCCGAAGCGGAGCAGCAGGGCGATCGGGATGAGGAGCCCGAGCCGGCCGATGTTGGAGGGATCGATCCGCGCTCCCGCGAGGACCAGCGCGGGCATCATGACCGCGCGCTCGGTCGTGGAGACCATCTGCTGGATGTCGCGCTGGTGTCGCGAGCCGACGGCGATCGTCGCCCCGAGGGAGAACATCGCGGTGATCGCCGCGAGATCGAGGCGAGCCGCGAGCCCGATGGTCATCAGCGAGGTGCCGAGGATCGTTCCCCAGCTCTCGCCGGTGCGCAGATCGCGCGCGAGGAGCGCCGCGGTCGCGATGCCGAGCAGGACGCCGACCACGACGGTCGCGCCGGCCCAGCCGAGGGGCGGTAGATTCACCGTGGCGTGCGCAGGGGGACGCAGCGAATAGAGCAGAGCGAGCACCCCGATCGGGACGACCTCGTCCGACTGCGAGAGATCCGACAGCAACTCGGTGAGCGGCCCCTTGGCGTCGTAGCGCTCCACGACCCACTGCATGGCGAGGCGCGTCGTCTCGGCGCAGGCTGCGCCCATGCCGCCCGCGAGCAGCACGCGTGACGTCGCGTCCATCGTCGCGACGAACGGGATCGACAGCCAGACGCCGACCGCGACGATCCGCCACAGAGCAGCGAGAGCGAGATCCCCGCGACCATCCTTGCGAGCGGCACCCGGCGGTCGTCGACGTGGCCATAGTTAAGCCCGATCGAGAGGGCGATCCAGCCCGTAGCGACGTAGAGCAGGGGGTCGAAGCTCTCGAGCGAGGAGCGGGTCACGGCCCCGAAGACCAGCGGGCCCGCGATGATCCCGAGGACGATCAGCTCGGAGCCCGAGGGCAGACCCGCGGTCGCCCGGAGGCCGCGACCCGAGGCGAGGAAGCTCCCGAGGTAACTCAGGAGCAAGAGCGCCATCAGGACGACGATGGTGTTCACGGACCCCCGGAGCGCGAGCGGCGGCCGAGGCCGATGCCCTCTCTGGCGAGCGCATCGGCGAGGAGCGAGGTGAGCTGCACGGTGGTCGTCACGCCGAGCGGCACGATGCGCGGGTCGTGCATGCCGGGGATGGTCATGCGCGGGAGACCGGCCATCGACATGGGCGGGATCGACGGGTGCTTCTCGGGCGCCCCGTGGGGCAGGGTCGCGACCCGCGTGCTCGCGAGGCGCGCGGGCGTACGCGTGCGCTTGCCGGTCGGCGAGACCATCGGCCCGAGCAGCTGCGTCGCGACGCCGAGGGTGACGCGATAGAGCGCGCCGTCGGCGTCGATGGAGGTGAGGTCGACGCGGACGTTGGTGCCCACCTTGCGGGCCGCCTCGCTGAGGACGTCGCGGACCTTCACCTGCTCCGCCGTGGGATCCACCACGAGCTCGATCGCGACGACGGGCGAGGGGCCCATCACGCGCGTGGGGTGCCAGAGCGAGAGCACGTGCGGCACGCGCACCTCGCAGCCGTGCTCGTCCTCCAGGTGGACCTCGAGCAGGCTGACCGCGCGCACGCGGCCGGTGCGCCCGCCGACCTCGACGAAGTCTCCCGGGCGGAGGCGCCGATCGAAGACCACGAGGGAGCCGACCACGCCGCACGCGATCACCGGGGTGGCCGAGAGGCCGAACGCGGCGAGGATGGCGATCCCGGCGCGGGAGAGGGCGCCGTCGTCGGTGCCCGTGAGGAGCGGGGCGGCGAGCACGATGGCCGCGACCACGATGCCGATGCGGACGAGGATGCCGACCGGGTGCGCGAGATCCTGCGGCACCCAGTCGAGGGTGGTCTCGCCGCGCGCGACGCCCGCGAAGAACACCGCGGTGAAGCGCACGAGCAGCACCACCGCGAGCGCGGCGATCGCGAAGACGACCGCCATCGGCAAGCCGGTGCCGAGGCGCGTGAGGAGGCCCGAGAGGGGCCCGAGGACCAGCGAGGTGAGGCGGTCGGTGTAGCCCTTGGTGGCGTCGAACAGCGACAGCGCGAACAGCAGCCAGGCGTAGAGCACGCCGAACTGCAGGATGCGCTTGCCGGCGTCGATGGCGAGCGTGGCGACGGCCTCGAGCGCCGCGGGGCGCATGAGCTCGATGCCACCGAGCCGCACGCTCGGCATGCGCTCCGGGTTGTCCTCGACCCAGTTCTGCGCCCGCCCGGCGAGCTCGGAGGCCTTGCCGAGGAGCAGGAACGCGATGAGCGCGCTGAACACGACGAGCGAGAAGCCGAAGACCGTGTTGGCGATCTGGCTCCGCTTCTTCTCCTGGTTGAGCGCGGTCTGCACCTTGGTGGTGAGGTCGGCCGCGTAGGCCTCGAGGGTCGCCGCGCCCGCGGCCCGCGCGTCGGCCTCGTCGACCTCGACGATCGGGGTCTTGCCCGCGTAGACGATGGCGACGCCCTTCTCGAGGACGTAACGCACGTCGACGGGCTCCTTGCCCGCGGCGTCGAAGGCGCGCTCGAGGGCGTGGCTCGCGTGCTTGGCGCGCTCGGCCGCGTTCTTGCCGAAGAGGCCGAAGACCTTGCGATCCTTGATGCGGACCGCGACCTCGGTGCCCTTGGGCACCGTCGAGGCCGAGGCGGAGGGCGCGGCGCTCGCCGACGGGACGGTCGGAGGCTCGGACGTGACCCTCGACGCTGGCGCACCGGGTGCGCTGGGCGCGGGCGCGCTGGGGGCGGGCGCCGCGGAGGGCGCCGGATCGGGTTGTTGCGCGCGTGGATCGTGTTCGTCGGCGCGCGCGAACGCGCCGCTCGCGAAGAGGCCCGCGAGCACGAGGAAGACCGCGAGGAGCCGTCGCATGCAGCCGACCAACGTACCGAACGAAGGGTCGCCGCCGAAAGAGGTTTGTCGCAGACGTTGCGCGAGATCAGGCGCTGCCGCGCTTCGTGCTCATGAAGCCGAGCGGTGCGACGCCCGCCCGGTCGAAGGCCGCCTGCCAGCGATCGGCGACCGGCACGTCGAACACGATGGCCTCGTCGAGCAGCGCGGTGGGGAGCCACGAGCCGTGGCTGATCTCCTCCTCGAGCTGCCCGGGAGCCCACCCGGCATAGCCGAGATAGGTGGCGTACTTCTCCGGGCCGTCGTGCCGGCCGATCGCCGCGAGCACCTCGCGCGACTGGGTGACGGCGACCTCGTCGGAGAGGCGGATCTCGCCCTCGCGCGCCTCGGCGGAGGGGCGGTACACGATCCAGCCGATCTCGGGCTGCACCGGGCCACCGAGCCGCACCGGGTCGTTGCGACCGGCGGTGTCGGTCTCGAGGCCGAGCTGCTCGAGCAGGTCACCCACGGACGCGACGGTCTTGGTGCCGTTGATGACGAGGCCGAGCGCGCCCTCTTCGCCGTGGGCGACGAGGAGCACCAACGACCGCTCGAAATTGGGATCGTTGAGCGGCGGGGTCGCGATGAGGAACCCCGGTGCGAGCGGCCGCGACATGATCGAGGCGTACCTCAGGCTAACGCTTCCGTCGACCGTGCTCGTGCGCGCCCTTCTCCGCCCCCGCCGAGGGCCGTCCGGTGAGGCGGGGAGTTCCCACAACGTGGGTGTGGCCGCCGTGCGGACCGTGGGCGTGGTCTGCCGGTCCGTGGAAATCCGCCCGCGACGCCTCGGGCACCGGCACACCCGTGAGGGTGAGGCGCCCGTGCATCACGCCCTTCTCCGCGGTGATGCGGTCGGCGGCGTTGCGCAGCAGCGAAGCCTCGCCGCGCATGACGACGACCTCGAGGCAGTGGTCGTGATCGAGGTGCACGTGCAGCGCGGAGACGACGTGGTGCCCGAGCTCGTGCTGGATGTCGGTGAGGCGCTCGGAGAGCTCGCGCACGTGGTGGTCGTAGACGAGCGTGAGGGTGCCGGTGACCTGGGCGTGCGGGTCGTCGACCTGCTCGACGAGGTCGGCGCGGATGAGGTCGCGGATGGCCTCGCTGCGGTTCTCGTAGCCCTTGGCCGCGACGCGCGCGTCGAAGCGCTCGAGCAGCTCCTGGTCGATGGCGATGCCGAAGCGGACGAGGTCCGACATGACAGGGAGCGAACCCGACCGTCACCGGTTCGTCAACGGGTGTTGACGCCGCTCTAGCCCAGGTTTCCTCTCCCGCGCCGATGTCCACCGAAGCCGCGCCCGCCCCGATGAAGCACCCGAAAGGGCTCAAGTTCCTCTTCTTCACGGAGATGTGGGAGCGCTTCAGCTACTACGGCATGCGCGCGCTGCTCGTGCTCTACCTGGTCAACTACCTCGAGTGGCAGCCGGGGCGCGCCTCGGGTGTCTACAAGTGGTACACGAGCCTCGTCTACCTGACGCCGCTCCTCGGGGGTCTGCTCGCCGACCGCCTCATCGGCCTCCGCGCGGCCATCGTCACCGGCGGCGTGCTCATGGCCATCGGGCACTTCCTGATGGCGTTCGAGCCGCTGCCGTTCTTCTACTCGGCGCTCGCGTTCCTGATCCTCGGCAACGGGTTCTTCAAACCCAACATCTCCACGCTCGTGGGCAAGATGTACACGCCCGACGACCCCCGTCGCGACGGCGCGTTCACCATCTTCTACATGGGCATCAACCTCGGCGCGTTCGCCGCGCCGCTCGTGTGCGGGTTCCTCCGCAAGAAGGTGCACTTCCACGCCGGGTTCGCGGCGGCCGGCGTGGGCATGGTCGTTGGCCTCGTCGTGTTCCTCGTCGGTCAGAAGCAGATCCTCGCGGACGTGCACGCCGCCGGCAACGACGTGTCGGTGAAGAAGTCGCCCCCCAAGGCCTCCGCCTCTGACCCGCCGGCCGAGCTCGTGGGCGACGAGAAGCTCCCGGGGGCGGATGGCTTCGCGGGCCTCATGTCCAGGATCTGGCCGATCCTCCTGTTCGCCATCGCCATCGCGGCGCCGGCGGTGATGCTCAAGGGCTACTTCAGCGGTCAGTCGAAGCTGCTCGGCGTGCTCATGCCCACCCTCTACGCCCTCATCGCGGGCTGGATGGGCCTCAACCTCCTCAAGATCAAGGGCGCCTCGCGCGACAAGAGCACCGTCATCTTCATCCTGTTCATGTTCACCGTCCTCTTCTGGATGGCGTTCGAGCAGGCCGGCAACGCGCTCAACATCTGGGCCGACGCCAACACCGACCTGCACGTGTTCGGCCTCGCCTACACGGCCGAGGCCTTCCAGTCGGTCAACCCGCTGCTCATCTTCACCCTCGCGCCGCTGTTCGCGTGGTTCTGGACGATGCTCGCGCGTCGCTCGATCCACCTCGCCACGCCCGCGAAGATGTTCATCGCGATGGTGTTCATGGGGCTCTCGTTCCTCGCCATGGTCGGCGGCGCGATCTCCGAGAACCGCACGGTCACCACGGTCACCCAGGTGGAGCTCCCCGCGGGGCTCGACGCCGCCAAGGTGGGCTCGTTCCACGCCGGCCGCATGACCTACGACGCCAACGCCAAGACCCTCTCCATCCGCGGCGTGCTCCCTCCGTTTGCCGTCACCGAGGCGCTGCGCTCCACCGTGCAGAAGGCCTACCTCGACGAGCTCGGGGCCCTCGAGAAGGCGGCCGGCAACGCCACCAAGAAGCAGCCCGTCTCGGTGCAGCTGCACCCGCCCGCCGACTTCGCCTTCCCGCTCGACCAGAAGGCGATGGAGGATCAGGGCGTGAAGTGGGACGCGGCGAGCGCCACGGTCACCGTCACCAAGCCCACCGACGAGCGCTTCGTCGGCGCGCTCACCAACGCGGGCGGCGACAAGAAGTGGCGCGCGGTGCTCGAGGACCTCGCCAAGAAGTCCCAGGCGGCGCGCGTCTCGGGCATCTGGCTCCTGCTGTCCTACTTCCTCGCGACCCTCGGTGAGCTCTGCCTCTCGCCGGTCGGTCTCTCGATGGTCACCAAGCTCGCGCCGCCGCGGTTCGCCTCGCTGTTCATGGGCGTGTGGCTGCTCTCGAGCTCGGTCGCCCAGTACGTCGGCGGGAGCATCGGCGAGAACTGGGGCGTCTGGACGCCGACCTACTACTTCAACGTCTTCGTCGCCACGAGCGCGGTGGGTGCGGTGCTGCTGTTCATCCTCGTGAGACCGATCAAGCGGCTCATGCACGGCGTGGATTGATCCCGCGCACGTCGTGACCCGATCCGGGGGCGGCGCTCCACGATCCCTTCGTGAGCGCCGCCGAAGCCAAGAAGCCCGCCCTCCAGTCCTCCCACGAGAGCGGGGAGCGCCCACGGGTGAGCCCCGAGCACACCGACGAGGTCCCGGTGGCGGTGGAGCTGCCGTTCGAGGGATCTCCGAGCGAGGATCGGGTGGAAGTGTGGTCCCGCGCCGACCTGCCGACCTTCACCATCCCCACGACCGAGACGCCGACGGTGCGGGGAGACCCCCGAGCCACGACCCCGAGCCAGCGTCGACCACGCGCGACCGGCGAGTTCCGTCGCGGCCTCCTGATCGGGCTGCTCGTCGGCGCGTTCCTCGCCTTCCTCGTGGTGGCGCTGCTCCTGTGGAAGTTCGCGTAGGTCCTACTCGTGAGCGCCGAACCCGTGCACTCCGTGCCAGCCTGCTTGCACGGTGGCAGGCCGGCGGTGCAACCCTGGTAGAAGCAGCGGAGAACCGCGCTTACCGCGTCGGTAGCCTCGTTGCAGCCCTCGATCGGACCGATCGCGCGCTCGCAGATCGATCAACACGAAACCTCGGCGCCGCCGTCCGGGGCAGGGAGGTCGTGGTAGATCACGCCCCACACACACTCGTCCTTCGTGCTGCATGCGGTCGCGACGCAGGCGAACGCAAAAGCCAGCACGCCTGCGATTCGTCGGTGGTCGCTCGACACCACGGATTCCTAGGTGCCTTGCGTGTTCCCGAGTTCAGCGGACTGGGTGTTTCTTTCTCCTGCACGAATGTAAAGCCACCGTTTTACATTCGTGCGGAAAGAAAAATCGCGCCGCGCTAGGCTGGATGGAAGGCCCAGCCGACGACGCGCTCCTGCTCTTGTGGAAGTTCGCGTAGGTCGACCACTGTGGTCCGGCCACCCGAGCGAAGCTACCCTGAGGGATGGAGGACGCCGTGCTGGCCGCAGGAGGGGACTGCCTCGACGACGACGAGCGCGAGCGCCTGCACGAGTCCCTCCGTGAAGGCATCCGGCAGATGCAGTCAGGCGCGACCATCAGCGCTGAGGAGGCCATGGCGCAGCTCCGCGCGGAGCTGCCCGTGGGCTAGAACGCCCAGCCGACGGCGAGGTCCCCGAGCAGCGCGAACGTCTGGTCCTCGTCGGCCGGCTTCGCGCCGCCGCTGCCGAGGCGGGCGCCGATGCCGATCTGCGAGTCCACGATCCAGCGGTTGCGGAACACGTACTTGAACCCGAGCAGCGGCCCGGCCAGCACGCCGGGCTGCACGACCGTGGTGCGCAGGGTCATGCTCGCGTCTCCCGCGCGCGACAGCAGCCCCGACACCCCGAGGTGCACGCCGCCGTCCTCGAAGTCGCCCGCGACGTACCACTGCACGGAGAGCCCGACCTGCCACAGCGGCGTGCGCGTGTCCTGACCCGCCGAGGTGCGGACGGGCGCGCGGCCGTAGCCGATCGAGAGCGTCGTCGAGAACGAGTCCGACAGGCGGATCTCCGCGGCGAGCGCGCCGGCGGGGACCAGCAACCGCAAGGGCAGCCACTCGAGGACCACCCGTCGCGGCGGTGGGGGCGCCGGCTCCTCGGGCTCGCTCGCGAACGCGCGAGGCTTGTGTTGCACGGGCGTGGGCGCCGCCTCGGGGATCTTCTTCGAAGGGGCCTCCTCGAACAGGTCACCTTCGCCGAGGTCTCCTCAGGGCAGGCTCCTCGGCGGCGTGCGCGAGAGAGGCGTGCGCGACGAACGCGAGCGCGAGGGCGAACCCGGTCGTCGCGCGCACGGTCCTCAGTTCTCGTCGCCGGTGACGGCGAGCTTGCGGCAGAAGAGCAGCGCGTCGACCCGGTGATCCCCCACGCGCAGGTGCTGACGCAGGAGCCCGGTGCGACGGAACCCGGCGGCGACGAACGCGGTCGCGAGGCGCACGTCGTCCACCGGGGCGAGCGCGAAGGCACACACGCTCTGGTTCTCCTGCAGGCGGTCGCACACGGCGCCGATCGCGGCGGCGAGGAAGTTGCGCTCCTTGTCGTCACGCGGCGAGGACAGCACCTCGAGGAAGGCGTTGCCGTAGCAGCGCTGGATCTCGGCGCCGATCACCACCTCGTGACCGCGCTGGCTCACGACCAGGTCGTCGCGGGTGACGTCGCGGCCGAAGGCCTCGAAGCCGGTGAGCGCGCGACCCTCCTTGGTGGCCTTGTCGATGCGCTTGTGCGCGTCGGCCTCGGAGAGCGGTGTCAGCTTGAGGGGACCCGCGCCGAGGGTGATCTCCTTGGCGAGCTTGCGGGCCTGCACCATGGTCTTCTCGGCCTGCGCGGAGGCGACGGGGCTCGGCAGCTCCTCGTCGTCGTCGTCGTCGGGCTCCTGGTCGAGCCAGAAGCCGCCGATGCTGAACACGCCGGACTCGCCGATGCGGGGCGTGACGCTCGGGCGACGCTCGCGTGGCGCCGGCGCGTCGGCCGCGGGCACGACGCAGCCCATGATGAAGGCGTCGCTGCGCTTGTAGAAGCCGGCAATGTTCCCCTCGCGCGAGAAGCCGAGGCGGGACCACGTGGCGCACTCGTCGCGCTCGACGAGGACGATGATCTTGTCCATCTGTTCGCGGCGCGCGATCGACTGGACGAACACCTTCTTGGCGGGCGATGCCCCTGCGCGGAAGTCGATGACCCGCATGGTCCGCGCGCGGCGATTGACCAGCAGACACAGCGAAACGACGTCGTTGCGGACGAAGACCTCCTCGAAGGTAGGCGCGTTCGCGCGCTCCTTCTGTGCACCCTTCTGCACGAGCGTCTTCGCCGTGACCTTCGTGCCGACGGCGGCACGCAGCTTGGTAGCCATCCCCGTTACCTCCCCTGTCTACGCGCCCGTGCGTACTCCGGAGGAGGCCGGAAGTCATAGAGGATTTCGGCCACCTTGCGCCGTCGCAAACAGTGCTTTCCAGGTGTTCAGCACTGCTTGGGCGGGAGCGCCTCAGTCCGGCGGCGATACGCGAAGCGCGGCCCAGACCTCCGCGAGTCGTCCCCGCGGCACCGACACGCGGGTGGGCATCCCGCCCGACAACCCGAGCAGGGCCAGGAAATCGATCCCGCTGTCGAACGGGGCAGCGAGGGCGATGGTGTCCCCGTCGGCGACGACCGCGATGGTCTCGCGCTCCTGGCCCAGCAGCAGCAAGAGCGTCTTGTCGTACGACCGACGTCGCTGACCCGTGACGTCCACCCACGCCACGCCGTGGGGGGTACCGGAGATCCGGGCGAACCCATGGGCGAGCCGGCGCGCCTCCTCTTCCTGGGCGGCATACTCGTTCGCGGCGGCGTCGATGGGGACCCAGAGGGTCGCGTCGGAGAGGCCGGTCGCGAGGTGGCGGACCACGAGACCGAAGAGGCCCTCGTCGTTGGGGCGCCCCCGGAGGGCGCGGTCGAACCGGTGACCGATGGGCCCGGGCTTGCCGACGCGAGTGTCGATCGCCCGCGCGTCCTCGTCGGCCCCGGCGTACGGCTCGAGCCCACCGCGGAGCCACTTGGCCGCCGAACAGAGGCCGTCGAAGTCGGTGTGGCAGCAGATCGTGTCCACGGCACCGATGCGCGCGACGAGCTCAGGCGTGACCATCTCGGGACAGGCGGGGTGCTCTTGCTTGGTCGAGAGGACGAAACGTGGGTCGCTCCGGAAGTCGGCGTGACGAGCGTGGTCGTGGTGATCGACCCACGCCGCCAAGCGCGGCCCTAGATCCTGGATGAACCGGAGCGTCGTCTTCTCGAAGTTCCCGGCCTTTCCGCCGGAATCGCCGCCGGTGTCGTAGGCGAAGGCGACGTCGACCACGACGACTCGGCCGTGCAGATCCTTGGCGCGGGGGAGCTTGCGAGGGGTGCCGAAGGCGATGCGCGCGGCCGCGGCGATGGACGACATGTCGGTTCCCCGTAGCCTGGGGCGTCGGCAGGCGGAAGCGAGTCGAGGCCTGCTGCAGGCGTGTTACGCTGGAATGGAGCATGTCGGCCGCCCAGGATCCCGCACGAGGGAGGACCACCGTGCCGGCCCCCCCGATGCCGGAGGGGTCCACGGAAGCCTCTCCGGGTGCTTCTTCGCAGCGCGCCTCGGCGAGTCCGGCGCCAGTGGAAGATCCCATCCTCGGCACCACGATCGCCGGTCGCTATCGCGTCGAGAGCCGCCTCGGCGAGGGCGGAATGGGCTCCGTCTATCGCGTCGAGCACACGGCGATGCGCAAGAAGCTGGCGCTCAAGCTCCTGCACCGGGAGATGACCCGCCAGCCCGAGATGGTCGCCCGCTTCGAGCGCGAGGCGCTGGCCGCCGCCCACATCGAGCACCCCAACGTGGCGGGGCGACCGACTTCGGCAAGCTCGACGACGGCCTCTGCTTCCTCGTGCTCGAGTACGTCGAGGGGGTGAGCCTGCGCGCGCTCGTCGAGCGGGGGCCGCTCGATCCACGCCGCGCCGTACACATCGCCAGGCAGATGCTGAGCGCGCTCCGCCGTGCCCACGAGCTCGGCATCGTCCACCGCGACCTCAAGCCCGAGAACGTGCAGCTCGTCGAGAAGGACGGCGACCCGGACTTCGTGAAGGTGCTCGATTTCGGCATCGCCCGCGTGCCGATCGGCAGCCTGACCGGCAGCGACGAGGGCACGAGCCTCACGCGCTCGGGCATGGTCTACGGCACACCGGAGTACATGGCCCCCGAGCAGGCGCTCGGCCAGGAGGTCGACGGCCGGAGCGATCTCTACTCCACCGGCGTCATCCTGTTCGAGATGCTCGCGGGCAAGCGTCCGTACGACAACAAGGACAAGGTCGCACTCCTCGGTCAACACGTGGCCGGCGTCATCCCGAGCGTCCGCGAGCGCATGCCCGATCTGCCGATCACCGAGGCGCTCGATGCCATCGTGGCGCGGCTCATGGCCAAGAGCCCGAGCGAGCGCTTCGCCAACGCCACCGAGGCGATCGAGGCGTTCGACTCGCTCGACACCGAGTCGCCCATCGGCGGGCCGCCGCGCAGCATCACGATGTCGGTCACCCGGTCGCTGTCGCAGACCACGCCCAACGAGCAGACGATCGGGGCCACCGCGTCGCGCATGGCGCTCGCGGTCGATCGCGCGCCGTCCCGCAACCTCTGGATCGGCGGCGCCCTCGGGCTGGTCGCGTTCGTGGTGCTCCTCGTCGTCCTCCTCGGCCGCGGGAAGAAGCCCGACGAGACCGCCAGCACCAAGAAGACCAAGCCGACGAGCACGCTGTCCGGCGACCCGACGGGCACGCCGCTCGCGCCCGCGCCGGATCTGAAGCCGCGCGTGCAGGCCGCGCTCGGCAAGGTCACGGCGGGCGACGTCAAGGGCGGGCTCGAGGAGCTCGAGGCCCTCGGCAAGGAGGGCAAGGGCGACCCGGTCGTGCAGGTCGCGCTCGGCCAGGCGTACCTCAAGGCCAAGCGGCCCGTCGACGCCCTCGCCGCGGTCAAGCAGATGGTCGTCGCGCACCCCGAGGCGGCGACCGAGGCCGCGCTCGACCCGATCTTCGACGAGGCGCTCGCGCAGCCGGCGGCGGTCGACGCGGCCTTCAAGCTGCTCGAGAACGAGATGAAGGGCGCCGGCGGCAAGATCCTCTACCAGATCGCCTACGGTGGGCGCGGCCCGGCGTCGCTCTCGGCGCGCGCGAAGAAGTCGCTCGCCGACCCCGAGGTGCAGGCCTCGCTCACGCCCGCCCTCAAGGGAGCGCTCGAGCTGCGCAGCATGCCGTTCGCCTGCAAGGACAAGAAGGTCGTCCTCGAGAAATGGAAGGACCAGCTCGACGCGACGGCGCTGCCGGTGCTCAAGCCGCTGACGAAGACGACCGGCTGCGGCGGGTTCTTCAAGCGCGACGACTGCTGGCCGTGCCTGCGGGACGACCGCTTCCTCGAGAAGATCATCCAGGGCATCGAAGAGCGCTCGAAATCGAAGTAAAGGGCCAGGCATGGCGCAGGGCATGGATTCACCGCAGGGCACGGTGCTGGACGACGACCGCTACACGGGCGAGGGCGAGGCGCCGTCGCTCGACCCGGTGGAGGCCGCGAAGATCCGCGCCGCGACCAAGGTGTGGCGCGAGGGGCCGCTGGCCGCGACCGAGAAGAAGCTCGCGCCGCGCGCCAAGACCTTCACCACCTGGAGCGGCATGGAGGTCCCCGATCTCCTCACGGCGGCCGACGTGCCCGTCGACTACCTGCGCGACCTCGGCCTGCCCGGCGAGTTCCCCTTCACGCGCGGCGTGCAGCCCAACATGTACCGCGGGCGCCTGTGGACCATGCGCCAGTTCGCCGGGTTCGGCACGCCACGGCAGACCAACCAGCGCTTCCGCTTTCTCCTGCAAGAGGGGCAGACGGGGCTCTCGACCGCCTTCGATTTCCCGACCCTCATGGGTTACGACAGCGACTCGCCGCGCGCGCTCGGCGAGGTCGGCATGTGCGGCGTGGCCGTCGACACTCTCCACGACATGGAGGTGCTCTTCGACCAGATCCCGCTCGAGCAGGTCACCACCTCGATGACCATCAACGGGCCGGCGATCGTCCTGCTCGCGTTCTACGTGGCGCTCGCCGACGTGCGCGGCATCCCGCGCGACAAGATCGGCGGCACGATCCAGAACGACTGCCTCAAGGAGTTCATCGCCCAGCACGCCTGGCTCGTCCCGCCGCGCCCCGCCATGCGGATGGTCTGCGACATGATCGAGTTCTGCAGCCAGGAGGTGCCGCGCTGGAACCCGGTGAGCATCAGCGGCTATCACATCCGCGAGGCCGGTTCGACGGCCGTGCAGGAGCTCGCGTTCACGCTCTACGACGGCCTCGAGTACGTGAAGTGGTGCGTCGAGCGCGGCATGGACGTCGACAGCTTCGCGCCGCGCCTGTCGTTCTTCTTCGACGTCCACAACGACTTCTTCGAGGAGATCGCCAAGTTCAGCGCGGCGCGTCGCATCTGGGCCCGCGAGCTCCAGCGCCGCTTCGGCGCGAAGAAGCCCGAGTCGATGAAGCTGCGCACCCACGCGCAGACCGCCGGCGTCTCGCTCACCGAGCCGCAGCCGTACAACAACGTCGCGCGGGTCGCGCTCCAGGCCGCCGCGGCGGTGCTCGGGGGCACCCAGTCGCTGCACACCAACTCGCTCGACGAGACCTACGCGCTCCCCACCGAGGAGGCGGTCACCATCGCCCTCCGCACGCAGCAGATCGTCGCCGGAGAGACGGGCGTCGCGGGCACCATCGACCCCCTCGGCGGGAGCTATTTCGTCGAGTGGATGACCAACGAGCTCGAGCGCCAGGCCCTCGAGTACATCCGCAAGCTCGACGACCTCGGCGGCATGGTCTCGGCGATCGAGCAGGGCTACCCGCAGCGCGAGATCGCCGCGGCGAGCTACCGCTTCTCGCGCCAGATGGAGACCAAGGAGCGCGTGATGGTCGGCGTGAACGCCTACGCGCAGGAGGCTTCGTCGAGCATCCCGCTGCTCAAGATCGACGAGGCGATCCAGCGCGAGAAGATCGAGGAGCTGCGCGCGTTCAAGGCCCAGCGCGACGTCGCCAAGGTCGAGGCCGCGCTCGCCGAGGTGCGCGCGGCGGCCTCGTCGTCGAAGAACCTGATGCCGCCGATCATCGCCGCCGCGAAGGCGTGGTGCACGCAGCAGGAGATCTGCGACGTGCTCCGCGACGTGTTCGGTACGTACACGGACCCGGCGGAGTTCTAGGTCGCGCTGAGGTCTACAGTCCTCACTCTGGGCTGCCGAGTGCGATTGGTTGGCGACATGTCATTCTGATACGTATGGTGCGGAGGGTGACGACTCCGCAGCGCTCGGACGAGCGGTTCCGGCTGGCCATCGAGGCCGCGCCGACGGGGATGATGCTGGTCGACCGCGAAGGGCGGATCGCCCTGGTCAACACCGAGGTCGAGAAGCTGTTCGGCTACCCACGCGCGGAGCTGATGGGGATGTCCGTCGACATGCTCGTGCCCGAGCGGTTCCGCGCTTCCCACCCGACGACCCGCACGAATTTCTTCGAGAGCCCGGCCGCGCGGCCCATGGGGGCCGGGCGGGACCTCTTCGGCCTGCGCAAGGACGGCACCGAGATGCCGATCGAGATCGGACTCAACCCCCTCGAGACGCCCGAGGGTTGGTTCGTGTTGAGCTCGATCGTCGACATCACCGAGCGGCAGCGCGCGGCGGAGCACATGGCGAGGTCGCTCCGCGAGAAGGAGACGCTCCTGCGCGAGATCCACCACCAGGTGAAGAACAACCTGCAGGTCATCTCGAGCTTGTTGCGCCTGCAGTCGAGCCGGGTCGAGGATCCGCGGTGGGCCGCGCTGCTCGAGGAGAGCCAGGCGCGCGTCGACGCCATCGCGCTCGTGCACGAGCGGCTCTACCTCGCCGACGACGTGGCCCGCGTCGACTTCTCGAGTTACCTCGAGGAGCTCGCGCGCAACCTCTCGTCGGCGTTCGCGGACGCCCGGGTCGTGATCGTCGTGCACGCCGGAGGCGCCGAGCTGCCGGTCGACTGTGCGATCTCGTGTGGCCTCGTGGTCAACGAGCTCCTGACCAACGCGCTCAAGCACGCCTTCACCGACGGCCGCTCCGGCCGCGTGGCGGTGCGGGCGAGCCGGCAGGCTGAGGCGGTCGAGATCGAGGTCGAGGACGATGGCGTCGGCATCGAGGACAATCCAACAGGAGATGGTATGGGACTCACGTTGATCAAGGCGCTCGCGCGCCAGCTCGGTGGAGCGTTCTCGCTGGGGAGAAGTTCGGTGTGTGGCACGATCGGGCGGCTCTCGTTCGCCGTGCCGTCTTGAACGCCGCTCGCATCCTGGTCGTCGAGGACGAGGGGATCGTCGCCCTCGACATCCAGCGCACCCTGGTTCGGCTCGGCTTCGACGTCACCGGCGTCGCCGCTTCGGCGGACGAGGCGCTCGCCCAGGCGCGGTCGGAGCCGCCGGATCTCGTCCTGATGGACATCCACCTGCGTGGCGCGCGCGACGGCGTGCACGCGGCCGAGGATCTGCGCGCCGAGCTCGACCTGCCCGTCGTCTACCTGACGGCGCACAGCGACGTGGCGACCGTGCAGCGGGCCAAGCTGACCGAGCCGCTCGGCTACGTCGTGAAGCCGTACAAGTCGGCGGAGCTCCTGAGCGTCATCGAGATCGCCCTGCATCGCAGCCGCGTCGAGCGGCGCTTGCGCGAGCGCGAGCACCTGCTCGCCACCACCCTCGCGTCGATCGGCGATGCCGTGGTGACCACGGACACGGCGGGCCACGTCGAGTTCGTGAACGGGGCGGCCGAGGCGCTCTTCGGCCTCTCGGTGCACGACCTGGTCGGCCGGGACCTCGCCACGATCGCGCCAGGCGGCGCGGCGCTCAGCGCGCTGATCCAATCCGCCATCGCCCAGCGTCACGCGAGCCCGATCGAGGCCATGACCCTGGATTGCGCGGGGCGGAGCGTGTCGTTGCAAGTTGGTGCTGCGCCGGTCGCCGACCCCTCGTCGGTGTACGGCGCCGTGCTCGTGCTCCGCGACGTCACCGAGCTCCGACAGATGCGCCGGCAGCTCGAGTTCAGCGATCGCCTCGCCGCGCTCGGCACGCTGGCCGCGGGCGTCGCGCACGAGATCAACAACCCGCTCACGTTCGTGTCCGCGAACCTCGACTTCGTGCGGGGGCAGCTGGACGTGATCGGCCGCCTTTCGCCGGACCCGGACACGTTGGCGCCGCTCCGCGAGGCGCTGGTCGAGGCCTCGTTCGGCGCCGATCGCGTGGCCCACATCGTGTCGGAGCTGCGCCTCTTCACGCGGCCCGAACCGCGCCCCGGACCCACACGGGTCGAGAACGTCCTGCGCTGGTGCATCGCGGTCGCCCAGCACGAGATCCGGCCGCGGGCGCTCCTGGTCGTCCGCTTCGGGGTGACCCCGCTCGTGATCGGTGACGAGACGAGGCTCGGTCAGGTGTTCCTCAACCTGCTCGTGAACGCCGCCCACGCCATGGAGCCCGGCACGCCCTCGGAGAACCAGGTGACCGTGGAGACCGCCACGGAGCCGGACGGGGGCTGCACCGTGACCATCGCGGACACCGGTGCGGGGATGACCGCCGACGTGGCCGCGTGGGCCAGATCGAGCTCGAGAGTGTCCCCGGTCAGGGGACGACGTTTCGGGTCCACCTCCGCCCCAGCACCGAGACCCTCGTCGAGCGCCCCGTCGACGAGGTCGTCCTGGTCGAGCCCGGGCGGATCCTCGTGGTCGACGACGAGCCGTTCTTGCTGGCGACGCTGCGACGGACGTTGAACACCCACCACGTCACCACGTGCAGCTCGGTGAAGGAGGCGCGCGACATCTTGACGGGCGGAGCGCGGTTCGACGTCGTGCTCTGCGATCTGCAGATGCCGCACGAGACGGGCATGGATCTGTACCGCGATCTGCGCGCGACGGACCCGGACCAGGCGGACAGGATGCTCTTCCTCACGGGCGGAGCGTTCACCGACGAGGCGACCGACTTCGTCTCGACCCTACCCGACCGCGTGATCCACAAGCCGTTCGACCCGAAGGCGCTCCGCGCCCGCGTCGCGCAGTGCCTCACCGCCTTGCGGAGAGCGCCTTCAGGTTGAGCGGGCGGCCGAACAGATTCCGCTGCACGCCGGCCATGGTGAGGATCATCTGCCGGCGCACGAACGGCACGGCCGTCGCGAGGGGGAACGAGAGGTCGCGCAGATCGCCGAGCAGGGCGTGGTCGCTCTGGAAGAACGGCGTCAGCCAGCGGCTCGCGAGCCGGTAGAACAGGAGGTGCGCGCGGCGGCGGCGGCTGTACTCGGCGAGCGCCTCGCGTGGCGGCAACGAGGACAGGCAGTCGGAGAGCACCATCGCGTCGTAGAGGGCGAGGTTCGCGCCCTGGCCGAGCTGCGGGGACATCGCGTGGGCGGCGTCGCCCACGTACACCACCGAGTCTTCGTGCCAGTGGGGCATCTCGACGTCGAAGTAGCTCGAGAAGAGCAGCTGATCCTGGTGGGTGATCTGGTCGAGCAACGGCGCCGCCTCGGGGCACCGCGGCGCGGACCTCGTCCTTCCACGCCGCGAGGCCCCGCTTGCGGAACGCGTGGAGGCGATCGCAGCGGAGGCTGTAGAACAAGCTCAGGAGAGGATGGTCCTCGCTGCCTGGACCAGACCCCGTGGGCAGCAGGCCGACGAGGAAGCTCGTGCCGTCGACCACCTGGTGCAGGCGGTCGGGGTAGGGGTGGGCGCCGGCCTTGCCCACGAACCACAGGGCGCCCCACGGATAGGGGCGGATCTCCTTGCCGAACGTGGTGTCGTCGCGCAGCGCCGAACGCGCGCCGTCGGCGACGATCACGAGGTCGTGGGCACCGACCTCGACGCCACCGTCGCGGCCGGGGGGCGCGAACAGCACCGTCTTGTCACCGCGCCGCGCGAGGTCCTCGATCGGGCACCCGAGCACGAGCCGCGCCGGCGAACCCTGCACGGCGGCGAACAAGTGCTCGAACAGCGCGCCGCGGTGGATGCCCACGGCGTGCAGATCGGGGTGGATCTCGGCGTAGTCGAGCTCGGTGAGCACACGGTGGAGGGTCTTGACGCGCAGACCCACCATGCGCGCGCCGCGCCCGACGATGGCGTCGTGGAGGCCGAGGCGCGAGAGCACCGCGAGGCCGGTGGGCTGCAACATGATGCCCGCGCCGATCGGTCGAGGATCGAGCACGCGCTCGTACACGGTGACGCCGTGGCCGGCGCGCGAGAGGAACAGCGCCGCCGCGCTGCCCGCGGTGCCACCGCCGATGATCCCGATGTCGAGGCGGGCGCGCATCAGTACCGGGAGGGCTCGTAGATGAAGTCGAAGGTCGGGTACACGTCGACCGAGCGCACGGCCACCCGGTGCCACTTGCCGGCGTCGTCCTTGCGGACCTCGGTGCGGTGGTCGTCGTAGTCGTAGGCGCGGACGCCGAGCACGATGCGGGTGTGCCAGGAGAGACGGAAGTCGAAGCCGCCGTGCGCCCCGAGGATCCAGGGTGACTTCTCGGGCTCGGGCGTGCGTCGACCGAGGAACCACCCGTCCAGGCCCACGCGGGCGCGGACGCTTTTCCCGAAGGCCACGTCGTAGGTGACGTGGCCGTGCACGCGGGTGCCGTTCAGCGCGGGGCCGAAGAGGATCTCGAGCGGCGCATAGCCATCGAGTGGGCGCGCGTCGTTCGGTCCGAGGGAGATGCCGATCGCGGTCTCGAGGCCGAGGGTCCACGACCGCTCGTCGCCGTGCGTCGCGAGGAGGCCGACCGAGGGGACCACGAACCACCCGATGCGACCGCCGCCTTCGTCCCACTTGGGGAACAGGTAGCCCTGGGTGAGGCGCATCGGCACCGTCGGCACCGAGAGCCCCCAGGTGCTCGCGATCGACCAGAACTCCCCTCGGTGCTCCCACGCGCGGTGCGCGGAGTGACGCACCTTCACCTCGGCGTTCGGCGCGAGGGCGAGGAACAGCAGCGGGTGGGTCGAGAACTCCACGTCGTGGCCGACGGGGATGCGCAGCGGATCGAAGATGCCGAGTGTCCAGTACTCGACGGGCACGGCGGTGTCGCGCGGAGCGAGGGTTGGGCGACCCGCCGGCGCGCCGTGGAGCGGGCCAGTGAGGTGGACCTCCTGGGCCGCGACCGACGGCGCGACGAGGAGCAGGCCGAGCACGAGCGGCCTCACGGCAGCACCCAGACGCCCACCACCGGCGCGTGATCCGAGAGCCAGAGCGGATCGCTCGCGACCCCCTGGCGACCGCTGGTCTGCAGCACGTCGCCGTCGCGGAACGCCGTGCCCTTGCTCGCGAACAGGTGATCGAGCGTGCGGTTCCAGAACCCCGGCTTGCCGGTCTGCGCGCTCACGTGGCCCGGTCCGAGCACGGTGTGCGTGAAGTAACGCCGCTGCGCGTCGAGCGTGGTGCCGTACTGCGCGAGCGGGATCGCCGGGACGAACTCGTCGAAGAACGGCTGCATCGCGGCCGGGGTGTAGGGCGGCTGCTCGAACTCGGTGCCCTTGGCCTTGTCGCTCTCGTCGTCGAAGCCGGAGAGCTGCAGCGCGATCGGGGGCAGCTCGTTGAAGTCGCCGCCGACCAGCCACGGGCGGGTCTCCTTCGCGAGCACGTCGTGGATCTGACGAATCTGCTTCTGCTTGGTGCCGTCCTGGTCGTAGGCCTCGGTGTGCACGACGTGGAAGGCGAGCTCACGGTCGCCCACCTTCACGAGCGCGCGGCCGATCGCGCGGTGGATGTAGAAGGTCGAGGTCAGAGCGCCCTGATCGGTGCGGTCCTCCTGGCGGATGCGCTCCGCGAACGTGATCGGGTACTTCGAGAAGATCGCGTTGCCGAGGTCCATCCGGCCGAGGCCCTCGCTCGGGATCCACCGCGAGGCCCAGGTCTGGAAGTACGCGCCGTAGTTGAGGCGGGTGTGGTCGAGGACGTGCTGGACCATGTCCACGTACGCCGATCGCTTGCTGTTCACCTCTATCTCCTCGGTGAGCAGCACGTCCGGGTCGTACCTCGTCGATCAGGCGCTCGATCGCCGCGGGGCGGCTCGCAGGAGAGCCCGAGGGCGCCGACGACGAGGGCCACGAACGCGAGGGACCGCACGGCCCGCGATCCTACACGCGAACGTGTACGCTGTTGCGCCCATGTCCGACGCCCACGACCTCTGCGCGTTCCTCGATGCGAGCCCTTCCCCCTTCCACGCCGTCCTCGAGTCCCGTCGCCGGCTCCTCGCCGCGGGGTTCCGCGAGCTGTCGGAGCTCGACGGCTGGACCGCCAGGCCCGGTGACGCGTGCTTCGTCACGCGCGCGGACGCCTCGCTGATCGCGTTCCGCGTGGGCGAGCCGGCGGCCGGGTTCCGCGTGATCGGCGCCCACACCGACAGCCCGAACCTGCGCCTCAAGCCCAACGCGGCGGGCGGCAAGGAGGGGTTCGCCCAGCTCGGGGTCGAGGTGTACGGCGGCGCGCTCCTGCACACCTGGCTCGATCGCGACCTCGGCCTCGCGGGCCGTCTCGTGCTCGAGGACCTGTCGCGCCACTTCGTGCGGCTCGACGAGCCGCTGTGTCGCGTGCCGAGCCTCGCCATCCACCTCGATCGCGAGGTCAACGAGAAGGGCCTCGTGCTCAACCGCCAGCAGCACCTGCCCCCGATCTTCGCGCTCGGCGACGGCGAGGAGGCGGGCCGGCGCCTGTTCGCCAAGCTCGCCGCGAAGGCCGGCGTGGAGGCGGCGCGCATCCGTCGCTTCGACCTCGGCCTCTTCGACCGCACGCCCGCGGCGATCGGCGGCGAAGACGGCGCGTTCGTGTTCGCCGGGCGCCTCGACAACCTCGCCTCGTGCCACGCCGGCCTCGCGGCGCTGCTCTCGTCTGCGCCAGGCTCGCTCACCCAGGTGGTCGCCATGTTCGACCACGAGGAGGTGGGCTCGAGCTCGGCGCAGGGCGCGGCCGGGCCCTTCCTCGAGGACGTGCTGCGACGCCTGTGCCCCGCCGAATCGTTCTCGCGCGCCATCGCCGCGAGCTTCTGCGTCTCGGCCGACATGGCCCACGCGGTGCACCCGAACTTCGCCGATCGGCACGAGCCGAAGCACATGCCGCGGCTCGGGCGTGGTCCGGTGATCAAGGCCAACGCGCAGCAGCGCTATGCGACCGACGGCCTCTCGGCCGCTCGCTTCGAGGCCGCCTGCGCGGCGGCGGGCTTCACGCCGCAAGACTTCGTCACGCGCACCGATCTCGCGTGTGGCTCGACCATCGGGCCGATCACCGCGACGCGCCTCGGCATCCCCACGGTCGACGTCGGCAACCCCATGCTGTCGATGCACTCGTCGCGCGAGATGTGTGGCGCCGCCGACGTGCCCAGGATGGTCGCGGCGCTCGGGCACGTCCTCGCGCGCTAGCCCGACCCCTCGGTTCCGTAACTTTCCGCCGCGGTCGTCTGACGCCGCGGAGCAGTTGCTTTGCGTGCGAACCATTGTTAGAGAGCGAGAAGTTCAACTTCTCACTCCCCGATGCGCCCGAAGAAAGCCGCCCCGAACAGCACCCCCGCCCCTGGCGGGAGCGAGCGACCCGCCCCCACGGCGCCGCAGCGGGCGCTCGTGAAGATGTCGACCCTGGCCCGGCTCAGCGGCGTGCCGGCCGCCACCATCAAGCACTACCTGCGCGAGGGGCTCCTGCCGGCCCCCGACGTGAAGACCTCGCGCAACATGGCGTTCTACGACGCGGCGCTCGTCGATCGCATTCGCCAGATCAAGGACCTCCAGCGCACCCACTTCCTGCCGCTCAAGGTCATCAAGGGCGTGCTCGAGCGCCGGGTCTCGGACGACGACGACGCGGAGACGGCGGCGGCGATCCGGCGCGCGCTGGACTCCATGGCGCCGACCGAGGTGCGCACACGCGCGCAGCTGATCGCCTCGGGTCTCGCCGAGAAGGACCTGCACTTCTTCGAGTCGCTCGGGCTCGTGGCGCCGGTGGAGCGCCACGGCGTCGTCGTCTACACGGGCGACGATCTCTCCTTGCTTCGCACCCTCGGGTCGTCGCGGAAGGCGGGGCTCACCAAGGAGATGCTCCCGCCGGAGATCGTCGGCTCCTACGCGGCCGCCCTCCGCGAGGTGGTCGAGATCGAGCTGCGCATCTTCCGCGAGGGGGTCGTGCCTCGCGCTGGCAAGGAGTTGCCCCGCCTCACCGATGCAGCGACGCGCCTGTCCGAGCAGCTCGTCGTCCTGATTCGAAGGAAGATGCTCCTCCCCACCCTCGCCGCGATCGTCGCGGATCACGAGAAGACGAAGGCCCAGAAGCCCCAGAAGCCCAAGGCCCAGCGCAAGGATTCCCGATGAACCGCCTCCTTCCCCCGTTCGCCCTTCTCCTCGCCACGCCGCTCGGGTGTGGAAGCAGCGAACCCGCCACACCCGCCGACACCACCTGCCCCGCAGCCTACTCGGTGAGCGGCGCCTACGCGTCCGGGGTGACCACGCTCGACGTGGACGGCGTGAAGGTCGAGGTGTGGTACCCGGCCGAGGTCACGGCCGCTGCCGGCAAGGCCAAGGCGAAGTACGACATGCGCGACTGGCTGCCGGCCGCCGAGCGCTCGAAGATCCCCGACGCGGACACGCCGATCTTCGAGATGAACGCCTACCGCGACTTGCCCGCGGCCAAGGGCAAGAAGTTCCCGATCGTCGCGTTCAGCCACGGCCTCGGTGGCTATCGCATGCAGTCGAGCGTGCTCATGGCGCACCTCGCGACCTGGGGCTTCGTGGTCGTCGCCCCGGAGCACCTCGAGCGCGGGCTCGCCATCGTCCTCGAGGGCGACAACTCGAAGATCGACGTCAGCAAGGGCCCGGACCAGCTGCTCGCCGCCCTCACCCGCATCAAGAAGGAAGGGACGACGGCCGGTTCGCGCTTCGAAGGGATCATCGACGGCAGCAAGGTCGCCGCGATGGGGCACTCGATGGGCGGCGCCGCGGCGGCCTCGATCGCCGACCAGGCGCAGACGGTCGTGCTGCTCGCGAGCCCGGGCTACGGCGAGCTCCCGGCCGGCAAGTCCAACCTGTTCATGTGGGGCGCCGCCGACGGTGTGGCCAAGTCGTCGAGCATCGCGACCTCGTACGAGAAGCAACCCTCACCCCGCCGGTCGATCGGCCTCAAGGACGCCGGACACCTCGCGTTCACCGACCTGTGCGCGATCGGCGCCGATCGCGGCGGTGTCCTCAGGATCGCCGCCGACCACGGCGTCGCGGTCGCCCCGCTCGTGGAGCAGCTCGCCAGCGATGGCTGCGGGAACCAGCCGACGGGGCCCGCCTACCTCTCCCCCGCCGCGGGGTGGAAGATCGTCAACCACTTCGTCACGGCGCACGTGCGCGCCGGCCTCGGCATCGACGCGGCCCCTCTGGGCCTCGACCCGAAGACGGTGGGCTGCTTCGGCCCTGACGTCACCACCTTCGAGACCAAGTGAGCGGAGAGAGCCGCAGGCGAGCGCAGCGAACCGCGGCCGCCTCCACGGGCGGCCGCTCCGGCAACAAGTAGTCCCGCTCGCGGCAACCGAGAGCTCCTCCTCGCCGCGCCCATATCCATAGACACATTATGCAAAAGAGAACCACCATGCACAAGACCGCGTACCTCACCCTCGCTCTCCTCGCCGGCTGTGGCGCCTCCGAAGTGGGCACCGTCGTCGACGACGGCGGCACGACCACCGACGGCACGTCGACCGACACGGGCGCTCGGGCACCGACACGGGCGCACCGAGCACCGACACGGGCGCTCCGGGCACCGATACGGGCGCACCGGGCACCGACACGGGCGCACCGGGCACCGACACGGGCGTGCCACCCGCCGACACCGGCGTGCCGTCCACCGACGGCGGCACCTGGGCTGGCGTGAAGTGCGGCGACAAGCTCACCTGCACCGGCGACAAGGTCTGCTGCATCGGCTTCTCGGGCTCGGCCAGCTACTCGTGCGAGACCAAGTGCGCCGGCGGCACCGCCGCGTCGACCTGCGACGGCAAGGAGGACTGCACCGGCACCAACATCTGCTGCGCGGGCTTCCCGAGCGGCGCCTCCTGCAAGGCGCTGTCCGCGTGCAGCGGCTTCGGCACGGCGGAGATCTGTCACGACGACGCGGGCTGCTCGACGGGCAAGACCTGCAAGCTCTGCTCGACGCCCGGTGGCGGCCCCGCGTTCTCGATGTGCGTCACCGGCGGCAAGTGCCCGTTCTGAGAGCGAGGGAGCGATGAAGATCTTCGCCGCGCTCGCGGCCTCGATGATCCTCGGTTGTGGCGGGAGCGATCCCGCCCCCGCCGCGATCGACGCCGGCGCCGAGGTCGCCACGGACACCGCGCCCACGTTCCCCAAGGTGATCGCGACGGTGCGGTACACCGGCAGCAAGAAGGGGCCGCTCGCGGTCGGTGTGTTCACCGAGAACCCACCCAAGACCAAGCCCCCCATCTCCTTCGACACGACCAACACGCCGACGTTTCCCTACGTCGCCGAGCTGCGCGACATCGAGCCCGGCAAGTACTGGGTCGTCGCGGTGCTCGACATGCCCCCCGTCACCCCCGGCGCCGTCGTGCCCGGCGTCGAGGATCTGCAGGCGAGCTCCGTGCAGATCGAGGTCGTCGCCGGCAAGGACGTCACGACCGAAGTCCTCCTCACCGACAAGGGCCCGGCCGACGCCGGAGCCGACTGAACGAGATCCCGTCCATGAAGCGCCTCCTCCTGGTCCCGCTGTTCGCCCTCTTCGCCTGCTCCTCGTCGACCAGCGAACCGATCGCCACGCCCGACGCCGAGACGAGCGAGACCGGTGACGAGATCGTCCCGGCGAAGTCGATCGGATCCATCACCCTCGGCATGCGCTACTCCGACGTGCGCAAGGTGCTCGGCGAGGGCAAGGCCACCGGGCTCAACAACCTGGTGTTCGGTCGATGGGCCGAGCGCAACCTCGAGGTGGTGTTCGCGTCGGCCGAGCCGGCGACGCTCTCCGACGACGCGATCGTGCTCGCGGTGGGCGCGCTCTCCGGCGGGGCCTTCCGCGGGGCGGTGCGCCCGGGGCTGACGCGCGCCGCGATCGAGGCGGTGCTCGGCAAGCCGAGCGACCTCGTCACGACCTACGCCTACTGGGCGAGCGGCGTCTCGGCGCGGTTCGACAAGGACGGTGACGCGGGGGTCGCGGTGTCGGTCTCGGTCCACGCGCCGTACGTTCCGGAGAACGTGGTCGCGGAGATGAAGCCGAGCGGTGGGGCCGGCGGTGCGCCGAAGGCCCCCGATCCCGCGAAGATCAAGCGGATCGACATGCACCTGCACCCCGGCTACTTCGGGCGCATCCCGGGGCCGACGAAGGGGTTCATCGTCGGATCGATCCCTCCGTTCACCCAGCTCTACGCCCCGGCCGCGCTCGCGGCCGCGATCGATCCGTGGGTGCCCTTCGTCGGCATCAAGGCGCAGACCGAGCTCGCCGCCGTGGACCACGCGGTGCTCTACGCGGTGTACACCCAGCACACGACCGGGTTCTTCACCAACGAAGACCTCGAGAAGGTGTTCACCGATCCGCGCAACGTCGCGGCCGACGGCCTGCCGTGGGCGTGGGGCTTCGCGAGCATTGACTACTTCGACGGCTTCGTGAAGGCCGACGGCACGCTCGACGAGGCGATCGCCAAGCCGCGCCTCGCCGCGCTCGCCTCGTACTTCGAGAAGCGCCGCGACGTGTTCGTCGGCATCAAGCTCGCCCACGCGCACCAGGCGGTCGCGTTCGACGACGCGCGCTACCTCGGGGTCTACGACATCGCCGCGAAGCACGACGTGCCGGTCTACCTGCACACGGGCTTCTCGCCGTTCCCGGGCGCCAAGAACGAGCGCGCGTTCTACGACCCGGAGGGGCTGCGCAACACCATCAAGAACCTCCCGAAGGTGCGCTTCGTGCTCGGGCACGTGGGGCAGGGCGACGCGGGCGCGGTCGAGCACTGCCTCGCGCTCGCCAAGGAGTTCCCCAACGTGTACCTCGAGATCAGCGCGCTCAATCGACCCACGCTGCGCGACGAAGACGGCGCCGACGTCACGCCGGACACGAGCAAGCCGCAGTACCCCTACGTCATCGCCCAGATCAAGGCGCGAGGGCTTGTCGAAAAGACCATCTTCGGGACCGACGGACCGCAGTTCGCGGGGATGGTCAAGGGGTACGTGGGGCTGCTCGAGAAGGCGATGGCCGACGCCGGTTACACCGCGGACGAGGTGCACCGCGTCATGAGCGGCAACTTCCTCTCGGTGTACTTCCCTTCGAAATAGCGAGCCGCTAGGGTCCCGCGCCATGAAGCTCGACCAGCTCAAGATCATCGTCACCGGTGGAGGCCGCGGCATGGGCGCGCACTTCGCCCGTCGCCTGCACGAAGCAGGCGCCAAGGTCGCCGTCGGTGACGTCGACGAGGCCGGCCTCGCCGAGCTCCCCGAGGGCATCGCGCGCCGTCGCCTCGACGTGTCCAGCGAGGACGACGCAGTGGCGTTCGTCGCCTGGGCGGCCGAGCAGCTCGGCGGCCTCAACGGCCTCATCAACAACGCCGGCATCCTGCGCGACGGTCTCCTCGTCAAGAAGGACAAGACCACGGGCGAGATCACCAAGCTCAGCAAGGCCCAGTGGGACGCCGTCATCGGCGTGAACCTCACCGGCGCCACGTACATGGCGCGCGAGGTCGTGGCCCACATGGCGAAGACCGGCGACAAGCCCGGCGTCGTCGTCAACATCTCCTCGGTCGCGCGTCACGGCAACCGCGGCCAGTCGAACTACACCGCGGCCAAGTCGGCGCTCGCCGCCAACACGGTCACGTGGGCGCGCGAGTGGGCTTCGTTCGGCGTGCGCTGTGCGGCGGTCGCGCCCGGCATGGTCGAGACCCCGATGACCCAGGGTATGAACCAGAAGGCGCGCGACGCCCTCGTCGCCGCGATCCCCGTCGGCCGCATCGGCCTGCCCGAGGACTTGTGGCTCGCGGTGAAGTTCGTCCTCGAGTGCGACTACTTCAACGGCCGCACCATCGACGTCGATGGTGGCCTCTCGATGTAGGTCCTGGCTTCGTCGACGGCGCCCGTGCTGCCAGTGGTGGCCGGGCGTCGTCCTTTTTGTCGGACTGCGCACAACCTCGACCCGCCAGCTCCGGGCGCCCGAACGAATGGACGAGTGGACGGCCTCGTGAGCGTCCAATGAAAGAGTCATTTGTTCGTCCTCGCTCGATCGCATCTTCCGGCAGTGAAGAAGCGCACGAGCCTGTTCGAGCTGAGCTAGCGATCTGGACGGCGGGCCGCTCACGCTGAAGGGCTGGGGAGTCGCGCGTGCCGTAGGAGGTCAGAACGCGAAGCCGAAGCGCAGCTGGGGCTTCTTGGTGGAGAGCTCGAGGTCCGTGCCCTTCATGCTGACCACGCTGTAGCCGACGTCGCCGAACAGCATGAAGTGGCTCGCGATGAAGTACCTCGCGTGCACGCGCGCTCCGATGAGCCAGCCCTTGAGCACGGCGGGGTCGACGCCCGCGCGGCCGTACTCGAGCTCGAGGGCTGGACGCAGGCGGATGGGACCGAGCGCGACGTGGTAGGCAACCTCGGGGCCGATCGCGGCGCCGAACGCGGCATCTGGCACCGTGGGCGGGACCGAGCCGGTCGGGGTCGGCTTGTCCCCGAGCTTGTACGCGCCGCCGATGCCGCCGAGCTGGACGTGTCCCGGGCCGATCTCGGTGAGGTTCCAGGCGGGCGAGATCCACCAGGTGCGAGATGGATGGCTTGCCCGAGAACTCCACCCCCACCCGCCAGCAGGGGATGAAGTTCCGCGCGTCGTAACCCATCCCCTGGAGGCCTCCGCCGAGCGCCCCCGTGTAGCTGACCAGTGGACCGACGTAGAGGTACGGCGCGTCCGGCTCGTCCCACGACGCAGCCCGCGCCGTCCCGGTCGTGGTGACGAACCGCGACAACCCCACCGCGACGATGGCGCGACAAACCGACTTTGCTCGCATGCCCCCCCCTTTCGTCAAAGAGGAGCATGCACCCCCATCCTCGCGCAGTCCCACGACCATGGGAGGCGGCGTCCGCTCGCGCCGAGATCGGGGCGCAAGGCACGCGCATCGGTTGCGTGAGCACCCGCTAGAAAAAGCGTTCGTTCGCGATTCGCGGGTGGCGATTCGTCTGGTCTCTACGGCTGAGCACGCGCGAAGCACCTCAAAAACAAGCGTGTGGGCGCGCGCCGCCGCCGTGTGCTCCGGGCCGCTCGCTCGGCACACCAAGTGCTTGGTGAGTGGCGCCAACGTGTAAGCAGGCCCCTTTTCCGGAGCCATCGTCCGGAGCCAGCCAAGCGAGGATGCAAGTCATGCGTTTTCGCGAAGCTCTCGCGCAGCACAGGGCCCTCAGTCCAACCGAGAAACCAAGGATAGGTCCCCACTAAGGACCATTGTGCGACGCGAAGAAGTGTGCGAACAACGCCCCGCCTCGAGTCCCAGTTCCTGAGCCTCGAGCGTGGTTCCGAAGTAAGAAGCGCAAGCTGGAAGACGTACGCGAGGCTCGACTGACCGAACCCGGCAGCCGAGCGCAAGCGGCAGCACCCGCCCAAACGGGCGCTGAAAGACAGTTCGGCTTCAACCCGGCCGGCGGGGGCACCTCGCTCGAGCCAGCAGAGGGAGCATTCACTCCATGAAAAAGCATAAGTACGCGAAACCAGTCTCGCTCAGTAGCCTCGGGCTGCTGGCTGCGAGCATGTTGTTGATCGGCGCGTGCGAAGGCTCGGCTGGTGAGGCAGGCACGCCTTGCTCGGTCAAGGCCAACACCGACGGTACCTCCACCATCACCTGTCCGGACGGCACGTCCGTCACCGTCACGGGTGGCAAGGGAGACAAGGGCGATCCTGGCACCCCCGGCGACGCTGGCGCCAAGGGCGATCCGGGCGACGCGGGCACCTCGTGCACGATCGTCGACAACCCCGACGGCACCAAGACGATCACCTGCACCGACGGCACGAAGGTCACCATCTCGACCTCGACGGTCGACTATGCGCTGCTCTCTCCCGCCGAGAAGGAAGTCCTCGATCCCACGCTGACCATCGTCAAGGCGGACTTCCCCGCCGACGGCAAGCCCGTCCTCACGATGAAGGTCACCGATCGCAAGGGCATGCCGGTCAAGGGCCTCAACAGCCTGACCGACGGCGCGGGCATCAGCTGGCGCGCGGCGGTCCTCAAGCTCGAGCCGGGCTGCACCACTGCCGGCGCGTGCGCGGGCAAGAGCGCGTCCGACACGTGGATCAGCTACATCGCCGCGAACGCCACCGCGAGCGCGGGCACCGAGTCGGCGTCGACGACGGCGGCCGCCACGGCGACGGCGGGCGCGCTGAAGGACAACGGCGACGGCACGTACACGTACACCTTCGCCAAGGTCATCAACGTCGAGGCGTCGGCCGGCACCAAGTACGAAGCCGACAAGACCCACCGCATCGCCGTCATCGCGTCGAGGTCGGGCAACCCCTTCCGCCCGATGAACGCCTTCAAGGACCTCGTGCCGGCCACCGGCGCCGACGTCTCGGGCAAGAACGAGAAGGTCGCCCAGGCCAACTGCCTGAACTGCCACTCGGAGTTCCGGGGCCGCGCGCTCAAGTCGACCGACTTCCACGGCGGCGCGCGGTACGACACGCACATCTGCGTCGCCTGCCACAACGACCAGCGCAAGTTCTCGAGCACCGGCGCCGTCACGGCGGAGCCGACCATGACCGCGAGCGCGACCACGCCGCCCACCTTCAAGTGGACCGGCAACGCGGCCGTCATCAACGGTGAGTCGGTCATCAACTGGCCGGTCTTCGTGCACAAGATCCACATGGGCGAAGAGCTCGGCCTCAAGCCGGACCGCGCCGGCGGCGGCGGTGGCTACTCGGCCGTCCAGTTCGACGAGGTCACCTATCCGCAGGACGTCCGCAACTGCGCGAAGTGCCACAGCGGCGCCGACAAGGCCGACAACTGGAAGAACGTCCCGAGCCGGCGCGCTTGCGGCGCTTGCCACGACAACGTCTCCTTCGAGGCGACCGCGCCGGTCGGCCGCAAGGCCCACACGGGTGGGTCCAAGACCGACGACACCACGTGCACCCTCTGCCACACGGCGGCGGACATCACGGCGAAGCACCAGCCGGTCGCCAAGCCGCCGACCGTCACCACGGGTACCCTCCCCACCTCGCCGGACGGCCAGTACGTCATGTCGGGCTGGCAGTTCATCGGTGGCGCCTCCAAGTCCTGCACCGTGGCCTCGCCGTGCACCTGCACGACGCTGAACCCGTGCTTGCCGAGCGCCAACAGCAACGCCGCGTACATCGCCGCTGCGGGCGTCGTCCCGACTGGCGCCGCGAAGATCACGTACGACGTCAAGGAAGTCCTCGTCGACGCGACGACCAAGAACCCGAAGATCGTCTTCAAGCTGATCAAGGACGGCACGGACGTCGACTTCGGCACCTACGCGGCCGGCACCAAGACCGAGCTGATGGACGGCTTCGTCGGTTCGCCGAGCGCGTACTTCGCGTGGTCGCTCCCCCAGGACGGCATCGCCGCCCCGGTGGACTACAACGCGAGCGCGAGCGTCTACATCAAGGGCGTCTGGGACGGCACCGTCACCACCTCCACGCTCACGCGTGACACGGCGACGGGCTACTACACCCTGACCGTCGGCAGCGTCGTCCTCCCGACGACCGCCAAGATGGTCACCGGCGGCCTCGGGTACACCTACAGCATGACGAGCACGCAGCCCCTGACGCAGACCAGCGTCGCCGCGTACTCGTACTCCGCGACGACCAAGATCGGTGGCCTCATCGTGCCGGCGGCGAACGTCTTCAAGACCGCCACGGGCTACACGGCCCGCCGCGCGATCGTCGACAACGCCAAGTGCAACAAGTGCCACGGCGGCCTCGGCGTCAGCCCGACGTTCCACGCCGGGCAGCGCAACGACGGGCCGACCTGCTCGTTCTGCCACAACCCGAACCGCGTCAACGGCGGCTGGGCGGTGAACAGCAAGGACATCATCCACGCCATCCACGGCTCTGGTAAGCGCACCGTGCCCTTCACCTGGCACGGCGAGATCAAGGCCTGGGAGGTCGCCTATCCGGGCGTGCTGAACAACTGCCAGCAGTGCCACACGCCCAACACGAACGACTTCAGCGCCTCGGCGACCGCCAGCGCTGTGCCGAACATGCTGTACAGCTACGCCGCCACCGGCACCTACAGCTCCACGCCGACCGCGCCCGCCACCATCGGGCCGTTCATCGCGCCGTACGTCACCCCCGGCACCAACTACGGCTCTGGGTACACGACGTCCGGCACCCGTACCGTGGGCTCGCAGGGCTCTGGCGCCTCGCTCGTCGCCTGCACCACCGCCGCGCCGTGCACCTGCACGCTCGCTGCGCCGTGCAACGCCGAGGACACCACCCTGGTCCACTCGCCGATCACCGCCGCCTGCAGTGCTTGCCACGACAGCCCTGTCGCCAAGAAGCACTTCGCGGACAACAACGGCTCGCTCTACCAGCCGCGCGCCACGGCGCTCGGCAAGCCCGAGCAGTGCTTGATGTGCCACGGACCTGGCAAGGTCGCGGCCATCGCCGACGTGCACCAGTAGTCGAAGCCCAGCCGCGAGGCTGACGAGCGAGGCGCCGAGCGATCGGCGCCTCGCCGCTTTTTGTCTGCTCTCGATCGGTGCAGAAATACTCGGCGTTGCGTGACAAAGATCACCTGACCGAGCCTCCCTGACGGTACTGGGCCTGCGTCGGCCTGCAGTGTTGCCTGGAAGGGGGAGCGGTCATGCGTCCTCGTCATGTCGTCGCAGTCGCGTTCGTCGTCCTCGCCGGGTGTGGGGGTGGCTCGGGTGGAGAGGGGGAGCCGGACGTCGACGTCGTGGACGCGGACGCGGAGACCGCGACCGACACGGCAGCGACCGAGGCCACGCCCGACACCGCGACCCTGGACTCGAGCGACGACACGTCCACCGCGGACGCCGTCGAGGACGTGGCCGAGACCAGCGACGCGACGAGCGACGTGGGCTTCCCGACGATCTGCACGACCTGCCACGGCGACCCGGCGACCGCGAATCCCGCCCCTCCCAAGGCGGTTTCGGGCGCGACCGACACGACCTCACCCAAGGTCGGCGCGCACAGCAAGCACCTCGCCGCGAGTGCCTGGCGGCACGAGGTGCTCTGCGCCGACTGTCACGAGGTCCCCACGACCCCGACCCACAGCAACGGCAAGACCGACTTCAAGTGGAGCGCGCTCTCGGGCTCGGTGAGCTACGACACCACGTTCACCTGTCGCGGGGCGTACTGCCACGGCGCGACACTCCTGCCTCCACCGGCGGGTGCCAGCGCGGCGCGGGTGCCCATGTGGAACGTCGTCGACGGCACGTACTCGAAGTGCGGAGAGAGCTGCCACACCAACCCACCCGGTGGCGGACACATCACCTCGACGAGCTGCTCCACCTGCCACGGCGACGTCATCGCCTCGTACGACGCCACCACCAAGACCGCGGTCTGGAAGGACGCCTCGCGCCACATCAACGGCACCGTCGACCTCGTCGGCGGCAAGACGTGTACGACCTGCCACGGCGATCCGGTCGCCAAGAGCCCGGCGCCCCCCAAGGGGACCAAGGGCGAGACGGCGACCACCGACCACGCCGTGGGTGCGCACCAGAACCATCTGCGCCCGAGCACCTGGCGGCGCGACGTGCAGTGCAACGACTGCCATGCGTTGCCGTTCCTGACCGAGCACTCCGACGGCAAGACCGACTTCGTCTGGAGCACCGTGGCGACGAGCGGCGGCGCGACCCCGCTCTACGACACGACCTCGTACACCTGCACGAGCGTCTACTGCCACGGCACGACGCTGAAGGGCGCCGTCACCGGCGGCACGATCAACCGCGAGCCGATCTTCAACCAGGTCGACGGCACCTTCAACGCCTGCGGCTCGAGCTGCCACACCAATCCGCCGGGCGACACCCACCCGAACAACACCGCGTGCCCCTCGTGTCACGGCGCGGTGATCGCCACCTACGACCCGGTCACCAAGGCCGCCACCTGGAAGGACCGCACGCTGCACGTCGACGGCATCGTCGAGCGCTCGACGCTGACCTGCACGACGTGCCACGGCAACTCGGTGACGGGCGATCCGGCGCCCCCGCTCTCCACCAAGGGGGAGACCGCCACGACGGCCCAGCCCGTCGGCGCGCATCAGGCCCACCTCGCGACGAGCACCTGGCGCAAGGACATGGTCTGCGGCGACTGTCACGTGGTGCCGACCTCGACGTCGCACTTCGACGGCAAGACCGACCTCGCGTGGGGTGCGCTCGCCACCACGCGCGGCAGCAAGCCCGCCTACGACTCCGCGAGCGCCAAGTGCTCGACGGTGTATTGCCACGGCGACGGTCTGCTCGGCGCCGCCACTGGCGGCACGGTCGCCCGCAGCCCGATCTGGAACGTGGTCGACGGCACGTGGAAAGCGTGCGGCACCACGTGCCACACCAACCCTCCGGGAGGCACCCACCCCGCCGACACGGGTTGTCCGACGTGCCACGGCACCGTCATCGCGACCTATGACCCGGCGACCAAGACGGCCACCTGGAAGAACCGCACCCTGCACGTCAACGGCGTGGTCGAGAAGTCGGCGCTGCTGTGCACCTCGTGTCACGGCGACCCCGCGGTGAACGAGGCTCCGCCCAAGGGGACGAAGGGCGAGACCCTCAGCTCGCAGAAGGCTGTCGGCGCGCACCAGAAGCACCTCTCGACCTCGGCGTGGCACCGCGACGTCGTCTGTGCGGACTGCCACGTGAAGCCGGCCTCGTCGTCGCACTCGAACGGCGTCACGGACTTCGCGTGGAGCACGCTGAGCTCGGCCGACGGCGCGAAGCCGGCCTACGACGGCGCGACGGCGACCTGCTCCAGCGTGTACTGCCACGGCAGCACGCTGCTGCCCGCGGCGAGCGGCGGCACGACCAAGCGGTCGCCCGTGTGGACCACGGCGGACGGCTCGTTCGAGGCCTGCGGCGCGAGCTGCCACACCAACCCGCCTGGCGGGACGCACCCGAGCTCCACGGCGTGCAACACCTGCCACGGCGCGGTCGTCACGAGCTACGACCCCGCGACCAAGGCCACGGTCTGGAAGAACCGCACGCTCCACATCAACGGTGTCGTCGACCGCGTGGACCTGACCTGCACCTCGTGCCACGGCAACCCGCTGACCACCGACGCCGCGCCGCCCAAGGGCACCAAGGGCGAGACCCTGAGCTCGCAGAAGGCGGTCGGTGCCCACCAGAACCACCTGCTCACGAGCACGTGGCGCAAGGACCTCGCGTGCAACGACTGCCACGCGGTGCCCATCTCGCCGACCCACACCAACTCGGTGACCGACTTCTCGTGGGGCGCGCTCAGCACCACGGGCGGGGCGACGCCCGCCTACGACTCGGCCACCGTCTCGTGCTCCAGCGTCTACTGCCACGGCTCCACGCTGGCCGGCGCGATCGCGGGTGGCACGTTGAAGAAGGCGCCGCTCTGGACGACGGTCGACGGTAGCTACGTCGCGTGCGGCGCGAGCTGCCACACCAACCCGCCGGGCGGCTCGCACAGCACGAGCACCGACTGCGCGATGTGCCACGGCACGGTCATCGCGGGCTACAACGCGACCACGAAGACGGCCACGTGGGCGGACCGCACGCTGCACGTGAACGGCAAGAAGGAGTCGACCAAGTACCACGATCTCGGCGGCTGGACCTCGCCCCGGGGCGGCGCCAACCACCACGGGAGCCACTACTTCCTCACCAACCAGCAGAAGGACGAGCACGGTCGCCTCTGCACCGACTGCCACGGCGCGGACTACGCGGGTGGCACGGTGGGGGTCTCCTGCAACAACGCGAGCTGCCACAAGGGCACCGACTGGCGCGGATGCTCGTACTGCCACGGCACGCCGCCGAGCCAGTGGAGCCCGCCGGTCGGCGTCGCCAAGGAGACGGCGACCAACACGCTCGCGGTCGGACGCCACACGGCGCACCTCACGAGCAGCACGACGCACGTCGCGTTCGCGTGTGCGACCTGCCACACGGTCCCCGCGACGGGCGACGTGTCGCACGCCCTCGGCTACGTGCCGAGCGCGACGCTCGAGACCACGGGCCACCACGGCGACGTCGCCTTCACCGCGGGTGCCGTCGGCATGACGTTCAGCGCGACGGCGTCGACCGGCACGCCCGTCACCGCGCGTGGCACCTGCCTCGGCGGTTGTCACTCGAACGGTCGCGGTGGTCCGCCCGCGGTGACCCCGTATTGGGCCGGCGGGGCCTGGACGGCGGGCAGCTGCACCGCGTGCCACTCGAACTCGATGAGTGGCCTCGGCAACCGGCACCCGAAGCACTCGGGGGAAGGGCTCGCCTGCACGTCCTGTCACCCGGCGGCGAGCGGGAGCACGCACCTCGACGGCACGAAGGAGGTATCGGGGACCATCACCGGTCCGTCGGGAGGTTCGGTGACGACCAAGGCGCCTGGCGCCGCGGGCAACCCTTGCGGCACGGCGTGGTCGTGCAGCGGAACTTGCCACGGCGAGCCGCACAGCAACTTCTGCTGGAAGTGAGACAGATTGCCGCGGGTGGCCTCGCTGGATTCGTCCATTGAGGCTGTCTGCTCGCCGGGGGCCCTCGGTACCGTGCAGGAAGGGAGATCCTTCATGCACCATCGACTCTGGCCGCTGACTCTGGTTCTCGGGCTCGGCTGTTCCTCTGGTAGCACCACGGATCCCGGCGTCGGGCCCACCGGCCTCGTCGTCGGTGCGACGTGCACCAAGGACGCGCAGTGCACGTACAAGTGCGACAACAACACCTGCACCAAGGCGTGCAAGAGCGACCTCGACTGCCCTGGTGGCACCGTCTGCATCACCTCCGACTCCGGCAAGTGCGCGATGGTCTGCGTCGACAACACCTCGTGTGCCGGCATCGGTGGCAGCACGGCGGGGAGCGCCGCCTACGTGTGCCGGGCGGAGACCAAGCTCGACGGCACGGGCAAGGCCAACGTCTGCAGGGAGCCCTGACTCCGCAGGTTCAGGCCCGGCGCTTGGTGAAGCGGTCCATCGCCAGGTAGATGACCGGCGTCGTGAACAGCGTCAGGATTTGCGAGAGCAGGAGGCCGCCGACGATCGTGATGCCGAGCGGGGTGCGGAGCTCCGACCCCGCGCCGCCGCCGATCGCCAGCGGGAGGCCGCCGAGGAGCGCCGCCATCGTGGTCATGAGGATGGGGCGGAAGCGGAGCACCGCCGCCTTGTAGATCGCGTCGACCGGCGGGACGCCCTCGTCGCGCTCCAGCTCGATGGCGAAGTCGATCATCATGATGGCGTTCTTCTTCACGATGCCGATGAGCAGGAGGATGCCGACCAGCGCAATGATGCTGAACTCGGTCTTGAACAGGAGCAACGCGAGGAGCGCGCCGACGCCCGCCGACGGCAGCGTCGACAGGATCGTGATGGGGTGGATGGTGCTCTCGTAGAGCACGCCGAGCACGATGTAGACGGTGACGAGCGCCGCCAGGATGAGGAACGGCTGCGAGGAGAGCGAGCTCTGGAACGCCTTGGCCGTGCCCGAGAACGAGCCCTGCACCGTGGCGGGAGCGCCGATGGCGAGGCGCGCCTTCTCGATCGCCGCGACCGCGTCGCTCATCGCCTTGCCGGGCGCGAGGTTGAACGAGATCGTCGTCGAGGGGAACTGGCCCTGGTGGTTCACCGAGAGGGCGGTGGCGCTCTCCTTCACCTTGGTGATCGCGGAGAGCGGCACCGGGCCGCCCGCCGAGCCGACGAAGATCTTGTCGAGCGCGTCGGGCGTCGTCGAGAGCTCCGGCTTGATCTCGAGCACCACGCGGTACGGATTGGCCTGGGTGTAGGTCGTCGCGACCTGGCGCTGGCCGAACGCGTCGGAGAGCGTCGCGTCGATCGCGACCGGGGTGATGCCCAGCTTGCTCGCGCTGTCGCGGTCGATGCCGATCTCGAGCTGGCGCCCCGCCGTCTGCTGGTCGGTGTTCACGTCCTTGAGCTCCGGCAGCTTGCGGAGGGCGTCGACGAGCTTCGGGCCCCACACGAGGAGCTCCTCGAGGTTCGCGTCCTGCAGCGTGTACTGGTACTGCGTGCGCGCGAGGCGGCCGCCGATGCGGACGTCCTGCATCGACTGGAGGAACAGGGTGATCCCGTCGGCCTTGGCGAGCTGCGGGCGCAGCCGGGCGATGATGGCGTCGGCGGTCACCTTGCGACCGGACCGGGGCTTGAGCGCGATGAACGTGGTGCCGGTGTTGCCCGCCGAGCCACCCGGCCCACCCCCATGAACGACACCGAGTGGAGGACCTCGGGGTCCGTCTTCACGATCTCGTTGAGCTTGGTCTGCCGCGCGAGCATCGCGGGGAAGCTGATGTCCTGCGGGGCCTCCGAGAAGCCCATGAGCATGCCCGTGTCCTGCTGCGGGAACAGGCCCTTCGGGACGATGACGTAGAGGTAGACGGTGAGCGTGAGCGTGAGCACGGTGAGCAGGCCGACGATCGGGCGGTGCCGGAGCACCCAGCGGAGCGCGGCGGAGTAGGCGCCGAGCAGGCCGTCGAAGAACGCCTCCGAGGCGCGCGAGAGCAGGCCGGGCCGCTCGGTGCTCCTCGTCCGGAGCAGCTGCGCGCACATCATCGGGGTGAGGGTGAGCGAGACCACCGCCGAGATGGCGATGGCGATGCTGAGCACCACGGCGAACTCGCGGAACAGGCGCCCTACGATCCCGCCCATGAGCAGGATCGGGATGAACACCGCGAGCAGCGACACGGTGATGGAGACGATGGTGAAGCCGATCTGCTTGGCGCCGCGCAGGGCGGCCTCGACGGGGGTCATGCCCTCCTCGAGGAACCGCGTCACGTTCTCGGTGACGACGATCGCGTCGTCGACGACGAAGCCGGTCGCGATGGTGAGCGCCATCAAGGACAGGTTGTCGAGGCTGTAGTCGAGCAGGTACATCACCCCGAACGTGCCGAGGAGCGAGATCGGCACGGCCACGCTCGGGATGATCGTGGCGCGCGCGCTGCGCAGGAACACGAACACCACCGCGATCACGAGGCCGATGGAGATGAGCAGCGTCTTCTCCACGTCCTCGACCGAGGCGCGGATGGTCTCGGTGCGGTCGACGGCGACCTCGAGCTTGATCGCGGGGGAGATCGAGGTGGAGAGCTTGGGGATCAGCGATTTGACCCGCTCGGTGGTCTCGATGATGTTGGCGCCGGGCTGGCGGCGGACGATGCAGAGCACGGCGCGGCGGCCGTCGGCCCAGGCGGCGACGCGGTTGTTCTCGACGTCGTCGATCACCTTCGCGACGTCGCGCAGGCGCAGGGCCGCGCCCGCGTTGTGACGCAGGACGAGCCCCTCGAACGCCTTGGCGCCGAACAGCTGGTCGTTGGCGCCGATCGTCTGCGTGAGGAGCGCGCCCGACAGCGAGCCCTTGGGGACGTCGACCGTGGCGCCCGCGATGACCGTGCGGACGTCCTCCAGCGAGAGCCCGGTGCCGGCGAGCTTGAGCGGATCGACCTGCACGCGCACGGCGGGCTGCTGGCCGCCGCCGACGAACACCTGCCCGACGCCGTCGACCTGCGAGATCTTCTGCGCGAGGACGGTGTTGGCCTCCTCGAACACGCGCGAGAGCGGCAGCGACTCGGAGGTGAGGGCGAGGATGAGGATCGGCGTGTCGGCCGGGTTCACCTTGCGGTAGTTGGGCCGCGTCGGCATGTTGGTCGGCAGCTCGCCGCCCGCCGCGCCGATCGCGGCCTGCACGTCGCGCGCGGCCGAGTCGGCGTCGCGGTCGAGGTCGAACTGCATCGTGATCTGCACCGAGCCGATCGCCGAGGTGCTGGTGATCTCGGTGATCCCGGCGATGCGGCCGAAACGGCGCTCGAGCGGCGTCGCGACCGCCGCGGCCATCGTCTCGGGGGAGGCGCCGGGGAGCGCAGCGTTCACCGAGATGGTGGGAAAATCCACGCGCGGGAGCGGCGAGACCGGCAACAGCCTGTACGCGACGAGCCCGGCCATCAGGATCGCGACCGCGAGCAGCGTCGTCGCGATCGGCCGACGGATGAACGGCTCGGAGACGTTCACGGCGCGGGAGCCTCGTTCGCGACGGGAACGACCTTCTGGCCACGCAGGAGCCGGGAGAGGCGCTCCATGTACAGGTAGACGACGGGCGTCGTGTAGAGGGTGAGCACCTGCGAGATGAGGAGCCCGCCGACGATGGTGATGCCGAGCGGGCGCCGCAGCTCGGCGCCGGTGCCCGTCTCGATCGCGAGCGGCAGGCCGCCGAGCAGCGCCGCCATGGTGGTCATCATGATCGGCCGGAAGCGCAGGAGACAGGCCTCGTGGATCGCCGCCTCGGGGGTGAGGCCCCGGTCGCGCTCCGCCTCGAGGGCGAAGTCGATCATCATGATCGCGTTCTTCTTGACGATGCCGATCAGCAGCACGATGCCGATGAGGGCGATGATGGTGAACTCCACCCGGCACACGAGCAACGCGAGGAACGCGCCGACGCCCGCCGAGGGCAGCGTGGAGAGAATCGTGACGGGGTGGATGTAGCTCTCGTAGAGCACGCCGAGGACGATGTAGACGGTGAGGAGCGCGGCCAGGATCAAGAGGGGCTCGCTCGCCAGCGAGGCGCGGAACGCCTGCGCGGTGCCCTGGAAATCGGCGTGGATCCCCGGCGGGGGCTCGAGGCGCACCGAGGCCTTGCCGATCGCCTCGACCGCGTCGCCGAGCGAGACGCCCGGGGCGGTGTCGAACGACAGCGTCACCACCGGGAACTGGCCCTGGTGGGCGATGGCCACGGGCGCCGAGGTCTCCTCGAACCTGGCGAACGACGAGAGCGGGATGCTCGTTCCCGCCGGTGGCCTTCACGAACACCTGCGCGAGCGCCGCGGGGCTGTTCTGGTACTCGGGCTTGACCTCGAGGATCACGCGGTACTGGTTGAGCTGGGTGAAGATGGTGGAGATCTGGCGCTGGCCGAAGGCGTCGTAGAGCACGTCGTCGATCTGCTGCGGCGACACACCGAGGCGCGAGGCCGTGTCGCGGTCGATGACCACGGTGATCTTGCGGCCGCCCGCCCCCTGGTCGCTTGCGACGTTGCGCAGCTCGGGCAGCTTGCGCAGCTCCTCGAGCAATCGCGGCGCAAATGTGCGGAGCTCCTCCGGGTCGGCGTCCTCGAGCGTGTACTGGTACTGGGTGCGCGAGGCGCGGCTCTCGATGGTGAGGTCCTGCACCGGCTGCAGGTAGACCGAGAGGCCGGCGATCTTCGCGAGCTCGGGCTGCAGGCGCGCGATGATGGCGCCGACCTCGGCCGTGCGCTCCTCCTTGGGCTTGAGCGCGATCGAGAAGCGGCCGCTGTTGCTCGTGGCGTTCTGCCCGTCGGCGCCGATGAACGACGACACGCTGACCACGTCGGGGTCCTTGCGGACGATGTCGGCGGCGGCGCGCTGCAGGTCGATCATTCGCGTGAAGGACACGTCGGGGGCCGCCTCGGTGACGCCGAGGACGAGGCCCGTGTCCTGCTGCGGGAAGAACCCCTTGGGCACGATCACGGCGAGCCAGGCGGTGAGGGCGACGGTCGCGATGGTGAGGAACAGGGTGAGCGGCTGGTGGCGCAGCACCCAGCGGACGCCGACGTCGTAGCCGGCGATGATCCGCTCCCAGACGCGCTCGCTCCACTGGTAGATCCGGCCCTCCTTGCGCTCCTCCTTCAGGAGGTGGGCGCACATCATGGGCGTGAGCGTGAGCGAGAGCACCGCCGAGACGGCGATGGCCGCCGCGAGGGTGACCGCGAACTCCCGGAACAGGCGGCCGATGAGCCCCTGCATGAAGAGCAGCGGGATGAGCACGGCGATCAGCGAGACCGTGAGCGAGACGATCGTGAACCCGATCTGCTTGGCGCCCTTCAGCGCCGCCTCGAACGGCGACTCGCCCTCCTCGATGTAGCGGGCGATGTTCTCGATCATCACGATGGCGTCGTCGACGACGAAGCCGGTCGAGATGGTGAGCGCCATGAGCGAGAGGTTGTTCAGGGAGTACCCGAGGAAGTACATCACCCCGAACGTGCCCACGAGCGAGAGCGGCACGGCGAGCGCCGGGATCAGCGTGGCGCGCCAGTTGCGCAGGAACACGAAGATCACCATCACGACGAGGCAGATGGTGAGCACGAGGGTGAACTGCACGTCCCGCACCGACGCCCGTACGGTCTCGGTGCGGTCGGTCAGGATCTCGACCTTCATGCCCTGCGGCAGCGAGGAGGAGAGCTGGGGCAGGAGCGCCTTCACCCGGTCGGCGACCTGGATGATGTTGGCGCCGGGCTGGCGCTGGACGTTGAGGATGATGGCGCGGTGGTCGCCGGCCCAGCCCGCGAGCTGGTTGTTCTCGACCCCGTCGGTGACCTTGGCCACCTCGCGGAGCCGGATCGGCGCCCCGTTGCGGTAGGCGAGGATGATCGGTTCGAACTGCTTGGCCTCGGTGAGCTGGTCGTCGGTCTGCAGCGTGAAGTCCTGCCGCGGGCCGTCGATGTTCCCCTTGGGCTGGTTGACGTTGGCGGCCACGATCGCGAGCCGCACGTCCTCCATGGTGAGCGAGGCGCCGGCCAGCGCGGCCGGGTCGACCTGCACCCGCACGGCCGGCTTCTGTCCGCCACCGAGCGTGACGAGGCCCACGCCCGAGACCTGCGAGATCTTCTGCGCGAGGATCGAGTCGGCGTAGTCGTCGACCTTCTCGAGGGGCAGCGTCTCCGAGGAGATCGCGAGCGTGAGGATCGGCGCGTCGGCCGGGTTGCTCTTGCTGTAGACGGGCGGGGCCGGCAGCGTGCGCGGCAGGAGGTTGCTCGCGGCGTTGATGGCCGCCTGCACGTCCTGCTCGGCCGCGTCGATGCTCCGATCCAGGTTGAACTGCAGGGTCACCTGCGACCAGCCGAAGCTCGACACCGAGGTCATCTGGGTGAGCGCCGGGATCTGACCGAACTGGCGCTCGAGGGGCGTGGTCACCGCCGAGGCCATCGTCTCGGACGAGGCGCCGGGCAGGTAGGTCGAGATGACGATGGTCGGGTAGTCGACCTGCGGGAGGGCCGAGACCGCGAGCTCGCGGTAGGCGACCAGACCCGCGAGCAGGAGCCCGATCATCAGCAGCGTCGTCGCCACCGGCCTCCGGATGAACGGCGCCGAGATGCTCACGGGTGCTTCCCGCTCGGCTTGCCCGACGGGGTGCCGGACGGCTTGCCCTCGGCCGAGCCGAACGGGCGGGCGACGATGCGGGCGCCAGGGCGGAGCTGGTTCTGGCCGTCGACCACCACGCGGTCACCGACGGAGAGCCCCTTGGTCACGACGACGAGGTCGCCCTGGCTCATCTCCGACCTCGACCGGGACGAGGCGCACCTTCTCGCCCTCGTCGACGACGTAGGCATAGGGCCCCTGCGGACCCCGCTGGACGACGGTGGCGGGGACCGCGATCGCGCCCTTCTTCACGCTGAGCGCGAGGCGCGCCTTGATGAACTGGTTGGGCCACAACACGCGCTTTTCGTTGGCGAACACGGCCTTGAGCCGGATCGTCGCGGTGGTGGGGTCGATCTTGTTGTCGACCAGGAGCAGCTCACCCTTCGCGAGCAGCTGGCTGCCGTCGCGGCTGTAGGCGTCGACGCTCAGCTTGCGCGTGGCCATGGCCAGGCTGATGCGCGGGAGATCGTCCTCGGGCAGGGTGAAGAGCACGACGATCGGGTCGAGCTGGGTGATCACCACGATGCCGCCCGGGTCGCTCGGGTGGACCACGTTGCCCACGTCGACCAGCTTCACGCCGGTGACTCCGTCGATCGGCGACTTGATGCGCGCGAAGTCGAGCTGCAGCTGCGCGTTGGCGGCCGTGGCGGCGTCGCCGGCGACCACGCCCTCGTTCTTGGCCACCTCGGCGCGCGCGTCGTCGACCGCCTGCTGCGAGCCGACGCCCTGCTTCAGCAGGTTCTCGTTGCGGGCGAGGACGAGCTTCGCGTTGGTGAGCACCGCCTTGTCGCGCATCAGGGCCGCCGCGGCGAGCTGCGCCTGGATGGCGAACGGCCGCGGGTCGATCTGCACGAGCAGCTCGCCCGCCTTCACGGAGCCGCCTTCGGTGAAGAAGATCTTGTCGATGCGGCCGTCGACCTGCGACTTCACCGTGACCGTGTTGTAGGCGGCGACGGAGCCGAGCGCGTCGAGCACCACGGGGAGATCGCGCGCCGTGACCGTGATGACCGGAACCGGCACGACGCGCTCGGAGGCCGACGCCGACGGCGCCCCGGCGCCGAAGGTCCCGCCCGAGCGCGACCGCACGAACAGGCCGATGCCGAGCACGGCGCCGAGGGCCAGCACGGTGAGCACGATGCGCCGGAGAGGACGAGGTCTTGGGCTCCAAGGGGGGCGACGGGATGGTGGCACGGGGAGCCGCAGGAGCGACGAGGCTTCACATTCCCTCACACGGGCGCGCGCTATCCTCTCGTCGATGACCTCGACCGTGACGATCCGCGTGCTCCTCGTCGAGGACGACGCGCGTCTCGCGCGCCTGACCGCCAAGTACCTCGAGTCGCACGGGCTCCTCGTGTTCGTGGTCGGCGACGGGCAGGAGGCGCTGGCGCAGGCCGCGGTGCTGCGGCCCGACGTGGTCCTGCTCGACCTCATGCTGCCGGGACTGGATGGGTTCGAGGTGTGCCGACAGCTCCGCGAGCGGCTCGACGTCCCCATCTTGATGGTCACCGCGCGGGGCGAAGAGGGCGACCGCGTGGTGGGTCTCGAGGGGGGCGCGGACGACTACCTCGTGAAGCCGGTCTCGTCGCGCGAGCTGCTCGCGCGCATCCGTGCGCACGTGCGGCGCGCACGGGGCGAGCTCGTGCGCGGCGAGGACCGGATCGAGGTGGGGCCGCTGTCGGTCGAGCCGAAGACGCTGCGCGCCACGCTCGGCGATCGCGAGCTCGCCCTCACCACGTACGAGTTCGCCCTGCTGCGCGCCCTCGCCGAGCGCGCGGGGAGGGTGCTGTCCCGCGAGCAGCTCATCGAGCTCGTGCGGGGCAGCGCGGACCAGGCGTTCGATCGCTCGATCGACGTGCACGTCTCCCACCTCCGCGCGAAGCTCGGCGACGACCCGCGGAGCCCCCGCATCCTCAAGACCATCCGCGGGATCGGCTACATGCTCGCGCTCGAGAAGGCCTGACGGTGCGCCTCGTCTGGCAGATCTACCTGGTCGGCGTCGTGCTCGCAGTCGTGGTGCTCGGCTCGTTCATCACGGTGGCGCGCGCGCTCGGGCCGGTCGTCCGCCCGATCACCCCTCCGCTCGTCACCGAGATCCTCGGCCACGTCGAGCGGCCGGAGGACCTGCCCGCCGCGGTGGAGCGCCTCCACGGCGCCTACAACCTGTCGATCAGCGTGCGCGACAAGAACGGCGTGCTCATCGCCGGCGAGCCCTCCGTACCGAAGAGCGCGCGCACCGCGACCCAGCCCATCCGCACGGGCCCCGCGGCGGGGGCGCTGGTCACGGTCTCGTATCCTCCGCCACCCACGTTCACCGCGCGCCTCTGGATCACGCTCGCGCTCGTGCTCGTGTTCCTCGTGTTCGGGACCCTGGGGGTCGCGCGGTGGCTCGACCGTCCGCTCACGGCCATCGCGGGGGCTGCCCGGGCGTTCGGCTCGGGCGAGCTCTCCACGCGGGTGAAGCTCGACCGGAAGGACGAGTTCGGCCAGGTGGCCCACGCCTTCGACGAGATGGCCGACCGGGTCGAGCAGCTGCTGCGCACCGAACGCGAGCTCCTCGCCAACGTCTCCCACGAGCTCCGCACGCCTCTCGCGCGGATCCGCACCGCGCTCGACATCGCCACGGAGGGCGACCCGGCGACGGCCCAGGCCATGCTGGGCGAGATCGACGAGGACCTCGGCGAGCTGCAGCGCCTGGTCGAGGACGTGCTCACGACGGCGCGGCTCGACCTCGAGGCGCGCCGGGCCGGAGAGTCGCTTCCGCCGCTGCGGGTCGCGCGCGCCACGGTCGCCGAGCTCGTGGAGCAATCGGTCAACCGCCTCACGACGGCTCACCCCGACACGCGCGTCGAGGTCGATCTCGGGAGCGATCTGCCGGCGCTCGAGGTCGACGGGATGCTCGTCCGTCGTGTGATCGGCAACCTCCTCGAGAACGCGCGGCGCTACGGACCGACGAAGGGCCCCATCGTGCTCCGGGCACGGGCCGAGACCGGCAAGGTGCGCCTCGAGATCGAAGACCACGGCATGGGCATGACGGCAGAGGATCGAGACAGAGCGTTCACCCCGTTCTTCCGGGCCGAAGCGTCACGCACCCGCGCGAAGGTGGGCTCGGCCTGGGGGCTCACTCTGGCCAAGCGCATCGTCGAGGCGCATGGGGGAACCATCGGCCTCACGAGCGAGCTCGGCGTCGGGACCACGGTGTTCGTCGAGCTGCCCGCGTCCTGACCCGACGTTCGGTGGTCGCTTCACGTATCCAAACAATTCCCACGCGCATCGTCGTCTGGATTCCGACATCCAGCGGTACGAACCACCATGCGATCGCGTGCCGCCATCGATTGCCGATACATCCGGGAGCGCGCGAGCGGCATCGGCGCCTACGTGCGCGCGCTCGTCGACCGCCTTCCGCACCTCGGGCCGGAGATCGACTGGTTGCTGCTGCGCCATCCGCGCGCCAACGGGCCGCTGTCGACCGCGCCCAACGTCCGCGAGCAGATCGTGCCCTACGAGCCCGGAGGGCCGGTCACGATGTGGGCGTTGCCCGACGTCGTCGATCTGCGAGGCGTGGACCTCTTCCACGCCACCTTCAACCTCGCGCCCGCGCGGCTCCCCTGTCCGGTCGTCACCACCATCCACGACCTCATGTGGCTCGACAGTCCCGAGGACTGCCGCGTACCGGGGCCGTGGGGGCTCGTCGAGACGCTGTTCTGGAGGCACGGGATCGGCCGCGCGCTGCGGATCTCGGAGCGCGTCCTCACCGTGAGCGAGGCCTCGCGGCGGCGGATCGTGGAGCACGCGCCCCACCTGTCCGATCGCATCGACGTCACGCCGCTCGCCATCGACGACGCGTGGCGCCCCCCGCGCCCGGGCGAGCAGTCCACGATCGCCACCGCCCGCGAGCGCTATGCGAAGGGGGCGAGGGAGATCGTCCTCACGGTGGGCCAGGCGGCGGGTTACAAGAACCACGACGGCGTCCTGCGGGCTTTCGCCCGTGCCTTCCCCGACGACCAGGCGATTCACCTCGTGCTCGTGCAGCGCATCGGTGGCAGCGGTCCATACCGCGCGCTCGCCGCCGAACTCGGCCTCGAGGGGCGCGTGCACTTCCACGCCGCGATGCCGTTCGAGGATCTGCGCGCGCTGATGTGGGGCGCGCTCTGCCTCTGCCATCCGTCGCACACCGAGGGCTTCGGCTTGCCGGTGGCGGAGGCGATGGGCACGGCTCCCGGTGTTGACGTCGGAACCGTCGTCGGCCCGAGGTCACCGGCGGTCACGCAGTGCCGTCGATGCTCGCGACGACAGGCGATCGCCGCCGGCCTCCTTCGCCTGCGAGCGGCCGCACCTCCGGGCCGTGCTCGGACGCGTGGCCTCGTGCGTGGCCGAGAGCGCTCGTGGCAGAGGTCGCAGAGGGCACCCTCGAGAGCCTGCGGCGAGCCCCCTTGGTGCCTTCGGGGCGAGGCCACCCGCGAGGCTGGCTGAGCTCCAGAATGCCCTTGAAAATAGCGGTGCCTACATTGTGGTTGCGCGTAACTCACCAATGAGTTACGAGCCCCTCGGAAGCGAGGTCGACCATGGTCAAGATCACCGTCCGGAAGACTGCTGTCGCGCTCGTCGGCGCCGCGCTCGCGCAGGCCGCCTGCGCCCCCGCGAACCACGCGCAGGAAGGGTTCGAGACCGAGGTCTCGGCCCAGTCCGCCGCCTACTCGGTGCCGAGCCCGGGCGAGGCCACGCTGCGCCTCGACTACCCCTCGTACGGTCCCTCGGGCACGCCGTTGAAGCAGTTTGTAGTCAACGGCGGCACGAGCGACGAGTTCATCCGCGTGGGTGAGAAGCTCACGCTCGAGGTGCCGGGCTGGGCGATCATGCCGCTCGTCCAGGACGACGCGGGCAGCGTCACGACCGACAACCTCTCGAGCTGCTCCGCGCGCCTCGTGATCACGTGGCTCCGCGGCGCCGCGACCGTGTCGACGCAGACGGTGAAGGTCACCTCGTGGAAGAGCGACGCCACCTACGGCTGGCCCGACGCGCGCACCGACGCGTTCGTCGTCCCGAAGGGCGTCACCGGGTTCCGCGCCGTCCTCGAGGCGACGAGCGCCGACGGCAAGAAGACCGGCCGCGACCCGCTCGCCGAGACGCCGGTGTTCGGCGGCGAGCTCCCCAACAAGCACGTGTTCTTCGACCTCGACGCCACCGGGCCGCGCAGCCGCGTGCTCGAGAAGGGCGCGCCGATCGCCGGCTCCGAGCTCGTGGTCGCCTACGCCGAGCCGCGCGCCGAGCGCCTCGTCGACACCGGGACGGTCGAGCGCCGCATCGGCCGCGTGAAGACCTACAACCCGCGCTTCGGTACCTACGAGAGCGACGTCTTCGGCGAGCTCGTGCACGTGATCGCGGTCGGCTACGACTTCGGCAAGGGCTTCGAGGAGCAGACCCTCGTCGCGAGCCCGAGCTCGTACCTGCGCTACGGCAAGTCGCAGGAGACGCGCCTGCACGTGCCCGAGGGCGCGACCAAGGCGTCCCTGTACTTCCACGTGAAGACGTACCTCGTCGCCAAGTACCCGACCTACGGTGAGGTGACCGAGCGCAAGTTCGCCGAGGGCGAGTGGATCCTCGTCCGCGAGAAGTGGGACAACCCGAGCGGCGCGGGCACCAACTTCGCCCTCGGGCACGGAGCCCAAGGAGCCGATCGAGAAGGGCTTCGCGCGCACGGTGGTGTTCATCAAGGGCGAGACTTCGCCCGGGCAGGACCTGTTCGTGCGCGGCGGCATCGACCACGACGCCTCCAAGAAGCTGCGCGGCGTCGACTGCCAGAACGACGACGGCTCGCCCAACTTCCGCTGCGCGCTCCCCATCGTGCACCGCAACCTGCGCAACGCGACCACCAAGCCGTGGAAGCTCGGCGACGCGTTCCTCGACTGGTACGGGCGCGAGACGACGCAGCTCGTGCCCTCGGCGGCCGGTCTCGCGCAGGGCACCGCGGCCGACTGGACCACCAACGGTTGGCCGAGCTCTTGGGGCGCGACCAAGACGGTCCCCGTCGACGGCTACGGCCTCGAGAAGCTGAACACCGTCGGGCCGCACCTGTGGATGCTCGACGTCGACATGGACTGCACGCAGGCCTTCAAGGGGCTCGACGGCGCGCGGTGGTTCGAGGTGAAGAGCTTCGTCTCGAACGGCCCGGGCTGGGAGGGCGACGTCGCGCAGGCGGGCACGCCGTATCCGTCGGCCAACCACTTCGCCAGGTGCGGTCAGGTGAGCGTGTTCGAGCGCGGCAAGAGCACGGCGACGTTCAAGCCCTTGCCCTGAGGGCGCGTCGCGACGAAGGTGAGGTGTGTCCCCTCGGTCCACCTCACCTTCCCGCGCGGCGCCACGCTGTTCGGGGAGCTGACCGACTGGCTGCACGGGCGGGTGCTCCCCGACGGCACGTTCTCCGCGAGCGTTCCGCCGGGCCTCTATGCCTGCCAAGGCGCGGCTCGCCGACGCGTGGGTCGAGCCGCGCGGTCGCACGCGCAGCGTGGGCGGAGTCCGCAACGAGGTGCTCGTCGTCGGGGGCGCCGAGGAGCCCTTGCTGTTCGCGCCCGGTGCGCCGTGCGTCAGCGAGGATCTCGACGGCACCCTGCGCGTGTTCGTGGGGCTGCGTCGCGGGCACGGCGAGCGGGTGCGGCTCCGGTACCGCGAGGATCCGGGGGACCCGTGGGTGGCGGTCGACTGCGCGCCGTTCGTCGACGAGGACGAACACGAGATCCTGCTCGCGGTGTTGCCGGTCTCGAGCGACGCGGTGGAGCTCGCCTTCGAGATCGACGGCCGTGCCCACGGTGACGTGCTGCGCTGGGAGCGGGGTCCGCGCGCGCGGGGCGAGCTCGGCAACGTGTACACGGTGCTCGTCGATCGATTCCGGCGGGTGCCCGAGGCGGCGTGGGTCGACCCGCGGGGCGACGCGCCCGCGGGCGGCAACCTCGACGGCGTCACGGCCTCGCTCGACGAGCTCCGCGCGCTCGGCGTCGACACGCTCTACCTCACCCCGGTGCAGCGCGCCGCGAGCTGTCACCGCTACGATCTGGTCGATCCGCTGCAGGTCGATCCCGCGCTCGGCGGTGAGGCGGCGTTCGCGCGGCTCGTCGAGGGCGTGCACGCGCGGGGAATGCGGCTCCTGCTCGACTTCTCGTTCGTGCACGTCGGGGCTGGATTCCCGGCCTACGACGACGTCCGGGCGCACGGGCGCGCCTCGCGGTTCGCGGCGTGGTTCCAGTGGGAGGGCCAGCGGCTCCTGCACTACGGGCACCGAGACGACGCGCCCTTGCTCGACCTCGCCTCGGCCGACGTGCGCGCGCTCGCGCTTTCGACCGTCGACTACCTCGCGGGGCTCGGCGTGGACGGGTTCCGCTTCGACGCCGTCGCCGACGTCCCGCTCGACTTCGCGGAGGCCGTGCGGAGGCGGCTGCGGCTGGTGCGCCCCGAGGCGGTGGTCGTCGGCGAGGTGGTGCCGCCGCACGCCTTCCGGTTCGCCTCGGCCGTCGACTTCGCGACCGACTTCTCGTTCCACGCGCTCGCCACCGCGTTCGTCGCGCAGCGATCGATCGACGCGGCCGCGTTCGCCGAGGGTCTGCGCCGCGCCGAGCTCGTGCGGGGGAGCGCCGCCGGCCGGGCGGTGCGCTTCCTGTCGACCCACGATCACCCACGGTTCGCCTCGATCGCGCGCCGCCACGGCGACCTCGGGCGCACGCCGCTCGGGCTCCTCCTGTTGCTCGCTTCTCCCGGGATCCCCGCGCTGCTCTACGGCGAGGAATTCGGGCTGTCGTCGGCGGACGTCGCGATGGAGATCGAGGGCGCGTGGGGCGATCGGATGCCCATGCCGTGGCGCGATCGTGACGAGGGGATGCGGGCGCTGGTGACGCGACTGCTCGCGCTGCGCGCCTCACGCGCCCTCGCTGGCGGCTCGTTCGAGGTGCTGTTCGCCGAGGGGCCGCTCCTCGTCTTCCGGAGGCGCGCGGGCGAGACGCTGGACGTCGCGCTCAACGCCTCGGACGAGCCCCTCGAGGTGGATCTCGAGGACGACGAGCTCGGCGCGCTCGAGGTGCGGGCGGCCGTGGGCGAGGCGCGCGTCGTCGGGCAGACGCTGCACCTCGGGGCGAACGCGGGGCTCGTCGTGCGGCGCACGCGGACGCCCGAGCAGACGGCGCGCCGGGCCGCGTTCGTACAGGCGTTGCCCGTCTTGCGCGACCGCGATCTGGGGGCGGCGAGCCCGGTCGTCGCCGGGCGGCCGCTGCGCCTCGACTTCTCGCTGACGGAGGTCTGCAACCTCCGCTGCGCGCACTGCCTCACGCTCGCCCCCGAGAAGACGGCGCGCGGCACCGCCCGCTCGATGAGCCCGGCCGTGCTCGACCGGCTTCGCGACGACCTCGCGCACGCGGCGTGGTTCGGGTTCGTGCACGGCGGCGAGTCGCTGACGAGCCCCCTCTTGTTCCCGATGCTCCAGGCCATCCAGGAGGAGCGGCCCGGGGGCATGGTCCACCTGCTGACCAACGGCAAGCTCCTGCGTCCAGCCATGACCGCGCGGCTCTTCGAGCACGGGGTGCGGTCGCTGTTCGTGTCGCTCGACGGCGCGACGGCGGCGACCAACGATCGCATCCGGATCGGCGGGGATTTCCAGGCGATCTGCGCGAACGTGCGCGCGACGGTGGAGCTGCGCCAGGCACAGCGTCTGGACCTGCGGATCGGCCTCTCCTGCGTGGTCATGCGCAGCAACGTGGGGGAGCTCGGCGCGTTCGTCGAGCTCGCCGCGCGGCTCGGCGTGGACTGGGTGAAGCTCGAGGAGCCGGTGCCCGCGACGCCGTTCGCGCGGGCCGAGATGCTCGACCTGCCCGACGAGCGCATCGCCGCGGCGGTCGAGCGTGCGCGGTCGCTCGGGCTGGTCGCGGTGGACCACGTGACCCCGCCGCCGGTGTGGCGGTGTCAGCTCGACGAGCCCGCGCGCGCGTTCCTCGCGGCCGACGAGTTCGCGAACCGGACGGAGATCCACCCGTGTCGCGCGGCGTGGGAGCGCGCCTGCGTGTTCCCGAACGGGGACGTCGCCATCGACGACTTTCTGCTGCCGGTGGTGGGCAACGTGCTCGCGACGCCGCTCGCGGAGCTTTGGAACTCCGCGGAGGCGAGGCGGCAGCGCGAGCACGCCGTGGCCCGCTGGATCTGCGGCGGCAAGCCGACGTGCGTGGGGTAGATTGCCCCGATGTCGGAGGTTCGGGTCGAGGGCGTGACGCTGGTCTCGCGGCCACGCCTGCAGGCCATTCCCGTCGTGCTGCTCCTGGCCGTTCTGGGCGCCTTCGCCAGCGGCTGGCTCGGCTTCTGGATCGCCTTCTTCGGGCTGCACCTCTGCCTCGGCAACCTGCGTGGGAGCACCACGAGCTCCCAGCAGCTGCTCGTCGCGGACGGTGAAGTGTGTCTCGTGGAGCCGGACAGCTGGAGGCTCCTGTTCGCCGTCGCACAGGTGCGGGACGCCCTCGTCGCTCCCGATCCCGCCGGCGCGCGCCTCGTCGTCGATCGCGGTGTGCTGCGGCCGCGGATCGAGCTCGTGTTCGATCGCCTGGACCACGCCCGAGACGTCTTGCGCGCCCTCGGGACCGATTCCGCGCAGCGAACGAGCACGTTCTCGCTCGTCGGTCGTCTCCAGGAGAAGGTGTCGGTCGGCGCGGCTGCGGCCGCGTCGCTCGCCGGACTCATCGCCTGGGCCTTCTCCGACGACAAGGCCCTGCGGACTTTCTGGCTCGTGACCATGGCGGTACTGGTCGTCGTCGGCCTCGTCGCGCGGGTCGGGCGACTCACGGTCGGTCGTGACGGGTTGCGCGTGCGTCGCCTCGGGTCCCGTCACGTGGCCGCGGCGAACATCCGCGACGTCGACGACGTCGGTGGCGCCGTCGTCGTCGAGATGGCGGGCGGCGAGCGCCTGCGACTGCCCATGGCGCGCGATCGCGAGCTCGTCGTCGAGCGCCTCCGTGAGCTGAAGGAAGGGGAGGCGAGGCGCATCCCGGAGCTCCCCGCGCGCGGCGCGCGGCCGGTTCACGAGTGGGTGGAGGAGCTGCGGGCAGCGGTGCGGCGCCCGGATACGTTCCGCGCGGCCTCGCTCACCGTCGAGGACCTGTGGTCGGTCGTCGACGCCCCGAACGTGGGCCTGCCCCAGCGGGCGGTCGCGGCGGCGGGTCTCCATGAACACCTCGACGACAACGGGCGAGCGCGCCTTCGCCGCGTGGCGGCCACCTGTGCCTCACCGCGGCTCCGGCTCGCGATCGAGGCGGCCGCAGACGTCGAGGACGACGAGGCTCTCGAGGGCGCGCTCGACGCGCTCTCGCGCGGGCAGGATGGTTGAGGCCGAGGCAGGACGCCTCGACCTCCACGTGACCACGGGCTCCTTTGCCGACGATCGTCGGTGGACCGGATGCTGCAGTGTTCCGCGTGATGGCCCACTTCTTCGGACGCTGGCTCGGCTACGGGTTGGGATCCGCGCTCGGGAGAGCGCTGTTCGGCGACGGGAGAGACGAGCGCTCGCCGCCCGCGGCGGTTCGTCGCGGTACGGAAGCCGACTTTCGCGCCGACGAGGTGCGCTTCGCGGAGGACCAGAAGCGCCTGGAAGAGCAGGAGAAGCAAGGGCGCTAGCGGCGCGAGGACCTGACCCGCGCGGCGTTCGCTCCCGACGGACTCTGCCAGCCATGCTGCGGATCCGATTCACCGGGACCGCGGGCCAGCCCATCGTCGACAAGGCCGACTCCGTGAACTATGCTGATTCGAGATGAGGCGCTCCAAGGCCCAGCTTGCGCTGCCGCTCACCTCCGGCTGGGGAGGCAAACGTGCGGGCGCAGGGCGTCCACGCCTCGCTCCACGGCCGCTGGTGCCGCACCAGCCTCGTCCAGCACACCGGGCCTCCACCCCCGAGCACCTCACCTGGCGTCGGGTCGCCGGGCTGCCCTCGCTGCGCGGTGCCGAGGTCTTTCCGGCCATCGTCGCTGCGCTCGATGCGCACCGCGCGGCGCACTCGGCGTTCCGGGTCGTCCACTTCTCGGTGCAGGACGACCACCTGCACCTGATCGTCGAGGCGGCGGCCGGGGGCGCGCTTCGCGTGGGAGCGCAGGGGCTGGGCGTGCGGCTCGCGCGTGCCATCAACCGCGTCCTCGGGCGGCGAGGGCGCGTGTTCGACGACCGGTATCACGTGCGGCCGCTGCGCACGCCGCGGGAGGTGCGGTTCGCCCTCGCGTACGTGCTGCACAACTTCAAGAAGCACCAGAGACTCGCCGCTACGCGGCTCGATCCATGCTCGTCGGCGGCCTGGTTCGACGGTTTCCGCGAGCTCTCGCCCGTGCCACTCGACGGCGCCCCAGTTCACCCACCCCACACCTGGCTCGTGCGCCTCGGATGGCGGCGTCACGGGCTGGTCTCGGTGCGTGAGCGTCCAGCTTGACGTCAGGCCTTCGCACGCAGCTCGGCGAGGCTCTCGTCGATCCAGTCCTGGTACCAGTCGAGGAAGCCGGTCGGTCTCCAGCGGTGCGCCAGGGAAATGCGTTGTCGCCGACGTACCAGACGCGACCACGCTGCGGACCGGTGAGGACCAGCTCGCCGTTCCACGCGCAGCCGTAGTCGTTCAGGGTCAGGCAGCCATCGGGGTAGCGCTCGAACTCGTACCCGAACCAGCAGAACGGCCCCTTCTTCAGCTCCTTGCGGCGCTGGGCGAGCGCGTGGAGGGCCTCGTCGTCGCCCCAGGGGAAAGGACGACCCAGCGAGGCGAACTTCTTCTCCCGGACGTCGAGCGGGAGCAGGCCGTACCCCGGGCCGGGCCCGCCGGCGAAGAGTTGCACGATGAACGCGCGGTACTCCTCGGAGAGGGTCACGCCCTGCCGCTTCTCCCAGCGCGCGAGGTCAGTCTCGTCGACGGCCTCGATCCGGCGATACTGGTGCGTGTCGGCGCCGAACACCTCGCGGTTGGCATCCAGGGCCTCGAGCTCGCGGAGGGAGGCGCCGATCCTCCGGAGGCGTCGACGGAGCGTCTGCGGGGTCATGTGTCCTAGGCGCCGCCGGGCACGATCTTGCGCAGGTGCCAGAGGTGGGTGGCGAGGCGCTTCTTGGCCTCCGTGGCGTCGTCGTGTGCGCGCGCGACGATGAGCGAGGGGATCGCGATCAGCGCGAGCGTGATCCCGAAGAGCAGCAGCAGCGTGGGCGCGGGGGAGAGCGTCACCACCCGCGACGCGAGCTCGAGCTTGCCGCCGACGAACTGGAACGAGGGCGAGATCACGCCGGTGAGCTCGAGCGCGAGCGGGGCGATGACCGCGAACGTGCCGATGGCGATGGCCCCGAACCGCGGCCAACCGGCGCGCGCGTGCATGGCGAAGACCAGGGTGTTCTGCGCCGCCCACGCGGGCACCACGATGAACGGGCCGAGGTAGGCCGAGGAGAGCGCGATGGCGCTCGTCGTCGCGAGGAGCACGCCGAAACCGACCCGGTCGGTCAGCGGGCCCTTGCGTCGCGCGACCCACGCCGCCGCCAGCGTGGGCACACCGAGCATCAGCGCGAAGCCCACCCACGCCGAGCCGTCCCTCAGCCCGGCGAACAGGAGGAGCGGGAGCACGAGGAGCCACGAGAGGAAAGCCACCGCGCCGCCGCGCGCCGTCGCCTTGCGCTCGTCGTCGCGACTCTGATCGAGCTCCGCGAGCGCCTCGGGGGGCGGGTCGCCGGGTGGAGACAGGAGCAGCTCCGCCATCGTGGCGAGCGCCTCGCGCTCGTTCGGATCGATCGCGAGGGCGCGGCTCAGGGCCTTCATCGCCTCGGCGCGGTCCCCCCGCGCGATCGCTTCGCGCGCGGTCTCGTTGTGCGCGGTGGCGAGCCGCTTCTGCATGCTCGAGTCGCGCTCGCCGTCGAGGAAGCGCTCCACGTCGGCCGCGAGCTCGCGCGCGCTCCCGTGGCGATCGCGGGCGTCGACCGCGGTGGCGCGCACGCACACCGCGTCGAGCTCCGGCGGGGGCTTCGCGTCCGGGGCACGCACCGTGGGGCGCGCCTCGGTGCCGAACATTGTCGACTCGATCACCTCCTCGAGCGTGCCGCGGCGGTGCAGTGGCTCGAGGGTGAGAATCTCGAACAGGATGGCGCCGAGCGCGTAGACGTCGGCGCGCGCGTCGAGCGCATCGTGGTCGCCGCGCGCCTGCTCGGGCGGCATGTACCCGGGCGTGCCGAGGAGGGCGCCGTGCGCGGTGCGCGAGCCGACGCGGGTCGGCATGTCGTCCTCCTCGGTCTCCACCACCACCTCGGAGCGGCCGAGCACCTTGGCGAGGCCCCAGTCGAGCACGTACACCTCGCCGAAGTCGCCGAGCATGATGTTGCCGGGCTTGAGATCGCGGTGCACCACGCCGCGCGCGTGCGCGAAGGCGATGGCCTGGGTGACCTGCACGAACGCGACGAGCAGGCGCCGCAGCGTGAAGCTCGCGAACGCCGTGTCTTCGCGCAGGAGCCCTCGGAGGATGCCCTCGAGGGTGTGCCCTCGCACGCGCTTCATGGTGAAGAACCCGCCGCCGAGGTCGTACACGGGGACGATCGCCGGGTGCTCGAGCTGACCCTGCAGGCGCGCCTCGCGCTCGAACCGCGCGCGGAGACCCGACGAGCCCGACTTGGACTCGCGCATGACCTTCATGGCGACGTCGCGACCGATGACCAGGTCGGTGCAGAGGCGCACCTCGCCCATGCCGCCCACGCCGATGGTCTCGCGGGTGAGGTAGCGGCGCGCCAGCGAGATCGGCGCCGAGGGGCTCGTGCCGGGCTCGTCGGGGCCCTGCAGCGTCTCCACGTCGTCTTGCACGGTCGCAAGATCGATCTGCGTGGGCCCGTCTTCGTCTCGCATCCGGTCAGGGTAGCCGGCCACGGCGCGGCGACGAAGTTCACGACCAACCTCAATCGCAGGGCTCGACGCGCAGCTCGACCTCGAGCACCTCGCGGCCGCCGCCGACGTAGATGGTCCCGCTCGTCGGCGTCGCGTCGACGTAGTTGCGGCCGACCGCCACCCGGATGTGGTCCGTCTGGGTGAGGATGCCGTTGGTGGGGTCGAAGCCGCGCCACCCGACCTCGGGCAGGTACACCTGCACCCACGCGTGCGAAGCCTCGCTCTGCACGTGGTTCTCGCCCTTGGGCCCGGTGTACACGTACCCGCACGCGTACCGCGCGGGCACGCCGAGCAAGCGCGCGAGGCAGATGAACAGGTTGGCGAAGTCCTGGCAGACGCCGCGACGGTTCACGTACACGTCGAACGGGGTCGTCTGCAGGTTGGTCGTGCCCTGGCGGTAGGCGTACTCGCGGAAGATGCTGTTGTTGAGGTCGAGCAGCGTGTCGACCACGTCGTAGTCGTTGCGCTCGACGAAGCTGTTCGCGTACTCGGTGAGCTCGCGCAGCTCGCTCTCGGGCAGCTCGGGCGGCAGGAGGAACGGCTGCAGCATGTGGCGCTGCCACGGCATCCACACGAGCGGGATGGTGGTGCGCGGGTGGCGGAGCCCGCCCGGGAACGGCTCGACGTCGAGCAGCTCCACGCGCGACCGACCCTCGATGGTCATCTCCGTGTACGGGGTGTCGATCAGGATGCGCCGCGCGCGGTTGCCGAACACGTCGTCGTACTCGCGAGACGCGCCGGGCACCGACACCGTGACCGCGCTGTCGAGCACGGTCTGCAGGCGGTCGTGCGCGGGGATGAGGCGCAGGACGTGGGTGCTCCGCTCGACGGGCTTGTCGTAGCGGTAGGTCGTGCGATGCAGCACCGAGAACCGCCGCACGGGCGCGCGGACGGGCAGGCGCGGCCCGGTCGGCAGGATGCTGCCCGAGCGCTTCTCGGTCTTGGGCCCCACGTGCGCGCGCACCGCGCCCTGACGCACGACGATGAGGTGGCCGGGCGGCACCTTCTCCCACGCGGGCTTGACGTCGCTCTCGCCGGTGAGCTCGAGGGGTGCCGACGAGACCAGCACCCCCTTGCGGCTCTTGACCCCACGCCGGGCGAGGTCGACCTCGAGGTCGTCGTCGCCGAAGGAGAGCTCGCCGTAGGGCGGGACGAGCTTCCACACGTAGATCCCGCGCTCGGCGCGGTCGTTGGTCTCGATCGACACGCGATCGCCGGCGTCGGCGTACACGCACAGGTCGCGGCCATCGGTGAGCACCGCCGTGATCGTCCCGAGGCGGTTGAGCTCCTCGAACCAGTCGCGGAGCTCGTGCGGGTCGGCGTCGCCGAGCGACCGCCACCCCTTCTTGGCGAAGCGGCCGAGGAGGTCGCAGAAGATGGCCTCGGTGTCGGTCGAGCCGACCGGCGTGAACGCCGCGTCTTCGGCGCGCGGGAACCGCTGCGCGAGGCTGCCCGCGTGGACGAAGAGCCAGTCGCGACCGCCGTGGCTGCGGCTGAACGGCTGGGTGTTGGCGTCGCTCAGCTGACCCCAGGTGGCGATGCGGATGTGCAGCAGGAACACCGAGGATTCCAGGTGTTCCCACGCCTTGACGAGCTCCGAGCGGATGCTCCCCTGCGGGGGCGCCGGCTCCTTGAGCACCGACGCCGAAGGCTCGCCACCCGGGTAGTACCCGATGCCCCAGCCGTCGGGGAGCTTGCGACCGGCGTGCAGGCAGCGGAGGTCGAAGGAGGGCGCGAGCTCGCCCTCGAAGGACATGGCCAGGAGATTCGGCATCCGCGGGGGATGCTACTGCGATTGGCTCTGGCTCGCCTGCACCTCTTGCCCGAGGAGCTCTCCGCCGATCTCGATCGCGATGCGCGCGACCTCGTCGACCACGTGCGTCAAGAGACCGTGCAGGTCCTCGATCGGCCCGTCGACCGACAGGCGTTCGTGCAGCGCCGCGAGCCGGGCGGCGCTCCGCGCCCCGGGCAGATCGGGCGTCGGGCGAATGCGGCCGAAGCGCTCCCGGGCCTCCTGGATGCAGAAGCGGATCGCGCGCGGGTGCCGCGGCTCGAGCACGAGGAAGCGCGCGACGCCCTCGCCGGTCACCCGGCCGTGGCGCTGCATGAACGCCTCGAGGCCGGAGCACGCGCGGAGCAAGGCGAGCCACACCGCGTCGTCGACCGCCGGCTCGACCCCGTCGACCGCGCGCTCGCGGTGGTACTGCATGTCGAGGATGCGGGCGGTCTGGCTCGCCCGCTCCAGCACCGCGCCGAGCCACACGAAGTCGAGCGGCAGGTCGTGGAGCATGGTGTTGCGGAGCGCTCCCAGCACCAGCAGGCAGGCGTCGCGGATGTGGCGGTAGAAGTGCTCGCGGTCGGCGTCGAACTGCTCCTCGGCGGCCTCGCTGTTCATCCACAGCCAGAGCTCGTTGACCGTCTGCCACACGTCGAGGCTGAGCACCTCGCGGATCGAGCGCGCGGTGTCGCGCACCGCGTGGATCGACGACCGGATCGAGGTGAGGTTCGCGCGGTCCCAGGTGAGGTAGCGCTGCACGACCTCGCCGTCCTGCATCGCCGCGTCGCCGAAGCGCGCGACGAAGCCGGCCTCCTCGCCCGCGACCACCACCACCGGCCGCCACGACTGGCGCGCCGAGAGGTCGGCGTCGAGGGCGACGGCGAGGGTGACCGGGAGCACGCGCGCGGTGTTCTCCGCGCGCTCGAGGTAGCGACCGAACCAGAAGCAATGATCGGCGACGCGGGAGATCACTTGAGCACCCAGGTGTCCTTGGAGCCACCGCCCTGGCTCGAGTTGACGACGTACGATCCCTCGACGAGCGCGGTGCGCGTGAGGCCACCCGGCAGCACCCACGGGCCCTTCGGCCCGGTGAGCACGTACGGGCGCAAGTCCACCCGCCGGGGCGCGACGATGCGGTGTTCGCCGATCCACGTCGGGCACGTGGAGAGCTCGACGCGGCGCTGGGCGATGTACTTGCGCGGGTCCTCGAGCACGCGGGCGCGGAACTCGGCGCGCTGCTCCTTGGTCGACTGCGGCCCCATCAGCATGCCGTAGCCGCCGGCCTCGTCGACCGCCTTGACCACGAGCTCCTCGAGGTGATCGATCACGAAGTCCCGATCCTCGGGGCGCGCGCACACCCAGGTGGGCACCTGCGCGAGGATCGGCTCCTCGCTCAGGTAGAACCGCACGATGTCGGGCACGTAGGGGTAGATCGCCTTGTCGTCGGCGACGCCGTTGCCCGGCGCGTTGGCGAGGGTGACGTTGCCCTTGGCCCACGCGCGGAAGATCCCGGGCACCCCGAGGAGGCTGTCCTTGCGGAACACCTCGGGGTCGAGGAACGCCTCGTCGGTGCGCCGGTAGACCACCTCGACCGGGCGTGGGCCGCGCGTCGTGCGCACCCACACGCGGTCGTCGTCGACGAACAGGTCGACGTTCTGCACGAGCTCGACGCCCATGGTGCGCGCGAGGAACGAGTGCTCGTAGTACGCCGAGTTGTAGGGCCCCGGCGTCAGCACCACGATGCACGCGTCGTCGCGGCCCGACGGCGCGCACGCGCGGAGGGTGGCCGCGAGCTGCGCGGAGTAGCCGTCCACCCGTTGCACGCGCGCGAGGTCGAACGCGCGGGGGAGCACGCGCTTGCTGACGGCGCGGTTCTCGAGCACGTACGACACGCCCGACGGCGTGCGCAGGTTGTCCTCGAGCACCTGGAACGTGCCGCTCGGGTCGCGGATGAGATCGATGCCCGAGACGTGCACGCGCACGCCGCCCGGCGGACGCACGCCGCGGACGACGGGCAGGTACTGCTTCGAGCCGAGCACGAGCTCGCGCGGCACGACGCCTTCCGCGAGGATGCGCTGGGCGCCGTAGACGTCGTCGAGGAACATGCCGAGCGCGCGCACGCGCTGGGCGAGCCCGCGATCGAGGTGGCTCCAGTCCTCCGGGGAGACGAGGCGGGGCAGGAGGCACACGGGGAAGATCTTCTCCGTGCCGCGCGCGTCCGCGTAGACCGAGAAGGTGACGCCCTGGGCGAGCAGCGCGCGCTCGGCGAGGGCCTGCTTGCGCGCGAAGGCCTCGGGGGTCGTGGCGTCGATCGCCTCGATCGTCTCGCGGAACGCGGGGCGTGGGGCGCCGTCGGGCAGGAACAGCTCGTCGGCCGCGCCGGGGTAGGGCCGGTAGCCCGCGAAGAGGCCGTCAGACATGGCCACCTCCCTCCACCGGCTCGTCGCGGTACCGCTGGCCCGGTCGCGGCGGCGAGCGGTCGACGGGGAGCCGCCGCAGGTCGAGCGTGTACGGCGCGTCGGGGTGCGCCGCGGCCGGCGCGGCGACGACCGGCCAGGGCAGGGGACCCTCGGTGGTGAACCGCTGCGCGCGCCGCGCGGTCGCCTCGAAGCGGGTGAGCGGCGGCGCGTCGAACGCGCGGCCCTCGGGGTGCCACACGTGGTAGGCGCACGCGCCGAGCGAGCGGCGCGCCCACGTGTCGAGGACGTCGAGGCGGACCGGGTGGTGGATGCCGACGTGCGGGTGGAGGCTGTGCGCCGGCGCCCACGCGCGGAAGCGCACGCCCGCGACCGCGCGCCCCGCCGTGCTCGTCGCGTGCAGCGGGAGCAGGTGGCCGTTCACGAGCACCACGTGGCGCTCGGGCACGAGCCCTTCGGCGCGCACCTCGATGCGCTCCATCGACGAGTCCACGTAGCGCGAGGTGCCGCCGGTCGAGGCCTCCTCGCCGAGCACCGGCCACGGCTCGATCGCGTTGCGGACCTCGAGCGTGACGTCGCCCGCTTGGAGGACGCCGATGCGCGGGCAGCGCAGCTCGAGGAACGGCTGGTAGGCGGCGAGTGGGAGCGACAGCCCGCGCGTCGACAGGTGCGCGAGCACGTCCTCGAGGTCGCGCCCGAGGAAATAGGGCAGGAGGTAGCGATCGTGGAGCGCGAGGCCGAACCGCGCGAGCGGCGCCGAGTAAGGCTCGGCGACGAACGAGGCGACGATGGCCCGCACGAGCGCCATCTGCGCGACCATCATCCGCGGGTGCGGCGGCATCTCGAAGGCACGGAGCTCGACGAGGCCCTGGCGGCCATGCGGCGTCGCGGGGTCGAACAGCTTGTCGATGCAGAGCTCGGTGCGGTGCGTGTTGCCGGAGACGTCGACCAGCAAGTGCCGGAACAGCGCGTCCGAGAGCCAAGGCGGCGGAGACTCGTCCCTCGCCGCGAACGCTCGCGCGAGCGCGATCTCGAGCTCGTAGAGCGCGTCGTGCCGCGCCTCGTCGACGCGGGGCGCCTGCGACGTGGGGCCCACGAAGAGGCCGGAGAACAGGTACGAGAGCACCGGGTGGTGCTGCACGAACGTGACGAGCGACGCGAGCAGATCGGGTCGTCGCAGGAACGGGCTCGCGAGCGGGGTCGGTCCGCCGAGGGTGAGGTGGTGACCGCCCCCGCTGCCGGCCTGGCGTCCGTCGAGCAGGTACTTCTCCGCGTGCAGGCCCACGTGCAGCGCCGCGTCGAACACGTCGTGCGCGAGCGCCGAATAAGCGCGGAGATCGGTGGTCGGCGCGACGTTCACCTCGAGCACACCCGGGTCCGGGGTGACGGCGAACCGCGTGAGCGCGGGGCTGCTCGGCGGCGCGTAGCCCTCGAGCAGCACGCACGCCGGCGTCGTCAGGCCCGCGGCGTCGACCGCCGCGTCGATCGCCGCCACGAGCGCGAGGAAGTCCTCGCCGGTCGGGAGCGGGGGCAGGAACACGAACAGGGATCCGCCGCGCGCCTCGACACACACGGCGGTACGTACGCCCGCGAGCGTCGGCACTGGTGCGAGCCCCCCGACGCGCACCTGCGCCTGGGCCTCCTCCGGATCCCCGCGGCGCGGATCGGGCGGAGAATACGGCTCTTCCGGCGGATCGGGCACCGCGACCGCGGCGAGGCTCCCGAGCGGCAACCGCAGCCCGATCGGGCTGTCGCCGGGCACGAGAAACAGGTGATCGCGGCGGAACCGCCACCGCTCGGTGACCCACCCCGCGGCCGTGCGGCCGAGTGGCAACACGAAGCCGACCGGACGACCGAGGCCGCGCGAGAGCACGTGCGCGAGGCGTCGACGCTCCTCCCCGGAGTCGAGGTCGAGCGCGAGCGGATCGACGTCGACCGGGAGCCGCTGCTCGTCGAGCGCGTGCGGCCACGGGTCCTCGTACGCGGGGTGCACCCCGTCGAGATCGAGGCGCTTCGCGAGCGCCTCGGCGAGCCTCTGCGCGTCCTCGACGGTCGGGCTCGCGAGCGCGCCCTGCGGTCTCGACCAGATCGGCGCCCCATCGCGGCGCGCGACGATGTCGAGCGCCCAGCGCGGGAGGCTCTCGCCGGGGTACCACTTGCCCGTGCGGTGGAGGAGCACGCCGCCCTTCGCGCGTCGCTCGAGGAGCGCGTGGGCGAGCGCGAGCCCGTGCCGCCACTTGCTCGGACCGAGCGCCTCGCCGAGCCACTCGGGCAGGTCGACGTCGTCGCGTGCGTTGAACGTGGGCTCGCCGCCCATGGTCAGCACGACGTCGTGCTCGCCCAGGCGCGCGTCGATCGCGTCGCCGGCCGCGAGCAGCCCGTTCCAGGTCTCTTCCGCGTAGGGGGTCGTGGGGGTCGGCTCGTGACCGACGCGTCCGATGCGCATCTCGAACCGGAAGTCGTCGGAGAGCACCGTGGTCGTGCCGTCGACGGGCGCAGCCAGCGCCGGGGTGGCCGTGCACGCGAGCGGCACGTGCCCCTCGCCGCACAGGAGCCCGCTCGTGCCGTCGAGCCCGATCCACCCGGCGCCCGGGAGGAACACCTCGGCCCACGCGTGCAGGTCGACGACGTCGCGTCCGACTCCGCGCGGCTGATCGGGCAGCATGCCCTCGTCGGCGAGCTGCACGAGGTAGCCGCTCACGAATCGCGCCGCGAGCCCCCGGGCGCGCAGGGCCGCGACGAGCAGCGCCGCCGAGTCTCGGCAGCTCCCGCGCTTCTCGGTCAGCGTCTGCTCCGGCGTGAACGTGCCGGGCTCCTCGCGGATGACGTAGCGGACCTCCTCCTTCACCCGGCGATTGAGCTCGACGAGGTAGTCGATGGTGTTGCAGCCCTCGGGCAGCGAGCCCGTGAACTCGGCGAAACAATCGGCGCGCGCGTACGCCGGGTCGTCGACGGCGAAGAACGGCGCGAGCTCGCGGCGCAGATCGTCCGGATACTCGAACGGCAGCTCCGAGCACCGCGGCTCGACGTAGAAGTCGAACGGGTTGAGCGGCCGGATCTCGAGCGCGATCTCGACCAGCAGGTCGAGGCTCTCGAGCCCCACGTCGTCGAGGAAGGTGAGCCGCGCGAGCTCGTTGCCCCACGGGTCGTGCTGCCAGTGCACGCGGTGCGGCTGCTCGACGCGCAGCGCGTACGAGAGGACCTTTGCCTTGGTGTGGTGCGCGGGCTTGAGCCGCACGACGTGGGGACCGAGCAGCGCCGGTTCGGGGTAGCCGTACCGCGTGTAGTGCTGGAGGAGGAGACGCACTCCGGAGAGCGTCGCGCGGTTGGGTAACGGGCTGGTTACCAGCCCCGAGGACTACACAGGCGTTCACTTGTGGCGGCTCACTCCATTCACTTCTTCAGCAGCCACAGGAGCCCCATGACGCTGCCGCCGAGCACCAGGAGGCCGACGATCAGCGCGAGCACCTCGAGCGCGCGGCTCGCTCCGCGGTAGCTGCGGCGTCGATCGTGGGTCGGCCGCGGAAGCGCCGGGGACTCCTCGGGTATCGCGCTCGGCTCCACAACGGGCGCGGCCTCCGCGATCGGCGGTGGCGGCGTCTCCTCGATGGGCGCCGGCGCCACCTTCTCGTCGGGCAGCTCGGCGCTCGCATCGAGCGCGCGCGCGATCGGGTCGCTGAGCACGAGGCGCGTCTCGCCGACCACCAGCGCCGCGCCGTCCGCCCACGGCAGCGGCGTGGGCCCGAGGTAGCGTACGCCGAGCTTCGCGATCGTGCGGTCGTCGCACGCACGCACGCGCACGCGCCCTTGCTCGGCCGACACCTCGAGGGCCATCGGAGAGACGGCGCGGTCCGACAGCCGCAGCGCGCACCGCGGGTCGCGACCGATGGTCTTCGGCTCGGCGCCGAGGGCGAGCGAAGCACCGCGATCGGGCCCCTCCTCGACGCGGATCGTGGCGGCGTCGCCGTCCACCGCGCGCGCCACCATCGCGAGCGCGATCTCGCGCGTCTCCTCCGCGGTCGAGGCGCGGGCGGCGCCGAGCTTGACCTCGAGCTGCATGCGGCCGAGCACGACGCGATCGCCCGTCTCGATCTTGCGCGCGGATTGCACCGCGAGCCGCTCGCCGTTGAGGAACGTGCCGTTGGTCGACCCCTCGTCCACCAGCACCCAGACCGCGTTCTGCGCGCGGATCGAGGCGTGACGCGCGGACACGCTCGCATCGGGCAAGCGCAGATCGCACGAAGCGCTGCGGCCGAGGACGACCCGCGGTCCGTCGAAGGTCACCGCCGGGAGCGAGACGCCCTCGGCCCTGACGACGAGGGTCACCGGCACGCCCCACTCGTAGCAGAACTCCTCCGGTCCTCGAAGAACGCGGGTGCCTTTTCCCTTGACACGATTCTTGGCCAGTCTCGCCGACCTCCGATAAGGCGCAGACCATGACCGAGAACACCGACCGTCGGAGCCCGCACGCCCGGGTCCCCTTCGAGGCGCTCGTCGAGATCGCCGCCCCCGACGGGGCCGCGTTCGAAGCCGAGAGCGTCGATCTCTCCGCGACCGGCATGCACCTGCGCACCGCGTTCGTCCCTGCCGTCGGCACTGCGCTGACGTTCCGGTTCGAAGGCGACGGTGGCGGTCACCCGGTCTACGCCAAGGGCGAGGTCGTGTGGACCGAGGACGCGGACGGCGGCGCCGAGTTCGGCGTGCGCTTCGCCGAGCTCGCCGACGGCGACGCCGAGGCGATCCGGCAGATCGTGAGCATCACCGACGGGCCCTCCGAGTCCGCGGCGGAGCCCACGTTCCGCGCGGCCGATCGGCCGTTCGCGCCGGTCCGCATCCACATCGAGGGCATGCCGTCGCCCATGCGCGCGGCCCTCGAGCGATCCGACGCGCACGCCGCGCTGGTCGGCAGCGAGCTCAAGATGCTGCGCCTCGGCGCGCGCGTCGAGCTCGAGGACAAGTCCTCCGCAGCCCGGCGCCCCGCGTTCGTCGATGGCGTCGCTTGCGAGATCGAGCCCGAGACGAAGGTCCCGCGGCTCGTGGTGAAACTCCGTTACGAGGTCGACCCCGCCCGCATCGACGGGCGCCCAACCGAGAAGGCTGCCATGTCGAACGATGCCCACGTCCCCGCCGAGAGCCCGTCTGCCGAGCCCGAGACCGTCGCTGCCGCGCCCCGCAGCAGCGAGCAACAGCGGCAGGCGATGCCTGTCGCCGAGGAGGACGGCGGCCACCGCATGAAGGACACGATGAAGAGCGCGTGGGTGGGGGTTTCGTCGTTCGCGACGAAGACCTTCTCGCGCCTCGGCACGACGGTCGCGCTGCTCCGCAAGAAGGGCGAGCGCGCCGACGACGACAAGGAAGGCCGCCGGATGACCGCCACGGTCGCGACGGAGAAGACGAGGCGAACGCTCCGCCCCAAGGCGCGTCGCGGGACATTTCCGGGGAGAACGAGGACGGAGCGATGGAAGAGATCGACAGCAAGAAGGTCGCGCTGCGGCGCAAGATCGCGGTGGGCGCCGGCGTCGGCGTCGCGCTGCTCCTCGGCGTGCTCGCCTTCAAGAAGCCGGCGCATCACGCGCCGATCGCCTCGGCGCCGGCACCCGAGCTCGCGCCCTCGAGCGCGCCGATGACCGCGCCCGCCCCGGCCACCAGCATCAACCCCGAGATCCCGGCCGTCGCCGCCGCAGCGCCGTCGGGCGCCACCGCCTCGCTGGTCGGCGAGTCGACCGGCGTCGACGCGAAGGGCAACCCGAACCCCTTCGGCGTGAACACCGTCAAGAAGGGCACCAAGATGGTGCTCAAGCTCGACGGCCCCGCCTCCGAGATCAAGGGCATGAACATGCCGAACGGCTTCGTGGTCACCATCCCGAACCGCAAGTCGCTCGAGGCGGCCGGCCCGCTCGCCGCCAAGGATCCCCGCATCGGCTCGGCCAAGGTCGTCAACCAGCCCGGCGGCGCCGAGCTCACCATCGCCTTCAAGGACTCGCCCCCGGCGTTCCTCGTGAAGGCCAAGGGCGACACCCTCGAGATCGTCCTCGCCCACGACAAGGGTCTCGCCAAGAAGGGCAAGGGCAAGGCGGGCGCCGCGCCGGCCGCCCCGAAGCACCCGACGCCCAAGAAGAAGTGAACGGAGCGAGCCGGAGGCGAACGCAGTGAACGGCGGCCGCCTCCACGGGCCGCCGCAACAGCCAAGAGAACTGGGAAATTGCGCCAGGAATTTGATACGCTGGCGCAATCCCATGATCCGCAACACTTCGCTTCGGCGAGCGGCAGCGCTCGGTGTGGCCCTCGGCCTGCCGGGCGCTCTGTCGTTCCTCGGTACCGTCTCGCTCGGCACCTTCTCGCTCCCCGCCTTCGCTGCCGGCGACAAGGCCGCCCAGGCCGAGGAGCTGTTCCAGAAGGGCCTGAAGCTCATGGCCGACAAGAAGTTCTCCGACGCCTGCCCGCTCTTCGCGGCCAGCCAGAAGATGGACCCCTCGATCGGCACGCTCGGCAAGCTCGCCGAGTGCCACGAGAAGGAGGGCAAGACCGCCTCGGCGTGGGGCGAGTACCGCGAGGTCGCCCAGCTCGCCAAGAAGGACAACGACCAGAAGCGCGAGAAGGCCGCCAACGAGCGCGCTGCGCTCCTCGAGCCCAAGCTCATGCGGCTCAACATCGTGGTCGAGGCCGGGGCTTCGGTGACCGTGCTCCGCGACGGAGAGACGATCGACCCGACCACCTATGGCATCGCCCTCGCGACCGACCCGGGCGAACACCACATCGAGGCCAAGGCGCCGGGCAAGGTGGCCTACTCCACCAAGATCACGCTCGACAAGCCGGGCGCCACGGTCGACGTGAAGATCCCCGTCCTGAAGGACGACGCGACCGCGGCGCCCTCCACCTCGGCGACCACGGCTCCGAGCACCACGGCCACGGTCGCCCCCACGAGCAGCGCTTCGACCGTCCCGACCGAGACTCCACCGCCCGGGCCGCCGCCGAGCAACGGCAGCGGAATGCGCGTCGCTGGCTTCACGCTGGCCGCGGTCGGCGTCGGCGGCATCGTCGTCGGCAGCGTGTTCGGCCTCACCGCCAAGTCCAAGTGGGACAAGGGCAAGGCCGACTGCCCCAACAACCAGTGCAAGACCGACGAGGCCTACACGCTCACCCAGGACGCGAAGAAGTACGGGAACTTCTCCACCATCGGGTTCGTCGTCGGTGGGGTCGCGCTCGCGGCCGGCATCGTGCTGGTCGTCGTCGCGCCGTCGGCGCCGAAGAAGGACGCGGCGCCCACCGCTTCGCTCCACGTCGCGCCCGCCGTCGGGCCGACGACCGTCGGCTTCTCGCTCGGAGGCAACTTCTGATGGCCCGCCGTCTCCTTCCTTTCGCCGGCCTCGCCACCGTGGGCCTGTTCGGTGCCGCCTGCACGGCGGTGCTCGGGATCGAGGACACCCAGCGCAACTCCACACCGAGCGACACGGGCGCCGAAGTCGCCCCCGGCGCCGACTGGTCGTGCATCGGCAAGGTCGTGCAGGGCCCGGCGACGGTCACCAAGATCACCATCACCGCGATCATCGTCGACTTCGTCACGGGCAAGGCGCCGGTCGACGACAAGGGCGCGGCGATCCCGATGAAGGTCCTCGCCTGCGGCACCAAGACGGACAAGGCCTGCTCGGTGAAGCTCGCCGAGGTGACGAGCCCGACCGACGGCATCACCAAGGTGGAGATCCCGCTCGACGCTGGCAGCAAGGGCTTCAACGGCTATCTGCGCGTCACCGGCCCGGGCTACGTGCCCTACCTCTGGTACTTCTCGCGCCCTCTCGCGGACTCGCGCTCGTTCCCGCTGGCCGTCCTCACCGTGCCCACCCTCGAGGACCCGAAGGCCGGCCTGCTCCAGAGCTTCAAGCTCGCGGCCGCCGACGACCGCGGCCAGATCGCGGTGCAGGCGACCGACTGCGGCGACTACCCCGCCGGCAAGGTGAAGTTCGCCGTCGAGCCCGCGCCGGACACGGGCGCCGCGCAGTTCTACTTCGCGGACGGCGTACCGGCGTCCACCACGGAGACGGACGACAAGGGCACCACCGGTGGCCTCGGCGGCTTCTGGAACCTCAAGGCCGGCACCTACGTGGTCAAGAGCCTGCCGTCGGTGCTCGGGGGCAGCGTCGTCGCGGGCAGCAACTCCGTCATCATCGAGCCGCACTCGCTGACGACGATCCGCTTGCTCCCGAACTGAGCGGCGAGTCGCGGAGGGCTAGTCCTCTTTCGCCACGACGTACGTCAGGTAGGTGAGCGGCGGCTGCGGGGTCCCCTTGGGGCTCTGCGGCAGCGTCCCGACCTGCTTGAAGCCCTGCTGCGCGGCCGTGATGAGCGCCACACGGTTCGCGCTCGAGATGAACGCCATGATGTACTGCAGCTTGGTGCGCCGCGCGTGCGCGAACGTGTGATCCAGCAGTTGCTTGGCCACGCCGCCACGCGCACGGGCGGTGCGCACGTACGCCGAGAGCTCGGCCATGAGCTCGCGCACCAGAGGGTTCGCGCGGAACGGGGTGAGCGACACCCAGCCCACGACGTCGTGACCGTCGACCGCGACGAAGAACTTGAAGACGTCGTCCTGCTCGGCGAGCCGCTGCCCGAAGGAGCGGACGTAGTCCCCCGGAGGAGGTGGATAACCCATCGCGATCGACAGCCCCTGCTGCCAGATGTCGACGATCTCTTCGGCGTCTTCCTTGCGGGCCTGTCGGATCTCGATGCTCACCAACGCAGAGTAACGGAGAAAGCCCCCGTCCTACCAAGAGTAGGACGATGTAGGTCGGCTCCCCCCTTAACCCCGCATGGGGCGCGGTCGTAGGGACGGACACCGGACACCGGAAGCCTTGCATGTTAGCCTCGAGAAAGCGCGCATGAGCGACCAAGCCAACATCGCCCCCGTCCAGGCCGGTGACGTGCTCGCGGGCAAGTACCAGGTCGACCGCGTGCTCGGCGTGGGCGGGATGGGCGTCGTGGTCGCGGCCACGCACCTCCAGCTCAAGGACAAGGTCGCCCTCAAGTTCCTGCTGCCGCAGATCACCCAGTCCGAGTCGCACGTGGCCCGCTTCCTCCGCGAGGCCCAGGCGGCGGTGAAGATCAAGAGCGCCCACGTCGCGCGCGTGGTCGACGTCGGCACGCTCGACGCCGACAGCCCCGCTCCTGGCTCGCCGTACATGGTGATGGAGTTCCTCGAGGGCAAGGACCTCTCGGGGGTGCTCGAGGAGCGCGGCCGCCTGAACTGGGACGAGGCGTGCCACTACGTGCTCCAGGCCTGCGAGGCCCTCGCGGAGGCCCACTCGTACGGCATCGTCCACCGCGACCTCAAGCCGGCGAACATGTTCCTCACCAAGGCGCCCGACGGCTCGCCCTGCGTGAAGGTCCTCGACTTCGGCATCTCCAAGGTCATCGAGGGCGACCAGGCGCTCACGCGCACGCAGACCACGGTCGGCTCGCCGGTCTACATGTCGCCCGAGCAGATGCGCTCGGCCCGCAAGGTCGACGCGCGCTCCGACGTCTGGTCGATGGGCGTCTCGCTCTACGAGCTCGTGGTCGGCGAGATCCCGTTCATCGCCGAGACGATGGTGGAGCTCTGCGCGCTGGTCCTCGAGAACGACGCGCCGCTCGTGCGCTCGATGGTGCCCGACGCCCCCGAGGCTCTCGAGCACATCGTCGCCAAGTGCCTCAAGAAGAACCCCGCCGACCGCTACCAGACGATCTCCGAGCTCGCGACCGATCTCGCCGATCTGCTCGGCACGCTCGAGGCGCAGGCGCAGGCTGGCCGCATCGCGCGCATCGCCGCGCCCGCGGGCGAGGCCGGTCAGCGCGAGGGCACCGGCAAGTACGACGCGCTCCGCACGCGGCCGATGGTCGCGCAGAACCTCCACGAGAAGAACGGTCAGCGGCCCACCAAGGACGCGATCCACACCTCGCCGGCGGTCACGCTCGGCCAGACGGGCGACGCGGCGGTGCCAGCCACCGTGCAGTCGCAGCCCAGGAGCAAGCTCCCGCTCATCGCCGGCATCTCGCTGCTCGCGCTCGTGGGCGTCGGTGCGATCGCTCTCTCGCGAGGTGGGAACAAGGCGGACAAGGACCCGGCGGCCGCGGCTGCGCCCAAGCCGGCGGACAAGCCCGTCGAGAAGCCGGTGGCAACCGCGTCCACGTCGGCGCAGCCCGTGGCGACCATGGCAGCCACGACGCCCACCGCGTCGGCGTCGGACTCCGCTGTGGCGAGCGCGAGCGCGAGCGCCAAGAAGCCTCCGGTCGTTCCGACCTACAAGCCCACGGGCACGGGCAAGCCGAACCCGGCCGACGACCCGTTCGGCAGCCGCAAGTAGGGGCTCGCTCCCCTTTCTGCGGCTGCGCCGCTCGGGTTCACTCCTTCGGGGCTCACTTCTTCGGCAGGTTCTTGAGCAGGTCGGCGGCGACGGGGTTGTCGAGCGCGCTGACCGTGGCGCGCAGATCGGGGCCCTTGCCCCAGTTCGGCTTCCACAGCCACGAGAAGCCGTACTGCTTGGCGTAGTCCCAGTGCTCGAGCTCCTGCGGCACCTTCTTGTCGACGCGACGGCGCAGCTGGATGCGTGTGGCGGCGCCCACGTTGACGTAGCCGGTGCGGCGTCGCCAGTCGTCGGCGGACCAGCTGTCGAGGAGGCGCAGGACGGCCGGGTTCAGGCGTGCCTCCTCGTTCCACATGACGATGCCCTGGCCCTCCCAGCGCGCGTTGTCGCCGGTCGGGAAGCGCTCCATCACGTAGCTCCCGTCGGCCGCGCGGAGCGACAGGAAGAGCTTGTTCTGGGCGTCGATGGCCACCTCGACGCCGTCGTCGCGGCGGTGCCAGATCACCTCGCCTTTGTCGTTGCGATCGACGCCGACCAGCACGCCCGCGTCGACCTCGGCCACGCCGTAGCCCTGGAACACGTGGACGTTGCGGCACTCTCGCGCAGCGCGCCGAGCATGGCCGCTTCGAGCGAGCGGGGGAGCGCGTAGCCACCGACGCCGATGAGGATGGTGTCGGGCAGCACGAGGCCCCGATCGAGGTGGCGAAAGATGGCGTCGGCGACGAAGAGCGGCTGGCCCACCAGCATGACCGGCAGCTTCTCGAGCTCGGCCAGCATGAGCGCCCGCGAGACGATCGAGCCGCTCAGGTACGAGTCGACGACCACCGCGAACTCGAAGCGCCCGATGCACGCTGGGTAGGCGTTGATGACCATCGGCGTGCGCCCCTCGAAGGGCTCGAGGAGCTGGGGCCACCGCGTCTTGAGGAGGTTGAGCAGCCCCCCCTTCTCGTTGCGCAGGACGCGAAAACCGTGCGGGCCGCGCTGCTGGAATCCAGAGGAAAAGGAGAGAACATCGCCGGGGCGCAAGGACGACATGTTCGCCCACCATAAAAAGTGACCTGCGCCCTGACAACCTTGTCGCGAAAGCCGTCACCAACTTGGCGTTTCCAGCCCTGAATTGCCGCGTCGGATCCAAGGTGTCGAGCACTTGGCCCATTGGCGCGGTTCGTGCGAGGGCCTGGGTGAGTCGTAGGCTCCACCGAAAAGGCCGCGGGCGCGGCGCCCCCCAGGGCGAGTGGAGGAAATGCCGGGTTCGACTCCCGGGCTTACGACCCAGTTTGCTTTGTTCGCCCTACGTGCCGCCGCTCCGCGCCTGCGGCGCTGCGTGACGTCACATTTCGGGCTCACCCGGGGGAGTACCCCGGCGCTTTGTTCGCTGTGCGGACGACGGCTCACCCGGGGGAGTACCCCGGCGCTTTGTTCGCCCTACGTGCCGCCGCTCCGCGCCTGCGGCGCTGCGTGACGTCACATTTCGGGCTCACCCGGGGGAGTACCCCGGCGCTTTGTTCGCCCTACGTGCCGCCGCTCCGCGCCTGCGGCGCTGCGTTCACTTGTTGCCCTCGATCTTCAGGGTCCAGGTGAGGCTCGGGTCGCAGGTGGTGCCCGTGGGGCGGACCTCGATGCTCAACGGCGTGGAGTCGTCGAAGCCGCCGATGGGGCGGTTGTCGCTCCAGCTCAAGGTGACGACGTCGCTGCCGGTCGTGGTGGACGACTTGGCGACGGTCGCGCACTCGACCGCGCCGCCGTCGCCCTTGGCCTTGCCCTTGTACACGTAGAGATCGAAGTTCTCGCCGGCGGGTGAGTCGAGCGTGATGCGGACCTTGAGGTCCTTGCTCGAGAGGAGCGAGGAGTCGTCCTCGGTGATGGTCACGCGGAAGAACGCGGCATCGGAGCCGGTGCGCGTGGCCGAAGGGCTGCCCGTGTCACCGCTGATGGCGGCGAGCACCTCGGCGCTCGCCTTGCACTCCGCGGCGCCGAGGGTGGTGCATGCGGTGGTGCCGGTGTCGGTGGCGCCGCCGGTGTCGGTCGTGCTGCCGGTGTCGACCGCGCTGCCCGTGTCGAGCGAGGAGCCGGTGTCGGTCGTGCTGCCCGTGTCGAGCGAGGAGCCCGTGTCGGAGCTCGAGCCCGTGTCCTTGACCGCCGTGTCGAAGGCAGAGTCCGTCGGCCCCGAGTCCTTCCGGGTGATGCCGCCGTCGCCATCACCATCGACGTCCTCGCCGCCGACGGCACACCCGCTCGCCGACAGCCCGACTACGACCCACACCCAGGAGAAGCGCAGGAGGGAGCGCACTCTACCAACCAGGCCCGTCTCAGCCAGTACCCACCACCCGGTTCCGTCCGCTCTGCTTGGCGGTGTACAAGCGGGCATCGGCGCGACCCATCAGCGTGGGCTTGTCGGCCGGGCTGCACTCGGAGAGCGACGCGACGCCGCAGCTCGCCGTGACCGAGAGGAGCGTTGCTTGACCGACGACGACCGGCGCCACCGCGATGGACTCGCGGACCCGCTCGGCGAGACCGAGCGCTTCGGTCGGGTCGGCCCGCAGGACGAGGGTCATCTCTTCGCCGCCGTAGCGAGCGGCGGCGTCTCCCGCGCGGACGGCCTTGCCGATGCGGCGGGCGATCTCGCGGAGGACGGCGTCGCCCGCCGGGTGACCGTGGTTGTCGTTGACCTTCTTGAAGTGGTCGATGTCGATCATGACCACCGAGAGATCGCCGCCGCCGCCGGCCGAGCGCGCGATCTCGAGGTCGAGCAGCTCCTCGAGGTGCTTGCGGTTGAAGAGGCCGGTGAGGCCGTCTTTCTGCGTGGACTCCCACACCTCCCGCAGCTGGGCCTCCTCGACCCGCGTGACGAGCGCGAAGCGCAGCACGGTCTTGCCCTCGCCGAACGTGAGGCGATCGCCGTCCTCGAGGACGCGCACCTTCTTGACCCGCTCGTCGTTGACGAAGCTGCCGTTGGTGCTGTCGCGGTCCTGCAGGAGGATCGACTCGCCGATGGTGGCGATGCGCGCGTGCTCGCGGGAGAGGCTGTCGTCGTCGAGGCGGATGTCGCAGGTGTCGACCCGGCCGACGGAGACCACCTCTTGATCGCCCAGCGAATAGACGCGACCGACCTCCTGGCCCGTGGTGACGGTGAGGATCGGGCGGTCGCGGGCCTGCTCGTCCTTGCGTCGAGCTTCCACGACGCGCGTCTCCTTGAAGCTGGGCTTGCTTCCGGGACCGTCGCTCATGTCTTCAGCTTACTCTACGGCCAGCCGGGCTCAGACTGTAAACTGCTCCCTGCGTGTCCGACGCCGTCACCCTCCCCAAGCCCGATGGTCCTGCCGAGGACGTGGTCACACCCCTCGAGGTGGGAGACGTCGTCGCCGGCAACTACGAGCTGCGGGCGCTGATCGGCACCGGGGGCATGGGGAGTGTCTTCGAGGCCCACGACCGCGATCTCAACCGGCGCGTGGCGCTCAAGGCGAGCCATCCGAACCTCGAGCACCAGCTCTTGCGTCGAGAGGCGCAGGCCCTGGCCGCAGTGCGCCACCCGGGGATGGTGACGGTCCACGCCTTCGGCATCCACGAAGGCATCGCGTTCCTCGTGATGGAGCGGCTCTACGGGCTCGATCTGGCCACCCACCTCGTGCGGCGCAGGGACGCCGGGCTCCCGCTCGGCATCGGAGAGGCGCTCGAGATCCTGGTCCCGCTCGCCGAGGCGCTCGCCGCCGTCCACCGCGCCGGACTCGCCCACCGCGACGTCAAGCCCGCGAACGTGATGCTGGCCGTCGGTCAGCGGGTGGTGCTCATGGACTTCGGCGTCTTCACCCCCGAGCGCGCCGCGCGGAGCAACACCTTCAGTGGCACCGCGGCCTACATGGCGCCCGAGACCATCTCGGCCGACGTCGAGCCTGGTCAGGCGTACCTCGTCGATCTCTATGCGTTCGGCGTGCTCGCCTACGAGCTGCTCGCGGGCAAGCGTCCGTTCCAGAGCGACGGTGTGGGCAAGATCCTCCACCAACACCTCGCGTCGATCCCGCCGCCCATGGCGGGGGCCCGACCGGACGTGCCACCGGCGCTGGCCAAGCTCATCATGGAGCTGCTCGAGAAGGAGCCCGGCGCCCGCCCCACGTCGATGGACGGCGTCGCCCATCGGCTCCGCGCGCTGCAGCTCGCCGAGGCGCCCACGCCCCCGACGCGGCCCCTCCGCGCGCTGATCGTCGACGACGACCTCGCGATCGCTCGACTCCTCGCGGCGCGGGTCAAGCAGGCCGCGCCTGGGGTCTCGGTGCGGCTCGCGGGCGACGGGGAGCAGGCGCTCTCTGCCGTGGCCGCCGATCCGCCCGACGTGGTCGTGGTCGACCTGCACATGCCACGCATGAACGGGGTCGAGCTCTGCATGCACCTCCACGGCATGCGGGTCATGGAGGGGTGCACGGTGATCGCGACGAGCGCCGGGGCCCAGCCGACCGACGTCGCGCTGCTCGGTCAGCTCGGCATCGCGCACTTCGTGCCCAAGGACGGCGATCTCGGCGCCAGGATCGCGGCGCTCGTCGGCAAGGTGCACGCGCGGTTCACGGGGCGAGGGTGAACCCCTTGCCGAGCACCCAGGCGTGCGCCTGCTTGGCGATGGCGGCGTTGGTCTGGTGCAGGTCGACGCCACTCGGGCCACCGAGGATCGCCTCGAGCGAATCGAGCGCGAAATAGCGCACGAGCGGGAACGGGCTCACGAGCACCGGCAAGAGGAACGGCACGGCGCTGCGGCGCTTCTTCTCGCCCACCAGCACCGCCGCCACCGCTTGCTCGTGCGGCTTGCCGAGCGAGAGGGTCTCGAGGAGCACGTCGCCTTCGAGGTCGCCGAGAGCGCCTTGAGCTCCGCCCGGTCGAACTTGCCTCCCCACCAGCTCTCCATCGTCTCGACGAGGAAGCGCGGGGACTTGTCGACGTGGCAGAGCGCGCACTCGAGCGGACGATCGCGGAGCACCCGCGCCGGGTCGTTGGGGCGCCCGATGCGGTGGTAGCGGGAGAGGCCGCCGTCGAGCGCCATGTTCTTCTTCGGCAGGTGGCACCCGAAGCAGCGGGCGCCAGCGGACTCGGCGGGGTGGTGGGTGTGCGCGAGGGCCGCGGCGCCCGCGTACTTGCCGTGGCAGCGCGTGCAGACGGCGTCCCCGGCGACGCCCTCGAGCGTGGCGAGTCGCGCGCGGTCGTCTCCGACGTGCGGGTCGTGGCACGCGGTGCACGCGAGGGCCGTGGTGCAGCCGCCGAGCAAGAAGTCCCGCGCCTCGCCGGAGTTGATGTGCGAGCCGCCCGGTTCCTTGTTGCGGAGGCCGCCCTCCCAGGTGTGCGGGTAGCCCGAGAACAGCACCTGGTGGCAGCGCGCGCAGGCGCGGTTGATCGCCTGCGCCTTCGGGTCGCCGGCCGGCGCCTTCACGGTGAACGACGGGTGGGTCGGGACGAACGACGGCTTGATCGCGGGCGCCTCGGTGTGGGCACGGCTCCCGAGGTGACAGACCTCGCAGCCGAGGCCCACCTCCACGAGGTGTTGCTCGCCGACGCGCGCCCGGATGCCGTCGATGGCGCGGCCGACCTGGTCGGCGACCGTCTTGCCGCGGGCGACGTGTACCCCTGCCGGCGCGTCGATCGCGCGCACCTCGGCGTGGAGGGCCGAGCCGAAGGCCTCGGGGTCGGTGACGGTGAACGTGGAGCGGCGCGCGGCGGGCAAGAGGGCGTCGACGAGCGCGCCCTGGTAGGGCGGCGACGCGAAGCCCGCGAAGCCCTGCAGCATCACGTCCAGATAGGGCGCGGTGTTGTGGCAGAAGATGCACCGCGCGCGCCAGTCGCCGTTGGCGGCGAGCGCGGGCCGCTCGTGCTCCATGACCGAGTAGCCCTTGTATCGCAGCGTCTTGGTGCGCCGCATGTAAGAGACGGGGAGGATCTTGTCGGCGGTGCCCACGACTCGCGAGTCGAGGTCGACCTCGATGCCCGCGAAGTCCTCCCGGATGCGCCCGCCGATCACCTTGGTCACCTGGTAGAGCCGGTCCTTCGGGGCCTTGCCGTAGCTGGAGACGATGCGCACGTAGCGCTTGCCAGCGAGGGTCTGCAGCGTGGCCTTGTCGCCCTTGAACTCGAGCGCGCGGCCGTCGAACGGCGCGGTGATCGCGGCCTCGGGCAGGAGCCGGGTCATGCGGTGCATCGGCGACTTCATCCACGACTCGTGGAGATCGGCGTGGCACGGCGCGCAGGCGGCGCTGCCCGCGTAGTCGGTGCGGAGGACGTTGCTGACGAGCGTCTTCGCCCCGGGCGCCGTCCCGGTCTTCACGCGGCTCGGACCGCACGCCCCACCGAAGGCCCCGACGAGCGAGGCGAGCCCGAGGACGCCCAACCAGCGGGACACTCAGCCCTCGAGCTTGATGCGACCGAAGCGCGAGGCGCGGTGGAAGTTGCCCTCGCCGCGGATCGGCGACCAGGCGAGCGCCTGCCGCTGGCCGTCGCGGAACGAGTAGAGGTTGAGCCGCCAGACGTCGCCGGCCTTGGGCGGCACGGCGGTGCGCGCGTGGTCGAACGCCGCCCACGGGATCGCGAGCTCGACCGAATAGAAGCCCTTGCCCTTGTGGATGGCGCGCTCGACCTTGCTCGACCACTCGTGGTGGCCGAACTTCTTGCTGGCCTCGTCGGGCCCGCCGCTGATGGGGCGGTTGTAGTCGTCCCAGCGCGTGTCGAAGACGGCGCCCTCGGCGTCCACCTGGATCTCGTAGTAGTCGCGGTTGTCGTGCGGGTCGCCGGGCTGCACCATGAGCTCGACCGCGCTCGAGCGCTCCCAGATCCGCGGGTCGATCTCCTCGCGCGCGAAGGGGGCGAAGGGCGCCTGGTCCTCGATGACGACCCCGACGTAGAGCTTGGTGTCGTCCCAGCCGAGGCGCGCGAACGCCCAGACGGGCGACTTGTCGATGGCGCGGCCGTCGCCGGGGGCGACGAACGGGCCGGCGATCGCCGCGGTGCTCCAGATCGCGTCGTCGAGCTTGCCGTCGAGCACCGGCGCGCTCGCGAACCGCTTGATGGTGAGCGGCTCGCCGGTGATGGTTCCGTCTCCCGCCGTGCCGCTGGTCGGTCGCTTGGCCCAGGCGGGGCGGCGGTCGGCGCAGCCGACGAAGGTGAGGAGCGCGAGGGCGGAGAGGAGGAGACGCATCACGGGGTGCGTAGCTTACTCCAGCGTGAGCTTCGAGACGTCGAACGCCGTCTGGATGGAGCCGCAGCCGCTCGTCACGGTGGTCTTCACCTCGTAGCGGAGGGTGTAGGTCGGCCCGCTGACTGCCGGGAACGTGAACGCGATCGGGACGCTGAGCCCGGTGCTCTTCTGGATCGTGATCGATCCGATCACGGTGCCGTTGAGCGACACGTCGACCGGCACCTTGCCCACGGAGACGCCGAGGAGGCCGCAAGCGTTCGAGAGGTCGTTGTTCGCGAGATCCCAGGTACCGGTGAGCGACGTCGCCGCGGCGAGGCCGGTCGTGCGCGAGCCCGCGATCGCGTCGCCCGCGTTCCACAGGGCGGGTTCGGTCTTGACGGTCTTGGTGTCGCCCGTGGCGGGGAAGACGAAGGTGGCGGGGCCGACCTCCGGACCCGTGTCGACCGCGGCCTCGGTGGTGTCGAGCGGGGCATCGGCCTCGGCCACGGAGTCGGCCGCATCGTCCGTCTCGGGCCCTCCGTCGGCGCGCGTGTCGAGCGCGGCGTCCTTGCGGGCGGGGACGGGCTCGTCTCCGGCGTTGGTCGCGCAACCGAGCAGCGCGACCAGGACGAGGGAGAGGCGGCGCATGGCCCCTCACCATAAGGGACGCGCGTGGCCCGGGCCACTCCCCGTTCAGATCTTCACGCGGTGGTTGGCCCACTCGGTGGTGAACTGCGGCGGCAGCTCGACCGACCACATCTGCTCCTCGACGCACGCCGCGAACGGGTCGCCCTTGGTCGCGCCGTCGAGGGCCACGCGCAGGGAGACGATCTCGTCGCGGGTGACCTCCACGTCCATCGTGCCCTTCTGCACGCCACCGCCGCACTTCTGGAAGGCCTTCTGGGCCTGGCCGGCGAGCCACGCCTTCGGGTCGAACCAGGAGCCCGACCCACCACCACCCGAGCCGTGTCCCATCAAACCGATGCCTCCGAGCCCGATGCCCTCGCCGGCGCTGTCCCAGTCGAGGCCCTCCGTGGAGGGGCGGACACCGGGTTCGATCGCGAGCAGGCTCGTGACCGGGGAGACCGCGTGGCCGCGCAGCGCGAGGACCATCATCTCGGGCTCGGTCAGCGGCAGCGAGGCGCCGAACGCCAGCGCCGCCGAGCGCTTCTCCTCGTCGCTGTTCGAGGTCAGCACGGTCTTGAGCGACTTGGACCACAGCTCCCCGCGCACCTCGATCGCCGGCGTCGCGAACGCGCCGAGATCCGTCTCGTCGAACCCCTCGCCCTCCGCGAGCGACGACGGCGGCGAGAACGCCTTCGGCAAGCCCACGCCCTCGACCACCACGTTGTCGATGCGCAGCGGTCGCGCCCACTCCTCGGTGGCAGCGCGCTGGAGCTTCTCTTCGGTCTTGGCGTCGCTGATGGACGCGGACCACAGGAGGCCGCCGCTCGCGCGGGGGAGCTTGGCCCAGGGGCCCTGGTCGACGCGGTGGAGCGCGGGGGTACCCGCCCGCACCTCGGCGAGGTGGAGGAGCCCCTTCTGCGCCTCGAAGGTACCGAGCGACTCCGGCGTGATCGCGACCTTCGTGCGCAGGTCGGTGAGGAACAGCACGCGGCGCGGTGCGTCGGCGGGCGCGGTGGCGAGGCGTGCCGCGACGTCCTTCCAGGCGTCGTCGACGGCGCTCCCGTTCTTCCGGGTGAGCTTCGCCGCGCCGAGGTCCTTGCTCGCCTGCGCAGCGCTCACCCAGCCCGTGTGGAGCGGGGTCACGTTGCGCGCGAAGGTGACGACCTGCGCCTTGGCGTCGGGGAAGTGAGACAGGAACGCCTGCGCGGCGGCCACCTCCGCCCGGATCAGCCCGTCGTCCATGGAACGAGACGTGTCGATCGCCACCACCACGTGGGCGCCCTTCGGGACGGTGGACAGCCTGCCGGCGACCTCGATCCGCGCGTGCAACACCGAGCGCTTGCCGACCGGGATCGAGGCGAACGAGCCGCCGAGCTGGGGCGGCGCGGCCCGCACGAGCTCGAGGGTGCGTGGCCCGAGGAGGGGCTGGGAGCCCTTGAGCGGGAGCCCGGCGAGCTCGATGCGATCGTCCTTGTTCTCGGGCTTGGCGGTGTAGGTCGGCGCGAGCCCGGCGACGCCCATGCGGGGAGCTCGAGCACGTCACGGCCGTCGACGTAGCGCGTGGGGACGAGCAGCGTGTACTCGACCACCTTCTTGCCCTTCGGATCGACGGGGAACACCTGCAGCGCGAGGTGATCGAGGCTGCGCCACGAGAGCAGCGCCGGGTCCTTCGGGTAGTAGCCGCCGATGCCCGTGAGCTCCTTGTAGCGCTTGGCCGCGAGCTCGGCCTCGAGCAGCTCGCCGTCGAACCAGGTGCCCTTCGTTCCCTGGGTGCGCAGGCCGATCGCGATCGCTCCGGGGGGCAGGTCCGTGATCTGGACGAACGCCTGGTCGTGTTTGTCTCCGCCGTTCTCGAAGGTGCGCTGCACGACGATCCGGGCCCACCCTCGCGAGAAGGTGATCGAGAGGTCGTGCCCCCGCTCGAACATCTTCTCCGACCGAGTCCCGTGCAGGGTGTCGGCGTTGGCGGGGACGGCGAGCAACAGCAGCGAGGTGGCGAGCAGGGTGCGCGACATGCCGCGAGCGACCCGCCGCGGGCCCGGAAGTTCCGAGCTTTCCGCGCTGTGCGTTCGCGCTGGATTCGTGCACTCAGGCGTAGCGGTCGCGCAGCACGTAGAGCAGCGCCTCGGAGAGCGAGTGACGGGTCGCGAGCACGCCGGGTGGGACGCCGCGCAGCATGTCCGAGACGATCGCGCGCGCGTGGAGCTCGTCGGGCAAGACGACGTCGGCGCGATCGAGGGGACGATCGAGGCGGCCCCGTGCTCGAGAGAGCAGCCACGGGTCGACGGGGGCGGGCGAGGTGAGCCACACGAGGATCCGCTCGAGCATGCGGGGGCCCTCGAAGGCCGTGCGACCGTGGAGCATGCGGTGGTTGTCGACCACGAGCACCTCACCGGGCTGCAACTTCAGGGTGGTCTTCGGGAGCCGCTCGTAGATCGGGACCAGCGCGCGGCCCACGTCGTCCTCCACCCGCGGGGTGCCCGTGAAGACGACCGCCTCGCCGGCGCGGGCGATCGTCGGCCCCTCGAGGTTGCCGAAGACGAAGGGCAGGTGTCGCGAGACCTCGAAGAGCGCATCGAAGAGCGGTGTTCCGTTGGTCGCCGCGAGGACGGCGCGGGTGTCGAGGAGGACCGTGTCGCCGCCCTGCCTCGCCGCTTGCACGCAGAACAGCGCCTGCCAGTGCGCGGGCATGCCGCGATAGAGCTGGCTGTCGGTGTGCAGCGGCGCGGGGCCGTGACCCGAGGCGAACGTCTGACCGCCCTTCACCGCGCGGATCGGCTGGCGCTCGAGCATGCGCGCCGGCTCGCCCGCGAGGCTCGCGGCGACAGCCCAGGGGTCGCTCGGGGCAGCGCGCACCAGATCGGGCGCGGTGATGACCGCGAACCCCTGTGCAGCGACGGCGGCGGCGAGCGACACGAGGGGGAGGCTAGCGCGCAAAGGGGAGGGGTCGCACGCGCAGATCGAGGAGGGCGCGCGGCACCGGCAGGACGTCGGCCAGCGGCTCGCCCGCGCGTACCGAGAACGTGCCGGGCTGGTGCAAACGGAACACCGCTGGGGTCGCGTGGAAGCGGTCGGTCGAGATCACGCCGCGCAGGACGTCGAAGGGGCCGAGTCGCGCCGCGCCGTCGACGATGGAGGAGAGGCTGGGGCTCGTGCGCACGAACGACCAAGGCTTGACGAAGAAGTGCGGCTCGCCGGTCGGGTGCGGGGTGAAGTACTTGGTGAGGTAGAGGAGAGCGCCGCGATGGGTCGTCGCGAACGCCTCTCCGTAGAGCTCGCGGAACGCGCGCTCGACGCCCGCGGCGCCGTGCTCGAGGGTGGGTCGATCCCAGTCGAGCGAGAGCGTCTGCCCGTCCCAGCGGACCTGGAAGTCGAGGCGCGCGCCGAACCGCAGCACGCGCGCCGCGGGCCCGCTCGAGGGCTCGACGGGGCGCGGAGAGGCCATCGAGAGGCGGAGCCGCCGCGCCTCGATCGCGCCCACGGGTCCGTCGATGGTGACGAGCTCTGCCCGCGCGTCGGTGTCGTCGCCGAGCTCCTCGGAGAGCAGCCGGCGGTACTTGCGCGTGACCGCGCCGGCCTTCTTCCTCGCGAAGTACGCCGCGTCGTAGAACTCGGCGTGGGCCCGGCCCACCGCGGGCGCCTCGGCGAGCGGGATCGTGCGGAACGGGAGGTCCGGCGCGGCCAGGTGCAGGGTCGCGACCTCCCCCTGGAGCACGCTCTTGCTCGGGACGTCGAGGCCGAGGACGAGGGGTACGAGGCCGTCGTCGCCGTGCGCGTACACCTCGTCGACGCCCACGTCGAAGGCGCGGCGGTTGCCGGCGTGGGTGACCCGCAGCAAGAGTCCCGCGAGGGCGCGGACGAGGAGCCCCGTGAAGAGCCAGGTGCGGCCCGCTTCGTGGAACGGCCCACGCGCGAACGCCGAGGCCCAGGCCTCGGACACGAGCCCGTGCGCGCGCAGGCGGGGGATCGCCGCGACGTGGCGCCGCACGAAGTCGTCGTCGGTGCCCACCACGCGTCCGAGGCGAGGGCGGGTGAGCGGCAAGGGCCGCGCGAGCCGGAGCTGTAGCCCGAGCGCGTTGCCCTCCAGCAGCGGCAGGCACGCCTGCGCTGCGCGCACGGCGACCGCGCCCTCGAGCGTGCGGTCGCGGGCGTCGAGCCGGAACGGGCCGTCCTCGAACGCGTCGAGGACGACGAGCTCCTCGGTCATCCGCCGCAGCCGCCACCGCCGCCGCAGCCGCCACCGCCGCCGCAGCCACCACCTCCACCGCAGCTCGAGCTCGAGCAGCTGGAGCCCGAGTCGGAGCTCGGCACGCTGGCGAACGCGGAAGCGGCGAGGACGGCGTTGTAGGGGAGGAAGAACGGCGCGGTCGCGAGCACCGCGGCGCCGCCGATCGCGACGGCCAACCCCACCTCGGGTCCGGCGGCGCGGCGACCCGAGGAGACGTCCTGCCGCAGCGAGTAGGTGGAGGCCGAGAGCCACGAGAGGTAGGTGGCCTTGTGCACGGTGTCGCGGCTGCCGGTCGAGACGACGAAGACGACGATGACGGCGGCGATGATCTCGACGACGAGGAACCCGATCGGTCGATCGAGCAACGCGCCGCGGATGGCACGGAGGAGGCCGAGGGCGATCAGCGGGATGCCGAACAGCAGCACGAACACCCGCGCGCGGCCGATGACCTCTTCGCTGCGGCGAAGGCCGGCGTTCGCGAGCTGGGCCTCGAGACCGGACGCGCAGAGGACCGCGGTCTGCAGAGCGGCGAGGCGTGCCGCGCCATGGCTGAGGGTGCTCGTGGCGGCGAGCTTCGCGTCGAAGGTCTGGACGACGGGGTCGACGGAGCCCTGCGGCGGGCGGAAGACGAGGTAGTCGGAGCGGCTCGGGTCGGTGGAGAGCGTGCCATCGGCGAAGGCCGTCGCGAGCAGCGCCTGCGCGACGGCGGCGGTGCCGCCCTGCAGGTGCGCGATCGCCCAGTGCTCGTCGGGGTGCGGGAGATAGCCGACGGCGAACGGGAGGTGGGTGGGGGCCGCCGCGCCGCGATAGGCGGGGCCTCGAGGGGACGCTCTCGGCGGAGCGGGCGGGGCGACGTCGTAGGCGCGCGCGAAGCGCTCGCGCGCGAACCGCACCACCACGATCCAGCCGACGATGAACGCGAGGTAGACGCCGAGGAAGGCGGGCCCGCTCGCGAGGTCGAGCGGCCAGAACTCGAGCAGCTCGATCACGGCGCCTTCTCCGGCCCCGGGGCAGCGTCGGCCATGCGGTCGGCGTCGTCGATGGCGCGGTCGAGCAAGGCGACGAGCGCGTCGTGGGCCTCGCCCGGGGCCTCGGCCAGCTTGGTGAGCGGCGCGCCCTCCACTTCGTAGGTGGCGCAGGCCTTGGCCACGACCTCGGCGAGCCCGTCGCCCACCGCGATGCCCTTGAGGTCGAGCAGCACGCGCAGCGTCGATCGCACCTGCTTCAGCTTGCGGCCGACGACGCCGCGCAAGGCGTCCTGGTTGCCGCGCGCGTCGGTCACCGCCCGGCGCAGGCGGATCTGCGCCTCGCGGAGCTCTTGCTCCACGCGGAGCCGCAGGTGGTGGTCCTCGATGACGAGGCCGGCGAACGGGTCCTTGCCGTGGAGCACCACGTGGTGACGCTGCAGGTCGGCGTAGAAGATGGGGAACACGTCGGCCGCGCGTGGGATCTCGTCGGCGACGAGGATCATCGCCTCGATGCGCGCCGCGAACCGCGCGACGTGCAGCGGCTCGGCGAGCGCGTCGAGCTGCTCGCGACCGGCCTTCGCGAGCACCACCACGAGGTCGACGTCGCTCTCCTTGCGGTAGTCGCCGCGCACGGCGCTCCCGTGCACGAGCAGCGCCACCAGGTCGTCGCCGAGGGTGGTCTTCAGCTGGGAGCAGAGCTCGTCGAGCCGCTCGGAGATGGGTTTCGGGATCGACAGCTCGCTCATCGGGTCTGACCTCGGGGGGAGAGGATACGCACGGGCGCGCGGCTGCCGAGCCCTTTCATCACCCACTGACTCCGGCCGCCCAGCGCGACCCGACCGAGGTAGGGGCCCCGGCGCGGGTGGACCTCGCCGTCCGGGTCGGGCCCGGCGAAGCGGGCGCGGAGGACCAGGAGGTCGCGCGCGGCGTCGTCGGCGAGCGCTGGCACCTCGCGACAGGCCTCGCCGATGCGCAGCGCGTCCGCGATCCCCACGCGCTCCCTGGGGCGTGGCCAGTGCTCGACCCGTGCGCGCACCAGCGGCTCCACCTCGGCCCGTCGGAGCGCGAGGCGAGGCAGCAGGGGCAGGGCGTCGTCGACCCGCTTGCCGAGGAGGACGACGCGCGTGCGCTCGATCCCGACCACGCCCTCGAGCAGGGCCGCCGCGTCGTCGACCAGCGCCGCCGCGAGGGCGGACTGGCGGGCCGCGAGCTCGGTGGCCGGGAGGTCGTCGATCACGCTCGGTGGCCTCGGCAGGGCCGGTCGGCCGCGCCCGCGCGGGAGGTCACGCAGCGACGCGAGCTCCGCCGCGAGCTCGGCGAACGGAGGGAAGCGATCGTCGCGCTCGATCAGCACCGGCGCGTCGGTGTGCGCGAGCACCGCCGCGGTGAGGACCAGCACGTCCTCGGGCAGCGCGTGGGCGTGGGTGTCGTAGTAGAAGCCGCCGTCGAGGAGCCCACCCGCCACGTGGATCATCGCGACCCGGTCGAGCGGGAAGCGCCCGAGCTCGGCCAGCGGATCGAGGCCGGCGTTGCGCGCGTTGGCGTAGAGGTTCGCCACGTCGAGCAAGAGCGGTGCGCCGGTGGTCTCGGCGACTTCGGCGCAGAACTCGCCCTCCGAGAGCGCGTCGTCGGCGAAGGCCACCGTGCGCGCGACGTTCTCGAGCAGGAACGGGACGTCGGGCAGGTGTCGCCGGGTGGCGGCGACGTTGCGGGCGACGACGCGCACCGCCTCGCGCGTCATCGGCAGCGCCGTGAGGTGCCCGATCTCGCGCCCACCGGCGTGGGTGAGCGCGACGTGTTCGCTGACGACCGGGGCCGCGAGCGCGCGCGCGAGGGCCCCGAGCTTCGCGGCCCGCTCCTCGTCGAACCCGGCCGCGCTCCCCAGCGAGAGCTTCACGCCGTGCAGCGCCACCGGCCAGACGTCGCGCAGCGCGAGGACCTCACGGCGTGCGTCGTCGTCGACGTAGCAGCTCTCGGCCACCACCTCGACGAAGTCGACGGCCTCGCGGTGCGCGAGGAGATCCGCCGCGAGCTCGCGCCGGAACCCGATGCCCACCTGCCCCGCCTGCACGGCGGTGAGCTTACCTCGTCAGGTGCCCTTGTAGACCAGCGGGAAGCTCGCCTCGGCGCACCCCGCGGGGCCGACCGCGAGCGGCTTCTCGAGCTCGCGCATGATGCACGAGGTGAGCGAGGGGCGGTTCCACGTGTCGCCGCCGATGCCGACGCCGCAGACGCTGCCGTCCTCGGCGATGCGCAGCGAGACGCTGACTTGACCGCCCTTGAGGGTCGGCGCCTCGCCCGCCGCGGCGGGCTTCTTGAAGCAGAACGCCGCGGCCTGCGCGCGGGCGCGGACGGCGCGCACGGTGGCCTCGTCGAGGTCGGCGTCGCAGGTGGCGCTGCACGAGGACGGCGCGAGCACGAGGTCGGAGGGGATGGTGCGCTGCATCTCGATCGAGAGGAGCACCTCGATCGGCTCGGGGCCCACCGCGCCCGCCGTGGCGCCGGCGAAGGCGTCGCGCACGCAGCCACGCAGACCGGACGAAGCCTCGATGGAGCTGGTGACGTCGGCCGAGGCGACGACGCCGGGGCCCACGAGCTCGAGGCGCAGATCGAGGTGCGGCTCGCCCTCGTGGCCCAGCAGGATGCCGTCGCGGTAGCAGGCCTCGATCTTGGGACCCACGGCGCGGAGGGCGGACTCGGTGCCCTTCGGCAGCGCACCGCCCTTCACCAGCCGCGGCTTGCCGAGGGTCACCGTGGGAGGCGCCTCGTCCGTCGCGCCCTCCGATCCTGCGGTGGGCGGCTCGCCGTCGTCGGCGCTCGCGACCGAGACGATCGTCAGAGAGGTGAGGAGGAGGAAAGGCAGGGCGCGAGACATGATTTGCGTACTCCAACCCACATGGTGCGCTCGCCATTCCCGCGGGGAAAAGTAAACGACAGGCCGCGCCCCCTCCACTAGGACCTTCCCATGGCGCACGTCCTGGTCACCGGGGGAAATCGGGGCATCGGGCTCGAGCTGTGCAGGCAGCTCGCGGCGCGGGGAGACCAGGTCGTGGCGGTGTGTCGCAAGCCGTCGACGGAGCTGTCGGCGCTCAGCGTCCGGGTCGAGGCAGACCTCGACGTGACCGCGCCCGAGGCGGGCTTCGAGCTCCACCGCCGGCTCGCAGGGCAGCGCCTCGACGTCGTGATCCAGAACGCGGGCGTCCTCTCGCACGAGAGCCTGCCGACGCTCGACGTCGCGGCCATCCGGCGTCAGCTCGAGGTCAACGCGATTGCACCCCTCGTGCTCACCGCGGCGCTGCGGCCACTGCTCGACAAGGGCAGCAAGGTGGCGCTCGTCACGAGCCGCATGGGCTCGATGGCCGACAACGGCTCGGGGGGGTACTACGGCTACCGCATGTCCAAGGCGGCGTTGAACGCCGCGGGGGTCTCCCTGGCGCGCGACCTCGCGCCGAGCGGCATCGCCGTGGTGCTGCTCCACCCCGGCTTCGTGCGCACCGGCATGACGGGCGGCGCGGGCAGCACCGACCCCGACGAGGCGGCGCGGGGGCTCCTCGCGCGCATCGACGCGCTCGACCTGTCCAGCAGCGGGAAGTTCCTGCACGCGAACGGCGAAGAGCTGCCGTTCTAGCGAGTCCGCACTCGACGCTCCGGGCGCCCCTTAGTAAGCCCGCCGCATGTCCGACCCCCGGCTCGACAAGCTCGACGAGCTCAATGCCCGCGCCCTCCTCGGCGGCGGTGAGGCACGCATCAAGAAGCAGCACGAGGCGGGCAAGCTCACCGCCCGCGAGCGCATCGACCTTCTGCTCGACGCCGGCAGCTTCATCGAGCTCGACCGCTTCGTCACGCACCAGTGCACCGACTTCGGCATGGAGCGCGACCGGCCGCCGGGCGACGGCGTGGTCACCGGCTACGGCATGGTCGACGGCCGCAAGGTGTTCGTGTTCGCCCAGGACTTCACGGTGTTCGGCGGCAGCCTCGGCGCCGCGTTCGCCCAGAAGATCTGCAAGGTCATGGACCTCGCGATGAAGGTCGGCGCGCCGGTCATCGGCCTCAACGACTCGGGCGGCGCGCGCATCCAGGAGGGCGTCGAGTCGCTCGCCGGCTACGCGGACATCTTCCTGCGCAACACGCTCGCGAGCGGGGTCGTCCCGCAGATCAGCGCGATCCTCGGGCCGTGCGCGGGCGGCGCGGTGTACTCGCCGGCCATCACCGACTTCATCCTGATGGTCGAGAACACCTCGTACATGTTCATCACGGGGCCCGACGTCATCAAGACGGTCACCCACGAGGAGATCACCAAGGAGGAGCTCGGCGGGGCGCACACGCACACCGGCCGCTCCGGCGTGGCCCACCTCTCCTCGCCGGACGACAAGTCGTGCCTCGCGCAGATCCGCGAGCTGCTCTCGTTCGTGCCGAGCAACAACCACGAGGACCCGCCGTTCCACGCCACCAAGGACCCGGCGGAGCGCGAGGTCCCGGCGCTCGACACCGTGGTCCCCACCGACTCGGCCAAGTCGTACGACATCCGCGACGTCATCGTCCCGCTGGTCGACGACGGGCATTTCTTCGAGATCCAGCCCGACTACGCGGCCAACATCGTGATCGGGTTCGCCCGCGTGGGTGGGCGCTCGATCGGCGTCGTCGCCAACCAGCCCGCGGTGCTCGCGGGGTGCCTCGACGTGGCGAGCTCGATGAAGGCCGGCCGCTTCGTGCGCTTCTGCGACTGCTTCAACATCCCGGTCGTCACCTTCGTCGACGTGCCCGGGTTCCTGCCGGGCACCACGCAGGAGCTCGGTGGCATCATCAAGCACGGCGCCAAGCTGCTCTACGCCTACGCCGAGGCCACGGTGCCCAAGATCACCATCATCACCCGCAAGGCGTACGGCGGGGCCTACGACGTCATGTCGTCCAAGCACCTGCGCGGCGACATCAACCTCGCCTGGCCGACCGCCGAGATCGCGGTCATGGGGCCGGACGGCGCCGTCAACATCGTCCACCGCAACGAGATCGCCAAGGCCGAGGATCCGCAGAAGACCCGCGCGGCGTTCGTGGAGGACTACCGCAACAAGTTCGCCAACCCCTTCAAGGCTGCCGAGCTCGGGTTCGTCGACGAGGTGATCCACCCGCGGGTCACCCGCCAGCGCATCCACCGCGCCCTCGAGCTCCTCCGCGACAAGCGGGTCTCGAATCCGCCGCGGAAACACGGCAACATCCCCCTGTGAGCCGTCTACCTGGGAGCTCGGGCCGATCGGTCGCGCGTGTCCTCGCCGGGCCCCTGGTCCTCGTCGGGCTGTGGCAGGCGGGGATGGGCGCCCTCGCGTGCTCGTCCGATTCGTCCAGCGCCCCGGCCGACTCCGGGCGCATCGACTGCCCGTTCGTGCGCGACCAGACCAACTGCTGGCGCACGTTCGTGGCCAAGGTCGACGTCTGTCTCGGCCAGGGCGACGGCGGCACGTTCGCGACCCCCGGCCTGCTCGACGACGCGGGACGCACGTGCGACTACGCCGCGCGCGCGATCGTCGCCACGGGCAGCCAGGCCCTCGACCAGCCGCAGACCGGCCCCGACCCGCTGCAGCGCGACTTCACCGTCACCAAGGACGGTCGGGTCTGCCTCGCCGTGCACCAGAGCGACAAGACGGTGACCCTCGTGTCCGAGGGCACCACGCTCGCCTACCAGGGCGGCGACGGGACCATGCAGCTCACGTGCGCAGACGGGCGCGTGCTCGAAGGCCGCGTCACGGATCTCCTCGACTGCGTCACGGCGAGCGGCGGTCTGCCGGGCTACGCGTACCGCAACACGAGCACGACGGCGTTCTTCAGCCTGCTCGGGATGAACGGCCCGGCGTACGACTGCGCGCGCAACACGGACGCGGCCACCGACTAGCGGCGGCGCGCGACGCGGAGGGCTGGCCCCGTGCCGGGGTGAGGGCTCACGTCGACCGGCGCGTAGCGGGCGCCGTCCCAGCGAACGATGCGGTACCCCTGCGAGAGCGGGCGCGGCAGATCGAACCGCACGCGCGTCGGGATCCCCTCGGGGTCGACCGCCTCGATGGTCGCGCGGTAGGCCGGCAGCACCACCACCTGGCCGACGACGAAGCGTGTCTGGGTCAGGTACAGGCGCTCGAACAGGGACGGCAGGTACGAGCCCTTGGCCGGCTCGAGCGCGAAGCTGCGCGGGCCGAGCACCGTGAAGCGGATGTCGTCGCCGAGGAACGAGAGCACGTGCAGGTGCACGCGCTGCGCCGCGAACGCGCGGTCGATCCGCGCGAGGTAGGGGGCGTCGGTCTCGAGCAGGGGCGTGGGATCGACGCCACCTTGCGTGAACACCAGCGGCAACGTCGCGACGGCGCTCGCTTCGCGGTGGTGGAGGTTGAGCACGAGCACGTCGGTCTCCGCGCCCTCGGCCCGGTTGTCGAGCGCCGCCGACACGCCGTCCTCGAGCTCGTTGCGCGACGCGGAGAGCTCGCGCAGGACGCTGGTGCAGGTCTGGACCAGAGCCGGGGCGAGCACGAGGTGCACGCTCGCGAGCACCACGCCGGCGACGCGGATCGAGCGCCGCGCGCGGGAGAGCAGCTCGACGACGAGCCGCGCGGCCAGATAGGAGAAGCCGATCGAGGGCAGGGTGAGCAGACGCGGGTCCGGGAAGCCCGTGACCAAGAGGAGCAGCGTGACGACGGTGAAGCCGGCGAAGAAGCGCGTGGCCGCCTCGTGCCACAGCAGGCGCACCACCGCCGCGACGAACAGCAGCGTCGCGAGCAGGAGCGCGAGCGCGACCAGGGGCTGCTGGCGCACCGGGTCGGCGGCGAGCGCGTGCAAGGGGATGCCGGTCGCGAGGATCACGCCGTGGAACAGGATCGAGGTGGTCGCGAGCTGGGCCACGTGCCCGAGACCGCCGCCCCCGGCGTAGTAGGCCGAGCGCGGGCCGTGCCCGGCGTGCGCGTACCACGCGACGTACAGCGCGACCGAGGCGAACGCGACCACGAGGGCCGCGCGCGGCGCCCTCCGGTCGCGGAAGGCCCAGGCGTGCGCGAGCAGGAGCCCGGGGAACACCACGCTCGACTCCTTCGACAGCACGGCGAGCGCGAAGAAGAGCGCCGCGAGGGCGCCGTCGCGGGTCCGCTCGTGTTCGCGGAACGACAGCCAGCGCAGGAGCCCGAGCACCAGGAACAGCGCCGCGATCAGGTCGGCGCGGTTGGCGATCCAGGAGACGCAGAGCGCGTGGGCGTCGTCGACGGCGAAGATGGCCGTCGCGAGCAGCGCGACGCCGAACGAGGTGAAGCGGCGGTAGAGCGCGGACACCGCGGCGACCAGCCCGAGGTAGACGAGCAGCGAGTGCAGGTGGGCGACCCACGGGTGGTCACCGAAGAAGGCGTAGTCGAACGCGTGGCCGAGCGAGGGCACGGGGCGGAAGAAGTCGATGCGCAGGCCGTCGCTCGTCCACCACGGGAGGATGCCGTTCTTGCGCAGGATCTCGACCTCATCCGGGCTGCGTACGAGGCCGAACAGGTTGAGCGTCTTGCCGAAGTCGAGCGGCATGCGCTCGACGAGGAACCGGTGGTAGTGGTCGTCGGCGAGGAGCCCGGTGCCGAGCACGGGCAGGTAGAGCACCACGACCAGCGCGAGCAGCGCCGGGAGCGAGAACCGCCGCAGACGCTCGGCCGAGAGGGTCATGGCGCGGTCCTCGGCGAGGGGATGCGGGCGCGCAGGGACAGCGAGAGCGCGAGCGCCGTGAAGCCGACGATGCGCGCGAGGAAGTAGACGTCGAAGCGGTCGGCGGCCGCGGCGAGCACCATGGCGTCCATGTGGGGGGCGTTGCCGAGCCACGCCCACGCGCGCATCGCGCCGCGGTGCCGCTCCACGTAGGCCGCGCCCTCCTCGGGCGGAGGCGCGCCGATCACGCGGCGCAGGAACCGGTCGCGGTTGCCGAGCTGCGCGGCGTAGATCGCGGTCAACACGCGGAGGTGGAGCGGGGCGTGCTCGCGCGCCAGCCTCTCGGCGAGAGCGCGCGCGCGCTCGAGGTCGCCACCCTGGTGACGGCCTCCGGTGAGGTGGCGCAGGAACGTGGCCGCGTGGTGGTCGTAGAGCATCAGGTGGTGCATCCACGCGAGGTGCGCGGCGAGCGCGAGCAGCGCGGCGATCCACGGGTGGCGCGTCTGCTCGCCGAGGTGGTAGGCCGCGGCCGCGAACGTGGTGACGTTCACGAGCCAGTCGGCGGCGCCGTCGATCGCGTGCCCGGTCTCGCTGCTCTTCTTGGTGACGCGGGCGACCATCCCGTCGACGCCGTCGAGGATCGCCGACGAGAACAGGAGCCCCGCGCCGACCAGCATCGAGAGCGGCGTGCCGCGTACGAAGCACGCGGCCGCGCCCACGCCCGCGCACGCCGAGAGGAACGTCACCTGGTTCGGCGTGAGGCCGAGCGCGAGGGTGGGGCGCAGGAGCAAGAGCTGGATCGATCGGTGCACGTGGAGGTTCACCGGGTCCTCCACGTCCCTCGACTTGATGACCTGGTCCAAGGTGAGCTGCATGAACCTGTCCCTCGCGAACCCCGTGCCAAGAACCGCGCTGTTGCCGTTCGACCACGGAGGGCCCCCGAGCGACGCACCACAGGCACACGAGGTGACACCGTGATCGTCGTCGACTGTCGTTACATCCGCACCCGCCCGAGCGGGATCGCTCCCTATGTCCAGGCGCTGGTCGATCATCTCCCCGCGCTCGCCCCGGATCTGCGCTTCGCGTTCGTGAAGCACCCCGAGGCGCGCGCGCGCCTGACCACGGCCGACAACGCGCGCGAAATCGTCTTCCCGTTCGAGGCGACGGGCCCTGTGACCATGTGGCTCATGCCCACGCTGCTTGGCGTCGAATGGCGTCAGGTGTCGCTGTTCCACGCCACCTTCAACATCCTGCCCGCCGGCCTGCCGGTGCCGGCGGTCACCACCATCATGGATCTGATGTGGCTCGAGCAGGCCGCGTGGTGTCGGCAGCCTGGCCCGTGGGGTCACATCGAGACGGCCTACTACCACCACGGGATCCGTCGGGCGCTCTCGCAGTCGGTGCGCATCGCGACGATCAGCGAGGCGAGTCGCCAGGCGATCGCGCGGGTCTCGCCGGCGGCGGCGCGACGCACCACGGTCGCCCCGCTCGGGGTCTCGGAGGAGTTCCGCCCCATGGCGACCGACGACGATGGAGCCATGGCGGCCGCCGTGCGCGAGAAGTTCGTCCCGGGCGCGCGGCGCTACGTGCTGACCGTCGGCCAGAACGCGGGCTACAAGAACCACGCGGGGGTGATCCGCTCGTTCGCGCGCGCGTTCGCCGACGATCCGAGCACGCACCTGGCGCTCGTCCAGCGCTTGCGCCCGGGCTCGGAGCTCGGTCCACTGGTGCGCTCGCTCGGCCTCGAGCACCGCGTTCACTTCCTCACCGGGCTCGACTTCGCCGAGCTGCGCGCCCTCTACTGGGGGGCGCTCGCCCTCTGCCATCCCTCGCTGTGCGAGGGCTTCGGCAACCCTCCGGCCGAGGCGATCGCGGCGGGGTGCCCGGTCGTCACGTCCAATCGCTCGTCGATGCCCGAGGTGGCGGGCGAGGCGGGGCTCCTCGTCGATCCCGAGGACGACGGCGCGATTGCGGACGCGCTCCGCCGGGTGGCCCACGAGGAGGGGCTCGCCGACGCCATGCGGGCGAGGGGACTCGTGCGCGCGCAGCGCTTCCGCTGGCGTGCGTGCGCAGAGCAGACGCTCGCGATCTACCGGGCAGCTCTCGCCGACCTGCGCCGCACCCCGGCACGGAAGAGCCCGTTCGCCAGCCTCGCGGGTTGACCGATGTCAGTGCGGCGTTGCCCGCGGTGGGCCACGGTGAGCCCTGGAGGAAATCCCCATGGGTGACTTGCTGGCAGAGAAGGTCGGAGACATCGCGGCGCGTTCACCCCACGCGGCGCGGGTCCTCGAGCGCGCGGGCATCGACTACTGCTGCGGCGGCAAGCGCACGCTGGACGAAGCGTGCGCGCTCGCGAAGGTGGCGCCCACCGAGCTCCTGGCCGCGCTCGCCGATGCCCCGGCGGTCCCCGAGGGGGAGAACTTCGTCGAGATGCCGCTGGCCGCGCTGATCGACCACCTGCTCGAGACCCACCACGTGTTCACCCGGGCGGCGCTCGCGCGGCTCGACGGCCTGTCGGCGAAGGTCGCGCGGGTGCACGGCGAGCGGCACCCCGAGGTCGTCGAGATCCGGCGGGCGTTCGAGGTGCTCCGCGACGATCTGACCGCGCACCTCTTCAAGGAGGAGAACATCCTGTTCCCCTACGTGCGCGGCAAGCTCGAGGGCCGGACGGGGATGATGCTCGACAGCGCCTCGGGGCCCATCCACGTGATGGACCACGAGCACGAGGAGACGGGCGAGATCCTGCGCGAGCTGCGGCGGCGGAGCGACGGGTACACGCCGCCCGTGGACGCGTGCGGCAGCTACCAGGCGCTCTACGCCGGCCTCGCCGAGCTCGAGGCGGACCTGCACCAGCACATCCACCTCGAGTCGAACATCCTGTTCCCCCGCACGATGGCGCTCGAGGAGTGACCGGCCGGCGGCGGCTTTGGTAGCTTCGGCGCACGATGCGCAGCCAGCCAGGGATCCTCGCTCCTCTCCCCGCCGTCGGACGCTTCCTCGTGTACGGGCTCCGGGTCGGCGCAGACCTCACCGAAGCGCTCGCGAAGGTCGGCGCGCTGGTGATCGACGACGGGATCGTCGTGGGCCTCGGCGCGCCGCTCGTCGCGGTCGATGGGCTGCGGCCGTTTCCCGCGCTCGCTGGGCCTGGCGTCGCGATTCCTTCCACCCAGGGCGCACTGTTCGCGTTCGTGCGCGGCGCCGACCCGGGGGAGGTGCTCGCTCGGGCGCGCGCGCTGTCGGACCAGCTCGGGGAGGGCTTCGTGCTCGACGAGGACGTGGCCACGTTCCAGTACGACGGCGGTCGCGATCTCACCGGTTACGAGGACGGTACGGAGAATCCAAGGGGTGCGCGCGCGGCCGAGGTCGCGCTCGGGACGGGCGGGGAGAGCTTCGTCTCCGTGCAGCGCTGGGTGCATGACCTCGCCGGCTTCGCGCGCCGATCGGCGGAGGCCCGCGACGCGATCGTCGGCCGCTCCCGCGAGACCAACGAGGAGCTCGCCGACGCGCCGGCCTCGGCCCACGTGAAGCGCGCGGCGCAGGAGAGCTTCGATCCGCCCTCCTTCCTCGTGCGACGCTCGATGCCGTTCGGCGACGTCGGCGAACACGGCCTCTACTTCGTCGCGTTCGGCGCCACGCTCGACCCGTTCGAGCGGATCCTCGCGCGCATGATCGGCGCCGAGGACGGCGTGGTCGACGGCCTGTTCCAGCTCTCACGCCCGGTGTCGGGCGGGCACTACCTCTGCCCGCCGCTACGCGACGGTGGCAAGCTGGACCTCCCCGTCCTCGGGTGAGCCCGAGCCCCGCCGGCTGCTACCTTGCGGGGATGCGCCTCGCGCCAGCGTTCGTCCTGGTCCTCGCCGCCTGCACGCCCACGGTCGTCGGGCCCTCCAGCGTCCCCACCCCGAGCGACCGGGACGGTGACGGCATCGTCGACAGCGCCGACCAGTGCCCAGACCAGCCCGAGGACTTCGACGGCTGGAAGGACGAGGACGGTTGCCCCGACCTGGACAACGACGGCGACGGGATCCCGGACGTCGTCGACAAGTGCCCGAGCGTTCCGGAGGACAAGGACGGCTTCCAGGACGACGATGGGTGCCCCGACCCGGACAACGACGGCGACGGCCTCGCGGACGTGGACGACAAGTGCCCGAACGAGCCCGAGACGTACAACGGGTACGAGGACGAGGACGGCTGTCCCGACAAGAACAAGGTGGTCATCGTCTCGTCGAACCCACCGATCGTGACGCGGGTCGAGTTCGACAAGGACTCGGCGGCGATCAAGCCCGCCGCGATCAACATCCTCGAGGCGGTGAAGGTCACCCTCGCCCAGCACCCCGAGATCGTCATGGTGCAGATCGAGGGCCACGCCGACGGGCAGGAATCCCCGAAGGTGGCGCAGGCGCGCGCCGACGCCGTCCTGAAATGGCTGGTGCAGAAGGGCGCCGACGGCAAGCGGCTCCGGGCGAAGGGCTTCGCCGCCCACTGCCCCGTCGACCAGAAGCCCGAGCCCAACCGGCGCGTCGAGTTCAAGATCGTCCGGCTGGACACCGGACCGTCCACCGTCGAGCTCGGCTGCGCGCCCGCTACGGCCGCGGGGCTGGTGTCGGACCCGAAGTGACCTAGAAGACGAACGGCACGTCGAGCATGAGGATCTTCATCTTCGCGCCGTCCATCGGGTCGTCGAGGCCCTGGAAGTAGGCGAGGCCTGGCCGCAGGACGTGGTCGTCGATCGGCAGGTTGAAGCGCACGCCGGCGCCGATCGTGGACTGCGCGCGCTTGCTGCTGTCCTTGTCGACGGCGGTGGGGGTCGAGAGCCAGCGCTGGTGGTGGAGCTCCGCGCTCACCGTGAGGAACGGCAGCACGCGGTAGCCGACGTGCAGCGCCGCCATCGAGTTGGTGCGCTTGTCGTCCTTCTCGAGGTCCGACCCCTTGGCGCGGATCAGCTCGAGGACGGTGAGGTCGACCTGTGCCGTCAGACCCTTGTCCACGTAGGCAACCGAGGCGCCGCCGATCGCCGCGAAATAGTTCATCGCGAAGAGGGCGTTGTCCATCCCCTGGCGCGCGTAGACGCCGGCGCCGACGGCGGCGGTCTTGGACAGGTCGGGCGTGTTGCCGCCGCCCGAGCCGAGCGGGAAGGTGAAGCCGAGGAACAGGTTCAGGCGCGTGTGGGGCGCGATCTCCGGGGCGAAAACCCCCGCGAGGAGCGGGTTCGAGAAGCCGGTCGCGGAGTCCTTGCCGTCCGGCGACACGCGCACGAACGCGGCGCGCGCCAGGATCGCGACGTCGGGGATGATCCGGTAGGCACCGGTCAGGACGCTGACCTGCGTCGAGCCGCCCTCCTGGAACACCTGGGTGCCGTCGAGGCGCACGATGGTGATTGCCGGTGCGGGACGCATGACCCACGGGATCGAGTACCCCTGCTTCTTCTCGGCCGCGGAGGGCTTGGGCGCTTCGGTCTTGGTAGCGACCTCGGGCTTCGGCTCCTCGGTCTTCGGACCGGGTTCGTCCGCGAACGCTGGCGTGGCTAGCAGAGCGATGGCAGTAAGTGGCAGCAGTGCGCGCGGTTTCATGGTGCGCTCCTTCGAGGAGGACAAGGTTTCAGGGACGAAGAACGACGAGGACCGTGGTGGCGAGGCCCGCCACCACGAGGGTCCACCCGACCCGCGTCAGCGCGCGCGGGGTGGAGGGAACGCCGCGAGCACGAGCCCGCCGCCCAGCATCGGCGCGGCGGCGACCAGGACCCACGCCGGGCAGAGACGCAGCGCGGCGAGCGCGACCGCTCCACCCAACGCCGCGACCACGGGGGCCAGCCGACCGAGCAGGTGCGCGCCGTGCTTGCGGGTCGCGATCGTGCTGCGCACTGCACTCACGGCTGAGAAGAAGCCGAACAGCCACACGAGCCAGCCAAAGAGCGCCTCCCTGGTGGCGACGCCGCCGGCCAGCGCCACGGGCACGCTGGTGCTCGACAGCGCGGCCGCCGCGAGGTGCTCGCCCACGGTGGTGCGCTCGGCGTCGAGCACGACGAGCACCGTCGTCGCCGCGCCGAGCACGGCCGGCAGGAACAGGAGGGTACGCAGCTCGGTGGTGCCGAGCCCGAACGCGACCGCCAGGACGATGGCGCCGACACTCGCGAGGGCGAGCAGGTTCCTCCGGGCTCGCGCCCCATCCTCGGTGCGGGCTCGCTTGCCGCGACGTCCCGCCGCGACGAGGGCGGGCTCGTGAGCGAGGAGCGCGCACGCGAAGCCCGCGACCAGGAGGCCGGACACGAGCGTCGGCCGACCCATGAGGAGGGCGGTGAGCAGCGGGAGCCCGAGCTGCGCATAGGCCCCGTGCTCCTTCGGAGCGAGGGACCGCTGCTTGCTCGAACCAACCACGGCCGGGGCCATGTCCTGGTCTTGCGCTCGTCGCGGCCGGTCCTCCATGACTTCGGTCAGTCTCGGGGCCCCTGGGCCTCGATGCGGACGACGCGATACCCGGCGGGCTGGCGCAGGATGGTGTCGCACCACTCGCGGCCCTCGTGGCGGTAGCGCAGCTGGACCCCGTGGACCGCGCCCGTGGCGAGCGCGTGTTGGGCCCGCTCGAGCGACAGAGAGCGACTGGGCCTCGGCCGGCCGCTCGGCGCCGCCCTTGGTGGACACCGAGAGTAGCTCGGTGCACGCGCCCACGTCGGCGAACAGGCGCTCCACGAACGTGTCGTCGAGCACCGCGTCGTGGACCGGTGGCAGCGGCACGTCGTCGTCGATCTCATCCACGGTGCACCTCCACGATCTCGAATGCCAGGACGGGCGCGGGGCAGACGGTGAGACAGACCCCACATCCGTCGCAGAGCGACTCGTCGACCCGGGGCCGACCGAGCGCGTCCACGACGATGGCGTTTGGCAAGGGGCAGCGCTCCGCGCACGCCGAGCAGAACGAGCGATACGCGAGGCACGCGTCCGCTCGCACCCGCGCGACGCCCGCGAACGGCCGCGGGACAGGGCGGGGCGCCTGCGTCGGCGCGCCCACCGGCGTCCCGATCGACGAGGTCGGGACCGGCGCGACGTCGTGGAAGACCCTGAAGGTCGGCATCGGCGACGCCGGCGCGGACTTGCGTTGCGCGTAGAGGTCGTCGAGCGAGAAGGGCCTCGCCGCGGGTTCGGTGGGCGCCCGGCCGGGGAGCCACCCGAAGAGGTCACGACGCGAGACCTTCCCGGTCACTGCGGGGCGCTCCAGCCCAAGGGGGCGAGCTTCTTGGTCGGGTGCGAGTCGGTGATCGACGCCGCGTGACACTGCACGCACTGCTGACGCCAGGGGTGGGTGGTGCGCATGCCCATCAGGCCGGTCGGGCCGTGGCAGCTCCCGCACTGGTCACGCATCCACGTGGAGTGCGGGATGGTCGGTGGCGCCGTAGGCTGGCCGCGCGTGCCGGCCGAGGGAGACGGCAGGCCGAGGAACGTGTTGCCCGCGACCTTCGCGGGTGTGCCACCAGGCCGCGGATCGCTGGCGGCGGCGTGGCACTGCACGCAACTGGTGTACGGCGGGTGGCTGATCCGCGGCGCGATCTTGTCGCCGATCTTGGCGCCGCTCGCGTGACAGGTCAGGCACGCGGGCGCGTCGAACTGCGCGATCGCGTGCGGCACGACCGGCGGCGCGCCGTCGTAGGCTCGCCGCTTCGCCCGCGCCGCGAGCGCCGCCATCTTGTCGGCGAGCGTCTGCGGCGGGACCTTGTCGTTTGCGGACACCGGGGGCGCGAGCTTGGCGAAGGCGCCCTGGTACATGTCCGCGTTGGGACCGAAGCGCTGCTCGCGCATGTCGGCGTAGCTGCGCGCGCTGAGCGTGGTCGACGGCGCGGGCGGGCGCTGGGCGGCCTCGGCGCTCTCTTGCGCCGAGCCGCGGATGCCCGTGAAGAAGCCGATTCCCGCGACGGCGCAGATCGCCGCGACGCCGACCCAGAGGCCGCGCGCGTTCTCGGTGGTCATCCGACCTTCCTCCGCAGCCTCACCGCGCACTTCTTGTAGTCGGGCTGCTTGGACAGGGGATCGTGGGCGTCGAGGGTGACCTTGTTGATGAGGATCGACTCGTCGAAGAACGGCACGAAGACCAGACCGCGCGGCGGCTTGCCTCGCCCGTCGATCCAGCAGGGGAGCTCCACCGACCCGCGACGGCTCTCCACGATCACGGTCTCGCCGTCGGCGATCCCGAGCTGCTTCGCGTCCTCGCGGTTCAGCTCCACGTAGGCCTGCGGCATGGAGTTGCGGAGCTGCGGGACGCGCATGGTCATCGAGCCCGTGTGCCAGTGCTCGATGACGCGCCCCGTGCAGAGCCAGAACGGGTACTCGCCGTCGGGCGACTCGGGCGGCGGATCGTAGGGGTGGAACCAGACGAGCGCGCGGTCGTCCTTGGTGACCGAGTGGTAGAACTGGATGTCCGCCTTGGTGGCGTAGGGATCGTCGAACTTGGCGAACCGGAACCGCGTCTCGCGCCAGCTGCCGTCCTTCTGCTGCACGACCGGCCAGCGCAGGCCGCGCGCCTTCACGTACTCCGCGTAGGGCGCGAGGTCCTTGTGCTTGAACCGCGAGAACTTGCGGTACTCGTCGAACAGGCGCTGGTCCACGTTGACGTCGTAGTAGTGCTTCCACTCCCAGATGGGCACCTCCTTGCCCTGCGCGTCCTTGGTCTCGAACAAGAAGTGGCCGTCGTTGTCCTTCATGCCGGGGTGCCCGAGCTCGAGGAGCTTGTGGGCGACCGCGATCAGCTGCCAGCAGTCGTCGCGCGCCTCGCCCGGCGGGTCGACCATCTTGAACCACTGCTGGGTCCGCCGCTCGCTGTTGCCGAACATGCCGTTCTTCTCGACCCACATCGCGCTCGGCAGCACGAGGTCGGCGTGGCGCACGGTCTCGGTCGGGTACACGTCGGAGACGATCAGGAACTTTCCGGGGATCTTGCGCGACGGGTAGAAGATCTCGTTGGTGTTGGGGAGCGACTGCCCGGGGTTGGTCACCTGCACCCAGAGCGTGTCGATCTCGCCGCCCTTCTCCTTGGGTGTGCAGAAGCTCCGCCACATGGCGACGGTGTGCAGGCCGGGCTTCTCGTTGATGCGACCCGGGGGGAGGTTCCACACCTCCTCCGCCTCCTTGCGGTGGGCAGGGTTGGCCACGACGAGCCCGCCCGGGAGACCGTGGGCCAGCGTGCCCACCTCGCGCACCGTGCCGCACGCCGACGGCTGACCGGTGAGGCTCGTCGGCGCGTCACCTGGCTTGCCGAAGTGCCCCGAGAGCAGGTGGACGCCGTGCACGAGGTCGTTGATGGCGGTGCCGCGGGTGTGCTGGTTCATGCCCATGCACCACAGGCTCGTGATGCGTAGGTCGCGACGGCCGAACAGCTCGCCGAGGAGGCGGATCTTGTCGGCGGGCACGCCGGAGATCTGCTCGACCTTCTCGGGCGTGTACTCGGCGATCGCCTTCTGCCACTCCTCGAACGTCATCGCCTGGCCGTCGAGCGTGGGCGGGTCGGTGCGCTTGCGGAAGTTGCAGTACTTGGCGACGAAGTCCTTGTCCCACGTGCCCTTCTGCACGAGGACGTTCATGATCCCGAGGGCGATCGCGAGGTCGGTCTGCGGCTTGAACGTGAGCACGTGCTGCGCGAACGCGCTCGATCGCGTGCGGCGCGTGTTGATGTCGATGATGGTGATCTCGTCCCCGCGGGCGCGGCGGTCGAGGATGCGCGAGAACAGCACCGGGTGCATCTCGGCGGGGTTGTTCCCCCAGAGCACGATCACCTGGGCCGCGTCGAGGTCGTCGTAGCAGCCCGCCGGCTCGTCGACCCCGTACGTGGACAGGAACCCGGTGACCGCGCTCGCCATGCAGAGGCGCGCGTTGGGGTCGATCTGGTTGTTGCCGATGCCCGCCTTGATCAGCTTGTTGGCCGCGTAGCCCTCCGGGATCGTCCATTGGCCCGAGCCGTACACCGCGAAGCCCTTGGGGTTCGCCATCACCCGCTTGGCGATGATCTCGACGGCCTCGTCCCAGCCGATCGGCTCGAGCTTGCCGTTCTTGCGGAGGAGCGGCCTGGTCAGCCGGTCTTCGCCATAGAGCGCGAGCCCGACGTGGTAGCCCTTCATGCAGAGCAGGCCCTTGTTCACGTCGGCGAGCTGGTCGCCGGCGATGGCGACCACCTTGCCCTTCTCCACGCCGACCCGCACGTGGCAGCCCGTCCCGCAGAACCGGCACGGCGCCTTGTCCCAGGTGAGGCCGTCGGAAGGGGCCTCGGGGGTGGCCACCCCGTCCTTGCCGCGCGCGAGGCGCGAGGCGGCGACGGTCGCGGCGCCGAGGGCGCTCGAGCGGAGGAAGTCACGTCGTTCCATGGTCCGTCTCCTCGAAGTGCACGAACACGACGTCGACGAAGCGGACGCCGTCGAGGTGGCCGAGCGCTTCGGCGAGCGCCTCCGCGGCGCGCGGGTCGCTTGCCTCGGTCGCGATGGGCAACCGCAGGCCGCTGGGCTCGCCGACGGAGATCCGGCTGTCGCGGGCGAGCGCAGCCAGGGCCGCGGCGCGCAGCGCCGGGTCTTCGGCGAGCGTGAGGACGAGTCCGCTGGTGGTCACGGAGTGACAGACAGCAAGGCGCGGGCCTACATGTCGAGGCGAATTCTCGGCCCCTGGAGCCGGCATGATTTTCGTCAGTCCGCGCTGGGTGCGTCGTGGACGCAGCCTCTGCGCGCTCGGGGAGCCCCGCGCCACAAAACGTGCGCATGGCACGACCGATGCGAGCGGCCCCGACGTGCGCTCCTCTCTCCCCCTTGCGACCGTCGTGGCGCTGCTCGCTGCGTGTTCGAGCAAGGACCCGCCCCAGACCTTCGCCGCACCCTCGGCTTCGTCCGTCGCGCCCGTCTGGCGCCACGTCGATCCACGTCCCCGAGAAGCTCGAGTCGATCGAGACCGGACAGCTCGACCAAAATGGCAAGCCCCAGCGAATCGCCTGCGTCACCTGCCACACGCTGCGCACCCCTGAGAAGCTGCCCGAGTCGCCGGGCGAGCTCGTTCGCTTCCACCAAGGCCTGGTGTTCAAGCACGGCACCTTGCGTTGCGCCTCTTGCCACGTGGTGGGCCGGCAGGACTCGCTGCGGCTCGCCGACGGGTCGATGATCCCGAACCGCGACGCAATGCTCCTCTGTGGTCAGTGCCACGGCCCGCAGCTCCGCGACTACCAGCACGGCGCGCACGGAGGCATGAACGGCTACTGGGACCTCGGCAAGGGCAGCCGCGTCCGCAACCACTGCGTGGACTGTCACGACCCGCACGTGCCGCGATTCCTCCCCACCAACCCGGTGCTGCGCCCGGCCGACCGCCTCCTGCCGCCGCCGATCGAGAAGCCGGCACTGCCGCCGTTCCCCAAGCTCGGCGAGGCGCACCCATGAGCGAGCCCGAAGGCGGCAAGCGCCGCGTGTTCCTGAAGGTCCTCGGTGGCACGCTCGGGGCCTCGGCGTTCGCCTATGCGATGGCGCCACTCCGCGCCTGGACCAAGGACCTCTCGGCCGAGAAGTTCCTGCAGAAGCACTACAAGGAGCTCGGCAAAGAGGAGATCCAGAAGGTCATCGCCCGCGTCGAGCGCGAGACGCTGGAGAAGTACGGCGCCAAGGTCAAGGTCAAGGACCAGAAGCCCATCGAGGGCGTGGAGTTCGGCTACGCGCTCAACCTCTCGGTCTGCATCGGCTGTCGCAAGTGCGCCGAGGCCTGCCACGTCGAGAACAACCACGACCGCAAGACCAACAACTCCTACATCCGTGTGCTCGAGATGGACCAGGGGTCGTTCGACATGGCGCGGGGCGACGCTCAGTACGACCACGCGGTGCCGGCGCCCGGGAAGTACTACCTGCCGATCCAGTGCCAGCAGTGCGACAACGCTCCCTGCGTGAAGGTGTGCCCGGTCCAGGCCACCTGGAAGGAGCCCGACGGCATCGTCGTCGTCGACTACGACTGGTGCATCGGCTGCCGCTACTGCGAGGCCGCCTGCCCCTACCACGCCCGGCGCTTCAACTGGACCAAGCCCGAGGTGCCCGCCGCGGCGGTGAACCCCGACCAGGGCATCCTGAGCAACCGCATCCGGCCGCAGGGGGTGGTCGAGAAGTGCACGTTCTGCCTGCACCGCACCCGCGAGGGCCGGCTGCCGGCGTGCCTCGAGGCCTGCCCCACCGGCGCCCGTGTCTTCGGGAACCTGCTCGATCCCAAGAGTGAGATCCGGTGGGTGCTGGAGAACAAGCGGATCTACGTCCTCAAAGAAGAGCTCGGTACCAAGCCGAGGTTCTTCTACTTCTTCGATGTGTGACGGGCCCAGAGAAACCCGCGAGAAGACCATGCAGAAGGACAGCCACGTCGCCACCTACCCCCGCTTCCTGTTGCGGGTGTTCTCCGGCGCCTTCGACGGCGGCGCGCGCTTCTACGTGACGATGACCGTGCTCACGGCCATCGCGCTGGTCGGCGCCAACGCCTGGGCCCAGCAGGTCGCCAACGGGATGCACCTGACCTCCATGACGGATCACGTCAGCTGGGGCCTCTACATCGCGAACTTCACGTTCGGCGTGGGGCTCGCGGCGGGCGCCGTCATGATGGTGATCCCCGCCTACCTCTACGACGACCACGAGATGCACGACGTGGTCATCGTCGGCGAGCTCTTGGCCATCGCCAGCATCATCGTGTGCCTGCTGTTCGTGGTGGTCGACATGGGTCGACCCGACCGGTTCTGGCACATCATCCCCGGGGTCGGGCGCTTCAACTGGCCGATCTCGATGCTCACGTGGGACGTCCTCGTCCTCAACGGCTACCTGCTCCTGAACCTCCACATCACCGGCTACCTGGTCTACACGCGCTTTCGCGGCGACAAGCCCGCCAAGCGCTGGTACGTGCCGTTCGTGTTCCTGTCGATCGCCTGGGCGATCTCGATCCACAGCGTGACGGCGTTCCTCTACTCCGGCCTCGGCGGCCGTCCGTTCTGGAACTCCGCGCTCCTCGCGCCGCGGTTCATCGCGACGGCATTCGTCACCGGGCCCGCGCTCGTGATCGTGCTCCTGCAGGGGATCCGGCGGCTCACGAGCTTCCACGTCGGCGACGGCCCCATCCGCACGCTCACGTCCGTGATGCGGGTCACGGTGCTCCTCAATTTGTTCATGCTCGGCTCCGAGCTGTTCACCGCGCTCTACACGGGTGGCGCGCACGCCGCGTCGGTGAAGTACCTGTTCTTCGGCCTGCACGGGCACCGCGGCCTCGTGCCCTGGATCTGGACGGCGGTGATCCTCAACGTGGCCTCGGCGCTGCTCCTCCACCTGCCACAGACCCGCAAGAGCCTCGGGCTGCTCGACCTCGCGTGCGTGTGCGCCTTCATCGGGGTGTGGATCGAGAAGGGGATGGGGCTCATCGTCCCCGGGTTCATCCCGAGCACGCTGCACGAGATCGTCGAGTACGCCCCCACGCTCACGGAGTGGAAGATCACCGCGGGCATCTGGGCCTTCGGGGTGATGATCCTGATCGTCGCGTTGAAGGTCGTGTTGCCGGTGCTCACCGGTGAGCTCGAGGGAAAGGCTCCCTCGACCTGACCCAGGCTCGTGCCCGGGGGCCGTGGGGGGGGGGGGGGGGGGGGGGGGGGGGGGGGGGGGGGGGGGGGGGGGGGGGGGGGGGGGCGGGTGATGGGGGGCGACAAGGAGGGGGGCGGGGAGGGCGGGCGACGCAGGGGAGGGCGGGGACAGGGTGCGGCGGGGGGGGGGGGGGGGGGGGGGGGGGGGGGGGGGGGGGGGGGGGGGGGGGGGGGGGGGGGGGGGGGGGGGGGGGGGGGGGGGGGGGGGGGGGGGGGGGGGTCGACCGGCGTTTGCTACAGCACGCTGTGCCTCTCCTGCTGTCCTCCCTGAGCGTCGCTTCATTCGGCAGCGACGGCGAGTTCTCGTTCGGCGAGCGACACGACGTCGCCCACCACGAGCAGCGCGGGGGAAGGCAGTGCGGCAGCGTGCACCCGCTCCGCGAGGTCGGTGAGGGTGCCCACGACGGTCCGCTGACGCGCGGTCGTGCCCTCGGCGATCACCGCCGCCGGCTCCCCTGGAGACCGCCCGCCGGCGACGAGTGAGGCGGTGATCTCGGCGAGGTTGGTGAGCCCCATGAACACGACCAGGGTCCCTGGCACGCGCGCGAGGGCGACGAAGTCCGTGCCCTCGCCGGTCGCCGCGGGGTGACCCGTCGCGAAGGTCACCGCGCGCGCGGTGCCGCGGTGGGTCACCGGGATCCCAGCGTACGCGGGGACCGCGACCCCCGCGGTGACGCCGGGCACCACCTCGTGGTCGACGCCCGCCTCGCGGAGCGCGAGCACCTCCTCGTATCCACGCCCGAACACGAATGGGTCGCCACCCTTGAGGCGGACGACGCGGCGCCCCTGTCTGCCGAGCTGCACGAGCAGCGCGTCGATCTCCGGCTGCGGCAGGGCGTGGCGCCCCTGACGCTTGCCGACGTACAGACGCTCGGCCGTCGCGGGACACAGGTCGAGCAGCGCGGGCGCGACGAGCGCGTCGTACACCACGACCTCGCACTCCTCGAGTCGGCGCCGACCCTTGCACGTGAGGAGCTCGGGGTCTCCGGGACCGCCGCCGACCAGCGAGACGAAGCCCTTCATCGGACACCTCCCCACCACGCGGTGAACTCGGGCGTGAAGTAGCGGAGGCGCTCCTTCTTGAACTCGCGCGCGCTGAACAGGATGGCGTGGTCGAGCGGGCGCACTCCCTCGGCGAGGCGCGCCGTGATGACGGTGACCGCCTCCTCGTCCCGGGCGTGGATCATCGAGTAGACGCGGTACGGGAATCCAGGAGCGTCGTTGCGCGCGTAGCAGTGGGACACCTCCGGCGCCGCAGCGAGGAGTGCGCCCACCTCGTCGATGCGCGCTTCGGGGACGTTCCAGACGACCATCCCGTTGCCGCGGACGCCGAGCTTGCGGTGGCGGAGCGTGGCCACGTAGCGCCGGAGGAGGCCGCCGAGGTGACGCTGTCCGAAGGCGAGCAGCGCCGCTTCGTCGACTCCGGTCGCGTGGGCGAGGGCCGTGAACGGACGCTCCACGTAGGGCAGGGGGCGCTGGAGCGCGCGGATCATCGACCGCTCGTGCTCGCCGATCGTGACCGGATCCGAGTGCTCGCCGCTCTGCACGCTGGTCGCGTTCTCCAGCGACTCGGGGTCGAAGCGGACCCCGATCTTGAACGTGTGGGTGCGCCGGAGCGCCGTGCACGCCCCCCTCACGAGCCCAGCTTCGCGCTCGATCCTCGCGAGCGCGGCGTCGACGCCGATCTCGCCGGGCATCGCGATGGTGAACCACAGGTTCATGGGGTGACGACGCTCGTAAGCGTGGGTCACCGTCGGGCAAGCGGCCGTGACGGCGGCGACCGCCGCGAGCCTCTCCTCGGGAACGGTGACCGCGACGAGGGCGCTGCCGAAGCCGAGGAGCGAGCCCTCGATGACCCCCGAGATCTCGCGGAGCTGACCGCCGGCCTCGAGCGCCCGCAGATGCTGGAGCACGAGGTCCGGCGTGGCGTCGCAGGCCCGGGCGAGCTCCGACCAGGGGTCGGGCACGAGCGGCACGCCGGCCTGCAGCGCGAGCAAGAGGCTGCGCGCGCGCTCCGGGTCCAGCGGCAGGTTCGTCTCGGGGGTCGAGTCCAGCATGAAGTCGCTCGCTTTCAGAGCCCGATGCGGGCGGCGCGGAAGGGGCTGAAGATCCCGGAGGGAGAGCGGAGCTTCTTCCGATCGACGACCTCGTACCGGACGGCGTCGACCAGCACGAGCTCGTCGTCCGCGTTGGCGGTGACGAGCAGGTGCGAGCCCCGCGGCGTGAAGTCCAGGTGGTAGACGCGCCGGCCCACGCGGAGCGAGCGCTTGACGGTGAGCGAGGTCGTGTCGACGACGTCGAGCCAGGCGTCGTCCTCCTCGCCGGAGAACGACACCCAGATCTCGCGCTCGCTCGGGGCGCGCACCGTGTACACGGGGTGGCCGCGCAGCGGCACGCTCTTCACGAACGAGAACGTCTCCCGCTCGAGCACGGCGAGGCGCTTCTCGCCGACCAGCGGCACGAACAGGAACCGACCGGCCTGCGCCCACGAGGCCATGTGGGGGAGCTTCTTCGGGCTGCCCACGTCGGCGGGGAGCTCGGGGTCGCGCAGGGAGATCTCACGCACGCCCGCCTCCGGCTTCTCGAGGTCGAGCACCGCGATGCCGTCGGAGCCGAGCTTGCCCACGACGTAGTGGCGGCCGTCGGCGGTGATCATGGCGTCGTAGGGCATCCCTGCGCCGGCCTTGATCTTGTGGGTGACGGGCGGGGAGGCGGCCGGGTCGAGGATCCAGATCTCCTGACCCTCGATGAGCACGCACACGAGCTTGTTGCCGGGTGCGTCGACCATGCCGGTCACCCGCGAGCTCGAGGGGATACGCGTCTTGACGGTCATCGTGCGCGCGTCGACCAGCGTGACGCCACCCGGGATGTACTCGGCCACGCCGATCGTGCGGCCGTCGTGCGTGATGCCGAGGTCGATCGAGTTCTTGGAGGTCTGCACCTCCCCGTCCACCTTCAGGGTGTCGAGGTCGATGCGGACGAGGCGACCACTGCGGGTCGCGAGGAAGCCCCAGTGGAGGTCGGGGCCGAACGTCATCGTGGCGTGGTGCAGATCTCCGAGCCCTTCGATGCGGTTCGGGAGCAGCGTGCGCTCGGACCAGTCGTAGGCGGCCAGCGAACCCGACGCGCGCTCGACCACGAGCACCCGCGTGCCGAGAGTGCCGGGCAGCGCTGGGCTCGGCTTGCTCGCCGCGTGGCCGCGTCGGCAGCCGACGAGCGCCAGGAGGAGACTCAGGAGGACAGCGAAGCGGGCCATCGGGGCGCCTCCTCTCTCGTGGTCAGGGGGTCGATCTCGGCGTCGGTCATGACGCAGGCCGGATCCTCGGCCCACATCCGGCCATGGACGGCGAGGGCGCGCTCCCGGTGGGAGCCGCGGCACAGCGCGACGAACTTGCAGCGACCACAGCGACCCTCCAGCCGTTCGGCGCGGGTCGCGAGCTCCGCGCGGAGCGGGTGGCGAAGCACCTCGGCGAGCGACTGCTCGGGGAGCTTGCCGAGGGTCGCGCCGCGCCAGAACTGATCGGGGTGCACCTCCCCGCGGTGGTCGATGTCGATCATCTTCTCGCCGGCGGTGTTGCCGCCGCGCGCGACCAGCAGCCGCTCCACGCGGGCCCGGGCGGCCTCGCCGTGGCGCGCGGCCACCCAGCCGAGCAGCAGCGGCCCGTCGGAGTCGTTGGAGCCGGTGACGACGCGCACCTTCGACCCGGCGTCGAGCTTCCTCTCGGCGATCTCGAACAGCCGAGTCAACGCCGCGCGGGTCTCCGTCGGGGTGAGGTCGTCGCCGACGAGACGCAACCCGCGCCCCGCGTAGACGAGGTGCGAGACGTAGAAGCGACCCACGCCGACGCCCTCGCTCGCGGCGAGGACGTCTTCGAGCTGATCCACGTTCTTCCTGGTGAGGGTGATCCGGACCCCGGTGCGGAGCCCCACGGCGTGGCACGCGGCGAGGCCGGCCAGCGCTGCGGCGTGTCCCCCGTCCATTCCTCGGTATCCGTCGTTCCACTCCGGGCGACCGTCGATGCTGACCCCGACGTAGCCGACGCCATGGTCCCGCAGACGTATGGCGACGGCCTCGTCGATCAGCACGCCGTTCGTCGACAGCTGGGGCGCGATGCCGAGGCTCCTGGCCCGCGCGAGGAGCGCGAACAGGTCGGCGCGCAGCAGCGGCTCGCCACCGCTGAAGATGACGACCCGCACCCCGGATCGGGCAAGGTCGTCGAGGACGGCGAGCGCTTGTTCCGTCGTGAGGTCCGACGGCGAGGGGCGCGGGCCCGCGGCGACGTAGCAGTGCGGACACGTCATGTTGCAGTGCTTGCAGACGTTCCACACCACCACCGGCGCCGCGGCTTCCTGCGAGAAGCGCTGCCGGGCGAGGCCCTTGCCGAGGGCCGCCTGCGACTCGCCACCGCGAGCCACCTCGAGCATGTCGGTCAACATCAACATGACGACCCTCACTCGGCGAGCGCGCTACCGAGCCGAACGGCTCAGTAGACGTCGTTCGCCGTGTTCCAGACGTTGAACTTGCCGGTGGGCGTCACGAGCCAGTCGCCCGTGATGCGCTTCTTCTCGGTCAGGGTCTTGTCGTCGTAGACGATGAGGCCGCCGGCCTTGTCCCAGATGGAGACCCACACCTCGGTGCCGGTCTTGTCGTACTCGAAGTGGACCATGCGGCCCTTCTCGGTCGGGGACCAGCACTTGTGCATCTTGCCGGTCTTCTTCTCGTAGACGCAGATCTGCTTCGGGCCCTTCTCGTCGGCGGAGAGCGGCGAGTCGGTCCACACCCACGGCGACTTGTCGTGGGTCTTCACGAACAGGCCGCCCGCGGCGGGGAGCGGCACGGTGCGCACGATCTTCCAGGCCTTGTCCGGGTGCTTCGCCGGGTCGGCGCCGTAGACGGTGAACTTCGCCTCGCCGATGTGCACGGTGCCGTTGACCCAGCCGAACTCCGGGTCCTCCCAGTTGGCGCCGCGACCCGGGTGGGGCTTGATGCCGGTCTCGACCTTCGCGACCAGCTTCTTCTCCTTCAGGTCGATGATGGCCATCTGGTTCTTCATGTTGGCCGCCGACAGGAGGTACCGCTTGGTGTGGTCGTACCCGCCGTCGTGCAGGAACCGCTCGGCCGCGACCTTGGTGACCATGGGGAAGTCGGGCTTGCTGTAGTCGACGAAGCCGACGTAGCCGGACTCCTTGAGGTTGAGCGCCCACATGGTCTCGTCGTGGAGCGCGTAGATGCCGGCGACGCGCACCTCCTTGAGCTCCTCCTGCGCGTCGATCGGCGCGGAGAGCACGCTCGTGACCTTCTTCGGCTCGAGGGTCTGGCCGTCGAAGATGACGTACTGGGGTGGCCAGTAGCAGCCCTCGATGACGACCTTGTCCTCCCACCCCTTGGCCTTGGAGCCGTCGACGCTGCGCGCGTCGAAGCAGCCCTGCACCTGGGCCACGACCGTGGGCGTCTCGGTCCAGAGGTCGATCATCGTGACCTTGCCGTCGCGACCGACGGCGAGGAAGTACCGCCCCGACGAGGACGCGCGGAGGATGTGCACCGCGAAGCCGGTGTTGATCGTGGTGAGCAACTCCTTGATGTCGCCGTCGATGATCGCGCGACCTTGCCGGCGTCACGGAGGATGACGCCGAAGAAGTTCTGCCAGTTCTTCTTGGTCTCCGGCTTCTTCGGGCGCTTGTCCGGCGCGACGCTGAGCTTCCAGCTCTCCTTGATCTTCTCCAGCGGGAGCTGGGGCGGATCGGGGGGCGTCATCTGGACGTAGGTCGCCATCAGCGTGATCTCGTCGGCGGTGAGCACGCCCTCCCGGCCCCACGCGGGCATGCCGCCCGGCGTGCCGTTGGTCAAGATGGTCTGCAGCGCCGTCGTCCCGATCTTCTTGGTGCGGTCGGGCGTGATGGCGGGGCCGGTGGCGCCCGCGCGCAGCGTGCCGTGGCAGCCTGCGCAGCGGTTGAAGTAGATCCCCTTGGCCTTCTCGAAGTGCTCGCCCTCGAGCGGCTTGACCTCGGCGACCGCGACGGGCGCCTTGGCGCTCTCCTGCGCGATGTACGCGAGCACGGCGGCGATCTTCGCGTCGTCCAGGTTGGGGTTCGGCATCGGGACGTTCTTGAACTTGGCGAGCAGCTCCTTGCCCGCCGGATCGGTCTGACCCATGCCGATCGGGTCCTTGAGCCACTTCACGAGCCAGGTGTTGTCGCGGCGCTTGGCCACGTCCTTGAGGTCGGGCCCGGTCCGGTCGCCTGACCGATCGAGTGACAGGCGAGGCAGGACTTGTTCCAGACGTCGAGGCCGACGGTGACGTCACCGGAGGCGGCCGCGGCGGGGCCGCCCGCCGGATCTTTCTGGCCCTCGTCCTTCTTGCAGGCGCTCGGCGCGAACAGCGCGGCGAGCGAGGTGAACACGGCGACGGCGCGCGGGATGGATCGCATGGCAACACCTCTCGTGAAGTCTGCGCACACGTTGACGCCGTTCGCCGATCCTTCCCATGACATCGGTCAGCCGTGCGCGGGCGGGTTCTCGCGCTGTCGGCCCGTGTCTTGCGATGGTGTCGTGGATGTCTCCGATCACACGCTCCCTGACGCAAACGATGCGACCGAGCGGCGAACGCCGCGCGTTGCTTGCGCGAAGACTCCTCGTTCTGCTCGGCCTCGCGACGTTGCTCGTGGCGGCGCTCTCAGGGGTCGTACGTCTCGGCGTGCTCCCCGCGCTGACCGGTCCCCTCGGTCACGCCGTCGCGCACCATGGCCCCTGGATGGTCGTCGCGTTCCTCGGGACCGTCATCGGGATCGAGCGGTGTGCCGACCAGGCGCGTGTCTGGCCGTACCTCGGCCCGTTGCTGATCGGGGTCGGCGGGCTCGTCGGCCGTCCGTCGGTGGTGCTCGCGGGCGGCGGTGTGCTCGCGCTCGCGCTGCTCTCGCGGAGCCGCCACGCTCGCGTCACCACCCTCCTCGCGATCGAGGTCGTCTCCCAGCTCGTCTTCCTCGGCGCCGCGACCCTGGCCGTTCGCGGGGCGCCGGTCTTCGAGCTCGTGTCCTGGTGGATGGTGTTCCTCGTGACGACGATCCTGGGGGAGCTGGCCATCGAAGGCGAGCGGACGCCGCTCGCGCTCGCGGTGGTCGCCGGGGCCGTCCTGGTCGCGAGCGTCGCCTCGCCCGCGACACTCCGGCTGCTCGGTGGGTGGTTCGTGCTGCTCGGCGCCTGGATGTTCCGCTTGCCAGCGGCACGGCCGATCGCCCGTGGCGGGAGTGAGGGCCACGTCGCCCGCTCCATCGCGGCAGCCGCGGGTTGGTCGCTGGTGGCAGGTCTGCTCCTTGCGAAGCACGGTGCGCTGGCCGGCGGACCTGTGTACGACGCCACCTTGCACGCGATCTTCGTGGGCTTCGTCCTCGGGATGTTGTTCGGCCACGGACCACTGGTGCTCCCGCCGCTCATCGGTCGCCGGGTGAGTCACGACGCTCGCTTCGTCGTCCCCTTCGCAGTCCTGCAGGGCTCCCTGGTCGCGCGCGTCGCGGGCGACCTCCTCGACGTGCCCGCGGCGCTCGGCGGGTGGAGCGCTGAACGGCGTTGCGGTCCTCCTGTTCGTGCTCTCGGTTGCGAGTGCGTCGCGGTCGCCCGCCTGAGCCGGCCTAGACCCGCGCGAGGGCGTCACGCACCGCGACGGTGCGCGCAGGGAGCACGGCGGCCTTGCGCCACGCGAGGAAGATGGTGTTGCTGGAGCGGCCGGGCGCGCTCCGCCGATCGGTGCGCGCCGGGACGAGCCGCACGAGCCGGCCCTCCTCGAGGTGCTCGTACACGAGGTAGGTGGGGAGGACGGCCAGGCACACTCCCTCGATCGCGAGATCGACCAGCTCGTCGAGATCGGGGACCACGACGACCACCCGCCGAGGCTGCGGCGCTCGATGCCCGAACTGGAGCTGCCACCAGAGAGAGAGCATCGAGAACTCGGTGTCGAACGCGCCGTACGGGAGCGCTGCGAAGTCGTCCTCGGTGCGGGGGGTCCCCCATCGCGCGAGGAGCTGGGGCGCGGCGACCGCGACGAATGCCTCCTCGGCGATCGGGCGCGCCTCGAGCGAAGCCGACGGCGGGCGGACGAGGATGCCGAGATCGAGCTGGCCGTCGACGAGGCGTCGCTCGATCGCCGAGGGCACCCCGAGCGTGAGACGCAGCCCGAGGCCGGGATGGGTCTCCAGCAGCTGCGCGACGCGACGACGCATCCAGTGACGACCGAACGCGCGGGGCATCCCCACTTGCACGAGCCCCTCGATCGACTGGAACGTGCCCGCGAGCGAGCCGAGCGCGTCGTCGATCTGCGAGAACGCGGGGCGCAGCGATCGGGCAAGCTCCCTGCCGTGCGCGGTCAGCTGGGCTCGGCGGCCCACGCGCTCGAACAGCGGCACGTCGAGCTGCGCCTCGAGCGTCTTGATCTGCTGCGAGATCGCTGAGACGGTCACCGAGCGAGCGATCGCGGCCCTGCGGAACGTGCCCGTGTCGGCCGCCAAGAGGAAGGTCCTCAGGAACTCCAGGTTGGCCATTCGCTCTACTGGAACACGGCCCGCACGCATGGCCATGACGGAACGCAGTCGGCGTCTCCCCGCAGCTTCGAGCCCCCACGCGTCCAGGTGGTGGATGCCGACCATGACAATTGTCAGAGCGTGGCCCGTGAGGTTGCGAAACCCTGACACGATGCGCGTGCAGTTCGCTCTCCTCGGGTGCCTCTTCGGCTGCAAGGCCTCGACCGAGGCCCCGACCAGCACCTACTTCGAGCGGGCGATCGCACCCACGTTGCAGGGGTCGTGCGTGCAGCTGACCACCGGCTGTCACGTGGAGACGCAGAAGGGCACGGCCCTCGGGAACCTGGATGTGAAGACCTTTGCTGGCCTCGACCGGCGGCGCGACCTCCTCGTCACCTACGGGCCCTATCCGCTTCCAGGTCTCCTGATGAAGGTCGTGGGGCCGCAGGTGCTCCGCATCGAGGGCCCGACCAGCACGGTGAGCGTGCTCTCGGACGTGCGGCACGCCGCTGGGGCAGGGATCGACGTGACGAGCGAGGGATTCGCCAATCTGCGGCGCTGGATGGACGCAGGCGCCAGCGAGAACAACCTGACCACGAACCCGGTCAGCGCCAGCCCGTCTGGCCCTTGTCGGCCGAGCGTGCCAGGAACGTTGGCCGCGGGCGCGGATCCAGGCGCCGGCTTCGACACCTTCGTCGCCGAGGTGCAGCCCGTCCTCGCCGCCAAGTGCTCGGCGGGCAGCTGCCACGGGCACCCGCTCGCGGACTTCGCGCTGACCTGTGGTACCGACCCGACCCAGCACAAGTGGAACGCTCTCGCGGCGGCCGGCTACCTCTCCGATCCAATCGAAGGGTCAGAGCTCCTGCGCCGGACGCTTCCGGCGTCGGCGGGCGGGACCTACCACGAGGGAGGAGCGATCTTCACGGGCACCACCGACCCGGGCTATGTCGCGATCGAGAAGTGGGCCAAGGCCCGCGGGCCGGCGAAGGTAGGCGTCGACGAGGTCGGGTTCCGCTTCTTCGCCGATCGGGTGCAGCCCCTGCTGGCGCGCCGCGGGTGCATGTTCCTCGGCTGCCACGCCCCGACCATGTTCCACGAGTACAAGATCCGTGGAGGCTCCGGCGGTCGCTTCAGCCTCTCGGCGACGCGGCTCAACCACACCGAGTCGCTCCACATGATGGCGATCGACGCACCGGACGCGCGCGTGAGCCGGCTCCTCGCCAAGACCACCTACCCCGCCGATCCGGCGATCGACGCGCTCGGACGCGGCATCCATCATCGGGGTGGACCGCTGTTCGAGGACGTCGTCGGCGCCGATCGGGCGACCCCCGAAGCGTGCGTGGGCGTCGACGCCGAGAAGGGCGATCTCAACACGATCCCCGGATACTGCGTCATCCTCGCGTGGCACGCGAAGGAGCGCGCCGCGGCGATCGCCAAGGGGATGGACGCGACACCGCTGCGCGGCATCGTCTACGTGTCGCGCCCGCCGGACGCCGACTTCGCCCAGGCCTTCGACACCTACCGACCCGGCGCGGAGCTGCACCTCCTCGAGGCGACGCTCGACGCCGAAGGACGCGCGGTGCCCGGGACCGACCGCGACCTGACGGCCGGCTGTGGCCTGTCCGCGGCGACCGCCGACATCCGTCGACCGGCCGTGTCCTGGGACGCGAAGACCGTTGCGTTCGCGGCGCGCTCGTCGGCGACGGAGCCGCTCGCCCTGTACACCATGGGCTCGGATGGCGGCGGCTGCGTGAAGCACGCCTTCGCCTCCGCGCACCCCGCGAGCCAGGACGGGATCCTGCTCCACGACTTCGATCCCGCGTTCTCGCCCGACGGGCGGCTCGTGTTCGCGTCCACCCGCGGCGCGATCGGGCAGAGCTCGGTCGACTACGTTGGGCCCACGCGCACGCCGGCAGACCTGCTCCCGAACGCGAACCTCTACGTCCTCGAGAAGAAGGACGGCGCCGACTTCGTGCGTCAGATGACCTTCCTGCTCGGCCAGGAGATCGCGCCGGCGTTCAAGCGCAACGGGCAGCTCATCTTCTCCACCGAGAAGCGCGCACCGGGCTTCTACCAGCTCGCCGCGCGGCGCCAGAACCTCGACGGCACGGACTATCACCCGCTCTTCGGCCAGCGGAAGAGCGTGGGCTACGAGCAGCTCGTCGACGTGAAGGCGATGTCCGACGGCAACCTGGTGGGGATCTTCAGCGATCGCGGCGCCAAGGCAAGAGGAGGGGCGCTGGGCGTGATCAACCGGTCGCTCGGCCCCGACCAGTTCGATCGTGACCCGAGCGACCGCACGTTCCTGCACTCGCTCTCGTTCCCGGACCCGAACACCACCGGCAAGCTCGGCAAGGTCGGCACGATCTACCGCGGCCCCGCGCCGCTCCCCTCCGCGTGGGTCGTGGTCAGCGCGGCGGACGGCGCCGATCCGGCCACGTTCGCGGGGGTCTACGGGCTCGTGCTGGTGGATGTCCGGAGCGGCAAGCGCGCGCCTCTGCTCGATCGCCCCGGACGCGCGCTGGTCGACGCCGCCGTCATCTCGGCGCGCCCGCCGACCGCGCCGTTCGCCCCCAACGCCAACGAGTTCCATGTCGAGCCCGGCGCCATGGACGCCGAGATGCGCAACGTCGACCTGCCGATGCTCGCCTCGCTGTTCTTCGACAATCGCCGTGGCGCGAGGACCATCCCCCTGCAGACGGCGGCGCTCGGCATCCTCGAGTCACTGCCACCCCCCAAGGGGATCACCTCGTTCGCCGAGCTCGATCCGCGCTTCGTGACCACGGATGCCTACGGACCGGCGTGGGGGGCTCGGCGACCGCTCGGCGTCGTGCCGACGTTCGGCGACGCCTCGATCGCCTACCAGATCCCGGGCGGCGTCCCGTTCGTCCTCGACCTGCGCGCGAGCAAGACCGCGACGCCGTTCGTGACGCAGCTCGAAGAAGGCCAGCTCTACCCGGGCGAGCGCGCCAAGGGCTCGTTCCGTCGCGGCCTCTTCGACGCCAACTGCGGCGGCTGCCACGGAGCGGTCAGTGGCAAGGAGGTGGACGTGCACCTGCGGCCCGATCTGATCACCGAGGCGTCCCGCGCCGTGTCGATCACGGCTCCGCCCACCAACTTGTTCTTGCCTCCCGGCGCACGCGGGCTCCCCCAACCGCCTGCGCTCTGACGGACTCGCCGTGAAGGAGGGTGGTGGATCGCGGTATCCTCGTTCCAGCATGAGCTACCGCAAGCCGGACGAGAAGGACGAACGCGCCCTCGTCGCGAGTCAGCGCCTCGAGCGGCTCGCAGCGGAGGGCAGACGGCGGCGGCGTGCACTGCTGCAGGCCAAGGGGATCGAGGATCTCGCGAACACGGCTGCCGAGCGTCGCCGAGTCGCACGCAACCTGGAACGGTCGGCGACCCGCGCCTCGATCCTCGCGAACCCCTGGTTCTTCGGGTTCGCTTCGCCGGCAGTGGCGGGCTACCTGATGCACCTGCTTCGTTCGTCTGTGCTGCTGGGCTGGGTGGGGCTGAGCGTGATGGGCATGCTCTGCTCGTACCTGGCGGGCCGAACCCTGGCGGGTCTCGCGGTGAAGCGGGAACACGGCTGGGTGTGCGGTCTGCCGTTCGAGCTGGCCAACTACTTCGGAGTGCTCGGTCAAGACACCGTCACCACCGTCACCGTGGCGCTCGAGTGGGAAGAAGTGCCGCCGCCGGAGTTCTTCGCCGACGTGGTGGCCGCGCTCGATCCCGCGGCGGTGGTGGTCAGCGGCGCGATCGAGCGTCAGTTCCTGTGCCTCGAGGGGCTGGGCCCGTCCGTCGCTGGACGCACCAGCTGCTGGAGCGCGTCCTCTTTCCTCTCCACGAGACGCACCGACTCAAGCGGGCGGAGTTCAGCGCACCGCTGCCTGGCGGCTGAGCCGGAGCGCGACTCACGGTACACGAGCGTCCTCGCCTCACCACGCGGACCTCGTTGTGCATCCGAGCCGCAGATTCTGATGGACGTCATCGCGCATCGCGCCACGGCGTGCGATTGGGCTCGGGTGTCTTCGACCCTCGTCCGTCGCATCGTCCTTGCGTTTGCCCTCTCCGCGCTCGCGGCGGCGGTCCTCGGCGGGCTCGGGCGACTCGGGCTCGTGCCCACGTTCCCGGTCTGGGCGCAGCGACACGGCGCGGCCATGGTTGGCTTCCTGGGTGTCGTCATCGCCCTGGAGCGTGCCTGGCTCCTCGGCAACGCACGCGCGCACCTCGTTCCGGCGGTCGGCGTTGGGGGACTCTTGGCGGAACTCGGCGGCGCGCCGTCCTGGCTCGGCCACCTGCTGCTCCTCTTCGCCGGAGCCGGGCTGGTGGTCCTCCAAGGGGCCCACCTGATGCGACGGAGGGGGATCGACAACACGCTCATGACCACAGGCGCACTGGCCTGGCTCGTGGGCCAGATGATCGTGCTGACCGGCGCGTCGCCCTCACGCGCCGTGCCCGCCTGGGCGAGCTTCGTCGTGCTCGTCATCCTCGGCGAGCGTATCGAGCTCCAGCGTCGTGGTGATCAGGCGCCGCCAGCCGGGTTGGCCGCGGCGGGGTGGACAGTGCTGATCCTGCACCTCATCGCTGGCGCGATGCACCTCTTGTGGCCGCGTTCGGGCACGAGCCTGCTCGGACTCGGCTGGTGCGCGAGTGGTGGGCTGCTGCTCTGGACCGACCCCGGCGTGCGCGCACCCGCACGGCCAGGGGCCGATCGCTACGTGGCGACCGCCTTGACCCTCGGCTTCGTGTGGCTCGTCGCGGCCGGGCTTCTCTCGATCGTGTTCGCTGGCATCGACGCGGGTCCGCTCTACGACGCGCGCATCCACGCGCTCTTCGGAGGCTTCGGGCTCACGCTGCTGTTCGCCCACGGCCCCCAGGTGCTGCCCGCGCTCGCTGGCCGCGACGGACTCGCGTGGTCGAGGCTTGCCTGGGCCGCGCTGCTGGTCCTTCAGCTGGGAGCGGTGGGCCGCGTCGTTGGTGACCTCAGCAGCCCGGGCTTGCGGGTGATCGGCACCGCGCTCCATGCCATGGCTCTTGGAACGTTCGTCCTGGCCATGGTGCGCGGGATGATCCGGCTCTCCGCGCCCAGCCCTCTGCGGTTCTGAGCGGGTTGCTCGCTTCGAGGGGACTCGGCCTTGAGCGAGCGAGTGCCCACCGCTCACCGCAAGGCCTCCCAACCGCAGACACGTCGGGCTCAGGGCTTGTACGACCGCACCTTGGCGATGAGGCCCTTGAGGACCTCGGGCTTCTGCTCCAAGTCGGCGGCGGCGGGCATGAGGGGGCTCTTGCCGATGCCGGCTCCGCCCTTCAGGATCGCGGTCTTGATCTGCTCGTCGGTGACGGACGCCTGCCAGGCGGCGTCGGTGTAGTCGCGCGGCTTCGGGTTGAGCGCAGCGGCTGCCGAGCCGGAGCCCTTGCCGTCGTCGCCGTGGCAAGTGGCGCAGCGGGTCTTGTAGGCTTCGGCCGCTTCTGGCGAGATCGCGCTGGCGGCAGCAGCAGCGTCAGGCTTCTTCTCGCAGCCAGCGGTCAGGAGGGAGAGCGAGAGGAGAGCGAGTGCGGTCACGATCTTCATGGGGTCCTCGGGGTGGTCAGCCCCCGCTCTCGGCCATGCTGAAGACATGGAGCGAGCGGCGGCTCGGGTGGTGACTCTTCTTGTGGTTCACGACGTGGGTGACGACGGCGTCGAGCTCGCCTGCCTCGGTGTCCGCGAGCGAGACGGTGCCCGGCTCGTAGAGGCACCCGCGGAGGGTCCCGTCGCAGGACAGGCGCAGACGGTTGCAGCGGTCACAGAACGGCGCGCTCGCGGAGGCGATGACCCCGAAGGCGACGCCGCCGCAGGTGCTCCAGCGCTCGGCTGGCGCGCAGGGATCCGGGCGCCCGAGGGGCGTCGCGCCGAGCCGTTCCACGATCTCCGCGCCCGAGACGAATGCATCATGCGCGTACGCCGCTGCGATGCCAGTGTCCATCAGCTCGATGAAGCGCACCTCGACGCGGTGCTCCTCGGAGAAGGCGAGGAAGTCGAACAGCTCGTCGTCGTTGCGACCGCGCTGCACCACCACGTTCAGCTTCACCTCGTCGAGCACCGAACGAGCGGCGAGGGTCGCGCCGAGCACCGCGTCGAGCCTTCGTCCGCCCATCAGGTCGCGGTAGCGCTCGGGGCACAGCGTATCCACGTGCACCGTGGCGCTGGACAGCCCAGCACCGTGGAGCTCGGCCAGGCAAGCGCCGAGCAGCAGGCCGTTCGTCGTCACGGCCAACATGGCGCTCGGCATCGCGGCGCGGAACTCGCGCACGATGCCCGGGAGGTCGGGCCGCTGCAGCGGTTCTCCCCCCGTGAAGCGAACCTTACTCACCCCGAGCCGCGCGAGAGCCGGCGCCATGGTGGCGTAGTCTCGGGTCGAGAGCCGCGCGCGCGCCGCCTGGGCGCGGGCGGGCTGGCAGTACCGGCAGCGGTACGAGCACTGGTCCGTCACGCTGACCCGGAGCGTCCACATCACTGGAGGACCGGAAGGCTCCCGCACTTCATCTCCCGCCGGCCTTCCTCGTCTGCGAAGTAGTCGAGCGGCGTGGGGGTGACGCCGAGGGCCCGGCACTCGCTCTCCACGAGCGACGCGCACCACGCGAGCGTCGGACCGTAGACCTCGTCGTCCCCCAGGCGGGCGGCGATGGCGGGCACGAAGCCCCCGAGGTGATCGGTCAGGAACTTGCGTCGCGCGTCGGACACCACCGCGACGCCCTCCTCGTCGTGGTGCGCCACGAGGTAGGCCTGCTTGGCGAGCAGCATGGCGTAGAACTCGAGCTCGACCGCGACGTGGTCGTGCATCTCGTGGACCTCGGTGGCGTCGAGGTCGAGGCCGAACGCGTGGTAGAAGCCGGCGAGATCGGCGAGGTCGTTGCCCTTGCTCATGCCGCGCATGCGGCCGTACTCCGTCTCGTAGAGCGAGACCCGCTCCTTGCCGTGGTCGAACAGCGCGATCCAGCGGCCGCGGAGCGCGTCGAGCCCCTCGCGCTCGAGAGCGGTGAAGAGGGCTCCCACGCCCTCATGTCCGTTGAATCCGGTGCCGATTGCGCGGACAGTCGCCGCGAACTCCTCGTCGGGGTACGCGGCGGCCATCGAGGCGAGGGCGAACTCGCGGGCGGTCGCTTCCAAAGGAGCGGTCATCACTGCACCTTCACCGGGGTCCACTGCATGGTGAGGCACTTGCGCGACCCCACCTCACCCTTGCCACCCTGCCACACCGCGAACGCGATGTTGCTGGTGCCGCCTGGCTTGAGCGTCGAGCCGCCGTCGATGACGAGCGGGCGTACGATCACGAGGGTCCACTCGCCGTTGGCCCACGCGCCCTGCGCCAGGCTGCCGTGCCCTTCCTGGACCGAGGAAGTGGAGAAGCCTTCCGCCACGATCTCGTCGACGCCGGTCTTGGCGTAGGACTGGGGGTTGCCCTCGGCGACGCCCGGCGAGAACTTCTCGGCGGCAGAAGGGCTCCCGACCGGCGCCTCCTTGTACTCGTGCGGGTACATGTCGATGGACTGGTTCGGGTACAGGTCCTTGATCGAGGGCTTGCCCTGCTCCTTGTCGCGCTGGTACTGCGCGCGCCAGTGGAACAGGTGGACGGGCATGTCCTTGGCGCCCATCATCACCGGCGGCGGCGGCCCGTCCCGGAGAGGGAACTCGAGCGCGAGGCCGTCCGAGAACTCGCCGAGGCGACCGGCTTCGCTCTTCTCCGTGTCCTTCCAGCGGAGTCGGAACGCGGCGCGCGTGCCGTCGTGCACGGCCTGGACGATGACGCTGTCCGTCGTCGTGGTCTCTGGACGCGGGGCGATCATGGGCTGCGCGAGCAGGGTCACGAGGCCCTCCGGCGCGTCCTTCCAGTAGGAGGCGGCGGGGTCGGGCTTCGACAGATCCGCCGAGACCTTCTTGATCTCGAGGGTGGTGAGCGGCGTCGGCTTGGCGACCGGCGGCGCCGATTTCGAGCAGCCGAACGCGGCGAGGCTGAACGTGAAGGCAGCGGAGAGGGCCCAGGTGGGGGTGTTCATCGTCGGACTCCGAGCCTCAGGGGGTGTTGTTGCGGATCGCGCCGAGCTTGTCGTCGTACGCGGCGCGCTCGATCACCGGCTCCACCACGGGGACCCGAACCAGCTCGGCTCCCTTGTCGTCGAACCCGACCGCCATGCCCTTGTTCACCTCGAAGCGGTGCATGATGCGGTCGGTGCTGCCGATGAGGCAGAGGAGCCCCTGGGCGACCGCGTCGTCCGGCAGCTTCTTGTAGCGTTCGATGGCCGCGTCGACCTTGGGCCCGAACATCTGCCGAAGGTACTCGCGGTCCGCGTGGATGGGCGGGATGTAGTAGATGTTGGGCTCGAGGCCGAGCTGCGGGTAGTAGGGCAGCGCGAGCCCGAGCTTGTGGATCAGGAAGTCGACGGGGTTGTCGTCGCGGGCCTTCTCGGGCGGGCTCACGAAGCCCATCACCCGGATCTTGCCGATGCAGTTCACCACGCACTGCGGCTGCACCCCCTCCTCGACCGCGGGGTAGCACCCGACACACTTCTCGCTGGTGCGCGTGTGTGGGTTGTACATCGACTTCTTGTACGGGCAGGCCCGCACGCACTCGCCGTACCCCTTGCAGCGCGTCTGGTCGATGAGGACGATGCCGTCCTCGGGGCGCTTGTAGATCGCCTTGCGGGGACAGGCGGCGAGGCACGCGGGATACGTGCAGTGGGCGCAGGTGCGCGGCAGGTAGAAGAACCACTTGTCGTGGGGCATCGTCGCCATGTGCCCGCCGCCCTCCATCTTGGCGCCAGCGCAGTCGTCCTCGCCGACGTTCGGGTACATCCAGTCCTCGTCAGTGGGAGCGAAGTGCAGCACCCGTTCGTGGGCGGGCGCCGCCTCGATCAGGGTCTTGCCGAGGTACTCGCCCTGCTGGTTCCACTCCTGGCGACCGAGCTTCTCGAGCACCCTCATGTCCCAGCCCAACGGGAAGCCGCCCCACGGCTTGGTCTCCACGTTGTTCCAGAACATGTACTCCTGGCCCTTGCCGCTGGTCCAGGTCGTCTTGCAGGCGAGCGTGCACGTCTGGCACGCGATACACTTGTTGAGATCGAAGATGATCGCCCATTGACGGCTCGGACGACTGCCGTCGTACGGGTACTCGACCTCGCGCTTCAGATGCCAGTTCTTGACCTTCGACATGGTGGGTCTGCCTTCCTCACTTCACGCCGACGAACCGGCCCGCGAGGTATGTCTTCATGGTTTCGGATTCGTACGTTGGTCGCATGCCAAGCGCGGCCGGGCGCCACAGGCTCTTGCCGTCGAGGCCACCTTGCCCGTTCGACTCGACCTTGGTGATCTTGATGAAGGCCTCGCGCGGCGCGCCGACCGGACAGTGCACGTCGGCCAGGAATCCCTTCATCATGCCCTGCCCGAACATGTCCTTGTGGACCAGCGTCTCGGTCATCAGCGTGGGCTTGAGCCAGGCGCGGGTCGCGCTCTGGTGCGAGCCGTAGCGGTACATGGCCTGGTAGTTGGTGTCGGGGTTCTTGGCGAGGCCGTCGGGGCGGCTCTCGTGCCCCTTCACGCTGCCGAAGGTCGCCCCGTACATGTTGTGCCAGGTGCGGGCGACGTTGGGGGGCGTGCCGGGGTAGAACCGGACCCGGAGCATCAGTCGCGAGATCCTGGCCTCTTCCGAGCCAGGTTTCTGGTTCCTGTAGGGGCGATCTTCCGGGTCGGCGTCCACGTACACGTAGTCGCCGTCGTCGAGCTTCAGCGCCCGCGCGTCCGCCGGGTTGATGTCCATGTAGCCCTCGGTGATCGAGGGCATGCGCTTGTCGTGCCGGTAGACGTCGCCGAACGGCCCGAAGAGCACGCCGGTGAAGTCGGTGTCCACCGGGGTCGTGTGCGCGCCGTGCCGGTACTTGGGCGTGTGGTAGATGTGCTGGTAGCCCTTGGCCATCAAGGGGTGCTTCGACGCCATCATGGTGTCGACGCTCATCATCACGTGCCGCACCTGCCGGGTCTCGGTGGACACGTCCTCCTTCTTCAGCCCGTAGGCCTCCGGCTGCTTGGGACGGCGTGCGGGGTGCGGCGCCGAGACGATCACGTTCGGCTCGTGGAAGGTCGAGTCGATGGGCTCGCGGTGGACCACCAGGTTCTCGCCGCTGTCGATGAACTCAACCTCGGGTCGGTAGAACTCGAGCCGTCCCGACTTGGTGTGCCAGGGCTGCTCGCTCTTGGCCTGCTCGTAGGACGAGGCGCGGGGGTAGGTGCGGTTGTTGACCAGGGCGGGGATCCCCTGCGCCGCCTTGTCGTGTAGGTCCTTTATCTTGTAGCCCTTGAGGCTGAACGAGCCGTCGATGATGCGCTGCAAGTACTCCTCGACATTGCCCTCGTCGACGAACTTCCAGGCGTCCACGAAGCGGGGGTCGTCGTAGATCTTGCCGAGCGCCTTGCTGAGGCCGGCGATGATCTCGATGTCGGCCTTGGTGTCGAAGACGCGCTTGAGCGGGGTCTTGGGGTAGATCTGCACGAACGGGTTGGTGCCGCTGCCGACCATGTCGGGGACCTTGAACTCGGCCCACGAGTCGCACGCGAAGACGACGTCGGCGTACTCGCACGAGGCCGTCCACCACCAGTCGCTGAAGGCGATGAACTCGATGTTCGGGAGCGTGTTGTTGACGACGTCGTAGTGCCACTTCACGTTGCCGATGACCGAGTTGCTGTTGTTGAGCCACATCGCCTTGGTCGGCGTCGGCATGTGCCCCTTGCCGGTGAAGAGCGTGTTGCCCTTGCGCAGCGGTCGGTCGCCGTAGTTGTAGTAGTGGAGGCTCTCGTAGTGCAGGTACTTCTTCGTGGTGACCTTGCCGCCCGCGTCCTTCTGCAGCGCGAACGGGTCCTCGGTGGTGAACATGGGGAGGCCGCCGAACAGCGCGCTGCGGTAGTTGCCGGAGTAGCTCCCCACGTTGCCCCCAGGAAAGCCCAGGTTGCGCGTGAGCGCGGCCACGAGGCAGATCGCGCGGTCCTTCAGGTCGGCGTTGAAGAACTGGTTGGGGCCCATGCCGGTGGTGAAGGTGGTCTTCTCGGGGTTCTTGGCGATCTGCTCGGCGAGGCCCTCGATGGCCGCCTCGGTGGTGCCGGTGATCTTGGCGACCTGCGCCGGCGTCATGTTCTCGTCGAGGTACTGGGCGAGGAGCGAGAGGCCGGTGCGGACCTCGACCTCGGTGCCTCCCTTGAGCTTGACCTTCTGGGTCGCCCGCAGATCCGGGGTGACCCCGAGCTTCTCGAAGGCGCTGCCCACGTCGTCGCGGGAGACCACGGCGAGCTTCTTCGCTTTCTCGTCCCAGACGATGAACGGCTTGAAGTCGTCCGTCATCGAGTCGGGCGCGACCTGCTTCTTGTGCTGGATCGCGGGCGGCCCCTTGTCGCCCTTCTTGAGGAGCGTGACGTTGCCGACCGCCTTGGTCGCCAGCGGCGCGTCGAGATCCTCGGCGCGCAGTGGCTGCAGGGTGTCCATGCGGATCAAGAAAGGCAGGTCGGTGTTCTTCGCGACCCACGCCGGGTCGTAGAGCTTCTTGGCGATGATCACCTGGGCGAGACCGAGCGCGAAGGCCGGGTCGGTACCCGGGCGGATCACCATCACCTCGTCGCACTTGCTCGCCGTCGCGCTGTACTCGACCGTGATGCCGACCACCTTGGTGCCCTTGAGGCGCGCCTCGGTCATCCAGTGGCTGTCCGGCATCTTGGTCGTGATCCAGTTCATGCCCCAGACGAGCAGGAGCTTGGACTGCTCGGTGGCGAACAGCTCGAAGTCGTTGGTCTGGGCACCGGTGACCATCGCGTGACCTGGCGGCAGGTCGGTGTGCCACGAGTAGCTGTCCCAGCCACGCGCGCCGATGGCCTTGTCCGGTCCGACGCCGCGGATCTTGGCGTCGGCCAGCGCCATCATGTTGCCGAAGCGGTAGAGGCCGAAGATGCGCGTCGCGCCGAGGAACGCCATGCCGCCGCGCAGCTTGAACGTCTGCATGCCCGAGCCCTCGGTGGCCTCGATCATGGCGTGGTCGTAGCCCTGGGCCTCGAGGCGCTTCTTGCCTTCCTCGCCGGAGTAGGCGCGCGCGATCGCGTCGAGGGCCTTGGCCGAGTACGTGTAGGCCTCGTCCCAGCTGACGCGGAGCCACTTGTCCTTGCCACGCTGGAAGAACTTCGGGTCGGGCTTTCCGGTCTTCTCGTCCCGGGGGAAGCCCGCGTCGACCCAGCTCTTGAAGCCGGCCCGGATCATCGGGGACTTCACGCGGCGGTCGCCGTACACGCGGCGCACGAGGGCGAGGCCCTTCTGGCACAGGCGTGGATCCCACCGGGCCGAGGCCTTGTTGCCATAGAGATCCTCGGCCTTGCCGTACCCGTACGTCGGCCCGATGCGCACGAGCACGTCGTTCTTGACGTAGCCGCGCAGCAGGCAGTTGTGCGTGTCGTTCGGGGCGCACAGGAACACGAAGCTCGAGTCTGGCTTGAAGATGTTGCGGTAGGCGCGCTCCCAGTCCCGGTTGGGGTAGGAGGCCAGCGGGTTCTCGATGGTGAGCGGCTTGAGGAACCGCAGCGGCGCCGCGTTCGCGACCGAGTTGGCCCCCGCGACCGTGGCGGTCAGGAGGCCCTGCAGGAACGTGCGGCGAGAAGGGATCGAGGGGTCACGAGCCATGCTGCTGGAAGGAAGCCCGTGCCTTCACGGGGCCACCATGACGGATGTCAGGCCATCACGGGTCGGGGAGAGACCTCGCGCATGACGACGTCCGGGAAGCGACGATGCACCCCTCGCTCGATGGTCCCGAGCAGAGACATCTCGCCGTCGCCTCGGCGCGTGAGGCGATAGAGCAGCACGCCCTCGTTGATGCCGAGGAAGGTGAGCTCGGCGCCCGAGTCGAAGGCCTTCACCTGTCGCTGAACGGTCTGGAGGTGGGCTCCGAGATCGTCGGGGATTGCGCCGTAGGCGTGGGGGCTCCGCGGATCGTCGTGGAACGCGTCGACGCAGCGCTCTCCCCCACCGGCTTGGCTGCTCTGCCGCGAGAGGAGGGTGCGTCCGGAGGCGCCCAGCACGAGACCGGCGATGGCCTCCCTCCAGTAGGCGCAGCCGATGCCGGCGTCACGACAGGGCTCGCGCAGCAGGAGCAAGGCGTCGCTGCCGCTCGGCGCGGAGAAGACTCCGTCGGCGCACGGCGAGCCGAGGGCGGGCAGGACGCGGGGGAGGTCCGCGAGCCCCCAGCGGTCGGCGTAGTAGCCCGAGAAGCTCCGGCCGAGCGCGAGCGCGTTGTCGAAGACGCGGCGCTCCACCTCTTCCGGCGCCTCGACCCAGGCGCGCGCGAGGAGCTCCCCTTCGGGCTCGTCCTCGGTGGTGTCGGCGAGCACGTAGCGCAACGCCGCCCGTCGCGCGTGACGGAAGCGGGCCGCGAGCTGGACGAGGGTCTCGTCGCTGACGATGGGGCGTTCGCTCACGCCTCCGGGTGTGCCAGCAGCGAACGGTCCGGGCGATGACCACGGTCATCGCGGACCCGACTCGATGACGAATGTCATGCCGGCGCATGTTGAAAGCTGCTTTCAATAAGGCGTGAAGGCCACTCCCCTCCTCGTGTGCGTCCTGGTTCTCCTGGCGAGCCGTACAGCGCGGGCGCTCGATCTGGCCGAGATCCAGGTCTACCAGTCCGAGGTCAACCGGCCGGGGCAGTTCGGGCTCGAGGTGCACACCAACCACACGATCCGAGGCCAGAAGCAGGTCGAATACGAGGGGCACATCCCCCCGCACGGAGTCACCCGTCTCACGCTGGAGCCCGCGCTCGGCGTGACCGAGTGGCTGGAGCTGGGGCTGTATTTCCAGGCGCTCCACGCCCCCGACGCGGGGTTCCAGTGGGCGGGCGCCAAGGTCCGCGCGAAGCTGGTCGTGCCGAGCCGACTCATGGGACGCTTCATGCTCGGCCTCAACGTCGAGGTCGGACGCATCCCCCACAACGTCGAGGTCGACGGTTGGGCCAACGAGCTGCGACCCATCTTCGGCTACAAGGACGGCTGGTTCCTGGCCTCGTTCAACCCCATCATCGGCTACGCCTTCACGGGTGACGAGCGCATGAAGCCCCACTTCGAGCCTGCGCTCAAGGGGTGGATCAACACCCAGCGGGGGTTCGCGCTCGGGGTCGAGTACTACGCCGGCCTCGGGCTGTTCTCGCGGGGCTTTGCGCCGCTCCGCGAGCAGGAGCACCTCGCGCTCGTCGCTTTCGACCTCACCGAACCTGCCGGGCGCGACGACGACGGCGACTGGGAGCTGAACGTCGCGTTCGGGCACGGCTTCGGCCCCGCCACGGCGCAAGACTGGCTGCTGAAGACCATCGTCGGAAAGGCCTTCTGAACGCACCGGTGTGCCGCCAGGAGATCCAGGGTATGCCAGCGCAGCGATGACGCCGCAGTCCACCCAGCGCCTCGAGAGAGTTCTGCAGTCGTCCCTGCTGTTCCGTGGCTTCGACCCGGCGATCCTCGCCGACATCGCGAAGACCGCCTCGGTGCGCGCGCTGTCCCGGGGCGACCACCTCTGGCGGGCGGGCGACCGCGCCCAACAGTTCATCTTGATCCTCTCCGGGCTCGTGAAGATAGTCCGCCGCATCCCCGATGGAACCGAGGCGATCCTGGCCTTGTTCGGGCCCCGGGAGAGCGTCGGTGACGTCGCCGTCATCGGTCGCCGCACCTATCCCGCCGACGCGGTGGTCGTCAGCGAGGAGGCCGAGATCGTGCGCGTCGACGGCGAGCCCCTGTTGGGGCTGATGGAGCGTCGGCCCGACGTGGCCAACTCGCTCAACCGCACGTTGGTGAGCCACACCCAGCTGCTCCACACCAAGATCGGCGTGATGAGCGCGGGCTCGGTGCCCAAGCGGCTCGCCACCCTGCTCTTGTCCCTCGCGGAGCGCTTCGGCGACGAGCAGGAGGACGACACGGTGCGCATCCCCGTGGCCATCTCCCGCGGCGAACTCGCGTGCCTGGTCTCTGCGCGCGTCGAGACCACCATTCGGGCGATCCGGCAGTGGGAGCGTGCGGGCCTCGTGTCCACCGAGCCCACCGGGTTCGTTTTGCACGACGTCGTCGCCCTCGAGCGCCTGACCCGCGCCGACGACGACGCGGCGGGCTAGGCCACGCTCGAGGCCTCGACGGGCTCGCGGAGCGCCTTCGGCACGTAGGCGCACAGCGGATCGGAGGCGAGCACGTCTCCCTCGACGGCGTAGGCCCGGGCGCGCGAGCCGCCGCACACCCTGCGGAACGGGCAGGCCCCACACTTGCCGACGAGCGCGTCCTCGTCGCGGAGGGAGCGGAACAGCGGGTGCTCGCGGTAGACCTGCCCGAGATCGTCCTCGCGCACGTTGCCGGCGCGCAGGGGCAAGAACCCGCTCGGGAAGATGTCGCCCACGTGCGAGACGAACACGAAACCGGAGCCGTCGTTGATCCCGCGCGGGCCGACCACCAGGCCGTGCTCGTCGATCTCGGTGTGCACGCCGACCGCCTTCGCGTGACGCTCGAGCTGGACACGGCGGAAGTGCGGCGCCGCGGTGGTCTTGACGTCGAAGGGTGCGCCCTTGGCGAGATCCGCGAGCTCCTCGAGCAGGGCCTCCACGTGGCGCGGCCCGAGCAACAGCGAGGCGCCGGCGCGCCCCGTCGGCACGACGAAGAACACGCTCCACAGCACCGCGTGCATCTCCGCCGCGAACGCCGCCATCGCGGCGAGCGCCTTGTGGTTGTGCGGACCGACGCTGGTGTTGATCTGCACCTCGATGCCGAGCTCGCGCGCGGTGCGCAGGATGCGCACGCTCTCGGCGAAGCTCCCGGGGACGCCGCGGAAGGCGTCGTGGCTGGCGGCGTCGGGACCATCGACCGAGACCGCCAGGCGCGCGACCCCCGCCGCGCCGAGCTCGGCGATCCGCTCGCGCGTCATGCGCGGCGTGCCCGAGGGCGTGACCGCCATGGTCAGGCCCACGCTCTTGCCGTGGGCCACGAGCTCCGCCATGTCGGGTCGCTTGGCCGGGTCTCCGCCGGTCAACACGACGAGCGGCACGTGCATCGCCGCGAGGCTGTCGAGCAGCGCCTTGCCCTCCTGGGTGTCGAGCTCGTGCGGGTCGCGGTCGGGCGTCGCGCAGGCGCGGCAGTGCGCGCACACGAGGTCGCAGGCCTGGGTCAGCTCCCAGATCGCGAGGAACGGGCGCTCGTCGAACGGAGTGCGGATCCCCTTGCGGGCCAGGTGTTCGGTGCCGGTCATGCTCCGCACGATGGCGACGAAAGGCCCGGCGGCCCATGACGGATGTCACGCAGCTCCGGCGGTCAGGTCTGCTACGGAAGCCACGATGCGTACGGACCGCGTGGTCGGGACCTGGCTGCTCGCCTGCGCCGGGCTCGTGCTGCTCATGGTCGTGGTCGGCGGGATCACGCGCCTCACCCACAGCGGTCTCTCGATCACCGAGTGGCGCCCGGTCACCGGCGCGATCCCACCGCTCGACGACGACGCCTGGCGTCGTGCGCTCGAAGCCTACCGCCAGACGCCCGAGCACCGGTTCGTGCACCGCGGGATCGAGCTCCCCGCCTTCCAGCGGCTCTACCTCATCGAGTGGGGCCACCGCTTCCTCGGGCGCTTCGCGGGCCTTGTCGTGGTCGTGCCGGCGGTGCTCTTCGCGCTGCGTGGTCGCCTGCCCGGTCGTCGGGGAAAGGTCGTCCTCGCGGTGGCGCTGCTGTTCGCGCTGCAAGGCTTCGTCGGCTGGTGGATGGTCGCGAGCGGCCTCTCCAGCGTCCCGCGCGTCAGTCCGCTCCGGCTCGCGGCGCACCTGCTCATGGCCTCGGCGATCTTCGTCCTCTTGCTCGGTGAGGGCCTGGCGAGTCGGGGCGCGCCGACGGCCGAGCCCGCGTTGCGCAATCGCGCGCGCGCGGTCGCGGGCCTCCTGCTCGTCACGATGGCGTGGGGCGCGTTCGTCGCGGGGCTCTCCGCGGGGCACGTCTGCCCCACGTTCCCGAGCATGTGCGGCTTCTGGGTGCCGCAGCCGGTCCGCTCCCCGTTCACCGACGCGTGGACCGTGCAGTGGGTGCACCGCGTGCTCGCGGGCACGACCGCGATCGGCGCCCTCCTGGTCGGCGTGCCCCTCGCGCGCAGCGCCGCCGCTCCGATCTGGGCCCGCGCGGTCGGGGGAGCGCTGCCGTTGCTGGTGCTGATCCAGGCCACGCTCGGCGTCACGACGGTGCTGTTCCAAGTCCCGCTCGCGCTCGCCGTGGTGCACCAGGCCTTCGCCTTCGTCCTCCTGGGCTCGCTCGTCGCGCTCGCTCGCCACTGACACAAGTCATGGGGCGCCCGGCGCCGAGCGAGTACGGATCGGAGATGCCGGATCCCGAGCTCGCAGCGCCCGCGGTCGACCCCGGTGCGACCTCGACCTTCGAGCCGCCCGGCGGGCTGCTAGTGTGGATCGTGCTGGTCGTCGAGACGGTCACCTTCGGCGCCGGCCTCGTGACCTTCGCGGTGACCCGGCGACAGGAGCCGGCGGTGTTCGCCGCGGGGCGCGCCGCGCTCCACCAGCCGCTGGCCCTCTTCAACACGCTCGTCCTGCTCACCGGTGGCTGGCTCATGGCCAACGCCGTCGCGAGCCTGCGCGGGGGCCGGTCGAGCGCGGCCGCGCGATGGACCCTCGCGGCCACCAGCAGCGGCGTCGTGTTCCTCGTCCTCAAAGGTGTCGAGTGGGCGGACAAGCTGCGCCACGGGCTCGGCCTCCACCACGATTCGTTCTTCACGTACTACTGGCTGCTCACCGGGTTCCACTTCCTCCATGTGGTGGTCGCAGTCGCTATTCTCGCGTTCTTGTATCTGGGCATTCGCGCCGGGAAGTACAGTCGCGAGGATCACCTGGACGTCGAGAGCGGGGGCGTGTTCTGGCACATGTGCGACCTGATCTGGCTCCTCGTCTACCCCACGATCTACCTGCTCGGGGGTGGCTCGTGAGCGCGCCTTCCACACCGGCTCCGCGCGCACCGGAGCTCCTCGGTAACACCCTCGTCTGGGCTGCGCTCCTCGGTCTGACGATGGTCGGCTTCGTCGTGAGTGATGCGCGGGCCGCCTTGGTCCCGATCCTCGTGGTGGCGGGTGTGAAGTGTGGCCTCGTGGGGCTCCAGTTCATGGGTCTCCGCGCGGCGCATCCGGCCGTGCGCGCGGGATTCCTGGCGCTGTTCTGCGGGCTCGTGTTCGCGCTGTTCCTCGCGCACCGCCACGGCTGAGCACGCCCTTCGGAGCGTATGACCGTCGTCATGTCGCGATCGTGATCGACCCGTCATGATGCCGTCATGCTCTCGAAGTCTCAGGCGAAGCTCTTCTTCCTGGCCGGGACCGCCGTCTTCTCGATGGCGTTCCTCGCCCTCACCGTCGACTCGCTCGCGCAGGTGCCCGGGCGCTCGAACGAAGCAGCGATGACCCCGGCGGTCGTCCGCGGAAAGATGATCTGGGACCGCAACAACTGCATGGGATGCCACACGCTGCTCGGCGAGGGGGCCTACTACGCGCCCGAGCTCACGCGCGTGTACACGCGGCGGGGCCCGGAGTGGATGCGCGCGTTCCTCAAGGATCCGAACGGGATGTTCCCCGGCGAGAGGCGCATGGTCGCCTACAAGTTCAGCGACCAGGAGATCGCCGATCTCATCGAGTTCTTCCAGTGGATCGGCAACGTCGACACCAACGGCTTCCCGTTCAAGCCCGATCTCGCGCCACCGGCGCCGGCCGCGCCCGTGGGAGGCTCACGACTCGCCTCCGCGCCGAGCACCTACAAGACCCTCTGCAACGCCTGCCACTCGATCGAGGGGCAGGGGGGCAAGGTCGGCCCGGCGCTCGACGATCTGCGAGGGCGCTACGACGCCGTGACGCTCGACAAGTGGCTCTCGGATCCCCAGGCGGTCAAGCCGGGCACCGCGATGCCCAATCTCAAGCTCTCGCCCGAGGTCCGCAAGGAGCTCGTCGGCTGGCTGCTCCCCACCAAGTGATCGCCGAGGAAGCGTCATGACCTACAAGTCGCAACGGATCGCGTACCTCTTCTTCGCCACGTCGATGCTGCTGCTGTCGCTGCAGATCGTCTACGGCTTCATCATGGCGTTCGCCCACATGGGCTACGACGTGCTGCACACCGTGGTGCCGTTCAACGCCGCGCGGGCGACCCACACCAACCTGCTCGTGGTGTGGCTGCTCAGCGGCTTCATGGGCGCCGCCTACTTCATCATCCCCGAGGAGGCGGAGCGGGAGCTGTGGTCGCCGAAGCTGGCGGTCGTCCAGTGGGCCGCGCTGGTCGTCGTCGGCGTGATCGCCATCGTCGGCTTCCACTTCAACTGGTGGGAGGGGCGCAAATTCTTGGAGATTCCGCGGCCCCTCGACTACCTCGTCGTGGTCGACGTGCTCGCGTTCCTGCTGAACATCGGCATGACGGCGTTCAAGGGCAAGCGCCTGCACACGACCGGCATGGTCCTCTTCGTGGGCCTGTTCGCCGCCGCGCTGCTCTACCTGCCCGGCGTCATCACCTTCGAGAACCAGGTGCGCGACTCCTACTTCCGCTGGTGGGTGGTCCACCTCTGGGTGGAGGGCGTCTGGGAGCTCATCCTCGGCTCGATGCTGTCGTACCTGCTGATCAAGCTGACGGGCATCGACCGCGAGGTCATCGAGAAGTGGCTCTACGTCATCGTCGGGCTCACGTTCCTCTCGGGCATCCTCGGCACCGGTCACCACTACTACTTCATCGGTACGCCGAAGTACTGGCTCGCCATCGGCGGCATCTTCTCCGCCCTCGAGCCGCTCTCGTTCCTCGGCATGGCGCTCTACGGCGTCACCATGGCGCGACGGGGCGGACGCAACCACCCGAACAAGATGGCCCTCACCTGGACCGTGGGCTGCGCGATCATGAGCTTCGTCGGCGCAGGCTTCCTCGGCTTCGCCCACACGATCCCCCAGGTCAACAAGTGGACGCACGGCACGCTGGTGACGGCGATGCACGGCCACCTCGCGTTCTGGGGTGCCTACGGGATGATCGTCCTCGCGATGATCGCCTACGCGATGCCCAAGCTGACCGGTCGCAAGCGCTACAGCGGCTGGGTCCCGGAGTGGGCGTTCTGGACCTCCAACCTCGGCATGCTCGGGATGACCGGCGCGTTCGCCGTGGCGGGGATCTCGCAGGTCTACCTGGAGCGCAAGGTCGGCATGGACTTCCTGGTCGTGCAGAAGGCCCTGCAGGTGCACTTCCTCGGCCTCGTGCTGGCGGCTTCGCTGTTCACGATCGGCATCGTGCTCTACATCGTGAACTTCATCGGCTACGGCCTGCCGCGGGCCGAGCTCGGCGACGCGAGCGAGGACGCGGACGACGACAACCTCGTTCCTGCGGCAGCGGAGTGATCCGATGAGTTCTCCCGCCGTCAGCCCGTACTACCGGCCCGTGCGTGACGAGTGCTCGATCTTCGAGCACGCGCACCGGCAGCAGCTGCCGCTGCTGCTGAAGGGCCCCACGGGGTGCGGCAAGAGTCGCTTCGTCGAGGCGATGGCGCACAAGCTGGATCGGCCGCTGGTCACCGTCGCCTGCCACGACGAGACCTCGGCGGTCGACCTGGCCGGTCGCCACCTGATCCGCGGCGGAGAGACGGTCTGGCAGGACGGCCCGGTCACGCGCGCCGTCCGCCAGGGAGCCATCCTGTACCTCGACGAGATCGCCGAGGCGCGGCCCGACGTCATCGTCGTGCTCCACCCGCTCAGCGATCACCGCCGGCGCATCGTGCTCGAAGGCCACGACGAGGAGGTCACGGCCGCCGAGGGCTTCATGCTCGTCGTCAGCTTCAACCCCGGCTACCAGCGCGGCCTCAAGGAGCTCAAGCCCTCCACGCGCCAGCGCTTCGTCGCGATGGCGTTCGACTACCCTTCGGCCGAGCTCGAGGCCGAGATCGTCCTCGGCGAGGTCGGCGGGGAGCCGAAGGTCGCGCGCCGGCTGGCGGCGCTCGCGCAGAAGCTCCGGACGCTCGACGCGCTCGGCCTCGCCGAGCTGCCCTCCACGCGACTCGTGGTCGACGCGGCAAAGCTCATCCGCTCCGGCGTCGAGCCGCGGCGGGCGTGCGACGTCGCGATCGTGCAGCCCCTCACCGACGATCCGGCGATCGTGAACGCGCTCCGTGACGTGGTGGCGCTTGCCTTCTGAGCGCGTCGCGATGGCCAAGGCTCCCACCATCGAGTTCGAGTGGGAGCTGGCTGTCTTCCGTGGGATCCGCTCGCTCTACCGCCGCCTCACCGGCGCCACGCGTGGTCCGCGGATCGACCCGCGACGCGCCGCGCACCTTGCGGATCGCGAGCGGCACCTGACCCTGCTCGCCCAGATCGTGGCCGGGGCTCCGGTACGGCTCCTGACGACGGACGGCGGTGGCGGCCTGCGCGGCTACGCCCTGACGCTGCCGCGCGCCCTCGACGTCGCCGACGATCCAGAGGCCAACGCGCAGCTCTACCTCGTGCGGGCGCTGCTGGGCGGCGCACTCGTCGCAACCGACCCGCGGCGTTCGCCGGTCGAGGGGCGCGTGGCGCGTGCGCGAATGGAAGTCGACCGCGTCGAACGCGCCCTCGCGCACCTCGCGACGAGCCTGCCCCGCTTCGTCGACGTGTGGGCGGAGGCCTGTCGCGTCGTGTTGCGCACGCGGGGCCGCCTGACCTTCGGTCCCGCGGGGGAGAGTGAGGAGAGCGACGAGGCGATCGTCGAGCGCCTGCGGGTCGAGCTCCTGGAGAGGGGGGCGGCGGCCGGCGAGGCCCCGATCGTCCGCTCCGACCTCACGCGCAGCGAACTTTCGCCGCTCGTGCCGCTGTGGGGCGAGCTCGTCGACGACGACGCGCCCCCGATCGACGCTCGATCCGACGCGGCGAAGGGCGACAGGAAGGCTCGTCCACCCACGAACGTGACCACCGAGGCCGAGGCGCCCCAGGTCGGCGACGTCGAGCTCGTCGAGCTCGATCGCAAGGAGCTCGAGGACGCGGTCCTGAACCACACCTTCGAGAAGATCGACACCGCCGACGAGCACCGCGGCGGCGCGCGCGATCTCGACGGCGCGGACGAGCTCGACGAGCAGCTCGAGGCGCTCGACGAGGTCGCCCTCGGCAAGTTGATCCGCACGGACGAGGAGGCGGCCTCTCTGCTGCGCGCCGAGATCGATCTCGCCGCCGACGTCCCCGACGTGGCCACCATCGCGTCGGGAGAGCTCGGCATCCCCTACGACGAGTGGGACGCGAAGGCGGGCGCCTACCGCAAGGCGTGGTGCACGGTCTACCCGACCGCGCTCGAGCGCCGCGATCCTCGGTGGGCCAGCGCCGCGTCCGCGCGCAGTCGCAAGGTCGTCGACGCGGTGCTGCGCAACGTCCGCCTGCAGCGCGCCCGGCTCGCGCCGCAGCGGCGCCAGCGCGACGGCGACCACGTCGACCTCGACGCGACGGTCGAGTACCTCGCGAACCTGCGCGCGGGGCACGCCGACGCGCCTCGCCTCTACACCCGGCGCGCGCGCCTCGCCCACCGCATGTCCACGACGGTGCTGGTGGACCTCTCGCTGTCGTCCGATGCCTGGGTCGACGATCGACGGGTGCTCGACGTGTCGCGCGAGGCGGTGCTCGTGCTCGGCGAGGTCGCCGATCGGCTGGGCGACGAGGTGCGGGTGATCGGCTTCGCCTCGCACACGCGCAACCGCTGCCGCGTGTTCGACATCCGCCGCTGGGGGGAGCCATGGTCACTCGCGAAGGCGAGGCTCGGGGCCCTGAAGCCGCAGGGCTACACGCGGATCGGCCCCGCGCTCCGCTACGCGATCGACGAGGCCTGCCTGCCGGAGGCGCAGCGACGCCTCGTGCTCCTGATCAGCGACGGCAAGCCGACGGACTACGACCGCTACGAGGGGACCCACGGCGTCGAGGACGTACGGCAGGCGGTCCGCGAGGCCGGCCGCCGCGGGGTCTGGGTCCACGGCCTCACCATCGACACCGTGGCGCGCGGCTACTTCCCCGCGATGCTGGGCGCGGGGCACTGGGAGATCCTGCCGAGGGTCGACGCGCTGCCGCGGGCGCTCGCCGCGGCGTACGCGCGCATGGCGAGCGATTGAGCTCCGCCGATGCTAGCGCGCGAGCCGGCGCGCGAGGCCGATCGCGGCCGCCATCCCGCGTGGATCGGCGGTGCCCTGGCCGGCGCGATCGTAGGCCGTGCCGTGGTCGACGCTGGTGCGCACCACCGGCATCCCGAGCGTGACGTTCACCGCCTCGCCGAACGCGAGCAGCTTGGAGGGGATGGTCGCCTGGTCGTGGTACATCGCCACGCACGCGCCGTGGGCGTGGTCGCGCGCCGCGCGGCGAATCGCCGACTCCGCGGGCAGGGGGCCGACGAGCCTCCGCGACGAGCCGGCCGCGCGCAACCGCTCGCGGGCGGCGACGATCCCCGGCGCGATCACGCGGCCCTCCTCGTCGCCGAGCAGCCCCTCCTCGCCCGCGTGCGGGTTGAGCGCCAGCACCGCGACGTCGAGCTCGCCGTCCACCCCGAGCGCGTCGAGCAGCCGCGCGGTGTGGAACGCGGCGCGCGCGACCTGCTCGCTGTCGAGCGCGCCCGCCACCGCGGAGAGCGGCAAGTGGGTCGTGGCCAGCGAGAGCGTGAGGTTCGGCTCCCAGAACGCCATCACCGTCTCGCTCCCGAGCCGCGCCCCGAAGTGCTCGGTGTGCCCGAGGAACCCGGCCGCGCCGCCGGCCTGCACGGCCGCCTTGCTGACCGGCGCCGTCACGATCGCGCTCGCCTCGCCCGCCAGCACCGCGTCGAGGGCGGCGTCGACGTAGGCGAGCTGCGCGGCGCCCCCCTCCTTCGTCCAGCGCCCTGCCGAGCGCGCGTCGACGGACAGCGGTGGCCCGACCTGCACGAGGCGCGCGCGGAGCCGACCGAGGTCCACGCCGAGCGTCGCGGCCCGCGCCTGCAACAGCGCCACGTCGCCGAACACGAGCGCCTCCCCGGCGTCCTCGAGCAACGCCCGCAGGGTGACCTCGGGGCCGATGCCACCGGGGCACCCCATCGAGATCGCGAGGGGCTTCACCTGGGCCTCTTCACGTCTTCCGGGAGCTCGGTGAGCAGGATCCGGGCGCGGTCGAGCAGCGCGTCGCGCGTGTTCAACCGCGGGTCTTCGATCACCTGGTCGAGGAGCCGGTCGAGGAGGACGCCCATGCGCGGGCCCGGCTTCATGCCGAGGTCCTCGATGAGGTCGCCGCCCTTGACCACGAGGTCCTTGGTGCCGATCGCGTCGCCCTGCGCGAGGATCTGGCCGACGCGCGCCCGCAGCTCGACGAGCGGCGTGAGCGCGGCCTCGCCGTCGCGGTCCTTGCCCCGGATGTCGGCCTCGTTGAGCTGGTAGAGGTCCTCGAGGCTCTTGCGACCGATGCGGCGCACCCAGCGGCGCACCGCGGCGTCGCTCCAGGAGGACTCGTAGACCACCAGGTGGTTCTTCACGAGGTGGGTGATGCGCGCGCGCTCCTCGTTGGAGAACCGCAGCCGCGCGAGCAGCGGGTCGGCGATCTCGGCGCCGATCCGCTCGTGGTCGTAGAACGTGTAGTCCTGCGTCTTGTCGGAGAACGCGCGCGAGGCGGGCTTGCCCACGTCGTGCAAGAGGGCCGAGAGCCGGAGCACCGCGTCGCCCTGGCAGGCGTCGACGCAGGCCATGGCGTGTCCCCACACGTCGTAGCGGTGGTACTTGTTCTGCTCGCAGCCCACCTGGGGCAGGAGCTCGGGCGCCGAGACCTCGAGCAGCCCGTGCTCGCGCATGGTGTCGAACGCGCGCGACGGCTGCCGGGCCTTGAGCGCCTTCATCCACTCGTCGCGCACGCGCTCGGCCGAGACCTTGCGGTAGGTGTCGAGCGCCGGGCGGATGGCCGCGGCCGTTGCGGGCTCGAGCTCCACCTCGAGCGAGGCGACGAACCGCGCCGCGCGCAGCACGCGCAGGCCGTCTTCGGCGAACCGCTCGGCCGGGACACCCACGGCGCGCAGCACCTTCGCCGCGAGATCCGCCCGGCCCCCGAACGGATCGATCACGTGCCCGTCGACCGGATCGAGGGCGATCGCGTTCATCGTGAAATCGCGGCGCGCGAGGTCCTCGACGATGTCGTCGACGAACACCACGGCGTCGGGCCGACGGCCGTCGGAGTAGCTCGTCTCGCCCCGCAGCGTGGTGACCTCGTAGCTGCCCCCGCCGTCGCCCTCGGGCAGGTGGACGGTGACCGTGCCGTGCTGGATCCCCGTGGGGATGACGCGGCGGAAGGCCTGCTTCACTTGATCCGGCCGCGCGCTCGTGGCGACGTCCCAGTCGGCGACGGTGGCCTGCCGCAGCAGGTCGCGCACGCAGCCGCCGACGATCCATGCGCGGTGTCCGCGCTCGCGCAAGCGCGAGCAGAGCGCGACGACTCCCCGCGGGACGACCTTCAGATCGACCTCGCCGTTCATGACCGTACCCCGCTCATCGCCGCGACTTCTTGCGTCCTTGGGGCTTCGTCGTCAACGGCGGGCGGCGCGAGGGCGTCGACGAGACGGCCGGCGGCGGCACGAGCGCCCCAGAGACGAGGTTGAGCGTGGCGAGGGCGGGTGGCATCACGCTGGGGCGCGCCTCGGCCCCGAACAAGGCCTCGAGCTCGCCGAGCACCGCCCGCGCGCGCTCGGCCACGCCGCGCGCGTTGCGGAGGCTGTTGGCGAGGGCCTCGGCGTTGGAGTGGGTCTGCGCCGCGTTCGCCTCGGCCTCCTCGAGGCTCGCGCGGAGCGCGTTCGCCTGGGCGACCACGTCGGCGAGGCGCGCCTCGAGGCTTTCGGCGCGCGCGCGCTGTTCCGCGCGGTCGAGCTCGAGGGCGTCGACCCGCACGACGAGGGCGGCGCGCTCGGCCTCGAACGACTGGGCCTGTGCCTTGAGGAAATCGCGGTCGGTCTCGAGGGCCGCGGCCTGGGTGGCCAGGGACAGCTGCGCGCGCTCGAGCTTCTGCACCTGTGCGGTGAGCGCCACCGTGCGGGCCGCGAGCGCGGTGCGCTCCTGCTCCACCTCGGCGAGCTGCGCGCCGAGCAGGATGTGCTCGGATTGCGCGGCCGAGTGGCGCTCCTCGAAGTCGTGGACTCGCCGCGCGTGGGCGGCCTCCATGGTCGCGAGGGCGGTCGCGTGGGCCTCCTCGGCGGCCGCGAGCGCGGTGGCGTGCGCGGACTCGCTGGCCGCGAGCGCGCTCGCGTGCTCGCGCTCCTTGTCGGCGTGGGCAGCGATTGCGACGGCGAGCTCTTCGGCGCCCTTGGCCACGGCGGCCTCGAGCTCGAGGGCCCGCGCGTGCTGGTCGCGCGCCTCGGCCTCGTGCCGCTCGGCGAGCTCGCGCAGCTGCTGGTCCTTGGCCGTGACCGCCTCGCTCGCGAGGCCGAGCTCGAGGCCCGAGCGCTCGAGCTCCTTGCGCACCTCGGCGAGCTCGGCACGCAGGCTCGTGGCGGTGGTCTCGGCGCGCGCGGCCTGCTCGGCGTACTTCTTGGCTTCCTTGGCGCGCAGCTCGAGCTCGGTCTGCAGCGCCTCGGCGCGCTCGACCTGCTGGGCGGCCGCAGCCTGCGCCGTGTGGGCCGCTTCTTCGGCCGCGACCTCTTCGGCCTCGAGCTGGTGCACGCGGGCCTCGACGAGCGCGACCCGATCGCGGGCCTCGACGAGCCGCTGGTCGCGCTCGCGGAGGTCGGTCTCGAGCGCAGCGACGCGCAGGGCGACGCCGCGGGCCGCGTCCTCGGCGACCTTCGCGCGACGCTCGGCGTCGACCAGGCGCTGCTCGGCGCGGTGCACGAGGTCGGCCTGATCGACCGCGCGCTCCTCGGCCTCGCGGGTGCGCTCCTCGGCCTGCTGCGCGCGCTGGTCGCTCTGGTGCAGCAGCTGCTCTGCCTCGGCGACGCGCACCAGCATCTGCCCGACGCGCTCGGCCTCCGCGGAGCGCTCGTGCTGCTCGCGCGCGAGCTCGGACTCCCGCTCGGCGAGGCGCGTGCGCAGCGACTGCAGGGTCTTGGTGAGGGCGATGATGTCCGCGGGCTTGAGGGCGGCGCTGCGCGCGGTCGCCGCGGCCGGGACGTCGCTGACCCGCTCGTCGCGCAGCGGGCGCGGCCCGGCCGGCGCGGTCTTGATGGCCTCCCGGTTCGCTTGCGAGGCCCGGCGCGAGGGGGGGCGGTCGGCCATCGCTCAGGTGATGTTGTAGACGGGGCCGCCGGGGGTGTGGCGGGTGGCCTCGAGGAGGTCGGCCCCGCGCTTGTGCTCGTTGGTCGCCTCGACCACCACCGCGCCGACCTCGACGCCGGGCGGCATCTGCGAGCGCATCTGGGTGAGCACCTGCTCGACCAGCGGCTTGGCGATGTCGGCGGTCTGGCCGACGAGCGCGACCGCGAACGAGCCGATGCCGGTGAGGCCGGCGGTGCACGCGGTGAGCGAGAGCAGCAGCATGTCGAACAGATCGACGGCGGCCTTGGCCGCGCGACGCAGCGCCTGCATCTCCTGGATCGTGAGGCGGCCCTGGCCGTCGCGCGCGGGGGTGCGCAGGAAGAACCACGCGAGGGTGAGCGGGTAGCCGGCCCAGCGCGTGAACGAGAGGTCGCCGTCGAGGGCCTGGCGGAACGCCTCCTCGTGCAGCAGCGAGGTGAGGCCGTCGCGCTGGCGCAGGAACTGGAGCGCCTTCTCGTGCAGCGTGCTCGCCTCGCGGAAGCTCACGAGCTTGACCCGGAGCTCGCCGATCATCGCCTCGTTGCCGTGGAGCATCGTGATGGCGTTCTGGCGCTCGTAGCTGCCCTCGCCGTAGATGCCGTTGGTCGAGGGGCGCGGCTCCTTGGCGTCTTCGAGGTACCAGCAGCCGTTGTTCTGGAAGCTGAGCGCGCCGTGGATCGCGCTGATGGTGGCCTCGGGCACCACGAGATCGACCGGCTGCTTCACGCCGGGCACGCTCGGCGCGCGACCGATGACCATCTTGGTCTTGTCGAGCGGGAGCACGCGGCCGATGAGCTCGCGCGCGTTGGAGGCGTAGACGATGAGGAGGCCCTGCGCGTCGGGGCGGAACGGCGTGGACGACCCGCGGTAGGGCGGCGTGGAGCCCGGATCGATGCGCTCGCGCGCGACCTGCAGTGGGTTGGTCGCGACGGTGTTGGGATTGAAGAAGCGGAGGTGGCGCGCCTGTGGGCGACGCGTGGGCTCCTTGGCCTGCAGGCGGAACACCTGCTTGAGCTCGTCGGTCGCGAGGCCGGGCGGGATGCCGAACGGGAGCTGCCGCTCGATGGAGTGCGAGGGCGGGTGGTGGCCGGGCTCGGGCACCTTGGCGCTGAGCATCTCCCAGATGGTCATGCCGAGCGCGTAGAGGTCGTCCTCGACGCTGGCGCCGCCCTTCTCGAGGCGCTCCGGGCTCATGTAGTTCGGCGTGCCGCCGTCGGCCGCCTTCTTCTCGCCGCGCATGGTGGCGACGGTACGGGCGCGTTCCTTGGCGAAGCCGAAGTCCACGATGTACGCGCTGCTGCTCGCGCGGTCGACCATGACGTTGCCGGGCTTGAGATCGCCGTGGACGATGCCGGCCGCGTGGATGGCCGCGAGGCCGCCCGCGACGTCGCGCGAGACGCGGCGCCACTCGTCGGCGGTGACTCCACCCATCCGCTTCTTCTCGCGGATCCACTGGTGGAGCGTGACGCCGTCGACGTACGCCATGGTGACGATCGGTCCGAACGGCGAGACGTGCAGATCGTGGACGCGCGCGACGTTGGGGTGGTTGACCGCGCGCGCGAGCTCGACCTCCTTGCGGAGGGCCTCGTCGTCGCCCGGCAGCCGGGTGTCGCGACGCACGACCTTCACGGCGACGGCAGACGCGCCGAAGTTGCGGTCGCGCGCGAGGAACACCTCGCCCATGCCGCCACGGCCCAGGGAACGAACGATCTCGAAGCGGTCGACGAGGACCATGCCCTCGCGAACTTCAGCTTCTTTCTCCTTGAACATTCCCATGACCCGGATTCGATCGGTGCAGTCGGAGCAGGAAACTACGTGGGCCGAGACTGCGGAGTCGGTCCGGGGGTCCTTGCCGTCGAGCAAGAGCTCCACGACCCGACCACACGGCCCGGCGGCAGGCGCTGTCACCGTCCCCACAGACTCGCCCGGAGCCCCTCGAACTGCAAGGGTCCTTCCATCGGGTGATTCTTGCGTGGCTGGAAAAGGGACGGGGACAGGGAAAAATCCCCGTCCCCGTGCCGGACAGCGGTCTCGCCGACCCCTCAGTCGGCCTTGGCGTCCACGCCCGCGTCGGTCGTGCCGCCCGCGCAGCTCGGCGGCGTGTCGGTCGCCGGGATGGGGGTGTGTCCGCAGACGTCGCTCGGCGCGAGGGTCCAGGTGCAGAAGTCGAGGTAGCTCACGCCCACGATGCTCGTGAACTTGTCGCCCGTCTTGGTCTTCGGCGCGGTCGCGGCGCCGCGGTAGTAGATGGTGTCGTTGACGAAGAGCTCGCTGCCCTTGATCTTGAACTGACCGAAGGCAATGTCGCTCGAGACCTCGACGTCCTTGATGCGGACGTAGCCGCCCATCCACTTGCCCACGTCGGCGCCGCCGTTGGCGATCGCGGCCGGGGTGACGTCGGCGGGAACGGGGAGGGTGCCCGCGCCCTTCTTGGTGAACGCGCAGAGCTGCATCGCCTGGCGCATCTTGTCCGGGCTCGGGGGCGGCAGGGGCGGGGTGGCCTTGCCGCAGGTGGTCGAGGTCGGGCCGAACTCGGTGTACGTCGCGGTGAGGTCGATCGCGTCGCCCGGCTTGATGTCGTTCGGGATGAGGTCGGTGCCCGACGGGCAAGTGAAGCCGGTGCCGGCGGCGATGGCGTCGTCGCCGTACGAGAGGACGATGATGCCCGAGTAGGGCTGGAAGGTGGCGTTGGCGTCGGCGACGAACACGCCGTAGAGGCAGGAGTCGCCGACCTTCTTCGGGGTGCCGCTGGTGCGGAACTTCTGAGTGGTCGCGACCACGCCGGTGAGCTTGATGCCATCGCCCAGGGTGGCCTTCTTGGCCGACGCCGGATCCTGCAGCTCGGCGAGCTTGCCCTCCTTGAGGACGGCGGGACACTTGGGCGGGCCGCTCTCGGTCTTGGTGTCGCTGGGCGTGCCGGTGTCCGTCGCCGAGTCGCCGCCGGTGCCGGTGTCCGTCGTCGAGTCTCCACCCGTGCCGCTGTCGAGGCCGGGGCGCGGCGTCGTGTCGTCGCTCTCGCCGCAAGCGACGCCGAAGACCATGGCGGACACCACGAGAGAACCGAGGGTGAGGACGGCGGATGCACGCTTCATGAGGACGACTCCTTCGCGCTCGACGTCACGCGACATCGCGGCGGGTTTTCGGAAATGAGGTGGATGTATGTGCCAGAAGAACGGCCGTCGCGCCAGGGAAAGGCGTGCATCGACCGGGCGTCGGTCGCGTCACGGGTGGCCGCTCCGACGTCAGAGGTTGCAGCGGACGAGGGCGAAATCCAGGGCGCTCCCGGCCAGTCGGGTGGCGAGGACGATGGGCCCGCGTGCAGCGAGGACCCGCCGATGCTCGAGGGCCGGTTCCGTCGTGGCCGGACCGTCGGCAAACGCGGGCACGAGGCGCGCCCTTCCGTCCGGTGCGAGGAACGACGCGAGGATGCCCGCCCCGAACGGCAACGCGGCCGCGACGCCGGGCGCCACGTCCTTCTCGGCGACGACCTTGCGCGTGGGCTCGGCGATCGCGGCGTCGACCAGGGCGCGCACGGCGATCAGCGAGCCTCCGTCGCCGTCGGTCGGGCGGGGGTCGTCGCGGACCACCACGAAGAGGCCGCTCGCCGTCCACGTCGCCGTCATCGTCTGCGCGTGGCCGGTCTGGGCCGTGAGCACGCGCGGAGCGCCGATCGTCGCGCCGGTGGCCACGTCGACGAGCACCGGCCTCGACCCAGCGCTGCGCGTTGTCCTGCGAGGGCTCGCCGGCGGCGCCGTCGTGATCGTCGATCTCCTCGGGCCGCTCGGCGAGCCACAGGAGCACCGCGCGCGCGCCGTCGGGCGAGGGCACGAGCAGCGGCCACTGCGCGTCGCTGGTCTTCGCCGACGCGACGCCGATCGCGTCGCTGGCGCCCGCGTCGCTGCCCGCGTCGGAGACCGTGGGCCTCTGGCCCGACCACGCGATCACGCGCACGCGACCGCGCGTGACCTTGTCGCCCTCGGTGTCGTCCCAGGCCACGAGCGTGCCCTTCGCGGTGGCGAGCAGCACGGTGCTCTCGGACTCGTCGACCGCCTGCGGAAACGTGCCCAGCGAAGCGGTCGGCGTGCGCAGGTCGAAGGTGGTCGACTCGAACCCGCGCACGAGCGCGCCGACGAGGACGCCGCCCTTGGGATCGATGGCGACCTGCGGCGGCCGCGTGCCCGGCGCCTTCGCGAGCGTGGTGACGACGGTGGGCGCCGCGCCGTCGTGCGGGAAGCGGAGCACCATGGCCTCACCGCCGCTGCCTGCGGTGCGGAGGCCCACGTAGAAGGCTTGCGCGTCGGAGACGACGCCGCCGAGCTCGGCGCCGAACGCGACCGGCGACTCGGTCTCGGCCTCGCCCGCGAGCCCACCGCGCACGTGCCGCGCGATCGGGGTGCAGCGCCCGCCGCCGGCGGTGGGGGCCGAGGAGGACGCCGCGGGGGCCGCGTCGGTGGTGGTGGCGGACCCGTTGCAGCGCGCGCACGACGTGGTTCCGAGGAGGAGGGCGAGGAGCGCGCGACGCACGCGGGGGTGGTAGCGCGGAGGGCCGCCGCGGTCACATCAGCACTTGCCGCACACCGGGAAGATCTCGCTCCCCGCCTTCGGCTGCACGTCGCCCACGAACCGCAGCGTCGAGGCGGCGCCCTGGTGGAGGCAGACGTCGCCGATCATCGCTGGATCGCTCGAGTAACAATAACCGCCGCCGGGCGGCGAGAAGCCCTGGTCCGTCCGGCACGCCGTCGAGGTGGCGGCATCGGTCCGATCGGCGCTGAGCTGCAGGAGCTCGCACACGAGGTGCTTGGTGCCGTCGCTCCCTCGAACGATCACGTTCTCGCCCTCGACGGTCGCTTGCGCGATCTCGGCGCCCAGCCTGATCGCGAGCTGTCGGGCAGCCATCTCCTTGTCGCTCGGCCCGAGGAAGTCTCCCTCCTTGCGACAAGGTGCGCTCCCTGGCGTGCAGTAGCCGGTGCCGCCGCCGACGCCGGTCAGCGTCTCGCACGTCTTGCCGGCAGGAAGGTCGGGCAACACCTCGACGCTGCAGCTCGCGCGATCGGCGGACGCCGCGGGCGGGATCGTCCGCAGACAACGCGCGCCGAGGATCGCGCGCACGTGGGTGGCGATCGCCGTCATCGTGGGCGCGAACGTCTCGCTGCAGATCGAGGCGACGAGCCCGGACGGTCCGAGCTGCTCGAGGATGCGCAGGTGACGCAGCCCGGGGTAGGCCTGCGTGAAGGCTTGCTTGCCACCGGGCTCGCACAGCGGATCGACCGCCTCCGAGCCGAGCGGCGCGCACGCGATCGACGGCGTGCTCGGTCGCGGCTTGATGCACGCCGCCTGCAGCTGCTGCACCCCGGGCACGAATCGCTCGCCGCCGTGCACGGGGTCGACGGACCTGTCGCCCGCGAACGTCGGCAGTCCTGCCCGCGGACCCACCGACTCGATCAGGTGCGGGTCGCGCTTGCCGATGGGGCCGGTGAGCTTCGCCCAGTCAGCCGTCGAGAGCACCTTGGGCTTGCCGCTCTCCTCGACCAGGTGCTTCGGGACGCCGACGATGCCCGTGACGAGCACGAGGCTCGGATCGCGAAAGCCACTGCTGAAGAGCGCATTCGGCCCGAGCCTGCCGTCAGAGCCCGGGACCGTCGCGTTCTTGAACGCGTCGACGTAGCGCTCCCGAGACCAGAGGAAGTTGAACCCGAACCGCTGCACCTGGTGGAAGCCGCGGAGGCGCACCGCGTCCTCGCTCGCGCTCCAGGGCTTCGTGCAGTTCGGGTTCTTGTTGTCCTGGAAGCACGAGAAGCACCCCAATGCCGTGAGGGGCCCCGAGCTGTCCGGCTCGAGGTCGTCGGGCAGGCCTTCGCACGCCTCCCACCCGCGCTGCATCTTCGCCTCCGGGTAGGCGAACGGGAGCCAGTTCTTCCCGGCCGGGCGCAGCGAGACGTCGTTCTGATCGGAGAGCACGACGACGACGACGAGCGAGTCGGGGCGAAGGAACGCGGCGCGCTGCGCGAGCAGGTCTTCGTCGCGCCCCGCGACGACGATGTCGTTGTTGCCGCACGCGTCGCCCGCCGGTCCAGCCGTGCAGTTCACGGCGGCCTTCGTGTACGGCGCTGGATCGATCAGGAAGTGGTAGAGGGCCTCCCAGGGCTGCGCGAACCCGCAGCCAGTCTCGCCAGCGCTCTCGACGACGCAGCTCGTGGCCGCGCCGAGCGCGCCGAGCTCGTCTGCACCCTTGAACGTCGAGGTGGGATCCACGGCCGGATCGAAGACCCAGCGCAGAGGGGAGGCTGTGGCGGTGGTGCACGCTCCCGGTCGAGGGAGCAGGTGGGCTCGATCGTCCTTGCCCGCGCAGACGCTGGGTCCCGAACGAGCCGAGGGACGAGGTGATCACGGCGACGTGGAGATCCGTCGCGTGGGTCGGCTGGTGCGTGCGTGGATCCGGCGTCGGATCGGCGAGCTGGGTCAGGAGCTCCGGTAGTCGGCGCGCGAGCTCCGCTTGCGCATCGGCCATCGTGGCGGAGTCGTCGACCACGACGAGGACGTCGACCTTCTCGACGCGGGAGACGCCCTTCATCCTGGTCAGCGTGAAGCCGCCCTCCCCGACGCAGCCGCTCGGCCAGTAGGTGGGCACGACGGTCACGTCGTTGCACCCCACCGTCCCCGCCCACATCGCGGCCAGCATGAGCCACGCGCTTCGCATGAGCCCCTCACTTATGGCAGATGGAGAAGACTTCGCTGCCGTCCTTCGGCGCGGAGTCGCCGAGGAAGCGGATCGTGGAGGCCGCGCCCTGCCTGGTGCAGTCGCCGACGACCGCGGGGACCGTGGAGTAACAGAAGCCACCACCCGAGGTGAGCTTGAACGTCGGATCCTCGAGGCAGGCTCGGGTGACGGCGGGATCGACGCGGCCACCCGCCAGCTGGCGGTGTTCGCAGACGAGGTGGACACGCCCGTCCGAACCCTTGGCGACGACGTTGTCACCCTCGACCGTGGCCTGCACCATCTCGATCCTGCCTGTGCCGTCCTTGCCCACGACCGTGATCGGGAGGTTCAGCTGCAGGGCGGCGAGGGCCTTGTCGTAGGGCGGGAAGTTCCAATCGTCCTTGCGGCGGCAGGGCTCGCTGCCTGGGGTGCAGTAGCCGGTGCCCGCGCCAGCTCCGGTGAGGGTCTCGCAGGTCCGGCCCGTGAACGTGCCCTCCTTGAAGACCTCGACGACGTTGCACCCGACGTTGCCCGTGGCCTCGTCCTGCGTCATGATCTGGCGGACGCACTGCCCGTTCAGCGCACGGCGGACCTTCTCGACGATGCCCTGGATGGCCGGAGAGAAGGTCTCGTTGCAGATGGACGCGACGAAGCCGCTGGTGCCGAGCCGCTCGATCATGCGCAGGTGACGGAGACCGGGGTAGGCCTTGTCGTAGGTCTGCTTCGTCGAAGAGTCGCAGAGCGGGTTCTTCATGGCCGCGTCGGGGCCGAGGCTCGCGCAGTCCGACGCGGTCGAGGTGGCGCGAGGCGTGATGCACGCGTACTGGAGGTCGTCGCCGTTCGGCACGTCGCGGTCGCCGCCGTTCACCGGGTCGATCCCGCGGTCGCCGGCGAAGCGCGGCACGCCGGTGCGCGGCCCGATCGACTCGATCATGTGCGGGTCGCGCTTGGCGAGGTCCGCGCTGATGATCTTGTCCCAGTCGGCGCTGGTGAGCGCCTTGGGGACGCCCCTGTCGTCCTGGACGAGCTGCTTGGGGACGCCGACGATGCCGGCGACCAGGATCAGGCTCGAGTCGCGGAAGCCGCCCGAGAAGAGCGGGTTGGGGGCGAGCCTGCCGTCGGAGCCCGCCACGGTCGCGTTCTTGAACGCGTTGACGTAGCGGTCGCGGCTCCAGAGGAAGTTGAAGCCGAAGCGCTGGACCTGGTGGAAGCCGCGGAGATTGCGGTCGTCGCGATCACCCATGCCCCACGGTTTGGTGCAGTTCGAGCTCTTGTTGTCCTGGAAGCAGGAGAAGCAGCCCTTGGCGGCGAGCTCGCCCGCGCTGTCCGGCTCGAGGTCGTCCGACACGCCGTCGCACGCTTCCCAGCCACGCTGCATCGCGCCGGCGCCGTAGGCCCAGGGGAGCCAGTTCTTGCCGGCGGGGCGGAGCGACGCGTCGTTCTCGTCGGAGAGGATGATCACGGCGACGAACGAGTCGGGCCGGAGGAAGGCCGCGCGCTGCGCAAGGAGCTCTTCGTCCTTGCCCTCGACGACGATGTCGTTGTTGCCGCACGCGTCGCCGTCGATGCCGAAGGTGCAATTGACCTCGGCCTTCGCGTACGGCGCAGGGTCGATGAGGAAGTGGTACAGCGACTCCCACGTCTCCTCGTAGCCGCACCCGACCTGGCCAGCGGACTGCACGACGCAGGAGGTGGCGGTCTGCAGCGCGAGGCTGCCGTCCTTGCCCTTGAACTTCGCCGCCGGGTCGCGCGCCGGGTCGAAGACCCAGCGGAGCGCCGAGGCCTCGACCGGGTCGGGGCACGGCGCGCTGGTCGGGGTCGCGGTGGGCGTGCCCACGACCCAGCCCGTGCCGCCGCCCTCTCCCGCGCGCGGGAGGAGGTGACCGCGGTCGTCGTTGGCCTTGCTGGTGCGCGAGGGCGCGCACGCGCTCGATCCGTGCGAGCCGAGCGAGGAGGTGATGACGCCGACGTGGAGGTCGGCCGCGTTGCCGGGCTTGCCCGTCCTGGGGTCGGGCGTGTCGTTGGTGAGCTTGGCGATCAGCTCCGGCATGCGCTTCGCGAGCTCGGCCTGCTTGTCGGCCATCGACGGCGAGTTGTCGACGACGAGGAGGAGATCGACCTTGTCGACGCGGGTCACGCGGATCTTGGTGATGGTGCCGCCGCTGCATCCCATCCCGCAGCCCGGATACGTGCGCACGACGGTCACGTCGTTGCACCCCACCGTTCCCGCCCACATCGCGGCCATCACCAGCAACGCGCGTCGCATGCACCCGCCCTCAGCAACGCGCAGGCCAGCGACAAAAGCAGCACGGGCGCCGCTTTCGCGACGCCCGCACACAACCGAGTAGGCGCAGACGCCTACCGGGTCGTCACTTCACGCAGACCGTGAAGACCTCGCTGCCGTTCTTCGGCTCGGAGTCGCCGAGGAAGCGGATCGTGGAGGCTGCGCCCTGCTTGGTGCACTCGCCCACGACCGCGGGGACCGTGGAGTAGCAGAAGCCACCGCCCGAGGTCAGCTTGAAGGCCGGGTCCTCGAGGCAGGACTTGGTGACGGCGGCGTCGACGCGACCACCGGCGAGCTGGCGGTGCTCGCAGACCAGGTGCTTACGACCGTCGGAGCCTTCGGCGATGATGTTGCCGTCGGCGTCGACCTTCGCCTGGACGTCCTCGACCTTGCCGGTGCCGTCGGTGCCGACCACCGTGATCTTGAGGTTGAGCTGCAGGGCAGCCGCGGCCTTGTCGACGGGCGGGAAGTTCGCGTCGCCGTCCTTGCGGCACGGGGTGCTGCCCGGCGTGCAGTAGCCCGTGCCGGCGCCCGCACCCGTGAGGGTCTCGCAGCTCTTGCCCGCGAACGTGCCCTCCTTGAAGACCTCGACGATGTTGCAACCGACGTTGCCGGTCGCCTCGTCCTGCGGGAGGATCTGGCGGATGCACTGGTTGTTCAGCGCGGCGCGGAGCTTGTCCACGATGCCCTGGACCGCCGGCGAGAAGGTCTCGTTGCAGATCGAGGCGACGAAGCCGCTGGCGCCGAGACGCTCGATCATGCGGAGGTGGCGGAGGCCGGGGTAGGCCTTGTAGTAGCTCTGCTTGGTCGAAGAGTCGCAGAGCGGGTTCTTCTTGGCCGCGTCGGTGCCGAGGCTCTCGCAGTCCGAGGCGCCCGACGCGCCCGCCACGCGGGGCGAGATGCAGGCGTACTGGAGGTCGTCACCGTCGGGCACGTCGCGGTCGCCGCCGTTGACGGGGTCGATGGTGCGGTCGCCGGCGAACCGGGGCACGCCCGTGCGCGGCGCGATCGACTCGACCATGTGCGCGTCGCGCTTGGCGAGATCGGGGCTGATGATCTTCTCCCAGTCGGCGCTGGTGAGGGTCTTCGGCTTCGCGGTCGCGCCGTCGCCGTCCTGCACGAGGACCTTCGGCACACCGACGATGCCGGCCACGAGGATCAGGCTCGAGTCGCGGAAACCGCCCGAGAAGAGCGGGTTCGTCGCGAGCTTGCCGTCGGAGCCGGGGACGGTCGCGTTCTTGAAGCCGTTGACGTAGCGGTCGCGGCTCCAGAGGAAGTTGAAGCCGAAGCGCTGCACCTGGTGGAAGCCGCGCATGTTACGACCGTCGGGGTCGTTGTTCAGCTTGTCCTTGGCCCAGGCCTTGGTGCAGTTCGCGTTCTTGTTGTCCTGGAAGCAGGAGAAGCAGCCCTTGGCGGTCAGCTCGCCCGAGCTGTCGGGCTCGAGGTCGTCGGGGACGCCGTCGCACGCTTCCCAGCCGCGCTGCATCGCGCCCGCGCCGTAGGCCCAGGGGAGCCAGTTCTTGCCGGCGGGGCGGAGGGAGAAGTCGTTCTCGTCGGAGAGGATGATGACGGCGACGAGCGAGTCGGGGCGGAGGAAGGCCGCGCGCTGCGCGAGGAGGTCTTCGTCCTTGCCCTCGACGACGATGTCGTTGTTGCCGCACGCGTCGCCGCTGACGCCGAACGTGCACTTGACCTCGGCCTTCGCGTACGGAGCCGGATCGATGAGGAAGTGATACATCGCTTCCCACGTCTCCTCGTAGCCGCAACCGACCTGGTCGGCGGACTGCACGACGCAGGAGGTGGCCGTCTGGAGCGTGAGGCCGCCGTCCTTGCCCTTGAACTTCGCCGCCGGATCGCGCGCCGGGTCGAAGACCCAGGTGAGCGCGGAGGCCTCGACCGGGCCGGGGCACGGCGAGCTGGTCGGGGCCGCAGTGGGCGTGCTCACGACCCAGCCCGTGCCGCCACCCTCACCCGCGCGCGGGAGGAGGTGACCGCGGTCGTCGTTGGCCTTGTTGGTGAGCGAGGGCGCGCACGCGCTCGAGCCGTGCGAGCCGAGCGAGGAGGTGATGACGCCGACGTGGATGTCGGCCGCGTTGGCCGGCTTGCCCGTCTTCGGATCGGGCGTGTCGTCGGTGAGCTTGGAGATCAGCTCCGGCATGCGCTTGCCGAGCTCGCCCTGCTTGTCGGCCATCGACAGCGAGTTGTCGACGACGAACAGGAGGTCCACCTTGTCGACGCGGGTCACGCGGATCTTGGTGATCGTGATGCCGCCGCTGCTCGGCTTGATCGGCACGACCGGACGGTCGAGACAGGCGGTCGGGCCGCAGAAGAGGACCGAGGCCGCGAGGGTGAACGCGGCGCCGAAGAGGTGGCGGGGGCGATGCTCCATGGCCGGATAGCTAAGCCAATCACGTGCCAACCCGCAAGAGCCCTGTGGGGGGCCACCCACGCCCAGAAACGAAGAGGGGGGTGCCAACCGCGTTGGCTCCCCCCTCCCGACCTCGCCAACGGCTACGTCAGCGCCGGCACATCGTGAAGACCTGCGACCCGGTGTGGGGCTCGGCCCCACCCACGAACCGCACGGTCCCAGCGGCCCCGGAGGCCTTGCAGGAGCCCACGACTGCAGGTGAGGTGGAGTAGCAGAACCCGCTCTCCGCGCTCCACGACAGGTCGTCGCGGCAGGAGGCGGCGGCCGCGGCGCCGACGCGGTCGGCCGTCAGCTGGCGGACCTCGCAGACGAGGTGCCGCTGCCCGTCCTTGCCGGTGACGAGCACCTTGTTCCCCTCGGCGAACGCGGTCGCGTCCTCGGTGACGATCGCTCCGCTCGCGTCCTTCGCGCGGACGCCGAGGGTGAGCAGCGCGGCCATCTTGTCCGGATCGAGCGGCGGGAGCCACGAGCCCTCCGCGCGGCACGCGGCCGACCCCGGCGTGCAGTAGCCCGGCCCGAGGTCCTCGCAGCGCGCGGCCTTGTCGTCGGCGAACGACTCGAAGATGGCGCAGGTCACCGCGCCGGTCTCGTCCGCGGTCATCTCGTTGCGCACGCACTGGTGGTCGAGGGCGCCCTGGATCTTCTCGACGATGCCGTCGACGACCGGCGCGTACGAGGCGCTGCAGATCGACGCGACCACGGCGTTCTCGCCGAGGCTCTGCAGGATGCGCAGGTGCCGCACGCCCGGGTAGGCGCGGAAGTGGGTCTGCAACCCGCCGGTGCACACGGGGCTGTCGCCGGAGCAGGTCACGGCGGGGGCGTCCTTGTCGCGGGGCGCGAGGCAGGCCCACTGCAGATCGTCCGGACGGGCCGCGTGCTCGCCGCCGTGGACGGGATCGATCTTGCGATCGCCGGCGTAGCGCACCAACCCCGGGCGCGGAGCGAGCGACTCGATCATGTGCGGGTCGCGCTCGGTGAGGACCGGCGAGACGAGCTTCTTCCAAGCGGCAGCGTCGAGCGCCTTGGGCTTGCCGCTCGCGTCGGCCACGAGGAACGAGGGGACGCCGACGATCCCGGCGACCACGAGCTGGTCGGGGCTACGCGTCTCGAAGAGCCGGTTGCCCTTGCGCGCCGAGAAGGCGTCGGCGTAGCGGCTCCGCGCGAAGAGGAAGTCGTACCCGAACCGCTGCACCTGGTTCCAGTGACGGGCGTCGAGCGAGTCGGCATCCCCGTCGGCGCGGGCCCACCTCGTCTTGCAGTGAGCCTGGGTGCCGTCGAGGAAGCACGACGTGCACCGATAGGTGTCCGCCAGCGTCTTGAAGTCGGCGTCCGAGCGGATCTCGAAATCATCGGGGACGTTCGCGCACCCCGCGCTGCCGGGCGGTGCGCTGCCCGGGTTGTAGGCGAAGATCTTCCAGTACCCCGCGTCGTCGCGGACCGAGAAGTCGTTCTCGTCGGTGAGCACGACGACCGCGAGCAGGGAGTCCTTGCGCAGGAACTCCGCGCGCTGGGCGAGGAGCTCGGTGTCGAGCGCCGTGGACTTGGTGCTCGCCCCGCTGCACGTGCCCTCGGCGTCGCACGAGGGGCCGATCGTCTTCGCGGGCGCCGGGTCGGCGAGGAATCGATACACCGCTTCCCACGTCTGCTCGTAGCCGCAGCCATCCTGCCCCGCGGACTCGACCGCGCACGAGGCAGCGGCCTGCAGCGCCTCTGCGCCCGCGTCCCCGCTGAACCGCGCGCCCTTGCCGGCGTCGCGCGTCCACGAGATCGCCTTGCCGGGCTGTGGGTCCGGGCAGGTGAGCGCGACCGGCTCGCCCGTGACGCGGTTGAAGCGATACCCGGTGCCCCCGGCCGGGTGATCGGGCCGCGGCATCAGGTGCGCCTGATCGTCCAGCGGGCCCTTGCCCGACTTGCACTGCGTGGTCCCGAACGACCCGAGCGACGTCGTGATCACGCCGACGTGGACGTCCGCGATCGGGTGCGCGCCGCCAGGGCGCGTGAAGGCGTCGATCAAGGCGGGGACGCGCCGCCCGAGCTCCGACTGCTTGTCCTTCATGGACGAGGAGTTGTCGACGACGAACAGGAGATCGATCTTGTCCGGCCGGTTCACGACCAGTGGAGTGACGGTGATGGTGCTGGACGACGGCACGATCCCCACGACGGGGCGATCGAGGCACGCGGGGGCCGCGAGAGACACGAGCAGCGAGCCCCCGCGCAAGGCGCGGAGGAGGGCAGGGCGACGCATGGAAACCTCCTCGCCGCCACGACGGGCGGCATCCGGTCTGCCCACCACTTGGAGGCACCCGCGGATCCCCGTCACCGGAAATTTCTAGTGGGCGCTATTTTGCGGACGCCCAGTCGGCGCCCCAGCCCGCGTCGACCGCGAGCGGCACCGCGAGCGAGGCCACGCCGCTCATCTTCTGCTTCACCACCGCCGCCGCCTCCTCCTCGCGCCCGAGGGCACCTCGAAGACGAGCTCGTCGTGCACGGTGAGGATCATGCGCGCCCCGGGCACCGGCGGCGTGCGGAGGGCGAGCATGGCGAGCTTGAGGACGTCGGCCGCGGTGCCCTGGATCGGCGTGTTGCGCGCCATGCGCTCGGCCTGCGCGCGGAGGGCGCGGTTCGGCGAGTGGATGTCGGGCAGGAACCGCCGCCGACCGAGCAGCGTGTGCACGCCCTCGCCGCGCCGCGCCACCTCGATCTGCTCCTGCATGAAGGCGCGCACGCCCTCGTACCGCTGGAAGTACCGCGAGATGAACTCGGCGGCCTCCTCGCGCGCGATGCCGAGGTTCTTCGCGAGCGCGTTCTCGCCCTGGCCGTAGACCACGCCGAAGTTCACGGCCTTGGCGCGGCGCCGCATCTCCTTGGTGGGCTCGCCGTCGGCGCCGTCCATGAAGAGCTCCCGGGCGGTGCGGGTGTGGATGTCCTCGCCCTTGCGGAAGGCCTCGATCAGGATCGGGTCGCCCGAGAGGTGCGCGAGGATGCGCAGCTCGATCTGCGAGTAGTCGCAGCTCAGGATGGCGTGGCCCGGCTCGGCCACGAACGCGGCGCGGATGGTGCGGCCGATCTCGGTGCGGATGGGGATGTTCTGCAGGTTCGGGTCGGCCGACGAGATGCGCCCCGTGGCCGCGACGTGCTGCTGGTAGGTGGTGTGCACGCGCCCCGTCTTCGGGTTCACGAGCCGCGGCAGCGCCTCGAGGTAGGTGCCCTGCAGCTTGTGCAGCGCGCGGTGCTCGAGGATGACCCCGGCCAGCGGGTGCTTCTCGTCGAGCTCCTCGAGCACGTCGGCGTCGGTGGAGCGCGAGGTCTTGGTTCGCTTGAGCACCGGCAGGTGCAGCACGTCGAACAGCACGTGCTCGACCTGCTTCGGCGAGCCGCAGTTGAAGTCGTCCGCGGGGCCGCCGGCGGCGCGCACGAGCTCGCGCGCGCGCTCCTCGATGCTGCGGATCTGGGTCGCCACCTGCTCCTGGATCTGGGCGAGGCGGCGCAGGTCGACCTTCACGCCGGTGAGCTCCATCTCGGCGAGCTGCTCGGTGAGCGGGAGCTCGAGGTCGCGCAGGAGGCCGTCGAGGTTCGCGCCGGTCACGCGCCCGGCCTGCCGCTCGCACAGCTCGCGCGCGACGTCGGCGCGGGTGCCCTGGTAGCGCGTGGCGTCCTCGATCGGCACCTCCTCGAACGAGAGCCGCTGGCCCTTGCGCTGCACGTCCTTGCGGGTGACCACGTCCTCCGACTCGAGGGTCACCCCGAGCTCGGACTGCGCGAGCTCCGCGAGGCCGTTCTTCACCTCGGGGTCGAGCAGGTAGGCGCCGAGCAGCGCGTCGAAGGAGAGCCCCTGGGCGGCCAGGCCGGCGGCCTTCAGCGCCTGGTAGGCGAGCTTCCAGTCGTGCGACACCTTCTTCACGCCCGGATCGGCGAGCAGCGGTCCGAGGATCGCCCGCACGTCGGCGAGGGGGACCTGCGCGGGGGTGCCGAGATAGCGGTGCGCGATCGGCAGGTAGACGCCATCGCCCGCGCGGTGGGAGAGGCCGATGCCGATCAGCGTGCCCTCGTGCGGACGGTGCGCCGTGGAGAGCGGCAGCACCGCGAGCGGGCCCTGCCCGACGCCGGCGACGAACTCCGCCAGCGCCTCCTTGGTCATCAGCGCGCGCGTGGCCCGCACCACGGTGGAGCGGATCTCGAGCGCGTCGGCGAGGCGCCCGAACTCGAGCTCGGTGAAGATCGCGCGCAGCTTCATCGCGCGCTCGGGGTCGGGCGGCGACCACGCGAGATCTTCGAGCTTCACGTCGAGGGCGTGGTTGGTGTCGAGGGTGACGAGGCGCTGCGAGAGCTCGACGTCGGCCTTGGCGTTGTAGAGGGAGTCGCGGAGCTTCGGGCGCTTCACCTCCTCGAGGCGCGAATACAGCGTGGGGATGTCGCCGAACTGCGCGATGAGCTCGGCCGCCGTCTTGGGGCCGACGCCGGGCGCGCCCGGGATGTTGTCGCTCGAGTCGCCCATCAGCGCGAGCACGTCGCGCACCTTCGAGGGCGGCACGCCGAACTTCTCCTGCACCTCGTTCGGCCCGTAGACCTTGTTGCGCATGGTCTCGAAGAGGACGAGCTTGTCGTCGACGAGCTGCATCAGGTCCTTGTCGCTCGAGACGACGACCACCTTCAGGTCGGGGTGCGCGGTGCGCAGGCGCAGGGCGAGGGCGGCGATGAGATCGTCGGCCTCGATGCCGTCCTTCTGGAAGATGGGGATGCCGTAGGCGCGGGCGATCTGCTCGCAGCGGAGCATCTGCTGCGCGAGGTCGGGCGGGGGCGCCTGCCGCGTGGCCTTGTAGTCGGCGTAGATCTCCTTGCGCGCGCTGCCCTTGCGCGAGTCCATCGCGATGGCCAGGTAGGCGGGCTTCCGCTCGCGCACGAGCAGGTTGATCATCTGGGTCGTGCCGTAGACGGCGTGGGTCGGCTCGCCCTTCTGGTTCGAGAGCGGCGCGACCGCGTGGTACGCGCGGAACACGTACCCGGAGAGGTCGATCACGTAGAAGACGTTCGGGTCGCCCGGCGTGGGCAGCGGGGTCCCGGTGGTCTCGGTGATCTTGCGCGACGCGGCCATCGGCCTGCCGTACCGCGGATGCGCGGCGCTCGCCAATCAACCCGCGTCGTCCTTCGCGTTCGGCCACAGCGCGCCGAGCTCGAGCTCGATGGCGTCGAAGGGCTCGATGCGCGCGCGCTCCTCTTCGCCGAACACCGCGGCGTGCAGGTAGCTCGGGCCCTCGAGGCGCAGCACCTCCACGAAGCGCGCGACTGGATCGACGAGCCAGACGTGGCGAACCTGTTCGCGCGCGTAGATCGGGATCTTGCGCTGGCGGTCCTTGCGGGCGGTCGACGGCGACAGGACCTCACAGACCCAGTCCGGGGCGAGCGTGAGGAACGCCGTGCTCGGGACCTCCGGTAGGCGCTCGCGTCGCCAGGCGGCGAGGTCGGGGACGAGGATGTCGTGGCGGAGGTGGAGCTCGGGTTCGTCGAGGAAGATCCAGCCGCCTGGACCGCCGCGGCCGCGGTGGAACGCGGAGCCGAGGTCCATCGTGAGGACAGAGGCCGCTTCGGTGTGGGGACCGGCGGGGCGCGACTGGACGAACAATTCGCCGTCGATCAACTCACCGACGAGGTGCTCGGGGAGCGCGAGGATGTCCTCGTAGCTGCCTGGGCGGCGAACGGGAGCGGCCATCCTCGGAGTCTACCAAGTTCAGTTGATGAAGGTGACCGTGCCGCCCGGGTACCAGTTCCAGGCGCCACCGCCGCTGCACACGGTGGTGGTCGCCTCGAGGCGCACGGTGATCTGTCCCGCCACCGGCGTGATCGAGGTGAACGTGTAGGTCTGCTTGATGGTCTTGTCGCCGCCCGCGCCGCCGACCCACGAGTAGGTGCCGACCGTGGTGCCGTTCAGCTTCACCGCCCAGACGAGCGTCCCGACAGCGCAGCCACTGCCGGTGGCATCGGACATCTTGATCGCGAGGTCGAGCTTGGAGACGGGCGCCACGCGGGCGAGTCGCTCCTCGACGAACGATCCGGTGGTGAAGTACGTGCCTCCGCCGCCGGCACCGAGCGTGCCGCCCGAGGTGGTCGAGGTGGTGTTGGGGAACGGTACCGTGGTCGTCGCGCAGCCCCCGGCGATGCACGCGACCGTGCCGCCGCAGACCCTGCCGCAGCCGCCGCAGTTGGCCGGATCGGTCGCGGTGTCGACGCACGTGCCGCCGCAGACGGCCCCCTTGCAGGTGCACGCGCCGCCGACGCAGGCCTCGCCGTCCTTGCACTTGGTGCCGAGCGCGCCGCAGCCGCAGCTGCTCGCCGCGCACGTCTCCCCGGTGGCGCACGCCTTGCCGCACGCGCCGCAGTTCTCCTCGTCGGTCGCGAGCTCGACGCACTTGCCCGAGCACGACGTGGTGAAGATCGGACAGGCCTCGGCCTCGCTCACCGCGTCCTTGGCGCTGTCGACCGCGCCGGTGTCGGTGCCGGTGTCCTTCGCGCTGTCCGCGCTGGCGTCGGCCGTCTCGGCGGTCGCGTCCCCGGCGGGGGCCGTGGTGCGGTCCGGGTCCGAGCAGCCGACGAGGGCGAACGTGCAGAGGACCAGCGAGGGGAAGCGCATCCGACCCAGTATATCGGGTCACGCGTAGCGAGCGAGGGCCGCGCGCAGGTCGTCGGGCAGCGAGCGCTTGCTCGGCCCCGCGAGGTCCGCGCACGCGACCACGTACCCGATGGTGGCGCAGGCGACGCCGTCGCCCCGGCCGACCTTCACGTCGAACCGCACGCTCGAGTCGCCGAGCTTGGCGACCGTGCTCTCGACCACGAGCTCGTCGCCGAAGCGCAGCGGCGCGCGGAAATCGCTCTCCACGTGCACGCACGGCAGCCCGACGCGGCGCTCGACCACCCACGCGGCGTACCCGCCCGGGCAGGCCTCGCCGATCATGCGCTCCATCGCCTCGTGGCCGAGGGCGACGATCTTCGGGAAATAGACGTATCCGGCGGCGTCGATCTCGTCGAACCGCACGGGGCGGCGGAAGACGAAGCTCAAACCGGCACCGCGACGATCACCTGGTCGCGTCCGTCGTGGAACCGGTGGAGCGAGCCCTCGTCGTCCGAGGACTTCTTCTTCTTCTTCTTCTTCGGGGACTCCTCCTCGGTGTCCGTCTTCTTCTTCTTCTCCTGCTTGCTCGCGTTGTTCTGCGCGACGAGGTAGCCGATGACCGCGATGACCGCGACCACGGCGAGCACGGTGAAGAAGATCTTCCAGAACGAGTACGGGGCCTCGCCCTTCACCTCGCCGGTCTGGCCGTTGACCAGGAACCGGTAGGGCTTGTCCTTGTAACGGTAGGCGGCGATCCACACCGGCAGGAGCACGTGCTTGAACGTCTCCGCCGAGAACGTGTTGTTCACGAACAGGTTGCGGTGCGTGTCGCCGGGCACGTCGCGGGAGCAGTTGGCCTCCTGCGACTTGGCCATCTTGCCCTTGGCCTCGCCGTGCGCGCCGTGGAGATCGATCGCGTACGACTCCGCGCGCCAGCCCGCGAGGTACTGCGGGTTGTAGGGCACGAGCAGCTTGGTGTTGAACGTGGCGAACTGCTCGACGAGCTCCTTGGGCAAGCCCTTGGAGGCGCAGATCAGCGTGTCGTCGTAGAAGTCGCTGCGGCGGCCCCAGGCGGGCTCCCACCGGGTGTACTGCACCTGGCGCGACTCCTGGACCGTGTTCCCCTCGCTGTCGGTCGTCGTGTAGTACTCGGTCTCGTAGTAGTAGTAGCCGGCCTCCGCGTTCCACTCGCTGTGGACCTGCGCGTCGAAGGTCCAGAACGGCACGTAGACGCCGTAGATCTCCTGCACCTTGGACATGCGCGAGAGATCGCTCGGGCGGAACCACAGGCCCGACAGCCACTCGGTGAACGAGCCGTTCGTCTTCTCCTTGGCGATCTGGAACGGCACGAGCGACTCGGGCCGGATCGCGTTGGCGTCGTTCTCCACCTGCAGCACCTGGTGGCTGCCGCAGAACGCGCACTTGGTCGTGCGTTCGTTGTCGCCGACGTTGACCGTGGCGCCACAGTCCTTGCACTGGATCGACTGGACCGGCGTGCCGTAGCCCTTGACGGCCTTGGCGTAGCCCTCCTCGATCGAGATCTCCTGCACGCCCTCGTGCCCGACGACGCCCGTGGGCATCGGCTGCTGGTGGCCGCAGAAGGGGCACACCAAGGACGCCTTGCCCGCGTCCCACGCGAGCGCGCCGCCGCACTTGGCGCAGGGGAAGGTGTTGGCCGCGTTGACCGCCGGTTCCTGGTTCACGCGACGGTTGTATCCCAGACCACTTCTTCCCTCAACGCGACACTCGCTCGACGATCACGACCCGCCACACGAAGAATCAAGCCCTGGCGGAGGAGCAGCCGCCCACCCCCCTCCCTGTCTTCGCGTGTGAACGTGATCGCGGCGAGTCCTGCGGCGGCCGCCCTCGGAGGGCCTGCCGCCGCGTCGACGCGAGTGGCTACTTCTCGTTGATGATCGCCGAGACGAGGGCCTTGCAGTCGGCCTGCGACATCTGCTTGCAACCGACCGTGATCTTGGTGCCCTGACGGAGCATGACGGCGGTGCCGTCGGAGCAGACGGCGCCCGAGCCCTCGTCCTTGAGGCTCACGTCGCAGCCGTGCTTCTTGGCCTGGATGGCGAACACCTTGGGGAACTTGTAGGCGTCCTCGCCGAAGTCCTTGTCGATGACGATCGTCCACTCGCCGCTGCCACTGCTGTTGTTGGCGCCCGAGCTTCCGCCGCCACAAGCCAGGAGAGCGATCGACAGCACGGACAGTCCGAGGATGGCATCACGGGTCATGGGTTGCTCCTTGAACCAAGCCTACGGCAGACCCAGGACGGTCGATAACCCCCATGTTCGGGGGGGACATTTTTTCACTTCCGGAGTCCGAGGCCTGGACAACGTGCCGCCCCGCGGCCGGGCTCCAGGGCTCGCCTTCCCACCGCCCTTGGTCGACCCCCTGCAATCCGCCCGAAATTCGCGGCCCGGAGGGCGCGAAACGAACGGCCGCCTCGACCGACGCGCCGGGTCGAGCGCGGCTCGCTCCGGCTCCCGTTGCGGCGCGTGGTCACCGTCCCTATCTTGCGGCGAGCGTCGTTCTGCTGAGCGACCCAAGGAGCGTTTCGATGGGGATCTTCGACTTCGTCAAGCAGGGTACGCAGGAGATGTGCATCGCGCGGCCGGACCCCGCGAAGCAGTTCATCGTCTACAAGCACCCCGACCAGACGGTCCCTGCCTACGCCCAGCTCACCGTCGACAGCGACGAGTGTGCCGTCTTCTTCAAGGACGGGCGCGTGGTCGGTGTCCTCGGGCCGGGGCGTCACACGATGCAGTCGTCGAACATCCCGTTCCTCGGCAACATCGTCGACAAGTTCACGGGCGGTAACCTCTTCATCGCCGAGGTCTTCTTCGTGAAGACGGCGCCGGTCCGCGGCGTGAAGTTCGGCGGCACCCTCGCCGACCTCGAGGACCCGATGACGGGCCTCATCGTCTCGCCCCGCATCTTCGGCGAGTTCGCGGTGCAGGTCACCGACCCGGCCACCTTCGTCGTGCAGTACGTCGGCCAGGCGGCCGCGGGCAGCAACGACGAGGTCCTCGACTGGATCAAGGGCCAGTTCATGCTGGGCGCCAAGACGGTCATCGGCCAGATCTGCGATCAGGAGCAGATCAGCGTCATCAAGACCGCCGCGATGACCAAGCAGATCGGCGAGCGCTTCATCCGGGAGTGCCCGGAGCTCGCCACGTGCGGCCTCAAGGTCGCCACGATGGGCATGTTCAACCTGAACTTCACGCCCGAGGATCTGGCGGAGCTCAAGAAGTTCCAGGCCGTCCTCGCCGAGAAGAAGCGCGAGATCGCCGTCGCCAAGATGGACGTCGCGCAGGGCACCTTCGAGGGCCAGGCCGCCGCGGCCCGCCAGCAGGCGGTCATGGACCAGAAGTTCTCCAACGACCAGCGCTACGTCCAGCAGCTCGCCGGCAACTACAACAACTACGCCGTCGGTCAGGCCATGATCGGCGCTGGCCAGGGCATGGCCACCGGCGAGGGTGGTGGTGGCATGGGCCTCATGGGCGCGCAGATGGCCGTCGGTGTCGGCATGGCTGGGCAGATGGGCCAGGGCATGTACGGCCAGGGCGCTCCGGGCGCGCCGGCCCCGCAGTTCGCTCCGCAGCAGGGCGGACCGGCGGGTGGTCCCTACTACTACGCGGGTGCAGGCGGCCAGAAGGGCCCCTTCGCCAACGCGCAGATGCTCGCGGCCGCGCTGGTCCAGGAGATGGGCCCGTCGGGCGCTGGCATGACCCAGGTCTGGGCGCAGGGCTGGCCGAGCTGGAAGGCGGCCTCCGCCGCGCCGGAGATCGCTCCGTTCCTCCCCGGGATGGCGCCGCCCCCGCCGCCTCCGCCGCCCCCGCCGCCCCCGCCGCCCCCCATCGTGGAGACCTTCCACGTGCAGTTCGCGGAGGGTGTCGTCCAGGTCACCGGTGTCAACGGTCTCCGCGAGGAGCTCGGTCGCCGCAACGCGAGCCCCGATCAGGTCATGGTCTGGAAGCCCGGTCTGCCCGGCTGGGTCGCCGCCAAGAACGTGATGGCCTGACGTCAGGCGCCCCGTGTGAGCCCGAAAGTGACGTCGCGAAGGGGCGAAGCGCCGTAGCGGCGGCACGTAGGGCGAACAAAAGCAGATGGGCATTTTCGAGTTCATCAAGGAAGGGGCGGTCGAACACCATGTCGGCCGCCCCGTTTCCATGCGCGGGGAGCCGATCGCCCGGCACAGCGCGTACATCGTCCCGATCGCCGCGGAGCTCACCGTGGAGCCCGGCGACGTGGCCGTGTTCGTGGGCGTGGACCACGAGCCGATCGGCGTGCTCGGCCCCGGGCGCCACATCCTGCGCGAGTCCACGGCACCATTCCTCGCCGAGACGCTGCGGCACGAGGGCTGGGCGGTGCGGATCTGGTTCGTCGCCATCCGCGCCTTCGAGACCGGCGGCCGCTCGGTCGTGATCGCCGACCCGGAGGCGTGCGTGCGCACCCTCGCGCGGCGGGGGCCACCGCTCGACGTCCACGCGTGGATCGAGCAGCTGCGCAGCGTGCCCGCCGCGTTCCTGGCCGCGGGCTTTCGCGACGCCGAGGCGCAGCGGCCGTCGCTGACGCCACCGCCGCCGCTGTCCACGACCGAGGGCATCCTGCCGTGTCCGGGGTGCGGCGAGCCCGGTGAGCTCAACGCGTTCTGCGCCCACTGCGGCGTGCGCGTGGCGCGCGCGCGCACCTGTCTCGCGTGCACGCACGTGCTCTCGGCCAGCGCGAAGTTCTGTGCTTCGTGCGGCGCCGCAACCCCGACGGGCAACGAACCGGCCTGACTTCACCTGACGTCCCACCGGGCGCGCGGTGCTAGGCTTTCGCCGTGCGCGTCTGTGCCACCTGCGGGCAACGGTTCTCCGGCGAGGCCGCGTTCTGCCCCTTCGACGGCGCGAAGCTCGAGGTGGAAGAGGGCGCCGTCGGCCCGCGCCCCGGCGACGAGATCGTGCCCGGCGCGATCGTGGGCAACGTGTACCGGGTCGACCGCGTGCTCGGCGAGGGCGGCATGGGGATGGTGTTCGCCGTCACCCACACCAAGCTCAACAAGCGCTTCGCGCTCAAGATGCTCAAGAAGGATCTCGCGCGCGACCCGGAGACCCGCGCGCGCTTCCTCCAGGAGGCCCAGGCCGCCGGGCAGATCCAGCACCCCAACGTCGTCGAGATCACCGACTTCGCCGCGCTCCCCGACGGCAGCGCGTACATGGTCATGGAGTACCTCGATGGTCAGCCGCTCGCGCGGATGATCAAGCTCGGCGGCTCGCTGCCGGCGCTGCGCGCGGTCACCATCATCCGCGACGTCGCCAAGGCGCTGCAGGCCGCGCACGACGCCTCGGTGGTCCACCGCGATCTCAAGCCCGACAACGTGTTCGTGCTCACCGTGGGTGGCCGCGAGACCGCCAAGATCCTCGATTTCGGCGTCGCCAAGGTGGCCGGCTCCGCCAAGCTCACGCGCACCGGCATGGTGTTCGGCACACCGCACTACATGAGCCCGGAGCAGGCGTCGGGCGGCGTGATCGACGCGCGCACCGACATCTACGCGCTCGGCGTCATCATGTACGAGATGTTCACGGGTCGGGTGCCGTTCGAGGCCGACACCTACATGGGCGTGCTCACCAAGCACATGTTCGAGGCGCCGGTGCCGCCCTCGCAGCTGCCCGGTCCGGCGCACGAGCTCGGCGCGCTCGAGGACGTGACCCTCAAGGCGCTCGCGAAGCGGCCCGAGGATCGGTACGCGTCGATGGACGAGCTCGTGGTCGACCTCGATCGCATCGTGCAGGTCGGGCCCGACGGCCGCGCGATCATCGCCGCGGAGGTCTCGGGCATCCGCCGGCCGGCGTTCCGCCCGGGGGAACCGGGGGGCCGCACCTCGGTCGCGGGGCTCGCCGACGAGCTCGAGCCCCCGCACCGCGCGGAGATCGACGCCGCGTTCCGCACCGAGCGCGAGGCGCGCGTGCAGCGCATCGGCATGATGGCCCTGTTCGTGGTGCTGGGTCTCGGCCTCTGCATCGTGGTCACGGCGCTCGTCGTCCGGCGCGGCGACAAGGCGGAGGTCGAGACCAAGGGTTCGACCAAGAGCAAGTCGACCGAGGTGACGAGCAAGGCGACGGCTTCAGCGAGCGAGTCCGTCGTTCCGGTGCCCACCTCTCCGTCGGTCGAGCCGCCTCCGTCTGCGGCCGTGCCCTCCGTGGTCCCGTCGGTCACGACGCCTCCGCCGCCACCACCGCCGACCAAGTGGACCCCGCCTCCTCCGCCCACCAAGAAGCCGGTCGGCGACGACGTCGACGATCCGTGGGCACCGAAGAAGTGACGCGGAAGAACTGACGCGGCCGCCTCTCGCTGAAGTTCGCTCGCGTCGGTCCGTCTTCGCTGACGAAGGGTGTTCCGTGCGGAGCGCCCGAGGAGCGAAGCCCATGGTGGAGACGACGCCGTCGGGGACGCGGCACTGCTACGTGTCGTTCCTCCTGGGCGAGGAGACCTACGCGCTCGACGTCCGCGAGGCGCGCGAGATCGTCGATCTCCCGGCCCTCCGGCGCCTGCCGAACGCGCCGCCATGGATCGTGGGTGTGATGGACCTGCGCGGCGCGGTCGTGCCGGTGGTGGACCTGGAGAAGAAGCTCGGGATCCCTCGCACGGGCGGAGCGGCGGCCGGCTACGTGGTCGTCGTGGTGCTCCAGGTCCGCGGCCAGGAGCTGGTCGTCGGTGTCCTGGCCGACGCCGTGCTGGACGTCTTCGAACTGGCCGCCGACGAGCTCGGACGGCCTCCCGCCTTCGGCGCCCGCTTCTCCCGATCGTACCTGCGAGGCACGACCGACCGTGACGGGCAGCTGGTCCTCGTCCTGGAGGCCACGAGGGTGCTGGCGGATCGGGACGTGCGTCGAGCGACGGCCGCCTGACCCGCCGACGGAGCACGAACCCCCAGAACTGCAAGCAAAATCCAGCGTTGGCTCGCCCCCTGCATACACCCCTGTGGCGAGGGCCTTGCGGGTGTTATGGTGGGGGCCGGCATGGAGATCAAACAACAGCTCAAGCTGGGGCAGCACCTCGTGATGACCCCCCAGTTGCAGCAGGCCATTCGCCTCCTGCAGCTGAACCAGCTCGAGCTGCGAGACGAGATCAACCACGAGCTCGAGGCCAACCCGGTCCTCTCCGACGAGCTGACCGACCCGAAGCAGGGCGCGGCCGGCGAGGCCGAGATGGAGCTCACCACGCCCGATCGCGTGGACATCGCCGACAGCAACAAGGAGTCGCTGGCCGACCGCGCGCAGGACAAGCAGGTCGCCGAGGTGGACTGGGAGCAGTTCCTCGAGAACGCACCCAGCAGCAGTCCACCGGCTCCCAGCGCAACGGCTTCGACGAGCTGCCCCCGATCGAGCAGAACCTGACCCGCCGCGAGTCGCTCGAGGAGCACCTGCTCTGGCAGGTCCAGAACAGCGACTTCACCGACGCCGAGCGCCGGTTCGCGGAGCTCGTCATCGGCAACCTCGACGACCGCGGCTTCCTCGATCTCGGAGGCACCGAGCGCGAGGACGGCACCCGCACCCCCGACCTCACCCTCGAAGACCTCGCGAACGAGGCCGACCTGCTGCCGGAAGACGCCGAAGAGGTCATCCAGCTCATGCAGCAGATGGACCCGGTCGGCACCTGCTGCCGCGATCTGCGCGAGTGCCTGCTCGTCCAGGCCGAGCTCTACGGCTACGACGACGCCGAGATCGACATCATCGACCGGCACCTGCACAACGTCGAGAAGCGCAACTGGGGCGCCATCGCGCGCGACCTCAAGATCACCCCCGAAGAGGTGGTCGAGGCGGCCAAGCAGATCCAGAAGCTCGAGAGCCGGCCGGCGCGCAACTTCACCACGACCGACGACAAGAGCATCGCGATCACCCCCGACGTCTACATCACCAAGGACGACGGGCAGTGGGTGGTGGTCGACAACGACAAGGGCTTGCAGCGCCTCTACATCAACGAGGGCCTCGCCAAGCGGATGCTCAAGGATCCGCAGGCCAAGGAGTTCATCGGCGAGAAGCTCCGCAACGCCCAGTGGCTGATCCGCGCCATCGAGCAGCGCCGCAAGACGATCATCCGGGTCACCGAGTGCATCGTCGACAAGCAGAAGGAGTTCTTCGAGAAGGGCGTCGCCTTCCTGAAGCCCATGATCCTCCGCGACGTGGCCGAGACGGTCGGCATGCACGAGTCCACCATCTCGCGCGTCACCACCAACAAGTACGTCCACACCCCGCAGGGGCTCTTCGAGCTCAAGTACTTCTTCAACTCGGCCATCCGCCGCACCGCCGAGGACGACATCGCGTCGGAGGCGGTCAAGCAGGCCATCAAGAAGCTGATCGACGGCGAGGACAAGGACAACCCCCTGTCGGATCAGGCGATCGTCGAGCTGCTCGAGCGCAACGAGGGCATCCAGATCGCCCGCCGCACGGTCGCCAAGTACCGCGAGGTCCTCGGCATCCTCGCCTCGAGCAAGCGCAAGCGGATGTTCTAGGTCTCGCCGCCAGTCACAACGCGGCCGCCTTCACCAGTTCGGGTTTCCTTGGAGGAGCTTGTCCTCTTGCGACTTGGTCAGCTGCCCCGCGCTGGCCCACAGCACCTTGCCCGCCTTGTCGACCAGCACGAGGTTCGAGAGGTTCGCGTGCGCAGAGAGCGCGGTCTTCCCCTTGCCGCTCCAGTCCGCGTAGACCGTGATGCCGTTCTTCTTGCCCGCGTCGCGGAGGGCGTCCTTCACGAAGCCCTTCGCCGGGAAGAAGTTCCAGCTCGAGACGTCGGCGATGGGGAGTAGCACCACCTTGCCGCCGAGCGTCTTCTGCAGGGCGCCGAAGCGCTCCTTGAAGGCCTTGTTCTGGCCGCCCGCGTCCTTGTCCTCGAAGACGATCAGCGCGGCCTTGCCCGAACGCAGGGCCGAGAGCGCGAAGGCCTTGTCGTCGGCGTCGTGGACCGTGAAGTCGCCGAGCGCGGTCCCCGGAGACAGCAGGGCCGAGGCCTCCACCGCGACGAGAGAGGTGGCGACCGCGGACGGGAGGCCCCAGCGCATCAGCCCACCCCCGCCGCGGCGTAGGGCCGGGCGACCGTGAGCTCGTCGACCACCGCGCGGAACCGCGCGTGGACGTCGTGCCGCGCGAACGACCGGCCGAGCTCGACGGCGCGCTCCTTGAAGCTCGACTCCGAGAGCACCCGCAGGACCGCCTCGCGCACCGCGTTCGACGCCACGGTGCTCGCGCGCAGCATGAGCCCCGCGCCGGCGTCGCGGATGGCCGTCATGGCGAGGAACTGGTCGAGGTTGCTCGGGATGCCCACCACCGGCGCGCCCTCGGCGATCGCCTGGTACGCGGTGCTCGCCCCGCCGTTGCAGATCACCAGCGAGGCGCGGCGCGCGACGAGGTCGCCGGGCACCATGTCGACCACGCGCACGTTGGGGGCACGACCTTCGGCCTGGCGCGGCCCGCGGTGGCCACGAGCGCGTCGACGGGCAGGAGCCCGAGCGCGTCGATCACCGCCGGGAGCGCGTTGACGTCGCCCGAGGAGCCGAGGGTGGCGTAGACGAGGGGCCGCGTGCGCCCGAGCTCGTCGAAGTCGACCGGCGCGGCCACGTTCGGCGACCACAGGATCGGGCCGAGGAACACGCGACGCGGGTCGTGCTTCGAGAGCGGGACGAGCGAGGCGTCGTCCGGGTAGAGCGTGCGGTCGCCCCAGGTGATCACCTCGTGCAGGCTGCCGATCTCCGGGAGGCGGTGCTTCTTGCGGAGCTCGTTCACCGGCTTGGCGAAGTGCGCCAGCACCTTGGGCAGCGCCATCGGGAAGTACTTCTCGGCCATGGGGATGCCGACCAGCTTGAGCACCGGGTGGTCGGGGAGGGGGAAGCGCTCGCGGATCGCGTGCGGGCTCCAGAACGCGTTCACCACGGTCGCGCACGGCACCCCGGCGAGCGGGGCGGAGATCGCCGTGGACCAGCGCAGGTCGGAGACCACGAGGTCGGGCTTCACCTGGTCGAACAGGCGCCGCTCGTCGTCGACGTACGACGAGAGCACCGAGCGCTCGTAGAGCCGGTCGCCGCTGGCGAGCGAGGCCTCGATCTTCTTCGGGTCGATCGAGGCGAGGGGCCACCGCGTCATGCGCTCGGGCGCGAGGGTCGCGTCGCCGAACAGGCGAGGGTCGTACGTGCCGCAGGCGAAGTGCACGTCGAACTCGCGACGATCGAGCCCGCGCGCCAGCACGAGGCTGCGGACGATCTGGGACCAGGTGACGTGCTCGCAGAGGAACAGGATCCGACGCATGCTCAGGCGCTTTCCCGGCGCGCGAGGGCGGCGCCGCACAAGATCGAAACGAGACCGAAACCGACGAGGACGATGCAGGAGGGCAGGAGCTCGGCGACCGAGAGGCCGCGGAACGTGGCGCCCTCGAGCGCAGAGATGCCCCAGCGCACCGGCGAGACGCAGCTCGCGGCGCGCATCCACGCGGGCATCACCGAGAGGGGGACCATGGCGCCGCCGACCATGGCGAGCAGGAGCAGCGTGGCCCAGGAGGCGCCGCCGACGGCCTGCTCGGTGCGGCCGATCGAGCCGAGGAGCACGGTGATGCCGGCGAAGCACGCGGCGCAGCACACGATGGCGACCGGCAGCCCGAGGAACTTCTCGACGCGCACGCCGAAGAAGACTCGCGCGGCGATCAGCAGCACCGTCGCGTCCACCGTGCAGGCGACGAGGCAGGCCACGAGCTTGCCGAGCAAGAGGGTGATGGGGCGGATGGGCGCGCTGCGCAGGCGCAGGTGCGTGCCCGAGCGGCGCTCGGCGACCGTGGCCGCGGCGAACGCGCCGGCGCAGCCGATGAGGCCCCACAGCACGGCGGCCGGGAAGGCGAGCTCGAAGCCGGTGCGCGGCGCGACGATGTCGGCGATGGGGCGCCGCTCGATGGGCGCGAGCGCACAGCCCGGCGAGAGCAGGCCCTTGGCGAGGGCGCCCTCGATCCACGCGGCCTCCGCGCCCTTGGTGGGATCGACACCCAGCGCGAGGGGTGCGCCGGTCGCGAACGCCGCGGGCACGACGAGCATCGCGGCGGCCTCTCCGCGCCGGACGCGCAGCGAGGCCTCCTCGGCCGTGCGGCTCGGGTCGAGCGTCAAGCCCTGGGCGGCGAGACCCTGCGCGAGCTGCTTCGAGGCCGGATCCTGGGCCTGGTCGACCATCGCGACCACGATCCGCCGCTCGCGCGTCTCGTGTGGGAAGATGGCCCCGAACAGGGTCGCGAAGATGAGCGGGAACACGCACGCCCAGAACAGGGCGCCGCGATCGCGCACGAGCAGCCGCAGGTCCTTCTCCGCGAGCAGGAGCACCGTCCTCATGCGTTCCCCCGCGGCAAGAGGGACATCGCGTGCTCGAGCTCGGCCGAGCTCTTGTCGGTCTCCTCCTGGTGCACGCGGCCCTGGGCGAGGAACAGCACCCGGTCGGACAGGCGCGCGATCTCGTCGAGGTGGTGCGAGGCGTAGACGACGGCGACCCCGCGCGACTTGAGCCGCTCGATGGCCGAGAGGATGTGGCTCCGCGAGTCGGGGTCCACGCCGACGGTGGGCTCGTCGAGGAGGAGCAGGGTGGGGGCATGCACGACCGCCGTCGCCACGTGGAGCCGGCGGCGCATGCCGCCCGAGAGCGTGCCGACGCGCGCGCAGCGGCGCTCGCCGAGCCGGCTCATCGCGAGCCCCTCCTCCACCGCGACCTCGAGTCGCGCGCCGGCGAGGCCGTGGATGCGGCCGAAGAACGAGAGGTTCTCCTCGACCGAGAGCTCGTCGTAGAGCGCGGTCGACTGCGGTGCGAAGCCGAGGCGCGCGCGACTTCGGCCTCCGCGGGTCGATCTGCCCCGCGATGGTGATGCACCCGCGGTCGGGCGCGAGCAGGCCCGCGCAGAGGTGGAGGAGCGTGGTCTTGCCGGCGCCGTTCGGCCCGAGGAGTCCGACGACCTCGCCGCGCGCGACGCTGAGGTCGATGCCCGCCACGGCGTGCGTGTCGCCGAGGCGCTTCTCGAGACCTTCGACACGGAGGGCGAGGTCGGGTTGCAGGGTCGAGCTTGACAAGGGAAGGTTAGACAATAACATTGGACAAGAGTTAGTCAACCGCGGACCTCGGTGGAGCCCATGAAGTTCGATTTCGTCCTGGTCGGTGGAGGGTTGCAGAGCGCCTTGATCGCGCTCGCGCTTCGCGCGCAGCGTCCTTCCCTGCGCCTCGCGATCGTGGAGAAGGCCGAAAAAATAGGGGGAAATCACCTCTGGTCGTTCCACGCCGACGACGTCCCCGAGGAGGCGCGTGCCTTCGTCGATCCGCTCGTGATCGCCCGCTGGGACGGCTTCGACGTGGCGTTCCCTGGTCTTCGTCGAACATTCGACAGCCCGTATGCATCGATCGACTCTCGGCGCCTCCACGCGGTGGTCTCCGAGAGCCTCGCGGCCACCCCTGGCTCGGCGCTCCTCCTCGGGGCCGAGGTGGTCACGGTCGGCGAGCACGAGGTCACGCTCGCCGACGGGCGCACGCTCGAGGCGGCGTGTGTGGTCGACGCGCGCGGACCCGAGGGCCTCGTGCTCGAGGGCGCCACCGGTTACCAGAAGTTCGTCGGACTCGAGCTCGCGCTCGCGAGGCCGCACCAGCTCACGCGCCCGATGCTGATGGACGCCACGGTCGCCCAGACCGACGGCCTGCGTTTCCTCTACGTGCTGCCGCTCGCCGCCGATCGGGTGCTGGTCGAGGACACGTTCTTCTCGTCGGACGCCGCGCTCGACGTGGCCGGCGTGCGCGCCGACGTGGTCGGCTACGCGGTGCGGCTCGGGCTCGAGATCGCCCACGTGGAGCGGCAGGAGCAGGGGTGTTTGCCGCTGCCGCTCACGCTCTCCGTCCCGACGCCCACGCGCGGCCCGCTCGTCGCGGGCTATCGCGGCGGCTTCTTCCACCCGACCACCGGCTACTCGTTCCCCGTCGCGCTGCGGCTCGCGCTCCACGTGGCGCGCTCGGGCCCCGACGCCGTGTTCGGGCCCGCGCTCGGCCGCCTGCTCGACGAGCACAAGAGCCAGCTCCGGTTCGCGCTGCTCCTGAACCGGCTGCTGTTCGCCGTTACGCCGCCGCAGCACCGGCGCGACGTGATGGAGCGCTTCCACCGGCTCCCGCCGGCCACCATCCGCCGCTTCTACGCGCTCACCACCACGCGCACCGATCGCGCGCGGGTGTTCCTCGGTCGTCCTCCGCGCGGGGTCTCCCTCCGCGCGGCTCTCGCGGAGGTCCTGTCGGCATGAACGCTCCCGCCCTTCGAGAACGCCTCCCCGTGCTGCGCGCGATGCTCGACGAGCAGCTGTCGTTCGGCGAGCTCTCCCGCCTGCTCGACGAGGAGGACGACGACGCGCTCGCGCTCGCGCGCCGGGTGCTCCATGGGCCGCTCGCCGACGTGCTCGCCCGCCCCGGCAAGGAGGTCCGCGCGCGGCTCGTGGCCTACGGGTACGCGATCGCGCGCCGCCCCGGGTCGCCGGAGCTGCCGCCCGAGCTGCCGCAGCTCGTCGAGATGCTCCACGCGGGCTCGCTGGTCGTCGACGACATCGAGGACGAGGCGACCGAGCGCCGCGGCGCCCCCGCGCTGCACGTGACCCACGGCGTGCCGGTCGCGCTCAACGCCGGAAACTGGCTGTATTTCTGGCCACTGGTCGCGCTCTCGCGGCTCCCCCTCGCGCCGCCCGTGCTCGCGGCGATGCACGCCGAGGTGTCGTCGACCATGCTCCGCTGTCACCACGGTCAGGCGCTCGACCTCGGCGTGCGCGTGCACGAGGTCTCCCCGCGCGAGCTCCCCGCCGCCGTGCTGCTCTCGACGCGCCTCAAGACGGGGAGCCTGCTCGAGCTCTCGCTCCGGCTCGGGGCCCTCGCCGCCGACGCCCCACCCGAGACGGTGAAGGCGCTCGGGCTGCTCGGGCGCGAGGCGGGGATCGCCCTGCAGACCCTCGACGATCTCGGGTCGGTGACCTCGCCCGCGCGCCGGGCCAAGGCGCTCGAGGACCTCGGCGCCGCCCGCCTGACCTGGCCGTGGGCCTTCCTCGCCGAGTCGGCCGACGAGCTCACCGTGCGCTCGTTGCAGCGCGCGCTCGCCAGCCAGAAGAACCTCGATCACTTCCTCGACGCGTTCCGCGCGCACGTCGACCCGGCCTGGAAGCGGGCCCCGCGCGCCCGGCTCGACGCGGCCATCGCGCGCCTGCGCGAGCACCTCGCCGTCCACCAACCGGGGCCGAGCGCCAAGCTCGAGTCCCTCGTCCGTGATCTTCGCACCCTGGAGCAGAGCTATGAGTGAGCGCCGTCCGCGTGTCGCCGTCGTCGGGAGTGGTTTCGGGGGCCTCGCCGCGGCGATCCGCCTCCAGTCCGCGGGCGCGCAGGTCACCGTGTTCGAGGCGCGCGACAAGCCCGGCGGTCGCGCCTACGTCTACGAGGACAAGGGCCACGTGTTCGACGCCGGCCCCACGGTGATCACCGCGCCGCAGAGCCTCGAGGAGCTGTTCACGCTCTCGGGACGCTCGATGCGCGACTACGTCGAGATGCTCCCGGTCACGCCGTTCTACCGGCTGATCTGGTCGGACGGCGACCAGATGGACTACGTCGGCAGCTCCGAGGCGATGGAGGCCGAGATCGCGCGCCGCGACCCGTCCGACGTCGAGGGCTACCGCCGCTTCGTCGCGTACTCCAAGGAGGTGTTCGAGACGGGCTACGACGAGCTCGCGCACGTGCCGTTCCTCCGCTTCACCGACATGGTGCGGTGCGCGCCCGATCTGATCCGGCTGCGCGCCGACCGCTCGGTCTACAAGACCGTCGCGCGCTTCGTGAAGAACGAGCACGTGCGCGAGGCGCTGTCGTTCCACTCTCTGCTCGTGGGCGGCAACCCGTTCGAGACCAGCTCGATCTACACGCTGATCCACTACCTCGAGCGCAAGTGGGGGGTGTTCTTCCCCAAGGGCGGCACGGGCTCGCTCGTGCGCGCGCTCGTTCGGCTGCTCGAGGATCTCGGCGGCGAGGTCCGGCTCTCCTCGCCGGTGACCGCGATCGACGTCGAGACCGTGGGGGGCCGTACGCACCACCAGGTGACGACCGCGCGTGGGCGCGAGGCGTTCGACGCCACCGTCTCCAACGCCGACCTGCACCACACCTACGCGAAGCTGTTCGCGAGCCACCCGGCGGCCGCGCGCACGCGCAAGAAGCTCGAGCGCTCCGAGTGGTCGATGGGGCTCTTCGTCCTCTATTTCGGCGCCGACCAGAACTACGACATCGCGCACCACACCGTGCTGTTCGGGCCGCGGTACAAGGGCCTGCTCGACGACATCTTCCACGGCGCGAAGCTGCCCGACGACTTCTCGCTCTACCTGCACGCGCCCACGGTCACCGACCCCTCGCTCGCGCCGCCGGGGCACGGCACCTACTACGTGCTCTCGCCGGTCCCCCACCTCGGCAACGCGAAGATCGACTGGGCGAAGGTCGGCCCCGTCTACGCCGACCGCATCCTCGCCTCGCTCGAGCGGCACATGCCCGACCTGCGCCAGCACCTGACGACGAAGCGCTGGATGACCCCCGACGACTTCCAGAGCGAGCTCGGCGCCTACCACGGGTCGGCCTTCTCGCTCGCGCCGCGCCTCACCCAGAGCGCGTGGTTCCGCCCGCACAACCGCGACCCGCACATCCCGGGCCTCTACATCGTCGGCGCAGGCACCCACCCGGGCGCGGGCGTGCCGGGCGTCGTCGGCTCCGCCAAGGCCACGGCCTCGGTGGTGATCGCCGACCTCGGGCTCGGGGCCTCGCCCGCGGCGACCGCGTCGCTCCGCGAGGTCCCCGCGTGACCCTCGCCGTCCCGCTCTCGCCGGGCGCCGTCGCGCTGGCGAAGGAGACGCTGGCGACGAAGTCCAAGAGCTTCGCGCTGGCCTCGCACCTGCTGCCCCCGGCGCATCGCGACGAGATGGCGGTCCTCTACGCGTGGTGCCGCCACGTGGACGACGCCATCGATCTCGCCCCTCGCGCCGAGCGCCCGGCGGCCCTCGCGCGCCTGCGGGCCGAGCTCGACGACGTCTACGCGGGCGCTCCCGGGAGCCCCATCCTCTCGGCGTTCGCCGACCTCGTGCGCGCGCGGCGGATCCCCCGCGCGTACCCCGAGGAGCTGCTCGCGGGCATGGAGATGGACGTGCTCCGCGCGCGGTACCTCACCCTCGCGGATCTCGAGCTCTACTGCTTCCGCGTCGCGGGGGTCGTCGGGCTCATGGCCTGTCACGTGCTCGGGGTGAGCGAGCCGGGCGCCCTGCGCAACGCCGCCCACCTCGGCATCGCGATGCAGCTCACCAACGTGTGCCGCGACGTCGAGGAGGATCTCGCCGACGGCCGCGTCTACCTGCCGAGCGAGATGCTCGGTGTGTCGCTCGATCGCGCGCCGGCCGAGGGTTCGCCCGCGCGGACGGCCGTCCAGCGCACGGTGGCCACGCTGCTCACGCTCGCCGATCGCTACTACCGCTCCGCCGACCGCGGGCTGCCGGCCCTCGGGCTCCGGCCGGCCCTCGGCATCCGGGTCGCGCGCCACGTCTACGCCGCGATCGGCGCGATCCTGCGTCGCCGGGCGTTCGATCCGTTCCGCGGCCGCGCCTTCGTGCCGCTCCTGCACAAGCTCGCGCTCGTGCTCCTCGCCGTCGTCCTCACCCTGGCCGAGCTCCCCGCTCGGTTGCTCCGTCGCCGCGCGATCGTCACCCCCGATCGTGTCCTCGGGTTCCCCCATGACGTCCTTCCAGTCTGAGATCACCGCTCCGCACCCCCCGGTCTCCGCCCGCACGCCGGTGGTCGCGCCGATCCCGGAGTCCACCCGGGGCGCGCTCGTCACCTACTTCTCGTTGGTCCGCACCTTCGGTCGCGACGACTGGCTGGTCTACGTCGCCTGGGTCGGCCTGATGGTCGGGCTGTTCGGCGCGACCCTCGGGTTCCTCCTGCTCGGTCGGCACGCGCACGTGCAGTTCCCCGCCGAGGCGTGGATGGTGCCGATCGGTGCCGCGATCTTCGCCGGCGCCATCGCGGTCGACACCATCGGTCACCGCACGGTCTACAAGGAGGTCATCGCGCGGGCCGAGGGGCTCGTGCACCACGTGACGATCTTCTGCGGCGTCGGCAGCTGCGTGTTCCTGTGCGCGGCCTACCAGAACCGGGGCGCCTTCTGGATCCCGGCGATGGTGCTGACGATCATGTCGTTCGTCTACAGCCTCGTCGACGAGGTGTTCCACTGGCACCGCTACTGGAGCGAGCGGTCCGATCGCGTGGAGATGTGGAGCCACACCTTCATCTTCGTCGGTCACCTGACCATGATGTTCGGCTGGTGGAAGTGGTTCTTCCTCGGCTACCCCGGCGTCCGCGAGACGCTCGCGGCGCTGCCCGGTGGGCAGTGAGCTCGAGCGACCGGAAGGGGGAGGCCCAGAAGGCCGATCCCGCCCCCGGTCTCCTGCGGATCCACGCGGTCGCACGCGCCACGGGGATCTCCCCCCACGCCCTGCGCATCTGGGAGCGCCGCTACGGGAACATGGCCTCGCAGCGGTCGGCCGCCGGCTACCGGCTCTACACGAGCGACGACCTCGACCGCATCCGGCTCATCAAGGACCTCCTCGACCAGGGCCACTCGATCGGTGACATCGCGGTGCTCACGGCGGCCGAGCTCTCCGGGATCCGGCGGCACGCCGCGCCCGCGTCCCGAGTCGCGAGTCCCGAGGTCCCGCTGCTCGACTCGGCGCGCGACCGCTTCCTCGCGGCGGTCGACCGGCTCGACCCCGGCGAGGCCGAGCGGGCCCTCTCGGCCGCCGGTCTCGCGGTCGATCCCTTCACCCTCGTCACCCAGGTGATCGCGCCGCTGCTCGTGGAGATCGGCGAGGCCTGGCGCGCCGGGCGACTCACGATCGCCCACGAACACGCGGCGAGCGCCGCCGTGCGCGGACACCTCGCGGAGCTCCTCCGCAACGCGCGCGCCGACCGCGCTGCCCGGCTGTTCGTGTGCACGACACCCGACGGGGAGCAGCACGAGCTCGGCGTGATGATGGCCGCCGTCGTGCTCGCCACCGCGGGCGCGCGCGCCGTGTACCTCGGGCCTTCGCTGCCCGCGGCCGACATCGCCTACGCCGTGAAGCAGTCGCGCGCCCACGCGGTGGTGCTCTCGGCGCTGGCGCTCGAGCCGCTCGACGCAAGACGCGAGCTCGCGCGCATTCGGCGCGCCGTCCCTGCGCCCGTGGGCATCTTCGCCGGGGGGGCCAGCGTGCTCGAGCCGGTGCCTCCCGGCGTCACCCACTTGACCGGATACGACGCCTTGGTGTCGGCGGCCGCGCTTTCCTGAGCGTCGCTCCGACGAGACACGCACAGAGACCCACGCGGGTTTTCGTGGCGTTTCTGGGTGAGAGGCCGTGGCACGGATCCTGAACCGGAAAGATTCTCGCGAGATGCTTGACGGCGGGATGATTGGAGGGTGGCCTATGGTTAGATATCAGCCATGGGACTGTCACCGTCGCGCCGTACCCATCGTCGTCGCGTCACGCCAAGCGGGATCTTCCCGAGAAGGAGCTGAGCGCAGTTCGTCACTGTCGTCATAGGAGGCCCCTGGGACGTAGCGAGTGAGGCCCTGGGGCACTGGATTACGGGCGAGTGAGCGCGGCCATGGCGCAGCTCGCCTGGTACCGGAGGGTTCCGATGAACATCGCCATCACGTTTCGCCACCTCGAGTCGTCCGATGCGATCAAGGAATACGCACAAGAGAAGATCGGGCGTCTGCAGAAGTTCCTGCGCAAGCCGATGAAGGCAACCGTGACCTTGTCGATCGAGAAGGGCGAGCAGATGGCCGAGGTGATCGTGACCGCGGGGAGCGAGCACTACACCGCCAAGGAAACCAGCGACAACATGTACGCCTCGCTGGACCGCGTGTGCGACAAGCTGGAGCACCAGGTCAACAACGCCAAGGGCAAGAAGCTCGCGGCCACCAGCAAGGGCATGAAGGCCCACGATTTCGCCGCCGAGCAAGAGCGGCTGGCGGCGGGCAACGAAGAGTAGCGATCGCGAGGCCGACCGGGACGCGCCCTGAGGGGCGCGCAACCCGGTTGCAGGCCCGACCAGAGCCGAGCGAAGTAGCTGGACGCCGCGGGGCAATCGCGCGAAAACGGGGCTCTCGATGCGGCTCGTCGACATCCTCACCGCCGACCGGGTGGCCCTGCACGCAGCGACCGAATCGCTGGGCGGCAAGGCCGCGGTCCTCGAGACGATGGCGCAGCTCCTCGCGCGTGGGGTCAGCGGTGTGGCGAGCATCGCCCTCGACGGGGGCTCCGTCTGCGAGCAACGTCGCCGCCGTCCGCGCGGTGCTCGAGGAGCGCGAGGGCCTGCAGTCGACCGGCATCGGCGACGGGGTGGCCATCCCGCACGGCTTCCTCGGCGACCTCGCGGTCCAGATCGCGGCCTTGCTGGTGGTGCCTGCGGGGGTCCCGTTCGACGCGATCGACGACAAGCCGGCGCGGATCATCCTCGGGGTCGTCGGCCCCAAGAAGGGGATGAACGCGCAGGTCGAGCACCTGCGCATCCTCGCCCGCGTCAGCAAGGTGCTCCGCGAGCAGTCTCTCCGCGATCTGATCGTCGCGGCACCCAACGCTGCGGAGGTGTTCCGGCTCGTCGCCGACGCAGACGCCAGGGTGCCCTGATGACGACGGGGGGGCCGGGTGGGGGGTCGGGTGGTGCGGGCGGGGGCAAGAAGCGCGGCCCGAAGGACAGCCCGCAGGACGATGGCACCGACGGCGACGCGCCCTTCCCGTCGAGCCCGAACGTCGCGCGCCCGAGCGAGAGCCGGCCGGGCGAGAGCCGACCGGGCGACAGCAGCCAGCCTGGCGACAGCCGCGCAGGCGCCGAGGACTGGCCCTCGGAGTCGTTGCTCGCCGCCGCCGACGCGCAGTCCAGCAACGCGCAGCCCGCGGGGGTCACCGTCGAGAAGCTGTGCGCCGATCCCGGGCTCGGATTCCAGCCGTCCATCCTCGCGGGCGCCGCGGGGCTCTCGCGGCGCATCCTCAACGCGCGCGTCCAGAAGTCCGGCCTCGCGCTGGTCGGGCACTTCCACGGGCTCGAGGCCTGGCGCCTCCAGATCCTGGGCGCGACGGAGATCTCGTTCCTCGACCGGCTCTCCTCGGAAGCGAGGGCCAAGGCGTGTCTCGGCTTCGCGAAGCTGCGGCCCTGCGGCGTCGTGCTCACCCGCGGCGTGCGTCCGCACCACGAGCTCGTCGCGGCTTGTGAGGCGACCGAGACCCCGTTGCTCGGCAGCCCGCTCAAGTCGTCCACCACCATCAACCTCCTCCACGCCCTGCTCGACGACCGCCTGGCGGTGCGCACCCGCCTGCACGGCGTGCTCGTCAGCATCTACGGGCTCGGGATCCTCATCATCGGCCGCAGCGGCGTCGGCAAGAGCGAGTGTGCGCTCGACCTCGTCATGCGCGGGCACCGGCTCGTCGCCGACGACGTGGTCGAGTGCTCGGTGCGCCCGTACGGCAGCTCCGTCGATCCGGCGAAGAAGGCGGTCATCGGTGAGCCCGCGGAGCTCCTCGAGCATCACATCGAGATCCGTGGGCTCGGTATCCTCAACCTCAAGGACCTGTTCGGGGTCACGAGCGTGACCGCGCGCATGCCCATCGACCTCGTGGTGCGCATGAGCGACGCCGTCGACGCCGCCGGCCAGCCCGTCGAGTACGACCGGCTGGGGCTCGAGGAGCGCCACCACCGCATCCTCGGGGTGGACATCCCCGAGGTCACCATCCCCGTGAAGCCCGGCCGTGACGTCGGCGGCATCGTCCAGATCGCCGCCCGCAACGAGCTCCTCAAGCGCGCCGGCCACCACGGCGCCCGCGACTTCCAGGAGCGGCTCGAGCGCAAGCTGCTCGGCAAGGCCATCACCGACGACGACGTCGACGGGGGGCGAGGATGAGCCGCACCCAGGTGGTCGTGGTGACGGGCATGAGCGGCGCGGGCAAGTCCACCGCCCTGCACGCGCTCGAGGATCTCGGCTTCTACTGCTGCGACAACCTCCCGACCGAGCTCGCCCCCCAGATCGTGGCCATGTGCGAGCGCGACGGCATCCACCGCATCGGCCTCGGCCTCGACGCGCGGCTCGGCAACTTCCTCCGCGAGGCCGGCCCGGCCATGGACGCGCTCGACGCGGCCGGCCACCGCGACCTCCACGTGCTGTTCGTCGACGCGAGCGACGAGTCGATCGTGCGCCGCTTCTCCGAGACCCGCCGCCCGCACCCGCTCGCGACCGCCGGAGACGTGGTCGAGGGCATCCACATCGAGCGCGAGCGCATGGCGCCGCTGCGCGCGCGCTCGACGCGCGTCATCGACACCACGCGGTTCAACGTCCACGAGCTGCGCTCGGTCGTGCTGGGGCAGTTCTCGCCTGCGCGCGGCGAGACGGGCTCGATGGTCACGCGGCTCGTGTCGTTCGGGTTCAAGTACGGTACCCCGGTGGACGCCGACATCGTGCTCGACGTGCGCTTCCTCGCGAACCCGTTCTTCGTGCCCGAGATGAAGCACCGCCCCGGCACCGACGCCGACGTCGCCGCGTTCGTCCTCGAGCGCGAAGAGGCGCGCACGTTCGTCGATCGCATCGAGGCGCTGCTGAACTTCTCCATCCCGCTCTACGCGCGTGACGGAAAGGCCTACCTGACGATCGGCATCGGGTGCACGGGCGGGCGGCACCGCTCGGTGGCGGTCGCCGAAGAGCTCGGCGAACGATTGCGCAAGCGCTTCTCGGACGTCGCCGTCCAGCATCGAGACGTGGGCCGCGGAGACGTGGCCGGTTCGCGCGGCTCGGATCCAGGGCCGATTCCCGGCGCGGGTCCTCCTCCCGCGATTCCGGTACCATCAGGCAAGGGGACATGACGATCGACGCCGACGCCGAGGGCCGCTTCCAGATCGTGAACAACCTCGGGCTCCACGCCCGGGCCGCGACCAAGCTCGTGCAGCTGGCCAGCAAGTTCACGTGCGAGGTCATCGTCGGTCGCGACGGTCAGACGGCCAACGGCAAGAGCGTCATGGGTGTCCTCCTGCTGTGCGCCTCCAAGGGCACCTTCCTCGACGTGCGCGCCAAGGGGGAACGCGCCGAAGAGTGCGTCGCCGCGGTGGGCACGCTCATCGCTTCCCGTTTCGGCGAGCCGGAGTGAGTGGGCGCGGATGAGTGAGCCGCCGCGCGATGCCCCGGGCGGGCGCGAGCCGGTCCCCATGGTGGGGCCGCTCGAAGGCATCGCCGGCTCTCCCGGCATCGTCGTCGCGGTCGCGCTCGTCCTCGAGCAGGGCAAGGGCAGCGTCCCGCGGCGCACCATCCTCTCGAGCGAGAAGGAGGCCGAGCTCGGTCGCTTCCGCGACGCGGTCGAAGAGGCGCAGTTCCAGATCGGCGAGGTGCACGGTCGCGTCGCCGACGCTCTGCCCGAGGAGCACCTCAAGATCCTCGAGGCCTACCAGAGCATGCTGGGTGACCCGAACCTCGCGCAGGCGGTACACGACGAGGTCGTCGTCAAGGGCCGCAACGCCGAGTGGGCGGTCGAGGTGGCGCTGCAGGGGATCCTCCGGCAGTTCGACGCGCTCGACGACCCGTACCTGCGGGAGCGGCGACACGACGTGGAGTTCGTCGGCGAGCGCCTCATGCGCGCCCTGGTCACCGCGCAGCCCGTCGTCGTGCCACCCAAGGCCGGCTTCCCCACGCCGCGGCCGATCCGCCGGGCCACGCCCCCGCTCGGCGTGATCGTCCAGGCGCCCACGGTGGTGGTCGCGCGCGATCTCTCGCCCGCCGACACCGCAGCGATGGTCCGCGACCCGATCGTGGGGTTCGTGACCGAGGTCGGCACCCGCACGAGCCACACGTCGATCATGGCGCGCGCGCTCGAGATTCCGGCGGTCGTCGGCGTCACGGGCATCCGCGGCCACGTCCGCACGGGCGACCTCATCGTGGTCGACGGTCTGCGCGGCCAGGTGTGGGTGCGCCCCTCGCCCGACGTCATCGCCCGCGCCCGTGCCCGCGGCGAGCGCTTCGCTTCCCGCACCCAGGTGCTCCGCAGCCGGCACCGCGAGCCGGCCACGCTCTCGTGCGGCACGCGCATCTCGCTGCTCGCCAACGTGGAGCTCCCCGCCGAGGCGATCCTGGCGCTCGAGCACGGCGCCGAGGGCATCGGCCTCTACCGCACCGAGTTCCTCTACATCGACCGCAAGGAGCTCCCGACCGAGGACGAGCAGTACGAGCTGTTCCGCAACATCGTGCAGCTCGCGGCGCCCCGGCCGGTCACGCTGCGTACGTTCGACCTCGGCAACGACAAGCTCGCCACCAAGGTGCCCGTCCCCGACGAGGCCAACCCGGCGCTCGGCACCCGCGCGGTGCGCCTCGCCCTCCGCGAGCCCGAGCTGTTCAGCGTCCAGCTGCGCGCGATGGCGCGCGCCGCGGCGCACGGCGACGTGCGCGTGATGATCCCGATGGTGTCCAACCTCGAGGAGATCCGCGCGGTGCGCAAGCTCCTCGACCGGGCGCTCGCCGACCTCGTGGCCCAGGGCAAGCCCCACCGCAAGCCCGCGCTCGGGGTGATGATCGAGGTGCCCTCGGCGGCCATCTGCGCCGATCTCTTCGCCCGCGAGGCGGATTTCTTCTCGCTCGGCACCAACGATCTCGTGCAATACGCGCTCGCCGCCGACCGCGGCTCGCACGAGCTCGCGCGCCTCGCCTCCTCGTTCGACCCGTCGATCCTGCGGCTGATCCGCATGACCGCCAAGGCGGCGACCGACGCCGACATCCCGGTCAGCGTGTGTGGAGCCATGGCGAGCGACCCGCTCGCGGCGGTGTTGCTCGTCGGCATGGGCGTGCGGTCGCTCTCGATGGAGGCCGCGGCCATCGTGGAGATCAAGGAGGCGCTGCGCCGGTTCTCGCTCGAGGAGTGCGAGGGCCTCGCCGCGGAGTGCCGCGCGCTCGCCACGGCGGCGGAGGTCGAGATGGCGCTCGCGGAGTCGGTCGCGCCGCGCCTGTCCGACCTGCTCGGCGGCGAGGATCTCACCATCCCGCCGCCGTTCGTCCGCGCCTGACGCATCGATGGGCAGGGTGTGGTCGGAGGGAGTGAACGCCGCGCCACGGTCGCCCGTCCAACCTCCGACGCTGCCCCGCACCTCCCGCCCTTTTGCCCTGGCGGGCACGCGGGCATCGACCTTGCTAGGATGTTCATGCCCATGTCCCCCCAAAAGACCTCCTCGTCCCCCAGCCTGCGGGGGCCGGCCCTCGTGGCCCTCGCGCTCGGCGGTGCCGTCCTGCTCGGAGCGTCGCCCTCCCCGGCCGGGCCCCCTGGGCCCTGGGTGTTCATCCCGCCGCCGGGGGCCTCCTCGTCGACCGCCAAGAAGGCCGCGCCTTCGGGCTCGGTCTCCGCCGCGCCCACGGTCGAGGGCATGGATCGCGCGCGCCTCGCCACGGTGGTGCTCGAGCGCAACAAGAAGCCCATCGGCCTCGGCGTGCTGCTCAGCGAGAAGTCGGTGGTCATCACGGCGCGCAGCCCGATCGCGCTCGGCGGCGGCACGGGAGACCTCGAGATCCGCTTCCCCGAGAGCAACGCGACCACCAAGGTCAAGCTGCACCACGAGGACGCCGCGTGGGACCTCGCGCTGCTCGTGCCCTACTCCTCCAAGTGGAGCGAGGGCGCCAAGCCTTCCGATCTCGATCCGCTCTCGTCGACGATGACCTTCTCCACGTTCGTCCTCCTCAAGACCGGCAAGGTGCAGCCGCAGGCCACCGCGATCCTCGGCAAGCGCGACTACCTCTCTCCCGACGGCGACGTGCTCAAGGACGCGCTGTCGCTCGACACCAAGAACGTCGCGATCGGCACCCCGCTGGTCGACCCGCAGGGTGGGGTCATCGGGGTCGTGGGTCGGGCGTGCGCGCCCGGAACCGGCAAGACCGGCGCGCCCAAGGAGGTCGCCTGCACCCCGGCGCTCTTCGGCGCGCCGATCGCGCAGATCCGCAAGTTCTTGAAGACGGCGCCGCCGATCAAGGCTCCGTCCACCTATCTCGGCGTGACCGGCCTCACCGACAAGCTCGGCGTGCGCGTCATCGCGGTGGCCGAGGGCAGCCCCGCGGCGATCGCGGGCATCAAGCCGAACGAGGACGCGATCGTCGCGGTCGACGGCACCGTCACCAAGAGCGCCGAGGATCTCGCCGAGCAGATCAAGAAGCGCGCGCCGGGCGACGAGACCAAGCTCACCGTGATGCGCGGCACCCAGCTGCGTGAGGTGAAGGTCGTCCTCAAGTCGAGCGAGGAGCCGCCGCCCGCGCCGAGCAAGCCCGCGCCGCTCTCCAGCATCATCCTCCCGTTGCCCCCGCTGCCCCCCGTGTTCGCCCCGAAGAAGTGAGCCAGGCGATCGTCTTCGCCGGGCCGATCACGGGGATGGGCAGCGTGTCCTTGCCCTCGAGGCGCGCGACGCCGCGCTGCGCCTTGCCCTCCTCGACCACCACGAAGGACCACCGCGGGGGCAAGGCCGCGTGTCGTGGGTCGGTCCCGTCGAGCTTGCAGCTCCAGGGGAGATCGACCACCGAGCCGCTGTCGGCCTCGTCCTCGCCGACGCCGCTCACGTCGAGCTCGAGGCGTGTGCCGTCGGACGAGAACCCCGCCTCGGCGAAGTTGAGGTTCATGCCCTTGCTGGTCTTGCTCTTCGAGAACGGCAGGAGCGGGTGGCTCGTGTCGAGTCGCGGGGCGTCGACCGGCATCACGTAGACGCCCTGGAACTTGCTCTCGATGCACTCGGGCCAGCCGAAGGAGTCGTCGAGCGTGACGAGGATGCGCTGGCCGTCGGGCGAGAGCACGACGTGCGACGCATTGCAGGCCGAAAAGCCGCCCGCCCACGCGGGCTCGGGCTTGCCGGCGAAGCGATGGATGGTGGGAAAATCGCCCGCGCCGCGCTCGAGGAACCACAGCGCGCCCTTGGCGTCGAAGCCGACGATCTCGCAGACGTGGTCGCAGACCGCGACGCGCTTGTCGTCCTTCCCGTCGACGCCGACCGTGTTCACCGTGGCCTCGGTCTTGTCGGCCATCGTCACCGTGCGCGCGTACGCCACGGTCTTTCCGTCGCGCGAGAGGGCGCCGCCCACGAGTTCGCCGTGGGGCCGCTCGAGGATCTTGCGCGCCGGGCCCGCGCCATCGGCCTTCACGTCGACGAGCTCGAGGCTGTCCTGTGCGCTCGCGTTCTCGAGCACGTAGAGCAGCGGACCGTGCAGCTCGGTCGGGACGGGGGTGCCCTTGGGCGCGTAGGGGCTCGACGCCGACGGCGCCGCGGAGACGGACGGCGCGGCAGAGCTCGCGACGACCACCGACGGGGTCGGCGCGGGCGGGGCGTTCGTGGAGCTCTCGTTGCACCGTCCGCACCCGGAGGCGAGCGCGAGGCCCAGGTACAGGGAGGAGCGAACCATGGCAGCGAGCGTACGCAGAACGGCGGGCGTGGTCTTCAGGTTCGCGGGTGGGCGACGAAGAACTTCATGACCTCTTCGCCCCACACGAACGCGCTCGGTGGGGTGCACGCGAACGAGAACAGCTGCCCGGGCTCACCGCCCTTGTCGGTGCTGCCCGGGTAACAATGGCCCTGCAGCGTGACCGGTGGAGCCTTGTAGTCGTGCTGCACGAACTCGAAGACCGTGCCCTTCGCGCTCGTCCACTGCTTGCGCGAGTGGCTCGCGTCGCTCGAGAGCGTGGTCGGGCCGCTCATCTTCCAGGCGGCGACGGCGGCGTCGCGCTGCTTCACGCCCTCGGTGAACGCGACCAGCACGTCCTTGGTGCCGTGCAGGTAGAGCACGGGGACCTCGCGCGAGGGTGTGTCCAGGCCGAAGAACGAACAGCCGGTGCCGGCGGCGGGGGCGACCGAGGCGAACAGCTCGGCGAACCGACAGAGGAAGCGCGAGGTCATCATGCCGCCCTGCGAGAAGCCGGTCATGTGCACGCGCTTGGCGTCGACGCCGAGGACCGCGATGGCCTCGACGAGGACGGAGTGCACCTTGTCGTCGTCGATGCCCGGGGTCCACGAGGTGGTGGGCGCGGAGCCCGGGGCCGTGGGCTGGATCACGACGTAGCCGTACTTGTCGCCGAGCGCGCGCATCTGCGTGTTGGCGTCCTCCATCCGGCCGGTCATCGTCGCGCCGTGCACGTCGAGCACGAGGCCGCACGCCTTGGTGGTGCACGCCGCGGGGATGGTCACGTCGTAGGTGACGCCCGCGCACTTGAACACGTGGGTGCCCGCGCTCTTGTCGGTGATGCACCCGGTGAGGGGCACGTCGGGGCCGACGTCGGGGCTGCCGCTGTCGGGGCTGCCGCTGTCGGTGCTGCCGCTGTCGCCGCCACCGTCTTGCGCGTCGGCAGCGCCGGTGTCGGTCACACTCGTGTCGACCGCGGCGTCGCCGGGCGCGCCGTCGGTCGCGGCGTCGCTGGACTCGTCGGCCGTCGTCCCGCCACAACCGATCGAGAGGACGAGGACGGCCGGGCACCAACGACGCATGCCGCAGTGTACACCCGTGCGCCTCAATCGGCGCAGCAACGGAACCCGGTCGAGTAGTCCCAGTGCGAGAAGTCGTGGGCGCTCGTGCGGTAGAGGCAGCCCTCGCCGTTGACCACGGTGTCCGCGTAGAAGCCGCCCCGGAAGTCGATTGCCTTGACCGGTGACGGGTACTTGCTCGGGTCGTCGTAGATCCACTCGTGCAGGTTGCCCATCATGTCGAACGCACCCTCGGCGGTGACGCACGCGGCGCGGTTGCCGGTGCGCTCGACCGTCTTGCCCTGCTGGTTGATGCCGGGCCAGCCGATCTCGCTGAAGATCCAGCTCGCGCTGGTGCCGAAGCACGAGACCGCGGGGTGCGGAGTGCGCGCGTCGTTGCACGCGCCCGGCACGCGCGAGGTGCCGTACGGATACGTGGTGGTCTTGGGGCCCTGGCAGGCGCGGAGCCACTCGGGGTTGGTGCAGAGGCGCTTCTTCGCGCCCACACACGCGCGCTGGGCCTCCTTGCCGCTGATGTAGCCCTGGGGACGGCGGCCCGCAGCGAGACCGCGCGCGTCGCGGCGGTGGTGGGCGGCGGGTAGTAGGGGGACCACGGCTTCCAGGCGGCGCCGTCGAGGGTCTCGACGTTGGCCTCGAAGCGGTCGACGCAGAAGCTCGGCGTGGCCGCGACGCGCAGCATGCCGGCCGGGCAGCCGCCGACGCCGGGCTCCTCGACGAGGCCTGCATTCGGCGACGCGGTCGGGTCCGTCGGGCACCAGCCGCTCGCGTCGGCGTCGGTCGGGCCGGGCAGCGGCCCTGTCTCGCCGCGCGGCGTGCAGCACTGGATGTTCGCGGGTCCGGGGCAGTATCCAGGGGTGGCGACGCGCGCGCCCGTGCAGTCCTTCACGTCCTCGCAGTGGCCGTCCACGCCGCCCACCTTGCAGGGGATGCGCAGCTCCGCGACGGGCAGGAAGAAGCCGCCGTCGGCGCCCCCTTCGAGGGAGCCGTCCACCTCGACGTCGGCGCCCGCATCTGCGCCCGCGTCGTCGCCCGGGCTGTCGCCGTCGGGGCTGGCGCCGCAGCCGACGAGGACCAGCAGGCCAGGGGCCAGCAAGCCGAGGGTCCGCGCGATCCGCACGCGCCGAGTGTGTCGCAAACCGACCGCTCGCGCTACGGGGCGGCCCTCTTTTTCGGCACCAGGCTCGTCGCGAGGAGGATCCCACCGACGGCGATGAGGACGTCCGCCACGTTGAACACCGGCCAGTGGGCGAGGTGGACGAAGTCGACGACGTAGCCGCGGAAGATGCGGTCGAGCAGGTTGCCCACGGCGCCCGCGACCACGAGGGTGAAGCCGACGTCGGATCGGCGGTCGCCATTGCGCAGGGAACGAAAGGAGAACACGAGGGCGGCGAGGACCAGGAGGCCCACGACGATGAGCGCGGCCCGCGGCGTCGGCAGGTGCAGCGCCGACAGCGCGCTGAACGCGATGTCGTGGTTCTCGGCGTACCGGAGCTCGAGGACGTTCGCGATCAGCGAACGGGGACCGTCGCCGAGCAGGCGCGCGGCGGCGAGCTTGGTGCCGTGGTCGCAGCCGACCAGGAGGAGGGCGAGGAGGGAGACGTGCCAGGGCCGCATCGACGGCGCAGCGCACGACCGGGCGAGGCTATTCCCACCCTCACTTCGGAGGAGCGAGGAGCGCGTCGAGCACTCGCTTCTCCTCGCCCGCGGGCGCCGTGCCCTCGACGACGGACACGGCGACCTTGACGAAATCGCCGCTCGCTTCCTGGTAGAACGTGCCCTTGGGTTCCTCCTTGCGGTCGTGGCTCGTCTCGACGACCAGCTGGGTGAGTGCGAAGTCGATGCCGCCGAACGGGGTGCTCGCGAAGCCCTTGGTCTTCAGGGGCGCGCTCAGATCGCCGAGCTTCTTCATCGAGCGCAGCGGCGTGCCGGCGACGGTCTTCTGCTTCTCGTCCCAGAGCACCTTCAGGATGGCGGCGGCGTCCTCCTGCTTGCCGTTGAAGCCAGCCGAGATCACGAGCGACGGACCGTCGGTCACCTTGACCGCGTTGGGGAAGGAGTACGTGCCGTCCGTGAAGCCCTTGTCGTTGGGCTTCAGTGGCTTGTCGACGAAGCTGAGGCTGACGGTGTGGAGGCCGTACACGCAGACGGTCGCGAGGCCGCCGTCCATCTTGGACTCGCTGCACCCCATGATCGGCGTGTAGCCGAGGGTGGCCAGACGCTTCGTGAGCTTGTCGGTGGCCGCGAGGTCGAAGCTCGCGAGCGGGACACCGGCGACGACGGCCGACGCGACCGGCTTCGGGGCCACGGTCGCGGACATGGAGGCTGGGGCGGAAGGCTTGGGCGAAGGAGCGGCGGGCTCGGCCGAAGCCTTCTCTTTGCAAGCAGTGGCGAGGAGGACGAGGAGGAGGAGAGCACGCTTCATGGCAGGGGATAGACACCGCTCGGCGGTCGGGGTCGCACACATTTCTGCGCACGGCAGCGCAAATGCTCCGCTCGCGGCGCCTCGGGATCGAACGTATCGTGGCGGGATGCGTCGTCTCGCCTGCCGGACCTGCTTGAAGTGAGCGTTCGCGGCTCCGTCGTGGTGGTCATGCTGTCGGCTTCGGCGTGTGGGCCGCAGCCGGCGCCGGTCGCGCCGCCGCCGACGCCCGAGCCTCCGCACGTCGAGACGCTGCACGCAGGGGTCGGGCTGTCGGACCTCCCGCTCGCGGCCACGCGCCAGGCGGTCGTCGCGCGGTACGGCGCGCCCACCAAGATCGTGCCGCACGGGTCGTACTCGGTGGAGCTGGTCTACGAGGCCGGCCTCTCGGCGTTCTACTGCCAGGCCGACCCGAGCGAGCGCGTGTTCGTGTTCTCGTTCAAGCCGCCGTTCCGCGCGCGTACGCCGCGGGGCATCGTCCTCGGCGAGAGCACGGCGCGCGACGTCCGCAAGGCCTACGGCGACAGCGGCGAGTGGAGCACCAGCGACAAGAGCAAGTACTGGCGCCTCGGGTATGCCGCGCAGGGGTTCGGGTTCGTGGTGGAGCGAGACCTGTCGGTGCCGCAGTTCCCGCTGGACGAGGAGCGCCACCTCGGCCGCACCATCGTGGCCATCGAGGTCACGTTCCCGGGGACCTTCCAGTGCGGGGACACGGCGTTCCCCGAGAACTACGCGCCGCCGGCCGACTGACCGTGAAGCGAACAATGTTCGCTCTCGAGGCGAACAACGTTCGGTCGGGAGGGGCGGGAACACGCCCGCGCGCGCGGGGCGTTCCCCTCCCGCCGGCGACCCGCGAGGCCCCCCGTGGTAACCGGCCCCCGGAGGACGATGGCCACCCAGGACGCTGCCGAGCCGGCAGGCAAGACCCGGTATCTACCCGGGCTGGATGGCATCCGGGCGATCGCCGTGGGCGCCGTCGTCGCCTACCATCTGCGCGTGCCGTTCCTGGACGGCGGGCTCCTCGGCGTCAGCGTGTTCTTCACGCTCAGCGGCTATCTCATCACCTCCCTGCTGCTCGAGGGCTTCCGCGAGCGTGGCACCGTCGACCTCAAGGATTTCTGGCTGCGGCGCGTGCGCCGGCTCCTCCCCGCGCTCCTCCTCATGTTGCCGGTCGTGGTGGTCACCACCGCCATCGCCCGCCCGGACAAGGTCGCGCGCACCGCGCGGCAGGCGCTCTACGCGCTGCTCTACGTGGCCAACTGGACGACGATCGCCCGCGGCGACGACTACTTCCAGCGCTTCGCGGGGCCGGGCCCGCTCGACCACCTCTGGTCGCTCGCCATCGAGGAGCAGTTCTACCTGCTCTGGCCGCTGCTCGTGTTCGGCCTCCTCGCGCTCGGCAAGCGGCGGGGGCGCCTCGCCCCGCTGGTCGTCGTCACGCTGCTGTTCACCGCGGCCTCCACGTGGGCGAGCTACCGGCTCTATCACCCGCACGCGATCAACAACACCCGGGCGTACGAGGGCACCGACGCGCGCGCGGCGGCGCTCCTCGTGGGGGCGCTCGCGGCCATGGCCCTGCCGTTCGACCGCGTGGGCCACGTGGCGCGCCGCGGCAAGCTCGCCCTCGACCTCTGCGGCGCCGTCGGCCTCGCCGTGGTGATCGCATGCATCGTGCGCACCGACGAGTACTCGCCGTTCCTCTACCGGGGCGGTGAGCTCCTCCTGTCCACGGCGACCGCGGGCCTCGCGATGGCGGCCGCGCACCCGGACACGTTCGTCGCCAAGGTCCTTGGGGTCGCGCCGCTGCGGTGGCTCGGCGCGCGTTCGTACGGCGTCTATCTGTGGCACCTGCCCGTGGTGGCCTTCATGCCGAGCGCGATCCTCGGGGAGCGCCCCGTCGCGCGCGGCGCGGTGCAGCTCGGCCTGATCCTCGGGCTCGCAGCCGCCTCGTACACCCTGCTCGAGGACCCGATCCGTCGCCGCGCGTACGCGACGCGACCTCGGCGCGCGCGCTGGGGTCTCCTCGTGCGCGCGATCGTCCTCGTGCCGGTGGCCACGGCGGCGCTCGTCGTGTGGCCGCTCCGTCGGCCCAAGGCCCCGACCGATCTGGACGCGCTCGCCGCCGAGCCGGTGGTCACCGTGGTGCCGACCGCCCCCGCGAACCCCGTGCCGGTGAAGGCGCCCAAGGTCGAGGGCGCGCCGTGGACCCGCTGCACCCAGCTCGCCCACGTCGGTGACTCCACCTCGCTCGGGCTCGTCTCGCACGCGTTCTTGCCGAACCCCGACGATCGGGTGGACGCGCGCTACCACGCGGTCGGCGTCGAGCAGTTCTGGCCCGAGATCTCCGGCGCGCGCTCCATGGTGGAGACCTACGAGGATCAGCCGAGCGCGACCGACATCGTGAAGTACAAGCGGGCGCACGGCTACGAGGGGTGCTGGGTGCTCGCCCTCGGGACCAACGATCCGGCGAACGTGGCGGGCCACCTCGCGACGCTCACCGAGCGCATCGACGCCATGATGGGGCACATCGGCGGCGCGCCCGTGCTCTGGACCACGACCAAGACCCTCGTGACCAAGGGTCCCTACCAGAACCCGCACATGGCGAACTGGAACCAGGCCTTGATCCAGGCCTGCACGCGGCACTCGAACATGCGCGTCTACGACTTTGCGAGCGAGGTCCAGGACGCCTGGTACACGGCCGATGGCATCCACTTCAACAGCCCGGGATACCGCGAGCGCGCGGCCCGGCTCGGAAGGGCGCTCGCGCGAGCGTTTCCCAAGGACGGCCCGCCGTCGCCCGAGTGCATCGTGCACTCCACGCCCTGAGGCTACGACCCGAGGATCTCTCGCAGCCGGGCGGCCAGGGCCGACGTGGTGTAGGGCTTCTCGAGGAACTCCACGCCGGCCTCGACACGGTCGGTGAGCTCGTCCGCGGCGTAGCCCGACGTGAGGAGCACCTTGAGGCCCGGCACGCGAGCCTGGAGGCGCTCGGCGAGGACCCTGCCGTTCATGCCCGGCATGACGACGTCGGTGAGGAGCAGGTGGATCGGCGGCGCGATCGTGTCGAGGGCCGCGAGCGCCGCCTCGCCGTTCGCGAAGGCGTGCACCGTGTACCCGAGGCGCTCGAGCACGCGGGTGCCGAGCGACCGCACGCGGGCATCGTCCTCGACGAGCAGGAGGGTCTCGGTCCCGAGCCGCGAGCCCGACGGCGTTCGCTGCCGGGACGACGGTGCCTCCTCGGTGCGGGGGAGGAAGATCGTGAACGTGGTGCCGTGGCCGCTCGCGTCGGCGACCTCGATGTGACCGTGGTTCTGCTTGACGATGCCGTAGACGGTGGCGAGCCCGAGCCCGGTGCCCTTGCCCACCTCCTTGGTGGTGAAGAACGGCTCGAACAGGTGGGCGCGGGTCTCGGCGCTCATGCCCGAGCCGCTGTCTTCGACCTCGAGCTTCACGTAGTCCCCCGGGGCGAGGTGGCAGGCCGCGGCCGCGCGCTCGTCGAGGTGCTCGTTGTTCGCGGCGATCGACAGGCTTCCGCCCTCGGGCATGGCGTCCCGCGCGTTGACGGCGAGGTTCACGAGGACCTGCTCCAGCTGGCCGGGGTCGAGCTTGACGCGATGGAGGTCCGGGGCCACCGCGGTCCGGAGCGCGATGGGCTCGCCGAGGATGCGCGCGAGCATCTTCTGCAGCTGACCGAGGACCTCCGCGAGCTCGAGCACGCGCGGTGCGATGACCTGCCGACGGGAGAACGCGAGCAGCTGTCGGGTGAGGTTCGTCGCCGAGCTCGCCGCGTGGTCCACCTCTTCGAGCAGCTCGCGCCGCGGGTCGACGGCAGAGAGGCCGTCGAGCAACAGCGAGACGTTGCCCTTGATGGCGGTGAGCAGGTTGTTGAAGTCGTGCGCGATGCCACCGGCGAGCCTGCCGACCGACTCGAGCTTCTGCGCGTGGCGCAGGTGTTCCTCGAGGCGTACCCGCTCCTCTTCGGCGCGCTTCCGCGCGGTCACGTCGCGCGCCACCATGACGATGCCCGCGACGCTCGGGTCGGCGAGCAGGCTGGTGCACGAGGCCTCGAGCCACCGATGCCCGCCGTCGCGGTGGGCGTGGCGGAATTCGAGCATGACGCTGGGAACACCACCGCGCGTCGCCCCGGTCAGGCCGGCGCGGATGCCCGCGTGGTCGTCGGGGTGCACGAACGTGAGCCCGTGATGGCCGACGAGCTCCTCGGGGCCGAAGCCGAGGACGCGCCGGCAAGACGGGCTCACGAAGCGCTCGATGCCGTCCTTGTCCATGATGAGCAGGATGTCGTTGAAGTTCTCCACCATCAGCCGGAAGCGTCGGTCGTCGGCGGAGGGGCGCTCGGCGTCTTGCTCCTTGGAGACGACCAGGAGCGCGGGCTCGCCCCGAAAGGTGTTCTTGTGCGCGACCGACCAGAACGAGCGCGGGACGCCTCCGTCTTCGAAGCGCAGAGCGAAGGGACTCGAGACCCGATCGGGGGAGGCGAGGAACGCGGTCAGCGCGGCCTCGAGCGCGGACCGATCTTCGGTGGGCACCAGCCGCTCAGGATTCTCGAGGGGCAGCCGCAGGCTCGTGCGCTGCTCGAACGCCGCGTTGACCCACCCGAGCTCGAGCCTCGGTCCAGGGCTCGTGGCGACGATCCGCCAGACGTGGACCAGCTCGTCGACCGCGCCCGCCAGCGCGAGGAAGGCCTCGGAGGTCGTACCCACGACGGGCGAATACCACAGCCGAGCCACCGCGGAGGTGGCCGGCAGAGCATTGCGTCCTAGAGGTCCGCGATGCGTCCCCATGGAAGGGGCCTGGTGATACGCAGAGAGGAAGCATCATGGGACAGACCCTCTACCGACGACCGTTGCCCGCCGAGGCCATCGAGTTCTCCTCGCCCGAAGGGCGCAGGATCTTTGCAGAGGCGCTCGCCGCGTCCGAGCTCGACGGGTACTTCCGCCTCGCCGAGCAGTTCCACACCCAGTCCGCTCCAGCGTTCTGCGGCCTCGGCTCCCTGGTCGTCGCCCTCAACGCGCTCGGCATCGATCCCGGCCGCCTGTGGAAGGGGCCGTGGCGCTGGTTCGCCGAGGACCTCCTCGACTGCTGCGTCCCGCTGTCCACGGTCCGCGAGCGTGGTCTCGACTTCGACGAGCTCGCCTGCCTCGCGCGCTGCAACGGCGCCGAGGTGGCCCTGTGTCGCGCCGACGGAAGCGACGCTCCTGCGTTCCGCGAGGCCCTGCGAGGGGCCTCCGATGGTGGGAGCGTCGTCGTCGTCGCCTACGATCGAGCGCGCCTCGGGCAGACCGGCAGCGGCCACTTCTCGCCGATCGGCGGCTTCCACAGCCGGCGGGATCTGGCGCTGGTGCTCGACGTGGCTCGGTTCAAGTACCCACCCCACTGGGTGCCGGTCGAACGCCTGTTCCACGCGATGGAGTCCGTCGATCCCGCGACCGGGCGGGCGAGAGGCTTCATGACCTTGCGCGCGCGCCGGAGCGGCCTCGCGCTGGGCTTCAGCCTGCGCTGCGACGGCGAGAGCTGGGCCGGCCTCGCCGGACGGCTCGGCTCGATCGTCGGTGGGCTCCACGCCCACCCCGACCTCGCGACGCTCGCCCGCGCGGTGGCACCGCTCACGGCCAACGTGGAGCTCCGGATCCCGACCGCACCGACGCACGAGCAGGAGCTCGTCGAGGCGAGGGCCGCGCTGCGTGCGCTGCCCGGGTACGGCGAGATCGAGGCGGCCGTCGGGGCCGACGCCGAGGCGGTGACGGCCTTGCTGCTCGCGATGGTCGAGCGGTTGCCGGCCCGACTCCGATCGAGTCTCGAGCCCGTCGAGGAGCGGAGCGCGGCCCTCGCGAACGAGCTCGCGAACCTGCGCGCCCAGCTCGAGGCGATGGGCGGCGCGGTCTGACACCGCTCTACTGGATCGCTCCCTGGTCGAAGCAGATCTCCAGGTAGTTGCGCATCGACCCCTGTTGCTCGCTCGGCTCGCCGCCGAGGGGGTGGCGAAAGCATCCTCGCGTGCCGTCGTCCTCGGCTCGATCGTGGAAGATCACCGCGACGCGGGTGCTGCCGAGCACGTGCCCACCGCGCGCCAGGACCCTAGCGCCGGCGGGCACCTTCCAGGTCTGACTCGACCCCGTCAACCCGAGGCCGCCGACGCCGAAGAGCTCCCCCACGCTCTCGCGTTCGACCAGGGTGGCGAGGCCGTGGTAGACGGCGCACGACGTGTGGATCGCGAAGCGGGTCACCCCCTTGCGCGTGGCCCCGGCGACGCCAGCGAGGCCCACGTTTTCCTGGATCTCGTCCAGGGGAAAGACCCGGTCCGCCAGGCGGAGCGGCCCGTTCAGTCGATCGTTGGACTCGGGCACGACGAACGGCGTCGCCATCTCGAACGAGGTGGCGTGCGCGTCGCTCGCCAGGCGCACCACGATCGGGAGCCGATCGACCATCACCCGAAAGGCCGTCTCGCCAGGCTTCGCGCTCGCGGTCGTCGGGTGCAACACCACCCCGGCCGCGAGCTCCACCGAAGTGCCGTCCGCGTAGGCGACCTCGACCCGCTTGCGCGTGACCTCGGCGAGGTCTCGCGGGTCGACGAACAGGCGCAGCGCGAAGGGCTCGAGGCCCTGGGCAGGGCGGGTGCACATGTGGCCCTCCGGCGCGTCGGCGAGGGTCTCGACCACCACGGCGCCGTCTTCCTCGCCCTTGCGCTCGAAGAGGGCGTATTCGGCGTCCATGTTCGCGGCCGCGCTGGCCGACTTGGGCGCGAGGTTCGCGCGCATGCCGATCGGGTGCCCGGGCCCGATGCGGAACACACCGGTGGGCGAGAGCACCACGTAGCGACCCTCCTCGGCCGCGACGGTCTTGGTCGCCGGCGTCGGGCTCGGTCGCGGGCTCGGCGAGCCGCACGCGCCGAGCGTCGAGAACAGGAGGACGGCGAGGAGCCTCTGCATGTCGTTCCGCGTCACTCTAGCAACCTCACCACCGCGCGCGGTGCTCCTCGGCCCACCCGAGGAACCCGTCGACCACGATGCGCTCGTCGAAGGCGATCACGTGCCCCGTCCAGCGTCCGAAGCGGAGATCGAGCGCCGTGCGCGCGAGGCCGAGGTCGAGGTTCGTGCGGCGGGTGACCCGCGGCCAGAACTGGAGGTCGACGTGACCGCAGCGATCGCGCACGGTCCACGGCCCCTCTACGGAGCGCAGATCGTAGTCGAGGCGCACGTCGCACCCGAGCTTGTCGAGGCGACCGTCGACGAACACTCCGTTCTCGGTGGCGCCCGTGCCGTCGGTCCAGCGCGCGCCGAGCTGGACGCCGACCCGACGGCCGCGCGAGAGGCCCGCCGCCGTCGCCCAGTTCCAGGTGGTCTCGGTGGGCCAGACGCCGCGACCGTGGTCGAACGCGCCGAAGCCGTCGATCACGATCGTCTCGCCTCCGACGCGGACCTCGCCGTGGGCGGGCCGCGCGACGTGCTTGCTGGTGAGCTGGAACCGCTCGCCTTCTTCGTCGAACGGCACGACGACGTCGAGCGACTCGTCTGCGCCCCCGACGAAGATCTCGGCCTGGATACGGCCCTGCACGCCGCGGCCGTCCGCGGAGAGGTGCACGCCGCCGTCGCGGCGCACGAGCGAGCCCCGCACGAACGGTAGCCGTCCGCGCGCGTCGCCCTCGCCGCAGCCGTCGCCCAGCGAGAGGCCGAGCCCGAATGGCGAGGCCATGCCCGCGCTCACCACCGTGCGGCGTTCCAGGTCCACCCACGCGAGCTCGACGAGCCCGAGGTAGTCGAGGTCGGCGAGCGTGAGCTGCAGCGCGCCGCGCTCGCCGATCACGCACGCGTAGTCCCACCGCTTGCGACGGCCCCACGGGCCCGGCAACGGGGCGTCGAGGAGCGGTCGACGGCTGAAGCCACGCGCCGCGGGGTGGAGGCGGCCGTCGTCGGTCGTGAGCCGACCGCGGGCGAGGAGCTCGGGCTCGTGGGTCGGCACGAGCGAACTGCAGCACGTTTCCAGGCGCGGTTCCCGCGGCTAGCGTCGGCGTCGATGCTCCGCCCGCACGAGCCGCCCGCGTTCGAGATCCACCACCCCGCGGCCCGCGGTCGCGTGCTCCTGATCTGCGACCACGCCTCGTGTCGCCTGCCCGAGGCGGTCGGCACGCTCGGGGTCTCCGAGGCCGACCTCGCGACGCACATCGGCTGGGATATCGGCGCCGCGGACGTCGCGCGCCGCCTCTCCGATCACCTCGACGCGACGCTCGTGATGCCCAGCTACTCGCGGCTGGTCGTCGACTGCAACCGCCCGCCGCACGCGCCGAGCGCCATGCCGGTGGTGAGCGGCGGGGTGCCCATCCCCGGCAACGAGGGGCTCGACGACGCGGCGCGCGCGCAGCGGATCGCGGCGATCCATCGGCCGTACCACGACGCGATCGCGGCGCTGCTCGACGCGCGGGCGAGCGAGGGGCGCCCGACGGTCCTGCTCTCGATCCACAGCTTCACCCCGGCGCCGCTGCACGGCACGCCGCGGCCGTGGCCCATCTCGTTGCTGTATGGGCGCGACGCGCGCCTCGCGTACCGGTTCCGCGACGCGCTCCGGGCGAGCGACCCGAGCCTACTGGTGGGCGACAACGAGCCGTACTGGGTGAGCGACGAGAGCGACTACGCGATCCCCGTGCACGGGGTCCGGCGAGGGATCTTGCACACGGCGTTCGAGCTCCGCCAGGACGGCGTCGACACGCGCGCGGGGGCGCACGCCTGGGCCGATCGGATCGCGGAGGTCTGGGAGCAGATCGCCCCGACCCTCTGACTACGGGGCGGCCTGCGGCGCCTTTCCGCCCGGCACGTTGGTGTCCTTGATCGACACCACGAAGGCGACCAGCGTGCGGATCTGGTGCGGCGTGAGCATCGTCCCCCACGCCACCATGCCCTTGTCGGGCCAGCCCTTCAGGATCGTCGTCTCGATCTGCTCGGGGGAGCCGCCGTGGAGCCACGCCGAGTCCGTGAGGTTCGGGCCGATCAGACCACTGCCATCGGCCTTGTGGCAGGGGCTGCAGTTGTTGCCGAACAGCGCGCGACCCGCGGCGATCATCGCCGGATCGGTGAGCCACGCGTCCGGCCCGGCCGGCGCGCTCGACGCGACGCTCGATCCGCTCACCGAGGTCGAGGGCACGGGGGTGGGGGAGGTCGGTGGGTTCGCCGAGGGACGGGGCGAGCACGCGGCGACGAGGGCGCACAGCGACAGGGACCAGCGCATCCGACGAGCCTCCTCGGTCCGGGCGCTGCTGTCGAGATCAGACCGCGGTCACGGAGCCTTCCTTCGACGAGACTTCGGTTGGAACTGGCGACCACCCGCCTGCTCCTCACCGATTGCGAGCGCCTCTTCCGCGGTCAGCGTGGGACCACCGAGGCGCTCGATCAGAGCGCGCCGCGCTTCCTGTTGTCTGGCCCAGCGGGCGGCCTCGACGAGGGTGTCTCGCTGCCGCATGACCCGAGGGTAGTTCTAGGGAGCGGGCTCGGCAACCTAGCCGCGCCCGTGGCGTCGCGCGAGCTCCGCCGCCGTGCCGAGCCGGTGGGCGACCGCGCCGTCCCTGCGCATCGCGTCCAGCGTCATCGGCAGGCGCCAGGTCCAGTTGTCGCTCGAGGTGACGCCCGGCACGTTGACCCGGTCCTTCCACCCGAGCACGTCCTGCAAGGGCAGGAGCGCGAGCTCGGAGCCGGCGCCGTAGAGCGCGTCGAGCAGGGCGTCGTGCACGCGCGGCGCGAGCTTGTCGACCTCGTACTCCTGGGCCACCGCGCGCAGCGCCGGCACGCGCTCGAGGAACTGCCGCCGCTCGCCGTAGCGCAACGACTCCCACCAGGTGGCCATCGTGATCGTGTCGTGCGTGCCGCTGGTCGCGAGCGAGAGGTAGGGCCATCTGCCGGGCTCCTCCTGCTCCCACATCAGCACCTTGTACCCGGGCAGCCCGAGCTTCTTCATCGAGGCGCCGACGAAGCCGGGGATGGTCCCGAGGTCCTCCGCGATGACCTGGCCCTTGGTCGAAGCCACGAGCGCCGAGAGCACCTTCTCGCCGCGCGCGATCCACGCGGGCTCGCCGCCCTCGGGCACGAAGCGACCGACGCGGTCCTCCTTGGTGCGCACGTACTGGCGGTAGTAGCCGACCAGGTGATCCACGCGGAAGCGGTCGAACATGCGGCCCATGTGCGCGCCACGCGCGCGCAGCCACGCGAGGTCGCCGCCGTCCATCGCGTCCCAGTCGTAGGCGGGCAGGCCCCAGTCCTGACCCTCGGGCACCCACGCGTCGCCGGGCACGCCGAGGCTGAAGTCGCGGCGGAACTCGCCCTTGTGCTGCCAGACGTCGGCGCTGTCGACGCCCACGATGAACGGCAGGTCGCCCATGAGCTCGACGCCCATCGCGTTGCACTCGCGGCGGGTCGCGTCCCACTGCTCGTGGGCGATCCATTGCACGTAGGTGTGGTAGAGCGCCTCGCGACCGAGCTCGCGGCCGGCCACCTCGAGGGCGTGCGGGTCGCGCTCGCGCACCCCCGCCGGCCACGCGAGCCACCAGGCCTCGCCGTAGCGGCCCTTCTGCGCGCGGTAGAGCGCGTAGTCGCGCACCCACGCCGACTCGGTCTCGGCGAACGCGCGCAGCGCCGCGGCGCGCTCCGTGCGCGCCTCCCAGTGCTCGACGAAGAAGCGGTCGAAGGCGGCGCGCAGCAGGCGACGCTTGACCGCGCGGACCGCCGCGTAGTCCACGCGGGCCGCGTCGCGGAGCCGCGTGAAGGTGGCCTCGGCGTCGGGGCCGAGCAGCGGGCCGCGCTCCTCCTCGCGCAGGTCCTCGAGGCGATCGACGGCGACGTAGACCGGGTCGATCGCGAACGTGGTGCACGCCGAGTAGGGGCTGCTCTCGCCGTCGGGCAGCTCGCCGAGGGGCAGGAGCTGCACGAGGCCCTGGCCGGCCTCCTTGGCGAGGCGAGCGAACTCGGGCAGGTCGGCGATGTCGCCGATGCCCAGGCTCCGCCCGGTGCGGAGCGAGAACAGCGGCACGAGGATTCCGGCGGTCTTGCGCATCGCGGCGCATCCTAGCGGAAGCGGCCCCCGCTAGAAGGTCCCCTCGAGGCCGAGGCTCGGGATCGTCACCGGGCCGATCTCCTCCACCTGACACTGGGGCTCGAGGGAGGCGTCCACGATGCGGCACTTGGTGAAGTCGGTGGCCTCCTTCGCCATCAGGCTGTTGAACCACTCGACGACGAACGCCAGCGAGTTCGTGTCGCTGTAGACCCAGCGCTTCTCGAGGCGCACGTCGAGGCGGGCGAACGCGGGCAGGCGGCGCCGGAGCTTGCCGTTGAGGAGCAGGTTCGGATCGAAGCCCGCGGGGAGCTCCGGGCCGCTCGTCGCCTTCACGGCGATGTCGCCGTCCAGCTGGTTCGAGAGGCCCGTCAGGCGCAGGGTCACCGGGCGGCCGCTCGTGTACGAGAAGCGACCGCCGAACCGCCACCCGCGCCCGAGGTCGTAGCCGAGCACCGCCGAGAACGCGTGGGTGCGGTCGAAGTCCGAGGGGAAGGCCTCGCCGCGGATCATGCGCTCGGAGCGCGACAGCGTGTACGAGAGCCACCCGCCGAGCTTCTGGGTGAGGTCGCGCTTGAGGAACAGCTCGAGGCCGTAGGCGCGGCCACGCACGCGGTCGTCGAGGCGACAGTCCTTGTTCTGTTCGTCGAGCGAGATGCAGACCGAGCTGATGTCGTTCATGTTCAGGAAGCCCGTGTAGAACACGGTGGTCCTGAGCGAGACCTTCTCGGGCAGCTCGAACGCGAGGCCTTCGGCGAACTGGTAGGCCTTCTGCAGTCCGTCGCGCAGCGTGGCGAGATCGAAGCCGGGCACCGGGACCACGAACGTCGGCGCCTGGTGCGCGACCCCGAGGGTGGTGATCCACGTGGCGCGCTTGTGGAGGCGCACGCGCGCGGCGAGGCGCGGCTCGACGGCGACGATCCACGTGCCGCCCTGGCCGTAGACGTCGGCGCGCACGCCGCCCACGAGCTCGACGCGGGGGTGAGGCTTCACGATGAGATCGGCGCGGACCCCGCCCCGCGTGTCCCAGCGCGTCGGGAAGAACTCGGCCTGCTCCTGCGAGTCGCTGCCCTTGCTCGTCGCGACGAGCGAGTACCGCTGCAGCACGAAATCGGCGCCAGCGCGCAGCAGCACCTCGGGCGAGAGGCGCTGCTCGACCTCCTCGCGGAGGCCGACGCCGAACATGCGCGTCGCGAGGCGGTCGTCCTTGGTGTCGCCGCCACCACCGGTCTGGTCGAACATCAGCGTGAGCGCGAGCCGCGAGCGCCCCCCGGCCAGCAGCTGGCGGTCCCACCGCAGGTCGGCGCGGTGGAACTGCACGTCGAAGAGGTCGACGTCCTTCTTCTTGTCGGTGAGCTTGTCGTACGCGCCGAACACGAACGCCGAGACGACGTCGCGATCGCTCACGCGGTAGCTCCCGCGGAGCTGGTAGTCCCAGTACTGGAGGCCGACCTCCGACGAGAGCAGCGAGAGCAGGAGGCCCGGATACCCGTACCGCCCCGCGACGAGCACGGTGCCCTTGCCCTCGGCGACCGGGCTCTCGAGGAGCGCGCTCGCGTCGAACAGGCGGACGTTCCACTCGCCGCGCAGGCGCGTGGCCGGCGGCTTGGTCTCGCCCGCGATGATCGCGCCCGAGAAGCGGCCGTAGCGCGCCGGGTAGGCAGAGGGGAAGAAGTCGACGCGATCGATGAGGCCCGGCGCGATCACGCTCGGCCCGGCGCCGAGGTGGAACAGCATCGGCACGGGGACGCCGTCGACGAGGTAGCCCGAGTTGCCCGGGGGCGCGCCGCGCACGTAGAAGAACGGCACCCCGCTGAAGATCGGCGTCACGCCGGGCAGGGCCTCGACGGCCCGGAACGGGTCGCCGAACGCGCCGGGCAGCTGGCGGATCTCGCCGCCTCCCATCGTGACCGTGCCGACCTCCTTGCGGTCTCCCTCGCCGGTGAGGTCGACGACGTCTGGCTTCTTCGGCGGGGGCGGCTTGGGCTTCGGCTTCTCGTCGGGCTTCGGGGGTGGCTCGTCGGGCGTCGGCGGAGGCGGCTCGACCTTGGGTGGCGTGAAGACGATCTTCGCGCGGATGGTTGCGCGGATCGGGAGGCCGTCCCTGGTCGCGGGCTCGAAGCGCCACGCCTTCGCGTTCTCGATCGCAGCCGCGGCGAACGGCTCGTCGCCGTCGATGACGGTCACGTCGGAGACCGTGCCGTCCTTCTCCACGATCACCTGCACGACGACCGTGGCCTCGCCCTCGGCGCCGGCGGGGTAGGGCACGAGGGGCGCGTCGATCTGCTTCGGCGGGACGAGCACGCTCGCCGGCTTCGGCGGCGGATCGGCCATGGCGCGCGACCCCACCGCGGTGGCGCAGGTCGCCACCAGGACAGCGACGACCGCGCGCCTCACGCCCGCAGAGTGCCACGAACTCGCGGCACGGGTGCAGGCAAAGCCCGCGTCAGGAGACCGTGACCTTGAAGGCGAGGGTGCCCATGTAGACCTTCTTGCCCACAACGGTGGCCCGGATCACGACGTCGATGGTGCCGGCCGCGAGGCCCGTGCAGACGCCCTTGTATCCGCTCGTCAGGTAGGCATCGAGGCCGAGGGTGGCGAGATCGACCTTGCCGTCCTTGGGGAGCACCTTGAAATCACCACCGGTGGCGTCGGCCAGGTTCTTGAGGTTGTAGAGCGGCGCCTTGCCCGTGTCCTTGCCGACGACGTGCGCCACGGCGCGGCCCGAGAGCTCGCTCACGAGGTCTTCACCCGAGGGAGGAAACCAGCTCGGACCGAGCTTGCTCGCGCCCGGCGAGCCCTTCTGGTGCGCCGGGTTGTCGCCCACCACGACGAAGACGTGCGCGGCACCCGGGCGATAGGCGACCTGGCGATCGGCGTACTGCAGCGCGCCGAGGGTGTTCTCGGCCGCGTCGCCGCCGCCGGCCCCGAGGGCCCCACTCACCTTGAGCTCGCCGAGGAACTTCTCGAACATGCCCAGATCCGAGAGCCCGACATAGGGGCGCGCGACGTTGTCGAACGAGGGCGGGTCGAAGTCTCCCTTGCCGACGAAGAACTTGCCGGGCTTGCCGCGCGTCGCGAAGGCGTCGCCGTAGGTGTACATCGAGAAGCGCGCGTCGACGCCGCCCGCCGAGACCTTCTGCGCGAACGCCTTGATCGAGTCGGAGATGCCGTGCACGGTGCCGGACATCGAGCCGGTCGTGTCGTTGACGAACACGAGGTCGACGGGCGCGGGCTTGCTCGACGAGACGCCGCCGATGCTGCACGAGAGCGCGAGCGAGCCGCTCAGCTGCGCGGTGATGGAGACGTTCGCGAACAGGGGGTTCACCGGGATGCCCTGCAGATCGGGGTGCTTGATGGCGGCCATCGAGATGGACAGCGCGCCCGAGACGTCGACGCCGAGGCCGGCCGACAGCCGCAGGTCCCCCTCGGGCTTGGCCGAGGTGATCTTGGCGACCTTGCCCGACGAGGGGGAGGGCACGCCCGGCAGCGGCATGCCGGGGATGGCGGTGGGGATGGGCGGCAACCCCGGCGGCAACACCACCTGCGCGGTGGCGGGCGTGGACAGCACCGCGAAACCAGCCACCGTGAGAACTGCCCCGAGAGAACGACCGCGCATGCCAGACCTCCGATCCAGGGACGGGGGTCGGCCCCGACCATTCAAACGTACCGTAGTTGGTAACGAATCGGCGCTCGTTCCGACGGGGGTTGCCAGCGAAAAGCAGAGCGCGCTAGGTGGTGACGGTGGTCGATCGGTATGCGCCGCCAGAGCACGCCTCGACGCCTCCCGCGCCCGCGGGGACCGCTTCGTGGAACGTCACGCGGCCACTTCCCTCGCTGTGCCTCAAGTGCGGCAGCGAGGAGGCCGTGACCCTCCGCCACGTCCGGCTGGGCATCGGGGCCAAGAGCACCTCGCTCGGCGCGCTCGGCGGCGTGTTCGGCGCGATGATCGCGCAGCAGCTCCGCGGCAACGGCATGTTGCTGGTGCCGATCGTGCTCGTCGCGGTCGTGGCGATCGGCGGGATCGCGTTCTTCGTCCACCGACGCACCGTGCACGTGGAGCTCGACCTGCCGCTGTGCGAGCGGCACGACGCGGAGTGGGACGAGGGCGCAGCGCTCGGCCGCCGTCTCGGGTCCGGCCTCGTGCTCGCGGCCCTCGTCGTCGGCGCGGGCTGGCTGTTCGACGTGGCGTTCCTCCTCGGCGTGGGGATCGTCGGCTTCGTGGGAGTGTTCGTGGCGGCGCTCGTGCTGCGGCCGGCGCGTCGCTACGTGGCGGCCGCCGGGCTCGTCGGCGAGATCGTGCACCTCACCGGGGTCGGACCCGAGGCCGCCGAGGCGCTCGCGAAGGCGGCGCGCAAGAAGCCCAAGAAGTCCCGCGCGACGTCCGAGCCAGACGCGCTATAGGACGCCCGTGCGTCTCGATCACGACCTCGTCGTCGTCGGCGGCGGCCCGGCCGGCCTCTCCACGGCGCTGTTCGCGGCGCACGCCGACCCGCAGATCGTCGCGCGCATGCTGGTGCTCGAGAAGGAGCCGTACCCGCGCGAGAAGCCGTGCGCGGGGGGCCTCGCGGGGCGCGCCGATCGCGCGCTCGCCGGCATCGGCGTCGAGGTCGACGTCCCGAGCGAGTGGGCCACCGGCATGAGCGTGGCCTTGCCGGAGGGCTCGTTCCTCCGGCGCGAGCCGCGCGGGCGCCGCATCGGTCGCGTGGTGCGCCGCGTGGAGTTCGACCACCGCCTCGCCGAGCGCACCCGCGCCCGGGGCATCGCCGTGCGCGACGGCGTCAAGGTGCTCCGCGTCGCGCGCGACCCCGACGGCGTCACGGTGGAGACGTCGGCCGGCACGCTGCGCACCCGCGCGCTGGTCGGCGCCGACGGCGTGGGGAGCCTGGTGCGCAAGGAGCTCGCGCCCGGCGTCGCCACCTGGCGCGCGCAGGTGCTCGAGGTCGACACCGAGCCGGTGGCCCAGGACCTGCCGCGCGACCTCTGGCACTTCCACGTCGTCGACCCCGACTTCGTCGGCTACCTCTGGGACTTTCCGACGATCGTCGACGGTCGACCGATGGTCTGCCGCGGTGTCTACCACCTGCGCATGCCGGGGGAGGGCGCGAGCACCGAGGACATCGGCGCGCGCCTCGCAGCGAGGCTCGCCGAGCTCGGCCTCGACCTCTCGGCGTGCAAGAAGAAGCGGTACGCCGAGCGTGGCTTCTCGCCCTCCGAGCCGGTCGCCGGCGCGCGCGTGCTGCTGGTCGGCGAGGCCGCGGGCGTCGACCCGATCACCGGCGAGGGCATCGCGCAGGCCATCCGCCACGGCGCGCTCGCCGGGCCCTACCTGGTCGACCGGCTGCGCACGGGCGATCTGTCGTTCGGCGATTTTCCTGGGCGATTCGCGCGCGCGGGCGTGGGCGTCGATCACCGCGTGCGCCACGAGCTGGCCCACCGCTTCTTCGGTCCGAGCCGCGTCGACTACGAGCGCGCGCTGATCGCGGTGCCCGATTTCATCACCCTCGGCGTGCAGTACTTCGGCGGCCTCCCGCTCGACAAGCCCCTCGCCGCGCGGGTCGGCCTGCAGATGGCCGCCCGCGCGTTCGTGCCGCGTCGGCCCCGCTAGCTCGAGAGCTCGGTCGCGCGCACGCTCATGGACAGGGACGCGCGCCCGTTGTCCTCGGTGATGGTGCGCACGTGCGACGGGTCGGCCACGAAGGCGAGCTGGTCGGTCAGCAGCGCGCGCACGAGGTCGCCGTAGACGGTCATCTTGGTCGTCGGCGGCGAGGTGAGGGTGATGCGCTGGTAGGCCTCGTAGCCCTTGTGCCTCGCGTGCAGCGCCCGCTCGTTCGGCGGGTAGAGCGCCTCGACGTCGATCCGCGCCCCCTCGAAGATCGCGGCGAGCGCGCGCGTGCCCGCCTCGTCGAGCGCCGTCCGCACGATGGCCTGGGTGGGGATCCACTCGTGCAGCGTCACGTCTCCGCGCTCGAACAGGAGGCGCAGCTCCTGGCGGTCCATCCGGTTGGCCTGGGTGAACCCGTGGTAGAAATTCACTGGCGCCGCGCCGAACCGCGCGGTGCAGAACACCTGCTCCTCGATCCCCGAGCCCGGTCGGAGCACGCGACCCGCCGACTCGACCCGGCCCTCGCCGAGCCAGCCCGCGAACATGTCGAAGAAGTGCACGCCGTGCTCGATGAAGATGCCGCCGCTCTTGTCGCGATCCCAGAACCAGTGGTCGGGGCCGAGGCCCTCGTCGCACGCGTAGTTCTCGAAGGTGCCGTGCAGCACCTCGCCGAGCACCTTGGAGTCGACGAGCGCCTTGATCCGCGCGTAGAGCGGGTTGTACCGCTGCATCAGGTTCGCCACGCAGACGAGCCCGCGCTCGCGCGCCAGGGTGAGCAGCTCGTCGGCCTCGGCCATCGTCACGGCGAGCGGCTTCTCGACGATCACGTGCTTGCCCGCGAGGAGCGCGGCGCGCGCCTGCACGTGGTGGAGGAACGGCGGCGTGGCGATGTAGACGAGCCCCACGTCGGGCATGGCCAGCATCGCCTCCTGTGTGCGCACGTCCTCGAGGCCGAACCGCCGCGCGCACGCGAGCGAGGCCTCCTTGTGCGTCTCTGCGATGCAGCGGAGCCTGGCGCCCGGCACCTGCGCGTACTGCTGCGCGGCGAACATCGCGAACCCACCGAAGCCCAGGATCCCGACGCCGACAGGGTTCGTTGACATGGGACACGCTACCGCCCCCGGCCCTGCTCCACGGTCACGGTCGCGACACACGTTGGCACCCCACCGCGGCCGTAACCCATCGATTCGACGTACTCGGTGGTGGCACGCAGGCTGCTACCGCGTACGATGCCTCGATGCAGGACATCGGTCCCCGCCCCAAGAGCCTTCCCATCGCCCCGCTCGCGCCGAAGGCCAAGCGCAACCTCCCGCTCGCCGATCAGGCGCGCGACAAGGACCACCGCTGGCGCCCCATCTACGCGGTGTGGGAGGTCACGCTGCAGTGCGACCTGTCGTGCCGCCACTGCGGCTCGCGCGCCGGTCGCGAGCGCCCCGACGAGCTCACGACCGAGGAGGCGCTCGATCTCGTCGATCAGATGGCCGACCTCGGCACCCTCGAGGTGACCCTGATCGGCGGTGAGGCCTACCTGCGCGAGGACTGGACCAAGATCGCCAAGCGCGTCCGCGAGCGCGGCATGCAGTGCACGATGACCACCGGCGGTCGCGGGCTCCACAAGGAGCGCGTGGCGCAGCTCAAGGACGCGGGCATCCAGAGCGTGAGCGTCTCGATCGACGGCTTCGAGTCGATGCACGACCAGCTGCGCGGCGTGAAGGGCAGCTTCAAGGCGGCGATGTCGGCGCTCGAGAACCTCCGCGAGGCCGGCGTCCACATCTCGTGCAACACCCAGATCTGCCGCCCGAACATGCAGGAGGTCGAGCGCCTGTTCCCGCTGCTCTGCTACCAGGGCATCCACAGCTGGCAGGTGCACCTCACCGTCGCCATGGGGCGCGCCGCCGACGAGCCGCACCTCCTGCTCGAGCCGTACATGGTGCTCGAGACGATGCCGATGCTGGCCCGCCTCAAGAAGAACGTGGCCGACCCCCGCAAGGTGCGCGTGTGGCCCGGCAACAACATCGGCTACTTCGGCCCCTACGAGGAGATCCTCCGCGGGACCATGCCGCGCGGCCACATGGCGAGCTGCGGCGCGGGCCGCTCCACGCTCGGCATCGAGGCCAACGGCGACATCAAGGGCTGCCCCTCGCTCACGTCCGACGAGTGGGCCGGCGGGAACATCCGCGACAACAAGCTGGTCGACATCTGGGAGCGCTCGGCGCCGCTGCGCTACACGCGCGACCGCACGGTGGCCGACCTCAGCGGCTACTGCCACGACTGCTACTACGCCGACACCTGTCGCGCGGGCTGCATGTGGACCACGCAGGTGCTGTTCGGCAAGCCCGGCAACAATCCGTTCTGCCACCACCGCGCGCTCGAGTTCCTGAAGGACGGCAAGCGCGAGCGCATCGTGCGCACCCACGCAGCGCCGGGCCTGCCGTTCGACCACGGCCTCTTCGAGATCGTCGTCGAGGACTGGCCCGCCGACGAGCTCGCGCGCGTGCAGAAGATCGTCGAGACCGGCGAGGGCTTCCTCCGCGACGACGAGTCCACCGCGCCCATCCCGTTCACCGAGCCCACCCCTGCCTAGAAAGTGAGATCGATGTCGTTCCTTCCTTGCCTCGAGTGCCGCCGTCACGTCCGCGCGGGCGACCGCCTCTGCCCGTTCTGCGGGGCCGACGCCCCCGCGCCCCGCGCCTCTGCCTCGCCGACCACGCGCCTCACCCGCGGCGCCCTCTTCGCCTTCGCGACGAGCGTGGCCGCGTGCGGTGGCACCGAGACCCCCGAGACCACGACCGACACCGGCGCGGTCTCCGACGGCACCACGGACAGCGTGACCGACACCGGGGCGGCCAAGGACGACGGCATCGACACCAGCGACACCGGCGGCCCGGTCGCGGCCTACGGCGGCCCGCCCGACACGGGGGTCAAGCCGGACACCGCGACGGACACCGCGCCCGATAGCACGGCGACGGACTCGGGCGGAGGCACGCCGCTCTACGGCTCGCCTCCCCGTTCTGAGCGCACACTCACTTCCCGCCGCAGGTCTCGAGATCCTTGGCGGTGTCGGCGTCGCGCATGCACTTGAGGTTCTTGACCCAGACGGCGCGGCCGAACTCGGGGGCCTTCTCGGCGCGCGCCACGCACTCGGACTTCTCCTTGTCGGACATGTCCTTGCCGATCTCCTTCTTCATGATCTTGGCGACGTTGCCGCACACCGCGTCGCCCGACGGAGGGCTGAGCCACCCGATGTAGAGCACGGCCACGGCCAGGCCCAGGATTCCGAAGATGGCACCGATGATCTTGATCGCCTTCATGTTCTCCTCCGCGCCGCGTTCCTTGCGGCTCACCGGGGAAGACGGAGGGGTCGCCGGGTTGTCGCCTGGGGGCCGAGAACTTTCCTCGTCGAGCCAGTGGTGATGGCTGGAACCCGCTGACGTCTGCGGCGTTCTCCGCGCGCCGACGGCCGCTGAAGCCCGGGGCATCGACCCCGTGGACTGGCTGAAATCCCTGTCCCCGCTCTAGGCGGCCGAGAGACGTCGCAGCCCCTCCTCGACGCCGATCACCGGCGCCCAGCCGAGCTCACGGCGGGCCCGCTCGGTGCGCACCGTCACGCTGCACGACATCATGTGGACGGCGAAGCGCGTCATGGGCGGGGTGCGTCGCGCCCGGACGAGCCGGAAGGTCCCCTCGACGGCGCTGGCCAGTGGCCGGGCGAGCCACGACGGGACGCTCCGCGCCGGGAGCTCCACGCCGGCCGTGCGGGCGAGCGCCGTCAAGAAGGTCCGCATCGTGCGCTCGCCGTCGTCCGCGACGAAGTAGGCGCGACCACCCGGGCCTCCCGAAAGCGCGGCGCACAGGGCGGAGACGAGGTTGTCGACGTGGGTCGTCGAGGTGCGGGCCTCGCCGCCGTCGATCCAGGAGAACGAGCCCGCGCGGGCCATGCGCACGATCGCCGGCAGGACGCTGGTGTCCCGCGGGCCCCACACGAGCCGCGGTCGGATCGAGACGGTGGACAGCCCGGGGCGATCGGCCGCGAGCACGAGCCGCTCCGCCTCGGCCTTCGTCTCGGAGTAGAGGTACCGCTGCCGGACGGGGTACGGCTGGGACTCGTCGACGTCGACCAGATCGTGGCCGTCGAACAGGGCGGCCTCGGTGCCGACGTGGACGAACCGGGCGACCCCGGCGCCGGCGGCCGCGTCGAGCGCGCGGCGGGTGCCTTCGACGTTCGCGGCCCAGAACTGGGCGCGCGTACCCCACTCCTCGACGAAGGCGGCCGCGTGCACGAACGCCTGGGCGCCCGCCACGTGGTGGGCCTCGAGGGTCGAGAGATCGGCGCGGACGGGGCGTGCGCCGAGGGCCGCGACGCCCTTGCCGCTGGCCTCGGAGCGCGCCAGCGCCGAGACCGTGTGGCCCTCTCGCACGAGCGCCTCGATGAGGTGACCGCCGACGAACCCCGAACCCCCGGTGACGAACACGTGCATGGCGAGAGGATGGGGTTGCCGGAAGCATGGCGCCAATGAATGCTTTCGATGCATCCATGGCCACCATCGATGAATACTCGCGCGCGCCCGCGCCGATGCCGTCGCTCGACCTCGAGCTGCTCCGCGTGCTGCACCACCTGCTCGAGGAGAGCAGCGTCACGCGCGCCGGGCGCCGTCTCGGCCTCACCCAGTCCACCGTCAGCCACGCGCTCGGGCGGTTGCGGGAGGCGTTCTCCGACCCGCTGCTGGTCCGCGCGGGCCGCGGGCTGGTCCTCACGCCGCGGGCCGAGGCGCTGCGCCCCGCGCTCGCGCGCGTCCTCGCCGACATCCATCGCCTCGTCCACCACGAGACGCAGTTCGACCCGGCGCGGTCTTCGCGGTCGTTCGCCCTGCTGTGCCCCGACCTGCTCGCGGCGTTCCTGCCGCCGCTGCTCCGGCGCCTCCTGGCCGAGGCCCCGCTCGTGCGCCTCGAGACGCGGCCGCCGATCGGGCTCGACGTCGAGGCGGCGCTCGCGCTCGGCAGCGTCGACGTCGCGCTGTCCGCGGCCCGTGACACGGGGTCGGGGCTGCGCCAGCGGGTGCTCGGGCGCGTCCGCTTCTGCGTGCTCGCGCGCCGTGGGCACCCCGCAGTGAAGGGCGGCGTGCTCGATCGCGCTGGCTGGCTCGCGCACCCGCACGTGGTCGTGGGGACCGGCGGCGGCGGCGGCGGCTTCGTCGAGGCGGCCGTCGTGACCGCCGGGGTGCGCCGGCGCGTCGGGTTCGTCGCGCCGAGCTTCCTCGCGGCCCCCTACGCGCTGGTCGGCACCGACTACCTGCTCGCGGCTCCGCGAGAGCTCGTCGCCGGCATCGCCCGGCAGCTGCGCCTCGACGTCCACGAGCCACCGATCGCCATCCCGAGGGTGCGCGTGGCGATGTCCTGGCACGAGCGCAACGACGTCGATCCGGCGCAGCGCTGGCTGCGCGGCGTGCTGGCCGACGCGGTCCTCGGGCTCCTGCGCGCCGAGTCGGCGTGAGCGGGGCGTGCTGGTCCGATGCGCCGCAGCGGCCTGTCCGAGCTGCCGACGCACGCGGCAGGCGCGGGGACCAGGGCCTCGTCGCCCGCACGACGCAGGAGTGACGCAGCGGCCACCACGAGGCGAGGGGGGGGGGAGGAGGGGGGGGGGGGGGGGGGGGCCCCCGGGGGGGGGGCCCGGGGGGGCGGCCCGGGGGGGGGGGGGCGGCGCCCGCCCGGGGCGGGGGGGGGGGGGGGGGCGCGGGGGGGGGGGGGGGGGGGGGGGGGGGGGGCGCGGCCGGGGGGGGGGGGCGGGGCGCCGGGGGGGGCGGGGGGGGGGGGGGGGCCGCCGGGGGGGGGCGGGGGGGGGGGGGGGGGGGGGAGAGAGAAAGGGTCCGGATCAGGTCCGCGCGCCAGCCCGAGCTCGCGGGATACCCGTATTGCTTCCAGAACCCACCCAGGCGACGTCGAGGCCAGACCAGACAGCGCCGTCTCGACGAGGAACAGCAGCGGGACGAGCATTCGACTCTCCTTGGCTCTTGGGGGGCGAGTCAGCTCAGAACCGGAACACGCCGGCCTTGCCGAAGCTGTCGCGACCCCAGCAGAGCGCCTCGCCGTCGGCGCGGAGGGCGCAGCCGCGGATGCGCTGGCCGGTGAGCTGCTCCCCGTAGATCGCCACGAACGGGCCCTTCGGCGGCGGGAACAGCTCCAGCGCGCCCCAGCACGCGACGTCGCCGGCGAGGGTCAGCGCGCACGAGTGCTCGGCGCCCGCAGCCACCGCCTTGAAGGTGCCCTTGGGCGCCGCCGTCAGGTCGTCGGTCGACGCGCCGAAGCACACGAGCGCGTCGGCGCTGTCGATCGCGCAGGTGTGCGTCCACCCGCACGACACGGCCTTGAAGGTGCCGGTCGGCGCCGTGGCCTGACCGCTCGTGTTGTCGCCCCAGCACTTCAGCGAGCCGTCGGTGGCGATGGCGCACGAGTGGTTCTGGCCCGTGGTCACGAGCTTGAAGGTGCCGGTCGGCGCCGTCGCCTGACCGCGGTCGTTCTTGCCCCAGCAGCGGACCTCACCGCTCGCGAGGAGACCGCACCCGTGCTGACCGCCGATCGAGTAGCTCGCGAGCACCTCCGCGGGCGCCGCGGGGAATCCGGAGCCATAGCAAACGAGGTTGGTCGTGCCGGTCTTGACCCCACACCACCCCGAGAAGAACCCCTTGAGCGCCTCCGCGCCGTCCCACGGCACGAGCACCTCGGTGCCGTGCCCTCCGTAGACGGTGAGGGTGCCGTCGGCCTTGACCCCGAGGTTCACGCCACCGAGCGAAATCGATCGGTAGGCCTGCGCGTCGCACGCTTCGCCCGCCTTGTTCTTGTCGACGCACTTCGCGCAGTCGGGCGCGGCCTTCAGCGGGTTCTTGCACGTGGTGCACGCGGGGGGCTCGAGCAGCGGGTTGGAGCAGGTGGGCGGCGCGTCGGTCGCGTCGACCCCCGAATCGCCGGGCGCGCCCGTGTCGGTCGCGACGTCGGCCCCGAGATCGGCACTCGCGTCGACGCCGGTGTCGCTCTCCGGCGTGGAGGCCGACTCGCTGCTGCAGCCCACGGCGAGCAACATCGATCCGATCCACGCGCGACGACAGATCCGTGAGGGCAGGAGGCGCTGGAGGGACATCCGTCTCCAGGCTACCAGGTCCATCGCGACGTCGACGTTCGGCCGTCGGACATGGCGTGCATCGTTGGCATGACGGACGATGATGCACACGCTGCCTGACGCCGCGGCGTGGCCTCAGGGCTCCGTGCGCAGCCGACGCAAACCCGCGACGGCCACGGCGCCGAACGCCACGGCGAACACGAGGTCGGTCACGACGAACAGCAGCGTCGCGTTCCCGCGGTAGAGGCGGTTGCCGAAGCGACTGTCCGACGTGGACAGGTCGCGGAACATCGCGAGGAGGTTGTAGACGCAGTAGACGCTGGCGACGAGGGTCTGCGCGCGCAGACCGCGGGTCACGTGTCCGAAGAGCACCTGCACCACGCCCCCGAAGGCCATCAGCTGGTAGAAGAACCTGAAGAAGTCGACGAAGACGGGCTCGGCGATCAGGGGCGCGGGCACCGCGAAGTCGCGCAGCACGCTGGGGCCGCGGACGAGCCACGACGACGCGAGCACGATGTACGTCACGCCGATGGCGGTGAAGACGGGCTTGAATCCTCGAATCTCGGTCGGGCGCTGGGTCATGAACGGCCTCCTGACAGGCGGTCCCCGACGCGAGGCCGAGGCTGTGTGGGCAGGAACCTAGAGGCACGGCGGGGGCGTCGGCTTGAACCGATCTGCTGTTCTTGCCTGCGCGCATCGCGCGCACCAAGATGCCCGCCATGGGAGGCCCGGACTCGGCTCCGACGGTGCTGGTGGTCGGCCCCCACGCGGCCATCGCGGGCGCCCGCACGGCGGGGGTTCGCCTCTTCGAGCGAAGTCCCCCGGTGCACGGGGTGCTCCTCGGGCCTTGCGAAGTCACGCTGGCGGGGCGCCGAGTTCGATCGGAGGGAGCCGTCGCGCTGCCCGCCGGCGTGCGGCACGCGATCGTTGCCTTCGGCGCCCCCTACGCCGGCGTGGCCTACCTCGACGCGCGGCGCTACGGCTTCGAAGACGTGCAGCGGTTGGCGGCGAAGTGGCAGGGCTTCGTACCGGGGCGCGACGACCTGCGCGAGGCCCTCGGCGACGCCCTCGCACCCCCGCAGCGCCGAGTCGACGAACGCTTGCTACGGGCCCTCGAGGCGATCGACGCGGAGGGGCTCTCCGTGGCCGACGCCGCCGCGCGGGCCGGGCTCTCCGAGAGCCGGATGACGCACCTCACGACGGAGACGCTCGGCGCGCCGCCCCGGGTCTGGCGCGCGTGGTTCAAGCTCCAGCGCGCGATCCGTGAGGCAGCACTCGGCACGGCGAACCTCACGCAGGCCGCGCACCGCGCGGGCTTCTCGGACTCGGCCCACCTCACGCGCACCAGCAAGCAGCTCCTCGGGGTGCGCCCCGCGGAGATGCTGCCGCAGGTCGTGCACGTGCTCGGGCCGCCGTAGCGGCGCCTACCGACCGTCAGCGCGAGCTCGGCGTGGCTGGGCGGCCCACCCAGCGTGAACCGGCGTGCACGCCGTCCGTCGGCCAAGTTGCGCCACGCACGCGCCGTTCCGTGGAATTCGCCGAGGAGGCGAGTCGGTATGCAACGTGCGAAGCGGTCGTGCATGAGCCAGAAGGACTTCCGCCGCCTGCTCCGTGCCCTCCTGCTGTCCGCCGGGTCGTGCGCGAGCGTCGGCTGCGGCGGCGCCTCGCCGACCGAGATGCCGGAGCGCGCGACCTGCCCGGATCTCTCGAAGGCGACACGCTACACGGGGTTGACCCTCTCACCGGGCGTCGACGGCATCGCGTTCGCCACTCGGAGCGTCGGTTCGGGGTTTCCGAGCAAGACCCTGCGTCTGGCGTCGCTCGGCGCGCCCTGCGCGACGGCGAAGGATCCGGCCGCGTGCAACGCGAAGGTCAGCGCGCTGCTCGAGGATCCCGCGTCGGCTGGCTGGATAGTGAACACCAATCCGGCGTGCGGGATGTGTGTCGGCTCGCTCACCGATCTCGGCGTGATCACTGCCGGAGACGACGTTCACCTCGCGACGCTCGACCAGGTGCTCGCCGCGGCGGCGCCGGTCGAGTCGCGAGACGAGGCCGCGCTCTTCGTCGCCCTGCGTAGCCACGCGATCGACTGCGCGACGAACAACGTCCGCGCCGAGGCCGATGGCTGGACCTTCAAGCACACGAGCTCCTCGTGCAGCGGAGAGAGCTGGGAGATCTTCACCAAGGTGACCGCCGCCACGGGGGCCGTGACCGCCGCCGGCAGGAGGCAGCTCTCCGATGCGGACAACGGGTGCGTCGAGGGACGGCGTCCCGCGCACCTCGCGCCGACGGGCGTGCCGTGGCTCTCTTCGCTGTCGGCATGCTTCTCGGAGATCGCGCACATGGAGGCGGCCGCGGTGCTCGCGTTCGACGAGCTCGAGGCCTCGCTCGTCGCGCTCGGGGCCCCTGAAGAGCTGCTCGCGCGCGTGCGGAACGCGCGGGCGGACGAGGTCGCGCACGCGGAGCTCACCGCGCGCATCGCCGCGCGCTTCGGTGGGACCCCGAGCACCCCGCGCGTCGGTCCTGGTCCCCGCGAGGTGACCGCCCTGCAGCTCGCGCTCGAGAACGCCGCCGAGGGGTGCGTGCGCGAGGCGTACGGCGCGCTCGTCGCGGCCCATCAGGCGTCGCACGCGCGCGACCCCGAGGTGCGCGAGGCGTTCGCCCGCATCGCGGTCGACGAAGGCGAGCACGCGGAGCTCTCCTTCGCCCTCGACACGTGGCTGCGCACCCTGCTCACCCCGTCCGAGCAGCAGGAGGTCGACGCGGCGATCGGCGACGCGTGGCGCGCGCTCGAGGTCGCCTGCGCCGAGGAGCCCGCGGCCGAGGTCCGCGCGGTCGCCGGCGTCCCCACCGCCCGCGGCGCCCGCGCCATCCTCGCCCAGCTCGGCGCCGTGATGGGCGCGGCCGCCTGACCACCCTCGCCGAGTTGGCCACGGCGTCCGGGGCGGCGCCGCCTTCCACGACATTGGCGCGTGCGGCGGCTACGGGACGCGGGGGTGACGACAGGACGGGAGCGCAGCCCACGCGGAGCGCTGTTACACGTCGATCCGATGCGGATTCGTGCGATCGATTGGGTGCGCGGGCTGGTCATGATGCTCATGACCGTCGACCACGCCGGCAATGTCTTCGACGCTGCGCACATGCACGGCGACAACGGCGCGCGCTGGGTGCCCGGCTCGCCGTTGCCCGCGGGCGAGTTCCTCACGCGCTGGGTGACGCACCTCTGCGCGCCGACGTTCGTGCTGCTGGCGGGCGCGTCGCTCGCGCTGTCGGCGGAGAAGCGGAAGGGCCAGCCAGGGCAGACGCGCTTCATCGTCACGCGCGGGCTCCTCATCGCCGCGCTCGATCCGCTCTGGATGTCGCTCGGCTTCTCTGGCTATCGCCCGCTCATCTTCCAGGTGCTCTACGCCATCGGCCTCTCGATGGTGTGCATGGCCGCGCTGCGACGACTGCCCACGACCGTGCTCGTCGCGGGTGCGCTCGCCATCCAGGTGGCGGGTGAGCTGTCCTCGCGCTGGCAACCGGAGGCGCAGCCGTGGCACGCGATCTGGTGCCTGCTCTTCGTCGGCGGTCAGGTGGTGAAGGGCCTGGTGTGCGGCTACCCGCTGGTGCCGTGGCTCTCGATCATGATGCTCGGCTGGGCGCTCGGCCGATGGCTCCTCGCCCCGCGCCCGCGCGCCGTGAGTGCGCGCTCGCTCGCGCTCGTCGGCGGGACGTTGCTCGCCGTCTTCTCGGTGGTGCGCGGGTTCGACGGGTACGGCAACTGGGGGCTTCACCGCGACTCCACGAATTTCCTCCAGTGGTTGCACGTCGCGAAGTACCCGCCGAGCCTCGCGTTCACCTGCCTCGAGCTCGGCATCGCGTTCACGCTGCTCGCCGGCTTCATGGCGATCGACGACCCCGAGCGCCCGCGTCGCGCGCTCGCGTTCCTCTCGCTCCTCGGCGCGACGGCCTTCTTCTTCTACCTCCTGCACGTGCACCTCTTGGTGCTCGCGCAGCTGCTCCTGCACTCGGATCGGAACGCGCATGGCCTCCTGAAGACGTGGCTCGCCGCGGGCGCCGCGCTCGCGCTCCTCTCGTGGCCGTGCTGGCGCTACCGCCGCTACAAGGCCGCGCACCCGGACGGGTGGACCCGCTACGTCTGAACCAGGCCTCGCCGTCGATGGACAAGAGCAGGCTCGAGGCGTTCAGCGATGGCGTCCTCGCGGTCATCATCACGATCATGGTCCTCGAGCTGTCGCGCGACGCGAGGTGGTCGCGAAGCCGCGAGGTGGGTCGTCGAGCGCCCCTGGTGACTTGATCGCCGCGCCCCGCCGTAGGCCTGGCGGACCTCGCACTCTAGTCCATCTGTCATCCGACGGGCGCGTGCGCCGTCGCACCCCGGGCGTGTTTGCCTGAAGATGCGCGCCGGTTGGTCGGCAGCGCCATGAAGAGGTGCAGGAACTGCCGAGGTAGCGCAGGAGCCTCGGTGTGCGCGCGACGTCAGCCTCGTGCGAGCGCCGATTCGCAAGGGCATGAACGTTGCTGCGCCTCGGGACCGGAGGTCACCATGCACCGCAACCGCTTCTGGCTGGCCCTTCTCGGTTCGACGGCGCTCGTCGGCGGTTGCAGCCCCGACAGCTCGGGCACTCCCGATGCGGACGCAGGCGGCACCGAGGCGTGCGCAAACGTCGAGGCCCTGCGTGCCACCTGTTCGCCGCTGCCCGAGAGGTTCGACGCGTCCACGACTCTCGTGAAGGGGTGCTACCGCGCGAGCAAGACCCCCGTCCTGGGCGCCGACGTGACTCTCACGATCGCGCCGGGCGTCACCATCCTCTTCGCCGAGAACGCGGGTCTTCACGTGAGCGCGAAGCAGGCGCTCGTCGCCGCGGGCACCAAAGAGGAGCCGATCTGCCTCACCGGCGACAAGGCGCTGCGCGGTAGCTGGGACGGGGTGACCCTCGGGCGGACCGAGGGTGCAGACGATCGGCTCGACTACGTCACCATCGAGTACGCGGGCAGCACGAAGAGCGACGCTGAGGCAGCGGGCATCAAGGTCGTGTCCGACAGCCGGATCGCGCGAGTGAGCCTCACGCACACCACGGTGCGCGAGAGCCAAGGCTTTGGCCTCTATCTGGTGGGCAGCGCGGAGACGCCCGCGTTCGGGGGCAACACCTTCACGAAGAACAGCCTCGGACCCGCCAGCGTGGACTCGGACGTCGCTGGCCTGCTCGACGCCACTTCGAAGTACGGTGGCAATGGCGTCGACGAGGTCAGGGTGCGGACCAACCGCCTCTCGAAGAACCTCACATGGAGGGCCATCGGTGTCCCCTTCCACCTGTCGGGCAATCTGAGCGTCGTCGCGCCCTGGGTCCTCGAGGCGCCGACCACGCTGATCATGTCCGCGGATTCCTGGATCAGCGTCAACGGAGACGTCGCGGGGTTGCGCGCCGTCGGCACCGCCGACAAGCCAGTCCTGTTCACGGGCGAGACCAAGACGCGCGGAGCATGGGAGGCTCTCCGGTTCGACGGCACCAACAACGCCACCAATCGCCTCGAGTACGTCACGGTCGAATACGGCGGGGGCACCAAGCACGACGCCGCCGGCGCGGGCGTCAAGGCGATCGCCGACAGCCACGGGGTGACGTTGAGTCTATCGAACACCACCATCCGCGAATGCGAGGGCTTCGGGCTCTACCTGGCGGGGAGCGCGGTGACGCCGACCTTCGCGAAGAACATCTTCACCAAGAACGGGCTCGGGCCGGTGAGCGTGGGTTCGCAAGCCGTCCACCAGCTGGAGACCAGCTCGACGTACACGGGCAACGTCGTCGACCACTTGAGGGTGCCGGGTGACCGCGTGGGCAAGACCGTCACCTGGCTGGACCTCGGGGTGCCCTACGAGCTCGAGGGCAACATCCACGTCGATCTCGTCTGGACCCTCTCGCCGGGAGTCACCCTGCTCATGGCGAAGGATTCCTGGATCAGCGTGGCCGGCGACGCCGCAGGCCTCAGCGCGGTCGGTTCGGCGGTCAAGCCGATCACGATCAGCGGCATCGAAAAGACAAAGGGCTTCTGGCACGGCATCGTCTTCGACGCGACGCTCAACGCAGCGAACGCGCTCGCCTACGCCACGGTCGAGTACGGCGGCTCGCTCGGAGGAGGAGGCGAGCGGGGCATGATCCAGGCGCATGCCGACAGCCATGGCGTCGTCATCAGCGTCAAGAACTCCACCATCCGGAACAGCGGTCAGTACGGCATCTGGCTCGGAGCGAGCGCCAAGTACAACAGCGACATCGAGACGAGCAACACGTTCGCGAACAACACCTCGGGCAACGTGTTCAAGGACCTGTGACTCGGCCGCTCCAACCTCCTACAAGGCAAGCGCGGTCTGCTTTCCGCAGCCGCCGCGCGCGTCGAGCAGGCGGAGGCCGGCATCGTCTCCGACCGCCGTGCGTCGACGCCGACGAGCACGATGGGAGGACCTCAGAGCGCCTTCACCATGAACAGGCAGGGGTTCCCACCCCAGAGGTCGAGCCGCTCCTCGAGCGGCAGGAACCCGACGCCCTCGTAGAACGCTCGCGTCCGCGCGTACTCCGCGTTGGGCCGCGCCGGCCCGAGCGTCTTGACGTGCAGGAGCCTCACCCCCGCCGCCCGCGCCGCCGCCTCGACGGCCGCGACCAGCGCCCGCCCGACCCCTCGGCGGTGCGGCTCCACGGCGGCGAGGATGTGCACCTCCCAGCTCGTCGCGAAGTGCACCCGTACGCTCACGGAGCCCACCGCGCGCGCGCCGTCGAAGGCCGCCCAGGTGGGCATGTGGCGCACGTCCGCCACATACTCGACGAGCGAGCTCTCGATCCCGAACCACGCAGGGAGGCTGCGCAGGATCCGCTCCGCGGTGGGGGCGAACTCCGCGCCGTCGACGTGCCGAAGGTCCATCGGGCCTCGCTACCGCGGGCCCGACGGCCTGCCCAGGCGGCGTCGTGTCTCACCAGACCCGAGAGCAGGAACCTCGGTCTGTAAGTGCCGAGCCACGTGGCGGCAACATGCTTGGGCTACCTACCCTCATTGGTCGAAGATCAGCGCCGAGCGCGTCGAAGGGGATGATCCGCGCGCGTCTCGCAGCGTGCGTCATTCCACGTTGCCCGTGCGCAAGCTGCTCCCGACCGGAGGCGTGGGCTACCGGCAGAAGTCCGACGACATCGTCGCGGCATTTCGGAGCGATTCGAACGCCTCGACGTTGGCGTCGATGGGCAGGACGCTCACTCCGGCCGCGCAAGAGGCCAGTGAGCATCGGCATGGCGAGATACAGGGTCGCCGGCCGGCTGCTGGACGCCCCGCATCGGTGATCGGCTCTTCGCTGCACCCGGCGCGAGATCTGACGTCGCGTGGGCCATCAACGTCTGGCACGAGCCGGTGCGCGTTCCGGCTTCGGTTGCTGAAGCCGCCGCCATCCTGCGCCCTCGGACCGCGGTGGAGCTCGCCGCTCTCGCCGTCACGGGCTGCGCTCGCTCGCGAATCGCGTCCCGCAGGCGGAGACCGCGCTCCCCGTCTTTCCCGACCGGCCCAAGGACCACCGCCCGGCTCCTGGATCATGACGGGCGAAGCCGCGCTCGATCCGCTCTGGATGTCGCTCGGTTTCTCTGGCTATCGCCCGTGGCTTGCCGCGGGCGCCGCGATCGCGCTCCTTTCGTGGCCGTGCTGGCGCTACCGCCGCTACAAGGCCGCGCACCCGGACGGGTGGACCCGCTACGTGTGAAGTAGTCCTCGCCGTCGACGGGCAAGAGCACACGAGCGCGACGGTCAGCACGACCGCCCAACCGGCCATGTCCGCGAGCTCGGCGCCGGCCCGAATGAATCATCCCGGGGAAGACCGCCGCCACGGTGAAGTCGCACCTGGCGCTGGTCACCGACTCGGACGGTGAGCACGGCGGTTCCTGGACGCCCACCAGGCCAGGTCGCGATCGCGCGCAGCCGCACCTTCGATCGGCCCGCGGCGTCGATGACGCACTCGAGCTCGGCCGCTCGGAGAAATTGGGGCCGAACGGTTCGATTCTTCGGAGTGTCGTGGGCGCTTCCTCCGTAGGTGGCGCACGCCGTCTTGAGGGGTGCACTGCCCTCGGCTTCGGCCACGATCTCGAGGCGACCCTTCTCGGCGATCTCGTGGATCTCGCTGTACCCCGTGTCCGCGACGATATCGATGCTGAAGCGGATCGTCTTCCCTTCGGTGTCGATGTCGAGAACCGGAGCGGTCGCGCCGAGCAGGTCGATCTTTCCGACCGGCCGACCGCGCGGGGTCGTCAGGTGGGAGAGCACCGCGATCAAACCCATGAACAGCGCGAATCCCAGGACCGTGAGGATCGTCCAGAGCTTCCAGCGCGAGGGCGGTCTTCCAAGCGCCGCGGACTCGGTCACGCTCGCGATCCTAGCTCCAAGCGCGGCGATCGAGCCAACATAGCTGCGCGCCCGAAGTTCCTGCCGAGATGGCGCGCCGGGGCCCGCGAGCGAAGACGCCCCGAGTAAGGAGCTACTCCCTCTCCAGCTTGGAGTGCCTCGCGCGAAGCTCTGCGTAGCAGTCATCGCAGACGACCGTCATCTGGTTGAACTCCTTGAACTCGTCCGTCATCTCGCCCTCGCGCAGAAAGAGCCGCTCGCACGCGTCGCACCAGGCCTGGAGGTCGTCGGGCTCGGAGCTGTTCTCGACGAACCCGACGGCGTGGTCCTTGGCAGGCAGCATGTGGCCGCACACCACCGCCGCGGTCCGCCCGCCGTGCGTTCCACACTTGATGATCAACGGGCTTTGGTCGCCATGGCCGCCCGAGGTGAGCGTAGCGCGCTCGTCCGCCGATGCGGTAACCCGCGGAGGACGCTTGGGATCGCACGCTCGCCGCTCGGCGCGGCCGAACTCGGGGGCCTTCTCGGCGTCTCGGACTTCTCCTGGTCGGACATGTCCTTGCCGTTCTTGGCGACCTACTCACCTGCGACGACGAAGGCGGAGCTCCCGGCGAGCACGCACCCATCGGCGGTGATGCTCTCCGCGAGCCCGGGGATCGCGGTGTGCTGCGCGCGCCACGTCTTCGTCACCTGTTCTCGCTACCACGGAGGATGCGGCGTCGCGGCGGAGCGAATCTCCAGAGAGAGCGTGCGCCGTTCAAGGTCCGAGGCCGCGCGGCCGGGATGCGGTCCGCCGCCTCGCCCGCGTGAGGGCGAGCACCGCGAGCCCCAACCACGCGGGCGCGCCGGGGAGACCGACCTGCTCGATCGCGCACCCGCCGTCCGTGGCCGCGACCTGGGTCTCGCAGCGGCCGGTGGCCGTGTCGCACGCGAAGCCGGCCGCGCACTCGTCGCTCTTGCCGCAGCTCGAGAGGCACGCGCCGAGCGCGCACGCGTACGGCGCGCACTCGTACACCGCCGCGGCCGTGTCGCACGAAGCGCCCGCGCCGCTGCAGGTCGAGGGGCCCTTCAGCGTGCTCGGTCCGGTGCAGACGCTCGGGGCGCACTGGTCGCCGGCGCGGATCGGGCGGCAGGCCCCCGAGCCGCAGGTCGTCGAGCACCGCGCGGCGTCGCACTCCTTTCGCAGGTCGAGCCCCGGCTCCGCGGTGCAGGTGCCGACCAGGCCCGGCACGACGCAGGAGTGGCACTTCTCCTTGCACGCTCGGTCGCAGCAGACGCCGTCCGAGCAGTGCCCGGTCGCGCACTCGCTGTCGACCGTGCAGAGGCGCAGCCCGCCGGCGATGGCGGGGGCACCGGCGTCGGTGACCGGCGGGAGGCAGGCGCCGGATCGGCACGAGGTCCCGGTGGCGCAGTCCGTGTCGCTCGTGCAGCTGGCCGCGCAGCCGGTCCCGTCGCACGCGTACGGTGCGCAGGAAGCGGTCGTGACCTCGCAGGCGCCCGACGCGCCGCAGGCAGCGGTCGTCGCGACGCCGAGCGAACAAGTCGGCTTCGGGCAGGCGATCCGCGCGCCGTGGGGCGCTCCCGTGACGGCGCCACAGGTGCCGGGCGCGCTCGGGCGATCGCACGCCTCGCACTGGCCGGCGCACGCGCGATCGCAGCACGCGCCGTCGACGCAGAACCCGCTCGAGCACTCGGAGCCGGCGGCGCACTTGCCGCCGACGGTCGACTTGCCGACGCACGCGCCGGTCGCGTCGCAGCGCGCGTCGGTCGCGCAGTCCGCGTCGGTCGTGCACTTGGCTGCGCAGGCGCCGCCGACGCACGCGTAGGTGCCGCACGGCACCGGGCTCGAGGCCGTGCAGGCGCCACTCCCGTCGCAGTGACCGACGGGCACCGCGCGCCCCGATCCGTCGCAGCTGGCCGCGCCGCAGGTCGTCGTGACGCCGGGGGCGGTGCAGGCCGTGGTCGTCGTGCCGTCGCAGGTGCTCGCGCAGGGGCCGGTTCCACCGCAAGCGGTCCGCGCGCCGACCGGAGCGCCGCTCACCGGCGAGCACGTGCCCTCCTTGCCCTTGAGGTTGCAGGCCTCGCACTGTCCGGTGCACGAGGTCGCGCAGCAGACGCCGTCGACGCACGCGCCGGCCGCGCAGTCGGTCGAGGCGACACACGCGCCGCCGAGCGCCAGGCCGAGCGCAGGGTCGTACACGTAGACGAAGCTGGGCGGGCTCGAGACGGCGAGGCGCGCGCCCGAGACGGCGAGGCTCCTGCCGAAGTTGGTGGAGCTCGCGTCGGAGGGCGCGATCGTGCGGACGAGCGACCAGGTCGTGCCGGTGCGCTTGAACGCGAAGACCCGGCCCTGCCCGCCCGCGGCGGCCGGCGCGCCGACGAAGGCGGTGTTGCCGTCGGCCGACAGCGCGACCGCGGTGCCGGCCTGCCCCGCGACCGGGGGCGCCGTGAACAGCTTGGCTTGCTCGGTGAACCCGGTCCCGCCGGCGACGAAGACGTACGCCTGGCCGCTCGGGTCGGTCCCCACGAGCTTCCCGGGCGCGCCCACCAGCAGCGTCGAGCCGGCGAGCGCGAGCCGCTGGCCGAAGGCGTCGCCCGAGAGCGTGTCGCTGCCGACGAGCGTGGCGTCGTACGACCAGCTCGTGCCGGTCCGGCGGTACGAGTAGGCCTTGTCGGAGATGCAGCCGACCGCGGCGAGGTCGCCGTCCGTCGCGACGTCCCAGCCGAAGTACTCCGTGGCGCTCGGCGGCGTGAGCTTGGCCTGCTGGGTGTAGACGGTGCCCGCGGCCGGGGAGAAGACGTAGGCCGCGCCGGCCGCGCCCGACGTGCTCCGCGCACCCACGATCACGCTGTTGCTCGAGGCGCCGATGGCGAAGCCGAACTGATCGTCCGCGGCCGCGCTCGCCGGCTTGAGCAGCGCGGTGTAGGCGCTGGTCGAGAACGCGTAGCCGAACACGCCTCCGGCCCAGGTCGAGGAGCCGTACGAGAAGCGGATGTCCCCGACGAGCACACTCCCATCGGTCGCGAACCCGAGCGCGTCGCCGAAGGCCCCGAACGAGTCCGTGCCCCCGGAGCTGACCGGGAGGGTGACGCGCCCGCTCGGCGACCAGTCGCTCGCGCTTCGCCGATACAGCACCACGGCCGCCTCGGAGCCGCCCGGGATGGGCTGGGCCTCCTTGATCGCGAGCTTGTCGGTCGTCATCGCGATCGCCTGGCCGAAGCCGGCTCCGCCCGACACGTCCGCGGAGAGCTTGGTCTCGGTGCCCGAGGAGACGATGGGATCGATCGCGATGGGGTACAGGGCGCCGCGGTCGTCGATCACGAGCTCGAGGCGGGGACCTGCGGCGCGAAAGCGCGACGGCAAGACCCTGCCGCTGGCGTCCTTGGCGGCGAGCTCGCTGAAGGTGAGCCACAAGGCCTGGTCGACGAAGACGAAGGCCGCGACGCCATCGCTCGGCACGCGCACCGTCACCGGTCTCGTGCCGTGGTCGAGGGTGAGCGTGACGGCGAGCTCACCCTCACCGTCCGGTCGGCGCGCGAGGTCGTAGCCGAGCTCGAGCCCGCGTGCGCCCCCCACCCACCACTCACGCACGCCGTCGCGGTCGAGGATCGCGCGGCCGTCACGGCGGGTGGGCGTCGCCTTCGAGAGGGTGCGAGGGGCGCCGGCCCGCCCGATGGCCGTCGTCGCGAGGCTCCCGCCGGCCCGCTCGAGGCGGAGGCCCCCCGGCTCCAGCCGCGCGCCTTCGATGGCCACCGACGCGGTGGGTGGCAGCGGCGAAGGGGCGGGGGCGCGGTCGCTGCAGGCAAGGAGCAGGGGGCACGTCGCGACGAGGAGGAGGGGGCGCGCCATCGGCCGACGATATCCGGTTTTCCCATGGGAAGCTGGAGCGGCGGGTGGACGACTTCCAGAGGGTCGACGGGCGATGGCCGGTGGGCTCGTGGTCCGGAGTCGACTCCGCCCGCATCCAGAGTCGACTCCGCCTGGTCGGTCTCCTCGAGACGGCGAGGCGCGCGCCCGAGACCGCGAGGCTCCTGCCGAAGTTGGTCGAGCTCGCGTCGGAGGGTGGACGATCTTCAGACGGTCGACGGTGTCGGACGCAAATCGATGAGTCCCGCATGACGCGCAAGGCCCTGGGTCGCGTCGGCCACCCACTGCGGCAGGGCGCCGTAGACCTTGCGGAGCGTGCCGTCCTGAGTGCGGGCACAGAGACGGGCCTCCTCGTCGTCGATCGAGTTGTCGTACAGATACACGCGGTCGGCGATCGCGAGCACCGCAGGCAGGTTGGCCATCGCCCGCTCGTATCGGCCAACGATCTTCTCGATCGGGACGGTGTGGCCGCCATCCATGACGCGCCCAGCGACCCGTGCAGCGTTGATCCTCGGATCGGACGTGCTCACGAAGAAGACCCGCACGAAGTACCCCGCTGCCCGTGCCCGTTCGAGGAAGTCCACCTTCTCGGTCGACGACAGCACCGTTTCGAACGCGATGCCCAACCTCGACGACAACAGCTCGTTGCGGCGGGCCTCTGTCCATTGTGCGGCCGCGAGAACGGCTTCGGGAGAGTTCCAATCGCCGAAACGCTCCCGCGCGACGTCGTCGGGATTCAGGTATTCGACGCCCTCGCTCCAGCGCTCTTGCCGCAGCCTCACCGTGATCGTGGTCTTCCCGGCGCCGTTCGGGCCGGCGATGACCAACAACGCTGGCTTCACTTCGCGACTCTCGCTGCCCGTTCGCCTTCGAGCCGGCGCCGGTCCTCCGCAATCCGCGCGTGAAGCCGTTCCAGGGCCGCCGCACGCCGTCGCGGAACGTCCTCGAAAGCCTCGTGCGCGAGACGCTGCAGATCCTCGTCCGTCGGCTCGTAGTCCGGATCGGCGAGGTTCACTTTGCGCGCATCGGCCATGCTCGGATTGTAGCCGACCCACGACCTGCCGACGATGCCACTGGTACCGCGCGCGCACCGGCGGCTGGCACGACGTGGACTTCCCCCGGTACTCCGTGCGAGAGATCGTCCCATGAACCGCTTCGCGCTCCTCGCGCTCTTGTTCGCTGGCTGTGGCGTGCGCAACTGGGAGCTGCTCGAGGGCAAGCCCGCGAGTTCGCCGACCGCGGGCGCCGGCGTGGTCCTCTATGGCGTCGAGGACGCCGGCGATCCGCCGCCCTCGTGCCACAAGCTCGGCGTGGTGCGCGCCTGGTCCAGCGGCGAGAAGACGTTCCCCTACGACGGTCTGCGCGGCGCGGCCGCGGAGCTCGGGGGCGATTCGGTGATCGATCTGCACCCCGATCCCGCCGGTCCACCGAAGCGTCCTACCTGGCTCGGCACCGTCGCGCGCTGTCGCTGAGCCGAGTACGATCCCTCGGGTGATCGGCGCGGTGTCTCTCCGCTGCGAGGCGTGTGGCCATGTGCCCACTCGCCTCGTCGACGCCCCCTATCCCTTCGTGTGCGAACGCGCTGGCGACGGCGCGGATCACCTCGTCGCGCCCTGGCTCGATCCGCACCGCGCGGTCTTCCCGACCGACGAGGGGCGCCCCTTCGTCCGCCACCGCCACCTCCTGCACGCCCACGCGGCGGCGCTGACCCTGGGCCTCGGCGACGCCGGATACCTCGCGATCGAGGAGCGCCTGCATCGCGCGCTGACCGAGGTCGACGGGCGCGGCTTCGTGACCACCCCGCTGGTGCGCGGTGACTTCCCGCTCCCCCACGAGGTGTGGGTCAAAGACGAGACGAACAACGTCGGTGGCTCGCACAAGGGGCGCCACCTCTTCGGCGTGCTGCTCCACCTCGAGGTCGTGCGCGCGGCAGGGCTCGAGCCGTCCCCGGCCCCGAGGCTCGCCATCGCGAGCTGCGGCAACGCGGCGCTCGCGGCGGCGGTGCTGGCGCGCGCCGCGAATCGCGCGCTCGCGGTGATGGTCCCCACGGACGCGCACCCCAACGTGCTCGCCCGCCTCCGTCACCTCGGCGCCGACGTGCGCGTGTGCGCGCGCGAGGACGGTGTGCTCGGTGACCCCACGGTCGCGGCGTTCCGCGCCGCGGTGGCCGAGGGGGCGCTCCCGTTCGCCTGCCAGGGTCCCGAGTGCGGCCTCACGCTCGACGGCGGCAAGACCCTCGGCTTCGAGATCGTCGCGCAGCAGGCCGCGCCTTTCGAACGCGTGTTCGTCCAGGTCGGCGGCGGCGCGCTCGGCAGCTCGCTCGCGCGGGCGTTCGACGACGCCGTGGCCCTCGGCGCGCTCCCGACGCGACCTCGCTTCATGACCGTGCAGACCGAGGCCGTCGCCCCGCTCGCCGCCGCCTACGAGCGCATCGTCGAGGTCGTCCGCGCGCGCACGTTCCACCCGCTCCCACAACGCGGAGACGCGCTCGCCGACGCCCTGCGCGACGAGGCGGTCGCTCCCCTCGTCGAGGCGGTGCTCGCCGAGGTCGTCGTCGACCGGCCGCACTGGCTGCCGATCTGGCCACACCCCGGCCACAGCGCGGCCCACGGCATCCTCGACGACGAGACCTACGACGCCGTCGCGCTCCTCCGCGCCATGTTCACGACCGGTGGCTGGCCGATCGTCGTGGACGAGGCCACCGTGCTGGAGGCCGAGTCGCTCGGGCGAAGCGTCACCTCCATCGACGCCGACGCGACCGGCACCGCGGGCTTCGCGGGCCTGCTCGCGTGGTCGCGCGCGCACCAGGGCGCGCCCGAGCGCACCCTCGCGCTGTTCACGGGCGCGCGCCGCTGATCACGCGCCGCGGCGCGGCTTCGCGCGGCTCGCGATCCGGTGCAGCTCGGCCGCCGGATCGGCGAACCGCGTCGCGAGGATCATCGCCGCGACGACGAACGGCTTGTGGCTCGCCTGCCGGTAGGTGTCGAGCCGGGCGCGCTCGAAGACCTTGGCGCTGACCTCGCCGGCCTCGCACGACACGCCGCTGACGTCGGCCGGCAGGCAGTGCATGTAGAGCGCCTTCTTGTCCTTCGTGAGCGCCATCATCTCGTCCGTGCACTCCCAGCCGCGGTGCCGCGCGTTCTCGGCGAGCGCCTGCTTCTCGAGGTCGGCGAGCCGGCCGGTCTCGCGCGCGCGGAGGAGCCGCGTGCGCTCGCGCATCACCGAGGCCGGAGCCCAGCTCTTGGGGTAGACGATGTCTGCGCCCGCGAAGGCCTCCTCCATCGAGCTCGTCCGCGCGAAGCTGCCGCCGCTCGCCTTGGCGAACCGGCGCGCGGCGGCGAGAGGCTCGTCGAGCAGCTCGTACCCGGGCGGGTGCGCGAGCACGACGTCCATGCCGAACCGGGTCATCAGCGCCACCACGCCCTGCGGCACGCTCAGCGGCTTGCCGTAGCTCGGCGAGCTCGCCCAGCTCATCACGAGCTTCTTGCCGCGCAGCGCCTCGAGGCCGCCGAACACCTGCTCCAGGTGACACAGGTCGGCGAGGGCCTGGGTCGGGTGGTCGACGTCGCACTGCAGGTTCAGGACCGCGGGGCGGCCGAGCAGCGCGCCCTTGTGCGACGACTCCTCGAGCGAGGCGGCCACCTCTTTCATGTACTTGTGTCCCTCGCCGAGGAACATGTCGTCGCGGATGCCCACCACCTCGGTGCAGAACCCGAGCATCGCCGCCGTCTCGCGCACCGTCTCGCCGTGCGCGATCTGCGAGGTGGACTCGTCGATCTCCTCCGTCTGGAGGCCGAGCAGGCTGCACGCCGCGCGGTATGCGTAGCGGGTGCGCGTGGACTTGTCGCGGAAGATCGAGACCCCGACGCCGCCGTCGAACACGCGCAGCGAGAGCCCGGCCCGCGCGGCGTCGTGGAGCCACGCGGCCGCGCGGTGCACGAAGCCGATGGCGTCGTCGGGGAGCTCGTACGACAGGAGGAAGTCCTTGCCGTGGAGGTTCGGGTGCAGGGCCCCGAGAGCCTCGGCGCGTTCGCACAGACGGTGGGGGGTCATGGCTTCTCCTCTCGCAGCGCCTGCAAGAAGGCGCTCGGGAACCTGGCGTAGAAGGCCGCCGCCTTCGCGAGGTGATCGACGGGACACTGGTCGTCGGGGGTGTGCGCGTGGATCTCGTTCGCGGGGCCGAACCCGATGGTCGGCACGCCGAACATCCCGCAGGTGGCGACGCCGTTGGTCGAGAACACCCACTTGCCGACGGTGGCGCTCCCGATCGCCGTCGTCGAGGCGGCGACCCCCGCGCGCACCGCGGGGTGGTCCTCCGCGAGCAACCAGGTCGGGTAGTACTTCTCGGTCGGATAGACGAGGCCAGTGTGGGTCGCGCGCGCGTAGTCGAGCACGCGCACGGTCGCCCCCGCCGCGCGCACCGCGGGCAGGGCCTCGATCTCTGCCACGGCCGAGGCCTTGGTCTCACCCGTCGTCAGGCGCCGATCGAGGTGGATCGTGCAGCTGTCGGCGACCGCGCACAGCGAGGGCGACGTGGAGCGCACCTCGGACACGGTGACCGAGCCCTTGCCGAGGAACGGGTCGGCGCTCGCCGACAGGCGCGCGTCGAGCTGCTCGACCTCGAGCAGGATGGGCGCCATGCGGTAGACGGCGTTGATGCCCCGCTCGGGCGCGGAGCCGTGCGCCGAGCGACCCTGCGTGCGCACCTCGATCTCCATGCGCCCGCGGTGACCGCGGTAGACGGCGAGGTTGGTGGGCTCGGTGAGGACCACGACCTCGGGCGCGAGCACCTTCTCGCGGAGCAAGTACTGCCAGCAGAGGCCGTCGCAGTCCTCCTCCATGACGGTGCCCGTGACCCACAGCGACACGCCCTCGAGCAGGCCGAGCTCCTTCGCGAGGCGCGCCCCGTGCACCGCGGCCGCGAAGCCCGCCTCCTGATCGCTCGCCCCCCGCCCGTACACGACGCCGCCCTGGACGACGCCCGCGTAGGGGTCGCGGGTCCAGGTCCCCGGGTCGCCGACGCCCACCGTGTCGAGGTGGCCGTCGATCGCGATCACGTGCGGGCCGTGACCCACGCGCCCGAGCACGTTGCCGAAGGCGTCCACCCGGACCTCGTCGAAGCCGACGGCGCGCATCTCCGCGGCCGCCCGCTCGACGACGGCGCGCTCACCGGCGCTCTCCGAGGGGATCGCGATCAGCGCGCGCAGGAACGCCAGGATCTCGGGCGCGACCCGCGCGGCGGCCTCGTGGACGACGTCCGGAGCGGTCATGCTGGCAGGAGGCGAAGCACGAACCCTGCCCATGCCGGCCGCCCTCCCCGGCGGCCTCGTCGTGACGGCAACCCCCTGCGAACACCGAAAGGAATGCGCTCCCCCGCACCCTTGGCACCCGGCGGTGCCACCCGGATCAGGGCTTCTTGATCTTCTTTCGCAGCGCGACGACCTCGGGGTCCGTCGGCCCGAGGCGCTCTTCGAGGTCGGGCAGGGCGGCGCCGTAGAGCCGCTGGGCGTACTCGTCGTCGCCGAGCTTCGCCGCGAGATCCGCCCGGCGCACGAGGTTCGCCGTGACCTTGCGGCTCTTCATGCCGTACCGCGACTGCAGGCACAGGATCCCATCGTCGTGCGCCGTGAGCGCGTCCTTGAGGCGCCCGAAGGCGGTGTAGACGAGGCCGCGATCCTCCGTGACGTCGCCGTAGAGCGGCGCCACGAACCCGAACTGGGCCTCGATGAGCTCGGTCGCCTTGTCGAGGGACTCGAGCGCGCCGGTGAGGTCTTTCTGCTGGGCGCGCGCGGCCGCGAGGGCGCGGAGCGGGGTGACGAGCGCCGGCGACTCCTTGCCGAAGGCGACCTCCGCCAGCGTGAGCGCCTCCGTCGCTTCCTTGCGCCCGTCGTGCCCCTCTCGCACGGAGACCCAGGCGAGGCGCGCCCAGGGGTAGGCCGCGAGCGGCTGGTCCTTCCGGATCATCGTGAGCGTGGTCAGCGACCGCTGGTACGCCTTGCGCGCTTCGGACAGCTTGCCCTCGGCCTCGTACGCGAGCCCGAGCTCGTCGTCGATCCGGGCGAGCAACGGGTCCTGGATGCTGAGGAAGTCGAACACCGCCTTGCGCAGCATGGTCAGGCGGTCCACCGCGTCCACGGGCTTGCCGAGCGCGAGCTCCACCCGGGCCATGGCGATCGCGGCGCGCGCGGAGTTGCGCACGTCACCCTCGCGCTTCTTGGCCGCGAGCATCGCCTGCTTGGCCCGGGTCTCGGCGCGCGACGGCTCGTCGAGCATCAGGTGCGCCTCGGTGAGCGCGATCAGCGCCGCCGTGTGGACGGGGTGGCCCTCGATCGACTTCTCGTCGACGAGGAGGTCCACGAGCCCGTCCTTCGCGTCCTCGGGCTTGCCCTGGGCGAGCGCGAGCTCGGCGCGCAGCACGACCACCCGGGCCTGCTCGAGCGCGCCCTTCGGGGCGAGATCGGAGACGATGCGGAGCGGCTCGTCGACCTTGTAGAGCAGCCAGACGCCGTCCACCTCGACGAGGTTCCGCGCGGCGAGGTGGGAGAGGCGGGTGTGCTTGCCCTCGCGGGCGGTGGCGAGCGCGGTCTCGAAGGACGCGCGCGCCAGCAAGAAGTCGCTGCGCGCGAGCGAGCGTCGGCCCGCGAGCAGGTGCGCCTCCGCGAGCGTCCAATGCTCGGGGCTCGCGGCGAGGACGTCGTCGAGGGCGCGGGCGGCGTCCTCCTCGTTGCCGAAGGCGAGCGCGGCCCGCGCCGCGGCGAGGCGGTCGCGGCGCCTGCCGAACTCGGTGCCGGCGTCGCTGCTCGGCGCCGGGAACGGGTCGCCCTTGTCTCTGCACGCGCTCGCCGAGGGCAGGTCCATCAGGCGTTCGGCGCCGAGCGCGAGGCCCCGGACGTCGGCGCGGGTCGCGGCGCCCACGTACGCCTCGAGCGTGCGCAGGTGGTCGTCGAAGCAGGCCGCCTCGTTCGGCGGGAGCTTCGCGTGCGCCTTGCACGCCGCCTTGCGCTCCTCCGCGACGCTGTCGGCCCAGGCCCCGAGCTCCTCGACGACGCGCGTCGCGAGCGCCGCGCTCTTGCTGCCCAAGGCCTTCTCGAGCGCCGCGCGCTCCTTGTCGCCGAAGCGGGCCCCCACCTCGTCGATCGCGCACCCTTCGAGGACGGGCCCGGCGCTCGCGAGGGTCGTGGGCACCCCGCTCGGCGGTGGCGTGAGGAACGCCCGGAACACGATGACGAGGCCCGCGACGCCGAGCAGCGCAGCGACCGAGAGCGCGCCGAACCGCAGCGGTCGACCGCGGTCGTGCGCGAGCTCGGTGAGCACCGCGTGCATCGACGAGAACCGGTCCTCGCGGCGACGGGCGAGCGTGCGCGCGAGGACCTGCCGGAGCCAGCGCGGGGCAGGCGCGCTCGGTGGCCGCAGCTTGCCCTCGACGACGTTGCGCGCGAGAACGCCCAGGGCCTCTCCGGCGAAGGGCCGGGCGCCGAGCACCGCCTCGTAGAGCGCCACCCCGAAGGCGAACTGATCGGTGCGCGCGTCGGTCGGCTCGCCGCGGAACTGCTCCGGCGCCATGTACGCCGGCGTGCCCGCGAGCGCGAGCGTGTGGGTGTGCCCCACCGCCGCCTCCGCCGGGAGCGCACCGTCCGCCCTCCGCGCGAGGCCGAAGTCGGTGACGCGCGCGCGGCCGTCCGAGCCGACGAGCACGTTGTCGGGCTTGAAATCCCGGTGCACGAGCCCCTGATCGTGGGCGGCCGCGAGGCCGCGCCCCGCGTCGAGGAACACGCGCAGGATCTCGGAGAGGGCGCGGGGGCGCTCCTCGAGCCAGCGGCGCAGCGTCGAGCCCTGGATCAACTCGACGGCGACGAACACCTGCGCGCCCACGGTGCCGACGTCGTAGACCGCCACGACGTTCGGGTGGTTGAGGCGCGCCATCGCCTGCGCCTCGCGGAGCAGGCGCGCGCGGTGCTCGGCGGCGTCGGTGTCCGGGTCGGGGTGCAGCAGCTTGATCGCGACCTGCCGGTCGAGCTCCGGGTCGTAGGCCGCGTAGACCACGCCCATGCCGCCCTCGCCGAGCCGCTGCCCGATCTGGTAGCGACCGACGCTCGGCGGTGGCAGCGAGGCCGGCCGCACCGGCAGGGTCGCGTGATAGGCCCACGAGGGGCTCGCGCTCGCCCCGACCGCGGGCGCCATCGACCCGAACAGTCGCGCGAGCTCGCTCACGAGGTGGCGGCAGTCGGGGCACCCGTCGAGGTGCTCGTCCGCGCGCGCGCGGAGCGCGGGGCTCGCGGTGCCGAGCGCGACCTGCTCGAGCTCCTCGGCGCCGAAGCAGCCCGGTCGCATGAATCAGCGCTCGGGCTCGAGGTCGTGCACGAGCATCCGACCGACGCTGAGATCGAGCCGGCTCCCGAGGAGCGCGACGATGCTGTCGAGCTGGTGGGCCGGCACCCGCGCGTGCATCGCGTTGCGCACGTGCCCGAGCAGCGAGCGGCGCGCGTCCTCGATCCAGCCGAACATCGTGCCGCGGTGCACGCCGTACATGCCCGCGAGCTTGTCGCCGGAGAGCCCATGCAGGTAGCGCTGGCGCAGCAAGTTGCGCTGCCGCGGCGTGAGCTTGGCGAGCGCGTCGTCGAACGCCGCGGGGAGCAGCGAGGCGTAGGCGTCGCGCAGGTAGGTGATCTCGGGGTCGGCGGTGGCGGGCAGGAGCGAGGCGAGCGCGTCGTCGGACACCGGCTCGGGTTGCTTCTTCGCGCGCGAGAGGTCGATCACCATGCGGGTGGCGGTGACGCGGACCCACGCGCGGAGCGAGCCGCGCCCCGCGTAGCCCGCGATCCGCGGCGGCGCGCCGGGCTCGGCCACGAACATGCGGTCGCGGAACAGCTGGCGGAACTCCTCCTTGCTGGTGCGCAGGTTCGGGCTCTTGGCGATCGCGAGGTCGAGGTCTTCGCCGTGGCGCCGGTCGAACGCGCGCAGCGCCGCGTCCTCGCCGCGCGCGCACGCGGCCGCGAGCGCGAGGTCTTCGACCGCGAGCGCCGAGAGCTCGGCCTCGGCGTCCTTGGCTTCTGGGTCGAGCCGCGGCCCCATCGCCTCCGCGATCTGCGCGGCGCTCACCGCGAACCCGAGCGCGTCGCTGGTCGAGGCGGCGAGTCCGGTCAGACGGGCGGCGAGGTCGAGCGCGGCGAAGCGCGCCCGCGCGGCGTCGGGCAGGGCGGCGAGGAGGAGGTCCCGCGGCGACATGGGCAGAAGAGCGTAGCAGTACTAGCGTCCGTCCGTGCACGCGCCCTGGTTCCCTCCCCCGCCCGAAGTCGTCCCCGAAGACCGCGCGAAGGCGCCCCTCTTGCTGCGCTACGAGGACGTCGCCCAGGACGGCCGCGTCCGCCTCGAGGCGCTGCCCCCGGGCCTCGGCGAGACCGTGTGGCGCGGCATCGTCGAGCACCGCGCCGACGCGACGGCCATGCTGCGCACCGGCACCATCCCGATCCTCACCCGCCTCGTCGTCGAGAGCACGGACGACCCGATCGCCATCGGCAACCTCGCCTGCGACGGGCGCCTCCAGCTGGCCCACTCCGTCGACGCCGCGGGTGGGGTGGACCGCGTGTTCTTCAACGCCTGGGTCGATCTCGCGGCGCCCCGCGGTCGCACCAACCTGCCGCCCCCCGAGCGCGCCGGCGAGGTCGTGCCCGTCGGTCGCGTGTTCGCCGAGCACGTGTTCACCCGCCCGTTCGCGCCGCCCGAGTCCCGCAAGGTGCGCGACCTCGAGGGGAGCGTCCCCCCGCACCGCTGGACCTCGCGCCCCCTCTCCGCGGCCGCCGTGCTCCCCGCCGGCGCCAGGGCCCTCGGTGAGCCGTGGATCTCCGACCCCTTCGTGTTCGGCCTCGCCCACACCGACAGCAACCAGCACGTGAACTCGCTGGTCTACCTGAGCCTGTTCGAGGAGGCCGTCGTCTGCCGCCTCGCCGAGGTCGGTCGCTCCCCCGTCGTGCTCGCGCGCTGGATCGAGATCGGCTACCGAAAGCCTTGTTTCGCGGGCGATCGCGTCTCGATGCGGTTCACCCTCGCCGAGGTCGACGGCGGCATCGGCGCGTTCGGCGTGTTCGTCCCGACCAACGACCCGCTCACCGACAAGCCCCACGCGTGGATCGGCATGGGGCTCTCGTAGATCGGGTCAGGCCGCGCGGGCGTCGAGGCGGCGCCGGCCGACGGCCATCATCAGCGCGGTGAGCGAGAGCAGCGAGAACCCGAGGATGGCGGGGCTCGTGCACTCGCCGAGGCCCTCGACCACGATCACCGCGAGCCGGTTCCCGTCCATCGGGTGGCTCGCGACGTAGCGCGCCACCGCCGCGAAGTCCGCCGCCGTCCCCGAGCCGACCGAGGCGACGGTGGCGATGCACATCCACTTCACGAACCCCTCGCGCTCGCGGGCCGGCCGCAGGGCGTAGACGAACGAGGTGCCGAGCGTGAGCAGCCCGAACACCAGGATGAACCACATCGGGAACCCGCCGTTGCGAAACATGGTCAGCATGGGATTTCTCGTGCTCCTCGGGGAGTGGAACGCGCCCGCCCCGTACCTGTGACGGATCTTTTCGTTCACCCGTCCCTTGTCACAGCCCGGGACTTCGGGCGTTCTCTCTCTCGTGCGTGACGAGACCGACCTCCCCCTCGTCGAGGGACTGCGCCGCGGGGAACCCCGCGCGCTCGAGGCGGCCTACCACAAGTACCGCGCGCGCACGTTCGGCTTCCTCCTGCGCCTGTGCCGCCGGCGCGACGTCGCCGAGGAGCTGCTCCAGGACACCTGGCTCAAGCTCGCGCGCAACGGCACGCGCCTCGCCGAGGACACCGACCTCGCCGCGTGGCTGTTCACCGTGGCGCGCAACGCCTGGGTGAGCCATCGCCGCTGGTCGATGCTCGACCTGTCCCGCCTCGTCGCGATGGGCGACGAGCCCGAATGGATCGCCTCGGAGGCGGCCTCTCCCGACGAGCTCACCGAGCAGCGGCGCGCGATGCTGCGGCTCGAACGCGCCCTGCTCCGCCTCGCCGACGGCGACCGCGAGGTGCTCTTGCTCGTGGCCGTCGAGGGCTTCGAGCAGGAGGAGGCGGCCCGCATCCTCGGCATCCGCTACGATACGTTCCGACAGCGGCTCGCGCGTGCGCGGGCTCGCCTCGAGGCGCGGCTGGAGAAGACCCATGACTGATCCGCATCCCGAGCCCCACGAACTTCCGCTCGCCGAGCGCGACGTCTCGCCCACACTGGCGCGCGATCTCCTCCGGCGCGCGCGCGCGGCGCAGCAGGGTGAGGATCACCCCGCCATGGCGTTCTTCTCGCGCGTGCTCGTCCCGGTAGGCCTCGCCGGAACGGCCGTCCTCTATCTACAGTGGGCGTTTGCAGCACGCGTTCCACCCCTGACGGCTCACACCCCTGACGGCTCGAGGGAGCCTTCGTCTCCGACGAGTGGCCGCGAACGCGGAGAGGCCGAGCAGGCCCCACGCTCCGCCCCCTGCGCTCCCCATCTGGCACCCCCCATCGTCGCCCAGGGTCGGCGCGGCCGGGATGCAGCGCGAGTCCGTGCTGTCGCACGCGAACCCTGCCGCGCAGTCCGTACTGGCCGTGCAGCTGCCGCGGCAGGTGCCCTGGTCCCCATCGCAGAGGTATGCGCCGCACGGCGTGACCGCACCGGTCTTGTCCTTGGAACCGGTCCGGTCGTCGGTGCAGGTCGCGCCCACCGCCTTGCACACCGCGGCGACGCAGTCGTGGTCCTTCGTGCAGTCGGCCTTCGAGTCGCACCGCGCGCGACAGCCCCCTGGCGTGCACGCGTACGGCACACAGGAACTCTCGATCGAAGCCGCGCAGCTGCCGGAGCCGTCGCAGCTCGCCGCGGCCACGAACGCGTCGCCCTTGCATGCCGCAGCCCGGCAGGCGACCGAGGGTGGCGCGAACGCGGTGCAGACATCTGTCTTCACGGCGCCATCACAGCTGCGCGCCGCGCACGGATCGCCCTTGCCATCGTCGCAGCTCGGTCGGCCGCCGCGGGGCGCGCCGACGACGGGGCTGCAGGTGCCGAGCTTGCCGGGCAGGTCGCACGCCTGACACTGTCCGCTGCACGCGGCGTCGCAGCAGACGCCGTCGACGCACGCGCCCGACCCGCACTCCGCGCTCGAGAGGCAGGGCGCTGCCGGCTTCTTCGCGCAGGTGCCCTTCGGGGTGCCGAGGGCGCAGCTCCTGTCCACGCCACAGTCCGCGACACCACAACACACGCCGTCCGTGCACAGACCGCTCGAGCAGGTCGCGCCCGTCGCACAGGCCTCGCCGAGTCCCGGCAGCGGCACGCAGGTCGTGCCACTGCAGAGAAACCCGGCGGCGCAGTCGGCCGTGCCCGCGCACGTCTTCTTGCAGGCAGTGGCGCCGCAGGCATACGCGCCGCAGGCGGTCGCCACGTCGGAGCACTTGCCGGCCGTCGCACGCGCTCACGTGCGTCTCGATGCCGCTGGCGCAGCCGTCGACGCCACAGGCGGCCGAGGCCTTCGGGTAGTTGCACTTGGCGCGGTCCAGGCCGTCGCACGTGTTTCCGCACGTGGTGCCCGCGCCCACGCCCCCGCAGGCAGGCCGCGTCCAGTGCGGTGCGCCCGTGATTGCCGAGCACGTGCCGACCTTGCCCGTCGCGTCGCACGCCTCGCAGGCGCCGCCGCACGCGGCGTCGCAGCAGACGCCATCCACGCAATGGGCGCTCGCGCACTCGCCGCTGGCCGAGCACCCCGCGCCGTTGGTCTTCTTGGCCGCGCACACCGTGCCGGCGCAGTACGCGCTCGCGACGCAGTCGGCGCTGCTGGCGCACGTGGTCGCACAGCCGCTGCTCGTGCAGGTCGCGAAGAGTCCGCAGCTGCGCGTGCCATGGGGCGTGCCCACCACGGCGGTGCAGGTGCCGATCGCGCCTGGCACGTCGCACGCGGCGCAGGACCCTGTACAGGGGGTGTTGCAGCACACCCCGTCGACGCACGCGCCCGACTCGCAGTCGGCGCCGAGACTGCAGGTCGTGCCGTCCGGGATCGCGACGTAGCGCTCCGCGGTGGTGTACCCGTCTCCGCCCACCACGAGCACCCCGGCCGCGAACGAGGCGGCCAGATGGTTGTAGCGCGCGCCCGCGGTGGCCTCGGTCGTCTTGAAGCCATTCGTCACGGGGTCGAAGATCTCGGCGGTCGTG
>JADJMO010000002.1 GCA_016709545.1 Myxococcales bacterium
GCTTCTTGCTGGTGGTGCGCATCGTCGCGCACCTCGCGCGCGTCGCTCTCGGTCGCCCACGCCGCGGCCGTCGTGCACCGTGAATCTCAAGCCCGCCAACGTGAACACGACCAGAAGCCCGACGACGGCTCGCTCGACGTGCACGTGAAGCTGATGGACTTCGGCATCGCGAAGCTGCTCGGCGAGGACCCGGCCTCGTCGCACGAAGCCTCGGACTCGCCGCGGCTCGATCGTCGGCACGCCGGCGTACGCGGGCCCCGAGCAGGCGCTGGCGCAGGCGGTCGACGAGCGGAGCGATCTGGTCGCTGGGCGCCACGGTGTATCGCCTGCTCACCGGGCAGCTGCCGTTCGGGACGGCCAATCTCGGCGGATCGGGTTCCGCATCGTCGGCCAGCCGGCCAAACCGCCGAAGCGCGCGCGTGCCCGAGCTGCCGGCCGCGATCGACGCCTGGATGGAGAAGGCCCTCACGCCAAGACCCCCGACGACCGGTTCGCGGACGCGCTCGAGATGGCCGAGGCGTTCGCGGTGGCCGCAGGCGTCGATCCGGCCGCAGCGTGCCCACGGCTTGCTCATCCATCGCCGATGCCGAGCTCCGGTGTGCGGGCGCGCGCGCTCGTCGCGTCCGGATCCACTCCCGACCAAGCGCTACCCTGCGCTCGAGCGCACAGCCTCGGGCCTCCGCAAGCGGCGCACGACCCACGCGTGGCACCTCGTCGTGCTGGCGCTCGTGGTGCTGGCGGCGGCGCTGGTCGTGAGCCAGCTCGTGCGCTGGCCGAAGCTCTCGAGCGCCGCGCCGAGGCGGGCGAAGGCCCTCGTCGAGGCGCGCGGCAGGAACAACGGTGTGGCACAGCCGAGCGTGGCGGAGACGCCACGCCGAACGCCTCGCCGGGCGCGAGGGGCACGCCGTGATCGATCCGGCGTGCTGGGGAACGCGGCGAGCGGGCGACCGCGGAGGCGCTCGCCGAAGTGGGAACAGGTAGGCGCCGCCCGTCGGTCGCGCGAACGACACCGGCAGGCGCTCGCACGCGGCGATCGCGCGGTCGCGAGAGGCGCGGTAGCTCGTGTGGGCCGCGCGCAGGAAGACTTCGTCGGCGAGGGCCGCGAGGGCGACCCGCTGCGGATCACGGGCGTTGAACACGGTGTGGGTCGAGACGCGGCGCGCGAGGCTCGACCACGGCGCCCAGCGCGGCGACGTAGCCGACGCGGGCGCCGGCGAGCGCGTGGCTCTTGCTCCAACGAGTAGGCGGTAAAGCGTGCGCTCGCGCATGCGTGGCAGCAGGCGATGCTCACGTGCTCGGCGTCGAACGCGAAAATCCGCGTAGACCTCGTCGGCGACGATCCGCAGATCGTGGGCCTCGGCGAATCTGCGGCGATCCGCGTGAGCTCGTCGCCCCGAAGCATGGTGCCGTCAGGGGTTGTTCGGCGTGATGAGGTGGATCGCGCGGAGTCCCGGTCGGTGATCAGCGCCGGCGAGGGCGTCCACCCCACGCACTCCACGGCGCGCGCCCGGTCTGGCTGATGACGCCGTGCGCGAGTGTGGTGAGCTCAGCAGGGCACCTCGTCGCCTTCGGAGAGGATGGCGCGGGCCACGCAGGCGAGGGCGTGGGTCGCCCCGGCGCGCCGACCGAGAAGCTCACTCGCGCGGGTCGTAGTCGAGGCCCGCGACAGCGCAGCGCCGCGGCGAAGCGCCTCGCGGAGGAGGCAGGCCGCAGTCGGACCGCAGCGATACAGGGCTGCATCGCTGCCGCCGACCAGCTCGGCCGGCGGCGAGAGGTGGGTGTCGCCGATCTGCAACGGGACGGGGATACTCCGCCCTTCTGGGCGTGCGCGTCGATGCGCTGCTGCGGCTGCGCGAACACTCCAGGCCGGGCGCCGCGAGGATCGAGACCCGAGGGAGCATTGCGCGTGGCGGCGTGGCGTGTAACCGCGCCTCGATGGGTCAGGTCGACTACGACTGTGTCACGTGCGGCGCGTGCTGCTGCAGCCCGCCGAGGGCCGAGAGCTCGAGTACATCGACTACGTCGAGATCGAGCCCGCGCCGAGACAGATCATGCGCAACCCGAAGCTCGTGCGCCGGCTCGTGGTGCTCGACGACGACCTGATCCCGCACATGCGGCTCGACCAGCACCACCGCTGCGCGGCTGTCTCAGGCCGGCTCGGCGTGAAGGTGGGCTGCACCATCTGCTCGACCGGCCCACGGGCTGCCGGTCGTTCAAGGCGTCGGGCACCGCGCGGTGCAAGCAGTACCGCAAGGGGCGCGGGATCGATCGCTGCGGCGCTCACAGCTGACCCGAGGGAGCGCGGCGAGGCCGAAGCGCCGCGAACGCGCCAGTGGAGCTCGGAGCGCTGTTCGGGGTGCGGCAGCCGTTCGGCGGCCCGGGAGATACCGGCCCACATCGGCGCTACCGCGCGCGGCGGTAGAAGGTGCTCTCGCGGTAGGCCTTGGCGGCGCGGCGGCGACGATCTTGACCGTGGCGCCGATGGGCACCGCGAACAACACGCCGACGAACCCGAACAGCGTGCCGGCGGCGGCCATCGCGAGGAGCACCTCGATCGAGGCGAGCCCGACGCTGCCGGCCGACTGCGCGGGGTGACGACGAACACGTCGAGGATGTGCACGCCGGTCATCACGGCGGCCGCACCACGAACGGCAGGTTCTGGGCGTCGATCGCCGCCATGGTGCAGGCGATCAGGCCGACGACGAACCCGAGGTAGGGGATGAACGCGAGGACCCGGTCAGCACGCCGATGGGATCGCGAGACGCAGCCCGAGCAGCTGGGGCCCCACCGCGTAGAGCGCGGAGAGCACGATCATCGCGAGCAGCTGGCCGCGCATGTGGCCCGAGACCATGTCGTCGATCTCGCCGATGGTCTCGAACACGAGCAACGGTGGCGGCGCGGGACGAGCTTGCCGCCGCGCGCGACGATGCAGTCGAAGTCGACGAGGATGTAGTAGGCGAAGATCGGGATGATCAAGAGCGACAGCACGACGAACGCGTAGGAGAGCGTGCCGAAGAGGGCGGTGCCGATCCAGCGCAGCACGTCGGGCGCGTGGTCGCTTGAGGCTCTGCCCGTACTGCTGCACCAGCTCCCGGTGCTGTGCGGCACCTGGATGCGCAGCTGCTTGAGCGTGGGCTGCGCCTTCTAGAGCAAGGCCTCGGCCTGGGCGGGCAGGTGACGGCCGGCCTCGGCCAGCTCCGCGGTGAAGTAGCTCGCGCAGAACGAGACGAACCACACGACAAACGTGGTCGCGACGAGGAACTCCCAGGAGCGCGCCGATCGCCCGCGGGATCTTCACCTTCTCGAGGATGCGCACGGGCCGCGAGCACCCCACGCGAGCAGGAACGCGAGCAGGAACGGCGTGAGGACGTTGCGCAGGTGCCAGGCGAGGAAGACGAGCGAGCCCCGATCAGCGGTGGCGAACCACCAGCGACCCGGGCGGATCGCGATGGTCGGCGGTTCCGGCTCCGGCTCGATCGGCGGGAGCGTGACGTTCGGATCGGTGTCGCCCATCGGTCAGCGCGGCGCCTTCTTCTCGAGCTCCTGCTTGGCGAGCTTAGCGATCGGACCGGGCACGTTCTTGGACTTGGCGATCTTCACCTGGCTCGTCGCCGCGAAGTGCGGCAGGAGGCGCAGCGAATACGCCATCGGTCTTGGGGTTGGACACGAATTGAACTTCACGGTGTGGGATTTGACGAGCTCGCCGTTGGAGGCAATGAGCGGAGCACGTCTTCGCTCACGCCGCGGCTCGCGGCGAAGGTGGCCGCCTCGTTCTCCTGCAGGAGCGGGCTGCGGATGACCGCCGCCGCCACCAGCCTGTTCTTGTCGCGCACGAGAATGCGCCCGCCGCCGTGCCGAGCGTGGCCGTGCGGACCTTCTGCGGGACAGTCATCTCCCGGAGGCGCTGCTTTCGAGGGGCGGGGCCTTCTCCTCGACCTCCTGGCCGGTCTCGTCCTCCTTGGATGACCTCGCCGTCGATGGCGTCGGCCAGCGCGTGGGCCTCGGCGAACAGGATGTCGTCCGGCGTGGGCTCGGCGTCGGGCGCGAGGATGACTCGCCCTGGATGGCCTCGGCATCCTTGAACGTGGGGATGTTCAGCGTCTTGCCGTTGCGCACCGCGGAGTCGAGCACGCGGTCCGCGGTCGAGCTGCGGACGCGCTTTGTTCATGAGAGAGCGCCTCGATGATCTCCGGGAACGCGAGCAGGCGCTCCTCGTTGATGGCGACGAGCTCGGTGATCGCCTCAGTGCCCTCCTTGGCGAGCCGCAGGGCGGTCGCGTTCGCGAGAGCGCAGGGTGGGTGACGACGCTTCCGAGGATGGTGACGTCGCTCCGAGACCGTACATCCGCCAGCACGTCGAGGGCGAGGGGGAAAGCTCGTGGGCGGCGAGGGCCGCGTCACGGATGGCGGTCGGCAGCGCCGCGAGCGTGGCCTCAGCCGTCTCTCCCAGCCGCAAACCCACGTGGGCGAGGTCGGCCCGGGCCAGGACGACGAGCGTGAGCACGAATCTGCTCGGGCCGGAGGCCCAGCGCGGCGCCCTTGGCCGCCATCATCCCCAGCGCAGGAGGGTCTTGTCGCCGACGATGCGCTGGACAGGGGCCAGGCAGGGTCGTCAGTTCGAACGGGAGAAGCGACTGCGCCATGGACCGCCGAGCGTACTACCATGCGGCCCCATGACGGGTCGTCCCCCCTCGAAGGTCGCGTGATCGCCCTGTGCGTGGCGGCGGCATCGCCGCGTACAAAGGCGCCGCTCGTCGCCGCCAGCTGCTCGCGCTCGGGGCCCGGGTCTTGCCGGTGATGACGCGCTCGGCGCAGCGCTTCGTCAGGGCCGTCACCCTCAGCGGCCTCTGCGGCGAGCCGGTGCGCGACGACATGAGGGATCCGTCGTTCGCGGGGGAGCTGCACGTGGCGCTCGCGAAGCCAGGCGGACTGCGTCGCGGTGGTGCCGACCACCGCCGACCTCCTGCCCCGGCTCGCCGAGGGGCGCGCCGACGACCTCGTGACGGCGCTCTGCCTCGTCGCGCAGGGGCCGATCGTGATCGCGCCCGCCATGCACCCGCGCATGTGGGCGCACCCGCCGGTCCCGGCGCAACGTCGCGACGATCGAGGGCGATGCGCGCGCGCGCATCGTGGGGCCAGTGTTCGGCGCGGTGGCCTCAGGCGAGGAGGGCGTCGGTCGCATGAGCGAGCCCGAGGACGTCGTCGCGGCGATCGTGGCCGCGCTCTCGCCGCGCCGGGATCTCGAGGGTCGACACGTGGTCGTCGGCAGGGCCGACGGGTGGAGGATCTCGATCCGGTGCGGTTCCTCGGCAACCGCTCGAGCGGCCAAGATAGGCTTCGCCGTGGCGGCTTCCCGCGTCGCGCCGCAGCGCGCCCGCGTCACGCTGGTCACGGGGCCCGTCGTGCTGTCGACACCGAGCGGGTGCACGCGCGTGGACGATGCGCGGCGCGCTCGACATGCAGACGGCGCTCGACGAGGCTCGACGACGCCGGCGACGCGCTGGTGATGGCGGCCGCGGTCGCCGACCACCGCCCGGCCGAGTACTTTCGAGCGCGAAGACCAAGAAGGTCGAGGGGCGACGCGCTCACGCTCACGCTCGTGAAGAACCCCGACCTGCTCGCCGCGATCGGCGCCGCGGCGCGCCAGGAAGCGCCACCCGGTGCTGGTCGGCTTCGCCGTCGAGACAGCACGGCCTCGAAGCCTACGCGCGGAAGAAAGCGCGCAGAAGCAGTCGATTTCGTGAAAGTGGCGAACCTCGCGGCCCACAGGTTCGGCGGCGACGACGACCACGTGCTGTTCGTCGACGATGGGCCGGCGCGCGCGGTGCAGGGCAGCAAGCGCGCGATCGCCGACGCGGTGCTCGACGAGGTCGTGGCAGGGCTCGCGTGACCGACGTCGCCCGCATCCTCGCGGCCGATCGGGCCCACGTCTGGCACCCCTACACGCCGATGGACGAGTGGCGCGCGCGCCACGACCCGCTCGTGGTGGTGCGCGCCGAGGGCCCGTGGCTCGAGCTCGCGAGCGGCGAGCGCCTGTTCGACAGCAACGGTTCGTGGTGGGTCTCGACCCTCGGCCACAACCACCCGCGCCTGGTCGCGGCGCTTCGAGCGCCAGGCGCGCGCGCTCTGTCACTGCTCGCTCGCGGGCATCACCCACGAGTCGGCGGCGCTGCTCGCCGAGGAGGGCTCGCCGCAGTCGCGCCGCGCAAGCTCGACCAGGTGTTCTACAGCGACGACGGCTCCACCGCGGTCGAGGCCGCGGTGAAGATGACCGTGCAGTACCACGCGCAGTCGGCTCCCCGCGCCGGCAAAGAAGAAGACGCGGTTCCTCGCGCGCTCGACGGCGCGTTCCACGGCGAGACGATCGGCGCGACGAGCCTCGGCGGGGTCGAGGTGTTCCGCCGGCCGTTCGCCTCGGTGCTGTTCGACTGCGTGCACGTGCCTTCGCCCGCCGACGACGTCGGCGGGTGCGCGCCCTCGTGGGCCCTCGCCTTCGACGCCATCGCCGAGCTCTGCGAGCAGCGCCGCGACGAGCTCGCGGGCATCGTGCTCGAGCCGCTGGTGCAGGGCGCGGCCGGCATGCGGTTCTACCCGCCGGCCTACCTGCGCGCCGTGCGCGACCCTCTGCGACTAAGCACGACCTGCTCCTGATCGCCGACGAGGTGTTCACCGGCTACGGCCGGCTCGGCGCCATGTGGGCCTTCCGATCTGGCCGAGATTTCGCCGGATCTGCTGTGCACGGCCAAGGGGTTCACCGCCGGCGTGCTGCCGATAGCGGCGACCCTCGCGTCGCGCAAGGTGCAGGCGGCGTTCGACGGCAGGCGCGCCAAGGCGTTCCTCTACGGGCACAGCTTCTGCGGCAACCCGCTCGGCGCGGCGGTCGCCCGCGAGGTGCTGGCGATCTACCGCGAGGAGAACATCCTCGACGGCGTGGCGGCGCGCGCCGCGCTCTTGACCGACCTCGTCGAGCGCGTGCTCGCCGACGGGAGGCTGCGCGGCCTCGTGCGCAGCGGACGCGCGCAGGGCGCGATCGCCGCGTTCGATCTGCTCGACGTCGCCACCACCACCGAGACCATCCCCACCGTCGAGACCCTCGACGACACGGGTACACCGCGGGGGTCGGCTGGCGCGCGTCTACGAGGAGGCCCGCAAGCGCGGCGCCTACCTGCGCCCACTCGGCAACGTGGTGTACGTCACGCCACCGCTCAACACGCCGCTGCCGGACCTCTCGCGCCTCTGCCAGATCGTCGAGGACAGCCTCCGCGCCGTCGCGCCTTGAACCGGCTCGGCCGTGGCCCCATCCTCGGGGCGTGCCCGAGCTGCTCCGCACCGCCTCCCTGCCCCTGCTCGCGGGCCTCGTGCTCGCGTTCTTCGTCGCGTGGACCCTCGCCGGGCTCGCGTTCGGGTTCGCGCTCGAGCGGTTCGTGCACAAGCCGGTCTTCGCGCTGCCGCTCGCCGCGGGCAGCTGCGCTTCGAGGCGATCCGGCAACCTCGTGTTCCTCGCGGTGACCACGGTCACCGTGACCGCGCGCTCCCGCTTCCAGGTGGTGCGCCTCGGGCCGGCCTCGCTCGCGCGCGACCTCGGCACGTTCGGCGCGATGCTGGTGACGTTCCAGATCTTCTACTGGTTCCTGCACCGCGCGATGCATGCGCGCTCGCTGAGTATGGATCCACCGCTGGCACCACCGTTCGCACGTGACCTCGCCGCTCACCGGGCAATCGGTGAGCTTCGGCGAGCCTGCCTCTGGATGCTCGGCTACGTGGGGCTGCCGATCCTGCTTTCGCGGATCGCACCGCTCGGGTTCTACGGATGGGCGGGCTACCTCGCGTTCAGCGTGCTCGGCAACGTGGCGGGGCACGCCAACGCGGAGCCCACGCTGGCGGCAGGTGGTACGCGCGTGGCCTCGCTATTCGCGAACCCGTTCGTCTACCACTCGCTGCACCACGCGCGGTGGACGGGCACTACGGGTTCCAGGCCGCGTGGATGGACTGGCTGATGGGCACCGAGTTCCCGGACTGGCAGCGCGCGTTCGAGCGCGTCCGCACCGGCAAGCCGCTCAAGAGCCTCAAGGAGCGGTGCTGACTCAAGGCGCGTCGAAGAATGCCCCGGGCTAAAGCCCGGGGCACCGACAACCGCTGAAGCCCGGGGCATCGACCCCGGGCTCGAAGTCGCGCTGGACTGGCAGAACGCCCCTCTGCCGGTCGTTGCAGCGCGACGTCCAGCCAGTGATTTGGGACGTGAAGCCCAGGGTGTCAGGCCCCGGGCTTGTCGTGTGTGCGCCCATCATGGGCACGACCTTGCAGGTGCAAGTCCCGCCGAGAGGAGACCATCCCGATCGAAGCGAATCGCAACTGCGGAAGGGTGACCGACCGTGGGGAGGAAGCGAGGAGCGAACCCGCGGGCCGATGAACAAGAACCCGATACGAGGCGACGACGAGCAGGACGAGCGAGCACACGATCGCGAAGCCCCGAATGGTCGAGGCTCAGGCGTCGTAAATCGGGCGGTCGCGCGGCGAAGGGCCGTGTTCTTACCTGGGGAGATCTCGCCTCACGCCCGAAAGGGCGACGCAGTGAAGCGGGCGAGAAGTCAGCCGAGGCCGTAGTAGCGGACGCGGAGCCGAGCAGGGACCCCGAACCTCGGAAGCCTCTGACGGCGCGAAGGGCTGAACGATGGGAGAGCGAAACGATCGTGCGTCTCAAGAGCAAAGGGCCACAGATGTCGAGGCAACTCGGGCTACCGGAGGAGGCAGGGGCGAAACCCCGACGGCCCCCGGAGCGTGGAAACGCCGATGGCGACGCGGCGACGAGCGCTCGGGGAACGAGCGACCTGATGGAACGCGTGTGCGAACGCGCAAACCTCCAGGCCGCGCTGAAGCGGGTGAGGAAGAACAAGGGCAGCGCCGGCATCGACGGGATGACGGTGGACGAGCTGCCAGAGCACCTCAAGACGCACTGGCCCGCGCTGCGTGAGCAACTGCTTGCAGGCACGTACCAGCCGTCCATGGTGCGACGGCACGCGATCCCGAAACGCGGCGGTGGGGTACGAGAGCTCGGCATCCCGACCGTCGTCGATCAGTTCATCAACAAGCCATCCTGCAGGTGCTGGGTCCGCGATTCGACCCGACCTTCTCGCAATACAGCTACGGCTTTCGGCCACGGCGCAGCGCCCACGACGCCGTCGTGCAAGCGCAGCGATACGTGAACGACGGCCGGCGCACCGTGGTGGACGTGGATCTGGAGAAAATTCTTCGACCGCGTGAACCACGACGTGTTGATGGGTAGGCTGGCCAAGCGCATCGTGGACAAGCGGCTGCTCAGGCTGATCCGCCGCTACCTGGAAGCGGGGATGCTCGCGGATGGGATCGCGATCAGGCGTCACGAGGAACGCCCCGGGGCGGCCCTCTCTCGCCGCTCCTCGCGGACGTGCTCCTCGACGAGGTCGACAAGGAACTGGAGAAACGCGGTCACGCCTTCGTGCGCTACGCCGACGACTGCAACGTCTACGTGCGGTCAAGCGGGCGGGCGAGCGCGTGATGGAGCTGCTTCGGCAGCTCTTTGCAAGCCTCAGGCTCGAGTGAACAAGTCGAAGAGCGCCGTCGACAAGGTGTGGAACCGCAAGCTCCTCGGCTACTCCCTATGGGCAGCCAAGGGGCGAGTGGCGAAGCACCGCGTCGCACCAACGGCCCCTGGAAATAGTGAAGATCCGCGTGCGTGAGGTCACGCGCCGAAGTCAAGCCAGAGCATCACGAGGTCGTGCAGGACCTCCGGTCATACCTCGTCGGGTGGAAGAACTACTTCCGCCTCGCCGATACACCCGGGGTCTTCCGCGCGCTCGACGGATGGATTCGGCATCGGCTATCGAGCGCTTCACCTCAAGCACTGGCGCCGAGGAACGACGATCTATCGCGAACTGCGCGCCCGGGGACTGCCCGAGCATGCGGCCGCCAGAGTCGCCGCGAACGGCCACCGCTGGTGGAGGAACTCCGCCATGCTGATCAACATCGCCTTCCCCACCAGCTACTTCGACGGCCTGGGCCTCCCAGACTCGCCGCGTGACCTCAACCAATCGAACCGCCCGGTGCGGACCCGCACGCCGGGTGGTGTGGCAGAGTCGAGGGTTTTCCTCGGGCCCCTATGCCGATTGTCGGTGCCCCGGGCTTCAGCCCGGGGGCATTTATCGACAGGCCTTCAGACCCGGAGCCGGCGCTCGGTCAGGCGGGCCATGCCGAGCGGAGTGCGCCAGGTGAGGAACGAGGCCCAGAAGCCCGTGGGTACCGGCGGCGCGAAGCCCTGCTCGCTCGCGCCCTCGAGCGCCGTGGCCCAGCGGGCCAGCGTGGCGTGGTCGTCGATGTCGTCCCACTCGATGACGTCGCCCGTGCGGATCGTGTGGCCCTCGATCACGTAGCGCTCCGCCTCGGCGAGCGCGGCGTCGTGGCCGGTCAGCAGCAGCGCGCCCACGTCGCGCACGCGCCCGTCGAGCAGCGGCAGGCGGGCGAAGTCCTGGGCCAGTCGCACCCAGCGCGCGGCGCGCTCGAGGGCGTTGGTCGCCGAGCTGGTCGTGGGCATCGGAGTGGTGAGGCGAGGCTCGTGGCCCACGCGGATCGGCTCGTTCATCGTCTTCGGAAGTCCCCCAGCACCGACACCTGGCCGATGCGTGGGCGACACTTCACTGCGTCAGTGGACACAAATCAATGCGCCGAGTGAACCGGGACGAAAATGAGTGGGACGTGTGCGCCCGCTGGACTACGCGCGCCCACGCCGGACGCCGCCGGACGTCATCCGATGCGACGAGAAAGATCGGCCACGAAGCGGTCGGCGGCCTGCGCGTCGAGGTGCGACACACAGACCGGCGGGCCACCCTTCGCCGAAAGCACCAGGCGACACTTGCCGGTGAGCCCGGGCACGAGCGACATGATTGCGAGGTCGAGCGCGACGCCGACGATGAGCGCGAGGAGGCCGTAGCCGATCAGGCGCGGGCTCGCCGACTGCACGCCCCACGCGAGGAACGACACGCCGGACCAGGTGCCGACCAGCAGCGCGAGCAGGCCGGCGTAGACCGGCAGACCGGGGAAGCGCACCTCGCGCGTGACGACGGCGAGGTTCTTGATCGGGTACGTGGTGCTCACGTCGCGGAGCTCGCGACCGAGGAGCGCGACCTTGGCCTTGAGCTCGACCCCCGACGGCGTGAGCTCGAGCCGCGCGGCGCGCTTGAGGCCGAGGATGTGGTCCCCGACGAGGATGGCGACGCTGCGCAGGAGGAGGAACCCGCTGACCGCGAAGAGAACGGTGAGGAACGGCGAGCGCGGCGTGGGCGAGAGGCGGCCGTGGATGGCGGCCTCCGACGGGCCGGTCTGCACGACCGTGGCGGGGGCCTCGGCCGAGCGCGCGGTGATGAGGCGCTGGGCGAGCGGGTCGCCGAGGTCGGCGGCGAGGCGCGAGATGACCTGCGCGAGCTCCTCGTCGGCGCGCCCGCTGGCGACGAGGTCGCCGAGGGTGGCGGTGGCGACGAGCAGCTCGGCCCGGCCCGCGCGGGGTTCTTTGCCAGCGTCGATCTGCCTCGCGTATTCGGCGATCGCGCGCTGGAGCGGGCGGAGCAGAGAGGGCTTGGCGTCGTTCGGGAAGGCGGCGAGCGGGTCGAAGCCGGCGTGCGCGCTGAGCCAGCAGAGGCGGTCGCACCAGGCGCGGGCGGCGCGACCCTCGGCCTCGCCGGCGTCGTCCGCCTCGAGCACCCGGACCACGCCCGCGGCCACGAAGGCGGCCACGATCGACCGCTCGGCCGGGTCGTCGGCGCCGCGCTCGAGGATGGAGAGGACGTTGCCGTAGTCGGTCTGGGCGTCGCTGCGCTCGAGGCCGACCTTGGCGATGGCCTCGTCGATCTCGGCCGCGGTGGCGTGGCGGCGGTGGTCGTCGGCGATGCGGGCGGCCAGATCGGCGGCCACCTCGGCGATCTTCGCGGCGTGCGCGTGCTTGCGGGCCGTGGAAACGGCGCGCTCGAGACCTTCGTGACCAGACCCGGTCACTGGACGGAAGCTGGGCCGCGACACCGCGCTTTCGATAGTGAAACGACGCGGAGAAGTCCAACTTTTAGGGGCGAGCACGCCCAGAGAACGCTCTAGGAGAGGGAGAGCATCCGCTCGATCGGCACCCGGGCCCGGTCGAGGAGGTCGCGGGGCATCTCGATCCGGGGGGTGAGGTCCCGGAGGCTCAGATACAGCTTCTCCAGCGTGTTTCGCTTCATGTGGGGGCACAGGTTGCACTTGCAGGAGGGGTCCTCGCCGGGGGCCTCGAGGAGCTCGAGGTCGGGCCGGGCGCGGCGCATCTGGTGCAAGATTCCAGGCTCGGTGGCCACGATGACGGTCTTGGCCTGGGTCGTCTCGACCCGGCGCAGGAGGGCGGTGGTCGAGCCGATGAAGTCGGCGTGACGCAGGACATGGGCCTCGCACTCGGGGTGGGCGACCAGCTCGGCGTGGTGACGCTCCTTGAGCTGCACGATCTGGCGCTCGTCGAACATCTCGTGGACGACGCAGGCGCCGGGCCACAGGTCCATCGGGCGACCGATCTTCTGGACGAGCCACGCGCCGAGGTTGCGGTCGGGCGCGAACAGGATGGGGCGGTCTTCGGGCAGGGCGCGGACGATCTTCTCCGCGTTGGACGAGGTGACGATGACGTCGGAGAGCGCCTTCACCTCGGCCGAGCAGTTGATGTAGCTGACGACCTGGTGCGTGGGGTGGGCCTGCTTCCACGCCGAGAGCGCGGCCGGGGTGCAGCCGTCGGCAAGCGAGCAGCCCGCGTCCATGTCGGGCACGACCACGATGCGGTCGGGGTTCAGGATCTTGGCGGTCTCGGCCATGAAGTGCACGCCAGCGAACACGATGACCTCGGCGTCGGTCTTCTTGGCGGCCTGGGCGAGCTGGAGCGAATCGCCGAGGTGGTCGGCCAGGTCCTGGATCTCGCCGTCCTGGTAATAGTGGGCCAGGAGAACAGCCTTTCTCTCCACCTTGAGGCGTCGGATCTCGGCCTCGAGGTCGAGCCGCGGATCGACGCTGGCGAGCCGCTCGCCCAGATCGCGGCGATATCCGCGGTGGACGTCGTCGTCCTTCAGCAGCGGCAGCGAGACAGCGATGTGCTCCATGACCAGACCATAGGTCTGCGCCGCGGCGCGTCTAGGCAGTCGCGCGCGCTGCGCCGCCGTTCAGTCCAGCCGCCGAACCTCATAGAACCATTGACCGCCGGACACCCCGCGCCAAACCTCCGCCGCGATGAAGATCGAGCTCAAGGGGGGTTCCGCAACTCAGTCGACCACCGACGTCCTCGTCGTGGGCGCCTACACCTCGAAGCCCCGCCCCGAGCCGAAGGGCAAGAAGAAGGCTGCGCCCGGCAAGGCCGCCGAGGCCGAGAGCGCGCACCCGTTCGCGCACGACGCCACGCTCGAGGCGATCGACGCCGCGCTCGGTGGCGCGCTGGTCGCGCAGGCCCGTCGCGAGGAGTTCTCCGGCAAGGCCAACAGCACGCTCGTGATCGCCGGCCAGGGCCGCATCGCGGCGCGTACGGTGCTGGTCGTCGGCCTCGGCGAGCACAAGAAGCACGCCGCCGCGCCGGTGCTCCGCACGTTCGGCGCCCGCGGCACCCGCCTCGCCAACGCCGAGCGCGCCACTTCGATCACGGTGGTCGCTCCCGAGAGCTCGCCCGCTGCGCTCCGCGCGATCGCCGAGGGCCTCGTGCTCGGCGCCTGGCGCTTCACCAAGTACCTCACCGGCGACCGCCAGCCGAAGGCCGAGATCGCCACCGCGACGATCCACGCCGAGTCGGCCAACGCCGAGGGCAAGAAGGCCGTCGAGCTCGGGCGCGCGATCGGCGAGGCCGTGTGCCTCACCCGCGACCTCGTGATGGAGCCGCCGAACGTCCTGCACGCGCCGGAGCTCGCCAACCGCGCCGCCACGATGGCGAAGAAGTCGGGCCTCAAGGTGCAGGTCTTCGACAAGGCCGAGATCACCCGCCGCAAGATGGGCCTCCTGCTCGCGGTGAACCAGGGCTCCACCATCGAGCCCCGCTTCATCCACATGACCTACACGCCGAAGGGCAAGAAGCCCGGCAAGCGCCTGGTCTTCATCGGCAAGGGCCTCACCTTCGACAGCGGCGGCCTCTGCATCAAGCCGGCCGACGGCATGCTCGACATGAAGATCGACATGTCGGGCGGCGCCAACATCGTCGGCCTCATGGCCGCCGTCGCCGCGCTGCAGCCCAACGTCGAGGTGCACGGCATCATCGCCGCGACCGACAACATGCCCGACGGCAACGCCTACCGCCCCGGCGACGTCTTCACCTCGTACGACGGTCGCTCCGTCGAGATCATCAACACCGACGCCGAGGGTCGCCTCGTGCTCGCCGACGCGCTCGCCTACGCCCGCGCGCTCGAGCCCGACCTCGTGGTCGACAACGCGACGCTCACCGGCGCCTGCATGGTCGCCCTCGGCCTCACCACGAGCGGCTTCTACGCCAACCGCGACAAGCTCGCCGAGGAGTTCTCCGACGCGTGCGCCGAGGCCGGCGAGTCGATGTGGCGCATGCCGCTCCTCGAGGACCTGCGCGATCTCCTCAAGAGCGAGGTCGCCGACATGAAGCACATGGGCACGCGCTACGGCGGGTCGATCACCGCCGCGCTGTTCCTCCGCGAGTTCGTGAACGATCTGCCCTGGATCCACTGCGACATCGCGGGCCCGGTCATGAGCGACAAGCCCAACGGGTTCTACAACAAGGGCGCGACCGGCCACGGCGTGCTCACGTTCCTCCGCCTCGTCGAGAAGTGGGCAGAGAAGAAGTGAGCGGAGCGAGCGGAGTCTGCTGGGAAGCCGGGCGCGTCTGCGTCCGCCTGACCGGCAAAGACCGCTTCTCGTGGTTGGACTAGCGTGCTCACGAGCGACGTGAAGTCCCTCGAGGGCAAGGCCGGCCCGCGCGCGCAGCTCGGGTGCGCGCTCGATCAGAAGGGGAAGATCCAGGCGGACGTCGTCGTGTTCGTCGACGACGCCGAAGGCGGCCCCACGGTGCACGCGTGGCTGCCGAGGCGGTCCGCCGAGGCGCTGCTCGCGGCGTGGGACCGCTACATCGTGATGGAGGACGTGGAGCTCGTGCCCGACGAGGGCGCGCGGCTGTTCCACGTCGAGGGCGGGGCGCCTCCGGGGCGCGCGGCGCCGTTCGACGCGCTCGGCGAGGGCGGGTTCGTGATCGAGTCGGATCCGGGGCTGCCGCGGCTCGAGGAGAGCGCGATCGAGGCGCGCCGGATCGCGGCGGGGCGCGCGGCGTTCGGCGTCGACTTCGACGAGAAGAACTACGTGCAGGAGTGCGGGCTCGAGGCGCGCGCGGTGAGCTTCACCAAGGGCTGCTACCTCGGGCAAGAGGTGGTGTGCATGCTGCAGATGCGCGGCCACGTGAACAAGCGCCTCGTGCAGCTCGCCGTGCCCGTGGGGATCGCGCCCGGGGCGGAGCTCGCGGTGGATGGGCAGGTGGTCGGCACGGTGACGAGCGTCGCCGGAGAGGCCGCGCTCGCGATGGTGAAGTACGCGCACAGCGAGCCCGGCAAGCGGCTCGAGGTCGGTGGGGCGAGCGTCGAGATCCAGGGGCTCGCTCGCTAGATCGCGCCGTCCCAGCGGCGCTGGCGCTTCATGGCGCGCGCGAGCTGCTTCTTCTCGGCGTCGGTCGGCTTCCAGCGGCGCGTGGGGCGGAGAGCGATCTCGACGAGGGCGTCGTCGGGGAGCGCGGCGATGGCGGCGACGGCAGCAGCGACGCTGCCCGAAGGCTCGCCGCCGGCGTTGTAGTAGGGCTGCGTCTGCGGATCGCCCGAGACGACGAGGCGCGAGAGCGCGCTGCCGGTGCCCCGCTCGAGGGCCAGCGCGAGGCCATTGTCCTGGTCGGTGCGCGCGTCGACCTGGATCCGTCCGAGCGCGTGCTGGTCCGCGACGTCGCGCCACGCTGCGAGGTGGCGGAGGGCGCCACGCACCGAGAGATCCTGGAGCCTCTGCGTCGCGGGGCTCGTCCAGATCCACGCGTGGCGGGTGGGGTCGATCTCGTCGTCGCACCAGGCGTTCCAGCCGCCGATCACGAGGCGACGGAGGGACGGTAGGCAGCGCAGGCGCTGGAACACCGCCACCTCTTTCTTGGACATGCCGTCGTACGCATCGAGGTACGGCCCCGCCCACTCGAGGTCGGTGACGCCGAGCGGCTCGGTCACGCGGGCCAGCCCTTCGATGCTCGCGATCGACTCCAGCACGCGCAACGACTTCAGCGGCATGCCGTTTCGATGGGGTGCGGTCTGCCGGAGCGTGTGCACGGTGTTCCACTCGCGATGGGCGTCGATCTCGTCGGTCGCGCACGCGGACAGGAAGCCGCGCTCGAACTCCATGCCGGTCTTCTTGACGAGCTTCGCGATGCCGCCGAGCCAGCGCCGCCCGTGCTCGGCGAGGAGATCCTTCTCGCGCTTCGCCTCCTCGCGCCCGAGGTGCCGTCGCGCCGACGGAACTGCAGCACGATGAACTCGCCGCGCGGGTCGTTTCCGCTCCTGCAGGTAGTCGGCGTAGACGAGGCGTGGGGCGTCGTCGTCCGGGTGCTCGTAGACGTCGGCGAGGAGCTCGGCCTCGCCCTTCTCCTTGGCCGCACGGGCCTTTGCCGCAGGCGCTGCGGCGCGCTGGACCCCGGCGACCACCGCCGTGCAGCGGGCCTCGTCTGCGGCGGACAGCGTGGGGGCGGCGGCGTACTTTTCGCGCTCGGGAGGACCGGGAGAGGACGCGGCGCTTGTTCAGGGCCTCGCGCTCGAGCTCGCTCAGATCGTTCGCGCCATCCCAGATCGCGGGCCAGCCGCGCGCCCACGTGAGCACGCGCGGATCGCCGAGCCTGGACAACGCGGCGAAGAGGAACTTCCAGAACGGCTGCGTGCGCGTCACGCTCGCGTTGTACGGGGGTGTCGCGATCAGGTCGGCGATGCGCGCGGCGAGGCGGGGATCCCTGGTGCGCGAGACGAGCGCTTCGAGGCGCACCAGCGTGTCGCCGGAGCCCTTGGTCTCGGTGACGCACGCGAGGAGGGTACCGAGGCGCTCGGGGCGGTTTTCGGCGGCGGCGGCCTGGAACGCGCCCTCGCGTTCCTTCGCGGACTTGCCGGTGAGGGGCGGCGCGGCGCTGTCGATCACGGCCCCGACGGCGGCGATGGCGTCGGCGATGGGTGCAGCGGGGATCTCGGCGAACTGGGCGAGCAGGGCCTGCAGCGCCTCCGCGTGGCGGCCGGCCTCGGCGGCCGCGAGCGCGCGCGCGAGGTGATCGGTGGTGGTCGCGAGCTTCACGGGCTTGGTCGGCGTGGGCGCCACCGGCTTCTCTGGCGCGACCTTCGCGGGTTGCTTCCGCGCTGCAGGGGCCTCGACCTTCGCGGCAGGCTTCGCGGCCTTCGTGGCCGGCTTCGCGGGCGTTGCGCCCACCGCGCCACGCAGCAAGGCAGCGTCCGCGGCGGTGAGCTTGCGCGGCGTCTCCAGAGACATGCCGAGCTTGCCGGGCTCGGCGTGGATGCCCTGACCCGTGGCCAGTTCCAGACGCGGCACGAGGCTCGTGACGTCGGTCATCGGCACCACGTTCCCGGCTGCGACCCACTGCTCGCCGTCGAACGTGGGCGACTCGAGAATGGCGACCAGCCAGAGGCGCTCGTCGGGCGGCCGCACGGTCACGAGGAACAGCGCGCCTCCTTCAGCGAGCCCGCGCAGCCCCGGGTTCTTGCTGACGTAGCGATCGGTGACGAAGCGGACGCCCAGCGCGGCGCGCGGCGCTTGCTTCTCGAAGACCGCCTTGGAGACGACCGCGGAGCTGCTCCATGGTCAGACGACCCCGTACCCCATGTTCTTCCACGCAGCGCGCACCGTCGGCAGGTCGACGTCGGCCTTCAGCGTGCGGAGCTCGTCGTCGGTGATGGGGTGCCCCTCGAAGATGCGCAGCGCGATCGTGCGGTCGAAGCCGTCGAAGTCGATGCTCGCGTCGAGGCAGCCGAACAGGTAGTCGAAGCCGCCGTCGGGCGCGCCGAGGGCGAGCTGGCCCTCGACCCAGCCCTCGCCGTTCCACCACTTGGCGAAGGTGGTCGGCCGCAAGCGGCCCTCTTTCCCCGGGCCATCGCCGAACAGGTCGCCTTCGTACGCCGCGCCTTCGGGCACCGCGACCGCAGGGCGAAACACCTCGGGCAGGCCGGTGTACGTGCCCGGCCAGACGTGACCGACCAGGAACGGGCTGCGCTCGCACTCGTGGTCGAAGCCGCGGACGAGGCACTCGTCGCCGGCGAACACGACCTGCAGCTCGTCGCCGTTGCCGCGATCGAGCACGAAGGTGGTGAGGTCGCCCTTGGTGACGGCCGAGTACTTCTGGAACCGCAGGCCGCGGACGGCGTCGAGGGCGGCGAGGCCGATGCAGTGCGCCCCGAGCTCGGCGGGGCTCGGCAGCGACGTGGGCCGCGGCAGCTGCGGGCCCGCAGCGGTGCGCCTCGCGGCGGTGTTCGCGTTGCCGCGATTGGTCAGCTTCTTCTTACCCGCCATCCCGCGAGGATACTCGGGATCGGCCGGGGCGGGTCACTTCAGGCCGAGGATCCACGCCTTGACGGTCGCGAGGCCCTTGCTGTCGAGGTCTTCGGTGCCGAGCGGGGGCATCTGCTCGAGATCGCGCTTGGCCATGCGGAAGTAGAGCTGGGAGACGTCGGGGTTGCCGGCGACGACGATGGTGTCGACGCCACCCGGCAGCACGTGCTTCGCCTTCTTGCCGAGGGTGGTCGAATAGATCCACGTGCTCTCGGGGGTGGTGTCGCTCGCGCGGAGACGCAGGCGCATCGGCACCACGGTGGCCCACAGGCCGGCGTCGTTGTGGCAGTGGCCGCAGTTGGCGTGCAGGTAGCCGAGCGCGTCCTGCACGGTGCCGGTGCCCGGCGGGTCGATCTCGTCGATCTTCTTGTCGAGCAGGCCGCGCGCGAACAGCTCGGCGAGCGCGGGCTTGCCGTCGATCTGCTGCTTCGACAGCTGGTAGAGGCTCGGGCCGATCGCGCCGTCCTTCACGCCGTCGTGGCAGACGTGGCACTGCTCGGTCGAGGGCACGTCGTGCTTGGTGGCGTGGATGTCGGTGAGGCCGCCGGGCGCGGCGATGGTGACGTCGGCCTCGTGCTGCCAGGCGTAGCCGACCATGTCCCACTTGCCGCTCGGGAGCTTGACCAGGTAACGCGTCTCGAACGGACGCAGCATGTCGGGCGTCGAGAACTCTTTCCAGAGCTTGGTGCCCACGGGGAACACCCAGTGGTCCGGGTCGGTGGTGTCGATCTTGGTGCCCGGGGGGAGCTTCAACCAGCGCTTCTTGGTGACGCCGTCGGACCAGAGCTCGTAGCGGACGGTGAAGGCGATCACGTCTGCGGCGATCGTGCGGGCCGTGAAGTCGGCGTAGAGGCCGGTCTCCTGCAGGGTCTTGGGGCCGCTGAAGGTGAAGCCAGTTCGTCGATGGCGACGTCGTGCCCGTGCGTGTCGGCCTCGGCCGCCGCGTCGTCGTGAGTGTGCGCGTCGTCGTGGGCATCGGGGGCGCTGGCAGTGGTGCCGCACCCGAGAAGTGCGAGCGGCACGAACATCCAGGCGAGCCAGGCCATAGAAACCACCGTAGCGCGGGGACCCCCACCTGGCACGTGTGTGGGGACGCACTTCCCCCCCCCGGCGGCCCCCGGCGCCCGCCCCGCCGCCCCCCCCCCCCGCCCCCCCCCGCGCCCCGCCCCCCCCCCCCCCCCGGCGGGGCCCCCCCCCCGCCCCCCCCCCCCGCGGCCCCCACCCCCCCCCCCCCCCACCCCCCCCCGCGACCGGCTCTGCCGACCCACGTGGCGTAGTGGTTTTTCCCAGGGGGTCAGGCACGCCGGCAGCGCCGCTAGAGTCCTTCCGTGGATCTCGCCGACGTCATCACCCGCGCCAGGGACGCGCTCCTCCACGACCAGCTCCCCGACGGCTCCTGGCCCTCCCCCGGCGAGGTCGGACCAGCGGCGACGGCGCAGACCGCGGTGTGCCTCGACTGGGCGGGCCTGCTCGGAAGGGAGCACGCCGCACGGGTGGCCCGCTTCCTGGTCGGCCAGGCGCTGCCCTCGGGGGCGTTCGTCATGTTCCCGAACGCCAGCGACGGGGACCTCGGCGCGACGGCGTTCACCGCGGCGTTCCTCGCGAGGCACGGCGGATCGGAGGCGGCGCCGCTCGTCGAGCGTGCGCGGCGCTGGGTGGAGGCGAGAGGTGGCATCCCTGCCATCGTGCGGCTGCTCGCCGAGGGCAACCTGGCCGCGATCTACCTGGCGATGGCGGGCGCGCTCGACCCCGCGCACATCACCACCGCGCCGCTCTTCGCACTCACCACCGAGCCCGTGGAGCGGTGGTTCTTGCGGCACTTCCACGGCGGCATCCTGATGACCGCCTACGCAGCGCGCGTGATCCACGTCCGGCTGCTCGAGCAGCGACAGGGGCGGTCGCGCCTCGCCCGGCCGCTCGATCGACGCGAGCGCGACAAGGCGATCGAGTGGCTCACGGCCTTCCAGAACCCCAATGGCAACTGGAACGCGTGGGCGCCGGTCACGGCCCTGCACGTGGCGGCGCTCGTCGCGGCCGGCATCCGGACCGACGACCCGCGGATCGACCGAGCCGTGGTGTGGCTCGATCGAGAGGCCATCGACGACGGCAACACACGCTACTGGAACGCCTTCGACACCCCGCTCTGGGCGACCCTGTTCTCGATGCTCGCGCTCGGCGAGGCTGGGGAGACCCACGAATCGCCGGCGATGCGGCGCGCGCGCGACTGGGTGGTCGCTGCCCAGTGCAAGCATCCCCAGGCCCGCGTGAACCACGTGGATCGGCGGAAGGCGCCGGTGCTCACGGGTGGCTACGCCTTCCGCGCGGACAACCCCGTGCTGCCGGACTCCGACGACAGCGCCGCCGCCCTCTCCGCGCTGTGCACCCTTCGCGCGCGCGGCGACGCGGACGCCACGCTGGCCCGTTGCATCGACGATCTCACCCGGTGGTTGCTCGGCATGCAGAACCCCGACGGAGGCTTCTCTTCCTACGTGTGCGGCCTCCCGGGCAAGGCACGCGGTCCCCTCTTCCTGCGAGCCCCGGGCGTGGACCCCGCGGCCTTCACCGCCTGGATCCGCATGGCGGTCGAGCCTCCCCTCGAGCTCGGCGACCCTTCGACCGAGGACGTCACTGGTCGGGTCCTCCACGGCCTCGGCGCCTTCGGCCTGCGCGGCGATCACCCCGCCGTCGCCCGTGCGCTCGGATTCCTGCGTGCGCAGCAGCTCGACGACGGCTCGTTCTTCGGCCGCTGGCTCACCAACTACCTCGCTGCGACGAGCTACGTCGTGCGCGGTGCGCTCGCGGTCGGCGAGCACGTCGATGCCCCCTGGGTGCGTCGCGCGCTGGATTTCCTCGAGTCGAAGCAGCAGGCGTGCGGCGCGTTCGGCGAGAGCATCGAGAGCTACACCTCTCCCACCACCCACCGCGGCGTCGGCCCGCCGAGCCCGGCCCAGACGGGGCGGGTGGCCTGCGCGTTGCTCGAGGGCGGGCGTCTCGACCGAGCGCGTCGCGCGCTCGAGTGGCTCGCGTCGGTGCAGCAGCCGGACGGTCGCTGGGACGGCAGCGATCACCTGGCCGCGATCTACCCGCCCTCGACGTTCTATCGCCACGCGGCCGCGGGCACCTACTACCCCCTCTGGGCGCTTGCGCTGGCGCGCAAGCACCTCAGCGATCCGGCGCCCTCCACACCTCGCGACCCCGTTCCATGACGAAGTCGAAGTCGACCTCCGCGCTCGCGAACGGGGTCAGCGCCGGGCCGGCGAGCCCGAGCTGCTCGACGAGCGGCAGCGACGCCGCGGTGCCGAGCGCGATCTCGTAGGAGCGGGTGGTCCACCGCGTCCCGCGGTAGGCCGTGACGCGCGCGGGCGCCTCGGCGATCGCCTGGTAGCAGGCCACGCTCGGATCGGCGATGTCGCGGAACTGCTTCAGGAACACGAGGTTGGCCTCCGCGCGCGTGCGCGCGAAGAGCGGCGCGAGCAGCGGGTCGAGCGCCCGCTGGGCGCCGGTGAGGAGCGGGTCGGTCCGCGGCGCGTCGCTCGCCCCTCTCCGGATCCGGATCGCCGGGTGGGGAGCCACGATCGCTTCGGGCGACAGGCTCGGCAAGGCGGGCGCGGTCACGTCGAGCGAGACCAGGCCGCGCTCGTCGTGCGTGCGCTGGATGTCGGCCACGTGCTTCGCGAAGCCGTACGTCTCGCGACCGATGGCCGCCGCGATCGCGGTGTCGACGAACACGAACGGCGTCAGCCACGCGAGCGAAGAGCGCCGGCGCGGCCCGCCGCTCGCGCGGAGCGGGACCCAGAACGCGATGTCGATCTCGCGCATCCCGCCGCCCGCCGCGCTCTGCATGTGCTCGACGAACGCGCACGCCAGGATGACGAGCGGCGCCGCCGGCACGTACCGCAGGGCGCCGCCGCACGGCTCGTTCAGCATCCGATCGCAGAGGCGCCGCAGCGCCCGGGGATCCGCGCGCACGAAGAACGAGGACATCCGGCAGCGCTGGGCGTGGAACGGCTGCGGCAGCTGGAGATCGAACAGTCGCTCCACGTAGCGGGGACGCTCGATCGACGGGGCGAACCGCTGCCCGTAGCTGGCTGGCTCACCCGGGATCGTGCGCGGTCGTCGGTCGATCGCCCGCGCGGCCTGCCGACCCGACATGGCGGCGGCTTCGATGCAGCCGCCGTTGACGCCCGTCGCGGTCCAGTCGCCCGCGAGGGCGAGGTTCGTGAACCCGCTGTCGTGCGGCGCGAGTCGCAGCGCGCCCGTGCCGGGGGTGGACAGCATGTAGCGCTCCGAAGGGGCCGTGTTGGCGCGGAAGTACTGCGACTCCACCTCGCGGCCCGCGTCGCCGTAGGCGAGGTCCCAGGCGAACGCGCCGCCCTCCGTGACCGCGCGCGGGAACAGCCAGCCGGCGTGGGCGTCGAGCCACGCGGTGGCCGCCCCTCGCGCCTCGAGGGTCGCCGCTGCCGCCGCGGCGGGCGTGCTCGTCGGAGGGTCGGCCGCACAGCCGATCTGACCGCAGAAGTACCCGAGGCTCCGTGGCCCCGCGGAGCCGTTGCGCCAGCGCTCGACCGCGAGCAGGTGGGTCATGTCGCACCACGTGTCGTACGGCGCGGCGTACGTGCCGAGGATGGGGCCCGGCAGGGTCCACCCGAGCTCGGCGAGCTCGGGCTTCATCCAGAGCTGCAGCGACTGCGTCGAGACCGAGCGCAGGCCGGTGAGCATGGCCCGCCACCGCGGCTCGATCGCGGCGAGCTCGGCGCACACCTCCGTGCACGCGGGCGGAGGGACCGCGAGGACGACCCAGTCGAAGTCGTGTCCCAGGTGCAGCGTCCTCTCGCGCACCCGCGGCCCGCCGGGGAAGGCCCAGCCGGGGACCGCGCTCACGAGCGCGTCTCCCTCGACGAGCTGCTCGAACAGCGGCGCCTCGGGCCAGCAGGGGAGCCCGTCGACCAGGACGAGCGGATCGTACGCGCCCTCGCGGGGCGTCGCTTGCTCGGCGAACACGAGGCGCTCCACGTCGCGCCCGTCCTCGGAGAGCTGCATCGCCTCGAGCTGGTGGAAGAACGAGAACCGGACGCCACGGCGTCGCAGCACCTCGTACAGCGGCGCGAAGACCGTCTCACCCATGCCCGCCGCCATCTTGCAGAACGCCGCCCGCTCGTAGTCGAGCACCATGCGCAGGGTGGTGGGCACGGCGACCGCCGCGCTCACCCCGTCCGCGTGGCTGAACATCAGGGTGTAGACGCTGCGCACCGGCGGCGCTTGCGCCGTCTCGTCGCTCGCGCCGTGACGGCGGAGCCAGGCGCGGTAGTCCTCGCCGTCGATCGCCGAGAAGTCCGTCTGTCCATAGAGGCCGACGCGCAGGAGACCCACGGCGTTCGCGATGCCGAAGTCGATGGCGAAGCGGAGCCAGCGCGTGTTCAGGTCCTCGTCGCGCCGGGGCAAGAGGACCTTGGCCGCGGCGAGCGAGACGCGCGTCAAGCGGGCCGCGAGCTCCTCGGCGGCCGTCCGGGTCTTCCCGTCGAGCGCGCGGGCGAGTCGATCCACCGACAGGCTGGCCGTCGACGCGAACAGCTCCCACGCGTGCCGGATGGCCGACAGGTCGCGCAGGAGCTCGCGCGCATGCACCCGGCGGCCCACGTAGACCTCGTGCTCCTGCCGGCCCCACATCACGAACACTTGCTCGATCCAGGTCAGGATCCGCGTGGCCACCGCGCGCGGGCCGAGCTCCTCGTGCGGGCGCGCGCCGGGGAGGCCCGCGGTGCGCGGCAGCTCCATGCGCCAGTGCGCCCAACCCTCTGGCCGAGGCTCCTCGAGCACCACGAAGTCCTGCGGGACGAAGGCGTCCTTCCACGACCAGAGCGGCTCGTCGGGCTTGCGATCCAGCTCCTGGTAGGCGCGGCGGATCAGGTCGAACGCGTTGTCGTACCAGCCCATCCACACGTGGAGGCCATGCTCCTCGACGCGGTGGTGTCGCTCGCGGTTGCGCACGCTCGCGCCCTTGCCGCCGAGCAGCCAGCCAGACTGGTAGACCGTGATCTCGAGCTGCTCCTGCCACCCCGGCGTGCTCGAGAGCTCGAACGCGGTCGCCATGCCACCCATCCCCCCGCCGACGATCGCCACCCGCTGCTTGGCCATGGCGCAGCGCTATCCGCGGATCGCCGCGGCAAGGCAACGAGACAGCGAGGCGCGAGAAAAATCACTACGCAGCCGCCGACGCTTGCCGATGGCGAGGCTCGATGGCACACCCGGCCCATGGGGAGGCGACGGGCACCTTGCGCTGGGTCAAGCGCGTTCACCTTCGTCCACGACGGCCGCACGTACGCGGCGTTCCGGGTCGACGTGTCGCCTCCGACCTCGAGCGACAGCCTCTCGCCCGCGGAGCGCGAGGTGGTGTCGCTCGCGCTGCAGGGTCTGTCCAACGAGGGCATCGGACTCGCGACCGGCCGCGCGGTGAGCACCGTGTCGAACCTGCTCGCCCGCGCGGGTCGCAAGCTCGGTGCGCGTCGTCGCGTCGATCTGGCGCGATGTGCGAAGGACCAGGGGCGGCCGTGAAGCGTCCGCCGTCGCCAGCGCTGGACGTGGCGCGTGCGGCGTACCGGCTGGCTCCTTCCCCCACCGCGTGGTGCGAGGCCGTGGCCGCCGCCGCGGCGCCGGAGCTCGATCAGGGCCTCGGCGTGCTCGTGTGGGTGGGGCGGTCGCCGACGTTCGCCCCCGAGATGGTCGGTGGATACGGAGCGGCGGGCGCGTTCGCCGACGCGCTCCGCGAGAACCACCGCATCGTCGAGCGCGAGGCGCCCGCGATGCTGCCGCGCCTGTTCACCGGCCCACCGCGGCTCGTCAGCGCTCGCCACAACTCCCGGGCGCAGCTCGGCATCGAGCTCCACGAGCAGCCGGGCTTCGAGCTCGCGAAGAGCGTCGGGATGCTCGATGCGATCGTGCTGCAGACCGTCTGTCCCTCGGGGTTGTCCCTCACGTTGATGGCGCCGAGCTCGACGGTGACGGCGAAGCCGCGGGAGGGGCGCCGCTGGGCCCGCGCGGCCGCCCACCTGCTCAGCGCACTGCGCCTCCGCGAACACGCCCAGCCCTCTCCGGAGACCGCGACGGCGGTGCTCACCCCACGGGGTCGGATCGAGCACCGCACCGATCGAGCGGCGCCGCTCGAGAGCCTCCGCGCGGCGTGTCTGGCCGCAGAGGCCGCGCAGCGCAGCTCCGACGACGAGGGCCTCACGCCCTGGACCGCGCTCGTCTCCGGTCGCTACTCGCTCACCGACTGGTTCGACACCGATGGGCGTCGCTACCTGCTCGCGATCCCGAACCCCCCACGCGGTGAGGAGGTGGAGGGTCTCTCGCCGCGCGAGACGCAGGTCGCGGCCTACCTCGCGATCGGCCATCCGCTCAAGTACGTCGCCTACGAGCTCGGCCTCTCCATCTCCACCGTCGCCCGCGACGCGGCGAAGGCCATCCAGAAGCTCGGGCTCCGCGATCGGCTGGAGTTGAGCCGCGTGCTCGGCGGGATCCTCCAGCCGCGGTGAGAAAAACCACCACGTCCGCGGCGGACCCCCGGTGTTACTCCCCAGCATGGACCGGTCCTGGCTCCCGATCGCGTCGTCCTTGCTCCTCTGTGGTTGCCAGTCGAACCAGGTCGTCGACGACACGCCCGGCTACACGGCGGATCTCAGGGAGATCCACGCGCGGATCGCCCCCGTGGTGCAGGCTGCGGCCCCGAGCCCGATCGGTTCACCTCCGCTCCGCGTCGTGTTGCCCCGCCAGGCGTCCGGCCCCCTCTCGCTCTTCGCGCCGGCCAACGGCGCCTCCCTGACGTTGCACCCCGAAGGGGTCGGCACAGCCAAGGTCGCGATCGACGGCGCCGTCGCGGCGTTCGTCGACGCCGCTCCCTCGGTCGACCTCGTCTACGTCCACACGAGCACCGGCGTGGAGGAGCTCCGGATCGTCCGGGATGCGCGGCCCACGTTCGTCAGCAAGCACCGTGTCGAGCTCGGGCCGAAGCTGGCCGGGCTGCGGATCCGCGAGCAACGGCTCGAGGCCTACGACGCATCGGGCTTCGTCCACGTGCACGCCGATCGCCCGTTCGTCGAGGACGCGCGCGGCGAGCGCCGCTTCGCTGCGATGGAGGTGGAGCGCGAGGGTGACCGCTTCCGCCTCGAGCTGCGCGCCGACCTCCGCGGGCTGACCCCGCCCGTCGTGATCGATCCCGCCTGGAGCAGCGCGCCCTCGATGAAGTGCCCGCGCAGCGCAGGGCTCGCGGTCGACCTCGCCGACGGCCGCGTCCTCGTCGCCGGGGGCTTCACCCAGCCGACGGTCACGCCGGTGATCTGCGCGGAGATCTACGACCCGTCGACCAACACGTGGGCGCTCACGGGATCGCTCCTCCGCCCGCCGTATGGCGGCGGGATGGTCCGCACGCCCACGGGCAAGGTGCTGTTCACGTCCGGCAACGCCACCGCGACCGAGTCCCCCGGCGAGCTGTTCGATCCGGCGACGGGCACGTGGTCGGCGCTCGCGTCGATCGGCACCGTGAGCGGCCCGCTGCCCTACGTGGTCGGCGGCAAGGTCGTGGTCGCGCACTTCGACGCGTTCTACGAGCTCGACGAGCCCGGCAAGAAGCTGGTCTACAAGGGCAGCGGGCCCTACCGCAGCAGCGGCGCGGTCGGCTCGATCGGCGGCAAGCTGCTCCGCGCCGGTGGGCGCGACGCCACCAAGCGCGTGCTCTCCACCGCGGAGCTCCTGGATCCCACCACCTGGACCGTGACCGCCACCACGCCGATGCCGGAGCGGATCTGGGCCGCGCAGATCGTCGCGGGCGCAGCGGGCGCCGTGTACCTCGGGGACGGCATCCTCGCGAGCGGCGCGAGGTCGGATCTGCTGCTCTCGTTCGCGCCCGGCACGGCGACCTGGACCGCGAAGGCGAGCCTCCCGTTCCGTGGCCGCCTCCTCGCGTTGCCCTCCGACCGCGTGCTCTCGGTCGCCGATCTCGACGCCGGCACCGCGCTGTATTCCGGCGCCAAGGACGCGTGGCTCCCCTCGGGGCTCCTCTCCGCGGCACGCAGCGGACCCTCGGTGGTCGCGCTCCCGGACGGGCGGGCCATGGCGTTCGGGGGCACCACCAGCGCGGGTGGCTCGTCGACGCTGGTCGAGCTCTTCGCGCCGCTCGCCCTCGGCGCGTCGTGTACCGCGGACGGTGAGTGTCCGAGCGGGTTCTGCCGGGAGGGCGCCTGCTGCGACAAGGCGTGTACGGGTGCGTGCGAGGCGTGCAACCTCCCGACGAAGGTCGGCACCTGCTCCGCCGTGACGGGCGCGCCGGCCGCGGGCAAGACGTGCGCGCCGTTCGCGAGCTGCGCCGCGGGCGCGTGCCTCACCACCTGCGCGATTGCCGCCGACTGCGTCGCCGGTCAGTTCTGTGACGCCGGCGCCTGCGTGCCCAAGAAGGCCAATGGCGTGACGTGCGCGGTCGCGGCGTCGTGCGCGAGCGGGGCCTGCGTCGACGGCGTCTGCTGCGACACCGCCTGCACGGGCCAGTGCGAGGCGTGCGCGCTCCCCGGTCGTGAAGGTGCCTGCACGGCGGTCAAGGGAGCGCCGGTCGGGCGCGCGGCGTGCACCGGCGCGGGCACGGGGACACCCTGTGGTCCGGTCTGCGACGGCAGCAAGCGCGACGGCTGCGCCTACCTCTCGAGCGGCGTCACGCCGTGCAGCAAGAACGGCTGCGCGGGCGGGATCGAGACCCACGCCTCCACCTGCGACGGCAAGGGCGCGTGCGCCGACGCGCCGAAGACGTGTGGCGCCTACGGCTGCGCCGCGGACTCGTGCAAGAGCGCGTGCGGCACCAAGGCCGACTGCGCCGCGGGGCACCTGTGTGTGAGCAACGCCTGCGTCCCCGCGCCGGGCCTGGGCGCGCCGTGCACCACCCCCGATGCGTGCGCGACGGGCTTCTGCACCGATGGTGTGTGCTGCGGGGTCGGCAGCTGCGGGCCAGGCGCGACCTGCGGGGCCAAGGGGAGCGAGGGCAAGTGCGTGAAGCAGGCCGGCATCGCCTGCGCGCTCGGCGCCGAGTGCGCCACAGGGCTTTGCGTCGACGGCGTGTGCTGCGACGCGGCCTGCGACGGGCAGTGCGAGGCCTGCGACGTGATCGGCCTCGCGGGCAAGTGCTCGCCCGTGGTCGGCAAGCCGCGATCGACGAAGACCGCCTGCGCGTCCGGGACGGCGGAGACCCCGTGCGCCGCGCTCGCCTGCGACGGCGTCGCGCGGGCGAGCTGCCAGCGCAAGGCCGGCGCCGAGGTGACGTGCCGCGCGGCGCGGTGCGAGGGCTCGACGCTGCTGCCGGAGGCCGCGTGCGACGGCGCGGGCGCGTGCGCCGCGCCCAGCACGAGCTGCGGCGCCTACGCGTGCGACGACGAGGCCAAGGCGTGCAAGCTCGCGTGTGCCGGTGACACCGACTGTGCCGCGGACCACCGGTGCCGCGACGGCGCCTGCCGCCCCGCGACCACCGTGTGCTCGAGCGACGGCGCTGGCACGGTTGCCAAGGACGGTACGACCGCGTCCTGCGCGCCCTACCGATGCAAGGGCGGCGAGTGCGGCAAGGCCTGCGGGGCCACCGACGACTGCGCTCCGGGCCATGCGTGTGGGCCGACCGGGGTGTGCGAGTCGGTGACCTCTCCCTCCGTCGCCGAGGGCGGCTGTCAGCTCGGTGGCGTGGGGGCGCGGCGCTCGAGCTCCTTCGGGTTCCTGCTCCTCGCGGGCGTGGTGCTCGTCGCGCGTCGACGTCGCTGGCTCGCGGTGGGTGCGCTCGCCGTCGGCGGGTGCTCGACCGAGTCCACCCCGCCGCCCCTCGCGCGCACCTCGCCGGCCCTCGTGTGGACCGTGTCGTCGGAGACGCTGTACCCGCACGAGAGCGGCACGTCGCTCCACGCGCTCCCCGACGGCCGCCTCGCGCTGCTCGGACCCATCTCCAACGAGGCCTGGTCGCCCGTCACCGGCAAGTGGACGGCGCTCACCTCCGCGAGCCCGTTCGGTGCGTTCTCGACGCGCCTGGCTCTGCCCGGTGGCGCGCTGCTCACCTTCGGCGGCGAGAACGGCGCCTTCACACCGGTGGCGGAGGTGTTCCGGTTCGACCCGGGCCCCGACACCTGGACCGCGCGCGCCGCGATGCCCTGGAGCCGCAAGGCGGGCCTCGCCGTCCGTCTCACGTCGGGCGTCGTCCTCTACGCGGGAGGCCTCACCGGCGCGACCAACGTGCCGCACAGGACGGCGGCGGTGTTCGACCCCACGGCGAACACCTGGACCGCGGCGGCCGACATGGTCGATCCCCACGCCTACGGGGCGGTCGTCGCGCTCGCCGACGGTCGCGCCCTCGTGCTCGGGGGCGACACGACTATGATTGAGGTGTTCGCGCCCGCGACCCGCACGTGGTCGGCGGGCCCGAGCCTCACGACCCTGCGCCGCGCCCCCGCGGTGGCGCAGCTCGCCGACGGTAGGGTGCTCGTCGCCGGGGGAGACGGGCTCACGTCGGCCGAGCTCTGCGTCCTCGGCGGCGCGTGCACCCCGACCGCGAGCATGAAGGGCTCGCACGTCGGTCCGTTCGTCGCCTTGCCGAGCGGGCTCCTGCTCGTCGCGGCGACCGGCTTCACGGACGGCACCTCCAGCGCGGAGGCCTTCGACCCCGTGACCGCCACGTGGTCGTCCGCGGGCTCGGTCGGCGCCGCGCGCCAGTACGCGGGGCTCGCGCCCACGAGCGACGGGCGGGTGCTGCTCGCGGGTGGATCGGTGGTGGGCTACCCGGCCTTCGACGCGGTCGTGCTCGCGCCGCTCGCCAAGGGCGCTGCGTGCGCCGGCTCCGGCGAGTGCGCCTCCGGAGCCTGCTTCGACGGCGTCTGCTGCGACAAGCGGTGCGGCGGCGCTTGCGAGGCGTGCAACGTCTCCGGCAAGGTCGGGACCTGCTCGCCCGTCTCGGGAGCACCCACCGCCGGGCACGCCACCTGCGCGCCCTATGCTTCCTGCTCGGCGGGCGCGTGCACGAGCGCGTGCGCGACCGAGGCCGACTGCACGAAGGACGCCTGGTGCGCCGGGACGACGTGCGTCTCGAGGAAGGCGGACGGTGTGACGTGCGCCGCGAGCAAGGAGTGCGTCAGCGGCGTCTGCGCCGACGGGGTCTGCTGCAACACGGCCTGCGACGGCGCCTGCGAGGCGTGCGCCGAGACCGGCAAGGTGGGCACCTGCGTCGCGGTGAGCGGCGCGCCGCGCAGCGGCCACCCCGCGTGCAAGGACGACGGCGCGACGCCGATCGGGGGCGCGTGCGGCCTCGCGTGCCTCGGCGTCAACCGCAAGGCGTGCGAGCTGCCGGCGGCGGGCGTGACCAAGTGCAGCAAGGATGGTTGCGCAAGTGGCGTCGAGACCCACGCCAGCAGCTGCGACGGCCTCGGCCGCTGCAGCGACGTCCCCAAGGCGTGCGGGGCCTTCGGCTGTGGCACCGTCGCGTGCAAGGCCACCTGCAGCGCGAGCACCGACTGCGAGGCGGGCTTCGTCTGCAAGGGGACGACCTGCGTCCCTGCACCCGGCCTTGGTCAGGCGTGTGGCGTCGGCACGCCGTGCGAGGGCGGTCTCTTCTGCACGGACGGCGTCTGCTGCGGCGTCGCGAGCTGCGCCCCCGGGCTCTCTTGCGGCCTCGGCGTCCGCAAGGGCACCTGCACCAAGCCGGACGGGCAGACCTGCGCCAGCGACGGCGACTGCGGCTCGGGCGCCTGCGTCGACGGGGTGTGCTGCGAGTCGACCTGCGCAGGACAGTGCCAGGCCTGCGACGTCGCCGGCAGCGTCGGCAAGTGCGTCGCGGTGCGCGGGGCGCCGCACGGCGCGAGGCTGCCTTGCAGCAAGGGCGCGAGCAGCTGCGAGGCCCTCCTCTGCGACGGCAGCGACGCGAGCCGGTGCACGAGCTTCGTCGGCGCGGAGGTCGCGTGCCGCGCCGCGCAGTGCACGGGGGACGTCGAGGTCCCCGCGGGTGTGTGCGGGGGCGGCCTGTGCCCGAAGGGGGTCGCTCGGCCGTGCGCGCCGTATCGCTGCGCGGGCACGGCCTGCGCGACGACCTGCGCGAGCAACGCGGAGTGCGCGCTCGGCTTCGAGTGCACGTCCGGCGCCTGCGTGAAGGGGTCGGGCAAGCGGTGCTCCGACGACGGCCTCGCGGTGGTGGACGGCGACGGCAACCGCGCGTCGTGCGCCCCGCTGCGCTGTCGCGCGGGGGCGTGCCTCACGGCCTGCGCGTCGGCCGAGGACTGCATCGGTGGCACGGCGTGCTCGGAGGGGGCCTGCCCTCGCCCCGGTGGTCGCCGCGAGCGACGACGGCGGGTGCGCGTACGGATCGCAGCGGCCCACGCCGGCCTGGCTGCTGGTGCTGCTCGCGCTCGGGCTGCGACGAAGTCGCTGACGCAGCCCGGCCCCTCTCAGGTCAGAGACCGATCACCTGCACGGGTGGCGATGGCGAGCCGGCCGCGCCGATGCCGAGCTGTCCTGCATTGTTGTCGCCCCAGCACCAGACCGTGCCGTCGCCTCGACTGGCACAGGCGAAGTCCTCCGAGGCCGAAATCTGGGTCGCCGCTCCGATCCCGTTCACCGTGGTCGGCACGAGTGAAAGGCCCATGACGTCGTTCAACCCCCAGCAGGCGATGCCACCGTCCGTACGCAGCGCGCACGTCTGTCGCCCCCCGGCGGTGATCGCCGTCCCCCGGTAGCCGAGCAATCCCGAGACATCGGTCGGCGTGAGGCGGTCCACGGTCGTGCCGTCTCCCACCTGGCCGTAGGCGTTCGCGCCCCAGCACTGCACCGTTCCATCGGCGAGCAGAGCACACGTCTGATCGTCGCCAGCCGCCAGCTGGACCGCGGACGTGAACAGCCCGATGGTCGCGACGGGGGTGCGTCGGTCCACCGTCGTGCCATCTCCCAGCGTCCCTCGTAGGTTGTCGCCCCAGCAGCGCACCTGCCCGTTCGCGAGCAGCGCGCAGCTGTGACGTCCTCCAGCGACGATCTGGATCACGCCAGAGAGGCCAGACACCGCGATGGGCGCAGAGCGATGGGTGGTGCTGCCGTCTCCGACCTGCCCGAAACCATTGTGACCCCAGCACTTGACCGTGCCTCCGGCAAGGAGCACGCAGTTGTGGTCGCCCCCGCCCGCGATCTCGACCACGTCGGTGAGGTTGACGGCGCTGGGGCTCGACTGGTGGTTGGTCGTCCCGTTCCCGAGCTGTCCGACCGTGTTCCGACCCCAGCAGCGCACCCCGCTGCCGACGAGGGCACACGTGTGATGGTAGCCACCCACCACTTGCCGCACGTTGTAGAGGCCTCCAACCGTGGCGGGGCTGGATCGGTTCGTCGTGCTGCCGATGCCGAGCTGCCCGAAGTCGTTCTGACCCCAGCACTTGAGCGTGCCAAGGGCAGGCAGAACGGCGCATGTGTGCCAGCCGCGCGCGGCCACGACGGAGGGGGTGTTGCCGACCCAGCCCGTGATCGAGACGGTCGAGAGTGTCGTACCATTCCAGCACTGGACGAGCCCTGTGTCTCGGAGCGCGCAGGTCCGGTCCCCACCGCCATCGATGCGGACCACACCCACGAGGCCGGCCACGGCGACAGGGGCCGTCGAGCTCGACGTTCCGACGGTTCCCCAGCACCGGACCGTCCCGTCGCCAAGGACGGCGCACGAGCGGCCATAACCAGCCGCGATACCGGTGGCTGCGGTGAGGCCCGCGACAGGGGTCGGGAGGCTGCGATTCGCCCGCGTGCCGTCGCCGATCGCGCCGGAGCCATTCTCTCCCCAGCACCGGATCTGCCCGCTTGCGAGCCTGACGCACGTGTGCTCTGATCCCGCGGCCAGTTCGACCGCATCGACGATGCCTGTGACGAGTGTCGGGACCAGGCGACTCGTGGTCGTGCCGTCACCAAGCTGGCCGCTCAAATTCTCGCCCCAGCACTTCACTTGTCCCGTCGCGAGCAGCGCGCAGGAGTGCCAGAACCCACCGACCACGGCGACCACACCCGAAAGCCCGGGCACCAGCGTTGGGGTGGTCCTGCGGGTGGTGGTGCCGTCTCCGAGCTGGCCACGTGCATTGTGGCCCCAGCACTTCACTGCGCCGCCTTGCGCGACGACTGCGCAGGTGTGCAACTCGCCACCCCCGATGGCGACGACGTCGCTCGCACCAGGTACGGCCGCGGGCGTCGAGTGACTCGTCGTAGTGCCGTCGCCCAGCTGCCCCTCGGCGTTGTCTCCCCAGCAAGACACCGTCCCCTCGGACCCGAGCGCGCACCGGTGGACGATGCCGACGTGACTCGCCAACACACGTTGCAGTCCGACCACCGTGGTCGCCGCGGTGGATGGATAGGTCCAGCACTGCAGGGCGCCGTCGCGCGTGGTGGCGCAGGCGTCGATGGGCCCCACCCCGAGGGGCACGTAGCGACGTGCTCCCCCTCCGACACTGGCTCGATTCGTCGCGAGCTCGGGGCTCGAGGACGCACAGCCGACGACGCCCGTGAGGATGGCAAGTGACAGCGACAACCTGAGCATGGACAATCCCCCTTGTTTCGTCGACGCAGGGTGGGTCGCTATCACGGGCAGCCGCGAGCTTGCGTGGTGCTTTTTCTCGCTGGACGGCGGCCTGGCTCTGGTCGCGGGCTCACTGGCGCGCCACAGCGGAGCGGGTGCTGCCGGTTCGCGCAGTCCGCGTACCGCCTACGGGCGCTTGCTAGCGGTCGCCTTGCCCGTTGCCTTCTTGGTGACTGGCTTCTTGGTGACCGCCTTCTTGGTCGCCGCCTTCTTCGTGGCCGCCTTCTTCGCAGCCGGGGCGCCGTCCTCGAAGCTGCCGAAGACCTCGGCGCCCAGTCGCTCCACGTGCTCCCAGCAGTTCTTCGCGCGCTCGGTCTTCACCTTGCCCTTCGCGAGCGTGAGGACGACGCCGTCCTCGCCGGAGTAGGTCCCGTCGTTGATCAACGCGAGCCGCCCCTCGCCGCCGTGGGCCTGGGCCGCGAGGAAGAGCGACGCGAACGGTCGGGCGAGCTCGGTGTCGCCGCTCTTGTCGAGCAACGTCACGACGCGGAGGCGCGTGACGTCGCCCTCGGAGACCGCCTTCGCCACGTTGCGGCGACCGACGAGCGCGAAGGCCTTGCCGATGGTCCAGCCGGCGAAGAGCTTGCCGAGGAACATCTCCTCGAGGCCCTTCTCTTTCAGACCGAAGAAGCCCGGCTCGGCCGGCCAGGTGTCGGCGGTGGACTTCTGGATGCGGGCCCAGGCCTCGGTGGGGAGGGCCAGATCGAGCTCCAGGAAATAGCCCCAGCTCATGGGCCGAACGTATGCGACGACGGCGGGTGCTCCAAGCCTGTCAGGTGGTGCGCAGTGCTGGGTCGCGCGCCACGAGACTCGCGCACGTCTGCTCGACGGAGGCACCGGGCGGATCGGCCGGCGTGGCGCAGGCAGAGAACAGCACCCCCTCGAGGAAAGGCCGCGACGGCTCCGCGGTCGCCATGATGGCCGAGAGGAGGCTGGCGAGCTCGTAGCGACGCGGATCGAGGCCCCGCGCGTAGAGGCCGGCGGCGAGGCCGAACTGGACGCTCCGGGCGACGCCGGCGCGGAGCGGCTCGACCGGGATCGCCGCGTCGGGGTCGGCGTCGTCGAAGGCGGCGGCGCAGCGGCGTCGATCGGCGGAGCTCGCGCCGAAGCACGCGAGAGGCCGCACGCGATAGGCGCTGCAACGATCGCTCACGAGGAGCGGACAGGCACGGCGATTCCGCAGCCGGGAGGCGGTGTCCTCGGTCTGTGCTTCTCGCGCGGCCACCGCGAGGCGAGCGCGGAGCTCGGCGAGCGCGTCGGGATCGAGGGTGCTCGAGAGATACTCGGAGAGGACGATGGCCTCGGGCACCGAGAGGCTGACGTGGAGGTGGCAGCAGTGGCTGCAGCCCTCCTCGCAGTCCACCGCGACGAGCGGGAGGCGGCGGCGCACCCGCCCCTCGCGAAGGTCGTCGGTCGTCTCGGCTGCGTACCTCACGAGCGAGGCCATGAGCGAGAGCACGGTCGTCGTGGGGGCCCCCTGGGCCTCGTCGAGCATCTCGACCGTCGCCCGCGCGACCGAGGTGATGGTCTCGGCCGCGGCCTCCTGATCGAACACGGCGTTGCCGAGCGTGGCGAAGAGGGCGCGCGCGCGCGCGTCGCCGCTCCTCCAGGGGGGCCGCTCGATCTCGGCGTCGCTCATCCCGGGAGGCTGGCCGTCACGGGCCCGTGCGTAAAGGTCGCAGCTCAGCGGCCGCGCACGGCGCGCGCGAGCTCGACCAGGACCGAGCGCAGCCCATCGAGCTCCTCCGCCAGCGCGGCGCGGTCCTCCACGGAGAGCGTGGTCCGGAGCTCCTTCACCCTGCGGAGGACGGGCGCCGAGCCGAGGTCGTCGCGCAGCTTGCGCACGCGGCCCGCGAGCAGCGGCGCCGTCAGCCGTAGCTGCCGCGCCTTGCCGTCCTTGCCGAGGAGCTGCCCCACGTACTCGCGCGTCTTGGTCTGCGTGAGGTTCCACTTGGCGACGTGCTGCGCCGCCTCGCGGAGCCGGTCGTCGTCCGAGAGCGGGAGCAAGAGCTCCTTGCGGCCGACGTCGAGGTTGCGCCACGCCTGGTCGGTGAGCCTCCGGTCGTAGGCCGCGATGCGCACGCTCGTGAACAGCATGCGGCGCCCGATGGCGAGGGTCGGTCCACCTGCGCGGCGCACGAGCTCGAGCCACACCGGGTTCTTCGATCGGTCGTCGATCGCGGCCGCCGCGTCACCCGCGAACACCACCTCGAGCAGCCAGCGCCCGTAGGCGGTGAGCTTGGCCTCGAGCTCCTCACGGAGATCCTCGCCACGACGCAGGGCCTCCTGGAGGGTGGCGCGTTGCTCCTTCGTGAGCTTCACGGGCGCGGCGTTGTGCTCGGCGCGGTCGAGGGCGGCGGGGCGCGCGGGGCGCTTCTTCACGGCCATCGGTGGAGGCTATCGGTCGCCAGTACTGGCGCCAGTATTTTCACGGAGTGCCGAGAATCATACCCGATTCGCGATCGTGGGTCTGCAGGGGTGGACCTAGTGGCAGGTCCCCGTTCCGAGCGGAAGGAAGGGCTTGCTGGTGCCGCCGCACGACTTCTGGAGGACCGTCCCATCGCAGGCGCAGACCTCGTAGAAGCCCGGGCACGCGTCCTCCACGGGTACGGTGGGGTCGGCGCACCCGCTCGGCGGCTTGTCGCAGCCCGGCTCGTTCCAGTACGGCGTCGCGTCGGGACCGCAGTCGGTCACTGCGGCGTCGGTCTTGGTCTGTGTCGAAGACGGGTTGCTCCCGTCGCTGCACCCCAGGCTCACGACGGCGCAGAGCGCAGGAACGAGCGGGCGCATCGTCAAAGCCTACCTCGGGCCGGCGGACATTGCCTGTCACCCCTCGGCGCTACCCTCACCGAGGCAAAGCCGATGACCATCGAACACGGAACAGGGAATCTGCTGACAGTCGACGCCGACGCGCTCGTCAACACGGTGAACTGCGAGGGCGTGATGGGCAAGGGCCTTGCCCTGCAGTTCAAGAAGGCCTTCCCCGAGGTCTTCGCGTCGTACGCGCGCGCCTGCAAATTGGGTGAGGTGAGGCCCGGCAAGATGCACGTCGTGCAGCGACAGACGTCGCCACGGGTCATCATCAACTTCCCGACCAAGGAGCAGTGGCGTCGGCCTTCGAGACTCGAGTACGTCCAAGGCGGGCTCCTCGATCTGTGCCGCACCATTCAGCATCTCGGGATCCGCTCCATCGCCGTGCCGCCGCTCGGCTGCGGCAACGGTGGGCTCGCGTGGTCTGCAGTGAAGTCGCTGATCGTCGAAGCGTTCAGCGGCTTGCCACGGGTGCGCGTGATCCTCTTCGACCCAACCGACCTACCCCCCACGCCGTAGGTCGAGCGTTTCGAGCCCGGGTCTCGGCCAGTACTGGCGCCAGTATTTTCACCGTTCCAGGCAAATTCTGCCCGATCTGCGATCGAGGGTCTGCACCACCCATCACGGCACCGGCGCCCCCTTGACCTTCGCGCTCACCACCTGGTGGGCCATGCGCAGCGGGAAATCCTTCTCCAGGTTCGGCTCGTGGGCCACCGCGGGCGGCGTCACCTTCGGCTTGGTGTCCAGTGTCCCCGCCGCGTTCGGGAGCGGCTTGCCCGCCTCCGGCGGAAGCGCGTTCGGCAGGTCCTTCTCCTTCAGGAACGGCAGCGGCTTGTCGTCCAGCGCGCGCGTCGCCTCCACCACCAGATCCGGCTCCACGCCCTGCGCCTGGATCGCGCGGCCGTTCGGCGTGTAGTACCGCGCCGTCGTCAGCTTGAGCCCGCCGCCGCCCGGCAGCTCGATCAGCGACTGCACGCTGCCCTTGCCGTAGGTCGTGGTGCCCACGATCGTCGCGCGCTTGTGGTCCTGCAGCGCGCCCGCGAGCAGCTCCGCCGCGCTCGCGCTCCCGTCGTCCACCAGCACCGCGAGCTTCGGCTCCACCAGCGCGCCGCCCGCCGAAGCCTTCGCCTCCTCGAGCGTCTTCCCGCCCTGGCCCTTCATCGAGAAGATGACGCCCTTGTCGAGGAACTCGTCCGCGACCAGCACCGCCTGCTTCACGAGGCCGCCGGGGTTGCGGCGGAGGTCGAGCACCACGCCGGCGATCTTGCCGCCGATCTTCGCCTTCAGCTTCGTCACCGTCTCGAGCAGCTCGGCGTGGGTCGTCTCCTGGAACTGCACGAGGCGCAGGTAGACGATGTTCCCGGGCAGCACGTGGCCGCGCACGCTCGGCACGTGGATCTCGGCGCGCACGAGCGGCACCTTGTAGACCTTGCCGTCGCTCGGCCTCCGTATCGTGAGCTCCACCTTGGTGCCTGGCTTGCCGCGCATGCGGCGCACGGACTTCTCGACCGAGATGCCCTTGGCGTCGTCGCCGTCGATGGCGACGATCTCGTCGCCCGGCTTGAGGCCGGCCTTCTCCGCGGGGCCCCCTCGATGGGGGCGATGATCGTGAGGTACTCGCCACGGCCGTCGACCTCGAGGCCCACGCCGCCGAACGTGCCGTTGGTCTCGGCGAGGAAGTCCGCGTACTCCTTCGGCGTGTAGAACTCCGAGTGCGGATCGAGCTCCGAGACGAGCCCCTTGATCGCGCCGGCGAGCAGGCGGTCGCGGTCGACCGGATCGACGTAGCGGTTCTCGACCTGCACGAGCACCTTCGCGAGGTGCTCCATGGTGGCGTGGGGCGGCTCGTTGGCCTTGTCGGCGTGGGCGAGCTTCGGGGTGACGAGCGAGTGCCCGAGCCAGCCGAGGGAGAACGAGGCGACGACCGGGAGGGCCCAGCGACGAAGGCGCATCGAGCGATCCTCGTCGGCGGGAGGCCTTTTGGGAAGCCCCGGTTTCGGGTGCGGTATGCTGTCTGCCAATGGCGAGCCCCTCTGCCCTCAAGACCTCGATCCCCGGCTACCTCCGCCGTGAGCAGGAGCGCATCGAGGTGATCGCCCGCGAGCAAGGGCTCGACTTCTTCCCGATCGTCTGCGAGATGCTGGCCTACGACCAGATGAACGAGGTGGCCGCGTTCGGGGGTTTCCCCCAGCGCTACCCGCACTGGCGCTTCGGCATGGAGTACGAGCAGCTCAGCAAGAGCTACGAGTACGGCCTCAGCAAGATCTACGAGATGGTGATCAACAACAACCCCTCGTTCGCGTACTTGCTCGAGGGGAACTCGCTGGTCGACCAGAAGATGGTCATGTGCCACGTGTGCGGGCACGTCGACTTCTTCAAGAACAACTTCGTGTTCCGCGCGACCGACCTCGACGCGCGCGGCCAGGTCGTGCAGCCCACGCGGCAGCCGGGCCACTACGACCCGAACCGCAAGTGGATCGACAAGATGGCCAACCACGGGTCGCGCATCAGCCGCCACATGGCGCGGCACGGCGTCGACAAGGTGGAGCCGTTCCTCGACTCGTGCCTCTCGCTCGAGAACCTCATCGATCCGTACGACCCGTTCAAGGCCCGCGCGCCGATCGCCGACGCCGACGAGGAGGAGAAGGTCCAGGAGGTCCCGCGGCTGCGCGCCAAGGGCTACATGGACAAGTTCATCAACCCCGACGAGTACATCGACGAGCAGCGCAAGAAGCTCGAGGCCGAGCGCGACAAGCCCAAGAAGCACCCCGAGCAGCCCGAGCGCGACGTGCTGCGGTTCCTGCTCGACAACGCGCCGCTCGAGCGCTGGGAGCGCGACTGCCTCGAGGTGATCCGCGAGGAGGCCTACTACTTCGTCCCCCAGATGCAGACCAAGATTCTCAACGAGGGCTGGGCGAGCTACTGGCACTCCAAGCTGATGACCACCAAGGTGGCCGACGCCTCGGAGATCCTCGACTACGCCGAGCGCAACGCGGGGGTCATGGCCACCTCGGGCGGCCGGCTCAACCCGTACAAGCTCGGGGTCGAGCTCCTGCGCGACGTCCAGGAGCGGTGGGACCGCGGGATGTTCGGCAAGGACTGGGAAGAGTGCGACGACATGCGGGCCAAGCAGCACTGGGACCTGCGGCTCGGCCTCGGCATGAAGAAGCTCCTCGAGGTGCGCTCGCTCTACAACGACGTCACCTTCCTCGACGAGTTCCTCACGCCGGAGTTCGCCATCCGCCACAAGCTGTTCGCCTTCGAGTGGAACGGGCGCAACGACCGCTACGAGATCGCGACGCGCGAGTTCAAGCAGGTCAAGGAGAAGCTCCTCTTCCAGCTCACCAACTTCGGCAACCCGTTCATCTACGTCGAGGACGCCAACCACGAGAACCGCGGCGAGCTCCTGCTCGCCCACAAGCACTCGGGGATCGATCTGCGCGCCGACTACGCGAAGGAGGTGCTCGCCGCGCTGGTGCGCGTGTGGAAGCGCCCGGTGTGCCTCTCCACCAAGGTGGAGGACAAGCCCGTGATGCTCCGCTTCGACGGCAAGGAGCACTCGAGCAAGTCGCTCAAGTGACGTAGAGGCTCATGCCGTCGATGCTCGGACGCGCGCTGCTCCTGGCGTTGGCCTCGTGCGTCCCGGAGCGCCCACCCGCTCCGATCGCGCCCGCGGCGGAGTGCACACCGAGCGCGGCCACGATCGTCGAGGTCGGCTGCACGGACCTCTGCCTGGGAGCGCCGCCTCGCCGCGCGGTCGCTTGTCTGAAGGACGACTTCGGCGACGTGAAGGGCTTGTGGCTGCCACGCAAGCTCACCGCCCACCTCGAGGGCGTCGAGGCGTTGTCGATCCCCGTGGCGTTCGGTCCAGTCGACCCACCGATGGCGGGTGACTTCTCGATCGTGCGCCTCGAGCCCCGCTTCGACGCGAAGGGCACGCATCTCGTCCTCATGGAAGATCCGAAGAAGTCCTGCGCCCTCGCCCGGGCGAGCACGGACCACGACTACGCGAAGGAGGCCGACTACCGGCGGGCCGTCGACGAGGTGTGCGCGGCGCGCGGTAGGCGCGTGTACCGCGACGGCAAGTTCGTCCGCGACGACGGTTTGTGAGGCCTCAGGTCTCGCCCCACAGCAGGGCCGGCAGCGCCGAGGCGCGCTCGATCGTGCGCGACAGCGCCGCCCTCAGCACCGCCTCGTCGCCGAGGATGCGCACCGAGACGCGCGCGCGGGTGACCGCCGTGTAGATCAGCTCGCGCGTCAGGATCGACGAGGGCCGCTCCGGCAGCACCAGCACCACGTCGTCCACCTGCGAGCCCTGCGCCTTGTGCACCGTCATCGCGAACGGCGCCTCGTGCGGCGGCAGGCGCGAGGCCTCGAGTCGCTCCACCTCCTCGCCGCCGAGGAAATACGCGCGCTCGCCGAGCACCACGCCGATGTCGCCGTTCCAGCGGCCGACCTCGGGCGCGTTCTCCGTGATCAGCACCGGCCGCGTGCCGCGCGCCTCCGGGAACTCGTCGTAGAGCACGCGCCCCGCGAGCTCGCGCAGCCCCTCGACGCCGCGCCGGCCCTTGCGGTGCGCCGAGAGCACGCGGAACCGCTCGAAGGCATCCAGCACCACTCGTGGCTCCGCGCCGCGCGTCGCCGCCTCGAGGAACGGCCGGTACCCCGCGCGCAGCGCCGCGCCGATCGAGGCCTCGTCCGCGCGCCCGAGGCTCACGTCAGCAATGGCAGGATCGTGCAGCAGCCGCAGCGCCTCTGCCGTGTCGCCGCGCCCGATGGCGTGGGCGAGCTGCCCGACGCCGGTGCTCGCTCCGAACCGGTAGGGGCGCGACAGCTGCACGAGGCCACCCGCGAACGGCGGCGCGGTCGCGTCCTCGAGGCCGATGACCGCGAACATGTCGTCGATCTCGCGGATGCGCGCGGCGAGCTCCGTCGGCAGCCGCATGCCACGCGGCCCCGTGCCGCTCACGAGGTCGGCGAGCGCCGAGCCGGCCTCGACGCTGGCGAGCTGGTGGCGGTCGCCGAGCAGGATCAGGCGCGCGTCGGGGCGCACCGCGTCGACCAGCTTGGCGAGCATCGCGAGGTCGATCATCGAGGCCTCGTCGACCACCACGATCTCGTGCGGCAGCGGGTGCGCGGCGTCGTGCCGGAACCGCGTGGGGTTCCGCGGGTCCCACCCGAGCAGCCGGTGCAGGGTGACCGGGGTCTGCTGGCGCAGGAAGGCGCGCACGCGCGGCGGCTTGAGCTTCTCGAGGCCCTCGCCGATGGCCTGCTTCATGCGCGCCGCGGCCTTGCCGGTGGGCGCCGCGAGCGCAACGCGTGGCTGCAGGCCCGTCTCCGCGAAGTGGCGGCTCTCGAGCAGCGCGAGCAGCTTCTTGACCGTGTAGGTCTTGCCCGTGCCGGGGCCACCCGAGATCACCGTGAGCGGGCGCAGCACCGCGACGAGCGCGGCGAGTCGTTGCAGGTCCGGTTCCCCACCACGTGGCGGACCGAACAGCTGGTCGAGCTGCTTGTGGAGCGCCGCGGCGTCCGGGACCATCGTCGTCTTCGCGCGCGCGACGAACGCGGACGCGATGCGGGCCTGGTAGGCGTGGTAGCGCCGCGTGACGACGAGCCCACCCACGTGCACGAACGGTCGATCCTCGCCGACCAGCGCGCACGCCGCGGTGCGCGCGTGCCACGCCGCGCGATCGGCGGGCCACGCGAGCGGCAGCTCGCTGTCCACGGCGACCGTGCCCAGATCCACCCCGACGTGCCCGACCCGCGGCGCGCGCACCGCGAACGCGAGGCCGAGCTGGACGTCGTCGTCGACCAGCCCCACCGCCGCGGCGAGGCGCTCGACGACGTGGACCTCGAGCGGGCCGAGCACGCCCGCCTCGACGAAGCTCTTCGCCCGGACGCGCAGGGTCATGGCGTCGCCTCGAGCGCGCGGGACATGGCCTCGATCGTCGCGGCGGAGGGCGCGTCGAAGAACACGCCGTGCCCCTCCGGCGTCGCGGGACCGACCATGCCGCGCAGGAACAGGTAGAGCGCGCCACCCACGTGGCGCTCGTACCGGTAGTCGGGGACCCGCGTCGCGAGCCACCGGTGCAGCGCGACCAGATAGAGGTGCGCCTGCAGATGGTAGTGGTGCTTCTCCATCTCGCCGCGCATGCCGGCCGGCCCGTAGTGCGCCACCGTCGAGCGCAGCACGCCGTCCTTGCGGGTGCCGAGGCGGTTGGTCTTGTAGTCCACCACGTAGTAGCGGCCGTCGACGCGCAGCACGAGGTCGATGCTGCCGGTGAGGAACCCGGCGAGCCGGTGGATGTCGAGGCGCTCGAGCGCGGCGCGGTAGCCCCCGAGCTCCTCGCGCGCGAGCATCGGCGCCAGCAACCTTCGCCCGTCGGCGGCGCTCGCCTCGCTCTGGAACGCGTCGCCGCCCGCGACGGGGAGGTCGAAGCGCAGCTCGTCGAGGCGGTCGGTCTCGGCCACCGTGGCGAGGCTCGTCCCGAGTGGCCCGAGCGGCGTCGCCAGCGCCGTCGGGAGCTCGCGCGCGAGCAGGGACCACGCGTCGGGATCGCCGAGTCCGGCGATGCGCCCGTGGTGGGCGACGAGGGCTTCGAGGTCGCGCTGGGGCACCACCCGCTCCCGGAGCGACCGGAACTCGAGGTGCTCGAGCACCTTGTGCACGAGCTTGCCCGCCTCCGCCCCCGCCGGGAACGCCGCGAGCGGCGCGTCGGGGCCCACCACCTCGATCGCGGCCTCGGTGTCCGCGCCGTCCCAGTCCTCGCCGAGCTCCTCGGCGGGCAGCTCGGGGCCCCGCGTGAGCGCGGTGTAGCTCACGCGGCCCCACCGCTTGTCGAACCGCTCGCGCGCGAACGTGCGCACCACGAGCTCCGGGGCGAGCGGGCCGCGCAGGCCGCGGTAGCGCGTGCGGTCGGCGACCGGCAGATCGCGCACGGCGATCGCGCCCTCGCTGCGCTCGGCGAGGTCTTCGAGGTCGGCGTGCAGGCGGATCGCCTCGACGCGGTCGATCTTGCGCACGCGGTCGCCGTGCAGGAGCGCGGCGATCGGCGAGCCCTCGAGCCCCTTGAACGGGCCCGTCATCAGGACGGTGGCGTGCTTCGCGCGCGTGAGCGCCACGTAGGCGAGGCGCAGGGCCTCCTGGCGCGCCTCGCGCGTGGCCTCGACGAGCCCCGGATCGCCGGCCTTCCGACCGGTGCGCACGTCGACGACCGTGTGGCCGCTCGGGTCGTGGTAGCGGAGCCGGCTCCGCTCGGGCTGCGTGATGGTGGCCGCGTCCCACAGGTAGGGCAGCACGACGATCGGGTACTGGAGCCCCTTGCTCACGTGCAGCGTCACGACCTGCACCGCCTCGGCGTCCGATTCGAGCCGCACGTGGGTGGCCTCGGGGTCGTCCTCGTCGCCGGCCCGCTGCGCGCGGAGCCAGGCGAGCAGCCCCGAGGTGCCGAGGTGGCGCTCGAGCGAGGCCGCGTGCAGGAGCTCGACGAGGTGGCGCAGGTCGGTGACGCGCCGCTCGCCGTCGGGCAGCGCGACGAGCCGCTTGATGGCGCCCTGGTCCTCGATGGCGCGCAGGAACGTGCGCGCGAAGCCCTCGCGCGGCATCGCGTCGGCCCAGCTCGTGACGCGCGCGACGAGCGCGCCGAACCCCTCGCCGCCCTCGAGCACCTGCGCGGCGGTCCACCCGAAGAGCGGCGTGAGGGCGAGCGCGCGCACCGCGGGCTCGCGGCCCCGCGTGTCCATGGCGACCAGGAACCGCTCGAGCGACCGCGCCTCGTCGGACTGGCACACGCTGCCCGACTGCCCGAGGATCGCGGGCAGACCGCGCGCCAGGAGGGCGCGGTGCACCGCCTTGGCCTGCCGGTTCTTGCGCACCAGCACCGCGACGTCGCGCGGGGCGACGGGTCGGCCCTCGATCGTCGCGCCGCTGTGGAGGATGCGCACGACCTCGGCCGCGCAGAGCTCGGGGAGCTTGGCCCACGCGGTGGTCTTGTCGAGTTGTGGCTCGCCCTCCTCGCGCGCGTCGAACGAGCGGCGGTCCACCCAGCCGAGGGTCAGCGCGGGCATCCCCGAGAGGCGGTCGGGGTGGTGCGCGCGCACGGGGACGTAGGAGACGAAGTCGAGGTCGAACACGCCCGGGCGCTCGAACACGGCGTTGATCGCGCGCACGTACGAGGCGTCGGAGCGGAAGTTCTCCTCCATCGTGGCGCGCGTGTCGGCGGTCTCGGCGGCGAGGCGGTAGACGTGCACGTCGGCGCCGCGGAACGCGTAGATCGCCTGCTTCGGGTCGCCGATCAGGAACAGGATCGCGGTGCGCGCGAACACCGCGGAGAAGATCTTCCACTGGGCGGCGTCGGTGTCCTGGAACTCGTCGACCAGCGCCGCGCGGTAGCGGCCGCGGAGGGCCGTGGCGAGCGTCGGACCCGTGTGTGGATCGCGGAGCCGCGCCTCGAGCGTGCGCAGGAGCTCGTCGAACGAGAGCGCCGAGCGTGCCTCGAGCCTCCGCGGGAGCTCGCGCTGCACGTAGCGACAGAACTCGACGCGCAGCGCGGTGGCATCGTCGGGCGGGTCGGGGCGCACGAGCGGGTCGCCCGCGGCGACGAGCGCGCGCGCGAGGCCGAGCAGGTCGTCGCGCGCGATGCCCGACTGCTCCTTGGCCCGCACCACCTCCTCGGGCTCGAGGTCGTGCAGCGTGCTCGCCATCCAGTCGTCGACGATCTCCTCGAGCAGCGGCGTCGCGTCGACGAGGGCTCGGTCGATTTCGATGCCGGCCTCGAACGCGAACAGGCGCAGCGCGCCCTGGCAGAACGCGTGGATGGTGGAGATGGCCGCGGCGTCGAAGTCCTCGCGCGCGCGCTCGAGGCGGTCGATGCGCGTCGTGAGCTCCTCGACGGTGCCGGTCGCGAGGGCAGCGAGGACGGGATCCGTGGGAGCGGGCTCGTGGCGCGCCCGGAATTCCGCGAGCGCAGCGATGGCGACGCCGAGCCGCGCGCGCAGCCGATCGCGAAGCTCCGCCGTGGCCGCGCGCGTGAACGTGACGCAGAGGATCTCCTCCACCCGCAGGCCGCGCTCGGCGACGAGGCGCAGGAACAGGTTGCCGATCTGGTGCGTCTTGCCCGTGCCCGCGCTCGCCTCGACGAGGTGGACGCCGGGCTCGAGCGGCGCGAGAGCGGAGAGAACGCGCGCATCAGCGCCTCCCTCGCGTGGAGTGCGTGGCCCAGGCGTCGAGCAGCGGCACCCAGACCTGGTCGGCGACCTCGACGAACGACGACACGACGCGGCCCTCGGCGTCGAGGAACGGCGGGCCGTCGGGGAACAGCGCCTGCACCCACGGATCGAGCGACTCGCCGCGGCCGAACTCGTTGCCGTTCCACGCCGAGAGCGCGGCGGCGAGCGCCTTGTCCGGGCGGCCGAGGTCCTTGGCGTACGCGTGGGAGGTCTCGGGGAACGAGAGCAGCGGACGCGTGAGGCCGTGCAGGTAGAGCGACACGAGCCCTCGCAGCGTCTCGCGCGGTCCCTCGGTCACGAGCAGCATCGCGCGCTTCACCTCGCCGCCCTGGCGCCCGACGAGCTCGGCGCGGCGCAGGTCCTCGTGGCACGCCGCGAGGGCGAGCAGCCGGATCCAGGTGCGCAGGTTGCGCTTGGGCTTCTGCAGGCTCGAGTAGCGCACGTCCCACAGCGCGCCGCGCGCGACGTCGCGGACCACGCCGAACAGGCGCACGCCCTCGAGGTCGAGCTCGATGGTGCGCGTGCTCCGCTCGGCGCTCGCGGGGACGCCCTCGGTGAGCGCGGTGGCCGTCTCGACGGCGGCGTCGAGCGCCTGCTCGCCGGGCGCCCCGGGCGGCAGGAGCCCGCGCGCGCGCGCCTCCTCGAGCATCGTCGGGCGATCGCGCCCCGCCTCGAGCCAGGCGATCACGCGCTCGCCGAGCTGGTAGCTGCCGAGCCCGTCGAGCATCACCGGCTCGCGGTCCTCGAGCGCGTCGTCGATGGCGTGCAGCGAGAGGCCGAGCCGCTCCTGCAGGAGCGTGCGCGCCGGGTCGGTGAACATCGCGATCAGCCGGTCGAGCTCCAGCGTCGCGGGGATCACCGCGGGGAGCGAGGGCCCGAACGGCGCTGCGCGGGCGGTGTCGCGCGGCGAGGGCCAGCACGAGCGCGGCCTCGCGCATGCGGGCGTCGAAGCTGCGCGCCGGCGCGGCGAACGACTCGACGGCGAACGGCTGCAGCGGCTCCTCGAACAGCACCGTCGACTTCGCGCCCTGGACACCCGGGAACGTGGCCTCGACGGCGTCGAGCAGCTCGGCGATCGGCACGGCGGGCGGACGCCGCTCGCCGCTGTGCTCGTCGCGCCCGCTGTAGAACACGAGGAAGTGCGCGCGCGTCGAGAGGATGGCCTCGAGCAGGAGGTGGCGGTCCTCGTCGCGCGGGTCGCGGTCGCCGATGCGCGGCTTCTTCGGCAGGAGGTCGAACCCCTGGGCCGCCCGCGCCCGCGGGAACCCCGCGTCGTCGTCCATGCCGAGCAGCGCGATCACCTTGAACGGCACGCTGCGCATGGGCGCGAGGGCACAGACGGTGACGGCGCCCGTGATCGGCCGGTCGCCGCCGCGCGGGACATCGAACGAGCCCTCGAGCACGAGGGCCAGCGCGTCGAGGGTGAGCTCGGTGTCGAGGCCGGCGCTCGCGGCGTCGAGCAGCCCGAGCTCCTCGAGGACGCGCTCGCGCAGCCACGCGGTGTCGGGGCGGGTGGCGGTCAGCGCGTCGAGGGTCTCGCCGAGCGCGGTGATCCAGGCGTGCATGGTGCGCGGCGCGTGGAGGCGGGCGCGGGCGTCCTCGAGGGCCGCGACGAACGCGGCGAGCGCGCCGAACCGGAGCGCTCGCTCGCCCTCGATGGCGTCGAACGGCGCGAGCCCCTCGAACAGCCACTGGCCGTCGTCGGCCGACGTGACCCCGAGCGCGAGGCGGTCGAGGCCGAACGCGAACGTGTAGGCGCGGTCGTCGGGCTGCCCCTCGCGCGCGCGGTCCTCGGCGTCGAGCCCCCAGCGGATCCCCGAGCCGCGCACGAGCTCGCGCACGTCGGCGAGCTCCTCGGGTGCCAGGCCGAAGCGCTCGCCGACCGGCGGCAGCGCGAGCAGATCCATCACCTCGCTCGCGTGCAAGCGACCGCGCGCGAGATCGAGGGTCTGCCGCAGGGCGTCGGCGAAAGGGTTCTGACGGGTGAGCGAGCGATCGACGATCTCGACCGGGATCGCCGGGCCCCGGCGATACGGGGGCGCGCGCTCGCCGTCCTCGAGGACCGCGCGCACGAGCGGCGCGTAGCGCTCGATGTCCGGGGTCATCACGAGCACGTCGCGCGGCTCGAGGTGGCGGTGGTCCTCGAAGAGAGCGAGCAGCGCCTCGCGCAGCGCCTCGACCTGCCGGAGCGGCCCGACGCAGGCGTGCACGGAGAGCGAGTCGTCGCCCACCACGCGGCTCCGCGCGAGCTCGCCGGGGGCGCGCAGATCGAGGACGTCGGCCTGCAGCGCGCCGAGCACGGTGGCGTCGGGCGCGCGGGGGAAGGCCACCTTGCCCTCGCGGTGCCCACCGACGTCCTCGAGCACGAGCTGGAAATCGCGCGAGAGCCGGCCGAGGCCGGTGAGCAGCGGGTTCTGGCGCGAGAGCTCGGCGCGGAGCAGGGCGCCCACCTGGTCGCGATCGTCGCTCGCGATGCGCACGCGGTCGCGCCGCGAGCGCAGATCGCCCCAGTAGAGGTCGGAGGGGCAGAACGCGTAGAGATCGACCCGGCCGCGCGCGCCGAGGCGGCTCAGGATCTCGAGGTGCAGGCGCGGCAGCGAGCTGAGCCCGAACAGGTGCAGCGCGGGGAACGGCGAAGCGGGTGCCTCGAGCGCGAGGAAGCGGGCGGCGCGGGCGGCGAGGTGGTGGGGGCCGAGGCGCGCGACCAGCGCGCGGAACAGCGCGGCCTGGAAAGGTTCGCCGTCGAGGTCGAGGAGCGTCTTGCCCTCGGTCCACGCGGCGACCCAGTCGGGGCGTTGGTGCACGTAGCGGTCGACCACGCTCGCCATCTCGCGCGCGAACCCGAAGCGACGGCGATCGATCGGTCCGGTGGTGTCGAACGCGGGCGGGAGGAGGGCCCGCACCTCGTCGAGCGCGGCCAGCACCGAGAAGGGCAGCGCCTCGACGGACCACCCCTCGGCTACGTCGCTCGAGTCCCCGAGACTGTGACCGAGCACCTCGTCGAGGACGGCGCTCGGGAACCGGAAGGCGACGTTGGCGCAGGCGCCGAGGTGCTCCGCCAGTCGGTGGCGCAGCCAGCGTTCCATGCCGCGGCTCCCGACCACGACGGTGATCGGCGTCATCGGATCGGGCGGGGGGGCCGCGGCGATCCGCTCGGCGAGCATCCCGGCGAGCAGCTCGACCCGGTGGCTCTGGTGCACGAAGAAACCGTGCATGGGCGCGGGAGCATACACGTCCCAAGGCGCGCGGGGGTCGTGGGTCAGAGCAAGGGATGCGCGCCCTCCTCGTCTGTGCGTTCGTGTCGTCGGCCGTGGCCTGTGCCTCCAACAACGACGGCTGGCGGTACGGCCCGCTGCCCAACGTGCACGCGCCGTGGCTCGCCAAGCCCGCGCGCCCTTCGCCCTCCGCCGCGGTCGAGCCGGCCGTCTCGGCAGAACCCTCCGCGGTGCCCTCCGTCGAGCCGTCGGTGAGCCCGCCCGTCGAGGAGCCGGTCTCGATCTTCACGCCGTCGCCCACGCTGCGCGCCAAGCACTGGAGGAGCCCCATCCCCGGCGCCGTGTTCGCGGGCTACGCCGGCGACACGGGGCTCGACCTCGTGACCAAGCCGCGCGCCGTGCACGCGATCGCCGCGGCCACCGTCGACTACGCCGAGAAGGGGCACACCCGCTGGGTCGGCCCGCACGACACGGCCTACTGCGTGCGCCTCACGCTCGACACGCCCGTCCCCTGGAAGAACGGGCGCTCGATCACCCACGTGTACTACGCGCACCTCTCGGGAGTGGCCTTCGAGCAGAAGGAGGGCGCGGCCAAGAAGCGGCACGTCGCGGCCGGCGAGCCCCTCGGCACGAGTGGGGTCGCGCGCGGCGTGCCCCACCTCCACCTCGGGCTCCTCCTCGACAACCAGGTGGAGCAGGACGACTGGACGTACATCCTGCGTGAGGGCGAGGTGCGCACCGCGCTCGGCGGCTACACCAACGGAGAGTCGCTGTAGCGAGCCTCGGGGCGTCGCGTGCACCAGCCGTGGCTCGGTGGGCACGACCCCATGGGCTCGACGGGCTTCGGCGTCGCGCCCTCCAGGACACCCGCGTAGGCGCGCGCGCAGGACACCCCGAACAGCGTCACGATGCGGGTGAGCTGGATGAACAGCGCGAGCCCGAGGAGCGCGCCGAAGGCTCCGTACGCGGTGTAGCCGAGCGCGCTGCGCAGGAAGGCCGCGAGCGCCCAGCGCAGCACCGTCACGAGCACCGTGGTCACCGTGGCGCCGAACAGCGCCGCCTGGAGGGAGACGCGCACGATCGGGACGAACCGCAGGGCGGCGGTCGCCACCAGGAGGAGCCCCGCGATCGGCAGGACCTGCAGCGCGATGGCCGCGACGAAGCCGAGCCGCGAGCTCGAGACCGCGCTCGTCACGACGAGGGAGACCAGCACCGCGACGCTCGTGAGACCCGCCAGCGCGGCGCCGCCGAGGTGACGAACCACGAAGACCCGCAACGCGGAGGACGAGCCCGGGCGCGCGGGCGCGTGGAAGAGGGAGCGCACGGCGTCGTCCGCGGCCACGAACAGGCTGCCACCGGTGACCAGGAGGACGACCAGCCCCGCCACCGCCGAGATCCCCCGCGCGGTCTGGTGGCTCTCCAGATCGTGGAGGGTCACGAGGATGGTCTGCCGGAGCGCCGGTCCCGCCGAGACGCCGAGCGTGTCGACGATGCGTCCGGGCAGCTCGGGCGAGGAGCTGATGAGGAACCCCACGATGCCGAGCACGGAGAGCAACAGAGGAAAGAGGGCGAACAGCGCGTAGAAGGCGAGGCCCGCGGCGAGGTCGATGCCGCCCGCGTCGACGAAGTCCACGGCGGCGCGTCGGACGACGCTGCCGTACTTGCGCAGGGGGAGCATGCTTCGGAGCAGCACGGTGCGTGCCGGTCGGTCCAACGCCCGGGGTGCCGGCGACGGGCGACATCCGTGCCCCACCTGGGACGACTTGGTCTCGACGCCCGCGCGGTCTCGCCACGATCTCGCCGGCACGACCGATGCTGGAGGAGAGGCATGTCCCACCACACCCCGTCACGGGTCGGCGCCGTCCTCACCCTCGTCGCGCTCGGCGTCGCCGGCGTGATGTGCGCGGCGCCTGCCTCCGCGGCGGACGCCGAGCTCCGCGACTCCGACTTCGTCGATCGCGATACGGACCCGGGGCGCCGCGAGACCTGGACCCACGGCGTGATCGGCTTCCGGTTCGGCCAGACCTGGCTCTCGGAGGAGAAGGGGGGGACGCAGGGCATGAGCTACGCGTTCTCGGCGCGCAACGAGGGCATCGGCTACCGCCGCGGGATCACCACCTTCCACGCCTCGCAGCTCGTCCTCGGCGGCGGCTCGATCGGCCTCGACGGCGTGGCGCAGGGCGGCTTCGGGATCGGCTTTCGCGTGCCCATCGCGGAGAACCACGGCCCGTTCCTCCGCGCCGCCGTCGCGGGCGCCATCCGCGGCAACGACAGCTACTACTTCTCGCTGATCGACGTGCCGCAGGGCCAGCTCGGCTACCAGTACCTGCGCGGACCCATCAGCTTCGACGTCGCGGCCACCCTGGGCTGGGCGCTCGACGGGCGCGCCAGCGTCGGTGGCGCACCCAGGAACCGCATTCGTGGCCTGGAGCGCGGTTTGATGGCGACGATCGCGATGCGCTACTTCGAGGCGCACGGGCGCCTGTTCCGGCTCGACCTGCGCGACGACGCGCGCACCATGGACGTGGGTCAGGCCTCGGTCTGCGCCAACGCCGCTGCGTTCGCGCTCTGCGGCGACCTCGCCTGGATGCGCTTCGCCGCGCCGGGCACGAACAACCGCGCCGACGCGGCCTACGCCGGCTTCACGGTCGGCTTCGCCACCACCGCGATCGGCCGCTCTCCCAAGTGAGGCGACTCAAGGCCCGTCCAAGAATGCCCCCCGGGCTGAAGCCCGGGGCACCGACGGCCGTGGAAGCCCGGGGCATCGACCCCGGGCTCGACGTCACGCTGGACTGGCTGAACTCCCCTCTGCGGTCTGTAGCAGCGCGACGTCAGCCAGTGATTCGGGACGTGAAGCCCGGGGTGAAAGACCCCGGGCTTGAGGTGTGGTCGGTGCCCCGGGCTTCAGCCCGGGGGCATCTATCGACAGGCCTTTACAGCGCGCGGCGGAGCACCGGGTACTGCGACGCCTCGCGCACCACGACGAACCCGCGCGACGTGAACAGCGCGTGCGGCCCCTGCCAGAGCTCGCCCTCGTGCAGCGGGGCGTCGCTCGCGCGCGGGTAGGCTTCGAGGAACCGCGCGCCCCACGAAGGCGCGTGGGCGATCGCCGAGTCAAGCAGCGCGGCCGCCACGCCGTCGCGCCGCAGCGCGGGATCCACGAGGAAACAGCCGATCGCGAACACGTCGCCCGGATCGTCGAGCCCGCGGTACGGGAAGCGCGCGAGCAGCTTGGGCAGCGTGGCGCGACGGGTGACCTTCATCCAGCCCACCACGTCGTCGCCCCGCACCGCGACGAGGCCGCGCGCATCCTCGCTCCCCACGGCGATCGCGGCGGCGAGCTCGGCGCGGCTCTCGTCCTTGCGCTCGGCGCACCGCGCCTCCCACTCCTTGTTGGTGCCGCCGAAGTGCCAGTAGCGACAGAAGCAAGGGCTGCCGTCGCGGTCGAACAGCGCCGCGAGCGCCGCGGCGCGCGCGGGCCCGAGGGCCTCGACGATCACGCCCGCGGCCACGCGCGATCCCAGCGGCCGGGGGAGACCTGCTCGAAGGCGTGCGCCAGGGTGAACATGCGCGCCTCGTCGAACGCCGGGGTGACGATCTGGAGACCGACCGGGAGCCCGCTCTCGGCGCCCTTGGCGGCGGGCACCGAGATGCCGGGCAGCCCCGCGAGCGACGCGGGGAGGGTGAAGAGGTCGGCGAGGTACATCTGCAGTGGGTCCGCCGTCTTCTGACCGAACGGCCACGCGACGCTCGGCGAGGTGGGCCCGACGATCGCGTCGACCTGCTCGAACGCGCGGTCGAAATCGCGTCGGATGAGCGTGCGGACCTTCATGGCCTTCGCGTAGTAGGCGTCGTAGTAGCCCGCGGAGAGCACGTAGGTGCCGAGCAGGATCCGGCGCTTCACCTCGGGGCCGAAGCCCGCGTCGCGCGTCGCGCCGTACATCGCGCGCAGGTCTTTGCCGGCGACGCGGAGGCCGTAGCGGACGCCGTCGAAGCGGGCGAGGTTGGACGAGCACTCCGCGGTGGCGATGACGTAGTAGGTCGAGACGCCGTACCTCGTGTGCGGCATGTCGATCGGGACGACGCTGCAGCCGAGCCCGCGCAGGAGCTCGAGCGCCTGCTCGATCGAGGCCCGGACCTCGGGCTCGAGGCCCTCGCCGAGGTATTCGCGGGGGACGCCGAGGCGCAGGCCCTTCACGTCCTTGCCGCACGCGGAGACCCAGTCGGGCACCGGCTGCACGACGCTCGTCGAGTCGCGCGGGTCGTGGCCCGCGACGACCTCGAGCAGGCGGGCGGCGCCGCGCACGTCGCGCGCGAAGGTGCCGATCTGGTCGAGCGAGGACGCGAACGCCACGAGGCCGAACCGCGAGACGCGCCCGTAGGTGGGCTTGACGCCGACCACGCCGCAGAGGGCCGCGGGCTGGCGGATCGAGCCGCCCGTGTCGGTGCCGAGCGTGCCGAGCGTGAGGCCGGCGGCGACCGCGGCCGCGCTGCCCCCGGAGGAGCCTCCGGGCACGCGCGACGGATCCCACGGGTTCTTCACCGGGCCGTAGGCGCTGTTCTCGTTCGACGAGCCCATCGCGAACTCGTCCATGTTGAGCTTGCCGGTGAACACCGCGTCGGCCGCGCGGAGCCGCGCCACCGCGGTCGCGTCGTACGGCGGGCGGTAGCCCTCGAGGATGCGGCTGCCGCAGGTGGTCCGCGCGTCGCGGGTCACGAGCACGTCCTTGAGGCCGATCGGCACGCCGGCGAGCGGACCGAGCGGCTCGCCGCGCGCGCGCTTGTCGTCCACCGCCGCCGCCATCGCGAGGGTGCGGGCCGGATCGTGGTCGAGGTGGACGCCGGCGTGCGCCGGGTCAGCGCACCGCGCGAGGGTCGCCTCGGCGAGCTCCCTCGCGGAGACCTCGCCTCGGGCGAGCGCGGCCTGCACCTCGACGATCGAGCGATCGAGGAGCTCCATCACTCCTCCACGAACGCGGGGACCACGAAGCCGTGGCCCACGGTGTCGGGCGCGGCGGCGAGCACCGCGGCGCGGTCGAGCGAGGGCGCGACGACGTCCTCGCGCAGGGGCAGGCGATCGACGCCGACGTGCGCCGTGGGCTCGACGCCCTCGGTGTCGACCTCGGAGAGCTGCGCGATGTGCTCGAGGATGCGCTCGAGCTGCGCGGTGATCACCGGGACCTCGTCGTCGGCGAGCGTCAGCCGGGCGAGCTTCGCCACGTGCAGCACCTGGGCCCGATCGATCAGCGGCATGGGGAGCCCTGGTAGCGTCACGGTGGCGGTGACGGAAGCGGTACGACGGCGAGGCCACCGCCTCCGGCCGCGAGGAGGCCGTCGCAGGTGGCCGCCATCGAGGCCACGTACGCGAGTCCGTCGCTGCCGGAGCTGCCCGAGAGCGGGTAGCCGAACGGCGTGGGCAGGCAGGCGCGCACGGTCTCGTTGCACACCCGCGACGCACACTCACGCGACTCGCCGCACGACGCACCGATGCCCTTGCCGTCGACGCAGCGCTTCTGGCCCGACTTGTCGGTGTCGCAGCGATACGGGCGCGCGCAGACGCTCGTCGTGGAGCAGGGCTCGCCCGGCCCCGGGTAGCGCGTGCAGCGGAACGTGGAGGGATCGCAGTAGGCGTCGTCGCTCGCGTCGCACACCGACGTGAAGCCCGCGCACGAGGCGCCGAGCGGGAGCAGGAGCGGGTAGCACCGGGCCGGCGAGCCGCTGCACCCGAGGCCCGCGCGACACCCCACCCCGCCGCACAGCTCGCCCACGTCGGCGGGCCTGCGCACGCGACACACGCCGGACTCGCACGCGATGCGGCTCCCGAGCGCCGGGGGGGCACACGGGCGGGTCGCCTTCACGTTGCAGCTCTCGCCCTCGTGCGCGAGGCCGTGGAACACCTGCGTGCACGCCTCGGCGACGTCGGCCGCGACCGGGTCGTTGCTCACGGCGTCGGTGGTGCAGCGCCGGAAGAGGACGCTCTGGCCCCGCGCGCAGCGGCCCGCCTGGACGTCGTCGTAGAGGAGCCCGACCTCGAGGGCCCGCTGCCTGCGCACCTCGCAGAGGCCGCGCGCGTTGGCGCAACAGGTCGTCTCGTCGAACGACAGGTGCGCGTTGCCGCAGCACGGGCGCAGGGCAGCGCAGGCGTTCTTGGCCTGCAGGGTGCAGAACTCCACCATCGCGACCGGCTCGGTGGAGGACGGATCGTAGACGGGCAGATAGGGCGTGGGTCCGCTCGCGTCGCACGCACCGACCAGCGGCAGCAGGAAGAGCCAGCGCTTCATCGGCGCCTCCGCGCGAGCCCGAGCGCACCGAGCGCCGCGAGCAACCCGAGCACCGCCGAGGCCTGGCCTGCGGGGGCGAGGCCACAGCCGCCACCCGTGGGGCGCGTGGTGACGCAGGCCCCGTCGACGCACCGCGCGCCGGCCACGCAGTCGTGGTCGAAGTCGCACCGACCGCGGCAGGCAGCGGCGGTGCAGGCGTAGGGCGCGCAGCTCTTCGGCGCGGTCACGCACGTGCCGAGGCCGTCGCACTTGCCGAGCGGGGTCTCGACGCCGTCCTTGCAGCTCGAGACGCCGCAGGTGCTCGTGGCAGGGTCGTTCTGGCAGCGGTCGCGATCCACGCCGTTGCACGCGTGGCTGCAGCCGGTCACACCACCAGGACAGGACTTGGGGTCGGTCGGGACGTTGCCGGCGGGCACCGGGGTGCAGGTGCCCTCGCGACCGAGGAGGCGACACGACTCGCAGACGCCGGTGCACGCCGAGTCGCAGCACACGCCGTCCGCGCAGTGCTTGCTCGGGCACTGCGCGTCGACGGTGCACAGCCGGAGGCAACGCGCGCCGACACACGTGTTGCCGGTCGAGCACGGGTGGCTCGGGTCGCACGACCCCGCGCAACGGCGCTGCGCGATCGTGCATGTGTAGGGCGCGCACGCCTTCGAGAACGTGTTGAGGCTGTGGTAGCAGTGGTAGGTCGGATCGCAGTAATCGTCGGTGCACGGGTCGCCGTCGTCGCAGGCCCCGGGCTTGGCGCAGTCGACCGAGAAGCGCAGCACGCGCGAGGCGCCGGTGTCCGCCACGTAGACGTCACCGTTGCCGTTCACGGCGACGCCGCTCGGCAGGTAGAGCGTCTGGGCGCTCGTGGTGGCGGGCGGCGACACGGTCGAGAAGTCGGGCTGGCCGAGGACCGCGTCGGCCGTGGTGGCGCCCTTCTTGAACCGCAGCACGCGGTGGTTGCCCGTGTCCGCGACCCAGACGTTGCCGACCGGATCCACGGTGACCGCGCTCGGACCGCGCAGGGAGCGCGCCGAGGCCCCGAAGGCGTTGGGCTTGTTGCTGGTGAGGTCGGGCTGACCGAGCACGAAGTCGGCGACGCCGCTGTTCGCCACGTGGATCACGCGGTGGTTGCCGGTGTCGGCGACCCAGAGCCCCCGCAGCGGGTCGCCGAGGTTGGTCGTGAGGAACCAGCCGTAGATGCCGCCCGGCGAGGACAGTCCCCGCGCGTTCGGCCCCGGCTCGCCGCCGTTGGGCTCGGCCGTGACGAACGAGGGCTGCCCGAACACCGCGCCCGCCGAGGGCTTCGGCGAGCTCACCGCGTCGAAGCGGAGGATGCGGTGGTGCCCCGCGTCCGACACGTAGAGCCGCGCGGGCAGTACGTTGGGGTCGAAGGCGACGCCGCTCGGCTGGTCGAGGCTGCTCGAGGTGACCCCCGCCCTTGGAGGGGATCGCCGTCGTGAAGTCGCCGTCCTGGCCCACCACCATCGTGGGGTTCCAGCCCCCACCAAAGTTGCTCGAGACCAGCACGCGGTGGTTGGCCGTGTCGGCGACGGCCACCCAGTTCAGCGTCCCGGGCACCTCGGCGACCGAGGTGGCGAACGCCGCCGCCGTCGGCGTGTGCAGCGTGAGCTGGGCCGGCTGGGGGAGTCCCTGGTTGGGCAGGCTCGCGTTGACGGACGACTGCCCGTACAGCCCCGAGAACCCCCAGCTGCCGCTCGAGACCGACAAGAGGAGCGCGCGGTGCGCCTCGCGATCGGAAACGAGGACGTAGCTCGAGCTGCGGTAGCTCGTGTCCGTGGCGACGAAGGTGGGGTGCGTCGTCGTGAACTGCGACACCGTGACCGGCGGATCGCTGCTCACGAAATCGGGCTGGCCGAAGACGCCATCGGCGCGCCCGTCGTCGATCAGCGGCGCGGCGCTGGAGGCCTCCACCACGGGTGCCTCCGCCCGACAGCCGACCAGCGACGCCGCGAGGAGCCAACGCCTCACAGCGACCCCCGCAGCCCGAGGTTCGGGATGATCGGCAGCCCGGAGCTGACCACCGGATAGCCGTAGACGTAGTTGTAGGCGAGCGGCTCGCGCACGCGCCGGTCGTAGACGTTGCGCACCTCCACGTAGACGGCGAACGCGCCGTGTTCGCCGATCCGGAAGGCCTTCTCCAGGCGCAGATCGAGGGAGTGGAGCGGCTGGAGCTCGGGCAGCGGGCGGCTCGGATCGATGTTCGGGTCGGCCTTGGGCGCGATGTCGGTCGCGGGGTAGGGGCTGTCGAGCACGCCGACCGCGAGCCGGAACCGCGCGCCCGCCTCGAACCCGCGCCCGAGCTTGGCGACGACGGCCGCGTTGAGCACGTGGGTCTGGTCGAACGGCGCGCGGCGGAACGCGGCCTCGGGGCTGTCGCGGATCTCGGCGCGCGAGAGCGCGTAGCCGACGAAGCCGGAGAACGACTCGCCGGAGAAGCGCAGCAGCGCCTCGATGCCCATCGCGCGCGAGCGGGCGTCGTCGGTGTAGAGCGGGTAGCGGTAGCCGAGCAGGATGCGACCGCCGCCGAGGCGCGGGGCGTCGTCCCACATGGGCACCGCCGCCTGCTGCTGGGCGACGAGCACGTGGGACATGGCGCGCGTGTAGACGTCGACGCTCAGCGACACCGCCTTGCCGAACCTACGCTCGATGCCGACGGCGGCCTGCAGCCCGCGGGGCGCGCGCCCCACGAACGGCATCGGCACGAGCGTGCCGTCCTGGTCTCGGGCGTCGACCGACTCGTAGGAGGGCGGCCGCGCGTAGGCGCCCACGCTGCTCTTGAAGGTGACGTCACCGTCGGTGACGCGCATCGACACGCGCGGCGAGACGATGGCCTCGCCGAAGTGATCGAACCGCACCCCGGGCAGGATCTGTACGCGGGGGAACGGCGAGAGCGCGAGCTGCAGGTAGGCCGACGGCTCCACGCGCTGCACCTGGATCTTGCCGCGCACGAGGAACGTGGCGCTGCCGCCGAACGCCGCGGTCGGCAGGGTGAGGACCCGCACGCCGTCGACCTGCGTGGCGAGCGTGTCGAGCCCGAACGTGAGCAGCGCGGGCCGCTGGCCGTCGCCGAGCTTGCGGGTGGTCTCGAGCCGCACGAACGCTGAGCGACGCACGCTGGACCAGAGGTCGATCTCGCCCTCGACGGTGTCCTCGGAGCGCAGGAACGAGACGACGCCGACGAACGTGCCGGCGTCGTTGGTGCGCTCGCCGCGCAGGTGCGCGCGGAGGAGCGCCGAGTGGAACTTGCCGCTGCGCGGGCGGTCGGCGGGCTGGCTCTCGTCGGTGACGGCCAGGAGATCGTCGGCGAACAGCACGGCGCCGCGCACGAACGCCTTCGGACCGAAGTCGTGCTGGGCGACGAACTGGGCGTCGAGGTAGCGCGGGAGATCGCCGGCCACGCGATCGCCCACCAGGCTGCCGATCCAGGTGTCGACGTGGCTGCGTCGGAAGCCGACCGCGATGGCGGTGTCGTTGTTCGCGCTCGCCCCGAAGCGCAGGGGGAACGACAGCGTGGCGCCGACGTCGATCGCGTCGAGCTGCAAGCTCGCGTGGACGCGGTCGCGCGGCGGCGCGGAGAGCCAGGCGTCGACGATGCCCGCCGTCGCGCGGCCGTACGGGGTGCCGAAGCCGCCCGGCAGCAGCGACACGCGCGAGAGCATCGGCGCGGGCACGATGGCCACCAGGCCACCGAAGTGGAACGCGTGCGGCAGCGGCGCGCCGTCGAGGAACGTGGCGGTGTCCTCGGGCGCCGCGCCGCGCACCGCGTACACGGTCGCGAGCGCCGGGGGTCGGCCGACCGAAGGCAACGACGTGGCGGCCGCGAAGGGGTCGCCGCGCGTGCCCGGCATCTTGGTGAGCAGCGCGCCCTCCACGCCGTAGCTCGCAGGGGCCCCGGCCTCGGCAGGGGGCGGCGCCTTCTTCTCGCCCTCGACCGAGATCGAGACGTCGCTCGTCGCGGCGGCCTGCATCGTCGTGCGCACGTCGTCCTGATCGGGACGCAGCAGCGTGGTCGCCGGTGGCAGACCCGGGACCGACACGCGCACGACCAGCGTGGTCTTCGCGTCGATCTTCACGCGCCACCGACCCTCCTCGTCGGTCTTCGTCTTCGCGACCACCTTGCCCGACGGATCGAGGAGGATCACCTCGGCGTCGGGCATCGGATCGTTGGCCTCGGTGACCACGCTCCCGCCCGCCGTGCGCGGGGCGGCGAAGGCCCGCCCCGTCCAACAGAGCACGACGAGAGCGAAGACGAGCCGACGCACGAGAGGATGCTATCGTCATTGCCATGAATCGGCTCGCGGCGCTTGCTTCCCTCCTCACGTGCGCGACCCTCGTCGGCCCTGCGTTCGCGCAGCGCGACGACGATCCGATCGGCGCTGCCGGTGGCAATCCGCAGCCCCAGCCCCAGCCCCAGCCGCCGCCGAACGTCGGGCAACCGTACGGGCAGCCCTACGGCCAACCCTACGGGCAGCCCTATGCGCCGCAGGGTGGACCGGCCGAGATGAAGTACAAGTCGGGCCAGCCGATCCCGCCCGGCTACCACGCCGAGGAGCGCCCGCGCACCGGCCTGATCGTCGCAGGTGGCATCACGTTCGGCGTGTTCTACCTGCCGGCGTTGATGGTCGGCGCGACGAACGCCGAGCCCTACAATCGCTGGCTCCTCGTGCCAGTGCTCGGTCCGATCCTCGGCATGAGCGGGCGGCCGTGCGACGACTTCTGCGTGGACAAGGCGCTGATCCAGATGGCCCTCGTCTTCGACTTCATCGGCCAGGCCACCGGCGCGAGCCTGCTGCTCGCCGGCATGGCGTCCACCAAGACCGTGCTCGTGCGCAACGACACGGTCATGGGCGCCAAGGTGCAGTGGACGGCGATGCCCACCAGCTTCGGCGGCACGAGCGCCGGCGTCGCGGTCACCGGCGTCGTGTTCTAGACCTTCGGGATCTCCTCGATCCCGGCGATCCGCGCCGCGTCGGCGATCTTCTCCTCCCAGTCGGTCTGGGCCAACATGCGCACGCGCTGGGCCTGCGGCGAGCCCGCGCCGTGCATCGACTCGGTGCGGATCGCGACGGCCGTGGGCCCGAGCGTCATGTTCTCGACGAGCCGCAGCGCGCGGATGCGGTCCTCGGCGGTGCCGCGCGCGCCCTCCACCGTCTTGCGCAGGAGCGCGCCGTATTCGGGGTGATCGAAGTCCTCGGCCGAGGGCAGCGTGACCATGAGGCCGCCCGCGATGTCCTCGGCGAGGCGGGTGATCTCGTAGGGGAACCGCGTGACGTTGTGCTTGCACACGTTGGCGAGCAGCGGGTCGACCATCTGCGTGCCGGCGGGCGTGGTGTACGAGCGCGTCGCCGCGGCGAGTCCGCCCGCGTGCATCGTCTCGACGAGGTGCACCATCTCGACGAGCTTGTCCCGCACGTGGGAGGCCTTCTCGGTGCCGTTGAGCCGCGCGACGAGCGCCGCCGCGCCGATCAAGACGTCGCCGTTGCCCGGCTTGCACCCGCCGTAGCTCGCCCGGTGGTGCCCCGCGAAGTACTCGACGAGCGGGTTCGCCCACTGCGTCTCCCCGAGCATGAACACGCGCTCGAGCGGCACCTCGACGTCGTCGAACAGCACGATCGCCTCCTGCCCGCCGTAGGTCGCGTTGCCCTGGTCCATCGCGCACCCGTGGCGGCGGTCGTCGCTCGGCTGGCGCCCGTAGACGAGGGTCACGCCGGGGTGGTCGACGGGGATCGCGAAGCTCACCGCGAAGTCGCCCTCGTCCTTCGCGAGCGAGCGCCCGGGCATCACCACGATCTCGTGCGAGTTCACCACGCCGGTCTGGTGCATCTTGGCGCCGCGCACCACGATCGACTTCTCCTTGCGCGCGACGACGCGCAGGTAGGCGTCGGGCTGCGCCGCTGGCGCCTTGGTGCGGTCGCCCTTGGGGTCGGTCATCGCGCCGCAGAGCACGAGGTCTTCGCGCTGCACGTGGCGGAGGTAGTCGAGGAAGCGCCCGTGCACCGCGGCGCCCATCTCGAAGGTGACGTTGTAGAGCGCGTTGATCGCGTCCATGCCCACGCAGCGCTGGAAGCACGTGCCGGTGCGGCGCCCGAGCACGCGCTGCATGGTCGTCTTGGCGAGCAGGTCGTCGCGCGTCGCGAAGACGTGGGTGAAGCGGTTCACCTCGGCCTCGATCAGCGGCGACCACGCGCGGAACAGCTTCGCGTGCTCGGGGTCGTGCGCGAGGCGGTAGCTCTCGGCGACCGTGCGCACGCTCGGCGCGACGGCGGGGTGGGCCACCGCGTCCTCGACCCGCTGCCCGCGCACGAACAGGCGCAGGTTCTTCCGCGCGCGCAGGCTCTCGACGTACTGCTCGGCCGTCTTCATGCGGCCATGGTGCCGCTAATGTACGCCGCCGACCAGCCACGCCTGGAACGGCACGAACACCTCGTCGGGCGAGGCCCCACCCTGGTGGGCCGGCGGCGTCTCGCGGCGCGGGTCGGGCAGGTCGCCCGGGCCCTCGCCGAACGTGAACCCGTGGTCGCCCGCGATCACCACGAGGGTGCGGGTCGGGGTGGAGTGCACGAAGCGCTCGACGATCGGCGTGAGCTCGTCGGCGAGCCCCTCGAGCCGCGTGGCCTCCGACGCGCCGGGATCGCGCAGGCGCCCCTCGAGCAGGTCGAGCTTGAGCACGTCGCGGTGGCCGAGCCGGGTGCGGCGGAGCACGTCGAGCGAGCGGCCGCGCACGATGGCCGTCTCGCGCTCCGGACGCGCCGGGGCGCGCAGGGCGTCGTCGCCACGCACGAGCGCGTCGAGCTGGATCGCGGTGGTCGTCGGGAGCACCGACCACATCGGTTGCTCGTCCACGCACACCGCGTGGCGCGCGAGGACCTGCGCGAGGCGGGAGTGCAGGCGCTTGCCGAGGTCCCAGCGGAGCGCGTCGACCAGCACCACCTGCACCGCGCGCGCGCCGTGCACGCGGGCCGAGCGGTGCGCGAGGTCGAACAGCTCGAACACCATGCGCGGGTGGCGCCCGGTGACGGCGAACGTGGGCAGGGCCTCGGCGTAGGCGCGCGAGAAGGTCTGGGCGAACTGCGCGCAGAGCACCCGCGCCTTGTCCCGCGTGATGGGGACCGCCGAGAGCCGGTCGTCCATCATCGCCGCGCGGAGCGGCGCGTAGCCGTCGACGAAGGCGCGCTCGAGGCCGCCGAGGGGGGTGGAGCGGCCCACCTCGTCGAGCAGGGTGATCGCGCGGTGGAGGGCGGCGGTGTCCTCGTCGGTGCGCGCGACCGAGACGTACACGCGCGGGGTCGGGGGTCGCGGTTCGGGGCGCGCGGGCGTCGGCGTCGGCGTGGGCTCGACGGCCTTGGCCTCCTTCACCGGCAGCCGCAGCGGGCGGGTCAGCGGGAGCGCCTCGGCGAGCGGCGTCGGCGCGCCGTACATGCGCACCGCCGCGTTGTCCGTGTCGAGCAGGAGCACGAGCGGCCGCTCGCGCGTCGTCTCCGCGAAGAAGCGCAGCGTGGCCCCGTCGTCGGGCTCGAGGGCGCCGCGCGCGTCGGTGAGGCCGAACAGCGAGCCCACGTCGAGCGCGAGGCCCACCTTGCCGATCTGGCGCAGGCGATAGAGCTGGTCGGAGAGCGAGCCGTCGGCGTCGCAGGCCGTGGCGATCCCCGGGGGCGCGCCGCCGCGATCGCGCAGCGCCGTCTCGATCGCGTCGTCGATCCGCTCCCCGAGGCGACCGCGCGCGCCGGGGCCGAGGTCGTCGAGCACCACGACGAGCAGCCGGGCCGCGTCGAGCGCACCGCGCAGCAAGAGCCGCTCTTCGGCCGGCAACAGCCGCACCTCGCCGTTCGGGCCCGCAGGGGGCCGGTGATCGACGAGAGGCTCCTGGGCGGTCTCCGAGTCCACGGCACGATCGTGGCCCGGACGCCCGCGTTCGGCCCACTTTTCAGCACACCGGGCGTTCCTGGACTAGGCTGCCGGGCCGTTGCGCTTCCTCGGCCTGAGCCTGCTCCAGAACCGCTACCCGGCGCTGCACGGCCTGCGGTTCGTCGCCATCGTGTCGGTGCTCCAGGTGCACGTCACGGTGACGCTGCACGGCTTCAAGCTGATGCAGAACGGCGAGCTCGCGGGGCTCTCGCAGTCGGTGTGGTTCGGGATGGACCTGTTCTTCGTCCTCTCGGGGTTCCTCATCGGCAGCATGCTGCTGCACCAGGGCGGCACGGGCATGGGCCGGTTCTGGCTGCGCCGCGCGTTCCGCACGTTCCCGCTCTACTACTTCGTGCTCACCACGCTCGTGCTCCGCGCCGAGCGCCGCACCTGGTCGACCACCTCGCTGCTCGGCGAGTACTTCTACCTCACCAACTACATGGATCGCCCGCGCGAGGTGATGATGTCGTGGGGCTGGTCGCTGTGCGTGGAGGAGCACTTCTACCTGCTCGTGCCGTTCCTCGTGTTCGGCCTGTTGCGCCTGAAGAGCGCGCGCACGCAGCTGCTCGTGCTGCTCGGGCTCTTCTCGATGGGGCTCGTCAGCCGCTTGCTCGTCATCGCCCTCCACGGCCCGTTCACCGCTTACAGCCTCGCGACCTCGCTCTACGTCCCGACCCACACCCGGTTCGACACGCTGGTGGCGGGCCTCGTCCTCGCGCACCTCTGTCACCACCACGATCGGGAGCTGCGCGCCCTCTTCGCGCGGCGGGCCGTGCGGGTCGGTGCGTGGGCGTTGATCCTGGTGTGCCTGTCGTACCTGCTGCTCCCGCACGAGCTCCGACCCGACGTGCGGATCTGGAGCGCGCTCGCGTGGGGCACGGTGACCAGCGTGATGTGGGTCTCGCTCGTGCTCTTGCTGCTGTTCCACGAGGGCGCCCTCTCGCGCTTCCTCGGCAAGAAGCCGTTCCTCTGGGCGGCGACCCTCGGGTACGGCGTGTACCTCGTGCACATCCCGCTGATGGTCTGGGTGGTGGCGCCGATCGCCGCGCGCCTGCTGATCCGCCGGCACTGGTCGATCCTGCCCACGTGGTGGGTGTCGCTCGGCCTGCTGGTCGTCGTCTCGCTCGCGGTCGCGTATGTGCTCCACCTGCTGGTGGAGAAGCCGATGCTGGCGTTGCGCGACCGCGTGGCGCCCTGAGGTCACTTCCCGGCGAACGTCTCGCGCACGTAGGCCAGCACGAGCTTGCGCTCGTCCTCGTTCAGCTGACTCGAGAAGGCCATCATCGCGGTGTTCGGCACGCCGTTCTGGATGCTGTTGAGGAGCACCGTGTCGGGCTTCGCGAGGCGGGTCTTGTCCCCCACGAAGTCGGCGGCGAGCTTGCCGTTCATGCCCCGCCCGTCGGGCTGGTGACAGGTGGCGCAGTGCTGCGCGTAGATCTTCGCCCCGGTCCGCACCTCGGGCGCGCCAGGGGGCGCCGCGCGGCCGATGCCGCGGGCCATGAGGCTCGCCGCGAACACCACGCCCACCATCGCCGCGAGCTCGAAGTGGTGGAGGCGCCGCAACCGGTCGACGTTCTTGGTGTCGGGCAGCGAGTCCGTCGCGAGCTCCTTGCGCCACCGGAGGAGGGTCAACATGGTGGGCATCTCGAAGCACCACCCGACGCCGAGCAGGCCCATCTTCACCCAGAAGAGCGGGCTGCTCGTGTAGAACGCGCTGCCCTTCTCGAGCGTGCTGAACGCCCGATAGAACCCGGAGCCCATCCACAGGAGGGCGATGATCCCCGAGGCGTTGTCGAGCGCGAGCACGCGCTTGAAATCCGCCTCCACCACCAGCGGGCCGGCGAGGCTGCGCGCGCGCAGGAGCAGCACGGCGGTGCCGAGCGCGAGGCAGGTGAGGTGCACGGCCGAGACGATGGCGGGGAGCCACATGCGCCGAAGATGTCGGTAGCAGGGGTCCGCCGTCAACCGCGCAGGCGGAGCGACATCTGGATGTCGGTGATCTTGCGACCATCCACCCGGAACCGATCCACCACGCGGCCCGTCTCGACGAACCCGAGTCGGGTGTAGAGCCGCAGCGCGCGGTCGTTGCCGCCGAAGACGCCGAGGTCGAGCCACTCGACGTTCGGATCGGCGTGGGCCCACGCGATCCCGGTCGAGAGCAGCTGTTCGCCGAGCCCCTTGCCGCGGTGGCCCTCGAGGAGGCCCATCCCGATCGTGCCGCGGTGTCGCTCGGAGTGCAGCCGGCCGCCGTTGAGGGTGAGCTCGCCCACCGGGGTCCGGCCGTGCACGAGGAAGAACCCACGGAACCAGTTGCCCTCGCTGGTCGGCACGGCGAGGCGCTCGCGCAGCTCGCCGATGCGCTCGGGGGAGGGGCCGCGCGGCGGCTCGTCGCTCGAGAACGGCGCGTAGATCGGGCTGCCGCGGAGCCCACTCTGCAGACGGATGTCGATGGCGAGCCGGAGGAAAGCCTCGATCTCGTCGCTCGCGATGGTCCGGACGCTGTACCCCACGGGCAGAGTCTCGCATCCTAGCGGCCGATGCCCAAGAACCGCCTCGCGGCCGCGCGTTCGCCCTATCTCCGCCAGCACGAGGACAACCCGGTCGACTGGTACGAGTGGGGCGACGAGGCGCTGTCGCTGGCGCGGCGCGAGGATCGCCCCATCCTGCTCTCCATCGGCTACTCGGCCTGCCACTGGTGCCACGTGATGGCGCACGAGTCGTTCGAGGATCCGGCCGTGGCGGCGCAGATGAACCGCGACTTCGTGAACATCAAGGTCGACCGCGAAGAGCGCCCCGACCTCGACCAGATCTACCAGCTCGCGGTGCAGCTCATGGGTCGCAACGGCGGCTGGCCGCTGACCGCGTTCCTCACGCCCGACCAGAAGCCGTTCTTCGTCGGCACGTATTTTCCGCCCGAGGATCGCTACGGGATGCCGGGGTTCCCGAAGATCCTGGCGGCGGTGTTCGAGGCCTTCCGCGAGCGCCGCGCCGAGCTCGACGAGCAGGCCAAGGAGATCACCGAGGCCATCGGGACCGCCGCGTCGATCGAGTCGCGGCGGCCAGAGGCGCTCGATCCGACGCTGGTCGCGCGCGCCACCGCGTCCGCGCTGCGCCGCGCCGACCGCGAGCACGGCGGCTTCGGCAAGAAGCCCAAGTTCCCCAACACGATGGCGCTCGACCTCCTGCTGCACGGTGGCGCGCGCGACCACGTGGAGCTCACCCTCGATCGCATGCGCCACGGCGGCGTGTTCGACCAGCTCGGCGGCGGCTTCCACCGCTACTCCACCGACGAGCGCTGGCTCGTGCCGCACTTCGAGAAGATGCTCTACGACAACGCGCTGCTCGTGCGGCTGCTCGCCGACGTCGGGCGCGGGGAGCCGCGGTTCCTGGCCGTCGCGCGCGAGGTGGTGGGGTGGCTGTCGGCGGAGATGACCGCCCCCGACGGCGCGTTCTACGCCACGCAGGACGCGGACAGCGTGCCGCTCGAGGCGCCCGACGCGCACCCGGCGGAGGGCGCGTTCTTCGTGTTCACGGCGGCCGAGCTCCGCGCCGCGCTCGAGCCGGAAGAGGTCGCGATCGCGTCTCGCCTGTACGGCGTGACGGAACACGGCAACTTCGAGGATCCGCACTACGAGGTGCCGGGCCGCTCGGTGCTCGCGTTCCATCCGGCGGAGCTGGGCTCCGACGAACTTGCTGCCATTCCTGCCATCCAGGCCAGGCTGCTCGCGTTCCGCGCGAAGCGGCCGCGGCCCTTCCGTGACGACAAGGTGCTCACGTCGTGGAACGCGCTCATGATCTCCGGGCTCGTCGAGCTCGCGATGGCCACCGGGGACAGCGCGTTCGGGGACCAGGCCGCGCGCGCGTACGACGCGATCGTGCGTCGCCACCTCCCCTCCGGCCGGCTGCTCCGGGCCGAGGGGATCCCGGGGTTCCTCGACGACCACGCCTACCTCGCCAACGCGGCGCTCGATCTCTACGAGCTGCGTCACGATCCGGGTCACCTCTCGCGTGCGCGAGAGCTCGTGCACGTCGCGATCGCGCTGTTCGCCGACGAGTCCGGTGGGTTCTTCTTCACGGCCGCGGACGGCGAGGCGCTCGTGCACCGCCCGAAGGACCCGTGGGACCAGGCGATCCCCTCGGCGCAGGCCGAGCTCGCGCGCGCGATGCTGCGGCTCTACGCCGTCGACGAGGACCCGCGGCTCGAGACGCTGGCCCTCGGCACGCTGAAGCCGCTCGTCGGCGCGGCGATCGAGAACCCGCTCGGCCTCTCCGCGACGGCGCTCGCGCTGGACCGGCTGATCCAGGGGAGCACGACGATCGTGGTGGTGGGGGCCGTCGACGACCTGCGTACGCGCGCGCTCGTCGAAGCAGTGCATCGGCGCTGGATCCCGCGTCGCATGCTGGTGGTGCACGACCCGCGGCATCCCGCGCCCGCGATCGCGGCCGACAAGCCCGCCGGGGATTCCCCGCGCGCCTACGTCTGCCACGGCCGCCTGTGCAGCGCGCCGGTCACGGACCCCAAAGGGCTCGCGGCGCTGCTCTAGACCGTCACGGCGCGGCTCCGCGCCTGCGCGAGGTACCGGCCGCCCTCGAGCTCCGCGAGGAAGGTCATCATCCGCTCCCGGATGGCGCAGCGGAGCGCGAAGGCCTCGTCCGCGTTCTTCGCGCTGACCGTGGCGCGCAGCACGACGCCCTTCTCGGAGGCCTCGGTCACCAGCAGCGAGCACGTGCGGCCGTCCCAGCGCGCGTCCTCCTCGCAGAGGCGCGCGAGCTCCGCGCGCACCTTGGCGACCGGCGTCGTGAAGTCGACCGTGAAGAACACCGGGCCGCTCAGCTCCTGGCCGAGGCGGGTCCAGTTCTGGAAAGGCGTCTCCAGGAACCGCGAGATCGGCACGATCAGCCGCCGCTCGTCCCAGCACTTCACGATCACGTAGGTGAGGTTGATGAGCTCGATCTCGCCGGTCTCGCCCTCGATCACGATCGTGTCGCCGATGCGGATCGGCTGGGTGATCGACAGCTGGATGCCGGCCACGACGCCCGCGAGGGACTTCTGCGCCGCGAAGCCGAACACCACGCCGAGCAAGCCGGCCGAGGCGAGCAGCGAGAGCCCGACGCTCCGCACCAGCTGGAACTGCATGAGGACGACCGCGGCCGCGACCACCACGATGATCACGTTGCCGACCCGCTCCATGACCGTGAGCTGGGTGAGCACGCCGCGCGCCTCGAGCGCCGCGCCCTCCGAAGGCAGGCGGCTGCGCATCCACGCGACCGCCACCGACACCATGGCCGAGAGCAGCCACGCGAGGCCGATCACCAGCACGGGGAAGGTGATGCGGTCGACCATGCGCTGCATGGCCGGCGTGAAGTGCAGGGAGTCGTCGAGGAACGAGAGGACGAGCAGCGCGAGGATGAGGCGGGCCGGGCCGCGGGCCGCGTCGGCGAGGTGGTCGTCCCACGGGCTCTTGGTCCAGCGGACCACCCGCTTGACCACGAAGTGCAGGCCGGTGCCGAGCAGGTAGCCGGTGATCCACGAGGCGAGGAGCGCGGCGAACAGCGCGAGCCACTGCCACGCCTCGACCCCGAGCACGCGCGTCACGACGAGCACCCGGGGCAGCTTGTCCTCGAAGCCCTTGGCGCCGTGCAGCGCCCAGAGCTGGGGCACGAGCGTCACGGTCTGCCGGGAAATCAGCCACCGGACGTTGCCGTCGTCGTAGCGCACCCTGGCGACCGTCACCGCGATCGGCTCGTCGTGCAGCGCCACGAAGCCGAGCGTCACGAGGCTCAGCTGGGGGGACACGCCGCCGTCCGGCGCGTCGCTCACGTTGGCCGGATCGTAGGCGAGCTTCCGCTCGAGGACGTAGGCGAGCTGCTGCGCCAGCATGGCGCCCTGCGCCGCCTGGTCTCCGCGAGGCACGCCGCCGAGGTGGAGGAAGTGCGCCGCGAGCGCGTAGTCACCGACGCGGGCCGCCGCGACGAACCCTTCGTACGTGCGACGTGGGGTCGTCCGGTCCAGGTAGCCCGGCGCCTTCGGCAGCCCGTCCTGCGGACCGGCCCACGCGGGCAACACGACGAACAGAGAGAAGAGGACCAGCGCGAGTCCTCGCACGAGCGCGCATGCGATCTCAGCTCTTCGAGGAAGCGCCCGCCGGCGCGGTGCCGCCGTCCTCGGTCTGCAGCTTGAGCTTGAAGCGGATCTTGGTGTCGTCGCCGGCGGCCGGGAACGGCAGGCCCTTGATGTTCTCGAGGATGCACTCGGTGACGCCGGCCTTCTTGAGCGCCTCGTCGGCGGCCTCGACCCCCGCGCCCGTGACCTCACCCTTCTTGTTCACGTTCAAGAAGGCGACCATCGTGCGCTCCGGGCCGGCCTCCTTGCCGGGACCCTTGTAGTAGCACTTGGCGATCTCCTTCCGGACCTCCCAGAAGGTGCGGTTGATCACGTGGACGTCGCGCGCCTCGGCCGGGATCACCTTGGGCACCGGGAAGCCGACCCGCACCTTGAACACCTGGTCCGGCGGGAGCGCCTTGGTGCTCTCCACCTTCCACTCGGTCTTCTTGGTGACCTCGAGGGTGTAGGTGCGGTTCTTGGTGCCCGCGCCGCCGGCGCCCGAGGGCTCCTCGTACCAGACCTCGGTGGAGTCGCCGACGATGACCCCCTTGACCGGATCGCCGCTGTCGGCCCCCGCGCCCTCGCTCGACTTGGCCGTCGTGCCGCCGGTGCTCGGCGGCGGGCTGCTGGGCCCGCAGGCGAGCGGAGCGAGCGGCAGGGCCAAGGCCAGCGGGAGGAGGAGCGGCAGAATGCGACGGGCCATGGCCCAGTTGTATCACGGCGGTGCTACCCTCCTCGCGGGTTCCATGACCGAGCAGCTCGCCCTCCCGCTGGAGGGCCTCTCCCCCCGGCCGTCGACCGTCGGCCTGCCTCGCCGGCAGCGCGTGTACGTGAACCGGAACCTCCAGATGGGGAACATCGAGTGGGTGGGGTTCGACATGGACTACACCCTCGCCATCTACGACCAGCAGGCGATGGACCGCCTGTCGATCGAGGTCACGGCGCAGAAGCTGGTCGAGCGCGGGTACCCCTCGTGGGTCACCAACGTGCCCTACGATCCGCACTACCCGATCCGCGGCCTCTTGATCGACAAGAAGCTCGGCCACGTCGTGAAGATGGACCGCTACAAATCCGTGGGCAAGGCCTACCGCGGGTTCCGCGCGCTCCCCCGCGACCAGGTGCAGAAGCTCTACCACGCGATCAAGCACCGGGCGCCCACCTCGCGCTACCACTTCGTCGACACGCTCTACGCGCTCTCCGAGGTGGCGATCCACGCGGGGCTCATCGACGCCTTCGACGCCCGCGGCGAGCAGGTCGACCAGGCCAAGCTGTTCACCGACATCCGCGAGGCCATCGACGAGGCCCACCGCGACGGCTCGGTGCCGACCGAGATCGCGACCCACCTCGACCGCTACCTCGCGCGCGACGACATGCTCGGCGCCACGCTGCACAAGCTCCGCTCCGCCGGCAAGAAGCTGTTCCTGCTCACCAACTCGCGCCGCACGTACACCGACACGCTCATGCGGCACCTGCTCGGCACGGCCACCACCGAGTACCCGACCTGGCGCCACTACTTCGACATGATCGTCGTCGGCGCCGGCAAGCCCGGGTTCTTCCAGGAGCACCGCCCGTTCATGGAGCGCGTGCACGAGGACCGCGACGAGAGCCACCTGCGCCCCGCGCAGAACCTCGAGCGCGGCCGCGTGTACGAGGGCGGCAACCTGCACGACTTCGAGCGCATGCTCGGCATCACCGGCGACCGCGTGCTCTACGTCGGCGACCACATCTACGGCGACATCCTGCGCAGCAAGAAGGAGTCGGCCTGGCGCACGCTGATGATCATCCAGGAGATGGACGTCGAGGTGGAGGCGCACGACGCCTGCACCGAGGCGCTGCGCCACCACGAGGAGCTCGAGGAGCGCCGCGCGCGGCTCGAGGACGAGCTGCGCTTCCACCAGGCCCGCTTCAAGGAGGCGCAGCGCCAGGTCGACCTGCTCTCGCCCACCAGCAAGACGAGGACCGGCACCGCGATGGACGGCGCGGTGGGGGCGCGGCTCGCCAAGGAGCACGAGGCCGACCGCCAGCGCGAGAAGCGGGCGGTCGAGCGCGTGCGCGCGCTGCTCCGCGAGATCGAGGTGGAGACCCGCGAGATCGAGCAGCGCATCGACCAGAGCTTCCACCCCTACTGGGGGTCGCTGCTCAAGGAGGGCGTCGAGACCTCCAGCTTCGGCGACCAGGTCGAGGAGTACGCGTGCCTGTACACCTCACGCGTCTCGAACCTGTTCCACTACAGCCCGCTGCAGACGTTCCGGTCACCGCGCGACCTGATGCCGCACGAGCTGTGATCCGTATGCTGGGATCGTGTTCCAGCGGTCGTTGCAGGGGGTGAAACGGTCGCTGGGACACGAGGTTTTCGGCTGAAACTGGCAGAGCTGGCGGTCAACGGCTGAGGTCTGCGTCCGTTCCGGACCGCGCGAACTGGCCTTCTGCTCGCGAGAGATGCCGTCACGTTGGGGTGAGTGTCGGCTCTCCAAGGTCGGCAACGCGAAGCCGTACCATGCCGATGGTCAGCGACTTCGACGGCGGCTTGGTCGTCCCAATGCGCAGGTAGGTCTTGGTCACGTCGAAAGGGGTCGTCCACGAGTCCGTCGCCTCCGCGGCGACCTTCCAGCCACGGCCGTCTTCGAGCCGATGCAGACGGTACTCGCGTTCATCGTACTTGAACAGCACGAGTCCGTCGTTGACCGTCAAAGCGCCGAGACCACCGACGATGGTCGGGCTGTCTATTCCTGTGACCCGCTTCGCGACGAATTCGGCAGCGGTCGACACCCAGGCTGCCTGCCAGAGCACGACATCCTTTGCGCCAAGGCTGCCGGGAATTCCATCGACCCAGACGATCTTGTCGGTCTGCCGATCGACCTGGAGCATGAACATCTGACGGCCCGGCCCGAGGTTGTGGAGCACGGACTTCTTGCCGCTGGCGTCGATGCGGACGATGCTGGTGTAACTCCCCGCGACGGCCGCGTCCTTGTGAGCGACCGGAGACTCGCAGGGGACGTCGCTCGAGGTGACCTTGCCCGAGACAGCGCCGCTTCCCAAGTCGACGGCAGCAACTCCAAGTGGTGCCTTGCCTGTCCCAAGGAAGATGGTTCCCGTGCCCACGGCCGCCCCGGAGAGCGGAGCGCTTGACGAGGAGGTGTCTGCAAACGCCACCTTGAGCGCGCCTTTGGCCTTGGTGAGCGAGCCTGCTGGGAACAGTGTGAGCTGCACGGCCTCCGGCCCGTCGGATGCGAACACGAGACCGTAGGGGCCGTAGACCGCGCGCTGACCGCATCCAGGCGAGGGCGAGGGGCGGCCGTCGCTGGCGATCGCCGCGAGCACCTTCCCCTCGTGAGTCTGAATGACCTGGACCTCGATCTGGGCAACAGCCTCGCCGGGCAAGGTGTAGAGGCGCACGTACTCAGTCACAGCGTTGCTGCCCAGAACCCCGCCAGTTTCGAGACCATCTGCCAGCGCAGGACCGTACCCTTTGGCCCAGGGTGTCTTCAGGCGGTCGCAGCCGGGTCGCCCCGAGACACATGGTTCCCAGGTGTCCACCTCGATCTCAGAGGGGGTGGTTGCTATCCATTGCCGCGTGGCGCCGCAGATGGTGTCGATCAGCTCCCAAGATCCTGGCAACGGGGGTGCTGCGTCCCTGAACGCGTCGAAGTTGGAATCGGGAAGCGCATCCGACGACACGTCCATTGTCTCGGCCCCATCGGGGGCTTTGGCGTCGACGCTTGCAGAGCCGTCGCTCCCACTCGTCGCCGGCGAGCGCCCACATGAGGCCAACCCCCAGACAACACTACCAAGAGAAACCAGAGCTGCCCGTCTGAGGATCCGCGAAGACATACTTCTTAGCCTCGGGGAGTTTTTCAATTTTGGAGGGCGTGCCAGTCGAAGCCGCGACTGCAACAAAGGCACCGTCCGCGCCCAGCATTGCACCCACCGAGAGGCTACGCGATCCCGTGTCGACCCGCAGCAGCCGCAGACCGTCGGGGGCGAGCAGGAACCGACTCACGCGGTAGCCCGTTGATTTCCACGCACTGATCGCCACCTGACCGTCCTCGAACGTCGTCACCGCGTACGAGGCTCCGGGGCGCAGGAGGTGAACCGTTCCTCGACGAGATCGGGACCATCAATCGCGACATCCGCGCGAAGGCATTGCGGGAGATCGAGCACAAGCAGTCGTCGATCGCGGGGAGTTTCAGCGTGATCTGCCGCACGAGCTCGGATCACACCATCGTCGAGCCGGCGAGCACCGTCCACGCCTGGATCACCCGGATCAGCGTGTCCCCGTCGGGCGCCTCGTAGCGCGTCGTGAGCCCATCGAGCCGCCGCGTCCCCGGCACCAGCTCCGCGGCGTCGGCGCACCCGCTGTTCACGAAGTCGATCTCGAGCACGTGCGGCGCCGGCGGACGGAACGGAGCGAGCTCCGGCGCCCTCTCCACCGCGCGCCGGGCCCCCTCCCGGATCTTCGCGCGCGCGAGCTCCGGCGAGATCGACCGCGCCGCATACCGGCTCGTGGACTCCTTCACCGCCACCGTCACGACCCCCTCGCCGAACGTCTCGCGCGCCTGCGCGCACACCGTCTGGTCGCCGGTCACGAGGCCGAGCGGCACGCCGAGCTCGCCGCACACGATCGCGTTGAGCAGCGCCTCGTTGGCGACGCGGCCCGACAGCCGGCAGCGTGCGACCACGCGCCCGTAGTACGTGTGGTCGAGGATGCCCGCGTGGCTGCCGGCGCCCGCGTGGTAGCCGACGAACAGCGCGACCCCGTGCGTCGACCCGACGCCCTGCACCATCGAGAGAGGCTTGAGCGACCCGCTGAGGATCTCGGCGCGCGGATCGAGCTCGTCGAGGAGCAGGTTGCGCATGTCGCCGTGGCTGTCGTTCACCACCACGCCCGTCGCGCCGGCGTCGAACGCGCCCAGCACCGCGGCGTTGGCCTCGGCGGTCATCCAGCGGCGGGCCTTCTCGTAGTCGTGCCCGGTGCGACGGGTCTGATCGACGTGGACGATCCCCGCCACGCCCTCCATGTCGACGCTCACGTAGACCTGCATGCGGCGGAGCATACCGGCCGCCCGTGCGGCAAGCGATCGCACGAGGTGGGATACTGGAGCACCGAATCGACGGGCTCGCCTCGATCGGCGCCCTTCCGTCGCCTATGCTGGGCCGTTCGGAGGTCGGTCTTGTCCAAGCTTATCCGTCTCGGCGCTGTCTTCTCGTTGGGTCTCGGTCTCGCAGCCTGCAGCGCGGGCAGGACCCGGGCGTCGTCACCCTCGACGGGGGCGGCGGCGATGCCTCGCTCGACGCCGACGCGCTCGGAAGACACCGGCGATCCCGGCTTCGACGTCAGCGAAGACAGCAACGTCGGCGACGCGCGCGACGACAGCGCCTGCGCCAAGACCGAGGCGGTCGCCGTCAAGCCGCCCGTCGACATCATCGTCGTCATCGACCAGTCCGGCTCGATGAGCGACGACATCGTCAACGTGAAGGCCAACGTCAACAAGCTCTCCGACAACCTCAAGAAGACCGGCCTCGACTACCGCGTGATCATGATCGCCGGCTGGGACACCTCGTCGGTCGACGCCGATGGCACGCCGCGCTCCACCTCCGGGTCCTACGTCGTGTGCGTCCCGGCCCCGCTCGGCGGCGCCACCTGTGGCGCCTCGGCGACCCGGTTCCGCCAGGCGAACGTGAACGTGCAGTCGAACGACGCGCTCAAGATCGTCGCCCGCACCTACGACTCGACCGCCGCCACCGTGAAGTGGAAGGACTTCCTCCGCCCCGGCGCGGCCAAGGTCATCATCCCCATCACCGACGACAACTCGGTCAACTGCGGCGCCAGCTCGTACTGCGGCATCACCGCCGACGAGTTCGACGCGGCCATGCTCGCCAAGCCGGGCGCGCCGTTCGGCACCAAGACCAAGCGCAACTACATCGTCTACCCGATCATGGGCGCGCCCGCCTACCCGGCCGAGACGCCCAAGTGCGGCACCAACGCGGTCAACGAGGGCGCCGAGTACATCAAGATCGCCAAGCTCACCAAGGGCAAGTGGTTCTCCATCTGCCTCACCGACTTCGGCCCGGTGTTCACCGAGATGGCCAAGTCGATCGCCACCAAGGTGGCGTGCGAGCTCGGCGTGCCCACGCCGCCCACCGGCGAGACCATTGACTACAACAAGGTCAACGTGACCTACACGTCGAGCTCCGGCGGCACGAGCGAGACGGTCGTGCGCGACGACTCGGCCGCGTGCGACGCCGGCGCCAACGGCTGGCAGTACAACGCCGACAAGACCAAGATCCTGCTCTGCGGCGACGCCTGCAAGAAGGTGCAGGCCGACCTGAGCGCCAAGGTCTCCGTCGAGTTCGGCTGCGCGACGATCACGAAGTAGGGAGCCGGGGGGGGGCTGGCCGCCTCCGGGGCCGCGGGGGGGCCCGCTCCACCGTGCCGTCGGCGTGGTGGGCGAAGCGGCCCTCCTCGCGCGGGTGGACCGGGTCGTCGCGGTCGAACGGCCAGCCGCCGAACCGCGTGGCGCGGTAGTCCCGCACCGCGCGCTCGATCTCCTGCCGGCTGTTCATCACGAACGGCCCGTGCTGCACCACGGGCTGCTTGATCGGGCGGCCCTGCAGCATCAGCACCTCGACCTCGCCGTCGCCCGCCTCGAGCAGCACGTCCTCGTCGCACCGCACGACCGCCGCGCAGTGCGCCGCGAGCGCGTGGCCTCCGACCGTGAGCCCCGGTCCCTTGAAGAAGTAGAGGGTGCGGAGGGTCTCTTCGCCGGCCGCCTTCGGCAGCAATCGCTTCGCGCCCGCCTCCATGCGGATCGACCAGATCGCGAGGTCGGTGTCCTTGCGCGACGCCCACGACCGCGGTGGTGGCGCGGGCGGGACGTGCCCCTCGAGCGCGCCCGCGACCACGGTGATCTCCGTCGCGCGGCCGGCGTCGTCCACCGTGCGCACGCGCGGGATGAGGTGGTTCCACAGCATCGAGAAGTGCGGCGCGACCATCTTGTCTTCGGCCGGCAGGTTGAGCCAGATCTGGAACAGCTCGACGGGGTTCGGCGCGTCGGGCTTCAGGAGCGGGAACATCTCGGAGTGCACGATGCCGCCGCCGGCCGTGAGCCATTGCACGTCGCCGCCGCCGAAGCGCGCCTTGGCGCCGAGCGAGTCGGAGTGATCGATGAAGCCGCGGCGCGCGATGGTGACCGTCTCGAAGCCGCGGTGGGGGTGCTGCGGGAAGCCGGGCACCACCTCGCCGTGGTACATGCGGAAGCCGTCCTTCACCTCGAAGTCCATGCCGAGGTTGCGGCCCGCGAGCGAAGCCTTGGGGCCGAGGTGCTCGTTGCCCTCGGGGTAGGCGTCGTCGTGGTGCACGCAGAACAGGAACGGATCGACGGTCACCCACGGGAAGCCGAGGGGCATCGTCTCGAGGACCGGGTCTTCCATGATCAGCCTCCGAACTGGTACGCGGAGATGCGCGCGTCCATGAGGTCTCCCTCGTAGACGTGCTGGCCGCGGTCTGCACCTGCCGCGCCGGCGACCACCATCAGCGGCAGGAGGTGCTCCTCGCGCGGGTGGCACGCCCGCGCCGACGGTGCGCTGGTCCAGGCCTCGAGCCGCGCGTCGCGCTCGGCCGCGGGGAGCGTCATCGACTCGGTGAGCCAGGCGTCGAACGCGCGCGAGGGGTTCTTCGCGCCGCCGCGGAAGAACCCGCGCAGGTCGTGGTAGCTCATGCCGCTGCCGACGATGAGCACGCCCTCGTCGCGCAGCGGCGCGAGCGCGCGGCCGAGCTTCAGGTGGGTCGCGGGGTCGAGGCCCGCGACGAGCGAGAGCTGGACGGTGGGCATCTCGGCGTCGGGGTAGGTCAGCTTGAGCGGCACGAACGCGCCGTGGTCGAAGCCGCGCTTGGTGTCCTCCTCCGTGGCGAACCCCGCCTTGCCGAGCAGGTCACGCACCTCGGCCGCGAGCGCCGGGTCGCCGGGGGCCGGCCAGGTGAGCTCGTAGGCCTCCTTCGGGAAGTTGTAGTAGTCGAACAGCAGCGGCGGACGCGCGCCGCTCATCACCGTCGGCACGCGCTCCTCCCAGTGCGCCGAGATCATCAGCACCGCACGCGGGGTGACCGAGGACACCGTGCGGATCGAGCGCAGGTAGGTGGCGAGGCGATCGAGCTCGTCCTTCGACCCCATGCCGAGATCGACGAACGGCCAGGGGCCGCCACCGTGGGGGAGATAGACGACGGGGGTGCGGTGCATGGAGACATGGTAACCACGCGCCGATCGGCCATTCATCAGGGTCTCGCAAACGACCGTTGCGTGCACGCAAAGCGGGGGCTGGAACCGCGCGCCCGATGCGAGCATCCTCGCCCTCCATGACCACCACGCGCGCGGTGCGGTTCCACGAGACGGGCGGGCCCGAGGTGCTGCGGCTCGAGCAGATCGCGGTGCCCGCGCCGGGCCCCGGCGAGGTGTTGCTCCGGCACGAGGCCATCGGGGTCAACTTCATCGACACCTACCACCGCACCGGCCTCTATCCCGTGCCGCTGCCCTCGGGCATCGGCGTCGAGGGTGCAGGCGTGATCGAGGCTGTCGGGCCCGACGTGCAAGGGTTCGCGGTGGGCGACCGCGTGGCCTACGCCAACGGTCCGCTCGGGGGCTACGCCGAGCTCCGCGTGCTGCCGGCGCGGCTGCTCGTGCCGATCCCCGCGAGCCTGCCGGCGAAGACGGTCGCCGCCACGCTGCTCAAGGGCATGACCGCCGAGTACCTCGTGCGCCGCACGTTCGCCGTGAAGCCGGGCGAGCGCGTGCTGTTCCACGCGGCCGCGGGCGGCGTGGGCCTGCTCGCGTGCCAGTGGCTGCGCTCGCTCGGGGCGCACGTGATCGGCACGGTGGGCAGCGACGAGAAGGTCGCGGTCGCACGCGAGGCGGGGTGCGAGCACGTCATCGTCTACACGCGCGAGGACTTCGTCGCCCGAACCAAGGAGCTCACCGAGGGCCGCGGCGTCGCGGTGGTCTACGACTCGGTCGGCAAGGACACCTTCGACGGCTCGCTCGCGTGCCTCGCGCCGCGCGGCATGCTGGTCGGCTTCGGCAACGCCTCCGGCAAGCCGCCGGCGTTCGACCCGATGCGGCTCGCGGCGGGGAGCTTCTTCTTCACGCGCGCGGTGCTCGGACACTACACGAGCACCCGCGAGGACCTGCTCGCGAGCGCGGGCGCGTTCCTCGACGAGGTGGTCGACGGCAGCATCGTCGTCCGCCCGCCCGCCGAGTTCACGCTCGCCGCCGCGGCCGACGCCCACCGCTCCCTCGCGTCGCGCGCGACGATCGGCTCGACGATCTTGCTGCCCTGAGCTGCGTCGAGGCGGCGCGCGGTCTCAGTTGCGCTTCGCCGCCGCGATGAGCTCGCTGTAGGTGCTCCACGTCGGATCATCGAACGCTTCGACGGTGACCGCAGGGGTCTTGGGCAGGAGCGGGCGCAAGGCAGACATCGTCCGTTCACGGTCCTTGGCGTGGAACGTCCACCGACGTTCACCAGCCCCGGTCACCACGATCGCCAGCATGGCGGCATCCCCCACCTCGAGGGGCCCGAGCCGATCCTCGAACGCCTCCAACGCCGCGAGCGTCGGGGTGTCGGGCAGGCCCGTGGGCTCGCCGACGAACGGCCAGTTGATCTCGATGCGATGCGGGTGCGAAGTGCCGACGTACGGAGCAAGATCGGTGCGAAGCCGGATGAAGTGGACCTTTCCTCCGCGTTCGGCCTTGGCGACGAGCCACTGGCCGCCTTCGGCTCCTCCCTCGGCATGCGCGTCTGCGGCGGGCTTCGGCGAGGTCGGCACCACTGTCGACGCCACCGCACCGGTCGTGGTGGTCGCCTTCCGCCCTTCACACGAGCTCGAGCCAGCGGCGAGTGCGACCACGAAGACGAACCGGCTCGAACGCCTCATCCACGTACGCTAGCGGAAGTCCTGCGCCGCCACCGCGCGCAGTCGGCGCTCAGGCCGCGCGGCGGAACGACTGCGGGGCCACCTCGGGCTCGGCGAGCTCGACGCCGACGCCGGTCTTCTTCAGCCACCAGAGGAAGCCGACCACCAGCTGGCGCTTGTCGTCCACGAACGACGGCTTCTTGCCCTCGAAGAAGTGGCCGACGAACTGGAAGGTCCAGCCCACCGTGAACATGCCCGTGGCGAGCGGCAGGCCGATCAGCGTGGCGCCGATCGGCAGGCTCGCCGCGATGAGCGGGATGCCCACGCGGTGGCAGGCCTGGTTGCGGGGATCCTGGTGATCACCGTCGTACTTGCGCATCAGATCGGACCACTCGGCGTCGAGGCGAATCATGGGCCCCATGATGCGAGCAGTTGCTCGCGTTCGCTACTCGCGTTCTCCTCGGGGGATGGCCGCGACCCGAGCCCGCACGACACCCCGGAAACGACCGCGTCAGGAGCGATCCCAGGCCATGGTCGAGGTGCTGCTCGAGGCGGCGGCTCGCGTTTTCGTCAAAGAGGGGTACGCCAAGGCGACCACCAACCGCATCGCCGCGGCCGCCGGGGTGAGCGTCGGGTCGCTCTACCAGTACTTCCCGAGCAAGGACGCGCTCGCGGTCGAGCTCCTGCGTCGGTACCGCGAAGGCCTCGCCCAGCGGGTGGCCTCGAGCCTCGCCGAGGCCACGCGCGAGACGTTCGCCGGGCTCGTGCAGAAGCTCCTGTTCGACCTGCTGCGCGGCGGCGGGCTCGATCCGACGCTGCACCGCGTGCTCATCGAGCAGGTCCTGCGCACGAGCGCGCGCCGCGAGATGATCGGCTTCGAGGAGAAGCTCGAGGAGGTGATCGGCGAGGCGTTGCGGGTCGCCGAGGTGGACCTCCCCGACCGCGAGATCGCCGCCTTCGTGCTGGTGCGGGTGGTGCTCGCGGTGGTGCAGGGCGTGGTCGTCGATCGCCCGCGGTACAAGACGCCCGAGATGGCCGCCGAGCTCACGCGCTTGATCACGCGCTACGTGGGAGCCCCCGGCCCCCGCTAGTTGCGGTGGGTCTTCGGGCGCTCGGGCAACATGCTCGGACGGCGCACCGGATCGTGGGGCGCGGCGGGCACCGCGACCCCCGCGAGCTTGCCGACCTTCTCGATGAGCGACGCGAGCTTGAACGGCTTGGTGACGAGGCCGCGGGCGCCGGCCGCGATCCCGGCCGCGACGTCGGCGGCGCTGCCGCGCGCGGTCAGGAACACGATGGGGATGCCGTGGTACTTCGGGTCGCCCTTCACCCTGCGCGCGAGCGTCCACCCGTCGAGGCGCGGGGTCATCACGTCGAGCAGCAGCACCGCGGGTCGCGCGATCTTCGGCAGGAGATCCCACGCCTCCTGGTTGTCGGCGGCCGCGACGACCTTCATGTAGGGCGAGAACGCCCGCACGAGCAGGTCACGCAGGGCCGGGTCGTCGTCGACGACGAGCAGGAGCGCGTCGCTCGGTTCCACATGCCGATCGGGACTGGCTGCGTTCATCGAAACCTCTCTGGACGTCGAACGGCCCAGGTCAGGAGGCCTTGATGACCTTGTGCCTCAGAGCGAAGGCGCTCTCAGAGTGGCGTGGGCGCCGCGAAGTACTTGGTGACCGCGTTCTTGAACTGGTCGCCGTCGGTGGTGATGTAGGTCTGGTTGCCCGCGCCGGTGCCGAACACCGCCCCGACGCCGCCCGCGGCGACGAACTCCGCCACGTGCGAGAACAGGTAGCGCACGCGGTTGTCGCGGTAGTGCCCCGCCGTGCCGCCGGGCTTGTCGCTCGGCACCCCGAACGGCATCTGCCACCAGAGCAGCGGCAGGTCCATCCCGGTGGCGATCGCCTTGGCCCAGCTCAGGTGCTCCTTGAAGTTGGGGGAGGTGGTGTTGGTCTCGTCCCAGTAGAACTTCCCGGTGCGCTTGCAGTTGGGATCGGTGCCGAGCTCGAAGCACCCCGCGTCGCGGTCGAGCGTCTCGATCACCATGAGGTCGGCCTCGGCCGCGCCGATCTTCTTCAGGTACGCGACGGTGGCCGCGGTGTCGCCGGCCCAGCCGCTCGCGTGGAAGCCGATGAGCGTCTTGGGCGCGTAGGTGCGCGCGAGCTTGACGAGGCACTTGCCGAGGCCGGTCACGTCGTCGGGCAGCCCCGCGCAGTCGGCCGCGTGCTTGGTGACCGCCACCTTCTGCTTGGTCGGATCGGCGTTGGCCTGCTGCGTGTACGCCCAGAAGTCCGGCTCGAAGTGCACGACGGCCGGCTTGCCGAACGCGCCGAGCCGCTGGAACATGAGCTTCGCGCCGGACCAGTACGCGGCCATGTACGTGTCGTTGGTGAGCACCGAGAGGTTGTTCTCGTCCCACGCGGCCATCGAGTAGAGCGTGAACATCGGCGTCACGCCCTTGGCCGCCGCGCTGTCGGTGAGGATGTTCACGAACGTCCCGCCCGCGTTCCAGTCGGGCCAGCCGCCGCTGCCCTGCAGGCCGACCAGGTAGGCGTAGTGCAGGTCGAGCGTCGGCCCGAGCGTGTAGGCGCCGTCCCTTGCTGTGATCGCTCGCGAGGTCGTTGCCCATCCCGATGAGGAAGTTGCTCTTGCCGCGCAGCGTGGCGGCGATCTTCGCGGCCTTGCTCCCGCTCGGTCCGGTGTCGGGCGGCGTGCCCGTGTCGACGGGGGTGCCCGTGTCGACGGGGGTGCCCGTGTCGACGGCGCTGCCGGTGTCGACGCTCGCGTCGCCGAGGGGCCCGGTGTCGGTCCCACCGCCATCGATCGCCGTGTCGTCGAGCCCGCTGTCGTCTGACGATTCGGCGCCCGGATCCGAGCTGCAGCCCACGGCGAGGAACGCGAGGAGAAGGGTGCGACGCATCACGTCGGAGAGACTGCGAGCGACATGCCATGCGCCGAGCTCTACCGATTCGAGGCGCGCGGGCGTCTGGCGAGGGTTCGAGCCCCCATGCCGAGGGCAGTTCCCCCCAGTCCCCGGGCACAAGTAGAGTGCGTCCTGCATGACCGATGCGGCCACCGTCGTCGAGGCGCTGCTCGACCCCGAGGTGCGCTGGGTCGCGCTCGTCGGCCCGCCCGGCGTGGGCAAGAGCCACCTCGCCGCGGCCGCCGTCGAGGCGCTCCCGGAGGGCGCGTTCGTCGTCGTGCGCCGGGTCTCGCTCGCAGAGGTCACGACCGCGGCCGCGCTCGCCGACGCGATCGGTGATCTGCCCGACGACGCCGCGCTGCTCGTGCTCGATGGCGCCGACGGCGTCCCTGCGGCAACGCTCGAGGGCGTGCGCGCCTCGGGTGCGCGGGTGCTCTCCACCTCGCACGCGCCGCCGCTCTCCGACGTCACGACCCTCGAGGTGCGACCGCTCGCGGTGCCCGCCGGCGACCGGCTCGAGGGCCCCGCCGCCGATCTGCTGCTCGACCGCGCCCGCCGCGCGCGTCCGGGGTTCTCGCCCAGCGAAGCCGACGCCGCCGTGCTGGCCGCGCTCGTGCGCGAGCTCGATGGCCTGCCGCTCGCGATCGAGCTCGCCGCGCCCCGCCTCGCGGTGATGAGCCCGACCGCGCTGCTCCACCGCGTGCGTTCGAGCCGCGCGGTGCTGCGGGGCGCGACCCGGTCGTTCGACGCCGCGGTGCACGGCGCGTTCGCCGCGCTCGAGGACGCCGAGCGCTCGGCCCTCGGCCAGCTGTGCGTGTTCGTCGGCGGAGCCACGATCGAGGCCGCCGAGGCCGTGGTCGATCTGTCCGCGCACGAGGGCGCGCCGCCCGTCCTTGACGTGCTCGGCGTGCTGCGCACCCGCGCGATGGTGACGAGCGTGGAGGGCCCCGACGGTGAGGTGCGCCTCGGCATGCTGCGCTCGGTGCGCGACTTCGTGGCGCGGCAGACGAGCCCGGCGGAGCTGGTCGCGGCGCGCCGGCGGCACGCGGCCCACTTCGCCGACGCCGCCGAGGCCATCGTGGCAGATCCACGCCGACTGCTCTGCGAGCGCGCCGAGCTCGTCGCCGTGGTCGAGCGCATCCTCGGAGAACGCCCGGTCACCGCGCGGGTGGCCGAGCCTGCGCTCCGCGTGATCCTCGCGCTCCATCCCGGCCACGAGGCCCCCGCGCCGCGCGGGTGGGCGCCGCTCGTCGAGGCCGGCATCGAGGCCACCCGCGACTCGGGGGCCGATCCGAGCCTCGTCGCGCGGGGCCTCGCCGCGCGCGGGTCGCTGCGTCGCGCGCTCGGCGAAGAGGCGGGCGCGCTCCGCGATCTGGTCCGCGCGCGGGAGCTCGGTCGGCGCGCGGCGCTGCCGCGGGTCGAGGGCATCGCCACGCTGGAGATCGCGCGGCTCCTCCACGACCGAGGCGCGCTCGACGAGGCCGCCGACCACGCCCGGGCCGCCATCTCCACGCTGCGCGGGTCGCCGCTCGAGCTGGAGGCCACCGAGCTGCTGGCCGCGGTCGCCCGGGACCGGGGCGCGGTCGAGGAGTCGCGCGCGCTGCTCGAGGGCGCCGCGCTGCTCGCCGATCGCTTCGGCGAGAAGGCCCGCTCCACGATCGACCGGGCCCTCGCCGAGCTCGCGCTCGACCTCGATCGCCACGACGAGGCCCGCCGCCTTCTCGCCCGGCGCGACGACCACCCGGGCTGGGATCTCCTCGAGGCCGGACTCGCGCACGGCGTCGGCGATCTCGGCGCGGCCCTGCGCCTCGCCGACCTCGCCGCCGAGCGCGCGCGCGCCGCCGAGCTGCGCCTGGTCGAGGCGTCGGCGCTCGCCGAGCGGGCACTGGTCCGCTTGCGCGAGGGCGCTCTCGGCGAGGTGCCCGTCCTCCTGCGCGCCGCGCGCGAGCGCACCGAGGGGCTGCCGCACCGTCATGCCGTGATCTACGAGGCGCTCTCGGCCCACCTGGTCGCGCGGGTCACGCCGAGCGCGCCGCGGGTCCCGCTCGGCGCCGCGGCGCAGCGCGATCCCGTCGCCGCCGCTCTGGCAGCAAGTGGCAGCATCGATGCGCCGCGGACGGGCTGGGATCGGCGACTCCGCGTCCTCGCCGCCGCGCTCGGCGCCTCTCCCACGCGCGTCGCGCCGCCCGCCGGCGCGTGGGTCGTGGGCGCGGAGGGGCGATCGTGTCGCGCCCCCGGTGGAGACGTCGTCGACCTCGAGCGCCGTCGTCCGCTCGCGCGCATCGTGCACCGCCTCGCCCTGCAGCGCCGGGATCACGCCGGTGTCGCGCTGTCTGCGGACGATCTGCTCGAGGCGGGGTGGCCGGGCGAGCGCATCCTCGCCGCCGCGGGCGCGCACCGCGTCCGGGTGGCCGTCTCCACGCTGCGCAAGCTCGGCCTGCGCGACCTGCTGCTCACGACCGAGGACGGCTACACCCTCGACCCCCGGACGCCGCTGGTCTTCGAGTAGGGCCATGGCGGCCGCCTACCGGCTCGCGCCCGAGCGCGTGGTCTATCGCCTCTTGCCGGAGCGCGCGCGCGCGCACGCGGGCGCCCGGGCGCGGTGGGGCAACGTGTGGCTCGCCGTCGCCGTCGTCGCCCTGGTGGCCGGCGCGTTCTGGATGATGTGGTCGTTCGTGTTCTTCGTCACGCGCTCGCCGCTCAAGGGCACCTTGCTCTTCACGTTCGGCGGGTGCATCCCGCTGGTCGCAGGGATGGCGGCGCTGCGGGCGGCGCGGCGGCAGTCCGAGATCGCCGAGCAGCTCACCCTGTTCGTCGACGGGTTCGGGGGCCGCACCATCGTCGGCGCCGACGACGCGTCGCTCTGCACGCCGTTCTCCGAGGAGGCGTGCCACACCGCCCTCGCCGACGCGGTCGACGCCGGGGCGGCCCTCATGGTCCGCACCGACGCGCCGCCGCTCGTCCCGCCGCCCGGCGTGGATCGGGCGCGGCTCGTGTCCGAGCGGGCCGCGGGGCAGAAGCGCGCGCGCCGGGCCGGGACGGTGGCCCTGCTGGCGTTCGCGTTCGCCGGCTGGTGGTCGATCATCGGCGCCACCGGGCTCGCGGAGAAGGAGTACGTCGTCGCGATCATCGTCCTCGTGTTCACCATGGTCATCCCCGCCATCTTCGCGGTGTTCGCGCTGCGCCGCGCGCGCGGGGAGCGGGCCGCGGTACGCCGCCTCGTGCGGCTCGGCACGGTGGTCTCCGCGCACGACGTCCGCGGCTTCGACGAGCTCTCCGAGTGGCTCGCGTGCTCGGAGCCAGAGGGGCGCAAGGCGGCGCTCGACGCGCGGAGCCGTGGCGTCCTCGACGAGCGCCTGCTCGCGACCCTGGGCGGCGCCGACGTGCCCGACGCCTCGCCCGACACCCACGTGCGCCGCCGACGTCGCGGCCCGCTCTCCACCGTCGGCGCGGTCATCGACCAGCGCTACGAGGTCGAGACCTTGCTGGGGCAGGGCGGCATGGGCGCGGTCTACCGCGTGCGCGATCGCGAGACGGGCACGCTGCGCGCCCTCAAGACGATGCTCGAGGACGACGCCACCCTGCGCGCGCGGTTCGCCCGGGAGGCGCGCGCGGCGCAGGCCCTCGACCACCCCGGCATCGTGCGCGTGCACGCGATCGGCGAGGAGCAGGGCCTCACCTACCTCGTGATGGATCTGCTCGAGGGCGAGACGCTCGAGCGCCGCCTCGAGCGCCGCGGGTCGCTGCCGTGGCCCGAGGCGCTCCGCATCGTGCACGAGGTGGGCGAGGCGCTCGCGGCCGCGCACGACGCGGGCCTGCTCCACCGCGACGTCAAGCCGGCCAACGTGTTCCTCGCGCGGCGCGCCAGCGGCGAGCGCGCGGTGCTGCTCGACTTCGGGCTCGTGCGCAAGCTCGCGCGCGACGGCGAGGGTCTGACCGCGGACGGCGCGGCGGTCGGCACGCCGCTGTACATGTCCCCCGAGCAGGCCCGCGGCGAGCCGCTCGACGCGCGCAGCGACCTGCACGCGCTCGGCGCGATCCTGCACGAGTGCCTCACCGGCGTGCCGCCGTTCTTCGACCGCACCGACGCGGCGATCTACGCGCGCCTGCTCGCGGGCGAGGTGGCGCCGCTCGACGCCCCCGCGCCGCCCGGCCTCGACGTCGAGCTGCGCCGCGCGCTCGCGCCCGCCGCCCGCGACCGCCACGCCGACGTGCGGGCCTTTCTCGACGCGATCGCGGGCCTACCGCGACAGCAAGCCATTTGACGCGGTTTGATTGGGTTTGACGCCCACGGGGGCCTACCTAGTGCGGGCGCTGGCAAGTCGCCGGCGCCACCAAGGAGCCCGTCATGCGTACCTCGATCCTCGTCCTCGCCGCCCTCTCCTGCCTCGCCGGATGCAACAAGGACCTCGTCGACAGCGCGGAGGCCAAGGAGGGCGACAAGGCGGAGGCCAAGTCCAAGCTCAAGACCGTCGACCTCGCCCCGCTCCCGCTCACCATCGAGGTCAAGGGTGGCATCGGCGCCATGGACATGTCGATCGGCAAGAGCCACAGCGTCACCGTCGACACGGGGGACGACGCCTCGGTCAACGTCTCCGACGCCGAGTTCTCGTTCACCGAGCTCAAGGAGAGCTACGAGAAGGACACGATCCTGTTCCCGTTCAAGAAGTGGGAGAAGCAGGACAAGAAGACCGCCATCCTGCAGTTCGTGAACGAGGGCAAGAAGGGCTACATCGGCCTCATGGCGGTCGAGGTCGGCGGCAAGAAGTACTTCTGCAAGACCACGGGCCTCGACGGCATGCCGAGCGTCGACGCGGCCCAGAAGAGCCTCGACTGGTGCAAGAACCTCAAGGCCGCCAAGTAGCGGGCTCGGCTGCGAGACGGTACCTTCGCGCGGCTTGGCCTCCGCGCTGGATCTCGACCGGGAGCAACGGCGCGCGCTGTTCGCCGAGCTGTGCGCGCTGCTCGACGCGCCGCCCCCTGGTCTCCCCGACCGGCGGACCTCGCCCGCACCTCGACCTCGCGAGCCCGGTCGACCCTCTCGCCGCCTTGCGCGCGGTCGCCGAGGGCCTCTGTGCGGGGCAGGTGCACCCGACGAACCCGCGGTATTTCGGGCTCAACCTGCCCACGCCCGCCACCGTGGCGGTGGTGGCCGAGGCGCTCGTCGCCGCGCGGAATCCGCAGCTCGCCACGCACGGTCACGCGCCGTTCGCGGTCGAGCTCGAGGCCGAGACGCTCCGCGCGATCGCGCGCCGGCTCGGGCTCGAAGAGCCGGTCGAGGGCACGTTCACGACCGGCGCGGCGGAGGCCAACCTGATGGCCGTCGCGACCGCGCTCGTCGTGGCGCACCCCGAGGTGGTGACCGGGGGCGTGCGGGCGCTCGCCGCCGACCCGACGCTCTACGCCTCGGCCGAGGCGCACCCCACCGTGACCCGCGCCGCGCGCCTCGCCGGCCTCGGCGCCGACGCGGTGCGCACCATCCCGACCGACGCGACCCACCGGCTCAAGCTGCGCGCGCTCCACGAGGCGCTCGCGCACGATCGCGCGGCGGGAAAGCGCCCATTGCTCGTCGTCGCGACGGCCGGCACCACCAGCGGCGGCACGTTCGATCCGCTCGACGAGATCGTCGAGGCCGCCACCCGCGCCGGCGCGCAGGTCCACGTCGACGCGGCGTACGGCGGTCTGGCCGGGTTCGTGCCCGAGCTCGCGCCGCTGCTCGCGGGCGTGGGTCGCGCGGACTCGGTCGCCTTCGATCCGCACAAGGCGCTCGCGGTGCCGCTGGGCGCCGGCGTGTTCCTCACGCGGCGGCCCGGCGCGCTCGCGGCCACGTTCGGGGTGCGCGCGGGCTACATGCCGCGCGGCGCCACGCGCGACCCGTACGCGCTCTCCCCGCGCTGGTCGCGGCGGTTCGTCGGCCTCCCCACCTACCTCGTGCTCGCGACCCTCGGCGAGGTCGGCGTCGCCGCGTTCCTGCGCGAGCAGGTCGCGCTCGCGGATCGCCTGCGCGAGCGCCTCACCGCGCACGGCTTCCGCGTCGTCAACGACACGCGCCTGCCCATCGTGTGCTTCGTCGACGGAGGACCGCTCGGCGACGGGGCCGCCCACCTCGAGCGCCTGCGCCGCGCCGCGATCGCCGGGGACGACGGCTGGACCTCGCTCGTGCACTTCGCCAACGGCAAGCGCGCCCTCCGCGCCTGCATCACGAGCCACCGCACCACCGCCGCCGACGTCGATCGCCTCGTCGACGCGCTCGTCACCGCCCGCGAGCCTCCGCGCTAGGCTGCTCGTGTGCCGAGCGATCCCGCCGAAGGAACCGTCGAGGCGTGGGCGCTCGCCTACGTGACGAGCGAGTCGCTCGCGCACAAGCTCGCGCCGCCGGCGGTCCCGACCGTCTGGGAAGATGCGCCGCCCGCGCGTCGCCTCTCTCACCCAGGGCGTCCGCCCGAGCTCCGCGTGATCGAGCGCGCCGAGAAGACCCGCGGCCTCACCACCCCCCGCGGGCGCGCGCGCGCGGTGCACACGTTCTTCCACCACGAGCTCCAGGCCGCCGAGCTCATGGCCTGGGCGGTGCTCGCCTTCCCCGACACGCCGCGGGCGTTCCGCGAGGGGCTCCTGCGCATCGCGCTCGACGAGGTCCGCCACATGGGGTTCTACGCGCGGCACCTCGAGCTGCTCGGGTTCCGCTTCGGCGACTTCCCCGTGCGCGATTGGTTCTGGGCGCGCGTGCCGAGCTGCGCCGACGCGGTGTCGTTCGTCTCGGTGATGGGGCTCGGGCTCGAGAGCGCCAACCTCGACCACGCGGCCCAGTTCGCCGCGCGATTTCGCGCGCTCGGCGACGAGGAGGGCGCGCGCATCCAGGAGCTCGTCGGGCTCGAGGAGATCGCCCACGTGCGGTTCGGCGCGCGGTGGTTCTGCGCGCTCTCCGGCGCCCCGGAAGGGACGCTCGACTTCGACCGCTGGTGCGCCGCGCTCCCCGCCCCGCTGAGCCCGCTGCTCATGCGGGGTCGGCCGATCCAGCACGAGGCTCGCCGCCGCGCCGGCCAGCCCGACACCTTCCTCGAGAGGCTCGCAGCATGGGAGCCCACGCCCCACGCGCCCGGTCACGCGCCTGGGTCCTGAACCTCGACGCCGACCTCGAGCTCGGCGCCGGGGCCTCGTACACGCCGAGCAAGCGCGTGCTCACCGCCATGGCCGTCAAGACGGCACCGCTGCGCGCGCTGCTCGATCCAGGGGACGTCGTCGTGGATGCGACCACGCCGGCCGGCGCGCTGTCGGGCGCGCTCGGGGTCGCGTTCTGCCCGACCCCGCGCGCGCTCGCGTGGCTGCGTCATGTCGGCGCCGAGCCCGCGCCGCACCCCTCCGTCGAGGTGCTGCGCGTCGTGGCCTCGCGCGCGTTCGGGCTGGCGCTGGGATCGGCGCTGCGGGGCGCGATCTTCACGTCGGATGCCGCCGTCGTCGCGCGCGTGGTCGCGTCGACGCCCGCGGTCGGTCGGGGGTGGCGCCTCAAGCGCGCATACGGGATGGCCGGGCGAGGACACCGCGTGGTCGCGGCCGGGACGCTCTCGTCCGCGGACGCCGCCTTCGTCGCCGCGAGCGGTCCCGCCGGTCTGGTCGTCGAGCCGGAGGTCGAGATCGTCGAGGAGCTCGGCCTGCACGGCGTGCTCACGCCCGAGGGAGCGCTGCGCCACGGCGCGCTCGTGCGGCAGACGTGCGACGCGCACGGGGCCTGGGTCTCGACGGAGCGCGTGACCGACCACGCAGCGGCGAGCCGGATCTTCGAGGAGCTCGAGCGAGTGGGGCGCGCGCTGCACCGCGCCGACTATTTCGGTCCGTTCGGGATCGACGCGTTCACCTACCGCGACGGCGCGCGCGTCGCGCTGCAGCCCCGCAGCGAGATCAACCCGCGCTACTCGATGGGCTTCGCGGTCGGCTTCCTCGGGCGCTAGCGGCAGCAGAGCTGGCGCGCGGCGATGAACGAGCGGGTCCCGGGCGCCGTGGTGAAGCTCGTGCTGCAGCTCGCGACCGCGGGCTTGGGCGCGTACTTGAAGCTCGACACGTTCGTGCCGTCCGCTGCGGCGACGCAGGTCCCGTCGACGGCGAGCGGCGTCGTCGGGCCCTTGCAGTCGGCGTCCTTGTAGAGGGTCAGCGTGCCAGAGCAGCTGGCGGTGACGCCGCAGGTGCAGGCCGGACACGTGAGGACGAAGTCGCTGCCGACCGTGCGCGCGTTGGGGAAGCCCGTCGGGCAGGCGCCGGTGGTCTCCACGCACTCGAGGAACGGCGTGTTGCAGATCGGCGCGGCGCACGTGCCGGCCTTGGGCTCGCACAGGCGACGGTTGCGCGTCACCGCGGGCTTGTCGGTCTTGGGAGTCACGCCGCACGCGCCGCCGATCGGCGCAGGCGCGGTGCCCTTGAAGAACTTGTCGAGGCTTCCCGCGAACCCGAGGTTGGCGCACACGTCGGTGCCCACGGAGGTCAAGAGGCTGCCGGTCGAGCCGCAGCTCGCCGTGCCCCCGTAGGCCGTGGGGATGGCGCCGTTGCCTGGGCAGGTGGGCTTGGCGCCGACCGCGCAGCTGCACGAGCAACCATCCGTGGCGCTCGCCTCGACGACGTCGGTCTGGGTGTACCCAGCCGGACAGGGCGTCGACCGATCGACGAGTCCGAAGTGCTTGGCGCCTCCGGGCACCGTCCCGCACTTGCTCTCGTCGCAGGGCGGCGGCGTGTCGGGCTTGCCCGTGTCGGGCTTGCCCGTATCCAGAGTGCCCGTATCGAGCGTGTCGGTATCGAGCGCGCCCGTGTCGACCGGCGTGCTGTCGAGCGCGCTGGAGTCGATCGCGCCGGACTCGGGTGGGTTCGTGGTCGTGGTGTCGATGTCCGCGACTGCATCGACGTCGTCCGCGTCCCCGAAGAGGTTCGACGGCTCGTCCGCGCTCCCCGCCGTCTCGAAGCAACCTGCGAGCAAGCCTGCAAACAAGAGGACCTGCCAGCGCATGTCCTCGATCATACCGCCCGCTTTCGCGTGGGCCAGGTGTCACTTTCGCGTGACTTCGAAGCGGTCGATCTCGACACCCGCCAGGTTCTTGAAGTAGCCGCGCGCCTTCTTCGGGTCGCCATCGACGTGGAACGTGAGGAACGTGGCTCCAAAGCCGAGCTTGAAGCCCGCGGGCTTGGTGCCGTTGGTGAACCAGGCGTTGTTGGCGTAGTAGGCGGCCCACCACGTGTCGGTGGCGTGGCCCGCCTCGAAGTCGCGCACCTCGACGCCCCCGAGCCCCGAGACGATCACGAACGTGGACCCAGGGTTCGTGCCGCTCGCCGGTTGCACGACCATCTGGTCGAACGGGCCCGTCGCTCCGTACGCCTTGGCCTTGTCCCCGAGCGCCGTCAGGGTCTTGGTCCGCGCGTAGCTGTGCTCGTGGCCGGTCCAGACCATCGCGCCCTGCGCCTGACAGATCTGGTAGGCCTTCCACCCGACCTCGTCGCCCTTGCCGCCGATCTGCATGTCGTGCTGGTTCTTGTGCCAGAGGCACACGCGCCACGTGGAGGCGTCCTTGGCGAGCGCGTCCTGCAGATACGTCTCGTGGCCGGTACCCATCGTGCCGACGCCGCTCGTGACGAAGAAGAGGCCACGCCACTTGCACGAGGCGCGGCTGCCGTATTCGCCCGTGCAGCTCGCGTCGGGGATCTTGGCGAGCCGCGCGTCGATCTTGGTCTTGTACCCGCTCCACGCGGCGACGTCGTGGTTGCCGACGACGGCGAACACGGGGAAGTCGGTGCCCACGCCCTTGTCGAGGTTGGCCGCGAAGTTGGTGGGGCTGTCGCCGTAGTCGTAGTCGCCGAGGATGAAGATGGCCTGCGCGCCCTCCTTCTTGGCGAGCGCCATGACGGCCACGGTGTTGGCGTTGTTGCCCTGATCGCCGACGAACGCGACCTTGAGGTTCGGCGGGGTGTCGCCCGGCGCCGGGCCGCCATCGGCGTCGGTGCCCACGCCCGAGCCGGTGTCGCTGGTGTCCGCGGGCGTCACGTCGCCCGGGCTCACGTCGGGCGAAGGGGCGTCGGGCGACAGGGCGTCGAGCGCCGCGTCGATCAGGGTCTCCTCGGCGGCGGCGTCGACCTCCGGACTCGACTCGGAGTTGCCGCTGCACGCGGCGCCGAGCGAGCCCACGACGAGGACGAGGAGGGGGAGGGCACGAGCCATCCCCGGAGGATACCGATCGCGATCGCTCTGGGCGCGGTCATTCCGTCCGCGCGTGACGTCCGACAGCCGAGGAGCACTTCGGACACGCGTGCGTGACCGCGCCGTCACGGAGCGCGCGAATCGCTCTTGCCCCCGACGTAGAGGGCCTCGAGCTTCTCGCCGTACTTGGCGAGCACGTTGCGGCGCTTGAGCTTGAGCGACGGCGTGAGCATGTCGTTCTGCGCCGTGAAGTCCTCGGCCACGAGGTCGAACTTGAGGACCCTCTCGAACTGCTTCCAGTCCGACGAGTACTGCTCGAGCTCCTGGCGGATCAGGTTCTTCACCTTGGGGTCGGCGAGGAGGGCCTCGTCGCTCGTGGCGCTCACGCCGTGCTCCGGCTTCTTCGCCCAGTCGCGCAGCTCGACCATGTCGGGCACGACGATGGCGACGTTGAACGGCTTGTTCGAGCCGTGGATCATCGCGTTGGCGATGTACTGGGAGAGCTTGAGCTTCTCCTCCAGCGGCGACGGCACGACGTACTTGCCGTTCTCGAGCTTGTACTGCTCCTTGATGCGACCGGTGATGAACAGGAAGCCGTTGCGATCGAGCTTGCCCATGTCGCCGGTGCGGAACCCGCCGTCCTCGGTGAAGACCTCGGCGTTCTCCTTGTCGCGGTGGTGATAGCCCTTCATGACGTTGGGGCCGTAGACCACGATCTCGCCGTTCTCCGGGTCGCCGGTCACCTTGGTGTCGATGACGATGCGCACACCGGGGATCGCCTTGCCGACCGAGCCGATCTTGCGGTGGCCCGGGCTGTTGGCGGTGGCGATGGGCGACGTCTCGGTCAGACCGTAGCCCTCGTAGACGACGATGCCGATGCCGTCGATGAACTCGGCGACCTGCTTGGAGATCGCGGCGCCGCCGCTGAACGCGTACCGGAGCTTGCCGCCGAAGCGCTGGCGCACCTTCTCGAACACGAGCCGGTCGGCGGCCTCGAAGGCCATCACCTCGAACAGCGAGAGGCGCCCGCCGTCGCGCTTCTTGGCGTGGGCGGCGAGGCCCGCGGCCACGAGCTTCTGGACGGCCTTCGGCTTCTCGCGGATCTGCTTCTGCACGCGGTCGTAGATGCGGTTGAAGATGCGCGGCACGCTCATGATGAGGGTCGGGCGCACCTCGGCGAGGTTCTCGACGATCTTGTCGACGCTCTCCGCGAGGGCCATCGACGCGCCGAGCGAGAACAGGCCGTGCAGCTCGCAGGTCTGCCCGAACGAGTGTGCCCAGGGCAGGAACGAGAGCGAGCGATCCGCGGTCTCCATGTCGAAGATCTCGTGGATCGCGCTCACGTTGGAGGCGAAGTTGTCGTGCGAGAGCTTGACGCCCTTGGGCTCGCCCGTGGTGCCGCTCGTGTAGATGAAGCCCGCGATCTCCTCGCCGTCGGGGTGGATCGCCGGCACCGGGTTGGCCTTGCCGAGGCCGAGCAGCGCGTCGTAGGTGTGCGAGTCGCCCTCGGAGCCCTCGAACGCGATGACGTGGGCGAGCTCGCCGACGTGGCCGACCCAGTCCTTGGTCTTCTGGTAGATGGGCTGGTTGGCGACGAGCAGCGCCTTGGCCGAGCAGTCCTCGAGGATGAACTTCCACTCCTTCTCGAGCTGGGCCTCGTACATGGGGACCCACACCGCGCCGAGCCCGTAGACGGCGTACGCGCACACGGCCCACTCGATGCGGTTGTTGGCGATGCACGCGACCTTGTCGCCGCGACCGATGCCGCGCGCCGCGAGGCCCGCGCGCGCCTGGTCGACGAGGCGGCCGAACTCGCCGTAGGTCGTCCAGCGCCACTCCCCGCCGACCTTGTTCCCGAACAGCTCCCGCCCCGGGTACTTCGCGACCGAATTCTCCAGCAGCTCGACGAGGTTCTTGAACTTCTGCGACATGGCGTGCTCCTCGGGCCCTAGATCCCCAGCCCGGCGAATGGAGGCCGGACGCTACCACGTCACCCGCCGAGCGCGCGTGCCTGGAAGAGCAGCATCTCGAGGCTCCCCGGGCCCCGCAGGAACGGCTGATCGTGCGGTCCTTTCGCCACGCGCAGCACGTGCGGGACCGCCCGTTTGTTCAGTCCGGCGGAGAGCTGCTCGACCGGTCCGCGGAACACGTCCTGGTCGCTGGTCAAGAGGTGGAGCGGACGCTTGCCCGCGGCGGCGAAGGCCTTCGCGAGCCGCGCGCCGTACGGGGAATCGCCCGACACCGCGGCCTGCACGCACCCGATCGACGCGAGCTCCGCCGTGCGGCGCACCCCGACGCCGAGCGAGACCCAGCCCCCGAGCGAGACCCCGTCGATGCCGAGCGTGGCGTTGACCGGGCACGTGTTGCGCACACGCGGGATCAGCTTCTCGAACAGCCAGGTCGTGTACGCGTCCACGATGGCCTCGGGGTCGCCCTTCCAGATGTTCGGCGTGTAGGGGCACACGACGACCATGCCCCCGAACGGCCGGGCGGCGAGCTCGGCGCGGATCTCGGCCACGCGCGTCTCGGTGGCCATCTTGCCCAGCGAGGCCACGCTGATGGTGTCGGGCGCGCGTGCGTGGGCGTACCCCTCGTGCACGCCGTAGCGCTCCACCCAGGCCCACGCGCCCATCTTGTCGTCGACGGTCTCGCCGAGGCCGTGCAGCGCGACGAGCATCGGCACCCGCGCGTGCTTGTCCAGGTGTCGCGGCACGAGCACCACCGCGCGGTGGAACGGCGCGGGGAGGATCCACTCGTGCGCGGAGAGCTCGCCGTTCGCGAGGAGCTTCACCGGCGTGTCGGTCGGGTAGGGCGGGGGCTCGGGCTCGATCGAGGCCACAGGCGCCGCGCTGCTCGCGCCCGTGCTCGCGTAGGGCGTCGGGCGCTCCTCGCTCACGCCGGGGGCAGGGAGCGCCTTCGGCCGGCATGCGGGCAGGGCGAGCAGGGTCGCGAGCGCGCGTCTCCGGTCCACCCGGAGAGTCTACGCTACCGACCCGGGCGGACCGACTTCTTGGGGGCCGGGCCGCCGTACGTCTCGAGGTACTGGTCGTAGGTGCCGCGGAAATCGATCAGGCCGTTGGGCGTGAACGCGAACAGCCGCGTCGCGAACGTGCTGACGAGCTCGCGGTCGTGGGTGACCACGAACGCGGTGCCCTCGTAGCGCTCGAGCGCCTGTCCGAGCGCCACGATCGACTCGAGGTCGAGGTGGTTGGTGGGCTCGTCGAGCACGAGCACGTTGTCGCGGGTGAGCATGAGCTTCGCGAAGATGAGGCGCACCGCCTCGCCGCCCGAGAGCGCCTTGGTGGGCTTGAGGCCCTCGTCGCCGGTGAACAGCATCTTGCCGAGCAGGCTGCGCACGTCGGAGAGCGTGGCGCTGCCGTCGAACGTGTAGAGCCACTCGTTGACGGTGGTGTTGTCCGGGATGCCGTCGCGGTGGTCCTGGGCGAGGTAGCCGATCGACACCTGGTGGCCCCAGATCAGCTTCCCGGCATCGGGGGCGATCTCGCCGACCAGCATCTTGCAGAGGGTGGTCTTGCCGACGCCGTTGGGGCCGATGATGGCCACCTTCTCGCCCTTGGTGACCAGCGCGTTGAAGTCGCGGGACACCACGAGCTCGCCGCCGCCGTCGTGCTCCGGCAGGTCCCAGTGCTTGCCGAGGTGCTCGATGGTGAGGGTCTGCTTGCCCGAGGGCTTCTTGACCGCGATCTGGATGAACGGCCGCGCGATGTTCGACTTCTTGAGGTCGGTGAGGGCGAGCTTGTCGATCTGCTTCTTGCGGCTCTGCACCTGCGAGGCGCGCGTGCCGGCGCCGAACTTGGCGACGAACTCCTGGAGCTGGAGGATCTTCTTGCCGCGCTCGGCGTTCTCCTGCTCGACCCGCGAGCGCACCGCGCTCTTGGCCATGACCATCTCGTCGTAGCCGCCCGGGTAGACGATGATGGTCTCGTAGTCGATGTCGGCGATGTGGGTGCAGATCGCGTTGAGGAAGTGCCGGTCGTGGGAGATGGTGACCAGCACGCCCTGGTACTCCTCGAGGAACCGCTCGAGCCAGCGGATCGAGTCGAGGTCGAGGTTGTTGGTGGGCTCGTCGAGCAGCAGCGCCTCGGGCTTGCCGAACAGCGCCTGCGCGAGCAGCACGCGCAGCCTGAGGCCGCCCGCGAGCTCCTTCATGAGGCGCGCGTGCTGGCTGTCGGCGATGCCGAGGCCCACGAGCAGCGCGGCGGCCTCGCTGTCGGCGACGTAGCCGTCCTCCTCGGCGACCACGCCCTCGAGCTCGCCGAGGCGCTCACCCTCCTCGTCGGAGATGTGCTCCTTGGCGAGGATGTGCTCCTTCTCCTGCATCGCGGCCCAGAGGCGCTTGTTGCCCATGAGCACCACGTCGAGGACCCGGGACTCCTCGAAGGCGAACTGGTCCTGGCGGAGCACCGAGGTCTTGTCGGGGCGCGAGATCGACCCCGTGTCCGGGTCGAGGTCGCCCGCGAGGATCTTCATGAACGTGGACTTGCCGGCGCCGTTGGGCCCGGTGAGGCCGTAGCGCCGCCCGTCGCTGAAGCTGACGTTCACGTCCTCGAAGAGACGCTTGCTGCCGTAGGCCTTGGTGACGCCGTTGACCGAGATCTGCATGGGGGACCGGCGCGTCTAGCACGCCGGCCTCTAGAGCGCGCCCCCCTGCGAGAGCTCCACGCCGTACTGGGTGCAGCTCGGGACCTCGAAGCTCTTGACCTCGGTCAGCTTCTCGATCGGGCCCTCCCCCGCCCGCCGGTAGCGCCGCAGCACGAGCTTTCCGGGGCTGTCCACCACCAGGGCGGCGAACTCGGTCTTGCCGTTGGCCGCGCAGGCGAGCTCGGTCACCTTGAGCCCCGCCGGGGCCTGCTCCGGCACCGTGCCCACCTCGAGCATCTTGCAGAGCCCCAGGATCTCGCCGAGATCGACCGCGTCGGCCATCGCGCCCTTGAGGAGCAGCTTGACCTGCGCGCGCGGCGGGTCGTCGTCCATCGAGCCGTGCTTGACCTCCCAGGTCAAGTCCAGGTGGGGCCGGTTGGTGGGGGTCAGCGTGGCGCAGGCGGCACCCGAGCCGGCGCCACCGCCGCAGCCGAGCAGAGGGAGGACTGTCAGCAATGGCAGGAGCAGGGCGCGCAGGTTCAAGGCTTCACCTCGATGGTCAGGTCTGGGTGGGGTCCGTCACAGGTCTTGTCGCGGGCGAGCAGGGTGCGGAAGGCGTCGCGGAGGCGGGTCTGCGAGCTCGTGGTGGCAGAGCACGTCACTCCGTCGAGGAACCCGTCGCCGCCCCACAGCAAGAAGTCGGGCATGGCGACGACCACCTTGTCGGTCTCGGCGTCGGCGCCGGGCACGGTCAGCTTCTCGAGCGTCAGCAGGCCCTTGGCGTCACGCTTCAAGGCGAGCCTGGCGCCCGCGAACCCGAACGGGAACCGCTCGGCCACCGACGCCTTGCGCAGCACGTTGGAGAGCATCTTGGCGAGGCCGGCGCGCGTGGTGGTGCAGGTGGCGACCGCGTTCTCGAAGGGCAGCGCGGCGAAGAGGTCGCGGTAGCGGACGACGCTGGGGCCGAGCGGCGCGCGCACGCCGCCGGAGTTCATCACCGCGACGACGGGGACCTTCTCTGGCAACGCGCCCCCGTCGGTCGCGTGCTCGCGGATGGCGACGGCGACCGCGTGGGTGAACGCGCTCCCGTCCAGGCGCTGGGGAAAACAAGCCTTGGCGAGGGTGGCGACGCTGGTCTCGGCTTCGGCCGCCACCTTGGCCTGGAACGGCGCGACCACCGCGGCCACGTCCTTGCCGAGCGCCGACCGCGGTGGGTCGTGGGCCACGGCGATGCGGCGCTCGATGGAGGCGAGCGCGACCTTCTTGGTGGCCGGGTCCACGCAGAACCGGCTCCGCGCGACGCCGACGCCGTGCTCGCTGGTGGAGACGATCGGCACGCCGCGCGCGCGACCGAGGAGCCAGGCGTGGCGGTGACCGGCGATGACGAGGTCGGGGAGGTCGGGGCCTAGCTCGCCGAGCAGCGTGTCGATCTCGCCCTTGCCCGCGGCCTTGTCGAGCGCCTGGGGCAGCTCGCCCTCGAGGCTCGCGTGGGCGAGCAGCACCACGGGGGAGGCGCCCTGCGTGCGGAGGAGCCGGATGCTCGCGGCGATGCTGCCGCCCGCGTTGGTGGCGAAGTCGAGCCCCACGACGTTGGGCTTGATGGTGGTCTTCGGGGTCTCGAGCGTGGTGTAGCCGACGACGCCGACCTTGAACCCGTCGCGCTCGACGGTGGTCGAGGGCGAGTGGTGCGGCCACGCGATCGCGCCGCCGCCCTCGCGGTGCAGGTTCGCGGACAGGAACGGGAAGCGGGCCGCGGCGAGGCGCGCGAGCAACGCGCCGCGGGGCCCCTTGTCGCCCGCGCGATCGTCGAGGCCGGGCGCCGCGATGACCGCGCCGTACCCGACCGGGCCGAAGTCGAACTCGTGGTTGCCGAGGGCGGCCGCGTCGACGCCGAGCACGTTGTACGCGGCGATGATCGGCTCGCCCTCCGCGAGCGTGGTCTCGAGCGGCCCCGTGAACAGATCGCCCGCGTCGAGCACGAACGTGGCGTCGTGGGTGGCGCGCACGTCGGCGACCACGTCGGCCACCGCGACGACCCCGCCCGCCGGCAGCTTGCCGGTCTGGACGTAGCTCTCGTCAGGGCCGAGCTGCCCGTGCATGTCGTTCCACGAGACGATCGACACGCACTTCTCCGCGAGCCCCGCCGACCCCATGGTCTTGGGCGTAGGCGCGGTGCCGATCCTCCGCCTGCATCCGGTCTCGGCGCAAAGGGACGCAGAGCCCAGGAGCAAGGCCCAACCAACTGCGAAGACGCGACGCAGCACGCGCGCAGCACTGTACACGTCGTGCGGTCTTCGTGATACGGGGCGTGTCCATGGCGAAGAGCTACGACGTGGTGGTCATCGGTGGGGGTCCTGGTGGGTACAGCTGCGCGATCCGCTGCGCACAGCTCAAGCTCAAGACGCTCTGCGTCGAGAAGGACGAGCTGGGCGGCGTGTGCCTCAACTGGGGCTGCATCCCGAGCAAGGCGCTCATCTCCGCCGCGCACACCTGGCACAACTTCCACACCGCGGGCGACATGGGCATCATCGTCGGCGCCAAGCCGACCCTCGACGCGCCCAAGATGCAGGCGTGGAAGAACGGCATCGTCAAGAAGCTCACCGGCGGCGTGCGCGGCCTGCTCAAGGGCAATGGCGCGGAGATCGCCGCTGGCACCGCCGTCATCACCGGCAAGAACACCGTCGAGATCACCGATCGCGAAGGCAAGAAGGAGACGGTCGAGGCGAAGAACATCATCGTCGCCACCGGCTCCACCACGATCGAGATCCCCACCTTCAAGTTCGACGGCAAGACCATCATCGGCGCGAAGGAGGCGGTGTCGCTCGACGCGATCCCGAAGCGCCTGCTGGTCATCGGCGGCGGCGTCATCGGCCTCGAGCTCGGGTGCGTCTACCAGAGCTTCGGCGCCGAGCTCACGGTGGTCGAGGCCACCCCCACGCTGCTCCCCGGCACCGACCCGGACTGCGTCGCCGTGCTCGAGCGCCGCATGACCAAGCGCGGCGCCAAGATCTTCAAGAGCGCCAAGGCCATGGGCTACGAGCGCACGGCCACGGGCATCTCCGTGAAGCTCGACGTCGGCGGCGGCAAGACCGAGTCGGTCGAGACCGACGTGGTGCTCGTCGCGGTGGGCATGCGCCCGCACAGCAAGGGGCTCGGCCTCGAGACGATCGGCGTGAAGATCGACGAGCGCGGCTTCGTGCCGACCGACACGTACTGCCGCACCAACGTCCCCAACGTCTACGCCATCGGCGACGTGAGCGGCGCGCCGCTCCTCGCCCACAAGGCGGTCAAGGAGGGCGTCATCGCGGCCGAGGTCGTCGCCGGCCACAAGGCGGCCAAGGACTGGGTCGCCATCCCCGGCGCCATCTTCACCGACCCGGAGATCGCCGCGGTCGGCATGACCGAGGAGCAGGCCAAGGCCAAGGGCATCACGGTCAAGGTCGGCAAGATGCCGTTCGCCGCGAGCGGCCGCGCGATGGCGGTCCGCGAGACCGACGGCTTCGTCAAGACGGTGACCGACGCCAAGACCGGTCAGGTGCTCGGCATGCACATCGTCGGACCGAGCGCGTCCGATCTCATCAGCGAGGGCTCCCTCGCCCTCGAGATGGCCGCCTTCGCCGAGGACATCGCGCTCACGATCCACCCCCACCCCACGCTGGGCGAGGCCGTGATGATCTCCGCCGAGCACGCCCTCGGCCACGCCATCGACATCATGAACAAGTGAACCAGCAAGCAGAGCCACTCGAGGCGTGTCGAAGAATGCCCCCGGGCTGAAAGCCCGGGGCACCGACGGCCGCTGAAGCCCGGGGCATCGACCCCGGGCTCGACGTCACGCTGGACTGGCTGAACTCCTTCGGCCGGTCCATTGCAGCGCGATGTCCAGCCAGTGATTTGGGACGTGAAGCCCGGGGTGTGAGGCCCCGGGCTTGCAACGTCGTCGGTGCCCCGGGCTTCAGCCCGGGGCATTCATCGACAGGCCTTCACTCCACGGTGATCTGGCCCTCCAGGTAGAGCACCGCGTGGCCGGCGATGGTCACGCGGTCGCCCACGAGCGCCACCTCGAGCTCGCCGCCGCGCGCCGACACCTGTCGCGCCTGCATGCGCGTCTTGCCGAGGCGCTCCGCCCAGAACGGCGTCAGCGTGCAGTGCGCCGAGCCCGTCACCGGGTCCTCGTCGATGCCGTGCGCTGGCGTGAAGAAGCGCGAGACGAAGTCCACGTCGGTGCCGCGCGCGGTGACGATCACCCCGCGGTCGAGCCGGCCCAGCGTTCGAGCGTCGGGGCGCACCGCGCGTACCGCGGCCTCGTCGTCGAGCACCACCAGGTACTCGACCGCGCAGTGCACCTCGCGCGGGGTCACGCCGAGCCCGTCGAGGAGATCGGCGGGCGCGGCGCAGGGTTTTGCGGGTCGGGTCGGGAAGTCGAGCTCGAGCCGCCGGTCGTCGAGGCGCCGCACCGTCAGCGGACCGCTCCGACTCGCGAAGTCGATCCGGTCGCCCACGTGGCCGAGCTTCTCGAAGATCACCCACGCGCTCGCGAGCGTCGCGTGGCCGCAGAGGTCGACCTCGACCAGCGGCGTGAACCAGCGGATGCGGTAGCCCTCGCCCTCGCGCACCAGGAACGCGGTCTCGGCGAGGTTGTTCTCGGCGGCGATCGCCTGCAGCGTCGCGTCGGGCAAGAACGCCGGCAGAGGGCAGACCGCGGCCGGATTGCCGGCGAACCGGCGCCGCGTGAACGCATCGACCTGGTAGAGCGGGATCATGGTGGTCCATGCACTCTAGAGCGCGAACGGCTGTTACGCTGGACCAGTCGTGAACGGCTTCGCGCACGCGCTGTCTCTTGACGAGAGCGGGGACCTGCCTCTGTTCCTGCGCATCGCGCGCGCGGTCCGCGACGACGTGCGCCGCGGGCGCCTGCTCCCCGGCGCCGCGCTGCCGGGCAGCCGCACGCTCGCGACGCAGCTCGGGGTGCACCGCAACACGGTGCTCGCCGCGTTCCGGGAGCTCGCCGCCGAGGGCTGGATCGAGACGCGCCCCGCGGGGGGCACCTACGTCTCCGGCGACATCCCGCGCGAGCTCCCGCGTCGCCTCGCCAAGGCGGCCACGCGCGCGGGCTTCAGCCTCCCGGCGGCGCCCTCGCCGCGTCCGCCCGAGCCGCCGCCGAACACCTTCGTCCTCGCGGCGGGCACCCCCGATCTCCGCCTCGTGCCGCGCGACCTCGTGGCCCGCGCGTACCGCAGGGCGCTGCGCAGCGCGCCCCTTGGTTACGTCCCTCCCGAGGGTCACCCGCGCCTGCGCACCGCGCTCACCGAGATGCTCGCGGAGCTCCGGGGCCTCACCTTCGATCGCGACGCGCTGCTCGTCACCCGCGGCGCGCAGGCGGCGCTCGATCTCACCGCCCGCGTGCTCCTCGACGGGCACCCGGGCGCGGCCGTCGCCGTCGAGGCCCTCGGCTATCGGCCCGCGTGGCAGGCGTTCCGGGCCGCGGGTGCGCGCCTCGTGCCGGTGCCCGTCGACGAGCACGGCCTGGCCGTCGACGCGCTCGCCGAGATCGAGGGCCTGCGCGCGGTCTATCTCACGCCCCACCACCAGTACCCGACGACCGTCACGCTCTCCCCGGCGCGCCGGCTCGCCCTGCTCGCGCTCGCGCGCGCGCGGCGGTTCGCGATCGTCGAGGACGACTACGACTTCGAGTTCCACTACGAGGGGCGACCGGTGCTCCCGCTCGCGAGCGACGACCAGAGCGGCAACGTGATCTACGTGGGCACGCTCGCGAAGATCCTGGCGCCCGCGCTGCGGCTCGGGTTCCTCGCGGGGCCCGCGCCCTTCGTCGCCCACGCCACGGCCCTGCGCATCGCCATCGACCGCCAGGGCGACCCCGCGCTCGAGCTCGCCGTGGCGGAGCTGCTCGAGGACGGTGAGCTGCAACGACACGTACGTCGCGTGCGGCGCGCATACCGCGAGCGTCGCGACGCGCTGCTCGCCGCGCTCGACCGCCACCTCGAGGGCACGCTGGTCGCGCGCAAGCCGCCCGGCGGGATGGCCGCGTGGGCCGAGGTGCGCGGGGTCGACGCCGAGACCCTCGTCGCGGCCGCCGCGCGCGAGGGCGTGAGCTTCCTGCCCGGCCGGGCCTACGCCTTCGACGGGCGCGCCCGGCCCTTCGTCCGCCTCGGCTACGCCTCGCTCGACCCGAGCGAGCTCGACGAGGCCATGCGGCGCGTCGCCCGTGGCCTCGGGAGGCGACGATGAGGCGCCTGCTGCCACTGCTGACATTGCTGACGTTGCTGACATGGGTCGGTGGAGCCCAGGCCAAGCTCCGCTGGGGTGCCGACGCCGAGGGCGGCGCCCCCTACGTGTTCCACGACCCGGACGATCCGAAGAAGGTCATCGGCTTCGAGGTCGACCTCGCGCGGGAGCTCGGCCGCGTGCTCGGCGAGCCGGTGGAGTTCGTGCAGTACGAATATGCCTCGCTGCTGGTCGGGCTCGACCGCGGCGACCTCGACCTCGCCATGAACGGCCTCGAGGTCACCCCCGACCGCGCGGGCAAGGCGCGGCTCTCGCACCCGTACTACACCTATCGGCTGCAGCTGGTCGCGCGCGCGGACGACCCGGCCTGCACGAGCCTCGCCATGTGCGCGGGTCCCATCGCCACCCTCGGCGACACCGCGGCCGAGCGACTGCTCGACGCGCGCGCGCTCGCGAAGAAGGTCTACGAGGGGCAGGTCGAGCCCTACCGCGATCTCGGGCTCCGCCGCGTGGGCGCCGTGCTGCTCGATCTGCCGATCGCCGAGTACTACGCGCGTCGCGATCCGCTGCTGCGCTTCGTCGACGACCCGAGCCTGCCGAAGGGCCACTACGCGATCGCGATGCGCAAGGCCGACGAGGCGCTCGCCCAGCGGATCGACCGCGCGATCGACCAGCTGGCGAGCGAGGGCGCGCTCCGCAAGGTGCTCGAGCGCTGGGGGCTGTGGAACGCCGACCAGGAGACCAAGCTCGAGGTCGGCAAGGAGACCGACACGCGGTGGACCTTCCGCCGCTGGTTTCCCTTGCTGCTCTCGGGCGCGCTCACCACCGTGCTGCTCAGCGTCGCCAGCATGGCGCTCGCCGTACTCCTCGCGCTGCCCCTCGCCGCCGCGCGCACGTTCGGGCCTCGACCGCTGCGCGCGCTCGCCACCGCCTACGTGGAGCTGTTCCGCGGCGTGCCCGTGCTGCTCGTGCTGTTCTTCCTCTACTACGGGTTGCCCACGCTCGGCGTCCGCCTCTCGGCGTGGGCCGCGGCGGTGATCGGGTTCGGGCTGAACTACGCCGCCTACGAGGCCGAGATCTACCGCGCGGCGCTGGGGGCGGTCCCCACCGGGCAGTGGGAGGCGGCCGCCTCGCTCGGCATGTCGCGCGCGCTCACCTTCCGCCGCATCGTGCTGCCCCAGGCCGTGCGGGTGGCGTTGCCACCGATGACGAGCGACTTCGTCGCGCTGTTCAAGGACACGAGCCTCGTGAGCGTGATCGCCGTCGTCGAGCTCACCAAGCAGTACCAGATCCTGGCGAAATCCAGCCTCCGCTACCTCGAGATCGGGCTCGCCACCGCGGCGCTCTACCTCGCCATCTCGTTGCCGCTCGGGCTCCTCTCGCGTCGCCTCGAGGCGCGCTGGTCGCGAGGTCACGCGTGATCGCCCTCCGCGCGGTGAAGAAGACCTTCGCAGAGCGCACGGTGCTCGCGGGCGTCTCGCTCGCGGTGGAGCCGGGCGAGATCGTCACCATCACCGGGCCGAGCGGCGCCGGGAAGTCCACGCTGCTCCGGTGCATCAACGGGCTCGCGGGGTTCGACGAGGGCGAGATCGTCGTTGGTCCGCACACGATACGCCCCTCGGCCGACCCGCTCCGAGCGGCGGCGGCGGCGCGCACGCTGCTCGGCATGGTGTTCCAGGATTTTCAGCTGTTCCCGCACCTGACCGCGCGGGCCAACGTGGCGGAGGCACCCATACACGTGCGGGGAGTCGAGAGGCGCGCCGCCCTGGCGCGCGCCGACGAGCTGCTCGCGAGCGTGGGCCTCGCAGGGCACGGCGACGCCTACCCCCGAACGCTCTCGGGTGGGCAGAAGCAGCGGGTGGCGATCGCGCGGGCCCTCGCGATGGAGCCCGAGGCCCTGCTCTGCGACGAGGTCACGAGCGCGCTCGACGACGAGGCGCAGAGCGAGGTGCTCGACGTGCTGGCGCGCCTCGCCGCCGACGGCATGACCCTCGTGCTGGTCACCCACCAGCGGAGCGTGGTGGAGCGCCTCGCCGCGCGCGAGGTCGTCCTGCGCGACGGGGCGCTCGGGGCTCGCTGACTCCACACGTCGCCGCCGGTGGAGACGGCTCGGCGCTCACTTCGCGGGCGCGCCGGTGGACGTGGGCGGCGGCTTGGTCAGGTCGATCGGGATCCACAGCAGCTTGAGCTGCTTGTAGGTGCCCTCGCGCTTGTAGCCGACGAAGCCGAAGAGGAAGTCCCACGCCGAGCCGTTGGGCGAGTCGCCCACGTGGAACACGGGGAGGAAGTAGAAGTCCCAGTTGGCGCCACGCGACGACTTGCGGTCGATCCACACCGTGTTGAGCGCGACCTGGGTCGTGCCCTCCTCGTCGCGGAAGCGCCAGAACACCGGGAAGAGCACCGTGGAGCGCTTCTTGGCGGAGCCGAAATCCCACCAGATGGGCGCGACGACGTCGTGCCACGTGTCGCCCGACTTGGCCGTGTAGATCAGCGGGTGGAGGTTGAACGACCAGCCGTCCTTGTCGGTCGTGTGCGTGAAGGTCGGGAACACCCAGGTGGTGCGGCCGACGCCGCGCTCGGCGAAGTGCGCGAACAGCGGGGTGATCACGCTGAAGCGGGTCGGGTCGCTCGAGGTGTACACCGGGCCGAACAGGTACGACTCGCGGTAGGCGTCCGGGTCGACGTAGTGCGCGAACAGGGGGATGATCGGGCCGGCGAGGTCGAGCCGCGTGCGGCCGCGGTAGCGCGAGTAGAACGGGGTGATGGTGGTCTCGCCCTCGTCGTCCTTGGCCGAGCCGAACACCGGGGTGACGATGAGGCTCTTGGTGGCCGACCGGCTGTAGTGGAACAGCGGCAGGAGGGTGGTCGAGGTGTAGCCCTCGCCCTCCGCGATCCCGTGGTTGTGGAACAGGAGCGGGAACAGGTCGAAGACGGTCTTCTTCGGCGAGGACTTGTAGAGCACCGGACCGACCCAGGTGGTCGACGCGCCCGCGTCCTTGTTCTCGGAGTGGTAGGTGAGGAGCGGCGGGATGAGGAAGTAGCTGGTGAGCTTCTCGCTGTTGTTGCCGCCGAACACGAGCGGCACGAGGCCCCAGTCGACGTCCTTGCCGGTGCGGTCGTAGAACCCGAGCCCGCCGATCAACGAGAACGCGCTCTTCGGGTTGTGGTGCGAGAAGGTGAGCAGCGCCGGGATGTGCAGGTAGCCGCCGTCGGGCTGCGACGAGGCGAAGAACAGCGGCGCGAGCCACCGGTGCCACTCGCCGTTCGGGCCGTCGCGCCACAGCACCGGCGGGACGACGGTGGTCGTGGTCTGGTCGTCTCGCCAGCGGAGGAACAGCGGGAACGCCGCGTCCACGTCGAAGCGCGCGCTGCGGCGACGGTAGTAGAGGCCGTAGAAGCTCTCGCGATCGACCAGCTTCTGCGCGTCGTCGAACGCGCGCCGCTCGTAGTAGAACGGGAAGATCGCGCTCGTGATCTCGTTGCCGATGCGCTGCTTGTAGGCGAGGGGGAACAACCCCGTGCGCGAAACCGCGCCAGAGGGGCGGTTGTCCTCGGGCGATACATTGGAGCCGATGACCGGCTTCACGCCTTCGGGGATGACCAGCGGGTCGTCCTCGGAGGGCTTCTTCGCCGGGCCCTTCGCCGACGCCGAAGCCGATGCCGCCGCGGAAGCGGGCGCCGACGCCGAACCGGGCGGGGCCGCCGAGGAGGCCGACGCCGAACCGGAGCTCGCCGAACCCGAGCCCGCGGCGGCGTCGTCGGCGTGCACGCGCGCCGCGAGCGGCAAGGCGAGCCCCGCGGCGATCGCGATCGCCGGAAACAGGACGGTGCGATTCACGCGAGCTTCTCCCGGACGGCAGCCACGAGCGAATCGCGGGTGACATCGGCCTGCGCGTGGGCGGCGAGGTCCTTGAGCTGGACGACGCCGCGGTCGAGCTCGCCGTCGCCGACCACGAGCGCGAGGCGGGCGCCGACGGCGTTGGCCCGCCGCAGCATGGCCTTGAGCGAGCCGCCGCGGGTCTCCACGAGGGTCTTGATGCCGGCCTCGCGCAGCTCGCGTCCGAGCACGAGCGCCTCGGCGCCGGCCCGTTCCCCGAGCGGCGCCACGAAGACGCTCGCGGTCGCCTGGTCGGCGCCGAACGTGGAGGCGAGCAGGATGCGCTCGATCCCGAGGGCGAAGCCGATGGAGGGGATGCCGGGCGTGCCGCCGAGCTCCTCGACGAGACCGTCGTAGCGACCGCCGCCGCAGAGGGTGTTCTGGGCGCCGAGATCGCCACCGCGGCCCTTGATCTCGAACAGCGTGCGCGCGTAGTAGTCGAGCCCGCGCACGAGCCGCGGCTCCACGCGGAACGGCGTGCCGAGCTTGGTCATGAGCTCGAGCAGGCGATCGAAGTGGCGCTTGTCGTCGTCGTCGATGCAGTCGAGCACCGAGGGCGCGCCGGCGATCGCCGCCTGGTCGCGCTCGTGCTTGCTGTCGAGGATGCGCAGGGGGTTGGTCTCGAGCCGGCGGCGCGAGTCCTCGGAGAGCTCGGCCTGCATGGGGCGCAGGTAGGCGACGAGCCGCTCGCGGTAGGCGGCCTTGGTGCCCTTGCCGCCGAGCGAGTTGACCAGCACCTCGAGCCCGTCGATCGACAGCGACGCGAAGAAGCGCACCAGCATGTCGATCATCTCGGCGTCGACGCCGGGGCCCGCGTCGCCGAAGACCTCGCAGCCCGCCTGGTAGAACTGGCGATAGCGGCCGCGCGCGGGGCGCTCGCCGCGGAACATCGGGCCGAGGTAGTAGACGCGCGAGGTGGGCTCCTTGGCCGCGAGCTGGTGCTCCACGTACGCGCGCACGACGCCGGCCGTGCCCTCGGGGCGCACCGTGAGCGGCTCGTCGTGGAACACGAAGGAGTACATCTCCTTGTCCACGATGTCGGTGCCCTCGCCGACCGAGCGCACGTAGAGCGGCGTGGCCTCGATGATCGGGACGCGGATCTCCGAGTACCCGAACAGCTCGACGGCGGCACGGAACCGCCCCTCGAAGGCGTGCCAGCGCCCGATTTCCTCGGGGAGGATGTCGTTCATGCCTTTGACGGCGGACAGGGCGCGGGACACGGGGAGTCGCGCTTCTACCCCCGACCGGCCGGTTTTGCCAGCGGAGCCGCGGGGGTAGGTTCGGGGGATGAAATCCCACCGCAAGGAGCTGTGGTTCGAGGTCCCCACGCGGCGCGCGTTCGTCAACGTCACCGAGCAGGTCGCCGCGGAGGTGCGGGCCAGCGGGGTCCGCGAGGGGCTGTGCCTGGTCAACGCCATGCACATCACCGCGAGCGTGTTCATCAACGACGACGAGTCGGGTCTGCACCGCGACTACGAGGTGTTCCTCGAGCGCATCGCGCCCCACGCCCACCTCGCAGTACCACCACAACCGCACCGGCGAGGACAACGCCGACGCCCACATCAAGCGTCAGCTCATGGGTCGCGAGGTGGTGGTCGCCATCACGAAGGGCGAGCTCGACCTCGGGCCGTGGGAGCAGATCTTCTACGGCGAGTTCGACGGTCGCCGCCGCAAGCGCGCGCTCGTCAAGATCATCGGCGAGTGATCGCCCGCACCGCCCCGAGCGCCGGGGCGAGCTCGGCCGGCCAGGCCCCGAGCGCCTGCTGGTAGCGCGCCGGGGAGAGCCCGGCGTCGGGCAGGACGCGCTCGAGCGTGTCGACCGCCTCCGCCTTGCGCGCGAGCTCGGTGCCGCCGAGCACCTCGACGACCTCCACGACCGTGCCGAGCACGACGAGCGCCGCGTCGCGGTCCTCCTCGTCGGCCTCACCGTTCGGCTTCGTCCCAGCATCGAGGGCGGGGAACCACCGCGAGAAGCGGCGATCGAGCGCGCGCAGGTCCCGATCGACGGCCTCCTTGCGCGCCGCCGCGCCGTCCAGCTCCACCCCGAGCTCGACCGACGATCGCCGCTCCGCGGCCACCTGCTCCACGGCCTCGAGGTCGCGCCGACGGTCGAGATCCCCGAGCTCGTCGAGGAGCCCGCCCAGCGTCGCGCGGAGCGCCTCGCCCGTCGCCTTGCTCGACCTCTGCGCGTCCGCGGCGAGCTCCGGCAAGTGCAGCGCCACGCCCTCGTCCACGTCGCCGCGCACCAGCGTGGCGAGCGCGTTGTCCGGGATGAAGTGGTAGAACGCCCGCGCGCCGGCCATGCGCTGACGGGCCACGAGCGCGCGCAGCAGCGCGTTCTCCTGGCCGAGCGCGATCACGCTGACGCCGATCGGGAGGTCGTCGAGCCCGCTCCGCGCCTGCTCGAGCTCCGCCTCGAGGATCGGCGCGTCACCGTCGGTCACGAGCACGATCTGCGCGCGCGCGAGGTCGGGGTCCGCTGCGCGGGCCGCGCGGAGCAGCGCGAAGCTCTCACAGAGCGCGTCGTGGATGTTCGTGCCGCCGGTGCGCAGCGTGCCGACCACCTCGCCGATCGCGGCGAGGGCCTCGCCCGGGCTCGCGACCCGCGTGACCGCCCCGACCTTCGTGTCGAAGTAGCGGTAGTAGAGCGTCACCTGGGTCGAGCGGTCGCGCACCGACAGGCGCCGCATCAGCGTGCACAGCTCCGCGAGCAGGATGGCGTCGCGCATGCGCGCGCGGGGCCCGACCATCGAGGTCGAGCCGTCGAGGACGTAGATCCGCGCCTCGCCGACGAGCTTGGTGCGCGGCCGCTCGAGGCGCTCGTACTGCACGTATTTGCGGGTGAGGAGGCGTCCCGCGGCGAGCGAGAGAAGGATCGTGCGTGGGTCCTCGACGATCGCGTCGGGCAGGTCGACCACGTCCTTCGCGGTCGTGAGCACGAGCTCCTGGGTGGGCTGGGTCACGAGGCGGACGCGCGTCTCCACCTCGACGGCGCGCACCGGGCAGAGCGTGCCGCCGACCTCGAACGCTCCGTCGACGGCGAGCACCGCGGCCAGGGTCTCCGACTCGCGCTGCTCGCCGAAGTACTCGAGGGCCTGCGCGTGGAAGGCGGCGGGGAGATCCTCGACGACCAGCGGGGTCTGGGCGCGACCACGCACGTACGCCTGCTGCACCGCGGCCACGACGTCGCGGCCGAGCACCTGCTCGCTCGAGCGCAGCACCGAGGCGCGGCGCGCCGCCTCCGATCGGGTGTCCGCGTCCCCGTCGAGCGTGCGGGTCGCCCCCTCGGCGCGCGAGGAGAACGCGTCGTCGCCGGCCTGCAGCGCCATGCCCTCCATCGCGGCGAGGATCGCGTGGAGACGCCCGCGATCGCCGCGCGTGAGGGCGCCCCGCGCCTGGTGCAGGAGCCCGACCCGCGGATCGACCCCGGCCGCCTCGAGTCGATCGATGCGCACGATCTCGCGCGCGAGGTGCGCCCGCCGGGCCTCCACGCCATCCGGGTCGAGGGGCAGCGCCGCCGCGGCGTCGAGCAGCATCTGGCGCGCCGCCTCGAGCAAGCGCCGCCGTCGCGACAGGAACTTGCGCTCGCCGCGCGCGGCGTCGACGAGGTGGTCGATCGCGGCCAGCTGCAGCGAGAGCAGGCGGTCGACCTTCGTCGCCGGGTCTCCCTGACCTCCCGGCGTCGAGACCACCTGCGCCTCCTCGCCGCGGACCGCGAGCGGGGGCAGGATCGTCACCCGGTCGATCGAGCCCGCGCTCCATCGCTCCCGTGCCGACCGCTCGCACGCGTGGGTGGCCCGCGCGACCACCTCGAAGAGGCGGCGGAGCCACGCCGCGTGGGCGACCGACGCCCGCCCGTTCACCACGCAGGCGCGCTCGACGCTCGCGACGTCGCTCTCCAGCTCGTCGATGGCCTCGTCGATGTCGGGCTCCTCCTCTTCGCGGAGGGCGTCGAGGAGCGCCTCGATGTGCACGACCGAGACCTTCGGCTGCCACCCGAGGGAGCGCAGGAGCGGTCGGAGGAGTCGCGCCCACGTGGCCTTCACCGAGGCCGGATCCAGGGCGATGCGCTCGATCCGCGCCTCGAGATCGGCGAGCCGCCGGGCCGGATCGCTCATGAGGCGAGGGCGCGGTCGAACGCCGCGTCGCCGGCCCGCCCGGCGAGCTCCATCAGGTGCTCCCTCACGCGCGCGGCGAGCCCACCGATGCGCGCGAGCAACGCGTCCGTGCGGGCGGCCTCCTTGGGGAACGACTCGCCGACGACCCGGGTCTCGAGGGCGAAGCGTTGGACGGCGCCCTCGTCCCGGAGCACGTGCAAGAAGCCCGACTGCGTGATCAGCGCGAGCCGATCCGCGGCATCGTCAGCCTGGCTGCCAGCCACCTTGCTCGCGGTGAGGGCCCACCACCACTCCTCGAGCTCGCCGACCGCGCGCGTCACGCGGTCGAGGTCACGGCCCACGACCTCGGCGGCCATGGCCTCCGGCACGCTGGCCAGCAACGCGAGCGTCTCGGCCTCGGCCTCGAGCGGCGCCTTGCTGGTGTCCGAGAGGGCGGGGCAGACCCGCAGCGCGATGTCGCGCAGCGTGACGCAGATGGGCACGCGCTGCTCGACGCCTCGCAGCGCCCGGTACCGCGCGAGCCCGGGCGGACCGTTCACGGCGGGCGCGCCGCGATCCGAGCGCACGAGCGCCGCCGCGCTCCACTGCACGAACCGCGCGGCGTCGACCGCTCGGGCGAGCCCGGCGCCCGCGAGCACGCCGTGGAGGAACTGCACCTGCCCCACCACCGCCTCGCGATCGCTCGCGTCGATGCGCTGGAAGATCGCCGGCACCAGCTTCTCGATGCGCGGGCCGACGACCCGCTCCTTGAGCCGCGATCGCTCACCGCCGGGGAGCAGCGCGGTGATGCGCGCCGCGAAGGCGTCGAGTTCGGCGAGGTCGGGCGCCAGGTTGCTCAGCACCTCGCCCAGCTTGTCGGCGGGGGTGGTCCGGAGGGCGGTCGTGATGGCGTCGCGGAAGCCCGCGTCGAGCAGCGTCGCGCAGTCCTGCTCGAGGCGCAGCACGGCGTCCCGGACCGTGCGCTCGGCGCGCGCCCGGTCGACGACCTCTCCACCCGCGGCGAGCAGTCGCTGACGGAACGCGATCACCCGCTCGACGTGCCCGAGCTTCTTCTCGACGATCGGGCGCACGACGGCCGAGCCGCCGCCACCGGCCACGGCCTCGACCTCGCCCGCGGTCGCGTCATCGAACCCGAACGCCTCGTCGATGAGGGTCAGCGCTCGACCGCGGAGGAACCGCGCGAGCTCGCGCGCCCTCGGCGACTCCTCGCGGCTCGCCTCGGTCATGCGCTGCGCGAGATCTTCGAGCTCCGCGATGGCCGCCGCGAGGGCCTCGGGCTCCGGGGTCGCGCGGGCCCGGAGGGGCCGTGCGCAGCGCGCGCGCGGTCAGCGACTCGCCCACCTGGCGCACCAGCACCGCCGCGCGCTCGGCGTCCGGGCCTCCGCCCTGGGCGAGCGGTACGAGGGTCTTGAGGGTGCCCGAGAGCTTCTTCGGATCGTTCGAGCCGAGCGCCTCGCTCGTGGCGATCTCGAGCGCGGCGAGCTCTTTCTTGGGCGCGCGCGGCGAGAGCCCGAACTGCGGCAGCTTCGCGATGCAGCGGTCGAAGGCCTCGCGCTCGGTGCGGACGATCTGGAGCTGCCTCCGCTCGCGGGGGTCGGTCTCGCGCGCGAGCAGCTTCTCGACCATCTCGGGGGAAGGCCCGGACAGGAGGAGATTCAGCCGCAGCCAGGCGAAGTCGCTGGGCATGACCTCGAGCGGGCGGTCCTTGACCCGGAACAGGCGGTCGAGGACGACGATGCCGCGCAGGATCCGGCCGCAGCGCACGGCCGTGCGCGTGGACACGTATCGCGTCGGCACGAACGAAGGGTCGGCCTTGGCCGCCTCGGAGAGCTCGATCTCGAGCGACTCGAGCAGCTGGGCGATCGCGTCGCAGGCCGCGTCGCCCACGTAGACCGAGTCCACCTGGGCCTGCAGCGCGTCGAGATCCTGCACCGAGAGCTGCCTCTCCAGGGTGACCTTGCCCGTGCCCCCCACGTGGCGCCGCAGCACGGTCGCGAGGTTCTTCGGGTCGGCGAAGGCGCGCGGCATGAACGCCACGAACGCGACCCGGTCGACGAACGCGAGCAGGGTGTCCCGCGAGCCCTCGAGGATCTCGGCGAGGTAACGGTTGCTGGTCATGACGGCGCACTCGATGAGGCCGCGCACGGTGCGCGTGCCCTCCTTGAGCTCGCGCTCCTGCAGCACGTTCAGCGCCGAGCGGAGCAGCATGTCACGCCCGTCGAACACCTCGTCGAGGAACGCGTGCACCGCGCCGAGCATGCCCTGGTCGGTGAAGTGCTCGGTGCGCCCGGTCTCCATCAGGGTCTTGAAGTCGATGGGGCCGACGAGGTCGGTCTGCACGGTGCTCTCGGTGAACTGCCGCGCGTAGAGGCTCGGGAGCCCCGTGCGCTCGTCGAGGATGCGCCCCAGCACCGCGGCCGAGACCTGGCTCTTGGCGGTGCCCGGTGGGCCGGTGAGCAGCACGTGCTCCTTGGCGAGGAGCCCGAGCGCGAGTTGCCCGAGCAGCGCCTCACGCTCGACGAACACGTCCTGGAGCTCGCGGAAGAACGCCGCGAAGTTCTCGCTCGCGGAGGCGAGGCGCGCGGGCTCGGGAAGATTCAGGGGCATGCGCACACCTCACGGAGGGCGGTCACGCCCCGGTCGATCTCGTCGTCCAGCAAGTAGGGCGCCGGGCCGAGGCGCACGGTGTCGCCGCGGGCGTCGACCAGCACGTCACGGGCGCGCAGCGCCGCGACCACGCGCGCCGCGTCGTCGACGCCCACCGCCACGAACCCTGCCCGCGCCGCGTCCTCGCGGGGGGTGCGCACGACGAGTCCCTTGGCCCCCTCGAGCCCGGCGAGGATGCGCGTGGTCTGGCGCAGCGACGTCGCGCGGAGGCGCGCCGGGGTGAGCCCTTGCCGCTCGAAGAACGCGAACACCGCGCGCGCCCGGTAGTGGCTCACTGGATCGTAGGTGCTCCCCGCGAACCGGTCGGCGGCGCGCGTCGGGTAGGGCACCTCGCCCGGCGTGCGTGGCGCGGCGAGCGCGCCGAACCCCGCGAACCAGCCGGTGTAGACAGGCCGGAGTTCGTCCGAGAAGTGGGCGGGCACCCGCAGGAAGCACACGCCCTCGCCGAGCTGCGCGTACTTGTAGCCACCCCCCACCACGAAGGCGTCGGGGTGCGGGGCCTCGAGCTCGGTGACCTGGAAGGCGTGGTACGCGTCGACGAGCGCGTGGGCCCCCCTCCTGCGCGCGTGGGCGACGAGCTGCCCGAGGCCGGGCACGACGCTCGCGGTCTGGAACAGCACGCTCGAGACCAGCACCGCCGCCGTGTCGTCGCGGACCGCGGCCGACAGGCGCTCGGCGAGCGTGCGCGGCTCGCTCGCATCGACGAAGGTCACCTCGACGCCGGCCTCGGCGAGCCGATGCAGTTGCCGATCGATGGTGTGGAACTCGCCGCTCGTCGTGACCAGGTGCGGGCGCTTCTTCAGATCGAGCGCGGAGAGGAACCGCGCCACGAGCTCGTGGGTGTTCCCGGCGAGGGCGAACTCGTCGGCGGTCGTGCCCCCGATGCGCGCCGCGATCGCCCCGCGCACGGCCTCGGCCGCCGCGAACGCCGGGCCCCACTTGTCGTCGACGTGCATCGCCGCGTCGTCGAAGGCCTCGAGCATGGCCGCGCGCGCCACGTCGGGCCACGCCTGGTGCGAGTGCCCGGTGAGGAGGACCCGCTGCTGGTCGCCGAGGAAGGCCTGGTATTCGGGGCGGAGGGCGCGCGGATCGACCCGGTTCCATCAGGGCACGAAGCTATCCCGAAGCCCCCGCGCACGCGAGCAGCACCTTGCCACGGGTCTTCCGCGACTCGAGCGCGCGGTGTGCCTCGGCGGCGTCGGCGAGCGGCACCACCCGGTCGACGTGCGGCCGGATCGCGCCCTCTGCATACCAGGCGAGCAGCTGGTCCATCGCGCGCCGGAACCGCGGCAGGTCGTCCCACAGGAGCAGCACCTGCACGCCGCCGATCGAGCGGTTGTCCTCGATCAACGAGAACGGGTGGAACACGCCGCCGCGCAGGAGCTCGAGCCCCGCGCGCAGCCACTCGTCCGGTCGCAGCCGCGAGGCCGGCGCGACCTGCGCGGCGCCGATCGTGACGAGGTGGCCTCCGCGCGCGAGGCACGCGTAGCCCTTGCGCAGCCCCTCGCCGCCGAGCGAGTCGAGCACCACGTCCACGCCGCGCCCGCCGGTGAGGCGCATCACCTCGCGCGCGAAGTCGTGCTGCGCGTAGTCGATCGGGTGGTCGAGGCCCTCGGCCACCGCCACCGCGAGCTTGTCCGCGCTGCTCGCCGTGCCGAACACCTCGCACCCGAGGTGCTTGGCGATCTGCAGCGCCGCGAGGCCGACCCCGCCAGCGACCGCCTGCACGAGCACCTTGTCGCCGGCCCGCACACGCGCGACCTCGACGAGCGACTGCCACGCGGTCACGTAGACGGCCGGCAGCGCGGCCGCGTGCTCGAGGGTCATCGCGTCGGGCACGCGGTAGGCGCGCGCGGCCTCCACCACGAGATCGTCCGCGTAGCCGCCGAACCGCGTGATCGCCATCACCCGGTCGCCGATCGCGTGGCTCGTGACGCCCGCGCCGAGCTCCTCGATCACCCCGAGACCTCGAAGCCCACGCACGTCGGCGGTGGAGGGGCCCACTTGTAGAAGCCGCGGCGCGCGAGGACGTCGGCGTAGTTCACGCCGGCGAACGCGACCTTCACCCGCACCTCGCCCGGGCCCGGCCGCGGCACAGCCCGGCTCTCGACCTCCAGCGTCGTCACCTCGCCGAACCTTCGGAACACCACCCGGCGGGACATCAGCGCCGCCGCGCGCGCAGGCGATCGAGCGCCGCGCCACGGGCCTCGGGAGCCAGCGCGGGCGAGAACGGCTTGCCGCGCGCGAGGCGCGCGAGGCTCGATCCATCACGCGGCGCCGACACTGCGGCGATGGGCTCGGACTCGACGGGCTCGGGCTCGCGCGGCGGCTCCTCGCGCGGCGGCTCCACGGGCTCGGGCTCGGGCGACACGGGCTCCGAGGGAGCGAGCTCGACGGCGTGCAAGGTCTCGTCGCCGTGCACGGTCTCGTCGGCGGGCACCGGGGCGGGGGTCTCGGCGACCGGGGGGACCTGCTCGGTGAGATCGTTGGGATCGGCCGACGCGATGTCCGCGTCGTCGATCTCCTCCACGTCCTCGTCCGTGACGTCCATGGTGGTGGCCGCCGGCGCCGGTTCGGGCATGGCGACCGGCTCGGGCTCGGCCTGGGTCATCACGGGCGCGACGCTCGGCAACGCCACGCGCGGCGCGACCGAGGCCGTGGCCCGCGGCGGCATGCTCGGCGGCGGCAGGCTCGGCGGCGGCAGGCTCGGCGGTGGCGCCTCCTCGGCTTCCAGGCGCTCCTTCGGCGGTGGGGGCGGCAGCGAGCGTCGCTCCTCGCGCAGCGCCACGGCGCGGTCGAGCAGCGACTTGCTCTTCACGTCGAGCCGCGTGAACCGCAGCATCAACGCGCCCTCTTCCTGCGCGGTCGGCGCGCGGTAGCCGACGACGCGCCCCTCGCCGCGCATCACCGCGGTCCCGTCCCGCAGGCAGACCTCGAACCGCAGGACCACGCCGTTCGGCCGACTCGGCGCGCCGATGAGCACGATGCCCGTTCGCGAGAACGCTCCGACCTCGGCGTCGAGCAAGGACTGCTCGTCGGCGAAAGGTCGGACTACACGCACGGCGACGGGCGGGCTTCGCTCCTCCATCCCGCACGAAGGTCGCAAGGTTCACCGCGGCCCGCAAGTATCCTCCGTCCGATGCCCGTTCGCCCCGACTCGGCCTTCACGGTTCGCCTGCCGAGCGGCGCGCGGGCGAAGGTGACGGGCCGTCGGGTCTCACCCCCACCGACCTCGTTGCCCGCCGCGCTCCGCGCCTCCGCCGTGGAGGCCGACGTCGACCTCGAGGGCCTGTGCCTCGCCGACGCCCACGTTATCGAGGCGCTCCTCGTCTCGGCCGGGGTCGTGGTCGCGCCCCCGGTGGAGCTCGAGTGCCGCAACTGTGCACGCAAGGTGGTGTTCGCCGTCGCCGAGGCGATCCCCACTCGCCCGCTGCTCGATCCACCTGGCGACGAGGAGCTCGATCTGGTGCTGCTCGGCGAGCAGGAGCACCCCTTGCGAGAGCCCGTTCCGATCCGCGGCGAATCGGCGCGGACGTTCCGCCTCGGCGCGCGCACCCTCCGCGACCGCCTCCGCCTCGAGCAGCTCCTCGGCGACGACCCCCGCGCCCCGCTCCCGCTCGGAGGCCCCCTGATCCGCGCGATGGGCCTCGTCGCCCTCGGATCGACGCGGAGCCCCACCGCGATCGCCCGGGCCCTCGAGGTCCTGGACGATGCCGCCTTCGAGGAGGCGTGGGACGCCATCTCCGAGGCCTTCGATCGCCAGCACTGGCCACCCCGCCTGCTCGTGCCGACCGCGTGCCCATCGTGTGGCGCCCGCAACGACCTCGAGGCCGCGGGGCCTCGTCCGTTCACGTTCTTCGGTCCGCGCAGCGCGAGCACCACGCCGTTTCCGTCGTTCGAGACCTTCCGGGCCCGCGCCACCGAGCTCGTCACCGCCATCTTCGCCGAGGAGGGCCCGGCCGATCTGGTCGGCCTCGAGGTGACCATCGAAGAGGGAGTCCCCCCCTGCGACGACGGCGGCGAGCCCCTGCTCGGGAGCTACACCCCGACCCCCGAAGCCGACGGCGACGTGCGCGGGCCCGCCGCCCCGTTCCGCATCGAGCTCTACTACCGGACCTTCCAGAGCATGTACGCGGACGAACCCTACGACTGGGAAGCGGAGATCCGCGACACGATCGAGCACGAGCTCGAGCACCATCACAACTTCCTCTCCGGCCACGATCCACTCGACGAAGCCGAGCACGCCGCCATCGCCCACGAGCGGGATCGCCTGCACGGGCGCCCCGGCGCGCGCGAGCTGACGGCCTGGCTCCCCCTCCTGTTCGCCGACTTCGCCCGGTTCGTGCGCGCGATCTGGCCACTCCTCGCGCTGGTCTTCGTCGGTCTCCTCGCCTTCGAGATGTGCGGCCGTTAGGCCGTTCCAATGTCCACGAACTCACCCCCGAACAACCCCGTTTGACATCGACGATTGCTCCGGCCTACCTTCAGGACCGATGGCCACCACCCGCACCCCGAAGAACCGTCGCGGCAGCCCCGAAGCGATCGAGAAGCGTCGCGCGGCGCGGGCGTTCAACCAGCTCCTCGCGGGCAAGGTCAAGGCCACCAAGGTCGACGGTCGCACCGAGAAGCGGCGCGCCAGGCTCCTCGACGAGCTCGGCGAGGGCACCGCGCGCGGCGGCCGGGCCCTCAAGCCGATCGACGTGCTGTCGCGCGTCGAGGAGCTGCTCTCTCTCGGCGAGACCGTGGCCTCGATCAAGAAGATCCGCCGCATCCCGCGCCCGCTCCGCACCGACGCGGACAAGGTCGAGCTCGTCAAGCGCCTCCACGCGGCCTACGGCTTCCACCCGGAGGTGTATCGCTTCGTCGGCTTCGGCGAGGACGCCCTGGTCAAGGCCGGCCTCGTGGAAAAGCCGCCGCGGAGCGCCGCCAAGCCGCGCAAGGCCAAGGCCCGCAAGTAGCCCTGCGTCGTCGCGCCTTTCCCAGCGCCTCCCGCCGATCTAGACCTCCTGCGATGTCTGCGTCCCGTTTCCTGCGCCGTGCTGCCCTCGTGGTCGCGCCGCTCGCCTGCGTCGGCCTGCTCCTCGCGAGCTCGAGGGCCGAGTCGACCGCTGCGGGGTCGCCGCCCGTGGCCGACACGAGCCCGGTCGTCGTCAAGATCGGCGACCGCACCGTCCGAGCGAGCGAGCTGCGCAAGGCGCTGGCCGGGGTCCCCGCCTTCGAGCTCCTCGCCCTCGGCACCACCAAGATCGACGTCCTCCACAAGTACGTCGACGAGGCCATCGTCCGCGAGCTGCTCGTGGCCGAGGCCGCCAAGAAGCGCGGCGCCCTCGCCGATCGCGGCGTGCAGCTGCAGCTCATGAAGGCGCTCGCCGGTGCCGTGGTCCGCAAGGAACTCGGGGGTCTCGGCGGCCCCGCCGACGTCCCCATGTCCGAGGTGCAGGTCTACTACGACGCGCACGCCGCCGAGTACAAGAGCCCCGAGCGCGTGCGCCTCTGGCACCTGGTGGTCGCCACCAAGGCCGAGGCCGAGGCCGCGCTCGCCAAGGTGCTCGCCGATCCCACCCGCGAGGGCTGGCCCAAGCTGGTGAGCGAGATCAGCCTCGATCCGGGCACCCGCAAGTCGAGCGGCGATCTCGGCTTCGTCTCCTCCGACGGCAAGACCACCGAGCCCAAGGTCGTGGTCCCGAAGGAGGTCGCCACCGCCGGCTTCGCCCTGAAGGACGGCGAAATCAGCAAGAGCGTCGTCCAGTCGCCCTCGGGCTTCCACGTCCTCTGGCGCAAGGGCTCCACCCCCGCGATGGTCCGCAGCCTCACGGAGGAGACCGCGACCATCCGCGAGCTGCTCTTCGAGCAGAAGCGCGAGAAGGCCTACAAGGCCCTGGTCGAGCGCCTGCGCACCCAGGCCAAGGTCGAGACCGACGAGTCGCTCCTGCCGCTGCCCACGCTCGACGTCGGCGCCCGCCCCGTGCCCCGTCCGGCGCCCGGTCAGCCTTCGAAGTAACCCGGAGCGACCCAGCAAACCGGAGGCAAATAGATAGCGATTGCTCGGAACCAGGCTGGCTGCTACCGCTCGGATGTGACCTCGGATGCAGCGCGTCTGCACCCGGGACACGATGCGCAGGTGCGTCTCGCCTCCAGGGACGCTGCAGCAGCGCACGCCCGGGGTGCACCTCAGAGTTCGAGCCTTCCGGGGCCGTCGAGCGCCGCGGCCTCGCGCCCACTGCGCGCCTGGGCGCGCGCCGATCTCCCCGTGAGCTCGCTCGTCGTGGTGGGTGTCGTCAACGTGACCCCGGACTCGTTCTCCGACGGTGGCCGCTTCCTCGACCCCCACGCGGCCCACGACCACGTCGATCGCTTGCTCGCGGAGGGCGCCGACGTCCTCGAGATCGGCGGCGAGTCGACGCGGCCCGCAGGCACCGACTACGGCGCGGGCCACGCCTCCATCCCGGCCGAGATCCAGCTCGCGCGTGTGTTGCCCGTGCTCCGCCACGCGGTCGCTGTCGCGGGTCCTCGAGGGGTGCGCGTGGCCATCGACACCACCTCACCCGTCGTCGCCCGCGCCGCCCTCGCCGAGGGCGTCACCATCGTCAACGACGTCTCCTGCCTCGCCGATCCGGAGCTCGCGCGCGTCACCGCCGAGGCCTCGGGGTGGTTCGTGCTGATGCACGCGCGTCCCGGCGCCGCCTCGCCCTACGAAGACGTCGTGACCGACGTCGTCGCCGAGTGGTCCCGCGCCCGTGACCGCGCCGTCGCCGCCGGGCTCCCGGCCGACCGCATCGTCTTCGACCCCGGCCTCGGCTTCGGCAAGGCGCCCTCCGACAGCCTTCGCCTCCTCGCCGCGCTCCCCCATCTGAAGGCGCGTCTCGGTCACCCGATCTACGTGGGCGCGAGCCGCAAGGGCCTGCTCGCGTTCGCCGAGGAGCGCGCCGGCCTTCCCCGCAGCGCGCCCGCCGCGCGCGATCCGGGCACCGTCGCGGTCACCGCCCACGTGCGCGCCCACGCCCACGCGGTGCGGGTGCACGACGTCCACGGCACGCGCCAGGCCCTCGCGGTGCTCGACGCCATCGCCGCCGCCGAGGAGCAGGGCTGATGCTCGAAGCGCTCCGCCAGCTGTTCTTCGGGCGCCCCACGAGTCAGATCGCCCTCGATCTGCTCGACATCCTGCTGGTCGCCTACCTCGCCTACCGCGTCCTGCTCGCGCTCAAGGGTACGCGCGCGATGCAGATGGTCACGGGCCTCGTCGTGCTCGCCGGCGTCTACCTCGCCGGCCGCTGGATCGGCCTCGTCACGCTCACCAACGTCCTCTCCACGCTGCTCTCGTCGATCATCGTGGTGGTGGTCGTCGTGTTCCAGAACGATCTCCGTCGCGCCCTGAGCCGCGCCGGCACGCGCCCGCTGTTCCGGGGCCTCACCCGCGACGACGAGGCCCGCGTCATCGAGGAGATCGTCGCCGCGGTCACCGAGCTCGCCCGCCTGCGTTACGGCGCGATCATCACCTGGGAGCGCGACGCGAACCTCGACGAGTTCGTCATGGGCGCGGGCACGCCGATCGACGCGCAGGTCACCCGCGAGCTCCTCGTCACCACGTTCGTCCCGGTGGCCGAGAACAAGCTGCACGACGGCGCCGTCATCATCCGCAGCCTCCGCATCGCGCACGCGGGCGTGTTCTTCCCGATGCCCGAGAAGCTCGGCCTCGACAAGCAGTTCGGTTCCCGCCACCGCGCGGCCATCGGCATCACCGCCGACACCGACGCCATCGCCATCGTCGTGTCCGAGGAGCGCGGCACGATCATGTTCTGCTTCCAGGAGAACCACGTCGACAACGTCACGCCCGACCAGCTGCGCAACCTGCTCCGTCGCTACGAGCAGCCGAAGAAGAAGAAGGCGCCCAAGGCGTCGGTCGGGCCGGGCTCCTCGCGTCGGTCCCTCCCGCCGCCGCCTTTGGTCGCCCCGGTCTCCGTCCCCCCCGTCGCGGCTTCTCCGACGAAGACCTCGGGCGCCCACGCCCCGGTCTCGATCCCGACGCCGCCGCCGGGCTCGCTCCGCCCCAGCGTGCCTCCTGCCTCGCAGCCACTGCCCCCCGAAGAGGGCCTCGACCAATGACCCGCGACGACGATCCGCCGGGCCTCGGGGCCCGCTTCCTCGGGCTCTTCTTCGACAACTGGACGCTGAAGCTCGCCGCGCTCCTCGTCTCGCTGTTCGCCTACGTGCTGCTCCACGCGGGCGGCGAATCGCAGCGCACGCTCGAGGTCGATCTCCTGCGCGGCGTCGACCAGGACAGCTCGAAGGTCCTCCTCACGCCGCTGCCCTCGCGCATCCACGTCACCGTCCAGGGACCGCGCGCGCTCCTCGACGACCTGCCCAATCCCATCGACGCGATCAGCCTCGATCTGAGCACCCACCCCACCGTGCTCCGCCTCTCGGATCACCCCCTCAAGTTGCCGCCGGGCGTGCGTCGCCTCGCGCTCAGCCCGAGCGCCCTGAGCCTTCGCTGGGACACCAAGGTGCAGCGTCGTCTCAAGGTGGAGCTCGTGGCCGGCACCCCCGCCGAGGGTCTGACCATCAAGGCCGGGAGCGTCGTCATCGCGCCGCCCACCGCGCTCCTCAACGGGCCGAAGACCCGCGTCGATGCGGTGCAGCGCCTCCTCACCGCGACCCTCGAGCTCAAGGATCGCAAGGCGGGCTTCCACACCCAGACCCTCTTCCTGGACAAGACGCCGGAGGGGCTCGCCGACGGGAGCGTCACGCTCGATCCCGAGCAGGTCGAGGTCCGCTTCGAGCTCGTGGCCGAGACCAAGACGCGCTCGTTCACCAACCTCCCCGTCCTGCTGTTGAAGGGCAAAGGGGCCACGGTGCGGCCCGCCACCGTGTCCGTCGTCGTCACGTGTCCCCCCAAGCGCGCCGACGAGCTCAAGGAGGACGCCGTGGTCCCCAAGATCGATCTCGAGGCCCTCGGGGTCGACTTCGCCAAGAAGGGCGCCGAGGAGGCCGAGGTGAAGGTCGAGGTGCCAGGGTGCTCCGAGGTGATCGTCTCTCCCACCAAGGTCGCCATCACCCGTTGAACGGTTCGTCTTCTTGCCAGAGATTCGCGCGCCGACGCGAAGTTTTCTTAATGACCGAGCGCAGAAGGCCGTAAGAGTGCTTGGGTCATGGCGCGCGTCGACACCCCTACTGCTCCGCGTCAGGCGCTCCCGCCTCCGGTGGAGGAGAAGGGTCCGGTGGAAGAGAAGGCGCCCGCGTCCACGCGTCGGCCCCGTCGGCGCCGCATCCTCCTCATCGACGACGAGGCGATGATCCGCGCCGCGCTCCGCCGCAGCCTCGGGCGCATGCACGACGTGACCGACACCCACGACGCCCGGGAGGCCCTCGCGTGGATCGCCGACGGCGCCGAGTTCGACGCCATCCTCTGCGACTTCATGATGCCGGCGATGAGTGGCGATGCCTTCCACGACGCACTCTCGGAGGTGTGTCCCCCGATGGTGTCGCGGCTCGCGTTCCTGACCGCTGCGCACAGCGATCACGCCGACCAGTTCTTCGCTCGGACCAGGCGCCCCCGCCTCGACAAGCCGTTCGAGCCGGACGAGCTCGCCGAGCTGCTCGTGCACCTGTTTCCTTGACCCTGTTTTCTCGACCTGGCCGCTGAACGTCCGTCCGGCGGCGATCTTGCCTGGCCGGACTCTTGCGTCTGTGCGGCCCTCCGCCCCGGGGATGGGGTAGAGTGTACGGCTCATGACCGATGTGAGGGCCACCGAGTGGAAAGCCGGCGACGTCGTCGACGGCAAGTACCTGCTCGTGCGCCCCATCGCCAAGGGCGGCATGGGCTCGGTCTGGGAGGCGCAGAACCGGCGCACCGAGCGCCGGGTCGCCATCAAGTTCATGCTGCCCGAGCTGATCGACGCCCCGGCCACGGTGGAGCGCTTCTTCCGCGAGGCCAAGGCGAGCGCCCGCATCGACCACCCGTGCATCGTCGACGTGCTCGACCTCGGCACGCTGCCCACCCCGAGCGGAGAGAACGGTGCGCCGTATCTCGTCCTCGAATACCTCGAGGGCCGCTCGCTCGAGCAGCTCGTCGAGGCCGCGCCGCTCGCCCCGATCCAGGCCGCGGCCCTCATGCTCGAGGTGGTGCGCGCCCTCGTCGCCGCCCACGCCGCCGGCATCATCCACCGCGATCTCAAGCCGGGGAACGTGTTCATCGCCAAGAAGGGCGAGGCGATCGTCCCCAAGATCCTCGACTTCGGCATCAGCAAGATCACGAGCGCCATCGGCGACATGCGGGTCACCCGCACCGGCGCGGTGCTCGGCAGCCCCGCGTACATGAGCCCCGAGCAGGCCCGTGGGCGCACCGACATCGACGGTCGCGCCGACGTCTGGGCCATCGGCGTCATCCTCTACGAGGCGGTGAGCAACAAGCTGCCGTTCACCGGCGAGAACTACAACCAGGTGATGATGGCGATCACCCTCGACGAGCCGACCCCGCTCGTCACGGTCGCCCCCTCGGTCGACGACGAGTTCCTCGCGATCGTCGGCGCCTGCCTGCACAAGGATCGCGACCTGCGGCCGTCGAGCATGGAGAAGCTCGCGACGATGCTCGACCGCTACGTCGCCCCGCGCGCGGCGTTCGGCATCCCTCCGGTCGACATCGGCGAGCACCCCTCCGACAAGCGCCTCTCCACCTATCGCATCGGCACCTATGCCGTGCCGCGCGCGGCCCCGGCCAGCACCGCGTCCCACCCGCCGCGCTCGGCGCAGGTCATCACCACGGTCCCGAACGACGTGCAGGTCACCGTCGGCGCCGTGACCATGGTCGAGCCGGCCCGCGGGCGCTCCCGCGCGCTGCCGGTCGTGGTCGGCGTCGCTCTGCTGGCGAGCGCTGCGGGTGTCGGGTTCGTGGTCACGCGCCCGAAGGCTCCGGCCAAGACCACGAATCTCCCGGCGGCCGTGGCCGCGTCGTCGCCCGCGAGCGCGACCACCAGCGTCGTTGCCAGCACCACCATCAGCGCGACGCCCTCGGTGGTCGCGAGCGCGAGCGCCCTCGGCGAGCAGCTCGGCGAAGCCCGCGACCACCCCGTCGTCCGCCGTCGCGCCTGTCGCGAGCAAGGCTCTGCCCCTCGCTGTGTCCTCCGGTTCGGCGTCCGCGTCCGGGTCCGTCGCCCCGAAGCCCTCTGCCACGTACGTGAAGCCCAAGCCCAAGGCCAGCGAAGACGGTCCCGCCAACGTGGGTCCCGGCCCTGGTTTCTGACGCCTAGCGGAACAGCAGGGCGAGCGGCGCCTTCGCGAGATACGCGCCCACCGCCGCGCCGAGGAGCAGGCCGACGATCACGATCGGGATCGACACCCGCGCCGGGGGCGCCGGACGCGCGCCAGGCCGCCGGGCTCTTGCGCACGAGCCGCTTGCCGAGCACCAGCGCGATCTCGCTCGTCGCGGGCACCCCGAGCAGGCCCGCGACGCAGCGGATGGCCATCTCGTTGGCGGCGGTCGCACTCTCGGCCGGTCCGACCTCGCGCTCGGCCACCGCGTAGACCAGCCCGAGCGTAGGTGGCAGGTAGCCGGCCTTCTCCCTCGGTCCGAGCACACCGAGGATGTCGCTCCACGCACCACGGGCGAGCAGCGGCTCGAGCGCCGAGAGGCGCGGATCCTGGGTCTCTTCGGGCTTCGCCTCCCGCTGCGCCGGAGGGGCTTCGGGCTCCTTCCCGCGCGTGCTGTCGGGGGGTTCCTCGGCCTTCCGTCCCATCCCCACGAGGCGACCGATCTCGACGCGGTCGACCCGCTCCTCCCGTTGGGGACGCGCCTCGCCGAGGGCACGCGCGGGCGGCGCCTCGCTCGGCTCGGCCCGTGGATCTCGGCGGCGAGGGCGATCTTCTCCCACCTGACCATGGTGGGCCACGGTGGTGAGTCGGGACAACTTGCTCGCAGCGCAGGACAAAAAGCCGAAGGGCCCCCCCTCTGAGCGAGGCGTGGGCCCTTCGTGACGCGAACGATCTCAGTTCGCTTCTTCGAACTCGGCGTCGATCACGCCGCCGTCCTTCTTGCCCTTGGCGCCGCCCTCGGGGGCTCCGCCGCCGGCCGCACCGGGAGGAGGGGGAGCGCCGTCGCCGCCCGCGGCCTTGTACGCGGCCTCGGCGATGCGGTGCGACTCCTTCTCGAGCTTCTCGGTGGCGACCTTGATCGCCTCGTCGTCCTGCTTCTCGACGGCGGAGCGCGCCTCCTTGAGGAGGTCCTCGAGCTTCTTGACGTCTTCGGCCGGGAGCTTGTCCCTGGTGTCCGTGAGGCTCTTCTCCATCTGGTAGACCATGGAGTCGAGCTTGTTGCGACGGTCGACGATCTCGCGACGGGCCTTGTCCTCGGCCTCGTGCTCGGCCGCGTCCTTGACCATGTTCTGGATCTCGTCCTCCTTGAGGCCGCTCGCGCCCTCGATGCGGCGCTGCACGTCCTTGCCGCTCGCGAGGTCCTTCGCGCTCACGTTGAGGATGCCGTTGGCGTCGATGTCGAACGTGACCTCGACCTTGGGCACGCCGCGCGGCGCGGCCATGAGCCCCTCGAGGTGGAACTTGCCGAGCGTGCGGTTGTAGCGGGCCTCGGCGCGCTCGCCCTGGAGGACGTGCACCTCGACGCTCGGCTGGTTGTCGCTCGCCGTGCTGAAGATCTCCTTCTTCTGCGTGGGGATGGTGGTGTTGCGGGGGATCATCACCGTCATCACGCCGCCGAGGGTCTCGACGCCGAGCGAGAGCGGGGTGACGTCGAGCAGGACGAGGTCCTTGACGTCGCCGGAGAGCACGCCCGCCTGGACGGCCGCGCCGATGGCCACGACCTCGTCCGGGTTCACGCCCCGGTGCGGCTCCTTGCCGAAGAACTTCTTCACCGTCTCCTGCACGAGCGGGATGCGGGTGGAGCCGCCGACGAGCACGACCTCCTGGATGTCCTTCGGCGTCTTCTTCGCGTCGGCGAGGGCCTTGCGGACCGGCTCCATGGAGCGATCGACCAGGTCCTGGATCATCTGCTCGAGCTTCGAGCGCGAGAGCCGCACGTTCATGTGCTTGGGGCCGCTGGCGTCGGCCGTGAGGAACGGCAGGTTGATCGAGGTGGTCGAGGTGCTCGACAGCTCGATCTTGGCCTTCTCGGCGGCCTCCTTGAGGCGCTGGATGACCATCTTGTCCTTGGAGACGTCGAGGCCGGAGTCCTTCTTGAACTCGGCGATGAGCCAGTCCATCACGCGCTCGTCGATGTTGTCGCCGCCGAGGTGCGTGTCGCCGTTGGTCGAGATGACCTGGACGACGTTGTCGCCGACCTCGAGGATCGAGATGTCGAACGTGCCGCCGCCGAAGTCGTAGACGGCGATGATCTCGTCCTTCTTCTTGTCGAGGCCGTAGGCGAGCGCGGCCGCGGTGGGCTCGTTGACGATGCGCTTGACGTCGAGGCCGGCGATGCGGCCGGCGTCCTTGGTGGCCTGGCGCTGGGCGTCGTTGAAGTACGCGGGGACGGTGATGACCGCCTCGGTGATCTTCTCTCCGAGCTTGTCCTCGGCCGCCTTCTTCAGCTTCATGAGGACGCGCGCCGAGACCTCGGGCACCGCCCACTTCTTGCCGCGGATGTCGACCTGCGCGTCGCCGTTCGGGCCGCGCACGACCTTGTACGGCACGCGGGGCGCCTCTTCGGAGCACTCCTCGAACCGACGGCCGATGAAGCGCTTGGAGGAGTAGACGGTGTTCTCGGGGTTGGTGACCGACTGGCGCTTGGCGATCTGCCCGACGAGCACCTCGCCCTTCTCGTCCCACGCGACCACCGACGGGGTCAGGCGGGAACCTTCCTCGTTCTCGAGGACGCGCGGTTCCTTGCCGTCCATGACAGCGACGACCGAGTTCGTGGTTCCGAGATCGATTCCGATGATCTTGCCCATGGCCCTAGAGTCCTCCACCAATCGCCCACCGCTGGGGAGGGCGCCGTTAGCATCGGGAGCGTCCCGGCGTCGAGCCCCGAATGCGGCTCGGCGGGGGGACCCCTCAATTTCTGGGCCAAACCTAAGCACGTACTGTCCGTGGTCAACGGCGACCCAGGAATGTCCGACGGGGTGAGCGAAACTCGCTCCGAACTTGGCCTGCTGTCCGGCCGTGCAGTAGCCCGCCGGCATGCCCGAGACCGTGGAGACCCCGTCCGACGAGGCCACCCCCCTTCCGACCGTGGAGGCCGTATCGGCCCCCGCCGCGCCCAGGAATGCGCCAAGTCCTCTCCCGCGTTGGGCGAGCCGTGGCCAGTGGTGCGGTGTTCGCCGCCAAGAAGAGCGGGGCGTTCGTGCGGGCCCGTCCCCGTACCGCCTCGCTCATGGTCGGCGTCGGCCTCGCGGCGATCGTCGCGCCCGTCGCCCTGCGCTCGCGCGGCGCCGCGGCGGCTCCCCCGCCGAGCCCGTCCCCGTCGGTGGTGGCCGAGGCCAAGCCGTCTCTCCCGCTCGCCAAGCCGTACCAGCCCGTCTCCGGCCTCACCGGCGTCGATCTGAAGGCGATGGCGCTCGACGACACCGGCGGCGTCGCTCCGGCCGGCGTCGGGCGCGTGGCCAAGCTCACCGTCGACCCGAAGCTGCAGCTCGCCGTCTCCAAGCTGCTCGCGAAGCACAAGCTGCCGCAGGTGGCCGCGGTCATGATCGAGCCGTCGACCGGGAAGATCCTCGCCTACTCCTCCAAGGAGACGGGCCAGCCCGGTCCGCACAAGGACCTCAACGTCGAGGCGTTCGCGCCTTCGGCGAGCGTGTTCAAGGTGGTCACTGGCTCGGCCCTGGTGCAGGTCGCCGGCGTGAGCCCCGATTTCAAGAGCTGCTACAACGGCGGCGAGCAGAAGATCACGCCGCTCGATCTCAAGGACGACCCCAAGCAGGACAAGTGGTGCGCGACCCTGGCGCAGGCCATGGGTCGCTCGATCAACACCATCTTCGCGCGCCTCGCGAGCAAGAAGCTCACGCCGCCCGATCTCAACACCATCGCGAGCCAGCTGGGCTACGGCGCACCCATCCCGTTCGACGTGCCGCTCGCGGTCTCCAAGATCGACCTGCCGACCGACACGCTCGGCTTCGCGCGCACCGCCGCGGGGTTCTGGAACACCACGCTCTCCCCGGTGCACGGCGCGCTCCTCGCGGCGACCATCGCCAACGGCGGCGTCACCATGCGCCCGTGGATCGTCAGCGAGGTCCGCGAGGGCACCACCGTCGCGTACAAGGCGCCGGGGCCCAGCATCTTCAAGAAGGCGCTCGATCCCGCGACCGCTGCCGCCGTCGAGAAGATGATGGCCGAGACCGTCTCGCAGGGCACGAGCTTCAAGGCGTTCCACGACGCCAAGGGCAAGGCGTTCCTCCCCGGCATCGAGGTCGCGGGCAAGACCGGGACGCTCAACCAGCCCCAGCCGCTCAAGCTGTTCACCTGGTTCGTCGGCTACGCGCCGATCAAGAACCCCAAGGTCGCCATCGCGGTCCTCGTGGTGAACGATCCGGTGTGGAAGGTGAAGGCCAACGTCGTCGCGCGCGAGGCGCTGCAGGCGTATTTCGCGCAGCAGGGCGCGGCCAACGTGCAGTCGCCGTCGTACGACTGAGCGCCGGTCTCTGGGTCTCGCGAGCGAGGGCTCAGAGCTTCTCGGCGGCGCGCTTGGCGCATGCGCTGTCGCCGAGCGCGACGCACGCCGCCTTGAGGTAGCGGGCCTCGCCCTGCGAGATCGCGCCCGAGTTCAGGCGCGGATAGAGCATGGTCTTCACGCAGTCGTAGTCCTTGCTGCGCATCGCGGCGGCGTAGTCGCCCTTCCAGCTCGGGCAGTTGCCGACCACCCCGGCCGCGGCCGTCGTGGTGGCGCTGGCCGTGGGCTTGGTGGTCGTGGCCGAAGCCGTGACGGTGGGCGGTGCGGTGACCGTGGGCGGCGCGGTGACCGTGGGCGCGGTGAAGGTGCCCGTCGGCTTGATCGTCGGCGCCGTCTTGCTCGTGGACGGAGGCGGCGTGGGCACATCCGGCGGCAGATCCGGCGGCGGAGGTTCGACGGCCGCGTCGGGCTTGTCGTCGAGCGTGGCGAGCAGCTCCATGGCCTGGGTCTTGTACTTGTCCTCGCACCCTGCGTCGGCGACCGACGCGAGCAGGCCGCGCTTCTTGTCGCTCGCGGCGGCCGCGGCGGCGGCGATGGTCTTGTTGCACCAGGTGTTCTCGACGTCGACGAACCGCGAGTCCTTGCGCAGCACCGAGTCCTTGGGGATGGACTGGCAGAGCGCGTGGGCCGAGGCGATGTCGCTCTCCTTGAGCTTGCTCGCCTTGACGAGGACCTCGTCGTTCGCGCCGCTGCCCGAGGCCGAGGTGGGCGGGCCGTCGCTGCCCCCGGACTTGGCGACGACGATGCCGGCGATCGCCGCGCACACCACCGCGAGGCCGACGATCGCCCACGTGGTGCCGCCGCCCTTCTTGCGGCGCCGCTCGAGGTCGCGCGCGGCCTCTGCGGCGCTGGCGTCGAGGACGAAGGTCTGTCCCGCCGGCACGTACTTGAGGATCAGATCGCCGAGCTCGATGGTGTCGCCCGGCGCGAGCAGCGCCTTCTTGACCTCTTGGCCGTTGACCCGGATGCCGTTGGCGCTGCCGCTGTCGAGCACCTCGAACTGCCCGCCGTCGAGCGCATCGATCGCGCAGTGATGACGCGAGACGGAGGTGTGGTTGAGGCGCACGTCGACGTCTTCGCCGCGGCCCACGGTCATGTGCGGCTTCTCGAGCGGGAACGGGCGTCCGGCCTCGTCGCCGATCAGCACGACGAGCCGGTGCGGGAGGTCGTCCTTCGGCGGGGCCGCGGGCGCCGCGGGGCGGCTCGAGATGGCGACAGGCGGGCTCGAACGCGGCGCTGCGATGGCCGCGGGGATCGCGCGAGCCTCGTCGTCGTGGGCCTCGATGCGGTAGTCGCCGATGAGGATCAGGTCGCCGGTGAGGAGCTTCTGCCCCTCGGAGAGCCGGTGCCCGTTGACGAACACGCCGTTGTAGCTGCCGAGATCCTCGATGGTCCACACACCGTCGGTCTTGCGGACCTTGGCGTGGTCGCGGGAGATGTTCCGCTCGGTGAGCCGGATGGTGTGCCCCTCGCGTCGCCCGATCGTGTACTCGTCACGCACGAGCGGAACGACGGTCTTCTGACCCTCGTCGTCCTCGATCGTGAGCTTCCACATGGCCATGGTCAGCCCTGCAGCCCCGAGCCACCCTGCAGCCTCGAGCCAGGGAGCCCACACTCAACGACGACGGCGTGGCGTGTTCCGGTGGGCATGTCGGGGGCGAGGATACTCTTCGGGCGTCGCGCGGCGGAAGTTCGCGGCATCGGAGTGCGGAAACAGCAGGTTAGACCCGAGGTGCCCCGCCGCCAAAGCGATTTCGCAGCGGAGGACTCCGAGCACAGGAGACCTGCGCGCCCGCACAGCCAGCCAGCTGCAGGGCCGAGCCGCGTTCGCTTCCAGACTCACGCTCGCACCGCGGGCCCGGTATGGTCGCCGAAATGATGCATGTCCTCGCCTCCGACGGCTGGACGCCCGTCACGGCCTATGCCGCGCTCCGGCGCGCCTCCGAGGGCCCCTCGTTCCTGCTGGAATCGGCGCCGACGGGGGGAGAGCGCTGGGGGCGGTACTCCATCCTCGGCGTGTGGCCGCGCCGCGTGCTCACCATCGATCTCGCCGAGGACGGCCAGACGCTCGCGATCGACGACACCGGCACCCGCTCCACGGCTCCGCTCGGCGACGTCCTCACGGTGCTGCGGCGGTTCTCCGAGGCGAGCGAGGGCTCACGTCCCGAGCCCCATCTGCCCCGCGTCGCGGACGGCGCGGTCGGATACCTCTCCTACGACGTCGTCCACGCGCTCGAGCCAGTCGGCCCCCTCCGCGGGCCGCGCCGCCTGGCCCACTTCCTCGACCAGGCGACGGTCGTCATCTTCGACGCGCTGAAGCAGACGCTGATCGTCCGTGGCGCCGACGCCGATCGCGCGCTCGCGGTGCTCTCGGCCGAGGGCCCGCGGCTGCGGCCGTTGCCGTTCCCCGATCGGGGCCGCCGGCCCGCGCGGGTCACCGCGAGCGCCGACGACGCCACCTACGCCGCGCGGGTCGAGCGCGCGAAGCGGTACATCGAGGCGGGCGACATCTTCCAGGTCGTCCTCGCGCGGACGTTCGAGGTCCCCCGGGACCCCGCACTGGACCCGTTCGACGCCTACCGGGCCCTGCGCGTGCAGAACCCTTCGCCGTATCTGTATTACCTGGACCTGCGGGGCGAGCCCGCTCCTTGCGCACCCCTCGCCATCTGCGGAGCGTCGCCCGAGACGCTGGTCCGCGTGGAGGACGGTGAGGTGGTCGTGCGACCGATCGCCGGCACGCGTCCGCGCGGGGCCACCGAGGCCGAGGATCAGGCGCTCGCGGCCGAGCTGCTCGCCGACCCCAAGGAGAGGGCTGAGCACGTGATGCTGGTCGACCTCGGTCGCAACGACGTGGGGCGGGTCTCCGCCGTGGGCACGGTGCGGGTCGTCTCGCAGATGGTCGTCGAGCGCTTCTCCCACGTCATGCACCTCACGAGCGAGGTCCACGGCACGCTGGCGCCGGGCAAGGACGCATGGGACGTCCTCGCCGCCACCTTCCCGGCCGGCACGCTCTCCGGGGCCCCGAAGGTCCGCGCGATGCAGATCGTGCAGGAGCTCGAGGGCGGTCCGCGCGGGGTGTACGGCGGCGCCATCGGCTACGTCAGCCGGCACGGGACGGCCGACTTCGCCATCGCCATTCGCACGCTCGTCGCCTACCCCGACCGCTTCGAGGTGGGCGCGGGGGCCGGAATCGTCGAGGCGAGCGACCCGCAGCTCGAGGCCGCGGAGACGCGCCACAAGGCTTCCGCTGCGCTCGCCGCGATCGCCGCCGCCGAGGCCCAGATCGCTTCGCGCGACTAACGGCTGGCGGGGGGCGCGACCCATCCGGTAGATTCGTCCGGCGGCCCTATCGCGGACGGCCAGCGCTCGTCGTGCCTCTCCTCTGGAAGCCTCAATCATCATGGACAGACAATCCAGCCACACGCGTGCGGCACCCCCTGGCGATTCCATGCTCGGGAAGGTCGTCGCTGGTCGCTATCGCCTCGAGGCTCGCCTCGGCGAAGGCGGCATGGGCATCGTGTACCGCGCGCGCCACGTGCTCATCGATCGCGTGGTGGCCCTCAAGCTGATTCGCCCCGATCTTCGCGGCGAGACCCACCTCCGTGCGTGGATGCTCCGCGAGGCCCGCGCCGCCAACCGCGTCGACCACGCGCACATCATCGACATCCACGACATCGGCGAGACCGAGGACGGCGAGCTCTACCTCGTCATGGAGTACCTCGTCGGCATCGCGCTCTCGGCCGAGGTGGCGCAAGGGCCGATGCCCATCGCCCGCGGCGTCGACATCCTCGAGCAGATGTGCGCCGCGCTCGCGCGCGCCCACGACCTCGGCGTCGTGCACCGCGATCTCAAGAGCGACAACATCCTCTTGACCAGCGGGCGGCCGCAAGGACTTCGTCAAGATCCTCGATTTCGGCCTCGCCGCGCTCGCGCGCGACCCGCGCCTCGCCCCCAAGGGCGCCGTCTTCGGCACGCCCGAGTACATGTCTCCCGAGCAGGCGCGCGGCGAGGAGGCGGCCCTGCACGCCGACCTCTACGCGCTCGGCGTCCTCTTCTTCGAGATGCTCACCGGCCAGCTCCCGTTCCGCGCGAACGACCGCGACACGCTGCTCGAGATGCAGCGCACCGCGCCCCCGCCGCGCCCGCGGCAGCTCAAGCCCGAGGTCACGCCGGCGGCCGAGGCGATCTGCCTGCGCCTCCTCGAGAAGGACGTCCGCAAGCGCTACCAGGACGCCCACCACCTCCAGGAGGAGCTCAAGGCCCTGCAGCGAAGCCTGCCCTCGCAGGCGTGGGACGTGCAGTCGGGCGATCCGCAGCCCGCTGCGCCCCCGCCTCCGCCGCCCCCGCAGGGCGCGGGGTCCTCGAGTGGGCCAGCCGCGCCGCGCTCTTCGCCGCATGGTCGCGCGCGCGTACCCGGCCGGGAACGCGCCGCCGGAGGTCCAGAACGCGCTCGCGCAGCCTTGGGATCTCGCCGCGCGCGCCAACCGCCTCGAAGGCGAGGTCGCGAGCTACACCCGGAAGCTCGAGGCGCAGGAGCGCCGCGGTCGCGCGCTCCGCGCCGAGATCGGCCGCAAGGTGGAGGAGCTCGCGCACGAGGAGTCGCGCGTGCTCCGCGAGGCGAGCGCCGACCACGAAGAGGCGGGTCGCGTGCGCGAGCAGGTGGCCGTCGCCGAGCGCGCCGAGCAGGTCGCCCGTCAGCAGGCCGAGGGCGCCGCGCAGACCGCGCAGGCCCGCGCGTACTTCGAGCGGCTGGGCGGCGCCGCCGCCACCACCGAGCTGCGTCGGGAGCGGCTCCGCGAGATCGAGACCCGCGCCGGACAGCGCGAGTCCGCGGCCCGCGATCTCCGCAAGCAGATCGAGGATCTGCGTGGCCAGCTCGGTCGCTATGCCGAGGCGCTCGAGGAGGATCTCGCGAGCGGTCGCGAGCGCATCGCCGCGCGCGCCCGGGAGGGCCTCGCGTTCGAGAAGGCCTACGGCGACGTGACCACCACCTTGATGGGGCACCTCAAGGGCAAGGCCGAGTGCCGCGATCTCTACCAGGAGCTCATCGAGTCGCAGCGCCAGCCGGCCGCGCCGCAGACCATCCGCGCCGACGTGCCCAACAAGGGGTGAGGGCAACGCGTGAGGGCCGCCGGCTGGACGCCCAGCCGGGGCACCTCGTCGTCGCCCAAGCCGGTGGCGCTCAGGCCGGGGGCAGGCGCGCGGTCAGGAACGAGCGCATCTTCACCAGCGTCTTCTCGTCGCGGGTGAACGTGGGCGCCTGGTAGCTCTTGGCGAAGCTGTGCACGTCGGAGACGAACTCCTTGCGGGTGTTCGCGTCGTCGACGATCTCGTCGACCGTGCGACCGCGCGCGGCGCCCTTGCCGAGCTGCTTCACGTAGGAATGCAAACGGCCCGCGTCGGCGCCGAGGAACGTGTCGATGGTGGCGACCTCGGCGGTCAGCCGCTCGAGCGCGCCCTTGAGGTCGGCCGACTTGGCGCCCTCGAAGGCGAGAGCGTCGCGCGCGGCCACGCGGAGCACGAAGGCATCGTCGAGGTAGCCGATGTCGTCGATGCCGTCCGGCACGAGGTCGAGCGACTTGAAGAGGTAGTTGAGGCCGCCCGCGATGGCGCGGCGCGCGCCCACCGGGGTGGACTCTGCACCGAGGAGGCCCGCGAGCGCGACGGCGTCGTCGGCGAGGCTGCGGAGCCAGGTGGGGAAGGCGTCGAGGAAGGCGGCGTTCTCGTCGGACATGGGGGGCCGAGCGTCGCGCCGTTCGGGGAGAGTTTCAACTGCTGAAACGTCCCGCCCCAAAAGCACCAAGGCCCCTCGGACCGTGAGGTCGAGAGGCCCAGGAGCTCGGAGACGGTTCAGGCCGAAGCGACGGCGGCGGTCGGGTAGACCGAGACCTTCTGCTTGTCCTTCGTCTTCCACTCGAACTTCACGACGCCGTCGCGGAGGGCGAACAGCGTGAAGTCCTTGCCCATGCCCACGCCCTTGCCGGGGTGGAACGTGGAGCCGACCTGACGGACGATGATGTTGCCCGCGACGACCGCCTGGCCGCCGTAGACCTTCACGCCGCGCCGCTGCGAGGCGGAATCGCGACCGTTGCGAGAAGAACCCTGACCCTTTTTGTGCGCCATGGAAGTGGACCTCTCAGCCGGTCACGCCGGTGATCTTGAGCTCGGTGTAGGGCTGCCGATGACCCGCCTTGCGGCGGTAGTTCTTGCGGCGGCGGAACTTGTAGACGATCAGCTTCTTGCCGCGACCCTCGCTGACGATCTGGGCGCTGACCTTGGCGCCTGCCACGAACGGCGTACCGACCTTGACGTTGTCGGCGCCGACGAGGAGGACCTTGTCGAACGTGATGGCGTCGCCGACGTTGCCGACGAGCTTCTCGACGCGGAGGACATCGCCCTGCGCGACCTTGTATTGCTTTCCGCCCGTCTGGATGACCGCAAACATGAAGGACCTCTTGGAGACACCGGAACCGCGGGCGTGCACTTCGGGGAGAAGGTCACGAGACCGAGCACGGCGTGGGTGGTTGGGGGGGCGGAACCGTAGTCCAGGCCCTGGGGTTGGTCAAGGGCCCCTGCGGTTGGTCAAGGGCTGGGCGGGAATCACCCAGGAATCAGCCCGTCTCAGCGACGGCGGCGGGTCACGGCGAGGGCGAGGCCCACCGCGACGCCGACGATCCAGGGCTGCGGCTTCGGTCCCGGCGCGGGCTCCATGGCGCAGCCGCTCTTGACCGTCGTCTCGGGGACCGCGGCCTCGCCCGTGTCCTCGGCAGCGCCCGTGTCCTCGATCGGTGTGCCCGTGTCCTCGATGGGCACCTCGGGCACGGGGACGCAGTAGCCGCTGATGCACGAGACCCCGGGGAGGCAGTCGCCCTTCACCTTGCAGGTTTTCGAGCAGACCTGCTTGCCCTCGTACGAGATGCAGAGGTCGGACTCGCAGTCGCCCGGGCCGGTGCAGGTCTCACCGAGCGCCTTCTTGGGCGGCGGCGGCGGCGGCCCTGCGTCGGGGGGGGGCAACGAGAGCGACACCCAGGCGGGTGCGGCGTAGCCGCCGTCCGCCGCGGCCTTGGTGCCGTACTTCTGCAGCCAGGCCCAGTGCGCGTCGGTGCGCGTGTAGATGCCGAAGTTGCAGCCCTCCTCGGTGGGCGTGTCCCCGTCGCCGCGCGACAGGGCGCCGAGCACGACGGCGCGCGGGTTGTCCCAGATCGGCCCGCCCGAGTCACCCCCGCACACCCGCCCCGAGACGATGAAGTCCTGCTCGGTGACCTGCACGACGATCGCCGGGTCGAGCAGCATCCGGTAGCCGAGCGGCGTGCAACCGAGCTTCTCGGCCTTCTGGCAGCCGTAGCCCATCGCGGTGTACGCGTGCTTCTTCGGCGCGAGGTTCGACGGCGCCTTGTAGACGGTGGGGAAGCCGGCTCCCCTTGTTGAGCTGCAGGAGCGCGAGATCGTAGCCGCAGAGACGGCAGGCCGGATCGGTCGAGCCACCCGTGCAGACCGCGTCGTTGATGTAGCGGACGGCGGCGACCGACCAGCGGGGCGCGTTCTTGTAGTACTGCGCCGTGCTGACCTGGAACGAGCTGGCCGGGTAGTTGGAGAGCACCTTGTTGGTGGCGAGGCCTCCGTCGGGACTGCAGTCGAGCTTGGCGGGTGTCTTGCTCACACAGTGGCGCGCGGTGAGCACGAGGTTCGGCGCGATCAAGGCCCCGGAGCAGACGCCACCGCCGCCGATGTCGATGCCCACGACCCACGTATCCGTCGTGTCGGCGGTCCCGCCGATGATGGCCGCGGTCTGGCCCCGGACCTCCCCCTCTGGATCCCCCGCGGGATGACACGCACCGAACGCGACGAGCCCGAGAAGCGGAAGGAACGCAGCGAAACGCTGCCGAGAAGGGAGCATCGCGGGACAGTCTACCCATTGGCGTCGCTCGCACCAGGAAGTGCGTCCTGGTTGTGACGACGCTGGACGAATGCACGAGGGCGCTTCTCTGGACCCCTGTGTGCGGCACCCCTACGTCCCCCCTCATGACGAAGCAGATCCGGATCGCCTTCAGCCCCGACGCGGACGATTGGTTCATGTTCCATCCTCTGCTCACGGGCCGGATCGCGACGGAAGGTCTCCACTTCGTCCACGAGCGCGTCGAGACCGAGTCCCTCAACGCGCGCGCCGAGGCCGAGGACGCGCCGGACGTCTGCGCGGTGTCGATCGCGCACGTGCCGGCCATCGCGCATCGCTACCTGTTGTTGCCGCACGGCGGCTCGGTCGGTCGCGGGTACGGGCCCATCGTGGTCGCGAAGCGCCCGATGAGCCTCGCCGATCTCGCGGGTCGCAAGGTCGCGGTCCCGGGTCTCCGCACCACCGCGCACCTCGTGCTTCGCCTGCTGTTGCACGAGGCCACGGGCCTCACCTTCGAGCCCGTGGTGGTGCCCATCACGCCGTACGCGCGCGTGTTCGAGGCGCTGGCCGCGGGCGAGGTCGAGGCCGCGCTGCTCATCCACGAGGGTCGGCTCACGTGGGCGGACGATCCCAGCCTCCACGCGGTCGTCGAGATCGGCGAGGCGTGGCACCGGCTCACGCAGCTGCCCTTGCCGCTCGGCGGCAACGTCATCCGTCGCGACCTCGGCGACGCCACCATCCGCGCCGTCTCCGCGGCGTGCCGCGCGTCGGTCGAGTGGTCGCTCGCGCACCGCGACGAGGTGATGGACGCGCTCCTCTCGAGCGGCGCCCGCGACGAGGCACGCCTGTCGCGGGAGCGCCTCGACCGTTACCTCGGCATGTACGCCAACGCGGATTCGGCGGGCTACGACGCGCCGAGCCTCACGGCGATCCGCGCCCTCTTCGACCGAGCCCGGAAGGCCGGCCTCCTGGGCGAAACGGCCATCGAGCTCGCGCCCTGACGCGGGGTGGCAAGGGATCGCCCGCTTCCCCGAACAAACCCGTCGCCACTTTGAAGCGAATCGAGGCTGGTTGCGTCCTATGCCCGCCGGGAGTTTTCCCGGCCGCGCCATCCGCGGTAAGGGGCGCGTCGAAGGAGGCTCTCCGCATGGCTCTCAAGTCCTCGTCGATCGCCGCTGTGTTGTCGTCCCTCACGGTCGGGGTCGTCGCCTCCTGGGCTCCTAGCCTCTGGGCGCAGGCGGCACCTGCACCCGCCCCCGCCCCCGCGGCGGCTCCCACCACGGCGCCCGCCGCTGCGCCCACGACGGCGCCGGCCACGAAGGGCACGGGCAGCCTGCCGGGCGGCCTCCCCGACCTCGGCGAGAAGGGCGCCTTCGTCATCGATCAGGTCTCGGGCTTCCGCGGCCGCATCGGCGGTGGCGTCGGCTACTACGGGCCCGTCGGCGTCGCGTACAACACCTTCACGGGTGTCTCGGGCGTCGCGGTGAGCATCGGCCCCGACGGCAAGCCGACCACCATCTCGCAGAACGAGCGCACGATCCGCTCGTGGTCGATCTGGCTCGCCCCCAGCATCGACTACTTCCTCGTCGACAACCTCTCCATCGGCGGTCTCTTCTCGATCGAGACCACCTTCGGCAGCCAGACCAACAAGGTGAAGCAGATCGTCTCGGGCACCTCGGCCGAGACGGAGAACGACCTGCCCACGGTCGTGTCGTTCACCCTCATGCCCCGCATCGGCTACCTGATCCGCACGAGCGACCGCCTGTCGATCTGGCCGCGCATCGGCGTCGGCTACTTCAACGGCCGCAACGGCGCCGTCGAGACCAGCACCGACACGACCACCGGCAAGACCACCTCGCAGACGGTCACCACCAGCATCAGCTCGATGCTGTTCCAGCTCGACCTCGGCATCATCTACCAGGTCACCGACAACGTGTTCTTCCGCGTCGCGCCCGGCGTCGCGTTCTCGACCAACGGGTCGAGCACGGTTCGCTACAAGGGCGCGTACGACAAGGAGGGAGTCGGGCAGCGGCTCGGCGTTCCAGTTCGAGATCAGCTCGGGCTTCGGCGCCAACTTCTCCCTCTAGAATGAGCGACCTCCGCCGCGTCTCTCCCTCCGAGGCCCACGCGCTCGTCGCCGACGGGTACACCCACGTCGACGTGCGCTCGGTCGCGGAGTTCGAGCTCGAACACCCGGCCGGCGCGTTCAACGTGCCCCTCCTCGATGCACCGCCGGGTGGGGGTGGCATGGTGGCGAACCCCGATTTTGTCGCCGTGATGAAGGCGGTGTTCCCCACGGACAGCCGCCTCGTCCTCGGCTGTCGCGGGGGCAACCGCAGCCTGAAGGCCATCCACCAGCTCGTCGCCGAGGGCTACACCCAGCTCGTCGATCAGCGTGCCGGCTTCGACGCCGCGCGCGACGCCTTCGGGCAGATCGTCGAGCCGGGGTGGAAGTCCGCCGGTCTCCCCGTCGAGACCGGCAAGGGCGGCGACCGCAGCTGGGAAGCCCTCCGCGCCCGCCGCGGCGCGTAGGCCGAACGAAGCAAGCCCAAGCAAATCAGGGCGCGATCAGGGCGCCGTCGACCATGAACGGCGCGTCTTCGTGCTCGACGAGGGCGATCGCGTGCTCCTCGGTGAGCGCGCGGTCGATCCCCGAGAGCAGCTTGCGCGTGGTGGCGCGGTCGATCGCCGACAGCACGAACCGCTCGCGTCGACCCAGCACCAGCCGCTCGGCGTCCCCGCTCGGCAGCAGATCGGCCTTGTTGTAGACGACGATGCGGGGGCGATCGGTGAGGCCGAGCTCCTCGAGCACCGCGTCGGTCGTGCGCAGGTGCTCCTCCATCGCCGGGTCGGTCGCGTCGACCACCTGCAGCAAGAGGTCGGCGTCGACCGCCTCCTCGAACGTGGCGCGGAACGCGGCGAACAGGTCCTCGGGCAGGTTGCGGATGAACCCCACCGTGTCGACCAGCACGATCTCGCGCCCGAGCTCGCCCTCCACCTCGGCGGGCAGGCGGGTCTTGCGCGAGCGCGTGTCGAGCGTGGCGAACAGCTTGTTCTCGGCGAGCACGCTGGCACCCGTGAGCGTGTTGAGCAGCGTGGACTTGCCCGCGTTGGTGTAGCCGACGATGGCGACCACCGGCATGTCGCTCTTGCCACGCTTGCGTCGCCGCTCGCGGCGCTGCTTCGCGAGCCCCTTGACCTGCTGCTCGAGGTGGTGAACGCGCTCCTTCGCGCGGCGCTTGCCGATCTCGAGCTTGGTCTCGCCGGGGCCGCGCCCGCCGATGCCGCCCGTGAGCCGGGAGAGCGCGTCGTCGCGCAGGCCGAGGCGGGGCAGGGTGTACTTGAGCTGCGCGAGCTCGACCTGCAGCTTGCCGTCCCGCGACTCGGCGCGCTGGGCGAAGATGTCGAGGATGAGCTGCGTGCGGTCGATGATCTTGAGGTCGGTGATGGTCGCGATCGAGGCGATCTGACCGGCGGAGAGCTCGCGGTCGAAGATGAGGGTCTCGGCGTCGAGCTGCATGGCGCGCACGACGAGATCGTCGAGCTTGCCGCGGCCGAGCACGTATTTCGGGTCGATGCGGTCGCGGTGCTGCACCACGGTGTCGACCACCTCGACCCCCGCGGTGCGCGCCAGCTCGCCGAGCTCGCGCAGGCTCGCCTCGGTGTCGTGCACGGCGGCGAACCGCAGCTTGGGCGTGCTCTGCGCCTGCTTCTCGCCCACGTGCACGAGGATCGCGCGGCCGTCCTTGGCGGCGACGTCGCGCGTGCGTGCGTGGCGGGCGAACTCGGTCTCGAGGCCGGCCACGAGCTCGCCGAAGTCGACGTCGATCCGCTCGAGCCGCAGCGGCCCTTCTTCGCGGTACCCGGGCGCGCCGGGCACGTTGTACGCCCAGCTCACCTGGCCGGGGCCGCCGTCACTGAGCTGGATCGCGGCCACGAGATCGAGGCGCAGCCGCACGAGGTCGACCAGATCGTCGCGAGACAAGGGCTCGTTGCGCAGGTGCGTGTGCAGGAGCCGCAGGCCGCGGAAGCGCCCCTCGGCCGCGCGCAGGCGCCCGAAATCCGGGAGGTTCAGCCGCCCGGCGTCGCCCACGACGACGTAGTCGACCTGGCCGCTGCGGTGCACGAGGGCACCGACCTGCCGACCGGTCTCCTGCGACGCCTCGCACAGCGACTGCGCGAGCTCGCGGGTCACGATCTGGGAGAGCGGGACGCGACGTCGGTAGATGCGCTCGAGCGTGCGCGTGGCCGACGGAGAGAGGCCGCTCGTGTTGCCGAAGATCTCGATGGGGACAGCTCCCGTGGTTCGACCACGAAAAGGAAATCAGCGATCATTGTGGCCGCGCGTGAGGCGACCTGCAACCTGGGCCCTGCTCGATTGGCTTTGTCGCTCCCGGACCGTCCTCCTCCGGGGATCAGGCTGCGGCGCTCGCGACGGTGTCGAGCACCGAAGCCGGCACCGCGCCCGGCCGGACGATGCGGAGGGCGTCGCCGCCCACCTCCACCACCGTGCTCGGCATGCCACCGACGGCCTCGCCGTCGAGCACGAGCAAGCCGCTGCGCCCCTCGAAATAGCCGCGCACGTCGTCGCCGCTGCGCGAGGAGGGAGCGCCGCTCGGGTTGGCGCTGGTCGCGGTGAGGGGCCCGCCGAACGCGCGCACGAGGTCGAGCGCTGGCGAGGGACCGGGCACCCGCGCCGCGACGTAGCCGCGGTAGCGGAGCAGGGCGTGCACGTCGTCCGCGCCGGGGAGGGCGATGGTGAGCGGGCCGGGCCAGAACCGACGCGCGAGCTTGCGCGCGAGCGGAGGCACCTCGCGCACGAGCGCGCTCCACGCCTCTTCGTCGGGCAGCAGCACGGCCGCCGCCGAGGGGGCCTCGCGCCCCTTGAGCGCGAACGCCGCCTCGACCGCCGAGCCACGCCGCGCGTCGGCGCACAGGCTGTAGAAGGTCTCGGTGGCGATGGCGACGACGCCGCCTGCGCGCAGGTGCTCGAGGGCGCGCTGGAGTCCCTGGAGTCCCTGGAGTGTAGTGGCTTCGATCACAGTGAATCCCCCGCGGACGACCAGTGCGGCCGTTGCAGGCCGCTGCGCATAGACTCGCTATGCGTCAGAAAAGGGTTGGATCTCCAAGGATCCCCGAAACGGCCATGGGTGCGCAAGATTTTTCTTGACTCGCCCCGCCATCGCTTCGCCCACCGATCTCCAGTAGCCCCCGGGCCGTGATCGTCCCCCCGCACCCTGCCGCCGGCGGCCCCGCCGCCTCTGCCACCACGAGTCGGGTGCCGATCCGGGTCCGGTTCGCCGAGACCGACCTGATGGCGATCGTCCACCACGGCAGTCACCTGCTCTACGTGGAGGAGGCGCGGGTCGAGTACCTCCGCCGTCGCGGCGCGCGCTACCAGGACTGGATCGCCCATGCACTTCCCCGTCGTCGACCAGCGCGTCCGTTACCGCGCGGCGGCGCGGTTCGCCGACGAGCTCGTGGTGCTGACCTGGGTCGGAAACGTCACCCGGGTGTCGCTCCGGTTCGACTACCAGATCCTGCGGGGCGAGCAGGTGCTCGCGGAGGCCTACACCACGCTCGCGTGCGTGAACGGCCAGCACGTTCCTCGCCCCATCGAACGGTCCGTTCTCGATCAGGTACTGAGCCCGGAAACTTGTCCGTAAACCACAATATCCTACATAGTGCCCACGTGCGCTTCTCCGCTGTTCTCGCCCTGACGCTCCTCGCCGGATGCCACTCGGCCGAGGATCGTGTGGGCGCCGTGCTGCCCGCGACGCAGGGCCGCCTCGGGTCTTCGCGGCTCGAGGTCCCAGCGCTGCGTCTCGCCCTCGCACAGCCCACGATCTCTCCGTTCGCAGGGTCGATGCCCGTGCTCGGCGTCGGTGTCCTCGAAGGGAGCATGCTCACGGCGTTGGCCTCGACGGCGGCGGGTTCGCCATCGTTGCCCGCGGCCGTGGCCGATCTGGCGACCACGGCGACGACGAACGCGTGCCCGGCGGAGATGGTCCTGGTCGAAGGTGATGGCTGTCACGAGGTCACGCACGAGTGCCTCGAGTACGTGCCGAACGACCCCGCGCACCGCTGCCTCGAGTTCAAGAAGGGCGCGGACACCTGCCTCCCACCGATCAAGAAGGTGAAGATGTGCATGGACCGCTACGAGTGGCCCGGCACCCCCGGCGCGCAGCCGCGCGTGCTCGTCGACTACTTCGAGGCCGAGCGGCTCTGCCAGTCGGTCGGCAAGCGCATGTGCGAGGAGGACGAGTTCTACCTCGCGTGCGAGGGCCCCCGGAGCACTGGCCGTACGCCTGGGGACACCAGCGCCACCCGAGCCCGTGCAACGTCGATCGTCCCTACGTGATGGTCGACTGGCAGAAGTGGGGGCAGGGCCCATCGGCGCAGCTCGAGGAGGCGAAGCGGCTCGACCAGGCCAACCCCATCGGCGCGAGCCACTGCGTGAGCCCGTTCGGCGTGCACGACATCGCCGGCAACGTCGACGAGTGGACGACGGCGCGCCCCGGTCGCGAGCTGAAGGGCTCGCTGATGGGTGGCTACTGGGGCCCGGTGCAGAACGCCTGTCGTTACGTGACGACGGTCCACGGGCCCGAGTTCCAGTTCTACCAGATCGGGTTCCGCTGCTGCGCCAACCCCAAGTCCTGAGATTTTGTTTCGTCACTGCCAGGACCGGCGATCACCGCATTAAGTCCAGGCGCCCTGCGGCCGTAGGGCCGATGTAGGGAAATGGCTCGCTTGCGAGAGCGCGGTGAGTCCGTGACAATGGGAAAGATCGCGGTGGGACGAAACCGCCGTCTGGGAGGCTCCTTCGATGCGTCGGTCTTTTCTTTCGGGCTCTGCACTCCTCTCCACGCTGGCCATGCTCGGTTGCGGATCGAACGATCCGCCGGCCCCGAGCCTCGAGGAGACGGGGGGTGACGCGGCGGACACCGGTGGCATCGTCATCGACACCGGGCCCAAGGACGACACGAACATCAACATCACGACCTACACGATCGACCCGATCAACACGGTCGTGAAGATCGACACGGCGTCGGGCACTCCGGTCGCGGGCAAGCAGGCGTTCACCGTCATGGCGAACGACGGCACCAAGGACACCGACGTCACCGACAAGACCACCTTCACCCTCGACGACGCGACGCTCGGGACGTTCGGCCCCGGCGACAAGGGGAACAACCTCTTCACGAGCACGACGAGCCTGCCGCCGGGCGTGTTCGGCAAGTCGACGACGGTGCGCGCTTCGCCGGGCAGCATCGGCGCGAAGATCACCGTCATCGCGCTCCGCACGAGCGGCCCGCAGAAGGACTTCTTCTTCACCGTCGCCTACAAGAAGGATCCGGTCCCGCTCAAGGACATCCTCAAGTTCGGCACCAACATCAAGCAGGTCGACGTCGGCATCCTGATGGACACCACCGCCTCGATGGGCGGTGAGATCAACAACCTCAAGGACACGCTGAGCGCGCCCACCACCGGCATCATCGCGAGCCTCAAGAAGGCCATCCCGAGCGTCGGCGTCGGCATCGGCCGCTTCGACGACTTCCCGGTCGCGCCGTTCGGCTACGACGGCACGGGCGCCAAGGACGTGCCGTTCGAGCTGCTCACGCCGATCACCACCACCGAGGCCAAGGCGCAGAGCGCGGTCGCGCTGCTCAACCCCTACCGCGGCGGTGAGCTCCCCGAGTCGCAGTACGAGGCGCAGTACCAGTTCCTCACCGGCGAGGGCTTCACCTGGACGGCCGGCGCGGGCGGCAAGATCGATCCGCACGTCCCGCCCACGGGCACCACCGGCGGCGCGAACTTCCGCGCGGGCTCGCTGCCCGTCGTCGTCCTCATCACCGACGCGAGCTGGTTCGAGAAGACGGTCTACGACAGCGGCAGCGCTGGCAAGCTGGTCCCGCACGACAAGGCCGCCGTCGTCGGCGCCTACGACAAGCTCAAGGCGAAGTTCGTCGGCGTGCACGCGCTCATCGAGAAGAGCGGCGGCGGCGCGGCGACCCCGTGCGCCGACGCGTGGAACCCCTCCTCGGGCAACTACAAGAACGGCGCGTGCGACTCGTCGCAGGGCTTCCAGCAGGCCATCGCGATGGCGCAGGCCACCAAGAGCGAGCTCGATCCGAGCGCCTTCACGGGCTGCGCGGCGGGCAAGTGCTGCACGGGCGTCGGCGGCGCGGCGATCGATCCGATCGGCGGCAAGTGCCCGCTCGTCTACACCGCCAAGACCGACGGCACTGGCGTCGACAAGGGCATCGTCTCGGCCATCCAGGCGATCAGCATCGGGTCCGAGTTCGACGTGACGGCCGTGCCGAGCAACGACCCGGCGAACGCCCTCGGGGACGACGGCAAGCCGGTCGACGCGACCAAGTTCATCAAGAACCTGCGCGCCATGAAGGAAGGCGACGCGGGCGTGGGCTGCCCGGCGGCCACCACCAAGGACACCAACGGCGACGGCATCGACGACACGTTCGTCGGCGTGAAGGTCGGCACGGCGGTGTGCTTCGAGGTCAACGCGGCCACGAACAACACGGTGCCGCCCAAGGACGACCCGCAGTTCTTCAACGCCTTCATCGACGTCCTCGGCATGCCCGGCAGCGTCAAGCTCGACCGCCGCGACGTGCGGTTCCTCGTCCCGCCGAAGGACTTCTCCATCGCCAAGTGAGCGGGCCGCTATGATGGGGGCCGCGTGGTCCCCATCGCTCGTACCGCCCCTGGTCCTCTCACCGCTCGGCTTCGCGCATCGCTCGTGGTGTGCGCGGCGCTGGTCTCGACCGGAGCTGCGTTCACCGCGTGCTCGAGCGAGGACCCGCCCGCGCCGCCTGCGGGCAGCGACACGGGGATCGGGAAGGACGCGGGCAAGGCCGACGCCGTCAAGGACGCGACGAGCGACTCGACGAGCACCGACGCGGGCGACACCGGCGGGAGCACCAAGCCCCCGCCCATCGAGGACACGGGGCTCGTCGAGGACTTCGGGACGCCGGTGCCGGGCGCCCACGTGGAGGCCACCATCGGTCCCTCGGGCGGCACGCTCGAGGGCACGACCGGGCCCCTCGCGGGCGTGAAGCTGGTGGTTCCCGCCGGCGCGCTCTCCACGGCCACGCTGCTCGCGCTCGACGCGCTCGCCTCGCCGGGCGGACCGACCGGCGCGCTCGTGGTCTCGCCGTTCGTGCGCGTCGGCCCGGAGACCGTGCTGTTCAGCGTCCCCGCGCGGCTCACGCTGCCCTGGAAGAGCGCTTCGGCCGATCCGCAGCTCGCCGTCGTCGCCCGCTCCAGCGCCTCGTTCACGTTCTCCGGGCTCGTCGAGCCGGTCGCCGACGCCACGTCGATCACCGTGTCGCTCGGGCGGGGCACGGGCGCGGAGGCGATCACGCTGTCGCTCACCACGACGCCTTCGATCACCGCGACCGCGCCGTCCACCGCCGCGCCGGGGCCATCGTGTTCGTCGAGGGCACCAACTTCGGCGTCGCGCCGGTCGTGCGACCGCTCGCCGACGCGGGGGCTCTGCGATCCCAGGTCACCCTCGGTGGGACCGTGGTCGTCACGACGGGTTGGAGCGACACGGCGCTCTCGGTGCGCATGCCCGCGGGCGACGGGGGCGTGGTCGCGGTCACCACGCCGGGTGGCACGGGCACGGGCGGCAGCGTCACGCCCTGACGGGTCCGTCCGTCACGCGGGCCGGCCGAGCTGGCTTTGCAGCGAAGATCGCCTTTGTTCGCGGGTCGGCTAGGCTCCGCGTGTCTTGTCGGATCTGCCCGTCATCCGCGTCCATCACCCGCACGTCGTGCTCGACGAGGACGGCAGTCCGCTCATCGCGGGCACCCGCGTGCCCGTGCGACGTCTGTTCTCCTGGCACCGGCAGGGCACGGCGATCGAGACCATCCTGCGCCGCTACCCGCAGCTCGGGCCCGCGCGCATCTTCGACGCGCTCGCCTTCGCCTACGACAACCTCGAGCTCGTGACCGCCGACCTGGTGCGGGAGCGCGAGGCGCTGGCCAAGGAGCAGGGCACGCCGCCCCCGCCGCCGACGACCCCCAAGGAGCGCTCCGAAGAGGCCCGCCGCGCCCAGGCCACGCTGCCGTTCAAGAAGTAGCCTTCATGCGCCGGCGGCCATCGCGAGGACCTCGGCGACGGCCTCGTAGAGCGCCTCGGGGATCTCGACGCCGACCTCGAGCGCGATGAGGGCGCGGGCGACGGGGACGTCCTGCACCACGGGCACGCCGTGCGCCTTGGCCGCGGCGACGATGCGCGCGGCGAGGGCGCCGTGACCCTTGGCGACCAGGATGGGGGCCTCCTCGTCCGACTCCCCGGCGTAGCGCAGCGCGCAGGCGAGGTGGGTCGGGTTGATGACGACGACGGTCGCGGTCCGCACCGCCGCGACGGCCTCGGCGGCCATGAGCTCGTGGTGGAGCTCCTCGCGGCGACGCTTGATTTCCGGGTCGCCGTCGCTCTCGCGGTGCTCGCGCGTGACCTCCTCGCGGGTCATCCGGTGACGACCGAGCCACAGCTGGCGGGCGACGAGGACGTCGAGCACGGCGAGGATCGCGAGGCACCCGCCGCCCACCACGACGACGCGCGAAGCGCTGCTGGCGACGAGCGTCAGGGCATCACCCCCGCGGGCCGCAGCGACCAGCGCCCCGCGCACCAGCGGGTAGAGCGCGGTCACCAGCACGAGCAAGGCAACGAGGCCCCGCGCGGCGCCGTACGCGCGCTGCTTGTCGAGCAGCCGGCCGAGGCCCCCCACCGGGTCGAGGCGGCTCGGGTCGACGGCGAGGCGCTGGGTCGAGAAGGTGACGCTCCCTTGCGCGATCGCCGCGACGGCGCCGATCGCGGCGAGCGTGACCACGCACGGCGCGGCGAGGCCGAGGACGGCGCGGGCGATCGCCCACGGCTCGAGAGACCCACCACCGAGACCGTGTTGCAGGAGGCCGACCCAGCGGCCGAGCGCGGCGCGTCCGAGCGGCGGCAGGACGAGCAGTCCGAGCGCCGCGGCGACGAGCGGCGCGTAGGGGACGTCGCCCTTGTCCCGCGCCTCGCGGACCCGCTTGGGCGTGGGATCGTGGGTGCGCTCGGCCACCTCTGCCTCCTAGCCCGCCACCGTCGCGGCGAGAACGTGCGCGCGCGTGTGGCCGCCGACCGCGGCGACCGCGCTGGCTGCGGCGCGCAGGGTCGCGCCCGTGGTGTGCACGTCGTCCACGAGCAGCACGCGCTGGCCCGAGAGCCGGGGCGACGCGACGCACGCGCCCTCGCCCTCGGCGCGACGCGCGTGGGCGTCGAGCTTGGCGAGCTGCGCGGTCGATCGCAGGCGCGTGAGGGCCGAGACGAAGACCGGGGCCTCGAGCGCTTCGCCGACCGCGGTCGCGAGCCGGGCGGCCTGGTCGAACCCGCGCTCCGCGAGGCGCGTGCGGTGGAGGCCCACCGGGACCACGCAGTCGATCTCGGCGCGTGGGGGGAGCCGTTCGCGGACGAGCCGCTCGGCGGCGCGCATCGCGTCGCCGCGTCCGCGGTACTTCGCGGCGTGCACCAGCGAGACGAGCGCGCCTCCGAACGCGAACGCCGCGGTGGTGCCGGCGGGCAGTCGGGGCGGCGGATCGAGCGTCTCCAGGCACGCAGCGCAGAGGGCGGCGTCGATGCGCAGCCGCTCTCCGCACGCGGCGCAGCACGGGGGTGCGAGCAGTGCGAGCCACATGCCCGACGGTCGGCAGCACGCGGTCGAGAGTTGCGTGCCCGCGGGTGGAATCTCACCCGAGCAGCTTGGCCGCGGGTGCCGCCAGGATCCACGAGAAGGGGCGCGCGTGCGGCAGCCGGAGCAGATCGTCGCCCAGCGGATGCAGGAACGGCAGGCGGACCAGCAGCTCGTGGGCGCCGAACGACTGGGCGCGGTGCAGGGCCTCGGCGACCACCGAGAGCGCCCCCTCCCGCGCGATCGGGTCGTCGGGGTCGGACGCGAGGCGCGTGATCTCGGCCCGGGCCTCGGGCGCGAACGGCACGCCGAGGATCGAAGCCATCAGGTGTCCGGCGGCCACGCCGCGGCCGCGGCGATCGTGGGCGACGAGCTCCTCGCGCAGGCGGGTGGGGTCGACGTTGGCCGACTGGATGAGGTCTTGCGAGATGCCTCCCTCGATCATGCGCACCAGCTCGGGGGTGGGCGGGATGGGCGGATCGAAGCGCGGATCGCCCCACTCCGCGCGCTGCTGCCGCGCGTCGTGGTCGAGGAAGGCGAGGTCCTCGGCGTCGCGCAGGTCGATCGGATCGACGTCGAGCGTCTTGGCCGGCCCGACCGACACCCCGACCAGGCGCTCGAGCGTCCGGAACCCGAGGCGATCGTAGAACCGCAGCGCCTCGTTGCGCGCGAGCACCTCGGCGGCGACGAGCGTGCGTCGCCCGGCGCGCTGGTACACGACCCGCGCCACCTCGATCACCAGCGCCGCCCCGAGGCCGAGCCCCCGCGCGCGCGGCGACACGATCAGCGAGCGCAGCTCGGCGACGTGCGGGGTCTTCGGCGACATGCCGTACCGATCGAGATACACCTCGACCTGTCCCACGACCTCGCCGCGGTGCTCGACGACGAAGTGCCCGAGCTTGCCCTCGAAGCTGGCCGCCGGCGTGCGCCGGCCGTCGCGGTGGGCGATCTGGCTCTGCAGGAGCTCGCCGTAGGACTGCCACACGCCGTCGTCGCGGGCGGCCGGCATGCCGCCGCGCAGATCGTGGTCGACCCACAGCTCGCGGTGCAGCGCGACCAGCGCAGGGGCGTCGCGCGCGTCGACCGCGCGCACCCAGGGCCGCAGCGCCTCTACGGCCATGACGCTCCGAACGCGGGGTCGAGCCCCTCGAAGAACACCTCGTCGAGCACGAGACCGTGCGCGGGGGCGGTCACGCCGAGATCGCGCCGATCGTGCGAGGCGAGGCCCCGCGCGATGGCCCCGGGGCGCAGTCGGCCGCGCGCGACGTCGAGCAGGGTGCCGACCAGGATGCGGACCATGTTGTGGAGGAAGGCGTTGCCGATCACCTCGATGGCGAACAGCCGCGCGTCTCCGCCGAACGAGGGTACGACGTCGATGGACGACAGGGTGCGCACGGTGTCTTCGCGCTCGTCGGCGGCGGAGCGGAACGCGCAGAAATCGTGGGTTCCGAGGGCAGACTTCGCCTCTTCGACGAGACGCTCGAAATCGATCGGCGGCTCGATCCGCAGCGCGCGCCGCTCCACGAAGGGATCGCGTACGGCATCCACCAGCACGGTGTAGCGATAGCGCTTCGCGTCGACGTGCGCCCGCGGTTCCCACGACGGCGGGACCTCGATGGCCCGACGCACCGCGACATCGGCGGGCAGGCGCGCGTTGGTCCCGAGCACCCACCCCTTGGTCGGGATCGATCGGCTCGGGTCGAGCGCGACCCGCTGCCCGAGCGCGTGGACCCCCGCGTCCGTGCGGCTCACGCCGCGGATGCGGGTGACCGTGGGATCGAGGTGGCCGAGGGCCTCGAGGAGCACGGCGTGGACGGTGCGGATGCCCTCGCGCTGGGGCGCGAATCCGGAGAACGCGGCGCCGTCGTAGGCGACGGTCAGGAGCACGGACGGCGTCGCGACGCCCTCTGCCACGGTCAGTCGCCTGCGGTGTCGGTCGCCGTCGTGTCCGCCACCGTGCCGGTGTCGGTCGACGTCTCGGGCGTGGTCTCGGCGGCCACTTCGGCGGGAGCATCGGCCGGGGCGTCGGTCGCGGTGCCGCTGTCGACGCCGGTCTTGCCGGACGCTGGATCGACGCAGACGTACTGGACGCAGCGCTTCGACTCGCAGTCGTCGCTCTTGAGGCACTCCTGGCCGTTCTGCTGCTCGGAATTGCAACCCACGGTGAGGGCGCCGAACAGACCGACGACCAGAGCGCCAACCAGCGTTACGGGAAGCGACGGGCGAAGACGCATGACCTGGAGCATACCTCAGTTGGGAAACTCTCCGCCACGAGCGGATTCAATGCCGGAGGAGGAGGAGCCGTGGCTCGGTCATCTCCAGGTAGGCGTCGCGTGGCCCCTCTCGACCCACACCGGATCTACGCACGCCACCATAGGGCATGGCGTCCACCCGGAAGGTCGGCACGTCGTCGTGCAGCAGCGCCCCGACCTCGAGCGCGTCGAACGCCGCGAGCAAGCGGCCCACGTCGCGGGTGAACACGCCTGTCTGCAGCCCGAATCGGCCCGCGTCGGCCTGGCGCAGGCCGTCCTCGAACGCGTCGTAGACGTCGACCAGCGCGACCGGACCGAACAGCTCGTCTTCGCGCGCGGCGTGGCCCAACGGGACGTCGACCAGCAGCGTCGGGGAGAGCACTCGACGCGACCAGCGGACCTCGCGGAGGGCGCGTCCGCCGCGCGCGAGGACGTCGCCGAGCACGCCCGACAGACGGGCGACGGCGCGGTCGTCGATCACCGGACCGGCGAGCACGTCTTCGCGCGACGGATCGCCCACCGAGAGGGCGTCGAGGCGCGCCTCGAGCCGCTCGCGCAACGCGTCGTGCACGCGCCGCTGCACGAGGACGCGCTGCACCGAGATGCAGCTCTGGCCCGCGTAGGCGAACGCGCCCTGCACGATGCGGTCGGCGGCGCGGTCGAGGTCGGCGTCGTCGTGGACGACGACCGCCGCGTTGCCGCCGAGCTCGAGCACGGCCTTGCCGCGGGCGCGCGCGCGGAGAGCGAAGCCCGCGCGCTCGCTGCCGGTGAACGAGAGAAGCGCGACGCGGGGGTCGTCGACGAGGGGCGCGACGACGTCGTCGGGGCCGGCCACGACCGAGAGCATCGGCGCAGGGAGGCCCGCCTCGAGGGCGAGCTCGGCGAGCGCGAAGCCCGAGAGCGGCGCCTGCGGCGAGGGCTTGAGCACGACCGGACAGCCGGCGGCGATGGCCGGCGCGAGCTTGTGCGCCACGAGGTTGAGCGGGAAGTTGAACGGCGTGATGGCCGCGATCACCCCGACGGGATAGCGGCGGGTGATCCCGAGGCGGCCGTCGCCGGACGCCATCGCCGAGAGCTCGAGCACCTCGCCGCGATCGGTGGTCAACGCGTCGCGGGCCGCGCGGAACGTGTCCCCCGCGCGATCGACCTCGGCGCGCGCGAGCGCGATCGGCTTGCCGGCCTCGTCGCAGATCAGCCGCGAGAGCTCCTCGCGGCGCTCCGCGAGCCGCGCGGCGACGCCCTCCAGGATCGCGACCCGCGCGTGGCGCTTCGGGGCGAGGCGCGCGCGATGGGCCTCGTGCGCGGTCGCGAGCGCGCGCTCGACGTCGTCGGCGGTGGCGACCGGGCAGCTGCCCACCTCGCGGTCGTCGAACGGGCTCGTCACGGGGCGGCGCGCCGAGGCCGTCGCGCCTGGACTTCGCAGCGTCATGGCAGCTCCTTCCACGGCTCGCACGCCTCGCCCGGCGAGGACTCCTCGGTCGGGCACGTGCACTTGCGCTCCGCGACGGGCACGTAGCGCGTGCCGTCGAACACGACGCGGGTCTCGGCGCGCGCGAGCCCCGCGCAGCCCGCACGCACGATCACGACCAGGCTCAGGAGGCCGTGCTTGCGTGGATCCTCCGTGGGCAGGGGGGTCATCCCGAACAGCTCGCCGACGTGGTGGGCGCAGCCCTCTCGCTGCACGTAGAGCTGCCAGCGGCAGCCGCCGGTTCCGCAGAACACCTCGTGGGTGACGTACGGATCGGTGGTGCCGTCGCCGTCGAGATCGACCATCCGCTCCACCCGCAGCGGGCCGTCGTGGGCGTCGGGCCCGAGCCGCTGCCGGGCATCGACGAGTGGATCCACGCACGCGCCGGGGAGCGCGAGCGCGGCCGGGACCTTCGGCGGAACCGGCGCGGGAGGCCCGCAGGCGACGAGCAGAGCGAGCCCGAGTGCGCGCATCGGTGGACCATAGCTTGGCCCGGCCCGTGGGGGCGCGGTACAGGCGGGCCCTGTCTCCGCGCCCGCTCCCCGCCTGGATCGCCGTGCTCGCCGCGATCGTGCCCGTCGCCCTCGCGGTGATCGGGGACGCTTCGTTGCTCGACGAACGGATCGTCTCGGCGCTCCTCCTGACCACTCCCGGGGGCACCACCATGCCCGCGGCCTCGCTCCTCGGGAGCCTCGCGACCGCGCTTCCGCTGGCGGACCTCGAGACGCGCGTCGCGCTGTTCTCGGCCCTGCCCGCGGCCGCGGCCACGTTCGCCGTGACGGAGACCACCGCGGCGTCCTCGTTCGCCGGGCCGCGCTGGGGTGCTGCCCTGATCGTGCTCGCCCTCGGCACGATGGTGGGCGTGGCGCTCCATGGTGCGCCGTTCGAGGTGGCGTTCGTCGTGCTCGCGGTCGACCTCGCGCTGCGTCGGCCGAGCGTGACCCACCGCGGGCTGTCGGCGCTCGCCGCGATCGTCGCCCTGTGGGCCGCCCCTCGCCACCTCGGCACCATCGCCGCAGCCTGGATGCTCGGCGGAGTGACGGTCCCGGCGCTGGGGATCGTGGCGGCGCTCGCGATGGCGGCGCCGCTCGCGACGATCGCGTGGGTCCGACCCATGGGCCTCGGCGGCGTGGCCACGCTGCCGTTCGAGGGTCACCCGTTCGCGAGGGTGGATCCCGCGCAGCTACGGGCGCTCGGGGTCGTGGCGGTCCTCGCGATCGTCACCTGGCTCGGCACCAAGGACGCGAGCACGACGCGCCCGCGCATCCTCGTCGCGTTCGCGGCCGTGGCGGGGCTCCTCGTCCGGGCGCCCGGCGCGCTGGTGGCCTTCGCCGCGGTGCTCGCGCCGCTGGCCGCGCAGGCCGGCAGCGCGTTGACGATGGCGGCCACGGAGGTCGCGCGGGCCGAGCAGCAACGGCTGCGAAGACTCGCGGCGTTCGGGCTGGTCCCCGCGCTCTGCCTCGGCCTCGCGGCGCGCGCCTTCGAGGTCGAGGCGCTCGGCGCACGGAGCGCACCGGACGCCCGTGCGACGCGCGGCCTCCACGCGCTGTTCGGACTCGGCGCAGCGCCGGTGCGCGCGGTGTGGATGGTGGAGGACGAGCCGGCGCTGGTCCGGGTGCTCCACGCGCGGCTCGTCTACGGGCTCCGCCCCGACGTGCGGGTGCTGCCGGTGCAAGGGCTCCTCTCCACGCTGGCGGTGCGCGCCACCCACGCGGTGATGGCCGAGGAACCGGCCGTACGTGACGTCGTGCGCGCGCTCCTCGCGCGTGGTGGCCTCGAGCCGTCGGACCTGGCGCCGCTGGCCCAGCGGGTCGCGCTGGTCGGGGACGTCTCCTATGCGCGCCTGCGCGGGGTCGCGCGCCACGCCCAGCCGCTCGGCACCGCGGTGGCGTTCTTCCTCGAGCGCATCGACCCGAGCGACCGTCGCCTGCGCCGTCCGCCCGTGGAACGCCGCTGGTCGGCGCTGCACCTGGCGCCCGACGACCCGCTCCGCGAACACCTGCGCGCCGCGGCGATCCGCGAGGCCAAGCTCCTCGCGTTCGCGCGCGATCACGAGGGGGCCGTCGTCGCGCTGCGGCGCGCGGAGGCGTTCGGTGAGCCCGCCGATCACGTCCGCACGCTCGTCGCCCGCGTGCTCGCCAAGCAGTCGATCGAGTGAGGGTCGGGCCGCCCATCGAGGCGGCCCACCATTCAGGTCTTGGGCTTGAAGACGACCGGGACCTTCACGTCGACGCAGCCGCCCTTGGGGGCGGGGTAGCTGCCGTACATGCGGCCCTTGACGCACTGCTGGAGCTTCATCGAGCCCACGCTGTCGCTGAGGACGGTGACCCCGCAGGTCTCGCCGTTGGGGCCGATCTTCACCTGGAGCTCGATGGTCCCGGCGAGGCCCTCGTTGCCCTCGAGCGCGGTCTTGTAGCAAGTCTTGGCGGTGCCGCCCTTGCCGGCGGCGGCAGCCTTGATGGCGTCCGAGATCTGACCATTGGACGTGCAGTTGCACCCACCCCCTCCACCGCCGGTGGCCACGGGCTTGGTGGCCGTGTCGGGCGCGCTGTCCTCGGGCTCAGCGTCCTTGGGCAGGTCGATCGCGGGCAGATCCATGTTGGTCACCGGCGCCGAGCTCGAGACGCTCGCGACCGGCTGGACCTTGGGCGGCGGGGGCGGCGGATCCTTCTTGTTGACGTACCAGAGGATTCCGCCGGCCGCGCCGAGCAACAACACGATACCGACTCCGATCAATGCACCGTTGCCCCCAGGTGCAGGGGGCGCAGCGGTGGATCGCGGTTGTTCGGACATTGGAACCTTTCAGCCTGCCAAGAAGAAGCCTGACGGCCCTCACGTGATGGATGCAGTACCCCGAGTGGGGAAAACCATGCAGAGGGGCGCCAGGATACCCGGGCCGGGGGATCTTGGGAGGCCGAAGTCGTCCGGACATAGCTTGTCCGCCTCCCGAGCGGGGGGGTTGACCCGCAACGGGTGTTCAGTATCTTGGGCCCACTACCTGAACGGAACACGAGAGGCCCGACCCATGGACGATCGCAACAAGGCCAAGTCGCTCGAGCTCGCGCTCGCCGGCATCGAGAAGGAATACGGCAAGGGCGCCATCATGCGCCTCAAGGACGGCGAACTTCCCCACGGGGAAGTGCAGGTCGTCACCACGGGCTCGCTGAGCCTCGACATCGCGCTCGGCATCGGCGGCTTCCCGCGTGGCCGCATCGTCGAGATCTACGGCCCGGAGTCGTCCGGCAAGACCACCCTCACGCTCCACGCCATCGCGGCCGTGCAGCGCGCGGGCGGCACCGCGGCCTTCATCGACGCCGAGCACGCGCTCGACGTGACCTACGCCCGCAAGCTCGGGGTCAAGACGGACGAGCTGCTCCTCTCGCAGCCCGACTTCGGCGAGCAGGCGCTCGAGATCGCCGACATGCTGGTGCGCTCCAACGCCGTCGACCTCGTCATCGTCGACTCCGTCGCCGCGCTCGTGCCCAAGGCCGAGATCGAGGGCGAGATGGGTGATTCGCACGTCGGCGTGCAGGCCCGCCTCATGAGCCAGGCGCTCCGCAAGCTCACCGGCTCGGTCGCGCGGTCGAACTGCCTGCTCATGTTCACCAACCAGATCCGCATGAAGATCGGCGTCATGTTCGGCTCGCCGGAGACCACCACCGGCGGCAACGCGCTCAAGTTCTACGCCTCGGTCCGCCTCGACATCCGCCGCATCGGCGCCATCAAGGAGGCCTCGGCGAGCGACAAGGGCAAGGATCCGCAGCACGTCGGCAACCGCACGCGGGTCAAGGTGGTCAAGAACAAGCTGGCCCCGCCGTTCCGCGAGGTCGAGTTCGACATCCTCTACGGCCAGGGCATCTCCCGCTCGGGAGACGTCCTCGACATGGCGAGCGAGCTCGGCATCATCGAGAAGAGCGGCGCCTGGTACTCGTACGGCACCGAGCGCATCGGCCAGGGCCGCGACAACGCGCGCAACTACCTCGACGCGAACCCCAAGATCCTCGACAAGGTCGAGGCCGCGGTGCTCGCCAAGCACAACATCGTGCGCGCGGGCGCGCCCAAGGACGAGGCGCCGGCCAAGGCCAACGGCGCGAACGCGGAGAAGAAGGCCGCGCCCGCGGCCTCCGCCTCCAAGAACTGAGCGCAGAAGAATGCCCCCGGGCTGAAGCCCGGGGCACCGACGTCACCGCAAGCCCGGGGCATCACGACCCCGGGCTTCGCGTCCCGAATCCCTGGCTGAACTCTCCTCTGCAGCGCACCCGCAGAGTGGAGTTCAGCCAGTTCAGCATGACGTCGAGCCCGGGGTTCATGCCCCGGGCTTCAGCAGCATTCGGTGCCCCGGGCTTCAGCCCGGGGGCTTCTGTTCGGCTACTCGCCCGCCATCGGCAGGCGTGGACCCTCGGGGGTCCACACGTAGAAGCCGCGGCCGGTCTTCTTGCCGAGGTGGCCCGCCCGTACGAGGCGGCGCAGGATCGGGGGCGCGCGGAACTGCTCGCCGATCTCCCTGGTGAGGTGGTCGAGGATGGCGAGGCGCACGTCGAGCCCGACGAGATCGGTGAGCTTGAGCGGGCCCATCGGGTGCCGGTAACCGAGCTCCATCGCGCGATCGATGTCGACCACGCCGGCGACGCCGCTCTCGAGCATGCGCATGGCCTCGCAGCCGAGGATCACGCCGAGGCGGCTCGTGGCGAAGCCCGGCGCGTCGTTCACGAGGATGCTCGTCTTGCCGATCGCCTTGGCCATCGACTCCGCGGCGGCGATGGTGGCCGCCGAGGTGGACACGCCGCGCACGATCTCGAGCAGCTCCATCACCGGCGGAGGGTTGAAGAAGTGCAGGCCGATGACGCGGTCGGCAGCGCCGACGCGCGCGCCGAGCTCGGTGATCGACAGGCTCGAGGTGTTCGAGCCGAGGATCGCGTCCGCGGGGGCCGCCGCCTTCACCTTGCCGAGCAGGTCGACCTTGAGCTGCATGTCCTCGGGCGCGGCCTCGATGACCCAGCGCGCGCCGGTGACCGCGGTGGCCACGTCGGCGGTGGGGTTGACGAGGCCGACGATGCCGTCGGCGCGCTCGGCGGCCATCTTGCCCTTGGCGACGACCTTGTCGAGGACGGCGCGGATCTGGGCGCGGCCCTTCTCGGCGCGCGGGAGGTCCACGTCGTACAGGCGCACCGCGGCGCCGATCGAGGCGAAACACTGCGCGATCCCGTGACCCATGGTGCCCGCGCCGAGGACGGCGATGGGGCCGATCTGCTCGCTCATGGGCCGCTGATCCTCCCGCGCCGCGTGGGCGGCAAGGCGCACGGTGTCGCTGGCGAATCCCGGCCGCGGTATGGCGGGTGCCGCCGTGCGCAAGGGAGCGACCGCTGCGCTGTGCGTCACCGAGACCGTCTCGTACGGCGTGCTGTATTACGCCTTCGGCGTGCTGCTCCCGGCGATGGAGCGCGACCTGCACGCGCCCCGCAGCGCCGTCGCCATCGGCTTCTCGGTGACCATGCTGGTCGCGGGGCTCCTCGCGCCGTCGGTCGGCCTCCTCGTCGAGCGCGGCCGCGGACGGAGCGTCATGACCGTGGGGGCGGCGATCGGGGGCCTCGCCGTGCTCGCGTGGTCGCGGGTCACGAGCCTCGCGGGCCTCTACGCGGCGTGCCTCGCCGTCGGGATCGCGCACGCCTGCGTGCTCTACGAGCCGGCGTTCGCGCGGCTCGCGCGCTGGTACGAGGGCGCGAACGCGCGCAACCGGGCGCTCGTGATCGTCACCTCGTGCGCGGGCCTCTCGAGCCTGATCTTCGCGCCGAGGACGGCGGTCCTCGAGGCCACCCGGGGCTGGCGCGGCGCGCTCGTCGTCCTCGCGAGCGTGCTGCTCGCGGTCACGGTGCCGCTGCACGCGCTCACCGGCGCCGACGCGCCGGTCGCGCCGACCGACCGACCGCGGGCGAGCGTGGTCGATCTGGTGCGCGACGCCCCCCTCCGGCTGCTCGCGTTCGGGCTCGCGTGCGGCACGCTGATGACCATCGCGGTGACCGTGCACGTGGTGCCGTTCCTCGAGCTGCGGGGGTTCTCGCACGAGGGCGCGGCCAAGCTGCTCGGCGCGGCCTTCGCGGCGCAGGTGCCCGCGCGCCTCTTGCTCGATCCGCTGCGGCGCCGCCTGCACGAGCGCTACCGACTCGCGCTCGTGCTGGTCATGCAGGGCCTCGGCGTCGCCTCGCTGGCGCTCGCGCCGAACCCGGTCGCGCTCGCGGTGTTCGTCGTGCTGTTCGGGGGCGGCACGGGGCTCTCCACGCTGGCGCGGGCGAGCGTCGTGTCCGACTGGTACGGCGCGCACGGATTCGCCCGCATGTCCGGATTGGTCGCGTTGCCGGTGCTCGGCGCCCGCGCCCTCGCTCCGCTGCTCGCGGCGGCCCTCTACGACGCGACGCGCAGCTACGATCTCGCGCTCGTCACCCTGGTGTCACTCGCCGGTCTCGGCGCGTTCGCGGCGGTGCGCGCGGAGGTCCTGCGCGCCGCGTGACGATGCTAGAGTGCGCGCGATGGCCAGTCGTCTTCAGTTCGGTGTCCTCGGGCTCGTCGCGGTCTCCTCGGTCTACGGCCTCCTCGCGAGCTGTACGGACGACACCCCCGAGCTCATCAAGGTCGCCAAGCCCGACACCGGCACCGTCGACGACACCGGCGTCGTCGTCACGCCCAAGTTCACGCCCGCCGGCTGCAACTACACGACGACCCCGCCGAAGATCGAGGGCTTCCCCGACTTCGAGAAGCACGAGGACGCGGTCGGCCCCACGCCCGACCTGCGCTACGTGCGGCGCGGCATCGGGGGCAACACCGACAAGGCCTCGACCGGCTACGCGGATCCGTCGACCAGCTTCGTCGTCGGCTGGCAGAGCGACGCGGCCACCAAGGCCTCGCGCATGCGCTTCGGCGAGGCCGCCGACAAGCTCGACAAGACCCAGGACGGCTTCAGCTACCTCGTCCAGCAGGACCGCCTCAAGTCCGGTCCGGCCGAGGGCGTGCGGTTCCACGAGGTACACCTCTGCGGGCTCACGCCGGGCCGCACCTACTACTACCAGGTCGGTGGCGGACCGAGCGGCAAGGAGGTGTGGAGCCCCGTCTACTCGCTGACCACCGCGCCCGTGAAGGGCACCACCGACAAGGTGCTGTTCGGCATCGCGGGCGACTCGCGCGACGCCGACGGTCGCAGCACCCAGCCCACCTGGGGTGCCATCGCCAAGCGCCTCAAGAACGCGGGCGTCGGCATGACCATCACCACCGGCGACAGCGTGCTCTTCGGGTACAACCAGGATCTCTGGGACATCTGGTCCAAGGCCACGGGAGACGCTGGCACCTCGGTGTTCTTCGCGATGTCGCTCGGCAACCACGAGTCCGAGTTCATCCGCAACTACGGCCACCTCCTGATGCCCACGTCGGGCACTGAGCACTCCGAGCGCTACGGCTCGTTCGACTGGGGCCCGGTGCACTTCATCATGATCGACGACTTCTTCGGCGTCGTCTCGCCCTCGGCGGACGACACGGGGACCTACAAGACCGAGCTGCTCGCGTGGCTCGACAAGGACCTGGGCAAGGCCAACGAGAACCGCGCGGCGGTGCCGTGGATCGTCACCTTCCACCACCACCCGATGTACAGCTCGACCACGCAGAAAGAGCGCGCCGCCGAGCGCACCAAGGTCAAAGAGGCGTTCCAGGCGCTGTTCGACAAGCACCACGTGAACCTCGACGTCGCCGGCCACGACCACTTCTACGAGCGCAACAACCCCATCAAGGGTGACAAGGCCGACCCGACGGGCACGACCTACCTCATCGACGCCGCGGCCGGCGCGCCCGCCTACTCCACGACCACCGACAACCCCTTCTCCGCCAAGATCCAGAAGTATCAGGACAAGGACCCGGCGGCGTACGAGGGGATCTACACCATCGTCACCGCCGACACGGCCTCTTTCAAGCTCACGACGTACACCATGCAGAGCGCCGCCAGCGGCTCCTCGCCCGCCGACGACAAGGTGCTCGAGTCCGTAGACTTCGCCAAGTAGGCCCCCCATGTCCCGCATGCCTCGCATCCTCGGTTCGTCGGTCGCCGTCGCCCTCGTCTTCACTGCGGTGGTGCCACTCGCATCGGCCGACGATGCGCCCGCATCGCCCCCGCCCGCGCCTCCCCCCGAGAGCGCGGAGCTCCCGAAGCCCGCCGAGCTCCCCAAGCTACCGGCCGAGCCCACGCCACCCGTCGGTCCGGGAACCACGTCGTCGATCGACAAGGCTCCCGCGGCCTCGGGCGCGCACCTCGTGTTCACGGAGGGCGGCGCGTTCCAGCTGCGCAACGGGGACGACAGCTTCGTGCTGCAGCCGAGTGGTCGCCTCCAGATCGACGGCTACGGCTTCGCCGGCAAGGGCGTCACCGAATACCAGAACCCCGCCGCCTACGGCGCCGCGCAGAACGCAGGCGCGGGCACCGGCCTCAAGGCCAACCTCGGCGTGCGGCGCCTGATGCTCGAGCTCGGGGGCTCGATCGGATCGCGCTGGTTCTTCTGGCTCGGCGGCAGCTTCGGGCCGCAGACGGTGGACGGCTTCCAGCGCTCGCAGAGCAGCGCCGCGGTCTACAACGCGTACATCGGCTACGAGGCCGACCCGATGTTCCGGGTGCAGATCGGGCAGTTCAACGCGCCGTTCACCATGGAGAACATGACGAGCTCGCGCTTCATGGATTTCATGGAGCGCTCGCTCACCGTGCGCACCGTCGGCGCGCCGTACAACCTCGACCTCGGCATCATGGCCTGGGGCTCGTCGCGCTCGCTCGACTGGTACGCGGGCGTGTTCGGCGGCGACGGCGCGAACCGGCCGTCGGTCGACAACCGCGTCGACGGCATGGCGCGCGTCGTGTTCCGCCCGCTCGCGAGCCGCGACGACGCGCTCGGCCACGCGCACGTCGGCGCGAGCGTGCGCTACGGCCGCCGCGACCCCGACCTCGTGTTCTACGACGCGCCCGCGATGACCGCGTCGGGCGGCTACGCGTACTACCAGCCCGTCTACGGCAAGGGCGTCACCGAGACGCACATCATCCCCGCGAACCAGCAGCTGGCGGCGGCGGCGGAGCTGTACCTGCCGTTCGATCGCTTCGACCTCCGCGGCGAGCTCGTCTGGGTGAACGAGGGGCGCCGCGAAGCGTTCGTCACCACGCCCTGGCAGTCGGAGCGCTACGGCTCGCTCAAGGGCATCGCGGCCTACGCGCAGCTCTCGGTCTGGCCGCTCGGCACGCCGCGCGTCAACGGGCACCCGGGCACGCCGCCGGCGCGCGTGAAGGCGGGTGCGCCCGCGACCGCGCCTGCGCCCCAGGGGCTGCAGCTCGTGTTCCGTGGCGAGCTCGTGCGGCTCACGTACGACTCCAACGCGGGCGATCGCGAGGTCGCGCCGGGATCGACCGATCTCGACACGCGCACGGACGCCTCGGCGGGCGCGAGCGCACGTTCCCCCAACATCGTGGTGCAGGCGCTGCAGTTCGCGGCCAACCTGTGGGCCACGAGGCACGTGCGGGTGAGCGCGCAGTACAGCCTCTACGTGTTCCCCGGGAGCCCCATCAGCTCCATCTCACGCGTCGCCGAGTTCCCGGCGTCGCCCAAGCCGGACAACATGGCGGTCGCGCCGGGGGCGCGGGCCAATGCGTTCGACTTCTCGGCCACCTCGTTCCACGAGTTCGGCCTGCGCGTCGGGCTCAGCCTGTAGAGCCGCGACGCGCCGCAGACCGAGTCGTCAGCCGCTCGTCGCGGGCCGGTCGCTGCGGGTGCGCAGCTGCCGGACCTCTTCGGGACGCGCGCCTGCCCACCAGAGCCCCGCGCGGTTGGTGCGCAGCCAGCCGCGGCGTTCGAACGCGGCGAGCGTGCGGGAGGCCGTCTCGGTGGTGGCGCAGACCATCATCGCGATGTCGGCGCGACGCAGCGGCAGCGAGACATAGCGTCCCTCGTCGAGCGGCGAGCCGTGACGCTCCGCGAGTCGATCGAGGACCGCGACCATGCGCTGCTCGACGGAGCCGCCGACGAGGTGCTGGATCGCCGTGAGGCGGGCGTTGGACTCGTCGGCGAGCTGCTCCACCAGCCGCGTGCGCAGCTCCTTGCGGGCGTCGACGAAGGAGAGGAAGGCGTCGCGATCGAGGACGATGCCTTCGCAGCCGCGGAGCGCAGACACGCCGACCGGAGACGGACCGCGCTCGAGCGCCGCCGCGAGCACCGGCACGGACGGGCCGCGCGCGAGATCGAGGACGTGGCGGTCGAGCGTGACGCGGACCAGGCCCGCCGTGAGGAACAAGACGCCGCCCATGGGCTCGCCTTGCGCGAACATCAGCCGGTTGCCCTCCCAGCTGCGGGGAGACCCCGCGGCCGCGAGATCGGCGAGCGCATCGCTGTCCTGATCGGCGAACAGCGCGCATTGCTTCATCGCATCCACGACTTGATTGGGCGTCAGCCTCATACCGTGAACCTTCCCATCACCATCCCTTGCACCCCGTCCATGGATTGTGGCGGCCCATCCCGCCGCAAACAATGATGCACATCAAGGTTTGGTTGGAAGCGAGATGTAGGTTTCCGTCGCTACGGACGTTCTCAGCCCACCTCAGCCGAGCTCGAGCGCATACCGGATGGCTTCATGCACACTGCGGACCGCGACCAGCTCGATGCCCGCCCGGTCCCGCTCGGAGAGGCGCTCGGCCGTGGAAGCGGGCAGCAACGCGCGCTTGAAACGCATGGACGCGGCCTCGGACAGGCGGGTCGAACCCCGCGCAACCCCGCGAACTTCCCCGGCCAACCCCACCTCGCCGAAGGCGACGAGGTCCCGCGGGCAGGGGATGTCCCGGGCGGCGCTCGCGATGGCGAGGGCGAGGGGGAGGTCGATCGCGGGCTCGTCGATGGTGAGTCCACCCGCCACGTTGGCGAACACATCCGACGTCGCGAGGCCGATCCCCACCTTGCGTTCGAGCACGGCGAGCAGCAGCGCCAGCCGTGAGGAGGCGACGCCGGTGGCCACCCGGCGGGCCATCCCGCCCTGGGGGCTGCCGACCAGCGCCTGCACCTCGACCAGCACGGCACGCGCGCCTCCCTCCTGCGGGGTGACCGGGGCAATCACGCTCCCCGACGCGTGGAGGGGACGCTCGGCGAGGAAGAGCTCGCTCGGGTTGGGCACCTCGGCGAGGCCGGTCTGCGCCATCTCGAACACGCCGACCTCGGTGGCCGAGCCGTAGCGGTTCTTGGACGCGCGGAGCGCGCGGAAGGCGTTGCCGCGCTCGCCCTCGAAGGCGAGCACGACGTCGACGAGGTGCTCGAGCACCTTGGGCCCGGCGAGCGCGCCGTCCTTGGTGACGTGGCCGACCAGGAACAGCGCGGCCTGGCGGGACTTGGCGAGCTCGATGAGCCGCGCGGTGACCTCGCGCAGCTGCGAGACCGAGCCGGGCGCGGACTCGAGGTCGGCCGACCTCAGCACCTGCACCGAGTCGACGACGATCGCGACGGGCGACACTGCGCTCGCCGCGGCCTCGACGTCGGCGACGTCGCTCGCGGCCACCAGCTTGAGCTTGTCGCCGAACGAGCCCTCGCCGAAGAGGCGGCGCGCGCGCAGCGCCACCTGCGCGACGGACTCCTCGCCGGACGCGTAGAGCGCCGGGGCCCCGCGGCGCGCGAGGCCCGCGAGGGCCTGCAGGAGCAGCGTGGACTTGCCAACACCCGGGTCGCCGCCGACGAGCACCACGCTGCCGAGGACGGCGCCGCCGCCGAGTACGCGATCGAGCTCCGCGATGCCCGTGGGCAGGCGCGCGGCGGCGTCTTCCGGCACCGAGTCGACCGAGACCGGGCCCGGCACGTCGGGCGACAGGCTGTGGCGCGTGCGCTTGCCGCCGCGCTGGGTGATCTCCTCGACGAGCGTGTTCCAGCCGCCGCACCCCGAGCAGCGCCCCACCCACCGAGGGACGGCGGCGCCGCACGCCTGACAGACGAAGCGAGTCTCGGTCTTGGCCATGCTGCTGCTCCGTCGGCGCGGCGCCGCGATTGGTTGCGCGAGATCGACGAAGCCGGCCGGCTAGTAGACGACGCCGAGGTAGAGGCGGACGATCTGCGCGGAGCTGATCTCGGGCGCCACGAAGCCCGGGCTCTGCATGTAGCCGAGGCCGCCGAGCGGGAAGAGCACGCCGTACTGGAGCATCGCGTAGAAGCCACCGATCTTGCTGGGATCGTCGTTCAGGCTGCCGTCGCGCGACTGGTAGTAGAGCGAGAAGTCGAGCTCGACGCCGAGGTCTTCCTTGTGCCCCGGGGTCTGCACGAACTTGGACGCGCGGCTGTAGATGATGTCCGCGCGGCCGCCGAAGCGCTCGCCGTCGGGGCTCCGCGCGAAGTCGTACTGCACGCCGGGCTTGAAGTAGTAGGCGCCCTGCACGCGGCTCAGGATGTTGCGGAAGAGGATGAGGTCGATGCGGTAGTCGGGGTGGAACCGGAACGTGGAGATGGTCTTGTCGTCGGTGACGCGGGGCTGGAGGCCCGAGTTGCCGGGCGCGAGGGTCTCGACGCCCTGATCGCCGGTGGCGAGGCCGGTGTGGAAGCGCAGCGTGAGGTCGTCGTTGAGGGCCTTGTACTCGAGCTCGCTCGCGCCGCCGAACTGACGGATCTTGTAGTCCTCGCGGGTGTAGGTGCCGTTCTCGACGCCGCGGGGGTTCTCGATGGAGCCGTAGATGTAGACGAGCTCCGTCTCCCAGCGCAGCCGCCGGGTGCGCACCTGGAACCAGCCGCTGCCGATGAAGGCCTTGGCGCCGAGGCGCACGAGCTTGCTCTGGTAGGTGGTGTCGGTCGCGGTCGAGAGCCCCATGGCCTCGCTCGACTCGGTCGAGAACAGCTGCTGGCGGTAGACCGCGAAGATGCCGCCCTGCACGACCGTGTCGCCCTTGGCGAGCCGCGCGCGGAGCTGCTCCGGCTTGAGCCGGCGGAACACCGAGAGCATCCACTGGTTGGTGTTGGCGAGCTGCGAGACGTTGTACGGCTGGCCCTGCTGATCGAAGAGCGTCTGGCTGGTCTTGCCGCTGTTCGGGAAGTCCCAGGCGCCGGCGAAGTACAGGTCGAGCGAGCGGATGCCCGTCGCGAACATGATGCGGTCGGCGGTCGACTGGTAGTCGCTGTCGATCGTGTCGCCGCTGTTGGCGAGGATGCCGAGGCCCCACTGGTTGGGCATGCGGCCGAAGCGGATCTGGCCGATGTTGGGGAGCAGCACCTCGGCCCACGCGCGCTTGACCGCGATGCTGTTGGTCCACGAGTTCACGCCCGCCGTCGGGGGGACCTGCGAGCTCGAAAAGGCGAGCAGCGGGATGTAGCCGCCGCGGCCCACGTAGACGTGGTTGCCTTCCTTGTCGATCTTGTTGGAGTAGCCGTCGGGCGTGGAACCGAGCACCACGTTGTCGAGCAGGTCGATCTGGCTGAGGATGCGGACGTTGTCCGAGATGTGGATCTCGGGGTCGATCCGGAAGCGCAGGTTGGCCGAGGCGTGCGTCTTGTCGCTGCACGGCGTGAGCGTGGGCGCGTTGACCTGGTTGGCCGCGCCGGCGCCGGGGTTGTCGGTCGGGCCGCAGCCATAGGTGGCGACGGTGTTGCCGCCGGGCTGCTGTACGTACGAGTCGCCGATCGGGCGGGGGAACAGCCGGTTGTTCGTGGTGGGCGGGTCGACGCGGCCGAGCGAGAAGTTGTGGAACACCTCGCCGCGGGTGCGGAAGAAGCCGTGGATCTCGACGATGGGGCGCGTGTGCGTCCACCACTCGTCGCTCTGCACGTCGCCCTTGGCCTCGGCGGGCTTGGCCCCGGCCGCCTTGGGATCCGCTTTGGCCTCCGGCTCTTTCTCCGGCTCCTTGCTGGCCGGGATCAGATCGGGCTTCTTCGGCTCCGCGACCTCGGGCTTGGGCTCGGTGCTCGAAGGCGCGGGCGTGGCGGGGGGATCGTCGGCCAGGGCCGCCGGGCTCGCGAGGAGCACGGAAAGCGCGGGTGCGAGCGCGAGAAGCGGGGCGATACGGCGCAGGGACATGCGGGGCCGGCTGTTCGCACGTGCCGGGAGGGGCGGCAATGCGAACGTCGCCGCCCGACCCACACCGGTCCTTCCGCGGCAAGAGGCCACCCCGTCTCCATCACTCCGGCCACGCAGGGCGTCAGTCCGAGGCCCGGCGCATCGAGGCCTCGGCCACGAGCCGCGCCACCTCGACGGTCAGGCGCGTCGGGTCGCTCGCGCGGCGGATCGCGAGGGCGAGGGCGCTCGGGTTGGTGGCCGCCGCGCGGCGGAACGGGCCCGAGGCCTCGACCTTGCGCAGCTCGCCCAGCAGCTCGGGGCGGGCGGCCAGGGCAGTGCGGCGCTCCTCGAGGGCCACCCGCACGAGCGGTGGCAGCGGGCGCTCGCCGCCGTCGTCCGGGTCGATCGCGCCGGGGCGGGTGTCGCGGGCGGGGGCCGAGCCCTTCTTCGGGCGCGAGGCCTCGACGACCGCGGTGGTGCGGTAGGGGTCGACGTCGTCGCGCAGGTCGCGCAGCGGCCTCCGACCGGCGCTGAGCGCGAAGGGAGCGACGGCAGGCCGCTCGTCGTCGTCGTCGCGCTCGGGCCGCTGCCCGGCGCTCGCGACCGCGCGCGTGATCACGCCGGCGTCGCGCAGGCGCGCGAGCTCACGGGGCGTGGGGGCCCGCGACAGCACGAAGAGGCGCGGCGCCGGGCGGTCGACGACGAGGGGCTCGAGCTCGCGCGCGACGATCTCGAGCAGCGCGTCGGACGCGCGCACGTCGAACAGCACCGCGGTGCGCACGCGCGCCTCGCCGACGGCCGCGCCCCACTCCTCGATCGCGTGGCGGACCGCGGGCGGCAGCGGGCGTGGCGCCGAGATGGCCTCGAGGGCGGCGACGATCTGCGCGGGCTCCACGCCGACGGCCCGCGCGGCGAGCACGCTCTCGCGGGTGAGCTCGAGGCGCGCGACGGCCTCGAGGTGGCGCAGCTCGGCCGCGCACCCGACCACGAACGTGGGCCCGAGCGGCGCGCCCGGCGGGATGACCACCTCGTAGTTGGGCTGCACGAACCCCGCCGAGCCGGCGAGGGCGATGGGCTCGCCGCGCACCGCCGCGCGGACGTCGCGCGGGATGGCGAGGGTGTCGTCGCGCATCGAGGCGAGGACGAAGGGCGAGAAGCGCAGATCTTCGTGGGTGACGTGCTGCACGAGCGCGGCCGGATCGAGGCCGTACGCGAAGCGCGCCCGCAGGCCGACCGAGAGCAGCGCGGCGCCGAGCTCGCAGCCGTGGCCCTCGGGGGCGCTCGCCGCGAGGGCCGCGAGCTCCCAGCCGAGATCGGAGAGCCGGTGGCGGAGCAGCTCCGCGACGAGGCCGCTCGGGTCGTCGAGGAGGGCGCGGCAACGCGTGGCGATGGGGGCGAGCGCGCCGTCGATCTCCTCGAAGGCGTGCAGGCGATCCCAGGTGGCGTACATGCCGCGCGCGTCGCCGAGGGTGCGCTCGAGGCGCGTGGCGTCGGCGGCGTGCAGGTCGCCGCCGCGCGTGACGCGGGGGCGCCGCTGGGCCACGAGCCCCGGGAACAGCGCGAGCGCGAGCAGCGTGCGGCCGAGGCCCGCGTCGGGGAGCGGATCGACGAGCCGCGCGTGGCCGACGGCGAGCGTGGACTCGACGAGCCCGCGCAGGCGCGTGGAGAGCGGCTCGAACAGCGAGAGCTCCTCGGTGCGCGTCCACGAGTTGGTGCGCACGAGCACCGGGAAGCCGCGCAGCGTGTCGGCGACGGCCTGGCCGACCTTGGCCGTGTCGCCGGTCGCGTCGGCGGTGGGGCGCAGGAGGCCGACGGCCTGCGCGAGGGCGACGCGCGACCACCAGGGGTGCGCGACCAGCAGCGCGAGGGTGACCCGCTCGAGGTCGGAGAGCTTCTCGACGCGGCTCGCGAGCCCGTCGGCGTCGGCGAGCGCCTCCGCGGCGGCCTCGTACCAGGACTCGAGATCGCGCTTCTCCGCGGCGGCGGTGGTGCCGCAGACCCGGGCGAGGATCGCGGCGCAGAGCTCGACCTCGCGACCCGACAGGGCGTTCTTGAGCTCGGTGTCGAGCGAGGGCCGCTTGCTCAAGGCGGCGCCTGTTCCTGGAGGATCTCCAGGCCTTCGATGTCGTAGCCGTAGCCCTGCTCCGCGAGGAAGCGCTGGCGGTTGCGCGCCCACTCCACCTCTTCGGTGCCCTGCGAGACCAGCGTGTAGAAGAACGCGCCGCGCTGCTTCGGCCGCAGGATGCGCCCGAGCCGCTGCGCCTCTTCTTGCCGCGAGCCGAACGTGCCGGCGACCTGGACCAGCACCGAAGCGTCGGGCAGATCGATGGCGAAGTTGGCGACGCGCGAGACGACGAGCACGCGGATCTCGTTGCGCCGGAACGCGCCGTACAGCTCCTCGCGCTTGCTGTGCGGGGTCTCGCCGGTGAGCAGCGGCGCGCCGAGCTTCTCCGACAGGCGGCGCAGCTGGTCGAGGTAGGTGCCGATGACGAGGATCTGGTCGTCGTGGTGGCCGGCGACGAGCTCGGCGACGACCGCGTCCTTCTCGGGGTTGTCGGCGGCGAGGCGGGCGCGCTCGTGGGGCTCGCTCGCGACGTCGAAGGCCAGGCGCGCGTCTTCGGGCATGGGCACACGGCGCTCGATGCAGCGCGCGGAGGCGATGAACCCGGAGGCCTCGAGGTCGCGCCAGGGGACGTCGTACCGCTTGGGGCCGATGAGGCTGAACACGTCGCCCTCGCGGCCGTCCTCGCGCACGAGGGTGGCGGTGAGGCCGAGGCGGCGGCGCGCCTGCAGCGCCGCGGAGAGGCGGAACACCGGCGCCGGGAGCAGGTGCACCTCGTCGTAGACCACGAGGCCCCACGGCTCCTTGCAGAGCGCCTCGAAGTGCTTCATCGCCTTGGTCTTGGCGCCAGCGGTGAGGATCGAATAGGTCGCGATGGTGATCGGCGCGACCTCCTTGGCGAGGCCGGAATACAGGCCGATCTGGTCGGGCGTGATGGTGGTCTTGAGGCAGAGCTCGCGCTTCCACTGCTCGGCGGCCTCGTGGCCCGTGACGAGGATGAGCGTGCGGGTCTCGAGCCGCGCCATGGTGGCGAGCGCGACGACCGTCTTGCCGCCGCCGCACGGCAGACAGATCACGCCGTGACCGCCGCCGTCGAGGAACACCTCGACCGCGTCGCGCTGGTAGGTGCGCAGCGAGAACACGTCCTCGCGGAGGGCGCAGGCGAGCGGGTCGCCGGCGAGAACGCCCGCGCGGTCGTCGACCGGCCAGCCCAGCTTGAGCACGCGCTGCTTGACCTCGCCGCGGTGCACGAGCGCGACGGCGAAGGTGCCCTTGCCGATCGGCGACGTGTGCTCGACGAACCAGTTGTCGCGGCCGATGCGCGCCTCGGCCGCCGGGTCGCGCGCGACGAGCGTGAACGTGCCCTCGGCCTGCCCCGGGGTGTGCGGCTCGAGGGTGACCTTGCCCCAGCGCGTGAAGAAGTCGTCGATCTGGTGGAGCACCGAGACGGGCACGTCGTACTTGGCGTGCGCGATCAGGCCGGCCTTGGCGTCGGCGGCCGTGCGCCCCGCGGCGGCCGCGTTCCAGATGGAGAGCGGCGTGATGCGGTAGGTGTGCACGTGCTCGGGCGACTTCTCGAGCTCGGCGATGGCCGCGATGGCCGCGCGCGCGGCGGGGTAGTCCGGCGCGTCCACTTCGACGAGCACCGAGAGATCGGACTGCACGACGATGGCGCGGTCGGGGTGGTAGTTGCTCATCGAGGGGACCGCGGGTTATAGCGCACGGGGGGCGCGGGCGCAGGCCGGCTCGCTGTTCGGCGAAGATCCGCGGTCAGACCGTCGGGCTGCCGACGGTCGCATCGAGCTGGGCAGGGGTGCTGGCGCGCTCGCCCAGCAGCGCGACGCCGAACAGGACCGTGGCGATCCAGAGCAGATCGGCGACCAGCAGGTGGACGATCTGCAGCGGGATCGGCGCGAGCAGCGCCAGATTCGCGAAGCCCACGGCGATCTGGGTGACGAACAGCACGAGCACGGCGCGAGCGGTCCGCGCGACGTCCGGGTCGCGGGTGCGGGAGAGCTCGCCGCGGGCCACGAAGGCCACGAGCGCGCCGACGGCGAGGGCCAGCACGGGGTGCACGATCCGCAGCCGGAGCAGCAGGTGCGCGCCGGTGGAGAGCTCGGCGCGGAAGCCTTCGACCAGGGACTTCGAGGGGAACAGCGTGTCGCCGAGCGCGACGATCGCGCCGCTCGTGCCGACCGCGAGCATGCCGACGGCGATGGTCGTGACGAGCGGCGTGCGCGGCCCGCGACGAGGAGCGGCGACGCCGGCCGAGAACGCCGCGGTGAGCGCCATCGAGGCGATGAGGAAGTACGTGTTGATGAGGTGCGCGCTCATCCACCACACGCGGGCGAGCGACTTGTTGCCGGCCACCATCTCGAACAGCACGAGCCCCGCGCCGACCGCGGCCTCGGTGACCATGAAGAACATCGAGGTCGCGGCCATCTTGCGGACGCGGTGGGCGCGCGGGTAGACGCGGAACGCGAACCACAGCTGGATCACGGTGAGGATCAGCGAGAGCCCCGAGGTGACGCGGTGGGTGAACTCGACCACGAGCTTGGCGTTCGGCGAGCGCGGGAGGACCTCGCCGTTGCACAGCGGCCAGTGGCTGCCGCACCCCGCGCCGGACCCGCTCGCGCGCACGTAGGCCCCCCACAGGATCACCGCGAGGGTGGCGACGAGCGTCGCGATCGAGAGGCGCCGGAAGGCGGCCGTGGACATCGACCGAGCCGATAGGGGCGACGGCCGGGCGGCTCAAGGCCACCCCTGTTGGCTGTTGCGGCCGTCCGGCTCGCTTCGTTCACTTGCAGGGTTCACTTCGCCGGCCAGCGCGGGCGCGGCGGTGTTCCTGCAGTTGCGCACGAGCGTCGAGATCCGGGACCTCGGTGCCGCGAAGACGCGTGGTTCGCGACCGAGAGGACGACGGTGGCGATGGGGCCCACGGTGGGCGGTGGTTGGGTGACGATCGGGATGCGCTTCTGACCCCCTCATTCGCCAGACGAATATTTGCCAGTTACGCGCCTGGCGGATAAACTGCGGTTATCTGCCCTGCAGATGTCCCATGCGCCAGATCCTCTCGACTCCTGGGCAACTCGCTGAAATTCTTCGGGGTCGCCGTCGTGCGCGTCGACTGTCGCAGGACCATCTCGCGATCGAGATGGGGGTCAGCCAGAGCCGACTCTCGACCCTCGAAGCCCATCCCGAGGCCCTGACCCTCGATCGCCTCCTCTTGCTCGCGAAGCTCCTGGGTCTGGAGATCATCGTGCAGGACGCGACGGAGACGCCCGATCCGAAGACCGAGTGGTGAGTCGTGGCTCGTCGCTCCCAGGCCCGCGCCCTCGACGTCTGGATCAACGGCCTCCGCGTCGGACGCTGGAGCATCCCGACGCGCGGCCCCATGGAGCTCGCCTACGACCCGAACTGGGTCGAGGGTCCGTCGGCGCGTCCGCTGTCGCTGTCGCTGCCGCTCTCGTTCGATGGCCTGCCGCTCCGCGGTGAACGCGTCGGCTTCTATTTCGACAACCTGTTGCCGGACAGCGAGGCGATCCGGCAGCGGATTCGATCCCGGTTCCACACGAGGACCGGACAGGCCTTCGACCTGCTCGCTGCCGTCGGACGAGACTGCGTGGGCGCGGTGCAGCTCCTTCCCGCGGGCGAGACCCCCGAGGGCGTGACCGAGATCGCCGTGACACCCCTCGCCGACCAGGACATCGAGGCGCTGCTGCGTGGCGCCACCGCGACCCCCTTGGCTGCCGACGACGACGAGAGCTTCCGCATCTCGATCGCGGGCGCCCAGGAGAAGACCGCGCTCACGTGGCACGACGGGCGCTGGTGTCGGCCGCATGGTGCGACGCCGACCACCCACATCTTCAAGCTGCCGCTCGGCCTGGTCGGCGGTCGGCAGATGGACATGCGCGACTCGCTCGAGAACGAGTGGCTCTGCGCGAAGCTGCTCTCGGCGTTCGGTGTGCCCGTCGCCGACTGCGCGGTGCAGCAGTTCGGGGCGGTCCGAGCGCTGGTCGTCCGGCGCTTCGACCGGGCCCTGCACGCCTCCGCTCGCTACTGGCTGAGGCTCCCCCAGGAGGACTTCTGCCAGGCCACGGGCACCCCGGGCTCGAGCAAGTACGAGGCCGACGGCGGGCCTGGAATCGTCGCGATCGCGAGCCTGCTCCAGGGCTCGGTGTCACGCAGCGAGGACCTCGCGACGGTGCTGCGCGCGCAGCTCCTGTTCTTCTTGCTCGCCGCCACCGACGGTCACGCCAAGAACTTCAGCCTGCAGCTGCTCGCGGGCTCCCGCTATCGCCTGACGCCGCTGTACGACGTGCTCTCGGCCTGGCCCGTCGCCGGCCGCCGCGCGAACCAGATCCACCCCGAGAAGCTGAAGCTCGCCATGGCCTTACACGGCGCGAGCAAGCACTACCGGCTCGACGAGATCCGCCGCCGGCACTTCATCGAGACGGCGCGGCGCTGTCAGGTGTCGACCATGGATGCGATCCTCGAGGAGGTCGTGGCGCGCACACCGGGCGCGATCGACGTGGTCGCGGGGCAGCTCCCCGAGGGCTTCCCCGCGCGGGTGTTCGGCACCATCACCGAGAACCTGCGGCGCGCGGGCCGGGATCTGCTCGAGCAGCCGCGCGAGTGATCAGTCGAGGCCGAGGCGGGCCACGCGGGCGAGGTGGAAGTCCTCGTCGCCGAACAGCGCCTGGATCACGTGCATGCGCTTGAAGTAGAGGCCGACGTCGGCCTCGTCGGTGATGCCGATGCCGCCGTGGAGCTGCACGGCCTGCTGCACCACGAGCCGCCCACCGGCCGCGAGCTGCACCTTGGCCACGGAGACCGCCTTCGGGTCGTCGAGGGCGAGCGCGGCGAGCAGCGTGGTGGAGCGCGCGAGCTCGGTCTCGACGAACATGTCGACGCAGCGGTGCTGCAGCGCCTGGAACGAGCCGATCTTCACGCCGAACTGCTCGCGCTGGCTCAGGTAGTCGCGGGTCATGGAGAGCACGGTCTGCATGACCCCGAGGCCCTCGGCGCACACCGCGGCGGCGCCACGTTCGACGGCGCGAGAGAGCGCGGCGAGGCCGTCGGCGGCGAGCAGGCGGTCGGCCGCGAGCTCGACGTCGAACGACACGTGGGCCGCGAATCGCCCGTCGTGGGTCTTGAGGCGCTGGACCTTGGCGTCCTTGGCCTCCACCACGAACAGCGCGACCTTGCCGTCGAGCTTCGCCGACACGACGAAGGCGTCGGCGACGTGGCCGTCGAGCACGAAGCGCTTGTTCGCGCGGAGGCGGTAGCCGGCGCCGGACTTCTCGGCGGTGGCCTCGAGGCGCGAGAGATCGTAGCGGCCGTTCTGCTCGGCGTAGGCCAGGCCGAGCAGGCGGTCGCCGGTCGCGACGCCGTCGAGGAAGCGCTCGCCGCCGCACTCGGCCACCGTCATCGCGGAGAGCACGATCGACGAGAGGATCGGCTCGGGCACGAGCGTGGTGCCGAGCTGCTCGAGCACGAGCATCAGGTCGACGAAGCTGCCGCCGAGCCCACCGACCGACTCGGGCAGGGGCAGGCCGAGCCAGCCGAGCTCGCCCATCTTGCGGTAGAGATCGCGCGAGAAGCCGTCGCCCTCGCCGGTCACGCCCTCGCCGCTCGAGCGCAGCGCGCGGAACCGCGACACCGGCGACTCCTTGCGCACGAAGGTCTGCACACTGTCCACCAGCATGCGCTGGTCGTCGTCGAGCTCGAAGTTCATGACAACCCCAGGATCAGCTTGGCGATGATGTTCTTCTGGATCTCGTTGCTGCCGGCGTAGATGGTCGCGGCGCGCACGTAGTCGTAGGTGGGGGCGACCCAGTCCTCGTGGGCGGGCACGACGCCGGGCTCGTTCATCCACGAGAGGCCGTCGTGGCCCATCAGATCGAGCGCGAGCTCGAACATGCCCTGCAACACCTCGCTGCCCCGGAGCTTGAGGATCGACGACTCCGGGCCGGGCGCGTGGCCCTGCTTGGCGCCGGCGATCGCGCGGTAGTTCTGCATGCGGAGCGCCTCGAGGCGACACTCCATGCGCGCGATCTTGGCGCGCCACACCGGGTCCTGGCTCAGCGGGCGGCCGTCGTCGCCGATCGTCTCGCGCGCGATGCGCTTGCAGCGCAGCAGCGTGCGCGTGGAGTGGCCCACCGCGGCGACCAGCGTGCGCTCGTGACCGAGCAGCGCCTTGGCCAAAGTCCACCCGCCGTTCAGCGGGCCGACCAGGTTCTCCTTGGGGACGCGCACGTTCTCGAAGAACGTGTCGCAGAAGGCGTGGGTGCCGCCGATGGTCAGCGTGGGGCGCACGCGGATGCCGGGGCTCGTCATGTCGACGACGAAGAAGCTGATGCCGGACTGCTTCTTGGCCGCCGGATCGGTGCGCGCGAGGACGAAGATCCACCCGGCGTACTGCGCGTAGGTGGTCCAGGTCTTCTGGCCGTCGAGCACGAAGAAGTCCCCGTCGGCGCGCGCGGCGAGGCGCAGCGAGGCGAGGTCGCTGCCGGCGTTGGGCTCGCTGTAGCCCTGACACCAGACCTCCTCGCCGGAGAGGATCTTGGGCAGGTAGCGCTGCTTCTGGGCCTCGTTGCCGAACTGCATGAGCAGTGGCCCGGCCATGGTGAGGCCGAACGGCGAGAGCTGCGGCGCGCCGGCGAGCTCGAGCTCCTCGGTGAGGATGAAGCGGCGCGCGACGTCGAGCCCGGGCCCGCCCCACTCGACCGGCCAGTGCGGCGCGACCCAGCCCTTCTGGGCGAGGACCTTGTGCCACTCCATCACCTCGGGCATCTCGAAGTGCCCGTCGACCGCCGCCTTCGCGGCGAGGTGCGGGGGCATGGCGGTCTTGATCCACGCGCGGACCTCCTCGCGGAAGGCGCGCTCTTCGGGGGAGAAGGACAGGTCCATCGGGGCGGCATCATCGCGCCGCGATCGCCCCCGACGCAAGCTGCGGTTCAGACGGCGCGCAGCACCGCGAGCAGCTGCTCGGTCGCGTCTTCGGCGACGAGCACCTCGCCGTGGGAGAATCCGACGGCCGTGGGGCGCAGGCGCGTCAGCGTGGCCTCGGCCCAGGCGCGGTAGGTGGCGAGATCGGCGAGCGCGAGCCACACGAACGTGCGCCCGAGCTTGAGCCCGGAGACGGTGCGCAGGGCGCGGAGGGCGAAGCCGGTGAATCCGGTGACCGGCTGCACGACGTGGAAGAACGCGTCGCACACGAGCAAGAGGCGGCGAGCGGGGAAGAACGCCCACGTCTCGCCGTTCTTGGTGCCCGGCACGGCCAGGAGCTCGACGCCGTCGACGCGGACGTCCTCGCCGGCGACGAGCCCGGCGTGGCCCTGCGTGCCGAGGCGCGGGAGCGCGGTCGCGCTCGCGCACACGAGGGCCTCCGGCGCGGCTGCGCGGGCCTCGGCGAGCCCGAGGTGGGGGTAGAGCTTGGGCGCGAGGATCACCGCGGGCGCGCCGTAGTGCTCCGCGGCGCCGCGCACGGGTGCGTAGACGAACGTGCCGCCGCTCGGGAGATCGACGACGTGGGCGTCGACGCCCCAGCCCGAAGCGTCGCGCTTCGAGACGCGACGCGCGCCGGGGCTCCACGCGTCGACGGTGACCGTCACGCCTCGGGCTTGGGCTTGGGCCGCGCGACCACGACCATGGCGGCGCGGAGGAGCCGGTCGTGGAACGAGTACCCGGCCTGCACCTCGGCGACGACGGTGCCCGGCGGGTGCTCGTCGGTCTCGATCTGCTGGATGGCCTCGTGGACCAGCGGGTCGAACGCCTTGCCGAGTCCGCCGACGCGGGTGATGCCGAGGCGCTCGAGGGTGTCGGTGAACTGCTTGAGCACCATGCGGACGCCGTCGCCGATGGCCTTGGCGTCGCTCGTGCCCTCGGCGTGCGAGACCGCGCGCTCGAGGTTGTCGAACACCGGCAGGAGCGCCTTGAGCAGCTCCTCGGTGCCCTTCTTGTGCGCGTCCTCTTGATCGCGGCGCGCGCGCTTGCGGTAGTTGTCGAAATCGGCCGCCGTGCGCAGGAGCTGATCCTTCAAACGCGTGGCGTCGGCCCTGGCCTCCGCGAGCAGATCGGGAGGCGGCGCGCTCTTGGCTTCCGTGGGAGCCTCGGCAGGAGTCTGCGGCTCGTCGTTGCCCTTGGCCTCGGCTTGGTCGTTCTCGATCGCGGTCATGTGGGGGCGCAGGATAGTGCCGCTTCCGAGCCTTTCAACGGGGGGACTTGCTTGACGGTGCCGGCTGCTCGTGCTCCGTCAGCCGATTCCGATGGAGCCGGTCTCGATGCGGCCCTGTCCGACGTGCTCCAGGCCCGTCGACGTCCTCCGCGCGCCCGCAGTGGCGATTCTGCAGGGGAAATTCGCGTACTTCTGCTCCCGGGAGTGCCGGCTCGCGACGGACGCGGTCTCGCTCGCGCCCCCTCCCGTGGCCCCTCGCGTCGTCCCGTCGCCGGCGGTCGAGCCGCCGCCGGAGGCCGTCGAGGCCGAGGAAACGACCGTCGAACCACCCCCCGTCACCCAGCGGACCCCGGAGCGCCTCTCGGTCCTCTCGCTGCCGGCGCTGCGCGACGACTCGCCGGTCGTGGTGGTGAGCCCCCCCGTGCGGCTGCCTCCGGTCGCGCCGATCGTCGCGCCGATCGTCCGCCGGTCGTCTCCGAGCGCCCGGTCTCGACCGCGCCGAAGTCTCCGCCGATCGTGGAGTCGTGGTCGCCACCGAGCGCTCGCCTGCCGCCCTCTTCTCCGCGCGACTCGCTGCCCACCTCCCGGCTCGAGCCGCCGCGCCTCTCCACCTCTTCGCTGCCGGCGTTCCCCTCGTTGCCGCCGCCCATGCGCTCGGAGTCGAGCAAGGGCGCCGACCCGGCGCCGCTGCTGCGCACGCTCGCCCTCGTGTTCTCGGTCGGGGCGTTCGCGCTCGCGTTGATCGATCCGCGCTCGGAGGCGCTGCGATTGTCGCTCTCCACGGCGGCCGCGGCGGCGCTCCTCGGGCTCGCGTCGCGCGACTGGCTGCGACCCGCCGCGCGCTCCGGTTGGTCGCGCGTGCTCGAGCACGATCTCGGCGGCGCGCTCGCGCCCTCGGCGTTCGCGGCCGCGGCCATGGTGGGTCTCGCGTGGGGCCTGCGGGTGCTCGGCAAGTCGGGCAGCGGCACCGCGCTCGCGGCCTCGGTGTGGGTCGTCGTCGCGGCGGCCGTCGCCGAGGTGGTCGGCCACGCGTCGTTGCGGCCCACGCTCGAGGCGGCGCGCGGCATCCTCGGCGCGCTGGCCCACGACGACGAGATCGAGGTGGGCTCGATGATGGAGCTGCGCGTGGGCACCGCGGTGCGCGCCGACGTGCGGATCCTCGAGGGCCGCGTGACCCTCGAGCTGTGGGCGGCGGGTGGCATCTCCTTCGAGCGCGGCGAGGGCGAGCCCGTGCCCGCCGGGGCCATCGTGCGGGGCGGCGCCGCGACCGCGCGCGTGACGGCCACCGGTCGCGATCGCGCGTTCGCGCGGCTCCTCTCCGACGCGCTCGAGCGCTCGGACCGCGCCTCTCCGGGGTTGCGCACGCTCGACCGCTCGGCGCCGTGGGTGGTCGCCGCGCTGGTCGGCTTCGCCGTCGCCGTCGGCCTCGTCACCAAGGGGCGCATCGGCCCCACGGCCGCCGCGGCGCTGGTCACCGGCGCCTCCATGCTCGTGCCGCCCGCCCGCCGGCTCGCCGTGCGCGACCAGCTGGCCGGGATCGTCGAGGCGTGCCGGCGCGGCGCTGCGTTCCGCGACGCGAGCACGTTCGCGCGGGCCTCCGGGGTGCGGAGCGCGATCATCTGCGCGCGCGGCACGCTGCTCGGCGGCACCCCCGACGGGTGTGACATCGAGCCGCTCGGCGACGCGACCCGCGACGACGTGCTCGCGCTCGCCGCGGGTGTCGAGGCGGGTTTGCCGCACCCGATCGCCATCCTCGTCGGCAAGCTCGCCGACGCGCGGGGCATCCGGCGCGAGGTGGTCCGCAACGTCCACGTGGAGCCGGGCCTCGGCGTGCGGGGCGAGGTGGCGGGCGTGTCCGGCCGCATGCAGGAGGTCGTCGTCGGCAGCCGCACGCACTGCTTGCACGCCCACGTCGCCACCGCCGAGCACGAGACGCGCATCGTCGAGCTCGAGCGGCGCGGCCGCGACGTGGTCATCGTGGCGCGCGGCGGGCGCGCGATCGGCCTCCTGCTCCTGCAGACCCCGCTGCGTCACGGGGCGCTCGCCGCCGTCCAGCGCCTGCACGACATCGAGGTCGAGCCGGTGCTGCTCGGCGGGGGCACCCGCGAGCGGCTCGCCTCGATCGGCAAGGCGCTCGACATCGAGAACGTGCGCGCCGAGGTGCTCCCGCGCGATCGCGCGGCCGAGGTGCGGCGCGTGGCGCAGACCGGCGGGCGCGTCGCGGTGATCGGTCGCTCCGACCTCGACGGCCAGGCGCTCGGCGCGGCCGACGTGGCGATCGCGCTCGACGAGGCCGGCAATCCCCCGGATCTGCGCGAGGAGCCGCGCAACGACCGCGGCGCGGGGACGATTGCGCTGGCCCACGACCAGCTCGTTTCGGCCGTCGACGTGCTCGCGCTCGCGCAGGCCACCCGCGCGCGCGTCTCGGCGACGTTGCTGGTCGGCCTCGTACCGGTGGCGCTCGCCGCGTTGCCGGTGGCGCTCGGGCTCGTGAGGGCCACCTACGCGCCCTTGGCCGCGCTCGCGGCGACCGTCGCCCTCGGCGCGCGCGATCTGGTCGCCGCGGCGCTTCCCGAAGGCGAGAGAATGGACGACAATCCCGGTTGAGCAATGGCCGACCTCCAGCGTTTCCGGGACATGCTCGCCGCCTACATGGCGAAGAAGGGCCTTCGCTCGACCAAGCAGCGCGACGCGATCGTCGACGCGTTCTTCGTCCAGCCCGACCACGTCTCCATCGAGGAGCTGCTCGCGCGGGTCCGCGAGCGCGACGCGGCCATCGGCTACGCCACGGTCTACCGCACCCTCAAGCTGCTCACCGAGAGCGGCGTGGCCGACGAGCACCGGTTCGGCGACGGCCTCGCGCGCTACGAGCTCGCCGACGAGGAGGCGCACCACGACCACCTGATCTGCGTGGAGTGCGCCAAGATCACCGAGTTCGAGGCCCCCGACATCGAGCGGCTGCAGGACGAGGTGGCCAAGCGGTTCGGCTTCGTCACCCGCTTCCACAAGCACGAGATCTACGGCGTCTGCCCGGACTGCCAGAAGAAGACCAAGCCCCGCCGCTGATGCGCACGCGGTTCGCGCCCTCGCCCACCGGGGATCTGCACCTCGGCGGCGCGCTCGTGGCGCTCGCCGCCTACTGCCGCGCCAGGGTGCACGGCGGCGCGTTCGTGGTGCGGATGGAGGATCTCGACCCGCCACGCGTGGTGCCGGGCGCCGCGGAGCGCATCCTCGACGACCTCCGGTTCCTCGGCCTCTCCTGGGACGAGGGCCCGTCGGTCGAGGGTCCATACAGTCCTTATGTACAGGGCGAGGCGGGCGCGATCTACGAGGAGGCGCTCGGGCGGCTGCCGACGTACCCGTGCACGTGCACCCGCGCCGAGATCGCGGCGAGCGCGCCGCACGAGGGCGAAGAAGGCCCGCGCTACCCGGGCACGTGTCGCGACCCTGCGCGGCGCAAGGACCGTCCCGCGGCGCTCCGCCTGTGGGTGCCCGAGGGCCGCGTCGCCTTCGACGACCTCGTGCGCGGGCCGATCGAGGAGGACGTGGCCGCGGTGGTCGGTGACTTCGTGCTGCGCCGCGCGGACGGCGTGTTCGCCTACCAGCTCGCGGTCGCCGTCGACGACGGGCGGATGCGCATCGACGAGGTGCACCGGGGCGACGATCTCCTCGGCTCGACGGCCCGGCAGCTCCTGCTCCAGCGCCTGCTCGGGCTGCCCTCGCCGCGCTACGCCCACCTCCCGGTCGTGCGAGGACCCGATGGCGAGCGCCTCGCCAAGCGCCACCAGACCCAGGTCTCCGGCTCGACGATCCGGGAGCTCCGCGCGCGGGGCATGGCGGCCGAGGAGATCCTGGGCCCGCTCGGCCACGCCCTCGGGTTCGCCGACGCGGCCCGGCCATGCGCGCTGGCCGCGCTGGTCGCGCGGGCGGATCGGCTCGCCCCCCGGAGCTTCGTCGTGCCAGGCGGCTGGTTGTCTGCAAAACCGGCGGTTCGTGCTACGAATGCCTGAGAAATGACCGGGAAGACGTGCCCCGTGTGCGGCAAGGACTACCCGCTCGAGGTGGCGTTCTGCCAGATCGACGGGGCCCGGCTGCTCGAGTCCGAAGAGGCGCGCAAGATCCTCGACGACGACGACCCGCTCGTCCGCACGCTGGTCGGCGGCCGCTATCGACTGCTCCGCCGCATCGGCGAGGGCGGCATGGGCATGGTCTACCTGGCCGAGCACGAGGCCATCGAGAAGCGCGTCGCGATCAAGGTGCTCAAGGAGCAGTACGCCCTCCGTGAAGACGTGGTCGCGCGCTTCCAGCAAGAGGCGCGGTCGGCCTCCCGCATCAAGCACGAGGGCATCCTCGAGGTGTTCGACTTCGGCCGCACCGACGACGGCCGGTTCTTCCTCGCGATGGAGCTGCTCGAGGGCGTCGATCTCGCCCGTGTGCTCGAGGCCGAGATGCACCTCGAGCCGGTGCGTGCGGTCCGGCTCGCCATCAAGATGGCGCGAGCGCTCGGCGCGGCCCACCTGAAGGGCGTCATCCACCGCGACATGAAGCCCGAGAACGTGTTCGTGCGCACCGACGAGGAGGGGCGCGAGCACATCAAGATCGTCGACTTCGGCATCGCGCAGCTGCGCGCCGACGGCGAGGACGCGGCCGACCCCAACGCCAAGGTCTCGGGGCGCAAGCTCACCAAGACCGGCGTGATCTTCGGCACGCCCGAGTACATGTCGCCCGAGCAGGCGCAGGGCAAGTCGATCGACCGGCGCGTCGACGTCTACGCCCTCGGCGTGATGCTGTTCGAGATGCTCACCGGGAAGACCCCGTTCCACGGCGAGACCTTCATGGGGATCTTGAGCGCGCACATGATCGAGCCGATCCCCGCGCTCGTCGACCGCGCGCCGCTCGGGTTCGAGTGCTCGCCCGAGCTCGCCGCGGTGGTGCACAAGTCGCTCGCCAAGAAGCCCGACGAGCGCTTCGCGTCGATGCCCGAGTTCGCGCAGGCGCTGATCGCCACGCCCGAGGGCATGAGCGACGAGTCGCTGCGCGCGCTGCGCGGCAGCCACATGCCGTCGCTGGCGGGGGTGGTGCCGTCGCCGACCAACATGAAGCTCATCAGCCACCTCCCGCCCGCGATGCACGGGGGGCCCACCACGGTGAGCGTGGCGCCCGCGGCCGGACCGATCCCCGACGCGCGGGCCGCGACGATGGTCGAGGCACCAGCGCGCCCGCAGGCCGCGACCGAGATGGCGGTGGTCGCCGCGCCCGAGAAGAAGACCGGCGGCGGCGGCGGCGCGGTCAAGGGCATCGCCGCCGTGGCCGTGGTGCTGATCGGCGTCACGGGGTACTTCGTGTTCCGCGCCATGACCGCGCCGGTCGCGCCGCCGCCGGTGGGCAGCGCCGCCGCATCCAGCGCCAAGGAGGTGGTGGTCGCCTCCGCGCCGCCCTCCGTCTCGACGAGCGTCGCGCCGCCGGCCTCGTCGTCGGCCCCCACGCCCGCCCTGGTGGTGCTCAAGGTGGAGACCACGCCGCCGGGCGCCGTCGTGGAGCGCGAGGTCGGCAAGGACTGGTTGCAGGTGTGCGACACGACCCCGTGCGAGGTGAAGGTCCCCGCCGGCACCGCGGTGCACCTCCGGGCGACCAAGAGCGGCGCGGCGGCCGACAAGCGCCTGCTCGCCGACGCGGATCAGAAGGCGACGTTCACGCTGGGCGGAGGCGCTGGCACGGCGAAGCCCCCCGCGTCCGGCAAGCCGCAGCAGGATCTCTGCGAGGTCGTGATCGAAGAGGGCATCAAGGTGTGGAAGCCGTGCCCGAAGAAGTGAGCGGAGCGAGCCGGAGGCGAGCGAAGCGAACGGCGGCCGCCTCCACGGGCGGCCGCTCCAGCCAACGAGTGAGCGGAGCGTAGCCGGTGCGGGTCGCCACCTCGGCCTCGGCCGACGAGCCCCTGCGGCTCGTCACCCTGCCCTCCCGCGTTCTCGGCGCAGACGAGGTGCGCGTCCGCGTGCGCGCGATCGGGGTCAACCCGGTCGACTGGAAGATGCGCACCGGCGGTCCGCTGCGGATGGCGCACCACTTCGTCGGTCCGCGTGGCCCGCTGGTGGTGGGCGTGGACTTCGCGGGCGAGGTCACCGAGGTCGGCAGCGGCGTGCAGGAGCTCACGGCCGGCGCGCGCGTCGTCGGGGGCACCAACTTCGCGCGCAAGCAGCTCGGCAGCTACGCGGACGAGGTCGTGGTGCGCCCCGATCAGTGCGCGGTCCTGCCGGACGCGGTGGGCTTCGAGGCGGCCGCGTGCTTGCCGGTGGCCGCGGTCACGCCGTCGGTCGTGCTGCACGACCTCGGCCCTCTGCCCGAGAACCCGCGGGTGCTGGTGCTCGGCGCGTCGGGAGGGGTCGGGCTCTTCGCGCTCCAGCTCGTGCGCAACCTCGGTGGCCAGGCGGTCGGCGTGTGCTCGGGGCGCAACGTCGGCATCGTCGAGCGCTTCGCCGGGATCGCCGTCGACTACACCAAGGGGGACGCCCTCGTGGCCGCGCGCGCGCACGGGCCGTTCGATCGCATCGTGCACGCGGTCGGCAGCGCCACCTATCCGCTCGCCGGGTGCAAGGAGCTCCTCGCGGAGCGTGGCGTGTGCGGGCTCGTGGTGGTGCGCCCCGGCGACTACGCGACCATCGCCTTCTCGCGGCGCTTCCGCGCGGTGCTCGGTCGGCCCGACGGCGCGCGGCTGCGCCCGCTGGTCGCGGCGCTCGGGAGGGGCGAGCTCGAGCCGGTGATCGAGGCGCGATTCCCGCTCGCCGAGGCCGAGGCCGCCCACGCGCTGTCGCGGGCCGGCAAGGTGGTCGGGAAGATCCTGCTGATCCCTGACGCGACGTGACGAGCGGTGGGTCGTGACAGGCGACCTCGGCGCCGGTTACCTTGACCGCGATGTCCGAGTCGCGACGGGTCAGCGTGCCGAAGCGCGTCACCGTGCCTCCGCCGGCGCCGCGGTCCACCGAGGCCGAGCCCGCCGTGGTGGTCACGGGGGTGTGCGGTCGCCTCGGCCGCCGCGTGTGCCGCATGCTCCACCGCAAGACGCGCGTGGTGGGCATCGACCGCCGTCCGTTCGAGGGCAAGCCCAAGGACGTCGAGCACTGGCAGGTCGACCTGCGCCGCAAGAAGACCCAGGACGTGTTCCGCGGCGGGCCCAACGCCGTCGCCGCGGTCGTGCACCTCGGCATCATGCACGACCCCCGCGCCTCGGCCGAGGACCACCACTCCTGGAACGTCTCGGCGTTCACCAAGCTCCCTCGAGTACGTCGCGCAGTACAAGATCGGCAAGCTCGTGGTGCTCTCGAGCGCCAACGTGTACGGCCCGCAGCCCGACAACGCGCAGTTCCTCTCCGAGGACGCGCCGCTGCTCGGCGGGCAGCGCTTCCCCGACATCCGCGACCTCGTCGAGGTCGACATGCTCGCGCAGTCGTTCTTCTGGAAGCACCCGGAGACCGAGACCGTGGTGCTGCGCCCGGTCCACATCCTCGGCTCGGTGCGCAACGCGCCGTCGAACTACCTGCGACTCTCGGTGGTGCCCACGCTGATGGGGTTCGATCCGATGGTCCAGGTGGTGCACGAGGACGACGTCGTGAGCGCGATCGAGCTCGCGCTGCGCCCCGGCGTGCGCGGCATCTTCAACCTCGCCGGGCCGCCGCCGCTGCCGCTCTCGCGCCTCGTGTCGGCCGTCGGCAAATCGACGATGCCGGTGCCGCACCCGCTCGCCAAGACGGTGCTCAAGCGGCTCTACGACTTCCGCCTCTCGTCGTTCCCGGCGCCCGAGCTCGATCACATCCGCTACGTGTGCATGGTCGACGACAAGCGCGCGCGCGAAGACCTCGGCTACGCGCCCAAGCGCACGCTCGAGCAGGCCGCCCGCGCGCTGCTCGACGCCTAGCCCACTCGAAGGCTAGTCGGTACCGGCGTCCACGGTGCCGATCTTCGGCACGCGGAAGCGCAGGGTCTGGGTGTCGAGGCGCACGAGGCCCGGCAGGCCCATGATCTGCAGGATCGCCTGGAAATACTGGTCTTCGGCGGTGGGCTTCACGCTGGTGTTCACCTGCGGGGTCACCTCGAAGCACACCTTCATGCCGGTGGGCACGGCGACGAACAGGTCCTTGGTGCCGTCGCCGTCGGTGTTCTTGGCGGGGTGCGCGACGCAGCCCGCGAGCGGGTCGCCCTCGTCCATCGCGCGCACCTTCTTCACGAACTTGGTGGCGTCGACCGCGTCGCTCGGGTCGTCGAGCAGCTGCGCGATGACGTCGAAGGTGGAGCCGATGCTGATGGCCTGGATGGCGCGGACGATGCTGTCGCTCACGCCCTTGCCGTTCTCGTGGAGGAAGTTGAGGCGGCAGCGTCCGCCGGGCGCGGTCGCGGGCCGGGGAGCCCCGCCGACACCCGTGCAGCACGCACCGCCGCACGTGCCGGCGAACGCGCTCGCGGGGATGTTGCTGCCGGTCTGGTCGGAGAGCTGGTCGGCCTTGGTCTCGGTGCCGAAGGTGGTGGTGAGGTCGACGAAGCGCGCGTTGTTCTCGACGAACGCCTTGCTCAGGGTCGGGAAGCACGGCGGGGCGAGCACGCCCGGCGCGTAGTCGCAGTCGTGCCACTCGACGTCGGTGACCAGCACGACGATGCGCAGGCTACCGGGGCGGAAGTCGACGCCGCCCACCGTGCCGAGCGGGGGAACGTGCTTCGGCAAGAGGCCGCCGCTCCACCGGAGCTCGCCGCCGACCAGCGTGTGCCACATGGCGGGGATCTGGGCCTCCGGGCCGTCTCCACCGCCGCTCGCACTGAGGCCGTCGAGAGCGGCCTGCGCCTTGGCGACGTCGGGCGTCACCGTCTGCCGGACGAGCGCGGGGAAATCGCCGTCCGATCCGTGGGGCTCGATCGGGTAGTCCTTGTGGTCGACGACCGCGAGGCCGACCGAGGGGATGGCCTTGGCGATGCCCGGGATGACCGAGGTCTTGAGGTTGGTGCGCAGGTTGTCGATGGAGCCCGACATCGAGCCCGTGGTGTCGACCACGATGGCGACGTCGACCTGCTTGATGGTGGCGAGCCCGGTCGCGATGGTGCCCTTGGGTGGCGTGGGCGGCAGCTCGTAGGGGACGTCGAAGGTGAGCGTGGGCGGAGGCAGCGGCGCGTCGATGAGGCCGACGTCCGTGAAGGTGTCGAAGCCGCCGTCGAAGCCGCCGTCGAAGCTGGTGTCGACGCCGGTGTCCGCGAAGGCGTCGGGCGGCGGCTCCGCGTCGGGGACGAGGAGACCGGTGCGCGCGCCGCAGCCCAGCGCGAACGTCATCGCGACCGACACGGCCCAGCTGCTGGCTTTGTCGCTCCCGGACCGTCCCCGTCCGGTCCTCCGCTCCGAGTTCCGCCCCATGCCTCGACCGTAGCACCTGCGGCCCCGCCGTCACGGCGGCGCGATGCCCGACGCGCTCGCGCTCGGCTCAGAACGCGCGCAGGTCGGGGAACAGACGCTTGCTCACGACCACGCGCTGGATCTGCCCGGTGCCCTCGAAGATGTCGTAGACCTTGATGTCGCGGAACCACTTCTCGAGCAGCTGGTGCTCGCCCTGGATCGAGCCCTCGGCGCCGCAGATCTCGATGGCCTCGAAGCACGCGCTGACCGCGGCCTGGGCGGCGGCGGCCTTGCACATCGAGGCCTCCTTCGCGTTCGGTTGCCCGGTGTCGGCGAGGTACGCCGCCTTCCACACGAGCATGCGCGCGCCCTCGAGCTTGCGGTGCATGCGCGCGAGGCGATCGGCGAGCACGTGGTAGCGCGCGATCGGCCGCGAGAGCACGTAGCGGTCCTTCACGAAGTCGCGCGCGTATTCGTGGGCGGCCCGGCCGATGCCGAGGGCCATCGCGGCGACGAGGGGGCGGGTCGCGTCGAACGTCTTCATCGCGGTCTGGAAGCCGGTGCTGCGGCTCCCGTACGCGTCTTCGCCGCCGAGCAGGTTCTCGGCCGGCACGCGGCAGTCGTCGAACACGAGCTCCGCGGTCTCGCTCGCGCGGAGGCCGAGCTTGTCCTCGATCTTGCCGACGGAGAACCCGGGCGTGCCCTTCTCGACGACGAACGCGCGGTGGCCGCCGCGCCCGAGCTCCGGGTCGACGGTCGCGAACACCACGGTCCAGGACGCGCGCGCCCCGTTGGTGATGTAGCACTTGCGACCGTTGATGACCCAGCTGTCGCCGTCCTTGCGGCAGCTCGCGCGGATGCCGGAGACGTCGCTGCCCGCGCCGGGCTCGGTGAGGCCGTAGGCGCCCCAGGCGAGCTCTCCCGCGGCATTCTTCTCCTCGAGCATGCCGAACCACTTCTTCTTCTGCTCGCGGGTGCCGGTCGCGCGGATCGGCGGCCCCCCGAGGCCGGGGCCGGGCAGGCAGAGGAGCAGCGAGGCGTCGGCCCACGCCATCCACTCGGCGCCCACGAGCGCGGTGCGGTTGGCCTGGGTCGGCTTGTCCCTGGTGGGCGCCGGGCGCTCCACCGACTCGCCGAGCGCCGCGTTCACCTCGTCGCTGCGGAGCGAGCCGGCGAGCGCGACGAACTGCTTCATGAACGCCTCGGGCACGACGTGCGTGCGGTCCATCTCGAGCGACATCGGCCGGATGACGTACTTGCCGAGGTTGGAGAGCGCCTCGGCCATCTGCTGCTGGGTCTTGGTGAGGGAGAAATCCATATTTCCTTTGGTTGCCCTACGTGCCGCCGCTCCGGCGCCTTCGGCCCCTCCGCGACGTCACTTTCGGGCTGCACGGCTCAGGTGAAGATCGGCTGGATGTCAGGAGTTGGCAGCAATGCGCCGTCGAGCGGTTGGCCGAGGGAGATCGCGGCGAAGAGCGCGTCGTTCGTCGCCACGGTGGGGGCGCAGAGGGCGAGCTGCTTACTGTCGCGCATGTACTTCTCGACGACGTAGTCACGGACGAAGCCCGCGCCGCCGTGGAGCTGGACCGCGTCGGCGCCGCACCGCTGCACGGCCTCGAGCGCCTCGGCCGCGGCCTCGCTGCAGTGGGAGAGGACGGCCGCGTCGTCGTCGCCGTGGGTGTCGAGGGTCCACGCGGCGCGCCACACGAGGCCGCGTGCGGAGTCGACGTCGACGAGCCGGTCGACGAGGTTGAACGCGACGGCCTGGAAGTGGCCGATGGGCTTGCCGAACGCCTTGCGCTCGGCGGTGAAGGCGTGGGTCGTGTCGAACGCGGCGCGCGCCAGGCCGACCGCGCGGGCGGCCACGGTGAGGGAGACGCGGGCGAAGAAGCGCAAGGTGGCGCGCACCACGTCGGCGGTCTCGAGGCGCTCGGCGCGCACGCCCGCGAGCTTCAGGGAACCGAAGTGGGCGGCGTCGAGGCCGAGGGTGACCGCGCGCGCGCCGACGGTGAGGCCCGCGGTCGCGGCGTCGACGAGGAAGGCGCCGAAGCCCGACCAGCCGGCGCTGCGGTCGATCTGGGCGAACACGACGTAGGTGGAGGCGCGACCGGCGTCGATCACGTAGGCCTTCTCGCCGTCGAGGATCCACGCGTCGCCGTCCTGTCGCGCGGTGGTCGAGAAGCCGGGCTCGGCGCTCGGACGCGGTTCGCTCCACGCGACGGCGCCCACGCGGGTGGGGTCGTCCACGAAGGTGCGCAGGATGCGATCGCGCTGCGTGGCGGAGCCGAGCTCGAGGAGCGCGAGGCCGAGGGCCTTGGGGCCGGCCATCGCGAACGGCACCGCAGCGTCGCCGGCGGCGAGCTCCTCTTCCACGAGCACCTGGGTGCGCACGCTCGCGCCCGCGCCGCCCGCCGACTCCGGCACCCCCAGCGTGGCGAGCCCGAGCTCGGCGAGCGCCGCGGCGAGGTCGGCCGGCAGCGCGCGCGCCGCCTCGATCCGCGCACGCGCGGCAGGAGCTTCTGCGCCGCCAGATCGCGCACCGTGGAGGCCATGAGCTGCTGCTCTTCGTCGGGCTCGAAGGTGATCATGAATGGCGATTCATTCGTGCCCGGGGCCGGAACGCAAGCCCCCTCGCGCGCCGTACGGCTTCGCTGTAGCTTGCCGCCGCCATGAAGCTCGTGACCTTCCGTGAGGGGACTGCGGAGCGCTTCGGCGCCCTGCTCGGCGACGACCGCGTGCTCGATCTGGCGACCGCGTTCGCCTGGCACGAGCAGGACCAGAAGACCGGCCACGACGTCGGCGAGAAGTACGGCCGCGACCTCGTGGGCTTCATCGACCGGCAGGACGTGGCGATGCCCGTCGCGACGGCGCTCCTCGCCCGCGCGAAGGAGGGCGCGCTCGCGACGCTGCCGCTCGCGCAGGTGCAGCTGCTCTCGCCGATCCCGCGCCCGCCCTCGATGCGCGACGGTTACGCGTTCCGCCAGCACGTGCTCACCGCGCGCCGCAACCGCGGGCTCGAGATGATCCCCGAGTTCGACCAGTTCCCGGTGTTCTACTTCACCAACCACCACGGCGTGATCGGCCCGGGCGACTTCCGCGTGCTCCCGCGTCACCTCGAGAAGCTCGATTTCGAGCTCGAGGCCTGCATCGTCGTCGGCCGCCGCGGTCGCAACGTGAAGGCGGCCGCGGCGGACTCGCACGTGTTCGGCCTCACCATCATGAACGACTGGTCGGCGCGCGCTCCAGATGGAGGAGATGAAGCTCTCCCTCGGCCCGGCCAAAGGCAAGGACTTCGCGACCGCGCTCGGCCCCTACCTGGTGACGCTCGACGAGCTCGCCGACAAGACGAAGGAGACCCCGAACGGCAAGGTCTTCGACCTGACCATGACGGCGTCGATCAACGGCAAGGAGTACTCGCGGGGCAACGTCGCCGAGATGAACTGGACCTTCGCCCAGATCCTCGAGCGCGTGAGCTACGGCGTCGACCTGCACGTGGGCGACGTGATCGGCTCGGGCACGGTGGGCACGGGCTGCCTGCTCGAGCTCAACGGCTCGAAGATCACGGACAACCTGTGGCTGAAGGTCGGCGACGTGGTCTCGATGCAGATCGAGCGCCTCGGCGCCCTCGAGAACCGCGTGGTCGCCGAGGTCTGATCGCTGGTGTCGAGGGGATCATGGTTTGCGTGCAGTTCGCCCGCTCCTGAAGGGCGTTCTGCACGGAAAACATGACTCGGGGGCAGTCGCGTTCTGTTAACAGAACGAGGTATCAAGTGCCTGACATTGCACGGCTTTTCCCGGTGCGTACAGGGCGGGTCACTTCACGCAGCGGAAGCCGAGGTCGGCCTTGAGGTCGGTGGCCTTCTGCGTGTCGCGCACGACGGCCTCGACCCCCGTGAACCCCCACGCGCTCCAGCACCCGCCTCGGTAGGGCCGGTCGTCGTCACCACCACCGTCGATCCACTCGCAGGCGTTGCCCGCGATGTCGTAGAGGCCGAACCGGGTGGGCGGATAGCTGCCGACCGGGGCCGTCTCGACCCAGGGGTCGGACTCGGTCGGGAACATCGCCTTCCAGGTGAGGCCGACCTTGGCCGCGTTCTGCACGCACTCGTCGCCGCACACGTTCATGCGGGTGATGACCGGCGGGCTGTTGCCCCACGGGTACTGGTACCCGGCGTCGCCGCCGCGCGCGACCCACTCCCACTCGGCGTCGGTCGGGAGCCGCTTGCCGAGGTGCGCGCAGTAGGCCTTGGCGAGGTTCCAGTCGACGCAGTTGAGCGGGTGGTCGAGGCGACCCTGTGGGTGCTTGAAGTTGCACATCGAGTGCTCCTTCCAGCTCGGGTCGCTGCCCTCCCACTTCCAGGGCTCTTCGCAGCGGCCCTCCTTCACGCACAACGTGTAGGCGGCGACGGTCACCTCGGTGCGGTCCATGCAGAACGGCGCGAGGGTCACCTCCTTGGGCTCGGTCGAGGGCTTGTACGTGCCGCCCGGGATCGCCGCCATGCCGCGCGGACAGGCGCCGGTCGCGACCTCGACGGTCGGGGGCACGAACGCGCGCGCCGACGGGCCGATCGCGAGCACGGCGAGGACGACGAGGCGCCTCATGGCAGCAGCGTCTCCACGAGGGCGCCGATCTCGAGCGCGCACGTGAGGCCGGGCGACTCGATGCCGATCAGGTTCACGAGGCCGGGCAGCCCGCGCGCGGATTCTTCCCGGATCACGAAGTCGGGGACGCCACCGTGGCTCGGCGTGAGCTTGGGGCGGATGCCCGACTGATCGGGGTACACCTCGTCGAGGCGCAGATCGGGCAGGTAGCGCGAGGCCGCCTGGTGGAAGGCGACGGCGCGCGCCTCGTCGACCTGGTAGGCGAGCCGGCGATCGGGGAGCACCTCCACGTCCGGACCGAGGCGCACCGCGCCGTCGAGCTCGAGGGTCACGTGCACGCCGAGGCCCGCGAGCTTCGGCGGGGGCACCGGGTAGATCAGGTGGCGCACGAAGCCGCGGCGGCGCACGCGGAAATAGCTGCCCTTCACGTAGGTGAGCCGGAGCTCCGGGTCGTCGAGCCCGGCGAGGGCCGCCACCGTGTCGCAGTCGAGGCCCGCGGAGTTGATCACCGAGCGCGCCGTGATCGTCGCGGGCTCGCCCTGAGGGTCGATGGCCGTCACGGCGTATCCGTCGCTCTCGCGCGCGATCCCCGAGACGCGGTGCTGGAAGGCGAAGTCGGCGCCGTGGGCGCGCGCCTCGGCGACGAGGCTCGCCATGAGCTGGTGCGCATCGACGATGCCGGTGTTCGGCGACCACAGCGCGGCGGTCGCGCGCACGTTCGGCTCTTCCCGCGCGATCTCGGCGGCGGTCACGCGCTCGAGGCGGTCGACGCCGTTCTCTCTCGCCCGGGCGAGGATGCCGTCGAGGGCCGGCTCCTCTTCGGGCGAGGTGGCGACGATGTACTTGCCCACGCGCGCGTGGTCGACGGCGTGGCGCGCGCACCAGGCGTAGAGGGAGCGGTTGCCGGGCACACAGAGGCGCGCCTTCAGCGATCCGGCCGGGTAGTACATGCCGGCGTGGATCACCTGCGAATTGCGCGAGCTCGTCTCGGTGCCGAACGCGCCGTGGCGCTCGAGGACCACGACGCTGCGGCCGCTGCGTGCCGCCGCCTCGGCGACGGCGAGGCCGACGACGCCGGCGCCGATGACGATCGTGTCGAAGTCCACGGCCCGAGGTCAGTCCGATCGCGCGCTCGCGTAAAGACCGCGCGCCACCATGACGGCGCCGAGGGCCACGGTCGCCGCCGTCTCGGTGCGCAGGATGGTGTCGCCGAGCGAGCGGGTCACGAACCCGACGGCCTCGGCCGCCTCGACCTCGGCGGGCTCGAGGCCACCTTCGGGGCCGATGCAGACCGCGAGCGGACCGGCGCTCGGCGCGAACGGGACCGTGGCGCGCTCCCACAGGACGACGCCGTGTTCGGTGTGGGCCTGGGCCACCGCGAGCGCTTCGACCCAGGGCAGCGGCGCGAGCACGACCGGCGCCTCGGTGCGCCCACACTGCCGCGCGGCCTCTTCGGCCACCTTCGCGAGCCGCGCTTGCTTGGCCGCTGCGCGATCCTCGCCCGGGCGCGCGACCGACCTCGCGCAGAGCGCGGGGATCACCAGGGTCGCGCCGATCTCCGTCGCGTCGCGCACGACGTCGGCGAGCTTGTCGCCCTTCGGGTAGCCCTGCACGAGGACCAACGGCGCGCGCCGCGGGGCCGCGACGGTCTCGCCGACCTCGAGGTCGACCTGCTCGCCGTCGACGCGCACCACGGCCGTCGCCGAGACGCCGGCCTTCGGATCGAACACCTCGATCGTGTCGCCGCTCCGCAGGCGCAGCACGCGCGACAGATAGCGCGCGGCGCCGGCCTCGAGCCGCACGGTGCCAGCCACGAGCGGCGAGAGCGGGAGCCGGGTCACGGATAGCCCAGGCGCAGGAGATCGTAGCCGCCGCTCGTGAGCAGCGGATCGGCCGGGACCGTCACCACCTCGGGCGCGGCGCCGGTCGGCGCGTAGCCGTCGGCCAGCAGCGTGCGCAGATCGAAGCGTACGAAGCGTCCCATGACGTGGGGGAACTCGCTCACCCACACCGTGCGCGCGGTGGTGTCGAACACGACCGCGTGGGTCGCGATGAGGGCGTCGATCGCGCGGCGATCGCCGAGCGGGATGTCCTCGCCGTCGGGGCCCTTCTTGTCGCGGAGCAGATCCACCATGCTCGCGACCCCCGGCCGATCGAGCTTCGCGACGAGCGCGTCCCCGCGCTTGCGGCGCGCGAGGGTGCTGGTCTTGGCGCGCACCTCGGTGTCGCGCGGGTCGCCCATCAGCGGCCCCTCGAAGTGGTTGGTGGTGGCGAGCGCGGCCTTGGTGCGCCGCACGAACGCGGCCTTGCCGGGCGCGCGCTCCACCACGGCGGTGTCGCCGCTCGCGTCGGTCACGATGACGATGTGCGAGACCATCACGTCGTGCGCCGACAGCACCGCGACGGCCTCCTCGGTGGTCCTCGCGCGGCCGAGCGCCTCGCGCAGCGAGAACACGACCGGGATGCCCGTCGTCTTGGGCTGGCTCGCGCGCCCACCGTGCACCACCAGCGCGACGCCCTCGCGGTTCATGCCTGAGACGACGCCGACGAACCCCGGCCAGCCGATTGACGCGAACGGGATGCGGTCGGGCTCGCGTACGAGGTAGACGACCTTGTCGCGATCGAACGGGTCGCCGGCCTCGAAGTCGAAGTTGCGCGCGAGGAACGCGTGGCCCTTGCTCTCGGCCTCGAGCGAGTCGCCCGTCGCTGCGGGCGTGCTCGGCGGCACCGTGAAGGTGGTGCACCCGATCAGGGGGGATTTTTCGAACGAGAGCGCGATGTCGTAGACCGCGTAGAGGAACGTGAAGCGCTGGTAGCTCGGCATGATCCCGGTGAAGGGGTCGGGCTGGAAGCCGGTGGCGATGCCGAGGATCTCCCAGCGATACGGCTCGGGGATGCCTTGGTCGACGTGTCGGTAGCCGAAGCGGCCGAGGTCCATGATGGCCCAGCGCGCGGGCGCGAACGGCACCGCCTTCTCGAAGCCCGAGTAGAGCTCCTGCTCGTCGTCGACCATCTGCTTGCGGAGCAGCGTGGACACCGCGCCGCCCCGTGCCGTGGGCGGGCCCGAGAGGCCGAGCTCCCAGACCGTGCCGCGCTTGCGAAGCCAGCTCTCGCCGTAGCGCAGGAGCACACCGTCGCGCTTCGCGGGACCGGGGGGCAGCGACACCACGCCGTCGCCGGGCGGCTTCATGCGGCTCGCGCACATGCACCCCGCGCGCGTGAGGAACAGCGCGCCGACGAGCCCCGTCAGCGCGACTCCCACCTTCCGGGCGCGGGTCATGGCAGCGGGCTACTACGGCCAGCCCTGCGCGCCGAGTGGACATCCGCCCGCCACCTCGCGAGGCTTCGCGCCGTGACGACGCCGCTGCCGTTCAAGCACGCCGCCGCCCTCGCGGTGCTCTCCGGGGTCTTCTACTGGGGCGCGTTCCCGGGGACCGACGTCTGGCCCCTCGCCTTCGTGTGCTGGGCGCCGCTGCTCGTGGCCCTCCGCGGGCAGACCCCACGGCGCGCGCTCCTGCTCGGGCTCTTGCAGGGCCTCACGTGCAACCTGCTCGGGTTCTACTGGCTCCTCACCATGCTGCAGACGTTCAGCGGGTTTCCGCTGCCGCTCTGCGCGCTCTTCATGGTGATCCTCTGCGCCTACCAGGGCGGGCGGATGGCGTTCATGGCGTGGCTGCACGGCCGCGCCGAGCGCAAGGGGTGGCCGCCCGGCGTCGTGTTCGTCTCGGCCCTCGCGGCGAGCGAGCTGCTCTATCCGCTGCTCTTCCCCTGGTACACGGGCGCGCAGACCCACAAGGTGCCGCTGCTCATGCAGCTCGCCGACGTGGGCGGGCCGATCGGGATCGGCATCGCGCTGGCGGGCGGGAGCATCGCGGCGGCGGAGCTCGTGTGGGCCCGGATCGACAAGCGCCCTCTCGACCGGCTGCGCCTCGGGCTCGGCGTCGCAGGTCCCGTCATCCTCGCGCTCTACGGCGCGGTGCGCATGCCGATGGTGCAGAAGCGCATCGACGCGGCCCCGACCGCGCGGGTGGGCCTCGTGCAGGGCAACCTCGCGCTCACCGGCACCGAGAAGCGGGACGCCGCGCGCATCCACCGCGACCTCACCAAGAAACTCGAGCAGCAGGGCAAGCTCGACCTCGTGGTGTGGTCGGAGACGGCCATCAACTACCTGATCCCGGAGGACGTGCTCTCCCCGGTCATGCAGCGAATGGTGCTCACCGGCAACGACAAGAAGCTCGAGACCCCGGTGCTCACGGGCGTGATCCTGCGGCGCGGCGGGCTCACCCGGAAGACCGGCGCCAAGCTCTACAACAGCGCGACCCTCGTGCACCCCGACGGCAAGGTCGAGGGCATCTACGACAAGACCTTCCTGCTCGCGTTCGGCGAGTACATCCCGTTCGGCGAGACGTTCCCCCAGCTCTACGAGGCGAGCCCCAACAGCGGGCAGCTCACGCCGGGAAAGAGCCTCGAGGCCATCCCGTTCGGCGCGCACAAGATCACCGTGCTCATCTGCTACGAGGACATCCTCCCGCGGTTCACCAACACCATCGTGAGCCACGGCGATCCAGACCTGCTGGTCAACATGACCAACGACGCGTGGTTCGGGAAGTCGACCGAACCCGCCATCCACCTCGCCCTCGCCAAGTACCGCGCCGTCGAGCACCGCCGGTTCCTCGTCCGCGCGACCAACAGCGGGGTCTCCGCGTTCGTCGACCCCCTGGGCCGCACCTTCGAGGAGACACCGGTGTTCGAGGAGGCCGCGCGCGCGAGCAGCGTGCGCTGGATGCGCGGCAAGACGGTGTACGAGGTGCTCGGCGACGGGCCGTTCTGGCTGCTCTCGCTGCTGGTCGTGGCGATGGGTTTCCGCGCGCGATCCGGCGCCACGCCCCCGTCACCGGCAAAGAGCCAAGAACCGGTGTAGGCTCTCGGGCATGCGTCTGCTCCCCCTGTTCGTCCTCGCCGCCTCGCTGAGCGCGCTCGGTTGCGGCCCGAAGAAGCACTCCAACACCGGTGGGTTCAACAACAACGACGACCTCGATCTCGGCGGGCCGAAGCCCAAGGACGAGATGCGCAAGGGCGTCGCCGACGAGAACACGTGGGAGCTCGTCCCGGGTTACGGCACCAAGATCAAGATCCCCGCGCAGTGGGGCTGGGCGCAGAAGGGCGCCCTCGTCGCCGCCTTCCACAAGGGCACGACCTCCGGACTCGTCGTGCTCGGCGCGCCGAACACCAAGGACGCCATCGCGAAGGGCAAGGAGGCGCGCGAGACGCTGAAGCTCCAGCTCGGTGACGCGATGGTCGAGAAGGGCGTGCGTTCCAAGGTCAACGGGCTCGACATGACCCGCTGGGACTACGAACACGCGGTGCAAGAGGGCACGCCCTCCGCGGGTGTGCTCATCGTCGTCGAGGTGCCCAAGGGCTTCGTGGTGCTGCTGGCCTACGTGCACAACGGCGCCAACACCGAGGCCGAGGAGCTCCGCGAGGCGCTCAACTCGCTGTCTGCGGAGGGCGCCGGCGGCGGCGGTGGCAGCCCGGGCGGGATGATGTGACCTCCGGGCCGCTCCAGCAAATCAAGACCCGACCAGCGTAGAGAAGCGCGGGTCGGAGCTGAGCGGAGAGAAGGCCGGGTCGGCGAGCAGGCGAGCCTTGTCGAGGCCGCCTGCCGCAACCGCTTGCGCGAGGGCCGTGAGCGCCGCGGTGCCGTCTCCGAGGAGGGCGTGGGCGCGGGCCTCTTCGACCGCGTCTTCGGCCTGTCGGTGCAGCTCGAAGAGCCGTGCCGCGAGCTCGGCGGCGGGGCGCAGCACGTCGGCCTCGATGCCGGCGCGCACCACCGCGCGCGCGTCGGCGACGGGGAGCAGGTCGGCGTCTTCGAAGGCGAGGGCCACCGCATCGGCGATGCGGCCCTGGCGCGCGAGCAGATCGACGTGCAGCTTGGTCATCTCGACCGCGCGCAGGCCGTGCCGCCGCGCCTCTTCGAGCACGCGGCGCGCGCCGTCCTCGTCGCCAGCGCAGTCCTCGACCGCGGCGAGCGTGTACGGATCGACCGCCCACTGCGGGGTGACCTCGCGCACGGCGGCGCGCGCGAGGGCGCCGTTGCCGCGCGTGATGGCGACCCACGCGAGCGCGGTGAACCCGCCGTTGCGCACGGGGAGGGTCTGCGCGCGCTGCACGACCTCCTGGGCGAGCGCGTAGGCCTGGTCGAGATCGCCGGCCTCGAGGGCCGTGCGTGCGTCGCGCAGCAGGGCCTCGACGCCGTCGCGCTGGTCGATGCCGGCGGCCCACAGCTGACGGGCCTGCTGGTAGTTCGTCCACGCGGCGAGTCCGAAGAACAGCGGGATGATGAAGGCCTGCTTGAGGAGCGCGACGGCCGCGGCGGCCACCCCGACGGCGACGATGGCCCCGACGACGCGCGTGGTGATCGCGCGCTTCGGGCCGAGGGCGGCCTCGAGCACGTGACCGCCGTCGAACGGCAGCACCGGCAGCAGGTTGATGATGCCCCACCCGATGTTCACGAACGCGACCATCGAGCGGATCATCTGCTGGCCGTCGGTGAGCTTGCCGACGAATGCCGACCGCGTGAAGAACAGCACGAGCCCGCCGAACAGGAACCCGGCGAACGGGCCGGCCAGCGAGATCCAGGCGCGGCGAGGCCGGGTGAGACCGCCCGGGTCGGCGTAGGTCGTGAGGCCCCCGAAGCCGTGCAGCGTGATGGCCGGTCTCGCCCCGTAGCGACGCGCGACGACCGCGTGCCCGAGCTCGTGCAGGAGCACCGACACGAACACGATCAGGGTCCAGGCGAACCCGAGGGCGAGCTTGTTGCGGAACGAGATGCCGAACAGCAGGGTGATCACCCAGAAGCCGAGGGTGACCCGCACGGGCACGCCGAAGACGGAGAAGTGCGGCGGCCCCTCGCGGGTGCCTCCGTCGGGAGGGGACGACTCGGGCGGCGCGGAGCTTCCCTGCGAGGGCGGGGGGAGGAGGGGGCACGACCGTGAGATGTTGCCACGTTTCCCTTGGGTGCGCCTTGCACCAGAGGGAAGGCCGCGCCATACCGCGGACCTCCGCATGGCGTCCCCTGCGCTCGCCGCGCAAGCTCCCGGCCTCGCTGCGTGCCTACGCGAGTACGTGGTCAAGTACCGGCGTGCCCTCGACGAGCGCGTGGCCGTCGCCGCCCCGACGCCCCTCGGCACGCGCGCGGCGCTGGAGTCCGGTCGTACGTTCGCGCGCGCCATCGACGGCCTCCTCTCGGCCCTCCTCCCGGCCACGCAGGCGACGCTGTCGGCACCGGCAGGCAAGGGACGGTCCAAGAAGAGCCGCTGGGTCGACTGCACCCTCGCCGCGGTGGGGAGCTACGGCCGCGGGGTCCTCGCGCCCCACTCCGACCTCGACGTGCGGCTCGTCGTCGACCGGCGCCCGGAGGACGCGCAGCACGTCGCCGAGGCCCTGCTCTACCCGCTGTGGGACGCCGGCCTCCACGTCGGCCACCAGGTCATCGACCCGGAAGGCGTGCTCGAGCTCGCCCGCACCGATCTCTCCACCGCCACGAGCCTCCTCGATCTGCGGGTCGTCGCCGGTCCTCGGCCCCGGGTCGAGCAGCTGGTCGAGCGCGCCCTCGCGGGGTTCTTCACCGGCGAGCTCGGCAGCTTCGTCCAGCGCCTGCGGGACGAGCGCAAGGCGCGCCACGCGCGGTACGGCGGGTCGCTCTACCTGCTCGAGCCCGACGTGAAATCGGGCCCCGGTGGCCTGCGCGACCTCGACCTCGCGCGCTGGGCCGCGCGGGCCCGCTACCGCGTGCGCGAGACCGCCGAGCTCGTGCGCCTCGGCGTGCTCCTCCCGCGGGAACACGACGAGCTTGCGGAGGCCGAGGCGTTCCTCTGGGCGGTGCGCGCGCGCCTGCACACCCGCGCAGGTCGCCGCAGCGATCGGCTCACGTTCGACGCGCAAGAGGAGCTCGGTCGGTTGCTGGTCGGCGTCGAGGCCGACGAGCCCGACGCGATCGCCGCCGAGCGCCTCATGCAGCGCTACTACGGCCACGCGCGCACCGTGGAGCGCATGGTCGAGCGCGTGCTCGACGTGTGCACCCCGAGCAAGCCGCGCCGCTCGGCTACCCTCGGGGAGGCCATCGCGCCCGGCATCAAGAGCTTCGAGGGCCAGGCCACGCTCGAGAACCTGGCCGACCTCGCGAGCGATCCGGCGCTCGCGATGCGGCTCTATCACACCGCGCACAAGCGCGGCCTCCCGGTCTACCCGTACGCGCGCGACGCGGTGGCCAAGGCGCTGCACAACCCGGCCGCGGGCGAGGCGCTGCGCGCGTCCAAGGAGGCGTCGCGCCTGTTCCTCGACGCGCTGTGCGACGCGGCCGAGCGCAACCCGAACACGCCCTCGGTGCTGCGGCAGATGCACGACGTGGGGCTCCTGCTCGCGATGGTGCCCGAGTTCCAGCCCGTCGTCGGGCGCGTGCACCACGACATCTACCACGTGTACACGGTCGACGTGCACAGCGTGGCCGCCGTCGATCGCCTGCGCGCGCTGGCGCGCGGTGCGGTGGCGACCGAGTATCCGCTCGCGTGTCGCCTCGCCGGAGACCTCGCGCGCAAGGTGCCGCTCTACGTCGCCACGCTGCTGCACGACGTCGGCAAGGGTGGCGGCGGCGTGGGGCACGGCGAGCGCGGCGCGGAGATGTCGCGGGCGATCTGCGCCAGGCTCGGGCTCTCCGAGGAGGACGCCGCCGAGGTGCACTGGCTCATCCTCCAGCACCTCGCGATGTACCACGTGGCGACGCGCCGCGATCTCGACGACCCGGGCACGGTCGCCTCGTTCGGCGATCTCATGCGCGCCTCCGGCGGCTCGCCGATCGAGCGGCTGCACCACCTCTACTTGCTGACGGTTGCTGACATCTCCACGACCTCGCCCACCGCGATGACCACGTGGAAGGCGCGCATGCTCGACGACCTGTTCCTCGCCACGAGCCACCACCTGGCGGCGAGCCAGCGCGGCGAGGAGACCGCCGACGAGCTGCTCGCGCGGGTGCGCAAGGAGGCGCAGGCGGCGTGGCCGGTGCCGGCCCTCGACCGGTTCGTCGACGGGATGCCCAAGGCCTACCTGATCGGGCACGCCGGCGAGACCGTCGCCGCGCACGCGCGCGTGGTCATGCGGCGCGGTGGCTCCTGCGTGATCGTCGATCACGTCCCGCCGCGTCACCCCGACACGCTCGAGCTGATCATCGTCGCGCCCGACCGGCCCGGGCTCCTGCTCTCGTTCGCGGCAGCGCTCGCCGCCAACCGGCTCGACATCCTCACGGCCCACATCTTCGTGTGGGAGCGCCCGGAGTCCTCGTCCGGCGGCGCGGGGCGCGAGGCGGTCGACTTCTTCAGCGTGCGGCGCGCGGCGCGCGACGGCGACGAGGCCATCGAGCCCCTCGGAGAACGCGAGCTCGCGCGCCTCGAGGCCGACCTGACCGGCCTGATCGAGGGCAGGGTCGACCCGGTCGGCCTGCTCCACGACCGGCGGGGCGCGGGGCCCCTCAAAGAAAGGCCGAGCCCGGCGGTCGATACCAGCGTGGAGATCGACGACCGCGCCTCCCGCCGCTTCACGGTGATCGACGTGTACGCGAAAGATCGGCCCGGGCTGCTCTTCGCCGTCGCGCGGGCCCTCCATGGGTTGCAGCTCTCGATCGCACGGTCGAAGATCGCCACCGAGGGCGCCTGCGCGGCGGACAGCTTCTACGTCACCGAGCTCGACGGCGGGAAGGTGCAGAGTCCTGCGCGCCGCGAGGAGATCAAGACCACCGTGGCCGCCGCGATCGAAAGACTCTCCCGGGAAGGCATCGCATCATGAAGCATCTCCTTGCAGTCGTCGCGCTCGTCGCCGTGGGTTCCGCGGTCGCGTGCTCGCCCGCCGGGCCGTCGCAGGCCGAGGGGCCGAAGCCCGACCTCGACAAGCCGCCGAAGGGCGCCGCCAGCGGCGAGGCCGCCGACCTCGAGGACGCGCTCGAGCTCGTGAAGGCCAAGAACTTCACGGCGGCCAAGGCGCGCGCGCTGCAGGTCTACGAGAAGAACCCGAAGCACGCCGTCGCCAACTACGTCCTCGGCATGGTCGCCGAGGAGGAGAAGCAGGACGACAAGGCGGTCGCGTTCTACAAGGTGGCCCTCACCACCGACCCGGCGCTCATCGGCGCCTCGATCTACCTGAGCGCGATCCTGATCAAGCTCGAGAAGTACGACGAGGCCGCCGAGGTCGCCAAGAACGGCCTCAAGACCGCGAAGGGGGCGTCGTTCGAGCTCCACGCGAACCTCGGGTACGCGCTCGCCGGCAAGAAGGACCTCGCGACGGCGGTGAAGTCCTGGGCCAACGCGCTCAAGCTCAACCCCGACTCGATCGACGTCCGCTTCGACCGCGCCGAGGCGCTGGCCGCCCTCGGGCAGAAGGACGAGGCGATCAAGGAGTACAAGGCGGTCGCGAGCAACCCCAAGGCCGAGCCCACGCTGGTGCGCGCGTCGGCGCACGGCCTCTCGCAGCTGGGCGAGCACGCGGTGTGCGTCGCCGTCCTCACGCCGCTCGTCGACAGCAAGCCGCAGCCCGACGTGCTCAAGCAGCGGGCGCAGTGCAAGCACAAGGCGGGCGATCTGCCCGGCGCCCGCGCCGACATCGACGCCTCCATCAAGCTCAAGCCCACGCTCAACGCGCACGGCTTCGGTGCCCAGTGGGCCGAAGAGGCGAAGGACAAGAAGGCGTGCACGCTCCACTGGACGGAGCTCGGCAAGCTCGGGGTCGGCAACGCCAAGGCCGAGAGCGAGGCCAAGAAGGGCCTCGATCGCTGCAAGAAGCTCTGAGCGCGTGCGGCCTCTCGTCGGTCTCTTGCTGCTGACCACGGGCTGCTCGCGCGGCGCGAAGTCGAGCGACGCCGGCGCCCCTTCTCCGAGCACCGCCGCTTCGGCGTCCACGTCGGCCTCGGCCGACGTCGTCTCCAAGGCCTCCGAGTCGTGGGACGCGGGCCCTCCGGTGGTCGGCGCGGGCAGGGTCGACGCGGCCGCGCTCCGCGCTCGCACGCATGCGCGGCTCGATCACGACACGAGCAAGGTCACGGTGCTCACGGGTGACGATCCGCGGTCGATCGGCGAGCGCCTGTGCGAGGCAGTCGTGCCGAAGCGCCCGAAGGAGACCCCGATCCTCCTCAAGCCGAACCTCGGCGGGTTCGAGTGGTTCAAGAGCGGCAAGGACGACGGCGTGAAGGGTCGCATCACCGACCCCGAGTTCGTGCGCGGCGTGATCCAGTGCCTCAAGAAGCGCGGGCACACCCGGATCACCGTGGCCGAGGGCTGGGGAGCGACCCACGCCGACTGGAAGAAGCTGATCGAGGTCTCCGGCTACGCCGCGATGACCGCCGACGAGCACGTGCCGCTCGTGGCCATGGACGACGACGGCGTGTTCGACGTCGAGGGAGACCAGCCCGGCAAGCCGCTCGCCGTCAGCGGCATGGAGAAGACGCGGGTCCCCACGCTGCTCGTGCCGAAGATCCTCGCGGAGCACCTCGACCACGGCCTCTTCATCTCGATCCCCAAGATCAAGGCGCACCGCTTCGGCGTGTTCTCGGCCTCGATCAAGGGCGTGCAGGGCACGATCATGCTCTCGGACGCCGCGCCCGCGTTCCGGCAGAAGGCGCGCATGCACCGCGAGCTCAACGGCTGGCTCAAGACCAAGGAGGGCGATCGCGCCGCGTACGTGGCCGCGCTCGAGACCTTCGGCGAGCGCATCGCCGACGTGCTCGAGGTCGAGGCGCCGCACGTGGTCCTCGCCGAGGGCGCGCCCGGCATGATGGGCGACGGCTTCCAGAAGCTGTTCCCCACCAAGGAGAAGCTCGGCGTCGGCGGCACGCACCCGGTCGCGGTCGACCGCGTCGTCGCCCAGGTGCTCGGCCTCTGGGACAACGCCGCGCTGGCGGCGGAGCTCGGCGGGCACCGCACCTCGCCCTTGCTGACGATTGCTGCCAAGCGCTTCGCGCTCGACCTCGCCAAGGTGGAGACCACGGGCGACGGTGCCGCGCTGATCGAGGGGCCGCGGCCCACGCGGTTCTTCGGGATGGCGGGCTTCGAGCTCGGGAGCGGGGCGGCGCCGCCCACGGCGGCCGAACCCCCGACGGTGCACGCGGCGCAGGTCACCACGGACGTGGAGCTCGGCAAGTCCGATCCGCTCTGGGCCAAGGCCAAGGAGATCTCGTGGGCGACCGACTTCGCCGGCGAGACCACCCCCCACGTCACGCGCGCGCGCTTCCTGTTCCGGGCGGGCGCCGAGGGCGCGCTCTACGCCTCGTTCGACGTCGAGGGCACGGGGCTCTTCGTGGACGACGCGTTCCCGCTCGAGAGCGAGCGCGCGAAGCTCTACCAGGAGGACTGCGTGGAGCTGTTCCTCGACCCCACGCCCGTCACCCCCAAGCAGTACTTCGAGATCGAGGTGGGGCCGAAGGGCCACTTCCTCGACCTCTCGGTCGACCACGGCAAGAGCGACGTCGGCTGGTCCAGCAAGCTCACCCGCGCGACCCGCGTCGATCCCGCGAAGAAGAGCGCGCACCTCGAGCTCCGCCTCGCCGCACCCGAGATCGTGAAGGCGCTGAGCCCCGGCGCGCGCCTGCGGCTCGGCCTCTACCGCATGGAGGGCAAGTCCCCGCGGCGGTACCTCGCGTGGAGCCCGCCACGCACGAAGAAGCCCAATTTCCACGTCCCCGAGGCCTTCGGGTGGCTCGTGCTCGACCCGTAGATCTCAGCCGTCCACAGCCGCGTCACCGATCGCATCACCCGCGTCACCGCCGTCGCCGCCGTCGCCCGCGTCGCCCGCGTCCCCCGCATCGCCTGGCACACCGCCGTCGACCGGCGCCTCGGGCACCGCGTTCGGGTCGCGCTTGCACCACACCGAGATGGCGGCCGCGCGCGAGACGAGCCGCGGCGTGCGATCGGCGGTGGGCACGACGCCGAGGCGGCACTTGATGCGGCCGAACACCACGCCGGTGGCGTTCGGGTCCTTGCCGCTCTTGAGGATGCACTGCTCGATGCTGTCGGGCGTGGGGATGTAGCCATCGCCCTCGCAGACGCCGGCCTCGGTGACCAGGCCGTCGAGGTAGCTCTTCTCCTCGGAGACGAGGGTCGCGAGGTCGTTCGGCGGGTCGCAGAGCTGCGCCTTCGCCGTCTTGTCGTCGACGCCCGTGAGCACGATGCCGTCGGAGGCGCACTGGAACTTGCAGGGCGTGACCTCGCGGAACACGCAGCGGTCGGCGCCGGCGTCGCGCTCCTCGCCGGTGGTCACCTGCACCTTGCCGTCGCGGCAGCGGTAGTGGCCGGCGCCGCACGGCGAGAGCGCCACGAGGTCGGGCGAGTCCTTGGGTGGCTCCCACGGCCGGTCGCGGAACGCGCGGTACGCGAGCACGCCCGCGACCACCGCGATCGCGCCGGGGATCGCGTAGAAGAACACGTCCTTGCCGCTCGGCACGCCGCGACCGTAGTCGGCCTCGCGCCTCGCCGCCAGCGGCTATCCCGGCGGAAAGTGCCGGTGGCCGAAGCTCACGTACCAGAGCACCCGATCGAGCACCTGCGCAGGCTCGAGGACCGCTTCGGTGTGATCGCGCGCGAGGTCGACCAGGGCCCGCTCGTTGCGTGCGAGCTCGCGGTGGAACCAGTCCATCATCGGCGTGAAGTGCTCCGGCCCGGCCGCAGGCTCGTTGTCGGTCTCGGGCAGGGGCACGGCCCCGAGCGTGACCGCGAGCGCCGAGTCGTCCATCAAGGGCACGAGTGACGGCCGCAGGAGCGCGAGCACCTTGGTGAGGGCGGCGAGACCCGCGCCGGGCGCGCGCGCGAGCTCCTCGACGAAGCCCTGGATGCGCGCCCCGTCGAGGTCGGGCCACGGCTGGCTCGGATCGAGCGCCGCGAGCACGCCCTCGAATGCGGCGTGCCAGCGCGGGGTGAGCCACGCCCGGAACGTGCGCGAGGTGGCCTTGGCGTTGACCATCCAGCTCGTGGGCAGCGCGAGCGGCAAGAGCGCGATCGCGCCCACCCCTTCGGCCTCGAGCGCGCGGAGCACGTGGGCCGCCTGGTCCCACCCGTAGGCACCTGGCAGGCCGGCGCGGCGCGAGAGCATCGCGTGGGCCTCGGCGGGCTCGATGGTGCGCGCCCCGCTGGTGAGCCGCAGCACGAGGGTCATCGGCGCACCTCGCGGAGGGCGCGCGGGTCGTTGGTCATCACGCCGTCGGCGCCGAGATCGAACAGGCGCTGCGCCTCGGTCGCGTCGTCGATCACCCAGAAGTCCACGCGCTTGCCGAACGCGTGCACGCGATCGATCGTACGCCGGTTGTCGAGGCGAATGGGGCCGAACGCGAGCGGGATCTGCAGGGCGTCACCAGGGAGGGGGAGCGCGCGCGGCTGCACGAGGAAGCGCACGACCTCGTCGTCGCCGAGGCCCGTCTCGCCGCCGTAGCCGAGCCGCCGGATCTTGCGCAGGTTGCGCGCGGAGAAGCTCGCGAGCCGCACGCGGTGGGCCGCGCGGTGCCGCTCGATCACCGCGAGCAGCGGGTCGATCACCGCGGGCACCTTGGCGTCGACGTTGAAGAACGTGTCGGGGAAGCGGGTCAGCGCCTCGTCGAACGTGGGGATGTGGTGCACGGGGAGGCCGCGCACCTTGCCGAGGTCCCAGGTGCGGAGCTCGGCCAGCGTGCAGTCGCGGACCCTTGCTGACATTGCTGCCACGCGGGTGCCGGTGTCGTCGTGGAACACCACGACGTGTCCGTCGCGCGTGAGGTGGACGTCGGTCTCGATGGCGTCGGCGCCGAGCTCGAGGGCGAGCGCGAACGCCTCGAGCGTGTTCTCCGGGAGCTCGGCGCACGCGCCGCGGTGGGCGTAGAGCAGGCGCTTCATGGCGGCGCCATCTTCGCACGGACGAGCGCCCAGGCGAGCGCCAGCAGCGCGAGGCCGACCGCGATGGTCGTCGCCGTCCGGTCCACGCGCCGCACCTTGCGGGTCTCGGGCACGAACGCGACGATCGCGCCCCCGATCGCCGGGAGCGCGGGGATCGGCGCCGCGAGCACCGCCGACAGGAGCCCCGCGAGCAGCACCCCGAGGTATCCGGCGAGCCCGACGCGCACCGAGGAGAGCGCGTGGGCCCGGGCGACCCCGAGGGCGAGCGCGAAGAAGAGGAGGTCACCGACCCCGAGCGCTGGTGCAGCGAGGTGGGTGCCGGGGACGGGGAACGAGATCGCCAGCAGCGACAGCGCGCGGGGGCTCTCCGCGATGGCGTGCGAGGGACCGAAGGAGGCGGTGACGCTGACGATGTCGGCGGCGGCCGCCATCGCCGCCGCGGGCAGGAAGTGCCCCGCGTGCTGGACGCGCAGGCCGATCGAGCCGCCGAGGCCGACCGCGAGGGCCACGAGCGCGGAGGCCACCGGCGCCGCGAGCCACGCTCCGCCCTGCACGAGCGCGGCCGCGACCAGCACAGCGGCGCCGATCGGGGCGAGGACCAGCGGGCGATCCGTGCTGCGCAGCGTCAGCGCGACGCCGATCGCTCCGCACAGGGTCGCGCCGACGTAGACCACGGCCGCCGCCACGCCGGGCCCTACATGCACCGACGGCAGCACCCGCGCCGCGATCAGGATCGCGAGGGCGGGCAGGAGCAGCCCGCCGAGGGTGCGAGCGGTGGCCACGCGTGCCATACTCGCAGGTCGGCGTTCGAGCGGGGAGGCAGGCCATGCGCGCAGTGCTCAAGATGGGGCTTTCGGCGGTCTTGGTGGGCGGTCTGCTCGCCGCGTGCAGCGGCGCCGGAGGTGGGAGCGACGCCCTCGACCCGACCGACACGGGCGGCGGCATCGACCTCGACGGCGCTCCGGACGGCCTCGCCGACACCCTCACCCTCGACTGCAAGCCGGCGTGCGTCGCTCCGCAGAAGTGCAGCGTCCTCAACAAGTGCATCGACGCCGACTCCTGCGCGGCCGACGGCGACTGCAAGGCCGGCATGAAGTGCATCACCCCGGAGGCGGGCAAGCCCGCGTGCCTCCCCGGCGGCGACTGCGGCGCCGAGTCGGCCTCGGCGGACAAGGTGCCCTCCAACGTGCTCATCGTGCTCGACCGCTCGTGCTCGATGACCGCCAAGGTGGGCGCGCTCACCAAGTGGCAGATCGCCGTGCAGGCCATCTCCGACATGACCACGAAGTACAAGGGCAAGCTGCGCTTCGGGCTGATCATGTTCCCCGACACCGACGCGGACAAGTGCAACCAGGGGACGATCCCGATCCCGCTCGGCCCGGACAACGAGACCAAGATCTCGACCATGTTGAGCAGCGCGCTCAAGACGACCGACCCGTTCTTCCCCGACGGCCCGTGCGTCACCAACATCGACACCGCCATGAAGCAGGCGGCCACCGACCCAGGGCTCGGCGACGCCACCCGCCAGAGCTACGTGCTCCTGCTCACCGACGGCGCGCAGGCCGGCTGCACGGCCGGCGGCGGCGACGCCGGCACCCTGGCCGCCATCACCGACCTCGCCACCAAGCGCGGCGTGAAGACCTTCGTGGTCGGGTTCGGCAGCGGCGTCGACACGGCGGCGATGGACTCGTTCGCGGCGGCGGGCGGGGTCCCCGCGGCCGCCGCGAGCCCCAAATTCTTCAAGGCCGAAGACGCCACGTCGCTCGACAAGGCCCTCACCACCATCGGCAGCACGGCCCTCGGCTGCGTGTTCAAGCTCGGCAAGGCCCCGCCCGACTCGACGAAGATCTTCGCGTTCTTCGACAAGAGCACCGAGGTGCCGCGCGACACCACCAAGACCAACGGCTGGGACTACGACCCGACCACCAACACCGTCACGTTCTACGGGTCGTTCTGCGCCGACATCAAGGCCGAGAAGGTCAAGGCCGTGGACGTGGTGTTCGGCTGCAACAAGCCGCCCGCGTGACTTCGGGGTCGAGGCCCTGCACACTCCGGGGATGAAGCTCCCCTTCCTTCGCGCGCTCTGCCTCCTCTCCACCGCGGCGTCCGGCTGCTCGTCGTCCTCGAGCGAGACGGCCACCACCGACACGGGCACGGTCGCCGACAGCGCGGCCGTCGACACCGCGGTGACGGACAGCGGCACGGGCACCCTCGGCGCCGACAGCGTGACGGGCACGCTCGTCACCGATGCTGCGCCCGACGCCCGCGATGGCTCCGCCGACGTCGCGAGCGACGCGCCGATCACCAACAAGTGCCGGATGAGCGCGGGGGTGGGCTTCACGCTCGTCGACTGCGCGCCGGGCAAGGTGTGCGTCGCGAGCTCCACGACCGCCACCTGCGAGCCGAGCACCGACGCGGCGACCGCCCCGTGCGGGACCATCTCCTGCGGCGACTCCTGCACCTGCGCGGATGCCGCGAGCAGCATCTGCGACTGCTTCGGCGCCGCCATCGGCCCGCTCGCCCCGCCCGACCTCGTCTCCTGAAGCCCTTCCTTCGCCCGCGTCGCTCAAGTACCGATGCGGGCCGATGGCCGAAGACGAGGAGATCCCGCCGCTCGACGCGCGCGCCGACGCCGAGCTCTCGCGCACCGCCCCGCCGTGGGACGCCGGTGGCAAGTCGCTGAGCCTCGCCTACTGGGGCGCCATCCTGCTGCTCGTGGGCGGCCTGTTCCGCACGCGCCTCCTGCCGCTCGTCGACTACCCCCAGCACCTCGCCCTCGCCGGCACCCTCCGGCGCATGATGGCGAGCGGGGCCCCCGAGCGGGCGCTCTTCGAGACCAACCTCCTCAGCTACAACTCCGCCTTCCACGTGCTGGTGGCGGGGCTCGGGCTCGTGGTCCCCATCGACACCGCGGGGCGCCTCGTGGTGAGCGGCTACATGGTGCTGCTCGGGTTCGCGGCGCTCGCGCTGTGTCGCGCGACCGGTCGGCCCCGGGCGCGCGCGTTCCTCGTCTTGCCGGTGTTCGTCGGGTACACGTTCGCCTGGGGGTTCATCAACTTCGGCCTCGGCGCGGCGGTGCAGATGCTTGTCCTCGCGCGCGTGCTCGCGCGGCAAGAGGGCCAGGTGCCCGAGGCGAAGCGGCTGCGCTTCGACCTGCTCACCGCGCTCCTCGCGACCGTGGGCGCGTGGACCCACCTGCTCGCCTCGGCGCTCGTCTACATGCTCATGCTGGTCGCGATCGTGGCCAAGGTGCAGGTCTCGCGGGAGGGCCTCTTCGCCCGGCTCGGGCGCGCGCTGCGCATCGGCGCGCCGCTCCTGCCGGCCGTGGCGTTCTGCGCCTGGGTGTACCGGCGCCAGCAGCGCCTCGCGTGGCAGAACTTCGAATACGGCGCCTACGAGGGCAACGACGTCTTCGCCATGCAGAAGGTGAAGGGCTTCCTCGGCTACGGCGCCGGTCTGCGCGCCGACATGCTCGACCAGAAGATCCTCGGCGTCGGCCTCGGGCTCCTGCTCCTCGCCGCGCTGTTCCGCGACCCCGACGACGAGGCGCCGGCGCAGCTGCGCTGGATGTTCGTGGCGTCGCTCGTCGCGTACTTCGTCATCCCGCACGTGTTCTGGGCGACCAACTTCGTCTTCGAGCGCCTCACGTTCTTCATCGTCATCACCGCCGCGCTGTTCGCGCCGCGCGCGATGCCCGAGAAGGAGGAGCTCGTGCGCCTCATGAGCGTGTCGGTCGGCCTCGGCGCCGCGGCGAGCTTCTTCCTCTTCATGGGCGCGGTCCGGACCGAGATGGCCGACCTCGACGCCATCCTCGACGCGATGCCCAAGGGCCGCCGGATCACCGGCCTCGTGTGGCACCCCAAGATCGAGGCCACCGAGCAGTGGTCGCTCCTGCACTCGCCGGCCTACTACGTGGCGCGCAACGGGGGGGAGGTGGCGTTCTCGTTCACGCGCACCATGAGCCTGCCCGTGCACTACAAGCGGGAGACGATGCCGCCCGATCCGCCGGCGAACTTCGAGTGGAACCCGAGCGACTACCGGCCGGGCATGGCCTTCGCCAAGTACTTCGACCTCGTGCTCATGAAGACCACCTACGACGACGGCAAGGACCCGCGCGCCTCGGTGTGGGGCACCCACGCGAACGAGGTCGATGTCGTCCTGCACCGCGGCAAGTGGTGGGTGTTCGAGACCAAGCGCGTGAAGGACGATCCGCCGCCGACCTTCACGTTCCCGGACGACGAGCCCGAGGCCCCCGATCAGCACGATCACTGACCCGCTTTTTCCTTGCGCTAGCGCAAAGCGGCCAGGTTCATTGCACTCGGTCTGCAACGAGTCTTTCAAGACTGAAAGGTGAAGGGGGGCAAAGCTGTTGATCTCTGGTCGCGCAGAGCTGGCCCACCGTTTGCTCTAATGCCAGGTGCGCCGCAGCGAGGCCTGTCCCCCCCCCCGGGCCGCTGCGGCGCATTTTCTTTTTTGTTCGCTGGCGACGACGCTCAGAAGGCGCTCGCCACCCGCGCTTCGAGCCGCGGGCGAGCCGCGGCGACGGACTCGGCCAAGGCCAGCTGGGCCTCGGCGCGCCGTTCGTCGTGCGCGACCCGCGACGGGAAGCGGGTCGGATCCCACCCGAAGTAGCGGTCCTCGATCGCGTCGAGGCAGAAGCGGGAGGCGAGCTCGAGCGCGATGGTCTCGAGCCCGGGCACGAGCGCCGCGACCTCGCCGGCCGTGATGCCGGGATCCCCCGCGGCGTAGCCCTCGATCGCCGCCGCGAAGATCGCCTCGTCCACGGCGACGCGTTCGGCGCTCTCGCCGGCCGGGTTGCACCACGATCGCAGCGCATCGCCGAGCTCGGTGGCGAGGGTGCCGTAGGCGAGCGTGTCGAGGTCGAGCAGCGCGACGGCGCGCGTGCCTTCCTCGTCGAACAGGATGTTGGTGATCTTGAGATCGCCGTGGACGATGCGCGTGGGCAGCGGCGGGATCGCGGGCAAGGGGTGGGCGAGGATGCGCGCGCCGAGCACCCGCACCGAGGGGCTCCCCCGATCGAGGGCAGCGGCGAGGCGCGCGAGGTGGGCGGCCGTGTCGTGGGCGCCCGGTCGCTCGAAGGCGAACGCGTGCACGAAGCCCGCGGTGGCCGCGTGGAACCGCGCGACGAGGCCAGCCGCCGCGCGCGCGATCGAGGGAGACGAGACCGCGAGGTGCACGCAGCCCGGCAGCCAGGTGAGCGCGCGCCACGGTCGCCCGTCGGCCTCGAGGAACGGCGCGCCCGTGCGGGTGCGGTGCAGGCGGGGGGTCGCGAGCCCCTGGGCCGCGAGGTGGGTCGTGATGGCGTCGAGGTCGAGGTTCACCTCGCCCTTGAACACGGGGTGCAGCTCCTGGAGCGCGAGCCATGGCGCGCCGTCGCGGTCTACCCGGAAGGTGCGGTTGATGAGGCCCACGCTGATCGGCGTGAGCGGCAGGCCTTCGAGCGCGAAGGCCTCGAGCACCTGCGCGGGGACGGTCATCAGACGCCGATGAGGCGCAGCTGCTGGTTCTGGCCGGGCTCGCGGCCGACCACGGGGATCGGGTAGTCGCCGGAGAAGCAGGCGTGGCAGAGGCCGGCGTCGCGCAGGTCGCCCGGGACCTCGCCGCGCACCGCCTCGATCATCGCCTCGATCGACATGTAGCCGACCGAGTCGGCCGTGATGTAGCGGGCGATCTCGCTCGTGGAGTGGCTCGACGCGATGAGCTCGCGGCGCGAGGGGGTGTCGATGCCGTAGAAGCAGGGCCACTGGGTGGGCGGCGAGGAGACGCGCATGTGCACCTCCTTGGCGCCCGCGTCGCGGATCATCTTCACGATCTTGCGCGAGGTGGTGCCGCGCACGATCGAGTCGTCGCACACGACCACCCGCTTGCCGCGCAGCGACTCGGCGACCGGCGAGAGCTTCAGCTTCACGCCGAAGTGGCGGATGCTCTGCGAGGGCTCGATGAACGTGCGCCCCACGTAGTGGGAGCGGACGAGGCCCATGTCGTAGACGATGCCGCTGGCCTCGGCGTACCCGATCGCGCTCGGGACGCCGCTGTCGGGCACCGGGATGACCACGTCGGCCTCGACGGGGTGCTCCTTGGCGAGGCGCCGACCGAGCGCCTTGCGCGTGGAGTAGACGCTGCGGCCCTCGATGCGCGAGTCGGGCCGCGCGAAGTAGATGTACTCGAACACGCACAGGTGCTTGGGCTGGCGCGGGAACGGCTTGAGGGTGCGCAGGCCCTGGTCGTTGATGACCAGCATCTCGCCCGGCTCGATGTCGCGCACGTATTCGGCGCCGATGAGCTCGAACGCGCAGGGCTCGCTCGCGACCACGTGGGCGTCGTTGAGCCGACCGAGGACCAGCGGGCGCACGCCCATCGGGTCGCGCACCGCGATGAGGGTGTCGGAGCTGAGCACGACGAGCGAGTAGGCGCCGCGGACCTGCAGGAGCGCGTCGATGACCTTGTCGACGAGCCCGGCCGCGCGGGAGAGCGCGATGAGGTGCACGATGACCTCGGTGTCCGACGCCGAGGTGAAGATCGAGCCGCGCGCCTCGAGGGTGGCGCGGATCTCCTCGGCGTTGGTGAGGTTGCCGTTGTGGCCGAGGGCGATCGACCCGTGCGCGGTGTCGACGGCGAGGGGCTGGGCGTTGCGCGCGTGCGAGCCGCCCGCGGTGGAGTAGCGCACGTGCCCGATGGCGACCTCGCCGGGGAGCTTCTTGAGCTGCTCGGGCGAGAAGCACTCCTGCACGAGGCCCATCGCGCGGTGGGCGTAGAGCTGGCCGTCGTCGACGGTGACGATGCCGGCGCTCTCCTGGCCGCGGTGCTGCAGCGCGTGCAGGCCGAGGTAGGCAAGGTTCGAGGCCTCCTTGGCCCCGTAGATCCCGAACACGCCGCACTCGTCGTGGAACCGGTCGTCGTCGGGAACCGCCGGTCGTCGCGACGGGTCGGCGACCGGATCGAGCACCTGCAGGCGACGCTTGTTCATGGGGGTAGCCCTCTAGCGAAGGGCGCCCCCGGCGTCACTGCGACACCTCGTACCGGAGCTCAGACGCGGGTGAGGCCGAGCTCGTTGGCGAGGAGGTCGTCGTAGTGGTCGGCCGTGGCGCCCACGTGCTTCAGGATCTGCTCGGCCTCGGCGGCGTCGAGCCCCGCGGCCGGGCGCTCGCTCACGACCACCACGTTGTCGTTCAGCACGCCGAACGCCGCGTTGCGCATCGCCTTGGCGTTGAGGTCGAGCAGGCGACCGTAGAGGTCGAGCTTCTTGGCCGCGTCGGCCGGCACCTTGACCACGGGCGCGATCGCGCGCAGCCAGACGCCCGTCTTGGGCTCCTCGGCCACGATGAACAGGACCTGCGCGCTGCCGCGCTTCATGCCCCAGGCGACGGTGTCGGGGTCGCTCCGCACGCAGGCGGTCTTGGGATCGATGCCGAGGTGCGAGAGGACCTGCTCGGCGAGCGTGACGACGGTCGAGAAGCTCATGCCCGAAAGCTACCTGAATCCCGGTTGCTTTTGTCGCTCCCGGACCGTCCCCGTCCGGTCCTCCGCTCCGGGGATTGGTGTCTGATCGGGGCTCGAACCGCGGCCTTTTGCTAAACCCCCGGATCCGACCTAGGCTCCGCGCCCCCCTTTTTCCACAGTCCATCAAGGAGTCGACCATGGGTCGTCACGACCGCCGCCACTCGCAGAAGATGAGCCGCCGCAAGGCCCAGGCGAAGAAGAAGGCCCGCATCGCCCGCCGCACCGAGGCGCGCGCCGCCAGCGTGAAGGCCGGGACGAAGAAGGCCGCCGCCAAGAAGACGGCCGCCAAGAAGTCTGCGGGCTGAGCTCCTTCCAGGCGTCGCCGGCATGTCCGAAGAAGACGACGCGCGCTTCTGGGGCGAGGTCGAAGAGGCCGTCGAGCTCGTGCAGGACGACCAGCCCCTCGAGGCGCTGGTGGAGCTGCGCAAGGTGGTCGCGGCCTCGCCCAAGAATCCCTACGCGTATCACTGGCTCGGGGTCGCGCTCTACGAGGCGGGGCAGCTCGAGCCAGCGCGCGACGCGTACCGCGCGGCACTGGCCCTCTCTCCGCGTTACCTCGGCGCTCGCATCCACCTGAGCCACACGCTCCGCCAGCTCGGCGACGCGCGCGCGGCGCTCCAGGAGGCCGAGACAGCCCACCGGCAGAAGCCGGACGACCCCGAGGTGTGGCACGCGCTCGGCCTCGCGTCCCTCGGGCGCGGTGACAAGGACAACGCCCGCCGCTGGTTGACGGCGTTCCTCGACTCGACGCCGGAGCTCGAGGTCTCGCTCGAGGTCCGCGCGATCATGCGTCAGCACGGCCTCGAAGAGGGCTGAGCCCGCGGGCCGCGTGTGAGCGCCTACACGCGTCTGTTCCTCGCGATGGTGCCGCTCGTGCTGGCGCTCGAGCTGCCGCTCTACGCCGCGCTCGCGCCGGCGGGTCGTCGGCTCCGCGCGCTCTTCGGCGCGACGCTCGGCAACGCGGTGAGCTACCCGCTGCTCTGGTTCTTCTGGGTGCGCGTGCTCGGGCACGACGCCGCGATCTTCGCGGGCGAGGCCTCGGCGGTGGTGCTCGAGGGCCTTTCGCTCCTGCTCGCCGGGGTCGGCGCGCGGCGCGCGTTCGGCGTGGCGCTCGTCGTCAACCTGTACTCGTGGGCGGTGGGCGAGTGGATGTTCCGCGCGATCCTGCCGCGGCTCGCGCCCTGAGCGCGCGCTCCACCAGCAGCACGATCGCGACCAGCCAGGCCAGCGTCTCGATGGCGTCGAAGGCGCCGCCGCCGTGGCTCACCCGCTGGAACGCGGCCACCGCCAGGGCGATCACGATGATCGAGGTGACGAAGACCGACTCCTCGCGGTCGTCCTCGGGCTCGGGACGCGCTGCACGATCGAAGGGGCGGTAGGGGGACACGCCCAGGATCGAAGCAGGAAGCGTACCCGCTTCGGACCTCGTGCAGGCGCGCACGATCACGCCGCGGCCTTCTCCTCTCCCTCGAGCGCCAGGCGGACCGGCACCACGATCATCGGCATGCCCGCGCGTTGCAGGCGCCGCTGCACCATGAACGCCGTCTCGTTGTGCAGGATGCGCGAGATCTGGGTCTCTTCTTCGAAGACGATCTGCCCGGCCACGAACAGCGGCTTCGGGTAGCGACGGCGCAGCACCTCGGCCACGCGGACGCCCTCGACCGCGACCTCGGTGCCGACCGCGAACGCGCTCGCCGCGCGCAGGCCGAGCGACTGCGCGTAGCGCTCGTAGCGCAGCAGGTGCTCGCGGGTGCGGTTCTGCAGGGCCTCGAGCTGGTCGGGACCCTTGAACGACTCGGAGTCCGCGACCGCGACGCTGACGAACACCACGCCGCCGAAGTGGTCGGGGAACATGCGAAGCAGCGTGAGCAACGCGTGGCGACCGAGCCCGCTGTAGCCGCCGACGAACAGCACCGCCACCGGCCGCTCCGGGTCGGGATCGAGCTCGCTGTGGTGCTCGGCCAGGTTCTCGGTCTCGCCGTGCACGAAGGCGATCGCCTCGCGCCCCTCGGACGTGCTGCTCTCGACCTCGACGGGGGAGGGGAGATCCTGGTCGAGGCGACGGAGGGCGATCCGGACCGCGTCGTAGTGGCGCTTGATGTAGAAGCACCCCGCCACGACCGCGCTCGTCACCACGAGGGTCAGCCAGCCGCCTTCGCGGAACTTCTCGTAGACCGTGACGCCGAGGATGGTCACGCAGAGCGCGAGCGCGATCACGTGCGCCGGCAGGTGCTTGAGCGCCCCGGCCTCGGTCTTCCGCCGCGAGATCCAGAGCTTGGACATGGCGAGGTTGGAGAGCGAGAACGTGAGGAACACGTTGATCGAGTACATGACGACGAGCTTCGAGACGTCGCCCCGCGTGTAGACGAGGAGGGCGCCGGACGAGATCGCCATGAGCAGCACGCCGTTGCGCATGGAGAGGCGGTCGGAGAGCGCGGCGAAGCGGTGAGGGAGCCACGAGTCGGTCGCCATGTTGGCCATGACGCGCGGGCCGTCGAGGAAGCCGGCCTGCGCCGCGACGAACAGGAGGGCGCCCTCGGAGACGAGCGCCACGATCACGAACGCCTTGCCGAGGGGCAGCCCGAACAGCTGCCAGTGGCTCGCGACGCGCTCGAGGAGCACCGCGTTCATGGTCTTGCCCGGCTCGGGCGCGGCCGCCATCAAGAGGTACGCGAGCATGATGCCGCCGGCCGTGACGGCCAGCGACACGGCCATCAGGACCATCGTGCGCTTGGCGGTCTGGACGCGCGGCTCGCGCATCATGGCGACGCCGTTGGAGACCGCCTCGATGCCCGTGTAGGTGCCGCCGCCCATCGAGTAGGCGCGCATGAACAGCGAGAGGAGGCCGACGGTGCCGAGGGTCTTGGCGGAGCTGTGGAGGCTCTCCTGCACGCGGTGGGCGGTCGGCGCGACGTCGCCGAGGTGCCCGAACAGCACCACGCCGAGCATGATCGCGTGGGTGACCAGGAACACCATGAACACCGGCACGAGCGAGGTCACGGACTCCTTCGCGCCGCGCAGGTTCAGGACGGTGAGGAGAGCGAGACCGGCCGCGGCGGCGGGCAGTTTCCAGTGGAGCAGGTTCGGCGGCAGGAACGAGAAGATCGCGTCGGCGCCGCTCGCGATCGAGACGGTGATGGTCAGCACGTAGTCGACGAGGAGCGCCGCGCCGGAGGCCACGCCGACCCGCGGGCCGAGGAGCCGCGAGGCGACGACGTAGCCGCCACCGCCGCTCGGGAACTGCTCGATGATGCGGCTGTAGCCGTAGCTGATGATGAAGACGGTGAGCGCCGTGGCGAGCGCGAGGAACACCGCGAGGCCGGTGTGCTCCCCGAGCGCGCGGAACGACTCGTCGGGGCCGTACGCCGACGACGAGAGACCATCGGCGCCGAGGCCGACCCAGGCGAGCAGGGCGACGAGCGAGATCTTGTGGAAGGCTTCGGGGTCGCGGACGTCCTTGGGGGCGCCGAACAGGAGATGACGGAGACGCTTGGGCATTGCGGAGTGCGGGTTCTGCGCGGTGGACTTCGTGCGCGACTGCGAGGACGTCGTGCGAATTTGCAAGCCATGCGCCAGTTCTCGGGATCCCGCGCAGTCAAAGGAGGCCGCGGGCGATTCGTGCATCGCTGCACGACCCCCGGAGAGGCCGTCATGCGCCGCCGCCCGAGCCCGCTCGGAAAGGACTTTCGGGCCGCGTCGAGCGCCCGCTGGCCCACGCGCTGCAAGGCGGGTCGTCATGGCAGACGTCCTCCTCGGCGCCATCGCGGGCATGGTCTTCGTGATCTATGGCGTCTTCGTGCTGGCGCGACCCGAGCAGCTCCGCTCGTGACGCTCGACGCCCGCGCGCGGGCAGAGCGACCCTAGGACCCGGTGGCCGACGACTTCCTCACCCTCTTGCGCGCGCGCCGCCGGGCGCCGCTCAAGATCTACCTCGGCATGGCCGCGGGGGTGGGCAAGACGGTGGCGATGCTGCGCGAGGGCCGCCGCCTGTCGGAGGAGGGGGTGGACGTCGTCTGCGGGATCGTCGAGACCCACGGGCGCAAGGAGACGGCCGCCGCGCTCGAGGGTCTCGTCGTGTTGCCGCGCCGGACGCTGCAGTATCGGGGCGTACCGCTCGAGGAGCTCGACCTCGACGCCCTGCTCGCGCGTCGCCCGGCGGTCGCGCTCGTCGACGAGCTCGCCCACACCAACGTCCCTGGTTCGCGGCACGACAAGCGGTGGGAAGACGTGGAGGAGATCCTCGACGCCGGGATCAGCGTCATCGCGACCCTCAACGTGCAGCACCTCGAGAGCCTCCACGACCTCGTGCTGCGCGAGACGGGGGTCGACGTGCGCGAGCGCATCCCCGACCGCGTCGTGCAGCGCGCGGACGAGGTGGTCGTCGTGGACTTGCCGCCGAGCGAGCTAACCGAGCGCCTCCGCGAGGGCAAGATCTACCCGCCCGAGAAGGTGGAGCACGCCCTGCGTCGCTTCTTCACCGAGAAGAACCTCGTCGCGCTGCGCCAGCTCGCCCTGCGTGAGGTGGCCAACGCCGTGGAGCGCCGCGCCCGCCGCAGCCCCGAGGAAGAGTCGGGGGCGGTCGCCGCCGAGCGCGTGATGGTCTCCATGTCGTCGCAGCCCGGCGCGACGCGGCGGCTGCTCCGTCAGGGGGCGCGGCTCGCCGGAGGCCTCGCGAGCCGCTGGTTCGTCGTCTACGTGCGCACCCGCGACGAGACCCCCGATCGCATCGACGCCGCGAGCCTGCGCTCGCTGACCGAGAACATCCGGCTCGCCAAGGAGCTCGGCGCCGAGGTCGTTCGGCTCGAGGGGGACGACGTCGTCGCTGCGCTGCGCGAGTTCGCGCGCAAGAAGGGGATCACCCACGCCGTGTTCGGCCGGACGCGCCAGTCGCGGCTCCGGGAGCGGCTGCGCGGCTCGGTGCTGGCGGAGTTCATGCGCACCGTGCCGGAGGTCGACGTGGTCGTCGTCGGAGATCCTCCCCCGGATCGAGACAAGGAGGCGCCGTGAGCCGCGTCCTGGTCGTCGAGCCGGACCCGACCGTTCAGCAGGTCCTCGACCAGGCGCTGGTCGCTGCGGGGTTCGCGGTCGTGACGGCCTCGAGCGTGGACGAGGCGCGCTCTCTCCTCGATCGGGACCAGGAGGTCGAGGTCGCGCTGGTGGAGCTCCGGACCTTCGGTGACGAGCCGACGGAGGGCTTGCGCGCCCTGCGTCGCGACTACCCTGCTCTGCCCGTCGTGGTCATGACGACGCTCCTGACGACGCGCCTGCTGATCGAGCTCCTGCGCCTCCACGTCGAGGACGTGGTGGGCAAGCCATTCTCGCCGCGAGAGCTGCGCCAGACGCTGGAACGCGTGCTCCGTGGTCGTCAGGCCTCGAGCGACGGCGCGCTCGACTACGCGGCGGCGATGGCCGCGGCGCGGAGGGTCCTCGCCGCGGGTAGCCCGGCCGAGGCGGAGCCGTTCCTGCGCCGTGCTCGCGCCCTCGCGCCGCTCGACCCCGAGGCGATGACGCTGCTCGGTGTCGCCCGCGAACTCGCGGGGAAGGACGTCGACGCGGACCACGCGTACCGCGCCGCGCTCGCGCTCGACACGGGGGTCACGGACGGGCCCCGGCCCTGGGATGGCCTGGCCCGGCTCTCGGCGTACGGCGGTGCCCCGCCCACCCCACCCGTCCTCTCGCCGGCGCCGCGGATCCAGGTGGTCGAGGATCCGAGCCTGCCACGCGCCGAAGACCCCGATCTCGACGCCATCGTCTTCGCCCTCGCGATCAGCGAGACGGAGTCGACGGGGGTCTGTCGGCGTGGCCCGAGCGGGCCCATGTTCGTGTTGTTCACCGGGAGGGTCGGACCCCAGCTGGACCGGTGGCTGTCCCGCACCTTCGAACGTCCCGTCGTACGCAGCGTGGCCCAGAGAGAGGTAGGGTGAGGAAATGACGAAGGCCCACGTGCTCGTCGTCGACGACGAGGAGTCCATCCGCAAGACCCTGCGCCTCTGCCTCGAGTCGGCGGGGTACACGGTGACCCTCGCGCCGAGCGGCGAGGCGGGGCTCGCGGCCGCCCGGCGCAACCCCCCCGATCTGGCGCTCATTGACCTGCGACTCGGGGGGATCGACGGGCTCACGGTGACCCGCACGCTCGCGCAGGAGGCGCCGGGGACCGCCGTGGTCGTGATGACTGCGTTCGCGACCATCGACAACGCGGTCGAGGCCATGCGCGCGGGCGCGGCCGACTACCTGCCGAAGCCGTTCACGCCGGCCGCGGTCAAGCACGTGGTGTCGCGCGTGCTCGACGCCGCGCGCCTGCGCCAGGAGCTCAGCGAGGTGAAGCGCAAGCCGCGGGGCGCGCCGTTGCCGTCGCACAGCCCCGCCGTGCAGCAGGCCTACCTGCTCGCGGAGCGCGCGGCCGCGACCGACGCGACGATCCTGGTGCTCGGCGAGACCGGCACCGGCAAGGGCGTGCTCGCGCGGCACGTGCACCAGCACTCGCCGCGCGCCGACCGGCCGTTCGTCACGGTGAACTGCGCGACCATCAGCCCGAACCTGATCGAGAACGAGCTGTTCGGTCACGCCCGTGGCGCATTCACTGGCGCCGACCAGGCGCGCGCCGGCTACGTCGAGGCGGCCAAGAACGGCACCCTGTTCATCGACGAGGTGGGCGACCTCGGAAAGGAGCTGCAGGGGAAGCTCCTGCGCTTGCTCGAGGAGCGCGAGTACGTGCGCGTCGGCGACACCGAGCCGCGGCGCTCGGAGGCGCGCGTGATCGCGGCGACCCACCGCGACCTGCGCGCGGCCATCGGCGCGGGCACGTTCCGCGAAGACCTGTTCTACCGGCTGAACGTCGTCTCGGTGCGACTGCCCTCGCTGCGCGAACGCCGCGAGGACATCCCGGGGCTCGTGAACGCGCTGCTCGAGCAGCCGCACCGCTCGGGCGGGCGCCTCACGTCGGTGTCGCCGGAGGCCATGGGGGCGCTGGTCGCGTACGACTGGCCGGGAAACATCCGTGAGCTGGGCAACGTCCTCGAGCGCGCGTCGCTGCTCGCCCATGGAGAGATCCTGACGCCCGACCTTCTCCCCGAAGAGGTCCGCGCGACCACGCGCGGCGCGGTTGCGGGCGACGAGTCGTTGGAGTCGGCCGAGGCGCGCCACATCGCGGCGGTGCTCGCCCGTCACCCGACGCTCGACGCGGCGGCCCGCGCACTCGGCGTCGACCCGTCCACCCTCTATCGCAAGCGCGAGCGCTACGGCCTTCGATGACCCGCGCGTCGCTCCGCGGTCGCCTCGTGCGCCTCGGCCTCGCGATGGCCGCGACCGTCCTCGCGGTCTCGGTCCTCTCGACCCTGGCGCTCGATCGGCTCGGCGGCGCGGTCGGGCTCATCCTCCGCGAGAACTACGCCTCGGTCGTCGCGTGCCAGGAGATGAACGAGGCGCTCGAGCGGCAGGACTCGGGCGCGCTGTTCGTGGCGAGCGGCCGCGTGGACGTCGGCGCGCCGATGCTCATGGACTACCGGGCGAAGTTCGAGGTCGCCCTCGCGACCGAGGCACGCAACGTCACGTTGCCCGGAGAAGGCGAGCTCGTCCGCACCGTGCAGGAGGGGTACCGCGACTACGTGGTGATGGCCGATCGCGTGCTCGCGCGGCCGATCGAGCAGCGGAGCACCGGATACTTCGGCGAGCTGTTGCCACGCTTCCAGAAGCTCAAGGCCGCCATCGCCGTGATCCGGGACGCGAACCAGCGCAACATGGTGGCGGCCGACGCCGAGGCGCGACGCATCGCCCAGCGCACGCGGTCGCTCTCGGTGCTCGCCACCGCCATCGCCCTGCTCTTGACGGGGTGGCTCACCATCCGCTTCCCGCGGGTGATCGTCGATCCGATCGACACGTTCACCGATCGGGCACGGGCCATCGGCGAGGGACGCTTCGAGACCAAGCTCGAGCTGCCCGACCTGAGCGAGCTGCGCGGCCTCGCCGACGCGCTCAACCGCATGCAGGACAAGCTACGCCTCTACCGAGAGAGCAGCCTCGGGGAGCTGCTCGCGGCGCGCGATCTGTCGCGCGCCACGGTCGCCGCGATGACCGACCCCGTGATCGTCTTCGGGGGGCGGGGCGACATCCTCCTCACCAACGAGGCCGCCGAGGCGGTGTTCGGCCTCACCCCGGGCGATCGTGACGAGCAGCGCCGCCTCGGCATCGAGCCACCGGAGCGGATCCTGGCGGCGCGGGACCGGGTGCTCGCCGACGACAAGCCGCTCCTGCCCGACAGCTTGAGCGAGGCCATGCAGTGGACCGCGGCCGGCGGCGCCGAGCGCTTCTTCCTCGTGCGGGCGTCTCCGCTGCACGTGGAGGAGTCGGCGGGGCGGGGCGTGATCGTCGTGGCCGAGGACGTGACCCGCTACCGCCGCATCGACGCGCTCAAGAGCGACGTGGTCGCTACCGTGAGCCACGAGCTCAAGACCCCACTCACCTCGCTCCGCCTCGCGACCCACATGCTCCTCGAGGCGAGCGAGGGCCTGAGTGACCTGCAGCGCGAGCTCGCCAGCACGGCCTGTGAGGAGACCGAGCGCTTGCAGCGGACGGTGGAGGAGCTTCTCGATCTCGTGCGCATCGAGCGCGAGGCCGGTGAGCTGCACCGCGAACTCGTGGAGCCGCGCGCCCTCCTCGCCGAGGTCGAACGCGCGCACCGGGCGCTCGCCGCCGAGAAGCGCGTCGCCCTCGTGGTGGACCCCGAGGAGGTCGCGCCCGTCTCCCTCGACGTCGAGCAGATCCACATCCTGCTCGGGAACCTGGTCTCGAACGCCATCCGGCACACCGAGCCCGGCGGCACGGTGCGGCTCTTCGCGCAGCGAGACGCTGCCGACGTCGTGCTCGGCGTGCGCGACGACGGCGAAGGCATCGCCGAGGAGCACCTGCCCCACGTGTTCGAGCGCCACTGGACGGGGGCGGAGCCGGCCCAGCTCCGCGGGCGTCACGGCCTCGGTCTGGCCATCGCGCGGGAGATCGCCGAACGCCACGGCGGGAACCTGGAGGTCACGAGCCAGCTCGGCGAGGGCAGCACGTTCACGCTGCGGCTCCCCGCCTGAGGCTCGTGCACGGTCGCACGATCGCAGCGGGCGTCGTGCAAATCGCCCGACGGCGAGGGCGGTGACGAGGCGTTCGCGCCGAGGCTCCGCAGCGTCACCGCCTGGTCTGGTTCCTGCTCCACGGAGCTCGTCCCATGACCGATCTGTGGATCCTCTTGCTGACGCTGGCCTGCTTCGTCGCCGTGGTGGGCTTCGCTCGCCTCTGCGACGCGATCTGACCGCGGGAGCCCGACCATGTCCCTCGACCTCGTCCTCGGCGTAGGCGTGAGCGTCCTGCTCGCCGCCTACCTGTTCTTCGTGCTCGCTCGCCCGGAGCGCTTCTGATGCGCGTGTTCGTCCTCGATCTGGTGTTCTTCGCGGTCCTCGTGCTCGTGGCCGTGCCGCTCGGTCGCTTCATGACCCGGGTGTTCGCGGGCGAGAACCACACGTCGCGCAAGATCCTCGGGATCCTCGAGCGCGGCATCTACCGCGCGGCAGGCGTCGAGCAAGACAAGGAGCACACCTGGCGCGCCTACGCGGGCGCCATGCTGGCGTTCTCGCTGCTCACCCAGCTCGTCACCTACGCCGTCCTCCGGCTGCAGCACAAGCTGCCCTTCAACCCGACCAAGCTCGACGCCGTCGCGCCGTGGCTCGCGTTCAACACCTCGGTCTCGTTCACCACGAACACCAACTGGCAGAGCTACGGCGGCGAGACGACCCTGAGCTACGCCTCGCAGGCGGTCGGGCTCACCTCGCACAACTTCTTCTCGGCGGGGGTCGGCATGTGCGTGGCCATCGCCCTGATCCGCGGCCTCGCGCGGTCGCAGCGCGACACCCTCGGCAACTTCTGGGTCGACCTCGTGCGCGTGCACCTCTACGTGCTGCTGCCGATCTGCCTGTTCTACGCCCTCTTCCTCGTCTCGCAGGGGGTCATCCAGACGTGGGAGGGCCCGGCGTCGTGGGCCGCGCTCGACGGCTCCACCCAGTCCGTCCTCCGCGGGCCGGTGGCCTCGCAGGAGGCCATCAAGATGCTCGGCACCAACGGCGGCGGCTACTTCAACGCGAACAGCGCCCACCCGTGGGAGAACCCGACCCCGCTCTCCAACTTCGTGCAGATGCTGTCGATCTGGGCGATTCCCGCGGCGCTGTGCGTGACGCTCGGCGACATGGTCAAGAGCCCGAAGCACGGCTGGGCGGTGTTCGGGGCGATGACGTTCATCGCGGTCCTCGGCATCGTCGCCGCGACCTGGTTCGAGACCAAGGGCAACCCCGTGCTGGCCCGCGCGGGCGCCGCCGTTGCGACCAACCTCGAGGGCAAGGAGGTGCGGTTCGGTGTCCCCGACAGCGCCCTCTTCACGGTGGTCACCACGGGCGCCTCGTGTGGGGCGGTCAACGCCATGCACGACAGCTACACGCCGCTCGGCGGGCTCGTGCCGCTCTTGAACATGCAGCTCGGCGAGATCGTGTTCGGCGGCGTCGGCGCCGGCATGTACGGCATCCTGGTCTACGTCATCCTGGCGGTGTTCCTCGCCGGCCTGATGGTCGGGCGCACCCCGGAGTACCTCGGCAAGAAGATCGACAGCCGCGACGTGCGCTTCGCCTCGATCTACGTGCTCATCCCCGCGTTCTCGATCCTGCTCTTCACCGCGGCGGGCCTCCTCACCGAGGCGGGGAGATCGGGGATCATGAACGCCGGCCCCGACGGCGCGCCACACCCGCACGGGTTCAGCGAGGTGCTCTACGCCTACACCAGCGCGACGGCGAACAACGGCAGCGCGTTCGCGGGGCTCACCGCCTTCTCCACGCAACACCCGGTGTTCTACTCGCTCACCCTCGGCCTCGCGATGCACGTCGGGCGCTTCCCGCTGATCATCGCTGTGCTCGCCATCGCGGGGAACATGGCCAAGAAGAAGCTCGTACCCGCGGGCGCTGGCTCGTTCCCCGTGGACAACACCCTGTTCGTCGGCCTCCTCGTCGGCGTGATCCTCATCGTCGGCGCGCTGACCTTCTTTCCGGCGCTCGCGATCGGTCCGATCGTCGAGCACATCCAGATGACCCGCTGAAGCCATGGCCAAGAATCACCGCAAGCAGCACTCGCTCTGGGATCCCACGATCCTCCGCCCCGCCATCGCCGAGAGCTTCAAGAAGCTCGACCCGCGAACGATGGCGAAGAACCCGGTCATGTTCGTCGTCGAGGTCGGGAGCCTCCTCGTCACGGTGCTCTTCGTCCGCGATGTCCTGCGCGGCACGGCCACCGACGTGCGCTTCTCCGTCCAGCTGATCGTCTGGCTGTGGTTCACCGTGCTGTTCGCCAACTTCGCCGAGGCGATGGCGGAGGGCCGCGGCAAAGCCCAGGCCGACACCCTGCGCAAGATGCGCACCACCACGATGGCGCGCCGGATTCGCCGCTCCGGCGAGGAGACCCCGATCCTCACCATCGGCTTCGACGACGGGGGCGAGGAGATCCCCGCCACCGAGCTCCGTCGCGGCGACGTGGTCTACGTGAAGGCGGGTCAGATGATCCCCGCCGACGGCGAGATCCTCGAGGGCATCGCCTCCGTCGACGAGAGCGCGATCACCGGCGAGTCGGCCCCCGTGGTCCGCGAGGCCGGTGGCGACCGCAGCGCGGTGACCGGCGGCACGCGCGTCCAGAGCGACTGGCTGAAGATCCAGATCGGGCAGGACCCGGGCGCGGGCTTCATCGATCGCATGATCGCCCTCGTCGAGGGCGCCGAGCGGCAGAAGACGCCCAACGAGATCGCGCTCACCATCCTGCTCGCCGCGCTCACGCTGATCTTCCTGGTCGCGGTCGCGACCCTCGAGCCCTACGCGCGCTTCTTCAAGGGCTCGCTCGGCATCGCGGCCCTGGTGGCGCTGCTCGTGTGCCTCATCCCGACCACCATCGGCGGTCTGCTGTCGGCGATCGGCATCGCCGGCATGGACCGGCTCGTGCAGCACAACGTGCTCGCCACGTCGGGCCGCGCGGTCGAGGCCGCGGGCGACATCGACGTCCTCATGCTCGACAAGACCGGCACCATCACCTACGGCAACCGGCAGGCGTTCCAGTTCCTGCCGGTCGCGGGAGTCGAGGAGCAGGAGCTCACCGAGATCGCCACGCTCGCGTCGCTGGCCGACGAGACCCCGGAGGGCAAGAGCATCGTCGCGCTCGCGACCGAGCGCGGCATCATGCCGAAGCTCCCCGAGGGCGCCACGTTCGTCGCCTTCACCGCGACCACGCGCATGAGCGGGATCGACGCCGGCGAGCGTCTCCTGCGCAAGGGCGCAGGCGACACGGTGACCGCGCTGGTTCGTAGCAAGAAGGGCGTGATCCCCGCGGATCTCCAGGGCCTCGTCGCGCGCGTCGCCAACGAGGGCGGCACGCCGCTCGTGGTGGCCGACGGGGATCGCGTGCTCGGGGTCGTGTACCTCAAGGACACCGTGAAGCCCGGCATGAAGGAGCGCTTCGAGCGCCTCCGCGCCATGGGCATCAAGACCGTGATGATCACCGGCGACAACCCGCTCACCGCCAAGAAGATCGCGGCCGAGGCGGGCGTCGACGACTTCCTCGCCGAGGCCACCCCCGAGGCCAAGCTCGCCTACATCCACCAGATGCAGGAGGGCGGGCGCCTCGTCGCGATGACGGGCGACGGCACCAACGACGCGCCGGCGCTCGCGCGCGCCGACGTCGGCGTCGCGATGAACACCGGCACGCAGGCGGCGAAGGAGGCCGGCAACATGGTCGACCTCGACTCCGACCCGACCAAGCTGATCGAGATCGTCGAGATCGGCAAGCAGCTCCTGATGACCCGCGGGGCGCTCACCACGTTCTCGATCGCCAACGACGTGGCGAAGTACTTCTCGATCCTGCCGGCCATGTTCACGGGCATCGTCGCGTTCCAGGTGGCGCAGGGCGGGCCCCGCTCGTCGGCCTTCTGGGCGCTGAACATCATGCGTCTCGGCTCGCCCACGAGCGCGATCCTCTCGGCGGTCATCTTCAACGCGCTGGTCATCGTCGCGCTCATCCCCCTGGCGCTGCGCGGCGTGTTCTACCGCCCGCTCGGGGCCGCGGCGCTGCTGCGGCGCAACCTCCTCGTCTACGGGCTCGGCGGCGTCGTCGCGCCGTTCGTCGCCATCAAGGCCATCGACCTCGTGGTCAACGCCCTGCACCTCGCCTGAATCGAGTCCGCCATGAAGCTCCTCCGTCAGACCTTCGTCGTCACGCTGTTGCTGCTGATCCTGTGCTGCGGGATCTACCCAGGCCTGGTCACCGCGGGCGCGCGGGTGCTGTTCCCGAAGCAGGCGAGCGGCAGCCTCGTCGGCCAGAAGGGCTCCGCGCTGATCGGTCAGACCTTCGGCGATCCCACCCAGTGGCCCGAGTACTTCTGGGGTCGACCGTCGGGCGCGAGCGTCGATCCGGCGACGGGGGTCACGTACTCGTCGGGCTCGAACTACGGCCCCCTCCAGGGCGCGCTGAAGGACGAGGTCGAGGCACGCGTGAAGGCGCTGCGTGATTCGGGCGTCACCGGGCCGATTCCCGTCGACCTCGTGACCAAGAGCGCGAGCGGACTCGACCCGCACCTCTCGCCCGAGGCGGTGGGGATCCAGATCCCTCGTATCGCCAAGGCCCGTGGCATGAGCGAGGCCGAGGTGCAGGGGCTCGTCGCCCAGCATACCGAGGGCTCCACGCTCGGCTTCCTCGGTGAGCCGCGGGTGAACGTGCTGCTCCTGAACCTCGCGCTCGACGCGCGCAAGCCCGCGTCGCCCTCGTTCGCCAAGGCCCGAGCGGAAGCCGCCGCGAGCGCCTCGGCCAGCGCGGCGCCGTCCTCGAGCGCCCCCTGAGGGCCGACTGCCGCAGGCGCAGGGCTTGCTGCCCTCCGCAACGTCTCGTGTGCCTCGTCCAAAGCGAGCCCGAACACCGCCGCCGAGTTCGCTCGGCATCACCCATGCACGCAACGAGGCATGGTCACCCGATCCGAACTGGGACTCGACCGGGCAGCGACCGTGGCGTTGCTGCTGATCGCGCTCGTCTCGCTCGCCGAGCTCGTCTGGGTGCTGGCGTCGCCGCGCTCCTTCGGGGTCGAGGGCAGCCTGGCGCTCGCCATGCTCCTGCTCGCGCTCTTCGGCCTCTCCAGCGAGACGCGGGACGCTGTTCGAGCCTGGCGCGTGGGTCACCCACCCGGCAAGCCCCCGTGATTGCTCGGCTGCACGATGCCTGGTTGCAAGGTGCACGAGCCCGAGCGTTCCCGGTTCGCCCGCACCGAGAAACAGGCCGTGGCCCGCGGGTTGCTCCTTCGACAGGCATGAGCAAAGGCCACATCATCCGCGTCGTCCCGCGCCAGCGCGCGTGGGTCGTCATCGTCGATCCCCTCTACGAACGCATGGTCGACCGTCTGTGCACCAAGGAGCGCGCGATCGAGCACGCCCTCACGCTCGCCGAGGAGCTGGCCGCCAAGCAGCGCGCGCCGGTCACCGTGCGCATCGAGCAAGCCGACGGTCGCTACGAGGATCGCCGTGCCGCCTGAGATGCTGCGCGCGGTCGGGCTCACCTCACCGCTCACGGTCGTGCCGTTCGACGTCGTGCGCGCAGGCACGCTGTCGACACCGGACGAGATCCTGTGTGACGCCTCCGGCCGCGCCGTCGCCTGGTTCAGGGACCGTCCCTTCGTGGCGCACCCGACGCTCTCCGACCTGCTCACGCTGCACGGGCTCGCGCTCGCCGCGCGGCGCGCCGCCTAGCCGATGGGTGGGCGCGTCGCGAGGTAGAGCGCCTCGACCACCGCGCGCTCCTCCGGATGCCGCCGCAGGAACTTGAGGCTCGACTCGAAGGTGGGTTCGCGAAGGAACGGTGGAATCGGGACCCTGCGCCCGAGCTCTTCCCAGCCGAGCTCGTCGACGAGCGTGCGCAGGAGAGCGGCGAGGGTCACGCCGTGGAGGGGGTTCTTCGGTTGCTCGGTGCTCAAGGGGATCTTCTCGCGACCGCGGCGACCGCCGGATTGGCGAGCGCAACGGGACAGGTCGTAGGAGACAATCTCCGCGTCGTACAGGACCAGCGGGACGGGGCGTGCGGGTCGGTGCGCCGCGGTGCTATGCCGCGGACCATGTCGGTCACGATCGAACGCTACGACGAGCTCCGCGCGGCCCACGACGCGCTCACCCTTCGCCTGTACAAGACGCTCTCGCAGCGCGCGATCGACGAGATGGCGACCCGCCTCGGCGTGCGCGACCCGAAGCGGACCCCGGGCGCCCCGGACGTGGAGCGGGCCATCGTCCTCGACAGCGCGCTCTACGACTACAGCGTCCCTGGGACCAACACGAACGCGATCGCTCGGTTCGCGAAGCACTCGGCGGAGCTCCCTGCCGACGAGCGCCTGCTCCTCGCGGCGATGAAGTCGGCGCGAGTGACGGTGCTCGAGGTCACGGCGCGCGCGTCGGACTTCGGCGTCCCGGTCCGCGACGTGCTCGCGGGTGAGGCGTTGCTGCTCGCCGACCGTGGCCTCTCCGAGGCGGGCGAGCCCGGTGACCTCGTGCTGATGCGTGTGTTGCGCCTCGAGGACTGCGCGATGAGCACCGGCGTGCCGCTCGTCGTTCCTCGCTTCGCGCTGACGCTGATCCAGCGCGCAGGGCCGTTGCCCGCCACGGCCTGGGCACCCAAGCCGCGTGCCCTCGTGGCGACGAGCCTCCATCGGCTCGCCCTCTGCACCGAAGAGGAGGTCAAGGCGCGCCTCGCGACGATGGTAGCCTTGAACTCGGTCCAGCCCCGCGTCATGCGGGCCCGACGGCCGCGACAATCGGCCGCAGGGTGCGCGCGCAGGGCCAGGCTACACCGGTCGCACGATGTGGCTCCGCCCCGTGCTCCTGCTCGCTCTGCTCTCGGGATGCGCCAGCGCCGACGCGCCGCCGACCGGGGGGCAACTCTTCGCGGTGACCGCTGACCCCACCGCCACCCCGCACCGCGGCTCCAACTCGTTCAGCGTGCACGTGCGCACTCTCGGTGGGCAGCCCGTGACGGGCGCGACGCTCGACGTGCTCGCGACGATGCCCGCGCACGCGCACGAGGCACCCGCCCCGCACGTCACCGACAAGGGGGGCGGCCTCTACGTCGTGGACGACGTGATTTTCTCGATGGCCGGGCTCTGGCAACTCCGCGTGGTCGCGCGCGCCGCGCAGGGGAGCGATGGGAAGACGTTCCAGTACGAAGTACCCTGAGCGCGCGATGCGCGCGAGCTTCACCTGGCTCCTCCGATTGCGCTGGGGCGCGACCCTGGCGCAAGCCGCGCTCGTGGTGGTCGTCGATCGCCTCTCGAGCTTCGACCTGCCCGTGCGCCGGCTGCTGGTGGTGCTCGGGCTGAGCGCCCTGAGCAACGCCCTCTTGTGGCTGTTCGCGCGGGACCGGCGCGACATTCCCCCGGCGCTGCCGGGCGCGGCCCTCGCGTTCGACGTGCTCGCGTTGACGGCGATGCTCTACTTCACCGGCGGGCCGCTCAACCCGTTCAGCTCGCTCTACCTCGTCAACATCGCGCTCGCCGCCGCGGTGCTCGACGGGCGCGCCACCTGGAGCATCGTGGTGCTCTCCACGCTGTGCTTCGGCGGGTTGTTCGTCGACTCGGCGTATCTGTCCACCAAGCTCGAAGGTCACGATCACGCGACGCACATGCGCCTGCACCTCAAGGGCATGTGGCTCTCGTTCACCCTCGCGGCGGTGTTCATCGGCTATTTCGTGCGGCGCGTGCAGCGCGCGCTCGAGGCCGACCGGGAGGAGATCGCGCGGCTCCGCGCGGCCCAGGCGCGCGGCGAGAAGCTCGCGGCCCTCGCCACGCTCGCGGCCGGCGCCGCCCACGAGCTCTCGACGCCGCTCTCCACGATCGCCGTGGCGGCGCGCGAGCTCGAGCGTCGGCTCGCCAGCATCGATCCGGCCCGCGAGGAGGACGCACGGCTGGTTCGCGAGCAGTGTGCGCGCTGCCGCGCGGTCCTCGACCAGCTGCAGGCCGACGTGGGGGGTGGCGTCGGAGACCTGCCGCGCGCGATCTCGGTCGACGAGCTGCTCTGGCTCTCGCTCGAGGGGCTCGCGCCCACCGTGGACACGGTGATCGAACCGACGCTCACCGGCCGCAAGCTCGTCGTGCCGCCGCGCTCGCTCGCGATGGCGGTCCGCGGGGTCGTGAAGAACGCGCAGGACGCCTCGACCGCGGGCGTCTCGCTGCACGCGCGCGCGACGAGCGAGGCGGTGGAGCTCGTCGTCCGCGACCGGGGTGAGGGCATGAACGCCCAGACGGTCGCGCGCCTCGGCGAGCCGTTCTTCACGACGAAGGAGCCCGGCAAGGGCATGGGTCTCGGGTTGTTCCTCACCCGGTCGGTGCTCGAGCACCTGCACGGCGAGCTCGCGGTCGACTCTCGAGTGGGCGAGGGCACCGAGGTGCGCCTCACGCTGCCCCGGACGGTGCTCGCGTGATCGCCAAGCCCGACGCCGGGACCTTGCTCGTGGTGGACGACGACGCGCCGCTCCGCACCTGGCTGGCGCGCGCGATGACCGAGCGCGGCTTCGAGGTGCGCGTCGCCGACGGTTACGACGCGGCCATGGAGGCGGCCCACACCGAGTCGCCGGAGTACGCGCTCGTGGACCTGAAGATGCCCGGCCGCTCGGGGCTCGAGCTCGCGCGCGACCTCGTGGCCCTCGATCCCGCCACGCGCGTGGTCGTGCTCACCGGGTACGGCAGCATCGCGACGGCGGTCGAGGCCATGCGGCTCGGGGCGGTCGGGTACCTGCAGAAGCCGGCCGACGCGGACGACGTGCTCGCCGCCTTCGAGCGCGCCGCCCAGCCACCCCTCGTGCCGACCACCGTCGAGTACGACGCGCCCTCGCTGGCCCGCGCTGAGTGGGAGCACATCCACCGGGTGCTCACCGACTGCGGCGGCAACGTCTCGGAGGCCGCTCGCAAGCTCGGGGTGCACCGCCGCTCCCTCCAGCGCAAGCTCTCGAAATACGCCCCGAAGTGAGCCGCGACAATCGGTCGCAGGCGGGGGAGAGGCCCGCTGTGGCAGCGTCTGTGGTCATGAAGCGTCTCGCCTCCTTCCTCGCCGTCTTCGCCTTCGCGACCGTGGGCTGCCACAGCGACGACCACGACCACTCCGATCGCCCGGCGGTCTGCGCCGAGATCATCGAGCGCTGCCACCCACTCGATCTCGGCTCGGGCCCGATCCACGAGTGCCACGAGGGTGCCGAGAGCACCTGGGACGAGGCCACCTGCACCGCCAAGAAGGCCAGCTGCTTCGCCGTGTGCACCGCGCCCACGGACGGAGGCGGCGACGGCGAGGTCGGCGCGGACACCGGCGCCGCGGACAGCGGCGCCGTCGACGCGAGCGACGCCAAGACGGACGCGCCCGGCGAGGCCGCGACCGACGCCGCGGGCGACGCCGCCAGCGACGCCGCGAGCGACGCGACCGACGCCGCGAGCGACGCTGCGAGCGACGCGCCGGCGGGCTGAGCGAGCCCGACCCACGCCGCGCGAACGGCTGCGTCCGGCGCGGCGTCGGAGCCGCAGCGCGCGCCCCTTGGGGGCGGCCACCAACGGTGGGTTCACGGCGGATCCAGACGCGCGCCAGTTGCGAAGCCAAGGACATGGGCAACAGATCTGTCTGCGGACATCGGCGACAGCGGTCCGCTCCTTGCGGCAATTGTCACCCATGTCCTTGGACTGAAGGACGGCCGTCACCTATGTGCCCGCACGAACCGTCACCCATGTCCCTAGACCGGACACCCGTCTCCAAGGCCGCTTGACGTCCACCCGCCACTAACTATGCTCAATCAAGAAATGGCGCGCCGGTCTCCCCAGCTCGAGCTACCGCTCACCTCCGGGTGGGGCGGCAAGCGCGCGGGCGCGGGTCGCAAGCGGGTGGCGCCACGGCCCCTCGTGCCGCATCGCCGTCGGCCCGTGCACCAGGCGTCGTATCCCGAGCACCTCACCTGGCGGTGTCTCGCTGGTCTCGGCTCGCTCCGGGGCGCGGAGGTGTTCCCTGCGATCGTTGCGGCGCTGGCGGCGCAGCGCGCGTCGGTCGCCGCGTTCCGCGTGGTGCACTTCTCGGTGCAAGACAACCACCTCCACCTGATCGTCGAGGCGGCCGATGGCCAAGCCTTGCGCGCGGGGGCGCAGGGGCTCGGCGTGCGGCTCGCCCGGGCGATCAACCGCGCCCTCGGGCGGCGCGGGCGCGTGTTCGACGACCGGTTCCACACGCGCGCTCTGCGCTCGCCGCGCGAGGTGCGGTTCGCGCTGGCGTACGTGCTGCAGAACTTCAAGAAGCACCAGGTGCGGGTGTCCACGCCGCTCGACCCGTGCTCGTCGGCGATGTGGTTCGATGGGTTCCGGGAAGTGACGGGCGCGTCGCTCGCTGCGCAAGCGCCGGTGCACCCGCCCCGCACCTGGCTCGCGCGCGTCGGGTGGCGGCGGCACGGCCTCGTGTCGGTGCGCGAGGCGCCAACCTGACCACGGAGCCTCATCTGCAGGTCGAGAGGCAGCGGGCCACGGCGGCGCCGCCTACCACCCGCATGCACGTCCCATCCGAGCGCGGTTCGACCACGAGGTACTGCGTCGGCCCCAGCACGAACGCGAGTCCTTGCTGGGTGAGCGCGAGAGGTGCATCGCTACGTCGGGCGCCCGTCGTGGTGTCGATCACGCCCTCCTCCGCCTCGGCGAGGAACAGGCCGGGATCCCGGAAGAAGAAGCCCACCCGCCGTCGCTCGACGAAGCTCTTCCCGCGTTGCCCGAACTCGTCGCCGACCTCCTGGGGAGGCTGACTCACGTGCGCGAACGCGTCGCGCGCGAGGTCGATCACCACGTCCCAGCGCGCCGTCGCCCACAGGAAGTCGAGCACGAGGACCGTGCCGTCCGTCGCGACGAACCCGTCCTGCTGCGGCGTATCGAAGCCGGCCCAGCCCTCGTCGGTCGCGAGCGTCCGGTGCGCCACCGGGTCCACCAGGTCGAAGCGGTGGAGCCACAGGAGCGACTCCGAGCTCGGGAAGCTCGTCCACCACAGCACCGCCCGGCGCCCGTCCGGAGAGCTCCACACCAGCGTCGGCGGCTCGAGCCGCACGAGGTCCGGCCGCAGCCGCGGCTCGTGCGGGACCCATCGCCCGTCGCCGAGCTCGACCCGACCGTCCTTCACCACGACCGTCGTCCGCAGCATGGGAGCCCACGGGAGAACGAGCGGGCGAAGGGCCTTCGACACCCGCGGTGCATGCGCGCACGCCGTGATGCGCTGGCCCGGTGGAGGTATGGCGACGCACGTGTTGCCGCGGGCGAGCAGCACCGTGTCGCCCTCGAGCTCCACGGCGTCGGGAGCCCCGGAAGGCAGGCACGGCGGGGCCGGCGTCGCGGTGCGGGGGGCTGGGCAGGCCAGCAAGCCAACGACCGCGAGCGCCGAGAGACAGAGATTCGCCGCGCTGCGCGCGGCTCAGTTCCCCCCGCCGAGGAGCTCGCCGAGGTCTTCGTCGCCCTTCGGGGTCTCGAGGGCCGCGCCGTCCGGCCCGTCCCTGCGCACCACGAACACGCGGCGCTGGACCGTGTCCGACGACTCGCGCGCCCACACGCTCACGAAGTTCACGCCGGGGCGCAACGGCACGTCGAGCTCGAACGGCAGCTTCTTGGCGTCGGCGCCGCCCTTGTTGCTCTTGTAGAAGATCTTGCGCGAGCCGACGAAGACGTAGGCGTCGATCACCTTGTCGGGGTCGATCGCGAAGCCCTTCAGCTTCACCTTGTCGCTCTTGACCACCAGGTCGATCGCGTCGACCTCGATCGAGGGCGGCGAGTGCGTGAGCAGATCGATCCACGGCTGCACGGGCTTCTTCGGGTCCTTGGGCTTGGGCGGGTCGCCCTTGCCGACCTTGCCCGCGGTCTTGCTCGCGAACGCGAACCGGCCGTTGCCGAGATCGACGCGCACGTAGTCCGACACGAGGCCGGTCACCCCGAGGATGCCGTCCTTCGGGAGCTGGCCGAACGGCTTGCCGCCGGCGACCGGCGACTCGAAGAGATCGACGAGCGACTCCACCTTGAGGATCCCCGAGGCGCTCGTCACGCTCAGCGACGGGCGGATCGGCATCACGATGCGCTCGGTCGCGGACTCGCGGAGGTCGGCGTCGCGGATGGCGAGCGAGACCTTGGCCTCGTCCTTCACCGGGTTCACGTCGAACGTGAAGCGCACCTTGCGCTCCTCGCCCGGCGCCATGTTGGAGAGGTCGAACCGCGCGTCGCGCAGGAGGAGCCCGTCGCCCGAGAGGTTGTGCAGCGAGGCCTCGGTCTCCCAGGACTTGCCGCTGCCGGTGTTCTTGACCGTGAGGTAGAGCGAGGCCTTCTCGCCGACCTGGAGCTGGCCGTCGCCGTTGCCCTGCACGTCGTCGACGACCGCGTAGCTGTAGGCGAACGACGGCCGGGCCAGCGCCTTGATGGTGGTGCGGGTCTCGGCGTCCTTGGGGGCGTGCTCGTGCGCCTCCTCGAACTTCACCTTGATGACGTCGGCGCGGGTGACCGTGTCCTTCGGGATCTTGCAGACGCGCGGCGCGTCCTTGGGGGCGGTGACGCCGGCCTTGTGGCCCTCGGTCTCGCACCAGCCGAGCGGGCTCGTCCAGCTGCGCGACTTGCCGGGCTCGACCTTGCCGAACACGAACTCCTTGCCGTCGAAGATGCCCGCGTCGCTCTTGGTCTGACCGCGGAGCTTGTAGAGCGGCACCGAGCCGTTGTTGGTGACGGTGACCTTGAGCTCGAGCGCGTCGCCCGCGTTCACCTCGCCGTTCGACTTGCTCGGCTCGACCACGACGCTGATCTTGCTCGGGTCGAAGGCGCCGCTCGCGTCGCCGTCGGACCAGTCGATGCCGAGCTTCACGAGGTCGGCCTCGACCTTCTTCAGCTCCTCGGACTTGTAGCCGTCGAGGAAGCCCTTGGCCTTCTTGATCAGCTCGAGGCGCTTGGCGCCGTCGCTGTTCGAGACGGTCTTGAGGAACCGGCGCGCGAAGGCGATCTGCGCGTCGAGCGCGAACTGGTCTTCCGGGTCGCCGCCGCGCTCGCGGAGCGACGCGCGGTCCTCGCGCGAGAGCGCGTACTGCAGGATCTCGACGGGCTTCTGGCCCGCCTTGGCCTTGGCGTTCGAGAGGTGCGCGCTGAGGTCGCTCTCGCGGTAGTACGGCGCGTCGGCGGTGAGGTTCAGCTCCTGGAGGTCGACCGTCATCGGCAGGAGCTCGATGTCGGGCACGATGCCGACGCCCTGGATGCTGATGTCGCCCGGGGTGAGGTACTGCGCGATGGTGAGCTTGAGCGCCGCGCCCTCGGGCGGGATGTTCTTCTCGACCTTCTGCACGCTGCCCTTGCCGAAGGTGGTCTCGCCGACGATGACCGCGCGGTCGAGGTTCTTGAGCGCGCCGGCGACGATCTCGCTCGCGCTCGCCGAGCCCGAGCTCACCAGCACCACGATGGGGTAGCCGGGCTCGTTCTTGTCGTCCTTGGCGTCGTCGACGATGCGGCCCTCCTTGCGGCCGTCCTGGATGACGATCTCGCCGGTCTTCACGAAGGCGTCGACCACGCGGCGCGCCTGATCGAGCAGGCCGCCCGGGTTGCCGCGCAGGTCGAGGACGAGGCCCTTGTCGTGCCCCGAGGCCTTGAGCTCGGCCATCGCCTTCTGCATGTCGGGCGCGGTCTGCTCGGCGAACTGCTTGAGGCGGATGTAGCCGACGCCGCCGTCGAGGGCCTTGCTCTCGACGCTCGCGACCTTGATCTCCTTGCGGGTGAGCTTGAACGGCTTGCTCGGGAAGCCGTCCTTGCCCTCGCGCTTGATCACCAGGGTGACGTCGGTGTCCGGGTCGCCGCGGAGGCGCTGCACGGCCTCGTTGATGCCCATCGTGGTGGTGGACTCGCCGTTGATCTGGATGATGCGGTCGCCCTTCATCAGGCCGCCCTCGGCGGCGGGCGTGCCCGGCATCGTGTTCATCACGGTGAGGACCTTGTCGCGGATCTGGATGACGATCCCGAGGCCGCCGAACTTGCCGCTCGTGCCGACGCTGAAGTCCTTGTAGGCCTCCGGCGAGAACAGCACCGAGTGCGGGTCGAGGGTCTTGAGCATGCCGTTGCAGGCGGCGTACTCCACCTCGCGCAGGTCGATGTCGGGCGAGTCCTTGAGGTGGAGCTCGAGGAACTGGAAGACCGTGCGGATCTTGGCCAGCACGTCCCAGGGGCCGTTGACCTCCTTGATCTCGAGGGAGAGCTCCTTGTCCTCGACGCGGATCTTCGCGACCTGCCCGCCCGGCTCCACGTGCACCAGCACCTGGGCCACGTCGCGCTGGACCGAGTTGAGGGCCGCGAGGAGGAGGTTGTGGGGGACCACCCGCTTCGGGTCGACGTATTCGTCGGAGATCAGCTCCAGGGTGCGCTTGACGACCAGGGCCTTCGAGAGCGCGTAGGGGCCCTTCTTCTGCCCCTTCTGGGCGGGCGCGGCCTGCGCGGTGGAGTAGAGCCCGCGGAAAAGCCCTTCGCCGCGACCGGTGGAGAAGAGGGCGAGCCAGGTGGCGAGACCGAGCGAACCGAGGATGACGAAGCTGCGGCCGAGCCGCTCGGGCGATTGCATCAGGGTCCTACAGTCTAGGGGTTGTGGCGACCCAGGGAACGGCTGCATCATCGGGCCCATGGGCAACACGTCGCGAGCCTCGGGCATTCTCCTGTTCGTGCTGATTCTGGGTTGTGGCAGCAAGCCGCCGGCCATCCCGGAGACCCCGATCGCCTACGCACCCAGCGGGGGAGACATCTACGCCCCCAAGCCCAAGGCCGAGCCGGCCCCCACGGCCGCGCCGCCGCCTCCCCCGGCGCCCGCTGTATCCAGTGCGCCGCCCGCGGCATCTGCTTCCGCGAAGCCGGCGCCGTCGGCCAAGCCCAAAGGAAAGTGATCCCCATGCGCTCGCTCGTCGTCGCCTCCCTCGCCATCGGTCTCCTCACCGTGGGTTGCAAGGAGTCGACGCCGACGCCGGGGGCGAGCCCCAGCACGAGCGCCTCGGTCTCCGCTTCCGGTCCCACCGCCGAGGCGGCGCCCCCCAAGGAGGGCGACCCGGCCCCCGCGCTGGTGGCCACCGCCGCCGACGGCACGAAGGTCGACCTCGCGGCCCTCAAGGGCAAGCACGTGGTCGTGTATTTCTACCCCAAGGACGACACGCCGGGCTGCACCAAGGAGGCCTGCGCGTTCCGCGACGCGTGGGACAAGCTGCAGAAGGCGGGCATCCAGGTCATCGGCGTGAGCGTCGACGACGACGCGAGCCACAAGGCGTTCGCCGCGAAGTACAAGCTCCCGTTCCCCCTCGTGGCGGACACCGATCAATCGATCTGCAAGCGTTTCGGCGTCGCGGTCAACGGCGGCTACGCGTCGCGTGTGAGCTACCTGATCGGGACCGACGGCAAGATCAAGAAGGTCTACCCGAAGGTCGACCCGGCCGTGCACGCCGATCAGATCCTCACCGACGCGCAGTAGTACAGTAAGGGGGTGTCGCCCCTCGCCGAGAGACTGCGCGCGGCCCTCGAGGGGCGGTCCGACCTCGACGGCGCCGACTCCGACCTCGTCCACCGGGTGCTCCGCGATGGCGTCCTGGTCGTCGAGCGCGACCGCGCCGCGCGCATCGCCTTCGAGGTGTTCAAGCGCAACGAGTGGTTCGACCTCGAGCCGGTGCGTCGTCGCGTGCGGAGGCTCGCCCCGTGACTGAGGCCGAGCTCGTCACCAAGAAGCTGGCCGTGATCGAGCGGAGCGTCGCCGAGCTCCGCGCCACGCCGACCGCATCGAGGAGGACGTCCGCGAGGTGGCGATGGCCGGCTTCCGCAACGTGCTGGTGCACGGCTACGACGACGTGGATCTGGCCATCGTTCGCGACGTCGTCGAGCACCGCCTGGGCGATCTCGAGGCCTTCGTCGCGGCGGTACGGCGCCGCCTGCCGTCCGTGTCGGATCCCTGACGCGATGCGGGCGTCAGGACGCGCACGACCCACCCTGCACGTGAGGCCATTGCGGCGATCGCCAGCGAAAGGCCCGTCGGCATCGCTGTTGCTCTCCCTTCGCGCCATGCGGTGGCTGTCGATCCTCATCCCGCTGCTCGTCGCGTGCGGCTCCTCGTCGCCCGCGGAGCCGAGCGACACCGGCACGGATGCTGGCACCGACATCGCGGCCGATGGCCCGAGCGCCGCGCAGCGCACGTTCGACGACCTGGTCGCGTACGCAGAGACCTATGCCACCGACAAGGGCATCCCCGGGCTCTCGATCGCCGTGGTGCTCGACGGCAAGCTCGCGTTCTCGACCGGCGTGGGCGTCAAGGCCGACGGTGGCGCGGACCGCGTCGGCACGCACACGCGCTTCCGCGTGGCGTCGATGACCAAGATGATCGTCGCGACCGGCGTGATGCAGCTCGTCGAGCAGGGCAAGCTGTCGCTCGACGACACCCTCGAGAGCCGACTGCCCTGGATGAAGCTGCAGCCGGGGTTCGACGCGAAGACGGTGAAGCTCTCGCAGCTCCTGTCGCACACCGCGGGCTTCCCCGACGGCCTCGGTGTCACCTGCGACGTCGGCGCGGGCGCCCTCGAGAAGTACTACGCGGCCGACGGCCCGTACCCTCTGTGGTCCCCGCCCGGGCGGCTCTGGAACTACTCCAACCACCACTACGCGATGGCCGCTGGCATGATCGAGGCCGCGACCGGCAAGGTGTTCACCGATGTGCTCGCGACCAGCGTGCTCGGCCCGCTCGGGATGAGGGAGGCCACCTTCGAGCCGAAGGTCGCCGCGGCGGGTGACCACGTGCAAGGCCACCAGAAGGGCACCAAGCCGGGCGTGCTGCGCGCGGTCCCCATCGACCGCTGGGACTGCGCGTCGCTCCGCGCCGCGGGCGGTCTCTACGCGACGGCGGAGGACTACGCGCACCTCGCCGAGGTCTTCCTCGACGGTGGCGGCACCGTGCTCTCGAAGGCGTCGGTCGCCGCGATGACCGCGCCCCACGCGAACCTCGGCCAGGGCCCCGACACCAACTACGGATTCGGTCTCTTCGGGTTCGACTGGAAGGGCCTCTCCGTGGTCTCGCACGACGGAGGGTTGCCCGGCTTCCTCAGCACGGTCATGTGGGTGCCCGCGAAGAAGATGGCCGTCGTCGTGCTAGCCAACGCCGACGTGGCCTCGGTCGAGCCCGTCGCGCTGAGGGCGATCGACGCGTTCCTCTCGCCGACGGGCGAGGCCAAGACCTACCGCACCGATCCCTCGACCTGGACGCGCTACGCCGGCACCTACGACGACCCGTTCGCGACCCTCGGCGCGACGAAGGTCACGCTGACGGGCGGCAAGCTCGGGCTCGCGTACGAGCCGAGCGAGCTGCCGGTCGACCTCGTGCAAGCCTCCGCCGACTCCTTCGTCGGCGACTTCGTCGCCCTCGGGACGAAGCTCGGGGTCACGTTCTTCGCCGACCCGAGCGGCGCGGTGGAGTACGTCGTCACGCGTGTGGGCGTCGCTCGCCGCACGGCCGCGGGGTTCGCCACGGTGCCGTCCAAGAAGCTCGCGCGGATCGAGCTCGTGGGGCCGCCCTCGCCAGTCCCCCGCATGGACGCGCTGCTGCTCCACGACTGAGTGGCGGCAACGGGGTGGCAGCAACTGGCAGGAATACCGACTAGGGCGAGTTCGTGGGCTGGTGGGTCAGCGTCACGACGTCCTTCAGGCTCGGGCTGATCCAGACCTTGTTGTTCTTGTCGACGATCACCGCGCCCACGCCGGGCTTGCCCGCGATCAGCGCGAGGCCCTTCTCGGGGCCGAGGATGAAGATGGCGTCGTCGTACTCGTCGGCGGTGAGAGCGTCCTTGGCGAACACCGTCACGCTCCGGCACGCGTCGGCCGGCTTGCCGGTGCGCGGGTCGAGGATGTGGTGGTAGCGCTTGCCGTCCTTGATCCAGTAGCGCTCGTAGTCGCCGGCGGTGCTGAACGCCGCGTCGGTGATCGCGGCGACGGCGAACCAGTCGCCCGCGGGGCCGCGCGGGTCGCGGATGCCGACGCGCCACGGATCCTGGCCCTTGCGACCGCGCACCAGCAGATCGCCGCCGGCCTGGACCACCACGTCGGTGAAGCCGTTCTTGGCGAGCACGGCGGCGGCCCTGTCGACCGCGTAGCCCTTGGCGATGCCGCCGAGGTTGATGGCCATGCCCTTCTTGGGCAGCTGCACGGTCTTCTTGGCGCGGTCGATCCCGACGAGCTTGCCGTTCACCAGCGGCAGCCGCGCGGCGATCGCGGCGTCGCTCGGGATCTCCTCGACGGCGTCCTGGTCGAAGCGCCACAGGCCCTTGAGCCCGTAGAACGTGACGTCGAAGACGCCTTCGCTCGCGTCGTGGATGACCCGCGCGCCCTCGAGGACGTCGAGGAGCTCGTCGGACACCACCACCGGGTCGCCGCCGGCCGCGGCGTTGACGCGCGCCACCTCGGACACGTCGTCCCAGGTGGTCATCATCTTCTCGAGGCGCTTGATCTCGGCGTGCGCGTCGTTCATCGCGGCGCGCGCGGTGGCCTCGGGGCGGTCGGTCCACACCTTCAGGTCGACCGCGGTGCCCATGGCCGTGTACGAGCCGGTGACCACGCGTCGCGGCGCGCTCGCCGAGGGGAGCGGCTTGGCCGCGACCGGCGCCGGCTCCTCGCGACGGGAGCACGAGAGCAGCGCCCCACCGACGAGCAGCGCGAGGACGGCGGCGCGCACGTCAGCCTCGCACGAGACCGGCGATCCTGGTGGCGGCATCGGCGAGGGGGACGAGCTCGAACGCCTTCGGGTCGGTGCCCGGCGCGGGGTTCCGCAGCTTGAGCTCGCAGGCCTGCTGGTCGAGGGTCTTCTTGCCGATGGTGACGCGGATCGGACAGCCGATGAGGTCGGCGTCCTTGAACTTCACGCCGGGGCGCTCGTCGCGGTCGTCCCAGAGCACGTCGACCCCCTGCGCCTCGAGCGCCGAAGCGAGCGCCTGACCGGCCGCGGTGGTGGCCTCGTCGTTGGCGAGCGTGCAGAGGTAGACGTGGTAGGGCGCGATGGCCATCGGCCAGCGGATGCCGTCGGCGTCGTGGTGCTGCTCGACCGCCGAGGCGACCAGGCGCGAGACGCCGATGCCGTAGCAGCCCATGACGATCGGCTTCTCCGCGCCCTTCTCGTCCACGAAGTGGCACTTCATCTTCGACGAGTAGTGGGTGCCGAGGATGAAGATGTGGCCACCCTCGATGCCCTTGTAGGCCTTGAATCCGCCCTTGGTTCCGCACTTGGGGCAGTCGTCGCCCTCCGCGGCCTGGCGCAGATCGGCGATCACGGCCTGGTAGTCGCCGCGCGAGAAGTTCACGCCGGTGACGTGGTGGTCGGTCTCGTTGGCGCCGGTGACGGCGTCGACGATCACCGCGGCGTGGCGGTCGACGACGACCTTGCCTGCGAACCCTACCGGACCGGCGTACCCGACCTTGGCGCTCGTGGCCTTCCACACGTCGGCCTCGCTCGCGAGGTGCACCTCGAGCGCGCCGAGGGCGTTCTGCAGCTTGATCTCGTTGACCTCGTGGTCGCCACGCACGCAGGCCATGACGACCTCGGTGGTCTTCTCGGCGCCGGGGCCGGCCTTGACCACGACGTAGAGGAGCGACTTCACGAACTGGTCGGCGCCGCGCTTCAAGAAGGCAGCGACGTCGGCGATGCCGCCCTTGCCCGGGGTGTGGACCTTGGTGATCGCCTCGAGCGTGGCGGGCGGCGCGGCGGCCACCGGCGCGGCGACCTCGGCGGCCTCGACGTTCGCGGCGTAGTCGCAGTGGGTGCACGCGACGATCGCGTCTTCACCGCTGTCGGCGAGGATCTGGAACTCGGCGCTGGTCTTGCCGCCGATGGCGCCGCTGTCCGCCTGGACGATGCGGAACGTGAGCCCGAGGCGGGTGAAGATGCGCTTGTAGGCCTCGCGCATGGTCTCGTAGGAGGTGACCGCGCCGGCCTCGTCCACGTCGAAGGAGTAGGCGTCCTTCATGGTGAACTCGCGGCCGCGCATGATCCCGCCGCGCGGGCGGGGCTCGTCGCGGAACTTGGTCTGGATCTGGTAGAGGTTGAGCGGGAGCTGGCGGTAGCTCTTGACCTCGCGCCGCACCATGTCGGTGACGATCTCCTCGTGCGTCGGGCCGAGGTGGTAATCGCCGCCCTTGCGGTCCTTGATGCGGAGGAGGACGTCGCCGTAGAGGTCCCAGCGCCCCGTCTCGCGGAAGTAGTCCGCCGGGAGGAGGGCCGGCATCAGGACCTCCTGGGCGCCGGAGCGGTCCATCTCCTGCCTCACCACGTTCTCGATCTTGCGCAGGACGCGGAGACCGAGCGGGAGGAAATTGTAGATACCGGCGCCGACCTGGCGGACGAATCCCCCGCGCAGGAGCAGCTTGTGCGAGGCGTTGGTCGCGTCGGCCGGGGTCTCTTTGACGGTCGGGAGCAGACCTTTGGTGAAGCGCTGGATCATCGGGTGTGCCGCCCGGATAGCACCGCGGCAGTGTTTTTGCGACGATGGGAGGGATGGACCACCCCGGGCAGTCGAGCCTCGCGCGCGCGAGCGCCGTGGTCCTCGCGCAGCGCGACCTCGACGCCGCGCTCCCCGCGCTGTGTCAGGAGCTCGTGAGCGCGCTCTCGGTGACCGCGGGCGGCGTCTTCGTGTTCGAGGAGGGGGGCCTGCGTTCGCTCGCGCTCGTCGGCTGGAACAGCACTCCGACGCGCCTCGATCGGCCCGGTCTGCAGCTCATGGTCGAGCAGGCCGGTGGCGTCGTGTTCCTGCCGACCTCCGGCCCCACGGGCATCGTCGCTGCGGCCCTGGACGACGGTGAGGCGCTGCGTGGCGTGGTGGCCGTCGCCGTCGCCCGCGCGCTCGGTGAAGAGGAGCGAGCGTTGCTCGTCGCCCTCGCTCGGCAGATCACGCTCGCGCTCGTGCTGGGGCAGCTGCGGGCCTCGGCGACCGACAAGCAAGCGCGCCTCGCCGCCGGGATCGCCCAGGAGATCAACAACCCGCTCTCCTACGTGTTGACCAACATCGACTGGGTCGAGCGCGACCTCGAGGAGCTGATCGAGCAGCTCGGCGCCCGCGGCGACCCCGACACCGCCGACCGGCTCGCCGAGTGCTTCTCCGTGCTGGCCGAGGCGCACCAGGGTGCCGATCGCGTGCGGGGCATCGTGCGGGATCTCCGCGTTCTCTCGGGCGTGGGCGACGCCGTGCCCGAGGTGGTCGACGTGCGCCAGGTGATCGCCTCGGCGATCGCCGTCGCCGAGCACGAGATCCACCGCCGCGCGGAGCTGATCCTCGACCTCGGTGAGGTGCCGCCCGTGCGGCTCGACGTCGGCCAGCTCGGCCAGGTGCTCGTCAACCTGCTCGTCAACGCGGCGCAGGCCGAGGGCGGCGAGCGCCACACCGTCCGCGTGCGCACCAGCGTCGACGCCAAGGGCCGCGTGGCGATCGACGTCGAGGACACCGGGCGCGGCATCCCGCCCGAGATCCTCGCCCGCATCTTCGACCCGTTCTTCACCACCAAGCCGGTCGGCGAGGGCACGGGCCTCGGGCTCGCGATCGGCCAGTCGCTGGTGCGCGGATTCGGCGGCGAGATCCTGGTCGACAGCGTGGTCGGGCACGGCTCCACCTTCTCGGTCCGCATCCCGCCCGTGAGCGCCGAGGTGCGCGAGTCCACGCCGGCGCCCCTGCGCCGCACCCGCGTGCTGGTGGTCGACGACCAGCCGCAGATCGGCGTCGCGGTGCGGCGCGCGCTCGGCCGCGACCACGAGGTGGTGCACGTGGAGACGGCGCTGGCGGGCCTCGCGGAGCTCGAGGAGGGCGCGTTCGACGTGGTGCTCTGCGACCTCGTGCTCCCCGGGATGGGCGGCCTCGAGTTCCACGAGACCCTCACGCGCCGCTTGCCTGCGCTCGCCGGCCGCACGCTGTTCATCACCGGGGTCGAGCTCGCCCCCGACGTCGCTACCCGGGTCGCCGGCCGCGTGCTCCGCAAGCCGTTCAAGGTGCGGGATCTGCGGGCGATGGTGAGCCGCCTCACGCCCTGACGGCTCGCCTCACTCCTGGATGCCGTACTCCTTCAATCGCCGATAGAACGTGCGCCGGGGGATGCCGCAGATCTTCGCGGCCTGGAGGCGGTTCCAGCCCGCGCGCTCGAGGGCCTCGAGGATGCGGTCCTTCTCGGTGCGCTTGAAGCTCTCGAGCGAGGCGGGCCGGTCGTCCTCGCCGGACGACGGCGCGAGGCTCTCGGGACGCGAAGGGGGCGCCGAGCGGCTCGGCTCGGGGAACGCGAGATCCGAGCTCTCGATGAGGGCGCCCTCGCTGAGCACGAAGGCGTTGAGCAGCAGGTTCTCGAGCTGGCGCACGTTGCCGGGCCACGGATAGCCCTGGAGCTTGCGCACCGCCTCGCGCGACAGCGCCTTCTTCTCGCGCCGGTAGTGGGCGGCGAACACGCCGAGGAAGTGGTCGGCGAGCAGCGGGATGTCCTCGGGGCGCTCGCGGAGCGAAGGCAGGCGCAGGACCACGACGTTGATGCGGTAGAACAGGTCTTCGCGGAACTCGTTGCGCGCGACCATCTCGTCGAGGTCGCGGTGGGTCGCGCAGATCACCCGCGCGTCGACGGGCTCCTCCTTGCTGCCGCCCACGGGGCGCACGGTCTTCTCCTGCAGCACGCGGAGGAGGCCCGCCTGCATCTTGAGCGGCATCTCACCGATCTCGTCGAGCAGGATGGTGCCGCCCTCGGTCTCGCGGAACAGGCCCTTGCGCTCGCGGTCGGCGCCGGTGAACGCGCCGCGCACGTGGCCGAACAGCTCGCTCTCGAGGAGGTTCGCGGGGATCGCGCCGCAGTTCACGCCGAGGAACGGCCGCTTGGCGCGCGTGCTCCCGTTGTGGATCGCGCGGGCCACCACCTCCTTGCCGGTGCCGCTCTCGCCGGCGAGCAGCACGGGTACGTCGGCCTGGCGGATGCGATCGATGAGCGCGTAGAGCTTGCGCATCGGCGCGCTCGTGCCGACGAGGCCCTTGTAGCCGGCGTAGCCGGTGTGGCCGCGCAAGGCCTGCCGCGCGGCACCCAGGTCCGCCTTGGCGCGCTCGAGCTGCTCCGTGCGTCGCGCGAGGGCGTCGTCGAGCCGCGCGCGGGCCTGCTCGAGCTCCTCGTTGGCCTTGGCGAGCTCGTCGGCGCGGCGACGGTTCTCCTCGACCAGGCGCGCGTTCGCGATCGCGATGCCCACCTGATCGGCGAACGCGAGCAGCGTGGGGAGCTCGGTCTCCATGCCCTCACGTCCGGCGCGCGGGCCGCGGGTCTCGAGGTAGAGCACGCCGATCGGTCGCCGATCGCCGCCGCGCACGCGGGGGATCGGCACGCAGGCCACCGAGTGGATCGAGAGCGCGTGGATGCTCGCTGCGCCGCCGAGGCGCGCGTCGGTGCGGGCGTTGTTGGTGACGATGGCCTCGCCGGTCTCGAGGACCCGCTCGGCGATCGATCGCGAGAACTGCACGGACGGGTCGTCCTTGCGCCGGTCGCGCGCGACCCGCGCCGAGAGCTCCCCGGGCTGGCTGTCGCCCTCGCTCGTCGCGCTCTCCTCTTCGCCGGCCAGCAGCACGAACCCACGATCGGCGCCGAGCAGGTCGAGAGCCTGATCGGTGACGCGCGCGAGCAAGCGCCCGAGATCGGCCTCGCACGCGAGGTCGCGGTTGACCGCGAGGATTCGCGCGAGGCGATCCTCGGCGAGGCGGACGAACTGGGTCGACCCCCCCGAGATCGCGGTGGGCGGCCCGATGGTCCCCGACGCCATGGTGGCCCCCATGATGCCCGAAGGCGGCGTCAACGGCATCCCGCTCGCGGGCGCCATGGTGGCCCGCGTGTTGAGCTGGGTCACCTCGTGCACCTGTCGCAGCGCCCGGCGTCGCGGCTCGTCCCAGAACACCTCGCGTAGATCCCGCGAGAGCTTCTCGGCGATCTCCTCGAGCACGGCGGCCGCCTGGTCCGCGTCGCGGCGCGCGCGTGCGTGGCTGCCCTGGCTGCTCAGCACGCGAGCGCGCGCGGCGTACACCTGCCAGAGCCAGTCCTTGGCGTCCTTGGCCGCGGCGATCGCCTTGTCGAACGCGGCGAGCGCGCCCTGCTCGTCGCCACGGTGGGCCGCGACGAGGCCGCGGGCCAGGGTGAGCGGGGCGGCGAGCTCGCCCGCGCGCGCGCCGAGCTCGGCCTCCGCGGCGTCGAGGATGCGCTGCTCTTCGTCGATGCGCACGCTGCTCGCGCCCGTGGCCGAGGGCGTGTCGCGCTGGCAGCGCAGCAGCACACCATCGATCTCCACCTCGGCGGCGTCGCCGGGGCGACCGATCGCACGCCAGCAAGCCGCGGTCTCGGCGAACAGGCCCGAGGCCCGCTGCACGTCACCGATGCGGCTCTCGAGCTCGGCGCGCACGCCGAGGAGCTGCGCCTGACCGACGGGCGTCATCTGCGCCTCCATCGCGGTCAGGTTCTTGAGGGTGGCGCCCACCCGGGCGTACCGGCCGAGACCCAGATCCACGACCGCGAGGTTCAGGAGCGCGCGCTCGACGGTGGAGTTGCGCTGCACCCGACGCCCGAGGTCGGCCGCGGCCTCGAACGCCGAGATAGCCTCCGCGAGGTCGCCCTCGGACCACGCGAGCGTGCCGAGGTTGAGGCGCGCGAGCGCGACGGCGGCCGCGTCGTTCGCGGCCTCCGCGGCGGTGATCGAGGCGTCGTAGGCGGCGCGCGCATCCTTGGCGCGCCCCGCGCGCTGGTGCGCCATCGCGAGCGACGCGAACGCCATGGCCTCGATGCGCTGCGCCCCTGCCTCGCGCGCGATCCGAGAGGCGCGGGTGAGATCCTCGACCGCGCCCGCGTCGTCGCGCTGGTACATCCGCGCCACGCCGCGCGCCTGGTACGCCTCCGCCACCACCGCCCCGGACACGGCCGGGTCGCCCTCGAGGGCGAGCACGATCGCGGCCTGGGCGGCCACCTGGTCGTAGGCGGCCGCGCGGTTCTCGACCTTGGCCGCGAGGAGGGCGCGCTCGGCGAGCAGCCCGTGGTCCCCCGCCGGATCGACGCTGTCGAGCAGCGCACGAGCGCCAGCGAGATCGGCCTTGCCGAGGGCGATCCAGCCGCGCAAGAGCGCGGTGCGGCCGTCGTCGGGCAACCCCGCGAGCAGCGCCTCGGCCTCGGACACGCGCGCCGCGTCGAGCAGCTCGCGCACCCGCTCCACGGTGACGGGCGCCTCGGGCAAGGGGGCACCCCCCGTGCGATCGATGTGCGCGACGATGACGTCGACCGACTCGGCGCGCACGATCGCGCGGTCGCCGATGGCCGCCACGATCGCGCGGAGCCGACCGGGCAGGCCGTCGCTCCGACCGACGACGCGACCGAGCACCGCCTCGGGCAACGAGGGCAGCGCGCGCCGGGCGATCTCGGCGAGCTCGCGCTCCTCGAGGGGCGGCACGGTGAACACCCGCACGCCCTCGCCCGGGCGCGCAGCCGTGCGGCGGACGACGATGCGCGCGCCGGCGCGACGCAGCTCGGCGAGCGCCTCCTCGGCGCCCTCGGGGTCGTGCACGACCAGCACGCCGCCGTGCACGGCGAAAGAGGTGGCGCTGGCGGTGGTCGCGCCGATGGCGGTGGCGAGCTCGAGCGCGAGCGCGGTGCGGTCGAACGGCCCGCGGAGCCACGCGACCGGCCACCCACCGAGCCCGAGCCGGAAGGCGAGCGCGGCGAGCACCGTGCGGCCCCCGACGCCGACCGGCCCGACCACCGAGAGCTCCTCGCCGGTGGCGATCCCATCGAGCGCGTGCACCAGGTCGGCGAGCACGGACTCCACGCCGCGCACGGTCCAGATCCCGCGCGGCCCGCTGTGCTCGGCGGGGAACCCGCATGCGGCCGCGATCGACGCGCCGAGCTCGTCGACGCTCGGGTGACGGACGCTCGGGTCCCGCGCGGTCGCCCGTCGCTCGATCTCGCGCAGCGCGACGATCATGGAGCGCTCGCCGCCGGTGCAGGCGTCGAGGACGTCGCGCAGGCTCGCGCCGAGCGCGAACACCTCTCCCCGGACGGTGAGCGGCTCGCCCTCGAACAGCTCGGGCGCGGCGAAGCGCGGCGTGAGACCCTCGACGCGGGCGCCGCGCGGACCCCAGGTGGTCGCGAGCCCGAGGTCGACCAGCGTGGCCGTGCCGTCGGGCCGCACGATCACGTTGGCGGGCTTGATGTCGCCGTGCAGCAGGCCCGCGCGGTGCAAGAGCGTGAGCTGACTCGCGGCGCCGAGCAGCGCGCGCGTCGCGACGAGGAGCCCACCGCCGCGGTCGAGCAACGACTGCAGGCTCGCGCCCTCGACGAGCTCGCGCACGAGGAACGGTCGACCGTCGGCGAGGCGTCCGAACCGCTCCACGCCTGGCAACAGGTTGCCCGTGCTGGTGGAGAGATCGAGGAGGGTCGTGGCCTCGCGCACGAGCGCCGCGACCTCCTGCGGATCGGAGGCGCCGGGGGGCAGGGCCTTGAGCGCGAGCGTGCGGCCGTCGAGCCGATCGCGCACCGCCCACACCTCGCCGCCACCGCCGGCGCCGAGCCGACGGATCGGTTCGTAGCGGGCAGGCAGCGCCTTGCCAGCGCCGATCGCCGGGGTGCCGACCGCCGGCGCCGGCTCGCTCGCCCCGCCCGACGCCGTCATCGAGGGGCTCAGAACCCGTAGTTGGCTGCGACGCCGAAGAAGAAGCCCATGAAGAGGTCGTACCCGAGGTCGACGCGGCCCACGAACTGCTTCACCGGCTTGAAGCGGAAGCCGAGCGCGGGCCCGAAGCGCGCATAGAGGTTCGGCTTGCTACCGCCATTGAACCACGACGACTCCTTGTACCAGTTCTTGGTCTCGTTCGGGTTGGCCGGGTCACCCGGGTAGTGGGTGTTGCTGTTGTCGCAGTAGTAGCTGCCCGCCTGCGGCCCCGAGCAGGGCTCGAGGTTCTTCGGGTCGGTCTCGCCGGGCCGTCCGTCCTTGCTCTTGGCCTGCACGCGCGCGAGATCGCCCATGACGACGGAGAGGCCGACGGTCATGCCGTACTCGAACGACACGTACTTGCTGAACGGCGTGCTCCACATGAAGTCGACCACCGCGTTGATCATCTTGAGGTCGGACTTGACGAGCTCCCAGGCGTTCGGGTCCTCGTTCTTGCCCTTGAAGCCGAACGGCTCGGAGGTGGAGACGTCGGCGTAGGTGAGCGCGAAGCGGGTCTCGAAGCCCTCCTTGCGCATGCCGCCCTCGATGCCGGTCTGCCAGACGCCGACCGTGGTGGGGCCGCCCGCGACGAACAGCGAGAGCAGGTATTTCGGGAGGATCGCGTACTGGTAGCGCGCGCCGAGGAAGTAGTAGGTCTTCGACGGGTCCTCGGTCGGGTCGTTCGGCGGGAGCTCGGGCTTGGCCGGTTCCTCGGCCGCCGCGGCCTTCTTCTTCTTCTTGGGCTTGTCGTCGTCGTCGTCGTCGTCCTTGGCGTCACCCTTCTTGCCGTCGTCCTTCTTGTCGGCGGTGTCGCCCTTTTCTTCCTTCTTCTCGGCCTTCTTCTCGTCGGCGAGGACAGGCCCGGCCAGCAGCGTGAAGACGAGCGCGGAGGCGAACGGCAGGCCGTGGAGACGACGAAGGCGAAGCATGAAGCACCTCTTGGAGAGCCAGTGAGGAAGACCCGCCGCGAGCCTACACCACAACCCGGGTGCCTCGGAACAGGCTGGATCGACCCCGGCCCGATCAGTCGTCGTCGGCTTCGCCGGCCCGCTTCGGGCCGTCGCCGAGGCCGGCCGCGTGGAGCAGCTCGGCCTGGCGGTAGGACTGGAGGGCGGAGACGATCTCGTCGAGGTCGCCGGCGACGATGCGCTCGAGCTTGTTGAGGGTGAGCTTGATGCGGTGGTCGGTGACGCGGTTCTGCGGGTAGTTGTAGGTGCGGACCTTCATCGACCGCTCGCCCGTGCTCACCATGCCGCGCCGCTCGGCCGCGGTGGCCGCGTCCTGCTTCTCGCGCTCGATGTCGAACAGGCGGGAGCGCAGCACCTTGAGCGCCTTCGCCTTGTTCTTGATCTGCGAGCGCTCGTCCTGGCACTTGACGATGATCCCGCTCGGTTTGTGCAGGATCTGGACGGCGCTGTTGGTGGTGTTCACGCCCTGGCCGCCGGGGCCGCCCGACGCGGCGATGCTGATCTCGAGGTCCTTCGCCTCGTCGATGTGGACGTCGACCTCCTCGGCCTCGGGCAGCACGGCCACGGTCGCGGCCGAGGTGTGGATGCGCCCCTGGGCCTCGGTCGCCGGCACGCGCTGCACGCGGTGTCCGCCGGACTCGAAGCGCAGCGCCGAGTAGACGCCGGGCTGGCCCTGGCGGCCGCTCACCATGGCGACGACCTCCTTGTAGCCACCGGCCGAGGCCTCGCTGAGGCTCATGACCTCCAGCTTCCAGCCCCGGTTCTCGGCGTATTTCGCGTACATCTTGAAGAGGTCGGCCGCGAACAGGCACGCCTCCTCGCCGCCCTCGCCGCCGCGGATCTCGAGGATGACGTTCTTGTCGTCGTTCGGGTCGCGCGGCAGCAAGAGGAGCTGGATGTCGGCCTCTAGCGTGGCTTGCTCCGTGTGCAGCTCGGGCAGCTCCATCTGGGCGAGCTCGCGGAGCTCCGGGTCCTGCAGCGCGGCCTCGTCGTCGGCGATCTTCTTCTCGAGCTCGAGCAGGCGCTGGTAGGCCGCGGTGATCGGCTCGAGCTCGCTGCGCTCCTTGGAGAGGCGCTGGAACTGCTGGCGGTCGGAGACGATCTCCGCGCGGCAGAGCATGTCTTCGAGCTCGCGATACCGGCGGGCGAGCGAGGCGAGCTTGTCGAGCGGGAGCATCGGCGGGCCGGCGTCCTAGCATGGCCGCGGTCAGGGCCGCGGGTGGGCCTCGAAGAAGGCCCAGATCGACCGCGGGAGGGCGACCGGATCGAAGTCCTTGGGGATGTGACTGCCGCCCTCGATCGAGAACAGCTCGACGTCGGCGCCGTCCTTGCACGAGGGAAAGCGCAGGACCTTGGTCTCGGCGCCGGCCAGCGAGCGCTCGAGGTCGACGGCGGCCGCCTCCGTCGGGCTCGCCGCGCAGCCGTTCAGCGCGGCGAACGTGTCGACGATCTTGCGCGCGCTCGGGGTCGAGAACCCGCCGACGCTGATCGCGCCACCCGCGTAGGGCACCGTCTCGTCCACGGTGCCGTGCATGTGGCGGAAGGCGATCGGGGTCTTCGGCTTGCAGGCCGCGGGGTCGGACCAGAACGGCCCGGCGAGGTCGACGACGGCCGCGAACTTCTCCGGGACGTCGCACGCGAGCCGCATGGACATCGCCCCGCCGTTGGAGTGCCCGAGCAGGTACACGCGCTTGCGATCGATCGCGTAGTAGGTGGCGATCTCGTCGACGAGCCCGGTGATGTACTTCACGTCGTCGGGCTTCTTGCCGTCGAAATCGCAGCAGGTGTCGACCGCGTTCCAGAAGCGGTTCTTCTTCGAGTCCACGGTGCCCTCGGGCGCCACCAGGAAGAAGTTCTTCTCGTCGGCGAGGGTGCCGAGGCCGAAGTAGGCGTCCTGGAGGAAGCCCCCGGCGCCATACCCGTGCAGCACGACGACGAGCGGCGCGGGCTTCTTCGGGTCGTAGCCGTTCGGCACGCGGAACACGCTCACGGGCCGGTCGCCCCCGAACTGGTCGGGAGGGACCAAGGCGTCGGCCGCGGCCTCGACAGCGGCGTCGCCACCCGTGTCCTGGCTCACGCTCGACGTGTCGCCGCAGCCGACCGCGAGCACGACGAGGAGTGACCCACTCAGGCCAGGGAGGAGTTTGCCGCGGTGCATCCAGGCAATGTGCTTGCGGCGCTCGTGGGTGGCAAGTAACGCCGAGCCTGCTACCCGGACTCACCCTCGGTCCGAGGTGAAGGAATGAACCTGGTGAGCGTCGCCCCCCGCGAGCTGAGCGTTGCTGCCCTGTGCAAGCGGGGGGAGCTGCCGCGCGCCGCCGCCACTCTGTTCGCCTCCCACGGCACCGAGGTGTTCGCGTTCCTCGAGGCCTTCCTCGACGAGCACACCGCACGCGGGCTGTTCGGTGAGGTGCAGGAGCGCGCGATGGCCGAGCTGCTCGGGCTCGACCACGACAAGGTCAACCTGCGCACCTGGCTGTTCGGCCTCGCGCGGCGCGCGCACCTCGCCCACGTCCAGGCGCTCGAGGCCCAGCCCGCCTCGTCACGGGCCGTGGTGTCTTCGCAGCCGCGCAGCGGGCCGCGCACCAAGGCGGGCTTCGACGCGCTCGCCGTCGACGACAAGCACCTCCTCGTCCTCTGCCTCGATCGCGGCCTCCGCTTCGACGAGATCGCCGAGATCCTCTACGGCGCGACCGACGACGACGCGCGTCGCAAGCGCTGGGCCGAGGCGCTGCAGGCGCGCTGCACCGAGCTCCAGGCCACGCTCGCCACCTAGGCGGCGCGGAGCTCCGGGGTCTCGAGGAGCGCCTCGTAGCTCGGGAACGCGAGCACCTCCGAATCGCTCGTGGGCTTCTTGGTCTCGGGGCCCACCTTCTCGCGCCACAGCGTCGCGCGCATGGAGGCGAGGGCGATCTCGAGCTGCGCGTCGTCGGGCTCGATGGTGGTGATCTTCTGCACGAGGAACCCCGGCCAGAGGAGCGCGCGCAGGGGGCCGGTGAGGCAGTAGCGCGCGGTGAAGCGCTGGATCTCGAAGGTGATGCCGGCGAGCACGGGCAGGAACGGCAGCTTCATCAAGAAGAAGGTGATCTGCTCCACGGCCTTGCTGCCGCCGAACCGCGGCATGAGCGGACCGAGCGCCGTCCAGATGGCGATGCTCACGAGCACCGTCATGATGAGGAACGTGGTGCCGCAGCGCGGGTGGAGCGTGGTCTGCTTCTTGGCGTTGGCGACCACGAGCTCCTCGCGCGCCTCGTAGGTGCTGATCGTCTTGTGCTCGGCGCCGTGATACTGGAACACGCGGTAGATCTCGGGCACCCGGCGGATCATCGCGAGGTAGCCGAGCACCACGATGAGCTTGAACGCGCCCGTGAGCAGCTGGAACTTCGCGCTGCGCACGTCGAGCTGCATCTTGAACAGCGTGGAGGTGCCCCAGGCGAGCAGCTGCGGGAGCGCCACCATGAAGACCACCATCACGATGGTCATCAGCGCCATCGTGTTGGGCTGACGGCCCTCTTCCTCTTCGCCGGAGCTCGATCCGCCGGGCTCGCCGTCGGCGCGGCCGAACACCTGCGCCAGGACGAGGCCGAACGCCGAGAACACGCTGAGCGGCGCGGCCTTCTTGGCGGTGCTCTTCGCGTCCTTGGGCTTGGCCTCGGCCTGCTCGGCGGCCTCCATGTCCTTCTCGAACAGCTCGGCGGAGAACCGGAGCGCTTCGCTCCCGAGGCGGAGCGACTCGACGAGGGTGGCCATGCCGCGCACGAACGGGATCTTCGACCAGGACGAGGCCTTGATCTCGAAGGGACGCTCCTTCATCGAGATCGAGCCGTCGGCGCGGCGCACCGCGATCGCGAAGGAGTGGGGAGAGCGCATCATGACGCCCTCGAGCACGGCCTGGCCGCCGATGTAGGGCCGGTTCTCTTCTTCGCTCATCCGCGGAAACCTAGCGTGGCGAGGGGGAACGGGCGAGGGAGGTGCACGGCGGTGAGATGCCGGGGCGGCGTGGGGGGGCTTCTCGTGGGGAAAAAGAGCCTCCCCCGGGACTGCAGGTCTCCCCCGGGCTGAAGCCCGGGGCACCGGGCACACGGCCCGCAAGCCCGGGGCCTGGAACCCCGGGCTTCACGCTTCGAATCACTGGCTGGAGGTGTCGCCGCCGTGGAGCAGCGGTCTGGTCCGTCAGCCACAAAGCGCCGAGCCCGGGGTTCATGCCCCGGGCTTCAGCCTGTCGGTGCCCCGGGCTTCAGCCCGGGGGCCCTGGAACTCAGCCCTCGGCGACCGGCTCGGCGGCGGGCGCCTCGACGGCGGCGGCAGCGGCCGGAGCGGCCTTCTTCTCCTTGGCCTTCTTGGGCAGCTTCTGGCCCTGGGCGGCGGGATCCTTGCCCGGCTTGACCACGGCCTTGCCCTCGCCGAACTTCTTGCGGAAGCGGTCGACGCGGCCGGCGGTGTCCATCAGCTTCTGCTTGCCGGTGTAGAACGGGTGGCACTGGCCGCAGACGTCGACGCTGAAGTCGCCGCGGGTGCTGCGGGTCGGGTACGAGACGCCGCACGCGCAGGTGATGGTGCAGGCGGGGTAATACGGGTGGACTTGGCGCATGGAGAACTCCGGATCCCGTGGGATTTCCCGAGGTCGGTACCGACGGCACGCGGCGGTGCGAGGGTTGCCGAGGATAGGGAACGGGGGTCGAAGAGCTTAGTGGCGAGCCACGGACTTGTCGAGCGGGGGCCTCGCGGGTACCGACCGCGACCATGATTCCCCGCTACACGCCCGCCGACATGGAGTCGTTGTGGAGCCCGGCGCGCCGCTTCGCCATCTGGCTCGAGGTCGAGCTCGCCGCCTGCGTGGCCATGGAGAAGGCCGGCCTCGTGCCGGCCGGCACCGCCGACGAGATCCGCAAGAAAGGCGTCACCATCGACCCCGCGCGCATCGACGAGATCGAGCGCACGGTGAAGCACGACGTCATCGCGTTCCTCACCCACGTCGAGGAGCAGGTCGGCCCGCCCGCCCGCTGGCTGCACCGCGGGATGACCTCGAGCGACGTGCTCGACAGCGCCCTCGCGATCCAGCTGCGCGACGCCGTCGACGCCATGCTGCCGCGCCTCGACCGGCTGCTCGCCGCCCTGCAGAAGCGCGCCCGCGAGCACGCGCACACCCCGATGATCGGGCGCTCGCACGGCATCCACGCCGAGCCGATCACCTTCGGGATCGCGCTCGCCGGGCACTACGCCGAGATGGCCCGTGGGCGTCGTCGGCTCGCGACCGCGCGCGCCGAGATCGCCGTCGGCAAGATCGCCGGCGCGGTCGGCACCTATGCGCACCTCACGCCGGAGATCGAGGCCGAGGCGCTCGCGGGGCTCGGCCTCGAGCCCGAGTCGGTCGCCACCCAGGTCGTCGCGCGCGACCGGCACGCGGCGTATTTCACCGCGCTCGCCACGGTCGCCGCGGGCATCGAGCGGCTCGCCACCAACGTGCGCCACTGGCAGCGCAACGAGGTCGGCGAGGCCGAGGAGGCGTTCACGCGCGGGCAGAAGGGCTCGAGCGCGATGCCCCACAAGCGCAACCCGATCCTGAGCGAGAACCTGTGCGGCCTCGCCCGCATCGTGCGCGCGGCGTGCATCCCCGCCCTCGAGGACGTCGCGCTGTGGCACGAGCGCGACATCTCGCACTCCTCGGTCGAGCGCATGATCGGGCCCGACGCCACGACCACCCTCGCGTTCATGCTCGAGCGCGCGGCGGGCCTCGTCGAGGGGCTCGTGGTCTACCCCGAGAACCTGAAGAAGAACCTCGATCGCACCGGCGGTCTGTTCTTCTCGGAGGGCGTGCTCCTCGCGCTGGTGGAGACCGGCGCGCCGCGGCAGGAGGCCTACTACTGGGTGCAGCGCAACGCGATGAAGGCCCTGCACGAGGGCGCGTCGTTCGAGGAGGCGCTCGCCGCCGACCCGGACGTGGTCGCGCGGCTCACCCCTGAGCAGGTGCGTCAGTGCTTCGACCTGTCGCACGTCCTTCGCCACGTCGACGCGATCCTCGACCGCGCTTTGCGCTAGAGTCTGCGCGGTGGAACGGAGCGCGATCCTCGAGCTGGGACGCAAGGAGCTGGGCGAGCTCCTCGCCAAGGGGCACGCCATCGACGCGGCCGCGCTCGACGACACCGAGTACCGCGGCATCAGCCTCGGGCTGCCGAACGTGATCGAGCGCCTCTCCTGGAAGACGTTCCAGAAGACCTTCCACCGCGACCCGGCCACCGGCGCGCTCCGCGGGTGGAACGTGCGCATCGAGCAGCGCGGGCTCGATGCGCCGAGCGTGCCGCTGCGCCGCAAGGACGGCCTCCCCCACACGTTCGGGCACTACCGCGTGGTGCCGCTCGGCCGCACGCCGCAGCCGTGCGGGCCCGGCCTGCTCATCCACTACGGCCTCGGAGGCAACCGTCGGCTCGATCCGATGAGCCGGCTGCGCGACCCGATCGTCGCGCTCGAAGCGGGCAGCGTCGAGCGCCTCCTCGGGTGGACCTACGTCGACCTCGGCCCGCGCCAGGTGGGCACGCCGAGCTACTTCCTGCTCGAGCGCGAGGGCAAGCTGTCGCACGTGGCCCACCCGCAGCGGTGAGCGCGCGGTCTCTCTAGCGCACGAACACGAACACGATGCCCGACGTGATCAATCCGATCAACGAGAGCACCAGCATGTCGCGGTACAGTCCCGGGTACGGCACGCGACGAGGATGACGAAGGCGCCCGCCGCCGTCACCCCCCGAACGGTGGGCTTGACACTTCTTCACGCCGGCTTCACGGAACTGCTGCGCCAGGCTTGATTTCCAGGCCTGTCCGGAGTGAAACCCAGCATGCGCCCCCGGACCTTGATCGCGATCACTGTGCTCGCTCTCGCGACGCCGGGGGGCTGCAAGAGGATCGACGACTCGGCCGTCTCCGCCGACGAGGAAGAGCCGAAGCCCAAGAAGAAGAAGAAGAAGAGCACGGACGAGGCGTGGACCCAGGGAGGGCCCATTCCGGTCAAGAGCACCGATCCGCAGATCGGCTCCCGCACCGCCCTCGTGACCATCGTCGTCTTCTCCGATCTGCAGTGCCCGTTCTGCAAGCGGCTCGACGGCACCTTCGCCGCCCTGCGCACCAAGTACGGCGACAAGCTCCGCATCGTCTGGCACGACTTCCCGCTCGACTTCCACAAGGAGGCGCAGGCCACCGCCGAGGCCGCGCAGATCGTGTTCCTGGCCAAGGGCAGCGAGGCGCACGCCAAGTTCGTCCAGAAGGTGTTCGCCAACCAGACGAGCCTGACCGACGAGAACCGTGACAAGTGGATGGCCGAGCTCGGCGTCGACGAGGTCACCGCCGATCTCCGGCGCCGCGCCAAGGAGCGGGTCCTCGCCGACGTCGAGCTCGGCAAGAAGCTCGGCGTGACCGGCACGCCGCACAGCTTCGTCGATGGCCACTCGGTCCCTGGCGCCGAGCCCGACACCAAGTTCACGTCGCTGATCGACGCCCACCTCGAGGCGGCGGCGGAGCTCACCGTCGCCCCCGACAAGATCTACGAGAAGCTCTGCGAGCGGTTCTTCACGGCCAAGAAGCCCGTGAGCTCGGCCGCCGAAGACGAGACCGTCTACAAGGTCGGCCTGGTCGGCGCGCCGCTCGAGGGCCCCAAGGACGCGCTGGTCACGGTGGTCACCTTCGGCGACTACCAGTGCCCGTTCTGCAAGCGGCTCGACGACGCGCTCGTGCTGCTGCGCAAGGACTTCCCCACCAAGGTGCGCCTCGCGTTCCGGCACGAGCCGCTCGCGTTCCACAAGCGCGCGCTGCCGGCCGCGCATTTCGCCGTGGAGGCGTTCATGCAGAAGGGGGCGCCCACGTTCTTCGTCGTGCACCACGCCCTCTTCGCCGCCTCGCCCCACCTCGACGACCCGGACCTCGAGGCGATCGCCAAGGCCAACGGCCTCGACGCACCCAAGGCGATGGCGGCGGTGGCCACCAACAAGTGGACCACCGAGCTCGGTCGCGACCACGCGATGGGCACGCTGCTGTCGGTGACCGGCACGCCGTGCTCGTTCGTGAACGGGCGCAAGCTGGTCGGGGCGCAGCCCTACCCGAAGCTCAAATCGTTCGTCGAGGAGCGCCTCACCGAGGCCGAGAAGCTCGTGAAGGACGGCGTCGCACCGGACAAGGTCTACGACGAGATCATGAAGACCGCGAAGTAGCGCTCCCCCATGGGCGCGTGACCCGGCCGCAGGCCGGAAGACTAGAGCGTGAGCCCCACCTCGGCGGTCAGCGTCCACGCGTGGTCCTTCTTGATCAGCGAGAAGCTGCGACCGAGACGCACGAGCGGCCCGACCGCGAGGCGCGAGCGCGGGGCCGTCGTGGAGGCGATGTGCACCGTGACGTCGACGTCGAGCCGGCCCTCGGGGCCGCGGTCGGCGATCCAGAACGAGCCCACACCGACGCCGCCGAGGAGCCGCAGCGTGGTCTCCGGGGTGAGCGCGAACCGGAAGCCGATGTACGGCGAGAGCGTCGCGAACCGGGTGCGGTCGTCGGTCGGGCGCGGGTGGTAGCCGCCACGCCCGCGGATACCGAGCTCCCAGGTGGCGCCGAGGAGGGCGACGCCGAGGCCCGCGCCGAGCCCCGCCTGCCAGGGGATCGTGTCGCGCGGCGACATGAACGAGCCCCCGAACTGGAACGACCACAGCACGTCCTGGTCGCGCCGGTCGGTACTCGATCCCGACCCCTTCGCGGGTACGTAGTGCTCGCACCCCGAGGCGGCCTGCTGGCCGAGGTGGAGATTCTTGCTGCGCTCGACGCACCCTTGCTGGTTGTCGGCGTAGTCGGCGAGGAGCGCGAAGGTCACCCCCTCGGGGTAGCACCGAAACCGAAGAAGAGCGCAGGTGGCGCCGCGCCGCCGAGATGCGCTGCTAGACCCTCCGTCGTGCACGTCCGGTGGCTCACGCTCGTCCTGGTCCTCGCTGCGTGCGCGCGCAAGCAGGCCCCCGCGCCTGCTCCTATGCCCTCGGCTTCGACGCGCGCCCTCCCGACGACGGCCGAGGCCATGACGTGTCGCGATGGAGAGCTGGGCCTCGCGGAGCCGGGTGGCTTCGGCGAAGGGGGGCTCGGGCTGTCGGGGCTCGGCGACACCGGCCACGAGGTCTCGGTCGTGATCCCCGTGCCCGTCTTCGCGGGCCGTCGTCCCGTGGTCCTCCAGGGCGCACCGACCCCGTCGCCGGCCTCGGGGACGAAGGCCGGTGCCCTCGCGGTCGGTGCGTGCGCGGCGTTCGCGGCGCTGCGGGTCTGCTACGACGAGGCGCTCGCGACGAGCCCCGAGCTCGAGGGCACCCTCGACGTGCAGTTCACCATCGACGCCACGGGCAAGGCGGTCGCGGTCGAGCGGACGGCCACGCAGCTCATGTCGGCCGTACTCGAGGCCTGCGCCCTCAGGGCGCTCGGCGCGCAGACGTTCCCGAAGGAGGCCGCGGGGACGGCGACCTACGCGCTGCGCTTCCGCGCGCCCCGCGCCCGCGACGCAGGGCACTGAGCGTCGCGACGGCGAGCGCCGCGAGCGCCGTCCACGAGCCCGTCGCGCGGCGCGCGAACGTGGCTCCACACCCGTAGTCGGGTTCGCCGAGCGCGGAGCCCGCCGACGTGCTGTTGGGGTCGCCGCCGCGTCGCAGCGCCTCGATGTCGGTGGTGCCGCGCCCCTTGCTGCTGTCGATGCGGTCGCGCTCCATGGCGGCGAGGGCCGTGACGAGCCTGGGCTCGTCGTAGGCCTCGAGGCCGCGCTCGCGCATGTTCTTGCCGAACGGGGTGTTCACCGTGCCGAGCCCCGTGATGCCGTCGACGTGACAGACGCGGCACGCCGGCGGCGCCGTGGCCGAGAGCTGACGCTGGATCGCGCCCGGGAAGTTCGGGGTCGCGTGGGCGCCGCCCGCGACGAGCGTCGCCGCGAGGAGCGTGGAGAGGAGGAGCGCGCGCATGGTCACAGGTAGATGTGGAGCTGCGCGAGCAGCGTGGTGGCGCGGACGGTCGGGCCGCCGCCCTGGCCGGGGAACACCTGGAACACGCCGTCGATCCGCAGATCGGAGTGCGGCGCGAAGAACCAGACACACGAGAGCCACTCGCCGAGCGCGGTGCCCGTGCCCAGGGGGAGCTTGCGTGCCTCGCCGGTGAGCACGAGGTGCACGCCCTCGATGGCCTCGAGGTCGGTGGAGAGCATGGAGACCCAGCCCGTGCCGAGGTCGACGCCGTCGACCTTCTGCAGGAGCGCGTCGAGCTCGGCGAGGAACACGAGCTGCTTGCGCGGCGAGAGGCGCGCGAACACGCCGTAGCCCTGGCGCGTGGACTCCTTGCCGACCTGCACGTCGACCGCCGAGTGGAGCAGGAGCCCGCTGACGCCCAGCGCGGCGTGCTTGCCGAAGGAGCGCTCGTAGTAGCCCACGACGCCCTGTTCCCGGTAGACGTCGGGGGAGAGCTGGAGGTTGCCGACGACGGCCATGACCTCGGCGCGATCGGGGCCCGCGGCGTAGGCGATCGCGACCCCGTGCTGCTGACCCTCGTTGACGTCGGTGCGCAGCGCGCTGCGGATCCACAGCGTGTGCTCGTTGTTGCGCAGGCCGTAGGGCAGGTTCATGCGGCCGGCGCGGATCAGCCACGCGCGGTCCTCGCCGAGGTCGACGCCGATCCAGTGCTCGCGCGACACGAGGTTGTCCTGGTCGCGCTTGGTCACCCGCGTGGGGCGACCTCCCTGGTGGAGGAAGCCGAGGCTCCCGGACAGGCGCAGGCGGCCGAGGGTGAGCTGCGCGCGCAGGTCGGCCTGCATCTGCAGGAACCGCGGGTCGGGCTGCTGCGGTGCGTTCGCGACGTGCTGCACGAGCAGACCGTTGCGGAAGCTCCCCCGAGCAAGAGGCCCTCGGGTGCGTCGAGCCCGAAGAGGAGCTTGCCGAGCGCGGGGCGTGCCGGAGCGCCGTAGTGGGTGCGCAGGATCTGCTCGCCGCGGGTGCGACCGAACGGGGTGAGCAGGCCCGAGCCCGAGGGGTCGGCGTGACAGCTGCCGCACTGCGTGGAGCCGTGCCGCAGCATCCACGGGTACGCGGCCGCGCGACCCGGGAACAGGACGACGCACAGCGCCGCGACCAGCGCAGCGACGACGACGCGAACCTCAGTACGAGAAGACAAGGGTCACCTGCAGGCGCGAGAGCGCGTCGGTCGCGCCGCTGGCGTCGCCGCCCACGGCCGAGGAGGGGCCTTCGTAACGAGAGCCGTACCGCGTGTGCCCGAGCAGCGCGCGCAACTCGAGCGTGGGCGTCAACGGGACCGCGACGCCGAACGTGCCCTCGAAGCCGAACGCGCGCGCCTTCGCCCAGCGCTCGCTGACGCCGCCGAGCCGGGTGACGGGCAGCGCGGCGCCGGACGCGAGGAGCGCGACGGGACCGAGCGGCACCCGGAGCGCGAGCCCCGCGCGCAGCCCGAAGTAGCGCGCGGCCGGCAGGGTGGTGTCGCCATCGGCGAAGTCGAAGTGCTCGCGCTGGACGCCGAGGCCGAGGGCCACGGTGGCGTCTCCGAGCGCCAGCCGGAGCGCCACGGCGGCCTCGAGGCGGGTCCAGATCGAGGGGATGCTGCGGCCGCGGTCGGTGTCCGAGTAGAGCCCGGTGGTCGTGTGGTAGCCGAACCCGACGCCGAGACGGAGGTTCGGCGCGAGCGCGAGCGGATAGGCCTCGGCGCGCAGCGCGACCCCGAACGCGCCCGTGGCCTCGTAGTCGCGCAGGCTCGCGGCGCTCGGGTCCGTGAAGCTGAAGCGCCGGGCGCCGAGCAAGGGCCCGAGCTCGACGACCACGCTGGCCGGCTCGGCGCGCACGGCCCCCCCGAGCAGGAGGCTTGCTGCCATTCCTGCCACTGCTGCCATTCGTGCCATGCTCATGGGCGGAGGAACGCGGGGCGAGCCTTGAAGGCGAGCGCGGCGGAGACCAGCGAGCACGTGCCCTCGTTCTCGTCGTAGCCGAGATCGGCGGCGGCCTTCCCGATGAACTTGATCTGCGGGATCAGGTCGGCGAGTCCCGCGCCGTCCTTCACGCCCTCGGCGATCTCGTCGAGCGAGACGCCGCCGCCGAGCAGGCCGTCGAGGTTGCCCTCCTCGTCGATGGTGAACCTGATGATCGCGTCGCGGATGTAGACCATGAAGCTCACGTCGAAGATGGCGATGGGGATGCGCAGCGGGAACGGGCCGATGGTGAACACGCGCTTGTCGATCCGCCCGCCCGTGGCCTTGCTGGTCTGCTGGCCCTGCTTGCGGGGGTCGAAGGTCTGGAACGCCTCGACCACGCCGTCGGTCCCGAGCGTGGGCTTGCCCTCGGCGAGCTTCACCTCGAGGTCGACGCACTGGTCCTGGTCCTGGCTCTGTACGTTCTTGAGATCGAACACGATGAGCAGGCGGCCGTCGTTGATCGCGCCCTGGATGATGCCGTCGATCGCGTTGCCGACCCGCTTCTCGATGTCGGGCACCAGGAGCGCGAGCTGGTTGTCGATGCCCTGCTCGCCGGTGGGCGACACGAGGTCGGTCTTGCCGCAGCCGAGCGACTCGGGCTTGAGGGTGACCCGGTGGTCGAGGTCGAAGCCCGCGGCCACGCCCTTCGGGTTCTCGCGGGTGAAGCCGAGCGCCGTGATCACGTAGGCCTGCGACGGGCCGGGCTCGCAGGTGGGCTCCACGGTCGCGGCGCACCCGAACGGCGCGGCGACCCCGAGCGCCAGCAGCAGGGCGAACAGGCGGCGCACCTCAGGCGAGCCTCAGGGCGGAGATCTCGGTGTTCACCTTGTCGTCGCCCCAGCTCGGGAGATCGTCGAGGCCCATCGCGCGGGCGAGGGTGAGGGCGGCGTAGGAGGTGCTCTGGCTCTTGGCTTGCCCGTCGTAGTGGACGCCGGTCCTGAGCGTGCCGTTGCCCGAGCCGGCGATGACGATCGGGTACTGGTCGAGCGTGTGCTGTCGACCGAGGTTGCAGTCGGTGGTGCCGAGCAGCGCGCAGTGGTCGAGGACCGTGCCCTCGCCCTCGGGGATCGCGTCGAGCGCGCCGATCAGATAGGAGAACTCGGCCATGATCTGCAGGAGGATCGCGGCGACCTGGGGCTGGGGGCTCGGCTCGTCGTGGGTCAGCTGGTGGTGGCCCGAGGTGGCGCCGGGGAACAGCGTGTTGTTGACCGGCTGCGAGAACCAGAAGCTGAACACGCGGGTCTGATCGCACGCCACGGCCATCGCCGTGAGGTCGGCCATCACGCGCGAGATCTCGGACATGGGCGGGCGGCCGCCGACGCTCGGGTAGTCGTCCTTCGGCGGCGCGGGCGGCTTGCACCCGAGGATGGCGGGCGGGGTCTCCTGCAGCTTCTTGATCCGCAGCTCGAGCGCCCGGATCCCGGTGAGGTGTTCGTCGAGGCGCGCGCGGTCCGACACGCCGAGCACGGTCTGCAGCGACGCGGTCTCGGCCGTCACCGCGTCGAGGACGCTCTTGCGCAGCGCGAGGGTGGGGTTCTCCTTGGGGGTGCTGCCCGGTGGGACGAACTCGGGGCCGAACACCCGCTGGAACAGCGCCGCGGGGGAGGTCTCCGCGGGGTTGAGGGCGCCCGGGCCGGAGTACGAGAGCCCCGTGATCCCTGGCTGCACGCCGACCTCGAGCGAGCGGAACCGCGAATCCCCACCGATCTTGTCGGCGATCTGCTGGTCGAGCGTGGCGGCCGCGAAGGCGCTCGGGTCGCTCGGCAGGGGCTTGCTCCCCGAGAAGAACCCGATGGGCCCGGAGAGGTGCGGCACCGCGTTGGGGATCGGCACCTTGAGCCCGCTCACCACCGAGAGCTTCTTCTTGTGCGGGGCGAGGGGCGCGAGGGTCTCGGAGAGATCCCACGCGTCGAAGGTGTCGCCCGCCTTCTTCGGACGCCACAGCTCGGGCAGCACGCCGTTGCCCCAGAAGAACATGCCGAAGCGCTTGGGGAACAGGTCGGGCGCCGCCATCGCGCGCCGGGGCCGCGCGATGGACTCGAGGAACGGCAGGCCGATGCTCACGAGGCCGCCGCCGAGCAGGCCGCGGAGCACGCTGCGACGGGTCCAGCGGTGGTTCACTTGGCCTCCTTCGGCGGCAGTTCCTTCGGCGCGCCGGCTTGTCGGAACTCGGGGCTCAGCGCCACCGCCGCGATCAGGGTCTTGAGGCGGTACCCGTTCTTGCTGAACGGGGCGACGAGCGCGCCGATGGTCAGCGCCTGCTTCTCGCCGAGCAGCTGCCCGGTCCCGTACTGGTAGAGCTTGCGCGCGAAGCACGCCGGCAGGTTCGGGTGCTCGGCGATCACCTGCCCCAGGTCGGCAGGCCCGGAGAAATAGGCGCCGTCGAGGTTGCCGCTCGGATCGATGACGCCGCCGTTCTCCTTGGTGCGGAACCGCCCGATGCCGTCGAACGACTCGAGCCCGAGACCGATCGGATCCATCTGCGAGTGGCAGCCGTTGCAGTAGGCGTCGGTCAGGTGGACCTTCACCCGCTGGCGCAGGGTGCGCGAGACCGCGTCCGGCTCCGGGATGGCGGTGTTGAGGCCGGCTGGCGGCGGCGGGATCGGCTGACACAGGAGCTTCTCGCGCACGAACTTGCCGCGCAGCGTGGCCGAGGAGCTCGTGGGGTGCGCGTAGAGCGCCAGGATCGACAGGTGCCCGAGCAGGCCGCGCCGCGCGCCGTCGGCCGGCAGCTCGATCGGCGCGAAGCCCGTCGGCGAGGGCGCCGGCACCTGGTACATCGACGCGAGCTTCGCGTTCACGAACGTGCGGCGCGTGGTGAACACCGTGCGCACGTCGTCGTCGCGGTCGAACACCAGATCCTCGAACACCTTCAGGGTCTCCTCGCGCGCCATCGCGCCGAGCTCCGAGGTGTAGGTGGTGAAGAGCTTCGAGTCCTTCTCGAGCGCGTCGAGCTCACCGAGCCGCAGCCACTCGCGGACGAACGCGCGGAGGCCGTCGCGCGCCTTGGGCGAGGCGAGCATGCGGGTCACCTCGGCGGCGAGCCCGGCCTCGGTGACGAGCGCGCCGCTCTCGGCCGCGGCGAGCAGCGGCTCGTCGGGGATGGTGTTCCAGAGGAAGAACGAGAGACGAGTCGCGAGCTCGACGGCGGTGAAGCGCTGCTTCTTCGGGTCCTTCGGGTCGGGCTCGCCGACGACCGGCCGGTACAGGAAGTTCGGCGACTGCAGGAGCGAGGCGATCCCGTAGACCAGGCCCTTCTCGAACGAGCCGAGCTTGGCCGCCGCGGTGGTGACGATGGCCACCACGCGGTCGACCTCGGCGGTCGAGAGGCGCCGACGGAACACCCGCCGCCCTGTCTCCGCGGCGAACGTCCTGGCGCACGCCGGGTCGTCCACGGTGGCGGGCTTGCAGGGGAGGGCGAGCGCGAGCAGCTTCGGGTCGGCGACGATCTGGTTGGCGATCGAGTATGCGGCCGTCTCGTACTGCTCGACGCCCCGCTTGCTGATCGCGCTGCGGCCGGCGGCGGTGGTCTCGAAGCCGTTGTCCTCCGGCGTGACGACGTCGGGCTCGAGCGCCGACACCACGATGCTCGCGCCGAAGAGGTCGCGAATCGCCGCGCGGTACTGGGTCGCCGTGAGGCGCTGGGCCGCGATCGGCGTGGGCTCACCGACCCCCGCGGGCAGGACGGGCGGCGGCGGGTTGTCGGAGCCACCGACCTTGCCGTGACAGCCCACGAGGAGCGCGACGAACGGGAGCAAGCGACGCATCACGACCCCGAGGGAGGGGTGGTCGACCCCTTGTGCTGGACCTTGATGCGCGGATCGAGCGACTGGGTGCCGGTGACGATCGCGGTGGTGCGCGCGCTCGCGTCTCCGAGCACGTACCGCCGGCCGAAGGCGAACGCCCGGGTGTTGGTGAGCGCCCACCCGCTCTTCTCGTCGAAGCCCGAACACCCGCCGAGCGCGAACAGCTGGTGGCAGCCGCCCTCGAAGTCGATCCAGGTGAGGTCGAGGGTCGTCACCTTCCCGAAGATCTCGCTGCCGCTCACGTCGAGGCTGCCCGACATCAGCAGCATGGGCTTCGCGGGCTGATCGTAGGCGTCGGCGACGAACCAGTCGCTCGCGCCGCCGGCCATCGGGATGCCCGCGACGATGCGGGGATCGGCGACGCCCTTCGCGAAGACCGCGAGCTCCTCGGGCTTGCACGGCGCGGTGAACTCGCCCTTGTCGCACTTGGCCTGGATGGCCTTCACGTCGAACTGCGCGCCCGACGAGGCCCACGTGGTGAACGTGCCGTAGCTGTGCCCGCTCATGAGCACGCGCTTGGTGCGCAGCTTGCCGGCGAGCGGGTCGGGCGCCGCGAGCTTCTCGACCGCGTCGAGGGCGGCCGTGACGTCGGTCGAGCGCAGGTAGTAGAGCGAGACGGGGCGCTTGCCCTCGCCGGCACCCAGCACGTTGCCCACGTGGTTGGGCGCCACGTAGACCCAGCCGTGCGAGCTGAACCAGTGCGCCATGTCCGAGCTCGTGCCGCCGAAGCCGTTCGAGCCGTGCGAGTAGACGTGCACCGGATACCCCGCGCTCGTGGGCGGGGGCGCGACGCTCGCCTCCTCGTACACGTCGGGGTCGCCGAACAGCTTGAGGTACCTCGGGTGCTCGCCGTCGGCGTCGAGGGTCGGGTAGAACACGTCGACCGGGATCGTCCGATCCACGGACTGCCCCGGCGGGCGATACGTCACGTCGAAGGTGCGGTGCCCGACGTTGTACGGCCCCGCCTTGTCGACCGGCCAGGTGAGCGGATCCCCCGTGGGCGCCTTGATCTTGGGGACCTCGGCCTCGGCTTCGACGCCAGCGTCGGTCGGCTCGGCGGGCGAAGTCGAGGAGCTGCACCCCACGCACAACGAGACCCACAGCACTGCGCGCGTCGACATGCAGGTCTGACGGTACCATCGAGACCGGACCTTTTGCCACCGCTGCCCGTCCAGGGACTAATCCAGGCAGTCGCCGAGGTGAACCGTCGTGGTGCCCTCCCCGCACGACCACCTCTCGGCCGCGAGGCGGTCCCCGAGGCAGCCGAAGAACGCGGGGTGGCGGTCCCGGGTGCCGTCGAGCGCGACGATGCAGCCCCCCTCGAACCGCGCGCTCACGTCGCCGCAGGCGTACCCCGCGTCGATGCAGCCGTAGGCCTCGCGCGCGAACTTTCGGTCGAGCGTGGCCTGGGCCGTGTCGCCCGGCTCGACGGGGCAGGAGAGGAGCGGTCGCGAGAGGCACGCGACGGGGCTCGCGTCGAAGGCGCCGTCGTGCGCCGGTGGGTCGACGTCGCTCGCCGTGTCCCGGCCCGTCTCGGTGGCGGGTCCGTCCGCGATGCGGAACTCGCACGCGGGCACGAGCGCCGTGACGACGAGCACGAGCCAGCGCATGGCGCCAGTGTATCCGTTCTCGACCGGCGTCGCGCCGGGGCACGGTCTCCATGGGCGGCAGCGCCGCCAACAAAATCGAAACCGATCCATCATTCTGATGTGGTTGCCGGTCGAGTCTCTCGTGCCACGATTCGACGAACATCGCCCGATCAGCCGCGTTTCTGCGTGATCGTCCCCGCACTCGCCCCCGGTGATTCTGCGGAATGCGCATTGCGTATCCGGGAGCGAAGACCCACACTGTCGGTCGGTTCGGACGTCGGGCGTGACGTTCGTACACGATCTGTTCCCGATCGCTTGCGCGCTCTGTCCGATGGTTGGAGCCGTGGCCCACGAGGCCTCGCCTTCCGACGCTGGAGGGGAGCCATGGAAGCCACCACGAACGGGATCCACCGGGTCGCCATGCTGGGCAACCACCTGCCGCGGCAGTGCGGCATCGCCACTTTCACGACCGATCTGAGCGACGCGCTCGCCGCGGTCGACCCGGCCCTCGACTGCTTCGTGCTCGCGATGAACGACGTCGGGCACCGCCACGCCTACCCGCCGCGGGTCCGCTTCGAGATCGCCGAGAACGACCCGGCGTCGTACCGCCGGGCGGCCGACTTCCTCAACGTCAACACCGTCGACATCGTCTGCGTGCAGCACGAATACGGCATCTTCGGTGGCAAGGCCGGCAGTCACGTCCTCTCGCTCCTGCGCGAGCTGCGCATGCCGATCGTCACCACGCTGCACACCATCCTCGGCACGCCCGATCCCTGGCAACGGCTCGCCATGAACGAGCTCGTCGCGATCTCCGACCGCGTGGTCGTCATGAGCCAGCACGGCGCCACGCTGCTGCAGGAGGTGCACGGCGTCTCTCCCGAGAAGATCGACGTGATCCCGCACGGGATCCCCACCATCCCCCGCGACCCGACCAGCAAGGACAAGCTCGGGGTGGAGGGTAAATCCGTCATCCTCACGTTCGGCCTGCTCTCGCCCGACAAGGGCATCGAGCACGTGATCGACGCGATGCCCGCCATCCTCGCGCGGCACCCCGACGCGATCTACATCGTGCTCGGCGCGACCCACCCGCACGTCAAGGAGCGCCACGGCGAGACCTACCGGCTCTCGCTGGAGGCCCGCGCGCGAAGGCTCGGGGTCGACGCCAGCATGATCTTCCACGACCGGTTCGTGAGCCAGTCGGAGCTCGCCGAGTTCCTCTCGGCCGCGGACATCTACATCACGCCCTACCTCAAGCAGGAGCAGATCACCTCGGGCACGCTGGCCTACGCGGTCGGGTCCGGCAAGGCCGTCATCTCCACGCCGTACATCTACGCGCGAGAGCTCCTCGCCGACGGTCGGGGCATCCTCGTCCCGGTCAAGGACGGCCCGGCGATCGCCCGCGAGATCAACGCGCTGCTCGACCACGACGATCGACGCCAGGCGCTCTGCGATCGGGCGTTCGCCGAGGGGCGTCGGATGGTGTGGCCGGCCGTGGCCGCGAGCTACCTGCAGAGCTTCGAGCGCGCGCGCACCGAGCGCACGGCGCGGCTGCGCACCGCGTTCCAGGCCAAGCCGCTCGCTCGCCGACCTGCCGAGCTGCCGGCGGTCGGGCTCTCCCACTTGCAGCTGATGACCGACGACACCGGCCTGTTCCAGCACGCGGTGTTCAGCGTGCCGCGGCGCGGGGACGGCTACTGCGTCGACGACAACGCGCGGGGCCTCCTCTTGATGGCGCAGCTCGAGGACGTGGGCACCGACGACCGGGCCACCGTCAACGCGCTCGCCTCACGCTACATCTCGTTCCTCGAGCACGGCTTCGACCGTGAGCGGGGGCGGTTTCGCAACTTCATGTCGTTCTCCCGTCGCTGGCTCGAGACCTCTGGCTCCGAGGACTCGCACGGGCGCGCGCTCTGGGCGCTCGGCACGGTCGTCGGCCGCGGCAGCCACAACGGCCGTCAGTCGCTCGCCCGCCATTTGTTCCACGCCGCGCTCCCGGTGGTCTCGAGCTTCACGAGCCCGCGCGCCTGGGCGTACGCGGAGCTCGGGATCGACGAGTACCTGCGCGCCTACGAGGGCGACAGCAACGTGCAGGCGGTACAGACCGTGCTCGCCGAGAAGCTGCTCGACCTCCACCAGCGGGCGAGCCGCCGCGATTTTCCGTGGTTCGAGCACTCCCTCACCTACGCGAACGCGCGCCTGCCGCAGGCGCTGCTCGTCGCGGGCGCGCGCATGGAGCACGAGGAGATGACCGCGACCGGCCTCCGCTCGCTCGAGTGGCTGTGGTCGGTGCAGGACGAGGACGGCCTCTTCGCACCGGTCGGCACCAACGGCTTCTACGTGCGTGGCGGCACGAAGGCCGCGTTCGACCAGCAGCCCGTCGAGGCCTCGTCGATGGTCTCGGCGCTCCTCACCGCGCACCGCCTCACCCACGAGGACCGCTGGCTCGAGCGCGCCCGTCGCACGTTCAGCTGGTTCCTCGGCCAGAACCGCCTGCAGCAATCGCTGTACGACGCCTCCACCGGCGGCTGTCGAGATGGCCTGCACGAAGACCGGGTCAACGAGAACCAGGGCGCCGAGTCGACGCTCTCGTTCCTCGTGGCCCTCTGCGAGATGCGATCCTCCGATCGCGTCCTCACCCTGAATCCGCGCGCTGGGCGCGAGATCGCGACCTGAATGTCCAAGCGTGCCTATGAATCCATGTTCACCCGCCACCCGAAGAACCCGATCCTCACCGCAGAGGACTGGCCGTACCCGATCCACACCGTCTTCAACGCGGGTGTCACCCGCCTGCACGACGGCACGACGTTGCTCCTCTGTCGCGTCGAAGACCGCAGCGGCTTCTCGCACCTCTGCGCGGCGCGCTCCAAGAACGGCGTCGACGGCTGGGTGATCGACGAGACGCCCTCGTTGCTGCCAGATGCTGTCAACTACCCCGAGGAGCTCTGGGGCATCGAGGATCCCCGCATCACCTGGATGGAGGAGCTCGGGAAGTACGCCGTGACCTACACCGCGTTCGGCAAGGGCGGCCCTGGCGTGGCGCTCGCGCTCACCAAGGACTTCCGGGTGTTCGAGCGGTTCGGCCTCGTGATGCAGCCCGACGACAAGGACGCCGCCCTCTTCCCCCGGCGCATCAACGGCAACTTCGCCATGGTGCATCGGCCCATGACCGACTCGGGCGCGCACGCGTGGATCTCGTACTCGCCCGACCTCATCAACTGGGGCACGCACAAGCTGCTCCTCCCCGCGCGCAAGGGCGGCTGGTGGGACGCCAACAAGGTGGGGCTCTCACCGCCGCTCATCGAGACCCCCCGCGGCTGGCTGATGATCTACCACGGCGTGCGCCACAACGCGGCCGGCTGCCTCTACCGACTCGGGCTCGCCCTGTTCGACCTCGAGCAGCCCGAGCGACTGCTCCTGCGCGGCGATGCGTGGGTGTTCGGCCCGGAGGCGCCCTACGAAAACGAAGGCGACGTGGGTCACGTGGTGTTCCCGTGCGGCTACACGATCGAGCCCGACGGCGACACGCTGAACCTCTACTACGGCGCCGCCGACACGTGCATGGCGCTCGCTACGTGCAGCATCAACCGGCTCCTCGGGTGGCTCGACGAGCACGCCACCCACTCGTTCTCGATGGTCCCCCCGCTGCCCCCGCCGACCTGATGGCGGGGTGATCGACGGTCCCTCTCAACCCTTGCCCTCGTCCGGCCGGCGGAAGGCGAGGATGGTCGCCGAAGGGCGCTCGGCGCGGACCCGCGAGAGCGAGCGCCACCAGCGGTCGATGCCGGCCACGATCTGCTCGCGGAACTCGGGCCCGAGGCTCGAGGCCCACGACACGCACACTCCGGCGAACCTGCCCTCGGCGTCCAGGTCGAGGCCGTCGATCCAGCAGTGCGGTGTGAGATCCAGGCGCCGCAGCTCCGAGAAGGTGAGCCGCCCGAGATCGGGCGGTCGCCAGCGGAGGGAGCGTTTGAAGGCGGCCATGTGACAGGTGAACGTCCTGTCAGAGCGTAGGATGAATCCCCCTCCGTGTCGCGCCATGACGAATGGCCGATCCGGGCTGCGTGAATGGATGTCTTTGCTCCATTCACAGCCGATCCACCGCCGCTCCGCGCTCCCGCCGCGCTTGCTGCGTCCCCACGATCGCGCCGCCCACGATGAGGGCCGCAGCCAGCAGCACGTGGGGACCTGGCCATCGGCCACGCAGCGCGAGCAGAGCGCAGGTCGACATCAGGGGAGCGAGGAACGACAAGAGGCCGATGGTCGCGGCCTCGCCGCGCTTCAGCGCCGCATCCCACGCGTAGAACGCGGCGCCGAGCGGACCGAGCCCCATCCCGACGAGCAGGAGGCCGTCGCGGCGCGTGAGGTGCACGGCGGGCTCGAGCCAGCAGTGACAGAGGAGCGCGAGCACGCCCGACACGGCGGCCACGGTCCCGAGCGCGGTGGTCGGCACCGCGGCGAGGCGCTTGGTCGCGAGCGAGTAGGTCGACCACACGAACGCCGCGCCGAGCGCGAGCAGGTAGCCGACGTGGAAGCCACCCGTGGTCGCGCGTCCTCCGATCATCGCGAGCGCGGCGCCCGCGAACCCGAGGAGCGCGCCGACGACCTGCCGGCCGTGGAGCCGCACCGGCAGGAACGCCGGCGCGAGGACGACGATCAGCAACGGCCACAGGTAGTTGACGAGGTTGGCCTCGACCGGCGGCGCGGTGCGCAGCGCCATGAACAGGAGGAAGTGATACCCGAAGAGCCCATAGACGCCGACGGCGAGCGTGCGCCACGAGACGGCGAGCGCGCGCAGCTCGAAGCGCGCGATCGGCAGAGCGAGCAGGCTGCCCACGAGGAGCGAGACCCCGGTGAGCAGGAACGGCGGAACGTGCGCGAGCGCGACCCCCAGCGCCGCCACCGACGCCCACAGCACGAGGGCGGCGAGGGCGAGGTGGGTCGGGCGCATGCGCGCCTGCGGCTACCACTAGGGGAGGCGCGCGAGCAGGAGCTGCACGATCTCCGCCGTCGGGAGGCCCTTGGAGAGGAGGGGGATGCCGCGCTCCGCGTACGAGGCGCGTCGAACGGCGTCGAGCTCGCTCCCCGTCCACACGACGGCGCGCTGGTGGAGCGAGTCGCCCCGGCTGGCCACGGCCGCCAGCAGATCGTCGCCGTTCCCCCCCGGCATCTCGAGGTCGGTCAAGAGGACGTCGAAGGCCGGGCCGCCGTCGAGGAGGGCCAGCGCCTCGGCCTTGCTGGCCGCAGGAGCCACCTCGAAGTGGCGCGCGAGCAGCCGCCCGACCGCGCGGCGCAGGCGATCGTTGTCGTCCACCAACAGCAGGCGTGGCTTCGCGGACATTGTACGAAGGCTGTACCGAAGCCCTTCCTGGAGCAGGCAGGCTTGCTTTTTGGCAAGCGTTCGGGTGGTCCTGACCGCGTGTGGGGTGCGATGCTGGGGGCGTGCTGATCAACGTCTACGCCACGTGTCGCGCGCTGCCGGCGCCGAACTTCCACTGACCGTCGCGGCCCAGCGTGACCGCTCCGATCCCGCGCTGCTCCCGCACCTGCACGGTTTCATGGGGTTCGTGATGGACGGCGGCAAGCGTCCGATGACCACCACGCGGTACGCGGTGCTGCGTCACCTCGAGCGCGTGCAGCACCACCTGTCGCTCGAGGTGGAGGACGAGCACCTCGAGGCGTTCTGGGCGTGGGCCCTCGAGTGCAACGCGATCACGTTCCTCCCCGACTCTTCGGTGCGCGCGCCGGAGGGCACCGTGCTGGTCGAGGCCGCGACGGGCGACGCGGACCCGACCGCGCTCGTGCCGTATCCGCCGGACGCCCTCGCGCGGAAGTCGCGCACGGACGTCGCGCTCGCGCAGCACGGTGTGCAGGTGCCCGCGGGCTTGCCGCCGGTGATCGCGGAGGTGGAGGTGGCGCTGCGCGCGCCGCGCGAGGTGGCCGAGCGCTGCCTCGCGCTGTTCCTCTGCGCGCTGCGCGCCGAGTCCCTCGCGAGCGAGAACGCGATCCCCGTCGCCGAGCTCCGCGCGAAGATGCCCCTCGCGTGGGCGGCCACGACCCCCGTCGAGCGCGCGTTCCTCGAGTCGGAGGCCCCGGGCCGGCAGGAGATCGTCGACCACGTGTGGCGCTACGAGTCCCTCGCGCTGCTCGCGTGGGCGGTGCGCGTGACCGCCGAGCTGCCGCTGCCCACGGCGGTGTGCGACGTGCCGGGCCTCGCGCGCGCGATGTTCGAGCTCGACGCCGAGGCGTTCGTCCGCGACGCGCGGCTGCGCGACGTCGGCGTGCTGCTCGACGCCCTCGACCTGCACTTCCGGCTCCACTGGGCGACGACCGACGCGCGACTGAAGAAGGCCCCACCGCCCGCGGGCCTCGAGCCCGGCGTGGTGCACGAGCGACACCACGCGCTCAACTGGCTCGTGCGGTTCGAGGACGCGGAGTGGGACGAGGTGGCGACGCCGACCTGATCGGCCGCGCGCGAGTGGTGAGGCCTCCCCATGAGCGGGCGGCTGCTCCCGTGAGCGATACGCTGGTCTCGTGGACCCGTACGCACCGCCGCAGGCTGCCGTCCGACCGCCGAAGGAGCGGCTGCCCCCACCGCTCCAGTGGTCCATCCATGCCGCGCTGGGCCTGAAGGCGCTGCAGCTGGCCGCGTCCCTGTGGCTCCTCGCGAAGGGGGCGCCCAACTACTGGAGCTTCGCGGACGTCGGTCTGCACCTGTCGGCCGCGACCCTGCTGCTGAAGGGGCGTCGCGTCGGGATCGTGTTCCTCCTGCTGGCGCTCCCCCTCGGCTACCTGGTCTCCCTCCGCGACGGCTGGGTCGTGCCGGCGCGCGCGGTCTACCTCGTCGGCCTCCCACTGCTCGTCCTCGCCCTGGCCGCCCGCTACTGGGCCACCCTCTCAGAGCCCCCTCACGCCCCCTGACCCTCCCTGCAGGACCGATCCGGCCCGACGGATCTCGCCTTGCGAACCCACTAGACATATGCGAGTATCAAGCGGTGTCCCGGTCGGCGTCGTCCTCGATCGGCTCCCCCGCAAGCCTCACCCGTGGCCCCCCTGGGGGTCTCGGTCCCGGCGGCCTCGGTCATGGTGGTGCGCGCCGCGGCGCCGGCCGGCCTCGCAAGGAGGGAGCCGTGTCGCACCACCGCCGCCCGAGCGTGTCTCCGTCGGCGCCGCTGCACGTCACCCTCCGGTTCGAGAAGCGCGTGTGGAACCTGCGCTCGCAGCGCTGTCTGCGGCCCATCGACCGCGCGCTCCGGTCTCTCCTCGGCCGTGAGGAGGCCGCGCGGGTCACCCACTTCTCGGTCCAGGGCAACCACGTGCACCTCGTGGTCGAAGCGCGGGACCGCCGCGCGCTCTCGAGCGCCATGCGCTCCCTCTCCATTCGCATCGCCCGCGGGCTCAACAAGGTCATGGGGCGTCGCCGCGGCAAGGTGATCGCGGCGCGCTACCATGCCCGCGCGCTGCGCTCGCCCACCGACGCCAAGAACGTCGTGCGCTACGTGCTCGCCAACCACGCGCGCCACGTGCCCGGAGCGGCCATCGCCGACCCCTGGTCGAGCGCCGCGCGGTTCCATGCGTGGGCAGCGATCGGCCTGTCCGCCGCACCGGTGGCCTACGCGCTCCCCACCATCGGTCCGCCGGTCTCGACCCCGCGCACCCGCTGGCTGCTGGCACTCTCTGCGCGGCCCGCCTGATCCGCCTACGCGGGGACTGCGTTCGGGGGCGGGGGCACCGTCGCCCGCGCCAGCAAGAGTCGCGCGATCTCCGCGGTCGGCAGGCTCTTGGACAGGATCGGGATCCCATGGCTCGCGTAGAAGACCAGCTCGGACTCGTCGAGATCGAAGCCGGTCCACACGAGCGAGCGACGGAGCAGCGCGAGGTCGCGTGAGGCGAGCTCGGCCAGCAGATCGATGCCGTCCGCGCCGGGCATCTCGAGATCGGTCAGCAGCACGTCGAACACCGCGCTCCGGTCGATCTGCGCGAGCGCCTCGGTGGCGTTGGCCGCGTGGGTGACCTCGAAGAAGCCCTCGAGCACGCGAGCGGCCGCGCGGCGAAGTCGGTTGTCGTCGTCGACGAGTAACAGACGCGGCTTTGGAGACATGCCCCCACCTCTCTCCACCAGGGTACTCCGCTACGGCTCGCTACGGCAGCGGTCGTCGCAGGCTCGGCGCAAGCGGTGGGAAGGGGCCGCTCTCGGAATGGACAGTCGCGTCAGCTCGGTGAATCGGCCGTCCTGCAGCATGGGCTCGCGCGGTCTGTTCGTCGCGTCTTCGCTGGCCGTCCTCGGCTGCAACGAGGTAGCCCCATTTGCATCGACGATCTACGACGCCAGCACGATCAAGCCGGTGACCGACGCCGGCACCGAACCGGCGACCGAGGTCGTCGAGCCGCTCGTCTACGAGTGCGCCGAGGATGGCCGCGCGCCGGAGGGGGATGCGGCGGATGCGGACGCGGGAGCGTCGGACGCTGACGCTGCGGCGTCGGATGCGGACGCTGGCCTGTGTTCCAAGGTGGACCCCGACGTCATGGGCTTCTGTGACGAGGTGCGCGCGATCGTCCACGCCGACTGGCCGAGCGTCGAGGCCGAGCTGTGTCGGGCGGGCGTTCTTCGCTGCACACCGATCCCTCCCGACAAGGATGGGCCACGGATGTGGTGCCGGGTCGCCGTGCACTACCCCCGGACCGAGGAGGATCGCCGGCGCATCTGCGCCGTCGCCGCGCTCGCCTTCGTCGACGGGGTCGGCTGCTACGTGGCGAAGTGAGCCCGTCTCCCGTCGCGACGCACCAACCCCTCAGCGACGACGCGTGGTTCTGCGAAGCGTCCAGCTGCCGACCCACAACGCGAGTGCCATCCAAGCCGATTCACCTGGGCCCCTCCTCGTCGCGCACCCCACACATCCGACGGTCTTCGGACCCACCGTCGACGTGTTCGTGGGCGCCGGCGTGGGCGCGACGGAAGCCAGGGGGGCGACGGCCAGCGATGCGCTCGGTGTCGGTGTCGTCGCCGATGTCGTGCTGGATGGCGAAGGCAGTCCTCCCGGCCCCATCGCCTCCATGTCCGCCCTCGCGGAGCCGCTATCGGCCTTTGCAGTCCGCGAACAGACGAAGATCGTCAGCGGCTCGGCGCGCAGGGCATACACGAGCCATCGCGACCCCACGGTCGTCATCTCGACCTCGAATCCGCAGGGCGAAGCCGACCGCGCCACGACCGTCGCGGGCAGCGCGCCCTTGTAGACGCGCTCCACGGAGAACGTGACGTCGGGGCGTTGCCCCGCGGCCACGCCGATCACCCTTCCGACGAAGACCGCCTGGGACTCGCCGCGGGCGGTCGACAGAACAGGTGCTGGCCCGCAGCTGCAAGCAGACGCGACGCCGGAGCCCACGCGCGGCCAGCCACCGACGGCCAGCACGAGCCCGACCGAAGCCGCGCACACCGCCGCAAGGATGCGTCGCCGAGGAACCATCGAGAGCCAGGCAAGCGGAGCGATCACTTCGTGTCGAGGAACTTGTCGATGGCCTTCTCCGCCGACTGCTCCCCGACCACGACCAGGGTGGCGCGCCCCACCGTGAGCCACTGCTTGGCCGCGCGCAGGACCATCTCGGGTGTCACCGCGGCCAGGCGCGCGTCGAGCCCCCGTGCCCACGCGATGGTGCGACCGGCGCCCGCGAGGGAGGCGAGCGCATCGGCGGTCTCGACCTCGCTGCTGAAGGCCTCGGCGAGGTGCGTTGCCTCCCGCTTGCGGTACTCGTCGAGGTAGGTCTGACTCGGTGGCTTCACGGCGAGCTCGTCGAGCACCCGCCGGATCTCGCGCAGCGCGTCGCCCACGTGGGCCATGTCCACGTCGGTGTGGATCGAGATCGGGCCCGCGCTCCGCGTGAGGCGGCGGCTCGCGCCCACGCCGTAGGTCCAGCCGTGCTCGATGCGGAGCACCTCGTAGAGCCGGTTCCGCAGGAAGGCGCCAGCACCCACCGCTGTCGCGTCCCGCGCCGTCGCGCGCGCCTTGTCGCATCCGGCGCGTGTGCGTCGTGCGCTGCCGAGCGCGGTATGTCGCGTCCTGTCGCGTTCCGCGCGACCAGCGGTTCAGGGCCGCTCCGGCAGGAAACGGAGGTGCATACTCGCGATCCGAAGTCGCCTGGAAATCTCGGAGCCAACCATGGGATTTGAACCCACGACCTGCGGTTTACGAAACCGCCGGCCTCCTGACGGCCAGGCTCACGAGAGGCCAGGAATCCTGCCGGTTCGGTGGCCGGGGCGATCTACAAAACAACGTTGAGGAGGCAGGAAACGAGGAAACGAACAGGAAACGAGTGGGTGCGTCGTGGAAACGAATGCGTTGTAGATCACGCGGAGTAAGCGCTGCACGAACCCCGTCTCGACCCAGCTCACCTGAGGCCGCAGGCTGGGAGGGTGAGTCCGAGGTCAGCGCGCTCCCGACTGCTGTTCCGCGAGCGGCGCGGGGATGCTGACATCGCCGACCTCCCGCGCGAGCTGGTCGGGGTCGAGCCTGGCGCGGGTGCTGGCCCAGTGCAGCGGCGCCAGCTCGAGGTAGCGATCGCGCGGCCAGTGGGCGAGGAGACGGAAGATGTCGCGCAGGTAGGTCTCGGGATCGAGGCCGTGGAGGCGAGCGGAGGCGATGACGGAGAAGAGATGGCTGGCGGCGTCGGCGTGATCGTCGCTACCCGAGAACAGCCAGGCCTTGCGGCCCACAGCCACGCGTCGGAGCTCGCGCTCCGAGCGGTTGTTGTCGAGGAGCAGTCCTCCGTTCTCGAGCACACGGACCAGCGCGGGGCGTTGACGAACGGCGTACCCGAGCGCAGTGCGCAGGAGGCCACGCTGCTCGCGCACGAGTGCGTACTGCTGGTCGGCCCAGGCAAAGAAGGCCTCGATGTGTGGGCGCAGGTGCACCTGTCGGAGCCGACCTATTTCGGAAGGTGGCTTGGCGCGCCAGCCAGCATCGAGCTCGAAGATGCGGCCAATCCGGGCGAGCCCTTCTCGTGCGACGACGTCACGGGCGATCGTCGCCTCCCAGAACTTGCGTCTCGCGTGCGCCCAACATCCGACCTCGTGCGGGACGGCCCGATCGGGATCGTCTTCCGGATCGTCAGGGTCGGGCGGCCGGAACAGCGCGTCGTAGACGCTCTTGGCGTCAGCCTGCACGTAGCCCTTGAAGCCGTGGAGCATCTGGCCGACGAAGGCCGCTGTTTCCTTCTGCGTATACTCAAACAGCACGTGGTCGCGATCGGCAACGAGGACGAAGTAGTGACCGCGGCGACAGGGCTTGTGGCCCTTCTCGTGGGTGCGAATGGGCTGAATCGCGACGCCGGTGGCGTCGGTCGCGATGCAGAAGGCGCGAGCGAGGGCATCCGCCTTCATGGCAGCGACAACGGTCGCGCCGAGAGTCGCGCCCGCGTCCTCGAGCCACCTGCACATCGTACCGCGGTCAACGGGCACGCCGTCGCGCGCGAACCGGTCCTCGATGCGGTGCAGAGGCAGGCCATCGCAGTGCTTTTCGGTGGCGATGTGCGCGAGCATCGAGGGCGCCGCGAGCGAGCGCGCGAACGTCTCGACAGGCATTGGCGTGGTCTCGACAACAGACCTGCCCTGCGTGTCGACGGTCCGATACTTGACCCGCGCGATCAGCAGTCGGCGCATCCCACCGCGCTGCCAGGCGAGCTTGCAGCTCTCCTCGAAGCCGATGCGCTCGGCCTTGCCCTGGGCGACGAGGTCGTCGAAGAGCGGATCGGACAGCTCCACACGAACCTCCTCGATCGAGGCCTTGCGCAGGTCACGTCGCCCGGTCGGGCGCGCCTTGGTCTTCGTGGGAGTCGGGCTGTCCTCAGACGGATCCGCACCGCCCAGGCGGTCGAGCTCGGCGAGCTTCTCCGCGAACTCGAGCTCGAGTTGCGCGCTGTCGACACGCTCGGCCTTGGCAACGAAGATCCGCCGCTTGAGCAGCTCGAGCTCCTGCCGAAGTCGCTCATGGGACGCGCGGAGGACGTCGCGCTCGCGCAGGAGTGCAGCGACGCGATCACGCTCCGCGCTGAGTGCCGCCTCGAGCGCTGCGATGCGCGCGTCGGCGCTCGAATCGGCGGCGGTCGGCGTCGGCATGGCGGAGCCATGAGTAACTACGCCCTTGCTCGTTGTCGATCCTCTCGCGTGAGAAAAGTGCGTGTCAGTGGATGCGCGATCGCTTGCCCTTGGTCGTCTCCGCCTCGGCCTCGACCTCGATCCCGTCGAGCAGATCGTCGAGCTCGCGATCGGTCAGGGCCACACAGGCCGCACCCGCGATGGCCGGCGTGGGGATGCGGAACGTCCCGCGGTCCAGGCGCTTGTAGAACACACACATGCCGGTGCCATCGAAGAAGAGCACCTTGAGCGCATCTCGCCGCCGACCGAAGAACACGAACAGCGAACCGCCTCGGGCGTCGCGGCCGACCCGCTCGCCGACGACCCCGCGCAGGCGGTCGAAACCCCAGCGCAGGTCGATCGGGTCGAGCCCGACGTAGATCTCCACGCCGTGCGGGATCATGCGCGCTCCTGCAGGATCGACAGGACCGCTGCGAGGGTCTCGTGGTCGAAGCCGCGGGTGACCTGAATGCGGGCGCCGCCGATCTCGACCACGACGGGATTGTCCATCACTGGCGCGAGCATCGGTGCCCCACCCGCACCTTGCGGGTCCGGCGCTCACGCAACTCGCGCTCGATGTGGTGGGCGGCGTTGCGCAGACCGCCGGCCGTGAAGTCGCGTCCGCGGCAGAACTCCGTCGAGCTCAGCCCGCTCGCTCGCCACTCAGACACCCGCTTGGTCCAGACCGCCCGATCCGCCATCGCCGACAGTGCGTGTCACGCCGAGAGGGCGATCGGCCAGACGGGGTCCATGCAGCGGTTACACCTACCAAGACGACCGCCACCAGCGCAGCCCGTGCAACGTTGATTGCGCTGCGTGGGCGTGGCGCCGGGCGTTCAGGCAAGTGTCACGACACGTGCGCGGTGGATGCGGACTGTCCTTGCGGCGCTGGGCAGCGGTGCTCGACGGGTCTGACAACCGATCCGCCAGCGCCGGATGGAACATGCTTCAACTGCAAGCAGGTCGCTGACGAGTGTAGCGCGCAGAATCCCTGTTGCGATGGAACGAAGTGCGCGCCGGCCGCAGACGGTGTCGTTCGATGCTGCAAGCCAAAGGGGAGGTGTGCATCGTCAACCGCGAGTGCCGCAAGGGGACGGTCTGTCGTCTGCGGTTCCGCTGCCGCCCGGGGTGTTCGCGCCGGGCACCTGCGACGCCTGTGCGGTTTCTGGCGAATCGTGCCGAGTTTCGATGAGTGCCGCGAAGGGTCCTGTGTCAGCGGCGTCTGTAAGAAGTCGTGTTTCGCCTGGGGCGGCCTCGCAGCGTCGCCGGTGCGAAGGGGGAGTGTGCGAAGGGAAAGACGGAACGCGATGCGCTTGGCAACGCCACGTGCGTCGGACCGAATCCGGTGCCAGAGTCTTGCAATGGCAAGGACGACGACTGCGACGGCAAGGTCGCGATAACCTGCCCCGGAGAGTTGCACCACCACCCCCACGGGTTGCCAGGACAGCTTTTCAGCTTCGGGAGCTTCGCATGCTCTGGGACATCCAAAGTCCGCAAGCCAACCCCGAGTAGCTGGTGCGGTGAAGGCGGGGCGTCTGCGGCAACTCGATACCAGGTGGTGGCGGCTACTGCGGAACGTGCGCAGCGACACCCTGCACTCTGGGTGGTGTTGCCCCGTGCGTTCCGAATACCCAGTGCAAAGAAGACCCCCCGGGCAGTGGCACGCACTGCATACGTCGAGATGGGTGCGGCTTCTTCGTTCCCAAGTGCTGGCGTCCAGCGCAGCTCGACTCGTGTTGTGTCACCTGCGCTCCATGAGGGACCGGAACATGCGTACTAGCGCAGGCCTGCTCCTGGTGACCGTGATCGCATGCAGTGGCAAGGTCACTGAACTCCCGCTCGCACGGCCATCGTGCGCATCTGGAGCACCCGGCGCAGGCATGAACTGTGGTGTCGACGGAAAGACCGACTGCTGCGCGTCGGCAGCGATTCCGGGCGGCTCCTTTGGCCGGCTCAACCAATCGAAGTGGCCAGCGACGTTGAGCCCGTTTCGGCTCGATGTCTTCGAGGTCACGGTTGGACGCTACCGCGCGTTCGCTGAGGCCTACCCGTCTTCCCGACCCAAGGTGGGGGATGGCGCGCACCCACGTATCGTGGGGTCGGGCTGGAAAGCGGAATGGACCGAACTGCTGCCAAAGACGCGAGAAGAGTTGGTTGGCTTTCTGAAGTGCAAGGCAGGCGACACCACGTGCAAGGATGAGTTCACGACTTGGACCGACACTCCCGGCGCGAAGGAGAAGATGCCTGCGTCACGGGTGAGCTGGCTCGAGGCGTTCGCATTCTGCGCTTGGGACGGTGGGCGACTGCCAACCGACGCTGAATGGAACTACGTGGCGGTGGGCGGAGACGAACAGCGAAAGTATCCATGGGGCAGTTTGCCAGCCGACCTCGCGAGCCGTGCTGAAGTTCACTCCAACGGCCTCGCAGACCGAGGTGGGGTCGGCGCCAGCAGGAGTCGCTCGTTGGGGTGTGCTGGACCTTGCAGGGAGTCGCATCGAATTCGTCCGCGACACCACTGGAGCGGACCGTCCTGATGGACCGCTACCGCTGCCCTGCATCGACTGCATACGGTCCGACGGCGAGAAGTTGTTTCTGACGCGCGATGCGAGCTGGTCGGTTGACGGTGCGAACGCGAATGTCGGCGAGTGGTATCCAGCGTCGGGTGGGGCAAGGGAGCGCATCGCGGACTTCGGCATCCGCTGCGCGCGGGACTGATGTCGTTGACCATGCGGCCCTCGGTGCGGTCAAATTCCCCGATCAGCAGCGCAGACCGACAACAACTACTGCCAAGGCCACCCCCGTGCTCGCTGCCGGAGAGCGCGGGCATCGTCGGGGTTGTCTCGCTGACGTTGTTCGTGGCCTGTGGTGGGCACGTCGAGGCCGTTTCCAGTGCGCCTGCCTCTTGCGCGAATCGCACCCTGGGGGCAGACACCAGCTGCGGGGCAGGCAAGGACAAGGACTGTTGTGCCTCCGTCCTCATCGAGGGTGGCACCTACAACAGACTCAACGATGCTCGGTACCCGGCGACCGTTAGCGCGTTCCGATGGACGTGTTCGAAGTCACCAACGGTCGCTTCCGAGCGTTCCTCGATGCTCTTCCTGGTTCTCGACCAAAGGTCGGTGATGGCGCACACCCAAAGGTCGCCGGGTCAGGTTGGCAGGCCTCTTGGGACAAGTTCCTCAAGGCTCGCAAGGAGATCGAACTCGGTATGGCTGCGGGGGGGCTCGATGGAAAGTTCCTCACGTGGACTGGTGTGCCCGGTTCGAACGAGTTCATGCCAGTTGGTGGACTCAGTTGGTACGAGGCCTTCGCCTTCTGTGCCTGGGACGGGGGCCGCCTTCCGACGGACGCCGAATGGAACTACGTGGCCGTCGGGGGCTCGGAGCAGCAAGTATCCCTGGGGCAGGAGCCGCCGGACCCGACCAGGGCGACGCTGACTTACACGCCGGCGTTCAGGAAACGGGACACCTGACTCCAGGGGTTCGGCACCGAGAGGAGCCAGCCGCTGGGGAGTCTTCGACATGGCAGGCAGCCGTCGTGAGTTCGTGCGTGATGGCAGTGCGACCACCACGCCGGACATCGGCATCCCCGTGCCTTGCACCGACTGCTTCCGGCGCGACAACACAGAAACAGGCCATTGGATTCAACGCAACTTCCACTGGGTCGCAGGGCCGGAATACGCCAACGTCGGCGAGCGGCTGATGCTCACGTACGAGGAACCAGGGCGCAGCACAGCTGACGGAGTTCGTTGCGTCAGAGATGTCCGCTGACCAAGAAGCCGGTCGAGTCTCCGCGAGCCGATCACGCGCTCGAGGCGCAGACGTCTGCGGCTGGACACGCAGACGTCTGCGGGTGGACACGCAGACGTCTGCGCGTGGAGGCCGAAGGATCCCGCAGAACGCGAGGGAGTGAAGTACGCTGGCGCCATGTTGCGATGGGCACTCTCCCTCGGCGTCTTCGCCGCGCTGTCGATGAGCGCGCCCTCGGCCCGCGCCGTGGCGGCGCCGCAACTGGCGCCGGTGTTGATCCAGGGGCTGCGCCTCTCCGAGGGCATCCTGGTCACGCGCGCCGACACCGACGTCGCGTGCGAGGTCGGCCCCGCGGACGCTCCCCGCTGCGCGGTGCGGGTGACCTACACGCTCGTGAACCAGGGCGCGGCCCCGATCGAAGGTGGCGGTTCGGTGGTCGTCGACCAGAGCGCGCACGACCTCCGGATCACGCTCGACGGAGTCGCCACCTCCGCGTGGACGACGGCGGTCGCGTCCGAAGGCAAGCCGCCGCCGTACGGCCAGGCTCCGCCGACCACCTTCGCGCTGTCGCTCGGCGCGAACGCGACCCGGGTCTTGGCCGTCGCCGCGTCCTTCGACGGCGTCCGCACCACCGGACGCCTCGGGTTCAAGCCCTCCGCGGTGCACGCCCGCCACCTCGTGCTCCACACGCCGAGCATCCGGCGCATCCTCGACGTGCTGATCACCGCGCCCGCCCCCGAGCTGCAGGCGCCGGGCTTCACGAGCGTGGCCAAGCTCCGCGCACCGCGCGACTGGGACATCGACGGCCTCGACGGGTGGACCGAAGCTCCCGACGGCACGCGCACGTCGAACGTCGCCGAGCTCCGGCTCGGTCTGCACATGCCGCAGTTCCCGATCCGCAACGGCGGCGTGATCCTCGGCCTCGGCGGCGCGCTCGGCGACGACGGCGGTTTCCGCATGCGCCTCGGGTGGGAGGTCGCCGCGCCGAGCTGGCTCCTCTACCAGGTGTCCGCCGAGACCGACGCGCGCGGCCGGTGGAACGTCACCCCGCTCGTGCTGGCCGCTTCGAACGCGTTGCTCATCATCCCCTCGTTCGGGTTCGGCCTCGGGATGCCGATCCAGGTCCGGCCGGACACGCGCCTCGGCGTGCGCATCCAGCTCGAGGCGCAGATCCTCCCCATCGGGTTCGTCGCGTCGTGCGACCTGTGGCCGAAGACGAGCTCGGCCCCTTCGTACACGCAGTGGACCCTGCTCGGTCAGATCGCGCTCTGACGCATGAACCGCCTGTGGCTCGCCTCGTTGGTGCCACTGTCCCTCGTCGCTTGTCGGAGCAAGACGACGCGCCTCGAGCGCGCGGTCCCCAGCGAACTGGCGACGAGCCCTGTGGTCACGGCAGAGAAGGTCGACGCCGCGTCCGACGTCGTGGTCGAGGCGCCGAGCGCGCCACCTCCCGTGGTCGCCAAGACGCCCCCGAAGCGGCTCCACGGCACGCCGCGCCTGAAGCTGCTGCCGAACGACGTGCCGCCACCGACCGCCCCCGTGAAGGTCGCGAAGCCAACGAGCCACCACGCGCTCGACGCGAAGGGCGAGCTCGCCACCTTCGCCTCCAGCACCGTCACCCTGGCGGCCACCTCGGGGCTAGAGATCCGCGTCCACACCTTCGAGGTCAGCGGCCCGGAGTACTCCGATCGCGACCACGCGATCGTGATGCTGCGCGGAGGCAAGCGCGTGGCGTTCCACCCGTTCGTGCTCGGCTGGTCGCTCGATCCGAGCAAGCGCTTCCTGCGCTTGAACTCGTGGGAGAAGGTGGCCGGCGGCTACGAGCGGCACGATCGCATCCTCGACCTCGACAAGGGCACCAGCGTCGAGCTGCCGGCGATGTCCTGCCTCGCGGTCGTCGCGTGGGATGGTGATCGACTGCTCGGCTGGGGTCAGAGCGGACCGGTCCCCGCGCCCAAGGGCGAGCTGCCCTTCGCGGGCGACGCACCCATGGAGATCTGTGTGTTCGACAGCGCCGCGACGCTCGTCGGCCACGCGCGCACCACTTCGCCCTATTACGTGGAGACCGGCACGTTCCTCACGGTGAGCCTCGTGAAGAGCGACCGCGCCATCCTCGCGGTCGGCTACGGCGAATATCGCGATCGCGACTGCGCGTTCGATTTCCAGAGCCTCGTCGACGCGTCGAAGTCCGCCAACCTGAACCTGTCGGCGCATCCGTCGTTCGAGCTTGGCACCTGCTCCCAGTGGGAGTTCGACTTCGCGGGATTCGCGTTCGAGAAGCCCTCGTTTCGCGCGCGGTCCCCGGCGGGGACGTGGATCGACGTGCGGTGACACCTCTGCCGTATTTCCTTCGAACCGCAGAGCGCACGTTCGTCGAAGGCTCACCAGGAACGCGGTTACGATTCGCCGATGCGATGGGGTTCCCTCCTGACGGTCGGCTTCTTGATCCTGACTCCGACCCTCGTTCGAGCGGCGCCTCTCTACGGCGCACCCGAAGCAACCCTGGAGCTCGCGGGGAAGGCCGCGGGAGACCACTTCGGATACGCCGTCGCGATCGATGGCGACACGGCGCTGGTCGGCGCCTACGGCAAGGGCGGTCTGCAAGGAACGGCCGTCGTGTTCACGAGGAGCGCCAGCGCGTGGTCACAGACTGCGGTCCTCACCCCGAAGGACCTCGTCGGCAAGGACGCCGTCGGGACGTCGGTCGCGCTGGACGGCAACACCGCGGTCGTCGGCGCGCCGGGACAGGGCGTCGCGTGGGTCTTCGTGCGCGTCGGGACGACCTGGTCCGAGCAGGCGAAGCTGGCCGCGTCGGACTTCGTGGCAGGAGACCGCTTCGGCTTCTCGGTCGCGGTCGCGGGGAACACGGCGATCGTCGGGGCGCCCGAGAAGGACTCCCGGACGGGCGCCGCCTACGTCTTCGCGCGCAGCGGGACGACGTGGACCCAGGAGGCGCGCGTCGTGGGCAAGAAGGCCAGCGATCGCTTCGGCTGGGCCGTCGCGATCTCCGGCGACACCGCCGTCGTGGGGGCGCCGTTCTATGACTTCGCCATCGGGCGCGCCTACGCGCTCGTCCGGAAGGCGGGCGTCTGGTCCGAGCAGCAGTTCCTCGCGCCTCCCGGGGGTGACGAGGTGACAGGAGCCGGCTTCGGCCTGTCCGTGGCGCTGCGTGGAGACACGACGCTCGTCGGTGCCAATGGGATCGGTGGCGAGACCGGGGCCGCCTACGTCCTCCAGCGGAGCGGGACGACGTGGTCCCACCAGGCGAAGCTGTCGGCCTCGGACGCGAAGCCCGGCGACAACTTCGGCGCGGTGGCGCTCGGCGAGGACACCGCCGTCGTCGGCGCGTTTCACCGCGCCGGCAACACCGGCGCGGCCTACGTGTTCAAGCGCGCGGGCACGAGCTGGACGCAGCTCCCGAGGCTCACCGCGAAGGACGGGGTCGCCGGGGATCTCTTCGGCGAGGCGGTCGCCTGCTCCGGCGACACGGTCCTCGTGGGGGCCGACGCACGCGCCGAGAGCCGCGGGGCCGCCTACGCGTTCCGCCTCACCCCGACGAGCGCGGCCGGCGCGGCTTGCGCCGTGGGCGTCGAGTGCGCGAGCGGGTACTGCGCCGACGGTCGGTGCTGCGCCAAGGAGTGCGCGGGCGCCGTGTGCGCCCTGGATCCGGACTGCCCCGCCGGATATCGCTGCGTGGCGAGCAAGTGCGTCGCCGCCGGCGGCTCCGCGTGCTCCGCCGACAAGACGACGTCGATCGCATCCACCGGTGAACAGACCAAGTGTGCGCCCTACGTGTGCGTCGACTCGCCGGGAACCTGTCGGACCGACTGCACGACCACGAGTGACTGCGCGCCTTCGTTCGTGTGCGATGGCAACAAGTGCACGCCCTCTCCGTCCTCGACGACGACCGACGACAGCGGGTGCGCGTATGCCTCGTCGTCCGGCGGTCGCGCGATGGGTCTGTTGATCGCCGCGCTGACCCTCGTCGGCCGCGGTCGTCGACGCCGGTGATCACCTCGGGACGAACAGCTCGCCCGGGCGATAGTGCACGCCGGTCACCGGGTAGAACACGCCGTCCTTGTCGACCGCCTTGCGTATCGGTCGGTACCCGGCGCGCACCTCGTCCGCGAAGAAGTCGTTGTCCGTGATCACCAGCGAGAACCTCTTCGAGAGCAGCGCGCGCCGGATCTCCTCCTTGAGCACGGCGCCCACCACGCCCGCGTCGCCGCGCAGCACGTCGTCCACCGCCATCTGGTGCAGGTAGCCGCGCCGGCCCGCGATCACCGGGTAGTAGCTGTGCGTGGGCATGAACACCTCGCCCGGCACCGCGTGGATCTTCTCGATCAGCTCGAGGCCGGCCTGCTTGTCGGCGGCCTTCGGCACCATGCGCCGCGGGTCGTAGGCGAGGAGCGCCAGCTGCACCGCGAACGCCCCGCAGAGGAACGCCTCGGCGCGGTCGCGGTTCTTCGACTCGCTCTCCCCGACCGTGAGGAGCGCGCAGTGCAGCCCGATGGGCGCCGCGAGCGCGATCACGGCGAAGAACGGCATCACCACGTTCAGCCACCCGCCGTCGTGCAGGCGCCCCGACCACGCGGCCGCGGCCGCGCCGGCGAAGGCGGCGAGGTAGAGCGGCGAGAACCGCCACACGAGGAAGAACGCGGAGAAGGCGATGCCCAGCGTCATCGGGCCCATCACGTCGTCGGTCCAGAACCCGCCCCACAGGACCGGCACGAGCTGGTGGGTGGACGGGAGCTCGAACGCGTAGAACCGGTACCAGCCGTCGTGCAGGTGATCGAGCACGAACACGCTGCCACCGATGCATCCCGCCACCACCAGCACGAACGGGATGGCCGCCTTGCGGTGCTCCCACAGGAGCGCGAGGCACACCGCGCCCGCGACCAGCGCGCCCGACTGCTTGGTGAGGAACGACAGCACGAGCAGCACCGCGCCGGCGATCCGCCCGCGCGGGGTGGGGTGGAGGCGCAACACGGCGACCGCGGCGAGCGCCAGGAACACGTAGAGCGAGTCGGTCCGCGCGATGTCCATGAACTGCACGGACTTGGGAAACGTGGCCGCGTAGAGCCCGGCGCCGAGCACCCCGAGGCGCGCGTCCTCCGTCTCGTGGCGCACGAGCCGGTAGATCAGCGCGCACGTGCCGAGCGAGGCCGCGAACGACACGAGCCGCAGCGGGAGGTAGCCGACCCCCGTGACCTTGGCGACGAGCGCGCTCACGTAGAAGTAGAGCGGGTTGTAGATGAACGGCACGAAGTCGATCGACGGCTTCACGTAGAGCTTGTGACCGGCGAGGATCCACCGCACCTGGTCGACCATCCCGCCCTCCATCCACTCGAGGTCGAACGGGTAGACGAGCCGACGCAGCGCGACGAACACGTAGAGGACGAGGAACGACCCGCCGACGCCGGCCAGGACGCTCTTCCAGGTGTCGAGGCGCCGCTCCATGGCGGCAACGGTCTACCAAGGTCGAGCCAGGAACGTAAGCGGCCTTCCGCCACCCGTGATACCCCCTCGGCATGTCGAAGAGAGCCCTCCCTGCCCTCGCGATCGCGCTGCTCGCCCTCCTGGCCCCGTCCTCCCACGCGCCCGCGCACGCCGCGCCGGCCAAGGTCGAGGCGCCGGTGCTCGAGCCGAAGTTCAGCGTCGAGCGCTACTCCCTCGCCAACGGCCTGCGGGTCGTCCTCAACCAGGACCCGAGCTCGCCCACCGTGGCCGTCATCGTCTGGTACGACGTCGGCTCGCGCAACGAGAAGACGGGCGAGGGCGGCTTCGCCCACCTCTTCGAGCACATGATGTTCGAGGGCAGCGCCAACTTCCCGCGCGGGCAGCACGACAAGCTCGTCGAGGGTCGCGGCGGCAAGCTCAACGCCTCCACCAGCGAGGACTGGACCCGCTACTACGAGATCATGCCGGCCGGCGAGCTCGGGCTCACGCTGTTCCTCGAGGCCGACCGCATGAAGTCGCTGCACGTCGACCAGGAGGCGTTCGAGAACCAGCGCAAGGTCGTGCAGGAGGAGTACCGGATGCGCGTCGACAACTCGGCGTACACCAAGGGCTACTTCCGCCTGATGGAGCTCGTCTACGAGGGCTACCACCCGTACGCGCACCCCGCGATCGGCTCGATGCCCGAGCTCGACGCGGCCAAGCTCGACTGGGTCAAGGCGTTCCACGCCGCGTGGTACGCGCCGAACAACGCGGTGCTCGTCGTCTCGGGCGACTTCGACCCCAAGGAGGCGCGCGCGCTCGTCGAGAAGCACTTCGCGGGCGTGCCCAAGGTCGAGGTCGCGAAGTACCCGGACCTGCCCTTCGCTGGCCGCAAGACACCGTCGGGGCCCGAGCCCGTGATCGACCCCAACGCGCGCACGCCGAAGGTCTACTTCGGCTGGTCCATCCCGAAGGACCGCACGCCCGAGCACTACGCGCTCGAGCTCGCGTCGGTGATCCTGAGCGACGGCGAGTCGTCGCGCCTGCACCGTCGCCTCGTGAAAGACCTCGCCATCGCGCAGTCCGCCGGCGCCTCCACCGAGGACCACCGCGGCCCCGACGCGTTCGTGCTCGAGGCGCACCTCTCCGACAAGGCCACCGTCGAGGAGGTCGAGAAGGCCATCTGGGCCGAGCTCGACGACCTCGCCAAGAAGGGCCCGACCGAGGCCGAGATGAAGAAGGCGCGCGCCAAGGTGGAGCACGGGTTCCTCTTCGGCCTGCAGTCGAACCTGCAGCGCGCGAACGCCCTCGCCAAGATGGAGGGCCACCACGGCGACGCGAGCCTGCTCCTCGGCGAGCCCAAGCGCTACGCCGCGGTCACCGCCGCCGAGGTCAAGGCCGCCGTCGCGAAGTACCTCGTGCGCGCGACCCTGGCGCACGTGCGGGTGATGCCGCCGCCCAAGCCCGAAGGCCCAAAGCCCGCCCCCAAGAAGGAGGGCAAGTGATCATGCGCCGCTCGATCCGCTGGGCCCTCGCCCTCCCGCTGCTCGTCGCGTGCTCGAGCACGCCGCCCGTGGTCGCGACCACCCCGGTCGCCAGCACCACGACCCCGCCTCCGGTCGCCAGCTCCGCGCCGCCCGCCAAGCCCACGGTCGACGTGCCCCCGCCCGCCGCGGCGCGCCCGATGAAGCCCGCCAAGGTCGTCGCCGTCGAGAACAAGAGCGCGTTCGCCAGCGCGACCGCGATCGTCTCGTCCACCCTGCCGATCGTCTACGTGCGCGTGATGGTCGACGTCGGCATCGGCCACGCAGAGAACACCCCCACCAAGTCGGCCGCCGCGATCGCCTCGATGACCGGCGACATGCTCAAGGACGGCGGCGCCGGCAAGTGGAGCGGCAAGGAGCTCGCCGAGCAGATCGACGCGCTCGGCGCCGACCTCACCGTCGACACCGGCATGGACCGCACCGTCTTCGGCATCGCGGTCACCAGGGACAAGCTCGACGCCGCGCTCGACGTGCTCGGCGCGGTGCTCGCCAAGCCGCGCTTCGACAAGAAGGAGTTCGACAAGCTCAAGGCGCGCGAGCTCGACCGCGTGCGCCAGGCCCAGAAGGGCAGCGGCGGGTGGATGGCGCGCCAGGCGCTCTACCGCACCCTGCTCGACGGCACCCGCTACGCCATGCCCGACGCCACCGAGGCCACCCTCGCCGGCATCGAGCTGAAGGACCTGAAGGCCTACTACGAGAAGGCCTACCGCCGCGGCCAGATCCACGTGGTCGTCGCCGGCGACGTCGACGCGAGCAAGCTCGGCCCCGCGCTCGACGGCAAGCTCGGTGGCCTCCCGGCCGGCGCGACCGCGATGGCGTTCCCCGCGCCGCCCGCCCCCACCACGGGCATCCGCGTGGTGCTCGCCAAGAAGCCCGGCAGCAAGCAGGCGGACATCTTCGTCGCGCGCCGCGTGATCGCGCGCAACGACCCCCGCTTCCCCGACCTCGCGCTCGCGACCCACGTGCTCGGCGGCGGCATGGCCATGCGCCTGTTCTCCGACGTGCGCGAGAAGCGCTCGCTCGCCTACTCGACCAACGCCAACGTGCGCGAGCTCGCGTGGGGCAGCGACTCGCTGGTCGCCCTCTACGCGGGCACGCAGACCGCGCTCGCCGGCAAGTCGGTCGACGCGCTCCTCGAGCACCTGCGCTGGATCTCCAAGGACAAGCCGGTCACCCAGGAGGAGTTCGACATCGCGCGCACCAGCCTCGAGACCGCGTTCCTCTACCGCCTCGAGACCATCGGCGCGGTCGGCGGGCTCGCCCTCGAGCAGAAGCTGCTCAAGCTCCCCGGCGCCGACGTCTACGACTACGTCGAGAAGTACCGCGCGGCGATCCGCGGGGCCACGCTCGCGAGCGTGCGCGCCGCGGCCGCGGAGCTCCTCGCGCCGAGCAACCTGGTCATCGCCGTCGCGGGCGACCCGAGCCTCGCCGGGCCGCTCTCGCACTTCGGCGCGGTGACCATCGTCGACCCGGAGAAGAACTTCGAGAAGGTGGGCGAGAAGGCCGCGGATCCCTCGGCGCCGCTCGCCGTGGGCCCGTAGTCGACCGAGGCGCTATGATCACGGGGATGGGGGGCACGGTCCCAGGTACGGAGATCACCTATCGGGTCGAGGGCGAAGGCCCCGACCTCGTGCTGGTGCACGGCCTCGGCGGCCTGTTCCACTCGTGGCGCGCGTTCCGGCCGCTGCTCGCCGCCACCCACCGCGTGTGGGAGATCGGCCTGCCCGCGTTCGACTCCGACACCACCCGCGCGCGCCGCGGCAACTCGGTCGAGGACTGGGTCGAAGACCTCGGCCGGCTGCTCGACCACGCGAAGCTCGAGCGCCCGGTGCTCATCGGCAACTCGATGGGCGGGCAGGTCGTCGCGACCTACGCCGAGGCCCACCCCGCGCGGGTGCCCGCCGTGGTCTTGCTCGGGTCCTCTGGCATGGGTGAGCAGCGCGAGGGCTACTCGCTGTTCCCCGAGGGCGCGGTGCGCCGCCTGGTGAAATCGATCGAGGAGGACGTGATGCGCACGATCCTCCGCACGGTGTTCGCCGACGACCGGTTCTTCGAGACCGAGCTCTCCGACATCCGCACCCACCTCTCGGACCGCCGCTGGAAGCTCGGCCTGCTCACCACGGCGCGGCGGGTGCGGGACGCCACGTTGCTGCCATTGCTGCCACGGCTCCAGCAGCCCACGCTCGGGGTCTACGGCGACCGCGACCGCATCGTGCCCATCCGGTTCGCGCGCGCGGCGGCGCCGCTGCTTCCCCACGGCGAGCTCTTCGAGCTGCCGGCCACTGGGCACGCCCCGCAGATCGAGCGACCCACCGAGACCCACGAGCGGGTGCTCGGCTTCCTCCAGCCCCTGGGCCTCTGAAACGCCAGGAGTCTCCGAGCCACGCCCGGGGCGTGCTACCCCTCGGCCCCCGTGCCGGCCATCGACGCAGAGAACCTCCACAAGGCGTTCGGCCCGCAGACCATCCTGCGCGGCGCCTACTTGACCGTCGCGCGCGGCGAGAAGGTCGGCCTCATCGGCGACAACGGGAGCGGCAAGTCCACCCTCGCCCGCATCCTCGCCGGCCTCGAGACCGCCGACGAGGGCAACGTACGCGTGCGCCGTGGCCTCTCCGTGGGCTATCTGGCCCAGGAGCCCGAGCTCCCGCCGGACCTGAGCGCGCGCGAGGTCGTCGAGCTCGGCCTGGTCGGATGGCGCAAGGCCGTCGACCGCCACGCCGAGCTCACCGCGCTCCTCGCCGACCAGCACCACGACGACGCCCTGCTCGCCGAGCAGGCGGCGCTCGACGAGACCATCGCCCACCTCGGCGGCTGGGACCGCGGGCACGTCGCGCTCGATCTCCTGCAGCGCCTCGACGTGCGCGACCCGGAGCGCGCCGTCGGGCCCCGCAGCGGCGGCGAGCGGCGCCGGATCGCCCTCGCCCAGCTCCTCGTCGCCCAGCCCGACGTCGCCATCCTCGACGAGCCCACCAACCACCTCGACGCCGACACCGCCGGCTGGCTCGAGGGCTACCTCGCCGACGACTACCCGGGCGCGGTCATCCTCGTCACCCACGACCGCTACTTCCTCGAGGCGATCGTCGATCGCATCCTCGAGCTCGATCGCGGCGAGCTCACCGAGTACCTCGGCGGCTACTCCGACTACCTCGAGCTCAAGGCCGAGCGCCTCGCCCACGAGGAGCGCACCGAGCAGAACCGCCGCAACGTGCTGCGCCGCGAGCGCGAGTGGCTCTCGCGCGGCCCGAAGGCGCGCACCACCAAGCAGAAGGCCCGCATCCAGCGCGCGCACGCGCTCATCGCCGAGACCCCGGCCGACGCCGGCCGTGACGCCGAGGTGGTCCTGGCGGCGAGCGTCACGCGCCAGGGCAAGCGGGTGCTCGAGCTGAACCAGGTGGTGCTCCGCCAGGGCGGGCGCCTCCTCAACCACCCCATCGATCTGCACGTCCACGGCGGCGACCGCATCGGCATCCTCGGCCCCAACGGCTGCGGCAAGACCACCCTGCTCCGGGCGATCCTCGGCGAGCCGCTCGTGGCGTCGGGCGAGCTGATCGTCGGTCGCAACACCAAGATCGGCTACCTCGACCAGGCGCGCGCCAACCTCGACGACGACAAGTCGATCTACGACGACGTGAAGGGCGTGGGCGCCACCACCGTGGTGCTCGGCAAGGAGTCGTACGATCTGCGCACCTACCTCGAGCGCTTCCTGTTCCCCGCGGACAAGCAGCGCCAGAAGGTGGGCTCGCTCTCCGGCGGCGAGCGCGCGCGCGTGGCCCTCGCCAAGATGCTGCGCGAGGGGGCCAACATGCTCCTCTTCGACGAGCCCACCAACGACCTCGACCTCTCCACGCTCTCCGCGCTCGAGGAGCTGCTCGTCGGCTACGACGGCTCGGTGCTCGTGGTCACGCACGACCGCGCGTTCCTCGACCGCGTGGCCACCTCGGTGCTGGCCTTCGCCCCCGAGGGAGACCGGTCGCGCGTCGAGCAGCACGGTGGCGGCTATTCCGACTACGTCGCCCACCGCAAGGAGCGCGAGGCCACCGCAGCCGCCACGGCCGTCGTCGAGGCCCAGCGCAGCAAGCCGCCGCCGAAGGCCGAGGCCAAGAAGCTCACCTACGGCGAGCGCCTCGAGCTCGAGTCGATCCTCGAGAAGATCGACGCCGCCGAGCAGAAGGTCGCCGCGTGCGAGGCCGCCGTCGCCGACCCCACCCTGTACGCGAGCCGTGGCCACGAGGTACCCCAGCGCACCGCGGAGCTCGCCGCCGCGAAGGCCGAGGCCGCGCGGCTCCTCGCCCGCTGGGAAGAGCTCGAGGCCAAGCGCGAGGGCTGAGCGAGCGAAGCGAAGCATCGGCCGCCTCCATGGGCGGCCGACAAAGAATCTGTAGGGTCACTTCGGCGGGTCGGACTTCAGCGTGATCGTGAGCGGGTCGTTGGTGTACCCGCACCCCGCCCATGGACAGCCGCGCGCGCGGCACACCTGCCGCGGCGTGCTCCACCCGACGTCGGGAAAGTCGTGGTGGGTCTGCTCGACGCAGAAGCAGTAGGTCGACGCCATCCAGGTCTTGGTGGTGCCGGGCTGCACCTTCGCGTCGAGCAGCTTCACGTTGGCCGACGAATCGCACGGCAACACGTAGCCCGCGGAGAGGCGCACCCGGATCGCCTTCGGGCCCACCATCACCAGCGTGACCGGCGAGGGCGGCGGAGGCGGGAACGGCCAGGGGATCGCCGCGTCCGCCGCGTCCGCCGTGAGCGGGGCAGCGAGGAGCAGCAGCGCGGCCCACGATCGCATGCCCCGATCGTACTCCTCCCGGAGACCGCGCGCCCGTGGATGGGCTAGTCTCGCGGGCGCCATGACCGCCCAGCTCATCGACGGGAAAGCCATCGCCGAGGTCGTCCGCCGCGAGGTCGCCGCCGGCGTCGCTGCGTTCAAGGAGAAGCACGGGCGCGTCCCCGGCCTGCACGTGATCCTCGCTGGCGAAGACCCGGCGTCGGCGGTCTACGTGCGCAACAAGGAGAAGGCGGCCAAGGAGGTCGGCATGGCGGGCGAGGTGCATCGGCTGCCCGCCACCGTGTCGCGCGAGGAGCTCCTCGATCGCATCCGCGTGCTCCGCGAGGACCGCTCGGTCGACGGCATCCTCGTCCAGCTCCCGCTGCCCAAGGGCCTCCCCGAGGACGAGATCCTCGACGCCGTCCCCGCCGACAAGGACGTCGACGGCTTCCACCCGCTCAACGCCGGCCTGCTCGCCTCCGGCCGCCCGGGCGGCATGGTCCCGTGCACGCCGTTCGGCAGCATGCGCCTCATCGACGAGGCGGCCAAGAGCATCCCTGGCTTCTCCCTCGTCGGCGCGCACGCGGTCGTCGTCGGTCGCAGCAACATCGTCGGCAAGCCGATGGCGCAGCTGCTCCTCGCGCGCCACGCCACGGTCACCATCGCGCACTCGCGCACCAAGGATCTCGCCGCGATCTGCCGCCAGGCCGACGTGCTCGTGGTCGCCGTGGGCAGGGCCGATCTCGTCGGCAAGGACCACGTCAAGCCGGGCGCGATCGTCATCGACGTCGGCATGAACCGCCGCGACGTCGATGGAAAGTCCAAGCTCTGTGGCGACGTCGACTTCGCGGGCGCCTCCACCGTCGCGGGCGCGATCACCCCGGTGCCGGGCGGCGTCGGCCCGATGACCATCGCCATGCTGCTCGCCAACACCCTGAAGGCCGCCGAGCGCCACGGATGACCGCGTGACCGCAGGTGCCGAGCGAGGCCTCGCGCCGACCGAGGCGCTGCCGGCCGGGCTCCCGTCGATCGGGGCCGTGATCGGCGCGCGGTTCGAGATCCTCGGTTTGCTCGGCGCCGGGGGCATGGGCGCGGTCTACCGCGCGCGCGACCGCGAGCTCGACGAGCTCGTGGCGCTGAAGGTCCTCCTGCCCGAGGCCGCCGACGATCCCGACGCGGTGGCGCGGTTCTTCCGCGAGGTGCGGCTCGCGCGCCGGGTCACCCACCCCAACGTCGCGCGCACGTTCGACGGCGGCCGCGACGGCGCGCTGCGCTTCCTCACCATGGAGCTGGTCGAGGGCCCTTCGCTGCGCGGCCGCTGGTCCGAGGATTCGCGCCCACCGCTGCCCGAGGTGCTGCGCATCGGCGCCGAGATCGCGCGCGGGCTCGCCGCGGCCCACGCCGCCGGCGTCGTGCACCGCGACCTCAAGCCCGACAACGTGCTGGTCGAGCGCACGCGGGAAGCGAGCAGCGGCGCGGGGCTCGGCGAGCGCATCGTGCTGACCGACTTCGGCATCGCACGCGCGCACGTCGCCGGCCACGTCCACGAGACGGTCGCGCTCGTGGGCACCCCCCAGTACATGGCGCCCGAGCAGCTGCGCGGCGAGACGGTCGATGGTCGCGCCGACGTGTACGCCCTCGGCCTCCTCCTGCACGAGCTGCTCACCGGCCGCCCCGCGTTCGATGCGAGCGTCGCGACCACCGCCGCGCGCGCCCTCGGCACCGCGACCCCGAAGCCCGTGCGCGCCCTCGCGCCCGAGGTGCCCGAGGCGCTCGCCCAGCTCGTCGCCGAGCAGCTCGCGCCGAACCGCGAGGATCGCCCCGACGCGCAGCGCACCCTCGATCGCCTCGACACCATGCGCGGCACGGCCTCCCCGCTCGATCGCGCGCCGCAGGTCCCCCGGCTCTCCGCCGATCTGCTCCAGCGCGCGCGCAGCTTCACGCCCCGCACCCTGTCCCTGCACGCCCTCGAGGCCCACGACCCGGGCGCGCGCGCGCTGGCGCAGGATCTGTCCGCGGCGATCGGCGACGCCGTCACGGCGATCTCCTCGCTCAAGGTCCTCCCGCCGAACAGCCCGCTGGAGCCGGAGCTCGCGGTCTCGGGTTCGGTCGCGCTCGAGGGCGCGCGCGCGAGCGTGCGGCTGCGCCTCGTCGACGTCGCGCGACGCACGATCGCCTGGGCCGAGCGCCTCGAGGGAGACCTCGGCGACCCGTTCTCGCTCGAGGACTCGGTCACCAAGACGCTCGAGCAGGTGCTCGTCGCGCAGGCGGGCGGCGCCCTCCGCGGCGGGCCGACCGAACCCCGCGTGCGCGCCGTCTACGACCGCGCCCACGAGTCGTTCCAGCGCTTCGACGCCGGGAGCGTCCAGAAGGCCATCGACGTGCTCGAGGAGGGCCTCCGCGCCCACCCCGGCGACGCCTGGCTCTCGAGCCTGCTCGGCGCCGCGCTCGCGCGCCTGTTCCTCCAGCAGGGCGCCCGCGACTCCGAGCTGTTCACCCGCGCCGAGGAGCTCTCGCTGCGCGCCCTCGCGATCGACCCCTCCATCGCGGAGACCTTCATGACGATCGCGGCCCTGCGCCTCGCGAGCGGCGAGCTCCGCGCCGCCGTGCGCGCGATCTACGAGGTCCTCGAGCGCGCCCCGCTGCACGCGCAGGCGCAGAGCGCCCTCGGCAAGCTGCTCGTCGAGAGTGGCTACCTCGAAGAGGGGCTCCCGCGGCTCGAGCTCGCGCGCAAGCTCCAGCCCGGCCTCGCCCTCGCGTACATCGAGATCGCGCGCACCCACGCGCTCCTCGGCCAGCGCGCCGACGCCGAGCGGGTCATCGGCGAGGCGGTCGCGGTCATGGGCGAGGTCGTCGGGATCTTCCCGCTCGTGCGCCTCTGCTTCTGGTGGGGCGATCGCGCGCTCGCGACGCGCACCGCCGACGTCATCGAGCGCAACCGCAACGGCGCCGCGTGGGAGGCCGCCGTACCGCTCCTGCGCTCCTACGCCGCGGGGCGCGCCGAGCCCAACGCCCCCGCCGTCTTCTCCCGGCTCGCCGACGACGCGCGCGCCGCGCCCCACCATCGCTGCTTCATGTACGAGATCGCGGCCGAGTACTTCGCCGCGGTGGGTGAGGCCGAGCACGCCCTGCATGCGCTCGAGAAGGCCGCCGAGCTCCCGCTGGTCGACGTCGCCTGGCTCGACCGCTGCCCACCGCTCGCGCTCGTGCGCGACGACCCGCGCTTCACCCGCCTGCGCGCGGTGGTCGCCGCGCGCGCCGCGGAGCTGTGGGCGTGATCACTTGTGGCGCCCCCTTTCACTTGGGGCGCAGGGTGGCGCACCCGATCTCGATGTCGACCTTGCCGGCGCCGTCGGCCGACAGCGCCTTGCACGTCGCGGGGCAGGTGAGCACGCGCGTCGGCTTCCCGGGCGGCGGGACGTCGTAGTACCAGCCCCCCGCGGGCCCGCACTTGTCCGCACGCTCGACGTAGGGGAGCGTCGTCACGCTCCCCCCGCTCGTCACGCGAACGTTCACCTTGTCGTAGTCCGCGCCCACCCCGGCCGGCACGAGGTACTCGCACGGCAACGCGGTCCCGCGGATGGCCAGCAGCGCGGAGAGGAACGCCTTCTCGACGTCGCTGCCGGTCGACTTGATCACGAACGCGGGCGCGCCGTTGCCCGCCTTCGAGATGGTGTCGAGGTTGGTCGCCGCGCCCTTGCCGAGGTCGGCGTCGGACATCACACCGATGACGTAGGTGCGAATCGGCGGCGACTCCGCGCGCGCCTTGGCCGCGAACGCCGCGATGCCGTCCGCGTCGAGCGGCGCGCACGCCGTCGGCAGTCCGTCGGTCGCGAGCACCACCGACACCACGTGCCCCGGGTGGGCGGTCTGGAACGCGCGCGCGTACTGCAGCGCCCCCGCCAGCGCCGGGCCCGTCGGGGTGTCGGTGAACGGATCGTGGAGCAACAGCGAGGTGGCGATGCTCGAGCCGACGCCGGGCAGCGCGGCGATGGGGACGTCGGCCTTCGCGTAGTCGCCCACCGCGCACGAGGACTTGCCGTCCGAGAAGAACCCTGCGCGCCCGAAATACCCCAGACCCGCCGCGATCCCCGCGGCCGCAGGATCGGCGAGGAAGCTCTTGAACGCTCCCTTGATGGCCGTCCACTTGGTCGTGCCGCTCCCGGTGGTCTCCTTCATCGAGCCGGACTGGTCGAGCATGAAGAACAGATCGAGCGGTACCGGCGTCGCGCTGGTGGTGCTCGAGGCGCACTTGGCGTCGGCCGCGCCAGCGTCCCCACTGGGCGCGGGGTCGAGCCCCTCGCCGACGTCGAAGCTCTCTCCCGCGTCGTCCGCCGGCGGGTCGAAGGCCCGCGCGTCGCGCCCGCCATCCTCGGCGAGCTCGTCGCGTTCGTTCCCGACGTTGTGCGGGGCGCACCCGAGGGCGGTCAGGACGAGGGTGGTGACGAGCAGGGGACGGAGCATGCGCTCCGCTCTGCACAAGCCGATCCGATCGCGAATCGCCGACGATCTCCCGCGGCGTTGCGCGAGTCGCGCAACGCGCTGCGCAACCCGCCCTTCACTTGACGAGCAGCTTGTCGAGCACGCCGTCGAGCACGTCGAGGGTGGCGTAGTGGATGGCGATCTCGCCCTTGTTGCCCTGGTCGCGCACCTCGCAGCGGGTGCCGAGGGCCTGCGAGAGGCGACGCTCGAGGTCCTTGACCGAGGCGCTCTTCGGCGTGGGCTCGGCGGCCGGCTTGCCGCCCTTGGCCGCCTTGGCGAGCTGCTCGGCCTGGCGCACCGAGAGCCGGCCGCGCACGACCTTCTCGGCGACGCGGGCCATCTCGGCCTCGTCGGGGATCGAGAGCAGCGCGCGCGCGTGGCCCTCGGTGAGCTCGCCCTTGATCACGCGCTCGCGCACGTTCACCGGCAAGCGCAGCAGGCGCAGCGCGTTGGCGATCGTCGTGCGGTCCTTGCCGAGCCGCTCGGCGAGCCGCTCCTGCGTGTAGCCGTGCTCCTTCACCAGGCGCTGCAGCGCCTCGGCGAGCTCGATCGGGTTCAGGTCCTCTCGCTGGACGTTCTCGATCATCGCGAGCTCGAAGGCCGCGACGGGCGAGACGTCCTTGACGACGACGATGACGTCCTTGAGCCCCGCCCGCTGTGAGGCCCGCCAGCGACGCTCGCCGGCGATGAGCTCGTAGCGATCCATGCCCGGCGCCGCCGTGCCCGGCACCTTGCGCACGACGAGCGGCTCGATGAGCCCGACCTCGCGGATGGACTGCGTCAACTCCTCGAGCGCCGGCTCGTCGAAGTGCTGGCGCGGCTGCCCCTTCATCGGGGTGATGCGCTCGATCGGGCAGAGGAACACCGACTTGTCGGCGAAGCCGGCGGGCACCTTCTCCTTGGCCACGGGCAGGAGCGCGTCGAGGCCACGACCCAGCGCGCGGCGGGGTTCCTTCTCGCTCACTTGCGGCTCTCCTTGCGCTTCTTGCCGGCACGGCGATCGAGGAACTCGCGCGCGAGGGCGAGGTAGGCCTCGGCGCCCTTGCTCTTGGCGTCGTAGAGGAGGATCGGCAGGCCGTGCGACGGCGCCTCGGAGAGGCGGATGTTGCGCGGCACCACCGCGTCGTACACCGAGAAGTGCTTCTTCACCTCGTCGCTCACCTGGTGCGCGAGGTTGTTGCGCGGGTCGAACATGGTGAGCACGACGCCGTCCACCTCGAGGTCGGCGTTGAGCCCGTTGCGCACGCGGTCGATCGTATCCATGAGGTAGGTCAGGCCCTCGAGCGCGTAGAACTCGCACTGGAGCGGCACGAGCACGCTGTGCGCGGCCACGAGCGCGTTGAGCGTGAGCAGCCCGAGCGAGGGCGGGCAGTCGATGATCACCTGGCGGTACGGCACGCCACGCGTGAACGCCTCGTCGAGCACCCGCGCGAGGCGCGAGGCGCGATCGGCCTCGTCGACCAGCTCGATCTCCGCGGCGACCAGGTCTTGCTTGGCCGGCAACACGGTGAGGTGCGGGACCTTGGTCTCGACCACCACGTCCTCGAGGTGCATGCCGGCGATCAAGCAGTCGTAGACCGAGCGCTCGATGCTGCGCGGAGGCACGCCGACGCCGCTCGAGGCGTTGCCCTGCGGGTCCATGTCGACCAGCAGCGTGGATTGCTCGGCGACGGCGAGAGAGGCCGCAAGGTTCACCGCGGTCGTCGTCTTGCCGACGCCGCCCTTCTGGTTGACCACCGCGACGATCGAACGCGCTGACATGGACCGCCGGGGGTATCGCGCAAACCCACGAGGGGCAAGCTGCCTTTGTCGCTCCCGGACCTTGCCTGTCCGGTCCTCCACTCCGAGCAACACTTTTCTTGGCTGTCGAACCTACCTTGTGAGAGTGTGTGCGCAGATGTAGGTGAGAACGATGTCGAGCCGAAAAACACGCCAGATCATGCACGAGACCCTGATGGGAGCAGCCCCCCAGCTCGGCACCGCGCGCATCCTCGAAGCCTGGTTCCGGCCGGCCCCCACCTCCGAAGTCTCCGCCACGGTCCTCGCGTTCACGCCTCGGACGCGCCCCACCCTCTAGCCCGCTCGCTCGCCAAGAAAGGTCGACCTCTCCCATGCGTCCTCTCACCTACTACCGCAACTTCGAAGAGTTCGAGCGCGAGGAGCTGAAGTCCTCCTCCAAGATCGGGTTCTCGCTCGACGACCTCATCGAGGAGACCTCGTTCGACGGTGAGCTCGAGTTCGACACCCTCGACGACGAGGACTGAGCTCAGTCTCTGCGTCGCTCCCGGGCCGTCCCTGTCCGGCCCTCCGCTCCGACGGTGTCTCTGCGTCGCTCCCGGGCCGTCCCCGTCCGGCCCTCCGCTCCTGTCTGCGTCACGGTTCCGCTTAGCTTCGTCTCTGCCACGTCCCCCGACACCCGCTGGGTCGCCTCCCCGCGGGTGTCGCCTTTTTTGTCTGGTCGCTCCCGCGCCTCCGCCTAGTGTCGCGGGACGCATGTCGAACGCCGCGAGCCCCCTCGAGAACGTCGCCCACCCCCTGCCCTTCGACCGCTATCGCGCCGAGGACGTCGAGCCGGTGACCGACGCCTTGCTCGCCGACGCGGAGGCCAAGAAGTCGGCCCTCGCGAGCACCACCGAGCTCACCTGGGCGACCACCCTCGGCGCGCTCGAGGCGATGACCGAGCGGCTCGACGACGCGCTCGGCATCGTCTCGCACCTCGAGTCCCGTCGCCACCACCGACGCCCTGCGCAAGGCCTACAACGAGATCCAGCCGCGCATCAGCGCGTTCTACAGCAGCATCGCGCTCGACGCGGGGCTCTACCGCGTGCTGCACGCCTACGCGGCGACCGACGAGGCGAAGGCGCTCGACCCGCTGCGCAAGCGGCTGCTCGACAAGACCCTGGCCGACTTCCGCCGCGCGGGCGCCGAGCTCGACGAGGCTGGCAAGGAGCGCCTCGCCGCGATCGACGTGGAGCTCGCCGAGATCACCCTCAAGTACTCGCAGAACGTCCTCGACGCGACCAACGCCTTCGAGCTCGTGGTGGAGGACGAGGCGCGCGTGGCCGGGCTCCCGCCGTCGGCCAAGCAAGCGGCCCGGGAGAGCGCCGAGCGCGCGGGCAAGCCGGGATGGCGCTTCACGCTGCAGGCCCCGAGCTACGTCCCGGCGATCAGCCACCTCGACGACCGCGCGCTCCGCGAGCAGCTGTATCGCGGGTTCATCCGCCGCGCGACCGTGGCGCCGTGGGACAACCGCCCGATCGTCCGCCGCGTGCTCGCCCTCCGTCGCGAGAAGGCCCGCCTGCTCGGGTTCGCGAACTTCGCCGATCTGGTGCTCGAGGATCGCATGGCCAAGCGTGGCGCCGACGCGCGCGCGTTCGTCCAGCGCCTGCACGCCCGCACGACGGCCGCGTTCGCCGCGGAGAACGCGGCGCTCGCCCAGTTCGCTGGCCAGACGGAGCTCGCGCCCTGGGACGTGCCCTACTGGGCCGAGAAGCAGCGCAAGGCGCTCTACGATCTCGACGACGAGGCCCTCAAGCCGTACTTCCCGCTCGAGGCCGCGCTCGGGGGCGCGTTCGCCATCGCCGAGCGCCTGTACGGCGTGCGCATCGAGGCCGCCCCGGACCTGCCCACGTGGAATCCGACCGTGCGGCCCTACCGCCTCAGCGAGGGCGACCGCGAGCTCGCCGCGTTCTACGTCGACGCGTTCCCCCGCGAGGACAAGCGCGGCGGCGCGTGGATGCACGGCCTGCTCACAGCCCACGCGCGGCGTCCGCACGCCGTCGAGGCCCTCGTGCTCAACGCCACGCCGCCCACCGCCGACGCGCCGGCGCTGCTCGATCACCGCGAGGTCGAGACCCTGTTCCACGAGCTCGGGCACCTCCTCCACCACGCGCTCTCCGAGGTGCCGCTGCGCTCGCTCGCGGGCACGAGCGTGGCCTGGGACTTCGTCGAGCTGCCTTCGCAGATCATGGAGAACTGGTGCTGGGAGCCCGAGGCGCTCGCCCTCTTCGCGCGACACCACGCGACGAACGAGCCGCTGCCGGCCTCGCTCCTCGACCGCATGCGACGCGCGCGCAACTTCCGCTCCGCCAACTTCATGATGCGCCAGCTCGGGTTCGCCGAGGTCGATCTGGCCCTGCACGTCGACTACGACCCGGCGTCCGACGTCGATCCGTTCGCGTTCGCGCGGCCGATCCAGGAGGCGCACTCGCCGGTGCCGCTGCTCCCCGAACACGGGCTGCTCGCCTCGTTCGACCACCTGTTCGGCGGCGCGGTCGGCTACGCCGCGGGCTACTACTCGTACAAGTGGGCCGAGGCTCTCGACGCCGACGCCTTCGGTCGGTTCAAGGACGAGGGCATCCTCTCGGCCAAGACCGGCGCCGCGTTCCGCAAGGAGATCCTCGCGCGCGGCGACGCCGCCGATCCCGCGGAGCTGTTCCGCAACTTCCGTGGTCGGGACCTCGACCCGGAGGCCCTGCTCGTGCGCAGCGGCCTCGCCTGAGGGCCAAAAAGAAGCGAGGGCTCCTCCGCGAAGAGGAGCCCTCGACACGACCGCGTCAGCTCACTTGGGGCAAGCCGTACCGCGCACGCAGAGCGCGTGCTTGTGGCCCGGGAGCGCCGGGCAGCAGGTCGCGCCCTCGCCGCCACCGGCGACGAAGGTGGTGCAGTCCGCGCACGGGCACGTGGTGCAGGCCGGCGCGACGCCGTAGACCTTGCACGCGCCGTTCACGCACATCTCGTTGTCGTTGCAGCTGCGACCGCACTCGCCGCAGGCCGTGTTGTCCTTGGTGAGGTCGTAGCAGCCAGCGTTGCCGCCGCCAGGGCCACCGCCGAAGGCGCAGCGCGTGGTGCCGGTGGGACAAGCGGGCGGGGTGCCGCCGGTCGACGCCACGCACTTGCCGGAGACGCAGGTCTGACCCGTGCCGCAGACGGTGCCGCACGCACCGCAGGCGTTGGGCGAGCTGTTGGTGTTGAGGCAGGTGCGACCGCCGCCGAACGTGCAGGCGGTCAGGCCGGGCTTGCAGGCGCAGGTGCCGGTGCCGTCGCAGTAGTCACGGTCGCTGCACTGCACGCCACAGCCGGTCTTGCCGCAGAACCGGGCGTTCTCGAGGGTGTCTGCGCAGGTCGCGCCGCCACCACCACCACCGGTCGCGCAGACCGAGGTGCCGGTCGGGCACGAGCAAGCGCTGCCCGAGCAGACGCCCCAGGTGCCGCAGGTCTTGCCACAGCCGCCGCAGTTCCGCGGATCCTTGCTGGTGTCGACGCAGAGCGCGGGGGTGCCGCAGCTCGTGCCGGGCGTGGCGCAGCCGCAGACGCCGGAGGTGCAGGTGCCGAGAGCACCGCAGCTCTTGCCACACGCGCCGCAGTTGGCGGCGTCGCTCGTGGGATCGACGCACTTGCTGCCGCAGATGATCTGGCCGGTGGGACACGCGCACACGCCCGCGGTGCAGGTGCCGCCGGTCGGACACGCCTTGGCGCACGCGCCGCAGTTGCCGAGGTCCTTGGTCAGGTCGACGCAGGCCGCTCCACAGACGGAGAGGCCAGTGGGACACCCGCCGTCGACGGGGGTGATGACGTCCGCACCGGTGTCGGTCGGAGGTGTGCCGGTGTCGGTGGGCGTGCCGGTGTCGACGGGTGTGCCCGTGTCGACCGGGGTCGCCGAGTCTCCACCGCCGCCCGTGTCGTCGGTCGATCCATCCGTGGTGCCGTCCTCGGTGCCGGTGTCGTCCGAGATCGTGACGTCTTCCTTGCCACCACACCCCACGAGCGCCCCGACCAGCACGAGCACGAGGCTCGGATTCCCAAGCAAGTTCCGCATGTCAAATCCTCCAAAGGCGGATCTTCTCCGGGAATCCCGGAGATGTCCAATTCCTGTGCCCCCAGCGTGAAAAATCAGGCAGGCGAAATGACTTGGCGCAGGGGGACTCCTCCCCACATCGGCGCCTTCAGTTTCGTCCAGTCGGGCCGTCGATCGGACATGGCTCGAGCGGTCGAATCGGCGGTTCGGGAGGCCGCCTATCGGACCTTCCTGCCAGCGGCCCTCTTCGCCGCAGGCTTCGCGGGCGTCGTCGCGATCACCGAAGCGGTGCTCTTGCGGGGTGCCGCGCGCGTCGAGCTCGTCGCGGGGGCGAGCCTGGTCGCGGTGATGTGCACCGCCCTCGCCCTGCTCGCCTTCCTGGAGCGCCTGCCGGCCCAGCGCGTCGACGACGTGGTCTTCGGGTCGAGCCTCCTCACGGCATCCGTGACCCTGTGGGGCATCCACCGCGTGGAGCCCCACGCGTTCCTGACGCTGCTCGTCTTCCACGTGGTCGCGGTGTCGGTGCTGACTCTCTCGTACCGGCACTACCTGGCCTTCGCTCTCCTGGTCCTCGGTGGCTTCGTCGTCATCGCGAGCCACGACCACGTCGCTCACCTGCCGACCGAGACGCTCGGTCTCCTCGGGGCCATGGGCCTCGGGAGCATCCTCGTCACCTTGCGGCGACGGAGCGAGGTGCGCATCGCCGAGTACTCGATCGAGACCGCCCAGCGGCGGCGCGAGCTCGAGGACGCGCTGGCGCGTTCGCGGCGGGAGCTCGAGGACCGGACGCGGCTCGAGCAAGAGCGGGAGGCCTTGCGCGAGCAGCTCGCGCACGCGCAGCGACTCGAGGCCATCGGCGCGCTCGCCGGTGGCGTCGCGCACGACATGAACAACACCCTCGCCGCGATCCTCGGCTCGGCCGAGGCGCTCGTCGAGAGCCACGACGCCGAGGCAGCGGACCACGCCAAGGCCATCGTCGCTGCGGCGCGGCGAGGGGCCGACCTCACGCGCAACCTGCTCGGCTACGCCCGCAAGGGGCGCAACCAGGTGCGACCGGTGCGCCTCGCCCGCGTCGTCCGCGACGTCGAGAGCCTGCTCGGTCGCTCCCTCGCTCGCCGCGTGCGTGTGAGCTCGACGATCCGCGACCGCACCCTCGTGGTGGAGGGGGACGCCGCGCAGATCAGCCACGCGCTCCTGAACCTCGGCATCAACGCCGCGGAAGCCCTCGACGGCGTCCGTGGCGAGATCCACCTCTCGATGCAGCCGGTCGATCTCGACGCCACGACCGCCGCAGCGACGTCCGTCGCGCCCGGCCCGTACGTCGAGATCTGCGTCGAGGACGACGGGCCAGGCATCGAGCCCACCGTGGCCCGGCGAGCCTTCGAGCCGTTCTTCACGACCAAGCAAGGCGGTACCGGGCTCGGGCTCTCGATGGTGTGGGGCATGGCGAAGAGCCACGGCGGCGCCGTCGTGATCGAGCCCGGCCAGCTGCACGGCACCCGGGTGCGCCTTCTGCTGCCGCTCGTCGCCGCGCGCCCCCAGCTCTCGGAGCCCCCGCCCGCCCTCTCGACGACGTTCCAGGGCCGGCGGACGCGGGCGCTCCTCGTGGACGACGACGCGGCGGTCCGGCGCACCACCGCGCGCATGCTCCGGCGGCTCGGCTACCAGGTGTTCGAGGCCGGCGACGGCGCGGAAGCCCTCGAGGTGCACCGACGCGAAGGGCGGATGGGGCTCGCCGTGCTCGACGTCGCGATGCCGGTGATGGGCGGGGCCGAATGCTTCGAACACCTGCGCGCGCTCGACGCGGCGCTGCCGATCCTCCTGGTTTCGGGCTTCGCCCCCGACGGCGAGGTGCAGCGCGCCCTCAGCCTTGGCGCGGGGACGTTCCTCGAGAAGCCGTTCGGCACGCGCGATCTGGCCCAGGCCATCGAGTCGCTGCTCGAGCCGCCCGCGCGACCGAGCGAGGCGCTGGTGGTAGCCAAACTGGCCAGCGATCCAGCGCTCAAGAAGCTCGCCGCAGGACCGTTCGACAAGGCATGGACTGGGGGAAACTGATCGGGCCTCTCGCTCTCGCTCTCGTCAACGGCTGCGCGCTGCAGGCGGGTGCCGATCTGCGCGGCGATGGTGAACCCCTCGGGGACGAAGCCGGGTTCGACACCGGAGCGGTCTCCCTCGAGGACGCGCCGCCCGACGCGGCGAGCCCCGACGGGACGGCTTCGGATGCGGTCGTCGACACCACCATCGTCACCGACAGCCTCGTGAGCCCGGACGTACTCCCCGACACCAGCTCGGACAGCACCCTCACGGATGCCGAACCGGACTCGGCGACCGACGGCGTGGTCGGTCTCGACTCGGCGGCGCTCGACAGCGCGGTGAGCGACACGAGCCCGGACGTCGCCCTGGACAGCGCGCCCGCCGACACGGAGGTCGTCTCCGACTCCATCGCTGCCGACTCCATCCCTGCCGACTCCATCCCTGCCGACTCCTTCGCTGCCGACTCCGGCCCCGACGCGGTCTCGGGCGACTCGGCGAGCGACAGCGCGATCGACGTGGAAATTGTCGACGCTGGGCCCTCGCTCTGCGCGGTCGACGGCGATTGTCCGGTCGGAGGCTACTGTCGCCCCGTGGAGGGTCGCCTGGTCTGCGTCAACCTCTGAGGCCCTCAACGCAGCAAGGCCACGGACCAGACCACGACCGCCGGCGCGATGAGGACGCACCCGAAGCAGAGGAGGATGATCGCCCCGAGGGACCGGTGCACCTCCAGGTACGCGGTCGAAGGATCGGCCGGGTCGCAGAGGACCATCACCGGCGCCCCGACCGTATACGGCGCGATGCGCGCCTGGGCGCGCTCCCTCTCCGAGCTGCTCACGCTGCGGGCGAGCCGGGTCCCCTCGAACTGCCGGCCATCCACCGTGTAGGTGAAGTGCACCACGGGCGTGTAGATGGTGGTGCTCTGACGGAGGCCCTGCGGGTCGTCGTAGGTGCTGCGGTGCGACTCGAGGAACGACTTGGTGACGACGGCGGGCACGCGCGGCCACCCTCGGATCGCGCGATCCTTGGCGAACGTCCGCAGCGCCAGCACGATCATCGTGAGGCCGAGGAGCGCGAAGGTCCCGGGGACGAACAGCAGAGCCACGACCCGCGATGGTACCCGCGAAGCCGTGGTGGGCGGCCTACTTCTCCACGGCCTTGGTGAACGCGGTGATGGCGGCGGGGTCCGAGGTCCCGTTCACGTTGACGACGGTGACGCGCCCGTAGCCCTGCTTCAGGTCGTTGCGGAAGTCATAGACCGCGCCCACGATCACGAGCCGCCCCTCGCGGACGCGATCCGCGAACCGCGCGGTCGCCGCGCGCACCTGGTCGTGCACGTTGGCGAGGACGGCCTCGGTGAGGGCGTCCGCGTCGTTGGCGCCGGGCTTGCGCGTCGGCACGACGATGCCGTCGATCTCGGCCTTGATGGGGCCGTCGAGATCGGCGTGAGGCGCCATCGCTGCCTTGACCGCGCCGCAGCCGCTGTGACCGAGGATCAGGAGGACCGAGGTCGCGAGGTGCTCCACGCCGTAGAGCACCGATCCCTCGGCCGTCTTGAACTGATTGCCGAGGTTGCGGACCGTGAGAGATCGTTCTCGGCGCCCTTCACGAGGGCGTTGGCCTGCACGCGCGAGTCGGCGCAGGCGAGCAGCGTCGCGCGCGGCTTCTCGGCCGCGACGAAGGGCTGGAAGTGCCCGGTCGGGTGCCCCGTCACGAACGACTCGTTGTCGCCGAGCATGGCGCGCATGAACCCCTTGGCGACGTCCAGGCTGCCCGGCTCGCCGATGAACGGGACCGGCAGCTTCGACTCCACCGTCGGGTGGCCGCCGCTGGCCGGCGGCGCGTGCCCGTGGCCGGGCGCGTCGTGCGACGCCGAGGCCGCGCCGTGCGCAGAGCTCGAGGCCGCAGCGCCGTGTTCTGCCGCGTGCGCGGCCGCCTTGTCGCAGCTGAGGAGTCCAGCGGAGAGCAACAGGAGGGTGAGCGAGAGCGGGCGCATCGTCCCGACGAACGGACCGCGAGGACCCGCCTTGAGGCCACCGCTCAGGGCTCGACCTCGAGCTCGCCCGACTGGAAGCGCTCGACGAGCTTCTGGAAATGGTCCTTGTCGCCGGCCTTCTCGAGCGCCGCCTCGGGGGCCACCTTCCCCTTCATGACCTGACGCTCCAGCGCCGCGTCCATCGTCTGCATGCCGACCGCGGCCCCGCCCTGCATGATGCTCGGGATCTGGTAGGTCTTGCCCTCGCGGATCATCGACGAGAGCGCGCTCCCGCCGAGCAGGATCTCGTGCACCGCGCAGCGGCCCTTGCCGTCCTTGGTCTTGAGGAGCTGTTGCGCCACCACGCCGACGAGCGCCTCGGAGAGCATGCCGCGGATCTGCGGCTGCTCGTCGGCGGGAAAGGCGTTGATGATGCGGTCGATGGTGGCCGGGGCGCTGTTGGTGTGCAGCGTCGCGAACACGAGGATGCCGAAGCTCGCGAGCGAGAGGGCGAGCTTCATGGTCTCGTTGGTGCGCAGCTCGCCGATCAGGATGACGTTCGGGTCCTCGCGGCCCGCGCTGCGGATCGCGCCGGCGAAGCTCGCCGCATGCGACCCCACCTCGCGGTGGGTGATCTGGGCCTTGTCGGGCTCGTGCACGAACTCGACCGGATCCTCGATGGTGAGCACGTGGCACGCGCGCGTGCGGTTGATGTGGTTGACCATCGCGGCGAGCGTGGTCGACTTGCCGGAGCCGGTCGGCCCGGTCACCAGCACGAGGCCGTTGCGCCGCTCCGAGAGCTTGCGGATCGCCTCGGGGCAGCCGAGCTGATCGAGCGTGAGGATCTTGGTCGGGATCGTGCGGAACACCGCGGCGAGCCCGGTCTGCTTCCAGAAGTAGTTGGCGCGGAAGCGCGCGTGGTGGCCGTAGGAGTAGGCGAAGTCGAGGTCGAGCTCCTCGATGATGTGCTTCTTCTGCTCGGGGGTCGTGATCTCGTAGAGCAGGCGCTCCATCTCGGGCTGGTCGATCGGCACGGGGCGCAGCGGCCGCAGCTCGCCCTTGGCGCGGACCATCGGCGGCGAGCCGACGCCGAGGTGGAGGTCACTGCCGCCTTCGCGGAGGAGGAGGTCGAAGAGTTCGTCGATGGCGGGCACGTTCAACCCTTCCGGAACCGATCGAGGAAACCACCGCCCGGCTTCTGCGCCGCGGCGGCCTGCTGCGCGGCGGCGGGAGGCGGGGCAGCAGGGGCGGCGCCAGCGGCGACAGGGGCCCTGGCCACGCCGAGCAACGAGAGGAGCGTGTCGGGCGACTCGGCCACGGCGAGCGCCGCCTCGCGGTCCACCTTGCCCGCGCGGACCAGATCGGCGAGCGAGTCGTCGAGGCGAATGATGCCGAGCGCCTTGCCGCGCTGCTGCAGGCTCGGGATCTGGAACGTCTTCTCGTCGCGGATCAGGTTCCAGAGCGCCACCGTGCCGGTGAGCAGCTCGACCGCCGCGTGCATGCGCGAGCGATCGGCGGCGGGCACGAGCCGCTGACCGACCACCAGCTTGAGCGCGCCGGCGAGCGTGGTGCGCACCTGCTGCTGATCGCCGGGGGGGAACATGTCGATGATGCGGTCGATGGTCTTGGCCGCGCTCGGCGTGTTCATGGTGCCGATCACGAGGTGGCCCGTCTCGCCGGCCGCGAGCGCCATCTGCATGGTCTCGAGGTCGCGCAGCTCGCCGACGACGATCACGTCCGGGTCCTCGCGGAGCGACCCCTTGAGGGCGGCGCGGAAGCTCTTGGTGTGCGTGCCCACTTCGCGCTGGCTCATCGTGGCGCGCTTGCGGCCGTGCACGTATTCGATCGGGTCCTCGACCGTGATCACGTGGTGGCTCGTGGTGGTGTTGATGATGTCGACGATGGCGGCGAGCGTGGTGGTCTTGCCGTGACCGGTCGGGCCGGTCACCACGATGAGGCCCTGGTGGTGGTGGGTCGCCTTCTCGATGTCGCGCGGCAGGCCGAGCGTCTCGAGCGAGGGCACCTCGGCGGGGATCAAGCGGAAGCACCCCTTGAGGCCGGTGCGCTGCTTGACGATGTTGATGCGGGCGCGGCCGTGCTTCGGGTGGGCGAGCGCGAAGTCGCACGAGCCCTCCTGGTCGAAGCCCTGGCGGAGGCGCGCCGGAACGATGGCGAGCAGCATCCTCTCGACGGTGGCCTCGTCGAGCACCTCACCCTCGGGCGCGAGCTCGCCGGCCAGCCGGAACAGCGGCGGTCGACCGGCGACCACGTGCAGGTCGGTGGCCTGCGCCGCGCGCGCACCCTCGAGGAGCGCGTCGAGGTCGTAGCCGCGGAGCGGCACGCGGCCGTTGGTGACGTACCCGACCTTGGGGCCCTTGGTGAACAGCGAGGCGTCGGCGTCGCGGTCCAGCATGAGCGCGGCGGCGCGGTCGGCCGCCGGCGCCGCGGGGATGTGCGCGACGTGTCCCGGCCCGGCGTGCACCACGTGGCGCGTGGCTCGATGATCAGCTCGTCGGCCGGCGTGTTGTCCGGCACGGCGACGACCGGGACGATCGGCGCCCTCGGCACCGCCGGGATCTTGGTCGACGACCGACGCCCCGGGCGCGCGCTCGCGCGCGTGGTGGAGGGCGTTGCGTGGGGGTGCGCCGCGTGCGGCGCGGGCGGGCGCTTCGAGCCACGCGCGACCGACGGCGGCGACTTCGACGGCCGCTTGGCCGACGCGCGTTCGACGACGACGAAGCGCGCCTGCACCGCGTCGTCCTTGCGGGCGAGCACCCCTTGCACGGTGCCCACGCCCTCGACCGTGAACGACCACTGGGCGGGCGCGCCCACCGCCGCGGCCGCTTGCTCCGCGGCCCCGATCTTGTCGAGCGAGGCGAGGATGTCGGCGCTGGCCATCGCGGTCTGCGAGACCGCCTTCCACGCGCCGCCCACCTTCACCGCGGGGAACCGGCCCGTGGCCACTGCCACCTCGGCCACGTCTTCTCGCGAGAGGTACCGCAGCAGTTTGTCGAGCATCTCCGCACACGAGGAGACCACGCTCGAAGGGGGGACGTGGGAGATTTCTCTCTCCTTCCGTCCCCCCTCAAGCCCGGCGGGGTCAGTCGCGCTGGTACATCGTGATCACGCAGGCGCCGCCGAGGCCGAGGTTGTGCTGCAGCGCGACCTTGGCGCCCTCGACCTGGCGCTTGTCGCCCTGGCCACGGAGCTGCCACACGAGCTCCGTGCACTGCGCGAGCCCGGTCGCGCCGAGCGGGTGGCCCTTCGAAAGGAGGCCGCCGGAGGGGTTCGTGACGTATTTGCCGCCGTAGGTGTTCTGGCCCTCCCAGATGAACTTCTCGGCCTCGCCCTCCTTGCACAGCCCGAGCGCCTCGTAGGTGAGCAGCTCGTTGGCGGTGAAGCAGTCGTGGAGCTCGACGACCTGCACGTCCTCCGGACCGACGCCCGACTGCTCGTACACCTTCTTGGCGCACTCCACGGCCATGTCGTAGCCGACCATCTTGATCATCGAGTCGCCGAAGCTCGACGAGTAGTCGGTGGTCATGGCCTGGCCGATCATGCGGACCGGGTTGCTGATCCCCTTGCTCCTGGCGAACTCGTCGGAGCACAGGATCGCGGCGGCAGCGCCGCAGGTGGGCGGACAGCACTGGAAGCGGGTGAGCGGGTCGAACACCTCTTCGCTCGCCATGATCTCCTCGACGGAGAGCTCGTTGGAGAAGAGGGCGAACGGGTTCTTGTTGGCGTGCTTGCGGGCCTTCTCGCTGATCTTGGCGAAGGTCTCGCGCTTGGTGCCGTAGCGGAACCGGTACTCGCGGCCCGCGCCGCCGAACATCTGCGCGGCCGGCGGCGCCTGGTTGAAGCCCTGCACGCGGCTCATCACCTCGGCGTGGCGGTCGAGCGGGTTGGTGCGGTCGGTGAACTTGGAGCCGAGCGCGCCCTTCTCCATCTTCTCGAACCCGAGGGCGATGACGCACTCGGCGCCCGCCTCGATGGCCTGGCGCGCGAGGAACAACGCGGTGGACCCGGTGGAGCAGTTGTTGTTCACGTTGACCACGGGGATGCCGGTGAGGCCGACCTCGTAGATGGCGCGCTGGCCACACGTGCTGTCCCCGTAGACGTAGCCGGCGAACGCCTGCTCGATCTCCTTGAACTCGACCTTCGCGTCGGCGATGGCGGCGCGCGCCGCGGCCGATGCCATGACGTTGTAGTCGTCGCTCGCGCCAGGCTTCTGGAACTTGACCATGCCGACGCCGATGACGTTGACCTTGCGACCCGAGCGGCCCATGCGCGTGCTCCTTGCGAGAGGACTGAATGGCGATTCAGTCGAGGAGCCTACCCCGCTGGACGGCGAAGCGCCACGGCCCTTTACTCCGGCTCCGATGTGGGCAACCCGATTCCTGGTCTTCGGTGCATTCCTCCTTGGCCTGGGCTGCCAGCCGCGCGGGCTGCAGGCCAAGCGCGAGCTGCCCGGGAAGGTGAAGCCGGTCGTCGCGAAGCTGGCCGGGGTGCCCGAGTCGCAGGTCGAGGTCGAGCTCGGCCACGAGGTGCTCACCTACGTGTGGACGGCCAAGGCCGACGCCAAGAACGGCCCGCCCTACCGCTGCTTCGTCGACGTGAAGGTGGCGTTCTGCAGCCGCGACGCCGGCATCCTCGGGCAGCTCGTCGCCCACCGCCGCCTCGGCGACAACCGCGGCAGCCTCACCGACGGCCAGTGGGTCGACCTGGTCAAGAGCGCGGTCGGCCTGCAGCAGGTGTTCGGCGACAAGCACTTCGAGATGCCGCCGGGCACGAGCGACGCCCAGAAGGGCAAGCTCGAGATCCCCCGCGTCGACCGCCCCAACGACGAGGGCGCGGTCTACGTGGACATCTACGGCACCGACGAGAAGGCCGCGCTCGTGCGGGTGCGCGCCGGCATCCACGGCGACACCGCGCAGGTCGCCGTGGAGCCGGTCAAGGGCTGAGTTGCTGGACCGGATCACTCCTTCTCGAAGACGCCGCGCTTCTCCTGGTCGCGCTCGATGCTGCGGAACAGGGCGCCGAAGTTCCCCTCGCCGAACGAGCTGTGGTTCTTGCGCTGGATGATCTCGATGAAGATGGGCCCGACCAGGTTCTTGGTGAAGATCTGCAGCAGGTAGCCCTCGTGGTCGCCGTCGACGAGCACGTTGCGGCGGCGGATCTCGGCGCGGTCCTCGCTCACCTGCGGCACGCGGTCGTAGATGGTGGCGTAGTACTCGTCGTCGATGTCCAGCATCTGGATCTCGGCCTGCCCCTCGAGCGCGCGCAGCGAGGCGAGGATGTCGTCGGTCAGGAACGCGAGGTGCTGGATGCCCGGGCCCTTGTACTCGTCGAGGTACTCGTTGATCTGGCTCTTCTTCTCGTCGGCCTCGTTGATCGGGATGCAGAAGCTCCCATCGGGCGAGCGCAGGGCGTACGAGGTGAGGCCGGTCTTGGCGCCGCGGATGTCGAAGTAGCGCACCTCGGTGAAGCCGAAGACCTCCTTGTAGAACGAGGCCCACGTCAACATCGTGCCCTTGGCCACGTTGTTGGTCAGGTGGTCGACGACGGTGAAGCCCTTGCCCGCCACGAGCTCCGGCTTCTCGTGGGGCACGAAGCCCCGGCGCGACAGGTCGCGGTCGTCGATGAAGTAGATCAGCGAGTCACCGATGCCGAAGATGCAGGCGTCGTCGACCGAGTGGTCGCCCTCGGGGCGCACCCGGGCGCCGCGCGCGGCGGCGGCGGCGAGGGCCTTCTTCTTGTCGTGCACCCGCCACCCCATCGCGCAGATGCTGGGGCCGTGTGCGGCCGAGAACGACGCGGCGAACGAGCGCTTCTCGCGGTTGAGCAGGAACGTGATGTCGCCCTGCTGGTAGACGTCGATGTCCTTGCTCGCGTGGCGCATCGTCTTCGAGAAGCCGAAGGCCTGGAGCAGGCGGTGGAGCGCGTCCGGATCCGGGGAGGTGACCTCCACGAAGTCGATGCCACACAGACCCACGGGGTTCTTCTCGGTCTCGGTCGCGCTCATCGCCAGCTCCTCCAGTACTCGTCGTTCTCCACGGCGCGGGCGGCATCGCACGCCCGCAGGGGATTCTTGGTGTCGAGCATCACGGCGACCTCCTCGGTGCGCGTGACGCCGGCGGTGCGCTCCATCGCCTTCGGGTGTGGCCCGTGGTGGATGCCCTGCGGGTGGAAGGTGAGCATCCCGGGCGCGATGCCGGCGCGGCTGAAGAACTCGCCGCGGTGGTAGAACAGCACCTCGTCGAAATCGATGTTCGAGTGGTAGAACGGCACCTTCAGCGCGTGCGGGTCGCCGTTCTCGAGCGGGCGCGGCAAGAAGGTGCACACCACCGCGTTGTGCATCACGAACGTCGTGTGGGCGCTCGGCGGCAGGTGGTAGCGGTCCGAGAGCACGGGGCGGATGTCGCGCACGTGCAGCTGCTGGACCGAGAGCGTGCCCTTCCAGCCGACCACGTCGAGCGGGCAGAACGGGTAGTGCACGGTGGTGACCGCGCCCTCGCGCAGGATGCGGAGCTCGTATTCGCCCTCGGCGTTCGGGGCCTGCGTCGAGCCCTCCTCGGGCGAAGGCACCTTGATCACGGCCGGGTCGAACAGCGCGTGCTGGCCGAGCATGCCCTTGTCCGGGAAGTCGATCTCGCTGTTGGCCTCGACGAGGAGGAACGACGAGCGCGACGTCGGCGCGAGGCGGTAGGCGGTGCCGCGCGGCACGAGCAGGTAGTGCCCGGGCTCGTACGAGAGCGGCCCGAAGTCGGTCTCGATGCGGCCCGCGCCCTCGTGCACGAACAGGAGCTCGTCCGAGTCCGCGTTGCGCAGCACGTAGGGCATCGGCGTCGAGAGGGTGGCGACCGAGAGCCGGACGTCGGCGTTCTCGAGGATCGGGCGGCGCGTCGTGAGCCAGTCCTCGGCGCCCTCGACCTTGCGCAGGTCGTAGGCGCGCGGCCGGAGCGGCCCCTCGATCTTGGTCCAGCCGACCGGCGGGTGCTGCCGGTAGAGGTGCGCGTAGCGCCCGAAGAAGCCGTTGCGCGCGTACTCCTCTTCGACCGTGCCTTCGGGCAGCCCGACGTGCGCCTGCGTGGCGACGCGACCGCGGATCCAGGGGATGTCCATGGTGACGGAACGTAGTGGGAGCGGCCCCGGTGGATAGAACAATGATTTGCATCACATTGTGAAGTGCGTGAACAATGTCGGAACCGGAGCGTAGGACCGGACAGGGACGGTCCGGGAGCGACAAAGAGAAATGGACGTCACGCTCGATTAGATGCGCGTCCTCGACGCGCTCGCGCGGCACGGAACGCTGCAGAAGGCGGCGGCCTCGCTGCGCAAGGGGCACACGGCGATCCTCTACGCGCTCACCCGCCTGGAGGAGGAGACGGGGCTGTCGCTGCTGGATCGCCGCGGCTACCGCACGCGCCTCACGGGCGCGGGCGACCGCGTCCTCGAGCAGTGCCGCAAGCTGCTCGCCGAGGAGCGCGCCCTCGCGGTGGTGGTCGCCGAGCTGAAGAGCGGCTGGGAGCCCTCGCTGCACGTCGTGCTCGACGGCGTGCTGCCGATCGCGCCGATCCTCTCGGTGGTGGCCGCGCTGCGCAAGGAGGGCGCGCCCACGCGGCTGCGCGTGTCGGTCGCCTTCCTCGGCGGGGTCGAGGAGGCCTTCGTGCGCGAGGACGCAGACCTGATGGTGGCGGTGCTCCCGCCCGAGGCGCACGGCCTCCGCACGGTGCGCCTGCCGCCGCTCCGCGCCCAGCTCGTCGCCCACCGCTCGCACCCGCTCGCGCGCGCGAAGGGGCCGCTCCCGCTCGACGCGCTCGACCCCCACGTGCTCGTCACGGTGCGCGGCTCCGACCCCCGGCTCCGAGCTCTCGACGGGGCCGCTCGACCAGCGCTCGACGGTGCAGCTCGCCGACTTCGCGGCGAAGAAGGCGGCCATCCTGCAGGGGATCGGCTTCGGGTGGTTGCCCGAGCACCTGCTGTCGCCGGAGCTGGGCCAGAGGGAGCTGCGGGCGCTCCCCCTCGAGCGCGGCGCCGTGCACACGTTCCAGCCGCGCCTGCACCACAAGGAGCACCTCGGCCGCGCAGCCACGCGGGTGGTCGAGGCCCTGCGCTGATCGACCGATTTTCTTCCCGCACGAATGGTGAGCGCCCGTTTTACATTCGTGCGGCTCCGAAAAATGGCACTCTCCTTCGCGATGACGACGCGAAAGCCCTCGTCCTCTCCGTTCGCCGCGCTGGCTGCGCTGCGTGACGCGTTGCCGGCCGGTCCCGAGCCGACCCCGCCCGCTGCGCCGGCAGACAAGGCCGCACCAGCCTCGACGCTCGGCGACAAGCTGGTCGTCTCCCGCTCCAAGAAGGGGCGCGGCGGCAAGACCGTCACCACGATCGCGGGGGTGACCGAGTCGCTGCGCGAAGGGCTCGCCCACGATCTCCGGAAGGCGCTCGGGTGCGGCGCCACCGTCGAGGACGGGCTCGTCGTCGTGCAGGGCGATCAGACCACGCGCGTCCGCACGCTGCTCGAGGCCCGCGGCGTCCGCAAGGTCATCGTCGGCAGCTGAGCAGCTCGCTCACTTCTTGTGCTTGGCGTGCATCGTCTCGCGGAGGATCTTCATCCCCTCGTGGCACGCGGCCACCTTGGCGACGTCACCGGCACTGCTGCCCGCGATCGTGCAGGAGACGACCAGCCCGGCCCCGTCCGGGAGCGTCTCGGTCCCGAAGAACACCACCCAGGGGAACGGCGCGAGCCCCTTGGTCTCGGGGTGCTTCGGGTCGTCCTGCTGCAGCTCGAAGCCGAGCGTCGAGAACTCGAGCCCGGCGAGCTTGCCCTCGAGCTTGGTCGACTGCTTGCCGGCGTACTTGCCGAGGCGCACGCTCTCGCGAGCGACGAACGCCTGGATCTCCTCGTCGTGCGTGCTCGGCTTCGCCCGCTCGACCACCTTGTAGTCGTGGCTCATGTCGCAGAACCAGCTGCCGCCGCCCTCCATCTCCACGAAGTTGCATTTCTCGAAGAAGCTGCGGCTCGACGAGCCCGGCGGGAACAGCGCGAGCCCGTCGGGGCCGTACGCGTGACGAGCGCAGGCGGCGAGACCGAAGGCGAAGACGACGAGGAACGCGGCAGAGAGGAAGCGCATCGACGACAGCGTAGTCGAGCGCGGGGCCTCTGGGATCAGCCGCGCACGCTGAGCTTGTGGAGCACGTCGCGCTCGGTGTCGATCGCCGTCTTCGCCACGGCGACGTTCGCGGACAGGAGGCGGGCCGAGAGCGAGAGGCTCACCAGGTCGGACACGACGTTCCCTTCCCCGGCTCCCGCGGCGACGAGGCTCTTGGCGGCGGCCTCCGCCGAGGCGCCGGCGCGCTCGATGCCCTGGGCTGCGATCGGGAGGACCCTCATGGACGGAGGGACGGACCACTTCCCGGGGACTTGAGCAAGTCGTTGCGCGATCGGCGCAGCGCCCCGCGCGTCGCCTCCGTGTGGCAGGGGGGGCGGCCGGCTCTCGTCGGCGTGACACGGCTCGTTTTCAGCGGGTTCGCGGACCGCTCGGCCGAGGAACGGAGGTTGCTCTCGGGCTTGCCCATGTCGCCCACCCGCTCGCTCGGTGCCCTCCTGCCGTGGTTGCTCGTGTCCTGCGCGTTCCAGCCCCACGACGGGGACACCGGCAGCGCGAGCACGGCCGCCGAGCCGAACGGCGTGCTCGGCCCCCGCGAGGTGCGGGACTACGAGCTCCCGCTCCCACCGCTCGGCGAGAGCGCCGATCTCTTCCGCGGCCTACCGAAGGCCGACTTCGTCTCGCCGGACCGCACCCTCACCGACGACACGACGAGCTTCTCGCTCCAGGAGTGGGACACGCCGGTCAAGTCGCAGGGCTCACGGCCCTGGTGCACGGCCTTCGCGCAGGTGGGCGTCATCGAGAACATGGTCCGCCACGGGTTCGGCGAGATCATCAACCTCTCCGAGATCGACCACTGGGACCACTACCAAGAGTACGCGATCGTCCCGTCCATCGAGGCCTCACGCAAGACCATGATCGTCCCCGAGACCTCCTGGCCCTACTACGGCAGCCCGATCAGCGGATACCGCTCGACCGCCATCGCCAAGATCACCTCGTGGCGCAGCCTCACCAAGCGCAGCCAGGTGTGGGACTCGCTGCGCGCGCAGCACCCCGTGCACCTCGGCGTCGACCTGAACAACTCCTGGAACGCGCCGGGCAAGGGTGGCCGGATCAACGTCGGCAGCGGCTTCATCGGCGGACACGCGATGGCGATCGTCGGCTACCAGGAGGACCCGACCTACGAGGGCGGCGGCTACTTCCTGATCAAGAACTCGTGGGGGTCGAAGGGGGGCGACCTCGGCTACGCCCGCATGCCCTACGACTACTGCAAGTACCACAACTGCTATTTCCTCGAGACGCTCGGGGTCGTGTACGCCGGCAAGACCTGGGACGGCACCACACCTCCGCCGCCTCCGCCGCCCAGCGACGACCCGACGGCGGCAGACCTCGTCGTCGTGGTCCGCAAGAACCCCAAGGAGGCGAGCAAGTTCACGCTGACGCTCGCCGAGAAGCGGACCGGGGCGCTCGCGAAGGTCAAGAGCGTCACCTACGACGTGCACGAGACGTTCAAGGAGTTCCGGCTCGCGACGGTGAACGACCCCAAGGACGGGTTCGTGATCCCCTACGAGTACACGACGTATTTCAAGGGTCGCTGGAAGACCAACGGGGCCGCCATCCAGCTCGCGAGCGGCGCGACGCTGAACGTGCCCGGCGCCAGCGTGGACTGGTTCTTCGTCGACAAGGGGTGAGCACACCCACCCCGCGAACGGGGCGGCGAGCGGTCAGGGAATCGAGCGGCGGATGGTCGTGCGCTCGTCGTCCCGCACGTCGCGCATCGCGACCACGTGGATGAAGCGCGCGATGTCGGCGTACGGCGAGACGGCGCCCGCCGCGTCCTCGAACGCGAGGATGGCGCCGAAGTCCTTCTCGAGGGCCACGTCGGGTACGAAGTCGGCCGCGACGCGGATGCCGAACATGCCCGAGATGACGAGCCCGGAGCGCGCAGCGCGGCTCCGCAAGCCGTCGACCTCGTACACGCGCCGCTGGATGCCGAAGGTCATGTCGGGCTCGGTGCGCGGGCTGCCGAGCGCGTCGAGCGCGCGCTGACAGAGCCCGCGTACGGCGAGGCCGAGGGGGACGAAGTGGCGGTTCGGCACCACGACCGAGACCGAACCTCCCGGCCCGGTGAGCTTGCTCAGCACGCCCCAGATGGGCTCGTCTTCGAGGTACTCGAGGGTGCAGTGCGCGATGACGAGCTGGAAGCGCGCATCCGACCAGGCGTCGGCCACGTCTTCCACCTTGGACTGCACGAAGCGCAGGCGCTGGCGCACGGCGGCGGGCGCGGCGGCGGCGTTGCGCTGCGCCTGCTCGATCATCGCCTTGGCCGGGTCGAGCACGGTGACGTTGGCGCCTTCGGCCGCGAGCCGCAGGGCGATCTCGCCCGTGCCCGCGCCGACGTCCAGCACCTCGACGTCGGTCAGCCGCACGAGGCGGCGCAGCTGCCGCACCGCGAGCTCCGTACGCAGGCGGCCGAGGGGGCTCGTGAGTAGCTCACCGTAGGCGGCAGCGCCGCGATCGAAACGCTCCTCGGTCACGAACGGTCCTTGGTCAAGGCTCTCGGCTCCCTCGCCACCATCAATACCCGAAATCCGGGCTGCCTCCAGGCTTCTTCGACGCCGAACCGACCGGCGGGGGCTTCTTGCCAGTACCCGTTCCGGTGCCGATCGGCCCGGTGCCGATCGGTGCCGTCACGGTGGCTGTGGGAGGAGCGGTCACGGTGGCGATGGGAGCGGTGGTGGTCGCGGTCGGTGGCGCGCTCGGCGCGGTCGAAGCGCTGCCCGAAGGATTGGCGTTCAGGTCTCCGGGCTCGCCCTTGTCCTTGTCGCCCTTGCCCTTGTCGCCCTTGTCCTTGTCGCCCTTGTCCTTGTCGCCCTTGTCCTTGTCGCCCTTGTCCTTGTCGCCCTTGTCCTTGTCGCCCTTCTCTTCGGACGACTCGGTCTTGCCGGAGGCCTTGCCCGAGTCGCCCATCAGCTTGAAGCCGATGACGACGCCGCCTCCGACGACCACGAGCCCGAGCACGAGCGCGATCGCGACGAGCCCTTTGCCCCCCTTCTTGGGGACCCCGGCGGCGTTGTCACCGTCGGCCGTGAAGGCCGCGCCGGTGGTGGCGTTGAGGGGCTTGTCGTTGGAGAGCCCCGCCTGCGACGCGCTGAGCATCTGGGGTGGCGGCGCGGGCGCGGTGGCGGGGACCACGGAGTAGCCGCCCGTCTGCATCGCGGCGTTGAGGCCCGGCTGCGAAGAGCCGAGCGCGGGGATGCCGAGCTGCGCGAGCACCTGGTCGATCGCCGCCTGGAACTCGCTGGCCGACTGGAAGCGGTGGGTCGGATCGCGGTGCATCGCGCGCCGCACGAGCTCGGCGACGAGCGGATGCACGTCCGGCACCTTGGTCTCGATCGGCGGGATCTCCGCGAGCACGATCTCGAACAGGAGCTCGCTGAAGGTCTGTGCGTGGAACGGGACGGCGCCGCACAGCGCCTCGTAGAGGATCACGCCGAGGGCGTAGATGTCGCTGCGCGCGTCGGCCTGGGCGCCTCCCTTGGCCTGCTCCGGCGACATGTAGAGCGGCGTGCCCATCATCGCGCCGGCGCGCGTGACGTTGAGCGTGTCGCCGGCCTGCGAGAACTTGCTGATGCCGAAATCGATGATCTTCACGAAGTCCGCGCGACCGGCCTTCTCGCGCAGGATGAAGATGTTGTCGGGCTTGAGATCGCGGTGGATGATCCCGGCGTTGTGGGCCGCGCCGAGGCCCTCGAGCACCTGCCGCATGAGCGGCAGCGCCTGCGCGGGCGAGAGGCGACCGAGGCGACGGATCCGGTCGGAGAGCTGCTCTCCGTCCAGGTACTCCATGACCATGTAGCGTTCGCCGCTCGGGAGGTACCCGAGGTCGATGACCTCGAGGATGTGGTCGCTCCCGATGCAACCCGCGGCCTGGGCCTCGCGCTCGAAGCGGGTGACCAGCTCCGCGTTCTCGGCCACGTTGGCGTGCAGGACCTTGATCGCCACCCTGCGGCGGATCCGGGCGTTCTCACCTTCGTAGACGGAGCCCATACCGCCACGCCCGATGGGACGGACGATGCGGTATTTCCCGTCGATCACCTCACCGACTTCGACTCCCATGGTCGTAGGAGGCTACCACCGTCCGCCCAGCCGGGCACTTTTTGGTGGCATCGTCGCAGGAAGCCGGCCGAAGCAGGCAACCATGCGCCAGCGCAGGGTCTCTCAGAACGCGCCGAAGACGCCGACGGAGTTGACCCCGACCCACGGGCGCACCCAGGCGCCGGTCGCGGGGGGCGGCGCGCTCTTGGCCGTGAGGAGCAGGGTGATGCCGACGCCGGCCGAGACGATGCCCACGCCGTAGCCGATGAAAGAGAGGGTGCGGTAGCCCTTCCACTGGCTGTCGAGATCGTTGACCGCGGGGAGGTTCGCAGCGGGGCAGGTGCCGTTCGGGCAGAGCGCGTCCGCGTCCGACCGGGTGCCCTGCCACTTGAGCAGGAACACCGTGCCGACGGCGAGGCCCACCACGCCGACGCCGATCAGCGTGAAGGGCAGCACCCGCGACGGCCCTTCGCCAGCGTCCGGCGGCGGGTCCTTCTTCTCGGGCGGCGGCTGGTCCTTCGGATCGACCGGCGGCGGGTCCTTCTTGTCACCGCCGCCACTCTTGCCGGCCTCGAGCTTCAGGGTGACGGTCTCGTTGGCGCCTTCGGCGAGGTTGATGGTCTGCTTGGCGGTGTTGCCGCCGCCGTCCTTGGCCTCGAGGGTGTGCTCACCGGGATCGACCGGACGGGGCAGGCCGATGAGGGCGGACTTGACCACCTCGCCGTCGAGCTTGACCTCGGCGTTCTTGGCGTCGCCGCCCTCGACGACGATCTTGAGCTGCGGGATCTTGGGCTCGAGGGGCGTGATCTCGGCCTGCGCGGCGGTCTTGGCGTCGCTCCAGGCCTTGGGCTTGCCGGCGGGGATGTCTTCCTTGACCACCTTCAAGTAGTATTCGCGCCCCTTCACCAGGCGCCCGATGGCCACGTGCGCGCGGGCCAGGAACAAGAGGTGCTGCGGCGAGTGCACCAGCGATTCTGCGCGGGTGAACAGGTCGATCGCGTCGGTCCAGCGCTTCTGGTCCATGGCCTTGGCCCCGTCGGTCGCGAACTGGCGGGCGGCGGCCTTGTCCTCGTCGGACTGCGCAAAGGCGGGCGCCGAGCCGAGAGCGAGCGAGCCAGTGGCGAGCGCGACGGAGAGGAGCCCTGCGGTGAGCCGGCGCGAGAAGGAGTGGAGACGCATGCCGCGGACCATACCAAGCGACGGGCTTGGTGGGAACGGGGGTGGAATCGCGGGACGATGCGGGGCTAGCATCACGCGATGGCTGACGAGTGGACACTGATGGTGCTCGACGAGAAGATCGCTCGCCGCAACGGCGTACCCCCCAAGATCCCCGTCCCGAAGGACGAAATGGCGGGCATGGCCGACGACGGAATGAGCGCCAGCAAGGTGCGGGACTGGATCACCCGCTTCATGACCCACTACGGAGACGGCGTCCGCAAGTCGGATCAAGACCTCGCCAAGAGGCTCGACGCCTACGTCGGCAAGCAAGACGCCTGGAAGAAGGCCCAGGAGGCCATCGCCAAGCACGACCTGCCCAAGGCCATCTCCTCGCTCAAGATGGTGGTGGCGGTCGACCGTGACGACCACGTCGCGCGGCTCAACCTCGCCTCCGCCCTCGCCGCGAGCGGCGACGCGAAGACCGCGGCCGGCCACCTCGACGCGATCCGCGTCACCTTCGAGGGCGACCCGGAGTACCACGTGATCGTCGGCCAGGTGCGCCTGAGCCAGCAGGACCGCGAGGGCGCGATCGGCGAGATGGTGCTCGCGCTCGAGGCCCAGCCCGACCACCAGGGCGCGATGGACGTGCTCAAGCAGCTCGGCGTGCTCGCCGCCATCTACGAGGACCCGCTCGACGCGACCTCCCTCACCTACGTGCGCACGGATTCGATGCTCGACTGGCTGAAGGGCCTGTGGGTCGAGAAGAAGACGTCGGCGGAGTGGCTCCGGCTGATCGCCTACCACGCGATGGAAGGGCGTCACGGGGCGGTCGCCCTCGCGGCCGAGCGCGCGCTCGCCACGTGCACGGACGACGAGCGGCCGAACTTCGTGCTCGCCCAGCTGCGGGCCCTCCGTGAGGGGGGCAACCCCACCGCGGCCCTGGCCCACGCCGACGAGGCGATCGCCGCGCACCCGAGCCCGGGCCTTCACGTGGAGCGCACGCGCGCCCTCGAGGCGCTCGGCCGCAACGACGAGGCGCGCGCCGCCCTCGACGCCGCCCTGGCGCTCGATCCCGGCGACCTCGAGGCCCTCGATCTCGCCTACCTCCCGCGCGATCGCACCGACCTCGCGTCCATCGGCAAGAGCCTGCCGGCGCTCCAGGCACACGTGGAGAAGCACCCCACGAGCGCCGGCGCGCACCGCACCCTGGCTCGCGCGCAGCTCCTGATCGGCGCCGCCGAAGACGCGCTCGTCACGTTCGCCAAGGCCGTGGAGCTCGCGCCCGACGACGACGATCTGCGCTCGGAGCAGTGGACCGAGCTGATCCGCGCGCAGCAGGCGCAGCTGGTCGTCGACGCGGCCGCGAAGATCACCGACCTCGGCAAGCGCAGCTGGAAGCTCCGCTGGAACGAGGCCGAGGCGATGCTGGTCCTCGGCCGCGGGAACGAGGCCTACGCCGCGTTCGCCGCCATCAACGCCGACGAGTCGCTGCTCGTCGACGTGCGCCGCCGCGCCAAGCGCGCCGCCGAAGCCGCCCGCGGCGGCGAGAAGAAGTGAGCGAAGCGAGCAGGCGAGCGCAGTGAACAGCGGCCGCCTCCATGGGGCGGCCGCAACAGCCATCTGAGCCGCGGCCCGCCTCGACGGCCACGCACCGAGAACCACCAGCCCGACGAGGCGCCCCTCACGCGGGCGCCTCGCGTGCCGGCGCCGTCTCCGGATGCCTCCGCCGTCGACCACTGCACCAACCGCCCCCCACACGCGCGCAAGCAGGGTGGGAAAGGGCGAGGATGCCGACGCCACCTCGCAGAGACCGCAAAGACACTCCGCTGCAAGCAACGCGCGACGCCCCCGCTGGAAGCCAAGACAGCGGTCGGGCTCGTGTGAGGGCCCGCTCGTCGCCCCCTCGTCGCTACGCCTACCACCGTCCGCACCTGACCGCCCCCCCACCCGCACGCAAGCAAGGTGGGAAAGAGCGAGGACGCCGACGCCACCTCGCAGAGACCGCAAAGACACTCCGCTGCAAGCAACGCGCGACGCCCCGCTGGAAGGCAGGACGTCGGGCTCGTGTGAGGAGGGCCCGCTCGTCGCTGCGCCTACCACCGTCCGCACCGACCGCCGGCCCCCACCCGCCCGCAAGCAAGGTGGGAAAGAGCGAGGACGCCGACGCCACCTCGCAGAGACCGCAAAGACACTCCGCTGCAAGCAACGCGCGACGCCCCCGCTGGAAGGCAGGACGTCGGGCTCGTGTGAGGGCCCGCTCGTCGCTGCGCCTACCACCGTCCGCACCGACCGCCGGCCCCCCACCCGCGCGCAAGCAAGGTGGGAAAGAGCGAGGACGCCGACGCCACCTCGCAGAGACCGCAAAGACACTCCGCTGCAAGCAACGCGCGACGCCCCCGCTGGAAGGCAGGACAGCGGTCGGGCTCGTGTGAGGGCCCCCCGGTCTCTGCGAGGTGGCGTCGGCGCCCGCAGCGGTGTCGCACCCAGCACCCCGCGCGCCCGAGGTGGCGTCGGCGGTCGCCACTGCGAGGCGCGAAGGTGGTCGTCAGCCGCCGAAGCCCGCGTCCGGCAGAGGTGGAGGCGTTCCCGGCCCGCCGCCCGGCCCGCCGCCGGGACCACTCGGCAGGCACGCGCGGATGCCGAGGCCGATCGGCTGGCACCGCTGTCCGGTCGGGCACTCCGCGTCCGTCGTGCAGAGGCGCGCGCTCCCGCCGCCACCCGGGGTCGGACCGCTGCCGCAGGTCGACGCGCACTTGGCGCTCCCGCCCGTGGTGCCGATCGTGAGGCAGCAGACCTGTCCGGTGGGACACGCCGCGCCGCTCGAGCACGAGAGGGTCACGCCGCCACTGCAGGTGCCCTTCGTCTTGCAGCTCGCCGTCGCGCCACCCGGTCCGCCCGTCGCGACGCAGCACTCCTGCGTGGCCGAGTCGCAGGTGGCGCTGCCGCAGGTGATCGGCTTCGGCCCGCTGTCCACGCCGGTGTCCGTCGGAGGCACGCCGGTGTCCGTCGGCGGCACGCCGGTGTCCGTCGGCGGCACGCCGCTGTCCGTCGGCGGCAGGCCGGTGTCGAACGGGGGCGGCACCGCGCTGTCGGAGACGATTGCGTCGGGGAAGCTGATGTCCTCCGGGAAGACGTCGACAGCGATCGCGTCCTCACCAGCCCCCGTATCGGCAAGGCTGGTGTCGAACGTCGAGTCCGTCGACCCGTCGACGGCGCTGTCGCCGAGCGCGCCGTCGTCCACGGGGAGATCGTCGAACGCGGTGCGGGCGCCACAGCCGACGAGCGGCAGGACCCACAACAAGGTTCCGAAGCGCAAGGTTCCTAAGCGGTTCATGGTGTCTCCTCTAGCCCCATCCGGTACCCGATGGGTTCGTGCAGCAGACAGCACGTCCGGTCGGAACGTCCGCGCCGGAAGATTCGGCCAGTGACCCCACGCATCGCGCGCGCGGAGCCAACAAGAAGCAAACCGCCGGAGCGTTGCTGCGCTCCGGCGATTCGACCAGCGAGCGCTGGCGACTACTCCTTGTCGAGCTTGCCGACGAGGCTCAGGGTGAAGAACGCACCCATGTACTTGAAGTGCGGGCGCACGCGCATGTCGACCTTGTACCAGCCGGCGTTGCCCTCGACCTCGCTGACGATGATCTGGGCGGCGCGGAGCGGACGCTTGCCACGAACGGCGGGGGTGACGCTGTCCATGTCGGCGACGTACTGGCCGATCCAGGTGTTGAGCTCGCGCTCCAGATCGCCGCGCTCCTTCCAGGTTCCGATCTGCTCACGCTGCAGCACCTTGAGGTAGTGCGCGATGCGGCAGACGACGAACATGTACGGGAGCTGGGTGGACAGGCGGTAGTTGAGCTCCGCCTCCTTGCCCTCGGGCGACTGACCGAAGTACTTCGCCTTCTGGCAGGAGTTGGCGGAGAAGAACGCCGCGTTGTCCGAGTCCTTGCGGAAGCAGAGGGCGATGAAGCCCTCTTCGGAGAGCTCGAACTCGCGACGCTCCGAGATCAGCACCTCGGTCGGGATCTTGGTCTGGATCTCGCCCATCGCCTGGTACTGGTGGAGCGGCAGGTTCTCGACCGCGCCGCCCGCCTGGGGACCGATGATGTTCGGGCACCAGCGGTACTTGGCGAACGACTCCGCGATGCGGGTGGCGAAGGCGTAGGTGCAGTTGCCCCAGAGGTAGGCGTCGTGGTTGCCGGTCGACTGCTCCTCGTAGTTGAAGGCCTTCACCGGCACCGTGGTCTGACCGTAGGGCAGACGCAGCAGGAAGCGCGGCAGGAGCAGGGCGACGTAGCGGGCGTCCTCGGACTCGCGGAACGACTGCCACTTCGTGTACTGCGGACCCTCGAAGATCGACTTGAGGTCCTTGAGGTTCGGCAGGTTGAGGAAGTCCTTCTCGTTGAAGAACTGGGGACCGGCCGCCGCGAAGAACGGCGCGTGCGCCATGGTGGCGACCGACGCGATGTTCGCGAGCAGCTGGACGTCCTGCGGGCCCGGGCCGAACTCGTAGTTCGCGAAGATCGAGCCGATCGGCTTGCCGCCGAACTGGCCGTACTCCGCGGTGTACGCGGTGCGGTAGAGGCCGCTCTTGGTGATCTCGGGGGCGTCCTCGAAATCGGTCTGCAGATCTTCCTTGCTGCAGTTGAGCAGCTCGATCTTGATGTTCTCGCGGAAATCGGTGCGGTCGATGGTGAACTTGAGACCGCGCCAGGCCGACTCCATCTTCTGGAAGCCCGGGTTGTGGAGGATCTCGTCGAGCTGCTTGGACAGCTTGGCGTCGATCTCGGCGATCAGCGCGTCGGCGAAGGCCTTGTCGACCTTGTCCGAGGCGCGATTGGGGGCGAGGAGCTCGGCGATGAAGGCCTGGACGCCGCGCTTGGCGACCTCATAGCCCTCGTCGGTCGGCGTGAGCTTGGTCTCGCTGAGGATGTCGTCGAGGAGGGAGACCTCGGTGGAGGCGGCCGCGCCGCCGCCGGCCTGCTGCTGTTCGCTCATGGATCAGGTTCCTTCCTTCAGGCCGAGCTCCGCCATCAGCTTCTCGCGACCTGCCTGGTCACCGAGGAGGTTCTGGATCTTCTTGCGGAACGCGGGGACGTTGCCGAGCGGCCCCTTGAGGGCCGTCAGCGCGTGGCGGAGCTCGAGCAGCTTCTTGAGCTCGGGCACCTGCTCGGCGACCGCCTCGGGACCGAAGTCGCTGAGCTTCTTGAACTTGAGGTTGACGTTGAGGTTCGCGTCCTTCTCGCCAGAGAGGACGTCGGGGACGCTCATCGTCAACGAGAGGTTCTGCTCGGCGAGGACCTGGGTGAAGTTGTCCTTGTCGACGTTGATCGGCTTTCGTTCCTCGAGCGGACGGGGGTCCGGCCGACCGGTGTAGTCGCCGATGAAGAGCATCTTCAGCGGGAGCTCGACCTCGGCCTGGGCATTGCCAGTCGCCGGCTTGTACGTGATGTTCACGCGCTCCTGCGGAGCGACCGAACCTTCTTTCGCCATGAAACCTGCTCCCCTCTATAGGTGGTGCCGAAACGGGTCTTCGTCAGTCTTCGTCGGCCTCGGGCCCGCACTCGACGAGTCGAGGTGCCGAACCGAGCCCGAGAGTGTCGCTCACTTCTTCCAAAACCGGAATGGCTTTCGTTCAGCCGGCGATCCGCAGCGCGGCGGCCGGATCCAGCCTGCAGAGTCTGTCGAACAACTCGGCCCTCCGTGACGCGGTCGCGTCAGTGGCGCCGTCCTTTCCGCCCGAGGTCGGCATGCTCGCGAGCAGGCTGGCGTAGATGGCCGCGCAGAGCGAAGGCTCCCAGCCCTCGAGACCTCGGCTGTCGGCCTCGCCGACCATGGCCTCGAGCATGGGCCGGGCGATGTCCGACTTGCCACCCTCGATGGCGAGCTGCGCGACCTCGAGGCGGGCCCGGAAGCGCGCCCGCGCGTCGGCCGCCCGTCCGGCGAGCTGGTGGGCGAGCGCCAGGCCTTCGCCGGGCTTTCCCCCCTGCACCATGCTCCGGGCCTCTTCGAAGCGCTTCTTGACCTCGGCGTCCTCCTCGCTGACCGCGCTCGAGCCGCCGCCACCGCCCCCACCGCCGCCGCCCCCGCCACCGCCGTGCTTGCCGGCCTCGCTCTCGAGCCAGGCCTTGGTGGCCGCGTCGCAGAACGGCGTGCCGTCGGCGAAGGTGAGGTTGGGGACCGTGGGCACGCGGCTCACGAAGCGGGTGACCTCCTGGCCCACCACCTCCCTCGCGCCCATGAACAGGGCGCCGAGCGCATCCATCGCCACCGCGACGAGTCGGTGCATGTCGATCCAGAACAGGTAGGCGTTGCAGCCGTCCTCGGCGGCCATCAACAGGTCCATCCACTTCTGGTTGTCGAGCGCGGCGGTGACGCGCTTGCGGATCTCGACCGGGGGCAGCGGGATCCGCGTTCGCCCCTCCTCGGCCGGCGGGGCCTGGACCACGCCCATCCAGGTGCCGGTCCGGCCGATGCGATACGCCACCGCCTGGGCCGGGTCGGCGCGACGCATCATCTTGGCGAGCTCGACCAGCGTCTTGCCGCACTCGCGGACGGTGACGATCGGATCGTCGCCGCTCGAGGCGCTGGGGATCGCCACGGCCGGCCCGGACGAGGCGGGTTCGGGCGCAGAAGGGGTGGGCGCGCTGCGCTGGGGCTCGGCAGCAGAGGGAGGCGGCGGGGGGGGCGCGGCCGGGGCCTCGGCGGGGATCGCGCGCATCTTGTTGCGCCACATCCCGCGCAGCTTGTTGATGCCGGGGTAGGCGTCGCCGAGCTTGTCCGCGAGCGTGGAGTCGAGCTTCGAGAGGACGTCGTCGGTGAGCTTGACCGCCTCGCCGTCGCTCGCCTCGACGTCGCGCTGCTCGAGGAACGCGGTGCACTGATCGACGAGCCAGGTGAGGAGGTTGGCGCGACCGCGCGCGCGCTTGGCCTCCGGCCACATCGTGGCCCAGTGGTTGTCGACGAGACCTTGCAGGACCGACATCCCCTCGGCGAACCCGCGGTACCCGTCCATCTGCATGCGGGCGACGCACAGCCAGGCCGCGACGCGGAGATCCTTGGCCTGGGTGGTGAGGATGGCGACCGCCTGCGTGTCGACGTCGCGCCAGTTGGGCGTGCCGCCGGACAGCGCGGTGAGCTTGTCCATCTCGGCCTTGAGCTGCTCGAACTCGGGAGCGAAGCTCACGTCGGCGCCGGAGGGGCTGGCCTCCGAGATCGGGGCGACGAGCGGAGTGACGCGGGACTGGATGTCTTCGAGCAGGGCCATGCGCCCGTGAGGTCAGCGGGGACGCGGCCGAAATGCAATTGCTTTTGTCGCTACTGCGCGAGGACCTGCGCGAGCTGCGCCACCGTCACGTCGGGGCGCTGGAGCGCGGCGACCACGTGCGGGGGCATGCTGGCCGCGATCGTGCGTGGATCCGTGGCTGGTGAGACGGTGAGGTCACAACAGTGATCCGAATCAGGGTCGGGGCGGTAGAGCTCACCGACCGTGGCGGAGGGCGGATCGCCGAGCTGCATGCGGAGCACGCCGCTCATGCCGTCGAACGACCAGAACGAGGTGGGCACGGTGCCGCGCCAGCGAGCAGCCGAGCGCACGAGGTCGAGCCAGAACGCGGCCGCCGCCGGGCCGCCCGCGCCGAGCGGGAAGCGGAACGAGAGCGGGGTCTCGGGCTGCTCGCGCCCGCGGAAGCCCTCGACGCACCCGAGGATGGTGGAGATCGCGTGGAGCGGACCGGCTCCCCCCTGGGGATACACGATGCCGAACGCGGTCTGGTGCGGCGTCGTGCTGGCCCACTGGTGGTACTCGCGGTGCGCGCCCTCGATCTCGTCGAGGCGCGGCGGCATCACGCGCGCGAGCCAGGCCTCGAGCTCCGCCTGGCTGCGCACCTGATCGGCGCCGAACGAAGCGGCGGTGGCGGACTCGAGGAAGTCGCCGAGGAGCAGCGGCAGGAGGTGGGGCAGGTGCGCGAAGCCGCGTGCCTCGAGCGGCACGCAGACGCACAGCGGGAACTTGCGCCCCACGGCGTCGCGGCTCGGGCGGAACAGGCCGACCACCACCCGCCCGTTCGACTTCGGCGCGCGAAAGACGAAGGCGAGCGGCTGCCCCGTGTCGTAGGCCGCCGCGAACGCCGAGCCGTAGCGGTCCCCCGCGATGGCGAGGCCGTCCGTGAGGAACTGCTCGAACGCGGGGATGGGCTCGTCGTAAGCCCGGACGTGGAGGAAATCCCCGAGGGTCGGCACCTTGCCGAACCCAGCGACTTGGCTGCTCATGGTTGCTCGTGCGCTCCGCCGCCCCTGCCCGCTGGACTCATTTTCCGAGGGGAGTACCTGCCCCGATGATGACGCGGGGGCAAGTGAGAGTTCGGAAGATCGTGTCGTCGAAGGGGTGCTCCTTGCGGGAAGGGCGCAGCTCCATGCGGACGTAGGCCTTGGGGGCCTTGAGCTCCCAGGTGGCGATGAGGGGCACGGGGGCCCCCGGCTTGTGGGCGAGCCCGGGCTTGATGGTGGCCGCCTCGAGCAGGCGGAACATCCCGAAATCACCCTGACGCGTGATCTCTTCGTCGAGCTGGTTGATGCCGCGGACCTTGATCCGACCGCCGCGCTGCGTGGGCTCCTTGGCGGGCCACTGCACCTTGAGCCACTGCTCCGGCTCGTTGCGGTAGGTCTTGCTCGCGCCGTCGATCTCGAAGGTGACCTCGGAGATGTCCTCGCTCACCGGGTGGAGGTTGATCTCGAACTCCACCACCGGCGCCTCGACGGGCCCCTTCGCGGGGAACGCGGCGGCGGTGATCGCCGCGGACTTCTTGAGGCAGGTGAGCAGGGCCGGGGTGTAGGGGATCGCGGACTTGAAGCGGACCGCGGGGACGAAGGCGTCACCCTGGCGCTCGAGGGTGCCCTTGAGGTTGGCCTCGTAGAAGCCCCACAGCACGCCCTCCTTCGGCTTGAAGAACTCGCCGAAGTCCTGCACGGACGCGTCCGTCGTGGAGTTGGGGTTGAAGGGGTAGAGGGTCGAGAGCTGGGTGTTCCACTTCTTCCAGACCGTCGGCTCCCAGAGCCCCGCCTGACCGCCGCCGACGTCCTTGCCGATGGCCTGCCAGGCGAGCGCGATGGGCCGCATGAGCAGCGGAGAGAGCAGCGGGCGCGTGAAGCCGTCCTGCTCGGCGAGCAGCGCGCTCGTCGTGCGGTAGGCGTTCTCGAGCTCCGCGGCCAGCGCCTTGCCGTCCGGCATCGCCTTGGTGTCCTTGAGGTCCGTGAGCAGGCCGATGAGCTTGCCGAGGACCGCCTGGTACTGCGCGAGGCCGGTGGAGGGAGGCGGGTCGCCTTCCTTCGGGGGGTTCTCGGGGACCGCGAACCGGGTCATCGGGCGGAAGGCCACCTCGACCGGGGAGAGCGGCCGACCCTTGGGCTTCTCGGGGCCCGCCGACGGGGTGAGGCCGAGGCTCGTGTCGATCTTGTTCTCGATCTGCTTCTTGCCCTTCTCGAGCAGCTCCTCGGCGACGTTGCCGGCGGTGCCCTTCGGGGCCACGAGCTCGAGGCGCGTGTTCTCGTCGAGCGTCCGCAGGAGGCGCAGGTAGGGCCACTCGGTCTCGGACAGCGACGACAGCTCGTCGAGCGCCTTGATCGAGTTCTCCGGCGACTGCACCTCGATGCTGGCGATGAAGTCGTGCCAGGCCGCCTGGTAGCGATCGAAGTAGAGCTTCCGAAGGTTGTTGACCGCCTTCTTGATGTCCTCGTCGTTGGACTTGGCGTTGTCGCCGAGCACCCACTTCTCGGCCGCGAGCTGGTCCTGCTTGACGGTGAGGAGCTCACGCACCCGGAGCCAGCCGAGCTTGGTGTACGCCCCGTCGACCGTGGTGGTCTTCTTCGAGGTGACGAACGGCGTGACCGATCCGTAGAACAGCTGATCGAAGCGGATGGCCGCGATCTCGAAGTTGGCGTCGCGGACGAGGGCCTCGTACTCGCGGTCGACCTGGGGGACCTGCAGGAGCGACGAGCGCGTGCGGCTCACCATCGTGCGGTCGATCTTCCACGGCGGGATCTCGCCGCGCTTGACGAGCTCGACGTAGAACTCGACGTGCGGCTTGAGGTTGTCCTCGAGCGGCTGGGACACCGGGGCGCGCAGGGCGGCGATCCACAGCTTGGTGAGGCGCGGCACGACCCAGCCCACGTCGAGGTGGGAGAGCTCCATGTCGCTCATCATCAGGTAGACCTTGAGGTCGTCGTAGCTGCGGTTGAAGGCCTCACCCTTCTGCGCGCTCGCCGGGTCGATCGACTTGAGTCGACCGTCGAGGAGGGCGCGGGTCGGGTCGGCGAAGCCCACCTTGAGCTGCGCGACGTAGACCGAGCGGGCCGAGGGGTAGAGCCGCTCGCCGACGTACATGCCCCACCGCATGTCGAGGTCGGCGCCCTTGGCGCGCCAGTTGTCGAGCTTGCGCAGCTGGCCGAGGAGCGCGTCGAGGCGCTTGGCCTTCTGCTCGGGCGGGCTCGGGTCGCTCCAGACGACCTTGCTCGCGTCGGTGGCCATGGCCTTGGTCTCGTCGACCAGGGTCATGTTGCGGGAGAACGTGCACGACGAAGGCACGATGAGCACGAGCGCGATGCCGATGGCGGCCGCCGCGTAGGCGAGCCGGCGCAGCCGCTGGCGACGGAGCTCGCGCGCGGTGCGGGCGGCGACGTCCTGGTCGGGGAAGACGATCTTCTTGAAGAAGTCGGTGACGAAGTAGCTCTTGGACTCGGTGGTGGCCTGCTGCGGGGTCTCCGAGGGGCGCAGGCCGAACGCGCGGGCCATGCTGCCGAGCACGCGGTCCATCGGGCGGCCCTCCTGGGTGCCGCTCGTGAAGTAGAACCCGCGGAAGATCGGCGGCTCCGAGTAGGTGTTCTTCTCGAACAGGCCGCCGACGAAGTCGACGAGGTTCTGCTTGAGGGTCTCGAACTCGAGGGGGAACTGGTAGATCTTGGCGCGCGCCTCGTCGTTGCGCTCCTTGCCGATGCGCTTGACCGCGCGGGCGTGGAGCGACTTCACGAGGGTCTCGATCTCGACCTCGGTCGACTTACCGGCGTTCTCGAGGGTCTCGCCGAGCGAGAACGAGGCGCCCCAGATCTGGCCGCGCTCGCTCTTGCGGAGGTCGGCGAAGAACTCGACGAAGCCGCCGACGAGGTCGGTCTTGGTGAACATCACGTAGACCGGCACGATCATCTCGAGGCGGGTCATCACCTCGTCGACGCGGGCGCGGAGCTTCTTCGCGTACTCGTCGACCTGCTCCTCGTTGGCGTTGGCGAGGTCGGTGAGGCTGATCGCCACGATGACGCCGTTGAGCGGCTTCTTCGTGCGGTAGCGCTTGAGCATGTCGAGGAAGGCGAGCCACTCCTCGTAGTCGTCCTTCTCGGTCGTGTAGCGACCGGCGGTGTCGAGGAGGATGGCCTCGTTGGTGAACCACCAGTCGCAGTTGCGCGTGCCGCCGACGCCCTTGATGCCGCCGCCGCGCGGGTCGAGGAACGGGAAGTTGAGCCCCGAGGCCTTGAGCGCGGTGGTCTTGCCGGCGCCCGGGGGGCCGATGATCATGTACCAGGGCAGCGCGTAGAGCGCCTCGGCGCCCTTCACCCCGCCGAGCTTGCTCGACTTGAGCGAGGCGAGCCCCTGGGTGAACTGCAGCTGCAGGGCGGCGATCTCGGCCCGACGATCGGGCCGCGCGTTCATCGCCTGCTGCTCGGCCTGACGGAGCAGCTCACGCTCGAGGGCGCGGGCGGCGCGCTTGGCGCGCATCCTCCGGTAGACGAGCACCGCCACCACGAGGAGGCCGACGGCGACGCTTGCCAGCACCTTCGTGAGGAAGGCAAGCTTCAAGAAATACCCGGCCACCCAGACGAGGGCGAGCAGGAATGCGGCTAGGAAACAGATCCACATGGTTCTGCTCGGTTATTTCGGGGCCGTCTTCTCGGCCTGTTGATCCATCGTCTTGACGGCGTCGTCCGTGCTCGATCCGAGGACCAGCTTGAGGACGAAGAAGGCGACCAGGGCGAGGGCCAGGCAGCCAATGGCGAGGGCGAGGATGGGGGCGTCGCCGCGGGACATGCCGCGACCACTGTCCTTGGGCTCGCCGTGGGGACTGATGTTCTCGCCACCCGGGAGGGCGCGGGCGAGGAGCGCGGCGCCGCGCTCGGTCATCGCGAGCAGGCCGTCGCCGTCGTTGCGGACGGCGTAGACGCCCTGGAACCCGAGCGCGAGGCACAGGTAGTAGATCTGGAACACGTGCGCGCGGTTCGGCTCCCTCGAGAGCTGATCCATCTTGGTGAAGAAGCCCTCACCGGCGGTGTTCTCGTTGTAATACGTGAGCTGGAGCGGCCGCCCCATCCACTGCTGCCGGCCCGGCCACGGCGAGCGGAGGATCTGCTCGTCGATGAACGCGACCAGCGCGTACTTGGCGTCGGCCACGTCGGCCTCGGGGATGCCGGCCTCCTGGGCCTTGCGCGCCATGTTGTCGAACAGCGTCTCGATGCGCCGGGCGAGCACCTCGGGAGAGGGCAGGTCACGCGCCGACGAAAGCTGACTCGCTAGCGTCAGTACGTCGGAGCAGACCCAGTACATCTTGTCGAGCATGGTGGGGATTCCAGAAACGGGGTTACGGCGGGGAAAAGAGGCTTACTGGAGGTTCGCGGGGTCGACGGCGTAGAGCTGGAAGTCGACCGTCGCGGCAGGGTCGACCGGGTGGTACAGCGCTATGCTCCCGCTGGAAGCGATGTCGGGCCAAAACTCCGGCGTGCGTACCACCTTGAAGAAGGTCAATCCGGGCTTGATCGGCAGGGCGCCGGGGGGCCGGTACTCGAGCTCGACCCGGGCGCCGTTGATGGCGGAGTTGAGGATCGCGCCGATCTGACCCCAGGACGCGATCTTCATCAGCTTGGGCAGCCGGTCCCGGACGTTGGCCTCGGGCATGGTGCCCGAGCAGGCGAGGAACAGCTCGTAGCGCAGCACCTGCGGGTCCTCGAGGCGGCCGAGGTACATGCCGTCGTCGCGGCGCTGCAGCGGGATCTGGATGTAGCGCTCGGCGATGACCGCGTTGAGGAGCTGGGTCGCCCGCGCGAACATCGGCTCGAACACCTCGCCGAGGTCGAGGAAGTTGAACTTGGGGATGGTGGTCGGGTCGCCGTCGACCGCGAACGTGCAGAGCTGCCCGATGAGCTGCGCGAGGACCAGATACGCGTCCTCGGGCGAGCTGTGGCCCTGGTCGACCACGTGCGAGAACGGCGGGATCAGCGTGTTGAGGGTGTTGAGCAGCCAGAACTTGGCGGAGTCGCTGGCCTGGAAGTCGACCGCGCTCGCCGTGCGCTGGCGGCGGGACTCGGCGAGGCTGCGCTGGCGGCCGGTCATCGCGCCGAGCAGGCGCCGCATGCCACCCATGATGAACGGCGACGAGCGGATCTGGAGGACCGGCGGGACGAAGGTCTCGCGGAGGGTGATCTGCCCGGTGGCGTTGCGCACGAGCTGGGCGACGCGTACGGCGTCGAAGCCCTCGCGGCGCTCCTCGCCGAGGAGCACGCGCAGGTTGGGGCGCGCCCACGAGAGCCCGTGCTCGCCGAGCCCGGTGTTCACGTCGACGACGGAGGACTGCGCGCGCACGAACCGGTGCGGCGCGCCCGGCTTGGCGTCGAGGTCGACCAGCGGCGCGCTGTCGGACTGCTGGGCGAGCGCGACGAACACGTCGAGCGAGCGGGTCTGCGCGTTGAAAGCCGTGTCGAGCGAGCGCGTGGGGACCGCGTCCTCGCCCTCGCCCGAGATGATCGGCGTGCCGTCGGGCAGGATGGCCGAGAGGCGCGTGATGCGCAGCTGCCCGCTCGCGAGGGCGCGCTCGTCGATCTCGAGATCGTTCACGCCCCAGTCGAACGGCAGCGTCAGGCGGAAGCGCTCGCGCAGCAGCGCCTCGTGATAGCCGTCGAGCTGCTGGAAGTGGTGCTGTGTGACGAAGAGACCTTCGGTCCAGACGAGCTTCTTCGCCATCTCAGGAGCCCTTCGGCGCCGCCGGACCGGCGGGCTTCCCGGACGCCGCGCCCGCGCCGCCGGTGAGGTGGATCACGTTGTAACGGCCCGCGTCGGGGGAGACGTCGTCGAGGTGGTCGTCCCCGGTGTCGATGCGCGTGCCCTCGATCCAGAGCGAGAACTTGGGGAACAGCACGGGCGGCGCCCCGCCGTCGCACTCCTCGCCCGTGCACGTCGCGCCGCACCCCTGGCCCTTCTTGGGCGAGGGGGGCAGCTCGAACGTGGTGAACCAGCTACGACCCTTGGGGTTGCGGAACAGCGCGACGCCGACCACGTACTGGGCGGACTCGTCACGCTCGAACTTCACCTCGGTCTTGCTGTTCGGGTAGATGGGCAGCTCGTCGACCTTGACGATCGTCTCCTCGCCCAGCGTCTTCTTGTCGTCCTTCCAGACCTCCTCGAACTTGGCGTTCAGGAGCTGGACGTCGTTCTTGAGCTGGTAGATGCGCAGGATGACCGGGCGCGCCTCGCCCTCGTTGCTCGGGTTGATGAGGGGCGCCGCCACCACCGTCAGGGTGACGACCTGCAGATCGCACTTCTTGGGTTCCTTGACGGGCAAGATCTCTTGCTTGCAGCCCACCCAAGCGAGCGGTGCGGCAGCGAGAGCCAGCGTCAACGGCAAGAAGAGTAGCGCGCGCCTCATGGAAATCAGGCCTCCTCGCGACGGCAGACGATGTCGCCGTCCTTGATGGACAAGTGGATCGCCTTCATCTCGACGCCCTCGGCGAGGCCGCGGAGGATCTCGGAGGAGACGAGCGGCATGATGGTGCCACGCAGGATGTGATCGACGTTGCGGGCGCCGCTCTCGACTTCCTGGCAGCGGTCCGCGATCGCGCGCGTGACCGTGTCGTCGAAGACGAGATCGATGTTGTGCGACTCCTTGGCCCGCTTGCCCACCGCCCCGAGCTTCATCTTGGCGATGTCCATGAGGGCCTCGGGGCCGATCGGGATGTACGGCACCACGGTCATGCGGGCGAGCAGCGCCGGCTTGAAGTGCGCCGAGAGCGTGGGCTTGACCAGCGAGACGAGGTCCTCGAGCGGGGGCACGGGCTCACCGGGCGGCGCCGCGTTGGTGATGAGGTCGGTCGCGAGGTTGGAGGTCATGACGATGACCGTGTTCTTGAAGTCGACCACGCGGCCCTCGCCGTCGGCGAGCGTGCCCTTGTCGAACACCTGGTAGAACAGGTTCATCACCTCGCGGTCGGCCTTCTCGACCTCGTCGAGGAGCACGACCGAGTAGGGCCGGTGACGCACGGCCTCGGTGAGCACGCCGCCCTCGCCGAACCCGACGTAGCCGGGCGGAGAGCCGATGAGCTTGGAGACCGTGTGCTTCTCCATGAACTCGCTCATGTTGATCGTGACCATGAAGCGCTCGCCGCCGAAGAGCAGGTCGGCGAGGCCGAGCGCGGTCTCCGTCTTGCCGACGCCGGAGGGGCCGACCAGCATGAAGACGCCGAGCGGCGCGGTCTTGGGCTTGAGCTCGGCGCGCGCGGCGCGCAGCTCGCGGGCGAGCGCGGCGAGGGCGTTGTCCTGGCCACGCACGCGCTCGCGGAGGCGGTCCTCGGTGCGCAGGATGGCGGCGACGTCGTCCTTGACCATCTTGCCGACGGGGATGCCGGTCCAGTCGGCGACGACCGAGGCCACGAGCGCCTCGTCGACGTCGGCGTGGGTGAGCAGCTGGTCGCGGGGGATCTTGCGCAGATCGTCGAGCGCGCCCTCGAGCTCCGGGCGCTTGCCCGGGTCGGTCGCCATGGCCTTCCGGGCCTCCTCGATGTGGGCGACGATCGCGCGCTGGCCGGCGAGCTTCTCGTCGAGCCCCGAGAGCCTCGTCTCGAGCTCGGCCTTCTTTCCTTGGCGAGCTGCTGCGCGGCGTCGTCGATCGGGTGGCCCGCGGCGTGGTCGCGGTCCATCGCCGCGAGCTGACGGTCGATGCCGGCGAGCAGGGCGCGGGCGTCCTCGATCACCGCCGGCGGCGCGGCGCGCATGACCTTGGCGCGGGCGGCCGAGGTGTCGAGGAGGTCGACCGCCTTGTCGGGGAGCAAGCGGCCGCTGATGTAGCGGGCCGAGAGGTTGACCGCGGCGCGGACGGCCTCGTCGGTGATGTTGATCTTGTGGGCCTCCTGGAAGCGCTCGGCCACGCCGCGCAGCATGAGGATGGCCTGCTCGGGCGAAGGCTCCTCGACGCGCACCGGTTGGAAGCGACGCTCGAGGGCGGCGTCCTTCTCGAAGTAGCGCTTGAACTCGGCGTAGGTGGTGGCCGCGATGGTGCGCAGCTCGCCGCGCGCGAGGGCCGGCTTGAGCAGGTTGGCCGCGTCGCCGCCGCCCGCCTGGTTGCCCGCGCCGATGATGGTGTGGGCCTCGTCGATGAAGAGGACGATGGGCTTCGGTGAAGCCTTCACCTCGGCGATGACGCCCTTGAGGCGGTTCTCGAACTCACCCTTCACGCCGGCGCCGGCCTGGAGCGCGCCGAGGTCGAGCGCGAGCAGGGCGACGTCCTTGAGCTGGTCGGGCACGGTGCCCTCGGCGATGCGGACCGCAAGCCCCTCGACGAGCGCCGTCTTGCCGACGCCCGCCTCGCCGACGATGATCGGGTTGTTCTTGCGGCGGCGGACGAGGATGTCGACCACCTGCCGGATCTCGGACTCGCGCCCGAACACCGGGTCGATCTCGCCGGCCTTGGCGCGCGCGGTCAGATCGGAACAGAAGCGCGCGAGCGGTCCGTCGGCCTTGCCGAGGCCCCCCGCCCCGCCGCTCTTGCCAGGTTCGGACGCGCCGCCGCCCGCGTTGCGCTGCTGCTCCTGCACCATGGCCGCGGCCTCGCCGCTGGTCGCGGCGATGGTCGAGAGGTTGGTGCGCAGATCGTCGCGGACGATCTTGTCGAGGATGGGGAGCTCGAACGGCAGGTAGCGGGACGGCGAGGAGACCAGGCGGACGAGCAGCGCGCCCGAACGCACCTGCGTGTCGCCGAGCTCGGTCGTCGCGTAGAGGAAGGAGTCCTGGACCCACTCGAGGAGGAGGCTGCCGAACACGGGCTTGCCGGCGTTGCCCGAGCGCAGATCGCTCACGTAGCGCTGCAGGGTGGCGCGCGCGGTCACTGGATCGATGCCGTAGTGGTGCAGGATGACCGCGAGGTCGCTGCTGAGGTCGTCGAGCAGGGCGAGCAGCATGTGCTCGACGGTGACCTCGTAGTGGCGGCTGCCGATGCAGGCACTGGCGGCGCCTTCGAGGGCCTGGTGCAGGTCGGGTTCAGCTTGCGGAGCAGGGCGCGCGGTTCGGCAACGAGCATCGTTCCTCGGCTTCTTGGGTCAGTGTTGGGGAGACTTCTGCTTGGGTGCCGGAGGAGGTAGCGCGAACAACGAAGTGGGTCGCCGGTAGACCGGCTTTGGTTTCGGAATCAACGCGAGCGACTCCGAGGGGCGCTTTCCTTCCAGCGCCGGCAACGTATCGCGTCCCCAGTCGAAATCGTCGCCAACCTGGGACTCGGGTCCCGTGGACCCGGTGTCGAGGAGGTAGGGGAGCATGGTGCGGGCGCGGGCCCACCCCTTGGCGGGGAGGTGGACGGCGAGCCAGCCGAGCCGTAGCGGCACGTGGGGGCCGGCGATTTCCGGGTTGAGCTCGCGGATCTTGCGGACGCTGGTGCCGGCCGCCCGGGCCAGGGTGGCGAACGCCGTGCCCGGCGGGACGGAGAGGTCGGTGAACATCACCGGGGCCTCCTTTTCCACATGGTCGAACCCGAACCGGTCAGGGTTCCGAAGGATCAGCATGAGGGTAAGGATCTGCGAGACGTACTGGACGGTCTCCTTGGGGAGCGCGCCCTCGATGGCGGCCAGGCTCCAGAAGTCCATCGCCCCGGTCTCGGTCATCCGCTTGAGGACGGTCTTGGCGCCCAGGTTGTACGCCGCGAGCACGAGCTCCCAGTTGCCGAACTTGGTGTAGAGGTCGGACAGGTGACGGGCCCCGGCGTCGCTCGCGGCCTCGATGCTCTTGCGCTGGTCGTACTCGGAGGTGATCGTCAGGTCGTAGTCGCGGCCCGTCTTGTCCATGAACTGGAACAGGCCGACGGCGCCGGCGTGGGACTTGGCGGTCTCCGAGTAGCCGCTCTCGACGAACACCAGGGCCTCGAGGTCGCGCGGCAGCCCATTGGCCACGAGCGCGCCGACGACCGCGTGGTGGTGGCGCCCGCTGCGCTTGATCCACTTGGCGGTCATGGCGCGACCGGTCTCGCTCTCCGTGAAATACCGGACCCAGGGCTCGAGCCGGCTCAGATCGACCGCGATGTCCGGCTTTCGCAGGCCAATCGTCCAGGTCTGCTGCGGGACGCAGAGGGTCTTCTCGGAGACGGCGGGGGAATAGGGGGTCAGGCGCGCCCGCGAGGCGAGGTTCTTCGGGTTCTTGTGCAGGGGCTTGGGCGTGGCGATGGTGGTGCGCTCGAGGAACGGCAGGCACAGTTCCGAGGAGAGGGCGCAGCTCTCGAGGGGGCTGCCCGTCCCCATCGGGGCCGGTCGCGGCGGCGATTTGTGCGCGGGCGGCGCCTGGCACAGAGCGTCGTCGGCGCTCGTGGCGCGGGGCGGCGCGCGGTGCGGCAGCACCAGGGCCCCGAGGGACAGTGCTGCGAGGACGACGGTGTGGAAGGAACGCACGCGCGTACGTTTGCACACCCGCCGCGCGGCTCCCAACAAACACGCGAGGGCCGTGGCGGGACCCGGCGGAATCCTGCTACAACGGCGGGGTGTCGCTCGGCTTGCGCCTGCGCGTGACCAACACTGCCGACGGGACGGTGCTCGAGCGCACGTTCGAGCGCTTCCCTGTCCGCATCGGCCGCAACCCGCTGTCCGACCTGCAGCTCGACTTCCCCTACGTCTCGCAGTTCCACTGCACCCTCGAGCTACAGGGCCGCCAGTTGCTCCTGCGCGACCTCGGGAGCCGCAACGGCACGTACCTGCGCAACCAGGGCAAGATCGATGCGAACGCGCTGGTCGACCTCGCGGTCAGCAACTACGAGTTCGCGGTCTCGGGGCTCCTCTTCCAGGCCTTCCCGGCGGAGCTCGCGCCCAAGGTCCCGCAGGCGGTCCGCATGCGTGGCAGCACGTTCGCGGTCGACCCGGCGGCGGCCCAGGCGCTCCGCGACGAGGCCTTCGGCGCCTCCGCCGAGGCCAAGCGCGAGCTCAAGCCCCTCATCGAGGCCTACCGCAGCGCGTGGGCCCAGGTCACCGAGAAGCTCCAGAGCAAATCGCAAGGGCTTTCCGCGGCGCAGAAGGCCCAGCTGGTCCAGGGCCTCGCGAGCGACCACCCCGCCCTCGCCCAGGAGCCCGACTTCCAGCGCATCGCGCAGCTGGTCGGCGTGACCCTCGCGAACAGCGGCGGCGCCGGCGCCACCGGCCGTGACGACGCGATGGCGCTGCAGGCGCTCAAGGAGCTCGCCGCGTCGTACGTGCCCAACAAGCCGCTCGAGGGCGCGAACGACATCGTCCTCTTCCTCGCCAAGCTGCAGGGCGTCCTCGACGTCTTCTTCAAGGCCTTCATCCCGCTCCGCGACGGCTACAAGCAGTTCCAGTCCAAGATGGAGCTGCGTCGCGCGCCCACCGCGCGCTCGCTCGTGCCCACCGCGGCGGTCATGGTCGAGTCGGCCACCGACGGGCGACAGCTCTCGGCGTCGGTGCTCGACTGGCGCGACCGGGAGAACGAGGGCCCGCGCGCGATCGAGTCCACGTTCGCCGACCTCATGATCCACCAGGTCGCGCTGCTCGACGGCATCATGCGCGGCGTGAAATCGATGCTCGACGAGCTCTCGCCGAAATCGATCGAGGCGCTCGCCGACAAGAAGAAGGTCGGCGGCTTCGGACCGTTCCGCTTCGAGAAGCTGTGGGAGGTCTACAAGGAGCGCCACAGCGATCTCGCGGACGAAGAGAAGGAGGCGTTCGGCCTCATCTTCGGCCCGCAGTTCGTCCAGGCCTACAACCAGTTCTCGCGCGACACGGGCGGCGGCGGGCAGAACCCGCGCGGCCTCACCGCGGTCGGCAGCGGCGCGCCGCAGTTCCCGCCCGCGGGCGGCGGGCCACACAAGCCGTAGCGGCGGGCGTCCTCCGAACCGTCGACCGTCTCTGTGCCGCGCGGCGCTACCGCGCCCAGCGATCGATCTCGGCGAACAGCGCGTCGAGCTCGAGGGTCACCGTAGCGAGGCCGACGAAGCTCCCGCTCTCGCTCGCCGTCGCGGCCCGTACGTAGCGGCCGTCGGCCCCGCGCTCCAGCACCTCGAGGAGCCCGAGCCGCGGATCGAGGAGCCATACGTAGGGGACCCCGGCGCGCTCGTGGGCCTCGATCCGCGCGCCTCGGTCCTCGCGGGCGACCGCGGGATCGGCGCCGACCACCTCGATCACGAGGTGGGGCACCGCCTCGAGCGGGCTCGCCCCCTCGAGGTACAGCGCGAGATCGGCGGGGCCGTGCGGCGCGCCGGGACCGATCACCAGGCCGACGTCCGCCGCGCGGAGGGCGTGGTGCAGGAACGAGGTGGCGATCGCGTGGGCCGGATCCGAGCCCCGACTCGCCGTCGACGGGGCGTGGTCGGACCGCACCAGGATCGGGCGGAGCCGCCCGCGCGCTGCGCGAGGAAGTCGTGGGCGCGATCGCGCGCCTCTTCGAACGGCTCGCCGACCACGGTGAGCAGGTGCCCCTCGGTCCACGACTCGAGCTCGATGCCGGCCGGCAGCGGGGGCAGGTTCCCGCGGCGGGCCGAGAAGAACGTGAGCGCGCCGACGTGGGGCGCCCCAGGGCTCCCGGCGAGCGCGAGCTCCATCACCCGCGCGAAGCGGGTGGAGACACCCCACTCGGGACCGGTGTGCTGGACGAGCGACCGGAGGAGCGTGCGTTCCGACGCGAGGTCGACGGTCTTGCGCTCGAGCACGACGGAGTTCGGGGTGGGCGCGGTCGGCAGGTCGAGCTTCGCGCCGACGGTGAGGTCGATCACCCAGCCCTGCTCGCTCTGGGCCTCGAGGACGAAGCCGTACGACTCGTCGAGCTCGGCGGCCTCGACGTGCGCGCGCATCGCCGCGCCGATCGCCCCGGGCTCGTCGAGCGGCGTGTCGTCGGCGCGCAGACGCCACGGGCCCGATCCCTCTCCCGCGAGTGCCTCGAGGATGCCGTGGGCCCTCGCGGCGCTCTCCTCGAGCGACTCCGCGCGGTCACCCCAGTAGACGCCGAGGAGCGGACGATCGTTGGCGAACATGCTCGGTCCCTGGTAGCGCGCAAAAAGCGAGACGCCCACCCCCTTGGTGGGAGCAGGCGTCACGCGGGTCACTTGGACGGACCCTGGGTCAGGGATCAACCACCCTGGAGGTGCCAGTCGTCGAGCATCATCGTCTTGCCGTCGATGTTCTCCATCTCGATCTTGCGGTAGCTGAGCGAGATGGTCTCGAGCTCGTGGGTGTCGTGCTGGCCGGTGTGCTTCGAGGTCGAGGCGCCCTCACCCGCGGCCGAGCCGGTCGAGTACTTGGCGTTCGAGACCGTCGCGTCGGTCAGCTTGATCTTGTGGTAGACGTACTCCTCGCCGTTCTCGTTCGTCTTGACGAAGTTGAACTCGACCTCGGGGAGCACCTCGTTGGTGCAGAGGGCCTGGAGGATCTGCGGGGTCTGGGGGCCCCACTCGGCCGCGAACGTGATCGACAGGTGCTGGCGCTTGCCGCTCGCCTGGCCGGTCGCGATGTCACGCGGCGACTTGACCTCGTGGAAGTAGGAGAGGCCCTCGATCCACTTGTCCTTGCGCTTCTCCTGCTTGCTGTTCGACTTGAACTGACCCTGCTTCTTGCCCTTGATCGCGGTGTAGAATGTATAGGCCATGGGAAACCTCCGAAACGAATCGATGTGAATCGGCGCCCGGACGCGACATGCGAACGAGTGCCTCGTGGACTTGACCCCGCGATTCCTCTCCTGGAAACCGGGGGGAGTTCCGAGTCTTCTCGGAACCTCGACTTGCGCTGCCTGTCCTCCTCCGTCGTGAGGGTGGCTCCCACGAGCGGCCAGAAAGTCGAGGCGGCGCAGACCGGACCGAAGCGGAGGTTTGCGTCGCCGGACCCAGCGTGGATGGATTGGCTACCACCAGAAGGTCCGAGCGTAAGTCTACAGAGGCAGCCCCTCGTTACAAGCCTCCACCTCGCCGCCCCCAAGAAAGTTGCAAGTGGCTGAATTTCCTGTCGTTCACCCCCTGGACCAGGGTGCAGCCGAGCTCGGCAGGACCAAGATCGACCAGGGGCCGTTCGTCGTTTGTTGGTCCCGACGCCCGCTTGTCGTAGAGACTGTCGCGCAAGGAACCTGATCGATGCGCAAACTGCTTCTCGCGGGTGTAGCCGTGGCGACGTTGGCTGTGACGGGGAGCGCGAGCGCCCAGGTCACTCCTCCTCCGAGTCGTGACGCCACATGGGGCGGCGTGACCGATGCGACCCTCGTCGCGGCGGTCTCCGCGGGCCTCCTGATGCCGCGCATCTTCTACCCAGGCTCCGAGGTGACGACCGGGTGGCACGCGCGCTGGCACTACTCGGTGCTCGCGCCGATGATGACCTATTCCACGTTCGCGTTCGTGAACGAGAACTTCCTCAAGGCGAAGATCAAAGGCCCGCGGCCCGGCTGCGACGACACCAACCAGGGCGGCCCCGGCTGCGCCGACTTCGGCTCGCCGTCGACCCACGCCTTCGGGGCTGGCGCCACGCTCGGCCACGGGCTCGCCGTCTTCATCATCGACACGACCAAGTGGAGCGATGGTCAGGTGAGCGGCCTCGGGCTGTTCGGGCACGTCGGCATCCCGCTGATCCTCGGCGGCATCACCGTCGTGGGGCGCAGCGCGGGCAACTACGAGAACGCCGGGCAGCTCGCGGCCGGCGCCACGCTCGGCCTCGGCATCGGCTTCCTCACCGGCATGTTGTACTCGACGATGGCGCGCCCCGAGTGCGGCTACTCCGGATCGATGATCTGCTGGTGACCCGATGATCTGCTGGTGACCGGGCCGCGCGATCCGCCGCTTCGGTCGCGAAGCCGGGCGTGATATCCCGGGCGGGTGAGCGAAGACGACAAGAAGGGCGTACTCGGCGGGTTCTCGATCGGCTTCGGTGGGCCCGCGGCGGCCGTGAGGCCCGCCGCGTTGGACGCCGCGTCGCGCGCCGAGGAGCGCCCGGTGGATGGTCCGCTCGAGGTCGACCTCGAGGACAAGGGCACCTTCCGCGTGGTCTTCCTCGCGCCGCTCACGCCCTCGCGCGAGGTGTCGCTGGGCGCGCCGCCCGCGCTGCTCCCCCTCCCCGTCGACAAGTACACCTTCGACGCCCAGTTCAAGGAGCTCGCGCCCGCGCTCGTGCTCGAGGTCGACGACCCGTTCGATCCAGGCGGCGAGAAGCTGCGCTTCGACCTGCGCCTCACCGAGCTGAAGTCGTTCCGACCCGACGGCATGGTCGACGCCGCGCCGCCGGTGCGCGCGTTGATGGAGGCGCGCAAGACGGTGCTGGCCGTCCGCAACCGCACGCTCTCGCCCGCCGATGCGCGGCGCGCGCTCGAGCGCATCCTCCCGCGCCCTGGCTGGGCCTTCGCGCTCACGCCGGACGTCAGCACGGCGGTCGCGCCGCCCCCGCCGAAGAAGGACGACTCGCCGCTCGGCGCGCTGTTCGATCAGATCGACGTCGTCGTGCCGGTGGCCGAGGCCCCCGCGCCTCCGCCGCCTTCGCCCATGGCCCCGGAGGGCGGCGTCTCGCAGCTCGTCGCGGCGATCGCCCGCACGGCCCGCTCCCCGGCCCAGAGACTCGCCGAGGTCGGCTCCTCGCTCGAGCGGCTCGACGCCGCGATCGTGGCGCTGCTCGGCTCCATCTTCGCGCACCCCGAGGTCTCGCGCCTCGAGCGCGCGTGGCGCGGCGCGCGCCTCCTCGTCGATCGGCTCGACTTCCGCGCGGGGGTCGAGCTCGACCTCGTGCCGGCCCACGTCGAGGACGTGAGCGACGCCCTCGCGTGGCTCGCGCAGCGCGAGGGTGACGAGTCGCGGCGGGCGCCCATCGACCTCTTGCTCGTCGACCCGCCGCTCGACCCGTCTCCCCGCGACTTCGACCGGCTCGAGGCGTGGGCGGGCCACGCGGCGAACCTCCGCGCGCCGCTGCTCGTGGAGGGCGCGCCGAGCCACCTGGGCTTCGAGTCGATCGCGGCGCTGCAGAGATCGGAGCGTCGCCTCGAGGCCCACGACGAGCCGCGCGCCCGCGCGCTGCGCGCCTTCGGCGCCAACGAAGACAGCCGCTGGGTGACGCTCGGCATCAACCCGCTCGTGCTCCGCAACGCGCACACCAAGGAGAGCGCGCGGCTCCGCGAGATCGCCTTCGAGGAGCCGGCCGACGCGCACCTCTTCGGCAACCCGTGCCTCGCGGTGGTGGGGCTCGCGGCCGCGAGCTGGGTGAAGAACGGGTGGGCCAGCGACGTCACGGGGCCCCGCGGCGGAGCGTTCGAGAACCTGCCCGTGCACCAGGTGGTGACCGACGGGGTGGAGATGGCGCTGCCGATCCAGACCTTCGTCAGCACCGACACGCAGCGCTCGGTGGCCAAGGCGGGCGTCCTCCTGCTCGGCTGCGCGCCGAACCACGACGCGGCGATCGTCGCCGCCGCGCCGATGCTCCACCGTGGCAAGGAGACCGAGGTCGGGCCCGATGCGCCGGCGTCGAGCCGGCTCGGGGATCAGCTGTTCGTCGCGCGCCTCTCGCACGTCGTCGAGCAGCTCGGCGCCGCGATCCCCGCGGAGGCCCCCGCCGCGGCGGCCAAGGACGTCGCGCGCCTCGCCCTCGCGGAGCTGTTCGAGGCCGGCGGCAAGCGGGTCGAGGTCGTGGCCGACGTGAAGGGGGACCGCCTCGAGGTGACGGTGCGACCGGGCGGGTTCGCCGGCGTGTCGCTCCCCGAGGTGTCGTTCTCCGTGCGCCGCGGCTGAGGCCGCGGGGCTCAGGTCACTTGCTGGCGCTGGCGCTCGCCGAGGGGGCCGGCGGGGGCGTGACGATCGCCGACGCGCTCGGCGCCAAGCGGGGCCAGAGAGGCGGATCGCTCGCCTTCATCGGCTTGCCGCCATCGATCGTCAGCATGCGCTCGAGCTCGGCCTTGCGGAGGGGCTTGCCCTTCTCGTCTGCCACCTTCACCTGCTCGAGCAGCTTGAGGCCGCCGGCGGAGAACTGCGGCGAGGTGGTGAGGTGGTACTCGATGCGACCGTTGATGCCGGGCTCGGTGGCCATCGCGTAGACGACCCGCTCGAGCACCACGTCGGCGACGGGGCTCAGCACGCCCTTTCGCGCCACGTAGAGGTGGAGGATGGTCTCGCACGGCTCGTTCGGCGCGCGCTTGAGGCAGCCGTCGTCGGTGACGGTCGGCACGACCTCGGGGCCCATGCGCTCGATGCCGAGGCGGGTCTTCTCGCCCGGGCGCGCGCGGAGGGCGCCGACGGCGTAGACCTCGGCGAAGTCCTCCTGCACGCGGGTGAGGGCCAGGGCGCCGCCGGTGGTGCCGTCGCCGAAGCGGTGGGAGCGGAGCCAGATCAGGCGCAGGCGCTCGCCACCGGAGCCGAGGTGGAGGTCGCCTTCTTCGATGGCCAGGGGCCAGGAGCCGCGGAGGGGCAGGCCGCCCTCGAACAGCTTGTCGTCGAGCAAGGCGTCCCCGGTGCACACCGGGGCGCGCTCGGGGAGGCGGTTCTTCTCCGTGTCGAAGGACGGGTAGACCAGACGCCACAGCTGGTTCTCGGGCAGCGTGCGCATGATCCCGGCGGTCCCCGCCTTGCGCGGCGGCAAGGGGATGACGCAAGCCGGGATGGGGACGAGGCGGCGAGCCTTGTCTTCCGTCCTCGGACGAGTCCCCTCCTGGGCGCTGCAGCCAGCGCTGAAGGCGGTCGCGGAGAGCACCAGCCCGGCCGCGCAAGCGGCAGGGACGGCGAGGAGGGCGCGCCAACGGACGGGCATGTCGATGCGAACCCTAGCCCGCGACCCCGCCCGTGCCCAACTTCTTTGCGGGGAGCCCCCCACGGGGGCGACCCACCGAGCACGTTCCGCTCTTTTGGCTACTCCGATCCGCGATCATCTCGGTTAGTCTCCGTCCCCTGCGATGGCTGGTCACACGCTCCTCACTCGGATCCGACACCCCGAGCTGGCCATCGCCCGCCGGCAGGTCAGCGACTCCGAGATCCGCGACAGCATCCTCGACAACCTGCGGGGCATCTGCAGCACGCGCAACGGCTCGACGCCCGCGTGCCCGGAGTACGGCCTCGTCGACGTGAGCGAGCTGATCCACAACTTCCCCGACGCCATCGCCATGATGGCGCGTTCGATCCGCAACTCCATCACCCGCTACGAGCCCCGCCTCACCAACGTCGTCCTCAAGCACGTCCCGTCCGAGACCGGCGACCTCACCCTCCGCTACGAGATCATCGGCCAGGTGGTGGGCGGTGATGGTCGGAACAAGGTGCGTTTCGAGACCCACATCGATCCGTCGCGCAAGATCGGCGTCGACTGAGCCCCGAGCCCGAAGCCCTTGTTCAGCCGCTACTACCAGGACGAGCTCGCATTCCTTCGGGAGATGGGGCGGGAGTTCGCGCAGGCCTACCCCAGCTCGCGCCGATGCTGGCCGACCGTGGCGGCGACCCGGACGTCGAGCGCCTGCTCGAGGGCACCGCGTTCCTCACCGGCCGCATCCGCCAGAAGCTCGACGACGAGCTCCCCGAGGCCATCCACGCCATCTCGATGCTGCTGTTCCCGCAGCTCGTCCGGCCGATCCCTTCGGCCACCATCCTCGAGATCTCGCCGATGGCCAACGCCCTCCGCGAGCGTTACCTCGTGCCCCAGGGCACCGAGTTCGGCTCGGTGCCGGTCGACGGCCAGCAGTGCATCTTCTCGTCGACGGCGCCGACCGAGATCTGCCCGTGGACGATCGAAGACGTCCGGCTCGAGCTGCTCCCCGGCGGCGGCCAGCAGCTGCGCGTCGAGATGAAGGTGCCGCTCGGCCTGCCGATCGCCTCGTTCGCGCCCGACAAGCTGCGGCTCCACCTGACCGGCGAGGCGCGCAACGCGCTCGGCCTCCTGCACCTGCTCCACGAGCGCACGCAGTCGATGGTCCTCATCGAGACCACCAGCACGGGCGCCAAGGAGCGTGAGCTCCCCCTCGGCCGCCGCGCCCTGAGCTGGGCCGGCTTCGGCGACGACGAGGCGCTCCTGCCGTTTCCGCGCGCGGCGTTCCCGGGGTTCCGTCTGCTCGCCGAGTACTACGCCCTGCCGCAGAAGTTCTGCTTCCTCGACGTCGCGGGGGTGGGCCGGATCAGCGAGCTCGACCCCAACATCGATCGCTTCGCCATCGCGTTCCGCTTCGACGGACAGCTGCCCGCGGGCACCCGCATCGCCAAGGACGCGATGAAGCTGCACTGCGTCCCGGTGGTCAACATCTTCTCGACCACCGCCGACCCGATCCGCCTCTCTCCGATGCGCGAGGAGTTCCTCGTGCGTCCCGCCGGTCTCGCTCCGGCGCAGGGCGAAGTCTACGCCGTCACGCGGGTGCAAGGGCTCTCCCGCGGGTCGAGCAAGCGCTTCGACGTCTCCTCGTTCTTCGACTTCTCGCACCTCGGCGCGGCGCGACAGGAGCAGTTCTTCTACAGCCTGCACCTGCGCCCGAGCGTCGTCGCCGAGGGCGTCGACATGATGATGTCGTTCTCCACGCCCGAAGACGTGGGCGTGCCCCCCGACGTCGACGTCATCTCCATCGACATGCTCGCGACCAACCGGCAGCTCGCCGCGGCGATCCGTGCCGGCGAGATCAAGGAGCCCACCGCGTCTTCGCCGGCCATCTGCTCGTTCAAGAACCTGTCGGCGGTCACGCCCCACGTGCCACCGCCGCTCGGGCGCGAGCTGCAGTGGCGGGTCGTGGCCCACGCCGCCATGAACCTGCGCTCGCTCACCGAGCCCGAGGTGCTCCGCGCGGCGCTCGACGTCTACAACCTGCACGGCCTGGTCGATCGACAGGCCGCGCGCGCCAACGAGCTCCGGCTCGCGGCCCTCAAGGACATCCGCCTCTCCGCCGCCGAGCGCGTGTGGCGTGGAACGGCCGTCCGCGGGGTCGGCATCGACATCGATCTCGACGAGAAGGGGTTCGATGGAGACGGTGACCTCTTCCTGTTCGGCGCGATCCTCGATCGCTTCTTCGCCAACTACGTCTCCCTCAACTCCTTCTCCCGGACGACCATCCACGGCGTCCAGAGCAAGCTGAACTTCGCATGGCCCCCGAGGAGCGGAAATCTAACGCTACTCTGAGCGAACAGCTCGCCGCCGAGGCCCCGCGCTTCGACTTCGTGCGCGCCGTTCAGCTCTTGCAGCGCCTCTACCCGGGGACCACCCCGGTGGGAGAGAACGGCCCGCCGAGCGCCGAGGCGATCCGGTTCGCCCACGACCCCTCGTTCATCTTCCACGCGAGCGACATCACCTCGATCGAGCCGCGCATCGTCCGCGCGGGCCATGTCTACGGCAAGATCACCACCACGTTCATGGGGCTCGTCGGGGCGGTCTCTCCGCTCGCGCCCCACCTCACCGAAGACCTCCTGCGGGCCGAGCAGGACGACGACCGCACGCTCCGCGACTTCTACGATCTCTTCCACCACCGGCTCATCAGCCTCATGTTCCGCGCGTGGAAGAAGTACCGCTTCGCCGCGGGCTTCCGCACCGACGCGGCCGACGCGTTCACCAAGCGCGCCTTCGCCTTCGTGGGCGTCGACGCGAACGGCGCGCTCCCCCAGCACGGCCTGCCGCCCGGCGATCTCCTCGGGCTCGCGAGCCTCGTCTCCCAGCACACCCGCCCCGCGCGCATGCTGCGCATCATCCTCGAGCGCCTGCTGCCGGGCGTGGGCGTGGAGATCGAGAGCTTCGTCGCGCGCCGCATGAACATCGAGGAGATCCAGCGGGTGCGGCTGGGCGTCGCCAACACCGTGCTCGGCGAGGACATGACCATCGGCCGCTCGGTCCTCGACCGCTCGGCGCGTTCCGCGATCGTGGGGCCGGTGCCCTACGAGCTCTACGAGGCGTTCATGCCCGGCGGTCGCCACCACGAGCGCCTGCGCCGCATCGTCGATCAGTTCTCTGGCGGCGTCCTCGAGCCCGAGCTCGAGCTCAAGCTCGAGCAGGCGGACGCGCCAAGTTCCGCCTCGGGCACGCGCGCGGCGCGGTGCTCGGCAAGAACACCCAGCTCGCCACCGAGCAGCGCGGACCGACCCGCGTGCGCATCGTGATGGGCGACGATCCCACCAAGAACAAGCCGCGCGTCGTCACCGACGACGAGCCCGAGGCCGCCTGATGTCCACGTACGGAGTGCTCTTCGTCGCCACCGAAGACGAGCTCGCGGATCATGTTCCCCGGGTGGAGCCTTCCGCGCGCGGAGCCCGACCTGCGCACCGTGTTCGACCTCCGCCTCGGCAAGCCGGTCGCGGCGCCGTGGTGGGTGCCGGACGGCTTCTCGAGCGACCACCCCGCCTCGCCGCTGCCCAGGGATCTGCGTCGCCCCGCCGTGCCGCCGGTCGTCCCGCCCGAACCCGACGAGGCCTTCCTCGAGGAGCGCGCGCCGAAGGCCCTCAAGAGCCTGCCGCACGCCTGCCTGCGACAGTTCGACGGCAGCGACCTGGTCGCGCTCGTGCGCCACCTCGTGCCGGACGACGAGCTGCGCCCGGCCCGCGTCGCCCCGGACAACACGGCCATCGTGAAGCTCTCCTCGCACGCGATCCTCGGCCTCTCGGCCTACAAGAGCAGCGCGGATCCGCCGAGCTCGCCGAGCAGTGGGCCCACCTCTCGAGCGAGCACGGCACGTCACTCGACCCGATCACCACCCACCGCATCCTCCAGATCCTGCGCGCGCTCGTCACCGTCGCCAGCCAGAGCGTCGGCCGCGACGTCTGCCTGTTCTGCGAGAGCTGATGGACGAGCCGCTCCTCGTCGTCGGCGCCGGCGCGGCCGGTGCGGTCATCGCGGCCCGGGTCACCGAACGCTCCGCTTCGCGGGTGCGACTGCTCGAATCCGGCCCCGACTACGCACCGGAGGCGCTGCCGAGAGACCTCGCCGACGGTCGACGCAACGCGATGACCTCGCACGACTTCGGCTACCGGCACCGCCCGACGACGGTGCAGACCTTGTTCCCCCTGCCGCGCGGCCGCGTGGTCGGCGGCTCGACGGCGGTGAACACCTGCATCGCCGTGCGCGGGCACCCCTCGGACTACGACGAGTGGGAGAGCCGTGGCCTCCGCGACTGGTCCTGGGACCAGTGCCTGCCGGCGTTCGCGCGGCTCGAGCGCGACCTCGACTTCGGCGACGCGCCCTACCACGGCAAGGACGGTCCGCTGCCCGTGCGCAGGCACCCCGCGTCCGAGCTGCGACCATGGTCGGCCGCGTTCCTCGAGGCGTGCGCGGAGCTCGGCTCGGCGCCGTGTCCCGACGCGAACGCGCCGGGCAGCGAGGGCCACGGCCCGCACGCCATGAACAAGATCGACGGCCGCCGGATCAGCGCCGCCGAGGCCTGGCTCACGCGCGCGGTGCGCGCGCGCCCCAACTTCTCGCTCGAGCCGGACACCCACGTGCGGCGGGTGCTGTTCCAGGGACGCAAGGTGTCCGGCGTCGAGATCGAGCGGCGCGGCGCCATCGAGACCGTGCCCGCCCGCAAGGTGGTGCTCGCGGGGGGCGTGGTCGGCACGCTCGGCATCCTCCTGCGCTCGGGCGTCGGGCCGCGCGTCGAGATCGAGCGCCTCGGCGTCGAGCTCGTGGCCGACGTACCCGCCATCGGCGCCCAGCTCCTCGACCACCCCGGCACCGCCATCGTCCTCGTCCCGCACCGCTGGGGCACGAGCAGCGTCGACGACCCGCTCATCCAGGTCGTCTACCGCTACGCGTCGGACGTCGGGCCGCGCTTCGGCACGCCGACATGCAGATGCAGGTCGGCAACTGCTTCCCCACGCCCTGGCTCTCGGTGCCGTGCGTGACCGTCATGGCCCACGTGGGCAAGCCGCGCGGACACGGACGCATCCGCTTCCCGAGCGCGCACCCGCACGCGCGGCCGCGCGTCGACTCGCTGCTGCTCGACGACCCGCAGGACCGCGCGAAGGCGGTGGAGGCGATGGAGCGGGCGGGGCTCCTCGTCACCACCAAGGTCATGCGCGAGCTCGCGCGCTGCGTGTGGCCCGGCGAGAACGTGCTCGCGCGCCGGTCGCGAATCGACGCCTGGATCCGCAAGAGCTGCGACTCGGGCTACCACCTGTGCGGCACGGTGCCGATGGGCGCCGACGACGACCCGAGGGCGGCGACCGACGGGCACGGGCGCGTGCGGGGCGTCGAGGGCCTCCTCGTCGCCGACGGCAGCCTGATGCCGACCGTCCCCACCGGGAACACCAACCTGCCCACGCTGATGATCGGCGAGCGCTTCGGCGCGTGGCTGCGCGACGGCGTGGTCTGATCCGCAGGCGGATCAGTCGACTTCGAGCGTGTTCATCACGCGCAGCAGCTCGCCCTCGAGCTCCTCGAGCCCGTCGACGGGGTGCACCACCTGGACGAGCACGACCCGCTTGGGGCTGCGGAGGAGGTACTCGTGGCAGATGTTCACGAGGGGCGCCTTGGCCGCCTGCACCTGGCGCTTGACGACGAAGCCGCGGCCCTGCGCGTTCCAGGTGGCCATGGGCACGCGCGGCCCGACGATCTCGGCGCCGGCCTTGGTCACGTCCTCCTCGTAGCGGGCGAGGATGTCGCGCCAGAGGTCGTCGGCCTGGTCGGGGCGCTCGTAGATCGAGAACAGGTACTGGTTGCGGGAGAGGTACTGGACGTAGCGGCCGCCGCTCGCGTTGCTGGCGCCGCGGATCACCCACTCCTTCGGGCGCGAGATGCGCACCGAACCGCCGAGGATGGCGACCCCGATGTACTCGGGCTGCTTGTCCTTCTTGGCGAGATCGAGGGGCGGGTGGGCCTTCTCGAACGCTTGCGGGTCGATCGAGGCGCCGAGCCCGTATTCGTAGAAGACCTTGTTCTCGAGCGCGACGCGGGCGGGGCCACCGCCACAGGCGAGCAGCGAGCCGGCGACGGCGAGGCCGAGGACGAGGGGGGCGGCGGAGACCCGGCGGACCATGGGCGGAGCTTAGGGACTCTCTGGCCGGCGGGGCAACTAAGCGTGTCGGGGCCCCGCTGGCACCCGGTCCTTGCACCAAACTCGTTGTCCCGGTCGTTCCTCTGGTACGAGTAGGGCGTCATGGGTCCCGCCCGCGCGCTCCCCCGCCTCCGCCTCGGCCTCCTCGGCCTCCTCGGCCTCTTCGGCTGTGCCTCGACGAGCCACCCGCTCGCGATGAACAGCACGAGCGAGGTCTCCAGCTCGGTCATCTCCTCGAGAGGCTCCGGCGGAGACCTCGACGCGATCCGGCTCAAGCCCGAGGTCTGCAAGGAGCTCAACGTCGATCCAGAGCACAAGCTCCTCGACGAGAAGGCGCTGGTCGCCTTCCTCGAGGCGCAGGGCCTCAAGATCAAGACCGAGCGCGCCCGCAACGACCTCGTCTACCTCGACGTGGCCGGCGCCGGCAGCAAGGAGCCCGTCCGGCTCCGCGTGGCGATCCTCAAGAACCCCGAGGCCGCCGGCGCCGAGCTGCACACGGCCCTCCTCCAGCACGGACCGGGCTCGTGGGGTGTCCATCGCGCGAACCTCGCGGTGCTGGCGCCGATCGCCGAGAGCACCGAGCACGCGCTCGCCTTCGCCATCAAGACCAAGCTCGCCTGCTGGGGCGTCCTGACCCTGGCCGGTCGCGACGACACGTTCGTGATCCCCGGCGGCTACTTCGAGATGTGAACGGCGGCCGCTCTGGCAGACGTGAACGCCCGCATCGGTCAGGGCGGAGTATCCTTCGCGCATGCGCACCGCGCTCGCGCTCTTGTCGCTCTCGGCGGCTGCCTTCGTGGGTCCCGCACGCGCGGGGGATCCGCCCGGACCTCCGCAGCCTCCTTGCGTGGTGAGCGGCAAGAACGTCGACACCCTCGAGCTCCACGAGCACGAGAAGGGTGGCCCGGTGGTGGTGATCCTCCGCGGCACGCACCGCTGGCTCGAGGTCTCGGGCTTCTCCGCCAAGCCGACCGCGCTCCTGCGGGTCAAGAGCGGCACCAAGCCCCCGACCCTGCTGGTCGATCTGTGGGTCGAGCCCGCGACGTTGCCGCTCGGCGCCGCCAAGGATCTGGAGGTGGTGCCGAAGGCGCTCGCGATCCGTGCGACCGCGCCGCTGCTCGTCCGGGAGGATGGAGGCCTGCGGGCGAGGTCGCGCTCTCCGTATTTCGTCTCGGTCGAGGCAGCCGTCGCCTGCGCAGATCTGCGCATCACCCAGCCCACCATCGCGCCGGTGGTGCCCAAGGGTGGCGAGCTGCGGTTCGCGGCGAGCAAGAGCCTCGGCCTGCGCCCCTCCGCGAGCGCCAAGGTCGCGTACACCCTGCAGTTCGCCAAGGATCCACACCTCGTCCCGTTGACCGCGTACGAGACCGTGACCGGTCGGGTGCACGTCCGCCACTCCGACGATCTGCTGCTCGATGCCTGGGTCGACGCGCAGGAGCTCGAGGCACCGGGCCTCGGCGGACTCGTCGCCGACACCCTCGGGTTCGGCGGGCTCGGAGCTTGGGGGACCAGCGCGTCGTCCTACTACGCGAGCAAGGACACCGACGTGCGCCTCGGGCCCTCGGCCACCTCGCCGCTCGTCGGCACGCTGGTGAAAGGGGCCGCCGTCGTTCGCTGGAACGGCGGGGTGGTCAACGGCTGGCAACAGGTCCGGATCCGGGAGGCCGACGCCGACCCGCCGAAGGGCAAGGAGTTCTTCGTGCTCGACAAGGACCTGAGCATCAAGCCCCCGTGACGATGACGTTGCTCTTCTCGGGGCTCGAGCTCACGAGAGGACGAGGAGCACGATCGCCGTGCCACCACCGCCGAGCACGAGCAGGCCCACGAGCACCCAGACCCAGATCGGCACGCGACGCGGGGGCACGTGCGGAGGGATCGGCGCGGGCGCTTGCGCGGGTAGAGGCGCCGCGAAGGGCGACGCGCTCGGAGGATAGGGGAGCGTGGACGGCTCGGCGGGCAGGCCCGCCTGGTGCGACGGGGTCGAGCTCGGTGGCGCGGGCATGGCCGCGAACGCCGAGGCCTGGCCCGAGGGCGCGAGGAGGTACTGGGTCGACTCGAGCTCGCTGCGCGAGTCGGGCACCGCGAAGGCGTTCGGCGCCGGCTGCGGGTCGGGCGGTGGAGCCGCCGGCGCGCTCGCCGGAGCGGCGGCGCGCGCGCCCATCACCGAGGTGAACGCCGAGGGCCCCTCGAGCGCCATCGTCGACTCGCCGTCGGACGACGGCGCGCTCGAGGGCACGACCGCGGGCATCGATCCAGAGCGTCGCGGGAGAGGCGCCGGGGCCTTGGGCACCGGCACGTTCTTCACCATCACCGGCATCACGTGCCGCGATGGGTTGTGGATCAGCGTGGGCTGGTTGTCGTCGCCATCGTCCCCGGGATCGAGGGAGGCTTCCGACATGGTCGGCGCATCGTCGTCGGTCGGACGGTGGCCCACGGCGAGAGGAAGCTTACCACGCACCCTGGAGGCGATCGCATTTCCTGCAAGTCGAACCACCACGAGCACCCAGGCCCGAGACTCAGGCCTCGGGAGGCGCGACGCTCGAGCTTCGCGGGCGGTTGGCGGAGGGCGGGAGGGGTGCGGGGTGCGGCTCCCCGCGCAGCGGGTCGAAATAGGGGCGCACGCGCAGCTCGACGCGGAGGTCGCGGGCGAGCGCCCGACACGCTTCGAGATCGAGGCCCGGGATCGCGACCACGGTGGCCTTGGCGCACGGTACGTAGAGGCGCACCCGGCGCAGGAACTCGCACGCCGCGGCGTGCGCGCGCTCGCCGTACGGGTTCGGGCACAGCGCCGCGTAGGTGGCGCCGTCCGGCGCGTTCAGCGAGACGTCCACCTCGTGGAACACGCCTTCGAGCAGCGGCGCCACGTCGTGACCCTCGCGCAGCGACGCGAGTCCGTCGGTGACGAGCCGCACGTAGAAGCCGCGCGCCCGGAGCTGCTTCGCGGTCTCGAGCACGACGGGCAACCGCAGCGTGGGCTCGCCGAGGCCGACGAAGGCGACCTCCTGGTGACGCTCGAGCCCCACGGCCTCTGCGGCCGCGACGAGCTCGGCCGCGGACGGCTCCGGGTCGTCGTGGAGGGAGTTGCCCGCGACGGTCCACCGACCGTGGGTCTTGGGGCAGAAGGTGCAGTGCAACGTGCACCTCCGCGTGACCGCGAGGTAGAGACAGCCGTCGTAGACGTAGGCGATCGCCACGAGATCCAGGGTGGCACGCCCATCCGTCCCCTGGGAGTGACCTTTGTCGGACTTGACGCTCGCCTTCGCCATCCAGGCCGGGCGGCTCAGCCCTCGCGAATGATGATTCGGCTGTCTTTCAGGCGACGGGGCGCCTTGACCGACGCCCGCCAGACCAGCTCGACCGCGGGCCGCTCCTCGGGCTCGAGGATGAGGGTGTCGACGATGATGGTGTCGAGGTGGGGCCGCACGATCACCGGGTCACGGCCCTTGACGCGGAACTCGAGCTCCACGCTGGCCTGCGGCAGGAAGAACCGCAGCGCGCCTCCACCGGGGATGAGGTTGAGCAGCGCGACCTCTTCGCCACCGAGCAGGGGCTGTTCGCTCCACAGCCCTGGCGAGGCGCAGACGTTCATCCGGTCGGACTGGTCCTTGGGCGGAAGCGGCGCGCGGTTCTCGAACCAGGCGTCGTCGTAGGTGCCGAGGTAGCTACGGCGTGGCTCCCAGTGGCGACCGACGGCGCCGAGGCTGGCCGGGGGTGGGCGCGTGCGCACGCTCGTGAGCGGGTGGTTGGGATCCTCGAGGATGGGCGCCGGCTGGTGGGTGAGCAGCGACAGATCGCGCACGCACCCCATGCCCACCGGGTTGCGCGCCTCCTCGACGAGGTTCTCGGGATCGCTGTCGTCGAAGCCGCCCCAGGCGTTGTCGTAGCGGATCTCGACGCGATCGATCGGCGCGCTCGGTGGGGTGATGCCGTTGCCGTTGGCCTCCCACACGCGCAGGCCGAAGCAGCGCACGTACTTCTCGAGGTAGCCGATGCGGATGCCGCAATCGAACACCGGGACCGGCACGCCGTTGGGCGCGTGCGCCTCGGCGACCACCACGACGTCGGTGCCCGGCTTGCGGACGCACAGGTCCGAGGGGAACAGGATGCTGCTCTTCTCGGGCTCGCCCCACGGCACGTCGGCCATGCGGATCATGCGCTGGTCGTCCTCGCCCGCGAGCTCCAGGCTCGACGACATCGGCGGCAGCTCGAAGGTGGCCTTGACGATGCAGACCAGCACCTCACCGTCGCGGTCGACCAGGACCTGCGGGTGAACCTCGAAGTCGGTGTGGTTGTCGTGGGGCGGGGGAGTCCATCGCGGGCGGTCAGTTCAGCCGGAGCATCCTCCCTACGATACGGAAAAGACCGCGCGACATGGCGAGGATTCGGCTGCCCACGAGCTCGACGTCGCCATCTTCGCGCAGACGGAGGGCGCTCTTGCCCGACCGCACGAGGACCTCCCGGGCCGCCTCGAGGGTGATGGTCTCTGCGGACAGGTGGAGCTCGCGGGGTCGGCGGGCCGAAACGACACCCAGGACGACCGGGGGGGCATCGCCACCCGGCCGCTCCACCAGCACGACGTCCCGGTTCTTCATCGCCTGGGCGACGATCTCGGCCTCCACGTCCTCGCTCAGCGCGGCCAGGGTGCGGGCGTGCTCTCCGCGGAAGACGACCTCGGCGGTCCGTCCCTGGACCGCCACCACCCGCGCGACCCGCAGAGGGCCCGCGTCGCCGGGAGCTGCGCGCACCGGCGCGGGGGCAGGCAGCTTCGCGGGCGCCTCGACCTCGGAGGCTGACGCGGCCACCTGCTCGAGGACGCGGTCGAGGACGCGCTCCTTGGCCAGGGCCTTGTCGCTCGTCGTCCGACCCACCGCCTTCTTCTTCGGTCGCTTCCGGGCCTCGAGGACCTTCGTGCGCGTCTCCACCTTGCGAACGGCCACTAGAGCTCCGTCGTCTTCTTGGGGAGCTGGATCTTCGGGGCCATGAGCCCGACCATGGCGCTCTGGATCGTGACGCCCGATCCGTCGATGACCACGGTGCTGCCGCCACACTTGAAGGTGATCTTGCCCTCGGCCTCCACCTTGTGGAACGCGCCGATGAACGAGGCCATGGCGCCGGCCACGACCGTGTGACTGCCGCCGATCTTCTCGGCGATCGCGCCGCCGACCATGGTGGTCTTCATGGCCGACACCGCCTCGGTCTCGTCGGCCTTGGTGAGGATCACGAGCCCGAGCGCGGTCTCGGTCTTGGAGGCGGCGATGGCCGTCGAGTGGTTGCCGACGACGATCGAGGCCTTGGCCGCGCCCACGGACTGGGTCATCGAGCCGACGGCGTTGGTGAGGATGGTGTCGACCGAGGCCACGACCTTCATCGCGCCGACCGTCTCGGTCAAGGAGGCGCCGACCTTCTGGATGTTGTGGCCCGGCCCCTTCTCGCGGTCGGTGGCGTCGATGGCGCCGACGCCGCCTTCGGGCCCGGCCTCGTTGGCCGCGCTCGCGCCGCCGCCGCCGCTCGCGTCGCCCCCGCCCCCGCCCTCGAAGGCCGCAGCGGCCTTGCGTACGCCCTTGCGGCTCGCCGAGCCGAGCGCCTTGCCCACTGCGACGTTGGCCAACGTCGTCGCGGCGTTGTTGACGCCCGCGCCACCGGGGAGCGCGTCGCCGCCTCCGCCCTGCGCGGCGTCGTGGCCACCGCCACCCCCGCCTGCGTCACCGCCGCCGCCGCCGCCCCCGCCTGCACCTCCGCCGCCTCCGAGCAAGCCGGCGCCCGGGAGCCCAGCGGCGCCGGCCATCACGCCCGCGGCCGCGCCGAGGTTGCCGTCGGCGACGGCTTGCATCCCTTGCCCGAGCGCTTGCGCCTGGCCCGCCATCTTGGTGATGGGGCCCATGACCTGATCGACCTTGCCCTGCACCGCGGCCTCGACCTTCGCGACGGCGGCGGCCGCGGCGGCCGCGGCGGCCTCGGCGGCCTTCTGCGTGGCGACGGCGATGAGGCCCTCGAGCGCGCTGCCGTTGGTCTCGAAGTGGTTGCCACCCACGGTCGTGTCGGAGGCGCCACCCGTCGAGAGCCCGAGCACGGCGTTGACCTCGTTGGTCCGGTTGCCGCCCACGCTCAGCGACTGCGCGCCACCGATGGTGCGCTGCAGACCCTTGGACACCTTCACGTCCTGGTTGGCGCCGACCTTCTGGTCGTTGTTGACGCCGACGCTCTGGGTCTCGTTGTTGCCGACGTTCTTCTTCTTGTTGTTGGCGGTGACGAGGTTGCTGTCGTACTGCGAGTGGATCGAGATCTCCTGGGCACCGGATTTGTCCTCCATCCGGATCTCGTTCATGCCACCGCCACCGGGCGTGCTGAGGGTCTGGACCGCGCTGCGGGTCTTGCCGCCCGGGAGCGCGTACGGCGGCATGTGCACGCCGTTGTAGACCTTGCCGGTGATCACGGGGGCGGTCCGGGTCGCCCTCGAGGAACTGCACCACGACCTCCCAGCCGATGCGCGGGAGCAGCATCGAGCCCGAGGTGTGGAGCTGTCCCACCCGCATCCAGCACGAGGCCTTGTCGTCCATCGCCGGGGCGCGGTCCCAGAGGAACTTCACCTTCGCGCGGCCGTGCTCGTCGGTGTGGATCTCCTGGTCCTGCGAGCCCGCGGGCGCGACGATCATGGCGGTCTGCGGGCCGTGCACGACCGGTCGCTCGGTCTCCTGGGGCGCCCGGTAGGGCACCGCCGCTGGGAGCGCTTCGATGTGGACGCTGTAGATGCCCCCGCCAGGGCCGAAGGCGTTGCCCACCGCCTGCTTGCCGATGACCTTGCTCGCGTGGCGGAAGTGGTGATCGACCGCCGTGATGAAGTACTTCCCGTCGTAGCCGAGCTCGCCGGACTCGGTCAGCTCGAAGCTGCGGGCGACCTGCAGGCGCGTGCAGTCACCCTCGAACTGCTGGGTCGCGCGGGTGGCCTGCTCGGCCTCGAGCCGCACCTTCGCGAGGCGCTTGCCCTCGGCGACGACCGTGTAGCAACCCGGGAAATCGTAGCGCTCGAGGTCGGTGTCCGCGTCGGCCTCCGCGTTGACGGTGAGGTCGAGCGTGGGCTTCTTGAAGTCGTAGTCCCGCAGCACGAACTTGCCGGAGACCACCCGCCGGACGTCGACGACGTCGGTGATGGCGTCCTCCAGCTGGAGGAAGCCGCCGCGCGCACGGTAGGGCAGCTCCGCCCCACCCTCGAGGGGAGGCGCGTTGGTGCTGTCGTCGCAGAACACGACCTCGTTCTTGTCGCCCTCGCTCGTGGGCTCCGTGTAGAACCAGATGCCCTCTTCCTCGCAGAGGCGGCTCACGAACGCGAGCGGCGACTCGCCGTAGCGCACGCAGTACTCCCGCTTGGGATAGCTGCCCGTGAGGCTCCAGCGCTGGAGGTCGGACGGGATGCCGTGCGACTCGAGGGTCTTCTGCACGATCTCCTTGACCGTGAGCTCCTGGAAGATCTCGAAGCCGGTGGAGTGACGGAGGTGCTCGAGGTCGACGCACATCCGGAAGCGGTAGTGGTGGTTCGGGTTGGGGCCGTCTTCCTCGCTGGCGAAGATCTCGACCTCCTCGACGACCCCGTGGAAGACGACCCCTGGGTCGCCCTCGTAGCCGTACAAGAGGACCGCCCCTTGCCCGACGATCTCGTCCGGGTCCTGGTAGTCACCGACCTCGGCGTGCACCTCGGCGTAGGCGGGGTGACCGATCTGCTGGACGTGGCGGAGCTCGAGCACCCGCTCCACCCCACCCTTGGTGGTCTTGAAGTCGGCGAAGAAGGTACGGGCCACGGCTGCTCCTCGTTGCTCAGTTGTCCACGACGATGCCGGTGTCCACGGTCTCGGCGTCGGCCTTGATCGAGACGCCGGCGACCAGCACCGCCGCGGGGAGGATGGTGATGGTGGAGGCCCCCATCACGAGGCAGATCATGCCCGTGGCCTCGAAGGTGACGTTGGCGGCCTTCACGAGCTGCGCGCCACCGACGACCTCGCTGTACATGGTGTCGGCGTTGTCGTTGCGGTCGCCGGAGATCTTGGCCAGGATCGCGCCGCCGATCGTCTGGTTGAGCGACGCGGCGACGGTGACGCCGCGGCTCGCGTTGCTGGCGATGACCTTGAGCGCGGTGACCGTCTCGGTGTGCGAGCCGCCGACGATGACGGAGCGATCGGAGGCGGTGATCTCGACCAGCGCCGCGCCGACGGTGTGACTGATGCTGGCCGGCGTGGACTCGCTGACGGAGCCCACGACGAGATCGGTCTTGATGGCGCCGATGGTCCAGGTGGTGTCGGTCTTCACCTCCATCTTGTGGTCGCCGCTGACCTTGAGGTCGCGGTTGCCGCCGATGGAGTGGCTGTGGGCGCCACCCACGTCGTCCACCTGGAAGGTCTGCACCTTGACCTCCTGGTTGCCGCCGACCGTGATGGTCTCGTCGGCGCCGACGGAGTCGGTGACGCTGTTGGTGACGTCGAGCTTGTGGTTGGAGCCGACCTCGTGCTTGGCGTTGTTCTTGACCGACTCGGTGGTGTTGTTCTTGACGTCGACGTTCATGTCCTTCGACGCGTTGAAGAACATCTCCTCCTTGCCCTTGGTGTCGTCGGTGCGGAACTCGTTGGTCGAGCCTCCGCCCGGCGTGGTGGCGGTCTGCACCGAGCCACGGGCCTTGTTGGCCGGGAGAGCGTAGGGAGGGGGCGTGGCCTTGTTGTAGACGCGCTGGAACACGATGGGGCGATCGACGTCGCCCTCGAGGAAGTCGACCGTGGTCTCCCACCCCACGCGCGGGAGGTAGACCGCGCCACCCTGCGGCAGCTGCACCGTGCGGAAGAAGTCGCTCGACGTGTCGTCCTTCTTGCCCTTGCGATCCCAGGGGAAGAGGGTGCGGACGCGGCCGTGCTTGTCGACGTGGATCTCCTCGCCGCTCGGGCCGGTGGTGAGCGCGGTCTGGAGCCCAGGGGTCACGCGCGCGACGGGCCGGGCCGGAGGACGGAGGGGGGTGTCTCCCCCGGGGAAGGCGGTGAAGGTCAGGCTGAGCCGGTGCTCTTCGCCCGCCGCGTGGCCCTCCTGCGTCTGCAAGTCGAGCTCGACGCGGCTCGCGATCCACTCCGCGTTGATGGCGCCGACCGGGTGCCCCTCGACGACGAACCGACGACCGGGGGCGATCGCGACCGCGCCCGTGCTGCCCTGGAGGCGCCGTCGCCCGAGCTGGAGCTGCTCGAGGCGGACCTTGGCGAGGTGGTCCCCCGGGGCGTTCTTCTCGAAGCGGCCGGGGTAGTCGTACACCTCGAGGACGTGCGCTCCGTCGTCCTTGCCCTCGGTCTTGCTCTCCGGGATCGCCTTGGGGCGCTCGAAGGCGTAGTCGCGGAGCATCACCTTGTCGGAGCGAATCTCGTGGTGCAGCCGGACCTTGCCGACGACGTCCTGCACCTCGGCGTGGCCGAACTGACGGCGGAAGGGGAGGGTCTTCTCACCAGGGAGATCTTCGAGGCCGGTCGGGTCGTCGGAGAACACGACGGTGTCGGTGCCGTCCTTGAACTCGAACGCGAACCAGATGCCCTCCTCGGCGAGCAGCCGCTGCACGAACTGGAGGTCGGTCTCCCGGTACTGGACCGTCCAGTTGCGCTTCTCGTAGGTGGCCGTGACCGTCCAGCGCTGCTCGGTGATCCCGGCGTCCTCGAGCGCTTTCTTCACGATCTCGGTCACCGACTGCTTCTGGAACGGCTGGCAGTTGGTGCGCTTGCCGAGCTTCGCCATGCGCGGCTGGACGACGAGCTCGAGGCGAAGGTTGCCGTCCTTGGCGATGGTGCGCTTGGCCTGCATGACCACGCCCACGAAGCTGCGTGACGAGCTGCCGTCGGACCGATCGAGCTTCAGCTCGGCCTTCTTGCCGATGACGTCGACGGCGGTCGGGGTCTCGGCCCCGGCCGTGACCGTGCAGACCAGCGTGGGCACGTCGGACAGGCTTTCGACGAGGTGGACGGCGACGATGCGCAGCTCGTCCGCCCCGTCCAGCGTGGGCGAACTGTCGGGGGTGACCCGTGCGTACGCCATCAGCCCGGTCCGATCTTCAGTGAGGCGCCCATCTTGACGATGGTCGCGGCCTTGATTGCCAGCTTCGAGCCCTTGAGGACGATCGGGCCGCCGCCGAGCTTGACCTCGCTGCCGCCGCCCTTGAACGTGCCCGTCGCGCCGAGCAGCGTGATCATGGGCGCCTTGACGGTGTAGTCACCGGCGACCTTCTGGTAGTGCACGCCACCCACGAGGTAGGTGGTCATCAGCGCCTGGTACTGCAGCTTTCCGCCGATGATGTGGACCGAGGCCGCGGCGTTGGTCTGGGTCTTGGATGCCCCCACGGACTCGGCCGCCGTGCCCTTGACGAGCTGGAGGCTCACCGCGCCGATGGTCTCGGTGAACGAGCCGCCGATGTTGTCGCTGATCGCGGAGGCGCTGGCGTTGAGGTGCACCGCGCTGACCGTGCGCGTGATGCCCGACTTGGCCTCCACGGTGATGCTGTTGTTGATGCAGGTGTAGTTGGCGCCGACGGTGTAGCTGCGCGCTCCACCGATGTTCTCGATCAGGTTCGACGTGGAGCTGTCGCTCTCGTTGCCGCCCACGGAGATGCTCTGGGCGCCGGAGATCTTCTGCGAGGCGACGGCCCCCACGTTGAGGGTCTGGTTGCCACCCACCTTGATGGTCTGGTTCGACCCGACGCTGCGCGACATGTTGACGCCGACGGTGTGCGCCTCGTCGACGCCCACCTTCTCGCTCTTGTCGTGGCCGATCGCGATGTTGAGGTCCTTCTCGGCGTGGATGCCGAAGCCCATGCTGCCGGCGCTGTCCGAGAGCTTGATCTCGTTGTGACCCGCGCCGCCCGGGCTCGACATGCTCTTCATGGTGCCCGTCGCGGACGCACCGGGCAGGGCATAGGGGACGGGCTGCTCGCCGTTGTAGACGCGCCCGAGCGCGAAGGGCCGATCCGGGTCGCCGTCGTAGAACGCGACCGCGACCTCCCAGTCGACGCGCGGGAGGATCATCGAACCGGAGAGCTGCTGCTGGGTGACGCGGAGCCAGCAGGTGGCCTTGTCGTCGTGCTGGCCCACGCGGTCCCAGTGGAACCGCACCTTGATGCGACCGTACTTGTCGGTGTGGATCGACTCGGGGTCGTGGACCGGGCCCTGCACGACCGCCGTCTGGACGCCGTGGATGCGGGGGCGCGGCGTCTTGCGCGGCGGCGCCCACGGGGCGTTGGCGGGGATGGCGTCGAACTGGTTGTGACAGATGAAGTTCTTGGTGCCGGCGTCGGGGTACTGCTCGCCGCGGCTCGACAGGCGGGTCACGACGAACTCGCCGTTGCAGTAGTCCTCCTGCGCGCCGTGCACCTCGAACGGGATGCCCGGCCGGAGACCGACGGCCTCGCTCGCGCCGCGGATCACGTCGGCGTCGCGGCGGCGCGATCGCAGCCGCGCGTCGGCCTTGCGCTTGCCGTCGGCGCCCTTCACGAAGCCGCCGGGCCACTCGTAGACCTCCATCGGCCAGTTGTCCTTGGCCTCGGCCTCGCCGGTGGGATCCTGCTGCGGCTTCTCGAAGTCGTAGTCGCGCACGACGACGTGCGTGGAACGCAGCGTGCGCCGTCGACTCAAGGCCTTCAGAGGCTGCGCCGCGACGTCGAGGATGCCAGGGGCGAGGGTGAAGGTGACGACCTCGGCGCCCTCGGCCTGGTTGAAGACGCTGGTGTCGTCCGTGACGACCATCTTGTGGCCGTCGGGCGAGTGCTTGAAGAAGTAGAAGATGCCCTCGTCCTCGAACAGGCGGCTCACGAAGGCGAGCTCGGTCTCGCGATACTGCACGGTGTAGTCGCGCGGCGCGTACTCGGCGAAGGTCTGCCACTCGACGTGGTCGGCGAACCCGGCCTCCTCGAAGATCGTGCGCGCGATCGCGATGATGGGCTTGTCCTGGAAGATGCGGCTGTTGACGCGGTGACGGAGCGCCTGGAGCGCGGGCTCGAGGCGCACGCGGAACCGGAGGCGGTCTTCTTCGTCGGCGTCGAGCAGCTCGACCTCGGTGACCACGCCGTGGAAATAGCGGCTCTCGGCGCGTTCGTTGACGATCTCGAGGAGCAACGGCTTCTTCAGGCAGGAGCCGAGGTCGAAGGCGAGGTCGTGGGTCCACACCTCGACGTCCGCGCGGAAGAGCTCGGAGAGCGCTTCCTCGGCCTGGTAGGCGACGGGGTGGGCGTCGGCGGGCAGCGTTTCGCCGCTGAGACGTAGAAGGGCGTCGATCGCGGTCAAAATGGGGCCTCGCTGCCAGGGTATCCGACGATCGCCAGGGTGGGAACTCGGGTCTCTCCGTCTGTCGGCGCCACCTCGTCGCTGTTACCCGTACACGAGGCGCTGGATGTCGGAGAGGACCGCCGCGCGGGCCTCGGCAGGTCCGGCGAGCCGGGCCAGAGTGGCCACCGCGTTGCCGATCGCGCCGCGATCCGCGCCCAGGAGCGCGCCGATGGCACCCGCGAGGCGCTCGAGGGTGTGGCTCGGACCGAGGACGGTCACCCGCGCGCAGGCTGCCACCCCCGCCTCGCGCACCGTGGCTCGGTCGCTGTAGAGGCCGGCGAGGCGGCAGAGGCCCCCGAGCAGCGCCGCGTCGGTGGGATAGGGGGTGGCGTAGAGGTCGCGTGCCCCCGCGAAGACGACGAGGACGGCCGCGTCGAGGAGCGCGTCGAGGAAGCGGGGATCGCGCGCGCGGACCGAGCGAGCCGGGGTGTTCTCGGGCCAGGCCTCGAGCAACGCCAGCCGGAACCGGAGCCCGCGCGCGCGCCCGAGCAGCACCGCGGCGGGCTCGATGCGACCGTCGGCAGGCATCGCCAGCGCCACCTCGGGGATGGTCTCGAGCGAGGTGAGCTGACCGAGGAACAGCTCACGACTCTCGGCGACGCGCGTGCGCTCGCCCGAGTCGGGCTCGCTGTAGAAGTCGCGCACGGAGGTGACGTCGTCCGACGAGACCGGCGCGGGCTCGAGCCGCACGAGCGCTGGCTCCTCGAGGTGGGGAGCGGGGGCGTGGGCCATGGACGAGTAGGCGGCAGGCAGGGTCGGGTTCACGTCGCTCCTCGGGACGAAGTCCTCGGCGGTGGGCGCGTGACGACGCACGCGCGTGTCGGCGTGCTCGACCTCGATCGCGGGCAGAGCGAGCGCGAAGGCGACGGCGCCTTCGAGGTCGAGATCGACGGGAGCGCGCGTGATCGCGACCGCGACCTGGGTGCGTCGGAGCTCGAGGGCGGCGCCGAGCAGGACCGGCGCGTCGTCGACGAAGCGGGACCTCTGGTCGTCGCTCATGTCCGCACCGAGCCCGCGGAGCCGGTGCCCGCCGACGCGCCGAGCAGCCAGTCGCGGTAGTGGCGGAAGCGCGCGAGGTACTCCTCGAAGCGCGGCGGCTCGCCGGCGAAGACGAGCTGCCAGGCGGCGTGTTCGCGACCGAGGGCGTCCTCGTCGAAGCCGTAGCGCGCGAGGATCTCGGGCTGGCGTTCGGGCGCGACGGCGAGCTCGGCGGCGAGGCCCGCGTACTGGGCGAGCGCGAGGCGAGGACCACCGGCGGCGGAGGCTCCCGTGCCGAGGCCCGCGGCGAGCGGCGTCTCGAGGACCCGCGGCGGGACGCTCGCCCGCGCGTCGAGCGACACCTGCTCGGCGCGCACGTCGATGGGGCGCTCCGCCGCCGCGGGCCGCGCCTTCTGGAAACGGAGCCGCGCCGCGAGGTAGAGCTGCCCGTGCCGCTGCGCGAGGCCGAAGCGACGGTGGCCGGCCTCGTCGCCGAACCGACCGAGCCAGTGCTCCTGGACGGCGAGCCACGCCGACACGGTGAGCCCCGCGCGCGCGAGCGTGCCGCTCCGATCGCCCGAGACGTCGATCTCGGCCGAGAGCTCCGCGAAGCGCTCGAGGTCGAGCTGGTGCGGTGCGAGCACGACGTCGTGCATGAACCGAACATCGTGCCGTTACACCGCGCGCGCCGCAAGGGTCGGTCGTAGCGGAGGATGGCCAACCCCTCCCGCGGCCCGTCACGGCGCCGATGCGAGCGAAGCGAGCGGGGGGTTCGCCGTGTCCGCGGCGCGGCCCGTCACGGCGCCGATGCGAGCGAAGCGAGCGGGGGGTTCGCCGTGTCAGCGACGCGGGGTTCGCGGTCCGCAGCGAAGCGGAGGATGGCGAACCCCGCGGCGCGGCAGGGCGATCCGTGGGGGGCGAAGGCCCCCCACCAGCATCAGAGCTTCAGCTTGGCGGCGGGGGGGGCGCCGTGGAACGCGCTCCACTCGACGCGCTCCTTGCGGACCGTGCCGAGCGGCGCGACGACGAGGAGCTCGACCGGGGCGCCGCACGGGAGATCGCGCAGGGTCTTCGGGTCGACGGTGAGCCACAGGTCGGCGCCCGCGGGCGTCGCGCTGACCGTGAGGAGGCCGCGCGCGCCGTCGGTGGGCGGCGGCGAGTGGCGGTCGGTCCGCGGGAACTTCTCGAAGCCTGTCGTCCCGGTGCTGGCGACGGCGTTGCCCTCCATGACCGCCTCCAGCGACAGGTGCGGCGACGGACCGTCCACCGCCCACTCGGCGTCGGCGTTCACCGAGAGCCGCTTCGGCACGTAGCCCTCGTGGGTGACCACGAGCTCGAGCGGCACGCGCATGGGGACGACGAACGACACCGGCGCCTGGCCCACGCGGCGCAGCACCTCCGAGCCCTTCACCACGTTCTCGAGCTCGAGCGACGCCTGACAGCTCGACGGCGGGTTCATGGCGACGGCGCTGCCCGCGGGAGAGCCAGCCGCCTTGGGGGGTGGAGGCAGCGGCGCCTCGGGGGCGAGGAACAAGGGCGAGACCGCGCGGACCATCGCGAAGATCGCGAGGCCGCCGAGCAGGCCGAGCGCGCCGTAGCCGCCGAGCGAGGCGAGCTTCGCGCGGTTGCCGGTGAGCACCCGGCGCACGCGATCGGGGAGCGGCGTCGGCGGCACGCTGGCCTCCGGCGGCTCCGGGGTCTCGGTCTTCGCCTCCTGCGGGGCCTCCTTCGGCGACGCCGGCGCCGCCTCGATCGCGGGTTCGACTGGCTCGCTGGCCGCGAGCGAGCGGCGGCGCAGCTCGCGCGAGCTCTGCGACGCCTTCGACTCGACGTCGATGCGCAGCTGGCGCTCGGCGTCGCGGTCGGCGAGCGAGCGGAACAGCGACTGTTCGAGCTGGTCGCGCTCCTTGCGCAAGGAAGCGAGCAGGGCGTCGTGCTCGGCGCGCATCGCGGTGAGCGCGGAGGTGTGGTTGTAGCGCTCCTCGGCGCGGGTGCGCTCGGACTCCTCTTCGAGGGTCACGCGGAGCTTCTGAAGCGCGGCCCCGAGCTCGCGGGTGTGGCGCGTCTCGGCCTCGGCGTTCCAGCCGTCGCGGGCGCGGAGCAGCTCGCTGCGCGCGGTGAGCTCGGCCCGATCGAGGCGCCCGCGCAGCTCGGCGAGGGTCTTCTCGAGCGCGGCCTTCTGCTGGTTCGCGAGCTGCGCGGCCTCGGCGAGGGCCGCTCCGTGCTCCTTGCGCTGCTGGTCGAGGGCGCGCTGGTGGGCCGCCTCGAGGGTCGCGACGTTCTCGGCGGAGCCGGCCTCCGCGGAGCCGATCACGCGCGCGAGCTCCGCCTTGTGGCGCGCCGCCGTCTCGTTCTCCCGTCGCTGCGCCTCCTTGCGCTCGGCCTCGAGCGCGCGCTCGGCCCGCGCGACCTCCTGCTCGAGCAGCCGCGCCGTCTCGGCCTCGAGCTCGGTCACGCGCGCGGCGGCGGCCTGCTCAGTGCGCTGCAGGCGCTGGGTCGCCTCGGCCTCCTGCGCTTCGAGGCGCGCCTCGATGGTGCGCAGCCGGGCCGCGCGCGTCTCGAGGTCGGCGGTGGCGGTCTCGACCTTGCGGCGCTCGTCCATCGCCGAGCGCTCGAGCTCGTGGAGCTTGCGGGTCTGCTCGGCGAGGGCGTCCTCGCGCGCGGCGATCGTGGCGCGGTGCTGCGCCTCGCTCGCGGCGAGCGACTGCAGTTCTTCCCTGGCGCGCGCGAGGGCCGCGAGGGCGGCGTCCTTCTCGCGAGCCAGCGTGGCGATGAGTTCGGCCTTCTCCCGCTCCAGCGCGGCGAGGGCCCCGGCCTTGTCCCGGGTCGCGGCGGCGAGGGCCTGCTCGTGCTCCTCGAGCGGCAGCGTGCGGGTGGCGCCCGCGCGCTCGGCCTGCCGCGTGACCTCGCGCTCGAGGCGCGCCGCCTTGTCCCGCAGCTCGCGCGCCTGCTCGGTCTGCGCGGCCAGGTTCGCGCGCAGCGCCTCGACCTCGGCCAGGCTCGCCTGCGCGCGCATCGAAGCGCTCTCGCGCTCGGCCTTCGCCTCCGCGGAGCGAGCCTCGGCGTCCGCCGACCGCGCGGCGGCCTCGGCGAGCGACCGCTCGACGGCGGCGAGGCGGGCCTCGGCCTCCCGGCGTCTCCGGGCCTCGTCCTCGAGGGCACGGGCCTGCGCCTCGTTGGTGGCGCGGCGGCCCTGCTCGGACTCGAGCTGCGCCGCCCGCTGCGCTTCGCGCGCCTCGATCTCGCGGAGGAGGCGCTCCTCGACGTCCTGGCCGCGCGCCGCAGCGCCTCGGCCTCGGCACGGCTCGCGTCAATCTCGGCGCTCGCGAGGCCCATGCGTCCTTGCGCCTCGCGGAGCGCGTCGCCGTACATGGTGAGGGAGCTCGCGAGCCGCGTGCGCTCGAGCTCGGAGGCGGCGAGCTGGGCCCGCATGCGCTCCACGGTCGGGTCGGGCAGCGCCCCGGGGGCCGAGAGCGGCGGCGCCATCGCGAGCAGCGTCGAGGTCGGCAGCGCCCGCGAGATCGGGGGCAACGCGGGCTCGGGGACCGGGGACGCCCGGAAGCTCGTGGGGGCGGGGCCGGCGAAGACCCCGTCCTTCATGGTCACCCGGATCGTGGCGACGGCCGCCGCGATCGAGGCCCGTCGGGCGCCGCGGTCCAGGGTCCCACCCGCGAACTCCAGGTCCTTCGCGAGCAGCTCGAGCGTGGTGTCCTCGAAGCGGGCGGCGCACAATCGGAGGGCCGGCGTCGAATCCGGAGCACGCTGGAGGAGCTCGTCGAGTATCCTGCGGATCGACCGGGCCGAGCTGCGCTCGTCGCAGGCCTCGGGCTTGCCTGTGAGGACCACGCTGCCGTCGTCGGCGAGCGCGATGTCCCCCAGAGTGAGCCGGAGGCCCCCCGATTCTCGGGCTCTCTCGCAGATTTCGCGGGCAATGAAGGCCGCGTCCTCCCGCCCGAACGTTGCGGCGTCGCACGCCACGGCCGAAAACCAGTCCAGGAGGGAAACGGGATCCATCGTCACCCGACGACCCTGCCACAGACGAAAACGAAGAGGCCACTTTCGGGCAGGCACTCCGACCCCGTATCCTGCCGCGCGATGAGCCAGCAGCTCGAACAGATGCTCGACTACCTCAAGACGAGCTTGATGGTGAAGCCCAACGACCCCTTCAAGCGCTTCCAGCTCGGGGTCACCTACGCCAAGCTCGGTCGAGCGACGGAGGCCATCACCGCCTTCCGCCGGGTCATCGACAACAAGCCCGACCACGTCGACGCCTTCTACGAGCTCGGCGTGAACCTCGGGCTGGTCGACAGCCCAGGCGAGGCCGCCGCGGCGTTCGACGACGCACTCAAGCTCAAGCCCGACCACGTGGACGCGCTCGTCCACCTCGGCTTCGCGCGCGCCAAGCTGGGCGAGGACGCGAAGGCCGCGCACGCGTGGGACCAGGCGGTGCGCCTCGTGCCCGACCACATGGAGGCGCTGCTCGCGATGGGGCGCGCGCGCACCCGGCTCGGCGAGCACGCCGCCGCGGTCGACGCCTTCGCGCGGGCGGCCAAGCTGCGCCCGGGCGACCTCGACATCCTCTTCGAGCTCGGCGCGGCGCAGAACCGCGCGACCGACCACGCCCACGCGGTCGCCTCGCTGCAGGGGGTCGTCGCGCAGCGCCCGAACGACGTCGCCGCCTTCAAGATCCTCGGCGACTCCCTCACGCAGCTGCAGAGGGACGAGCAGGCCATCGACGCCAACAAGAAGGCGCTCGCCCTCGAGCCGTCGTGGATCTTCGGGCACGTGCTCGTGGCGCGCCTGCTCGCCAGGCTCACGCGGCTCGCCGAGGCCGTCGACGAGTACAAGGAAGCGCTCAAGATCCTGGTCGAGAACGCCGGGATCCACGCCGAGCTCGCCGCGGTCCTGCAGCAGCTCGGGCGGCTCGAGGAGGCCGCGGATCGCCTGCGCCGCGCGCTCAAGCTCGAGCCCGGCGTGGTGCCCCGCATGCACCAGCTCGGGCTCGTGTACGCCGCCACGAGCGAGCACGCCGCCGCGCGCGACATCCTGCGCGACGCGCTCGAGATCACCCCCGACGACGCGAACGTGTACCGCGACTACGCCCGCGCGTGCTCGCGGGTCGCCGCGGTCACCTCGGGCGAGGACGGCCGCCGCGCGACCGAGGAGGCCGCGACGGCCTACCGCCGCGCGCTGCTGCTCGACGCCGGCTGGCACGAGGGCCAGGCGATGCTCGGCAAGCTCTGGATCGCCCTCGGCAAGGACCCGGAGGCGGTCGACACCCTGCGCAAGGCGCTCGCCCTCGCCCCCGACGACCTCGACGTGATCGCCGGCCTCGGCAGCGCGCTGAGCCGGCTCGGGCGCTTCGAGGAGTCGGTCGATCCGCTCGAGCGCGCGGCCAAGCTGCGCCCCGAGGACCCGGAGGTGCTCTTCCACCTCGGCGCCACCTGTCTGCGCATCGGCCGCTTCGAGCAGGGCCGCGTCGCGCTCGCCGAGAGCGTGCGCCTGCGCCCCGAGCACGCCGAGGCCCAGAAGCGCCTCGCCGAGTGCAACCAGAAGCTCGGCCGCCACGAGGCCGCGGTGAAGGCGTGGCGCAAGGCGCTGCAGCTCGACCCGAAGTACACCGAGGGCCGCATCGAGCTCGCGCGCTGCTACGAGGCGCTCGAGCAGCACGAGGACGCCGCGGAGAGCTACCGCGACGCGCTCGCCGTCCGCACCGAGGACGCAGCCCTGCACGGCGCGCTCGCCAAGGTGCTCGTGCGCCTCGGCCGCGACCAGGAGGCGAGCGACATCCTCGGCCGCGCGATCGACCTCGAGCCCGACGACCCCGATCTGCTCCACACCCGCGGCGTCGTGCAGTCGCGCGTGGGCCAGTGGGACGCGGCGCGCACGAGCCTCTCGCGCGCCGGACGCCTCCGCCCGGAGGACAAGGCGATCTACCTCGCCCTCGCCGAGGCCTGCGCGAAGACCGAGCGCTGGGACGAGGCGCTCGCCGCCCAGCGCAAGGTGACCCAGATCGATCCCGACCACGAGGGCGCGCACGCCGCGATGGCGCGCCTCCTCGGCAAGCTCGGGCGCGACGCCGAGTCGATCGCCGCGTTCCAGGGGGCGATCCGGGTGCGCCCCGCCGATCCGGGGTTGCACGCCGAGCTCGGCGCCACCCTGCTCAAGCTCGGTCGCGCCGAAGAGGCCGAGCCCGCGCTCGCCGAGAGCGTGCGCCTGCGCCCCGAGGACGCGAACGTGCGCCGCGACCACGGGCTCGCCGCGCTCAAGGCCGGACACCTCGACGTCGCGCGCACCGCGCTCGCCGAGGCGGCCCGCGGCGCCCCGCAGGACCTGGACGTGTGGAAGGGCCTCGGCCAGGCCTGCGAGCGGCTCGGGCAGGCGCGCGAGGCGCTCGACGCCTACCGCCGCGCGCTCGTGATCGCGCCCTCGTGGCACGAGGGCTACCTCGCGCTGGCCCGCGCCCTCGTCGCCCTCTCGCGCGACGCCGAGGCCGTGGAGCCGCTCGAGCACGCGCTCGCCACCCAGCCCGACGACCTCGCCGCGCGCGCGACCCTCGCGCAGGTGTACCTGCGCCTCGAGCGCTGGCTCGACGCCGCGGCCGCGTTCGATCGGTTGATCACGCTGAACCCCGACGGCGCCGACCTGTTCTACGGGCGTGGCCTCTCGCAGGCGCGCCTCGGCAAGCTCGAGGAGGCGCGCGAGGCGCTGCGGCACTCGCTGCGGCTCTCCCCCGACCAGCCCGTCGCGAGCAAGCTGTTCGCGGAGGTGTGCGAGAAGCTCGGGCGCAACGACGAGGCGGTCGCCGCGTACCGCGAGGCGCTGCGGCTCGACCCGGCGTGGGCGCTCGGCAAGGTGGGCCTCGCGCGGCTCTCGGCCGGCAGCGGTCGCGACGACGAAGCGGTGGTGGCCCTCGAGGAGGCTCTGCGCACGACGCCCGACGACGTCGAGCTGCGCGCGGCGCTGGCGCAGGCGCTCCTGCGGCTGTCGCGGTTCGAACAGGCCGACGAGGCGTTCGGCGTCGCGCTCCGGACGAAGCCGAACGACGCCGAGCTGCTGCTCGGCGCCGGCATCACGCGCAACCGACTCGGGCGCTGGGACACCGCGCGCGCCGTGCTGCGCGACGCCGACCGCGCCCGCCCGAACCACGTGGGCACGCTGCGCGAGCTCGCCCTCGCCGAGGCCCAGGGGGGCGACCCGCTCGTGGCGATCGATCTTCTGCGGCGCACGCTCGCGCTCGACTCCACCTGGCGCGATGGCCACGTGGGGCTCGTGCGCTTCCTCGTCCAGCAGGGCAACGACGCCGAGGTGCTCGACGCCGCGCGCAACGCGGTCCGGGCCGGCGCCGCCGACGCCGAGATCCAGCGCACCCTCGGGCTCGCCGCGCACCGTGTCGGCAAGCACGACGAGGCGGTGCCCGCGCTCGAGGCGGCCAAGGTGGAGGACCGCGGCGCGGTGCTCTCGCTCGCGGTGTCGCTGCAGGCGCTGGATCGCCACGACGCCGTGGTGGCCGCGCTCTCGCCGCTCTCCGCGCAGAACCCGGGCGACGGCGACGTGCACGCGCGCCTCGCCGTGAGCCTGCAGAAGCTCGGTCGCGCCGAGGAGGCCGCGCGCGCGCTCGCGGTGGCCGCCGCCGCCGCGCCGAACGATCCGCGCGTGTTGCTCACCCTCGGCACGGTGCTCGAGCAGCTCGGTCGCGCCGCCGAGGCCGCGGACGCCCTCCGCCGGGCCACGGCGCTCGACGCGGGCAACGCGCCGGCGTGGAACAAGCTCGGGCAACTCGCCCTCACCGCGGGCGACCCGGGTGGCGCGCTCGACGCCTTCGAGCGCGCGATGGCGCTGTTGCCCGACGACCTCGCCTCGCGCAAGGGCGCGCTCTCCGCGAGCCGCGCGCTGCGCGACAAGGGCCGCATCTTCGCCATCCTCGCCGAGCTCGCCGAGCGGCAGCCGACCGACGAGCCGCTGCAGCTCGAGCTCGCCGAGCTCTCGGTGGACATGGAGCGCCTCGAGCCCGCGGCGCGCGCCTACGAACGCGCGGTCGCGGTCGCGCCGAAGCAGGAGACGTTCCTCGCGCTCGGTGGGGTGTACTCGCGCCTCGCGCGCCACGACGGCGCAGAGCGCGCGTTCCGCGAGGCCGCCGCGCTCTCCCCGGAGACCGACGTGCTCGTGCAGCTCGCCGGCGCGCAGCGTGCCCTCGGCCGCGTCGAGGACGCCATCGCCACCCTGCGCCGCGCGATCGCGGGCGACGAGAACGACGTCGCGAGCCACCGCATGCTCGGCGTGCTCCTGCACGGGCTCGGCCGCTCCGCCGAGGCCCTGCCGATCCTCGAGCGCGCCGAGTGGCTCTCGCCCGGCGACCCCGAGGTGCAGGGCGCCCTCGGCCTCGCGTCGTGGCCGGCGGCCGCGGCAGCGAGGCGAGACCCGCGCTGGAGGAAGCCGTCCGCGCGCGCCCCGACGACCCCGAGGCGCGCTACCAGCTCGGCAAGCTGCTCCGCGCGAGCCACGAGGCCGAGCAGGCGCGCCTGCACCTCGAGCACGCGGTGCGCCTGCGCCCTGCGCACGTGGACGGGCAGCGCGAGCTCGGCCTCGCCCTCTGCGCGGCGGGCCTCGATCGCCAGGCCCTCGGGCCGCTCGCCGAGGTGCTCGCGCAGAAGCCCGACGACCTCGAGGTGATGGAGAAACTCGCCCACGCCATGCGCACGAGCGGCGACGTCGCCGGCGCGGCCGGCATGCTGAACCGCCTGTCTCGCGCGCGCCCCGACGACCTCGGCGTCGTGCTCGAGCTCGCCAAGCTGCAGCTCTCGGCCGGCAAGGTCGACGAGGCCATCGAGGCCGCGAAGCGCATCCTCGCGGCCGACGCGCGCCACGTGGAGGCGCGCCTCCTGGTGGGCGGCGCGCACGAGCGGCAGGGGCGCTCGCAGGAGGCGGCCGACACCTACCGCATGGTCCTGCGCGCGGACCCGAAGAACGCCGCCGCGCTCCGCAAGCTCGCGGGGCTCTACGCCACGCTCGGCAAGCACGACGAGCGCGTCGAGGTGCTCGAGCAGCTCGCGCGCCTCGAGCCGAACGACGCCGAGACCCAGGCCTCGCTCGGGCTCGCGCTGTTCACCAAGGGCGCGTTCGACCGCGCGCTGCCGGCCCTCGAGCGCGCCGCCGAGGACGGGAGTCGCACCGACGTGCAGCGCCCGCTCGCGACGCTCTACCGGCAGGCCGGCCGCCACGCCGACGCGATCACCTTGCTCGAGGGGCTCCTCGTGTTCGAGGACGACCCGGCGGCGCGCATCGAACTCGGGCGCTGCTACCACGCGGTAGGGCGCGCGGCCGACGGCTGGGCGGCGATCAACAAGGGGCTCGAGGGCACCAAGGACGTCGAGGCCTACCGGTTCCTCGCGACCACCTACCGCGCCGGCGGTCACCCCGCCGAGGCGGTGACCTCGCTCAGCTGGGTGGTGCACCTCGCGCCCGACGACCTCGAGGCCTGGACCGCCCTCGCCGAGCTGCAGACGGAGCTCTCACACCCGGCCGAGGCGATCGTCGCGCTCGGCCACGTGCAGCGCCTCGCACCCGACAACAAGCGCACGCTGCTCCTCCTCGGCAAGGCGCAGGACGCCGCGCGCGACTACGCCGCCGCGGTCGACTCCTACGGCAAATACGTGAAGGCGGAGGCGCAGGACGCCGAGGGCTTCTTCCGCCTCGGCATGGCCTACCAGCACCTGCGGCGGTTCGACGAGAGCGCCGCCGCCCTCCAGCGCGTGCTGCGCCTCGACCCGAAGCACGCGACCGCGCACTACGGGCTGGCCGCGACGCTCATCCAGCTCGGGCGCTCCGAAGAGGCCGTCGCCGCGTTCGAGGAGGCCGCCATGCGCGCCCCCGAAGACGCCTCGCTCCGCGCCGCGCTCGGGTTCGGTTACCAGAAGGTAGGTCGCCTCGAGGAGGCGGTCGCCGCCTACGGGCACGCGGTCCGCCTCGGCCTGCGCGACCCCGACGTCGAGCTCAAGCAAGCGCAGATCCTCGAGCAGCTCCGCAAGTGGGAGGAGGCCGCGGCGATCTACGCGCGCATCGGCGACGCGAACCCCGACCACCCGACGGCCGGGCGCAAGGCGGCGAACGCCTTCATGCAGCTCGGTCGCCACCGCGACGCGATCCCGCTCCTGCAGCAGGCGATCCTCGGCAACGACGACGCGCAGGTGCGCTTCGATCTCGGCGTCTGCTACGCGAACCTCAACAACAAGGAGGCCGCGATGATGCAGTACAAGGCGCTCGTCGCGAAGGACGCCGACCTCGCGGAGCAGCTGCTCTTCGTGATCGAGTCCTGACGGCTCGGCCGGCCGGCGCTACACTCTACCGATGATCGCGCCGAACCTCGCCGACTCGGAGGTCGAGCCCACCGAAGAACAGCTCGCCGAGCTCTGCCGCCGCGCGTTTGCAAGCGTGGGGAAGGCCCACGCAGTGGCCCTCGAGGCCTTGCACGAGCAAATTGCTCGTGACGGCGCGGAGGCACGTCGGCAGTGGCTGGCCCGTCGTCCCTGAAGCCAGTCCTGATCGTCGTCGCTGGCCCGAACGGGTCCGGCAAGACGACCGTGACCCGCCGGCTGCGCGACGACCACTGGAGCGTGGGCGTCGAGTACATCAACCCCGACGAGATCGCGCGCGACCGCTTCGGTGACTGGAACTCGCCGGCCGCCATATCGAGCGCAGTCCGGTGGGCCAACGATCGGCGCGAGGAGCTGCTCTCCACTCGCAGCGGCATCGCCTTCGAAACGGTGCTCTCGGCGCCGGACAAGCTGGAGTTCATCGAACGGGCGCGTTCTGCCGGCTACTTCGTTCGCGCCTTCTTCGTCGGAACCCGAGACCCGGTCATCAACGCGGCGCGTGTCGCCCGCCGTGTTATGGAGGGTGGTCACACGGTTCCGCTGGAGAAGATCCTCTCGCGTTACGTTCGCTCGCTGGTGAACCTCCAGGTCTTGAGCGTGCTGGCCCATCGGACCTACGTCTTCGACAACTCGGTCGACGACAGCGACGCGAGCCTGTGTGCTCGCCTCGTCGATGGTTCACTGCGCAAGGTCTACTGCCCCCTGCCGACCTGGATCGCCACCGCGGTCGGAGGTCTGCCCAGGGACGAGCGCTTCGAGGACCTGAGCGCCGCCCAGTGACCAGCTTCTAGGGGCAGGCGGGGCGGGCGATCTTGCCGTCCCAGAGAACCTTGGCGGCGACACCCTCGTCGCGCTTGGCGCCGTCGAGCCAGGGCTGCGCGGAGGCGTCGCCGAGGACGTGGCGCGAGAGGAAGGCGACGAACAGCGCCTTGACCCACTTGCGGCGCGAGGGCGGGTCGGTGGTGCCCGGCACGCATGCGTCGCACGTGAAGCCGCAGCCCGGGTTGTCGAGGAACTGCATGTGGCCGTAGTCGAACATCGTCCACAGGTACTTGTTCGCGACCTTGGTGGCCTTGAAGAACGAGGCCGCGTCGCGGTCCTCGGCGGCGCAGGTCTGGGTCAGCTTCACGCACCGCGACTGCGTCGCACCCACGTAGCCGATGGGCGCCGAGAGGCCGTCGAGCGCGCCGGTCGGGATGAGGAACGGGCGCGCGTCGGTCGACGTGCCATCGAACGGGCCGCCGCGGTCGACGGGGTCGAGCACGAACGTCCCGGCGAACAGGCCCTTCTCCGTCGAGGCCCAGGTGGCGCACTTGCCACCGAGCGAGTGGCCGCTCGCGGCGATCTTGCTGGCGTCGACCTTGGGTACGCCGGCGAGGGTGCCCGCGATCGCGGCCGCGCGCGCGTCGAGGATGGCCTGCTTCACCTTGCGGTGGTCGTTCGAGACCAGCGACGCCGTGTAGTCGGTGGACACCACCACGAAACCCCACGAGGCGACGTGGGTGAGCGTGTCGTCGTAGTCCTTCTCGCCGAGCTGGAATCCGTGCGCGAACACCACGGCCGGGAAGCCCGCCGCGGGGACGGGGTCGGTCGGGAAGATCACGTGCACCGCGGTGCCGCTGATCTTCACGTCCACGGTCTTGGTCGGGTGCGTGCCTTTGGCGGTGTAGTCGGCGGGGGGCGTGACGGTGTCCGGGGCGGTGTCGGGCGGGGTCCCCGTGTCGGTGCCCTCGCCCGTGTCGACGGGGCTCGAGTCGGCAAGCGCGTCGTCGGTGGACGTGTCGCCGGAAGCATCCGGGTCCGGACTCGTGGCCGTGGAGCCAGAGCACGCCGCGAGCGCGAGGAGGGACGTCGACAGGAGCAAGGCAAAGGCGTGACGCATGCCGGGCCTCTACCACCCGGAGTGGAATGACGCACGTCGGCAGAGGGGGAAACGGTGGTCGGGTTCCGTGCGGACTTGTAACTTCCGTCCCAGGAGATTCGACCCATGCGCCTCGTCCCCTTCCTCGTGCTCGTGCTCGTGGCCTGCGGCGGTGGGGCCAAGGGGCCTGGTGGGCCGGTTGGCAACGACCAGGTCCAGGCGGACCTCGAGAAGATCCGCACGGCGGCCGATCAGTGGAAGGCGGTGAAGATGGGCGCAGTGGAGTGCCCCACGATCGCCGATCTGAAGAAGGAGAAGATCCTCGCGGCCGACGCCAAGGAGCAGGACCCCTGGGGCCACCCGTACACCATCCTGTGCACGCCGACCGACTACAAGGTCCGCAGCGCCGGCCCCGACGGGATCCTCGGCAACGAGGACGACATCAGCACCGTCACCAAGTAGCGGCGCGCGGCGCGGGCGGCGCGGGCGGCGCGGGCGGCGCGGGCGCGACACAAAACGAAATCGCGCGAATGTAAAACAGGGGTTTTACATTCGTGCAGCCGCGAAATGGAGGTCGTCTCCCACCGACCGGGCGACCACGCGAGGGGCGAGGGGCGGCGGCAGGCGGGTGGGGGTCTCCGGATTTTGCACGGAGGTCAAAGAATCTTTGACCTTCGTGCGAGACGGACTCCAACGTGACCGAAGGTGGTCTGCAACGGCGCCCTGCACGAAGGTCAAACCTGCTTTGACGTTCGTGTGGAATCGCGAAGACCCCACCCCCTCCTCCGTCAGCGCCGTGTCAGGTGCCCGTTGCGTCACGCCCGGCAGCAACGTGGGTCAGCGGGGGGTGATGGTGATGCGGTAGGCGCCGGACTTCTCGACGCCGGCGGCAGCGAACGTGTCGACGACGATGCGGAAGGTGCCGGCGGGGGCGTCGACGTCGAGCAGCTTGTCGTCGCGCTGGGTGCAGGTGGCGCCGGTCGCGCCGGTGAGCCAGTGGACGTCGACGTCGACGCCGTCGTCGTCGAACACGTGGACGCGGAGCTTCTGGGGCTTGGCGAGCGTCAGGGTGTAGACGACCTCGGGGCCGGACTCGTCGGCGCTGCTGCAGGCGTAGACCTTCTCGACGCGCGTCTTGACCTTGCTCGTGTCGCGGTCGTCGACGAAGGGGATGCTGTCGACCACGTAGGGCGTGGCCCAGGTGCCGTCTCCGGCGAGCGCGGGCGGCGCGGGCTCGGGCGCGGCGGTCTCGAGGACGAAGCGCTTGACGCGATCGAGGGCGTCGAGGGTGACGAGGTTGCGCCCGTTGAAGCCCTCGGTGAGGCCCTCCTTGGTGAGCCAGCAGCCGTGGGCGCCCGCGCTCACGTAGACCTGGGGGTGGATGCCGTCGCCCGCGAGCCCGAAGCCGGGGGCGAGCGGCTCGAGCGCCTCGAAGAAGTCGACGAGGGGTATCTGGCGCGCCTGGGCGACGGCGCGGATGACGGCGTTCATCTCGGGCACGAGGGCGGCGGCGTCGGGCTTGTCGGCGCGCTGCGGGATCGTGGAGACGATGGGGAGGACCTTCATCGCGAGGAGCAGGTCGATGTTCTTGCGGAGGTTGCGCTCGAACGGATCGACGCCGGTCGCGTAGGTGTCGTTGGTGCCGAGCATGAGCACGGCGAACGTGGGCTGGATCGCGGCGACCTCTTGCTCGACGAAGCTCGGGGTGCCGCTGATGGTCTTGGCCGCGCTCCAGCCGACGCCGGCCGCGAGGGTCGCGCGGTTGAACGAGGTCACCGAGCCGACCTTGGTCTTGGCGAAGAACGCGCGGGTGGGCTCGAGCGCCGCGTACTTGTCGAGCTTCACGTCGGTGCCGGCGAAGCAGTTCAGGAAGTTGGTGTTGACCGTGATGGAGTCGCCGACCTTGGCGAAGACGTCGGGCCGGTGGGTCGGGGCGCCCTCGATCGCCTTCTTGGCGCGGGCGATCACCGCGGCGCTCATCGGCGACTGGAGCGGGCCGAACGGGTACCGGGTCGGGCCGCTCGGGGGCGGAGGTGGCGCGTCGGTCGGCGTGTCGGCGGGCGCGTCCCCCGGGGCATCCTTGGCGGCGTCGGGGGTCGCATCGGCGCCGGTCTCGCCGGGGTCGACCTCGGTCGCGCCGGTGTCTTCGAGCGGCGGCTCGGAGCCGGTCTCGCCTCCGCAGCCCACGAGCGCGGAAGCGACCAGCAGCGACCCGAGGAGACGTTGCACCACTTCGAGCTTATCCGGAACCCGACCCCGCGCCAGAAACGGACAGCCGCGGCCGTTCGGGCTAGAACCGAGGGGATGCGGGCGGCGATCCTGATCGGCTTGCTGGGGTGCGGGGCGGTCGAGACGCCCACCGTCGAGGACGTCGGCGCGCGCGACACCGGCGCCGCGGACACCAGTGGTGACGCGGACGCCGACGCAGCAGAGGTGGACCCGTGGGCCTGTCCGACCGCGTTGCCCGACCTGTACGCGACCTGCCGCACGGGGATGCCGACGTGCACCTACGGGACGTGCGCGGACGGGCAGCCGCGGCAGCGGGTGTGCGTCGACGGCCGGTGGGTCGTCGCCTTCAGGAGCTGCTGACTACCGGGCGGCCATCCAGCTGCCGCGCTGGACGGCGCGGGCCTCGGCCACGGTGCTGTAGAGCGAGGTGCGGATGTCGACGGTGGGCTTGTACCCGAAGGCGCGGCGGAAGTTGGCGTCGCCGATCACGCAGGGCCACTTGTAGAAGTTGAGCAGGTAGTGCGGGAAGCCGGCGAGGCGCCCGTAGATCGAGGCGAGCGCGGGGAGGAGCGCGAGGGCGCGCGCGTCGACGAGCTCGATCGCGGTGCGCCACGGGATCGCCGTCGGGCCGGCGACGTTGAACACCCCCCTGCCCTCGTGGCCGCCGCGCGGGCCGTCGAGCGCGAGGACGATCGCGGCGGCGAGGTCGCGCTCGTGCACGAACTGGGTCATCGGGTTGTAGCCGAGGAGGTGCGGAATCACGGGCAAGCGGAGGAACTTGCTCATCGTGTTGTTGACCGTGGGGCCGACGACGTTGGTGGGGCGGAGCACCACCGTGCGCACGTCGCGGTAACGGAAGGCCCAGAGCGCGGCCATCGAGTCGAGCTGGATCGCGTCGGCGATCTCGGGGAACTCCGTGCCGGCGCGGAGCGGGTCGTCCTCGCCGATGGGCGTGTGGTTGCGCGCGTCGGCGCCGTAGACGTGGAACGTGGAGAGCACCACCATCGCGCGCACGCGGTAGCGGAGGGCGAGCTCGAGGAGCTTCTGCGAGCCGGTCACGTTGAGGTCGAAGCGCTTGCCCATCTCCTCGCGGAGGTTGCCCACGCGGCCGAGGTGGAGGACCGCGTCGATGCCGGCGCCCGAGTAGGCGCGGAACACGTCCTCGATCGCGGTCTTGTCGTACTTCGCGCGGTGGATCTCGACGCGCGAGAGCAGGCCACCGAGCTTGCCTACCGGGCGGTAATCGACGCCGACCACCTTCTGCCCGCGCTCGACGAGCACCTCGGCGACGCGCTGGGCGAGGCCGCCGGCGATGCCGGTGATCAGGATGTGGCCCACTCTAGAACCAGCCCTTCCGGCGCGCGCGGAGGTCGTCGACCATCTCCTGCACCGCGTTCTGGACCACGGCGACCTTCTCCTCGATCACCGCGTCGTCGGCGTCGTGCTCGCCCTCGAAGCGGAGCGGCGGGCCGAAGCGGAGGTGGAACTTCACCGGCAGCGGCAGGTAGGCGAGCGGCCCGAGCAGCGGCAGCAGCGGGTGGATGGGGAAATACGGGGCGCGCAGCAGCTTCGAGAGGATCTTGCTCGAGTGCACGCTGATGATCGACTCCTCGCTGCCGACCACCGCGCAGGGCACGATGGGGGTGTTGGTCTGCAGCGCGAGGCGCATGAACCCGCGGCCGAACTTCTCGAGGCGATAGCGGTCGCGCCACACCTTGCCGGAGCCGCGCGCGCCCTCGGGGAACACCAGGATCGCCTGCTCGTCCTCGAGCAGGTTCCGGCAGTTGATCGGCGCGCCGAGCACCGCGCCGCCGCGGAGCAGCACGTCGTCGACGAACGGGAGCCGCGGGAGCCAGCGCTCGATCATCGCGCGCACGGTGCGCGGTGGGTTCGCCTGCAGGAGACACGCGACCGCGACCACGATGCCGTCGAACGGCAGCTGGCCGGCGTGGTTCGGTACGATGAGCACGCGCCCCGCGGGATGTGCTCGGCGCCCTCCACGTCGGGGCGGAAGTAGTCGTGGATCTTGCGCGCGAGGGTGTAGAGGAGCCGCGCCCGCTCGGGGAGAACCCCCACGCGTCGAAGCCGAGCTCGTTGACCGAGCTGGGGACGCGGGAGAGCGCGGACTGGACCTCGGGATCGACGAGCCCGGACAGGATCACGCACGCATCCTACGCCGGGAGACGGCCCGGGCGGCCCGCAGAGTTGCCCGACGCGCTTGCCGCGGCGCGGCATGAGTCCTACGAAGGGTGGATGTGGACGCGCGGGTGGCGTGACGAGCTCCTGGGCCGCCTCGATCGCCCGAGCGAAGGGACCGACGAGTGGGACGCGATCATCGTCGGCGGTGGCATCACCGGCGCCGGGTTGCTCGCCGAGTGCGCACGAATGGGCAAGAGCGCGGTGCTCTTCGAGGCGCGCGACTTCGCCTCGGGCACCTCGAGCCGATCGACCAAGCTCGTCCACGGCGGCCTGCGCTACCTGCGCCAGGGCCAGCTGCGGGTCACCCGCGAGTCGGTGGTGGAGCGCGAGCGCCTGCTGCGCGAGGCCAAGGGCCTGGTCACGCCGCTCGGGTTCTACCTGGCCACGTTCGCCGGCGACAAGATGCCGAGCTGGATGTACGGCGTCGGCCTCGCCGTGTACGACGTCATCGCGCGCAAGTGGGCGCACGAGAAGTACACCGCCGAGGAGCTGCTCGCGCAGATCCCGGTGCTGTCCGGCGCCGCGGTGCGCGGCGGGTATCACTACTTCGACGCCCAGACGGACGACGCGCGCCTCACTCTGCGGGTCATCCGCGAGGCGGTGCGCCGCGGCGGGAGCGCCATCAACTACGCGCCGGTGAAGCAGCTGCTGCGCGACCAGGACGGCAAGGTCCGCGGCGTGGTCGTGACCGACGCGGTGACCGGGCGCACGTTCGAGGTGAAGAGCCGTCGCGTGGTGAACGCCACCGGCGTGTGGGTCGACGGGCTGCGCAAGGAGGTCGGCGCGCCGGCCCGCATGCGCGCGATCCGCGGCAGCCACCTCGTGTTCGCGCGCGAAAAACTGCCGGTCTCGGAGGCGGTCACGCTGCTGCACCCGGCCGACGGCCGCGCGGTGTTCGCGGTGCCCTGGGAGGGCGTGACGATCCTCGGCACGACGGACGTGGACCACGCGCACGGCCTCGACGAGGAGCCGGCCACGGCGAACGACGAGGCGAGCTACCTGATGGACCTCGCGACGCACGCGTTCCCGGACGTGGGGCTCTCGTCGAGCGACATCCGCGCGTCGTGGTCGGGCGTGCGCGGCGTGATCGACAGCGGGCAGAAGAACCCGAGCAAGGAGTCGCGCGACCACGCCCTCTGGAACGAGGACGGCCTCGTGACGGTGACGGGCGGCAAGCTGACGACGTTCCGCCTGATGGCGCTCGAGACGCTGCGCGCGATCGGGCTCTACGGCGAGCGCGGACCGATCCTGGACGAGCCCACGGAGGTGGAGCTGCCGGAGTCGCTCGGCGTCGCGGCGCGGGCGCGGCTTCTCGGTCGGTACGGGGTGGAGGCGCCGGCGGTGCTCGCGGCCCACGACGACACGAGCCCGATCGACGACACGCCGGCGCTGTGGTGCGAGCTGCGGTACGCGGCGCGCGACGAGGCGGTGGTGCACCTCGAGGACCTGCTGCTGCGGCGGGTGCGGCTCGGGCTGCTCGCGGCGAACGGCGGGATTCATCTGCTCGAGCGGATCCGGGCGATCGTGCAGCCGGAGCTCGGTTGGGACGACGCGCGCTGGAAGCAGGAGGCGGAGAGCTACGAGCAGCTGTGGCACCGGGCCTACGGGAGCGAGTTCGCGTAGCGCCTGCCCGGTCACGGTGCGTCCAGCGCCCTCGGAATCGGGGGACTTCCACAGGTGCACACCTTCACCAGGGCGGCGAAGACCTTGAGTTGAATGGTCGCTGCGTTCAGGTCGCTTCGTTTCCTGGTCCGGTCCCCTCAGTCTCCGCCGAGCCGGCGGCGGAGCACGGCGCGGAGGTCGGCCGGAAGGGTGTCGAGGACCTCTTGGACAGCGGCGAGACGCTCGGCGGGGCCGAGGCCAGCCAGACGCTCCACCGGGTCGAGGCCAGCCAGACGCTCGGCTGGACCGAGGCCGGCGAGGACGGCCTTGCGCTCCTCCGGGCTCAAGGACTCCACCAGCTTGCGCCGCATCTCCTCGTACCCGTCGAGCTCTCGGATGTCGGTGGGGTTGGCTGCCATGACGTGCTCCTGCCACCAGCGGTGGGATTCTCGACTCTCCATTGTGTGATGCCCGAACGCTCCGAGCAAGTCGTCGTGTTCGGCCCGCGCGACCGCGTCGATGTCGACCACCACGAGCGGATAGGGACAGCCCACGACCCGTGCGTAGCCATCGCCGATCGGCGCGATGTGCCAGTCGAGGCGCGTGAGATCCGAGGCGAGGCGGTCGATTGGACGCGACAGGACGAGCACAAGGGTGAGCGAGTCTCGCGCCGTGAGACGGTCGACCTCGCCGACGTGGTACTGCGCGCCGTACCCGAGGAGCCGGACGAGATCGCCACGGCGGAACGGCCGGGTGACGCTCTTGAACTCGACGAGCGCGTCGCTGGTGAACAGCGGCCACAGCCCACCGAGGACGGCGCCTGGCTGGTGACCTTCGCCGGTCTTGCGCAGGAGCAGCAGATCGACCCGTTGCGGCTCGGCGCCGAGCTGCACCTCGGCGCGCACCTCGACGTCGGGAGGTGCGCGCTCCTTCACCAGCGCGGCGAAGACCACGTGCCAGGCGGTGCGTCCGGTGCTCATCACCGAGGCGTAGTCACGCGCGGGTCCGACGCCAGGGCGCGGCGGACAGCCAATGTCCGCGCAGTCTTGCTACGCTCGCTCGCGATGAGCGTGACCTCCACCGCGTACGCCGTGCCCCCCGCCCTCCTCAAGAAGCTGCGCGCCGACAACGAGCGGTTCGCGGCGCTGTTCGGCGAGGACGAGAACGCGGGCCCTGAGTGGAAGGTGCAGAAGCTCGAGTTCGTGGACTTCGAGGACACCCACCGTCTCCTGAAGTACGCGGGCTACCCGACGCTGCGCAAGGTGCTCGACTTCGAGAGCGGCAACGACGAGGCCTTCGAGTAAGAGGGCTACGACATCCAGGTCGCCACGCCCGCCAAGGTGAAGAAGATCGCCGGCGAGCTCGCCAAGGTCACGCTGGAGCAGGTGGCACCAAGGGCCTCGAGGCGGAGTTCAGCACCGACCGACGGGGCACCGTCCTCACCGCCGCCGACTACGACGAGCAGTTCCGCGAGATCGAGGCCACCCGCGACTTCTTCGCCGCCGCCGCCGCGGTGGGCCACGCGGTGGTCGCCGCCGCGATCTGAGCCGGGGAGCGAGCGACAGGCGGAGCTATCGACACTGGTAGCCGTTGCAGATGCCCGTGCTGCAGGGCTCGCCATTCCTGTCCGTGACGCGCGGCGCGCCACCGGTGGGGGAGTAGAGGCACTGTCGCACCGTGCACTCCGCGTTCATCCCTGGCCCGAGTGGAGGCAGGTCGAAGTCGTCGCCGACCGTGATCGGCTTCGTGCCGTTGCAGACGACCTTGCTGCAGTCTCCATCGACCTGGATGGGCGGCCCAGCGACCTCGACACAGACGTTGGAGCGGCACTTGTGGAGCAGGCATCGAGCTGGGCTCTCCGCAGTCGCCATCGAAGCTGCACTCCTTCGACGTCGAGCGAGGAAGCAACCGGACAGGAGGCCCAGCAGCACCACCCACTGCCCGCGAGCCAGCGACGCCATCGTGCGTGCAGCGTGTCACGCCGCAGAACTCACCGCCACGATCGCGGCGCTACGGCGTCCCGAACAGCGCGCCGACGATCTTCCCCTCGATCCCCTCGAAGGCGGCCTTGCGGATCGCGGAGTAGATGTCCTCCTCCATCTCGCCCGGCTTCGGGTACGGCTTGTTCGCCCACCCGAGGATCTGCTTCATCGACGGCGTCCCCGTGAACTCCAGGGCCGTCGTCCACGAGGTCGAGGGCGGCACGTGGAACGTCACCGCCCACTTCACCACCACCCCGCACAGGATGCCGCGCGGCTTGTCGCTCGAGTACGCGGTCGTGTTCCACTCCGTGTGGTACTCGACCAGCAGCGTGGGCACCGTCACCTTCGGGGGCGGGTCGCCCTCCGCGATCGGCGCGCCCACCTTCGCCGTCAGGATCTCCTTGCTGAACACCTCGGAGAGCGAGGCCACCACCGTCTTGCCGAGCGCCTCCTCGTGGGCGGCCATGTGCGTCGCGTCGAAGTAGCGCGACGTGTACGACGTCTCGCCGTTGAACTTCGGCATCTTGGTGACGAACTTGTCGGCGTTGCCGAGCGTGGCCGAGGGCAGCCGGCGGAAGCGGATCTCCACCGTGGCGCCCTTGTTCTTCTGGGAGAACCCGACCAGCGCCGCCATCGCGGTCACCGCCTCGGGGGCCGTGCCCTTGCGCGCCTTCCACTTGCCGAGCGCCGCCACGTACACCGCGTCGCGCGCCTTCTGGAGGTCGGCGTCGAGGCCGTGGCCCTTGCGCTTGCCGTCGAACGCGTCGAGCGCCGCGAGGGTGCCCTCCTTGGCCGCCGCCGCGAGCTCGCGAGCCAGCGCCTCGGTGAGCGCCGTCTTCACCTCGGCCTCGATCATGCCGGGGTGCGACTTCTGGTAGTCGAGGATCGCGTCGACGCTGGCCTTCTTCACCGCGACGCGCAGCTCGGCGCGCGGCAGCAGGCTCTGCTTCACCTCGTCGGCGTGGCGGAGCCCCGAGCGCAGGTAGGCGTTCCACCCGTCGACCGTGTCCGCCTGCTTCGCGGCGTCGAAGGCGCGGTCGTCGCTCGCCTGGTTGCGCGCCGTGTAGAGGCCGAACCCCGCGGCGCCGCCGACCAGCACCGCCACGACGAGGCGCAGCCGGGCCCACAGGGGGACGTGGCGCTCGAAGGGGTCGGTCGGCGCGAGCGGGCTCGGCATGAGCGGCTCGGCCAGCGGGTTCAACGGGTTCTCGTGCTTGTCGTCGCCGACCGGCTCCGCCTTCGCGGCCTGGATCGCGGGCAGCGCGCCGGCCTCGCCAGGGAAATCGAACGAGGCGCTGCCGCGGAGCTGCAGGTCGCGCCCGGAAGCCGACGGCTCGAGCTCGGCGAGCGGCACCACGTCGAGCACGTCGCTGCGGGCGTCGACCACCACGCGCGAGAACACGTAGACGCCGGGCGCATACGGAAGCACGCGCACCGCGCGCTTGCGGGCGATCGCGTCGAGGAGCCCGAACACCGCGAGCGCGCCGAGCGCGACGTACCCCGCGGTGAACGGCTTCGGCTGCACCGCCTCGCCGGTCGCCGCGCCGAACCCGGCGACCGCGATCGCCGCGAGGCCCGCGAGGCCGGCCAGGCAAGCGAGGAACCCGGGCACGTGGCGCGCGGGGGCGCCGAGGCGCTTGGCGAGCGGCGTCGGCGGGTCGGTCCCGGCCAGCGCACCGCGCAGCCGGTCCTGCGCGGCGCGGCTCTGGGCGTGGAAGTCGACCGTGGCCATCCGCGCCGATGGTACGGGGTCTTCGCGGCCCGCGGCAAAAGGGCGCAGCAGGATTGTATTGATCGGTGACATTATGCTGCCTCGATCGTTCTTCTGGCGCGCGCGGCGGGGAGACCGCACGTTGAGGACATCCTTAGAGGAGGTCCCCGATGACGATGCTCTCTCCCGACGAAGTCCAGCGCCGCGCCCTCCGCGCGGCGGCCAAGGTCGCCCTCGCGTTCTCCACTGCTTCCGTGTTCGGCGCGTGCGGCGGTCAGGTCGCCCAGGTCCCGGGCGGGAAGGACGACGCCGAGGCCGACGCCGCCACGACGACCGACGCCGCGGTCGACGACACCTTCGTGGTGGCCGACGCGATCGTCGACGCCACCTCGTGCGGCACGATCGCGGACGCCGCCACGCCGACCCAGCTCGCGTGCTGCGCGGCCAAGGTGCGCGCGACGTTCCCGGTCGACGTCGCCGAGCCGGTGGACGCGGGCGGCGATCCCGACGCGGGCTCACCGGACCCCGCGCTGCAGGCGTGCTGCGGCGAGCTGATCAAGGTCTACGACGGCACGCCCGACCACGACTTCGGCCTCAGCTGGGCGCAGGCCCGCGCGTGCTGCTACGCGCTCCCCGGCCCGTGGTTCAGTCACGCGGGCCTCGCGTGCACCCCGTGGGGTCCGCCGATGCCGCCGCCCATGCCGGGCGCGGAGGACGTGTCGTGATCGTCGACCTGCGCGCGCCCGCGCAAGCGGCCATGCCCACCGCCCTGCCCGACCTCCCCGAGCTGCGCGACAGCGCGATCGGCACCTGGTCGCAGCGGATGATCAACGAGTGGTCCTCCTCGCGCGTGTTCGCCGCGCTCGCCGCGCAACTCGACGAGGCCGGCCTCACGGGCGGCGACACCTGCCGCGGGTTCGCCGACGAGGAGCGCCGCCACGGCGAGCTCTGTGGCGCGGTCGTCGAGCGGCTCGGGGGCGAGGCGCGCTTCGTCCTCCCCGAGGCCCCTCCCCTCCCCTCGCACGCCGACACCACGCTGCGCGTCGCCGCCCTGCGCAACCTGCTCAGCGTGGGCTGCATGAGCGAGACCGTGGCCGTCGCGCTCATCGCCGCCGAGCGCCTCGAGATGGCCGACGGCCCGCTGCGCGATCTCCTCACGCGGATCTGGGCCGACGAGATCGGTCACGCGCGGTTCGGGTGGACCACCCTCGAGCGCGAGCTCCCGAAGCTGACCGACGCCGAGCGCGAGGCGTTCCTCGCCTACGTACCGGTCGCCCTCGAGCACCTCGTGCAGCACGAGCTCGCGCACCTGCCCATCGCCAGCCGCCCGCCCGCCGAGGGCGCCGCGCTCGGCCTCTGCAGCGGGGAGAAGGCGCGCGCGCTGTTCTTCTCCACCGTCGAGACCGTCATCCGGCCGGGCCTCCGCCGCATCTGCCCGCCGCGCCCGAAGGCGGCGTAGCTACCGATCGACGCCGTCGTCCGGGTCGGTCTCCACCTGCGTCGGCGCCTCGGGCTGGGCCTCGAGCACCGCGGGCCGACCGATGTCGACCGCGGGGCCGGCTGCGCGGTCGCCGCGCAGGGCCTGCTCGACCACCTCGGCGAACCGCTCGGTGGTGGACGCGTCGCGCAGCACGAACTTCACGCGCGAGAGCCCCGTGCCGCCGAGCATGAGGTGCCAGCGCAGCGTGGTCGCGATGGCGTTCGCGCAGGTCTCCACCGAGACGCGCGCGGCGCCGGTGCCGAGCGCGGGGATCGCGAGCGAGCGCAGACCGAGCTCGTCGGCGAGCAGCAGCGTGCGGTGGGCGGCGCGCGCCACGCACGAGATCTCGTTCCACGCGCTCACCGCGTGCAGCACCTTGCGCGCGCGGAGCTTGCCGGCCGACGTGGCGACGCACGCGCCGAGCGCCTGCTGGCCGTGGGCGAGCGCCTCCTCCTCGACCCCCATGCCGCCGACCGCGCGCAGCGCCGCGCCGCACCCGCCGTCCATGCGGAGGTGGTCGTGCGCCGAGTTGACGATGCCGTCGACCTCCTGCTCGGCGAGGTCGCCGGTCTCGATCTCCACGCGGCACGTGCCGACCTGGAACGCGTGCCGCCCCGGCGCCTTGCTCTGGCGGAGGAACGCGACGCGGCGGTGCGGCCGGAGCGCCTGGTCGATGCTGCGGAAGTGCCGCGCGAGATCGTGGGTGTCCTTCGGGCGCTTGCCCGGCACCTTCTCGAGCATGTGGCCGACGACGTGCTGGAAGTAGGCCTCGTGGGGGCCCTCGGGCTCGGGGAACGGCGGGTCGTTCCGCAGATCGAGCACCTCGTCGATGGTGAGGAACGGCGGGCTCCCGTAGCGGAGGTCGAACGCGGTGGCCCCCGCGGCGTAGATGTCGGCGGCGCGATCGAGCGGCTCGCCGCGCATCTGCTCCGGCGGCATGAAGCGGAACGTGCCCGAGATGTCGCGCATCGACTCGACGTCGAGGTGCGGCACCGCGATGCCGAAATCGCCGAGGCGGATCCCCGTCTCGGCGCCGCCGAACACGTTGGACGGCTTCACGTCGCGGTGGAGGATCCCCGTCTGGTGCGAGGCGTGGAGCGCGAGGCAGACCTGGCCCATCACGTGCGCGCAGAACCACAGCGGCAGCCCCACCCCGAGCGAGGCGCGGCGGCGCGCATCGAGCTCGGCCAGATCGAGGCCGTCGACGTACTCGAGCACCACGTAGGGCGTGCCCTCGTGCACGCCGGCGTCGAGCGCGCGCACCACCTTGGAGCTCGTGATGCGCACCATGACGCGCGCCTCGTTGAGCAGCCGCGCGACCCCGGTGGAGTCGAGGCCGGCGGAGTCACGGCGCAGGGTCTTGATGACGACGGGCAGGTTGAGGACCGTCTGCTTGGCGAGCCACAGCTCGCTCATGCCGCCCTGCCCGAGCCGGCCCCACACCTCGTAGTCGCGGATCCGCGCACCGGCGAGCGACATCGCTGGCAGTGTACTCGAACCCATGGCTTCAGGGGGTCGCGGCGAAGGCTCCCTGCGAGAGCGCCTCGAGACCCGTGCGTGGCATGGTCGAGAAGCCGTCGAGCACGTGGGACGCCGAGAATCGCTGCGGATCGAGGACGACCTGGACGCCGGTACGTGACGCCACGTCGATGATCAGCGGGGCGAGCATGTTGGCCATGAGGGTGGGTGGTGCGCGCCGCGCGACCACCACGACCAGGACCGCGAGGTCACCCGTCGAGAGGCCCGCGCTGCGCGCGAGGTCGGCGGGCGAGGGGTCCGGGTAGCCCGCGCCGAAGCTCGCCGCGTCCATCACCGGGAAGGCGAGGTCGGGGCGCTCGATCGATTGCAGCCAGGCGATGTGCTGCACCCTCTCCTGCTCGTGGAGCACGTAGCGCTCGAGCTGCGGGAACCCGAGCAATCCTCCACGCAGGACGATGACCTTGTCGTCGTCGAATTCGATCCTGCCGAAGCGCGTGCCTTCCACCAACATGAAGCCTCCTACCGGCCACGGGGAGAGAGCTCGACGAGGAGGTCGGCGTCGAGTGTGGCTGCTTGCGCGTTGGCGGCGACGATGTCGTCGTACACCTCTCCCCGCAAGACCTGGAGGCTGTGCGGTGCCGCGACGCCGATGCGCGCGCCACCACGGGAGACCTCCATGAGCACGACTTCGACGCCGGCACCCACGACGATGCGCTGTCCGACGCGGCGTTGGATGATGAGCATGGTCCGCTTCGGGGTGATGCAGACGCCGTGCCGTCGTCAGCGGGCGAGGCTCGAGAGCGAGAGGATCTGCTTGGTCACCGTGAGGCTGCGGTCGTAGGCGTCGCTCGCGTTCTTCAGCTCGGTGAAAGCCGGGGCCGCGTCGGCCTCGAGCTCGCCGGCGCGGGCCTTGTCGAGCTGCAGCGCGAGGTTGCCGAGCACCTCGCTGGCCGACCGCGCGCGCTCGAGCGTCAACCCAGCGTCGCTGCGCACGTCGGAAAGCTGACGCCGCCCGGCCTCGGTGGTGTCGATGGCGGCGGTGATGCCCGCGACGGCGTTGGTGCGCAGGGCGGTCGCGAGGGCCCCCAGATCGGCGAACGGGTCGCGCCCCCCTGCGGTGGTGAACGCCCGTGCGCCGCTCAGGTTGGTGACGAGGGTGGTGCCGGGGGCGATCTCGGCCGCGCGGGTGCCGGTGTTGCCGACGAACGCGTACCCGGGGGTGAACGGGGGCACGTCGGTCTTGGTGCCGCCGAACACGTAGCCCGCGCCGCCCTGGGTGTTGGCGAGGCCGAGGAGCTGGTCGCGGAGCGCGTCGACCTCGATCGCCGCGTTCTTGCGGGTGGCCGCGTCCATGCTGCCGTTCGCCATCTGGGTCGCGATCGCGCGCGCGCGGGCCATGACGTCGACGGCGGAGGCGAGCGCGCCCTCGGCGACCTCGAGGTCGGAGGCGGCCCGGTCGAGGACCTTGCTGCGCGCCTTGGCGGCGGCGCTGCGGCCCGCGTGCGTCTGGCCGGTGGCCCACGCGCTCGGGTCGTCGCTGGCCTTGCCCACGCGGGCCCCGCTCGACGCGACCTCGGTCGCGCGCTGGACGCGCTCGGCCATGCGTTGCTGGGTCGCAACGGCGCTCGAAACCCGCATGTTCTCCGTGATCCGCATCGGCCTCACCTCTTGGACTGGATCAGTTGATCGAGGAGCTCGTCGACGGTGCGGAGCACCTTGATCGAGGCCTCGAACGCGCGCTGGAACCGGGTCAGATCGACCATCTCCTCCTCGACCGAGACCCCGCTCTGCGACTCGCGCAGGGAGTCCACCTGACCGAGGGTGCCCTGGCGCAGCTCGATCTCGGCGCTCGCCGAGGACAGGCGGGTGCCGATGTCGGCGCCGAGGGCGGCGAACGTGTCGCGCGGTGGCAGGCCGGAGGTCGGGAGGTTCGCGTCGAAGGTCTTGACGATCGAGAGCGCGGCGCCGTTGCCACCGGGAACGTCGATCGCGGTGGCCGAAGCAGCGAGCCTCCCGGGGCGCCCGGCCACGGCCGGATCGAGGGTCATCGCGTAGGCGGCGCCGGTCGCAGTGGCGCTGGTGGCGAACAGAGGTCGGCCCGAGACGCCGTCGAGGCCGAAGCCCGCGGAGTGCGCCACGTTGATCGAGCTCGCGAAGTCGAAGGCCAGCGCGTCGAGCTTGGTCTGTGCGGAGACGAGGTCGGTGTCGCGCGCCTCGCGCAGGCCCCCGAGCGAGCCCTCGACGACCTTGGTGGTCATGTCGATGAGCGCACCACCGGGGCGGCGCGCCTGGATCTGCAGGTTGCCGGTCGGATCGAGGCCCACGTCGACCGACGAGACGCGCTCGGCGTCGATGAGGACGGTGCCGCCGCCGAACAGGGTCCAGGCGCCGGTGGAGGGATCCTCCACGACGCGCGCGCCAATCCGCTGACCGACCTCGCGCACGAGCTGGTCGCGCTGGTCACGGAGGCCCGCGCCGCCGTCGGGCGAATCCTTGGCCTGCGCGATCTTCGCGTTGAGATCGCCGATCGCGACGAGGCGCTGGTTGAGATCGCTCGCCACCCCCTGCGCGTTGCGGAACAGGTCGTCCCGCTGACCGAGGAGGCTCGCGGCGGTGTCGTGGAACGTCTGCGCGACCGACTCCGCCTTCGAGAGCACGTTGCCGCGCACCGCGAGGTCGCCGGGGAAGCCCACGAGCTGCTGGAAGGCGACGGCGAGCGCCTCGATCTGGTCGCCGACCGACCCCGTCTCGGGCGCGACGATGCCCTGGATCTGCGCGAGCGCGCCCTCGCGCGACTGACCGGCCGAGAGCTTGCCCTGCTCGTCGAGGACGCGGCGGGTGACGAAGCCATCGAACGCGCGTGTGGTGCGGGTGACGTCGACGCCACCGGGGCCGTTCGGGAAGCCGGAGCGCGCGCTCATCACGACGGCGCGGCGCACGTAGCCGGGCGTGCTCGCGTTGGCGATGTTCTCGCCGGTGGTCTGGAGGGCGGCCTGCTGTGCGACGGCCCCGTCCCTGGCAATGCCGAGAAGTGCGGTCAACGAGCTGGCCATGACAACCTCCTAGAGCGCGGCGCGAAGACGGACGCCGGGGCGCGTGACGGGACGATCGTGAGAATCCGTGGAGAGGGGGCGTTCGGACCGGGCGGCGATCGCGTCGCGCAAGCAGTCCCGGGCGTGCGCGAGCAGGACGCCGTTCTGGCGGAGGGCCGCGATGACGCGGGTGAGCGTGGCGCCCTCGGCGCGCAGCTCTGGCTGGGAGAATCCTTGGACGAGCCGGACCAAGGTGAGCTTGCGCACCGCCGCGTGGTCCACGGCGAGCCCGTCGAGCTTGCGGATGGCCCGCCGCTCTTCGATCAGGAGCGCGTCGAGCGCTGCGAGGACCGAACGGAGATCGGCGGCCTCGGCCACGTCAATCCTCGACGATCTTCTGCGCGATCGCCTGGGCGTCGATCTTGAAGTCGCCGCGGTCGATGGAGGCGCGCAGGCGCTCGACCTTCGCCTGGTCGAAGTCGCTGTCGGCCTCGGACGTGGCGGCGAGCTCCCGGGCCTTGGCCGACAGGGTCACCTTCACGGAGTCGGACGAGGCCGCGACTTGTTTGACCTCACCGGGCGCACCGCCTTGCGACGGGGTCCCCTGCGCGCGGCGGAGCGCGACCGGGTCGGCGAGCTTGGGGTGCGGGGTGGGGTCGGTCTTGATCCTCATGGTGTTCTCCGAAGGGATGCTGGCTCGTCTGGTGGAACGGACAGGAATCCGAAATGCTTTAGCCCCGGCGTCGGCGTCGGTGGTGGTGGTGTCGGTGGATGTGTCCGGGCGGTCTCGCTCGCGTCGAGCGAGGCGGAATCTGTGGCGGATGCGTCCGTCTCGCTCGCGTCGAGCCTCGCCGCGTCCTCGGTGTCGCTCGCGTCGAGCGAGCCGTCGTCGAGGGTGTCGAGTCCACCGTCGGCGGGCGTGGCCGTGTCGGCCGTCGTGGTCTCGCCGGCTTCGTCGCCGTCGTTCGCGCCGTCCGTCGGGGTGCCGGTGTCCTCGTCGCCGTCGCGCGACCCGAAGACGCACGCGCCTTGCGCGCACTTCTGCTCGTCGGGGCAGTCGGAGTGGCGCAGGCACGGGTCGCCCTGGGTGCACGCCTCGGCGCCGAGGACCGTGAGGCCGACGAGCGCGAGCGCGGCGAAGATCGCCCTAGAACGCCACATGGATGCCTCCCCGCAGGAGGCCCTGGAGCAGGGGGGTCTTGGTCGGCAGGTCCGACCCGAGGAAGAAGGTACGGATCTCGGGGCCGACGGCGATCGAGACCGAGCTGCCGAGCGGGATGCGATAGGTGAGCGCGGCGCCGACCCCGAACATGGTCTCGGGGAACACGAAGCCCACGAGCAGGCCTTCCACCACGAAGTGCCCGAGGCGGCGGCCATAGCGCAGATCGAGCCCCACCGCGCTGTGCGGCGCGACCTCGAACAGCAAGCTGCCGCCGAAGATCTCGTTCGGTCGCTCGTCGACGGCCAGATCGATCCCCGCGCGCAGGGTCACGCGGCTCGTGCGGGTGCCGAACGCGCCGCGCTCGATGCCGTCCGACAGCTCGAGCCGGCCCACGGGGACCCACTCCTGCGCGGAGGCGGGGGAGGCGACGGCGAGCGCGGAAGACACGAGGAGGCCAGCCTGCAGGAACCGCGCCGCTCTCATGACTGAGGATCCGAGACCGAGATGACGAGGTCGACGCGACGGTTCTTCGACCGGCCGTCCTCGGAGTCGTTGCTGGCGATGGGCTGGTGCTGGCCGTAGCCCGCGGCCGACATGCGCGGAGGTGCGATGCCCGAGTCGAGCATGAAGAAGACGACCGCTGTCGAGCGCGCCGTGGAGAGCTCCCAGTTGGAGCTCCAGCGCGAGCTGTGGATGGGGACGCTGTCGGTGTGGCCCTCGACGCGCACCGAGACCTTCACGGTCTTGAGGATGTCGACGACGGGGCGGAGCACCTTGCGGGCGGGCTCCTGCAGCACCGCGTAGCCGCTCTCGAAGAGGACGTTGTCGGCCAGGCGCAGCACGAGCTCGTTCTTTCGCACGAGGACCTGGAGCTTCGCGAGCTCCTCCTTCTTCTGCGCCTTGAGGATGTTGAGCTCGGTGCGCAGGCTCTCGAGCTCACCCGGCAGGCCGTTGCCGCCCTTGCCGTCGGCCTTCGGCGGCGCGGGCTCGCTCTGCATGTTGGGGTCGCCTGCCAGCAGACCCTTGCCCGAAGAGGGGAGGATCTCGATGCCGACGGCCTGCTGGAAGCTCTGGGTGAAGCGCCCGAGCTTCTTGGTGTCGACCTGCGACACCGCGAACATGACGACGAAGAAGGCGAACAGGAGCGTGATGAAGTCGGCGTAGCTGACCAGCCACCGCTCGTGGTTCACGTGCTCCGGATGCTTCTTCTTGCGGGCCATCGCTCAGGCCTTCTTCCCCTGGTTGGCGAGGCGGAGCAGCTCGTGCTCGAGGTTCTTGGCGAGCCCGAGGCCACCCGCGCGGGTGATGGAGCTCGCGAGGGCGTCGAGCGCCATCGCGCCGTACCCCTGCTTGGCGTGCGGGACCACGTTGGCAGAGGAGAGCAATTGCTTGACCAGGAGCTCCTCGAAGCCGAGCGCCGTGTCGTGGACGTCCTTGGCCTTCTTCTCGGCCGCGGCGGCCGCCGCTGCGCTCGCGCCGGGCGCCGACACCTTGACGATCGGCGTCATTGGACCACCACCTCGGCCTCGAGCGCCCCCGCCGTGCGGATGGCCTGGAGCACGCTGGCCATCTCCCGCGGACTCAGCGCGAGCGCGCCGAGGGCGCTGGCGAAGTCGGACAGTGTGGGCGCGGCCGGGAGGTACTTCATCGACTTCGGGTCGTCCTTGGCCAGCACGTCGGTCTTGGGAACGACGACCGTGGTCCCGCCGGTGCCGCCGAGGAGGCCCGGGGTCGGCTGCGAGACCACCGGCTCCTCCTTGATCACGATGGTCAGCGCGCCGTGCACGACGGCGATCGGGGAGAGGCGCACGTCGCCCGAGGCGACGATGGTGCCGGTCTTCTCGTTGATGACGACGCGGGCCTTGTGCACCGACTTCACCTCGAGCTCCTCGAGGGCAGCGATGAAGGCGATCGGCTTGCCCTCGAAGGCGCTCGGGAGCTTCACGACGATGGCGCCCGGGTCGGGCGCGCTCGCGGTGTTGGCGCCGAACTTGGCGTCGATCACCTCCATCATCTTGTTGGCGGTGCCGAACCCCGGCGTGCGCAGCTCGAGCTTGAGCTTGCCGCCGGTGACGATCTCGGCCGCCACCTCCTTCTCGACGATGGCCCCCTCCGGGATGCGGCCGACCGTCGTGGTGCCGGATTTCACCGAGGACCCGGTGCCTCCCTTGGCGTCGAACCCGCCGAGCAGGAGGTTGCCCTGGGCGACCGCGTAGGTCTTGCCGTCGGCGGCCTTGAGGGTGGTCTGCACGAGCATGCCACCGGTGAGCGACTTGGCGTTGCCCATCGAGGCGACGGTCACGTCGATCTTGGAGCCGGCCTTGATGAACGCGGGCAGCGTGGCGGTGACGAGCACCGCGGCCACGTTGCGCAGCTTGAGCTGCTTCGGGTCGACCTTGACGCCGAGCTTGGTGAGGAGCGACTGCATCGACTGGGCGGCGACCGGCGCGCTCGTGTCGTCGCCGGTGCCGCTGAGGCCCACCACGACGCCGTACCCGAGCAGCTGGTTCTCGCGCGCGCCGCTCACGTCGGCGAGGTCGCGGATCTTCTCGGCGGACGCGGGGCCCGTGGCCACGGCGAGGGCGGCGAGCAGGGCGAGGGTGAACGGTTTCTGCACGGGATCTCCAGGCTCAGAAGGGGTTGAGCGCGTCGACGAGCCGGCGGAGCCAGCCCTTGCGCTGCTGGTCGGCCACGTCGCCGCGCCCGGTGAACTCGATCTGCGCGTCGGCGATGCGCGACGAGGAGACGCTGTTGTCCTGGGTGATGTCGGCCGGGCGGATGAGCCCCGACAGGTAGAGGTGGGCCTCCTCGTTGTTGATCATGACGACCTTGGTGCCCTCGATGAAGAGGTCGCCGTTGGGCATCTCGTCGACGACCCGCACCGAGATCGAGCCGTGCAGCTCGCCCTTGCGGCTCGTGCCGCCCTCACCCGCGAAGTTCTCCTTGCTCGCGACCTCGAACAGCTTGCCCGGATCGAGGTTCGGGTAGGCCTTCTTGAGGGCGGGCATGATGCCGAGGATGGCCGTCGCGCCGGCGGAGGCGCTGCCCTCCTTCTTGAGCTTGGTGTCGGCCTGCCCGGTGGCGTCGGCGACCTCGTCGATCTTCACGAGCACGATGTCGCCCACGCGGCCGGCGCGCGGGTCCTCGAGCATGCCGCCGCTGGCGTCGCTCCACAGCGAGCCGTTGCTCGGCTTGCCCTTGGCGCCGGCCTGCGCGTAGTTGCCCTTCTTGTAGACCCGCTGGCGCGCGGTGAACGGCGAGACGTGCGCCGGGCCGCACGCCGGCGCGGCGGTCGCGAGGAGCAGGACGACGACGAGGGAGCGCAGCTTCATGGGACCTCCACGAGGTGGGCGCGATCCTTGGCGTCGAGCTTCACCGAGAGCACCTTGTTGGTGTTGGCGACGACGACGGGGATGGTGTCACCCACGTCGCCCTCGCCCGCGGCGGTGGCCTTGGTGCGCACCTCGACCGCGCCCTTCTGCACGAGCAGCACGAGCGACGCCTTCATCGGCACCTCGGGCAGCGCGGCCTCCTTGGGCAGCTCGATGTCGATCGGCACCTGCAGCGTCAGGAGCACCTCGGGGCCGCGCTTGAAGAGCAGCGACGCGCTGGTCGTGTGCACGCCGGCCTTGCGCGGGGGCTTCGGCACGTCGACGAGGACGGTGTCCCAGCCGTCGGCGATCTCGACCGACTTCGGCGGGCGCGCGACCTTGAGCTGGCCGCCGCGACCGATCGGGTTCGTGAGCAGGCCGGCGCGCAGGCTCTTCTCGAGGTCCGGCGCCGCGACCTTCTTCATCTTGCGGACGACGCGCACCGCGTCGGGGAGGGCGATCTTCTTGCCGGCGACGCCCTCGAGCTCGGCGCGGGTGACCGTGCGCGCGCCGTTCGGCGGCGGCACCGGGCCGAGGTCCTTGTCGGCGAGCTCCTTCGGCGCGCTCGGCACGACGTCGGAGAGGTGGATGCGCGGGCCGATCGGCGCGACCTCCGCGATGGCGGGCTTGGCGGTGGCGTCGGTGACCATCGCGAGCGCGACGAACCCGGAGGCGAACAGACCGAGGGCGAGGGTGTGGGTGTGCTGCTTCATGGGCTCACCGCATCGTCGTCGCGTTGCGGAGCATCTCGTCCGCCGCCGCGATGACCTTGGAGTTGATCTCGTACGCGCGCTGGGTGCGGATGAGCGCGATCATCTCCTCGACGACCTCGACGTTCGATCCCTCGAGCGCGCCCTGCATGATCGAGCCACGACCGGCCGCGCCCGGGGGGCCGACCTGCGGGTCGCCCGCGGCCGCGGTCTGGCCGAAGAGGTTGTGGCCGAGCGCCGAGAGGCCGCCGGGGTTGGCGAAGGTGGCGAGCTGGATCGTGCCCACCTGGTTCGGCGCGGTGCTCCCGGGCTGGATCACGCTGACGGTGCCGTCGGCGCCGACGGTGATGCTGGTCGCATCGGTCGGGATGGTGATGGGCGGCTCGATGGGGAGCCCCTCGCTCGTCACGAGCTTGCCCTGCGCGTCGAGCTTGAGCGAGCCCGCGCGGCTGAAGGCCACTTCGCCGCTCGGCCGCGTGACCTGGAAGAAGCCCGGGCCCTCGATGGCGAGATCGAGCTGGTTGCCGGTCTGCTGGATCGGGCCCTGCGCGAACGACCGCGAGGTCGCCACGATGCGGGTGCCGGTGCCGATCTGCACACCCGCGGGGGCGATGCCTCCTCCGGCGACGGGTCCGGGGGCCTTCTGCGTCTGGTAGAGCAGATCCTCGAACTCGGCGTCCTGCTTCTTGTAGCCGGTGGTGCTCGCGTTCGCGACGTTGTTGGCGACCGCGTCGAGCTTGGTTTCCTGCGCCGTCATACCGGTCGCGGCGATGTGGAGACTGCGGAACATGCCGAGGACGTTGCGAAGGGAGTGCCAACACCACAAAGGCCGGAAGCCCGCTCGAGGCGGGCTTCTACGGGGGGCTCGGGGCCCGGTCAGTCAGGGCGCTGGCGTGGGCCGTCAGCCGGCCGTCGCGGGGGCGCCGGCGGCGGCGGCGCCCTTCTCGGCGTGGGGGCTGTGCACGTAGCTCATGAGGCGCTCGCGGACGAGCTTCGGGTTGAGGCCCTCCTGGATGGCGAGGACGCCGGTGAGCATCATGGTCTTGAGGTGCACCTCGTCGCGCACCATCATCTTGATCCGGCCGGCGAACGGCAGGAACACGATGTTGGCCGCGGCCACGCCGTAGATCGTGGCGACGAACGCGGCCGCGATGCCGGAGCCGACGGCGTTGATGTCGGAGAGGTTGCTCATGACGTGGATGAGGCCGAGCACGGCGCCGATGATGCCGACGGTCGGGCTGTAGCCGCCGGCGGCCTCGAACACCTTCGCGCTGTCCTCGCCGCCCTCCTCGAGCTGCGAGAGGCCGATCTCCATGGTCTCGCGGAGGCTCGCCGAGTCGGCGCCGTCGACGGCCATCATGAGCGCCTTGGCGAGGAACGGATCGGACGCGGCCGGCGCCACCTTCTCGAGCGCCAGGATGCCGTCGCGCCGCGCGCGGTTGGCGTAGTCGACGATCTCGTCGACGATCTTCGCGTGGTCGTGCGACTGCTTCTTGAAGAGCGCGCCGGCCGCGCCGAGCGAGGCCTTCACGGTGGGCAGCGGGAACTGCACGAGCACCGCGCCGATCGTGCCGCCGATGACGATCATGAACGCGGGGCCGCCGACGAGCGAGCTCATGTGCCCGCCCTCGAGCATGTTCCCGAGCAGGACCATGATGAGCGCGACGATGATTCCGAGGAGGGGTCCCATCTCTCAGTGCTCCTTGGGGTGGGCGTGGATCGGGAGGTGCGGGAGGTCTCCGCTGTCCACCGAGACGCGCGTGGCGCGGCGGAACTCGATGACGGCCGCGATCAGCTCCTCGAGCGACTCGCGGACCAGGAGCTTGTCGCCGCCGAACAAGAACAGCGTCGTGTCGGGGTTGGCCTCCCACGAGCGCGATGTGGTCGGGGTTGACCCCTGACCGAGTGGTTGAGGCGGGTGAGCTTGATCATCGCCGGCGATCCACAGGCAAACGGCACGCCACGCGAGGGCGGGAGCACAGCGCATGAAGGGGGGTTGGCACGGCGGGTGAAGAGGCGAAGGTTCCATGCGCATCTTCGCCGGGGTCGACCGACTGCAAGGGGGGCTCGACTACCACCTGGCCCGACACAACCTGCTCGTGTCGAACCTGTCCCACGTGGACACGCCGGGATACAAGCCGCTCGACCTCGAGCGCGTCGAGTTCGGCGAGGTGATGGCCAACCTCGAGGCCACCCACCCGGACCACTTCGGCGCGCAGCCGATGCAAGCGGGGGGCGTCGGCACCAAGGTGTTCGCCGATCCGGCGGCGCAGGCCGGGCCGGACGGCAACGCGGTCAGCCTGGACCGCGAGGCGGTGAAGATCGCCAGCAACCAGGTTCGTTACGACGTGGTCGCGCAGCTGGTCGCGGGCGAGCTCGCCGGGCTCGGCTGGGCCGCCAACGACGGGAGAGGTGGCTGATGATTCGCCCTGCCTTCACGGTCCCCGGGGTGTTCTCCGCGCTCGAGGTCGCCGCGAGCGGCCTCACCGCCGAGCGCGGCCGGATGAACGCCATCGCCGGCAACCTCGCCAACGCGCGGACCACCCGCACCGAGGCCGGGGGCCCCTACAAGCGCCTCGACCCGGTGTTCGTGTCGAAGCCGCTCATGGGGAACGCCTTCGATCCTGTGCTCCGGCAGGTGGCCAAGGTGGAGATCGGGAGCATGGCGACCGACACCAAGCCCGGCCAGCTCGAGTACGACCCGGGCCACCCCGACGCCAACGCCGAGGGCTACGTCGAGTATCCGAACGTCAACGTCGTGACGGAGATGGTCAACCTCATGACGGCCTCGCGCGCCTACGAGGCCGGCGTCACGTCGATCGAGTCGATCAAGGCGATGGCCAAGGCCGCGCTGAAGATCGGGACCTGACCATGAAGATCCAGCCCCTCCCGCCGGCGGAGCTGCGGCCGCTCGAGATCACCGGCGAAGACCTGGGGATCAAGCCGTCCACCACGACCGGCACCGGCGCGACCTCCTTCGCCGACGTGCTCGGTGGGTTCGTCGCCGACACGGCCGCCACCCAGCAGATCGCGGTCGACAAGGTGCAGGGCCTCGTGAGCGGCATGCACGACGATCTGCACGGCACGATGATCGCAGCGAAGGAGGCCGAGATCTCCGTGAAGCTGCTCTCCAACGTCCGCAACAAGCTGCTCGATGCCTTCCACGAGCTCTGGCGAACCAATGTCTGAACAAGAGAACTCGAGCCTGCCCCCCGTCGTCCGCGCCCTCTTCGTGAAGGTGCAGGCGCGCCTCCTCGCCCTGTCCAAGGCCGCGCGCATCGGCCTCGTCGTGGGCATCGTCGTGTTCGGCACCCTCGCCGCGCTGCTCTTCGTGCGGGTGGGCCGCGAGACCTACGCGCCGCTGTTCACGCAGCTCGACCGCGACGACGCCGCGGCCCTCGTCGCCAAGCTCAAGGAGATGAAGGTCCCCTACCGCCTGATCGGCGACGGCAGCGGCGTCGAGGTGCCCGAGGCGCGCGTCCACGAGCTGCGCCTCGACCTCGCCGCGGCGGGTCTGCCACGCGGCGGTGGCGTCGGGTTCGAGAGCTTCGACAAGATGAAGCTCGGCGCGACCGAGTTCGAGCAGCGCGTCCTCTACCGCCGCGCGCTCGAGGGCGAGCTCGCCCGCACCGTCGGGAGCCTCTCGGCCGTGCAGAGCGCCCGCGTGCACCTCGTGCTGCCCGAGCGCTCGGTGTTCGTCTCCAAGAACGAGCCCGCCTCGGCCTCCGTGGTCGTGAAGATGCGCCCCGGCCGCGCCCTCTCCGCGGGCGAGATCGCCGGCGTCGTGCACCTGTGCGCCGCCGCGGTGCCGGGGCTCACCGCCGACCGCGTCGCGCTCGTCACGACCGAGGGCACCATGCTCCACCGGCCCCGCGCCGAGGGCGCCGAGGGTGGCTCGGGCATGGGCGACACCGACCAGCTCACCGCCGCCCGCACGCTCGAGGCCACCCTCGAGGACCGCGCGCGCGCCATGCTCGAGAAGCTCGTCGGCCCGGGGCACGTCGACGTGCGCGTGAGCGCCGAGCTCGACCTCTCGCGCCTCGAGCGCCTGCAGGACCAGTTCGACCAGGCCAAGGTGGCCCTCCGCAGCGAGACCAAGACCATCGAGCAGAACGGCGGCGGCGTCGACACCGTCGCCGGGATCCCTGGCGCCGAGAGCAACCTGCCGGGCGGCGCGGGCTCCGCCTCCGCCGGCCCCGCCTCCTCGGGCGCTCCCGGGCGCCTGTCGCTCACCCGCAACTGGGAGATCTCGCGCATCACCGAGAAGCGCATCGTCACGGGCGGCGTGCTCAAGCGCCTCACCGTCGCGGTGGTGGTCGACGGCGCGAAGCAGGGCGAGTTCGCGCGCACCCCCGAGGAGCTCGCCAAGCTGACCGCGCTCGTGCGCGGCGCCATCGGCCTCGACGACAAGCGCGGCGACGTCCTCACCGTGGAGTCGGTGCCGTTCCTCCCGGTCGAGGTGGCCCCGAACAACGAGAGCGGCATCCCCGCCAACAAGAGCGAGTGGCTGCTCGGGTGGTTCAAGAAGCTCCCCAAGAAGGTGCAGCTCGGCATCGGGGGCGGCGTGCTGCTCCTGGTCCTCGCGGTCGTGTTCTTCGTGCTGCGCGGCGCGCGCCGCGTGTTCAAGAAGTCGACGGCGATGGTCCTCGACGCGGTCGCGGCGGGCAACGCCTCGTACGAGGAGGCCCACCCGACGCCCGCCAAGAAGACGGTGGTGGAGATCGTCGACTACCGCACGGCGGCCGTGGACCGCGCGGCCCGCGACCCCGCGACCGCAGCGCTCGTGCTGCGCGGCTGGCTCGGGACCCTCGAGCAGAAGAACCCGGTTCCGGCCCAGACGGGCTGAGCCGTCCCGGGGTGCGAAGTCCCGGAGTGGGATCCCCGAGTGAGATCGAAGGCTGCCTTCCCCGGCAGCCTTCTGTCGTTGGGGCCACACGCGGGGCGGCACCGCACTTGCTCATGTACCAGGCGTGCTCACCGGCCCCGAAAAAGCGGTCCTGTTCCTCCTCGCGCTCGACGAAGACGTCGCGCGCCCCGTCGTCGCGGAGCTCGGTGAAGAGGAGCTCCGCCGCCTGCGCACCGTGGCGAGCACCATGCGCGACGTGCCCACCAAGGCGCTGGACGAGGCCTTCAAGGAGTTCGTCGAGCGCTCGGACGCCGCCGTCGCGGTGCCGCGCGGGGGCCTGCCGTACCTGCGCCGCCTGGCCACCGCGGCCCTCGGCGAGAAGCGCACGCGCATCGTGTTCGAGGACGGCGTCACGAGCCCCGTCTCTCGCCTGGAGCACGCGCCGCCCACCACGCTCGCCGCGATGCTCGAGAAGGAGCCGCCGCAGATCGTCGGCGTGATGCTCGCGAGCCTCGCGCCGGAGACCGCCGCGGCCGCGTTCGCCGCGATGCCGCCCGAGCGTCAGGTGGCCGTCGTCACGCACGTCAGCCGCATGACCGACGTGCCCGCCCACGTACTCGAGGACGTGGCGACGGCGCTCGCCGACGAGCTGCCCTCCGCCGAGGTGGCCGCGAGCATCAGCGTCGACGGCCTCTCGCGCGCCGCCCAGCTCCTGAACGCCGCGGGTCGCCGCGTCAGCGACGAAGTGATCGCCACCCTCGAGGGCATCGACGACAACCTCGCGCGGCAGATCCGCGAGGCGATGTTCACCTTCGACGACCTGCGCCGGCTGTCCGCGCGCGGCATGCGCGATCTCCTCCGCGAGGTCCCGACCGAACGCCTCACGGTGGCGCTCAAGGGCGCGAGCGAGGAGGTCATGAACGCGATCCTCGCTGGTCTCTCGAGCCGCGCGGCCCAGATGATCAAGGACGACCTCGAGCTGATGTCCGGCGTGCGCAAGAGCGAGGTCGAGAAGGCGCGGGCAGAGATCGTGCAAGTCGCTCTGCGTCTCGAGGGCGAGGGCAAGCTCGACCTCGGGCGCGACGGAGAATGACCATGAGCGACCTCTGGCTGGACCAAGGAGCCGAACCGATGCGAGGACCCTTCGTGCCCTCGTGGCTGCCGCGTCGAGGCGCCACTCCTCCGCCTCCCCGCGAGACGAGCTTCTCGCAGCTCGCGGAGAAGCTCCCCCAGATCCCGAAGAGCCCGCCGCCGCCGGCCATCCCCTACGCCCCGGAGGGGTGGATCTCGCCCGACGAGGCCGACGCGCTGCACGCGCAGGTGGCCGCGGCCGAGGCGCAGCTCGCCGAGGCGATCGGCGAGCTCGCGCGGGTCCGCCGCGAGGTGCTGGCCGCGAGCGAGCCCGAGGTGGTGCGGCTCGCGCTGGCGATCGCCGAGAAGGTCGTCGACAAGACGCTCGAGCTCGATCCCACGATGATCGCCGAGTGGGCCGCGGAGGGCATCGCCGCGCTCTCCACCAAGGAGGACGTCGTCGTCGCCATCGGGTCCGGCCTCGCCGAGCACGTGTTCGAGGCGGTGCGCGCGACGGGCGCGACCCTGGTCGTCGATCCGACGCTCGACCGCTACGGCTGCGAGGTGCGCGGCCGCTTCGCCCGGGTGCGCACCTCCGCCACCGACCGCTTCGCCCTCGTGGCCGAGTCGCTCCACGCGGAGAACGAGCCGTGATCGACCTGCAGCACGTCATCCACCGCGTGCGACACTCGAATCCGACCCGGGTCGAGGGGCGCGTCGAGAAGGTGGTCGGGTTGCTGGTCGAGGTCGCCGGGCTCGCGCCGCCGATCGGCACCGAGCTCGAGGTCCGCGTCCGCGATCGGGCGCTGCTGCTCGAGGTCGTCGGCTTCCGCGACGGGCGCGCGCTCGCCGCCCCGCTCGGTCCCATCGCCGGCATCGAGCCGGGCGCGTGGGTGTCGACGCGCGCCGAGGCCGGCGAGGTCGAGGTCTCCGAGGCGCTCCTCGGCCGCGTGCTCGACGCCTTCGGGCGACCCCTCGATGGCATGCCGGCGCCGAAGTGCCTGCACCGCGTGCCGCTGCACGCGCCCCCTCCGCCGCCGTTCGCGCGTCGCCCGATCGAGGTCGCGCTCGAGACCGGCGTGCGCGCCCTCGACGCGCTGCTCCCCCTCGGCAAGGGCCAACGCATCGGCCTGTTCGCAGGCACCGGCGTGGGCAAGAGCACGCTGCTCGGCATGCTGTGTCGCCACACCAAGGCCGACGTCATCGTCGTCGGGCTGGTCGGCGAGCGAGGCCGCGAGGTGCTCGACTTCGTGCGCGGCGCCCTCGGCGAAGAGGGGCTCGCGCGCTCGGTGGTGGTCGCGGCGACGAGCGACGCTGCCCCGCTCGTGCGCGTGCGCGGCGCGCTGCGGGCGACCGCGATCGCCGAGTATTTCCGGGATCGCGGCCACTCGGTGCTGCTCGTGATGGACTCGGTCACCCGGTTCGCGATGGCGCTCCGCGAGGCGACCCTCGCCGCCGGCGAGCCGCCGCTCAGCAAGGGGTACACGCCCTCGGTGTTCGCCGCGCTGCCCTCGCTCCTCGAGCGCACGGGCAACGGCGTCGGCGAGGGATCGATCACGGCGGTGTACACGGTGCTCGTCGAGGGCGACGACCTGCAGGACCCGATCGCCGACGCGGTGCGCGGCATCCTCGACGGGCACGTGGTGCTCTCGCGCAAGCTCGCGGACCGCGGGCTGTTCCCCGCGATCGACGTGCTGCGCAGCGTCTCGCGCGTGGCGACGGAGATCTGCACGTCGCAGCACCTCCGCGCGACCTCCAACGTACGCGACCGCCTCTCGGCCTACACCGAGGCGGCGGATCTCATCAGCATCGGCGCCTACGCCCCGGGCAGCGACCCCCGCGTGGACGCGGCGCGCGTCGCGGTGCCGCGGATCGAGGAGTTCATCCGCCAGGGCCTCACCGAGGTCACCGCGCGGCAGGACAGCATCGCGCAGGCGACCGCGCTCGGAGAGCTGCGGTGACGCCGCGCCTCGCCCGCGTCAACCGCCTCCTCGGCGTGCGCGCGCGGGCGTTCGACGTCTCGCGCGCCGCGCGCCTCCGGGCGGCACAGGCGCTGCAAGAGGCGGAGGAGGAGCGCGAGACGATCACGTCGACGCGCGCCGCCGTCGCGCAGGAGGACATCGTCGTGGAGTCGATCGAGGATCTCTCGTCTCATCGGATGCGCCTCATGGCGCTGCAGCGCGCGGCCGAGGCCGCGGCGCGGGTGGTGACGCGGCTCTCGAAGGTGCACGAGGAGGCCCGCGAGGCGGTGGTCGAGTCGCGCCGCGAGGTGCGCAAGCTCGAGCTGTTCCGCGACGCCGTGGAGCAGGGGTTCCGCGAGGACGAGGGACGCGCGGAGCGCCGCGCGGAGGACGAGGCCTCGGCGCGCGTGGTCTCGAAGAAGGGGGCCGGATGATCGCCGCGGTGCTGCTCGCGACGCCGACGGCGAGCGCGGCCCCGCAGGTCGCCGCCGGCGCCGATGGGTTCTCGGCGCTGATGGCGCTGGCGACGGGCCCGACGGCCGCCGCTCCAGATATCTCCTCGCTGGAAGACGCGACTGTATCGCCGGACTCCATCACCGAAGATCCGACCCAGGATCCGGCACTGTTGGCGCTGGCGATGGCGCCCTGGTTGACGCCTCCCGTCGCGCCGCCGACGGCACCCGTGGCGGAGACGCCCGTCGTCGAGGGCGGAGGCGAGCCGCCGGTGCTGGCAGGCGGGAAGGCCAAGCCCGCGATGTTCCTCGGCGCGACGCCGGCCACGACGACGTCGACGCTCTCGACGCCGGTCACGCTCGGGTCCACCCCGACCACGCTCGCAGACCCGACCACGCTCGAGGCCCTCCCCACGCAGCGGGGGCCGATCGAGGGTGACGGCGCAGCGACCCCGGCGCCAATCGGCACGCCCGTCGCGCTGCCGAAGGCCCCCGCGCCGGCGAACGACGTCGGGACGCAGCAGCTGCTGGCGAAGCTGACGGCGAACGCGCCGGCGAAGGTCGCCGGGCCGAGCACCGGAGGGCCGAGGGCCGCCCCGCGGATGCATGCGCCGACGCTCAACGCTCCGGTGGTCGCGCCGCAGGCCAAGTCGGCGACGGCGGTGTCCAAGCCTGTCGCGCCGCCGGTGCAGGCGCCGAACGCGCCGACGCTGCCTGCCGCCAACACGCAGACCGTGACGCAGCCTGTCGCCACCGCGCAGGCCTCGGTGCGCCTGGCTTCGCAAGCGGCGACGGCCCTGGCTGCGCCGCAGGCTCCCGGGGCGCCGAGCCCCACCGCGACGCGGCTCGGCCCGAAGCTCGCGCGCGTGGTCCCCCTCGCCACGAAGCCCGCGAACACCGCGACGCCGATCGAGCCGAACACCCCGCCGACGCTCGAGGCGCGCGTCGAGCCCAAAGACCTCGACGACTTCCGTCGCGCGTTCGCCGAGCCGAAGCCCGAGCCCACGATCACGATCACCACGCTGCAGCAGGAGAAGCCCGTCGCGAAGGAGGCCGCCCCGCACGCGCCGGCAGCGACCGCGCCTCCGGCCGCGCGCTTCGAGGAGCTCGATCCGACGCGCCTCGTGCGCAACGAGGCCTTCGTCCGCGCGAGCTCGGTGATGAGCCTGCGCCGCGGCGCCACCGGCGAGGTCCGCTCGCCGGAGCTCGGGCTCGTGAGCGTCTCGGCGGTGCCCTACGCGCACGGCCGCATCGAGGTGCAGGTCGACGCGGCGCGCCCGACGACCGGCGCCCTGCTCGTCGAGCACCGCGCGGCCCTGGTCGAGACGGTGCGCGAGGTCGCGGGCGGCGCGAACGTGCACGTAGGTCAGCACGGAATGGGCGCCGGCGGTCAGAGACAGTCGTCGAAGCAGCCGTTCGATCAGACCGAGATGGAGCCACCGGTCAAGCTGGCGATCGGCGGTCGCCGCAGCCGCTTCGTGCTCTGAGCCAGTTTCAGGATTCGGCCTTCGCGCGCATGCATGAAGATCTCCTTCACGTTCGCCTGGACCTGCTCCTCGGTCCAGTCCGGGTGGATCGAGCGCACGCGGGCCGCCTTGAGGCGACGAGCAGACCAGTAGAGGCGCTGCGCGGCCATCCACCGCTCCCCCGGCGTCATCCGCCGGAAGATCTCGGTGCGCACTTCCTCGGCGGATTTCATCGAGGTCGATGATAGTCGCAGTTCCCTCGTGGAGCACGGGTCACGGACAGGCCTTTGCTTCGATGCCGACGGCCGTCTCCTCTGTGCCGCTGCACTTGCGCCACGGTGGGGCAGGTCGCCGTCGAAGCAGATCGCGCTGAGCCAGTAGATCTGCCCCGTGTCGCTGCGGGCGATGCACAGGGCAGCGCCGAGGCAGGCGCCGCCGTCCCTCGCCATCGCGCACCCGACCGTCGCCGCAGGCCGCAGGCACTTGCCGGCGGCGTCGACCTCGCGGGGCTGGAGCGCGAGGCATCCGGTGGGGCACGTCGTCCCGAGCGCGGGGCAGCCGCCGCCCTCGGCGGTGGCGTCGGGGAGCGTTTCCTTCGCGACATCCGCCAGCGTGTCAGCGGGCGCGTCGACGAGAGCATCGACGACCGCGTCCGCGCCGGTGTCGCCGGTGACCGGCGCGGCCGGGTCGGCGCTCGAACACGCGACGAGCGAGACGAGCGAGACCAGGAACGAGGCCGCAATGCGCACGCAGAGAGTCTACGCCGATGTATGTCCGTCAGGCTCCTGACTCGCGAACGCCGGGGCCCTGACGCGCGCGCAATCTCGCGGGTTTCCGGCTGCGATTTCGCGCTTTTCGTGCGCTGGCCTGCTTCCTGCTGAAGCAGTCGACATGTCGATCGGCGCCCTCACCTCCGTGACCTCCACCACCGAGAAAGACCCGACGACCGGCGCGCCCAAGAGCACGCTCGACAAGGAAGCGTTCCTCAAGCTGCTCGTCGCGCAACTCTCGCACCAGGACCCCCTCAAGCCCATGGAGGGCACCGAGTTCGTCGCGCAGCTCGCCCAGTTCGCGAGCGTCGAGCAGTCGATGCAGCAGACGCAGGCGCTCGGCGATCTCGGCACCGCCGTCGCGGGCGTCTCGCGCCAGCAGGCGACGGCGCTCATCGGTCGCACCGTCACCGCGAAGGGCGGCAAGGCCTCGTTCGACGGCACCGCGCCGGTCTCGCTGAGCGCGACGCTCGGCGGCGGCGCGAAGGACGTGAAGGTCAGCATCCTCGACTCGAGCGGCAAGCCGGTGCGCACGATCGACCTCGGGCCGCGCGGCGCGGGCAACGTCGCGATGAGCTGGGACGGCCGCGACGACGCCGGCAACCTGCTCCCCGCCGGCAGCTACAGCGTGCAGGTCCACGCCGTCGACGAGGCGGGCAAGCCCGTCTCGGCCGACCAGAAGATCTCCGGCACCGTCACCAAGATCAGCTTCGCCAAGGGCTACGCCGAGGTGGAGCTCACCGATGGGACCACCATCCCCCTCTCACAGCTCATCGAGGTCGGCGCTCCCGCCACGAAGTGAGCCCGACCGAAGAAGAAAGAACGGAGTACCACGCATGTCCATCCTGAGAGCCATGTACGCGGGTGTGTCGGGGCTCGGTGCCGAGGGCCAGGCGCTCGGGGTCGTCGGTGACAACGTCGCCAACACCAACACCATCGGCTTCAAGGCCGGGCGCGCGATGTTCGCCGACGTCCTCGGCGGCGCCATCGGGACGGGCTCCTCGGGCGGCGGCGTACGCATGCTCGGGACCCAGCAGATGTTCACGCAGGGCGCGATCCTCAACACGGGTCTGCCCACCGACATGGCGCTCTCGGGCGACGGCTTCTTCACCGTGCAGGGCACCGTCGACGGCATGACCGGCAGCTTCTACACGCGCGCCGGCCAGGGGAAGCTCCGCGCCGACGGCACGCTCGTCAACCCCGAGGGGCTCGCGTTCCAGGGCTACGCGATGAAGCCGGACGGCACCTACTCGCCCACCGCCTCCCCGATCCAGCTGCCCACCGCGGCGCTCCCGCCGAAGGTCACCAAGACCCTCACCATCACCGCGAACGTCGACTCGTCGGCCACCACGCCGGCGCTGCCGTGGAACAAGGACAACCCTTCGGCGACGTCGAACTTCTCGACGAGCATGAAGGTCTACGACTCGCTCGGGAAGGCCCACGACGTCGACGTCTACTACCGCAAGACCGCCGCGGGCTCGTGGGACTGGCACGCGGTCACCCCCGGCGCGGACGTGGTCGGCGGCACCGCCGGCACCAACACCGAGATCGCCACCGGTACGATGACCTTCACCACGACCGGCGCGCTCAACACCAACACGGTGACCGCAGGCGGCACGGTGAGCTTCGTCGGCGCGACCGCGGGCCAGCCGCTCACCTTCGACATGGGCACCCCCATCGCCGCGGGCGGCACCGGCCTCACCGGCACGACCCAGTTCACCGCGCCGAGCAGCGTCTCGTCGCAGAACCAGGACGGCTATGCCTCGGGCGACCTCGCCGGCGTGAAGATCGAGGCCGACGGCACGGTGTCGGGCAGCTACAGCAACGGCGTCAACGTCCCGGTGGCCAAGCTCGCCATCGCCAAGTTCCGCGCCAACGAGGGCCTCGGCAAGGCCGGCCACAACCTGTGGATTTCCTCGCAGGCCTCCGGTCCCGCTGCGCTCGGCATCGCCGGGTCGGGTGGACGTGGCGCGATTGTCGCAGGGGCTCTCGAAGGGTCCAACGTCGACATCGCCGGCCAGTTCGTCGACCTCATCGCGCACCAGCGCTCGTTCCAGGCGAACTCCAAGACGATCACGACGGCGGACCAGATGCTCGAAGAGGTCGTGAACCTGAAGCGCTGAGGCCCACCATGTCCGAAGAAAAGAAGGAAGAGAAGCCCAAGGAGGGCGACGCCAAGAAGGGCGGTGGTGGCAGCACCATCGTCATCGTGGCGGTGGCGGCCGCGGTGGCGGCGGGGGGCGCGGCGTTCGGCGGGGCCAAGCTGGCCGGCAAGAACGCGAGCGCGGCCCCGGCCCACCACGTGGCCGAGGCCAAGCCCCCGGGGCCCACGATGGCGCTCGAGCCGTTCGTCCTCACGCTCGGGGACAAGGACGGGAAGAGCCACGCGATGCGCCTCGCGCTCGCGCTAGAGTTCGATTCCCACGCCAAGGAGGACGAGCTCAAGAAGCTCGTGCCCCGCGTGCGCGACGCCACCCTCACCTACATCCGCACCCTCACGTTCGAGATGATGGCGGACCCGGCGAGCCTCGAGAAGACCCGCGCGGCCCTGCTGGAGAAGATCCAGAAGGTGGGCGCGCCGAACGCAGAAAAAGTGCTGATCACCGACCTCGTCCTGCAATGAGGCCCGACCGATGAAGCGTCCCAAGCTGCTCGAGATCTCGGCCGACGCAGGGCGGGGCCGCCGTGCCGTCGAGACCATCGAGCAAGACCGGCCCGCGTACGAGGTCGCGCTGCGGCGGGCGCTCCCCTTCCTCTTGCGGCGCGGCGCGCCCATGCGGCTCGAGTCGGTGCGCCTCGCCTCGGTGACCGAGCTCCGCGAGGAGCTGCCGGCACCCCTGCATTTCCTGGACATCGTGACCGAGCCGGGCGGCTCTCCCGGTCTGCTCATCATGGACGCGGGCACGTGCTCCCTGTGCATCGACGCCGTGCTCGGCGGCGACGGTCAGTCGTTGCCACGGCTCTCGCCCGAGGGACTGTCATTCGCCCAGCGCGCCCTCGTCAACCGGGTGGCGGACGGCGTCATCGCGGCGTTCTCCGACGCCCTCTTCGCGCGCACCGGGCTCCGGCTCGCCAAGCTCGGCACCCGCAGCTCCGACGCCCTCGGCGAGACCAGCCGCGTGATCTGCAACTTCGTGGTGGGCGAGCCCGGCCAGGAGGGTCGCCTGATCCTCGCGCTGGAGAAGGACGCGCTGCTCGGCCCGACCGTGACCGCCAAGCCCCAGCAGGGCGCGGATCCCCGGGTCGTGGCCACGCTCGGCGAGGTGGAGATCGAGGTGGTCGTCGAGCTCGGCCGCCTGCGGATGAAGCTCGGCGACGTCCCCAAGATCAAGGTCGGTGACACCCTGCGACTCGACCTCCCGGTGGAGGGGCAGGTGCGCGTGATCGCCGCGGGTCAGCTGGTCGCCAAGGGGCGTCCCACCCGCGTGGGCGAGCGCGTCGCCATCCGCATCGGCTAGGGCCGAGGGCGGCATGGGACTTGTAACGGTCCCTGGGCATGGACAACCCGTATCTGTTCGACGACGAGCCCTCGCCGGAGCCCCCTCCGCCGATGGCTTCGTCGCCAGAACCGCGCTCGCTGCCGCCGGCGGTCGCGTCGGCGTCGATGGGCGCTTCTCCCATGATCGAGTCGCGGCGGCCGTACGGAAACCTGCCTCCGTCGATGCCGCCGACCACGTCGAGCGACCTCGACCGGATCCGCGACGTCGAGGTCGAGCTGACCCTCGAGATCGGCCGCCGTCGCATGAAGATCGGGGAGGTCCTCCGGCTCACCGCGGGCGCGACGCTCGAGCTCGGCAAGAGCATCGGCGAGCCCCTCGAGGTGTTCGTCAACGGACAGCTCCTCGGCCGCGGCGAGGCCGTGGTCGTGGGCGATCGCTACGGCCTGCGCATCACCGAGCTCGTGACCAAGGAGGGGCGATGAAACCCGCGCTCGTCACCGCACTGGCGTTGGGCGTCAGCGCCCTGTCGTTCCCCGCCTTCGCGGAGGGCCCGACGCCCCCGCCCCCGGCCCAGGGCACCGAGCTCACGCTCCGGCCGAGCAAGCCGCTCGAGCTCGCGCCTGCGCAGAGCTCCACCTCCACCGGCACCAAGCTCCTCTTCGCGGCCTGCGCGATCGGCGCGGTCGTGTTCTGGTTCAAGCGCAAGGGTCAGCCCGGCGTGAAGACCGCGCCTCGCCTCCGGGTCGCGGCACGGGCCCAGCTCGGCCTGCGCAACGAGATCGTGGTGGTCGAGGTGGACGGTGAGACCTTCCTCCTCGGCGTCGGCCCCGCCGGCGTGCAGCGCATCGCCGACCTCGGCACCCCACACGAGGCACCCGCCGAGGAGCCCGCGCGCGAGAAGGACAGCGCCATCGAGGACCGCTTCGAGCGCCTCCTCGGGCCGCGCGAGACCCCGCGGCGCACCGAGACGCGCGAGGCCCCGCACGTGGCCGGCCAGGCCGAGGGGCTCCTCGCCCTCGCGCGCGGACGTCGGCCGTGAAGCCGCTGCTCGACGGGGTGCCGCAGGCCTTCGGCCCGCAGCTGAAGATCCTCGCGCTCCTCACGTTCCTCTCGCTGCTGCCCGCCATCGTGCTCACGATGTCGTCGTTCACGCGGGTGCTCGTGGTGCTCTCGTTCGTGCGCCAGGGCATCGGCACCCAGCAGAGCCCGCCGAACCAGGTGCTCGTCGGCATCGCCCTCTTCGTGACCGTGTTCACGATGACCCCGGTCACCCAGGTGATCCTCAAGGACGCGTGGGAGCCCTACCAGGCCGGCAAGATCGACGAGTCCGCCGCCATCGAGAAGGCCACCGCGCCCATCCGCGGGTTCATGCTGAGACAGACCCGGGAGGCCGACCTCGCGCTCTTCTACAAGGCGGCCAAGAAGGAGCTGCCCAAGACCGAGCAAGAGGTGCCGCTCTCCATCGCCGCGCCGGCGTTCATCGTGAGCGAGCTCACGACCGCGTTCCAGATGGGCGTGCTCGTGCTCCTGCCGTTCCTCGTCGTCGACCTGGCCGTCGCCTCGGTGCTCATGTCGATGGGCATGATGATGGTCCCACCGACCAGCATCGCCCTCCCCCTCAAGCTCTTGTTGTTCGTCCTCGTCGACGGGTGGCACCTGCTCGTCGGCTCACTCCTGCGGAGCTTCGGATGACCCCGGAACGCGCCCTCGAGCTCCTGCGCGGGCTCTTCACCGTCACCATCGCCGTCGCCGCGCCGCTGCTCACCGCGGCCCTGATCGCCGGCGTCCTCATCGGCGTCCTGCAGACGGCCACGCAGGTGAACGAGGCCAGCGTCTCGTTCTTCGCCAAGGTCGCCGCCGTGGTCGGCGTGCTGGTGGTGTTCGGCCCGATGTCCCTCGCCCACATCGTCGGCTACGCGCGGCGGTGCTTCGAGGCGGTCGCGGACGTGGTGCACTGATGCTCACGGCGCTCGTCCTCGGGCGCATCTCCACCCTGATGCTGGTGATGGCGCGCCTCGCGGGGTTCGTGGTCACCTCGCCGTTCCCCGGTGCCCACGTGCAGAGCTCCACCAAGGTGGTGCTGGTGCTGGTGCTCGCGTGGCCGGTGACGCTGACGGCGGACGGCGGCTTCGGCGCGCCGACGCTCGCGCTCGTGCCGCTGACGCTCAGCGAGCTCGGCGCCGGGATCGCCATGGGGCTCGCGTTCCGCTTCACGCTGTCGGCGGCGGACCTCGTCGGGACGATGGCGGCCCAGTCGATCGGCCTGAACGCGGCCTCGATGTTCGACCCGGCCACGGAGGCCCACGACAGCGCGATCTCGCGGACGATCTCGCTGTTCGCGCTCTCGTTCGCGCTCGCGATCGGCGCCCACCGCGTGGTGATCGCCGCGGTGCTGGAGAGTTTTCGGGTGATCCCGCTCGGGACGGTGGCGCCGCTGTCGCAGGTGGCGCGCTCGTTGATCGACCTCGCGGCGGAGTGCTTCGCGGCGGGGTTGCGCATGTCGCTGCCGGTCGCGGGGCTCGCGCTGGTGGTGCAGATGGCCCTCGCGATGGTGTCGCGCGCGGCGCCCACGCTGCAGCTGTTCTCGATCGGGTGGCCGATGCTGCTCCTGACGGGGCTCGCCACGCTGCGGCTGTCGGTGGGGGATCTCGCGCGCGGGCTCGCGGCGGAACTCGGCGCGCTGCCGGGACGCATCGAGCTCGTGTGGGGTGCGCTCGCGGGAGGGTAGGTGCCTCCAGTCCGGACCGTCTTCGCGCTGCCCGTTCTTCACCCCCGCGCAGATGGCCGCCGCGATCGCCGGCCATCCGAAGGGGACCGTCACCTGGGTCTACACGACCAGCGACGACGGCCTGACCACGTCGTTGGTGGTTCGAAACACTCCCTGGACCGAGCTGGCGAACGAGCCGCCGACCGCATAGAGGACTCCCAGTGCGTCCAACGCTGCGCCGACCCGCAACACGGCAACGAGGGCGTCGCTCTGCGGAAAGGTCATTCGTAGTCAGGACCTGGGTCCATGCCCGTTGCACGCTTCACCAGGTCCCGACCATAGACCAGTGCCGCCACGCGTACCTACACCTCCCTCGGCGAGAGGTTGGGGTGCTCGCGATGGATCCGGGCAGCGGAGAGGGCCCTGGCGGCCAGGTTGAGGTCGAAGATCCGGGCGGCCTTCTGCTGCGGTGTCATCTGGCGATAGAGCTGCAGCATGCGCTCCTCGATCTCGGGCCGGGTGTCGCGTGCACCTAGGGACACGTTGCGAGAGTAGCTCGGTCTGGCGGCCTCGTCGCGCGATGCGGTCCGGCTTCTCGGCGTCGGGCGACCGGGGTCACGAGCCCGAGGCGATCGCGAAGTGCGAGGGGCCGGTGCTCGGGCGGCCCGTGGAGAGGAGACGGCCCCGCGCGTGGAGCTCGCTCCACAGCGACTCGGTCGCCAGGCGTCGAGGCATGTCCCAGGCTCCGATCGCGAGCGCCTGATCGATGGCGAAGCGCTGCAACGTCGCCTGGTCGCGCGGATCGCAGGCGCGCACCGTCTCGAGCAAGGTGCGAAGCCGCACGACCGTGTCGCTCCGGACCTCCGCGCCGATCCGATGGACCGCGTCGACCAGCGCGCGCGTCTCGGGAGAGGGGAAGAACCGCTCGTGGAGCTGCCGCGCGAACGAGAGGCTGATGAGTCGATTGAGCAGGCTGTCGATGGCCAGGGCTCGTTCGTGGAAGCTGACGCGGAGGACGCGGAACATGATCTCGGCGCGCTCGTCGCGCATGCGGTAGCCGTAGCTGCGAAAATCGCCCTGCAGGCGCCCCTCGGCCTCGAGCCGGGTGCGGAGCGCGGTGCCCGAGTAGACCTCGGTGCGGCACACGTTCCAGGGGAGATCCGGGTTGCGCTCCGCCATGTCGAGCGTCGTCTCGACGTCGTCGAGCGAGCAGTCCGGGTCGAAGAGCATGAAGTTGAACGAGGGCACGATGCCGGCCTGACGGCAGCTGTCGATGGCCGACTCGTTGTGGAGCGGCAGATGGGTACGCCCGAGGTAGCGGAGCCGCTGGGCCGAGGCGTTCTCGATGCCGAGGAACATGTGGATCGCGCCCATCGCGTGCGCTGCGCGGGCGACGGCGGGCGTGATGGTCTCCGGCCGCCCCTTGATCCAGTAGACGGCGTCGGTGACGCCTCGCGCCCGCGCGGCCTTGCCGATGCGCTCCATGCGCGTGATCGCCGCCTGTTCGCCGGGGAGGATGAACAGATCGTCCTGCACGAAGATCACGCGGGCGCCACGCTCGTGGTACGCGTAGGCGATCTCCTCGGCGACGGCCTCGGGGGCACGCAGTCGATAGGACTTCTGCTGCTCGGCCGTGTAGGCGGCGATGCTGCAGTAGCTGCACTCACCCACGCAGCCCCGCGCGGTGATCAGGAAGTCGACCACCATCCCGCCGACCACGTACGGCTCGGGGCTCCGGCGCGGCCACGGCAGCGCGTCGAGGTTGGTCGTGGTACGGCGCACGGGGCCCTTGGTGATCGTCGATCCGTCGCGCCAGACGACGCCGGCGAGGTCGCGCACGGGCTCGCCGCGCGACAGCTTGTCGAGCATCTCGACCAGCGTCTCTTCGCCGTCGTGACGGACCACCGTGTCGAGCTCGGGGAGCAGCGCGAGCAGCTCCTCGTAGCAGAAGGTGCCGACGTGACCGCCGCAGGTGACGTGCCCGCGATAGCCCCGCTGCCGGAGCGTCCGGACGAGGAGCACGTAGTCGTCGACGTTGTTCTGGAACGCGATGCCGAGGCCCACGAGATCGGGCGCTCCGGCCAGGATCTGCTCGATCGCGGCGTCGAGGTCGGCACGGTAGGCGTACGCGACGAGCGTGACGTCGTGGCCCTCCTTTCGCGCGTACGACGCGAGGTAGCCGAGGGCCAGGTTCTCCTGCTGGATCGGCCCGACGAGGACGGCCTTCACGCGGGCACCCGAGCGTGGAGGAAGTTCTCGACGACGGCGCCCGCGTCGTTCCACAGGGCGACCTGACCGAACGAGTCGCCCGGCGGAGGCGCCCAGAACACGAGGTCCTCGGCGAGGCGTCGCAGGACCCCACCCGAGACATGCCACTCGTACCGGGCCTGCTCGCCGGCGTCGTTCTCGGCGAAGAGCAGCACGCCATTCGAGGCCCGTGCGACCTCGACGACCCGCACCTGGAGGACGCGCCCGAGCGGCAGGTCGTCACCCTGGTTGTCGGACACGATGGGGCTCGGCGCCATCTCGGCGATGACGCGGCACTCGACGCACGCGTCGCCCGAGCTCCTCCACACGATCTGGTCGCCGTCGATGCAGCGGTCGACGTTCGTGATCGACTCGACCGCGCGCGTGCCCGCCTCGCAGGCGAGGCTGAAGCTGACGGTGAACTGCAGATCGGCGGACCACGACTCGGTGTGGTAGCCGGGGAAGCGGCTTGGGCCAGGTGATGTCGAAGCGAAACCCGCCGCCGATCGCGGTGACGTTGGTGATCTTCGCCCTCTCAGATACGAGCGCACCGTCGTCACCGTGATGACGGGCGTCCCGACGACCGACAGCCCCGGCGTGATGGCCACGACGCCGACCGCGGAGTCCGGCCCGGCGCTGGTGAGGCTGACCCGCGCTGCGGCACTACTCTCGACCGGCGTGGCGCTCACCGCGCAGATCAGCCCCGGATCGGCGGGGGTGCCCGGGGCTGGGAGGGAGACCATCTTGATCGCGGGTTCCCCGTAGTAGCGACAGGGGTTGGTGCTCACGTCGCTGACCGTGTCGTCGACGCCAAGATCGAATTCGACCTCCCCGGTGGCGCTGTCGGCCGTGCTGTCGACCGTGACGCAGTCGGCGTCGACCGTCGTCGTGGTCGTGGCGCCGCACCCCGGAAGGAGCGCCACGCCGACGAGCGCGGGGAGTCCGGAGCCGAGCGTGACGAAGGAGAGCCGCAGGCTGCGCATTCCGAGAAGGTACTCTGGTCGTCGTGGGGCGGCAGGCGTCCCGAGCTCGGCTCAGGCGCAAATGCCGAGACGTGCGCTGACGAAACCCTCGGCCACCCGCTGGAGACGCGCACGCGATGGGACGCGCCGCGTTGCCGGCCCCGAGGTCCACGACCAACCGTGGGTGACCCCCGCGGAGCCACCACCGTGTCGGATCCCGCGTCCGCTCTACACTCTTCGAGGCGAAGACCATGAAGCCGACCAAGACCACGAAAGCCAAGAAGTCGGCCGCGGCTCCCGCCGTCCCGTGGCCCGCCTCCCCTACGCCGCCCGCTGCCGTGCGCGCCTTCACGCCCGAGGACGACGCGCTCTTCGCCCGCGGCTTCCCCAACCTGCACGTGCTCCTCGCCGACGCGGGTCGGAAGCCCTCCATCGCCGCCGCCACCAAGGCCCTCGACGCGATCGACCCCGAGCTCCCGGTGCACGTCGCCGCCGACACCGCGCGGCGCTTCGTGGCCGGGCACCTCGTCGGCGGATGGACCTACGGTCACCTCGAGCGCGGCGAGATCGTGAAGGTCCCCGCGCGCGTCACGCGTCGCAAGGCCGCGATCGAGGCGGGCCCCCCGCTCGGCGCCGACACGCTCGAGGCCTTCCTGGTCCGCAACTGCCCTTGCGGCCGCGAGTGGTCGACGGAGCTCGACGACGGTCGCACCGCGCGCGGCTCTGACAACGAGACGTACGGCTTCCGCCTCCACGAGATCGTCCACCTGCACGAGGCCGTGCTCGGCACCGAGCCGACGGCGCGCTTGCTCGCCGAGCACCTGCTCCGCGCGCTCGCCGACCCCGACTCGTTCGGCTTCTGGGGCCAGGATCCGTTCCGCCACAACGCGAGCGCGCACCACCTCGCGTGCGCCCTCGGCACGATGCGCTGGCGTCTCGCGCCGGACGTCTGGGCCGACGTGGTGCGGCCGTTCCGGGGCGCGGCGAGCGAGAGGCTCCTGGTCTACGCGCAGCTCCTCGCCAGCATCGCCGACGAGCGACACGCCGAGGTCCCCTCGATCCTCGCGCTCGGGGTCGCGCTCCTGCGCCGCGACCGCGCCACGATCGCCGCGCACGTCACCGGCAAGCCGCGCGCGCTGTGGAACGCCGAGATCGCCTGGCTCCTCGGCGGAGCGCCGTTCGTGGGGCTCCGGCCCGGCGACATCCGCCGCCTCCCGGCCTGGAAGCAGCGCCGGTTCGTCGACGAGTCGGGCCGGCTGGCGATGCCGGAGATCGCGGTGCTCGTCGGCATGCTGGCCACGAGCCGCTCCGCGCGCGACGTGGCGTGCGCCTGGCTCGTCGCCCACGCGGACTTCGCGGGGCGTGCGCTCCGCGAGGCGCTCCCCGCGCTGCACGAGGACGATCGCGCCCACGCGGAGGCGGCGCTCGAGGTCGTCGAAGGCGCCCCCGCGACCTCGGCGCGAACGCTCACCGAGGAGGAGGTCGACCGCGAGCTCCGGAGCCTCTTCGACGCGCTCGAGCCCTCGCTCGAGGCCTGCGAGGGCGACGTCGAACGCGAGCGCGCGGTCATGCGTCGCACGTTCGATCGCTACTGCGAGGCGCGCGCCGCCGCGGGCGACGTGATCCCCGACGCCTACTTCGGCCACGAGCTGATCGACTGGCGACCGAAGAACGCTGCGGCCCGCGAGCGGTGGTGGTCACTCGTGCAGGAGGTGCAGGAGCGCTGAGGCTCGCTCGGTGGCTGGCCATATCGGCCACCACTCGACCCGACTTTCTGCAATGTCCAGGCTAGGCATTGCGCTTGCGCAAGGTACCATCCACAGATGCGCTTCTCCCGATGGACCTCTGTGCTCGTGGGCGTGGTGATGGTCGGCTGCGGAGGCTCGGACGACCCGCCTGCCACGACGGACACCGGTGTCGACACCGGCGTCGACAGCGGTACCGACACCCTGGTTGACACGGGCGCCGATACGATCGTGGACACCGGTGCCGAGGTCGAGACGGGGCCGAGCTGCGCGACCGCGCTCGCGCCGACCGACACCGTCCTCGAGGTCGACAAGTCGTACAAGGGCGGCGCCTCGAACGGCACGAAGGCGTGCCCGTTCGTCACCGTGACGGCCGCGCTCGTGGCCCGCAAGTCGGTCATCACCAAGATCCACGTGAGGGGCGATTCGACGAGCCCGTTCGTCTACGACGAGGCGTCGTCGCTCGATCTGCCGGCCGACCTCGCGCTCGAGGGAGATGGCCCGGACGCCACGGTCATCAAGGGCGTCGGCACCTGCCTCACGACGACCTGCGCGATCCTCGTGAAGGGCGCCGGCACCCTGAAGGGTCTGCGCGTGGAGAGCACGACCGGCAACGCGATCGTGGCCCAGAGCTTCGGCGGACGGGTCACGATCACCAACGTCGTCGCGGCGAACTCGGGGCTCGCGGGCATCCTCGTCACCGCCGACGTGGCGCTCGGTCCCAACGCCAAGGCGACGGGCAACAAGGGAGCCGGGGTTCACTCGACCGGCACCGGCCCCTCGGGCCTGCTGGTCACGGGCGACGGCAACGAGTTCTCGAGCAACGGCACGCACGGGATCCTGGTGGTGGGCGACGCGCCGTTGTCCATCGAAGGGGCCACGGTCGCCGACAAGAACACGCAGAACGGCGTCTCGCTCGAGGGCACCGTCGTCGTCGGACCGACAACACGCCACGGCATCAACAAGCTGTCGGCGAAGGGCAACGGGCGCGCGGGCGTGTCGATCCTCAACGGGCAGAAGGTGTTGATCAACCAGTCGGTGCTCAATGGCAACGCCATGGGTCTCTACTACGACTTCGCGGGCAAGCCGGTCGGCAACCTCGACATCGGCCAGGCGCCGCTGCTCGCCGGCGACGTGTTCGGGGGAGCGACCTCGAACAACACCGCCGCGGGGGTGTTCCTCTGCAACACGCCTGGCCTCGTCGTCGCGGGCGGCAATAAGTGGTCCAAGTGCGCCCCGTCGTCGGCGACGCTGACGAGCTGCACCGCGACGGTGAGCACGTACAGCGACGTCGTGCTCGCGGGCACGAGCGGAGGGTCGGTCAACGCGACGGGCTGCTCGGTCGGTCCGTGAGCCGAACGCAGCGGGTTGGGCCCGTCACGGCACCGCGCAGGCCGCGCCGTGCTCGGAGTAGGTGATCTCCGCCGCGAGCCACTCGTCGACGTCGAGGACGATCGGCTCGCCCGCCTTGGCGCCGTCGTCGAGAGGGACGTACCACTGCACCACGGGCGGTGGCGCGCCTCCGCCCGGCGGACAGCCGCAGGAGCGATGGTGCTCGGTCGTGGTCTTCTTCGGCCGCAGCTGGAGGACGTGGAGGACATTCGCCGCGTCACGGACCACCCACGGAGGGCGGCTTTCCTCCTGTCCGGTCCCGACGACCAGCACCGGGCGACCCTTCTCGTCGACCGTGCCCGAAGGGTTCGTGACGAGACTGCCGTGATACCCCGCGCGGACGGGGACGAGCGCGAAGTTCTTGGCGGCGACGGCCTGACGGAGGGTCGCGTCGTTGGCTTCGCGAATCCGGGTGTGGAAGGTGCCGTCGCGGGTGCAGCAGCCTTGGAGGAGGAGAAGGGCGGAGAAGAGCAGGCTGCTGTGGTGCATCGGTGCGTTGGGTCGAACGGCGGGGCAGGCTCGAGCTTACAGTCGACGACCGGTCAGAATGGTTGCTCGCAGACGGTGGTGCGGTAGCAGCATAGAACACGCTTCTTCTTCTTCAATTGTTCGCCGCTGAAGCCGGCGTGGAGCTGCACCTTGTGCCAGGTGGCCTCGCACGCGGCGTACGGCGCTGCGGCCGCGACCTTTGGCCCACTCGACGGCGGCGGGAGGCAGTGGACGGCGTGATAGCAGTCACCCGATGCGCCCTTGAAGTCCTCGAAGGAGTACTCGGCATCGGGCTCGGAGTCGGGCTGGGCGGCAGGGGGCGGCGTGGCCGCCACCGGCGTGGGCGAAGGCCCAGAGCCAGGAACGAGCTCGAGCGTCTTGGCCTCCGTCTTGGCCTCCGTGGTGGGTGGAGTGGGTGGAGGCAGCGGTGGTGGGGGTGTGGCGCAGCCCGAGAGCGAGACCAGCAGCAGGCCCAGCACGCGGGTCGTGGCCATGGATGCCCAGCTTACCCGGGCCGGCGCCCGGGAGCATTCGGCTCGATCCTCTGGGGCCGACTCAGTTGCGGACGCAGGCGTTGTTCATGGTCGCCTGGGTGCGCACGAACGAGCCGTTGGTGCACTTGCCATCCACGTAGAGGACGTCGTCGCACGACTTGGTGAGCTCGGCGAAGGCCTCCGCCGCGGTCATGCCCGTGGCGGTCTTGTCCTTCCACTCCACCGAGCTGTCGCCACTGCTCTTGCAGTGAAAGCTGGTCAGACACCGCGCGGCGCACGACCACGCCGGCGGCGCAGGGGCCTTCTCGAGCTTCTCCAGCCGTGCGGTCAGCTTGTCGACGTCGGCCCGTAGCGCCTGGACCTCCTTGTGGAGTTCGGTCGTCGTGGGCGACGAAGGCGTCGGCGCGGCCGGGCTCGGAGGCGCCTGGGCGCATCCCGAGACGGCGACGACGAGGGCCGCCTGGATCAGACGGCGCGAAAGGCGACGTTGCTGCATCGCGGGTGAGTCAGGGAGGCCGCTCGTCCGTTTCGAGTCGTACTCCCGATTCGTGTCCTTCAGAGCTTCGACGCCTCGCGCGCCGCCTCCGCCTGCGGCCGCACGAAGCACCCCTCCACGTGGTCGTTCACGAGCCCCATCGCCTGCATGAACGCGTACATCGTCGTCGGTCCGACGAACGTCCATCCGCGGCGCTTGAGGTCCTTCGAGAGCGCGATCGACTCCTTGCTGGTGGCCATCTCGCAGAGCACCTCCTTGGTCAGCCGCTCCGGGCGGCTCGACGCCGGCGGCTCGAAGCGCAGCACGTAGGCGGAGAGCGATCCGACCTCGTCGACGAGGTCGCAGCAGCGCTTCGCGTTGTTGATCGTGCTCTCGATCTTCCCCCGGTGCCGGACGATGCCCGCGTCGGCGAGCAGCCGCGTCACGTGGCGCTCGGTGAAGCGCGCGACCTTCTCGATCTCGAACTCGGCGAAGCCCTTGCGGAAGGCCTCGCGCTTCTTGAGGATCGTCAGCCACGAGAGCCCGCTCTGGAACCCCTCGAGGCAGACCTTCTCGAACAGGCGGCGGTCGTCTCGTACCGGGAATCCCCACTCGGTGTCGTGGTAGGCGGTGTAGAGCGCGTCGTCGCCGCACCACCAGCAGCGTCGCTCCTCGGTCGCGGCCATCGGCGGATCAGCCTACTCCGGCCTCCTCGCGCGGCGAGGCTTTCCGATACAGTTCACCTGCCGATGCTCCCCCTCGCCGCCCGCATGTTCGAGGAGCGCTATCGGCGGGCGTACCTGCAGGACGACGGCCGACAGACCGCCCTCGCGTTCACCCTCGTGCACCTCGCCTACCTCGCGATCCTGCGCAACGACTGGGTGCTGTTCGGCGGCAGCCCCCAATTCGTGACCCTGCTCGTGGCCCGGGTGATCGCCGCGCTCCTCGGCTTCGGGTGCGCGTTCGTCCTCCTGCGGTCTCGCACGCCGAAGACACACCTCGCGACGACGTGGGTGGGCTGGGGGTCGTTCATCGTCTCGAACGCCTACCTGTGGCGGGAGCGAGCCGTCGTCGGCGAGTACGTCGGCCCACTGCTCGCGGGCTTCGCGCTCCTCTGCGTGTTGTACTTCGCGCAGCAGGGGCCGTTCCTCCCGCGCTTCGTGCCCGCCCTCGCCATGTCCGGGCTGCTCTTCTACTTGTTCCGCGACCTGGTCGTCGCGCACTCGCGGATCGCCGACGTGACGCTGGTGGCGGTGCTCCTCTCGCTGAACGCGATGGGGATCGTGTCGTTCTTCGCCGCCGATCGCCACCGTCGCGAGCGGTTCCGCGCCGAGCGCGCGCAGCGAGCGTCGCGGAGGGAGCTGTCGCACCGCCTCCTCGAGATCGCGGCCGAGAAGGAGCGCGCCGAGCAGCTGGCGCGCGCCAAGTCCGACTTCCTCGCGACCATGAGCCACGAGTTCCGCACGCCGATGAACGCCGTGATCGGCCTCTCGGAGCTGCTCGCCGACCAGGAGCTGCCGAGCGAGGCGGTCGGCCAGGTGCGCACCATCCGCGAGAGCGCCCGTGCCCTGCTCGGCTTGCTCGAGGACCTGCTCGACTTCGCCAAGATCGACGCCGGCCACCTCGAGCTGCGCAACGAAGCGTTCGAACCCGCCGCCCTCGCGGCGTCGGTGGTGGAGATGCTGCGCCCCGAGGCCTCGGCGAAGGGCGTCGCGCTCGCGCTCTCGGTCGACGCCGTGCCGCTCGTGGAGGCCGACTCGCGGAGGCTCCGACAGGTGCTCGTCAACCTCGTGGGCAACGCCGTGAAGTTCACGAGCCACGGCTCGGTGACGCTCGGCGTGGTCTGTCGCGGCGCGCCGCTCCGCTTCCAGTGCGAGGTGCGGGACACGGGCGTCGGCATCGATCCCGCCGCGTTCGCGCGCATCTTCAACCCGTTCGAGCAGGTCGCGAGCAGCGGCGCGCGGCGCGGCACCGGGCTCGGCCTGCCGATCTCCGATCGCATCGTCCAGGCCATGGGGGGTGAGCTCCGCGTCGAGAGCGAGCCCGGCGTCGGATCGCGCTTCTGGTTCGAGGTGCCCGTTCGCGTGGCGACGCGCGCGCGCATCCCCACCCCGCCTCCCGCCAAGACGGCGCCGCTGCGCATCCTGCTCGTCGAGGACCACCCGATCAACCAGCGCGTCGCGCTCGCGATGCTGGCCAAGCTCGGGCACGCCGCCGACACCGCCGCCGACGGCGCGTCCGCGCTCTCGGCCCTCGACGCGACCGACTACGATCTGGTGCTGCTGGATCTGCGCCTGCCGGACGGCAACGGTCTCGACCTCGTCCCGCGTCTCCGCGCGGCGAGCCGGCAGCCGCTGTGGATCGCCGCGACCACGGCCAACGCGCTCCCGGAGGATCGCGCCGCGTGTCGCGCGGCGGGCATGGACGACTTCCTCGCCAAGCCCTTCTCCTCCGCGGATCTCGGCGGGGTCCTCGTCCGTGCACTCGACTCCCGCGCCGAGCGGGTACTCGGTCAGATTGGTCGGCCTGCCGTTTGCTAGTGGGCCGGCCCATGGCCACCCACATCACCGAAGAATGCATCAACTGCGGAGCCTGTGTCCCCGAGTGCCCGAACGAGGCGATCTCCGAGGGTGACTCGCTCTACGTCATCGACCCGGACCGTTGCACCGAGTGCGTCGGATTCCACGACAAAGAGGCCTGTCAGGCCGTCTGCCCGGTCGAGTGCTGCGTGCCCGATCCGAACCGCACCGAGAAGGAAGAGGCGCTGATCGCCCGCGCCCTCGAGCTGCACCCCGGCGACGCCGACCTCGCCGCCAAGGCCAAGGGCGGCGACTTCCCCTCACGCTTCCGTAACTAGACAGACTCTGCGCCGGCTCCTCACGACGGGCACGGTCTGCGCCTCCATGCAAGGCGTGCACGTGTCCGGGTGGGGGGCCGCAGAGCCCGCACCTCGATTCCGGAAGTCGTTGCGTGGCGTAGGAACTGCACCCCCCGAGACGCTCGATGCACGCCTGGCTCTCAGCACTCTCCTTCTTGCTCGTGTCGACGCTGATCGGCGTCGGGATCCTCGCCGCTTCACGCGCCATCCGCGTTCGCGCGAAGGTCGACTCGCCGCTCAAGCAGAACACCTACGAGTGCGGTGAAGAACCGGCGCAGGTCGCGTGGATGCAGTTCCACGCGCGCTACTACGTCGTCGCGCTGTTCTTCGTCTTGTTCGACATCGAAGCAGTGTTCCTGTTCCCGTGGGCCACGGTGCTCCGCGAGCTCGGCGCCGGGGCCTTCGCGGCCGCGGTGACCTTCGTGCTCGTGCTGATGCTCGGCTGGCTCTACGCGCTGCGCAAGGAGGCGCTGCAGTGGCAATGAACGAATCCGACGGCAAACGTCGCCTGCCCCGCTACGACGAAGCCGCACTCGCCTACGAGCACCCCCTCTACAAGACCCTCCTCGCGGCCCCTGGTCTCTCGGTCTCCGTCGCCCCGCTCGATCTGCTCCTCTCGTGGGGCACGATGAACAGCCTGTGGGTGTTCCCCATGGCCACGAGCTGCTGCGGCATCGAGCTGATGTCCGCCGCCGCGAGCCGCGTCGATCTCGACCGCATGGGCACCATCGTCCGCGCGACCCCGCGTCAGGCCGACGTGATGGTCGTCGCCGGAACCATCACCGTGAAGATGGCGCCGCGCGTGAAGCTCCTCTGGGACCAGATGCCCGAGCCCAAGTGGTGCATCGCCATGGGCTCGTGCGCGATCTCGGGCGACTTCTACCGCGAGCTCTACTCGGTGGTCCCCGGCATCGACACCTTCCTGCCGGTCGACGTCTACATCCCTGGCTGCCCGCCGAACCCCGAGGCCCTCATGCACGGCCTCCTGCGCCTGCAGGAGAAGGTGAAGCTCGCCCGCGCGGGTCAGCTCGTGGCGAAGGAGTATCCGCCGAACCGGCTCGACATCACCAAGCCGAGCATCGCGCGCCTCTCGGATCCCGCGCGCGACCCTGCGCTCTCGGCGGCGCAGGAGAAGTCCGCAGGCGAGGCCACCGCGACGGACGAGAGCGACGAGCGCGGCGGCGGCAACGCGTCGGCCGTCGAGCCGTTCGCCGCCGAGACGACCAGCACCGACGTCGAGGCCTTGCTCCGGGAGCTCGGGGTCACCGAGTTCCCCAAGGACGGGGCGCCGATCGTGCCCGTGGAGCAGCACGTCACCCTGGCCCGTCGCCTCCGCGCGATGAACTACCGGATCTTCGTGCACGTGGTCGCGACCCACTTCCCGGAGAAGACCGGCGCCAAGGCGGCCCCCGAGCGCTTCGAGGTCGCCTACGCGCTGCGCTCGGTCGGCAGCGGCTCCAAGATCGCCAGCTGGCGGCTCTCGCTCGCGACGGGGCAGGCCGCCCCCACCCTGGTCGGCGTGTTCGCCGGCGCCGACTGGCAGGAGAGAGAGCAGTTCGATCTGGTCGGGGTGCGGTTCGACGGCCACCCCGATCTGCGCCGCATCATGATGCCCGGCAACTGGGAAGGGCACCCCCTGCGCAAGGACTACCCCGCCGACAAGGCCTGCACGCCATGGAGATGAGCGAAGCCCACGCGGTGCTCGCGAGCGCCCGACGCGCCCGCGTCGATCCGCACCTCTCGATCAAGACCTACGATCCCGAGGCCGACATGATGCTGCTGCACTTCGGGCCGCAGCACCCGTCGACCCACGGCGTCTTCCGCATGGACCTGCACCTCGACGGCGAGATCGTCGTCAAGGCCACGCCCTACGTGGGCTACCTGCACCGCGCGGTCGAGAAGCTCTGCGAGAAGCTCTCCTACGTGATGCTGACGCCGATCGTCGACAAGAACGACTACGTCGCGCCGATGACCAACGAGCAGGCGCTGAACATGGCGTTCGAGAAGCTCCTCGGCGTCGAGGTCCCGCGCCGCGCGCGGTGGCTCCGCACGATCCTCGCGGAGCTGCAGCGGGTGGCGTCGCACCTGCTCTGGCTCGGCACCTTCACGCTGGATCTCGGCGGCGCGCTCGGCGGCGGCTCCACCCTGTTCCTCCACTGCTTCCGTGAGCGCGAGCTGATCCTCGATCTGTTCGAGGATCTGACCGGCGCGCGGTTCCACTACAACACCCACACCATCGGCGGGAACCGCCACGACCTCCCCGCGGGGTTCGCGGCCAAGGTCAAGCAGGTGGTCGCGGTGATCGAGGCGCGGCTGCCGGAGTACGCGGCGTTGAGCCTCGACAACGGGATCTTCAAGGCCCGCACCACGGGCGTCGGCGTCCTCGACGGCGACCTCGCCCTCGAGCTCGGCATCACCGGGCCGGTCCTCCGCGCCTCGGGCGTCGACCACGACCTTCGGCGCGACGCCCCGTACCACGCGTACGACGAGCTCCCGGTGAACGTCGTCGTCGGCCACGGCGGCGACTGCCGCGCACGAGCCGAGGTCCGGTTCGCCGAGATGCGCGAGAGCCTGCGCCTCGTACGCGACGCGATCGACGGCGTGCCCGAGGGGCCGATCAATGGCTACAAGCCCATCCGTCAACCGACGATGGCGAAGTCCACCGGCGGTCAGGTCTATGTCGGCATCGAGACCCCGCGCGGGGAGCTCGGCACCTTCGTGATCGGCGGAGGCGACACCCCGACCAGCCCCTACCGGCTCAAGATCCGGCCGCCGAGCCTGCACTCGCTCTCGGCGCTCCCCTACATCCTCCCGGGCCAGACGGTGAGCGACGCGGTCGCCATCCTCGGGTCCCTCGATCCCATCATGGGGGAGGTCGACCGATGAACGGGCTCGTCCACGGCGCCGTCTACGGCGGCGTCATCGCCAGCGTCCTGCTCACCACCATCGCGTTCGGCATCTGGTTCGAGCGCAAGTTCGCGGGCCGCATGCAGTCGCGGCTCGGCCCCACCATCGTGGGCCCGTTCGGCTTGCTGCAGTCCGTCGCCGACGTGGTGAAGCTCCTCCAGAAGGAGGACATCGTCCCGCGGGACGCCGACCGTCCGCTCTTCGACCTCGCGCCCGTGCTCGCGGCGCTGTTCTCGCTCGGCGTCGCCGCGGTGGTCCCGTTCTCGCCGACGATCATCGCCTCCGACCTCGACGTGGGCGTCCTCTACATCCTCGCGGTCGGCGGCCTCATGGTCATCCCGACCTTCATGGCCGGGTGGGCCAGCAACAACAAGTTCGCCCTCATCGGCGGCATGCGCGCGATCGCGCAGTCGGTCTCCTACGGCGTCCCGCTCGTGCTCGCCGTGCTCGTGCCGGTCATCCTCTCGGGCACGCTCAGCGTCTCGGGCATCGTCACCTACCAGGCGAACCACCACTGGTTCCTCACCTGGCCGGTGTTCATCGGGGTGCCGGCGTTCGCCATCTACTACATGGCGATGCTCGCCGAGTCGAACCGCATCCCGTTCGACATCCCCGAGGCCGAGAGCGAGCTCGTGGCCGGCGTGACGACCGAGTACACGGGCGCCAAGTTCACGCTGTTCTACATGGCGGAATACGTGCACACCCTCGTCGGCTCGGCCGTCGGCGCCGCGCTGTTCCTCGGCGGGTGGGACGGGCCCTTCGCGCCCGGCCTGCACTGGATGGTCCTCAAGACCCTCGTGCTCTTCACGGTCGTGTACTGGGTGCGCTGGAGCTTGCTGCGCCTGCGCTCCGACCAGCTGATGGTCCTCTGCTGGAAGTGGCTCACGCCCATCGGCGTGCTCCTCGTGCTCGGCGCGGCCGCCTGGGTGCAGTTCGTGCCAGGAGGCTTCCAATGAGCCACGTGGTCGACACGCTCCGCGCCCTCGGCACCACGATCCGGAACCTGTTCCGCAAGCCGACCACGGTCCAGTTCCCCGACGTCATCCGGCCCCGCGCCGAGCGGTACCGCGCGAGCTTCGCGCTGCCCGACGACGAGCACGGGGAGATTGCCTGCGTCGGCTGCCTCGCCTGCGAGCGCATCTGCCCCTCGCAGGTCATCAAGATGAAGTCGACCGGCAAGAAGGAGTCGCCGGTCACGGGCAAGAAGCGCCAGTACGTGGACGAGTTCACCCTCGACCTCACGGCGTGCATCCAGTGCGAGCTCTGCGTGCAGGTCTGCAACAGCGACGCGATCTTCATGGTGCGCGAGCCCGAGGTGCCGGGCTTCTCCCGGGAGGATCTGGTGCTCGACATCGAGCGCCTGCGGCAGAACGCCAGGGAAAAGACGGCGTCCTGGGGTCGTGGCACGGTGCTGCAGGCCATGCAGGAGGTTCCCAAGCCCCCCAAGGCCGACAAGCCGGCCGCGGCGCCGAAGGCAGAGGCGGCACCGAAGGCAGAGGCCGCCCCGAAGGCAGAGGCCGCCCCGAAGGCGGAGGCCGCCCCGAAGGCCGAAGCCGCCCCGAAGGCCGAAGCCGCCCCGACGCCCGAAGCCGCCCCGAAGGCCGAAGCCGCGCCGAAGGCCGAGGACGCGCCGAAGGTCGAGGCCGCGCCGAAGGCCGAGGTTGCTGCAGAGCCGGCGAAGCCCGCCGAGGCGCCGAAGCCCCCGGCCGAAGAGCCCAAGGCGCCCGAGCCCGCCGCCGTGGAGGAGGCGTCGTGATGAACCACATCGGCTTCTTCATCATCGCCGCCAGCGCCCTCGTGAGCGCCATCCTCGTCGTGCGGAGCCAGAACCTGATCCGCGCCGTGCTGTGGCTCGGCGTCACCCTGCTCTCGACCGCGGCCTTCTACGCGATGCTCGAGTCGTCGTTCCTCGCCGGCGTGCAGGTGCTCGTCTACGTGGGTGGCGTCGTCACCCTCATGATCTTCGGCGTGATGATCACCCGGCGGCACGAGGGCATCCTGGTGCACGCGGAGAACCACGGCTCGATGAAGGGCTTCGCCGTCGCGGGCAGCCTGTTCGCCGTGGTGGCCTTCGCGATCCGCGCGACCGACGGCCTGGACCGAGAGCGGCCGTTCACCCCGCTCACCACCAAGGACCTCGGGCGCGAGCTGCTCCAGACCCACGTGCTCGCCTTCGAGGTCGTGTCGTTCCTCCTCCTCGCGGCGATCATCGGGGCCATCGTCATCGCCCGCAAGCGCGACCCGGTCGAGAAGCCGGCGGCGCTGCCCGCGCCCCACGCCACGCCGAGCGCCACCAAGGAGGCGCACCCGTGACCCTCTCCACCTGTCTCCTCCTCGCGACCGCGCTCTTCTGCATCGGCGTGTACGGCGTGCTCACGCGCCGCCAGGCCATCGCGGTCATGCTCTCGGTCGAGCTCATGGCCAACGCCAGCAACATGGTGTTCGTCGCGTTCAGCCGCTTCCGCGGCGGCGCGACCGGCCCCATCTTCGCCATCTTCTCGCTCGCCATCACGGTCGCCGAGGTCGCGGTCGGCCTCGGCGCTCGTCATCCTCCTCTACCGGCGCTTCGCCGAGACGCGCCTCGACCACGCGCGGGAGATGAGCCAGTGACCCCCGCCCTCGAGCTCGCGCTCACGGCCATCGTGGCCCCCGCCGCGGCCGCGCTGTTCCTCGCCATCTTCTACCCGCTGCGCAACCGCGGCTGGCCCGCCGCGCTGATCACCATCGCCGGCTCGACCACCGCCCTCGTCGCCGCGATCCGGCTGCTGCTCGACCGTATGCACCACGAGGCGCCCGACATCTGGGTGGCCCCCTGGCTCCGCGCCGGCGGCCGCACGATCGCCGAGGTGGGTCTGCGCGCCGACGGCATCTCCGCCTCGATGCTGGTGGTCGTCACGCTGGTCGCGCTGATGGTCCAGGTGTTCTCGGTCGGCTACATGCACGACGAGGAGCCGCCGGCCTACGGCCGCTACTTCACCTACCACGCGCTGTTCCTGCTCAGCATGAACCTGCTCGTGATCGCCCCCAACCTGCTGCAGCTGTTCGCGGGGTGGGAGCTCGTCGGCGTCACGAGCTACCTCCTGATCGGCTTCTACTTCAAGAAGCCGAGCGCCGCGCGCGCCGCGGTCAAGGCGTTCTGGGTCACCAAGTTCGCCGACATGGGGCTCCTGTTCGGCCTCCTCGTCCTGTTCGTCGCGACCGGGGATTTCGGCTTCGAATCGCGCCTGTCGCCCGGCGTCGCCACCGCCTGCACGCTGCTCTTCTTCCTCGCGGTGGTCGGCAAGTCGGCGCAGTTCCCGCTGCACGTGTGGCTCCCCGACGCGATGGAGGGCCCGACCCCGGTCTCGGCGCTCCTGCACGCCGCCACCATGGTCGCCGCCGGCGTGTTCCTCGTCGTGCGCGCGCACCCGCTGTTCGCGCAGGCCCCCACCACCCAGACGGTCATGCTGGTCGTCGGCTCGGGCACCGCGCTGTTCGCCGCGTGCCTCGCCCTCGTGCAGACCGACATCAAGAAGGTGCTCGCCTATTCGACCTGTTCGCAGCTCGGGTACATGGTCGCGGCGCTCGGCGCGGGCTCGCTGCTCGGTGGGTTCTTCCACCTCACGACCCACGCCTTCTTCAAGGCGCTCCTGTTCCTCGCCGCCGGCAGCGCGATCCACGCGGTGCACAGCAACGAGATCAAGGACATGGGCGGCCTCGCTCGCAAGATGCCGCTGACCGGCGCCGCCTTCGTCATCGGCTCGCTGGCCCTCGCCGGCATCCCCGGCCTGTCCGGCTTCTTCAGCAAGGACCTCGTGCTCGAGGCGGTCGAGGGCAAGCTCGGCTCGATCCCCTGGGCGATGCTCCTCGCGACCGCGTTCCTCACCGCGTTCTACATGGGCCGCGTCGTCGTGGTCGCGTTCTTCGGCGCCCCCTCGGGCGACAAGGCCGCCCACGCGCACGAGGCCGGCTGGTCGATGCGTCTGCCGCTGATCGTCCTCGCCACGCTGTCGCTGGTCGGCGGCGTATTCACGAGCACGTTCGCGAAGCTGCACCACGAGCCCTACCACTTCCACATGGGCCTCGGCCCGATCCTCGCGGCGGTGCTCGCCGTCGCCGGGTTCGGCCTCGCCTACCAGATCTTCGGCAAGGACCGCGCGGCCCAGCCCGGCCCGATGGTCGCGATCGAGAAGCTCGCCAAGGGCGCGGCGGTCAACAAGTTCTACGAGGCGGCGTTCCACCGGGTCACCCTGGTCCTCGCCGACTTCCTCGCGTTCATCGACCGCTACGTGGTCGACGGGTTCATCAACATCCTCGGGTACGGCACGCTCGTCGCGGGTCGTCGCTCGCGGCCTCTCCAGACCGGCCTCGTCCCGGACTACGTGCTCGCCGTGGTCCTCGGGGTCGTCGGTCTCGCAGCTTGGGCGGTGTGGCGATGAAGGATCATCTGCTCTCCCTGATCGTCGCGGCGCCTGCGCTCGCGGCCTTCATCGTGCTGTTCCTCCCGGCCGCCGAGCGGGTGGCCATCCGGGTCGTCTCGCTGGTCGGCGCGGCCGTCGCCCTGGCCCTCAGCGTCGTCGCGCTGGTCACCTACGACTCCGCACGGTCCGGCCTGCAGCGCGTCGAGGACTACCCCGTCGTGCCCTCGATGGGCGTGCACCTGCGGCTCGCGCAGGACGGCTGGACCGGCCCGCTCTTGCTGCTCACCGGCGTCATCATCTTCGCCGGCGTGCTCGCGAGCTGGTCGCTGAACAAGCGCGACAAGGAGTACTTCTTCCTCCTGCTCATCCTCGTCGCCGGCGTGTTCGGCGTCTTCGTCTCGCAGGATCTGCTGATCTTCTTCCTGTTCTACGAGATCGCCGTGCTGCCGATGTACCTGCTCATCGGCATCTGGGGCGCGAGCCACGCGGTGCCCCCCAAGGGCCCCTTCGCGGCGGCCTGGAAGCTCTTCGCGGTCGGCGACAAGCAGTACGCGGCGATGAAGCTCACGCTGATGCTGCTCGTCGGCTCGGCAGCCATCCTGGTCGCCGTGTTCGCGCTCTACCAGGCCTCGGGCGGGACGAGCTTCGACCTCACCCACCTCGCCGCGACCAAATACGACCGCACCACGCAGATCATCGTCTTCCCCCTGATCTGGCTGGGCTTCGGCACCCTCGCTGGCGTCTTCCCGTTCCACACCTGGTCGCCCGACGGCCACGCCTCCGCGCCCACCGCGGTCTCGATGCTCCACGCCGGCGTGCTCATGAAGCTCGGCGCGTTCGGCGTCATGCGCGTCGGCATGGTGCTCCTGCCCGAGGGCACCGCGTACTGGGTGCCCGTCGTCGGCACGGTCGCCGCGATCAACGTGCTCTACGGCGCGTTCTGCGCGATGAGCCAGACCGACCTCAAGTACATCATCGCCTACAGCTCGGTGAGCCACATGGGCGTCGTGATGCTCGGCGCCGCCACCCTCACCCCCGCCGGCTGGAACGGCGCGGTGTTCCAGATGGTCGCGCACGGCATCATGACCGGCCTGTTCTTCGCCCTCGTCGGCCTCGTCTACGAGCGCGCCCACACCCGCGCGATCCACAAGATGGGCGGGTTCGCCCGCGTGATGCCCGGCGTCGCCGCCTTCTTCACGCTCGCGTGCCTGTCTTCGCTCGGCCTTCCCGGCACCGCCGGGTTCGTCTCCGAGTTCGTGGTGTTCCTCGGCGCCTGGAAGAGCGGCCACTTCTACTGGACCATCGCCGGCGTCCTCGGCGCGTTCGTCACCGCGATCTACGTGCTCCGCGCGACCCGCGCGATCTTCTGGGGCCCGGGGCCGACCGAGGAGTTCCACGAGCTCTCCGACGCCCGCCACACCGAGTGGGGCGCGCTCGTCATCCTCGGCACCTGCCTCGTGCTGCTCGGCGTGTGGCCGCGCCTCGTCCTCGACGCCATCGACGTCGGCAGCTCGACCCACCTGCCCGCTGCCCTCGCCGCGATGGGAGGCAAGCCGTGAACGACCTCGTCACCCTCTGGGTCCCGCTCGCGGTGCTCGGGCTCGGCGTGCTGCTCCTGCTCGTCGACGTCCTGACCCCGCCGAAGAAGGCTGCCCAGGCCGACGTGGGCTGGCTCGTCGCGGTCGGCCTGCTCGTCATCTTCGGCGCCACGTTCCTGGTCGACGTGCAGGGCGTGGCCGCGTACGGCGCGTACCGCACCGGCCCGTGGGCGCTCTTCTTCCAGCGCCTGTTCCTCGTCGCCGGCGCGCTCGCGGCGTTCGGCGGCGTCGAGGACGTGCAGAAGCGCACCCCCGGCCGCCAGGGCGAATACTGGCTCATGATGCTTTTCTCGCTGTCGGGCATGGTGCTCGTCCCCGGCGCGCAGAACCTCCTCTTGGTGGTCGTCGCGTTCGAGCTCATGAGCATCCCGCTCTACGTGCTCGCCGCCCACGGCAAGACCGACCCGGACGAGGCCAGCGCCAAGGGCAACGCGGCCGAGGCCGCGGTGAAGCTCTACTTCGTCGGCGCGCTGAGCACGGCGTTCACGCTGTTCGGCCTCGGCCTGCTCACGGGCCTGACGGGCACGACCGAGCTCGCACGCATCGGCGCCGCGCCGCTGCAGCCGCTCGCCGCCCTCGGGCTGCTCTTCGTGCTCGGCGGCCTCGGCTACAAGATCGGCATGGTGCCCTTCCACATGTGGGTGCCGGACACCTACCAGGGCGCGCGCGCGCCGTTCGTGGCGTTCCTCTCGGTCGCGCCCAAGGCCGCCGGCCTCGCCGTGATCGCCGGGATCTTCGCCTTCGGCATGCAGACGCAGAAGTCGCTGTGGGTCGGGCCGCTCGGCATGGCCGCGTTCCTCTCGATGGCGATCGGCAACCTGCTCGCCGTGACCCAGTCGGACACGCGCCGCCTCCTCGGCTACTCGGGCGTCGCGCAGATGGGCTACGTGCTCATCGCGCTCGCCACCGGCGAGGAGTTCGGCCTCGCGATGGTGCTGTTCTTCCTGGTGGCCTACCTCTTCACCAACCTCGGCGCGTTCCTCGTGGTGCACGCCAACGCCGAGGCCGGCGCGGGCTTCGAGGTCGACGGCCTCGCGGGCCTCTCGCGCCGCGCGCCCAAGCTGGCCCTCGCGCTCGCCTGCTTCCTGCTCTCGCTCGCCGGCATCCCGTTCGTGGTCGGGTTCTGGGCCAAGCTCTACGTGCTGCTCGCCGCGTACCGCGCCGGGCTCGTGTCGCTGGTGGTCGCCGGCGTCGTGCTCGCGGTCATCGGGCTCTTCTACTACCTGCGCCTGCTGCGCGCGGCGTACATGACGGAGCCCACGGTGAGTCGACCCGACGAGCGCTTCGGCGGTCCGGCCCTCGGCCTCGCGATCGCGTTGTGCGTGGTCGCGGTGGTCGGCCTCGGCCTCTTCCCGAAGCCGCTGCTCGACGCCGCCACGCGCGCCAGCCACGACCTCGGGGTGCCCGCCGCGGCGCCGCACGTCGGCGCCCGCTAACGCACGGGGGTCACGTCGGCGTCTGCGTCGCTGCGGGCGCGGAACCACCCGGCGATCCCCTCCATCTGCGGCTCGAAGTCCCCAGGCACCGAGAGGTTCAGGACGCCGGCGCGCGCGTCCGTGCGGTTCTCGAAGTCGTGGGTGAGCCCGCCGGGCACGAGGACGAACGCGCCCTTCTCCGCGTCGACCCAGCGGTCGCCGAGGAAGATGCTCATGGTGCCCTCGAGCACGTAGAACACGTCGTCCTCCTCGTGAACGTGCGCGCCCGGACCTCTCGTGTTCGGGTCGAGCCACCACTCCGAGATCGAGTAGCGCTCGCGGGTCTCGGCGCCGTCGGCCTTGAACACGCTCGCCACGCGTCCCATCGGATAGGCCCGCCCGCCGCCGGGCGGGAGGTGGATCGGTGTCCTCGGCTTCGACATGGGTCCTCCGGATCTAGTTAACTGTTGGGTTAACTAGTATGCCGGCGGGTCGTCAAGACCTTCCGTCTCGATCGCGGCGGGTGCTGCCCGGGCGCGCGCGGCGTCGCTATCCTCGTTCGCGAGGGACACACCATGTTCGTCGATCGCACGCGGTTCTTGACGCTGGTGACGACCATCGCGGCGGGGGCGTGTTCGCCGTCGCCCGGACCCCAGGCGAAAGGCCCCGAGGCGGCGCCCTCGAGTGCCCCTTCGGGTCCGCCGACGGGCGCCCCGACCGGTGCACCGAGCGCCTCCACGACCACCGAGGCGCCGCCCACGGAGGCGCCGCCGACGAGCGGAGGCACGGCGAGCGAGGTCGACAAGCTCGTCGAGTGTGGCGACCACGCCTTCGGCCCCTGCGGCGAGGGCGGCCAGCTCGACGGCCACTGCCGCAACGCCGCGAGCGGACTCGGCGGGATGCAGCTCACCGTGTACTTCACCTGCGCCAAGCTCAAGCTGCCCGCCGCGACCAAGCTCGCCACGACCTGCGAGGACGCGGGGCGCAAGTGCGGCAAGGCGCGGCTCGCGTGCGAGGCGCTCGACGCGAAGGTCAACGCCTGCCAGAAGAAGGTCGACGCCGACTGCGCCGCCTCGCCCGCCGTCGTGGCCGAGCAGGAGTGCTGGAAGAAGTGCCTCGAGACCGGGCCCAAGCCGGCCACGCTGAAGTCGCTCGAGGCCTGCACCAAGAAGTGCGGCGAGATCGAGACGGCCCAGAAGAGCTGTGTGGATGCGCGGCGCGCGAAGGACTGCAAACCGCTGAAGGACAAGGCCGACGCCTGCCACACGGGCGCGTCCGCCGACTGCAACCTCGCGTCGTGCGGGAAGGAGCTCATGAAAGCCTGCCTCGCCGCGTACAAGGTGTTCGACCAGTGCGCCACCAAGGCCAAGGGGTAGCGCGCGCGTCTCGTCAGGCGGGCGCTTCGTCGGGCGTCAGGAGCCCGTGCCGTCGCCACCCCACGCGCCCGAGCCACGTGTGGGCCACCTGGACCGGCGCTCCCTCGAGGGGCGCGGCCGGTCGACCGCGGAACCCATCGCACCAGGGCGCGGACGAGCACGGGTCGAGCCTCGTCGGGACGCGGACCTGGTGCTTCTTGAAGTTGAAGAGCACGTAGGCGAGCGCGAACCGGACCTCGCGGGGCGTGCGCAGCGCGCGCGTGTGGTAGCGGTCGTCGAGCACGCGGCCCTGGCGACCACAGGCGCGGTTGATGCCGCGCGCGAGGCGAACGCCGAGCGAGCGCGCCCCCTTGCACAGCCCCGCCGAATCGCTCGCCTCGACCAGGAGGTGCACGTGGTTGTCCTGCACCGAGAAGTGCACCACGCGGAACGCGGCGCTCTGCGACGCGCGCAGCGCGGCGACGACCGCCGGGAAGATCTCCATCGAGCGGAGCGAGGGGAGCCCTGACATGCACCGCAGCGTGAGGTGCACCGGTGCCCAGCCGACGTGCGGCGGCCGCGGGCGGTGGGGGACGAGCGGCCGCGGCGCGATGCGCCGACGGCCGGCGCCGCGGCGACGCCCTCCCCACCCGGAGGTGCGCGGAAGCTCGAGCTGCGCGGTCTGTCTGGCCACTTGATTGAGCGTAGTTGCTGGGTGACGGACGTCAAGGCCTTGCTGGCCTTGCCCTGGAAGGAGAAGGGGCCCTGAACGCCCACGAGCGACGGTGCGCTGGGCCGGGGCGCGTCGCGACACCGGCCCTCCCTGGTGAGGCCCCGTCGGGCCGGAGCGCCTACTCCACCGCGGGCTTCTTGCCTGCGAGCATGCTCTCGGGCTCGAGCACCATCAGGCGGACGCGGCCCGTGGCCACGAGCCGACCGGTTGCATCCTCGACCTTGGCCTCCCACACCTGGGTCCGCCGCCCTCGCACGACCGGCAGCGCGGTGGCGGTCAGCGTCCCCTCGCGGACGGCGTGGAGGAACGAGGTGTTGTTCTCGAGCCCGACCACGCTGCGCCCGTCCTTCAGGGCGTTCATCGCCGCGCCCACCGAGGCGAGGGTCTCGATCACGCCGCAGTGCACGCCCCCGTGCACGATGCCGTAGGCCTGCCGGTGCTCGGGGCCGACGGTCCACTCGGCCACCACACGATCGAGGGTGACGGTGACGAAACGCAGCCCCATCGCGCGGCCCCAGCCGTCGAGGTTCGCGTTGAGCATCTCGGCGTAGTCGTCCATCGCCCCACCCTACAACGGCACCGCCGCGCCTTCACCCTGGAGGTGTACGCTGCGCGCATGCGTCCCCTGCTCCTCGCCTCGCTGGTCCTCGGTCTCGGTGCTTGCGAGAAGACCACCAACCCCAAGGTGGAGCCGAGCAACGCCACGACCTCCTCCGTCAGCTCGGCACCGCCTCCGGCCGGCCCCTCGGAGGTCGCGAGCGCCCCGCCGTCGACCCCACCCTCGGCCCCACCCTCCTCGTCCGCGCCGACCGCCGCGGCGACGATGCCTTCGCCCACCGAGATCAAGCCGCACGCCACCGGGAGCAACACGTTCGCGTTCGATCTCTACGCGCGCACCGCGAAGGCGCCGGGCAACCAGGTGTTCTCGCCGGCGAGCATGTCCATCGCGCTCGCCATGACCTGGGCGGGCGCCAAGGGGGAGACCGCCGCCCAGATGAAGAAGGTGATGCACTTCGAGGCCGGCGGGACGGCGATGTGGGGGCGGATCTCGCAGGCGCTGAACGCACCGGGCCGACCGTTCGAGCTGCGCAGCGCGAACCGGCTGTTCGGCGAGAAGACCTACAAGTTCGAGCAGCCGTTCCTGGACGGCACCAAGGCCTCGTTCGGGGCGCCCCTCGAGTCCGTCGACTTCAAGGTGGGCTACGAGGCCGCACGGGGGAAGATCAACACCTGGGTCGAGCAGCAGACGAAGGAGCGCATCAAGGACCTGTTGCCCAAGGGCGCCCTCGACGAGCTGACGCGCCTCGTCCTCGTGAACGCCATCTACTTCCTCGCCGACTGGGCGGATCCTTCGAGAAGAACGCCACCTTCGACGCGGACTTCGAGGGACCGACCAAGAAGAAGGTGCCGACGATGCACCGGAGCGGCTCCTACGCGATCGCGCAGGTCGATCAGCTGAAGGTGCTCGAGCTACCCTACGGCGGCTCGGACATCTCGATGCTGGTGGTGCTCCCGGACAGCAAGACCGGCCTCGGCGCCGTGGAGAAGTCCCTCACCGCGGCGAAGCTCGAGGCGTGGACGAAGGCCCTCGCTCCGAACCGCGTCGACGTGGCGCTGCCACGGTTCGAGGTGAGCCCACCCTCGATGCCCCTCGCCGACGAGCTGCAGGCCATGGGCATGCCGCTCGCGTTCGACCGCAAGAAGGCCGACTTCACGCTCATGGGCAACCCTCCGAACCCCGACGAACACCTCTGCATCCAGAAGGTGTTCCACAAGGCGTTCGTGAAGGTCGACGAGAAGGGCACCGAGGCCGCGGCGGCGACCGCGGTCGTGATGGGCGCGAAGGGAGGCGCCGCGCCGCAGAAGGCGATCGAGTTCCGCGCCGATCACCCGTTCCTGTTCTTCATCGTGGACAAGCCGAGCGGGCTCGTCCTGTTCATGGGTCGCGTGGTCGACCCCGCCGCGAAATGACCTGACCTCGAACGACGGGGCTCTGCGCGCTCAGCTCGGGCAGACGTAACCGTTGCAGACCACGCCCCAGCACGGATCGCTGAGCACGCACGTGGACCCCGGGTCCGCCGCGCAGCCGCACTTGGCGACGCAGTTGTTGGAGTCGAAGCAGCTGTCGACCGTGCACCCGCTCTTGCCGTACGCGCAGATGAAGCGAGCCGGCGATGGCAGGCAGACGTTGAGGCATGCGCCGTAGGTGCCGTCCGGCCCGCAGGTACGGACGCCACCACACTCGCAGGCCTTGGTGGTGGTGGGTACGCAGCCGGTGTCGACCACGGCGTCGACCTTCGTGTCGGGCGCGGTGTCGGGCACGGTCCCCGTGTCGGGCGTCCCCGTGTCGGGCGTCCCCGTGTCCGGGGTGATCGCCGTGTCCGGCTTCGTGCCAGTGTCGGGCGAAGTCGTGTCGGGCGAAGTCGTGTCGGGCGAAGTCGTGTCGACCACGGAATCCGGCGTCGCCGAATCCGGCCTCGGTCCGGTGTCGGTGGCCGACGAGTCGCCGACCACGCTTCCGTCGTCGTCGACGGCGTCGTCGCCTGCGTCCCCCTGACCGACCTCGAAGGCCGTGGACGAACAGCCGAAGAGCAGGACGAACGCGGGCAGGAGAGAGCGGAGTGTCACCATGGCGTGACGGGACCGTAGCAGGCGTCCACGCGCTGCGCTTCGACGCAGGACAAGCCCTTCGCCGAATTGTCCCCGGCGACCGAATCCTGACCCGGTCAGGCCATCGGGCTGACCAACAATGGACGGTCAGCCGCCGAACGTATCCGGAGGTGCGCCGAAGTCCGACAGCAGATCCGCGCCGAGGAACACCTTCTCTTCACGCTCCATGTGCTGGAGCATCTGCTCGAAGAGGGTGAGCGCGGTGGCCGCGGCCTCCTTGAGATCTTTGCCGCTCGTGGCCTGCATGAGAGCGTTGAAGATCTCGCTGTGCTCGACCACGTGTTCCTCGAGCATCACCTCTTTGCGGACGTGACCCCACGCATCGAGCGTGGGGAGGACGTCGCGCATCAGCTCCTCTTCGCGCTGGTTGTGCATGCGCACGGCGTCGGCCACGTGGACGAGCGCGCGGTGGAGGTCTTCCCGCGCGTCCTCGCCGCGCTGACACCGCGTGACCACCTCGCGCGCCTGCTCGATCCGCACGCGCAGACCCTGGTGCTGTTCGAGGAGCTCGTTGCGAATCTCGCTGGGCTTCATGCACACCCTCCCATACTGGTCTAGAGCGCGACCGGTCCGTCGTCTTCGTCGTCCGCGTCGTCCATGGGCGACTTCACGTCCGGGGGCAGCTTGGCGAGCTGCTGCTTCACGAGCTGCTGGTGCTCGGCCTCTTCTTCGCGCAGCTCGGAGAAGAGCTCGTGCACCGTCGGGTCCTTGATCTCGCCGAGCACTCCGTCGAAGAAGGCGAAGGCCTTCTCCTCGGCGCGCAGCGAGACCTCGAGCGCCTGGCGCACCGACATCTTGGCGCGGACCTCGTCGTACTCGGGCGCCTCGATGTCGAACACCATCTCGCGGCGCACCTCGCGCGGGGCGTCGCCGAACAGCATCTTGCGCTGCGCGCCGAGCCGGTCCTCGTGCTTCTGCTCCACACCGAGCATGAAGCGGAAGAACCGCGCCGCCTCGGGGTTGCGATGGATGTCCATCTGATCGGCGAACTCGCCGTAGCGCTCCCGGGCCTCTTCCTCGATCAGCTCGGCCAGATCGAGGGCGTCCTTGAGGTTCAGGTTCTTGAAGTCAATCGAGACAGTCTTGGCCACTTGCCGCCCTCTTTCAAGGTTACTTCTGGAGGAACTGATCGAAGATCCGCTCGCGGGGCACCGCGCGGGTCTCGAGCTGACCCTGCCGCTCGCGGATGAGACCATCGAACGTGCGGGGCGGGTCGGGGTTCTCGTAGAACACGCCGGTGTGGAGCTCGCGCCCGTACTTCTGGGCGAGATCCATGGCGGCGAGGCGGTTCTTCGGGTCGTGCCCGAGCGAAGTGAGGGGCTTCATCATCGCCTTGTGGGCCTTGGCCTGCTGCTCCTCCATGCCGAAGGTGACGCAGGGGGACTGCACGTTCACGAACGAGAACCCAGGGTAGCGGATCGCGCGCTCGATCACGTCGGCGAGACCGGACATGTCGGCCGGCGTGCCCTGGGCGACGAAGTTCGCGCCGTAGGCGAGCACGTAGAGCAGCGGGTTGACCGGCTCCTCGAAGCTGCCGTACTCGGAGGTCACCGTCTTGAGACCCTTGGGCGAGGTGGGCGAGAGCTGCCCCTTGGTGAGCCCGTAGATCTGGTTGTCCATCACGATGTACGTGAGGTCGGTGTTGCGGCGGATGGCGTGCGGGACGTGCCCGCCGCCGATCGAGAAGCCGTCGCCGTCTCCACCCGCGACGAGCACGAGCAGCTCGGGGCGGGCGAGCTTGATGCCCTGGGCGATGGGCAGCGCGCGACCGTGCACGCTGTTGAAGCCGTAGGCGGTGGTGTAGCCCGGGATGCGGCTCGAGCAGCCGATACCGGACACGAAGGCGATCTCGTGCGGCGCGCGCCCGATCGAGGCGAGCGCACGGTAGATCGCCTGGACCACGCCGAAGTCCCCGCACCCGGGGCACCAGATCGGCTTGAGGTCGCTCTTGAAGTCCTTCGCCTGGTACGTAGGCAGCGCTTTGTGCGTCTCCAAGACTCAGTCCTCCGAAGCGATTTGCAGGTGGCTGTTGGCGGGGGCTTGCAGCGCGACGGCGGTGGCGCGCAGCTGCGCGAGCACCTCGACGGGCTGGATGGGGTTGGCGCCGCTGCGACAGAACGGCACGACGCCCGCGGGGACGTCGGTGAACATGCGCAGGATCCGGTAGAGCTGCGCCTGGTAGGAGAGCTCGACGACGAACCCGGCGCGGACGCCGCGGAAGAAGTCGCGGTAGACGTCCTCGGCGATCGGGTAGAGGAGCCACGGCACGAGCAGCTTCACGCCGATGCCCTCGGCCACCGCGCGGGCCTGCACCTCGCGACACACGCCCGCGATGGAGCCCCAGGCGACCAGCGCGAGCGGCGCGTTGGGGTCGCCTTCGATATGGAACAGATCCCGGCGCTGCTTGAGCGGCGCGAGCTTCTGGAACCGCTTCTCGTTCATGGCCGCGTGCACCTTGCCGCTCGCGGTCGGGTTGCCGCGGTCGTTGTGCTCGATGCCGGCGCCCTGGTAGTTGCCGCCCTTCATGCCGGGGTGGCTGATCGGGCTCACGAAGTCGTCGGTGGCGCGGAACCGCGCGTAGTCGACGAGCTCGGCCTCGGTCGGCACCTTGCGGTCGATGATGGTGAAGCGCTTGGTGTCGATCGGGTCGACGGTCTCCTTGCGCTGCGCGACCTCCTGGTCCGAGAGCACGAGGACCGGGGTCTGGTAGCGCTCGGCGATGTTGAAGGCCTCGATGGTGACGTCGACCGTGTCGGCCACCGAGGTGGGCGCGAGGATCGGGCGGAGCACGTCGCCGTGGGCGGAGAACGCGGCCGCGAACAGGTCGGACTGCTCGGGCTTGGTCGGCAGGCCGGTGGAGGGGCCGCCGCGCTGCACGTCGACGATGACCAGCGGGAGCTCGGCGATGCTCGCGAGGCCCATGATCTCCGTCTTGAGCGCGAGGCCCGGGCCCGAGGTGGCGGTCATCGCCTTCTTGCCGGCGAACGAGGCGCCGAGCGCGGCGCCGATGCCGGCGATCTCGTCCTCGGCCTGCAGGACCGCCCCACCGTACTTCCACACCTCGCGGGTGAAGAACTGCATGATCTCGGTGGAGGGCGTGATCGGGTAGCCGCCGAAGAACTCGCACCCCGCGAAGATGGCGGCGGCGGCGCACATGTCGTTGCCGTCGGTGAGCATCTTGGGGGTGGGCGTCGGCGGCTTGTCCATGACGCGCGGGACCGCGAGGGGGTGCTCGCGCGCGTAGAGCTCACCGAGCTCGAACGCCTTCTCGTTGGCCGCGACGAGCTCCGCGCCCTTCTTGGCGAACTTCTTGGCGAGGCCGCGGAGGATCGACGCGCGGGCGATGCCGAACCAGCCGGCGAGCAGCCCGAGGACGACGGTGTTCTTGGCCTTGTCGCTGCCGGCGGCCTTCTTGGCCATCTCGCCGATGGGGACCGCGAACACCTCCTTGGGCTTGACGCCGACGAGCGGGATCTGGTCGGGGGCGACGCCGGTCTTGGAGTCGTAGATGACGATGGTCTCGCCCGTGACGGGCAGCTCGGCGCCGAACTTGAGGAAATCCTCCCAGTTGAGCGCGATGGCGACGTCGAGCGTGCCACCGGGGTTCTGGACCCTCTTGGTCGACAGGCGGACACGACACGAAGACTCGCCACCGCGGACCTGTGAGCCGAAGCTCTTGGTCATCATCGCGTGGTAGCCCTCGTAGGCGGCGGCCGCGATCAGTGCCTCACCAGTGCTCACGATGCCGTCTCCCCCCGAGCCGGCCATACCCATCACGAGGTCGTCCATTCTGGGCACATAGGCAACTTGCGCGCCTCCCCTCGTTCCTTGCGTCTTGCGCGGTGAACCACGGTCCTTGCGCGTGACCGGCGACGCGTCTGCGCGTCGGTGCACTTCATGCGCCGAGGCGTCGGCCGGTGCGACCGAGCCACGGCGTTCGCCCCTGCGAGAGCCGATCGAGCAAGGTCTGCATGGCTGCGATGGTCTGATCGGCGCAGCGACGGACGAGGCCCTCGTCCTCGGCGTCGCCGCGGCCGAAGTGGAGCGGTGGGCCGAACGCCACCGTCGTCTGGGCGGGCAGCGGCAGATAGGGGAGGAACGCCGAGGTGAGGCCCCACGGCACGGAGAGCGCGAGCGGGAACACCTCGGTGCGTGCCCAGGCGTGGAGGTGGAAGAGCTTCGCGACGGCGTCGCCCCGGGACAGGATCACGAGCTGCTCGTGGGTGCCGACCGAGACGACCGGCACGATCGGCACGCCGGTGCGCAGGGCGAGCTTCACGAACCCCACGCGGCCGCCGAGATCGATCCGCCCGCGGTCCCGGAAGCGGCGGAAGGTCTCGACGTCACCCCCCGGGTAGACGAGCACGAGGTCGCCCCGGGCGAGCGCGGCGCGGGCTGGCGCGTGGCCCGCCTGGATCGCGCCGAACATCTGCGCCCAACGGCGCAGGATCGGATCGTCGAACACGAAGTCGTGCGCGAGGGGGCGGACGGCCCTCTCGAGCCCCTGCGCCTCCGCGATCGCGGCGAGGGTGAGGTAGGTGTCGAAGGTGAGGAACCCACCGTTGTGGTTGCCGACGAGCAGGGCGGCCCCCTCCCGCGGTACGTGCTCGACCCCCTCGATCTCGGCGCGGAACCAGTGGCGCCCGAGGAACCGCGCGCCCTCGAGCACCAGGTCGAGCGCCTCCGGATCGCGGGCCTCGAGGTCGGTCGCGAGGGGCGCGCGGTGGGGTCGCAGCACGTACGAGGCCATCATGGCGACCGCGTGGTGGGGCAACGTGACGTGCGCCACGTCGCGGAGCGGGTACTTGCGACGCGCCGCGCGGACCCATTCGAGGAAGGAGCGAGCCACGACCTCTCACCGAGCACGACACGTGCCGAGGTGGCATCATGGGCCCATGCGCGGATGGTTCGCGGTCCTCTCGATCCTCGCGGCGTGCGACGACGGTGGCGCGACCGTGACCGATGGTGGCAGCGACGCGGCCTGCGACGCGGAGCCGGCGGGCAACGAGACCGTCGACAAGGCCCGCTTCCTCGCGTTCGTCGACGACTGCGACGGCAGCGGCGGCAAGTTCACGGGCGTGGTCGCGGGCCCGAGCGACGCGGACTTCTGGGTGTTCGGCGGCAAGGACACCGTGGGGTGCGCGGTCGACGCCACGGCCGCGGCCTCCACACCCGACGTGCGGCTCTGCGTGTTCGCCCGCTGCAACGCCGGGACGACCACCTTCAAGGGCTGCCGCGAGGGCGCGAGCACCACCCTCGAGAGCGGCGACGTGGCCTGCTGTGGGAGCGAGAGCGTCTCGCTGCAGCACGCCTGCACGGGCGCGACCGCCGGCGGCGACGACTCGGCGCGCGTGTTCGTCCGCGTGGACGGTCCCACGGCCAAGACCTGTTTGCCGTATACAGTGAGCTACCACTTCTGATGGCCTACCTCCCCTGCCCCGAGTGTCGCCGCCACGTCCACGTCGACGAGCGCGCCTGTCCGTTCTGCGCGCGCGAGGTGCGCCTCGGCCGCACGTCGAAGGGCGCGATCGCGTTCTTCGCGTGCGCGCTGGCCATGGGTTGCAAGGACAAGCCGAAGGAGATTGGGCCGCTCGATCCCGCGACGGTGAAGTCGGCGGCGCCGTCTTCGAGCATCACGCCCAAGGAAGAGGAGCAGATGAAGGCCGCGCTGAAGGAGGAGCTGAAGAAGGCGCTCGATCCGCGCCAGGCCGACATCTACGGCGCGCCGCCCGTGCCGCCCCCGGCTTCGGGTTCCGGCTCGGCGTCCTCCGTCGGCCCTCCCAAGCCGAAGGCCCCGTGAGCCCGAGGTAACGTCAGCGCTCGTCGAACGACGCGCAAGAACAGGCCTCCCGGTGGGTTGACGGCCCCGAAGAGGACGCGGACCATGGCGCCCATGGATCCCGCGATGCAGCCGATCAACGGCATCTCCCTCGAGCGCTACGCAGACCTCGGCGCGGTGATCGCCGACTTCATGGACGACAAGGACCGCGTCGCGCAGGCCATCCAGGCCGAGGGCGTGAGCCTGGCCGACTTCGAAGCCGCCAAGGCCGGCTGGACCGCGCGCATGCAGGACATGTCCCTCATGGGCCGCGTCGCGATGGCGTACATGCCGCTCTACCAGGCGGCCGTCGCCAAGCGGAAGGGCGGCCAGGCCCAGGCGAGCTACGAGGACTTCGTCGCGTGCAGCGCAGCGATGAAGGTCTACGGCCCCGAGGTCGGCATGAAGTCGTGCGGCGTGAGCATGTCCGACTGGACCGAGGTCGCCGGCCAGTGGAACCAGACCATGGCCGCGAACATGGGCCAGTACGCCGGGCACTTCAACCTGATCACGCAGGAGGAGCAGCGCCTCCGCGCGGGTGGTCAGCCGCGCCAGGTCCAGATCCAGCGCGTGGCCGGGGTGATCCCGCCCACCCCGCAGGCGGGCGCGAACCCCTATGCGCAGGCGATGGGCGTGAACCCCAACGCGGTGCCGGCCAACGCGAACCCGATGCAGGTCGCGATGATGAACCCGGCCTACCAGCAGGCGATGCACAACCAGCAGGCGGTGATGGCCAACCCGCTCGGGCACGGGCTCAACCAGGTCGGCGCGTTCCTCACGGGCGGCGTCGTCCCGGGGTGCAACGTCATCGTCACCTGGTCCAACGGCCAGCAGTACCCGGCCAAGTGCATGAGCACGACCCCCGGCCAGGTGCAGGTCGCCTTCGAGGGTGGCCGCCAGGAGTGGGTCCCGGAGCACGCCGTGAGGAAGGCGTGAGCGCCGACCTCTACCGCTGCGGCACGTGCGGGGCCTCGCTCTCGCTCGAGCAGCTGCGCGGCACCGACTGCCCGTTCTGCAAGCAAGCGTTCCCCCACCACGCGCGCGCGGTCGAGCAGGCCCAGCTGGTCAACCAGGTGATGGCCCAGCAGATCCACGCGCAGAACCCGTGGATGCAGCCTCCGCAGGTGCCAGGGCAGTACGGCGCGCCGATGCAGCCGCCCGGGGCCTACGGGGCGCCGCCGGGCGCGTACGGGGCGCCTCCTGCTGGGTACGGGGCGAACTTCAATCCGAACGCCTACAACGTGTACGGCGCGCAGGTGAACCAGGCGGTCAAGCGCTCGATGACGATGGTGTTCGTCATCGTGGGGCTCTCGTTCGTCTTGGGCATCGGCGGCGTCGTCGCCGCGCTCCTCCTGAACTAGCTGCGACGCAGCGCCGTCACGAGCGCGCGGTAGCGAGCCAGCATCGTGCCGCGCCACACGACGATCATCCCGAACGCGATCAGGTAGAACAGCGCGCCGGTCTGCAGCGGCGAGGCCAGGGTCTCGACCCAGGCGCGGAGCACGAGGCGCACGGCCACGAGCCCGAGGAGGATGAACAGGAACGCCTTCGAGCGGCGCATCACGATCGCGTCGCCCTCGACGTGCAGCGTGGAGGTGCGCACGAGCGGCCACGACAGCACGAGCGCGCCGAGGAGGAACGCACCGATCGCGGCGCCGAGCGGCACCCGCGTCTGCGGGACGACGAACATGGCGAAGCCGGTGCTCATGCCGAGCGGTGGGATGACGATCGACCGCAGGGTGACGGCGCGCTGCGACTCGCGGTGCCGCCACGCGAGGACGAACGCCGCTCCGACGAGCGAGGCGAGGATCATCAGGGCGGGCGGGACGTGCACCGGGTGGGGATTAGGGAGAAGCCTCTCCCGCGTAAAGGCCGGCTAGCGGAACTGGTAGCCGAGGTGGACGGCGGGGAAGACGTTGAGGGCGTTCTGGTGCCACGCCGCCGCGGCGAGCGTGACGTCCTTGCGGCCGAGCTGGTAGCTGACGCCGATCCACGGCGTCACGTAGAAGTCCGCAGGGAGCGAGATGCGGTAGCCCACGTGCACGCCCATGCTGCCCTGGAGCTGCTCGGAGGCGAGGTCCGTGCCCTGACGGCGCGCGAGCAGGCGAGACACGCCGCCGTCGACGCCCAGGAACAGGCCCCTTTGTTCGGCGAAGGGGAACACCTGGAGCTTGGCGCCGAAGCCGTTGAACGAGGCGTCGTACCCGTCGTTGCCGTGGGCCCAGGAGGGGAGCGCCATCGCGAAGGCGCCGAGGTCGAGGCGCACGTGGCGGTAGCCGAGGCCCACGTGGAGCGAGTGCCCCGAGAGCACGTACGCGGTCGGGTCGACCTCGACGTCGGCGTGGAAGGCGGGGCTCGGCGTCGCGGTCGAGCCTTCGTCCGCTGCGGCAGAGCTCGCGAGGGTGGTGAGGGTGACGAGGGAGAGGGCGGCGACGAGGTGCTTGTTCATGCCCAGAGAGTGCCGATTCTCCGCTGGTTTCGCCGTGACGGGAGGCGCCGGAACGACTGACCGAGGGCGCCAACGGCGCTTGCCGACGGCGACGCGCGACGGCATCCTCGGGGCGTGTCCGCGGTGGAGATGTCGGCCGTCATCGGCGCCATGATCGTGCACGCCGCGGCGGCGCAGGGCGCCGATCCCGCGGCGCTGTGCGCGGCCACGGGGTTCGACCCGAGTCGCGCCGCCGACCCCGACGCCCGCATCTCGCTCGCGCTCGAGGAGGCGCTCTGGAACGAGGCCGCGCGCCGCACCGGTGACGAGGCCTTCGGCCTGCACGCGGCGCTCGCGATCCGACCCGGCGCGTTCGACGTGCTCGACTACGCGGTGCGCTGCGCGCCCGACCTGCGCGCCGCGCTCGAGCGCCTCGTCCGCTACAACCGCCTCGTCCACGACGTCGCGACCTTCGCGCTGAAGGAGTCCGCGACGCGCCTCCGCATCGAGCACGGCTTCCGCGACGCGTCCGAGGTGCAGTCGCGGCACTCGGCCGATTTCACCGTCGGATCGCTCGTCACCATCGGCACCCAGATCACCGGCGCTCCGCTGGTCGCCCGCGCGGTCGAGTTCCGCCACGGCCGCCCCTCGCCCGGGGTGGTCGCCGAGTACGTGCGCTTCTTCGGCCTCGAGCCGAAGTTCGCGCAGCGGTCGAACGCGCTCGAGATCGACGCCGACCTCCTGCACCGCCCCCTCGTGGCCGCCGATCCGGCGCTGTCGCGGGTCATCGAGCGGCACGCCGAGGCGCTCCTCGCCGCGCGCCCGGCGCGGGAACAGAGCGTCGCCGATCGCGTGCGGCGGGTGCTCGCGGCGAGCCTCGGCGAGGGGGAGGCCACGCTGGCCTTCGTCGCCGACCGGCTGCGCATGAGCGAGCGCAGCGTGCAGCGCAAGCTCGCCGAAGAGGGCGTCACGTTCGATGCCCTCCTCGACGAGCTCCGGCGCGACCTCGCGCTCCGCTACCTCGCCGATCCGAAGCTCGCGATCGCCGAGGTGGCCTACCTGCTCGGCTACTCCGAGCCGAGCCCGTTCCACCGCGCGTTCAAGCGCTGGACGGGGCACACCCCCGCTGAGGCCCGCAAGCGCGCGGCCTAGAACGCGGCGAAGTTGTAGCCGGCGTTCACCCCGAGGAACAACGTGTCGCCGAAGTGTCCGAGGTCGAGCCCGCCGAACGTGGCCTTCACGTCGAACGCGCCGAACCGGTAGCCACCGCCGACGAGCAGCGTGCCCTTGAACTCGGCGTCCGAGCTGCCCGAGGCGTCGACGCCGGCGACCGTTCCGCTCGCGTGCGCCGACACGCGCGTGAGGCCGACCTCGCCGGTGACGAACGGCCCCTCGCCGAACGGGACCCGCACGCCCACGAGCAGCGGGATGGCGAGCAGGCTCACCTTGATGCCGCCCGCGTCCTTGGGGAGGAAGTAGATCGCCCCGAGGCGCGCGGTGACGTCGAGCGCCGGCACGATGCGGTGCTCCACGCGGACGAGGCCCGCGAGGCCGAGGTTCGCGCCGTCGGACAGCTTGCCGATGGGCAACGCGAGGCCCGCGTCGACGCCGACGCGCGTGGCCGGTTCCTCGGCGTGCGCGGCGGTGGTGGTGGAGAGGAGACCCGCCGCGAGGGCGAGCAAGGACAGGTACTTCAGCTCTTGATGCATCCGGCAGCCTCGTCGCAGGAGGTTTCACAGACGGCCGCGCCACCGCAGCTCGTCACACAGCTCTTGTCGCACGCCATCTTGCAGCTCTTGGCGCCCGCGCAGCCCTCGTTGCAGCCGCCGGCCTTGCAGTCGGTGTTGCAAGTGGAGCCGGCGCTGCACTCGATGTTGCAGCCACCCGCCGGGCAGTGGAACGTGCACGTCGCGCCGCCCTGGCACTTGAAGTTGCAGTTGCCGCCCTCGCAAGTCTTGTCGCAGCTGCCGCCGTTGCAGATGCAGTCGCGACCTGCGACGCAGCCCGGGTCGGCCTCGCTGCTCCCGCAGGCGACGAAGCCGACAGCGAACGAGGCGACCAGGAGACTGGCCGAGCCCCACCGAATCAACCGAGGAAGGAGTGGTTCCATGACCGAGCCACACTGCAGCGCGCGTGCCGACCGCGGAGCCCCCGCCGCACACGGCGGATCGGGCTGATTCCTGGGGAGTTCGCGCGTGGTTGGGCACGACGTGCCCAACCCCTGAGCACCGCGTGCCCAACCGCTACGGGTCGCGGCGACGCGGGCGCGGGAGCTCGTACTCGGAGAGCCGCTTGGTCAGCGTACGACGCGGCATGCCGAGCAGCTTCGCCGCCTCGGACTGGTTGCCGTGGGTCTGGGCCAGCGCGTCGAGGATGCGCTGGCGCTCGACGTTGGCGAGCTCGTCGCGGAGCGATTTGGTGCGCCGCTGCGGCTCATCGCGATCCCCCCCAGCACGAGGTGCACCTCGCCGATCGGCGCGCCCGCCGAGAGCACGCACGCGCGCGCGATCACGTTGCGCAGCTCGCGCACGTTGCCCGGGAACGGGTGGCTGCGCAGGCGCGCGACGGCGGCCGCCGTGAGCTCCCGCCCCTGCGCGGCGGCGAACTTGCGGGCCAGCGCCTCGAGGTCGGACGGGCGCTCGCGGAGCGGCGGGATGTGCAGGGTGAGGCCGTCGAGGCGGTAGTAGAGGTCGCGCCGGAACGTGCCCTCGGCGACCATCTCCTCGAGATCGCGGTGGGTGGCGGCGAGCACCCGCACGTCGACCGGCCGCGGCTTGACCGCACCGACGCGCACGATCTCGCGCGCCTCGAGCACCCGCAGCAGCTTGACCTGCATGGGGTGGGACAGATCGCCGATCTCGTCGAGCAGCAGCGTGCCGCCGTGCGCCGCCTCGAAGTAGCCGATCTTCTGCGCGACGGCGCCGGTGAAGGAGCCCTTCTCGTGACCGAACAGCTCGGACTCGAACAGCGTCTCGGTGAGGGCGGCGCAGTTCACCTTGAGGAACGGGCGCGCGGCCCGCGCAGACAGGGCGTGGATGCGCGCGGCGAGCACCTCCTTGCCGACCCCCGTCTCGCCCCGCAGGAGGAGGGTCAGGTCGCTCTTGGCCGCGAGCTCGGTGAGGTGCTCGAGGGCGTCCATCGAGGTGCCCCCCGACGACGGCGAGGGCGTCGCGGTGGGGTCGGCGTGCACGAGCAGCACCGCGCTCCCGATCTCGACCAGCATCCCGGGGTGGATGGGGATCTTCTGGTGCGGCGGCACGAGCTGCCCCGACACGCGGGTGCCGTTGGCGCTGCCGAGATCCTCGATGGTCAGCGGATCGACGAGGATCCGCGCGTGCTTGCGCGAGATCGAGGGCACGTCGACGCGCAGCTGGCAGTCCTCGCCGCGCCCGACGAGCACCTCGCCCACGTCGGGCCCGAGCGGCACGCGCAGGAACCCACCCGGCCACACCACGGACAGCGCGGGCGCGCGGCCACGCGATTTGCCTTCCGTGCGGACGGTCGTCTCGCCGCCCGGTTTGGTCACTGGGCTCCTCGTTCGCTGGTCCACCGCAGTGGCACGAGGTTAGCACTCGTCTGCTAGGATGGCCTCGTTCATGTCCTCGCTCGAGCCCGGCACGATCGTGGCTGGCCGCTATCGGCTGAAGGAGCGTATCGGCAGCGGCGGAATGGGGGCCGTGTGGTCCGCGGACCACCTCTCCCTCGGGCACGGCGTCGCCATCAAGTTCCTCTCCGTCACCGTGGCGTCGAACGACGACGCGCGCGGGCGCTTCACCCGCGAGGCGATGCTGGCCGCCCAGCTCGGCGAGCTCTCGCGGCACGTGTGTCGGGTGTTCGACCACGGGCTGCTCGACGACGGCACGCCCTATCTGGTGATGGAGCGTCTGCAGGGCGAGGCCCTCAACACGCGCCTCCGTCGCGAGCGCCGGTTGCCGCTCGACGAGGTGGTCGAGATCGTCTCCCAGCTGTGCCGCGCGCTGCAGGTCGCCCACGACGCGGGCGTGGTCCACCGCGACCTCAAGCCCGCCAACGTGTTCCTGTGCGAGGACCAGGACGGCCTCTACGTGAAGCTGCTCGACTTCGGCGTGGCCAAGGCGCGCCTCGAGAACGACGCCGCCGCCACCACCGCCGACGGCACCGTCGTCGGCACGCCGGCGTACATGAGCCCCGAGCAGTTCGAGAACAGCGCGCGCGTCGACGCGCGGAGCGACCTCTGGTCGGTGACCGCCATGGCGTACCGCATGGTGGTCGGGTGCGAGCCGTTCTCGGCGCCGGGGCTCTCGGCGCTCGCCCTGCGCATCGCCGTGGCCGAGCCCGTGAGACCGACCGAGGAGTACCCCGCCCTCCCGCGGGGGTTCGACGAGTTCATCCGCGTCGGGCTCGCCAAGCGCCCGGAGAACCGCTTCGGGAGCGCGCGCGCGCTGTCCGTCGCGCTCGCCGACGCGTTGCGTGGCCTCACCGAGATCGGGCCGGCGACCGCCCGCGAGCCCGAGCAGGAGTTGCCCGAGACCGCGCGCGAGCCCGAGCCGACCAACACGCTGTCCAGCGCGGTGCGCGAGCCCACCCTGCCCACCCGGTCGCGCACCCCGTTCCTCGCCCTCGGCGCGCTGCTGGTCGTGGTGGCGGGGGGCGCCGCGTTCGCGCTCGGTCCGCGCAAGACGTCGACCACGACCGACGCGGCCGCGTCGAAGCCGGACACCCCCAAGAGCGTCGCCTCCCCGGACAAATCGGTCGCGACGCCGCCTTCCGTCAGCGGCGAGGGCCAGGCCGTCGCCTCGATCGCACCGACCTCGTCGTCTGCTGCTAAGGTCGCCGCATCCGCCGCGCCGAAGGGCGCGGCAGCCAAGCCGACCGCCGCGGCTCCCCCGGGGAGCAAGGCGTCCGCGACCAAGGAGCCGGACACGTGGAAGGACGACTCGATCCAGTGACGCGCAGAGCAGAGATGGCCCTCGCGATCGTGGTGCTGTCGATGGGTCTCGCCCGCGGCGCACACGCCGATCCCCCGACCGAGTCCGACCTCGCGCTGTCCACCGATCTCTTCAACAAGGCGCGCAAGAAGTCCGACGCAGGCAGCTGCAAGGTCTCGCCGGTGGGCGACGCCGCGGCGTGTCGAGAGGCGCGCGATCTGTTCCGTCGCAGCTACAAGCTCAACCCGGCGGGCCTCGGCGCGCTCAAGGGGCAGGCCCAGGTCGAGGAGTCGCTCGGCCTCGTGGCGAGCGCCATCCGCCATTACCGAGAGCTGGCGCCGCGCGCCGCCGCCGACCCGAGCGCGGAGAAGAAGGCCTGGGCCAAGCCCGCGCTCGAGGCTGCCGCCAAGCTCGAGCCCCGCGTGCCGCACCTCACCCTCGTGCTGCCCAAGGACGCGCCCAAGGACACGGTCGTCGAGCTCGACGACGAGCCGATCGCCAACGCCGCGTGGAACGTCGCGATCGACGCCGACCCGGGCCCGCACGTCGTGAAGGCCAAGGCGAGCGGTGTGACGCCGTTCACGGCGGAGGTGACCCTCGCGGAGAAGGAGAGCAAGTCGCTCGAGATCAAGCTCGTGCCGGTCGCGCCCACGCCGAAGGAGACCCCGAAGGAGCCGCCGAAGCCCGTCGACCCTCCGAAGGAGCCGCCGAAGCCCGTCGATCCGCCGAAGCCGGTCGACCCTCCGAGCGAGGGCAGCGGTGGCACCCAGCGCACGATCGCGATGGTCACCATGGGCCTCGGCGTGGTCGGCGTGGGCGTCGGGCTCGGCCTCGGGTTCGCGGCCAAGGCGGCGCGCGACCAGCACTGCGACAAGACCACCAAGCTCTGCGACACGCAGGGCTCGCTCGACAGCGCGAAGGGCCTCGCGAGCGGCGCGACCATCGTCACCGGCGTGGGCGCGGCGCTGCTCGTGGGCGGCGTCGTCTGGTACGTGCTCACGCCACGACACCGCGCGACGCCCACCTCGGCGTGGGTGAGCCCGGCCTGGGTCCCGGGGGGCGGCGCGCTCGTCGCGGGAGGAGTGTTCTGATGAAGCTCGGACCGATCCTCACTCGCTTCCTCACGGCAGGCGTCGCAGTGGGCGTCCTTGCGGCGGCGGGGTGCACCGGCATCCTCGACCTCGAGTCGTACAAGGCCGGCGACGCCGGTGACACGGGCACCGCGACGGGCGACACCGGCGGCGCGTGCAGCGCCGACAGCTGCCTCGCGTGTCTGCTCGGCAAGTGCAGCGGCGCGGCGACGTGCTTCGGCAGCGGCGCAATCAAAGGCGACTTCACCGGGGGCCTCTGCCCGAACTACGGCGCATGCCTGTGCAAGTGCCTCGACTCCACGTGCGCCGCGGCCTGCGCCGCGCAGAAGAGCGCCGACGTCGCTTGTGGAGGGTGCCTGGACACCGCCATCGCGCCGAGCGAATGCCCCGCGGCGGCGGACTGCGCGAGCAAGTGCGGTAGCTGAGTCGCGCCAAGGTCCGGCCCAGAGAGGCGTCCGACCGTTCGCCGTCACACTCTCGGCCCCTCGGCCGATGGAGGGCGAGGAGGCGTCTTCATGGAACGGATCCGCGCCGGTTTGCTGGGCTCGGCCCTGGTCTTGATCGGTTGTGCGCACCCGCCGCCCAAGGAGCGAGAGGCCACGCCCTCCGTGGTGGCCTCGGCGGTGCCGAGCCTGGTGCCGAGCGCCTCGACCGCGCCGGTCGCCGTCGCGGAGCCCGAGCCACCGAAGCCACCGCCCTACGACCTCGCGGCCGATCTCGAGGACCGCAAGGCCCTCCTGCGCAACAAGCTCGGCAAACAAACGAAGTTCGAGGTGGTCGAGGGGGTCTTCCTCGTCGCGGCGCCGTCGGGCGCGCTCGGCAGCTCCGCCATCGTCACCAGGAAGGCCCTCGCCGCGTACTACAACAAGCGCTTCGACAAGCGCCCGGCGCGCGCCGTGTCGGTCCTGCTGTTCGAGACGGCCCCGCCGTACGAGGCGTACTGCAAGGCGCGCTCGGGCAAGGCGTGCGGCACGCCGTACGGGTTCTACGGGCCCGACGACCGCACCATCGTCATGAACGTCGGGCCCGGGATCGGCACGCTCACCCACGAGCTCGTGCACCCGATCGTCGAGGCCGACTTCCCGAACGCGCCCGACTGGCTCAACGAGGGCCTCGCCTCGCTCTACGAGGCCTTCGCGCTGCCGAAGGACGGCGAGATCCGCGGTCAGAAGAACTTCCGCCACGCCGGGCTCAAGAGCGCGCTGCTCACCAAGAGCCTGCGCCCCCACGCGAGCCTCCCCGCCCTGTTCGCCATGAGCGACAAGGAGTTCCGCGGCGAGCGGGAGGGCCTGAACTACGCGACGGCGCGCTACTTCTGCCAGTGGCTCGAGTCGCAGGGCAAGCTGTGGGCGTTCTACCAGGCCTGGCGCGACAACCGCGCCAAGGACCCGGACGGCGTGCTCGCCTTCACGAGCGTCATGGGCAAGTCGCCGGCTGCGCTCGACGGCGCGTGGGCGGCGTGGGTGCTCGCGCTGTGAGCACCTGGGCTTCGCTGCTCGCGGTCGCGACCGCCGTCACGCTGCCGATCCCCGACCGCGCGCAGCACGAGGACGCGCCGCCGTCCGGGTGGTGTGGCGAGACCGCCATCCAGGAGGCGCTGCTCCACCACGGCGCCTGGGTCCCGCAGCGCGCGATCCACGACGCCGGCAAGTCCAAGCACCCCGACCTCTACTCGCAGGACGTGCCCGTCGCGCTCGCCGGGCTCGGCGTCGAGTTCGACACCCACGTGCCCAAGAAGAAGGGCGGCTTCGCCGGGTTCCTGCGCGACGCGATCGACGCGGGAGATCCGGTGTTCGCCGGCGTGAAGATCCTCCCGACGCGCCACCCCGAATGGGGGCTCGACCACTTCGTCCTCGTGGTCGGCCATGGCCCGAAGGGGTTCCTCGTGAACACCACCTGGTCGGAGCAGAGCTGGGTCACCGAGACCACGGGCAAGGGGATCACGCTCGCTGGCGGGTTCTACGCGCTGCGCATCCGCGGCGTGGCGCGGCCCACGGGCCGAACGTCCGCGCGCGCGACGGTCGTGACCGAGACCACGACCACGGTGCGGCTGCGCCTCGCGTGCGTGGGCAAGGAGACGGGCACGCTCGAGCGCCGCGACACACCCAACGGCAAGGTCCAAGGCAGCTGGCCGCTGTCCAAGGAGAGCCCCACCATGACGGTCGACGTCGCCGCGAGCAAGGCGGCGTGGTTCTACTGCGGGTGAGCTACATGCTGCCGGTGCGCAGGGTGTCGCGCACGAGGCGGTCGAGCGCCCGCGGGGGGAACGCGCTCGTCGACCGAGCCGCGCGCGGCCACCGTCCGATCTGGGGAAACGCGCAGCGCACCGTCGTGCCCACGCCGAACCGGCTCTCGATCTCCACGGTGCCGCCGAGCGCCTCGCAGGCTTCGCGCAGCGCGCCGAGGCCCAGGCCCCGCCCGGACGTCTCGGGATCGGAGCTCGAGACCCCGTCCCAGAACACCGCCTCGGACAGGTCACGTTCGGAGAGGACCGACAGGCCGAGCGCGCGGGCCCGCGCCGCGAGCCGGCTCCACTGGACTCCGCGGCCGTCGTCCCGGAGCTCGACGAACAGTCGACCCCCGCGGCTCTCCGCGTGGAGCTCGAGGCGCGCGACCCTTGGCTTCCCGGAGGCGATCCGCTCCGCCTCCGTCTCGAGGCCGTGCTCGACCGCGTTGGCGACCGCGTGCACGAACGCGGTCCAGAACGGGGCGAATCGACGCTCGTCGTGGCGAGCGCCGTGGGTCTCCACGTGCGTCTCGACCGTCGCCTTTCCGAGCTCCACCGCGAGTGCAGCGGCGTCCTCGGCGAAGCGCGCGAGCCGGCCGTGGATCGGGGCGAGCGCGAGCGACTCGACCCGCGCGATCAGCGCCTGGCGCGGCGCGCCCGAGACCAGCATGTCGAGCAGCTCGGCGTACTCGTCCTCGCCGATCGCGATGGTCGTCGCCTCATCGAGCGGCAGGTAGGCCTCGAGGACCTGATGGAAGCGGTGGGACAGCTCAAGCGCTCGAGCGTACCGAGATCGTCGAGGCCGCGGGCGAGGCGGCGCGCGAGGACGTCGCAGAACTCGGCGAGGCCCGGGAACCCGAAGCGCGCGGCGTTGCACCCGAGGGTGTGGAGCATCCGCGCCTCCTTCTCTCGGTCGCACGCGGCCTCCTCGATCGCGTGGACCACCTTCGTCGCCTCTTCGAGGAATGCTCGGAATCCCTGGCAGTCCTTCGAGTGCCAGACCAGACCGTGTCCCATGTCGTGCCCTCCGCCCAACGCCCGGTCGACCCGAGCGACAGGGGCTCGAACGGCCCAGGTCGGCCAGGACTTTAGCCTTGATCAAAGGCTAGACGACTCGTCATGGCAAACACGCCAGGGCTAGGGTTCCACCAGGGCGCGAGTGCCGTCGGCCTTGCGCAGGACGAGCTTCGGCTTGCCCACGGCGCTGACCGTGGCCACGGGGTAGAGCGCCGAGAAGCTCGTCGTGCGGCGCGCGTCGCGGAAGAACGGGACCAGCTCGGGGATGCCGTCGAAGGTCTTGCCGACGACGAAGCTCTTCTCGTCCGCCGCGAGGTGCGCGACCTGGGTCTGCCACTTGGGGAAATAATAGCCGGGCACGTCCGGGTCGGTCGGTAGCTCGACCGGCGAGAGAACGACCTCGTCGACGCCGTCGCCGTCCAGGTCACGCACGTCCCACACGATGGCGCCGCGCAGCTTCCACGCATCGGTCGTGGCGCCTGGGGTCGACACGTGGACGAACCAGTGGCCGCCCTCGTAGACGCTGTAGACGAGCCGCGATCGGCCCGCCGCACGACGCAGGAAAGGGTGGTCCGGGTAGGCGACACGGCCCTCGTACTTCTTCGCGTCACCGCCGTCGTGCGCGTACGAGTAGAAGCGGTCGTCCAGCGCGTCGGTCGAAGGGTCGTACACGGTGACGTGTCGCTCGATCTGACCCCACGGATCGAACTCCATCTTGCCGCTGACCATGTCGGCGTAGACGCTGTAGATCGAGGTGCCGGACACGAGCGCGAGCAGCCCCTCGTCGCCGGGGTCGCGCGCGACGAGGCCGTAGTCGCGCCCGACGAGGTCGGTCCGACCCGCGGTGAGGAACGGGTGATCGACGCGCAGCTGGCCGACCGAGCGGCCCTCGAGCCCGTATTGCACGACCCGGCTCGAGGTGAAGAACACGAGCCGCGGTTCGCCTTTGACCTTCATCACCAGGCCGTTGGCGACGGGCGGGTTGTCGGTGTGCTTGCCGGTGCCGTACGCGTTGGTCTTGGCCTGGGTGTAGAGGTCGAACGCGGCGGTCGAGGGGTAGTCGAGCTCCTGGTACGTGAAGGCGGTGCCGCTCCAGGTCGCGAACTGGGCGATCTTCGCGTAGTACGGCGAGAGCGCCACGGTCTTGGTCTCGTCGCCGAACAGCACGCCGAGGTCGGTCCACTGCTGGGTCGGGTAGATCGTGGTGCCGAACGTCCAGCACAGGTCCTTGCTCTTGGGCGTGCCGGCGAGGAGCGCGCCGGTCGCGCCGGCGTGCACATCGAGCCACGTGTTCTGCATCGCGGTCGCGCCGCAGACCTCGCCCGCGTCCTCGCGCGCGGCGACGCCGAAGTCGGGGAAGCCGTCGCCGTCGACGTCGAAGCCGCCGAAGAGCGCGCCCGCGCGGACCTTGGCCGTGTAGAGCGCGGTACCGTCCTCGCGGAGCGCGGTGACCGTGTCGGCCGCGCGGCGGAACGCGACGTGGCCCGGGCCCTTCGCCGGGTAGAGCGGGAGGAGCGTGGCGCCGTCGAGCACCGCGTTGACGTTGGGCGCGTGGACGAAGGCGGGGACGTCGAGCGGGGCGTCGGCCGGGGCCGTGTCGCTGCCGCCGGTCTCGACGACGCCATCGGTCGCCGCGTCGGTCGCCGCGTCGGTGGTGGCGTCGGTGGTGGCGTCGGGCGTGACGGCCGGCTCCTCGGAGCTCCCGCAGCCGACCAGCAGGACCGCGAGCAGAGCGCGACGCATGCCCCATGGTGCCACGGCCGCGGGCGACCGCGAAGCCGGTCGCACGAGGCGGCTCACGCAGGGTGCTCGTCGGGCGACAGCAAACCGTGGCGCCGCCAGCCGACGCGCGCGAGCCACGTGTGGGGTGCGACCACGGGCGCGCCCTCGAGGACGGCGGCCGGCAGCGCGCGAAAGCCATCGCACCACGGCGCCGACGAGCACGGATCGAGCCGCGTGGGCACGCGGACCTGGTGCTTCTTGAAGTTGAACAGCACGTAGGCGAGCGCGAAGCGGACCTCGCGCGGCGTGCGGAGGGCGCGGGTGTGGTACCGGTCGTCGAGCACGCGGCCCTTGCGGCCACAGGCGCGGTTGATCGCGCGCGCGAGGCGCACGCCGAGCGAGCGCGCTCCCGCCCGAAGGGCGCTGGAGTCGTTCGCCTCCACCAGCAGGTGCACGTGGTTGTCCTGCACCGAGAAGTGCAGCACGCGGAAGCCCTCGCCCTGCGACGCCCGCAGAGCGGCGACGACCGCCGGGAACACCTCCATCGAGCGCAGCGAGGGCAAGCCTGCCATGCATCGGAGGGTGAGGTGCACGGGCGCCCAGCCCACGTGCGGCGGCCGCGGGCGGTGGGGACGAGCGGCCGCGACGCCACGCGCTTGCGGCCGGCCCCTGCGCGACGCCCACCCCACCCGCCCGTGCGGGAGAGCTCGAGCTGCTCCGGGGGTCTGGCTCCTCTCGGCACTTGATTGAGCGTAGCTTGTTCGCGTCCGATGTCAAGGGCGCGCCACCGTCCGCGGTGCAGACTGGGGGCACAGGCTCTACAGAGTCTCAGGTACCCATTGCCGCGCCGCGACGTGTGACCTGTCCCGAACCGGGCATGCCGAGAGTACTTCCGTGGATCCCCCTCCTTTCGGAGCCGGCACGACGGCCCTACCTGCACGGAGAAGTCGACCTGCGAGTAGACGTGTCCCTCCATCCCGCGGCCGCCCTCCTTCGAGGTACCATCGCCGCGTGAGCGAGCCGGTCGATCCGACGCCGTTCGAGCCCTTCATGCCGCCGTCGGTGCGGGCGCTGATCGCCGAGGCACGGGCCGGCCGGGGCGCCGCCGTCGCGTGGCTCCGTGGGGATCCGGGCACCAGCTACGCGCTCCTGCGCCACCGCCCCGTGGCCCTCCCCGCCGAGCAGCTGGGCTGGCTCGTCGGCATGGGCATGTTCGGGGACGGCAGCGACACCATCGCGCACGTCATGGACTGGGAGCGCGCCGTCGAGCCCGCGCCGTTCGTCCTCTCGGCCTTCGCCGCCGGCCTGCGCGCCGGCGTGCCGACCACGAAGCGGCAGTGGAAGTACGTCGAACGAGTCGCCGCGATGGCGACGCCACCCGACGACCTCTGCGAAGTGTTACCCATCGGTCTCGCCAGCGATCAGGCGCTCGCCCGCGGTGCCGCCCTGCGGCTCGCCCAGAAGCTCGGTGTGCGCGCCCGCGAGCCGATCGCGCGCGCGAGGGAGGGCGCGGACAAGAAGGCCCAGAAGCGGCTCGACGAGGCCCTCGCAGCCCTCGGCGGCGAGGCGGCACCAGCCCTCCCGGAGACCAAGGCGAGCGGCCTCCTCGCGCGCTTGCTCGACGCCTGGGCGGAGACGCGCGATCGCGCGATCGAGCCCGCGATCGCCCGGCTCGGCGCCGAAGCCGCGAGACAGCGCGGCGTGCTGAAGGCGAAGTCGAAGGGCGAGCTCGAGGGCGCGTGGCTCGCGCTCGCCGCGCGGAAGGACCCGGGCGACGTCGATCGTCTCCTCGGCACGCCGTGGCCAGGTGCGTGGAAGACCGCGCTCGTGCGCGTGGAGGCGCTCGCCCGGTTCGGCCCCGATCCGCGCATCGCGACCGCGCTGCCCGAAATCGAGACCCAGTACGACTCGCTCGGCTCGAGCCCGTTCCACCTTCGCGCAAAGTATGTGGCTGCGCGTCACGGTGGCCCGAAGCGCAGCGACGCAGCGGCCGCGCTCCTCGCCGAAGCGAGCGGCGACACCCGTCCTCCGGTCGACGTCGACGCCGTGTGGCGCGCGTTCCGGAGCGAGCCGAGCGACGAGCGCAGGCAGGTGCTCGCCGACGCGCTCCTCACGGTCGGCGACCCACGCGGCGAGTACATCGCGCTCGCGACCGCGATCGCCGAGGAGCGCGCCGATGCGTCGGCCCACAAGCGCGCGGCGCAGCTGCTCGACGCCCACGTCGACGCGTGGACCGGTCCGTTGCCAGGGGCGAAGCGATCGTCTCGCCAGTTCGAGCGCGGGTTCCTCGCGAGCGTCTACCTCAAGACCAGGGCCCCGCAGCTGCTCGCCTCGGTCGACGCGCCGGAGTGGTGCACGGTCGAGGAGCTGCACCTCGAGGCGGCCGACTACCTGGGCTACCACGGCCCGGCGCTCGACCAGCTGCTCGGGAAGGCGGTCTCGCTGCAGACCCTCGTGCTCTACTCCTTCGGCGTAGAGCAGCTGGTGAAGGAGCTGACCGGTTCGTACCCGCGCATCACCGCGCTGGGCGAGCGCAGCTCGATGCCCGAGGAGAAGCTCTCCGCGTTCCCGTCGCTGCGCCTCGTCGGCACCTCGGTGCACTGGTACCCACCCGATCAGGCGCTCGCGCTCGGCGCGCGGCTCGGCCTCGACGTGGTGCTCCTGTTCGGCGTCCAGAAGCTGGCCCCGGCGCTCGAGGAGCTCTCCACGGGTCGGGTGCCAGAGGCCCGCTTCGTCCTCGGCGGCCCCACCGCGTTCGTGGAGCCCACCCACGAGGGCTGGTGCGCGCGTGTGCTCCGCGACGAGCCGCGCGCCGACCTCGTCTTCGGCCGAGGGCGCTACGAGAAGGGCGACCTCACCAGGCACCTCGCGGCGCTCGCCGCGGCGGGCAAGACCGAGGTCACCGTCACCCTGCCACGCCTCGGCGCCGGCGACGCGAAGGAGGAGGCCGAGGCGTTCCGCGGCGCCCGGGTCCGCACCGACGGCCGACCGCTCCGGCTCTGGAAGGTGTGAGGCTCAGCGACGCTTGGCGCGGCCGACGCGCGCGGCCCGGCTGGCCGTGCCCGCGCGCACCCGCAGGTATCGCTCCACCCGCTCGGCCTCGAGCTCGCCGCGCGCCACCGCGGCGCGGACCGCGCACCCCGGCTCCACCGTGTGCGCGCAGTCACCGAACCGACACTCCGCCGCCAGGCTGACGATCTCCACGAAGGCGTCGTCCACGCCCTCGTCCGCGTCCCACAGCCCGACCTCGCGCGTGCCGGGCGTGTCGATCACCACGCCGCCGGCCGGCCGGACGAAGAGCTCGCGGCGCGTCGTCGTGTGTCGGCCCTTCTGGTCCTTCTCGCGCACCGCGGCGATGTCGAGGACCTCCTCGCCCATCCACGCGTTCACGAGCGACGACTTGCCGACGCCGCTCGCGCCGAGGAGCGCGACCGTGGCGTCGCCCGAAATAGGGCTCCAGGGCCGCCATCCCCTGCCCGCTCTGCGCCGAGATGGCGTGCACCGCCGCGTCGCCGCTCACCGTGCGCACGCTGGCGATCGCCTCGTCGATCGACGCGCACAGGTCGCTCTTGGTGAGCACGATGACCGGCACGCTCCCGCCGTCGAGCACGAGGGCGAGGTAGCGCTCGATGCGCTTGACGTTCGGCGGCCCCGACAGCGGCACCAGCACGAAGCAGGCGTCCACGTTGGCGGCGAGCTGCTGCGGCTCCTCGCGCAGACCCGCCGCGCGCCGCACGAGCGCGTTCTTGCGGGGCAGCACCGCGGTGATGACGTCGGCGTCCTGTGCGAGCACGACCCAGTCGCCGACGCCGGGGCGCTCGGCCTTGCGGTTCGGCAGCGGCGCGCGCACGTCGCCCGTGGCCGTCACCATCTCCCAGTCGATGCGGTGCTGGGTGCGCACCCGGCCCACGCGCGCGCCTTCGGGCACCGAGAGCGCGTGCGCGAGGCCATAGGCGCGGAGGTCGACCACGCCGGACGTTCCGCAATCCCGGCGCGAGGGTCAAGTCCCGCAGGCGCGCGCCGAGACCGTCACGTCGCCGAGCTTCGTCGAGGGCGTCCAGGCGGTCGTGCCCGTGCGGATCGCCCACGCGGCGTCGGTCGTCGCCGTCGAGGTCTTGAGCTCCCACACCCACGCCTTCGAGGTCGTGCTGACGACGACGACGATGTGCGCACCGGCGGGCAGAGGCGGGGTCTTCAGCGCGAAGGTGGCCGACAGACCGACCAGCCCGCCGTCGAGGGTCACCACGCCGAGGGGCACCCACGGGATCGCTGGGTCCGCGCACGGCACGTAGGAGACCTCGGCCGTCACCACGCCCTCGGGCCCACCGAACGCCGTCGCGGCCGAGCGGTTCGAGAAGCGCACCGTGATGGAGTCGATGCGACCCGCGGCCCCGAGCACGAAGTCGAGCCGGTGCGCGGTCTTCTCCGCGAGCAGCGGCAACCCGGTGCCGGTGCCCGGGCGATCGAGGATCGGCGCGGCCCCACCCTCGACGCAGCCCACCACCGGGATCTCCGACTTGCACACGGCGGAGCCCGTGTCGGGGATCGTCGTGTCGACGGCGACGTCGGAGGCGCCCTCGTCGGGCGCGACGTCGGCGCCGAGGTCAGGAGAAGTAGAGTCGGCAGGCGCGCCGTCCTCTGCCGCGCTCGCGCCGACCTCGAAGCCGGGCGACGAGCACCCGAGGAGTACACACACCGACAGACCCGTGAGGACGGAGCGAACCATGCCCGCGTCCCCAGCAACATGCGCGCCGAGCCGCGGCGTGACCCTTGCTCGGCGATCCTCCCACGGTGTCCGACGAGGACCGCACACACGACGCAACAGACGCCCGCCGGGAGCAGTTCCGGAAGGAGGGCCGGTTCGCGCGCTCGCGCGACGCGAGCGGGATCGTGGCCGCGGCCGCCGTGATCGCCGTCATCGCGGGCACCCGCGGCGCGCTCACCCAGGCCATCTCGCACCTCACCGTGCACACCTTCGGCGACCTCGACGCGCTCTCGCGTGGCGACGCCACCCCGCTGCGCGCTGCGACCATGACCCTCGGCGCCCTCGTCGTACCCGCCGCGATCGCCGCCTGCATCGGCGGCCTGCTCGTCGGGTTCGCGCAGGCCGGGATCCGGCTCGATCTCGACCTCGTCGCGCCCAAGCCCGAGCGCCTCGACCCCTTCGCCAAGCTGATGGAGATCCTGTCGCCCAAGCACGCCGCGACCGAGCTGATCGGCAGCAGCCTGCGGGTCGTCCTCGCGGGCTACGTCGGCTACCGCGTCCTCCTGCTCGAGCTGCCCAAGGTGATGCGGCTCGCCGACCTCCCCATCGCGGCGAGCGCGCACGAGCTCGCCACCATCGCCGTCCGCGTCCTCCTCGCCGTCCTCTTCGCGCTCGCGGTCATCGCCGGTGGCGACTACCTGCAGCACCGCCTCTCGCTCGAGAAGCAGATGAAGATGACCCGCAAGGAGCTGATGGACGAGATGCGTCAACAGGATGGCGATCCGAAGCTCAAGGCCCGTCAAAAGGCCCGCGCTCGCGCCATGGCCAAGCAGCGCGCCCTGAACAACGTCAAGGACGCCAGCGTCATCGTCACCAACCCGACCCACGTGTCGGTCGCGCTCCGCTACGGCAAGAAGGACCGCGCGCCGGTGGTCGTCGCCAAGGGCCACGACGAGCTCGCGCTGCAGATCCGCCGGATCGCGCGGAAGCACGGCATCCCCATCCTCGAGAGCCGGGCGCTCGCCCGCGCCCTCGACGCCGAGGTGCCCATCGGCAAGCCGGTGCCCGAGCAGCACTTCCTCGCCGTCGCGCGCATCCTCGCCTTCGTCTTCGCCCTCCGCGGGGCGTCGGCACGGGACGTGCGTAGACAGCGAGCGTGAGCTCCACCACCGCAGAGACGAACAAGGTCGACAAGCCCGACCTCATCGTCCCCCTCGGCATCATCGGGATCGTCCTGATGATGGTGCTGCCGCTGCCGGCGGCGCTGCTGGACGTGCTCCTCTCCTTCTCTCTCGCGCTCGCGATCGGCGTGTTCCTGACGGCCCTGTTCATCAAGGAGCCCCTCGAGCTCTCGGCGTTCCCCGCCCTGGTCCTGGTCGCCACGCTGCTGCGGCTCTCGCTGAACGTCGCGACGACCCGCCTCATCCTCCTGCACGGCAGCGAGGGCCACGGCGCCGCGGGCGAGGTCGTCGAGGCCTTCGGCCGCTTCGTCGTCGAGGGCAACGTGCTCGTCGGCCTCGTGGTGTTCCTCATCCTGGTGGTCATCAACTTCGTGGTCATCACCAAGGGCGCCGGCCGCGTGGCCGAGGTCGCCGCGCGGTTCACCCTCGACGCGATGCCCGGCAAGCAGATGGCGATCGACGCCGACCTGCAGTCGGGCAACCTCACCCCCGAGCAGGCCCGCACCCGCCGCGGAAACCTCGAGCGCGAGGCGGATTTCTACGGCGCGATGGACGGCGCCAGCAAGTTCGTCCACGGCGACGCGATCGCCGGACTCCTCATCACCGGCATCAACCTCGTCGGCGGCCTCATCCTCGGCGTCACCGGCGGGATGGAGATCGGCCAGGCCGCCGAGACCTTCTCGGTCCTGTCCGTCGGCGACGCGCTCGCCTCCCAGATCCCCGCCCTCCTCATGTCGGCCGCGTCCGGCATCGTCGTCACGCGCAGCGCGACCGGTGGTCAGCTCGGTCAGGCGCTCGGTCAGCAGCTCCTGCAGCGTCGGCCGGCCGTCACCCTGACCGCCGGAATCTTGACGGCCCTCGCGCTCGTGCCGGGCATGCCCGCCCTGCCCTGCCTCGTGCTCGCCGGTGGCCTGTGGTTCGCCGCGCGGCGCATCACCAAGCGGGAGAAGGCGGCCGCGCTCCTCGGCTCCCCCACGCAGCCCGGCCAGGCCGCGCCGCCCCGCGGCAGCGCCGAGGACGTGGAGCAGGCGCTCACCCTCGATCTCCTCAGCGTCGAGCTCGGGTACGAGCTGGTCCCCGTCGCCGACGCCGCCGCGGGCGGCACCCTCCTCGACCGCGTCGGCGCCCTGCGTGTCCAGCTGGCGCGCGAGGTGGGCATCGTCGTCCCCCGGTGCACGTGTGCGACAACCTCGAGCTGCCGGCCGCCGCGTACCGCGTGCTCGTGTCGGGCAACGAGGTCGCCTCCGCGCAGCTCCGCGGCGGCCGCCTGCTCGCGATCGACCCCTCCGGCAGCGCGCCGCAGCTCGAGGGCGAGCGCACCACCGACCCCACCTTCGGCATGCCCGCGCTGTGGATCGCCGTCCGCGACAAGGAGGTGGCCGAGGCCCTCGGGTACACCGTCGTCGACCACGCCACCGTCATGGCGACCCACCTCGGCGAGCTCCTGCGCACCCACGCCCACCAGCTCCTCGGTCGTCAGGAAGTGCAGCAGCTCCTCGAGGTGCTCGCCAAGACCGCGCCCAAGCTGGTCGACGATCTGATCCCCGGCGCCATCCCCCTCGGCGACCTGGTCCGCATCTTGAAGAACCTGGTCCGCGAAGGCGTGAGCATCCGCGACCTGCGCGCCATCCTCGAGGCCCTCTCCGAGTGCCTCTCGCAGACCAGGACGTGGAGCAGCTGACCGAGCTCGTGCGCGAACGCCTCTCTCCCCACATCACCGCCCGCTTCCGCCGCCCCGACGGGACCATCGCCGCGATGACCCTCGATCCGCAGGTGGAGGACGCGCTCCGCAGCTCGCTGCGCGACATCGCCGCCGGCCTGCCGCGCCCGATCGACCCGGCCATCACCCAGAACCTCGTCGCCCGCGCCGAGGCCGCCGCCCAGACCTTCACGAGCCTCGGCACGACGCCGCTCGTCCTCTCTCCGCCCGACATCCGGCGCTACGTGCGCGCGATCTTCGAGCGCCGCATCCCCCACCTGTTCGTCGCTTCGTACCGCGAGATCGACCCGCTGGTCCCCCTGCGCGTGGTCGAGACCCTCCGCGCCCTTCCTCCCTCGCAACCGAGAGGTGACCGTCGATGACCCCCCGAACCTTCCGCGGAAACACCCTCGAAGAAGCCCGATCGATGGCGAGCGCTGCGCTCGGCGACGAGGCCGCGATCGTCGCCACCCGGCGCGTCCCGCTGACCGGCCTGCGCGGGCTCGTGGGCGCTGCCTGCTGGGAGGTCGACGCGACCCTCGAGGAGAAGAAGGAGCCCACCGCCGACGAGTCCTCGCAGCGTCGCACGCCGTTCGCGCTCACCGCGTACGCGGCCGAGCCGACCAAGGAGCTCGACGAGCAGTTCGGCGCGCTGCGCGCCGAGGTCCGCCGCGAGCTGCGCGAGGTGAAGGCGGCGCTCTCCCAGCCCGCGCACGAGCTCTCCGCCCTCGAGGCCGACGTCGGCGCGATGCGCGAGACCCTCGAGGCCCTCGTGCCCCGCGGGTCCCACCGCCGCGACGCGACCAGCAAGCACCTCGTCGCGCTCGGGGTCGAGGGGCCCGCCGCCAAGCGCCTGTCGCGCGCGATGCGCGGGGCCGAGAACCCGCGGGCCCAGCTCGCGCTCCTGCGCGCCGGGATCGCCGCCGAGGTGCGCACCTGCCCGAGCCCGCTCGCCGCCCGCGGCAAGACGCTGACAGCCGTCATCGGGCCGTCGGGCGTCGGCAAGACCACGACGCTCGCGAAGCTCGCCGCGCGCGAGCGCCTCGAGCGCAACCGCTCGGTGCTGCTGATCTCGTGCGACGGCTTCCGGGTCGGCGCGATCGACCAGCTCGAGCGCTTCGCCCACCTGATCGGCGCACGATTCGCCGTCGCGCACACCGCCGAGGAGCTCGCGGGCCTGATCGAGGGCGCGAACGAGGCCGCGGTGATGGTCGACACCTCGGGTCGCCCGCCCGTGCCGGACGGCGTCGAGGGCCTGCTCGCGCGGCCGATCCCGGGTCGCGAGCGCCACGTCATCCTCTGCGCGACCGCCGCCACGCGCGCCGTCGACGCCCAGCGCCTCGCGCGCGTCTTTGGTCCGCTCCGTGCAGATGCTCTGTGTGTGACCAAGCTGGACGAGACCGAAGCCCCCGCCGGAGTGCTGCACATGGCCTCCGCGACGCGCCTCCCGGTCGCGATCCTCTGCAACGGCCAGCGCGTTCCCGAGGACCTGCGCGAAGCCACAACGTCCGCGATCGTCGACCTCTTGTCGCCGGCCGCACCCGCATCGTCCTTGAAGGAGGCCTCATGAGCGTGGCTGCCTTGCCCCGCCCTGGTCAGCAGGAGCGCCGCGCGTTCACGCGCGACGACTACGAGCGATTCTTGCCGATGGTCCGCCGCATCGCCATGCGCCTCGCGCGCCGCGTCCCGCGTCACATCACCATCAACGACCTCATCGGCGCCGGCTGGGTGGGGCTCGCAGAAGCGCTCTCGCGATCGCCGGCCACCATGCCGCAGAACGAGCTCGAGGCCTACGCCTCGCACCGGGTGAAGGGCGCCATGCTCGACTACCTGCGCTCGTTCGAGCCCAACGCCCGCGAGATGCGCAACGCCTCTCGGCGCCTCGCGCGGGCCATCGCGGGCCTCGAGAAGCAGTTTGGTCGTCCACCGAACGAGACCGAGATCGCGAAGGCGCTCGACATGGACGTCGAGGAGTACCGGAGCTGCCTGCAGCGCCTGAGCATCGCCGGCATGGCGCACCTCGAGATGGTCGAGATCGACCACGAGACCCTCGAGAGCAAGACCATCGGCCCCGAGGCCGAGGTGATGAAGCGCTCGCTCTCCGAGGCGGTCGCCGAGGCCATCCCCACCCTGCCCGAGCGCCTGCAGCAGCTGCTCGCGCTCTACTACCAGGAGGAGTGCAGCCTGAAGGAAGTCGGCGCGGTGCTCGGCGTCTCCGAGTCTCGGGTCTGCCAGCTGCACACCGAGGCCATCCACCGGCTGCGCGCCGCGATCGGGAGGGACTGATGGCCACGGGGATCTACGTCGCGCTCAGCGGAGCCGTCGCGCAGGAGAAGCTGCTCGAGTCGACCGCCGAGAACCTCGCCAACGCCTCGACGCATGGCTACCAGCGCCAGCGCCCGGTGTTCAAGGAGGTGCTGTCGAAGTCCGGCCCCAAGGCCGGCTACCACCTCACCAACGTCGACGGCACCGTGCTCGACTCGACGGAGGGCCCGGTGGAGAAGACCGGACAGCCGCTCGACGTGGCGCTCCCCAAGGACACCTACCTCGCCGTGTTGACCAAGAACGGCGAGCGCTACACCCGCGCGGGCTCGCTGCAGGTGGGCAAGGACGGCTGGCTCGAGACGAAGACCGGCGTGCGCGTCCTCGGCGAGGGCGGCAAGCCGATCAAGGTCGGCGAGGGCAACGTCACCATCGGCGAGAACGGCGCGGTGGCCGTCGGCGCCGAGACCGTCGGGCGCCTGCGCCTGGTCACCTTCGACAAGCCCGGCGCCCTCGTGCACGAGGGTGCGAGCGTGCTCTCGGCGCCGCCGGCCGCCGGCCCGCCCAAGGTGGCCACCGGCACGCTCGAGGTGGGCGCGCTCGAGCAATCGAACGCCCCCGTCGTCCACGCGATGACCGACCTCGTCACCGCCCAGCGCTCGTTCGACGCCTTCCAGCGCGCGATCGACGCCTTCCGCGAGGCCGACCGCAAGGTCGTGACCGTCGTCCCCTCTGTTTGAACTGGCATTGAACTAGCAAAGAACAAGAAGAGAAACACCGTGCGCATCCCCGCCCTGACCACCGCCCTGCCGAAGGCCGCGCCCATCGCGGCGTCGGCGCCGGCCGCCGCGCCCAAGAAGGCGTCGGCGAAGGAGGTCGAGCCCACGCGCACGAAGGCCACGGTCGGCGAGCTCCGCGGAGCCATCGCCCGGGCCTGCGAGAAGCTCCACGGCAGCGCGCCGAAGGAGCTCGTCGACACCCTGACCGCCCAGGCCTCGCTCGAGACCGGCCGCGGCCAGCACATGTACAACTGGAACTTCGGGGGAATCAAAGGCAGTGGACCCACCGGTCTCACCGCCAAGTGTCACACCAAGGAGGTCATCGACGGGAAGCAGGTCGAGATCGTCGACGGGTTCCGTGCCTACGGCAGCCTGGACGAAGGTGCGCTCGATTACGTGGCCACGCTGCGCGGCCGGTTCGGCCGTTCATGGGACGCAGCAGAGGTCGGTGACGTTCGCGGCTTCGCCCACGCGCTCAAGGCGCAGGGGTATTACACGGCCAGTGAAGTCGATTACACCAAGGCGCTGACGAGCCTCTACACCGAGGCCGCCGGTGCGCCGCCGATGCCAGCACCGCTCGGGATACAGCCGAGGGCGCTGGAACCACCACCCTTGAACCTGCCGGATAGTGCGTTGGTCGGAAGACTCGACGCGCTGGTCGGGCAGGCGATGACCCGGATCCTCGCCCCAGTCGATGGGTAGCACTCGAGACGACATCACGCGCAGGGGCTGAAAAGCCCGGCAAAACCAGTCACTTCTGAGAATCATGGGCCGCACCCTGCAGGGTCGTGGCGGAGGTCCGTTCCACCCCTCGAGGGGAAACGAAGCCCCCGCCCGAGCGAGAGCATCCCGCTCTCGCAAAGCGACACTCCACGAAGGAGCTACCCCATGGCTCTCTACATCCAGACCAACGTTGCCTCGCTCGATGCACAGCAGAACCTGAGCAAGACCCAGAACGCACTCCAGACCAGCTTCGCTCGCCTCTCGAGCGGCTACCGCATCAACTCTTCGGCCGACGACGCCGCAGGCCTCGGAATCAGCGACTCCATGACGGCGCAGATTCGGTCCTACGGGGTCGCCGAGCGAAACGCCATGGACGGCGTGTCGATGGCGCAGACCGCCGACGGCGCGGCCTCCCAGGTCGGCGGCCTCCTCGGCCGTATGCGTGAACTGTCGGTCCAGGCGGCCAACGGCTCGTACACCTCGAACGACCGCGCCAACCTCAACACCGAGTTCACGTCGCTGCGGTCGGAAATCGACCGTATCGCCCAGTCGACGAGCTTCAACGGCACGTCCCTCCTGAACGCCGCGACCACCGTGGCCTTCCAGGTCGGCATCGGCACGGCCGCCTCCGACACCGTCTCGGTCGGCTTCGGCGGTCTCACCACCTCCTCGCTCGGCGTCGGCGCCAGCGCGGTCGACACGGCCGCCAACGCGACCTCGGCGATCACCGCGATCGACACCGCGATCAGCTCCGTGTCGTCGACCCGCGCGAAGTTCGGCGCGGCCGTCAACCGGCTGCAGTCGACCGTCGGCAACATCCAGTCGATGAAGACGAACCTGTCGGCCGCCAACAGCCGCATCAAGGACGTCGACGTCGCAGAAGAGACGGCCGCCATGTCTCGCCAGCAAGTGCTGTCGCAGGCCGGCGCCGCGGTCCTCGCCCAGGCCAACCAGGCCCCGCAGCTCGCGCTCAGCTTGCTCCGCTGACCCAGCAAACCGTGGCCGCCCTCCAAGGGCGGTCCGCGTGACGAAGCCTCGGCCGGGAGACCCCATCTCCTGGCCCGAGGCTTTTTTTGTGCCTTTTCGGCCACGGCAGGGAACGAGCTCAAGGGATCCGGGGACGGGGCGTTCCCTCTCCATGAAGGGCATGACGCCCCCGGCGCGGCGGTTCGTCGCGCAAGACTCCAAGAAGGAGACACCCCATGGCTCTCTACATCCAGACCAACGTCTCGTCGCTCATGGCTCAGTCGAATCTGTCCAAGACCCAGAACGCGCTCCAGACCTCGTTCCAGCGCCTCTCGAGCGGCTTCCGCATCAACTCCGCCGCGGACGACGCCGCCGGTCTCGGCATCAGCGACAGCATGACGGCGCAGATCCGCAGCTACGCCGTCGCCGAGCGCAACGCCATGGACGGCATCAGCATGTCGCAGACCGCCGACGGCGCGTCGTCCCAGGTGGGCGCGATGCTGGCCCGCATGCGGGAGCTCGCGATGCAGGCCCGCAACGGGTCGTACACCGCGACCGACCGTGGCAACCTCGACGTCGAGTTCCAGCAGCTGACGGCCGAGATCGACCGCATGGCGCAGTCGGTGTCGTTCAACGGCACGGCGCTCCTCAACGGCACCACCACCGTGAGCTTCCAGGTCGGCATCGGCACGACCGCCGCGGACCAGGTGTCGGTGACCTTCGGAGGCCTCACCTCGTCCACGCTCGGCGTCGCCGGCACCGACGTGACGTCGGCCGTCAACGCGGGCACGGCGATCACCGCCATCGACACCGCGATCGCGACGGTCTCGACCAAGCGCGCGACGTTCGGCGCCGCGATGAACCGCCTGCAGACGACGGTGCAGAACATCCAGTCGATGAAGAACAACCTCTCCGCCGCCAACAGCCGCATCCGCGACGTCGACGTGGCCGAGGAGTCCTCGCAGATGTCCCGCACCCAGGTCCTCGCCCAGGCCGGCGCCGCCGTCTTGTCGCAGGCGAACCAGGCGCCGCAGCTCGCGCTGAGCCTCCTGAAGTAATCGTTCCGCGAATCCTCAAGGGTAGGGGGGGTCGGCCGTTCAGAGAGCCGCGGAGGACATCATGGCGGGAATCACGTTCGGGGGCCTGGCGACGGGCCTCGACACCAACGCGCTGATCACAGGCTTGATGGCGGCGGAGCGGTTCCCCTACGACGCGCTCACCACCAAGTCGAACCTGGTGGCCGGCGCCCGGGCGACGATCAGCGCGATGTCCAGCAAGCTCAACGCCCTGAAGACCGCGGCCGATGCGCTCTCCGAGCCGGCCGGGTTCGCCTCCCTCGTCGCCACCTCGAGCGACGCCGCGGTGGTCGCGAGCACGAGTGGCACGGGATCGCAGGGACCTACGACGTGTCGGTCACTCAGCTCGCCCGTGAGCAGCGCTCGTACTCCACGACGTCGTCCTCGGACGCGACCGCCCTCGGGATGGCCGGCACCCTCTCGATGACCATCGGGGGGACCGTCACCAACGTCACGATCGACTCCGCCGACTCGCTCGGCTCGATCGCTACCAAGCTCAATGCCAGCGGAGCCCGGGTGGGCGCGGCCGTCATGTTCGACGGCACCAACTACCGCCTGCAGGTCCGCGGGCTCGACACGGGCGCCGCCAACGCGGTGACCTTCGGCGAGACTGGCTTCTCGCTCGGGCTCACCGGAACTCCCTACCAGACCGCGCAAGACGCCAAGCTCAAGGTCGACGGCATCGACGTCACTCGCAGCACGAACCTCATCACCGGGGTCATCCCCGGAGTGAGCCTCGCGCTGACCAAGACCACGAGCAGCGCGCAGGTCCGGGTCGCGGGAGATCCCACGGCGGTCCAGAAGAAGCTGGAGACGTTCGTCAGCGCCTACAACGACATCGTCAACACGGGGCACAGCGCCGCGGGTTACGGGACCGGCAAGGCGTCGAACTCCTTGCTCTCGGGGGACGTCGCCATCCGCACCACGCTCGACCGCATCAGCTCCCTCATCTCCACCCCCGTCGCAGGCACGACCGGTCGCTACACGACGCTCGGCAGCGTCGGCCTCGGGACCGACCGCGACGGCAAGCTGCAGTTCGACGCGACCAAGCTCGCGAGCGCGCTCGCCACCGACCCGAACGTCGTGGCTCGCCTGTTCGTGACCGACGCCACGACCGGCGCGACCGGCGCGATGAAGAGCTTCTCGTCGACCATCGACGGCCTGGTGACCGGCGACCAGGCTCCCTTCACCGGTCGCCTCGCCGCCCTCGACGCGCTGACGAAGCAGATCAGCAACGACCAGACCTCCATGCAGCTGCGCCTCGACAAGACGGAGCAGCGCCTCCGGGCGCAGTTCACGCAGCTCGAGATCACCGCCAGCGCCTACAAGACGCAGGCGAGCGCGCTCAGCAACATCGGTGGCTGGAACTTCAAGTGACCACCACGCCCCCCGACGCTTCACCCGGATTGGAAGGAACAGACAGATGAACGCCGCCGTCGCCCGCTACCGCTCGGTCCAGGTCACCACGAGCTCTCGCGAGCAAGTGCTCCTCATGCTCTGGGACGGCGTCTATCGCTTCCTCGACGAGGCGCGCGCCGCCCACAAGCGCGGCGACCGCTCGGTGTTCGCGGAGCGCCTCCAGCGGGCGCACGCCATCCTGGACGAGTTCGCGGTCACCCTCGACAACAGGCACGCGCCCGAGCTCTGCGATCGACTCCGCGCCCTCTACCTGTTCTCGATGGGACGGCTCGCCGAAGCAACCTTTGCGTTCGACGTGACCGCGGTCGACGACGTGTCCCGGGTGCTGGACCCCGTCTACCAGGCGTTTCGGGAGATCCTCCGGAAGTGAGCTCCCGAGGGACGCAGGTCGTGCGCTGTCGCGCAGAAGCTCGCAATCGTTGCGTAGCCAAGGTGTGTGATTTTCCGCCCTTTCGGCGCATAAGTCAGTTCTGACCCTCCCTGTCCCGGGCGACACCACCCCCAGGGCTCGTTGGTGGGTAAGAACTGACCTCGATGGTGGGCTGCGGGGGTGTTGGTGGCGCGGACCAGGCTTCCAAGTGTCCGGATCTACGCGCGACGAACAACGCGCTGACGTTGGCAGGCAAGTTGCTGACGCATGGGTCAGGAGATTGAACCCCATGCGCGACTTCGAAGACCTCATGCTCGACGACGAAGACCGGGAGATGCGCGTGTCCGGTGTGATGCGCAGCATCGTGCCGTCGGTCCCCACGAGCCGCGGGGCGATCGTCGGCGCGCACGAGTCGATGCGCAGCCTCCTCGCGACGCTCGCCCGCGTCGCCCCCTCGAGCTGCACCGTGCTGGTGACCGGCGGAGTGGCACCGGCAAGGAGCTCATCGTGGCCGCGCTGCACGACCAGAGCCCGCGCCGCGACAAGCCGATGGTCACCGTCAACTGCGGCGCTATCCCCGAGAACCTGCTCGAGAGCGAGCTGTTCGGTCACGCGAAGGGCGCCTTCACCGGCGCGCACGCCGCCCGCAGTGGCCGCGTCGCCGCCGCCGAGGGCGGTACGCTGTTCCTCGACGAGATCGGCGAGATGCCGATGCAGCTCCAGGTGAAGCTGCTCCGCCTGCTGCAGCAGCGCGAGTACTCGCCCGTCGGCGAAACCCGCGTGCTCAAGTGCAACATCCGGGTCGTCGCCGCGACCAACCGCGACCTCGACGCCGAGGTGGCCGCGGGGCGGTTCCGCGAGGACCTGTTCTACCGCCTCAACGTGGTCCACCTGCAGGTTCCGGCGCTCCGCGATCGCGGCAGCGACGTCGAGATCCTCGCCAAGCACTTCTTCCGCGAGTGCGCGGAGCGCTCGGGCCGCACCGACCTGCTCGGGCTCTCCGACGCCGCGGTCGAGGCCATCCGGGCCTACGACTGGCCGGGCAACATCCGCGCGCTCGAGAACGTGATGGAGCGCGCCGTCCTCCTCGCCATCGGCCCGCGGGTCGAGGCCCACGACCTGCCGGCCAAGGTGCGCGGTGGCAGCGCTCCCGCGAGCGCGCCGAACGTCCTGCCCGACGGTGGGATCGACCTCCGCGCGGCCATCGAGGCCTACGAGAACACGCTGATCAAGAAGGCGCTCGAGCGCACGGGCTGGAACAAGGCGCGCGCCGCGGAGCTCCTCGGGATCAACCGCACGACCCTCGTCGAGATGGTCAAGCGCAAGCACCTCGTCGCCTGATGCAGCGCGACATTCAAAGCGAACGCAGGGAGCGGAGCGAGCGCAGGGAGCGGCGCCCGCCTCCACGGGCGGGCGCTCAGGCAGATTCGAGCGACCGGAGTGAGCGGAGCGAACGCAGGGAGCGGCGCCCGCCTCCACGGGCGGGCGCTCAGGCAAATTCAAGGAGTGGGGCCAAGGTCCGTCCGGAGGAACGATGCTGTCGATCTCCCTCGTTCCGAGCGCGGGCCCGATCGTGCCGAACGTGGGTTCGATTCCCCCCGATCGGCTGCGATTGCTACCCGAGAGCACGCCGCCCGCCGAGGAGTCGCTCTCGATCATCATCGTCAGCGAGGAAGCGGGGCCGCGCGCCGAACTCGCGGGTCAGCTCCGCGCCGACGGCTACGAGGTGATGGTCACCGGCGAGGACGGCACCCTGGACGACACGCTGTCGTGCCGCCCGCGCTCGCTGGTGCTGGTCGATCTCGGCGAGGATCCCTCCTACGCCCTCGAGCTCTGCGGCGACCTCCGCATGCGCGACGAGCTCCACTTGCAGCCCATCGTGGCCTTCGCCTTCCACCCGATCGACGAGCAGGTCGCGGTCGCGGTGCTCCTGTCGGGCGCCGACGACTGCTTGGTCGTGCCCGGTCGCAACGACGAGCTCAAGGCTCGTGTGCGTGTTCAGTTCCGCCACCGTCGCGACCGGGAGCTGCTTGCCTGGGCCGAGTCGCAGCGCAAGCACCTGCGCGACGCCGCCTCTCACGACGTGCTCACCGGGCTGCCCAACCGTCGCGTGGCGGACGCGGCCATCCTGCGCGGCATCGAGGCGGGGACCGCCCTCACGATCCTCCTGTTCGACGTCGATCGGTTCAAGTCCGTCAACGACACCTTCGGCCACGCCATCGGCGACGTGGTGCTGCGACGCGTCGCGAAGGCGCTCGCCTCGCGCGCACGCCGGGAGGACATCGTGGCCCGCTGGGGTGGCGAGGAGTTCATCGCGGTCGTACGCGGGGCCGCCCCCGACGTCGCAGAGCGGATCGGCGAGCGCTACCGCAACGCCGTGCGCGACATCGTCTTCGAAGCCGGGATCGGTCCGACGCGGGTGACCACCAGCGTCGGCGTCGCGACCTGGGTCGGCGAGGGCCTGGCGCCGACGCCCGGTCAGCTGATCCGCGCGGCCGACGAGGCTCTCTACTCGGCCAAGCACAACGGCCGCGATCGCACGGTCTCCGTCGCGATCGGTGAACGTTCGGTACTCGAGAGTCGTGGTTTGCCCAAGGAGCACGAGACATGACCACCGCACCCGCCATCATCGACGGCGAGTCGATCCTCGCGGCCATCTCGCGGGATCTACAGAAGGGTTCCACCAGCCTTCCGATGCTGCCGCGTGCGGCCGGTGAGGCCCTCGAGCTCGCGCGCTCGACGAGCTTCGACGTCGCGCGCCTGTCGCAGGTGATCTCGAGCGAGCCGGCGCTCGCCGCGCGCCTCTTGTCGGTCGCCAACTCGGCGCTCTACGCGCGCGGACAGCAGCTCGCCTCCGTGCGCCACGCGATCGTGCGGCTCGGCCCCCAGGCCACGCGCGACGTGCTCTACCAGTCGGTCTACGCCACGGTGGTCTTCGACGCGCCCGGGTTCCGGGACCTCGTGGATGCCTCGTTCCACCGCGGCGTGGTCGGCGCCAAGCTCGCGCGCGAGCTCTCGCGGCGCTTCGGGGTCGACGCCGACGTCGCGTATCTGTGCGCGTTGCTCCGGGACATCGGCGAGGCTCGCTTGTGGCGCCTCGTCGCCAAGCGCCGGCCACGTGGCTTCGAGCAGGCCGACGCGCTCGCGGCAGTGGCGACGCTCCACGGACAGGCGGGCGCGGAGCTCGCCAAGGCCTGGCGACTCCCGGCGGAGACCCAGGAGGCCTGCACCGGCCATCACGCCGAGGGCGGCACCGCGGTCGCCCGCCTCACCCGGTTCGCCGACCTCCTCGTCGACACGGCAGCCGGGCGGATCGACCCCCAGATCCTCGAGGACCTGGCGGCCTCGAGCGGCCTGTCGGGCGAGCTGCCCTCGCTGCTGGTCGCGGCCAAGGAGGCAGACGTGGCGAGCGCCGCGTGACGACCGGCGTCGCCCGGGTGTGTGCCCTCGGGGAGCTGCGCGGCCGCGTGGCCGTCCGGGCGCTCCGCCACGACGTCCGCAACGCGCTCGTGTCGATGACCGCCAACGTGGAGTACCTCGGCGATCTGGGGATCGAGGCCGCTGTGTTGCGCGAGCTCGAGGCCACGGTGCACCAGCTGGTCGAGCTCACCCGGGCTCCCTCGGCACCGACGCTCGACCTCGACTTCGCCGAGCTGCGCGGGGCGCTGGAGGACGGCCTGAGCGGCGCCGAGGTCGCCGTCGGTGCCCAGTTCGCGCCCACCCTCGGGTGGCTCGCGCTCCGCTGGGCCGGCGCGCTCGGTGCCGCGAGGCGCCTGCGGCTCGACGGCTCCGTGCTCGAGGTACACGGCGAGTTCCCGGCCGAGATGCGCACCTTGCTCGCCGACGCGGCCCGCTCGGTGGGCGCCGATCCGACGGACGGCCCCACCTTCGTGCGGGCGATCTTGCCGGAAGATTGAGCCCTGCGTCTCATTGCACGCATTGTCCCAGCGTGGCCTACCGGAGTGCCCATGATGGTCCGTCGAAGAGATGGGGGACCAAGTGTTGAAACTCCGCTCCAAGAGCCGCCGCCTGTCGGCACGGGTGACCCGAGCGTCGGGCCGTCGACTTCGCACGACGGTGCTCCAGCTGCGGGCACTGCTCTCCAACGTCTCGAGCGGGTGCGCGACCGTCGACCCGGACGGTGTCCTCGGCCCCGAGCGCACCGCCTGGTTCGATCAGTGGTTCGGTGAGCCAAGGCCGGGAGCGACGCTGTTCGCCCACCTCGCGCCGCTCGCGCCCGAGTTCGCCGCGCGGACCCAGCAGGCGTGGGCCGAGGTCCGGGAGGGCGCGCTCCCTCCAGAGGTCACCCTCGGGCAATTGCCGAGCGAGCTCGCCATCGAGGAATGCGTGTTTCGCTTCACCTACCGCAACGTGGACGACCACGACCCTCCGCAGTGCGTCCTCGTCGTGGTGGACGACGTCTCGGCCGAGGTGGCGCAGCGCCGCGTCGACCAGGAGGCCCGTGAGCTCACCGGTCTCTGCCAGATGCTGATCGGCAACCGCACCGGGCTCGAGGCGTTCGTCCGCGAGACGACCGAGTTCCTGACCATTCTCGACCACAGCGTCGCCGCGCTGCCCGCGGGCCTGGCGCGCGATCTCCACACCCTCAAGGGCAACGCCGCGTGCTTCGGCCTGCGCTCGATCAGCGAGAAGGTCCACGAGCTCGAGAGCGAGCTCGAGAGCGGCGGTCACCTCCGCGGCGAGGTGGTGGGGCAGGTCGCCGAGCGATGGCGTCGCATCGTGGACGCGCTCGGACCCATCCTCTCTCGCAACGACGTCTTCGAGGTGGACGTGGGCCAGCACGCCGCGCTCCTCGACGCCATCCAGCGCCGGGACCCCACCCGCCACCTCCTCGATCGGGTTCGCGCGCTGACCCTCGAGCCCATCGAGCGGCGCCTCACGGCCAGCGCCGAGCAAGCGCGCGCGCTCGCGAGTCGGCTCGGCAAGAAGGTGGACGTCGTGGTCCAGCCGCACGGGGTTCGGCTCGACCCGACCCGCTGGGCGCCGCTGTTCCCGCCGCTCGTGCACGCGATCCGCAACGCCATCGATCACGGGATCGAGACGGTGGACGAGCGCGCCCGCGCGGGAAAGCCGGCCCTCGGCTGCCTCTCGCTGCGGGCGGCGGCGAGCGGCGCCGATCTCCTGATCGAGGTCGCAGACGACGGCCGCGGGATCGACGTGGCTCGACTCGTCGAGAAGGCCCGGCTCCGAGGCATGCCCATCCCCGAAGATCCTCTCGAGCTCGTGTTCGCGAGCGGGCTCTCGACCGCGACGGCCGTGACCGAGATCTCGGGGCGCGGCGTCGGCATGGAGGCCGTCGCGGAGGCCGCCCGAACGCTGGGCGGAACGGCGCGGATACGCTCGGTGCTCGGCGTCGGCACGACGCTCCTCCTGTCGTTCCCGGGTGCCCTCACCGACGACGAGATCGTGGGCTCGGCGCTCGGGGTCGCCGAGTAGCCGCTGCGAGCCGCGGTGGATGGTCCGTCCAGGAGTGAGAGGAGGCGAGCAATGGTCACGAAGGTGCTGGTGGTCGACGACTCCGGGATGGTGCGACAGCAGGTCCGAAGGGCCCTGTCGGCCGCCGGATTCACGGTCGTCGAGGCAGAGAATGGCGCCGAGGCGCTGAGCCAGCTGACCGAGCACCCCGACGTGGGGATGGTCATCACCGACGTGAACATGCCCACCATGACGGGCCTCGAGTTCCTGGAGCGAGTGCACGAGGAGCGGGCAGAGCACATGCCCCCGGTGGTGCTGTTGACGGCGGAGGGGCAGCGGCAGCTGATCGAGCGGGCCCGCGCCCTCGGCGCCAAGGGCTGGGTGGTGAAGCCCTTCAAGGCCGACCTCCTCGTGGCTGCGGTGCGCAAGCTCACCCTCGCCGCTCGAGTCGAGGCGCCACTGTCAAGCAGCTCGCTCACCGGCCACGACGCGCCATCACGCTGACGGGAGTGCGCTCCTTTCGTCGTTCTACACGTCCGATTCGCTGGCTTCTCATTTGCTCTTGGAAGACGAGCCTCAAGCTCGGGCCCGATGACTCGTTCGACATCCATGCATGGCCAGATCAGTTCAAGACCCACAGCCTCTTGCCTCGGCATAGCCGTCGGCGCTCGGGGAGGAGCCCAGGGAATGTCCGTCAACACCGCGTTTGCCGAAGCCTTTGCCTCGATCCAGCTGCACGTCGTGAAGGCGAGTACCGAGCTGTTCGAGGCCTATGACACGCCTCTCTCCCACCTGCAGGACGGGGCCTCCATCGACCTCGGCGCTGGCGACGGCGTGGCGTCGATCATCGGCTACGCCGGCTCGAACATCCGCGGCGCGCTGGTGTTGCTCGCGAGCCGGGAGTTCGCCGCCAAGCTCCAGCCAGGCATCGACGTGGTGAGCGACGCAGAGATCCGCGACCTGTTCGGCGAGTTCTCCAACATGCTCCTCGGACGCATCAAGAACCAGCTGCTGCGCCGCTCGGTGGTGCTCATGCTGGCGACACCCACCACGCTGTTCGGCAAGGAGCTGCGCCTCCCCACGCCCACCGGTGGGACGTCCACCTGGCACGCCTTCGACTCGCCGCACGGACGGGTGTTCGTGCGTTTCGACGCGACGTTCGACCCGGGCTTCGTGCTCGGTGACGAGGAGCCGGACTCCGCCGAGGACGCTCCCGCGGCCGAAGGCGACCTGATGATGTTCTGAGATTTCTGGATTCCTCTGCGCAGGCAACGAAAGGAGACTCCCCCATGTCTACGAAGGTCTTGGTCGTCGACGATTCGCTGATGGTTCGGCAGCAGGTCGGTCGCGCCCTCACCGCGGCGGGCTTCACGATCGTCGAGGCCGTCGACGGCGCCGACGCGCTCGAGAAGCTGGCGGCAACGCCCGAGGCGGCCCTCGTGGTCTGCGACGTGAACATGCCGCGCATGAGCGGCATCGAGTTCCTCGAGAACGTGCGTCGCGACGGCCGCCCTGCGCTCCCGGTCGTGATGCTCACCACCGAGGGTCAGCCGGAGCTGATCCAGAAGGCCAAGGCGCTCGGCGCCAAGGGCTGGATCGTGAAGCCGTTCAAGCCGGAGCTCCTGGTCGCCGCCGTGAAGAAGCTCACGGCCGCTGCCGCCTGATCGGAGCCCCTCGCCGCCGACCTCGGGGGCTCGGCGGAGACCACGTGCCCGTACCCTTGGAGCCACGGACGCACCATGCACGTACTCATCGTCGAAGACATCCGTCAGGAGCGCGAGCTCATGGCACGGCACCTCGTCGCGGCGGGCCACGACGTGACCCAGGCCGCCGACGCGAAGGCGGCGCTGCAGACGTTCGCCGAGCGACCGCCCGAGGTGCTGTTGACCGACTGGGGGCTCGTGGGACCGAGCGGCCTCGAGCTGATCAAGCGGGTGCGCTCGATGGCCACGCCGCACTACGTGTACTCGATCGTGGTGACGGGCCGCACCAACCCGGCCGACATCGCGCAGGTCTATGGTGCCGGCGCGGACGACTTCTTGCGCAAGCCCGTGTTCAAGGAGGAGCTGATCGCGCGGGTGGAGGCGCCGAAGCGCATCGCGCAGTGGGCCTCGCGGCTCGCCGCCTCGGCCACCGTGCACGACTTCACTGGACGGTACGACGCCACGCGTCTGCGGGCCTGGCGGGAGGTGGAGACGGTCGTGACGGCCGACATCTCGGACATGCTCGGGCAGATGCTGGTCGTGGATCGGGGTGCCGTGAGCCCGGTGGTCATGTCGGCGGGAGATCCCGCTGTCCTTGCCGGCGGAGCAGCTCGAGATCCGGCTCGGCGTGGGGTTCGACAAGGCGACCCGGATGAAGCTCGGCGAGCTCCTGCTCGGCGACGCGAACGCTCCCGACGCGAGCATGGCCGACGTGGTGCGGGAGATCGCGAACACCTCGGGCGGTGCCTTCAAGCGGGCAGCGCTCTCGGAGGGCATCACGCTCACGACCGGCCTGCCCACCAACAGCTCGCAGAGTCAGGCCTCGCTCGGCGGTGAGTCGAACCACGACAAGGTTCGGCCCTGGATCGCCCGGTCGGACGCCGGGTTCGGCCTCAGCTTCACCGCCTCCATCATCTCGCGCCAGAACCAGCGGGTCACCGCGCACACGCTCCGCGAGGGCATGGTGCTCGCCCGCGACCTCAAGAACGAGGCGGGCGTCCTGCTCATCCCGGCCGGCACGCGCCTCACCTCGAGCACGGTGGATCGCCTCACCAAGCTGCTGGGCGCCACGTTCCTCGTCGAAGTCGCCAACGCGGCCTGAGGCCCTGGTAGTCCAGGAGCCGCTCCAGGCGGCGCGCTACTTGCTCCCCCCGCTCGCACCACCGCTGTACATCCCGAAGCTGCCCCAGATCTCGTCGACCGTGGTCTCGTTGGTCTTGAAGTCCTTCTCCTCGGTGCAGACGAGCATCACGTAGTTGTCCGTGACGTCGAGAGCCACGAGCGCGCGGCACTTGGTCTTCTCGCCCTTGTCGCCCGTCGAGGTGACCGTTGCGATCGTGTAGTCGTCGTTGAGTACGGTGACGTCGGTCTGGGCCACGTCCTTCTCACCCTCGGCCACCATCATCGCGGAGGCCTCCTTCAGGAGGTCGTCCTTGGTCTTGGACGCATCCTTCCACGCTGCCACGTAGACCAGGATCTCGTGCGGCTTCGGCGTGACCGCGACGAAGATGTCCTTGCCACCCTTCTTGTCCTGGTGGTCCTTGGAGCCCTTGGGCACCGAGAACGCGAAGCCCATGGACGCGTTCTCCATGCGCTCCCAGTCGGCGGGCACGGGGTTCGGCTTCTTGTCGGCCGGCACCTCGACCTTCTTGGGCGCCTCCTTCGTGGCCTTGGCCTTCTTCGGCTTGTCGGCCTTGTCGTCCTTCTTGGCCTCGTCCTTCTTCTCGTCCTTCTTGGCCGCCTCCTCCTTCTTGGCCGGCGCGGGCTCGTCCTTCTTGCAGGCGACGAGCCCTGCAGTGAAGCCGACGCACAGGGCGAGCACAGACAGCGTGTGCACGACACGAATGAAACGCATGGCAACTTCCTCCAGCGCCGAACGTATCGAACCGCGCAGCGCTGGAGCAACGGCTTTGTCAGCGGCCTAAAGTCCGGGAGCCGCCTGGCCGTAGGCCGCCTCATGCCCATCCTGTCCCGCTTCCCCCTCCTCGCGCTGTCGGTCCTCGCCACGGCCGTCGGTTGCTCCGATGGGTCGCCGGCCGATCCGCCGGCGGAGGACAGTGGTGCCATGGACACTGGCGCCTTGCCGGACACCGGCGAGTCCGACACGCCGACCGACACGGGCGCCCCCGCGGACACGAGCGTCGAGGACACGCCGACGGACGCGGGCAAGGGCACCGATCTCGGCTTCCGCCCCAAGCCCGATGGGTTCGGCTTCGAGAACTACGGAACCGGGGCGCCGGTGACGAACCTGACCGCGGCCGACATGAAGCGGCTGTTCGGAGGCGCCGCCTGCGTGAGCCCCACCGCTGCGACCTGCGTGCTCACGCCGCCCGCGGCCGAGTGGATGGACCGGCAGAACGCCGGCATGGGCGGCGGACACTGCGAGGGCATGGCCGCGCTCTCTCTCCTCTTCTACACCGGCAAGCAGAGCGTCACCGACTTCGGCTCGGTGACGGCGACCCACGACCTCTCGCTCTCGGGCAACGAGAAGCTCCAGCGCGAGATCGCCTACTGGTTCGTCACCCAGGCCACCGAGCCGACCGCGGGCGGCGAGATCCGCACCCTGACGCCGGTCGAAGTCGTCGACAAGCTGCAGGAGGGCCTGGCCAAGGGCGCCCCCGAGACTTTCACCATGGGGATCTATCAGCGCGGCCCCAAGGCCGGTCACGCCATCACGCCCTACAAGGTCGACCTGACCGCGAGCCCAATCAAGGTCTTCGTCTACGACAACAACTTCCCGGGTGAGGAGCGCGTGCTCGAGGTCGACAAGGACAAGAACACCTGGCGGTACTTCGCATCCACCTCACCGTCGGTCCCTGGTTCGGAGTACGAGGGCGACGCGACCACCAAGACCCTGACCCTTACGCCGACGAGCAACCGCCTCAAGCCGCAGGACTGCCCCTTCTGCGGGGAGGTGAAGGCCGACGGCTCGGTCAAGGGCTCCACCTTCTCGTACCGGCAGATCACGCTGAACGGCAAGGCCAACCTCCTCGTGAGCGACGACGCCACGGGCAAGAAGCTCGGCTTCCAGGCCGGGGCGCTGGTCAGCGAGATAGCCGGGGCGCGCTACGTCACGCCCAAGTCCAAGGACCTGTGGAACGACGACCAGGAGCCGATGTACCTGCTGCCGTTCGGCACCGATCTCACGGTCACGCTCGATGGATCGCTGCTGGGCTCCGTCGAGTCCTCGACGGTCACGATGGTCGCGCCGGGCGTGATCTTCGAGGTCGACGAGGTGATGCTCGACGCGGGCCAGAAGGACACGATCAAGCTCTCCAAGGACAACCTCCGGATGGTCTACAAGACCGTGGCGAAGGAGTCGCCGGTGCTCTACGCGGGCGTCACGGTCGATGGCGACGCGGACTGGTTCTTCGCCATCAAGGGCTACGGCGAGACGGCGGGGCAGGAGATCTCGCTGCAGTTCGATCTCGTCAAGAAGCGCCTCGTGATCAAGCTCCTGGGCGCCGACGTCAGCGCGGACTTCGACATCATCGCCGTGCGCTCCGACGACACCGGCAGCCAGACCTTCACCCACTCGGGCAACGGCGCGAAGCCCACCGACACCATGTACCTCGACTACGGCGCGTGGTCGGGCGACGGCACGCCGATGAAGCTCGAGATCGACACCAACGGTGACGGCACCCCGGACATGAGTGTAGACCTCACGGATACCTGATCGGGGGCGCGCTGCCGCGCCTGCAGTCCGCCCCGCTTGTCGTGTCGACTTGCCGCGCTCGTGGCATGGTCGACGCCATGAACTCCAACGCCCCTGTCGCCCACCTGCCCTGCCCTTGCTGTCAGGGGCGGCGCTACTTCGTGATTCCGAACTGGCAGACCGACAACGTGCGGTCCGCTGACGCAGTCGAGCCGATGACGATCGCCGCGTTGCGGGTGGGCAGCGGGATGTTCGCCACGAGGGAGCGCGTCTCGGTCCCCCTCCTCCTGCGCGTGTGCGCGGACTGCGGCGCGGCGCAGGCCTTCGCCGATCCCGCGAGCCTGCGAGCGCTGACCCAGATGCAGCCGCTGGCTGCGGTGTTCGTCGACGGCAGCGCGAGTCAAGGGCGCCAGCGGTAGCGCGAGGTCGTGCGCGTACGACTCGCCCGGAGCTCGCGCTGCGTGGTCGGCTCAGCGACGCGCGAGTTCCATCGACAACTCCAGGACCTCTCGACCATGGATCCCGAGCTGAGCCACCTGGTACACCTGCACTTCGCACCGGTCCAGCAGGCCGGCGAGCACCCCAGGCCCGGAAAGTGCCAGCACGCGAAGGCCGGAGTTTCGCCGGACCATCTCCTCGAGCACATGCTCGACCTCGTTCGCCGCCAGGTCGACGACGGCGACGTCGGGCAGTTCGTCCAGGATCGAGGCCAGATCGACGACGGCCTCGACGACGGTGACGTCGCAGCCCCCGGAAACCAGCGCACGCGCGAGGCGCGCGCGGGCGAGACGGTCCGCGTGGACCAGGAGGATCCGCAGTCGCGGTTCACCTCTCTTGCTCTGGCCCGAGTGGGTGCACGCGGGCCCGTCATCCGCGTCCTTGATCGCCACGCCCGACACGGGCTGGAGCGCGCCGCTGATCTCCTCGAGGAAGGCCGCGACGGCGGCGGGCCCGAGCTCGCCCGCGATCGCGTCGACGAGGTGGGCCCGCGCGAAGGCGAGGAGGGTCAGGGGGTCGGGTGGCAACGTCGAGCGTCGCGCGCTGCGCAGCGCTGCCTGGAGGAAGATGCGCGCGCCCGGATCACCGCCGAACGCCGCCTCGAGCTTCGCGACGAGCGTGGCCTGCGGCTCTGGCGCGAGCCTGGCGTTCGCGTGCCTCCTCACATTGTGGCCCGGAGGCCCCACCCCCGCGCCTGACGCCGACGGTGCGCTGCGAAGCATCCCGCCGGTGACACGCAGAGGTGTCGCCGGTGGGACTTCGGGGCAGTCACGCATCGTCGCAGCGCCTCACGAGGGCGCCCACCCAGAGCTCACGGCCTCGTCCCACATCGACGACCTTGCCGCGAAGGACCACAGGTGCTCCCACCAAGCCAGCCAGCAACGGCTCGGCGCCCGCTGCGAAGACAGGGAACCCCCCGAATCGAAGTGCATCGCCGACGAGGGTGAGCGCACCGACGCGCGTGGTGACGACCTCGCCGCCTTGCCAGTACACGGGATCGCGCTCGAGGAGGACGATACTGCAATCGGGCAGCGGCGCAGTCGAGGTCTCGTTCGGTGCACCTCCGTCAGGGGTCCATCGGCCCGGGTCCGGCAGGTCACTGCAGCCGACGATCAGGAACAACGCCGCGAGCCACCGACGATCCACAGAGGAACGCTACGGAGCACCTGGCGCGCGTTGTATGATCTGGATCATCCACGGTGAACGGGACTGACGTAAGAAAAGTCACGCAGCCCGGGGGGGCGCCGGTCTAGTCGAGGAACGGTGCTCGAGACCGACGAACTCGCGCCAGGCGTCCACCGCCTGCGCCTCCCGCGCGGCCCCCGCCTGTCGCACACCACCTGCGTGCGACGCTTCGCAGGCCGGGGCCGGAGCGTCGGCCTGATCATCTCGCCCGGGAGCGACGAGGACCTGCGCGTCCTCGAGCCCTACCTGGACGCCTGGCTCGGCGGCCCGAGCGAGCTCCACTACGTGGTCCTCTTCGAGGCCGATCCGGAGATGGCGATGGGCGCCGCCACCCTGCAGCAGGCCTCCTCGCAGCCCTGGATCGTCTGTTCCCGAGACGCGTTCCGGCTGGCGCGCTACCACGGGCTCGACGCCCGCCGGACGATTCTCATGGACGATCTCCCGCGCGGCGAACTCACGCTGCCGACCGGGCACCGCCTGCGCTGTCTGCCCGCGCACCACTGCCCGGCGCGGGGCGCGTCGATGCTGCTGGATCCCGAGGCGCGGCTCCTGTTCACCGGCAGCCTCTTCGCGAGCGCCGAGCTCCACGAGCCGCTGCTCGGGCTCCGGGCGTGGCACGAGGCCACGATGCCTTCGACGTCGTGGCTGCGGGAAGCGGTGGCGCGCGTCGCGGCGCGGCAGACCTCGGTCCTCACGGTCGTACCTACCTACGGGCAGACGTGGGCGGGCAGGGACCTTCGAGACGCCGTCGACCTGCTGGGCGCGCTCGAGGTCGGCGCCGAGGGTGACGACCCCACGGATCCCCACATCGGCGCCGCCCGTGAGGTGCTGACGGAGCTGACGGCGCTGCTCGGAGAGTCGCCTTCGAGCGACCTGATCGACGATCCGAGCTTCCCCGTCCTGCGCCGCGAGGCCGGCCTGGTCACCGGCTTCCGGATCTCCGGCGCGCTCGGGCTCGACGTACTAGGTCGCGCGGCGCTCTCGGCCCTGCCTGCGGCGAGCAAGGGCCTGATGCGCCGTGCGCTGCTCGACATCGAGCGGCTCCGTCGGGTGACGATCGCCCCCGCCCACCCGACCCACCGCCCCGTCCCTTCTCGGGGCTGATGGCGCAGGGCGACCATCGCGGCCGCGCACGCGGGCGGCTTGCGCGCCACGAAGTAAGTACTTACTCTCCACAGCATGAGCGAACTCCGTCGCACATCCTCGGAGCGACAGGTCCAGCTGACCGACGCCGCGCTGCACATCATCGCGACCAGGGGCATCGCGGCATTGAGCACGAGCAGCCTCGCGGCGCAGGTCGGGCTCTCGAGCGGCGCGATCTTCAAGCACTTCGCCTCGCTCGAGGCGCTGCTCGACGCCGTCGTGGCGCGCGTCGAAGCCGTGCTCGAGTCCACGTACCCGCCCTCGACGCTGCCCCCCGTCGAGCGCCTCGAGCGCTTCGTCCAGGCTCGAAGCACCGCGGTGGGCAACCAGCTCGGCATCCTTCGGCTCGTCCTGTCCGAGCAGTTCCAGCTCGCGCTCCCCCGGCGCGGCTCGGCGCGCCTCGCCGCCTGCGTGCACAAGACCCGCGTGTTCGTCCTCGAGTGCGTGCGTCAGGGGCAGGACGCCGGGGAGCTGCGCCGCGATCTGTCCGCCGACGCACTCGCGCCGATCGTGATGGGCACGGTGCAGATGCTCGCGCTCTCGCCCTCGAAGGCTCGGCGCCGAGATGCCGAAGCACGCGCAGTCCTGGGCAGCCTGCTCGCGCTCCTCCGTCCGCCCACAGCCGCTCGCCCGTCGAGCAGAAGGAACTCCCCATGACGCGTCTGATTCTCACCGCGACCCTCGCCGCTGCCGCGCTCTCCCTCGCAGGCTGTGCCGCGCAGCCCGCGCCACAGCACCACGCGGCAACGCTCGCTGGCCCGCCGGGCCGCATCGTCGAGCTCCCCGCCGCGCCGAGCGCCGGCGAGCCGCGCGAGGTGCGCGTACTCGTCGACGAGCCTGCGTTGAAGCTCGCGAGCATCGTGCTTCGAGGGGGCACCGTGCTGCCGACACACCACTCGGAGGTACCGGTGACGATCGTGGCCCTTCGGGGCTCCGGCACCGTGGTGGCCGGGACCGAGCGGCTGCGCCTGGACCCGACGCACGCGGTCGTGCTCGCGCCGAAGGTCCCGCACGCCGTCGAGCCAGACGCCGGCATCGATCTCGTGCTGCTCGTTCATCACCTCGGACGCGGCGAGGAGCACCACCCATGAAGACCGGTCGCTACAACGTCGGCCTGGGGCTGCTCGTGCTCTCGGGTTTCATGCTCTACGGGTTCCTCCTGATCTACCTGAGTGACTTCGGGCCGGACAAGGAAGCCTGGGTCGCCAGCTACTCGGTCGGAAAGCACTTCGAGGCGCGTCTCGCGCACGTGCACGGAAGCCTCTTCGCGCTGCTCAACCTCGCGCTCGGGTTCGTGCTCCTGCGCCTCGCGGCGGCGGGGGACAGGGCGCGCACTGCAGCTGCGGCGCTCGGCCTCGCGGGGATCCTCATGCCTGCCGGGATCCTCGGCGAGGTCTACCTCGGCCTGTCGCCGGTCTTCGTGCTGCTCGGCGCTGTCGCGATGACAGCCTCGGTGCTGCTCACCGGCGTGCTCGCGCTGAGACACTGGGGCGAAGGAGGGACGGCGACATGATGAGAGAACGTTGGTCCAACGCGAGCGTTGGTCTCCATTGGCTCGCTGCGGCACTCATCGTCGCACTGGCCACAGCGGGGTTCCTGATGACGAACCTTGCGGTCGACTCGGCCGCGCGGCTGCTCGTCGCGCGGATGCACACACTCGGTGGGGCGACGCTCATGCTGCTCACCGTCGCGCGTCTCGTCCTCCGCCGTCGCGGGCCCGCGGTGAGTCCGCTGCCAGTCTCGGAGCTGCACCGCCGAGGGGTCGTTGCGATTCACGCGCTCCTTTACGGGGTCACCTTTCTCATCGGCGCCACCGGCTTCGTCACCGGTGCACGCAGCGCGTGGCCGGACTACCTGCGAGGGCAGCTCGCGAAGGCCCCAGCGCTCGAGACGCTGGCGTCTCGCGCCGCGCACGCGGCGCTCGTGTTCGTACTGCTCGGCCTCGTCCTGCTACACGTGGGTGGCGTGGTGCTTCAGCAGGCTCGCGGTGGTGGAGTGCTCAGGCGCATGGCGCCGTTCCAGAAGTGACCCGCAGCGCGCGGACCCGGCTCAAGGCCTGTCGAAGAATGCCCCCGGGCTGAAAGCCCTGGGGCACCGACGGCCGCTGAAGCCCGGGGCATCGACCCCGGGCTCGCCGTCACGCTCGACGGGCTGAACTCCCTTCTGCGGTCTGTATGTCCGGATCACGCACGGCTCACATCCAGGCCCCGAGCCGGCGCCGGATTCCCCGCGCCAGCCCGAGCAGGCCTCCCGGGCCGCGCATCGGCGCGATGGGCACGGCGGCAAAGCCTTCGCGACGAAGCACCTCGTTGGCCGCGCGCATCCCGGAGATCCAGGCCCCCTCCATGCTGATCACCCGGAACTCCGTCTGGGTGAAGTCGCCGGCGAGCATCAGGTTCGAGTACGGAGAGGCGGCCGACGGGCGCCGCGCGTCGCTCCCTGGCGTCGTCAAGAAGAACGCGTCGTGGTTGCCCCGGTGGAAATAGCGACGCTCGATCACGGCGCCGACTGAGCCCGGCCACAGCGCGCCGAGGACCTCGAGAGCGTCGTCGACGATCTCGGCGTCGGGCCTCGTCGCGTACGGGCCCTCCTCGCCGACGAACTGCACCACCGATCCGCGCCCCTCCGCGTGACGCTGGACGCGCCGCAGGTCGCACACCGTGGAGAACGGACCGGGCAGGCCGACGATCGCGGTGTCCGCCTCGGGCGGGCTCACGACACGGTCGAACCACAGCTGCAGGGCGATGGTGCGCTGGGTCTCGAGGGCCGCGATCCCGGCGAAGTAGGGGAGGCCGAGCGCGGCCGGCTGGAGGATCTCGACCAGGTCACGCGGCGGGAGGGCGCTGACGTAGTAGTCGGCGCGCACCCTCGTTGCCGTCGCGGGCGGGACCATCGGCGTCTCGGTGCTGTGGTAGTTCGACTGGACCAGAGAGGCGACGTCCGCCGCGTGGATGTAGTGCCGGTTGTCGACGACCGCGACCGCGTCGACGCCGCCTCCCGCCACCTCCATGCGCTCGGCGCGCTGGAAGCGGTCGATGCGACCGCCCAGCCGCAGGAAGTGGCGGCGCAGCGGCTCCACGAGGGACTCGGACGTGCCCCCTTCCATGTAGCGGAACGACACGGCGGCGTGGCTCTGCGCCACGAGCTGGATCGCCGCGATGGCGGAGAGCGCGGACATCGCGCGGGGGTAGATGAACGCGGACTGGCGCACGAAGCGGAAGAACGAGCTCTGCAGCAGCTCGTCGGTGAGGCCCCGCGCGCGCGCCCAGTCGTCGAACGACACGTCGTCGAGCGCCCGGAGCTGCGAGGGCGTCAGCTGCGGGATGTCCACGAGGAAGACGTCGAGCATCACGCGCGAGACGCGGAGGGTCTCGACGGGGCCGAAGAGCCGAGACTGAAGGCCCGCCAGCGCGAGGTGGAAGGGGCTCGGGAGCGGCAACGCGCGCAGCCGCCGGACCTTGCCCTCCGTCCACATCAGGACGTCGTGGCGCTCGCGCGTAAAGCCGCCCATCGCGCCGAGCGCCTCGAGCCGCGCGCCCAGGTTCGGGTAGTCGAAGAACACGTGGAAGCCGTGGTCGACCGTGAAGGTCCGACCCGAAGAGGCATCGCGGTGAGGCATCGACGAGGCCTTGCCGCCGACGACGTGGCCTCGATCCAGGATGCGGACGCGAAAGCGATCGCCCCCCGCCTCGAGGAGGTGGATGCCGGTGGAGAGCCCAGCGAGACCGGCACCGAGGACGAGCACTTCGCGCGGAGGCATGCCCCACTCTCGCCGACCCTCACGCCGCGCTGCAAGGTCCGCGCGCCGGCTGCATGACTTCGATCATCGAGCGCGATCCCCTTCGCCGCGCACGTTCGGCGGCCTCCCGGGCCGGCCGTTCTTCGCGCAGGCGGCGGCTCCCACCGGCGGCATTCCCACGTATCGCCGGCGACACTTCGAGCCGGCGCATGCGACCGGCGTTCAGCGCGTGAGCGCGAGCCAGCGGTCATGGCACGTTGGGCTCGGAGGTGGGCACGTCGTGCCCAAGCGCCCCGCCGATCGCCGAGGATTTCGCCTGTTGCGCCCGGGCACGCACGCTGCAGGGGGCATGGTCGGACCTGTCGTCCACGGAAGGTGGTTTGTTCCATGCGCGCTCTCATGATGCTCCTGATCGGTTCGTCGCTCGGTCTCGTGGCCTGTACTGGCCCGAGCTCGAGGGCCCTGTCGGCCTCGCTCGTCGACGACGCGCTCGAGGCCGACGGCCATGCTGTGGAGGTGTTCACCGCGCACGTCGAGCTGCACGTCGAGGCCGAAGCACCGAACGTCGAGGTCGATGCTCCGAAGAAGGTCGTCGCCGGCGACACCTCGGTGTCGAACGGGAAGGGCGGGCCGCAGGTGAAGGTCGGAGGGATCCAGGTCGGCGACGGCAAGGTAGTGGTGCCTGGGGTGGCGACCGTCGGTGGCCCCTGATGGCGCCCGCCACGTGAGCCTTTGGGCTCGCTCGCGGTCGACCGCCGGGCGTGGTCCGCCGCGTCGACGGCGGATCGTTCGACTGCTACCCCTCCGGGCGGTCGATCGTTGGGCTACCGCCGACCGGACGGGAAGACCGAACGCGCCCTCGTCGCGACCGAGCGTCTCTCCCGGCTCGCCGCCGAGGCAAGAAGCGGCGACCGCGTTCGATCCCAAGGCCGAGGCCACACCAGCCGGGGCTGGTGCGGCGCTGGCTCCAGCGCCTCACGGGAGCGTGTCCTCCTACCGCTGCACGAGGCGCATCCCTGGAGGCGCGTGGAGGTCATCGCGCTTGCCCGCGACTGACGAAGGGAGGGCGGCGACCTCGGTCGAACACCGCTTGCTGCCGCCTGCTGGCCGTCACACGATGCGGACTTGGTGCAGGCGATGGAAGGTCACTGTGCGGGCTGTGGCGTGAAGAAGCCCGACCTCGGAGAGATCACCCTCGCGAGCAAGATGGGCTGGCGGCTGATCCGGCGTCCGAACGATCAGGCCGGTGGCCTGGGCCTCGTGTTCGAGTGGCTCTGCCCGGACTGCGCGCCGAGGCGGAAGCTCGATCGGTAGGCGCCCACCTTATGCGGCGGCCTGCGCCCGCCGTAGAGATCGAAGGGGGCTGCGCACGCGTCGCAGGGGTTCGAGCATGGCGGCACGCGACGGCTTCCGGTTCTGGCAATTCGGCAGCGGGCGCCTCTGGATCCGCTCGAGCGGGCCTGCCATCGAGGCGGTCGTCGAGGGCTACCTCGACGTCACCCTGAACGACACCTACATGCGCGCCTTCGACGAAGCGATGCAGGCGTTCCCGCGGCGTGTGGGCTTCCATGACTGGGAGCGGCTCCACGGCTACGATCCGCGTGCGCGGGAGGGCTGGCAACGCTGGCTACCCACGAGGGGCGACACGCTGGACGAGGTGACGTTCCTCACCCGGTTGCGACTCGTACGCATGGGTATCGTCGTCGCCAACCTGGCCTACCCCCGGATCCAGTTCCGGGTGTGCACGAGCCTGGCGGAGTATCTCGGCCGCTCCGATCGCTGGCTGCCTCGCGTGGCGCGCCCGTACGAGACTGGGCTCGAACAGCGCTTACGCTGACGCAGAGGTGGGCGCCACGTGGACGCCGTGCACCTTCGGGAGCGGGCTGCGATCCGTCCATGATCGGAGCGTTCGCGCAGGGTCACTTCATGCCGGCGATCCACTCCTTCAGCAGGGCGACGGCGGTCGCGTCGGCGATCTTCGTGCCGATCGGCGGCATTTGGACGTAGCCGCGCGCGCCGAGGCGCACCCAGAGCTGGCTCTGCTCTGGATTGCCAGGCACGATCAGGGGTGTCGACCCCACCCGCGAGGACGTGGCGCGCGCCCTTGCCGACCGTGGTCTGATAGGCGCCGGTGGCCTCGGGGGAGTCGTCGCGGATCCGCAGCCGGAGGCGCAGCGGCACGACCTCGGACCAGATCCCGACGTCGTTGTGGCAGGTGCCGCAGTTGGCGTGCAGGTACCCGAGCGCCCCCGCGATCCCCGTCGGTCCCGGCGGATCGACGGGCGCCTGCTCACGGTCGAGGAGCCCGCGGGCGAAGAGCTCGGCGAGCGCGGGCTTGTCGGCGATGCGCTGCGCTCCGAGCTGGATCACGCCCAGGCCCGCGACGGCGTCCCGCACGCCGTCGTGGCAGATGTGGCACTGCTCGGTCGACGGTGCCTCGTGCCCGCTGCCTGCAAGATCGGCGCGACCGGCGGGTGCCGCCGTCGCGAGCCCCCCGGGGCCCCACACGTAGCTGACCATGTCCCACTTGCCGCTGGGCAATTTGATCATGTACCGCGTCTCGAGCGGCCCTCCGGCGCCGGAGAGGCCCAGCTCGATCCACGTCTTGGTGCCGATGGGGAACGTCCAATGATCGGCGTCGGTCGTGTCGATGCGCGTCGCCGGGGGCAGCCAGACGAATCGCCGCTTGGCCAGGCCATCCGTCCATAGCTCGTAGCGCACCGTGTACTCGACGACGCCCGCCGCGAGGCGACGCGCCGGCAGGTCGGCGTACAGACCGGTCTCCCCCAGCGTGAGCGGCCCGCCGAACCCGAAGCCGCCGCCGGCCTCCGCCGCGACCTCGCCGACGTGACCGACGTCGGCGGCGTCGTGCGACGTGGCGTCCTCGGCGTGCGCCGCCGCAGGAACGTCGTGGCAGCCAAGGCCGAGGAGGGCGAAGAGCACGCGGGCGCGCCTGGAGCTTGCGCTGTGTTCTGCCTCGGCTGTCCGACCCGTGCGGACAGCGCCGACTTGCGGGCGCGCAGGCGTCAAGGCTCGACGGCCGGGACGGCGATCGCGGTTTCCAGCGCCGCGCGGAGGGTCGTCACGTCGGGTCGCCCGCGTGTCACGTCGTTCGACAGCGGATAGAGCACGCGCTCCTCCTTGGCGTTGTGCTGTTCGAGCAACACCTCGAAAGCGCGGGTCTCTTCGGCCCAGGCGCTGCTGTTGGCCGCGAGGGCGGCGCGGATCGCTTCGAGGTGCTCGCGCAGGCGGACGTGCTCCATGCACATCACCCGCACCGGCCCCGCGGCGGCGCTGCCCAGCGCAGGAAACAGGATCGTCTCCTCGGCGTCGATGTGTCGAGACAGACCGGCCGCGACGACGCGGAAGCGGTCCAACGCGGGGGTGAAGGCCCCCTGCGTTGCGAGGTCCTTGGTCTCGAGCAGCGCCGCATCGAGCCGCCGGTGGTCGAGCTCCAGACAATGGGTCAAGCTGGTCACTACAATGCTCCCTCCCGGGCACCGCCCGTAACGATGATCTTTGAATAGCGTGGCTCCTGCCGGCTCTGCGCGCCAGGCGTCATGGCAGGACCAGCTCGCCTTCGACCATGGCGATGGGCGGACCCTTGCCGGTGGCGAGCCAGAGGTCGTGCAGCCGTTCGCCCGTGGCATCGGTGACGTTGCCGGTCCGGAGCGCCTCCACGTAGTGCTTGGTGACGGTCTGGTAGAACACGACGACCCGCGCCTTGGCGGCCCCTGCCGGCAACGCGTAGTCCAGCGTCGCCCAGTGCTCGCCGTCGGCGTAGGGGTATCCCATCGTCATGGCGCCGGCGGCGGCGAAGGCCTTGCCTTCGTATCCGCGCGGCGGGATGCGCGTGTCCTTCACGACGATGTCGGCCAGGGACATGTGCGTGGTGACGCCCGCGGGGTAGCCCGTCACGGCGGCCGCGAGTGGGCTCAGGCCGACGTGCATCTCGAACACGGTCGTCGTCGCCACGTCCAGCTCGGCGGTGGCCGCGTCGTAGCGGCCGTACTCGCGTACGAGCGCGCCGGCCCCGTCCAGCAAGCGGACGTTCACCCAGACCCTACGCCCCTCGATGTGACCCGTGGGGAGCTTGTGGCCCGACTCGTTGATCACCTTGACCCGGAGCTTGCCATCGACGCGCGAGAGCTCGAGCGACGCGGCCTTCGCGAGCATGGCTTCCGCGCGCTTCGCGCCCGCCTCGAGCTGCACCGGATCGACGTCCCCAGGGAATCCCTTCGCCGCGATGCGGAGCACCCACGCGGAGGCCCCTGCGAACTCGTGGGTGGCCAGGTCGGGCCGCTCGGCCGCCCAAGCAGCTCCCTTCCCCGCGACGCGGTGCATGTGGCAGTCCTGGCAGGTCGACACCACGGTGGCCCCGACGCCCCCGAAGCGTCCCTTCATGTCGACCCCACCCTTGGCGAAGGCGCTGAGTCGCCACTCGGTGTAGGTCCGCTCGAGCGGGAACTGACTCAGCGGGTCGGGATCGGCCGCGGGGACGCCGATGGGGCCGTAGGCGTAACTGCCGTCCGCGTTGCGGAGGGTGGCGGGGTTGCCCACGTCGTGGCAAGTGCCGCAGAGTTCGCTGGTCTTGTAGAAGGGCGTGGCACGCGTGGCGTGCGTGGAGTCAGGGATCGTCCTCGGCCCCCGCCAGATCTTGTCCGCCGCGAGCACGAACTGAGCGTTGCCGAAGGTCTTCGGAACCGAGGAGAGCTTGGACAGCACGGCCAGGTCGCCATCCGTCTTCGAGCGCGGATCGACCATGGCGTGGCAGAAAGCGCAGGTGACCCCCTCGGCGTCCTCAGCATCGAGGGCACCTCCCTTCCAATCGGTCACGTGTCCGGAGGACACCGAGGTCGGCACGTGGCACCGGAGACAGTAGTAGCCGACACCGGGCGCGTCCTGGTTGGCCGTGGCCAGCTGAGCCTGGAACAGCGGATCGCGGCCGGCGATGCCCATGAGGCTCCCGCGCCAGCCGGCGAAGGGCCCATTGGGCATGTCGGAGGCCTCGTGGCAGATCACGCACTGGATGTTGCTGGGGATGACCGATGCAGGAACGTCCCCGACCTGAGTGCCAGGCACGTGGAAGTCGTCCATGGTCGTCGGCACACCGAACGGCCCGTCTCGCCCGGCGTCCATCGGCGCGTCGGTCGCGGAGTCGATGGCTGGCGCGTCAGGAGACGACTCGCAGGCAGCGGTCACGCACGCCGCCAACACGGCCCACCGGATCCCGCCCATGACACGAGTGTGCCGGGACTCCTGTGTCGACCCCATGACGAAGGTCATGTCGACACACAGTCGCGCGTCGGCGGCCGTCCGTCCGTCAGAGGGGGCCGCGACGCTGGCGCGCCCCGAGAAGGCGATGCCAGATCGTGCTCGGGCTTTGCTGCAGCTCGGCCTCCACTGGGAGACCCTGGGTCGATCGCTGCTCCCAGATCCGGTCCGGTCAACCGGCCAACCGCGCGCAGATCGGAGGGACTCATCATGAAAGAGCAGTGGTCGAAGGCAACGGTGATCCTGCACTGGCTCGCCGCGTCGTTCCTGGTCGCGAACGTGCTGATCGGAGTCTCGGCGAGCGGCCTTGCGGCTCACGCGAGCGCTCGCCTCGTGCTGGCTCGACTCCACGCGATCGGCGGCGCCGCCCTCATGCTGCTGATTGCCGGCCGCCTCGTCGCGCGCCGAAGCAGCCCGACGATGGAGCCCCTGCCTGTGTCGCCCACACACTGGAAGGGATCGCAGCCGTCCATGGGTGTCGACGCCCCGCTCGACGCGACTGACGCGCGACTCCATCGATTCGATGGATCGCATGCACTGCGTGCGCGAACTCCCGGTCTACGTTGCTGCGTCCTGGTCTCGAGGTGACCCGTCCGTGACCCATTGCTCGTACGTTGGGTCGCATGAGAGTGCTCCTCGTACAGCCGAAATTCCCCATGACCTACTGGGGGTTCCACTACTCGCTGCCGATGCTCAAGGCCAAGGCGGCCCACGTGCCGCTCGGCCTGATGACCGTGGCCGCGCTCCTGCCGAAGGACTGGGAGATCGAACTCGCCGACCTGAACGTCGAGCCGCTGACCGACGAGGCGCTGCGGCGGGCCGACGCGGTGCTCCTAAGCGGGATGCTCGTGCAGTTGCCGTCGATGCTCGAGGTGATCGCGCGCGCCCGTGTCGTCGGCACCCCGACCATCGTCGGGGGCCCGGCGTGCACCACGTCGCCCGAGCTGTTCGACAGCGCCGATCACGTGTTCCAGGGTGAGGCCGAGGGCCGCATCGACGTCGTCGTGCGGGCCGTCGAGGAACGTGGTGGCCCACACCTACTTTCCTCGAGTCCGAAGCTGACGCTCGCCCGCCCTCCGCTCTCGGAGACCGTGGTTCCCCGCTTCGACCTCGCCAGGCGCGGCGTCTATCGGTCGATGAGCGTGCAGTACTCTCGCGGCTGCCCCTACTCCTGCGAGTTCTGCGACGTGATCGAGCTGTTCGGCCGCGTACCCCGCGTGAAATCCCCGGACCAGGTGATCGCCGAGATCGAGGCGCTCCACGCGACTGGCTACCGGGGCAGCGTCTTCATCGTCGACGACAACTTCATCGGCAACAAGCGGTCGGTGAAGGAGCTGCTGCCGCGCCTCGTCGCCTGGCAGGCGGCCCACGACCGCCCGTTCACCTTCTACACGGAGGCGAGCGTCAACCTCGCCGCGGACCCGGAGCTCTTGCTGCTGATGGTCGACGCGGGCTTCTGCTCGGTGTTCCTCGGCATCGAGACCCCTTCGGTCGCGGCGCTCGAAGGCGCCAGCAAGAAGCAGAACCTAGGGGTCGATCTGCGCGTGGCCGTCGAGACGATCACCCGCGCGGGCATCGACGTGATGGGGGGTTTCATCGTCGGCTTCGACACCGACACGGCCGAGACGTTCGAGGCGCAGCGCGCGTTCCTCGAGGATCTGCCGGTGCCCGTGGCCATGGTCGGCCTCTTGATGGCGCTGCCCGGCACCGCGTTGTGGAAGCGGCTCTCGCGAGAGGGGCGCCTCGAACGCCGTTGCAACGGCGACCAGTTCACCCGCCCCAACTTCGTCCCCGCCATGGGCGAGGTCGAGGTGCTCGAGAGCTACGCGAAGCTCATGACCGAGCTCTACTCCAACGACGGCTACTACCGTCGAGCCGAGGCCCAGGTCGAGACGCTCGGTCCACCGTGCGTGCCCACGCCGATCACCCTCGCCGACGTGATGCTCGTCGTCCGCTCGGTCGTGGAGGTGGGCATCCTCAGCGATCGGCGCGTGCCGTTCTTCCGCCTCATGATCGGCTCGCTGCGCCGGGGCGGCGTCGGGCTCCGAGCGGCCACGACCGCGGCGATCGTCGGCGAGCACATGATCCGCTACACGCGCGAGCACCTCCTGCCGCGCATCGAGCAGTCGCTCGTAGAGGCCCGACGCGAACGCGCTGCCGCGGCGTAGCTTCTCCTCGGACCGGCCGCTCGGCGGAGGCGGCTGTGGTGCTCACACTCCTCGTGACCTCTTCAGCGATAGCGCGATCGCCGCGCCACGAGCCGGAGCGCCTGGCTGCCCGCCACCGACCCGCCGCCAGGTGTCACCTCGACAGGCGGCGATAGAGCAGCCGGCCACCGACGCACGAGGCCACGACGGCCTCGTCTCCTCGACGGTGCCAGACAGCGGCCGAGTTGCTCCGGATCAGCCCTTCTCGCGGGGCGTAGCCCGTGAGGAAGGACAGGCACTCCCCCTCGGTCAGATCGGCCTCGAGCCTGTAGAGGGCGAGGGTCCCGTGAGACGTGGGTGGGGTCAAGCCCTGGTGCTGGCGAATGTTGCGGGCCGTCGCGGGCAGCGCCGCGACGATGGGTGGCTCCGCCGAGCAAGCTGCCAGGGTCAGGGCCACCGTCAGCAGGTGCCGCTTGGCCATGCGCGCTCAGGCCGCCGACGCCGGAAGGGCGTAGAGAGCGCCGCCGCGCAGGACCCGCCCCGCGTTGGTGAGCTCGTGGAGGACGAGGAGGACGGTGGTGGCTTCGTCCAGGGGAATGCCGGCCTGCGCCATGAGCGCCCTGCGCCCCCGGGGGCGACCGTCGCCGAGCGTGGCGAGGATGCGCTCGCGGACGTCCGCGCGGCGGCGAGCGATCCCAACGAACAGGTCGGCGGACTCCCCCAGATGCGCCCTGGCCATGAACCCGAGGTAGCCGGCTCTGCATCCGCGCGACATGACATCGATCACGGGGATCGTCGCCGGGACGGGCGCCCGAGGTCCCGCCGCACACCTCGAGGTCCCACCGGTGACACGTCGAGACATCGGCGCCTGCGACCGAGCTCGCCCAGATGAGGACCGACCGGCTCCTGCTCGGTGGGGGATCGAGCTGGACGCAGAATGGTTCTACGGTCACGACGACGACCCGTGGGCATCACGGCCTCCGCGACGGCGCGCTCAGTTGCAGGTTCTGACGAACTTGCCGACTGCCGAGGTGTGCCAACCGGAGGCGGCCTCCGATCGCAGGATCAGCCATCCTTCCCGTCGGACGTCCCATCGCCTGCCACGTCGCCCACGCGGTCGCCGCCGTCGCCGGCCTCGAGGGTGGCATCGGTCGACGTGTCGACGGCGTCGAGGCCAGTGTCGACCCGAATCGGATTGCAGTAGGCCCGTGCATAGATGCCATCCATGCAAGGGGACACGACCACGGCGCCGTCGGTGCAGCAGGCGACCGTCACATCGACCCCTCCGCACTTGCAAACCGCGAGGATCCCGTCCTTCGTGCACGAAGGTGGGATGTCGCAGGGGTCCATGTCTCGGCTCGGCTCGGCACCATTCTGGTCGGCGGTGCTGCACCCCACCAACATGAATAGCAGCGGTATGAGCGTCCACATACAGCCCAAACCTGCACCGACCATACCAGCGCCGTTCGCCGCTCCGGCTTGCGAGACCCCACCCCTCAGCAACAATGAGGCGTTTGCGCGATGGCGGTCGATTGGGTCGCGGCTTCTCGCGGCGTAGTCAAGCCGTCGCGGAATCGTCCCGTTGGAGCCCGGGCAGCCCAGCGAGGAGGGTCAGGGCTTCTTGGCCTTCTCGGCACAGGCGCCCAGCGCCTCGGAGGCCGCGCCGCACGCGCCGCCGAGGGCCTTGTTGCAGGCGGCCGCCGCTTTGCAGGCGTCGTGCGAGCTTGCCAAGCACGCGTCGGCCTTCTCGCGGAGGGGCTGGCACTGCTTCTTGCGCTCGACCTCCACGCACATGGTCTGCGCGCCCTCGAACTCGCCGCACTTCTTGGCGCAGGCGTGCGGCGGTGGCTTGGCGCCCTTCTCTAGGCACTGCTCCCAGCACGTCTGCTGGACGGTCACCTCCTTCGAGGCCGCGCAGGTCGCGTTGACCTTCTTGCGGCACGCGGTCTCTTGCTGCGCGAGCGCGTCGCATCCGGCGATGGCCTTGCCGCACTTGCGCGCGGCCTCGTCGCACGACGGACCGGCCTTGGCGAACGTCGGAGGGAGCGACGCATCGAGGCAGCCGAAGTACTTCGCCGTGTCGGGCGCATCCACGTCGAAGCCGACCGAGCGGCACGTGTCGTGGAGGTAGCCGCCTTCGCCGCACGGCCCGAACGCCCACGCGTCGCAGCCGGCCAGCCGATCGACGGCGGTCGTCGCGGTGGGGCGTGCGGTGGGCGACGCGCTCGTGGTCGGCGCCGCAGAATCGATCGGTGTCGCGACGCTCGACGACGTGGTGGGTGATTCGGGTGTCGCTACCTTCGGGCCGGGCGAACACGCGCCGGCCGCGAGCGTGGTGACCCAGGCGAGGAAACGCGCCCGATCGACCTTCATCGCGCCGCGAGGATACCGACCCTTGGCCACTCAGGGAAGCGCTCCGCGCCGGCGCCGGACTTGCCTTCCCAAGCTAAGCTACCCGCTGCTAGCGCGGAGCGTCGACAAACAAAGGCGAGCAAGGTCGTCGAGCAAGGTCATCGGCTTCCCGAATCCGTTTCAGTTTCAGAAGCGACTTCGTCCCCACCACGGCCTCGGCGTGGGAGAGCCCTCGGGGAGGGGCACCCACCGACGTGTCCACCTGAACGGCCTCTCCTCAGCCGGCTTCATCGGCATCTCCGTCTCGGAGGCAGCGCGAGGGCGCGAGGCGAGCGAAGTCGTGGACACGACCGAGGACGCAGTCGGCCGCGACCTCCCCAGCCGCGAGCCCGCAGGTCATGCCGCGTCCCCCCAGCGCCCCGAGCCAGAACAGGCCAGGACATCGGGGATCCTCCCCGATCACGGGCTCGCGGTCGAGGGTCTGGGTGCGCAGGCACGCCCACGCTCGACGAACGGCGCCGCGCGCGAGGCTCGGCGCGATCGCCCCGAGCCTCAGCCCGAGCGCGCCCGTATCGAGCTCGGTGGGAGGGACGCCAGCGGCCCACGGCTGCTCGTCGCAAGGGCTGACCAGCATGCCCCCGACTCCGGCCGGAAGTAGACCTCGCCACCTGGATCGAGTCTCCAGACCAGCGGGCCCCGTGACAGCCCAGGGGAAACCTCCAGGAGGGCGAGGTGACGACGGTGCGGGACGAGGGGCAGCGAGGCGCCGCACCCTCGACCGAGATCGGCGGCCCAGGCGCCAGCGGCGAGGAGGACCACATCGCTCGCGAGGACGCGACCGTCGGCGAGCTCGACCCCGGTCACTCTTTCTGCACGGGTCTGGACTCTCAGCACCTCCGCCCCCACCTCCAGCACGGCACCCTCCGAGCGCGCCCGCCGCGCCAGGGTCTGACACACCGCGTGGATGTCCAGGACGCCATCACCAGGGACGTGGGCCGCCGAGAGCCTTGCCCGGAGGCCAGGGAGCACAGCGACAGCTCCCGATCGTGGAGGCTGACGCAGGACACCGCAGCGCGCTGGGCGGTCGCCACGAACTCGGTCACCGCCGGCCGAGCGGCCACGTAGAGCGCACCCGTTCGTAGGATGGGCTCCTCGAGTCCGAGCTCCGATAGGAGGTGCAGACTGCGCAAGGCCAACGCAGTGTGGCACGGGGTCTGCTCCACGTGCCGGAAGATGGCCGCGTTTCGCCCTGAAGCGTGCGAGGCGAGCAGCGGCTCGCGCTCGAGCAGGCGCACGCGGACCCCCGCACGCGCGAGGTGCCAGCTCACCGAGAGCCCAGCGATGCCGCCCCCGACGACGAGGACGTCCGCGCGCCTCATGCACCGAGGATCGCAACGACCTCAGCGATCGCGTCGAAGGGACAGCGCAGCGAGACCATGGTCTGCCCCTTGCGGACCTCCAGGACCACCTCAGCACCAAACCGAGCCACCTTCTTGCGCCGAGCCGTCACCCATCGCTCCGCGGCCCTCTCCACCGCCGACCTCTTCAGGTGCGAGCGACGCTCGACCGTCGCGGCGCGCTGGATGGCCTTCGCGCTCATCTTGCCCGGCTCCAGCGGCGCGTGGTGCCCGGGCACACGAACCTTTCCACGCGCGAGCTCCTCGGCCGTGTCGGCCTCGGGGGTGGCGGCCGCGAGCCCGATCAGCGCGAGCGACCTGGTCTGGCCGAGCTCGATGGCACGCTTGCGGGTGAGCTGGTCCGCGATCGCCATCAGTCGGTAGGCCACGGTGCGGGAGAGATCGAGCTCGCCCTTGGCGAGCGCCTCGAAGCTCGTGTAGCCGAGGGCGGCGTACAGCCGGGTGGTGGACAGCTTTTTGAGCGCCACGCCGATGTCGTAGAAGGCGTCGCTGATCTGACGCTTCTTCTCGCGCACATCGGCGATGAGCGCCTTGGCCTCGGCCACCGCATCGCGACGGGCGGCGCGCGCCTTGCGGAGCACGGCGTCGGAGGTCTTCGGGGACTTGGTCCGGGCGATGCTTTTCGGAGCGGACATGGGCGCGAGCGTAGACGAGATGTCCCTCCGGTGGGATGCCGAGGTGTCGCCGGCGGTACGTGCCAGAGTCCCCCGGCGATGGCGAACGGCCCGCTTCCGTGCGCACGTCGCGCGGGGGACGACGACATGACCGAGATCGAGGGGGCGATCGACATCGAAGACGTGCCGGACGCGGTGCTCGTGATCGAGGGCGGCGCGGTTCGACGGGTCAACGGGAGGGCCGCGACGCTCCTCGGAGCGCCGGCGAGTGCCTGGATCGGTAGGCCCGTCGCCAGTGTCCTCGCGGAGGACGAGCTCGCCCGCCTCTTCGAGGTGGAGCGCCAGCAAGCGGCCCACTGGGCGCTACCCGAGACCTTTCGAGCCCGCTTGCGCCACGCCTCAGGCCATTCCGTTCTCGTCGACCTCCGCTTCTCCCGCAGCGGCGAGCGGTGGGTGTTGTCGGCGAGAGACATGACCGAGACCTCCCGCGGGGAGGGCTTGATCTCGCGCCTGGCCGACCTCGCGGGCCGCTTCGACGACGACGTGGAGGCGCTGCTGCGGGCAGCGGAACCGCACTTCGTGGAGCTGGGGTGGACGCTCGCGTACAGCGTCGTCGAGGGTGCCCACGTGATCCCGACCCATGTGCTGGGCAGCGCCGACGACCCTGTCGCGCAGTATGGCCGCGCCATCCTCGGCCAGCGGCTCGACCGGGCAGCCTCACCGATCGCGTCCGAGGTCGTCGCAACGGGCCAGGCCCTGTTCCTGGACAACCTCCCGTCGACGCGGACCGCCCCCCTTCGCCTCGCCGAGGCGCTCGACGAGCACATGCGAGAGGCGAAGGTCCGGCGCAGCGTGTGGTGCCCGATATGGCGCGAAGGGGCGGTGGTGGCGGTGCTGGCCATGGCTGGCTCGGACCTCACCGACCACGACTTCGTGGCCATCCAGCTGCTGGCTGCGCAGCTCGGGGCGATCGCCCGCGCCGCCCGACTTCGCGCCGAGATCGTTCGACGGAGCCAGATCACGGCGCTCGGGGAGGTCGGCGCCCTCCTCGCCCACGAGCTCCGTCATCCCATCGCGGTGGTGATGGCTTCGCTCGGAATGCTGGGGCGAGAGACGGCGCTGAGCGCAGCAGGGATGGAAGCCCTGCGCGTCGTCCAGGAGGAGACCATTCGCCTGCGGCACACCATCGCAGACGTGCTGGGTTTCGCGCGACCCCTGGACCTCCGCCTCGAGCTCGTGCCGGTCCTGCCCTTGGTCGAGGAGGTGCTCGCGTCCATCCGCCACGTCCATCCCACACGCGCGATCGACGTCCAGATCGACCCGTCCCACGGAGTCCGCGCCGACCGTGAGCTCCTACGGCGCGTGCTGCTCAACGTGGTCGAGAACGCCTGCATCCACGCCGCACCCGGCGCCGCCATCGCGCTGCGAACGTCGGTCGCCGACGGCGCGTGTCGGCTCGTGGTGTTCAACGAAGGAGCGCCGCTCGATCCGCTGGTGGCTCAGCGCGTGTTCGAGCCGTTCTTCACCACGCACCGGGGCGGCAGCGGCCTGGGTCTGCACGTGGCGCAGCAAGGGCTCTCCGCGATGGGGGGGCGGGCCGAGTTCGAGCCCATCGAGCGAGGGGTGCAGCTGTCCCTGTGTCTGCCCTGCGCACCTCCGCCGAAGCGGCCGAGCGCGCCCTGACTGCGGTCGGGGCCCAGGTCTCACGGGCGGCGCCCTCAGATCTGCATCACGAACGTGCTGCCGCGTGGCTCGGCGGGGGCGACCCAGATGCGCCCACCGTGGGCCTCGACGGCCAGCTTGCAGAACGCGAGGCCGAGGCCGAGCTGGAGGCCCGCCTTCTCGCGCACCTCGACCACGCCGAACTTGTCGAACACCATCTCGCGGTACTCGGGCGCGATCCCCGGCCCCTGATCCGAGACGCGGAGCTCGGAGGTGTAGTCGCCCGAGCGCGGGGCGGCGCTGACCCGCACTCGCCCGCCACGAGGCGAGAACTTGAGCGCGTTGGAGACCAGGTTGTCGAGCACGCGGATGACCAGCGACTCGTCGATCGAGACGTCGACCGGCTCCCGCACCTCGAGCTCGAGGGTGATGTCGCGCAGGTGGGCGGCTGCCTGGGCGGCGTCCACCGCGTCGCGGGCCAACCGGGCCATGTCGGAGTGGGTTCGCTGCGGCTGCAGCCGACCCTGGTCGAGCTTGGCCGTGAGCAGGAGATCGGTGAGGAGGCGCTCGGCGCGGCCCACCTGGTTGCGGATCGCCGCGAGCTCGGGCCCGACCACCGCGGGCATGTCCCGACGCTCGCTCAGCAGCGAGGTGTAGCCCGCGATCGAGGTCAGCGGGCCGCGCAGGTCGTGGACCAGCATGTGGGCCAGCTCTTCTTGCAGGCGCATGAGGCGGGCGAGCTCGGCGTGCTGACGGTGGATGCGGGCCATCGCGCGCAGGCGCGCCCGCAGCTCGAGGCCACGCACGGGCTTGGTGACGAACTCCTCGGCGCCGGCGTCGTAGCCCTCGCGGAGGGTCTCGACCCCGGCGAGCGCGGTCACGAGGACCACGGGGATGGCGCGCGTCTCCGGGTCGTCCTTGAGGGCGCGACACACCTCGAAGCCGGTCAGGCCCGGCATCATCACGTCGAGCAGGATCACCTCGGGCCGCGTGGCGTGGGCGAGGGTGAGGCCCTCTTCCCCGGAAGCGGCGAGCGTGACGCGGAAGCCGTAGCCCGCGAGGGCGCGCTCGAAGCCTTGCCGCACTTGATCGTCGTCGTCGACGACCAGGACGTGCACTTCTTGACCGTTCACGGCCGCCTCCTCGGAGAGGCGCAGGGAACGACGGGACTTCGGTCGGCCATGAGAACCCTCCGTCTCAGGGAACGGACCCCGAGCAGAAGCCTTTAGGCGCCCACGGATCTTTCGGCACCTGCGCGCACCCAGGAAGAAGGGCGCTCAGCGCCGGGGATTGCGGGCGGCCTGGGCGTTGCGCACGTGACCACACACGCGCTCGAGGAAGTTGTCACCCTTGCGCTCGAACCGGTGGACCCCGAGGCGAGCGAGCACCTCCACGTCCTGCTCCTGCGCGCCGGCGCTCACCGCGACGATCTCGGTCTGCACATCGAGCCCGCGCAGGTGCATGCAGAGCTCCATGCCGCTCATGCGGGGCATGTGGAGGTCGAGCACCATCAGATCGGGCAGCTCCCGGTGGATCTCGGCGAGCGCCTTCTCGCCGTCGGCGGCCGAGGCCACCGCGCAGCCGGGGATCCGGGCCTTGATCGTGAGGCACATCATCTTGTTCATCGTGGGCTCGTCGTCGACCACGAGCACACGGAAGGGGCCGGTCTTCATGGTTCGATGGAGCTCCGCGAGCCGACCGAGCTGGTGGGAGAGAGCGCGCGCATCCGGGCGCGTGTCGGGGTCCTTCCGCAGGGTCTCGGCCACGAGATCGGCGAGCAGCGCCGGCACGTCGGCGTTGAGCACGCGGACGTCGGGCGGCTCCTCGCTGATGTGCTTGGAGAGGATGTTGACGAGCGTGGGCCCTTCGAAGGGCAGCTGCCCGGTGAGGAGCTGGAACGCCATGATGCCGAGGGCGTAGACGTCGGCGGGGCCGCGCGCCTCGTCCTCCTGGCCGATCAGCTCGGGCGCCAGATACTCGAAGGTGCCGCAGAGGCCCTCGGGACCGACGACCTCGCCGGCGGAGAGCAGGCCGAAGTCCATCAACACCACGCGGTTGTTCGGGGCCAGCATCACGTTGGCGGGCTTCACGTCGCGATGGACCATCCCGCGCTCGCACGGCCGCGAGCGCGTCGGCGACGCCCCGCAGCACGCGGAGCACCTCGGCGACCTCGGGGAGCTTGCCGCTCCCCAGCCGTGCGTCGAGGTGTTCGGCGAGCGTCTTGCCGTAGATGCGCTCCATCACGAAGAAGTCGTGACCGTCGTGCACCCCCATCCAGTGGACGGCGGCGATGCCAGGGTGCTGCAGCATGGCGAGGCCCTGCGCCTCCGTGCGCAGCGCGAGATCGTCTCGTTCGAGCGAGATCTTGAGGGCGACCTTGCGACGGAGTCGCACGTCGGTGGCCTCGTAGACCACACCCATCCCGCCCCAGCCGAGGACGTCGCCGATCTTGAACGCGTCGGCGACGAGCGCGCCCCGCGCGAGGTGACCGGGCCCGACCGCGACGCCAGGGAGGCTCGCGCGGCCTCCTGGCTCGATCGATGCTGCGGCGCTCACGGGCGGACCGTGGGGCTCTCGTTGTCGTTGGGAGGCACGGGGATGGTGTCGAGCCCGTCCTCGTCCTCTTCGAACAGCTCGATGTCGTCCTCGAGGAGTGGGACCACCGAGATCGCGGAGCGGCGCGTGGCGACGGGGACCACGACGCTGCGGAAATGGTGGAAAGGGACGGGCGGCGCGTTCAGCTTGGCGAGCTTGCGCGGCTGCGCGGGGGCAGGTGGTAGGACAGTCTTGCAGATGGCTTGCATAGGAACACCCCGAGGCTGGACCTCATGTGCAGCGGGCGCCGTGTCGACGCCCAGGGTCGTGTTGGTCGGAGCTTCGTGCCCCGCTCACCAAGGGGGACGGACGTACAGCGCCGGACTTGAGGAGTTGTTTCATGGCGAGAGGCTGCTGCGGAGCTCCCCGAGAGCATAGAGAGCGTGGCAGAGGGGCTCCGTGGCCGTGCCGTTCCGCGCCGACACCTCGAGCTCGTGGAGCGCCGGGGCGATGTCCATGGCCGCGATGGCGAGGACGGCTCCCCGGAGCGCGTGGGCCACGCGGGCGACCTCTCCCCAGTCCTCGCGGGCGGCGGCGCGCGCATCGTCGCGGAGAGTTCCTGCTCCGATGCGAGGTAGATTGCGACCACGTCAGCGACGAGTGTGGGATCGTCACCGAGCGCTGCGCGGAGAGCTCTCAGGTCGAAAGGGGAGGACACACGAAGGAACGTTGCAAGCGCTGCGCCGCACATCCTCTCTAAAGGCTCTGGCACCTGGACCGTTCTGGTCGGTATGTCGACCCCCGACACGCCTGCGCCGCGCGTGCTGATCGCCGAAGACAGCGCGGCCGCGCGCCGCGTCCTCTCGCTCCTCGTCCGCACGGCGGGACACGAGGTGATCGTGGTCGGCGACGGGGAAGAGGCGCTCGCGGCGCTGGTGGCGCCCGACGGCCCGAACATCGCGGTGCTCGACTGGGAGATGCCCGGCCTGTCAGGGCCCGAAGTCTGTCGGCGGGTACGCGCCGGCGCCTGCGGAGAGCGCTACGTCTACCTGGTCCTCCTCACGGCCCACGACGATCCTCGACGGATCGCCGAGGGCCTCGACGCTGGTGCCGACGACTTCGTGACCAAGGGCGCCGACGCGGGCGTCTTGCGGGCACGCCTGCGTACCGGCGCGCGGGTCGTGCGGCTGGTGCACGACCTCCACGCCGCCCGGGAGTCGCTGCGGGAGCAGGCCACACGCGACGCCCTGACCCGGCTCTGGAACCGCGGCGCGGCCCTCGATCTCCTCGACACGGAGACCGCCCGCGCCGAGCGCTCGGGCAGCGACGTCGGCGTGCTCCTGTTCGACGTGGACCACTTCAAGACCGTCAACGACACCCACGGGCACCTGGTCGGAGACGACGTGCTCCGCGAGCTCGGGAAGCGGCTCTCGTCGACGCTGCGGGCGGGCGACATCCTCGGCCGCATCGGTGGCGAGGAGCTCCTCGCGATCCTTCCCGTGGAGTCGAAGGCCCACGCACGGCTCGCCGCAGAGCGCCTGAGGCTCGCCATCGCGCGGGCGCCGTTCCCGACCCGGGTCGGGCCTCTCGAGGTCACCGCGAGCGTCGGCGTGACCTCGCTGCGCCACGTGGGCACCCGCGAACGCGAGGCGCTGCTCGCCGACGCCGACAGCGCGCTCTACCGGGCCAAGCACGCGGGGCGCAACCGCGTGGTCGCGCCCTGGGACTCCGCGGTGACCTCGGCCGAGGCCGTGGCGGCCCTCGTGACACGGCGGAGCGGGCGCGCCGGGTTGCCGGAGAGCGTGGTGTCGTCGGGGAACCGACCGTAGACGACCGAACCAGGCGCCACCGTGCAACGATCGCCGAGGATCACCCCCGGCATGATGACGGCGCCGCTGCCGATCCAGCACCCGCGACCGATCACGATCGGGCGCGTGAGCACCGTGGGCGCGTCCGTCACGCGCTCGCCGCGACCGTCACCGTATTGGCTGGTCACGACGACGTGCGGACCGAGGTGCGTGCCGTCGCCGACGCGCACGCCACCCTCGCCGAGCACCATGGCGCCGGCGGCGATCACGACCCAGTCGCCGAACGACACGTCGGCGCCGCTGCGCGAGCCGTAGACGTAGCTCCCGGCCTGCAGCGTGCACTTCTTGCCGAACGAGAGGCGCTCGGGGTGCTTGATGACGACGGCGGGCTCGAGCAGCACGTCGAAACGCGCGGCGACCTTGGCCTTGGTGACCCAGATCGACAGCGCATGCCGCAGGTTCTTGCCGATCACGCGGCCTCGGCGCGGGCGCGCACGACGGCCTGGGTCAGCTCACCGAGGGTCTGGGCGTCGGCGGCGTCGGCGTCGCGGAGGCGCACGTCGAGCTCCTGCTCGATGATCGCGACCAGGGTGAGGTGCTGCAGCGAGTCCCACCCCGGCACGTCGTCGGGCGAGGAGGCAGGACCGAGAGTCGAGGGCGGCACGCCGAAGACGTCGGCGGCCAGGGCGCGAATGCGTTCGAAGGTCTCCATGACGAGCTCCTGTGCAAGTGTCAGGCGCGAGGTCGCGTGCGAGCGACGAAGCCCACGTTCACGGCGAGTCGTTGCGCGGCCGCCTCGGCCAGCGAGAGGCCGGGGTGGGGGAGGACGCAGCGCTCGATCACGTCGAGCCCAGCGTCGAAGAGCAGGGCCTCCACCTCCTCGACCGAGCGGAAGTGGCGGATGTGGTCGATGGCCGGCGCGTCGATGCAGGTGGTGCACAGGAGGTGCCCACCGTCGGAGAGGAGCTCGCGGGCGCGGACCAGGAAGAGGTCTGGCCGCTCGACGTGCTCGAGCACCTCTCCCATCACGACGATGCCGAACGGGCCGTCCACGTCGGCGCCGAGGAAATCGGCCTCGCGCACGTGGACGGCGGGCAGCGCGCCGAGCGCGCCGGAGGTGAGGAGATCGTTGCAGAGCGCCACGCTGGTCGGCGACAGGTCGATGGCCTCGAAGCTCTCGGCGCACCCGAGGCGAGCGGCGGCCGCGAGGTGCAGGCCGTGCCCTGGCCCCACCTCGAGGTAGCGCCGGACGCGCGGCAAGCGGGCGAGCGCGTGCAGGAGGAAGCGCCGCAGGACGACGTGGTTCTCCCAGAAGAACCCGGTGAGCGCGAGGCCCTCCATGTACTGCTGCATGTACACCGGCGAGAAGTAGACGTCGGACGCGACGTCCGCGAACGAGGTGTGGCGATACCGTCCGTGCCGGCGGAAATAGACCTGCTCGCGCAGGGTGTCGCGCACGACGAGATCGTACGCCGCGGCGAGCGAGGTCGCGCTGTTGCCGCGGGAGAGCGCGTGGCGCACCCACGCGCTGAGGTCGCGCCGCTCCTCGTCGTGGAGGGTCGAGAGCGCCGCCTCCACCGGCCGACGCTGCCGGGGGTTCTTCTGGCCGATGGCCTCGACGAGCTCCTCGATCACGCCGCACGCTCCGCCGCGACGCCGAGGACCAGCTTGACGCCGCGGGCGACGCGCTCGATGTCCGCGCGGGTGAGGTTGAGCGCGGACGGCAGGTTGATGCCGCGCGACGACACGTCGTAGGCGACGTGGTTGCGACGGTGCGCGGCCCGGGCCTCGGAGAGGTGCGCGAACGCCGGCAGCTCCGAGAGCGGGTGGAAGAACGGGCGCACGTCGATGCCGAGCGCCGAGAGCCCTGCGTAGAGGGCCTCCTTGCGCAGCCGGTGTCGTCGGTCGAGGAGGAGGGTGGTCATCCAGTAGGACTGGTGGACCGTGGGGCGCTCCACGTTGAGCGAGATGCCGGGCACGTCGGCGAGGGCCTCGGCGTACCACGAGAAGATGCGGCGCTTCTGGTCGACGAGCTCGTCGAGGCGCTGCAGCTGGGCGAGGCCGAGCGCGGCGGGCAGCGCGCCCATGCGGTACTTGAAGCCGACCTCGCGGTTCCAGAACCAGCGATCACCCGGGTCGCGGCCGTGATCGCGCAGGACGCGAACGCGGTAGGCGATGTCGTCGCGGTCGGTGACCAGCATGCCACCTTCACCCGTGGTCATCGTCTTGCTGCCGTGGAACGAGAACACGCCGACGTCGCCGAGGGAGCCCGCCATGCGGCCGTCGCGGCGGGAGCCGACGGCCTCCGCGGCGTCCTCGATCAGCGCGAGTCCGTGCCGCTCGGCGAGGCCACGCAGCGCGGCCATGTCGCAGACGGCGCCGTACAGATCGACGGCGATGATGGCCCGCGTGCGCGACGAGATGCAGGCCTCGACGGCCGCCGGGTCGATGCACCAGTCGGTCTCGTCCACGTCGGCGAACACCGGCGTCGCGCCCACGTAGACGACCGGCGCCGCGGTGGCGATCCAGGTCAGCTCGGGGACGATCACCTCGTCGCCCGGCCCGAGGTCGAGCGCGGCGAGGGCGAGGTGCAGGCCGGCCGTGCACGAGGGCAACGCGAACGCGTGCCGCACGCCGTGACGCTCGGCGAACGCGCGCTCGAAGCGGTCGGGGTAGAGCCCGGCGTTCTCGTACCAACCGTGGCGGACGACCTCGAGGACGAGCTCCTCCTCGAGGGAGCCGATCGAGGGCCCGGCCACGGGCACCCGGGGGCTCACGGGTCCTCCGTGGCGCGGAGATACCCTCCCGGGCCCACGCTGATCAGGAGCTTCGCGTCCACGTCCTCGTCGATCGAGAATCGCGGGCACTCGCGCAGGAACTCGGTCACCGCGCTCCGCGGATTGCTCGTGCGGCTCCAGCGCTTGCCGGCGTAGAGCTCCTCGGGCAGGTCCGAGACCAGCGTGTCGAGCACGACCAGGTAGCTGCCAGCGCCGACCAGCGGCGCGTAGGCGCGCAGCTCGGCGAGCACGTGCTCGTGGGTGTGGTCCGAGTCGAGGACCACCAGCACCGGGCCGCGCCCGTCGACCAGGTCGTAGACCTGCTGCACGATCGCCGGGTCGGTCGAGGATCCCTCGACGAGGGCGAAGCGCTCCCGCATGGGGTGGGCCTCGAGCGCCGTCCGGTTGTGCGGGCGGATCTCGCGGTCGACGCCGATCGCGAGCCGGTCGCCGCCGAGCAGGGAGAGCATCGAGGCGTGGAACACGAGCGAGCCGCCGTGGGCGATGCCCGTCTCGACGATGACCCGGGGCTCGACCTTGAAGATCAGCTCCTGGAGCGCCATCACGTCCTGCGGGACCTGGACGATGGGGCGCCCCATCCAGGTGAAGTTGTAGGCGTACTTGTACGGCGCGACGGCGCGGGCCCACATGCGCGAGAGCGCGTGCAGGTCCCGGTCCTCGCGGAGCCGACGGATGTTGTCGCGGACTTCCGCGACGTGGTCGGGGTGGACGTGGCTGGCTTCGGGGTTCACGCGGCGAGCTCCTTCCAGGGGATGGTCTCGGACACGATGCAGGAGCGTCCGGCGGGCCCGACGTTGGCGAGCAAGTCGAGCGCGGTGACGAACGGGGTGAAGGGGCCGTGCAACTGCGGCCAGGGGTGGGTGGCGTAGCGGACGTAGCGGACGTCGACGCCGGCTTGCTCGAACTTCTGGTGGTCCAGGTAGTCGAGGGCACCGCGCCCGGTGACGTAGGTGGTGCCCGAGAGGTGCATGACGATGTCGAGCACGCGGTTGGAGTTGGCGCCGGGGATGCCGAGCTCGGAGGAGAAGACGACCCGCGGCGGACGCAGGGCGAAGGCCGAGAGGAGCGCGTCGAGGCCCGCGACCGTCCAGTCGAGGAGCCAGGGCGAGTCGACGGCGTAGGTGGCCTCGGCGACCGCCATCATCGCGTCGAGGTAGGGCGCCTTGGCGTAGGCCTGGCGGAGGGTGAGGAGGTGCTTGCGGGCGAAGGTGCGCTCCGAGAGCTGCACGTCGCGGATGGGCTGCCCGAGCTCCGCGCGAACGGGGAGCGTCAACCAGCTGATGCCCGTCACCGTCTTGACTTGCACCCGGTTGACGAAGCTGCCCTTCGAGAACGCGACGTCGTCGTAGTGGACGTACACGTCGCACAGACGAATCTGCTCCAACATGCCCACCCAGGGCAGGAACATCGGCTGGGAGATGACGACGCAGGTCATGATGCTCGGGCCTCTGCTCGCAGACCTAGCAAGGGGAAGGCCAGGTCCCGATCGGACACGTTCACGGGCGGCAGCGGCCAGGCGATGGACAGGGAGGGGTCGTCGTAGCGGACGCCGATCGACAGCTCGGGGGCGAACGGCTCGGAGATCTCGTAGAGGACCTCGGCGCCAGCGGTGAGCGTCTGGAACCCGTGGGCGACGCCGCGGGGCACGTAGAGGGCACCGTCCCCCTGCCCGAGGACGTGGGCCTCCCACCGCAGGTAGGTCGGCGACCACGGCCGCAGATCGGCGACGACGTCGTAGATTCGGCCCACGAGGCAGCGGACGATCTTCACCTCCTCGCGCGGCGCGGCCTGCAGGTGCATGCCCCGCAGGGTGCCCACCCGGCGCGAGCGGGAGAGGCTGGTCTGCAGGAAGGTCTGCTCGAGCCCGGCAGCCGCGAACGACTCGGCGCAGAACAGCCGCTCGAACGAGCCGCGGCGGTCGACGTGACGGGCGCCGTGGATGCGGACGACGCCAGGGATGCTCGTGTCGTCGAAGATCACGGGAAGACCTCCACCGAAGGGACTGCGGTGATGAAGCGGCCACCTCTCTCGAGGAAGGCGCGCTGTTGCTGGAGCACCTCGCCTCGCAAGTTCCAGACCGTGAGGAGGAGCGTCGCAGGGAGGGGACGAGCACCGCCGTCGATGGCCTCGGGGGGAACGATCTCGGCGCCCACGCCGGGGACGAAGCGGCCCTGCTTGTGCGGGCTGCGATCGACGACGCACGGGATCTCGGTCGGCCCGAGCCCCGCCCAGCCGAGCAGCACACAGCCCTTGGCCGACGCGCCGTAGGCCCAGATCGGTCGCGGGAGCTCCGCGAGCTTCGCGCGGAACGCCTGGCGTCGCGCCTCGACGGTCGCGGCGAGGCGGGCCCAGCGACGGGGGCTCGTCGTCTCCCGCTCCACGTCGCCGCGGAGCTCGGCGGCGACGCGCGGACGGATGGGGAGCGACGTGCCGGAGCGGGCCGCGGTGACGAGGAGCGAGCCGCCGTGGACCGCCGTGCGCTCGACGTCGAGCACCGTGAGGCCCGCGCGACGGCACAGCCCGACGAGCCCGGTGACCGTGAAGTACGAGTAGTGCTCGTGGTAGATCGTGTCGAACGCGGCGTTCTCGAGGAGCAGCCCCGCGTCGGGGATCTCGACGAGCGCCACGCCGTCGTCGCGCAAGAGCTCGGCGATTCCGCGCAGCAGATCGAGCGGATCGGGGATGTGCCCCACCACGTTGTGGGCGTGGATCACGCGCGGCCGGGTGCCGTTGCGCGCCATGGCGCGGGCGAGCGCCCGGTCGAAGAACGCGCACACGGTCGGGACGCCCCGCTCGCGCTCGGCCACCCGCGCGGCCTCCTCGGCCGGGTCCACGCCGAGCACGAGGATCCCCCGCCGCGCGTAGTGCTGCAGCAGGTAGCCGTCGTTGCTCGCGATCTCGAGGACGAGGTCGTCGGGGCCGAGATCGAGCGCCGCGCACGTGCGGTCGACGAGGGCGGCCGCGTGCGAGACCATCGTGTCGGCGAACGAGGAGAAGTAGCGATAGTCACGGAAGAGCCGCTCGGGCGCCACGTCGTGTCCCACGCGGAGGAGGCCGCACGAGGGGCAGAGGTGGAGCGCGAGGGGGAACCGCTCCTGGGTGCGCGCCTCGAGCGCGGTCGGGGCGAGCTCGTTGGCGATCGGCATCGACCCGAGGTCGAGGACGGGCACCGTCGAGTGGCCACAACCGCGGCAGGCTGCCCGCGCCGCGGGGAGGTGGAGCGAGACAGCGGTCATGGGATCACGCCGCCTCCCACACGCGCCACGGCGCGCGCCCCGTGGTCCACATCGTGTCGAGGAAGCGCTTGTCGCGGAGGGTGTCCATGCAGTGCCAGAAGCCCTCGTGCCGGAACGCGGCGAGCTCACCGCGCTTGGCCAGCTCCTCGAGCAGGTCGGCCTCGAGGCTGGTCTCGTCGCCCGCGAGCAGCTCGAGCGCGCCCGGCTCCATCACGATGTAGCCACCGTTGATCCAGCCCTCGCCCGCCTGCGGCTTCTCGGTGAACCGAGACACGAGGTTTCCGTCGAAGAACAGGCCCCCGTAGCGCGCGGGCGGCCGCACCGCGGTGACCGTGGCGAGCTTGCCCTGGGACTCGTGGAAGCGGAGCAGCGCCCCGAGGTCGATGTCGCTGACGCCGTCGCCGTAGGTCACGATGAACCGCTCGCGCGCGAGCAGCGGCCGCAGGCGGCGCAGGCGTCCGCCGGTGTTGGTGGCGGCCCCGGTGTCGTGCAGGTGCACGACCCACTTGTCCCGGTCCGGGTCGTGGCGACGGACGTCGCGGGTGCGACAGTCCACGGTGAAGTCCCCGCCGTAGTCGACGTACTCGACGAAGAACTTCTTGATGACCTCGCCCTTGTATCCGAGCGCCACGACGAACTCTTCCAGCCCGTGGTACGCGCAGTGTTTCATGATGTGCCAGAGGATCGGCTGCCCGCCGATCTCGACCATCGGCTTCGGCCGCACCTCGGTCTCCTCGGCGAGCCGCGTCCCGAGTCCACCAGCCAAAATCACCACCTTCATGATTCCACCTCGTGGGTGAGGACCGCCCGCAGCGGCGCCTCGTGAAATGGGACACCGAGTCGCGCGTAGATCTCCGAGATCGCCCGCCTTGGCTCCGCGAACAGAGCCTGTACGGACACGGCTCCCTCCATCGGCTCGACCGAGACCGGCACCTTCGTGCCCCCTGCGGCGAACCGGATCTGGGGGTGCTCGCCCAGCATCTTCGCGACCAGCGCGCAGGCGTGCGTGTCGCCCTCGAGGCAGAAGCGCGGCTCCTCGCCGTCGTCGCCGAGGTTCCAGCCACGACGCGCGGCCAGCGCCGCTATCTCGTCGACGATCCCGGGCACGAGCGCCCGGGCGCGCGGCTCGAACAGCCCCGCCGCCAGGTCGCCACGGCCGAGGCCGAGGAGGTTCGGGAGCAGCGGATCGAGGAGCGTTCGCGCGTCGGGGAAGGTCGCCCCCGTGGCCTCCACCGCGAGCGGGCGCCGCGAGAGCAGCGCGCCGAGGACGCCCATCGGCGAGTCGTCCACGATGGGCTGCCCCTGGTAGCTCGCCAGCGCCGCCGCGCGATCGAGGTGTACGCGCCGTCGGTGCGACGAGACATAGCCCTTGCTCACGCGCTCCCGCGCGGCCCGCAAGCAGGCGGTCAGGTCCTCGATGGCGCCGAGCCTCTCGAGCGCGGCCGCCGCCACGACCCAGGCGTCCGGTGTCTCGTCGAGACGCCCGTCCAGCACCGCGAGCGCCTCCTTGGCGCGGTCGAGCGCGACGAGCGCCTCCGCCTTGCCGAGCCAGGCCGGGCGATGCTTCGGGCGCCGGGCGAGCGCGCGGTCGAAATCCGCGAGCGCGGCGGCCGCGTCGCCCTCGAGCAGCCGCGCGATCCCCCGCTGGGTGTGGCTGGCCTCGTGCCCCGCGCCGCTCACGAACGCCTGCGCGTAGCGCACCCCGGCCTTGTCGATCGCCGAGCCGAACGCTGCGATGGCCCGCGCGAGGTTGCGGGCGCGCGCGTGGCCCCGCGCCGGGATCGCGGCCGCGAGATACCCCTCGCCGAGGAGGTGCTGCAGATCGCGGTGGGATCCCTCCCGCGCCTCCACGAGCTGCACCGTGGCCGCGACCCTTCCGAGGTCGCCGCGACGGAGCGCACCGTCGATGCGCACGAGTGCGACGCGCAGCGCCGAGTGGTGGCTCGGTACGAGCCCGCGCTCGAGGCGACCGAAGGCCTCCTCGGCGACGGCGTGCGCCTCCTCGTGCTTGCCACAGTCGAGGAGCTCGGTCGCGAGGTAGCCGTGATAGAGCAGCCCGGACTCCTCGGCGGCGGCCTTGCGCAGCAAGCTCTGGTTGAGCTCCGCCTTGTCCTTCGCGGCCACGACCTCCGCGGTGCGGCCCCAGTGGACGATGTCCGCGTCCACGTGGCCGAGCCGGCCTCCGTGCGCGTGCAACCACTCCCCGATGTCCTCGTGGATCGCGCCGGCGTACCGCGCCTCGCGTCGGAACAGGCGCGGCAGGTTCTGCTCGTCACCCACGCGCGCGTCGGCGTGCCCCGCGACGACCGCGGCTCGATCGGCATCCAGCCGGGTCGCGTGGTGGAGGCGCAGGAGCCAGGCGTCCTTGGCCTGCCCCACCGCGGCGCGGATCGCCTTGGCCGAGCCCTTCGCGAGCTCCTCGTCCGCGTCGAGCTGCAGCACGAACTCGGCCTTGGTGGCCGCGAGCGCGAAGTTCCGCGCCGCCGCGAAGTCGTGCGTCCACGTGTAGGAGAGGACGCGCGCCCCGGCCTGTTTCGCGATCGCCACCGAGTCGTCGCGGCTCCCGGTGTCGACGACGATCATCTCGTCCACCGCGCCGCGCGCGCTCTCGAGGCAGCCGGCGAGGAACCGGGCCTCGTCCTTGACGATCATGCACAGGGCGATGCGAGGAGTCACACTGCCCCCCGAGCACACGCTGTGCCTACGGGAGGGTCTTGTTTTGCCGGAGCGGAGCCGGTCGAGTGATCGTGCCCCCCTGCCCCCCCGACAGCCAAACCCCTGACGGTGCGCCAGGAGGGTGACGAGGGCTGGCGATCGAGGGCGTCGAGCAGCGGGGCCACCATGGCCGCCATCGGGCGGGTGCGCAGGCGGGCGCGGAACGACTCGGCCAGCGCGCGCCGATCGGCCCGGGCGCGGGTGCGTCGCAGGAGGTCGACGACGTCGTTCGCGCTGGTGTGGACGAAGAGGTCCTCGACCGGCGCCTGGTTCTCGCCGCCCTCGCCGGCGACGAGGCATCCGTTGGCGACCAGGTGGAGGATGCGCGCCTGCGGCACGTGGGTGAGCAGGTCGTTCTGCCGCAGCGTCGGCAGCACCTCGGCGCGGCTCAGGTTCGCGTTGCGGAAGAACGGCGCGTCGTCGAAGGCGACGGCGACGCGGTAGCCGAGGTCGGCGAGCCGATCGAGCACCTCGCGGCGGTGCGGCGTGATGCTCCCGCAGAAGTAGAAATCCAGGTCCTTTTCCTGGTCGTGGCGCACGTCGCCCTCGAGTTCGGGCACCCAGCCGAACCGCAGCATCTCGCTCTCCACACCGTGGCTCGCGAGGGCGGCCATGTTCTCGGGCGAGCTGTCCCACACGCCCGCGCGCGCTGCAGGAGCGGCAGCACGAAGTCGTTCCATCGAGCGTCGTGCACCACGCCGTTGAAGCCCTTGCCGCGGACCATCTCCGTGTTGAGGACGACCACGTCGAGGTTCCGATCGACCACCGAGTCGAGCAGCCCGGGGTCGGTGAGCGTGTGGATCCCGACGATCACGTTGACGCGGTCGCGCTCGAGCACGTTGTGGGTCACCGTGCAGGGCCGCCCTGCCCCCTCGATCGCCCCGCGGAGCATCCGCACCGAGTCGAAGAAGAAGTGGGTGAACGGGAACCCCGGGGGCGTCACGACGGCGACGTTGAAGCGCATGGTGGAGCTCCCCAACGCACGGGCCGTGCCGCAGGCCGGAGAACACGGCACGGCCCGTGCTCAGCCGACCTTGCATGTTCACCGACATCGACCTCGCGCGGTTCCGCCGAGATGGCTTCCTCGTGGCCCGCAGCCTCCTGCCGGAGACCCCGATCCTCCGCGCGCTCCTGGCCATCGATCGGCTGCTCTGCGCGCGCGCGCCGGAGTTCACCCCGAGCGCCCCCCACCTCGTGCGGGACGAGATCCACGCCAAGCTGCTGGCGCTCGCCGTCAAGGATCGCCGCGCGCTCGGGGTGGTCTACGACGCGGCCCGCAAGGTCCTCCCGTTCTGGGAGCTGCTCGGTTCGGCGGAGCTCACCACCGCCGCCAACGAGCTGCTCGAGTCCGACGACGTGGGCCTCGCCTTCCGGGGCGCCGGGATCCGGCTCGACATCCCGGGAGAGCACCACTGGCGGTCGACGTGGCACCAGGAGTACCACGCGCAGATCTCCTCTCCGCGCGGCTTCGTCGCGTGGATCCCGTTCGTGGACGTCACCCACTCCATGGGCCCCGTCGAGATCGCGCGCGGCAGCCACCACGTCGGCGTGTTGCCGGTGCGGGCCCACGACCCGCTGAACCGCGGGCGCGACTACACCAAGACCTTCGAGATCCCCGACGCGGCCCACATCGCCGCCCAGCACCTGATCGCGACAGTGGAGACCCGGCCCGGCGACGTGGTGTTCCTCGACTTCCTCACCCTGCACCAGTCCGGCTGGAACCAGTCGCGGGACCGCGTGCGCATCTCGGGGCAGGCGCGCTTCTTCGACATGGCGCACCCGACCGCGATCGACCACGGGTGGGTGGGAGGCCTCCACGAGGGCGGCGACTTCACCGCGCTGCACCCCGAGCTCGTCCTCGACGACGACGCGCGGATGCTCGGAGGCGAGCGATGAGCTGCCCGGTCTGCTCCGGCAAGGGCGAGGTTCTGACGAGCCAGGCGCGCTCGGTCACCTCGGAGTCGAAGGTGATCGAGCGGCGATCCGAGCTCGTGCTCTGCACCAGCTGCGGGCACCTGCACACCGAGATCGACCTCGATCTCGCGGCCTACTACGCCGACGACTACGACGCGGTCCTCACCGACGACGACGGCCACGACGAGATCGTGACCACGACCGACGGCAGCGTCGTGTTCCGCACCGACCTCGACTACGGCACGTTTCGCAAGAAGGTCCTCGAGCGCACGGAGCCCAGCGCAGCGGTCTTCGAGTACGGCTGCGGCCGCGGCCGGATCCTCTCCCGCCTCCGCAAGGACGGCTTCTCCGATCTGACCGCGCACGACGTCGGGCGCCGCTATCGCGAGCCGCTCGCGCGCATCGTCGGCGCGGACCGTGTCCACCTCGGCGAGCGCCCGACCGACCGGAAGTACGACGTCCTCTGCTCGTTCTTCGCGTTCGAGCACGACCCCGATCCGATCTCGGGCCTGCGCTACCTGCGCAGCATCGCGGCGCCCTCGGCGATCCTCTACCTCGTGGTGCCGAGCCACGCGACCAACGTCGTGGACCTCGCGTGCGCCGACCACCGGAGCCACTTCGCGGCCGACGTGCTGGTCGAGGTGGTCACCGCCTGCGGGTTCTCGGTGCTCGAGGTCGACGAGGAGTCCAGCGTGGGTGCCATCGTGCTCGTCGCGAGGAACCTCGGCGCCGGCACGCGGCCGGTGCGCAAGAGCCGGGAGCGCGTGAAGGCGGCGCGAGTCCGGGCCCAGACCTTCCTCGACTACGTCGCGCGTCTCGAGCGGCTCGCACCCGAGCTCGCCGCGAGCCGCGAGATCTACCTCTACGGCGCGGCGTTCTACGCGACCCTCGCCGCGACCGTGCTGCCGTCGGACACCCACCTCGCCGGCTTGTTCGACGCCAACCCGAAGAAGCACGGTACGACCAAGCTCGGCACGACAGTGAGGAGCCCCGACGCGATCGAGCAGAGCTGTCGCGAGGCCGCGCTCCTCGTCTGCGTCAACGAGCGGATCGCGCCCAGCATCGCCGATCGCTACCGGTCGAGCTTCCGCCAGATCTGGGTCGTCTGAGACGCCATCAACCTCCATCCCTTCGGTCCGTTCAGCGCATCGCCATGTCCCGCTTCCTCGCCCGCGCCCGCACCTACGACTTCCACAGCCTGCCCACGCGGGTCCAGGAGCGCTTCGTCGCGGCTATCTCTGGTCGATTCCCGCCCCGCCCGACGCTGCACGTCCAGTGCGAGACCACCCAGCGCCGCACGTCCATCCCGTGGACCCTCGGCGCAGTGGCCGCGACCGTCGCGCTGCTCGCGGTGGGCTTCGGCGACGTCGGGCGCGCGCACCAGCCGATCTGGGTGCTGGCACCCCTCGCGGCGCTCGTCGTGATCGCCTGCTTCGCCGGTCGAGCGCGGAGCCGTCGCGAGACCCCGTACACCGATGGCTGGTACGTCTTCCCGACCACGGTCGTCCGCGCGGCCGGCGGGGAGCTGCGCAAGTACCCGCTCGAGGATCTCTGCCTGCGCCGCAACGGCGCGCGCGTCGAGGCGAGCCTCGGCCTCGGCGCCGCCTTCGAGCTCGAGACGTTCGATCCGGGCAGCGCGCGCGCTCTCCTCCGCGCCCTCACCGCGCCGCCGCCCCGTCCGAGCGGAATCTTCGGCGAAGCGGGCGACGCAGCGCTGCTCGATCCGCTCGCCGACGCGGACGGCGCGCGTGGCCTCGGCCTGGCACCCTTGCTCCCCTCGCTCCCCCGCCTCGCCTTCGCGGTGATCGTGGCGGGCGCGCTCCACGTCGTGCGCGACCGTGTCAGCGACGAGGTCGCCTTCGCCCACGCGCGCACCATCGACGACCCGACCACGTGGACCGCCTACCTCGCCGACGGGCGCTACGCCCCGATCGTGCGCGACCACTTCCTGCCGCACGCCGAGCTGCGCGCCGCGGTGGCCGCCGGCTCGCTCGGCGCCCTCGCTCGCTTCTCGGCAAGCCACCCCGGCTTCGGCGTCGCCGAGGTCAAGGCCGCGCGTCGTCGCCTCTTGCTCGAGGACCTCGGCCAGGCCAGCGCCACGCTCGCCACGCTCGCCGCCTTCGAGACCCGCAACCCCGACCACGGCCTCGACCTCGAGGTGCGCCGGGTTCGTCGCTCGATCTACCGCGACGCCGTCGTCCAGGTGAGTCACTCCCCGTGGCAGGGCGCCCTCGCGGCCACGCCCCCGAAGCTCGCCCGACTGCTCTACGCCGCCGAGGCCCACGGGCCGCGCGTCGCCGTGCGGTTCGTCGCCGAGGCCACCCCGGACCTCACCCTCGTCGACGCGGCCGTCACCCACTCGGCGCGGTTCGCCGGCACGGCCTTCCTGCCCTCCTACCAGCTCGATGGCGCGCGCAAGGCCGGCGAGAAGGTCGGCGTCACGGCGCTCCGCACCTCGATGCGCGACTGGCTCGGCGAGCTCGTCGAGCTCGTCCCCGAGAGCGACGGCGGCCTCCCCCCGGCAGTCACGCTCGACGTCATCCACGCGGTCGACGCCGCGGGCTTGCTCGACGGCCCGGGCCCCGCGCTGCCCGCCCTCACGTTCCGCTTCCGCCTCGTGCTCAAGACCCCGGGCGCTGCGCCCGAGGCGCTCGCCGCGGTGAGCATCACGGTCGACCGCGAGTGCGTGGACACCGCCTCCGCCAAGGCCCCCGACAAGGCCTACGCCGCGATGGCGCGCTGGGCGTTCCGCGAGCTCGGCGCGCGGCTCCTCGGCACCTCGCCCGCGGCCAAGCCCTCCCACGACTGCGCGAGCTGAGCTTCCGAGACTACGCTGGCTTCTTGGCGGCCCAGAACGCCTGGGCCTCGCGCAGGAAGGCGTGCAGCCACTTGACGCCGAAGCCCTTGTCGTCCGTCGTGCTCTCGTCGAACCCACGCATCTCCGGGTGGAACTGCGTCGAGTAGAGCAAGCGCGTGGGATCGTCGAGGCGCATCCCCTGGACGCGACAGCGCACCTTCACCTGTTCGCCCGCCGTCGTCGCGGGCGTGCGGCTCTCGTCGCCCTGGTAGAGGAGCGTGAAGCCACTCGTGTCCACCACCATGTCCTTGTGGTGCGAGGCCGCGACGGGCGCCGTGCCGCTCGCCTTCACGATGGGGTCGAGCAGCCCGGCCTGCGTCGCGAGCACGGGGTAGTTGCCCTCCTCGCCGACGCGCGGCCACGGCCACATCCCGCGCGGCTTCGGCGCCGCGAGCTCCTCGGAGACGCGCACCGGTGCCCCGTGGTCGGTCATGTGCGCGACGGCCGAGAAGCCGTTGAAGGCGATCGCCACGAGCTGGTGGCTGCCACACACGGCGACGAGCGGGATCTTCATCGTTCGCAGGAGCCCCATGTAGTGGTCGAGCCGCGAGCGCCAGCTGCTGTCGACCGCGTACATGAACCACTCGGTGAAGCTGCCCGCGCCGAACACGGCGAGCGGCTGGTACGTCGCGTCGAGGAGGGCCGCGTCCATGCCGGCGAGGTCGGTGACCGTGAGCGCGACCACCTCGAAGGTCGGGTCGAACGCGGACACCGCCGTGCGTACGCCGTGGATGTTGGACTGGTGGTACGACATCGGCCCGTCCTCCACGCGATCGATGACCACGTAGAGCACCCGCCGCCGCAGGGTCGGCTCGAACGTCTTCGGCTTCAGCAGCGGATCGAGCGTCGGCGCCTCGCCGAGGCCGGGCGCCGCCAGCGCACGGGAGAGCCCGAGCGGCGAGAGCGCGGCGCCGGCGAGCGTCGCGAGCACGCGACGGCGAGTGGACACACCCATGGTCTAGCACGCAGCCGGCGGACGATTCGCTAGCCTGTCGCCATGCAGCGCGTCGCCTTCGGTGCCTTCCCTTCTCCGCTGTCGCCCGAGGCCGTCGCTGGCGCGGGGCTGCGGCTGTCGTTTCCGAGCTTCAGCGCGGGTGGCGCGCGCTTCTGGGTCGAGGGCCGCCCCGAGCTCGGCGGCAAGGGTGTGCTGGTGTGCGAGGAGCCCAGCGGGGCGCGCCGCGACCGGACGCCGGGGTGGCTCGACGTGCGCACCAAGGTGCACGAGTACGGCGGCCGCCCCTATGCGCTCGCGCGGTCGGGTCGCATCGTCGTCTCGGACGGGACCGACGGCCGCCTGCACCTCGTCGAGCCCGACGGTCCCGTGCACGCGCTCACGACCGAGTCGCCGCGGCGGTTCGCCGAGATGGTCTTCGACGAGCCGCGCGGCCGGATCCTCGCGGTCTCGGAGCTGCACGACGGTGGCACACAGCCGGTCAACGAGCTCGTCGCGATCGACCTCGAGACCGGCGCGGTGCGAGCGTTGCTCTCGGGCCACGACTTCTACGCGAGCCCCACGCTCTCGCCCGACGGCCGACGCCTCGCGTTCCTCACGTGGGATCACCCGCACATGCCCTGGGACGCGGCGGTCGCGTGGGTCGCCACGCTCGACGGCGAGGGCCGCGCGGTCGAGCCGCGACGTGTCGCGGGTGGCGAGGGTGGCGCGGCCTACCAGCCCACGTTCGGGCCCGACGGCGCGCTCTACGTGAGCGTCGAGGTGGACGACCGGTTCCGCCTCCACCGCGTGACCGATCAGGGGCTCGTCCGCGTGCTCGCGACGGAGGCCGACGTGTTCCAGCCCCTGTGGCTCCTCGGTACGGAGTGCTTCGGCTTCGCCGGGCGCCGCGTGGTGGCCGCGGGGCTCGAGGCCGGCCTGTCGGTGCTCCTCGTCGGCGACCTCGACACCGGGTCCGTCACCGTCCTCGACGACGGGCTCGGGCACGTCGGTCAGGTCGCCGTCTCGGAACACGGGGCGCTCGCGATCCGCGGCTGGGCGGGGCGCGACAGCAGCCTCGTGCACTACGATCTCGAGACGAGGAGCAAGACGGTGTTGCGCCAGCCGCCGCCGATCCTCGACGAGGACGACCACAGCGCGCCGGTCCCCGTCCGCTTCGCGACGACGCACGGAGAGACGGCGCACGGGTTCTTCTACGCGCCTCGACTGCGGGGGTTCGAGGGCCCGGGCGGCGAGCGGCCCCCGCTGCTCGTCACGGTGCACGGTGGGCCCACCGGGTGCGCGGCGCCGACGCCGAACCTCGCCATCCAGCTCTGGACGACCCGCGGCTTCGCGGTGCTCGACGTGAACTACCGCGGCTCGACCGGATTCGGCCGGCGCTACCGCGAGCGCCTGCGCGGACAGTGGGGCGTGCTCGACGTGGACGACTGCGTGGAAGGCGCGCGGGCGATGGGCGAAGAGGGTCGCGTGGATCCGGCGCGCCTCGCGATCCGCGGCGGCAGCGCCGGTGGCTACACGGTGCTGCGCGCGCTCTCGCTGTCGACCGTGTTCCGCTCCGGCGCCTGTCACTTCGGGATCAGCGACCTCGAGGCGCTCACCCGCGACACCCACAAGTTCGAGTCGCACTACGATCGGTTCCTCGTCGGGCCGTACCCCGAGCGCAAGGATCTCTTCGTCGAGCGCTCGCCGATCCACGCGCCGGAGAAGCTCACCGCGCCGGTGGTGTTCTTCCAGGGCCTCGAGGACAAGGCGGTGCCGCCGGCGCAGACCCGCGCGATCTACGACGCGATGCGCGCGCGCGGGATCGACGCCGAGTACCACGCGTTCGAGGGCGAGGGGCACGGCTTCCGGCGCCCGGAGAACGTGCGCCACGCCATCGAGGCGGAGGTCGCGTTCCACCGGCGCGTGCTCCGCCTCGGGTAGATCGGACGCAACCGTTGGTCCGCTCGCGCCGACCTCGTCGCATGAGGTGCTACGATGACGGTGCCCATGACGGCGCAGGCCCTGCTGACGGTCGAGGAGTGGGGGCTCTTGCCCGAGGACGACGCTCGCGAGCTGGTCGAAGGTCGGCTCGTCGAGGCTGAGATGGGCACCTTCGCCCACGGCTACGTCGTCGCCGAGCTCTCGGCGTTGTTGCGCGAGTACTTTCGCCCCCGGGGCGCCTGGGTCGTCGGCGATGGCGTCCGCCTCTCGATCGGCGAGCGGAAGGGGCGGGTCCCCGACGCCGCGGTGTTCCTCGAGCGTCCATCACCGCGAGGCGTGGTCCAGGTGCCACCCGCCATCGTCGTGGAGGTGCTGTCCGAGGGCGCAGAGAACCACCGCCGCGATCGGATCGCGAAGCTCGACGAGTACGCCAAGCGCGGAATCGCGCAGTACTGGATCGTCGATCCCGAGGACCGGACGCTGGAGATCTTCGCCCTGCGGAGCGGCCTCTACGCCCGGGTCGCGGCGGCCGAGACGGGCGCGCTGGTCGTCCCGGACCACGAGGGCCTCGTCGTCGACGTGGGCGCGCTCTTCGCCGGCCTCGACTAGCCACGACCCAGCGGTCCACTTTGCGCACCGAACAATGTTCGGTACCCTTGCGAACGATGTTCGTGCCTCGGTCCGAAGGCCAGTCCCGGGTGCTGCGCGCCGCGCGGGCGCTGGTCCGTCGGCGAGGCCACGCGCAGTGCTCCTTGCGAGAGATCGCCGCCGCCGCGGGCTACAGCCCCGCGGGTCTCTACGCCCATTTCGCGGGTCGCGACGCGATCCTCGCGGCGGTGGCGGACGAGCTCCGCGACGAGCTCACCGACCTCCTCGAGCAGGCCGGCCGCGGCGTGAAGGATCCGGTCAAGCGCCTCGTCGCGTTCGGCCTCGGGTACGTCGCCTTCGCGGCCACCCACCCCGCGGAGTTCGAGCTCCTGTATCGGTGGACGCCGCCCAAGCGTCGGCACGTCCAGGACCTGCGGGAGTCCCCGATCGACGTGGTGCGCGCGACGATGCGCGAGGTGACCACGAGCGACCGCGCCGCCGAGCTCGCGAGCTTCGGGCTCTGGGCCACCGCGCACGGACTCGCGGGCCTGCGCGCCTCGTTCCCCGGCTCGGACGAGGACTACGAGGCCCGTTGCGCCGCGGTGCTCCGCGCGCAGATCGAGCGCGCCGAGCGAGACCCAGCTTGACCGCTTCGCCGCCCTTGGCGAAGGTGTCTGCGTGCGTGGAGCCGCTGAGCTCGGGGTGGGCGAGGTGTTCGCCGACCGATACCGCGTCGAGGCCCGACTCGGCGCGGGCGGCATGGGTGCGGTCTACCGCGTCCGTCACGTGCACACCGACGGTCTCCTCGCGCTCAAGGTGATGAGCCCCGCGCTGGCGGATGACCCAGCGTTCCGCGCGCGCTTCGCGCAGGAGGCCCGCGTCGGCGCGCGCATCGAGAGCAACCACGTGGTCACGGTCGTCGATGCCGGCGTCGACGCGCCGACCAACACGCCGTTCCTCGTGATGGAGCTGCTGCGCGGCCGCGACCTCGCCGCGGAGCTCCGTGCCCACCTTCGCTGCGCCCCGCGCGACGTCGTCGACTGGCTCGCGCAGGCGGCCAAGGCCCTCGACAAGGCGCACGCGGCCGGCGTCGTGCACCGCGACATCAAGCCCGAGAACCTGTTCCTGACCGAGAACGAGCACGGCGCCCCCCCACGCTCAAGATCCTCGACTTCGGCATCGCCAAGGTGCTCGACGTCGGGCAGAACAGCACGCTCGGTGGTGGCACGCCGCTCTACATGGCGCCCGAGCAGGCCACCTCGGGCGGGCGGATCGGCCCCGCGACCGACCAGTGGGCGCTCGGGCTCGTGGCGTACACGTTGCTGGTCGGACGCCCCTACTGGCGCGGCGAGCAGTGGCTCGACCTCGCGCGCGAGATCGGTCGCGGCGCGGCGGAGTCGGCGAGCGCGCGGGCGAGGGGTCATGGTGTGGAGCTGCCCGAAGCCTTCGACGCCTGGCTCGCGCGGTGCACGGCGCCGGACCCCAGCCTCCGCTACCCGAGCACGTCGCACGCCATCTCCGCGCTCGCGGTGATCCTCGGCGTCTCGATGCCCGAGCCGTCGATCGACCCGCTCGCGGCGACGCAGGCCAGCGAGCCGAACGCGCCCGTGAGCCGCACTGCGCCAAGGGCAGCTGGGCCCCGCGCCGGTGGGAGGCGCAACGCGTGGAAGCCGTGGGCCATCGTCGCCGTCGTCTCGGTGTCCGCGTGGGGCCTCGTCCTCTTCCTGCGACACGACCGCGAGGCGAAGCGCGCGGCTGCGGCCCCTTCGGGTTCGGTCCCGACCGTGGCGGCGCCGCCCGCGTCGAGCGCGATCGCACCGGCCACCGTGGAGCTCCTCGAGCCCGAGGCCGGAGGCTTCTACACGAGCCACCGCCCACCCACGATGTACCGCTGGAAGACCCTCGGCGCTGGCGGGCGCGTGGCCATCGAGATCGAGCGAGCCGTCGCGGATCGCTTCGAGCCGCTCGGCACCAAGCTCGCGCCCGAGGGCGACGACTATCTCCTCGTGAAGTGGGCCGAGCTGCGCGCCACCCCTGGCCGCCTGCGCATCCGCGCCACGCGCGACGGCAGGGTCACTGCCTGGCGTGAGTTCTCGTTCGACGAGCACGCCCTCGCCCGCGTGCTGCGCCACAAGCGGGTGCGGGTCGGCATCGAGCGGATCCAGCACGAGCCGTTCGTCCGCTGGAACCCCGACACCGGCAAACAGGAGGGCTTCGACGTCGAGCTCGCCGCCGCCGTCGCCAAGGAGCTCGGCGCCGAGATCGACCTCGTGCCCTCGACGTGGTCGGAGCTGCTGACCCCCTCGCACGGGTTCGATCTGGTGATCTCCGCGGTGAGCATCACCAAGGATCGGTGCAAGGCGTTCACGTTCTCGCGGCCTTACCTGCAGGTCGGGCAGCGGCTCGTCGTGCGCGGCGACCACGTGCTCGGACCGAAGGACGTGTTCGTGCTCGGCGCGCAGAAGAACACCACCTCCGAGGCCGCGGCGCGCGCGGAGTATCCGAAGGCCACGCTGCAGCTGTTCGACACGACCGACCTCGTGTTCGCCGAGCTCGGCAACAAGACGGTCGCCGCGATCCTGGTGGACGAGCCGCTGGCGGCCGCGCGCCCCGAGATGACCATCAAGGGCAGCGACGGCTGGCGCTTCTCCTCGCCCGAGAAGGCCGACGAGGCCTACGGGATCCTGATGCCGGCCGGGGAGGACGAGCTCGCCGCGAAGGTCGACGCCGCGCTCGACGCGATCGAGAAGTCGGGCCGCCTCGCAACCCTCGCCGAGCGCCACCACGTGCCGCTGCGCAAGGGCACGGCCGCTGGCTGCCCCAAGTGAACTGCCCGTGCCCGGTCTGCGCGCTAGACTGACGATGATGGCGAACCAGGCCGCGCCACGCTCGCTGAGCCCCGAAGAGTACCTCGCGCTGGAGGCGACCAGCGACGAGAAGCACGAGTACGTGCGCGGTGAGGTGTTCGCGATGGCCGGCACCTCGGTGGCCCACAACGTCATCACCGGCAACCTGCACGCGGCCTTGCGCGCGCACCTCCGCGGCGGTCCGTGCCGGGTCCTGTTCGAGAGCGTCAAGCTCCGGGTGGACGCCGCCAACGTGTACTTCTACCCCGATCTCTTCGTGACCTGCGACCCGCGTGATGCGGACGATCCGCTCGTTCAGCGCCACGCGACCCTGATCGTCGAGGTGCTCTCGGAGTCCACCAGCGACTACGATAGGGGGGAGAAGTTCGCGGACTACCGTCGCTCGAGCAGCCTCCAGGAGTTCGTCACGGTGGATTCGCGCATCCAGCAGGTGGTCGTCTATCGCCGCAACGACACAGGGGTCTGGGAGTTCCATCCCGCCGAAGCTGGCGGCGAGGTCGTCCTCGCGTCCGTGGGTCTCACGCTGCCCGTCGCCGCCATCTACGAGGACACGAGCGTCCCCGTCCGACTGAGACAGGGATAGCCATCTGGCGTACCCTGGCGTCGTGGCCCGGGTCGCCCACTACGCCTTCGAGCGACCCGTCGCCGTGCTCGGCGATCTCCACGGCCGCCTCGATCTGCTCGACCGCCTCTTGCCCCGGCTCGCCGACCGCGCCCTCGTGGTGATCGGCGACGTGGTGGACCGCGGCCCCGACACCCGCGGCACCATCGACCGGCTCCTCGAGCGCGGCGCGGTCGGCGTGCGCGGCAACCACGAGGAGTGGGTGCGCGCGTTCGTCCGCGGCGAGGAGCTCGACCCGTTCGCCATCCTCCCCAAGATGGGCGGCCTCGCCACGCTCCGATCCTACGGCGCGATCGGCGACACGGTGCAGGAGCTCGAGGGCCAGGCGTGGCGGATCCCGGAGGCGCACCGCAGGTTCCTCGGCGCGCTCGCGATCGCCGCGCGCCTCGACGTGCCCGGCCAGTCGTACTGGCTGATCCACGCCGGCGTGCCCGCGCACGTGTCGTTCGAGGGCGTGCCGTTCGACGGCATCGTCCCCTGGCTGGTCGAGCACCACGCGCAGGACCTCCTGTGGAGCAAGAACGACCCGGAGATGTGTCCTCCCATCGATCGCCCCGTGATCATGGGCCACCGACCGCGCGTGGATCCCCTCGACACCGGCGACGTGCTCGCGATCGACACCGGCGCCGGCAGCACCGACGGCCGGCTCACTGCGCTGCTCCTGCCCGAGCGCGCGTTCGTGACGGTCGGCGCGGACTGACCACCTCTCTCCCCAGGTGGGGACCCGAGTACCCAGCCCTTCCGACGCGTGCACGGCACCGCGCCTCGGATACACTCTGGCACTCGTCGTGCTGGTGCTCGAGGCGTGACCAAGGAGCCGACCATGACCCGCCCCGTCCTCGTCCCCGTGTTCGCGATCGCGCTGCTCGCCGGCTGTGGAGACGGCTCCACGGGCGTCGACGAACCGTTGGACAGCGGCGCGACCGACGACGCCGCGAGCACGGACAGCAAGGTCACGGGCGACGCCGACGCGGGCACCGCGTCCGACACGGGCATCGTCTCCGACACGGGCATCGCCCCCGACACGGGCGCTCCGACGGACACCGGCACACCACCCACGGACACGGGGACGCCGCCGGGCGACACGGGCGTGCCGCCGACCAAGACGTTGCTCGGGAAGTACGTGATGACCTGGTACTCGTTCCAGGACAACACGCCGGTCAACTCGGCGATCAGCGGCTCCGGCCGCAAGCTCGTGCCCTACCTCTCGGTGGCGCTGCCGTTCCGCCTGCTCAAGCCGTTCGGCGGCAAGCTGGCCTACGGAGACCACCTCTACGTCGAGTTCCTCGACGGTCGCACGATGCCCAACGGCAGCAAGCACACCGGGTGGGTCCAGATCGACGACTACTGCGGCGACAGCGGCGACGACAGCTACTGCTACCAGACGGTCGGCGGCGCGAAGTACCCGAACGTCGACCTCTACCTCGGCGACTTCTCGAAGTCGGGCATGAGCACGACGAGCTGCACCGGGCCCGCGGGGAGCGGTCAAGAGCTGACGAACCTGTCGACCGGCACGCCCGGCTCCGCGTGGATCGCGGACTACGGCGGCAAGGCCCTCGGCCCGGGAAAGTGCGGCGATCTCGCGTCGGCGAAGGCCGCCCACGGGTCGTGCTGGGACTACACCCCGCCGTCCAGCTCGGCCTCGATGTGCGCCGGGTGCAGCACGTCGTCGTGCACGAGCTGGTAGTTCACTGGGGCTGCGAGCTGTCGCCCGGGGGGGGGGGGGGGGGGGGGGGGGGGGGGGGGGGGGGGGGGGGGGGGGGGGGGGGGGGGGGGGGGGGGGGGGGGGGGGGGGGGGGGGGGGGGGGGGGGGGGGGGGGGGGGGGGGGGGGGGGGGGGGTGGAGGGGGGGGGGGTTCGGTAGGGGGGTGGGGGGGGGGCGGGCCGGGGGGCGGGGGGGAGGGGGGGGGGGGGGGGGGGGGGGGGGGGGGGGGGGGGGGGGGGGGGGGCCGCCCGGGGGGGGGGGGGGGGGGGGGGGGGGGGGGGGGGGGGGGGGGGGGGGGGGGGGGGGGGGGGGGGGGGGGGGGGGGGGGGGGGGGGGGGGGGGGGGGGGGGGGGGGGGGGGGGGGGGGGGGGGGGGGGGGGGGGGGGGGGGGGGGGGGGGGGGGGGGGGGGGGGGGGGGGGGGGGGGGGGGGGGGGGGGGGGGGGCGGGGGCGGGGGGGGGGGGGGGGGGGCGGGGGGGGGGGGGCGGCGGGGGGGCGGGGCGGGGGCGGGGGGGGGGGGGGGGGGGGGGGGGGGGGGGGGGGGGGGGAGCCTGGGTGGCGCCCGGCGGGGGGGGGGCCGCCGGGCCGCGGGGGGGGGCCCGGGGGGGCCGGGGCCCGGGCGGCGCCCGGGGGAGGGGACACCGGCCGGGGCCGGGCGGGGGGGGCCCCCGCCCCCCCCCCCCGGCGGGGGGGGGCCCCGGCCCGGGGGGCGGGGGGGGCCCGGGGGGGGGGGCCCGGGGGCCGGGGGGGGGGGCGGGGGGGGCCGGCCGCCCGCGGGCGGGGCCCGGGGGGGGGGCCCCCGCCCCGGCCGGGCCCGGCGGGCCCGGGCCCCCCCCGCGGCCGGCCCCGGGGCCCGGGGCGGCCCGGGGCGGCCCCCCGGGGCGCCCCGGGGGGGGCCCCCCGGGGGGCCCGCGGCCCCCGGCCGGGCCGGGGCCGCCGGGGGGGGCCCCCGGGGGGGGGGCGCCGGGGGGGGGGGGCCGGGCCGCCGCCCCCCCGGCGGGCCGGGGGCCCCGGGCCCCGGCCGGCCCGCGCCCCGGGGGGGCGGGGGGCGGGGGGGCCGGCCCGCCGCCCGGCCGGGGGCCCGCCCGGCCGGCCCCGCCCCCGGCGCCGGGGGGCGGGGCGCCGCCCCGGGGCGCCCGGCGGGGGCCCCCGCCCGCCCGCCGGGGCCGGGGGGCCCCGGCCGGCCCCCGGGGCGCCGGGGGGGCCCCGGCGGGCCGGGGGGGGGGGCCGGCCGCCCGGGCCCCCGCGCCCCGCCGGCGGGCCCGCGGGGGCCGGGCCCCCGGGGCGGGCGGCGCCGGCGGGCGGGGACCCCCCCCGGGGCGCCCCCCCCCCCCCCCCGCCGGCGGGGGGGCCGGCCCGGGGGGGCCGCCCCGGGCCCTCCCGGCCCCCCCCCCGCGGCCCGCCGGCGGGGCGCCCCCGGGCGGGCGGGGGCGGCCCCCCCGGCGCCGGGGGGCCCCGGGGCGGGGGCGGCCGCCCGGGCGGGGGCCCCGGCCCCCGGGGGCCGGCCGGCGCCCCCCCCGCCCGGGGCGGGGCCGGCCCCGGCGCCCGCCCCCCCCGCCCCGCGGGCCCCCGGGGGGCCCCGGGGGGGCGCCCGGCGGCCGGCCCCGGGCCCCGGCCCCGGGCCCGGGCCCGGCCCCCCCCCCCCCGCGCCGGGCCCCCCGGGGGGGCGGGGGGCCCGGGGGGGCGGGGCGGCGGCCGCGGCGGGGGGCGGCGGGGGGGCCCGCCCCGGCGCGGCGGCCGGCGGGCGGCGGCCGGGGGCCCGGGGCCCCCCGCGGGGGCCCCGCCCCTTCGGCGCCGCCCGGGCGGGCCCCGGGCCGGCGGCCCCCCGCGGGGGGGGGGGGGGCCCCGGGGGGCGGCCCGGCGGGGGGGCGGCCCCCCCGGGGGGCGGCCCGCCCCCGCGGCGGGGCCGGCGGCCGCGGCGGCCCCGGGCCCCCCGGGGCCGGGGGCGCCCCCGGGGGCGGGGGGCCGCCGCGGGGGCGGGGCCCCCGGCGGGGGGCGCGGCTCCGGCGGGCGGCCCCGGCGGCGGGGGGGGCCCCCCGCCGGGGGCGCCCCCGCGGCCGGGGGGCCGGGGGGGGGGCCCGCCGGCGGGCCCCGCGCCCGGCCGGCGCCCCCGGGCCGGCGGGGGGGCGGGGGCGGCCCGGGGCCCGGCCCCCGGCCCCCGGGCGCCCCCCGGGCGGGGGGGGGGCGGGGGGGCCCCCCCGCCCGGCCCCCGGGCGGGGGGGGGCGGGGGGCCCCCCCGGCCGGGGCCCGGCGCCCCCCCCGGTCCCGGGGGCCCCGCGCCCCGCGGGGGGGGCGGGGGGCGGGCCCCGCCCCGGGGGCCGGGGGCCCCCCCCGGGGGGGGGCCGGCGGGGGCGCGGGGGCCCCGCCCGGGGGCCCGGGGGCCCGCCCGGGGGCGGGGGGGGGGGGGGGGCCCCCGGGGGGGGGGGGGGGGGGGGGGGGCCGGGGGCGGGGCCCCCGCCCCCGGGGGCGGGGCGCCCCCCCGCCGGGGGGGCCCCGGGGGGGGGGCCCGGGCCCGGCGGCCCGGCGGCGCCGGGGGGGGCCGGGGGGCGGCGGGGGCCCCCGGGGGGCGCGGCGGGGGCGGGCCCCCGCCCCCCCCCCCCGCCCCGGCGGGCCGGGCCGCCCCGCCCGCCCCCGGGGGGCCCCGGCGGCCGGCCCCCCGGGCCGCCCCCGGCGCGCCCGGGGGGGGCCGCCCCCCCCCCCCCGGGCGCGGGCCGGCCGGCGGCGCGCGCGGGGCGGGGGGGGCCCGGGGCGCCCGGGGGGGCGGCCCCCCGGGGGGGCCCCCCCGCCGGCGGGGGCCCGGGGGCCCGCGGGGTCCCGGGCGGGGGCGGGGCCGGGCCCGGCGGGGGGCCCGGCCCCGGGGCGGCCGGGGCGCCGGGCGGGGGGGGCGGGGGGCGGCGGGCGGGGGGGGGGGCCCGCCCCCGGGGGGGGGCCGGGCCGGGGGGGGGGGGCGGGGCCGGCCGGCCCCCGGGGGGGCGGCCCCGGGCCGGGGGCCCCCCCGGCGGGGCCCGGCGGGCGGGGGGGGCCCGGGGCGGCGGCCCCGGGGGGGGGGGCCGCCCCCGCCGGGCCGCGGGGGGCGGGGGCGGGGGGCGGCCCCCGGGGGGGGGCCCCGCCCCCCGCGGGGGGCGGGGCCCCGGGCCCCCCCGGGGGCCCCCGGGGCGGCCGGCCGGGCGGCGCGGGCGGGGGGCCGCCCGGCCGCCCCCCCCGCGGGGCGCCCCCCGCGGGGCGGGGGGGGGGCCCCGGGGCGGCCGGGGCGGCGCCGGGGCCGGCGCCCCGGCCGGCGGGGGCGGGGGGGGGGGGGGGGCCCCCGCCCCGGCCGGGGGGGGGCGGCCGGCGGCGGCGGCCCGGGGGGGCCCGGGGGGGGGGGGCGGCGGCCCGGGCCCGGGGGCGGCGGGGGCGCCCCCCCGGCCCCGGGCCCGGCCGCGGCCCGGGGGCCCCGGGCCCCCCGGGGGCCCCCCCCGGGCGGCCGGGCCCCCCCGGGGGGGGGGGGGGGGGGGGGGGCGGGCCGGGCGGGCCGGCGCGGGGGGGGGGGGGGGGCCCGGGGGCCCGCGGTTCGCCGCGGCCACCGCGCCCCCCACGCGAACAAGACCCGGCGGAGGGGGCGAGGACGCCTTCTTTCCGGCGGCCGGGCCGCCGCGCCCCCCTCCGCCGCCGCCCCAGCGGGGCGGCGGCGGGGGGGGGGGGGGCGCCGGGGGCCGGGGCCCGGCGCCGGGCCCGGCGGGCCGCCCGGGGGCGCCGCCGCCCGGCGCGCGCCGCGGCCCGGCCCCCGGGGCGCCGCGCGTTCGTCGAGGCTGCCAATCGTGGCCGCCCACGCGGCCGCGCCCGCCGCCCCCGGAAGGCAGAGGGAGACGACCGTTGCCGGTCGCTTCCGAACTCACGGCGTTCCCGCCGCGGCGCGCTGCCCCACCCGGGGGCCGAGGCCCGCGGGGGGCGGGGGCGGCCCCGGCTGCCCTCCCCACGCCCCGGCCCCCACCGCAACACCCTGGCCAAGGAGCTCCCGCCACGCTCGGGCCCCCGAGCTGCGCACCCACCGAGGCCCCTTCACCCCCCACCCGGGGCGAGGCGCGGCCAGCCCCCGGGAGTCGGCAGGCGTCTGCCGAAAATCCGGCAGGCGTCTGCCGAACTACGCGCCGTCCACCGGAAGTACTACCCACTCCCGGTGCCGGAGCCGCGACCGACGAGAGCCCCGAGGCGACCGTGACCGTCGCCGTCGTCGCCGAGAAGCCTTCCGTCGCGCGCGACATCGCCGCCGTGATCGGCGCGACCCAGCGCGGCGAGGGCTGCTTCGAGGGCAACGGCTACGTCGTCACGTGGGCCATCGGCCACCTCCTCGCGCTGGCCCAGCCGCACGAGATCGAGCCCGCGTGGAAGCGGTGGAGCCTCGCGACGCTGCCGATGCTCCCGAAGGCGTTCCCGCTCGTCGTCGTGCCCGCCACCGAGGCGCAGTTCCAGATCGTGCGGCGCATCCTCCGGAGCCGCGCGATCGAAGGCGTGATCTGCGCGACCGACGCGGGGCGCGAGGGCGAGCTCATCTTCCGCCAGCTCTACGAGGCGAGCGGCTGCACGAAGCCCGTGCGCAGATTGTGGATCTCCTCGCTCACCACCGAGGCCATCCGGGATGGCTTCGCCCGTCTCGCGGACGCGCGCGCGTTCGACGGCCTCGCCGACGCCGCGCGGGGGCGCAGCCACGCCGACTGGCTCGTGGGGATGAACCTGTCGCGGGCGTATGGCCTCACCCTCGATCAGGAGATCTCCGTCGGCCGCGTGCAGACGCCGACCCTCGCCATGCTGGTGGAGCGCGAGCTCGCGATCCGCGCCTTCACGCCCGAGGACTACCTCGAGGTCGTGGCGACGTTCGAGGGCGAGACCGGCACCTACCAGGGGCGGTGGTTCCGTCCGCCGACGGGCGACGAGCGTGGTCCGCAACGACGCCTGCCCGCCGACGGTCGCGAGGCAACGGCAATCGTCGCGTGTGCGCGGACGGGCGACGCGGCCATCGAGTCGGTGAGCGCCGAGACCAAGCGCCTCCCGCCACCGCTGCTCTACGACCTCACCGAGCTGCAGCGCCACGCGAACCGGCTCTACGGGTACAGCGCGCAGCGGACGCTCGAGATCGCGCAGTCGCTCTACGAGCAGAAGGCCCTCAGCTACCCGCGCACCGACAGCCGCCACCTCTCGACCGAGGTCGAGCCCACGCTCGCGGGCATCGTCCGCGCGATCGCGCCCGCCTACCCCGGGCTGCTCTCGCCACGCACCGGGTCGCCGCTCGGTCCGCGGTTCGTCGACGACGCGAAGGTCACCGATCACCACGCCATCATCCCCACGCTCGAGCGGCCGCGCTCGCTCGCCGAGCCCGAGCGTCGGATCTACGACCTCGTGTGCCGCAGGCTCCTCTCCGCGTGGCACGACGACCTCGTCTGGGCGGTGACGCGCGTGGTGACCACCGTCGTGTCGCGACGGCGTCCCACCGCTTCAAGAGCCGCGGCACGGCGGTCCTCGCGGTCGGGTGGAAGGTCCTCGATCTCGCGCTGGACAGGCCGCGCGCGCGCGACGACGAGGGCGAAGACCAGGTACTCCCCGCCGGTCTCCGGCGCGGCGCTCCCCAGCAGGTGCGCGACGCGAAGATCGAGAAGAAGCGCACGCGCCCCCGAACCGCTTCACCGAGGCGACGCTGCTCACCGCGATGGAGACCGCCGGCCGCACGCTCGAGGAAAAGGAGCTCTCCGCGGCGATGAAGGAGCTCGGCCTCGGCACGCCGGCGACGCGCGCGCAGATCATCGAGGCGCTGCTCCGCCGCGCGTACGTCGTCCGCGAGGGCAAGGCGCTCGTCCCGACCGAGAAGGGGATCGGACTCGTCGCGGTCGTGCACCCCGACGTGAAGAGCCCCGCCATGACGGGCGAGTGGGAGGCCAAGCTCCGCCGGATGCAGCGCGGCGAGGGCGACCTCGCGACGTTCATGGCGGACATCGAGGCCTACGTGACCGAGGTCGTCGGGCGCGTCGCGAGCGCCCCCGCGGTCGTGAAGCCTGTCGAGGCCGCGAGACTGGATACTGCGAGACCCGAGCGGCCCGCGAGACCCGCCGAGCGCGCGAAGCCCGTGGAGCCGCGCACGCCGGTCGCACCCGACGATCTGCAGGAACTCCTCCGCCGCGCGTTCGGCTTCTCGGCGTTCCGGCCGTTCCAGGAGCTCGTGTGCCGCACCGCCACGCGCGGCCAGGATCTCCTTCTCGTGATGCCGACGGGGGCAGGGAAGTCCCTCTGTTACCAGCTCCCGGGCATCGCGCGCGGCGGCACCACGCTGGTCGTGAGCCCGCTCATCGCGCTCATGGAGGACCAGGTCGGCAAGCTCGTCGCGCAGGGGTTCCGCGCCGCGCGCATCCACTCGGGGCGCGACCGCGCCGAGTCACGGCAGGCGTGCCTCGACTACCTCGAAGGTCGCCTCGACTTCCTGTTCATCGCCCCCGAGCGCCTCCGCGTGCCCGGTTTCCCCGAGATGCTCGCGCGGCGCCCTCCGACGCTCGTGGCCGTGGACGAGGCCCACTGCATCTCGGCGTGGGGCCACGACTTCCGCCCCGACTACCGCCTGCTCGGCCAGCGCCTGCCGCTGCTCCGGCCCGCGCCGATCGTCGCGCTCACCGCCACGGCGACGCCGCTCGTGCAGCGCGACATCGTCGAGCAGCTCGGCCTCGTCGACGCGCGCCGCTTCATCCTCGGCTTCCGCCGCGAGAACCTCGCGATCGAGGCGGTCGAGCTCGCGCCCAAGCAGCGGCCCGCCGCCATCAAGGCGTTGCTCGCCACCAAGGGTCGGCGGCCGGCGATCGTCTACTGCTCGACCCGCAACAGCGTCGAGGAGATCGCCGAGAAGCTCGGCAAGCGCGCGGCCGGCTACCACGCGGGCATGGACACACAGACGCGTGAGCGCGTGCAGCGAGGGTTCCTCGCGGGCGACGTCGAGGTGATCGTCGCGACCAACGCCTTCGGCATGGGCATCGACAAGCCCGACGTGCGCACGGTCGTGCACGCGGCGCTCCCCGGCAGCGTCGAGAGCTACTACCAGGAGATCGGCCGCGCCGGTCGCGATGGCGCGGCCGCGGTGGCCGTCCTCTTCCACGCCTACGCGGATCGCGCGACGCACGAGTTCTTCCACGAGCGCGACTACCCCTGAGCCGGACGTGCTCGCGAAGGTGTACGCGCGGCTCGGCAAGGGGCCGAGCACCCGCGAGGCGCTGAAGATGCGACTCGACCCCGAGGTGCTGGACAAGGCCCTCGAGAAGCTCGTCGCGCACGGCGGCGCGACCGTCTCGGTGACGGGCGAGTTCACCCGCGGACAGCCGAAGTGGCGTGACCCCTACGTCGCGCAGCGCGACCACCGGGCGGCGCAGCTCGAGGCGATGGTGCGGTTCGCCGGGACGCCCGGCTGCCGCATGGTCGCGCTGGTGAAGCACTTCGGGGACCAGGAGGACGCCCACCAGCCGTGCGGACACTGCGACCACTGCGCCCCGGACCAGAGCGTCGCGGGGCGACACGCCGAGGCGAGCTCCGGCGACCGCGCCGCCATGGCGCGCATCCTCGCCGCGCTCGCCCGCGACGGCGACCTCGCGGTGGGCCGCCTGTTCGAGGAGACCTTCCGCGACGGTTCGGTGGATCGACGCACCTTCGAGCACCTGCTCGCGGCGCTGCACCGCGCGCGGCTGATCGCCGTCACGGAGGCGACGTTCGAGAAGGAGGGGAAGGAGATCGTCTACCGGCGCGCCTCGATCACGCGTGAAGGGCGCGACGCCTCGCTCGAGCAGGTGAAGATCTCGGTGGAGAAGCCCGCGGTGGTGAAGCGCGCACCGGTGAAGAAGAAGCGGAAGGCCAAGCGCCGCCGCCGCTGACTGGTCGGTGTAAGCTGGCGCTCATGCCCGACCCTCCGGGCCCGCTCGATCCCCGCTTCCCGAACCTCCGTCCCGAGGTCGTCGAGGGGTACCTGCGCGCGCCGGCGAACAGTCGGGCAGAGATCGTCGATGGGGAGCTCTCCGTGCAGCCACGCCCCCGCCCCGGACACGCGCGCGCCGCCGGCAAGCTGAACGCGACCCTGGACGGTCCGTTCGATCGCGGCGGCGACGGCCCCGGCGGCTGGATCCTGCTGGTGGAACCCGAGCTGCACCTCGGCCCGAAGCCCGACATCCTGGTGCCGGACCTCGCGGGCTGGCACCGCGATCGCTTCCCGACCGACGCCTTCGCCGACGACGCCCCCGCCCACCTCTCGATCGCGCCGGACTGGGTCTGCAAGGTGCTCTCCCGGCGCACCGAGGCCCGCGACCGCGGCGAGAAGATGCGCGTCTACCGCCGGGAACAGGTCGCGCACGTGTGGCTCCTCGACCCCGCGCTCAAGACCCTCGAAGTGTTCCACCTCTCGCAGGGCCTCTACGCGCTCGTGGACACCTACGAGGGCGACGGCGACGTCCGCGCCGAGCCCTTCGACGCGATCGCGCTGACCCTCGGCGCGCTCTGGAGCTAGCGCCGGCCCGGCTCCTCTCGCCTGGCCGCAATGGGAGGCTACGCGTCTGACGTCGCGTCATCCAGGCCGGTCCGCGCCGGACGCGCGATGACCTCGTGCTACCTTTCTTGTCGTGCTTCGTAGACGCTGGGCGGCACTCTTCGCCACACTCTCGGCTTGTCAGGGCGATCCCGTGCAGAGTGGCGCTGACGCCACCGCCGACGCGAGCGACGGTGCCGCGTCCGACGTCGGCACCGACACCAGCTTCGACGCCGCTTGCCCCTCCGCGAGCGACCTCGTCATCAACGGCGGGTTCGCGACCGGGACCGCGCCCTGGATCAAGTACAACGCAGCGATCGAGGCGGTGCCAGGTGGACCGTGCGGGCGCGCGTTGCACGTGTTCGACATCGCGCCGTACGGCGAGGCCAGTCAGCGGGTGAACCGTCCGCTGGCCAAGGGCACCAAGTTGCGCCTCCGCGCGTGGTTCTCGAGCGACGGCCTGCCGAGCGGCGAGCTCGCGCCGAGCGCATCGGTGAGCTTCCTCCGCAGCGTCGACGGCGGCGAGGCCTCGAGCGACCACCTGAGCGTATCGCCCCCTGGCACACCGACCGGTTGGGTCGAGGCGCAGGGAACGATCACGCTCACCGAGGATCAGACCGCCTACACGGTGAACCTCAACACCAACCGGGTGCACGGAGGGACGCCGGGCCTGTACTTCGCGGCGGTGAGCCTGACGGTCGAGTGAGCGGCGATCAGTCGTACAGATCGGCCGTCCCGAAGTACTTCGTCGCCGTTGCCGTCGGCGCGTCGAAGCTCGGGTTCAGCACCTTGGTCGCGCAGTCCACGGGCAGCGCGGACTTCGGGTCGAGGAGGAACGCGCGGAGGAGCTGGGCCGGGCAGCCCGGGACGTCGGGCCCGACCGACCCCGACGTGAGCACCACGTGCGCGCCGTACGGGATCTCCACGAACGTCTGGTGCGGGCCCTTCAGGTTGTCGCGGTAGCCGTACCCCACGAGCGCGGGCGGCGCCGCCGGGTCGAGGGTGCCCGCCAGCGTGAGGATCGGCACCTCCGGCGAGGCGTACTTCATCGCGACCGGATCGACCGGGTACCGCGGCCAGCTGTCCTGCATCGCGTACGAGGGCGCGTTCGCGTTCTGGAAGAACGTCGCCTTCGCGCCCGCCGCGGTGATCTCGGCCTCGTCGACGTGCTCGCGCGGCCAGAACTCCGAGAGGATGACGCTCACCTGGGTGACCGCCGAGGTGCGGGGCACGCCGGCGCCCTTGAAGATGTTGCAGAACAGCGCGGCGATGGCCGCCTGGTCGGCGTCGTTGCAGCGGTCGAGCCGGTAGATCACTGCCGGCAACCAGTTGCGGAGGTTGTAGTCCATGAGAAACACCGCGAACACGCTCTTCCAGGTATCGAAGCTCACACCGAGCGAGTCGCAGTGGCCGGTCTTGAGCGAGGCCACGACCCGATCGAGGGTGGCGAGAGGGTCGGCGCCGAGGTGCGCGGCGCACCGCGGGGACTTGGGGCAGAGCTCGCCGAAGACCTTGCGGCCGATGGGGTCGAACGCGAGGTCGTAGCGGTGGAGGAGCGCCCCCGGCTGGACGGGCGCGTCGAGGATGACCCCGGCGGCGCGGGTCGGGTGCAGCACGGCGAAGCGGTGCGCCCAGTAGGTGCCGTACGACGCGCCGTAGACGAACGTCTTCTGGCCGGCGCGAGCCGTGCGCGAGATCGCGACGTCGAGGTCGTGGGCGGCCTGGGTGCTGTTGTAGAAGGAGAGCTTGCTGCCGAGGCGCGCGACGACGTCGTCGCGACAGGCCGGCCACTCCGTGAGGAGGAGGCGTGTGCCGCCGGGCGTGCCGCCCTTCTCTGCGACGCACCCGAGCCGTCCGGACTCGCCGACGCCACGGAACTCGAGCGTGTAGACCTCGAGGTCCTTGTCGAGGTTGGTGAGGAAGTCGTGCAGGCCGTAGTACGACTCGGCCGAAGCACCCGGTCCTCCTTGCAGGAGCCAGAGCTGTCGCGGGCCGCTCCCGCGCCTCGACAGGTGCACGTCGATCGTCTCGCCCTCGGGGTGCGCGTGGTCGAGCGGCACCGCGATCTTCGCGCATTGATCGCGGAAGCGATCGGGGCAGGGTCCCCACACGATCTCGGGAAGAGGCGCCGTGTCAGCGGTGTCCGCGGTGTCGGCCGCCCCGCTGTCCGTCGCTGGGTCGGGAGGCGGCGAGGAGGCCCCGCAGCCGAGCGAGAGAGCCGAGAGCAGTGCGCACGTCGTCTTGAACCACATGAGCGCAGCTTGCCGTCACGAAGCCCTGGTGCTGCTCAAAGAGCGCTCAAACGGGAGGGCTGGGGAGCCGACCCGGGAGTATTGCGCTGCCGCAAGGCTCGTAACGCGGAGACCGGTGGAGCGACCCAGCGCCAAGACGGTCTCTCTCTGGGAGGGTTCATGAAGCGCCTCGTATGCCTCGGTCTCGGACTCGTGATGGGTTGTGGTGGGAGCACGGAGGGAGATCCTTCGGGCAGCGATACGGGTGGCAAGGACTCGGCCGCCGACACGCTGGTGGTGGACTCCAGCGGTGGAGACTCCACGAGCACGGATTCGACGAGCGCGGACTCCGCCAGCGCCGACTCCTCCGCCGAGTCGTCCCCCGCGGACTCCACGGCCTCCGACGCCCCGACGGAGGCGGCGCTCGACTCGGCCTCGGCGGACTCGACCGCCGCAGACTCGATCGCCGCGGACACCGGCGACGTCGGGGGCGACGGCGGAGCGGGTTCGGGTTGCGCCACCGGCGCGACCGCTTCGCAGGTCTTCGGCGCCACGATGGTCGGCTGTGCGGGCAAGGTGAGCTACGCGAGCCGCGCTTCGCTCTGTGGCGCGGGCCGTGTCGCCTGTGGTGCTCGGTGGTGGACGAGCCTCCGCAAGGGCAAGAACCCGACCTACAACTACTGGGTCGACGAGCCGCTCAAGTACTCGGGCAGCGCGACCGCCTGCAGCGTGTCGGCGACCGCGGGGACGTCCTGCGCGACCGATTCGCCGATGCGTGTCTGCTCGGGCATCAGCGATCCGTTGGGTAACACCTGCACGTGGGAGCGCTGTGGGCTCGAGACCACGACGCCCAACGAGTACTTCGGTGGTTGCAGTGGAGCCGCCGACAAGACCGCGGGCACGCTCTGTTGCGCCCCACCGTGTGCGGCGGGAGCCCCCAGCGAGGTGTTCGGCGACGGCATGTTCGGCTGCGCGGGCAAGGTCACCTACGACAAGGGCAAGTCGCTGTGTGGCGCTGGATACCACGTCTGCGCCGCCACCGAGTGGACCAGCAAGCGCAGTGGCGCAGCGCCCAAGCACCACTACTGGACTGCCGACAACCTGCGCTATTCGGGCACCGCTGGCGCGTGCACGGTGTCGACGACCACCGGATCGGTATGCGACAGTGGGACCAATCCGATGCGCGTGTGCACGGGTACCGGCACTGCCGCGGTCACGGATCCAGAGGGCAATGTCTGCAACTGGGTCGGCTGTGGTCTCACCTCCACGACCAGCGAGTACTTCGGCGGCTGCGTCGGCAACACGACTGCCGGCGCCCTGTGCTGCGCGGATTGAGGCAACCATGAAGAAGCTGCTCTCCTTCACCGTCCTCGGATCGGTCACCCTCGTGGCTTGCAGCAGTCCCGAGCGACTCCCGGATACCGAAGACACCGCCGCGGACACCGCTCGGACCGATTCGGTGGCGATCGACAGCGCTGTCCTCGATACCAAGACGGACACCGTGGGAGACAGCACCGTATCCGAGGCGGACGGCACCGTGTCGGACGCCACGCCCGACGCCGCCGACAGCGGGGCCTTCGACACGGGTGTGGTCGACACGGGTGTCGTCGACACGGGTGTCGTCGACACGGGCGTCGACGCCGGTCCGCTCGCCTGCGCGAGCGGCACCACACAGGCGTTCGGCCCCACCATGGTCGGGTGCGCGGCCAAGGTCACCTTCGCCAACCGCGCCACGCTGTGCGGCGGCTCGACCAAGGTGTGCTCGGCGCGCGCCTGGAAGGGGCTCCGGCGCGGCAAGACCCCCACCTACAACTACTGGGTCGCCGAGGCGCTCAAGTACGGCGGCACGGGTTCGAGTGCCTGCAGCGTCTCCGCCACCACGGGCACCGACTGCACGGCGGGGCAGCCGATGCGCGTCTGCGTGGGCACCAGCGACGCGCTCGGCAACACCTGCACCTGGGAGCGCTGCGGACTCGAGACCACGACGCCCCAGGAGTACTTCGGGGGCTGTAGTGGGGCGGCGGACAACACGGCTGGCAGCCTCTGTTGCCTGCCGGCCTGCGCTTCCGGGACCGCGGCCGAGGAGTTCGACAACGGCGTGTTCGGCTGCGCCGGGAAGGTCACCTTCGACGCACGAGCCTCGCTCTGCGGCGCTGGCCACCACGTGTGCTCCGCCACCGAGTGGGTCGCCGGGCACGGCGCCTCCGTCCCCAAGCACCACTACTGGACCAGCGATGCCCTCAAGTACTCCGGCACGGGCGGCACCTGTGCGGTCTCGAAGACCACCGGCAGCGACTGTGGCCCCACCACGCCCATGCGTGTCTGCGCTGGCACCGGTGCTGCCGCGGTGACCGACCCGGAAGGCAATGTGTGCAACTGGGTGGGCTGCGGCTACGAGACCAACACCCCCGTTCACTACTTCGGCGGCTGTGCGGGCAATACGACCGCCGGCACGCTCTGCTGCGCGAACTGAGGATCAGCCACCCGCTCCAAGAACGCTCAAACGGGGCGGGGGGCCCCGTGACCACTGCTACCATCGTGGCTCGTGACCTGGATCGCACGCGCCGCGGACGAGACCCTCGCAGAACTCCTCGCTGGCGACGTCCGACTCGTCACGGTGCACGGGCTCGGAGGGAGCGGCGCCTCCTCGCTCGTGCGGCGCGCGCTGCACAAGAGGCCGCACCTGGTCGCGGATCTGCGCGGCTGTACCAGCCCGACGGAGATCCGCGCGCGACTGCCCTCGGCGCGGCGGGGCCTGATCTTCGTCGACGACGCGCACACGCCTCACCACGCGCGGGCCGCCGTGGCCCGGTTGTCGAGGGAGCGTGGTGTGCGGGTGGTCGTCGCGGGACGAGGACCCCTCGGCCTCGAAGGCGAGGCGCTCGTGCCCGTGGCCGCGCTGGATCCGGAAGAGAGCCGCGCGCTCCTCTCGGCCGAGCTCCGACGGCTCGGCGCGCCAGCGCTCGGCGCGTCCGCGCTCGTGGACGCCCTCGACGGCTGGCCGCTCGCGCTGCGCGGCGTTGCGGCGTCCGTGCGCGTGCTGGGCACCGAGGCCGTGGCACGGCGGGGCGTCCTCGAGTCGGCGATCGACGAGCCCTGCCGCGAGGTGCTGGAGTCCCTCTTCGGCGCGATGAGCGAGCCGGAGCGGTCGTGCGCGCGCTGCTGCTCGCGCGCGCGACCGCGGGCCTCTCGGTGACCGAGCTGCTCGCGGCGCGCGTGGCCAGCCAGCGTGCGATCGCGGGTCTGCTCGATCGGGGCGCGCTGGTCCGCGAGGGCGACGTCGTGCGGCTGCGACTGCCGGTCGGCTGGTTCGTGCGGAGCAAGACGCCCGAGCCCGAGCGACGCCGCGCGGACCGCAGGTGCGCGGACCTCCTGCTGCGCGAGGGCGAGCGCGCGCGGGACGCGATCCGCGGCGACCCGGTGGGCGCCGGCAAGGCGCTCGATCGCATCGCGAAGGATCTGTTGCTCCTCGTGTCCGACGACGCCCCCGAGACCGCCGTCCGCGCCGCCCTCGCCCTCGAGCCGATCCTCACCGGCCGCCTCGATCGCGAGGTCGTGTTCGGCGTGTGGCGTCGCGCGACGCGGGCTGCCGCCGAGGCACCACGGGCGACGCGCGCGAAGGTGACGCTGGCCTGGGTCCGCACGATGATCGCGCGCGGCGACCACGAGGCCGCGGAGGAGCTGCTGCGCGCCGGAGACGATCTGGGTGCCGACCCGCTCTGGGCCGCGTACCGCGCGATCTTCCTGGCCCACATCGAGGCGTGGCGAGGTGGGCTCGGGAGCGCACGCGCGCTCCTCGACGAGGCCGACCACGCGCTCGCCGGCGAAGCCCTGCCCGAGCCCACGCGCACCCACGCCCGGGAGGACGCCATGCTCCAGCGCGTGTTCGTCGCGTTCCAGGCGGGCGAGCTCGACGAGACAGAGCGCCTCTGCCGCCGCCTCGCCGCCGACGCCGCGCGCACGCCCTCGCTGCGCATGGTCTCGCTGGCGCGCCGCTTCTCGGCGGAGGTGCTGCTCCGTCGCGACCGGCCGGCGGAGGCCGCGCAGCTGCTCGAGCGCACGCGCGACGACCTCTTCGCGTACGGCGACGCCGCGGGCGCGCTGTTCCTCTGGAGTCGCCGCGTCGAGGCGCTGAAGGCCGCGGGCGAAGCGGCGCGCGCGAAGGAGGAGGCCCGCGCCGCGCGCACGATGGCCGCGCGCGCCGGCGAGGGCGCGTTCGAGCTCGCGGTCCTGCGCGCGCTGGACGAGGGCGACATCCCCGCGGCCCGCGTGTCCGAGCTCTCCTGGCAATCGCAGATCCGTTCGCTGCGGCAGGAGGCCGAGGCGTGGCTCGCGGGGCGCGCGGGTCGCGAGCCGGTGACGATGCTGCAGCTCGACCCCGCGACGGGCGTGGCCTCGTCGGGTGACCGTCGCGTGTCCTTCGCGCGCAGCCGCACGCTGTTCGTGCTGCTCGATGCGCTCGCGAGCGCGCTCGCGCGCGGGAAGGCGCTGTCGGCCGACGAGCTGTTCGCCCTCGGGTGGCCGGAGGAGCACGCCGAGAAGGCCTCGAAGAAGCAGCGCGTGCAGACCGCCATCTGGACGCTGCGCAAGAAGCTCCTCGGCGACGCCCTCGTGACGGAGCCGCACGGGTACAGCCTGGCCCCGTCGATCCGCGTGGTGCGCACGGAGTGACCCCCACGCCTCACTCCAGCGTCGGCGTGCACCAGGTGCGGGTGTCGCAGGACGTGAAGGCCTCGCCTCCACAGCACGGCGAGGCAGCACCGCTCACCGGCAGGTTCTTCCAGAAGGCGAACCCGGCCTTCACGGGGTCGGTCACGTCGAACGGAGGCGTGCGCGACGCAGGGTCGTCGTTGGCCCCGACACCGAGGTTCGCCGCGATCTGATCGCCCGACGTCGGGGCCGTCGCGCGGCCGAGGAGCGTCCACGGCACGAAGAGCTCGAGCTCGTAGCCGCCGGGCACCACGCGGCCCGCGAACTTCGCCGGCGCGAGCAGCGGGACCGCGGCGTTCGTGCAGAAGCTCGCGGAGGGCTTCTTGTACAGGTACGACACGGAGGCCATGGCCGCGGGCGCCTCGGTCGATCCAGGGATCCCGAGCGGAACGGGAGAGGGTGGCGTCATGCGGATGCTCATGAAGCCCTTGTCCTTGGAAGTCGGGCTGAACTCGCCGTAGAGCGGTGTGCTACCGCCGAGGAACAGCTGCACCTCGTCGGCCGAGTAGAACTGCAGCGGGAGCGCCACCACCTCGGCGTCGTCCACGTGGAAGTGCGCGTGCACCCCTTGCGACGACCACGCGAGCCGCGCCTGGACCTTCGTCGGCAGCAGCGACTTGGTCACGCCGGTCGGCACGACACCGTCCTTGAGGACGAACGTGGTGGCGGGGACGTCGCAGAACTCGGCGCCCACGCCGTCCACGACCTGCGGATCCGGGAACGTGTACTTGGCCACCTTGGCGCAGAGGTCGCCGCCGGTCTTGATGGGACAGGTCGTGCCGGTCTCCGCGTCGGGGACCACGCCGGTGTCGCCGGGCGTGGAGTCCACGCCGGTGTCGACGGCGGCCTCCGCGCTCGTATCGCCAGGGGTGGTCGCGTCGGTGCAGTCGCCGGGGACGACGACGGTCTTCTCCTCCGTCGAACCACAACCGACGAGCGTGAACAGCAGAAGGCCGAGATATCGCATGCGTGAGGTCTCCTGTTCGTCCGCCGTGTTCACTGGAGGTCGGGGCTGCACCACGTGCGGTCGTCGCAGTAGAGCCCAGCCGGTGGGCCACCGCACGGCGGAGATCCACTCGTCGTCTTCAGCGGCTGTGCCGCCACGCCGAACTTGGGCGCGGAACAGCTGCGCCCCCACAGGCTCGCCGTCGCCTCGTCGCACGAGGAGACCTGCAGGTGGGTGGCGATCGACTCGCCCTTCACCGGGGCCGTCGCGCGTCCGAGGGTCGTCCACGGGAGGAACAGCTCGAACTCGTAGCCACCGTCCACGCTGCGGTAGGCCCACTTCGCGGGCGCACCGAGCGGCAGGTACAGGCTCGGGCTGCACTTCACCGTGGCCGGCAGCCCCGTCGTCGTGTCGGGGATGCAGAAGTTGATCACCGCGCTCGCGGCGGCGACGCCGTCGAAGCCGGGCGCGCCGGTCTTGCCCTCGGGCGTCAGGATGATGCGGAAGAGCCCCTTGTCGGTCTTGTCGCCGTCGAACGGCCCGTAGAACGGCGCGTTCCCGCCCACGTAGAGGTTCACCTCGTCGAGCGGGATCGCCCCGGGGCCACCGGCCACGACGATGGGGTCGTCCACGTGGAGGTGGGCGTGGAGGCCGAGGCTCGACCAGCCCATGCGGGCCTTCAGCTTCGTCGGGAGCGAGGGGTTGGTCGTCACGCCGTAACCGGGGGGCGGAGTCCCGCCTTTGATGGCGACCACGGTGGCGTCGAGATCGCAGAACTCCGCGTCGCTTCCGTCGACCACCTGCGTGCCCACGAACTTGGGCATCTTGTTGCAGAGATCGCCGCCCTCCTTGATCGTGCAGCCGGGACCGCCGTCGCTCGTGTCGGTCGCGCCATCCGCCGCGTCCGGGGCAGCGTCGGGCGGGCTGCTGGTGTCGAGGGCGCCATCGGCCGCGGTCTCGGCGGGTGCGTCGACCGGGCCGTCGGTGGCGGCGTCCGCGGTGCCATCGGCGGTCGCGTCGACGCTTCCGTCGGCGCACTCCCCGGGCACCGTGACGGTCTCGGTCTTGGTCTCGCCGCAGGCGACGAGCACGAGCGCGAAGAAAAGGGGAAAGCGGCGCATGCGCCGAGCGTCCCAGAAAGACCCGACCCCGTCGAGCGCGCCTCCGCTCGCGGCGAGCTTCGTGATCTCAGTCGGCAGCCTGTCGATGGAGCGCCGAGACGAGCCGCGCGTCACCGGCCGCCTCGCCCTGCACTTCGTAGCGATGCACGCCGGCGAGGAGCAAGATCGCCTCCGCCTCGAGCAACGCGTCGGAGTCTCCGTGGCCCATCGCGACGACCCGGACGTCCGGCTGACGGCGGGCGAGGCCGGCGAGCAGCAGGTAGACCTCGGTCGTCGCCATGTCGACCAGCGCGACGGCCGGCAGCGGCGCCGCGGCGGCGGCGAGGTCCACAAAGCTCCCGACCGGGACGACGTCGAACTCGGCGCGGCCGAGCGCACCGACCAGCCACGCTCGCTCCAGCGGGTCGCTGGTCACGAGCAGCACGCGCGTGCGCGCCGCCCACCCCTCGGGCACGGGCTGCACCGCGCGCCGCAGCCCCGACGCAGGCGCGCCCTCGGGACCCGCCACGGGCAGCCCCTCCAGCTCGGCGAAGAAGTGGGTCAGGAAGTCGGCGGCCTCCCGCGGTCCGAGCGCCTCGTGCACCAGCCGGAGCACGCGCTGACGAACGAAGGCGAACAAGGCGTCTCGCCCCTGTGGGAGACGCCGGAGGTTCGCCTCGAAGAGCGCCTCGGCGACGACCCTTCGGGTCGAAAGAGGGCCGCACAACCAGTCGAGTGACTCGAAGAGCGCGGCGTGGAGAGGATTGGTCCTCGTGCTGGGAAGTCGTTGGTTCATTGGCCCCTCCTGAGCCTCGATCGTACTCCACGCTCGAGGAGAGTGCCGCGATCCAGCGCAAGAAACATCCGCGATCGGATGCAGAGTTCTTCGAACCACACCGTGTGCGAGCAGCGCGTGTTGGACATAGGCACCACAGCAGCGACGTGTGTTTGCACGCAATGTTGCAGCGCAACGACCAGCTCAGTTCAGCCGTCGGGATCCACGAGCTCCAGCGTCCGGTCCGGGCACAGCCGGAAGCGCGGCCAGCGTTCCTCGACCTCGCCTTCGTCTTCGAGCACCTCGACGAGGATCGGCATGAGCTCGAAGGCGCCCCACAGCCGGCGCGCGCGATCCTTCGCCCACGTCGCGGCGCGGGCGGCGCGAGGGCTCGGCGCGGGCCAGCCGTCGACGTCGACCTGCGCCGCGAGCATTCGCAGCTTCTGGGCGTCGTGCACCGTGGACTCGAAGCGGAACACCCCGCCGACGAACACCCCTTCGCGCGGGCTCGTCGGGCGCACGTGCGCGCCGAGCCGCGAGGGATCGGCCATCACCGCGTCGAACGCCTCCCGCCCCGACGCGATCCATGCCCGCGCGACGAGGTGGAGGTGGGTGTGGGATCGCAGGTCGGGATTCGCCGCGAGGAGGCCGCGCAGGCCGCCCAACGCCGGCTCGCAGCGCGCGACGAGCATCGCGGCGTAGCGACCGAGGAGGCGCTCGCATCGATCGAGCACGTCCGGCGCGTGGCGCGCGCGGAGCTCCTCCACGAGCGGCCGGAGCGCGCGGAAGTCCGTGCGATCGCGCGCGGCGATGGCGGGCACGATCTCGTCCCAGAAGAGGCGCACATCGTCCGCCGTGAGGCCGTCGTTCGCCGCGAGCGCGTGCGGATCGGCCCCGGCCGCCGCGCGCCGCAGGAGCGGGCCGAGCCGCGAGCGCAGCACCCAGGTGAAGTCGTCCGGGTGCCAGAGCTCGGGCGGCGGTGGAGCTGCGTCCAGGACCGGGTGGCCGCGCTGCACGGTGGGGAGGTGTGGACCGACCCGCCTGCGCACCCACCACACCCCCTCTTCGCGATCGGCCGGCGCGGCGGTCAACATGTACAGGTGGGCACGCGCCGCGATCGGAGGTGTCGGTGAGGCGTCGAGTCCACCGAGGAACTCGCGGACGCACGGCCGACCCTCGAGGACCGCCCGCATCACGCGGACCGCGCCGGAGCCGCGCGCGTGGCCGTAGGGCCCGAAGCGCCCGGTCAGGCCCCGGAGCGCGCTCGCCTCGTGGAACCCTGTCGCCTCGTAGACGATCGCCTGGTCGAACCGAGGATGGTGGGGCGCGACGAAACGCGGGGCCGAGCGCTCGTCGACGGGGAAATACGCGGGCCGCAGGGGGACCCACGACGCGCCGTCCCAGGTGACCTCGAGCACCGGGCTCATCTTGATCGCCGGGGCCGACCGCGACGGGAACACGCCGTACGGGTGGAGCCACCGCAGCGGGGCGAGCGCGCGGTAGAACGCGATCGGTGCCCGGACGATCGCCGGCACGCGCCGCCACCACGGCCAGGTGGTCCACGTGAACGACGCCCACGTGTTGAGCGGGAAGCAGACCAACGCGCCGAGCGTGTGCACCGCGACGAGCCCGTGCAGCGCGAGCGCGGCGGGCCCGTGCACCGCGTGGAGGCTGAACGCGCGCGCCGTCGCGCCATCCAGGCACGGGAGCGCGACCACCACCGTGAGCAGGTTGAAGTGGCCGAAATTGCCCGTCGCCTGGATCGCGACCATGAGCACGACGATCGCGAGGAAGAACGCCGCGCTCGGCGCGCCGGGCACGAAGACGAAGAACGGCAGCACGAGCTCCACGACGAACATCCCGGCGAGCAGCGCGACGTGTACGGCCACGGGCAGCCGGTGCACGTGCCAGCCGAGCGGGGTCGGCAGCGGCTGGCGGATGAAGAAGCCGTGGAGGAACGCCGTGTCGGCGCGGGTCGATCCGAGGAACTTCTGCTTGCCGAACCCGAACAGCACGCGGAAGAGGAGGAGCCGGTAGAACCAGGCGAGCACCGGCGCCGGTGCAGCGAGGGCGGCGAGCGAGGGCAGCGGCGCGGTCGCCGGGAGGAACACGGCGAAGAACCCCGCCTCGAGGAGCAGGCTGTCCCACGGGTAGACGAGCACGACGGCGACATCGAGGGAGAGGTAGAGCGCATAGCAGGCGAGGAGCGCCCACGGCGCGTGGGGGCCGCCGACGACCACCGACGTCGCGGCGAACGCGCCGAGGAGGGGCAGCGCGCGGAGCACCCGGTCGGTCGCGCGCAGGTGGAGCAGCGTCGGGAAGTAGAGGAACCGCGCCGCCGAGAAGTCCCGCCGCATGGCCGCGAGCAGCTCGACGACGGGCGCGAGGCCCTCGCGCCCCGCGATCGGCACCACCTGGCGCGCGAGCGAGAGGAACGCCACGAGGAACACGAGGCCGAGTCCCCGCGACACGAGGCCCCAGACCAGGAGCGGCGGCGCGCTCCCCAGTGCAGCGAGGAAGGCCGACAGGGGTCAGGTCTCCCGCGCGCTCGCAAGCGGACGACCGGCGACGAGGTCGAAGGAGTTCGTCGGGCTCGGGATCTCGCGCGCTGGCTTCATGCTCGTGTCGAACCCCCGCGTCGTCATTCTTCTAGCGTCCCCCAGGCGGTCCACACCGGGCTCGAATACCGTGAGCAGCCTTCAGGAGTCGTGGCGTGAGCCGCAAGAAGAAGCCGACCGCGTCCCTCGCTCGCTCCTCGGCGGCCGAGTACCTGACCTTCGTGGCGGCTTCCGGCACGGGGGGCGTAGAGGCCGTCTACGCCGACGAGAACGTCTGGCTCAGCCAGAAGATGCTGGCGCAGCTCTACGACGTGGAAGTCCCCACCATCAACTACCACCTGAAGAAGGTGTTCGAGGACAGCGAGCTCGAGGAGAGCGCAGTCGTTAGAAATTTTCGAATCACTGCCACCGACGGCAAGACGTACGACACCAAGCACTACAACCTCTCGGCGATCATCGCCGTGGGCTACAAGGTCAACTCCGAGCGCGCGGTGCAGTTTCGCAAGTGGGCCACGCGCGTCGTCGAGGAGTTCACCATCAAGGGCTTCGCGATGGACGACGAGCGCCTCGAGCGCGGTGGGTCCATCCTGAGCGATCGCTACTTCGAGGAGCAGCTCCAGCGCGTCCGGGAGATCCGGCTGTCGGAGCGCAAGTTCTACCAGAAGATCACCGACATCTACGCCACGTCGCTCGACTACGACGTGACGGCGCAGGCCACCAAGCGCTTCTTCGCCACCGTGCAGAACAAGCTGCACTGGGCCATCCACGGGCAGACCGCAGCCGAGGTCATCGTCGACCGCGCCGACGCGACCAAGGAGCACATGGGGCTGCACACCTGGACCGACGCGCCCCACGGCAAGATCCAGAAGTTCGACGTGGTCGTGGCCAAGAACTACCTGACCGAGTCGGAGCTCGCGCAGCTCTCTCGGCTCGTGAACGCCTACCTCGATGTGGCCGAGGACATGGCGCTGCGCAAGATTCCCATGACCATGCAGGACTGGGAGTCGCGCCTGAATCGATTCCTTGCTGCCACCGATCGCGAGGTGCTGCAGGACGCCGGCAAGGTCACCGCAGAGATTGCTCGTGCCCACGCCGAGAGTGAGTTCGAGAAGTACCGCATCGTGCAGGACCGTCTCTTCGAGAGCGACTTCGATCGCGTCGTGGCGGAGACCAAGCGCCTGGGCGAGGGCACGCCGCGGAAGGGCGAGAAGCCCTGATTCGGCACGCGATTGCGTGATACGGGTCTCAGCTCACAGCCGAACCGAGGCGCGGGATCCAGCATGGTTCCGCGTTCGACAGCAGCGATCGGTCTACGATGAGCGCGTCTGGCTACGGCGTGCACGCATGGACACCCCCCGAACGAGAATTGTAGGCCTGCGGCCATCGGGTTGCAGGAGCGCTCGAGCTCCGGACGAGGCGAGGCTACCGAGATCGACACGCATGGAGCACGCGGTCGCGCCCCTCGGCCAGGAGTCCTTCGGCGCCCGCGCGCGAGACCACCGGCGTCTCTGCGCAGATCGTCCACGCGAGGCGGCCCTCGAGCGTCGTCGCGGTCGACGCGAACTCGCCGAGGAACGACGGGTTCGCGGCGAAGCCGCCGTGCTCCACCTGGACCGGACCGTCGAGCCCGAGATCCATGCGCCCGATGTTGGTGATCCCGGCGGTGGTCGGGGGGCCCATCCGCGCGACGAGCTCGAGCGTGCTGCGGGGGGCGCGCGCGGACTGAGGCGGCGAGCAACGCGAACTGCGGCGGCACGAGGTGCAGGTGCTGCCCCCGCTCGAGCCCTGCGACGAGGGCCGCGCGCACCTCGCGAGCGAGCCGCCAGAAGTACGTCGCCCGATCGACCGTGTGCACGGAGCCGAGCATCGACACGTAGAAGCCGAGCGCCTCGCCCACGTCGGCCCGCCCGCGCGCGCGGACGTCGACCGGAGACCCGAGGGTCGCGCCGCGCGGACCGCCGTGCCCGGCAGAGGCGAGGGCCGCAAGGGCGAGGCCCGCGAGGAGCGCGCCGTGCACGGTGGTGTTCTCACGCCGGCAGCGTGCGCTCAGCCGCGCGGTGTCGGCCGCGCTCCAGACGTGGCGCACCACGGTCAGCACGCGCTCGGGGAGGGGCGTCGCGGCCACCACCGGCAGGGTGAGGATCGGTGCGCGTCGGGCCATCTCGAGCGCGAAGTCGAGCATGGCGCCGGCGTGGCGGAGGAGCGCGAGGGCCGAGACGCGCTCGAGCCCGAGGAGGGACTCGAGGCTCGGGGTCGGCGACAGCGGGGGCAGCGGGACGAACGCCGGACCGTCGCGCAGCCGACGATTGCAGGTCTCGAGCACGTCGCGCGCGAGGAAGACTCCGGACTTGCCGTCGCCGATGGTGTGGTGGAAGCGCAGCAGCAGGGTCGAACGCAGAGGGCCGTGCACCAGCAGCGTCGCGTGGAGCAGCGGGTCGAGCGCCGGATCGACGCGTTCGTGACACGCCTCGGCGAGCGCCCCCTCGATCGCGTCCTCGCTCACGTGCTGCACGGACAGCGGGATCTCGGCGACGACCTCCCGGAACCACAGCCCGGCGTCCTCGCGTCGGATGCGCACCCGGAGCGGCGGATGGCGCCGCTGCACGTGATCGAGCGCCTCGCGGAGGAGCTCCGCGTCGAGCGGCCCGCGCACGGTGACGAAGGTCGTGAAGTGGACCGGACAGAGGGTATCGGCGGCCCAGAGGATCGTCTCCCCGGCCCCGAGAGAGCGCTCGATGGAGGGCGTCTCGTCCACCTCGACAGCATAACGGTGTGGCGTCACGCCGGAGGCGCCACCATTCCCGCGAAATCCTGTGCCCAGGGGCGGAATCGAACCGTCGACACGCGGATTTTCAATCCGCGGGGAAGGGGCGGAATCGCGGGGAAAGAGGGCTGGGCGGGACGGGTCTACCGTAAGTCTACCGAAGCCGGTGCGGCCGAAGGGACGGGCGCCGAGCAGACGGCCGTGATGCGCCTCCACGAGCCCCATGAGCGTATTGAGCTGAAGCCTGCGACGGCCCGCGACAGGTGCGGGGCATCGACGAACGAGCCGTACCGAAGCACGCGCCGCTGCAGGATGCTGAACCAGATCTCGACCTGGTTCACCCACGAGGCGTGCAACGGAGTGTGCACGAAGCGGAAGCGGCCACCGTGGCGGGCGTTGAAGGCTCGCCACGCCTTTCCGCAGTGGATGTTGAGGTTGTCCCAGACGACGTACACGCGACCGGTGGGGTAGCGGCGGGCGAGGTCCTCCATGAAGGCGACGAGGTCGGTGAGGCGCCGCCGTCGTGTGACGCGTCCGAAGACCTGGCCATCGTGTGGATTGAAGGCCGCGATGAGGGTGCGGGTGCCGCGCCGGATGTACTCGAACTCGCGTCGTCCGGCCCGACCGCGCGACGGCCATCGCGTCGGATGCTTTCGCTGGAGCGCCTGCATGCCCGTCTTCTCATCGACGCACACCACGGTGGCGCCGGCCGGGGGCTGCAGGTAGAGCGCGCAGATCCGACGGACCTTTGGTCGAAAGTCCGGATCGGGGCTGTGCAGCCAGAGGCGCATCTTGTGTGGCTTGATCGAGGCGGCGGCGAGCGAGCGGCGGATCTCCGTGAGGCTCACCACAACCCCGGTGGCCTTCCTCGTTGCGGCCCGCAGACTGGCGAGGGTCCACGTGTCGCGAAAGGCGGCCTTCGATCCAGGTGGCCTCGAACAAGCCAGCTTCATCAGCTCGAAGCGCACGAATGGCTGCACGGTCGGCGGTCTCCCACTTCGCCGCTCGTCGTCCAGACTCGCGGAGCGTGGACCGGCCGCAAAGCGGGCGCGCCACTTTCGGACGGTCTTCTCCGTAACGCCGACCCTCCGCGCGATGTCGGCGTTGCTGAGATCGCCGGCTGCTAGCAGCACGACCCTCGCCCGCATCACGTCACGCTGCGCCGAGGTGCCCGCCCGAACGATCGCGTCCAGCTCGGCGCGCACGGGGCGCGTGAGCCGAATGACGATCGCCGCCGGGCCGGACATGCACGCGGTGGACGCGTCACGAGCCGCCTAGTTCAACCCGGTACGAACTTCGGGCGCGCAGTACTAGTGGGCCCGTGGTCGACGGGGCACGCGCGCTGACCTGTGCTCTGAACGCCAATGGCCACCAACCAAAGGAACGCAATGAAATCCTTGCGCCATCTTGGTCTACCGGTCGCCGCCTGCACCATCGGTGTCGTCATGGGCAGCGGCGTGCCTTTCGAAGTCCTTGCACTGCAAGTTCGTCACCGACGCCGCTAACGCGGCCGAGCACTACCGCGCGGGGCCTGCGCGAGAGACGAGCGGCCTCCTCCCAAAGACCGGTCACTCAAGTGAGAACCGCCAGCCAACGGCAAGGATCGAGACGAATAGGGAACCCGAGGCTGAAAAGAGGAGGTTGCCGCCCCAACGGAGTTCAAGCCGTGAAATACGCACACCAAGCATAGGCTCAATGGACAGTCCAAGTGCGCCCGACCCATCAAGGGACCAGACGGTCGGACCCAATTCAGCTCCTAGCCAGACATACGGACCTAGCTGGACCGCTGCACCAACTTGCAGCGGCACCGACCAGAACCGTCCCGCGCTGGCGTGCGCCGAGCCACAGGAAGGAGAGGCGAACCGATCCACGCCAAAGCTCGGATAGCTGACGGTCTGCCGACACTCCGACACCGAAGCCCCGCCCGCCCGTCTCGTCATGGCTGACTCGGAAGCCACCTTCCAGGCCAACGGTGGAACTCGCCGTCGTGGCTGTGGCAGCGGGAGACCGCCTTGCGCCAAGCAGCACTGCTGCAGTCAAGACTACGGCAACGCCCCACCGGCGCGTCACGGCAGCCCACCGCCTGCCGGATAGATGGTCCGTATGTCAAACGTGCTTGACAGACCATCCATCCACACAAGAACGCTAATCTTCTCGTCGTCGACGGAGAGCCCTTGAGTCTGCCTAAAGAACGTGAGAAACGCGTCAATATAGTCCAGAGAATGATATCGAACCGCACGACCTGTAACGGGATCAAAACCGAGTACAGCGAAGTCCTTGCTCATGATGTGCTTGCTCTTTGGATCCCAAACAGACTGCGGTGGTGGCACGCCGTTCGACAACATGAACCCGACAAAAATGCGACCAGAGGGAGATACAGCAATTCCGTTGACACGCCCGAGATTGACAGGCCCTCCATCGATGCCGGATAGCGGGAGCATCGCGACAAAATCGGCTGCTAGCGTGGGGTAGCGGCTCACCACACGCTCCGTCTCAAGAGTCGACCCACTTGGAGCGAGTTGCGCAAGGTCTGGCATCTGAAAGACGTAGATCTCATTGACTGGCCGATCATCGCCGTACCGAACCGCGTAGATACGCTGAGAGACAGGGTCAAATGAACAGGCTGTGATGTGGGCATTCAAGCCAACCTCACTGGCCGGCAGGGAGGCCGGCAGCCCAATCCTACCTACATACCCAATATTGGATACATCGTAGACGTAGAGCCACTGATAGGTCAGTGTAGAGTCCCAATCGGCACGGCGATCTTCTCGCGGCAGTCCACGTTCATCGCCTAGATCAAATGGGACGCCTTCAGCTGGAACAAATAGACGTCCGCCGTACGCAAATGGCGCGCTAAGGTGGACCGGTCCGCGGGGCATCTGCTGAGTGACTTGAAAGCGCCCAGAAAACCTTGCCTTTGCCTTCTCGAACACCAACAGCTTGTCGCGCGGTCCGCCAATGGCCAGATCCAGAGCCGGCGCTGCCGAAGTCTGAGGATCGGCGATGGGCGGGACCCCGGGGTTCAGCGATATCGCCCAGATTGTGTCCGTACACACGAGAAACACGCGACCGCCATCGAAAGCCACCCCCTGAGCTTCATAGTCTGTCTGCCCAGTGGACTTTGGGCCTTTGCCACGTGCGTCTTTGACGGTCGGGACATCGCCTTCACCAAACCAAATTCTCTCGCCATCTACATAGCGTGCGGGCCATTCGAAACTGCAGAGCGTTGTGCGCAGTGAAGTAAGGAGGGTGCGATGACGATAGCCAGCAGCACTGCTGGCCACAACGCCCTTGCTCAAGGGACGTAGGCGCCGCTTCGCTACTTCTAGAGAACTCATTGCGCCGATGACCACTTTCTCAGTGGAATCGGGCGTTCGAAACCAGCGCACCTCAGTCTCATAGCCGATATCGTTGATTGGTGAGTAGGGCGCGAACTTCCAGCCATTTCGAAGGCTATAGCTGCTCATTGTGACGCGCGAACCAGCTTGGACAAGAGATCAGATACTCCCCGTGTGACTACTTAGTTCCAGGACCACCTGTATCAAAGCATCAATTGCGTCGTACAGCGGATACGCGTCTCGCATCTTGCGCATTGACTTTAGTTTAGTTAGGGCCGGTGTGGTGGTGACCGATAGGTCACCGGCAAGACTGGCAGTACCAAGAGGTCCAAGTGCGAAGGTTGCGCTCCGTCCGCCGACAACCGGCAAGGCCGCAGAACCAGCATACCTGACGCCGCCCTCCGACGGGGGTATAGGTGGGGTGGGCAAAGGCGGTGTGGGGCGATGGATAGCTATGTCCCCCAAGAATGAAAGGGACCCCACGACCTGAACTGGAAAGGCCGTGCCTCTGCCCGGCTGCGCAAAGTGCACCTGAACCCCGATGAAGGCAAGGTGGTCATCATTGATGAAGATATCCGCGAGGTCAGCCACATTTCCTCCAATCAATCAAAGCTCAGGGTCCGATGCGTCCGCCAATGAGCTGTCAAGGGCCACCCACATCGCGGCCGCAGACATTGGGGTGAGCTGAGGCATCCACCTATCCAGTGCGCTTGGCAATGACACTTGCAGCTTCGACAGAGGCCTGCGAGTCATTATTGCCTCGAAGTCACCATTCACGTCATAGGAAGTCGCGCCATGATGCCCTTACGCGGATCGGCCGACGAGGTCGATGCCAAGGGTTACGGCCGTCACTGCCCCGGTCGGGGACAGGAGGACCCGGACGAACCGCCCAATGGGGCTCGCCAGGCTCGCAGTGAACAGACCCCCTGCCGTGGTGATGCTGACACTGGCGGCGTACACGAGCGCACCGCCCGTCGTCCGGGCTTCAAGGACGGTCAGCTCGTCCTCGGGGGCGACCATCACGTTCTGGACATTAATTTGAAGCACGTTCGAGATGCTGGGCGTGCCATAGACCCGAACTACCAGCAATCCCGAGACCCAACCTAGGGTGTCAACAAGCTGGGGTCCTGCGATCACCGTCTGGGTCGCCGGAAATGTGTAGTCTGTGCGACGAATGATGGGAACGGAAGCTCCGGCCATGGCTCTGACTCCTTTCAGGCCGATCGGCCGATGAGGTCGATACCCAGATTGATGGTCGTCGTGCCAACAGTGGGCGCGATGAGCACGCGAACGAACTTGCCGATCGGCGGGGTGAACGAGGCGAGGTAGAGCGCTGCCACCGCACCCGTCGGGATGGTGAGCGACGCGATGTAGCTGGGATTGCCTCCGCTCTTCGCCTCGACGAGGTTGACCTCGTCCTCCGGGCTGACCATCACGTTCTGCACGCCGATGACGAGGCCACCCGCCGGAATCGTTATGGTCGGCCCGTAGAGCCGCACCAGCAACACCCCCGTGACCCAGCCTGTCGACTCGACGAGCTGAGGGCCAATCACGACGTTTTGGGCCCCCGCAAACCCCATGTTGTCTGTACGACGCAGAATCGGGACATGAGTTCCAGCCATAGACCGTCTCCTTCTTAGGCAACCGTGAGCCCATACCGGGGCCCGAAGTATTTCCGCTCGAGTGCGCTCCTCGCCACGCACGTGGGCGCGGCGCTTCCTCAACTGCTCGCTGAGCTGACGCACGTCCTCGAGTAGTCCCATGCCATCCATTCCCTTCCTCACGAGACATGCGCGGATCGAGCGTGCAGTATCGATTCTTAGCTTGGTCCAAGTCCGACCGCTTCTAGTCTTTCGGTCGGAGAGTCGCGGCGGACGAGGTAATGGGTACTGAGCAACCTCGAACGCAGGCACCATCACTATGGCGTAACTGGCGGTCCAGCGTACCTACCCCACGGGGTGGGGTCGGCCGCAGCCACAGCGCTACGCTCCGAACCCAAAGTCACAACGCGTCCTCCACCCCACTCGTCGGACGACGCGCATCACCCATCGTCGGCATCCGCGCCAAGCGGTCTCCGTTCGCTTCTTCGGCGCTCTCCAATGTGACTCAAGCGGCATAATCTTCGGACGCCTGCATGGCCACTGTCTCATGAGCGAGCATCAATAGAGGCATTCAATGAGGCTGATCGTCCCGTGGCGCGTAGCCATATCTCTCACATCTGCAGTGGTGCTGCCATCTCTACTCGGGCATGGTTGTGGCACTCATCATTCACAACCGTCGAGCTCTGCGTCACGCACATACATGTCGCCCGTCAACACCTTCAAAGCCCTGCGTCAAGCGCCTAACAGTGGGCTTCTCAAGTTGAGTCATTTTGAGCTTCTAGCCAAGGCACGCGGCTTGCGGCGCACAATCGCGGAGGAGTCGTCTCAATGAACTACAGAAACCTTACTGCACAAATTCAGCGTCACCTCATCTCGAACAACACAACCCCTCTGCAGGAGTGGTTCACTGACTGGATGTCCTGTGACGGAATCGACAACATTCGTCTGGTTATCAAGGTCAAGAACTCGGGGGCAAGCTTCTCCTGGCAGCCGATCGTTCAGTACGCCGCTGTGAGAGTAGACAGCCCCGGTGCGGCGACTACGATCGGGAATGGCCAATCCAACAACGGCGAGTACAATCCTGGTGATATTGCGGTTGCCACCGACATGGGTAACAATCGCCTGTTCAGACTCGGTGTTCAGTACAGTAGCGCTAGCGCCAGTGTGCAGCAGGGGGATGTGTACCTCCAGGCAAGCTGGCGGCAGGCCGGAACCGATCTAGGCACTCGACGCGTGACGCTGGCCGTCGCGGACAGCAGCGACAAGTATGAGGTGCTCACTCCGTGGATGCCCGCCACTTTCATGGCCAAGGTCAAGGCCGCGTTCGTGCTCACCAGCATCACCCCGTCGAACGGCAACCTTCGGTACATGCTCGCCTACCAGACGGCCGATACCGCCATCGAACAGCCTGGAACTTGGCAAGACGCCGAGGCCGGGTGGTCACAGCCTGGCAACGGCACGACGTATGCCGAGCGCAACACTGGCGAGCGCTCTCTCGCGAACCTCACCCAGATGTGGTTTCGGCTAGGTGTGAAGTACAGTCAGGCAGGTGGCGTCGATGCGAACTACACCGCGGTCCTCGACGCGGCGCTAGCCTGTCGATGACCAGTCGCTGAGCACGCTCGCGCGCCCTTGCGGATCCAAACGCTTCCGTCTTGCATAGGCTCGTCGGAGCTGCGGACATGTCGCCGTGGCTTGGGCGCCAACTGCCACGTGGTACCACCGTGCCGCACACTGAATCTTGGTAGCTGAGCGCCACAAGCAAGCTGGAGTTTGTCAATGAGCAGCGATCCATTCTCACCGGAGAAGTCGCCCCTATGGGCCCGGGGGCGGGTAGGACGGTCGGCTAGGGATCCTGTACCTAGGACACTCGCAGGGCGGATTGCTCCCGGCCCAGGTGCCAGAGACTCCTTCTCGTCTGCAGCGGCCTCCAGTCCTGGCTCTACTGGCGAAGGCTGCGTAAGAACGCTAACGACTTTTCTTGGGCGAGGCAGCTGCCGCCTATGCCACCGCTCCGCGGAGCGCCTCTCCACCAAGTCTGGGCATAGATGGCTGTAGTGGCTACGGAAGACCGAACACCGAACAGTGAGGGTGCTACATGGGCGACAGCTTGCGGCATGACGGGTGGAATCATGACATCAGTCTCGGCGAGATCTGCCGCGGCGCTGAAGAGGCAGAAAGCGAGGAGAAGGATGAGATTGAGGCAAGTCACACGATAGACGCTTGTAGCACTCCGAATGCCATGGATGACGGCGCCTCGCTGTCTAGGGCCGGAGGCCGCACTTCCGCGGTCGGCACCTTCGGTGCGGTGAGGCTCGCCGCCCAAGCTGGGTATCGCGGTTCGCGTTCCGATGGCGCCCGGAACAACGACAGCTCACTCGCCGAGGCGGACATCGACTGGAATGTGATCGGCTTCGAGACGGCCTTCGCCCCAACCCCCGATGCTGGTGCCGCGGCCGGTGGCATGCGGCACGCAGCCCTTCGCGACGACTGTTCTGGTGCAGTGTTGGCAACCAGGGACGGCGATGGAGGCCGCGTTCGGCTGAGCGCCGTCGGCGTAGGCGGAAGTCCGACCCTGGCCTTCTGGCCCGAGACGGACTCGCCAAGCGACCGAGTCGACCAGGCGTTCGGTCCCACCGAGACGGACGAAATGCGTACTCCTGACGCCGCAGGGCTTGCCCGGGCTGGCAGGACCTCGTTGGGCCACGTGGGGGACCCCTTAGGCGTGGAGCAGCCACGTGATTGGTGGACCAGGCTCTTCGATGAAACGCGACTTGCCCCGCAAAGCCTATCGGATACGCTAGGTCGACCAGTGAGCGCTCGCGGCCTGTCGATTGTCCCACCTTCGGACCACGCACGACACGAGCCCGTTTCGATCCGCAGTTTCGACACCGACTCGCTTCCGCCAAACTTTTTCCTCTATGTCTATGTTAGTTCCCCTGAAGACGCCGATCGATTCTTGCGACTTGGATACGCCCCAACTCGCGTCGTCGGGTGGCTGTGGGAGAGAACGGCCGACACCCCGCCTGGTCCAGTCGGAGCACTGTACCGGTTCTTCGCAGCGGGCTCTTTCTTGTACACGGCCGAGTGGGGTGCTGCGAGGTACTTCGAGAAATCGGGCCTTCGCAGTCAGCTCGCGTTCGGTGAGGCACCGCGCTTCATGCTGCCACCTCAAGCGCTATACTCAACCCGCAAGACGCTGGAGTTGACCGAGCTCTTCGTGAATGTGTTTCGTGGCGGACTGTCTACAGTGTTGATGGACTGGACGGAGACCGTTAAGTGGCGGGACCAGCTGTCATTGGAAGTCCGACTCGGATGGATTCTGAAGAGCTGGCAGCCACGTACTCAGCCGTTGATTGAGTTCCGTCGCCTGCGCCCGAGCCTGTCGGTCGACGACGGCTACATTGGAGGTGGGGGATTCGACCTACATGGCGCCGTTTCTTCCATATGGCGGAAGTTCGTGGCGTGGTACCTAGAGACGCTTGCCAAGAAGTCCGATAAGCTCACAGAGGCGATGTTGGCAGACCGCCTTGCCGGAAGCTGGTACCCCACTCCAGATCGCGAGGATCTGCAGGACCATGTAGAGGACATCATCAAGGCGCTGTATGAGCGTTACCAAAAGCGGCTCGCGGGAGAGACCTAATCCGTGGACTACTTGAACGCGGCATACGTAGAAGTGGGCGGACCTTCGGTCATCTACTCTGTCAACTACGAGCGCCGGGTGTACGGTCCGCTTTGGTATCGGATCGGCGGCAGCTATCTGGTGCTTCGTGGGCGCCACACAGTGGACTCGCACTTCGGATTGACAGGATTGGTGGGAGGCAACTATCATCACCTTGAGTTGGCCGGAATGGTGACGCCCGTGTACGGGTTTGCAAACTCCGATCAAAGAGCCTTTGCAAATGTCATATGGTCGGCCGCGATTGGCTACCGCTACCAGCCTCCGAGCAGTGGGTTCCTGTTTCGCTTGGTGATTACGCCCGTGGTGGATCGACGTGGCTGGAACCCTTGGTTCGGCGCCGGAGTCGGCTGGCGATTCTGATTCCGACGCTGACTCAGCGTGGATTTCGGGAGCGAGGCCAGGCAGGCTGACTCTGCGCCACGGGACGGCTTAGCTCGCGTGCTCGAATACGTATGCGTATAAGCCGGGGGATGTGATGGACAGAGCTCCCCCTTTTCCCCCAGAATGCAAGCTGTCTGAAGCTCATGAAGGGCCTCTGATCGCATGACGCGGGACCAGCAGTCGATGTCGGCGCCCCGAAGTGACCAGCTGGCCAGGGATGTCGATCAAGACCCGTCGCAGCCAGGCCGTGCGGCAGCGGCGGAGTGCAGGCAGATCGGGCCGGTGGTGGATGGCGAAGCGGCGGAGGAGGTTGTAGGTCAGGAGCTTGAGCAGGAAGGGCGCGTGGTTGGCCGCGAAGGCGTAGCCGGTTGCGTCGCCGATTCCCCTGGCGCCCTTGAGATCCCCGCTCAACGGCTCGACCCCAGCGCGGTCGTCGTAGTCTCACGCGATGTCGTCAGCGTCCTCGTCAAGCGGTTGGTCAGGAAGAGCTGCCGTGTTGAGGTCGTCTCCGAAGATGGCGAGCTGCTTGCCCTGACGGTCACGCGACTGGACGGCGATCACGCGCACCCGGTCCAGGCCGTGCTCGTTCCAGCTCCTGCGACGGAAGTCGAGGTCGGCGACCTCGCGCCTGGGCTCGCTGCCGGCCGCGGTCCCTCCTGCTGCGATGCTCGCCGAGCCGCTCCGCAAAATCGGCCCCCCGTTGCCGTCGGCCTCTGCGCTCGACTTGCCTGTGCGTGCTTCCCCGTAGTCTCGTGAGTCGGCTGGACTTGGTGCGATCCTTGTTGAGCATCCTGGTAAGATCAGAACCTGAGGCAACGCGGTGGGGAGGTGTAATTGTCGCCGAGCAGTTTTGGTCTGCTGACACAGCACGTTGCCAGCTGGGAGCCTGCGACGACTGCTGCACCTTCATGGCGCCGAAGCGGTTCGTCTGCTTCCAGACCGGAGTATCTCCATCTTGGCCAGCAGTGCCTGTCGGAGACCGCGATCAACAACTGGCTGGCCGACGAGCTGAGCGGGCTCGGCCATGTGGTCGGGTCTCACCTTACCGGACCGCCCGTATTGCCACTTTGACAGTAGGCGTTCGGTCAGCCTGATATGGCCGTACTGGATGCGAGCGGACGAGCCGGGCGAGCACCTGGACCTACGCGCTAGGAAAGATGGTAGCCGCTGCACCATCATACGTACTTTCACGCGTCGGCGGTCGGCACCATCCTCTGACCCATGGCGTACACGACGGCGACAGCGGCGACGGCGGCGATGTGGACAGACCAGTTCGGGCTTGGCGAGCGTGGCTTGACGTCCGGCGGGTGGCTCGCGCCAAGGGACGACGGCGCGGCGGCGAAGCCGCACGCCGCTGGGCCGAGCTCATGCTGTTCGCGGGCTCACACGATGGCGCGCGCCGTGCCGCCCACGACCACGACGACGACGACCATCACGCGGCCACCGCAGCGCCTCAAGAGCGAGGGGCATCACGCAGCTGGCGCGATGTCAGCATCGGACCCATCAACCACGGTACGCGGAAACAGCCGGTCGCCAGAGCTTAGGCGTGGACGGCGCCGTCAAGGGGCACGGTCTGGCGAGCGGACACTCACCTCGTGCGCTTCCCCCGCCGCGCCATCGCCTCCCCAATCTCCGCCAGCAGCCGCACATCCCCATCCTTCAGCCGCCGCACGACCTCCCGCACCCGCTGTTCCGCTCCCTGCCGCCCCGCGCTGGGCCCGGCCACGAAGAAGTCCGCCAGCTCCACCCCCAACGCCTGCGCGATCTCGTCCAGCCGCCCGAGGGACGGCACCGCGATCCCGCGCTCGAGCCGGCTGATCGTCTCCGTGGCGACCCCGACCTTCTCCGCCAGCTGAGCCTGCGTCAGGTCGGCCGCCCGTCGAAATTCGGCGATGCGCCCCCCGACGCGCGAGTCGATGCCGGACATCGCGGCCGATTCTGCGCGGCCAGAACGACCGCACACAGGATCCTATTCGCCTACCATCGCGAGCCTACTAGGCGTTTTGGATCTAGTTTGGGTGAAGAAACCGACCGTCCGGCTCGTCTCCCGGCCTGGAGGTCCCATGATCCGCCGTATCCCGCTCCTGACGCTCTTCCTGGCCGGCTCCGTCCTGGCCGATCCCACCGACACCTGCTCGGATCTCACGGGGCCAGCCTCCTGCACCGGGCGTGTCCTCAAGGCCGAGGGCAACAAGCACCCGTGGAGCGTGGCGCGGGCGGGCGGCTTCGCCCTGACCGTCACCCCGCTCGGCAAGTCCAAGACGCTGGCCCTGTGGCCGTCCGTCTCCATCCTCGGCGGCAAGGGCGAGGTGCTCGCCACGGGTAGCAACTCCGCAGGCGAGGCCGCGACCCTCGACGTCTGCGTCCCCAAGGGGGCGCTCTCCATCCTCGTGCGCGACACGGACCCGAAGCACGTCGAGACGCTCAAGGGCGGAGCGTCCTATCGCCTCGACCTGAAGGCAGCCCCCGACAAGGCCTGCTTCGGAGGCTGCGATGACCTGTCCGATGCCATGACCTGCCGCGACCGCGCCACCGAGAACGCGGGGCGCACCCACGACTGGAAGCTCGCCAAGGGCGGTGGCTACGCCATCGTCGTCGAGCCGACCGGTGCCTCCAGCACCATGAAGCTCTGGCCGGCCGTCGCCGTACTCGACGACAAGGGCGCGGTGGTGGCGCAGGCCGAGGGCGCCGCGGGCGCAGCGGCCACCGTCGAGACGTGCCTCGCCAAGGGCAACTACCGCATCCGCGTGCGCGACCACGCCGCCGACCACATCGAGAAGGTGAAGGGCGGCGTGGGCTATCGGCTGGAAATCCGGCCGATCGAGGGTGGGAAGTGCAAGAAGTGACCTGAGAACGGAACCCACGTCGGGAACGTCGATCCCCCCCTTCGGCCCCTCTCCAGCACCCTCTTCGGGTGCGGACGGAGCTCACCCGGTGGATCTCGGCCAAGGACGTGATGAACGCCCTCGGTTGTTCTCGATCCACTGCCTACCATCACCTCCGGCGCGCGGCGGGTCGCGCGGCGGCCACGGGATACCTGCTCCGCGTGAGGATCGAGACATGGGAAGAGTACGCAAGCGCGACGTTCAGCCCGTCGGCCTCGAATGGCGCGACCCCGTCTGGTACGCCGTCTTCACCACCCCCGAAGGAGCTCGCCTCCGACGATCGACCGGCTGCGCGAAGCACGAGGTCGACAAGGCGCTCGCCCGTCGGGCCGAGCTCGAGCGAGAGGCTCACGATCCCCATCGTCGTACCCAGAGGACGACGCTCCGCGATGTCCTGATGGCGTTCCTCGAGGGGCGCGCCGCGCTCGTGCGCGCCGGCAAGCGCTCCGACGCGACCCTGCGCTACTACCTGCAGAAGGCCAGCATCCTGCGCGGGTACTTCGAGCCCGACGCCAACGACACCCTCGGCACGGGGCTCTTCCCGATCCAGGCGCTCGACGCTCACGCGGTCGAGGGCTTCATCGAGACCCGCCGCAACGACGGCGTCGACGATCGGACCATCCACAAGGAGCTCGGGCTGCTCCGCGGCGCCCTCCGGGGTGCCCGCCGGCGCGGCGAGTTCGACGGGGACTGGGCCGCCATCCTCACCCTGCCCGACGACTTCGACGTCACCTATCGGCCGCGCCGCAACTTCCTCACGCGCGAGCAACTCCCCCTGCTCCTCGACGCGCTCCCCAGACCGCGCGCCGCCGTGGTCGCCTTCATCGTGGCCACCACCTGCGAGCTCGGCGCGCTCCAGCGGGCCCGACGCGAGGACCTTCCGCGCGACCCGCAGGGGAACGTGCAGGTCGTCCACATCCGCGGCACCAAGCGCGCGACGCGCGACCGCTGGGTCCCCATCGTCACGGCCGACCAGCGCGAGCTCATCGCCTTCGCGCTCGCCCACGCGGACGGCACCGGGGGCGCGCTCTTCTCTCGCTGGAGCAACATGCGGCGCGATCTGCGCCAGGCCGTCGAGAAGGTCCGGACCGAGTCCGGGGTCCAGCTCCCCACCATCAGCCCCAACGATCTCCGCCGCACCGCGGGCTCGTGGCTGCGGGCCGCGGGCGTGGCGACCGATCACGTGGCCAAGGTGATGGGCCACAGCACGAGCCGCATGGTGGAGCTCGTCTACGGACACCTCACGACCAGCGAGCTCGCCCGCCTCATGCAGGCCGCGGTGGCGCGCATCGAGCCGCCGCCCGTCATGGCGCTCGCGGAACGCCCCGATGCAATCCGCGTGTCTACCAAAACTCTACCAAACGCACCGACCCCCAAAGGACGTGCCACACCCATCGGACGCCCGGAGGCGCCCCCAACCCCGCGAAATCCTGTGCCCAGGGGCGGAATCGAACCGTCGACACGCGGATTTTCAATCCGCTGCTCTACCTACTGAGCTACCTGGGCGAGGGCCGGGACCTTAGTCCACCGCGCCCGCCCGTCAAGGCTTCAGCGAGGGCAAGAACCCGATGCCCTCGTCCCCGAGGAAATCGAAGGCCCGCCGCGCGAGCAACGCCGTGTCCGACACGAGGTAGTCGAAGGGCGCGCCCTTCGCGGGTGCGCTCGTGGGCACCGCCGTCTTTCCAGCGTCGAAGGACCCGCCCCCGTCGTCGAGGGCCACGTCGAAGATGTCCGTGGTGTCGGAGAACGAGCTGTCCGTGCTCGCGCCCGTGTCCAGCGGCGTCGTGTCGAACGCGCCGCTGTCGGCAGGGGACCCGGTGTCCAGCGGCGTCGTGTCGAACGCGCCGCTGTCGGCGGGCGACCCCGTGTCGAGCGGCGTCGTGTCGAACGCGCCGCTGTCGGCAGGGGACCCCGTGTCCAGCGGTGTCGTGTCGAACGCGCCGCTGTCGATGATCGTGCTGTCGATCCCGGTGTCGGCGGGCGGCGTGCCCGAGTCCGTCGACGTCGTGCCCGTGTCCGTCGTGCCCGTGTCCGTCGACGCGCCGGTGTCCGTCGAGGTGCCGCCGGTGTCCGTCGACGCACTCGAGTCCGTCGACCCATCGCCACCACCCCCCGTGTCGTCGCCGGCAGCGCCCGTGTCCACGAGCCCCGTTTCCTCGCCCGGCCCGGTCTCCCCACCATCGGGCGTGACCGTCCCGCTGTCGGAGCCCGGCGTCTCCTTGATCGGGGTCTCCTTCCCGCCCTCCTCCTCGGCGCACCCCACGAACTGGGTGGCGAGTACGAACGCGAGACCCACGAACACCAACGTCTTCCTGCGCATCACCCCCCATTGTGGAGCACGCGCGCCGTCCCGTCACCCCATGGGTTGCCGCCCGGTTCGGAGTTCGTCACACCGCAGCCATGCAGTGGAAGCTCTTCCTTGTCCCCGCCTTCGCCGTTCTCGTCGGCTGCTCCGACTCCGCCTCCGACTCCGTCGCCGACACCAGCGCCGACACCGACGAGGGCGACGTGATCTACGCCGACGGCCCGATCACCACGCGCCCCGACGACGGCACCGAGACCGTCGACGCGACCGCCGACACCAAGCCCGACGCGCTGGACGCCGAGGCCGCGGCCGACAGCGCGAGCGACGCCGCGACCGACGTGGCCGACGTGGGCACCGGCCCGAGCGCGATCCGCATCGGCGAGGTGCGCGTCGACGTCGCCGTCGAGGGCAGCAAGGTGGAGTTCGTGGAGCTGCGCGGCCCCGCCGGCACGCCGGTCAACGGCCTCACCCTGCGGGTGATCTCGGCGAGCGGCGCGGTCAAATCGTTCTCCGTCGGCAACGCCGGCGACAAGACCAAGGCGAGCGGCCTCTGGGTCGTCGGTCTGGCTTCGCTGCTGGAGGCCGACAAGGGCTTCCTGCTCAGCGACGGCTGGGACCTCCCCGACAGCGGCGCGCTCCAGCTCGTCGGCCCGGGCGACGCGCTGCTCGACGTCGTCGCGTGGACCGCGATCCCGACCGCCCCCTCGTCCGCGCCGACCAAGGTCGTCGAGGGCACCGCCGCCGTGAAGCTCCCGACCGGCGGCACCACCGGCAAGTCGATCGGCCGCACCGGCGCCGACACCGACGACAACGCCAAGGACTTCTGCATCCTGTCGCAGACCCCGGGCGCCGCGAACGGCCCCTGCTCCTAGACCGTTCGGCAACTCCCTCGCCGCCTCGCACGAAGGTCAAAGATTCTTTGACCTTCGTGGAGAATCCGGAGACCCCACCCGCCCCGGAGCGAGCCGACACGTTTCACGAACAGGCCCGATTCCTGCGGGATCCGCGCACCCACCTGCACCCCCTCGCGCGAGCCGCGCCGCGCGTGTACCCTCCGGCTCCCGACTGAATGACCATTCAGTCGAACGCTCCAGGCAACAGGAGAGGTCCATGGCGAACGAGCTGCGCTTCGATGGGAAGGTCGCGATCATCACCGGCGCCGGGCAGGGGCTCGGCCGCACGCACGCGATGCTGTTCGCGTCGCGGGGCGCGAAGGTCGTCGTCAACGATCTCGGCGGCAGCGCCACGGGCGGTGGCAAGTCGAGCGCCGCGGCCGACGCGGTCGTCGCGGCCATCAAGGAGGCCGGCGGCGAGGCCGTCGCCAACTACGACTCGGTCGAGGACGGCGACAAGATCGTCAAGTCCGCGCTCGACGCCTTCGGGCGCGTCGACATCCTCGTGAACAACGCGGGCATCCTCCGCGACGCCTCGTTCCAGAAGATGACCGAGGACGACTGGAACCTCATCTACCGCGTGCACGTGCACGGCGCGTACAAGTGCACCGCCGCGGTGTGGAACCTGATGCGCGACCAGGGTTACGGCCGCATCATCTTCACCGCCAGCGCTGCCGGCATCTACGGCAACTTCGGCCAGGCCAACTACGCGATGGCCAAGCTCGGCCTCGTCGGCTTCGGCAACACCCTCGCGCTCGAGGGCAAGAAGAAGAACGTCCACGTCAACGTGATCGCCCCCATCGCGGGCTCGCGCCTCACCGAGACCGTCCTGCCCAAGGAGCTCACCGACGCGCTCAAGCCGGAGTACGTGTCGCCGCTCGTCGCCTGGCTGTGTCACGAGAGCTGCGAGGAGACCGGTGGCCTCTTCGAGGTGGGCGGCGGGTTCTTCGGCAAGCTGCGCTGGGAGCGCACCGAGGGCCGGCTGCTCAAGCTCGGGCGACCGATCGCGCCCGAGGCGGTGCAGGGCGCGTGGGCCGACATCATCGACTTCGGCAAGGCCACCCACCCGACCGACATCACCGCGTCGATGCAGCCGATCCTCGGCAACCTGCAGAGCAAGTCGCGCGGCGGCAACGAGTTCATCGACGTCGACCAGGCGATGGACGCGCCGCCCGTCGTGATGAGCAACAGCTACGACGAGCGCGACGCCGCGCTCTACGGCCTCGCGGTCGGCGCCGCCCAGAACCCGCTCGACGCCAAGGATCTGCAGTACGTCTACGAGCTGCACGGCGACGGGTTTCTCGTCGCGCCGACCTTCGGCGTCATCCCCGCGATGAAGCTCGTGATGCAGATGGCCAAGGAGGGCAAGAAGGGCCCGGGCCTCAACTTCGGCTTCGACCGCATCCTGCACGGCGAGCAGTACACCGAGCTCAAGCGCCCGCTCCCGCCGCACGCCAAGCTGCGGCACGAGGCGAAGATCAAGGACATCTTCGACAAGGGCAAGAACGCCGTCGTCATCAACTCGATCACCAGCTACGACGAGGAGACCGGCGAGGAGCTGATCTACAACGAGCTCACCACGTTCGTGCGCGGCGCGGGCGGCTGGGGCGGCGAGCGCGGACCGACCGGCGAGCAGAACCCGCCGCCGGATCGCGCGCCCGACGCGGTCATCACCGAGAAGACCACCGAGAACCAGGCGCTCCTCTACCGCCTCACCGGGGACTGGAACCCACTGCACGCCGACCCGAACTTCGCGCAGGCGTTCGGCTTCCAGAAGCCGATCCTCCACGGCCTCTGCACGTTCGGCTTCGTCGCGCGGCACGCCATCAAGGCCTTCGCGGGCAACGACGGGCGCCTCTTCAAGAGCATCAAGGTGCGCTTCGCCGAGAGCGTCTACCCGGGCGAGACCCTCAAGACCGAGATGTGGAAGGAGTCCGACACGCGCGTGATCGTCCGCTGCTCGGTCGTCGAGCGCGAGAAGGTGGTCATCAGCGCGGCCGCGGTCGAGTTCTACAAGGAGGTGCCGAAGCCCAAGGCCAAGGCGGCCCCGGCGGCGGCGGCGGCAGCGCCGGCGAAGAGCGGCGGCTCGCCGAGCGCGGCGGTGTTCGCGGCGATCGGCGCGTTCGTGGCGCAGTCGCCCGACCTCGCGGCCAAGGTCGGCAAGACCTACCTGTTCCGGCTCACCGCGCCGAACAGCGCGTGGGTCGTCGACCTCAAGAACGGCAAGGGCGCGGTCACGCAGGGTGAGGCCAAGGCGGACTGCACGCTCGACCTCACCGACAGCGACTTCATGGACATGGTGAGCGGCAAGGCCGACGCGCAGAAGCTCTACTTCGCCGGCAAGGTGAAGATCAGCGGCGACGTCATGGCCTCGCAGAAGCTCGAGAAGGTGTTCAAGGGCGTCGATCCGAAGGCGGTGCAAGCGGCCCTCGCGGGCGGCGGTGCGGCACCAGCGGCAGCGGCGGCCCCGGCGCCGGCGGCGGGCGGCGAGGCGAACAGCGCGGAGATCTTCGCGGCGATGGGCGAGTACCTCTCCCACCACCCCGAGGTCGCCGGCAAGGTCGGCAACGTCTACGTCTTCAAGCTCAAGGGCCCCGACAGCGCGTGGACCCTCGATCTGAAGAACGGCGGCGGCGGCGTCACCGCGGGTGACGGGAAGGCCGACTGCACCCTCGAGATGAGCGACGCCGACTTCCTCGCGATGTCGAGCGGCAAGGCCGACCCGCAGAAGCTGTACTTCGGCGGCAAGCTCAAGATCACCGGCAACGTGATGGCGTCGCAGAAGCTCGAGGTGCTCTTCAAGGCGATGACACCCGAGGAGAGCAAGAAGGCGCTCGACGCGGTGCGCGCGAAGGGCGGCGCGGCGGCGCCGGTCCAGGCGTCGGCCGGCGCGAGCGGCGCGCAGGCTCCGGCGATCTTCGCGGCGCTCGGCAAGCGCATCGCCGAGAACCCGGCGCTCGCGAAGGAGGTCGGCGCAGTGGTGAACTTCGAGATCAAGGACCCGGCGGCGGCCTGGGTGCTCGACGGCTCGGGCGTGAAGGAGGGCAGGGGCGACGCCGCGCTCACCCTGGTCATGACGGACGAGGACCTGACCGCGCTGGCCAAGGGTGAGGAGTCGCTCCAGAGCCTCTACCAGCACGGGAAGATCCGCGCGAACGGCGACGTGCTCGTGGCACACCGCCTCGGGCTGCTGAAGAAGCTGATCTGACGTCGCGACCCAACGTGGCACAAGAAACCCGGGCCCACGGTTTGCAGTGGGCCCGGGGATGCGCTCTCTCCTCGCCCTCGTCCTCGGGTTCTCTGCGGTGGCTTGCGGCGGTCAGGTGTCGACAAACACGGAGTCCGGCACCGGTGGCCTCTGCTCGGAGGCCGTGGGCGGTCTCACGATCGAAGTCGACCGCCGAGGCATCCTGAGCGCCGCTGGCGAGTTCGACGCGGTGATCATCGGTGTCGAGAAGAACCGGCTCGTGCTCGACACCTGCTCTCCTGCTGCGGATTGCGTGGCTTACGAGGCCAACGTGACCATCACCGGCCCGCGGGTCGATCTCAGCGCCATCCCGAAGGGCGCCTACGTACACGTGACCTACGAGTTGCAGCCGACCGGCTGGGGCAGCCCGAACAAGCGGGTCGTCGTGCAGAGCAAGTTCGACTGGGCCGGGGACAAGAACCCCGCGGCCACCGGCGACGCCATCCTCGTCGCGGCCAGCGACGGCTACGACGGCGCGCCATCCGTCGCGTTCCCCTTCACCCTCGGGCGCGCCAAGCTCTCGTGCCCCGCGACCGGCGACTCCTGCCGCTACTACGCGCGCTACGCCTACGAGCTCTCGACTGGCGCGCACCGCATCGCGAAGACCGTCGTCCCGATGGGCCAGACCGAGACCCTCGACGTCGCGGGCACGGGCGGCGGCGCGTACATGCTCAACGTCACCAACCTGCGCTCGTACGAGAGCAAGTGCACCGACGACTACTGGAACTGGAGCTGGTTCGCGGTCTACACGCCGAAGGGCGTCTGACAGCGGAGAGCTAGCGCACCCAGGTGTCGTCGTTGGGCAGCGAGCCGTGGAGCGCGAGGCTCGCGACGGGCAGGCCCCCGTCGACGAGGCCGAGCGCGCGGCCGACGTCGACGTGATGCTCGGCGGGCAGGCCCGTCTTCCACCACGGTGAGGGGAGCGCGTGCGGCCACTGGCAGAAGAGCTGGTGGTCGAACTGCGCCTCGGGGTGCGCGACGCCGTCGTGCACGTGCACGGTCGGGAAGAACAGCGCGTCGGGGTCGCGGCGCGGGAAGGTGAACGCCATCGGGTGCACCGCCTCCCGGCCCTCGCTGCCGCGCAGCTGGAACACCGCGAACCCGTAGTCGCCGTACAGGGGGAACGCCTCGACCAGCGAGGGCGGCAGCCGGAAGCGCGGATCCAGCCGTTCGAAGTCGTCCGGCGATGGCACGAACGAGGCCTCGAAGGCCCCGACATGTTTGACCTCGAGCAAGGACTGGGGCTTCGGCGGAGGGCCCGCGAAGCTCCGGGCCGCGGGGAGCGGGAACCCCTTCTGGAGGTCCGCGAAGAGGTCGGGGTATTCGGACAGGTCGACGAACGACACGTCGTCCTCGGCCACCCCAGGTGGGGTGGGCAGCGGCAGGATCATGGCCACGTCGGCGGCCGCCTCGAACTCCATCGCGTAGACCAGCGCCTGCCGTCCGTGGCCGAGGCCCCGGGCGAAGATGCGGGTCTGTGCCACGTGGACCGGACCGGAGAAGCAGCACATGCCTCCATGGTGCCACAGGAAAGAAGACCGGGGCGGCGGACTCGGGTAGCTTTGTGGGCCCCGCCCCATGTGGATCTATCTCGTCGCCGTACTCTTGATCGCCGGCATCTGGGTCGGCGGCTACTTCCTCGGCATCAACGCGACCATCCAGCTCGTCGCGAGCGTGGGGGTCGTGGCCCTGGTCATCCTCGTGCTGCTGTTCCGCCGCTGGCGGGCGCAGCGCGCCGCCCTCGCCATCGAGCGGGAGCTGCTCAAGCAGGCCGAGAAGCAGGCCCAGCAGTCGCGGCCCGATCGCCGCGCCGAGATCCAGGCGCTGCAGACCCAGTTCCAGCAGGGCATCGCCTCGCTCAAGACCGCGAAGGGCAGCGGCGCCTCCGCGCTCTATTCGCTGCCCTGGTACATGATCATCGGCCCCCCGGGTGCCGGCAAGACCACCGCCCTCAAGGCCTCGGGCCTCAACTTCCCCGCGCTCGACCCGCGCGGCGGCGGCTTCAAGGGCGTCGGCGGCACGCGCAACTGCGACTGGTGGTTCACCAACGAGGCCATCCTCCTCGACACCGCGGGCCGCTACGCCACCGAGAGCGAGGACCACGACGAGTGGATCGCGTTCCTCGACATGCTCAAGCGGTTCCGGCCGGACAAGCCGATCAACGGCGTGCTGGTCGCGCTCTCGGTCACCGACCTCGCCAACGCCAACGACGAGCAGATCGACACCTACGCCAAGAAGCTCCGCGCGCGCATCGACGAGGTGATGACCCGCCTCGAGATGGTCATCCCCGTCTACGTCGTGTTCACCAAGGCCGACCTCGTGTCCGGCTTCGTCGAGTTCTGGTCCGACCTGCGCAAGAGCGAGCGCGGCCAGATCTGGGGCGCCACGTTCTCGCTCAACAACCCGCCCGAGGACGCGGCCAAGGCCGCCGAGACCGAGATCGAGGCGCTCATCAAGGGCCTGCACGCGCGCGCGATCAAGCGCGTGGGCACCGAGCGCCAGACCGACCAGCGCCAGCCGATCTACCGGTTCCCGCTCGAGCTCGCGACGCTGCGCACCCACATGGTGGAGCTGATCGGCGCGCTGTTCCAGAAGAACAACTACCAGGAGACCCCGATCTTCCGCGGGATCTACTTCACGAGCGGCACCCAGGAGGGCCGCCCGATGGACCGCGTGCTCGGCAGCATGGCGCAGGCCTTCGGGTTCCAGCCCGCCGCCGCCGCCGAGGTCGTGCGCCCGCGCGAGACCGAGCAGAAGAGCTACTTCGTCACCGAGCTCTTCACCAAGGTCGTGTTCCCCGACCAGAACGTCGCCGCGCGCACGGTGCGCGAGGTGAAGCGCCGGCGCGTGCGTCAGCTCGTGTACGCCGCGGTCGCGATGGGCATCGCGGCGGTCCTCATCGTGCCTTCGTCGTGCACGTTCGCCCGCAACCTCTCGCTCGTCGACGACACGGTCTCGATCGCGAAGGACGCGGCCAAGCTCAAGTGGGGCGACCCGGCCACGCCGAGCGAGAAGGTGAAGCGGCTCGAGCCGCTGCGCCTGCACCTGCTCAAGCTGCGCGACTTCCACGACAAGGGCCCCGACGTCACCCTCCGCTGGGGCATGTACACGGGCGACAAGCTCTACCCGTCGGCGCGCTCGGTGTACGCGGCGCAGATGCAGGTCGGCTTCAGCGACCCGGCGCGCGAGGTCATCGAGGGCCGCCTGCGGTCGATCGAGGGCGGGTCCACGACCAAGGGCGAGGCCTACAACCGCGCGTACGACGACGTGAAGCTGTACCTGATGGTCACCGACATGGGGAAGGACCACCTCGATCCCGTGTGGGCCGCGGGGCGCCTCGTGCGCCTGTGGATCGCGGGCTTCAAGGTGGCGCCCACGCAGGAGCTCGAGGCCGAGCTCCGGCCCCACGTGGAGCTCTGGCTCGACATGCTCAAGAAGGGCGAGGTCACGGCGTGGAAGGCCGACCGCACGCTCGTCACCACCGCGCGCAAGCGCATGCTCAAGGTGCCGCGGCTCGACCGCGACTACGAGGCGCTCGTCCGCGACGCCTCGTACGAGATCGCGCCGGTGAAGTTCTCCTCGATCTTCTACGGGACCATCGCCCCCTACGTGACGAGCACGCTGCACCCGTCCGTGGACGGCGCGTACACGCGCTACGGGTGGGCCAAGGTCAAGGAGCAGCTCGAGAAGAAGAAGAACAAGCTCGACGCCGAGCAGTGGGTGCTCGACGAGGACGAGAAGACCAAGGACGGCGACAGCGACAAGCACCTCGGCGCGCTCCGTCAGCGCTACTACGAGCGCTACATCGAGGCGTGGAAGGACTTCCTCTCGAGCATCACCATCGTGCCGCCCAAGGGGCCCGAGGACGCGCTCACGATGTTCGAGGCGCTGTGCGAGCCCGAGTATCCGTACCTCCGCCTGATCCGCACCGTCGACGAGCACATCAACTTCGACACCGAGGCCAACGCGGCGGAGAAGAAGGCCGGCGCGCTCGGCGACAAGGTGAGCAAGGGCGTCAAGGAGAAGGTCAAGGTCACGATCGGCGACGCCGGCGCGGGCGCCCTGCCCTCCATGCCCAAGGCCGTCAGGAACCCCGTCGAGAAGGAGTTCGGTCGCTTCAACGCGTTCGGCGCCGAGCCGCCGCCCACCGAGGGTGACACGCCCCCGCCCACGCCGCTCAAGCAGTACATCAACTCGCTCGGCAAGCTGGTCGGACACCTCACCGACCTGCGCGACTCGAAGATGAAGATGGACCGCAAGGTCCTCGAGCTCGATCGCAAGGAGGCCGAGGTCATCGCCAAGAAGCTCCTCGGTCAGCCGGGGCTCGACGCGGGCCTCGATCTGCTGCGGCCGCTGCTCCTGCGTCCGCTCGACTTCCCGACCGGCGCGCCGGTCGAAGCGCCGGGAACGCCGGCGCCGAAGCCCTAGCTCCCGCGCAGGCTCTTCTTGGTCCGCGTCGCGAAGGCGCGGACCACGCGGTCGTAGGAGTCCGGGAGCAGGCGCGCCATGCGGTCGATGATCTTGGCGTCGAGGCCGACCAGCGCGCGCGGCGCTCCGGCCTGCATGGCGGCGAGGATCTCGGCGGCGGCGTCCTCGGGGGAGGTGCGGGCGACCTTCTCGAAGTCGCGGGCCGCGGCCTCCGCGGTGAGCGCCTGGCCCTGTTCGTCCTCGAGGATCCGGCCGCGACGCGCGATGTTGGTGCGCACGCCCCCCGGGTGCACGCAGGTGACCCGCACCTTGGTGTCGGCGAGCTCCTGACGCAGCGCCTCGGTGAAGCCGCGCACGGCGAACTTGGAGGCGTTGTACGCGCCCTGCGAAGGCACCGCGATGAGACCGAACACGCTCGAGAGGTTGACCACGTGGCCCTCCTCGGCGCGCAGCAGGTGCGGCAAGAACGCCTGGGTGCCGTGCACGACCCCCCAGAAGTTGATGCCCATGAGCCACTCGAAGTCGGCGATCGGCGTGTTCGCCAGCGTGGCCGACAGCGCGACCCCCGCGTTGTTGACGATGACGTGCACGCGACCGTGCTCGTGTGCCACCTCCTCGGCCCACGCGAACACCGCCGTGCGATCGGCGACGTCGAGGCGACGCGTGGTGACGCGCGGACCCGACGCGAGGCGCGCGGTCTCGGCGAGCCCCACCTCGTCCACGTCCGACAGCGCGAGCGAGGCGCCGCGTCGGGCCAGGTCGACGGCGAGCGCGCGACCGATGCCGGACGCCGCGCCGGTGATGGCGACGACGCGATCCTGGAACTGACGCATCCGAGGATGGTCACCCGGCGGGTCGACGCGCGCAACCGCCGCCCCAACGAGCGGGCAGAGTCGGGACCCGAGCGAAACCCGGGCGAAGGCGGGAAGACTCAGTTCCCGCCGATCTTCGGCTTCTTGGTCGGCGGGGTGTTCTGCGGGGGCGGCGGCGGGGGCGTGTCGGCGCCACCGAGCTTCGGCTTCGGCGCCGGATCCGGGGTGCCGTTGCCACCACCGACGACGGGCTTCTTCGGGCCGTCGCCGCCGCCGATCACCGGCTTCGGCGCGGTTCCCACCGGCGTGGGGTCGGCGCCGCCGATCTTCGGCTTGGGCCCCGTGCCGACCGGCTCGGGCGTGCCCTCGGCGCCGCCGATCTTCGGCTTCGGCCCCGTGCCGGGACCCGTGCCGATCGGCTCCGCGAGCCCCTCGGCGCCGCCGATCTTCGGCTTGGTGATCTTGGTGACGGGCGTCGCCGTGAGGAGCACGGGCTTGCTGCCGCCCTTGTCGTCGAGCTGCGTGACGCCGCCCTTGAGGTAGTCGAGCTGCAGCTTGCCGACGACGCCGACCGTGACCTTCGGCAGCTCGAGCTTCTGCACGGTGGCGCCCTGGTCCATGAAGAACTCGACCTTCTGCGCGACCGGCGGGCCGTTCACGAAGTAGAGCTTCTTGGCCTTGCCATCGACCTCGACCTGCTCCTTGGTGGCGGCGCCGAGCTCGAGGCCGGTGAGGGTCGTCGCGAAGCGGTGGCCGATGATCGAGACGTCGTCCTTGGAGCCGGTGGCGCCGCGCACGGTGAGCTTGAACTTGACCTTGGCGGGGACGATGAGGATCGGCGGCACGTTCGACGAGAGCTTGCCGCGCACGATCACGTAGGTGGCGCCGGGGATCTCGCTCACCATCTTGCCGTCCTTGAGGCCGAGCGTGTGGCCCTCGTCGTCCTGCACGCTCATGCGCGCGGCGCCGCGACCGACGACCATCACGTCGTCGTCGGCCTCGGCCACGTCGTCGGGCTCGGGCTCCGGGTCGGCCTTGGGCTTGGGCTTGGCGTTGCCGCCGGTCGTGGCGAAGGGGCAGGCCATCGACTTGCGCGACGACTGCGGGATGAGCTCGAGGCGCGGGTTGCCGGCGTCGCCCTCGTAGGTGGAGGCGGCCTCGCTCGGGTTGATCTGCGCGTCGTCGTAGCGCCAGGTGTTCGCGGACTTGTCGAACTCGAGGTGGCGCAGGGTGCCCGGCGAGTTGTTCTCGTAGACGTAGACCCAGTACTTGTCGTCGCCCTTGTCCTCGATGGCGTAGGGCACGATCGCGTGGCCGCCGGTGCCGTCGGACTTGTAGATGCCGAGCACGTACGGGTCGCTCTTCTTCTTGAGCGCGGTGATGAGCTTGTCGAGGGTCTTGTTGGGGCTCGTGCGGATGGTCGCCTTGGCGACGCTGGGGCTCGCCTGCGAGACGGCCCAGTAGGCGAGGTAGCGCTCGGTCTTCTTCTGGCGCTCGAGCGAGAAGGTCATCTCGGCGCCGAGCTTGCTCACGTCGTCGTCCTTGGTGAACAGGCGCAGGCTGCCGACGCTGAAGCCCTCGCAGTGGCCGCCGCCCAGCATCTTGCCCGCCGAGTCGAGGAACGCCTGCGCCCCCGCGCGCAGCGTGCACTCGTCGGTGTCGCCGCCGCCGGCGCACACGGCCTTGTTGCCGCACATCTTGGCGAGGTCCTTCGGACCGATCGGGATGCTGTCCGGGTCGCTCAGGACGAAGTTCTCGAACCCGAAGCCGTCGGCGTTGGGGCGGAAGCCGAGGTCGGCGACGAGGTCCTTGCCGTCGAGCGAGGAGATGTCGGTGTTGCCCCCACCGCCCTTGCCGCCCTTCTTCTTCTTGGGCTTGGCGCCCTTGGTGCCGGTGGGCGCGCCCTTGCTGTCGTCGTCGCCCTCGTCGGCGTTGTCCTTGTCCTTGTCCTTGTCGCCCTTGTCGGACTTGGAGGACTCGTCCTTGGGCGACGACTTCTGGTCGCAGGCCACGAGGACGCCGAGCGCGAAGAACCCGACGATCTGGAGCGCGGAGAGCTTGGCGGCCACGAGGTCGCCGTCTGGAACCGCACGGCGAGCAAGGCGGAGGCGCTGGTCGGTCGGGTCGGCGGGCGCGTGGCGAGCTCCCCGGCGGACGCCTGCGTCGGCGCGGAACGCGTCCATCTCATACTGGCGGACGACGTGGCGGTCGACGCGGTGGTCGGGACGTTGCCGGCCCTCGACGTGCCCGTGGTGGATCACTCGACGGTCTCGCCCGCGGGCACGGCCGCGCGCGCCGCGGCGCTCTCGGCGCGGGGGATCGCGTTCGCGCACGCGCCCATCTTCATGTCGCCCGCGGCGGCCCAGGCGGCGCGCGGCCTGATGCTGCTCTCGGCGCCCGAGGCGGTGCGTGCGCGCGTGGAACCCGCGCTCGCCACCATGACCGGCGAGGTCTGGTACGTCGGGGAGCGCCCCGACCTCGCCGCGGCCTACAAGCTGTTCGGCAACGCCATGCTGCTCACCATCGCGGGCGGGCTCACCGACGTGTTCCGCATGGGCAAGGCGCTCGGCATCGCCCCCGAGGACTGCTTCTCGGTGTTCCAGAAGTTCGACCCCGCCGTCGGCATCAAGATCCGCGGCGCCAAGATGGCCGCCGGCGACTTCGCGCCGTCGTTCGAGACCGAGATGGCGCGCAAGGATCTGCGATTGATGCTCGAGTCCGCCGCGGGCCTCGAGGTGCTGCCGGCGGTCGCGGCGGTGCTCGACCGCGCCATCGCCGAGGGACACGGCAAGGACGACGTGGGCTCGATCGCGGCGAGCGTCCGCTAGGCGCCGGCGCAACAATCGGGGATCTGGGCGCGCACCACCGCGATCGCGCGGCGGATCTTCTCCATGAAATCGTGGGTGCTGTTGATCACCACGCGGTTTTGGTGCCCCTCCCACGCGGCCGCGGTGCGGTCGTCGAGCGCGCGCGCCTGCTCCGGGGTCTCGATGCGCAGCGGGTTCGTGTGGTCGTAGCCGTCGCCGTCGCCGGGCACGCGCAGGTGGATCACCGCCGCGTAGCGCGCGAGCGCCTCGGCGCGCGTGGTGCCGACGCCCGCGAAGAAGCTGGACTCGTCGTCGGGCCAGTACGCGAGCCCATCGAGCACCCCGCGGTCGCACAGGACCACCGCCGCCCCCTCCTCGAGGGCCGCGCGCTCGAGCTCCGTCTGCACGTGGAAGATGGCGCGCTGCGCGGCGCGGCGGGTCGGCAGCGAGTTGCGGCGCGGGAAGCCGCCGCCGTACAGGAGCGTCGCGCTCTCGGGCAGCACCACCACGTGGCGGCAGAACGCGCGGCGCGCCACGTCGAGGGCCGTGGTCTTGCCCGCGCCGGGACCGCCGGTGAAGACGACCAGGCGAGGAGTGTGTGACGAAACGCTGCAGGTACACTCGGGCGGCATCGCTCCCTGGATAGCGCAGCCGTGCGGGGGCTACCCTCTCCGGATGCTCCCGACCTTCCCCCGCGTAGTCCCCGACGACGTGAAGATCGACGTCTCGTCGTGGGACGCCCAGTACCTCTCCGGCGGCGAGGTCCGCACCTGGTCCGGTCCGACGAGCGAGGTCCGATCGCCGGTGTGCCTCACGACGAGCACCGGGCTCGAGCCCGTCAGCCTCGGACGCATCGCCATGCTCGACGCGGCCGCCGCCAAGGAGGTGCTCGCCGCCGCCACCCAGGCCTGGGACCACGGGCGCGGCGCCTGGCCGACCACCCGCGTCGCGCGCCGCATCGGCTGCCTCGAGCACTTCGTCGAGGAGATGGTGAAGGTGCGCGAACCCGTGGTGCGCCTCCTGATGTGGGAGATCGGCAAGACCCGCAAGGACGCCGAGACCGAGTTCGACCGCACCGTGCTGTACGTGCGCGACACCGTCGAGGCGCTCAAGGAGCTCGATCGCACGAGCTCACGGTTCGTGATGGAGGACGGCTTCCTCGGGCAGACCCGCCGCTCGCCGCTCGGCGTGGTGCTCTGCATGGGCCCGTTCAACTACCCACTCAACGAGACATACACGACGCTGATCCCGGCGCTGGTGATGGGCAACACGGTCATCTCCAAGCTGCCGCGCTACGGCGCGCTCTTGCACTTGCCGATCCTCGCCGCCATGCAGAAGGCCTTCCCACCCGGCGTGGTGAACGTGCTGCAGGGCGACGGCGCGACCGTCGTCGGACCGATGATGGAGAGCGGCAGCCTCGACTCGCTCGCGTTCATCGGCACGAGCCGCGTCGCCAACATCCTGCGCCGCCAGCACCCGCGCCCGAACCGCCTGCGGTGCATCCTCGGCCTCGAGGCGAAGAACCCCGCGGTGATCCTGCCCTCGGCCGACCTCGACCTCGCGGTCAAGGAGTGCGTCAGCGGCGCGCTGTCGTTCAACGGCCAGCGCTGCACCGCGATCAAGCTGATCTTCGTGCACGCCTCGCTCGCGGAGAAGTTCGTCGAGAAGCTCTCGGCCGCCGTCGACGCGCTGAAGGCCGGCATGCCGTGGGAGCCCGGCGTCTCCCTCACGCCGCTCCCGGAGCAGGGCAAGCCCGCGACCCTCGCGGCCTACGTGGAGGACGCGGTGAAGAAGGGCGCCAAGGTCGTCAACCGCGGCGGCGAGGCGCTCGGCACGTTCTACGGACCGGCCGTGGTCTATCCGGTCACGCCCGCGATGCGCCTCTACCACGAGGAGCAGTTCGGCCCGATCGTGCCCGTCGCCACCTACGAGGACCTCTCGGAGATCGATGCCTTCATGCGCGAGAGCCCCTACGGTCAGCAGATCGCCCTCTTCGGCAACGACCCGCGCGAGGTCGCGCCGCTCGTCGACGCGCTCGTCAACGTGGTGTCGCGCATCAACCTCAACGCCCAGTGCCGCCGTGGACCGGACACCTTCCCGTTCACCGGCCGCAAGGACTCGGCCGAGGGCACGCTGAGCGTGAGCGACGCCTTGCGGGCGTTCTCGATCCGCACGGTCGTGGCGGCCACCTCGAACGAGGCGAACAAGGAGCTCGTGACGAGCATCGTCAGCGGCCGCATGTCCGCGTTCCTCGGCACGGACTTCATCTTCTGATGCGCCCGCTCCTCCTCACCCTCGTGCTCGTCGGATGTGCCCGCAAGGAAGCGCCGATCGGCCCGGTGCCCGACAAGTCGTCCACGACGACCCAGGCTCCGGCCCCACCGCCGAGCGACCTCGTGTTCACCGACGTCACCTGCACGTACGGCGGCACCGCGCCCGCGTTCTTCGTGTGGGCCGAGCTCACGGCCACGGGGCCGGTCCACGGCCTCCGCGCCACCACGTTCGAGATCCACGACAAGGCGGGCGCCTTCGTCTCTGGCGCTCTGACCACGATCGATCTCCGCAAGCGCAAGGGGCCCAAGGGCGACGGCGACGTCGAGGTCTTGAAGGGCCCGATCCTCGGCGGCGAGAAGCTGCACCTCGAGGTGTTCGGCCCGCTGCGCCTCGCGCCGTTCGGGTCGACCGCGGGCTACCCGACCGACGACCGACCGTTCCGCGTCGAGCTCGTCGCCGGCACGCAGACCTGGAGGCTGACCGGCACCTGCAAGGTCGGCCCCGCCGGGTGACTGGCGGCGAGCGACCTCCTGTGAACGCCGCGCACAGTGGCGGAGGGTTTACGCGTGTGATCCGCGCACCAGGGTACGCAGCGGTCGGGAGCATCGTCGGGCCTCGCGGGCGGCCCTGGTTCCGGTCTTGCTGAAGGGAACGCATGCTTCGCTTCCTCCTCCTCACCCCCTCGTCGCCGCGCTCGCGGGGTGCACCAGCAACCCCAACGGCTGCGGCGCCAGCGGCTGTCCACGCGCCACCGGCACGACCCGGCTGCTCTCTGGCAGCGTCGTCCGCTCCATCGCCGGCGAGGCGCCGCGCACGCTGTCGCTCGTCGCCTCCCCTTCGCCCACCACGCCCGACGCCTGCTCGATCAGCGGACTCGGGGTCGAGGTGTTCCAGAACGAGTTCGTGAACGGCACCGGGCCGATCCTCGCGTGCCCCACGGGCAGCGACCGCGGCTTCCTCGACGTGCTGCTCACCCGCCTCGGCGACGTGCGCGAGTTCACCGTCGGCACTCGCACCGTCGCCGCCGGCGACCTCGGGATCGTCGCCGAGATCTGCGTGCCCACCGGCGACCGCGGCTGCAACCTCTGCAAGATCGGCCTCGAGGACACCAAGGCCACGGTCACGGTCGAGGAGGCCACGGGCGGCAAGGCGGCGTACCCGAAGCTCGTGACCAGCGACTACAAGCGCGTGTTCCGCGTGGAGGTCGACACGGGCGTGCGCAGCTCGTCGTCGGCGGGCGGAGCGTGTCCGACGGTCGCGACGAAGCTCGTCGTGCGCTTCGAGCAGACCGCGGCCGACTGGCGCTACGACCCGAGCGGTCCCTGCCTGTGTGAGTAGAGGGATGCCCGCTGTGTTCGCGGCGCGTCGGCACCACCTATCCGAGGACCTCCCGCACTCTTCGCGTGAGCGAGGTGGGCGTGAACGGCTTCTGGAGGAAAGCGACGTCGGCGTCGAGGAGCCCGTGCTGGAGGATGGCGTCGTCGGTGTAGCCGGACATGTAGAGCACCTTCATCGACGGCCTGTCGGGCGCGAGGCGTTCGGCGAGTTGCCGCCCACCCATCCGCGGAAGCACGACGTCGGTCAACAGCAGATCGATGTTCGCGCCGTACTGCTCGCAGATGAGCATCGCCTCACCAGCGTTGGGGGCGGCGAGGACCACATACCCCTCCCGCCGGAGAATCGTCGTGGCGAGCACGCGCACCTGTTCCTCGTCCTCGACGAGCAGGACGGTACCGGTGCGGTGCTCGAGCGGGATGTGGGGGATCGACTGGGAGGGTAGAGCAGCGGCGGCGGCGCTCACCCGCGGGAAGTAGATCTTGAACGTCGTCCCTTTGTCCAACTCGCTGTAGACCAGGATGTGTCCGCCACTCTGCTTGACGATCCCGAAGACCGTCGCGAGGCCGAGCCCGGTCCCTTTGCCTAGCGCCTTCGTGGTGAAGAATGGCTCGAAGATCTTGCGCTGGGTGTCCTTGTCCATCCCGACGCCGTCGTCGGTCACCGCGAGCTCCACGTACGCGCCGGCCGCCACGTCGTGGTGCGCGCGGGCGTAGTCGGCGTCGATCTCGACGTTGGCGATCCCGATCGTCAGGTGGCCGCCCCGTGGCATCGCGTCGCGCGCGTTGACAGCGAGGTTCATGACAATCTGCTCGATCTGCCCAGGGTCGGCCTTGATGTTGCCGACGTCGCGCACGTTCAGCATGGTCAAGTCGATGTCGGCGCCGAGGAGACGGCCCAGCATCTTCTCGACGCCGGAGAGCAGCTCGTTCAGGCTGAGAACTCTGACCTCCATGACCTGTTGCCTGCTGAACGCCAGGAGCTGCCGCGTGAGGTCGGTTGCTCGCTCCGCTGCCTTCCTGATCTCCTCGATGTCGCTGTGGAGTGGCTCGCCACGCTTCAGCCCGCCGCCGATGAGGTCTGCGTAGCTGAGGATGACGGAGAGCATGTTGTTGAAGTCGTGCGCGACTCCACCGGCGAGTCGCCCGACCGCCTCCATCTTCTGCGCTTGCATGAGCTGAGCCTCGAGCTTCCGTCGCGCCGTGACGTCCGTCTGGACCGCCACCCAGTTCACGAGCTGACCGCCGGCATCCCTGACCGGCGACACGGCCAGGCTGTTCCAGAAGGTCGAACCGTCCTTGCGGAAGTTGAGCAATTCGACGGTGCAAGCCCGCCCCTCCTGGATGGCCTCACGGAGCGTCGCGATCGCGACGCCGTCCGTACCAGGCCCCTGCATGAAGTTGCCGTTCAACCCGAGCACCTCGGCGGCCTCGTAACCCGTCATCCGCGTGAAGCCTGGGCTCGCGTAGATGATCGGGTTACCGGGGCTCAGTGGATCGGTGATGATGATGCCCTGCAACACGGCCCGGATCGCCCGATCGCGCAGGCGCAGATCGTCTTCGGCGCGCCTGCGCACCGTGATGTCACGAACGTTGCACTGGATGACCCTCTCGCCATCGACCAGATAGACGTTGCTGACGAACTCGACGGCGACCTCGCGCCCGTCGGTCGTCCGGAGCGGCAGATCCTCGTAGCGGACGTAGTCTTTGTCTTGCAGCTCGGCGAACGAGGCCTTCGAGGCTGCCATGTCCGCGAACGGCCCGATTTCCCAGAGCTGCTTGCCCAGGAAGGCTCCACGGGCGAAGCCCGTGAGCTCGGTCATGAATGGATTGGCGTCGACCACCCGTCCGCTCACGCCCTCGAGGATCAGGATCCCGTCCTTGGCGGACTCGAACAGGCGGCGGTAGCGCATCTCGGACGTCGTGAGGCGCATGTCTGCGAGCTTGCGCGTGGTGATGTCGAGGACGTGTGCGAGGAGCAGGGGGGATCCACCCTCGTCGTCGACCTCGCGGTGGATCGTGATGCGAACCCAGATGTCGCCCGCCTCGCGCGCTCGAAGCCGCTCCTCGAAGGCTGGGCACGGCTCGCCAGCCAGCAGGCCCCGTACGACCTCGCGGCTCGCGGTGACGTCTTCCGGATGGGTGAGCGAGAAGAGCGAGGTACCGACCAGATCCTCGGTGGAGAACCCGAGCATCGCCGCAAACGCCTCGTTGACTCGACGCAACGACGCGTCGGAGCCCATGATCACGGCGCCGAACGGCGCATTCTCGAAGAATACGCGGTACAGACCGCCCAACTCGCGGCGTTCAACCCCCATTTCATACCCCCGACGGGAAGCTACCAGCCAGCGAGGCGCGCAGGCAGAGCTTGTTGCCTCGTTGCTCTGGCGTGGTCCCGTCGACCCGAGATCGCCGGCGCTGGGGGAGATCCGCTACGGTCGACGCGTGAAGCTCTACGCGTTCGACGGAATCACCGAGGCCCTCGACCTCGTGCCCCTCGCGGCGCGACGCGCGCTCGACCTCGCGGGCCTCAAGCTCTCGCGTGAGGGCTGGTCGAGCCTGTCGCACGAGGCGCGGATCGAGCTCGTGGAGCTCGGCGCGCACGAGCGCGTGGACACGAGGCGCGTGGCCGCGATCTGCGAACGAGCCTCCCCCCGACCAGAGTCGCTCGCGGTGGCGCCCGATCCGGACCCGACGACCCCCTCCGCGGAGGTCGTCACCGTGTTCGCGCCGCTCGGCGCGATCGCCACGCGATGGGCTGCTCTCTCCACGCTGGATCGCTATGCGCTCGCCAAGGTCGCCCAGCGGCCACGACCGGAGCGCGTGGCCGCGGCGTGGGCCGAGATCGTCGGAGCCTGAGGCTCACTCGCCCGGGCTCGGTCGCTCCACGCGGCAGAAGCACCACACGAACTGCTGTTCGCGACCGGCGGGTGTGTGGTGAATCTCCTCGCGGTGATCGACGAGCTCGAAGCGCGCGCCGAACGCACCGTGGAGGTGCTCGGCGTCGTAGCGCACGACGTCGAGGCCGCTGCACTGGAGGGGACCGTCGGGCCCGAAGGTGCCGACGATGACGTGACCACCCGGGCGGACGCTGCGCGCCACCTGGGCGACGTAGCGCGCGCGCTCGGCCTCACCGGTCAGGAAGTGGAACACCGCGCGGTCGTGCCAGACGTCGTAGTAGGCCGGGGGCAGGTCGGCGGTGGTGACGTCGCCGACGATCCAGCGCACCCGGGCGGCCGCCTCGCCGAGCCGACGCTGCGTGACCTCGAGGGCCGTGGCGGCGATGTCGAGCACGGTCACGTCGAAGCCGCCGTCCGCGACGAGGTCGTCGACCAGCGTGGACTCGCCGCCGCCGACATCCAGGATCGCCTTGCCCCCGGCGGCGCGGATCAGCGCCAGCGAGGTGTCGAGGTGCTCGCGGTACCAGCTCACCTCGGTGGGCTGCTTGGTCTGGTAGACGCGATTCCAGTGCTCGGTCGACTGCGTGGTCACGTCCGTGGGATACGGCGACAGGGCCGAAGGGTTCGCCACCACGAAAGCCGAGGGACCGAGCGACGATCACATGCGCAGGCGACCGTTCGCGGCGCAGGTGGTGCCGAGCGCCGGCGAGACCACGCCGGTCACGGTGGGCGTGCCCAGGAGGGTGTTGAACCGGACCCAGCCGGCAGCCCCGCCGCCGTTGCCGGCCTCGGCGGCGACGCCTGTGCCCGCGCCTCCCGTGAGGGTGGTCCCCGCCGACCCTGCGCCACCCGCGCCCTCGGTGCCCGCGGTGTCGCCCTTCGCGGCGACCGCGCTCGGCTGTCCCTTCTCACCGTCGCCACCGCCGTTGTTGGAGCCACCGCCGCCGCCGTTCGCGGTCAGCGAGCCCGCGACGACGATCTCCTTCGACTCGAGCAGGATCGCACCGCCGGAGCCGCCGCCACCGCCGAGGTTGAGCGCGCTATGGCCGCCACCGCCGGGCACGTGGACGCGGCCGCTCGGGCCGACGTGGATCTTCCGACCCGCGACGAGCTGCACCGCTGCACCACCTGCGCCGGGATACGGACCGCCACCGCTCGAGCCACCCAGCAGCGGGACGAGCTCCGGCGTCCCGTAGGTCTTGCCCCCCGAGGCGAGGCTCGCGCCCGCAGCGCCACCGAGGCCGCAGAACCCAGCGCCGCCGCCACGCTTCCCGGGAGTACCCGCGTAGCGCCCGCCACCGAGGCCCGGCCCGTCGGCCTCGATGCCGATGCCCTGCAGCGCTCCGCCGGCGAGACCCGGCTCGCCGTCGAGGTGGCCGAGGATCTCGATCGTCTCGAGCGCGACGAGGATGATGGGGCGCGTGCCCGACAGAGCGACCGTCTGGCCGGCGTCGATGCGGATGTTGCGCGCGACGAACACCGCGTAGCGGTTCTTGCCGTCCGAGTAGTCGAGGAACTTGTACTTCGTGCCCTCGCCGTCGCACTGCGTCTTGCCCGAGTCGGTGAGGCTCAGGGTGTTGCCACAGTAGTCCGCGTCCCACACGAGGTCGGACGTGAGGCCCGAGAAGTCGAGCTTCCCCTCGTCGACGTTGCTCGGGGAGAAGCCGAGCGGGCCATGGGTGGAGGCGTCTGCGTCCGTCGCGCCGTCGACGGCGTCGACGCCGGTGTCCGTGGGGGTCACGGGGGTCGGATCGCCACCACACCCGAGGAAGAAGAGCGAGAGAAGAAAGGGCGTGGTGTACTTCGTCATGTCGTTGGGTCGTCCACCGAACGGACGCCGTTACACGGTGTGCGCCCGCGCAATGACCGCATCGAGCTGCTAGATCGAATCCCTGCCCCATCCGTCCCATCGTCCCGATGCGCCCCCTCGCCCTCGCCGCCGCGCTCCTCCTCCCCGCCTGTCGCGGCAGCGGCACGTCCGAGGTGCGCGCCGATCCCGTCGACGCGGCCAAGGTCGTCGACGCCCCGGTCACCCCCGCCGCCGTCTGGGTCCTCGACCGCTTCGTCCTCGTGGCCGGTCAGGTCGTCGACCTCGAGAAGCAGACCAAGACCCACGAGCTCACCAAGGCCCCGAAGGCCGAGGCGTGGAAGGGCACCCGCGGGTACGTCGTCGGCAAGGACGACGTGCTCCGCGCCTACGACCTGACCACCGGCGCCACCGCGTGGAGCGCGACGCCCGCGCACCCTTGCTACCACCTCGTCGCGGGCGAGCGGTACGCGTACTGCGTCCACGACTCGCAGATCACCGCGTACGCCGCCAAGGACGGCGCCGCGACGCCGCTCCCCGGCACCACCAAGATCGGCACCGCGCAGCTGGTCGAGACCAAGGACCGCACGCTCGTCTTCACGTACGCCGACGTGCGGCGCTACGACGCGAGCCTTTCGCCCCTCGCCGCGACGCCGGTCAAGTTCGCGACGCTCTACCCCGAGCCGTACGCGACGAAGCTCGGTCCGTGCCTCGCGCACCATCGAACCCCGGGCGGCCTCGACGTCGCGTGCTTCACCCCCACCGGCGACCTGCGCTTCCAGGAAGTGTTCCCCACCGCCAAGCCGGGCGACCCCACGACCTGGTTCCAGGTCTCCCGGCACGGGAGCTTCGTCCTCGCGACCTCCGTGTGGGGCGCGACGAAGCGCACCGTGCTCGTCGACGTCCCCACCAAGGGCGGCCCACCGTTCGAGGTCGCGCGGCTCGAGGAGAGCACGCTCGCCTCGGTGGTGCGCGCCGACGGATCGCTCGAGGGGCTGCTGACGAGTCGCGGCAAGACGATCGCGCTCGTGGACGCGAAGGGCGTCGCGCGCTGGACGACGCCGTACTCCGGGCACGGCGAGACGGGGCGCGCCGCGCTGGTCGGCAACACGGTCGTGCTCGCGGTCTACCACACGGCCGCGAGCGGCTGTCAGCTGTTCGGCCACGACCTCGCCACGGGCAAGCTGCTCTGGACGGGAGACGTGCTGCAGCTCCCCATCGCGCACAGCGCCTACTCGAACGACGTGGACCTCGAGGTGCGCGGCGACCTCGTGCGCCTCTCGGGCCACGAAGCCGGCGTCCGCTACGAGCAGCTGTTCGAGGCCGCCACCGGCAAGCGCGTGTTCGCCGAAGCGAAGATGCGCTGGTAGCCGAACCGTCAGTTGGTGGTGGTCTTGTACAGCGTGCCGGACTTCTCGATCGTCCAGAGGTAGCCGCCCATGCCGGCCATCGCGACGGTGTCGTGCCAGTCGCCGGCCTTGCCGACCTGGATCCACTTCGCCGTGGTCGGGTCGGTCTTGTAGAGGGTGCCCGAGGTCTCGATCGACCAGAGCGCGCCACCGGCCGCGACGAGGTGGGCGGTGTTCTTCCAGTCCCCCGTCTTGCCGAGCTGCTTCCAGGCCCCGGTCCGCTCGGTCTTGTAGAGGTTGCCCGACGCCTCGATGGTGTAGAGGCTGCCGTTGAGCGCCGTGAGCCGCCTCGTGTTCTTCCAGTCGCCCGACTTGCCGACCTGCGCCCAGACGCCCGTCGCCTCGTCGGTCTTGTAGAGGTTGCCCGACGCCTCGATGGTCCAGAGCGTGCCCGAGTCGGCCGTCATCGCGACGGTGTTCTTCCAGTCGCCCGGCTTGCCGATCTGGACCCACTTGCCGGTCTTGTCGGTCTTGTAGAGCGTCCCCGACGACTCGATCGACCAGACGAAGCCGTTGTCTCCAGCCATCACCACTGTGTTCTTCCACTCGCCGGTCTTCCCGAGTTGCTTCCAGACGCCGGTCGCCTCGGTGACGTAGAGGCTGCCCGAGGCCTCGATGGTGTAGAGCTTGTCGTCGAGCACGGTCATGTGCCGGGTGTTGGCCCAGTCGCCGGTCTTGCCCACCTGGGTCCAGGTGCCGGCGTCCGCGGACGCGGAGCGCGTGCCGCCGAACAGCGTGGCCGCGGCCGCGACGAGCCCGAGACCGAGCTTCGCGAGCGTGTTGGTCGAATTCATGTGCAGTTCCCCCTCACCTGGGAGCGCCAGGTCGCCGGCGCAGCATAGCCGAAGCCGCTGGTGTCCGCGGACCATCCTCGAGGTGGATCTCGCCCGCACGCATCGGAGCGCCTTGGCACAAAGCGCCGAAGCGAAGCTGCGCGGGTAGCTACCGAGCGACTGCGGCTGCGAGCTTGCGCAAGCGACCGACGAGGTCGTCGCGGAAGGCGAGCAGCGCCTCGGGTCGCACGTCACCGGGTAGCTTGGCGTCCGGCCCGATCGAGAGCTGCGAGAGGATCCAGGCCAGGGTGGCGGGCTCGGCGCCGCCGTCCTTGATCGCTGCGTCGGCGAGCGCGTCGTCGAGCGAACAGCCCGAGGACAGGAGGGCCTGCAGATCCACGAGATCGCGGATCTCGGCGCGGCTCACCAGCGCGCACACCTTGTTGGCGGCGATCTCTCGTCGCGAGTCCAGGCGAACGCCATCGACGACCTCCTTGTCCGACTCGACCGCGGGGGCTCGATCCACGACGATGTCGACCTTGCACGTCTCGGCGCCACGCCGGACGAGCAGGCGGCGAAAGTCGGGCGAGGCCTGGACGATGCTGCTCTCGGCGCCGATCGATCGCGCTGCCGCGCCGAGTGTGCGGACGGCTTGGTCCGCATCGGCCGTGGGCAGCCCGAACAGATCGAGGTCGTCCGTCGTGCGGTGGCCGAGCCAGTAGCCAGCGAGCGCAGCCCCACCGGTCAAGAACAGCTCGCCGTCGAGCGCGAAGAACGCGCGGACGAGATCCTGCTGCAGCGGGGTCAGGCGGCTAGGCGGGCGGGAGAACGCCGTCATGACGGAAGCCCTCGAGGATCCAGTGCCAGAAGGGGCGTTTGCGGCCGAGGTGCGGGTCGATGTGGTCGAGGTCCCGCACGATCTCCGCGAGGGTCATGTACTCGAAGACCTCGCGAAACCGCGCCTCTCGCAGGAGCGCGCCCTGCCACTGCGCGCGGATGCCCGGGTCCGGGTGCTGGAGGCGCGCACGGAACGTGGGCTCGTCGATCTCGACGTCCCAGAGGAACCAAGGGCGGCCCGAACCCACGGGGCCAATGTAGCACTACACCTCGATCACCACCGGGTCGTTGCAGCCGCCGAGCAGGCGGCGCGTGGCCACGTTGAAGAACCTCGTCTCCGGTAGCTCGCCATCCATGTAGGCGCCGTACGCCTCGTGGATGTGGCCGAACACGTGCACCTTCGGCCGCGCGACCCGCAGCCGCTCGCGCAAATCCGCGCACCCGACGCGCGCGCCGAGCACCATGCGGTCGCCGATGCGGTGCGGCGGCCCGTGCGTCACGAGCTTTATCGAGGCCCGTGGGGATCTTCGCCCACGTCTCCGCGATCACCGGCCCGCGCGCCTGGGTGAACGCCATCCCGCGGAACCACGGCGTGACCGGCGACCCGAAGAGCCGCAGCCCCTCGAGCTCGAGCGCCTCGTCGCACAGGTAGTGGATCCCCCGCACCGCCGTGAGCCCGCGCACCGCCTCGGGATCGCGCTCGCAGCAACTGTCGTGGTTGCCGGCGACGAAGACCTTGTGACGGTGGGGCAGCGCCGCCATCCAGTTTAGGAACGGCGCGAGTTCTTCGAGCTTCCCGCGCCGCGTCGCGTCGCCGGCGTGGACGAGCAGGTCCCCGTCCGGCACCGACACCTGCCCGTGCGCGAGGTGGGTGTCCGAGAGGGCGACGAGCCGCACGAGTCCAGTCTATCGTGCGCGCATGCGAACGCGCACCCTGCTCCTGCCGCTGCTCCTCGCCTTCGCGCCCACGCCGGGCGCCACCGTCCACCCGGCCGCCGCGGCCGACGCGCCGTCCTCGGCCGTGGCCTCCGTCGACGCCGTCGAGCGCTACGTGCTCGAGAACGGGCTCGAGGTCATCCTCCACGAGGACCACCGCGCGCCGCTCGTCGCGGTCAACGTCTGGTACCACGTGGGCAGCAAGGACGAGCCCGCCGGCAAGAACGGCTTCGCGCACCTCTTCGAGCACCTCATGTTCCAGGGGTCGAAGAACGTCGGCGAGGACATGTTCTTCCGCTACCTCGAGAGCGCGGGCGCGAGCGAGCGCAACGGCACGACGAACCTCGACCGCACCAACTACTTCGAGGTGGTGCCGAAGACGCAGCTGCCGCTCGTCCTCTGGCTCGAGAGCGACCGCATGGGCACCCTGCTCGACCACGTCACCAAGGAGACGTTCGAGAGCCAGCGCGAGGTGGTGAAGAACGAGCGCCGCCAGAACTACGAGAACGCGCCGTACGGCCTCGTGTGGGGCATGGTCCGCGCCGCCCTCTACCCGAAGGACCACCCTTACCACCTGCAGACCATCGGCACCCCCGAGGACCTCGACGCGGCCACGCTCGACGACGTGCGCGCGTTCTTCCGCACCTGGTACGTGCCCAACAACGCCACGCTGGTCGTCGCGGGCGACCTCGACAAGAAGCGAGCGAAAGAGCTGATCGCCCAATATTTCGGCCCGATCGCGAAGGGCTCGCCGGCCAAGCCGCACAAGGCCGCGATGCCGGTCACCCTCGCCAAGGAGAAGGTCCTCACCGTGGAGGCCGACGTGGAGCTGCCGCGCCTGATGCTCACCTGGCCCACGCCGCGCGGCTACGACCCGGGCGACGCGGAGCTCGACCTGCTCGCCCACGTGCTCGGCGGCGGCAAGACCAGCCGCCTGCACAAGAAGCTCGTCTACGACCTCCAGATCGCGCAGGACGTGAGCGTCTACCAGAGCAGCTCGCTGCTCGCCGGCGACTTCGACATCGTGGTCACCCTGCGCAAGGACCACACGCCGGAGGAGGCGAAGAAGGTCGTCGACGACGTGCTCGACGAGCTCCGGAAGAAGCCGCCCAGCAAGGACGAGCTGGGGCGCGCGCAGACCTCGATCGTCTCGCAGATGGTGTTCTCGCGCGAGCGGCTCTCGACCCGCGCCGACACGTTCAACTACTACAACCAGACCGTCGGCGACCCGGCGTTCTTCGCCAAGGACCTCGCGCGCTACGAGAAGCCCACGGCCAAGGACGTGCAGAACGCCCTCCTCACCTGGGTGCCGAAGGGCAAGCGGATCGTCACCATGGTCACCCCCAAGAAGGGCGCGCCGCGCGCCGGCAAGCTCGTCGACACCAAGGAGGTGCCGTGATGCGCACCGTGTTCTCCGCCCTCGCGCTGGCGCTCCTCTCCTGCAGCCCGGCGCCGAAGCCGCCGGTCGACGTGCCCCCTGCGTCGTCGGTCTCCGCCGCGCCCTCTGCTTCGACCACGGCGTCCGCACCGCCTCCGGTCACCGACTTCCGCAGCAAGCCGCCCGCGCCGAGGGCACCGTCACCTTCACGCCGCCGAAGATCGTCGAGCTGGCCATGAAGGACGGCCCCAAGCTCCGGGTGCTGTTCGTCGAGCGCCACGAGCTCCCCATCGTCGCGGTGCAGGTCGTCACCGATCGCGGCGCCACCGACGCCCCGCCCGGTCGGTGCTCGTTCATGGCCTCGATGCTCCAGCAGGGCACCAAGAAGCACGACGCGCTCGCCTTCGCCGACGAGATGGAGCGGCTCGGCGCGCGCTGGGGCAGCTCGTGCGGCTACGACTCGGTCGTCGTCTACGGGCAGGTGCTCTCGAGCAAGCTCGGCGCGCTGCTGCCGCTGCTGTCGGAGATGATCACCACGCCCTCGTTCGACGCCAAGGAGATCGAGCGCGAGCGCAAGAAGCGCCTCACCCAGCTGCAGCAGCAGAAGGACAGCCCGAGCGCGCTCTCGTGGCGAACGGTGCTCGCGACGCTGTACCCGAGCGGGTTCCCCTACGCGCTCCCCTCGATCGGCGACGAGGAGGCGGTGAAGGCCATCACGAAGGCGGAGCTCGAGGCCGCGCGCAAGGCCACCCTCACGCCCGCCGCGACCACCATCATCGTCGTCGGCGACGTGACCGAGGCCACCTTGATGCCGATGCTCGGCAAGGCGTTCGGAGGCTGGAAGGAGGCCTCGCCGAAGCGGGTGGAGGTCCCTTCGTACCTGACCGCGGCGCCCAAGGAGCGCCCCATCCTGGTGATCGATCGACCGGGCGCGTCGCAGTCCACCGTGAGCCTCGCGCGGGTCGGCGAGCTGCGCAACACCGCGGACTGGGCGCAGATCTTCCTCACCAACTACGTGTTCGGCGGGCACTTCGCGAGCCGCATCAACATGAACCTGCGCGAGGCCCACGCCTACACGTACGGCGCGGGGTCGAGCTTCTCGATGTGGCAGATGGCCGGGCCGTTCACGGTGGGTGGCGAGATCAAGACGGAGCACACCGCGGCCGCCATCAAGGAGATCCTCGCCGAGCTCGCCCGCATGCGCGACGCCCCCATCACCGACGAGGAGCTCGCCGAGGCGAAGACGGGCCTCGTCGACCAGCTCCCCGGCCGGTTCACCACCATGGAGGACACGGCGAACGCCCTCGCGACGCTCGTGAGCTACCACCTGCCGCTGACCGAATACGCCGACCGACCGACCAAGGTCGGCGCGGTGACCAAGGCCGACGTGCAGCGCCAGGCCAAGAAGTACCTCGCCGCCGACGACCTACGCATCGTCATCGTCGGCGACGCGGCGAAGATCACCCCAGGCCTCGAGGGCTTGAAGCTCGGCAAGGTCGAGGTGCGCAAACCCTAGGCGACCCAGCTCACCCGCGCAGCGAGGTCGTCGGTCTCGGTGTGCACCACGACCTTCGGCGGCGCGGCGAGCATCTTCACGAGCTTGCTGCCGTCGGCGGCGTGCTGCACGTCGTCCCGGTACCGGTCCGGGAAGGTCGCCGGCAGGTGCACCGTCAGCGTGACCTGGGTCAGGGCGTGCGAGGTCGGGTCGAACTCCTGGTGCTGTTCGAGCCAGATCCCCTCCGTCGGGAGCTGGCGCGCCTGACAGAACGTGAGCACGTAGAGCCCCGCGCAACTCGCGAGAGAGGCGAGGAACAGATCGAACGGTTCGGGCGCGAAGCCCTGCCCGCCGTGCTCGAGGGATTGATCGGTACGGACGCAGTGCGCGCCCACGCGGGCGTCGACGCGCTTGCCCCCGGGGAAGCGAACTCGGATGTCCATGGGGCGTGATGCGAGCAAGCCACGGACCACGCGCCAGGCGCGCGACAAAGCGGGATCTCCACTCCGTCGATACCGCAGTCGCTGCACGCGATCGCACGCGGTGCGGCGCTAGAGACTCGTCTCGCAGGGGTGCAGCGCGGCGAACGCCTTCACGTCGGCGAGCTCGGTCGGCTTGGCCTCGCCGTACTGCCACGCCATCGCCCCTGCATAACCATTGGCGTACCAGCTCTCGAGAACCTTGGCGAAAGGTGTGGCGTTCAAAGGCCCCAACGGGAACTCGCCCATCACCAGCGGCTTGTCGCCGAGGCCGAAATCTGCGGGCTTCTTGGAGTACGGCCAGTAGGTGTCGACCCAGCCATACATGTGGAACTGGTAGAAGTCCTGATCGATCTTCGACCAGGCTTTGGCCCATTTGAAGGCCGCGGCGCCCACCGAGATCTTGGCGGTCGACTCGGCGCGCAGGACCGCCACCACGTCGGCGATGAAGGTCGACATCTGGGGGTGGGTGATCGCGGTCAGCTCCGCGTTGGGCTCGAAGGCCGGGTCGCCGTACGCATCGGTGCCTTTGATGGCCCACTCGGGCTCGTTGATGATGTCCCAGGACATGACGCGGTCGCGGTGCTTGTGCGCCGCGATGGCCTTGGCGATGGGGCGGATCACCTTCTCGAGCAGCGCGGTGCGGCGGGCGGCGTCGATGGCCATCGGCTGCAGGCTCGGCACGAACAGGCCCGCCGTGGTGCGCGCCGGTCGGAAGCCGTCGAACGAGAATGGCGTGAGCATCAGATACAGATCGTGCTTCTCGGCGAGGTCGATCGCGGCCGAAAGATCGGCGAGCGTGGTGGCGCCGAGACCGGTCGCCGTGCCGCTGCTGTCGACGGTCACGCCCTCGCCGCGGAACTCCGGGAACATCCACCACCGCACGACACTCACGCCGTGGGCACGCATGTCGGCGAGATCGGCGTCGTAGACGGCGAGGTTTGCGGCGACACCCTTCTGGCTCCACTTGGCGATGCCCCCGAAGTCGCCGCCGAAGTTGCGCCACGCGTAGTTGAGCCCGTAGAGGAAGCGCTTCTTGCAGCCCCACGTCACGCCGCCCTTGGTCGCCGGGCAGGTGTCGATGCAGCCGCTGTCGGTCGCGGCCCCCGTGTCGAGGAGGAGACCCGTGTCGCTGACGGAGTCGGTCGCGCCGCCGGAGTCGGTGGCGCCCTCGGCGACGGAGTCGGGGGGCGACGAGGTGTCGAGCGGCGCCTCCGCCGAGACATCGTCTCCCGCGTCGCCCGGTTCGGTCGGGTCGGCGGAGCCGCTGCACCCCCCGCTGAACGCTGAGAGGACCAGCAAGAGCGTCGCTCCGACCCGACGCAACATCCAGAGAGCGTACTCTCTCGAGGACGCGCCGTCCCGTCCGCTCCGAAGTGCTACGTTGGCGCCGTGCAGCAGAGGCGCTTCCTCGTCGGAGTCGTCGCGTCGATCGCGGTCGCGACGGCCATCGGCGTGTGGTTTCTCCTGCCACCTCCCGACGTCCGGACGGCCCCGAGCGCCGTGGCGCCCTCGATCGCGACGAGCCGTGAGGTTCCCGGTGAGGACCCACCCGTCGTTGCGTCCAACAGTGGCTTCGTGGTCGCCAACGAGGCGCCGCAGAAGCTCGCCTCGGAGACGACCCTCATGACGGCCCTCCGCGCCTCTGCGGATCCAGCCACCCGCCTCGCCCTCGCGCGCGAGGGGAACCAGCGCTACCCAGCGGGCCCCGGCGCCTCGGAGCGCACGGCCGCCATCGTCTCGGCCCTCGTCGCGCTCGACCGCGTGCCGGAGGCGCGGACCGAGGCCCGCCAGTTCCTCGAGGCCCATCCCGGCGACCCCTGGGCAAAATCCATCGAGAGCCTCACCGGCGTGCACGCCGTACCGGTGGGCCCCGATCCCCGGAGAACCCCCGGGCCCTGAAGAAAGTCGCGCGCCGTCACCTGGCCGACATCTCGCGCAGGTAGGAATCGACCATCGTGGACAAGGTCACCGGACTGCTCGCCCTCGTGGATTCCTTGCGGCGCGCCACCTCGCTCGAGGAGACGCTGCACGCCGTCACCGACGCCACCTCGATCCTGCTCGAGACCGAGCGCGTCACCCTCCGCCTGCTCGACGAGTCGCGCGCCCGGCTCCTCGTCGCGGCGCGCTCGGGGCGACGCATCCACGAGACCGACGTCTCGTTCTCGATCGGCGAGGGCCTCTCGGGCTGGGTCGTCCAGCACGGCCTGCCGATCCGCCTCGATCGCGCGGAGCTCGATCCGCGCTTCGTGGTGAAACCGGGCCAGACCGCCGCGATCGCCTCGTACCTCGGCGTGCCGCTGCTCGACGGCGGCGGCACCATCGGGGTGCTCTCCGCCGCCGACGAGGCCCCCGCCCGCTTCTCCACTGCGCAAGAAGACCTCGCGCGACTCATCCTCGGGATCTGCGAGCCGTGGCTGCAGGGCGCGCGCCTCCGACGCCTCGCGCTCCTCGATCCGCTCACCGCCACGCTCAACCGCCGCGGCTTCGACGCCGCGTTCCCGCGCCCGCTCGACGTGCCACCGTGCGTCCTGCTCCTCGACCTCGATCGCTTCAAGGCGATCAACGACCTGCACGGTCACGCGGTCGGCGATCGCGTGCTCAAGGCGGTCGCCGCGGTGCTGGCCGGGATCGCGCGCCAGGGCGACGACGTCGTGCGCCTCGGCGGCGAGGAGTTCTTGCTGGTGCTCCGGCACGCCTCGCTGCACGCGGGGGTCCGCGTCGCCGAGCGCGCCCGCGCGGTGATCGAGACCCTCGACGTGACCGACGACGCCGGACACCCCGTGCGCATCACCGCCTCGGTGGGCGTCGCCGTTCAGCACCCTGGCGAGACCCGCGACGCGCTCGTCGCCCGCGCGGACGCCGCGATGTACCGGGCCAAGGCCCGCGGGCGCAACTGCGTCGAGGTGGACGAGGACGCGGCCCCCACGGCGCGGCTCTGAGATGCGACGGCCGTGGCTCGTGGCCGTCTTGCTCTGCACGTCGTGCCTGCCGATCCCCTGGAAGAAGACCTACGTGATGCGCCCGGCCGGCAAGGTGCGCGTCGTCGACGAGAGCGACGGGGCGATCGCTGGCGCCACCGTCGATCTCGTGCGCATCCGGCACCCGCACTCCCAGCACGACGCGCGGTACACCGAGCGCGCGGACGCCGCGGGTGAGGTCTCCTTCACGCTCGAGCAGAAGACCCTGACCGTGTTTCCGCTCATGATGCACGGCGTGCCGCAGTTCGAGTTCTTGGTGTGCGCCGAGGCGCCGGGCCACGCGAGCCGCACGGTGAAGTGGGGCGTCGAGCCCGACGGCGCCGCGCCCACCCTGCCCTTGAAGCTGCGCCGGGGCAGCCGCCCCTGCGAGCCGAGACCCCACGCGGCCGCTCCCCGGCGTCGCGAGGCGATCGTCGACGCGGTCGAGGCGATCGACGGCGGGCAGGCCCAGCTCGATCTCGCGCTCCACGCCGCGATCCCCCTCGCCGTCGGACAGAGCTTCACGCGTGCAGACGGCGCCAGCGCGCTCGTCGTGAAGGTGGAGTGGCAGGGGGAGCCCCAGGGCGAGCTCCGACGCGCACACCTGGTCGTCTCCGGCTCCCGCACGCTCGAGCTCGTGCGCGGCGACCTCTTGAACGCCGGGCCGTGACGGGCGACACCGCCCGATGGACCGTCGCGCCGTCGTCCGCCCGATCGTGGCCCTCGCCATGACCGCCGTCGGGGTGATGCACTTCGTCTCGCCCGCCGGCTTCGTGAAGATCGTGCCGCCGTGGTTGCCGGCGCCGCTCCTCCTCGTCTACGTGAGCGGCGTCGCCGAGATCGCGGGTGGGGTCGGCCTCTTGATCCCGCCGCTGCGTCGCCTCGCCGCGTGGGGCCTCGTCGCGCTGTTCGTCGCGGTGTTCCCGGCGAACGTCTACATGGCCATGAACGACATCCAGCCCTTCGCCGCGCACGTGTCCCGCGCCGCGCAGTGGATGCGGCTGCCGTTCCAGGCGGTGTTCATCGCGATCGCCGTGTGGCTCGCGCGCGAGCCGCGGGGCTGATCGCTCCCTGGCTCACTCCCCCGGTGGCCCGCCGTAGAGCGGCTTCGACGGCGGGGCCACGAACGGCTTCGGCGGCCCGCCGTAGGCCGGCTTCGCGGGCGTCGGGATCGCCGTCGCCGTCGGCGTGGGCGCGGGCCGCGGCGGCGTGGACACCGACGTCGAGGGCGCCACGCTGGTCGAGGTGCTCGCCGACAGCGAGGGCATCGGCGCCGGCGCGCCATAGGCGGCGACCGCCGGCGGCGGGCTGACCGAGGCCATCGGCTCGGCCGTCTTGGTGGTCTTGGCCTCGTCGATCTTCTTCGCCGGCTCGGGCGTGGCCTGCGGCGGTTCCTGACATCCTGCGACGGCCGCGCCTCCCGCGACCGCGAGCGCCATGAACGCGAACGCCGCGCCGCGACTCATGCGGTGTGGCAGGTCGAGGCCGACGGACTCGTGGACGGCGCAGCCGCAGAACGGACAGGGACCGCCGACGCGAATGTGGCGCCGACAGTCCCGACAGGGGGCGAGATCGCTCATTCCCCCCTTCTACGGCCGAGATGGCCGAGAGGTCTACGCGTCCGGTGGCTCGCTCCCCGTGTCGGGCGCGGCTCCGGTGCCCGCATCCGGGCTACCCGCATCCGGCGGGAGGCTGCCCGCCCCCCCCTCCTGCGCCGGAGGCGCGCCGCTCTCGCCGCCGCCGCCCTCGACCTCGACCTCGGCCTCGACGATGCGCTCGAACGCGACGACCCGCTCGCTCTCCTCGAGGGTCATGACCTTCACGCCGGCGGCGCCGCGGTCCTTGGTCTCGCGGATCTCGGCGACGCGGGTGCGGATGGTCTGGCCGCGGTCGGTGATGAGCATGATCTCGTGGTCGACGCTCACGAGCTTCACGCCCACGCAGTTGCCGTTGCGCTCGCCGGTGTCGATGAGCGTCACGCCCATGCCGCCGCGCTTCTGCTCGCGGAACTGCTCGAGCGCGGTGCGCTTGCCGAAGCCACGCTCGGTCAGCGCGAGCACCTGGTCGCACCCCGGCTCGACGACGCTCATGCCGATGCAGGCGTCGCCCTCGCGGAGCTCCATGCCCTTCACGCCGTAGGTGGCGCGGCCCATGGCGCGGACGTCGGACTCCTCGAAGCGGATCGACATGCCGTCCTTGGTGCCGATCATGATCTGCCGGGTACCGTCGGTGAGCGCGGCCGAGAGCAGCTGGTCGTCGCCCTCGATCTTGACGCCGATGATGCCCTTCTCGCGGAAGTTCTCGTAGTCGGTGAGCTCGGTCTTCTTGATGATGCCGCCGCGGGTGAGCGTGACGACGTACTTGCCGGCCTCGATCTTGGGGACCTCGACGATGGCGGCGACCTTCTCGCCCGGCTCCATGCCGACGAAGTTGACGATCGCGCGGCCCTTGGCGTTGCGGGCGGCGAGGGGCACCTCGTAGACCTTCTTCACGTAGACCTTGCCGCGGTCGCTGAAGAAGAAGACGTAGGCATGCGTGCTCGCGACGAAGAGCTGGTTGACGAAGTCGTCGTCGCGGGCCTCCATGCCCTGCTTGCCCTTGCCGCCGCGCTTCTGCGCGCGGTAGGTGGCCGCGGGGGTGCGCTTGACGTAGCCCCCGTGGGAGATCGTCACGACCATGTCCTCTTCCTGGATCAGGTCTTCGATGCCGATCTCGGCCTCGTCCTCGACGATCTCGGTGCGACGCGGGTCGCCGTACTGGGCCTTGACCGCCTCGAGCTCGCCGACGATCACGTCGAGGAGGAGCTTCTCGCTGCCGAGGATGGCGCGGAGGCGCGCGATCTCGTTGGCGAGGTCGTTGTACTCCGCCTCGAGCTTCTCGCGCTCGAGGCCGGTGAGTCGGGCGAGGCGCATGTCGAGGATGGCGTTGGCCTGGCGCTCGCTCAGGGTGTAGTCGGGGCGCTTGCGCGCCTCGGCGATCCTCGGCGGCGGGGCGGCCCGCGCGCGCGACGAACGCCTCGAGGCCCTGCAGCTTGAGGTTCATCAGCGCTTCGCGCGCGACGTCGCGGTCCTTGGCGGCGCGGATGGTGGCGATGACGAGGTCGAGCTCGGTCAGCGCCATGCCGAGCCCCTCGACGAGCTCGAGCTGCGCCTCGGCGGCCTTGAGCTCGTAGCGCGTGCGCCGCGTGACCACCTCGCGGCGGTGCTCGACGAAGTGGGCGAGGGTCTCCTTGAGATCGAGGACCTTGGGCCGACCGCCGACGATGACGAGGTTGATGACGCCGAACGACGTCTGCATCTCGGTCATGCGGTAGAGGTTCGAGAGGACGACCTGCGGGTAGACGTCCTTCTTGAGCTCGATCGCGATGGACATGCCCTCGCGGTCCGAGTGGTCCTCGACGTTGCTCACGCCCTCGAGCCGCTTCTCGCGGACGAGCTCGGCGATCTTGGCGACGAGCGTGGCCTTGTTGACCTGGTAGGGGATCTCGGTGACGACGATCTGCTCGCGGTCACCCTTGCCGAGCTTCTTCACCTCGGTGCGCGCGCGCATCACGACGCGACCGCGGCCGGTGAGGTAGGCCTGGTGGATGCCGGCGGTGCCGTAGATCACGGCGCCGGTGGGGAAATCGGGGCCCGGCACGAACTGGATGAGATCCACCACCGAGCACTCGGGGTTGCGGATCAGGTGCACGGTGGCGTCGATGATCTCGCCGAGGTTGTGCGGCGGGATGTTGGTCGCCATGCCGACCGCGATGCCGCCCGACCCGTTGACGAGCAGGTTCGGGAACCGGCACGGGAGCACCGTGGGCTCGTGCTCGCTGTCGTCGAAGTTGGGCTGGAAGTCGACCGTGTCCTTGTCGAGGTCGGCCAGCATCTCGCCGCTGATCCGCGAGAGGCGCGCCTCGGTGTAGCGGTACGCGGCGGCCGGGTCGCCGTCGACGCTGCCGAAGTTGCCCTGACCGTCGACCAGCGGATAGCGCAGCGAGAAATCCTGCGCGAGGCGGACCATCGCGTCGTACACCGCGGCGTCGCCGTGCGGGTGGTACTTGGCGATGACGTCGCCGACGACGCGCGCGCTCTTCTTGTGCGCGGTGTTCGCGCGCATGCCCTGCTCCTGCATCGAGAAGAGGATGCGGCGGTGCACCGGCTTGAGGCCGTCGCGCACGTCGGGGATCGCGCGCCCGACGATGACGGACATCGAGTACTCGAGATACGACGTGCGCATCTCCTCCTCGATCGACACGGGCATCTTCTGCCCGGCGGCGCCGCCTCCACCCGCGGGAGGGCCAGGCGGGGGGCCAGGCGGGGGACCAGGCGGCGGAACAGCCGGAAGCGAGGGGCCCTTGCCGTTCGTCGGGTCGTCGGTCGTCTCGGCCATTCAGGTCCCGGGACCCTAGTCGGGCGTCCAGTGCCCGACAAGGACTTTGGGCCGTCGAAACCCGAGAAAACTGGGGAAAAAGCCGACGTTCGTCCGTGCCCGTTCAGCGCTTGGCCACGAAGCTCATCTTCATGTCGCCCGTGCCGCTCGTCTTGCCCTTCTTGTCGGTCGAGAGGATGGCGATGGTCCCCTCGAGGACGAGGGCCCCGACCAGCGCGTCGGAGGTGCGAACCCGCAGGGTGCCCTTCAGGCGAGACTCGGTGGTGGAGCCCCCCTTGCCGCTCGATTTCATCGTGAACGAGAGGTCGAACACGCCGAAGCCGTCCTCGAGCGACGCGAGCTTCACCTTGACGTCGGACAAGCTCGGGGCGTCGTCGCCCTGCCCGTGCATGCGCTGCTCGAGTGCGGCCCCCAGGGTCGGCACCTCGTCGCCGATCCGGAGCGACGCGGGCAACCCGGCGAGCACCGCGTCGGGCTTGCCGAGCGAGCGGTGCGACCGCAACACGAAGCGCGCCTCCTCGGCCGGCACGGCGGCGCCCTTGTCGTCCGCGATCTCGAGCTTCCGTCCCTGGCGGTGAGCACGTACGTGTGGCCGGTGACCGGGCTCTGCCCCTTCTTCTCCTTGCCGTTCTGCGAGACGGACTCGGAGCGCTCCACGTAGGTGACCTGCACCTTGGTCACGGCCTTGCCGTCGACCGCGAGCACCTTGGTCTTGCGGACGATGGCGTCCTTCTGCGTGAGCTCGACGCCCTTGGTCTTGGTGCCCGCGCCGACGTCGAGCGCCAGGTGCACCTCGAGCTGCTCCCGCTCTTCGGTCTCGTCGCCCACCACGGGGGCGCGCAGGGTGAACGCGACGACCGCGCCGCTGCCGGAGGCCGCCGGCGCAGCGGGCACGCTCGGGGCGGTGCTCGGTGCCGAACCGCTCGCGACGACCGACCCGCCCGCCGACCCCGCCGACGGAGCGCTGGTCGAGGCCGCCGCGGTGGGCGCGCCCTTCGGCGGGTCCTTGCACGCGACGAGAGACAGGGCTCCGAGAGCGAGGGCGGGCCACTTCTGCATGATGCGGCGGAGGCTAACCACGGCTAGCCTCGGCGCGCCAATGCGCATCGTGCCCAGCCGCATCCCCGAGGTCGTCCGCGTCGAGCCCAAGGTGTTCGGCGATCCGCGTGGGTTCTTCTTCGAGCTCCACAGCGAGCAGCGGTTCGCCGAGGCGGGCCTCGTCGGCCTCGACGGCAAGCCGCTCCGCTTCGTGCAGGACAACGTGTCGCGCTCCTCGCGCGGCGTGCTCCGCGGGCTGCACTTCCAGAAGCCCGCCACCCAGACCAAGCTCGTCTCGGTGCTCGAGGGCGTCATCTTCGACGTCGCCGTCGATCTGCGCGCCGGCTCACCCACGTTCGGCCAGTGGATCTCCGAGGTGCTCGGCGCCGAGGACCACCACCAGCTGCTCGTGCCGCGCGGCTTCGCGCACGGCTTCCAGGTGGTGAGCGAGACCGCGATCGTCCACTACAAGGTCGACGACTTCTACGCCCCGGCGCACGAACACGGCGTCGCGTGGGACGACCCCGATCTCGGAATCCCGTGGCCCGTCGCCGAGCCGACGCTGTCGCAAAAGGACCGCGTGTACCCGCGCGTGCGCGACCTCGCGCCCGAGCTCCGCTTCTAGTCGCCGCCGCCGCCGCCACCGGGGCAGGCGGCGACGCAGGCCTGGAACTGCTTGCCCTGCGCGACGGCCTTGCCGCACGACCCGGCGAGCGCGGCGCCGACGCACTTGGCGCAGGCGAGGTCGGGGCTCGAGAGGTCCTTCTTGGAGCACGCCGTGTCGGCGCACTTGCTCTTGCAGTGCGCGCTGTTGCAGAGGCAGTCGCCGGCCTGCTGCCAGGTCTTCTTGGCGCCCGCCGGCAGTCGATCCGCGCAGCACGCGAAGCACCCCGCGTAGTCGCTCGCGCTCTTGCACGTGGTGACGTTGACGCCCGCCTCGTCGTCGGGCGTGTCGTCGAGCACATCGACGACGGCGGAGTCGATCACGAGGGCGTCGCCCACCGCGGAGTCGCGAGACCCGTCCGACGTGGCGTCGCTGATCTCTTCGGTGGCGGTGAACGAATCGAGGTCGTACGCGCAGCCCACGCCGAAGGCGCAGAGGAGGGCGGACAGGACCACGAAGCGCATGAGGGCCAGAGTTCTAGCGCGGTTTTCGGCCCTGTCGAGCAGGTGTGGACGCCAGTGCCGACGTACCGACGGGATAGCCCGCCGAACGGCGGGCTTGCCCCGCAGTCGGTGCCCCGGGCTTCAGCCCGGGGGGGCCTCCCTCCCTCCCTTCACTTGTTCGGCTGGGGGGTCATCCGCAGGTACGGCTTGAGGGCCTTCCAGCCCTTCGGGAACTTCTCCTTCATGATCTTCTCGTCCTGGAGCGAGGGGACGATCACGCAGTCGTCACCGTCCTTCCAGTTGGCCGGCGTGGCGACCGAGTGGTGGTCGGTGAGCTGCAGCGAGTCGATGACCCGGAGGATCTCCTCGAAGTTGCGGCCGGTGCTCGCCGGATAGGTGATGGTGAGGCGGATCTTCTTGTTGGGGTCGATCACGAACACCGAGCGCACCGTGAGGGTGTCGTTCGCCTCGGGGTGGATCATGTCGTAGAGCGTCGCGACCTTGCGGTCGGCGTCGGCGAGGATCGGGTAGTTCAGCTTGGTTCCCTGCGTCTCCTCGATGTCGCCCACCCAGCGCTGGTGCGAGTCCACCGGGTCGACCGAGAGAGCGATCACCTTGGCGTTGCGCTTCTCGAACTCCGCCTTGACCTTGGCCACGTAGCCGAGCTCGGTGGTGCACACCGGGGTGAAGTCCTTCGGGTGGCTGAACAACACGCACCAGCTCTTGCCGATCCACTCGTGGAACTTGATGCGGCCGTCGGTCGAATCCTGCTCGAAATCGGGGGCGATGCTGCCGAGGTGAAGACCCATGTCGGACTCCTGTCAGGTTTCTGAGGCGCGTTGTGGAGAGCCGAAGGCATAAGGAGCCGGCCCACCTCGCGTCAAGCGCGGCAGGGGGCCCGGCGACGGCAGAGTTGGCCTCGACGAGCTCGGTGAGCGATGCTGCTCGATCAGCGTGGATCTCGGCCCGCACGTGGATGCTTACCTCGACCATCTACGCGTCGAGCGTGGTCTGGCGAAGAACTCGCTGGCCGCGTACGGCAGCGACCTCGCCAAGTTCGCGGCCTTCGCGGAGCACGCGCTCGCCCACCGCGGGGACGTCCGCGAGCTCGACGCCGGCGACGTCTCGGCGTTCCTCCGGAAGCTGTCCCAGAAGGAGGGCCTCTCACCCCGTTCGTCCGCCCGCCACCTCTCTGCCGTACGGGGGTTCGTCGGGTTCCTGCGCCGGGAAGGCGTGCTGACCGAGGATCCGACCGAGCTCGTCGACGGGCCCAAGAAGACCAGGAAGCTGCCCGTGTACCTGACCGTCGAGGAGGTCGACGCGCTCCTCGCGGCCCCCGATCCGAGCACGCCCCGCGGCCTCCGCGACGCCGCGATGATCACCCTGATGTACGCGGCCGGCCTGCGCGTCTCGGAGCTCTGTGGGCTGCGCCTCGCCGACCTCGACCTCTCGCGCGGGGTGGTCACCCCCCTCGGCAAGGGCAGCAAGCGCCGGGTGGTCCCGGTGGCGGACGTGGCGGCCGCGGTCGTCCGGCGCTATCTCGACGAGGTGCGCCCCGCCGTGGCCTCTGCCGCCGAGCGTTCGAAGTCCGGGCGACCCGCCGAGGACTACGTGTTCCTCTCGCCCCGGGGAGGCCCGCTCACCCGTATGGGGTTCTTCAAGATCCTGCGCGGCCACCTGCTCGGCGCGGGGATCTCCCGGGCCATTTCGCCCCACAAGCTGCGTCACTCGTTCGCCACGCATTTTGTGTTGCGCGGCGCCGACCTGCGCGCGGTGCAGGCCATGCTGGGCCATGCCAGCGTCGCGACCACGGAGGTGTACACCCACCTCGCTCGAGACCACGTCCAACGCGCCCACGCTGCGGCGCACCCGAGGGGCCGATGAAGCCGTTCCGTGTCCTGCCCGTGCTCGCGCTCGCCTCCGCTCTCGCAGCCGCGAGCGCCGCAGGGTTCGTGGGCTGCTCGAGCGAGACCCCGAAGGCGGGGCTCGGTGACAAGTGCGAGGAGTCGGCCCAGTGCGACACGCCGAAGGACCTCGTGTGCAAGTGCGTCCGGCGCAAGGCCGCCGACGAGGAGGGCCCCGAGCAGATCCTCGCCCTCGGGACGTGTCAGAAATCCGACTACAAGTGTCCGCCGGCCGACGCGGGACCGATCGAGACCGGGCCCGACACGGGGACGGGGACGGACACGGGCGCCGATGCGCCCGGGGATGCGCCCACCGACGTTCCCACCGATGCCGCGAGCGAGGCGGGGGACGGCGCGGCCGATGCCGCCGAGTCCTCCACCGACGCAGATCCGGACGGCGGATGAACGCGCTCGGGGGGGACAGCGAAGCCGTGACCATCTTGCCGCCGCTCCCTTCGGGCAGCGTGCCGAAGGAGGTCGAGGCCGACCTGCGCGCGCGCACCCGCTCGCTCGACGCGCTGTTGCGCGCCGCGGCGCAGGAGTTCTCGCTCCTGTTCCTCGCCACGCTCGAGCGCGAGTCCGGGGATCACGCGCGCATCGTGAACGCCTTCGCGAGCGGCAGCGCCGCCGAGCCCCGCGGCAGCGCCCCGCCCCTCGCGCGTGGCCGACTGCTGGCGCTCCGCGGCGAGGTCGACGCGGCGGCCCGCGCCATCGGCGAGCGCACGGGTTGGCTCGCGGTCTACCGCGACCGCCTGGAGGAGCTCGGCGCGGAGCTCGCGCTGGTCGATGCGCTCTTCACGCCCGAGGTGAACGGCCGGGCGGCCCTGCGCTTCACCGATCAGCACCCGCTCGCCGACCGCCTCGCCGAGGAGTTCGTGCGCGCGATCCCCGACGACGAAGAGGACGAGCGGATCGCCACCGACGATCTGCGCGACCCGATGTCGCTCCTCTCGCAGATGCGCGCGCGCCTCGGCTTCGAGCACCTGCGCTCGGTGCGCGTGCTCGTGCGGCCGCGGGTCGGCGCGCTCGCGGCGGCGGGCGACGGCGTCGTCGTGATCGCCAAGGCCCGCATGACCACCGCCCGCGAGGCCTACCGCGTGGTGCTGCACGAGGTCGACGGTCACGTGCTCCCGCGCGAGCGCGGCCGCCGCCACCCGCTCGGGATCGCCACCCTGGGCTCGGCGGGCACCAACGAGGACGAGGAGGGACGCGCGCTCTGCCTCGAGACCGCCGACGCCATGCTCGACGGCCGCCGACGCCGCACGCTCGGCGCGCGCCACATCGCGGCGCGCATGGTCGTCGACGGCGCCGAGTTCGTGGACGTGGTGCGCGGCCTCGCGAGCCGCGGCCTCCCCTGGGAAGAAGCCGTGTCGGTCACGACGAGGGTCACGCGCGGCGGCTTCTCGGATCACGGGCGTCTGCGGGGGGGCATCGCGCGCGAGCGCGTCTACTTGCCGGCGATGCTTCGCATCGGCGAAGCGAGCCGCAGACCCGGGCTGCTCGCGCGCATGGGCGCCATGCGGCTCTCGCTGCGTGCCTTCGAGCACCTCGAATAATGGGGAGTGGAGTGGACACCGAAGCGGTGAGCGAGGTGGCGGTCGGCGCCGTCCTCGGCGGGCGCTACCGCATCGTTCGCCTGATCGGGCGCGGGGGCATGGGCTCGGTCTACGAGGCCGTGCAGATCGACCTCGAGCGACCGGTGGCCGTCAAGGTGCTGAACCCGGAGCTCGCCCGCGACGCCGAGGGCATCCGCCGGTTCCAGCGCGAGGCGAAGGCCGCCGCCGCGCTCGCCCACCCGAGCATCGTGCAGGTGACCGACTTCCGCGCCGAGCCCGCCCCGGCGTACCTCGTGATGGATCTGCTGCGCGGCGAGTCGCTCGCGGGTCGCATCCGCGATCGCGGGCGCCTGCCGGCCGATCGCGTCGCGCACATCGGCATGCAGGTGCTCGACGCGCTCGAGGTGGCCCACGACATGGGCATCGTCCACCGCGACATCAAGCCCGACAACGTGTTCCTCACGCAGGCCGCCGGCAGCGAAGACGTGGTCAAGGTGCTCGACTTCGGGGTCGCCAAGCTGATGCTCCCCGAGACCCGCGACCCAGCCCTCGCCTCGACCGCGCTCACCGCCCTCGGCGCCGTCGTCGGCACGCCGGAGTACATGGCGCCGGAGCAGGCGCGTGGCCGCGAGGTGGATCGGCGCACCGATCTCTACGCGCTCGGCGCGAGCCTCTACCACGCGCTGTCGGGCCGCGTGCCGTTCAGCGCGCCCAGCGTCAACGCGCTCCTGTTCGCCATCGTCGAGGACGCGCCGCTGTCCCTCTCGAGCCTGCGCGGAGACCTCGATCCCGGACTCGTCGCGGTCATCGATCGCGCGATGCGGAAGCGACCCGAGGATCGCTACCAGTCGGCCGCCGAGTTCCGCGAGGCGCTGCGCGCGTTCGTGCCCCAGCCGTATTCTGCGCCCCGGTCCGCGTCTGCGAAGACCACGCCGACCGGCCAGCCGGCCACGACCACTGGCGGCGCCGTCGCCGCGCAGGCCCCCGCGAGCGCGCCCCGCCGATCGGGGGTGCTGCCGATCGTGGCGCTGCTCGCCGTCGGCGCGGCGATCGCCGTGGTGGTCGTGCGTCGGTCCCCGCCCGCATCACCCATCGTGGCGCTCGGCTCGACGGTCGCGTCGAACCCCGAGAGCGCATCCTCGAACCCTGCCGCCCCCGCGAGCGCACCGGTGGCGACCACGGTCGCAGAGGTCGCGTCGCCGCCCGCGCCCTCTGCGTCTCCGAGCCCCGTCGCCGTGAAGCCCCCGACCTTGCTCCCGGACAAGCCGGAACCCGCCAAGCCCACCCCGAGCAGCAAGCCCACCGGCGGCAAGACGGCGGTCCTCGCGTCGGCGATCACCGACGAAGTGGTGTCGTGGGCCGACCTCCGGACCGCCCTCGAGGGGCGCGCGGGGGCGATCAACGCGTGCTACGCCGCCGCCGAGACCGACCCGGTCGATCACCGGTCGATGGACTACCACCTCGACGTGCTCGCCGACGGCACCATCGGGGGCGTGAGCTGGTTCTCGACGCCGCGTCCGGCTTCGCTCGATCCCTGCGTGATCAAGGCGCTCTCCAGCCTCCACCTCCCCGCGACCAAGGCGGGCAAGGTGAAGATCATCCTGGCCAGCCGTGTGAAGTGAAGGCGCGGCGCGAGCGGAACCTCGCACGATTCGTCACGTAGAAAGCAGCGTGCGGACGCTGGCACCGAGCGGCTCATGTGCTTTGGTGTGCCGATGCCTCCCGACGCCCTCGCATGCCACGACTGTGGTCTGCCAGCGCCGCTCGAGCCCAGCGGCGAGGTCACCCTCACGCGCAAGGGCTGGCGCCTCTCGCGGCGCATCGAGGCGGGCGCACTCTTGCTCGAGTGGCGCTGTCCGGACTGCGCACGCGTGCGCCGCAAGAGCGCGCTCGAGCTGCAGGCGACCTTGCCCCCCGACGACAAGGGCCGCCGCGAGGACTAGCGGAACAGCAGGCCGACGAACGCGCGACCGCCGAGGACCTGCGTGCCCTCCGGCACCGTGCCGCGGTGCGTGCGACCGAGCGCGCCCTCGATCCCGAAGACCAGCTCGCCGTGCGCCTCCCGGACGCCGGGCCGGATCTCGACGCGCGCGAGACCGAAGACGAAGTTCGCCGACGGGTCCTGGAAGAAGAAGTTGGCGGTCCACATCGCGCCGACGCCGGCCCCAGCCGCGAGGGCGAACGACCGCACGGGCGCGACCTCGACCAAGAGGGCAGTCCGTGCGTCGGCGGCGAGCAACGCGGTCTCGGCGAACAGCAGCGCGTCCACGGCGACGATCGGGCCGAGCTGCACGCCGAAGCGCGCCTCGAACCCGAACCCCCCCGAGAACGGCACCGGGGTGTAGCCCCTTGCGTCGGGCTGCATCGGCGGATCGGGGCGCGCGCCGAGCACGCCGATGGAGCCCTCGATCGCGCCGCGAAGAGGCGCGTCGGCCGCGACGGGGCTCACCGCGAGGGAGAGCGCGAGCGCGAGACCCGTGGCGAAGAGACGCATGCCACCGAGCCTCGCACGTCGGAGCACGCCCGTCGTGCGAATGCCCGTGGCATCACGGGGGCCACGCTGCGCATCTCGTGGGGGTTGCAGGTACCCCGGCGAGCAGCCATGCTCCGCCCCGATGCAGAAGAAGAATGCCGGTGCGCCGCGCCTCACCTCGTCGCACACGCGGGGCAAGCCGAAGGCAGCGAAGGGCCGCGCGCCGCAGGCCGCTCGGGCAGCGAGCAGCCGAGGACCGAGTCAGGGAGTCCCCTCGGCCAACCAGCAGAAGCGCAAGCCCACCCCCACGCGTCGTGCCGAGTCCGCGTCGGCCGCCCCCACGCGCTGCGGCACCGTCGCCATCGTCGGCCGCCCGAACGTGGGCAAGTCCACGCTGGTCAACGCGCTCGTGGGCTTTCGCCTGTGCATCACGACCCCCAAGCCGCAGACCACGCGCGACGCGATCCTCGGCGTGCTCACGCGCCCGGCCACCGAGGAGAGCCCCGCCGCCCAGCTCGTCTTCCTCGACACGCCCGGCCTCCACCGCGCCAAGAACAAGCTCGGCGCGCACATGAACGCGCACGCCGAGGAGTCCGCCCGCAACGCCGACGTCGTCGTCTACGTCGCCGAGGCCACCGACACCCCGAAGGGTCGCGACGACGCCCTCGCGCGCGTGGTCACCCTCGCCGAGGGCACGCCGATCATCCTCTGTCTCAACAAGGTCGACACCATCAAGGACAAGGCCGCTCTGCTCGCGGTCCTCGAGGCGTGGGGCAAGCTGCACGAGTTCGCGGCGTTCGTGCCCATCAGCGCGGCGCGCGGTGGCCGTGGCCGCGGCAAGTCCGACGGCCTCGAGCGCCTGCTCGACGAGGTCGCCAAGCTGCTCCCCGAGGGCGAGCTCCTGTTCCCCGACGACGAGCTCACCGACCGCCCCGAGCGCTTCCTCGCGAGCGAGGCCATCCGCGAGCAGGTCATGCTGCAGACCCGCGACGA
>JADJMO010000003.1 GCA_016709545.1 Myxococcales bacterium
CCTGTTGCTCGAAGGAATGCGTCGGATGGACGAAGATGGTCGCCCTTGACGGTCTCGCCAGCTCGTGCCTGTTCCTAGACCCCTGATTTTCTAGCGATTCTTGCATTTCTTCTCCGGGACCCTTGCCCGGTGGACGCGGATGGGTAGGCTTTCCGCCCCTGCTTCGTCCGGGAGGGGGTTCGGTGCGTCCGTCGTACGACTCACCGCGCTCTGGACGACGCTCCATCCCAAGGGATCCCAAGGTCCGCGCCACCGATGCCCAAGCCCGCCCCCCGCCGCCCCCCGCCTCCGGTCAGCCGCCCGCACAAGAGCCATCCGCCGAGCGTCAAGCCGGTGGTCGCCAAGCCCGCGGCCAAGCCTGCAGGCAAGGGAGTCCCCGTGCCCGTGTCGCGTCCGCCGGCCAAGTCGCCGGCCCCGGCCAAGCCCGTCGTGGCCTCCAAGCCCGCTCCGGGTGGCTCCAGGCCTCCGGCCACCAAGTCGCCGGTGCCGGTTGCCTCCAAGTCGCCGTCGAAGGCATCCAAGCCGCATGACGACGCGCATGGTGACGGCAAGGGCGCTGGGAAGGCCGATGCGCACGTGAAGAACGACGCGAAGGGCAAGCCCGTGCAAGACCCCAAGGCGGCCGGGAAGCCGAAGGGTGCGCCGGTCACGGGTGCGCCGACGAAGGCCCCGTTGCCGGTCGCCGCCGCGAAGCCCGCCACCAAGGGCAAGTCGCCGCTCAACGGCAAGGCTCCCCGCCCGATGAACAGCAAGAAGGACAGCGGCACGTCGGAGTCCACGCCGCCGCCGAGCTGGAACGACGACGTCGAGCGCGAGCTCGGCGAAGGCGCCGCGGTGCTCGAGCCGCCGCCCCCGAGCGGCGTCATCCTCCCGGGCCGCGCGACCACCGAGGCCCGCAGCGAGCGCGACACGCCGGTCGAAGAAGACGGCCTCTCCTGGTACTTCCGCCAGATGGCCCGCAGCGAGGTGCTGGGCCGCGACGGCGAGATCGCCCTCGCCCAGCGCATCGAGGCCGCCGAGAAGCGCGTCCTCCACGGCCTGTTCCGCTCCCCGTGGGCGGTGCGCGAGCTCTCGCTCGTCTCGGGCCGCGTCGAGCGCGGCGAGATCCAGATCTCGGACGTCCTGCGCGACGGCGAAGAGAACCCCGAGTTCGACGAGATCGACGCCCAGCGCAACTTCCTCGACCAGGTCGAGGCCCTCTCCAAGCTCGGCAAGCGCCTCGAGCGCGCGCGCAAGAAGAAGGCGCAGGGCGAGATCAAGTCGCTGCGCCAGAAGCTCGTCGAGTCGGTCGAGGGCATGCGCCTGTCGCGCAAGACCACCGAGCAGATCGTCAACCGCTTCAAGCGCCTCGCGCGCCGCGCGGCGTTCGTCGGCACGACCGAGCAGCGCTCGCAGCTCGAAGAGGAGCTCGGCGTCACGCTGGACGAGGTGCGGGCGATCGAGCGCGACGTGCGCGACGGCGACCGCGAGGCTCAGGCCGCCAAGGCCGAGATGGTGCAGGCCAACCTGCGCCTCGTGGTGAGCATCGCCAAGCGCTTCCGTTCGAGCGGCCTACCGCTCCTCGATCTCATCCAGGAGGGCAGCATCGGCCTGATGCGCGCCGTCGAGAAGTTCGAGTGGCAGCGCGGCTACAAGTTCAGCACCTACGCCACCTGGTGGATCCGCCAGGCGGTGTCGCGCGCCATCGCCGACCAGGGCCGCACCATCCGTCTGCCGGTGCACCTCGTCGAGACGATGTCCAAGATGCAGTCGACCCGCCGCGCGCTCGCGCAGGTGCTCGGCCGCGACCCGACCCCCGAGGAGCTCGCCGACAAGATGGAGCTCCCCATCGAGAAGGTGAAGAGCGTGCTCGACATCGCCGGCGAGCCCGTCTCGCTGCAGTCGCCGATCGGCGACGAAGGCGACAGCGAGCTCGGTGATCTCGTCGAGGACGTCAGCGCGGTCTCGCCCTCCGAGGCGGCGACCGACGGCGAGCTCTCCCAGGAGACGGTAGCGGCGCTCGGCACCCTCACGCCGCGCGAAGAGAAGGTCCTCCGCCTGCGCTTCGGCATCGGCGAGAAGAGCGAGCACACCCTCGAGGAGACGGGCGCGCAGTTCGAGGTCACCCGCGAGCGCATCCGGCAGATCGAGGCCCAGGCGCTGCGCAAGCTCCGCCACCCCCGTCACGCCGCGCGCCTGCGCGGGTTCCTGTGACAGAACCCTCGGCGGGGGGCTTCGACAACGCCCACCACCTGCTGCAGGGCGCGCTGAAGGCGACGCCCCCCGCCACGCATCCGCCGCGTCCGTTCCACGGGGGCGGTCCGATGCCGAAGTTCGACGCCGCCGCATACGTGGTCGCCACGCTGTGGCTCGCCGACCGCGTGAGCGCGCTGGTCGACCCGCGGGACCGCGCGGCGTTCGACCTGCACGTGGCCGCGGCGCGCGCCGAGGTGCTCGCGCCGAAGGGCGACGCCAAGCGCCTCACGGTATTGCGCGTCGCCGACGCCAAGTCCTCGAGCCGCGTCCCCTGCAAGGTCGGGCTCTGGGCGGCCAACGAGGCCTTCAACGCCTCGACGCACTCCATCTACGCGGGCACGCCCACGCGCGCGGCGGGCGCGAACGTGGCGAAGCTGCTGCTCAAGACGGCGCCCGCCGAGGTGCCGGCCTACCTCGCCGCGCTCGACGCGCTGTGCGTGCACCTCGAGTTCCTCACCGTGCTCCGCGCGCGGGAGAAGGAGCTGCCCGTGTCCGCGGTGGCCACGCCGTTCCGCGGGCTCACCGACGGCAAGCCGACCCACTACGTGGTCGAGCTGGTCGACGGTCGGTACGCGCTGCTCGGCAAGCAGGGCGCGCGCTGGCAGCTGCACGTCGGAAAGCGACAAGAGGTGCTTGCCACGGTGCCCGACACGCTGTTCGCGGCGGCGGTGGCGGCGGTCGGCGAGGGCTAGCGGCGCCGCTGGCGCCTGCGGGCGGTCGAATCGACCTCGGTGGCGCCGTGGACCTCGTGCGGCTCGAGGTCGGAGGCGTGCACGCGCACGCGCGCGGGATCGACCGCGTCGACGCGAAGCTGGGGCGTCGAAGCGCGCTCCCGGACCGAGACGGCGGTCCTCCGCCCGAGGAGCGAGCGCAGCACCACGCGAAGCAACGCGTTCTTGTGCCAGGTGAGCACGAAGAGCCCCGCGAGCGAGCCGAACATGATCACGGGGATCAGGCGTCCGAGGCCGAGCATGCCGCCGACCACCACCGGCACGAGCACCCACCCGAGCCCCCACAGCAACCACAGGAGGCCGCGCGCGCTCTTGACCATCGCGTCCTCGTCGTACTCGATGGCCGGGGCCCGCGGCGCGCCAGAGGGCATGGGCGCGGGCGCGGGCGGTGGCGGCACCGACACGGCCGACCCCTGCTCGAGGGCCGCCGCGATCGAGGGCGCGCGCCGGTCCGGGTCGGGCTCCAGCATGCGCTCGAGGGTCTTGATCAGGGCCTCGCTCACGCGCCCCTGCAGGAGGCCGCGCACGTCGAGCCGGAGACCCTGGTGGGGAAGCGCGTCGGGCTCGGCGCCGGTGAGCGCGGCGACCACGGTGGCGCCGACCGCGTAGACGTCGGTGGCGGGGAGGGCGCGCCCCTGCAGCTGCTCGGGCGCCATGTAGCCGAAGGTGCCGACGACGGTGCTCGAGCCGCGCCGCGCCACGAGCTCGGCGACCGCGCCGAAGTCGACGAGGACATAGGACCCGTCGGGCCGGCGCACGACGTTGCGGGGCTTGATGTCGCGGTGGACGACGGGGGCCGCGCGGCCGTGCAGGTAGGTGGTGGCGCGGTCGGCGCATGCGAGGAAGCGCCGCACCTCGTCCTCGGAGAGCGCGCCCTCGCGGCGGCGGATCTCGTCGAGGGTCTCGCCCTCGATCTTCTCCATCACGAGGTAGAGCGCGTCGTTCTCCTCGAAGCGGTCGAAGTACTTGGGGACCAGCGGGTGATCGAGGGTCGCGAGCACGCGGGCCTCGCGCTCGGCGAGCTCCACGTCCTTCCAGCTGCGCGCGCCGCGGACGTCGAACCGCTTGATGGCGACGCTGCGCCGTTCGCGCTCGTCGAAGGCGTCGTAGGTGGTGCCCTGCGCGCCCTCTCCGAGGGTGCCCCGGACGACGTAACGTTCAGCGAGCCGGGCCCCCGATTCCATGGCGGCTTGGCGTAACCACGCGGATGCGGGCTCGCCAGCGGTTTCTTCCGTCTCCTGGCCGAAATGCGCCGCGTTGCCGCAGTCCGTTCGATCTGTTCTCCTCGCCGCATGGGGAGGAATCTCGGGGTCGCCCTGTGCGCAGGGCTGGTCATCTCTTGCAGCGGCGGTCGGTCCGATCCGCCCCTCGCGGACGCGGGGGCGTCGTTGACGCTCGCCGAGGCGCGCAAGGTGCTCCGCAACGAGCCGCTCCTGACCGTCGCCACGACCGCGAATCCCTCGAAGCCTGTCGGGCCGGCGACGTTCCGGGTGCCCGCGCCGATCACGGCCGACGGCGACCGGTTCGTCGCGCGGCGCCGCGGCGCGAGCGCGTTCTTCACGCCGCGCGGGCTCTCGTTCTCGCTGCTCGGCGGCTCGAAGGACGCGCCGAAGGCGTGGGGCCTCCACGCTTCGCTCGTCGGCGCGCGCGAGGTGGCGCCGGTCGGCGAGCAGGTCCAGCGCGCGAAGGTGAACCAGTTCGTGGGCGCGCCCGCCGCGTGGAAGACGAGCCAGGAGACGTACGGGCAGGTCGCGTGGGAGGAGGTCTATCCCGGCGTCGACATGGTCGCGTCGGCGGCGGCCGGCGGGTTCGCCTATCGCTTCGTGCTCTCTCCTGGGGCGAAGGTCGGGGACCTCGCGCTCCGCTGGGACGGCGCGCGCGCGGTGCGAGCGGTCGACGCCGGACACGCGGTCGAGGTGGAGACGGGGCTCGGCGTGCTCCACGTGAGCGGCTTGCACGCGTTCTCGGTGGCCGGCGCGCAGCGGCGCGAGCTGCCCGCGCGGTTCGTGGTCCGCGACCACACGGTGGCGATGGAGGTCGACGGCTGGGACGGCAGAGCCAGCTCTTGATCGACCCGACGATCGCGTGGGGCTCGTACCTCGGCGGCACCGGCTTCGAGGGTCGGGGGCCGATCGCGGTGGATGGGGCGGGCAACGTCTACGTCTCGGGCGACGTGGGCTCTAGCGACTTCCCCGCGAGCGTGGGCGATCTCACGGTCGGCGGCTCGTTCGACGCGTTCGTCGCGAAGGTGAGCAGCGCGGGCACGCTGCTCTGGGCCACCTACCTCGGTGGCGGAAACTGGGAGGGCGCGGGCGGGATCGCGACCGAACCCGGTGGGACCAACGTCTACGTGGCAGGCTACACCCAGTCGAGCGACTTCCCGGCGACCGCGGGACTCGACACCTCTCTCGGCGGCTCGCGCGACGGGTTCCTGACCAAGCTGACGATGGCAGGCGGCCTCGTGGCCTGGTCGACGTACCTCGGCGGGACCTCCTACGACGTCGCCAAGGCCGTCACGGTCAGCGCCGGGCTCGACGTCTTCGTCACGGGCTACACGGGGTCGACGAACTTCCCGACCACAGGCGGGTTCGACACCACGCTCGGCGGCGCGCAGAACGCGTTCGTCACGCGGTTCGCGAGCACCGGGTCCATCGCGTTCTCTTCTTACCTCGGTGGAGCGGGGAGCGAGACGGGCACGGGCATCGCGGTCGACGCTGCGGGCAACGCCTTCGTCACCGGCAACACCGACTCGACGGACTTCCCCACCGGCTCGGGCTTCGACACGACGCTCGGGGGCGGGCAGGACGCCTTCGTCACCAAGGTCGCGACGGCCGGTACCCTCACCTGGTCGTCGTACCTCGGTGGGAGCAGCGGGATTCCGCGTCCGGCGTCGCGGCGGACGGCTCGGGCAACGTCGTCGTGGTCGGCACGACGGGCTCCTCCGACTTCCCCACGACCGGCGGATTCGACACCTCGTTCGGCGGGAGCTCGGACGCGTACGCCACCAAGATCAGCGGCGCCGGCGCCGTCCTCTGGTCGTCGTATCTCGGAGGCTCGGACAGCGACAACGGCAACGGCGTCGCCATCGGCGGCGGCGACGTCTACGTCACCGGGTACACCTACTCCCCTGACTTCCCCGCGGGCGGAGGCTTCGACGCGTCGCTCGGCACCCTCGGGAGCGACGCCCTGGTGGCGAAGATCAGCGGCGCAGGCGCGCTGCTCTGGTCGTCGTACCTCGGAGGCTCCAACGGCGACATCGCGACGGGGATCGCGGTCGACGCCAGCGGCAACGTCTACGTGACGGGCGAGACGAACTCCAACGACTTCCCCACCCCCGGCGGGTTCGACACCACGCGGGGCGGCACGGACTGCTTCGTGACCAAGCTGGCCCCCGCGACGGTCGCCGTCGGCGGGAGCTGCACCTCGGATGGCGCGTGCACCTCGGGCCACTGCGCCGACGGCGTGTGCTGCGACACCGCCTGCAAGGGCACGTGCGTGGCATGCACCGCGGCCAAGCGCGGTACCGGCACCGACGGCACCTGCGGCCCGATCGCCGACGCGACCGACCCCGACCTCGAGTGCCCCGCGCAGTCGTGCACCGCGGGCGTCGTCACCAAGGTCAACGTGTGCAACGGCTCCGGCGCGTGCCGCGGCACCGGCACCACCTCGTGTGGCCTCTTCGCGTGCAGCGGCACCACCTGCGGCACCTCCTGCGCCGACGACACGGGCTGCCTCCCGGGCGCCTTCTGCAGCGGCACCACGTGCACGACGGATCTACCCGCCGGTGGTGCTTGCACGCGCGCGGCGCAGTGCGCGAGCGGCTTCTGCGTCGACAGCGTCTGCTGCGACAAGGCCTGCGCGGGCGGCTGCGAGGCCTGCTCGGCGGCCAAGAAGGGCAAGGGCACCGACGGCACCTGCGAGCCCGTGGTCGCGGGCAGCGACCCCCGCGACAGCTGCACCGCCGACGCGGCCTACCCGACCTCGTGCAAGGCCGACGGCATGTGCGACGGCGCGGGCGCCTGCCGGGTCAACGCGGTCTCGGGGACGCCGTGCGGCGCCTCGACGTGCGCCGCCGGCGTGGTGAGCGGCAAGACCTGCAACGGTGCGGGCGGGTGCGACGCGACGCCGAAGTCGTGCGGCGACTACACCTGCGCAGACGCTTCGGTGTGCCGGGCCAGCTGCACCGCGGACACCGACTGCGCAGCCACCGCGTACTGCACGGCGGCCTCCACCTGCGCGCCGAAGAACAAGCCGGGCACGGCCTGCACCGCGGGCAAGGAGTGCGAGGGCGGGAACTGCGTCGACGGCGTCTGCTGCGACAAGGCGTGCGACGGCCAGTGCGAGGCGTGCGACGTGGCCGGCGCGCTCGGCACCTGCAAGCCGGTCACCGGCAAGGTGCACGGCACCAAGCGGCCGGCGTGCGCCGACGACGGCAACGGCTGCGCCGGTGCGTGCGACGGCACGAGCGTCATCGCGTGCCTGTACCCCGACGCCAAGACCTCCTGCGGCGCCGGGTGCGCGAGCAACAAGCTCAGCGTGTGCGACGGCAAGGGCGCTTGCGGTGCGGCGGCGTCGTGCCCCGACAACCTGATCTGCGCCGACGCCAAGAGCTGCAAGGCGAAGTGCACCGTGAAGGAGGACTGCGTCTCCGGCAACGTGTGCGACACCGCCTCGGGCCGCTGCGTGCCTGCGCGGTCCAGCTGCTCGACGGACAACGCGAGCTCGGTCCCGCCGGAGGGCGCGGCCAAGCCCTGCGGCGCCTACCTGTGCAACCGCTCCACGGGCGATTGCTACGGCTCCTGCACGGGCTCCGAGCAGTGCGCCGCCGGCTTCGCCTGCGACGAGGGCAAGTGCCTGCCGGTGCCGGCGGTCGCGGAGGACGGCGGCTGCAACGCGGGCGGCCGTCCGTCGAGCGCGTTCGTCGCGGTCTTCGGTCTGCTAGCCCTGGGGCTCGTGCGCCGTCGTCGGGGCGCGTGATCCGCGCCATCCGGCAGTTCACCGTCACCGTCCTCGACTACGACGAGGCGCTTGCGTTCTACGTCGGCACCCTCGGGTTCGTGTGCATCGAGGACACCGATCTCGGCGACGGCAAGCGCTGGGTACGGGTGGCGCCGAGCGCGGAGGGCGGCGTCGCGATCCTGCTGGCGCGCGCGGTCACGCCGGGGCAGGCGGCGACGGTCGGCCAGCAGGCCGGCGGCCGCGTGTTCGTGTTCCTCGAGACGGACGACTTGGAACGCGACTACGCGCTGCTCGCTGCGCGCGGCGTGCGGTTCGTGCGCCCGCCGGCGGAGGAGCCGTACGGGAAGGTGGCGGTGTTCGAGGACCTCTACGGCAACCCGTTCGACCTCATCGAGCCGCCGCGCTGAAGGCTCACGGCAGGCTGCAGGCGAGCTCGTGCAGAGCACCCGCTCGCACCGCAAAGGCGTGTTGAGGGTCGTCGAGCGGAATGATGACGCCTGCTTCCACCCCACCGACGGCTCGGATGCAGCGGTCCTTGCCGTCCGTCACCCAGGCCTCGAGGTCGAGCGCCTTGTCACTCGTGCCTTCGCGCATCACGAAGCGCGTGCGCTGCTCGAGCACGAGCTGGGCGCCGACTCCGCCCTTGCAGCCGAGAGGCACAGGGCCAGTGAGATCGAACGTCGGCGCTCACGACGACGTCCTCCTCCAGACGCGCGAGAATGGCTCGGGACAGCGCGGTGTCGACGATGCCGTAGGTCGGCGCGGGGCCCGAGAGGAACGACACCCACCATGCGGGAGGCTTGGGCGGGGCGAAGGGATCCACGGCCTTCTTCTTGAACCAGAGCTGCAGCAGTCGCTTCTTCCAGCCGAATCCGTCTGGGCTCGTGTGCAGGGTCACCAGGCCGTCGAGGGGCACGTCGGGCGCGACGAGGTAGCCGGCCTTGGTCTTGACCAGGGTGTGGGGAAGGCTATCGAGATCCGGAGCCTCGAGGCGCTCACGCGGCGCACCACTGTCTTTCAGGAGGAAGACATGGCTGTCCGCGAGGACGTGCCGCGACGCCTCGCCCGAGTAGCCCAGCGTCTGGGCGTAGGTGGGCTGGACGGCGATCGCACCGTCGAGAAACCCGACGAGGGAGTGACCGAACGGTCCAGCAACGGCGACGTCGCTCGCCAGGATCCGGAAGGTTCCCAGCTCTCCGAGACCTTCGACGTGCGGTGCCTTCTCTCCGTTCCGTAGCCAGGCGACCTTGACGCTGACGGGACGCAGACCGACGTCCCCCTTCTTCTTCGCCGCGATCGTGTAGCGCACGGCGATCACACCCTCGCGGCGCGCGTGGAGGACCGTCTCTTCCTTGAGCTCGGTCCAGGGGAGCAGCGCGACCTTCTCGAGCTTCCCCTGGGCGTTCGGCCGGACCACGGCGACCTCGTTGCTCAGCGCGCGCAGGCGGCCCTCGGGATAGTCTCGTCGGAGGTCGAGCGGCGGCATCCATTCGGCCTGCTTCTTCCCGAGCTTGCAGGTGATGCGCTCGGGTGAAGCAACTGCGGATGGCTCGGGGGTGACGATGGGTGCCGCGGGGTGGTGCTTCGCCATCTCGGGGTGATCCCAACCCAGGCGTGCATCCTCGCCGACCAAGCAGCCTTCCCCGGAGCAAGAAAGGCCGGTCGCTGGCACTGAACCCACCGCGAAGACGTGCGCCCCGCCGTCCCAGGTCTCGTAGAGGTGGTCGTCCTTCCACGCGAGACCACGCTCCCCGGCCAGCGACCATCTCGCCCGTGGCAGGGCGGTCGGTCTCAGTTCGAGGGGATCCTGCTTCGCGGAGACCTCGATGGACGTGCTCGACTTGGTGTCCTGCACCACCCCGAAGATCGCGCCGTCGTCACGCAGCGACAGCTCCGCGCGTGGTTGGTAGCCTGGCACCACGCCTTTCACCCGGGGCTGGTAGACCGAGACCGGGGACACGATCAGCTCTGCCGAGTCTTCGACCATCCGTAGCGCCACGAAGGCGGTGCCGGCTGGATTGAGGCGCGCCGATCCGAGGCGTGCGGACACAGGGATGATGTCGGCACCGCTCCTGGGACGAAGCCCGGTGAGTCCCTCGGCGAGCCTCGTCAACAGGAACCCGTCAGGACCAACGACGTGCAGCGCGGCTTCACGATCGAAGGGGCGGAGTGGCTGTCGGACGAAGGTGGTTCCTCCGTCCAGACTCAGGCGTTCGTCGATCTGATGGGCGTAGCCGCTGGGTCGGACACAGCCGAGCGAGATGACCTTGCCGAACGCCGAGGCGACGACGGTCGTGCAGTCGCTGAAGTCGGGCACGGCGCGATAGACGGGAGGTTCGCGCAGTGGGCCGATGGCGACCTCGTGGCCCGTGCCCTTTTCGCGCAGCCGGACGGCCGTGGAGCCTGCGACTGCCACGGTCACGGTGGGACGCGAGGCTGCGTCCTCGGTCTCGTCTCGAGTCGGTCGGAGCAGGCCTGCTTCGAGGCGTGCGCCGACGCCTCGCGCGCCGACGAATGGAGCCCCGTTGTCGAGGATGGTCACGTAACTGCAGTCGAGGCGAGTCGCGACGCGCGTGAACGTCGCGCCGTGATCCACGGTGATGGCCACACCCTCTGGCATCAGCAGGGCGAGCCCACGACCGCTGCGGGTCAACACGAGATCGAGCACGGCTCCCGCCGAGAAGGTCACGGGGGTCCAGGTGTGTCCGAAGTCGGTCGACCGCATGAGGTCGTGCCGCTCGGTGACAGCGACGATGGCCTCGTCGGACATGGCGGCCGCCACCGTGGCGAAGGGCGCACGGACGACGTCGACGAGGGGGCCCAGCGGGGTCTTGGTGAAGAACACGCTGCCGTTCCGACCCAAGAACGCCTGCCCGCCCGTTCGCGCGACGACGCCCACCAGATCCTCGTCGAACAGCGTTGCAGCGGCCTCCTCGGCGGCGTTGCTCAACCGCCACCGTTGCCCACCAGCCGCAGGTACGACCCGCGATCCATCGGCAAGGGGCAGACCGAGGCCGCGTGACAGGGGCGGCCGACCAGCGAGGACCCACCGAGCACCAGGTTCCCGCGCGATGGGCGGGAAATGGATCTTCGGCGGGCTGGGTGCGGCCGGTGCCCCTGCGCATCCTGCGACGACGGTCAGGAGCAGCGCGCGACGCACGGGGTCACACCCCCGGGAACTTCGCGATCGCGGCCCAGTGCTCCTTGATCTCCTCCGCCGTCCACACGCCGCTCGCCTCGTCCTTGAACTTCCCGGGCGACTCCATGACCTTGTAGGCGTACATGCGGCTGCCCGCGACCGCGAGCACCTGACCGGTGAGGTCGCCGCACAGATCGCTGCCGAGGAACAGCGCGGCCGGCGCGATGTGCTCGGGGCTCATGTTGTCCACGGACTGCATCATCGGCAGGTCCTCGGTCATGCGCGTCTTGGCGATGGGCGCGATGGCGTTCACCGTGATGCGCTGCTTCTGCAGCTCGATCGCCGAGGTGCGGGTGAGGCCGTAGATGCCGGCCTTGGCGGCGGAGTAGTTCGCCTGGCCGAAGTTGCCGAGCATGCCGGAGACGCTCGTCGTGTTCACGATGCGCCCGCCGCCGCCCTGCGCGATCGCCTGCCGCGCGAACACCTGGGTGCAGAGGAACGTGCCCTTGAGGTGGACCGCGAGGACGGCGTCGAACATCGCCTCGTCCATCTTGAGCAGCGTCTTGTCGCGGAGGATGCCCGCGTTGTTGACCAGCACGTCGACGCGACCGAAGGCGTCGAGGGCCGCGCGGATCAGCGACGAGGCGCCCTCGGCGTCGGCGATCGAGGCGTGGTGCGCGACCGCGGTGCCGCCGGCGCTCTTGATCTCGGCGACCACCTCGTCGGCGACGCTCGAGGCGCCCTCGCCGCTGCGGTTGCCCCCGACGTCGTTGACCACGACCTTGGCGCCCTCGCGGGCGAACAGGAGCGCCTCCGCGCGGCCGATGCCGCCTCCGGCGCCCGTGACGATGACGACCTTTCCTTCGACCAGCATGCCGGCAAGCAAGCAGAGCGAAGGCGGCGCGTCACGGTACCAGGCGGCGGAAGGCCTTCTCGAGCCGGGCGTCGTGCTGGGCGCGCGTGACGCGGAGGGCGTCGCGCACAGGCCCCGCAGCGACGAGCTTGCGCATGCGCGCGGGCAGGTCGTCGGCGAGACGGTCGAGCCCGCCCGGCACCGCGGCGTGCAGGGCCGCGAGCGCGCGCAAGCACCCCTGCTGGGTCGTGCCCGAGAGGTGGGTCGAGATCAGGGCCTCGACGACCTCGGCGCGGTCGCCGTCCTCGAGCGAAGGGTGGGTCGCGATGGTCGTGCCCCAGTCGTCGAAGAACGGGCCGATCGGCAGCAGCAGATCGCGGTGGCGACGGAGCCCGCGCGGCTTGCGCAGCGCGAGGAAGCGATGGTTCTCGATCGCCGTGACCTGCTTGTTGAACGCGCCGGCGCGCACGAACGCGCCGCCGAAGCGGTCGGTGCCGTCGTGGCCGAGGCGCTCGAACCGATCGCGGATCGCCTGGTATTCCGGGCGCTTCGGCCACAGCTCGACGACGCGCGAGAGGTCGCCGGTGTTGTGGGCGAGCACCGTGGCCGAGCGGATCGCCTCGAGCACGCGCCCCTTGGCCTTCGAGAGCGCGTCGAACGCGCGCGCCTCGCGCCAGAGCTCCGCCTCGATCGCCTCGACCAGCGCCGTGGTGAGCGCCTCGTGGCCGATCGCGATGGCGCGCCCGAGGGCGCCGGCGCGCACCGAGAACCACTCGCCGTCGTGGCCCGAGATGCCGCGCGCGCCGCCCTCCTCGACCACCCGGGCCGAGACCACGGCGGGCCGCTCCGCGGCGATCGCGTCGATCATCGCGTTGGCCTCGACGAGGCCGTCGCCGTCGAGCTCCTGGAACGTGTGGTGCCGGATGCGGGCGTCGACGTCGGTGGGGACGAACGTGGCGACCGTGAGGTAGTGGGCGGCGAGGAGGAGCCGGAAATACGGCAAGGAGCCGACCTCGGCGCCCGCGCCGGTCCGGATCACCTCTGCGGGGTTCGACGGGCCCTCGAGGGCCCAGGCCGCCGTGTTGCGGATTTGTTCGATGAGGGTGGTCGGGGCGATGCCGCGGGCGCGAGGCCCTTCGCGTTCCTCGACGGGGTCTTTCGGAGGCTCTCTGCGCGTCACGGGGACGACCCCTACCAGGGGATCGACCGCGCCGCCGCTCCCTAGTAGGGTGCCGCCCCATGAGCGACGTCCAGATCGTCGAGCGCCCGTTCGGCGTCGACACCCAGCGCTTCCTCGACGTGGCCCGCGCCGTGTACCGCGACGACCCGAAGATGGTCATCCCGCTCGACATGGACATGGGGGATCGGTTCAACCCGAAGAAGAACCCGTTCTTCGAGCACGCGGAGGGCACGACGTTCATCGCGGTGAGGAACGGCAAGGACGTCGGTCGATGCACCGCGCAGATCGACAAGGAGCACATCGCTCGCTACGCCGACGCGACCGGCTTCTTCGGCTTCCTCGACACCATCGACGACCCGGAGGTGGTGAAGGCCCTGCTCGACGCCGCGGCCGCGTGGCTCACCGCGCGCGGCATGAAGCGCATGCGCGGCCCGCTCTCGCTGTCGATCAACGAGGAGCTCGGGGTGCTCGTCGAGGGCTTCGACACGCCGCCTGCCATCATGATGCCGCACCACCTGCCGTACCAGGCAGGGCTCATCGAGAAGGCCGGCCTCGTGAAGGAGAAGGACTTCTTCGCGTGGCGCTACGACGTCGGCGAGCCCCCGCCCCGCGCCCGCCGCGCCCACGACGACATCATGAAGATCCCCGGGCTGCGCATCCGCACGCTCGACAAGTCCCAGATGGAGCGCGACACGCGCATCGTCATGGAGATCTTCAACGACGCCTGGCAGGACAACTGGGGCTTCGTCCCCATGACCGAGGGCGAACTCAAGAAGATGGCGGCGGATCTCAAGATGATCCTCGTGCCCGACCTCGCGCTCGTCGCCGAGGTGGACGGCGAGGTGGCCGCGATCAGCGTCGCGCTGCCCAACATCAACGAGATGATCGGCGACCTCGACGGCAAGCTGTTCCCGTTCGGGTTCGCCAAGCTGCTCTATCGCCTCAAGGTGAAGGGCCCCACCTCGGCGCGCCTCATCATCCTCGGCATCAAGAAGAAGTTCCGCATCCAGAAGAAGTTCGGCGGGCTCTCGGCCGCGCTCTACGTCGAGATGAACGACCGCGGCAAGCGGCTCGGCATGAAGTGGGGCGAGCTCTCCTGGACCCTCGAGGACAACCACCCGGTCAACCTCGGGATCAAGATGATGGGCGGCAAGGTCTACAAGCGCTACCGGGTCTACGTCCGGGATCTCTGACCCGTGGACAGCGAGCCGAGCGAGCACGGACTGGACGGCGCGCCGCCGCCGCGCGGCACGCTCGCCGAGCAGCCGCTCGCGGTGCTCTACGCGCACGCCGTCGACCACCGCCTCTCTGGCTCCCTCGCCTTGATGCCCCCCTCGGGCGGCGCGGGCACCGACGCCGACGTCATCGTCTTCGCCGACGGCGCGCCGGTGCGGGTGCGCACCCGCAAGCAGGTGGCCCCGCTCGGCGAGATGCTGGTCCGCCTGGGCGTCATCGCCGACGTCGACCTCGAGGCGGCGCTCTCTCGCGCCTCCACAGCCCAGTCGCGCATCGGTCGGCAGCTCGTGAGCGATCGCCTCATCGATCGGCGGCTCTTGCTCCGCGCGCTGCGCGAACAGGTGCTGGTGCGCCTGCGCAGCCTCGGCGATCTGCCGGCCGACACGGGCTACGAGTTCCACAGCCAGACCGACCTGCTCGAGGAGGGCGCGCCCACCAACGCGACCCCGTGCGACCCACTCGCCGGCCTCCTCGCCCTCTGCCGTACGTTCGCCGTCGGTGCGGGCGTCGACGTGAGCCGGGCGGAGCTCGCGGCCCGCGCCGACGAGCTCGTGCGCATCCGTCGCGACGCGACCCTCGATCGCTTCGACTTCGACGAGCAGGAGCGCGTGCTCGTCGCGCGCATCCAGGAGGGCCGTCCGCTCCCGTTCGCGGCCTACGGCTCGGGCGCCGTCGTGCCCGAGCGCGTCGCGGTCGCCCTCCTCTACGCGCTCGTCCTCGCTCGTCAGCTCGAGGATCCGCGCACCGAGGAGCCGCCGCTCGACGCGGATGCCGTCGCCCCCGGGGCCGCTTCCCTCCGCGACTCGTCCCTCGGTCGCGGGGTCGATCCGCTCCGCTCGAGCCAGGTCATGCGCGTGCTCGGCGCGGCCGACGATCACCGCGAGGCCCTCGCGCTCCTGCGCTCGGGAGACCTCGAGGCCGCGCGCGCCCTCGCGGCACGCGCTGCCGAGCGCACCCCCGCCAACGGCGAGTACCGCACGCTGCACGGCTACCTCACCGGGCTGGCCGGCGATCCGCAGGCGGGGGTCGCGGTCCTCGACGAGGTGATCCGCGCCGACGCCCGCAACGATCGCGCGCTCGTCTACCGCGCCAAGCTGCTCGAGGAGCTCGGCAAGAGCAAGGCGGCCCGCGCCGATCTGGACGCGGCCCTCGAGGTGAGGCCGCAGAGCTCCGAGGCCCGCGCCGCGCTGCGCGCGCTCCGCAGACCGGAGCTCGAGACCCCGCGCAAGGAGGCGTGGCAGTGGCTCGCCCTCGGCCTGTTGCTCGGGGCCACGGTGGCGCTCCTCGCGGTCTACCTGTCCCGCACCCTCGGGCGCTGAACGCCGGCTGCGTTCTCGGCGGGCACCCCCGATCCTGGCTAGCCGAGCTATCCTGGCCGGGTGGAGCTGAGGGAGGAGGGGTTCTGGAGCGTCTTCTCGCAAGACGACGCGGAGCTGCGCACCTACCGCCCCCGCCCCGACGTCGTGCTCACCGTGCACCGCGGGTATTTCGGCTCGCCGTTCGTCGGGCCCGTGGTCGAGGCGATCGATCAGGCGCTCCGCGAGCAGAAGCCCGTGTACGTCTTCCACGACTGGGCGGCGCTGCGCGGCTACGAGCCGAACGCCCGCGCGCGCCTCACCTCGTGGGTGTTCGGGCGCCTGCGCGACATCGTCTCGCTCGACGTGCTCCTCACCGTGGACTCGCGCATCCTGACGATGGGGATCGCGGCGAGCAACCTGCTCCTCGGCGGGCGGATGATGGTGCACCCCGAGCGCGAGACGTTCGAGGAGCGTCTGGTCCAGGTGCTCGGGCACCCGTTGCAGAGCGGTGTCTACCCGAGCCCTTGAGCGGGGTCACGCGAGCGAGCGGACGAGGTCGGCGGCGCGATCGGTGTCGACGCCGAGCGCCTCGGCGATCTCGAGGATCGCCTCTCGCTCGGAGGTGCGTACCACCCCGTCGACCGCGAACACGCGGATGGCCGCGGCGAGGGCGGCCTCGCAGCGCTCGGGGCTCCCGAGGCGCTCCTTCACCGTCACGAGCCGCGCGTCCCGGCCCTCGAGGGCCAGGAGGCCGAGGGCGTTGGCGAACGCGGCCTCGAAGCCGCCGGCCGGCAGGCGCCCCTTGGTGAGCGACTCGAGGTTCTCGGCGAGCTCCTTCTTCTCCTCGGCGCCGACCTCGTCGTCGGCGGCGGCGGCGATGACCATGAGCTCGAACAGGGCGTCGATCTGGGGGGCGTCGAAGTCGCTCGGATCCATGGCGGAGAAGCTATCACCCCCCTGGCGTCGACGCTGCTACGGGGAAACATGACCCGTCTGCTCGTCGTGCTGGCGTTCGCCGCGCTCGGCTGTCGCAACCCCTCGCCGCGCTCGTGCCCGGACAGCCCCCAGCTGAAGTGCCTCACGGCGCCGCAGTGCACGTGGGACAAGGAGCACGACTGCGAGCGCTGCGTGTGCGGCGACCCAGGCTACGTGCCGCCGCAGAAGACCCCGCCGAAGTGAGTGAACGCAGCGCCGCGGAGTGAACGGCGGCCGCCTCGATGGGCGGCCGCTCCAGCGAAGGGAGGCTTGCGTCGCGGCGCACCCCGCGACACCGAGCGGCATGCGCCCCGACGAGATGCTCGCGACCCTCGACGCCCTCGATCCCCTCGGCGACCTGCCCCGCACCGGGTGGCTGCTCCGGGGGATCTCTCCGTGCGAGTCGATCGCCGCCCACACGCTGCAGGTGGCGCTCCTCACGCGCATGCTCGTGGAGGCGTGTCGCGCCGAGGGGCTCACGGTCGACGGCGAGCTCGCGTTGACGATGGCGCTGCTGCACGACGCCCCCGAGGCCCGCCTCGGCGACGTGCCGATGCCGGTCAAGACGCCCGCGGTGGACGCCGCGTTGCACGAGGCCGAGCGCGCGATCGCCCACGCGATCCTGCCCGCGGCGCTCGTGCCCACGTGGGAGGCCTCGGAGGCGGGCGAGAGCCTCGAGGCCCGGCTCGTGAAGGCGGCCGACAAGATCCAGATGCTCCACAAGCTGTGGGTCTACGAGCAGCAGGGGCGCAAGCATCCGCTCATGGAGACGATGTGGAAGAACCCGGCGAACCTGCGCGCCCTCGACGTCGCGCCGGTGCGCGCGGCCTACGCGGCGGTCTACGCCCGCGCCGGGCGGCCGATGCCGATCGCTCCGGTCACTTCCGCGCCTTCGCCTTGAGCGCGGCGAGCTCGTCCTCGATGGCCTGCTCCTTCGCGAGCGCGGCGCGCTCGGCGGCGATCGCGGCGCGCTCCGCGGCCACGGCCTCGGCCTTGCGGTCGGCCTCGAGCTGCTTGCTCTCGTCGACCACCCGCGTCCGCTCGACCTGCTCGGCGACCCGCACCTTGCGCGCCGACAGCAGCGGCCGCAGGCGCCAGTAGACGTAGCCCCCGAGCACCGCGAGCAGCGCGAGGCCGAGGAAATACTTCCAGAGGCTCGCGAGCATCCCGACGATGCCGAAGAGCAGGCAGAGCCCCACGATCCCGACGGCGAGGTACTTCCACCGCCGCGCCTTCGCGGCCTTGGCCTCGGCCTCGTCGCGCGCGGCGCGCTCCTCGTCGGACAGGGTGAGATCCTCGATCGCCTTGCGCGCGGCGTTCTTGCCGGCGCTGAGCGCGGCGCGGGCCGAGGCCTTGCGGGCGAGGTCGTCGATCTCGGACACGGCGGGACGATATCAGCGACGCCGGCGCGCCGCGACCAGCCGCTCGAGGCTCCACGGCTGGCGCTCCCCGACCCAGCGCGGGGACCACTCCGGGTCGCCCTCGTCGGTCACCACGTCGAAGTCGTGCGCGTCGAGGCGCGCGCCGATCTCGGTGGCCGAGAACGCGCTCATGACGGGCTCGCTCACCCCGCGCAGCACCGCGGTGAGCGTGCGCGCGAACGGCGAGCCCGCGCGCTCGAAGTAGGTCATCAGCAGCACCGACCCGGGCGCCGCGGCCTCGCGCACGCCGCGCAGGGTCTGCTCCACGCCCGCGCGGCTCAGGTACATGGTGACGCCCTCGCAGATGAACACGGTGCGCTGGCGCGCGTCGTGCCCGGCCTCGGCGAGGCGCGCGGTGAGGTCGTCGCGCTCGAAGTCGCTCGGCACGTGGTGCACGCGGCGCGCGAGCGGGGTGAGCGCCTCCGCGCGCGAGCGCTTGTAGCCCTGGGTGGAGGGGTGATCGACCTCGTACACGACCGAGTCGCGCAGCGAAGGCAGCCGGTAGGCGCGCGCGCAGAGGCCGGCGCCGACGAGCACGAGCTGCCGCGTGCCGCCCGCCATCTCGCCGTCGACCGCCTCGTCGATGGCCCTCGTGCGCAGCGCGAGGTGGCGCGAGCGGCCGAGCGAGACGCGATCGGCGAGCGCGTGCACGAGCGCGATGGCGCGCGGGTTCTTGCGCGCCGCGGCCACGATCTGCGCGTAGGGCGTGGGGATGAGCTGCTCGGCGACCGCGTCGCGCGCGATCGGGCTCGGCGCGTAGGTCGCAAGCCCTCGCCAGGCCGCGACCCACGTCGCGGTGATGCTGGGCCTCCCCTCTCGCATGTGACGCGATCGTGTCAGTGCGCGCGCTGGCGCGTCAAGAGGACCAGGAACAGGGGGCCACCGAGCAGCGCGGTGATGGCCCCCACCGGCGGCTCCGAGCCGAGCGCGCGGAAGCTCGCCCGCGCGAGCGCGTCGCACGCCACGAGCGTGGCCGCACCGAGGACGAGCGACAGGGGTAGCGTGCGGCGGGGATCGGGGCCGACGAGCCGCCGTACGACGTGCGGCACGAGCAGGCCGAGGAAGCCGATGATGCCGCAGGTCGCCACGATGGCGCCGACCACGAGCGAGCTCGCGAGGAACACGCGTCGCTCGAGGCGCCCCACGTCGACACCGAGGTGCGCCGCGTGCTCGTCGCCGAGCGAGATCAGCCCGAGCGCCGGCGCCGCTGCGAGGAGCACGACGCTGCCCACCGCGACCGAGACGCCGACGACCGCCAGCGTGGCCGGCGTGGCCACGTCGAGGAACCCCGCGAGCCAGTAGAGGAGCTGCTGCGCCGTGCCCGCGCGGACGAGGGTCTTGGCGAAGGTGATCGCGCCGGTGGCGATCGCGTTGACGACGACGCCGGCGAGCAGGATGTCCGTCGCCGAGGGGTTGCGACCACGCCGCGTGCCGCGCGCGATGGCGTAGACCAGCAGGGTCGCGAGGAGCCCGAACAGCGTGGCCGCGCCCGCGGTGGCGCCGGTGCCGACGAGCGGGATGGTGAGGGCCGCCGCGCCCGCGGCGAGGGCGAGGGTCGCCCCGAGGGCCGCGCCGCCGGCGACGCCGAGCACGTACGGCTCGGCGAGCGGGTTGCGCAGGAGCGCCTGGAACGCGGCCCCGGTGACCGACAGCCCGGCGCCCGCGAGCAGCCCGAGCGCGACGCGCGGTAGCCGCGCCGAGACCAGGATGGCGCGGTCGAGCGACTGGGGCTCCGAGAACGCGCGAGAGATGGACGCCGGCTGCCCGATCGACATGGCGAGCGCGATCGCGCCGAGCAGCGCGAGGAGCGCGAGGACGATTCCGCGCCTCACGACTCGGGTTCGCCGGCCGCGAACGGCCGACGCGGACGAGGCTTGGCGCCGAGCAGCGCGAGCTGGCCGCACGCCGCGCTCACGTCGTCGCCGCGACGGCGCCGGATGAAGCACGCGTAGCCCGCGTCGAGGAGGATCTTCTGGAACGCGAGCACGCCCGTGCGATCGGGCGGCGCGAGCGTGGACGCCTCGATGGGGTTCATCGGGATGAGGTTGATCTTGACCGGGATCCCGCGGAGCAGCGCGGCGAGCCGGCGCGCCTCGGGCACGTCGTCGTTCTGGCCCGCGACGAGCGTGAACTCGATGGTGAAGCGGCGCCGCTTGGGCAGCGGATACCGGCGCAGCGCGGCGAGCAGCTCGGCGAGCGGGTACTTCTTGTTGATCGGCATGAGCGCCGAGCGCTGCTCGTCGGTGGTGGCGTGCAGCGAGATGGCGAGGGTGACCTGCCCGGCGAACTCCTGCCCGAGGCGGTCGATCTCGGGGACGAGCCCCGAGGTGGACACGGTGACCCGGCGGCTCGAGAGGTCGATGCCCTCGCGGTGCGAGAGGATGCGCAGGGTGCGCGCGGTCGCGTCGTAGTTGTGGAGCGGCTCGCCCATGCCCATGAGCACGACGTTGCGGAGCTCCTCGCCCTCGTCGAGGCGCGCGCGCCCCTCGAGCACCTGACCCACGATCTCCTCGGGCGCGAGGTGGCGCTTGAGGCCGGCGACGCCCGACGCGCAGAACACGCAGCCCATCGCGCAGCCGACCTGCGTCGAGATGCACTGGGTCACGCGGCGGACCGCGGCGGGCTCGTCGTCGTCGTCGACCGAGGAGGCGTCGGCGTCCTCGTCCTTGTCCGTGGACTGCGCGGCGACCGACCCGGGGCCACTCACGGCAGGGATGAGCACGGTCTCGACGGTGGCCTGATCGGCGAAGCGGACGAGCAGCTTGCGGGTGTCGTCGGTCGAGCGGCGCTCGGTGTCGACCTCGAGCACCGGGCGCAGGCCCTCCTCGAACAGGCGGTCGCGCAGCGACACGGGGAGGTCGGTGATCTCGCGGGCGTCGCGCACGTTGCGGCGGTGGATGGCCTGGAACACCTGGGTCGCGCGGAACGGGCGCTCGCCGAGGCGCACGAGGGCCTCGCGCCACTCCTCGGGCGTACGGACGAGCGGGTGGGGCAGGGGCGACGACACGCCGGCGGTGTAGCATGTCCGGGCAGTCAGCGACGGCCGCCAGTGGTTCACTTCTGCAGGGCGACGAGCTCTACGTCGAACACGAGGAGGCCGGTCGGCAGGCCGGGCTTGGGCGCGTCGCCGTAGCCGAGCGCGCCCGGGATCCAGAGCCTCCGCTGCTCGCCGACGCGCATCAGGAGCATGCCCTCGGCGAAGCCCTTGATGACGGCGTTCGGGTGGAACGTCGCCGGCATCTTGCGCACGACGGAGCTGTCGAACATCTTCCCGTCGGTCGTCCAGCCCGTGTAGTGCACGACGCACGCGTCCTTGTCGGTGGCACGGGCGCCAGTGCCCGCGCGCAGCACCTTGGAGCGGAGCCCACTCGCGGAGACCTCGGCGTCGAGCGGCGCGGCCGCGACGGTGGAGGGGGCCGGGATCTGCCCCGAGGCCGGCGCGACGGTGACCATCGGGTCTTCGTGGACCGACTTCTTGGCGAGCGGGGGCGGCACGAACGCGTGTGCCACGCCCGCCGAGCCCATGAGGGCGGCGAGCACCGCGAACGCGCGTCGGCCGAGCATGCTCCGAGGCTGCCACTCTCGCCGACGAGGGAGAAGAGGGCGGCCCGCCTCCGCCATCCACATAGAGAGACTATGTTCATTGGTGTCACGGCCACGAGACACGGATCGACGACAAGAATCGACGCGAGGGCTCATAATCCAGGGCCGGTCCTGGACATGACGCCCTCGAACCCGTGTGGATGCTCACCTCCCCTGCGCCGCTCGCGGCCTGCCGCCCCGTGACCGAGGCGGCACCCAGCTTCGAGGCACTCTACCGCGCGCACGTCGCCGAGGTGGGGCGGGTGCTGCGCTACCTCGGTGTCGCCTCCGCCGACCTCCCCGACGTGTGCCAGGAGGTCTTCGTCGTCGCCCACCGCAAGCTCGGAGACCTCGAGGGCGAGGGCGGGGCCCGCGCGTGGCTGCGCAAGATCGCGGTGTTCGTCGCCCAGAACCACCGCCGCACGCGGCGTCGGCAACGCGAGGACGTCGACGACGACCTCGGCGAGCAGCCGATGCCGGGCACCCCTGCGTCCGAGCGGCTCGAGCAGCGGCAACGTCTGCAGCGACTGCTCGCGACGCTGACCGACGACCAGCGCGCGGTGTTCGTGCTCTACGAGATCGAGCGGATGACGATGCCCGAGGTGGCGAGGGCGCTCTCGATTCCCGTGCAGACCGCCTACTCGCGGCACCACGCCGCGCGCCAGCGGGTGGTCGACGCGGTCCGCGCAGAGGAGGGCGAGCGATGAGCGACCCGAAGCGGCTCGCAGAAGACGGTCCGGATGCGCTCCAGCGCATGCTCTCCGTGGCCCAGGACGACGTCCTGCGGGAGGACGAGCAAGCGGAGGTCGAGCGTCGCCTCCGCGCGGCGGGCCTGCTCGCCGTGTCGACCACGGTCCTGTCGGGCGCCACGCGCAAGGCGACGGTCGCCAAGCTCGCCATGGCGGGCGCGGCGCTCGCGCTCGTGGTCGGTGGGGTGTGGGCTCTGCGACGCTCTCCGCCGCCCGCGCCGAATGCCTCGCCGCCACCGGTGATGGTCGCCACGAGCCCCACGGTCGAGGCCTCCGTGAGCGTGAGCGCGAGCGGCTCGGCGAGCGAATCGGCGCCGGAGCTCGAGATGCTCGACCCGCCGAGTCCCACGGCGAGCACGCTGAAGCCGAAGGTCCTGGCCAGCGCGAGCGCCAAGACCGACCCGGTCACCCCCGAGAGCGAGGGCCTGCTCCTGCTCCGCGCCAAGCGCGTGCTGCGCGAAGACCCGGCCCAGGCGCTGGCCCTGGTGCGCGAACACGAGAAGCGATTCCCCGACAGCCAGCTCGGCCCCGAGCGCAAGCGCATCCTCGCCGATGCGCAGGCGCTGCTGGCGAAGAAGAACCCATGATCGAGAGGAAGCCACCGATGTCCCGTTCCTTCTTGCTGGCGCTGATCCCGGCGCTCGGCCTCGCGTGCAGCACGGGCGACACGGTGGTCGGCGAACGCCCCGACGGTGGCGACGGCCTCACGGACACGGGGACGCCGGGGTTCGACATCGGCACCAGCGAGCGCGTGCGCCTGCTCGTCCACGGAGGTGTGCGTGGGCGGCGCGTGCTGCGCCGAGGCGCGCGTCTGCGGCGACCGCTGCTGCGGTGGCGCGGAGGCCTGCTCGTTCGGCGCCTGCGTCGCGCCGGGCGCGCCGTGCGTCGACTCGAGCGACTGCGCCGCGAGCGACTACTGCGATCTCTCGAAAGCGGTGGCGACCACGACCGACGGCGGGCCGCCCGGCGGCGCCTGCACCGGCAGCAAGCCGACCCCCACGGGTCGCTGCCTCCCACGTCCTCCTCGCTGCACGGGCGCGGCCACGGATCGACCCGGGATCACCTGCGTCGAAGCGTGCGAGGTGACCCCCAAGGCGGGGCCGTTCGACCTGGTCGTCAAGTACGGCTGGCCCGCGGGCGGTGGTCAGACCACCGCGCCGTTCCAGCACGACGTCATGATGTCCCCCATCGTCGTGCAGCTCGACGACGACGACTGCGACGGCAAGGTCGACGAGCGCGACCGACCGGACATCGTGTTCACCACGTTCCGCGACGGGAAATACGCGACCGACGGCGTGGTGCACGCCGTGACCGTCAGCGGCGGATCTCTCGTCGAGAAGTGGAGCTACCCCGGTGTGCCGGGCTACGCGCAGCTCGCGGGCGCCGAGCTGGATGGCAAGCCAGGGGCCGAGGTGGTGGCGTGCGGCGCCGACGGGCGCGTGCACGCGATCGACGGCACCGGCAAGCGGCTGTGGGTCAGCGCCGCGATGAGCTGCCTCGCGCCGGCGATCGCCGACCTCGACGCCGACGGGATCCCCGAGATCGTCGTCGAAGGAGGCATCCTCGACGGACGCACCGGGGCCACCAAGGCGTCGTTCAAGGTGGCGCCTCGTGGTTCGCTGACGGTGGCCGACGTCGACGGCGACGGCAAGCCGGAGATCGTGAGCGCCTACCAGGTGTTCCGGCCCGATGGCTCGGTCGTCGTGGACATCGGCGGCACGTCGAGCAGCTGGGGGAGCCCCGTGCTCGTCGACCTCGACGCCGACGGCAAGCCCGAGATCGCGTTCACCGCGCCCGAGGTCAACCAGTTCGGCGTGTGGCGGCCCGACGCGTCCGATCCCGCCGGGTTTCGCTGGGTGCGCAAGCCCTTCGCGGCGCCGGTCAACCCGGGCGGAGCGTGGGCGTGGAGCTACGGCATGGGGCCGATCACGTCCGCCGACTTCGACGGCGACGGCGTCCCCGATTTCGGGTTCGCCGCGTTCCGCGGCTACGCGGCCTTCTCCGGCAAGAAGCTGCTCGACGCGACCCTCGCTCCGAGCGCCACGATCCTGTGGACCCACGTGACGGCCGAGGACAACGGCAGCACCGGCTCGGCGGTGTTCGACTTCGACGGCGATGGCAAGGCGGAGGTGCTCTACAACGACAGCGAGCGCCTCCACGTGTACGACGGCGCCACGGGCGTCGACCGCTCGTCGATCTGCAACACCTCGGGCACGGTCTGGGAGTACCCCGTCGTGGCCGACGTCGACGGCGACGGCGTCGCGGACATCATCGTCGGCTCGAACGCCTTCTCGAACGGGCCGGGCACGCCGTCGTACCGCTGCGACGGCACGGTGCAGGCCGGGCTCCGCGTGTTCGGCAGCAAGACCGGGGGCTGGGTGCGCACCCGCCGCGTGTGGAACCAGCACTCGTACCACGTGACCAACGTGGGCGAGGACGGGCGGATCCCCAAGGTGGAGTCGATCAACTGGAAGACCCCGGGGCTGAACAACTTCCGGCAGAACAAGCAGCCGGGCAAGGAGCGCGCGGCGCCGAACGCGGTCGTCAGCGTCGTGCCGGAGTGCACGTCGGGGTACGTGCTGCGGGTCACGGTTCGCAACGTCGGCGAGGCGGCGCTCGCGGCCGGGGTCGGCGCGGAGGTCTACAAGGACGGCGCGACGCCGGGCCTGCTCGGGCTCGTCACGACCACGCGCGCGCTCGGGCCCGCCGAGGCCGAGTCCTTGCTGCTGCCCGTGAGCGACGACGGCGTGCGGGCGGGGGGGCTCGTGTTCGCGAAGCTGATCGTGCCGAGCACGGTCGTGCAGTGCCGCGACACCGACGACGTCTCCCCCAAGATCAGCGGTCGCTGCGGCCCGCGCTAGTCACAGCAGCTGGAGCCCGATCGTGAAGGTAGGGCCCAGGCCCGCGCGGTGGAGCACGCTCGTCCCGCCGCCGGGCTCGGCGAGCACCCAGGTCCGGGACGCGAGCGGGGCGTCGAGCCCGACGTCGGCGCGCAGGTGGAGCCACGGCGTGAACAGCCGCAGCCGCGCGCCCACCGACGCGCTCGCGACGACGAGCGCGGCGCTCCGCGGGTCGGTGCTCGCGAGGCCCACGGGGCTCGCGACCTGGTTGCCGACGCCCAGCGCCGCGCAGAGCGGGAGATCGAGGGCGGCCGTCAACGAAGGTGCGTAGCACCCGGCGAGGAGGAGCGAGGTCGTCGTGAGCTCGGCGCCGACGCCCGACGAGAGCGCGCGCCGTCCGGCTTCCGCGCGCACGGTGAGGCCCACTTCCAAGGGGGAGACGCGGAGTCCGGCGGAGACGAGCACCGCCGGGCCACACCCTGGCGAGAGGCCACACGCGAGCGAGACGCCGAAGCCGCCGAACACCGAGGTGGGCGCTGCAGGAGTCTGCGCCTCGACGGGTGCGAGGGGCTTCGGGAGACGGAGGTGCACGGGCGCGGCCTTGCCTTCGTCGGTGGTGACCTCCTCGACGAGCAGCGCGACCACCACGACGAGCGCGTCGTCGAGCTGGTGACACGCGCCTTCGGTCGTGAGCGTGCGCTCGGCGAAGGTGGTGCCGTCGGGCCGCTTCGCGCGCACGACGGCCTCGTAGCGCCCCTCGACGCGCCGCACGCGTCCTTCGATGCGGGAAGGACACGACGTCGTCGCGCAGAAGGCGGGATGCCCCAGCGTGGCCTCGACCGCGGCGCCGAGCCGCGTCGCGTCGATGCACGACGGGGCCGATTCCCAGTCGAGCGAGACCTGCGACGGGGCGGCGGTCGCCGGTGCCGCGAGCAAGGCGAGCGCCAGGGCGAGGCTCCCGCGCGCGATCATCGACGCAGCCTAGGAGAGGACTCGTCGCTCCACGAGGAGAGAGTGTGACCCGCGAACTTTCGCCCGCCGGGCAGCAAAGGCACCTCGGGGGATTCGTGTCGGACGCGTGACCAGAGAGAGGAGGCTGCCATGTCCAGCCCTGTCTCGCGGCTGCTCACCTGCGGCGCGGCGTTGGCCGTCGTCGTGCTGGTGGGCTGCGCGCGAAAATCGTCCCCGCCGCGTCCCGAGCCCGTCGTCACGCCCGTGTCCGAGTGCACGCCCGCCCTCGAGCGCAAGATCGGCGAAGGGCACACGGTGGACAACCTCACCGTGTACCCGATCACCTCGTGCGCGCAGGCGGATCCGGGGCCGATCGTCACGCTCGACGAGGCGCTCGCGAAGGGCTCGGCTGTGATCCGCGAGCTCGAGGGCGGCGGCTCGGTGAACACGCTCGCGATCGAGAACCAGGGGAAGGTGCCGGTGTTCGTGCTCGCGGGCACCATCGTCAAAGGTGGAAAACAAGACCGGCAGATCGGGCAGGACTACCTGATCGGCGCCCTCGACAAGGCCACCGTCGACGCGTTCTGCGTCGAGCACGGGCGGTGGAACGAGAAGCGCGACGGCAAGGAGACCGGCGGCGTGTTCCGCGTCGCCGACGTGATCGCCACCTCGAAGGTGCGCGCAGCCGGCCAGTACGAGAAGAACCAGGGCAAGGTGTGGGCGAAGGTCGCGGAGACCAACGCCGCCAACGACAAGGCGCCCCCTTCGGACACGCTGCTCGCGTCGATCGACGACGCCACCCTCGCGAGCGAGCGGGACGCGCTCGCGGAGCGCCTCGGGCGTGCGCTCGCGAGCCTGCCTGCGCGACAGAGCATGGTCGGCTTCGCCTACGCCATCGATGGGGAGATCAAGGGCGCGCGCTGGTTCGGTCACCACCGCGTCTACTCGATGCACGAGAAGAAGCTCCTCCGCAGCGTGGCCCTCGACGCCGCCCTCGTGAAGGCCGAGGGCAAGGCGAAGGGCACCGGCGCGGCTGTGAAGAGCGCGCCGACGCCCGCGGCGGTGGAGGCGTTCCTGTCCAGCGTGGAGCAGCAAGCGGTCAAGGAGGAGCGCGACACCAGCGCCGCCAACGTCAACACGTACAAGGAGTCGGCGAAGGCATACGGGTCGAAGATGATGATGAAGCCGGGTACGATGGCCTCGGCCAGCGCGACCGGGACGGCGAAGGCGCTGAGCGTCGACGTCACCTCGAAGTGAGACGCTCCAGGCTGGCCTCCTAGCCAATACTGGTCTTCTTCGGGCAGTCGAGCGACACTGCGCTCCGGATGCGTTCGGCGACCCAGAAGGCCCTGTTCGTTGCAGGTGCTTACTGCGCCTCCGCCGCCCTCTACATCGTCCTCTCGTCGCGGGTCGCGGCGGCCCTCGCCAGCGACGTGGCGAGCCTCGAGCGCATCGAGCGCATGAAGGGCGTGGCGTTCATCCTGGTCACCTCGGCCGTCCTGTTCGTCGCCACGCGCGCGATGCTGCGGCGAGCGGCCGTGGACGCGCGAGCGCTGAACCTGCAGCGCGAGGCCCTCGTCGCCACCGAGCGCAAGGCCACGGCGGGCATGATGGCGGCGGCCATCGCCCACGACGCGAACAACGTGCTGACGGCGCTGCTCGGCGAGCTGGCGCTCATCGAGGACGAGGTCGGCAGCCGGCCGGGGCTCCGGAACCTCGACGCCGCCGCGCAACGCCTCGTCGACCTCAACCGCCGCCTGATCACCGCGGCCAAGACCCAGAGCGAGACGGTGCGGGTCGTCGACGTCCGGCAACTGTGTACCGAGGTGCTGGGGGTCTACCGGCCGCACGGCGCGCTCCGAAGGTGCAAGGTCGTGACGAACCTCGAGCACGCCCCGGCCGACGTCCGCCTCCGCGCGAGTCCGGTGCTCCTGCAGCAGATCCTCGGCAACCTGCTCGTCAATGCGGGCGAGGCCACGGACGGCAAGGGCACGGTCGAGCTCCGGCTGAAGAGCGACGCCACCGCGCTGGTGGTCGAGGTCCACGACGATGGTCCCGGCGTGCCCGCGGATCGCCGGGAAAACCTGTTCGAGGCGCTCGTCACGACGAAGGCCACCGGCACCGGCCTCGGGCTCTACTCGGCGCGCGCGTGCGCGACGGCGGCGGGGTTCACGCTCGCGGTCGACGACTCGCCGCTCGGCGGAGCCTGCTTCCGGGTGACGCTGCCGCGCCCCGCCGCCTAGGGGAGCTCGTCGGCGCCGACGTCGCGGAGGGAGGTGCGGGGCATGGCGTCGAGATCGTCGTCGCAGAGGCCCGCCGGGACGGCCACGCCCTTGTCCTTGACGCTTGCCGTGGACACGAGGTGGAGGTCTCCCTTGCTCGCGTCCACGAAGAGGGCAGCGGTCGCGGCCGACTGGTCGCCGACGCGGGTCGCCACGGCGCCCGCGCCGCGGTCCTTGAACGCGTGGCTCGCGAGGTTGTTGAAGAAGCGCGCGTTGGTCCGCGCGAAGCGCCACTCGAACGAGGAGGACACCGGGGCGCTCGTCGAGAAGACGGTGTTGTGGGCGACGACGGTCTCGCAGGCCTGCTCGAGGGCGATGCCGGTGTCGAAGGAGGCCGCCGACGCGAACAGCGCCGCGCTCCCGGCGAACACGGTGTTGTTGCGGATGACGCCGCCGTATTGACCCACCAGCGTCGCGCCGCCGCAGAGCCCCGCGTACGTGCGGCCCACGGTGGACTCGCCGAGGCCGAACCCGATCCCCCGCGCGCAGTCCTTGATCACGTTGCGCTCGACGACGTTGTCGCGGCCACCCTTCCACAGGTGGATGCCGTGCTCCGAGAGCCCGCTCGCGCAAAAGAAGCCCTCGACGACGTTGTCGCGGATCACCCAGCCGCGGCTCGCGTGGATGTCGATGCCCCCCGTGTAGCAGCTGTCCCGCACCTTGGTGCGGCCGACGTCGGTGAGCTCGATGCGCGAGCACGCGACGAGCCCGCCGTCGACGAAGTGGTCGAACGCGGCGTTCGCGTTGACCTTGATGCCCTGCTGGCCCGGATCGAGCACGTGCACGTCGTAGACGCGGGGGTTCTTCACGTCGGCCGTGGCGAGCCCGTACACGTGGATCGGGTGGTCGTACGCGCGCCGGACGGTGAGGTGCGCCACGGTCACGTCGTCGGCGGTGATCTGGATCGCGTCGCCCGCGGCCGTCGAGTAGCAGGCGTCGAGGATCACCTTGGTGCGATCGCCGCTCTTGCCGCGCAGGGTGACGCCCTTGCTGTGCAGCTGGAGCGTCTTGCCGCCGAGGTCGTAGGTGCCGTCGGGGAGGACGATGGTCGATCCAGCCGCGGCGTCGAACACGGTCTGCACCAGCTTGGTCTTGTCCGTCACCTCGACGAACGCGGCGGGGAGCGCGAGCGGCGCGCACCGGGTCGAAGGGGGCGCGGTGTCGACGACCGCGTCGGCGCCCGCATCGCCGGCGCCCCCATCGCCGGCGCCCCCATCGCCGGCGCCCGTATCCCCGAGCGCGTCCGTAGGGACGTCGCTGGTCACGTCGGCCACCGCGTCCACCGTCGCGCTGTCGGGGTCGGAGGACGTCTCGCCACCGTCGCCCCCACCGCAGCCGACGAGCACCCACGAGAGGACGACCCCGGAGACGGCGCTGCGCATGCCCGGAGCTTATCGCGCCTCGCGTCCTTGGTCGCGCTCGCCGCTCTGGGTCACAATGGACGTCGATGAAGCCCCTCGCACCCCCGACCGCCGATCGACGTCGCTTCCTCCTGCAGGCGGCGGGCACCCTCGCCTGCGTCGCTTGCTCGTCGAGTTCCATGGACCAGTCCCCGGCGAGCGGACCGATCGCGGCGGGCAAGGTCGCCGCGGTGGCCGTCGGCTCCCTCACGCCCATCGGCGACCACCCGGTGGTGCTCGGTCGAGACGCGCGCGGACTCTACGCGATGTCGACGATCTGCACGCACCGCTCGTGCAACATGCGCAACGACGGGAGCGTGTCGGCGAGCGGCCTCGTCTGCGACTGCCACGGCTCGCGGTTCGACGCGAACGGCGGCGTGACCGTGGGCCCGGCGACGAAGGCGCTCGATCACTACCGCGTCGAGCTCGCCACGGACGGGACGATCACCGTCCAGGCGAGCCAGATCGTGGGCGCGGACGTGCGCACGGTGGTCGCGTGAAGCATGCCGAGTGGAGCTGCGAGTGGCTTCGCGATAGCCTCATGGCGATGCGCTGGTGCTTCCTGCTCGTGGGGCTCGTGGCCTGTGGCCCTACGCGGCCCCCAACCGAGTCGGCCAAGCCGTGCCAGTGCGCCGCTTCCACGAAGACGAACTGACGCGCGCGCCGCCCGTTGACCAGGGCATTTACTCGTGGTCACTGGCGTCGTGGTCGGGGTCCTCGACTTCGTGATCCGGACGAGCAGGGAGACGGACTACGTCCTCGAGCGCGCGGTCGGCGGGAGGGTGGGGATCCTCGTCGCGTGCGTCGGTCTGGTCGTCGGTGGTGTCCTCTTGTACGCGGGCGGTCTCCTGCGGAGGGTGGCTCGCAGGGCGTGCTTCCTCGCGCGTCTCCCCATCCGTGAGCACCAGGCCATGCCCCGACTCCGTCGGCTCGGGATCGTGTGCATGCTGTCCGTCCTGCCGGTGTTCAGGCTCGTTCGCGGGGTTGGCCAGGTCTCACGGGAGCCGGTCGCGGAGCTCGTCCTGCTCTCGACGGTGTTCGTCGTGGGCGCCCTCGTGTACGTGGTGGGTGAGATCGGCGACTCGGTGTTCGACCTCACCGGGAAGACGTGAATGGTTCTGATGGGAGGGGAAGACCGATGACGAGATCGCTTGCGATGGTCGTGCTGCTCTGCCTCGCGGCGTGTCACGGCACTCCGGCGCCGTCGCCGAAGTCGACGGCGACCGCCGCCGCGTCGACGGGGCTCGACTCCTCCGAAGCGGTCGCGCGCGCCTACGCGAAGGCGCTGAACGAGGGCACGCTCGAAGACGGACTCGCGCTCTTCCCGAACGAAGCCGTCCTGACGTCCTTGCTCACGTGCACCGGGCCCAACCCGGTCGTCGCGCACGTGGCCGAGCAGCGCAAGCAGCTCACCGAGCAGCACGGCAAGCTGCAGAAGATCCTGAAAGAGCAGAAGCTCTCGTTCGTCTACGTCGGCCCCGGCGAGGTGCAGTCGAAGAAGCAGGGCGCGGTCGAGGACAACTGCACCTTGCAGGACGACTACGAGACCCACGAGGAGTTCCTGCGCTTCGAGCCCGAGTCGAAGGCGCGGCTGATCGTGATGAAGGCCGGCGGCCGCTTCTACCTCGTCGACGCCCCGAAGTAGTCTCGGCCTTCGAACATGCCGAAGCTCGTGTGCCCCTGCGGCTACGTCCACGACCTCAGCCCGATCCCGGACGACGGCTGGGTGCTCGTGCGCGACCGGGACTACGAGGCGCTGCTCGCGTGGGAGGCTCGACGAGAGGCCCTGGGCAAGGCGCTGCCTGGTTCCGCCGACTTCGACTCGCTCGTCGAAGCGGACGCCGCCGTGAACGAGCTCACGGAGCGCCAGTACGAGTGCCCCGGCTGCGGTCGCCTCGCGCGAGGGAATGGCGCCGCGTTCCGGTGCTTCCGCGCGGAGTCCTGAGCCAAAAGGGAGCCACGCTGGCCGCGGGCAGTTGACGGGTCCGCCGGATGCGTTACGGGTCCGCCCATGGGAGACGCCCCCGAAGCCACGCACAAGTTCCAGGCCGAGGTCAGCCAGGTCCTGCACCTGGTCATCCACTCGCTCTACAGCCACAAGGAGATCTTCCTCCGAGAGCTGGTCTCCAACGCGAGCGACGCGCTCGACAAGCTGCGCTTCCGCGCGCTGACCGAGCCGGGCCTGCTCGAGGGCGGCCCCGAGCTCGAGATCCGGATCGTCCCCGACGAGGCCGCCGGCACCCTCACCCTCGAGGACTCCGGCGTCGGCATGACGCGCGACGAGCTTGTCACCCACCTCGGCACCATCGCGCACAGCGGGTCGCGGGCGTTCCTCGCGATGCTGCAGCAGCAGGGCAAGGACAAGGACGTCACCCTCATCGGCCAGTTCGGCGTCGGCTTCTACAGCGCCTACCTGGTCGCCGATCGCGTCGAGGTCGTGTCGCGCGCCGCGGGCAGCGAAGAGGCGTGGCGCTGGGAGTCCGAGGCCAAGGACACCTTCACCGTGGTCCCGGCCGAGCGGGCCACGCGCGGCACCTCGGTGATCCTCCACCTGCGCAAGGAGCACGAGGAGTTCCTCACGCCGTGGCGCCTGCGCGAGCTCGTACGCCGCTACTCGGACTTCGTGAGCCACCCGATCCGGCTCCGCGGCAAGGACAAGGACGGCAAGGAGGAGGACGAGACCATCAACCGCGCGAGCGCCCTCTGGCAGCGCAGCAAGAGCGAGATCACCGCCGAGCAGTACGAGGAGCTCTACAAGCACCTCACCCACGACGCCGCGGCGCCGCTCGCCCACACCCACTTCCAGATCGAGGGCAACCAGCAGTTCGCGGGGTTGCTCTACCTGCCGCGCGCCGAGGACCGCGATCTGTTCGCCGACGATCGCAAGAAGGGCATCCGCCTGTTCGTCAAGCGCGTGTTCATCATGGAGGACTGCGAGCAGCTCCTGCCCCCGTGGCTCCGGTTCGTGCGTGGCGTCATCGACAGCGACGACCTCCCGCTCAACGTCTCGCGCGAGACGCTGCAGGACTCGGCCGCCGTCCGCGCCATCAAGCGCCAGGTGGTCAAGAAGGTGCTCGACCTGCTCGACGAGGTGGCCAAGGAGCGCCCCGCCGACTACGCCGAGTTCTTCCGCGCCCACGGCGCCACGATCAAGAGCGGCCTCGCCACCGACTTCGAGCACCGCGAGAAGATCGGCGCGCTCGTGCGGTTCGCGTCGTCGCACACGGTCGATCACCCCGACGAGGGCGGCGGGTTCACCTCGCTCGAGGCCTACGTCGGCCGCATGAAGGAGAACCAGCCGGCGATCTACTACGTCACCGGCGAGTCCCTGAAGGCGATCGCCGGCTCGCCGCACCTCGAGGCGCTGCGCCAGCGCGGCTACGAGGTGCTCTACCTGACCGACCCGGTCGACGAGTGGGCGGTCGACGGCCTGCGCGAGTTCTCCGGCAAGAAGCTCGTCTCGGCGATGCGCGCGGAGCTCCCGCTCGAGGAGTCGGAGGACGACAAGCAGGAGCGCGAGAAGGCCAAGGGCGACCTCGGCCCGCTGCTCTCGGCCATGCACGAGATCCTCAAGGACCACGTGAAGGAGGTCCGCGTCTCGGATCGCCTCACCGACTCGCCGGCGTGCCTCGTCGGCGTGGAGGCCGGCACCAACCCGTACCTCGAGCGCGTGCTCAAGGAGCGCGGCCACGCGGTGCCGCGGCAGCAGCGCATCCTCGAGGTGAACGCCAAGCACCCGCTGCTCGTGAAGATGGCGGCGCTGCACGCGCGCGAGGCGGCGTCGGCCGAGGTGATCGACTGGACCGAGACGCTCTACGATCAGGCCCTGCTCACCGAGGGCAGCGCGATCGAGGACCCGCAGCGGTTCGCCAAGCGGGTCGCCGAGCTGCTCACGCTGGCCGCCGCGCAGAAGGCCTAGGTTCGCCGGCCGAAGCTCCTTCGTGGCGCGTCGGCCGACGGCTCTCGAGGCACTCCCACTCGAGCAGCGTCGCGAAGTGGCGGCTGCGCCAGTCGTGCAGGTAGTTCGGCAAGATGCCGCGGATCGCGAAGCCGGCGCGGAGCTGCGAGTCGAGCACCCGGTCCTTCAGCTCGCCGCGCACCACCCGCGCCACGTACTCGTGCGGGGTCATGGTCTCGGCGAGCTCGCTGTAGCCGTAGAGGCGTCCGCCCGCGACGATGCGCGCGAGGCGGAGGCGTCGACAGAGGTCGAAGAGCTCGGCGTAGAGCGCCTTGCCGACGCCCTTGCCCCAGCTCTGCGGCCCGACGTAGACGTCGGCGAGGTACAGCGTGTCGCCCTCGGGGTCGTGCCGCGCGAACGTGCCGCCGTCGGTGACGCCCATCCAGGTGTGCGCGCGCAGCGGGTCGATCGCGCGGGGCAGGATCAGCGTCGCGATGGCGCCGACGACGACGCCGTCCTCGACGGCCACCCGCTGCCCCTCGGGGAAGACCCCCTGGTGCGCCCGCAGCTGATCCTCCTCGAACACCACGCCTTCTTCGAGCAGGTCGGGGTAGGCGGCGTGGTTGAGGGCGACGAGGGACGGGAGGTCGAGCAGCGTGGCGACGCGGGTCTGGATCGGCATGACCCCTCCAGTGAAACCCACCCTCGGCCGAAAGCTCGCGTTGCCACGGAAGCGGCAGCGCAACGTTGCCGGGCTGTCACCGGGCGAGGGCGATCCATGACCTTCGGCTCGGATCAGGGCGAGGGCGTGCAGTGGTTCACGTACGCCTCGGTCGAGTACGCGCCGTGCTCGCCGGTCCCCGTGAGGCGCGCGAGGAACACGGGCGGCGGGACGTAGCCCGGCCCCGGCGAGCCCGGCTTCGGGCACAGCTCGGCCGGCAGCGTCGTCGTCGTGTTCAGCAGCGAGATCGAGGTGTTCACGAAGGGGCTCGTGGCCTCGCTCAGCGTGCCGCCCCAGCCCGTGCTGTCGAACGGCGCGGGCGCGGGCGGTCCACCGAACGACGTGGCCGCGCCGGGGATGACGTGGATCGTTCCGCCGACCGTCTTCAGCGCTCCCCCGGGACCGTGCGGCGCGGTCAGGTAGATCGTGGCCGACTTGAAGCTCCCACTCGCGACCGTCGCCGAGGCCGTGAACGGCGAGGCGTCCACGTTCTTGTGGCAGGTGACCCGCACCGCCGGCGGCCAGCGACTCCCGCCCTCCGCGTCCGCGCAGCTCGCCGTGAAGGTGCCGCCGTCCATGCGGCCCTTGATCAGGAACCCGAAGCCCGAGAAGCGGTCGACGTCGCCCTTGCAGCGCGTGGAGAGCGCCTCGAAGCCCCCGCCGCTCGCGAGCACCGCGCGTTCGTTGCCCGGGCCGAACGGCATGGTCCCGCCCAGCGTCGCGACGGTCTTGCCGCCCGTCTGCACCTCCACGGTGTCGACCACGGCGCACGCCGGCTCGGGCGTCGCGAGCGAGACGCGACCCCGGAGCTCCACGCGCGGCGCCGCGCCGTCCATCTCGAAGTACGCGAGCTCGAAGAGATCGCAGTAGGCCTTCACCGCCGCGGTACCGGCCTTCGGCGTGCACGCGATGCCGGTGTCGGGAGCGGTGTCGGTGGTGCCGGTGTCCGTGAGGGCGTCGCTCGGGCTCGTGTCGGAGGTCGAGGAATCCGGCGTCGATCCGTCGGCCGACCCATCCGACGCAGCGTCGCCCGCCGCATCCGTCGGCACGCTGGATTCCGGGTCGGAGCCGCCACACGCGGACAGCAAGGCGACGAGCGAAGCGGCAGCCAGGAAGCGCATGCGGACCTCGGTTGCGGCCTTCGCGGGTCGCGTTCATGCTCCGCGCGCATGTCGCTCCTGCCGCCGTCCGCGCGTCCAAGTCCGGCGGCACCCTGATCGCCGTGCGTGCGAAGCCGCGCGCGTCCCGCTCCGCCATCCTCGGCCTGGTCACCGATCCGAACGGCGCGGTCGCCCTCGACGTGGCGATCGCCGCGCCCCCGTCGACGGCGCGGCCAACACCGAGATCGTGGCCTTCCCTCGCCGGCGTCCTCGGTCTGCCGAAGCGGTCGGTCCGCATCGCCCGGGGCGACGGGAGCCGGCACAAGATGGTCGAGGTCGACGCGCCCACCGAGGCCGTCCTCGCGTGCCTCGCCGACCTCGTGTAGCTTCGACCGGTGCGCCTCCCGTTTCACAAGTACGAGGGAACGGCCAACGATTTCCTGGTGATCGAGCGCGCCGACGACCTCGATCCGGCGGTCGTGCGGGCCCTCTGCGATCGCCACCGCGGCGTCGGCGGCGACGGCGTGCTCCTCGTCCGCCCCGGCCCGCGGCCGCGCATGATCGTGCGCAACGCCGACGGCTCGCGCCCCGAGATGTGTGGCAACGGCGTGCGCTGCGTCGCGCTCCACCTCGCGCGCACGCGCGACGACCACGGGCCGTTCGAGATCACCGTCGACACCGACGCCGGCCCGCGCACGTGCGTGGTGGAGCGCGTCGGCGACACCGGCGAGATCACCGTCGACATGGGCGTGGTCAAGGTGCTCGACACGGTCTCGGTGGAGCACGAGGGCCGCCCCATCCGCCTCGTGCGCGCCGACGCCGGCAACCCCCACGCGATCACGTTCGACCCGCTCGACGACGCCGCGCTCGACGCGCTCGGCGCGCGCCTCCAGACCGACCCCTTGTTCCCGAGCGGCGTGAACCTCGAGCGCGTAGTCGACGACGGAGACCTCGCCGACACGCTGGTCTTCGAGCGGGGCGTCGGGCGCACTCTCGCGTGCGGCACCGGCGCCTGCGCGGTGGCCGCGGTGCTCGTGGCCGAGCAGCGGCGCTCCTTCGATCGCCCGATCAAGGTGCGCCTCCCGGGCGGCGTGCTCCGCATCAGCCTCGAGCGCGTGCCCAGCGGCGCGCGCGTGCGCATGCGCGGGCCGGCCCGCTTCGTGTTCGCGGGGACCGTCGAGCTCCCGGTGGGGGCCGCGTCGTGAGCCAGGGCGCGACCCCTGCGGATCTGCCGGTCGTGGGGCCGCCCATCGTCTCGCGGGTGCTCGTCGTCTCCGCGGATCCCGAGATCCACAGCACGATCGCGCGGGCGCTCGAGCTCTACGCCTCCGACGAGACCCAGGTCGTCCGCCTGTTCCACGCCGAGACCGCGTCCGATGCGCTCGCGCTCGCCACGGCGCAGTCGCCCCGCATCGCCTTCGTCGACGTCACCCTCGGGCAGGGCGCGGGCATCGGCCTCGTGCACTTCTTGCCGGCCAGCGTCGCGGGGCTCGTCGTCGTGGCGATCGTCCCCGAGGGCGCCAACGGCGACGTGCGCCTGGTGGAGCAGGCCGCGTCGCTCGGCGCCTCGTGGGTGCTGCTCGGGGAGCTGACCGGCGACGACGTGCTCCGCGCGTTCGGGCGGGTGTCGCCGGGCTCCCTGTCCACGCCGCCTCCGCGCTTCGCGACGCAACCCCCGCTCGCCGAGCCGCCCGAGACGCGGCGCGCGCTCGCCATCTCCGACACCCGCACCCTCGTCGATCTCGACGCCACGCTCGGGGCGCTCGCCTCTTCGCTGCCGCGCGCCGATCCCCGCGTGCCGCTCTGCCACGAGCTTCGGGCGGCCCTCGAGCGGTGCACCGCCGACGAGCGCGTGCGTCGCGCCACGCTGCAGGATCCCTCCACGTCGGCCTATTCGTTCGCCTATTTCGTCGACCTCGCCGGTCGCGAGATCGACCTCGCGCGCCGTCACGGGCGGCGGTTCGCGCTCGCCACCATCGAGCTCGCTCCGGGCGCGCTCGACCCGCGCACGGCCGTCGAGGTGGTGCTCGGTGCGGTGCGCGACACCGACGTCGTGGCGCGCGCAGAGGAGCACGAGCTGCTCCTGCTCCTGCCCGAGACCGGCACCAAGGGCGCGCGCACGCTGCGTCGTCGGGTGATCGAGCGCATCCACACCCACGCCCGTCGCAACCTCGAGAAGCCGCCGCTGCGCATGGGCATCGCGGGCTTCCCGTGGGACGGCGAGGACCTCTCGCGCCTGCTCCGCGTCGCCCGTCGACGCGCGGAGCGGTGGTCGCAGTGGGACACGCCGAGCGCCACGCAGGCCCTCCTGCAGCGCGCGGTCGACGCCCTCGCCCGCGGCATCCTCCCCGACGCGATCGGCCCGCTCTGCCCGATCGACGTGCCGCTGCGGGAGGCGTGGTCGATCTTCGACACCCTGGTGCGCGAGTCCACGCGCGCCGGTGACGCCACGATCGCCTTGCACGCGCCGCACGACGCCTCGGTGGAGACCGTGGGCCTCGGCCCCTCGGTTCGGGCGGCCGCGCTCGAGGCGATCGGCGCGGCAGACTCGCGGGGGGCCGACGCCTTCGGACCGACGTCCGCGCAGCGCAGCTCGCGCCGTGACGGCGTGCCGAGCGAGCGCGCCGCGCCGCGCGAGGGGCGCGACGTGCTCTCGGTGGTCACTGGCGTGTCGCGCCTCGCCGACGGACGGTTCGCGGGCCTCGAGGTCGCCGCGCTGCTGTGCGAGCACGCGAGCTACGGGATCGTCGGGCGCACGGTCGAAGGGCGGCTCCTCGCGCTCCATGGTTACGATCTGCCCTTCGCCGAGGCGCTCCTCGGCACCCTCGATCAGCCGACCTACCGGCGCGGCGCGGTGGCCGACGGCTCCACGTCGCCCTCGTCGCCCATCTCGCGCGCGCGCAGCGATCCCGCGGGTTTGCGTCGCTGATCCCGGCCGCTCTGGGCAGCGTCCGGGAGCTGTGTTACCCGTGGCGCAGCTCGGCGGAACACCACCCGTGGTGAACCGTCGTGCCGCCGAGAGCTCGCCTCGGTCTGCTCAATCCCGAGCAGAGCGTGGGCGCGTGACGGAGCGGGCGACCGCTCCGCCGCGAGGGAAGCACGGTGACCCGCGTTCGCGCGGGGACTCCGACGCGGCCCCCGCCACGGTGACCGGGGACGACCATCACGCAGCCACTGCCTCTGCTTCACGGCAAGGTGGGAAGGGTGATGGGAGGACGATCCGGAAGCCCGGAGACCTGGCTCGTCGGTGACCTCGACCTCACGCACGGATGGGTGCGTCAGGAGGGCCGATGCGCGCTGTCTCACCGTTGTTCGCCTTGCTCTGTTCGCTCGCCAGCGGTCCGCTCGTCGGCTGTGGGAGCGAGCCCCCGCTCGCCTCCACCTCTGCGCCCGCGGCCCTCGGGTACGCGACCCGCGTGGTCTCGTTCACCAAGGGCGAGAAGGGCGGCTTCCACGAGGATCTCCTGCCCGCGGTAGTGCTCGGGCCGCCCAGGGGCAACGGGTGCTGCGCCGGGTCGCTCGACGTGCTCTCGCTGGGCAACGGCGGGGAGATCGTGCTCGCCTTCGACCACGACATCGTCGACGGCCCCGGCACGGACTTCCTCGTCTTCGAGAACTCGTTCGAGGTCTCCGGCGACCCGACCAACGTCGTGGCCGAGCCCGCCGAGGTGTCCGTGAGCATGGACGGCGTGCACTGGACGGCGTTCCCCTGCACCGCCACCAAGTTCCCCTACGGCACCTGCGCGGGGTGGCACCCGGTCTACGCGAGCCCCGACCAGCCCCTCGATCCCGAGCACCCCGAGGCCGCGGGCGGCGACCCGTTCGACCTCGCGACGATCGGCGTCCAGCGGGCGCGCTACCTTCGTATCCGCGACATGAACGGGAGGTTCCCCGCGGCCGCGCCCACGGCTGGGTTCGACCTCGACGCGATCGCCATCCTGCACCCGGCGGCCTCCTCGGGGGGCTCGCCGGCCGATCCCTGACCGCGCCGGCCGTGCGCGGAGCGCCAGAACTGCGCTAGGCTCGCCGCTCCATGACGGAGATCGGAGAGCCCCTGATCCAGTTCTCCGGCGTCAAGAAGCGCTTCGGCACCAAGATCATCTACGACAACCTCGACCTCACCATCGTCAAGGGCGAGACCCTCACCATCCTCGGCGGCTCGGGCGTGGGCAAGAGCGTGATGCTCAAGATGCTCATCGGGCTCCTCACCCCGGACGCGGGCTCGATCGTCTTCGACGGCATCGAGCTCACCAAGCTCGGCGCCCACGCCTACGGCGACATCCGCCGGCGCATCGGATACCTGTTCCAGAGCGCTGCGCTGTTCGACTCGCTCAACGTGGGCGACAACGTGGCCTACGGGTTGCGCGAGCACCAGGCGGTCAAGCGCATGACCGACGACGAGATCCACCACCGCGTCGGCGCGAGCCTCGAGCTCGTCGGTCTCCCGGGCGTGCAGGAGATGATGCCGTCGGACCTCTCCGGTGGCATGCGCAAGCGCGTCGGGCTCGCCCGCTGCATCGCGGTGCAGCCCGAGGTCATCCTCTACGACGAGCCGTCCACGGGCCTCGACCCCATCAACACCGCCCGCATCAACAACCTCGTGAAGGGCATCGCCGACGCGCTCCACATCACCTCGGTGGTCGTGACCCACGACATGGGCACGGCCTTCGACGTTTCGGATCGGCTCGCCATGGTCCATCGCGGCCGTATCCTGCTCCAGGGCACACCCGACGTGTTCAAGGCCTCCAACGACCCCAACATCCGCAACTTCATCCTGGGCATCGCGCCGCCCGGCGAAGACGTGGCGACCTTGCTCGCACAATGATAGACCGGCCGACGGCCATGGAGTCCACGTCGTGAAGCGCGAGACCAAGGTCGGCATCTTCGTGCTGATCGGCCTCTTCGTGATGGGGACCATCGTGTTCCTCATCGGCGACGAGCGGCGCTCGTTCGACAAGCACTACAAGCTGCGCGCCAAGTTCAAGGAGGTGTCCGGGCTCAAGGCCGGCGCCCCGGTGCGCATGGGCGGCATGGACATCGGCAGCGTCGACGCGGTGCACTTCGCCACCAGCGCGAACGACGCCTACATCTACGTCGAGTTCAACGTCGTCAAGATCGCCTACGAGCGCATCAAGGACGACTCCATCGTCTCGATCGCCAACAAGGGCTTGCTCGGCGACAAGATGGTCGAGGTGTCCCAGGGCACCCAGGGCCACGCCTCGATCCCCGACGGGGGCATGGTCACGGCCGCCGAGCCGCAGGATCTGGGGCGGTTCGTGGGCAAGGGCGAGGAGATCGTCGACCTCACCAAGAAGAACCTCGTCAACCTCGAGATCGTCACCAAGAGCTTCGCCGACCCGAAGGTGGCCGAGGATCCAAGGCCTCGGTCGCCTCGATCCGCAAGCTCCTCGACGACGCCGCCTCCAACGACGGGTTCGTGCACCGCCTGCTCACCGACCCGAAGCTCGCCGACCACCTCGACCAGGTGTTCGTCGAGGGCGCCAAGGCCGGCCGCAGCTTCGACAAGGTCGCGCTCGATCTCCACGCGATGATGGAGCAGGTCAAGGACGGCCCGGGCCTCGCGCACGAGGTGGTCTACGGCAAGGACGGCCAGAAGCTCGTCGGCTCGTTCTCCAAGGTGGGCGAGGAGCTCGCCCTGACGATGCACGCGCTCCGCACCGGCAAGGGCGCGCTGCACGAGCTCGTCTACGGCGAAGACGGCGCCAAGGTCACCAAGAACCTCGAGCAGATCACGGGCGATCTCGCGATCATCGTCACCAACATGAAGGCGGGCAAGGGCACGCTCGGCGCGCTGCTCGTCGATCCTTCGCTGTACGAGGACGCCAAGTCGATCCTCGGCAACGTCGAGCGCAACGCCGTCCTGCGCGCCATCGTGCGCTACACGATCAAGCAGGACGAGCAGAAGGGCGGCATGGCCACCCAGCCGCCCGCCGTGCCGACGCCGTCGGCCTCGAGCCCGAAGTGAGCATCGCCGGCACGTTCCCCGAACACGGTTTTCGCGTGCGGCTCGAGCGCTCGGCGCTCGAGGGCGAGGGCGCGCGCTACCGTGGCTACGCCTACGTGCCGACGGCGCGCTTCCCCCTCGTGCTCGCGATCTCGGGCACCGGCGAGGTCGCGCTCGAGGTCGGCGCGCCCGAGAACGAGGTGGGCGAAACGGTCGTCGCCACGCTGCCACCCGGAGACGAGGCGTTCGTGCGCCAGCTCGCCAAGCAGCTGCACCGCCAGGCGCGCGAGGCGCCAATCGAGCAGGGCGGGGGGCAGTGGGCCCGCCGCGTCCAGCGCTGGCGCGGACCCAAGTGACCCCCGGCGAGGATTAAGCAGCGGTTAATCCGGCGCGCCCCAACCTCTGGTCGAACCCGCACCGGCCCTCGTGGCCAGGAGCTCGACCCATGCGCCTCCTCGGAATCCTGCTGCCCCTCTTGGCCCTCTCGGTCTCGGCGTGCGACGACGACCGTGCCGCCACCGACAAGTCCTCGCGACGCTTCTTCCTCCCGACCGGCGAACCCACCAACACGTCGGCGCCCGTCCTCGAGACCGACGCGAGCGGTCGGCTCCACGCGGCCTACCCGGCGTACTCGCGGGGCGGCGCCTACTACGCGACCTGCGCGAGCACGTGCACCAAGCCGGAGGACTTCGCGGTGGTGCGCCTCGAGACGGTGGGCACGGTCGCCAACGCGAGCCTCGCGCTGACCGCCGAAGGCCACCCTCGGCTGCTCCTCTCGACCGGTTCGAGCACCTACTTCGCGACCTGCGACGCCGACTGCGCGACCCCCGGCGGCTGGACCACGACCCGCATCCTCGATCACGGCGGCGTGCGCGAGGTGACCGGCGAGGCCCTCGCGCTCGACCCGGCGGGGCGACCGCGCTTCGTCAGCCACACCTTTCGCGCCTACCTGGGGATCGGTCAGAAGCCGTACGAGACCCAGTTCGTCCAGTGCGACGCGGACTGCAGCGACCCCGCGAGCTGGCGCGCCAGCGCGATCTCGCAGCAGAACTGGCAGGGCACGCACCTGCGCTTCGACGCCAAGGGCCGCGCGCACGTGGCGACGGTCGCGAGCGACTGGCCCGGGGCTGGACCGCTCCGCAACCGCGCCGCCTACCTCGTCTGCGACGCCGACTGCGATCGCCCGGAGAGCTGGTACGGCACCGGCCTCGTCGAGGCCTACGAGAACCTCGTCGCGGCCGTGCGCATGGAGCCGACCGTCTCGCTCGCGCTCACCAAGGACGGTCGACCGCGCGTGCTGACCCTCGCCAAGCGAGACGACGGGCAGAAGAGCCTGATCTACTTCGCCTGCGACGACGCCTGCACGAACGGCGACCGCTGGACCGGCATCCGCCTGAGCGACCAGGACAAGCTCGCGGCCGGGCTCGACCTCGCGCTCGATGCGCAGGATCACCCGCGGTACGTCTACACGCTCGACTACGACATCGTCCTCGGCCGCTGCGACAGCGACCACTGCGAGAGCGACGAGACGGGGTGGAGCCTCGAGAAGGTCGAGAGCGGCCGCGACATGAAGCCCGACCAGATCTTCCTCGAACCCAACTGCACCGTGGCCGCGTGGTTCTTGCACAGCCCGTCCCTCGCGATCGGCGCCGACGGAAAGCCGCGGATCGGGTATCAGGCGCGTGACATCAGCGGCGGATTGTCGCGCCCCGACCCGACCAAGCCGCGGTGTGTGGCGGGCACCGACATGACCTGGAGCCGAATCGCGCTCCCGTGACGTGACGCGGCGCACGCGTTCGGGCACCATGGCGGCAATGATGCGCCTCCGCTGGATCTTCGCCGCCCTCCCGCTGACCCTCCCGCTGCTCTCCGCGGGCTGCTCGAGCGACGCCTCGCCCGAGGAGGTCACCGACTCCGACGACATCATCAACGTGATCAACTCACGGGTGAAGAACCAGTCGATCGGCAACTGCTGGCTGTACGCGTCGGTCGGCTGGGTCGAGTCGCTGCACCTCCGCGCCACGGGCGAAGAGCTCAACCTGAGCGAGACCTATCTCACCTACTGGGACTGGTACGAGAAGCTCACCAAGTCGGCGGCGACGCCGATGGAGTCGATCACGACCGGCGGGTTCTTCACGACCGCCACGCGGCTCATGAACACCTACGGCTTGCTCGACGAGGGGGCCTTCATCCCCAACGAGGCCACGGTCGATCTCTCGTCGGCGCAGAGCAAGGCCGAGGCCTACGTGAACGACTCGCTGAAGACCGGCGTGATGCGCAAGGACCGCTCGCCGGCCACCGTCCGCAAGGAGCTCGCCAAGGCCTTCGGTCTGAGCACCGAGGTGTCGGCGCAGCTCGACGCCACCTTCGGCCCCGCCGCGCCGCGCACGCTCGGCACCGTGCCGGCGGGCTTCCCGCTCCGCAAGACGAGCGAGCTCGTCGTCAGCCAGAAGCGCGCCGGCCAGCCCGCCACCAGCGTGAAGCTCAAGGACGAGATCCCGCGCTGGAGCGAGGCCACGCGGCCCACCAACCGCGCCCAGCTGCGCGGCTACCTGCGGCGCGTGCAGAAGGCGCTCCACGACGGACAGCCGGTGCTCGCGGTCTGGAACGTGGACTGGGAGTCCCGCGACCGCGTGGCGGGCACCTTCCCCAAGATGCAACCCGCCGCGAAGATCGACGGCGTGCACATGACGGTGCTCGAGGACTACCAGGCGGCCTACGTGCCCAACTACGGCACGCTGCCCGCAGGCGTCACGGTCACCGACGCGACCCTGCTCGACGCGGCGCTCGCGGACCAGGTCGAGATCAACTTCTTCCGCATCAAGAACTCGTGGGGCAACGGCGTCGACCCGAGCGGGAGCGGCGCGTTCAAGGGCTACGCCGATCTCTACTCCGCGTACCTGTTCCCCACCGACGCGGCGGCGCCCGCCGGCCTCGTGAGCTTCGTGCTCCCGACCGACTACACGACGACGGTCCCGACCGGCATCGCCAAGGACCTCTGCGACACGGTCGCCACCGACGGGAGCTTCTGCGCGAGCGGCATCGGGGCGGCCTCGACCGACAAGCGCCTCTTCACCTGCGACACCGGCCTGTCGGCGAAGGTCCAGACCTGCGCGGCGGTCTGCAGCAAGGGGACCACCGCGGGCAAGGACGCGTGCGCGGAGCCGCCGCCGCCGAACCCGTGCGAGAAGGCGACGGCGACCGGGAAATACTGCGGCACGGCGCTCGGTATCCTCGCCGGCCAGCCGGGCGCGTCGACCCTCTACAGCTGCCAGAAGGACGTCGACGGCAAGTGGATCTCGCCGGGCACCGACTGCCCGAAGGGCTGCATCATCTACAAGTCGCAGTCCGATCGCTGCAAGCCCTGAGCGGCGCTCCTGAGTTCAGGCGCCCCCCTGAGTTCAGGCGCCCCCTGAGTTCAGGCGCCCCTGAGTTCAGGCGCCCGGGCGCAGCCGCGCGAGCTCGTCTTGCCAGCGCTCCGGCTCGCGCACCGAGAAGGCCACCGCGTCCGCCGCCGCGCCCTCGCCGTAGTCCACCCGCAGGAGCCGTCTCCCCGACGGTCTTGCCGAGGTGCACCCGCACCAGCGACACCTTGCGGATCTCCTCGAGCCGCACCCGCACCTCGGCGACGCCCACCAGCGGGAGGAAGTGGAGCTCCTCGCGGGTGAGCACGAGCCCGCCGTTGCCGCGGAGCTGGACGGGCCCCCGCGACTCGAGGCCGAGGGAGTTGGCCATGCCGTCGCGGAGCACGATGTCCTCGGCCGGGTGGGCCTGGTCGATCGCGGCGTCGGCGGCGCCCTGGATGGCCGAGAAGAGGCCCTTGAGGAACAGGCCGATGACGAGCAGTCCCAGCCCCACGAGGAGGACCACCATGAGGATCGGGGTCATCGAGCAGTGATAGCAATGTGCGCGGCGATTCGGTAGCCGTCGTCGTCGTTGACGAGCACGCCCGAGAGGCCCAGCTTGCGCAGGGTGGAGAGGCCGACGTGCACGCGGTTGCGCGCGGCCCGGCGGCCGATCCGCTCGCCGGGCCAGCCCGCCGCGAACAGCGCGTCGACGTCCAGCGCGGCGGCCCGCTCGCGCGCCGACACCAGCGCCTCGACCATGCGCCAGAGGCTCGGGTGGCGCGCGAGCGAGATCGAGACCGGCCCGAAGAGCAGCAGCCGCGCCTCCGCGTCGAGCAGGAGCCGCACCTCGTCGGGAGGCGTGGCGGGCGAGGTGTCGAGCGCGCGCCGGAGCACGCGGACCGCGAGGCGCCCGTCGCCGTCGAGGCGAGGCGAGCGCTCGGCGGCCGCCAGGCGCTGCTCCGCTTCGATGGTGCGGCGGCAAGCGAGGTCGAGCAGCCCGCGCAGGGTGTCGATCGAGAGCCGCAGCGTGGGGCTGGGACAGGTCGCGGCCACGCGCTCCGCGCGCTCGAACGCGGCCTCCGCGGCGTCGACGCGCTGGCGCAGGGCCTCCGCGGCGCCGAGCGAAGCGGAGAACTGCGCCTCGGCGAACGAGAAGCCCACCGCGTGGGCCTGCGTGACCGCCTGGTCGAACTGCGCCGCCGCGCGGTCGAGCCGGTGCGCGGCGATCTCCAGCCAGCCGAGGTTGCCGTTGACGCACGCGAGGCCGGCGAAGAACCCCGAGTCCTCGCAGATGGTCCGCGCCTCCTCGAACGCGGCGCGCGCCTCGTCCGGGCGCCCGAGCTCGAAGTGCAGGAGCCCGAGCGCGTTGAGGCCGACCTCCTCCATCCAGCGGTCGCCGTGGGCGCGCAGCAGGGTGACCGCTTGCTCCATGCGATCGAGCGCCGGCTCGAGCGCACCCTGATCGTCGAGCACGAGCCCCACCAGCAAGAGCGCGCGGCCCTCGAGCAGGCCGTCGCGGGCCGCGCGCGCCGTCGCGAGGGCGCGCTCGGCGTGGGTCAGCGCGGCCTCGCTGCGGCCCGTGCGCCGCTCGAGGGAGGCCCACGCGAGCTCGACGGCCGCCGCTTCCCGGGGCGCGGCGATCGGGTCGACCTCGGCGCTCGCGCGGACGAGGTGGGCCTCTGCCTCCTCGAACTTCCCGAGATCGCGCGCGACGACGCCGAGGCTGCGGGCGACGCGCCCCTCGAGCTGCCCGATCGTGGAGGCGAGCTCGAAGGCGGCGCGGAGATCGACCTCGGCCTCGACCGTGTTGCGCCGGCGTCGGACCTCGGCCCGCAGCACGAGCGCGCGCACCTCGAGCCGTCGATCGCCGCTCGCGCGCGCGGCCTCGACCACGCGGTCGACGAACGCCAGCGCGGGCTCGTAGCGACCGGTCGTGGTGAGCGCGCCCTCGAGGGCGAGGCCGGCGCGCGCCGCCGCAGCGCGGTCGACGCCGCGCTCGAGGGCCAGCGTGAAGTTCTCGCACTCGAGCGAGAGCGACGCGGCGGCGCGGGCGTCGTGGCGCGCCGACAGCGTCCGGGTGAGCGCGTCGGAGAGGCCCGCATAGTGGTGCGTGTGGGCTTCGATCGCCGCCCGCCGATCGTCGGGGGACAGATGTTCGGCCGCGAACGCGCGCACGGACTCGAACAGCGAGTAGCGCGTCTCGCCGAGCCGTGGCTCGTGGAGCACGCGCACGAGCGACTTGTCGTGCAGGGCCTCGAGCCAGGTGGCCGCGCTCGGCCCCGCCGGCGCCCTGGCTCCCAGCACCGCGCGGGCCGCGTCGGCGTCGAATCCGCCCGCGAAGATGGACAGCCGCGCGAGGGCGGAGCGCTCGCCCGGATCGAGGAGCTCGAACGAACCCTCGAGCGTGCGTCGCAACGTGGCCTTGCGGTCGGGGCGGCTGCGGTCGCCAGCGCCCAGGCCGTCGAGGCCACGCGCCACCTCGGCGAGGATCTGCGTCGGGCCGAGCGAGCCGATCCGTCCGGCCGCCAGCTCGATCGCGAGCGGGATGCCCTCGAGGTGCCGGACGATGGCGCCGAGCGTGGTCGCCACCGCGTCGGCGTCGAGGGTCCGCCTCCGGCTCGCGCGGGCCAGGAACAGCCGCACCGCGTCGCTCCCGAGCATGGCGGCGGGATCGTCGAGCTCCGGCACCCCGAGCGGCTCCACCTCGAACACGAGCTCGTCACGCAGGCGGAGGCGCTCGCGCGAGGTCGCGAGCACGCGCAGCTCGGGCGCGTCGTCGAGCCATCGCTGCACGAGCGGGGCGAGCTCCGCGACCACGCGCTCGAGGTCGTCGAGGACGAGGAGGACGCGCCCACACCCGGCGAGCGCGGGTCCGAGGTCGCGCTCCTTGGTGTCGAGGCCGAGCGTGCGCGCGACCACGTCCGACGCTTGCATCCCATCGCGCGCGTCGGAGAGGTCGCAGAACCAGACGCCGTCTGCGGCCTCGACCGTGGCCTCGAGGCGGCGGCAGAGCTCGAGGGCTGCGCGGGTCTTGCCGATGCCGCCCGGGCCGACGAGCGTGAGCAGCCGCTCGCCGCGCTCGAGGGCGGCCGTGAGGTCGGCGAGGAGGCGATCACGCCCGAAGAACGCGTCGGGGGCGGCGGGGACGGAGAAGCGCGGCGCGCCGAGATCGGGCAGGCCCATCAGGGGCGCCATCGTCGCATTAAGAGCATCATTAAGTCGCCCTGCCGTCGCGGTGGCGCACAACGGGATCACCCCACGGAGGTGCCCCTTGGCTCGTTTCTCTCTTCTCCCCTTCCTCGCTCTCTCCTTGTTCGGCTGCAGCTCGGAGACCACGGCGTTGCCCGACGCCGGCCCCGACGCGACCGCCGACACCGACCCGGACGTGGCGCTGGACGCGCCGTCCGACGTCCCCACGGCGTCGCTGACCGTCGAGCGGCGCGGCGCGCGCGTGCAGGGGCCGATCCTCGCGCTCACGCGGATCGACCGCGCGCTGTGGCTCGGCACCGCGCCGACCCAGGACCCGACCTCGACCACCCGCGTGCGCGGTGGCCTCTACCGCCTCGACCTCGACAGCGGTCAGGTGACGGTGTTCGAGGACCAGCTGCCCCGGCACGACTACACGGACGGGCTCACGGGCAAGGGGCCGGCGGCGACCTCGATGGTCGTGGCCTTCGCCGGCGCCGTGATCGCGGTGCAGCCCGACGCGCTCGCGCGCATCGGCGCAGGCGACGCGGTGACCGAGGTGGTGGTGGCCGACGAGGCTGGCGCGCGCCTCGCGCCGTACGCCGTCGCGGCCGACGTCGCGCGCAAGCGCCTCTGGGTCGGTACCACGCAGGGGCTCGTCGTCCTCGACGACGCGCTGAAGATCGTCCGGCGCGTCGACGGCCCGACGCTCGGCGGGCGCAACGTGACCTCGGTCGCGGTGGATCCGGCGACGGGCGACGTGTTCGCCGTCGCCGCCGACGACGGCAAGCCGGCCAAGCTGGCGCGCCTCGCGGGCACCACGGTGACCACGCTGGTCGCGGGCGAAGGCGCAGTGCCCGGGGGCGGCTTCGCCGAGGTCGCGTTCTCGGCGCGCCACAAGAAGGCGTACGCCACCGTGGCGAGCTGGGACGCGGCGAGCGGCGGCGTGGTCGGCTGGGACGGCACGACGGTGGAGGTGCTCGCGAACGAGGGCGACCTCGCGCTCGCGGCGAAGGGCAAGACCGAAGCCTTCGGAGCCTTCGGGCTCGCGGTGGACGACACGGACGATCTGCTCGTGATCGGCGGGCGCCAGCGCCCGCGTCCGCTGATGCCGCTGCAGGGTGGGGGGCTCGCGTGGATCTCGCTCGGCAAGACGGGCGTCGCGTCGCGCGCACCGGCCTCACGCTGTCGAGCGGCCTGCCCGGCACCCACGTGCGCGCGGTCGCCTACGACCCCGTCACGCGGCGCACCTTCACCGCGGCGATGGAGCCGTGCTCGGACACCAAGCTCGCGAGCCGCGGCCTGGTCGCGGTCTCCTTCACGACGGCCGGCGCGCTGCGCGTCGAGCGCCCGATCCTGTCGGGTGTGCGCGCCCTCGCGCGCGGCACGGACGCCACGTTCGCCGTGCTCCGCGACGATCCGCCGGAGCTCGGCTGCAACGGCTACACGGTGCAGGGCGGGCTCGTGCGGCTCCTCGAGGGCGGTGGCGGCGAGGTCGTCGATCCACGCCCGGTGACGGGCTCCGACTCGTACCGCACGTTCCGCGCAGGGCTCACGGCCATTGCGGTGAAGGGCAGCGCGACCCTCGCCGCGGCGGGCTTCCGCGAGGAGCTGTTCCAGGGCGACCTGGTCGGCGGCAAGATCGTGAACCTCGCGGGGACCTACGGCGTCTCCAACTGGGTCAACGCCCTCGCGTTCCAGGGCACCGACGGGCTGCTCGTCGGGGGCCGCGCGACCCACGATCCGGCGCTGCCCGACGAGGTCGCCGACGACCGCTCGCCGCGCGGCCTCTTGTGGATCCGGGGCGAGACGGCGCAGCACTTCGTGCGGACGCTCACCAGCCCCGACGCGAAGGAGATCGCGGGCCTGCCGACCAGCGAGATCGCGGCGGTGCTGCCCGACGGTGACGGCGTGATCGTCGCGTGCGCGACCGAGCGCATGCACCATACGGCCGACGCCGACCGCATCCTGCCACCGGTCTTCGTCGGCAAGGCCGGGCCGCGCAAGGGAGGCCTCGTGCGCCTCGGTCCCGACGCGAAGATCGAGGTCCTCGCCGGCGCCGACGTGACGCCGGATCCGAGCGCGCTCGCGCGTGGACCGGACGGCACGCTCTACGTCCTCGACCTCGAGCGAGGGCTCCTCCGCAGGACCGCGAGCGGCTTCGAGGTCGTGAGCGCCGCGCCGAGCAAGGTGATCTGGCACCACCTGTTCGTCGGCCGCGACGGCGATCGCGCGCTCGCCTCCGGCAACGGCGTGGACGTCACGCTCGGTTCCCGCGTCCGCTCGATCACCGACGTCGGGCACGCCTGGTACGTGCTGCCGCGGAGCGACACGAGCCTGCTGGTGGGCACGGACGAGGGGCTCGTGCGCGTCGGGCTCGGCGCGCTCGCGAGCGAGGCCCCGAAGGGGACCGGAACCCTGCCTCCGTTCGGGACCGGGCCCGGCAAGTGATGGACCCGCGCCTCATGGTGCCGTGCCCTGCGGGGTGGATCGACGAGGACGATCCGCTGCCGGACACCGTCCGTGAGGCGCCGCGCTGGTTCACCGAGCCGTCGGACGAGGAGCCGACCGACGCGCCCGAAGCGTCGCCTTAATCCGCGGCTTAATCCGGCGAACCGGCGGGAGCGCGCGGCCTCGGACGGCGTCTCATGGAGGACCCGATCGCGAAGGAGCCTCTCATGAAGAACTTCCCCGTCCTCGCTTCCCTCCTCGTCTCTCTCGCCGCCTGCAGCGGCACGGAGCCCGAATCCGTCCCCCGCGAGACCCCGCCGCCCGTGACCCTCGCCTGTCCCGCGCCCAGCCACGGGCCCACGGTGCACGAGGGCGACGTGAAGGACGGCGAGGTCTGGCGCGCCGACGAGGACCCCACCTCGTGCGCGCCGACGTCAACGTCCGCAACGCCGCCAAGCTCACCATCGAGCCGTGTGCAGTGGTGGAGCTCTCGGCCCGCGCGTCGCTGCGCGTCGCCTTCCCCGGCACGCCGGGGCAGGGCTCCCTCTTCGCGGAGGGCACTGCGGAGCGTCCGATCACGTTGCGCCGCGCCGGCAGCGAGGCGTGGGGGCACCTCCTCGTGCACACCCCGGGCTCGGCGAAGCTCGCGCACGTCACCCTCGAGGGCGGCGGCGGCGTGGATCCGAGCGGCGCGTCGCTGATCCTGCAAGGCGACGGCGCGCTGCCCAGCGACGCGGTGGTCGCCGTGGACCACGTGACGGTGAAGGGCTCCCGTGGCCTCGGCGTGAAGGCGAGCGGCGGCGCGCGCTTCGTCACGGGGTCCAACGCGCTCGTCGTGACCGGCTCGGGCGGCCGCCCGGCGGAGATCGGCGAGCTCGGGCTCGTCGGCTTCCCGCGCGGCATGTACGTCGGCAACGCGATCGACGAGATCCACGTGGCGAGCGACACGAACCTGCTCGAGTCGGCGACGCTGCAGGACGTGGGCGTGCCCTACTGGGCGGGCGTCCCGGGGTCGTCGAGCCTGCGCGTCGGCGGTCGCCCGGACAAGGAGCTCGTGACGCTGACCATCGAGCCGGGCGTGCACCTGCGCATGGAGAAGGGCGGGGCGCTCGAGATCGAGCGCGCGACGGGGCCGTTCCCGGCGACGGGCGTGCTGGTGGCGGTCGGCACGGCGGCCGCCCCGATCGTGATGTCGTCGCACGAAGCCGCGCCCCTGCCGGGGGACTGGCGCGGCCTCTGGTTCGGCGGCATCGCCCGCGCCGAGAACCGCGTCGAGCACGTGCGCGTCGAGCACACCGGCGCCGACTGCGGGTGCGTGCTCGTGACCTGCAGCGCGGGGGTCACCGGCTACCACGGCGCGTTCATCTTCACCCAGGAGCCGGCGCGGGCGTTCGTGAAGGACTCGACGATCACCGCCGGCAGTGGGCACGCCTTCGTGCTCGGCTACGCGGGTGCGCTGGTGGACTTCGCGAGCCAGAACACGGTCGAGGGCATGCTGGGCTGCGCGCAGACCCTGCCGTCGTCGGCGACCTGCCCCGCGCCGCGGCCGGTGTGCAAGTGAAGGCCGCGATCTTCGTGGTGGCGGGGTTGCTCGCGACACCGCTCGCGCACGCCGCGGCCGACGTCTCGAATCCAGAACCGTCGCCCGCGCGCACGTCGTTCGGCCTCGCGGGTGGCCTCACGCCGAGCTCTCCGCAGCGCTATTTCGTCGGCCTCGCGGTGTCGCGGACGATCACCGCACACCTCGCCCTCGGCGCCGAGCTCGGTGCGTTCCACCTAGGCGCCACGACCGAGTCGTTCCGCTACGCGTGCGACGAGTGCCTGGTCTCGGGCTTCTCGGCGCAGGGCCTCGCGGAGGTGGGGGCGAGCCTGCTCGGGCCCCTCGGCGTGTTCGCGCGAGGCTCGCTCGGCGTCGCCCTCGTCGGCCGCACGCGGCGACAGCAGGCGGACGCCAGCCGCCTCGAGCCCGCGGCGAAGCTGATGGCGGGGCCGGAGCTCCTGTTCGGGCCGGTGCTGGTGCGGCCGTACGCGGCGGTCTCGTTGCTGGGGAAGGACGTGCCCTTCACCGTCGGCCTGGAGCTCGGCGCGCGGATCTGAGGGTCACGGCCCCTGGGCGGGCGCCTCGTCGGGGGAGAGAAGCCCGTGCCGGCGCCAGCCCACCCGCGCGAGCCACGTGCGGGCCGACACGACGGGGGCGCCCTCGAGCGCGTCCCCGTCGAGCGCCGCCCCGCGGCGATCGCGGAGCCCGTCGCACCACGGCGCCGACGAGCACGGATCGAGGCGGCTGGGCACGCGGACCTGGTGCTTCTTGAAGTTGAAGAGCACGTAGGCGAGCGCGAACCGGACCTCGCGAGGCGTGCGCAGGGCACGCGCGTGGTAGCGGTCGTCGAGGACGCGGCCCTTTCGGCCGCAGGCACGGTTGATCGCGCGAGCGAGGCGAACGCCGAGCGAGCGCGCTCCCTTGCACAGCGCCGCCGAATCGTCGGCCTCGACCAGCAGGTGCACGTGGTTGTCCTGCACCGAGAAGTGCACCACGCGGAAGCGCGCGCCCTGGGAAGCGCGCAGCGCGGCGACGACCGCCGGGAACACCTCCATCGAGCGCACGACGGCAGGCCCGCCATGCACCGGAGGGTGAGGTGCACCGGCGCCCAGCCCACGTGCGGCGCGCGCGGGCGGTGGGGGACGAGTGGCCGTGACGCCACGCGCTTGCGGCCGGCGCCCGCACGACGCCCACCCCAACCGCCCGTCCGCGCGAGCTCCAGCTGAACGAGACGCCTTGCCACTTGAAAGAGCGTATATGTTTGGCGGCAGAAGTCAAGGCGTCCGCTTCGCACAGCGGTGCAAGGGTCTCGGGGCCACTCGGGCAGTGACGGTGAGTGCTCGCGCAGAGGTGGCCGCGCCCTCGGGTCCGTCGCGCACGAGCTGACGCGCGCGATCGGGCACGGGCGGATCCGTGGTGCCCCGGACCCCGCGCCGTGCGACGATCCCGTGGTGCGTACCCTCACCCTGCTCGCGCTCGTGATCTTCGGTTGCAAGGGCCCCGAGCCGACAGCGCCGACGGAGGTCGCGACCACCTCCAGCAGCTCCGTTGCGACGACGCCGAGCCCGAGCCCCACGCCGAAGAAGATCCGCGTGAAGGACCACGACCTCGCCTTCCTCGACGCGGAGGACACGCCGGGGTTCCTGATCGACAGCAACGCGCCGCCCCCGCCGCCGGGCAGCGCGCCTGCGAAGCACCCGTTCCTCACGGCGAGCTGCTACGGCGGGAAGCCGGAGCTGTGCAGCAAGGCCCGCGACCTGCTCCTGGTGTCGAAGTCGTGGGAGGAGTTCGTGGGCCGCTTGCGCGCCGCCGGGTTCGTGGTGGAGCCGCGGTAGCGAGGCATCGCCAAGTCATCGTGGCGTCACCCGCGTGGTTCGCGTGGCGCACCCCAGTCTCCATCCAGTGCGAACTCGAACTCCGCCTGCTGCTGCGCGTCGACCACGGAGGGATGCCAGGTGTCGGTCACGAGCCCACTCCTGTCGCAGCGGAACAGACCCCCCCGACGGGCCCACGCCGCCTCGCCCGCGGGGCCTCGATCGCTGGGGGCCTGGCCGGCGGGTCGACCGGTCGTGACATCGGGCAGCCGGGCAGGGCTCGGGGGTGGTCCTCGCCGTTCCGGGCAGAGGCGAGGACGTCGGCTTCGAGCAGGCTCGGCACGAGGTCTGCGAGAGGTACCGGGACCGCCGGCTTCAGGCACCCTCCGGCGCTCACGGCGCGTCGCGGACGGCCTCGGCCTCCGGCCGCCGGAACCCCTTCGGGAAGCGCGCGAGGTAGTCGATCGCCGCCGCCCGCGCCCCCGCGGTGTCGCTCGCGCGCTGCGCCGCGACGATGCGCAGGTACGCGGCGTCCTCGGCCTTCGGGTGCGTGGGGTGCGCCACCACGAACGCCGCGAACCGCTGCGCCGCGCCGGCCGCGTCGCCCGCCCGCAGGGTCGCGAGCGCCGCCTTCAGCTCCGCACTCGCCGGGTCGCTCTCCACCGAGGCGCTCGGCGCGGGCGGTTTGTTCACCGCGGCGATCGTCGGCACCGTCGCGGGTGGCGCGGCGGCACTCGAGACCGCAGGGGCCGCGCTCGTCACGGTCACCGTCGGTGCCGGGCGCCACTCGCTCCCCGCCTTCAGCGAGACCGGCGGCGCGCCCACGAGCCGCAGGATCACCTCGCCCTCCTGCACCGCGACGTACGTCGTGTGACCGGCCTGCACCGTCACCACGAACCGCGTGCCCACGTCCTCCAGCACGCCGTCCGGCAGCGTGACCAGCAGCCGGCGGTGCGCCGTCGCGTGCACGACCTCGATCGCGAGCGACCCTTCGCGCAGGTCCACTCGCTCCACGTCGCCCTCGGTCTTGCGCGACCAGCGCGCCTCGGCGCCGGCTTCCACGCGCGCGCTCGCCACCACCGCGACGCGCGGCGGAACGACCACCGACCTTCGCCGCACCCCGACGAACACCAGCAGCGCCGCGACCGCGAGGAGCACCGGCACGAGCACGCGCAGCGAGTACCGCGAGCGCTCGCTCGCGCCGTGCGCCGCCGCGAGCAGGCGACCCCGGGCGCGTCGCACCGCGACTTCGTCGACCGCCGGCTCCGGCAGCGCGCGCAGCGCCGTCCGTACGCGCCCGAGCTCGTCGCGCGCGGCGCGGCACTCCGCGCACTGCGCGAGGTGACGCTCGTGGCGCGCGGAATCCCCCGCGTCGAGCCGCCCGTCGTGGGCCGCCGTGACCTCCCAGAGGCGCGAGCAGCTCATGGCGTCTCCTCGGGGAGCTTGGCGGCGAGCTCCTTGCGTGCCGCGTGGAGCCGGGTCCACACCGTGCCGACCGGGATCGACAGGTTTCCGGCGATCTCCTCGCCCGAGAGCCCCTCCACCTCGAACAGCAGCACGACGACGCGCTTCTCGAAGCTCATCGCGTCGAGGGCCGCGGTCACCCCGTGCAGCGCCTCGCGCGCCTCGAGGGCCGACTCGGGCGCGGGCGTCGGGGGATCCGCGCCGAACAGGCGGTCGAGGAACCGGTGGAAGCGGGCGCCGGCGCGGCGACGCTCGGAGAGGTGCCGCGCGGCGATGCCGAGCAACCAGGGACGACAGCTCGGTCGCCCGTCGTAGGTACCCGCGATGCGCGCGACGGTGAGGAACGTGGTGTGGGTGACGTCCTCGGCGTCGGCCTCGTTGCGGCTCGCGCGCGCCGCGAACCGCAGCACCGCCGCGTGATGCCGATCGTAGAGGCGACCGAGCGCCGAGAGCTGGCCGGCGGCCACGATCGCGAGCAGGTCGGCGTCGGTCTGCTCGGGGGTCTCGACGGCGCGCGCGCGGTTCACTTGCCACCCCACAGGAGGCCGAGGGAGAGGGTCGCGCTCGTCGAGGGAAAGGCCAGCAACCCTGGCGCGGGCTCCTGCGAAGTGGGCCAGCCGGCGGTGAGGTCGAGGCCCAGGTAGCCGCGCAGCGAGGCCGCGCCGCTGTCGGAGAGGCGCAGCGAGGCCACGAGGCGCGGGTCGAGGCGGGTCGAGCGGACCTCCTTCTCGCCGGGGGCCTTGAACTCCTGCGAGAGCGCGACGAGCCCGAGGCCCGCCAGCAGATCGAGCTGCATCGACCCGAGCAGCAGGCGCCGCCCGGCGACCGCGGCGACGCTCATGGACATGGTCCGGAAGCGACCGCGCGAGTCGGTGTCCGCGAGCGGGCCGCCGAGGGGCTCGTACCGGACCACCACGCCGAGGAGGCTCGGCGCCACGTGCAGCTGGGCGAGGCCTTGCAGGCCGAAGCCCGCGAAGCCAGGCGCGCCGGAGAGCCCCGCGGTCGCCGCCGCCGCGAACTCGAGCCGCGGCGTCGGCACGCTCGCAGGCGCGCTCGCCTTCGGTGCCTCGTCCTTCACCACGGGGGTGAACCGCGGCGCCACCGCGGGCTCGTCTGCCGGCGCCGCCGTCACGGCGTGGGTCGGCACGAGCACCAGCGCGTCGACCGCGTCGAGCAGGTCGTCCACGTCGTTCGCGCGCCGGATGGCCGTGCGGCCGTCCTTCAGGGTGACGATGACCACGAGCTTGCCGCCCGTCGCGAGGACGTGGACCCGTGCGCACGGATCGGAGCCCGCGAGGTGGGCCTGCACCTTTGCTTCGAGGCCGGGGTGGAGGGCCTTGGCTTCGGCGTCCACGTCGAGCTCCGGTCCCGTACACTCCGCCGCGTGACCTGCCGACGCAGAGAGGGACCCGATCACGCACGCGGCGGCGGTGAGCCACCCCGTGAGGGGGGCCCCACGCTTCTGCCAGCGGGCGGTGCCGAGCGCCATCTCTCCCTGTATTCGCCGCACGGGGCGAAAACCTTCATGGGGTCGCGAAGGTCGGCCGGGGCACCGGCCAACTCCCTTTCATGTACCCCGACCCGGGGGGGCCGTCGATCATGGCCCTCCTCGCGGACCCGACTTTCCGGCGCCGCCTCGTCCTCCTCGCCACCCGCGTCGTGCGCGATCCGACCGAGGCCGAGGACTGCGTGCAAGAGGCCGCCCTCGTCGCCTCCCGCGCGGCCGAGAGCTGCACCTCGCAGCCCAGGGCCTGGCTCACCCAGATCGTGGTCAACACCTGTCGCATGCGGTTGCGGGCCCAGCGTCGTCAACGTCGCGGTGGGGGCGTGCACCACGTGACGCTCGACGACGCCCTGTCCGCGGGCCCCTCCAACCCCGAGACCGATCTGCTCGCCAAGGAGTTCGCCGAGCAGGTGCAGCGCGGCGTCGAGGGGCTCCGCGAGATCGACCTCGCCATCCTCGAGCGCTCGGCGGACGGCGAGGCCGCCGCGACCATCGCCCGCGACCTCGACACCACCGTCTCGGCCCTGAAATCCCGCCTGTTCCGGGCGCGGCGCTCGATCTCCGCGCAGCTCGGGGTGGACGTCGCGCGGCTCGCCGTGGCCTCGGCCCTCGCGTTCGCCGCGGTCTCGATCGTCCCGAACGCGCGCGCGCAGGTCCCCACGACCAAGGACAAGGCACCGAAGGCCGTGCTGGTCGCGCCGAAGCTCACGTCGGACGCCGACGTCCCCTATCCAGCCGGCGCGAAGGGCGACGCGGTCGTCGTGCTGGTCCTCGTGATCGAGAAGGACGGCTCGGTGGGCTCGGCGAAGGCCGAGGAGGGCGAGGCGCCGTTCGTCGAGGCGGCCGTCTCCGCCGCGCTCACCTGGAAGTTCGAGCCGGCGACCCGCGACGGCGCGCCCATCGTCGCGACGATCCGCTTCAAGGTCACCTTCACCGAGCCCGTCGTCGTCGCGCCGCCGCCGCCCGATCCCGTGGTGGTGCCCGACGCGACGCCCACGCCGAAGCCACTGCCGCCGCTCGTCCCGAAGAAGAAGGCCGACGTGGCGCCGATCGTCGACCTCACGGTCGAGGGCGAGAAGCTCCCGCCGGCAGCGACGTCGTTCACGCGGGCCGAGGTGCGCGAGCTCCCCTGGCGCGTTCGGCGACCCGTTTCGCGCGATCGAGGCCATGCCGGGGGTCACGCCCATCGTCTCGGGCATCCCGTTCTTCTACGTGCGCGGCGCGCCGCCCGGCAACGTGGGCTACTTCCTCGACGGCATCCGCGTGCCTTACCTCTACCACGTGGGCCTCGGCCCCTCGGTCGTGCACCCGGGCATCGTCGAGCACGTGGATCTGCACCCCGGTGGCTACCCGGCGCGCTTCGGTCGCTACGCGGGCGGCATCGTCACCGGCGAGACCACCGAGCCGCGCACCCAGCTGCACGGCGAGGCCAACATCCGCGTGTTCGACCTCGGCGCGCTCGCCGAGACGGGCTTCGCCGACGGCCGGGGCACGGCGCTCGTCGGCTTCCGTTACTCGTACACCGCGGCGGTGCTCTCGCTGATCGCCAAGGACACCAAGCTCGACTACCGCGACTACCAGGCCCGCATCACCTGGGACCTCGGCCCTCGCGACCGACTCACCGCGTTCGCGTTCGGCGCCTACGATCTCCTCGGGCGCATCCAGGACGACACCCTCGGGATCCTCTTCGGCTCGGAGTTCTACCGCCTCGATCTGCGCTGGGATCACCACGCCGAGGACGGTACCCGGCTGCGCGTCGCGGTGACCGGTGGCTGGGAGCAGACCCGCATCGAGGAGCAGCGCAACGCCAGCGATCGCCTGCTCGGCACCCGGATCGACCTGCGCAAGCCGCTCTCCAGGAAGGTGCTCCTGCGCGCGGGGGCCGACTTCGTCTCCGACCGATACGGCGCGAGCACGCCCACCTACGCCGACCCGGACGACCCGACGACGAAGCGCGCCGCGGCGCTGTTCCCCCCGCGCACCGATCTCGCGGGCGGTCTGCGCTTCGACGTCGTCGCCGACCTCGGCGGGGTGGAGGTGACCCCGGGGGTGCGGGTCGACTTCTATCGCTCGGGCACCACCACCGTCCCGGCGGTCGACCCGCGCCTCGCCCTGCGATTCCCGGTGGGAAAGCGGGCTCGCATCGTGCAGACCTATGGCCTCGCCCACCAGCCGCCCTCGTTCGTGGTGCCGGTTCCGGGCCTCGCGCCTGGCACCTTGGCCGATGGGCTGCAGACTGCACTGCAGGCGAGCGCGGGCCTCGAGTTCGACCTCCCCCTCGACTTCAGCGCGACGACCACCGTGTTCCACAATGCCTTCTTCGCCATGACCGACGCGATCGGCACCGCCAACGCCAACGTGGACGCGGGCGCCCTCGGGTCCCAGCGCAGCGCGGGGCGCGCCTACGGCCTCGAGGTGTTCGTGCGCCGCAAGCTCACCAAGAAGCTCGGTGGCTTCGTCTCGTACACGCTGTCGCGCTCCGAGCGGACCCTGAACGGGCTCACCTTCCCCGCGTCGTTCGACCGGACCCACGTGGGCAACGCCGCGCTCGCCTACGACCTCGGTCGCAACTGGCGCGTGGGCGCGCGGCTCATGTTCTACACCGGTGCGCCGAGCCTGATCCGGTCGCGGGGCCTCCTGACTCCACCCCCGGTGCAGACCCCGGATCGCGACCCCTCGTTCTATCGGATCGACGTGCGGCTCGAGAAGCGCTGGTGGATCACCGAGAAGGCGTGGCTCTCGTTCGTGGCCGAGATGCTCAACGCGACGCTGCACAAGGAGGTCGTGAGCGGCCAGGAGATCGGCCCGGTCAGCATTCCGAGCCTCGGGCTCGAGGGGGCGCTGTGAGCCGGCGCTGGTTGCTCGCGCTCGTGTTCGCGCCGTCATGTCTGCCCGTCGACACGCGCCCTCCGCCGAGCGAGGTGCTCGTGCGCTTCGTCGGCAGCGCCGCGGTCGACAAGGGCCTCGTCACCGCCGACGGCTGGGCGCTGACGTTCGACGAGTACCTCGTCTCGTTCGGCAACCCGACGCTCGCGGGGGACGGCTGCAACCAGTACTCCGACGCGGGGTATCGACGCATCTTCGACGGGCGCGTGGTCGAGCCGCAGAAGGTCGGCCTCGGCTACGCCCTCGGCTCGTGCTTCGCGCGGGGGCGGCTGGCCAATCCGAACGGCGATTCGCTCCTCGGGATCAACGTGACCGAGGCGCACAAGGCCTTCGTCCGCACGCCCGGGGTCGACGCGTTCAACGCCGAACCCGCCGGCACCACCGTGTGGGTGAAGGGCAAGGCCGACAAGGCCGGCGTCACCAAGACCTTCGCGTTCGCCTGGCGGACGCGGCGGGTGCAGCTGCAGGACTGCGCGCGGACGGTCAGCGCAAGGCCGAGCCTCTCCGCGCTCACCGGGGCGCCTCTCACCCTCGATTTCCATTTCCACCCCGAAGCGCCGTTCCGCGCCCACCTCGACCCCGCGAAGCCCGAGCTCCACTTCCAGCCGTTCGCGCGGGCCGACGACGACGGCGACAAGAACGGCGAGGTCACGCTCGACGAACTCGTGGCGGTCCCGATCGAGAAGCTCGGCCTCCCGCCCGACGATCTCGTCCCACCCAACGACGCGGGGGTGACGACGAGCCCGTTCAAGACCTTCGCCGACTACGTCTGGGTCGGGATGTTCCCGCAGCTCATGACCTACGGACCCGAGGGCCCCTGTCAGGTCCCCCTCACGACCAACCGTCCGGGTGGCGGCGGTCCGTTCTGAGCCATCCCGACACAGCGGGGCAATCCGGAGCGGAGGACCGGACGGGGACGGTCCGGGAGCGACGAGGTCATCGGGCGCGGCGACCGCTGCATGCGCGACGCGATCACGGCGCGGCACGACCGGTGCAGCCCGCCCGGCATGGACCATGTGACCTACGGGCTGTTCGACGAACGACGTCACGCTCTGCGCGCAAGGGACGCGTTGCTCGCGCTCCCGGTCGGCGCGCACCACCGCTGTCGGGTCCTCGTCGAGCACGGACGCCTCGACGAAGGATTGCTCGGCATCCTCGAGACCGGGGCCACGCAAGGGCTCCGGCGCGGCGCGCTCCTCGGCGGTCTCCTCGGCGCGGTGCTCGGAGTGTTCGCGGCCGACGCGATCGGAGGCCCTTTCGGCGCCGTCGGCCTCGCGCTGTTGCTCGCCACGCAGGGCGGGCTCTGGGGTGCGTTGACGGCGGCTGGCTCGAACGAGCGAACGCTCGAAGAGCTCCGTCCCCAGATCGCGAAGGGCAAGACCTTGTTGATCGTCGAGGCGCCCACCTTGGCCGTGCTCGAAGAGGTGGACGCGACGCTGTTCCGCCACGCAGGACTCGTCCGCCACAAGGCCCCGCTCTGAGGTGGAACGTTCGTTGCTCGAGAGAGAACATGGGCAAGCTCACCCTCGGCATCGCGGTCTTCGGAGCCGGTCTGCTGATCGGGTTCGCCTTCGGGGTCGGGCTCCCGCGCACCGCTCACCCCGCGCACGTCACGCTCGCTTCGACCGAGGTGACCTGGCAGCTCCTCCCCGTGCTGGTCGAGCCACCCTCGGAGCACCCGCCGGCCTCGCGGGTGCGGTCTCGCGGGGAGGGCGCCGTGCTGCCACCGGCGTCGAGCGGCGAACCACCCGACGTGTTGTCGCGACCCCCGGACGCGTAGCGAGCACCTCGCCGCGGGTCGATCCGAGGCCGAAAGATGGCCCGGCCCTGACCGCCCCCTGACAGCCCGATCCCTACCTTGGACGCCCATGAGCGGCGTCGTCGAGGAGCAGGCCGAGGGACCGGGGCGTCACCGCATCGCGTGGCTGCGGTCTTCTCCGTTCTTCATCGTCCACCTCGCGGCGGTGATCGGCGTCGCCAAGCTCGGGTGGTCGTGGAAGGGCTTCGCGCTCGCCATGGCCCTCTACTACGTGCGCATGTTCGGCGTGACCGCCGGCTACCACCGCTACTTCTCGCACCGCTCGTTCCGCACGAGCCGCGTGATGCAGTTCCTGTTCGCCGTCCTCGCCGAGACCAGCGCGCAGAAGGGCGTGCTCTGGTGGGCGAGCCACCACCGCGTCCACCACCGCTTCTCCGACCAGCCCGGCGACGTGCACTCGGCCAAGCGCGAGGGGTTCCTGTGGAGCCACCTCGGGTGGATCCTCTCGTACCGCTACGAGGCCACCGACCGCGACAAGATCAAGGATCTCACCAAGTACCCCGAGCTCGTGCTCGTCGATCGCTACTGGTGGGTGTTCCCGACCGCGCTCGGCGTCGGCCTGTTCCTCGTGGGCGGCTCGTTCGCCCTCGTGTGGGGCCTCTTCGTCTCCACCACGCTGCTCTGGCACGGCACGTTCGCCATCAACTCGCTCACCCACATGTTCGGGCGCCGTCGCTACACGACCACCGACAACAGTAAGAACAGCCTGATCCTCGCCCTGATCACCATGGGCGAGGGCTGGCACAACAACCACCACTACTACCAGCGCGCCGCGCGCCAGGGGTTCTACTGGTGGGAGATCGATCTCAGCTTCTACGTGCTCAAGGCGATGGAGGCGCTCGGCCTCGTGTGGGACCTCCACGCACCGCCGGTCCACGTCCGCGAGTCGAACAAGATCGCCGGGCTCGCGCCGATCAGCCCTCCCTGAAGCGACCACGCGCCGCGTCTTGAACGGCGCGCCAGACTCGTGTTGCGATGCTCCAGGTGCGCCGGGGGCTCTCCGTGTCCATCGTCACGCTGCTCACGGCGTGCAGCGCGGGCTCGCTCGAGGGCGACCCGGCGGACGTCACTCCCGACGCCGCGATCGAGGTCGGGAGCGACGCGGTCCCCACGGACGCAGCCACGGACACGGGCCTGGCGCCCATCGACCCGCCCGTCGTGAGCAAGCTCTTCACCGAGGACACGACGCCATTCCTGAACCCCGGGCGCGGCCTCATGGAGGGCGCCGGCATCGCCCTCACCGACGGCGCGAGCTACGCCGCGCTTCGCGGCCAGGGATACTCCCTCGCCTACGCGAAGGTGCGCCTCGACGCGTACCGCACCAAGAAGCTCGACCCGGTCTTCCTCGCGGCGCTGGATGCCGGCTTCGATCGCGTGCGCGCGGCGGGCCTCCAGGTGGTGCTGCGGTTCGTCTACAACGATCCGTCGACCTACCCGTCGACCGACCCGGACGCCTCGCAGGCGCAGATCCTCGCGCACCTCGCGCAGCTCGCGCCGGTGCTCGCCAAGCACGTCGACGTGATCGCCGTGATGGAGGCGGGCTTCATCGGCCTGTGGGGCGAGTGGCACGGCTCGTCGAACGGCCTCGAGACCAAGGCCGCGCGCACGGCGATCCTCGACGCGATCCTCGCCGCGCTGCCCGAGAGCCGCCGCGTGCTGGTCCGCGCGCCGCGCTACAAGAGCGAACGCTTCCCCGCGCCGGTGGGCGCCGAGGTGTTCGGCACGACGCCCGCGGCGCGCGTGGGGCACCACAACGACTGCTTCCTCGCCACCGCGAACGACCAGGGCACGTACACCTCCGACGCCGATCGCGCCTACCTCGACGCGGACAGCCAGTTCCTCCCGAACGGCGGCGAGTCCTGCGAGCCGAACCCGCCGCGCACGTCGTGCTCGAACGCGATCGCCGAGCTCGGTCGCTACCACTTCGCGTTCTACAACCCGCTCTACCACCCCGACGTGTGGAGCGAGTGGGGCAAGGGGGGCTGCCGCGACGAGATCACGCGCCGCCTCGGGTATCGCTTCGTCGTCGATCGCGTGGTGTACCCGCCATCGGTGCGGCCAGGCGGCGTGATCCCGCTCCAGGTCGACTACCGCAACGTGGGCTTCGGCACGATGTTCAACGCGCGCCCGGTGCGGGTCGTGCTCGACGACGGCGCAAGGCGCTGGGTCGCGCCGCTGACCGGCTACGACGTGTTCCACCGGCTCGCCGCGGGGAGCCCGGCGATCGTCGTCGCGCGCCTGCGGGTCCCGGCGACGGCGAAGCCGGGCAAGGCCAAGATCGAGCTGTGGCTCCCCGACGCGTCGCCTTCGCTCGAGGCACGCCCGGAGTATTCGGTGCGCCTCGCCAGCGTGGGCACCTGGGACGCAGGTGCACGGAACCAACGTGCTCGCCGAGACGACGATCGATCCGGGCGCACAGGGTACGGTCGACGGATCGGCGACCGCGTTCACCCTGCTGCCCTAGGACGCCTCCACCTCGGCGAGCGCCACGTCCTGGTAGGCGTGCACGAGCGCGCGGCACGCCTGGTCCCAGCGGCGACACGCCTCGATCGGGAGCGCCTCGAGCGGGACGAGCTCCTCGAACGTGGCGGCGATCGGCGCGACCACGCCGGCGTCGGCGCCGCGCAAGAGGCCGGTCACGAACTCGCGGGGCGCGAGCTTGCGCGACGCCCGGTGGAGGTCGCGGTGGATCTGGGCGAGCAGCACGTTGCGCGGCCCCTCCCAGAGCTCGTTGACGGCGGAGTCGCGGAACAGCCGCGGCAGGCACGAGAAGTCCTCCATCACGCCGTGCCCGCCGAAGATCGCCATGGCCTCGCGGATGGTCTCCGTCGAGTCCTCGGACGACGCGAACTTCTGGAGCATCACGAGCTCGCGCGCCTCGAGGGTGCGTCGCTCGTCCTTGTCGGGGGCGTGGAAGGCGTGGTGGATCTTGAACGCGCCCGCGGTGGTGCGCCGTGACGCGCGGTCCATGTCGGCGAGCTGGGCCTGGACCATCGGGAACCCGGTGAGCCGCTGCCCGAACGCCTCGCGGAACTCCGCGTAGACGGCGGCCTCGCGCGCCGCGCGGCGCATGCTCGCCGCCGAGGCGATGCCCACCGTGAGGCGCGAGAGGGTGAGCACGACGCCGACCACGTTGGCGAGGCCCCGGTCGAGCGGCCCGACCGGGTAGGCGAACATGCCCTCGAAGGTCATCTCGGCCGTCGGCAGCTCGCAGGTGCCCATCTTCCACTTGAGGCGATCGACGGTGAGGCCGTTGCGGCGCTGGTTCTCGTGCCCGGGCTGCCAGAGCGGAGCCACGAACAGGCCGACCGCCTCGCTGCCCCGCGGCTTGGCCGTGACGACCGCGTAGTCGGCGTGGGCGACCGAGCAGAAGAACTTGGTGCCGAAGAGGCGCCACGCGCCGTCCTCCAGCACCGCCTCGCACACGTTGGCGGGCACGTCGGAGCCGCCCTGGATCTCCGAGAGGAACTGCGCCCCGACGCCGAACCGGCCGTCGCGGCCCTCCTTGACGTGTTCGAGGATCGCCTTGGCCTCGGCGGACTCGGCGTGCGCGTCGAGCACGGCCACCATGCCCTCGGTGCACACGAGCGGGCAGGCGGTGCACGCCTCGCCGTTCTCGTAGATCAGGAACATCTTCACGATGCGGGTGAGCGGATCGGTGCGCCTCGAGAACAGCCCCTCCGAGAACACCTCGCTCTCGAGGGTCAGCGCCTCGGCGGGGCGCAGCACGCGATCGACGCGGCGGTGGTGGGCGTCCCAGGTCTGCAGGGTGGGGCGCTGCTCGAGGCGGGCCATCGCGTCGGCGAGGTCGCGCCACCGGTAGGAGGCCTTCTGCGACACGGCGCGCGCCGCGGCGTCGATCCGGGCGAAGTCGCCCTTGGCGAAGTGGCGCACCACCTGCTGCAGGAACGGGTCGTCGGCGTAGTAGTCGATCTTCGCGCGCCGCTCGAGGTAGGGGTCGAAGCGGTAGGGGTTGTGGCGGTTCGGCAGCGACATGGGGGCTCCTGCGCGGGCGCGCGCGGAGATCATGCGCGGCGACGGCAGCGACGCAAACCCCTCGAGTGGCCCCCCCGAGTGGCTACCCGAGTGGGCCTACCGGTGACGGGACGTCAGGCCTTGACGTACTTGTCGATGATGAGGGCGCGCTTGACCTCGGCGATCGCCGCGTCGACGTCGGCCACGACGATCGTGAAGACGATCTCGTACCAGACGTCGAGGGTCTTGGTCTTGTCGCCCGGATCGAGCATGGGGAGCTCGCGCGCCTCGTGCTCGCCGTAGGCGAGGCCGGTCGCGAACAGCTCGGTGCGCGCCGTGGCCCGCACGCGATCCCACGCCTTCTCCTTGGAGTCGTTGGGGAAGTCACTGCGCTGGGCGCGCAGCACGACCCGCACCTCGAGCGTGCCGTCGTTGGCCGCCGGGCGGACGCTGATGCCCGCGTCGAGGATCTGGTTGTCCCGCGGGCGCTCCGCGAGGTGCACCGCGTCGGGACGGGTGCGATAGACCTCGAGGCCCGCTTGGACGAGTGCCCGCTTGAGCTCTTGAATCGACGGAGGCTGGGAGGACGCAGTCATCCAGGGGCACCCCAAGATCACGAACCTGAGGGCTCACGTCAAGCACGACGCGAGCGGAGGGATTCCCGGCTTTGGGCGCTCCCGGAGTCGGACGAAGGGCGCTACCATGTCCGGCCCATGCCGGACGCTACCCAGGTCACCCGTTTCACCAGCTCGGCCGAGGCCACGGTTTCAGGCGTTTCTTCGCAGATCGAGAGCCGGAACCCGGCGACCGGCGAGGTCCTCGGGCGGGTCCCGGTCTCGTCCACCGAAGAGGTCCGGGCGGTCGTCGCCTCCGCCCGGCGGGCCCAGGAGGCGTGGGCGCTGCTCCCGATCGAGGAGCGGACGGTCCGGCTGCTGCGGTTCCGGAACGCGATCGTCGACCGCGGCGAGGAGATCGTGGAGCTGCTCTCGCAGGAGAACGGCAAGACCCGGCACGAATCCCTCCTTTTCGAGGTGTTCCCGGTGGCCGAGGTCGCCACCTACCTCAGCAAGCACGCGGCCGAGATCCTCTCTCCCCAGCGGGTCACGCTGGGGCTCGCCAAGTACCGCACCGCCTACCTGCAGTACGTCCCGCGCGGGGTCGTCGCCATCATCAGCCCCTGGAATTTCCCCTTCGTCCTGAGCCTCGGCGACACCCTGTTCGCCCTCGCGGCCGGCAACGCGGTCGTGCTCAAGCCGAGCGAGGTCACGCCGCTGGTCCTCGCCAAGGCCAAGGAGATCTGGGACGCCACGGCAGGGTTGCCGCGCGACCTGTTCCAGGTGGTGCAGGGGTACGGCAAGACCGGCTCCGACCTCATCGACGCCCAGCCCGACATGGTGGTGTTCACCGGCGGCGTCGCCACCGGCAAGCGCGTCGCGGCGATGTGCGGCGAGCGCCTCATCCCGTGCACCCTCGAGCTCGGCGGCAAGGCACCGCTGATCGCGTGCGAGGACGCCGACATCGAGCGCACCGCGCGCGGCATCGTGTTCGGCGGGTTCGCGAACAGTGGCCAGATCTGCATCTCGGTCGAGCGCGTGTACGCGCACGCGCAGGTCCACGACCGGCTCCTCGAGCGCGTCGTCGGCCTCGTCTCGGAGCTGCGCCAGGGCGACCCGATGACCAGCCTCGACCTCGACGTCAGCGCGATGACCTTCGACAAGCAGGTCGACGTCGTCGAGAAGCACATCGCCGACGCGAAGCAGAAGGGCGCCGTCGTGCGCACGGGCGGCACCCGCAAGGGCATGTTCTTCGCGCCCACCGTGATCGCCGGGTGCAACCACGACATGACCGTGATGACCGAGGAGATCTTCGGGCCCATCGTCCCCTTCATGAAGGTCGCGAGCGAGGACGAGGCCATCGCCCACGCCAACGACTCCCACCTCGGCCTCAACGCCTACGTGTTCACGGCGGACCGCGAGAAGGGCCGCCGCATCGCCGAGCGCGTGCTCGCGGGCAGCGTGGTGGTCAACGACGTGTTCGTGAACTACGCGATGGCGGAGGCGCCGTTCGGCGGCGTCAAGCAGTCGGGCATCGGGCGCGTGCACGGGCCCGAGGGCCTGCGCTCGTTCTGCCACGTCAAGCACGTGAACGTCGACCGCTTCGGCACGATGGACCGCGAGCCCACCTGGTACCCGTTCACCAAGGGCGCCTACGGCGGGTTCCAGAAGGCGGTCCGCGCGCTGTTCGGCGGGGGCTCGCTCGCCAAGCGCCTCGGCGACCTGCTCTGACCGGCGCGCGCCGTGTAGACTCACGGGAATGTCGCGGCTCCCTCCGTCGTGGGTCCTCCTGGCGTTCGTCGGGGCCTCGGCCGGGGTCTCGGGCTGCAACGCGCTCACCGGCGTCTCCGACCTCGAGGCGGTCGACTGCCTGACGGACTGCGTGGACGGCGGCGGCGACGGCGCGGTCGCGGTGGACGCAACGCCTGACACGCGCTCCGACACGGCCGACGCGGCGGCCGAGGCGGCCACCGATGCCGCCGATGGCGAAGTGGCCGACGACGCGGCCGACGCAGGCGCCGGCTCGTGCACCGACAAGGCCCAGAACGGCACCGAGAGCGACGTCGACTGCGGCGGCAGCTGCCCGGGCTGCGCGGTCGGCAAGAAGTGCGGCGTGGCCGCCGACTGCCTCTCCAAGGTGTGCACTGCCAAGGCCTGTGTCGCCGCGCGCTGCGACGACGGGGTGCAGAACGGTGAGGAGACCGCCATCGACTGTGGCGGGAGCGCGTGCGCCCCGTGCGGCACGCTCCTGTTCACCGCGCCCGGCACCGACGCATCGATCACCACCCCCAAGGTGATGGGCACCCTCAAGGCCTACGCCGGCAAGCGCATCCGCATCGTGAAGGTGGGCATCTGCGGCGACAGCGACGCCACCTCGGGCCCCAACCGCTTCGTGGCGACCGATGGCGCGGCCATGAGCTTCAGCTGGGCCGCGGGTCAGACGACGGTGGCCATCCCCGGCACCACCACCTACCGCCTCGCGCCGACCCCGCCGGCCTCGGGCTCCGCGCGCGGCTTCAGCTACCAGGTCGTCTCGCACCTCGGTGCGGTCGGCCAGCCGATGACCGTCAGCTGGGACTTCCACGCCGACTACGATGGACTCCTGTGCGGGGCTCTCGACGAGGACGGCGCCTCGTACTCCGACCCCGCGTCGAGCGTGCGGGTCTGGCTCAAGTACCGCTACGAGTGAGCCTCACAGCGGACGATCGCGGTCTTCGGCCTTGTAGCGGGGCTTGTAGTCGGTGTGGCACCCGGTGCACGACGGCTTGGCCGCGGCGACGTTCTTGTCCTTGGCGAGCACGGCGACCCCCGCCTTCACCCACTTGTTCCAGTCGGTGTAGCCGGGCGGACCGTACTTGGCGGATTGCTCGAGCGCCGCGGTGAGCTTCGCGGGGTCGTTGCCCTTCATGGCGGGCTGCATGACCTCGGCCATCCACTTCTGCAGGGGGCACTTCGGGAGCCCGGCGCCGCCGCAGGCGAACGTCTTCGGTCCCGACGCCGACGGAGCCGGGGTCGGTGCGGACGAGGCGACGGGGGCCGACGCGACCGAGGGCGCAGGCGCGACCGCTGGAGGGAGGGCCGTCGCCGCCGGGGCCGAGGACGCCGCGGTCGCGTTCGGCATCGGCTCGTCGGGCGCGGGGGCAGGGGTGCTGGGCGTGATCGCCGGGCTCGCCACCGTCGTGGTGCTCACGGCGGGCGCGGGGGCGGGCGGAGGGGCGGGCTTCTTCTCGCACGCGACGAGCAGGACCAGCGTGGCCACGAGGGAGGTGCGCATCGCGGGGGAGAGTAGCGACTCCCGGAGTCGTGTGCCCTACCGGCGCGACACCTCGAGCACGAGCGCGCGGAAGAACCGCGCCGCGGGATCCTCGTGGGTGCGCTCGTGCCAGAGCATCTGGACAGGGCGCGCCGACAGCGAGAAGGGCGGCGGGCGCAGGGCGAGGGGGAGGAAGCCGGCGTAGAGGCGCGCGAGGCGCTCCGACATCGTCGCGACCCAGCCCGTGCGCAGGACGACGAGCGGCACCAGCGAGAAGTGGGGCACGGTGAGGGCGACGTTGCGGGTGATGCCGCGCGCCTCGAGCGCCGTGTCGATCGGGTCGCGCGCGGAGTCGAGCACCCGCACGCGCACGTGCTCGGCCGCGGCGTACGCGCGGAGGCCCATGCGCCGTCCGTCGACGCCGCGCTCCTTGCGCGTGAGGCAGACGAACCGCTCGTCGAACAGCGGCTGCACGCGGCATCCGGCCGGCAGCGTCGGCGGTCGACCGACGTGTACGTCGACCTCCTGCGCGAGGCCTCCCCCCGCGACGAGCTGCTCGAGCGTCACGACGCGCAGGCTCGCGCGCGGAGCGCGTTCGCGGAGCGCCGCGGCGAGGGGCGGCACGACCACCATGCCGTAGTAGTCGGCGCAGGCGAGCGTGAACTCGCGGGTCGCGGTCGTCGGTTCGAACGCCTGGTCGTCGAGCAGGCCCCCGACCTCGCCGAGGAGCCGGGCGAGGCGTGGGGCCAGGCTCTCGGCGCGGGGCGTCGGCGCGAGACCGCGGGCGTGGCGCACGACGAGCGGGTCGTCGAACAGGTCGCGCAGGCGCCCGAGCGCGTTCGACACCGCCGACTGGGTGACCCCGAGCCGCCGGGCGGCGCGCGTGGCCGAGCGCTCGGTGAGCACGTGGTGGAGCACGACGAGCAGGTTGAGGTCGATCGACGAGAGATTCACCACGGTGATGGATGGTAACAGGAATCATCACTACTGCGCCGCGAGGTCCGCGCGCACACTCGGCCCATGAAGCTGAACCACCTCGACCTCCACGTGCAGGACGTGCCCGCGACGCTGGCGTACTTCCAGCGCTTCTTCGGCCTCACCCTGCAGACCAGGCCCGACGCGCCGACCTTCGGGATCCTCACCGACGGCCACGGCTTCGTCCTCGTGGTGCAGCGCGCCGCCGAGGGGGAGCGCTACCCAGAGGGGTTCCACCTGGGCTTCCTCGTCCCGGACGAGGCGGAGGTGCGGGCGCTCCAGGCCCGCGCCCGCGCGGAGGGCGCCGAGGTGAGCGACGTGATCGTGAACGCCCGCGGCACGCTGACGTACTTCACGGCCCCCGACGGCTACCGCGTGGAGGTGAGCCAGCAGCGCGCGGGCTTCGAACGCTGACGCCGTCGCCCGCCGCGCTAGCATGCGGGGCCATGCAGCTGCGGAGGGTGAGTACCTGGGGTGGGGAGTCGATGCGTCACGGCGCCGAGGTCACCCGCCTCGCCTTCGCGCGCGACGCCGACCTGCTCGTCTCGGCCGACGGCGGCCAGCCGGGCAAGGTGGTCGTGTGGGACCTCGCGACGGGGCGCGCCCGCGCGACGGGCAAGGCCAAGACCCACGGGTTCACGTCGGCGGCGATCACCCCCGACGGCGCGCGGTTCGCGGCCTCCGGCTACGACAACCACGCGCTCGTGTTCGACGGCGTCACGAGCAAGCGCCTCCATTCGTTCGAGTCCCGGGCGGCCGCGCACGCCCTCGCGTTCTCGCCCGACGGCCAGTGGCTGCTCGGCGGTGACGACCGGATCCCGCGCCTGTTCTCGCTCGGATCGGCCGCCGACCGCGCGCTCAAGGGGCACTCGAGCGCCTTGAAGGCGGTCGCGTTCTCGCCCGACGGGCGTCACGCGGCGACCGCGGGCGGCGACCGCAAGATCAAGCTGCACGACGTGGCCAAGGCCAAGGTGATCGCCACGCTCCCGGGGTACGCGTCCGTGGTGGCGTTCCTCTCCGACGACCGATTGCTCTACGCGGGCTTCGACTGCGGCGCGATCGTCGAGGTGCCGAGCGGCAAGGAGGTCCGCGCCCTGGACCTCGGCTATCTCGACACCGCGGCGGTGTCGGGCGACGGGCGGCGCCTCGCGGTGAAGTCGGGCCGGGAGGACGCCGAGGTGAAGGTGCTGGACCTCGACACGGGGGCCACGGTGTTCGAGCGCACGTTCGAGCCACTCCACGTCCTCGCGCTCGATCACCGCGGCGAGCGGCTCGCGTTCGCGCGCGCGGCGGCGCTGGCGCAGGGCACCTCGCTCGAGGTGTGGTCGCTCACGACCGGAGAGCGGCTCCTGCCGATGGGCGAGGGGCACAGCGGCGGCGTGACCGCGCTCGGGATCCACGGCCGCGTCGTGGTGAGCGCGTCGACCGATCGGACGCTCAAGCTCTGGGACGTCGACGCCGGCAAGGAGATCGAGACCGTCGGGGGCGCCACCGAGGACATCGGCGCGATGGCGCTCTCGCCGGATGGGCGCACCGCGCTCACGACGCGCGGCTACGGGCGCGAGAGCCTGGTGCAGCGCTGGGACCTCGCGGGGCTCCGGGTCGCGGGCGAGATCGATTGCGGCGACCTCGGCAACGCGCGCGCCCTCGCCATCAGCCCGGACGGGCGCACGGCGGCGGCCAGCTTCGTGCGGCGCGCGGCGCTGTTCGACCTCGCGACCGGCAAACGTCGCGTGGTGCTCGAGAAGCACAAGGCGCAGGTCGACGCGATCGCCTTCTCGGCCGACGGGCGCTTCGTCGTGACCGGCGCCGCGGACCAGCTCGTGAAGGTGTGGCGCGTCGAGGACGGCAAGGAGGTGCACGCGCTCGCGGGGCACGGCAGCTTCGTGCACGCGCTCGTGTGCCTGCCCGACGGCACGTGCGTCTCGGGCAGCACGGAGCTCGCGCGGTGGGACCTCGCGACGGGCAAGCGGCTCGCGACGGGGAAGCGGGCCGAGGTCTCGCGGCTCGCCGCGTCGCCCGACGGCGCGCTGCTCCTCGTGCTCGGGCCGTTCGACCGCACGGTGCAGCTGTGGTCGCTCGCCGGCGGCGGCCTCGAGCGGGTGGGCGAGGAGACGCTGGAGGACGAGCCGGCCTCGGTCGCGTTCGTGGGGTCGACGATCGCCCTGGTCGGCACCAAGGGCGGGCGCATCCATCGCTACGCGATCGAGTGACCGGACTTGAACGCGGCCGGGCGTTGGTGGACCCTGCGTACCGATGCCGCGCTACGTCGCCCTCCTCCGTGGGATCAACGTCGGTGGGAACAACCTCATCCCGATGGTGGAGCTCCGCGCCGCGTTCGAGGCGCTCGGGTTCACCCGGGTCGAGACGTACATCCAGAGCGGCAACGTCGTGTTCGACGCCAAGCGTGGCAAGAAGTCCGCGCTCGTCGCGTCCCTCGAGGCCGCGCTCAGCGAGACCTTCTCCTACGCAGCCAAGGTGGTGCTGGTCTCCGCCGACGAGCTCGCGCGCGTGGTCGCCGAGGCGCCCGCCGGCTTCGGCAGCGAGCCCGCGGTCTACCGGTACGACGTCGCCTTCGTGAAGGAGCCGCTCGATCCTGCCGCGGCGCTGGCCGAGGTCACGACCCGGCCGGGCGTGGACACCGCGCACGCCGGCACCCTCGCGCTCTACTTCCGTAAGCTCATCGAGAAGGCGACCCAGAGCCGCCTGCCCAAGCTCGCGCAGCGGCCCGTCTACCAGAGCCTCACGTTGCGCAACTGGAACACGACGACCCGGCTGCTCGCCATGGTCTCCGAGCCGGTTTGACCGCCTCGCCGCTCACGGCCAGCCTCCGCCCCATGCCGCGCATCGTCTCGCTGACCCCGGCCGTGTTCCACCTCCCCGACTCCGTCAACGCGGTGTCGCGCGCGTACGGCGCCTCGCCGATCGTCCCCCGGGGCCCGCGCTTCTCGCCGCTCCTCGCCAAGGTGCGCCGCGAGATCCAGGAGGCGCTCGGGTGCCCGCGGCACCGCGCGATCCTGCTCACCGGCTCCGGGTCCACGGCGATCGCCGCGGTCCTCGGCAGCTGCCTGCACCCGAAGGAGCGCCTGCTCGTGGTGCGCAATGGCGCGTACGGCGACCGCATCCTCGAGTTCTCGCGCACGATCGGTCAGCCCGTCGTCGACATGGACCTGCCGTACGGGCAGCGCCCCGACCTCGCGGCGATCGACGGCATCCTCGCGCGCGGCGAGGCCGACGCGGTTGCGGTCGTCTACGGCGGCACCTCCACGTGCACCCTCAACCCGGTGGCCGAGATCGGCGCGATCTGTCGCGCGCGCGGCAAGAAGCTGCTGGTCGACGGCGTGAGCGCGCTGTTCGTCGAGCCGATGGACCTCGAGGGCTGGGGCGTCTCGGCCGTGATGGGCTCGTGCAACAAGGGCCTGCACTCGCACCCCAACCTCACGATGGCGCTGGTGCGCGACGACCTCCTCGACGAGATGAAGGGCTTCGCCTCGCGCACGCCGAGCCTCGAGCTGCGCAAGGCGTTCGACGCGCAGGAGAAGGGCGCGCACCCGTACACCATCGATCCCATGAGCGTGCTGCAGGTCGAGGCGGCGCTCGGTGCGCTGCGCGAGGAGGGTGGCGTCGCGGGTCGCAACGCGATCTACCAGGCGCGCGCGGAGCTCCTGCGCGCCGGCTACGAGCGCCTCGGTCTGCGCATCGCGCGCTGGGAGGGGCAACCGCTCGGCTCGATCGGCACCGCGCCCGGGATCCCCGCGGGCAAGAGCTACGACGTGATGGCCGAGCGGCTCGCGACGGAGCCGGTGGAGGGGCACGTGTTCGAGATCTACGCGGCGCAGGGCAAGCTCTCGAACGAGCTGTTCCGCATCTTCCACATGGGGCACTACGAGCTGCCGGTCTACGAGGTGTTCCTCCGGGCCCTCGCGCGCGTGGTGTGACCCCTCACTTCTTGGTCGGCTTCTTCTGCGACTTCGGACGCGCGTTCTCGAGGATCGTCGCCAGCGGGACGAAGGTGGGAGGGCCGGCCTCCTCCTCGTCGTACCCGAGCGCGCGCTGGAACCCGCCGTCCACGCAGAAGCGCAGGAAGCCCTCGAACGAGTCCGCGACCTTCCGGAAGAACTTCGGCCGGAGGCGCGCGATCATGGCGACGTGGCCGGCGGCGTCGAACAGGAACTGGTCGCCCTGGAAGTTGCTCGCGAAGGGGATCAGCGTCGGGAACAGCTTCGGTCGTCCGAACTCGGCCACGTAGAACGCTTGCGCCTCCTCGTCGCGAAACCGTGCGAGCTCGGCGTCGAGGAGGAACACCTTCCACTTCGGCCCGGCGCCGGTGTGGAGCCCGGCGATGCGGAAGTACTCGGCGTACTCGCCCGGACCGACATCGCGCAGGAACTCCACGTAGTCCGCCGGCAGCGTGATGGCGTACGTCTCCTCGAGTCGGGCGATCTCGGCGTCGACAGCCTTGCTCTCCTTGGCGGAGAGCTTGCGCGTCGGCAGGGTGGGGACGGTGCTCTTCATGAACGATGGAACCGGGTCACTGCGCGAAGTCGAGGCAGACCTTGGGCCCGGCGTCCTTCTTCGGCGGCGCGATCTTCAGACACGGGTGCGGCTTCACGTCCGGCGTGCCCGTGTCCGGCGGCCCCGTGTCCGGCGGCGGGACCGGCGACAGACACACTTGCGGCGAGAGACACGGCTGCGGAACCGTGGTCGCGTCTTCCTCCGGAGCGCTCGCGTCCTCCGCCACGCCCTCGTCCGGTGCGCTCATGGCGTCGGGAGGGGCCGTCTTCAGGCACGGCTGCGGCGCGGGGGGCTCGCACCCGATGGCGATGGTGGAGATCGCCGCCGCGACGAACCGGCTCCGGCGCTCGAGGATCTTGCGACGCGCGTCGTCCATGGGCGGAGGATACGCCTATTGCGCCTTGGGGCCGAGCTGCATGCAGACGCACTCGTTCGGCGTGTCCCCCGAGCACGCGCACCCGATGCCGCACTGGACGTTGCCGCACGGCTCCTTCTGCTCGACGTCCTTGGCCGCGAGGCGCCTCGCCCCCGACCAGCTTGCCGTCGCAGCAGGTGCCGTTCGGATCCGCCTTCGCCGCGGCGGCGGGGAGGGGGGGCGAGGGCGGGGGGGGGGGGGGGGGTGGCGGCCCGCGGCGCGCCCCGGGGTGACCTTGGCTACTTGCCGACGAACGCGGCCTGACGCTTCTCGACGAACGCCGCCATGCCCTCTTTCTGGTCGGCGGTGCCGAACAGCATGGCGAAGGCCTGCGCCTCGAGCTCGTTGGCGGACGGGAGCCCCGCGTCGCCGCGGCGCATCACGACCTTGGCCTGCGCGACCGCGACCGGACCCTTGCTGGCGATCTTCGCGGCCACGGCCTTCACCTTGGCGAGCAGCTCGGCCTGCGGGAACACCGCCTCGCAGAGGCCGATGCGGTGGGCCTCGGTCGCGTCGATGATGTCGCCGGTGAGCACGAGCTCGCGCGCCTTGCCGACGCCGACGCGTCGGATCAGCCGCTGCGTGCCGCCGAAGCCGGGGATGACGCCGAGGTTCACCTCGGGCTGGCCGAACTTGGCCTTCTCGCCCGCGTAGATCAGGTCGCACGCCATCGCGAGCTCGCACCCGCCGCCGAGCGCGAAGCCCTGCACCGCCGCGAGGATCGGGAACGCGCAGCTCTCCATCACCTGGCCGAGCTGGTGGCCGAGGTCGGCGAGCGACTTGGCCTCGACCACCCCGAGGGTGCGCATGGCCGCGATGTCGGCGCCCGCGATGAAGGCCTTCTCGCCCGCGCCACAGAGGATGGCCACGCGGACGTCGCCGGCGGCGGACAGCTCCTGGAACGCCGCGAGCAGGCGGACGAGGACCTCGCGATCGAGCGCGTTGAGCTTCTCGGGGCGGTTGACGGTGACGAGGGCGACGTGGCCTTCGCGGGCCACGAGCACGGGGGCTTCCGACATGACGGCTCCTCTTTTGGGCGACGCCCGTTGACCGGGAATGCGGAGCTGATTACCACGACCGACGCGCCATGCCGACCTACGAGTACGCTTGCCGAGCCTGTGGCCACCACTTCGAGGAGATCCACAAGATCAGCGACCCGCCGGTCGAGGTCTGCCCCAAGTGCGGGGAGAAGCAGGCCCAGCGGCTGATCTCGCAGGGCAACTTCATCCTCAAGGGCGGCGGCTGGTACACGACCGGCGGTTACGGCACGACCAGCACGGGCAGCGGTGCCACTTCGTCGTCTTCGTCGACCACGTCCACGCCGAAGACCGAGACCAGCACCGAGACCAAGACCGAGTCCAAGCCGGCCGAGACCAAGACCGAGACCAAGTCCGAGCCGAAGAAGGACTGAGCTAGCGGAGGACCGGACGGGGAGAAGAGCCCGGGCAGATCCGGGCCGAGCGCGTGCAGGAACGTGTCCTCGCGCGCGATCTCCGCGACCTTCGCGTCGTCGACCGCCCCGTGCGCGATCATCTCGAGCAGCGCGCGCAGGCGCTCGTCGTGCAGCGCGGCGCGCGCCTCCGCGTATTGCCTCGTCGTGTCCTTGCGGATCATGAACGGCCAGTCCGAGGCCGAGAGCAACAGGTGCTCGACGACGGCTTGCTGCAGGGCCGGACAGCTGGGCCGCGGCCGCCGATCGATGGCCGCGCCGAGGGCGTGCGCCCCGCGCCGGACACGGCGGAGGACGTGCGCGTTCTCCTCGCAGATCCACGTGTCGCTGCGGCCGGCCTCGCCCCACGTGCTCGCCGCCGGGGCCGCCTGCACGAGCATCGGGCGCGCCTCGAGGTGGTCGCGGAGCGACAACGCGGCCAGCGACGGGTGTTCGGCGAGGAGCCGCAGCACCTCGTCGAGGAACCACGGCCCCTCGTACCACCAGTGCCCGAACAGCTCCGCGTCGAACGGCGCCACCGAGAGCTCGCCGGGTCTAAGGTGTCCACGCGCGTCCACGAACGCGCGCGCGTGTCCCCGCGCGGTTGCCTCGGCGACGCGAGGGTCCCACGGCGCCTTGTGCGAGAGCGGCACCTCGCGGCCGGTCACGCGGTGCAGCTTGAGGCCCGTCGCCACGCGGGTGCCGTCGGGCCCGACCTCGCCGAGCAGCTGCTCGACCGGTCGATCGAAGCCGACGTCGCGGTGCCACTCGCGGTAGGCCGCGTGCCCGGGGAAGCCCACCTCAGCGGACCACACCTCCTCGCTCGCCGCCGGATCGCGGCCGAACAGCGCCACGCCCTGGGCGCTCGCGATCGGCGCGCGCACGCCGAGCGGCGGCCTCGGGCGCGCACCGAGCACCGCGTCGGCCTCGACGACCGCGTAGCGCAGGCCGGCGCGCGCGATCGCTGCCTCGACGACGCGATCGATCGCGCACTCCGGGAGCCAGAACCCCGAGGGCGCGAAGCCGGTCGCGTTGCGGAAGGAGAGGGCACCGATGCGCACCTGCGCATCGAGCGCGCGTGCCGGAAGCGCAGGCAGGAACGCATGCGTCGCTGCGCTGGCGAGCAGGTCGAGGCGCCCGATCGTGGCGTGGTGCACGAATCCCCCGACGACGTCGCCCCCGTGACGCGCGAGCACCGTGCGCGCACGCGCGGTGCGGTCGCGGTGGAAGGCGAGCGCCGGCAGGAACTCCGGCGGCGTGCGTGGGAGCTCGGCCGTGACGAGCGCGTCGAGTCGGTCGAGCCGCGTGGCGAAACGCCCCATCAGGAGCGGATCGCGCAGCATCTCGATCAGCGTGGGTGTGAGGCCCAGCGACAGCGAGCCGGGAACGCCGTCGGCCTCGAGCCGATCGAACACGTCGAGGAGCGGGAGATACGTCTCGAGCAGGGCCTCCTCGAGCCAGCGGCCCTCGAGGTGGCGGTCGTCGTCGGGAGCCCGGACAAAGGGGAGGTGGGCGTGGAGGACCAGGGCGAGGTGGGCGCGCGGCCGTCCGCCAGGGAGGACCCCTGGGGTTGCGGGGACTTCGAACATCTTTGCCACAAGTTTGACACCCCCCCCACCCGTTCAGTACCGTCCCTACGTATACCTGATCGGCCAGCCGGCGTAGCCTCCACCCGTCTTCGGGCTGGGGGGTGCCTCGGGTTTCCGATCGGGGAGCCCCAAGGAGCTCGTGTCCCCATGCAAGGCCTGACGCACCGCCAACAGATGGTCCTCGAGTACATCCGCAGGTCCATCCACGATCGCGGCTACCCCCCCACCTTGCGGGAGATCGGCGCGTTCATGGGGATCCGCAGCACCAACGGGGTCAACGACCACCTGCGGGCGCTCGAGCGCAAGGGCTACCTCACCCGCGAGGACATGAAGTCGCGCGCGCTGCGGCCGCTCGACGGCATGCACCCGCACAACGCGGCGGCCAACGGCGATCTCCTCGGCGCGATCGGTCGGGCGAACGCGGCGCTCAGCGGGGCGCTCCCGAGCGCCGGGCTCGACGCCGAGGCCGCCAACGACGCCCGCCCGCCCGGTGAGCGCACCACGCTGCGCGACGACGACGAGCGCCTGGTCGAGGTGCCGGTGGTCGGTCGCGTCGCCGCGGGCCAGCCGGTCCTCGCCGAGCAGAACATCGTCGACACGGTGCGCATCGACCGCATGCTCGTGCGCGGCGGCCGCGACGTCTTCGCCCTCCGCGTGCAGGGCGAGTCGATGATCGACGACGGCATCCACGACGGCGACTACATCTTCGTCCGCAAGCAGCCGAGCGCCTCGCGCGGGGACATCGTCGTGGCCCTCATCGGCGACGACGCCACCGTGAAGTACTACTTCCCCGAGAAGGAGGCCGTCCGCCTCCAGCCCGCCAACGCCGCCATGGCGCCGATCTACGTGCGCGCCAGCGACTTCAAGCAGAGCATGATCCTCGGCGTCGTCGTCGGCGTCTACCGCAAGCTCTAGCGGTTGGTCCCGAGCCTCCTCACCGAGCTCTTCCTCCCCCTCGCCCTCGGCGTCATCATGCTGGGGCTCGGTCTCTCGTTGACCGCGGCCGACTTCCGGCGCGTGCTCGTCGTGCCGCGCGCGGTGCTGATCGGGCTCGGCTGCCAGGTGGTGCTGCTGCCGCTCGTCTGCTTCGGCATCGCCAAGGCGTTCGGGTTGCCTCCGGTGCTGGCGGTCGGGCTGATGTTGCTCGCGGCGGCGCCGGGCGGCGCGGTCGCCAACCTGTTCTCGCACCTCGCGCACGGGGACGTGGCGCTCAACGTCACGCTGACGGCGGTGAACAGCGTGCTCTCGCTGGTCACCCTGCCGCTCGTCGTCGGGCTCTCGGTCTCGCACTTCCTCGGGGTGCACCACCACATCCCCATGCAGCCGAGCAAGGTGGTCACGGTGTTCCTGCTGGTGATCGTGCCGATCGCCCTCGGCATGCTGGTGCGCGCGCGGCGCTCCGACATCGCGGCGCGCATGGGGCGGCCGGTGAAGCTCCTCTCGGCGGTGTTCCTCCTGCTCGTGATCGTGTTCGCGGTGATCAAGGAGCGCGCGAGCCTCGGCCCCGCGTTCCGGGCCGTGGGGCTGCCGGCGCTCGTGTTCAACCTCTCGAGCCTGTCGGTCGGCTACCTCGTGCCGCGCGCGCTGCGCCTCGAGAAGCGACAGGCCACGGCGATCGGCATGGAGATCGGCATCCACAACGGGACGCTCGCGATCGCGGTCGCCAACAACGTCCTCGGCAACAGCGCGATGGCGCTGCCGGCGGCGATCTACAGCCTGATCATGTTCTTCACGGCCGCGGGCTTCGGGTGGCTCGTGCGCGGGTCCAAGCCCGCCTGATCACGCCGGGTCCGGCGCGGGCTCCGGGTCGCGCACGGGCAGCGGGAGCACGTCGAAGCGGCTGACCTTGCCGCTCGGCCGGAACAGCGGCGCGTTGACCCGGCGGAAGGTGCCGCTCTCGTGCGGCGACGGGCGCTTGTGCTTGTCTTCTGGGTGGCACATCAGCGGGTCCTCATCCAGAAAGAGCCCCCCGAGAGGCGCAGCGCGCCGAGGGGACCATCCCCGAACAGGCGCCGCGTCTCCGCCGAGAGCTCGGGGTCGAAGAAGGCGAAGTAGCTCGGGAACTCCACCGAGAGCCGGCTCTCGCCGTAGAGCAGCGCGGTCGCGAGCAGGTACTGCTCGTTGTAGATGCGCCCGAGCCACTCCGGCGGGTAGTCGTCCGGCAAGCAGATGTCGTGCACGTGGACGAGCGTCCCGGGCGGCGCCTGCGGGAGCACGTCGAGGAAGAACGCGGTCACGTCGGAGTTCTGCAGGCTGCGGTGCGAGTTGTCGGCGAACAGGAGATCGTTCGGCGACATGCTGGAGAAGACCTCGGGGTCCACGTCCTCGAGGCGCATCCGCACGACCTCGTCGGAGAGGTGGTCGATCGAGGCGCGCGGCTCGGGATCGATGGAGATGATCTTGGTCTTGAGGCCGTGGTCGCTGATCGCGCGGCGCGCGAAGCGGGTGGAGTTGCCAGAACCGATCTCGACGAAGGTCTCGGGCTCGTGCACGCACAACATGCCGTAGAGCGCGATGGCGTCGAGCGGCGGGAACCAGTCGTTCTTCCAGTGCGGCGTGCGACCGTCGCCGGCGTCCTCGAGGGGGATGCGCTCGAGCGCGGGCTTGAGCTCGGCGAACAGGCGGAGCGTCTTGAGGTAGCGCTCGCGTCCCGCCGCGAAGATCCGCTGCAGGCGCGGGTGCGCGGGCTTGCCGAAACCCCACCGCGGGGAGAGGCGGTAGCTGTAGTCGCCGAAGCTGACGTTCATGCCGGGGCGCGGCGCGGGCGCTTCGGGGGCGGGGGCAGGGGCGTGGGGGAGCTTCGCGACAGCGGCCATGGCGGCCCGAGGAGCAACGGGTGTGCCCGTCGCGAGGAGCGGGTTTGTTCGAGCAGAGAGCGTCAAGGATTTGGCATGGGTGGAGCGGGTGACGCTGGTCGGCTGGCGACGTACCCTGCCGAGGTGTCGCGGCTCTTCGGCGTCGCCGTCTCGTGCCTGCTGGCGCTCGCGCCCGCCTTCGCCTGTCGCACCCGACCCGTGCAGACGGGCGCCCCATCGTCGAAGATGGACGAGTCCAGCTCGATCGCGGCAGAGAGCACACCGCCGATCGTGGTGGCGAGCACGCCGCCCGACGTGAAGTGCTCCTCGTCGCCCGAAACGTCCGCGGCGGGTCCGGTGGCAGGTCCCGAGGGTAAGCTTGACCCCGCGGTGATCAAGCGGGTGATTCGCGTGGCGTTTCCACGCTTTCGCGCCTGCTACGAGCGAGCGTTGAAGCAGAAGTCGACGCTGGCTGGGACGGTCGGCGTCGAGTTCGTGATCGACCGGCCTGGCACGGTCTGCAACGCGGTGTGGTCCTCCAGAACACCACGGGCGATCCGGCGTTGGGTGATTGCGTCCTCGCCGAGTATCGGAGGCTGGTGTTCCCGAGTCCAAACGATGGCCGCGTGAAGGTCTCCTACCCGATCACCTTCACCAGCGATTGAGTCGGTCGCGCTCAGATCGAAGGGTGGGGGCTCATCGGCTTGCCACCGAGCTTGATGGGCTTCGACGAGGGCGCCGGGCCGATCACCGGGGGCGGGGGCACGGGCACGGCCTTCACCGCGGGCATCTCCCCTTCGATGTCGGGGCCGTTCGCGGCCGGCGCGATCGATTGCGTCGGGGCCGCGGTCGTCGAGGGCGAGGCGGACGGCGCGCTCAGCACCGAGGTGCGCACGGGGTCGGCGCCGATGGAGTCCTGCGTGCCGGCCGAGCACCCGAGGGCGGCGAGCGCGAGCGCGATGGCCGCGGCGGTCGGGAGGCACGTGACCGCCGCCGCGGGCGACAGCGGACGGGCCAGAGGCGCGGGCAGAGCGGGGCGGACCTTGCGACGCATTCCCCTTCTACGCGCGAGGAACGAAGAAGATCTACCGGCCGCGAAGAAGGCGTGCCTTGACCGATGCTGCGCGATGATCCATCATTGATTTTCATGCGCTCCCTGGCCCTCGTCGTCCTGTCCTCCGCCGACTCCTCAGAGTCATGCGCGGACGATTGCGTGCAGGAGAAACGATCATGGGCAAGGTCCATCTCAATGTCGGAACCATCGGACACGTCGACCACGGCAAGACCACCCTCACGAGCGCGATCACCAAGGTGATGGCGGCCTCGTTCGGCGGTCGCGCGCGCTCGCTCGAGCAGATCGACAGCGCGCCCGAGGCGCGCATGCGCGGGATCACCATCAACCTGGCCCACGTGGAGTACGAGTCGGCGACGCGGCACTACGCGCACATCGACTGCCCCGGCCACGCGGACTACATCAAGAACATGATCACCGGCGCGTCGCAGATGGACGGCGCGATCCTGCTCGTCGACGGCTCGCAGGGCCTCGAGGCGCAGACGCGCGAGCACGTCCTGCTCGCCAAGCAGGTCGGCGTGCAGCGCCTGGTGGTGTTCGTCAACAAGGTCGACGTCGCGGACCCCGAGCTCCTCGAGCTCGTCGTCCTCGAGGTCGCGGACCTGCTCGCGGAGCACGGCTTCCGGCCCCGTGGTCGAAGGGCCTGGCCTCGAGGCCATCCGCGATCGACGGGCCTGGGACGGCGCAGAGGCCGATCCGGGCGCTCGTCGAGACCATGGACACGTATTTCCCCGATCCGGAGCGCGACCTCGCGTCGCCGTTCCTCATGCCGATCGAGGACGTGTTCACCATCGAGGGTCGCGGCACGGTGGTCACGGGGCGCGTCGATCGCGGCGTGTTGCCCGTCGGGCAGCCGGTCGAGATCGTCGGCCTCGTCGAGGAGGGCGCTCCGCGCGTCGTCGTCGTCACGGGCATCCAGTCGTTCCACAAGGACCGGCCGGACGCGCGCGCCGGCGAGAACGTCGGCCTGCTCCTCCGCGGCATCAAGCGCGACGAGGTCACGCGGGGGCAGGTCGTGGCCATCCCTGGCTCGATCCACCCCCACGCCGAGGGTGAGGCCGAGATCTACGTCCTCACTGCGAAGGAGGGCGGCCGTCACACCGCGTTCGCGCGCGGGTACAAGCCGCAGTTCTTCTTCGGCACCACCGACGTCACGGGGACGCTCGAGACGGAGACCGAGGTGCAACCGGGCGATCACGCGCGGGTGCGCTTCTGCCTCCAGCGCCCGATCGGCATCGAGGCCGGCATGCGCTTCGCCCTCCGCGAGGGCAGTCGCACGGTCGGCGCCGGCGTCGTCCTCGGCGTGCGTTAGATCCGGAGATCCCACCCCTCCGCCGAGGGGTGGGACTCTAGACGCTCGCGCGTTCCCGCCGCGCGAGGTGGGCGATCCCGAGGGCGATCGCCGGCAGCCCCATGGCCCCCGCGAACGCGAGCAGGAACGAGTCGACGCGCGCCGAGAACGCCCCGACCGCGGCGTACGCGAGCGAGATGCCGGCGTTGGCCAGCGCGGACAGGATCATCGTGCGCCCGAGCGGCACGCCGCAGGCTCCGGCGAACAGCACCGAGGCCTCGGCGAGCACCGGCACGGGCCGGGACACCACCAGCGCTGCGCTCCCGAACCGCTCGCCGATGCGCTCGGCGCGCGCGAGCTCGTCCTCCCCCAGGTAGCGGCGGAGGCCCACGCGGCCGACCGATCGACCGATCGCCCAGCCGACGAGACACCCGAGCATCATGCCCGCCCACGAGACGAACGCCCCGCCCGCGAAGCCGAAGAGGGCGCCCGACGCGGTGGAGACGAGGCTCGAGGGCACGGGCAGGAGCACGTCGGCCGCGAGCAGCCCGGCGACGACGACGGCGAGCACCACGGTCGGCGGGCGGCCGAGCACGACGGTGGACCACGCGGTGATCGAGCGCTCGAAGAAGGCGAACGGCAGCAGGATCAAGGCCAGGACGACGACGAAGACCGAGGCCCACCGCAGCGCGGGGCGCTTGTTCATGGCGCGAGCCTAGCGGGCTACGCTGCCTGCATGGTGACGGAAGCGGAGCTCCTCGCGGCGGTCTTCGCCGACCCCGAGGCCGACGCGCCGCGGCTCGTCTACGCCGACTGGCTGCAGGAGCGGGGCGACCCTCGTGGAGCGTTCATCGCCGCGCAGTGCGCGCACGGTCGCGCCGAGGCCGCGCCGCCCGAGCACGAGGCCGCGTGGCTCGGCGAGCTCGCGGAGCTGCTCGACCCCGAGTGGCGCCGCACGCGCACCAGGTTCCAGCGCGGGTTCCTCTCGCACGCGTGCCTCCGCCGCGACCTGTCCGCGCCGCGCCACCGGGCGCTCGCGCAGCACCCCGGGTGGTCGACCCTGGTGGCGGTCGACGGCGACGTGCGCGCGATCCTGCGGCCCGGCCTCACCGCGCTGCGACGCGTCGGCTGGGGCCTCGATCCCGAGGATTTTGCGGCGATCTGCGCGCTGCCGTACGCGCTCGGGATCGAGCGGGTGCACGTCGCGCCCGGGTGGACGCCCGCGCTCGAGCTCGCCGTGGCGCGCGCCGAGGCGCCGGTGTTCCAGAGGCTCCGGTCGATCGATCTGCGGTTCGAGCAGGACCGCTGCGCGTGGTTCCTCGAGTCGCGGTTGATCGACCGCGTGCACGAGGTGGTGGCGTGGCGACCGAAGGGGCGCGTCGGCGAGCTCCCTCTCACCAGCTGGCTGGAGGCGATGCTCGCGCACGAGAACCTCGAGGACGTCCATTTCAGCGGACCGAGCCTCCACCGCCGAGGGGAGGAGCGGGTGCTGCGCATCCCGATCGACGTCGGCGAGGACTGGCACGACGCGCTCGGCGTGGTCCCGGACACGCTGGCGCGGGCCTTCGCGATCGAGCCCTTCGCCGCCGACCCGGCGCGCTGGCAACGCGCGGCAACGCTGCTCGCGGAGCGGCATCCGGCGTTCCACCACCGACCCCTGGTCCAGGGCGCCCCCTCCGAGCCGGTGCGGCGCGACGACTGAGTGCTATCTTCGGCCCTGCATGCGCTGGCTTCCTTTCGTGCTGCTCCTCGGCTGCTCGTCCTCCGATCCCACCCCCGACGCGCCAACCGACACCGGCGCGAGCGACGCCGCCGTCGACACGGGCAGCGAGGCGGCCACCGACACCGCCCCCAAGTGTGATCCCGAGCGCACCGAGGCCGACCGACCCGACGACGCGACCGGCTACATGGTCCGCGCGTTCTACGTGCTCCCAAGCGACGGCAAGGACGAGCGACACGACGTCGAGGGCCGCATCGCGAAGTCGATCGAGATCTGGAACGACTGGCTCGCGAAGCAGACCGGCGGCAAGCGCCTGCGCTTCGACACCTGCGACGGCAAGCTCGACGTCGGCTTCAAGCGCCTCTCCAAGACGGACGCCGAGATCAAGGCCACCGGCGCCTACGTGCGCGAGGCGATCGAGAAGGAGCTCGCCCCCCGCGGCAAGAAGATCGTCGCCGCCTACTACGGCGGCGGCAGCACCTACTCCTGCGGTGGTGGCGCGTGGCCCCCCGAGCTCGTCGGGCACGTGGCGGCGCTCTACCTGCACGGCACACCGCCAGGACCGTACCCCTGCGACGCGCACACGCTCGCCAACCTCGACGGCGGCTACTTCGAGTTCGCGATGGTGCACGAGATCTTCCACACGCTCGGCGCGGCGGCGGAGTGCGCGCCCCACCATCTCGAGCGCGGTCACGTCTCGGAGGACCCGCGTGACCTGATGTACCGCGGCCCCGAGTTCTGGAAGCCTTCGATCCTCGATCTCAACCGCGACGACTACTACGGCCACAGCATCCCGGGCTGCCTCGACGTGGCCAAGAGCGTGTTCTTGGATCCGCTCCCCGACGGCGCGGTGCTGCCCCCGGGGTGGTGATCGCTGAACGGTGAAAATGGCAGGCGCCTGCCATCCGAGTGGCAGGCGCCTGCCATTTTCGGATCACGACCTCGGCGCGTGTCGAAGGTGACGTCGCAGAAGCTCGCGCTGCGCGGGCCGAACTTTTCCGCGCACGAATGTAAAGCGCCCGTTTTACATTCGTGCGGGCGAAAATTTTCGCCGCTCCGAGCCAGAGCCGCTCAGGGCGCGTTGCAGGCGACGATGCGGAAGTCCTTCTGGGCCACGCGGCGCCAGGTGCCGCTCACGTTCTTCCACTCGAGCTTGTAGTAGATGCAGCGGGGCTTGCCCTTCTGGTTCTCCTCGACCGACACCTCCGTCGTGCCGGTGGCGAGCGTGGCCGAGTCGACGCTCACGTCGCCGATCTCCCACTTCTTGAGGGTCATCTTGGTGTCCTTGGCGGCGGTGAGCGCCTCCTTGGAGAGCGTGTCGGCCGCCTTCTCGCCGTCCTTGTCCTCGAGGAACCAGGTCCGGAAGGCCGTGCGGTCGGCCTCGGTGGCGCCGAGGTAGAGCTTCTCGATCGCCGTCATGTGCAGCGTCGCGCGCTCCTTGAGCGCCTTGCGCGCCGCCGCGTACTTCTCCTCCTTCGGGTCGACGACCGCGGCCGAGGCCGAGGCGGCGGCGCTGGCCGAGGCCTTCGCGGAGGCGCTCTCCTCCGCCATCTTCTGGGCGTTGGTCTTCTCGTTGGTGCACGCGGCAGACAGGAGGACCGAGAGCAGGAGGGCGGGGACGAGGGGGCGCATGGCGCGGATGGTAACCAAAGCGACGCACTTCGGATCGGGGATCTTGTCGCACTGGGGCACCACGCCACGGCCCCACCCATGAGCCCACGGCGAACTCGTGCGGCACGCGAGCTGCACCGCACGCCGCGTGAAAGCCGTTCGCCCCTCGCCGTTCCTCGCGCTGCTCCAGAGGGACGAAGGACACACCCGGCTGGACGAGATCTGTGAGTTCGCGCCCGCCGATGGCGAGGACGAGGAGCGCGTCCTCTGGCTCACCGATCTGGTCGAGTGGCTGCGACCGGCGCGTGGCGAGCGCTTCGCGCCGCGTCTGCGGTTCCTCGAGGCGCGTCTCCGACAGCAGCCCGCGTCCCGGGCCGCCGTGGCGAGGACGTTCGAGCGGCTCGTGTCGAGGATCGAGGTCGAGCGACTCCTCGCCTACGGGGGGATTCCCCTCGACTTTCACTTCTTCGGCGCGGTCCGCGAGTGGCTCTTGCTGCACACGTTGCCCACCGCCTGCAAGACGAGCGACGGCGCCTCGGTGCTGCGCATCGCGCTCGCAGAGGGGGATCTCCAGTGGGTGGGCGCTCCGGGCCTGATCGCGTTCTTCCGCGGCTTCGTCGACGCTCCGCTCGCCGAGTCGCTGAGCCGCGCGCTCCGCGGCGCGCTGACCGATCTCGCCCACCAGCTGGTGGCGCAGGCCCACGCGCCCAACGTGCGGCGGCTCGCGGCGGGCGATCGCTCGCCGTTCCACGGCCTCTACGAGGCGGTCGCCACCTTCGACGCCGCGCCGACCGACGACGCGGGTTACCTTGCGCTCCGCGGTCGGGTTCGCCAGTGCAGCCTCCTCCTGGGGGCGCACGGCGCGGAGCTCGTCGAGCGGGGCGCGAGCCTCAACACCACCTTCCAGCTCCGGCGCATGGGCGAGCAACTGCGGCGGCTCGACGTCCTGACCACCGTCCGCCACGATCCGAGCGACGAGGCCCTGGCCGAGGCGCTGGCCGCGATCGCGAAGGACGTCGTCCGCGGCACCAACGGTCGGCGGCTCTTCACCCGCAGCGCCGATCTCCTCGCCCAGAACATCGTCGACTCGGCGGCCGAGGTGGGGCGCTCGTACCTCGACGAAGAGCGCTCCTCGTTCCGGGCCGCGGCGCTCGCGGGCGCGGGCGGTGGCGCCATCATGGCGGGGGCCACGATCGCCAAGTACGCGCTCGCCGCGCTGCACCTGCCGGCGCTCTACGAGGGGGTCGTCTTCGCGGTCAACTACGGCGCGGCCTTCTGCGCCGCCTACCTGCTCCACTTCACGATCGCGACCAAGCTGCCGGCCCACACCGCCGCGGTGCTCGCGCGGTCCGTGCAAGGGGGCGCGGGCCATCGCGCGCGCCTGCGCGACTTCGTGACCGTGTTCCGCTCGACGGTCCGCCTGCAGATCGCCGGCCTGTTCGGCAACGTGGTCGTCGCGGGCCCGCTCGCCCTCGTCGCCGATCGCGGCTTCCGCGCGCTCGCGGGGCGCCACCTCGTCTCGGCGCACACGGCCGAGCACGTGCTGACCTCGACCTCGCTCCTCGGGCCGTCGTTCCTCTTTGCCGGTCTGACCGGCGTGTTCCTGTGGGTGAGCAGCCTCGTCGGGGCGTATGGCGACAACTGGACACGGGCCGCCGCGCTGGCCGATCGCCTCGCGACGAACCGCCGCGTGCTGCGCCGCATCGAGCCCACGCGCGCGCGCGCCTGGGCCGACGCCGTCGTCGGGCGCGTCGGAGGCCTCGCCGGCAACGCGACGCTCGGCCTCCTGCTGGGGCTCGTGCCCGCGGCGTTCGTCATCGCGCACGTCCCGGTCGAGATCCGGCACGTCACGGTGAGCACCAGCGCGGTCGCCCTCGCGCTGTCGCAGGGGGTCGGCACGCGCGCGGAGGTGGTCCTCGCCCTGTCCGGGCTCGTCGTGATCGGCGTCGTCAACGTGGTGGTGTCGTTCGTCCTCGCCCTGTTCCTCGCCCTGCGCGCGAGCCAGGGGATGCGCCCGGCGCCGGCTTCGATCGCGCTCGTGCGCATCGGCCTCGGCCGCTGGCTGCGCGGGCGACCGGTCTGAGCGTCAGCGCTCGAGGTGCTCGAGCACCGAGCGCGCGCTCATCGTGCCCTTGTAGACGTAGAGCCGCCCGGGCCGGTCCTCGTCCAGCACCTCCGCGCTCACGCGCAGCCGCTGGCTCACCGCGAACAGGATCCGCTCCGAGAGGCCGGCCTCCACGAGCTCGACGCGCTTCCACACGGCGTCGCGGCTCCAGTAGCCGAGCACCTCGAGGTACACGCGCGCCTTGCCCTTGCTGAACACGAGGTCGGGCACGCACAGCCCGACGCCGGGGAGCTCGAGGATCGTGGCCGCGCGCGCCACCTTCCACTTGGATTTCAGCGCCTCGAACGACTCCACCAGGCGCTGCACTTCTTCCGGGAAATCATCCCCGCCGGTCACGCTCTTGCCGCCGAGGCCGCCCTTGGTCGAGAACTTCAGCGGCGTGCGCTCCTTGCCCCAGCGGAGCTCCGCGTCGAGCTCGAAGGCGTCGCACGCGCGGAGCACGGGCAGCACGAGCGCGAGCTGGAGGCCGTATTTGGTGCCCGCGTCGAACATGCTGAACGGGCCCTCGATGGTGATCTGGTAGCCCTTCTCGTGCGACGCGATCACGTGCAACAGGCGCAGGAACTTGAGGCGACGGAAGAGCGCGCGGTAGCCCTCGGCGCCGGCGCAGGTCACCCGGCACACCACGCGCACGGCGCGCAGCAGCACCGCCTGCGCCTGGCCGAGCTCCCACTGCTCGACCAGCATGTCCGGGGTCAGCGCGGGGGCGCGGACGAGCGCGTGCGCGCCGGGCAGGTCGGCGTAGAGGGCGCGCTCCATGTCGTTCGGGTCGACGCCGTGGGTCGTGGCCCCGAGGGCGAGCAGCGCGGCGCGGTCGAAGGTGCCCTCGCGGCGCGCGGCGGCGGCGGCGCGGAACACCGTCTGCCGCAGGACCGCGGGATCGACGGCGGGGGCGCGGCCCACTCGCAGGCGTCGTCGGCGAGCTTACGTAAGCCCTTCTGCAACTTGACCGGCGACGGCGCCATCGCGAGCTCGGCGAGCGCGGCGTCCAGCGCGGGCTCGAGGTCCTCGCGCAGCTCTCCCTCGCCGCCCTTGAGCACGGTCAGCACGGCGGCGGCCACCTCCTTGGCGCGCGCGCGGGCCTTCGCGTCGAGCGTGGGCAGGTGCAGCTCGCCCGAGCGCTTGCGGGCGAGGACGAGGTCACCGGTAAGCAACGTGCTCCCTCCGGCGGTCGCTCGTGTTGGTCTCGGCGGTGCCCGCGGTGACGAGCTCGTAGAGGATGGCGCGCTTGTCGCCCTTCTTGCGGAGCACGCGGCCGAGGCGCTGCACGTGCTCGCGCACCGAGCCGGAGCCGGAGAGGACGACGCCGACGTTGGCGTCGGGCACGTCGACGCCCTCGTTGAGCACCTTGGAGGTGACCACCGCGCCGTAGGCGTGGCTCGAGAGGCCGGCGAGGATCTCGCTGCGCTCCTTGATCTTGGTGCGGTGGGTGATGGTCGGCACGAGGAAGCGGAGCGAGACCTTGTAGGCCGTGGCGTTGTCCTGCGTGAACACGATGCAGCGGTCGTCCTTGTGCACGTGCAGCAGGTGCTCCACGTAGTCGAGCTTCATCGGCGCCGAGAACGCGAGCTCGCGCTGGCGACGGTAGGCCAACATGGCGCGACGGCCCTCGGGGCTCCGGGTCGAGCGCATGATGAAGTCCTGCCACCCGGTGGGCGAGCTCATGCGGATGCCCTGGCGCATGATGAAGCCGCGGTAGATGGCGCGCTCGTGGTCGTGCTCCTCGCGCTCCTCGGGCGAGAGGTCGACCGCGATGGTCTCGGTCTCGTATTCGGCGAGGAACTCGCCGGTGAGCTCGGTGATGTCGCGGCGGTAGACGATGGGGCCGACCAGCGACTCGAGCTCGGTCTCGCGGCCGTCCTGGCGCTCCGGGGTGGCGGTGAGCCCGAGGCGGAACGGCGCGAGCGACAGGCGCGCGGCGAGCGCGTAGGTGGCGCCGGGCAGGTGGTGGGCCTCGTCGAACACCACGAGCCCGAACTCGCGCCGAGGTGCTCCATGTGGAGGTAGGCGGAGTCGTAGGTGGTGACGGTGAGCGGCTTCACCTCGTGGTGCCCGCCGCCCACGATGCCGACCTCGAGGCCGAACGTGGTGCGCAGCGAATCGTACCACTGGCGCACGAGGTCGAGCGTGGGCGCGATGACCAGTGTGCTGCGGCGCTTGTCCTCGATGGCCATCACCGCGACGTGGGTCTTGCCGGCGCCGGTCGGGAGCACGACCACGCCGCGGCCCTTGGCCTTGCGCCACGCCTCGACCGCCTCGGCCTGGTAGGGGCGCGGCTCGCGGTGGACCACGGCGCCGTGGGGCAGCTCGGCGTAGGCGCGCGCGCGATCCTCGAACGGCGCGCCGCTGCGGTGGAGCGCGGCGAACACCTCGGCGTAGGCGATGGCGGGCGCGCGGTGGCACGCGGTGCGCGCATCCCAGGTGCAGGCGGGCAGGCTCGTGGACTCCGGCACCCCGCGCACCTCGAGGGTGCCGGCGCGGAACTCCAGCGTCACCACGCGACGAGCCGGTCCAGCGTGATGGCGCAGGCCGCGCGCACGCTGAGGTGGTTGTAGGCGGTGGGCCCGGTGATCGGGGGGAGGCGCCCGTCGGCCTCGGCGCACAGGCTCGGCGCGAGGCCCCACGAGGTGCCGAACAGCACGAGCACGACGCGCGGGTCGTCGGAGCGCAGGCGCGCGCGGGCGGCGTCCCAGTCGAGCGCCACGCCTCCCGCGTCGGCGCGGGCGGCGGTGATCCAGATCTCGACGTTCGCGCGGCCGCCGAACGAGGCCACGGCCTCCTCGACGTTCGCGACGACGCGCACGCCCTCGAGGGCTTCCTTGCGGCTCGGGATGCGCTTGCCGCTCGAGCCGTCTTTCCAGTGGCCGACGATCGCCGAGACGAGGTCGCGCTGGGCCTCGATCGGCGAGGTGACGAAGAACGACTCGGCCCCGAACGTGCGCGCCGAGCGCGAGAGGTCGTGGACGTCGAGGTTGGTGACCGCGCTCGTCACGATCGCGCCCGCGCGATCGAGGACGGGGTGGTGCACGAGGGCGATGGCGAGCCTGCGCACCCGCCCCTCGGTAGCACAAAAGCACGGCGGCCACCGAAGTGGCCGTCGCGGTCGCAGGCGCCCGTACGCCGAGTTCTGTTCCGCGGCTCGGTCGCCCTCGCCGCGGTGACGATCATTCCTCTAGGACCCGCGTCGCCACGGGTCTCGTGCAGCCTACCCGGAGGCACCGGGCGGGTCGCCCTTCCGACGCCTTTCGACGCCGTCGCCTCCCTATGTGGCCTTGCTCCAGGTGGGGTTTTCCCTGCCATCGTCGTTGCCGACGACGCGGTGGGCTCTTACCCCGCCGTTTCACCCTTACCGGGCGCGCCGCGAACGACGAGCCCGGCGGTCTGTTCTCTGTGGCACTCTCCTCGCAGTCACCTGCACCGGGCGTTACCCGGCACCTCACCCTGTGGAGCTCGGACGTTCCTCCCGCGACGAACGAGCCTCGCGGCTCGCGCGCCACCGGCGACCGCCTGGGCCCCTGCGACGCGAGCAGCATAGCGGGTCGGGGGCGGGATTGGGGTACGTTGCGCGGGTGGCCCGTCCAGGTCGTCCGCCCGGCAAGTACACGCAGTACCGCCGCCTGAGCCAGCTCCGCGAGATGCTCGAGGCGCACCCGAAGGGGCTCTCGCTCTACGAGATCGCCGTCAAGCTGCGGGTCACCGACCGCTCGGTGCGCCGGTACCTGCGCGAGCTCGAGCGCGAGGTCGACCTCGACCGCACCCCCGAGCCCGGCGGCACCGGGGGCATCCTCGTGCGGATCCCCGCGCGCGACCTGCCCCGCCGCGTGAAGCTGCACCGCACGCAGATCTACGGCCTGCTCATGGCCCGCCGGGTGTTCTCGATGCTCGCCGGCACCACGTTCGAGCACGTGCTCCGCGACGCGGTCGACACCCTGCTCTCGCACGTGCAACGCCCACCGCGCAAAGGCGCCGAGATCGACCCCGACACGCGCCTCGAGGACCGCTTCCTCTACCTGCCGGCCAACCCGATGAAGGTGCCCGAGGGCGCGGCCGAGGTGCTCGACGGCGTGCTCGACGCGTGCGCGCAGCTCCGGGTGTGCCGCGTCCGCTACCGCAAGGCGCAGGGCACCGGCGAGGAGGCGCTCACCATCCACCCGTACGCGGTCGTCCTCTACAAGGACACCATCTACTGCGTGGCCCACGTGGTCGAGCGCGACGCGGTGCGCACGCTGCGCGTCGATCGCATGGTCGACGCCGACGCCGACCCGCTGAACCACTTCGCGCTGCCCGCCGGGTTCTCGGTGGACAAGCACTTCGAGGGCCAGTTCGGCGTGCACACCTCGGCCGAGCGGCAACGGGTGGTCGTGGATTTCCACCCCAAGGTGAAGGACCTCGTGGCCACGCGCCGCTTCCCGGGCGAGCAGGGCGACGCGCCGTGCGTCGAGCTCCCAGGGGGGTGGACGCGCCTCTCGATGTTCGTGGGCGACACGCCGGAGCTGCGCGCGTGGGTGCTCGGCTTCGGCGATACCGCCCAGGTCGTCGAGCCCGCGGCCTTGCGCGAGAGCATCGCCGCCGAGCTCGCCGCGGCCCTCGCGCTCTACCAGGCGCCGGCGCCGAAGCCGACGAAGCCGACCAAGACGAAGGCGGTCGAAACGCCGCCGCCTGGTGATACGTTGGCGAAGAAGCCCCGGAGGAAGCGCTAGTGGCCGAATCGAAGGAGACGCGAGAGTCGACGAAGCGGGGGCCCATGTTCGGGCGCCTGCCCGAGCTGCGGGCCATCGAGCAAGCCGCCGACGAGGTGGTGGCGAGCAACGAGCCGCGGGTGGTGTCGCTCGTCGGAGCGGCCGGCGTCGGCAAGTCGCGGATCGTCGCCGAGGCGCTGGGCCGCCTGCGCAACCGCGGGGGAGGGCGCAAGGAGCCGCGGGTGTACCGCGCGATCGCCCGCCAGAGCGGCGGCAGCTTCGACGTGCTCGACCGCCTCCTGCGCACGCGCTTCGACCTGCCCTACGGCATCCACGACGAGGTCGCGCGCGAGAGCCTGCGCGAACAGGTGGCCGCGCTGCTCGACGACCGCAAGGTCGGCGACGTCCTCTATTTCCTGGGATCGATCCTGCAGCTCGAGTTCCCGCGCTCGCCGCTGGTCGACGCCATCGCCGACGATCAGATGCAGCTCGCCGCGCTGCGCCGTGCGGTGCTGAAGCGCCTGCTCGAGGCCGACGCCGCGAACTCCACGAGCCGCGGCGTGCTCACGGTGGTCCTCGAGGACCTGCACCACGCCCACGACGACACCCTCGAGATCGTCGAGTACCTCGGCGCGCACGTGCAGGCGCCCATGCTGCTGGTCGTCACCGCGCGCCCCGAGCTCTCCGCGCAGCGCGCCGGCTTCGCGGCCGCCCTCGGGAGCCGACACGTCCCGCTCGAGGTGGGCCCGCTGCCCGACATGGACGCCGAGCGCATGATGGAGCAGCTGCTCGCGCCGGTCGCGGCCGGGGGCGGCGAGGTCCCGACGGAGCTCGTCGAGTCGGCGGTCGACATGGCGGGCGGCAATCCGGCGCTCCTCGAGCGCATGGTGCGCATCCTCCACGACAGCGGCGTGCTCGTGGCCGAGGACGTCCCCACCGACGACCCCGACATCCACGAGGAGCGCTGGCGCGTGAACCTCGACCTCCTCTCCGAGGTCCAGCTCCCGATGACCGTGCAGGACGCGGTCAACGCGCGCATCGCGGCGCTCTCCACCGAGGAGCGCAACCTGCTCGAGAAGGCCGCCACGATGGGCGCGGTGTTCTGGCTCGGCGGGCTCGTGGTGATGAGCCGCATCCAGCTGCGATCGCCCGAGATCTGGGACCCGGCCCGCAACGAGGACGAGGCGGGGATCGCCGCGATCCTCGAGGATCTCGTCGAGCGAGACTACCTGCTCCCGATGCCGGACTCCACGTTCCCCGGCGAGAAGGAGTTCGTCTTCAAGCACAACCTCGAGCGCGAATCGCTCGAGAAGCTGGTCTCGACGACGGTCGGCAAGAAGTACCACCAGGCGCTCGCCGACTGGCTCGAGTACCGCACGGGGGTGCGCGCGCACGAGGAGCACGTCGCGGCGCTCGCCTGGCACCGCGAGCGCGCCGGCGCCACCGCGCGCGCCGCGGGCACGTGGCTCGAGGCGGGCGACATCGCGCGCGGGCGCTACGCCAACGCCAAGGCGGCCGAGTGCTACCACCGCGGCCTCGAGCTGCTCGGCGAGGACGACGCGCGCGCGCGCCTCTCCGCGCTCCACCACTACGGCGACGTCCTCGAGCTGCTCGGCCGCACCGAGGAGGCGAACGCGCAGTTCACCGCGATGCAGGCGCTCGCCTGGTCGCTGCACCTGCAGGCCAAGGCCGGCGCGGCGCACAACCGCATCGGGCGCCTGTACCGCAACGTCGGCCGCCTCGAGGAGTCGCAGAAGCACCTCCTGGCCGGGTACGCGCTCTTCCACGCCGCCGGCGACGAGCGCGGCGTGGCCTCTTCGCTCGACGACATCGGCAAGCTCTCCTGGATGCGCGGCGACTACGCGGCGGCGCTCGAGGACATGCGCAAGGCGCTGACCACCCGCAAGCGCCTCGGCGACCGCCGCTCGATCGCGCTCTCGCTGAACAACCTCGGCCTCGTGCTGCAGGACAGCGGCCACTTCAAGGAGGCCCTCGAGGCCTTCGAGCAGTCGCTGCGCATCCGCCGCGAGATCGGCGACCTGCTGGGCGTGGTCACCACGCTGAACAACCTCGGCACGATCGCCCAGGACCAGCGCGACGACGCGCGCGCGATGGCCCTGTTCCAGGAGGCGATCGGCATCGCCCGCGAGGTCGGCGACCGGCACAAGATCGTGCTGGTGCTCACGAACATCGGCGAGACCCACTACCGCCTCGGCTCGGTGCCCACCTCGATCGAGACCTTGAAGGAGGCAGAGAAGGTGGCCGAGGAGATCGGCGACGTGCTCTCGCTCGCCGAGGTGGTGCGCGGGCTCGGCAAGGCCTACCTCATCGGCGGCGACCTCACGAAGGCCCGCGAGTACACCTCTCGCGCGGTCGCGCTGTTCGAGCAGGTGCGCAGCAAGGTGCAGATCGGCGTCGCCCTGCGCACGCTCGGAGAGGTCACCGCGGCCGGCGGCTGGGGCCAGGACCACGTGCAGAAGGCCACCGGGAACTTCCAGCGCGCGCTGGTGCTCTTCGAGGAGGTCGGCAACGACGTGGAGCTCGCGCGGACGCAGCGCGCCTACGCGGAGTTCCTGCTGAAGGTGGTGGAGTGGCGCGACGATCCGCGCGTGCAGGCGGAGGCCAAGGAGCTGCAGCGCCGCGCGGACGACGTGTTCGCCAAGCTGAAGATCTCGGCGGTGGGGATCGATCCAGGAGCGTTCTTCTCATGAGCGGTTTCACCTTCGCCGAGACGATGTCCGGCAGCTATTTCCTCGACGAGGCGCCGCAGCGCGACCTCGCGATGTCGTTCACGGTGAAGGTGGAGGTGCACTCGCTCTCCCGGTTCGTGCGCGACCGCATGGCCACGATCGAGGGCGAGGTGGTGCTGGAGGGCCGGGCGGACCACCGCGCGCTCCGCGGCACGCTGGAGATGGACCTCCTGCTCGGGCGCAAGCTGCGGTACGAGTTCGACTTCGTGGACGACGCCGGGCGGAAGTGCCGGTTCGCGGGGCAGAAGGACGTGGAGTTCACGCGGCTGATGCACACGATGACGACGCTGCCCGGCGAGCTGTTCGCGGACGGGAAGCGGTTCGCCACGGCCACGGTGCGGTTCGACGCGCGGTCGGATCTGGGGGCGTTCCTCGGGAGCTTCCGGCCGCTGGGGCTGCCGGGGTTCCGGCGCTAGCTCAGGCCCATTCGTCCGCGTAGAGCGGCACGCAGCCCGAGCACGCGGTATCGACGACCGCCAGCAGGCTCAGACTCACGTGACTGTTCACGTTGGACTCGTCGCGTGCCCGCTCGGCCACCGACACCAGCTGGAGGCATCGTCGACGTCGCTCCTCGAACGGGAGCCGTCGGGTGGCGTCACCGAGCCTGCGGAGCAGCGCCAGGCGTCGATCCACGAGCCCCGACGGCTCGTCCGCCTCGTCCTCCCGGAACAGGGTCTCGATGGAAACTGGCGCACGTCCGTCGAGCTCGAACGCGTGGGTGGCGTCGACGGCTTCGTCCGGCCGCAGCGTGCTGCACGCGGCCCGGATGCGATTGACCTTGTACTTCAGGAACCTCTCCAGCCGCGCGTGGGTCTTCCTCACCTCCAGCGGCAACGGGTCGCTGATCTGGTGTGAGGCCACGCACTGGTCGTAGCGGGCCCCGAACGCGAGGGTCAGGTAACGATGGACCTCGTCCTGCCGCGAGAGGCGCTCGAGGCGCTCCATGGCGATGGCATGCAGATCCTCGGCGGTGGTCCGATCGTCGGCGCGGGCGAGCGCCGCGGCGAAGATCAGGTCGCAGTAGCGACGAGTCGCCTGGGTCGCCTGGAGGGACTCGGAGCGGGCGGGGCGGCGCGTCTCGAGCTTCGAGAGGAAGACCTCGTGCATGTCACGCAGCAGGGCGGCGGCGAGGACGCGAGCCTCCGTCACAGGCGGTGACACGGGCTGGGGCCGGCTCATGCGGCCAGTCTACGACGACGTTTCTCGGTCACGGTTCGTCGCCGCGCGTCTCCAACTCCCCGAAGGCCCGAACCCCGGCCTTCGTCAGGAGCGCGCATGGTGAAGAAGAAGGTCCGGATCGAAGGCTACGAGATGGCGTACGTCGACCAGGGCGAAGGCCCGGCGGTCGTGTTCCTCCACGGCAACCCCACCTCGTCGTTCCTGTGGCGCCACCCGATCGCCGCGCTCGCGCCGCGCTTCCGCTGCCTCGCGCCCGACCTCATCGGCATGGGCGACTCCGACAAGCTGCGCGAGGCCGGCGACGCGGCGTACTCGTTCGCCCGCAACCGCGCCTTCCTCGACGCGTGGTTCGACGCCGTCGTCCCCGACCGGGCCGTGGTCCTCGTCGTCCACGACTGGGGCTCTGCGCTCGGCTTCGACTGGGGCCGTCGCCACCCCGAACGCTTACAGGGCGTCGCGTACACGGAGGCGATCCTGGGGTCGATGCCGTCGTCCGATCTTCCGCCCCCGGCGCAGGCGTTCTTCCGGGCGATCCGCTCCGCCGACGGCGAGCGGCTGGTGCTCGAGGACAACGTGTTCCTCGAGCGGATGCTGGCCCCCGGCGGCTTCCTCGCGACCCCGAGCGAAGCCGAGTGTGCGGAGTACCGGCGGCCGTTCCTCGAGCGGGGCGAGGCGCGTCGGCCCACGCTGTCGTGGCCGCGGATGCTCCCGTTCGACGGCGCGCCGGAGGAGATCTGCGCGATCGCCGACGCCTACCGCGCGTGGCTCGCGCGATCGGAGGTCCCGAAGCTCTTCGTCAACGCCGAGCCGGGCCGCCTCCTCGTCGGGGCGCTGCGCGAGGAGTGCCGGCGGTTCCCCAACCAGACCGAGGTCGTCGTGCGTGGGCTCCACTATCCGCAGGAGGACTCGCCGCGCGAGTTCGTCGTTGCGCTGAGCGACTGGCTCGGCAAGATCGCGCCATGACGAACCCGGAGCTCGACGCGCACGCGCTCCGGGCCAAGGGCGGGGACCGCGCGGCGCTCGAGGCGCTCGTCCTCGGACTGCAGGACCGGCTGTTCCGCCTCGCCCTCCGCTTCCTGCACGATCGCGAGCACGCGCGCGACGCGACGCAGGAGATCCTCGTCCTCGTCGTCACCAAGCTCGGGTCGTTCCGCGGCGACAGCGCGGTGGAGACCTGGGCCTATCGGATCGCCTCTCGCCACCTGCGGCGTGCGCGCTCGCGGCTTCGCAAGATCACGTTCGAGCGGCTGGTCGAGGAGGACCTCGGGCAGCCACCGAACGCGATCGAGTCCGCCACGCTCGCGAGCGCAGACGCGCGACTGCTCGAGGAGGAGGTGTTCCTCGGCTGCACCCAGGCGATGCTGCAGGCGCTCGATCGCAACGAGCGGATCGCCTTCGTCCTCGGCGCGCTGTGCGAGCTCGGCTCCGCGGACGCCGCGCGCGCCCTGGGCATCACCGAGGTCGCCTTTCGCAAGCGGCTGTCGCGCGCGCGTCAGATCCTCGACGCGTTCCTCTTCAAGAACTGCGGCGTGGCCGACCCGAAGAACGCGTGTCGGTGTGCGTTCCAGGTGAACTACCGCGTGCGCTCCGGGACGCTCGACCCGAAGGCGTTGCGCCACGTGGGGCAGGGGCCGCGCACGTCGCTCGAGACGCTCCGGGCGCACGGCGAGATCGACCGCGTGCGGAGGACGCTCGCCCTCTACCAGGCGCAGCCGGAGGCCCAGGCGCCCGAGGCGCTGGCCGGGCAGATTCGCGCCGCGATCGGAGCGATGTGCGTCCTCGACGCGTGACGAGGCTGCGAGCCCTGCGCTGCAGACCCTCGATCGCGGATCGGCCAGGAATCATGGTGGATCGTGAAAATACTGGCGCCAGTACTGGCGAGCCGCCACATCCCATCGGCGGCGGACGCAGGCTCAGTCAGCTCCGACCCGCGCCCTCAGCTCGGCGTCCTTCGCGGCGATTGTGGCCTCTTCGAGCGTGCGCCACGGTTGGGAGCCAGCTCGATCGTCGCAGATCTGGATCGTGCCTCGGCCCGGCACGATCCAGGCCTCGAGCAGCACGGAGTAAAGGGTTCGTTGCTGGCATGGACCCGCGCGAAGGCGCCCTCGTCTCGCTGCCAGACCTGCACTGCGAACGGGCCGCCGTGCATCCGAGGCCCCGCGAACAGGGGATCGAGCACCCAGAGCTCCCGCGCCCCGCTCGCGGCGTGTCGCGCGGGCACCTCGACGTAGTCCTTGCTCGGGTGGGTGGTGCTCACGACCTCGACCGAGAGCAGCGGCGATCCGTGCAGATGGGCCTGCAGCCTGGTCAGCGTGCGCCTCTCGGCGGGCGCGGGCTCGACCACGCACACGTCGGGGTCGATGCCGACGCGGGGCCGCTGCGGGTCGAAGCAAACGGCGAGGTTGCGGTACACCTCGGCGTCCCGACCGGTCCTCGCGACCCAGCCCTGGAGCACGTGCTTCCACCGGCCACAGAGATCGTCATGGGGCGCAGACTCCGGCACGGAACCCTCCGGCAGCTCCCAGCCGTCGGGATCCAGGCGCACGCCGTAGCGAAGGGACACGCTGGGCGGAGGCAGTTCCATCGAGACGAGGGTAGCATCGGCGGTGGCTGCAGCGGCCTGGCGTGCCAGGGGAGCGACGGCGGAATCCGCGACGATTCTCGCTCCCTGCCGGTGGTGCAACTGCTTCTGCCAGCGCCGCTGCGACTCAGGTGGGATGGAGGTTCCGTCCCCGAGTCGGTTCGGCACGCGTCTGCCGGATTTCCCGCAGGTGTCTCCCGATGCCGCGCTTGGTCGGGCTCTGACCGACGCACCTGGCTCATCAGGCCGGCGTGCTATCTTGACCGAGGGAAATGGAACCGCAAGCCACGGCGCTGGGCAGACTGAGTGAGAGCGACGCGCTGCGCGTGCGCCCGCTGCTGACGCGGATCAGGGCTGCGTGGAACCCGCGACAGATCTGGCTCTTCGGGAGTCGCGCGCGAGGAGAAGCGCGCGCGGACAGTGACTGGGACGTCCTCGTCGTCGTCCCTGACGACCTGGACGAGGGGGCGTTCGATCCGGTGGTGGGCTGGCGCCTCCAGCGCGACCTGCCGATTCGGGCCGATGTCTTTCCATGCCGGTCGACGGAGTTCGAAGAGGACCGCGATACGCCGAACACGCTCGCGTACGAGGCCTGGCATCGAGGGGTCCTGCTGGATGAGCGCTGAGCTGCTCGTCGCCAACCTGCTGCGGGTGGCGCGGGAGGATCTCGAGGGCGCAAAGCTGCTCGCGGACCAGAGCAATCGCAATGCTGTGTACCTTTGTGAACAGGCAGCCGAGAAGATCATCCGCGCGATTCTCACCTCCGAAGGCCTGCATGGCGGCATTCGCCATCAATTGAACGAGATGGTTGACGCCATTCCGGACGCAAACCCGCTGAAGGCGCCGCTTCGTGAGATCGAGTTCCTCACGGCGTACGCCACCTCCTATCGCTATCCGACTTCCAGCGGGCGTGTCTTGAAGGCACCGAGCGCGGTCCAGCTCGGGGTGGCCTTCGCCAAGGTCGCAGCGGTTCTGGCCCAGGCTGCCACAGGGCTCGGGGTCGACCTCGACACTCGGGATGCTCCAGCAACCCGATGTAGACCCTTCCGTTAGAGGCGCTCGCCCACCGGCGCACGCACCCTCGACATCGTCCCGCGCCACCCGCGCTACCCGCCGTCGAGGAGCAGTTCGCTCCGACCGCCCAGGCCGTGAGGTGCTTCGCGATCGTCGTTCGGATCGGCTTGCGCGACGCCAGATCTCCGGTCCAGTCGTCGTGGTCGGTGGACGAGACCCGGGCTCGCCTCCACCGCGCGCCGCCGCCGTCGTCGAGCGCACAATGACCGAAGACGGCGACGCTGAAGCTCATGGACGGATTCTAGTCGCGCCACCGAGGCCATCGTCGCGATGAACGAGGTTGCGGTCGGGCGCTGGCGCTGGGTTCGATCAGGATGTGTCCTCGGCCGCTCGAGGGGTCCAGCGCACGTCGTAGAAGCTCGCCGCCGTGTCTTTCGGCGTGCAGTCTGCGCTTTTGCGCTGAAACGGCAATTCTTTCGCGCCATTCCTCGCGTCGCGGCTCTCAACGGCCAGGCCCGTAGTCCGTTCTGAGCCGTAGGGGCCAGAGACTTCGTCCGCGAGCGCGGAGGTCGGGCTCTGTCCACGACGCGCCGCGCGCGCGCCCACCACGTCCCCCTCAGCCGAGTGGAGCGACCCATGAAGTGGTTCAACGATCTCCAGACGATGAAGAAGATCCTGCTGGCCGTGGCGATGCTGGTGGCCGCCATGGTCGGCGTCGGCCTGGTCGGCAACCACGGCGCAGGCGTCATCAGTCAGCGTCTGAACGTGCTCTACGAGCGGGACTTCGCGGGGACCGTCCAGGCGATGCGCACCGAGGCCGCCATGCTCGCGATGCGCGTGACCGTCCGAAACCTCGTCCTCTCTGCCGACGTCGCCGAGCAGGAGCGGCTGCTCCGTCAGCTCGACCAGCAAGACGCGGCGTTCCTGGCCTCGATCGAGGCGACCGAGAAGGTGCTGGTCTCCGAGGAGCTCAAGGCCAAGATGGCCGAGGTCAAGAAGGACCGGCTCCTCTGGAGCGCGGTCCAGCGCGAGGCCGCTCGCCTGGCCATGGCCAAGGACCACGCGGCTGCGCTGACGACCCTGCGCTCCGGCGGGCCCATCGGCGACCGCATCCGCGACGCGATGCTACGGGTCCTCACCTCCAAGGACGCCCTCGCGAAGCAGGCGGTCGCCGAGACCGACCTGATCTACGCGCGCAGCCGCAACATCCTGATCGCGGTCATCGCCGTCGCGGCGCTGTTCGGCATCTTGATCGGCGTCGTCACCGGTCGAGCCGTGGCGAGGCCGCTGGCCGAGACCGTCCGGGTCCTCGATCGCGTCGCGAAGGGGGACTACTCGATCCAGCTCCACATCGACTCGAAGGACGAACTCGGCGACACCGCGAGGGCCCTCAACGCGACGATCACCGCGGTCAGCGCCGCCATCCGTGAGGTGCGCAACGTGGCCGAGGAGGTCGCCACCGCTTCGCAGCAGCTGTCGGGCGCCGCCGAGGAGATTTCGAGCGGGGCGCAGGAGCAGGCCTCCGGCCTCGAGGAGACCGCGGCCAGCCTCGAGGAGGTCGCCGCGACCGTGCGGCAGAACGCCGACAACGCGCAGCAGGCCGCGCAGCTCGCCGCCACCTCGCGCGACGTGGCCGAGAAGGGCGGGGCCGTCGTCGGCGCCGCCGTCAGCGCGATGAACGAGATCTCCCAGTCGTCGAAGCGCATCGCCGACATCATCACCACCATCGACGAGATCGCCTTCCAGACCAACATCCTCGCGCTCAACGCGGCGGTGGAGGCCGCTCGCGCGGGCGAGCAGGGGCGCGGGTTCGCGGTCGTCGCCGCCGAGGTGCGCGACCTCGCGCAGCGCAGCGCCGCCGCCGCCAAGGAGATCAAGGGCCTGATCGGCGACTCCGCGGACAAGGTGGAGGCCGGCTCGAGGCACGTCCTCTCGAGCGGCGAGACCCTGCGGGAGATCGTGACCTCCGTGAAGCGCGTGACCGACATGATCAGCGAGATCGCGGCGGCCTCGCGCGAGCAGACGACCGGCATCGAGCAGGTGAACAAGGCGGTCACGCAGATGGACCAGGTGACCCAGTCCAACGCCGCGCAGACGGAGGAGCTCTCCTCCACCGCGCAAGGTCTCGCGGGGCAGTCCGAGCAGCTGCAGCGCCTCGTCGCGCAGTTCCGCCTCGACCAGGGCGAGGACACCTCCGTCGCTCCTCGCGCTCCGAAGGTCGTGGTCCGCACCCGCGCGGCCCCCGTCCCGGAGGGGCGTCGCGCCCTGACCGCGCTCGCGCCGGCGTCGCGCCCCGCGCGCCTGCACGACGCGAACGGTCACTCCAAGAAGGCCCCGGCCCACTTCGAGGAGTTCTGAGACCGGAGTGCACCGGTAGAAGCTCGCCGCGGCGTCGTTCGCGGCGAGCCTTCGCGTGACCTACGACGGTCCCGCTCGTGGCACACTGGGCGAGGTGCGTGCCGTTTGCCTTCGACCGGGTGTCCTCTGCCTCCTCTGGCCTTGCGCGCTCGCGTGCCGGACGGCGCCCCGGATCGAGCACGACGAGCCCGCCGCCGCGGCGAGCTCTCTGGTGAAGCCCTCGAGCGCGCGCCGCTACGCGACCTCGGCGACCGGAGAGCCGCTGACCATCGAAGGGCCCGAGGTCTTCGTCGACCTGACCGGCATCCGGATCGGAGGGGGGCCACTGCTGGTGCCGCTGGTCGGCGATGGCGCCGACGGGTTCCCCGCCGAACACAAGGCGCGCGGCACCCAGGTGGACCTCGAGCTCCGCGCGCTGCGGGCAGCGCTCTCGCAGAAGTCCCCAGGGAAAGTCCTGACCCTGCACGTCGATCCGCGCGTGACGTATCGGATGTTGGTCGAGCTGCTCTTCACGGTCGGCCAGAGCGGGTTCTCGAGCATCCACTTCGTCGTGGTCGAGGGCGGGAGCGAGGCGCGCCGCAGCCTCTCGCTCGAGCTACCGAACCCGGCCTCCGGAGCGGGCAAGCCGCTCCCCGCCGCCAGCGCCAAGAAGTGGCTGGACGAGCTGGATGGACTCTCGATGAAGGCGCTCGGGGCAGGCGCTGGCACCACGGCCCCGAAAGGACCGATGCCGACGCCGAGCGCCCCGCCCGTCGCGCCGTTCGTCTGCGGCTCCTCGCCGCTCTCGCTGTCGGTGGTCGTGGCCACGCAGGGCTTCTACGTGAAGGCGCTCTCGGCCTCGATCGGACCGGGCTGCGCGAGCTTCGGGGCCGGGCCGACGGTGCCGCTCCTCGGGGATCGCCACGACTTCTCTGCGCTCCGCGTGTGTGTGGTGAAGCTCCACGACTGCCACCCCTCGTACGCGAGCGATGGGGTCGTGAGGGTGGGCATGAACCGCAGCAGCGATTTTCAGAGGCTGGTGTCGACCTGGGACGCGGTCCGACGGCGGGAGGACGGCAAGCCGCTCATGCCGGACCTCCAGCTGACGGTCCCTGACTGACTCCCCGTCGGACGTTGGCGTCAGCCTCCGTCGGGCGGGGCCGGCCACGTGAAGATCCTCACGTCCGCCTCCTCGCCACCGTTCGCGCGGTAGAAGTCGAGCGCGTGCGCGTCCTCGACGTCGGCCGGGACGAACACCACCTCGATCCCCGCAGCCGCGGCGCCCTCCCGGAGCGTCCTCAGCAGGGCCGTGCCGACCCCGCGGCGCTGCCGGTCCTCGCGGACGGCGAGGTCGTAGAGGAACACCTCGAAGCACTCCGCGCGGGTCATCGGCAGGACGTGCGCCGTCAGACCGCCGACCACCTCGTCGCCCTCCAGCGCCGCGAGCGCCCAGAAGTCCTCGCGACCGAGGAGGCGATCGAGGTACGCGTCGCCGAGGGGCTGGTTCTCGACCTCGAACACCTGCGCGAACAGGTCGAACATGCGTCGCGCGGGGTCGCGGTCGGCGGCGGTCAGGCGCTGGATTTCCATCGGGATGTGCCCTCGGCTCAAGGCGTCCAAATCACGTCGTGGAAGCTCGCCGCGGTGTCGTTCGCGGCGAGCCCTGCGCGGGGCGTCGGCGCGGCGACCGAGACCGACGCGCCGTTGAACGTCACGTTCGCCCTCCCGGCCGCATACTCGACCGAGAAGACCTCGGCGCCCACGGGCTTCGGCGCCGTGCCGACCTTCGCCCAGACCGCGCTGCCCGTCGCGGTGAACGTGCTCACGGTCCCGTCGCTGTCGTGCACGACGCCGACGTAGTTCTTGGGATCGGTGTACGAGACCACGACGCCGACCGACCACTTGCCCGTGGCGGGCACGCGGGCCTTGCCCTCGAAGTGCGTCACCGTGGGTGCCTTCACGACGGCGAGGCTGAAGACGCCCGGCGTGTCGACGTTCACGGCGTGCGGACCGACGTGGATCCACTCCGTGTAGATCGGCTTCATCGGCTCCTGGGCGCTCGGGAGCCACGCGAGGACGGGCGCCGTCAGCGACGCGGGCGGCGCGACGAGGTCCGCGAACGAGGGCGACTTGCCCGCGTCGAACGCGTCGCGGAACGCCTTGAACCGGGCCTTCTCGGCCCCGGTGTCGAGGTAGCGGAAGATTGCCCACGCCTCCGGTCGGGTGGCGACCGCCGTGCCGCCGACGATCGCGCCCACGTCGATCGTCGTGACCTTGGCGGGGAGGTCCTCCCAGCTGAGGAGCGAGGTGACGCCGAGGCGCACGCACTGGCCGTCCCAGTCGTGGCGACTCAGGTACTCGGCGTGACCCTCCGCGTACCACACGGGCAACGTCACGGAGGTCGCGCGGGTCAGCTGGTGGAACTGGTGCGTCGCTTCGTGCACCGCGAGCACGTGCGAGTAGTAGGGGTTGCCCTGCGCGAACAGATACGCGGTCTTCGTCGAAGGGCTGTAGTAGCCGCCCGAGCCGGTCGGTACCGCGATGCCGTCGGCCGTGAGCCCGGCGGCCCAGGCGGCGGAGTCCTTGTAGTAGCGGACCTTCATGCGCTCGGCCGGCGGCGGTCGCTCGAACCACGCAGCGAACGCCGCGCTCGAGGCCTCGAGCAAGCGAGCGAGCTCCGTCGCGTCGGCTTCGGTGGTCTCGGCGTACAGCTCGTAGTGGGTGGTCGTCGCGGAGAACGCGGCGCCCGACGCCGTGACCGTGGGCTTCTCCGAGGTGCAGAAGCCGGGAGCGCCCGCATCGGCGGCGGTGTCGCTCGCCCCATCGGCGCTCGCGGCATCGGCCTCGCTGCCCTCGTCGGTCGACCCGACGTCGACGCCACCCGCGTCGTCCGGGATGGCATCGTCCTTCGACGAGCACCCGTTCGCGATCAAGATCAGGATGGCGGCCGCCGGTGGCCGAACGCGGGTGTGCACGTCGGTAACGTACCAGCGTCGACGGGAAGCTTCACTTCGGGTTGTGTCGGTCCTGCGATCCGCGGCGCCCGTACTTCTCCGCGAAGAATCCCTCCATCGCCGCGAGCAGCCCGTCCACGTCGGCGTGCTCCGGCACCGAGATGCGGCAGATCTGCACGTTGTTGCGCTTCTGCGCGGCCTTCACCGCGGCCGAGAGCGCGCCTTGCGTCGACTCTTCCGGATTGATCACGTAGAAGAAATCGGGTTTGCCGCCACCCGTCGACTGCCCGTAGCTCACCCGGCTCTTCACCAGCTCGGGTGCGCGCGAGAGCAGATGGGCCACGAACTCGTCGCACAGGTCCGCGTGCGTCGTGGGCGCCGGCGGCAGGTAGAACGACAGCATCCCCGTCGCCATCCCCTCGGCCACCTGCGCCTCCGAGATCGCGTAGAGCGTGATCTCGTGCCCGCGAGCACGCAGCGCGCTCCGCAGCCCGCTCGCCAGACGGATCGTGTGCGCGCTGATCGCGGCCATCCGCGGCGCGAGGTCGGCGAGGCCAGCACGGAGCTCCGCGAGCTGCGCCGGCCGCGCGAAGGAGTCCGCGTCCCTTCCGAGCTCGCGCGCGCGAGAGAGGATCGCTCGGGCCGTCGGATCGCTCGCGCAGGCGGCGACGCCCAGCGTGGCCTTCCCCTTGGTGAAGTACTTCGAGCCGCTCTTGAGGAGGACGAACGGCCAGTCCTGCGCGAAGCGCTTGGCGAAGATCGGGTAGAGCGGCGCGAGCGTCGTGTCGACGACGATGGGCACCTTGCGGCCCCACTGCTCGGCGTACGCGCGCACGCCCGCCATGAGCGCGTCGAAGTCGTGGGCCTGCAGCTCCGGGTTGGTCGGTGTCTCGAGGAACACGCACGCCGGAGCCCCGCCGAGCTCCGCGAGCGCCGCGAGGACTCGATCGACCAGCGTGAGGCGCCGGCCGGTCGCGTCCCGGCCGAGGACCGCGAGCGGCCGAGGCTGGATCTGGCCGCCGCGCGAGAGCAGGTCGCTGATCAGCTGCCCGGTGCCGCCGTAGCCGTTCTCTGCGTAGAAGAGCGCGATCGGTGCCGGCCCCAGGACGTCGGCCACGCCGGTGAACACCGCGGCCTCGGCGCCGAGCCCGGTGCAGAAGTACGCGCTGTCCTCCACCTGCGGGAACAGCGCGCGCAGCTCGGCCTCGCAGTCGGCCGGCGTCGCCTCGGGCAGCGGCGTCGGGGCCATGCCGGCCACGCGCTCGAGCTCGGCGCGCGCGTCGGCGGCGAGCAGCGCGGCCACCGTGCGCTTGCGGATCAGCTGGATCCCGTACGGGGCGATGCGCGCCGCGTCGCGGATCAGGAGCACCCGCCGCGGGGCACGGCGAAGCACACGGCGTCGGCGGCGCTGGCCTGCACGTCGCCGACGAACGGCGTGTCGGTGACGTGCACGGTGAGCACGTCGGCGCTGCGCGCGGGCAGGTCCTCTGACCACCGCTCGTGGATTGCGCAGCCCGCGGCCGTGAGCGCGCGCCGCTTCTCGTCGGAGATGGGCAGCGTGTCTCGCGCGTAGACGCGCACCGGCAGGGTGCGGTCCGGCGACTCGAGGACGGCGAGCCAGGGCTTGGTGACCGACGCGAACGAGAAGCAGCGCGCCGCGTTCGTGCGGGACTGCGTGTAGAGCTCGTACACCGTCGAGAGCGGCTGGCCGAGGCGCGCGTAGTCGAACGGCAGGCCCGCCGCGGCGAGTCGGTCGCGGACGCGCGGCGCGTCGAGGTCGGCCGCGTCGATCTCGGAGAGGGCCTGCTCGAAGCGGGCCGCGAACGCAATGTCCGAGTCGAAGCGCGGCAGGTCGTAGGTGGTCGCGCGGGGATCCCAGTCGTCGGGGAGGGCACCGGTCGCGAGCAGGCGGGGCAAGGCCCGCAAGAGCTTTCCGGCGAAGTCGGGTCCGAGGTGCAGAGCGCCGTCCGTGGTCATCGCGCGCGAGCATAGCGTGCAGCCACGGCGCGAGCGGCGCGCCCCTCAGGGGAGGTTCTTGCAGCAGCGGAACCCGGTGGCGACGTCGCGGAAGTCGATGGGATGCTCGACGAAGTTGACGCACTTGGCCTGCTCGGGCGTGGATCCGAAGTAGCCGCCGCGAGCGCCGCACGTGACCGCGCCCGCGTCGACGGTGCCGAGCCCGGCGCAGCCGGCCCCGTCCCATTCGCGCACGTTGCCGTTCAGGTGCACGATGCGATCGTAGGGAGCCGCGGCGCCGTGGCACGTCGACGCCGACTTGGGCGAGATCGGGGCCCCTGCGCCGACCCTGCAGGCGGCGCTGACCGCGGAGGCGTCCGAGCCGGTGGCCCAGAGGGTGCCGAGGCTGTTGCCACAGGCGTAGCCCCACATGCTGTCGCTCTCGCTGGTGGTCCCGGGCTGGTCGGTGCCGACCTTGCCGCACAGGTGCTTCCCCGCCCAGAGGCAGTACTGCTGCGCCTGGCACCAGTTGACGTTGGTCATCGGCCCATCGGGGCCGAAGCTCGCGGACGCCGCATAGCTGGTGTTCCACGCGCAGTAGGCGGGCGCGGCGCCCTTGTCCGCGGCGTCACGGAAGGTCATGTACTCGGTCGCCGTGACCTCGGTGGCGTCGATGCAGAACTTGGCCGACGCGACGTGGACCATGGCACCACCCTTGTGAGCGCCGCACGCAGGGTCGGACCCGGTAGGGGCGTCGGTCGGGGCATCGGTGGCACCGTCGGTCGCGGACGTGTCGGTCGCGGTCGTGTCGGTCGCGGTCTCCAGCACGCTGTCGTCGAGCGGACCGTCGCTGCCAGCCTCGGCGACGTCGTGGGATCCGTCGGCCACCGGCTCGAGCAACACCGGGTCGCCCGTGCAGCCCACCAGGGCGCCGAGGAGGACCCCGAGGAAGAGGGTGGAGACCCGCGCCCGAATGACCACGCCGTGAGTCGGCGTCGCGGCTGGAACGTTACCAGCCGACGACGGTCGTGCGAACGGCTCCACCAGGTTCGAAGGTGGGGCAGGAGTGGGACATCGTAGGCGCGCCCCTCCTGTCCCCCAGCTCCGCGGGTCCCGGTGGGTCAGAAGCAGGCGCACTGCAGGCGGCCGTCGATCATGCCGCCGCAGCTCGAGCCGCCGGTGCACGCCGAGGCCATGCACGCGCAGCCGGGCGTGCCGCCACAGCCAGAGGGGACGTCGGCGCAGAACGGGCGCGCGGGCTTGCACGGCGGCGCGCAGCAGGGGACCACGCAGACCTGGTTGATGCCGCACGTCTTGTCGTCGCAGAGCGCGGCCTCGGCGGGGGTGTCGATCGTGGCGTCGACCGTCGCGTCGGTGGTGGCGTCGGTTGCATCGACGACGGTGTCGGGCGCGGTGTCCACACGGGTGTCGAGGGCGCTGTCCGGGCATGCCCTGCCGTTGCAGACGGCCCCGCCCTTGCCGTCGAACTCCGTGCAGGTGCACCAGTTGCAGCCGTCGTAGTAGCGGTCGCCCACGGAGTAGACGGCGCCGCCGAACGCGCAGGTCACCGGCTCACTGCGCGTCTCCGAACCACAGCCCGCGAAGGACAGGACGAAGGCGACGACCCACCGCTTCTCCATGGTGCCGTGGAGGATGACACGTCGCTGGTCGCGGCGCCTCAGAACGCGACGCCGAGGGTCGTGTGCGCCGCCGGGAGGACCTGCACCGGGCCGAGGCCAGCGACGCGGTAGTGCAGGTACTGGACGCCGAGCCCTGCCGCGAGCACCCAGCGCTCCGAGAAGATCCACGTGTAGCCGCCGAGCACGCTCGCGTAGCCGCCGATCGCCGAGGCGCCGCCGTTCGCGTCGGTGTGGAGCGAGGCCAGCACGCCGCGCGCTTCCGCCCACGCACCCGCCGGCGCGCCGCCCCACGGGAACACGCGCACGCCGAGCTCGCCGCCGTACCCACGGTACTTGCCGTCGCTCTTCTCGAGGGGATCGAAGAGCCGCACGCTGGGGCCGACGTACACCGAGGCGTGATCGCCGAGAGCACGCTCGACCTGCACGTGCACGAAGCCGAGCGCGGTCGTGAGCGGATCGACCTGGATCGTCCAGCGCGGGGCGTCGGCCTGGCTCGACGCCGCCGTGAGCACCACCGCGAACGCCAGGAGAGAGCACGCACGCTTCATCGACTGCAGGTACTGCGGCGCCGGGGTCGGAGCAACCAGGTCGCGCGCTACACTGCAGCGGTGCTCCGGGCGGCCATTCTCTCGTTGACCATGTTGGTGGGGTGCGCCCCGGTCGTGCCGCCGGCAAACCCCACGGTCGAGGCTGCGGGGAAGCGGCACCCTCCCGAGGCGGTCGCCGCGAAGGAGCCTGCGCTCGCGTCCGCAGCGCGTGCGACCACGATTCACCTCGCGCTGGCGCCGCTCGCCGTGGACGTCGTGTTCGTGCTCGACGCTGGCCTCGACGACGGCGCGCTGCTCCAGATCGGCAACGGGTCGAAGGTCGCCGTGGAGACCGAGCTGCGGCTGCTCGATGTCTCCAAGCAGACGGTCCACACGGTGACGTGGCGTTGCAGACTGTCCCACGATCTCTGGAACGACCTCTATCGGGTGACGATCGACGACGTGACGAAGTCCAAGCTCGACCTCCGCGCCGCGCGCGCCGAGTGCCTCGGGGGCACACGGCGGATGATCGCCGTGGCCTCCCTGATCTCCGGCCAACCCTACACGGTGCGGGCCGTCGTGCGCGTGAAGGACGTCGGCTCGCCGCGCACGACGCTTGCCGTCGAGAGCGCGCCGCTGGTGATCCCGTACGTCCCTTGTCGATTCGAACGATCGCGCGCTTCACCATCTTGCTCTTGCTCTCGACGAGCAGAAGGAACAGTCCGGAGGTGTTGCCGCCGAGCAGGTACCCCTCGAGCGGCGCCCACCGGTCGGCGAGCGGCGTGACGCTCCCGTCGGCCAGCGAGACCCGGACCGCGGAGTGGGAGAGGACGACCCACAGATGCTGCGCGCCCAGGTCGGTGCCCAGGATGTGGTCGTCCTTGCCCGTGGTGTAGATTGTGCGGACCGGGCCCGGGGTCCGCCGTGGGACCTGCTTGATCCCGTCGGCGGTCACCAGGTAGACGCTCGTCGCGTCGAGCTGCGCGACGTAGGCCTGCCCGAGCTCACGCGCGAGGACCACCCTCTGCTTCGTCGCGTGGGGGATCTCGACGAGCGTGCCAGGCTTGTCTGGGTCCATGAACACGACGCTCGTCGCGTCGAAGGTCGGCCCGCGTCCTTCGAAGGCCGGGCCGACCTGCACCTTCTTCCCGCCGACGAGGTGGTTCAGCTGACTCGGGTTCTTCGCGGTCGACATGTCGCGGGCGCTCTTCCACCAGAGGTCGCCATCGGGGGCACCCAGCTCGTCCACTCGATGGTCGGTGTCGACGAACAGCTCGGTCGGGGTGCCTCCGTCCTTCTTCATCGTGTGGATGTGGTTCCGGTTCCAGGTCCAGAAGACGCTGTCCTTGGACAGCGCCATGGACTGGGGCGGCTGGAGGTCCTTCTCGGGCGCCTTCGTGGCCAGGATCTCCCGTGGGCCGCCGTCGATCCGCACGCGCGCGACCGAGCCCGCATAGGCAGCGACGTAGTAGACGTGACGCTCGTCGACCGCGAAGTCGTAGTTGTCCTGACGCCGCAGCCAGGTGAGCAGCCGCACCCGGCAGGTCGACGACTGGCACGGCCCTACGAAGCACGCCTGCCCGCAGGCGCCGCAGTTGGCGCTGTCGGACGTGGTGTTGGAACACGAGGGCCCCGCGACGGCCGCCTCCTCCACCATCAGGGGCTTGCTGCGGCAGCCCACCGAGACGGTGGTCCCGAGCGCGAGCGCGAGCGCGACGACGTGGCAACCCCGCACGAGGGGTCCGAGCGACGGCATCCTTTTGGGTTACCACGACGCCCGGGCGCAACCGCGTGACAAGGTGACGCCGTCGGCGAAGCGAGCTGGCTCCTTCATTGCCTCTACCGACGGTGTGCCGACTCGACGCGACAGAAACAGCGAGTTCAGGCAGCCATCACCGCCACTCCAGGGCACACGAGCGCCATCGTGGTTGGCGATCGTCGCGCTGCTCTGCGCCTGCGGTGGTCAGGTCGCCGAGCCGGAGCCCACCCCGGACGCCTGCCTCCCCGGGCACGTCCCGCAGGTCGCCCACCTCCTCGACGAGGCCCGCGGCTGCTTCACCCGCACGAGCGTCGTCGTGGGGTGCGAGGGCTCACCGGTCTGCAAGCTGGCCTCGAGCTGCCAGGTCCGCCTCGCCGACGGCGCGCTCTCGCGGAGCGGTTGCCACGTCTCCCCGTCCGAGCTCACCCCGGCGCATCGGCCGTGCACGAACGAAGAGGCCTCACGGATCTGGAGCTTCCCGTGGTGTCCTTGACCCGCATCGCGCTCGCGATCCGGCGCACGTCGTCGAGCCCGATCGGGAAGTGCCCCCGCCGCGCCAGCATGCCCCACGAGCCCTGCGTGAACTCGAGCGAGGCGCGCAGGCTCGCGAGCGTCACGAGCTGGGCGTCGAAGTAGGCGACGTCCCTCCGGTAGGGCACGAAGCCTCCTCCCATGTCGAACAGGTACGGCGCGTCGCCGACCACGCGGCCGATCGCCGTGAACGCGCGCAGCGGCTCGCCGCCCCGAACTCGGTGCTGGGCGAGTAGTAGATCAGGTAGTCGCCGCGCTCCATGCGCGCGAGCGGCCCGTGCTTGCCGTGACAGAGCTGCGCGAAGCCGCCCGCGACGCCTCGCCGCACGTGTGCGTGCGAGACGACGCCTACCCAACCACGTGCCTGCGGATCGATGTGCATGACGGCACTCTAGGGACCCCTCCTGCCAGCGATCTGGCAGGAGTGTTCGTGTCCGCCCGCCTGGCTAGGGTGAACCGTCGACGGGCGGGGCGTACCAGTCCGGCGCCGTCTCCGGCATGACGTGCTTGATCACCCGCCGCGGGAGGTGCCGGTCGAAGAGTCCGACCGACACCAGCACCTTCGGCGAGCCGTGCGGGTCCTTGAACAGGCGACTCCCACAGCGCCCGCAGAACGCGCGCCGGGCCTTCGCGGACGAATCGTACCAGCGCACCTCCGCCTCGCCGCCCACGCGCAGCGCCGCGCGCTCGACGGCGAGCATCGCGAAGGCGTTGCCGTGGAGCTTCTGACAGTCTCCGCAATGGCAGACGACGACGCCCGCCGCGTCGATCGGCACCGACACCTTCACCGTCCCGCAGTGACAGCTCCCCTCGATGGTCTCCATGGGTCGAGGATGCGGTCGCTCGGCGACCTGGACCAGGGGCCCGCGACGAAACCCATCGTTCGAAGGCGTGCAACGATGCAGGCCGATCACCCCCAGCGGAAGGTGACGGTGGCCGCCGGGCTGCGGCCGATGTGGAAGCCGTCCACGTACACGTCGTAGTACGCCTCGATCGTGACCTTCTCGCCGCTCGGGGCGCCGAGGCTCTTGCGGAGCGCCGACTGCGGCAGCGCGATCGAGGGCGCCTTCTCGAGGGACCACTTGCCGCTGGTCACGCCGATCTCCGGCGTTCGCGCGGCGAGCCGACCGTGGGCGTCGGCGTACTGCGCGTCCTTGCTCGTGATGGGCTTGCCGTCGTGCGTGAAGCGCACCACGAGCTGCACCTTGCGGTGCTTGGCGCCATCGACCGTCCCGGCGACGGCGAGCCCGAAGTAGTAGGTGTCGCCGACGAGGATGTTCTTCATCGTGCTCGGCGCCGAGAGCGTCGCGCGGGGCCCGCCGGGCGAGGGGGCGGGCTCGGGATCGGGAGCCGGCGACGGGGAGGGGCCGGGGCCGGGGCCGGGGCCCGGCTTGGGCTCGGGCTTGGGCGTGTCGACGAAGTCCTTGGCGACGTACAGCTCGTGGGCTTGCGCGAGCAGCGCGTGGTACGACACCCAGCCGAAGCCCTTGTCGGCCCAGTTCGTCCCCCACGAGTTGAAGAGCTTGAAGGCCTTCTTGTCGTCGTCGTACCCGACGATCACCATCGCGTGGCCGCCGTCGAGCGCGTATTTCGCGCCGGTGTAGATCGCCGCCCCTTGAGCCGGTCGAACGAGCGGTCCACGTCCATGCCGACCACCACCGGCACGCGCGCCGCGAGGTGGCCCTTGATCTCCACGAGGTCGGACTCCACGCGGCGGCTCGACTGCACCCGGTAGGCCGAGGCGACCTCACGGGCCTCGGACGACGGCTGCTTCTTGCAGTCCTTGTCGCTGTACGGCATCAGGCTCAATGGTGCGATGCCCTGCGCCTGCACGAGATCGAGGGCGTCGGAGATGTACAACCCGCCGCCGCACTTGCCCTTCTTGAGCGCGTTGAACACGAACGCCGGGCTCATCAGGTGGTCCTTGGAGTAGGCCCAGCCGCGCTCCTCGTGCTCCTGGAAGTTCTTGAGCCCGTAGCCCACCGCCCACGCCACGCACGATCCCTGGTGGCCCTGATCGCCGGGCGTCGGGAAGTCGGCGGCGAGGTCCACCTTCGCCGGTAGCGTGCCCATCGCGGGCGCGAAGGCGGCGAAGATCTTCCCGTAGCGCAGGGGATCGAGGTACGTGAGGCCGCGCGGGTACTCCGGCGGGTCGGCGGAGAGAACCAGGACGGGCGGCGGGATCACGCTCGGCAGCGGTGGGAGTGGGGGCAACGTCGCGGCGGGTATCGGGATCGTCCAGGTCACGTCGGCGGACGAAGGGCGGGTCCCTGCCACCGCGAGCAACGGCGCGAGCAGCGCCCCGAACACGAGCCTGTTGAACCGAACCATCTTGCCTCCTCTCGGTCTCCGCGACGGCGACCTCGTCCCGATGGACGCGGCGGCCTCACGAAAGTTCCAAGTATGAGGTGCGCGTTCTACGCGGTTTGTCGCGCGATCGCAGATGTTGAATTGTGTACGCTCGTGAGCTCGGTCGCGCGCGAGCGGCGTTGCGGCGCCGTGTCCACCGGTGGGACGCGTTGCCCCACGGGACGCGCGCGTTCGTCGAGGAAACGCGACGGAACGAGCCTTGCTGAGGCAGCGCCGTGCGCGCCGACCCCGATGCGCGCTCGTCCCGGAGCTCCGCTGTCACATCGTGGGTGTGAACGGCTTTCCCGGTGTTCCGCCGAGGGCGAGGACGGTGGCCGGCGAGACCCCGGTGACCAGCTTCCTCCGCACGTCGGCGGGCACACGGCACGCGTCGCCGGTCTCGAGGGTGACGGTCTGCTCCGGGGTGCGCAGGGTGATCTCGCCGGACAGGACGAGGTAGACCTCCTCCTGTCCGTCGTGGTCGTGCGTGTGCTCGGGATACGCTTCGTTGTGGGGTTCGAACTCGAGGACGTTCATGCCCCAAACCGTGACGCCGAGCGCGTCGCGCAGCGCCCGGAACCGGATGCCCGGGATCGCGTTCGGGCCTTCGTATGGCGGGATGGACGAGAGGGACAGGTGGTGGATGGTCATGGGCTCCTTGGTCTCGGCCGTCGTGGCCGGCGCCCGTCGAAGTAGAATCCTGCCCATGTCTCGTCTTGAAGAAACCCGACCGGACGCGCTCGGTCGGGCCCGGGGACTCGTCTCGGGTCGCGTGAGCGGCGCCCGCGTGCAATCACGCTGGCTCGCGCCGCCGAGCGATCTCGCGCACGTCGTCGAGGCGCTGTGGTTCGGGCGGTGGGATCTGCCCGCCGACGAGCCTCACCGCATGCGCCTGCTCGGGGACCCGTGCGTCCACGTCGTCGTGTCGTGGGGAGAGGGCGACTTGCCGCCCGCGCGCATCGTCGGCGTCTGGACGCGGACGTGGACCAACACCCTGCGGCTGCGCGGCACGGCGCGCGGGTTCAAGCTGCGGGCGGGCGCGGCGGGTGCGTTGCTCGCTGCGCCCTCGGCGGTCCGCGACCGTGTCGTGCCCATCGCTGCGCTCTTCGAGGGTGAACCCCGGGTGGACGACCTCGGCTGGGCCGAGGCGGACGACGCGCTCGCCTTCGAGCGGATCGCCGCCTGGATGCGTCCACGACTGCGCGCGAGTCCGGACACGGAGCTCGCGGTGCGCGCGTGCGAGCGTCTTCGGAGCGACGGGGGACTCCTCCGCGTCGACGCTCTGGCCGCCGCGGTGGGTCTGACGGAGCGTGGCCTGCAGCGGCTCTTCAGGCTCCACGTCGGGGCGCCACCGAAGGCCCTGATCCGACGCCACCGCCTGCAGGAGGCCGCGACGCGCCTCGAACGCCGGGACTCGACCTCGCTCGCCGAGCTCGCGCAATCCCTCGGGTACGCCGATCAAGCGCACTTCGCGCGCGACTGGAAGGACGCGGTCAGCGTCTCGCCGCGCGCGTTCGCCGACGAGGTCCACGCTCGCTGAGCTGGCCCCGACCACCGCGATCCTCCCGCCAGCGATCCGGCAGAGCGTTGCGGCGTCGTGCCCGCCCGTGGGGCGCGGTGTCCCACGGCGCGGCCAGGATCTGCGAGAAAGTCCGCGCGGAACACGCCTTGCTGAGGGGGTTGCGTGCGCACCGCGATCCTCGCCTTCTGTCTCCTGACCGGGTGCGGCTACCGAGCCTATCGGCCCGACGTCCGGCCCTTTCCCGGCGGGCAGCGCACGCTCGGCTGCCTCGACGTGGGCGTGTTGCCCGAGCGGCGCGGCGACCGCCTCTTCCTCGACGTCCGCGTGGGCAACACGTGCAGCAAGCCGCAGGCCTTCTCGATCCAGGCGCTCCGCGTGGTCGACGGCGAGGGGCACGCGGTCTCGCTCCTCGATCCGCGCGGCGAGCTCCAGCTCGTGCACGTCGATCCCGAGACCGAGGGGCGCGCGGTGGTCGCGCTCGATCGTCCCACACCGACCCGCCTCTGCGTGGACGTGCGTGACGTCGCGCTGGACGCCCCGGCCGCCGTCGTGACGCCCCTCTGCTTCGAGGATCGTGGCCTTGGCTTCGTGGTGACGCCGTGAAGGGGCTGGCGTTCGCCATGGCCTCGACCGCGTTCCTGCTCGCCTCGCCCGCGCGCGCGAGCAAGTCGTGCGTCGAGACGAGCGACGTGGTGGGCGAGCAGCGGTGCAGCCGTTACGGGGACGGCTGGTCCAGCGAACGCAGCCTCCCGCTCACGCTGGAGTTCGGCCTCGTGCGGACGACCTTCGGCCTCGGTGGTCGCGACTTCTCCGCCAAGTTCGGCAAGAACGGCCCCGAGGCCTACCGCTTCGACGGCGGGACCTTCGCCAGCGAGGCGCGTACCTACGGCTTCTCGCTGCGGGCCACCGGGTTCCTGAGCCCGTTCGTGTACCTCGGCTTCGAGCAGTCGTTCGGGTTCGGCCACACCGAGGGCGGCTCGTTCCAGGCCGGTCAATACGCCGTCAGCACCGCCTCCGGCCTCAACACGGTCGCGGCGGTGTTCGGCGTCCCGTTCGGCTTGCGCCTGCCGCTCGGCAAGCTCTCGCTGCGGGGCGAGGTGTTCGGCGGGCTCACCATCCTCGGCCTCACGCAAGAGGCGAACGCCGCGCGCGCCAGCGCCACGTGGGTGGGCGGCGCCGTCGAGACGCGCGGCTACCTCGATCTCTGGCTCGCCAACGACACCACGTTCAGCGTGATGGTCGGGCAGGACCTCCTCGGTCGCAACGACCGGCGGCTCGGGCTCGTGTTGACCTATCACGGTCGCGCGTACGACGGCCGCTACGGGTTCTGAGCCAGGCGTGTCACTTTGCCGTGGTGGACTGTGAATTGAGGAGCCACCCGGTCTGGGTGAAGACGTAGACGGCCCGCTGGCCGCACCCTTCGACACCAATCTGCGTGCCGAGTTCGACCGGTTGATCGAGGGGCGTGTTCAGCCCATGCAGCTGGAGCTTGCTGCGCGGGCAGCCGAGTTCGTACGCGGCGCGGTCGAGCCCGTTCTGTTCGAACGACCCTCTGACCGGCTGATGCATGCCGCAGGCGAGCAGTGCGGTGACGAGGGCCGAGAGTGCGAGGATGGCGTCGCGCATCGGAGCGACACTCTACTACGGAGACCCACAGGCGTGGCTCGGCTCGAGCGGGCGGTCTCGAGCGTCTCGGGACGGCTACTCCAACCCCTCGTCCAGCACTTCGACTGACGCCGTGAGCGGTCAGGCACACGCCGCCGGTAGCGCCTGCACCAGGGCATCCACCAGCGCGCGGACCCGCCGCGGCATCAGCGCGCGCGCGCCGTAGCACACGTGCACCGCGGGTCCGGCGCCGACCTTGCGCGGCAGGAGCGCCACCAGCCTGCGCGCACGCAGGTCGCCCTCGACCACGTGGCGGGGCAGCACCGCGACGCCCACCCCGGCGCGCACCATCGCGGCCACCGCGTCGATCGAGTCGCTCTCGAGCACGCACGCGCTCGGCGCGACGAGCTCCGCGCGCCCGTCGATCGAGAACGGCCAAGGCCACGGCTGCCCGGTCGAGGGCACGCGGAAGCCCACCGCGGGGAGGCGCAGCAGCTCCTCCACCGTGCGTGGCGCGCGCCCTCCGAGGAGCCGGGGTGACGCTGCGACGACCAGCGGAAGGCTCCCCACGCGGCGCGCGACCAGCGACGTCTCCGGCAGCGGCCCGAGCCGCACCGTCACGTCGATCGGGCGGGCCACGAGGTCGTCGAGCCGATCGCTCAGCGTGAGCTCGACGCGCACGCCGGGGTTGTCGCGGTGGAACGCGAGGACGATCGGCACGAGCACGTCGCGCCCGAACGCCGAGGAGCCGGCGAGCCGGACGCTGCCCGCGAGCGGCCCGTCCTTCTCGCGCGCCGCGTCGAGGGCCGCGCTGAGCGTCTCCAGCGGCGCCCCGCAGCGCTCGACCAGGGACAACGCCGCCTCCGTGAGCACGACCTTCCGCGTCGTCCGCCGCGCGAGCCGGGCCCCGAGCCGCTGCTCGAGCTTCACGATGGTGCGGCTCACCGCGGCCCGCGTCAGGCCGAGCTCGCGCGCCGCTGCCGCGAACCCGCCGTGCCGGTGGACGCGCTGGAGCACCTGGATCGCGTGCAGATCGGTCGGATCGATTGTCACCATGGAGGTGACAGTATGCTTCACGATCGTCAATCTGCCGAGCCGTCCCCCGCGGCCCTAGCTTCTCCCTGTCGCCCGAGGTCGGCGACGAGGAGAACCCCATGAAGATCGGCATTTTCGGGACAGGCATCGTGGGACAGACGCTGGCCGGCAAGCTCGCCGCGCTCGGGCACGACGTGGTGATCGGCACCCGCGACCCACAGGCCACGCTGGCCCGCACGGAGAAGGACGCGATGGGCTTCCCGGCGTTCCGCGAGTGGCACGCGAGCCACGCGGGCGTGAAGCTCGTGCCGTTCGCCGAGGCGGCGAAACACGCGGAGCTCGCCGTCAACGTCCTCAACGGCGGCAACGCGGTCGAGGCGCTGCGCGCCCACGAAGGCGCCCTCGCGGGCAAGGTGCTCGTCGACGTGACCAACCCGCTCGACTTCTCGAAGGGCTTCCCGCCCTCGCTGCTCGTCGGCAACACCGATTCGCTCGGCGAGCAGATCCAGCGCGCCCTCCCGCGCAGCAAGGTCGTGAAGACCCTCAACACGGTGAACGCGTTCCTGATGGTCGACCCGAAGAGCCTCGCGGGCGGCGAGCACACGATGTTCCTCGCGGGCAACGACGCCGACGCGAAGGCGACCGTCGCCGGGCTGCTCCGCGAGGGCTTCGGCTGGACCGACCTCGTCGACCTCGGCGACCTGAGCAACGCGCGCGCGACCGAGGCGTACGTGACGCTGTGGGCGCGGCTCTACGGCGCGCTCGGCGTCCCGCAGTTCAACGTGCGCGTGGTCCGGTAGCGATCCGGGCGCTACCCTTCCGGGAATGCGGGGGTGGTGGTCGCTCGTGCTGGGGCTCGCGGCGTGCGGAGGCGTGAAGCCTCCCGCGTACGTGCCGAGCCCCTGCGACAGCTGCAAGGGGCCGCATCCCGCCGTCACCGCTCCGGTGTCGACGGGAGAGCCCACCGTCGCGCAGCGCTGGGAGGCCATCCCCGAGGCGCCGTGGTTCCTCGAGCAGCCGATGGACCGTGTGAGCTACCGGAAGCTCTTCTTCGGCACCGGGGGCTACCCCGAGGAGACCGCGGTCTCGCTCCTCGGCGCCAAGACGTTCCAGCTGCCGTTGCAGCTCACGGCGGAGACGCCAGCGCTCGTGCTCGCGCTCACCCCCACGCTGCCAGCCGCGGCCGACCGGGCCGTCGAGCCGCTGCTCGCCGCGCTGAAGCAACCCTACGCGGCCTACCAGGCGTCGCTCGACCCGGCCGCGCTCGAGAGCCCCATCGAGGCCTGGGCCCGCGTGATCGAGGTGCGCGACGCGGCGGTCCGCGGACTCCCGGCGCGCCTCACCGCGCTCGTCGAGGCCGAGCTGCTCGCGACCCTCGAGCCCCGCGCGGTCGCGCTCTACGAGGGCCAGACGGGGCTCGTGTTCAACGAGCTCATGGCCGGCATCCAGGGGCCGGTGGACTTCGCCTGGCCCTACGTGGAGACCGCGCTCGCGAGGGCCGCACGCGCGGCGGCGGCCTCCGTCGTCAAGCGGCACGTCGCCGCCTACCCGGAGCTCGTCACGCCGCTGGTGGAGCGCGAGAAGCGGCGCTTGCTCTCGGCCACCAAGCCGATCAAGCGCCCGCCCTGACTATCGGAGCGCCGCGCCCGACAGCTCCGCGATCACCGGCTTGCCCGTGCGGAAGTCGGTGTACCGGACCCAGGTGGGCCGCACGCGAAAGTAGCGGATCGCGCGGCCCATCGCGCGCTCCTTCGCGTCGGGGAACCGCGCGAGGTACGCGGCGAACAGCGGCGCGAGCTCCTCGCCCTGCGGCTCGTCGGCCACGCCCTCGAGCTGCAGCGTCTGGCCCTCGTCCCACCCGATGGTGAGCGCGATGCGCGGATCGCGGAGCAGGTTCTTCGCCTTGCGCGAGTCGGCGTCGGTGTCGAACACGATCTCGAGGCGATCGGTGACCACGACCCCGATCACCGCGGCCTGCGGGGCGCCGTCGGCGGCGACGGTGGCCTCGACGGCCCAGGGCTGACGGCGGGCGTACGCGACGAGATCGGCGAGCTCCATGCGCGCTCGATAGCATCGTCAATCCTCGACGACGATCCCCCGCGCGCGGAGGCGGGCTCGCAGCTCCTCGAGGCTCTCGGCGTCGGCGCCCTCGGCGTGGATCGAGAGCACGCCGTCGTGGTGCTCGAGGGTGACCGAGGCCGCGGAGAGGCCCGCGCGGGCGCGCGCGTCGAAGCGCAGGCGGGCGACGCCGGAGTGACCGTCGCCCCACAGCGCCACCTTCTCGAGCACGTCGCTCGCGCGCTCGAGGCTCGTGGCGAGCTGCGCGTCGGTCGATTTCGGCGCCGGCGCGCCCCCGATCGACGGTGGCGGCGGGGAGGGTGGAAGTGGCGTCGCCGAGTAGGGGGTACCGAGAACGCGGAGCAGGGGATCGAGGGTGTCCAGCTCCGGCGGCCTGGGCTTCGGATCCGTCGGCGGGGCGTCCGGTTGCGCGAGGGCGGGCTTCTTCGTGGGGCCCGTCTCGGTCGTCGGCTTCTCCCTCTTGCGGAGCGCGCCGAGCAGGCCGGCGAAGGCGACCCTGGGGAGGGCCGCGGGTGGCTTCGGAATCCGGAGCGGCGGTGGGCCGGCGAGCGGGCGAGGTGCGGTGGCCATCGCAGAGGGGTCGGCGCGAGCGGGGCGAGAGTTGCGTGCCGGCACGGACATCGGCACCCTGCCTCCCCCATGAGCCGCGCCAGCTGGGACGACTACTTCATGAACATCGCGCGCGAGGTGGCCACGCGCGCCACGTGCGACCGCAAGCACGTGGGCGCCGTCATCGTGCGCGACCGCAGCATCCTCGCCACGGGTTACAACGGCTCGATCGGCGGCCTCCCGCACTGCGACGAGGAGGGCCACATGATGGAGGACGGCCACTGCGTGCGCACCATCCACGCCGAGGCCAACGCCATCATCCAGGCCGCCCGCAACGGTGTGCGCATCGACGCCGCGGGGATCTACGTCACGGCCTCGCCGTGCTTCGGGTGCTTCAAGATGATCGCCAACGCGGGCCTCCGCCGCATCGTGTTCGGCGAGTTCTACCGCGACCAGCGCATCTTCGAGCTGTCCCAGAAGCTCGGCATCGAGCTCGTGCACTGCCCGGTCCAGGCCTGAGCGGGTCGCCGCCGACCCGTTGCCGGACGAAGTGGATGATGCTTTCGTCCCAGGATGCGCCGGCTCCTCGCCCTCCTCGCGTGCTCCCTCCTCCCGGCGTGTGGCTCGCGGGGGACCGTCGACGCCTCCGACGCGAGCGCGTCGCCCGCGCCGATGCCGCAGGCGACCGCGGGGCGCGACGTCCTCGGGTTGCTCGCGAAGGTGCCCGTCGTCGACGCACGGATGCGCGCCGCGTTGCCCCTCGACAGGGTCACCCAGGGATACCGCGTCGCCCCGACGGCGTGGTCGCGCCCCTTCGCCACGCTTCCTCGTCGCTCCGTCGAGCCCACCCGGATCGACGGCGAGGGCTCGGGGATCTGGCTCGAGATCCGGCCGCTGGGCCTCGCCGACGTGCCCGCGAAGGAGGGCCCGCGGGGGCTCGTGTACGCCGACGTCGCCAAGGACACCGACCTCGTGTGGATCGCCGGCAACGGCCTCGCCGAGGAGCTGCGCGTGCTGCGCGGGCCCGAGGCGCCGAGCGTCGCGCGCTGGAAGCTCGGGCGCGGCCCCGGCGTACCGAGCCTGCGGCTCCACGACGGTCGCATCGAGGCGCTCGACGCCGCCGGCAAGGTCCGGCTCGCCGCGGAGGCGCCGTTCGCCGTCGACGCGAAGGGCGTGCGGCGCGCGCTCTCGCTCGAGCTGGTCGACGAAGCCGGCGAGGCCACCCTCTCGGCCGCGCTCGACACCGCGGGGCTCGCCTACCCGATCGTCGTGGACCCGCTGTGGATGAACGCGGCGGGTGTGCTGCCAGCCACCTACTACGAGGGCAGCGGCGCGCTGCTCCCCTCGGGCAAGGTGGCCATCTTCGGCTCCGGCACCAAGGTCGTGCAGATCTTCGACACGAGCACGCGCACGTTCAGCACGGGGTCGCCGCTGCTCGTGAGCCGCGTCCTGCCGCCCTCGTTCGTCCTCGGGTCCGGCAAGGTGCTGCTGGCCGGCGATTCGGTGGCGCCGAACGCCGAGCTCTGGAGCGAGACGGGGAGCATCGCCACGGGCCCCGCCAGCACCACCCGCGCCGAGACCGTCCCCGTCCACGTGGGCTTCGGCACGGGCGCCGAGGCCGTCTACTTCTTCGGCGGCCGGCCCACCAAGGGCTCGGGGACCATCCTCGCGACGGCGGAGAAGTACGTCGTGTCGACGGGTCTCTTCGTGAGCCTCGCCTCGCTCCCGGCCGGTCGCTTCGGGAGCGCGAACGCGCTGCTCGCCGACGGCAAGATCCTCGTCGCGGGCGGCAGCGGCTCGGCCGGGCAGTTCGACACTGGCCTGCTCTACGACCCGGGCAGCAACACCTACGAGTCGCTCGTCTCGCTCATGCCGCAGAAGCAGTGGTATCCGCAGGCGATCGTGCTCTCCTCGGGCAAGGTCCTGATCGTGGGCGGCTGGGCGAGCTCCTACACGCCGACCGCGAAGGTGTCGATCTACGATCCTTCGACCAAGACCTTCGCCGCCGGCCCCTCGATGGCCTACGAGCGCATCGACTTCGGCTACGCCAAGCTCTCGGGCAACCGCCACGCGGTGTTCGGTGGGCACGGTCGCCTCGCCGGCGTCGGCGCCGGGGACTCGCTGTCGACCGTCGAGATCTACGACGAAGGCACCAACTCCTGGTCCGCCGGCCCGTCGATGGGCTCGATCCGCGAGCGTGCCCAGACCGTGGCGCTCGGGGGCGACCGCGTGCTCGTCGCGGGCGGTGTCTCGGGCGGTTCGTACAGCACGACCGCCGAGCTCTTCCTCCCCGACCCGGTGACCTGCACGGTCGCGGGCCCGGGCTGCGCGAACTGCGTCGACGGCTACTGCTGCGATCGCCCGTGCACCGGCCAGTGCGAGGCGTGCGACCTCGCAGGATCGCTCGGCTTCTGCGACTACGTCGTCGGCGGCCCCGTGCACGGTACCCGGCCCGCGTGTACGCCCACCATCCTGTGCGGCGTCGGCGGCGCCTGCCAGACCACGTGCTCGACCGACCTGAACTGCGGTGCAGGCAAGTACTGCGGCGGCGGCGCCTGTTTCACCAAGAAGGCCGCGGGCGTCGCGTGCGCGGCGAACAACGAGTGCTCGCTCGGATTCTGCGTCGACGGCGTGTGCTGCGACACCGCCTGCACCGGGCAGTGCGTGGCCTGCGACAACCCGGGCAAGGTGGGGACCTGCAGCAACGCGACCGGCCCCACGCACGGGGCGCGCGCGGCGTGCACCGGGGGCTTCGGCTGCGACGGCACCGGCGTGTGCGCGACGACCTGCTCCTCGAGCGCGGTCTGCGGCACGGCCTACCGCTGCGACACCGGCACCTCGACCTGCGTGCTCAAGAACGACCTCGGCGCCGCGTGTGCAGCCCCGACCGACTGCAAGTCGAACAACTGCGTCGACGGGGTCTGCTGCAACACGGCGTGCACGGGCAACTGCCAGGCGTGCGATCTCGCGGGCACGCTCGGCACCTGTTCGAGCGTGAACAGCGGCTCCCCGCACGGCCCGCGCACCTGCTCGCCGTACGGCGTCTGCTCGCTCGGCGCCTGCTCGAGCACCTGCACGGACAGCACCCAGTGCGCGACCGGCTTCTTCTGCGTGGGCGGCACCTGCACCAACAAGAAGAACCCCGGTGAAGGGTGCGGCTCGGGCGCCGAGTGCAAGAGCGGGTTCTGCGCAGCCGGCGTGTGCTGCGACCGCGCCTGCACCGCAGAGTGCGAGAGCTGCGGACTCGCCGGCGCGCTCGGCACCTGCAAGTTCCGGCCGACGACGGACAGCTGTGGCCTCAGCGGGTGCCTCGGCTCGACCCTCGTCGCGCGCGGCACCTGCTCGGGCACCGACGCGACGTGCAAGCCCGGCACGGCCACCGCGTGCCCCGACGGACTCAAGTGCGCGGGCGCCGCGCTCTGCAAGACGACCTGCACCGGCGACGCCGACTGCGCGGTCGGGGTCTGTGACACCGGTACGGGCAAGTGCGTGCCCAGCCTCGACGCGGGCGTCGACACAGGCACCGAAACCGGCGATGGTGCCATTGCTGACACGGCCGACACGAGCCCCGTCGACAGCGGGGCTACCGACAGCGGCGCCGACGCGCCCTCCGACACCTGGACGACCGCCGACGGCGCCGCGCCCACGTTGCCCTCCAAGCCCGAGGTCTCCGAGTTCATCCGTTGCACCAAGAGCTCGGAGTGCGCGACCGGACACTGCGTGGACGGCGTGTGCTGCGACACCGCGTGCAAGGAGCGGTGCCACTCCTGCGCCCTCCTCAGCAACCCGGGCAAGTGCACCGTCGAGCCCGTCGGCGTCGATCTGCGCAACGAGTGCGGCCCCTCCAACACCTGCCTCGGCACGTGTGGCGGCGCCGGTGAGTGCGTGGGCTCGGGCAAGGGAACGATGTGCGGTCGCAACCGCTGCACCGGCCCCGCGACCGGCGTCGGTCCGGCGTACTGCGCCGGTCCCGGCGCCTCGTGCCCCGGTGACGAGGCGGTGCCGTTCGACTGCTCGCCGTTCGTCTGCGAGCCCGCGTTCGGCGCCTGCCGGAACAGCTGCGCGACGAGCGCGGACTGCGCCAACGGCTTCGCGTGCGACACCACGAGCCGGCTCTGCGTCGCCGCCACCACCCCGCCGGTCGAGGACGGCGGCTGCGCGGTCCCCGCCGGTCGGTCGAGCGCACAGGGGGGTGTCGTCGTCGCGCTCCTCGCGCTCGCCGGCCTGCTCCGTCGCCGTCGGTAGTTGCACGATCCGTCTGCGCGACGCATACTCCGCGCGCTGCTGCTCGGGTGCTCGGCACCGTGAATCGACCGGTCTCCACGCCGCTGGAGACCGCCTGTCTCTTCACGTGCCCGGTTCGACGCGTTCGACCCGGAGGAGCTCGCAGCTTTGTCTCATCCCCTGTCTGCTCTCTCACGCCTCGACGGCGTGCGCTCGAGCATCGCTCATCCGTTCGGTTTTCCTCTCACCCTCTACGCCCGCCCCGACGTCCGCGTCGAGGCGGACGCCATCACCCAGGTGCTCTCGGTCGCCTCGATCGCCGGCACGCTGGACACGCTCGCGCGAGGCACGCCGCCGTTCTTCGGCGAGGTGCCGGGGCGCATCGCCGCGATGGTGCTCACGCCCGATTTCCATCGCGGCTCGGGCATCCCCGTGGGGACCGTCCTCGACGCGCGCGGCTTCGTCATCCCCGGTGCCGTCGGCAACGACGTGTGCTGCGGCATGCGTCTGCTCGTGACCGATCTCCGTCGCGAGGCGGTGGAGCGGCACGCGCGGGCCCTCGAGCGCCGCCTGCGCGGCATCTTCTTCCGCGGTGAGCGCGACATCCCCATGTCCCCTCGCCAGCGGGACGCGCTGCTCCGCCACGGGCTCGTCGGGCTCCACGACACGCGCGCCGACAACCAGGCCCGCGGGCTCTGGACCCGCTACGACCCCGACCAGCAGCGTCGTGACCTCGACCGCGTCCACTTCGACGGGGCGCTGCCGGCGCGCGACGTCTTCGCGTTCGAGCGGTTCATCCAGGGCTCGGGCGCCCAGGATGGGCGCGATCCGCAGATCGGCTCGGTCGGTGGCGGCAACCACTTCGTGGAGCTGCAGGTCGTCGAGGAGATCCTCGATGGCGCCGCGGCGCACGCGTACGGCGTCACCAAGGGCGCCGTCACGATCATGGTGCACACCGGCTCGGTCGGCCTCGGGCACCTCGTGGGCGGCCACTTCGGCGAGCTCGCGCGCTCGCTGTATCCCGCGGGGCTCCGTCATCCGGCGCACGGGTTCTACGTGCTCCCGACGACGGGCCCCCACGCCCGCCACGCGCGCGCGTACCTCGACGCGCTGCGGAACGCGGCGAACTTCGCGTTCGCGAACCGCCTGTTCCTCGGCCTCATGGCGGTCCGTGCGTTGGAGGAGGCGACGGGGGCGTCGGTCGCCGCGCAGCTCGTCTACGACGCGCCCCACAACCTGATCTGGGAGCAGGGAGACGAGCGCTACCTGCACCGCAAGGGCGCGACGCCGGCGATCCACGAGGACCACGGTCCGTATCGCTGGTTCGGCCAGCCGGTGATCATCCCGGGCTCGATGGGCGCCTCGAGCTTCCTGCTCGCGGGGCAGGGGGACGAGGCCGCGCTGTGCAGCGCGTGCCACGGGGCGGGGCGCGCGCTCACCCGCGGTCGCGCGACCCACGTCGACGACGCCACCTACGAGCGCGAGGTGGCGCCGCTCCGGGTGGTGACGCCGATCGACCCCGAGGCCCCGGAGGTCCGGGGGCGACGGGACGTCCTCGACAAGCACCGCCGGCGGCTGATGGAGGAGGCGCCCTACGCCTACAAGCCCATCACGCCGGTCGTGCGCACCGTCGAGGAGGCGGGCGTCGCCAGGGCGGTCGCTCGCCTCGAGCCGCTCCTCACCGTGAAGGGCTGACGAGACGCTGGCTCGCGACGTGCAGAGTGGACAGGCACGTCGCGAGCCCCGCTCGCCGAAATCGAACCGCCCACGGGGAGGCAAGCCCATGATCGAGGTCGCCACCGAACCGGTACAGAAGGAGACCCTGTACCGCCGCATGCTCAAGGAGATCGTCGAGGTGAAGCCCTCGCCCGATCTCTGTCACACGCAGTTCCCGCCGCAGGTCGTCATCGAGTCCACCGCGGCCTGCAACCAGAACTGCACGTTCTGTGGCCGCAGCTACCTCGAGCGCCCCAAGGGCCACATGCCCCGCGCGATCTACAACCGCATCGTCGACGAGATCGCCCGGGAGAGCCCGCTCACCGAGATCCTGCCCGCCTACATGGGTGAAGCGCTGCTCTTGGGCGACGAGCTGTTCGACCGCATGGCCACCGCGCGCCGGCTCGGGTGCCGGAAGATCACGCTCAACACCAACGGCACCCTCGTGGAGAAGCACGTCGACCGGCTGCTCGAGGGCAACATCGACCGCATCAGCGTGAGCTGCGACGCCCACACCGAGGCCACCCACCGCCTCGTGCGCCCGGCGAAGAAGACCAGCGGCCTCGAGGGTGTGTACCGCGGCGTGCACAAGCTCCTCGAGGAGCGCGCCAGGCGGGGTCTCGCTCGGCCTTTCGTCGAGGTCGGCTTCACCGTGTTCGGCGAGACCGAGCACGAGGTGGACGACTTCGTCCGCTACTGGTCGTCGCACGACGTCATCATCAAGACCCGCCCCAAGGGCTTTCACGCGGGCACGGTGCCCGGCGGCGACTACCGGATCACGACGGGCGAAGGCCGCACCCCGTGTGGGTGGCTCGTCGACACGATGACCGTCCTCTGGAACGGCAACGTGGTGCTCTGCGCGGCGGACGTCGACGCGAAGTTCATCGCCGGCAACATCGAGCAGTCGAGCCTCCGCGAGATGTGGAACGCCTCGCTCAAGTGGGTGCGCGAGATGCACTTCCGCCGTCGCTTCGGCGACCTGCCGGAGATCTGCCGCAAGTGCACCGACTGGCAGTCGCGCAGCTCGCACACGTTCTACCCGAACGAGGCGACCAAGGCCGCCTACCTCGACTTCGTGCGCGCCGGACGAATGGTCGTGTACGACGCGGGCTCGGTCCACGCGCTGCCCGAGATCGACCCCTGAGCGACGGCACGCGCGTGGCGCCGCGTCAGCCCGCTGACGTCACCGGGCGCAGGCCGTGGCGCCGCAACTTGTCGAGCAAGGTCACGCGCGTCACCCCGAGGCGGCGCGCGGCCTCGGATTGGTTGCCGTCGCACTCCTCGAGGACCCGCGCGAGCAGCGCCCGCTCGAAGGCGGCGACCTGCGCGCGGAGGCCTTCCCCCGAAGGGCTCCGCGCGGTCTCGCCGAGGAGCGCGAGCGCGTCGACGTCGAGCGCGCCGTCGTCGGAGAGCGCGAGCATGCGCGCGACGGCGTTCTCGAGCTCGCGCACGTTGCCGGGCCAGTCGCGCGCGGAGAGCGCCGCGAGCAGGCCGCTGGAGAGCCGCGCGTGCACGCCGAACCGCGCCCCGAGGCGCCGCGCGAACGCCTCCGCGAGCGGGGCGATGTCCTCGCGGCGCGCGCGCAGCGGAGGGAGCACGAGCTCCACCACCGAGAGCCGGTAGTAGACGTCCTCGCGGAACGCGCCGCGGTGCACCTCGGCGAGCAGGTCGCGGTGCGTGCACGCGACGATGCGCACGTCGACCCTGGTCGGGGCGCCGCCGACGGGCTGGATCTCCCCCGACTGCAGCGCCCGCAGGAGCGAGGCCTGGACCGCGAGCGAGAGCTCGCCCACCTCGTCGAGGACGAGCGTGCCGCCGTGGGCCTGCTCGAAGACCCCCTTGCGCGTCGCGGTGGCCGACGTGAACGCGCCGCGCACGTGGCCGAAAAGCTCCGCCTCGGCGACCCCCTCGGGCAGCGCCGCGCAGTTGAACCGCACGAGCGGGCCCTTGCGCCGCGGGCTCGCCGCGTGGAGCAGCTCCGCCACGAGCTCCTTGCCGGTGCCCGTCTCGCCGCGCAGGAGCACGGTCACGTCCCGCTGACCCACGCGGTGCGCCGCCTCGAGCACCGCCACGAACGCCGGCGCCGTGCCCACGACCGGCCGCCCGAGCTGCCGCTCGATCGAGAGGTCGCGCGATCGCCGCCGCAGCCGCCGCGCCTCGGCGGCGCGCGACACCGCGAGCCGCACCTCGTCGACGTGGAACGGCTTGGTCAGGTAGTCGTACGCGCCGGCCTTCATCGCCTGCACCGCGGTGCGCTCCGAGCCCTGCGCGGTGAGCAGGATCACCGGGAGCTCGGGGTCGCGCGCGCGGATCGCCGCGAGCAGCGCGAGGCCGTCCATGCCGGGCATGACGAGGTCGGTGATCACGACGTCGGCGTCCTCCACGAGCTCGAGGGCCTCGGCGCCGCTCGCGGCCTCGACGACCTCGAACCCCGGCGCATCGAGGGCGGAGGCCAGCGTGAAGCGCACGCCGGGCTCGTCGTCGACCACGAGCACCTTCACGGCGCGCCCTGCAGCGTGAAGGTGGCCGTCGTCCCCCGTCCCTCGGCGCTCACGAACGACAGCGTACCCCGGTGGTGCTCGGCGACCTGCCTCGCGAGCGCGACGCCGAGACCCGTCCCTCCGCCGCGCGTGGTGAAGAACGGCGTGCCCACGCGCGCGAGGGTCTCGGGGGCCATGCCCGGACCATCGTCGACGACCTCGATCTCCACGGGCCCGGTCGCCGAGAGGACGACCCGCACCGCGCGGCCTCCCGACTCGATCGCGTTGAGCACGACGTTGAGGATGGCCTCCTCGAGGCGCGGACCATCGCCGCGGATCGAAGCCTCCCCCGCGCAGCTCAGCGTCACCCCCGCGCGCGCCGCGCGCCCCTCGAGCCCCGCGAGCACCCGCGTGACGAGGGCCCCGAGGTCGACCTCGCCCGCCTCGGCCGCGAGGGGACGCGCGTACGCGAGGTAGTCCTTCACGATGGTCTCGATCCGCGCGACCTCGCCGACCATCACCGCGAGCCGCTTCTTCGCGCGCGGCTCGCTCGCGTCCTCGGCGAGCAGCTCGGCCAGGCCCTGGATCGAGGCGAGCGGGTTCTTGATCTCGTGCGCGACCTGCGCCCCCAGCGTCGCCACCGCGCGGCTCCGCTCGAGGGCCGCCTCCACCGCGGCGTCGCGGGCCGCGTCGGTGTCGGCGCGCGCGGCGCCATAGGCGTCGCCGAGCGTGATCGCGCCCGTGCCCGCCAGCACCAGCGCGGCGGCCGTGGCGAGCAGCGCGATCGGTCGGTGGATCTCGGGCGCGAGGGCGGCGAACGGCACGCCGACCGGGAGGAACACCAGGCCGAGCAGCACGGCGGCCGCGACCCCGAGCACGCCCCCGCTGGCTCGACGCCGACCGAACGCGGCGAGGCCCACGATCGTGGGCGCGAGGAGCATCGGCAGGAGTGGCCCCGCGAGCCCACCCGACAGGGCGCACGCGGCGCCGATCCCGAGCTCGGTGAACACCATCGACCCGAGGAGCGCCCGCTCCGAGACCGTGGACCGACGCGCGCGGATCGCCTCGAACACGAAGAACGCCAGCATCACCGAGAACCCGGCCGTGAGCCCGGCGCGCTGGCGGAGCGGGACCGCGGCGTGGGTCAGGAGGACGAGCGTCGTCACCATCACCGGCGCCACGATCCACGGGCGCCACCGCAGGAACGCGGTCGAGGCGGCGAGCGTGCGCGCGCGATCGGGGGTCACCGCGCGCCTCCAGCAAGCCGTGAGCCCGCGACGGCGCTCGGCCGGAGCCGCTTCACCTGCATAGGATTCCGACACCCCCCTGCATCGACGCCCGACAGGCGGGTCGACTCCGCCCGCGCGATCGCGACGGCACGGGGGGTGGATGGAGGGGCGGCATGAACGTCCGCTCCCGCCTCTTCGTCCTGGTCACGTGCTGGGCCGCCGTCGCCCTGTTGCTCGCGGCCAGCAACACCCTCGCGCGCGCGCCGCGCCCGCTGATCCCGGCCATGATCTTCGGCCTCACGGGGGCCGCCGTCCTCGTCCATCGCCGGAGCGTGGCCCTCCGCGCGTACGTCGCCCGCTTCGATCCCCGCCTCGCGATCGCGTTCCACCTGGTGCGCATCCCCTTCGGGCTCGCGTTCCTCCGGGAGGCCGCGCAAGGCTCGCTGCCCGTGACCTTCGCGCGGGTGGCCGGCCCCGGCGACGTGGTGGCCGGGGGACTCGCGTTGGTGGCCCTCGCCGCCGCCGGTGACCTCCGCGCGCCGACGCGCCGCGCGGTCGTCCTCGGCTGGAACGCGCTCGGCCTGCTCGACATGATCGTCGTCGTCGCGACCGCCCAGCGCCTCGTGGTCTTCGCGCAGGATCCGCGCATGCAGGCCACGCTCGGGCGCTTCCCCCTACGCGGTGCTCCCGACGTTCGTCGTGCCGATGATCCTGCTCACCCACCTCGCGGTGTTCGCCCGCCTCGCTCGCCCTCACGCGAGCAACGAAGGCGCGTATCCCTCGGGCGCCGCGTAGCCGAGCAGCTGCAGCGTGGTGGCCGCGAGGTTGGCGAGCCCGGCGTGCTCGTTCACGACGAGCTTCACCCCGGGCGCGCCGACCACGTAGAGCGGCACCTTGTTCAGGGTGTGGCTCGTCTTCGGCCGGTAGTGCCCGTGCGCGTCGCGCTGGAGCTGCTTGGTCTTCTTGTCGATCTCGATCATCTCGTCGGCGTTGCCGTGGTCGGCGGTGACCAGCGCGGCGCCGCCGAGCGCGGTGATCACGGGCAAGAGGCGCCCGAGGCACAGATCGACGGCCTCGACCGCCATGATGGCCGACTCTCGCACGCCGGTGTGCCCGACCATGTCGCCGTTCGCGTAGTTCACCCGCGCGTGCCGGTACCGCCCCGTCTTGAGCTCCTGGATCAGGCGGTCGGTGATCTCGGCCGCCTTCATCCAGGGGCGCTCCTCGAACGGCTTCACGTCGCTCTCGATCTCGACGTACGTCTCGGTCGACGCGTCGAACGGCTCGGTGCGGTTGCCGTTCCAGAAGTAGGTCACGTGGCCGTATTTCTGCGTCTCGCTGATCGCGAGCTGCGGGACCCCGGCGTGGGCCAGGTACTCCCCGAGCGTGCGGTCGATGGTGGGCGGCGAGACGAGGAAGCGCGAGGGCAACCGCAGGTCGCCGTCGTACTGCATCATGCCGGCGTAGAACACCTTGGGTACCGGGCCGCGGTCGAAGTGGGTGAACCTCTCCTGCTCGAACGCGCGCGTGATCTCGATCGCGCGGTCACCGCGGAAGTTGAACAGGATGACCGCGGCGCCATCGCGGATCGGCCCGACCGGCTTGCCGGCGCCGTCCACGATCACGAACGTGGGCAGGTTCTGGTCGATGACCCCGGGGTGCTCGGCGCGGAGGCCCTCGACGGCGGCGCGCAGGCTCGGGAAGCGGTGGTCCGACCGCCCGTGCACGTGCGCGTTCCAGCCGCGCTCGACCATGCCCCACTCCGCCTCGTAGCGGTCCATGGTGGTGGTCATGCGGCCACCGCCGGAGGCCACGCGGTAGTCGCGGCCGTGCTCCTCGTTGATGGCGCCGAGCACCGCCTCGAGCTTGTCGACGTACTCGAGGGCGCTCGTCTCGGCGACGTCGCGCCCGTCGAGCAGCACGTGCACGCGCACCGAGTGGACGCCGCGCTCGTGGGCCCGCTCGATCATCGCGATGAGGTGGTCGATGTGGCTGTGCACGTTGCCGTCGGAGAGGAGGCCGATGAAGTGCAGTGGCTCGCCGCTCTGGCGCACGGTGCCGACCGCGCCGCGCCACGCGGTGCCTTCCCAGATGCGGCCCGACTCGATGGCGCCGCGCACCAGCTTGGCGCCCTGGTCGAACACGCGACCGGCGCCCATGGCGTTGTGGCCGACCTCGCTGTTGCCCATGTCGTCGTCGCCGGGCATGCCGACCGCGGTGCCGTGGGCGAGCAGGGACCGGTACGGCACCGTGTCGCGGAGGTGGTGCAGCACCGGTGTCCGTGCGAGCGCGACCGCGTCGCCTTCGTCCCCGCGTCCGATGCCGACGCCGTCCATCACCACCACCACGACGGGCCCGGACACGCCGGGGAAGGTCTCGTGCCGCGCGAGGGGTTCCATTCCCTCTTCCTAGCCCTGGGCGCTTGGCCCCTCAATCGTCAGAGGGGGATCGCCGAAGCTCGCTCGAGCAGCAGATCGCGAAAGGCAATCACTTTGGCCGGTACGTGCTGCGCCGCCGGGTAGACGAGGTGGAGCTGACCGCCCGGGTTCGGGATCCAGCCCGGCAAGACCTGCACGAGCCGACCGTCGCGCTGGTCGCCGTGCCCGAGGAATCGCGGCAGGATGCCGACCCCGCAGCCGCTGCGCAACGCGCCCCGCACGAACGCAAAATCGTCGGTGTTGATGCGTCCTCGGACCTCGACGCTGGCGGTCGCGTCCCGTGGACCGACGAGCCGCAAGGTCAGCCGGTGATCCTTGCTCTTGAAGAGCACCATCTCGTGCGCGGCGAGGTCGGCCGGCGTGCGGATCGGGGCGGTGCGCGCCAGGTAGGCCGGCGCGGCGAAGAGCCCCGCCTCGAGCGACCGCACCTTCTTGGCGACCAGCGTGGAGTCGCGGAGCCGGCCCGCCCGGATCGCCACGTCGAAGCCCTCGGACACGAGGTCGACGGTCCGCCCCGAGAGGTGCACGTCGACGCTGACGTCGGGGTGGCGCGCCACGTAGAGGGCGACCAGCTCGGGGATCCACTCGGTGCCGAGGTCGTGGGGCGCCGTGAGCCGGAGCACGCCGTGCGGTCGATCCGCGGGCTCGATGACCGCGCGCACCGCCTCGCGCAGCGACGCGAGCGCCGGGCCTGCGCGCGCGATGAACGCCGCGCCGTCGGAAGTGAGGGCGAGGGCGCGGGTCGTGCGCGCGAGCAGCTGGACCCCGAGCGACGCCTCGAGCCGCGCGACGCTGCGGCTGACCGTGGACGTGGGCAGTTGGAGCGCGCGGGCCGCCCGCGAGAAGCTCTGCGCCTCGACCACCCGCGCGAAGGTGTCGATGTCGTCGAGCGGGGCTTGCCCCGCAGGCCTCGAGCCGGTGGAGCCCCGCGCCGTCACGGCCAGCGCGCCCGGATGGCGTCGACCACCGGCCCGAGGGTCGGTGGCAGCACGACGGGCGCGTTGGCGCGGCGCGACTCGATGCCGGCGAGCGCGCGCTCGTGGTAGCCCACCTTGAACTCGGTGAACTTGAGCCCGCTCGCGGTGGAGATCACCACCACCCGCTCGTTCTCGCCGATCGCGCCCTGCGCGCGCAGCTTGAACAGCGCGGCGAGCGCCACGCCGGTGTGCGGATCGCAGTAGGTGCCCGTGAGGTCGGCGCGCGCGGCGGCGTCGGCGATCTCGTCCTCGGTCGCGTCGATGGCGAGCCCGTTCATGGCCGCGAGGGCCATCATCGCGCGCGGGGCCGAGACCGGCGCGCCGATCTGGATCGCGTTGGCGACGGTGGGCTCGGCCTTCATGGGCGTGACGGTGGTGGCGCCCGCCCGCACCGCGCGCACGAGCGGGTTCGCGCGCTCGGCCTGCGCGACCACGAGCCGCGGTAGCTTGAACGTGAGCCCGAGCGCCTTGAGCATCGCGAACCCCTTGTAGAGCGCGCTCGCGTTGCCGAGGTTGCCGCTCGGCAGGATGATCCAGTCGGGGACCTCCCAGTCGAACTGCTGCACCACCTCGATGGCCACCGTCTTCTGTCCCTCGAGGCGGAGCGCGTTCATCGAGTTCGCGAGGTAGACCAGGCCGGCCTCGGCGAGCTGCTGCACGATGGCCATGCAGCCGTCGAAATCGGTGTCGAGCGCCAGCACGAGGGCGCCGTTGGCGAGCGGCTGCACGAGCTGCGCGGTCGACACCTTGCCGCGCGGCAGGAGCACCACCACCGGGATGCCGGCCGTGGCGCCGTAGGCGGCGAGCGAGGCGCTCGTGTCCCCGGTCGACGCGCAGGCGATCGCCCGGACCGACAGCCCGTGGTCGCGCATGGCCCAGCGCACGACGCTGACGAGCACGGTCATCCCGAGGTCCTTGAAGCTCCCGGTGTGCGAGTTGCCGCACATCTTGATCCACAGGTCGCGCATGCCGAGCTCGCGCCCGAGGCGCTCGGCCCAGAACAGGTTGGTGCCACCCTCGTCCGGCAGAGACGATCGCGTCGTCAGGGACCTCGGGGATCACCCACTCCTTCTTGCCCCACACGCCGCTGCCGAACGGCCACACGGTGCGCTTGTAGCGGCTGTCGAAGATCGCCCGCCAGGCATCGGGGCGGGTGTGTCCGAGCGCGTCGAGATCGTGGACGACGTCGAGCAGGCCGTTGCAGCGAGGGCAACGGTAGATGGCCTGGGTGAGCGGGAAGTCTCCCGGGCACCCGGCGAAACAGCGAAGCGTCGCGCGCGGCATGGGTTCGGCCCTCGTCGAGTTCGGTTCAGCCTTCTTCTTCGTCTTCGATCAGCCAGCGTCGCATCGCGGTGATGGCGATGGCCGGACCGCAGCGCGCGCAGAGAGGGGCTTCTTCGAAGCGCAGCTCGCGACCCCGCGTCCAGAGGTAGAGCCCGGCCCCCGCGCGCTCGGAGACGAGCTCGTCGCGCCCCCCATCGACGGAGGGCCCCCCATCGACGGCCCCGCTCCCCTCGCCACGGGGTGCAGCGTCGACGTCGGCGAGGAGCACGTCACAGACGTCGCACCGCGTGCGATCGATGCGCTCGTAGAGAGCGTGATGGCTCGCGACCTTCCGGCCGCGCTTCGGCGCAGGCGCAGCCAGTTCCGGCGTGTGGCGTGCTTCGTGAGACCGAGCGTCCATGAACCCCGGTCGTCTAGCACGGCAGCGAGGCGCTTCGAACCTTGACCGCCGGGTGGAGTCTCTGTGGAATCGGAGTGGGGGCTCGTACAAGGGGGGTGAAGGATGGGGGCAGACGACTCCGTAGCATCGGCATTGGGTGATCGCGGTGAACCGCGTGAGCAAGGTGGACCGCCGTCGGGCGAGGGCAGGGTGCTCGTGGTGGACGACGATGCGGCGTCCATCGACAGCGCCGCTCTGGCCCTGACCCACGCGGGCTTCGAGGTGCGCACGGCCCGCAACGGCGCGGTCGGGCTCGAGGCCGTGCTCACGTTCCGGCCCGACGTCGTGCTGTTCGACTTCTGGATGCCCGTGGCCGACGGGCGCGAGCTCTTGCAGGGGCTGCGCGAGGTGTCGCGCACACGCATCGGTCTGGTCGCCATGTCGGGCACTCCCGAGGTGGAGAGCTGGTGTGAACGCGTCGGCGTGGGAGAGTTCCTTCGCAAGCCGTTCGATCCGGAAGACCTGCGCTCGGCGGTCCGGCGCGCACGCGATCACGCCCGGCGCGGCTCGGTCGACCGGATCTCCGTCGCGCCCGGCGGCCCGGTGTCGCGTCGGCTGCGCATCGCCCGCGTGGCGCTGGTGGTCGGCCGCGAGGATCTGGTGCGGAGCGTGCGGTCCGCGCTGCGCGAGGGCGACCGCCCCATGCAGGTGGCCGTCGTGCCCGAGATCGACGACGCCGTCCGCGCGCTCTCCTCGTTCACCGTCGACGTCATCGCGATCTGCGGCGCCGTCTCGGAGAAGGGCGAGGTGGAGAGCCGGGAGCGCCTCGCGGTCGAGGCGATCAAGCGGGGGCTGCCGCTGGTGGAGGGTGGCGACACGTCGACGATCGTCGGCGCGATCGTGCGCGCGCTGGCGCCCGCGGCGGAGGCCACCGGATCCTGAACGGAAGACAAACTTGGCCCGTTCCCGCGCCGGGGCCTATGCGGAGAACGAGCCATGATGGACCTCCACGACGGCGCCAGCGTCCGCAACCTCGAGCACATCCAGGAAGATCGGCCCGGTGAGGGCGGCCGCGCGTGGACGCTCGGCATCCTCGTGATGGGCGGCGCCTGCGTGCTGTTCGCGGCCTTCGTGCTCGGCGGTCGCAAGTCCGCGGCCCACGTCGGCAAGAAGACCGATCCGCTGGCCGAGCTCGCCGCCAAGGCCCCGGGGTCGCCGACGGTCCTGCCCGGCGAGGTCACCTTCCCGAACATCCTCAGCGACAAGCCGCACCCCGCCACCGCCCTCGCGGCCGCGGGCGCCGGCAACGCGCCGGCCATGGTCGCGCCCCCGCCCGGCGACAAGCTCCCCGTGGTGCCGCTGCCCGCGCGCCACGCGCTCACGCCGAGCGCGTTCCTCGCGCCGCCCGTCGCGGGCTCCACGTCGAACAAGCCCAAGGACAAGCTCACGACCTACGCGGAGGGCGCGACCGATCCGTCGTCGATCGGCGGCGCGACGCTCGCCTCCTCGGGCTCCGAGGGGGGCTGGCAGGTGCAGGTCTCGAGCTTCAAGACCCAGGTCGAGGCCGACGCCTTCGCGACCCAGCTGCGCGCGCGCGGCCACAAGGCCCACGTGCAGAAGGCCGAGATCCCGAAGCGCGGCACCTGGTACCGCGTGAAGGTCGGCCCGTTCTCGACGCAGGTCGAGGCGATCAAGTACCGCCAGGCGTTCGAGGCCAAGGAGAAGATGCCCGGCTTCGTCGTCAAGAGCGGCGAGCTGCACTGAAGGCCTGTCTCCTTTGCGGTCTGGGCGTCAGCCGGCGCGGCGGAGCTCCTCGTAGTGGGAGAAGTCGGGCCGCTCGGCGCGTAGACGGAACTCGAAGGTGAAGCCGGGCCAGAGCGTGACGTTCTTGCCCTCCTTGTTCTGGTACCAGCTGCGGCACCCGGAGGCCCACACCGTGCGCGCGAGCCGCCGCTGCAGCTCCTCGTTGTACGAGGCCTGCACCTCGGGGCGAACGTCCAGCCCGCTCAGGTCGCGCGAGAGCACCCGCTCGATGCACCGGTAGGCGTGCTCGATCTGCGCCTCGATCATGTAGATCATCGAGTTGTGGCCGAGCCCCGTGTTGGGGCCCATCAAGAGGTACAGGTTGGGGAAGCCGGAGACCGTGGTGCCGAGGTACGCCTCCGCGCCGCGCTGCCAGGCCGCGTCGAGCGACCGACCGTCGCGACCGAGCACGGGGTACGGGCACACCGCGTCTGCCGCCTGGAACCCGGTGCCGAACAGGATCGCGTCGACTGCGTGGTGCTTGCCGTCGACGGTGTGGAGGCCGGTCGCGTCCACGCGCTCGATGCCCTCGGTGATCAGGTCGACGTTCGGCCGGCTCAGCGCCGGGTAGTAGTCGTTGGTGAGCAGGATGCGCTTGCAACCGATGCGGTAGCTCGGCGTGAGCCTCTTGCGGAGCGCCGGGTCTGGCACCTGCTTCTCGAGGAACCGGAGGGCGAGCCGCTCGATCAGCTTGCCGAGCCGCGGCTCGATCACCATGGGCACCGCGCCGATCTCCTGCCGCGCCCAGATGAACTGGCGGAACGCCCACGAGAGGCCGGGCACGTTCTCGAACAGGGCCCGCTCGCGCTCGCTGAAGGCGAAGTCGGGCTTCGGGAGGATCCACGGCGGCGTGCGCTGGAAGAGCAACAGGCGGCCCACCTTCGGCGCGATCTGCGGGACGAACTGGATCGCGCTGGCGCCGGTGCCCACCACCGCGACCCGCTTGCCTTCGAGCGGGTAGGCGTGGTCCCACCGCGCCGAGTGGAACGCCGCGCCCTCGAACGAGGCGAGGCCCGGCAGCTCGGGGATCGCAGGTCGACTGAGCGCGCCGGTGCCCGAGACGAGCGCGCGGCCCTGGAACTGCCGCCCGTCCTTGGTGGTCACGTTCCACAGGCCCTCGCGCGGATCGAAGGTGGCCGAGGTGGCCTGCGCGCCGAGCTGCACGTGCGGGTACAAACCGTACTTGCGCGCGCAGTGGCGCATGTACTCGAAGATCTCCCGCTGCGGGCCGTACATGCGCGACCACCCCGGCCAGCGCTCGAACGAGAACGAGTAGAGGTGCGAGGGCACGTCGCACGCCGCGCCCGGGTAGTGGTTGTCGCGCCACGTGCCACCCACCTCGTCGGCCTGCTCGAGGATCGTGAAGTCCACGCCGGCCTGCTTCAGGCGCACCGCCATGCCGAGGCCCGAGAAGCCGCTGCCGACGATCAGCACGTGGTTGCGAGGGTCACCCATGGCGCCTGTCGTAGCACGAATTGAACAACGGTCAATAGTGTGGTTGCTGGGAATATCAGCCCCCACATGCACCGAGTGACGCTGGTGTGACAGTTGCTCGGGGCCGATCTCTCTCGTAGTGCTCCTCTCTCGGAGGGCTCTTCCATGCGCGCGCTTCACTTCGGTTCCTTCGTCCTCGCCAGCACCTTCGCCATCGGCTGCACCGCGGCCAACGACAAGGGCACGGAGACCCTCGGCGATGCCGGGGCCGACGAGACCGCAGCCGACACGGGCGGCTCGGAGTCGAGCATCGACCTGGACGTCGGCACCGACGGCGGGTTCACGACCGAGGAGCTCACGCTCGAGCCGCTCAACGCCGTCGTCTACATCGACCTCGGCGTCACGCCGCTCGCGGGCGGCAAGCAGGACTTCAAGGCGCTGCTCTCGGACAAGACCGACGTCACGAGCGGCGCGACGTTCACCGTCGACGACACGACCCTCGGCAGCTTCGGGGGCGCGACGTTCACCTCGGTCACCGACCTCGGCAAGGACGCCGCGGGCGCCGACGTCCTCGGGCGCACCTCGATCGTCTCGGGCATCTCCTCCGACGGCAAGAAGGGGCAAGCCAAGATCACCGTCGTCAAGCTGCGCAAGACGGAGGACCCGAAGACCTCGGCGCGCGACTTCTTCTTCACGGTGCCCTTCAAGGCCGCGCCGGACCCGGCCGAGGACATCCTCAAGTTCACCACCAACATCCAGCAGGTCGACGTCGCGTTCGTCATGGACTCGACCGGCTCGATGAGCGGCGCCATCACCAACCTGCGCACCAACCTGAGCTCGACGATCCTCCCCGCGCTCAAGGCCGCGATCCCTTCGGTCGGCGTCTCGATCGTCGACCACAAGGACTACCCCACCGGTGGCTACGGAGGCGGCGACTTCCCGGTGAAGATCCTAACGCCGATCGTCGTCCAGGCCACGGCCGCCGATCTCACGACCGTGCAGACGGCCACCACCAAGTACGCGGCGGCGGGTGGCTCGGACACGCCGGAGTCGCAGCTGCCGGCGATGTTCCACGTGCTCACCGGCAAGGCCCTCAGCTGGCCCGGGGGCAGCATCGCGGCGGTCACTCCGAAGGCCGGGACCAACGGGGCGGTGGGCTTCCGCGGCAGCGCAGTGCCGGTCGTCGTGATGATCACCGACGCGAGCTTCCACAACGGCGTGTACGGCGCGAGCAACGGGTTCGGCGAGACGATCGCCTATTCGATCGCGGGCTCGCCCACGATGGCCAACCTGGTCGACGCCTTCAAGGCGCTCAACGCGAAGATCGTCGGCGTCAACGTGGCCCAGTCGTGGTCGGCGAGCGACGGCCCGGCCAAGGACTTCAACCACCTCTCGGACAACACCAACAGCAAGCTCCCCCCGAGCGCGTTCGATGGGGCGGGCAAGCCGGCGGGGTGCGGCGCGGGCCAGTGCTGCACCGGCCTCAACGGCGCGGGCAAGGCGCCGGACGCGGCGGGAGGTCTCTGCCGCCTCAACTTCGACGCGAACTCGGCCGGCAGCGGCGTCTCGACGGGCATCGTCACGGCCATCAAGGCCATCGCGTCGGGCTCCGTCTACGACATCCTCCCGGAGCTCGCCAACGACCCCAAGAACCCCGATGGCGTCGACGCCACCAAGTTCGTCGATCGCCTCGAGGCCTTCGCCGACGCCAGCAAGGGCTGCGCCGGCACGCCGCGCAAGAGCGAGCCGAGCAAGACCTACAACGACGTCATCGGGGCATCGTGGCCGGCAAGCAGACCGCTTGCTTCAAGGTCATCCCCAAGATGAACGAGTCCGTGCCCCCGAAGGAGTCGGCCCAGTTCTTCAAGGCCATCATCCGCATGAAGGGCATCGCGCCCGGCGTGACGGTCACCCCGACCACGCCCCGCGTCGACCTCGGCGACGACCGCACGGCCCTCTTCATGGTGCCGCCCACGCCGCCGATCGCCAAGTGATCGAGTGAATCCGCCCCGGTAAAGCCCCGGGGGTGTTGGTCCGTTCAGCGGATCGACATGGCCCGTTCCACTCGCCGCGTATGCCTCGAGCGCTCGCTCGCGCTCGCGATCGTGTTGACCCCTCTCCTCGCTCGGGCAGAGGTCCGTCTGCGCGCGGAGGCCGGCGGAGGCCGCTTCGTCGGGGGCTGGCAGGGACACGAGATCGGGGTGGGAGGCGTGTACGGTCTGTCCGCCGAGCTGTTCGGCTCGCGTCGCCTCGGGTTCGAGGCGCGCCTGTTCGGCGGCCAGTTCCTCACCGGCAGTGGCGCCCCCGAGCCCGGGCTCGCCCGCGCGAACGATCCGAGCTTCCTGGGCCTCACCTTCGGCCTTCGCGCCCACCCCTTCGCCGACCTCTCGGGGATCTGGATCGCGGCGGGGTTCGGCGGGGCGCGCACGGGCTCGCTGCTCCGCCCGGCGCTCGATCTGCGGATCGGTCAGGACTTCCGGGTCGGCACGTACACCACGTTCGGCCCGTGGGTCGGCTACACCCAGATCATCCAGCCCGACAGCGGTGCGCTGCGCCCCGAGGACGGCCGCGCCCTCATGCTCGGCGTCGGCTTCGGCTTCGACGAGGGCCTGCCGCGCGCGCCCAAGCCCCCACCCACCTTGCCCATCGTGGCCGTCAAGCCTGCGCCGCCCGTCGAGGCCAAGCCCGAGCCGCCGAAATGCCCGGGGGTGCCCGACGGCTACGACGGGCCGGTCGACGAGAACGAATGCCCGAAGCCCGAGACGCCGGTCGTGAAGGTGGTCGGCGCCGAGATCAAGCTCCCCGACCGCATCTACTTCGAGTTCGCGCACGCCGAGGTGCGGGCCGAGTCGTTCCCGCTCCTGCAGGCCCTCGCGTCGTTCATCGTCGCGCACCCCGAGTACGGGGTCGTGCAGATTCACGGCCACACCGACGAGATCGGTGGTGACGAGTGGAACCAGAAGCTCAGCGAGGCGCGCGCAGCCTCGGTGCGCCAGCTGCTCGTCGAGTACGGCGTGCCTTCGCACCGGCTCGTCGCCAAGGGCTTCGGCAAGAAGCGCCCGCGCAACCTCGGCAAGGACGATCTCGCTCGCCAGGAGAACCGGCGCGTCGAGGTCATCATCGAGCACGCCCCCACCGACGCGAAGGAGGCCAAGAAATGAAGCGCCTGGCCTTTCTCCCCTGGCTCGTGCTCCTGGCTGCGTGCGGCGACTCGGTCGTCGGTGGCGCCTGCGCCGACGGCTACGAGGTCTGCGACGGGCGCTGCGTGCCGGTCGGCGGCTGTGGGATTCCGTCGAAGGACTCCGCGACGACCGACGCCGCGGCAGACACGGCACCCGGCGAGGTCGGCACCGACGGCGCCCCCGGCGACGGCGTGGGGGATGGCAGTGATGGCAGCATCGACGGCGGCGGGGACGTCGTCGACGATGGGGCCTCCGACGGCGGCTCGACCGAGACGTTCCCCGACGACACCGGCCCGCTCGACACCGGCCCGCTCGACACCGGCCCCGGCTGCGACGCCGGCCTGCTCGCGTGCGGCGGAGTCTGCGTCGACCCCGACATCGATCCGCTCAACTGCGGCGGCTGCGGCAACGTGTGCCCCACCGGGCTCTGCAACGGCGGCAAGTGCCGCGGCGCGAAGGCGGGTCACGTCGTCGCGATAGGTCACGACTACGAGTCCACCTCGGGCGCCGTCGCCGGCAAGCCGCTCGCCAACGCGACCTTCCTCCCGAGCCGCAACCCGGTCCGTCTGCTCGTGCTGACCGAGTTCGCCGAGACCTCGGCGGTCGACAACGTCGACGCGATCCTCGACGGCGCCGCCAAGTCCTCGGGGCGCACCTTCGTCCAGACGATCGTCGTGAAGGCCTCCGACTTCCACGACAAGCTCAACATCGACGCCTTCGACGTGGCGCTCGTGCTCGACCAGAAGAAGGCGCCCGCCGGCCAGCTCGCGACGACCGCGGACACCGGCAAGGCGACCTACACGAGCTTCACCAAGGCGGGGGGCGTGCTCGTCGTCCTCGACGGTGGCAGCGGCACCGGTGAGATGCCGGCGTTCCTCGGCGCCGGCGGTCTGCTCACCGTGAAGGGTCACACCAGCACCGGCGGCAAGTCGCTCGACGTGGTCGACCCGGCGGACGCGGTCGGGATCGACGTGCTGTCGCCCTACCTCGCGCCCAAGGGAACGGTCCTCTTCCTGTGGACGACCACTCCCGATGCTCTCGTACGCACGGTGGTGGCCGAACCGCTGAGCGACGGTCCGGTGGTCCTGCACCGGGTGATCAAGCCCTGACCGCCCGCCCCGAGAGGCCGCACGGAAGATTCGACGGGGCTTGGGGCTTGTCCCTCCGACCATGGGCCGGCTAGAACCCGGTTCCCCTCCCGCGCGCCCGCAGGCCCCCTTGCCCGATCGAGACCGAACCGACACTCCGACGAAAGCTGCCTCCTCGGAGAAGAAACACGCCTCTGCGGACGATTCGCAGGCCGCTGGCGTTCCGGGTCTGGGCGACGGCGCCAGCGCCTACCGAGGGGCAGCCCCACCGGCCGAGCGCTCGCTGATCGCCTACCTGGGCTTCCACGTCGGCTGGTTCTTCCTCGTGCCAAGCCTCGTCGCGCTCTCGCGTCGGTTCTGGCTCGCCGCGCTCCCCGAGTCCGGCTTCACCGAGACCTTGCGCGGGCAACCGATCCCGGTGGCCATCGTCCTCTTCACGGTGGCCGCGATGGTGCTCTGGGGGCAGCGCTACACGCTCCCCGGCGCGGCCGCGGCGGGCGTCGGCGGGCGCTCGGGGCTCCCCGCCTCGATCCGCAAGAGCTTCGACCGGCGCGCGCCCTCCTCGAAGAGGCCGCGCGCGATCCGTCGCGCCCACGGCAGGAGATCGGGCGCATCCTGCGCGAGGAGCACCGCCACGAGCTCGGCCGCGCTCACCGGAGCTCACCCGCGCGATGGACGCCGCCACCTTCGACGAGCCCGCGTTCCTCGCCGCCTTCGAGAAGGCCGAGGAGGTCGTCGACGCGCGTCTCGGCGCTTCCGCAAGAGCGAGGCCCGCGAGTACGCCGAGAGCATCTTCGTCGCCGTCATGGTCGCGCTCGGCATCCGCGCCTTCGTGATCGAGGCCTTCAAGATCCCGAGCGGCTCGATGATCCCGACGCTGCTCATGGGCGATCACATCTTCGTCAACAAGCTCGCCTACGGCCCCCTGTTGCCGTTCACCAAGAAGCGCCTGTGGAACGCGATGCCGCCGGGGCGGGGCGACGTCATCGTGTTCCTGTTCCCCGAGAACCCCGAAGAAGACTTCATCAAGCGCGTCATCGCGCTGCCGGGCGACAAGCTCGAGGTGAAGGACGGCCGGGTGTGGCTCAACGACAAGCCGATCCCGCGCTGCCTCGTCGGCCGCACCAACTACGCCGAGGTCCCCGAGGTGGGGGGCCCGCTCGGTGGAGGCCCGATCACCCAGGAGGGCGATCTCTACGTCGAGTACCTCGACAACCAGGCCTACCTCACCTTCTACACGCTCTCGTCGCTGATCCGCACCAACGCCGGCCCCTGGTACCCGAAGCAGGGCGAGGTCTGGGTGCTCGGCGACAACCGCAACAACAGCCGCGACTCGCGCGAGTGGTGGGGCCAGAAGGGCGGCGGCGTCCCCTTCGAGAACATCCGCGGTCGCGCGCTCTGGATCTGGCTCTCCTACACGGGGGGCGAGGGCAACAAGGCCGAGCGCATCGGCAGCACCGTCATGGGCCGACCGCGGCTGCCTGCCTCCATGAAGGCGCTCCAGCCCGCGCTCGACAAGTGCCTCGCGCCCAACCCGCCGCTGGAAGCCCTGGGAACGTTGCCGCCGGGTTGAATGAATCGGCGCTTCGCTCGTCCGCCGACTCCATGACCGACCGACGCACCTTCGCCAAGAACGCCCTCCGCACCCTGTTCGCCGTGGGCGCCCTCGCCGCCGTCGCCGGCTCGACCGGCTGCACCCGCTGGACCATCGTGCGGCAGGCCGCCCCGAGCCCGCTCAACGCCGCGAGCAAGTTCGTGCTCGAGCCGATGCACTGGGAGAACACCTCGGTGGGCGGCAAGCCCGAGGCCCAGTACTTCGCCGACAAGGAGCCCGCGCAGCAGCAGTCGTACGCGACCGACAAGGTCGAGGCCACGGGCCTGTTCGTCACCAACCTCAAGAGCCACGCCGGCTCCGTGCAGTGGACCACCGCCGACCCGCAGGCCTTCATCGTGCGCCCGATCGTCGAGCACTGGGAGCCCGGCTTCTACGCGGTCGTGGCGCGCCAGAACGCCCGCATGGATCTGCGGCTGCAGATCCTCACCCCGCAGGGCCAGGTCGTCGACGAGATCACGGTGTGGTCCACCGCGCAGGCCACCGTCACCTCGCCCTCGAGCGGCCAGCGCATGCGCATGTGCGGCGAAGATCTCGGCGGCGTGGTCGGCAACTACCTGAGCTCCCGCCTCGGCGGCGGCTGACCTACGTGGTGGGCGTGGCGGGGTGGTTCGCCTCGTCGCGCACCACCCGCCCGTCGACCAGCTCGATCACCCGGTCGCTGCGCGCGGCGATCCGGGGGTCGTGGGTGACGATGAGGAACGACGTGCCGCGCTCGCGGTTGAACCGCCGGAGCAGCTCGAACACCTCGTCGGACGAGGCGGTGTCCAGGTTGCCGGTCGGCTCGTCGGCGAGCACGAGCGCGGGATCGTGGGCGAGGGCGCGGGCGATGGCCACGCGCTGCTGTTGCCCCCCCGACATCTCGCTCGTGCGCGCGTCGACCTTGTCCTCGAGGCCCACGGAGACGAGCAGCTCGCGCGCGTGGGCGCGCATGGCCTGGCTCGGCCGGCCCTGCTGCGCGTAGGCGGGGAGCATCACGTTCTCGAGCGCCGTGAACGCCGGCAAGAGGTGGTGGAACTGGAACACGAACCCGAGCGTGCGCCCGCGAAACCCCGTGAGCGCCGCGTCGTCGAGGCCGGTGGTGTCCGTGCCGTCGATCACGATGCGCCCCTCCGTCGGGCGATCGAGGAGGCCGATCAGGTTGAGCAGCGTGCTCTTGCCCGAACCGGAGGGCCCGATGAGCGTCGCGAACTCCCCCTGGTGCAAGGTCAGGTCGACCCCGTGCAGCACCTCGGTGATCACGCGCTCGCCGAACCGCTTCACCACGCGGTCGACGAGGAGGACGTCAGCCATGGCGGATCACCTCCGCCGGGTCGAGGCGCGCCGCGCGGCGAGCCGGGATGGCGGCCGCGAGCAAGCCGACCCCGGTCGCGAGCAGGGAGGCGCTCACGTAGAGCGCGAGGTCGAGCTGCACGGGGAACGTGGGCGAGCCGTCCGGGTTCGCCGCGAGCCGCTCGAAGAACAGCGAGAACCCGGTCCCGAGCGCCGAGCCCACGAACGAGCCGCAGAGGCCGACGACCGCGCCCTGGATCAGGAAGACGCGCAGGACGAGCCCCCTCGGCGTGCCGACCGCGCGCAGGATCCCGATCTCGCGGGCCTTCTGCACGACCGACACGATGAGCACGCTGGCGATGCCGAGCGCGACCGCGATCACGACGAAGAACTGGATCATGTACTTCGAGCTGTTCTGCGAGCGGAGGCCGACCAGCAGCTGGGCGTTGAGCTTCATCCAGCTGTTGGCCTCGAGCCCGGTGCGATCCGCCGCGTCGAGGGCCACGCGATCGGCGTCGAACACCTCGGCGACGCGGAGCTCGATCGTCGAGGCGCCGCCGGGCAGGTCGAAGAGCGTCTGGGCCTGGCGGAGGGACGTGATGACCCAGCGGTCGTTGACCTCCTTGTTCCCGAGGTCGAACACGCCGGTGATCGACGCGATCGCCTCCCGGCCACCGACCGTGCTGAGGCGCAGCTTGTCGCCGACGCCGACGTTCAGCAGGCGAGAGAGGCCGAGGCCCACGACCACCTCGCTCCCGGCCACGCTGAACCGACCGGCCGTGAGCTTGCTCCGCACGTCGATGACGGCGAGGAACCGCTCGGCGTCGACCCCCCGCACGAGCACCGGTTGCTCGCCGGTGCCCCGCGTGGCGAACGCGGCGCCCGTGACGGTCGGCGACGCCGCGGTCACCCCGGGATGCGGGCCACCTGCTCGAGCACGCTGGCCCACTGCTCGATGGAGCGGATCCGTTGCGGTGACCGCTCGATGGTCACGGCGGCGGCCGTGCCCTCGGGGATCAGCGGCCGCGCGACGAGATCCGGAGCGCGCAGGGTCACGTGCGGCTGCGAGCCGAGGGTCTGCCGCACCAGGCTCGTCTGCAGCCCGTTGATCAGCGCCGACAGGAACACGACCACGCTCACGCCGACCGAGACGGCCGACAAGATGAGCGCGGTCTGGGCGCGACCCTCCTTGAGGTAGCGCAGCGCCACGAACCACTCGAACGGCATGGCTACGGGTCCTTGCGGAACGGTCGTACGCGCTGGCCGGGCACCAGCGTCTGCCCGTCGGGAAGCACGACGACCTCGCCCTCGGAGAGCCCGCCGAGCACCTCGACGCTGCCCTCGCCGCGGATGCCGAGCCGCAGATCGCGCCGCGCGGTGCGGTCGCCGAGCACCACGAGGAGCCACGGACTCGGCGTGGCGAGGCCGCGGATCGCGTCGGAGCGGACGACCAGCGTCTGCTTGCGCGCGGCGACCACCAGGTCGACCGAGACGGTCATGTCGGGCCGCAGGTAGGCCGGCGGAGAGGGCACGCGCAGGCGCACCTCGATGGTGCCGCGCGTGACGTCGACCGACGGTGCCATGTAGGTGACCTCGGCGTCGAACGCCTCGTTCGGGTACGCGTCCGCCGAAGCGCGCGCCTTGAGGCCGAGCTGGATCAGCGACAGGTCGCGCTCGTCGGGCTGCAACACGAGCCGCGCGGCGCCCGAGAGCGAGAGGACGAGCAGCGTGCGCGCCGGCGTGGCGACCGTGCCCGGCTCCACGTCGCGGGTCAGCACGATGCCGTCGGCGAGCGCGACGATGCGGGTCTGCGCGAGCCGCACCTTGGCGGAGACCAGCTGCGCCTGCGCCTGCCGGAGCCCCGCCCAGGCCTCGCGCGCGTCGACGCCGGAGCCGGCGAGCTGCGCGGCGGAGGTGTCCTTCTGCGCCTTGCTGACCTTGAGGAGCCGCGTGGCCTCGTCGAGGTCTTGCTGGGTGAGCGACCCCGTGTCGTACAGCTTCTTGGTGCGGTCGTACTTCTCCTGGGCGTTCTGCAGGTTGGCGTCGGCCTGCGCGACCGCCTGCACGGTGACGAGCGCGTTCACGTGGGTGACCTTCTCGGCGCGCGCGGCCGCCTGCGCCACGGCCGCCTCGGCGAGCAGCACGGCGGCCTTGGCCTCGGCGTCGTCGAGCTGCACGAGCAGATCGTCGGCCTTGACGCGGTCGCCCTCGCGCACGGCCACCGCGCGCACGAGGCCCATGGAGAGCGCGGCCACGTCGACGCGCGCGGGGGCGAGGACGCGGCCCGTCGCGACGAGGTGCTGCTCGAGATCGCGGCGCGCGACGACCGCGGTCGGCACGCGGGGACCCCGCGCGCGGACGAGGACGACGATCACGGCGACGAGCGCCGCGACCGCGACCATCCAGAGCCAGGGGCTGCGCAGCAGGTTCGAGAGGCGCGATCGCGCGGCTGGTGGCTCTTCCTTCGCGGGGCGGGCGGCCATGTCGACAACCTAGGTCGTCGAGGGCGCGACGTCATCGCCGCTCGGGAGGTCTTTCAGTAGCCGGCCGGCAGGACGACGTCCCAGAGCGGCGTGTGGTCGTAGCAGCTGGTGCGATCCGCGGTGCCACCCTTCTCCGCGCACTTCTTGACCGGCCCGTTCAGGTAGGTCGCGTAGAGGTCGTGGTAGCCAGGGAGCGACGCGTCGGCCCAGCGGTCCGGTCGGAACGCGCCCCACGAGTTCTTGATGCGCACGAACTCGATCTCGGCGTCGTCCGACAGCGCAGCGGCGAGCGCCTCGGGCCGCGTCTCCGTCGTGCCGGCGGCCAGCGTGCCGAAGCCAGGCACCTTGTTGATCTGGTAGTCCTGCATCACCGTCATGTGGCCGCCCTGGCGCCCGGCTCCTCCGCGGCGCGCGAGCTCCTCCACGGTGAAGGTGGACTTGCTCGAGAGGGCGTTGAAGTCGACGAACCACGAGACGATGACCGGCTGGCCGTCGTGCAGCGCGCGCTGGACGCGCTTCCAGAAGTCGCGTCGGGCCTTGTTGCTGGTGGGGTAGTCGACCTCCTGCCAGGCCGACGCGCCCGTGCGCCCGGACCACCCGGCGCGGGTACCGATCGCGTCCTGCAGCGTGCCCTTCTTCCAGGTGCCGGCCTTCACGTCGCGCAGGCGCACCTCGAGGTCCTTGGCGCGGAGGAGGCCCCCGGCCGGCTTGCGAGCCGTGCTCTTGTCGAGCGTGCGCGTGACGCCCTTGCCGAACGTCGTGTCGAGCGCCTTGACCACCTCCGGTCCGAGGCCCCAGGCCTTGTCGAGCTCCGCGCGCACCGTCTCGCGGTTGCGACGCGCCACGGGGTCCTTGAGGACACCCGTCTTGAGCGAGGTGTTGATCGCCGCGAGCGCGGTCGACTGCCGGCTGCTCATCTCGGCCGACGCCTCCTCCGGGATGAAGGTGCCCTCGAAGGCGAGGCCGTAGCGGGCGATGATCTCGGCGGCCACGTAGTAGCTGCCACCGGTCGCGATCTCGGTGGACGTCGAGCCGTTCGCGAGCTGGTCGAACCAGTGCCAGTAGGTGAAGTAGGACTCGGAGACGTTGATCTCCTTGCCGGTGGCCGCCTTGTGCTGGGCCTCGATCCAGCTCGCGGTCGCGTAGATCCAGCAGTTGCCGATCGACTGCCGCTTCACCTGGGTCTGCGCGTTGCCTGCGGTGACGTCGTCCGTCGTCGCGCCCTCGCCGTCGTCCGCGACGACGTCGTCCGTGGGCTCCATGGCGCACCCAGCGAAGACGCTGCCGAAGGTCAGGAGCGAGACGAGCGAGAGCTTGCGGAGGAGGTCACGGGACATGGGCAGCCCCTCAGCAAGTCGAGTGCCAGTGTAAAGCCATGTAGGTGTGAGCGAATTTGCGCTGGAATACTGGGGTTCGCGCCCGGAAACCTACATGGGCCGACATGTGGCGGGGACACCTGTCATCACGACGTGACGCTCGGCCGTCAGTGCTTGCCCATGCGCTCGAAGATCGCGAGGACGATCTCGAGCGCGATCAGCGCGATGACCACCACCTCGAGCTGCGCGCTCCTCCGGTGCTGCGCGAGCCCGATGACGACCTCGAGGTTGTCCTGCAAGAGGCGCATCTTCTGGTCGAGCGTGCGGTACCGGTCGTCGATCTCGAACGCGACGCGCATGGCCCGGTGCAGCCGGTCGAGCGGCTCCTCCTCCCAGGTGTTGGCCGGAGCGTCGAGCAGCGACAGCGTCATCACGATCTGCGTGCGCGTACGCAGCATGCGACCGACGTGGCGAGCCAGCTCTCGTTGCCCGCGGCGAGTGCGCCCGAGCTCGCTGAGCTCGGTGGCGAGCGTCTCCACGTCGAGGTGCAGCGCCTGTACGTCCTCTTCGTAGTAGTCCATGGCGACCGACTGCGCGAGGACGAGCGCCACCACCTCGATCGTGCCTGGGTCGAGACTCCCCACCGTCGCGCGATCGAAGGTGGCCTGGGGCATCTTGCCCTCCTCGATCTCGATCAAGAAGTCGTCGACGATCGGTGGATGCGGCTCCTTCGGGAGCGCCGCGAGGACCCTGGCGATCTGCGCCTCTCGTTCGGCGTCGGGTACGTCGAAGAAGACGAGCGAGCCGAAGTCGTGCAGGGAGATCCAGCCTTGACCCTCGAGCCGTACGAGCGCCCACGTCTTGCTGATGCGCATGGTCTCGGTGCCAACGAGCGAGGCCGCGACCTCCTTCGGACGCAGCGTGCCCGCGAATCCATAGGCATGTACGGGGATTGCTCGGGTGGTCATGACGAACTGTTCGTACCACTGTGGCCAGCGCGCGACGTGCGCGCGTCTCGCCTGCATGGCGCAACGTTCGCCGCCGCATGAAAAGCGTGCGCGCTGCCTGATTTCTCACGGCCGAGGAACCATGTGCTCATGAGGAACGCATTCATCGCTCTCGTCGCTCTCAGTGGCGTGTCCGTCTCGTTCGCGGCGGACGCGGCGCTCGCCAAGTCCGGAGACTCCACCGTCACGTTCCACGCGACCGCCACTGGCGGCATGAAGATCGACGGCTCCACCTCCGACCTCACCGTCAAGGACGACGGCAAGGTGGTCCGCATCACGGTGCCGCTCGCGAACCTCACGACCAAGATGTCGCTGCGTGACAAGCACATGAAGGAGGCGCTCGAGGTCGACAAGTTCCCGAGCACGAGCTTCGCGGTGCTCCGGACCGACCTGAAGTTCCCCGAGAAGGGCAAGAGCGTCACCAACGAGGTGCCCGGCACCCTCAACCTGCACGGCGTCGGCAAGTCCGTGAAGATCAAGTACACGGCGACCTACGACGGCGCCAAGTACAGCGTCACCACGAGCTTCACCGTCGACATGGGCGCGCACGACATCACCAAGCCGAAGTACGCCGGTCTCACCGTGGGCAACGACGTCAACGTCGACGTGACCTTCGCCCTCAAGGAGTGAGGGGCGGGGGGCCCGCGTCGTCGCAGAGGGAACCGTGTCCCTGGAGCTCGTGATGTCTCGTCCGTCCATGATCCCAGTCCGCCACGGACCGAGCGTCCACGCGGGCACCCGAGGAGTCGCCCTGCTCGTCGCGTCGATCGCGGCACTCTGCGCGCTCCTCGTCGTCCTCGTCCCCCGAGAGGCGGCCGCGCACCCGTTCATGATCCGACACGGTTACAGCGCGTGCGGGATGTGCCACCTCGATCCGAGCGGTGGCACTGCCCTCACCGAATACGGCCGCGCCCAGTCCGACCTCCTGCTCCGTAGCCAGTGGGTCAAGAAGGGGGAGGGCGAGGAGGCGAGCTCCAGCGCGAACTTCCTCTTCGGCGCCGTCAAGACGCCGGAGTGGCTGTTCGCGGGCGGCAGCGTGCGCCTCATGGAGCTGTACACCAAGGTGCAGGACCAGGCCTCCACCACGCGCTTCATCCCCATGCAGTCCGACCTGCGCCTCGGGATCCAGGCCAAACGAATCCGGGGCTACCTCTCGTTCGGCTACCAGCAGAAGCAGGGGCGGGCGGCGGCGATCACCACCAAGACCGAGAACAACCTGGTCTCCCGCGAGCACTGGCTCGGGATCGACTTCGACGACGGAGCCATGCTGCTCCGGGGCGGCCGCATCGACCTGCCGTTCGGCATCCGCACGGTCGAGCACAACCTGTGGGTGCGCTCCGCGACGCGCACCGACATCAACGACCAGCAGCAGCACGGCGTGTCGTTCCTCTACCAGAGCGACAAGCTGCGGGGCGAGCTGATGGCGATCCTCGGCAACTACCAGCTCGGACCCGACGCCTACCGCGAGCGTGGCTACTCGGGCTACCTCGAGTACGCCCCGATCCCCGAGGCGGCGTTCGGTCTGAGCAGCAAGTTCACGTCGGCCAAGCGCGACCCGATCGAGCGGCTCACGGTGGCGCGCCATGCGCACGGGGTCTTCGGCCGGGTCGTCCCGGCCAAGCCGCTGGTGCTGATGACGGAGCTCGACCTCTTGCTCGACGCGCACCCGCTCGACTCCGCCAGGGTCGGCATGACGGGCGTGCTCCAGGCCGACCTGGAGGCGTGGCAGGGCTTGCACCTCGTGGCGACCGGCGAGTTCCTGCGCGAGACCCGCGACACTCATCCCACGTCCTACGGCACGTGGCTCTCCGCCTGGTGGTTCGTGCTGCCGCACGTCGACCTGCGCCTCGACTTGATGGAGCGCTGGATGGCGACCTCGACGGGGCGCATCCCCGTCACCTCTCTCATCGGGCAGGTGCACCTGTGGCTCTGATGGCTATGCGGTGGATGGTCGGGGCGAGCCTCGGCCTCGTGGCGCTCTCCGCCGGGACGGCCCAGGCGAGCACGGGCTACCCAGGCGTGGTCCAGTCAAAGCTCGGCCTCTCGTATGCGCCTCCGTGCTCGCTCTGCCACGAAGGCGGGCGCACGGGTGCAGGTACGGTGACCACGGCGTTCGGGGCAGCCCTCCGCGCGCGGGGCGCCAAGGGCAGCGACGACGTCGGCCTCGAGGCCGCTCTCGACAAGCTCGTGGTCGATGGGGTCGACAGCGACAAGGACGGCGTGAAGGACGGCGACGAGCTGAAGAAGGGCACCGATCCCAACGGCAGCGGCGGCGCTCCGCTCGACGCCCCCGAGATCGGCTACGGGTGCGGCGGCGCCACCGTGGCGGGTCACGGCCCGTCGCGCGCGCCGGACGCCGGGATCTTCGCGGTAGGGCTCGTGGCGGGCGTGGTGTTGCTCCGCCGTCGGCGCTGGCTCCTCGCTGGCGTCGTGGCCGCGGTCGCCGCGGGCTCTTGCTACGACGTCTCGTACGTCTCGACGGACAAGTGCTCGACCGGGGCCGCGTGGACCGGTGGCGAGGGCGAGCGCATGGACCCGGGGCGCGCCTGCATCGACTGTCACGGGAAGGAGGGCGGCCCACGCTTCACCTTCGCCGGCACCGTGATGGGCAAGCTGACCGAGGAGGACGGCTGCGTCGGATCGACCGGCGCGCAGGTCGTCCTCGTCGGCGCCGACGGCAAGGCCGTCTCGATCACCACCAACGACGTGGGGAACTTCCGAACGAACCTGACCCTGGCCTTGCCGTACCGCGCGAAGATCGTCGCCAACGGCAAGACCAAGGAGATGACCACGCCGCAGACGAGCGGCGACTGCAACGCCTGCCACACCAAGACCGGCGCCAACGCGGCTCCCGGCCGCCTGACCATGCCCTGAGAGGGAGGAACCCATGTTGATTCCGCTTCGTTCCATCGGTCCCCTCCTCACGCTGATCGGCGTGGGCGCCGGGTTTGGCTTCGCGGGCTGCGGCGGCACCGTCAACGGCTCGGACAGCACGTACATCGACGACGCCGGCACGTTCTCCGAAGGTGGCACCACCGGCCCGAGCGATCTGCCGTGCGACCTCGCCAAGGCGCTCGAGCGCTGCGTCTCCTGCCACGGCTCGACGCCGCTGGGTGACGCCAAGGTGTCGCTCGTCTCGTATGCGGCGCTCACCGCGAAGTCTCCCACCGACCCGAGCCTCACCGTCGCTCAGCACGCGATCGTGCGCATGAAGGACACGGTCAAGCCGATGCCGCCTTCGCCGTCTTCGCCGGCGAAGACGACCGAGATCGACACCCTCCAGAAGTGGATCGACGCCGGCATGCCGAAGGGTGACTGTGGCACCGCGCCGGATCCGTTCGCGCAGCCACCCAAGTGCACGAGCGGGGCGACCTACACGCTCGGCGACCGCGGCAAGGGCGACATGTACCCAGGGCAGGCCTGCATCGCGTGCCACGTGAAGGAGCGCGAAGGGCAAGCCCTCTGGCTCGGGGGCACGGTCTATCCGAGCGCCCACGAGCCGAACGACTGCCTCGCGAAGATCACGGACTCGCCGGTGCAGGTCGTGATCACGGACTCGAGCTCGCCGCCCAAGACCTTCACGCTCACGGCGAGCCCCGCCAGCGGGAATTTCCGCCTCCCGAAGAGCTCCGCCGCCGGCTTCACGATGCCCTACACCGCGAAGGTGGTCTACCAGGGCCGCGAGCGCGTGATGGTCAAGCCGATGAGCGACGGTGACTGCAACGGCTGCCACACGGCGGCAGGCACCGCCGTGCCCCCGAGCACCGACAAGGCCCCCGGAAGGATTCTGCTCCCGTGAGACCCCGCATCCTCGTCGCCACCTGCCTCGTCGTCACGCTCGCGGGTTGCGCCGCCACCAAGCGGCGCCGCGCCGCCTTCGAGGAGGCCAAGCAGACCATCACCGACGTAGAGCGCGCGCTCGGCCAGAAGCTCACCTCCGACGACAACATCTTCTGCCCGAGCGCCCCCGGCCCTCAGCCGAAGGACTTGCCCACGGCCGACAAACCGGTGGCCGCCGACTGGACCGACGCCTCCTGGAAGTGCCTCGGCATGAAGGTGGCCTCGCCGCAGTGCCAGTACACGTACGCGAGCAACGGCAAGACCGGCTCCGACGCGACCGCGGTCCTCACCGCCAAGTGCGACCCGAACGGCGACGGTCAGCCGCTCGTGTTCACGCTGAAGGTGAAGGCCACGCCGACCGGCGACCTCGTGCGCGAGTCGCTCGATCAGCCGCCGAAGCCGTAGCCGTCTCGCAGGGGCCCGGAGAGGCTAGACCTCCTCGTAGCCCTTGTTGGTCTTCTCGGCGATCAGCTTGTCGTACTCCTTCTTGGCCGCCGCGCCGCTGCCGAGGTCCTTGGTCTTCTCCTGGCCGTCGGTGCCGATCTTGCCGAAGCGGACCGTGGTGGTGCCCGCGTCCTCGTCGAGCGCGATGGCCCAGAATTTCTCGTCCATCTCGAAGCGGCGGAACTGGCCGGCTCCGCCGTCCTCGTCGTCGTCCTCGTCGGACTCGCCCCACGGGGCCTTCTCGAGCCACTCGACGAGGTTCTTGGCGACGACGTTGCGCGGAGTCGTCGTCGTGCCAGAAATCGAGGATCTGTCCGACGGTGCCGCCCTTGGCCGGCGCGAGGTCGATCACGTGGTGGTTGCCGCTGCCGTCGTAGGTCACGGGGATCCACTCGGCGATCCACCACTTCTTCTGCACGCCCTTGCCCGGCTTGCCGTGGTCGTTCTTCTCGAAGGTGCCCTTGTCGAGGAGGTCCTTCCAGACCTTCCATTCCCCGACCATGCGCTCGAGCGACAGCAGCTCGCGGTTGTCGACGGCGGGGTCGTCGTCGGAGCCGTCGTGCGCGCGGTAGAACGCCTTCACGTCCTCCGGCAGCGACTGCCCGAGCGCCTTCTCGGCCGCGGCGATGGCCTTCTCGCTCGCGCCCTTGCGCAGCGTGACGCCGGCCTTCTTGGCCTTGGCCTCGATGCGCCCGAGCGCCGGCCCGAGGTCTACGGCCTTGGCCTCGGCCTTCGGCGCCGCCTTGGCCTCGGCCTTCGGCGCGGCCTTCGCGGCGGGCTCGTCGGCGGCGCCGCCTGCGGTCTTCTCCTCGTAACCCTTCTTGGTCTTCTCGGCGATCAGCTTGTTCAGGAGCTTCTGGGCGCCCGCGTCGCTGCCCTCGTCCTTGAGGGTGACCTGGCCGCTCGTGCCGATGCGCCCGTAGCGCGTGCGCACCTCGCTGCCCTCGGCCCAGATCTCCCAGAACTTCGACGACGACCCCTCGACGAACTCGAAGTAGCGCTTGCCCATGGAGGACCTCCGCCCACGGGCCTACGCCAAGGGTGGAGGTCGATCAAGAGCGACGGCGCCGCGCACGGAGGCCGACGAGCGCGAGGAGCGCCCCGAGCCCTGCGGTGGGACTGCCACCGACGGCGAACGCGCAGCCGCCCTCCTCGGCGACGGGCGCCGAGCTCGGGCTGCAACGGCCCTCCGCGTCGCACGCGAACCCGGGCTGACATTCCGAGGCCGACGTGCACTTGTCGCGGCAGCGGCCCGACGTGGGATCGCAGCGGTAGCCGTTGCACGGCTCCTCCTTCGATCCGTCGGTGGCGATGGAGGCGGTGCCGTCGTCCTTGCACTTGGCGGTGATGGCCGCGCAGTTGCCCGAGGTGCACAGCGTTCCGGGGGCGCAGTCGGTGCTCGTCACGCACGCGGTCTTGCACTTGTCGGGGCCATCGCAGACGAAGGGCGCGCACGCGCGCGTCTTCGGGGCGCCGCACCCGCCCTTGTTGTCGCAGACCGCCGCCTCCGACAGGATGCCTCCCACGCACGACGCCTTCGAGCACGCCGTCTCCACGCCATGGGCAAAGGTGGCGCACTTGGTGCCGTCGACGCCGTCGCAAGCGAGGGCCTTGCACACGTCGGCGCCGCCGTCGCTGCACTTGGTCCGGGCTCCGTGGGGGTCGCCCACGATGGCCGTGCAGGTTCCGGCGGCGCCCGGCACGTCGCAGGCCTGGCACTGGCCGGTGCACGCCGAGTTGCAGCAGACCCCGTCGACGCAGAACCCGCTCGTGCAGTCGGTGGGCGCTGTGCACGCGGTGCCCGCCTTCGGCACGCACGCGTTGTCCTTGCAGGTGAAGCCGGTGGCGCAGTCGATCTCGGCGAGACACACGGTCTTGCACGCGGTCGACTCGCACGTGTAGGGCTTGCACGCGACCGCCTTGGGCGGCGTGCAGTTGCCGGCGCCGTCGCAGTACGCGGCGGGCTTGGCGATCCCCGTCGTGCCGTCGCAGCTCGGCGTCGCGCAGGTCGTCGAGCTGCCCGGCGGCGTGCCGCAGGTGAGCCGATCGGCGCCGTTGCACTGGGCCTGGCAGTCGCCCGTCCCCGAGCACGCCGTCCGTCCGCCGTGCGGCTTGCCGACGACCGGCAGGCACTTGCCCACGCTACCGCTCACGTCGCAGGCCTCGCACTGTCCGTCGCACTTGGCCTCGCAGCACGTGCCGTCCACGCAGAAGCCGCTGCCGCACTCGGTGGTGGTGGCGCAGGTCGCTCCGGTGGGCTTGCTACACGTGCCCTTGCCGTTCGCGTCGCAGCGCAACCCGCTGGCGCAGCTCGCCGTGGTGCAGCAGACGCCGTCGACGCACTTGCCGCTCTTGCAGTCGGTGGCGGCGGTGCACACCGTGCCCGGATCGCCGCTCGTGACGCACGAGCCCGCGATGCAGGAGTAGCCAGTGGCGCAGTCCGTCGGTCCCGAGCACGAAGCGCGGCACTCGGTACCGCCGCAGGTGTATTCGTTGCACTTCTTGGTGATCGGTGGCTTGCACACCCCGGCACCGTCGCAGTACCGCACCGGCGTCTCGACGCCGGCCGTGCAGCTCGCGGTCGCACACAGCGTCGTCACGCCGGGCGGCGCCCCGCAGGCGAGCCCGTTGACGCCGTCGCACTTGGCCTGGCACGAGCCAGAGCCGAGGCACTTGGTGCGCGTGCCGTGGACCGCGCCGGCGACCGCCTGGCACTTGCCGAGCTGCCCGGCGACGTCGCAGGCCTGGCACTGCCCGGTGCAGCTCGTGTCGCAGCAGTAGCCGTCGACGCAGTTGCCCGACCCGCAGGCCGCGGCGGTCGTGGAGGTGCACGCCGCGCCGTCGGGGAGCCGGCAACGGCCCTTGTCGTAGAGCGTGTCGCAACGCAGCCCGCTCGCGCAGCTCGCGCTCGCGCAGCAGACCCCATCCACGCAGCCCGCGGTCTTGCAGTCGCCCGCCGTCGTGCACGCGGCGCCGAGCTCGCCGGTGGGCTCGCACTTGGCCGACGTGGTGTTGCACTTGTAGCCCGCCGCGCAGTGGGTGTTGTCGCTGCAGTTCGTCCGACAGGCCACCCCAGCCCCACCACACGCGTACTCCTTGCAGAGCTGCGTGGCGGGCGCGGGCGCGGGGCAGTAGCCGAGCGCGTCGCACGTGGACGCGAAGGTCTCGAGGCCTGCGACGCAGGTGTGCTTGATGCAGGTCGGGCGCGGGGATGAAAGGGCGCACGCGCTGGTGCTCGTGCCGTCGCAGCTGAAGCCGCACGGGTCGCCGAACGGCGCGCACAACGGCCGATCGGTGCCGAAGCCGGCGACCGCCTGGCCAGCCGGGTAGCCGACGGGGCCGTTGGTCTTGGTCACCTTGGTGCAGGTGCCCTCCTTGCCAGGGAGGTTGCAGGCCTGGCACTGCCCGAGGCACGCGGCCGCGCAACAATACCCATCCGTGCAGAACGTCGAGGCGCAATCGCCGTCCTTGGCGCACACGCTGCCGGTGGCGAGGGGCACGAGCAGCTCGGCGCTCGCGAGGGAGCCGCCCGCACCGTCGCGCCCGCCGGTGACGAGCACGGCGCCGGTGGTGGGCAGCCGGGCCGCCGCGGGCGTGTTTCGTTTGGTGGCGAGGGGAGAGACGCCGATCACGCCGGCCAGTGCGGCCGCGTCCGTCGTCGCGAGCGGGTTGCCGCTGGCGTTCGTGCCGCCGATGAACACCGCTACCGCCTTCGACCCACCATAGTCCGCGACGGCGGCCGCGAGTCCGTGGCGGCCGAGGGAGAGGTTGCCGACCGTGGTCACCGTACCGGTGAGCATGTCGACGTTGGTCACTTCCGTCGACATCGTCGAGGTGCCGACCTGGCCACCGCCGAGCCACAGGTCACGGCCGAGGCTCGCGAATCCCATGTCGTAGCGAGCGACGGTGAGGCTCCCGAGGTTGCTCCAGCTCGTGGGTGGCGCCGCGTCGATCGCGCCCGTGATCTTCTCGATGGACGCCGTGGCGCCGCTCGGGGTGTTCCCGCCGGCCACGACGAACTGCCGAATGTCGGCGCACGTCGTGGCGCCACAGGGGCCGTTGCGGCCGCCGATGGCGAACTCGGCCCGCGCGTTGTTCATCGCCGTGAAGGCGGTGAGGGTGGGGGCGTCGCGTCCGCGAGGTTCGTGTCGGTGTAGGCGTCGACGGCCTTGAAGAACGTCGTCGCGTCCTTGCCTCCCGCGAAGATGGCCTGCGCGTACTGCGCGGTGGCGCTGTACTGTCCGGTCACCGCCGCGGCGGCGAGGTTCGCGCGCGCTCCACCGGGGAGGGTGCCGACCACGCTCCAGACGCCCGTCGCGAGGTCGTAGCTCTCGACGCTCGCCGTGTACGTGATGGGGGCGCCGCCCGTGACCTGCCCGCCCGCCACCACGATCTTGCTCCCGCCGAACAGGACGGCGCCGAAGTCACGCCGCTTGGTGGTCAGACTCCCGGTGGCGGCCCAGCTGGCGGTCGTCGCGTTGTAGATCTCGGCGGTCGCCAGCATGCCGCCGCCGATGCCCCCGGCGACGAGCACGCAACTCCCTGCGCAGGGCCCCGTGGCCGTGCTCCAGGCAATCGCCTGGTGCCCGGCGCGTGGCCCCGCCATCGCGGTCGTGCTGGTCCACGCAGGGTCGACGAGGAGCGGATAGCGCAGGCCCGTGTCGTCGAAGCGCGCGGTCAGCGTGCAGACGGTCGCGGCGGGTGGGACCACTGGGCGACCCCAGGGCATCCGCGGGTCGCGATCGACCTTGCAACCCTCGACGTCGAGGCTGCCGGTGACGGTCCGCTGGTCGGCGTCGACGATGACGGGGGCGGCGACGTGCAGCTCGGGGTTGCCGTCCGCGCGCAGCACCTCGACCACGCCACCGACGACCCGGAGGCCGGCCGCGCCGCGACGAGCCGCAGCTCCCAGGAGAGGCGGTTGTCGGGTCGCGGAGCCGTGAGCTCGACGAGCTCGTCGGTGCCGTTGGCGAGCGGTACGTGGACGAGGTTCGCGTCGGCGAATGCGCCGCGATAGACGAGCGCGCCCCCGTCGAGCCGACCGGCGACCGGTCGTGCGCCGATCGCGCGTACCGTGATGGTGGTCGCCTTGGTGGCGAGGGTGAAGGGCAGGTGGGCCTCGCTCGGCAACGAGACGTCGACGCCGGCGGCGTGGGTGCCGAACCCCTCGGCCGTGGGGCGGAACTCGCCCACCGGTCGCGGCAGCAGGCCTTCGCCGTGGACGCGCTGCAGCCGCGTCAGGGTGGCGGTGTCTGGCTTCGTGGGTCGCGATTCGCTCGTGGGCGGCTGGCCCGCGCCCGCGTCCACGTGCTCCCGCGCATCGTCGCCGGCCGAACACGACGCACAGATCCCTGCCGCCAGGGCGGCCCCCCATCTTCCCCTCATGCCCCCGAACGTACACGACCGATCCAGATGTGACGAGACGGCAGGTGGCCTCGTGGCTCCGTGCGGTCCTCGGCTCCGGATTCTACTCGGCGTCGGCCGGGTGCGCGAGGCCCGCGACGACTTCGGCCGCCGCGGCGCGCGCCTTCTGGCCGGCGCGCTCGACGACCTCGTCGATCCGCACGTACGGCGCCGGCTTGCCGCGGAGCCCCTCCTCGAGGATGCGCGCGGGGGGCTTCTTGAGGTCCCACGTGACGCCGACGAACGCGAGCGCGCGCAGGAGGTAGTAGCTCGCGTCGACCTGCCACCAGTAGAAGCCCTGGTTGGCCGTCTGCATGAAGCGGTGGGGGTTGTTGTGCCAGCCCTCGCCCATCGTGATCAGCGCGAGCCAGAAGTTGTTGCGGCTGTCGTCGGTGGTGTCGAAGCGGCGGTGGCCCCAGACGTGGGCCATCGAGTTGATGAAGAACGTGCAGTGCATCAGCACCGCGGTCGACGCGCAGTACCACCACAGCACGCCGCGCGCGCCGCCGAACACCGCGGCGAGCGCGATGACCGCGAGCACCGGGACCACGTGGAAGCGGTCGAGCCACCGGAGCTCCGGGAACTTCCAGAGGTCCTTCACCTCGCTCGGGTCGTATTCTTCGTGGTCGCTCGCGAGCACCCAGCCGATGTGCGAGTGGAAGAAGCCGTGCTGCACCGGCGAGTGCACGTCGGTCGGCTTGTCGCTCTCGCGGTGGTGGCGGCGGTGGATCGCGGCCCACCACAGCGGGCCCTTCTGGGTCGAGGTCGTGCCGAGGAGGCCGAGCAGGAACTGGAACACGCGCCCCGTCTTGTAGGCGCGGTGCGAGAAGTACCGGTGGTAGCCCGCCGTGATGGCGAACATGCGCGCCCAGTAGAACGCGACGCAGATCAGCACGTCGACCAGGCGCGGTCGGTAGAACACGAAGGCCACGAGCGCGCCGAGGTGGATGGCGAGGAGGCCTCCCCAGTTGAACAGGCGCTCCCAGAGGTTGTGCTTCGTGTCGACGCGGGTGGCGCCCTCGGCCTTCATCGCCGAGAGGCTCGCGCCGGTGGGTCAGCGCGGACCGTGGCGCCTGTCAGGAATCGAACACATCTACTTCCGGGGGCGCCGACGACGCAGTGCGCCGAGGGCGAACGCACCGAGCGCGACCGCGCCGAGGGACGAGGACGTCGAGCCGCCCGGCAGGCTGCAGCTGCACGCCTGGCCGTCCGGCAGGTCATCGCCGTTCAGCTTGTTGCCGCTCGCATCCGGGCCGGCGTCACTCCCCGTGGAGGCGTCGCCCGCCGCGCCGTCGAGGGTGACTCCGGTGTCGGCGACCTCTCCGGGCTTGAGGCACTTGCCCGCCGTGCACGTCTGCCCCGGGGGGCACGCCGCGCCCTCGCAGGCGTCGACGCACTTGCCGGCCTTGCAGTAGGTCCCGCTGGGGCAGGGGGCCGCGCAGCTCGGGTCGACGCAGTCGTCGGTCGTCGGGTCGCACTTGGTGCCGCTCTCGCACGACACGCCCGAGCACGAAGAACACCCCGAGAAGCAGATGCCGTCGCGGCACACCTGGCCGGCGCGCCGCACTTCACGCCGGCGCAGAGGTCCACGCACGCGTCGGAGATGCAGGTCTGACCCTTGGGGCAGATCACGCCGCCGCACGGCGCGCCGCACTTGCCCGCGCGGCAGATCTCGCCCGCGCCGCACTTCACGTCGACGCACGTGGGGTCGACGCAGAGGCCGCTCGTCTTGTCGCAGGTGGTGCCCGGCCCGCACTTGAACTCGCCGCGGCCACACGGCGGCACGCACTTGCCGTCGTGGCAGATGTCGCCCGCCGTCGGGCACACCGCGCCGTCGTCGACGAGGCCGTTGCAGTCCTCGTCCACGCCGTCGCACGTCTCGGTCTTGGCGGCGAACACCGGCGTGCAGCTCACCGCGCCCGCGCTGCACTGGGTGACGCCGAACGCGCACGCGCCCTTCTTGCCGGTGTCGCAGCGCACGCCGCCGCCGGAGCACTGCACGCCGTCGACGCTCGTGACCAGGTCGGTGAAGCCGTTGTCGCCGCCGCTGAACAGGTCTTCCCACGCGAAGTAGAACTTGGTCTTGGACAGCTTGCTCGCGTAGGTGAGCAGGTGGATGTACGACGACGTGCCGGCCGCGTCGGGGTTGTACTTGCGCTCGCTGTAGTAGACGTAGCCCTCGCCCTTCGCGAGGCGCGCGGTGCTCGGGCAACAGTCGCCCCCCGCGCACTTCTTGTCGCCCGCGTGCGACTCTGGCGTGAGCAGGAAGAACCCGATGTCACCGCCCTTGTAGCCAGGCTCCTTGGCGAGATCGAGGACCACGGTCTTCCCTGCGCCGTCGGTGCAGCCGAACATCGGGTGCAGGTCGCTCGGATCGGGCTTGCTGCCGGTGACGTTGTACCAGCCGAACGTGTCCTGGAAGAGCGCCTTGGCGCGCGTGACGATCGAGAAGGTGAGCGCGCACGTGGGCCGGAAGGTCTCGGGCGTGGTCGACGCCTCGGCCACCGGATCGAGCCCACTGAACTTGGACGGGATGCACGTGTTGTCGTTCCAGACGTGGAACATCGTGCTCTCGCACGTCGACTTCTTGCCGTCGTCGCAGCTCGTGGTCGACGGACACACGTCGCCGATGTTGCAGACGCCTGGCGTCGTGCACACGCACGCAAACGTGGCGAGCAAGCCCGTGGGCTTGCCGCTGTCGCAGCCCGGCTGCGTCGGGATGACGACCCCACTCGGCTGGGTCAACGCATGGGCGTCGACCGGCAAGGAGAGCAGCGCGAACAACGGAAGGAGAGGAAGCACGCGCATCGGAGCACCTCGTGACTCTCGAGTGAGTTACGAGTTGGTTACCACGTCTTTTCAGGTTGCGCGAAGGCATGCTGCGTCACCCCCGCTTGGCGCAGGGAGACTAACGCAACGCGTTGCGAGTCCGGAGCGGAGGGGCGGACGAGGACGCCCCGGGAGCGACAAGGCAAGTGAGCGACGTTCGGTCACCGCTCGAGCGCGAGGTCGAGCGCGAGGATCGCCCACCCAGGTCAGAACGCCGAGGTGAAGCGCTCGAACAGGTAGAGCGAGTCGTGCGGGCCGGCGGCGCTCTCGGGGTGGTACTGCACCGAAAAAGCGGGCAGCGTCTTGTGCGCGAGCCCCTCGACCGAGCCGTCGTTCAGGTGCAGGTGGGTCACCGTGGCGGCGTCGCCGATCGAGTCCACGTCGACCACGAAGCCGTGGTTCTGGGTGGTGATCTCGATGCGCCCCGTGGTGAGGTCGCGCACGGGCTGGTTGATGCCGCGGTGCCCGAAGCGGAGCTTGCTGGTGGTGGCGCCGAGCGCGAGGCCGAGGATCTGGTGGCCGAGGCAGATGCCGAAGATCGGCTTCTTGCCGAGGAGCGCGCGCACCGTCTCGATCGCGTACGTGACCGCGGCCGGATCGCCGGGGCCGTTGGAGAGGAACACCCCGTCGGGCCGCAGATCGAGCACCGCCGCCGCGCTCGTGTTCGACGGCACCACGGTGACGTCGCACCCCGCGTCGACGAGGCAGCGGAGGATGTTGCGCTTGATGCCGAAGTCGAACGCGACCACGCGCTTGTCGATCTTCTTGGCGTCCGGCGCGCCGGGCGCGGCGGGCTTCCAGAGGCCGGTGCCCTCCTTCCACGCGTAGGGCACCTTGCACGACACGCCGGTCGCGAGGTCGAGGCCCTCCATGTTCGGGGCCTCGCGCGCCTTGCGCACGAGGGCCTCGCGCGCGGCGCTGTTGTCGTCGGGGAGCAGGCCGATGGCGCCGTTCTGGCTGCCATGATCGCGGAGGTGGCGGGTGAGGGCGCGGGTGTCGATGCCCTCGATGCCGACGATGCCGTGGCGGGCGAGGTAGCCGTCGAGCGACTCGTCCGCGCGCCAGTTGGAGACGATGTTGCTCGCCTCGCGCACCACGTAGCCGGCGAGGCGGGGACGGGCGTCCTCGCCGTCCTCCTTGTTGAGCCCCGTGTTGCCGATCTCGGGCGCGGTCATGGTGACGATCTGGCCCGAATACGAGGGGTCGGTGAGGACCTCCTGGTAGCCGGTCATGCCGGTCGTGAAGACGACCTCGCCGGTGGTGGTGCCCTCGGCGCCGAGCGCGCGGCCCACGAAGGTGGTGCCGTCGGCGAGGGCCAGCATCGCGCGTCGTTCGCTCACGGGAGCTCCTTGCCTGTCTTACGGTTGTGGACGATGCGTCCGTGGACCATCGTCACGTCGATGGCGCCCTGTACGGTGCGCCCGAGGAAGGGGGTGTTCGTGGACTTGCTGCGCAGGGTGGCGCGCTCGATGACCCAGCTCGCGTCGGGGTCGATCAGCACGAGGTCGGCGCGGGCGCCCTCGGCGACGCGCGGCGCGTCGAGCCCGACGATCTTGGCCGGGCCCACCGTGAGCGCAGAGAGCAGGCGGAACAGCGGCACCTCGCCCTTGCGCACGAGGTCGAGCAGCACCGCGAGGCAGAGCTCGAGGCCGATCATGCCCGGGCGCGCCGCGGAGAACTCGCAGTGCTTGTCGCCGAGCGCGTGCGGCGCGTGGTCGGTGGCGATGGCGTCGATCACCCCGGTGGCGAGCGCGCGCCGGAGGGCCGCGACGTCCTCGGCCTCACGGAGCGGCGGGTTCACCTTGCACGCCGTGTCGTAGCCCAGCACGTTCTCGTCGGTGAGGAGCAGGTGGTGCGGCGTGACCTCGGCGGTCACCCGGATGCCGCGCTGCTTGCCCTCCTCGACCATGCGGGCGGCGCCGCGCGTGGAGAGGTGGGCCACGTGGTAGCGGGCGCCGGCGCCCTCGGCGAGTACGAGGTCGCGCGCGACGATGACGTCCTCGGCCTCGCGGGGCCAGCCGCGCAGCCCGAGGCGCGTGGAGACGGCGCCCTCGTGCATGTCGGCCCCGGCGGTGAGCGCGTGATCCTCGCAGTGCTGGATCACCGGCACGTCGAAGGTGCGCGCGTACTGGAGCGCGCGGCGCATGACCATCGAGTTGGTGACGCAGTGGCCGTCGTCGGAGAGCGCACGGGCGCCGGCCTCGCGCAGGTCGCTCACCTCGGTGAGCTCCTTGCCCTCGAGGCCCTTGGTGATCGCGCCGATGGGGTGCAGCCGCGCGAGGCCGATGTCCTTGGCGCGCCCGACGAGCATCTCGGTGATGGCGCGCGTGTCGTTCACCGGCTTGGTGTTCGGCATCACGCACACGTCGACGAAGCCGCCCGCCACCGCGGCGAGGAGGCCGCTCTGGACGTCTTCCTTGTGCTCCTCGCCCGGCTCGCGCAGGTGCGCGTGCAGGTCGACGAACCCCGGACACAGCCAGCGGCCGTTGCCCTCGATCACCTGGAGGGGCTCGCCGTCGGTCCCGGGGGCGCCGTGGACGAGCCCTTGGCCGGCCCCGACCCCCGCGCGGGCGATCTTGCCCCGCTCGATCAGCACGTCGACCCGCTCGTCGCGCGAGGTGGCCGGGTCGAGGAGGCGAACGTCCCGGAAAAGCACGCTCATTGCGGGCGGGGCCGTTAGCACGAGACGAGACGTGCGTCCCTCTCCCAACGTTGGTAGAGGCTCACGCGATGGACCTCATCCTGGCTGCGAGTGCGTTCTCCGCCCCGAATTCCGCCGGCATCTCGGCGTTCGGGTCCGCCAGAGCGGGTGACGAAGGCGGCGACGTCCACGAGGTCTCCCTGGGCCTCGCCAAGGCGCTCCACGGCCTCGGCCACCGGGTCACCCTGGTGGCGCCCTACGATCCGGCCCAGCACGCCTCCCTCGGCCTCGCCCGCAAGCTCACGCCCCTGAAGTTCCCCGTCGGGGCGCCTACCCACGAGCGCGTGATGTTCGACACCAAGCTCCCGAGCGGCGTCGAGCTCACCCTGCTGGGCGGAGAGCCGCCGCGCGAGGCCACGGGCACCGATCGCACCGAGCGGTTCGCGTGGTTCGGCCACGCGGTCGCCACCTTCGCGCTGCACCGCCTCGGCCAGGCCATCGAGGGCGCCTCCGAGCTCGAGGCCATCGTCACCGTGGGCGAGGCCGCCGCGTTCACCAACCTCGCCGTCCGCGAGGCCGCGCGCTGGCCGCACGAAGAGGGCAAGCCGAGCCCGCGCATGCTCGCCGGCCTCTCGCGCGTCGCGGTCGTGCTCGACCCCTCGCGCGACCTGCGGCTGCCGCGCGAGCGCCTCGCCGCCGCCGGCATCGACCCGAGCCTCTTCACCACCGAGGGCCTCGAGTTCTACGGCCAGGCGTCGCTGCTCAAGGGCGGCGCGGTCGGGGCCGACCGCGTGGCGTGGCTCGGCGCCGAGGCGCTCGCGGCGGCGCGCAAGCCGGGCGTCCTCCACAAGCTCGACGGGTTCTTCCGCGCACGCGACGCGGCCCTGCTGCTCGGCGGCGGCCTCGACGTGGACGCCTGGGACCCCAACACCGACCCGCTGCTCCCCTTCCGTTACGACGCCGAGGAGCCCGGCGCCAAGTGGGCGCGGCTGCGCCCGCAGGTGCTCTCCGAGCTCGAGCTCGACCCCGACCCGCAGAACACGTTCCTCGTCGTTCTCGGTCACCTCGACGCCGCGCAGGAGGCCGTGCTGGCCGCGACGCTGCCGCGCGCCCTCCGCGGGCCGCTCGTGGTGGTGCGCGCCAGCGCCGGTCCCGTCGACGAGGCCGGCGCCCTCGCCCGCCTCGAGCGCGCGCACGCCGGCGGCACGAGCGGCCGCGGCCGCGTGCGCGTCAAGGGCAACGTCAGCGAGGCCGTGCTGCGCCGCCTGCTCGCCGCCGCTGACTTCTCGCTGGTCCTCGGCGACGACGCGGCCGCCACCGCGGCGCGCGCGGCGCTCCGCTACGGCACGCTCCCGATCGTGTCGCCGACGCCGGCCCACACGGAGGCGGTGGTCGATCTGCTCGCCGACGACCGCGCCAAGTCCGGCCACGGGGTGGTGCTGGCCGGGGTCACCGAGCCCGATCTGTTCGCCGGCATCCAGCGCGCCGAGAGCCTGCACACGCTGCCGCACTTCCACGAGATCGCCCGCCGCGCGATGCGCCTCGACCTCGGCTTCGGCCGCGCCGCCCGCCGCCTCTCCCGAGAGCTCGCCGCCCTCGAGGGCTAGTCCGCGCTGCCGTCGGCCGGGGCGTCCGGGCCCGCGTCGACCGTGCCGCCGTCCACCACGATGAGCGACTCCGCCTGGTTGGTCGGTCGCAGATCGAGCGCGCGGCCGCACTCGGCCCGGTGGTCGTCGATGGCCATCGATCGCGACACGCGCGTGCCATCGGCCAAGAGGACGTCGATCCGGCACGTGCCCCCGCGGGCCGGGATGACGAGGTACTGCGCGCACCCAGGTTCGAAGCGCCACCGGTCCTCGGTCCCGCACGCCTTGATCCGCCCGCCCGCACACGCGTCGGCGAGCTCGAGGCCGACGACCGCCCCCGGCTGCGCGTGGATCCGCACGCCGTAGTACTCGTCGATGAGCGGGTTCCCCTCGGCGCACTCGCGCCCGCAGCCGCCGTCGGCCGCGGCCACCATCCCGAGCAAGACCCACCGGTACACCGCACAACCCTACCGCCTCCCGCCTCCCGCCGCCCTCGCCGTCGCCCGCACGCTCGCGCCGACCTCCGGCGGCGGGTGTCCCCTTGCATCTCCGCGCACATTCGCTATTATCAAACAGTGCAGAGCCTCCTGCCCATCACCCCGTCCCACGCGGCGCGCCACGACGCGCGCCACGACGCTGTCCCGGCGGCACGCGCGCGGCGCACGCGCGGGGGTGCTCGCCCAGGCGCCGGCCGGCCGCGCAAGGAGGGCTCCGAGTCGCACCTCCGGCGGCCCGCGATCTCGCCCGGTTCCCCCCTGCACGTCACGCTCCGCTTCGCGAGCCACGTCTGGAACCTGCGCTCCCAGCGCTGCCTCCGCCCCATCGATACTGCGCTGCGCGCCCTCTTCGCGCGCGAGCACGCTGCCCGGATCACCCACTTCTCGGTGCAGGGCAACCACATGCACCTGGTGGTGGAGGCAGACGACCGTCGCGCCCTCTCGAGCGCCCTGCGGTCCCTCTCCATCCGCATCGCCCGGGGCCTGAACCGGGTCATGGGCCGTCGCGGCAAGGTGATCGGCGGCCGCTACCACGCGCGCGTGCTGCGCTCCCCCACCGAGCTCCGCAACGTCGTCCGCTACGTGCTCGCCAACCACGCGCGGCACGTGCCCGGCGCGCCCGTGGCCGACCCGTGGTCCAGCGCGCCCGTGTTCACCCAGTGGACCGCGCTCGAGCTGCCCGCCGCCACCGTGCGCTACGCCCTCCCTGCGCTCGGCCCACCGGTGTCGGCCGCGCGCGGCTGGCTCCTGCGGGCAGGGCTCACTCCGCGATCACGTCGCGGAACATCGTGAACAGCTGCTTGTGTCCACCGTCGTTGGGGTGGATGCAGGTCTCGTCGAACCAGACCGGTGCGCCCGCGCCGAGCCAGCACGCGCCGGGCGGGGGAGACGACGCCTTCGTCGAGACGAACCCGTGGCCGCAGAAGTGCTCGAGCGACCAGATCAGATCGACCTTCCGCTTCACCGCGATCTCCATGTAGCTCTCGAGGATCCACACGACGATCGCCTGCTGCACCTCGGGCTTCTTCCACGACTTGTAGCCGACGAGCCCCGCCGCGGTGCAGGCCGAGACTTCACCCGTGCCGTCGGTGAACTCGTAGGGGTTCGCCATCACCACGTAGGAGCCCTTCGGGAAGCGGACCGGATCGCGCATCCAGGCGACGGCGTCGTCCAGGTACTTCACGATCGACTTCGCCTCCGCCCACGCCGCCGGGTAGCCCGCGGCCACCTCCGTGTCGGAGGCCTCGGCACCCAGCTTGGTGAGCGCGGAGATGTCGTTGCCGCCCATCGTGAAGAAGAACAGCGTCTTCTTGTCGCTGCCGCCGGTCGGGAAGCACTTGCCGAGCTGGCCGCCGCCCGCGAGGAAGTCGTCGGTGCGCGCGCCCCACTTGGAGCAGTTGGCGAACGCACCGCTCCGCTGCTTGCCGCCGGTGCCCGCCGCGTAATCGTACGACTTGAAGAGGCCCCAATCCAGCAGGTTGCCCTTGTCGAGCGAGAACGTCGTCGCGAGGTACTCTGACAGGAGGTTCCGGTAGAAGTGCGCGTTGTCGGCCGACAGCGCGTGCGCCGTGTTCGGGGTGCCGACGGTCACCGAGTCGCCGAGGATGGTGACCTGCTCCACCCCCTTGATGTCCTGGTGGTTCGTCCCCCAGCAGTGACTCCCGACGATGGGCGCGAACTTGTCGTACTCGGGCCCCGTGGTGGTCCCGCCGCTCACCGAGATCTTCCCGAAACAACGGGCTTTGATTCCGCCATCCGCGGCGTCGGTCGCGGCGTCCACGGCGGCCTCGCCCGCTCCGTCGAAGGGCCCGTCGGTGACCGCGTCGGCGGCGGTCGTGTCGGGGCGCCCTGACGACCGCCGTGTCGCTGGGCGCGCCGTCAGGGGCGGTGTCGCTGGTCGCGTCCGCTCCCGTCTCGACGGGTGCCTCGGTGCCCGTCCCGGTGGACGAGCAGGCGGAGATCGAGAGAAGGAGGGGCAAGGAAACCGCACGAAACAGCATGGCGCGAGCCTAGCCCACCAAAGAATGCAAGTCTGCATGTAAATGCGCGAAGGCGAGCCCGGCGTCGGGTGCTCGCCTCGTCGACAGCATTGAACTACCTGCAGATCGAAACATGTCTCGCCCGTTCGGCCTCGCCAGCCTCACGCTGTCGATCGCCTTGGGTTGTGGTGGGAGGACGAGCCTGCCATCCGGTGAACCCGACGTTGCGGTCGAAGCGACGCCCGATTCTGCGATCGAGGCGGACGTGCCGCGGTGCATTCCAGCCAGGCTCGTTCGCCCACCGACCGCTTGTCCGCTGGCCGTACGAGCCGTTCGCGGTGGGCCGACGCCGCGTGGGGAGCGCCTGCTCGACGTGCCGGTGCTCGGACTCACCATCGACGAACGCGACGTCTTCTGGACCGAAGAGGGGGAGCCGTTCCGGGCGATCCGGGCCGCTCCCAAGGTTGGCGGCGTCGTTCGCACACTCGCGGAAGGGCGCGAGAACCCCACGCAGATCATCTCGCACGGCGAGTTCGTCTACTGGCTCGAGAATACGATACGGGGCGGCGTGGTGCGCGCCCGCAAGGACGGCACTGGTTTGACCCGGTTGCCTCTCCCGAGCCCATTCTCGTTCGCCGTGAATGGTGGCGTGGTCACCTCGACCTCGTTGGAGACGAACACCGTCGAGCGCTGGAGTGCTTCCTCGGGCCCAGAGAGGATTGCCTGGGGGCAGGGCGCTCCGCAGGGCATCTTCGTACAGCCGGGCGCGACCTGGTGGGTCAACTACTCTGGTGGGCAGGTGCAGCGGCTGGCGAGCGACGCGACAGTGGAGGAGACCTTCGCCCGGTCGACGCCTGGAGTTCGTCAGGTGGTGGTCGACTGCCACGCGGCCTACTGGACCAGCGACGAGCGTGGTGGGGTCGTACGTGCCGCGTTGCTCGCCGGGGGCCCACCCGTCGACCTGGCCTGCGGGCCCGGCCGCATCGCGATCGATGCCGCGTACCTCTATCTCGATTCTTACCAGGCGGTGCGGATACCCCTCGAAGGGGGACCACCAGAGCCAATGGGTTCGGGGACCAGCTACTTCGGTCGCGGCTCGGCCACGACCATCGAGGTCGACGAGACCGCCGTGTACTGGGCCGCCGACGGTGGAATCATGCGTGCCACGAAGTGAGGGCACGGCCTTGCGGTGCCCGGCTACGGGTGCACCCAGCCGCCGTTCGCGTCGACGTACGACCACCGGTCGTCGTCGTCGCGGGTGAACCCGCCGCACGCCTGCGCGATCACGCGGGCCACCTCCCACGCGAGGACGATGCCCAGGTCCTCGTAGGCCGAGATGCCCATCTCGAGCGCGAGGATCTCGACAGTGCCTCCGAGGTCCACGTACTCGGGGACGTCGCGCTCGCGCGCCTCGTCGAGCTCCTCGGTGACCCGCGCAGGATCGGTCCAGTGGTGGATCTGGATGGGCCGCTGTGGCACCGCGCGCCACAGCAGGTCCGCGCCACCGAGCGGTCCGTCTTCCGGCTCGAACCGCGGTTCCGCTGTCTCGGCGAGAGCCTCGTCGACGTCGTGCGCCTCCGCGAGCGTGAGGAGGTCGGCGCGGTCGAGCTCGCGCTGCACGTCGCGCGTCGAGAGCACGCACGGTCTCTTGCAGTACACCGTCAGCCAGCAGGCCATGCGCGCAGGATAGCCCCCTATCCGGCGCCGCGGAGCGCGTGGACGTGGCGGGCGGTGATCCCCGGCACCGCGAGCAGCGTGGCGTCGTCCGCCGCGCGGATGGCCGCGAGCGACCCGAGCGCCGACAGGAGGGCCTTCTTCGCCTTCGGCCCGAGGCCCTTCACGTCGTCGAGCTCCGAGTGCAGGCGGCGCTTCTTGCCGATCTGCTCGCGGGCGCGGTTCGCGAAGCGGTGGGCCTCGTCGCGCGCGCGCGCCAGGAACACCAGGGCCGCCGAGTGGCTGCGCAGCTCGATGGGGTTCTTCTGGTTCGGCAGGAAGATGCGGTCCACCACCTGCTTGCCGTCGAGGTCCTTCTCCTTTGCGAGCGCGACGATCGGCAGCTGGTACAGCCCGAGGTCGTGCGCCGCGGCGAGCGCCACCGCGAGCTGCCCTTTGCCGCCGTCGACGACGAACAGATCCGGGAGATCCCAGTCCGGGCCGCGGCCCTCGTCCGCGCCGCGACGGAACCGCCGCGCCAGCACCTCGCGCATCGCGCCGTAGTCGTTGCCGTCCTCCACGTCGCGCACGTGGAACTGCTTGTATCGCTTGGGCGCGGCGACCCCGTCGACCAGCGCGACGATCGCGCCGACCGTGTCGCCGCCGCCGAGGTGGCTGATGTCGCAGCACTCGATGCGGCGGGGCAGGGTGGGCAGGCGCAGGCGGTCCTTGAGCTGCGCGAGCCGGCCTTCGATGTCCTCGGCGTCGCGGCGCTTCTGCTTGAACCCGTGCGCGGCGTTGTCCGCCGCCATCGCCACGAGGTGCGCGCGCGGACCGCGCTGGGGTCGCAGCAAGGTCACCGCGTGCCCGGCCCGCTCGGCGAGCAGCTCGCCGATGCCCTCCGCAGCCTCCGGCAGTGCCGGCAGCAGGATCTCGTCCGGCGGCGGCGCCCCTCCCTCGAGCGGGTCCCCGTAGTGCTGCGCGACGAACGCCGCGAGCAGCTCGACGTCCTCGACCTCGGCGCCGGTGTAGCTGAGATCCACCGTCTCGCTCACGCGCCCGCCGCGCACGCGCAGCACCACGATCTCGGCGCGGTCCCCCTCGCGGTAGAGCCCGACCGCGTCCTGCGCGACGGAGAGCGCGGCGCCCGTCTGCACCACGCGCTGCTGCTCGCGGATGGCCTCGATCGCGCGCAGCTGGTCGCGGTAGATGCCGGCGAGCTCGAACGCGAAGTCGGCGGCGGCCGCCTTCATCTCGCCCTCGAGCTTCTTCGTGAGCTCGTCGTGCCGCCCCGCGAGGAACAGATCGACGGCGCGCACCTGCTCGGCGTACCAGGCGCGATCGACCGGGAACACGCACGGCGCGGGGCAGCGCTTGATCTGGTGCTGGAGGCACGGGCGCACGCGGGTCGTGAGCTCGTGGTCGCTGCAGGTGCGCAGCTGGAAGTGCTTGTTGACGAGGTGCAGGCTGCGCCGCGCGGAGGTCGCCGTGTGGTAAGGGCCGAAGTAGCGCGCGCCGTCCTGCTCGGGGCGGCGCACCACGTCGAGCTTCGGCCAGTCGACCCGCGCGTCGAGGCGCAGCGAGAGGAACTCCTTGTCGTCCCTCAGCTTCACGTTGTAGCGAGGCTGGTGCTGCTTGATGAGGCTGTTCTCGAGGATCGCCGCTTCCTTCTCGGTCGCGGTGACGACGGTCTCGATGTCGACCAGCTGCCTGCGCAGCACCGGGATGAACGCGCGGACGTCGCTGCCGTTCTCCTGGAAATAGCTCCGCACGCGCGAGCGCAAGGACTTGGCCTTGCCGACGTAGAGCACCTCGCTGGCCTCGCCGCGGAACAGGTAGCAGCCGGGGCGCGCCGGCAGCGACGAGAGCTTCTCCGCGAGGTCCATCGTCGGGCTGCTTAGTACGGCCTTGCGCGGAGGGCAGGGCGCGCTACTTTTCCGACCGGCGCACGGAGCGCCGACCCGGAAGAAGGAGCACGTCCATGCACAAGCCCATTGCCGCCTCTTCCGTCGCCCTCCGCGCAGCGCGCTCGGTCTAGCCGAGCCCGCCCTCCCGGACGGCGCGACGGCCACCTCGCCGCGCCCCTTCTGACCGCGCTCGCGCGCGGATCGGATCCCATGTCCTCCATCCGGGAGCACTGCATTGTCCTCGTACAGCCTCGCCCAGCTGGGCCTCTCCGATTCCCACCGTCTCGCCTTCACCGCCCTCGCTCGCCCCACCGCTCTCCTCGGGCGCGTCGCCGCCGAGCACCGCGGCGCGTACGTCGTCTTCACGGAGCTCGGCGAACGCCTCGCCGAGCCGACCGGCAAGCTGCGCCACCACGCGGCCTCACGCCTCGATCTGCCCGCCGTCGGCGACTGGGTGGCCGTCGAGGCGACCAGCGACGAACGGGCGCTCGTCCATGCGGTGCTGCCCCGCACGAGCGCCTTCGTCCGCGGCGTCGCGGGCGGGGTGACCGAGCCGCAAGTGGTCGCGGCCAACGTGGACGTCGTGGTGGTCGTGTGCGCCGCCGACGACGTGAACCCACGCCGCCTCGACCGCACGCTCGCGCTGGTCCGCTCGAGCGGCGCCGATCCGGTCCTCGCCGTGACGAAGATCGATCTGCACCCGCAGGACCGAGAACGCCTCCGCGCGCTCGAGAGCAGCACGACCGCGCCCGTCCACGCGCTCTCCAGCGTGACGGGCGAAGGCGTCGCGGAGATCGCGGCCTATTTCGCGGGCCACCGCACGCTCGCGCTGGTGGGCTCGTCGGGCGCGGGCAAATCCACCCTCGTCAATCGCCTGTTCGGCAGCGAACGGCAGGCCACGCGCGCCCTCGGCGTGGACGGACGGGGCGTGCACACGACCTCGCACCGCGAGCTCCTGGTCTTGCCCACCGGCGGCGTCGTGGTCGACACGCCGGGCATGCGCGAGCTCCGGCTGTGGGACGCGGCGGAGGGGCTGGACGAGACCTTCGGCGACGTCGCCGACCTCGCGGCGCGGTGCCGCTTCTCGGACTGCGCGCGGCAGCTGGGACAAGCTGCAGCGCGAGGAGGCCGCGTTCGCCGCGCGCAAGGACGCGCGAGTGGCCTCCGACGCGCGCAAGCAGCGCAAGATCCTCTCGCGGGCGATCCGGGCCCACGAGCGGCTGCGCCGCTGATCAAGCGGCCGCGGGGGGCACCGAGTAGGTGACGTTGTCGCGGATCGTCGGCGCGAGCCGCGCGAGCGGGAAGCGCATGCGCACGACCGTCCCCTCCCCGGTGCGGCTCTCGACCGCGATCGAGCCGCCGAGCTCGCGCGTGACCTCGCGGAGCGCCCCCATGCCGACGCCGCGGCCCGAGAGGTCGGTCACTTCGCGCGCGGTGCTGACGCCGTCCTGGAAGAGGAGGTTCTCGAGGGACGCCTGGCCGGTCGGGAGGCCGAGGGCCGTGGCCTTCTCGGTGAGGCGCCCCCAGTCGATCCCGCGCCCGTCGTCCACGATCTCGACGACGAGCTCGCCGGCGCGCACCGAGGTGTGCAGGGCGACCGTGCCCGCCGGCTCCTTGCCGACCTCGAGGCGGTCGTCGGGCGACTCGATCCCGTGGTCCACGGCGTTGCGCACGGCGTGGAGGAAGGCTCCCCAGAAAGGGGCCCAGGCGCGACCGTCGAGGCGCACCCCGTGGTCGTGCACGACGACCGACACCTGCTTCTCGAGGCGCGCGGCGATGCGCTGCGCCTGCTCCGCGAAGTTCTCGAGGCGCCGTCGGGTGGGCTCGAGACGCAGGTTCTGGACGAGGCGCAGCACGTGGTCGGTGGGCTTCTGGGCCCGCACCGCGTCCTCGAGCCGCTGCTGTTCGGTCTCGCCGATCTCGAGCACGTTGCGCCGCCCGCCGAGCAGGCGCTCGACCTCGGCGGCGATGGCGCGCCACCGCTCGACGAGGGGCCGGACGTCGCCCTCGACGATCGCGCGCTCACCGAGGGTGTCCTCGATCGCGTGACACGTCTCGCTCACCGAAGCGAGGCCGTAGATGGCCGCGTTGCCCTTCAGGGTGTGGACCATGCGCTTGAACGTCGAGGGCTCCGACGCGCGCTCTGCGATGCTGTCGACCAGGTTGGTCGCCTCCTCGAAGAAGTCGAGGAAGCCCGAGCGGTCGTTGAGCAGGCGCTCGAACAGCTGGAGCGCCTCGCCGCGGTCCCTCTCGGCGCGGGCGCGCGCGCGCTCGGCGGTCTCGTCGGTCAGGACCACGAGCAGGCGCTCGGGCGGATCGGCGACGCCGATGGGCTGGTAGTCGATGCGCACGTGCCGCCCCGCGACCTCCACGCTCGCGGGGAGCTGCGCCAGGTTGACCTCGAGCGGGAGCACCGCCTCGCGGAGCTCGCCCCACGCGACGCGCGCCATGGACGCGGCCACCGGAGACTGCGCGGCGAGGAGGTCGAACAGCGTGGCGCCCTCGGGCAGGGGGCCGAACCAGGCGTCCACCGCCGCCGACCGCTCGCGCGAGACGCGGGCCTCGGGGTCGAGCGTGAGGAACCCCTGACCGACGTTGTCGAGCACGAGCCGCATGTCCTGGTTGCGCACGTCGAGCTCCGCGGTGCGGGAGCGCACGATGCGCTCGAGGCCGATCACGTTGTCGAAGAAGCTCCGAGCGATGAAGCAGGCAGCGACCGACTCGAGCACGACGAACGCCGCGTGCACGAGCACGACCCAGATGGGCGCCTCGTAGTTGAACACGCTCGCCGGCAAGAGGAACCAGAGCGCGAGGTGGTGGAGCGCCACGGTGACCGCGGCGACCACGATGACCAGCGGGTTGCCGAACACCGACAGCATGGCGATCAGCGCGAAGAAGTAGAAGTGCATCTCGATCTGCACCGGGCCCTGGCCCACGTGCACGAGGACGCCGCCCATGAACATCGCCGCGACGCCCAGCACGAGGGAGCGGTGGCGTGGGTTCGCCACGAAGCGGGCGGACAGGAGCGGCCCCGCGACGACCGCGAGGGTGAGGAGGAGCGCGCGCAGCGGCCCCGTCCCGTTGAAGAACGCGAGCGCGGTCAGCACGGGGACGTGCAGCAGGAAGAAGCCGAGCCCGACGCGGTTCATGCGCGCGAGGTACCCCCGCTCGAAGTCGGAGATCTCACGCGGGAGCAGGAGGAACGAGAGCAGCTTGCGCATGGGGTCCTACCGGAGGGAGAGGGGGTCGATGGCGGCGAGGAGTCGCTTGCTGACGGCGCAGCCGAACAGCGGCAGGGAGGAGGGCACCTCCGCGCGCTGCAGCGCGGCGAAGATCGCGAGGTCACGCACGTCCGCGCCTTGCTTGCGCGCCGTGTAGCCGCCGAGGTAGCGAGGGGTGCCGTCCGGGCCGAGCACCACGAAGAGGGGCGCGGACTCGATGTGGAAGCGCTGGGAGAGGGCCTCGGGCTCGACGTCGATCACCGTGAAGCCGCGCGCGACGAGCCCGGCGCGCAAGCCCGGGTCCGCGCCCACGAGCAGCACGTGCTCGACGAGCCCCGGCGGGCGCGCCGAGGTCAGCAGGTGCTGACCGACCAGGCGCGAGCAGCGGCACGACCCGAGGAGGACGTGGAACGTGGTCCATCGCCCCTTCGCTTCCTCGGCGCGCGCGGCGGCGAGCGCGCTCGCGCTCTGATCGCGCGTGGGCGGTGGCAGCGGGATCAGGTGTCGCGCGAGCAGGGACGCCGCGACGAGCACCATGACCACGAACCAGCCGAGGAGCGCGACGATGGGCGCGGCGCGCTCGAGACGGGCGTCGGGGCGGCTCCGGACATACCGGTGCCGAACGAGCCATCGCGAAATGTCTTGAATGGCCCTGGAGGTCTCCGCCTCCTGGAGCTCAGCCGCGGTTGGCGAAGTAAGCGGTGCCGGTGCGCTTCTTGGCCTGCAGCTCGGGGGACTCGCGCACCGCCATGCCGACGAGGCGCGCGCCCTCGAGGAAGTGCTTGAGGCCGATCTGGATCAGCTCCGGGCTCACGGCGCCGACGTCCGGGAAGCCGCGGCCCTCGGCGTCTGCCTGTACGTTGCCCCAGTTCGCGAACAGGCGACCCCAGTCGCTCTCGAGCACCGGCTGGATCTTCTCCTTCGCGTAGCGCGGGTACCAGAACATGTCGTGGTAGGCGACGCTCGCGACGTAGGCCCAGGGGGCGAGCCACGTCTTGAGCGACCACTCGAGGGGCTTCTTGAGCGGGCCCCAGTAGATGCGGTGCTGGTTGCGCGACGCGAAGGTCATCTTCTTGAAGGGCCCGTCGAAGTGCCAGTTCTCTTCGCCGCATCGACGTCGCCGACGATCTCGATGTCGCGCGGGTCGCCGCAGCCGAGCCCGAGGTCGTGGGCCAGGCGGACGAACTCGAGGTCCTTCATCGGATCGAAGCCCATGAGCTTGGCGGCGACCGCGTCGATGGCGACCTGATCGCTCGAGGCGAGGAGCACGTTCTTGACGTGTGGGATCATGCAACGCGGCCCCGGCCCGTCGCCGACGAACGTGCCGTCCATCACGGCGAACACGCCGCGGTGGATCTTCTTCTGGATCATCAGGAGATCGACGAGCGTCTCGTGGATCACCGGGTGGGTCCAGTGGCGGTGCTCGTTGAGCAGCCCGCCGAACGCGTTCTTCATCGCGCCCGTGGTGGTGGTGAAGATGTGGGTCTGTGATCGTCGGCAGGTGGATGATGTTCTCGCCGATGAAGCGCTTCGGGATCGAGAAGCCCTTGGGGAACACCTCGTTGAGGCAGGTGAACTTGTCCGCGAGGTCGCCGACGGCGTCGCGGACGTGGATCCACTCCTCGCCCTCGTAGAGGTGCACGTTGCGCAGGCCGTGGGCCTGCACGACGTCGATCTGCTTGTTCTCGCGCTCGCCGAGGTGCGCGTCGATGACGACCGTGCGGTTGTGGCACGCGTGGACGAGGTCCTTGGAGTACCCGTCCTTCAGCATCGCGCGGATGACGCCGTCGAGCTGCCACGGGGTGGTGGACGACCCCGGGTAGAAGAAGTGCCAGGAGATGTTGACCTTGAGGGCCGTGTCCGCGTCCTTCGCGACCACCTCCTGGTAGTCCGCGAGGTTCATCACGCGGTGGTAGTCCTCGAGGACGGTTTCGGGCTTCGTGCGGACGATTGCGACCTTGGCTTTGGCCATGTGTGTCCACCGCGTAGCGCAAGCCGGCCAGCGCCGCACGGACGCTCTATGCTGGCCCCGATGGGCACGTGGGGGCCGGGCAACTTCGACGACGACACTCTCCACCGAGGGTGTGGGGCGCCGATCACCTCTCGATCCTGACCGCGCGGCTCGTCGAGGAGATCGAGGCGGCGATGGCGGGAGACCCGGTCGCGCTCGAGCCAGACGAGTACGCGGGGGTGGCGGTGCCGTGCAACGTCGAGCTGCTCGCGTCCAAGGTTCCGTGACGTCCTCGAGACTCGGGGGCGTGCTAAGGGGCAGGGGTGCGCGACCACCCGATCGTGCTGCTCGTCCTCTTCGCGGTCGTCGCGTTCTACGGCGGCGTCACCGTCTACGTGCTCGGGTCGTACTACTTCGCCCGGTCCCACCACCCCCATCGCCAGATCAGGCTGACCCTGCGCGAGGCGCTGCGCGAGGGGCTCCTGGCGGCCCTGGTGCAGCCACTCCTCCCGCTGTACTTCGTCATCGGTCGTCGCCTCGGCGGTCGAAAGGGCGGGCGCCCCATCGTGTTCGTGCACGGCTACGGGCAGAACCGGGTCGACTTCGTGTGGCTCGCGCGGGTGCTCGCGCGCGACGGCTTCGGCCCGATGTACGGCTTCAACTACTGGCCGCTCGGTCGCCTGCGGAGCAACGCCGAGCGGCTCTCGCGCTTCGTCGCGCGAGTGTGCGAGGACGAGCGCGTCGAGGTGGTGGACCTCGTGTGCCACTCGATGGGCGGCCTCGTCGCCCTCGAGATGATCGGCCGAGAGGAGGGCCGCGTCCGGCGCCTCGTCACCATCGGGACCCCCTATCAAGGCGTTGCGTGGCGCGGGCCGATCCTCGGTCTGTCGGCGGGCGTGTTGCGGCGCGGCGCTCGTCGGGTGCGCGAGGGGCGCCCGCTCGAGCTCGCGGCGCTCAGCATCTACTCCACCCACGACAACGTCGTCGGCGACCCCGCCACGGGCTCGCTCGCGGCCGTGGGTGGGAGGGACCTCGTGATGGAAGGGCCCGGGCACCTCGCGCTGCTGTTCGATCGAAGGGTCGCGCGCGAGGTCGCGGGCTTCCTGCGCGAGGACGCGTGAGGCGCGCGTGCGCCGAACCGGCCATCTATCCACAACGAGGAGCGTTACCAGTGCGCGGGCAACAGGAGCGGCCTTGCGTCTCTACCAACCGTGAGTCGTCCAGTCAGCGCCCAGTGAGCACACCGAACCGTCGCGCGAGCTGCGCGTGGCGGTGGCGGAACGTGGCCGCCACCATGTCGGTGGGAGCTCGATCGCTCGCGGGGTGTCGCGTGCGGGACGTGCAGTCGATCGGCAGCACGCGCTCCGCGTTCACCCCATCCATCGTCGTCACCTGCGCCCAGACCACGTCGGCAGGGGAAGCGAGCGCCGTCTCGAAGCAGAGCGTCTTCACCCCGACAAGCTACCCGACGCAGGAGAGCGCGCCCCCCCCCTTGCGTTCTTGAAGTGAAGCGCCATAATCATTCCATGAGCGCTGGCGTTCCGCCTCGTCCGGCCCGTCCAGGCCCCCAGGTCGCGCCCGCGCCGCGTGGCCGCGGGGGTGCACGCAAGGGCGCAGGCCGCCCTCGCAAGCAGGGCAGCGAGTCGCACCGCCGTCGCCCCGACGCTTCGCCCGACCACCCCCAACACGTCACCCTCCGCGTCGCCAAGGGGGTCTGGAACCTGCGCGCCGAGCGGTGTTTCCGGCCGCTGCGGCGCGCTTTCGGCGCCCTCGCGCAGCGGGGCTTCCGCATCGTCCATTACTCCATCCAGGGCAACCACGTGCACCTCGTGGTCGAGGTCGAAGGTCACCGCGCCTTCACCACCGGCCTGCGCGCGCTCGCCGCCCACGTCACCCACGCGCTCCACCGCGTCATGGGCCGCGGTGGCCGCGTGCTCGCCTCGCGCACCCACGCGCGCGCCCTCCACACGCCATCCGAGGTTCGCACCGTTCTCCGCTACGTGCTCCGCAACCGCACGCACCACATCCCGGCCGACGTGGCGCTCGACCCGTTCTCCACGGCGCCCTTCTTCGACGACTGGGCCTCGCTCGACCTCCACCCGCCCCCACCGCACATGGGTCGATCGAGACAACGCGCCGACACGCCCCCACGCACGTGGTTACTCTCCGGAGGCTACCGCCCGTATCGCCCCTGACCGCGCGCGCCGCCCAGGGACTACGTGCCGCGGACGCCGCGGAACACTCCCGAAGTGGTGCCGAAGAACACGCTCGTCGGCGAGATCGCGAGCCACGTGGGCGCCTGCGGTAGCGGGACGACGACCGGCGGCGCGGTGCCGTTCCAGCACGAGTAGCGGGGCTCGAAGCGCTCGCGGTCGGTCGAGCAAGCCCCCGCGTCGTCGCAACTGTAGGGCCGAGTGATCCAGCACGCGCCGACGTCGTCCCAGTCGGGGTAGGTCTCGCGGAGATCGACGCTCGCCTTGGCGAAGTGACCATCCTTCTTGTCGGCAATCTGGGTCGCTCCAGACGAATCTACGTGGATCACCTTCGTGCGCAGCACGCGGATGGCGCCCTGCGTGCCAGGTCTTCCGAAGACCGCGGATGCACCTCCGGTCTTCGGCAGCCGATACAGCGTCGAGTCGTGCAGTCCGTCGAGCCAGTAGACGTCCGTCGCGTCGATGCCGAAGGACGTGAGCTCGGGCGCCTTGACGAGCACTCGCCGGCTGCCCTTCACGCGATCGAAGGCGACGAGCTCGGCGTCGGCCACAGTGAATGCGCTGTAGTTCAGGTCCGACCGAGCCACGAACACCTCCGTCGCGTCGACGGCCGGTTGGAGAGCAAAGGCCCGGACCGTGCCGAGCGGTCGTGGCGCCTCGATGTCCTTGGTGGCGCCCAGCATCGTGATGGGCTGCCGCTCGGCGGAGGCGGGGGGCCTCCACCACCCGACGTGTCCTGCCCACCCGAAAGGCACGGCCTCTCGCGGCCCGTCCACCGGCTGCACCCGCGTGAGCGTCCCCGTCCCGAGATCGAGCACCCAGCTGCGCCGATCTCCATCCACCAGGATGAGGTGGTTCGGCCGCGCGAACAGCCCCCGCTCGAACACCTTCTCGACCACCCGCGTGAAGCTCGGCTTCACCGGGGCCTTCGCCGACTCCTCCGGCGCAGGCAGCACCGCCTCGGGCGCGTGTCGCCGCTCTCGACAGGCACTCGCGAGGACCAGCAGCGAAGCCAGCGTCCACCGCATGCCGACCCCGAGAGGAGCGCTACTTCTTCTTCTTGGCCGGCGCGGCCTTCTTCTTCGCGCCCGCCTTCGCGGCCGTCTTCGCGGGCTCCTTGTGCTCACGCGCGCGGCGGCGCTCCGAGAGGACCTTGCGCACCTTGAAGTCGAGCTCCGGAAACTCGAACGGCTTGTCGATGCACTCGTCCGCGCCGTAGAGCGGGGAGGTCAGCTCGTTGAGCTTCTCGCCGATGCCAGTCAGCACGATGACCCCCGTGTGCTTGAGGAGGTCGTCGTCGCGGACCTCCTTGCAGACTTCCCAGCCGCTCTTGCCGGGCATCATCACGTCCAGGATCATCAGATCCGGCAGCTCGCGGCGGGCCACCGTCAGGGCCATCTCGCCGTCGCTCGCCTCGAGGACGTTGCAGTGCATGCCCCGCAGGTGGGTGGTGACCAGGTGCAGGATGTCGGCGTCGTCGTCCGCGACCAGGATGACAGGAGTCTCGTCGACCATGGGTTCTGAGGTGGATCTGAGACTGGTGTACGACGGGCCGTCAACCGTGTTCGCTCCGCGGCTGTCCCGCGGCCGCGAGCGAGGCGGCGACGTCGGCCCGGCTGAGGCGCGGGCCCTTGCCGCGGGTGGCGGCCACCAGGAGCACCGTGGCGAGCTCGGCCTCGTCTCCCGGCCAGTCGTGTTCGACCAGCACGGCGAGCGCTTCTTCGGCCAGCCCGAGCGGCTCGCCCCGCAGGGAGAGCCCGAGGCGGGACAGGCGTTCCAGCGCTAGGGCCCTGAGATCCTCGATCCGCTCGACCAGCGGCGGGATGCGCACCATCGTCACACGCGCGACCACCGCCTCCGGGAACCGCGCCAGGCTCTCGAGCCCCGCCTGCGCGCCCGCGGAGGGGATGGCGAGAACGACCCTCACGTCGACGGGGACCCCGTGCGCCTCACGGAAGGCGAGGGCGTGCGCGATCGCGTCGACCGCGGCGCCCGCGGCGCGGGGTGCCGAGAGCACGAGAAGTGTGCCCCGATCGGCGAGCTCGAGGGCCGAGGGCCTGCCGGTGAAGCGCGACTCGCCGAACTCGTGGGTCGCCGCGTCGACGACGTGCAACGGCCCGGGCAGGCCGCTCCGCGCGTGCAGGCGCGCGATCCAGGGCAGGGGATCGGCGCCGGGCGCGTGCGCGATCGCGAGGTGGGTGCGCTCCTTGGCCTGCCGGTCGAGCACGTCGAGGGCCGCGCGCGATCCGGGCGCGTAGCCGCCCACCGAGAGCGGCTCCGCGAGCGGCGCCGAGGCCCCCGCCAGCGCGTGCTCGGCGCGGGCGGCGCGGTCCTGCGCGCGATCGAGCAGCGTCTCGAGCTCACGAGCGTGGCGGTCGCGGTGCTCGGCGCGAGCGTTCGCGCGGGCGAGCGCTCCGGCGAGCGCGACCCGCGCGGTGACCGCGTCGGCCATCGCGCGCAGCACGCGCGCCTCGCGCAGGCCGAGGTGGCGCGCGTCGACGCCGTCCGGCAGCACGAGCAGGCCCTCGAGGTCGCCACCTTCGCTCGCCGCGACCACCGCGGCCGCCTCCTGCGCCTGGCACCACGCGAGCGCGACGCGGAGATCGGCGCCCCGCACCTGGCGGGCCTCGAGCACCTCGACGCGCAGCACGCCGAGCGGCTCGCGCGCCAGCAGATCGAGCAGCGCCGCGGGCACGATGCGCGCGATCTCCGAAGGAGCGTCGGGGTCGAGGTCGGCGTCGCGCGGCGTGCGCGTGCGGGGCTCGCCGGCCGCGTCGAGCGTGATCTCGCGCAGCGGCGACACCAGGAGCAGACGGGGCGTCGCCACGTGCCGCGGATCCGCGGACGGCCCGGCGAGCACGCGCAGCCCGCGCAAGGCGGCGCGCGCGAGGTCGCGCTCGTCGGTCGCGTGGGCGGCGGCCTCCGCCGAGGCGAGCGCCGCGAGCGCGGGCGGGCGACCGAGCAGGAGCCGCGAGAGGCCGAGCAGCGACAGCCCGAGCACGGCGCCGAGCAACACCCCGATGCGGCCCTGCCAGCCCGCGGGCGAGAAGCCGGACAGCTCGACGGCCAAGGCCCCGAACACGAGGAGCGCCCACGCGCCTGCCACGCGCGCGAACGTCACGATCGGGTCGCGCGCGAGCAGCGCCACGAGCGCCGCGAGCGCGAGGCTCGCGCCCACGCCGGCGGCGGCCGAAGGGACGGGCAGCGGCCCCGCCACCGTCAGCGCGAGCAGGCTCGCGAAGGTGAGGGGCGCCGTGATCAGCAAGAGGTCGTAGCGCTCGCGCGCGCCGAGCTCGAGGCGGTTCCGCGCGGCGTTCCGCGCCACGAGCACCACCGTCGCGAGGACGATCGCGACCACGAGCCCGAGCTCGACCTGCCGGGCGCCGAACCGCGCGTCGCGGGCCACCGCGTGCACGCCGGCCTGCAGCGCGCCGAGCACGTAGAGGCCGACCACGGCATTCGCCCCGGCGGTCGCGCGCTTCGGGCCCGCTGCCCCGACCCCACCGAGCCCGGTGATGCTCGCGAGGAGACGCACGCCGAGCGCGCCGGCGAGCGCCCCCGCCGCCGAGCTCGCGGCGACGACCCAGGGGCGATCGACGCGGGTGATCCAGGGGAGGAAGGCGATGGTGAGCGCCGCGAGCGTGGCCCGCGACAGGCGCCGCGGCTCCTTGGGCAGGTCGTCGATCGCGGGCGCGAGGAGGCGCAGGACGACGAGCGGGGCGAACGCGATCGCGAGCCGCAGCCCTACGCTGCCGGTCTGACCGTCGCGCACGATCAGCGCGCCGACGTAGGCGACCGGTGCGTAGAGCGAGATGGCGCCGAGGGGGGACCCGGGCGTGCGTTCGACGGCCGCGCCCTCTGCGCGGAGGTCGGTCACGTCTTCCTCGGGGCCTTCGCGCAGCGGAAACCGATGCGCGGATCGCGCCGGGATTCGGGCCACGCCTCGCGCGCCCACGCCCGCAGCGCGTCCCAGTCGTGGCGGAACGAGCCGCCGCGCACCCAGCGGCGCGGCTGGTCGTCGTCGTCCATGATCTCGGGCCAGGGCGCCGTCTTGGGGGCGGGCGTCGAGGTCCACTCGGCGACGTTGCCCGCGAGGTGCACGACCCCCTCGGGGTTCTCGCCCGTCGGCGCGGCGTCGGTCGCGACCGGGCCCGCGGGCGCCTTGCTCGGGTCGTCGGTGAACACCGCGTTGGCGGCGCCCGGCTTGGCGTTGCCCCACGGGAACGCGCGCCCCGCGAGGCCCGCGGCGGCGAGCTCCCACTCGGCGTCGGTGGGCAGGCGCGCCTTCTCGAAGGCGCAGAACGCCTCGGCCTCCTTGGCGGTCACCGAGGTGACGGGCATGGTCCCCGACACCTCGACCTTGCGGCACTTGCCGATCGCGACACACGCGTCCCAGCGCTTGCCGGAGACCTCCTCGCGATCGAGCACGAAGGTCTTGACCGTGAGCGTCTCGCCGGGGCACGCCGCCTTGTGCGCCGGGTCGTCGACGTTGCAGTCGGGCGGGCCGCGACGGAGCTTGCCGCCGAGGATGCACGCCTCGTGCGGCTGGAGCTCTCCGCACGGGGTCTTCTCGGCGCTCGCCGACGTGGAGGGCGAGGCGCTCGTGGTCGGCACCGTGCTGGCCGACATCGAGTGCGACGCGAGCGGCTTGGCCGACGACAGCGGGCGCGGCGAGAACAGCGGCTGCACGAGGAACGCGGCGCCGCCGACGATCCCGCCGAGCGCGAGGAAGGCGATCCACTTGGTCGCGCCGCTGCTCGCGGCCACTGACGACGCGGGCGCGCTCTCCGGCGGGGGCGGGGGCGGACGGCGCGGTCCGGCGCCGGTCTTCTCCGTCATCGCGCCCTCGTGGTTGCGCTGCGTGGGCGCGAACGGCAGCGAGGCCGCGGCCTTCTCGGTGCGCGGCGCGGCCGGGAGCTGCGGCGAGGGCAGGGTCGCCGGCGAGAGCGGTCGCGCCATGGTGGCGGGGCTCGGCGCCGGCGCGTCGTTCGGGCGCGTGGTCGCGGCCTCGTCCTCTTGCTCGACGTGGCCCTGCGAGGCCTGCACGAGCGCCGAGAAGAACGCGCGCACGTCCGGGTATCGGGCCTCGGGCCGGATCGCGAGGCCCTTCTTGACCACGTTGTCGACCGCGCTCGAGAGGTCGTCGCGGTGCTTGCGCACCGACGGTCGCTCCGTGGCCATGCAGGTCGCGAACATCACTTCGCGCAGGGATTCGCCCGCGAACGGCGCCTCGCCGGTGAGCGCCGAGAACACGATGGCCGCGAGCGCGAACTGGTCGGCGCGGTGGTCGACGACGCCGAAGTCGCGCGCATACTGCTCGGGCGCCGCGAACCCCACCGAGAGCCCCGTGCTCTTGAGGGTGGTGGTCTTGACGCCCGAGTCGTGGCTCCACCGCGCGACGCCGAAGTCGAGCACCTTCACCGCGCGGTCGCGGCCGACCATCACGTTGCTCGGAGGGGCAGGGGGCCGACGCGGGCGAGGAAGGCGTCGAGGGTCTCGCCCTCGATCCACTCGAGCACGAGGTAGGGGGTGCCGTCGTCGAGGTGCGCGGCGTCGGAGAGCTGGACGATCGCCGGGTGGCGCATGCGCACGAGGAGCTTGGCCTCCTGGCCGAAGCGCGCGCGCGCCTCGGGGCTCGACTCGAGGAGCTCGGCCCGCAGCACCTTGATGGCGACCGGGACGCCGAGCGCCACGGCCTCGGCCTCGTAGACGAGCCCGAAGCCGCCTTCGGCCACGATCCGACGCACCTCGTAGCGGCGGTCGATCGTCGTGCCGACGAGCCCGAGCGGATCGCGCATCGACTGCCCGGTCGGACTGCCGTGGTCCCGCGTCAAGCGTCCCCCTTCGCCGCGGCGCCGAGGAGGTCGCCGAGGGCGGCGAGGTGCGCCGCCGTGGTGCCGCAGCAGCCCCCGAGCACCGAGGCCCCGCGCATGCGCCCGGCGGCGGCCGCGAACACCGCTGCGTCTTCGGGCCAGACCAGCAACTCGCCGCTCGCCCCACCCAAGGCCATCGGGAGCCCCGCGCTCGGGAAGGCGAACCGCGGCCGATCGGCCGGCAGCGCGGCGAACGAGGCGCCCATCGCGCGCGCGCCCTGTCCGCAGTTGAGGCCCACGCCGTCCGCCTGGGCGAGGGCACGGCAGGCTTCGTCGAGGGGCGCGCCGTCCGCGAGGCGACCGTTCGCTTCGGGCGAGAAGGAGACCACGACGGGCTTGAGATCCAGGGCGATCGAGAGGATCGCGCCCGCCTCCGCCACCGTGCGCACGGTCTCGATCACGAACAGATCGACGCCCGCTTCGGCGAGAGCCTCGGCCTGCTCGCGGTCGGCGCCGGGGCCGAGCACCCCCGCCACGACGACGGGGCCGCGGCCGAGGGCGGCGATGGCCTCCCGCGCTCGCGCCACCGCGGCCGCGTTGATCGAGGCGACGTCGACGAGCTCGTGGGTCGCGAGCCGGGCCCGGGAGGCGCCGAAGGTGTTGGTGCGCAGGAGCCGGGCCCCCGCGGCCAGGTGGCCGAGATGCACGTCGCGGACGAGCGCGGGCCGGACGACCGACAGCTCCTCGAGGCAGGTGCCGGGCTCCACGATGGGGAGGAGCGCCGTCCCCATCGCGGCGTCTCCGAGGACCGGTCGTGAGGAACCGAGCGGGACGAGGAGCTCCGGCAGACGATCGGACACGGGGCCCCGAGGCTACCGCGGTCCCAACCACTTGTCCGCGCCGCCGTCACCTCGCTAGGCTGGGAATGGAGCCCGCCTCACCGGGCGTTCCCCTCCGAAAGCCGGATGTTTCGCCCCATGAAGCCGCTCGCCCAGCTCCTCGTCGTGGTCCCCCTCGCCCTCGGCCTCTGCTCCGGGGCCTCCGGGTGCACCAAGACCAACATTCCCAACACCGACGTCGAGGACAGCAACGACAACCGCAAGGTGGTCACGTTCTGCGAGAAATACCGCCACGCGGTCGAGGAGCGCGACGTCGACGCGCTCTACGCCATGGCCTCCCCTCGCTACTTCGAGACGGGCGGCAACGCGAAGTCGAGCGACGACATCGACTACCAGGGCCTCCACACCTACCTGACCAGCAAGTTCAAGCAGACCAAGGCCATCCGGTACGAGATCCGCTACCGCCGAATCACCGAGACCGAGGCCAAGGTCATCCACGTCGACTACACGTACACGGCGTCGTTCCAGGTCCCCACGTCCAATGGCGACCAGTGGCACCGCGCGGTGCGCGACCACCGCTTGCAGCTCGTGCGCGACGGCGACTCGTTCAAGATCCTCGGCGGCATGTAGCCCGAGGGACCCGAGCGAAACAGTTTCGCTCGGGACGCGCCCGCATGGGCGCGCAACCCGGCCGCAGGCCGGAGAAGGGACCCGAGCGAAACAGTTTCGCTCGGGACGCGCCCGCATGGGCGCGCAACCCGGCCGCAGGCCGGAGAAGGGACCCGAGCGAAACAGTTTCGCTCGGGACGCGCCCGCATGGGCGCGCAACCCGGCCGCAGGCCGGAGAACAGAGACCCGTCACTTGCAGGTCGCGGTGTAGGCCGGCAGCGCCCAGCTCCAGAGCGCGCTCGTGACCTTCGGGTAGTAGATCGTGAACCCGTAACACATCTCGTCGTCGGTGTTCTCGCCCTGGCCGACGGGGGCGTCGGTCGTGTTGTCCCACGTGCAGCGGGTCCGAACCGTGTCCCCTGGCTTCACCTTGGTGTCGGGGATGTCGAACCAGTACTGCGCGTTGAAGTCGAACGCCGCGTTGGTGCCGATGTCGATCGGCGCGCCGCCGGCGGCCGGCTCGAGCACCGTACTCAGGGCGCGCCCGAGCTTGTGCATGTGGGGGAAGGCCCCGATGACCGTGACCTCGCCGAACGCGCCGGGGATCTTCAGCGCGCAGTCGAGCGTGTACTTGGTCTTGGCGGGGATGGTGAACTTCTGGCTGCCGAACGCCATGACGTCCGCGTCGTTGGGGCGGAGGTCGCCCGTGGAGCAGAACGCGAACCCGCTCGAGTCCTTCTCGCCCTCGAGATGGGTCACGTTGTTGTAGTGCATCTGCACCATGTAGTGCTTCTCGCCGGGCTCGACGGGGAACCCCGCCTCCTTCGGCAGCTCGAACGCCGAGCCGCCCGGCGCCCACGCGTAGACCATGCGCATCGTCGCGATCGCACCCGCCTTGCAGGGCACGGGGTTCGGGTCGACCTTGCTGGTGCTCTCGGCGAGGACGATGTGGTGGACGATCTTGGTGTTGTCGGGCTTCGGGATGATCGCCGTGAGCTGCCGCTTCGCGCCGGTGTCGTTCTTGATGTCGATGCCGAAGCACACGTACTGATCGGTCGTGTCCTTGGGCATCACCCACGGCGTCGCAGGGCGGAGCTCGATGTCGGGCGTGCACTTGACGGTGGGGAGGATGCTGCCGTCCGCGCCGCCGTCGCTGCCCCCACACGGCACGTCGCCCTTCGGTGTGGACTTGGCGAACCACGCGTCCATCGTCGCCTTGTCGGCGGTCGAGAGCGGTGGGTTCGGCGCTTGCGGCATCGGCTTCACCGGGTCGTGGATGCGGGTCTTCATCATCTGCCACACCTCGAACGAGGGATCGCTCGGGGCCTTGGCGTGCACCTGCGCGTGGGAGACGAGCGGCATCGGGGCGCCGAACTTCGGCGGATCCGAGTGACACTTGCGACAGTTCGCCTCGAGGATCGCGTCGACCTCGCAGGGCAGGTCGTGCAGCGCAGGCGTCGTCTCGGTCGTGACGTCGGTGCCACCGTCGTTCGGGGTCGCGTCGTTGGTGGTGGACGAACAGCCGGCCGAGCCGAGCACGAGGACGGCGGTCAGCCGACCGAACGGGATGCGCATCCGTCAGAGGATAACGGCCGACACTTCGTCGCGCACGGTGCCCATGTATGCCCGGCACCGCAGGAGCAAGCGGCTAACAGGGCGGCGTCACCGGATCTGCGACAGGCGTTCGCCGATCGCGCGCAGCATGTCGTCGAGGTCGTCGAGCGGATCGACGAACTGGACGGCGATGCGGAACGGCCAGGGACCGTGGGGGTCGTCGGCGTTGCGCTCCATGCGGACGATCCTGCCGCGCACCACGCGCTCGGTCTCGTCCGGCAGGGTGAACGTGAGGCTGACGACGCTGTCGACGGTGAGCGGCTCCGTCGCGGCCATCAAGAGGCCCCCTGGCTCGCGTCCCTGGTGACGCCGATGGCGCCCTCGATGGTGTCGGACGACACCTGGATCGGCAGCCAGACGCGGAAACGCTCGTGTGCGCGGGAGTCCACGGCCGGAGCTTAACCTACGAATGGCACCACGTGCTAACGACGCGCGCATGGCCCGCAAGAAGGTGCTGGTGCTCGGGTCCGGGGCGCGCGAGCACGCGCTGTGTCGGGCGCTCTCCGCGGAAGCCGAGGTGACCGTGATGCCCGGCAACGCGGGGATCGCCGCCGAAGCGGCCACGCTCCCGGGCAAGGCGGACGACCTGCCCGCGGTGGTGGCGGCCGCGCGCGCCTCCTTCGCCGAGCTGGTCGTGGTCGGCCCCGAGGCCCCGCTCTGCGCCGGCGTGACCGACGCGCTCGTCGAGGCGGGCTTCCTCGTGTTCGGGCCGTCGCGCGCGGCGGCCGAGCTCGAGGCCTCGAAGTCCTTCTGCAAGGACTTCATGAAGCGCCACGGCATCCCGACCAGCGACTACGCGGTGTTCGAGGACGCCGACGCGGCCGAGGCCCACGCCCGGGCGATCGGTCGTCCCCTGGTCGTGAAGGCGGACGGCCTCGCGGCGGGCAAGGGGGTCGTCGTGGCGAGCAGCGTCGAGGAGACCTGCGCCGCCATCCACGCCTTCATGCGCGAAGGATTGTTCGGCGCGGCCGGCCGCAAGGTGGTGCTCGAGGACAAGGTGACGGGGCAAGAGGTCTCCTTCCACGCGATCTGCGACGGCGCGCGCTTCGTGCCGCTCGCGGCCGCTCAAGACCACAAGCGCCTCGAAGACGGCGATCGGGGCCCGAACACCGGCGGCATGGGCGCGTATTCGCCGCCCCCGGTGGTCACGCCGGCGCTCGAGGCACGCATCCTCGCCGAGGTCATTCGCCCGACGGTCGACGGCATGGCGAAGGAGGGGCGCCCGTTTCGCGGGGTCCTGTTCGCCGGCCTGATGATCGGGGAGCGAGGCGAGCTCTCGGTGCTCGAGTTCAACGTGCGGTTCGGCGACCCCGAGACGGCGGTCCTCCTCGCGCGGCTCGACGGCGCCTTGCTGCCGTACCTCGAGGGCGCCGCCCGTGGAGACCTCGGACCCTTGGCGGACCGATCGCCCCCGGTGCGCAACGGTCCCGCGCTCGCCGTCGTCATGGCAGCGGCGGGCTATCCCGAATCGCCACGGGTAGGAGACGCGATCGAGGGGCTGGACGCCGCAGCGGCCGTGCCGGCGGTGTCCGTCCTGCATGCGGGCACGCGGCGCGAGGACGGAAAGTTCCTCACCGCGGGGGGACGCGTGCTGTGCATCACCGCCCACGCAGCCGACCTGGATGCCGCCGCAGAGGCCGCCTACACGGCCGTCGATCGCGTGCGTTTTGCCGGGTCGCAGCACCGCCGCGACATCGGCGCGCGCGCCCGCACTCCCCAGAAATCTCGCGCGACTACGCCCTAGGAGTCGGGGGGGTCTTGAGGTAGGTTCGCGAGGCACTCATGCGCTGGTTCGTCGAAGTCTCTTCCTTGAGCGCCAACGCCGGCGCAGCCGATCGGCGGCACACGGTCGAAGCCGCCACGTGGCAAGGGGCCCTCGCCCAGGCCCGCAGCGCCGGTGGCGACACCGGTCCCCTCGCCAACTTCACGATCGAGGTGCTGCCGGACGGATACCGCGCGACCAACGCGCTGGCCCGCACCCGCTACGTCGTGAGCAAGGCGCCCGACGACGCGCAGATCACCATCCAGCCGGCCCCGAGCGCGAGCAAGCAGAGCGTTCCACCGCCTTCGTCTTCACCGGCCGTGTCGGCGGCGAGCGCGCTCGCGCGGAACAAGCCCGCCAAGACGATGATGACGATGGGCGAGAGCCCGCAGGCGCCTGCGGCTGCGCCCGTCGTTGCTGCGCCCGTCGCTGCTGCGCCCGTCGCTGCTGCGCCCGTCGCTGCTGCGCCCGTCGCTGCTGCGCCCGTCGTCGCCCCGCCGGTGATGGTGCCCGTGGTGGCGTCCACCGCGACGCTTCCCGGCAAGGTGTTGCAACGTCGCGCCGAAGAGCCGGGCGCGCGTTCGCCGCTCACCTACCGCGAGATCGCCATCGCGGTCGCCGACACGACCCCGGAGCCCGTCGCCGTCGACATCGCGCGGGCGCACCTCGCGGCGATGCAGGCGGGAGCTCGCCTCGGCGCCGCCCGGTCGCTTCGTACAGCTCGCCGTGTTCGACCACGAGTGGAGCGGTCGCCCCGAGCGCGCGCCCATCGTCAAGCTCACGTGGAAGGACTGGCGCGGCGAGCCCGAGCTGAAGGTCGCCTCGGCGGGTCCCGTCAGCATGCTCACCGGGGCGCCGAGCAGTGTGTCGTCGCCGAGTGGGACCATGCGCGCGGTCGACCCGCGTGGCGTCGCCGGCGAGATCTCGGCCGCGGTCGAGGCTGCCCGGCCCGCCGCCGTCGCCCCGGCGAAGGTCGACGTGCCCGCGGCCATCGAAGCCGTCGTCGCGCGCCCGGCCGCTCCCCCGGCCGCTCCCCCGGCCGCCCCGGTGGCTCCGGCAGCCGCCGCCGTGCCCGTTGCTCCCGTCGTAACTGCTCCCGTCGTGGCTGCTCCCGTCGTGGCTGCTCCCGTCGTGGCTGCTCCCGTCGTGGCTGCTCCCGTCGTGGCTGCTCCCGTCGTGGCTGCTCCCGTCGTCGCGCCAGCTGCTCCCGTTGCGGCGGCCGTCGCGGCGCCCGCGATCGCGGCGCCCGTCGCGGCCCCGTCGATGGCCTCCGGCGGCCCCGTGCGTCGCCCGCCCACGCCCCTCGGCGCCGCGGCCTACCCCGGACGTCCCGCCGATCTCATCGGCGAGGTGTTCGAGGCGATGCACGACGTCCACTTCATGCAGGACTCGCTCGACGGCGCCGACTTCGTCCTCGAGCTGCTCAAGGAGAAGCTGCCGACCCGCAGCGCGCTCCTCTACTTCTTCGACATGAACACGAAGGAGCTGGTGGTCGTCAAATCGCGCGGGCCGAACCACATGGCGGTCCTCGGCCAGCGCACCCCCGAGGCCGACCCGTTCCTCGGCGCGGTGCTCCGCTCCGGCAAGGCCAGGCACGTCCGCGACGCCGCGCAGGAGTCCGGCTGGTCACGCCCGCGCTACGCGGCGATCGGCCACGCCGAGCCGCGCGAGATCCTCGTGGTGCCGATCCGCCAGCACCGTCGCTACCTCGGGCTCATCGAGCTGGCCGACCACCTCGACCAGAAGCCGTTCACCGAGGCGGAGGAGCACGCGGTCGTCTACGTCGCCGAGCAGTTCGCCGAGCTCGCGGCGGAGCGAGGCCTCAAGCTCGCGGCGGGTGACACCGGCAACTTCCACGCGCTCGAGCCCATCACGGCGCGTCGGCGCTGAGCGCCGCGGCGTCGGGGAAGGGGCGCCGGACCCGTGGGATCGCGCTCGGAGAGTCGACGTCGCCTGCTCACCGGCACGGTGTTCGTCGCGATCATCGTGGCCGCCGTGGTGCTCGCGGTCGTCACCTACCGCGCCGCGTTCCAGCTCGAGTCGCTGCGCGCCCAGGCGCTGTTCCAGGCCACGCTCGGCCTCGCCGACGAGAAGGTCGACCGCGTGGACCGCGCCATCGTCGAGTCGGACGACGCCATCCTCGCGCTCGGCGAGGGGGCGCGCCGACGAGGTGCCGCGTCGCTTCGGGGCCCCTCTCCCGCGCGACGCCGACCGTGGCCCACGTGCTCGTCCTCGACGCCTCGCCGACGCGCAACGTGATCGGGTTCGCCTCGCGCAACCCGGGGCCGCTCGACGACGCGTTCCGGCTGCTGCTGCTGCGCCGGGTGCTTCCCGACCTCGATCTGTCGACGCTGCCGATGTCGCAGATCAAGCACCTGCACCGCGCGTACGACGGCACGTTCCTCTTGCTCACCTATTTCCGGGCCCAGCACCTGCGCTCCGACGGCACCTACGACGAGCGCCTCGTGGTGCTCCACCACGACGTGGACTCGGTGCGCCGTGAGCTGCTCGAGCAGGTGGTGCCCGAGCCGCGCGCCGCGAGCGCCCGTGTGAACGTCGTCGACGACGAGGGCCGCATCATCTTCGGTCAGCCGCTCGGCAAGAGCGACCTCGTCGTGCAGAAGCGCTTCCCGACGACGCTCTACGCCTGGCGCCTGCAGGTCGCGCCGACGAGCAGCGAGGGGCTGGCCGAGAAGGCCCGCCGCCGGCGCTTCCTCGAGATGTCCCTCCTCGCCATGTCGGCGCTGGTGGTCGTGGCCGGGGCCATCGTGCTCCTGCTCGCGACCGCGCAGGAGCGCCGCCTCAATGCGCTGCGGAGCGAGTTCGTCGCCAACGTCTCGCACGAGCTCAAGACCCCGCTCGCCATCGTGCGCATGTACGGCGAGCTCCTCGCGTCGGGGCGCGTGCCCACCGAGGAGAAGAAGCAGCAGTACCTCGGCACGATCGTGCGCGAGTCGGAGCGGCTCTCGGCGCTGATCGAGAACGTGCTCGATTTCGCCCGCGTCGAGCGCGGCAAGAAGGTGGCGTACGAGTTCGCCGACGCGGAGCTCGGGGCGCTGGTGGGCAAGGCGGTCGAGGCGTGCCGCTACCGCGCCGACACGGAGGGCATGCGGCTCGAGCTCGAGACGGAGCCCGAGGTCTTCGCGCGCGTCGACGAGCGCGCCGTGCAGCTCGCGGTCATCAACCTGGTGGAGAACGCGGTGAAGTACGCGCCCGCCTCCGAGGTGGTGAACGTCTCGGTGGGCCGGGAGAAGGGCGCCGCCGTGGTGCGCGTGCGCGATCGAGGACCGGGGATTCCGCCCGAAGATCGCGAGCGCGTGTTCGAGCGCTTCTACCGCGGCAAGCAGCCCGACGGCCGGCAGGTGCGCGGCAGCGGCATCGGGCTCTCGCTCGTGGCCAGCGTCATGGAGGCGCACCAGGGCGACGTGCGGGTCGAAGCGGGTGAGGACGGCGTCGGCAGCGTGTTCGTCCTGACGTTCCCCTTCGAGGGCCCCCCGCCGAGCAGCGTCCGGCGCTGACTCGGGAGCGACAGAGCAAACGGGGCTGGCGCAGGCTGGCGCAGGCCTCCCGGGACGTTCGTCGAGAACTTCCCGATCGGCGAGGTTGGCCGGATCGGTCCCGATCGTGCATGCTGCACGCCTCGGAGGCTTCCCATGCGCGCGCTCTTCTCGTCTCGGTTCTCCTCGGCGGCCGTGGCCCTGACCCTGTCGTGGGTCGCGATCGGCTGCGGTGGGCGCCTCAATCCCGACGATGGATGTCCCGACGACCGGTGTGTCGACGGCGGCGACACCGGCCTCGTCGACTCGAGCGCCGACTCGATCGGAGACCCCGACACCTCTCCGGACACGGCTCCGACCGGCTGCGGTCCTGGCTACGCGTGCACCTCGGGCACGAGCTGTCGCCCCGATTCCTGCAACACTTGCTACTGCTCCGGTGGCACGTACAGCTGCACCGCGATGTGGTGCGGCGACAGCGGTCCGCCCCCGCCCCCGCCTCCTCTCTGCCCTTCGTACGTGCCCCTGGACGGGACGACCTGCAGCGGCGTCGTCGACTGCACCTATTCGAACGGTTGCGGCGGCACCACCTACGCATACTGCACGGGCACCCGCTGGGCCGTGAAGTCGGAGCCCTGCTCCTCGCCCACGTGCCCCAAGGCCGAGCCCACCGAGGGCACACCGTGCAAGGGCCCCATCAAGTGCGGGTACACCAACGCCTGCGGCGGCTTCGACACCGCGTACTGCGACGTCTCGCCGTACTGGAAGATCGCGCGCGGCGATTGCCCGCCGCCTCCGCCTCCGCCTCCGCCGTCTTGTCCGACCCTCAAGCCGGCGCCGTTCTCCGCCTGCACGGGCCTCAGCAACTGCAGCTGGAACAACGGCTGCGGCAACATCACCTACGGCTACTGCGACGGCAAGTCCTGGAACATGAAGGAGCCCGGCTGCATCCCCGGCTGCCCCAGCAGCAAGCCAGTCGGTGGCGCGGCGTGTAAGCCGCTCCCGACGGGCGGCTCCTGCCAGTACATCGCCATCGCGGGGACGAGCTGCACGACGCAGTGCTTCTGCGCCGACGACGGACGCTGGGCCTGCCTCACCCCGCCGTGCGCAGGGACGGGCGGCGGCAGCCCTGGCGGCTGAGGCAACTCGCTCCGAACGCCTATGCCTTCGGGGGCGGACGGTCTATGACGCAGTCCCCCCATGAAGGTCACCGAGCACCTCGCACAGGCGAAGCGCCCGCTCATCAGCTTCGAGATCATCCCCCCGCGCCGCGGCGGTGACGTCCGCGCGCTGATGTCTCTGGTCGAAGACCTGGTCAAGCACCGCCCGCCGTACATCGACATCACGAGCCACCCCGCCGAGATCGTCTACAAGGACACCGAGACGGGCATCCAGCGGCGCGTGGTGCGCAAGCGCCCCGGCACGCTCGGGGTGTGCGCCCTCATCCAGAACAAATACGAGGTCGATGCGGTCCCGCACGTGCTCTGCCGCGGCTTCTCCCGCGAAGAGACCGAGGACTTCCTCATCGAGCTCCGGTACCTCGGCATCGAGAACGTCCTCGCGGTGCGCGGCGACGACAAGGGCTTCCAGAAGGTGCTCGCCCACGGACGCACGTCCAACGACTACGCCGCCGACCTCGTGCGCCAGATCACCCGCATGAACCAGGGGGTCTACGTGGACGAGGAGGCGGACAACGCCCCCACGAGCTTCTGCGTCGGCGTCTCCGGGTACCCGGAGAAGCACTTCGAGGCGCCGAACCTCGAGACCGATCTGCGGCGCGTCAAGGAGAAGGTCGAGGCCGGCGCCGAGTACGTCGTGACCCAGATGTTCTTCAAGAACGACTACTACTTCCGGTTCGTCGACGCGTGTCGCGCCAGCGGCATCACGGTGCCGATCATCCCCGGCCTCAAGGTGCTCACCGGGCGCGACCAGGTGGTGTCCATCCCGCGCACGTTCCACTGCGAGATCCCGAGCGAACTCTCCGACGAGGTCGCGGCGGCGACGAAGCCCGAGCACGTGCGGGAGATCGGGATCAAGTGGGCCACTGCGCAGGCGCGCGGGCTCCTCGATCGAGGGGTGCCGAGCCTCCACTTCTACGTGATGCAGAGCGCCGCCGCGATCAACGGCGTGATGAAGAACCTCGCGCTCTGACCTGCGGCACCGCGTCGCCGCGTTCGTCCGCCGAGCGCGGCGGAAGCGCAAAGCGTGTTTGCACGTCCTGACAATCCTGCTTGATTGAGGCGATGCGCAAGCTCGCTTTCTTGCTGGTGGCGGTCCTCGCGGTCGGTGCGTGCGACAAGACGGAGGGCGACGACATCCTCGAGCCCGTGCCGCCGACGTCGAAGCCGCTGGGCTCGCCGCCCGACTACGGCTCCACGGTGCGCGCCGCCACGCCGCCTCCGCCGATCTCGGGTGGCACGCTGCACGTGACGAAGGACGGCGCCTTCGCGGTGGTCGCGGACCCCGAGCGCGATCGCCTGAGCATCGTCGAGCTGGCCACGCGCGCCGTCCGCCACGTGCCCCTCGGCGCGCAAGCCGAGCCCGGTCGCATCGTGGAGGACGAGGCGGGTCGCGTGCACGTGGCGCTGCGTCGCGCGGGAACCGTGGCGACCGTTCGGATCTCGGACGGCGTGGTCGAGGCCAAGCGCCCGGTGTGCCCCGCGCCGCGTGGGATCGCGCTGGACCCGGCGTCGAAGCAGCTCGTCGTCGTGTGCGTCGGCGGCGAGGTGGTGGACCTGCCGCTCGACGTCGCGCAGGCCGCCAAGCTCCGCGTGCGCATGGTGCCCGATCTCCGTGACGTCGTCGTCACCCCCACCAAGACCTTCGTGAGCACCTTCCGTGCGGCGCGGGTCTACGAGCTGACGCCCGGTGCGACCGATCCGTTGCCGAGTCCGCTGCCGATGGCGATGTTCAAGACCCCGCTCGGCCCGATGACGGCGAGCGTCGGCTGGCGCATGCGTCCCTTCGAGGGGGGCGCCGTGCTCGTGCACCAGATCGCGCTCGACCCCGGCATGCCAGTGTCGACGGGGCCGGGTGGCTACGGGGGCGGCGATCAGAAGGACTGCACGGGCAGCATCGTCCAGAGCCAGCTCAGCGTGCTGGGTGGCGCGGGCTCGCGCTTCTTCTCTCCCATCCCCGCGGCGGTCCTCCCCGTCGACGTGGCCGCCAGCAGCAGCGAGCTCGTCGTGGTCGCCGCCGGCAACGCGAAGAACCGCGACACGCCCCAGCTCATCCGGGTCCGGACCAGCGGGTCCAGCGCCTTCTGCGAGAAGGGGCTCCCGATGGCCGCGCCCCCCGGGCAGGCCGTCGCCGTGGCCTTCGGGGGCGAGCGGTGGTTCGTGCAGACCCGCGAGCCCGCCGCCCTCCACGTGTACGACGCCGACGTCACCAAGGCGCCGGCGACCATCCCGCTCGCGACCGATTCCTTTGCGGACACGGGGCACCTCGTCTTCCACGCCAACAGCGGCAACTTCCTCGCGTGCGCCTCGTGTCACCCCGAGGGCGGCGACGACGGTCGCACGTGGAACTTCGCGGACCTCGGTCCGCGGCGCACGCAGTCGTTCCGCGGCGGCTTCCTCAAGACCGCGCCGTTCCACTGGGACGGCGACATGCGCGACCTGCGCGCCCTGACGGACGCCGTGCTCACCGGCCGCATGAGCGGACCCAAGCTCGACGCGGCGCAGCTCGACGCCCTCGGCGCGTGGCTCGACGCCGTGCCTGCCCTGCCGACACCCGCGGTGACCAAGGGCTCGGTCGAGGCCGGGGCGACGCTGTTCGCCGACCGCGGCTGCGCCAAGTGCCACGCCGGCGCGACCACGACCACCAACGCGAACGTCGACGTCGGGACCGGCGGCGCGTTCCAGGTGCCGTCGCTGCGCGGCGTGTTCTATCGCGCGCCGTACATGCACACGGGGTGCGTGCAGACCCTCGCCGACCGCTTCACCGCGGGCTGCGCCGGCGGAGACCTCCACGGCAAGACGAGCGGGCTCTCCGCGACCCAGATCGACGACCTCGTCGCGTACCTGTCGACGCGGTGACCTCCCTGCTTTGATGTCGCGCAAGCGGCCCATCGCCACCTCCTGGCCGTTCACGTGTCCTGTGAACCCGCGACGGCGCGAGACTCTGTGCCACGGAGTTTCGCCCCACCCGACCGAGGCACGGGTTCTGCTGAGCCGATCGCATGACGAGATCTGCCTGGTTCGGTGCCCTGTTCTTCGTGGGTTGCGGGAGTAGCAACGCTACGGCGCCGGAGCAGCCTGCACCGACGACGACGCCCCTCGGCGACGTTGCGCTCACCGGCGCGCCAGAACCAGCGGCGCCGCGCACCCTGGGGGTCGGCTCCTCCCACGCCTGCGCGGTCGTTGCCGGGGGTGTCCGGTGCTGGGGCAGCAACTCACAAGGACAGCTGGGCGACGGGACGACGACGACGCCGAAGAAGTCGGTCGTCGTGCCTGGTCTGGCCGACATCGTCGAAGTTGCCGTGGGCGATGTCCACACGTGCGCGCGGTCCGCCGCGGGTAGCGTGTGGTGCTGGGGTGGCAACGCCAGCGGTGAACTGGGCTACGAGACCACGGACATGTGTGGGCCGACGCCGTGTTCGCGCCAACCACGACCGGTCGCCGCCCTGACGTCCACGCTGCGGGTGGCCGCGGGCAACGGGCGTACGTGTGGTCTGAAGAACGATGGCGGCGTCCGCTGCTTCGGCTTCTCCACCCAGTGGGACGCGCCGCTCTCCAACAACCAGGACGTGGCCATCGACTCCAGCTCGGGCGTGTGCGTCATCGCGGCTCCAGCGAGGGTGGTCCGCTGCTGGTCCGGCGGAGCCCTCGGGGCGGAGCGGATGGTTGCCAAGAAGGGTGGAGGCGGTCCTCAGCCGGGATTCGTCCGACTCTCGCTGGGATCCGAGAAGGCCGGAGTCCTCGACGACGGCAGCGTCGTTGCCTGGGACGGCGCGCGCATGCCTGCCCTCGGGAAGGCCCTCGATCTCGGGACAGCGCCGCTCTTCGGCTGCGCGCTCCTCGAGGGTGGGGGTCCCGTCTGCTGGGGCAACAACAGCCTGGGCACCCTCGGCCGTGCGGGGCCTTCCAGCGATACACCGGTATCCGTCAACAAGCTGGTGAGCATGGGAGAGCTCGCGGTCGGCCGCGACGCGTCCTGTGCCCGCACGGCAGACGAAGTCTGGTGCTGGGGGAGCAATGGCAGCGGCGTGGTGAGTCCGGGTGGCAGCATGACGAGCACGGGACCGGGCCGCGTGACGTTGTAGCCCGCCTGGGCGGCCTTGACCGAGTTCCTACGCGACCGTATATAAATCCTACGTCATGGTAGGAACAGGTCGCGCGCGTAGACGTGCTCCCCACCTCGGGCCCGAACGGCGGCGGCCCGAGGTGCTCGACGCCGCGCTCGCCCTCGCCGAGCGCGACGGGATCCGCGCCGTGACCATGGAGGCCGTCGCCCAGGCGCTGCGGGTCACCAAGCCCGTGGTGTACGCGTGCTTCGGTTCGCGCGAAGAGCTCGTCGATCAGCTGCTCGCCCGCGAGGAGGCGCGCCTCGTCGAGGGTGTCCTCGCCGCGCTGCCCACGGAGCTCGACCTCGGGGATCCCGAGCGGATGTTCACCGCCGGCTTCACGGCGCTCGTCGGGTTCGCGGCGAAGCACCCCGGCGCGTGGCAGCTCGTCCTCGCGCCCGACCCCGACCCGTCGGTCACCCTGCGCTACGGGCGCGCACGGGCCCGGGTCTCTGGGCGCGTCGCCGAGCTCATGCGGGTCGGGCTCGTGGCGGGTGGCACGACGGACGTCGACCGCAAGCTCCCGCTCCTGGTCGAGCTGTTCATGTCGGCCGGCGACGCCGCGGTCCACGCGATGGTGCGTGGCCCCACGCCTTGGTCCCCCGACGAGCTCGGGGCGTTCGTCGGCCGCGTCGTCCTCGGTGCCCTGCGCAACGCGTGATCGTCCACGAGAGGAGTCGTGCATGTCCAAGGAACACACTTCGCCGCGCCCGCGTGAGGACTGGGGCTTCTTCGGCCCTCGCTCGCCCACGTGGCGCATCTGGAGCGCTCCGACGGCGCTCCTGGCGTTCCGCCGCTCGATCGTGGTCGAGAGCTTCGACCCGTTCCTCGCGATCGCGGTCCACGAGCAGAACGGCGTCCGGAGCGACCCGCACGGCCGCCTCGAGCGCACGCTGCGGTACTTCCTCACCGTGGCCTGCGGCGATGCGCGCTCGGCGATCGAGGCCTCGCAGATCCTGCTCCGCGTCCACGCGAAGGCCCACGGGACCGAGCCGATCACCGGCCGACGCTACAGCGCGAACGACCCGGCTGCGCAGCTCTGGATCCACGTCACGGGGTGGCACTCGAACCTCCTCTGCTACGAGCGCTTCGGCCCGGGGCCGCTCTCGGCCGAAGAGGAGCGTCGCTACTGGGCCGACTGCGTCGAGGCCGCGGCCCTCCAGACCTGCAACCCCTCCGAAGTGCCGCGGTCGCGCGCCGAGGTGCGGGAGTACTACGCGGCGGTGCGGTCGCGCCTGTGCATGTCGGAGCACGCCCGCCGACTGATCCACTACTTCCTCTCGCCGCCCCGCGCGGTGACGGGCACGGGCGGGTGGCTCGCGAGCCGCTTCCTGAGGCCGGCGGTGGTCTCGACGATCCCGCGTTGGATGCGCGAGCTCGGTGGGTTCGATCAGGCGCGCGCCGTCGACCGTGCCATCGTGCCCGCCGTTCGCGCCGCGGTCCGCGCTGCGGCGAGGCCCTCGGTCATGCGTGGCCTCGTCCGCGACCTCGCGCCCTCGGCTGCGCCGTTGATGGAGGAGATCCTGTCGCTGGCCCCGCCGCTCGCCGACGAAGTGACGACGGTCGCGCGCGCCCGGGAGCGCCATGGAGCGCGACCCGCCGCCGTCGCTTGAGGTCACTGGCTGCTGCGTTCGAGGAAGTCCACGTCCGCGAGGTCCTGCGGACGCCCGGCCGCGCGCTTGTTGGTGAGGAGATCGTCGCGAGCGATGATGGTGCACGGCACGCCGTCGAGATCGAGGCTCCATCGGCGAAGCCAGGCATCCTCGAATCGAACCCCACTGATCTCGGTGAGCAGCTCGATGCGAAAGGGCGGCGTGCCCATACGATAGCCTGTCCCAGCCTCGGCGAAGTCGCTCACGGAGACTCCTTGCAGCGGCGCTCCGAACTCGCGTAGCGCGTGAACGACCCGCTCGGCGTTCGTCGGGCTGGCCTCGATGAAGAGATCGAAGTCCTTGGTCGCTCGGGGGTGTCCGAACAGGCCCACGGCGTGTCCACCGACGAGGAGGTAGCGAGCCTCAGCGGCGTTCAAGGCGGTAAGCAGATCGAGGAAGTCGGGGCTCCATCGTCGTGCCATCGCTCCCTCCGTACTGCTCGAGGCTCAGCTCCCAGGTCAGCGCGAGCCGGTCGAGTGGAGCCATCGCCGCCCAGGTCGACAGCGCCTCGGCTTCGAGCGCGCCGAGGCTGCCCGGCCCACGGAAGACCTGCCCCGTCCAGGCAGCCCTCGCTCGTTTGCGCTCTTCCGCGTCGCCCATGAAGGAAGAATAGCGGCTTTCGTGGTCCGACGTGCGCGTCAGGACGCGTTCGTCGACGCGCGCCGTCGGGTGAAGCCTGGTTCGAGGTCCTCGCTCACCGACCAGCGTAGCCGAATCGGTGTCCTCAGCGGCTCGAGAGACGCACCACGCGCTCCACGAGGCCGGGCACGAAGCGGTTCGCGCGCCAGGTGATCTTGCTCCGCAGATCGACGAGCTGGATCAAACCTGGCTTCTCGAGGTCGCGCAGCGCAGCGTCGACCACCTGTTCGGCGGAGAACATCGGCGAGAGCTTGTAGACGGGCGGCAGCTTCGGCAGATCGCGCACCATCGGGGTGTCGCCCGGCGGAGGGCACAGCACCTTCACGTCGAGCGGGGCAGGGGCGAGCTCGTCGGCGAGCGCCTGCGCGAAGCCGATCACCGCGTGCTTGCTGGCGCAGTACCCGGCCAGCTCGGGGAAGCCGCGCAGGCCAGCGACCGAGGCGACGAGCATCAGGGTCGAGCGCTCCTTCTTCCCGCGCGCCGCCTGCTGCAACGTGGGGACCCACGCGGTCGCGACGTGCACCGTGCCGAGGTAGTTCACCTGCATCATCGCGGCGTAGTCGCGCGCGGACATGTCGACCGCGGGGCCCACGCGGAGGATGCCGGCGCAGTGGACGACGTGGGCCACGCCCGGAGCCCGGGTGGTCGCCGCGATCACGGCGTCGGGGTCGGTCACGTCGACCACGTCGGTGCGGACCTGGACGCGGCCGGTGAGCGAGGCGCGGACCCGCTCGAGCCCGGCGGCGTCGCGATCCCAGAGGACGAGATCGCGGCCCATGCCGGCGAGGCGGCCCGCGAAGGTGCGGCCGAAGCCGCTGGCCGCGCCGGTGACGAGGAACGCGCCCGGGGCCCGCGTACGGAAGGTCGACATGGGTGGCCGATTACCGTGCGAGCGTGCGCGCCGCCACCGAGCGCCGGCTCGAAGCGCAGGCCGACCGTGCTAGCGTCGCGCCCGCGATGGAACCCGTCCTCCTCGGCCGACCGCTGTCCCTCGAAGATCTCGAAGACGTCGCGCTCCGAAACCGCAAGGTGTCGCTCGCGCCCGAGGCCCGCGAGAAGGTGCGGGCGGCCCGCGCCGCGATCGACGCGCTCGCCGCGGGGGGAGACTCCGCGCCCAACGTCTACGGCGTCAACACCGGCTTCGGCGCGCTGAGCGAGACCCGGATCGGCGCCGCCGACATCCGTCGGTTGCAGCGCAACCTGATCCGCAGCCACGCGTGCGGCGTCGGCGCCGCGCTGCCCACCACGATCGTGCGCGCGATGCTGCTGCTGCGCGCGCAGGTGCTCGCGATGGGGCACAGCGGCGTGCGCGATCTGGTCATCGATCGCCTGTGCGGCATGCTCGACGGCGGCGTGCACCCGCGGGTGCCGTCGCAGGGATCGGTCGGCGCCTCGGGCGATCTCGCGCCGCTCGCCCACCTCGCGCTCACGCTGATCGGCGAGGGCGAGGCCGACCACGGCGGCGCGCGGCTCCCGTCGGCCGAGGCGCTCTCGCGCGCGGGGCTCGCGCCGATCGAGCTCGAGGCCAAGGAGGGGCTCGCGCTCATCAACGGCACCCAGTACATGGCCGGCATCGGAGCTCTGTGCCTGCTCGCGGGCGAGCGGCTCGCCAAGGTCGCGGACGTCGCCGGCGCGATGAGCGTCGAGGCCCTGCTCGGGTCGCGGCGACCGTTCGACGAGCGGCTCATGCAGGTTCGTCCGCACCCGGGGCAGGCGGCGTCGGCAGCGCTGCTCCGCTCGTTGCTCGGGCCCGTCGAGGGCAGCGGCATCGGGCAGAGCCACCTTCACTGCAGCAAGGTGCAGGACGCCTACTCGCTGCGCTGCATGCCGCAGGTCCACGGCGCGACGCGCGACACCCTCGGGTTCGCGCGGCGGGTGCTCGAGGTCGAGGTCAACTCGGTCACCGACAACCCGCTCGTGTTCCTGCACGACGGCACCGCCGACCTGATCAGCGGTGGCAACTTCCACGGCGAGTACCTCGCGATGTCGCTGGATTTCTCGGCGATCGCGCTCGCCGAGCTCGCCAACATCAGCGAGCGGCGGGTGGAGCAGCTCGTCAACCCGCACCTCTCGGGTGGGCTCACGCCGTTCCTCGCGCCGAACAGCGGGCTGCACTCGGGGTTCATGATCGCGCAGGTCGCCGCGGCCTCGCTGGTGAGCGAGAACAAGGTGCTCTGCCACCCGGCGAGCGTGGACTCGATCCCGTCTTCGGCGGGCAAGGAGGACCACGTGTCGATGGGGTCGATCAGCGCGCGCAAGCTCCTTTCGGTCGTCGACAACGTGCGGCGCGGGCTCGCGATCGAGATCCTCGTCGCGACCGCGGGGCTCGACCAGCGGCTGCCGCTGCGCCCGAGCTCGGGCGTCGCCGCGGCGCACGCCTTCGTGCGGGCGCAGTTCCCCGCGCTGACCGACGATCGGCCGCTGCACGGCGAGATCGAGTGGGTCGCCGAGGAGATCGAGCGCGGCAGCTTCCTCGCGGCGGTCGACGCGGCGCTCGCGTAGGCGGGTCAGAACCGCACGATCCCGCCGAGGCTCACGGTGGGGAGCGAGTAGGCGGTCATCGACTTGCCGAGGTGCGGCGAGGCGGTGGGCGGATCGATGGCGCTCACGGAGGCGAGGGCCCACCACGTCTCCACGGCGAGGACGAGCCCGAACTGCCCGGGCCGCTCCTTGGCCGTCTTGGCCCAGCCTTCGCCCGCCTGCTGCCCCCCGAACCAGTGGCGCAGATCGAGGCGAGGGCCCACGCTGGCGCCCCAGGCGCGCATGGGCGTGATGCGGTCGGAGCTCGCGAACATCGGCGCGAGACGCATCGCGATGCCGAGCTCGGTGTCGTACCCGAGGGGCAGCGTGTACCGCGCCGAGAAGGGCACGCGGTGCAGGGTCGTGAGGCTCGGGAGCAGCGTCAGCGTGTAGGCGATGCCGAGCTCGAGGTGCTCCCCGAGGGCGCGCGCCCAGCCGACCTCGAGCTCGACGAAGTGGTCCTTGCCGTACTGGAAGTAGCCGTCGTCTCCGTATTTCACCGACGAGACCCCGCTCGCGCCGACGCTCGCGTGGAGGCGGTCCTCGAAGAGGGTCGTGGCGGGTTGCGCGGCCACCGCCGCGACGAGCAAGGCGATCGCGACGGACATGCCGCCAATGTCGTCATCGGGATCCCGTGGTGCCAGCTTTTCTCACCTGACACGAACGTCGGCCGGCACGGGTCCCGACCGTGCCGGAGTGTGCCCCGAAAGGCTCGAACGCCGCGATCGTCGCGTCGTTTCGATGGCATGGCACCTGCTGAGGGGACGCCATGCGTCGACTCCTCGCCCTCTTCCCCGCGGTCTGGCTCGCCACCCTCGTCGGCTGCGGCTCCAGCAGCAGCGACCCCTCGTCGGCGCCTGGAGCCGACGAGGGGAGGTACGCCGACGCGGGCTTCACGAGCGACGGCGGGATCTGGTCCGACACGGGCGGCAGCCCCACGGCCGACGCCGGCGGCTCGTTCGGCGGCGTCGGCACCGGCGGCGCGCAGGACTTCGCCGCGTTCCGCAAGGCGCTCGACGCCGGCAAGATCCTGATCCTCGACGCTCGACGCGGCGGGTTTCTTCGCCGAGCACTTCACCTCGCTGCCGCCGCCCACGTGCGGCAAGACGTTCTGTCTCCACGGCCTCGTCTCCGTCGCGCCGGATCTGGTACGCGGTGGCGACTGGACGCTGCTGCAGATGGCGATGAACTCGCCGATCGACCCGGCGACGGTGAAGAAACCCGCGCTCGACCTCGCCGTGGTCCTCGACCACTCGGGCTCGATGGCCGGCTCCGACAAGCTCACCTACGCGCGCGACGGCGTGAAGCTCTTGGTCGATGCCCTCGGCCCGGAGGACCGCCTCACCTTCGTGATCTTCGACGACACCGCACAGACGCTGTTCGGGCCCGCGCCGGTGACCGACAAGGCCGCGGTGAAGGCGCTCGTCGACAAGGTCGGCCCGGCGGGTGGTACCAACCTCTACGACGGGATCGAGGCTGGATACAAGGCGATCCAGGCGAGCCCCGAGCAGACCCAGCGCCGCGTGATCTTCCTCACCGACGGCGTCGCGACCGCCGGCAACACGGACCCCAAGGCCATCGCGGCGATGTCGGCGGGGTACAACAAGAAGGGCCTCGGCCTCACCACCATCGGGCTCGGCGGCGACGTGAACGGGCCGCTCCTCCAGGGGCTCGCGGAGAAGGGCGGCGGCAACTACTACTTCGTCGAGAAGGCGGCCGCGGTCACCGAGGTGTTCACCGAGGAGCTCGCGTTCTTCGTCGCGCCGATCGCCTACGACCTCACGCTCACCCTCACCGAGGTGCCGAACTACGCGGTGAACAAGGTGTACGGCTCGAACCTGTTCGAGCCGGTGGCGGGCGGTGGCGGGGGCACGATCCAGATCCCGAGCGTCTTCCTCGTCTCGCGCACCTCGACCAAGCCCGGGCCCACTGGTGGTCGGCGTGGCGGCGGGTCGGCGATCCTGGCGGACCTCGCGGCCAAGACCAAGCTCGACGCGGCCAAGCACGACGTGGCCAAGCTCTCGCTGCGCTACCGCCTGCCTGGCACCACCACCTACGAGACACAGGACGTCACCGTGACGCACGACGGCATCCCGGGCGTGGCCCCCGAGGGCGGGTACTACGAGACCGACGGCGTGAAGAAGAACACCCTGGTGCTCTCGTTCTTCCTCGCCTTCCAGGAGGCCTCCAAGTCGGCGACGAGCGGCAAGGTCAAGGAGGCGATCGACCTCCTCACCGCGTTCAAGGCCAAGATCGAGCCGAAGATCGCCACGACGGACGAGGATCTGGTCGACGACCTGAAGATCCTCGACCAGTTCGTCGCGGTGCTGAAGAAGACCGCGCCCTGAGATAGCCTCGCGGTCATGCGGATCGCGATCCTCACCTCGGGCGGCGACGCCCCCGGCATGAACGCCGCCGTGCGCGCCTTCACCGTCGTCGGCCTGCGCCGTGGGCACGAGGTGCTCGGCGTGCGGGACGGCTACGCGGGGCTCCTCGCGCGGAACCTCGAGACCCTCACCCGCGAGTCCACCGAGCGGCTCACCCGGCAGGGCGGCACGCTGCTCGGCTCGTCGCGGTGCCTCGAGATGATGCGCGAAGAGGGGCAGGCACGAGCGCTCGCGTCGCTCGCGGAGCTCGGGATCGAGGGCCTGTGCGTCGTGGGTGGCAACGGCTCGCTCACCGGCGCCCACGTGCTCGCGCCGAGGACAGCGTGCAAGATCGTGGGCCTGCCCGCGTCCATCGACAACGACGTGGGGCACGCGGGCCTCGCCATCGGCGTCGACACCGCGGTCAACACCATCGTCGAGGCGTGCGACCGCATCTCCGACACCGCCCGCGCCCACCGCCGCGCGTTCGTGGTCGAGGTGATGGGGCGCAACTGCGGCTTCCTCGCCATGCGCGCCGGGCTCGCGGCCGAGGCCGACGCGATCCTCTACGGCGAGTCGCACGCGACCGAGGAGGCCACGTTCGCGCACCTGCGCGAGGTGCTGCGCCGGTGCTTCGTCGAGCGTAGCGACAAGAAGCGGGCCCTGATCGTCAAGAGCGAGGGTTGTCCGATCTCGGCCCACGCGATCCGCGACCACCTGCAGGCCTACCTCGACGAGGACGCGCCCGGCGTGGACGTGCGCGAGACCGTGCTCGGCCACATCGTGCGCGGCGGATCGCCGACCGCGCTCGACCGCACCATCGCGCTCCGGCTCGGGTTCTCGGCGGTGATGGCGCTCGAGGCTGGCATCACCGACACGATGCTCGCGTGGGAGCCCCCGTTCCAGGTGGGCGCCGAGACCATGGACCCGAGCGTGCGCCGCGTGCCGATCGGCGAGGCGCTCGAGGAGACGAGCAAGCTGCTCGACGGGACGAGCACGTTGATCCGGAGGCGCATCGAGCTCCTGCGGTTCGTCGACGATTGCTTGCCGGGCTAGCGGCGACGACGGCGGCGGGCGCCGAGGGCGAGGAGACCGACGAACGCCCACCCGCCGCGCGCGCCGCGGGGGCCGATCGCGCAGCCGCCCGAGTCCTCGGTGGTGCCCGCCGTGGCCGTCGCGCAGGTCTTGGTGGCGGTGTCGCAGGCGAACCCGGTGACACAGTCCGCGGACGAGTTGCACTGCTCGAGGCAGCGGTCGCCCGCGCACTTGAGCGGCGCGCAGTCCTTCTTGCCGCCGGTGGCCGAGAGCACCGTGTGGTCGCCGTCGCAGGTGGCGCCCTTCACGCAGCTCTTGGTGAGCTCGTCGCAGTGGTTGGGCGAGGCGCAGTCGGCGTCGCTGCGGCAGGTCCTGCGGCACTGGGTGCCCTCGCACACGAGCGGGTCGCAGGGGCGGGTGCTCGCGGCGGGACAGACGCCCTTGCCCTCGCACTTGGTCTCGGCGGTCTCGACGCCGGCCGTGCAGGCGGCCGCCCGGCACACGACGTCGGGGCCGGCGAACAGCGCACAGGTCTTGCGCGTGGCGCCGTCGCAGCTCGAGGCCGAGCACGGATCGGCGCCCGCGGCGGGGCAGGTGCCGTGCTTCGGGGCGCCCTTCACCGGCGCGCACGTGCCCTTGGTGCCCGCGATGTCGCACGCCTCGCAGACGCCGTCGCACGTGGTCGCGCAGCACACGCCGTCGGCGACGATGCCGCTCGTGCACTCGAAGCCGGCCTTCGCGTCGAGGCCGTTCTCCTTCTTGGCCTTGCACGCGCCCTCGGCGCAGTAGCTCGTGTCCTTGCAGAGCCCGCGACCGAGATCGCCGGCCGGCACGGGGCCGCAGGTGCCGTCGGCGCCACCGCCCTTGAGCGCCTTGGTGCACGCGTCGCAGAGGGCGTCGCACTTGGTCCCGCAGCACACGTTGTCGACGCAGAAGCCCGAGGTGCACTGGTTGCCGGCGCCGCAGGCGGTGCCGTCGCCGAGCTTGGGCACACAGGTCGTGCCGCTGCACCAGTAGCCCGCCGCGCAGTTCGCGTCGCTCGCGCAGCTCGTCGCGCAGACGATGCCCGCGCAGCCGTAGCCCGTGGCGCAGGTGGTGGTGCCCTTGGCGACGCACGCCCCGGCGCCGTCGCAGAGCGAGGCGTTGGTCTGGGTGGTGGTCGCGCACGAGGAGGCGACGCAGGTGGTGCCCGAGATCCACTTGCGGCACGCGCCGGCGCCGTCGCAGGTGCCGTCGAGGCCGCACGTGGCGGTGCTGCTCGTGACGCAGCCGGCGTCGGGGAGGGCCAGCTTGCTCGGTCCGCACGCGCCGTCGCCACCCGCCGTCTTGAGGGCCGCGGTGCACGACTGGCACGTGCCGGTGCAGGCCGCGTCGCAGCAGACCCCGTCGGCGCAGAAGCCCGTGGTGCACTCTCCGGCGCCGAGGCAAGCCGTGCCGGTGGCGAGGGTGGAGAAGATCTCGGCCTCGAGCACGGGGGTCAGGCCGAGAGAGCCCGCGGCCACGAGGATGCGACCGGAAGACAAGGGGACGGCGACGTGCAGGCTCCGCTTGTGGAGGCTGGCGGCGACCCTCGACCAGGTGCCGGTCGACGGCGCGTAGACCTCGGTGCTGTCCACGAAGATGCTCGCGTTGGTGCCGGTCACGACGAACCGGCCGTCAGGGAGGAACGCGCCCGCCGCATCGTGGACGTCGACCGTCGACCCGGTCGACGTGAACGAGCCCGTCGTGGGATCGTAGAGTTCCGCGGTGGTCTCGGTGGTGCTCGCGGACGAGCGCCCGAGGGCGAACAAGACCTTGCCCGAGGGAAGCATGCCGCCCACGACCTCCGAGCGCTTGGTGCCGAGGGAGCCTGTGGCCGACCACGTACCCGTGCCGGGGTCCCAGACCTCGGCGCTCGAGAGCGCGGTGAAAGACGGCCCGTTGAACGACCCGCCACCCACGAGGACCTTGCCTCCGGGGAGGAGGACGGCGAGGTGGCGACTGCGAAGGCCTGCCATGCTCCCGGTGGCGGCGAAGCCCACGCCAGGGGTGTAGATCTCGGCGGTCGAGCGGAAGTCGGCGAGGTCGGCGTCGGCGCCGCTGCCGACCAGCAGCACGTTGCCGCTCGGGAGCAACGTCGCGCTGTGGCGGGCGCGTTTCGAAGTCATGGTGCCGGCCGAGGACCAGCCCGTCGCCGGGTCGTAGAACTCGGCCGTCGAGTGGACGGCGCCCATGCTGGTGTCCACGATGCCACCCGTGACGAGCACCTTGCCGCTGGCGAGCAGCGTCGCCGTGGCATCGCTGCGCGTGGCGGCCATGACACCCGCCGAAGCGAACGTGCCGGTCGCCGGGTCGAAGACCTCCGCGCTCGAGAGCACCGCGGGGTTCGCGTCACCTCCCACGAGGAGCACGCGCCCGGACGCGAGCACTACTGCGGGGAGGGCGCGTCGCCCGGTGATCAGGCTCCCCGTCGCGGTCCACGAAGGGTCGACGAGCAGTGGGTGGGCGAGCCCGGCGGGCCACCGGACCCGCAGCGTGCACGATCGCGCGCCGGGGTCGACGACGGTGCGCCCGAACGGTTCGGCCGCCGACGTGTCGACCGCGCAACCCTCGACGAAGAGCGTGGCCGCGTGCTGGACCGACGCCGCGTCGCGCACCCAGGGCGGCGGCACGCGCAGGCGCGGGACGCCGTCGCGCGAGAGGAACTCGAGGACGTCGGCGGTCAGACGCAAACCGGCGACCTCCGGGCCGAGCTCCACCTTCCACGCGAGGGAGGGCTCGGGCAGCGGGCGGGGCAGCGTGACGAAGTCCTCCACGCCGTCCGCGAGCACGTGACGGCGGAGGGCCGCGCCGGGCCCGAGGGCGTCGGCGAACACGACCGCGTCGCCCTCGAACGTGGGAGCGGCCTCGCGCGCGCCGATCAGCCTCGCCGACAGCGAGAGCTTCGAGCGGGTGTCGAGGAGTCGGACGAGGCCGCGCGCATCGGCGTCGATGCGGATGGCGAGCTTGCTCTCGCGGTGCGGAACGAGTGAGGTCCCTTCGCGGGAGAACCGCGTCGGCGCGACGGCTGCTGCAGCATCTGGCTCGCCCTCGCTCGCGACCCCGTTGCCACACCCGACGAGGAGAGCGACCAGCCAGAGCCCCCGCTTCTGCATCGGAAAAGGGTATCAAGCTCCGCAACGCGTGCAGCGCATTCGTGAACGCGGGCGTAAGCTTGACGAATGCGCCTGCGCTCGCTTGCGTTGCCCTTCCTCGCTTCGATGGTCGTCCTCGGGCCGAACCTGCGGCGGGCCACCGCGCAGATCGTCCCACCGTTCCCGACGGGCTCGTTCCCGCCGGTCTCGTGGCCGACGATCCCGCCGGTCGCGACGACGGCGCCCACGCCGACCACGGTGACGTCGGCCAAGACCGGCCCTTACGTGCGCGGCGCGGACTACGCGCTCACCGCGAAGACCACGGCGCCCAAGACCTCGCTCCTCGCCGCGGCCACGCCGTTCCCGCGCTTCGCGCCCGACGGCAAGGCGCTGCTGCTGGCCGGCGCGACCACCCGCCTCGGCTCGCTGACCGCGCCGCTCGGCGTCGTGCTCAAGGGCACGCGTGGGTATCGCTCGGCGTGGTCGCCCGACAGCAAGAACGTCGTCACCAGCGACGAGGATGGTCAGCTCGTGGTGTGGGCGGTGCCGACCGGCAAGGAGGTGCGACGCATCGACGACGCCTTCAAGCAGATGGGGTCGGTCGGGTCGGGGAAGTACTGGGCCGCCGAGGTGGGCTTCCCCGATGCGAAGACGGTGCTGTTCCACTCGGGCTGCCGGCTGAAGAAGCTCGACCTCTCGACGACCGGCGCGGCGCCCGTGGCGCTCGGCCTCGCCGACAAGTGCGGCCGCCCGCAGGTGAGCCAGGACGGCAAGCGCTGGGTGCTGCTCGAGCAGGGCGCCAAGCAGAACTACGGCATCGGCCTCTGGTACTCGCGGGCGTATTCGATCGACACGACGACCGGCGCGCACACGTCGTTCCTCGATGAGTCCAAGGTTGGTGCGTTCACCGACGTCCAGCTCTCGCCGACCGGCGATCGGCTGTGCTTCGTGCACACGACGCGGAAGGTGAGCTGCGTGACGGTGGCCGACGGGAAGGTGGACGACGTGTCGGAGGGCCCGGCCGATCGGTGGCTCGGGTTCGACAACGCCGGGATGCACCTCCTCTACGCCGACGACAACGCCAAGGACAAGTCGCTCCACCACGTCGACTTCGCGGCGCGGACGGTGCGCCGCGTGGCGAAGGTCTCGGTCGGTGTCACGGACTGGAAGGCGTTCGCCGGAGATCGCCGGCTGATCGCCTATGGCCATGACGGCGGCACGATCTACGACCTCGACAAGCTGTGGTCGCAGCCGGTCTTCCCGAAGGTGGAGGTGGAGGGCTTCGCGCCGGTCCCGGGCGACCCGAGCCGCGCCATCCTCGGCAAGGCGTCGGGCCCGTCCCGGGACCTGTACTGGTTGACGGTGTCGGACTAGCGGAGGCTCAGAGCGCCGCGAGGGCCGCTTCGTAGTTCGGCTCTTGCGCGATCTCGGGGACGAGCTCGACGTACTTCACGACGTCGTTCTCGTCGAGCACCACGACTGCGCGCGCGACGAGGCCGGCGAGCGGGCCGTCGGTCATGAGGAGACCCCAGTCCTTGGCGAACTTGCGCGAGCGCATCAGCGACAGCGGCACGACCGCCTCGATGCCCTCGGCGGTGCAGAACCGCTTGGCCGCGAAGGGGAGGTCCGAGCTGATGGAGAGCACCACGGTGTCGCCGCGCTCGGTCGCCTTCTTGTTGAAGTTGCGGACCGTGGCCTGGCACACGCCGGTGTCGAGGCTCGGGTTGATGGTGAGGAGCTTCTTCTTGCCCGCGAACGCGGACAGCGTGACGTCGGAGAGATCGGTCTTGGTGAGCTCGAGCGCGGGGGCCTTGCTGCCCACGGCGGGGAGCTCGCCGTTGGTCTCGACGGGTTTGCCCTTGAAGGTGATCTTGGCCATGCGGTGCTCCTAGCGCAGGTGGGTGGGGGCCTCTGCCATTCGGTGCGCGGGACGAGAGGGCGAAGCCGTCGCGCAGCGGTCGAGCCTGAATGGCGAACAGGCGTTCGTTGTTGCGAACATCTGCCGCCACAGCAGAGGTTGTGCAAACTATAAACAAAGATGAGACAAACCTTGTGACGTCTGGGCGGCTGCCGCCATCTGTGGGGAGCCGACACGGCAATCCACTCCACGGAGGCTCTCATGAACCTTTCTTCGCGCAGCGCTCTCGCCCTCTTCGTCGCCCTCCCGCTCGCCCTGGCCGGTTGCGGCAGCGACGACCCCGCGCCGGCCACGACGGCCGACACCGGCACGACGACCGACACGGGCACGACCCCGACGGACACCGGGTCTCCGGCCGACACCGGGGGTGACACCACCGCCGCGAAGGACATCGTCGACACGGCCGTCGGCGCCGGCACGTTCAAGACGCTCGTCGCCGCGGTGCAGGCCGCCGGTCTCGAGTCCACCCTGCGCGGGGCCGGGCCGTTCATGGTGTTCGCCCCCGACGACGCCGCGTTCAAGAAGAGCGTCCCCGACTTCCTCCTCACCCAGCTGACGACGGCGCCCTACAAGACCGAGCTCGCGCTGATCCTGAAGTACCACGTGCTCTCGGGCTCGGTGAAGGCGGCCGACGTGCTCGGCAAGAAGTCGAACCCCGCCACCGTGCTCGGGGCCAAGCTCTCCGTCGACGGCACCTCCGGCAAGGTCGTCATCAACGGCGGCGCCACCGTCACCACGGCCGACATCGGCGCGTCGAACGGCCTGATCCACGTGCTCGACGCGGTGCTGCTCCCCACCATCGTCGACACCGCGGTCGGCTACGACGATGGCACGACCAAGTTCTCCACGCTGGTCACCGCCGTCACGGCCGCCGACCTCGCCCCGACGCTCAGCGGCCCGGGGACCTTCACGGTGTTCGCGCCGACCGACAAGGCGTTCGCGGACCTCAAGACCAAGCTCGGCGACACGGTCTTCGCCGGCTTGCTCGCCGACAAGGTGAAGCTCGCGAAGGTCCTCAAGTACCACGTGCTCGGCGCCGTCGCGTACGGCAAGGACGTCACCTCGGGCGACGTCACCACCCTGGAGGGCTCGAAGATCAAGCTCACCGTCGCGAGCGGCAAGGTCACCATCGGCGACACCACCACGACCTCGGCCAACGTGGTGCTCACCGACCTGCCGAACAGCAACGGCGTGATCCACGTCATCGACAAGGTGCTGGTCCCGGCCGGGATCCTCTAGCGACCCGCGGTTCCTTCGTCGGAGCGGCACGGCCCCTCGAGAGAGCGGGCCGTGGCCCGTTTTGTCTAGTCGTGATACGAGACAAGCCTTCGCGATCATGAAGCTCCGCCACGCGTGCTCAGAAATCGTCGCCGGGCCTGCATCCAGATCCGGCTCCTGGGCGAATGGACGAGGCATGGACCAACGCATCCATCCGTGCCCCGCTCCGTCCTTGCTCTGCGAGGCAGCGCGTTTCCCTTCGTTCTTCGCCCTCGTGGTCCGGGCGGGCCTCCTCGAGGAGCTCGATGGAGACCAGCCCTTCACCGTGGTCGTCCCGACCGAGGCTGCGTTCGAGGACCTGCCGGACGAGCTCGCCAGCGCCCTCTTCTCCGGCCCTGTCGAGCTGGCCTTCGAGGTCGCCGAGCACCACCTGCTCCGGGGCGAGGCGCTGCGCGACGGCGCGAGCTCGACCCTGCAGGGCGAGTCGGTCGTGGTCCGCGCGCCGCGGATCGCGCAGGCGAAGATCGTCGGCCTGCCCCGGGTGTGCCGCAACGGCCTGCTCGTCCCCATCGATCGCCTGCTCGTTCCCCGCTGGGGGAGCGACGACGCCGACGAGGCACGACTCCGCCGCTTCCTCGACGACCACGCAGAGGACACCATGCGCGAGCTGCGCGAAACCGCCTGACCGCGTGACCGCGACCCTCCTCCGCCGCTTCGCCCAGGGCGAACCGAACGCGAGCCGCGCCTGCATCGAGGCGTTCGGTGGGCTCGTGTGGACCCTCGCGCGCCGCGCCTCTCCCACCCGCGAAGACGCCGAAGACGCCGTGCAAGACATCTTCCTCGACCTGTGGCGGAGCGCGAGCCGGTACGATCCGACGGTCGCCTCGGAGACGGCGTTCGTCGCCACCATCGCCCGCCGACGCCTCGTCGATCGGGCCCGCGCGCGACGCCGGAGGCCGGCCACCGACCCGCTCTCGTCCGAGCCGAAGGTCAGCACCGACGCGCCGCCGGCGGATCGTTGCATCGAGGCGACGCGGGCGGCCGCGGCGCTCGAGCAGCTGCGCCCCGAACAGCGCGAGGTGCTCCTCCTCTCGACGCAGGGCTTCTCGCACGAGGAGATCGCCGAGCAGCGCGGTCTGCCGCTCGGCACCGTGAAGGCCCACGCGCGCCGCGGTCTGATCCGGGTGCGCGCCCTGCTCGTAGAGGCAGAGGTCCCCGACTCGACGCCCCCTCGGGAGGTGCGCCCATGACCGACGTCACGCAGTCCATCGAACGGCTCGACGAGCTCCTCTGTGATCGCGCGCTCTTCGGCCTCGACCCGATTGAGGAAGCAGAGCTCGTCGCCCTGCTCGGCCACGCCGTGCCCGACGACGACGACACGCTGCGCGCCGCCGTCGCCGTCGACCTCGCCACGCTCGGTAGCCTCGAGCCCTTGCCGGCCGGCCTCGCCGCGCGCCTGCGCGCCGACGCCGATCGCGTCTTCGCGCCGGTCGTGGCGCCGCCGCGAGACCCCGCGCCCGTCCCGAAGAGGCGCCGCGCCTCTTCCTTCGTCCCCTGGGCGCTCGCCGCGGCGTTCGGTGTGCTCGCGGTGTTCGGCTGGCTCGACCGTTTCCGCGAGCCGCCGAAGGTGGCGTTGGTCGCGAGCACCGCCCCTCCCGTGAGCACATCGACACCACCCGCGCCGCCGTCGGTCGTGCCACCCACGCCGTCACAGCAGCGCGCGGAGCTCCTCGCCAAGCGGCCGGATGCAAAGCGCGTGGCGTGGACCGGCACCAAGGATCCGGGCGCCGCCGGGGCGAGCGGCGACGTCGTGTGGAGCAGCGACGCCCAGGAGGGCTACATGACCTTCCGCGGGCTGCGACCGAACGATCCCAAGGTCCGCCAGTACCAGCTCTGGATCTTCGACGCCGAGCGCGACGACAAGTACCCGGTGGACGGTGGCGTGTTCGACGTGCCGCCAGAGGCGGCGGAGGTCGTCGTGCCGATCCGCGCCAAGATCCGCGCGGGCAAGGCCAAGCTGTTCGCCATCACCGTGGAGCCGCCTGGCGGCGTCGTCGTCAGCAAGCGCGAGCACATCGTCCTCACCGCAGCGCCCTGAGGCTCCTCGGTTCAGCGGGCGAGGCCGTACTCGGTCATCTTGCGATACAGCGTGGCGCGACCGATGCCGAGCGCACGGGCGGCTGCGACGCGCGACCCGTGGCGTTCGAGCGCGCGGGCGATCGCCCACGCCTCGAGGTCGTCGAGCCGTTCGGGCAGTCCAGCGGTCACGCGCGCCCGCCCGGGCGCCCTCGGAACGAGGTCGCGCTGGTGGAGCACGTCGCCCTCGCCGAGCACCGCGGCCGACTCGATCACGGCCCGGAGCTCGCGCACGTTGCCCGGCCAGGGTTGCGCGACGAGCCAGGCCGCTGCCTCGGGAGACAGCCGCTTCTTGGGCGCGACCTCGGCGAGGAGAGCGCGCGCGAGGAGCAGCGTGTCGTCGCCGCGCACGCGGAGCGGTGGCACGTGCACCGGCAACACGTGCAAGCGGTAGTAGAGGTCCTGACGGAACGAGCCCGCCTCGACCATGCGCTCCAGCGCGCGGTGCGTCGCGGCGATGACCCGCACGTCGACCTTGCGGGCGCGCTCGCCGCCTACCGGTCGCACCTCGCCCTCTTGCAGCACGCGGAGGAGCTTGGTCTGCATGCCGAGCGACATCTCACCGACCTCGTCGAGGAGCAGCGTGCCCCCGTGGGCGACCGTGAACAGGCCAGGCGCGTCACGGTGGGCGCCGCTGAAGGCGCCGCGCACGTGTCCGAACAGCTCGCTCTCGAGGAGGCTCTCCGAGAGGGCGCCGCAGTTCACCGCGACGAATGGCCCTCGCGCCCGGGGGCTCTCGTCGTGGACGATGCGCGCGACCAGCTCCTTGCCCGTGCCGCTCTCGCCCGTCACCAGCACGGGCAGCTCGGTCTTCTGCAGCCGGTCGAGGCGGACGTGCAGCTCGCGCATCGGTGCGCTCTTGCCGAGGAGCGCGCGTCGCGTCTCGCGCGGCTCGAGGGGCAGGCGCGTGCGCGCAGCACCGAGCGCGGCCTCGGTGCGCGCGAGCTCGGTGGCGAGCGCCTCCGCCTCCGCCTCCGTGCGGACGCTCTTCTCCTTCCAACGAGCGCGAACGGTGGCGGCGTCGCAGAGCACCCCGGCCACCGCGACGAGCGCGTCGACGAGCTCGGCGAGCTCCGCGTCGACGACGCCGTCGAGGAGCACCCGGGCCGAGGACGCGCGACCATGGGCGACGACCCGCGCGTCGGCGCTCTCGGCACGACTCGGCAAGTCGCGCCCCGCCCGGTCGCGGCCGAGCGCGAGGTCGGTGTCGCCGCCGAGCCAGATCCACGCCCGCTCGACCAGGGACAGCTCGATCACCGCATCGAGACCCCGGCGGAGCACGTCGATCGGTTCCTCCACGGCCCCCATCTCGGCGATCGCGCCGAGCAGCCGCAGCCAGGCCGATCGGGCGGCGAGCGACGGCGTGAGCAGCGGGGCCGAAGCCGCAGCCAGCAGGGCCTCGTTCCGGTACAGCTCCCGGGCGTCCTCGCGGCGGACGTGATCGCAGAGGTACGAACGGCGCGCCGCGCGCGCCATCGAGCCCATCGTGCCCTCCAGCGTCGCGATGGCGCGCCGCACGTGATCGCGCGCGGTCTCGAGCCGTCGAGGGTCGAGGGGGGCGCCGTCGAGGCGCTGCTCGGCGTGGCGGCGCGCGGCGACCGCAGCCGCGAGCGACCGCGCGCGCCAGGCGATCTCGTTGAGCGCCTGGGCCTCGGCATCGACGGCGATCCCGGCGAGGGTACGCTCGACGGCCGCGGAGGCGGGCCGCCAGCGCGCGCGCACGATGGCGAGGATGAGGCGGCCGTACATGCGCGGCGTGGGCTCGACCCCCTCGGCGTGGATCGCCCGCGCGGACGCCTCGGCGAGGCGCAGATCCCCGAGATCGAGGGCGAGCTCGCCGCGCCGCACCTCGAGCCACGCCCTCTCGGTCGGCGTGGGCCCTCCGACCGCGCGGAACGCGGCCTCGGCCCGATCCCACGCGGCGCGCGCTGCTTCGGCGCGACCGGCCTTTCGCTCGAGCTCGCCGAGGATGATGGTCGCCCACGCCGCCCACCACCCCTCGCTGCGCCGCTCCGCGATCTCCTTGCAGCGGAGCAGATGCCGGCGCGCCGAGCGGTCACGCCCGAGATCGCTCAGACACATGCCGAGGTTGTAGGAGGCGTGGCGCACGCCGGCCTCGTCGCCGAGCTGCTCGTAGGTGGCGACCGCGCGCCGATAGGCGTGGGCGGCGCGGTCGACCTCCCCCGCCTCGATCTCGACGTGGGCCAGGTAGAGGTCGGCGTGACACACGCGCTCCAGGAGGCCCGCCCGGGCAGCGACCGCCCGCGCCTCGGTGAGCGACCTGCGCGCGCGCTCGGCGTCGAGCGGTGCGAAATGGGTGAGCCCGATGCCAGCCAGCGCCGTGGCGCGGGTCCAGGCGTCGTCGGGGCCCCGATCGAGGGCGTCGAGCGCGCGGAGGAGCTCGACCCGCGCCTCGGGCATGGCCCCGTGCGCCCGCAGGGCGAGCCCCCTCTCGACGAGCACGCGCGGGTGCGCGGCCAGTGCGGGGTGCCGGGCCACGAAGGCCTGCACGTGGCCGAGCTGGGCGAGGCGGGTGCCGCGGCCCTCCTCGACGCGACGGTGGAGCCCGAGCAGGGTCAGATCGCCAGCGCGGTCCGCGGTGTCGAGCGCCGCGAGCAGCGCGTCGGCGAGGGCGAGCTCTCCGCGATCGAGCGCAGCCTCGACGGCGGCCGCGGATGTCTCGGATTGGGACATGTCTCGTCTTGGAGCATAGCGCGCCGTCACCCGGCCGCCAGAACCCCGAGAAACCGCCGTCACGCGGCTGGCACGACGGGTGCTGGAGGGCTGGCCCATGCACAAGGTGTCGCTGCTGCTGGGGTGGGTATGGGTGCTCGGCTGCTCCTCGTCGACGGAGGCCGCGCTGGACACGGGCTCCGACGACGGCGCGGTCGAGACCCTCGTCGAGAGCGGGGCCGAGGAGACGATCGCCGAGACCGGCACGCCCGACGCGGTCGACACGGGTGGGCCCACGGACGCGGGCGACCCGAAGAAGGACGTCGCGGCCTTCGCCAAGGCCTTCGCCGAGGCCACCTGCGCCAAGCTCTCGGAGTGCTGCAGCGACGCGGACGTCGGCACGTACTTCCGCGCGTACCAGGCGGCCCCCTACACGCTGCCCGCGGGCAAGGTGCCGAGCGCGGCGGAGTGCGTCGCCACCCTCACGACGCAGCTCGGCGTCCTCCACGGCAAGTGGCTCCCCTCGATCGAGCGCGGCCGCATGGCCTTCGACGCGAAGAAGGGGGCGGCATGCGTGGCAGCGATCGGCAAGGCCTCGTGCGGCACCGACCTCTCCACCGCGCTGCTCGACCCGAAGTGCAGCGACGTCCGCGCCACGGAGGTGTTCACCAAGACCGCCAAGGTGGGCACGCCCTGTCAGGACATCGGCGACACGACCTTCAACGGCGAGTGCGATCCGACGCAGGGCTACTGCGACGGCCCCCCGAGCAAGGTGACCGACCGCAAGTGTGTGGCCTGGCGCAAGCCGGGGGAGGAGTGCTCGGCGGTCCCGCTCTGGTGGTTCTGCGACACGCGCAACGGGTCGAGCTGCGATGGCTCTTCGCCGAGCAAGCCCGGCACCTGTTCCCGTCTCGGCAAGAAGCTCGCCCTCGGCGCGGCCTGTGGACAGGACACCGGGCCCATCGACGAGTGCGACGTCGGCACGTACTGCGACGACGCCACCAAGAAGTGCACGGTGACCAAGGCCGACGGCGAGGCTTGCCACTGGAACTACGAGTGCAAGTCGGCCTGGCCGTACTCGTGCGCGCCGTTCGATCCGGTCGGCGCGGGCGGCAAGTGCGGCAGCAAGTCGTTCTGCAGCGGAAAGGCTGGAAAGTGATGCTCCGAGCTCTTCGTGCCCTGAGCCTCGGCTCCCTCGTACTCGGTTCGCTGTTCCTCGCCGCCTGCGGGAGCGAGGCGCCGCTCGCGCCGACGACGGATTCCGGTGGCGTCGAGGAGGCGGGTGACACCGGCGGCGCCGAGGTCGCCGAGAAGGACCTCGCGGTGGAGCTCGAGCGCTACCTCACCGGCCGCTTCGACTCGGTCACCCAGGCCAAGGCCGATCCCACCTACTTCGAGATCCAGCTGCAGACGTGCAAGGTCGAAGCGCCCGCCCTCGGCGCGCACGTGCTCTACATCGAGCAGGCCCGCATGGACACGCTGAACGCGCCGTACCGGCAGCGCCTCTACGTGATCGAGAAGAAGGGCGCGGGCGCGGTGTCCCGCGTGTTCGAGCTCGTCTCGCCGATCAAGGCGAAGGGGCTCTGCAAGGACCCGTCGAAGATCACCTTCGAGCCGACGATGGTCACGGAGAGGGCAGGGTGCGCGGTCGTCGTGAACTGGGAGACCGACCACTTCGTCGGCGGCACCAACGGCAAGGAGTGCCCGAGCGATCTCAGCGGCGCGACCTACGCGACGAGCGAGGTCACCATCGATGCGGCTGGCATGAAGTCGTGGGACCGCGGCTTCGACGACGCCGGCGCGCAGAAGTGGGGCGCGACCAAGGGCGGGTACGTGTTCGAGCGCCGGACGCCGCTGCCCTGACGACCGAGTGAATCGGCGGACGCCTGCGCCGTCTGCCGATCGATGCGGTCCTGCTTCCTCTTCGTCCTCTCGGTGGCGCTGTCTGCCTGCAGCGCCGCCCCGCGCCCTTCACCCGGTCCGACCGCCCAGACACCTCCGCCGGCTTACAATCCGCCGCCGCTCTACCGCCGCATCCTGGTCGGGACGGCCCAGGCCGACATGGTCCCGAAGCGAACGCGCCTCTTCGCGCTGACGCGGCGCTGCGCGCAGGGGCCCTTCGACTTCGCCATCGACCCGCTCGGCGGCGAGTTCAGCGAGTACGTCGTGGTCACCATCCACGGCGGCAAGGCCATGACGGGTCGCTGGGAGTTCAAGGGCGGTGGCTACGCCGGCGTCACGAGCAGCTTGTTCTACACGCTCGGGGCCGACAACCAGTGGGTGAAGGAGCCGGACAACGCGTTCTGCAAGCTCGAGCCGCCGCCCTCTTCCGGTCCCACGCCGATCGGCAGCGGCCCGGGCAAGCCGAAGGGCACACCACCGCCGCCGCCCCCCGTCGGATCGGGCGGGCCGGGCGGGTCTGGCGGTGGCAAGGTCGACCTGATCGTCGAGGTGCCGGCGCCGAAGGTGAAGCTGCCCCCCAACGCCAAGTTCACCGTTCACTTCGACTACACCAAGCCGCCGACGGGGCGCGTCGATCTCACCGTGTGGAGCGAGGTCGCGCTCGATTTCGGCGACGACGCGTACATCGAGGTGGAGCAGGGGGTGTACGCGCCGGTCGACGTGCCCGCGTGGAAGCTCGAGGTCGGCAAGAAGATCGAGGAGCGCGAGGCGAACAAGAAGAAGTCGATGGACAAGAGCGCGGCCATCAACCTCTGCTTCAAGAACTACTACGCGTCCAAGGTCTGGCCCGACGAGTGCCGGAGCCTCGCCGGCGACGTCCCCGAGCGCGACGCCCGCAGCAAGGCGTGCTGGGACGCGTGGAAGGCCAAGAAGGTGTGGTCGGATGCCTGCCGCAAGGAGTTCGGCGACGGTCCCGATCCCAAGGGCAGCCCCAAGCCCGGGGCCACGACCCCCTACGGCAAGCCCCCGCCGCCGCCGGCCGAGACGCCGCCGCCGAAGCCCAGCGACAACGCCGTCTGGGTGTCGGGCAGCTACACCTGGCACACGTCGTGGGTCTGGTCGCCTGGCACGTGGAAGGTGCCCAAGAAGGACGTCGACGAGGGCAAGACGGCGAAGGCGCCGAGCGCAGCGCCCGCCTCGAAGAAGGAGGTGCCGCCGCCAGCGCCGGCGCCAGGAATGGTGTGGACCGAGGGCTACTGGTTCTTCGCCGTCGAGGGCTGGATCTGGGTCGGCGGCGCGTGGCGCATGCCGCCCACGCCCGGCGCGAAGTGGAAGGTGAGCACGTACGTGTCGATCGGCGGCGGCTGGGTGCTCGTGCCCGGCGGTTGGAGCGACTGACGGAAGCATGCGATCATGGCGCATGCGAAGCGCCGCGATCTTTCCGATTCTCCTGCTCGTCGTCGGTTGCGGGAGCAAGGTCGATCCGCAGGCCGCGCCGGCCGACACCGCGGTCACCCCGACCGACGTCGCTCTCGAGGCCGATGGCGCCTCCGACGGCACGTCGGACGGCGCAGTGCTCCCCACCGAGGATCGCACGTGCAAACGCCTCGCGGATGCGTTGTGTGGCGGCGCGACCGAGGCGTGCTGCAAGACCGTCGGGATCGCGTTCGCGGGCGCCGGCTGTCGCGAGGCTGCGCTGTCGTACTGCACGACGCGCATCGACGCGGTCGGGCTCGGGAAGGCGGTCTACGACGACTCGCAGCTCGAGGCCTGCGCCAAGGACTGGTCCACCGCCATCGCGGCCTGCCAGATCGAGTTCGTGCCCTACCTGCGATCACAGCGCGCGTGCGCGCAGCTGTTCAACGGGACCACGGCTCCCGGCGCGGCGTGTGCCTCGAGCGCGGAGTGCCATTCTCCACCTGGCGCGGTCGCCTACTGCGACACCACCACCAAGCGCTGCAAGGCGTCGTCGATCGTGGCCGAGGGGGCGCCCTGCAGCTTCACCGGCTCGCAGCTCCGGTACTGCGACGAGGGCTTCTACTGCGACCTCACCGGCGGGACCGCGGCGTGTCGCAAGCAGCTGGCGGAGGGTGCCGCGTGCAGCACGAGCAACTACGTCGCGTGCGGTTACTCCCGGACCTGCGTCGTCGACAAGTGCGGCGCAGGTCTCGCGGGAGGCGCCAAGTGCACCGACGCCGTCGAGTGTGCGTCGTGGAACTGCAATGCTGGCGTGTGCAATTCGGTGTTCTACCAGCAGGTGGAAGCGAGCCTCTGCAACGGCGCGACGTCGAAGTGACGGGCTCCTCGCGCGGTCGCGCCCGCCAAGACGAAGCCAGCCGGGGCGCCGCGGTGCATGGCGACGAGCGTGCACCTTCCAATCGGTCAGGGAGGGCAGGCGATGGACAGGCACGGGCGCGCGTGGGCCGATCGAGCCTCGTCGATGCTGGCGAGCCACCGGTCGTGCCAGGCGGCGTGGACGTCGCGCAGCGCCGTGACGGAAGCCCTGCCGTCACGGGGGGCAGGTCTCCACGACCGTCTCGGTCCACCCCAAGGTGCCCTCGTCGAGCTCGAGGTCGAACGCGCGGCAGGGGCGGCGGCACGGAGGTGAAGGGGTGGTCCGGCCGCGACGAAGAGGCCGCCGTCGTGAGCAGCGGCGAAGCAGCCCCGGGCCGGAGGGCCGACGCGCACGCCGGTGGGGTCCAGGCGCACGACGTAGTAGCCGTACACGCCGCACTCCGGGCTCCCCAAGAGGGCGCCCGCGATCACGAGCTCGAGCCGGTCGGGGGTCTCGCGCACCACCGCGAGCTGCGCTTGCGATCCGTGGTCCGCGACCAGGGCGGCGTGCTCGCTCGTGCACAGAGGCCCCCCTGGACAGATCGGCGGGAAGGCGCGGACGCCGTCGAGATCGAGCGTGTGGATCCACCACCCGGCACGGAACGGTGGTGGCAGCTCGCCGAACGTCACGCGCAGCTCGTGGTCACCGCGCGACGCGAAGAACGGCGCGCTCGGGTCGGGGCGCGTCAGTCGGGGAAGCGTCGACCGGGGCGTCGTGGGCATGGGAGCCCGCGCCCTCGGCTCGGGCGCTGGACTGCACGCCACGGCGGCCGTGATCCAGAGGGCGGACGGGAGACGACCATGGAGCACCACCCTCCGTCGCGCGAGCGGCGCGCAGTGTGACGAGGCGATCGCCTGCGTGGAGGGGATCCGCGCCCCGTCCGCTTGACAAGTCACTGCGCGGTGACATAGTGAGTCACTGCATGGTGACAAGCCGATTCCTCACCCGCCGCTCGCTCTTCCGCCTCGCCGCCGCGCTCTCTGGCGCGGCCATGCTCCCGCGCTGCGGGTTCGACCCCGAGGAGGGTGCGGCGTACACGCCGTGGTCGTTCCCGGACCCGACCCGCGCGCCTCTCCTGCAGGTCGTGCACGCGGGCCTGCTCGCCGCGAACCCGCACGACACCCAGCCCTGGCGGTTCGTCGTCACGCCCGACCGCGTGCGCGTCTTCGTCGACCGCGCGCGATCGCTGGGCGCGATGGACCCGCTCGGCCGCGAGCGCATCATCGGCCTCGGGTGCGCGATCGAGAACATGGTCGTGTGGGCGCCGGAGGTCGGTCTGGTCGCGACCGTCGTCGCGCGCACCGACGCGGATTCGCCCGATCTCGTGGCCGACGTCCTCCTCGCCACGGCCAAGAGCCCGCGCTCCGAGCTCGCCGGAGGGCTCGCGCGTCGCAAGACGCACCGCGGGCGCTACGGCGAATTCCCCCTCGATCCGGCGCTCGGGCGCGAGCTCGGTCGCCTCGCGTCGGATCCCGTGGTCGCCCTCACGACCCTCACCGACGCTCGCATGGACACGTTCCGCGACGGGACCCGGCGGGCCACGCGGGCCATCGTCGACGACGCCGGGATGAACGATGCGAGCCACGCGTGGTACCGCCACACCAAGGAGGAGATCGATCGCCATCGCGACGGGCTCACGCTGGACGCGCAGTCGCTCGGCGCCTTCACCACGGCGGCGGGCAAGACGCTCGGTCGGCCCAGCGCCGCCGACGCGGGTGGCTACTGGATCGCCAACACCGAGGAGGTGCACACCGGACCGGTCACTGCGTTCGCCATCCTGTCCACGCGCGCCCTCGAAGACGTCGGAGAGCTGCTGCAGGTGGGGCGGGTCTACCAGCGCCTGCACCTGTTCGCGGCCCGGGAGGGCCTCGCGATGCAGCCGCTCAACCAGCTGCCCGAGCGTCGCGATCGCGAGCGCCAGAAGGGCCTGCGGCCCGACCTCGAGCCCGTGCTCGCGTCCCTCGCCGAGGGTCACGCGCAGATGGCGTTCCGGATCGGCGTCGCGTGGGACGACACGCACCACAGCCCGCGGAGGCCGGTCGAGTGGGTGACCGAGGTGACGTCGTGAGAGGGGCGTTCCTGCTCGCCACCCTCGCCGTGGCGACCGTCGCCCACGCCGAGGCGCCACCCAGCGATGCCGCCGTGTCGTCGGCGCCGACGAGAGACCGTCCGGCGGTGATCGCCGTGGTGTCGAGCAAGCGCCTGCCGAGGGCGCTGACCCTCCGCCAGAACGGCGTCGAGCGCGAGGATCGCGACTTCGTCGGACGGCCGCTCGGGGTCGGCGTCGGCGTGCAGTTCGTCTACCGCCGCCTCGACGCCGAGACCGCGATCGTCGGTGACGTGGTGCTCGCCGCGGAGTACCTGCCTGGCCCGGGCGGTGCGCTGCTCTCGGTCGCGCACGCCGCGGTGCTCTCGCGCTCGGTCAGGCCGTGGTCGTTCGTGGCGGGGCCGCGCCTGGCGATCGTCGTCGACACCTCCAGCGCCACGCTGCCGAACCTGGAGCTCGGCGCGCGCCTCGGCGTCGGGCTCGGGCCGTTCGAGATCGCCTGGGTGCCGGCGTGGATCGTCCCCCTGCACCACGAGACGCGCCCGGTCTTCGGCGGCGAGGTGCGGGGCGGGGCCGCGAGCGCGCCGATGTGGCTTTCCTTCCAGGCCCGTCTCGCGTTCTGATGCGAGCGTGAAGAGGAGCCGCGACAAGGACGGCACGCAGGCCGAGCTGCTGTCCGCGGTGCAGCGGGTGATCGAGCAGGACGGTGTCGCAGGCCTCGGCGTCAACGCGGTCGCCCGCGAGGCCGGTGTGGACAAGGTGCTCATCTACCGGTACTTCGGCGGCCTCGAGGGACTCTTGACGGCCTTCGCGGAGAGCGCGGCGTTCTGGCCGACCGTGGCCGAGATCGTGGTCGATCGCTCGGCGCTGGACGCGATGTCGCTCGGGGACGCCGTCGCCGAGGTGATGGTCCGCTACGCGCGCGCTCCGGAAGAGGCCGCTCACCCTGGCCGTGCTCGCCGGCGAGGTGGCGAGCCGCTCGCCGTTCCACGCGCCGCTCGAAGCCGCGCGGGAGCAGTTCGGGAGGGCGCTCGGGGAGCTCGTGCAGGCGCGGATCCCTCCGGGTGTCGACCTCGAGGCGGTCACCGCGATCGCTTCCGCGGCCGTCCACTACCTCGCGCTGCGTGCGCGCTTCATCAAGCGGTACAACGGCGTGGCGATCGACGAGGACGCCGGCTGGCGACGCCTCGAGGCCGCCATGACGGCGATGATCCGGGGAGCCATCGCGCCGCGCGCCGCGGTCCAGAGCCGGCGGTGATGCGACGGTCGCTCAGTCGTCCTTCTCTTCGAGGTTGCCGACGCGCGTCGCTCCCGACAGACGCACGACGAGGCCCAGGTCCGGCCCCTCGATGACCGTCATATCCATCGCGACGAGGTGCAGGTCGCTCTGGGCGACGACGTCGACGTTCCGCGGAGCTGGGTGATGTAGGGTGGTTCCTGGATTTTCGGCACGTCCGTGAGGAACAACCTGGACACGAAGCCCCCGACCGCAAGGCGTGCTGGCACGCGAGGTGCTCGGTGCCGAGCATGACCACCATTGCCAAGCACGACGGCGGTGCTGACGGTAGCGACCTCGCGCTGTCGGAGAGGAGCTCGAGGATGTCGGCGCGGGTGGCGTAGACGGCGCGGCCGAGACGGCCAAGCGGCTTGCTGACGGCGACGAGTTCCTCGACCTGACGGCGCTCGATCGCGGCGTCCGCAAGGTCGCGGGCGACAGCATCTCCACACCGATGGGCCACGTCCTTCCGCGCAAGGCCGTGCACGCGGACACGTGGGCGAAGATCCTGGAGCATCTGCGCGCGGGCCCCTCGGCTTGAGCCGAGCTCACCGGACCGCCTCGTTCGAGGCAGGATGGCGTGTCACACGTCGCGCCTGCCCTTGCCCCACCCCTGCCCACATCTGCTTTCTCCGACGGTGATTTCGATCCCAGGCAGGGGTGCGCACCCGGTAGCGTGAGCGCATGCGTCGCGTGCTCCTGCCCTTCGTTGCTGGCTTCCTCGCGCTCACGAGCTGTCGTTCGAGCTCCGTCCCCGAGACCCAGAGCCAGGAGACCGCCGAGCAGGAGACCGGGCTGGTCGCGGCGCGGTTCCGCGCGGCCCGGATCCCCCACCTGCGGGCGCCGAGAGCTGCAAGAGGGCCGACGACGGCCGGCGCGACCTGGACGCTGGGCGCGCTCGAGATGCGCGCGCTCGACGTCGCGAACCATCAGGTCGCCGCTGTCGACGGGCTCCTGACCACGGCCGAAGTCGCCGTCGACACCGACGCCGTGTGGAGCGCCGAGGGCGACACCGACGAGGAGTGGCGCATCCTGCGCTCGTCGCGCGCGCCCACCACCTTCCGCTGGCGGCTCCGGGCGCCTGGCCAGACGACGCTGCACGAGGGGCGGGTCGAGGTCACCGACGCGGAGGGGCGGACCGTCGCGCGCAGCGTACCGTTCGTCGCCTACGACGCCGAGGGCACCGCGCGGCCCCTCGAGGCCCGGCTCGACGCCGACGGCGACGGTCACGTGTTGACGCTGTCCGTCGACGTTCGCGGGCTCCGCTACCCGATCGCCGTCGATCCCGGGTGGGTGAGCGGGCCGACGATGGGCCGCGTCCGCAAGCTGCACAAGGCGGTGCCGCTCGCCGACGGGCGCGTGTTCTTCATGGGCGGAGAGGACGGCGGCACCTACCAGCGGCACCGGGACGCCGACATCTACAATCCGGCGACCAACACGTTCTCGCTCACCGGGGACTCGGGTGGGCCGATCGGCGTGGGCGTGCAGGTCATCCGGCTCGGCGACGGTCGCGTGCTCGCCGCCGGTGGCGCCGGCATCAGCCTCCCGACGGCGGCGGCGGCCATCTGGTCGCCCGCGACCGGAGCCTGGGCGGCCATCCCCGGGATGCCCTACAACCGCAAGGACGCAGCGACGGTGCTCGTCTCGCCGACGAAGGTCCTCCTCGCCGGCGGCGGCACGGTGGCGGTCGGCGGGGAGTCCGCGGTCGTCTACGACGCGACGACCAACGCGTGGAGCGAGGTCGCCTCGATGAGCGTCTCGCGTGGCATGCCGATCGGAGCCAAGCTCCCGGGCGGGACCATCCTCGTGTGCGGCGGCGACAGCGTGCTCAAGAGCTGTGAGCACTGGAACCCGACGACCAACGTGTGGGCCGCGCGCGCCCCCATGGCCGCCGCGCGTGGGGCCGCCGTGGCGACGGTGCTGGCGGATGGGCGGGTCCTCGTCTCCGGCGGCTACGGGCTCTCCTCCGCCGAGGTCTACAATCCGACGACCAACGCGTGGAGCTCGGCCGGGAACATGGCGGCGGTGCGCGCGCAGCACGTCGCGCTCCTCTTGCCGTCGGGCAAGGTGTTCGTCGCCGGCGGCACCACCGCGCTCGCGCAGCTCTACGATCCGGCGACCAACACGTGGGCGCCGGCGGGCTCGATGTCGGTCGTGCGCGACGAGTCGGCTGGTGGGCTGCTGGCGAGCGGCAAGGTGATCGTGTCCGGTGGCACGGCGACCTCGTCGGCGAGCTCGGAGATCTGGGGCGGATCGCTCGGCGTCACGTGCGCGGTCGCGGGAGAGTGCCTGTCGGGCTCGTGCATCGACGGCGTGTGCTGTGGCACCGCGAGCTGCGTCGCGGGCGCGAAGTGCAACCTCCCGGGCAAGCTCGGGACGTGCTCCAAGCCCGCCGGCACCGCGTGTGGGGCGGGCACCGAGTGTGCCTCCGGATCCTGCGCCGACGGCGTGTGCTGCAACACGGCGTGCACCGGGCAGTGCGCCGCCTGCAACGTGACCGGAAAGGTGGGCACTTGCAGCCCCGTGCTCGGCGCGCCGGTGGGCGGCCGCGCCGCGTGCTCCACGACGGGCGCCGGCACCGCGTGCGCCGCGAGCTGCAACGGCATCGACCCGAGCACCTGCACCTTCCCGCCCTCGACCACGGCCTGCGGCACCGACACGTGCACGGCGGGCAAGGAGACGCGCGTCGGGACCTGCAACGGCGCGGGCGTCTGCTCCGGCGCGACCAAGGACTGTGGCGCCTACGCGTGCGGTCCGACCACCTGCCGGACGACCTGCACGACGGCCACCGACTGCGCCGCGGGCAACTACTGCAAGGGCGGCGCGTGCGTCCCGGCCGAGGGGCTCGGCAAGCCGTGCAAGACGGCGTCGGCGTGCACCACCGGGTTCTGCACCGACGGTGTGTGCTGCGGGGTCGCGACCTGCGACGCGGGCTCTGCGTGCTCGCTCCCCGGGTTCGCCGGGACCTGCAAGGTGAAGCAGGGCAGCGCGTGCAAGGACGCCGTCGACTGCGGCACCGGCCAGTGCGTCGACGGCGTCTGCTGCGACGAAGCCTGCTCGGGGCAGTGTGAAGCGTGCGACGTCGAGGGTCGCGTGGGTGTCTGCTCGGCGGTCGCCGGTCCTCCGCACGGGACTCGCCCCGCGTGCGCCGACGGAGGCGGAGACGTGTGCGCGGCCGCGACCTGCGCCGGGACCAAGGACCGCACGGCCTGCGTCGGCAAGAAGGCCCCCATCGGCGCGACGTGTCGCGCCACGAGCTGCGTCGGCTCCACGCTGGGGCTCGCGGCCACCTGCGACGGCAGCGGCACCTGCCCGGCCGCCAAGGAGTCTTCGTGCGTGCCCTACGCGTGCGAGGGCACGAAGTGCCGGGAGACCTGCTCCGAGGACACGCACTGCACCAAGGGCTTCGTCTGCAAGGGCAGCCGCTGTGAGCCGATCGCCGCGCGGTGCACCGACGATCTCACGGGCTCGATCGGAGCCGACGGGATACCCGTGAGCTGCGCGCCCTACGTGTGTACGCGCGATGGCACCTGCGCCAAGGCCTGCACGAGCTCCACGGACTGTACCCCCGGCAGCGTGTGCGACGTCGCGCAGTCGGTGTGCGTGCCCGGCGCCGGCGAGGTCGCCGCCTCGGACGGTTGCTCCATGGGCGGCCGGGGGCCTTCGCCCTCGAGGGCGTGGCTCGGTCTCCTCGGGCTGCTCGCCGCTTCCTTCGCCGTTCGTCGTCGAAGGCTCGGGGCGAGCCTCGCGGCCGCGGCCGTCGCCGGTTGCAGCGCCTCGCAACCCGAGGATCCGCCGGCCGTCGACGCCGGCGTCTCCGCCGTCCCGCGGGTCGATCGCTCACTCCAGGCCGTGCGCCTCGCCCTCCCGGGAATCGCGGCTTCTCCTCCGACGCGCGACCTCGACGCGACGCTCCCGACGAGCGCCGACGCCCCGCTCCACCTCGCCCTGCCCGGGGCGAACGGCTTCTTCCTCGACGTCGTCGATCTCGACGCGCGTCCTTCGCCCACCATCGCCGTCGACGGGATCCACGTGGCGACGGGCGCTCGCGTCGACTCGGTGTTCCTGCGGGCCGGTGCGGTCGTGGAGGACCTGCGCGTGGTCCACGAGATCCCGGAGCAGGGCGTGCGCCTCCGGCTCGCCATCGACCGCGGCGCCGCGGTCGCGCGCATCCGCACGCGCGAGGGGCGGATCGAGGCGATCGACCCGAGCGGTCGGGTGTGGATCTCCACGGCGCCGATCGTCGCGATCGACGCCCGGGGCGTGCGGCGCGAGCTCTCCGTGCACGACCACGACGAGGGCACCCGAACGATCGTCGAGGCCAGCCTCGATGCCCGCGGGCTCGCGCTCCCCATCGTCGTCGATCCGATCTGGACCAAGGCCGCGAACCTCGCGATCGCCCGGTACGATCACAGCGCGGTGAGGCTCGGCGACGGTCGCGTGCTCGTCGTCGGCGGCGACGGCGCGCCCGGTCAGCCCGAGCTCTACGATCCGAAGGCCAACACCTGGTCGAAGACGGGCAAGACGACCTACGAGTACGGCGGGTTCATCTGGCCCCCCGGCCTGATCGCGCTCTCGACCGGCAAGGTGCTCGCCGTCAGCAAGACCGCGGAGCTCTTCGACCCGGCCACCGGCACCTGGACCGACGCGAAGAAGACCTCGACCGCCGAGTTCTCGGCCGCCGTCCCGCTCCCGGGCGGAAAGGTCCTCGTGACCGCGGCGAGCAGCTACGGCGCGGCGCCCACGGTCTCGGACGTCTACACGATCGCGACAGGGGCCTGGACCACGACGGGGGTGATGAAGGCGGCGCGCAACCTGCCGGGCGTCGCGGTGCTGGCCTCGGGCAAGGTCCTGCTCGTCGGCGGCGGCAGCGCCAGCCAGAGCTCGGCGGAGATCTACGATCCGGCGACCAACACCTGGGCCTCGACGAGCGCTCCTTCGAGGGGCACTGGTGGCCCAAGGTCGTCACGCTCCCCTCCGGCAAGGTGTTCGTCACGAGCGGTCGTTCCGACGACGCGAACAACGAGATCTACGATCCGACGAGCAACACCTGGGCTCCCGCGCCCGCCTTCGCGCACGCCCGCGACGGCGGCGGCGCCCAGCTCCTGTCGAACGGCAGGGTCCTGTTCACGGGTGGCCTGAACGGCACCTCCTTCACGGCCGACGCGCAGCTGTTCGATCCCGTGGCCGGCTCCTTCTCCGCGGTCGGCTCGCTGTCCGACGCGCGCGCGTACATGGCGATGGCCCTGCTCGCCGACGGACGGGCCCTCGCCATCGGCGGCGGCAACGGGTTCTCGGCGGGGCCGACCGTCTCGAGCCTCGTCGACATCTACGGCGGCGCGCTCGGCGCCACTTGCGCCGCCGCGGGCGACTGCGGCAGCGGCGCGTGCGTCGACGGCGTCTGCTGCGTGAGCCCCTCGTGCACGGCGCCCGCGACGTGCAACCAGCCCGGCGCCCTCGGCACCTGCACCAAGCCGATCGGGAGCGCGTGCGCGGTCACGACCGACTGCGCCTCCGGCCTCTGTGTCGATGGCTACTGCTGCGACGCCGCGTGCGGAGGGAAGTGCGAGGCGTGCGACATCCCGGGCAAGCTCGGCGTGTGCTCGCCCACCCAGGGCGCGCCGCGCGGCAAGCGCTCGGCGTGCACCGGACCGGGCGCTGGGACCGCGTGCGGTGACCGCTGCGACGGCATCGACCGCACCGCGTGTCACGTCCCGGGCGCGAGCGCGTCGTGCGGCACCGACGCCTGTGTCCTCGGCGTGGAGAGCCGCGCGGGCACCTGCGCGGCCGACGGCACGTGCAGCGCGACCAGCAAGTCGTGCGAGGGCTACGTGTGCGGCGCGACCACGTGCAAGACATCGTGCGCTGGTGATCCGGACTGCAAGGCGGGCTACTACTGCAAGGGCGGGGCGTGCGCGAAGGTGGACGGCCTCGGCACCCCGTGCACCAGCGCCTCGACGTGCACCACGGGGCTCTGCACCGACGGCGCCTGTTGCGGCGTCGCGGTGTGCGGCGTCGGCGAGAGCTGCGGCAACCCCGAGAACCCCGGCGTCTGCTCGAAGAAGCGCGGCTCCGTGTGCACGCTCGATCCCGAGTGCGCCTCGGGCACTGTGCGGACGGGTGTGCTGCGAGTCGGCGTGCGACGGCCAGTGCGAGGCGTGCGACGTCAGCGGGAAGTTCGGCAGCTGCACGCCGATCGACGGCGAGCCGCACGGTGCGCGGGCGAAGTGCTCCGCCGGCACCTCGAGCTGCGACGCGCGCACCTGCGCCGGCACCAAGGACAGCAAGGCCTGCGTGGGCTACGCGGCCGCGACCGAGACCACGTGCGCGCCGGCGAAGTGCGAGGGCGCGACCTACGTGGGCAAGGGCACCTGCAACGGAGCGGGCGCGTGCGCGGTCCCGGCCACGCAGACGTGCACCCCCTACGTCTGCGACCCGGCGGGTTGCCGCACGGGCTGCACCAAGGACGAGCACTGTGCCTCCGGCTTCGTCTGCGACCGCGAGGTGTGCATCGCCCGCGTCGCGCGTTGCTCCGCGGATCGACTCTCGTCGCAGAAGGCCGACGGGACGACGGTCGACTGCAGCCCGTACCTCTGCACCACCAGCGGCGCGTGCGGCGATCGCTGCACCTCGAGCACGGCTTGTACGCCGGGCGCTCTGTGCGATCCCGCGACCAACACCTGCGTGTTCCCCTCGAGCGACTCGGGGGGCGGGTGCGCGTTCGGTGGCGGCGGCGCGAGCCCGGCCTCGCTGCTGCTCGCGCTGCTCGTGGTCGTCGGCCGACGGCGCCGCGTCCTCACGTCGCCCGACGACGACGGAGCGCGGCGCTGACGAGCGAGGCGAGGCCGAGCGCGCCCGCGAGACCCAGCGGCGACGGGGACACGTGCGCGACCGCGCAGCCGCCTCCCGCGTCGGTGGGAGCCGCCGAGACGCAGGACTTCGTGTCGAGGTCGCAGCTCGCGCCCGCCGCGCAGTCGGCCGACGTGGCGCACGTGTCGAGGCAGACGCCCGCGCTCCCGCAGCGGAACGGCGCGCAGGGCGCTCGACGCCGTCCTCCGAGATCGAGGTGGAGAGGTCGGCCGAGCACTTGTCGCCACGGGAGACGCAGAGCGTGCCGCGGCACTCGAAGCCCTCGCTGCAGTGCGCGTCGACCGTGCATCCGGTCAGGCATGCCTTGCCGCTCGCGCCACACGCGTAGGGCGCGCACGACGTCGTCGTGGGCGCCTGACAGCTGCCCTTGCCGTCGCACGTGGCCGGCTGGGTCACCGTGCTGCCCGCGCACGACGACGGAGCGCACACCGTGGTGGGGCCGGCCTGGTAGCCGATGCACTTGGTCGCGTCGGTCGCGCCATCGCACTTTCGGGCCTTGCACGGGTCGGTGCCGCCCGCATCGCAAGGCGTGCGAGCCCCGTGGGGCGCGCCGCTCACGCCCTGGCACTTGCCCTTGCCGTCCGCGACGTCGCACGCCTCGCACTGACCGTCGCACGCGCGGTCGCAGCAGACCCCGTCGACGCAGTAGCCGGCGCCGCACTCCTCGCCGACCGTGCAGGCCGCGCCGGGCAACTTCGCGCAGAGGCCCTTCTTGACGCCGGCGACGCACGAGCTGCCGGCCGAACAAGAGGCCGTCCCGCAGCAGACGCCGTCGACGCAGAAGCCGGTCTTGCAACCAGCGCCTGCGGTGCACGGAGAGCCGAGATCCTCGATGACCACGCACGCGCCGGACTTGCAGTAGTACCCGCCGGCGCAGTCGAGGTCGGCCGCGCACGTGAGCTTGCAGGTGGTCGCGTCGCAGCCGTAGGCGCCGCACGACTTCGCGACGTCCTTGCAGGCGCCGGCGCCGTCGCACAGGCTCGCGTGGGTCTCGAGGCCGTCCTTGCGGCTCGTCGCGCTGCAGAACGTGGTCGCAGGCGCGAAGGTGCGCCTGATCCGGGTCACCTGCCGTCGCAGGTGGCTCCGCAGGTCGAGCCCAGGCCGGCGCCGGTGCAGGCCACGCGCCCGCCGTGGGGGACGCCGTAGGTCGCGGTGCAGGTGCCTGCCTTGCCGGGGTTGTCGCACGCCTCGCACTGGCCGCCGCACGCGGTGTCGCAGCAGACTCCGTCGACGCAGTTGCCGCTCGCGCACTGGTTGGTCGCCGTGCAGGTCACGCCGTTGGCCTTCTTGGCGACGCACGTCGCGCCGCTGCACCACGCCGTGGGCAGGCACGCCGCGTCCGACGCGCAGCTGGTCGCGCACGCGCCCGCCGTGCAGGCGAAGGAGCCTCCGCAGGAGCGGCCGTGGTGCGGCGCCCCGGTGACGGGCGAGCACGTGCCGGCCGCGCCCGCGAGGTCGCACGCGAGGCAGGTGCCCGTGCAAGCCGTGTTGCAGCAGGCGCCCCCGAGGCAGAACCCAGACGCGCATTCACCGGGGTCGCCGCACGCGGCGCCGTTGCCGACGAGGGTGAAGAGATCGACCGACGACGTGGTCGCGCCAGTGATCAGGCCGCCCGCCATCAACACGCCGCCGCTCGGCAACAGCGAGGTCGCGTCCCGCCAGCGCGGCCCGCTGAGGCTCCCCGCCCGCGCCCAGGAGTCGGTCGCGGGATCGTAGACCTCCGCCTCCGCGACGATGCCGCCGCTCGCGAGGACCCTGCCGTTCGGGAGCAGGGTGAGCGCGTGCGTCCAGCGCTGGAACGTGGCCGAGGCCGCCGCCGTCCAGGCGTTGGTCGCCGGGTCGTACAGCTGCGCCGTCTCCCCGAGCAGCGACACGTTCTGGCCGCCGTGGAGCAGCACCTTGCCGCTCGGGAGCCGCACCATGCGGTGGTAGAAGCGCGCGCCGGTGAACGTGCCGGCGGCGGACCAGGCGTCGGTCCCCGGATCGTAGACCTCCGCCGTGGAGAGCGCGCCGCCGTTGGAGCCGCCGGCGACGAGGACCTTGCCGGAGGCCAGGCTCACGCCCCAGGTGTCGTAGCGATTGCCGGCCACGAACGCGCCGCCCGCGGTCCACGTGTTGGTCGCCGGGTCGTAGAGGTAGGCTCGATCGGAGGCGACGAAGAGCGCCTTGCCGCCCGGCAGGGCGTGCAGCGTGGCGCCCCCCGGGGGCAGGTACCCGACCGTCGCGGTCCAGCTGTTCGCCGGTGGGTCGTAGACGTAGCCCGTGGTGGAGGTCGTGCCGTAGCCGCCCGCGACGAGCACCTTGCCGCTCGGGAGCAGCAGCGCTGCGTGGGAGGAGCGCGTACCAGGCAGCGACGCCGCGGCGCTCCAGGCGTTCGTCGCCGGGTCGTAGAGGTCGGCCGTCGAATGGAGCAGCGTGGTGCTCACGCCGCCGCCGACGATCAGGACCTTGCCGGTGGGCAGGAGGGTCGCCGAGTGGTCGATGCGCCCGCTCGGCATCGCCGCGCCCGTGCCCCACGCGTACAGGGCCGACGAGGCCGTGCGGATCGGCGGCGACTCCGGTCGGTCGCTCGAGCACGCGGAGGACACGAGGCCCGCGCCGACGGCGAGCGTCGTCACCGAGCGCACGAGCCTCCGTCGAGCCCGCGCGCGGCGGGCCAGCAGCGCGGCCGCGCACAGCGCGAGGAGCAGCGCGGAGCGCGCGCTGGGCGAGGGCGCGGCCACGCTGCAGCCCCCCGAGTCGCCGACGCCGGCCGGTCCGCAGCTCCTCATGGCGAGGTCGCAGGCGTTGCCCGCCTGGCAGTCGTCGGACGAGGTGCACTCCTTGAGGCAGGCGCCGCTCGGGCCGCAGCGGTAGGGCGCGCAGGCCTCGGCCTTGCCGACCTTGTCGATCGACGAGAGCTTGTCGGCCGAGCAGGTGGCCGTCCGCGCCACGCAGCTGCCGCCGTCGCAGCGGAACGCCGCGGCGCAGTGCGCGTCGCTGGAGCAGGTGGTGAGGCACCCACTGTCGTCACAGGCGAAGGGCACGCAGGAGGTCGTCTTGGCTGTCTCGCAGGCGCCCTTGCCGTCGCAGGTCGACGTGAGGGTGAACGTCGAGCCCGCGCACGAGGCCGTGCCGCAGGTGGTGGCCGAGCCGGACGCGTAGGCCACGCACTTGGTGCGGTCGGCCGCGCCGTCGCACGCCAGGGCCTTGCAGGGCTCCTTGCCCCCGTCGTCGCAGCGCGGGCGGGTGCCGTGCGGCGCGCCGGCCACCGGTGCGCAGGTCCCCTTGCTGCCCGCGAGGTCGCAGGCCTCGCACTGCCCGTTGCAGGCCGTCGCGCAGCACACGCCGTCGGCGCACGCGCCGCTGCCGCACTCGGCGTCGATCGAGCAGCTCGCGCCGTTGGTCTTCGCGCAGGTGCCCTTCTTGGCGGGCGTCGCGCACGACGAGCCGCTCTCGCAGCTCCCGCTCGCGCAGCACACCCCCTCGACGCAGTGGCCGCTCGCGCAGGTCGCGGCCGTCGTGCAGTCGGTCCCGAGGCCCTCGATGACGATGCACGCGCCGGCCTTGCAGTAGAACCCGGCGGCGCAGTCGGTCGTCGCCGCGCACGTGACCTTGCACGCCGTCGCCCCGCAGGCGTACGCCCCGCAGGTCTTCGCGGTCTCCGTGCACAGCCCGCTGCCGTTGCACGCGCTCGTCCGTCGCTCGATGCCGCCCTTGCACTCGTCGGCGCCGCACGCGACGGTGCTCGACGGGTAGGCGCACTTGGTCGGGTCCACGCCGCCGCACTTGATGCCGCACAGGGTGCCGGGCGCGACCCCGGTACACGCGGCGCGGCCACCGCGGGGCGGCCCATCGACGGGGGTGCAGGTGCCGAAGCTGCCGGGCACGTCGCAGGCCTCGCACTGACCGCCGCAGGCGGCGTCGCAGCACACCCCGTCGACGCAGAGCCCGCTCTTGCAGTCGGTGCCCGCGCTGCAGGCGAGCCCGTTGCTCCGGGTCGGCACGCACTTGCCGGACGAGCAGAAGAAGTCGGCGGCGCAGTCGGTCGTCGTCGCGCAGCTCGTCGCGCAGGCGCCGCCGGCGCACACGTCGTAGGGCGCGCAGCTCCGCGACCCGTGCGGAGCGCCGGCGACGGTCGTGCAGGTCCCCTTCGCGCCCGTGACGTCGCACGCCGAGCAGGTGCCCGCGCAGGCGGTGCTGCAGCACACGCCGTCGACGCAGTGGGCGGACACGCACTCGCCGTTCTGCGTGCATGCGGCGCCGAGCGCGAGCTCCCCGAACAGGAAGGTCGAGCCGCCGCTCGAGCCGCCGGCGACCAGGGCGAGGCCGCTCGGCAGCAGGGTCACGGTCGGGTCGAGCCGCGTCGCGCCGTCGCCGGTCACCACGCGCCAGGCCGCTGCGCTCGGGTCGAACACCTCGGCGGTCGACGAGCTGAAGTTGCCGCCCACGGCGAGGACGTGACCGCTCGGCAGCGTCGCCAGCGCGAGCCCCGAGCGTCCGAGGGCCATCGGCGCGAGGGTCGTCCACCCGTCGGTGCTCGGATCGTAGACCTCCGCGTCGCTCAGGTAGACCGCGCCGGGGTTGCCACCCGCGACCAGGATCTTCCCGCTCGGCAGGGTCGCGGCGGCGTGGCGGGAGCGCTGCTTGGCCATGGCGGCCCCCGGCGACCAGGTGTTCGTGGCCGGGTCGTAGAGCTCGGTGACCGACTGGGTGTACCCGGAGCCGTCGACGCCGCCGGTGACGAGCACCTTGCCGCTCGGCAGGAGCGACCCGGTCGGCGACCAGCGCGGGGACGAGAGCGCGGCCACCGTCGTGAACGTGTTCGCGGCGGGGTCGTAGATCTCGGCGCTGTTGTTGTAGTAGCCCGCGGCGAAGAGCACCTTGCCGGAGGGCAGGGTCACCATCGCCGCGGCGGCCCGACCGACGTTGAGCGGTGCGGCGGCCGACCACGTGCCCGTGGCCGGATCGTAGAGGTCGGCGCTGGTGAGGTCGGTGAACGGGTAGCTCAGGCTGGCGTGCCCACCCGCGACGAGCACCTTGCCCGTCGACAGCAGCACCGCGGAGGCCGCACGGCGCACGGTCGACATCGCGCCGGCCGCGGACCACGTGTTGGTCGCGGGGTCGTAGAGCTCCGCGTCCGACAGGACGGTGGTGCCCGCGACGCCTCCGGCCACCAGCACCTTGCCGCTCGGGAGGCGCACCGCGACGTGCTCCATGCGGCCGGTCGCGAGCGAGCCCGCGGGGGTCCAGGCCGGGTCGATCGCGATGGGGTAGACGAGGCCCTGCACGTCGACCTCGGTCTCGAGGGTCCACGACGCCTTCGTCTGGGGTGTCAGGCGGACGACGCCCGCTCGATGCACGCCGAGCGCGTCGACGGCCACGACCGGGGCACTCTCGATGCGGACGAGGCCCGCCCGATCGACGACCTGCACGCGCCCGGCGACCAGCCGCAGCGTGGCGACGCCGGGGCCGACGCGGAGCTCGTAGCGGGCCACGTTCGAGGCGCTCGGCGAGCGCAGCACGCGGATCTCCTCCACGTGCGCGGGGCTCGCCGTGTAGACGACGTCCGTCTCGTGGTCCGCGTCCTCGAAGACCGTCGCGCCGTCGACGAAATGGCCGGCCTGGTCGCGGGCGCCGAGCGGCCCGACCTCGAGGGTCACGTCGGCGCTCGCCGCGATCCGGAGCGCGCTCTGCGCCCGCGCGGGGACGACGACCTGCAGACCCCCCGCGCCCGGGGCCCCCACGGGCAGCACCCCCCGCGCGCGCAGGTCGGCCACGAGGGTCACGGCGCGCGAGGTCTGTCGAGTAGGTTCGGAAGAGCGCGACGGTGCGCACGCTCCGACGAGACACGCGACGAAGGCGAGGGGCCCGAGCGAGGCAAGGCGCGCCATGCCTCGATCGTACGCCCTCGTCCGCCCCTGCGGCGGATTCTCGCGCGCCTCGTGGAGCGTCGCGTCAGCGCGGCAGGTGGACGGTCCAGGTGGTGCCGCGGCCGAGCTCCGTCTCGACCTGCATCCGGCCGCCGTGCGCCTCGACGATCAGCTTCGAGATCGCGAGGCCGAGCCCCACGCTGCGCTCACCAGCCGTCTTGTTGTCGCCGCCCGTGTAGGCCTCGAAGAGGTTCGCCAGCACGGTGGGCGCGATGCCGGTCCCGTGGTCACGCACCGAGAGCAGCGCGCCCTCGGTGTCGGCCTCGAGGGTCACCACGACCTCGGCGCCCGCGTGGGAGTGCTCCACGGCATTCTTCACCAGGTTGACCACCACCTGCTCGATCTTGCCCCGATCGAGCGGCAGCTCGAGCGGTGTGCCCGGCACGAAGCGCAGCGCGATCCCCTTGTGGCGCGCCACCGAACGAACGACCGAGAGCCCCCGTTCGACGGCCTCGGCGAGCATGGTCGGCGCTCGCTTCAGGTCGAGGTGCCCGGAGTGGATGATCGCCATGCGCAGGAAGCCGTCCACTCCCCCTGCATCAGCTCGGCCGCCGTCTGCAGGTCGGCGGTGACCGCGGGGTCGCCGCCCTCTTCGGCGAGCAGCTCGACGTTCTGGAGGATGGCCGAGAGGGGGCTGCGCAGGTCGTGGACGGCCATGCCGAAGAACGTGTCGCGGAGGGTCGCGAGCCGAGCCAGCTCCGCGTTCGCGCGGGCGAGCTCGCGGGCCTTCGCGTGGAGCGCCTGGTTGGTGCGCACGAGGTCGTGCTGCAGGGTCTGGAGGGTCTTGCCGTCGAGGCCCCCGATCACCGCGAGCTGGTCGCCGACCCGGGAGAACCAGCACACGAAGGTCTGCGGGAGACCGGTGAACGTGACGAAGTTCATCCGGCGCGCGGTGTCCGAGGCCCGCTCGAGCCCGAGGGGGTGGCCTCGCGGTCGAAGCTCGTGAGCAGGTCGCCGAAGCGGGTGCCGACGAGGTCGTGCGCGAACAGCTCGCGGGTCTGCCGGTTGGTCTCGACCACCACGTCGTCCGCGTCGAGCAGCAGGTAGAGCGCGGGCAGCTCGTGCCGCACGAAGTGCGCGATGACCGCGTCGAGAGACGGCGCGGTCACCACGGGTACCGGCGCACGAGGTCCTCGAGCGCAGTGAGCGAGTGCAGACACGTGGTGCCCGGCAGCGTGCGGAGCTCGGCGTCGTGACCCTCGCGGACGGCTCGGCCACCGACCACGACGCGGACGGTGGGGCAGCGCGCCTGCACGCGCTGGACGGTGGTGACGACGGTCGGCAGGTTGCCGTCGAGGCTCACCGACAATGCCAGGAGATCCGGGCGCCCTTCGGTGACGACCTCGAGCAGCTCGTCGACGGAGGCGCCGGCACCGACGAAGTGGACGTCCCATCCGAGCAGCTCGAGCGAGTCTGCGACGATGCGCGCGCCGACCTGGTGGAACTCGCCGGCCGTGGCCGAGACCACCGCTCGCCGCCCCAGCGCCTTGCGCGAGGTGGTCGCCGGGAACAGCTCCGAGAGGATTCCCTCAGTGATCGCGGTGGCCTGGTGCTCCACGGCCACGGAGAGCTCCCCCGCCTCCCAGCGCCTACCGACCTCGTAGAGGGAGTCGCGGAACAGCTGCTCGTAGAGCTCGCGCAGCGGCACGCCCTCCTCGACCAGGAGGGGACACTTGCGCCTCACAGGCGTCCTTCCGGCCCGCGATGAGGCTATCGAGATACTGATCGAACCGCGCCGCGTCGATCACGACGTCGCGATGGTAACCAGCCGTTCGGAGAAGTCGAATCCATCACAAAGACCGAGTCGCCACGGACGAGCCTGGCCAGACCAAGCTACGCCGTTCCGACGAATGATCAGCAGGCGTCGTCGTCACTGAAGCGCACTGCGATCTTCTGCACGTGAGCCTCGAATTCCTGCGCGGAGAGAGCTACACGATGCGGGCAGTGGCGGCCCTGCCGCCGGCAGTCGGCGCTCCTGATCCAGTCGTGGTCTCCGCACCTCCGCGTGCCGCCACATCCTGTTCGTCGGGAGCATCTGTCCGCCAGGGGAATTCAAGCCACATGAAACAGGAGAACTTCATGCGAACCACGCGCATCCTCTTGCTCTCGGCCTTGGCCGTGGGCTCGCTCGTCACCTCCGGCGCCGGCGCCGCGCGCGCCGAGGAGACCTTCCCCGGCAACGCGGTCTACGTCGGCGCCTTCGGCGGAGGGGTGGCCCCGCTGAACGGCTGGGACCTCGGCAAGGGCGCCAAGAAGGACCTCGTCGAGCCGAAGAGCATCGCTCCGGTCGTCGGCCTCCGCGTCGGCTACCAGGTCATCCCGCAGCTCGGCATCGAGCTCTCCGGTGGCTGGCTGCCGATCTCGAACAAGAACGACAAGGACCCGAACGCCTCGACCAGCAACACCGCGTTCCACTTCGAGGTCTCCGCGCTCTACCACTTCCTCCGTGGCCCCTGGACCCCGTACGTGAGCGTCGGCGCCGGCATGTACTACCTGGCCGACGGCCCGCTGGTCGCGGACGCCGACCCGCGTGTGCACCTCGGCCTCGGCGTGCGCGGCCTCCTCGCGCCGAACTGGGCGATCCGCGCCGAAGCCCGCGGCATCGCCACCGACGGCTGGAGCTCGAGCGGCGCCTACCTGCTCGAGGGCACCCTCGGCATCGACTACTTCTTCGGCGGCCCCGCCGAGCCCGTGAAGCCGCCGCCGCCGGCCGCGCCCGCCGACAAGGACAAGGACGGCATCCCGGACGCCACGGACAAGTGCCCCGACGTGCCCGGCCTGCCCGAGTTCCAGGGCTGCCCCGACACGGACAAGGACGGCGTGCAGGACTCCGAGGACGAGTGCCCCAAGGATGCTGGTCTCAAGGAGTTGAAGGGCTGCCCGGACAAGGACAAGGACGGCATCGCCGACGCCAAGGACAAGTGCCCCGACGTGGCCGGCGTGGCGGAGTTCGAGGGCTGCCCCGACACCGACAAGGACGGCGTGCAGGACTCCGAGGACCGCTGCCCGAAGGAGCCCGGACCGAAGGAGCTCAAGGGCTGCCCGGACCGTGACAAGGACGCGATCCCCGACCTCGACGACAAGTGCCCCGACGAGCCCGGCGTCGCCGAGTTCGGCGGTTGCCTGCCGCCCAAGGCCAAGAAGTTCACGGGCTCCATCAAGGGCATCAACTTCAAGACCGGCAGCGCCGACATCCTCCCGAACTCGTTCAAGCTCCTCGACGAGGTCGTCAAGGTGCTCAAGGAGTTCCCGACCCTGCGCATCAAGATCAGCGGCCACACCGACAACGTGGGCAAGGCCGACAAGAACCAGAAGCTCTCGGAGGACCGCGCCGCCTCGGTGAAGAAGTACCTCGCGAGCAAGGGCATCGACGAGAACCGCTTCGACTCCGCGGGCTACGGCGACACCAAGCCCAAGGCCGACAACAAGACCGACAAGGGGCGCGCGGATAACCGCCGCATCGACTTCGAGATCGTCACCAAGTGACCTGATCTCGTATATCGCTCCCCGGCAACAGGGTCGGGGCGACGGGGTCGGAGCCAGTCCTTCGGGGCTGGCTCCGCTCTTTTTGGCGCCTTCAGACCGAGCAGGAGGGGCCGTTCAGGGGTCCGAGCGCCATGCAGGACCGTCGAAGGGAGCTCTCGTGTCGGGTCTGAACCTGAAGAAGGGGGTCTCCCAGTCGCGCGACCCAGTGATCGCCGCGCGCGAGCTCCACGCCGCCATCGGGCAGCCGGACACCTCACTCGCCATCTTCTTCTGCAGCGCAGATCTGGATCGGGAGGCGCTCGCGGCCGAGCTACGGAGGCTGTTCGGCGCGACGCCGCTGATCGGGTGCACGACGGCCGGCGAGATCACGCCGCTCGGCTACCTGGACGGGTCCATCACGGGGGTGAGCCTCGCCTCGCCCCGCCTCGTGGCGCTCACCCATCGGACCGACGACCTCGCGAGCTTCCGGTTCTCGGAAGGGGAGCGGAGCGCCCGCGAGCTCCTCACCCGCTTCCGCCACCGCTATCCGCCACGCGGCGCCGACGACACGTTCGGGTTGCTCCTCATCGACGGTCTCAGCAACCAGGAGGAGTCGTTCGTGAGCGCGCTGTCGCGGGGTCTCGGCGAGGTCCGTCTGTTCGGCGGCTCGGCGGCCGACGGGACGCGCTTCGGCGAGACGTTCGTCTACCACGAGGGGAGTTCCACCGAGACGCGGCGCTCGTCACGCTGGTCCAGACCGACTTCCCGTTCTCGGTGTTCAAGACCCAGCACTTCGAGGCTTCGGAAGAGAAGATGGTGGTCACCGAGGCGAGCCCGAGCCAGCGGCTCGTGACCGAGATCAACGGAGAGCCCGCCGGCCGCGAGTACGCGCGCGCGGTGGGCCTGAGCGACATCGAGGAGCTCACGCCGCTCGTGTTCGCGACCTACCCCGTGGTGGTGCGTCTCGGTGGGCAGCCCTACGTACGCTCGATCCAGAAGGTGAACCCCGACGAGAGCCTGACGTTCTTCTGCGCGATCGACGAGGGCATCGTGCTCACCGTCGCGCGCGGCATCGACATCGTCGAGAACCTCGAGCAAGCGTTCCGCGACGTGCGCCGGGCCGTGGGGCCGCCGGCCCTCGTCCTCGGGTGCGACTGCATCCTGCGCAACATCGAGTGCGGCCAGAAGAACGTCAAGGAGGCCATCGGCCGCATCTTCATGGAGAACAACGTGATCGGGTTCGCGACCTACGGCGAGCAGTTCAACGCCATGCACGTGAACCAGACCTTCACCGGCGTGGCGATCGGGGGCTAGGGTGTCGCGCAAGCTGGAGTTCAGCGAAGAGGAGCGGCTCCAGCGGGAGATCGGGCGCCTGCGCAAGGTGAACCAGGTGCTCATGGCGCGCGTCGAGCGCGGCATGGACCTGCAGGACGGCGCGTTCTCGCTGTTCCAGGCGGCGACCGCGCTCGAGACCGAGGTGCGGGTCCGCACCGCGGCGCTGGATCGGACCCTGCACACGCTCGAGCGAACCAACCGCGAGCTCGTCGAGGCCAAGGAGGCGGCGGACGCGGCCAACCAGGCCAAGTCCGACTTCCTCGCCACGATGAGTCACGAGATCCGCACGCCCATGAACGGCGTGCTCGGCATGACCGACCTCCTCCTGCAGACCGCGCTCAACGAACGCCAGCGTCAGCTGGTCGACACGATCCAGCGCTCGGGTCAGTCGCTCCTCGCCATCATCAACAGCATCCTCGACTTCTCCAAGATCGAGGCGGGGCGGCTGGATCTCGAGTGCATCGAGTTCTCGCTCACCGACGCCGTCGACGAGACCCTCGCGCTGCTCGCCGAGAGCGCGCACCACAAGGGGCTGGAGCTCACCTGCCACGTGGCCACCGGCCTGCCGGATCGGCTGCTCGGCGACCCCGGGCGACTGCGCCAGATCCTCACCAACCTCGTCGCCAACGCGATCAAGTTCACCGAATCCGGCGAGGTCTCGGTGCGGGTCACCGAGGAAGCGCCAGACCCCGAGAGCGTGCTGCTCCGGTTCGTGGTCCGCGACACGGGGATCGGCATCCCGCTCGAGGCGCAACAGCGCGTGTTCGAGTCGTTCAGTCAGGCGGACGGCTCCACGACCCGTCGGCACGGGGGCACCGGCCTCGGCCTGACCATCGCACGCCAGCTCACCGAGATGATGGGGGGACGATCACGGTGGAGAGCGAGCCGAACCGCGGCTCGGCGTTCTGCTTCACCGCGCGCCTCGCCCTGGGGGTGCCGCGCTCGAAGCAGGAGCGTCCTCTCGAGGGGGCACGCGCCGTCGTCCAGGTGGCCCACGCGGAGACGCGCGCGTGCCTCGAGGCCTATCTGGTCGACCTCGGGGTCGACTGCCTCGACGGTCCGATCGAGCACCTCGCTGAGGCCTCCACCGCGTTCCTCTTCGTCGATCCGGCCGCGGCCACGCCGGCGCTCGCCGGCGCCGCCGGCAGGCTCGGGGCGCGGGTGGTCACGCTCACGCACGTGGGGCGCGAAGAGCACACGCGCGGCCTCGCGGATCTCGCGCTGGTCCGGCCGATCGGACGACGACGCTTGCGCGATCAGCTGGTTCGCCTCCGCGACGGGCGCTCGAAGATCTCGCGACGCAACGCGATCGTGACCGGCCCGCCGCTGAAGCCGATCCCTCGCCTCGACGCGCGGGTGCTGCTCGCCGAGGACAACCCCATCAACCGCCTCGTGGCGGAGGGCATGCTGGAGCTGCTCGGCTGCACGGTGGTGTCCGTCGACAACGGTCGCAAGGCCTGCGACGCACTCGCGCAGCAGCACTCGTTCGACGTCGTGCTCATGGACTGCCAGATGCCCGAGCTCGACGGCCTCTCGGCGACGCGCGAGCTCCGACGAGACCCGCGCCTCGTGGACCTTCCGGTCATCGCCCTGACCGCGAACGCGCTCGAGGGGGATCAGGCGCGCTGCCGCGAGGCCACGATGAACGACTTCGTCAGCAAGCCCTACACGATCGAGCAGCTGGCCGAGGTCGTCCAGCGCTGGGTGCGCCGCGCGCCGCAAGAGGCCCCGGTGGGCGCGGAGGAGCCGCTGCTCGACGACAGCTGTCTCGCCCCCATGCGGGACCTGCCCGACCTCGTGGCGCAGCTCTACGAACTGTTCCTCGAGGGGACGCCACCGCTCCTCGACGCCGTGCTGCGGGCGCTCGCGGACTGCGACGCCGCGGCCATCGCCGCCCACGCCCACCGCCTGAAGGGCTCGTGCGGCGCGGTGGGCGCGCGCCGCCTGCACGCGGTGTGCGTGAAGGTGGAGGAGCTCGCGGCGGCGGGGTGCCTTCGACGAGGTGGCGAAGCTCGGGGCTCGGCTGGCAGAGGTCGGGCGTGAGACGCTCGCCTCGGTGCCGAGCGCCCCCGCGGCCGACGCGGCCCAGTGAGGGCGCCCTGGATCAGAAGCGCGCTGACAGCGAGAACCCGAGCCCCTGCGGGCCGACGGCGGGGCTGAGGCCGACGGTCTTCGACGAACCCGGTCGACCGACGACGTAGAGGGTGACGCCGGCCACCGCGAGGACCGCGCCCGAGATCAGGAGCACGTCGGCGATGCGCGCGTCGCGTTTGACGGTGTCGTTGCGGTCGACGTCGGCCGGGTCGCGGCAGACGCCGTCCGGACAGGCCGCCTCGACGTCGCGCGCACCCCGGATGGTGCGGATGCCGAAGAACCCACCCGCGAGCAGGGCGACGACGCCCACGACGCCGACGCCGACGCCGATGGTGGGAACGATCGAGGCCCGCGGCGCCGGTGCTGGCTCTGGCTTCGGCGGCGTCGGGTCGGGGCTCGGGGGCTTGGTCGGGTCGGTCGCCTTGGGGGTCAGCGGCGCGACGGACAGCTCCTTGTTGTCGTTCGCGTTGCCGACGTCGACGGTGCTGGTCTTCGACTCGAAGCCCTCCGCGCGGGCTTCGATCTCGTGTTTGCCACCGTCGACGGCGACCGAGAGTCCGTAGGACGCGGTGGGCAGCACGTTGCCGTCCACGCGCACCACCACGCCCTGCTTCTGGGCGGCGGGGTCGACGCGCACGGTGAGGTGCGAGAGCTTGGGCTCGAGCTCGGCGAGCTTGTCGCCGGCCGCCTTCTGGCGATCGGCGCGCTTGTCGCGCTTGGCGAGGAACTGCGCCTCGCGGTAGGCGACGACCGCCGAGGCGAGCTTGCCCTGGCCCTCGAGGCAGAGGGCGAGCGCGAGCACCACTCCGCCCCCGGGGTCGATCTTGTGGCTCTCGGCGAGCTTGGGGCAGGCCTCGTCGAACTTGCCCTGGTCGAGGAGCTTCTTGCCCTCCTTGAACAGCGCGGCCGACTGCGACTTGTCGAACGCCGCGTCGGCGTGGACCCAAGGCGTCGCCAGCGTGAGCGCGACGAACAGGGACAGGGCTCGGTGGCTCACTTGGCTTCCTCGATCAGGCTACCCCAGCCGGGGCCGGACGGGGCGGGGGCTGGTTTCTTGGGCGCGGCGACGACCGGTGACGAGGCGCTCGCCGACGGCTTGCTGGCGACGGCCGATGCGCTCTCCTCGACCTTCGGGGCGACAGTGGAGGCGGGGGCGATCGGCTTGGTCGCGACGACGCTGCTCGCGGGGATCGTCGGTGCGCTCGCCGGCGCGCGCTCCGAGGTGCGTTCGGGCGTTCGTGCCGTGACGGCGATGGCGGTGACACCCCCCACCACGAGGCCCGCGAGGCCGACGAGCAGCCAAGTCCGGCCCGCGCGGGGCTTCGCCTCCGGCGCAGGACTCGCGACCGGACGCGCGACGGACGAAGGTTCCGCCCTCTGGTCGGGCAGGGGGGTGTCGGTCTCGCGCGCGAGGCGGTTCGCGAGGGCGCGGGTCTCTGCGCTGCCGAACGGCGCGAGCGCGAGCGCCAGCAGCGCCGCCGTCGCGGGCCTTCGCTCAGGAGCCTTCTCGAGGCAGCTGCCGATCACGGTGGCCAGCGCCGCGGGCACCTCCGGTCGTCGCGCGCGCACGTCGGCCGGCGGCTCGGCGGTGATCGCCGCGCAGATGGCCATCGGCGAGTCGCCCGCGAACGGCGGGTGCCCGGTGAGCAGGCGGTGCGCGACGACGCCCAGCGCCCACAGATCGGCGCGCGCATCGACGGTCTTGGCGTTCTTGATCTGCTCCGGCGCCATGTACATCGGCGACCCGAGGAGCGCCGCGGTCTCGGTGAGGTCGAGGTCGGAGTCGATGCCCTGGGTCACCTTCGAGATGCCGAAGTCGAGCACCTTGAGGCACGCCGAGCCGTCGCGGCGGCGGGTGACGAACAGGTTGCCGAGCTTCACGTCGCGGTGCACGACCCCGGCCGTGTGGGCCTCGGAGAGCCCCGCGCAGGCCTGCACGAGCAGATCGACGGCCTCTTCGATCGGCAGCACCCCTTGGTCTGCAGGCGGCGCATGAGGTCTTCGCCCTCGAGCAGATCCATCACGAGGTAATGGATTCCGCCGGGGAGCGAGCCGACGTCGTACACCCGCACCACGTGCTCGGAGCGCAGGCGCACGACCGCGCGCGCCTCGCGCAGGAACCGGTCGACGACGGTGGGCGGCGCGTGGCCGGGGACGGCGAGCAGCTTCACGGCGACCTGCTGGCCCAGGGTCTCGTGGTGCGCCGCGTAGACGATGCCCATCCCGCCGCGGCCGATCTCGCGGTCGAGGCGGTACTTGTCGGCCAGGAGGGTGCCGAGCGGCGGGAGGGTGACCTCGGTCATTTCGCGTCCGCGCAGCAACGGATGCCGATCTCGTCGACCTCCGTGATGCCCTTCGCGAAGGGCCTGGTGCAGGTCAGGTAGTTGTCGGCAGCCGTGTGCGTGTCGCCGAAGTAGCCGCCCATCAGGTTGCAGCGGGGTGGGGTCGTCGCGTCGTCGCACTGATCGACCCACTCGTCGATGTTGCCGCTCAGGTCGAAGACCTGGTCGTAGGGGGCGCTCGTGCCGTGGCAGTCCGTGGTGCCGACCGGCCCGGCGGCGGCGGCGTTGTCGACGCACGCGCCCGCGACGTGGGTGTTGCCATAGGGGTAGGTCGTCGCGAGATCGCCTTGCCCGCAGGTGCGGGTCCACTCGCTCTGCTTGCACAGCCGCTTGCCCGCCCAGAGGCAATAGATCGCGGCCTCGCAGTACAGGACGTTGTTCTGCGGCATCGTGTCGGCCGCGTAGGTCTTCGCGGCGACGACGAAGCCGGTGCAGCGCGGCGGCGGGCCCGGCTTGGTCGCGCTCTCCACGAACGCGCGATACTGCTTCCCCGTCGTCTCGGTCGCGTCGATGCAGAACGTGCCGCCCTTGGCGTCACGGACGGCCACCAGCGCGCTGCCCTGGATTTCGGTCGGGCACGTGCCCAGCGGGCCGACGTCCGCGTCGCCCGTCTCCGCGGGGTCGGTCTCCGCGTCGCCCGTCTCCGCGGGCCCGGTCTCTCCAGGGCTGGTCTCAGCGCTGGTGGAGTCCGCGACGGAGTCGGCGGGCTCGTAGCGGACGTCCTTGACGCCAGCGACGCCCTCACAGCCACCGACGAAGAGGGCTACGAGAACCCACCCGGGACCGCTTGCGGCGTGCATCGGCGGAAGGATGCCACGGCGCACCCTGCGACTCCAAGCGCGCATCGTGACGCACCTGCGACGGGAACAAGCGCATCAGGTCCCTCCTGAACCCCCCGCGCCGACCGAGGCGGCTCGCAGGTGACAGCCCGCGTCGATGCGGAGCACGCGACGGGCGCGTGAGGGGGGGGGCTGCCGCCGCCGACCCGCAGGCACAGGCGGCGCAGGTGCGCTCGCTGCGCACCTGCTGCCGCCGAGGCACGGGGGCGGGCTCGATCTCGTCGAGGGCCACCCAGCGGCGGAGGAACCAGGAGCGCTCGACGCGCACCGCGTGGACGTCGGCGAGCGGCACCTTCACGACCCGCGCCGGCAGGGAAAGCGGGTGGTCCGCGCCACGAGCATCTGCCGGCGCTCGTCCACCCAGACCTCGCTGCGCTGGGCGAACCACCACGCGACGTAGGTCAGAGCGACGACCACGACGAGCGCCAGCGGGGAGGGGACGACCTCGAACTCGTGCGTGGCGAACGCGAGGTCACGGCTCCACCGCTGCCCGAAGACGAGATCGCTCACGGCGACCAGCAGACGGGCGGGGAGCAGGTCGACCCCGGCCCGTGCCGCGAAGCACGCGAGCAGCGGCAACAGCACGAACGCCCCGACGATCCCCCAGCCGACGGTGCGGAGCGCGCGGTCGCGCACGGTGGCCTCGCGGTACGGCATTCCGGGCGGACAACGCCCGCGCGCAGGAGTTCCATCCCGCTATCGGAACAGAGCGGCGTGATCCTCGAAGTACCTGCGCAGGCTGCGGGGTCCACGGCCGAGGAGCCGCTCGAGCGTGGGGTCGACGCGCTCGGCCTGGCCGAAGCGGAGACCTGTGTGCAACACGGTCTGGACCGCGATCTGCGCGAGCGGCATGCCCCGCGTGCGCAGGTGCCGCGCGTAGCCCACGACCGACGCGGGCTCGTAGCGGATCGTCCGGCCGATCACGGCGCTGAGCTGGGCGGTGGCCTCGAAGAAGTCGACCGGGGTGGGCCCGGTGAGCGTGTAGGCCTGCCCTCGATGCGGCGCCGGCTCGGCGAACACCCTCGCGGCCACCTCGGCAAGATCGCGGACGTCGACGAACGTGACGTGGCCACGGCCTGCGGGTACGTAGACCCGGCTCTGCTCGACGATGTCGAGGCGGTACGCGTCGCCGAAGTTCTGTGCGAAGAAGCCCGGTCGCAGGAGGGTGAACGGCCCGCCCTTCGCCTGCAGGTGCGTCTCGACCGCGTGGTGGGGGACGAAGGAGTTCTCTCCAGCGCCGGCGACCGACAGGAAGACGATCTGGTCGACCCCGAGCGCGCGCGCCTCGTCGATGAAGGCCACCAGGGTGGGCTTCACCTTCGAGATGGCCGGCGGTCGCAGGACGAAGGCGGCGCCGCAGCCGCGGGCGGCGGCGAACGTCGACGGGTCGCCGAAGTCGAAGCGAACCGACTCGACGCCTTCGCGGACACGGGGGGAGCGATCGCCCGCTCGGACGGGGAGTTCGCGGGCGAGCAGGGCCTCGATGACGGCGCGGCCGACGTTGCCGCTCGCGCCGGTCACGAACACCGGTTTCATACGCGGGCGACCCAGATGCGCGCGGGTGAGGGGGTCCTGGCCACGCGACCCACGCGCCTACGGTCCACGGGCTCGGCCGAGCTGAAGCCTGCCCGGCGAAAGAACGCGCGGACGTCGTCCTCGCTCAGGAAGTCTGCGCGGCTGCCGCGTCCGCGGGTGATGAGCTTGATGCCGAGCTCGAGGCCTCGTCGGGCCCGCGCGATCGCCTTGCCGCCCTCCGTCGACCGCAGGTCGCAGACGAACGCGCCGCCGCCGACCGCCCGCAGCGCAGCGGCGATGCCGGCGGCGAGCCGATCGCGCTCCTGCGGCGCGAAGTACCCGACGAGCCCCTCGGCGACGACGACCGGACGCCTCGAGTCGGCGAGACGCGCGGCGAGCCAGTGCGGCAGCTCTTCGGACAGCACGTCGCACGACGCGAGCTCGAGGCGCGCGCGCACGTCGGCGCGGAGGCGCGGCGGCAGGTGCGTGTCGATCGCCGCCTGCTTGGCGCGGACCATGTGCGGGAGATCGACCTCGAGGTAGCGGACCTTCTTGTCGACGGCCCAGGTGACCCCTCGACGCGAGAGGCCGGCGCCGAGCTCGACGATCCGATCGGGCGAGAGATCGTCGAGCGCGGCCTCGATCAAGAGGTGTCGCTGCGCGAGGTACTCGACCATGGTCGGCACCTTCGGCGTGAGCAGCGTGAGCCACTCGCCGGCCAGCCGCAGCGTCCAGAAGAGCCGGGCGCCCTCGGCGGTGGCGAACATCGTCGCGTACGGCAGGCCGAGTCGCTTCCACACGTGCGCGGTGTAGTGGGCCGTCGGGGCGATGGCCGCGTCTCGCTCGGACATGCCCGTGGTAGAACACGACCCGTGACGGACGACGAGGACGATCCGGGCGACGACCCGACCGACCGCGGCATGCCTCCGGAGGGCGCGGCCTCGGACCTCGACCCACGCGTGCAGGAGACGCTGCGGCGGGTGTTCGGCGTCGCCGGCGTCGTGTCGGCCAAGGTGTGGTCCATGCCCGACCGCATGTACGTCGGGGTCCGCGTGGCCTTCGGCTACGGCCTCGATCGCGTGCTCGAGGACGTGCGCCGGGAGACGATGGATCTCGCCGAACCGGGCGAGCAGTGGGAGTTCGGCCAGCTCGACGGCGACTGACGGCGGCGCGGCCGACGGCGGCGGGTCGAGATTTTTCTCCGCACGAATGTAAAACGCTGGCTTTACATTCGTGCAACGCACGGCAGTCTCAAAGCCCACACCCAGGGGCGAGGCGGCCTCGCCCATCGAGGAGGGGACCCTCGTCGAGGGCTCCACTCGCGTGGAAGACGATGCGCCGGAAGTACCCGGCTGCGGTCCGACGGATCCCCACGAGCACGCCGTCCTTGCGGCCGATGCACCATAGATCGCCCGGAATCTTTGCGTGCGCGACCGCCGTCGTCACGCCATCGGGCCGGTCCTCGAGGATCGAGATCGCGTCGGGCCCGAGATCGGGCTCCGCGACCACGACGTCGACCACGCCCGCCAGACGCAGCAGGAACGCGATCGCGTTGGGTCGGCTCACGTCGCGCCAGGCGTCCTTCACGCCTACCGCCCATGGACGACGGACCCACGCGCGCGAGTCGGTGACGAGCTTGCCGTACGTGGCGAGCATCGCTGTGCCGTCGGACACCATCTCGAAGTCGTCTGGGCCGAGCGTCCCGGAGGAGGGCAGCATCGCTTCCAGGCGAAAGTCGGCGTCGGCGGTGGCGACCCACAAGGTCGAAGTCGTCTTCGTGGAGGCGCAGGGCAGGACGACGAGCCCGGCCGAGAACGCCGTGAAGCGTGGCCGACAGCCGAGCGGTACCGGCACCGACCGCGCGGACTTCGCGTGGAACGCCGTGTCCTCGACGAAAAGCGCGTGCGGTGGCGTCAACATCGGCGCGTCCTTCGCGCACACGTCGGCGGTGGCCGCGGGGCACAGGCCGTCGTGGAACAGATACGCGCGGGTCTTCGTCGGCGGGAGGGGCGGTGCTCGGAGCCCGTGCAGGCACCCGAGCCCCTCGCACTCGAAGGGACAGATGTCGTGGCCTGTCTCGATCATCTTCACGGTCTTGGTGATGCGACCAGAACCGAGCGAGCTCACCTGGCAACGGGGGTATCCCGCGTAGAGCTTGCTCGCGTTCGGGAACGGGCGTGGGTCGGGCCACGGCATGGGCCGCACGGGCTCGAGCACGAGCTCGGACGAGACCGCGAAGCGCCGGGCAGCGTTCTCCCAGCGACGTCCCTGCTCCGGCACATCGCCGGGCAGCGAGGGCACCTCCACGAAGCGGCCCGCACCCGACAGCGCCACGAAGATCGCTTTGCCACAGCTCCGGTCCTCGCCGTAGATCCAGTCACCATGCTGTCGAAGCGGTGGGGGTGAGACGGTCTTGTCGAAGCTGCGCCCCCCATCTCGCGAGACGAAGGTCGCAGAGGCTTGGACGACCAGCAGGTCGTCGCTGCGGACGAAGACGCCCGCGATCGAATCGGCGGCGAGCGTCGCACGCTCGAATGTGGCGCCGCGGTCCCGGGAGAGGTGCAGGGCCTCCGCATTCGCCGCCGCGACGACCTGCCTTCCGACCCGCCACTGGGTGACACCGTCCACGAGTCCACCGGGCTCGAACGGACCGAGCCCGCCGTCGTCGCTCAGGGTGGCGCGCAACAGGCGCCCGCTCGGACGCACGACGTACGCGGCGCCATCGGCGCCGAACGCCACGAAGACGCGCGGGCCGAGGCTGTAAGGGCCATGGATGCCTGACTTCGCGCGGAGCACGAACGCGCCGAAGCTCGTCTCCACGAGCGCGCTGTCGTGCTCGGCGACCACGGGCAGGAACGACGAGCCGAACGTCGGCACGTGGTCGTGGGGGAGGAGGTCGTCGGGCGCGGACAGGGCGGGCTCGAGCCAGGGGGCCGAGGGCAGGGTCGGAGCGCTCGGTGCGTTGGCGATCGCGACGGACGGCACCGCCGTGCTCCTCGGCTCCCGCACACGTGGCGACGCACACGCGGAGGCGATCAGCGAGACAAGCCAGACGCGTCGCACAGGCGATGGACGTGTGACCGGCGGAGTCCTTGGCCGGGATCCGTGTCGCGGACGGCCCTGCGACGCCCGAGGTCGCCTCTAGAATCCTGGATGCCCTGATTCCACCCTAGAAGGCGGAGAGCACCGCCACCGCGATACCCACGGCCACGAGCGCCAGCCCGAGCAGGATGACACGGATCAGCAGCATCTGATCGAAGCTCTCGAACGCCTTCATCAGATGCTGCACATCTTGCCCCTGCGAGGTCGTGACCTTCTTCAGGGACTGCGACGCGGTGATGAGCAAGATGCCCATGGCGACGCTGACGATCATCGAGAGGATGGACGAGTTCTTCCCGACCAGCCGGCTCAGGCCCTCGAGGATGAGGATGCAACCGAGAATAAGCGTCCACGTCGCTGCGGCGTTCAGCGTGGTGTTCTCGCTCGCGCTGAACTCGTAGCCACCCTGCGGCGGGGGCGCGGGCGGATACGGCCCCTGCGGGTACTGAGGCTGCTGCGGCTGCTGACCCGGATACTGCGGCGGCTGATACGGCTGCATGATCAGTTGCTCCCCAGCGTGAAGCCGATGACGAGGCCGGCGATGGTGGCGAGGATGGCGACGATGGCCTCGACGCGGACCGCGTGGGTGAGCTTGGTGACGGCGCCGAGCACGTGGGGGATGTCGTTCCCCTGCGTGTCGACCACCTGCTTGAAGGCGCTCCCGGCCGCGGCGTAGAAGCCGCCCGAGACGATGGGCTGGAGCGCCCCGACGGCGATGGCAGCCCCGACAGGGAGACCGAGGGGACCGGGCAGGACGACGATCACGACCACCCCGGCCGCCATCATCAGCAGCCGATCACGATGGACATCACCCCGTAGAGTCGGGCTCGACCCCCGAGGCGCCCGATGACGGCGTCCTCCGTCTGGTTGAACTCGTAGCCGCCCGTGGCCCCGTACCCGGGCTGCTGCCCCGGCTGTCCCCATCCCTGTTGCATGTCCGCGCCTCCTGGCCGGACCGTACCAGGCTAGACGATTTGTTGGGGGTCTTTGGCGACCTCGGGCTCGGGAGCGATGAATCGGCGCTTCTTCGAGCCGAAACGGTCAGCGCAGGACCTGGCGGGCGATGACGGTGCGCTGGATCTCGCTCGTGCCCTCGTAGATCATCGAGACGCGCACGTCGCGCAGGTGGCGCTCGGCGGCGAACTCGCGGGTGTAGCCGTAGCCGCCGTGGATCTGCACCGAGCGGTTGCAGGCGCGCACCGCGGCCTCGCTCGCCCACACCTTGGCCATCGAGGCCTCGCGCGAGTGGGGTCGCGTGTGCTCCTTGAGCCACGCGGCGCGCAACGCGAGCATCCGGGCCGCCGAGAGCTCGGTGGTCGAGTCCGCGATCATCCACTGGATGGCCTGGAACTCGGCGATCGCCTTGCCGAACTGCTGGCGGTCCTTCGCGTAGACGATGGCCTCGTCGAGCGCCGCGAGGCCGATGCCGATCGCCTGCGACGCGATGCCGATGCGCCCGCCGTCGAGCGCCATCATCGCGATCTTGAAGCCGCCGTCGAGCTCACCGAAGAGCGCGTCGTCGGGGACCTCGCAGTCGTCGAACGTGAGGGTCACGGTGTTCGAGCCGCGCAGGCCGAGCTTGTCCTCGTGCTTGCCGACGAGGAGACCCTTGTGATCCTTCTCGACGAGGAAACACGAGATGCCGGCGGTGCCGGGCCCGCCGGTGCGCGCCCAGACGACGATCACGCCCGCGTGCGCGCCGCTCGTGATCCAGGCCTTCTGACCGTCGAGCACCCAGCCGCCGTCGACCTTGCGCGCCGTCGTGCGCATGCCGCCCGGGTCGCTGCCGGCGCCGGGCTCGGAGAGCGCGAACGCGCCCGCGGCCCACGTGCCGTCGGCCAGGCGCGGGCAGTGCCGCTCGGCCTGCGCGGGGGTGCCGAACTTGGCGATGACCTCGCCGACCATGTTGGTGACCGCCATGGTGACGGCGGTCGACGCGCACGCGCGGGCCACCTCGGTCATGGCGAGCGAATAGGCGACGACGCCCGCCTCGGACCCGCCGAGCGCGGCCGGGACGTTCACCGCGAGCAGGCCGAGCTCGCCGAGGCCCTTCAGGATCTCGAAGGGGAACCGTTCTTCGCGGTCGATGGCGGCGGCCTGGGGGAGGATCGTCTTCTGCGCGTAGTCGCGCGCGGTCTGCTGCACGAGGCGCTGACCGTCGTCGAGCTCGAAGTCCATCAGGGAAGCTCCGTGGTGACCTTGGTGGTCCAGCTGCTCTTGTTCACGTACTTCTGCGCCATCAGCACCTCGACGATGCAGTCGGCGGCGGCCTCGCCCTCGGCGTCGGACACCCCGAGGCCGACGCTCAGCGGCTTGCCGCCCTTGGCCACGTAGAACGTGGCGAGGAGCGCGCCCTTCGAGGAGGCCTTGGCGCGGCACGCGGCGATCTTGGACTTCACGCCGTTGATCGCGGCGGAGACCGCGGTGGTGGCGGCCGGATCGGCGGCGCGGTGGTCGTCGCCGTCGAGCTCCCAGCCGTAGGTGTGGGCGGCCTCGCCCTCGCGGGCGTCCATCGGCGGGCCGTAGTTCTGCTCGCGGAGCGAGTCGAGGATGCAGCGCTCGACGGAGCGATCGCCGAGGGAGCTCTCCTTGACGAAGGCCCACTTCACCGTGCCGTCCTTGCGGGTGCGCACGGTGAAGGTGAGCTTGCCCTCGAGCGTGGGGTTCTTGCTCGAGGCGGCGAGGTAGCAGTCGTTCCACTTGCCCTTGAGCGAGGCGACCTTCTGCTTCCACGTGGCGATGTCGATGGGGCCGAGGTCGTACTCCATCGCGGGGACCTTCGGCCCCTCGGCGTGCTTCTCGGGCTTCTTCTCGACCTTGCTCGGGTCCTCGGGGGGAGGACCGTCCTTGCCGCAGGCGATGAGCGAGACCGCGCCCAGCGAGAGAGCGAGCGAGGCGAGACGAACGGCCTTTCTCATCTCAACCCTTGAGCGCGTTCGCGGCGATGACGATGCGCTGGATCTCGCTCGTGCCCTCGTAGATCTCGGTGATGCGCGCGTCGCGGTAGTGCCGCTCGACCGGGTACTCCTGCGAGTAGCCATAACCGCCGAAGATCTGGATGGCCTTGTGGGCCACGCGGGTCGCGGTCTCGCTGGCGAACAGCTTGGCCTGGGCGGACTCGCTCGAGTGGCGCACGCCGCGGTCCTTCAGCAGGGCGGCGCGCCAGATCAGCAGGCGGGCCGCGTCGATCTCGGTCGCCATGTCGGCGAGCATGAACTGGATCGCCTGGTGCTGCGCGATCGGCACGCCGAACGACTTGCGCTCCTTGCTGTATTCGACGGCCTTCTCGAACGCTGCGCGCGCGATGCCGAGGGCCTGCGACGCGATGCCGATGCGGCCGCCGTCGAGGGTGTTCATGGCGACCTTGAAGCCGTCGCCCACGCCGCCGAGGCGGTGGTCGTCGGAGAGCTCGACGTTCTCGAAGAACACCGTGCACGAGTGCGCCGCGTGGATGCCGAGCTTGTGGTCGGGCTGGCGCGCGTGTAGCCGGGGTGCCCGCGTCGACGAGGAACGCGGTGTGCTTGATCTTGCCGGTGGCGGGCCGCTCGGTCACCGCGAACACGATGATGGTGTCGGCGTGGGGGCCGTTGGTGATCCAGTTCTTGCTGCCGTTGAGCACCCACTTGTCGCCGCGCTTGTCGGCGTTGGTGTTCATGGTCTGGGCGTCGCTGCCGCTCATCGGCTCGGTGAGGCCGAAGCAGCCGAGCTTCTGGCCCGAGGCGTAGGGCGCGAGCCAGCGCTCCTTCTGCGCGGCGGTGCCGAACTTGTAGACCGGGTCGCAATAGAGCGAGTTGTTCACGCTCATGATGACGCCGGTGGAGGCGCACGCGCGGCAGATCTCCTCCATCGCGAGCGCGTAGCAGAGGGTGTCGAGCCCCGCGCCGCCGTGCTCGTCGGGGATCGCGACGCCCATGAACCCGAGCTCGCCCATCCGCTTGACGAGGTCGCTCGGCCACTCGCTGTCGGCGTCGAGCTGCTTGGCGCGCGGCTCGACCTCCTTGGTCGCGAAGTCGCGCGCGGTGTCGCGGATCATCTTCTGCTCTTCGGTGAGGTCCAGATCCATGGGGCGCTGTCTAGCCAAGTGCGGGCGTGGGGGAAAGCCGCCCCTCGCGCCCCAGGGTTCGCGTCGCCGCCAGTGTGCAGAATGTCGTCCATTCCGGCGATCCGTCGCCTCCGTTGACGAGCCGCGCCGCGCCACTAGCGTGGACGCCATGACGCCCGTCGCCGCTCATGTGTCGTCGGCGGACGGCGCGCGCATCGCCTACGAGCGCACGGGCACCGCGCCCACGGCGCTGGTGTTCGTCCACGGCTGGCTCGGCTCGTGCCGCTGGTGGGACACGCAGCGCGACGCCTTCGCGGCGAGCCACACCGTGGTGGCGCTCGACCTCGCGGGCCACGGCGCCTCGAGCCGCGACCGCGCCCGGCACTCGGCCGAGGCGTACGCGAGCGACATCGCCGCCGTCGTCGGCGCGCTCGACGCGGAGCGCGTGGTGCTGGTCGGTCACTCCATGTCCGGCGCCTACGCCGTGGAGGCGGCGGATGGTCTGCAACGCGTGGCGGCGGTGGTGCTCGTCGACACGCTCAAGAACGTCGAGCAGCAGATCCCCGCGGAGCAGGTGGACCAGATGCTCGCGCTCTACCGGCGCGACTTCCGCACGGCGGTCGAGCGAGTGCTCCCACCGTTCCTCTTCGCGCCCGGCACGCCTCCCGAGGTCTCGGCGAGGCTGCAGCGTGAGTTCCTCGAGCGCACGGGTGACGAGGGGGCGGAGCTCCTCGCGCCGCTGTATCGCTTCGACGTCCGTACCGCGGCCGAGCAGCTCCGCGTGCCGGTGCGCGCGATCAACTCCGACCTCCAGCCCACCGACGTCGAAGCCAACCGGCGCCATTTCCGCGACTACGCGGTGCGCATCGTCGCCAACACCGGTCACCAGCCGATGCTCGAGGCGCCGGCCGCCTTCGAGGCCGCGCTCCGCGACACGCTGGAGGAACTGGGTCTCGGGTCGTGAGCCGCTGGCTCGTCGCGCTCGCGGTCGGGGTGGTGGCGTTCGGTCTAGGCGAGGCGCGGGCCGAGACGCCGTACGTGTTCGTCGTCCCCGGGTATCAGTACAGCGCCGGAGGGAACGCGCTGGCGCGCGCACACGGGGTCGACCTGACGTTGCACGGCTTCCATCCCGACCTGCCGGTCGGCCTCGGGGTGTTCGGGCAGCTCCAGCGCGTGGACGGCGACCACAACCGCTACGCGGGTGGCGTGCAGCTCACGTTCGCGATCGCGGGCGTCGAGCTCGGGTATGCCCACGTGGACGGAGGGAAGGGGCCCGCGGTCACCAACGAGGTGACAGGGGCGAGCACCACGGCGTGGTCGCAGACGAGCGGCGTGCAGATCGCGCCGTTCCTCAGCCTCGGGTTCTTCGTGTTCGGGCTCCGGTGGACGCTGCCGGTGAAGCAGGGGCCCGCGCCCACCTGGGGCGCGGAGCGTGCGTGGACGTTCGCGGTGAAGATCCCGCTGCAGCTGTCGGGACGGAGCATGTGGGACACGCTCGGGCAGGCGTGGAGCGCCTGGAAGTAGCGGCTCACCGCCGCGCCGCGAACTCCTCTCAGGGAGCGAGAGCGAGCACCGCGCCCCGCTCGGTGTTCCAGAACAGCTGCCCGTCCGCGAGCGCGATGGACGGCGGGCGAGGGATGTAGCCCCCGTTGAACAACGGCTCCTTGTACTTGCCGGCCCGCTGCACCGGCGAGCCGCTTCCATCGGCGGGGACCCACCAGAGCCCACCCTCGTCGGAGGAGAACCACACGCGATCGCCAGCGCCGAGCAGAGCTCGAGCGAAGGGGCCGTGCGCAGAGGTGCCTTGCTGGTGGGGGCGTGCGATCTCGAGCGCGACGCCCCCCACCTTCGGCACGGACCAGACGCTGGGCCAGGTGGCGCTCAGGCTGGGCCTGCTGACGAAGACCACGCGGTCACGGGTCAGTGTCAGCGTGTCGGTCCCATACGGAGTGAGCCCCGGGTGAATGGTCTCGGCGACGCCTCCGGCGAGAGGAACGCGCTGGATCGAGGAAGGCGCGTAGTAGAGGTGCGTGTCGTCGACCGCGATCGGACCAGGTTCCACGGTGACGAACAGCGTGCGGGGCGTGCCACCCGCCTTCGGCACGACGAACACCTCGGCGGCATCTCGAAAGCGGTAGGCCACGCCGTAGAGCGCGTCCCCGCGGACCACGAGCGCGGTGACCTCACCCGACGAGACGACCCCTGGCAACGTCGTCGCTGTGGAACCACGCAGTCGAAGGACGACATCGCCGCCCAGCGGGGATCCGGACGCGCTCGTGCCCCCGCGGCGCAGTAGACGTCGCCACCGTCGGCGGCGCAGGCATGCACCGACGTCGCCACTCGCTCGACGGCGCCGCCCCGCACGGGCACCCGACGCAGCGAGGAGTCCTCCACGGAGATCCAGTGCACGTAGCCACCCCCCACCGTCAGCTGGCTCGCGGAGTGTTCGGGGCCTGCCAGCACGGTCGGCTCCGAGTCGAGCGGAGGCATGCACCCGACACTGGCTGCGAGCGCCCCGACTCCCACCCAGCGGCGACTAGAACGCATGACCGACCCCCAGCATGGCGTCTCCGAGGGTGGCGTCACCTGGGCTCGTGACCGCGACGGCGAGGCCGACCGAGAGAGCGATCTCCCACACCCGCTCGGCGCCGACCCACACGCCGGTGTCGAGGCGCAGCATCCCGACCCCCCGCGTCGCGGCGAACGTGGCCGCAGAGGTCCCCGATCCCGCGGTACCTCGCAACAGCAAGAGACCGAACCGGCCCTCGAGCCCGAGGAAGAAGCGGCCGGGAACCCAGCGTGCCTGACCGGCGATGGAGGGGGTGAACACGTTCACCACCGAGTGCGGCTCCCCGGCATCGAACCCGTAGTCGACACCGCTGTAGGACGTGCCGAGGCGGTGCTCGAGGACACCACCGAAGCGCGCCGCGACATTCGAGCCACGCACCTCCCGCAGCAGCGACACGGTGAGCAGAGGACCGTCGCTTCCCACGGTGTACGCCTGGCCGTGGTAACGGACCGCGACGTCCTGCACGGAGTAGCCCGCGGCACCGCGCAGCACCCACACCGGAGCGTCAGGAGCGGCGAGGGCGAGCACGGCGAGGCTTACCAGCACTCGGGCATCGTAGCCTTGCGTGCGTCCGCCGCCAGCGGGATGCTGCTCGCGTGCGGACGGCGATGCTCCTCGTGCTCGTGGCTTGTGGACCCACGACCACCGGCGAACGGCCGTTGCCCCCGGATCCCTTCGCGGACGCGGCCAGCGACGGCGGTTGCTGCGCCGACGTGCGCGTCGACACCGGCGGCGAGTTCGACCGACTCTGCCCACCCGTACCCGGCGCGACGGCCATCTTCGCGACGGGCGATGCGGCCGGCGTCACCGTCGACGCCACCGCGCTCTACTGGCTGTTCCGCGGCTCGCCCCCGATCGTGACGCGCGCCCCGCTGACCGGCGCGCCAATGGCGTTCCACGAGCTCTCGGCGGGCGAAGAGGCGCTCGCGGTCGCGTCGGATGGAGTCGCCGTGGCCTGGCTCGCGCGCGTCGGCAAGACGACCACCCTCTTCCGCAAGGCGCTCGGCGGCGGGAGCGCCACCCTGGTCGCGTCGCGCTCGAGCTCCGACGAGGGAGGGGCCTTCTTCGCGCTGGCGGCCGGTCCCAAGGGGCTCTACGCGGCCACGGCGACGACGCTGCTCCGGTTCGGACCGACGTCCACGCCCGTGGTGGTCGGCCCGCTGTCGATGCCCGCGCTCGCGCTGGCGGCCGACGACACCCAGGTGGCCGTGGTCACCTACGCGAGCGTCGACGTGTTCAGCGACGCCGGTCACGTGGTCGTCGTGGACGAGAAGGACTACGGCCGACCGGGGCGCGTCGCGCTCGGCGGCGCGCACGTCTACTGGGAGAAGAGCGGCGCGCTCGTCCGGGCACCGACCAGCGGTGGTCCCGTCGCCACGTTCGCGACGGATGCCGAAGACTTCCGCGTCGCGGGCGGCAACGTGTACTACGTGGCTGGGGCGGGCCCGTCTTCGATCCGTGTCCAGCCCGAGTCCTCGACGACGAGCAAGGTCCTGGTCGAGCGGCCCCGCAAGGTGTTCATGCTCGCGGTGACCGCGGGCCGGCTGTTCTGGTTCGAGCCGGAGTTCGACGGCGCTGGGGTGTGCGTGTTCCGCTGGGACACGCCGGTCTGAGCGCGCGTCGGCGGCCTCACGGCGGCGTTCAGTTCCCCCGGATGGTCGAAGTCAGCTTCGCCAGCAACCGCTGCAGCTTCTCGCATTGGCGAAGACGCGGGCCTCGGCTACCTACCCTCCCATGAAGCTCGCGTGCGTCGGCTGTGGCGCGGACCTCGCCGCGAACGCCACGTTCTGCAACCAGTGCGGGCGCCCCGTCGACGCCGACCACGACGGCGTGCCCGACGGCCTCGGTCGTCTCATCGAGGCCAAGGCGCGCGAGATCGTCGCCGACGAACGCCGCAAGGAGCAGGCAGAGAAGGACCGCCAGCTGGAGCTCGCGGAGCTGCAGGCCATGACCGTCCGCGAGGCGGCGATCGAGGTGAACCTCCGCGACAACGCGGCCACCCCGCGCGCAGTCGTCCGGCTGTTCCTCCACATCCTGCGCTGGTGGGCCCTCGCGATCTTCGCCCTGTGGATCCCGTTCGGCTTCGCCCCGCACGCGATCCTCAGTCTCGTCGGCTACAGCCCGGCCGGGGTCGTGCTGTGTCCCCTCCAGTGCCCCGAGTGCTCGGGGCCGGGTCGCTCGTTCATGAGCAACTACAAGGGCTCGTGGCACTCGGAGAAGGGGCGCATGGGCCAGGCGCTCCTCTGCCACAACCCGAAGTACGACGCGGACAAGCTGGACTATTCGAAGATCCGCGGCGAGCTGAACGACGAACTCCAGCCCTACCTCGTGCACGGCTTCCTCGTGTACTTCGTCGAGGGGGCCATGTTCGCGGGTGGCATCGGGCTGCTCGGCGCGCTGCTCCGCACCGGCAGCAAGCGCCGATCGCTCGACGAGGAGCGCACCACCCTCGAGGCGGAGCTGCGGTTGCTGCGGGAGAAGCGCGCGCGGTTGACCGGCAGCGGCGGGTCGTACCGCGGCGCCTGATCGCGGGGGCCACCTACCCGGCAGCCGGCGAGGCCACCGCGTTCTGAGCGCGCAGGAACCGGAGGCCGATGTGGTAGCCTGAAGACGTGTTGTTCCATGGTCTTCCGGTCGTCGTCGATCGCCACCGGGTCGTCCTGACGACCGCGGACGGTGGGCAGGCGACCGCGCGCTGGGACGGACGCCGACTCAGCGAACGCACGGGGCTGGTCGACGACTGGAACGAGCTCGAGACGCTGCTCGCGCGAGACGAGGCCGAGGCGCTCGCGGCCCGCGTCGTGGATTCCGCGGACGAGGCCGGCGTCGACCTCACGCTGATCGACTGGATGCTCGGCCTGTCGCCCACGGAGCGGCTGAACTTCCTCCGCCAGCACGCGGCGTCGCTCGCGCCGTTCGTCGACGCCAATACAGCCGAGTGACACGCCGGCGCTCCTCGCGCTGCTCGGTCGACACCACGTCGAGTTCATCGTCGTCGGTGTGACCGCGGCAGTGCTGCAAGGTGCCCCGGTCGTCACGTTCGGTCCGGCGCGTGGGTGAACACGAGGTGCGGGCGCTCGGCCTCGAGCGTCTCGTCGAGGAGAAGCAGCGTGCGGGGCGTCCCAAGGATCTCGCTGCGCTTCCCGTGCTCCGCGCGACCCTGGCCCGCGCCAGACGGTCGTGAGTCGGTGAGAGGCTTGCCAGAGGGAACCCCTGGGCGAGGCGGGTGTCGCTCGACGGATGCCCCGCCGCTCCGACCGCCTGCTCCGCGCGCTGGTGCTCGCGCTGTCGCTCGCGGTGCTCCTGCGACCGCGGTCGTGCGGCCCTTCCGCACCGACGAGGTCGCCGCCACCCTCGCCCGCGCGCGTCCGCGCGCGCCCGCTCGACGAGGCCCGCCGCGCCGAGCTCGCGCGGTTCGTGCACCGCGCCGCCGCGCGCCTGCGGATCCCGGGCGCCGCGATCGCGGTGATCGTCGACGGCCAGGTGGTGTACGAGCAGGTCCTCGGCCAGACCGAGCTGCGCCCAGAAGCGCCCGCGATCGGTGCGACGACGCTCTTCATGATCGGCTCGCTGACCAAGCCGATGACCACGCTGGCCGAGGCCTCCCTCGTCGACGCCGGTGTGCTGCGCTGGGACTCGAAGCTCACCGAGCTCCTGCCCACGTTCGCCGTCGGTGACGCGGACCTCACCCGCGCGCTCACGCTGTGGCACAGCGCGTGTGCGTGCTCCGGGATGCCGCGCCAGGACCTCGAGAACCTCTTCGAGTTCGCCGGCGTGACGCCCGAGCGGCGGCTCGCCTCCATGCGCGCGATGAAGCCGACCGCTCCGCTCGGCGCGGTCTACCAGTACTCGAACCTCATGGTCGCCGCCGGCGGGTTCGCCGCGGCGCACGCGGCCTACCCCGAGAGCACGCTCGGCGAGGCGTACGACGCCCTGATGAAGGCGCGCGTCTTCGAGCCGATCGGCATGGTCGACAGCACGCTCGACTTCGAGGTCGCCGCGCAGAGAGGCCGCGCGCTGCCCCACGCTCTCGCGGTCGACGGCAGCCTGCGGCCGATCCCGGTCGAGGCCGAGAAGAACGTGCTCCCGATCCGACCCGCGGGCGGCGTGTGGTCGAGCCTGCGCGACCTCGAGCGCTACGCGGTGACCGAGCTCCGGCGTGGCGTCTCGCCGGACGGGCGCCGCGTGGTCTCGGAGGCGAGCATGCTCGCGCGGTGGACGTCGCGCATCGTGGACCCGGAGGGCACCGGGTACGGCCTCGGCATCGACGTCGGCACCTATGCCGGGCTACCCATGCTGTCCCACGACGGCGGCTGCCTGGGCTTCGGCTCGTCGATGCTGCTCCTGCCGGAGTCCGGCGTGGGGATCCTCGTGCTCTCGAACGCCCGCACCGGGGGCGACTACGAGCAGCTGCCTTTCCATACGGCGGTGAAGCGCAAGGTGTTCGAGGCGCTGTTCGAACCGCCCGACGCGTCGGCCGACGCTCTCCTCGAGTCGCTGGTCGCCGCGCGCGCCGCCTTCGACGCGCGGCGCAACGCCGGGCTCGAGCTCGCGCCGGACCGTCCGTGGCTCCTCCGCCTCGCCGGCGACTACGCGCACGAGACGCTCGGGCCGCTCACGATCCGCGAGGTGGACGCGGCGGGCGTGCTCGACGTGGGCGAGTGGCGGAGCGCGTTCGGGCGGAGGGTCGGCGAGGGAAAGGTGCAGCTCGTCCTCCTGGACCCGCCGTTCGCCGGCGCGGAGCTCCGCGTGGACGCGAGCGGCCCACGACCGCGGCTCGTCGTCGACGCGCGGGAGCCCTACGTCTTCGAGCGGCGCTAGCCATCGGTGCCGCGAGCACGGCGCAAGCGGAGTCGTCACGCCGTCGCCGTCCGACGAAGATACAGTGGGGGACATGCGCGCGACGGTGCTCGCCTCCCTCCTCCTCTTCGGCTGCGCGAGCGCGCACCGTCCTCGCGCGGCGGACACGGTCGCCGACGACCCGGACTCCGACGCCTGCCCGCAGCCGGGCAAGCCCGACGCGCGGAAGGCCTCGGAGGCCTGCGAGAAGGGCAGCTTCGACGCGTGCGAGCGCGAGTGCGCGCAGCGGCACGCCGACGCGTGCTTCGTGCGCGGCCTGCTCGCCGAGCGCGCGGACGAGCCCACCTCCGCGAGCTGGTTCCGGCGGGCGTGCGTGGCGGGGTCGGCCATCGCGTGCACCAACTTCGCGGCGACGGGGTTCGCCAAGAAGTCGCCGCTGGACGGCGCCTGCATGCTCGCGCTGTTCGAGTCGGCGTGCGCGGTGGAGGAGCCGTTCGGCTGCGGGATGATCGGCCGCATGTACGCGGAGGGCCGCGGCGTCACCGCCGATCCGGCGCGCGCGAAGAAGCAGCTCGACCAGGCGTGCACCAAGTTCGGCGGGTTCCCGTGCCACTTCCTCGGGCTCTACCTGGCCGACGGCAAGCTCGGCCCCGCCGATCTCGCGGCGGCGAGGACCGCGCTCGAGCGAGGGTGCAAGACCGGTTACAAGCCGGCCTGCGCCAGCCTCGACCAGCTCGAGACGCCGAACGCCGGCACGTACTGAGGGGCGGAGGACCGGACAGGGACGGTCCGGGAGCGACAAAGCGGATCGGTGAGCCGAATCCGGGGGCTCGCGCCACCACTGGGGCATGCGTACGTCGCCGCTCGTCCTCTGTCTCCTCCTCGGGTGCTCGGCCGGTCGCGGCGACGAGCCGATCGTGCCGACCGCGGACAGCGGTTCGACGCCGGAGACGGCCGTCGACACCGGAGCCGCCGAGGATGCCCCGGGGTTCTCCCCCGACACCACGCCGAAGGACGACATGGACGGCGACGGGTACCGCATCGGCGAGGACTGCGACGACGGCAACCCCGCGATCAACCCCGGCGCGATCGAGGTGCCGGGCGACGGCGTCGACAACGACTGCAACGGCAAGATCGACGAGCCCCTCGACGGCTGCGACGAGGGACTCGCGCTCGAGACCAAGGACGCGACCGATCTGGCGCGCGCCCTCGGCCTCTGCGCGACGACGACCGCCGACGCCAAGGGCAAGGACCGCAAGTGGGGGGTGATCTCCGCGAAGCTCGCGACCACCGACGGCAAGGCCGCGCCGCTCGCCCGTCAATACGGGGTGCAGGAGCTGTGGGGGCCGAACGTCGGGCCGCGCGCGGGCAAGAGCCTGGCGGTGCTCTCGTCCGGGGTCGCGCGCACACCGGGACAGCCCGGGTACGTGGCGCTCCCCAAGGGCACCGACTCCACGACCAACCAGAGCGCGCCGCCCGCGGGCTGGCCGAAGAACACCAAGGGTTGTCCCGTCACCAAGATGCCCTACGCGTACGACTCGGTCGTGCTCGAGCTCGTCATCCGCACGCCGACCAACGCCAAGGCGTTCTCGTTCGAATTCGACTTCTACTCGTCGGAGTACGTCGAGTACGTCTGCCAGCCCTACAACGACACGTTCGTGGCCCTGCTCGACAGCAAGGTGGGGCTCGATCCGGCGCGCGCGGGCAACGTCTCGTTCGACGCCGCGGGGGACCCGATCAACGTCAACAGCGGGTTCTTCGAGGCGTGCCTGCCGGACAGCTGGCTCGGGCGCTCGTTCACCTGCCCGCGCGGCACCAAGGAGCTCGAGGGGACGGGGTTCGACGCGGTCGGCAAGACGATCGTGGACCCGGCGCGCAACGGGGCGACGGGGTGGCTGCGCACGAAGCAGGCGATCGTGCCGGGCGAGACGGTGACGCTGCGCTTCGCCATCTGGAACACCGGCGATCACTGGCTGCCGTCGACGGTGCTGCTGGACCGGTTCGAGTGGAGCGCCGACCCGACGAGCGCGACGGTGACCGAGCGCCCGAAGTAGCGCCGCGCGGCGATGGTCTTTGGTACATTGCCCTGTCGATGCGCAAAGCCCTCGTCCTCGCGCTCCTGCTGCTCTCGTGCCGAGGGGAGACCGTCGAGGCGCCCGTCGCGGGAGATGCCGCGGGCGATGCGACCGCGGAGGCCGCGCCGGACGGCAGCACCGACACCAGCGCTGCCGACGTCGAGGCAGGCGCTTGCACGCTGAAAGGCAGCATCCTCGTCAACGGTGCCTTCGAGACCGGCACCAGCGGATGGCTGAAGAACAGCTGCAAGACCGAGCCGATCCCAGGTCCGTGCGGCGGGAGCGGGATTCGCGTCTTCGACGTGATCAACTACGGGAGCATCGGGCAGATCGTCGCGCGCAAGCTCCCCAAGGGGACGCGGGTGCGCGCGCGCGCCTACTTCAAGCAGTCAGGCACGCTGGGCGGCAGCCCCCCTTACCTCGAGGTCGGCAGCATTCGCTACGTCGACGGTGGGGGGGTTCGCGGGGGCCTCGGCTTCACCCTGGCCGACATCGGGCCCACCTGGGTGGCGGTCGAGACCACCGGCGTGCTCACCGAGGACGCGGCCGAACTCTTCGTCGGCATCGCGTCCAAGCGAGCGGAGGCGGACGAGTTCGCGGTCGCCGCCGTCTCGCTGGTCGTCGAGTAGTCGCTGCCCGTCAGTACCCCGGCGGCAGGTAGACGGCGCGGAGGCCGGGGGTCGAGCTCGTGCAACCGCGCTCGGCGAGCGGCTTCTCGTTCTCGGTCTCCGTGCAGCTCTTGAGCGGACCGTCGATGTAGTCTGCGTAGAGGTCGTGGTAGCCGCCCATGCCCGGCACGAACCCGCGGTCGAGGCGCGCCGCGCCCCAGGAGTTCTTGATGCGGTAGAAGCGGATCTTCGCGCTCGGGGAGAGCGCGGCGTCGAGCTTGGTCTTGTCGGCGGGCTTGCTCGGATCGAGCGTGGACCCGGCCGCGAGCACCTCGCCCGAGGGCAACGAGACCTCGTAGTCCTCGAACACGGTCATGTGGCCGCCCTGGCGGCCGGGACCGCTCTTGTCGAGCAGCGCCTTGGTGAACGAGCCCTGCGGCGAGCCGCTGCTCGCGCTGCTGGAGAGCGCGTTGAAGTCGACGAACCACGACAGCGGCACGGGCTGCGCGTCGTGCAGCGCGCGCTGCAGGCGGATCTGCACGTCGCGACGGCCCGAGGTCCACGTCGGGTAGCTCACCTCGCGCCACTCCTTGGCGGCGACGTCGAGCGTGGTGCTCACGGGCACCGACTTCTTCGCCGCCGCGTCCCAGCGGGTGTAGGCCGTCTTGAAGCTGCTCGCGCGGATGACGAAGGTGTTGGCCGTGCTCGCGAGGAGCTTGCCGGTGGTCCGGCTCTTGGTCGTGAGGTTGCGCGCGACCGTCTTGCCGAAGACCTTGTCGAGCTGGGCCCGGACGGCGGGCGAGAGGCCGAAGGCCTCGTCGAGCACCTGGCGCACGAGCTTGCGATCGCGGCGGGCGGCGTCGGTGGCGAGGCGGCCCGTGGAGAGCTCCTGGTTGACCTTGGTGAGCGCGTTCTTCTGCACGGTCGACATCTCGGCGTCCGTGTCGCTCGGCGCGAAGTCCTTCTCGGCGGCCACCCCGTAGGTGGTCACGAGGTAGTTCGCCGTGCGGAACCAGCCGCCGGTCGAGACCTCCTTCTCGCCGTCGATCTCGCCGTTCACCACCTGCTCGAACCAGTGCCAGTAGGTGACGTAGGTCTGCGACGAGTCGAACTCCGTGCCCGTGGCCTTGAGGTTCATCGACTCGAGCCAGCTCGCGTGCGCGTAGATCCAGCAGTTGCCGATCGCCTGCCGCTCGACGACCGACTGCGGGACGTCGGTGATCGCGTCCTCGCTGACCTCGGAGCCGTCCTCGTCAGAGGTGGGTTGCAGGGCGCAGGCCGGGGCGGCGGCGCAGGCGAACGCGAGGGCGAGGGGACCGAGGGCCTTGTGGATCGAGAACATGGGTAGCTCCTTGGGGTCGCAGCGGCGCCTACCATATGTGGCGATGTCCTACCTGTCAATACAGATATGCACATTGGGGCCAAGTTCTCGGCGCCCACGGATTTCCCGCTGGAATCCGCGCGCCGCGGCAGTGCTATGTCGTCCGCATGCGTGCCATCGTCCTCCTCGCCGTCGGCCTCGTTGCCTGCAGCAGCGAGTCCCCGCCTGCCTCGCCCGTCGACACCGGGCTCGTCGACGCACCCACCGATGGCGGTGACGGCGCGGTCGACGCGAGCGACGGTCGCCCGGACGCCTGCACCGCGATCGACGGCGAGCTCCAGGCCGCGCTCGACTCGGCGCGCGGCAAGAACCCGAACGCGACCCTCGCCGTGCAGGACGAGGCGTGCGGGCTCCGCGCCTTCGTGAGCGGCGACGCTGCCAACGCGACCCCCACCACGCTCTGGCGCATGGGTAGCGTCACCAAGACGTTCGTCTCGGCGGTCATCCTGGGGCTCGTGAAGGAGGGCAAGGTGGCCCTGACCGACCCGCTGTCCAAGTGGGTCGACGCGGTGCCGAAGACCGACGGCGTCACCGTGCGCATGCTCCTGAACCACACGAGCGGCATCTTCAACTACACCGAGGACCCGGCGTTCTTCACCGATCGCACGAAGAAATGGACCCCGCGCGAGATCGTCGACCTGGCGACGAAGACCGATCCGTACTTCGCGCCCGGCGCCGATTTTCACTACTCGAACACCAACTACGCCCTGCTCGGGATGATCGCCGAGAAGGCGGGCGGCAAGAAGATCAGCGCGCTGATCCGCGAGCGCGCCATCGGCCCGGCGGGGCTCTCCGCGACCTTCTTCGACGGCGAGGAGGCCGTGGTCGGTACGATGACCAAGGGGTTCACGGGGACCAAGGACGTCACGTTCATCAGCGACATGTCCGGCCCGTGGGCGGCCGGCGCCATGGTCGCACCCGCGATCGACCTCGCGCGGTGGGCGTCGACGCTCTACGGCACGACGAAGATCCTCGACGCCGACCAGCGCAAGACGCTGCTCGCCGACCCCGCCTCGGGCGGCAACTACGGGCTCGGGGTGGTGATCCTGAAGCCGGCGGTCACGGTCGGTGGCGGGCAGGCGCTCGGCCACGACGGCGCGATCGACGGCTTCGCGACCCAGATGTTCTGGTTCGAGGGGAAGAAGACCGCGGTGGCGTCGATCGTGAACAAGACCGGCGGCGACGCGAACGCCATCACGCTCGCGGCGGTCAGGATCCTGTTCCGCTAGTCACGTGGGTGACGATCTCGCGCGCGGCTTGCTCCGCGGCGGGGCAGGGGGCGTTGAAGAAGCCGTGCGGGGCGCCCTCGTAGACGACGAGGCGGGTCGGGAGGCCGAGCGCTTCGCGGTGGGCGGCGAGGCGGCGCGCCTGCGCGACCGGGACCAGGCCGTCGTCGTCGCCGTGGAGGAGCAGCGTGGGGGCCTTCGGCGGTTCGGCGTGGCGGGGCGAGCGCGCGGCCCAGCGGCGTGGGTCTCGCGATCGGAACAGGAGCCTCGGGACGACGCGGGCGAGGGGGCCCTCGAGGTGGTCGAGCTCGTAGAGACCGAAGCACGAGACGAGGCGGTGCAATGGCTCGCGCGCGGCCGCCAACATCGCCAGCGTTCCTCCCGCGGAGAGGCCGACGAGCGACACGCGGGCCGCGTCGAGCCCGAGCGCGCTGCTGCGCCCACGGAAGAACTCGACCGCGGCGCGCACGTCGTCGACCGCCTCCTCGAGCCGGCCCCCGCGGAAGATCAGGCGGTAGTCGATCGAGCAGACGGTGACGCCCGCGGCGACGAGCCGGGCCGCGAGGAACCGCATCGGCTTCATCGCGCGCGTGCCGAGCACGAAGCCGCCGCCGTGCACGAGGACCACGCCGGCGCCGCTCGGCGATGCGGGCACGTACACGTCGGCGAGCGGCGGCACGCCGCGGCGCGGCGTCCGGTAGCGCACGGTCTCGGTCGGCGGGACGACGCTGAAGTGCGGCGGGCCGCCGAGCGACCGCAGAGCGTCGACGATCGCCCGGTAGCGCAGGCCGGTCACTGTGGGTTGAGCCCCGCGATGGTGAGCAGGGGCTTCGCCACGCCGCCGATGCCCTCGGCGACGATGCACCCGATCGCGATCGTGGTCAGCGTGACCTCGCGCACCGCGAAGCGCCTGGCGAGGACGATCCACATGATGAACCCGCCGACGAAGAACGTCAGGCCGTAGCTCACCGACAGCACGAGCCCGAGGCCCACGCCGGTGCTCTCCGGGAGGTACTTCTCGAGGCCCTTGATGCGCTCGACCAGCACGTAGGCGACACCGACCGCGGCGCCGATGATCAGCGCCTTGAGCGCGCCGGGGGGCAGCGGCTGCGAGCCGTCGAAGATCTGCGCCGAGGCGGCCCACATCTTGGCGACCGGAGCGGGGAGCTTGGAGTCGAGCGTCATCGGGTGGCGCTCGGCGATCTTCTGGAAGGCGAACGCGGCGACGAGCGAGCACGGGAGCACCGTGACGACCTGCAGCCAGAACTGCCACCGCGAGGGCACGCGGAACCAGCGGCCGTAGGCGAAGTCGTTGGTGAGGGTGCCGGCCTGCGCGCCCGAGCCGGCGACGAAGCCCGCGCCCGCGAGGTTGATGGCCGCGCTGCGCCCGCCGAACGCGGCGGTGACGCCCTGGATGAGGATGCCCATCACGCGGGCGGGGTTGAACGCGGTGAGCGCCGCGGCGCGCGTGGCGATGATGTTCTGGAGGAACCCGCCGACCGCGATCAGGATGATCGACAGCAGGATCGACACCCCGAAGAACACCTTGAGCACGACGGCGCAGATGACGAACGAGATGGCGGCGAACGCGCCGAACTGGCGGGAGGTCAGGACCGCGTCCTCGTCGACCTCGGTGGGGTTCTTTCCGAGCGAGGCGATCGACTTGAACGCGTCGGCGAACGCGCGCCAGTTCAGCACGATCCCGAGGACGCCTGCGCCGACGAGGAACCCGAGGCCGGGCCAGAAGAACTTGTGCGGGGCCTTCGGGTCCGGGGTCCACCCGAGCTTCGCCATCACCATGAGCGTGCACGCGCCGACGAGGAACCCGACGCAGGTGCGCATGCCCATCAGGTAAGAGCCCGCGGTCGCGAACGGCGACCACGCGATGGCCCCGCCGAACGCCGCGAGCACGGGGATCGCGGTCTCGTCGGGGAGCTTGCCGTAGCCGCCGTCCTTGTTGAGGATGACGACCGTCATCGCCACCGCCGTGGTGACCAGCAGGATCTTCGGCTGGCGCGGGTCGCCCTCCTCGACGAGGGCCTTGATGACCCCGGCGGTGGCCTTCGCGCCGGGCCACGGGAGCTGTTCGCGGATCACGAGCAGCTGGCGCAGCGGGATGACCATCACGAGGCCGACGAGGCTCGAGATGACCCCGAAGATGGTCATCTCGAACAGCGTGTAGGGGCGACCGGTCATCGCCTTGGCCGCGAAGAAGTTGCTGATGAAGCCGAGGCTGCCGCCCGCCGACCCCATGCTCGCCACGATGACCATCTCCGTCGTGGTGATGGGCAGCTTGGAGACGAAGAAGATGGCGAAGAAGAACAGCGCCGCGATCGTCGGCCCTTCCTCGATGACCCCGAAGGAGAGGGTCAGGTAGGAGTTCATGAAGCAGAGGACGATGGCGAGCGCGAAGCCGGTGGCGATCGAGCGGGTCGTGAGGCCAGGCACCGGGCCCGGGGCGGCGGGCTCCTTCGAGGGCTCGGTGGACTCGGCCTGGGCGGTCTCTGCGGTCATGACGGCGGGGTCGTATCCGAGTCGCGCGGCGCTGGCCACTCACCCTTGGTACTCGGCCCCGCGGACCACGCGCAGGAGCACGCGCACCGCGAGATCCACGGGGGGCAGCTCGGGACCGTCGAGGAACAGGACCGCGAGGGTCTGATCGTACGACTCCACGCGCGCGCAGCTCGGAAGGGCCGCGATCGCCTCCACGACCTCTGGGCGCAGCCAGGCCACCGGCGGCGCGCCCGGGAGCGTCGCAACGGTGCGCGGCCCCAGCTTCGGGTGCGAGTGCAGCTCGTATTCTGCGGGGAGACCGCGCTCGGCGATCGTGACCAACCCCCAACGCTCCACGCCCTCCGTGGAGAGGCGCACGCGGTCGGTGCTCGAGGAGGAGTTCGGCTCCTGGTAGGCGTCCAGCGTGAGCACCATCGGCACGCCCTGCACCACGCCCTCGGCGCGGAAGTCGTCGGTCCGCCGGCCGGCGCGAGGGATGCCGATCCGCGCCGCCAGCGTCGTGCCGCGGGCGTGCTGCTTGCGGAGTCGACGGGCGGCCACGAACGGCGCGACCACGAGGGCGACCAGGAACGAGGCGCCGATCATGACAAAGACGACCGAGAGGGAGCTCACTCCAGGGCAAGCTCATCACGAACGGCGGCGACAGACCATCGTGTGCTGGCCACCGGCGCCCGGTCCGGCTGGCGCCCCGGGCGCTTCGGGCTAACGTCCGTGCTCGTTGGACGCCCTGCGCGAATGGGCCGCGATCGCCCGCTACCACATCATGCTCGTCGCCATGACGGCGGCGCTGGTGTTCGGCTGGATCACGACCGGCAAGTACCTGTTCGCGCTCACCCTGGTGGTCGGCCTCGACTGGTTCCTCATCAACCTGATGAACCGCGTGACCGATCTCGCCGAGGACCTCGAGAACGGCATCCCCGGTACCGAGCGCGTCGCCCGGAACGCGCGCGCGTTCACGGTCGGCGCGTGGGCGCTCATGCTCGGCTCGTTCGTCGCGGTGCACCTCGTGTGGCCGGCGCTCACTCCCTACCGGGTCGCCGTGCAGGTCATCGGCCTCGGCTACAACTACAAGATCGTGCCGTCCCCGCGCGGGCTCTCGCGGTTCAAGGAGATGTACTTCTTCAAGAACTTCGGGAGCTCGGTGCTGTTCGTGCTCACGTGCTTCGCCTACCCGCTCGTCGTCGCCGGCACGCGGATCGTGCCGTTCTCCACGGTGGTGGTCCTCGCGCTGTTCTTCGTGCCGTTCGAGCTCACCTACGAGATCCTCTACGATCTGCGCGACCTCGAGGGCGACCGCGCCGAGGGCGTGCCCACCTACCCGGTCGTGCACGGGCCCGCGCGCGCCCAGCAGATCATCGACGCGCTGCTCGTCGGCTCCTGCTGCGTGCTGGTCGTCGGCTTCGCGACGCGGGCGCTCGGGGCGCGGGAGCTCCTCATGCTGTTCGCGCCGATCGCGCAGCGGTTCTTCTACCGGCCGCGCGTGGCCCGCGGGATCACGACCTGGGATTGCGTCCTGCTCACGCACCTCGGTACGGCGCAGCTCGTGCTGTTCCTCCTCGGGACCGCGCTGTGGCTGCGGGCGGGCCTGCCGGCGAACGTGTTCCTCTGACGTTGCGGCCGTCGAGAACCCTGCGACACTGGAGCCGATGCGGCGCTGGATCGCGATGGGTCTCCTCTTCGGTTGCGGTGGCGGTGATGGCCCCGCGGAGGTCGTCGACGCTGCGGGCGACTCCATCGAGGACGTCGCGGTCGACTCCGCTGCGGTCGATTCCGCGATCGACACCGCGGTCCTGGGTGACACGGCGGCCTCGAGCGACACGGGCGCGTCCTCGGACACGGGACGACGAGCGACACGGGGACGACGAGCGACACGGGCACGGCGACCGACACGGGGATCGCGGTGGATGCGCCGGGCGACACGGGGGGGCTCGCCGCGTCGAGCGACGAGTTCGGCTCCGCCTCCACCCTGTCTTCGTTCGGTGACCTGTACCCGTCGCGACACTCGATCCTCGACATCGGAGCGACGACGCCGGGCGCGCTGACGCTCGCGCCCACGCTCGCGCTGCACACCACGTGGTACTCCGACGACTACGGCCCGCTGCTCTACAAGAACGTGTCGTCCGACTTCGTCGTGGAGACCGCGGTCGTCGTCACCCGGATCGGATCTTCGGCGGCGCCGTCCGGCAACTTCAACCAGGCGGGGCTCTTCGTGCGCGACCCGGCGACGAGCTATCCCGGCAACGCGCGCTGGCTCATGTACAACGTCGGCCACCAGGACGGTCGCCTGGCCCGCGAGGCCAAGTGGACGAGGCCGGCCACGAGCGGCGCTTCGCTCTCCACGCTCTACCTGAACGACACGCCCGGCGGCTCGCTGACGGTGCAGCTGCGGATCTGCCGGGTCGGAGGCACGTTCCACTTCTTTCATCGCCATCCCTCGGAGTCGGCGCTGGTCGAGGAGGCGTTCGTCGCCTCGACGACGCGCGTCAACGGCAACGGCGCCGGGGTCGCCACGCCGGGCGTCTCGTCCAGCGGGGGCCCGCTCCGGTTCACGGTGCCGATGGCGAGTGCGGTGCAGGTGGGCCTGATGGTCGGCACCTGGGAGCCTCCCCACGACGTCAAGGGCACGTTCGATTACGTGCGGTTCTCCGCGGTCAGCTCGTACGCGGAGTGCACGAAGGCGCTGCCCTGACCCGGAACGAGGTGGCGAGCAGGTAGGGCACCGCGACGAGCGCGGTGTGCAAGAGCAGCTTCGGGTCGCGCGGCGCGGTCGTGAGCAGGAGCGCGACGAAGAGGCCCGCCGCGAGCACCCGGGGCCCCGCGACGTCGAGGCCGAGGCCGTGCCCGCGCCGCCGCGCAGCGACGACGGCGATCGCGCCGACGACCGACAGGAGCGCCCAGGGAGCGAAGCCGGACCACCCGAGCTCACCGCGCAGCGTCCAGCGGAACAATCCCCACCAGCTCGCGAGGATCAGCGCGTGCGCGACGAGCAGTCCGAACACGAGCTGCAGGAGGCCGCGCGGCCGCAGGCTCGCGCCGAACGCGAAGTACCCCCAACCAAGCACGCCGAGGATCGGCACGCCGAGGTGTCCGGGCTCGGCCCAGCCCCAGAGACCCGCGCGCACGGCCACCACCTCGACGAGCGACGCGTCGAAGACGACCACGAGGCCGACCAGCGCCGCGGGCCACCGCGCCTCGGGGAAACAAGCGCGGACGACGTCGCGCGCCGAGAGGATCACCAGCGGCCAGATCAGCGGCACCAGCACCGGCACGTGACCGAGCCGCAAGTGCCAGCCCGGGGCGTAGGCGTAGAACCGGTACCACGCGACGCAGCTCTGCTCGCCGAGCCACCCGGCCACGGCGAGGACGGCGTATTCACCCAGGACGGCGCGCCGCGCCCGCGCCATCGCGGCAAGCGTGGCGACGATGACGACGACGCAGCAGCACTCGAACACCGGCAGCGGCACGGCGCGGCCAGGCTAACACTGTCCGCGTCGCTCCGTTCACTTGCAAGCGCCGGCGCTCCCATCGTCGACGCCGGCGGCGTGGGCGACGCAGGCGTTGGAGTACGTCTTGCCGTCGCAGCCGCACACGGGGGCGAGTTCCTTCGAGCAACCGACCGGGCGCGCCTTGCAGACGCCGGTGCCGTCGAACGCGCCGCACATCTCGGAGGTCGGGTAGTCGCACCACTCGGTCGCGCCGCACACCGCACCGCCGAGCCCGCCGCAGACCTTGTCGGGCGGCGGCAATGGGCAGGCGCCCTTGCTCGCGACGTTGACCCCGACCGCAGAAGCCTCACACGGGTTTCCGTAGCTCTTGCCGTCGCAGCCGCAGACCGGATCGTACTTGTCGGGGCACGCGGTCGGCCGCGGGGCGCACGCGCCCTTCGGCCCGGTCGAGTCGCAGGTGCCGTCGGCCTTCTGGCAGTACTTGGTCGGCGCACACTCGGCGTTGGACCAGCACGACGTACCGGTCTTGCACTCGCCCTCGTACGCGATGCTCACGCCGGCCATCCCCGCGACGCACGCGTTGCTCTGGGTCTTGCCGTCGCAGCCGCAGACGGGGGCGTAGAGGAAGTCGCAGCCCTCGGGCCGGGCGGCACACTTGCCGAGGCTGGTGCAGGCGCCGGTCGCGCGCTTGCAGTACCCGGCGCCGCACTCGCCCGCGGCGCCGTTGCAGCTCTTCTCGGGGGGGCACTCGCGGTAGAGCCAGCCACAGGTGCCCGACGAGGTGCGGCCGCAGACCATCCCGCCGCTGCTGCCATCCCAGCACTTGACCGAGGGGGTGCCCGGGGCCGGGCCACATTCGGTCGGGGTGCACGAGCTGCCCGTGTCGCTGGTGCCGGTGTCCGTGGTGCCCACGTCGCTGGCCCCGTCGACGCCCGCGTCGTCGGCCGTGACCTCGAATTTCCCGCCGCAGGCGGCGAGGGGCAGGGCGACGAGACCGAGGACGGCGAGGCGAGCGAGGGTGGCCATACCCTTGGCCGAGCAGCTCTCGTGCCAGCAAGATCGTCGAGGATCTCGCGGTGTGGGGTGTGCCACGTGCGGCCCAACCGCCGCGAGGCGGATCGGTGTGTCGCTCGTCACCGATTGCGCGGAGACACCAGCCCGAGGGAGGATGGACCATGCGGATCGTCCTCCTCGTGCTCCTCTCCGGATGCGCGGCGACCGGCACCGTCGCGGGCGAGGACGATGTCGCGACCGACGCGGCGGAGACCACCGATCCGATCGCCGAGACGTCCGTCGACACGAACGCGACCGACGCAGCGCCGGTCGAGACGGACGTCGCCTTCGACACGACGCCCGAAGCAACGACGGACGCGCCGCTCGACGTCGGTCCCGACGCGGGGTGTCCGGCCAAGGGCTCGCTCGCGATCGGCGAGACCTGGACCCTCGAGGTCGACGCCCACACGGGCGACGAGGCCACCACCCTGCCGAAGCTCGATGCCAACGACGGCAAGGCCGGCGACTCGCCGTATTTTCGGCGCAACAACGTCGCCCGCGCGCACTATTTCCTCGAGAACTACTGGTTCACGTCCAAGCACCAGGAGACCGGCGAGCCCTCGCCCACCGGTCCCCAGTGGGTCGACTACGCGCCGCCGCTCCGTAAGCTCGGCGCCGGTCGTTACCAGGTCGGCGTCTACTACCGACAGAGCGACAACCGCGCGCCGTACCCGGCGGTGTACACGGTGCACCCCGCGAGCGGCGCCGACGTCGTCGTGAAGGTCGACCAGCGCAAGGGCAAAGACTTCGTGAAGGTGGACCTCGGGGCGCACGACCTCGGCTGCACGGGGTGGGTGCGCGTCGAGGACACGGGCAACGACTCGATCGTCTTCGGCAAGGCGGAGTTCGTGTACCTGGGGAAGTGACGCGGTTCACGGAGGCGGCAGCGACTCGACCCAGGCCTTCCACTCGGCCTGCGCCTCGCCCGGTGTCTTCTCGGTCGCCGCGCGGAACGCCTTCCGCCCGTCGGGGTCGGTCGTGCGCCCGTCGCGGAAGGCGCGGTAGAACGGCCACAGCTGGCCGCGCTCGTCGAGCCACTGGCAGAGGTAGCGTGCGAGCGCGTAGTTCGCGACCTCCTCGCCCGAGCGGAACTCGCCGTCCGTCATGCCGAACAGCCGATCGATGCGCACCCGCGGGCGCGTGTCGTCGTCGGCGATCGCGGCGAGCAGCCGGCGCAGGCGCCAGTTGGTGCGCCCGTGGATCCGGCCCGCGGCGTCGAACGTGGGCGCCTCGAACAGCGAGGCGAGCCCCTCGTCCAGCCAGGTCGGAGCGCCGGGAAAATCGGCCTCCACCAGCGGGTGCACCATCTCGTGGGTGAGCGTGCCGTCGCCGAGCGCCATGTCGATCACGATCAAGCGCTCGCCGCGCGCGTAGAAGCCGTACGGCGAAGCGCACCGCTCGCCCCACCGGTTCGCGCAGAACTCGTCGTAGGGGAGCCACGACGAGAACAAGTACACGCCCACGGTCCGATCGGGGGCCGTCCGGAAGCCGTCGCGCAGCAGCGCGCCGTAGGTGCGCGAGAGGAGCGCGCGGTCCTCCTCCACGTGTGCGCCCGAGCTGGCGTGCGCGACGACGAACACGCCGGCCACCACCGCGACCTCGGTCGACGCGCCGAGATCGCGACGCGCGTCCGCGACGCGGTCGATCGGCGCCCGCGCGCAACCGATCAGCGCGAGCGCCAGCCACCATGCCCTCACGACGGCTCCGACGCGCGTCGCGCGAGAACCTTGGCCACGCCTTCAGTCGAGCGAGAGCTCGGCGAGTCCACCCCCGGAGCCCGCCCACGAGCGGACGTGGAAGCGCAGGCGGGTGGCCCGCTTCACGTCGAGCGCGATGCGCTGCCACTGCGGGCGGCGCTGGAAGGGACCGAACGTGCCGCGAACCGTCCGGACGAGCTGGTCGCCGTCGAACACCTCGAGCTCGTAGTCGACGACGGCGCGGTCGGGGCCGGGCCGATTCGACCCGTTCAGCACGCGCACAGCGCGGACCTCGCGGCGACGGAAGCGGAGGTCGACGAAGCCCGCGCTCTGGTCGGGCAGCAACCACTCGCTCGCCTCGCGCCCGTCGTGGACGTTGCTCGCGCCGTGCGCGACATCGTACTCCGCCGAGGCGATCACCCGGACGCCGAAGGGGTGGAGCAGCTTGGTCGCGAGATACCCGGCGAGGACGAGGATCGCCGCGCCCTGCACCAGGAACTCTCGACGCGCGGGCTCCCGCGGGCCTTCGAGCGCACGGAGCACGTCGTCCAGCAACGCACGATCTCCGGCCTGCTCGTGGTCGATGGTGCCCCGCGCGGCGAGGCGTTGCGCGAGATCGGGCGGAGGCGGGGTGGCCCGCAGGCCGTCGCGGGCGACCACGAGGGCCTCGGCCACCGCGCCGTGATCCGCGAGCAGTCGGGCCGCGTGCTCCCGGCGCTGCGCGATCCCCTTCACGCGACGCCCCGACGCCTTCGGCAGAACGCGTAGGTGAACGCGCCGAGGGCGGAGAGCTGCGCGAGCGAGGCCAGCTGCTCGACGCGGTGGACACGAGGGAGGAGCGTGGACCAGAGGTCGTCGTAGGCGACCTTCCCCACTGGCACGATCACGACGTCGGGGGTCTCGGCGCCGAGGGTCGGGTAGTCGGGGATCGGCCAGAAGATGCGCCCCACGAACGCGGCGACGACCAGCGTCGCGACCGCGGGGAAGCCGATCAGCGCGCGCGGGTCTCGCGCGAGTGCGCTCCCAGTCAGCGCGAGCAGGGGGATCGTCGCGTACGTCAGCAGGCGCTCGGTCGAGTCGCCACCCAAGAGAGCCAGGCCGACGAAGGCGACCGTCGAGAACGCGAGGTGCGGCAGGGCCCGCGCGGCCTCGACGACCTCCTCTCGATAGGCCATCAGGAGGGCCGGCACGAGGCCGAACGAGAGGAGCAGCCCGTGCAGCGCCACGGGGAGCGACTTCTCGTACAGCCAGCGGAGAGCCTCGAGTCGAGGGTCGTAGACGCCAGGGACGATCTCCACGAGGCGCCGGACGGTGATCGCTCCGAGCGCCCAAGAGAGGAGGGGAATCGTCGCGGCGACGACGCGCCGCGCGGCCGAGACGCGGGCGGACGCCACGGAGACGACGAACGCGAGCGGCAGGACCAGCGTGATCTCCCGGACGAGCGCCGCGGCGAAGCAGACGCCGCCGAACAGCAAGACGCCGGGGGAACGCAGCCGCGCCCGGACGCGGTCGATCACCACGAGCCCGGTCGTCACGCAGAGTTCGGCGAGGGGCTCGACGAACAGCTGATGGTGGGCGAGCCGAACCGGTCCTGCCCAGTGGCTCACGAACAACGCGACCGCCACCAACCGCAGCGGCGCCCGCGGGACGTGCCGCCGCAGGAGGGCGACCAGCGCGAAACACAGGAGCAGTCCGGCGGTGACGTTGACGAGGAAGAACGCTCGATCCAGCGGCCGGCCCGTGACCTTCACCACCAGGTCGGCCAGCAGGCCCGTGCCGAGGCGCGACGCGAACGGGGAGGCTCCGGCAGCCGTGCCGTGGTCGGCCAGCTGGGCGGCGATTTCGTAGTAGGTCTGGCCGTCCCAGCCTCGTCCACCATGGACCGAGATCGCGGGCTGGTGACGCAGGGACAGCCGGTGGACGAGCGTCCACAGCGCGCCGGCCGCTCCGAACTCGACGAGGCCAGCCACCCCGCGTCGCCAGGCAGGCATGCGATCAGGAGACGAGATCGGGCGGGAGGAGAGGGCCTCCCGCGGACCGGTAGTCGACATGACAGATCGCCTCGCCGGGCGGCAGCTCGCACCACGTGAAGTAGGAGGAGCTCATGCCCCCGCCGCACCACCCGTCGCCGCAGCGAGTGCCCGCGTCGCCCGCGTCGGGGGCCGTGGGCGTGCAGACGACCCCGACGGTGGCCGGCCAGCAGTGACTTCCGGGCGAACAAGCGCCCGCGTCGCTCCCGAGACCCACGCACCGCATCGGCAGGTCGGCCGATTCGGCGGCATCGGCGACGACCGAGTCCGCGAGCCCATCGCCGTCGGCGCGGGGTACCGCTGTGTCGTCGGTCACGGCGGGGCTCGCCGCGTCGGCGCGGGGCACCGCCCCGTCGTCGGTCAACGCGGGGCTCGGGTCCGGCGCGACCTTCGCGCCACACGCGCTGGTGAGGCCCACCCCGAGCAGGGCGATCCGACGTAGCACTCGCGTTCGATCCATGGGGCGAGCATGCGGGCGCGGCCGCGAGCCTTCAAAGGCGATCGCCGGGTGTTACGCAACGCGATCCCGGCGAGATCACGGAATCGCAACCCGGGCCGCCGTTTCCTCGCGTCTCATCGCGCTAGCGAAATCGGCTCGGATCGACCGCCAGCTTCTTGAGCCACCGGTGCACCTGCATTGGCGCCTTGCCCATGGCCCGCGCGACGGCAGCGACGTTGCCGCGGTGGCGCTGGAGATGGTCGACCAGCGCCACCCGCAGCCGATCGTCGTCGAGGTTGCCCGTGGCCGGCGCCGACGCGACGCTGCTCCCGGGCATGCGCAGCCGAGCGGGCAGATGGGCGGCGGTGATCGGTCCGTCCTCGGCCAGCGCCTCCGCCGCCGAGAGGACCTGCGCGAGCTCCCGGACGTTGTCGGGCCAACCGTACGAGAGCATCGCCCGCAGCGCGTCGGGGGCGAGGGGCGCCGGCTCGCGCGTCCTTGCGCGGACGGCGGCCGCGAGGATCCCGAGGTCCTCCTTACGCGAACGGAGCGGCGGCACCGTCACCTCGAACCCCCGCAGCCGGGCGCGGAGCTCCTCGCGGAAGGCGCCGCGAGCGACGGCGTCGTCGAGGGAGCGGGTGGCCGCGACGATCCGCAGGTCGACGGGCTTCGGCCGGGTCGCGCCCACGGGGATCACCTCCTTGGCCTCGAGGGCGCGGAGCAGCGCGGTCTGCGCGCTGGCGGGCAGGTCTTCGACCCCGTCGAGGAACAAGGTGCCTCCGTGCGCCGCGCGCAGGAACCCAGGCTCTTCGCTCGTCGCCTGGCCGAACAGCAACACGGCGGCGAGTTCTGGCAGCAAGGTACCGCAGTGCACGGTCACGAAGGGGCCCGGTCGGCCAGACGCCTGGTGCACGCCGCGCGCGGCGACCTCTTTCCCGACGCCGGTCTCACCCAAGAGCAACACCGAGAGGTCGGTCCGCGCGATCCTGCCGAGGGTGCGGAAGCGCTCGACGAGCTCGGGACGCAGCGTCGAAAAGCCGGGCAGATCGGGCGCGGTTTCGAGGGGATCGAGGTCGCCGACCGATCGGGGCGCAGGGAGCGAGCTGACCACGAAGCAGGCGCGACCGATCTCCAGCACGGAGCCCGGCGCGAGCGCGGCGCGCACCACGCGCACTCCGTCCACGAAGGTGCCGTTGCGCGACCGGGCATCCTCCACGACCAGCGCGCCATGGGTCGGGACCAGGCGGGCGTGCAGGGTGGAGATCGTGCGGCCCGGGAGCGACACGCGCAGCGTCCTGCCTTCCCTGCTCGCGCCTCGCGCCTCGCCGCGGCCGAAGAGGACGCGCTCGACCTCGCCCAGCGCGAATCGCGCTCCACCCGCGAGCGGCCGATCGCCCTCGGCCACGAGGAAGAGCCATGGCTGGTCGATGGGAGCGTCGCGGGAGGCCGCGCGGATCTGGTCGTCCTCGGTCTGCTCGCCCGCCATGATCCGCGGGGATTCTCGCTGTGTCGGCGTTGCAAGTCGACCGACTTCTGCTAGTCCTGAGCCACCCGTGATGGACGTTGGCGCGACGCGCGTGGGACGCGTGGGACCGTACGTCCTGATCCGCGAGCTCGGACGCGGGGGCATGGCGACCGTCCACGAGGCTCGCCACGTCGAGCTCGGCAAGCGCGTGGCGCTCAAGCTGCTGGCCCGGGACATCGCCGAAAACGCCGTCGCCCGCGAGCGCTTCGCGCGCGAGGGCCGGGCCGCCGTGCGCATCCGCCACCCGAACGTGGTCGACGTGACCGACGTCGGCGTGTGCGACGGCGTGCCCTACCTCGTGCTCGAGCTGGTCGACGGACCGACCCTCTCGACCCTGTTCGCGGAGGGCCCCCTGCCGCTGTCGCGGCTGGTGGAGCTGTTCCTGCCGATCGTGTCGGCGATGCACCGGGCCCACGCGGCGGGCGTCGTCCATCGAGACCTCAAGCCAGCCAACGTCTTCCTCACCCGCGATCTCCGCGGCGAACTCCTGCCCAAGGTCGGGGACTTCGGCATCAGCAAGGTCCTCACGCCGGGAGATCGAGCTCACCAGGGAGCACGGGGTCGTCGGTACGCTGCTCTACATGTCGCCCGAGCAGATCCGCGCCGCGGCGACGGTCGATGGCCGCTCGGACCAGTGGTCGATCGGGGTGATGCTCTATCAAGGTGCGACGGGCAAGGCGCCGTTCGTGTTCGCGTCGAGCACCGAACTCATGCACGCGATCCTGCACGAGGAGATCGTCCCGCCGAGCCGACACCAGCCGAGCCTGCCCGAGGCTTTCGATCGGCTCGTGCTGCGCGCGCTGTCGCGAGATCCGGACGAGCGGTTCTCCGACATGCGGGCCCTCGGCGTCGCGCTGCTGGAGCTCGCCGAGGGGCGCGGCTGGTCGGACTGGGCGCGAGAGTTCGAGGCTCTCGGCGGGGAGACGGACGACGCGTCGGCGGCCGCCGACCCGACGGTCTCGGCCCACACGCCGCGGCCTACGAGCCACCATCGTGACTTCCGCGGTGCACGGGGGTGGATGCTCGCAGGCGCGCTGGTGGTCGGGGCCGTGGTCGCGGCAGGGCTCACCCTGCGCGGGGGAGCGCGCTCGGCTCCCGCGGGTCCGGCGGTCGCATCCGCGGTGCCCTCGCCCCTGCCGGTCCCCGCCGCGTCCTCGCCGCCCGGGCCCGTGCTCGCGCCCCCACCGCCTTCGGTCAGCGCCTCGTCGTCGGCGAAGTCGCGGCCGACGGTCGCGCTTCCACTGCCCGCTGCGTCGCCGTCGCCGAAACCACCGATGGGAGCCAATGGCGCGCCGATCCTGGAGTAGTGCGCGGCTCGTCGCCTGGACGGTCGCGGCGGCCGTGGCGATCGCGTCGCCTCCGGCGCGCGCCGAGGACGATCCGGAGGTCCTCGTGCAGAAGGGGATCGAGCTGCGCAAGGCCCAGCACGACACCGAGGCGCTCGAGGTGTTCCGCCTCGCCTACGCGAAGGCCAAGACCCCGCGCATCCTCGCGCAGATCGGCCTCGCGGAGCAGGCGCTCGGCCTCTGGCTCGAGGCGGAGACCGATCTGGTGGGCGCCCTCGAGCACGCCGACGATCCGTGGATTGTGAAGAACGGCGAGGCGCTGCGGGCGGCGCTCGACACCGTGCGCGGCCATCTCGGCTGGGTCCTCGTCGAGGCCAATGTGTCCGGCGCGGACCTTCGCGTCGATGGTCGCCACGTGGGGAAGCTGCCGCTGCCGCGCGTTCGTCTCCTCGCGGGCGCGGGCCACGTCGAGGTCTCCGCGCCCGGCCACGAGGGCGCCACCCGGGCCATCGTCGTCGCACCGCGCACCGAAGTGAAGGTCGTCGTCCAGCTGGTCGCAACGCCTCCCCCGCTGGTCGTGCCGGAGCGTTCCCTGCTCGTGGTGGAGGGGCCACCGACGCGTGTCCGGACCTCGCGCTGGACGATGGTCGGCGTCGGGGCAGTGTCGCTCGGCGCGTTCTCCCTCGGCCTCGGGGCGTTCTTCGCGGTCCGGACCCTGGACCGGAAACACGAGCGCGATGCCCACTGCTCGCCGGCGGGCTGCGACGAAGAGGGGCTCGTGGCCGATCGCGCGGCGCGCTTCTCGTCGACCATGGCCCTCACCACCCTCGGCCTGGGGCTCGTGGCAACCGTCGGGGGACTGGTGCTCCTGGTTCGCAGCCCGGCGAGCCCCGTCGTCGTGACGTCGGCCGCCGGGCCCCATCACCTCGCGATCACCGTGGGGTCCACGTGGTGAGGCACCGACTCCTCGCGGCGTGTTTGACCGTGGCCGCGTGCGACCCGTTCGGACTCGGCTCGCCGGCCGCGCTCGCGCCCCACGATGGCGGCGACACTGGCGCCTCGGACACCGGTCCCGATGCGTCCGTCGTGGCGACGCCATTGCTGTTCTACCGCGCCGACACCGGGGAGGTCGCGCTCCTCGACCTCGGCGACACGGGCCGCCTGGACGCCCGGCGCAGCGCGAGCCTCGCGCCCGGCCTCACGCACCTCGTCGCGCTCGGCAATGACCGTCTCGTGACCTACGACGCCGCGTCCGGCGCCCGGGCGGTCTTGAGCGTCGACGTGGCATCGGCACGGTTCGTCCCGCTGTCGAGCGACAAGGCGCCGGGTTTCACGGCCCTCGCGAGCCTCGGTGGGGGTCGGCTCCTCTCCTACCGTGCGACGACCGGCACGCTGCGGGTCGACGCCCTCGTCGGCACCTCGATGGGCAAGGTGGCCGAGTACACGGGGGGTGACGAGCTGGTCGGCCACGATGAACTCGTGGCGACACGCGCGGGGCCTTTCCTGCTCTACACACGGACCGCATGGCGCGCGTGGATCGGCGGCTGGTCGCCAGGAGCATCGGCGCCCGCCGGCGTCGCCCACGCGGACATCTCGCAAGGTTGGTCGCACATCACCGCGGTCGCCAAGACGCACCTCTTCTTCTACGTCAGCGACGGGCCGGGCATCGGCAACGCGGCCTTCACGCAGATCGACGCGACGGGCGCCGATCTCGACTTCCTCCTGTGGGACGCGGACCGACCGCTCCCGATCGGGCGCGACGCGTGGAGTCACGTCGTCGGCGGTCCGCGCGCCATGCTCTTCTACCGCAGCGAGGACGGCGCGGTGCGTACCGCCACGATCGCCACCGACGAGGATCTGCGCTTCGTCTTCCTCGAGCTCACCCCGACGCCGCCCCCCGTTGTTGGCAAGGGCTGGACCCACGTCACCTCGTTGCAGTGAGTCAGGCCCGCTCGGGGCGGTGGCGCACGTAGGTCGCCACGTACAGCGCGGCGCTCGCCAGGTAGGCGATCGCGATCGCCGCGAAGAGGCCGTGGCGCTGCCCGTGCAGCTTCACCGCGCCGACCATCAGGGGGATCTGCAGCGCGAGCACCACGAGCAGGTCGAGCCGCAGCGTGACCCGCGTGGCGCCGAACCCCGCGTAGGCGTTCCCGAGCACGATGGCCGCGCCGTAGCCGACGTAGCTGAAGGCGACGACCCCGAGGTATTCCCGGCCGATCGCGATCACCGCCGGCGTCGGGTCGAAGAACCCGAGGATCGGCACCGCCCAGCGCACCGCGGCCCACGCGAGCAGCGCCATCGCGAGCGCGTCGTATCCAGCGGCGATCAACCCGGCCCGCTTGCCACGCGCGTCGAGCCCGGCGCCGTGACACGTTCCGGTGAACGTCTGCGCCGCCGAACCCCAGCCCATCGACACGAACAGCGCCATCGACTCCACGCGGAAGATCACGCCGTACGCGGTGGTCGCGGTCTGGTCGTTCGCGGTGGTGAAGGCGTGCGCGATGAGCGCGGTGGTCGCGACGAAGGCCAGCATGCGCACGACGAACTGCGTGGACGATGGCCAGCCGAGGTCCCAGATGCGCCGGAGTTCGACCGGATCGGGGCGCCGGTCGGCCACGGCGAGCGCGCGGCGACGCACGAGCACGACCACCGCCGGGATGAGCACCACGCTGCGTGCGATGATCGTGGCCCACGCGGCGCCCGCGAGCTCGAGGCGCGGGGCGTGCACGAGGTGGGCGAGCGGGCCGAGGAACGCGAATACCGCGGGCCGTGGGCCCTCGCCGTACACGAGGAGGACCGCCAGCACGAGGTTCAGCACGTTGCCGAGCACGAGGATCGTCATCGGCGTCTTGGCCGACCCGAGCGCCCGCATGATCGAGGTGAACTGGAGGAGGAAGAAGATCGAGAACGACCCGCCGACGATGACCCGCAGGTAGGTGACGGCGAGGCGGGCCACCTCGCCCTTGGCGCCGACCAGGTCGCGGACGATGGGCCCGGCGAGCCCGAGCCCGAGGAGCCCGAAGACCAGCGAGAGGATCCCGGTGAGGATCAGCGACTGCCACGCGAGCTTGCGGGCGCCTTCGTCGTCGCCCGCTCCCTTGCGCTGGGCGACGAGCGCGGCCGTGGCGGTCGAGAGGCCGTAGCTCAGGATCGTGCCGACGGCGGCCAGCTGGTCGCAGATGCCGACCGCGCCGATCGACGGCCCGGCCACGCCCTCGGGGAGACGTGCGATGAGGTAGGCGTCGACGAGGTTGAAGGTCACCTGCAGCGCCATGCCGATGGCGAGCGGCGCTCCGAAGCGGAACATCTCGAAGGCCAGCGGCCCGTGGGTGATGCGGCGTGTCTTGTCGGTCACGGCGGGACCGGCCGGGTCTATCATGGCCGGCGATGCAAAGCCCCTACGACTCGGAGGAGTTCTTCCAGCAGATCCTGGTGAAGGCGGTGGCGGCGAGCGCGAGCGACGTGCACTTGAAGGTCGGCCAGCCGCCGGGGGCGCGCATCCGGGGCGACATGGTCTACTTCAAGACCGACAAGCTGAAGCCCGAGGACACCGAGGCGATGGCGCGCCACGTGATCAAGGATCCGGCGGTCAAGCGCGACCTCGCGCAGCTCAAGGAGCACGACACGAGCTACTCGCTGCGGGGCGCGAGCCGGTTCCGCGTGAACGTCTACCGCCAGCGCGGCAGCCTCGCCATCGTCATGCGCGCCATCCCGCAGGTGGTGCCGGGGTTCGAGGCGCTCGGCGCGCCCGCCGCGTGCCGGAGCTTCTGCGAGAAGGATCGCGGCCTCGTGCTGGTGGTCGGCGCGGCCGGCAACGGCAAGTCCTCCACCCTCGCCGCCATGATCGGCGAGATGAACCGCACCCGGGCGCTGCACATCGTGACCATCGAGGACCCGATCGAGTTCTTGCACGAAGACCTGATGTCGAGCGTCTCGCAGCGCGAGGTGGGCATCGACACCGGCGGCTTCGCGCCGGCCCTCCGCTCCGCGCTCCGTCAGGACCCGGACGTGATCCTCGTCGGCGAGATCCGCGACGAGGAGACGATGGACATCGCCCTCAAGGCCTCCGAGACCGGCCACCTCGTGCTCTCCACGCTGCACACCCCCGACGTCGCCCGCACCGTCGGCCGCATGTTGGCCCTCGCGCCGAACGCCGATCAGAAGGAGCTCCGCGAGCGCATCGGCGACAACCTGCAGGGAATCGTCGCCCAGCGCCTCTTGCCGCGCCGCGACGGGCAGGGGCTCGCGCTCGCCGCGGAGGTGCTGGTGTGCTCGGGCACGGTGCGCGAGTCGATCAAGCGCCCCGACAACAACCCCTCGCTCAAGGAGTGCATGGAGAAGGGCGTCCACCCCTACGGCATGCAGACCTTCGAGATGCACCTCAAGCAGCTGGTCGCGGCCGGCCTGCTCGACAAGGAAGTCGGTCGAGCCGCGATGAGCTTCTAGCCGTCGTCTGTTAGGCTGCCGACCATGGTGCGTCGTGACGCAAACGGTGTCGGGTCCCCCTCTGGGGAACTCTCACCCGCTGCTCGCTGCGCGTCTCCAACGGGTGCGAGTCCCGTCCCGGTAAGCGCCGGAGCGCCGGGTAGCACGCCCCCGGCCTGGGGAGAGACGCCGTGGCCGAGCGGGGCGTCAGAAGCCCGCGAGGCGGCAAGCCGCGCAGCGGGAGCAAGAACGCGGGCCGCAACATGAAGTGAAACCTGCAGCCTCGACAGAGAAACAACCTGGGAGCCGAGCCGCTCATGTCACGGCGAAGGCAACAGTGACCGCGCAGGGTCCGAAGCGCGCGGGAACTCCTGGCGGGGTAAGGGGTGCAGCACGCGAGCAAGGAGAAGTGCGGAACACGGGAGACCCGTCTGCGCGGCCCTCGTCGGGGCAAGGCGCGCCGTATAAGCCGAAGGCGAAATCGGCAGCTGCGCAGCGGGAGTCCGAGGGGTCGTAGTACCGGCGGTGGAGCCGGGAACGACGTCGCGCAGAACAACGCGGCGGGAGGGAAGGGCCCCTGCGGTGGTCGTGTCGGCGGAGCAGGTACGCGCGAGGGAATGGCCGGCAAGACCGGACCCAACGACCCCTGGCGGCCGAGGCCGCGCGACAAAGTGCAACAACTGCAACGCCTGCTGTGGGCCGCGGCCAAGCGGGCCCGGAGGCGCTTCCACGCCCTGTACGACCACATCACAGGCGTGACGTCCTCTGGGAAGCGTGGAAGCGGGTGAAGGGAACAAGGGCGCCGCGGGCGTCGATGCCATGACGCATCGCGGTCGAGGAGTACGGCGTCGAGCGCTTCCTCGAGGAGCTCGAGCCGCGCTCCGCGCAGGCACGTATCGGCCGGCAGCGGTGCTGCGCCGCTACATTCCGAAGGCAGATGGAAGGAAGCGGCCGCTGGGTATCCCGACGGTCCGGGACCGGGTGGTGCAGATGGCGGCGAAGCTGGTGCTGGAGCCGGTCTTCGAGGCGGATTTCTTGCCCGTCTCGTACGGCTTCCGACCGGGACGGAGCGCGACGATGGCCCTGGAGACGCTGAGGAAGCTCGGCGCGACGGGGTACAACCACGTGCTCGACGCCGACATCCGCGACTACTTCGGGAGCATCGACCACGACAAGCTGATGAAGCTCGTCGAGCGACGCGTCTCGGATCGACGGGTGCTCAAGCTGCTGCGGCAGTGGCTCCAGGTGGGTGTGATGGAAGACGGCGTGGTCTCCGCGTCGTCGCGGGCACGCCGCAGGGGGGGGTGATCTCCCCTTGCTCTCGAACATCTACCTGCACGTGCTCGACACTCTGTGGACGCGCCACGGCGCCCCGATGGGGATGCTGGTGCGCTACGCAGATGACTTCGTGGTGATGTGCCGGACCAAGAAGGACGGCGAGCAGGCCGAGCAGCGCATCCGGGTCATCCTGGAGCGCCTCGGTCTCGAGCTGCACCCGGACAAGACGAGGAAGGTGGAGCTCTCCTGGGGACAGGCGGGCTTCGACTTCCTCGGCTGCCACCTGCAGAAGCGCCTGAGCGGCAAGCTCTGGGAGCAGAAGCGGAAGCGCCTCTACTTCTTGCAGCGGTGGCCGTCGCAGCGCGCGATGCAGCGCATCCGGCAGCGCGTGAAGGAGTTGACCCCAACGTCGAGCCCACGCGGACCTCCGCGAGGTCATCGCCCACCTGAACCCCGTGCTCCGGGGCTGGGGCAACTACTTCCGCACCGGGAATGCCCACGCAAGTTCATCCAGCTCGATCGCTACGTCGTCGCCGGCTCCGCTCGCTGCGCATCAAGCGCAAGGGGCGCAACCTCCGGCCCGGCGAAGCAACGAAGTGGACCCGCGACTACTTCCAGAACCTCGGGCTCCACCGCCTGCGCGGAACCGTCCGCTACCCGGAGGCTGCGTAATGCGGCGTCACGAGAGACCACCGGTAAGCCGTGTGCGGGAAATCCGCACGCACGGTTTGAACGGGGTTTTGCATATGGCCACCACTTGGTGGCAGAAAGCTGAATCTACCAATGCAGTTCGCCCCAGCCGCCGTCGACGCCCGCACGGAACACGGACGCCTCGTCCTCCGCTCGCCGACCGCGCTGCCGACCCCGGCGCGGTGCGTCGGCGAGTGGCTCGAGGGCTGGGCCCGCCGCGCGCCGACCAGCACGTTCCTCACCGAGACCTCCCCCGACGGCGTCCGCATCGTCGACTACGGCGCGGCGCTCGAGGCCGTGCGCGGCATCGCGGCCGGTCTGCTCGCCCTCGGCGCGACCCCCACCCGCCCGGTCATGCTGCTCTCCGACAACGGCGTCGACCACGCGCTCGTGCAGCTCGCCGCCATGCACGTGGGCGTGCCCGCGGCCCCCATTTCCACCGCGTATTCGCTGATCTCGAAGGACCACGCCCGGCTCCGCGCGATCGCCGCCGTGCTGCAGCCGAGCGTGGTGTTCGTGGCCAGTCGCGCCCCCTTCGCCAAGGCGCTCGCCGCGGTCGCGGAGGTGGCGCCCGACGCGCGGGTCGTGGCCGGAGACGCGGACCTCGACGCCCTGCGCACGCGCTCGGTCGGCGACGAGGTCGACCAGGCCTTTGCCGCCGTCGGCCCCGACACGGTGGCCAAGGTGCTCTTCACCTCGGGCTCCACGGGCACGCCCAAGGGGGTCGTCAACACGCAGCGCATGCTGTGCTCGAACCAGGAGGCCATCGCGACCGTGTGGCCGCTGCTCGGCGCGCGCCCGCCGGTGGTCGTGGACTGGCTGCCCTGGAGCCACACCTTCGGCGGCAACCACAACTTCTTCATGGTGCTGCGCAACGGCGGCACCCTGCACGTCGACCCGGGTCGTCCGCTGCCCGGGCGCATCGAGCAGACCGTGGCGCGCCTGCGCGCGGTGTCGCCCACGCTCTACTTCAACGTTCCGCGTGGCTTCGACGTGCTGCTCCCGTTCCTCGAGAAGGACGACGCGCTCGCCGAGCGCTTCTTCGCCAAGCTCGATCTCGTGTTCTACGCGGCGGCGGCGCTGCCGCAGTCGCTCTGGGAGCGCCTCGAGCGCGTGGCCCATCGGTTTCGCAAGGGCGGGGTTCCGTTCGTGTCCGCGTGGGGCTCCACGGAGACCGCGCCGCTCGTCACGTCGGTGCATTTCCCGATCCCGCGCGCCGGCGTCATCGGCCTACCGGCGCCGGGGTGCGAGCTCGCGCTCGTACCCGAGGGGGACAAGCTCGAGATGCGCGTGCGAGGGCCCAACGTCACGCCGGGCTACTGGGAGGCGGGCGGCGGTGTTCGTCCCTTGCCGGTCGACGAGCACGGGTTCTTGCGCACCGGCGACGCGGGGCGCCTCGAGGACCCGAACGAGCCCGCGCGGGGCGTGGTCTTCGACGGGCGCACGGCCGAGAACTTCAAGCTGAGCTCCGGCACCTGGGTGGCGGTGGGAGAGCTCCGGCTGCGCGCGGTGTCGGCGTGCTCGCCCGACGTGCAGGACGCCGCCGTCGCCGGGCACGATCGCTCGAGCGTCGGCCTCGTGCTGTTCGCCTCCCCTGGCGCGGCCTCGGTCGGCCTCGCCGAACGCGTGCGCGCGCGCTTGCAGGCCCACAACCGCGACAACCCGGGTTCGAGCTCGCGCGTCGTCCGCGCGATCTTCGCGACCTCGCCGCCCGCGATCGACGACGGCGAGATCACCGACAAGGGTTACCTCAACCAGCGCGCGGTCCTGCGCGCGCGGGCCGACCTCGTCGAGCGCCTCTATGCCGCGGTCCCCGACGCGGACGTCCTCGTGGTCGAGGAGGACGAGCGCCCGAAGAGCGTGGTGCCCACCGTTGCCGCGCTCTCCCGGTCCGAAGACGGCGAGGGATGAACACCCGCATCGAGCAGCCGGGCAGCGAGGCGGCGCGGGGGGCGGATGTCCTCGTGCGGCGGGCGCTGCGGCTGCGACCGGGAGACCGCGTGGACGTGCTCCACCACGACTCCGCCGTCGTCGAGGGGCTCGTACGCGCGGCCGCGGCGCGGGCCGGCGTGCAGGTCGAGGTGCACGACCTCGGGCCGCTCGTGCACGAGACGAGCGCCGTGCGGCTGCGGAGCACCCTGCGCGGGCTCCTCCAGGGTGCCACGGCGAGCGTGCTCCTCGCGCGAGGGGGCCTGCCACAGGAGGTGTCCGTCGCCGTCGTGCGCGCGGCGGGCGAGCTGCGCACGCGCCACGTCCACATGCCCAACGTCGATCCGCGTGCGCTCGGCAGCTCGGTCCGCGCCGACCCTGACACGCTCGGCGCGATCAACGCACGCCTGGTCGACCGGCTCGGGGCCGGCGCCACGGTGCACGTGACGAGCGACGCGGGCACCGACCTGACCGTGAAGCTCGGCCCGCCGTACCCGCTCGTGGCCGACCATGGCTGCCCCGAGCCAGGCAAGTGGGACAACCTGCCGGCGGGGTTCGTCTATGCGCACCCGCTCGACGTCCACGGCACGCTCGTCGCCGACCGGATCGCGCACGGCTCCACGGCGAGCCGCCTCGGGCCGAGCCTGCGTCGCAAGCCGCTGCGGGTGACCTTCGAGGGGAGCCGCGTCGTGGCGGCGACCTCCGACGACGACGAGCTCCTCGTCGCCTTCGAGGCGTACCGCGCCTCGCACGTGCACGCGCCCAGGGTCGGCTTCGTCTCGATCCCCACCAACCCCCTCGCGCGGCTCGAGATCGGCAACCTCGCCCACGACGGGCTCTTGCCCGGGATGCGCGTGTTCCTCGGGTTCTCCGACTCCGAGGCCACCCTCGCGCCGTTCGATCTCGACCACGGGTTCCGCCTGACCGGTCGCGGGCAGACCGTGCGCGTGGGTGAAGAGGTCGTCGTGGAGAGCGGCCGGCTCACGCCCGCGCTGCTCCAGGACTGACGGTCAGTCGCGCTTGATCGACTCGATCCAGGTGCGCGTGTCGTCCTCGTCGTAGGCGAACGAGAAGCTCACCTTGTCCCCGACCGCGATGCCTTCGAGGAGGCGCGGGTCCGACACCGGGAAGGACATCGTCATGGCCTTCATGAAGTTCGGGATGTCCTCGTGGTCGATCTTCACGGACTTCTTCCCCTCGCCGATCGCCTTGACGACGCCGCGCGAGGCGTAGCGGACCACGTGGTGACCCGGCGGGACGGCCGGCAGGGTGTACGAGCTCGTGCCCGAGGCAGCGGTCGTGGTCGCGTTCGGGTCGGAGCGCCGACATCCGACGGAGAGGGTGAGGAACGCCAACACGAGCAGCCGAGGCATCCCCCCACCTAGCACACCGCAATGTGTCGACGAAGTGACGGTCGTGTGTACACTTCGGGTCACCATGCGCCGTCTCCTCTTCGCTTCCGCCTTGCTCGCCGCGTGTTCGAGCCCTGACGAGGCGGGGCCCGCACCGGTCGACTCCGGCACCACGGACGGCGCCGAGGACACGGCGCCCGCCGTCGAGCACGACGATCCCTGCACGTCGACCGCGCCGACGCTGGGGGTGGTCCCTTCGACGCGCGTCGCCACGATCGTCTCCAAGAAGCGACCGCAGACGGCCTCCGGGGTCTCGCCCGACGGCCCGCCCGGGCTGCCCGGTTACCTCGCGGCCGGCCTCGGCGAGTGGGAGGCGGGGCCGGCCGAGCCCGGTCTCGTCGACGACACACTGTTGCCCGGGGCTGGCTCGAGCAGCGCGGCCAGCGATCGGCGGAGCGTCGCGTTCGTGCTGCACGTCTCCGACACGCAGCTCGTCGACGACGAGTCCCCGAACCGCTTGATGGTCCTCGACAACCCGATCACCTCGGGCGCGGGTCGGCCCCAGGAGGGCGGGGTGGCGCGCGCGACGAGCGCCATGCACCGCACGCTCGCCGCGATCACCAAGGCCCGGCCGTTCGACTTCGAGCTCGTCACCGGCGACTGCGCCGACAACGCCCAAGCGAACGAGCACGCCTGGTTCGTGCAGCTCATGGACGGCAAGAAGGGCCTCGATCTCGACAGCGGCGCGGACGACGATCCCGTCGTCGGTCCGGGCAACGACTGGAAGGACCCGTTCGATCCCGTGCCCGCGCCAGCCCCCTGGTACTTCGTGTTCGGCAACCACGACAACGAGGTGCAGGGCAACTCGGTCCCGAGCGGGTACACCTCCGAGATCGCCCTCGGCACCACCCCCAAGAGCGGCACCCGCGACTACCGCAAGAAGGGCGCGCCGATCACGCGCGAAGAGGTGCCCGCCGACCCGCGCCGCAAGCAGCTCACGAGCGCCGAGATCGTGGCCGGGTTGTTCGACACCACGTCGGTGCCCGGTCCGGTAGGCCACGGCTTCACCAAGGGCAAGCCCGGGACCAGCTACGTGGTCGAGCCGATGCCCGGCGTGCCACTCCGCCTCGTGTCGCTCGACACCACCGACCCGTCGGGCGGATCGAGCGGGTCGGTGCTGGTCAAGACGATGACCGAGTTCCTCGAGCCGACGCTCGCCGCCGCCGAGAAGGACGGCTTCCTCGTCATCCTGTCCTCGCACCACCCGACCTCCACCATCGACGCGGGCAAGGGCGACGACACCAAGCCCGACGCGGCCTACCTCACCCGCGAGCAGGTCGAGAAGGCCGTCGCGGCGCACCCCAACGTCATCCTCTGGCTCGCCGGCCACGAGCACAGCCACCGCATCTCGGCCATCAAGGGACCCTCCGCCGACGCGCCCGGGTACTACGAGATCATGACCGACGCGATCGCCGACTGGCCCTCGCAGGCGCGGGCGATCGAGCTGGTCTGGGTGCCCGGCGACGACTCGCTCAGCATCTACACGTCGACCATCGACTACGCCGCCGAGTCCTGCCTGGAGGCGCGCTTCCGCACGTATTCGCTGGTGGACGTGAACAGCGGGTGGAGCCCCTCGGGCGCAGGGCGGCCGGCCGACCGCAACGTGGAGCTGCGGCGCAAGGTCCCGAAGGGCGTCAAGCTCGCGGGCCTCGGCAAGGTCAAGATCGAGACCGAGACCACGCTGGTGGGGAAGTGACACCGCGTGGGAACCAAGCTCGGCGCGAGCGCCGCCAAGGGAAGTCCACGTGATGTCCTGCTGCTGCAGGCACGCTTCTAGGTGACGGATTCGCCGCGCTGACCCAAAGTACGGGTATGCGCGCGGGTTGGCTGGTCACGATCGCGGTGTCCGTCGTGGTGGGCTGTGGGGCTCGTACGGGCCTGCGTGAGGACCGCACGGACGGCGGCGGCGCTCTGCTGGGCGACGACGGCACGAGCGAGCTCGAGGGAGGCGGCGGTGACGACGGCGCCCCCATCCCCATCGAGGGCCCCGGCCTCGGGCTCTGCCCCTCCACGCCGCCGAGCCCTGGTGACGCCTGCGGCGACTACACCCACTACTGCCACTACTACGCCGCCGCGTCGTCGACCTGCGTCCGCTCGGCGTGGTGTCGCTACAACGAGTCCCGCAAGTTCGCCTTCGAGCCCATCTCCAAGTGCGACGAGCGGTTCGCCGCGAGCAGCTGCGACGAGGGCCTGCCGTGCGGGATCGTCGTACCGCCGCTGGCCCGCTGCGTCGTTTCGTGCGCGCGTGCCTGCGCGTGCGAGAAGGCGACCGGCCTGCTCCGCTGCTCGCCGCTGCCCTGCTAGGCCACGATCTCGGTGCCGATGCCGCGGTCGGTGAAGATCTCGAGCAGCATGGCGTGCTCGACCCGGCCGTCGACCACGTGCACCTTGCGCACTCCGCCGGCGATCGCGGCCAGGGCGCACTCCACCTTGGGGATCATGCCCCCGACGATCACGCCGCTCTTTCGCAGCTCGGCGATCGAGGTGGCGGTCAGCGACGGGATGAGCTCGCCCTGGCTGCCCTTGACGCCCTCGATGTCGGTCATCAACACGAGCTTTTCGGCGCCGAGGGCCGCCGCCACCGACCCGGCCACCGTGTCGGCGTTCACGTTGAGCGACGCGCCGCGGTCGTCGACGGCGATGGGGGCGATCACCGGGATGAACCCGCCGTTCATGAGCTGGTGGACGACGGTGGGGTCGACGCCGTGCACCTCGCCGACGCGGCCCGGATCGACCTCGACGCCCTTCTTGGTGCGCATGCGGTCGACCTTGCGGGCGCGGAGGAAGCCGTCGTCCTTGCCCGAGAGCCCGACCGCACGGCCGCCGTGACCGCAGATGAGCGACACGATCTCCTTGTTGAGGCGGCCGGCGAGGACCATCTCGACGACCTCCATGGTGCGCTCGTCGGTGACCCGCAGCCCGTCGATGCGCTCGGAGACGACGCCCATCGTGGCGAGCATCTGGTCGATCTGTGGGCCGCCGCCGTGCACCACCACCGGGTGGATGCCCACGTACTTGAGCAACGCGACGTCGCGCGCGAAGCCGTCGCGCAGCTTATCGATCATCGCGTGACCGCCGTACTTGATGACGAAGGTCTTGCCGTGGAAGCGCCGGATGTACGGCAGGGCCTCGTGCAGGACGGAGGCCTTCTCGATCAGCTCGCGCATTTCGGCCGCAGTCTAGCGGCGTCGGCCCGTCCCTAGTAGCGCGCGTCGACGAACACGACGTCGCCGCGCGCGAGCCACACGGGCTCGGCCTCGTCCTCGGCGGAGACGCGCACGCGGACGCGACGGCCGTCGAGGGTGTCACGGGTGACCACGACCGCGTTCCGGTTGCCGAGCACGTCGAAGCCGCCAGAGGCGCGGATCGCCTCGCGGAGCTCGAGGCCCGGGCGATGGAGGAGCGGCCCGGGATGGCGCACGTGGCCGAGCACGAGCACGTGTTGCGCCTCGGTGGGGGCGGGCTCCGGGAGCCCCTTCGGTCCGGGGGGCGAGAGGCAGCCGATCAGCGCGACCAGCGCGAAGACCAGCGGCGTCCGCGGGAGCAGGACCTCGGCCACGACGACATGGGTGCGCGCGCGCGGCGATGCATTCGCCGACGGTCCCTAGGCCGCGGGCGGGCGCGTGCTCTGCCTTCGGGTCATCGGATCGTGGAACGAGAGGCCCGCCACGACGCCGTCGGCCTGCTCGCGGATCCACTGCACGCGCGCCTTGCCGAGGTAGGTGCGACCGGCGCTCACGACCTCGAGCTGGATCTCGTCGCCGACCTTGAGCGGCTCCTCGGTGATGATGCGCATGCCGCCGTGGCAGACGTTGAGCGCCCAGCCCTCGAACTCGGCCTCGAGCTCGATCTCGGAGATGCGCCCGTTGGCCTCCTCGACCTTGCTGATGGCGATGGGCTTGGCGAACGGGATGCGCTCGCCCTGCCGCCGCGCGCCCCAGCGGGCGTCGTGCTCACCGTCGTCGGGGAGCAGCTCGACGAGGCGCTCGAGGGGCAGCTTTTCGGAGGGGTTCGGGTCGTCGCTCACGTGATCTCGAGCAAGCGTCGCACGACCGTCGCAGCCGTCAAGGCTGGACGCCCGTGCGAACGCAGAGGGGGAACTGGAGAGCCGGGGCGGAACGGCCGAGCCCCAGGCGCCGAGACGAAGCGTGGATCAGCCGCCGAGCAGCGTCTTGGCGATGACCAGCCGCTGCACCTGCGAGGTGCCCTCGTAGATCTGGAGGACCTTCGCGTCGCGCATCAGCTTCTCGACCGGGTACTCCTTGGTGTAGCCGTTGCCGCCGAACACCTGCACGGCGTCGATCGCCGTCGCCATCGCGCTGTCGGCGCCGTAGGCCTTGGCGCACGAGCTGACGAGCGGGCTGCGCTGCTTGGTGTCGAGCGCCCACGCCGCCTTGCGGACGAGGAGCTGCGTGGCCTCGATGCGGATCGCCATCTCGGAGAGCATGGCCTGCACCAGCTGGTGCTGGCCGATCGGCACGCCGAACGTCTTGCGCTCCTTGGCGTAGGCGACGCACTCGTCGAGCGCGCGGCGCATGAGCCCGTCGCGCCCGCGCCGATGTCGGGGCGCGTCTGGTTGAAGGTCTCCATCGCGAGCTTGAAGCCCTGCCCCTCGGGCGCGAGCAGGTTCGCCTTCGGCACCTTGACGTCCTCGAGGAAGACCTGCGCGGTGTCGCTCGCGCGCTGGCCGAGCTTGTCCTCGTGCTTGCCGACCTTGAGCCGGGGCTGTCGCGCTCGACGATGAACGCCGCGATGCCCTTGTGGCGCGCCGCCGGGTCCTCGGTCGCGAAGATCACGAACCACTTGGCGCGCGAGGCGTTGGTGATCCACGCCTTGCTGCCGTTGAGCACGTAGTCGTCGCCCACCTTCGTGAACTTGCACTGCATGCCCGCGACGTCGCTGCCCGCGTTGGGCTCGCTGGTCGCGTAGGCCGAACAGATCGGCTCGCTCGTGAGCATGCCGAGGTACTTCTTCTTCTGCTCGTCGTTGCCGCCGAGCTTGATCGGCGTGAGCGCGAGCTGGTTGGCGGTGATGCTCGTCTGGATGCCGGTGCAGCCGTAGGCGAGCTCCTCGGTGATCATCGTGCTCTCGAGCTCGCCGAGCCCGAGGCCGCCGTACTCCGGCGGGACGGTGATGTTCACGAGCCCGTTCTCCCACGCGGCCTCGAACAGCCCGGCGGGGAACTCCGCCTTGCGATCGGCCTCGGCGGCGACCGGGATGATGCGCTCCTTCGCGAAGCGACGGGCGGCAGCGACGAGTTGTTCTTGCTCTTCGGTCAGGCGGAAATCGAGCATGACGCGGCAGTACACCGCGCGCGCAGCGGAGTCGAGAGGGCAGCGCCGACGCCGCGCGGAGCTGCTAACGAAGCGGGTACTGCGACTGCACGAAGTCGGTGCCGCCGGCGTGACACAGCTTGCACGCCGAGACGCCCTTGCCGTCGGCCTGCACGGTCCCCTTGCTCTTGTCCTGGATCTCGTACCAGTACCAGTTGTCGCCGCCGCTGCTCGTGGCCGCGAGCTTGGTCGCGTAGGCGAACCCGAGCACCGTGGTGGTGCCGCTGCCGTAGATCTCCTTCACCATCGTCGCGCCGCGCGGGTGCTCCTTGTTCTTCGCCTTCAACGAGGCGTCGAGCTCGGGCGAGAGGTAGGTCTTCACGTTGAAGTTGTGCGGGCCGTCGCCGAGGTGCACGACCGACTCGTGCGGCCAGCTCTGGTAGCTGCCGGCGTCGAGCCAGGGCCGGAGCTTGGCGGAGTCGGTCGGGTAGGGGGCGCTCTCGGTGGGCGCGGGATCGCTGCCGCAGCCGACGAGCACGAGCGACGCGAGGAGGGGAGCGAGACGCATCGTGGCCGAACGTAACAGACTTGCTGAATCGTCGCTGCGCCGTCAGTCGGGGAATCGGAAATCCAGCCGCGGTCGGCCGAGCTCCGCGAGCGCTGCCTCCACCCGCGAGAACGGCCGGCTCCCCAGGAAATGCCGCGCCGACAGCGGCGAAGGGTGGGCGGCCTCGATCACCCGGTGCCGCTTCGGCGTGACGAGCTCTGCCTTCTTCTTGGCGAACCCGCCGAGCAGGAGGAACACCGCCGGCGTGCGCCGCGCGACGACCGCCGCGAGCACCGCGTCGGTGAACGCCTCCCAGCCCTTGCCGGCGTGCGCGCCCGGCGTGGAGTCGCGCACCGTGAGCACCGTGTTGAGCAGGAGCACGCCGCGCTCGGCCCACACGGTGAGATCGCCGTGCTCGGGCGCAGACACGCCGAGATCGGCCTCGAGCTCGCGCAGGAGGTTGCGCAGCGAAGGCGGTTTCTTCACGCCGGGCGGCACCGAGAAGCAGGGGCCGTGCGCCTGCCCGGGCTGGTGATACGGGTCTTGCCCGACGATCACGAGCTTGACCTTGGAGAGCGGCGTCGCGCGCAGCGCCGCGAACACCTGCTCCTCGGGCGGATACACCGGCGCCGCGCCCGCGCGCTCCTCGTCGAGGAAGCGCGACAGCTCGGCGTACGAAGGATCGGCGACGGCCCCCGCGAGCGCGTCCGCCCATCCAGGGGGGATCGGCGGCAGCGGCACGGCTACTCCTTGAGACGCGCGCGCTTCCTGGCGATCTCGGCGCGGGCGGCGCGCAGGCCCATCGTGTACCCGATGGTCAGCCCGACGATGAGGATGCCGGGGATGAAGATGACGTGCTCGGGCGTGATCGAGATGTTCACGGCTTCGCGGCCTTCTTGATCTGCTCCTCGAGCTTCGCGAGCCCCTCCGCGGTGGCGCTCTGCCGGGTGAAGGTGCGGACCACGAGGGCGAGCACGATGAACCACACGACGGCGTAGGCCGCGATGAGGAGGTTGCCACCGCTGACGCTCTCTCCCGCGCCGTCGATCGCGCGGAACGCGCCGCCTCGGTCGTCGGTGGTCGTGGAGGCGACCGGTGCCGCGGGAGCAGCAGAGGTGGCCGGAGCGGCAGCGGTCGGAGCAGGAGCGGGGTTCTGCGTGTTCATGCGTCGTCTCCGGCGAGGAGGCCTCGCTCGATGGCGTTCTCTTCGGCGGCCGCGACGCGGCGGGCGATCAGCTCGCCCCGCACCCGCACCCAGACGAGGAGGATGGTGAGCGCCGTGAAGGCCGCGAACGACAGCCAGAGCGCCGGGTACATGCGCGGATCGAGGCCGCCGCCGCCCTTGGTGATCACGGTCGGGTGCTGCCCCGACCACTTGCGGACGGAGAAGTGGATGATGGGCAGGTCGGCGACGCCGAGGATGCCGAGCACGGCGGCGAACTTCTTCTCGGCCTCGCCGTTGCCGCCGAACGCGCGCAGCACGAGGTAGGCGACGTAGATCAGGAGCGCGAGCAGCGTGGTCGTGAGCCGCGGGTCCCAGGTCCAGTAGGTGCCCCACGCCTTGCGTGCCCACAGCGGGCCGGTGACGATCACGATCCAGCCGAACGCGACCGCGAGCTCGGCGCCAGCCTGGGCGAGCGCGTCGCCCTTGTCGTTGCCGGTGCCGATGTACCAGGCGCTGCCGACGAAGCAGACCGTGGCGCCGAGGTACATGCAGTACGCGCTCGGCACGTGGAAGTAGAAGATCTTCTGGACGATCCCCATGATCGCCTCGGTCGGGGCCACGCCGAAGATCTGCCAGAGCGCCGCGGCCATGAGCCCGCCGGTGAGCGCGACGAGCGCGTAGAATCCTAGCCGCGAAGACACGGCGCGACCCTAGTGCCACAGGGCCGTCGGATCCAGTGCCCTGGCTTCCGGCCTGGCTCGCGTCCCTAGCCCTGGCCCTGGGTCACCTGTTTCACCGCCTGGGTCGCTCGGTCGACCAGCTTGGAGGTGAGATCGACGACTTCCACGTAGCGATAGACGCCGGCCTGGAGCGCCAGGAGGTCGCCGGAAGAGAGGTCTTTTCCTCCCGCGTGCGAGGCCCGATCGACGATCGCTTCCCCGCGCTGGATCTCCTTGCCGAGGCCGCGAACGACCTCGCCGAAGCTGGGGCCGCTCGGGGCGGGCGACTTGGGAGCAGGGGTCACGTCGATCGGCGTCGGACCCTTGGTGACGATGGCCGGGAGCTCGCTCATGAAGAGCGGTCGGCACGACCCCACCAAGAGTTGCGAGGAGAGACTATTTCTTGAGGATGCCGGCGGCGTAGAGGCCGCCGACGATGCCGGCGAGCACGACGACGAACACCGCGATCTTGGTGCCGATCCCGGAGCCCGAGGGCGGCGGTGGTTCGGCGAGGCCGTCGTCGGGTGCGAGGCTGGTGGAGCGACGAGGGCTCCATGGCCGCCGCTCGCGGGGGCCGGCGTGGGGTTGCGCGCGGCCGGCATCTGGAGCGGTTCGGCTCCTCCGCCTGTCCCGGAGCTCGGCCCTGGTTCGGGTGGGGGTTCGTCGTCTTCCAGCGCCGAGAGATCGCCCGAGATGGTGTGCACGCCACGCGACGAGCCGCGGAGCGAGGCGCCGAGGTCGAGCGGGCGATCGCCGCCGATGGCCGGGCCGATGCCGAGCGAGCCGACGTCGAGCGGACGCGCGGCGACCTGCTCGCCGGTCTCGAGGGACTGGAACTGGAACACCGCCTGCTCGGCCCACTGCAGGAACTGCTCGACGCCGCTGCCGCGCGCGGCCTCGCGCTCGCGGCGCTTCTGCTCCATCGCCGAGAACACGAGATCGCTGATCTCGAAGTCGGAGACGGGGTGCTGGCCGTAGCGGTAGAGGAAGGCGTTGAGGTCGGCGCCGAACTCGCGCGCCGTCGAATACCGCTGCTGCGGATCGGCGGCGAGCGCGCGGGCGAGGATGGGCTCGAGCTCCGGGGCGACGTCGGGACGCAGGCGGGTGATCGGCGGGACGATCGCGCGCTGGACCATCTGCACGGTCTCGAGGTCGGTCTTGCCGAGGAACAGCCGCCGTCCGGAGAGGAGCTCCCACAGCATGATGCCGACGGCGAAGATGTCGGCGCGCGCGTCGACCTCCTGGCCGCGCGCGGCCTCGGGGGCGAGGTAGCTGAACTTGCCCTTGATGATGCCGGGCTCGCTCTTCTCGAGCTGCGTGTTCGCCTTGGCGAGGCCGAAGTCCACGATCTTGCACTCGCCGTGCTTGGTGACGAGCACGTTGGGCGGGGACATGTCGCGGTGGACGATGTTGAGCGGGACGCTGTTCTCGTCGACGACGTAGTGCGCGTACTGGAGGCCCTTGCAGAGCTCGATGGCGATGAAGACCGCTTCTTCGGCGGGGAACGGGCGGCCCGAGGCCTTGAGCGTGTCGATGATGCCGCGGAGGTTCGCGCCGTCGACGAACTCCATGACGATGAAGTAGGTGCCGTCGCCGACGCCGATGTCGAACACCTGCACGCAGTTGCTGTGCGAGAGGCGGGCCGAGAGCCTCGCCTCGTCGAGGAACATCTTGATGAACGTCTCCTTCGCCGCGAGGTGAGGGAGGACGCGCTTGATGGCGACCTGCTTCTTGAAGCCCTGCAGGCCGATCGACTCGGCGCGGAACACTTCGGCCATGCCGCCCGATTCGAGGCGGTCGATGACTCGGTATCTTTGGTCGTTCGCCATCGTAGGATTCCAGCGTCAGCGTTTCACAGCGCGGATCCGCTGGTCAAGCAACCCGCGGAGCGAGCCCTTCTAGACGGTCGGGCGGCGCGGCGCCTCCTCGAAAGTCGCGATCAAACATCCCGGGCGCAGCGGAAGCCGAGGTCGGCCTCGTGGGCCGAAGGCGGCAGCCGCGCCCGCGCCGCGCCACGCAGCGACACCATCGGTTGCCGGTAGCTGCCCCCGCGGATCACGCGGAACACCCCGGTGGGCGGGCCCAGCGGATCGGTGACCTTCCGCGGCAGGAGCGGCGACTTGGGATCGATGAAGAGCTCGCCGTCGTTCTTCTTCATCGCCGAGAGGCCGTAGACGTCCTCCCACCAGTCGGCGACCCACTCGGCGGCGTTGCCCGCGAGATCGTGCAGGCCCTCCGGGGTCGTGCCCTCGGGGTAGCTGCCCACCGGCGCGATCCACATCGCGCCGTCGGTCGGGTCGGGGATGCCGGAGATCCACTCGTCGAGCGTCTTGAGGAACAGGCTGCCGTAGTCGAGGCTGCCGTGGTTCGCGATCTTGGGGTTCGGCAGCTTGCCCCACGGGTAGCGGCGCCCGGTCAGCCCGCGCGCGGCGCGCTCCCACTCGGCCTCGGTCGGCAGGCGCGCGCCCCGGAAATTGCAGTAGCGGACGGCGTCGTTCCAGCTCACGTGGGTGACGGGGAGATCGTCGCGGTCGAAGCGCGCGTCGCCGGCGACGAAGGTGGGCGGCGAGCACCCGCCGGCGGAGACGCAGCGCCGGTAGGCCGCGACCGTGACCTCGGTCCGATCGAGATCGAACGCGCGCAGGGTCACCTCGCGCGCCGGGGTCTCGTGGAGGAACACGCTCGAGATGCACGCGCTCTTCTTGTCGGCCTTTCCAGACCGACACTCCTCGGGCTCGCAGAGGAACCCGAGCGGCTCGGCCTGGCACTGGGCCTTGGCCCAGAAGAGGTCGGCGTCGCTGCCCATCGTGAAGACCCCCGCCGGGAACCGCACCATGCCCGACGGCTGAGGTAGGAGCAGCGCGGCGCCCGCGCTCACGTCGACCGCCGTCCCCTTCTCCAGCGGCGGCTTCGCGGGCAGGGCCGTCTCACCACGCACCCCACTGGGGAGCGTCGTCGCCACGACGGCGAAGGCCGCGAACCACCAGCGCATGCGCCGACAGCGTAGGAGAATATCTGCCGCCCGCCCATGGAGTCGGGTTGGGTTCTTCGCGCCCTCCCGTCTAGGCTGACCGGTTCCGTGTCCGCCCACCTCCGCGAGCTCCTCGATCTCCTCCTCCGCTGGGTCCACCTGATCGCCGGGATCATGTGGGTCGGCAACTCGATGCTCTTCAACTGGCTCGACCGCAACCTCGAGCAAGAAGAGGGCGCCCCGCCGGGCTTCGAGGGGCGCATCTGGATGGTGCACAGCGGCGGCTTCTACGACGTGGTCAAGAAGCAGCTCGCGCCCGGCGAGCTCCCCGCGCGGCTCCACTGGTTCAAGTGGCAGAACTTCACCACCTGGGCGAGCGGGATCAGCCTCCTCGTCGTCGTCTACTACGCGAGCGGCGGCAGCCTGCTCGTCGACCCGTCGGTGCGGGCGCTCTCCCTGCCGCACGCGATCGGGATCGGCGTCGGCACCATCCTCGGCGCGTGGGTGGTCTACGACGTGCTCTGTCGCACGCTCGCCAAGGCGCCCGCGGCGTTCGGGCTCGCGGGCTTCGCGCTCCTGTTCGGCACGGCGTTCGGGCTCTCGCAGGTGCTCTCGGGGCGCGCCGCGTACATCCACGTCGGCGTGGTGCTGGGCACGATCATGACCGGCAACGTGTGGATGGTGATCGTCCCCTCGCAGCGCGAGCTCGTGAACGCGCTGCAAGAGGGGCGCGCCGCGGACCCGGAGATCGGCAAGCGCGCGAAGCAGCGGTCGATCCACAACAACTACATGACGTTCCCGTTGCTGTTCATCATGATCAGCAACCACTTCCCGAGCACCTACGGGCAGCGACTCGCGTGGGTCGTGCTCGCGGTGCTGACGATCGGTGGCGCGCTCGTGCGTCACTTCATGAACATTCGTTTCTGGTACAGAGCGTGGTTCCCGATGGCCACCGGCACGGTGCTCGCCTCGGTGACTGCCCTCTTCGTCCTCACGCGCCCGCGCGCGCCGGAGCCCACCGTGGTGCTGCCGACCGCGCCCGTCAGCTGGGCCGAGGCCAAGGCGATCCTCGACCAGCGCTGCGTGCCCTGCCATGCGCAGACGCCGACCGACGACGTCTGGAAGGTCCCGCCGGGCGGCGTGATGTTCGACACGCCGCCGCGCGCGCAGGCGGCGGCGAACCGCATCCGCGAGCGGGTGTGGATCCAGAAGACCATGCCGCTCGCCAACAAGACCCAGATCACCGACGCCGAGCGGGCGACGCTCGGCGCCTGGGTGCAGCAGGGCGCGATCGTGTCGCCCTGAGGCCTGCGCCGCTCAGTAGGCGACGGGCGTGTACGGGCAGCGGGCCCGCTCGGCCGCGCACGGGGTCTTGCCGGGCCCCGGCATGCAGTCGATCGACGCGGGGCAGTCCGAGGGCTGCTCGCAGCCGCAGCCGCAGTCGTTGGCGAAGTAGGCCGTGCCGGCCTCGCAGGCGAACTTGATCACCATGCACTTCTCGGGGCTCGAGCCGACGTACTTGCGGTTCTTCTCTTTGGCCGGGTCGCACTTGGGCACGCAGGCGATCTTGGTGCAGCCGACCGAGCCACCCTCGCCGCACGTGCACGTGTTGCAGCCGTCGGTCGCGGGGAAGCTCGCGCCGACCGCGTGGCCCTTGCCGTCGTAGGAGCACCCGAGCTTGCACGCGCCGGCGTCGCACACCGGGACGGTCGAGTCCTCGATCGCGGGCGGCGGCGCGCAGGGCGGGTAGGGGGGCTTGCACTGGTTCGCGGCCGCGTAGTCGTCGACCCGCGAGGCGTTGACCGCGACGTGCTGCCAGGCAGTGCAGCAGCCGCCCTTGCTGATCTTCGCGCAGTCGCTGTCGGTGGCGCACGCGTACATGCCCGGCGCGACCCGGACGCTCACCGTGAACAGCGCCTTCTTCAGCGCGTAGTCGCGGAAGACGAGGAGCAGCTTGGCCTTGGTGCCGAGCTTGGCGGGGAGCTTGGCGACGAGGTGCGCGTCGCGGGTGGTCGCGGTGGCGTCGTCGTTCGACGCGAGGTGCGCGCCGGTCTTCGCGTCGAGGATCCAGGCGACGGCGTCGTCGTCGGTGCCCTTCTGTCCGCGGACCCAGGCGTCGACCTCCTCGCCGCCGTTCGCGTAGAACGTGAAGGCCGCGTAGCGCGGCGGGTTCGCGTACTTGGCCGTCCTCGCCTCGCCGGTACCCGGGATCTCGCCGAGGTCGCGGTAGGTGCCCGTGAGCGCGTCCACGGCCTCCGAGGCGACGTCCTCTTTGTCCGAGGCATCGGGGGTGACGGCACACGCGCCGGTGAGGGCAGACGCCGCGAAGAAGAGGGGAAGGGTGGAGGCGAGTCGACGGAACATGGGGCACCTCGGAGCGGGTGGAGTGGTGCCTGCGCTACGCCTGGCCGCATGTGAGGTCAAGTCCCACCTCCACGCCGGTTGCCACGGTTGGTGTGACGGGTGGCGCGGCCCTTGCCCAAGAGAGGGCATGCGCACCCTCCGAGCCCTCCCCCTCGCCCTGCCGTTCCTGCTGGTTGCCTGCGGCGCGCGTGTCGATCTCGGCGTCGACGACGGCGGCGTGGACAGCGGGAGCGATGTGCCAGAGTGGGATACGACGGCCCCTCCGCCCGACACCAGTGTCTGGGACAGCGGTCCGGGCTGGGACACCGCGGTGCCGCCGTGGGACACCGCCGTGCCGCCGTGGGACAGCGCTCCGTGGTGGGACACCGCCGTGCCGCCGTGGGACAGCAGCCCGGGCTGGGACACCGCCGTTCCGCCGTGGGACACGGGACCCGCGTGGGACACGGGCCCGATCTGGGACACGGGTCCGATCTGGGATACGGCGCCGCCTCCGCCGCCGCCGTGCCCCGGCGTGATGCCGCCGGCGGGCACCTACTGCGGACCGCCCCACGCCTGTGCGTACCCGAACGCGTGCGGCCTCGTGGACTACGCCGTGTGCAGCGGCGGCGTCTGGTACCAGAAGGTGAATCCCTGCCCCACGGCGTGCCCGAAGAAGATGCCGACCTACGGATCGCCTTGCGCGAGCGGCGGGAGCGACTGCTCCTGGGACAACGGTTGCGGCAACGTGGCGTACGGATACTGCGAGCCGAGCGGCACGTGGGTCCTCAAGGATCCGGGCTGCTCGCCCGGGTGCCCCGCCAAGAAGCCGGTCGGCGGAGAGAAGTGCGCCCCGCCGGTCTCGTGCACGTACCTCGCGGGCCCCGACACCACCTGCACCACGAGCTGCTTCTGCGCCGACGACGGTCGGCTCGCCTGCCTCACGCCCCCTTGCGCCTCCACCGACGCCGGTCCCTGGGTCGACGCGTGGACCGTGGACGCGGGCACGGGGTTCTAGCTTCCCTCCCCGCTCTCGCTTCGCGGCGAAAGGCCACCACGCTCACCGGGACCGGGTGTGGCGGCAGGGCGACGTCGAAGCGGGAGCGGGGGAGACCCTCCGGTCGGTCTGGTGCGGAGTCAGATTGGAGCTAGCATCCGCGCATGGCTGCACCGCCGCCGGCGCTCGAGAAGGGCACCCTCGTCGGTGGCAAGCTGCGGATCGTGCGCACGCTCGGGATGGGCGGCATGGGCGCGGTCTACGAGGTGCAGCACGAGATCACCAGGCACCACCGCGCGCTGAAGCTGCTGCACCCCGAGGTGCGCAGGGAGCACCCCGATCTCGTGCGGCGGTTCCTCCGCGAGGCGAGCGTCGCGGGCACCCTCGGCGATCCCCACATCGTCGAGACCTTCGACGCGGGTGAGCTCGAGACGGGCGAGCCCTACGTGTTGATGGAGCTGCTCGACGGCGAATCGCTCGCCGAGCGGCTGACCCGTGGTCCGCTCCCGGTGACCGAGGCGGTGGGCGTCGTGCGGCAGATGTGCACGGCGATGGCGGCGGCGCACGCCAAGGGGATCGTCCACCGCGATCTCAAGCCCGACAACACGTTCCTCTGCGCCCCGGCGATCAAGACGCCGCGCGGCGAGGGCGGCGCGCCCTTCGTGAAGGTGCTGGATTTCGGGATCTCGCGGTTCGCCGAGGCAGAGGCGGGCCCCTCTGCGCGCACGAGCGAGGGGCTCGTGCTCGGCACGCCGTTCTACATGCCGCCCGAGCAGGCGCAGGGCGTCACCGATCTCGACGCGCGCGCCGACGTCTACGCCCTCGGGGTCATCCTCTACGAGGCGCTCGCGGGGCGGCGGCCGTTCGAGGCGAGCTCGATGGCGCACCTCGTCGTCCTGATCCACGAAGGCAAGGCGCCCCCGCTCCCGAGCCTGCGCCCCGAGGTGCCGATCGCGCTCGGCGACGTGATCGCCCACGCGATGGCGGCGGATCGGAACCAGCGATGCCCGGACGCGCGCTCGCTCGGGGAGGCGCTCGAGCGCTTCGTCTCGTTCGCCGCCGAGGCCCTCGACAAGACCCAGCTCGCCCCGGTCGAGCCCTCGGTCGCCGAGACCGAACGCACGGTGGTGGGCAGCGCGACCCTCGAGCCGCGCTCGGCCACGCTCGGTGACGTCGCGCCCGCGAACCCCTCTCGCGGGCCGTGGCTCGCGGGCGCCGCGGCGGTGATCGCCGTCGGACTCGCGCTGCGGATATGGTCGGGCGCGGGCGGTGCACCCGGTCACTCGGTTTCGGCACCGACCCCGCCACCTTCGCCGAGCGTCTCCGGCGTCTCGAGCTCCCTCCCCGCCGTCAGCGTCGTCACGAGCGCACCCAGCGCACCCAGCGCCTCGAGCGCATCGAGCGTCGCGAGCCCGCCGATCGTGCCTTCCGCGAGCGCTCCGAGCGTCCCCGTCGTGGTGCCCGGGAGCGCCGTGGCGAGTCCGCCGAAGGTCGTCCCGAGCAGCTCCGGCAAGCCGGCGTCGAGCGGCTCGAGCAAGTCCCAGCAGGCCGGCCTGAGCCCCGACCTATGAAGCGTCGCTCCACCCTCCTCGCGCTCCTTCTCGCCACGCTCGTGGCCAATCACGCGCTCGCCTACCCGGGAGCGCCCAAGGGTCCGGTCACCGAGGAGGCGCGCGCGGAGGCCAAGAGCCGGGTCAAGAGGGCGCTCGGCCTCTTCGATCAAGGCGACAACGCCGGGGCCCTCGCCGAGCTGCGCAAGGCCTACGAGCTGACCGGCAGTCCCCTGGTCCTCTACAACATCGGCCTCGTCCTCGACGCCAAGGGCGACTACCCCGAAGCCGACGCCGCGCTCACCGAGGTGCTCGCGCTCACGCCCGATCCGCTCAAGCCCGAGGCGCGCAAGCGAGCCGTCGAGGCGCAGGCCCACGCTCACGCCAACGTGGGCACGATCGAGCTCGCAGCACAGCTCGAGGCGCCCGCGGGCACCACCGACGATCCGTTGACCGGCGCCCAGATCGAGCTCGACGGCGTGGAGGTCGGGCGCTGGCCGCTCGCCGCACCGATGAAGGTGTCGGTGGGCGAGCACACGGTGGGCCTCGTGGTCGCGGGGTACGCGCCCGCGCGCAAGAAGGTGCTCGTGGCGAGCGGGACGACCGTGAAGGCCGGCCTGTCGCTGGTCGCGATGGCGACCAAGGCGGCGCAGCTCACGGTGAAGTGCAACGTGCCCAAGGCCGAGGTGCTGGTCGATGGGGAGCCGATCGGTCGCACGCCGTTCGTGGCCTCGGTGTCGGTCGCGCCCGGCAAGCACGTGATCGAGGCCAAGCGCCCGGGGTACAGCGCCGGCTCCACGGTCGTGACCCTCGCGCCCGGCGGCACCGGCGCGGTCGACCTCGACGTGCGCGAGGACGCGGTGGCGACGGAGGCGCTCGGCGCAAAGATCAAGCTGGAGGTCAGCGAGGTGGGCGCGACGGTGACGATCGACGGGGCGCCGCGGGTCGTCGGTTCGCCTATCGCGTTGCCTCCCGGGCTGCACCGGCTCCACGTCGAGCGAGCCGGGTTCTTCGCGGTCGACCGGGACCTCGACGTGAAGGCCGGCGTGACCACCACGATCCGGGTGAACCTGCCCGCGACCCCCGAGACCGAGCAGGCCCACGACGCCACGATCAAGACCCACCGCACCTGGGGCCTCGTGGGCGCGGGCGTCGGCGGGGCGCTGCTCGCGGGGAGCGGGGTTTGGCTCGGCGTGCTGCTCGGTCAGCGCAGCGACATCAACGCGCGCGCGCTCGCGTTCAACGGCCGGCTGGGAAGCAAGGACTGTTCGACGCTGCCGGCGGGCGAGGTGCCGGCCTGCGTCGCCGAGAAGGACCAGATCGACTCCGACCAGGCCAGCAACAGGACCAAGCGCACCTTCGCCGTGGTGGGGCTGGTCGTCGGAGCGGTGGGCCTCGGCCTGGGCATCTACTCGTTCGCGACCGCGCCAGACCCGAACAAATACAAGACGGTGCGCCGCGACGAAGACGACCTCGCACGGCTGTCGGTGGTCGTCGTGCCGGGCTACGCGGGCCTGTCGATCGCCGGGCGCTTCTAGCTCACGTCGGCGGCGGAACTTCGATAGCCTCGCTGCCGTGATCGACCCCGCCCTCTGCCTCGTGCGGCCTGCCGCGACCTCGGCCGAAGACGTCGTGCGGGCGCTCGCGCGGTTGCTGCACGGCCGCGGGCACGTGCGGGACTCGTTCGAGCGCGCCGCCCTCGCGCGCGAGAAGCGGTCGCCCACGGGCCTTCCTTTTCCGGGGATCGCCGTCGCCCTGCCGCACGCCGAGCCCGAACACGTGGTCTCGCCGGCGATCGCCATCGCCACGCTCGCGACGCCCGTCGTGTTCCGCGAGATGGGCAGTCCGGCGGTGAAGCTCTCGGTCTCGCTGGTGGTCATGCCGGCGTTCTCCGCGAAGGAGCAGGCCGGCGCGGGTCTCTCGGCCCTGATCGAGCGGCTGCAGGACGAGGCGCTCCGGGCGCGCCTCGTCGCCGCCGAGGACGCCGCGAGCCTCGCCGCGGCGCTGGAGGTCTGAGCCATGCTCGAGCAAGCCGTCCGCTACATCCTCGACCTGGGCGCCCCGGTGATGATGCCGCTCATCATCACGCTGCTCGGCCTCGGGCTCGGGCAGGGGCTCGCCAAGTCGTTCCGCGCCGGGCTCACCGTCGGCGTGGGCTTCATCGCGATCGGGCTCGTCGTCGGGCTGCTCGTGCAGGTGGTCGGTCCGAAGGCCATGGCGTTCGCCAACGTGCTCGGCCTCAAGCTCGACGTGCTCGACGTCGGCTGGCCCATGGGCGCGGCCGTGTCGTTCGCCTCGCCGATCGCGGCGGCGCTCATCCCGGCGGTACTCGTGCTCAACGTGGTGCTGGTGGTCACCAAGGTGACCCGGACCGTCGACGTCGACCTGTGGAACTACTGGCACTTCATCTACACGGGCGCCGTCGTGCACGCGGCCACCGGCTCGTTCGCCCTCGGCGTGGTCGCGGCGCTCGTCACCGCGGTGGTCATCTTCAAGCTCGCCGACTGGACGGCGCCGGCGGTCGAGCACCACTTCGGGCTGCCCGGGATCTCGTTGCCGCACACCGAGACCATCAACTGGGCGCCGCTCATGTTCGCGCTCGAGAAGATCGAGCGCCGCATCCCCTGGCTCGGCCAGGTGAAGGCCGACCCGGCGGCCATCCGCAAGCGCCTCGGGGAGCTCGGCGAGCCGATCCTCATGGGCGCGATCCTCGGGTGCCTGATCGGCGCCCTCGGCGGCGTGCAGCTCTGGAAGGCGCACGAGTACGGCAAGTGGCTCAAGGAGGTGCTGCGGCTCGCGGTCACCATGTCGGCCGTGCTGGTCGTGTTGCCCAAGGTGGTCGCCATCCTCATGGAGGGCCTCATCCCCATCTCGGAGGGCGCGCGCGAGTTCCTGCAGAAGCGGTTTCCGGGGCGCGACGTGCTCATCGGCCTCGACGCCGCGGTCGTCATCGGTCACCCGGCCAACATGGCGATCGCGCTGCTCTGCGTGCCGATCGCGCTCTTGCTCGCGGTGGTGCTCCCCGGCAACCGCATGCTCCCGTTCGGCGACCTCGCCGCGCTGCCGTTCTACATCCTCTGGGGCGTGGCGGCGTCGCGCGGCAACATGATCCGTGGCCTGATCAACTCCATCGTGATCATCGCCCTGATCCTCTGGATCGGCACCAGCCTCGGCCCGCTCACCACCGAGCTCGCGCGCAAGGCTGGCTGGGCGCCCGAGGGGATCGCGGGAGCGCAGGGGTACACGCAGTGGTCGGGCGTCGCGCTCGGGAGCCACGTCGTACCGTGGATCGTCCTGCAGCTGTTCCGCAAGCAGACCATGCTGGTCGGCATCGCGTCGGCGCTCGGCTTCGGCCTCGTCTGGTTCTGGGTGCGCAACGAGGTGCGCGAGCAGTACGCCGAGGAGATCGCGGCGGCGGCGAAGGCCCGTGAGGAGAGCGCCGAGGAGCCCTCCGAGTGAAGCTGCTGCTCCCCGACGCCCTGCACGCGCGCCCCGCCGACCTGCTCGTGCGCCGCGCCGCGGAGCTGCCTGCGAGGGTCGTGGTCCACTGCCGTGGCAAGCGGGCCGACGCGCGCAAGATCCTCGAGGTGCTCGCCCTCGGGGCCCAGAAGGGCGAGTCGGTCGAGCTCGAGTCCGACGACCCGGAGTCCCTCGCTGCGATCGCTGCGCTGATCACCCAGGAGTTCGACCCCGACCTGGTCCCCGCGCGCGCGGCGAGCGTCGTCGAGGGGATCGCGATCGGTCACGCCGTCGTGCTGGTGGACGACGACGACGGCGCCGGCGCTGGCACGGTCGCCGAGGAGCGGGCCCGCGTGGTCGCGGCCTTCGCGTGCACCCGGAGCGACGTCTCGGCGCTGCTCGCCAGGCTGCCCGCCGCGGAGGCCGCGCTGTTCGCGCCCGAGCTCACCATCCTCGAGGCGCTCGAGGGGGCGGTGCTCGCGCGCGTCGAGGGCGGCGAGCGCGCCACGGACGCGGTGCGCGGCGAGGCCTCGGGAGGACCGACCGACCTCGTCGACGACGCCCGACAACGCCTGCTCGACGCGATCCGCGGCACGGTGGGCGCGCGGGAGCGCCGGCTCGCGGAGACGGCGCAGCCGACGGTGCTCGTCGTCGAGGGCGTGACGCCTTCGCTGGTCGCCGTGCTGCCGGCCCACGTGGTGGGCGTGATCGCGGTGACCGAGGACGAGGCGGCGGGGACCAGCCACGCCGCGATCCTCGCGCGGGGCAGGGGCCTCCCGCTCGCGTACGTCGCTCCCCACGTCGCGGCGGGCATCGAGGACGGAGCGGCGCTGATCCTCGACACGACGACGGCCCCGGCCCGGATCTGGAGCGGGCCTTCGGAGACCACGCTCGCCGACGCGACGCGCCGGAGGGACGCCCTCGCCGCGGACGCCCGCGTGGCGGAGGCGCAGGCCTCGACGCCGCTCGCCCTCGTGGCGGTGCGCGTGAACGTCGGCTCCACGCGCGACCACGTGCCAGCGGGGGCCGAGGGCATCGGGCTCCTGCGCACCGAGCTCGTGTTCGCCGACCGAGAACGACCGCCGAGCGAGGACGAGCAGGCCGAGGCCTACGGCGTCGTCGCCGCCAAGACCACCGGCCCCGTCGTGATCCGGCTCTTCGACGCCGGCGGGGACAAGCCGCTAGCCTTCCTGCCGGGCGAAGCGCGGGGGATCGCGCTCCTGCGTGCGCACCCGGGCGTGCTCGCGGCACAGCTGCGGGCCATCGCGCGCGTCGATCGAGGCGCGGTGCTGATCCCGCTCGTGCGGGGCCGCGAAGACGTCGACGCCGTGCGCGCCCTCGCGCCGTCGGGCCTCGCGATCGGCGCCATGGTGGAGACCCCCGAGGCCGCGGGCGACATCGACGCCCTCGCCGCCGCCGCCGACTTCGTGTGCATCGGCACCAACGACCTCTCCTGCGAGACCCTCGGCATCGCGCGCGCCGCCGGGCCCGACGCGCTCGACCCCCGCGTCCTCGCGCACGTGCGTCGCACCGTCGAGGGGGCGCACGCCCGCGGCCGCAAGGTCACCGTGTGCGGCGAGATCGCCGGCGATCCACGCGGCGCGCGCGTCCTCGTCGGGCTCGGCGTGGACGCGCTCTCGGTCGCGCCCGCGCGCTTCGCCCCGCTCAAGCTCGCCCTCGCGGGCGTCACCCTGGAACACTGCCGAACGAGCAGCCGGAGCCACCTGCCATGAAGAAGATCCTCGTCGCCTGCGGGACCGCCATCGCGACCTCCACCGTCGTCGCCAAGAAGCTCGAGGAGCTGCTCGGCAAGCGCGGCATCGCCGTGAAGATCGACCAGTGCAAGGCGTCGGAGGTGGAATCCAAGGTCAAGAACTACGACCTCGTGGTCTCGACCACCGAGGTCGGCGACACCACGGCAAGCCGCTCGTGCGCACCGTGTCGTTCCTCACCGGGATCGGCGTCGACGCGGACGTTGCGAAGATCGCCAAGCTGCTCGGCGGATGACCTGCGCCTACCCGAGGGCCCGCGAGCTCGCCGCCCGGGCGACCGACCTCTTGCTGGTCCTCGTCGTCGTGGCGGTGCTCGTGCTGCGGCTTCGTGGCCCGCTCGGGGTGGCGCTCGCCACGGGCATCCCTTGCGTGCTCGCATGGGGCGCCTTGACGCTGCACTTTCCGCGGCGGGTCGAGCTCGACGAGGAGGGGATCTCGTTCTCCGGCTACGGCCACACCCACCGCTACTCGTGGCGCGAGGTGACGGTCGTGACGGTGCGCCGGTTCCTCGTCGGGGATCGCGTCCTCGTGCGACTCGCGCCTTCGCCCGCGTGGCGTGGGCGCTATTGGCTGCTCGACGCGATGGAGGGCTACCCCGAACTCCTCGCCGCGCTCGACGCACGCGCCAGGCGCTGACGAAGCGTCTCGTCTACGTCCGAGGCTTCAAGAGCTCGGCCATGGTTCGTTCATCGCTTCGCACGGGAGGTGTCCATGGACCGAGCCCAGCGAGGATGGATGGTGGCGGTCGTGAGCGTCGCGCTGTCGTGGAGCGCGTCGAGCGCGGCGCAGGGTGGCGCCCCGATCAAGGACGTTCCCCCTACGACCACGCCACCGTCCGAGGTCGGCGTCCAGGTCGAGACGTTGCTCGCGACGACATACGTGTTCCGCGGCGTGCCGCAGTACAGCGGTCGCTCGATCGCGAGCAGCCAATCGACCGCTTCCCTGACCGTCAAGAAGCTCGGGCCCGGAGACCTCGCGCTGACCGCCTGGAACGCGACCGCGCTCGCCCCCTCCGCGGCGCAACCGACCACCTCGCTCGAGGTCGACCTGACGGCCGCCTACTCGGTGGTCGTCGCGCCGAGCCTGACGGCATCGGCCGGCTACATCGCCTACCTCTACCCGCGAGCCACCCCCCGGGATGGCGCGCACGAGGTGTTCGGGCAGCTCGTCTTCGACGGCGTGGTCTCGCCGGGGGTCGCGGTGTTCGCCGAGGTCGTGCGGCAGCGCGGCGCGTACGCGACCGCGTTCGTCGGCAAGAAGATCGAGAGTGGCTCACTCGCGTGGACGCCCCAGATCTCGATCGGCGTCGTCGGCTACGAGGGGATTCGCACCCACGTGAACCACGTCACGGCCTCGCTGGGCGCGCAGTACGCGTTGAGCCGCGCGTTCTACGTCGCGCTGCGGGCTGGCTACTCGTACCTGCCGAAGCCCGCCGAGTTCATGCCCGATGGCAACGGCGCGGCGAGCGCCCGCTCGGTGCCCGTCGGGGCGGTGGCGCTCGGCCTCTCGCTCTAGTCACCGTTCGCACAGGCCCCGAGTGGCGGCCCGCCTGTGGCGTTCTGGCGGGCGAGGCGATTTTGTCGGCGCAGGACGTCAAGATTCCCTGCGATGGGCCCCACGATGCTGCGGCCCGGTTCGTGCTGTGGTGACCGGCATGACCCAGCCCATCGTCGACAACGTCCGCCACAATGCCCACGACGCGTGGGCCGCCACCGAAGACCTCCGCGCCGGCGCGAAGGCGTCGTTCCTGGACCGTCTCGAGCAGGTCGCGCGCCTCGCCCGGGTGGTACGCGCGTTCGGGTTCGACGACCTCCTCATGCGCGTGGGCCTGCAGCGCAGGCAGAGCCCGCTCGTCGCGGTGGGCGCGTTCTCCCTCGGGGCGCTGTTCGGTGCCGGGCTCACCCTCGCCGTCACCCCGGTGGGCTTCGACGTCCGCGCCGCGCTGGCGAAGCGGTTCGGAAAGACGCCGAAGGCCGAGACCTCGGCCCGCGTCGATCCCGTGACCGTCGACGAGCGTCCGAACAACGGCGCCGGCGACATCGCTCGCGGACCCGCGTCTTGACCACCCGTCCTTAGATCGGAGCACGTCATGGGAATCCTGCTGTTCATCGTCTTCGGTCTCGTCGTCGGTCTGCTCGCGCGCATGGTCATGCCCGGAGACCAGAGCATGGGGGTCGTGATGACGGCGCTGCTCGGCATCGTCGGCTCGTTCGTGGGCGGCTTCCTGGCCTCCCTCGTCAGCCACCACGACGTGAACGCGTTCCACACCACCGGGCTCATCGGCAGCGTCATCGGCGCCGTGCTGCTGCTCGCCGTCGGCGGCTTTCTCCAACCGACGCACGTTCGCCTAGTCGCGCGCGCGCACGGCCCGGCCGAAGCGCTCGCGCAGGAGCGGCGCGATCCCCGGGTCGGAGGGCTTGCCCACGTCGAGCGCCACCGGCTGCAGGTGCGGGGACGCGACGAGCGCGCGGTACCCCGGCAGGCCCAGCTTGCGGTTGTTGGCGAGGCGCAGGTGGGTGACCTGCGCCAGGCCCTCCCACTGCGCGAGCACCTCGAGCGCCGCGTCGGTGAGCTTGTTGCTCGAGAGATCGAGGGTCACGAGGCGGTGCAGGTCGGAGTCGACCAGCGCGGCCACGGCCTGGTCGGAGAGCGAGCAGCCGTTCGCTCGCAGCTCCACGACGCTGTGCACCGGCTCGCTCGCGAGCACCTCGACGAAGCCGTCGTCGCCGAGCGAGGTGGTGCCGAGATCGAGGTGCGTGAGGGCCTCGGCGGTCGCGAACAGCGGGCCCCTGTGCTTCACCAGCTCCTTCGCGCTCGACAGATCGAGCGTGCGTAGGCTCTTCGAGGGCCGCGGGAAGAGAGCCGCGAGGTCGGCGGACGTGCTGCTCTGCGGGAGGGTCAGCGCCTCGAGCTGCGCGAGCACCGGCCAGCCGGCGAGCGCCTCGAAGTGACCACCGAGCGCGACGTTCCCGGCCAGCGACAGCCGACGGAGCCGGTGGAGCGGCGACGCGCGCAGGGCCGCGAGCGTGGACACGTCGGCGATCCGACACTGGCTGACGTCGAGCTCGATGAGTTCGCGCAGGGGCCCGGCGGCGAAGAGCGTCTGCGCGCCTTCGTCGCCGATCTGGGTCCCGTGCAGCACGAGCCGCTCGAGCTGGCCATCGCGCAGCGGGGGCGGCGGGGTCCAGTCGTCGAAGGTCGTCGCGAGGTCGGTGTCGAGGTTCGCGAGCAGGCGACACCCCGTCGGACCGAGGTCGCACTTCGAGAGGTCGAGCTCACGGAGCGTGGAGAGCCCCCACCGCAGCACGGCGCCGACCGAGTTCACGAAGAACCAGCCACTGGGGCTCACCTTCAGCGTGCGAAAGGCCTGCGGCTGTCGCAGCGCGTGGTATGCGGCGGGCAACGATTCTCCGACCAGGAGCTCGACGCCCTGGATCGGTTCTCGGGCGCGCAGCCATTCCCATTCGCGCGCGAGGGCCTCGGGCGGGAGGGCGATGCGGTGCAGGAAGCCATGACGGAACACGGCGTTCTGCTGCTCGTCGAGCGCGATCCGCGGTGCCTCGCGGGGCGTCACGCCCTCGCGGGCGAAGAACTCGTCCAGCCAGCGCGGCGGGTGCTGTGCCTCGAGGCGACGGGTGCTCGCGAGCAGCTCGGGGTAGTTCGGTTCGAGCCCCCCCATGGCCTCGAGCTCACAGTGCTGGGCGATGAAGGTGCCGCGCGCGTCTCCCCGATCGAGGAGCCAGTCGGCGTAGACCCGACGGGCGTCGACGTCGTCGGGGGCTTCACAGACGCGGGCGAGGAGCTGGTCTCCGGTGCTCATGCCGGATCAGTGTCTCGTGGTGAGACGTGGATGCACAGGCGCTTCGTGCCGACGAAGCCGCCCGCCAGCCCAAACTTTGCGTTACAGTGACGCGGTGTCCACGGTGTCCCCCGAGGAGGTCTTCCTCCCCCACGAACAGTCGGCGAGGGACACGCCGCTCGCCACGCAGGTGCGGGGCACGGTGCTGCTCGGTTCGCTCCGCGGTCTGCGGGCGCGGGGCCTCGGCGAGCGCTACCTGTCGCTGGTCGACCCCCAGCACCGGGACACCCTCGTCGCGCTCACCGCCGCGACCTGGCTGCCGATCGAGGTCGCCCTCGCGCACTACGAGGCGTGCGAGGCGCTGGCGCTCGATCGCTCGACCATCGAGTCCATCGGCGCCGAGTCGGGGCTGTTCGTGAACCAGACCGTGCAGAGCGTCGTCGCCCGGGTCTCGCGCGAGGTGGGCGTCACGCCGTGGTTCGCGCTCGGGAACGCGCACAAGTTCCGCGCGCGCACCTGGGTCGGATCGAGCGTGGCCATCTACAAGCTCGGCCCCAAGGACGCGCGGTTCGAGTGGATCCAGTTCCCCATCGCGCGCATTCCCTACGTGCGCGTCGCGTTCGGGGCGTTCGCGGGCGCGATCGCCGGGCTGTTCGCGCGCACGATGGTGGTGCGCGACCTCGAGCCCGGGTCGCGCAAGCCTTCGCTCTCCTATCGGCTCTCGTGGGTCTGAGCGGACCAGCCGTCGCGGACCAGCGTGGCCGCGAGCTGGTCGAGGGCAGGGTCGAGGGTCGTCGGCCCGACCTCCGGCCCTCGTCCACCGAGGGCGGTCAGGAGGTAGCGCTGGCCACCGGCCTCGAAGATCCGGTGCAGGATGCTTCGACCCTCACGATCCTGGACCAAGATGGAGAGGGGCGGCGAGGCGCCGGTGCTCGCCACGCGATCGGCGATGGTCAGCAGCAGCGACCAGATGCCCGCGAGCAGCTCCGGCTCCGTCGCGCTGGCGCTGGTCGCCACGGGAAGCCCTGCCTCGTCGCTGATGACCACCGCCTCGAAGCCGCCCGCTTCGGCGATGGCCTGCACGAGGGCGGGGAGCTCGTCGCGCGTGCCGCGCCCTCGCGGCAAGCTGGCGAGCGCTCGCTGGCGGCGCTCGTGCTCCACGAGCTCGGTGGCGCGCTTCGTCACCGAGCGTCCGCGCGTGCTCGTGACCAGATCGGCGGTGAACGCGGCGGCCGCCCTCCCGCGATTCAGGGCGGCCTCGACGGCGGCGCGGATCATCGACTGCCGTAGAACTCGTCGACGAAGTCCAGGCCGCACTGGAAGCTCTCGGCCCAGCGCAGGAACTGCTCGACCAGCGCCTTGCCCTTGAACACGCACCCGTGTTGCGGCGCGATCGTCTCGATGTCGAGCTGGCTCACGGCCCGGACCCACGCGCGCATCGCCGCGTTGCCCGCCATGTAGCGACGGTGGAAGCCGTCCATGTAGGCGCGGTGCGCCTCGAAGTCGGTCACCTCCCAGCCCGGAGCGCCGATCGAGGCGCCGAGGTCGCCGCTGTAGAGGATCTTGCTGATGGGATCGTAGACGTGGAAATTGCCGGGGGAGTGGAGGTAATGGGCGGGGACGATCTGGAGCGGACAGCCGTCGAGGTCGATGGTCATGCCGTGATCGGGGATCGGCAGGAGCCGCGTCTCGACCAGCCGATCGAGGCCGAAGTGCGGCACGAAGCGGGTCCAGAGCGCCGAGCAATAGGCGACGGCGTCGGTGGTCATGAGCCAGCCGTTGGTGGCCGCGACGATGTCGGGATCCTGGTGCGAGAGGAACAGGTACTGGAGCTTGGCCCCGCGGAGCTGCTGCATCGTCGCCGAGAGGACGCGCGAGTAGACCTTGTGGCCGCCCGGGTCGAGCAGCATGCCGGCCTTGCCGTGCACGATGAGGTGCTGGTTCGCCTGGACCGCCAGGCCGCCCTTGGTGAAGTCCTCGAGGAGGACGTTCTTGTGGCCTTCGGCGTCGAAGAGCGACAGGGTCTCGTTGTTGGACATGGTGGCTCCTTCACAGGACCTTGCGGAGGTCTTCGATCGCGCGGCGCATGTCGAGGAACAGCAGGCCGAGCTTGGCCTGCTTGCTCGCCAGGCCGAGGAGGAGCGTGCCGTGCCCGGAGCTCATCATGGCGGCGTAGCCCTCGGTCCCGCGCACGAGGACCTCCTGGACGTCGCCGCGCTCGAGCTCGGTCGCCGCGCGCGTGCCGAGGCTCGAGAGGGTGGCGCTCATGCCGGCGATGCGAGACTCGTCGACGTGCTGGGGGAGCACGCTCGCGATCATGAGGCCGTCCTCGGAGATGAGCGCGCACGCCTCCACGTCGGGCGAAGAGCTCTGCAGGGCGCGCAGGATGCGATTCAGGTCGTCGACTCGAGACATCGAACCTCCATTCAGGAAGAGCCTGCGCGAGCGCGCACGGGCGGCGTACTCAGGAACTTAGCTTCTTGCGCGCGACCGCGACGTTGATACTGAGCGATTTGTTGCTCGGCTCGAGCGCGAGCGCGCGCTCCCAGGCGGCGAGCGCTCCTGCCCAGTCACCTCGGCGTGAGCAGTCGAGTCCCTCGTCGAACAGCGCGGCGACGCTCACGGGTGCCTCGGGGGGCTTCTCCGGCTCCTTCTCCGAGGGCTCGGAGCCGTGCTGCAAGCGGTGGCGCAACGCGGACACGCGGTCTCGCGTCGCGGCGACGGTCTCCTCGTGGTGGGCGTCGATCTCGGCCTGCAGCGCGACGCGGGGCACGTCGTCCGCGGGCCGCTTCGACTTGGCGACCACTTCGCCTCCGGCCAGCACCACGCTGACGATCGTCGGGCGCTCGTCCCCGAGCAGCTGCGTCTCGATCTGGAGGGGCCTTCCCTTCACCACCACCGAGGTGACGCGGCCCGCGGGGCTCGAGGCCGGTCCTGCGCCGAGCTCGTCGAAGGCGATGGCCTCGGTGCGGAGCTCGAAGGTGCCGCTGTCGAGCGTGCAGAGGCGGTCGATCCACTGGGCGCCGAGCTCGGGGTCGACCGCCCCGCCCCGCACCGGCAGGGTCACGTGCACGTCGGCGCTCCGGACGCTGATGACGCCGGTGAAATGCTTGGACTCGCAGAAGGCCACCAGGTCGAGGAAGCTCGTCTGCGTGAGGTTGCCGCGGAACTTGCCCTCCGCGCGGTCCCGGCGGCGGACAGCGGCCCGGAGGCGCGTGCGGAGGACCTCTGGCTGGACGGGCTTGGTGATGAAGTCGTCGGCGCCCGCTTCGAACCCCTCGCTGGCGGTCTCCGGGTCGGAGAGCGACGAGAGGAAGATGAACGGTGTCCGCCGCTCCTTGAACCTGGCGTCGTACCTCCTCCGGAACTCGAACCCGCCGACGCCGGGCATCACCACGTCCGACACGATGACGTCGGGGGTGAGCGCGGCGAGCCCGTCGAGCGCCGCCGCGGCCGAGCCGAACGCGGCCACCACGTGCTCCTTGCCCAGGGAGGCCACGAGCCACTCGAGCATGACGGGATCATCGTCGACGACGGCAACGGAGAGTCGGGTCTTCATGGGCTGGTCCTCACGGCGAGCCATCGATCGTTGCTCCCTCCGTGCTCCGGGCGTGCGGCTCGGATGATCGAGGCGAGCTCGACCTCCATCACGGGGCGGACGAACACGGCATCCAGGTCGGGGCGGCGGCCAAGCGCGTCGTCGTCGGCCACGGCGACGAGCAACGCCCCCTCCCGGCGGGCGATCGGCAGCTGGGGGAGCCAGGGTTCGTGCACCACCGTGAGCGCGGGAGCCTCGAACGCGACGCGGCGCTGCGCCTCGGCGAGTCGGCTGGCCGAGAACACGACGAAGCCCGAGCTCTCGAGCAGGCGCGCGACACGACGCAGGTCCGCGTCGGCCGGGCCGAGGACCAGCGCGGAGCGGACGACCGACTCCGCGGGCGGGAGCTCGAGCGTGAAGCGGGTGCCGCCGCTCGGGCGGTTCTCGGCGAACGCGCGGCCTTGGTGCAGCGTGGCGATGTGGCGGACGATCGCGAGCCCGAGACCATAGCCGACGCCGCGGGACCCGCGCGCGCCCCCCAGCTGGTGGTAGCGGTCGAAGATGCCCTCGAGCGCCTCCTCGGGGATGCCGGTGCCGCGGTCGTCCACCCAGAACCGGGCGCCGCCGGCTCCGACCGCCTCGAAGCCGAGCTCGACGGTCGTGTCGGGTGGGGCGAACTTGAGGGCGTTGCTCACGAGGTTCTGCAGGGCCTGCTCGACGCGCTCCGGGTCGGCGACCACGGACGCTCGATCGTCGCGGACCACGGCGGTCACCCGTGCCTTCGAGGTGGGCGCGGCGGCGATGGTGTGCACGAGCCCACCGGGGTGGAACCTCCGGGGCTGGATGGCGAGGTTGCCCGCCTCGAGCCGGTCGAGGTCGAGCAGATCGGTGACCAGACCGACCAGCTGGTGTCCGACGTCGGCGATCAGGCTCGCGCGGTGGCGGGTCTCCTCGGCGGACAGCTCCCCACACGTCTCGGTCAGCAGCTCCGCCGTCTGGATGATGGAGGCCAGCGGTGAGCGGAGGTCGTGCGAGGTGAGCGCGACCATCTGATCCTTGAACTGGTTCAGTCGCTCGAGCTCCGTGTTCTTCGCCCGGAGGTCGCGCTCGCTCGCCTCGAGGGCCTCGCGTTCGCGCCGACGCACGGTGATGTCGAGGGCCGACGAGACGTAGCCGACGACGTTGCCGGAGGCGTCGCGCACGGCGTTGACCCGGAGCTCGACCGCGACGAGTCGCCCCGACTTGGTCTGGTTGACGATCTCGCCGCTCCACGCGCCGACCTCGGGCGTGACGAGGCTGTCACGCATGGCCTCGTAGAGCGCTGGCGGGTGCTGCCCGGACTGGAGGAACTTCGGCGTCAGGCCGACGATCTCCTCGGCGCGCCAGCCGAAGAGCCGCGTGAAGGCGTAGTTGACGTCGACGATGACCGCGTGGGCGTCGGTGAACATGACCGCTTCGGCGCTCTGCAGGAAGTTGCGGTGCGCGAAGGCCAGATCGCGGAGCGGGCGGGCGACCTCGTCGGCCCGCCGGACGTGGGCGACGAGGCCACGCTCGTCGCGCGAGAAAGCGAGCTCCACCGCGTGACCCTTGCGGCTGGTGTGGGCGCGCGCCGCGTGGGGCCCGGTCGACCGGCGCATGGCCTCCGCGATCGAGGGGCGCTCGGACTCGGTGAAGTGGTCCAGCAGGTTCGCCTCCTCGAGAGAGGTGAGGGCGCCGAGCGCCGAGAGGTCCGCTCGGACACGCCCCGAGTCGGTGAGGCGCACGTCGTGCCACGACGTCGGGGGACGGGCCTCGGCGTCGAGCACGGGCCCGCGCCCGGCGGGGAAGAAGGCCTGGAAGCCCAGCAGGTCGCTCGGGGACTGCGCCGGCGTCGCCGTCAGGGCGTCGAGGGCCACGTCGAGCATCCCCGGATCGAGCTGGTGGCCCGCCATCTCGCGCATGGTGGCGACGGCGAGCTCCTCCGGGAGGGCGCCGCGGAACGAGCGATCGCTGCGCAGCGCGTCGTAGGCGTCGGCGTAGGCGACGATGCGCGCGACGAGCGGGATCGCCTCCCCGGAGAGCCCACGCGGATACCCGTCGCCGTCCCACGCCTCGTGGTGCGACGACGTGGCGTGAGCGAGATAGGACAGCCCGGACAGGCTCTCGACGATGGCGCGGGTGTGGAGCGCGTGTTGCTGGATGGCCGTGACCTCGTCGAGCGTGAGCGGCGCCGTCTTCGCCAGGATCGGGGGCGAGACGAGGAGCTTGCCGACGTCGTGCAGGAGCGCGGCGCAGACGACGTCCCACTGATCGACGACGTCGCCGAGGCGCGCGGCGATGTCCCGCGCCATGAACGCCACGCGGGCAGAGTGACCGACCCGGTGCGCGTGCTTCGAGTCGGAGACCCGCGCGATCAGCCAGAGCATCTCGGCCACGAGCTCGATGTCCTCGAGCCCATCGAGGCCGACCGGCTCGGCCTCGACCTCGCGCACCAGACGCCGGAGCTCGGCGTCGTCGAACAGCGTGGCGAACAGGCCCGGCTTCTGGTCGATCAGCCCGAGGGCCGCGTCGGCCACGGCGGCGCTCACGAGGGTCTCGCGCATCCGCTGACACGCGGCGGCCGCCGCGTCGACGCGCTCGGGGGGCGAGACCTCCCGCAGCTGGGTGTCGAGCGAGTCCGCGAGGGCGACCACCGCCGAGGCGAGGGGGATCTCGCTTCCCGTGAGTCCGTTCGGCCAGCCCATGCCGTCCCACCGCTCGTGGTGGTTCGCGACCACGTTCTCGAGGGCGCGGAGCGACGAGAAGGGCCGCAGGAGGCCTGCGCCGCGCTGCGAGTGCAGGCCGCTCCGGGCGGGCCGCGGCACGAGGATCTGGCCCACGTCGTGGAGGAGGCCACCATAGAACACCTCGCCCTCGGGCACGGACAGGCCCTCCCCGATCTCGAGGGCCAGCACGGCGACCCGGAACGAATGGCCGAGCTGGCTCGCGTGCTCGAGATCGACCGCCAGTCCGAGGAGGCAGGCGAGATCGTGGAACTGGCGCCGACGCGCTTCGTGCCGCCCTGCGGATGAGCTCGGACCGAGGCTCAGGGGCATCTCGGGGCCCTCCCCGCCTGACGTTTCGGCAGGGGTCGACGCCTCTCGATTCGAGACTCTGTCGTGCCGTCGAAATGGCGACTGTTGCGGAGCGACGATGGACTGGTCGTCCGTTCCATTCCGGCCAGTGATGGAGGCGCGCGCATGCTCAATCTCGTGCGGACTGAAACGACACGTCGTTCGGGAAACCAATGGCCACAACGAATCAATTTGCGGGAAATCAATGGACCGACTTTCCCGGTGATTTCAGGGGCCTGCGTGCCTGGCCACGGCTCCGCTAGGCTCCGCCCGTGCGTCGCCTCCACGACCCCGAACGCGTCATCTCGCTGTCGTTCGCCGGCCTCGAGCTCTCCGCGTTCAGCATCTCGGGGCTCGCCACCTACGTCGTCGTCCCGTCGTTCGACGCGTGCTTCGACCTCGGGCACTGCTCGGTGAAGGCGAGCCAGCAGCGCCACGTGCTGCTCTCGCACGTGCACCAGGACCACGCCCTCGGCGTGGTGCGTCACCTGTCGCTCCGCGCGATGACCGGCGCCAAGCCCTCCCGGGTCTTCGTGCCCGACGAGAGCCGGGCCGGCCTGCTCGAGGTGCTGCGCGCCCACGAGCGGCTCGAGGAGCGGTCTCCGCAGGATCTCGAGGCCATGGTGAAAGGGGTGCGTGCGGACGAGGTGTTCGCGCTCTCGCCGCAGCGCACGGTCCGCGCGTTCGACGTCGTCCACCGCATCGCGTCCCGCGGCTACACGGTGACCGAGCGGCGACGCAAGCTGCTCCCCGCCTTCGAGGGTCTGCCCGGCGAGGCGATCCGCGACGCACGCGCGCGCGGCGAGGAGGTGTACGCGCACCACGAGGTCGATCTCTTCACCTACGTCGGCGACAGCACGATCGAAACGCTCGAGCGGCACCCCGAGGTCGGCCGGAGTCAGGTGCTGTTCCTCGAGGCCACGCACCTCCCCGGCACCTCGCGCGAGACCAGCGCCAAGTACGGCCACACGCACCTCGAGGAGCTCGCGGAGCTGTTCGCGCGACGGCCCGAGGCGCTCGCGAGCCCGCACATCGTGCTCAAGCACTTCAGCATGAAATACGGCCGCAGCGAGATCCTCGCCGCGAAGGCCGCGCTCCTGACGAACTCCGCGCGCGCGTGACCTTGCTGATCTAGAGCGTGCGCTCGCGCAGGGTCGATCGGAGGTGCCGACCGCGTGTGGAACGTGGCGGGTCGAGGTCCTGAGCGAGCTCCCGGCCGAGGACTCGAGTGGCCCACGGCCCGCGACGTCTGACGCTCACACCGAGAGGCGCAGCTCCGCGAGCGTCTCGCGCACGGGCGCGTCCTGCCAGACGATGGCGTGCAGCGCGTCGAGGAGCGGCGTGCCGGTGACGCCGCGCTCGCGGGCGAACCGGTGGGCCGTCGCGATGGCGGCGTAGCCCTCGGTGAGGAGGTTCTCGGCCGCCATCTCGGCCGCGACGACGCTCGCGCGCTGTCCGCGCCCCACGCGCTCGCCGAACGCGCGGTTGCGCCCGCCCGCGCCGGTCACGTGCAGGTCGCCGACCCCGGGGGAGCCGTACACCGTCTCGTCGCGGCCGCCGCGGCGTGCACGATGGCGCGCATCTCGACGATCGATTGCGTGAAGCACGCCGCGCGGCGTTGTGCGTCCACGCCGACGAGGCCGTCCCAGAGGCCGAGGCCCGTCGCGAGGCGTTCTTGAGCGCGGAGCAGGCCTCCGCGCCGGCGAGATCGTCGGTCACGCCGATGTGCATGTGGCCGCCGTTCATCGCGTCGCGGCAGACGACGGCGTCCGGCCCGGCGAAGGTCATCCAGGTGAGCACGCCGCGCGATCTCCACGGCCTCGGCGGGGCCGGCGGCGTGCACGAAGCGCAAGGGGCGGCCGACCTTCTCGGAGACCACGAGGTCGAGCCGGTCCATACGGCCGCTGCCCGACTCGAGGAAGCCCTTGCTCACCGAGAGGATCGGGACGTCCGGCAGCGCGGGCGCCGCGCGGGTCATGACCGGCACCGCGCCGTCGGAGTTGACGCCGTGGATCACGAGCTCGGCGCCGGCGAGCGCCTCGGCGAGGCGCGCGGAGCGATAGGTCGGCAGATCCACCACGAGCTTCAGTCGCGGGTGGGGGGCCTTGCGCTCGCAGGCCTCGATCAGATCGTCGTCGAGCCAGGTGCCCCAGAGCCGCACCTCGTGGCCGCGCTGCTGCGCCACCACCGCCATCGCGGTGCCCATGTAGCCCGCGCCGAGGACCGTGATCTTCATGGCGCCGGGGTAGCGCAGGCGGTCGAGCGCTGCAGCCGCGTGGCGCCCGTCACCCGGTCGACTGTGTGACTGTGCCGGCCGGCTCGGCGATCAGCAGCCGGTTCTTCGGCGTGATCGCCGCCGGGATCTCCTGGGTGTGCACGCGGTAGCCGGCCGCGCGCAGCCGGGCCGCGCGCGTCGCGTCGATGGCGAGCGCTGCGTCCATCCAGCCGCCGAGGCCACCGTCGTCGCAGGTGCGCGCGTCGTGGCAGCACGGCAGCACCGCGAGGCGCGCCGACGCGGCGACCGCCCGACCGATCACCGCGTCGGTCAGCGCGCCGCACGCGTGCGCCGAGACCACGAGATCGTCAGGCCCGAGCGCGACGTCCTCGAGCCGTCGCGCGAGGAGCTCGACCCTCCCCGCGAGGCGGGGCCACGCGGCCACGAGCCCTTCGTGCACGCGCGCCGCGCTCGCGGGCAGGCTCGGATCGACGGCCAGCGCACGCGGTGAACGATCGTCGAGCAGCAGCAGCAGGTGCGCGAGGAGGCCGTGCCCCGCGGCGAGGTCGACGACCCTGCCGCCGCGGAAGCGACGTCGCACCCTTCGCGCCACCTCCCACGCCTCGAACAGCTCTTTTCGCGGGAGGCAGTCGAGCTCGGAGAGCGCCCGGCCGACGCGGTCGAACAGCGTCTCGCCGGGGAAGCGCGCCGCGTCCTGCGGGGCCAGGCGGGCGCGGCTGTGCGGGTCGAACAAGGCCGGTTCAGCCGCCCGACGGCGAGGGCGCGGGGGCAGGGGCGCTGCCGCTCGCGCGACACACCGGCGACATGGCGCCCGGGACGGCGGTGCACGACCCACCGACCATGCAGTCGTCGTCGTAGTTGCAGCGGCGCTCGCAGTGCTTGCTGCCGTCCTTGTAGTGCATGCAGTCGAGCTTGCTCGGGCACGCGCCGTCCTCGGCGCACTCGCTGCCGAAGGAGTCGCGCCCTGGGTGCGCGGTGGGCTTCGGGGGCGGACCACACGCCACGAAGAACAGGACGACGAGAGAAGCAGCCTTCACGTGCATCGGCGCGAGGGTAGACGGCGAGGGTTCTCCGCGCCAGCGCGCCGGGGTAGGCTCGCCCCCGCATGGCGGCGACCCAGACCATCCACCTCGATCGTTACTCCCCCGACGCGCGCGCGATCGTCGCCGCGGCCCAGCAGCTCGCCGACGAGCGCCAGCACGCGGAGGTCGAGCCCATCCACCTGCTCTACCGCGCGGTCGACCGCGACCGCGGGGTCGCCGAGGTCTTCAAGAAGGCCGGATGTGAGCCGGCCGACGTCGTCGCCGAGGCCGAGACCCAGCTGCGCCGCCTTCCGAAGAACGGCAAGGGCGAGGCGTACCTCTCGCAGGCCTTCATCGATCTCCTCGCGCGCGCCGAGCGCGAGGCCGAGAAGGACAAGCTCCCCGCCGTGCAGATGGAGAACCTCCTCAACGCGCTCTCGCAGGAGATCCGCGGCGGAGCAGGGGCCGTGCTGCAGGCGCTCGCGCTCGGGCCGGGCGCGCTGCGTCCACACCTCGCCGCATTGCACTCGGTCCCGCGCGGCACGCCGCCGGTCGGCTCGCCCGCGCCGACCGCGACCGACCTCGTCGCGCGGTCCACGGTCGATCTGGTCGAGCTCGCGAAGAAGGGCGATTTCGACCCGGTCATCGGCCGCGACCTCGAGGTCCGCCGCGTGCTCCAGATCCTCGCGCGGCGCGCCAAGAACCACCCGCTGCTCGTCGGCGAGGCGGGCGTGGGCAAGACCGCCGTCGTGCGCGCGCTCGCCCAGCGCATCGCCGCGGGAGACGTGCCCCGCAACCTGTCCGGTGCCCGCATCCTCCAGCTCGACCTCGGCGGCGTGATCGCCGGCGCCAAGCTGCGTGGCGAGATCGAGGAGCGCCTGCGCGTCGTGCTCAACGCGATCCGCACCGGCGAGCCCGGCAAGGGCGAGACCATCCTGTTCGTCGAGGACCTCGCCGCGCTGTTCGGCGGCGGCCCTGGCCCCGGCGGCGTCGGCGAGCTGCTCAAGCCCACGCTCGTGAAGGGCGACCTGCGTATCCTCGCCACCGTCTCCACCGACGGCCTGCGCAAGATCCAGGAGAAGGACGCGGCCGTCCTTCGCCGCCTCACCGTGATCGAGATCGACGCCCCCGACGTGGAGAAGTCCAAGTCGATCGTGCGCGGCGTCGCCACCCGCTACGAGAAGCACCACGGGGTGCGCATCGGCGAGGGCGCGATCGCGAGCGCCGTCGTGCTCGCCAAGCGCTACGTGCAGGACCGCTCGCTGCCCGACAGCGCGCTCGATCTCCTGGACGAGGCCGCAGCGCGCAAGCGCGTCGAGCTCGACGGCGTCCCGGCCGACGTCGACGACCGGCTGCGTCGCCTGGACGGGCTCGAGGCCCAGATGACCGCGCTCGCCAACGACGACGACCGCCTCTCGCAGCAGACCTTCGCGCGGCTCGAGGCCGAGGCCAAGGCGCTGCGGCCCGAGGTCGAGGCGCTGCGTCAGAAGCTCGTCTCGCGTCGTGGTGCCGTCGCCGCCGCCGAGACCCTGCGCTCCGAGTTCCGCGCCAAGGAGGCCGAGCTCGAAGAGGCCAAGAAGAAGAACGACTTCGCGCGCCTCGGCGAGCTCGAGCACGTGACGCTCCCCGGATCTCAAGCGCCGCCTCGCGGCCGCCGAGGAGGCCGTCTCCCGCGAAGGGGGCTCGGCCGGCCAGAGCAACGTCGTCGACGAGAACGACGTCGCCAAGATCCTCGAGGACTGGACCGGCATCCCCGCGAGCAAGATGCTCGAGGGCGAGGCCGACAAGCTCCTCAAGATGGAGGAGCGGCTCGCCGCACGTGTCGTGGGGCAGGACGAGGCCGTGCGCGCGGTCGCCAAGGCCGTGCGCCGCGGGCGCGTGGGCCTCCGCGATCCGGGCAAGCCCATCGGCTCGTTCATGTTCCTCGGCCCTCGGGCGTGGGCAAGACCGAGCTCGCCAAGGCGCTCGCCGAGTTCCTGTTCGACGACGAGCTCTCCTTGACCCGCCTCGACATGAGCGAGTTCATGGAGAAGCACATGGCGCAGCGCCTCGTCGGCGCGCCGCCCGGGTACGTCGACAGCGAGGAGGGCGGCTTCCTCACCGAGGCCGTGCGCCGCCGGCCGTACTCGGTGCTGCTGTTCGACGAGGTCGAGAAGGCCCACGGCGACGTGTTCAACCTGCTCCTGCAGGTGCTCGACGACGGTCGCCTCACCGACGGTCGCGGCCGCCTCGCCGACTTCTCCAACACCGTCGTCATCATGACCAGCAACATCGGCAGCCAGCGCATCCTCGAGGCCGACCAGAAGCTGTTCGAGAGCGCCGACGGCCGCGAGGCGCTCAAGGACGTGCTGCGCGAGGAGCTCAAGGCGTTCTTCCGCCCCGAGTTCCTCAACCGCATCGACGACACGGTGGTGTTCCGCGCGCTCGACAAGAAGGACCTCGACGGCATCGCCCGCATCCAGCTGCGCAAGCTCGACAAGCTCCTCGTCGACAAGGAGCTCAAGGTGCAGCTCACCGACGCGGCCCGCGCCCGCCTCGTCGACATCGGGTACGAGCCGGGCTTCGGCGCGCGACCGCTGCGCCGCGCGATCCTCAAGGAGATCCAGGACCCGCTCGCCGAGGAGATCCTGAAGGGCGGCTACGCGCCGGGCACCACCATCCAGGTCGACGTGAAGGGCGAGGAGTTCACCTTCTCGAAGGCCTGACCTCGGCGCCGAACAGGATCGCGCGGAGCTCGTCGGCGGTGACGCCCAGCTCCGCGGCCACGGCGTCGTGCACCAGCGTCACGATCCGCCCGTCCTTCGGGCGCGCGATGTCGTGCACGCGCTCGACCCACGCGCTCGCCTCGCGGGTGACCGCGCCGCCCTCGATCGCCACGCGGAGCCGGTCCGCGTCGCTCGCGTCGGTCGCGCGCTTGCCCCCGAGCCACGCCTTGATCGCGAGCACGCCGCGCAGGCCGCTGTGCACCCGGCTCCACGCCCGCGCGAACGGCGGGGTCTCTCCACGGACGAGCGCGTCGCGGCGATCGACCAGCGTCTGCATGGGCAGGCGATCGATCTCGGCGAGCGCCCCGGGGAATCTCCGCGCGAGCTCCTTCAGCCGCGCGCGCGGCGTGTCGGCGTCAGCCTCGCGCCGCAAGGCCACGAGCTCCTCGTACTTGGCGAGGAGCCCGTCACTCACTCGTACCCTGGCCGCACTCCTTGTTGCCGGGGGTGTGCGCGAGCACCGAGTAGTCGCCGAGATCGAGGTCGCTCGGCAGCGCGACCTTGCTGTCGTATTCGCCCTTGTCGTCGGTGACGAGCACGCCGATCGCGCGCTCGAGCCCCTTGGCGTTGTTCTTGAGGATGATCTCGACGCGGACCTTCTTGCACGGGTCGCCGCCAGAGCTCGTGATGGTGCCCTTCACCCCGAGGTTCTTGGTGCGCAGCACCTCGGGCGCCTCGCCGCTCAGGCCGGGCAGCGAGAGCTGCACCTTGGACGGCGGCGCGGTCGAGGGAGGCGTGCTCGATCCGGTGGGCGGCGGCGAGGGCGTGGGGCCGGTGGGACTGCCGCTCGGCGAGGTGCCGGGGGACGGGGAAGACGGCGGGAGCAAGTCGCTGCCCTTGGTGGAGCCCGCGGGCCAGCCGACGGGATCGGTGGGGGGCTCGTAGTTGGGCTGCGGCTTCTCGGGTTTTTCGGACTTGTCGTCGAGCACGCGGCCCGCGCCGCCCAGATCGAAGCGGCGGTACAGGTAGCCGTCGTGCACCTCGACCCAGGCGTGGGCCTCGTTGTGCACGAAGCGCGCGGGGATGCCGAGGCCGAGCGCGGTGATGGTCATCGCGAACGCGCGGTGGCGGCACACGCCCTTCTTGCTGCGCGCGATGTCGAGGTAGATGCCCTCGCCGGTGCTCGCGATAGGGTCCTCGCTCTCCTTGAAGGCGCGGAAGTACTCGACGAGCTGCTTGATGATCTCGTGCGGCCGGTGCGCGGTCTTGTCGATCTTGAGCTCGGCGACGAACGTGTCCACCGCCTTCTGCACGTTGGCGGGCAGGGCGGCCACCTTGGGCAGCTCGTGCCAGTCGTAGGCGCTCGTGAGCCCCGCGAAGGCCTCGCGCGGGGCGGCGATCTCGAGCACCAGGCGCGCGCTGCCGCTCGAGTCGGCGGTGATGAAGAAGTTGTCGGCGCCGTCGCGCTCGATCTTGAACGGCATGGCCGGCGAGACGTGCGCCTTCTGCACGATCGTGCCGGCGACCGCGCTCGGGATGCGGATGGCGACGCCCGACTTCAGCTCGAGGGGGAGGTCGACGTAGAAGGTGTCGATGCCGCCGGTGACGACCTTCTCCTTGCCGACGTCGACCGTCTTGCGCTTGGGATCGCGGACGAACAGCTTGTAGTCGGCGTCGACCGCGTCGAGCGCGACCAGGCGCTTGAACGGCGCGAGCCGCGGGCGGAACGGGTCGTCGTAGGGGAGGCGATCGACGCGGCGCGGGTCGCGGTCGGGGGTGAAGCTCGTGTCGGCGACCGCGGACTTGGGGCCGTAGGTGGGGCCCTTGGTGTCGACCGGGCGGCCCGGATCGGGCGCGGTGATCTTGCCGCTGTGGGTGAGCAGCTCGGCGGCGAAGCCACCCTCGATGGTGACGCCGTACTCGGAGTCGGTGCTCGGATCGACGTTGATGTACTCGTGCAGGATCGGCCCATCTGCAGATGCCGACAGGGGACCGACCGCCACCCCGAGGGCGAGGACGAGGAGGGAGAGGCTGCGCGGGCGCTTCACGGGGCTGTCCCTAGGACGCACGAGGCGGGCGAAAGTTCCCGGGAAAGAGCGATCAATGGATCACCACGCCGCCCTGGATCCAGACGCCTTCCTTGAAGCACCAGCCCTCGCCACACGCCGACCAGCCACCGGGCTGGTAGGTGTACCCAGGGCGATAGACACACCGCTGCGGGACCCACACGTACTGGTATCCGTTCCAGCGCCAGTGCCCGGCGACGCGCGAGTAGCCCGGGTTGCAGAGCACCGGCTGCTCCGCGGCGGGTGCGGGCGGCGGGTAGCACGTCGTACCGCGCGGGCCGGCTCGCCACGACGATGCACGCCGTGGACGCCGCCGCGACGAACACGAGCGCGAGCAGGCCAGACCGCATGATCGGAGGATAGCGCGGCGAGGGGCGGCGTGGTGATAGCCTCGCGAGCGCCATGACCGCCCTCGCCGAGGCGCTCGCCGCCATCCCGGAAGACCTGCGCGACGTCCTTCGTTCCAGCCACTTCGACGAGGCCCGCCTCGTCGCCATGTCCCAGCGCATCGGCGCCGCGGGCCCCGAGGGAAACCGGGTCCGCGGCCGCGTCGAGCCCCCCGCGCCGGGGGACGTCCTCGACGTCGACGGGGCACACGCCGAGGCCGGCCGGGCCATGATCGCCCGGGGCGAGGTCGCGTTCTGTGTGCTCGCCGGTGGCATGGCGACGCGCATGGGCGGCGTCGTGAAGGCCCTCGTCGAGGTGCTCCCGGGCATGACCTTCCTCGACTACCGCCTGCGCGAGGCCGAGCTCACCGGCACGGGCGCGCTCTGGCTGATGACGTCGTGGGCGACGAACGCGGCGCTGACCGCGGCGATCGGCAGCCGGCCGGCCACCTGCTTCGGGCAGGACGTCTCGCTGCGCCTCACCCCCGAGGGAGGCCTCTTCCTCGACGAGCACGGGCGCCCGAGCCCGTACGCGCCCGGCCACGGCGATCTGCCCGACGCGCTCGTGCGCTCGGGGCTGCTCGACGCCTTCCTCGCGCGCGGTGGCAAGACCGTGTGGATCGCCAACATCGACAACCTCGGCGCCAACGTCGATCCGGCGGTGCTCGGCGCGCACCTCGCGCACGGCGCGCCGGTGAGCGTCGAGGTGGTGGACAAGGTCGGCGCCGACAAGGGGGGCATCCCGGCACGGCTCGACGGCCGCCCGCAGATCCTCGAGGAGTTCCGGCTGCCCACCTCGTTCGACGCGAGCACGGTGCGCACGTTCAACACCAACACGTTCCTCGTCGATGCGCGCGCCCTGCGGGATCTCTCGATGGCCTGGACCTACTTCGAGGTGCGCAAGAAGGTCGGCGGCGCGGAGGTCGTGCAGTTCGAGCGCTTGCTCGGCGAGCTCACGGCGAGCCTCTCGACCCGGTTTCTCCGGGTGCCGCGCGAGGGCGCGCAGACGCGGTTCCTCCCGGTGAAGGACGGCGCGGAGCTCGAGGCGCGGCGCAAGGAGATCGACCTCGTCGCCCACGCGCGCGGCGTCTTGTAGCTACATCTGGAAGCCGAGGCCGAACGTCCAGGTGCGGGTGCCCACCTTGGCGAAGTTGGACTGTCCGAGCCCGGAGGCATCCCAACCCGTGTACTCGGCGAACAGCCAGGTGTGATCGACGCCATGCTCGACGAGGAAGCTCTTGGAGGAGCTGCGGTCGAGGAAGTCGAGTTCGAGGGCGAGCCCAGCGGCCCAGAAGATGCCGTGGGTGCGCCCGCGGCCGAGGGTGCCATCGCTGGCGGTGGCCTCTCCCAGACCATTGCCCGCGGACCAGAGCCCCATCCAGGTGCCGAGCTTGCCGTAGGGCACGACGGGTATCGAGAAGTCGCGCGACAGCACGTCGACGCGCAGCACGCCGGTCAGGCCGAAGGCCCACATCTTCCAGTAGGTGTCTTCACCGCTCTGGCCGCGGGCTGGGTTGACGAAGGGAGCCGGGGAGCTCGCGCTCGTGTAGCCAATGAGCCCCGCCACGCCGAGGGAGGCGAAGTGGGGGATGTGAATCGGCTGCCAGTCCACCTCGATGCCGAACATGTAGCGTCGCGCATCGCCGAAGACCTCGTCGTAGACCGCCGCGGGCTCGAAGGGCGGGCCGGTACGGGCCGAAGCGGACCTCGACCGCGAACGAGGGCAGACTGGGCGGCGCCGCGGCCGGTGCCTCCGCGCTCCCGTTGCCCGCGACGGCAGCAAGTGGTGTTCCCGCGACGGCGGCGACGATGACGAAGGCAGAGAAGCGGGCGCTCATCGCCGACGGCCCCGGCGGCGACCGGCGAGGGAGAGCGCTGAGAGCACGGTCACGACCCCGAGGGCGCCGGCCGGGCCACCACCGTAGGCGCAGTAGCCGCCCCCCCCTTGACCACCAGCGCTGCGGTAGCGATCCCAGAAATCCTTGGTGGCGCCAGGCGCTTCGCAGGCGATCGTGGACAGGGGGCCGGTGTTTCCGTGGATGTCCTGACCGGCCACCGCGATCGCGTAGTAGGCGTCGTTCTCGAGCGCTTCGCCGTTCACCGCCTTCAGCTGGACGCGCGAACTCCCGGTCGCCTGCGAGGTGCTCCCGCACAGGTACTTGTCGAGATCGTTCGTCGGGTAGGCGCCTGCCGACAGCACGCCCAGGGGGTCGCCGCACGCGGCGCTCGAACCCGAGTCTACGCCCCCGGTCCCGGTGTCCGTCGCGCCGGTTTCGCCAGCCTCGCCGGAACCGGTGTCGCTTGCGCTGTCGCTGGCACCCGTGTCGTCACCCGCGCCGTCCGTCTCGTCGCCGTCGACCGAGCCGTCGATCCCCTTGGTGGTCGCGCTGGCCCACTTGGTGCCGGTCTTCACGCAGTAGACCTTGTAGCCACCCAGGGTGGGGTCACCGGTGGCCCCGGAGAACGCGGCGTAGAGCTGCTGGTTGCCCGCACTCAGCGCGAGGTCCGTGGGCGCGGAAGGACCGGCTACATCGTAGCTTCCCTTCCAGATCGTCTCGGAACCGGTCTCGAGCCCAGCGACGGAGGTTCCGTTGAACGGAATGATGCTCAGCTGGAGATTGGGAGCCGACTTGAGTGCGGGAGTCATCGGCCCGTCGGGCACACAGACGTCCTTGGTCAGGGCTCGTACGTGTAGAGGTTGGTGCGAGGATCGCCCGTGTTCTTCTGCTGGTAGGTCGCCTGCAGGATGTTGCGGATGGGGACCTGAACTCCTTGTTGCCCTTGAACTGACTCCTTCTCGAACTGGATGACCAGGCGGCAGCCGGTCGTGGCGCCGGTCCCGGCCATGCCCTCGCGTTCGGCAGTCGGCGTGCAGCTCGTGCCCGTGTTGCCGTCCTTGCGCGCCCAGATCTGGATGTACTGGATGTCCGCGTTGCTCGCGATGAAGGCGCCGTTGAAGATGAAGACCAGCTTGGCGTCGTCCTCGCAGTCGGCCCGCGTGATCAGTCCTCCAGGGGAGCTGCCATCGAGCGGACGACCGGCGACTGGCTCGCGGCGTGGGTTGTTCGAGCCAGTGATGGGCACCACCGTGACCGCCTGCGCGCTGCCCGCGAGGCCGAGCAAGGCGCACAGGGACCCGGCGAGAGGGAGAATCCGCATGTTGCGCTTCAGAGCATTCGTCGTGCCACCCCGCGTTGCAAGGAAGAATCGAGCGAGCGCCGACGACCTGGCGTGAGGCTCGCCGCCGCTCTGCCAATCTGGCAGCAGCCCCGTGCGCTCACTTCTTCTTCTTGAACAACCCGCCGAAGAGGCCGCCGCCCTCGTCCTTCTTCAGGCGACCCGAGCTCGCGCGCATCTCGTGGAGGCGCACCTCGCGGACCGCGTCGAGGTTCTTCTCGTTGAGGTCGGCGGCGCGGCGGAAGTCGCGCACGGCCTCGTCCAGCTTGCCGAGCCGCTTGAGCACCGTGCCGCGGTAGTAGAGCGCGCGGTCCGAATCCGGGTCCATCGAGACGGCGCGGTCGAGCATGTCCTTGCCCTTCTGCACCGCGACCTTGTCGGTCTTCATCGAGACGAGCCAGCCGTAGAGCGCGAGGTACTCGGCCTGCGTCGGGTCGGCCTCGGCGGCGGCCTGCGCGTAACGGAGCGCGGCCTCGTTGTCGTGCCGCTTGAGCATGATCTCGGCCTTCTGGAAGTCCGTCGAGGCGTTGAGCACGCGCTCCACCTCTTCACGCTCGTCGCCGCGCTTCCTGCCCGAGGCGAGGTCCTCGTCGTACGCGGCGCGCTTGGCCTGGTCGGTGACCGTGCGGTGCGCGTCGGCGACCGCGGAGAACACCTTGCCTGCGGCGTCCTTCAGATCCGCGAGCTCGGCGGGGAGCTTGTCGGGGTGGAAGCGCTTGGCGGCCGCGAGGAAGCTCGCCTGGATCTGCGCGAGGGTGGCGTCGGGCTCCACGCCGAGGAGCTCGTAGTGGTTGCGCTGACCGAGGGTCGCGGCGGCGTCGAGGATCGCCTGCCGGCGGGGGTCGGCGTCGGGGCTCGACGCGGGGGCCTCGCGGTCCGACGACGGCGCCGGCGTCGAGGGCGGCGCGGGCTCGGGCTCGTCGACCGTGAGGATCTCCTTCTCGACGATGCGCACCTCGACCGGTCCGGTGATCGGGCCCGACGACGGCTGCGGGAGGGCGTCGTACGAGTTGCGCAGGATGACCGGCGCATCCCCCGCACCACCGACCGGGAATGCACCCGACGGCGGGGGGAACGACGGTCGCTCGTAGGGATCGGAGGGCGGCGCGCTCTCGCGCTCGACCCGGATCGACCCCGAGGAGGCGGGGATGCCCGACGGCCAGGTGACTCGCTGGGGCGCCGAGTCGCGCGGGGCATCGATCACCACGCCGAGCGGATCTCCGCCGAAATCGAGGTGCTTGGTGACCAGGAGCGCGTACACGACCCGGCGGACCACGCGGGGATCGGCGAGCTCCTCGGCGAGCAGCTCGCCCACCGAGAGGTTGCCGGTGGTCGCCCACTCCACCGCCGCCGACTCCTCGTCGGTGAGCCCGAACCGCGTGACGTCGGCCGACCCGTGGAGCGACAGAGGTCGGCTCTCGAGGCGGGCGAGAGCCGAGTCGATGAAGCGTTCGTCCTGCCAGGCCCGCACCGTGGCGAGGATGGTCGCGAGCGGATCGAGCACCACGGGCTCGAGCTCGCGCAGGACGTCGTGGCCCGTGAAGAACTCGTAGGTGGCCGCGTCCGGCAGCGCCGTGAGCAGAGCGAGCCTGTCGGTGGCCTGCGCGACCAGACCCTCGACGACGTCTGCCGGGCGCAGGACGCCGTCGATCACGAGCTGCTTGCCGAGGAGGCGTCGGGCCGCGTTCGCCCGGCGCACGGCGGCGGCGACAACGTCGGACTCGACCCGGCCCATGCCGACCAGCACCTCGCCGAGGCGGGGGCTCGTCGTCCCGAGGCGCACCTTGGTCGCGGCCCCCGCGTCGAACACGACCACGTGGTCGATGCTCCCGTCGTGGAGCACGAGCGAGCCCGTGAGGCCGCGCCCGAGCACGTGCACGAGGAGGTTGGGGAGCGGCGCGCGCTGGATGGCACCGCGGACGTCGGCGGTGCGCCCGTAGGTCGAGGAGAGCGTGGTCGGCGGTGGCGTGGGCGACGTGATGGGACCGGTCGAGGGCACGGGGCGGCTGCTGATCAGCGGGTCCGAGAGAGGGGCCATCGCGCGCACCGCGGGCGGGGCGCTCGGTCGATCGCCGGAAGGAGGATCGGCGGGTCGCCGCGAAGGAGGTGGCAGCGCGGGGGGGCGGGCGCGGCTCGGGCGCGCGCTGTCGGCCGCGGGTCGTCGCGGTTCGGGGCGCGACGGGGGCGCGGCCGGCGGGGGGCGCGAAGGCCGGGAGATCGGGGGCGGCGTGGGCGCGGAGATCGGCTCATCAGCGCCGTCGTCGAACGGCGAGTGCGAGATCACGGTGCGGTCGTCGTCGGACGACGGCCGCTCGACGACCGGCTCGACGACGCGCTGGATCCGCGGCTCGCTGGCGCGCAGGCGCGGCGGCGGCGGGGGCGTCACCACCACCGGCGTCATGATCGGCGCGATCGCGGGCGCGGCCCGCACGCCCGACGTCGTGATCACCGACGGCACCGAGGGTGGCGCGATCGAAGGCAGCACCGCGGCCGCGTTCCTCCGCGCCGCGAACGTCGGGTCGGCGCCGAGCAGCTTCACGATCGAACGCGCGTCTGCGCCGAGGTGCAGCTGGACGACCTGCTCGGGCATGCCACCGCTGGCGTCGAGCACGATGCGCAGGAGCGGCAACCCGGCGCCCACTTCGACCACCACGGCGATCTCGCCGGACGAGAGCTCGACGAGGGTGCCGGGCGGGAGCACGCCGAGCGCGCCCATGAGGAGCCGCAGCACCGTGCGGTCGATGCTGTCGGTCGAGAGCTTGGCGCTCGCCGCGGCGCGGGCGCCCGCCTGCTCCTCGAGCTCGAGGAGCGCATCGGTGGGGCTGCGGATCGGCTCCCCCGGCGTGGGCGTGAGCAGCTCGTTGTAGGCGCGCGCGACCGACACGATGCGGGCGTGCAGGGTGGGGGGCCGCAGACCGCGGTAGACCGCGCCGAGACGCGCGGCGCGCTGTAGCCACTGGGCCTCGAACGCCACGACGGTGCGCACGATGGAGGGCTCGTTCACCCGCCCGAGCGCGGTGAGCACGGCGGCGGTCTCGGCCGGCAGGTCGAGCTCCGCCTCCTCGCCGAGCTGGGCCGCGATCGGTCCGCCGTCGTCGGTGTCGAGCCGCAGCGCGCGCAGCGCGTGGGGGCGACCGACGTCGTACAGCATCGCGGCCATGGCGATGCGCGTGAGGATCACCGGATCGGTGGTGATCTGGCGGCCCATGGCCACGGCGAGGATCGCGCTGTTGACCGCGCGCCCGGCCTCGTCGTGGTTGGCGTTGCGCACGGCCGTGACGCCGAGGAACGCCGGGGTCTTGCCGGCCGACAGATCGACCAGGTTCTGCGCGATGCGCTTGATGCGCCGCGGGAGCGCCGTCTGCCCCTCCGCGAGCTCCTCGAAGAACCGCCGCAGTACGACGACCGCCGACGCGTACGTGCGGACGATGCGCTGCTCGGGCTCGAGCCGCTCGACGTCGTGCCCGCGGAGCAGCGCGGCGTCGGAGACCTGCCGCACGCGCACCCGCGCCATCTCGACGTCGCCGAACGAGCGCCCGCGCTGCACGCCGACGATGGCGCTCGCGAGGTTGCGCAGGTCGGCGGTGGTGACGTCGCGCGCGAAGGCGAGCTCGGAGCCACCGCAGCGCTCGATCCAACCGCCGAGCTCCAGGGCCGCGTCGTACACCCCGCGGGGCGCCTTGAGCGGCTCGCCGCCGAAGAACACCACGCCGCGCGCGAAGAACAGGACCGCGGGCTCGCCGGCCTTGAGCTGGTACTCGCGCAAGGTCTCGGTGGCCGCGTCGATGGAGCGTCGCACGGCCTGGTTGTCGATGGCGTGCATCTGCGCGAGCTTGATCAAGCGGTGCAGGTGCTGGACGACCACGGCCGCGAGGTCCCGCGCGTGGGCTCGCCGCACGCGGGCGCCCGCGTCGGTCGTCATGACGTCGAGTCGCGCGGTCGCGCTCACGGGGCGCCTCTCCGGATCCGCTGCTCGACCGCCGCAGCGGCCGCGGTGGCCACGCTCTTGAGGTTCGCCGAGGTGCCCCACCACCCTTTGGCAGCGGCCCCCAGCGCCTCGAGCGCGGCAGGGGTGCGGGCGTGTTCGCCGAGCATCTCGGCGAAGAGGAGCCGGCTCTCCTCGCGGTTGTCGCTCTTGAGCATGGCGCGCTGGCCGAGCTGCTCGATGGCGAGGTTCTCCGCGCGCACCGCGGAGAGCTGGTGGAGCACGCGGAGGATCTCGCGGCGTTCGTCCACCGGGAGCTCGTGGAACGCCGGCTCCTCGACGCGCCGCACGAGGGCGCCCGCGCAGTCCTTCACGTCGTGCTGGGCGATGGCCCGCAGCGCCGCCGCGCGCACGTCGGCGCGCATGTGCTCGACGAGCTTGCCGAGCTCCTTGCCGAGGAGGTCGCGTCCGTCGGGTCGGGCCGCGAGCACCTCGATGCGCAGCGCGACGTCGGGGGTGTTGGCGAGCTCCACCATCGCCGCGTTGGCGCCCGGCGTGCCGAGCCGCGTGAGGATCGAGAGCACCGCGCGCGTGACCTCGATCGGCCACTCCTCGCGCTTGGCGAGCAGCTCGCGCTCGTGGCCGATGGCGGCGCGCGCCACGAACGCGAGGAGCGGGGCGCGCAGGGTCTCGTCGACCGTCGGCAGCGCCGCGAGCGCGTGGGGGAGCTCGGCGGCCGGCAGGCGCTCGAGCGCGCCCGCGAGGCCGGACACGAGCGCCGCGCGGTCGGTCGCGGCCGGATCGAGGGCGGCGAGGGCGCGCAGGAGCAGCTGGAAGTTCTGGCCACCGAACATCGCGGCGGTGAGCTCCGCGGCCATGCCGTCGAGCTCGACCTCGCTGCGGGCGCGTCGCGCGAGCACGTCGAGCACCCCGGCGTGCAGCGAGAGGACGACGCTCGCGCGGCCCGCGACCACGAGGTCGGCGCACGAGAGGGCGAGGGGCGTCAGGACCAGCGTGGCGGGCTGGTTCGTCGCCACGGCCGCGCGCCGGGTGTGGAGGAGCGCCTCGACGAGCACGTCGATGTAGCGCTCGGTCCAGCGCTCGGTCGTGAGCACGAGCTGGGTCGAGAGCGCGATCCGCGCGACCGGATCGAGGCCCACGGTGGAGATGGACGAGTCGGTGGCGCCGCGGTCCACGCTGACCGCCATGGCCTTGGCCTCGGCGCGCGCGGCCTGGGCGGCCTGTTCGGCGAGGCGCTCGAGCTCGTCGGACTCCTCGTAGAACGCCTCGCGCTGGGCCGCGCCGCCCTCGGCGAAGCCGTCGGCCACCTCGGCCTGCACGTGGTGGAGCGAGAGGTCCCAGAGCACCGTGGAGAGGTCGTCCTCGGGCGCGAGGTCGGACGACGGATCGAGCAGCATCACGGTCACGAGCGCGCGCAGCTCCGGCTCGGTGATGCCGGGCGTGAGGTGCAGCGTCCGGAGGCCGGCCTCGAAGAGGGCGTAGGGGATGGTGTCGAGCGGCGCCGACGGCTCCCACACCTCGCGGCCGCGGTGCGCGAACGAGTAGGGGCGGACGGTGAAGAACAACGACTGCGGCATGGCCCCGAGCGCGGTGACCACCTCCTCGAACGCGCCGCGGAGCTTGCGCTCGGTCTCGGGGTGCGCCCACCCGTACTGCCGCACGCTCGGCAGCAGCCGCTCGACCTGGCGCATGACGCCGCGGAGGCGCTCGATGTCGGGGTGGTCGTCGGCGACGAGCTCCTCGTGCGGCGCCTCCTCGACGACCTCGTGGATCTCGGCGCTGACGTCCTCGACGTCCATGTCCGACGGCGCGATGCCGGTCGGCGCGACGGGTTCGGGGCGAGGGGCGCGACGGACGCCGAGGCGCTCGAGGATGCGCAGCACCTCGGCGCGCATCTCGGTGGCGTCGGCGAAGCGGTTGCGACGGTCCCACGCGAGCGACTTGTCGACGAGCGCGATGACGTCGCCCGGCAGGTCGGGGGCCACGCGCGCGATCGACGGCGCGGGCTGGGTCGCCGCCATGATCAGCGCCTCGTCGTGGGTGCGGCCCTTGTTGAGGCGCGCGCCCGAGAGCAGCGCGTAGAGCATGGCCCCGACCGAGTAGAGATCGGAGCGCCCGTCGAGCTGGTCGCCGAGGCCGCGCGCCTGCTCGGGCGACATGAACGACGGCGTGCCGAGCGTGGTGCCCGCGCGGGTGTGCTCGGCTTGCCCCTGCTCGCGCAGCTGGGCGATGCCGAAGTCGAGCACCTTGACCAGCCGGTCGTGGGTGACGAACACGTTGGCGGGCTTGAGGTCGCGGTGGATGATCGACTGCCCGTGGCACGCGGCGAGGAAGTCGAGCAGCTGCTCGGCGACGTTGAGGGCGGCGGCCACGGGGAGCCGCCGGCCGAGGCGCTTCCAGATCTGGTCGAGGGTCTCGCCCTCGAGCAGCTCCATGACGAGGAACGGCGAGCCGTCCTCGGTGGTGTCGTTGTCGATGCACTCGACGCGTCCGGCGTGCGGGATCTTGTTGCCGACGTAGCCCTCGCGGAGGAAGCGCTCCTTGAGGTTGGTGTCCCGCGCGAACTCGGCGTGCAGGATCTTGAGCGCCGCGCGGCGACCGTTGCGGTGCGTGGCCGCGAAGACGGTGGCCATGCCGCCGGAGCCGAGGAGGGCGTCGATCCGCCACTTGTCGCGCACGACGGTGCCCACGCGAGCCTCGGCAGAGCCGGGCTCGGCGCCGCTCGGAGCAGACGCGCGTACGGGACCGTTTTCCATTCTGGGTGGACATTCCCACGATACCCCGAGCGCGCGACGCGAGCGACGCCTCCGTGCCCGCGATCACGCGGTTTCCGCTCGAAAGCTACCGACCTGTCGGTTCATCACGCCGCACCGCGCCACGAAGCGCAGGCTCTGGGTCGCTCCCGGACCGAACTACAGTTCGGTCCTCCGCTCTCGGGGCGAGAGAATCCGCCTACCTACAGGTTGCTCTCGGCGATCTTGAGCTTCTTGCGGCCGTCTTCGAGTGAATCGCGGGCCTTTTGCGCGCGCGCCTGGAGGCCGTTGAGCTGGGCCTGCGCCGCCTTCACCGCGGCGACCCCGAGGCGCACGCTCTCGGCGCCGTCGTCGATCGCCTTCTGCCCGGCCGCGATCTTGGCGTCGCCGGCGGGCGCGTTGCCGCGCTTGCGTAGCTCGCGACCCTGCTTCTGTAGCTTCTGGCCCTCGAGGATCTGCTGCTTGCCCTTGAGGACCAGCGCGTTGGCCGACTTGAGGGCCACGTTGGCCTTCTTGTTGTCGTCGCGGACCGCGTCGAGCTCCTTGTTCGCGGCCTCGATCTGGGCCAGCGCGGCCTTGATGTTGGCGGCGGCCTGCGGCCCGGGTGTTTTGATCGAGGCGCTGGACTTGGGCGGCGCCGCCTTGGGCACGACCGCCACCGAAGCGGCGGGCTTGGGGGCCGCCAGAACGGCCATGGGGATCTGCGCGGCGGTGGCGCTGGACGCGCACGCGAGCCACGCGCCCATGACGGCGACGGCGATGCGGATCGTCCGAGGTTCGTACGCGTTCATGACCCCCTGCCTGACCGTGGGCGCGAGCCTACTCCTCGGTCGGCGAAATGCGAGCGGTTCCGCGCGCCTCGCGGTCGTAGTAATGAATCGGCGCGGGGTCGCCCCCGTCCCTTCGGAGAGGTCCCATGCCCGTTCATCCTTCGTCGCCCGCGTCGACTGGTTTTCAAGGTACCCACAAGCGGGGGCTCGCCGCCTGGATCGCGGCCGCGGGCCTGCTCGGGCTCGGAGCCTCGCTCGCGGGGTGTCCCGCCGGCAAGTGCTTCGTGCGCCTCCAGTCGAACGTGAACGGCAAGCAGAGCGACGAGTGCCTCGTCGACACGTGTCCGGCCAACGCGAGCTTCGAGAACGGCAAGAACGCTTGCTTCTGCAAGGCTGGCTTCGTTCCTCTCGCGGGCGCCTGCGTCACCATGGCCGATGCAAACGCCAGCTGTGGCAAGGCCTATTCCTACAACAACGGCTCTTGCGTCGCGAAGACGTGCGCCGCCGGTCAGCAGCTCAACGCCGGCACTGGCGCCTGCGAGAACAAGGCCGAGTCCGACAAGGCCGTCGCCCAGAACGCCGGCATCGTCCTCCAGCAGGGCCAGGGCATCGGTTGTCCGGCGGGCTTCACGTACGTGGTCAACGAGGCCAAGGAGGGCGCCTGCGTCCCCAACGAGCTCACCTGCGGCACCGGCACCAAATACGAGGGCGGCAAGTGCGTCGACGTCGGCTGCGCGGCCGGCACCGTGTTCGACGCCAAGACCGGCCAGTGCATGAAGCTCAAGGAGGGGGAGACCATCAGCGTGCAGGCCAAGCTCAACGCCGCGATGGGCCCGGACTTCTGCGCCCCGCACGCCAAGAACCCGGGCGGCTTCAAGGTCGCGCCCGGTGGCTCGCAGACCATCAAGGTGTCGGTCACCGTCAACGTGCCCAGCAAGGACGTCGACAAGACCGAGGTCGTGGCCATCAAGACCACCAACACGGGCGGCGCGGAGCTCACCCCGCAGGTGTTCCCCGGCGTGGCCAACGTGCAGAAGCAGGTCAACGAGCAGATCATCCCGAGCATCCGCGCGCTCGGCGGCAAGTCCAACGAGGGCCAGGCCACCGCCGAGGTCACCTGCGTGATCAAGCGCGCCCCCGTCCAGGTCATCGAGACCCACGGCGGCGGCATGTGAGGGAGTTGGTGGGCTGCCCAGCGCAGCCCACCGCGTCTCCAGCGCAGCCCACCGAGGACCCTCGGCCACCGAGACCCAAGGGGGGCGTGAGCCCCCCCAGCTACTCACTATCGGCGCCCTTGAGCTCGAAGTCGGGCTTCTCCTCGTCGTCCTTGGCGTCGGTCTCCTTGCGGACGACCTGCTCGATCTTGAGGCCCAGCTCGCTGCGTGCGCTCACGACGGTGAGGGACCAGCCGATCGAGCCGGCGGTCGATCGATAACCAATCCATGCATCCTGGTCGCCGCACAGGAGCCCGGTGTCGACCGCGGCGGGGTTCTCGGCGTCGAGCCAGCGCATGCGCAGGAGCGGGAAGCTGCCGCGGCGCGCCTCGACGATGCTGACGTCCTCGTTCGTGCCGAGCCGCGTGTCGGTGGCGCAGCCCTCGATGGCCGCGAGCAGCGCGTCCACCGGCAAGGGCAGGGGCTTGCCCGGACCGAGGGCGACGCTCCCGCGATAGAGCTTGTGGCCCTTGCGCCGCACGACCACGCGACGGTCCTCGATCGAGAGGCCGAGCGCCTCGTCGCCGGAGTCGTCGTTCACGACCAGCGTCATCGCGCCGCGCCCGATGAACAGCCGACCGCGTCCGAGCGGCACCGGCGCCGCGCCACGCGCGATCGTGCTCACGAGGACCTTGCCGACCCCGCGCTGCTTCTCGTCGGCGGTCTCGTCGCGGAACGGCACGAGGCAGCCGGGCTCGATCGCCTTCTTCAGGTGCTCCGGCGGCACGAGGGTGACGGGCCCCTTCACGCCCATCAGGGGCATCACGCGCGCGATCTCCGCGCTGACCGGGCCCGCGGGGCAGCCGAGCTTCACCTCGTGCGCCCCCTTGGGCGGCGGCGTGGTGCACGCCGCGACCGCGACGAGCACCAGCGCCCAGCGTTCAGCCCCGGAAGCCACGCGCGCAGCCCACGTGCAGCGAGAGCTCGAAGCCGCCCTCGGCCCAGTAGCGGTCGATCGCGTCGCGCACGTAGTGGAACGCGGTGCGGATCATGGCGTCGTCCAGGCCGAGGTTGGACTGCCACTCGGGCAGGAGCAGGAGCCGCGTCGTCGGGTCCTCGAGGAAGTCGCGCCCGTTCTGGAACGGCACGCTGACGGCGCGGAAGTCGACGTCGACGTCGACGAACCCGAGGGCCTCGAGCTCCTCGCCGAGCGACTCGGGCGAAGGGCGCAGCGCAACGGCCTGGTCGACCGCGTCCTGCACCGAGCGCTGGTCGTACTTGACCGCATACTCGCGCAGCAGATCGGCGAGCTCGACGAACGAGCCGCGGAGCGGGAGCCCGAGGATCAGCTGACCTCCGGGCATCAGCACGCGCGCCGCGTCCTTCACGAAGTGCAGGCGGCTCGCGGCGCGACCCGGCGGGTGGAGCACGAGGGCGTGGGTGAACGAGGCGTCGGGAAGGGGAGAGGGGAAGCCCTCGAACAGGCGATAATCGGCAGAGAAATCGGGGATCGCGGCGGCCTTGGCGCGCGCGAGCTCGAGCGCGGACAAGGAAGGGTCGGTGCCGACGAGGCGCGTGGGCCCGAGGCGCTCGACGACGAGGCGCTCGGGGTAACCGGTGCGGCAGCCGAGGTGCGCGACGACCGCGTCGCCCGGGGTGGCCGGCGGCGAGAGCATCTCGAGCAACAGATCGCCGAAGTGGCGGAGATACCGCGCGTTGACGAACGTCTCGAAGATCGCCGCGTCGCCCGGGGCGAGGGGCGTGATCACGGAGGCCTCGACGCGCTCGCGTGCTGCCCGATCGCCCGCGCCACCCGGGTTGTTCACCGCTTGCGTCCTCCGCGACCACCGCTGCTGCCACCACCACCGGGGCGTGCACCGCTCGGGGCGCCGCGACCACCGCTGGGCGGCGCGGCCGGACGACCCTCGGGTCGACGCGGGGGCTCGGGGCGCTGGCCGCCTCCGCCGCTCGGACCCCGCCGCGGGGGCTCGTCGGCCTCCTCGTCGGCGGCGCGGATCATCTCGATGGCCTCCTGGGCCAGCGTGCCGAGCGAGACCTGGGTGCCGCCGTCGTCCTCGATCTGGACGGTGCGGCCGTCGCGCACGAGCTTCTCGAGCGGCGACAGCGCCGCCGGATCACCGATCGACGCGAGGGCCTCGATCGCGGCGGCCACCACCTCGGGATCGGAGTGGCTCAGATAGCGACCGAGCACGCGCGGAGCTCCCGGCTCACCGACCTCGGCGATCACGTAGGGGAGCTCGCGGAGCGCGTGGTGATCGGCGGCGAGGCGGGTGGCCGCGCGCTCGATCGCCTCGGCGACCTCTTTGTACCGATCGAAGGCGAGATCCTGGAGGGCGCGGCCGGCGGTGAAGCGGACCTCGGGCTCGTCGCTCCCGAGCACGTCGACCAGGAGGTCGCACACCTCGGGGCCCTCGAGCTCGCCGAGCACCTCGGCCAGCGGCACGAGCGCGATGGCCGCTTCGACCCCTTCGCCCTCGCCGAGGCCCTCGATCACGGCCTCGTGGAGCGCGGCGAGCGTGGCCTTGCGGTCGCCCTCCATGGAGTCCAGGAGCTCGTCCTGGAGGCGGCGGACCTCCTCCTCGGCGCGCTGCATCTTCTCGATCGTGGCGCGGATGCGTTCCTCGGTTTGCACGGCCCGTCGGCGTATTCGCGCCGCCCCTGGGCAGCAAGCCTGTCAGAACGAGGCTTCGTCGCTCGGCGAAGGCGCGGGGGTCGAGGTGCTCGGCGCGGGGGCCGGCGTGCCGCTGCCCACGTCGATCACGACCACGCGGTGGTTCTCGCGCACGCACGCGATCCGGTTGCCGGCGTCGTTGATCGCGCAGTCGCGCAGGCCGAGGTAGAGCCCCTCGAGGTCCTTCGCGCGCACGAGCGTGACGGCGCCGCTCGACTCCTCCCGCCGCGCGACCCCGAAGCGGGTGGGCACGACCAGGTAGCCGCCGCCGGGCGAGCGTGGCGCGCCCATCACGAACGGCCCGACCACCGCGGCGGCCGGCGGGGGCAGTGTCCCGGTGGTTCGCTGGGCGGTGAACACCGTGGGCAAGAGGACGAGCTCGTGTTGCACGAGCGCGAGCAGCCCTTGCGGGCCGAAGGCGACCGGGGTGGCCGCGACGGGGATCGGAGACCCCGAGCAGCGGGTGACGCCCATCAGCGGCAGGGGCACGAGCCGCGACCCGGTGGGCACGTCGTGTCCCGTCATGCGCGCCGACAGCCAGGGCGCGTCGCAGGCGTCGACGACCTGGGCGAGCTTGGTGTCCTTGCCGGGGACCAGGACCTCGAGCGGCCAGCCGCTCACGTCGCTCGCCTCGGACTCCTCGAAGGCCGCGTCCACGCGCACCACCGACGTCTGCGTGCGGACGAGGAGCGCGCCGCTCTTCTCGAACGCGAGCGTGCCCCACGCGGGGAGGGTGCCCTTCGACGAGGCGTGCGGGGCGACCTTGAGCTCGCGCGCGGTGCCGAACACGGCGGGCACGACCGCGAGGATCGCCTTGTCGATCTCCGCGCGCAGCTTGCTGGACTTGGCGCGCGCCGCGAGCCGTTCGCGGGCCGCGAGCGCGGTGATCGCGTCGCCGAGCGACAGCGCCGCGCGCACCTCGGCAGCCGCGCCGTCCTCGAGCGCGCGCGAGGTGCCGCACGCGATGCCGTGCTCGCCCGAGGGGTCGACCAGAGGGGAGCCGCCCTCGGTGCAGAGGGCGCCGTGCAGGAGTCGCAGACGTCGCACGAGGCCCGCGACCGGCAACGCACTGGCCTTGCTCCGCGCGCGCGCCGCCGCGTTCTGCGCGATGGTCTGGAAGCTCTTCTCCGGCTCGAAGCGGTCGCGCAACGACAGGCCGCTCGGGCGGTCCCAGTAGCCGATCCGCGCGACGAGCTTGTCGCCCATGTCGAACGGAGGGCCGCCCCCCTCGAGCGAGAACACCAGCGTCGGGTCGTCGACGCCGTCGCCGTCCTTGTCGGGCGCCTCGATCTCGATGCCGAGCGTGAACCCGGTCGGGGGTTCGAGCACGCGCGCGCTCCAGCGGATCGAGGCCACGGGCGCGAACGCCGCGACGACGACGCGCCGCGCGGCCGCTGCGCCCTCACCGCACGTCGGTCGCACGTCGACCGCGACGGTGTGCAGCCCGACCAGCGTGAGCAAGCCGGGTTGCAGCTTGGCCATGCACGGCGCAGGCAGGGTCAGGGCGTCGGTCCCACCCGTCGGCGCGGTCACGACCTTGCTCGGGAGCAAGCCTCCGGCCTCGCCGCGGTAGTAGCGGAGCTCACCGCCGCCACCACCTGCGGGTTGCACGAAGGCCACCGCGTCGCGCTGACCGTCGCCGTCGAGATCGCGGGCGATCCCGGCGAGCACGACCTGCCCCTGCGGAGCGGGGATCTCGAGCCCTTCGACCAGGAGCTTCGCCGAGGGGGTGGTGGCGAGGGTGGCCGGAGTGGCCTTGAAGACCCCCGGCTTCGGGGGCGGGCCCGCGTCGAGGCCCGCCACGGGCTCGCTGCCCTTGGGGGCCGGGGCGCCGCCATCCTCGAGGAAAGGGACGTAAGGGGTGGCCTTGCGGCAGCCACCGCTGCAGCCCGCGCCCGACAGACCCGCCAGGATCAGCACGAATCCAGCTGTGCGCGCTCTCGAGAGGTGCCCCCCGAGGTGTCCCCCGAGGTGTGGAGGGCGCGGCGTGACGATCCGGTTAGCCGACACGGGTGCCCTCATAGAACGTCCGGCGAAGCGTGTCCCTTCACAAACCCCGTCGTCGAGGTCGCATCTGGGTTATCGTGCTGCTCTTGCATGGCGCGTGACGACGCCCGGGCGGAGGCGGACCGACGGGGGCGAGGAGAGCAACTCGGTCAAGCGCTCGCTCGCGCACTTTCCGGGCAGACGCTCGGCGATCGCTGGATCATCGAGGGGCTCCTGGGCGTCGGCGGCATGGGCGTCGTGCTCGGCGCGACCGATGGACCCGACGGCGCGCCCGTGGTCGCCAAGGTGATCGCGCCGCAGCTCGCACCGGCCCAGTGGGCGGCCTTCGTGAAGGCCTCCCGGCGCGAAGCGCTGGCCCTGCGGAGGCTCTCCGATCGCCGCCCGCCGAGCCCCTACATCGTCCGCTTCTTCGACGAGGGCGAGGTCGAGGTGAAGGTCCCCCAGCGGGTCTCCACCAACGTCTTCGACGACGACGTCATCCCCATCCGCTACCTCATCCTCGAGTACGTGGACGGCGGCGCGCAGGGCACCACGCTGCACGAGCGCATCCACAAGTCGCTGCGCGAGACCGGCAAGGGGTTCCCGCCGGCGCGCGCGCGCCGCATCCTGCGCCACATCGCGCGCGCGCTCGCCGACATCCACGCCGAGCGCCTCATCCACCGCGACCTCAAGCCCACCAACGTGCTCGTCGCGGGCACCCCGGGCGAGGAGGTCGCCAAGGTGACCGACTTCGGCATCGTCCGCGTGCAGGACGACGCCTCCACCACCGGCGTGGTCGCGGTGTCGGTCGGCTACTCGGCGCCCGAGCAGTACGTGCCCGGCAACACGCAGGTGGGCCCGGCGTCGGACATCTTCTCGTTCGGGGCGCTCGCCTACGAGGTGCTCACCGGGTGCGCGCTGTTCCCGCAGGAGGCGCAGACCGCGCTCGCCGCGGGGCGACGCCCGCACCGCCACTCGCTGCTCGACGCCCCGACCATCCACTCCGCGTACGGCCACGCGCCCGAGCAGGTGCAGGCGATCGACAAGCTGATCGCGCAGGCCACCTGGCCCAAGCTCGACGGTCGCCCGAACGACGTCCGCGACGTGTGGCGCGCGCTCGACGCCCAGCTCGCCGCGATCGAGGCGGTCGTCGCGCCGACCAGCGAGGCCTCCCCGCCAGCCACACGCATGTCCCAGGGCACCATGCCCGCCGTCAAGGCCGAGATCATGGCGAGCGCCGCCGCCCACGCGGTGCGCCCCGGCGCCGACGCCACCACGCTCCCGCACGACGAGCCGTGGCACTGGCGCGTGCGCGGCCGCGACGAGGGCGCCGGCACGGTGCGCGACGTCGCCATGGGCGAGGACGGCCGCGCGCTCGCGGTGGGCGACGGCGGGGTGCGGTTCTGGGACGGCGGCAGCTGGCTCGAGATCCCGTTGCCCGAGGGCATCGCGCGCGACGCGTTCACCTGCGTCGCGCGGCTCGATCCGGACCGCTACGCGCTCGGCGGCAAGGGCGGCCTGCTCGCGTTCCTCACCCGCGGGAGCTGGCAGGTGCTGCGCGGGACCGACGCCTCGATCGCGTACACCGCGCTGTGGGGCAACGAGCAGGGCGTGCTCGTGGCGGCTGGCATGCGGCCCGGGCGCAGCGCCGTCGTGTGGTGCGCGCGCGCCGGCGAGTGGCTCGCGCCGCGCAAGCTCGCGGGCATCCGCCTGCTGCGCGGCCTCGCGCCCCTCGGTCCGAGCACGGTGCTGGCGGGCGGCGAGGCGGTGCCACGCGACCCGAGTCAGCCGCGCGAGCCGCTCGTGGGCGCGCTCCTCTCGGTCAATACCAACACCGGCGAGCTGCGCGACCTGCGCCCGCTCGAGGGTGAGATGCCGCCCATCGCGTCGGTCGCCACCAGCCGGTTCGGCGAGACCGTCGTCGTGGGGGCCGGCGGCTTCGCGGCGCGCGTGCAGCTGTCCGGAGGCGGGGGAGAAGGCCCCTCGGACATCCGCCCCGAGCGCGTCGAGACCCGCCACGACCTCGAGGGGGTCCGCTTCGACGCGAGCTCGCAGGTGTGGGCGGTGGCCCCGGGCCGCATCGTCGCGCGCACGCTGGCGCCCGACGGCAAGCCGATCTGGCGCCGCATCTGGTGGGGCGCCGGCGACGGCCCCGCGCTGATCCGCGTGCACGCGCTCGCCGATCGGCTGCTCGCGTTCTCGCGCGAGGGGCTCGTGGTCGAAGGCCGAGCTTCGGTCCGCGCCACGCGCTCCGAGCGTCCACCGCCGCCCTGACTTTGTGGGGGCGCGGGCCTAGGCTGCCCGCATGGGCCTCCTCGTCGACGGCGTGTGGCGCGATCAGTGGTACGACACGGCGTCGACCGGCGGGCGCTTCGTGCGCAAGGACGCGGTGTTCCGCAACTGGGTCACCCGCGACGGCAGCCCCGGTCCGAGCGGCGAGGGCGGGTTCCCCGCCGAGTCCGGCCGCTACCACCTCTACGTGTCGCTCGCGTGCCCCTGGGCGCACCGCACCTCGATCGTCCGCGCCCTCAAGGGGCTCGAGGCGCACGTCGGCGTCAGCGTCGTGCACTTCCTCATGCGCGAGCACGGCTGGACGTTCGACGACGCGCCCGGGGTGGTCGCCGATCCGGTGCTCGGCGCGCGCTACCTGCACGAGCTCTACACCGCCGCGGCGCCGGGGTGCACGACGCGGGTCACGGTGCCGGTGCTCTGGGACAAGCAGCGAGCGACCATCGTCAGCAACGAGTCGTCCGAGATCCTGCGCATGTTCGACAGCGCCTTCGACGACCTCGGCGCGCGCCCGGGCGACCACTACCCCGCGGAGCTGCGCCCGCAGATCGACGCCTGGAACGCGCGCATCTACGGCACGCTCAACGACGGCGTCTACAAGGCCGGCTTCGCCACCAATCAGGGGGCCTACCGCGACGCGGTGCTCGACGTGTTCGCGACGCTCGACGCGCTGGAGGCTCACCTCGCGACGAACCGCTACCTGTGCGGCGCGCGGCTCACCGAGGCCGACGTGCGCCTCTTCACCACGCTCGTGCGCTTCGACGCGGTCTACGTCGGGCACTTCAAGTGCAACGTGCGCAGGCTCGTCGACTACCCGCACCTCTCCGCGTACGCGCGCGACCTGTTCCAGCACCCCGGGGTCGCGCCGACGGTGGACTTCGACCACATCAAGGGCCACTACTTCGGGAGCCACCCGACCATCAACCCCACGGGGATCGTGCCGGTCGGGCCCTTGCTGGATTTCACCGCGCCCCACGGGCGAGCGGGTCTCTAGAGTCGCGCGCGGATCCGCTCCACCACCGCGACGTCGGCCGGTGGGAACGAGAGCGTGCCGAGCTCCGCGGCCGTCGCCCACCGCAGGTCCGCGACGTCGAGCCGCTGCGGCTCCGGTGAGCCCGTCCGCCGCGTGACCACGAAGAACAGCAGCAACACCGCCTTCTCCGGATACCGGAAGTAGGTCACCTCCAGCGGCTCGAACACCTCGACCTCGAGGCCGAGCTCTTCGCGGAGCTCGCGCACGACCGCATCGCGCGGGTCCTCGCCGGGGTCGACCTTGCCGCCGGGGAGCTCCCACAGGCCGGCGAGGTGCGCCCCAGCCTTGCGCTGGGTCAGCAGCACGCGCCCACCTTCGATCAGGACCCCAGCGGCGACGAGGACCGGCGGCTTCTCCACGACCCCATGGTGGCACGGCCGCGGCGCCCGCGGAGGATCGACGGGGTGGCCGCGTTCTGCTATCCCGACCCCGTGACTGAATCGCGATTCAGTGGGGCCAAGGTGGCCGACGACGAGTCGCCGGGCAAGGCCGCCGATGCCCGCCCGAAGCGCGAGCGCATCCTGCGCGCCGCCACCAAGGTGTTCGCGCGCAAGGGCTTCTACGCGACCAAGGTGAGCGAGGTCGCCAAGGCCGCGGGCGTGGCCGACGGCACCATCTATCTCTACTTCAAGAACAAGGACGACCTCCTCGTCAGCCTGTTCGAGGACCGCATCGACCGCCTGCTCAGCACGCTCGCGCAGGAGCTCGCGGCGCGACCGAGCCCCGAGGCCCGCCTGCGCTGCGTGATCGAGATGCAGCTCGGCCTGCTCGAGGGCCAGCGCGATCTCGCCGAGGTCATCACCGTCAACCTGCGCCAGTCCACCAAGCTGATGAAGCAGTACGCGGCGCCGAAGTTCGCGCTCTACCTCGACCTCATCGCGCAGGTGGTCTCGGACGGGCAGAAGGCCGGAGTGTTCCGGGAGGGGGTCTCTCCGCACGTGATGGCCCGCGCGATCTTCGGCGCGCTCGACGGCGTCACCATGACCTGGGCGCTCGGGCGCGCCGACGCGGGTGGTCTCTCGCGCGCGGCCACCCAGATCGCCGACGTGCTGCTGCGCGGGCTGCTCCGTTGAACCTGGGCCTGCGGTCGCTGTTCGCCCGCGACCCTCTGCGCTTCGGGCTCGCCGCGGTCCTCGCGGCGTCGGCAGTAACCTTCGCCGCGTTCGCCGCGGGGGTCTCGCGGATCCTGCCCTTGCTCCTCGACCGCGACGTCCCGTTGCGCGCGGCGGTTCCGCTCGTCCTCGGCCTGCTCGCGCTCGCGAGCGAGGTGGGCTTCCTCGTCGGCTGGCCCGTCGGCTGGGCCGAGGCGGCGCTGCGCTCGCGCGAGCGGGGAGAGGCGCGCGCGCGCCGCGCCCTCGGCGAGTCGCCGGTGCGCCGCGTCGTCCGCCTCTGGCCCACCATGCTCGTGCTCGTCTCGGTCGCCTTCCTCGCCAGCGTGGCGTGGGGGCGCGACGCCCGCGCGCCGGGTCGCGTGGCGCGGTTGCTCCTCGCCGAGGCACGCCTCTCCTGCCTCGCGGCGAAGTCGGCGAGCGTCCAGCACGTGCCGATGGTGCGGGCGGCGTGGCTCTGCCGGCCCGGGCACGCCCCGCTGCTGGTCGGCGAGGCCGCGGGGGGCATGGACTACGCGGCGCGCGACCTGTGGATCGCCGACGATCTCCGGTCGATCGAGGCCGACGACACGCAGATCCTGGCGCCGTCGGCGGTGCGCATCGTCGCGGGTCACACCAAGGTGCAGGGGCTCGCGCCCTACACCGCGCCCTCGTCCGTGCCCGCGACGCACCGCGGCCTCGCGCTCGCCGGCGCGGGGCTGCTCTCGGCCGTGATGGCCACCTGGGCGGCGATCGCGCGGCCGCGCGGCCCGCGCGCGACGACGTGGGCGCTCGCGGCGGCCGGGCCTGCCTCCGCGCTCCTCGCCCTGCGCGCGTGCGAGCGGCTCTCGTTCGTCGGCGCGCGGCTCACGCTCGTGCCGGCGGCCCCGCGCTGCTCGGCGTGCTCGCCGGCCTCGCGCTCGCTTCTGCGGCGCGCGCGGCAGGGCGCGTCTGCGGTACGCTCGTCGGCACGCATGAGAGGCCTCTACGCGATCGTCGACGTCGACGCCTGGCAGGTGGCGGGTGTGGACCTGCTCGCCGAGCGCACCCTGGAGGACGTGGCGCGCGCCCTACTCGCCGTCGAGCCCGCCGCGCTGCAGCTGCGCCACAAGCGCGGGAGCAGCCGCGACGTGCTCGCCGCGCTCCGCCGGCTGCGGGTCGTCGTGCCGGGCTCGGTGCCGCTGGTCGCGAACGACCGGGCCGACCTCGCGCGGCTCGCCGGCGCCGACGTGGTGCACGTCGGGCAGGACGATCTCGCCGTCGACGACGTGCGCCGCGTCGCGCCCGACGTCCGCGTCGGGCTCTCGACCCACGACGCGGCGCAGCTCGCGGCGGCCGTGGCGGCGCGGCCCGACTACCTGGCCTTCGGCCCGGTGTTCCGCACCACGAGCAAGGAGCGTCCGGACCCCACGGTCGGCCTCGTGGGGGTCGCCGGGGCCGCGCGCGTCGCCCGCGAAGCGGGCCTGCCGCTGGTCGCGATCGGCGGCATCGATCTCGCTTCGGTGCCCGCGCTGATCGAGGCGGGCGTACGGTGCGCCGCGGTGATCTCGGCGCTCGTCGTCGCGCGCGACGGGCGGCCTTCGCTGCCCGAGATCGAGGCCCGCGCGCGCGCGCTGCACCAGGCCCTCGGGCGATGATCGTCGAGCTCACGCTGCTCGCGATCGGCCTCTCGGCCTCGGCGGCGGGGGCGTTCGCGCTGCGGGGCCGGCGCAAGCCCGTGGTGGAGGCCTCGCGCGTGCGCGTGCGCGAGACGCCCGTCGGCACGGGCGACGCGCTGGTGCTCGAGGCGGGCCAGGGCGAGGCGTGGTCGCTCCGCCGCGCCGTGCGGATCCAGGAGGGCGACGCCGACCCCTGCCTGCACCTGTTCGAGGCCGACACCGACGGTGGTCCCGCGCGGGTGGTCGCGTGGGACCCGGCGCGCCCCGAGCTCGTCATCCTGCTCGCCGCATCGAGCGCGATCGGCGCCGAGAGGAACTCGCCCGCTTCCCTCGAGGTCGAGCTCGACGGCGCTCGGGTGCTCGTCCGCAGCGAGCTCCGTCGCTCGGTCCGCGCGATCTCCGACGGCGACGACGGGACGCTCCCGACCGGCGCGGTGCAGCTCACCGTGCTGCGCGGCGACGATCAGGTGGAGGTCGTGCTGCTGCGCGCCGACCGTCGCTCGGTCGCGCTGATCGGTCGCACCCGCGCGCTGTCCTCGATCAGCGTGCTCGCGAGCGAGGTGACGAACCGCTCGGAGACCTAGGAATCAGGCTCCCTCGCGCGTGCTCGCGCGCCCTTGCTCGTCGACCGCCAAGAGCTCGTCGACGCGGGTCTGGGCCGCGGCGAGGCGGGCCTTGGCCGCCCGCGTGAGCGCGACGCCCTGCTCGAACGCCCGCAAGGACTCCTCGAGCGAGAGGTCGCCTTCTTCGAGCTTCTTCACGATCTCCGTCAGGCGGCGGAGGGTCTCCTCGAACGGCTCCTCGGTGCTCACGGCTTGCCCTTCGGCGTGGGGGAGACACCCAGCGGGGCCTTCGGTGCAGGAACGGACGGGGGCGCGGTGGTCGCGTGCAGCGTGAGCCGCGTCTCGCCCGCGGGCAGGCGGAACGCGAGGACGAAGCCGTCCGGATCGGGCAGGAGCGCGAGCGGGAAGCCGTCCGCGCGCTGCATCGTGGGTCGCACGAGCACCGATGCGCCCGCGCCGACCACCTTGGTCTGGCCGACCTCCGTGCCCGAGAGCAACGGCGAGATGCGCGGACCCTTGCGCCGCGCGGCGGCGCGCACCTCGGGGTCGGCGTCGAGCTGGCTGACCATCGCGAGCCCGGTCGCGGCCGCGGGATCGCTGCGCGAGGCGAGGGCGCGCGCGGCGACCCTCCGCGCCTCGACGGCCATCGGCTCGAGCAGGCGCGCGACGAGGCGCTGCGTGGCGCCGGGGTCGGCCGAGAGCCCGAGCCCGAGGAGCGCCGCTGCCCGCACCGAGAGATCGTCGGCCTCGAGCGCCCGCGCCACGTGCCCGTTCGCCGACGGGCCACCGCGCGCGCCGAGGACGAAGGCCGCCACGGCCGCCGACGGGCCCGGGTCTTCGCCGAGCCACACCGCGAGCTGGCTCGTGGGAATCGGAACGTCGTGGGCGAGCGTGCCGTCGATGCCGCGCGCCGCGACGCCCACGAGGCCGCGCAGGAGCTCGGGGTCGGACTCGAGCGGGATCGCCTTGCGGGCGACGGGCGCGGCGTCGGCCGCGGGGTGCGCGTGGAGCGCCATGATGCCGGCGCGCCGCACGAGTGGATCGGCGTCGGCGACCGCGTCCTTGGCGTCGGAGAGCGAGGATACCGCGGGGAGGAGGGCCGCGAGGAAGCGTCCCTCGGCGTCCTTCGCGGAGCGCAGCTCCTTGGCCGCCGAAGAGATCCCGGACGGCACGGTCCCGAGGCGAGCGAGCCGGGAAACACCTGCGCGCACCGCGCGACGGACGCGGGCCGGGCTCGGCTCCGTCACGAGCGCGGACAGCGCGCTCGACGCAGCGGAACCGGGCACGGTGGCCAGCGCGAACGCAGCCGCGTCTGCGACGTCGGGGTGAGCGTCGTCCTTCACGAGGGTCGCGAGCGCGGCGACGCCGGGCGCGCCCGCGCGCGCGAGGGCGGCGGTGGCGGCGTCGGAGCCGCCCTTGGCGGCGGCCTCGAGGGCCGGCACGAGCGACGGACCGGGGAAGCGGACGGCCAGCGCGCGCGCGGCCGCGCTCGGCACCGGCGCCGACAGGAGGGCGAGGATGCGGGCCTCGCTGTCGGGCTCGCCGAGCTCCGAGAGCGCCTCGGCCGCCGCGAGCCGCAGGCTCTCGGGGTCGGTCGCGAGCACGAGACGGGCCTGGGTGCCGGCGCGTGGATCGCCGAGCCGCGCGAGGGCGACGAGCGCGCGCGGGCTGTGCGTCTTCTCGAAGGCGCGCTCGAGGCGTCGGCGGCGCGCAGGTCACCCAGCTTGCCGAGCGCGTCGATGACGTCGTTGGCCGGGATGCTGTCGGCCTTCGGCAGCAGCGCGACGAGGCTCGTGGGCGCGTGCGCGGCGAGGGCCGCGATGGCCGCGGGGCTGGCCTCCGGGTCCTTCACCTTCGTGAGCAGGGTGTCGTCGTCGCCGAGGATCGCGAGCGCCATCGCGGCCGTCTGGCGCACGAGGCGCACGAGCTCGGGGCTCGCGAGCTTGGTGCGCGGCGCGGCGCCGACGACGAACGGGCCCTTCATCATCGCGGCGGCGAGGCCCGGCGTGAGGAACAGATCGCGGAGCGCGCGGCGCGCGTCGGCGGCGCGGCGGTCGTCGACGAGGGCGCGGGCGGCGGTGAGGCGCACGCGGAGTGCGGCGTCGGGGTCGTCGCCCCAGGCGTCGTTCGCCGCGCTCTCGACGAGCTTCCAGCAGTCGTCGCCGAGGGCGGTGGGGGTGTCCTTCTGCTTGGCGAGCTGGGCGGCGCGCAGCACCGCGGCGGCGCGGGTCTCCGCGTTCGGCGAGCGCGCGGCTTGCTGCAGGCCCTGGAACCCGAACAGCGAGGCCATCGACGGCGTGGGCGGCCCGGCCGGCTGGGTGGGCGCGGGCGGCGGCCACTCCGGGTCGTAGGGCGGCATCGCCTGCCCGGGGCTCGCCACGAACAAGGTCGAGAGGAGCGCCGCGAACGCGAGCCCGCCGCCACTCCCCGCCAGACCTCGATTCGGACGACGCATGCCGCGCGATCCTCGCCGGGCGCAGCTCGGGTTGCAACGTGTCATGATGATTCGCGTGCGGTTCCTGTCCCTCACCATCGCCCTGGTCTCGTGCGCCCACGCCACACCCGCTCCGGCGGCCCCGGCCGCGCCCGCGAGCGCGAGCCCGAAGCCCGCTCCCACGGTGGCCGTACCGGTCGGCAAGCCCGGGCCGCTGCCGAGCGGCGCCCAGGCCTCGATGACCGCGGGCGACGCGGCCGCCGACGCCGACGACTGGGGCAAGGCCGAGGCGGCCTACGCGAAGGCCGCCGCCGCGGCGCCGAAGCACGCGGCCCCGCTCGTGGGCCAGGCCAAGGCGATCCTGCGCGGGCTCGGCGTGCCGTTCGACCTCGGCTCGGCCAAGGGCGATCCGAAGCGCGAGAAGCGCGTCGCCGAGGCCAAGAAGCTCCTCGCGACCGCGCAGAAGCTCGAGCCCGACGCGAAGGCCGCGTGGCTCGAGTCGGGGCGCGCGGCGCTCATGCTGGGCGACAGCGAGGGTGCCCTCGCCGACCTCGATCGCGCGGTGCTGCTGGCGCCCGACGACGCCGAGGCCACGAGCGCGCGGGGCATCGCGCGGCTCGCGACCGGCAAGCACGATCTCGCGCTCAAGGACCTCAAGCGCGCCGCCGACCTCGAGCCCACGGTGGCCGCGCGCCGCCGCAACTACGCGACCGCCCTCCTGATGGTCGGGCGCGCCGGCGACGCGGTGAAGGCCTACGACGAGGCGGTCAAGCTCGACCCGAACGACCCGGGCATCCGCAACGACCTCGGCGCCGCGCTGCTGCAGCTCGGCGACGGCCCCCGCGCGGTGAAGGAGCTCGAGATCGCGGTCAAGCAGGCCCCGAAGGAGCCCGTGTTCCGGGTCGTGCTCGGGTTCGCCTACCAGTCGGTCAAGCGCTGGGCCGACGCGGAGGCCTCGTACAAGGAGGCCCTCAAGCTCGACGACAAGCGCATCTCGGCGTGGATCAACCTCGCGAGCCTCTACGTCCAGACCAGCAAGAAGGACGAGGCCCGCGCCGCGCTCAAGAAGGCCCTCGCCATCGACCCGAAGGACGCGCGCGCCCTCGCCATGCTCGAGGACCTCGACAAGCCGAGCAAGCCCGCGCCCGCGCCGTCGGGCCCGGCCAAGCCCGAGCCGCCCCCACCCAAGCCCAAGTGAACGCAGCGCAGCGCAGCGGAGCGGAGTGAACGGCGGCCACCTCCATGGGCGGCCGCTCCAGCATCAGGCCGCTACAATCCTGCCGCTGCCGTAGTAAGGTCGCGCCGGTCGAATGGCAGCGCGGCGGGCGAGAGAGGTGGCCGAGAAGGCCGACGGCGTGCGCGCGCGACCCGGTCGCCGCCGCGCGCAAGGCGCTGCTCGAGGGGGGCGGGGCTTGAGGTCGCGGCCTCGTTCCCCGGCATCACCCGGCTCGGCGGGCAGGTCGTCGCGGCGTTGTACCTCGCGTACGAGGGTACCAAGGACGGCGCGCTGGACCGTCCGCGCGACCTCGGCCTGTCGATGGACGAGCTGTCGGCGGAGCTCGGGCGCAGCAAGAGCAACGTGTTCGCGAACCTGCGCGCGCTCGAGGCCGCCGGGATCGTCGAGCGCCGTCGCGCCGCGGGCGCGCGCCACGACCGCTTCGCGCTCCGCGGCCCTTACCCCGACGTGCTCGTCGGAGGCTACGTCGGCCGCCTGCGCCGCATGGTCGTCGACAAGCGCAAGCTCGTCGACCGCGCCCTCGGGCTGCTCGGCGAGGCGCGCGGCGGCGAGGCCGACCACCTGCGCCACAAGCTCGAGGAGCTCGGGCGCAAGTACGGCCTGTTCGGCGACGTGTTCAACCGCGTCGGCGCGGCGCTCGACGGGCCGATCGATCTCGAGCCGCTCTTGCGGGAGATCCCGCCCGAGTGGCTCGACGCCATCGGCGACTACCTGCGCAAGAGGGACCGCGGTTGATGGCCGGCGCGGCGACGCGCTGGCTCGGCAAGGGGAAGGGGCAAGGGCGCGCCGACCTCGTGCTCGGGCTGTTCGTGGCGGCCATCGTCGGCCTGCTCGTCGTGCCGGTGCCGCCGGGGCTCCTCGACGTGCTGCTCGCGTCGTCGCTTTCGTTCGCGGTGGTGGTGCTGCTGGTCGTGCTCTACGTGCCCGACGCGCTCGCGGTCGCGACGTTCCCCACGTTGCTCCTGCTCGGCACGCTCTACCGGCTCGCGCTCAACGTCTCCACCTCACGCCTCATCCTGCTCAAGGGCGACGCGGGCGAGGTCATCCGCGCGTTCGGTAACTTCGTCGTGCGCGGCAACTACCTCGTCGGCGCCATCATCTTCGCGATCCTCACCATCATCCAGTTCGTGGTGATCGCCAAGGGCAGCGAGCGCGTGGCCGAGGTGGCCGCGCGCTTCGCGCTCGACGCCATGCCCGGCAAGCAGATGGCCATCGACGCGGAGCTTCGCGCCGGCACCATCGACGCGGCCGAGGCGCGGCGGCGCCGGCGGGGGCTCTCGCGCGAATCGCAGTTCTACGGCGCCATGGACGGCGCGATGAAGTTCGTGAAGGGCGACGTCATCGCGAGCCTGATCATCACCGCGGTGAACATCCTCGGCGGCCTCGCGGTCGGCGTGCTCCAGCGCGACATGGCGGCGGGCGATGCATTGAAACGTTATGGGTTGCTCACGATCGGCGACGGCCTCGTCACCCAGATCCCGGCGCTCGTCACCTCGACCGCCGCGGGTCTCCTGGTCACGCGGGTGGCGTCCGAGGAGCCGCGGGTCGGCGCTCGGCGCGGAGCTCGGCGCAGGTGTTCGGCAACGCGCGCGCTCCTGTCGGCGGCGGCGCTGGTGTTCGTGCTCGCCGCGGTGCCGGGGCTGCCGGCGGTGCCGTTCGTCGCGATCGGCGGGTTGCTCGCGCTCCTGGGGCAACGCCGCCTCGCGGCCGAGGCGCGTGCGCGGCGCGAGTCGGTGCATGCGCGGCCCTCACCCATGCGCAGCGAGCGCGCGGTGGGCGCGCCCACCTTCGTGCCGATGGTCGTGCCGTGGTCGATCGACCTCGCCCCGAGCTTCGCAAACGTGCTCGACGACATCGGCGGCGACGAGGCCCACGGCCTGCGCGCGCGCCTCGGCGAGCTGCGCACGGTGCTGTTCCAGGATCTCGGCCTGCCGCTCCCGAGCCCGCGCGTCGCGATCCACCCGGACCTGCCGGAGACGGGCGCGGTGATCTCGGTGCGCGAGGTGCCGGTCGCCGTGCTGCAAGGGACCGCCGACGAGGTGGTCGCGGCGGCGCGGGCGGTGCTGGCCAAGCGGGCGCACGAGCTCCTCGGGATCGGCGAGACGCAGCTCCTGCTCGACGCGCTCGAGGAGGTGAACCCGGCGCTCGTGCGGCAGCTCGTGCCGAAGCCGATCCCGGTGACGCTGCTCGCGGAGGTGCTGCGGCGGTTGCTCGAGGAGCAGGTCGGCATCCGCGATCTGCGCACGATCCTCGAGGGGATCGCGCCGGTGGCCGCGGTCGACAAGGACCCGCTGGCCCTGGCCGAGACCGCGCGCGCTGCGCTGCGACGGGCGATCACCCACCGGCTGACGGGGGGAGCGGGCGCGTTGCCGGTGCTGGTCCTGGAGCCGGTGGTCGAGGACACGGTGCGGGGCGCGATCACGCGCACGACGGCCGGCGCGTTCCTGACGCTCGCGCCCTCGGCGGCGCGGGACGTGGTGCGCAGCATCGCGCGCGCGCTGTCGGACGCCGAGCCCGCGGCGGGGCGGCCGGACGTGCTGCTCGCCTCGCCGGACGTGCGGCGGTTCTTCCGCAAGCTCGTGGAGACGGAGCTGCCGGAGCTGCAGGTGGTGAGCTTCGCGGAGCTCGAGCCCGAGCTGCGCCTCGAGACGCGCGGGCGGGTGGGGCTGTAGCCGATGGTGTTCAGGGTCGTGGTCGTCGCCGTCGCGCTGGCTGGTTGCGGCGGCGCGACGGACAGGGAGCTCGCGGACGCGAGCGAGACCGGGGATGCGTTGATCGACGTTGGCCCAGAGGTCCGCCCCGATGGCTGTCCTGTCACGCTCGGCTACTACTGCTACACGCTGGAGCAGCGGTGCTCGTACCCGGAGCGCGACTGCGTGACCTCCGCTCGATACAGCATCTCTGTTTGCGCTCTCACGCCTGACAAGATGTACGTCTGGCGGACCGAGGGCTCCGCGCCTTGTCCAGGGAAGTGACGGGCTTCCGCCTACTGGGCCTCGGGACGCCACACACGGAAGCCGACGGCGGGACGCTCCTCGAATCGAAGCGAGTCTTGCTCGTAGGCCACGACCTCGAACATGCCGCCGCTCTGCACGTCGACGACGGGGTCTGCGCGTATCTCGAACCGATACCCCTTAAGATACGAGACCTCACCCGCTCCCCAGCCCTGGTAGAGCAGCTCGACGTGGAGTGTGTGGCAGCCGGTGGGCGCCGCGAGGTCGAACGTGACGGGCGCCCCATCGCGGGCGGCGGTGCCCAGCTCCTCGGGGTTCGCCGTGAGGACGCGATCGCCGAGGCGGAGCAGGACCCGCTGGAGGACGTAGTTTCGGCTCATCGCGTCGCGGAACCGGACCCGGAACGGCGCGGACGCGCCCTTGGGCTTGGAGAGGCACGCCTTGTCGGCCGCCGAGGGCCGGTCCGCGACGAGGCTCGGCGTGCCGCCCACCGTCTGGAGCCGGAACGGGATGGCGTCGTCGAAGTACTGCGCCGAGCCCTCTGCCGTGACGGACGCAGCGCCGAAGGCGAGCGTCAGCCGCACGCGGTGCGAGAGCGAGTGGGCCACGTCGAGCGCGATCTCCGCCTTGCCGGTCGAAAGCGCCTGCAGGACCGCTGGCTCGAGGGCCTGCGCCGGGCAGTCGTCGAGGGTGAGCGTCCCGCTGCTCGGGGGCGAGGTCGCCGTGGTCGCGATCCGCACCACCAGTCGACGTTGCTTGGCGAGCGACGAGAACGGGCAGACTGCGTGTGGCTCCACCCGTGGGCCTCCACACGCGCCGAGTGGCGCCACCAAGACCGCCAGAGCCGCGGCCCACCTCGTCCGGGCGCGTGATGCCATGGCTCCAAGGTGCCGGATGTCGGCCGTGGTGTCACCCGCTGGGCGCCTCGGGGGGACGGAGCCGCTCCTCGAAGGGCCCGCCGTCGTCCTTCCAGTCCGCGTACACGCCCACGAGGCCGCACTGCACGCAGCGACAGCCCACGTACCACCACCGGACGTCGGTGGTGTCCGCGTAGAGCGCGGCCGCCACGATCACCTCGAACGCGCGCTGGCCACAGAGGCACTCGCAGAGCTCCTCGTCGTCGAGGATCTCGTCCTTGACGAAGCGCTCACTGTCGGCGACGAAGCCGCGCTGGCCGCAGCGCGTGCAGGCGAGGGCGGCCCCGTCTTCCTCGTCGTCGGCGCCGAGGAAGAAGTTGTGGCCTCCGCAAGCGCACACCGGCGCGTAGTCACACCCGATGCGATAGCTCTTGGCGGAGTAGCGGAGCATCTCCTGCCGGAGATCGGCGAGGTCGTCGCCGTACCATTGCTTGCCCTTCTTGCGGAGCACGGGAGCAGCGTAGCCGGCCGCGTGGTAACGAGCACCCATGAAGGGCACGCTGCTCCACCGCGACTTCCACTCCCCCGCGCTCGGCGAGCGCCGCGGCTACGTCGTGTACCTGCCGGCGGGCCACGTGTCCGGTCGACGCTTCCCGACGCTGTACCTGCTGCACGGCGCGCTCGACTGGGAGCGCACGTGGGTCGAGAAGGGAGACCTCTGCGACGCCGTCGAGCGCAGCGGTCACGAGCTCATCGTGGTGATGCCCGCGGAGAACGGCGCGCTGCTCCGCGGCGACACGCGCGTCGCGGACTACCTCGCGCGCGATCTCGTCGGTCACGTGGACTTCGAGTACCCGACGCTCGCGGATCGCCGCCACCGCGCGCTCGACGGCCTCTCGACCGGCGGGTTCACCTCGCTGGTGGTGGGCGCGTGGCGCCCCAACGTGTTCGCGTCGATCGGCAGCATGAGCGGCTCGCACGACGCGCGGTCGTTCGAGGCGGTCCGGGCGTGCGCGGGCGACATGCGCGACCAGCGCTACCTCGTGTCGTACGGCCACGGCGAGCCCAACGTCGACACCGTGCGGGCGCTGCACCAGGTGCTCGGCGAACAGGGCATCGAGTGCGCCCTCGCGGACGCGCCCGGCGGGCACGACTGGCCCCTCTGGCGCGCCATCCTGCCGGCGCACCTGGCGTTCCACGGCGAGAGCTTCGCGCGCTGACCGCCCAGGGGCTTCCTCGACGCGCGAGACCCGCATAGCCTCGGCCCCGCGAAAGGGGTGGACGATGAACGTTTCCAAGGGATGGCTGGGCCTCTTGCTGGTGACCGCGCTCGGCGTGGGCGGTTGCGTGGTCACCCCCGGCGCCAACAACGTCTCCGGCATCTACGGGAATGCCAGCGCGCAGATCCCCGCCGGGACGCGCGTCGCCGCGATCTGGAAGAACGGGGCGTACTACCCGGGCACGGTGCAGGGCGTGGTCGAGGGTGGATACGCGATCGCGTACGACGACGGCGACCACTGGGTCGCCCCGCTGAACCGCGTGTTGCCCATGACCCAGTCCGGCGTACAGGTCGGCGACCACGTGCTCGCGGTCTGGAAGGACGGCAAGATGTACCCGGGCCGCGTCTCCGCGGTGTCTCCTGGAGGCGCGACGGTGGCGTGGGACGACGGCGACACGCCGCTGTTCGTGCCCGAGAAGAACATCGCCCCGATCGGCAGTGGCGGCGCGGCGAAGGGCAAGCGCGCGCCCGAGCCATACCACGCCGAGCTGATCCCGCCGGGCACCGGGTGGTTCTGCTTCTCGCGGCCGGACACCAACAACAGCAGCAAGCCGTTCTCGTACTGCGCGCGACAGGCGTCGATGTGCGAGACCCTGCACGCCGAGGACATGCAGAAGTACGCCGGCGTGACGCCGTGCGTGGCGGTGACCCAGGCGTGGTGTCACACCTACCACTCGAACAACGGCAAGGACCTGCCGGTCTGCGTGCCGACGGAGTCCGAGTGTGTCGAGGAGGTCGATCTGTTCCTCCAAGGCAAGACGCCCTCGTCGCTCTGCCGCATAGAGCCTTGACCGGGCACGGCACGAAATGACCCGAGAAAACAAGCTCGGTAAAAGTTGTCGTCGACGATAACTCCTAGCGGGTCGCCTGGTCGACGCGGTCCATCCAGGCGGTGACCGTGGGCCGTCGCTCGAGCGCGCGGGCGCCCTCGTCGCTGCCCTGGATGCAGAACGACTGCGCGAAGACCGCGAGGTCGGCGAGCGTGAGCTGCTCGCCCACGAGGAACGGTCCGCGGCTCAAGAGCCCCTCGAGCGCCTCGAGGTGGCGCTCGAGGTCGGCGAGCACGCGCTCGTTGGTCTTGCGACCGAGGCCCTGGGCCGCGAGGGTGCGCGCGAGCACCTGCGGCACCACGAGCGGCGCCATCGCGCGCATCGGGCGCACGTCGTTCTTGGTGAGCTCGGGCACCCAGCGCCGCGCGTTGTGCGGCAGGCGGAAGCGCAGGTACACCTCGTACCAGTAGAGGCTCTCGTCGGCCCAGTCCTCGAGCACGTGGCAGACCGCGCGCGCCCACGGATCGCTGGGCAGGAGCGCCGGCTCGGGCCAGCGCCGCTCGGCCCAGTGCGCGATGTCCGTGGAGTCGGCCACGGTCTCGCCGTCGCAAATCAGGAACGGGACCTTGCCCGCCGGGTTCTTGCGACGGAGCGGGCCCAGGGTCTCGAGGAGGGTGACCTCTTCGGTGACGAAGGGCTGCTTCTTGAAGCGCAGGATCCGCCGAACTTTGTCGCAGAACGGCGAGAGGTCGTACTGGTAGAGCGTGAGGGCCACCGCGCGAGCAGACCACGGCCAGACGGCGGTGTCTCGCGAGGAAGCCCTCACCCTCCTGACGCGAGATCGTCAGTCCACGCGATCGACGTCCGCGCTGAACACCGCGGCGTGAGACGGCGCGGCGACCTGCTGGTTCGCCTCCGGCGTCACTGTCAGCTGGAAGCGGCGGTGCGGGGTCACGGTCTCGAGCGTCCCTTGCAGGTCGCTGTCGAGCGTGAGGGCTCCGACGCTCTGGACCGGCCCGTTCGGCGGCTGGATCCAGACGAGATAGATCGCCGCGTCCGGCTGGACCTTCGATGGCTGCGCCAGGTGTTTCACCTTCACCGCGACCTTGGTGTTGCCGTTGTCGGCAGCCGTGGCGGTGACCGTCCCTTGACTGGCGGGTACCGTCGAAGCTGGCGTCATGGGCTGGGCCTGCGTGCAGGCGTCGAGGAGGAGAGCGCCGAGGAAGAGAGTGGCGTGGACCTTCATGACGACCGACATCAGCAAGGTCCGAGCCGTGTGGGATTCTTCGCTGCGGATGCTGCTCGGCCGGTCGGAACGACGGCTCTGCCGTCGACGCGCGCGGAGCCAGATTGCCCGAGGCGATGTGCCTCGACCGGCAACGACGCCACGTCGTCTCCGGCGATGGGAAGACGTCGAAGAACGGCGTCAGGCCGCGAGCAGCGCGTCGAGGCACGGGCGAGCGACGCCGTCGCGCGCGGCGCGGAGGACGCCGGCGCGCTCCTCGGCGCGTAGGCCGCCGAGGCCCTGCAGGAGGGGCTCGTCGTCGCGCGCGTCGATGGCGTGGTCGAGGCCGGCACGTGCGTCGATCAGAGCGTCGCGCGCGGCATCCCCCCCGTTCGCGAGGGCCCAGGCGAGGATGCGGTAGGCGAGCTCCGCGTGGCGCGCCTCGTCGTCGGCGACGCGCAGCAGGAACGCGCGGATCGTCTCGTCCGCGCAGCGCTCGGCCGCAGCGGTGGCCTCGAGGGCGCCCATCGTCTCGCCGAGGCAACCGTCGATGACGGTGTCGCGCACGAGCGCCGCGAACGTCGCCTCGATCGGCGCGACGGCCGCGGGGTAGGGGCCCGGGGCGAGCGGTGCTTCGTCCGCCGCGAGGGCGAGGGCGCCCGAGGCGTGCGCGATCTCGTCGCGCGCGGCCTCGTGCACGTCGGCGAGCAGCGCGGCGGGGGCGCCGAGCGCGAGGAGCTGCAGCGAGGTGCGCGCGAACGAGGCGACGGAGGCGTGCTCGACCGCGGCGATGGCGCGAAAATGGCGGGAGACCGCTGCGCGACGATCGGCCCCGAGCAGGGGGCGCCCTCCGCGCGTGGTCCAGCCTTCGCCTTCGCCGAGGGGCGCGAGTGCGATCGCGCCATCGACGCGCAGCGGCCGACCGGCCGGGTGGAGCTGCATCGTGCGGTAGCAACAGACGTCGGAGCCCTTTGTCTGCGCGGATGGCCTTGGTGTCCTTGGCGTTGAACGAGAGCCCGAAGGCCCCACCGTTTCCGGACGGCTGGCAGCGCTCAAACGGCGCGGCATAGTGCTGTGCGGGCATCGCCGCGAGCGGGGGGCGACAGCTGGGTTGCACGTTGCAGCCGCCCATCGGCACGAACTTGCCGGGCGGAGGGGGTGGAGGAGGAGGAGGGCAGGCGAGCTCGCCGGGGAGCGGCAGGACCTTGGATTCGATCGGGGCCGTGGCGGTGGCCGTGGCCGTGGCCGTGGTCACGGTCGTGGTCGCTGTGGCGGTCGCCGTCGTGACGGTCGGCGTGGTGGCGTCGCCCGGGGGCGCGATGGTCTCGACGGGCGGCACCGAGGCGCTGCCCTCGGGCGGCGGTGGGTGGTTGGCCTCCATCGGAGGCTCGCAGGCGAGCGCGAAGGGGGAGGCGAGGCCGAGGGCGACGAGGAAGCGGGCGCGCAGGGAGGCGGCGTGCATGGGAAGGGAACGTACATGTCCCCCGGACCTTTCACCCTCCTGGAACGCAGGGGCGGCGGCCGCCCATGGGGCCGAGCGGATGGGTGCGCCTCGAACCCTGGGATCGTATCGTGAGCCCGACGCCTGATCGACCAGGGTGGTTGCTCGATCGTCAGGAGGTGTTCGATGCGGTTCGTGCGCTACAACGGTCAGATCGCCGCCGTCGTGAGCACGGGGCCGGAACTCACGGCACAGCATCCCGGGAGTGATCTAGACGATCACCTCGGATTGTGGTTCGGAGAGACCTCCGAAACCGGGCGACCGATCGTCTACACGATCCCCGCGGAGTACGTGGACGATCAGGCGGTGGTCACGCCCGACTACCGGCACTGATCGGCGAACACCACGCGCGCAGCTCACGGGTCGAAGTAGGCCGGGAGCGACTCGGCCAGGGCACGGCAGCTCAGTTCCAGCGCGCTGTGGGTCTCTGCGGTGTGCTCGCTCATCGCGGGGAGGTGCGTCGTCACGTCGATCTGCGAGCCGCTGCCCACGGGTCCGTCCGTGATCGTCGACTTGCGGAGCCAGAAGGCGAGCCGCGGCGTCGTGGCGAGCCCCTCGAGCGACACGTCGATCGCGCGGTCCACCCCATCCTTGCGTTGCACGAACGAACCGAGGAAGCGGTTGGGCCAGCCGGCCCAGCGTCGACCCAGGGGGGTGAAGCCGACTGCATCGAGCGCTGGCGCGAGCGTCGTGTGAATCACCTCGTCGAAGTCGTACCCGAGCTTGCGCGCGATCCCTCGCTCGACGATCGGCGTCAGCGCAGCCGAGATGGCCACCGCGCGCGCTTCGTCGAGCGGGCCGTCGGCGGTGGGTGCAAAGAGGACGATCACGTTGCGGGACAGACACCGGACCTCGGCGCCGACGCTCTCGCGGAGGGTCAGGAGCTCCGCGCGCGGGAGGAGGGCCTCGTGGTGGGGCCCGAACACCGTGAACCACCCGAGCTTCGAAGAGGTGGCGTCGAGCCACGAGAGCGGGAGCAGGTCGTGCTCGGTGGGGGCGCACACGCCGTGGCTCACGGCGAAGCGCTCGAAGAACGATGTGAGCCAGGCGAACGTGCGCTCGACCCGGGCGCCGAACCCGTCGAGGACGAGCGTCGTGCGGTCGGTCGGGACCGCACGCCGGAACCAGTCGTCTCCCTCGACCTCGATCGAGCGATTCACGCCGTCGCGGAACAAGCGCAGCGAGCGCACCCCACGCTTGGCCGCGGCCTTCGTGAGCGTCTTCGCGGGATCCTTGCCGAGGAGTCGTCGCTCTCGATCGAGCGCGAAGGCGTCGAACTCGAACCCCAGCTCCGCCGAGGCAGCCCATAGATCGGCGATGCGGGCGGTCTTCAAGGGCTCGCCGAAGAGCTCGAGGGTGTGGAGAGGTCCGTCGATGGGCAGCGGCTCGTTCGCCTTCGGGGCCTCCCTGCGCCAGGGCACGTCGACCCGCGACAGCCGCGTGTTCGCGGCGATCGAGGACTCCACTGCGTCCCTCTCGTGGGCGGTCGGCGCGATGGCGCGTGCTCGCTCGACGACGAGCTCGCGGATCCGGTGCGGAGCCAGCACCTGGAGTGCAGCCATCAGCGCCGGGATCGGATGCGCCTGGAACCGCGGCGCCGTCCAGGCCGCGTGGAGGCGTCCGAAGCGCTGGTCGTCGTCGTGGCGGAACCGGTAGACCATCCCGTCCCGTTCCTCGGGATGGCTGGGCAGGAGCGGTTGATAGGCGAAGGTGGTGAGATTGCGACCGATCTCCGTGAGGCGATCCCACCACTCGGCGAGGGGCTCCTCGCCCTGGCCGGTCGCCACGGTGAACTCCTCGAGGCGTTCGAAGACGCCGGTGGCCACGAGCGCATCGAGGATATCGGGCCTTGCGAAGGTCACGGTGAGTCTTCGCAGGCCAGCGAGCGCACTCCCGAGCGTCGCTCGATCGACCAGGTCGAAGGTTCGCGCATCGAGCGAGAGTCCGTCGAGGTGCGGCAGGTGGCCGGCGACCCGCGCCTGGCCGACGGCTGCCAGGCTCGACGAAGGCAGGTCGTGGATCGTGCGCAGGCCGCGCAGCGCCGGGCTCGCGAGGATCGCTCCCAGCGAATCCCAGAGCGAATAGGGGAACGTGAGGGTCCGCAGCGTGGACCACTCCCTCGCCGCGAACACCTCGGCGACGCGCTCGGGCTGCAGCGTCGCGATGCGGCCCCTCGCGAGGAAGCCTCGCTCGAAGGCCCGCCCCTTGGTCTCGAGCCAGCCATCGAGCGGGCCCGCCCAGGCTGCGCCGTGCGCGTCCAGGAGCGCTTGCGCGCGCCGCGCTCGCTCCGGCGTGGAGTCGGCCGACAGCTGCGCGGCCAGGAGCTCCCCGCGCGGGTCGCCCCGCTCGGTCAGGAAGTCGGCGTACACGCGCCGGAGATCGTCGTCGTCCGGGGCAGCGTAGAGAGCGGCGAGGAACTCGGCGTCGCCGCGCTGCTTGTTCGTCGCCGCCTTGGCCACACTGGCGAAGAGCGCCTCGAGGCGGGTGAGCGACGCGAGGTCCGACACCTCCGACACGCGATGATCGAGCTCCGCGACGAGGGCCTTTTCCTTGTGGGAGAGGAGCCAGTAGGCCTTCGCCCGATCGGCCACCGGCCGCGAGGCGAAGATCTCCCCGACGCGTCGATCCCCGAGGGTCCGCAGGCGATCGAGCAGCGGCTCGTACAGATCGACCGCGACCTGCTCGTCGTAGGCAGCCGCGACGATGAGGCGCGCGAATGCGACGGCCAGCCGTGGGTCGTCGGGCCAGTCGAGGAGGACCTTCATGAGATCGCGCGCCGGTCGCCAGAGCTTCGGGAGCGGCATCGCGAGCAGACGACCGAGTTCGGTGGGTTCTTTGGTCGCCGCGATCGCGGCCCACACCCTGACTCGCTCTGCCTGGGTCTTGCCGACGATCGGTGCGCGCTGGGCGGTGATGCGCTCCGACACGCGATCGACCAGGTCGGCGATCCGGGGAGAGCGCTCGGCACGCCAGGCGTCGAGCAGCGCGACGAGCGCCGCCGGGTAGTCGGGGACCTTCGCCTCGAGGTAGGCGAGCGCGATCGACAGCATCGCGGCAGCCTATCGCAGGTCCTCACGCTTGCTCCGCGCTTGCTGGCGCGGGGCCGTGCAACACTCTCGCCGTGCGCCGCTCCACCATCGGCTTCACCGTGCTCCTGTTCGGCTGCGGCGGCGTGGTCTTCGCGGCGGCCTGGACGACGGCGGCCCGAGCGCGGTGGGTCTGCGGCCGGCCCTGCGACCGGGCGGTCGCGCCGCGTCGGGCGCGCGCTGATGCGGGCCGGCGGCGAGGGGGGGTTTGGGTGACCGCAGGGGCCCGACCGGCCGGGCCCCGGCGCCGCGGGTCTGCGCGGTGTGCTGTTCCGTGGACCGGGCGCGTCGCCGTCGGGGCGGCGGTCGCGCCACGTTCGTGGGCCCCGCGGCCCGGGCCGCCCGCGTTCGGGCTCGCGCGCCCTGCGGCGGACGGTCGTCGTCCTGCGCGTCGCGCCGCGGCGGGGCTCCGCCGGTGCCCTGGGGCCTACGAGCGCCGGCCTGGCGGTCGGCGGCGACGGCGCGTCGGGGCCCCGGGCCTGCGTGGCGGTCAGGGCCTGGGCGGCGCCCCCCCCGCGCCCGCCGCTCGGGGCCCCCCCCCCGGCGGCGCGGCCGGCGCCGCGGGGCCCCCGCCCCCCCCGCCCCCCCCGAGCCGGGGCCCCGCGCGCCCCGCGGCCTCGCGGTTCGGGGTCCTCCTCGGCGGTCCACACGCTCGCGGTGGCTGCGGCCGGGTGCGAGGGGGCGTGGCGTTCTCGCGGCCCTCGCGCGCCTCCTCCGCGCCCCCGGCGGCGCCGGCGCGCGCTCTGGGTTCGCCCTGGGCGCGGGCCGGCCGGTGGCGGCGGTGTCTCCTCGCGGGTTCCCCGGCCGCCCGCCGGGGTGGTTCGGGGCCCGCGCGGCGCGGGGGCTGCCGCCGCACCGGCCGTCCTCCGTCGCTCTCGCGCAAAGGGCGCGCCGCGGGCGCGCTTTCCTCTGAACGGCCCGTCGCTCGCCGTGGGTCGGGCGGCGGCGGTCTGCCGGCCCCTCTCCGGCATTGCTTCGGCGAGGGGCGTCACGGTGCCACGGGTGGTACGTCGTCGTCTCCCCCCGGGCCCCCGGGGCCCGGCCGCCGGCCGCGGGGCCGGGCCGGCCCCCGCCTGTCGGTCCTCGGGGGCGTCTGGGTCGCTGGGTCCAGGGGGGGGGCTGTGCGGGGCCTGGCTCGCGCACCTCGGCGGAAGGGTGGGGCCTCGGGGGGGGGCTGGCCCGGCGGCCGCCCCGCCCCCGGGCCGGCGGCCCCGGCGTCGCTGCCCGCGCGGCGGGGCGGGCGTCGTGGGTTCGTCCGTCGGTTCGGTTCCGCCCGGCGTCCTGCCGTGGTGGCGCCTTCGCACCGACGGCTCTTTGCGCGGTTTTCCGCGGTACGCTGCTCGTCTGTTCCCCGCCCCCCCCGGTGTACGCCCGCGGAGCCCTCCCGACACGCCGGGTCACCCGGCGCCGGCGCCCGGGCGGCGTGCCCCTGGGCCCCCCCGGCGTCGCGGTGGCCGTGGGGGGGCCCGGCGGTCGCCGTGGCCTGCCGCGGGTCTCGAGGGACGGGCCGGGCGCAGGCACCCGCCAGGCGGGCCGGCGTCGGGCCGGGCGGTGTGGCGCGTGTCGGGGGCGGCCGGCCTGCGCGCCCCCCCCCCCCCCCCCCCCCCCCCCGCCCCCGGGGTCGGTCCTGGGCGGCTCGGCGTCGTTCGTCGTGCCCCGCTCTTCGCGGCCGGCGGCCCGCGCGGCACCGGCGCCGGCGGCCCCGGCCCCGTGCGCTCGCCTCGGGCGCGAGCGGTCGGTGGTCGCTCGGCGCCGCCCCCGCCCGCGGGCGGGGCGGCCGGCGGGCCGCGGGGCCGGCCGCGGGGGGCGCGGGGGGGGGGGGGGGGCCGGGCCGCGGGGCCCCCGCGGCGACTGGGCCCCGCCGGGCGGGCCAGCGCGGCGCCCCCCAGCGCGGGCGTTGCCGCGCTCCGCGCTCCCCCGGCGGCGCGTTCTTCGATCGCCGCCCTTCAGCACGTCGCGGGTGTTCCCGCGCCGGGCCCTGCTGCGGCCGCGCCGACGCTGGCCGCCGGTCGCCGCTCGGGGATCACGCGATCTCGTCGTGCGCGAGCGCGCCGCGCCGTCGCCCCTCGCGTCGGGCGCGCCCCCTGCCGGCTCCGTCCTCCGGCCGGGCCCTGTGGTCGTGGTCCGGTTCTGCAGCGCGCGCGCTCCGGCGCGCGCCGCGCTCACCGAACAGGCTCCCGACCGCATCCACGCGGCGAGAGGCGGCAGCCGGGGGGGGCGGGCCCCCCCCGCCGGGCGGCAGGGGGGGGGGGGGCCGCGCGGGGGGGGGCCTCGTGTCGGGCGCGGGGTCGCGCGGGGGCGGGGCGGTGGCTCGGGCCCCCGGCCGTCGCGGTCTCGGGTCTGGTCTTCGGCGTGGCTCGGTGCCGCCGGCTCGCCGGGCCGTCGCCGGCTCCGTCCGTGGCGGCCCCCTGCGTGGGCGCGTTCCCGCCCGTGGCCGCGTCCTCCGCCGTCGGCGATGGTGGTGGGGGCTCAAGCGCGGCCGTGTCCCGGCCGGCGGCGCTCCCGGCCGGCGCGGCGTGGTGGGCGTTCGGTGGTCGGGGGCTGCCTGTCCTCTCGGGGCGTCGCGCCTTCGCCGTCTGCCACGCTCCTCTACGCTCCTCTACGCGAGGGCGCCGACCTCGGTGAGCCACTCGAGGGCCAGCGGGAACGGCCCGAACCCCGCCGCGGCGTTGATGTGCCCGTGCCCGGGGAGGATGCGGACGCGTGCCCCGAGCTGCGCGCCGAGGGCCTCGAACTCGCTCGCCTCGGCGTAGTCGTCGTCGTCGCTCCCGACGATCAGCGTGCGCTGGGCGATCGGTCGCCAGCGTTCGGGATTGCGCGGTGGCGGCAGGAAGCTCTGGATCGGCTCGAACAGCGAGTACGGGGAAGGGGGCGCGACCAGCAGCGCCGCGTGCACGCCCTCCGCGCCGTGTGTGGCCAGGTAGTGGTCGACGGCCCAGCAGCCGAGCGAGTGCGCGACGAACGTGACCCGGCTCTCGCCGCGATCGAGCACGACCGTCGCCAGCGCCTCCACCCACGCGTCGCGCTGCGGGGCGAGGTTGTCCGGCAGGTCCGGGAAGCGAACGGCGGCGCCGCGCGCGACGAGCGTGTCGTTCAGCCAGTGCTGCCAGTGCCCGGGCCCCGAACCCTCGTATCCGTGCACGACGACGATCATCGGAGCAGGCTAGCGCGGCCCCGACCCTGGTAGCTTGGTCCGCATGCGCGTGGACGAGGTGGCGAGGCTCTGGGACGCGAACGCAGACCGCTGGACCGAGGACGTGCGCGCGGGCTTCGACGTGTTCCGCGATGCCTACAACAACCCGGCGTTCTTCGCGTTCGTCGGGCCGGTCGCCGGGCTCGACGTGCTCGACGCGGGGTGCGGCGAGGGCACCAACACGCGGCTCTTCGCCCGCGGAGGGGCGCGCATCGTCGGCGTCGATCTCTCGCCCGCGATGATCGCGCGCGCCCGCGCCACCGAGCAGGAAGAGCCCCTTGGCGTCCGCTACGAGGTAGGGTCGTTCACCGAGCTCGCGGGGATCGAGGACGCGGCCTACGACCTCGTGGTCTCGACGATGGCGCTCATGGACAGCCCCGACCTCGACGCTGCGGTGGCCGCGTTCCTCCGCGTGCTACGGCCCGGCGGCCGCCTCTGCTTCAGCGTGACCCACCCGTGCTTCACCAACGCCGCGATGGGCTTCGGCGAGGAGGACGGGGTCTCGTTCCTGCGGGTGCGGGCCTACGCGGTCGACGCCCCGGTGGTCGAGACGTGGAAGTTCGGCGCGGCCCCCGACGGCACGCCGCCGTTCCGCATCGCCTACTTCCCGCGGACGATCGCCACCCTCGTCCACGCGGTGCTCGCCGCGGGCTTCCGGCTCGACGGCCTCGTCGAGCCGTGTCCCACCGAGGAGGCTTGTCGAGAGCACCCGCGCCTCGCGCGGTACCGGACCATCCCGCACTTCCTCATCCTCGGCGCGCGCAAGCCCTGAGTCAGCGCACCCAGGCGTAGAGGTCGTAGCGGAACGCGCTCCAGTCGTTCGGGGGTGCGGCCGTGCCGGGCAAGAGGGGCGTGGCGGCGCCGAACGGCTCCAGCCGGACGCGGACGCGCGACCGGCCCGCCACGAGGTGACGCGGCAGCACGAACTCGTCCTCGCGGAACCGTCGGTTGCTCTCCTGCACGAGGGGCGTCATCGTCGCGAGCTCGCCGCCGACCGGCGTGTAGAGGCACCGGTTCGATCCCGCCAGGTGCCAGACGCCGGCGAGCACGAACGGGGCGCCGTCGCGGTCGTCGGCCACGAACACCCGCGCGCGCTGGTCGGCGAAGCCGTAGTCGAGCTTGCGGCGCAGCAGCGCGCCGACGTTGTCGGCAGGGAGCCGCAGCGTCATCACCGAGGTGCCGAGCCCGTGGCGCCCCGTGTCGGTGGTCGCAGGGTAGATCTCCTCGGCGCCGAGGTGGTCGACGCCGAGCTCGAACCGGCTGGTGAGCGCCTCGACCTTCGGATCGCCGGCCCACTGGAACGCGTGCGCGGCCTCGTCGGCGACGTCACCGACCTTCACGCGGTCGCTCCGCACGAGGCACGCGCGCGGCGCGCCGTACCAGTAGGTGACCGTCTTGTAGCGCTCGGCGGAGTCGTTCGCGCCGCCGTGCTCGAGCTGGATGCGCGCGTTCTTGCCGAACGGGAACAGGTCCGACAGCAGGAACCGGTAGGCCGACTCGATGCCGTCCTCCGCGTCCTTCGCGGCGTGCATCGGCGCGCCGACCGGGTGCCCCGCGAACGGCAGCGTCATCGTGCGCCCGCCCCAGTAGTCGCCGCCGCCGCCCCACTCCTCGCTGCCGGTGCCCTGGGCCTGCGGCGACTCCGCGTCGTCGAAGAGGAAGCGCGGGTCCCCCTCGAGCGTGCGCAGCTCGGCGCGATCGGAGAACTGGTAGGTCGTGCCGACGAAGCTCCCGCAGAAGTCGCCGCCGCCTTCGACCGTGGTCGTGTCGAGCAGCACGTGATCGTGGCCGGGCTTGCCGACCCCGTGGTCCCGGAACGTGGCGTGGAAGTACGCCAGATCGACCGGCTCCGCCGGCAGCGGCGCGGTGCGCACGTGGACGGTGAGCCCTTCGATCGCGACGCCGTCCGAGACGAGCTCGATCTTCGCGCGCTCGAAGAACGGCATGGGGAAGTACGTGGAGAGCTCGACCACGTCGCGGTCCTTCGGGAAGCGGACGCTGACGGGAAAGGCTCTCACGAGCCACTCCTCGGCCGTCCGGCGGTAGAGCGTCCCGGCGCCGAAGAACAGGGCGATCGGCGCGTCCACGGAAGCGTCCTTGCGACCGTCCCACGTGATGCGGAGTCGTGCGCGCCCGAGCTCCACGGCGCGGGGGGCCGGTGCCGTGATCCGCAAGGCGCGCACGCTCCCCTGACCCACGAGCTCGGCCACCACGATCCCTCCCGAGGCGGGCAGATCGACCGTGCGCTCGAGGGCCGGCGTGTCCTTGGGGGCGAGATCTTCACCACTGCGCGACAGCAGCGCGAGCACGTCGGGGTCGGGCCGTTGCCCCGGGTCCCAGGCCACGAGAGGTCGCGAGAGCGCGGCGTCCGGGTCGAAGCGCGAGAAGACGTAGTACCCCGTCGAGTAGAACATCCGGCCGTAGCCGAGCGTGAAGCCTTGCGTGAACCCGATGGGGACCCACGAGAGGTCGGCGCCGCGGGTGACCGACCACGTGTACGTGAGCGGTGATGGGAAGGCCGCCGTCGGCTCGAACACCGAGCCCTCGACGGGCTTGGTCGGGTCCTTGGTCGTCGTCTCCTGCACCACGTGATCGGCGCCGTCGACGACGTAGTGCCATGGGCTGCCGTGCCAGTGGTTGGTGCGCACGAACGAGAGCAGGCCCGGTCCCTCGAGCGCGAGCGGCACCACCACGCCGTCGGCCCGCTGGTGGAGGTGGTGCGCGGCGTCCGCGGACTCGTTGCCACCGGCGCGGTCGTAGGTGCTCCGCAGGTACGTGCGCATCCCGCGGCGGATCAGCGGCCAGAGGTCCCAGCGGCGGATGGCGTCGAGGCCGACGGGCAGGGGCGGAAGCGCGCCGGCCGGGGCGGCGTCGACAGCCCCGGTGTCCGTGAGGACCACGTCGCTCTCGCCGTCCGTTGGCGTGGGTCGGTCCGCCGTGGCCCCGCACGCCGCCACCCCCAGCAGCAGCCAGCGCGCCTGCATCGCGGCCAGTCTAGCGCGCGCAGCCCGCCGATTGACAAGTAAGGAGTCCTAACTTAGGATTCCGAATCATGTCCGGGAAGAGCTTCTTCGACGTGCACAGCGAGCCCCTCGAACGCCGCATCGCGACAGCGCTCGCCAAGGTCGGCACGGCCCTCAAGCACCAGAGCCTGCAGGCAGCCGGCGAGCGCGGGCTCTCGCCGCTGCAGGCGCAGATCCTGGTCCAGCTCCACCTGTCGGGCGGGGAGCGCCCCTCCGATCTGGCCGACCGCCTCGCGGTGCGCCTGCCCACCATCAGCGACTCGGTGCGGGTCCTCGTCGACAAGGGTCTCGTCGACCGCCAGCGCGACGCCGACGACGCGCGCGCCACCCGCCTCGTGCTCACCGAGACGGGCCGCACCGAGGCGCGCAAGGCCGCGGGGTTCTCCGACTTCCTCGCGAGCGCCGTCGAGGCGATGAGCACCCTCGAGCAGGAGGTGTTCCTCAACGGCATGCTGAAGATGATCCGCACGCTCGAGGAGAGGGACAGATCCCGCTGAGCTCCATGTGCGTGAGCTGCACGCATTTCCGGCCGAACGCACACCCCCGCGAGGACCGCCCGCACCACTGCGCGTTCGTGGACGCACCGCTCGGCGCCCGCCACCTGCGGCTCGAGTGTCACGAGCACGAAGCCGCCGCGGCGCCGCAGGCGGCTGCTCAGTTCCTTCGCTTCTCGCGCCCCTGAGTCTTCCGAGTCACCGACGCGCGGTCGTGGCCTCCCGATTCCCGGGGGGCGTGGATCGTCGCGCCCTCATCCTGGAGAAACCATGTCCGCAATCCCTGGCTACACCCACGGCGCCGTCGCTCGTTCCCCCATCTCCGAGGCCGACTTCGCGCTCATGCGCAAGACGGTGCTCTTCGACGCAGAGGACGAGCGCTGGCTCCGCCTGTCCCGTGAGGTGCTGGCCGACCAGACCGAGGCCGTGCTCGACGTCTGGTACGGCTTCGTCGGCAGCCAGCCCCACCTGCTCGCGTCGTTCACCGACGTGAGCGACGGCAAGCCCCTCGGCGACTACCTCGGCGCCGTGCGCCGACGGTTCGGGCAGTGGATCCTCGACACCGCCGCCGCTCGCTACGACCAGGCGTGGCTCGACTACCAGCACGAGATCGGGCTGCGCCATCACCGCGCCAAGAAGAACCAGACCGATGGCGCCCGCTCGACCGACCTCGTGCCGTTCCGCTACCTGGTGCCGCTGGTCTTCCCGGTGACCCACACGTTGCGACCGTTCCTCGCGAGGAAGGGGCACACCGCGGCCGAGGTGGAGGGGATGGTGCAGGCCTGGGTGAAGTCCTGCCTCTTGCAGATCACCTTGTGGAGCCACCCCTACGTGAAGCCGGGCGACTTCTAGTCGCTCACTCCCGGGGAAGGCCCGGGAGCAGCGCGGCGCACACCGGGGCGAGGGCGGCGCCTTCGAGCAGCGCGCCCGGGTGGGCGATCGTCGGCGCGAAGGCGATGAACGCGCCCGCGTCGCTGCCGTCGGTGTCGCACTTGCCGTTCTTGTTCCGGTCGACGAAGAACGCGACGCGCTCGGTCGGATAGGCGCGGCCCGGCATGTTCCACGTCAGCGAGAGCCGACCGGCCTCGACCCCGCCGAAGGAGAGCTGCGCCGCGACGGGGCGCTCCGTGGCGACGAGTCCGCCGAGGACCTGGTGGCCCTCGACGGCTGCGAGGTCGGAGACGACCACGTTCGCGGTCCGCGGCGACATGGCCGCCACCGCGGCCTCCTTCTGGGCGTCGCCCGGCACCGAACCGAGCGCGTACGCGACGTCCTCGTCGCCGAGGGTCGCGTAGCGCTGGCTGAACGTCGCGCGGGCGACGTCGGCGCTCACGGTGCCCACGGTGCCGGGGCGATACACGACCGCGGCGATCTGCGGGTACATGTTGGCGCCGTGCGGGACGCACACGCACGTCTCGAAGGCGCCGCCGGCGACCACGGTGCGCCCGAGCGCGACGTCGTGCGACATGTCGAGACCCTTGCCCTCCTCGGTGAGGTAGCGCACCGCGAACTCGACGCGCGCGCCGTCGAGGCCGACGAGCCCGGCGGCGTGACCGCGGACGGCCTGGGCGGGCTCGCCTCCGCAGGTGGCCTTCACCTCGGCGCAGGACGCGGTGGGCTTCCACTCAGGGATGGCTCCGGCATCGTCGGTGGGCTCGGCAGCGGGCGTGACGATGGCGCAGTGGGTGGTCGCGAACAGCAAGGCAAGGGCGAGTCGCTTCATGGCCCTCAGTGTGGGGCGCCGAAGCGTTCGCGCCATCAGTATGATCCCAATGCGATAGTTTCGCACACCAGTACAATCCACCGAATCGGCGAGGGTTCACCGCCGCCTCGCAACAGTCCGTTGCGGTTCGTCGACGATGCGTCTCGTCGCGTGGTGTGTACCTTCGCAGGCGGGGGAGAACCACGGGGCGCGGGCGGCCCCACCGGGGGGGGGGGGCGGGCTCCCCCCCCGCCCCTCCCCCCCGGGGGGCACCCCCCCCCCGGGCGGCGGGGGGGCCGCGGGGGGGGCCCCCCCCCCCCGGGGGGGGGCCCCGCGGGCCGGGGGGGGGGGGGGGGGGGCCCCGGGCCCGGGGGGGCCCGGGGGCCCCCCCCGCGAAGGGAGGGCGCCGGCCCCCGGAGAAAAAAAACCCGGGGGCCCCGCCCCCCCCCCCCCCCGGGGGGGGAAAACGGGCCCGCGCCGGGGCCCGGGGGCCGCCCGCCCCGGGGGGGGGGGGCGCGGGGGGGGGGGGGGGGGAAGGGGGGGCCCCCGGGGGGCCCCCGGGGGGCCCCGCCCGGGCCCGACGGCCGGCCCGGAAAAGGCCCCCCCCCGGGGGGGGCCGGGGGGGCCCCGCGGGGGGGAGGGCCCCCGGGCCCCGGGGACGCAACCCGGGGGCGGGCGGGGGGGGGGGCGGCGCCCCGGGGCGCCCCGGGGGGGGGGGGGGCGGCGGGGGGGGGGCGGGGCGGGGGGGGCCGGGCCCGGCCCCCCCGGGGCCACACCCCCCGGAAAACCCCCCGGGACCCAAACCCCCCCCGGGGGGGGGGCCCCCCGGGCCCCCGGGGGGGCCCCCGCCCCGGGCCCCGGGGCCGCGGCCCGGGGGGGGGGCAAACGCGGCGCCCGGGGGGGGGGCCCCGCGGGAGCAGGGGGGGGGGGGGGGGGGGGGGGGGGGGCCCCCGGGGGCCCCGGGGGGGGGGGCCCCGCCCCCCCCGGGGGGGGCCCGGCCCCTCCCCCCGGGGGGCCCCCCCCCGGCCCCGGGGCGGGGGGGGGACCCACCGGGAGCCGGGGGGGGCGGGGGGGGGCCCGCCGGGGGCCCCGGGGGAGGGGGGGGCGGGGGGGGGGCCCGGGGGGGGGGGGGGGGGGGCGCCCCCCGGGGGGGGGGCCCCCGGCGGGGCCGCGCCCCCCGGGGGGGGGGGGCCGCGGGCCCGGGGCGCCGGGGGGGCGGGGGGCGCGGGGGGGCCCCCCGGCCCCCGGGGCCCCCCACCGCCCGGGCGGGGGGGGCGGCGTCCCCGGCGGGGGCGCGGCGCCCCCCGGGGGGCCCCCCCCGGGGGGGGGGGGGCCGGGGGGGGGGGGGGCCCCCGGGGGGGGGGGGGGGGGGGGGGGGGGGGGGGGGCGCCCCCGGGGGGGCCGCGGGGGGGGGGGGGGGGGCCCCCCCCGCCCCCCGGGCCCCCCGGGGGGGGGGCCCGCGCCGCGCCGCGCGGGGCCCCCCCCCCCCCGGGCCCGCCCCCCGGGGGGGGGGGGGGGGGGGCCCCCGGGGGGGGGGGGGGGCGGGGGGGGGCCCCCGCGGGGGGGGCGGCCCCGGGCGGGCGGGCCCCGGGGGGCCCCCCCGGGAAACGGGGGGGGGCCCCCGCCCCCCGGGGCGCGGGGTGCGCCCCCCCGGGGCCCCCCGCCGGGGCTCCCCCGGGGGGGGGGGGGGGGGGGGGGGGGCCGGGGGCCCCCGCCCGCCCCCGGGGGGGGGGGGCCCGGGGGGGGGGGGCGGGGGGGCCGCCGCGCTCCCCGGGGGGGGGGGGCCCCCCGCGGGGGCCCGGGGGCCCCGGGGGCGCCGGGGGGGGGGGCCCCCCCCCGGGCCGCGGGGGCCCCCGGGGGCGGGGAGGGCGGCCCGGACACCCGCCCCCGGGCCGGGGGGGGCCCCGGGGGGGGGGGGGGGGGGGGCGGGGGCGCCAACCGGGCGGGCCGCAACGGCGGGGGGGGGCGGGGGGGGCCGGGGCGCGGGGGGGCGGCCCCGCGGGGGGCGCGGGCGCCGGGGCCCGGGGGGAGCGGGCCGCTTCCCCGGGGGGCGCGGGGGGGGGCGCCGGCCCGGGGGGGCCGGCGCCGGGGGGGGACCGCCGCCGCGGCGCGGGGGGGGGCGGGGGGGCCCCCCGGGCCCCCCCCCCCGGGGGCTTAAACGGGAATTTTTCAAATGTCCTCCCGCCCCGTCACGCAGGTGCAGACCTCCCACCGCCAGAAGGAAGGCGGTGGCTTCGTCGTCCGCCGCCCGTTCCCGAGCCGCGGCCTCGCCTCCGCCGATCCGTTCCTCATGCTCGACGAGATGGGCCCGGTCACCTATGGCCCGGGCGAGGCGCTCGGCGCGCCGGACCACCCGCACCGCGGGTTCGAGACCGTCACCTATCTGCTCGACGGCGAGGTGCAGCACGCCGACTCCGCCGGCCATCGGGGAGTGCTCGGCCCCGGCGACGTGCAGTGGATGACCGCGGGCCGCGGCGTCGTGCACGCCGAGATGCCGTCGGCGCGCCTCCGCGAGACCGGCGGTCGCATGCACGGGTTCCAGCTCTGGGTGAACCTCCCCGCGCGACAAGATGATGGCGCCCCGCTACCAGGAGATCCCGAAGGCACGCATCCCCGAGGCCCGTACGGCCGACGGGCTCGCCTCGGTCCGCGTCGTCGCCGGCGAGGTGCTCGGCGTGAAGGCGGTCATCGAGACGCGCACGCCGATCGCCTATCACCACTGGACCCTCGAGCCGGGCGCCGCCGTCGAGGTCGCGCTGCCGGCGGAGTTCACGGCCTACGCCTACGTGTTCGAGGGCGCCGCCGAGATCGACGGCACCCACGTGGCCGACGGCCAGCTCGCGGTGCTCGGCGAGGGCTCGCACGTGCGCCTCGCCGCGAACGAGCGGGCGAGCTTGCTCTTGCTGGCCGGCGCGCCGATCCGCGAGCCGGTGGTCTCCTACGGGCCGTTCGTGATGAACACCGAGGAGGAGATCGCCCAGGCCATCACGGACTACCGCGCAGGTCGGATGGGGCGGATCGACGATGCGGGGGCCCGTCGCTAGTTACACGCCCCCGTCGTTTCGCTAAGAGCGCGGCGATGAAGTTCGTCGACCAGGTGCGGCTCGAGGCGAAGGCAGGCGACGGCGGCAACGGCGCGATCGCGTTCCGGCGGGAGAAGTACATCCCGTTCGGCGGCCCGGCCGGCGGCGACGGCGCGCGCGGCGGCGACGTGATCTTCGAGGGCGACGAGGGGCGCACTTCGCTCCTCGACCTCGCGTCGGGCCCCAAGCTGCGCGCCAAGAACGGCGAGCACGGCCGCGGCAAGGACCAGTACGGCCGCGCCGGCGAGGACCTGATCGTGCGGGTGCCGGTGGGCACCGAGGTCTACGACGCCGAGACCGACGTGAAGATCTGCGACATCACGGGGCACGGCGAGCGGGTGATCGTCGCCCACGGCGGCAAGGGCGGTCGCGGCAACATCCACTTCGCGACGCCGTTCGACCGGGCGCCCCGCCGCGCCGAGCCGGGCGCCGAGGGCGAGGATCGCCGCCTGCGGCTCGAGCTCAAGGTGCTGGCCGACGTCGGTCTGCTCGGGTTCCCCAACGTCGGCAAGTCCACGCTGGTCGCCTCCATGTCGCGCGCGCGCGCCGAAGATCGCCGACTATCCGTTCACCACGCTGCGGCCGCACCTCGGGGTCGTGAAGATCGGCGGCCGGTCGAGCAGCGCGAGCTTCGTGATGGCCGACATCCCGGGCCTCATCCCGGGCGCCAGCGAGGGGCACGGGCTCGGCACGCGCTTCCTCAAGCACGTCGAGCGGTGCCGGGCGCTCCTGCACGTGGTCGCGCCGCCGACCGACCCGCTGCGCGACGAGGGGCGCGATCCGCTGGGCGATTTCCGCACCATCACGGCCGAACTCGCCCGCTTCGCGCCGGACCTCGCCGCGCGCCCCACGGTCGTCGTCATGTCCAAGGCCGACCTGCCGGAGACGCGCGAGGCGTTCGAGGTCGAGAAGAAGCGCTTCGCGAAGGCCAACATCCATCTCCGCCTCGTGAGCGCCGCGACGGGTGAGGGGCTCGTCGAGCTGGCGCGCGAGCTCTACCACCTCGTCCGCGGTCGCCTCCCCGAGGTCGACGACGGCGAGGCCGTGGCGCCGGCGGCCGTCGCCGAGTGGGAGACGGAGAAGAAGGCGCCGGCGAAGAAGAAGGCGCCCGCGAAGAAGGCGCCCGCGAAGAAGAAGGCGCCTGCGAAGAAGAAGGCGCCCGCGAAGAAGAAGGTCGTGCCGGCGAAGAAGAAGGCCGCACCCGCGAAGAAGAAGGCGGCGCCCGCGAAGAAGAAGGCGGCGCAGAAGAAGCAGAAGGCGCCGCAGAAGAAGCAGAAGGCGCCGGCGAAGAAGAAGGCGCCCGCGAAGAAGGTGCTGGCGCCGAAGAAGAAGGCGAAAAAGGCCACGAAGCGCGCCCGCTGACGCAGGGACCGACGAAGAGCGAACCTTCGCTTACGAGGACGGGGGGTACGTGCTACCGTCCGCGGTCGGATGCTCACCGTCGGCTGCGCGGGCTTCGCCGTGCCCCTCACGCGCTACGTGAAGGAGTTCATGTTCGTCGAAGTCCAGGAGACGAACACGCAGACTCCTGGCCGCGGCACGCTCGGTCGCTGGAAGAGGCAGGGCCCCGAGGGGTTCGAGTTCGCGCTGCTCGGGCCGCGCGAGGTCGGCCAGGAGGGGTTCCGCGAAGGCAAGGTGGTCGAGACCAGCCTGGCCATGCTGAGCGACGTCGCCGAGGAGCTCGGCACCAAGACCGTCGTCTTCGTCGCGCCGCCCGATTTTCCTGCCAGCAAGCAGAACCGGCAAGTCGTCCGCGACTTCCTCACCTCGGTGCGCAAGCGCTTCGACCGCGTCGTCTGGGAGGCTCCCCCCGCGTGGGATCCGGAAGACGCGCTCGGTCTCGCCCTCGAGGCCGGCGCCGTCGCGTCGCGCGACCCGCTCGCCCACGGCACGTACAAGTCGGGCTTCGGCTACTACCGGCTGCCGGGGCCCGCGGGCCACAAGTCGCGCTACGAGGACCCGGCGCTCGAGAAGCTGGCCGAGATCGTCAAGGCCGCCAAGCACGACGCCAGCGTCTGGGTGTTCACCAACGTGGACATGTTCGCGGACGCCAAGCGCCTGAAGAAGCTCCTCAAGCTGGCGTGACGCGTGGCCGGCCGGTCGTCCGGGGGCGTCCCCGCCGCAGCGTACGGGCGCCTCCTCGCCATCGCCGCCCACGATCTGCGATCGCCGCTCGGGGCCATCGTCGGCGCCCTCGATCTGCTCGACGAGGACGCGAACGAGGACACCCGGAGCCTCGTGCGGGTGCTGCGCCGCTCCACCCAGGCGCTCACGAGGCTCGCGGCCGACATGTCCGCGCTCGGGGGTTCGCGGGGCGAGGTCGTCCCCGCCGAGACCCGGCTCGCGGACGTCGTGCGCGGGGCGCTGGCGCGGATCAACGAGCTCGCGACGGCCCGAGGAGTCACCCTCGAGGCTGACCTCGAAGAGGTCGTCACGGTGGTCGACGGGACCGTGTTCGGGCACCTCTGCGACATCCTCCTCGACGACACCATCGCCGCGAGCCTGCGCAACGCGACCGTCCGCGTGCTCCTGCGTCGCGAGGCGACCGTGGACGTCGCGACCACGCTCCTCGTGATCGAGGGGGAGGGGCCTCCGCCCGACGACGCCGCTGCGTACTTCGTGACCCCGCGCACCCGTGCGCGCGGAGGACGCGGCTCGGGCATCGCGCCCGTCGCGGCCGGGGTGCTGGCCGACCTGCTCTCCGTGTCCCTCTGCGCCGAGCCCGCGAGCGCGGGCGGCGGCGTGCGCTTCCTCGTGCGGCTCTGAGTCACTTCACTTCCGGAGCCGCGACTCCACGCCGTACTGGGAGAGCTTGTAGTAGAGGTTGCGCCGGCTGATCCCGAGCACCTGCGCGGCGCGCTGCTTGTTGCCCCCGAGGTGCTCGAGCGTGCGCAGGATGAGCGCGCGCTCCACCTCTTCGAGCGTGCTGCCCACGCGCACCGAGAGCAGGGGCGCCTCGTCGCTCTCTGCCTCGGCCGCCGCCACCCGCGGGCGCACCGCCGGCGCGTCGAGGTCGAGCTCGAGGTCGCGCACGTGCACCTCGGGGCCCGTGACGAGCACCGCCGCGCGCTCCATCATGTTGCGCAGCTCGCGGACGTTGCCCGGGAAGTGGTAGCCGAGCAGTCGCTCCTCGGCGTCGGCGCCGAGCTTCCGCGGCTCGCGGGTGGGCGCGTAGCGCTCCGAGAAGCGCGCGAGGAAGTGGCGCGCGAGGGGCACGACGTCGTCGCGGCGCGCACGGAGCGGCGGCAGCTCGATGGTGAGCACGTGGAGGCGGAAGAACAGGTCCTCCCGGAACCCGCCCGCGCGCACCGCGGCCCGCAGGTCGCGGTTGGTCGCCGCGATGACGCGCACGTCGGCCACGAGCTCCTTGTGGCCGCCGACGCGCTGGAAGCGGAGGGTCTCGAGCACGCGGAGCAGCGCGACCTGCACGTCGTGCCCCATGGTCCCGACCTCGTCGAGGAAGATGCTCCCCCGTCGCGCCGCCTCGAACTTGCCGTCGGTCGCCGTGAGCGCGCCCGTGAACGCGCCGCGCTCGTGTCCGAACAGCTCGGAGGCGACGAGATCGCGCGGGATCGCGCCGGTGTGCACCGGCACGAAGGCGTTTCCGTGCCGCGCGCTCTCCTCGTGGATCGCGCGCGCGACGAGCTCCTTGCCGGAGCCGCTCTCGCCGACGATGGTGACCGGCGCGTCGGTCGGCGCGATGCGGCGGATCTGCTCGAAGACCGCGCGCATCGACGCAGAACGCCCGTACATCCCCTGGAACCAGTCGGGGTGGTCGTCGCTGGGCGGGCCGCGCCCGTGGCTCGCCGCGTCGGCGAGGAGCTCGTCGAGGAGCCCCCGCAGGCGGGGCGCGTCGATGGGCTTCTGGAGGAAGTCGGAGGCGCCTTGCTTGAGCGCCTCGACGGCCGCGTGGACCGAGCCCTCGCCCGTGAGCACCAGCACGGGTAGCTCGCGGCCCCCCTTGCGGAGCGCCATGATGAAGTCGATCCCGGTGCCGTCCGGGAGCACGAGGTCGGTGACCGCGGCGTCCACGTGCTGCCGCGCGGCGATGGTCAGCGCCTCGGCCACCGTGGTCGCGCCCACGGTCGTGACCGTGGGGGTGCGCGCCATGCGGAGCAGCACCTCGAGGTAGTCGATGTCGTCCTCGACGAAGAGGACCGTGCGCGGAGCCGCGCGGGTCGAGATGGGCGCCGCTCTAGCGGACACCGGGCTTCACGCCCCACCGAGCTTGTTGCGGTCGACGTACTCCGGCCGCGGCGTGAACAGATCGACGAACCGCAACAGCGCGGGCGGCGTGTTGCCGTGCGTGCGGCGGTGCGCGACGATCGCGTGGGCGAGCTCCTCGATCACCAGCTCGACGGGCACCGCCTCGAGCTCGACCGAGATGCCGGGGCGGCCGGGCACGCGGTCGCCGTCGGTCGGACCCTCGGAGGCGCGACAGAGCGGCTGGTGGTGCACCTCGCCGAACCCGCCGTCCTCGTCGAGCACGCAGGTGAGGATCTCGACGAAGTCGAGGTAGAGCGGGTGCACGAGCACGACGACGCGCGAGCCGAGCGTGTCACCGCGGAGGCCGCGGAGCACGTTGGTGGGGGCCATGGTGGTGGGGGCGGAGGCGCCGTGCTTCTCGAGCGCGGCGCGGATGCGGGCGCGTCGCTCGACGTCGTCCTCGACGCCGAGGAGCGGCGCGTAGAGCGCGATGGCGGGGGCCCCGACGCTCGGCGCGTCGATCTCGAGGGCGTCGATCCACGCATTGCGACCATCGACGTCGAGCGAACGATACGTGAGGGCGGCCGCCCACGCGGCCTCGGGGTCGTGCGCGAGCGCGGCCAGCCAGACCCGCCAGGCCTTGGCGAACCGTGCGTCTTCGTGGACCTCGGGCGCGCCCGTCGCCGCGCCGTCGTCCTGCTTCACGGTCGCCATCCCCGGATCCGGGTAACGCAGGTGGCGGAGTGGGGCAACGAGCAGCCCCGGTCGTTCGTCCCGTCTGCGTGGCAGGGTTTCGCTTGACGCCCCGCCGCCGCGCTCACGCGATCCAGGTGTGGCGTCCGCGCGCGACTCGCTCCTGCAGGAGGGCATGGCGCTCCTTGCCCAAGTGGCCCGTCAGCTCGGCAAGCAGCTGGGCCATCGGGTCGAGGCGCGCGAGCTCGAGGGGCACGCCCACGAGGCGCTCACCGCGATCGTCGACCGGTTCGATCCGAGTCGGGGCGTCGCGTTCCGATCGTACGCCCGCCTGCGCCTCCGCGGGGCGATGCTGGACGGGCTGCGCAAGGAGACCGACCTGCCGCGCGGGGTGCTCACCCGCCTGCGCGCGGTCGAGGCCATGGACCTCTACGCGGAGGGCAAGGCCGAGGACGTCGCGGTCCGGGCCGACCAGGCCGCCACCGCCGACTCGCGCCTCGGTAGCTACCTCGCGGGCCTCGCCACCGCCTACGCGACCGGCCTCGTCTCGCGCGGGGAGGACGCGGTCGAGGAGCGCGAGCCCGAGGACCCGGAGACGCTCACCGCCCAGCGACAGCTGCGGACCCGGATCGAGGCGGCCCTGGTCGACCTCGGCGACCCGGAGGCGACCATCCTGCGCCGGCACTACCTCGAGGGCGAGGACCTGAACGACGCGGCCGCGGCGGTCGGGCTCTCCAAGTCGTGGGGTCCGGTTGCACGCCCGGGGCATCGAGAAGCTGCGAAAACGCCTGGCGGACCTCCGCTAGCGGTCCCTCTTCGGTGCGCCACTGCAAGAACGGGAGACTTTCCCGTTCTCCTGACGTCTGTGTCCGCGATCGTCGGTACGTTCACCCGCAGTCGTCACGGATCAGGGCCTCACGGCCACGAGGGACCACATGGGCAAGCAGCGCTCTCGCGTCACCACTTCGGCATGGATCCTCGGAGTGCTCGCCGCCGCGGGCTGTGGGCCGGGCGCGAGCCGGACCGGGGGAGGCCCCACCACCGCGCCGGCCGTCGCCGCGGGCCCCGCCGAGCACCTCGCGTTCAGCCAGGGCGGGGACGTGCCCCCCCCTGCCAACGCCCCGAAGCCCCTCGCCTACAAGGCGTTCGACAGCAAGCACGATCTCGAGGCGCGACGCCCGCTCGTGCCGCAGCCCTCGGCCACGCCGCCCCCCAAGACCAAGGGCACCGTCGACGAGTCCGGGGACGAGACCGCCCTCGTCGACGTGCTGATCGGCACCGCGGCCGGCGCGCAGGAGAAGGACTCGGTCGTCGACACCGATCTGGCGAAGGTCCCCGGTGGCGTGCGGCTCGTCGTCGACTCGCCGTACGAGATCTTCAGCAAGGTGGGCACCTACATCCACGTGGGCGCGTGGCTGCCCTCGTTCGCGCCCGCCGCGGGGGCGCGCGTGTTCGTCGACGGCAAGCTGCGCGGTCGCACCGACGCGACGGGCACCTTCGTGTTCCGCGACGTCCCCGACGCCACCGGCGCGGGGGGCGGCTCGCACCACGTGATGGTGCTCGCCGGCGCGGGCCAGGGGCGCGTGCAGGGCGGCACCAACTACAACGCCTACGCGCGCACGGCGGCCTTCGAGCGCGCCAACCTCTACGTCTACACCGACCGCGGCGTCTTCTCGCCCGGCGACACGGTGAAGGTGCGCGCGTTCGCGTGGCGCCTGCGCGGCGACTACCGCCCGTTCTCCGGCGCGCCCGTGAACGTCATGCTGCGCAAGGACGGCAAGATGATCGGCGGCGGTCGGGTGCTGACCGACCAGCTCGGCGTCGCGTTCGTCGACGTGCCCCTGCCCACGACCGCGCCGGAGGGCTCGTACGAGATCGCCGTCGAGCACCTGGGCGAGCGTGCCACGGGCCGCCTCCAGATCAAGCGGATCGTCGCGCCGGCGGTGAAGATCGAGCACACGCTGCCGCGGTTCCTGACGCGCGAAGAGAAGTCGTTGCCGTTCGAGGTCACCCTCGCGAGCGCGACGGGCGAGCCGTTCAAGAGCGGCACCATCGTCGCTCGCTACCTCGACCCCAAGGGCAAGGAGGTCGCGCGGGAGACCCGCGCCGTCACGGGCCCGGGGCCGCACAAGCTGTCGATCGACCAGGCCAAGCTCGACTCGATGCGCACCGCGTTCGCCGACGACCAGCTGGCCGCGGTGGTGATCGAGGTCACCGACGCGGCGACCGGCCGCAAGGACGAGCTGCGCCGCGACCTCCGCATCTCGCACGCGCCGTGGCGGCTCGTCGTCGAGACCGACCGCAACGAGCACGTGGCCGGTGAGACGGTGAAGGTCGTGGTGCACACGACCGACCTCGAGCAGTCCCCGGCGCCGGGCATGGAGCTCGAGATCACCGCGCACTCGAGCAACAGCGAGGACAGCGACCCGACGAGCAAGAAGTCGGTGATCGTGAAGACCGACGCCGACGGCCTCGGCAAGGCCACGTTCACCATGCCGAAGGGCTACCTCGACATCCAGGCCAAGCTCGTGAAGGCGCCGAGCGTGATGGGCGCGGGCTACGTCTCGGTGTCGCCGCCGCGCGCGATGTTCGCCGACGTGCCGGTGCCGAGCGTCACCGAGCGCGCCAAGACCCCGATCGAGGTGAAGTTCCCCTCGGGGTACGCGCCTTCGGAGAAGGTCGTGCACGCCGACGTCGTCGACTCGTCGGGCGCGCTCATCCACTCCTTCCTCGTGCCCATCACGTTCGAGAAGGGCGAATACGTCGCGCGCGGCACCTTCCCCGCGCCGTCGTGGGGCTCGATGCTCATCACGTTCTTCGCGATCGGCGCCGAGAAGGGCAAGCAGGGCCTGCCGGCCTCGATCGGCCTGCTCACGGATGGCGCCAACCTGCCGGTCGTGGCCTCGCGGCCCATCGCCGTCACGCTCAAGGCGCCCGGCATGGCGACGCCGGGGCAGACGGTGAAGGTCGACCTCTCGGTCAAGGGCCCCGACATCGCCGGCAAGGCCGAGCGCCCGTTCGCGGTCGGCGTGTCGATGACCGAGGACGCGCTGCTCGCGCTGCTCGACCCGCTCGAGCGCACGCCGACGCAGGTGCTCTACAACCCCGAGCGCAAGGTGATGGCGTCGACCGGCGCGCAGATCTTGACCTGGCCCGTCGTGCAGAAGACGTGGGGCTCGTGGAACTACGACATCGCGTTGCCGCCGTTCGGGTTCCGACCGGGTGGCCTGCCGCCGGTCTACAACGGCAAGAATGCGGGCGGTTTCGGGCAGCCCGTCGCGGCCGACGAGATGGGCGGCCCTCGCGGGCGCGGACAAGGCGAAGGGCGCGCCTCCACCGGCTCCTCCCTCGATCGCGAAGCCCGGCGCGGCCCCGATGCCGATGGCCACGAGCGCGCCGGCCAAGGCGACCGGCGAGGCCTCGAAGAAGGCCCCCGCGGAGGCGAAGCCGGACGTCTACGCGGCGCTGCCCGTCCCCGGGGTGCCGAAGAAGGACGTCAACATCACCATCCGCACCGACTTCTCGCCGACGTCGCTGTGGATCCCCGATCTCGTGCTGAACCCCGGCAAGGACGGCGTCGCGACCAAGACGTTCGACGCCAAGCTGCCCGACTCGATCACGACCCAGCGGCTCACGGTCGTCGCGACCGACGACCGCGGCGCGGTGGGCATCGGCAAGGCGCTCATCAAGGTGGACCAGGACGTCTCGGTGCGCAGCGACCTGCCCGCCGAGCTCACCATGGGCGACGAGGTCGAGGTCGGCGTCGCGGTGCGCAACACGCGCAAGACGTCGGTGAGCGGCACCGTGAGCCTGTCGTCGACCGGCCTCGCGCTCGTCGGCGCGGGCACGGCCCCCATCACCGTGCCGGCCGGCAGCAGCGCCGCGGTCCGGTTCAAGGTGCGCGCCGGCGCCGTCGGCAAGACGCCGTTCTCGGTCACCTTCACCGAGGCCGCGCAGAAGGGTCGCGTCGACACCGAGCAGCGCTCCCTCTGGGTGAAGCCGCACGGCGCGCCCTCCGAGCAGCGCGTCGCCGCGACGCTCACGGGCGGCAAGATCGTGGCCTTCGACGTCGTGCGCACCAAGGACGATCTCCACCTGGAGGCCGACCTCTCGGTCGCGTTCCCGAGCGCCGTCCCGCTCATCGAGGGCCTCGAGGATCTGGCCGACGAGAAGCTGATGGGCGTCGATCCCGACGCCTCGCGCGTGCTCGCCGCCATCGCCATCGAGGGCTACCTCGTGCGTACCAAGGCCCCGCAGACGGTCGTGGCGCGCGTGCACGAGAAGCTCCAGCGCGCGACGGCGGAGCTCCTGATCGACCAGCAGCCCGACGGCGGCTGGGGCTGGCGCTGGGACACGTGGGCCGCGCAGCAGGGCCTCGGCTCGGGGAGCTCGCCCTACGTGACCACCCACGCGCTGCAGGCGCTCGGCAAGCTGCGCTTCACCAACGTGCCGGTGCCCGACAGCGCGATCGCGAGCGGCCGCACCTACCTGCTCGACCACCTCGACCAGAACTCCGACGTCGACGTCAGCAACGTCGCGTTCTGGGAGGGCGACGGCCCGAGCAAGCGCCGCGCGGCCACGATGTCGGCGTTCCAGGCGATCGCCCTCACCGAGAAGCACCAGAAGCTCTGGGGCGCGCAGCTCACCAAGATGAACGTGCTCGCCAAGAAGGCCGAGGACATCGTCAAGGGTGGCCCCGGCAGCGAGGACCCGCTCACGCTGACCAGCGCCGTGATGGGGCTGTGGCTGCACGGCCAGGCCAGCAACCAGCCGAAGGCCGACCTCGTCGACCAGGGCGTCAAGTCGCTCCTCGCGAGCTACCGCGGCGGCTACTGGGAGCCCTCGTGGTTCCACGCCTGGGGTGGGCGCATCGAGGCCACCCGCGGCGTGATCGAGCTGCTCACCAGCGTGGCGCCCGGCGCCTACGACGCCGACCTGCACGACGCGGTCGACTTCCTCCTGCAGACCAAGCCCTCGTGGGGCGCGTGGCACAACGCCTGGGGCACCGCGGCCGCCATCGAGGCGCTCACGTTCCTCGATCCCACGCCGCCCGAGAAGGCCGGCGCCACGGTGACCATCGCCGTCGACGGCAAGCTCGTGCGCACCGTGAAGATCGACCCCGAGGACCCGTTCACCAGCGCCGCCGCGCTGCGCGCGGTCGACCTCTCGCCGTTCATGGCCGAGGGCAAGCACGAGGTGCGGCTCGCCTACGACGGCAACCTCACGGTGCCCGCGAGCGTGTCGCTCAAGCGCTGGACGCTCGCCAAGAAGGACGACCCGACCCTCACCATCGAGCGCGCCCTCTCGGCCTCGAGCGGCGTCGTCGGCGCGACCTTCAGCGCGCAGATCACCCTCGACACGAAGGTCGCCCGCCCCGAGCTCACGATCGTGGTGCCGCTCGCCGCGGGGGTGTCGATCGACGCGCGCGCCCTCGACGCCCTCGTGAAGGCCGGCACCATCAACGCCTACCGCGAGGGCGGCTCGCTGTTCGTCTCGCTGCGGGACGTGCCCGTCGGCAAGAAGTCCTTCGCGCTGCCGCTCGTCGGCGCGCGCAAGGGCGCGTTCTCCCTCTCGCCGGTCCGTGTGTTCGCGACCCGGTCGTCCGCCGAGGCGACGAGCACGGAGGCTGCGTTCCTGGTGAAGTGAGGCTCTCAGGCGGGATCGAGGCGCAGCAGGGCCGCGCGGGCCAGCGGTCCGACCGCCAGTGGCGCGGGAAGCTGCGGCCCCGAGCGAACGCGGGCGTCGTCGACGAGCGACGTGAGCGCCGCGCGCACGCGGGGCCCAGCTCGGGTTCGCGGGTCGCCACGCCGCCGACCAGCAACAGCGCGGACAGCACGGTCGCGACGTCCTCGGGGTGCTCGAGGCACCCCAGCACCGACGCAGGGCGCACCGCGCGAGCGGCGCTCTCGAGCTTCTCGGGATCGAGGTACACAGGGCCCGTGCGGTCACCGACGTCCCACCGTGAGTGGAGCGCCTCGATCGGCGGGATGGGCGGTGCACCGAGGCTCCCGTTCCTGACGAGTCGCGTCGCCTCGGCGCGGACGGCGGGAGCCTCGTCCGGATCGTCGAGGGACGCCGAGAACACGGCGTCGACCGCGTCGACCGAGCGCGGGTGGTGGGCGACGATCCACGCGCGCGCGCGCACCCGCCCCCGGCCGCTGGCGCTTCGATCGGCGACGTACGCCGCGAGGCCCTCGGCGATCGCGCCGACGACGAGGTCGCCCCACAGCGAACTCGGGTCGCGCGTGAGGGTGGAGATGTCGACGTCGACCTCCAGCGCGCGCCGACATGCGTCGACGAGGCCCGCCGCGATCCGTTCGGGCGGCCAGCTGGCGGCGCGCACCAGTCGCCCATAGGCCTCGAGCGCGCGCGTGGCGATCGGTACGCACGATGCGTTGCCCTCGTCGACCACATCGCCGTCGGAGATCCGCGCGCGCAGCAGGGGATCGAGCGCGTCGGCGACGCCTTCGTACCAGTCGAGCAGTTGCGAGGTAGAGAGGAGCGCCTCGACGACCTCGTCGAGTCCGGCAGACCTGTCCGAGAGCAGCGCGAGGAAGGGAGCGGGATCGTCCGCCCATGGCAGCGCCTCGCGGCGCACATCGGGTCGGAACCCCTTGGCGCGGAGCGCGGCATGGCACCCCGGTCGCTGGGTGTAGATCCACGCGGCGATCGACCGAGCCCGATCGAGGGGCACGACGCCTGGCAACACGTCGAGCCAGAGTGGGATGAGTGTGGGGTCCATGGGCAGCGCTGCGCTCGCGGCCGACCGAAGCGCCTCCGGCTCACCGAGCGCACCCACCACCCGCGCGATCTCCCCGGCCGCCCGGGGCACGAGGCCGAGGGCATGGATCCTCTCCAGGGTCGCGAGTCGCGTGTCCACGGGTCGCGCCGGGTCCGCGAAGCGCGCGAGGAGCCGCGGGACCGCGTCGATCGACGGATGTGGGTAGAGCGCACCGACGTTGCGATCGAGCGACGCTTCGATCGCTTGCTCGACGACCTCGTCGGCGAGCCGTGCACCCGAGCAGCGGGCGAGGGTGGCGTGCGCCTGCTGCGCGAGCTCGCCGACCGTGATGGACCGCGCTGCTGCCACGCTTCGCGCGTCACGGATGTGGCGGCGCACGTGTGGCTCGATGCGTCCGGCCCACGCCGGGTCGATCGCCGCGAGCCGCTCCGCGATCGCCAACGCCACGCTCACGCCGTCGGAGTCGTCGCCGTCCGCGAGCACCGCCGCGACCTCGCCGGGATCGACCAGGTACCAGTCGACCTCGCTCGCGTCGTCGTCGACAGCGGCCCACTCGGTGACGGTCGGCAGGGTACGCCGGGGCCAGAGGGGGTGGCCGCGCAGCGCGGCGACCCGCTCGGGGCCGGCGGCGTGGAGCCCGGCGAACGCCTCCCGGCGTAGGCCGCGCGGCGCCGCAGGGTCGCCGAGCTGCGCCAATCGCAGCAGCTCGAGGGCGGACAGATCCACGGACCGAAGGGTATCATCCGCCAGATGGGCGACACCTGGTGCAGCTATCGCGCGTTCGCGGCCGAGGCGTTCGAGGCGCGCTGCTTGACCCTGGGCCCCACGTTCTCGGAGGCGGAGTGGGCGGCACTCTCGGCCAAGCGGCCGGCGGATCCGGCGGTGCGCGCGGCCTACCAGCCGGCCATGCTGTTCGACGAGCCCGAGTGCGACGACGAGGGTGAGCCCCTCGAGACGACGCGGGTGCCCGCGCTCGTCACCACGCCCGAGCAGGCGCAGACGCTCGTGGACGCGTGCTTCACGGACTGTGGGGCAGCCTTCCTCGCCACGTACAACCTCGTGCAGGCACTCGGCGAGGATTCCGTCGCGCGTGCCCTCGCGGGCGCGGCGAACCAGGCGGCGCGTGACGCGTGGGGGCAGCTGGGTCGCGCCGTCGGCTACCCGAACACGAACGCCGGGATGCCGTGGTGGTTCGAGCGAGCCTACCCACGCGATCACTGGATCGGCGTCGTCGGACCCGCCGAGCTGACGCGCCTCGTGAGCGCGGTGCGGGCGAGCCGAGTCGTCGACGCCGCCGCGGAGCTGCTGCAGCCACGCGCTCCGGCATCGGCGTCGGTCTTGCTGCAGGTGGTCGAGTTCTACACGCGCATCGCCGACGCGGGGGCGCACTGGGTGCTGGCCGTCGAGTCTGGGTCCTGAACGGCAGAAGACGACGACCTTCCAGATCGCGACCTCGTTCAGGCCGAAGCGAACGCGCTCCGCGGCGCGAGCCGTGGCCACGGCGCCGCGGCCTCGAGCTCGAGGGGCCAGCTCGAGCAGCGTGCGTTCGTTGCCGTGCGCGGCGGCGAACTGCACGCCGATCGGCACACCCTCCGCGGTGCGGCCCATCGGCAGCGACACCGCGGGCGCGCCCGCCACGTTCACGAGCCCGGTCAGCGGGCCGAACGTGAGCAGCCGCGCGAGCGTCTCCCCGAAGGGCTGGTCGGTCGCGAGGTGCCCGAGCAGCGGCGGCACCTCGGCGAGTGTCGGACCGATGAGCGCGTCGAACCCCGCCATCACCGCCGCGTACTCCCTCGGGAAGGCGCGCAGGCGCGGGATCGCCGCGAACGCCGCGCGCGGCTCGGCCGCGAACGCGCGCGCGAAGCCGCGGCTGAACGGCTCGACCTGGGCCTTTTCGTAGCCACCGTGGGTGAGGAGCGCGCCGCCGGTCACCTGGATCCAGGCGACGAGCCCCCAGAGCCGGATGAAGTCGTCGACGACCTGGCCGTCGAAGGGGCAGGGGAGGAGGTGGACGTCGTGCCCGAGCCCTTCGCACAGCTTGGCCGTCCTCGTGATCGTGGCGCGCACGGCGGCGTCGACCGGCGTGTGGCGCGGCGACTCCACGAACACGCCGAGGCGCAGCCGCCGCTGCGTCGGCCCGGCGATGGGGCCGATGGGCGCGAGCCGGCGCCGCCGCCCGCGCTCGATGGCGTCGAAGAACGCGATGGTGTCGCGCACGGTGCGGGTCACGACGCCGTCCACCGCGATGTTCACGGGCAGGAGGTTCGAGCCCTCCATGTCGAGGCGATGCCGCGACGGCTTGAGCCCCACGAGCCCGCAGCACGCCGCGGGGATGCGGATCGATCCACCACCGTCGCTGGCGTGCGCGATCGGCACGACGCCCGCGGCGACCAGGGCCGCGGCGCCGCCGGAGGAACCACCGGGCGTGCGGTCGAGGGCCCACGGGTTCTTGCACGGACCGAAGCGCAGGGGCTCGGTGGTCGCGGTGAGCCCGAACTCGGGCGTCGCGCTCTTGCCGAGGCTCACGAGCCCCGCGGCCTCGAGGGCACGCACGATCGGGTCGCTGCGGCGCGAGACGTATTCACCCGAGCTCGCGGACCCCCAGGCGGTGCGCACGCCGCGCATCTGGGCGAGGTCCTTCACGAAGGTGGGGACGCCGGCGAGGGGCCCCGTGGCCTTCGGCGCGGCCTCGCGCGCGCGCTCGAAGGTCTTCGTGACGATGGCGTTCAGCGGCGCGACGGCCTCGGCGCGGGCGCACGCCGCGTCGACGACCTCGGCCGCGGAGACGTCACCGCGGCGAATGCGGTCGCGCGTCTCCACGGCGTCCCACTCGGCGAGCTCCCACAGGCCTGTGCGCATGCGGCGGCACGGTATTGGGTTTCGGTCGGCGGGATAGTGGGAAGCGCCGTCCCCAGCGCCGGGACGCTGCCGGGTCTCCCGAGAGGCCAGAGGACGGGTCGGGCACCACCGACCCGATGGGCATCAGCCCCCCGTGCCCTTGCTGGGGCGTGGAAAGATGCCATAATCAAGTGATGGAGCAGGCGGCGCTTCCGGTCTGCGCGCACGGTGGGGCTCGCCGGGGCGCCGGCCGTCCCGCGAAGCCGGGCAGCGTGTCCCATCGCCGCCGGCCGACGGTCTCTGCCAACCACCCCTTGCACGTCACGCTGCGCTTCGCGGAGCACGTCTGGAACCTCCGCGCGCAGCGTTGCCTGCGTCCGATCGACCAGGCCCTGCGCGCGCTCCTCCGCGGGGAGTGCGTCCGGGTGACCCACTTCTCGGTGCAAGGGAACCACATGCACCTCGTGGTCGAGGCCCACGACCGGCGCGCCCTCTCGAGCGCGATGCGCTCCCTCACCATCCGCATCGCCCGCGGGCTCAACAGGGCCATGGGGCGACGCGGTCGGGTGCTCGCGCAGCGGTACCACGCCCGCGCGCTCCGCTCGCCGACCGAGGCACGCAACGTCCTGCGCTACGTGCTCGCGAACCACGCGCGTCACGTGCCCGGCGCAGCAATCGCCGATCCATGGTCGAGCGCGCCAGTCTTCGTCGAGTGGAGCGCCGTGGGCCTCCCAGTGGCTGCGGTCCGCTACGCGCTGCCCGACCGTGGCCCGCCTGTGGCCGCGCCACGCAGCTGGCTGCTCTCCGTGGGCTTTCTGCGCCCCACGCGTCGACCCGTCGCTCCATGACACCTGCTCACCCTTCACAGGCGTGGTCCGCCGCCCTCCCGTCCGAAGGCGTGGCTCGTCGCCTGAAACCGTCGCCGCATCCACCTCAGGTCCGTCGCGGTGCCAGGCGCAGGACCATCACCGCCGCGAGCGCTATCAGGAGGAGCGATACGAACTGAGCTTGGCTCAGCGCGAGTGCCCCGACGACGAATCGGTGGTTCACACGAACGAACTCGATCAGGAAGCGCTCGATTCCGAGGACTCCCACCCCCAGCCACCAGAGTGAGCCGGGGGTGCTGGCACGACGAGCGAGGAGCGCGAGTCCGACGCCTGCTGAAGCTGTGATTGCAGCCTCCCACAAGGAGGTCGGCAGCACGGGGTGCCCGGGCGCTCCCGCGACGGCGTGCAAGTAGTCGCAGGCGAAGAGCCAGCCCTGCCGAGTCGCAGGCTGGCCCCAGCATCCATCGCCCGCCAGGTGGCAACCAAAGCGACCGATGCCATAGGCGACCAGCACGCCCCCGATCGCGCCATCGGCGACCACGGCCGCACGCCACTGCAGGCTTCGCACGCGCCACCAGACGGCGCCCGATGCCAGGATCAGCCCGCCGAGCACGTTGCGTGGCCCGGTGATGCCCGACTCGCGGAGCTGCGAGATCCAGGTGTAGGGAGCGCCCTCGGCGACGTGCGCCAGCCGCGCGCCGCCCAGTCCCACGACGAGCGCCGCAAGGGCGATGCCCCAGATCTCGATGGCCAGGTCGGCAGGCCCGGGCTCGTCGGTCGTCGAGATGCGGACGCCCCTTCGCTGCAGCGCCCGAAGGCTGCTGTAGGAAACGAGGGAGCCAGCCACGAAGGACGCGACGAGCGCCGCGCTCCAGGTGGGGATGCGCTGACCGAACAGGAAGAGGTAGGGGTGCACGAGGCCTCCGAGGAGAGCGCGACGCAGATCCGCGCCGCGCCGCGCTCTCCGCCGACTTTCAGAAGAGCACCGCCGACGACTCGAAGCCGACGAAGTACAGCACCGTCTTGTCGTCCTTCCTGCACAAGAGGGCGTTTCCCTTGAGCAAGGAGTAAGCCCCCCGGCCTGCCTCGCCGGTGCCGCTGCAGTCCTCGCCGGCGAGCAGGCAGCCGAACTTCAGCCGCCCCAAGGTCGCGAGGTTCAGATCCGCTCCCCAGCTCGACGTCGTGTCGCGCGTGCCATCCGAGGCCGAAGGCCCGTCCGCCCAGACACGGCTGTACTTGAAGCCTTGCAGCTCGTCGCCGGAGTAGCCCGCCACGCCGCCGCACTTGCTGACACCAGAGCTGAAGCCGTCCTTCTGCTTGGCAGGCATGCTGACGCCAGGGCACTTCTTGAGCTGGCCGTCGGTCCACGGACCAGACAGCTGGAGCTCGAACGGACCGACCTTCAGGCCGCCCGCGCCAGCCTTCGTCTTCACGTCGCCCTTCTCCGCCATCAGGTCAGGCGTCGTGGCGTCGCAGCACTTCTTGCCTCCCGGCGGCTGGGTGAGCTGGGGCGCGAAGCCATCCCCGAAGTCGACCGGGGCGACATCATCGGCCGGACAGACGTAGGGTTGTTCCACGTAGGGGTCCTCGATGTCGACGGTGGTGGTGCTCGGGAACCCAGCCGCCAGCGCCGTGAGCTCGACGACCTCAGCGTCGGCGCCAGCTACGGCGAGCGCGGTCGAGCCAGCCAGCAGCAGCTCGCCGAGTTCGCTCCCAGAAGCAGCGAGACGTCGGGTCGCACTGGTCGCGAGCCCCCCGACGGTGATGCCGACCTCGTAGGACCCCTTCCCCTGGGTGAAGCGCAGCTTCCGGAGCCCGTCCGTCGTGACGATCGTCGCCGAGAGCCGGTCGGCAATCGCCACCGCGAACGATCCGTCTGCGCGCGTCGAGACCCGGTAGCTCAAGGCGCCCAGCGTCGGGCTGTCGACCACGCCAGTGATGGTGCGATCGACTGGCTGCGGATCGATGGCGCTGCCGCTGCACCCGACGAGGATGCTGGAGGCGCCGATGACGATGGTTGCAAAGCAGTTGCGCATGGTTCCGCTCCTCACTTCTTCTTCTCCTCGATGTCCTTGATCTCCTTCTCGATGTCGTCGGGGATCTTGTTCTCGAGCTTGGCGTCCTTGAGCTCCTCGGCCTTCGGCTTGTCTCCGCAGCCCGTGAGCACCGGCATCGAAACGCAGAGCGTCGCCACAGAAAACGCGGTCAGAACCACGGACTTGATGACATGGATGCGCATGGTGATTCTCCTCACTTCTTCTCGAGTCCGCCCTTGACGAGAACGCCGCCTCTGTTGTCACCAGAGCCGGAGTAGATGATGAGCGCGCCATTGGCGCCGAAGATGATGGTGCGATCTCCGATGCCAGGCAGGCTGCCGCCGAAGCCGATGCCGCCGGCACCGTTGAACACCGTTCCACCAGCCTTGTCGTCGATGGCCCGGATCACCGACGAACCCTTGGCGGTAGCCGTCCCGTCGCAGTTCAGCGTGACCGTGACGTTGGCGATCTCGATCCAGGCGAGTCCCGCATCGAACTCGGCCTTCATCGTGTAGGTCGGGGGATCGGTCGACACGGTCCCGATGGTGACGCGCAGATCTTGGTTTCCGGTGACCTCCCCGTAGATGGGCAGGCTGAACGAGACCGGCACCGAGACGATGCCGGTGAACGTGCCGTTCGGCGGGTTGGTCCACTTGCACTTTGCCGGCGGTGGCGGGTCTGCCGGCTTGGCCGGCGCCGCGGGTTCGGTCGGTGTGACTGGCGTCGTCGGCTCGGTGGCCGTCGGCGGCTCCGCGTAGGCCGCCTCGGCTCCGTCGGCGACGACGGCCGTCGTCGTGGAGGCGACCGGACTGGACTCGTCGATGGCATCGAATGAGCACGCCGTACTCGGCAGACCGATCGCTACGACGGTCGCCAGCATCCTGATGTCTTGGAACCTTGTCATGGTTGGCCTTTCCTTCTCACGGCACCCTTCGCCGGCGAGGTCAGGGACCTCTTGGTGGGTGACGCCGACACGAGGCCTCGGGAAGGCCCGGGCGGTTGATGGAGTGGCAACCCTCTGAGCAGTCGTCGTGCCAACACGAATGCGGCTTGCGCCGACTTGCAGGTGCGCAGCGCGCGGCGGTGGCGAGCGGCCTTGGTGCGTCGCCTCGTCACAAGTTGAGCACGATGGGCACAACACGCGCGCCGGCGCGGCGGCCCAGACCGGCGCTCGTGCGATCGCCTGTGTCGGCACGCGGACTGCAGTCGGCCGAAGTCACCCCACTCACTCGGAGTAGCCCATGAACAGTATCCGTCCGCTCGTTCTCTCGCTGCCGTTCGCCCTCGCCCTCGCGTGCTCGAGCCCGAGTCCAGTGGAGAGGCTGTCGACCAGCGCGAGCGAGCTCACCACCGATGACCTGAAGAAGTGCGGATTCCCGGTCGGCGCCTGCGGTGCGCCGTTCGAGTCGAAGTCGGATCCGCCGGACGTCAAGGATCTCAAGTGCAGCGAGTTCGGTGCTACGACGTCAACAAGATCGTCCCTGACAAGACCGATCCAAAGAAGTTCACCATTCCGGCGACCGCCTACGTGGAGTGCAAGGCCACGCTCCCGTTATGTTTCGGGCTCGGTGAGGACATCGTGGCCAGCGACGAAGCCAAGAAGGGAAAGTGCAATGCCTGGGCGGGCCCGTCGGCGAACGGCGCCGGCCTCCCGAAAGAGCCGAAGCCCGGCTGTTCGAACCTCGGCGTCTGGAACTGCATTCGTGCCGGTGGCCTCGGCAACGGCAACATCCTCTACGTCACCGACCCGAACTCCGCCACGGTGACCCCGACGCGCGCCGCCACTTGCTCGGAGATCGGTGCCATCTTCGGCAGTGGGGCGAATCCGGCGGGGCCGGGCAAGGGGGACCCCACCGACACCAAGAAGTTCCACTGGAAGAAGGGTTCGGAGCTCAAGTGCAAGGGGGTGAAGATGACCGCAGCGCTCACGCCCACGACTCCTGGCAGCGTGCTGGGGACGGCCACGAGCGAGTCGGCGGCGGTCTCCGAGCTTGTCGGTACCAGCGCCTTCGGCGACGGCGACTGCGCGGAGTTCGAGGAGGTGCCGACGTGCACTGGGGAGGAGGTGGATTGCTCGCTCGTCGACTGCAGCACCGTGAGCGACGAGTGTGCCCCCTGATTGGCTACCCCTTGCGGGGGCGCGTGAACCCGTAGGCGTCGAGGCGTTTGACGAAGGTACGGCGAGGCATGCCCAGCATGGCGGCGGCCCGGCTCTGGTTGCCGCCACACACGGTGAGCGCGTCGAGCATCCGGGCCCGCTCGTGCTCGCGAAGCTCGGCACGGACGCCGCCTTCGTTGGGTGCGGGGGCGGCCGGCGCAGCCGGGGGTACGATGGTCGCCTGGGAGGAGTTCGTCTGGCGGCCGAGAGGCTCCGAGGTGCGCCGAGGGGGCGGCGCCGAGAGGGCGAGGTGGCTGGTCTCGATGGCGCCGGTCGAGAGCAGGACGGCACGCTCCACCACGTTGCGCAGCTCGCGCACGTTGCCCGGCCAAGGATGCTCGAGCAGCTGGGCGCGCGCCGCCTCGGTCCAGATCGGTTGCGGTCGAGCGAGTCGCTGCGCAGCCAGCGCCGTGAACCGGTCCACGAGCGCGGGCAGCTCGGAGGGTCGCTCGCGCAACGGCGGCAGCGTCACCACGACCCCAGCGAGTCGGAAGTAGAGGTCGCTGCGAAATCGTGCCTCGGCTGCCCAGGCCTGGAGGTCACGGTGGGTCGCCGCGACGAAGCGGACGTCGATGCGTTTGGGCTTGTGGGCGCCGAGGCGCAGCACCTCCCCGTTCTCGAGCACCCGCAAGAGCTTGGCCTGTGTCGCGAGGGGCATGTCGCCGATCTCGTCGAGGAAGACGGTGCCGCCATCGGCGCTCTCGAAGAGGCCGGCGCGGCTCTGCGTGGCGCCGGTGAAGGCGCCGCGCTCGTAGCCGAACAGCTCGCTCTCGAGGATCGACTCTGGCAGCGCCGCGCAGTTGAGGCGCAGGAACGGCTTGTCTGCCCGGGTCGATCGACGGTGCAGCGCCTCGGCGAACACGTCCTTGCCGACCCCTGTCTCGCCCAGCACGAGGACCGAGATCGGGGTGGGTGCCACGATCTCGAGCAGGGCGTACGCGTCCCTCATGGCCGGAGCGGCCACGATGGTCGTCGAGTCCGGTGCCTCGGCGGCAGGCCGGGTCAGGCGAACGAGGATGGTCGTCTGGCCCAGCTCGATCACGGCACCATCGACCAGAGGTGCACTCTCTCCGCGTCCGAGGGTGCGCCCGTTGAGTCGAGTGCCGTTCTTGCTGCCGAGGTCCTCGAGCGTCGGATCTCGACCGCAGACGATCCGCGCGTGCCGACGCGAGAGCGCATCGTCACCGATGGTGAGGGCGCACGCCGAATCGCGGCCGACGTCGATCACGCCTTCGCGCGGGAGTGGGTGCAGTGACGAGGCACTGGGCGCGCGCACCACCAGGACCGATTCGGGCTGGGTCGGTCCCACGGTACGGGTCGATGTCGACTCGGACACGGCGAACGACATATAGGCGATCCGAGGGAAGGTCGCTCGCGTATCCTCGCGACATGGGCCGCAGCAGCAGTGGTCGGAGCGCGCCGCTGCCCCTCTTGCGCGAGAGTCCCCGCTTCCTCTGCGAGCTCGGTCGCGGAGGCATGGGCGTGGTGAGCCTGGCCGTGACCTTGGGCCCGGCCGGCTTTCACAAGCTGAAGGTGGTCAAGAAGCTGCACGACGAGCTGAGCTCGGACGCGGCCGTCGTCGCGATGTTCCTCGACGAGGCGCGGGTCAGTGCCGCGCTCCACCACCCCAACATCGTCCAGATCAACGAGGTCGGCTTCGATGGCCGGAGCCCGTGGCTCGAGATGGAGTACCTCGAAGGTCTCGGCTGGGACGTCGTACGCAACCAGGCATTGCCGAGCCTGGAGATGTGCGTCTGGGTCATCGGTCAGGTGCTCGAGGGCCTCCAGTACGCGCATGAGGCGTGCGCCGCCGACGGGCGAAGCCTCGGCCTCGTGCATCGCGACGTCTCACCGCACAACGTGGTGGTCACCTACGACGGCGCCGTCAAGCTCGTGGATTTCGGGATCGCGAAGGCGATCGACCGCCTGAGCGACACCGCGGCTGGGGTGGTCAAGGGCAAGCCGACCTACATGGCGCCAGAGCAGGCAGCAGGGGAGCCGGTCGATCGCAGAGCCGACATCTTCGCCGTCGGCGTCATGCTCTGGGAGGCGATGACCCGCCGACGCCTCTGGGCCGGGCTCGAGGAGCCCGTGTTGCTTTCTCGGCTTCGAAGAGGGGACTACCCGCGTCCTTCGTCCGTGGCCGACGTGCCCCCCGATCTCGAGGCGACCTGCCTGCGGGCGATGGCTGCCGATCCGAGCGACCGCTACTCGACGGCCGCCGAGATGCAGCTCGACATCGATGCCTGGCTCGAGAAGACCCCGAGTCGGATCGGACATCGGGCACTCTCGAACCACCTCCAGACCACGTTCGCGGAGCGGAGGGCCGCGCGACGCAGAGAGATCGAGCAACGGCTCCTGCGTCTCGACAGCACGCTCGAAGGCCCGGCGCGCGCGCATCGGCCCACGGCGAGCACCACCTTGCCGGCACCGAGCGACCCGACCTCCACTCGAACCGTCCACGAGGGCTCGATCGAGCAGGCGGTGGCCAGGGTGTTCGAGCTGTCGGTGAGCCCAGCCAAGCACGACCTGGACGCGCTCGTCGCCGAGGCGAGCGCCGTCGCCGCGCGGGCACCGGGCGGGACGTCGACCGGTCTCGCCCACCTCGCCATCGCGCGGGCCCAGCGGCTCCGCGGTGACAACGCTGCTCTCGCCGCGGCCGGCGCCGTCGCTGCGCAGAACCTGCCTGACGGGAGTGCCACCTGGTTCGAGGCCGTGGCCGACGCCGCGCTCGGCCACGGCCGCCTCGGAGACCTCGCCGGGCTGGAACGCTGGGCGTGGCGAGCCTCCGAGGTCGGCGACGACGGCAGTGCCGAGGCGGCCGAGGCGCGGGCGCTCTCGCTCTGTCGCATCGCGATCGACCTGTTCTATGTCGGTGCCTCCGACCTCGCGCTCCGCCTCGCGGCCCAGCTCGACGCCTTGCTACCTCCGCTACCGCCCCACGTCGTCGGCGCGCGCGCGCATGCACGCGCCGTCCCCGCGCTGATCGCCGGCCGTCTCGAGGAGGCGCTGCGGCTGTTCTCCGAATCGGCGGAGGCTTTCGCCCACGCGGGGGCGCTCGAGCGACGGAGCATAGAGCTGAACAACGTGGCCTTCGTGATGCTCGAACTCGGGCTGTTCGAGCCCGCGGCGCCCACGCTCGAAGAGGCGCTGCGTCTCGGCCGAACGCTGGGCGTCGGCCCTGTGGAAGCCGGTGCGCGCGCCACGATGGCCCTCTGTCAGCTGCGCCTGGGCCGTCCGCGGGAGGCCATCGAGCTCGCGTGCGAAGCCGTCGCCTACGCCGAGACGCAGGGCATTCCGCGCTTTGTCGGTGCAGCGCACCTCTACGAGGGCCTGGCTCGGCTCGCGCTCGGCGAGACGACCGGCGCCGAGACGGCGGTGAGCGCCGCCATCGCCGACTTCGCCGCGACCCCCGCCTATCGTGCGTTCGCGCTCGGGGTCCGGGCCCGCATTCGACTGCAAGGACCCGAGCCTGCCAGCGCCGGGGCCGACGCGCGCGCGGCGATGGCGCTCCTCCGTCAGCTCGGCGGGCTCGAGGCCGGTGAGTGCCTGGTGCGCCTGAGCCACATCGAGGTGCTGGAGACGGAGGGACGCGCTGCGGATGCGCGTCGCGCCGCGAGCATCGCCCAGAACCAGATCCGGCTGCGCGCGACTGCCATCCTGGACCCCTTCATCCGAGCGCAGTTCATGGCGATTCCCGAGCACACCGCCGTGCTGGCGAAGGCCGCTTCATGAAGCCGCCGCGCGCGCCGTTCGACAGCTGGCCGGCGCACCGGCCGCTCGGCGAGTTCGGCCACGCCTGGTGGGCCGAGCCCGCCGTGCTCGTGTTCCAGAGCGCGGTCCCGCACGCCGACGTCGCCGGGGCGATCGCGCTGCAGGACCTGATCGACGACGTCCGCGCCGCGGCGGCCCCCACCATCCAGGCCGAAGGCGGCCTCGTCTGCATCCACGATTTTCGCTCCCTGAAGACGCACGACAGCGCTGCCCGCGCGAAGTTCGTGGAGCGGATGCGGCGGAGACCGAAGGGCTACCTGCGCGCGGCGGTGGTCGTGCTCGACACGCAGAACCGGTTCCTGCGGCTCGCGATCGAGACCGCCAACCTCGTCGCCGCCACGTTCGCGAGTGGGAGGGTCGAGGTGGTGAGCACCCCCGTCGACGCCATCGCGCGCACCAATGCGCGACCGGGACGACCCGGCGCACGCTTCCCGGGGACGTGATGGACGTTCGACGCGCGCTCGAGGAGGTCATGTTCCGCGCCGCCTGGCGCGAGCCCGGCTGCGTCGTCGTCGACACGCCGAGCCTCGCCCAGGTCGTCACCCCCGCGATCCCGTTTGCCCATGCGAACGCGGTCTATCGATTCGTCGACGACGATCTCGAGGGGGCGCTCGCCGCGTTCGGAGATCGACCGTTCCGGTTCCTCGTGACACCGAGCGCGCGACCGACCGACCTCGCCCGGCAGCTCGTCGCCCGAGGGCTCGAGCTCACGAGCGAGCTCGCCGCGATGTGGGCGCCGACGGCCACGCCGATCGCCGTCCCCACCGACGTCGTGGTCGAGCCGCTGCGCGCCGAGACCCTCGAAGAGTACTGCGCGACCAGCATCGCCGGCTGGTCGATGAGCGAAGCGCAGGGCGCGAACCTCCGTCGCTCGGTCGCCGTCTATTCCAGGCTCGATGCCTACCGGGGGTTCCTCGCTCGGGTAGGGGGTGTGGCCGTGGGCGCCGGTCTCGTGCGCATCTACGAAGACGGCGTGGGCTACCTGCAAGGCAGCTCCGTCCACCCGGCGTGGCGCGGGCGCGGGGTCTACCGGGCGCTCGTCGCCCACCGCATGCAGGTGATCCGCGAGGCGGGCGCCGCGGTCGGGTTGATCCATGCCCGCACCACCAGCTCCGCCCCGATCTGTGCGCGCCTCGGGTTCCGGACCGAGTTCCAGTCCGCGTCGTACGACCGGACCTGACCTGTCGACGTCAGATCACGACGGGCGCCTCGTCGTCGAAGCCGTATCCGTCCCAGATCATGCCGCGCTCGAGGTGCGCGAGCCAACCCGGGTCGCTCACCGTCACCGTCAGCACGGCGGCCGGCAGCCCCGCGAATCGCTGCGCACCCGTGCGCCGATAGGCGGCGTCGACCGCGTCGTAGTACGCCCGGGAAGCGGCCGCGTGCACAGGACCGGCGCTGCGACCGAGGCCCGCGCGATGGAGCCCGTCGGGGTCGGGGCGCACGGCGAGCGGTGGGACGTTGCGAAACGGTCCATAGGCGACGTCGGTGATCGGCTGCAGGCGCGCGGCCGCGCTGGGCGGTGGACCGCTCGCGCCCCAGTCGATGAGCTCGTCGGCGGTGAAGGGCGTGGGGCCGTCGATGCGGCGAGGCCAGGGGCGGCCGGGCGCGGCGTAGACCTGCGTGGAGAACGGCTCGAACAGCAGGCACGCGGCGAACAGCCTCGAGACCGTGAAGCATCCGGCCTCGCAGACCGACACGAGATCGAACGAGACCTTGGTCGGCGCGACGTCGAGGACCGTCACGGCGTACAGCGGCGAGCTCATGCCCCGCGAGCTTAGCCTGTCGTTCGCCCACACGCCGCGTGCCGTCGGACACGCTCGTTCGCGGCCCCGAGCCGAAAACCCGGCGTGCCGGCGGTGGTCCAAGGCTTGCCACGTTGCGGACATGCGTCGCTCGCTGCTCCTCGCCTCCCTGTTCGTCGCTTCGTGTGCACAGCCCTCCACCGAGCCTGCCGGCGCCGACCCGGTCGACGCTCGCCCCGCGGTGCCGGAGGTCGCGAGTGACCCCACCGACGCCGCGGCGTCGGAGGTTGCGCCGCCATCGTCAGAATCGATGGTGGCACCCCCTGTCGCCCCGACCGCGACCCCTGCCGTGCCCTCCGCCCGGCCGCCCGTCGCGGGCACCGACGTCCACGCCGTGGCCGACGAGGCCCTGCGCCTGATCGCCGCCCGCGACGTGCGCGCGCTCTCGGCGATGGTGCACCCCAAGTGGGGCGTCCGCTTCACCCCTTACAGCTACGTCGACACGACGACGAACGTCGTCCTCACCCGTGCCCAGCTCGAGTCGGCGATGACCGACCCGACCGTGCGTACCTGGGGGAGCTACGACGGTCGCGGCGATCCCATCCGCGCCACCGCGGCCGGCTACTGGTCGGAGTTCGTCTGGAACAAGGACTACGCGAAGTCGAAGCCGCTCTTCGATGCGCGGCGTGGTGGCGGCCTCGCGGGCGACAACGCCGCGACGGTCTACCCCGGCGCCCACGTGGTCGAGTGGTACGTCCCGGCGCGCCCGGACTGGCTCGACTGGGGCGCGCTGCGGCTCGTGTTCGCGCCCGACGCGACGCGCTGGTGGCTGGTCGGGGTCATCCACGATCAGTGGGTGATCTGACCGCGCCGGTGCCGCGCGACGGCGGACGCCGCGATGGCCCACTGGCCGAGCCAGTAGGTGGTCATGATCGCGAGGCGCCACGCCGTGCTCGTGCGGAGGGGCTCGCCGACGAGGTGCCCGCCGAAGCGTCCGACCGCGATGAGCGAGTCGCTGACCGTGAACGTCACGGCGCCGAGGAGGGCGAGGTGCGCGCTCCTTCGCTCCGGGTGTCCTAGCCGGGCCGCGGCGCGCCAGACCATCGTGCAGATCACCGCGGTGTAGACCGCGACGGGGACCGTCATGGGGCCGAGTCCGCGGAGGAGCAGCGCGAGGAGCGTCGCGCCGTAGGCATACGCGGCCACGGCGCGGAGCGGCGCGAGCGCGCGCGTGTCGGTGACGTACGCCAGCACGTAGAAGACGTGCGCGACGAGGAACGACACGAGCCCGTACAGGAACAGTCCGCGGGGCGACGCCTCGAGGAGCATGTCGCCGACGAGCGAGCACGCGAGGCCCGCGAGCAGCATGCGCCGGTAGGGGTCGGCGGGCGCGGCGCGCCACACCCAGACGCCGAGCAAGACGACCGGCCAGGGCTTGCTCGCGAGCCGCAGGCCGTGGTGCTGGAGGAGCGCGCCCGCGGCGAACAGCGCGGCCGCGACGAGCGCGAGCGCGAGGAGCCATCGACCGTCGACGGCGCTGCCAGGGCGGGGGTCTCGGGTCACTCCACGAGCCGCCGCTTCGTCTCGGTGATGTCCGCCACGAGCGCGCGGGCCTCGACGATCGGGGCCCCCTTCGAGGCCTTGGACGGCTGCTTCGCGCTCATCGGGCGTGCCACGCGGGCAGTGTACCAGACGTCCCAGCGCTGGGACCCCGACCGCGTCGAGCGCTCCGTCCCGGTGCGCGCTACCGTCGACCGTGGTCCCGCTCTCCATCCTCGATCTGGTCCCCGTCACCGAAGGCTCGACGCCGCGGGAGGCCCTGCAGCGCAGCCTCGACCTCGCGCAGCTCGCCGAGCGACTGGGCTACCGCCGCTACTGGGTCGCCGAGCACCACAACATGGTCGGGATCGCGAGCGCGGCCACGTCGGTGGTGATCGGTCACCTCGCCGCCGGCACCAGGACGATCCGCGTGGGGGCAGGGGGGATCATGCTCCCGAACCACTCGCCGCTCGTGATCGCCGAGCAGTTCGGCACGCTCGAGTCGCTGTTCCCTGGCCGCATCGACCTCGGACTCGGTCGCGCGCCGGGCACCGATCCGCTGACGACGAGGGCGCTGCGCACCAACCCGGCGGCCGCCGACTCGTTCCCGGACGACGTCCAGGAGCTGCAGGCGTTGCTCGCCGAAGTGGAGGAGGGGCAGGTCATCCAGGCGGTGCCCGGGGCGGGTCTCCACGTGCCGCTGTGGATCCTCGGCTCGAGCCTCTTCGGGGCGCAGCTCGCGGCCGCCCTCGGCCTGCCGTTCGCGTTCGCCTCGCACTTCGCGCCCGCCTCGCTCGACGAGGCGCTGCGGCTCTATCGCGCGCGCTTCCAGCCGTCGGAGCAGCTCGCGAAGCCGTACGCGATGGCGGGGGTGAACGTGGTGGTGGCCGACACCGACGCCGAGGCGCGACGCCTCTTCACGACGGTGCAGCAGGCGTTCACGAACCTGCAGCGTGGCACCCGCGGCCTCGGCAAGCCGCCGATCGACGACATCGACCAGTACTGGACGCCGGCCGAGGCGCTGGGCGCTTCGCGCATGCTCACCCACTCGATGGTGGGCGCGCCGGACACGGTCCGAGACGGCCTCGAGCGCTTCGTCGCCCACACCGGCGTCGACGAGCTGATCACGGTCTCGATGATCTACGATCACGCCGCGCGACGACGCTCCTGCGAGCTGCTCGCGGCGTGCTCCACCGGGCCGTGAGCCGCGCGCTCAGCAGGCCTGCTCGAGCTCGGCGACGAAGGCCGCGCAGTCCGAAGGACGGTCCTCTCGCCGCTTGGCCATCCCGCGCAAGAGCGCGGCGGCGAGTCCCGCGGGCATGTCGACGAACGTGCGCGGATCGGGCGGTGGGTCGCGGAGCTGGGCGAGCGACAGGCCGAGCGGTTCGCTCTCGAGCTCGGCGAACGGACGCCGGCCGGTGAGCATCTCATAGGCGGTGACGGCGAGCGCGTAGACGTCCGTGCGCCCGTCCACCTCCGCGCCGCGGATCTGCTCGGGGGGCGCGTAGGCCAGCGTGCACACGACGTCGCCCTCGCGGGGCCTGCCGTCGATGCGCAGCGCGGCGCCGAAGTCGAGGAGCATCGCGCGGCGCTCCGCGAGCAGGATGTTCGAGGGCTTCACGTCGCGGTGGACGACCTTCCGCGCGTGCAGCGCGTCGAGCGCGGAGGCGACGTCGCGGAGGACCGGCAAGGTTTCGCCGATCGGCATCGCACCCTCGGCGATGCGCGTGGAGAGATCGCGCCCGGCCACGTGGCTCATCGCCAGGTAGTTCTCCCCACGGGCCAGGAACGGGACGATGTTGGGGTGGTCCATCTGCTCGAGGATCTCGGCCTCGAGGTGGAAGCGGGCGCGCATGTCGGGTTCGTTCGCGACCTCGGGGGACATCACCTTGAGCACGACCGCCGAGCCGAACTCGGGGTGAGAGGCCGCGTAGACCGCGCCCATCCCTCCGCGGCCGAGGAGCGAGAGGCTCGCGAAGGAAGCGAAGGTGTCGCCCTGCACGGGGAGTGGAGCGATCGCGGAGGCGCGCCGCGCAAGGGCCTCGTAGTCGACGCCGATGCCCCAGAAGTGGCGGTCGAGGAACGCGCGCGTCCTTCTCCGGACGGGAGCGAACGCGAAGACGACGAACAGCCCACCGGCGACCGCGCCGAACGCGTCTCCGACGCCGAAGAAGGCCAAGAGGACGCCGCGCACCGCGAAGAACGCCACCCCGAAGGCGCCCGCGAGGAACGCGGTCAGCACGCCGTAGACGAGGCTGCGGCCGATGATCCGGTCGACGTCCCAGAGCCGGTACTCGGCGGCCGAGAAGGCCATCGCGGTGAGGGGGACGATGTTGGCGGCGAAGAAGCAGGCCTCCTCGAGGATGCGGAGGAAGGGGAAGCTCGGTCGCGCCGGATCGAGCAGGGGCGGGATGAGCGCCAGGGTCACCGCCTCGATGACGAGGAACAGGCCGGCGCCGTAGGCCATCCAGAGGATCTGGTGGCGCTGGCGGATCGTCGCGTGGTTCCGGTAGCGATGACGCGGGAAGGCGAGGGCGGCGCCGGCGGTCGCCATCCCGACGAGCGCGATCGGGTTCGAGAAGCGATGCTCCCGGAACATGACGCCGGCCACCGCCAGGAACGGCAGCGCGCCGAACGCACAGTAGACGAGCGCCCAGCGCGGAACGGGTCGGCCGCTCGGGTAGGTGGCGAGCACGAGCAAGGAGACGACGGGAGCGAGCGCGTAGAGGGCCACCGCGACGAGGCGGAACGGCAGGGCCGGTGCGTGCGATGGCAGGGTGGTGAGGGTCGCGACCGTGGCGCTGTTCGTGCCCATGAGCAGCATCACCAGCACCACGAGCTGCAGCATGGGATCGGCCGGTCTTCGCCGCGCGAGCAGCAGGCCCGCTGTCGTCAAGACCAGCGACTCCACGAGAGGTCGAAGATACTGGGCGTGCGGTGAGCTCAGCGCCGCCGTGAGCCGGGCGAGCGATCCCGCGCCGCGCGGCGGGACGACCACGCGATGGAACAACGTGGTCGGTGGTGGATCGGTGGCGAAGACGAACGTGACGGCGTAATGCGCGAGGAAGATCGCGGCCACGACGGCGACCACGTGGACGAAGACGTGGAGCCAGTGCGCCTTGGGTGCGCGCGCGTCGGCTGGGGGAGGCGCGCCCGCTGGCTCTGTCGGAGCATCGAGCGAGTGTCGGCGGACGGGTGTGACGGCCGTGCCGTTCGTACTCACGGGCCGGAGCGTAGGCTCCCCCTCGAAGCGCGGGTACAGCTCGAGCTTCGTCCCGTTCATCCGCAGGGCTCGCTGGCCGATTCGGCCACGATTCTCGGGCGTCCGTGCGGTCGAGGCTCAGCCCTTCTTCTTTGCTTTCTTCGCGGCAGCGAGCGACTGGCCGAGCGCGGGGTGCTCCGTGGCGAGCGTGGCGAGGTCTTTCTTCAGCGCCTTCACGAAGCCGGGCTTCGGCGCCTGCGTGCCGAAGTCGGGCTCCGCCATCTTCTCGGCGATGGCGACGGCGAGGCGCGGCGTCGGGTACTCGGCGAGCAACGTCAGCGCGAACGCCGTCCCGACGTGGCCGTGCTCGAGCTGGCCGAGCAGCCGCTGTTCTCGCGCCTCGGGATCGAGCGCGTCGAGCTCTCGTTTCGTGAAGCCGGCGGGTCGCGGAGGCGCAGGCTCGGGCACCATGCGCGCCGCGAGCGCGCTCTCGCTCGGCCGCTCGGGCCGCACCTCGGGATGGCGCGCGAGGTAGACCGGCGCGTGCCGCTCGAGGAACGGGTGCCCGCCGTGCTCGGTCAAGAGCCACGCCAGGCGCGGATCGGGGATCGTGCACGCGACCGCCGCGAACTTCCTCGCGTACGCGGCGTTCATGCGGCGCGGCTCCGCCATCGCGGCCGCGAAGAAGCGCACGAGGGCGTCGGCGAGCCCGGCGTCGGGCACGCGCCCACGCGCTCGGAGCACGTAGCCCGCGGCGAAGAACTGGAACGCCTCGGCGCCGCGCGAGAGGAGGTGCGCGAAGACCTCACCGCTCCTCAGCACCGAGAAGAGCTCGGTCGGCCATGGATGCCGGTAGCTCAGCGCCTCCGCGTCCGCCCGCGCGATGGCATCCCTCGCGATCTCCTCGTCGTCGAGCAGGAGCGCGAGCGCCGCGGCGGCCTCGGGGGTCGAGGTGTGCGCGAGCGGCGCGACCTTCGCCGAGAGCTCCGCGCGCGCGGCGGGCTCGAGCGCCTGCACCTTCGGCGCGAGCGCGACGAGGACGCCGTGGAGGTAGGCGCCGGTCGTGCCCGGCAAGAGCACCGCCTCGTTGCGCAAGACGTCGTCGCGCGTCGCCGGGATGCGGAGCACGGTGGCGATGGCGTGGTCCAGGCCGCCCTCCTCGACCCACCGCCCGTAGAAGTCGGCCCAGCAAGGCGCGCCGGGCACGTTGGCCGACCCGGCGACCGCGAAGAACGCCGCCTGCTCGTCGGGCTGGCGGGCGCCGCGCGGCATCCCCGCGTCGACGTAGGCCTTGGCCTGACCGAAGAGCGCGCGACCCTGCTCGCTCGCCAGCGGGAGCGACGCCTCGAACACCGGCGCCCGCGCCGCCCACCCCGTGCGCACCCGCGCCTCGGCGAGGGCGGGATCGAGCGTCACGCTCGTCGCGGGATGAGCCCAGGCGTTCGCGATCTGCGCGAGCTCGCGGTCGAGCGGGTCCTTCTTGGCCTTCGACGGTGGCTTCGCCCTCGCCACGCTCAGAACCGCCCGAAGGCGACGATGCCGCCCACCGTCGGTGCGAGGTGCACGCCGACGTGGCTCGGCTCGGACCGACCGACCACGAGCCAGACGAGCCCACCCGCGGTCAGCACCGCGCCGCCGATCAAGGCGATGTTGCCGTAGAGCGTGAAGCGCTTGCCGTCGTCGTATCGAGGCTCGAGCGAAGGAGGGCACGGACGCGCCGCGCCGCACGCGGCCTCGACCTCCTGACCGATCGCGCGGCCGTGCAGAGCGAGCCCCACGCCTGCACCGAACGCCACGACGCCGACGCCGGTCAGGATGAAGGGAGCCACACGGGTCGAGCCAGGCTCCGCGGGAGGCGGGGGTGGCTCCGGCTTCGGCGGTGGGGGCGCGCCGCCGGCGACGGGCTCCAGCTCGAAGGCGACCTTCGTGGGCGGCGCCTGCTCCGCGAGGGTCAGCTTCTTTCGCTGCGTGACGTATCCCTTGGCCGAGACCTCGAGCGTGTGGGGGCCGGGATCGAGAGGGATCGGCGCGTCGAGCAGCGCGGCGCTGATCGGCGACCCGTCGACGGACAGCGAGGCCTTCACGTTCACGCTGACCACGAGGCGTGGGATCCGCGCGTCGAGGTCTGCGACGTGCTTGGCCGCCGACTTGTGGATGGTCGCGGACTCGGGCTTCGGGTCCGCGGCCGTCTCGGCCTCGGCCTTCTGGAACTCGCCCCAGGCCTCGACGAGGCTGCCGAGCTTCTCGAGGCAGAGCCCGAGGTGGAAGCGCACCGCGGCGCTCATGCGCACCGCTCCGACCTTGCGGAAGGTGTCGAGCGCGGCCTTCCACTCGCCCTTGCCCTCGAGCTCGAGGCCCTGCTTGAACAGCTCGCGCGCCGCGGCGAGCTCGGGAGAGTTGGGCTCCGCGGCGAGGGGCGCGTTCGCGCCGACGAGCGACGCGACGAGCAACCCGGCGACCGCGCGACGCAGCCAGCGCCTCCCACCCATGCGTCGATCGTACCCTCAGAATCCCGCTCCGGTCACGCCCTCGTGGACGGGCGCCGGCGTCGACGGCTTGGGAGGTTTGTCGGGCTTGGCGGCGGCCTTGGGCGGTCCGGCCTTGGGTGGCGCGCTGCTCGAAGGCGCCGTGGAGGCGGACGCTACCGGCACGGCCGTCTCGGGCACGGCGAGCTCCTTCGCCTTCTCCGTGGTCGCCGTGGCGCTCACGGTCGCCTTCGGCCCCTCGCTCGCCGCGTCGACCACCACACCCGATCCGCGCGTCGCGAAGAAGACGAGGACGCCGACCAGCGTGCCCACGCCGGCGATGGCCACGGGGATCACCCAGCGCGCGCGGCGCTCGGGCGTGAGCGTGGTCGTCGGCGAAAGGGTGGGCTGGGGCGTGGGCTGCGGCGTCGGCTCGCCCGTCCGGCCGGCGTAGACGTGGGTGCGCGCCCGATCGTCGACGTCGACCTCGGTGGCGGCGAGGGTCTCGCCGGCGATGGTCTGGGCCTCGTCGGGCATGAGTTCGACGGGCGCCTGCACCTCGGCGTCGAGGTCGAGCGTCGGCGCGTCGGGGTGGGCGCGCAGCACCTCCTCGATCGCCTCCGCGAAGGCCTGCGCCGTGGGGAAGCGCTGCTCCCGCTGCTTCTCGAGGCAGCGACCGACCAGGGCGAGCACGTCGGCCGGCAGGTCGGGCGCGCGCTCGGCGAGCGACGGCGGCGGGTCGCGCGCGATCATCATCATGAGCGCGTTGTAGTTGGGGGCCTTGAACGGCTGCACGCCCGCGAGGAAGCGATAGAGGATCACGCCGAGCGACCACACGTCGGAGCGGCGATCCACGTCGAGCTCGCCGGCGGCCTGTTCGGGGCTCATGTACGCGGGGGAGCCGACGACCGTGCCCGCGCTCGTCTGGCTCGCTTCTTCCGAGCGACCGACCAGCTTGGAGACCCCGAAATCGAGGATCTTCGGCACCACCCGGCCTTCGAGCGAGCGATGCAGGAACAGGTTCGCCGGCTTGAGGTCGCGGTGGACGATGCGCTGCTGGTGGGCCACCTCGAGGGCCCGGGCGACGTCGGCGACGATCCGCAGCGCGGTGCCCCACGGGAGCACCTTCAGGCGCTTGAGCAGCACGTCGACCGGCTCACCCTCGAGCAACTCCATCACAAGGTACGGCGTGCCGGCCCGCGGATCGCTGGCGTCGCCCTCGATGCGTCCGAGGTCGTACACCTCGACGATGCACCGGTGTCGCAGGCGGCCGGAGGCCTTGGCCTCCTGGAAGAAGCGCGTCAGCGCGGTGGGGTCGCGCGCCACCTGCGGCTGCATCAGCTTGAGCGCGAACTCGCGATCGGTCGACTCGTTCCGCGCCGAGAAGACGGTGCCCATGCCGCCCGCACCGATCGGTCGGAGCAGTCGATAGCGACCGCCGATCAGGTCGCCGGGGCCGAAGGGCAGGACGTCCACGTGGCGATCAATGTAGCGGAATCGGCCTGGTTCGCCCTGCTTGCCGCGGATACGGCGGGGAGCGGGGCGGTGGGCGCTTGACGCGCTGCGCGAGAGGCCGCGCCCAGTGACGAGGCGCGCGTGCCCGTGTCACGATGGAGAGGTCTTGAGATCGCAGGGGTGGATCGCGCTGGGGCTCTTTGCGGCGTCGGCCGTCGGCTGTGGCTACCCGAGCCTCGAGTTCGGCGAGCCTGCCGACGGCTCGACCGGTGACGTCGCCCTCGACGCGAGCGACACGTCCGCCGATGGCGTCGATGGTTGCGTCCCCAATGCGTGTGGGGGGTGCGGTCCGCTGACCGGGATCCCGGGCACCGCCTGCGCGTCTTCGTGCGGCGCGGGCTCCTGGGTGTGCCAGACCAAGGACTCGGTCGGGTGCAAGCCCACCACCTCGGGCAACGCGTGTGGCGGGTGCGGGGCGCTGAGCGCGAAGCCGGGCGACGCGTGCACCTCCGCGTGCGGCGCGGGCACCTGGGTTTGCGCGGGGATCGACGCCGTGGCGTGCAAGAGCAGCACGGGCAACAACGAGTGTGGTGGCTGCAGCGCCCTCACCGGCAAGGTGGGCGACGCGTGCGGCTGCGGCGGCAAGCTCGCCTGTTCGGGCACCGACGCCCTCGTGTGCAGCGGCTCGTCCTCGCCCAACGCGTGCGGTGGGTGCGCGAAGCTGACCGCGCCTCCGGGCTCGCGCTGCGGCACCTGCAACGACGGCACGCTGATCTGCGACCGCAGGCCAGCGGGCAAGTGCACCGGCGCGACGCCCCGCGGCGCGGGCCGGCCCAAGTGCGGGGCCGCCTGCGTCTCGACGCAAGAGGATCCCAGGAACTGCGGTGGCTGCGGCACCTCGTGCGCGGCCATGGAGCACTGCGTGGCCGGCGCGTGCGCGTGCCGCCCCGGGCTCGTCCGCTGCGGCGGCGCGTGCGTGCCCAGCCGTGGCGACGCGGAGCACTGTGGCGCGACCGGTGGTGGCTGCGGCACCGTGTGCACCAATCTCTGCATGGAGAGCAGCGGGTGCGCGCCGTCGTTCGTCACCTCGTGCGGCGCGGGCGAGCTGACCTGCGCGAGCTCCACCGGGTCCGGCAAGTCGTGCCTCTGGGCGAAGAAGTGGCCGATGCACTGCGGGGCGTGCGGCGTCGCGTGCACGGTCGACCAGGTGTGCGCCGAGGGGAGCTGCCAGGGCTATCGCGTCGCGGTCGGCTGCACGACGTGCCCGTGCGCGACCTGTGGCGCCACCGAGAAGTGCTGCCCCGCGCCGACGGGGCACACCTACGCGATCTGCGTGCAGGGCACGCAGTGCCCGTCGCTGATCTGAGCGCCCCGTAGGCCTCGCGGGTTGACTCGTTTCGACACACCTCGAATGGACGGTCGGGTCAGAACGATCCACGCCCGGGCCGTGGTCGACGGCGCCGACGCGTTGGCACACGTGGTGCGTACAAGCGCTGAGTGTTGGCCGAGAAGCGGACGCTGTGCGCGCCGGACACGGTGCTCTCGCAACGAGAGACCGTGGCCCATCCCGTCCGTTGTGTCGCCTGCGGCGCCACGGACGTGCCCCTCGAGCAGACGTGTCCGGCCTGCGGGCACGTTCCTGCCGTCGCGCGCCTCGGAACGACGATTGTCGGACGCTACGCGATCGAGGCGCTGCTCGGGCAGGGGGGCTTCGGGGTCGTCTACCGAGCCGTCCACCTCGCTCTCGCGCAGCCCGTCGCGCTCAAGTTCCTGTCGGCGAGCTGGGCGGGCAGCCCAGAGATCCGGGCCCGGTTCCAGCGCGAGGCCTTCACGTTGGCCCGCCTCCGGCATCCAGGATCGTCGCGGTGCACCGATTTCGGCGAGGTCGACGGGAGCTTGTTCCTCGCGATGGAGCTGGTGGAGGGGCAGACACTCGCGAGCAGCCTGCCCGAAGACCGGCCGCTCCCCGACGCCCGCATCGTCGAGCTGCTCGACCAGATCGGCGACGTTCTCGCGGCGGCCCATGCGGCCGGCGTGGTCCATCGGGATCTCAAGCCCGAGAACGTGATGGTCTCTCACGACCGCGTGAAGCTGCTCGACTTCGGCCTCGCCTTGATGGTCGAGCCGGGTGCAGCGCGCCTCACGCGCACCAACGCCATCCAGGGCACGCCGACGTACATGTCGCCCGAGCGGTGTCGTGGGCGCGACGTCGGTCCGGCGACCGACGTCTATGCGCTCGGGGTGATGCTCTACGAGCTCCTCACCGGGCGTCCCCCGTTCGACGGCAGCGCTGCGCTCGAGCTCATGACCCAGCACGCGTTCGTCGATCCACCGCCGATGCGGGAGGTCGGATTCCGCCGCGAGGTCCACCCTGGACTCGAGGCGCTCGCGCGGGCGGCCCTCGCGAAGCGCGCGGAGGACCGCCCCACGATCGCCGCGTTCCGCGACGGGCTGCGTCGCGCCCTCGCTGGCGTCGACGCCGCGTCGGAGCACGTGAGGCAGGTCGACGCTCGCATCGCGTTCGCGGCGCTCGACCGAGACGAGCGAGCGCTGGATCCACCGCCCGCAGCACCGACTCTGCCCGCCGGTGAGGGCCAGGTCGTGCCGTCGGCTTCGAGACCGAGCGCGGCCTCCGGCTCCGCGACGCGCTGTCGGTCCACGGCTTCCAGGTCGTCGTCGGCGTCGCGGCGTCCGGTGCGCGGCCGCTGGACGTCGTCGTGGTCCCCGAGACCGCGGCCGACGAAGGCCTCGGATTCGCCCGCGACCGCGCCTGCGCCCTCGTGGTGGTCGACGTCGAGAGCGCCTCGTCGACCCCGCGCTGGATCCGAGCGGGGGTCTCCGACGTCGCGCTACGCAACACCCCTGACGAAGCGATCGCGGTGCGGCTCCGTCGACTCCTCCGCCGCCGACCTCGGTGAGGTGGCCTGGATGTTGCGGAGGCGCTCCCCATGCTGCGCCGCCTTGCTGCTTTCACCGTCCTCGTGACCCCGCTGCTCGCGCCCGCGACCGCGCACTCCGAGGAGATGCTCGACTACGTCGTCGGGCCAGGAGAGAACTGCGAGTCCATCTCGGCCAAGGTCTTCGGAGATCCCCAGGCCTTCCCGATCCTGCACACCCTCAACCCGCAGCTCGGGCCGACGCCGCACAACCTCAAGCCCGGCACCGTGCTCAAGGTGCCGAAGCCCGGACCGGACGCGCACCTCACGTTCCTCCGCAACAAGGTCGAGGCGGCCACTCCTTCGCCGCACCCCGGCGCCAAGAACGAGCCCTTGCTGCGCGGCCACAAGGTGAGCACGCAACAGGAGTCGTCGGCCGAGCTCACCTTCAAGGACCAGACCCGACTGCAGCTCGGGTCCGAGACGCTGGTGATCGTGCTCGGTGCGACCTACACCAACGCGGCCAAGAAGAGCGCGGCGGACACGACGTTGCTCAAGGGGTCGCTGCGCGCCACCTCGGCGAGCTCGCCCGGCAAAAGCCGACCTCGATCGCGACGCCCGGGGCGAAGGTCGACCTGTCGACCGGAGAGGCGAAGCTGCACGTCGACGACGCCTCGACCACGCGTCTCGCGGTCTACGCCGGCAAGGGCAAGCTCGCCGCCGCTGGCAAGTCCGTCGACGTGCCGGCGGGGTTCGGATCCAAGGCCTTGCTCGGCAAGGCGCCGACGCCGCCAAGCCGTTGCCCGCGCCGCCGTCGTGGACGCGCCGCTTCCCACGGATGGTGATCACGACGAGCGGCGCGCTCGACCTCGTCGGCGACGAGGCGGCACGGTACGAGGCCGGTAAGGGCGCGGGGCCGACGCCCACGAAATGGCACGTGCAGCTCGCGCGCGATGCTCGCTTCAACGACCTCGTCGCGGACGCGATCGTGGGCCTCGACGTCACCAAGGTCGAGGCGAAGGGGCTCGAGCCGGGGACCTACCACGCGCGGGTGTCCGCGTACGACGGCGACCAGTTCGAGGGACCCTACGGAGAGCCGCTCTCGCTGACGGTGGTGTCCGCCAAGGTGCTCGAGGCGACGCTCCCGACGGCCGACGCACCCGGCAAGCTTGCTGCAGTGCAGTTCGCCGGGGCGCCGTGCGGGGTTGGACGAGGGGGCGCCAAAGGACTCGCCGACGCCGACGCCGCTCTTGCCAGGCAAGGACCACGTCATCCGCTGCGCGACAGCCGACGGCGCGACGACGGAGCTGAACCTCCCCGCGACACAGGCGGGACCGCTGCTGTTGACCACGCGCGAGGAGTGGACCTCCGCAGGTGCGCGCAAGCTGACCTTGTTCGCGCGCGACGCGACGGGGGCTCCGGTCGACGGACTCGTCGTCACGACGACCGCTGACGCGGGACTCTCGATCGCCCCGGTCCAGGCGGGACCGCTCGGGACCTACTGGGCCGTCGCGCCGTCGAAGGGCGCGGGGAAGGTGCGGTTCGCGGTCGGCGGCAACGAGGCCGTGGTGGAGCTGACCGCGAGGACGGCCGACACCGCTCCCACCCCGCCTCCGGAGGCGACCAGCGCGGTCCGTACGGGTGCCTTTCGTCGGCCGGCCGGCGCTGCCCAGGCGGAGCGGTCCTGGCTGGCCCGCGGCGCGGCTGGAGGTCGGAAGCCGCGTTGCACTCGGCCGCCACGCGCTCGGCCTCGGCGTGAGGTTTGGCGTCGATCGGTTCGCGACCACGAGCTTCGGCGATCGAACGATCGGCGGCTCGATCGTGCGCGTCGCGTTGCCGATATCGTTCTCGTTCCTCGCCGATGGCGTCGTGGCTCCTACCTCGGCGCCTCGCTCGGGCTCCGGCTCGCGCAGGTGTCCGCGACGCCAGGCTCGGTCGGCGGGGCGGGGCGCTTCGCGGTCGAGGGCACGGGGTTCGCGGGCGTCGACGTCGCGCTCGGTGGACGCCTGCGCCTCTTCGGCGAGGTGTTCTACCAATACTCGCCCGCGATCGCCTTCGCGAGCGGGACGGTCGATCCGAGAGGAGCTGGTGGACTCGTGGGCCTGCGCTTCGCGCTCTGACCGGCCCCGCCGTGCTCGACGCAAGGCTCTCCGCGTGTGCGCTGCGCCCGGGCAGCGGTACAACCGACGTGCACAGATGCCCCCAGCAGCGTCTCTCCGACTCACGCTTTCCTTGCTCGCGCCGTTCGTGCTCGCCTGTGGCCCGACGCGCCCGACTGCGGACGTCTCGAAGCCACCGGGCGCCGCTTCGACGGCACGACCGGCCAGACCCTGTCCCACCGAGGCCCCCGTGATCGACTCGAGTTGCGCGGGATTCGCGAGCGGTACCTCGTGTCTCTACGCGGGGGACTCCGTGGGGTGCACCTGCATGGAGATACCCGTGAGTCAGCGGAGCGAAGACCACCCGTTCCCGCGTGTCTGGCGCTGCGGCGAGCACGGAGAGTGAGGGCCAGCCACCGACCCACGCGATGCGATCGGCGCGAGGACGACGCCAGCGACACGAGCACGCTCTTCGAGCGGATGCCCGGCAGCGGAGCGCTCGCGCCGCTCGAGCAGATCGTCGCCCAGTGGAAGGACGAGCGCGACAACGACCAAGAGGACGACGAGCCGGAGGCCGAGGGCGGTATCTACACCGTCATGAGCCACCCGCGGCGCATCCCCATCGCCGGCTCGCGATGGTGGGATGGCGACAACACGTACCTCGATCTCCATCCCGCGCCGAAGGGGACCGAGGGCCAGCTCATCATGTTCACCTCGGAGTGCGACCCGCGTTGCTCGGCACGAGCTTCCGCGCTGCGCTCGAGAGCACCTGCAGGCCCTCGACTCGGGGAGTGGGTGTTCGACGCGAAGAAGGGACACGTGCGCGACGCGGCTCTACGCTCTCGCCATCTCGAGCTACCTCAAGAGGGCTCGCAGGCGACGGGTGCCGGGGAGGGCAGGATGTCCGTGGCCGCCGTGAAGCGCGTGAAGAACAAGCGCGCCGCGAGATGAGAGGTCGGCGCGTTCCGATGCTAGGGTCGGGGGGTGCTGACGGACGCGAGCGGCGACGACGAGGACCGCGCTCCAGAGGCGATCGCACGCTTGCTCCACGACGTGGAGTTCGCGGAGATGCTCTCCGCCCAGTGCCTTCGCCTCCGTGAGGACAGCCAGGACGCCCGAGCGCGAGAGCAGGCTCTCTTGCGGGCGAGCGAGTGGCGTGGGGGCCAGGGCCGCGCGCAGTTCACCTTCATCGGCGCCGGCATCTTCGAGGACTACGTGGTCCGGGTCGACGATGGCGACCGCAGCTACCTCTGGGTCTACGAAGAGGACGGCACCGACGCCCCGAGCCCGGAGAGGTGCCCTACGCCGCCGCGCGCGACCGGCTCCTCGCGTCGTTTCGTGACGAGCGGACGCAGCGCGTGCGATCGATCCGCCTCTGCCTCTTCAGCGGCACGACGCGGATGGCGGAGACGCTCGCGACGCTCGGTGCGGCGGAGCGCGTCACGCACGTCGAGCTCCGCACCAACGACCCAGACGCCGAGCACGCGCCGATCGCCGGTTCGTTTCCGGGGCTGCGGGGCCTCACTTGCGCGGAGGGCGAGCTCGCGCCGCTGCTGGCCGCGGGCGCCCCCCGGCTCCGATCGCTGGTGGTCACCCACCCCTGGGACCGACCGCCCGTCGAGATCGCAGCCCGTCTGCCCGCCGTCGCTCTGCCCGACCTCCGCCACTTCGGTCTGTTCCACGGTCCGTGCAGCGCGGAAGACCTGGTGGGGATCGCCGAACACCCGATGGTCAGGGCGCTCACGAGCCTCGAGTTCTTCTCGCTGGACCACGCGACGCGCTTCCCCTTCGAGGCGCTGCTCGCGCGACGCGAGGCTTGGGCTCACCTCCGTCGTGTCCTGGTCACGGGCCACCTGGTCCCCGACGAGGTCAAGCAACGCTTCGCCTCGTGGCCCGCGGTCGAGTTCGTCGGGTACGACCGGCGCGAGGTGATCGCCTTCGACTTCGAGACGCGCGGCTGGGCGGCGGGCGCCCGCTGACGCTCACTGGCAGCTGAGGAGCTTCGCGCTCCCTTGCAACTTGCCTTCGTGCCCGGCGACCGCGAAACCGCCCGCGAGCTTCACGTCGTCCGTCTCGCGACCGAACGAGAACTCCTGCAGCGTGACCTTCACCGGCGTCTTCTGCGGCTCGGCGCGCTCCGGGCCCGTGATCGCGTATCCACCGACGTCGACCGTGTCGCCCGCCTCCGAGAGCGTGAGGCGCACGTCGGTCTCGCTGGCCTCGCCCGTGCACGAGAGGGCGTGGGTCGAGAGGACGATCTCCTTGCGCGACACCCGGTGGATCGCGCCCTGGATCGCGAGCTTGCGGCCGTCGATCTCGAGGGTGAGGCCGGGCTGGGCGATCGGCTTCGGGTCGGACGCCGCCCAGGGGCTCGGGACGACGCGGCAGCCCCACGCCACGATCGTCCCGTCGATCACCGGCTCCACGTCCACCAGGGCCTTGCCGTTCGAGACCACGAGCTCCACGTCCTTCAGCGGGTCGCCGGCCACGACCTTCACGTCGGCGCGCCGGCCGAGCACGAACGAAGCCGTGCCCTTCGCGGTCTGCTCGGCGACCTGCACGACGGCGAAGCCGGTGCTCTTGCCGACTTGCGGCGCGATCGCGAGATCGACGATGGACTCTCCCGCCGAGAGCTCGCGCTCGTCGGCGCCGACGTCCGTGCACCCGCGCTGGTGCGTGGAGAGCTCGACGTGGAGGACCGTCGACCCCTCGTAGCGGTAGGCGAGCGCGAACCGGTACGCGATCGGGGCGCCGCCCTTGCGCGTGCTCCTGGCGGTGAAGCCCGGAGGCAGGGTCGCGGGCCCCTTGGCAGGAGCGATCTTCTTGTCGGTGCCCGCGGGCGCGGGCTTCGGCGCGCTCGCCGACACGGAGACGCTTGCCGACGTCGTGGCCGACGCCGACGCCGAGGGCGCGGCGGTGTCGACCGCGTCCTTCTTGTTGCACGCCGCGAGGCCGCACAGGACCAGCAAGAGACGTCGGGACATGGCCCTGCCATAGAGCAACCCTCGCGCGACAGCATCAGCGTCGTGGTAGCGTGGCCGGTGACGAAGTGAGGCGCACTCTGCCGCGCGAGGGCCCGAGGGGCAGCGAAGACAGCGAGAAGGCGCGCGGCTTCCTCCAGGAGAGGGTCGCCCTCTTCTGGAAGGTGGTGTTCCTCATCACGCTGTGTGGGAGCGGCCTCGGTCTCCTGGGAGCGATCGTGAAGCCGGGGATGGACCTCGTGGTCACGCTCGGTGAGATGGTCCTCGCGGGGTCTCTCTCCTGGCTGTGCAGCCGGCACGCACGGTCGATCCGCTTCCTGTGGGTCGTCGACGGCCTCGGCCTCTTCGTCCTCTCGGGGATGGGGGCGTTCCTCGGCCGCTTCCTCTCGGCCGGGTTCGCGCGAGGCCACGCGGTCACCAGCGCCGAGGGCGTGCTCATGGCCGACGGGTACGTCTCGATGATGACGCTCGTCGGGACGGCGTTGATGGTGGTCATCCGCGCGGCCGTCATCCCGGCGCGTCCGAGCCGCACCGCGCTGGTCACCGCCGCCGCGGGCCTCCCGCTGATCGCCGTGTCCACGCTGGTCGTGCTCGACCGGCAGGGAGGGCTCGCGCTCCGCGGGTTCGCGTCCAGCACAGACCGCTGGCTCCCGGCGATCCCGACGCTCATGTGGGGCTTCACCGTCCTCACCTGCGTGGTCATCTCGCGCGTCGTCCACGGCCTCGAGGCCGAGGTGCGCCAGGCGCGCCGCTTCGGGCAGTACGTGCTCGAGCAGAAGATCGGCGAAGGGGCGATGGGGGTCGTCTACCGGGCGACCCACGCGATGCTCCGACGACCCGCGGCGATCAAGCTCTTGCTGCGAGAACACGCGTCCGAAGAGGACCTGCAGCGCTTCGAGCGCGAGGTGCAGCTCACGAGCCGCCTCGCGCACCCCAACACCATCTCGGTCTTCGACTACGGCCGGACGACCGACGGCGTCTTCTACTACGTCATGGAGTACCTCGACGGGATGGACCTCCACCACCTGGTCGACCGCCACGGCCCGGTCGACCCGGCCCGCGCGATCCACATCCTCGCGCAGATCGCCGGAGCGCTCGCCGAGGCCCACGCGCTCGGCCTCGTGCACCGGGACATCAAGCCCGCCAACATCATCCTCACGGAGCGGCCCGACGAGCCAGACGTGGTCAAGGTGCTCGACTTCGGCCTCGTGAAGAGCTTCAGCGGCGAGGCCGGCGCTTCGGCCGCGGGCGCGATCGTCGGCACGCCGCTCTACATGGCGCCCGAGGCCGTGCGGCACCCGAACACGATCGACGCCCGGGCGGACCTCTACGCGGTGGGCGCGGTCGGCTATTTCTTGCTGTGCGGACGCGACGTGTTCGAGGCTCGCTCCCTGGTGGAGATCTGCGCGAAGCACCTGCTCGAGGCCCCAGAACCGCCCTCCCAGAAGCTCGGCCGCCCGTTGCCGACCGATCTCGAGGCGCTCGTGCTCTCGTGTCTCGCCAAGGATCGCGAGGATCGCCCGAGCTCGGCCGCGGTCCTGCGCGCGGCGCTCCTCGCGTGCACCGACGCCGGCGCGTACGACGTGGACGCCGCGCGTCGCTGGTGGCGCGCGCGCGCCGCCGCCCAGCCGGACGAGACGACCGCGGGCATCGCGCGCGCGGCCACGATGGAGATAGACCTGTACGGTCGCACCGAGACCTCCGCCTGACGGTCAGCGAAGCCACTCGATCCGCAGGCGCTTGCGGCCCGCTTCGTCGACGTAGGGCTCGAGACCCGCGGCCACGGTTCGACCCGCGCGGGTCCCTGCCGCGACCTCGGTCGCGAGATCGCCGGCGGCCACGAGGGCGAGGTCGGCGCGCATCTGGACGAGCGTGCCGTCGAGCTTCCCGCCGAGGACCTGCGGAGGGATCGGCGCGAGCACCACCCTCGGCTCGGGTGCGGGGTGGGTGCGGCGGGCGAGGGCGACCCCCTCACGCTGGTGCGTCGCCGCGAACGCGAGGTACTGCCCGAGCGTCTCCGCGACCGGGTACTTGGCGCCGTCGAAGTCCAGGTGGTGCACGCCGGGCTCGCCGGGCCGGTAGAAGAAGGAGGCACCGACGATGTCGTACGCGAACACGACCGCGTCGCTCGGGAGGAACTCGGTCCAGGCGAAGCGCCAGCCGTCGGGCGCGTTCCACTCCTCGAGCGAGAAGTCCGGCGTCTCGGCGCCGGTGCCGAGCACGCGAACGCCGCTCTCGAGCTCGAAGCCGTTCGCCTTCACCAGCGCGAGCTGCAGGTCGCGATCGAGACCGTTCCACAGCGCCCCGACCCTCATGGGGTCCGCGGGTGGGTGGCGAAGAGCCCCGGCGTTTGCATCGGTCGCGCGAGCCTATCAGTTCCGGGGACCGCGTCAGCGCAACGCGCTTCGCACCGACGTCCTCCAGCCACAGGCCACCGTTCGCCGTGCGCCCAGGCGCCTCGATCCCCCTGGAAACCCAGGCGATTCGCGCTGGCATCGTGGTTGCTCTCATGGTGGACATGAACCACCTCCTCACCCTCGGGCTCGTGCTCGCCGCCACCGTTCCGGCGGTCGCGCACGCCGACACCGAAGTGGACCCGACCGACACGACCACCTCCGCGGTCTCGACGCCGACCTCCCCCGCCGTGCTCGCGCCGATACCCGAACGCGAGCCGCCCCGCTGGTACGGCGGCGACGTGCTCCTCGCCGACGGCGTGGCCCTCGGCCTCCTGGTCATCGGTGGCTCGCTCCAGAGCGGCGGCCACGACACGATCGGCAGCTCGCTCATGATCGCCGGCCTCGGCACCTACGTGCTCGGCGGACCGGCCGTGCACCTCGCCCACGATCGCCCCGGCGCGGCCCTCGGCTCCCTCGCGCTGCGCGCCGGCCTCCCCGTCGCCAGCGCCTACGTCGGCGCGAGCCTCGAGCGCTGCACTCCGAGCGAATGGTTCTGCGGGCTCGGCGGTGCGGTCCTCGGCGGACTGGCCGGCATGGCCGGCGCGGTCGTCCTCGACACCGCCGTGCTGGCCTACGCGCCGCGCGCGGAGGTGCGGGTGTCGCCGATGGTCGGCGGCGGCCGTCTGGGCGTGTCGGTCGGCGGTCTCTTCTGAGCGATCGCGTGCGCGCGGGTCGCCGGCCGCGCGGAGACGTCACTCCCACCCGAGCCACGCCGCCGGCAGCGCGTCGATGTCCGCGGCCGACTGCTTGCGCCCGTGGTCGGTCGTGGCGTCGTAGGCCTTCTGGCGCGCCTCGACCTCCTTGGTCACCTCGGCGACCAGCGCCTTCGCCTTGCCTTCGACCTCCGCGCACGTCGGCGCCGGAGCGATCTTCTGGAGCACCGCGAACACGTGGCGCGCGGCCGCCTCCGCGATGCGGGCGTGCCCCTCCTCGTGCGTGGCGAGCAGCGCGTCGTCCGCGCGCAGGAGCTCGAGGTCCTTGGCGCTCGCGCCAGCCGGGACGATCCAGCGTGGCGTGGTGACGCGCACCCGGTGGAGCAGCCGCGCGCTCCCGAGCGAGCACTGCGTGTCGTCCCAGGTGAGCCGGTATCGGAGGCACATGCGGCTGTCGGTGAGCGCCACGGCTGGGCGGTCCGGCGTGATGAAGAGACCGAAGAATGCCGCCTTCTTCCGCGCCTGAGAGTAGGCCGAGTACGTCTTCCCCTCGACGTCGTAGCGTCCGTCCGTCCGCTCCAGCTGATAGCCCTCGCCGGCGCCCTCCTTCGGGCACTCGAGCGGCTGGTAGCGCGCGCTGCACCCGAGCAGACCCGCGAGGAGGGTGTTCACCAGCGCGCGCATGCGTCGCAAACATAGCCGCCGCTCGATCGACAGCAAGCGCTTCTTCGTGGCTCGCGATCTCACCGACGAGCGTGCATTTCGGCACGACGTGTTTGCGGCGCGCACGTAGTCGGCGAGCGCGGACTGCCGCCCACTTGCGCGCAAGGACATGAAGCGCCATAATCAAACTCGTGAGTGCGCGCAGACCGCCGCAGACCGAGCCGTCACCGGCCCGCCCGGCGGCGCCGGCCCGCCCATCCGCGCCGCACGGCCGCGGGGGGGCGCGCGAGGGTGCAGGCCGTCCCCGCAAGCAGGGCAGCGAGTCACACCGTCGCCGACCCGACGCGTCGCCCGACCACCCGCAACACGTCACCCTCCGCGTCGCCAAGGGAGTCTGGAACCTGCGCGCCGAGCGGTGTTTCCGGCCGTTGCGGCGCGCGTTCGGCGCCCCTCACGCAGCGCGGCTTCCGCGTCGTCCACTACTCCATCCAGGGCAACCACGTGCACCTCGTCGTCGAGGTCGAGGGCCATCGCGCCTTCACCACGGGCCTGCGCGCGCTCGCCGCCCACGTGACCCACGCGCTCCATCGCGTCATGGGCCGCGGCGGCCGCGTGCTCGCCTCACGCACCCACGCGCGCGCCCTCCGCACGCCGACCGAGGTGCGCAACGTCCTCCGCTACGTGCTCCGCAACCGCACCCACCACATCCCGGCCGACGTCGCGCTCGACCCGTTCTCCACGGCGCCCTTCTTCGACGACTGGGCCTCGCTCGACCTCCACCCACCCCCACCCCACACGGGCCGTGGGAGAGAGCGCGCCGACGCGCCCCCACGCACCTGGCTGCTGTGCGGAGGCTACCGGCCGTATCGCCCGTGAACGTGCCCGACCGTGAAGCCGACCGCCGACACCGGCTGCGGCGGTTACCGTGACGGCCCTAGGAGGACTTCGCGCCCGGTGTCCGCCGCCGCCGCCGCGCGCCGAGCAGGAGGCCGGCAATCGCCACCGCGACGGCGCCGGTGCGCGTCCCGGTCGGACCCATCACGCAGCCGCCGCCGTCGGTGACCTCGGGCGCGACCGGGTCCACGCACACCGAGTCGCTGCACAAGCGCGGGGCCGTGCAGTCGGCGGTGGTGGCGCAGCTGTTCTTGCACTTGCCGGAGCTCTCGCAGCGGTAGGCCCCGCAGTCCTCCGTCGTGCCGTCGACCTTGGTGACGACGCTGCCCACGCACTTGTCGCCGACCACGCACGCGCCGGTCGTCGGGTTGCAGAGGTAGCCCTTCGCGCAGTCGGCCGCGCTCGTGCACTTGGTCTTGCACGCGTCCGCGTCGCACACGTACGGCAGGCACGGGCGGGTCGTCGCGGCCGGGCACTTGCCCGAGCCGTCGCACGTGGTGGGCAGCGACTCGACGTCGCCCTCGCACGAGCTCTTGCGACAGGTGACCGTGGGGCCCGCCTTCTTCGTGCAGCTCGTGCGGTCGACGCCGTCGCAGGCCGAAGCGCTGCACGGGTCGGTTCCGTCGCCGCTCGCGCACGTGGGGTGCCCGAGGTGCGGCTTGCCGGCCACGGGGGAGCACGTGCCCTCCGATCCCGCCACGTCACAGGCCTCGCACGATCCCTCGCAGCGCGCGCTGCAGCAGAGGCCGTCGGCGCAGAACCCCGAGGCGCACTGCGCGTCGACCGCGCACTTGACGCCGAGATCCGCCTTCTTCTTGCAGATACCGGTGCTGCAGTAGCCGTCGGCCGCGCAGTCGGCGTCGATCACGCAGCTCACCTTGCACGCGCCGTCGACGCACTTCGAGGGCGAGCAGGGCTTGCCGCCGGTGACGGCGGTGCAGGCGCCGAGGCCGTCGCAGGTCTGGCCCTTGACGAGGTCGCCGTCGCAGGACGTGGACCCGCTCGGGCCGCACGGGGTGCCGATCGCATAGACGGCGCAGGAGCCGGTCGCGCCGCAGAGGCCGCTCGAGCCGCAGGTGGTGACGGCGGACTTGGTGCACAGCGCGCGGGGGTTCGTGCCCTCCTTCGCGGGCCCGCACTCGCCGGTCTTGTCGCCCGACTCCTTGTTCAGCGCCGTGCAGGCCTTGCAGGCGCCGTCGCAGGCCTCGTTGCAGCAGACGCCGTCGGCGCAGCTGAGCCCGGAGGCGCACTGGCTGGTCTTGGCGCACGACTCGCCCTTGCCGCGCAGCGTGGTGCAGGCGCCGCCGTTGCAGAAGGCGTCCGTCGCGCAGTCGGTGTCCACGGTGCAGGTGGTGCCGCAGGCCGCGCTCGTCCCCGAGCAGCGACCGGGCGCGCACGCCGCCGGGGCGGCGGTCTTCGGCAGGATGGTGCAGGTGCCGTCGGCGGTCGCGCCGAGGGCCTTCGCGCACGCGTCGCAGGTACCGGAGCAGGTCGAGTCGCAGCACACGCCGTCCACGCATGCACCGGTCGCGCACTGCCGGGTGCGGCTGCAGGCGACGCCCTTCAGGAGCTGCGGGAGGCACACCGTGCCGTTGCAGTAGGCGTTCGACGCGCAGGTGGCGTCGGTCGTGCACGAGGTGGAGCACGCACTCGTGCCGGAGCAGGTGAAGAGGCCGCAGCCCTTGCCCGCCGCGCCGGCCGCGACCGCGCTGCACGTGCCCGCGGTGCCCGCGAGGTTGCACGCCTCGCAGGCGCCCGGGCACGAGGTGTTGCAGCACACGCCGTCCGCGCAGTTGCCGCTGAGGCAGTCGGTGCCGAGCGCGCAGGTCTGGCCGAGCTTCAGCTTGCACGCGCCGGCCGCGTCGCAGGACTTGGTGCCCGTGCAGGTGTCGTCCTCGGCGCTCACGAGCGTCGAGCACTTGCCGATGCTGCCCGCGAGGTCGCAGCGCTGGCAGGTCCCGCAGCTGGACGACTGACAGCACACGCCGTCGACGCAGGTGAGCGCCGCGCCGCAGTCGGTCGAGACCGTGCACGCGCCGCCGAAGACGACCGAGGTCCAGGTGTCGACGCGCGCGCAGACGCGCAGGTCGGAGTTCTGGTCGGCCGGCGTGAGGAACGAGTTGAAGCAGCCGCTCGAGGGCAGCGAACCGCCGCCGACCATGAGCAGCTTGCCGCGCGCCTGGTCGTAGGCGAACGCCGCGTTCGATCGCGGGATGGGCGCGCTGCCCGAGAGCGTGAGCGCGGTCCACGCCGTGCCGTTCCAGGACCAGGTGCCGCCGCTGCTCGCGTCGGACGCCCACAGGATGACGGCCTTGCGCGCCGAGTGATAGGTCAGCGAGGGGTTGCGCACGCCCTTCGGGCCCGTCGCGAGCACCTGGGTCCACGTGGTGCCCTGCGTCTCCCACGTGGCCGAGGCGCCGGTGGTGTCGCCGTAGGCGACGAGCCGCGAGCGGTTCGCGTCGAACGCGAGCGCCGCGCCCGCGCGCTTGAGATCGGGGGTCGCCGCGAACTTCTTGTACAGCTTCGCGGTCGGGTCCCACTCGTAGGTCCCGAGGTCGGTGACGACGATGGCCTTGTTGAACGCCCACGCCGCGCCGGGAGGCTTCGGCACGCTGGTCACCACCGGCGCGCTCGTGGCGCACGCGGTGTTGTCGGCGCACACCTTGGCCCAGGTCTTGGTGCCGATCGGGTCGTACTCGTAGAGGCCGAGGTGCGGGACCGCGCCGACGTACGCCATGCCGCCGAACAGCACGATCTTGTTGCGGGTGGTGTCGTAGACGAAGTCGTTGATCCGCTCGTCGGTCATCGCGGTGTCGCCGGCGTCGAGCAGCTGGTCTGCGAAGCCGCCGCCGGGGGTCGCGGTCCAGGCGCTGCCGTTCCACTCGAAGAGGGTGTAGTTCGGCACCCGCACGTTGGCGGTCGGGCCGCTCTGGAACACCATGCCGCCGCCGAAGAGGTAGACGAGCCCGTTGCCGAACCGCGCGCTCGCGCTGGCCCGCTGCAGGTTCGACGGGGAGGCCACGCGCGGGAACGACGTGGAGCCCGACCCTGCCGTGAGCGGGACGGTCGGCCGAGGTCGGCCCACTGGATCTGTTCGAGCGCCGGGTCGAGGAGGATCGGGTAGGTGAGGCCCTGTGGATCGATCGTGAGGGTGAGCGTCGCGCCGTCCCAGGTCATCGTGGCGGCGCGGCGCGTGCCCTTCGCGTCGAGCGCGGTCGGAGGCGGCATGCGCAGGCGCGCCTGCTTGCTCGCGTCCTCGAAGACCAGGGCGCCATCCACGAGGCGCGCCTCGAGGCCCCGGAGGCCGATCGAGAGCTGGAAGCGCGTGGGCGCCCGGTCGTCCCGCAGCGACCAGAACGATTCCACCCGCCCCGGGCCCGCGGCGACGACGAAGTCGGTCGAGGGGTGCACGTCGGCGTACACCACGTCGCCGTCGACGAGCGTGCCCTCGATGCCCCGCGCGTCGACCACGCGCAGCGAGACCTGCGCGTCGCTCGCGCGCACCTCGAGGGCGCCGTCGCCGAACGCCGAGGCGCGCGCGCCTAAGGCCCTCGGCTCCCCGTCGCCCGCGTCGGCGAACGCGCCGGCCTCGAACCCCGAAGACGCGTGGTGGAGGCCGGTCGCGCCGAGCACGGCGCTCCACACGGGGTCGGCCGCCGCGAGTCGACGCACGGTCTCGAGGTGCTTCGTGGAGGTGGTGATCGACACCCCGGCGTCGACCGAGGGCTCGGAGACGGAGCCGCGCGAGCACGCCGTGGCCGCGAGGAGCAGGAGGGGAACGAGCTTGCGCATCACCGCGTCTCCTTGCGGGTCGAGCGACGGCGCGCCCCTGCCAGCATCATGAACAGCGCGACCCCGAAGAGGGATCCCCCTGTTCTCCTGGGTGTCGAGGCGCACCCGCCCGAGTCGTCCGTGCCTCCCGCGGCGAACAGCACGCACTTGCTGCCGTCGCACAGCGCGGGCGGCGCGCACTCGTCGCTGCTCGTGCAGCTCGACTTGCAACCGCTCGGGTCGCACTTGAACGGCGCGCACTCCGTCTTGCTGCCGTCGGCCCCCACGATGGTGTGGTCGCCGTCGCACGCCCCGGTCGACACGCACTTGCCGGTCGTGAGGTCACAGCGATTGCCCTTGCTGCAGTCCGTGTGGCCCCGCAGCTCGTCGCGCACCGTACGCCGGCGCAGCCGAACGGAGCGCACGCCTTGGTCGCCCCCTTGGGGCAGGCGCCCGTGCCGTCGCAGGTGGTCGTGAGGGTCTCCACGCCGTCGGCGCACGAGGCCTTGCGGCAGGTCACCTCGGGGCCCGCGAAGGCCTTGCACGCGTCGCGCGTCGTGCCGTCGCAGGCGGCCGCGGTGCAGGCGTCGCCCGAGCCCGCGGTGGGGCAGGCGCCGTGGCCCTCGCGCGGCGTGCCCGCCGCTGCGGTGCAGGTGCCCTCGGTGCCGACGCCGTTGCACGCCTCGCACACCCCCTTGCAAGCGTTGGCGCAGCACACCCCGTCGACGCAGAAGCCCGACCCGCACTGCTTGTCGGCCGTGCACGTGCGCCCGAGCGCCGCGCGCGCCTTGCAGGTGCCGTCCTGGCAGTATCCCGTCGCGTCGCACTCGGCGTCGGTCGTGCAGGTGAAGGTGCACCCGGCCGTCGTGCTGCAGACCCCAGGGACGCAGCTCGCGCCGACGGTGTCGCTGACGCAGGCACCGAGGCCGTCGCACGTGCGGCCCTTCGCGAGGCCGCCCTCGCACACGACGCCGCTGCCGCACGCGGCGCCCTTCACGTAGACCGCGCACGTGCCGCCGGCTCCGCACACGCCGCTCTTGCCGCAGGTGGTGGAGTCCTCCTTCGGGCAGCGGTCGCCGGGGTCGCTGCCGATCCTGGCGGGGCCGCAGACGCCCGAGGCGTCACCGCTCGCCTTGTTCGCCGCCGAGCACGCCTGGCAGGTGCCGTCGCACGCGGAGTTGCAGCACACGCCGTCCGCGCAGGAGAGCCCGGTCGCGCACTGCGTGGTCTTGGCGCACCCCTCGCCGAGGCCGCGCGCCTTCTGGCAGAGCGCGCCGTCGCAGTAGTAGCCGGGGCCACAGGCGGCGTCGGTGGCGCACGCCTTCGCGCAAGCGCCCGAGGTGCCCGAGCAAGCGTACCCACCGCACGCGAGCGGGGTGGTGGTCGCGGGCAGGGGGGAGCAGGTGCCGTCCGCCGTGGCGCCCTTGGCCTTCGCGCAGGTCTCGCACGCGCCCGAGCAGTCGGCGCTGCAGCAGAAGCCGTCGCGGCAGGAGCCGCTCGTGCACTGCCGGTCGCGGAGGCACGCGGTGCCCTGGGCGAGGGTGCCGACGCAGGTGCTCGCGCCGCACCAGCCGGACGCGGAGCAGTCCGCGTCGCCGGTGCAGGCCGTCGAGCAGACGCGCGTCACGCCATCGCAGAGGCCCGCGCCGCAGCTCACGCGACCGCCCGATCCCTTGGGCGAGGGCGTGCAGGTGCCCGGCGTGACCGTGCACGTCTCGCAGGCCTGTCCGCACGAGGTGTTGCAGCACAGGCCCTCGGTGCACGAGCCGCTCGCGCACTCGGTGCCCGTGGTGCACTTCTGGCCGTTCTTCAGCTTGCACGCGCCGCCCGGGTCGCACGCGTTGATGCCGGTGCAGGTGTCGTGCTCGGTGCCTCCGCCGGCCACGCCCGCGACGACGGCGCAGACGCCGCCCGCGCCGGGGCCGTCGCAGCGTCGGCACGCGCCACACTTGGTGTCGCAGCAGAACCCGTCGCGGCACGAGCCGCCGTGGCAGTCGGCGTCCCCCGCGCAGGTGTTGCCGTACGCCTTGTACTCGTAGACCCCGGTGACCATGTCGACGGTGTAGAGGTCGGTCTGGCCGATGCCGCCGCCGTAGACGACGACGCGCCCGTTGACGCGGTCGTAGCCGATGGCGGTCGAGACCTTGTTGGGCGGCGCGCTCGAGTCGGAGGCGGGGACCACGAGCGTCCAGGTCGCGGCCGAGCCGTTCCACTCGTAGGTGTCGCTCGCGAGGCCGTTGCCCGAGAGGGCCACGGCACGCTTGCGGAGCGTGTCGTAGGTGACGCCGAGGACGGTGCCCACGGTGCCCGCGACGCGCTTGACCCACGCCGAGCCGCTCCACGAGTAGGTGCCGTCGCTGCCGAGGAAGGTGACCGCGCCGTAGGTCGGGTCGTAGTACCCGCGCGAGACCGAGGCCGCCGGGAACGCCGTGATGGTGGCCCACGCGCCGGTGGCGCCGTTCCAGGTCGCGCACGCCTTCGACGCGAGGTTGCACACGAGGGTGACCGCGCGGGCTTCGTCGTAGACGGCCTCCAGGTTCGGCGCCGGGGTGCCGATCGGAGGAGCGCTGGCCGGGCAGCCCCCGGTGGTACACCGCTGCGCCCACGCGTTGGTCACCGAGTCCCACTCGAAGACCTCCATGCGGTTGAGCGCCGTGCAGCCGGTCGAGCAGTCGTACTGCAGGCCGCCGATCGCGACGAGCTTCTTGCGGGCGGTGTCGAACGCGCCGACGTAGCCGACCGTGTAGAACGTGGGTGTTCCGCGGAACATCGCGCTGGTGAAGCCGATCGGGCCCGCGGCGAGGGCGTTGAACGCGCCCGTGCCCGCGACGTACTCGAAGGTCGCGTCCGAGACCTTGCCCGGGTTCATGCCGGTGGTCGGCGACGCGATGTAACCGCCGAAGCCGATGAGCTTGGACCGGTTGGTGTCCCACGAGAACGTGGCGCGCGCGGCGCGGTTCCGGTCCACGATCTTCGTCCATCGGCCCTGCGCGACGGCCGGATCGAGGAGGATCGGGTAGGTGAGGCCCGCGGTGTCGAGGTCGAGCGTCAGGGTGTGACCGTCGGCGGAGACGCTCATCGCGGCAAACCGCGACACCCCGTTGGCGTCGACCGCCAGCGGCTTCTCGACGTGGAGGCGCACGTTGCCGCGATCGTCGCGGAACGAGTAGCCGCCGCGCTCGGCGAACGGGGCGCGCAGCCCGCTGCCCCAGTCGAGGTGGATCGCGTAGTGGGTCGGCGCGCTCGCGTCGTGCAGGAGGAACAGGAGCTCGGCGCGCGCCTCGGTGGTGGCCCAGAGCGCGTCGGCGCTCGGGAAAGATCGCCGGGCGTCGCGGGAAGGACGCCCAGGCCCTTGCCCTCGGGGACGAGGGCGCGGCGCGCCTCGAGCACGTGGGCGATCGTGCGCTGCGGGCGTGCGAGGGTGCGCGCGACGGACAGCGGCGTCTCGGGTGCCGGCGCGCTCGCGTCGGAGCCGTCCACGTACGATCCACCGCCACAGCCCACCAAGAGGGCGGCGAACGCCACCTGAACCAGACCGCGCATGCGACCTCCCGAAGAGCCTGCAGGTTACCGATCAGATGCCGAAAAGTAACCCCTTGCCGCCCTCGGCCGACGCAAAGAGCTCAGCCGTGTGCGCGCTGCTCGACCTCGATCTCCGCGCGCGCCCGCACGCAGAGCGGACCGACCGCGAGCAGCAGCACGAGCACGTTGAAGAGCGCGTTCGAGCCGTTGCCCGAGGCGATGGAGCCGGCGCTGTCGAGGCAGAACCAAGCGCCGATCCCTCCGACGACCGCCCGGCGCACGGCTTCGGGGGCGTGGTCGAAGGCCTCGCCCGAGAGCAGCCAGACGGTGACGCCCCAGCCGGTGAGGAAGCCGCCGGTGAGGGCCGAGAGGAACCGCGTGTCCGGGTGGGTGAACGTCGTGCCGCCGTCGATCGGCCAGCTCAGGAGGTCGAGCGTGAGGCGCGCGGGCTCGCGCGTCGCGAGCATCGTCCCGAGGAAGAAGACCGGTCCGAACGAGCCGATGATCACGGCGCTGATCTTCAGCCAGCGCTTCTGGAGGGCGTGGGTGATGGTGGGCATGCCGCCAACAGTGTGGCCTCGCCCGACCGCCATCCATGACCTCCGAGGTCATGGTGGTGACGACCTCGCCGGGGCTACCGTGCGACCATGGGCGAAGAGTTCCCGCAGTTGCTCCGCCGCCACCGCACCCGGCGCCGCTGGAGCCAGGAGCAGCTCGGGCACGAGGCCGAGGTGTCCGCGCGGCACCTCAGCTGTCTCGAGACCGGCAAGTCCCGGCCGAGCCGGGAGATGGTGCTCGTGCTCGCCTCGGTGCTGGAGCTCGAGCTCCGCGAGCGCAACGCGATGCTGGTGAGCGCGGGCTACGCGGCCGCGTACGCGACCACGGCCCTCGACGCGCGGGCGATGGCGCCGATCCAGCGCGCCATCGACCTCGTCCTCACCCAGCAAGAGCCCTACGGCGCGATCCTCGTCGACCGTTGCTGGAACGTGCTGCGCACGAACCAAGGTGCGCGCCGCCTGCTCGGGAGCTTCCTCGATCCGACGACGCTGCCAGACGGCGTCGCCACCAACCTGGTGCGCGCGACCCTGCACCCGAACGGGCTGCGGCCGCACATCGTGAACTGGTCGGCCGTCGCAGCGGTGCTCGTCGAGCGCGTCGAGCGGGCCCACCTCGCGAACCCCGAGGACGAAGATCGACGGCAGCTGTTCGACCTGGTCCGCGCCGAGGTGGGCCCGCATGGACTCGGGCCACCACCCGACGGGGCGCCGTTCGCGGTGGTCCACCTGCGGCGGGGAGACCTCGAGCTCCGGCTGTTCACGCTGCTGACGACGATCGGCACGCCGCTCGACGTCACGGCGCAGGACCTCACCGTCGAGACCTTGTTCCCTGCCGACGCCGCCACCGAGCGCTGGTTCCAGGCGGTTGCGCTCGATCGCCGGCTCAATGTATAGATAGCCAAGTGACTAACCATGCGGCGCAGCTCTCCGGCGTGTTCCACGCGCTCGGACACCCGGCGCGTCGCGCGATCGTCCGCGCCCTCGGGCGCGGCCCCGAGACCGTGTCAGCCCTGGCCGCCCCGTTCTCGATGGCCTTGCCCACGTTCCTCGCGCACCTCGCCGTGCTCGAGGAGAGCGGCGTCGTGCGGTCGAAGAAGGTGGGGCGCGTGCGCACCTGCGAGCTGCGGCCGAAGCGGCTCTCGCAGGCCGAGCAGTGGCTCGCAGACCAGCGCTCGCTCTGGGAGTCGCGCACCGATCGGATGGTCGCCTTCGTCGAAGACCTGCACCAAGAGGAGAAGCCCCGTGCCGAACGCAGAAGCCGCTGAGCCGAACGACCTCGTGATCTCGCGGCTGGTCCGCGCCCCGCGCGCGACGCTGTGGCGCGCCTGGAGCGACCCCGCGCTCCTGCGGGAGTGGTGGTGCCCGAAGCCGTGGACGACGGAGGTCCGGGCCTTCGACCTCCGACCAGGCGGCGCCTTCCACACCTTCATGCGTGGGCCCGAGGGTGGCGAGAGCGACAACCCCGGGGCGTTCCTCGAGGTCGTGCCGCGCGAGCGCCTCGTGTTCACCTCGATGCTGGTCGGGGACTACCGCCCCGCGACCCCGTGGATGCCGTTCACCGCCGTCATCACGATGGCCGACGAGGCCGGCGGCACGCGCTACGTCGCCCGCGTGATGCACCCCGACCGCGCCGCGCGCGACAAGCACGAGCAGATGGGCTTCTTCGAGGGCTGGGACCTCTGCATCACCCAGCTCGACGAAGTGGCGCTGGCGGTCTGAAGCGCGCGTGGCCCCTCTGAGTCAAGCGAGCGTGAGCGGAGGGAGCGGCAGGACCCGTCGAACCCCGGCACTGCACTCGATGCCGAGCACCTGACGCTGCTTCGTGAACGGATTCACGATCTCCCGGGGCCGTTGGACGCAGCGGTATGACGTGCCCAGCGTGCGCCAGATCGCGAGGGAGCCCTCGCCACCACACCACGCCTCGCCCCCGTCCCCCCCGCGCAGCACCCCAGGCTGGTCACAGTACTCCCATGCATATGGGTCGTGCGCGATCACGAGGCCGAAGGCGTTCGGCCGCGCCGCGTCGGCGAACTCGGCTTCGCCCGGGGGCGGGTCGTTTCCGGGTGGCCAGGCCTCGCAGGGCAAATGGTCACCCCACTTGAAGAAGGTGTCGCGCCCGGCTCCGCAGGCGTACTCCCACTCGTCCTCGGTAGGGAGGCGAAAGCCCTCTGCAGACAGCAGTGATCCGATGGCGTCGGCCGTCGACGATGCTCCGTGCGTTTCGGCCGTCTCGGCGACGAGGAAGGGGGCCAACGTCACCCGACGACGCGGCGAGGTCTCGGCGAAGAGTTGCTCACGAAAGGTCCGCAGGCGTTGTTGCACGGGCGTTTCGCCTTCGTGCGCCAGCACGGCGCGCGCTGCTTCGTCGATCGTCAGTCGCTCCGGTGCGTAGCCGAGCGCGAGATCGTGAGCGCCCGGGAGCAGCGCGAAGCCATGCTCACCCCAGGTGAACCGGGCGACGACGCGCTGCAGTCCGGCATAGTCGTGGGCGACGAGCCCGTTGTAGTGAAAGCTCGACGGTAGACGACGCGCGACCTTGCGTGCGACCCGCTCTTGCTCGGAAGGCGGCGCGGCCATCCACCCATCGAGCGACGTGAGGAGCGAAGTGTCCATCACAGCTCGAACTGCAGTCCGACCTGCAGGAAGAGAGCGAAAGTCATCAACGGCGTGCCTCGGCGCGTCACGGCGGGGCGGCTCTGATCGGAGTCGCCTTCTCCGGCGTAGAAGAGGCAGAGCTTTGCGACCAGCTGGGTCGCCCTGCCCACCGCGAAGGTGCCGCCGCCCGAGAGCCAAGCCGCGGGCTGGTGGCTCGAATAGTGGACCGTGAGGAGCTCCCCCGTGTGGGGGTCGGCTCCCTTGATGCTGTTGTCCACGCGATGGAGTGCGAGGCCGAGCTCGGCGAACGGTCCGGTCTGGTCGCTGCCGTGGACCCTGGCGTAGAGGGAGGGCGTGGTCAGCAGCGCGTGGGGATGCGAGAGGAGCGCGTCGAGCTGGAGCGTCACGCCGAGGTCGAGCCACTCGAACCCGTAGCCGTACCCGAGGACCAAGCCCTGGGTGACCCCCGAGTATATCGGCGTCGCGAAGCCGTCGTTCTCGATGTACGGGCCGTAGATTCCGGCGCTGTAGAGCGCCTCGACGCGGTGGCTGGACGTCGGCGGGGTCGCATCGACAGTGCCGGGCCAGACCAGCAGCGCAGCGAAGCAGAGGCGGCGACACCAGGCTCGCGTCATGTCGTGGGCAGAGTAGCCCACGATTCGCCCGGCAACCGGCGAACGTGCCGCTCGTCGACGTGTGCGCGCAGCAGCTGCGCGACCTGACCGACGTGCGTGAGGTGTGGGGCGTGTCCGCACGCCTCCACCGTCACGACCTCTGCGTCCCGAACGTCGGCGACCAGCGGCTCGCGGTCGCCGTGGACGATGAACGTCGCGACACCACCTTCTTGGACCACCGCGAACGCCTCCTGTGCGGCCCCGCGCGCCGACGTCGTCACGGCGTCCGCGAGCGCCCCTGCGTATCGACCCGCACCTCCCTTCCGCGCCAGCGAGGCGATCGCGCTCCTGGTCGCCGCATGCACCTCGCTCTCCCGCTCCGGCAGGAACCGCCGCTCGAACGCCTCGGCGTCGAGCCTCCCGAGCACGCTCGCCACGACCGGTCGCAGTCGCAGCGTCCAGGACGGCGCCGCCATGAGGAAGCTCGGCGCGATCAGCACGAGCTTCGCGACGTCGTCGGGGTAAGCCGCCGCATACGTCGTCGCCAGCGCCGCGCCGAGCGAGTGCCCGACGAGCACCACCGGTCGCGTGCGCCCCGCGAGCAACGACCGCAGCCACCCAACGTCGATCGACCCCCGCCCCGAGCGCCCGAGCCCCGGCAGATCGACACGGGCCGACGTTCCACCGATCGAACGCGCGAGCGGCGCCATCGCCTCGCCGTCGAACGGGATGCCGTGCAGCAGCACCACGTCGGCCGTCCGTGGATCGCCGACCACGTACGTCCCGGCCTCGAAGTGCCCCGGTTCGTCCGCGGCAGAGGTGAGGAACCGCGTCGAGACGAGGAACCCGCACCAGCGCGCGAGCGCCTCCTCGAGCGGCGGGTGCACGAGCCCATCGCTGCGGCGTGCGCGTCGCCCTCGCGCGTGTCGTAGCGGTCCTCGACGAGGAAGCGCGTGCTCTCGCGGTGCAGGCCGGTCCACGCGCTCGGCAGCGCCGCCACGAGGCCCACGGGCAGCGTCCATCGCGGCGCGGGCACCCCGAGCGTGCGCGCCAGCATCCCGACGAGCTCGGGCAGGGGAGGGCTCGCCGGATCGAACACCACGAGATCCTTGCCGGCGCTCTCGGCGCGCTCGGGGACCGTCGCGAGGAACTCCGCGAGGTAGTCGACCGTCACCACCGGCACGAACGTGCGCGCGGTGCCCGCGAGCGCCGGCAGTCGCCCTTCGAAGAGCTTCTGCACGGTCTCGGCGAGCCCTGGGAGCTGCGTCGTCTCACCCGTCCTCGAATCCCCGATCACGCCGCTCGGGTGCACCGCCGACCAGGGGAGGCCGAGCTCGTCGGCGAGGCGTTGGAACACCACGTAGGCCTCGTACTTCGACCCCTCGTAGGCGCCCTCGGCGTAGCGTTCGTCGATCGAGGCCTCGAGCGCCTCGCGCGACGCGGACGTCATGCGGTAGCCGCCGAGGAACACGAGCCGATCGAGCGCCGGCTGCGCCGCTGCCCAACGCATCACCCGCTCCGTGCCGCCGACGTTGGTGGACCGCGCCTCCTCTCGCGAGAGGCCGAACGCGAAGCGCGCGGCGAGGTGGTGCACCACGCGCACCGAGGGCAGGGGGCGCGTGAGCCCGAGCCCTTCCCGCTCGACGTCCCCTTCGACCACGACGAGCTTGCGCGGGTCGCCGCCGATCCGCTCGACGAACCGGGTGAGCTCTTCACGGCGCCGATGCGCCCCGCGCACGAGCGCTGCGACGGTCTTCCCGCGCCTCGTGAGGGCCGCCAGGAGCCAGCGGCCGAGGAAGCCAGTGGCGCCGGTGATCAGGATCTCGGGCTCGCGCAGGGAATCGTTCGGGTTCGTCATGGACCTGAGCTTGAGGCTCGGCGACCATGAGCGGAACTGGATTCATCTCATGCCAACCATGAACGATCTCGATGCCCGCCGGATCAACCTCAACCTGCTGCCGGCCCTCGAGGCGCTCCTCGACACCCGCAGCGTGACGGCCGCCGCGCGGCGCACGAGCGTCTCGCAGTCGGCGATGAGCCACTCGCTGGCGCGGCTCCGCGAGGTGCTCGGCGACCCGCTGCTCACCCCGGCCGGTCGCAACCTCGTGCTCACCCCGCGCGCAGCCCGCCTCGCGGCGAGCCTGCCGGGCGCGCTCGACCAGCTCACCGCGGCGCTCTCGCCCGGGAAGCCCTTCGATCCGGCGACGACCCGGCGCACCTTCCGCCTCGCGACGCTCGACTACTTCGAGGTCGCGGTGCTCGAGGACTTCATGGCGTACCTGCGCGCGCACGCGCCGCACGCGTCGGTGTGGATCGATCGCCTCTCGGCGGCGACGCTGCCCGCGCTGCTCGCGGGTGAGATCGACCTCGCGCTCGTCGGCGAAGGGCTACTGCCTCGGCTGCCCGCGCTCGCGCGGCAGGAGCTGTACCGCGACCCGTTCGCGGTGATGATGCGGCCCGACCACCCCGCCGCGAACAAACGCAAGCTCTCGCTCGAGGCGTACCTCGCGTACCCGCACGTCGTCGTGACCGTCGAGGGGCGCCAGGACGGCGCGGTCGATCGGGCGCTCGAGGCGGTCGGCGCGAAGCGCACGGTGACGCTGCGCCTGCCGCACTTCTCGACGGCGCCCCTCGCGGTCCTGGGCTCGGACGCGCTCTGCACGATCGCGAGCAGCATCGCCGAGCGCGGGCGCGCGCTTTACGGGCTCGTGACGCGCGCGCCGCCGATCGCTTTGCCCAGCCCCGCGATCAGCGCGGTCTTCTCGCAGCGGACCGCGGAGGACGAGGGCGCGCGCTGGTTCCGGTCGCTGTTCCTCGAGGGCAAGGCCACCTCGCGCCACCTCCGCGCCCTGGCGGCGAGAACCTGACCGGGACGCTCACGCGGGACGGCGGCGGGCGCCGGTCGCGATCAGCGCGATGCCGGCGAGCAGGCAGATCAACGCACCACCACCGGTCAGGATCACGAAGCGCGTGGCCTCGGATTCGAAGCCGTGGTTGTCCTCGACCTTCTGCTCGAACTCCTTCTTGCTCCAGCCGTACATCTTGGCGTCCGAGGCGAGATTGCGCCGGCTCTCGAGGACGTGGTCGCGGCTCTCCAGCCAGACGGTGGTGCTGAATCCGGACCCTCCCGCGCCGAGCAGCAAGAGGACACCGAAGACGATGAGTCCCGGGCGACGGCGGCCGCTCGTGGATGGTGCGGTCGGTGCAGCGGGGACAGGCAACGATTGCATGATCGTGTTCCTTCTGGGCGGTGTGCGGTGGTCGCCGGAGTCTGCTCTCTTGGACGGGGCTGTCGTCTGAAACGCGCCTAAAAGTCGGCCGCCACCACCCCCCTGCGCGACTCGGTGCGCGCGGCAGGGACGCCTAAATTGGGCCAATTTGGCAGGACAACGCGTTGACCCGAGGTCTGCCGACTACGACCCTCGCTTGCATGGGCGCAGCCGACGACAGCATCCGAGCCGAAGTTTCCCCGGCCCTCTGGCCGGGCGAGACCATCCTCTACACGGGTTGGACGCAGCGACCGGGCAAGGACGAGATCGTCTACCTCATGGCGTCGACGGTCCACCGCACGTTCTTCGTGGAGGGGAGGTTCGGGCTCACGAGCCTCAACGTCCAATCCGGCGGAGAGCGCTTCGCGATCGAGCACCGCATGCTGACCGCGGTGGTCGAGGAGCCCCTCGTCCTCGGGACGCTCCTGCGCCTCGAGGTCCACGGCCAGGAGCCGCGCGGCTTCTTCCTGGCGCCGCACAAGATCGCGACGGGGTGCGACGGGCTCGGCGCATGGATTGGCACGTTCCTCCCGTGGCTGCGGCGCCATGCGCAGCAGGGCACCTTCCGCACACCGGAGGGGCAGCAGCACGCGGCGGCCGAGCTCACGCAGATGGCCTCGGAGAGCGCAGCGCTGCGGCAGCGGTTCGCCGCCGACGCCGCGCGGATCGAGGCGCAGAAGGCGGTCCGCTGGCCGTGGATCCCCGCGTTCTTGTTCTTGCTCGCCGGTGCGTTCGGTGTGTTCACGCTGATCCGGTTCAGCGGGCAGATCGAGAAGAGCGAGGGCTACGTCGCCAGCCTGGAGAAGGACATCGCGAAGGCCAAGGACACGCCGGCGAAGAAGCGCACGTCCGAGCAGAGCACGCTGCTCGAGCAGGCCGACGAGCGGCGCGCATCGGCCAAGGACGGGCTCGCCACGAGCGAGACGAACCGAATCGCGGGGATCGCATTCGTGGGTGGCGGCTTCGGGCTCGCGATCGGCTGCTTCGTACTCGCGAGCAAGCTGACGAAGAAGAAGCGCGCCGCCGCGGCGCCCGCCTGATCCTCGAGACGCAGAGGCTGGGCGCAAGCGGAGCTGGGTTTGCTGGCCACGGCGCGAGGTGAGAGCATCGTGCATGACCTCGGGGCTCGGTGTGGTCCGCGCGATCGCCGCCTCGGCGGTCGTCGTGACGGTCGGCTGCAGCACCAGCCCCGCGCAGTATTGCGACAGCACCGATCCCCCCGACAGCGGCCTCGAGATCGTGACCAAGTCAGGGAAGATCGACCGCGTCGAGGTGAGCGCGCCGTGTCTGACGGGCTCGCTGTCCTGCCTGGAGCCCTCCGGCTCGTTCGCCCGCGGATGTCACCGCATCGACGTCGGCGCACAGCACCCGGGGACCTGTGACGTCACCGCATACTCCGGAGTGTTCGAGGTGGGTCGGATCCGCGCGACCTTCGCCGACATCCCCCTCTGCGACGGTCGACACCTTTCGAGCCCCATCCCGCCGGTCGTGCTGCCAGTGGACTGATCCCCACTCACGCCAGCGCGTCTGCGAGCCACGCGCGGACCTTGTTCACCTCGCGGAACCGCTCGACCACCACGTCCACCAGCGCCGCCGAACCGAGCTCCGTCGGCACGGGCGTCGTGCGCCCCGCGTGCAGCGCGCCGAACCGCAGGAGATCGGCGCGCGGGTGGTCCGGCGCGAACCCCTTCGGCACCCGCTTCCACTCCTCGCGCCCTACGTCCACGCCGTCCGCGCGCAGCGCCTCGACGAGCTTCGCGAGGGCGGCGCCGCGCTTCGGATCGGCGACCGCGGCCCGGTATTTCACCAGCTGATCCTTCTCGAACACGTGCATGCCGGCGCCGCACATCAGCTCGTCGTCGGTGAGCCGGAAGTAGAACCCCGGGCGGCCGAAGCCGCGCTCGTCGCCGTCCCAGAACCACAGGTCGAAGTGCGTCTTGTAGGGGCTCTTGTCGGCCGAAAACCGCGTGTCGCGGTGCTGCCGCATCAGCGAGCCCGGTGTGCGCGGGTCGTAGCCGATCGTCTTCACGAGCTTGCGCAGCTTCGGCCCGATTGTCGACACGAACTCCTTCGCGGGGTCGGTCCACACCTCGGCGAAGCGCTCACGGTGCGCATCGAACCAGACCTTGTCGTTGTGGGCCGTGAGGTCGCGCAGGAACCGGGTCGTGCCCTTCGGGAAGCCCTCGAACGCCATCTCGTCCTCCGTGCCCACGTCGTATCACGCTCGCGCCGAGTTCGCGCAGAGGACGAGGCTCGAGGGACGCGTTAGCGTGGGTGCATGCGACGCGTGGTCGGCTTGCTGTTGCTCGTCGTCGGCTGCGGAGGCCGCGTCGGGGACGTCTCCGTCGACGCAGCGCCGGATGCGACCGTCGACACCAGCGACGCGGCGACTGCAGACACAAGCATTGACGTTGCGCCGGAGACGGTCGATTCGACGCTTCCCGATTCGGCCGTCGCAGAAGCAGCCGACGCCGAGCGGGATCCTTTCGTGTGGGCTCGCGTGCTGGGTCAGCCCGGGACCCTTGGTCGAGGTCCCGACGCGGTGATCGAGCCGAGCGGACGGACCACGTTCGCGGTCATGTCCAACGCGCCGTTCCCCGGCTTCTCCGACCCGTGCGTACTGGGCGCGGGCGGCGCCGGCGTCGCACGCCTCGATCCCACTGGTACGCCACTGTTCCTGCGCTGTTACGAGAAGGAATTCTACCAGGGCGGCACGCTCGCTGTCGCTCCCGACGGTGCGGTGTGGCTCGGCACGTACGACGCCCGCGTTGGCAGTGCGGACATGGCCGTCACGCTACGCCGGCTCGACGCCAAGGGCGCGCTCGCGTGGGAGAGGACCCTCCGCCCCAAGACTCCGAGCGTGCACACCAACGTGCGCGGCGTGGTGACGACAGCTGCCGGCGAGGGCATCGTCGCCGTTCACTTGGTCGAGCCGATCGACTTCGGCGGCGGACTCGTCGGTGGACCGGGGATGCCGGCGGTCGTCGCGAAATACGACGCGACCGGTGCGTTGCTCTGGACACGCACGATCGCCAACGAGAGCCTCCGACGCGGGTACAACACTGCGCTCGGCGCGACGAAGACGGGCGGCGCGGTCGTCGTTGGCGCGTGGTTCGGGGGCACCATCGATCTCGGCGCAGGTCCCACGTCACTCACGGAAGGCGCTTACCTCCTGGCGCTGAACGCGACCGGTGGGCCGCTGTGGAGTCGAGTTCTCCCCTATGGCGCCGACTGCACGTCGGTGGCAGCGAATGACAAGGGCGAGGTCGTCACCGCTGGTAACACCAGCGTGCCTTTCGATCCCGGTATCGGCGGCGCGATTCTCGGTACCAAGGATGCGGTCATGGCCTTCGTCGTGGTGTACGACCCGACGGGCAAGCCGCTCTGGGCGACGAGCTGGCCGGGCGTCGCCAACGTCGCCACCTTCGCCGGCAGCACCGTGTGGGTCGGTGGCGCGCAGCGCTCGTCCACCGGCCTCGACTCCCCGCGCCTCACCCACTTCGCCGCCGACGGCACCACGCTCGGTGAGGCGTGGCCCGGCTACGTGACACCGCCGTCGCGCGCGACCGTGCAAGGGCTCTCGGTGGACCCGACAGGCGGTGTCGCGATCGTCGGCTTCTTCAACTCGCCCCTTTCGTTCGGCAAGACGACCCTCACGCCGCTGCCCGTCGCCGAGACGTCCTGGCCTTCTTCGACCTTCGCCGCGCGCTGGGTGCCATGATGGCGAAGTCGTGGGCGCACTGGCTGCTGCTCGTCGTCGGCTGCGGAGGTCGCGTCGAGGACGTGGCTGCCGACGCGGCGCCGGATGCGACGGTCGATGCGGCCATCGACACGAGCACGGACGTAGTCGGCGAGACCGTCGACACGAGCGTGCCTGATACAACTGTTGCAGACACAGCTGCAGTGGACGCCGCCGCCGACGCCACCCTCGATCCGTTCGTCTGGGCGCGGGTGCTCGGCAGGGGCGCCACCCTCGTTCGTGGGCCGGACGTGGTTCTCGAGCCGAGCGGCCGGACGACCGTCGCCATGGTCTCGGACGAGCTCTTCTTCGGCGTTCCGGATCCCTGCAAGGCTGGTGGCACGGGCGTGGCGCGCTTCGATCCGACGGGCGCGCCGCTCTTCGTGCGCTGTTACCCGAAGGAGCTCTACGAAGGCGGTGCGGTCGCGGTCGCCCCGGACGGCGCAGTGTGGCTCGGCACGTACGATGCTCGCGCGGCCGTCGGGGACCTGGCGGTCACGCTGCGGAGGCTCGACGCAAAGGGTGAGCTCGCGTGGGAGAAGACGCTCCGCCCCAAGATCCCGAGCAACCAGACCAACGTGCGTGGCGTGGTCACGACCGCCGCAGGCGACGGCCTGGTCGCCGTCGAGCTCGGCGATCCCGTCGACTTCGGCGCGGGCCCAGTCGGTGGACCCGGGAAGCCGCACGTCGTCGCCAAGTACGACGCGAGCGGCGCGTTGCTCTGGACGCGCACCATCGCCAACGAGGACCTCCGGATCGGACGAGGATCGGCGCTCGGCGCGACGGCGGGTGGTGGTGCCGTCGTGGCCGGGTACTGGAGCAATGGCACCATCGATCTGGGCGCCGGTTCGACGTCGCTCACCACAGGCTCGTATCTCCTCGTCCTCGATCCGGCCGGCAAGCCCGTGTGGAATCGCACGTTCCCCTATGGTGTCAACTGCGCCTGGGTCGCCGCGAACACCAAGGGCGAGGTCGTCGTCGCGGGCGTCACAGGCGTGCCGTTCGATCCAGGTGTCGGAGGCGAGATCCCCGCTGCCAAAGATGCGGTGAGGGCCTTCGTCGCGGTCTACGATCCGATTGGAAAGCCACTCTGGGCAACGAGCTGGCCCGGCTTCGCCAACGTTGCTGCTTTCGCGGGCAGCACCGTGTGGGTCGGCGGCGCGCAGCGCTCGTCCACCGGCCTCGACACCCCGCGCCTCACGCACTTCGCCGCCGACGGCACCACCCTCGGCGAGGCGTGGCCTGGCTACGTGACGCCAACCGCTCGCGCAACCGTCCATGGACTGTCCGTGGATCCGATCGGTGGCCTCGCGATCGTCGGTCTCTTCGACTCCCCGCTCACCTTCGGCACCAAGACGCTGACGCCGCTGCCGCCCACCGACGCGAGCCCGTTCACCTCGACGTTCGCGGCGCGCTGGGTGCCGTGAGGCTAGAACGCACACACTCCCTCGCTTACGCTGACCCCGCATGCTCCAGCCGGGGGACACCTTCGACCGCTACCTCATCGAGGCCTTCCTCGGCGAGGGCGGCATGGGCTCGGTGTACCGCGCGCTGGACAACAAGCTCCACCGCCGCGTCGCGCTCAAGATCATCCGCCTCGGCGAGCGCGTCGACGACGAGGCCCGGGCGCGCCTGATCCGCGAGGCGCGGGCCGTGGCCGCGCTCAACCACCCCAACGTCGTCGTCGTCCACGACGTGGGGGAGCACGAAGGCGTGCCCTTCATCGCGATGGAGCTCGTGCGCGGTCGCAGCCTGCGCGCGTACATCGGCGACGAGACCGTGCCCGTTCGCCAGCGCCTCCGCTGGCTGCTCGACGTGGCCCGCGCGCTCGACGCCGCCCACCGCGCCGGCCTCGTCCATCGCGACATCAAGCCCGACAACGTGATGGTCGGAGAGGACGGCACCGTCAAGGTGCTCGACTTCGGCATCGCGCGCTCGACCCGCGGCACCGTGGACGCCCACGCCACCACCGCGGCCGCCCTCGCCTCGATCACCGCCGAGGGCGTCGCCATCGGCACGCCCTCGTACATGTCGCCCGAGCAGCTCCGGGGTGGCGAGGTCGACGCGCGCGCCGACCAGTTCGCCTGGGGCGTGATGGCGTACGAGATGCTCGTGGGATCCACGCCGTGGAGCGGCGCGCGGGACGCCGTCGCGCTCGCGGCCGCGGTCGTCGGTGAGCCCGCGCGCCCGCTACGATCGCGCACCACTGGGGTCGACGAGGCCACCGAGACCATCGTGATGCGCGCCATCGAACGCTCGGCGACCGAGCGGTGGTCGACGATGCGCGAGATCATCGAGCTCCTCGAGGGCGCCCCGATCCCGCGCCGCCCCGTCGCCGCGGCTCCTTCGCCCCGGCCTCGAGGCCGCGTCGCGATCGCAGGGCTCGCGGTGCTCGCGCTCGGCGCAGGCGTGCTCGGTCTGCGCCGCGCCCGACAGTCGGCCGCCACCACCGCGCCCGCGGCCTCGTCGAGTCCGGTTCCCGGGTGGACTCGCATCACCGATCACCCCGCGCCGCCCTCCGCGCAGAAGGAGGCGGTCGCGGCCTTCGCCGGCGGTCTCCGCGCCGCACGCGACGCCAACGGAGCGGGCGCGCTGCAAGGCTTCACGCGCGCCGCCGAGTTCGACCCGGCGATGGCCGAGGCTGCGGTGTACCTGGTCGCGTACAGCGCGTTCGGTGGCGTCTCGGAGACGCGGCTGCGCGCCCTCTACCAGCGCGCGTTCAACCTCCGCGACAAGCTGGTCGAGCGGGACCGCGCGTTCCTCCTGGCGCTCGAGCCGAAGGTGATGCGCAGCCCGCCCGATCTCGTCGACGCAGCCAAGCGCTTCGCCGACCTCACCCGCGCCTATCCCAGCGACGCGGAGCTGCACGACTTCGCGGCCTACTTCCACTCCTTGCGAGGCGACGACGCCGCCGCGCTGACGCTCGCGACGAAGGCCGTCGATCTCGACGCCGAATACGGCGACGCCCACCGGACCCAGGCGCGCCTGCTCGCGCGACTCGGTCGGCGAGACGAGGCCCTGGCCTCGCTCGCGCGCTGCACCGCGGCCGCGCCGGGCTCCGCGGACTGCCACGCCGATCGCGCGCGCCTCTTCGAGGTCGCCGGCGACTGCAAGGGCGCCGAGGAGGCGGCGCGCAACGGGCTGAAGTGGGCGCCCGGACACCGGGGGCTGCTCGCGATCCGGGCGGGGGCCGTCGTCGCGCTGCTCCAGGGGAAGGACGCGGTCGAGCAGGTCCTCGAGGCCAAGTGGAACGGCGCGGACGAGGCGCTGCGGCCCTCCGAGAAGGCGCTCGACGAGGCGCGGCTCGCGGTCATCGACGGGGACTTCGCCAAGGCGCACAGCCTCGCCCTCGAGGCCGAGCGCCTCGCCGCCACGGACAGCAGCGCGATGAGCCACCTGTTCCCGCTGCTGACGGCGATCGACATCGATCACGAGCTCGGTCGCGATGACGAGGCCGCCAAGCACGCGACGTCCTACCTGTCCCGGCGCGCGGCCTTCACGGCGACCCCCCCGCTCGAGCCGCTCGGGGCGATGCTCCACGCGCAGCTCCTCGGAGGTGCCATCGACCCGGCGAAGCACGACGCGCTCCGCAAGGAGCTGCTCCCCCAGGTGGCCGGCGATCCGGGCATCGCGTGGGCGATGACCTTCGCGCCGAGCGCGCTCGCCTCGAAGGCACAGGCGACGACGGCGCTGGGAGAGGTCCCGACCGGCGGCCTGCCGCGCGAGCTGCCGTTCTTCCCGACCGGCGGTCTCGAGATCGCCATGATCGAGCTCGGCGCCGGCCACCACGCGAGCGCGGTGCCGCGCCTGCGCGCCCACGGGAAGGCGTGCTCGGTGTTCCGCGATCCGGTCCAGTACGTGCGATCGAGCCTGCTCCTCGGGCGCGCGTTCGAGGGGCTCGGAGACAAGGACGGCGCGTGCGCGGCCTACCAGACCGTGCTCCGCCACTGGGTCGCGCCGCGTCCCCGTTCCGTGACGGTCGAAGAGGCCAAGCGCCGGGTCGCCGCGCTCGCCTGCCCCGGATCCTGACTCAGCCTCGCGGAGACGCCCCCGTGAGCCGCGCCACCCGTCGCAGCGCCCCGAGCTTCGCGAGGCTCCGCTCCGCGAACGCGCGCACGTCGACGTCGACCAGCACCTCCCGCATCCGCGCGTGAAGCGCCTCGGCGAGGTCGGCCGCGCGCGCCCACGCCTCGTCGCCCGGCATCGGCAGCGCCGGCTCCACCTTCGGCAGCTCGCCGTGCGTCGTGGGCCGCAGCGCCATCGGCAGCATGTCGTACGCCGGCGCGAGGCGGAACGTGGCGTAGTCGTCCGTGAAGAACGCGATGTTGCCGAGGTGCATGTCCGTGTTGCCGATGAGGCCGCCGAACAGGTGCAGCAGCCGCACGCCGTCGAGACCTTCCCGCGAGAGACGCTGCTGCCCGACGAGCCCCTCGGCGAGCGCGACCCACGCCCCGCTACCCACGAACTCCGCGTCGACCGTCGTCCCCGACACCACCGCGACGCGCCCGTGGGCCGTGCGGTCGAACCGCTCGACCTCGAGGTACGCCCGCCCGTCGAGCTCCACGTACGCGGACCGTGCCGCCGCCACGCCGCCGGCGCGCAGCGTCTCGAGGGCGAGGTGCTCGCAGAGGAGCAGGTCGGCCCAGCGGCGCGCGCTCCGCGACGCGTCGAGGGGAGGGAGTACTTCACGATCAGCGCTCTCCGCCCCGGCGCCGTGCAGGCGAACTTCGGCTGCTCTCCGCCCGCCGAAGACCCCGGCGCGTCGCCCTCGAGCTGGCGCGCGACGACGGCTTCGTACCCTGCGCGCCCGACCTCCGTCGGCGACAGCAGCCGCTCGAGGTGACGCTCGCGCGCCGCGTCCCCGATCAGCAGATCCCCGGGCAGGTCTTCGGCGCGATGCACGAGAGCGCGGAGCAGCTGGTCCGCCGTCCAGAGGCGCGGGTCCGCGGGGACGGCGAGCTCGCGCGGAAGGCTGCGCGCGAACAGCCGACCGAGAAACCCCTGGGGCCGGAGCTCCTCGACGAACCAGGGGAGACCACGGGCGATCTGCTCGAATTGCCCTTGTCGCTCCCGGACCGTCCCCGTCCGGTCCTCCGCTCCGAGTTCGCCGAAGAACACCGAGCCGCCGACGAGCGGCACGAGCCTGCCGAACGGTGCGATCCGCCCCTCGGCATCCACCCGGTGCACCGTCACCCCACCGCGGAAGCTCGTGGTCGGGTCGACCGCGGCGTAGCGCGCCGCCCGGGCCTTGCCGATCGAGACGACCGCCGCGCTGGCGCGTGCCCGCGTGACGAGGCGGGACAGCGTGGGCTGACTCACGCCGAGCTCGGCGGCGAGTTCCCGCGCGGTCGCGATCCCCCGCCGCTGGAGAGCGAAGATCAGCGCCTCGACGGTGGCCATCGAGGACGATTATGAATAGATACGATGGGCCTTGCAAGCCAGAATGGCCGACAATCGAGCCCCGAACACGCAGATGCGTGAATAGATACGGAATGAATTCGCTAGGCGATCCGGTGGGCCACGTGCCCCACGAAGAACGGCCCCATCTTGGCGATGAACTCGCTCGTCTGGCGGGTCTTGCGCATCGTCTGGACGAGGTGCGACAGCGGGTGCAGCTCCTTGCCGACGAGGCCGATGAGGAACTCGTTGTCCTCCGCGTCGAGGCCGTGGCACGCGAGGCGGACGTCGTGCGCGTGGCCCGACTGCCCGTAGGCGTGGCCGATCACCGCGTGCTCGCGCAGGATGCTGCCCTGCTCCTTCTCGTCGAGCTTGGCGAACGCGCCGGTGCGGCGCAGCGGGTACCAGATGTGCCACGGGTAGGCGACGTTCAGCACGTTGTCGACCGAGCGGCGGAGCAGCACGTGCTCGAGATCGGGCTCGTAGCCGTTCGAGTAGGCACGGCCGACCATGCCGTATTCGGGGACGATCTCGGCGCCCGCGAGCGCGCCGTCCTCGAAGAGCGGCCGCACGTTGCGCACGAAGTGGGCCGGGTCCTCGCTCCACGTGAGCACGCCGAGGCCGCGCGGGTGCATCATGTCGGCGTAGATCACTGCGGGCACCTTGCGCTCGGTGAGCTCGGCGCGGGCCCGGTCGGCCGCGGCGGTCGGCTTGTCGACGCGCGCGACCAGGAGCTGCATGAACAGCCGGCGGTTCATGGACTGCCGCTCGCCGTCCGGCTTGCGGCCGCCGTATTCGTTGAGGTCGATGGTGGGGAGCCCGGGCTGTTCGGCCATCCCGCGTCCGTAGGAGAGCGAGCGCGGCGTGCCAAGCGCCGGCCTTGCCCCCGGCGAGTCATGTCCAAGGCTGCCGCGCTTTCGATGGCTTCGCTCGAGCACCCTCTGCCCGCGGGCATGCGCGATCTCCTCCCCGAGGAGGCTGCCGCCCGCCGCGCCGTGGCGCGCGCGTTCCTCGGCCACGCCGAGCTGTTCGGCTACGAGCAGGTCATCCCGCCGGTGTTCGAGTACGCGCACACCATCGAGCGCGGCCTCGGCACCCTCGATCCGCGCGAGATCGTGCGCTTCGTCGAGCCCGAGACCGGCGAGGTCGTCGCGCTGCGGCCCGACGTCACGCCCCAGATCGCGCGCCTCGTCGCCACGCGCCTGCCGCACATGACCCCGCCCTACCGGCTCGCGTACGACGCCTCCGTCCTGCGCCGCCGCGTCGGCTCGCGCGCGCGCACCCACCGGCAGATCGCCCAGCTCGGCGTGGAGCTCCTCGGCGTGCGCTTCCTCGAGGGCGACACCGAGCTGCTCGTGCTCGCCGCCCGCGCGCTCTCCGCGATGGGCCTGCCGAGCTTCCAGATCGACCTCGGTCACGCCGACGTGTTCAAGTCGCTGGTCGCAGGGCTCGAGCCCGCGCGCGCCGAGGCCCTCGCCGTGGCGCTCGGCCACAAGGACCGCGCCGAGGTCGCCCGCCTCGCCGGAGAACTCCCCATCGCCGCCGCGCTCGCCGCGCTCTGCGACCTGCACGGCGCGCCCGCGCTGCTCGAGTCCCTGCCGGCCGCGCTCCTCTCCTCACCCGCGGCGCCCGCGATCGCCGAGCTCCGGCAGCTCGTCTCGCAGCTCGGCAAGGAACTCGAGGGCGTGCCCGGCGTCACCCTCACCGTCGACCTCGGCGAGGTGCGCGGGCTCGCCTACTACACCGGCCCGTTCTACCAGGTGCTCGCGGAGGGCCCGGGCGTGCCCGTCGGCGCCGGCGGCCGCTACGACCAGCTCCTCGAGCGGTTCGACTGCCCGCTGCCCGCGAGCGGCCTCGCGCTCGACGTCGACGCGCTCCTCTGGGCGCTGCGCGCCGCGAAGTCCCCGCTCCTCGTGCGACCGCGGCGCGTGGTCGTGCACGGCGTCGGCGCGCCGAGCCTCGCGCGGGCCCTCCGCGCGGCGCACGTCCCCGTGGCCGTCCTCGGCGGCGACGCGGCCGACGCCGCCCGCTACGCGGCGGACTGGTCGTACGCCCTGGTCGTCGACGCGCGGGTCCACGAGGTCTCGTTCGAAGACCGCGCCGGGTCGCGCACGAGCGTGCCCACCGCGGGCGCGTGCGCCGCCATCGTTTCTCGTCTCGGTTCCGAAGAGCGTTCCTAGAAGGAGTCTGTCATGCGTGCGGGTGTCGTGATCGTGGGTGCGCAGTGGGGGGACGAGGGCAAGGGCAAGATCGTCGATCTGCTCACCGAGGACGCCGATCTGGTCGTCCGCTACGCCGGCGGCCCCAACGCGGGGCATACGCTGGTGATCCCCAACGACAAGGGCGGCCACGACAAGATCGTCGTGCGGCTCGTGCCGAGCGGCATCCTGCGCCCGAAGACCCGCTGCGTGCTCGGCCCGGGCATGGTCGTCGATCCGCAGGCGCTGGTCTCCGAGCTCGACGAGCTCGTGCAGAAGGGCGTGTGGAAGGACGGCGACAAGCGCCTCGTCCTCTCCGACCGCGCCCACATGATCCTGCCCTACCACCGCCTGGTCGACGGCCTCCGCGAGAAGAACAGCAAGTTCGCGGTCGGCACCACCAAGCGCGGCATCGGCCCCGCCTACGAGGACAAGGCGCGCCGCAACGGCGTCCACCTCGGCGCCCTCCGCGATCTGCCGCGCCTCGAGCGCCACGTCGCGCGCGCCCTCGAGGCCTGGAGCCCGCTCCTGCGCGAGGCGGGCGAGGCCATCCCCACGCCGGCCGAGATCGTCGCGGCCGTCACGCCGTTCGCCGCGCGGCTCGTGCCGCTCCTCGGCGACGGCTCCATCGTGGTCGACGACGCCCTGAACGCCGACGAGGTCGTGATCTTCGAGGGCGCGCAGGGCACCCTGCTCGACCTCGATCACGGCACCTACCCCTACGTCACGTCGTCCTCGGCGAGCGCCGGCGGCGCCTGCACGGGCGCCGGCGTCGGCCCCACCGCGATCGGTCGCGTCGTCGGGATCACCAAGGCCTACACCACCCGCGTCGGCGGCGGTCCCTTCCCCACCGAGCTCGACAACGCCATCGGCGAGCGGCTCCGCAAGGCCGGCGGCGAGTTCGGCGCGGTCACCGGTCGTCCGCGTCGCTGCGGTTGGCTCGATCTGCCCGCCCTCCGCTACGCCCGTCGCGTCAACGGCCTCACCGACCTCATCGTGACCAAGCTCGACGTCCTCACCGGCTTCGAGACCATCGACATCTGCGTCGGCTACGACACGGCCGACGGCCGCGTGCGCGAGCTCCCCATCAACGACCTCGACCGTGCGACGCCGGTCTACGAGACCCTCCCGGGCTGGACGGAGTCGCTGTCGAGCGTCCGCGATCTCGCGGATCTGCCCCCCACCGCGCGGGCCTACGTCGACCGCATCGCCGCCGAGATCGGCCTCCCCCTCTCGATGATCTCGGTGGGTCCCGAGCGAGAAGCGACGATCTGTCTGCGCAACATTTTTGCGTAGAGGCTGTACTCCACGCCCCACGGTCCGTTCTCCCGATCCGCGGTTTCCCCCGGGATCCTGGTTGGTCCAGCCATTGCTAGACTCTGGGCATGGCAAACCGGGAAGGCTCAGGGCTCGACTTGCGGGATCTCATCCGCGACGACGCCTACGCGCAGCTCCGGTCCCGCCGCCGCGCGCTCCGTCACGGCGACACGGCCTCTCTGCAGGATCTCTACGCGGACTACCTGGCCCACGCGGACGACCTCGAGCCGTCGCACGGCAAGGCCGCCTGAAGCACCGACACTGGCGTGACGCGCGCCGTCAGACGTCCGTCATCCACATGGTGATGATGTAGTTGGCGATCAAGATCGCGACCGCGGACTGCACGACGGCGCGGGTGGTCGCGAGGCCGACGCCCTTGGCCCCACCCGAGGCGTAGAAGCCCTGCTTGCAGGAGATGACCGCGATGAGGAACCCGTTCACCCCGGACTTCACGAGGCCCATCATGACGTCGCGGGGCTCGACCAGCGTGCGCACGCGCTCGAGGAAGACACCCGGGTCGACGTTGAGCAGGCTCACCGCGACGGCGTAGGCGCCCGTCATGCCGACCAGCGTGAAGAGCACGCAGAGGCACGGCAGCATGACCACGGCGGCGATCACGCGGGGGACGACGAGGTACTGCACGGGCGAGACGCCCATGGTCGCGATGGCGTCGATCTGCTCGGTGACGCGCATGTTGCCGAGCTCGGCCGCCATGGCGCTACCGGCGCGGCTCGTGACCATGAGCCCCGCGAACACGGGCGAGATCTCCCGCGTGAGCGAGATGGCGACGACGCCGCCGACCATGCCCTCGGCGCCGAAGCGGCGGAACCCGTAGACGGTCTGCAGCGCGAACACCATCCCGGTGAAGACGCCGGTGAGCGCGACGATGAAGAACGACTGCACGCCGACGAAGTCGAGCGAGGCGATCAGCTGGCGCACCCGGTACGGCGGGCGGATCGCCCACACGATCACGTTGACCGCGAGCAGCACCGTCGCGCCGACCGCGTCGAGGAACGCGAGCGGAAGCTCGAGCACGCGCAGGAGCAGATCGCGCCACGCGAACTTCGGCGCGTCCTTGTCGCCTTCGCCGTCGGCGGCCTTCGTCTCGGGATCCGTCACGGGTGCCGAGATCTCTCACACGCTCGTGCGCTCGTCGACCGCGCGACGCAAAGCCTCGGGATCGAAGGGCTTGCGGAGCACCCGGGACGCCATCGAGCGCAGGAAGCGCTCGGTCTCCGGGTCGAAGACACCCCCGGTGACGAACAGCACGCGGGGCGCCAGCGCGGGGCGGTTCTGCTCGATCCAGCGGTAGAGATCGAGGCCACCGAGTCGCGGCATCTGGATGTCGGTGACGACCACGGTGATGTAGGGGTCGCTCTCGAGCAGGGCGACGCCGGCCACGCCGTCCGGTGCGGTCAGGACCTCGTGGTAGGGCGAGAGGGTGCGGCCGATCGCGCGCAGGATGCTCGGCTCGTCGTCGAGCACGAGCACCCGCGCCCGGGCGACCCGCGGCGTGGGCTGGCGACGCAGGGCTGGCATCGTCGACCCCGCAGCGTGCATGCGCGGCGCCGACGCTCCGCGGACGTCTTGCACCACGACGACCGAGCCGCCGTTCTGGAGCGGGTACGCAGCCGCGCGCAGCGGCTCGCCCTGGGGGCCGGTCAACGTGGTCCGCGGATGGTCGCCGACCGTGGGCAGGTGCTGGCCCGCGAACAGGGTGTCGGCCGGGCGACCGAACACGCTCGGACCGGTGCCGATCCGCTGGCGCAGCGCGCGGTTCACCTGGCGCACGCCACCCCCCGGATCCGTCACGACGATCATCAGATCGAGCGCGTCGAGGAGTGCGAGGTGCTCCCGCTGCGAAGCCCGCAGCTCGCGCAGGGTGCCGATGCTCTGGACGGCCATGGCCGCGCTGTCGGCCACCTGGACGAGCAGCACGGCGGCTTCGGGCCCGAGCTCGAACGAGTCGTCACCGAGCACCACGAGGGCGCCCACCACCGCGTCGTGGGTGATCAGCGGGAGTCCGATGGCCTGGGTGCACTCGGCTCCGAAGAAGCCGTTGCGCTCGGCGTCCGAGAGGAGGGCGAGGGAGGCGCTTCGTCGCACCAGAGAGGGGACCTGCTCGGCGCCGATGGCCCCGAATCGAGCCGGACTGCCGCGAAGACACGCACCGACCTGCTCGAAGCGCCCGTGCGAGAGCCGCGCCAGCCACGCGCCGGAGCTTCCTGCCCCCCGGGCCACCGCCGAGCACGCCTCGTCGAAGGTGTCGTCCACCACGGCCGCCGCGAACGCCCGCTGGAGGGCGATCACCGCTTCGAGCCGGGCGACCTCGCTCATCCCTGATCTGTACGATGGGAGCGTCCAGACCGAAAGACTCCATCCAGGGGGGACGCTTGCGCCGAGATGGGCCAGAGTGGCTACCGGAACCACCGTCCCGCTCGATCGAGCCCTGGAGCATGCTACGCCCAGCGGGTGGGTCGTGTGCTCCTCGTATCGGCGAACCGAGAGCACCTGCCTGCGCCCGTCGTGCCCCTCGGGCTCCTCTCCATCGCCGGAGCGCTCCGGGCCGCCGGCCACGAGGTGGGCTTCGTGGACCTGTGCTTCGAGCGCGAGCCCCTCACGGCGTTGACGAGCGCGATTCACGCCTTCGCGCCCACCGTGGTCGGCCTCGGCCTCCGCAACCTGCACAGCAATGCGTACGACGGCACCGACCGGTTGGTCGCCGAGTACGAGGGCGTGGCGCAGGCGATCCGCGCCGCCACCTCGGCGCCGCTGCTGGTCGGTGGATCGGCCTTCTCGCTGCAGCCACAGCGGCTCCTCGCTGCGCTCGGTGCCGACCATGGTGTCGTCGGTGAAGGCGAGACGGCGGCCGCCGAGATCGTCGCTGGCCTCGACCGCAGAGAGCGACCCCCTCGGCTCGTACACGCGGCGGCCATCGCCGGTGCGCGGCGCGGCATCGACCTCGACTCGCTCGCGGGTCCCGCCCGCGACCTCGTCGACCCGCGCTACTACGCGTTCGACGGCACCGCCAACCTGCAGAGCCGCCGCGGCTGCGCGTTCCAGTGCGCGTACTGTGACTACCCGGACCTCGAGGGCCGCCGCGTGCGCGTGCGCTCGCCCGCCGCCGTGGCCGACGAGCTGTTCGCGCTCGCCGCCACGCCGGGGGTCACCCACGCCTTCTTCGTGGACAGCGTGTTCAACGTCCCCCGCTCGCTCACGCTCGCCATCTGCGACGCGATCGTCGCGCGCTTCGGGCGCACGCCGCCGCTGCCGTGGGTCTGCTACGCGTCGCCGTTCGGTCTCGACGACACGATCGTCGGGGCGATGGCGCGCGCGGGGTGCGTCGGCGCCGAGCTCGGCTCGGACTCCGCGGACGAGGGCGTGCTGCAGCGGCTCCGGAAGCCGTTCGGCCTCGACGCGATCTTCGCCGCGCACGAGCTGTTCCGCCGCCACGATCTGCTCGACTGCCACACGTTCGTCCTGGGAGCGGAGAGCGTCCTCGGGCCCGAGAGTGGGCTCTCGCGGCTCGGTGGCGCGGCGCGGTGGAGCGAGTCGCTCGACGAGGCCCGGCGCACGCTCGCCACCATCGATCGGCTCGACCCCGACGTCGCTGCCTTCATCGTGTTCAGCGAGGACCGCGAGGAGCGCGGCCCGCACGCGGCGCACCTGCGCAAGGAGCTGCTCGCGCTGCTCGCCGTCGAGGCCCCGCGGCGACCGGGGTGGATCGTGCCCGAGCTCGGGATCCGCTTCGGCGAGAAGCTCACGCGCACCATCCGGCGCTACGCGATCCGGGGCCCGGCGTGGCTCTACCTCGCGCGCCAGCGCCGCTCGGGCGTGCGCGGACTCGTGGCCTAGGGCACCTTCACGTCGACGGAGTCGCTCCGGTCGTTGCCGGACTCCTGCCAGATGTAGAGCACGTCCTTGGACTGCGCCGGGATGGTCTCCGACCACGAGCCGTCGGCGGCCGCGCGGCTCGTGCGACCGCGGTCGAGGCGGAGGTTCCACACGGTCACGTAGGCGCCGGGCTGCGCCGAGCCTCGACCCCCGGTCAGGTGGACGTTGCCGTCGGCGTCGACGGCGCTGACGTCGGGCGCGCTGGGCGGTGGGATGGGCAGCGTGGGCGCGAGACAGCCCGCGACGCCGACCGCGAAGACGGCGAGGAAGGAGCGGAGAGCGCGACGGCGATCGACCACGGGTGTACCTGCCAACAGCATGATCCGGGCCGAGGCCTACGTCGAGCGTTTTTCCTGCAGACTCCAGGATGACTGCCAACCAGGGTGGCAGGGGTGGAGAGCGGCGACTCCGCCAGTTGGCAGAGCGCGTCGGCAGAATCGGTGGACGGGATCAGTTTGCGGAGCTGGACGGGGCAGGGGGCGGGGCGGGGGGAGGCGCCTGCGAGGGCGTGGCCGACGCCGAGCCGCTGCCGTCCGGCGCGACCATCGGCTTGCCGGTGGCCATGTTGACCTCGTTCTTCAGGTAGCGCGCGCGCATCGCGTAGACGTCGGCGCCGAAGAGGAAGTCGCTCACGCACATGTTGGGCGGCAGCTCGATCTCGCCGCGCGGGGTGATCACCACTGCGTCGTCGTCGGGTCGGATGCGGCGGATGCGCCCGGCGTCCCACCAGCGGACGTGGAGGATGATCGGGCCGTCGTGGCCCTCGACCGACTCGATGATCTTGGGCGGGATGCCGGCGTATTCGTCGCGGAGCAGCTTCGCGAAGCGCTTGCGGGCGAGGTTGTCGGAGAGGACGTAGTTGCCCTCGCCGATCGTCTGGCCCTTGGCGTTGGTGGCCAGCGTCTCGTCGTTGGCCTTGGGCGCGGCGAGGTTCTCGGCGCGGCGCTCGTCGAAATACGGCTGGAGGTTGCACGCATCGTCGAAGGTGACCTCCTTGCCGGGGACGGCGCTGTCCCGCCGCGACCGCACCGAGCACGAGGCCAGGACGACGCCGACCAGCCCGAGACCCACGAGGGTGACCGCCTTGCGGACGCCCCACCCATTCCCTCCCAGGAGACCCATGCCTCTTCTATATCATCACTCCAGGAAGACCTGCGTGATGAAGCCCTGGGGCCGTTCTCCAGCCGAGCCGTGCAGAAGCGGAACGGCCCCTGGCGGTCCCGGCAGCGGATCCAGAGGGCCACCAGGCTGTCCTCGAGGGCCCGGCTCGGGTTCAGGGGGATGGGTGGGCCTCCCTGGGCCGGCGTGAGCGACAGCTCGCTGTGCATGCTCACCGTGCCCACCGGCCCCGAGGGGGGCGTGGCCGTGGCCCGGAGCTGCACGATCCCGAGCTGCTGCTGGAGGGCATACGGGATCAGCTCGAAGAGGCGCTGGCCGAGGTCGGCGCGGGTGCTGCCGGTCGGCTCGGTCTCGTCGGGGTTGGTCGCCACGTGACCGAGGGCGGGGCGCACGCTCGGCGACGACGAGGTGCGCACGGGGGCAGCGCTGGTGATCGACGTGCGGAGCGCCGGCATGCCCATCTGGCTCTCGCGGATCGCGCGCATGCTGGCCGAGGAGCGGCTCGCGGGCGGGCCGTCGAACAGCGCGAGCCACCGCGTGTCGTTCGGGCCGACGATGCGCACCATGGCGTCGGCCCGCGCGATGGCCACCGCCACCGTCGCGAACTCCCAGGCCTCCTGCTCGGTGCCGAGGGTGTGCGCGTCGATCGACAGCTCGTCTATGCCCCACTCGAGCCCCTGCTTGCGGACCGCGTCCAGCCGGCTCACGAGGCGCGGCTCCACCGTCGGGTCGGAGAAGCCCCAGATCCAGGTGCCGGTGGCCGGGGTGAACGTGCCGATCACCTCGTACGAGGGCGACCAGACGACCTGCTGGCCACGCAGGAACGAGCAGTAGCCCGTCGCTGGCTTGGGCTCGACGACGTCGCGCGGGTCGACGCGCTTGCCCATCTTGTGTTGCTTTCGCTGGACCTCGTCTTCGTAGGCCAGCACGAGCTTTCGGAACTTCTCGACCGAGGAGAGGGGCATCGCGCTCCGATCGTGTCACGAGAGTGGTGGATCCGGCCAAAGACTTGGCACGACCCCTCCGCGACGTCACTTCCGGGCCTCACCTTGCCGCCCGTCGGTAGAAGCGCCACCTCCCCTCCATGGCGCGCGAGGTCGGGCCCATCTGGGTGGCGGGTTTTCCGCCGGCCGAGGCCCGTCGGGCGGACGACGGCGCGCTGCGGCCAGACGGCGCGGCGGTGGTGATCCGGGACCTCGGCGCCGCGGTGCGGGTGCTCGACCTGTTCGGCGAGGTGCTCGACGGCGGAGCGCGTCCGCCCCCCGAGGGCATCGCCCGCCTGCTGGTCGTCGAGGTGCTCGATCGCCCCGACCTCCTGCCGCGCGCGCTGAACCAGCTGCGCAAGGACCCCCACTTCGAGGGCACCTCGGTCCTCGCGGTGGTGGGCGAGCGCTCGATCGCGCGCCTCGATCCAGCCGCCGGGCACGACGACTTCCTCGTGTGGCCCGCGCCCTCGGCGGAGCTCTACGCGCGGATCCGGCAGATGGAGTGGCGCTCGAGCGCGTACGCGACGGACGAGGTGGTGAAGCTCGGGCCCCTCACCATCGACGTCGCGGCGCGCACGGTGTCGATCGCCGGCATCGGTCGCGACGCCGGGGCCATCGCGCTCACCACCCGCGAGTTCTCGCTCCTGCACGCGCTCGCTTCGCGCCGCGGCCGGGTGCTGTCGCGCGAGACGCTGCTCGACGTGGTGTGGGGCGAGGACTACGACGGCGGTCAGAAGACGGTCGACGTACACGTGCGCCGCCTCCGCGCGAAGCTCGGCGAGGCGCTGCCGCTCGAGACCATCCGCGGCGCGGGGTACGTGCTGCGCTAGCGGCGTGAGCGTGTGGTGCCGCAAATGCGGCCCCTCTGAGGGCGGGGTGCTAACGTTCGACTCGGCATGCGTCGTTCGTTCCTCGCGCCGTCCCTGTGCGTGCTGGCGCTCCTCTCTGGGATCGAAGGATGCCGGGCGAAGTCGTCGGCGCCCGACGCGGCCGCTGCAGCGGCGTCGTCCGCCGAGGCGCGCGGCGACGAGGTGGTGGCGCATCCGCCCCCCGAGAAGTCGCCGATCAAGCGGCTGCGCAAGAAGCCGAGCGGCGGGCCGCCGCGGCTGTCGTGCGCGGCGGCGCGTTCGCTCGTCGCCGACGTGCACGCGAAGCTCGCGGCCAAGGTCAGCCTCGGCGGCGCCGAGCAGGACGCGAAGGTCGACGGTCCGTTCGCGGATTCGATCCTCGACTGGGCCGACCCGCACGGCCTCTGGACCGCTTCGCCCGACACCCCCGTCGCTCCGCTCGTGCGCGCGCACACCGCCAAGCTGCGCGCCGTGCTCGAGGGCAAGGGCGACTGCGAGAAGGAGCTCGCGCCGATCGGCGAGTCCTCGCGGGCTGGATGACCACCCTGCGCACCGAGTGGGTGGCCGGCGCGGCGGACGCAGCGGCGATCGACGTGCCCGTCGCCGCGAGCGAGGCCGCGTTCGACGACGGCCCCGTGAAGACTCCGGCCAAGAAGCTCGCGCGCGTGCTCGCGCAGCGCGCCGCCGCGGTGCAGAAGGGGCACCCCGAGCTCGCGGGTGTGGTCAGCTCGGCCCGCGATCGCTGGTTGCCGGTGCTCTCGAAGGAGGCCTGGGGCGAGGTCGTGCTCTCGGCGGCGGTGCGCGCGTACATCCCGCTGCTCGATCCGCACGGCGCGTGGGCGCCGGCCGAGGAGCCGTCGTCGCTCTACGACCGCGACCTCGAGACCGCGCCGCCCGGTCGCCTCTGGACCACGGCCACGCGCACCGCGCTCGGCACGCGCATCGAGACGGGCGCGCACAAGCCGCTGCTCGACAAGGACGTGGTGGTGTCGGTCGACGGGCTGCCGCTCGCGGGGCTGTCGGCCGAGGCGATCGACCAGCTCTCCGAGAGCCCCGACGGCACCGCGGAGCCTCGGGCGGTGCGGGTGCTGCGCAAGACCAAGGACGGTGGGCTCGGCCTCGTCGAGCTCTCGGTGGCGAGCGCGCTGGCCGACGAGGCCGCCGCGCCGGCGGGGCTCCACACCTCGCTCGTGCCGTACGGCGCCACGAGCGCGCTCGTGATCCGCCTCGACGACGTGCCCGACGCGCTCGGCGAGGAGCTCGCGCGCGCCATCGGCAAGGCGCGCGGCGAGGCGGAGATCTCGGGGATCGTGCTCGATCTGCGCGGCAACGGCGGCGGCTCGATCGACGGCGCGAGCGGCGCGCTCGGCGTGTTCCTGCCCGGGGCGCCGCTGTTCCCGCTCAAGCACCGCGACGGCACGATCGAGACCGAGCGGGCGACCGAGCCGCCGATGGAGGACCGCTGGACGGGCCCGGTGGTGGCGCTGGTCGACGGCGGCACCGCGAGCGCCGCCGAGATGATCGCGGGGGCGCTCAAGGCCTACCGCCGCGGCCTCGTGGTCGGCGCGCGCACCTACGGCAAGGGCTGCGCGCAGGAGTACCTGGACGACGACGCGCACGCCGGCGTGCTGCGCTTGACGACGCTGCTCTTCTCGCTGCCCGACGGCACGCCCGTGCAGCGGGTGGGCATCGAGCCGAGCGTGACCTGGGCGCTGCCGTCGCCGCTCAAGGAGCGCGAGGCGGACCTGCCGCGGTCGCCGCCCACCTGGATCGGGCCCGACGTGCGTGACCACAAGCGCGTGTCGGAGGTGCCGTGGGCCACGGTCGCCAACGTCGGGCCCTGCAGCGACGAGGTGGTGTGTCGGGCGCTCGCGCTGGTGGGCAAGGGCAAGGCGATCGCGAAGCGGTAGCATCGCGAGTGCTATGCTCGGGTCGTGGACGAAGCGAGCAAGGGTGCGCGCGCCGCCGCTCGCAGGAGCGCGTGGCGGGGTGGCGTGGCCAAGGTCTCGGAGATGGCCGAGGTGGATCGCGCCTTCTGGGCGGAGATGTCGCCCGTCGCGCGGCTCCTGTCGATCTGGTCCATCGTCGAAGACAGTCTGGTGCTCGGTGGAGAACATGGACCTACACCCCGACTTCAAAGAACTGTTGGCGGAGTGCGTCGCCGCAAGGGTTGAGTTCGCGGTCGTCGGTGGTTACGCGGTCGGGTTCCATGCGCGACCGAGGGCCACGAAGGACCTCGATCTCCTCGTCCTCGGAGCGCTCGCGCGCTTGGTCCGAGCAGAGGTCGGAGCCCTGTCCATTCCCGTCCTCGGCCTGCCCGACTTGATCGCGAACAAGCGCGCGTCGGGCCGGAAGCAGGATCTCACGGATCTCGAGGTGCTCGAGTCCTTGCGGCCCTGAGGGCGCACACCGTCGCGTGGTGGACGAGTGCACGCTGGACGTCCGGCGGGGAGAGGCGCACCCGGCCGGGCAGGTCGGCGGATACACTCTCGTTCCGATGTACTGGAAGTCCTACGCCCTCGCCCTGTCCGTCCCCGCGATCGTGTGCGTGGCCAGCGTCGCGCAGGCCGCCGGACCGGCGACCGCCTTCGTGAAGACGAAGTGCGAGACGGTCACCAAGCTGCTCGCCGAGAAGCCGTCGCCCGAGCGAGAGAAGAAGCTCGACGCCGAGTTCGTTGGCTTCCTCGACTACGACGGCATGGCGAAGGCGGTGCTCGGCGAGGAGGCCCAGAAGCAGAGCCCGACCGAGGTGGCGCGGTTCACCGCGACCCTCAAGCAGCTCCTGCAGCTCAGCTTCAAGAACCGGCTGACCGACCTCTCGAGCTACCAGATCACCTACGACGCGGAGGTCACCGAGGGCAGCGACGTGGTGGTGCAGACCACGGCCAGGAACGGCAAGGACAAGAAGGCCATCGAGTTCGCCATCGACTACACGGTCCGCAAGAAGGGCGCGGACTGGGTGGTGGTGGACGTCGCGGTCGACAAGGCGTCGTGGGTGCAGGGCCGCAAGAAGGATCTCGCGCGCGGCTTCCAGAAGGACGGCTGGGGCAAGACGGTCAAGAAGCTCGAGGACAAGCTCGCGAGCGAGAAGGCGGCCGCCGCGAAGCCCTGACACCGGTCCGTTCACCGACGTTGGTGAACGCACCGCGCATTCACGGGCGTCGGTGAATCCGATCGCCGGGACACCAAGACGTTCGACTCCGCCTTGTGCCAGCGTGTGCCCGCTCCTTCGCGAGAATTCTCCGGCGCGGAGCCACGTGCCGCGGGTCGGACGCTGGCCGGGTGCTTGCTAGAGCCGGGCGTGATGCGTTGCCTCGCCCCCTTCGCCCTCGCCCTCGTCCTCACCGCGTGTGGCTCGTCCTCGAACCCCGCCACCGAGACGGACACCGGCGTCGAGATCCCCGACGTCGGGACCCTGCCGCGCGTGAGCAGTCAGGACGCGTCGATCCTGTTCCCGCTCGGCACGCGCCTCGAGGCGCTCCCCACGGCCGACGGGATCCTCTCGCGGGAGGCCTTCGCGAAGGTGCCCGCGGCGCTCGATGCGCGGCAGATCCTGGGCGATCCATACGCCGCGCTCCGCATCGTAGCCGTGCGCCTCGATCCCTGCTTCGGCGTGCTGGCGGGCGTGACCGAGGGCTGCCGTCCGCAAGTGCGCGTGGTCCTCCAGCAGCTGCGCGTGGACGCGGGGCAGGTGGTGGCCGACGACGGCGCGGTGCACGCGTTCTTCGACCTCACGCGCGAGGAGCTCGTCGCGTTCGCGAAGGACGTCGTCGCCCTCGGCAAGCTGAGCGGCGGCGTCACGCCGGGCCCGCTCGGGGTGCACCCGATCCTCGAGAAGCAGGGCGCCGACGGCGCGTTCGGCAAGGCGTTCGTCGCGCGCCTGCGCGCGGTGACGCGGCCCGAGAAGCTGCGTCGGATGACGTTCTTCGTCCGCACCGGCCCGCGCTTCGACCTGGAATTTCGGGGTGTTCGACGGCGCGGCCCTCAACCGCGCCACCGTCTTCGGCACGTCGGCCAGCGAGGTGACGCTGACCGCCACGGTCGGCGAGGGGCCGATGGGCGCACGTACTCCGGCGACCACCACCGCGGACGATCCGATGTTGCTCGCCAACCTGTCGGTGGCCGACGCGGCCTCGCCCGCCGATCGCGCGAAGGCGTTCGGCGCGGCGCTGCGCGTCGAGAACCCGAAGAAGCACACGCCCGACACGGTGGACTGCGTGAGCTGCCACGTCGCCGAGGCGGCCAGGCGGATCGGGGAGGCGCGCTTCGGGCTCTCCGCGGCGGGGCACGTCGACGCCTTCGTGACCTCGGCGGACACGAGCAAGGTCGGGACGACAGCGGCACCGTCGCTCGAGAACGTGCACGCGTTCGGCTGGCTCGGTCGCGACGTCGGCATCTCGCAGCGCACCGCGTTCGAGAGCGCGCTCGCCGCCCAGGCCCTGGACGCGATGGTGCGCTAGCGCTCGCGGACGAGGCGGCGGGCGAGGGAGATCGCGCGCTCTCGCGCGGTGGCGAGCCAGCGCTGGCGCTCCTCGAGGGTCGTGAGCTTGAGGCGTGCGAGGTAGTGCCGGCGCACCGGGCCGAAGCCGCAGTAGCGGAACACCGTGAAGTAGTTCGAGAGCCAGCCTGGATCGAGCAGCGCGACGAGCGCCGGAGAGTCGAGCGTGTAGAAGAAGTGCGCCTCCTTGCCGCGCATGAGCCCGCGCGGGAACACGGCGGTCTTCGGACGATCCTGGAATGAATACGTGAGACCCGAGACGAACGTGCGATCGAGATAACCCTTGAGCATCGCGGGGAAGCCGCCCCACCAGACGGGGTGGACGAACACCATCGCGTCGCACGCGGCGATCTGCTCGCGGTACCGTCGCGTGTACTCGACCTTGTCGAGGTCGCGCCGCCGCCGCTCCTCGTCGACGACCAGCACCGGGTCGAAGCCCTCGGCGTAGAGGTCGAGCACCTGTGCTTCGCAGCCGCCCTCCGCGAGCCCGGCGCGCACGGCCTCGAGCACGGCGTGGGTGTAGCTCTCGGGGTTGGGGTGGCAGTAGACGACGAGGACCGTGGGGTTCATCCAGCCTCTCTGCGCTCACGGATCCAGCGGGTCCCTCGCGTCGGCGTACATCACCAGCGTCGACGGGACGAAGCAGGTGTCGAACGACGAGAGCCCGCCGAACGCCGTCCACGGCACGTACCCGAGCTCGTCCTGACAGCGCTTGGTGAAGCCGGTGCCGCTCATGTACAGCGTCTGCCCGAGGTCGGTCGTGACGAGCAGCGGTCGGTCCGTGGGCACGCCGGCGCGCAGGAGGATGCGGCCGACGTTGCGTAGGTTGGTGGTCGTGTGCCGTGCGTGCGGGTCGACCAGGAGGGCCGACTCGGGGACGCCCTGCGCGCGCAGGTACTTCTTCATCTCGATCGCCTCGGAGTAGGGCGTGCGGTCGGGGTGCACGTGGCCTCCGGACAGCACGATCAGCGGGGCGAGCTTCTTGTCGAACCGCGCCCGGGCGTAGTCGCAGCGCAGGCGACCGCCCTCGCTGAGCGGCGTGTCGAGGGTGACGGGGCCGAGGCCGGGCACGAGGATCGCCGCGAACGGGAAGGCCTTCCAGTCGATCGTCGCGAGCGCGGCGAGCGCCTTCTGGTTCTCGCCCGTGACGAGCGGCTCGTAGCGGGTCGCCTCGTCGCGCTTGGCGGCGGCGAGGCCGCGCGTGAGCACCTCGACCAGCGGCTCGTGCACGCGCGCCTTGCCGATCGGCAGCGCGTCCGCGGCGGTCTTGGCGACCGCGGGCGTCGCGTAGCCACCGAGCGCCGCGGTGGCGGCGACGAGCGCGTCGGCGTAGGCGGCGCGGAGGAACTCGGCGTCGGGCTTGGTCGCGAAGCGCGCGGCCGGGCCGGCCTTGCGGTACGCGGTGGCCACGGTGGGCGCGTCGGGGCCGAGCGCGTCGACGATCGCCGCGGCGGCTGCGGTGGCCTCGTCGGCCGTGAAGCCCACCTTCGCCGCCACGCATGGGGTGTCCGCGCACGCCACCGCGGCCCGCAGGCGCGCATCGCGGTCGGTGGCGAGCGCGAGGACCGCGGCGGCGTCGTGCACCTTGCGGTCGCCGAGGTCGGCGAGCAGCGGGAACACCTTGTCGGCGAGGACGCCGTGCGAGGGGAGGGTGCCGCGCGCGAACCCGGTGTCAGCGTCGGCGACGATCGCCGGGCACTTCGCCGGATCGAGGGGTGGCACCACGATCGGCGCGTCCTCGGGCTCGGTCGTGTCTTCGCCCGCGTCGACCAGGGGGGTGGAGGTTGGCTCGCTGCTGCACCCGAGCGCTCCGAGGAGGATCCACGCGACCGACCGCATCCCGCCATGGTGTCACGAACGCCCTGGGACGCGGAAACAACGGAGCATGGATCGCGACGCGACTCTGGACGACATGCGAAGCAAGCACCTTGCGCCCATGTCCGTTGGTTTGATGTTCTCCGGCTGCGCGTCCTGGTTCACGAACGGAGGCAAGCTCGTGGACGAGGGCTAGGTCCCCGCGGTCAAGGCCTCGTACGCCGCCCCGACGTGCCGCTGAACGAACGGCTCGTCGGTCGAAGGGCCGGACGTTCGCCTCCAGGTCGTGCAGGACGGCGCCGAGGTCGGCGGCCACAGCAGTGACGCAGGATGGGACGGCGTCTCGTCCGACGTCAGGGGGAGGCGTCGACGGGGGTGACGCCGATCGCATCCCCGCGGCCTGCGTGCAGGCAGAGGCCGTGACGGCGCACGCCAGAAGCTACGGATGCCCCATCGTGGCTCGGGTGATACCAGCAATCTCTCGTGTTCGACAGCGGCAGTCACGCCTGCGGGCTAGGCGTCGGCACGGCAACGAAGGCCGCGAGCTCGGAGCGGGAGCGCACACCGAGTTTGTGGAACGCTGAGGAGAGCTGGTTGACGATGGTGCGGACGGCGACCCCGCGGTGTCGGGCGATGTTCACGCTCGATTCGCCTTGTAGCGCGAGGTTCGCGACCTCTCGCTCCGAGCGGGTCAGGGCGCTCTCCTCGGGGATCTCCAGCGAAGTGGTTCCCCTCAAGGCGGCGATCAACTGTATCCGCCGCGCACAACCGAGGCGGCGCGCGAGTCGCTGCTGGATGCGCCAGATGGAGGTCGGACTCAGTCCGGTGTCGATGGAGATCTCCTTGTAGGAGAGCCCTCGGCGCAGCGCTTCGACGATGACGCGTTCGAATTCGACCATGCACCAGGCATGGCAAGGCGGCAGGCCAGCTCCAGGAGGGCAGACGGTGCGTGGTTCCGGCCAGATTCTTCGGGGCAGGGGCGGGTACGCGCGGGCACGTGCCGGGCACGTGCCTGCGACCGAGGGGCGCGACGAGCGAGAACCTCGGGATACCGCCGACTCGTCCGCACGACCGGCCAGCAGCGGAGAGGGATCGATGGGGCTGGTCTGGCTGCGCACGATCTCCAGCGGAGCTGCGACATCGCGCTCGAAGTTCGCCAAGGACACCGAGACCCGTCCGGATCGCCAGCAGGTGGGCCTGGGATACGTCGGGTCACCGGTTCTCCTCGGAGCCGCTCTTGTCGAGCAGACGACGGAGCTGATTGCGATGCACGCCGAGCGCGCGGGCCGTGGCGGTCACGTTGCCCTCCTGGCGGCGGAGCTCCTCCTTCACGCGTTCGAGGTCGAGCGCCGGGCCCTTCGCGGGCTCGAGCGGGTGCCCTGCGCGAACGTCGAGGTGTTCCACCATCACCTCGTCGCTGCGCTCGGCGACCGCCTTGACGGCTGCCGCGCGCACGTTGTGGAGCAGCTCACGGACGTTGCCCGGCCACGGCCGCAGCATGCACGCTTCGATCAGCGCGGGGTGCGGCGGAGGAGCCTTGCGCCGCTCGATCTCCATGGCGACGTAGAACGGGATCTCCTCGCGACGCTCCCGCAGCGGCGGCAAGACGACGACGGGTTGTTCGAGCCGGTAGAAGAGGTCCGCCCGGAAGGTTCCCCGCGCGACACTCGTGCGGAGGTCCCGGTGGGTCGCGAACACGATCTGGGGGTGCACCTGCACGGGGCGAGTGGCGCCGAGGGGGGTGACCTCACCGGTCTCGAGGACCCGCAACAGCTTCGATTGCACGTCGAGGTCGAGCTCGCCGATCTCGTCCAGGAAGAGGACCCCACCGTCGGCTGCCTGCAGCCACCCCTCGCTGTCCGTCGCTCCCGAGAACGCGCCACGGCGTGCACCGAGCAGCAGCCGCTCGGCCACCCCCTCGGGAATGGTCGCGCAGTTGACCGCGACGAACGGACCGCTCGCCTTCTGAGGACGCCGGAGAACATGGACGTGTCGTGCGATCCGTTCCTTGCCGCAGCCGCTCTCTCCGAGGACCAGGAGGTTGTCTCCCTCGGTGGCGGCCACGCGGACCATGTCGAGGACCTCGCGCAGCCGAGGGCCGACGACTTCGCCGTCGTTCACGGTGACCGGGTTCTTCTCGAACGGCCTGACGTCCTCGACGAGGAGCAGCAGCGTGCGTCCGGCTCGGACGACCGACCCCGCGTCGGCGATGTGACCACCCTCGACGCGGACGCCGTCCACGAAGGTGCCATTGCGACTCCCGAGGTCGCGCACCCGGAAGTGCCCCGCCTTGGCGTCGACGCGGAGGTGCTGACGCGACAGCCGCTCGTCCCGGGAGAAGCGCTCGATCTGGCGACCGATTTCCAGGGGCCGAGCGGTGCGGAGAGGGATGCACACAGGCTCACCATTGACGACGATCAACACCACGCCAGGCACCGGGACCCCCGCCGTTGCGCCAGGGGCGCGATCGTCGAGTGTCTCTGCAGGCGGAACCCCCACGAGGGGCTGCATACCACGCCCGCCGGAGTGGGGCCGAGTCAGGTCTCGTCCTGCGACGTGGTGGTCAGCGCGCGCGCATCTTGTTGCCCCTCGCGTCGTGGGTCACCTCGGCGAGGCCGAGGGCCTCCATGAGCGGGGGCACGTACATTCCGAAGCGGCCGCGGAGGCCCTTCTTGAGCCCATAGAAGCCGCCGATGGGGTTGGTCGCCGCACGGCCCCAGGCCTCGACGGTGCCCGCCTTGGCGTCCTTCTGCTCGTCGGCGCTGCCGAGCTCCATCCAGTCGCCGTGGGCCTTCAGCATCGCGTGCAGGTCGGCGATGCAGCGGGGATCGTAGTGCAGGACCGTCTTGCCGACCGTGCACACGAGGAGCTCGCGGCCGCCGATCTCCTCGAGGTGCATCGTGTAGTCCGCGCTCTGCGGCGGCGTCTTGAGGGCGCGCGGCTTGGCCTTGGTGCCGACGTCGTATTTCACGAGGGGTCTCCTTCTCGGGCCTCGGCCCGCTGTTTCAGGTCCGTGGCGAAGCGGTCGAACGACGCGTCGAACGACGGGATCATCCGCGCGAAGAGAGGGAAGAACGGGCCGCCGATCTTCTCGTGCATGGAGAAGGTCACGACCCCGGGCTCTTTCTGCTCCAGCGCGTAGGTGCGCCGCCCCATGGCGTCGCCCCACACGAGGCGCTCGGGTGCCTGGAACTCGCGCACGGTGAGCTTGAACGTGCGCTCGGGGGCCATCGTCGACCGCAGCGCGATCTTCTTGCCGAGCGCGATGTCGCCCTCGATCGAGAGGACCGTGGTGTTCCACGACGGGTAGCCGGCGGCGTTGGTGAGCAACGACCAGATCGCCTCTCTGTCGGCGCGGATGTCGATCGAGACCTCGGTCTCCCGGGAGAAGATGCGCTTGGTGGTCGTGGCTTTCATGAGACTCGCAACGTCGCCTCACTCGCGGCGTGGGTCTTGTACGAATTGGACGACGTTGGGGCTGAAGTCGGCCGGACCGTCGGCCGGGAAGTAGCCGACCTGGGCCTTCGGGGCGACGCCCGCGTAGGTCTTGAAGTCGCGGACGAAGTGCGGCTGGTCGTAGTAGCCGCAGGCTGCGCCCACGGCGGCGAGGGTGCACCCCGGGTCGGTCCGGAGCAACGAGAGGGCCTGCTGGAAGCGCACGATGCGGGCGAACGTCTTGGGCGTGAAGCCCACGTGGCTGCGGAACAGCCGATCGAGCTGGCGGATGTTGATGCGACCTGCCTCGCAGAGCTCGTCCATGCGGACGCGGCCTCCCTCGGCCTCGATCCGCGCCTTGAGGACCTGCACGCTCTCCTTGGCCGGGGTGAGCTGGAGTCGACGGCCGAGGTAGGCGTCGAGGATCTGGGTCTTCTCGGCGGTGCCGTTCGCGCGTCGGAGCGCATATTCGACCGGGAGGACGTCCACCCCGAACACCTGATCGATCGGGACGATCCGATCGGTCCAGTGCACGATGGGGAGCGACACGAACGGAGACAGGCCGGCGGTGTGGAAGCGGACGCCCACGATGTCGACCGCTCCCTGCTGGGCGATCTGGATGGGCCGACTGCGCTGGGCGTCGAGGTTCGAGGCCTGCTGCAGCCGCGGGCGCTCACCCAGGACCGTTCGCGTGTAGGGGACGCCGAAGTTGAAGACCAGATCGGCGCGCGCATCGACGTACACGTCGACCCGCAGGTCGAACGGCGTGGCCTCGGTGGCCGACACGAACCAGTAGTGCTCGATGTACGGCGCGAGGTGGGCGGCGGGCTTGCTGAGCTGATACACGGGGCGAGGCGAGCTTACCCCGCGTCGCCGGGCTCCGGGCAGGCGTTCGCCGATCCGGCGCTCGCCCTCGTGACACCGACCGCGTAGGCCAGCGCGAACGCGTAGCCGACCACCACCGAGGGGGCGATCGTGCGCAAGAGCTCGGGGGTGCCGAGGAGCAGGTTCACCGCGGCGTGGAAGCAGGCCGTCGCGGTCGCCGCGAGGAGGGCCGCGCTCGTCGCGCCGAGTCGCCGCGAGAGCAGCTCGACGAGGCCGCCGATGAGCAGGGTCGTCGTCGCGCTCGACAGGCCCTGGCCGAGCAGCGCGCGCCCCGCCACCCAGGCGCCGTGCCCGTGGTTGGCGAAGGCGGCCCAGCTCCCGTAGACGACGAACGCCGCGAGGGAGAGGCGCGCGAGGCGATTGCTCACGACGGCCGCGCCCGCCGCAGCGCGCGCCGCGCGTAGACCGAGAGGTTCGTGAGATCGGCGACCGCGATGCAGCCGAGCGAGTCCCCGCGCGCCTGGTGCGGGTTGCGCGTGCGGTAGAACGCGGCGTCCGGGTCGTCCTGCTCTTCGCGCGCGATCCCGGTGAGGTAGCGCACCTCGCCGCTGCGGCGCACGACACCCGCCTCCGCGTCCCAGCCCTCGGTGCCGAGCACCTCGTGGGTCCGGCGCAGGATCGCCTCGACGTGCGGGGGCGTCGGGGCGCGCCGGTTGGGGTACGCCGACTGCGACGTCTTGAGCATGTGCAGGTAGGAGTCGAGGGTCGACGCGGTGAACACCCAGTACACCGGGCGGGTCGGTCGACGCAGGCGCGCCCGCAGCCACGCCCAGACGCCGACGCGCTGGACGAAGCCCTGCCGGCGATGTGTCTCCTCGACGAACGCCCACCGCGTGTAGATGGCGAGGTGCTCGCGCCCCTCGTGGTGGACCGGCACGTACTCGAGGGCGGCGAAGCCCCGGACGTCGCGCTGGCCCGCAGCGAGCAGCCAGAGCTCGTGGCTGCGGCGCAGGCCGTACTCGAACGAGTCGCGCGACCGCTGCACGAAGCCCGAGTGGAAGTCGTAGAGCGCCTCGGGGTGGTCGGTCGGGGCGAGCGCCGCGGCGCCGCGGGGGCGCGCCGCGGCCCGCCGGGGGGGCGGCGCGCGGCCCCCAGCCCGCCGCCGGCCCGCGCCCGGGGGGCGGCGGGGCGGGGGGGGCGCGGGGCCGCGCGCGGGCGGCGCCCGCCGGGGGGGGGGGGCGCGGGGGGGCGGGGGGGGGGCGGGGCGCCGCGGCGCGCGCGGCGCGCGGCCGGCGAGGCGCTGGAGGGATCGAGGCGGCGAGATGCGAGCGCCGCGCACGCCCTCGCGGCGACGGCGGCGGAGCGATGACGTCGCTGTTTCCAGTCACGTGGTCGGCCCCGCGGCGCGGCGCAGCGCGGCGGGAGGCGCGGCCTCGTCCTCCTTGACTGAGGGGGGGAGCGCACGAACGGGGCACCGTGCCGAGGCGACTGTGGGCGACGCCGCGGGGCCCCGGGGCCGGGGGCGGGGCCCCCCGGGGGGGAGGGGCGGGGGGGGGGGCGCCCCCCCCCCCCGCGGGGGGGGGGGGGGGGGGGGGGGGGGGGCCCGCGGCGACCTCGACGGCGTGCCCGTCGACGTCGAGCATCAATCCTCCACGGGCGCGATGTCCTTCTCGCCGCAGAGCTCGGCGCCGTCGCCGATGACCACCGTGTACCAGATGCCGTTCTTCGGCGTGCGCGGCCGGTGCTCGAAGAAGTCGAGGAACTCCTTGGCGTTCGGGATCACCTTCGCGTCGACCGCCGCGTCGAGGTCGGCGTAGATGGCGTCGATCGCGCCGAGGAACCCGAAGCGGGGCTCGAGCACCACCTGACCGAGCGCGTACTTGGGCACCTTGGGGTTGCGCGCGAGCTGCCGCACCCGGGTGGCGTCGCGGCCCTTGAGCAACCGGAGCTGCTCGGCCTTGCTGTACGTCTCCTTGGGGGGACGCTTGGTCGCCTTCTTCTTCGCGCTCTTCTTCGCTGCGCTCTTCTTCGCCGCCATGGCCGGAAGGATAGATCCGCTCAGGCGCCGGCGCGACCGCCGTCGAGCTCGAAGCACCCGCACTGCGCGAGCGGGCCGCCGCACCGCGGGCACTCCTCGAGCTCGCAGCCGATCTCGTGCTCGTCGAAGAAGTAGACGCCGCACCCGGGGCAGGGCGACTCCTCGCGGTCGCGCTCCTCGCCGAACAGGAGCCGCGTCCACTCGCGGCCGTATCCGACCAGCGCGCTCACAGGGCCAGGATCCGGACCAGGTCTTCGCCGGCGGGGCCCTTCTTGACCACCACGCGGACCTTGCCACACGTGAGCGTGCGGGCCTCGTCGGCCTCCTCGGTCGTGCAGTCCTCGCCGACGTGCTTGCGCACGATGCTCTCGATGCGGTTCTTGGCGCGCATCAGCGCCTCGGCCTGCACGGCGGGGTCGGTCTTCTCGACGGCGCGCACCTCCGCGCCCTCGAGCCAGTACACGAAACCGTACCTCGGCAGCACCATCGAGATCGCGACGACGAGGCCAGCGGCCGTCTCCATGCGCACCTCGAGGCCGACCTTGCGGTCGAGCGGCGGGTTCGCCTCGGGGACCGCGTAGCCGAACGTGTAGCGCTTGCTGCAGCCCTCCGGGTCGCACTGGGCCTCGGGCGGGTCGTGGAAGAACGGCTCGGCGAACTGACCGTCGTTCTTCTCGAGGGTCGCGCGGTCGACCCGGTAGGCGCTGAGCTTCACGGCCTTCTGGGTCCACGCCTCGATCGTCTCGCCGAGCGCCTTGCGCGCGGCGTCGGCCTTCTTGCGCGCGTCCTCGAGCGCCTTCTTCTCGCGGGCGGGGCCCTCGATCTGCTCCTTCTCCCAGCTCGCGACGAGCCGGCGCTCCTCCTCGGCGTGGGGGCCCTGTGGCAGGAGCTCGAGGTAGGCGCGCGCGCCGCCGATCGTGGCCCGCGGACTCGAAGAAGCGGAGCTCGGCGGGGCCGAACCACGCGGCGACCTCGGCGCGGTACTCGCCGAGGGGGTGGGCGGCGAGGTAGGCCGAGGCGGCGGAGAGGCGCGCGCCGTACGCGTCGGCGAGCTTGTACTTGCGGTAGGCGGCGTAGTCGGAGGTGGGCGCGAGCGCGTTCTGCGTGGGCACGCACGCGACGAGCATGGCTGCCACTGCGAGGTGCACCAACCTCATTGCGCGGCCTCCGCGGGGCAGAAATCGCACTCGGGCGGCACGATCGGGCTCGCGGCGACGACGTCGGCGAAGGCCTCGCAGGAGAGCGCCTCGATGGCGCGCAGGCACACCTCGCCGTCGTGGACCAGCGGGCGGCACCCGGTCGGGAACGTCTGCGGGACCTTGGTCTTGAGGTCGCACGCGCGGCGACAGCCCGCCAGGGTCTCGAGCCCGCACGCGCGGCACTGCATGCACTCGCTCTCGAGCCGCGCGGTGAAGAACTTCTCGGGGCCGAGCGCGTCGGCCTGCTCGTTGCAGCCGCCCACGTCGCCGACGGTGGGCGCCGCGGCGAGCACCGAGAGGACCATGACGAGACCGAGGCGAGAGCGATCGATCACGGCAACCTCTCCCACTCGTAGACCACGCCGAGCTGGCCCGACAGCACCGGGTAGATCGTGCGGTTCTTGTCGTCGATGGCGGCGCCACCGAACACCGAGCCCACGAGCTCCGCGCGGATGCCCACGCCGGCGCGGACGTAGAACGTGCCGGCGAGGCCGAGCTCGAGGCCCGCGGTGGCCTCTGGGTTCAGCACGAGCGGGATGCCGAGGCGCGCGTGCCCACCCCACGTGGTGCCGCGGCGGGCGAACACGTAGCTCGGGGTGAGCACGTGCTGGCCGACGCCGGAGAGCGCCGCGTCCCACCGCAGGAGCGCGCCGTGCTGGAAGCCGAACGGGTCGCCGAAGAGGATGCCCGCGCCGAGCGACGAGTACGGCGCGGTGCGCGACACCGACTCGGCGTTGCTGCCGAGGATGGTGGCGAGGCGGTAGGGGTTGTTGAACCGCAGGCCGACCCCCACGCCGGCGTCGGTGAAGGCGCGGAAGAACAGGGGGCGCGGGGCCTCGTCGGGGGCGTCCTTCACGTTCGCGGCGCGCGCCTCGCCGCCCAGGGCCAGCGACAGCCCGACGAGCGCGGCGGCGGCGACGGCGGGGCGCGCGGGCATCGACCCCGAGGGATACCTCAAGACGGGCGGCGACGCAGGATCGAAAGCAGCGCCGCGGCCGCGCTCGACGGCGGCACGTCGCGCGCGGTGACGGCCGCGACGAGGCGACGCGGGCGGCTCGGCACCCCCACCAGGGGACGGACCGCGAGCCGTCCGGCGCGCACGTCCGCCACGAGGGCCATCGCCGGCAACACCGAGACGCCGAACCCGAGCGCCACGAGCCGCCCGAGCACCTCGACGCTGGTCGACTCCATGGCCGTGGTGGGCGAGAGGCCCCTCTCGACGAAGGCGGCATCCAGGTGGGCGCGGGCTCCCGTGGCGCGGTCGAGCAGGAGGAGCGGGTGCTCGGCGAGACGCGCGAGGGGGATGCGCTGGAGCTCGGCGAGCGGGTGGTCGACGGGGCACGCCACGACCTCCTCGAACGGGGCGAGGGTGGTGAAGGAGAGGCGCTCCTCGAGCGGACGGCCCAAGGAACGCAGCCCGGGCGGCAGAGGCAGCGTGACGACCCCGAGATCGAGCGCGCCTTCCGCCACGCGCGCGGCGACCAGGGGGGACGGGCGGTTGTCGAGGGAGAGCTCGACCCCGGGGTGGCGGCGGCGCATCTCGGCGAGCGCCGGGGGGAGGAAGTGGCACGCGAGGGTGTCGCTCGCCCCGAGCGACAGCGTGCCGGCCCGCAGCGCGCCGAGGGCCGCGACAGCGTCGCGAGCCTGCGCGAGGGCGGAGAGGGCGCGCTCGGCGTGGGGCAGCAGCGTGCGCGCGGCGTGGGTGGGCACGCTCGCGCGGCCGGCCCGCACGAATAGCGGCTGGCCGAGCGCGCGCTCGAGCTTGCGGATGGCCTGGCTCACCGCGGACTGGGCCCGCCCGAGGCGCCGCGCCGCGCTCGAGAAGCCCCCCGCGCGGGTGACCTGCACGAAGACGAAGAGCGCCTCGGCGTCGAGAACGGGGGGCTGACCATCCATCGTGGTTCGCGATGGATCCTATCAGGAATCATCCCCTTGTCGCATGGGTGCCGAAGGGGGAGGGTGCCGCATGCTCGTCCTCCGTGGTGGCCCCGCCTTCACCGCCGCGCGCCTCGCGCGCCGCCTCCGTGCCCTCTCCGCGAAGAACCCGCGGGTCACCGGCGGCAGCGCGCGCCACGTGTATTTCGTCGACGTGGCGCGGCCGCTGACGGCCGACGAGCGGGCCGCGCTCGACCGGCTCCTCTCGCCCGACGCGACCGAGGACGCCGAGGGGCGCCTCTTCGTCGTGATCCCGCGCCTCGGCACGGTCTCGCCGTGGTCCACCAAGGCGACCGACATCGCGCGGAGCTGCGGCCTCGGCGACGTGGTGCTCCGCATCGAGCGCGGCACCACCTACGTGCTCGGCGGCGTGGTCGACGACGCGGGGGCCCTGGCGGCCGACCTGCACGACCGCATGACGGAGTCGGTGCTCGAGGCGCTCGCCGACGGCGACAAGCTCTTCGCGCACGACGCGCCGAAGCCACTCCGTCGCGTGCCCCGCGGCGCGATCGCCGCCGAGAACCAGGCGCTGGGCCTGGCCCTCGACCCCGACGAGGTCACTTACCTCGAGCAGACCTTCGCGACCCTCGGCCGCGACCCGAGCGACGTCGAGCTGATGATGTTCGCCCAGGCCAACAGCGAGCACTGCCGGCACAAGATCTTCAACGCGTCGGTCACCCTCGACGGCGTGCGCATGGAGCGCTCGCTGTTCCAGATGATCCGCGTCACCACGGCGCGGTCTCCGGGCGGCGTGCTCTCGGCCTACAAGGACAACGCGGCGGTGGTGGAAGGGGCCGTCGGCGGGCGCTTCTTCCCGGACCCCGTGACCCACGAGTACCGCGCGGTGCGTGAGCCGATCCACCTCCTGATGAAGGTCGAGACCCACAACCACCCGACGGCGATCTCGCCGTTCCCCGGCGCGGCGACCGGCGCGGGCGGCGAGATCCGCGACGAGGGGGCGACCGGTCGGGGCGCGAAGCCCAAGGCCGGCCTCACCGGGTTCGCCGTCTCGAACCTCGAGCTCCCGGGCGCGGCGCGACCGTGGGAGGTCCACCACGGCAAGCCGAACCGCATCGCCTCGGCGCTCTCGATCATGATCGAGGGGCCGCTCGGCGGCGCCGCGTTCAACAACGAGTTCGGTCGCCCGAACCTCACCGGGTACTTCCGCACCTTCGAGCTGGACGTCGCGGGCTCGATCTACGGCTACCACAAGCCGATCATGCTCGCGGGCGGGCTCGGCAACGTCCGCGCCGGTCATGTCCAGAAGAGCGAGATCCCAATCGGCGCCCCCATCGTGGTGCTCGGCGGCCCGGCCATGCTGATCGGCCTCGGCGGCGGCGCGGCGAGCAGCGTCGCTTCCGGAGCCTCGGCCGAGGACCTCGATTTCGCCTCGGTGCAGCGCGACAACGCCGAGATGCAGCGGCGCTGCCAGGAGGTCATCGACCGCTGCTGGGCGCGCGGCGACGAGACCCCGATCGTGTCGATCCACGACGTCGGCGCGGGCGGACTCTCCAACGCGCTGCCCGAGCTGGTCCACGAGAGCAAGCGCGGCGCCCACTTCGACCTGCGCAAGGTGCCGAGCGACGAGCCGGGCATGTCCCCGCGCGAAATCTGGTGCAACGAGGCGCAGGAGCGCTACGTGCTCGCCCTCGACCCCGCGCGCCTCGCGGTGTTCGAGGAGATCTGCCGTCGCGAGCGGTGCCCCTACGCGGTGCTCGGGCACGCGACCGCCGACGGGCGCCTCGTCGTCGTCGATCCGCGGCTCGGTGACACGCCGGTCGACATGCCGCTCGAGGCCTTGCTCGGCAAGCCGCCGCGCATGGAGCGCACGGCGACCACGCTGCCGGGGCTCGGCTCCCCGCTCGATCGCGGCGGGATCTCGGTGCGCGACGCGGCGCTCCGCGTGTTGCGGCTCCCCACGGTGGCGGACAAGACCTTCCTGATCACGATCGGAGACCGCTCGGTCACCGGCCTCGTCGCGCGGGATCAGATGGTCGGCCCCTGGCAGGTGCCGGTCGCCGACTGCGCGGTGACCACGACGGCCTTCGACGTGACCACAGGCGAGGCGATGGCGATCGGCGAGCGGCCACCGCTCGCGCTCCTGGACGCGGCAGCGTCCGCGCGCATGGCTGTCGCGGAGTCGCTGACCAACCTCGCGGCGGCGCGGCCGGCGCGGCTCTCCGACGTGCGGCTCTCGTGCAACTGGATGGCCGCGGCCGGGCAGCCCGGCGAGGACGCGCGGCTCTACGCCGCGGTGCGCGCGGTCGGGGAGGAGCTGTGCCCCGCGCTCGGGATCGCCGTGCCGGTCGGCAAGGACTCGATGTCCATGCGCACGGTGTGGGACGGCAAGAAGGTGGTCGCGCCGCTCTCTCTGGTCGTGACCGCGTTCGCGCCGGTGCCCGACGTGCGGCGCACCCTGACGCCCGCGCTCCGCACGGACGTCGGGGACACGGTGCTGCTGCTGGTCGACATCGGTGGCCGACAGCGCCTCGGCGGGTCGGCGCTCGCGCAGGTGCTCGGGCAGCTCGGCGAAGGGGCGCCCGACCTCGACGATCCGGCGCGGTTGCTCGCCTTCTTCTCGGGGCTCGAGGCGGCCGGCGACCGGGTGCTCGCGTACCACGACCGCTCCGACGGTGGGCTCTTCGTGACCCTGGTCGAGATGGCCTTCGCGGGCGGCACCGGCATCTTCGTCGACGTCGCAGAGCTCGGTCACGACCCGCTCGCCGCGCTGTTCAACGAGGAGCTCGGCGCGGTGGTGCAGGTGCGCGCGGCGGACGAGCCCGTGGTGCGGGCGGCGTTCGGAGCGCTCGCCGTGCACCGGCTCGGCGCGCCCGTCGGCGACCGCGTTGTCGTGCGCCGGGGCGACGAGGTGTTGATCGACGAGACGCGCACGCTCCTCCGGGGCGCGTGGTCCGAGACGACGCACGCGCTCCAGGCGCTGCGCGACGACCCGACGTGCGCCGACGAGGAGCAGGCCGGCCGCATCGACGGCGCCGATCCGGGGCTCTCCCTGCTCGCGACCTACGACGTCGACGCCGACGTGGCGGCGCCGTTCGTCGCGCGCGGGGTGCGGCCGCGCATGGCGATCCTGCGCGAGCAGGGGGTGAACGGGCAGGTCGAGATGGCCGCCGCGTTCGACCGCGCGGGCTTCGCGTGCGTCGACGTGCACACGAGCGACGTCATCGAGGGGCGCGTCGATCTGACCGACTTCAAGGGGCTCGCGGCGTGCGGCGGCTTCTCCTACGGCGACGTGCTCGGCGCGGGGCAGGGGTGGGCCAAGAGCATCCTCCTCCACCCGCGCGCGCGCGACGTGTTCGCGGCGTTCTTCGCCCGGCCCGACACGTTCACCCTCGGCGTGTGCAACGGCTGCCAGATGATGAGCGTGCTCGGCGAGATCGTGCCGGGCGGGGATCGCTTCCCCCGGTTCTCGCGCAACCGCAGCGAGCAGTTCGAGGCGCGCCTCTCGCGCGTCGAGATCCTGCCGTCGCCGTCGGTGCTGCTCGCGGGGATGGCCGGGTCGCTCCTGCCGATCGCGGTCGCGCACGGCGAGGGGCGGGTCGAGGCGAGGCCGGGGCAGAGCCTCGACGCCCTCGTCGCCGACAAGCTGGTCGCGGCGCGCTACGTCGACAACCACGGCCGGGCCGCGGAGAAATACCCCGCGAACCCCAACGGATCGCCGGGGGCGATCACGGCGGTCACCACGCCCGACGGGCGCGTGACGATCCTGATGCCGCACCCCGAGCGCGTGTTCCGCGCGGTGCAGCTGTCGTACCGGCCCGCGGGCCTCGAGGGCGAGGACGGGCCGTGGATGCGCCTGTTCCGCAACGCCCGGGTGTTCGTGAGCTAGTCGGCGTAGGACTGGTCGCCGGCGAGCACGCGGCGCACGAGGTCGGGCACGACCACCTCCTCCTCGCACAGCGCGAGGGGGTGGTGGATCGGGCCGATCGCGCAGGTGAGGAACCGGCGCGTGGCGTCGCCGTAGATCTGTACATGCCCGTCGTCGGTGACGGCGAAGCCGGCGGGCTCGCCGCCGATCGGGTGCAGCGCGAACAGGCGCCGCGCGCCCGCGCGCACGAGGACCACGCCGTCGTCACCCGCCGAGGCGAGGCGGCCCTCCGGCGAGAAGGCGAGGGCGCGCACGCCGCGCGGGTGGATCCTGTCGGCGGCGAGCGCGCTGTGATCGACGAGGTTCCAGAGGCGCACGAGGCCATCGTCGCCGCCCGAGGCGAGCCAGCCCTTGATCGGGTCGACCGCGAGCGCGCGCACCGGCTCGCCGTGGCCGAAGAGGTCGTGCGCGCGCAGCCCGCGTCGAACAGGGTGATGGCGCCGCTGGCATGGCCGGCGGCGAGGCCACCCCGGGCAGGGGCGCGAGGGCGTGGGTCGGCGTCGAGACGGGCCAGGGCTCGGAGACGCCCGCGTCGCTGGCGGTGACGTAGGTGCCCCCCGCGAGCGTGAGCGCCGTCAGCGGGTGCTTGTCGGCGCGCACCACGATCGGCTTCTTGCCGGGCGGATAGCGCACGAGCAAGCCGTCGCGGCCGACGGAGAGGGGTTCGCCGGTGCCAGTGAACGCGACCGCCGTGACGGCGCCCTTGTGTCGCCCGATCTTGCCGAGCGCGGTGCCCGCGACGGGATCCCAGAGGCGCACCGCGTCGTCCTCGCCGCCCGAGACCAGGCGCTTGCCGTCGGCGGAGAAGGCGACCGCGAGCACCCCGAGCACGTGGCCCTCGAGCGTCGTGAGCGACGCGCCAGCGGGCGACAGGACGCGCACCGACGCGTCGGCCGACGCGGCCGCGAGCGTGCCGTCCGATGCATAGGCAAGGCCATGGATCGGCGTCACGTGGTCGGTGACGAGCCCGAGGTGGGCGCCGGTCCACGGGCTCCAGGTCACCGCCGTGCGGTCCGACGACGCGCTGACGAGCGCGCTGGACCCCGGATCGAAGGCGACGGCGAGCACCGGACCCGTGTGGCCCTCGAGGGTCTTGCGCAGCGCGAACGCGGCGGCCGGGTCCCAGAGGCGCACGGTGTGGTCCGCCGAGGCGCTCGCGAGCGTCCGGCCGTCGGGGGCGAACGCGAGCGAGGTGGCGCGCTCGGCGTGGCCGGTCAGGGTCGCGACGGGCCAGCCGGTGCCCGCGTCCCACACGCGGACGACGGGCTCGCTCGACGCGGTCGCGAGGAGGTGACCCTTCGGGGCCCACGCGAGCGCTTGCACCGCCCCCGGGTTGGTGAGCACGCGTAGGAGCTTCTGGCTCGACACGTCCCACAGGCGCACCGTGCGGTCGCGGCCCGCGGTCGCGAGCTGGGTGCCGTCGGGCGAGAACGCGACGGCGGTGACAGCCTGGGTGTGGCCGACCAGCGCACCGACGCTCGCGCCGTCGAGCCGGGTGAGGCGCACGACGTGGTCGGTGCCGCCGCTCGCGACGACGCCGGTGGTGGAGAGATCGACCGCGAGCGCGTCGCCGACGTGGTGCGTGACGACGCTCGGGCGGCCGGACTTCACGTCGAACGCGCGGACGGCGCCGTCGGCGGCCGCGGTGACGACCACGTGCGCGTCGGCCGCGAGGGCGCGCACGGTGGCGGGGCCGGTGAAGCGGCGCACCCGGCGGCGCTCCGGGCCGGCGAAGAGCGTGACCTCGCCGCCGCTCGCGAGGGCGAGCAGCGAAGCGTCGCCGACGAAGCGTGCCGCCACGAGCGGCGCGTCGAGGCCGTCGTGGTGATCGAGGTGTGCGCGGGCACCGCCGTCTCGCTCGAGGGCGACGCGGGCGCGGTCGATCAGGGCGCGCGCGGCGGGCTCCTCGCCGAGGGCGCGCGCTGCGAGGCCGGCGCCGAAGAGGGCGTCGCCATGGGGAGGCGCGAGGGCGGCCGCCTCGAGGAACAGCGTGCGCGCGCGAACGTGGTCCCCGCGCTCACCGGCCGCGACCGCCAGCAGGAAGCGCACGTGCGCGCGGGCGACGGCGTCGGCGTCCGGAGGTGCAGGCGTGACGCGTCCGAGGGTGGTCGCCAGTGTCGCGGCGAGCGTGCGCAACGCGGGGGCCTCGCACGCGAGCAGGGTGCGGAGCACGAGGCGCTCGGCGCGCAGCAGGCGACCCTCGTCGCGGAGGGTGTGCGCCTTCTCGAGCGGGGCCACCGCACACGCCGGGGTGGCTGGGTTGGCCTGCGCCGGCGCGACCGGGGCGCTCGGCCGCGCACAGCCGACGACGAGCCCACACGCGATCGCGGCCGCGAGGCGCATTCGATCAGCGTACGACAACGAAGGACCCACTGCCTCCGTTGCGCCCTGGTTCGTAGGGAGCGGCGAATCGTGCGACAATGTGGGGGTGCGGCGCTTCCTCGTGGCTTCGTTCCCGGTCGTGGTGTTCGCGTGCTCGTCGACGGAGGCCACGCCTGCGCCGAGCGACGGCAGGGCCGACTCGGGGGTCGTGGCCGAGACCGCGGGGGACACGTCGAAGGACACCAAGGTCGACTCGACCTTGGACACTGCGCCCGACGGCGCCACCGACGCCGACGAGACGCTGACCGACACCGGCGAGTTCGACACGCGCTTCGCGGAGCTGTCGCCCTGGCCCGACGCCGACGTCGACGCGTGGATGACCGGCCCGACGGACGCGGCCGGCTCGTGCGACGGGATCCCCGCACCCGCCGACGCGGCGCCCGGCACGCGCTTCTGCGAGCTCACCGCGATCCGTTCGCGCACCCGGCGTCGCGAAGTGCGTGACCTACGGGTGCCACGGCGGCGACAAGGGGCAGAGCGACCTCGCCATGGGTTGGACCCCGAAGAGCATGTACGACAAGATCACCACGTTCGCGACGTGGATCGAGCCGAAGCTGCTCGTGAAGGTGGTGCCCGGCGGGGACTCGCGCCCTGGCTCGGCGCTCCACCACGCGCTGAACGCGGACACCGGCTACTTCATGCCGTTCACGGTGAAGGAGCTCGGCAACCGCAAGCTGCTCGCCACGGAGACCGCGCGGGTCGAGGCCTGGCTCGCCCGCGGCGCCCCGTTCGATTGAGGGTATGCTCCCTGGCCATGGGCCGTCTGTTCGTGCTCGCGCTCGTCGGGGCCTCGGCTTGCAAGCGCGCGCCCGAGGCCAAGCCGCTCACGCTCGACGATGGCAAGGGCAAGACCCACGAGTGCAAGCTCGTGGCCGGCGGTCGCATCCAGCAAGACACTGCGATCGAGGCGGCGTGTCAGGTGACGATCGCCGAGCCGTACACGGTGACCAAGGGCGCCACGCTGCGGATCGGCAGCGGGTCGCGGCTCGCCTTCAAGAAGGGCGCGTACCTGCTCGTGCAGGACGGCGCGCTGATCGTCGAAGGCACGAAGGAGGCGCCGGTGGTGATGACGTCCGCCGAGGCCAAGCCCGCGACGGGCGACTGGGGTGGGCTCCTGTTCGCGTCCGACAAACCTTCCTCGATCGCGGGCGCGGTCGTCGAATACGCGAGCGGCGATCCAGGGAACGCGAAGCTCGCCGACGGTGGTGACGCGGGTGTGAGCGCGAAGGTGGCCAAGGCCGCGGCCCTCGCCGATGCCGCCGAGTTCGGGATGATCGGCCTCATCGGGTTCGGTGGCTCGGGGCCGCGCGGGGACTTCCGGCCCGTGGCCGGTCGCAAGCCATCGCTGTACCTGCTGCCCGGTGCCAGGCTGACGCTCACCGACGTGACCGTACGCCACGGCGGCAAGGTCGGCGTCGCGGCCGACGGCGACGACCCGTTCGTGCGCGTCGAGAAGCTGCACCTCGAGGACCTCGGTGGGATCGGCATGGACGTGCGGGCGAGCGCGCTCGGCAAGGTGGTCTCGATCTCGGGCCCCGAGCCCGTGCGGGTGCGGGGATCGCTCCACGAGAGCCAGACCTGGCCGAAGATCGAGGCCGGCCTCCTCGTCGCGTCGCTCGACGTCCACGCCAAGGACAAGGAGCAGGTCGCGCTGCTCACGCTCGCGGTCGAACAGATCGTGCGGGTCGAACCCGGTGCCAACCTCAGCTTCGGGGGCTACGTCGGCGGCGGTGGTCTGGTCGCGAGCAAGGCGATCTTCACGAGCGCCGCGCCGAAGCCGGCGGCGGGCGACTGGTCGGGGCTCCGGTTCTCGCGTCGCGCGGCGGGCACACGCATCGACGGCTGCGTGGTCGAGCACAGCGGCCACGGAGAGGTCTCCAAGCCGATCACGTTCGGATCGACGACGAAGGCCAAGGAAGCTCCCCCGCCGAAGCCCGCGGCGCTCCAGGTCGACGAGTGGCTCAAGGACTTCCAGGTCGTCCGCACCACGTTCCGCAACAACGCGGGCCCGGGCATGGGCAAGGACGCCAGCCTCTTCGGCAGCGGCTCCGGTGGTTGCGAGGGCCTCGACGCACCGAAGAACGACAACAAGTCCGTGGGCCAGCCCTCTGCATCTACAACAAGGCTGAGCCCACCGCGCTGGGCGGCTCGGACATCTCCCCAGCGGCAACATGTGGGGCAAGGAAATCGGCGACAGCTTCGGCTACGGCGGGCTCGGGCTCTCGGGCACCGGGGCAGGGGGCGGCGGCAAGGGTGAGGGCGTCGGGCTCGGCTCCGTGGGCGGCCTTGGTGGCGGCGGCCCGGCCAGCGGGTACGGCGCCGGCAAGTCCAAGGCGGCGAAGGGTGGGGGAGAAGTGGCCGCGCCCAAGTCCTCGCCCTGAGAGATCGTCGGCCGCGGACGCACGTCAGAGGAAGCATCCCACCCCGCACCGAGAGGGTCCCATGCTCGCCACCCCGTTGCTCGCCGCCGCCATCGCGCTCGCTCCCGTCCCCACCGCCGTCGTCGACGGCAACAACGACTTCGGCGCCGACCTCTACGGCGCGATCGGCGCCAAGCCGGGCAACGTCGTGTTCTCGCCGGCCAGCATCTCGACCGCGCTCGCGATGACCTACGCGGGTGCGCGCGGTGACACGGCCGCGCAGATGGCGAAGGTGATGCATCTGCCGGGCGCGCCCTTCGATGTGCACAACGGGTACGGGGCCCTCCTCACGCGCCTCACCAGCACCGCGGTGGGCGACCCCGAGCTGCGCGTCGCCAACCGTCTGTTCGGCCAGAAGGGCTGGACGATGGAGGCGCCGTTCCTCTCGATCACCAAGGACCGCTACGGCGCGCCGGTGGAGCTGCTCGACTTCGGCGCCTCCGAGGCCGCCCGCGGCACCATCAACGCGTGGGTGGACAAGCAGACCAACAGCCGCATCAAGGACCTGATCCCGAGCGGCGCGCTCAGCGCCGACACGCGCCTCGTGCTCGCCAACGCGATCTACTTCAAGGCCAAGTGGGCCACCGCGTTCGAGAAGAAGGCCACGACCGACGACGCGTTCTTCGGCGTGAAGGCGAAGGTGCCGACGATGCACCGCACGATGACGGTGGGCTACGCGGACTTCGCCGATGCGCAGGTGCTCGACCTGCCCTACCTCGGCAAGGACCCGAACCACGCCGCGAGCATGCGCGTGGTGTTGCCGAAGAAGAAGGACGGCCTCGGCGCCCTCGGCAGCAAGCGCACGTTCGAGCTGATGCGCGCGAAGACCTCCCCGCTGGAGGTGGTCGTGTCGCTGCCTCGCTTCAAGGTGACCCAGCCCACCGACCTCGGCGCGGTGCTGCAGGGGCTCGGCATGGTCGACGCGTTCAAGCAGGGAAAGGCCGACTTCTCGGGGATCCACAAGACGGAGAAGCTCTACGTCTCGAAGGCGCTGCACAAGGCCTTCGTGCAGGTCGACGAGGAGGGCACGGAGGCCGCGGCCGCGACGGCGATCGTCGTCGGCACGGACTCGGTCTCCATCCCGGTGGTCTTCAAGGCGGATCACCCGTTCGCGTGGGCGCTCCGCGACACGAGCACGGGCGCGCTCTTGTTCGCGGGCCGCGTCGACGACCCGTCGGTTTGAGGGGGGGGGGGGGGGGGGGGGGGGGGGGGGGGGGGGGTCTGCCATCCTCCCCCCCAATCCCCCCCTTCCCCTCCCCCCCACCCCCCCTCCCGCCCCCCCCCCCCACCCCCCCCCCCCCCCCCCACCATCTCCCTTCCCCCCCCAAAACCATTTTCCCCCCCCACCTTCCCCCCCTTCCCCTCCACCCCCCCCCCCCCCCCCCCCCCCCCCCCCCCCCTCTCCCCCCCCCCCCCCCCCCCCCCCCCCCCCCCCCCCCTTTCCCCCTTTTTTCCCCTTTTCTCCTCCCCCCCCCTTTTTCCCCCCCCCCCCCCCCCCCCTCCCCCCCCCCCCCCCCCCCCACCTCCCCCCCCCCCCCCCCCCCCCCCCCCCCCCCCCCAAACAAAAAACACCCCCAAACTTCCCCCCCCCCAAAAAAAAACCCAACCCCCCCAAACCCCCCCCCCCCCCCTCCCCCCCCCCGACCCCCCCCCCCCACACCCCCCCCCCCCCCCCCCAACCCCCCCTTCCCCCCCCTAAAAAAAAAACCCCCCCCCCCCCCGCTGGCGACAAAAGCGCTACGGCCCCGTGGTGGAAACCTCGGGGCCGTGCGTCTCGAGTGCGAAGGAGGGGAGTTGAACCCCTACACCCTTTCGGGCGCCAGAACCTGAATCTGGTGCGTCTGCCAATTCCGCCACCTTCGCGATGGGGGCCGGACGCTAGCCCAGCGCCCGACCTCGTTCAAGTTACTTCACCACCTCTTCGCCCCAGGCCACGATCTTCCCGCAGGGCGCGCCCGCGAGCAGGGCCACCGTCTTGCCGCTGCGGCGCAGCAGACGACACCCGGTGAGCTGCGGGATCGGCTTGTACCCCGGCGCGTCGGGGAGCTGAGGCAGCGGGTCGCCGACCTTCTTCGGCGGTTCTTTCGGCGGGTCCTTCTTGGGGTCCTTCTTCGGGTCGGCCTTCGGATCCTTCGGCGGCGCCGGCGGCGGCGGCAACGGCACGGCGCCCCACGCCTTGTGGTCCACCTGGTCGAGCGTGGGTCCGCCGAAGCGCGCGCCCCAGCCGGTGACGAGGTGGAACATGGCCTCCTCGGCCTCCTTCTCGTCGTCGAACACGATCTTCCAGGCGACGGCCTTGTCCTTGCCGTCCTCGTAGAGCGCGAGGCGGTCGCCGCCCCAGCCGGCCGCGGCCTTCTTCGACGTCTTCACGTCCATCCACTCGGCGAGGGCGATGCGGCCCTCTTCTTCGCCGAAGACGTCCTCGAAGGTCTTCTTGAACCCGGGGCCGAGCGCGTTCGCCGAGGGCGCCGCGACCGCGATCGGCGGCTCTTGCGCGTCGTACTTGTCGAGGTGCAGCAGCTGCTCGGTCGACTGCGGCGGCTTCTGCCAGGCCTCGTCCACCGCGGCCCAGCCGCCGCGCCGCCGGAGCGCGTGGACGAAGCGCATGCCGTCGGCGTAGGGCGCGACGAGCCCGAGCGAGAGGAAGCGCGGGCGCTTCTTGGTCTTCTTGTTCATCTCGACCATCTGCTCGGGGTCGAGGTCGGGCAGATCGGTGGCCTTCTTGCTGTTCGGGTCGTACTTCATCTTCTTGCCGATGCCGAAGTGCTGGTCCTGCAGCGCGTGCACGAGCTCGTGCGCGAGGGTGCCGTCGAGCTCGTCGCCCGCGAGGGTGGACGAGAGGTACATCGTCTTGTGCTCGGGCATGTAGAGCCCGGCGAGCTCCTCTTCGAGGAGCGAATACGTCTCGGCCTCGTAGTCGAAGCCGGCGGGCAGGAGGCCGAGCACCGTGTACGCGGTGCCCTCGCCCTTGATGACGTCCTTCGGCACGTCGTTGTCGACGTGGGTGCGCACCACCGCGACGAGCGCCTTCGGGTCGAGTACCTGGAGCTTCACCGACTCCTTGGGCTTGAGGCGGCGCGCCTTGCTGGCGATGCGCCACGCGCCCTCGACGCGCGATCGCACGTCCTCGGAGATGGGGCCGACGACGGTGATGCCGGGGTCGTTCGTCGCGGGCTTCTTGCCCTTGCCGAAGTCGGGCCCGAGCAGCGGGTCCTTGGCGGCGGGCTTGCTGCCACAGCCGAGCGCGAGGACACCCAAGACGATCCAACTCCCAGCGCCCCGAAGGCCGATCATGCGATCGCTCCCATCCCGATCTCGGCGTCGCGCCGGATCGCTTCCATGGCCTGTGCGTACTCTTCGCGCGAGCCGCCACCCTTGCCGAACACCGCGTTGCCCGCGACGAACGCGCGCGCGCCCGCCGCCGCCGCGCGGCGCGCCGTGCCCTCGGCGATCCCGCCGTCGATCTCGATCACCGTGGAGAGCCCTGCCTGGTCGATGGACCCGCGGAGCGCCGCCACCTTGGGGAGGACGGCGTCGATGAACGACTGCCCGCCGAATCCAGGGTTCACGCTCATGACGAGCACGAGGTCGCAGAGCGGGAGCACGTAGCGGAGGATGTCTTCCGGCGTGGAAGGGTTCAGCGACACGCCGGCTTTCTTGCCGCGCGCGCGGATTCCCTGCAGCAGGCGGTGCAGGTGGTGGGTCGCCTCCGCGTGGACGGTGATGATGTCGGCCCCGGCGTCGGCGAAGGCGTCGATCCACCGCTCGGGCTCGACGATCATCAGGTGCACGTCGAGGGTGCGGTCGGTCGCCTTGCGCAGCGCCTTCACCACGGGCGGGCCGATGGTGAGGTTGGGCACGAACTGGCCGTCCATCACGTCGACGTGGATCCAGTCCGCGCCCGCCGCCACCACCGTCTCGACCTCGCGCGTGAGCTGGCCGAAGTCGGCGCTCAGGATGGACGGGGCGAGCACGATCGGGCTCTCGGGCATCCGTGCCCTCGTACCACTCAAGAGGGCGCACGTCGCGTGCCAGGGGTTGACCGATGCCGTGGGGTGCTTATTTCTGGCTTCGAAGCAGACGGCCCGCTCCCAAGAGGGGCGGAGCCCGATGGCCCGGAGTCAGCCTCACTCGAGGCTGGTCGTTGCTTCGCCCGCGCTCTCCAGAAGGGGCTGGGCCGGAGGCTGTTCTCACCCCCCACCGCCCACGCTCGTCGTGGGTCACCCATTTCCCGTCCATCGAGAAGGAGGAGTCATGCTCACGCTGCACCGCTGGGACCCGTTCGCCGAGATTTCGCGCATCACCGACGAGTTCAACCGCAACGTCCGCCCCGCGCGGTTCGTGCCGGCGGTCGACATCTACGAGGACGCGGAGTCGCTCGTGCTGCGCGCCGAGCTGCCGGGCGTCGATCCGAAGGACGTCGACGTCTCCGTCGACAAGAACGTGCTGACCGTGCGCGGCGAGCGCAAGCAGCAGCGCTCCGAAGAGAAGGAGGGCTGGCACCGCGTGGAGTCGAGCTACGGCCAGTTCACGCGGTCGTTCACGCTGCCGCAGACGGTCGATTCGGACGCCATCGACGCGAACCTCGAGCAGGGCATCCTGACCCTGCGTCTGCCGAAGAAGACGGCGCCGCAGCCGAAGAAGGTCGCCGTCTCGGTGAAGAGCTGAGCGAACGCAGCGACGAAGCACCTCGTGCCGACCCCTCGGCATGAGGTGCTACGATGATCGCGGCCATGCACGTTGCCCGTTCCACGACCGTCGAGGAGTGGGGCGCCCTCCCGGAGGACGACGACCGCGAGCTCGTCGACGGGACCCTGGTGGAGCCTGAGGTGGCCGGGTTCGCCCACGGCCACGTGGTCACGCTGCTCACCGCCCAGCTGCTCGCGCATTTCCGCCCGCGCGGGGGCTGGGTGGTCGGTGACGGCGTCCGGGTCGCGCTCGGCGAGCGCCGAGGGCGGGTCCCCGACGCCGCCGTGTTCCTCGAGCGCCCGTTCCCGACCGGCCTCGTCGACGCGATCCCCGCCATCGTCGTCGAGGTGCTGTCGCCCGGCCCGACCAACGTCCGCCGCGACCGCATCGCCAAGGTGGACGAATACGCCGCGCGCGGCATCCCGCAGTACTGGATCGTGGACCCGGAGGCCTGCACCCTCGAGATCTACGTGCTCCAAGGTGGTGTGTACGCGCGGGTCGCCGCGGCGGACCACGGTGTGCTGCGGGTGCCCGAGCACGGGCTCGAGCTCGACGTGGATGACCTCTTCGCCTAGCCGACCTTCGTGCCGCCGACGGTGATCTCGTCGATCTTGATCGTCGGGCAGCCGACGCCCACGGGCACGCTCTGGCCGTCCTTGCCGCAGGTCCAGATGCCGTCGCTGATCTCGACGTCGTGCCCGAGCATCGACACCTTGCGCAGGACGTCGGGCCCGTTGCCGATCAGGTTCACGCCCTTGAGCGGCGCGGTCTTCTTGCCGTCCTCGACCAGGTAGGCCTCGGTCAGCGAGAAGACGAAGTCGCCGTTGGCGATGTCGACCTGACCGCCGCCGAACTTGACCGCGAAGATGCCCTTCTTGATCGAGCGGAGGATCTCCTCCGGGTCGTGCGGGCCGGCGACGAGGATGGTGTTGGTCATGCGGGGCATGGGGTGCGAGGCGAACGACTCGCGCCGCCCGTTGCCGCTCGCCGCGAGCTTGAAGTGCCGCGCCGAGTGGGCGTCGTGCATGTAGCCGCGGAGGATGCCGTTCTCGATGAGCACCGAGCGGCCGGGCTCGTTGCCCTCGTCGTCCACGTTGATGGTGCCACGCGAGAGCGCGAGCGTGCCGTCGTCGACGACCGTGCACAGCGAGGAGGCGACCTCCTTGCCGATCTGCCCCGAGTAGTTCGACGTGCCCTTGCGGTTGAAATCGGCCTCGAGGCCGTGCCCGACCGCCTCGTGCAGGAGGATGCCGCTGTCGCCGGGGGCCAGCACCACGGGAGCACGCCCGCGGGCGCCTCGCGCGCGTCGAGCATGATGATGGCCTGGCGCGCCGCCTCGCGGGCGTGCCACTCGGGGGACTTCTCCTCGAAGTAGCCGAGGGTGGTGCGACCGCCGCCGCCGCTCGAGCCCTCCTGTCGCTTGCCGTCCTGCTCGGCGATGGCGCGGACGCCGAAGCGCAGGAGCGGCTGGCTGTCGCGGGCGAAGCGGCCGTCGCTGGTGGCGACGAGGATCTCGCGGACCTCCTCGGTGAACGAGGCCTCGACGCGCACGATGCGCGGGTCGTAGGCGCGGGCGGCGGCGTCGGCGCGCTCGAGGAGGGCGCGCTTCTTGTCGCCCGGCTCGTCGATCGAGATCGGCGCGACGTCGTAGTGGCGGGGCAGCACGCGCTCGACGGGGAGCTCCGGGGTGCGGGCGTCGCCGAGGGCGATCTGCGCGGCGGTCTCGGCGGCGCGCTTCATGTCCTCCCACACGAGCGACTCGACGTAGGCGTAGCCAGTGGCGTCGCCGCGCTGCACGCGCACGCCGAGCCCGATCGAGACCCCGCGGGAGACCGACTTGAGGATGCGCTCGTCGAGCACGAACGAGCCGCCCGCGCGGTACTCGAAGAACAGGTCGGCGTGGTCGCCCCCCTTGCCGAGGGCGACCGCGAGCAGCTTGCGCGCGAGCTCCGCGTCGATCGCGACGGGGCCGTCTTTGCGGAAAGGGGCCTGGTACCGGGCGGAGCCGCTCATCACGGAGGGATACCGGGTGGGGGGGCGAGCGTCGAGCGCGGCTTTGTCTAGTGCAGGACGGTCGACGGCCCGTGCGTGATCGCGAGCTGACCGGTCTCGAGATCGCGGGAGAGCACGATGCGCTCGTCGTGGGCGCAGCCCTCGACCACGAGCGGCGACTGGGTCGTGAGCACGAACTGGAGCTTGGGGAAGGCGTTCTTGAGCACCGGCACGATCTCGCGCTGCCGACCGAGCGCGAGGTGCAGATCGACGGCGTCGATGAGCGCGATGCCCTCGCACGCGAGGGGATCCTGGCCCGGATAGGCGAGCGAGAGCCGACGCAGCACGATGGTGCCGAGCAGCACCCGCGCCTTGGCCGAGAACGGGAGCTCGTCGAAGGTGACGAGCCGGCCGCCCGGGTCGCGGAACAGCGGCTCGAACGTGCTCGAGTCGATGCCCTCGAAGGTGGCGTCGCCCTCGGCGAGCAGCGCGGTGAGGGTGCGTCGATACGTCTCGTCGAGGTTGCGACGCTCGGGCTCGCCCTTGGGCTCGCGCGGCTGGAACGCCCGCAGGGCGGCGCCGGTGACGGCGTTCACGAGGGCCTGCTTCACCTCGCGCGCGAGGTCGGCCTTGGTGGCGTCGTCGAAGGTGGCGTGCGCGCGGTGCTCCATCGCGGAGAGCGGTCGATCGGGGGTCGCGCCCACCGCCGCCACCCGGCTCGCCCAGCGCGCGGCCGACAGCGGGATCACGCAGAAGCCGCGGGACTCGGCCTGCTTGTCGAAGTGCGCCTGCTCACGCTTGCGGATGGCGGCCTCGGTCGCGGCCTCGCCGAGATCGGCCGTCGGCGAGGCGACCACGAGATCGTGGGGACGCGCCGGATCGTCCGCGCCGAGGCGATAGCGCGCGACGACGAAGCCCGCGGCGCCCTCCCGCACCCGCGGCGGCGTGACGCAGAGGCCGGGCCGGGTGGGCGATGGCGCCGAGCAGCGTGGTCTTGCCCGCGCCGCTCTCGCCGAGGATGACCGTGACCCTCCGGGGCTCGCCGTGCTCGTCGGTGAAAGGCAGGGTGACGTCGTCGAAGGGACCGACGTTCCGGAGTCGGAGCTGGGTGAGGTACACCGGATTCCGAGCCTAACAGATCACAGGATGGCGCCGGCCGAACGATCGATGGTGCCGTTCGGCCGCTGCACGAGCAGGACGACGGTCTTGCCGTTGCCGAAGCCCTTGCCCGGGTCGGCGATGTGGAGCCGCACCGATCCGTCGAGCACGAGACCCTTCGGGAGCACGCCGTCGGGGTTGAGGAGGGCGCCGTCCCGGGTCACCGCGACGGTCCAGGTGTCACGGCCGAGGGGGCGCGGGACGCCGAAGATCGTGCCGATCGGCGTGTCGCCGAGCGCGGTGCTCCACACGGCGTTGCCCTGCACCTTGCCCCCGGGGTCGGAGTCGCTGAGGGCCAGCGCGACGACGGGGCCGACGATGCGCACCTCGAAGACGACGTCGGGGTCGCCGTCGGGCGCCGGCGGGCCGCTGCGCGCGGCCGCCCGGTCGGCGATGCGGCCGAGCGCGACGAGGGGACCGAGCTCGGGGGCCCGAGGTGTGTCGCTGCTGCTCGCGGCGGTCGCGGGCGCGGTGGGGGCGGGCGGCTTCTGCGGACACCCGGTGAGCACGACCAAGGTCACCACGAAGAGCTCTCGCACGGCTTCACCTTCCCGCGAAAGTCGCGCGCTCGCAAGTCGGTGGAATCGACGGCGCGCGCCGAGCGTACGTCGCCGCGCATGCGAGCCGGGATCGCCGTCGTGGTCGGAGGGGCGCTCGTCGCGTGCAACGAGTCGCGCCCGCCGATCGTCGCCGATCGGCCCGCGCCGCGGCCCTCGGTCTCGAGCGTGATCCCTGCGCCCTCGGCCTCGGCGCGCCTCGTGGTGCACGAGCGCCTGGGCAAGCCCCTGCGAGTGGAGGGGTGCCTCCCGGGCGCGCCGTGCTCCGAGTGGGTGCGCTTCGCCGTCAAGCCGCCCCGTACGATGGTCGAGGCCACGGTCTCGCCGAGCGGTCGGTACTTCTTCCTCTGGTCGCGCGCCGATGGACACGCGCGGGAGCTCGACGTGTACGAGACCCCGAGCACCGGCGCCGCGCGGCGCGTGGGGCACAAGGTCCCCGGGGCGGGGGGCCACCTCGGGTGGGTGGCCGGCGATCGCCTGTTCCATTGGTGGGGGTGCGGCACGGGGTGCGCGGTGGTGCAGCTCCGCGACGTGCTCGGTCGCGTGCTGGTGTCGACCGGCGGGGCGTGGGTGGAAGAGGACGCCGCGCACACGCGCGCGGCGGTGGCGGATCACGGTGGCAACGTCGTGTGGATCAATTTTGCCCTCGGCGCAGGGTATGCGGCTGGCCCGACGGCCGGGCTCCTGTGGCCGGTCGCCGTCGCGTGGGAGAAGGAGGCGTTGAAGGTCACCTACTCGCAGACGTCGGGGACCGATCGCGTGCTCCTGTGCCGGCCCTCACCGGTGCCGACCAAGAGCTCGCTCGGGCTGCTGTCCTGCACGTGAACGACGGCGGCGGAGGCCGAGGGCCGCGAGGCCCAGCGCACCGAGAGGCGCGGCCGTGGTCGGCGCCCCACCCGTCGCGCAGCCGCTCACGTCGCCGGTGACCTCGCCGTCGACGGGGGGCGTGCCCTGACAGGCGTCGCCGATGCCGTCGTGGTCGTCGTCGCGCTGGTCGGGGTTGGGCTGGTCGCAGTTGTCGGTCGCGTTGGGGACGCCGTCGCCGTCGACGTCGTCGTCGCAGTCGTCGCCCTTGCCGTCGCCGTCGAAGTCGTACTGCTCGCCGTTGGGCACGTCGGGGCAGTTGTCGATCGTGTTCGGCACGGTGTCGCCGTCGCGGTCGTCGTCACAGACGTCGCCGATGCCGTCGCCGTCGGTGTCCTTCTGGTCGGGGTTCTTCACCTTCGGACAGTCGTCCTTGGAGTCGATGACGCCATCACCGTCGTCGTCGACGTCGCAGGCGTCGCCGATGCCGTCGCCGTCCTTGTCGGCCTGGTCGGCGTTCTTCACCAGCGGGCAGTTGTCCTTCGCGTCGAGCACGCCGTCGTCGTCGTCGTCCGGGTCGCAGGCGTCGCCGAGGCCGTCCTTGTCGGTGTCGAGCTGCGTCGGGTTCTTCACCGTCTTGCAGTTGTCCTTCGTCGGGGGACCCCGTCGTCGTCGTCGTCCGGGTCGTAGTAGGGGATGACGGTGGCGGGGTTGGCCTTGGCGTGCGCCCAGCCGATCGGCCCCGGTTGGCCCCATCGCCCGTAGATCGACTTGCCGTTGTACTTGAGCGCGTAGCGACCGGGTGGCGAGTAGCCCGAGACGTTCTGCTCCATGATGTCGACGAACCCGGGACGCAGGCCCGTCACGAGCGCGACGTGCCCGTAGGTGCCGTTGGTCCACACGACCATGTCGCCGGGCACGGGCGGGTGCGCGCCGTCGCCGTTCGAGTAGACGACGACCTGCGTGGGCGAGCCCGACGCGTAGTACGAGCTCGTCTTGGCATGGTTCAAGAGGTCCTTGGCGTTGCCGTACCAGCGCAGCTTCCACTTGGTCATGAAGTGGCGCATCACGAGCTCGACGCACTGGTACTGCAGGCCGTATTTCCCGCTGCCGCCGCACGAACACCCGTTGCCGGCGCACGCGCCGTTGGAGCGCGCGGCGGTGCCGTCCCAGCTCGCCATCTCGGCGCCGCACGGGGGCGCGGTCCAGGCCTGCGACTGCTGCGCGAGGGGCTGGTCGTCGGACGCGCCGCAGGCCGCGAGGAAGACAGCGCCGAGGAGAGCCGCGCGTCGCATCGAGGGATCGTACCAGTCGACGGCGACTCGTGTCGTCTCACCGATGTGCGGCGAGGTGGGGGCGACTCGGCGGTCTGCGATCGAGGTCGACGTCGGCGCGGACACGACCGCGACGGCGGACGGCCCGGCACGTGGTATCCCGCGAGGTACTCGTGCCCGCATGCCCGCAGCTCGGGGGGAGGGGACCAGGTTGCGCAGCACGCCCTCGAAGGCGAAGCCGCACTTCTCGGTGCACCCACGGCATGAAGCGCCGCAGCAGGTTCACGAGGATGGTCAGGCGGGGGCTTCGTCGGGAGACACGAGGCCGTGGCGACGCCAGCCGACACGTGCGAGCCAGGTGTGTGGTGCGTGGACCGGCGCGCCCTCGAGCGACGCGGGCGGCACGCCGCGAAAGCCGTCGAACCAGGGGGCGGAGGAGCAGGGATCGAGCCGCGTCGCGGCGAGCCTCTGGTGCTTCTTGAAGTTGTGCAGCACATACGAGAGCGCAAACCGCACCTCGCGGGGGCTACGGAGAGGGCGCGCGTGATAGCGGTCGCCGAGCACCCGACCACTCCGCCCGACCGCGCGATTGATCGAGCGCGCGAGGCGGATGCCGAGCCCTTGGACACCGGACCGGAACGCCGCCGAATGCTGCGCCTCCACGATGAGGTGGAGGTGGTCGTCCTGGACCGAGAAGTGGACGACGCGAAAGGTGCCGCGCTGCGCGTCGCGAAGGGCGGCCACGACGCACGGGAAGACGTCGGCCGAGCGAAGCGAGCGAATGCCTGCGACGACGCGCCAGGTCAAGTGGACCGGAACGGACGCCGCGTGCTTCGGACGCGCGACGTGCGGCACCATCGGGCGAGGAGCGCGTCGCTTGCGCCCGGCGCCTGCGCGCCGACCACCCCAGCCGCCCGTTCGCTCCAGGGTGAGCTGTTGCTGCCGCTGCGCTCGGGCCATCTTGAATAAGCATAATACGGACTGAGGTCGCGTCAAGGCCTCCCGACTGCCGTGGTCCGGTCTAGGGACATGGGTGACGGTTCGTGCGGGCACATGGGTGACGCCCCGTCTTCTTTTCCAAGGACATGGGTGACAGTTGTGGCAAGGAGGTCGCCTTGCCCTGGAAGGAGAAGTCACTCATGAAGGTCAGCCAGGAGTTCGTGGACGCCTGCATCGAGAAGCAGGCCGGCATGACCGAGCTCTGTCGTCGGTTCGGCATCAGCCGGAAGACCGGCTACAAATGGCTGGGTCGGTACCTCTCGACGTGCGAGGTCGGGACCGTTCGCGACGCCCGAACCTAGCCCGTCGGCGGTGGCCTGGCTCGAGAAGGCCATCGTCGGCGCAAGAAGCACCGTCGATGGGGGCCTCGCAAGTTGCGCGCGGCGCTGCGTGCGGGGCCGAAGGAGCCCGCGGCGGCACCGGTGGCGCGACGTGCCTATCCGGTCGCCATCTCGGTCCAGCGGGCCTCGAGGAGCTGCGCGTAGGGCACGGCGGGTAGGCCATAGGCGGCGAGCGAGTACCCGTCGTTCACCTCGACCAGCAACGTGCGCCCATCCGCGGTCCGGCCCAGATCGATGGTGTAGCCAGCGGGTGCCGCTGCGCCGTAGGCGTCGATGCAGGCCTCGACGAGCGAGAGGTCCGGTACGGGCGTGCGATGGTCCTGGAGGTATGGGCGAACGCCGATGCACGCGCCGCGGAGCACGAAGCAGCGCCACTCGCTGACGAACGTGACGACTTCCGACGTCCAGACAGGGAACTCGTCCGGCAGGTGAGCGCTGCGCGCGAGGTCCTGGACGTCGCGGCCGCGGTCGCCTTCTGGACGGTAGGGCTTCACGAAGACGGGGTGATCGTCCCCTCGCACTTCTCCCAGCGTGGAGCGCCGTATCTCGCGACCCGTGAAGGCGTGCAGCGGATCGGGAAAGTCCGGCACGAAGGGGGGCTCTACACCGAGGCGTTCCAGCGCGCGTTGCACGACACCGACGTATCCCTGGACGAGGGGGTCGGCGGTGAGCGGTAAGGTCTCGAGACTGGGAGCCTCGAAGGGTTCGACCTCGAGCCCGAGCTGGCGAAATCCGTCCTGCGCGACGAAGGCGTTGAGGTTGACCGGCTGACCGGCCTTGTACTGGACGTAGGCGCGCACCGGGGCCCGGCGCTCAGCGTTGCTTGCGGCCGACGTTCTCGGCGCGATCCGCCGAGGGGCACAGGTCGCGGATGGGGCACTCCTTGCAGTCGGGGCGCTGGGCGTTGCAGCGGCGCCGCCCGTGCCAGATGAGGAGGTGCGAGACGGCGTCCCACTTCTCGCGCGGGACCTTCTTCATGAGGTCCTGCTCGATCTCCTCGGGCTCGGTGTGCTTGGTCCACGCCAGGCGTTGCGCGAGGCGCTGCACGTGGGTGTCGACCACCACGCCCTCGGGGGCCTTGAACCACACGCCGAGCACCACGTTGGCGGTCTTGCGGCCGACGCCGGGCAACACGACGAGATCCTCGAGCCGACCGGGCACCTCGCCGCCGTGCCGCTCGACGAGGAGCTTCGAGAGCTCGACGATGCGCTTGGCCTTCTGGCGGAACATGCCGAGCGTGCCGACGAGCCGCTCCACGTCCTCGCCGTCCGCCACCGCGAGCGCGCGGGCGTCGGGGTAGGCCGCGAACAGGGCCGGCGTGGCCTTGTTCACGCCGACGTCGGTCGACTGCGCGGAGAGCACGGTCGCGACGAGGAGCTGGAAGGCGTTCGCGTGATCGAGCTCGCAGTGGGCGTCGGGGTAGGTGGCCCTCGAAGCTTCGCGAGCGTCGCGGGTACGTCGATCGCGACCTTCGGCCTAGGCGCCGGCTTCGCCTTCGGGGCCGCCTTCGCCTTCGGGGCTGCCTTTTCCGGCTTCGGGGCCGGCTTCGTCGCCGCCTTGGGCAGGGCTTTCCGGCGCACCGTCGCTGCTGGTGCCTTCTTCGGGTCCGCCTTGGGGGTCTTTGCCGTCGCCATCGTCGTCCTCGTCGTCTTCGTCGTCTTCGTCGTCGTCTTCGTCTTCGTCGTCGTCGTCGTCGTCGTCGTCGTCGTCTTCGTCGTCGTCGTCTTCGTCGTCGTCGTCGTCGTCGTCGTCGTCGTCGTCTTCGTCGTCGTCTTCGTCGTCTTCGTCGTCGTCGTCTTCGTCGTCGTCTTCGTCGTCGTCTTCGTCGTCGTCGTCAGCGGCCGGCTCGACCGGCGCGGGTTCGGCCGCATCGCTGGCGCGCTCGTCCCCGACCGGCGCCGCTTCGTCGACGCCCGGGTCCGCCGCTCGGCTCTCCTCGCCCTCGACGGCCTCCGCGACCGCACCCTCCGCGGCGCGGACGTCCTCCACCGTGGCGCCCTCGGTCGGGTGCAGCGACTCCACGAGGCCGGCGTTCGGGTCGTCGGGATCGACGTCGAAGCCGGCCACCGAGGTGTCGCCGACCACGTTCGGCGCCTCGCGCACCTCGGGCAAGACCTCGCCGATCTCGCGCTCGAAGGTCTCCTTGGACTCCTCGGTGAGCTCGGTGAACTCCCGCAGCGTCGGCAGGTCGCGCAGCGACTTGAGCCCGAAGAAGGTGAGGAAGTAGCCCGTGGTGCCGTAGATCAGAGGCCGGCCCGGCTCGTCCTTCTTGCCGAGCACCCGGACGAGATCGCGGTCCAGGAGGAGCTTCATGACGGCGCCCACGTCGACCCCGCGGATGTCCTCGACCTCGGGGCGCGTGACCGGCTGGCGGTAGGCCACGATGGCCAGCGTCTCGACCTGTGCGCGCGAGAGGCGGACGGGCTTCTGCGCCGTGAGCTCGCGCACGAACGGCGCGAACGCCGCCGAGGTACGGAGCTGGAACCCCGCGGCCATCTCGTCGAGCTGGAAGCCGCGGCTCTCGGCGCGGTACACCTCGGCGAGCTCCTCGAGGATGCTGCGCACCTCCTTGGTGTCGGCGCGCGCGACCTCGGCGAGATCGGCCGCCTTCATCGGCCGATCGGAGACGAACAGCAGCGCCTCGAGCAGACCGCGGAGGTGCCGCCGGGCGACGTCGACCCTGGGCTCGTCGGGGGCGCCGGCCTCGTTCTCCGGCTGACCGCCGACGAGGCCGTCGGGCATGCCCGCCGCATGATCGAGCGCCTGCGGGTCGGCGTCGAGATACACGTCGTCGGCGAACGATGCGCGCTCCGTCCAGTCGTCGAGCGAGCGCGAAGGCGTGGCTCGATCGGGTCCTCGTCGACGTCGGTGATCGCGTCGGTCGTGGCGCTCTCGTGCGCCTCCTCCTGCGAGGGCGCCCAGGTCTCTCCTTCGCGCTCGTCGCCATCCCCGTCGTCGGCGTCGGCGTCGTCGATGCCGTCCGTGGGATCGTCGAATTCGTCCTCCGGCATTCCTACCCCTCGCGCCCCGAGGTCTCGCCCGTCGAGCGAGCGAAGTCCAGCGCCAGCTTGAGGGAGAGGTAGGCGGCCATGGTCTGGATCCGGCCCCGGTCGCCCGAGAGCTTTCGCTCCTTGACGACGCTCGGGCCCGAGCGGGTGGCGATCCCGAGGTAGACGAGCCCCACCGGCTTGTGGTCGCTGCCCCCGGTCGGCCCCGCGATCCCCGTGATCGACAGGCCGATGTCGGCGTCGACCAGGCGGCGCACGCCCTCGGCCATCGCCTGCGCGCACTCCGCGCTGACGGCGCCGTGCCCGCGGATTAGCTCGGGATCGACGCCGAGGACCGCGGTCTTGGCGGCGTTGGCGTAGGTGACCGCGTCGAGCAGCAGGTAGTCGCTCGAGCCCGGGACGACCGTGAGGAGGTGGCCGACGAGGCCACCCGTGCACGACTCCGCGACGGCGAGGGAGAGCCCCTTGGCCCGCAGCGCACGCCCGACGGCGGCGCCGAACGAGTCGTCGCGCGACTCGCCGAACACGATGTCGCCGAGCCGGTGCTTGACCTCGGCGGCGGCCGCGTCGGCCAGGGTCTGCGCCTCCGCCTTGCTCTTGCCCCGGGCGAACACCTTCACCTCGATCTGCGGGAAGTGCGCGCGATAGCCGAGGGTGATGCCGGGGAACGCCTCCTCGACGCCGCCCAGCAGCTCGCCGACGCGCGACTCGGTCTGCCCGAAGGTGAGCAGGTGGTTCTGCGCGGTGTCGGACGGCGCCTGCTGCGCGATGCGCGGGAGGATCTGCTCCTCGAACATGCGCTTCATCTCGGTGGGGACGCCGGGCGTGAAGAACAGCCGCGCGCCGCCGAGCGCGAGGGTGAACCCGGGTGCGGTCCCGACGGGGTTCGGCAGTACGTCGGCCGTCGCCGGAAGATCGGCCTGCTTGAGGTTCGACGCGGTCATCTCGCGCCCGATGGCCACGAAGCGCCGGCGGATGGCCTCGACGGAGGGCTCGTGGCGCACGAGCTCGGTGTGCGCCGCCTCGGCCGCGCACTCGGCGGTCAGGTCGTCGGTCGTCGGCCCGAGCCCGCCAGTGATCACCACCACGCGATGCCGCGCCGCGAGCCTCCGCAGCGAGTCGACGACGTGACCGCGCACGTCGGCCACGGTCTCGATCGACTCCACCGTGAAGCCGACGCTGGTCAGCTGATCCGCGAGCCAGGTCGCGTTGGTGTTCACGAGCTCGCCGCGGGTGAGCTCGGTGCCGATGGAGAGGATGCCGGCGGACATCAGAGCGCGCCCTCGATCGCGCGCACCATCTCGCTGGTCCTGGCCGTGCCGCCGAGGTCGGCGGTGAGCCACTTGCGCTCGGCGAGCACCTTCTCGACAGCGGATTGCAGGCGCCGTGCCGGCTCGGCCTCGCCCACGTGCTCGAGCAGCTTGATCGCCGGCACGAGCATCGGCAGCGGGTTCGCGACGTCGAGCCCCATGAGCTCCGGGGCGTGGCCGTGGATGGCCTCGAAGACCACGGTGTCCTCGTTGCGGTCCTTGCCCCACACGGCGCTGATGCCGCCGACCAGCCCCGCCGCGAGATCGCTGAGCAGGTCGCCGTAGAGTGCGCCGCACACCAGCACGTCGAACTGCTCGGGGCGCTGGACGAGCTGCATCGCGGTGTTGTCGACGATGAGCGCGCGGGTCTCGATGTCGGGGTAGCGCTGCGCGACCTCCTCGCCGACCTTGAGGAACAGGCCGTCGCACAGCTTCATGATGTTGGCCTTGTGCACGATGGCGAGGCGCTTGCGGCCCTCGGTGCGCGCGTACTGGTAGGCGAGATCGAAGATGCGCTCGGTGGCCGCGCGGGTGACCACCTTGATCGACTCCACCACGCCGGGCACGACCTCGTGCTCTGCGCCCGCGTACACGTCCTCCATGTTCTCGCGGATGATGACCAGATCGACGCCCTGGTAGCGCGCGGGCACGCCGGCCAGGTTCTTCACGTGGCGAATGCCGGCGAAGAGGCCGAGCTGCTTGCGCAGGTAGACCGAGGGGCTCTCGTGGCCCATGTCGCCGCCGCTGCCCACCGGGCCGCGCAGCGCGAGCTTGTTCTTGCGGACCGAGGCGATGCACTCCTCGGTGATGATGCCCTCTCCCGGCACGCGGGAGCCGCCGAGGTCGACGCACTCCCAGTCGATGGCCGCGCCGGCCTTCTTGGTGAGGTGGATGACGTGAGGGGCGAGGTCGCGGCCGACGAGGTCGCCGGCGATGAGGGTGACGGTCTTCATCGGGCGAGCTCCGCGGGCGTGGGCAGCGAATCGACGATGGCCTGGGTGAGCTCGCTCGTGGTGGCGGTGCCGCCGAGGTCGCGGGTCCGCACTCGGCTCGCCGAGAGCACGCGCTCGATACCGACCTCGATGCGCTGGGCGGCGACGTGCTCGCCGATGTGCGCGAGCATCATGGCCGCCGACCGGATGACCGCGATGGGGTTGGCCTTGTTCTGGCCGGCGATGTCGGGCGCGGAGCCGTGAACCGCCTCGAACACCGCGCCGTGATCGCCGATGTTGGCGCCCGGCACGACGCCGAGCCCGCCGACCAGCCCCGCGCAGAGATCGCTGAAGATGTCGCCGCAGAGGTTCTCCATCAGCAAGACGTCGAAGTGCCGCGGCTCCTGGACGAGCTGCATGGCGAGGCGGTCGATCGGGATCTCCATCCACTCGATGAACGGGTAGTCCCTGGCGACCTCGCGGGCGGCGTCGAGGAAGAGACCGTCCGAGAGGCGCATGATGCTCGCCTTGTGCGCGATGGCGATCTTGCGCCGGCCTGTCCAACGGGCGTACTCGAACGCGTACTTGGCGATGCGGCGGCTCGCGTCGCGGGTGATGATCTTCAGCGCCTCGCACACGCCCGGCACCACCTCGTGCTCGCGGCCCGAGTAGAGCCCCTCGGTGTTCTCGCGGAACACGACCAGGTCGACCTCGCGGTGGCGGGTCTCGACGCCGAGCAGGCTCCGCACCGGGCGCAGCGATACGTAGAGATCGAGCGCCTTGCGCAGGCCCACGTTGACGCTGCGGAAGCCCTTGCCGACGGGGGTCGTGATCGGGCCCTTGAGCGCGATGCGGTTCTTGCGGATCGAGTCGAGGGTCTCGGTCGGCAGGGTGCCCTTGCCGGCGGCGACCGCGTCGATGCCCGCGAGGTGGCGCTCCCAGGTCACCGCGAGGCCGGTGGCCTCGACGACCTTCACGGCGGCCTCGGTGACCTCGGGCCCGATGCCGTCGCCGGGGAGGAGGGTGATGGTGTACTGGCTCATGGCGAGGGACGGGGGCCTTACCACTACCCGAGCCGCGCGGCCTCGCGGAGCTCGCGTTTGAGCACCTTTCCGGTCGGGTTCCGGGGCAGGGCCGAGACGAAGGAGAACCGCTTCGGGCACTTGAAATCGGCGAGCCCATCCTTGCACCAGCGCCGGAGCTCGTCCTCGTCGGCCACCGCGTCGGGGCGGAGCACGACGAACCCGCGGAGCGACTCGCCCCAGTCGTCGTCCGGCACTCCGATCACGGCGCATTCGAGCACCGCGGGGTGATGGTGCAGGTGCTGCTCGATCTCCTGCGGGTAGACGTTGACGCCCCCCGTGATGACCATGTCGGCCTTGCGATCGGCGAGGTAGTAGAAGCCCGCCTCGTCGACGCGGCCGACGTCGCCCACGCTGAAGAACCCGTCCTTCAGCGAGCGCGCGGTGGCGCCCGGGTCCTCGTGGTAGCCGTCGACCAGCATCGCGCTGCGCACCCAGATCTCGCCGACCTCGCCGCGCAGCACCTCGCGGCCCTCGTCGTCGAGCAGGCGGATCTCGTTGCCGAGCAGCGCGCGTCCGATGGTGCCGGGGCGCGCGAGGTGGTCGCCCGGACCGGCGAGGGTGACCAGGCCCGTCTCGGTGGCGCCGTAGAAGTTGAAGAGGATCGGCCCGAGCCACTCACCGATGCGACGCGCGGTCTCGGTGGGCAGCGGCGCCGCGCCGTTCATGAGCCAGCGGAGCGACGAGAGATCGTGGCGTCGTCGGGCCTCGATGGGCAGCCCCGCGAGTCGGCCCAGCATGGTGGGCACGAAGAACGCGCTCGTCACGCGGTGGCGCTCGATGGTCGCGAGCACGTCCTCGGGGTCGAAGTGTTCGCGGAGGATCACCGTCCCACCGAGCCCGTAGGTCAGCGCGACGAACGCGGGCGCCGCCGAGTGGTACAGCGGGCAGACGACCAGGTGACGTTCGTCGTGGCGGATGCCGACCTTCTGGATGAAGTCGAACACCGCCGGGCCGAGCGACCGATCGATGGCGCGGGCCGCGCCCTTCGGCTTGCCCGTGGTGCCCGAGGTGTAGACCATCACCGACGCCGAGCTGTCGCGGGTCTGCGCCTCGACCCGCGCGTCGCGACCGACCGCGCGGAGGGTGGGCAGCGCGCCGCGCGTCGCCGACTGCTCGGCCGGGACGACCAGCACCTGCGCATCGCTGCCCGCGAGATCGATCGCCTTGCGCACGACGGCTTCGTGGTCCTCGTGGCAGACGAGGAGGCGTGGGCGCGCGTTGCCGAGCACGTGGGCCACCTCGGTCGCCTTGAGTCGGTAGCCGATCTGCACGATGCCTGCGTGGGCCCGCAGCGTGGCCCACTGCACGAGCAGGTAGGCCCGCGCGTTGGGCATCATGATGGCGACGCGATCGCCCGGGCGCACGCCGAGGGCCGCGAGGCCACGCGCGAGGGCGTCGACCTCCGCGTCGAGCTCGCCGTAGTGGAGGGTGCCCTCTTCGTCGATCAGCGCTTCGCGGTCGGGCTCGTGGGCCGCGTACAGGCTGAGGACGGCCGTCGGCCCCGACGGCAGCGAGCGTTGCACGAGCCGACGAGCGAGCGTGGCGAACCCGCGCGGCCGCAGGCTCCCGAGCACGTCGCTCTCCACCACGGCCCGGGCGGCGACCCGCCCGAACGCGACCAAGTCTCGCAGCATCGGCCGAGCGTATCAGTAGAGCGACGAGAGCACCGTGTAGGTCTGGGCGATCCCGCCCTCGCTCATGCCCTTGGCCCACCCGACGCGCAGGGTGAGGGGCTGGAAGTAGCCGACCGAGAAATCCAGCAGGATCTCGGCGCCGAGGCCCAGCTTGAGCTTGGTGATGTCCATGGTGGCGAACGTGGCCTCGCCGTAGTCGGCGAAGAGGTTGCCGTAGATGCGTTGCACGAAGAACGGCACCGTCTGTACGCCGTGATCGATGTTCACGATCGGGAACCGATATTCGGCGTTGTACAGCTGGAAGGCGTCGCCGAAGCGCGCGCCGGGCTTGTACCCACGGAGCGCGATCCCGGGCTGGATGAGCAGGTTGCGGATCGCGTCGGGGAGGGGGATGTCCGAGAACCCGCCGAGCACGTAGGCGCCGCGGCGCGCGAAGTCGCCGATGCTCGCCCCGCCTTGCGCGTGGAGCGCGAGCACGTGGTGTCGCAGCCAGGGCATCGGGAAGTAGCCGACCGCGTTGTAGTTGGCGGCGAACACGCTGTACTGGCCGGCGAGCTCGGGGCGGTACAGATCGACGCCCGCCGAGAGCGAGAACCCCTTCTCGGGGCCCACCGACCACAGAAAGCGCTGCACGTTCGACCACGACCACCCGAACCGCAGCGCGCCGAGGAACCCCGTCTGTGGGATCACTGGCAGTCGAGCGTAGGGGTCGATCGCGGTCTCGGGGAACCCGTCGAGGGCGGCGAAGTGGGAGAACGTGTAGCTCATCGCGACGGACTGGCCGTCGAAGCCCCACGGCAGCGGGGCCGAGAGGCCGGCCTCGATGCCCTGCGAGCGCTCGACCCAGGTCGGCGTCTGGTCGTTCTGCCGGAAGCCTCCGCGCGGCGAGATGAAGCGGTACGCGCGCATGCGGAGCGCCGTCGGCAGGCGGTTGTAGCCGTAGGCGAAGTCGATCCCCGACACGCCGCGGACGGCGCTCGCGGTGAGGGCCGCGGCGAACGAGTGCAGGCCGACCACGTCGCCGCCGCGCGTGGTCACGGTGACCGCCTGCCCGAACGCGTCGGGCGCGTAGGTGAAGTCCCAGGCGAACGGGCGCAGTGTGGGGAGTGGATTGTAGGGTTTGACGGGGCTCGGCGCGGTCGCCGGCAGCTCGCGGAACGGGGGCCGGTCGTCCACGTAGGGGAGCGCGTCGAGCCACTGCTTGTCGTCGAGGTCGATCTCGAAGAGGTCCGAGCCGAGGTGCGTGTAGCCCACGTAGACGAGGTGCTTGCCGTCCGCGCTCACGTCGGGCTGGTAGGCGCCGCCGATCACGTTGGTCACCTGGCGGAGCTTCTCGGTCGCGAGGTCGTAGGCGTAGATGTTGGCGATGCCCGTGCGGTCCGAGCTGAAGAAGAGGGTCTTGCCGTCGGGCGAGAACACAGGGCCCGTGTCGAGCGCGCGGTCCTCGGTGATGCGTCTCACGGCCGACGTCGCGAGGTCGAGGACCTCGACGTCGCGGTAGCCGCCCTTGTGCCACGCCGAGTAGGCGATCTTCTTGCCGTCGGGCGAGTGGCGTGGCGTGTACACCTGGTCGAACGCCTGCTGGGGCAGGAGCTTGCGCGGCTTGCCGAGCGAGTCGTCGTCGAGGTCGGCGGCGTACAGGTAGCTCGTGCCGGCCTTGTTCACGACGAACACGGCCTCGGTGCCGTCGGGGGAGACCGTCGGCTCGTTGGCGCGCAGGCCCACCGAGAGGCGCGTGCCCTGGTCGGCCTCGGCGCCCCAGTCCTGCGGCTTGCGACGGAAGAGATCCCAGTACGAGTAGATGCGGAACTTGCTGACGTCGATCGAGTCGTAGAAGAGCCCGCCGTCGGCGAGGAACACGGGGGTCGAGGGCCCGGCCGTCCGCGTGACCAGCTTGCCGATCCCGTAGGTGCCGTCCTTCTTCGCAGGGATCGAGTAGAGGCCCGCGGTCGTGTGGCCGTCGCTCCGGTAGTAGGCGATGCGGCGGAGCGCGTCGGCCTCCTTCACGCCGGCCGTGTCGGGCACGTAGCGCGGGTGGCCCGCCTCCTGGCCGTGGAACGTGACGCGACGCCCCTCGCGGATCCCGCGCGCCAGCACGGCCGCCTTCTGCGCGCCGTACCGCTTCTTCATGCTGGCGACCCAGCCCTCCCACAGATCGAGGTAGGTCTTGCCGGTCGCGCGGTGGATCGCGCGGTTGATCCCGTAGGGGATGATCTCGCTGCCGTAGTCGGCGCTCACCTGGCGGAGCGCCTCGAACCCGTAGACCGACTCGATGTACTGCAGGAAGTGCGAGCCGTAGAGGTACCAGAGGTTGCCCTGCGGCCAGCGCCGCACCGAGTGCGAGATCTGGTCGATGCCCGCGACGTTGTCCTCGAGGACGTCCGCGCGCAGGTACATGTCGAAGATCGTGGAGCGCTCGCGCCCACCGCTCGTGAACTTGGACTCGAGCAGCACCGCGAGGCCCTCGAGGATCCACCGCGGCTGCATCTGGTTCGGCGAGTAGGTCTTGCCGAAGATCGCGTTCACCAGCGCCGGCAGCCCGGTGATGTGATCGGTGTGGAGGATGTGCGTGTACTCGTGGGTGACGAGCGTGCCGTGCCAGTCGTCGTAGTCCGAGAGCGGGGAGAGATCGTCCGGCGCGGTCACGAACAGACGCACGACGTTCTGCGGGATCGAGGTGGCCGAGCCGTTCGCGGAGTCGGTGTCGTCCGTGAGGACGATCTGGGTGACCCGGGCCGGTTCCCATCCGAGGGGGCCCGCGAGGCGCGCGTGCGTGTCCTCGGCGATCGCGGCGATTCGCTGGCCCACCGAGAGCAGCCGCTGGTGCGTGTGCACGCGGAAATGCTTGGTCTCGATCGTCTTCCACACGAGCTCGGGGTCGCCCGCGCGGCTCGTCCGGGGCGCCAGCACGAGCGCGAGCGCGAGGCCGAGGAGCCACGCGGCGGCGCGCAGACGCAGCTCGGGGAACACTCTAGAAGTCGTCGTAGAACATCGGCTCGCGGTTGCGAACGTAGCGCATGATCAGCTGTCGCTGCTCCGCGGTCACCCCCACCATCTGGGCGCCGAAGCCGGGCGGGGCGTCGGGGTTGTCACGCTGCTCGCGGGTCCAGCGGACGATCGCCGTGCAGTCGAAGTGGTAGCCGCCGGGCAGGTGCACGCGCAGCAGGAGCTGCTGCTCGAGGCGCGGAATCGCGTAGGTGGAGACGAAGATCCCGCCGTGCTCGACGATGTCGTTGCCGTTGAGGGTCTTGTAGAAGTTGGAGGGCGAGTGTGCGCCCAGCGAGGCCTCGATGGCTCCGGGAGGCGCGTCGCCCTCGGCGGCGCCCGACGGGGCTTTGGACGGGGAGAACACGCCACCCCCCGCGGGCCCACCCGCGGGCCCAGCCGGCGGCGGAGCCATCGCGTGCGCCGGCGGCTGGAACGGCTGCGCTGGCGGCTGGGAACTGCGGCTGCGCCGGGGGCTGGAACTGGGCCTGCGGCGGCGGCTGGAACTGGGCCTGCGGTGGCGGCTGGAACTGGGGCTGCGCGGGCGGCTGGAACTGCGGCTGGGCGGGCGGCTGGAACGGCTGCGGAGCGAACGCGCCAGGTGAGGCCACCGCCATCGTCTCCTGGATCGAGGGCCCCGCCGTCGACCCCTGCGTGGCCTGGGGAACGGGCGCAGCCTCGAGCCTCGAGAGCCCGTGCACGAGACCGAGCGAACCAGCGATGGTCCCCATCGCCTGCTCCGCCGTCGGGTGCCCACTCGGGATCGCCTGCAGCTTTCCGAGGGCTTCACGCAGCGACGCGAGCGCGACCTCGGCCTGCGGGCGGATTCCAGCGACCGACCCGTCGCTGCGCTCGGCCTGCATGAGCGCCCCCATCGCGCGCGCGATGGGCTCGGCCGCGCTGAGGAAGTCCGGCGGGAGGCCCGGGGTCTGCAACATGTTCAGGCCCTGCGCGAGCTGCTCGCGGGCCGTGCGCGCCGTCGTCCTCGGATCGTTCATGGGGTGCCTGCGAGTGTTTCAGAGATTTTCGTGTCGGGAAAGGCGGACTTCGTCCCTGCCCGGGAGGGGCTGCCCGAGCTCGTCGAGCCGGAGCACCATCTCGACGGCGTCTTCACCGTCACCGTAGTATCGAGCGCGAATCCCCATCGCGGTGAAGCCGAACGCGCGGTAGAGGCCGATCGCCGGGGCGTTGCTGCGGCGCACCTCGAGCAACAGCATGCGTACGCCCTGCTCGGCCGCGAACCGCAGGGCGTGCGTGAGCAGCCGGCCCGCGTGACCTCTCCTCCTGTGGGTCGTGTCGGTCGCGACGTTGAGGATGTGGAGTTCGTCGGCGACGAGCCAGGCGCAGAGGAACGCCCGCACCGAAGCGTGCAGCTCGGCTTGCTCTTCCCGGACGACCCACAGCCGCGCCCAGCTGCGGGTCAGCTCCCCGCGGACCTGCGCCTCGTCCCAGCCCGAGCTGCCCACGGTGGCCCCGTCGATGGCCACGACTGCGGCCACGTCGTCCTCGGTCATCGGGTCGATGAACGCCATCGTGGCGGGGAGCCTAACGGATCCGTGGCCATCGGGTGGGGAACTGGATAGGCTCCCTGGCCGGGATGGCGAACGCCCAGGGGCGGTACGAAGGCGCGACGGTCGGGGGTCGATACCGCCTCGGCAAGCTGCTCGGAGAGGGCGGCATGGGTGCGGTGTATCGCGCCGAGGCGCTCGATCGGCCCGGACAGCCCGTCGCGCTCAAGCTGCTGCACGACGAGATGGCGGCGAGCCCCAACGTCGTCGAGCGCTTCCTCGCCGAGGGTGACGTGTGCCGCCGGCTGGACCACCCCGGCGTGCTGCGCGTGCTGGACGTCGGTCACCAGAACGGCGTCCCTTATCTGGTGATGGAGCTGCTCGAGGGGCGCGCGCTCATCGACTACACCGAGGCCGGCCAGCGCCTCCCGCTCAACTTCGCGGTGACGGTGTGCGCGGGCGTGCTGCACGCCCTCGAATACGCCCACCACAACCACGTCATCCACCGCGACCAAGCCCGAGAACGTGTTCCTCGTGCCCGACGGCCAGGGCGCGTACCGCACCAAGCTGCTCGATTTCGGCATCGCGCGCTGCATCGACGCGGCCGGCGGGGCGAAGCGGCGCACGGCGACGGGCGTCCTCCTCGGCACGCCTGGCTACATGAGCCCCGAGCAGGTGAAGGCGGCGCGCAACGTCGATCACCGCGCCGATCTCTGGGCGGTCGGCGTGATGTTCTACGAGATGGTGACGGGCCAGCCCGCGTTCCCCTCGGACGGCGAGGACCCGAACAACATCTGGGGTCTGATCTCGGCGGTCCTCACCAAGGACCCGGTGCCCCTCGTCGTCTTCGACAAGCACCTCGCGCCCTTCGACGCCTTCATCCACCGCGCGCTCGCGAAGGACCCGGACAAGCGGTACGGCTCCGCCAAGGAGATGAGCGACGACCTGCTGCGCATCGCGCGCGGCGAGGTGCAGACCGGCATACCGGCGAACCCCTCGATCGCGGCCACGGCTGTCGCGGGCGTCGGGGCGATGGGGGCCATGGGGGCCATGGGGGCCACGGCTGCCGCGCCAGCCCCCGGTGCCTTCACGCGCGAGCAGCAAGCGGTGCCGATCCACTCGCGCGGCGAGCTGCAGGCGATCCCCGCGCTCCAGCAGCGGGGAGGGGCGGCGAGCTCCACCGTTCCCACGGGGCTCGATCGTGGATTGCCACCCTTGAACGCGACCGTTCCGGTCCAGGACCTCGGGGGCACCGTCCCGATGCAGCCCCAGCCACGAGCCCCCCAGCCATATGGCTCGGCCCCTCAGGCACTGATCGCGACCGCCTACGCGCCGCCCGACTCGTTGCCCGGAGGAGGCCGCTCGCCTTCGGTCGCGCCGCCGCCATCGGGAGGGCGCACCTCACCCAGCGGGTTCGCACCGCTCGAGCCGCACGTACCGGCCGGCCCTTCGCCGCTGATCCCGCGCCAGGACAACGCACGAGACGACGAGGGCAGCGGCTCGGGACCGCTGCCCTGGATCATCCTCGGCGCCATCCTGATCGCCGCGCTCGTGGCCGCGATCGTCTGGCTGAGCCGCTAGGTATGGCTCGTCACTCACCTGTGCCCGAGCGGCCGCCCGTGGAGGCGGCCGCCGTTCACTGCGCTCGCCTGCGGCTCGCTCCGTTCACTTGTTGACGCGCTCGATGTACTCGCCGGTGCGCGTGTCGATCTTGATCCACTCGCCCTCTTTGACGAAGAGCGGGACGTTGACCTTGGCGCCCGTGCTGAGCGTGGCGGGCTTGCTGGCGCCCGAGGCGGTGTCGCCCTTGATGCCGGGCTCGCTCTCGCTGATCTGCAGCACGACGTGCGCCGGGAGCGAGAGGTTCACCGCGTTGCCGTTGAAGAACACGATCGACACCCGCTGGCCGTCCGCGATCCACTGGGCGTCCTCGCCGACCTTGCCCTTGTCGACGTAGATCTGCTCCGAGGCGTCGTCGACGAACACGAGCTGGTCCCCCTCGTCCCAGGAGAAGGAGGCGTCGCGCTCCTCCACGTCGGCCGGCTCGAGCTTTTCGCCCGACTTCCAGGTGCGCTCGAGGACGGCGCCGGTGATGAGGTTCTTGATCTTGACGCGGGTGAACGCCTGCCCCTTGCCGGGCTTGACGAACTGGAAATCCACGACGGCGTAGGGCTGGCCGTCGACCTGCATCTTGAGACCCTTGCGGATGTCGCTGGTGTCCATGGGGGTCGCGCGCATAGCACGGCCTCCAGGGATTGACCACGGTCCTTCCCCGGGGGAGAGGGGACCATGCCTGGTCGCCCGAGAGATCCGCGTTCCCCTGGCCCTCGTCCCGCTGGTCCGACCGCGAGTCCGTCGACGGCGGCGCCGGGCTTCCGGGGGAAGGGACCGCCGCCTGGGCCGGCGCGCCACGTCCGCCCCGTGAAACCACCGCTCCGCATGCAGCCGACGACCCTCTGGGACTACCCCTCCCAGCACTACGGCGAGGGCATGCAGGGTGACCAGAAGTACGTGGGCGCCACCCCCTCCTACGTGATCTGGAACGTGATCCAGCGTTACACCCGCGAGGGCGACCTCGTGGTCGACCCGATGTGCGGCTCGGGGACCACGCTCGACGTCTGCAAGGACACCCAGCGGATCGGCCGCGGCTTCGACCTGAAGCCCTACCGATCGGACATCGAGGCCGCCGACGCCCGCAAGCTGCCCGTGCCGGCCGGGAGCGTGCGCCTCTGGTTCGTCGATCCGCCCTACGGCGACCACATCGACTACTCCGAGGACCCCCGCTGCATCGGCAAGCTCTCGGCGTACGACCCCGTGTACTACCGCGAGATGGGCAAGGTGATCCGGGAGGCCCATCGCGTGCTCGCCCCAGGCGGCACGCTCGCGCTCTACGTCTGCGACTACTTCGAGAAGAAGAAGGGCTTCGCCCCCGTCGGTGCGCAGCTCCTCGCGGCGATCGCGGAGTCGTTCGAGATCCTCGACGTCGTCTCCGTGGTCCGCCACAACAAGAGCCTCGACATGGGCAACTACCGGCGCGCGGCCGAGGAGGGGAACTTCTTCCTCCGCGGCTTCAACTACCTGTTCCTCGCGCGGAAGTAGTCCGCCGGCGGCCGCCGGCGGCCGCCGCCCGAACGAGGCCAGGCGCCCCGCGATTTCGCGGGGATGGCCACGGCACACCTCCTGCTGTGATCCGTGCGCATGCCGAGCCCGCTGCACGAGGCGATCGTCCGCCTGTTCCGCGAGCACCCCGCGCTCGTGTTCGAAGCGCTCGCGGAGCTCCACCTCGGCGTCGACGGGAGCACCGCCCGACTCGCGAGCGAGGCGGCGCCGCTCGACCCCGCCGTCTTCGCCTCCGACGCGGTCGTCGTGGTCGAGACCCACGAAGCGGTTCGGCGCGCCTTCGTGATCGAGGTGCAACTCGGCGTGGACGAGGCCAAGCGCATCGCATGGCCCGTCGACCTGGTCACCCAGTACCGGAGCCTCGACTGCCCCGTGTGGCTGGTCGTCGTCACCTTCAGCCAAACCGTGGCGGCGTGGGCTGGCCGCCCGATCGACCTCGGCCACCCGGGCTTCGTGCTGCGTCCGATCGTGCTCGACCTCCGGACGATCCCGCTCGTCGACGATGTGGATCGCGCCCGGATCGGACCGCACCTGGCTCTGCTGTCTGCCTTCGCGCACCACCGAGGAGATGCCGGCGGAAGAGCCGCCTTCGCCGCGCTCACCTCGCTGGAGGCGTTCGACCAGAAAACAGGGACTTGCTATCGTGATCTCATCCTATCCCGCCTGGATGGCGGGGCTCGAAAGGCGCTGGAGGCCATCATGGACACCGCCAAGTGGGAGTGGCAGAGCGACTTCGCCAAACAGTTCGTGGCCGAGGGCATCGCCCAGGGGAAGGCCGAGGGGAAGGCCGAGGCGGTGCTCGCGGTGCTCGAGAGTCGAGGGGTCGTCGTCGACCCGGCCACCCGAGCCCGCGTCCTTTCGTCTCGCGACTCGGCCCAGCTGGATCGCTGGCTCGCGCGAGCGGCGAACACGGAGCCCGGAACCACAGCCGCCGAGTCGCTGGATAACGACTGACCCAGGGGCGTAGCCTGCGCGCCATGCGCAACCTCCTGGCCGTGCTCCTGCTCGCTGGCCTCGCCGTCGGCTGTCCCAAATCCGAGGAGAAGAAGGACGACAAGCCCGCGTCCAAGGACGAGAAGAAGGACGACAAGGAGAAGGGCGACAAGAAGAAGGACGACGGCGACAAGAAGAAGGACGACGACAAGAAGAAGGGCGACGACAAGGACGAGGCCAAGAAGCCGCCGCCGAAGGACGACCCGATGCCCGAGCGCACCAAGGTCCCGTCCAAGGCCGACTTCGACAAGGTCGCGGACGCGAAGGCCCGTGGCAACGACGTCGGGTGTGAGGTCCGCGCCAAGGACGAGTGGGTGCGCGTATCCTGTCGCAAGCCCTCGAGCACCGGCGGCAAGCCCACGGCCGTGTGGGTCACCCGCGGCAAGAGCAAGGACACGTACCTGTACGCCAACAACGGCGTCACGAGCGTCGTCGCGCCGCTGCTGCCCGGCACCGACCTCGAGGCGAAGTTCTCGTGGGCCGACGTGGTCTACTCGGTGCAGATCCGCTGGCTCAAGGGGCAGGGCAAGCCCGACGAGGCCGCCCACTTCCTCAAGACCGACGACAAGCCGGTCATGACGACCACGACCGGCGCGACCTGCACGTGCTTCAAGAAGCTGCATACCGGCGAGAAGTGCGAGGACAGCAACGCGAACTGGCAGATTGTCTCCATCAACCCGTGGTGCGAGATGAGCTGGGCCGACGATTGCGACAAGTTGATCGGCTGCGCGACCGGCGCGCCCGGCGGGGCGCCGAAGTGCCCGAAGGGCATGCTCGTGGTCTACCCGGGGAACTTCTGCGCCAAGGAGTGCAAGGCGGACTCGGCGTGCACCAAGGGCGAGAAGTGCCTCGAGCACCCGCTCATGGCGGGCAAGAACATCTGCGCCGCGGAGTGATTGCGGGTCCCTCGGCCCGAGGGTAGCTTCGGCTGCCCCTCGGGCGAGTGGCGGAACTGGCAGACGCGCCGGATTTAAAATCTGGGTCGAATTGTGGGTTCGAGCCCCACCTCGCCCACTCGAGATGTTTCAGTGCTTGAGCTGGAGCTCTTGCAGCTGCACACGGGCGTCCGAGTTGCGCGCGTGGTCGGGGAACTTCTTGGTGAAGTTGCGCAGGGTGGCCTTGGCGTCGTTCCAGGCCTGGATCTCCACCTGGCACTGCGCGAGCTCCCACATCGCGGCGCCCTGGATGTCCTTGTCGACCGTGGTGCTCTCGGACAGCGCCTGCAGGATCGGCACCGCGTCGCGCTGGCGCGAGAGGTGGCGGTAGGCCTGCGAGAGGGCGAGCCTCGTCGCGGCGCTCGTCGTGGACTCGGGCTTGATCTTGAGGCTCTCCTCGAACGCGGTGGCCGCCTCCTGGAAGCGGGCCACGCGGGCGTGGTCGAGGCCGGCCGAGTAGCGCTCGAGGGCGAGCTCGTTGCGGTAGCGCTCGGCGAAATCCTGGAAGATGAGGAGCTCGGTCTTGGTGAGGCCGCCGCCCTCCCGCTGCGCCAGCTCGACCTGTTCGAGGAACTCGGCGCGCTTGCCGAGCTTGGCGAGGTCGTAGAGCTTGTGGGCCGCGGTCTCGCTGCGCTGGCGGGCCTCTTCGCGGCGCTCGAGCTCCTTGACCTGAGCCCGCGCCTTCTCGAGCTCCACCTTGGCGCCGCCGTCGCCGCTCCGCAGGTTCTCGTACTGGTAGTCCCAGAGCACCTTCACGCCGAGCAGCACCACCACGATGAACGAGATGTACGCGCTGGCGCTGTTCCAGCTGATCCGCCGCTCGTAGCCGGCCTGACGCTTGGAGATGCTCTTGAGGTCGGCCGAGAGGGCGTTGGTCAGGTTGTTGGTCTTGATGACGAGCCCGCGCGACTCGATCACCTCGCGCTTGAGCTCGCGTACCTCGTCTTCGAGCTCGGTGGCCATCGGTCCCTACTTACCCTTCGTCGGCGTAGATGTCGAAAACGCGGCGGCGGCCTTGCCGCTTCCCCCGCCACGTGCGAGAAGGCGCCCGATCCGGCCCCTATGCGTGCGCACCGGGCCTTCCAGCAGCGAGGTTGTCATCATGGTTTCGTCGACGCAGCAGTCCCAGCGCATCCGCAAGCGCAAGCAAACGACCAACGGCAAGACCAACAAGCGCGCCCGTCGCGCCGAGGGCACGCCGGCCTTCGCCGTCCACCCCGAGGGGTACGACGCCGCGGCCGCCGACGCCAAGCCGGCCCCCAAGGCCAAGAAGGCGCTCAAGGCCAAGAAGGTCAAGAAGGCCGCGAAGCCCGCCGCCAAGAAGCCGGCCGCGAAGAAGTGATTGCAACCGGGGCCGCCGGCGAGGGTGGCCGCCGACGCGCCGATCGATCCGTCGATCGGACGCGACCGCCGAGGCGAGCGCGAAATCCGCGCCCGCCTCGTGCTATTCGTGGCTCCGATGGCTGGCCTGTCGCGCGCCCGGAAAGACGGTCGAGGGAGATCCCTCCGGATCCTGATCGTCCTCCTCCTCGCGCTCATCCCCGTGCTGTCGACGGGCGGGCAGGCCGCGCCGCAGGGTGAGGCGACGACCAAGGGCGGTGGCGAATCCACCACCAAGGGCGACCCGACCCCCCCGACCTCGGTCACCGCCCCCCCTCCGCTGTCGGCGCCGACCCCGACCGGGCCGGCCACCGCTACCGGTCCCAAGCCCGGCCCTGGCCCCGGCCCGTCGGTGGACCCTTCGACGTCCGTGTCTGGGTCCGCCTCTGGGTCCGCGTCGGCCGAGCCCCCGCCCGCGCCGTCCACTTCGGCGTCGGCGCAGCCCAAGGGCCCACGCACCACCCGCAAGCTCTCCTTGGGCGTCGGCGATCTCGGCCTCACGCTGAAGATCCCGACCGACTGGCCCGAGCTCCCCGAGGCCGCGCTGCCCGAGGTCGAGCCCGACCCCAACCAGGACGTCGAGGTCGTCTCCCGCAAGGGCTTCGGGGTCCACGAGCCCAAGGGCAAGCCGCCTGCGATCCACGAGGTGGTCCTGGTCTGCGGCAAGGCGAAGGGCGACTACTGGGCCGACGCCATCCGCGACGCCGCGTTCACCCAGATGATCGCCGCGACCGAGAAGGAGATCGGCAAGTACACGACGCTGCAGTCGATCGAGCCCGACGCCATCAAGGAGGACGGCCCCCGCATCCTGCAGCCGTTCTCGGCCAAGGCCGACTTCGCCGAGAAGTCCACCAAGGGCAAGGTCACGAAGGGCGGGGGCATCGTCTTCCTGCAGGGCCTCTCGCTGATCGGGTTCTCCGAGAACGATGGCAAGGTGTCGCTCGTCGCGTGTTCGCTCGCGTGCGCCGAGCTCGTCGCCGCGGGCGAGACCGGCGTGTGCGCCGACGTCATCGGGTCGTACGAGGCCGAGGGCAAGTTCGCGCCGCCACCGAAGCGCTCGTGGATCGCGGAGCTCGTCTTCAAGCTCCGCAAGGATCCGACGACGATGTGGCTGCTGATCGTCGGCGCCGGGTTCCTGTTCCTCGTCCTCGTGCTCGTCGTCGTGCTCCTCGCCCGTCGCAAGCGGCGGCGCACCACGACCAGCGCAGAGCATGAGGTCTGGGACGACGATCACGACCACGACGACCACGCGGGCCCCGATCCGGCCGTGGTCGCCGCGGAACTCCGCGCCCTCGTCGCGAGCCCGCCGCCGCGGGAGGGCTTCTACGACCCCGAGACGCTCGCCCGCCGCAAGGTCTAGGTGGTCGACGGGCGCGCGACGCCGTGCGAAGAAAGGCGCGCGATGTCCCCTCGTTCGCTCTCCATCCTCTTGTCCCTCGGTGTCGTCGCGGCGTCTCCGCGCCCAGCGCTCGCAGACGAGCAAGTGCCGGCGCCGAGCGAGGCCGAGCTGCCCGCTCCCGAGCCCGGATCGGCCGCGGTGCTCCCCGTCGACGCCCCGACCGACGTCGCGCCCCCCTCGAGCGACCCCGCGCCGCCTCCTCCGCACCACAAGGGCACGACGAGCAGCCCGCACCTCGAGCACAAGGGTGGCCACGGTCCCTCCGGGCTCACGTTGCACGAGGGACCGCTCGAGGTCCGCCCGGGTGGCTTCCTGCAGCTCGAGTCGTACCTGTTCGCGGGGCCGGGCGTCGCCGACTACCAGCGCGCCGACGGCACCGGCCTGAAGGCGGGCGTCGCGATCCACCGCGCGCGGTTCGAGCTCGCCGGCCGGCTGCTGCATCGCTGGTTCTTCCAGCTCCAGGCGGAGTACGGACCGGACAAGCGCTTCCTGCCGACGAACAACTTCGTGGGACTCGACGCGCACCCTTACCTCAAGCTGCAGGTCGGGCAGTTCCGCGTCCCTTTCACCATGGAGAACCAGGTCGACCCGCGCTTCCTCGGCTTCATGGAGCGCTCGATGACCGCGCGACTGGTCGGGGCGCCGTCCGTGAAGGACCTCGGCATCATGGCGTGGGGCGGCCGCGAGCACGGCCCGCTCACGTGGGCGCTCGGGTGGTTCGGCGGCGAGGGGAGCAACCGGCCGTCGACGGACAACCGGGGCGACGTCATCGGTCGGCTCGTGCTGCGCCCGCTCTATCGCCTGCCTGGCACCCTGCGCGACACCCACGTCGGCGTGAGCGGTCGCTATGGCCGCCGCGACCGCAACTACGTGCTCTCGCCGGCGGGTGCGCTGAGCACGCCGGGGGGCTACGAGCTGTGGTCACCGACCTACGGGAGCACCGAGGTGCGCCCGAGCTCGGAGCAGCGCGCGCTCGGCCTCGAGCTGTTCCTGCCCTGGCGGCGGTTCGATCTGCGCGCCGAGGCGGTGCTCGTCCACGACGAGCGCCGCGAGGTCGACACCAAGGTCGCCGCCTTCAACAACACCGAGCGCTCGGGCACCCTCACCGGCCACACCTGGTACGTCGAGGTCGCCTACTGGATCTTCGGCCAGCCGCGCTTCGGCGGCAATCCGGGCAACTACGCGCCTCCGCGCGGCGAGCCGCACACCACCCGCTCGCTCTCGATCGCTGCGCGCTTCGAGCGCCTGCGCCTGGACTACGACTCGATCGCTCGCTCGTTCGACGACGCCGGCGCCCTGATCCCCCGGGGTGAAGCGGGGCGCGCTCGACGCGACCACCACCAGCCTCTCGGTCGACGCTGCCCAGGTGAGCGTGAGCTACTACGCGACTCGTCACCTCCGCCTCCTCGCGCAGTGGTCGGGCTACTTCTTCGTGAACGACCAGATCGTCGCGCCCGGCGCCAAGGCCAACGGCAACGATCCCGAGGCCAAGGTCCTCCACGAGGTGTCCTTGCGCGTCCAGCTCTCCATCTGAGCCTCGCCGTGGCCGATCCGCCGGTGATGGCTCCGCTGGTCCTCGAGACCCTCGTGCACCTCGAGGGGCTCGGGGGCGGCGACGCGATCGCGAGCGCACTCGCCGACCCGGAGCTCGGCAGCGTCGGGACCCAGGAGGACGCGCTCCTCGAGCAGAGCATCGGCCTGCCCGTGCACCTCGCGACGGCACCGGCCGACACCCTGGCGCGCTTCTCGTTTCCTGCGGGCACCCGCCTGGTCCGCTGCGACGTGCGGCTGCCGCGCGAAGACCTCCCGCGCTCGCTGCGGGTCCGCGCGAAGGTGACCGTGCGAGCGGTGGTCGTCCCCGTCGCGGCGCCGGCGCTGACGCGTCCTCGCCCGGACGAAGTGCGCATCAAGGCCGAGCCCTGGCTCTTCCTCGTCGGTTTCTCCTACACCTGCCATTTCTCCGTCGACGAGCGCTTCCGCGATCACCCCGACGCGGAGCGAGAGGCCGCCGCGCGCGTGGAGCAGGCCCTCGAAGCGCGCATCGAGGCCGAGGCCCTGCGGCTCGCGGCGGCCGAGGAGCTCGGCCCGATCGGCTACCTCTCGCTGCTCCCGCCGCCGGGAGGCGACCGCCTCGAGCCCCTGCGCATCGCGCTCCCGCGGGACGGCGCGGCCGAGGGGCGCGCGGCTTCCCTCCGGCGCGCCCTCGAGGTCAAGCAGAAGCGGACCCACGCGGTCGAGGTGCTGGAAGCCGTCGCCGAGCCCCTGCACGTGGGGCATCGCAAGGGTCGCCGTCCGCCGATCGTGGGTCGGACCCGCTGGTCCCGCGCCTTCGCACGTTGCTCAGCCCGGCGGCCGAGGGCCATCGCGGGTGCGTGTTGCTCGCCGGCGGTGCGGGCGTCGGCAAGAGCGCCCTCCTGCAGGCGTTCCTCGAGCAAGAGGACGAAGCCGGCAACAAGCCGCTGATCTACGCCACCTCGGGCGCCGCGCTCGTCGCGGGTATGAGCGGCCTCGGCCAGTGGCAGGAGCGGGTGCGCCGCGTGATGATGGCGGCCGCCACCCTCGACGCGGTGCTGTGGCTCGACGACCTCGCGGACCTGTTCACCGAGCGCGGACGTAGCCAGATCGACGTCGCCAGCGCCATGCGCCCGTTCCTCGAGCAGGGCCGGGTCCGCGTCGTGGCCGAGGTCGACGACGCCCGCCTCGCCCGCATCGAGCGCCGCAACGTGGGCTTCTTCTCGTGCTTCGCGCGGGTCTCGGTGCCACCCCTCGACCCGGCGGCCACGCTCGCCGTCCTCGAGGCGCGGGCGCTCCACCACCGTCGCGTGCACGCGCGGTCGGCCCACCTCGCAGAAGGAGCGCTCGCGACGCTGGCCCAGATCGCCGACCGCTACCTCGCGTACGAGCAGGAGCCGGGGCGCAGCGTCCGGCTCTACGAGGAGGTGCGCGCCGCGCACGGCACTGGCGACCTCGAGGTGCTGGTCTCCGAGGAGTCGATGCTCGACACGCTGAGCCTGCGCCTCGGCATGCCGTCGTTCCTCCTGCGCGAGGACCGCGCCCTCCTGCGCGAGGACGTCGAGCGGCAGCTCGGAGCGCGCGTGCTCGGGCAAGAGGCGGCCGTGCGCGCCGTGGCCGCCACCGTCTGCGTCGTGAAGGCCGGCCTGCAGCCGCGAGGCCGTCCGCTCGCGTCGTTCCTGTTCGTCGGGCCGACGGGCGTCGGCAAGACCGAGCTCGCCCGTGCGCTCGCCGACTTCTTGTTCGGCGCAGGACGCGATCGCGGCGGCGAACGCCTCGTGCGCTTCGACATGAGCGAGTTCATGGACCCCTGGGCCGCCGAGCGCCTCATCGCCGGTGACCAGCGTGGTGAGGGACAGCTCACCCAGAAGGTCCGCGCGCAGCCCTTCTGCGTCGTCTTGCTCGACGAGATCGAGAAGGCCCATCCGCGGGTGTTCGATCTCCTGCTGCAGGTGCTCGGCGAGGGCCGCCTCACCGACGCCGCGGGTCGCACGACGCAGTTCCAGAACGCCATCGTCATCATGACGAGCAACCTCGGCGCCGCCGAGTCTCGCGCCAAGGCGGGCTTCGATCGCGCGCCCGACGACGACGGACGTCACTACGTGCGGGTCGTCGAGTCCACGTTCCGGCCGGAGCTCGTCAACCGCATCGACCGCATCGTTTCGTTCGCGCCGCTCGACCGCGAGCACCGCCGCACGCTCGCCGCGCTCGCGCTCGAGAAGGTCCGCCGTCGTCGGGGCCTCGCCGAGCCCGGAGCGAACCTCGCCGTGAGCGAAGCAGCGCTCGATCGGCTCTGCGACGAGGGGCACTCCGCGGCGTTCGGCGCCCGCGCGTTGCGGCGCCACGTGGAGGAGCACCTCGTCGCTCCCGTTGCCCGGGTCGTCTCGGCCCGCGGCTCGCTGGAGGGCCTCGACGTGGACGTGCGGCTCGCGAGCGAGCTGGCACCCGAGGCCGTCGTGCACACCGAGGAGGTCGACGGGTTCGCGATCGCGCTCGTGCGACGCCACGGCCCGGCCAAGGCCGCGCGCAAGGGCACCCACGGCCTCGGTCGCCTGAGTTCCCTGCGCCGGTGGGCGGTCATGCTCTGTCGCCTCGACCGCTCGAACGAGCTCCGCGAGCAGGTCCGCTTCCTCGTGGCCCAGCTCGGTCGGACGCCCGAGAAGGGCGCGGACACGAGCATCATCGGTCGCCTCTCCGCAGACCACCACCGGCTCGCGACCGCGCTCGCCGCGGTCGACCGCTGCCGCCTCGATCTCGAGACCCTCGAGGAGCTCGGCCTGGACGCCTTCTTCGCGGGTGAGGACCTCGAGGAGCTCGTCGAGCGCGCCGACGCGATCGAGGCCGAGATGCGCGCCGCCGCGCTCTCCGCGCTGGTCGCGCTCGAGCCCCGCCGCGACGAGGTGACCCTCGTCCTCCAGGAGCTCGACAGTCGTCGAGGGCTCGGCTTCTACCTCACCGGGCTCGCGCGCTCTTGCGAGCGCCGTCGGCTCGAGATCGAGGCGCACGTCGATCGTGACCCCGATCGTCGTGGCCACGACGGCTGGCCCGCGGAGCGTCGCTGGGGCCCACCTCGAACCCCGGCGGAGCTCCTCGAACGCCTGCGCGTCGAGGACCGCGAGCCGATCTCCGTGATGCTGCGGATCCGCGGCAAGGACGCCATCCTCCTCGCCCTCGAGTGTGGCCTGCACCGGGACGACGTCCCCTCGGCGGGCGGGGAGTCCACCTACTTCGAGGTGTCGCTCGTCGCGCTCCGCACCAACTTCGCCTCGCGTGAGTGGGCGCGTGTCGAGCCGTGGAACCCGGTGGCCTTCCCCGAGCGCACCCGCATCGCCCCCGCGCGCCGGTACCGCGTCGGCGAGGTGGCCCTCGTCGGTGGCTACGTCACCTACCACCCGAAGCCCGAGTACTTCGCCCGCCTCGACGAGATCCACACCCTCCTCCTCGTGGCGGCCGAGCGGGGGCGCCTCGACCGGCACGGGCTGTTCCAGGGCACGCTCGCCGACCAGCACGACGAGGTCCGCGCCATCCTCCGCGAGCAGGGGCTGCTCGCGGCCATCAAGCGCCACCGCGAGATCACCGGCAGCTCGCTCGTCGAGGCCAAGGCCGCGTGCGAGGCGATGCGGGACGACGAGCCATGAACTTCACCGTCCCCGTCTACCAGCGCAAGCGCGGCGGCCTCGTCGAGTGGACGACCGTGGGGCTCGGGCCCTACACGCGCACGCGTCGCGGCACGCTCCTGCCGAAGCTCCAGCAGTCGCTCGCCGCCGACCTGCGCAAGATCGTCGAGGCCGAGGGGGCCAAGGCGGTGCGCTGGTTCACCCTGGCGCGCGGCACGCACCTCGAGCGCGTCCGGGTGGAGTTCGGTCACGGCGAGGCCAAGAAGAAGAAGTTCAGCGGCCTCTTGCCGCTGATCATGGAGCCCCGGCTGTTCGGCCCCGATCGCGAGGTGCTGGTCGCCTACCACCCCCTCGTGCCCCAGAACTGGTTCGCGGTCGACGAGGGCGCTTCGCTCCCCGATCAGGCGGCCGCGTTCGCCGAGAAGGCCTTCGCTGCCCTGGACGAGGAGCAGGTCGAGGAGCTGCTGTCCGACCAGAAGGACCTCCTCCGCGTCTTCTCGTTCGCCGCCACCCCGAAGAGCCTCCTGGACCACCTCGATCGGCGCAAGAAGGGCCCCTTCGACGACCTCGACGTCGACCCGAGCCAGCGCAAGAAGAAGCGAGAGCCGACCTCGGTGCTGAGCGCGCTCGGCGTCGACCGGACCGCGCGCCGGAGCGGCGACGGCGAGGGGTGTGGCACCCCGCGCTCTCCCTACCGCGAGCGACTCGGCATGCTGCTCGCGGGCCGCGACCGCCGCTCCGTGCTGCTCGTCGGGCCCCCCCGCGTCGGCAAGTCCACCCTCATCGAGAGACTCGTCGACGATCTCCTGATCGCCGAGGATTTCCCGACCCATCGCAGCTACGACAAGGTGACCCACGTCGTCGAGATCGCCGGCAAGCGCCTCATCGCGGGCATGTCCTACGTGGGCGAGTGGGAGCAGCGCCTCACCGACCTCCTCGACGAGGTCCGTGGCAAGCGGGTGATCCTCCACGCGCCCGACGTGCACGCCTTCGGGCGGCTCGGTCAGGCCCGTGACAGCAACCGCAGCTTCGCCGACGTGTTCCGCGGTCCGGTCGCGCGGGGCGAGGTCGTGCTGATCGGCGAGTGCACCGAGGCCCAGCTGTCTCGCTTCGAGCAAGATGCGCCCGCGCTCGCCGCCCTCTTCACGCGCGTGCACGTCGAGGAGACCACCTCTGCCGAGACGTTCCGGTTCCTGCTCTCTCGCGCCCGCGACCTCGAGGCCGAAAAGGAGGGGCTCCTCGTGGAGCCGATGGCGCTGCGCGCGCTCCAGGAGCTGGGCGGGGCGCTGTTCCCCGGCAAGGCCAACCCCGGCAAGGTGCTCGATCTCCTCGAGGAGATCGCGGGCCCGCTCGACGAGGACGACGAGCTCGACGACGACCTCGTGGTCCGCCACCTCGCGACCCGCACGGGCATCCCCGCGCGGCTGCTCCGGCTCTCCGAGCCCTTGACCCACACGGAGGTGGCGCGCTCTCTCTCCGCCCGCGTGATGGGGCAGAAGGGATCCGTCGACGTCGCCGCCGACCTCGTGCTCCGCACCCGCTCGGCCCTCGCCGATCCACGACGGCCCCTCGGCGTGTTCCTGTTCACGGGGCCCACCGGCACGGGCAAGACCGAGCTCGCCAAGGCGCTCGCCGAGACCCTCTTCGGCAGCGGAAACCGCCTCGTGCGATTCGACATGGGCGAATTCGGCGCGCCCGACGCGGCCTCCCGCCTGGTCGGCGAGAGCGGCGGGGCCGAGGGGCAGCTCACCCGCGCGCTCGCCGAGCAGCCGTTCTCGGTGCTCCTGTTCGACGAGATCGAGAAGGCCCACCCGAGCGTCCTCTACCTGTTCCTCCAGCTGTTCGACAAAGGGCGCCTCACCGACGCCTCCGGCGACACGGTGAGCGCGGCGGCCTCGGTCATCGTCATGACGAGCAACCTCGGCGCCCGGCGCGAGGGCAGGGTGGGCTTCGGCGAGGACGACGGGGCCGCGCTCCTCGCCGACGTCGCCCGCGCGGTGCGCGAGTTCTTCCCCCCCGAGCTCTGGAACCGCATCGACCGCGTCGTGCCGTTCTCGCCCCTGTCGCGCGACACGGCGCTCGAGGTCACCGAGAAGGAGCTCGGCAAGCTCCTCTCCCGCCGGGGGCTCACCGGGCGCAAGGTGCTGGTGCAGACCCAGAAGCAGGTGTTCGAGGCGGTCGCGCGAGAGGCGTTCGCCGAGGCGGACGGCGCGCGATCGCTCAAGCGATTCCTCGAGGATCGCATCGGTTCGCGCATCTCCGAGGAGATCGCCGCGCGCCCCGACGTGGCGCCGCGTGTCCTGCACCTCGAGGCGAACGCCGGTGGCTTCTCGGTGCGCGACGAGCCGCTCGAGGAGGCGGCGCCGGTCGCGCTCTCGAGCGCCCTCGAGCCGCTGGTGGGCGCCGAGCTCGAGGCGATCCGCGCTCACCTCCGCGCGGTGGCGCCGCGGATCCTCGCGCTCCGCGAGGGGCCGGCGCTGGCCGAGCTCGGCGCGCGCATCGGTCGCGAGCTCGCGGCCCACAAGCGCGGACTCTCGAGCGCCTCCGAGTCGATCTTCCACCTCGACACGCTGCGGGCGCGCTTCCAGTCGCTCACCGAGCGGCTCGAGCTCGCGCTGGTCGACGCGGTGGAGGAGCAGCGCGCGGAGATCGCCCGCACCCACGAGCTCCGCGACAGCGTCCAGATCGGCGCCAAGTGGGATTTTCGCCGTAAGGAGCTGCGCATGCGCGACCGGCCGCAGCGCGGCGCCGCGACCCGCCTCGGCCTGCTCTCGCTCGCGGCCGAGGCCGCGTTCCTCGAGCGCGTGGTGGAGCACCCGCCGGCGGTGGAGCGCTTCTCGGCGGGCTTGCTCTTGACCCCGCTCACGCCCTTCGAGCCCGGGCGCGAGGCGTTCCTGCCGGCGCTGGTCGACACCTACGTCGGCGTCGCCGCGGGCCGCACGCTCGGCGCGACCCTCGACGACTTCACGGTGCTGCGCGAGGACCACGCGATCGAGCGCGGTGACTCCCCTGCCGCGTTGACCGCGGCGCTCGAACGCAAGGCGGCCAAGGTCGTCGCGGTGGGGCTCCACCTCGTCGGTCTCGGGGCGCTCGACCTGCTCGGCGACGAGCACGGCACGCACGTGCTCGAGCCCGGTCTCGGCCTGCCGCGGATCGTCCGGGTCGCCGTCGGCAGCGGGGTGCCCAGCCTCTCGCTGGTCGAGGGCGAGCGCGCGCGGCGGATCGAGGACGCCCGCACGGGCGGCGCGCCACCCGCGCTCTTGCCGCTCGTGCGCCGGCTGCGCAGCGACCCGACCGCGCGGGGCGCGCCGGGCTTCGACGTCGAGGACTACCGGGCGGCGTTCGCCGACCGCCTCTACGGAGCGACCCTGGGAGCCGCGCTCGCGCCTCTGTTCCTCCTCCGGCTCGGCGCCGCGCGCGGGGAGTCGGCATGAGCGCTTCGCTCCGCGTCTGGTTCACCGTCCACCACGACGGACGGCGCTCTGGCCTCCTCCTGCGGGGCTGGTCACACTTCTTCGAGCAGCCGCCGCCGAGCGCCTACGGCGACACCGAAGACGAGGTGCTCGCCCTCCTGCAGCGCGAGCTCGTGCGCCGCCTCGCCGACGGCGACCAGCTCGAGCGCTACCTGTGGACCGAGCCGTTCCACGTCCGGCAGGTCAAGGTGCCGGTGCACCCGCTGTCCACCATCCGCAAGCGTCCGGTCGTCGGGCACTCGGTGATCCCGCTGCACGTGTACTACGCGTACACCACCATCGCCACCGAGGACCCGGGTCAGAACAAGAAGGGGCCGCGCGCCTACCGCGTGATGGTCCCCCGCATGGGGGTGTGGGCGATCCTCGAAGACCTCGACGACGCCGCCGACGTGCTGCGCACGATGCTGAGTCAGGCCCTGCTCGGAGAGGCGCCGCGTTGGGTCTACGACTTCCGCAGCGAGGGCGAGGAGTACGTGCGCGAGTGGTCGCCGCCGGTGCTCGTCCAGCGGCCGCGCGCGAGCCAGGAAGAGGCGGAGCCCGCGCCCGAGGAGCTCGGACGCGTCTCGGACGATCTGTGCAGCCTGCTCACCCGCAACAAGCTCCCGGTGGTGGTCGGCGACCCGCCCGAGCTGGCCGAGCTGCGCGGCCTCCCCGCGCGGACGCCGCTGCCTTCGCTGCTCCTCGTCGGGCCCGCCGGCGTCGGCAAGACCGCGCTCGTCCGCCGGCTCACGAGGCTCGTGGTGGAGGAGGCGCGAAGCAAGAAGCGCCCCGTGCCGCCGCGACTCTGGAGCACGAGCGTCGACCGCATCCTCGCGGGCATGGTCTACCTCGGTCAGTGGCAGGAGCGCTGCCTGCGGATCGTCGAGGAGCTCTCCGGGCGCGGGGAGTGGCTCCACGTCGAGCGCCTGTTGCCGCTGCTCGCGGCGCAGCACGACGGCACCTCGATCGCCGATCTGCTCGACGGCCCCCTCGCGGCCAGGGAGATCGCGCTCGTCACCGAGTGCACCGAGGAGGAGCTCGAGCGGGAGAGCCGCCGCCACGCGAGCTTCGTCGGCCGCTTCACCCTCGTGCACGTGCGTGAGCCGAGCCCCGAGGCCACCATCGCGCTGCTCGTGCCGTACGTGGCGCGGACCGACAAGCTGATCCTGGGGCCGCGCGCCCTCGAGCGCCTCGTACGCCACGCCGAGGAGCTGCGGCGCGATCAGGCGCTGCCTGGCAAGGCGTTCCGGTTCGTCGACTGGCTCGCGCAGTCCACGAGCGAGCGCCGTACTCTTCACCCGCGGGACGTCTCCGCCGCGTTCGCCGCCCACACCGGGGTGCCCGTGGAGCTCATCGCCGACGAGCACGCAGCGAGCGCCGCGACCCTCGCCGAGCTGCTCCGCGCGCGGGTGATCGGGCAGGACGAGCCGTGCGCCGCGGCGGCGCGGGTGCTGGCACGCTTCAAGGCTGGCATGAGCGATCCGGAGCGACCGCTCGGCGTGCTCTTGTTCTCCGGGCCGACCGGCGTCGGCAAGACCGAGCTCGCGAAGCAGATCGCGCGCGTCGCGTTCGGCGACGCGAACCGGCTCCTCCGCTTCGACATGAGCGAGTTCGCGCTGCGCGGCAGCGCGCAGCGCCTGCTCGAGGCGGGGGAGGGCGCGACGAGCCTCGTCGAGAGCGTGCGCCGCCAGCCGCTCTCCGTGGTGCTGTTCGACGAGATCGAGAAGGCGCACCCCGAGGTGCTCGACGTCCTGCTCGCGGCGTTCGGCGAGGGGCGCCTCACGGACAGCGCGGGGGCCCTCGTGGACTTCCGCAGCGTCATCGCGGTCATGACCTCCAACCTCGGCGTGCGCGACCATGCGCCGGTCGGCTTCGGCGAAGGCGCCTCCGGGGACTCGCTGCGCGCCGTGCGGGCGCACTTCCGGCCCGAGCTGTGGAATCGGATCGACCGGGTGCTCTCGTTCCGCGCGCTGTCGCCGGCCGACGTGCGCCGCATCGTCGACCTCATGCTCGTCGAGATCGAGAGCCGCCCCGGCCTCGTGCGGCGGGGCATCACGCTCGCGACGAGCGAGGCGGCGAAGGACCGTCTGGCCGAGCTGGGCTACGACCCTTCGCGCGGGGCGCGTCCCCTCGCGCGCGTGCTCGACGAGAAGGTCGTCGCGGCCCTCGCTGCCGAGCTCGCCGCCGACCCGACCCTGCGCGACGTTCGCGTCCGCGTGGTCGCCGAACAAGAGAGCGTCGAGACGCCGCCGTCTCGCTGGCTCGTGCGTGTCTAGACGTTGACCAGGGCTCGCGCGGCGTGGACCATGCGCGGATGAACGCGACCGAGCTCGAGCCGTTTCTCCACTACGCCAAGGGCTCGAAGGTGGGCGGGATCGTGGTCGCCTTCGTGTGCTTCGGCATCGGCGCGGTGGGGTTCGCCGATTCCACGGCGACGCTGGGCCTGCAGCTCGGGCTCGCGATCCCGTTCGCGCTCATCGGGGTCGGGCTGCTCTATGTGGCGTTCAGGCCGGCGGAGAAGCACCCGGCGATCGTGCTGCTGCGCGAGCACGCGCCCGAGATCGTGTGGATCTACGCCAGCACGCAGCGGGTGAACGGCGTGCACTCGCAGACGTTCCTGAACTTCGGGCTCGCGAGCGGCAAGCAGAAGATGCTCGCCATCGGCGCCAAGACCGACCCGGAGCCACTCCTGCAGCGGCTCCACGCGTCGATCGGCCACGCGACGTTCGGCTACTCTCCCGAGCTCGAGGCGCAGTACAAGAAGACCCCGGCGTCGTTGCGCCAGGGCGGCAGACCGTTCTGAAGTTCGCCACTCGGTCTCCCGAGTGGCACGACCTTCACTTGGCGGCGGCGGGGGCAGCGGCGGTGGCAGCGGCCTTGGCGGCGCGCCACGCGGCGAGCTTCTTGGCGCGACGCTTCTTCTGCCAACGACGAACGGGGGGATCCTGGGGGGCAGCCATGGGGTCCGGCAAACTAGCGGGTTGCCCGGGCATTGCAAGGGCAAATCGGTCCCGTGCCACGTCCGAAAGTGGGTGAGCAAGAAACTTACGCTTGCATACATCAGAACCACATGTCATACATTGACCCGCTTCGATAACCTCTTCGAGGAGCTGGTCATGAAGAAGGTCCTTCCCGTTCTCGCGCTCACCGCCACCTCGCTGCTCGCCTGCGCCGCCCCGCCGGCCGATGGCGAAGAGGAGGCCTCGGGCGTCGTCGAGTACGAGGCGCCCTTCACGAGCGACGTCGCCACGCTGCTCGACTTCGAGTTCGACGGCGAGGTCCTCACCAACAACGCGGCCAACCCTCGCGGGGCCGTGCGCGACCAGCTCCTATACACCGTGGGCCTCTTCAACGAGCACCACTCGGTGGCGCGCCTCGAGCGCCTCGTGCTGACCAGCCTCACCACCGCGGCCTCCTCGGGGGGCTCACCCGCGTGCGCTACCACGCGAAGCTCCCGGTCGCCTGGGGCAGCAAGACCGACCTCCCGAGCACCTTCTCGGTGGTGCTCCCGCGCCGCACCGATCCGACCGGCCAGCAGGCGTTCCTCACCAAGTACGGTGCCGCGTGCGCCGACGAGAGCGGCGCGAACCTCGCGAACCTCTGGTACCACTTCCGCCCCGAGGGCTGCACGATCGACGCGGCCGACGTGCTCCGGGCCAACGCGGCCGTGCGCGTGTCGACCGCGAACACGGTGGCCAAGTACCCCGAGTACCACAAGGTCTGGGAGGACGGCGCGCTGACCGCGGTGGCCGTGTTCGGCAAGTACGAGATCGGCGGCACGGCCCCGGGCGACGCAGGTGTCGCGGCCTACGAGGGCTTCCTGTCCAGCATGCGCGCGCGCTTCTCGACCCTCACCGAGACCCGCGTGAGCCCGACCGACGTCGTCTTCGCGGGTACCCTCGCCAGCGGGGGGCGCGTCCAGGTCGCCGCGCTCCTCGTCGACGAGCTGCGGTCCGCGAGCGCGGCCTTCGACACCCGCTACTCCGAGCTCACCGCCGGCGCCGACGTGATCCTCTACAACGGCCACGCCGGCCTCGGCTCCAACGTGCGCGCGCTCGAGCAGAAGGGCCGCTTCGTCCCGGGCAAGTACCAGATCTTCTTCATCAACGGCTGCGACACGTTCGCCTACGTCGACGACACGCTCGCCAAGAAGCGCGCCCTCCTCAACGCCGACGACCCGAGCGGCACCAAGTACATGGACGTCGTCACCAACGCGATGCCGGCGTACTTCTCGTCGATGCCCGACGCCGCGCTGGCCCTCCTCGGCTCCCTCGCCGACCGCGCAGCGCCCAAGTCCTGGATCTCGATCTTCCGCGGGATCGACACCGCGCAGGTCGTCACCGTCACCGGCGAGGAAGACAACGTCTACAACGCCTCGTATGCGAGCAAGCCGCGCTGGGGCCGCACCGAGACCGGCGCGGTGGCCAAGAACGCGTCGATCTCCTACGAGACCGAGACGCTCCCGGCCGGCAGCTACTCGTTCGTCATGTCGCCGGAGGCCTCGGCCCCTGGGGGCGACGCCGACCTCTACGTCCGCGTCGGCGCGGCCCCGACCGCGACCAGCACGTACAAGTGCCCGTCGTACGTCGCCAACTCCAACGAGAAATGCGTCGTCAAGCTCACCGCGCCCAGCAAGGTGTTCTTCCGCGCGGTCGGCGACAAGACGGGCGTCTCGTCCAGGTACCGGATCAACGCCTACCAGAACTGAGCCGCGAGGCGGGCGCGCTGGTAGAGTGCGCCCGTGGCCACCGAGAAGCTCTACTGGAAAGACGCGTTCGCCACCGAGGTCGACGCGCGGGTCGTGGCGGTCGCCGACTGGAAGGGCACCCCGAGCGTGGTGCTCGACCGCACGGTGTTCTACCCCGAAGGCGGTGGTCAGCTCGCTGATCGCGGCGCACTCGTCGTCGGCGATGCAAGCGTGCCGGTGGTCGACGTCCAGGTCGACGACGAAGGGCGCATCCACCATGTGCTCGCGGCGCCGTGGGCGCACGGGGAGACGACGGTGCGCGGCGCGATCGAGGTCGCCCGGCGTCGCGACTTCATGTCGCAGCACACCGGGCAGCACCTGCTCTCGGCGGCGCTCGCGGTCGTCTGCAAGGGCGAGACGGTGTCGTCGCGGCTCGGCGCGGAGTCGTCGACGATCGACCTCGATCTCGTCACGCTCGATCCGCGGGCCCTCGCCGACGCGGAGGCGCTGGTCAACGAGCGTGTCCTCGCCGATCTCGACGTGGTCGTCACGTTTCCCACGAGCGACGAGCTGCGCGCGCTGCCACTCCGGCGTGCCCCCAAGGTGAGCGAGGGCATCCGCGTCGTCACCGTGGCCGGGCTCGACTGCTCGCCGTGTGGCGGCACCCACTGCGCGCGCACGGGGCAGGTGGGGTGGGTGCACGCGACCGGGATCGAGCGCTACAAGGGCGGCACGCGGGTCACCTTCCTCGCCGGCGCGCGCGCCCACGCCGACGCCACGCGCAAGGAGGCCGTACTGCGCGACCTGGCCCGCGAGCTCACCTGCGGCGTCCTCGACGTGGGCGCTGCGGTCGGCAAGCTGCGCAGCGACCTGCGGTCGAAGACGGATGCCTTCGCGGCGACGCGCGGCGAGCTGCTCCGGCTCGTCGCCGAGCGCGTGCACCGCGAGCGCCCACCGGGGGCCGGCCCTACCCGCATCGTGCTCCACCGCGAGCAGGAAGACCTCGGCGGACTGCGCAGCCTGGCGGCGGCGCTCGCCGCGCGACCCGACGTGATCGCCTTCGTCGGCGCGCGCGACCCCGAGAAGGGCGACCTCCTCGTCGTGGTCGAGCGAGGCTCCGGCGTCACCGAATTCGACTGCGGCAAGTGGTTCAAGGAGCGCCTCGCACGGGGCGCACGCGGTGGCGGGCGTCCCGAGCGGGCCGAGGGGCGACTGCCGCCCTCGATGTCCCTCGAGGAAGAGACGTGAGGCGGGCTCTCCTCGCCGTCGCGCTCGCGGGCTGCGCCGGTCCCCAGCCCAAGAAGCCGGCGCCGCTTGTGGACGCGGGGCCTCCCGAGATCGGCGCGTCGGCGTCGGCGACCCCGGACGCGGGCCCGAAGGGCCCTTGCGGCTGCGACGACTACGGGAAGCCCGAGGTGCTCGGCAAGATCGGCGGAGAGCTCGACGAGGCCTCGGGGCTCGCGACGAGCCGGCTCCATCCGGGGATCGTCTACACGCACAACGACTCGGGCGACACCGCGCGCGTGTTCGCCCTGCGAGAGGACGCGACGCAGGTGGCCGAGATCGCGCTGGTCGGGGTCAAGGCGCGCGACTTCGAGGACATCGCCGTGGGCCCGTGCCCCGAGGGATCGTGCGTCTACGTCGCCGACATCGGGGACAACAACAAGGTGCGCAAGAGCCTGGTCGTGCACCGCTTCGCGGAGCCGAAGGCACTCGCCGGCAAGCTCGCCGTCAATGCCGACCCGCTGCGCTTCAAGTACCCCGACGGGCCGCACAACGCGGAGGCCCTGCTGGTCCACCCGAAGACGGGTGAGCTCGTGGTGGTGACCAAGGTGGTGATCGGCGCCATCGGCATCTACCGCTTCCCGACCCCGCTCGCGCCGAACGTCGAGGTGACGCTCGAGCACGTCGGCGAGGTGGTGGGCATCGACCCGCTGAGCCAGCTCGTGACCGCGGGGGCGGTCAGCCCGTGTGGCGATCGCCTGCTGCTCCGCACCTACGGCCGGCTCTACGAGTTCACCGTGACGGGGAGCGTCGCGGCCGCGTTGCTGGGCAAGCCGCGCGAGGTGCCCGCGCCGGACGAGGCGCAAGGCGAGGCGGTGACCTATCGCGCGAACGGGCAGGGGTACCTGACCACCTCGGAGGGGCTCGGCGCGCCGTTGTACGGCACGCGGTGCGCTACTCCCTAGAACGTGTAGGCGAAGCCGCAGCCGATGAGGTCGGCCGAGGCCTCGTAGCGCCCGGCGTTCACCGCCTCGAGCGGGGCGTTGCCGGTCAGCGGCGAGATGCGCGGGATCTTGGCGGTGTCGACGTCGACGTCGGTCGCCTGCGTGAACATGTGGGCGAGCAGGGCGTCGAAGCGCCAGTGTCTGCCGACGAAGAGCGAGCCGCCGATGGCGACCGTGGTCTTCGCGAAGTCGAGCGAGCTCAGCGAGAGGTAGTCCGAGGGCACCGCGCTCTTCTCGTACGAGAGGCCGGTGCGCAACGCGATGCGGTAGGTGCTCACCGGGAACTCGTATTCGCCGCCGATACGGAAGCTGTTCGAGTCGGTGAAGCCGCGGGGGATGCTGATGTTCGGCAGCGCGAGCGACTTGGGCGCCCCGGTGATGTTCTCGAGGTAGATGTCCTTGGGGCGCGCCTCGATGGTCTGGTGCGACGACCAGAACTCGCGCACGTAGGCGACCTCGACCTTCAGGTCGGGGAACGGCCGGACCTCGACGCCGAGGCGGATGGTCGCGGGGAGGGTGAACTTCACGCGGGCCGATTCGCCGCGCACGCTCGCCGAGTCGACCGCCGAGGTGCCCGGTAGGCGCACCTTGATGGTGGCGTCGCTGTCGATCGCCATCGGCAGCTGGCCCGAGAAGCCGAAGCGAACGTGGGGGTCGGGCTCCCAGATCACGCCCGCGTTGGCCGTCGGGGCGAAGATGGGGCCGACGCGCATCTGGCTCGCGGCGTCCCATTCGGGCTGCTCGGGCGCGCAGACGAGGCGGTCCTGCGGGCACACGGTGAAGGTGACCGTCGACTGGAAGCGCCCGAGGAGCGCCATGGTGCCGATGCCGAGGCGCAGCTGCTTGGTCGGGCGCCACGCGAGCCAGAGGCCGGGCAGCGCGAGGGCCGAGCCGCTGAACGAGCCGAGGGTGTAGCGCGCGGGCGAAGGCTGTCCGTCGTCGAGGTGGTCGGCGTAGCTCGCGAGCGCGATGTAGGGCGCGACCACGCCGCCCGCGAGGACCCACTTCTTGTCCGCGTCGAGCGTGACCGAAGCGGCGATGGTGGGGAGCGGGAGGATCGGCGAGCTGCCCTTGATCGACGGCGACTCGATCACCCGCACGGTGTCGTCGGCGTCGACGATGCGGAGGCGCCGCCGGTAGTCGATCGAGAAGTGCACCCACGTGAAATCGACCAGCACGCTCGTGCCCGCGTCGACGATGCCCGCCGGGTTGTACCAGATGCCGTGCAGATCGTCGCAGCCGGCCACGTAGGCTCCGGCGCGCCCCATCGGCTTGACGCCGCGGTCCGAGAAGTAGAGCCCCGCCGCGCTGGCGGACCCGCTGCAGAGGAGCGCCGCGCCCACGAGGGCCCGGCCCGCGTTTCTCGCTGCGCTCACTCGTCGGCTGGAGCGGCCGCCCATGGAGGCGGCCGCCGCTCGCTGCGCTCGCCTGCGGCTCGCTGCGCTCACTTCTTCGTCGCCTGGCGGATGACTTCGTAGATCTGGGGCAGGCCACGCGACGGGTGCAGACACATCTCGGCGACCTCCTTGGCCATGTTGGCGTAGTCGGGGCCGGTGAGCTTGGAGGTGGCGTTCGGGTCGAGCCGGTTCACGTCGGCGACGACGCTCGCGATGACCTCGAACGGCGTGCGCAGGTCCTTGCCGGTGCCGAACGGCAGGAACAGGCGCTTGAGCACGTAGTCGGTGGCGCGGTGGGGGTCGATCATGCCGTTGCAGATCTGGTTGCCGCTGGCGTCCACGGGGCGAGCGAACAAGCGCGCGAGCACCTCGAGCGCGCCGTCCGCCAGGCCGCGCATCACGACCTTGCCGCTCTCGTCGACGACGTTCTCTGCCGTGGCGCTCGCGAGCACGCGGTAGAGCGGGGTCAGGTTCACGTCGTCGTCCATCGTCTGCAGGAGGTCGACCAGCGCCGCGAGCGAGGTGCTCTGGGCGTCGTTGCCGGACGCGGCGTCGAGCAGGTAGGCGGCGAGCGCCAGCACCTCGGCGCGCGTCGCCGGGTCCTGCCGGAGCGCGTCGACGAGGTCGATCCCCGCGGCGAACGTGGGGCCCTCGAGGACGGACGACAGCGACGCGGCGAGGTCCTTCTCGGCCCAGGGACACGGAGCGGTCGGGTCGGGACAGTGCGCCGCGATCTGCGCCCGGGTCACGTCGAGCACGAGCGGCAGGATCTTGGGCAGCGCCTTCTCGCGGAACGCGGCGGTGTCCTTGGCGCCGTCGACGGTGAAGAACTGGTCGACGATCTCGGAGCGCGCCTTGCGCCACTCGTCCTTGCGGGCCGGGGCGGGGAGGAAGGACTTGTCGATGGCGTGCAGGCCGTCGATGAAGAGGTAGATCGGCGTGAGCTGGGGGTTCTTGGTCCCGTCGTTGCGGAGGGCGAAGGCGTTGCCGCGGCGGTCCTTCAAGCCGGGCGAGCGCGCCGGGTCGACCAGGACGCGCACCGCCTCGGCGAGCACCGTGACGCCGTCGCGGTCGGTCGCCTTGGTGCACTGGTGGGTCTTCGGGTCGAAGGCCTCGCAGTGCGGGACCTTCATGGCCTTGAGCGTCGTGACGAGCTCGAAGAGCGTGGGGAACAGGTCGGACTCGAGCATCTCGGCGAGGAGCGGCTCGTAGGTGACGGCGCCGTCCTGCGAGCACCAGCGCGCGTCGGTCTTCGGCAGGCTCGGGTCGCACTCGGCCTTGGTCTGCTTGTTCGAGCCCCAGTGGCGGTGCAGGGTGTCGAACAGGTCCACGAAGTAGAGCGGCTTGCCGTGGTCGGCGAACGCCGCGGCGAGCGGCTGCACGTTCTTGACGAAGTCGAGCACCTCGAGCGGGAACAGCGCGTCCTCGTCGCGACCGCGGATGGTGTCGGCGAACGAGGCGCACTTGCGCAGCTTGATCACCTTGCCGTCGCTCGGGTCGGTGAACGGCGCCTCGGGGCACGCCATGGAGGGGACCGGATCGAGCACGCCCTCGAAGAACCTGTTGGTCTTGGCGTTGCCGGTGTCGCCGGGCAGGCCGTCGTGGGCCGTGTCGAAGTAGACCATGCGCGCGATGCCCGCGACCGTGGGGTGGGTGTTGAAGCCCTTCACGCCGCTGGCCTGCTCGAGGAAGGCGTCGGTCCCGCCGACGATGCCGGTGAGCGGCGAGGCCATGAGCGCGGCGAGGCACTTGTCGCGGACGTCGAACTTGGCGCGGTCGAGCGCCACGTCGAGCAGCAGCGCGGCGACGTTCTCGAAGCGCAGGATGCCGCACGCCGGGATCTTCGTCGGCGCCGACTGGCCGACGAACGCGCAGGCGGCCTTGCTGAGGATGTTGGTCGGGTAGTCGAGCTTGACGGGGATCCCCGAGCCGGCGGGCCACTGGATGTCGATGTGTGCGATCGCGTTGTCCTTGGTGCACGCGCCGAGGCCGTTCGCGTCGTGGAGCAGCTGCATGAACCGCTGGAGCGCGCTCCGGTTCTTGCCGCTGTCGGGCTGGCTGCGGTCGACCGGCGTGACGAACCCGCCGACGCTCCCCGTGGTGGCGTTGAAGGTGGGACCGTTCAGGTCCTTGCGGTTGTAGGTGAGCTGGTCCTTGTACTTCATGTACGCCACGAACGGCGTCTGCAGCTTCACCGTGCGCGGGTCCGCGAACGCCTTCAGCAGGTCCTCGAGGATCCCTGGCGTCTGCGCGATCTGGACGACCACGTCGAGCAGCTCGTCCCAGAGGAGCGAGTTCTCGGGCAGGCTCGCCTCGGGGTGCTTGTCGGCGATGGCCTTGAGCTGCAGCCCGACGCCGACGAGGCGGGCCACCTGCTGCGGCTTCTCGGCGAGGAGCTTGCGGAACAGCGCGAGGGCCTCGTCCACCTCCCGGCGCGCCATGATCTGCCCGAGGGCGTGGACGAGGTCGACGATCGCGCTCTGGTCGGCCTGGAACGCGCGGTACTTCAGGCTCACGGGCTGGGTGCCGAGGTTCGCAGGGGGCGGGTCCTTGCGCGCAGCCCTCCACGCGGTCACGCGCGAGGGATCGGGCGGGTAGGTGCGCTCGGCGGTGGGGGTCGCGTCGCGCGGCCCGGCGACGATGGGCACCCCCGCGAGCAGCTTCATCACGGTAGCGCTCGGCGTCTTCTTCGGGTCGGGCTCCACGAGCGGGCGGAGGTTCTTCACCACCGAGCCGGCGAAGGTCTTGCTCGTGTCGAGGTAGACGTAGAGTGGATCGCCGGTCGCCTGCAGCGCGAGGCCGAGCGGGTCGCGCTTGCCGTCCGCGCCTTCGAACGCGGGGAAGGGGGTGGCCGGCGCCGTGCTGCCGGTCACGAACTGACCGAGCGGATCGAGGTCGGGCAGGCCGTCGCCGTCGGCGTCGACGAACGGGGCGGGGAGCTTGCCCGCGACGAGCGGCACCGCGGCGAACGCGCGGAGGTCGCGGCGCACGATCGGCTTGGGCGCGCCGCCGATGCCGAAGTCGGGGTCGGTGGCGGTGAGGAGCTTGCGACTGAGCTCGAGGGTGGTGCGGGGGCGCGAGAGCACCTCCTTGCCGCCGAGCAGGGAGTCGACCGCGGTCGTGAGCGTGGCGGGCGCCGGGTCGCTCGAGGCGGTGCGCAGCTCCTCGTGCAGCACGCGCAGCATGGCCTGCATCTCGACGTGCGCCTTGCCAGGGACGACCGCGGGTCCATAGGGATCGGCGTTGCTCGCGACCACGCGGAGGAGCGCGTTCACGAGGTCGACGAGCCGGTCGTACGAGAGCAGCGGCCGCACGACGCCGAGGGCGAGCTCGGGGGCGGTAGCCCTTGCGCGCGTCGACCCGGGCGAGCGCGTTCTGGATCTCCTTGTCGCTGCGGACGTCGAGCATCAGCCGACCGAGCGCGTCGGTCATCATGGGGATGGTGCGGTCCTCGTAGAGGTCGACCATCCGGGAGAGCGACTCGGCGAGCTCGTGGAGCAGCGCGCCCTTCTGGCCGGAGAGATCGCAGGACTTCGCCGGGTCCGCGTTGCTCGTGTCGCGGAGCGCCAGCGGGACGTCGGGCAGGATGTTGTCGAAGGCCGCGATCAGGTCCTCGCGTCGACGCCCGAGCGCCTCGATGCGCGCGATCCGGTAGGCGCGGTTCTTCTTCTGCTGGTCGACGGTGACGACCTTGCCGGCGACGTCCGTGAGCGAAGAGTCGATGGGAGGCAGCTTGCTCGCGTCGACCGTGGCCGCGTAGACGCCCTTCGCGTCCGGCCGACAGACGCCGCGGAACGACGCCCCCGTGACGTCCTCGCGGAGCGCCTGCGCCCCGACGCGGTCGCACACGAGCGTGTAGAGCTCGCGGCCCACGCTGCCGCGCGCGGGGACGTTGCGCGAGGTGTCGAGCTCGTCGGCGAAGGAGGTCGCGACCACGGCCCCGAGCAACAGCGTCGTCCGGGAGAGGGCGCGGGGGATCATCGGGGTGAAGAGGAGTATGCGGGGATCTGGGTCCGCAGGAAAGTGCACGCCGTACGCAAGTTCATTTCACCCGCAGCACCACGAGGGTCCGGTCGTCGTCGGCCGGCCCGAACGCGGCGACGGTGGCGAGGATCCGGTCGCGGATCCCCTCGACGCCCTCACCCGCCCGCACCGCAGCGGCGAAGGCCGCCTCCAGCCGGTCGAGCTCGAACCACTCGCCGGCGGCGTTGCGGGTCTCGGTGAGGCCGTCGGTGCGGCAGCAGCAGGACGTCGCCCGGCGACAGCGACAGCTCGGAGTCCTCGGTCTCGCGGGTCACGTCGGCGGTGATCCCGAGCCAGGTGCCGCGCGTCTCGTGGCGCTCGGTGACGCCCTTCTCCGCGCGGAACACGAGCAGGTCCTCGTGGGCGCCCGCGTGCACCAGCGTGCGGCGCGATGCGTCCCAGTGGAGCAGCGTGAGGGTCACGTGCTCGGGCTGCGCGAGGCGTACGTGGACGCTGTCGTGGATGACCTCGGCCAGCCGCGCGACGAGGGTGCTCGGCTTCGCGCTCGGCAGCCCACGCACGAGCGCCGCCACGGCGGCCTGCACCATCAACATCACGACGCCCGCGGGGAGGCCGTGGCCGGAGACGTCGCCGATGCCGATCCACGCGCCATCCCGGGTGCGGACGACGTCGTAGTAGTCGCCGCCGACCTCGGTGGCGGTGACCATGGCGGCCGCGATCTCGAGCCCGGGCGCGGCGATCGGCGGCCGCGGGACGAGGGAGGTCTGGAGGCGCCGCGCGATGTCGAGCTCGCCCGCGAGGCGCGCGGCCTCGGCGGCGGCGGCCTCGTGCGCGGCCTCGGCGCGGGCGCGCTCGTGCGCCTCGAGCGCCATGGTGACGAAGTCGCCGATGGACCCGGCGATGAGCTCCTCGTCGAGGGTCCAGGGGCGCGCGCCGCCGATGTGCTCGTGGCAGAGCACGCCGATCATGCGGCCCGCGCGGCGGATCGGGACGTCGAGCATGGCGTCGATCCCGAGCGGCCGCAGGTAGGGCGCCGAGAACTCGGCGGTGCGGGGGTCGGTGTGCGCGTCGTTCGCGGGGATGCTGCGGTCCTCTTCGAGCGCGCGGAAGTAGCCGGGAAAATCCTGGGCGCCGAGCACGACGCCGCTCGAGTGCACGCGCTCCGCGCGCTGGAACAGGTCGAGGCAGCGGATGGCCGTGCGCTCGTCGTCGTAGAGCCAGACGCTCGCCCGCGCGACGTCGATCGCGCGCGCGGCCACCTCGGTGATCTGGGACAGCATGGCGGGCAGGTCACCCGCCTCGAGGGCGGGGCTCTGGGCCAGCTCCACGAGCAGCCGATTCCAGCCGTGGATGCGTGCGGTGCGCTCTTCTACGCTCATGTTGCCTGTGCGCTCCTCCTCGGTGCTCGAGAGTGGCCGTCGTCCGGCCCTGCGCGAGTCATGGTAGAACATCCGTTGCGAGGACCATGCACGATCTCAGCGAAGGCGATCTCGCCATCCGTCAGCGCACCGTCTCTCTCTCGGCGGCGGAGGGCCGGCGCGACGCCGTCCTCGAGCTCACCTGGCTCGGTCGCAGCGTCGACCAGCAACCCCGGGAGAAGCTCGCCCCCTATTTCCAGCAGGCGCTCAGCGAGGCGCTCACCGATCGCGCGCGCCTCGAGCTGCACTTCGAGCGCCTCGAGCACGTGAACTCGTCCACCATCACGGCCATCATCCAGTTCATCCAGGAGGCCAAGAGCCGCAAGGTCCCCGTCACCGTGGTCTTCGACCCCACCCGCCGCTGGCAGCGTCTGAGCTTCGAGGCTCTGCGAGTGCTCTCGGGCGGCGGACTCGAGCTGCGGTCGGTGTGATGGCGCTGCCCCTGACCTCGGCGATCGTCGAGGCGCTGCCCGCGCCGGATTTTCGCCAGATCGACCAGCTCCGCGCCCGCGTGGAGGACGGATCGTTGTTCCCTGGGGAGGGGTTCCCGAGCGAGGACTCGGAGCTCCGCGAGAGCCTCGCCATCGTGTGCGGCGAGCTGCTCGAGAACGCCGCCAAGTACTCCGACTGGACCGCTGGTCGTTCGGTGTCGCTCACGCTGATCGTCGAAGGCGCGGACCTCGTGGTTCGCGTCGAGAACCCGGTGCGGCCGGGCGACGAACACGTGCGTGAGCTCCTCATGGGGCTCGCGTGGCTCGAGGCCCAGCCGAGCGCGGCCGTCGCCTACCAGCACCGGGTGATGGCGATCGCCGCAGCGCGGCCGGGTGGGCCGAGTCGCCTCGGACTGCTGCGCATCGCGTACGAGGCGGGGTGCTCGGTCGTGGCCGAGCTCGATCCGACCGAGACCCTCCTGACGATGGTCGCTCGCCTGCCCGTGCGATAGCTCGGCCGTCGGTCGACGAGGCTGCTGGGTTGGCGCTGCAGGGGCGGGCCACTACCGTGGGACCCATGCCGAACAAGTACGACCTCACGCCGCTCACCGCGGAGGCCCGCACCCGCCTCGCCGCGCTGCTCGATCCCGAAGAGCGGCGCGTGCTGCTGGCCCACGGCACCGAGCTCCCGTTCTGCGGTGGGCTCCTCGCCAACAAGGAGTCCGGGGTCTACGCCTGCCGGCTGTGCGGGCTGCCGCTCTTCCAGTCGACCGCCAAGTTCGAGTCGGGCACGGGCTGGCCCAGCTTCTACGCGCCGTTCGCCGCCGAGCACGTCGCGCGCATCGAGGATCGGAGTCACGGCATGCTGCGGGTCGAGATCCGCTGCCGGCGCTGCGACGGCCACCTCGGTCACGTGTTCCCCGACGGCCCACCCCCGACCGGCGAGCGACACTGCCTGAACTCGGCGGCCCTCGAGTTCTTCCCGGACGGCACCGAGCCCCCGCAGAAGTCCTGAAGCGCTTCACCAGTGCCTCACCCCTCGGCGCGAACCTCCCCTGAAAGTTGGACGTCGCGCCCCTGCGAATGCAGGCTCCTCGGATGGGCGCGCTGCACTCGAGGGAGGAGCTGGTCGCGGCGCTCGCAGAGGCCCTCCGCGCCGCGTTCGTCCAGCTCTCCACCACGCACCAACGAGAGACCGCCTACGCCTTCGGCCTCGGCGTGGTCTCCGAGGACGGATGGATCGTCGGCGCGGTGCTCGCGACCGAGGAGGGCACGCTCGCGCGGGCGGGGCAATACGCCGAGCTGCTCTCCGGCGAACCAACCGCGGTCGCGGTGGCGATCCGCTGGTGGGACGCGGACTGGCCCTGCGAGGAGACGCGCCCGCTGTTCACCGCGGTGAACGCCGCGCTGGCCGAGCGGGCGAGGGAAGGGGACGTGGCCCTGCGCGACGAGGCCTATCTCTCGGCCCTCCAGGGCCTCCGCGCGGAGATCCCGACCGCGATCGTACTCGGGGCGTTCGGGGTGGACCCGGAGCGGAAGGCGCGCACGATCCCCCGCCTCAACGCGGCGGGCGACGTCCAGCGATGGCGCGCGGAGATGGACGCGGGCGAGCGCGCGTACGCGACGCTGCAGCGGTAGTCACCGCATGCCCGTCGCGCCCCCGTTCAGGCGCGCGCGGCGCCGTGCCGGGAGAGGCGCAGGAGGACCGAGGCGACCTCCGAGAGAGGGGACACGTACTCGACCGCGCCGCAGGCCGCCGCCTCGCGGGGCATCCCGTAGACCACGCAGGTCGCCTCGTCCTGACCGACGGTGTGGGCGCCGGCGTTGCGCATCGCGAGGAGCCCCTGCGCGCCGTCCCCTCCCATGCCGGTCAGGATCGCGCCGACCGCGTTGCACCCGAGCGCCGTCGCGCAGGAGCGGAAGAGCGTGTCGACCGACGGGCGGTGGTGATTGACGGGAGGCGCCGACACGAGCCGGACGCTGTACTGGGCGCCGCTGCGCACGACCTCGAGGTGCTGGGCACCGCCCGGGGCGAGGAGGACGTGCCCGGGCAGGATGCGGTCGCCGTCGTGGGCCTCGAGCACGCGCATCGCGCACAGTCGATCGAGCCGCTCGGCGAAGTGGCGGGTGAAGTTCTCGGGCATGTGCTGCACGATGACGACGCCGGGTGCGTCCGCCGGCATGCGCTCGAGGACCTCGCGCAGCGCCTCGGTGCCCCCTGTCGAAGCGCCGATGGCGATCACCGTCTCGGTGTTGCGGATCCGGGTCGACGTCGTCGTGGTCTGGGGCAGACGCTGGGGCGTCGCGCCGAGCGGTGTCCGCAGGGCGCGGGGCCGGGCCGCCGCGGCGTTCTTCACCTTCGCGATCAGCTCCGCCCGCTGGGCCTCCATGCCTCGACCGACGTCGAGCTTGGGCTTGGTGACGAAGTCGATCGCGCCGAGCTCGAGGGCGCGCAGGGTCGTCTCGCAGCCCCTCTCCGTCAGCGAGGAGACCATGACCACGGGCATCGGGTGTGCGCGCATCAGCTTCTCGAGGAACGCGATGCCGTCCATGCCGGGCATCTCCACGTCGAGCGTGAGGACGTCGGGCCGCACGCGCTGGATCATGTCCCACGCGCGCAGCGGATCGGACGCCGCTCCCACCACCTCGAGCTCCCGGTCCGCGGCGAGCATCTGCTTGAGGAGCTCGCGCATGAGCGCCGAGTCGTCGACCACCAGTACCCGGGCCTTGTTCATCGGTCGTCTCCCGCGTGGGCACTGTCATCGATCGGAGCCGTCACCGCCCATACGCGGCAGCGCCCGGTGTGGGTCTCGAACGAGAGACGCATCGCGGCCTCACCCCCGACGCGCTCGGCGGCGACGGGGATTCCGCGCTCGGCGAGGTAGCGGCGCGCGAAGGCGATGTTCTGCTCGGCGACGTCGTTTCGCAGGTGGGCCTGCACGTTCCCGCCACCGATGATCTTGGCCTGCAGACGGTCGACCGACGCGCCGAGGCGACAGAGCTGGCTGATCAGCGTCTCCATGGCCTGGGCCCCGAACCGCTGCGGATTGCTCCCCTGGCCCTCGGCGATCGCGAAGTGGTTGAGGCCGCCGACCTTGGTCTCGGGATCGAAGAGGCCCACGGCGATGCACGAGCCGAGGAGGGTCGAGATCGCGGTCGGCTCCCGCGCCGCGTGGACGTCCCCTTCCATGATCGAGACCTCCCGCGTCTTCGGGGTCGACGCGGGAGCTGGCCGATCACCCGCCTTGCGATAGACGGTGGTCCCGGAGGGCACGAAGATCTCGCGGAGCCAGAACAGGTTCTCGGAGTGACCCGCGAACAGGTACCCCGCGGGCGCGATCTGCTTCCAGAAGCGCCGGTAGAGGCGGTCCTGGGTGGCCTGGTCGAAGTAGATGGTGACGTTGCGGCAGAAGATGGCGTCGAAGCTCGCGTTGATCGGCCAGGGCTCCTCGATGAGGTTGATGTGCCGGAACTGGATCATGGCGCGCAGCCGGGACGAGACCTCGCGGTCGGGGCCCGCGCCCGTGAAGTACTCACGCCGCATGGGCTCGGGGACGTCGGTGATCGCGGTGGCCGGATACCGACCCGCCTCCGCGGTGGCGAGCACGTGGGTGTCGATGTCGGACGCGAGGATGCGGATGTCCCAGCCCGTGAGCGACGGGTCGCTGGCGAGGGTCATCGCCAGCGAGTACGGCTCCTGGCCGGTCGAGCAGCCCGCGCTCCAGATTCGCAGTCGCCGGCTTCCCCGCGCGCGCAGCTCCGGGATGAGCCGCTGGCGCAGGAAGTCGAAGTGGTGGGGCTCGCGGAAGAACTCGGTCTTGTTGGTGGTGAGGCAGTTGACCATCTCCCCGAGCTCTTCACCCCCGGGGTCGCGCTCGCGGAGGAGCGCGCAGTACTCGCGGAAGCTCGCGAGCCCGTAGTGGCGGACCCGACGGGCGAGCCGCGCGACGACGAGGGTGCGCTTCTCGGCGCTGATGTGGATGCCGGCGGTGGCCTTGAGGAGCTCGCGGATCGCGGCGAACTCCTCGTCGGCCAGCGATAGTTCGTTCACGGCGAGCTCCTTCAGGCTGACAGCTCCGCGGGGACTGCCGCGGCGCTCGCACCAGGCCGCGGACTCCCGCCGTCGTCGAGGGTGCGATCGACCTCGAGCAGCGTGAGCAGGCGCTTGTTGGTCTTGGCGAGACCACGGACCAGCGAGGTGTCGACCCGGGCGCCGAGGTCCGGCGGAGGCTCGATGTCGCTGGCGCGCAGATCGAGCACGTCGTTGACCGAGTCGACCACCACGCCGACGACCTTGGCGCCCACGTTGAGCACGATGATCAGCGTGAAGCGGCCATAGGGCAGCGACGGGAGACCGAACCGCTCGCGGAGGCCGATGATGGGCACGACCGTGCCGCGCAGGTTGATCACGCCCTTGATGTGCGGTGGCGCGTCGGGGAGCGGCGTGATGGCCGAGAACCCCTTGATCTCCTGCACGCGGAGGATCTCGACGGCGTACTCCTCGGCGGCGAGGCTGAACGTCAGGTACTGGACGACGTTCCCACTACCCTTGTGCGCTGAGTCCGACGGATCCATGGTTCTTCTCCCGGTTGAAGTGAGACGCTGTGCCGAGCCGCGCGAGCGCGGCGATGTCGAGGATGAGCGCGACGCCGCCGTCCCCGAGGACCGTCGCGCCCATCACGCCGTCGATGCGGCGGTAGTTCTGCTCGAGGGGCCGGACCACGGCCTGGGTCTGACCCACGAGCTCGTCGACGAGGAGGGCGACCCGCATGAGGCCCGCGTCGAGGATGCAGACGATTGCGCGACTCGGATCGCGCTCGTCGGTGTCCACGCCGAGGACCGTCGCCGGGCGGATGAGCGGGATCGTCTCGCCGCGCGCGCGCACGACCTCGCCGCTCCCGAGCACGGGGTGGACCTGGTCGCGCTTCGGCCGGAACGACTCGACCACCCCGCTGAGCGGCAAGACGAAGATCTGGTCCGCGATGCGCACCGACAGGCCGTCCATGATCGCCATCGTCAGCGGCAGGCGCACGGTGACCTTGCAGCCCTCGCCTGGCTTGCTCGTGAAGCGCACCGTACCGTTGAGGGATTCGATGTTGCTCTTGACCACGTCCATCCCCACGCCGCGGCCCGAGACGTCGCTGACCTTCTGCGCCGTGGAGAGCCCAGGGGCGAAGATGAGCGCGTGCAGCTCCTCCTCGGTGGGCACGGCCGACTCGGCGAGCAGGCCCATGGAGACCGCCTTGCGTCGGATGCGCTCGGTGTCGAGCCCGCGGCCGTCGTCGCGGATCTCGATGACGACGCTGCCACCCTGGTGGAACGCGCGGAGGACGAGCCGGCCCTCTTCGCTCTTGCCGGCCGCCTTGCGGTCGGTCGGTGACTCGATCCCATGGTCGACCGCGTTGCGCACGAGGTGGGTCAGGGGGTCGACGATCTTCTCGACCATGGCCTTGTCGAGCTCGGTGGCGCCACCCTCGGTCACGAACTCGATCTGCTTGCCGAGCGCGCCCGCGGTGTCGCGCACCATGCGCGGGAACCGGTTGAACACGGTGCCGATCGGCACCATGCGTACGCTGAGGACGCGGTCCTGGAGCTCGCGCATGCTGCGTCCGAACGCGGTGACGCCCTGGCGGAGGCGCACCGTCGCGTCCTGCGACCCGTCGGTCATCGCCGACGTGACGATGGAGTGGGCGATGATGAGCTCACCGACCAGGTTGATGATCTTGTCGATCTTCTCGGTGTCGACGCGGACCGTCGGTCGAGCCGAGGCTGCTCGCTGGGCCGGGCCGGCGGCCTCGGCGGCGTGGACCGGCTCGTCGGGCGCAGGCTTCGGCGTCGGGCCTGCGACGGGCGGGGCGACGGCCGGCGCGGCGACGGGCACTTCGGCTGCGGTCGGCTCGGGGACGGCTTCTCGCGGTGCCTCCGCGGGCACCTCGATGATGCGGAGCGCGGGCACGGCCGGCGTCACCTTCTCCACCTCGACCACGGTGGGCGCGTCGAAGAAGGCGAAGACGTCCCGGATCCGGCTCTCGCTGGCGTTCGTGCACAGCGTGATGGACCAGCGCAGGTAGGAGCGGCCCGGATCGAGGTCGTCGAGCGAGGGCAGCGCCGTGTCGTCGAGCGCGACGCGGCTCACCGCGCCGAGCTCCGCCAGCGCCTCCAGGGCGAGGACTGGGTCGAGCCCCTTCGCGAGGACGTCGGCGGCCGGCTCGAAGCGAACGGTGTAGGTCTGCGCGGCGGGTGGCGCGGACGAGAAGATGCCGCCACCGACGGCGGACATCGCGAGGATGCGCAGGATGTCCGGGTCGTGACTCGCCTCGATGGAGGCCGCCGGCGTCACCTCCTCGATCTCCCCGAGCATCTCCGCCATCGCTTCGGGCGGAGCACCCCCGTCGCGAGCGGCCACGACCAGATCGGCGACGACGTCCTTGGCGCGCAGCAGGAGCTCGGTGAGCGGCCCGATGGCGATGCGACCCTCGCGGACCCGCTGCAGCAGGTTCTCGAGCGCGTGGGTGAACCGGAGGACGTCGTTGAAGCCGAAGACTCCGCAACCCCCTTGATGGAGTGCGCCGCGCGGAACACCGCGTCGAGCAGGCCCCGATCGTCGGGGGTGTGCTCGAGCGCGAGGAGCGACTCCTCCATGTTGACGAGGTGCTCTTCCGCCTCGTCGAAGAACGCGCCCATGAGGCTGCTGGTGTCGAAGGTGCTCATGATTCCTCGGGGGGATCTCGGTTCTCGGGAACCAGCGACCAGCCGCCGTCGTCGACGGACTCGTTCGCTTCGGGGGACGCTTCGAGCGACGTTGCAACACTCGGGCCTTCGGCCGGGTCGTCGCTCGGCGTCGGGGACTCTGCCGACGCCTCGGCGATCTCGACAGGGGACTCGACCGTCTCGTGGAGGAACTCTGCCGTCTCGTTCGGGGACTCGGCCGGGAGGGGGTCGGGTCCACGCGCGATGGGTAGCGTGGGGGTCGCGGCTTCGAGGTCGACCTGGTCGACGCCCTCTGGCTCGACGATCGGTTCGGTCGAGATGCAGAGGAGGTCGGCGGCGCCGACGGCGCGCAGCTGCCCGAGCACCGCCGGAGGCACCGCGCGGAGCTCGAGGACGTGCCCATGCTCCTGCAGGGTTCGGTGGAGCGCGAGGAGCACCTGCAGCGCCGAGGCGTCGAGCGAGGTGAGGCGGTCGCAGCGGACGGCCGCCGCCGAGTGCCGCTCGAGGCGGCGCGCCTGGTGGAAGAGAGTCTGCGCCACGGGGCCGCACACCGCACCGCGGAGCTCGATCACGTTGGCCGTCTCTGCGAGGATCACTTCGCTGACTTCCTGTGCGAGCGCTTCACCCGTGGCTTGCATGGCTCAGAACTCCTCGAAGTGGGCGGTGCCGTGGCCGTTGGAGTGGCCGTTGGCGCCGTTGAGACGCGCGGGGCGCGGCGCAGCCTCGAGGGCGACTTCGGCGCGTCGCTCCTTGGGCGCGGGCGCAGTGCGCGCGACGACGATCTTCTGCGGGCGGGTCTGCGCGAACGAGGTGCGGTCGCTCTCGCCCTGGTCCAGGCGGAACCGCGCGACGAGGCGCTGCAGCTGTTCGGACTGACCGGAGAGGCCCTGGGCCGTCGACGACAGCTCCTCGGTCTGGGCGGCGTTCGACTGGGTCACCTGATCCATCTGGGTGACGGCCTTGTTGACCTGCTCGATGCCGGTGTTCTGCTCGCGAGAGGCCGCCGCGATCTCGCTGATCATGTCGGTGACCCGCTTCACGGAGGTGACGATCTCGCGCAGCGTCTCGCCGCTCGAGAGCACGTGCTTGGAGCCGGCCTCCACCTTGTCCGCGGAGTCGCTGATGAGGTTCTTGATCTCCTTGGCGGCGGCGGCGCTGCGCTGGGCGAGGTCCCGGACCTCGGCCGCGACCACCGCGAACCCGCGGCCTTGCTCCCCGGCCCGCGCGGCCTCGACGGCGGCGTTGAGCGCGAGGATGTTGGTCTGGAAGGCGATCTCGTCGATGGTGGTGATGATCTCGGCGATGCGCTTCGAGGACTGGGTGATCTCGTTCATCGCGCTCACCGCGGCGCCGACGACGGCCCCGCCCTTCTCGGCGACGTCGCGCGAGTTGGCGGCGAGCTGCGCCGCGTGCTGCGCGTTGTCGGCGTTCTGCTTCACGGTCGCGGCCACCTCCTCGAGGCTGGCAGCGGTCTCCTCGAGGCCCGAGGCCTGCTCCTGCGCACCGCTCGAGATCTCCTCCGCGGCTCCCGACAGCTGCTGGGATGCGGTGGCGACCTCCTCGGCGACGTTGCGCACCTCGCGGAGGGCCGCGTTGACCGCCGTGATGGTCGCGTTCAGGGCCTTGGCCGTGTCGCCGAGCTCGTCCTTCGAGTCGATGTCGAGCTGGACGGAGTAGTCTCCCTTCGCGACCTGGCCGAGCACCGCGACCGTCTTGACGAGGGGATTCGCGACGGCCCGACCCGTGATCACGCCGATGAAGATGCCCAGGAGCGCCGCGCCCACGATCACGGCGATCAGCAGGTTGCGGTTCCTCGCGTAGATGCCGTCGGTCTCGTCGGCGGCCTGCTTGGCCAGGACGTCCTTGGACGCGACGATTTTCGACATGGCCTCGCGGATGCGATCACCGGCGGCCGCCGCCTTGCCGAGCGCCGCCAGCGCCCCGGGGTGATCCTTGGCCATGGCCAGGCGGGCGGCCTCCCGGAGCCCGGCCAGCCATACCGCTCGCTCCTTCTTGACGTCCGCCATGCGCGCCTTGAGCTCCTCCGAGACCAGGAGCTTCTCCGTCGCGTCGAGGGATTTGGTCAGTGCCGCCTCGTGGTCGTCCAGCTTCCGGAGCAGCCGCGCTTGCTCGGTGGCATCCTCGGCGAGCAGGATGTTCCGGGCGGTGACCCGTACGTCGAGCATCGCGGTCTCGGCCCGCATGGCCTCGACCGTTCCCATGAAGTCCCGCTCGTAGAGCTTGTTGAGGCGGAGGTTGATCGTGTCCGCGCTGTTGTTTCCGACCCAGCCGACCCCGATCATCGCGACCACCAGGATCGCGACGGCCAGCAGGATCTTCTTCATCGTCTTGAGGTCGTTGAACCAATTCATGGGATCGCTCCGAGCGAGCTGCGATGGATGCGCGGACAGAGCTCCGCCTCGCCACCGGCGGTGGGCGAGCCTCTGGCCCCTGCGTTCCAGAACGGACGGCCGCCCTGGCCGTTGAGCGGGAATCGGCGAAAAATCCGCGAAAATTGTGCCGTTTTCGAGACGACGCGCAGAACGCGCGTGTCTCCTGTCACCGAGCCCTCAATCAGCAACGGTCGTGCCGTCGCGCGCCGTGCCTCCGACGCGTCGTTAGGTCGACGCTCCTCGCCATCTGTCCAGGAGGGCGCCAATGGGCTGGCGCGCCGGCGAGCCGGTGACGCCCGTGGAGTAGATTCCGAGGCAGAGCTCCCATGAGCAGTGCGCGCCACGGGGGTGATGGAGTATAGGCCGCCGGTGTCCGAACCCGCCGTGTCCGCTCCCCCCCTCGCCGATCCCACCCCCCTCGGCCTCATCGGCCTCTCGGTCGGGTGCGCGGCGCTCCTCCCCGCCGCCTTCGGGGTCAAGGCCTCGCTCACCCCGGACGGCCTGCGCATCGCGGCGATGTTCTGTCTCCTGTTCGGCGCCGGCGGCCAGTTCCTCGCCGGGCTCATGAGCTTCGTGAACAAGAACGTGCTCGGGGGCACGCTGTTCACGGCCTTCTCGTTCAACTGGATCATGAACTGGTGGTCGCTGACCGAGCTGGCCCACGGTCACCTCCCGAACTCGGCCGTCGTGCTCTCGGTGGACCTGTGCTTCCTGCTCGTGTTCCTCGTGATGACGGTGGCCTTCGGGTTCCACTCCAAGCTCTTGCTGCTGTTCCTCGGCGACATCGACCTGCTCTACGTCTGCCGCATCCTGCGCGACGTCCTGCACGCGCCCGCGTTCGGCGTCGGCATCGCCTGGCTCACGGTGGGTCTGCTCGCGATCGCGCTCTACCTGGCGTTCGCGCTGGTGCTCAACGCCGCTTCGGGCCGGGCGCTCTTGCCGCTCGGCGGGCCCGCCTTCGGCGCCAAGGGCTAGCGAGGTCGCGCCGTGCGGCCGCTGGGCGGCCGGCTCTCGGTGTCGCGGAGGAGGCCCTCGTCGTGATCCGGCGTGCGGTCGAGATCGCGCACGAGCCGGAACCCGGCCCTGGGCGTCGACTCCTGCAGACCGTAGCGACGCCGCGCGCGCAGCGAGCAGGTCTCGGGGGCATCGCGGTACGAGCCGCCGCGCGTGACCGCGCCCGTCGCGCGCGAGAGCGGCAGCGGCGCGTGGCCAGGCGTGACCCAGTCGGCGACGCCGCCCGCGAAGTCGAGCGCACCGTAGGGAGAGCAATCCACGGGGAACGAGCCGGACGGCATCGGTCGCGGCGGCCCCTCGCGCGACTCGCGGTGCAGGCAGTAGGCGCCGTCGAAGGCGTCGCCCCACGGATGGCGCCGGCCGTCCACACCGCCGCCGGCCTTCTGCCACTCGATCTCGGTCGGCAGCCGGTAGGCGACGCGATCGCGGCGGGAGCGCCACGCCGCGTAGACCGAGGCGCTGTGGCCCGAGACGCCGAACACGGGCAGGGCGCGCAGCAGCTCGGTGTCGTCGCCGTACTCGGTGATGCGCAGCGGGACGAAGGAGTCGCCGTCCCACCGGAAGTAGGCCGCCTCGTCGAGGCCGCGCGGCGTGTGGTGGCGGGCGCGGCCCGGGAGCTCCTCGTGGGCCCACGCGAGGAACTCGAGGTACTCGCCGAAGGTCACCGGGCGGGCCTGGATCACGAACGTCGCGACCTCGACCTCCTGCACCTCGAGCCCGTCGCCGAGATCGACGAGCGCTTCGCCGCCGGGGACGAGCACTTCGCCGACCGAGGTGGCCGGCACCTTCGCGCGGTCGAACCCGACGGTCAGCGAGGCGTTGGGGCCCACGAAGATCGGACGATGGAGGGTCCCGCGCCCGCTCGTGAGCCGGAGGCGGTGCGAACCGACCGGTACGCGGAGCGAGAGAGGGGGGCTGCCGAGCGAGCGCGCGCCGTCGATGACGAGGCGGCGATCGCGCGCGACGTAGGTCTCGAGCGAGACCTCGCACGGCACGGGCCAGTCGAACGAGAGGGCCCCCGATTGCGCAGGGCCCTCGGGGCCGTCGTCGTCGTACTGGCGGACGAGCTCCCCGAAGTAGGCCTCGTCGAAGGCATCACGACGGCTCCGCGCGCGCTGGCGCTCGATCGCCCAGAGGTAGGCGAGACCCCGCCTCGCCTCGCGGTGCTCGGGCAGCTCGACCAGCGCTCGCTCGAAGGCGGACGCCGCCTCGCGCAGGGTGCTCGCGGCCATCGCGTCGAGCATCATCACGCGGTCCTCGGCGTCCCACACGCGCCGCTTCTCTTCGGGGGGCGCGAACGGTGGGACCTGCGCGCGGAGCTCGGCCACCTCGGCGACCCGCTCCCCACGGCTGTCGACGAAGTCGCGCAGGTCGGCGGTGAGCCGCTGACCCTCGGCCACGAGCTGCTCCACCCGACGCCGGCGTTGCTCGAGCGCGGCGGTCCCCTCGAGGTGGGCCTCGACCGCGGCCGCGAAGGCGCGCACCGAGCCGTAGCGACGGTCCGGCTCGTGCGACAGGGCGCGCAGGACCACCTCGACGAGGCCCGCGACGCTCGGGCCCCGCGCCGAGAGGCGAGAGACGTCGACGCTGCCGTAGCCGCTGCCGGCGAGCAGCGAGGCGCGGGTGGCGTCGTCGTCGGGCAGCGCCGGCTCGAGGGCGAGCAGCTCGTAGAGCAGCGCTCCGAGCGCGAACACGTCGATGCGCCGATCGACGACGCCGCGGAAGGCCTCGTCGAACTGCTCGGGGGCCGCGTACCCGAGGGTGCCACCACGGTAGACGAGTGGCCCGTCGAGGTGATGGGCGAGGCCCCAGTCCACCACCACCACCTCGCCGTGGCTGCCGATCACCACGTTGGCGGGCTTGATGTCGCAGTGGGCGATGCCGCGGTCGTGCGCGAACTCGATGGCGTCGCAGACCGAGAGGAACACCCGCAAGAGGCGCCCGAGCGGGAAGTCGTGGTGCGCGTCCGGGTTGCCGCGCCGCAGATCGATCACGATCTGCTCGAGCGTGCGCGGCTCGAGCACGCGCATCACGTAGAACGGGGGCGACTCCGAGAGCTCGTAGACCGGGACGATGTTCGGGTGCTCGAGCCCTCCGAGGAGGCGCGCCTCGCGGGCGAGCAGGTCGGCGTACCGAGGGTCGTCGTGGCGCAGCAGCACCTTGATCGCGACCGCGCGGCCGAGGACGCGATCTTCGCACTCGAGCACCGCCCCGAGGCCACCCGAGCCGAGCACGCGACGGGGGACGTAACGCCCCGCCTCGTCGAGGGGGACCCCGAGGGGCACGTCGATCTGGCTGGGCTTGCCGGAGGGATCCTGCGGCAGCGTGGTGCGAGAGCGCGGCACCGGCGCCCCCTCTTCTTCGTGGCGAGACGGGCCGCGAGGCGGGTCGCTCACTTCGAGCCGTCGCCCTTCTTGGCCTTGGCGCGGAGGATGCGCGCGGCCTCCTTGTACGCTGGGGTCTCGGGGTGCTCCTTGGCGAGCTGCTCGTAGAGCTTCGCGGCGAGCTCGTCCTGTCCGGCAGCGACCGCGTCGACGGCCTCGCGCTCGGTCGTCTTCTTGGCCGGGTCGGTCTTCGGGCTGCCAGGCGCGCTGGCGCTGGGGGCGGGGACCGTCGCGGGAACGGAGGGCACGGGCGGCGGGCTTCCCGACGTGGAGGGCGGCGGCGCGGTGTTCGACGGCGGCGGGTCGGGGTCGTCGACGGGAGGCTTCTTCTTTTTCTTGGGTTTCGGATCGTCGTCGTCCTCGGTGGTCGAGGCCGACGCCGAAGCCGACGCGGCGGGCTTCTGCTTGGCGCGCGGGGCGGGGTCGTCCTCGAACCCGTAGAAGACCATCACGAAGGCGAGGGGCAGGAGCAGCAGGATGATCTTCTTGACCACCGAGGTCTCGCGCCACGCCTGGGCGAGCTTGCTCGCGTCCTTGCGGATGGCGGGCTTGGTGGTCGTCTGCAGGTGGGGCGGGACGTCGTCGGGAGGCGGTGGCGGGGGCGGAGGCGGAGCCGCGAACGGAGCCGCGAACGGCGTGGGCGCGGGCCCGAACGCCTCCGGTCCCATCACCGGCGGCGCGGCGGGCGGCGCCGGCCTCGCGCCGAGGTCGGGCGTCGGCTTGCGGCTGCCGAGCATGCGCGCGGCCGTGGGCACGGGCAGCGCGCGGGTCGCCTCCTCGTCGAAATTCGGCACCTCGATGTGCCCCGTGGCCTCGTCGTCGTCGTGCGCGGCGGGCATCTGCATCCGCGTCGGCGCGTCCTCGCCGAACGGGGTCGGGGTGCGCCCGCGGGGCATCGGCGCCGCGCCCGCGCTGGCCTGGGACAGCGCGCAGAACACGAGCCGCGCGTCGCCGATGGCGAGGGTGCTCGAGGGAGCGACCGCGGTCCACTCGGTGCCCACCACCCGACCGTTCACCTTCACGAGGCGATCCGGCACCGCGCTCTGCACGTGGAGCTGCTGGCCGTCGAAGTAGACGAAGGCGTGCACCTCGTCCATGCCATCGGCGTCGACGCGCCAGTCGGCCGCGGTGCCGATCGAGAGCGGCGGCAGCTCCTGGCCCGACTCCAGGGTCAGGTAGCGCGGGTCGCCGCTGCCGCGCCGGATCTCGAGCACGAACGGTTCGCTCATGCGCCGCGTTGCTCCGCGGCCGCGTAGACCGCCGCCGGCAGGCCGAGCCCGTGCTCGTGCAGCTGCTCGACCGCGCGCGGCAGCACGCCGGTCGGCTCGAAGGTGGAGAGGATCTCGCCGTGCTCGGTCACGCCGTCGTGGCGCCGCAGGAAGATGTCCTGGGTGAGGTACTGGTTGGTCTCCTGATCGAAGCCGATCACCTCGGTGATGTGCGACACCTTGCGGGAGCCGTCCTGGTAGCGCGACACCTGCACGATGATGTTCACCGCCGACGCGAGCTGGATGCGCAGCGCGGTGAGGGGCATCTGCACGTCGCTCATCATCGCCATGGTCTCGAGGCGTGAGAGGGTGTCGCGGGGGTAGGTGGCGTGCAAGGTGGAGAGGCAGCCGCCGTGGCCGCTGGTCATGGCCTGGATGAGATCGAGCGCCTCGCCGCCGCGGATCTCGCCGACCACGATGCGGTCCGGGCGCATGCGCAGCGTCGCGCGGAACAGATCGCGGATGCTGACGAGGCCGCGGCCCTTCGGGTCGGGCGGGCGCGCCTCGAGCTGCACGACGTGCTGGCGCTGCAGCTGGACCTCGCGCGAGTCCTCGATCACGACCACGCGCTCGCCGTTCGGGATGAAGGACGAGAGCGCGTTGAGCATGCTCGTCTTGCCGCTGCCCGTGCCGCCGGCGATGAGCACGTTGAGCTTGGCGGCCACCAGGGCGTGCAGGGCGCTCGCCGCGTCCTCGGTGAGCGCGCCGAACCCGATGAGGCGCTGGACGGTGAGGGTCTCCTGGAAGAAGCGGCGGATGGCGACGTGCGGTCCGTCGGGCGCCGCGGGCGGGCAGATCGCCTCGATGCGCGACCCGTCGGGCAGGCGACCCTCGAGGATCGGGCGGTGCTCGTCGATGGACTTGCCGACGTACTGCGCCACGTTGCGCAGCGCGGCCATCAGCGCCTCACGGCTCGAGAATCGCGCGTCGGTGAGCTCGAGCTTGCCCCGCTTCTCGATGAAGATCTGGTCGGGACCGTTGATCATGACCTCGCTGACCGCGGGATCCTCGAGGTACCGGCGCACCGGACCGAAGAACTGCAGCAGGGTCTCGGCGAAGACCTCGCGGGGGATCACGGCAGCTTCACCGGTCCGTCCTTCTTGACGTCCTTGCCGGGGAGCTTCTTCGGGTCTTCCTTGGTGGGTGTCGGCGTGGGCGGGGCGACCGGAGCCGGCGCGGGCGCCTCGACCGGCTTGACCGGCTTGAGCAGCGACCCTTTCGCCTCGTCGGCGTGCGGCCCCGCGGGCGCGAGCCGCAGGTATTCGCGGAAGTGCGCGTCGGCGCCGACCTTGTCGACGAACTGGTCGCGCAGCAGCACGGCGAGCGCGTAGTGCGGCGTGGGCTCGTCGGGGTGCTGCTCGACGACGGTCTCGTAGTGCGTGCGCGCCGTGACGTTCTGGCCGACCGCCGCGTAGAGCGAGCCCACGACCATGCGCAGCTTCCAGTCGTCGGGGTGGCGCTTGAGGATGGGCTCGGCGTACTCGATCGCGACCTGGAAGCGGCTCGCCTCGACGCACACGCGGAGCAGCAGGGGCAGCACCTCGCGCTCGGGGGCGCCGGCCTGCAGCGCGGCGGCGTAGTACTGCTCGGCGCGCGTGAGGTCTCCGGCGGCGTAGAACGCCTTGCCCCGCGCGAGGAGCTTGTCGGGGGACTGCTCGTCGACCAGCGTCTTGACGTTCTTCTCGGCTTGCCCCTTGGGGGGCGGAGGCGGGCCGCACGCCGCGGTGCACGCGGCCAGCACCGGCAAGAGCCACACGCGCAGGTCGCTCACGACTTCTTCTCTCCGAGCTTGAGCTGGAGCTGTCGATCGAGGTTGCCGAGCCACACGACGTAGTTGCCCGCCGCGCCCTCGGTGAAGGCGCGCAGCACCTTGACCTCCTTGTGCGCCGTCGCGAGGTCGCGCACGGCGAGGGCGTGCTCGAGCCGGACGCGGTGGGCGCGGTAGTCCTCGCCGACCTTCTTGCGGAGGCTCGCGGCCGTGGCCGAGACCTCGACGCTGCGCGCCTCGTCGCCACCGGTGCGGAAGCACGCCGAGGCGACCTCGTAGGAGCGGCACCGCGGCGACGCCGTCCTGCACCCGGAACGGCCGGCGCTCGGCCTTGCCCTCGGCGACGACGAACTTCTCGGCGGCGAGCACGATGGCCTGGTCGGCGGCGTCGACGGGGCAGCTCGTCTGGGGCTTGGCCCAGAGCTCGGGGACGTCGGTCGGGATCTTGTTCTCGATGCGGCCGTCGTCCTCGAAGAGCAGCACGTAGGCCGCGAGCGGGATGGCCACGAGCGCGAGCAGGTAGGTGAGCGGGCTCGTCTTCTCCTGCTTCTTCTTGATGACGTCGGGGTTGTCCTCGATCTCGACGACCTCGATCGCGAGCTGACAGGCGCCGATGGCCACCACCGAGTCGGCCATGACGGGCGACTGCATGAACTCGACGCCGTTGATGGTCGGCAACCGATCGGCCGCGCGGGCCTGCGCGTTCGCGCCGCCGAGCGACATGGTCACCTCCATGTGCTCGACCGCCGCGTGCTCCGCCGGGAGGCGGATCTCGCAGTGCGCGCCGCTGCCGACGAGCACCTTGTCGGAGTCGACGGTCAGCACCTCGACGCGACCCTCCGGATAGCGGACGGTGAAGCGCAGCCCAGAGACCCCGGTGGCAGCCATGTAGGCGTCGTCATGGTAGCCGATCGCGTCGAGCCACAGGGCACCGATGACGGCCGCACCTCCTTGACTTGTTGCCGCCCGACGGCGTCTTGGTCCGAAAAGGCTCGTGAATTCGGGTGGTTGAAGGCGGCGGCCGACCCTTGCAGGACATGGCGCGGTGCGCCATATAGATGCACATGTCGACGAACCTCCCCCCTGGTGTCGAGCTCCACGGACCGGAGGTCGCAGGCCTCCACGACGTCCTCACGACCGAAGCGGTCGCCTTCGTGGCGGAGCTCGCGCGGCGCTTCGGGCCTCGCATCGAGGAGCGCCTGGCCGCCCGCGTCGTCCGGCAGCGCGCGCTCGACGCCGGGGAGCAGCTCGACTTCCTCCCCGAGACCAAGGCCGTGCGCGAGGGGGACTGGAAGGTCGCGCCGCTCCCGGCCGATCTCCTCGACCGCCGCGTCGAGATCACCGGTCCCGTCGAGCGCAAGATGATCATCAACGCGCTCAACTCGGGCGCGAACGTGTTCATGGCGGACTTCGAGGACGCCAACGCGCCCACCTGGTCCAACGTGATCGCGGGGCAGGTCAACCTCTCCGATGCGGTGCGCCGTACGATCACCTTCGAGCAGAACGGCAAGAAGTACGCGCTCGGCGACAAGCCCGCCGTGCTGTTCGTGCGGCCGCGCGGCCTGCACCTCCCCGAGCGCCACCTGCACGTGGACGGGCGCCCGGTGCCGGGCTCGCTGTTCGACTTCGGCCTGTTCTTCTTCCGCAACGCGAAGGAGCAGCTCTCCCGCGGCACCGGCCCGTATTTCTACCTGCCCAAGCTCGAGTCGCACCTCGAGGCGCAGATCTGGGACGACGTGTTCTCTTTCGCCGAGGACGCGGTCGGCATCCCGCGCGGCTCGATCAAGGCCACCGTGCTCATCGAGACGCTGCCCGCCGCGTTCGAGATGCACGAGATCCTGCACGCCCTCCGCGCGCACTCCGCGGGCCTCAATTGCGGCCGCTGGGACTACATCTTCAGCTTCATCAAGAAGCGCCGCGCCGACGCGACCGCCGTCCTCCCCGATCGCGCGGAGGTCACGATGGACAAGTCGTTCCTCGCGGCCTACGCGCAGCTCGTCATCCAGACCTGTCACCGCCGCGGCGTGCACGCGATGGGCGGCATGGCCGCGCAGATCCCCATCAAGAGCGACCCGGTCAAGAACGAGGCGGCGCTCGGCAAGGTGCGCGCCGACAAGGAGCGCGAGGCGCGCGATGGCCACGACGGCACCTGGGTGGCCCACCCCGGGCTCGTGGCGATCGCCCGCGAGGTGTTCGACGCCAAGCTGGGCAGCGCCCCGAACCAGCTCGGCGTGCTCCGCGACGACGTGAAGGTCGGCCAGGCCGAGCTGCTCGCGGTGCCCACGGGCAACCGCACCGAGAAGGGGCTGCGCCACAACGTGCGCGTCGGCGTGCAGTACCTCGAGGCGTGGCTCCGCGGCGAGGGCTGCGTGCCGCTGTACGACCTGATGGAAGACGCCGCCACCGCCGAGATCAGCCGCGCGCAGGTGTGGCAGTGGCTCCACTTCGGCGCGCCGATCGCCTGGGCCGACGGCACCACGGGCCCGCTCACCCGCGATCGCCTCTCGGTGATCGTCGACGAGGAGCTCCGCGGTGTGACGGGCCCGAAGCTCGCCGAGGCGCGGCGCATCTTCGAGCAGCTCGCCACCGCCGACACGTTCGAGGATTTCCTCACGCTCCCTGCCTACGAGCGCATCGTCACGCTGACCTGAAGATCCGGCGGCAGGCTGTCCCGCGAGCACGCTCCCGAGGCGCGCAGTTCCGAGCGGCGCATGCTAGGCGACGGAGGGTGAAACCCGCCCTCCGCGCCGCGCCCTGGCTCCTGGTCTCGATCGGGTCTTCGCTGAGTGGGTGTCCGCGGGCAACCGGGCATGCGGGAGCCCCGCCTCCGCCGGTCGTCGCCACCGTCACGCCCGGCCCAGCCGCCGTGCCGCCACCGCCTCCGGTGCCCGTGGAGCTCGTGGCGACGAACCAGTCCTCGTTCTGCGTGCGGATGTCCGACGGGACGGTCCGCTGCTGGGGGAGCGACAAGTACCTCGGGCTCGGGAACGGCGGTGTCGTCGACGTGAGTCGCGCCGTGCCGGTCGTCGGGCTCGAGGGCAGCAAGCGACTGGTCGGCGGCGTCTACTCGGTGTGCTCGCTGTCGGGCGAAGGGGTGCTCTCCTGCTGGGGAGCGGACGTCTCCCCGGCGGAGCACTTCCACGCCGACGCGCGCAAGCCGAGGGCGGTGGCGAAGCAGGTCACCGACGTCGCCCTCACGGGCCGCGTGGTGTGCACGAAGACCAGCGGCGACTGGGCGTGCCTCCGTCCCCGATCGGGCCCGGGCTCGCCTCCGGTCGTGGACTGGGTGCAGGACCCCGCGGTCCCTCACCTCCCCGTGGCGAGCGGTCCGGCGAGGCGGTGGGCGCCGCTCGTGGTCGACCAGCACCACACGAGCTATTCCGCCTGCGGGATCGACGCGAAGGGGAGCGTCCTCTGCGCGGGCTCGAACGAGGCCGGCGAGCTCGGCACGGGCAAGGACGGAGGCATCGAGAAGTCGTTCGTCGCCGCGGCGGGGCTGACGGACGCCGTGCAGGTGGTCGAGGCCAGCATGAGCTTCTGCGCCCTGCGCAAGGGCGGGACGATCGCGTGCTGGGGGTTCAACAACGGAGGTGGCCTCGGCTTCCCCCCGGACGCCAAGCCCTGCTCGTCGACGAAATACCCGTGCACCCGCGTGCCCACCACGATCCCGGGCCTCGACGACGCCGTCGAGGTCGCGCGCGCCTTTCCGCTGTGTGCGCGGCGAGCGAACGGCGAGGTGCACTGCCTCGCCTACAAGGACGGGGTGACCTCGTTCCGGAAGGTCCCGCTGCCGGCGGCGGCCGCGCAACTCGCGGCTTCGCTCGGGACGGCGTGCGCGCTGCTTGCCGATCACACGGTGCACTGCTGGGGCGACGACCGCTACGGGCAGACCGGACGCGGTCGGTTGCTGGAGTCGGCGACGGCGGTGAAGGTGCCCGAGCTCCACGACATCACGCACCTCGACGCGAGCCTGTACGGCGCCGCCGTGGGCAAGGACGGGAACCTCGTCTTGTGGGGCGGGGAGCGCCCGAAGAAGCCGGTGAACCTCTCCAAGGTCTCGAAGGTCGCCGGGCGCTGCGCGCTCCGCACGGACGGCACCGTCTGGTGCTGGGGCCACAACGCGGACGGCATCCTCGGCGACGCCACGCGGACGCGACCGCCGAACGAGGACGAGACGGATCCGCGCAAGGTGCCCGGACTGCCCGACACGATCGCGCTGGCCTCTGCCCACGTCGCCAGCGCTGCGTGCGCGCTCGACAAGCTGGGGACGGCCCGGTGCTGGGGCGAGAACTCCAGCGTGCAGCTCCCCGGGTACCCGCTGTTCGGGCCGCTCCCGAAGCCCGTGAAGCTCATGGGGGTGCCGAAGCTCCGCGAGGTGACGACGGAGTACGCGCTCGACGAAGCCGGGGGCGTGTGGGTCTGGGACACCCTGCGCCGCAAGAAGAACGCCCCCGTGAAGCTCGAGGGCCTTCCTCCGGTGTTGCACCTCTCGCAGCACGCGCCGCGGCCGGGGTCGCGGTGGGGCGCCGGCGGGACGGGGTGCTTCGTGCTGACGGACGGCCGTGTCCACTGCGACGGGCCGAACCCGGTGGTCGAGGGGCTGACCGACGTCGTCTCGGTCGTGGCCCACGCGCGCCCGGAGGGGTGCGCTCTGCGGAAGGACGGTGTCGTCCGGTGCTGGACCTACGCCGAGGGCACGCCGACGGCCCGTGACGTCGTCACGGACGTGCTCACCGAGGTCGACAGGATCCTCGGCTCGATCGCTGGATACTGTGCGCTCCGACGCGAGGGCTCGGTGTGGTGCTGGGGGAGCAACGAGACCGGGTTGATCGGACCGGACATGCCCATCCACGACGCGCCGCCCGCGGCGGTCGTTGGCCTCTGACCGGCCGTCGCCGATTCTTCCGATGGCGACGGTCCTCACGCCTGGACCCTGCGCACTCTCTGGTATCTTCGGGCGCCCATGCGCAGCCTGTTCCCGTTGCTCTTGCTCCTCGGTTCGTGCGGCCTCTTCGGCGGAGGCTCCAAGGCGCCGCAACCCGGCGCGCCCACCGTGAAGGCGGAGGTCGACCTCGCGTGCACCGACGGCACGCTGAAGTGGAGCTCGTCGTTCCAGAGCACCAAGGTCGACAAGTGCGCGTTCCACGATGGCGAGGGCCTCGAGGTGCGGGCCGGCACCCTCGAGGGCGGCCTGCGCATCGTCGCGGGGGATTTCCAGGGCACCGGGCAGTACCCGACCGGCGTGAACGGCGGGAAGGTGGAGCTCACGAGCAAAGGTGGCCCCGAGGGCACGCCGACCACGCTCCTCGACAGCGAGGGCGCCGAGTGCAAGTCGCAGTGCACGATCGACGTCACCGCCTCCACCGTGAAGGAGGCCGAGATCGGCGGCACCGGCGTGATCTCGCTCGTCGTCACCTGCCCCTCGCTCGCGCGCAAGGACGGCAAGAAGTGCGTCGAGTGCAAGGCCAAGGCGGAGAAGATCCTCGAGATCAAGGACCTGCCCTGCCAGCACGTGAAGGATTGACCGCGCTCCACCTCGACGCCGACCACGCGCGGAGGTTCCTCGTCGCGCGGCACTTCCTCGCGCCGCCGCGCGCGCTCCCGTCTTCGGAGGAGGCGGTGCTCGCGGTGGTGGAGCGGCTCGGCTCGCTGCAGTTCGACCCGCTCGACGTGCCCGGCGCGCGCAACCACGACCTCGTCCTGCACGCGCGGCTGCGAGGGCCGGTGCGCGAACACTGCGAGGCGCTGCTGTATCCAGGCGAGGGCCCGCGTCGCCTGTTCGAGGCCTACAACAAGTCGCTGAACATCCTGCCGCTCGACGACCTGCCGTTCCACCGCGTGGCCTTCGCCCGCGGACCGGACACTGACCGGCCGGGTGCTCCGCGAGCACGCGAAGGTCGCGCGGAAGATCCTGGCGCGGCTCGCGGCCGAGGGGCCCCTCGCACCCGGCGCCTTCGACCAGACCGCGCGGATCGACGGCTACTGGGGACGTCGACGTCGCTGTCGCGGCACGTGCTCGAGGCGCTGTTCGTGACCGGCCAGGTGGCGATCGCCCGGCGCGAGGGGGTCAAGCGCGTGTACGACCTGCCCGAGCGCGTGTTTCCGGAGGAGATCCACGCGCGGCGCGTGGACGACGAGGAAGCGTGGACCCAGCGCTTGTTCTCGCGCCACCGCGCGGTCGGCCTCATGGGCGAGGGGGGCGCGACCGAGCTCGTCACCGGTACGGGCACGGCTCGGGAGCGGGTGCGGCGCACCCACGCCCTGGTCGATCGAGGGCTGTTGCTGCGGGCGCACGTCGAGGGCGTGAAGGGCGTGCGGCACGTGCTCGCGAGCGAGCGCCCCCTCCTCGAGGAGACGGCGCGGCCCTCGCGGCGGGCGAAGGCGGTCGCGTTCCTCGCGCCGCTCGATCCCTTGATGTGGGATCGACGCCTCGTGCTCGCGCTCTTCGGCTTCGACTACGTCTGGGAGGTGTACACGCCGCTCGCGAAGCGCAAGCACGGGTACTACGTGCTGCCGATGCTGTTCGGCGATCGCCTCGTCGGTCGCGTGGAGCCGCGCTTCGATCGCAAGGAGCGTGCGCTGCACGTGCGCGCGGTCTGGCTCGAGCGAGGCTTCTCGGTGGAGACGCCCGGCTTCGCCCCGGCATTCCACGACGCGCTCACGGCCTACGCGCGGTTCGTCGGCGCCGCGCGGACGACCTTCGGTCGCGGCAAGCTCGCCGCCGCCCTCGGGGGCAAAGGATCCGATTGATCGAGAAGGGCCGTTCACGCTCGACTCTGCCGTGGCTGGTTTTCGGCGGCGCAGCGTTTGCTCGGCAAGGAGCCATGCCTCGCCCTCGCCTCGGCGCTGCCACGGCGGTCGCCCTCGTCGCCGTGCTCGTGGCCGGAAGGGTCGACGCGGGCTCGCTCGACAAGTTCGAGAAGCCACACAAGGCGCCGGCGCCCTCGGGGGAGGAGGACAGCTCCAAGAAGAAGAGCGCTCCTTCGTCCTCGTCCTCGTACTCGTCCACGTCTTCGTCCTCTTCGGGCTCGAACCGCGACGGCACGCTCACCGCCATCTTCCTGTGCACGGTCATCGTCCCGATCCTCGGGGCGTGCGCGGCGCCCTACCACCGACCGGTCGTCGATCCCTACTCGCCCGACCCGCGGCCGTGGTCCCCCGACGAGCCCGCTCCCCGCCGGCCCGAGCTCCAGTACCGTCACTGGGAGGCGCACGTCGGCGGCTTCATCGCGTCCAACGAGGCGGTCTTCGCGCGCACGATGGCCCTCCGCGGGTACGCGGGACCGATGGTGTTCTCGGCCTCGTGGGATCGCATGTACGAGACGCCGGCGCCCGGCGAGCTCGCGCGACTCGACCTCGTTCGCTTCGGGGTCTCCTCCAACCCGGTCGGAGACGCGAGCCAGCGGGTCGAGATCTACCCGTGGATGGGCGCGCTCCTGATGCGCGGCACCGAGAACCACTGGGCGTTCGACCTCGGCCTCGAGCTGCGCATCTACCCGGTGTCACCGCTGTCGATCCGGGCCTCGTCGTTCGCGAGCATCTTCCGCTACGGGCCGGTGCTGTTCGACACGCGGCTCGAGCTCGGCGTCTCCTTCGACCGCTTCGAGCTGCACGGTGGCTTGCGCTGGCTCACGCAGGCGAAGGAGCAGGGGTTCGCGGGCCCGACCGCGGGGCTGACCGTCCGGCTCTGACGTGAGACCCTGGCCGCATGTACGATCCGTACGCCGCGCCAGCAGCAGCGCCCGCCCACGCACCGAGCCCGATCGCCTACCAGGACGGCGCTCCGCAGCCGTGGGGCGTCGGCGAGATGATGGCCCGCGCGTTCGACATCGTGCGCGGCCAGCTCGGCGCCATCATGGTGTTCAACCTGGTGTATCTGCTCGTCGCGTCGGCGGGCGGATTCGCCGTGGGGTTTCCGCTCGCGTTGCTGCCCATCGACGCCGAGCTGCGCCAGGTCGTCGTGCAGGTGGTGTCGCTCCCGCTGACGGCGTTCCTGGTGGTGGGCTTGGTGCGGGGCTCTCTCTCGCTCGCGCGCGGCGAAGCCCTGCAGATCGGCCTCCTGTTCTCGGGAGGCGGGCGCGCGCTCACCATGCTGGTCGCGCAGCTGCTCTACGGGGTGATCGTGGCCGTGGGACTCGTGCTCCTGATCGTCCCCGGCATCGTGCTCGCGGCGGGGCTCGCGCTCTATCCGTACTACGTCGCGGAGACCGAGCTCGGTCCAATCGAGGCCCTCAAGGCGAGCTGGGAGGCCACGCGCGGTCGTCGCGGCGGCATGGTCGGCTTGAGCATCGGCTGCGCGTTCCTCTGCGTGGCCAGCCTCATCGCGCTCTGCGTGGGCTTCCTCGCCGGCATGGCCCTGCCGACGGTGGCGTTCGCCGTGGTGTATCTCCGCGTGCGGGGCGCCGATCCCTTCGCGCCGAGGACCGAGATCGAGCCCGGCCCGCAGCGCGCCTGGTAGTCACGGGCGCTTGACGCGCACGCAGCGTCCGAGCTCGCAGCGCGCGACGCCGGGCTCGAACGGGCAGTCGAGGGAAGGGCACACCTTGTTGAGGGTGGAGCATCGCGCCTCTCGCGCGTGGAGCTCGGCGAGGCTCAGCGCGACTTCGCCGCAGTGGTCGCAGCAGTCCTCGCCGAGGCTCGTGAGCCGGCAATCGAGGTCGGTCGCGCAGCCCGCGGGGGGAGGTGGCGTCACCGTCGGGGCGCTCGCGGTCGTGCTCGTGGGCTTGGTGACCGGGTCGGGTCGCGCGGGAGAGTCCTGCCGCGAACAGGCCCCGAGCAACACGACGAACAGCAGCCGCCTCATGGAACGCTCACGACGCGCTTGGCCGCGTAGGTGACGCTGCGCTCCGAGCGCGCGCGCGCCTCGGTGAGCAGAGCCGGCGATCGGGGCGAACGAGCTCATCCAGCAAGGTCGTTCCCCCGGCCCGGATGCGCACGTTCTTGCCCAGATCGAAGGCCGTCGTGGAGAGGTACACCGCGACCTTCGCCGCGTTGGTGGTCGTGAGGTCGACGTCGTTGCCGGCCTGCGTGGCCTGCACGCGCGCGGGCTTGCCGGCGTCGCTCCGCGCGTCGAGGAACGCCCAGTACTCGGTGGGCGCGAGCTCCTGGTGGAAGGTCACCCCGCCCGGGACCTTGCTCGACAGCTGCGGCGCGAGGTCGAACACCACCTTGGCCGGGTAGGGCGTACGCGGCTTGGCGAAGGCCCAGGTGATCGCCGCGGTCCACTCCTTGGGCGGGAGCTCGTGGCCGACCCCGGGGATCTCCTCGTAGCGATACTCCGCGCCCTGGGCGGCGAGGCACAGGTCGCAGCCGCGGTTCTGGTTCAGCAGCGCGGCCAGATCGAGCGCGCCGCTCAGGTAGTGCAGCCGCAGGTTGCCGAGGTTCTCGGCGTGCGGGCAGCAGTACTTCTGGTGCGCGGCGACGTCGCTGCTGCTGCTGATGGCGCCGATGCTACCGGCCACGGGGACCACGCCGGCGAACGCGCTCGGGTACGCCGCCGCGGCGCTGAACGAGCCGCGGCCGCCCATCGAGAAGCCGCTGACGACCACGCGGTCGTCGTCGATGGGGAGCTTGCGCTTGAGGCGTTGCAGCAAGAGGACCACCTGCGACATGCAGCGCTCGTCCATCGACCAGTCGCAGAGCTCCGCGGTCGGCGCGACGAGGACGGCGCCGAGCGCGTCGGCGGCGCCGCGGATCGTGGCGTCGGCGACGACGGCGGGGCCATCGCCGCCGGCCCAGTGGAGGAAGAGCAAGAGCGGCACGCGCTCCACCGCGGGCCCGGCGATCTTGGTCGGGACGTAGACCTCGTAGCGGACCTTGGCCGCCAGCATCGGGTCGGTCCACTCGACGGTCGTGAGGCCCGCGGCGAGCGGCAGCGGCCGGTGCTTGCGGACGGCGGCCTCGAAGACGGCGAACGGGACGTCGCGGTACTCGCCGTCCAGCTTGTCGAGCAGCGCGGTGGTCGGCTCGTCGGCGCGCAGGTACTGGTCGACCTCGTCCTCGACGTTCGGTGCGGCGTCGGCGGGTGCGTCGAGCGTGCCGGTGTCGGTCGCGGCCTCGGCGCCGGTGTCGAGGGCGGCGTCGACCGGCTCGAGGCGCGACTCTCCTCCGCACGCGGCGAGCGCGAGGCAGAGGAGCGCGGTCGAACGCATCGCCAGAGCATACGACAACGGGGCGGCGCTCACTCGAAGGCGAACTCGTCGATCTCGTACACCGGAGTCGGCAACCGGCCCGGGAAGGTGCACGGAATCTCCGGCGCGTCGGCGCCTCCCACGACCAGGGCCCAGCGTTCGTCCGAGGGAAGGGACAGCGTCTCCTCGACCGAGACAGCGCTGCACCTGGTGGCGAGAACCACGACCGTGCCGCTGTCCGACCACAGCTCGACCGAACTGCCCGTCCAGTCCTAGCAGTCGAACCGGTGCCGGATCCGCAACTTCCGTGCGGGCCCCGGCGCGCCGAGCCCGAGCACGAACTGGTAGCCGCCGGAGTCGCCCACGCGCAGCACCCCCGCCTCGACGGTCGGTTCGAGGCCGAGCCACGCTCCCACAGGCGGCGCCGTCGCAAAGGTCCGATCCGCTACGGTCGCCGACAGCACGTGGGTCTGGATGGACGCGACGCCGATCGGGCGGCCCATGATGTCGCGGACACCCGAGGTGTCGAACACGGTCGGCGTCCAGGGCGAGAGCGGACGCGTCGGTCGGACCACGAACCCGGCGCCCTGCGTGGAGGCCGCGAACTCGACCGGCCCGCGCACGGTCGCGAGGCTCTGGCGATCGATCGGGACGTTGCCGGTGACGCCGGGCTCGGAGGTCGGGAGCATGCCTCGCGCGAAGAACGCCGGTGAGGGCCCGGCACCGCCACTCGGACAGAGCGCGAGGGGACCCTCCGCGTCGATCGGGGCGTCCGTCGGCGTGCCCACGAGCATCGTACCCACACCGAGGAGGCCGTCGGCCGGGCCCGCCCAGTGGACGCGGATCCCCTCTCCACAGCTGTTGACGAGGGTCAGCTCTGCGGAGCCTCCGTCGTCGCGCAGGACGCCCTCGGCGACCCTCGTCTCCGCGGCGATGTCCATCGCGATCGCGAACGGCGCGCCAGGCACCCGGCCGGCGGGGAAGTACGCGGTCAGCGCCACCGATGTCGTCCCGACCTCGGTCGTGAACGTGCCGCTGAGACGCGTCGAGAAGGGGCTCGTCCCCGCGACCGGGGCCGCGCACTCCCGCGGAGGCTCGGCGGTGCAGCCGAGCGTCGTCCCGAGCGCCATCAGGATCGACCACCGCATCCGCGTAGGATGGGCTGTGTCGCCCGCGTACGCCAGCCCCGACGAACTCGACACGAGCGCAAGGGCCCGCGTCGACGTGGCATGCTCCGCGGATGGACTCCGTCCAGCTCGTCGAAAGAGCAATTCGAGAACACGCGACGTTCAAGGCCGCGATCCTGGCGCTTCGGAAGCGACCGACGGACGACCAGGCGGTGGAGGTATTGCTGGGCGCGTATCGCGAAGGCCGGGCACCCGCGTGGTTGACGGTGGCGCTGCTGGGCGCACTCCGCGCCGAGTCGGCATACGAGCTGGTGCACGAGATGCTTCGCACGCAGCACGGGTGCGGGATCGAGGGCTACGCTGCCAGCGCGTTGAAGGACATCCGCGCCGAGCGTGCCGCTCCCGATCTCCTGGAGGTCGCCTGGACCGCAGCCGACGGACGGACGCGCAACGCCGCGGCGGCCATGCTGACGAACACGGCGACGATCCTCGCCTTGGCGCGCGCCGGGCGAATCCACCACACGACCGTTGCCTACAAGATCACTCGCGACGGGGTCGACGAGGTGGTGCTGCTCGCGCTGCTGTCGTCCGACGCGGAGATCGATCTGCGAATCGGGACGGAGTGCCTACAGTCCTGGCTGCGTGATGCGCGACTGTCGTCGCTCCGCGAGCGAGTCGAACCGAGCCTGCGCCGGGTGCTCGCGCTGACCGACTTCCGCATGGCTCCCTCGAAGAGGCGGGCGCTGGTCGCATGGCTCGGCGAACGTTCCTAGAACCGCGCGGCGCCGCCGAGCGCGACCTGGCGGTCCTTGCTGCCTTCGCCCGCGAACGGCGCGGCGACCTCCACGTGCAGCTCGGCGTTCGCCCCCAGCGGGACCCGCAGCGCGCCACGCGCCACCACCGCGTCGAGCCGCGTCGGCGCGTTCACCGCGCGCACCTCGAGGCCCCCGAGCACGGTGAGGTGCTCGAACAGGGCGAGCTGCCCATCGACCGTGACGCGCGGCCGCACGAGCCCCGTGCCCTGCTCGCCGACGAACGTCCACAGCACCGGCATCGACACCGTGCCGTGCAGCGCGAGCCGCGCCGTGGGCACGTGCAGCAGCGACAGCCCCGACTCCGTGCCCACGCGAGTGAGGTGCTCGGTGCCCGCCTCGAGCGGGAACAGCACCCGCATGAACATGGTGAGCTGCGTGTCCGCGCCGCGCGCGACGACGAAGTGGCCGCCGAGCACCGGCGGGCCGACGCGGGTGGGCTGGCCGTCGGCGACGCGCACGAAGTCGAACGAACCCGCGAGGAACCCACGCTCGCTGACCCGGTAGGTGCCGCTCAGCACGCCGGTCGTCTCGCGGACCGTGCCGCCGTCGAGGGTCGCGCGTCCGTCGACGCCGAGCCGGTGTTCTACACACGTCGGGGCGAACCCCGCGAAGCCCGCCGGCCCTGCGCCCAGCAAGATCGGCGCGCGCACCGCGCCGTGGGGATCGCGGCAGGGATCGGCGGCCGCGGTGGTCGCCCACGCGACGCCGAGGATGCCGGCCAGCAAGAGGCGTCGCACCGCGCTCATTCGACCGCGGCGAGCTTCATGATCATCGGCGCCACGATGAGCAGCATGATGCACCCGAACAGGAGGAACAGCGGCCCGACCATCGCCACGCCGGCCTTGGCCGCGAGCTCCTCGGCGCGCACCGAGCGGCGCATGCGCGAGACGCCGGCCTGGATCTGGAGCACGTCGGCCACCGGGTTGCCCTTGGCCTCGGCCTGCACGATCGCGTTCACGAACTCCGTCACCTGGTCGGTGGGCACGCGGTCCATGAAGTCGAGCAGCGCCTGGCGGCGCGTGCGCCCGAGCTGCAGCTCCTGGAGGATGCGGGTGAACTCCTCGACGAGGGCGTCGTTCGGGTCGCTCGACTTCTCGACCACCTGCCGGATCGCGCCCGGGAAATCGAGGCCCGCGCTCATGGCGAGGGCCATGAGGTCGATGACGAACGGCAGCCCGCGGTTGACCTGCTTGAGGCGCTCCTGGGCCTCGCCGCTGATGAGCAGGTAGGGGAACGAGGCGAACAGCGGCCCGCAGATGGAGATCATCATCGCGGGCTGGCCCATGTAGACGCCCACCCCGGCGCCGACCAGGAGCCCACCGAGGAACGAGACGATCGAGAGCCCCACGTACTCCTCGGGGGTGAGGCCCATCCAGTCGCCCGCGAGCGAGAGCTGGCGGTCGAGCTTGCGGCGAAAATCCTCCGAGAGGATGCCGCTGACCCGCACGCCGAGCCACCGGACGAGCGGCTCGATCTGGGCCCACGCGGGGTTGTTCTCGATCGCTCGACGGCGCTTGAGGCCGCGCATGCCGAGGCGGGAGGCCACCCGCGTCGGCGCCGAGCCCACCGCGTAGGTGAGGAAGGCGAGCACGAGCCCGACCGCCGCCGCGACCGCCCACCGGTAGGCGATGTGGTTGAGCTGCGGCATCAGATGTCCACCGCGAGGATCTTGCGGGCGACGACGAGCGACGCGATCCAGAACAGGCTCGCGATGAAGACGAGCACGTAGCCGACGAAGCTCTCGGTGAGCGGGTTGAAGTAGCCCGGGGAGACCGCCGAGATGGCGAAGATGAGGAAGAACGGGAAGCAGGCCAGCACCCAGAGCTGCATCTTGCCCTCGGCCGTCTTGGTGCGGACGACGCCCTCGAGGCGCTTCATCTCGCGCAGCGACTGGGCGGTGGACTCGAGGATCTTGGGGAGGTTGCCGCCGACCTGCCGGCCGACGAGCACCGCCGAGAGCGCGGTGTCGAGCTGCCGGCTGCCGACGCGGTTGGCCATCATGAGCATCGCTTGATCCAGCGTGCTGCCGACGCGCATCTCCTTGACCGCGAGCTCGACCTCCTCGCGCATCGGGTTCGGCACGATGGTCTGGATCGAGCGGAAGCCGTCGCCGAGGCTCGGCGTGGCCTTGAGCGCGTTGGCGAGCGCGAGGACGAAGCCGTCGATCTGGTCCTCGATCTGCTCCACGCGCTTGAGGCGCAGGCGCTCGAGGTACCAGGCCGGGAACACCCCGCACAGGAACGTGAACGCCCACCAGAACGGCAGCTCGACGAGGAGCGCGGCCCCGATGACGCCGAGGATCGCCGCGAGCTGCGCGTAGGCGATGAGGGTCGGCGGCTTGAAGATGAACAGGCGCCGCTGCTGACGCGCGATGTAGGCGAGGTAGCGCGCCCAGTAGCGCCGCGGCAGACCCGCCGGGTTGGCGATGGCCACGTAGGTCATGAGCCCGAGGCCCAGCGCGAACAGCGGCAAGCCGACCCACTTGGCCGTGGCGAGGTCGAGGCCGAGGACCTTCACAGGTACGCCTCCCCGCGCTTGACGAGGCCCATCACGATGAAGGTGTCGAGGAACGAGGGCAGGTAGCCGGTGGCGCGGAACTCGCCCTCCACCTTGCCGGCCTCGCCCGTGCCGAGCCGCACGAACTCGAAGATGGGGCGCAGCTCGATCTCGCCGTCGTCGCCGATGCCGACCACCTCGGTGATGGCGGTGACCTTGCGGGTGCCGTCGGTGAGGCGCGACTGCTGGACGATGACGTGCACGGAGCCGGCGATCTGCTCGCGGATCGCGCGTGACGGCAGATCGAGGCCACCCATCAGCACGAGGGTCTCGAGGCGGGCGATGGCCTCGCGCGGCGAGTTCGAGTGGATCGTGGTCAGCGAGCCGTCGTGGCCGGTGTTCATGGCCTGCAGCATGTCGAGGGCCTCGCCGCCGCGGCACTCGCCCACCACGATGCGGTCGGGGCGCATGCGCAGGGCGTTCTTCACGAGGTCGCGGATGGTGTACTCGCCTTTGCCCTCCATGTTGGCGGGGCGGGTCTCGAGCGAGACCACGTGGGGCTGCGTGAGCTGGAGCTCCGCCGCGTCCTCGATGGTGACGATGCGCTCGTGCTCGGGGATGGCGCCCGACAAGATGTTGAGCAGCGTGGTCTTGCCGCTGCCGGTGCCGCCCGAGATGACCACGTTCTTCTTGGCGAGCACCGCGCGGTGGAGGAACTGCGCCATCTGCTCGGTGAGGCCACCGAAGCCGATGATCTTCTCGATGGTGAGCGGGATCTTGGCGAACTTGCGGATGGTGATGCAGGAGCCGCGCAGCGCGAGGGGCCGGATGATCGCGTTGACGCGCGAGCCGTCCTTGAGGCGCGCGTCGACCAGCGGCGAGGACTCGTCGATGCGGCGGCCGAGCGGGGTGACGATGCGCTCGATGACCGCGCGCACGCGCTCGTCGTCGGTGAAGCGCGCCTCGGTCTTGATGAGCCGCCCGGCCTTCTCCACGTAGATGGTCTCGGGGTCGACCACCATGATCTCGGTGATGGTCGGGTCGGCGAGGAAGCGCTCGAGGGGCCCGAGGCCGAGCGCCTCGTCGGCGAGCTCGCCGACCAGCGAGTCGCGGTCGACGTTGGGCGGGATGCGCCCGTCGAGCTGCTTGACGATGCGCCGCAGCGCGGTGAGCACGCGCGGTCGCATGCTCGGATCGTCGAGCTTGCTCGCGTCGATGGTGGCGAGGTCGAGGTTCTCGAGCAGCTGGCGGTGCACGTCGCGGCGGAGCTGCACCTCGGAGAGCGGGGCCAGCGCGGAGGTGGCGCCGGCGGCGCTGAGCGCGGGGACCCCACCGGTGCCGTCCGCGGGTTTGCTCTGCGGGGGCGGCGGCTTCTTCGGGGCGGGTGGCGGACCCGCGGTCGCCGGAGCGGCCGGCGCGACGGACGGCGCGACGGAGGCCGCGGACAGCGTGTTGCGCGGCGGGGGGCCCGCCGGTGGCGCCGGCTTCGGTGGTGGCGGTGGCTCCGCGACGATGACGGTCGGGACCTCGGGCTGCGGATGCGGCTGCTGCGCCGGGAACACCTGCAGCGTGACCGTGCCCACCACGATGGGGGTGCCGTAGGGCACGTCGACGAACTCGCGGCGCAGCACGACGTCGCCGGCCATCGTCCAGTTGCTCGACGTGTCCTCGACCCGCAGCGCCTCGGCGCCCGCGGTGACCCGGCAGTGCTGGCGCGAGATGCCGTCGCCGTCGAGCGGCACCGAGCAGTCGCGGCTCCTGCCGAGGACGAGCGGAGCGTCGGCGCGCACGCGCTGGCTGCGCGTGACGCCGTCGGCCCCGAGCAGGTACACGTCGACGAGCAAGGCTACTTGCCCTTGGTGGGAGGCGGCGGCGGCGGCGGCGCGAAGAGGTTCGGGGTCTTGTCGTAGGTGGTCGGGATCGGCTTGCCGATGAGGGCGGTGCCGCTCCAGTCCTCGTAGGTCTTCATGGTCTCGACGACCATCGTCATGGCGGAGTTGGGCACCGACTCGACGACGCTCGGGATGACGAAGATCGCGCCCTCGGTCTCGGCGCGCGCGTTGCCGTGGGTGCCGAACAGCACGCCGATGATGGGCACCTCGCTCAGCAGCGGGATGCCGTCGTGGCTCTTGCGCTCGGTGCTCGTGTGGATGCCCGAGAGCACGAGCGACTGGCCGAGGCGCATGTGGACGACGGTCTCGAGCTTGGTGGTGTCGCGGCCGGGCAGGGGCGTGCCACCGACCGCCGGCACGAGGTCGCTCACGTCGGCGGCGACCTTGAGCTCCACCTCGCGCGAGATCGGGTCGTAGAACGGCACGACCTTGAGCGCCGTGCCGAACGAGATCTTCTGGATGGTGGCGGACAGCCCGGCGGTGACCGGGTAGTTCTGCTCGCCGCCGCTCTCGAAGTGCGCGTCGGTGCCGTTGGTGGTGATGACCGTGGCTTGCTTGAGCACCTTGGCCCAGCCGTTGCGCGCCGCGATGTCGAGGCCGGGCAGGGGCTGGTTGACGATGTTGGCCGTGGCCGTCGTGACCTTGCCGACGAAGTCGTAGCCGAGGTTCGACTGGATGACCTCGCCGCCGAGCCGGCTCGGGTAGCTCACGCCGACCTGGTAGCCCGAGGTCTTGTTGTACTGGACGAAGAACAGATCGACGCGGATGTTCGTGCGGTCCTTGCCGCCGCCGACGGCGACCAGCGACTCGACCTGCCCCGGGTAGAGCGTGGCGATCTGCTGGATGCGCTTGACGTCGCCCTCGGTGGCGACGCTGCCCTCGATGAAGAACCGCGAGCCGACGCGGCGGACCTTCACGCCGGTGTAGCCCTCGAGGAGCTGCTTGAGCTCGCCCTCGACGATGGCCGGCGAGCGCGCGAACACGTTGATGACCCAGTTGACCTCGGTGCCGTTCTTCTTGATGAGGAGCAGCGAGGTGGAGCCGGGCTTGAGGCCGACGACGACGAACGAGTTCTGGTCGCTCGTGAGCTTGATGTCGACGATGCCGGGGGTGCCCTCCGAGTAGTTCTTCACGTCGGAGGCGGTGATGGTCTTGTTCTCGCCGACCGCGAGGTTGAGCTCCTCGATGGTCTGCACCGCGGGCGGCTTGTCGGCGGACGGCTTCGGGTCCTTGCCCTTCTGGGCCAGGATCTTCACCGGTCCGGCCGCGACGCCGAGGCCGGCGGGCAACGCGACGAGGAGGCCGAGGGAGACCGCGAGCAGCGGCCTCAGCGTGGGGCGACGACCCCAACCCGGAGCGGAGGACCGGACGGGGACGGTCCGGGAGCGACAGAAGTGAATGGGGTTCATGGAGCGGCTCCGGCGGCGGACGGCAGCTTGATCGGTCCGGTCGGCTGCTTGCGGAAGTCCTGCACCAGCTTGCGGATCTTGGTGTCGGTGAGGAGGTTCGAGTTGAGGTCGGCGACGCCGTCGGTGGTCTTGAGGTCGTCGGGGTTGCGCAGGGCGACCGACAGCCGGCCCTTCTCCTGCGCGAGCGCCACGAGCTGCGCCTCGGGGATGGTGAGGCTCAGGTTCAAGATGAGATCTTGCTGCGCGGGCGCGCCGCTCTTGTTGGAGTCGTTGCTGGTCTCGATGCCGACCGCGAGCACGAGGACGTTCTGCAGCAGCACGAGCGACTGACGCGCGGAGGAGCCCTCGACGGGCAACGTGGCGATGACGTCCACGCGATCGCCCGGTCGGATCAGCGCGAAGGTGCGGTCGTCGTTGGCCGCGCGCACGCCGACGGCGCGCATGCCGGGCTGCACGAGCGAGGACAGATCGCGCTTGTCGTCGGCGGTGATGGCGAGGTCGGTCCACAGCAGCGTCTGGTTCGCTTGCACCGGCGTGCCCATGCGCAGGCCGACGACGCGCGACTTCTCCGCCTCGCGCACGGCGCGGGTCTCGACGTAGGCCGCGGGGACGACGCGGACGGCGAGCATCTCCTCGGTCACGACGGTGCCGGGCTCGATCTGCTTGCGGGCGACGAGCAGTTTCACCGGCGCGCCTCCGCTCGCCTCGTCTTCGAAGCGGCGGAGGTATCCGAACAGGAGGAAGCCGCCGAGCAGCGCCATGATGAGCGCGGCGAGCAGAGCCGATTTGTTCACGGTCTCAAGATACTACGAGAGCCACGCAAGATCCCCGAACAAAGCACACCCGCGTGAGCCCGGAAGTGACGTCGCGAAGGGGCGAAGCGCCGTAGCGGCGGCACGTAGGGCGAACAAAGCAAATCAGGGCGCCGTGCACTTGCGTGCGGTGCACCCGAAGAGGCCCTTCTCGACCTTGTCGATGCAGCTCGCGGTCCACGCGAACTCGCAGCAGTACGGGTCGTTCTCGCAGATGCCCTTGATGCACGCGCCGCCCTGGGTGTCCTTGGTACAACCAATGGTCAGGCGGCTGCCGCTGGTGCAGACGTCGTGCTCGCACATGACGGGCCCGGCGTCGGGGAGGATGCCGCCGTCGGTGCCGGCGTCGCCGCCCGGATCGACGGTGGTGTCGCCGAAGCAGCTCGCGTCGGCCGAGGGCGCGACCGGCGGGAACACGGTGTACGAAGCGGCGGGCGTGCAGCTCGAGCCCTTGGGCAGCGAGAGGGTGCCGCTGACCGTGTACTCCGGGGTCCGCACGTCGAAGAGCGTGCAGCTCTTCTCCCACTTGTAGAGGCCGAACACGTTGAGCTTGGCGTGCGCGCTCGCCTTGGCCCCGGCGTAGGCCTTGCCGGCCACCTCGCCGGTGAGGCTCGTGCCGTCGCAACGGGCGAGCGCCTCGGCGCCGGCCCACGCGCTCGCGGTGATGTCGCCGGCCGCGACGTCCCACAGGTTGAGCTCGAAGGTCGGCACGATGGAGCAGCGGATGCCCACGTCGTTGGTGATGGTGAACTCGGGGCCGGTGCGGTTCAGCGACTCGCTGTGGGTGAACACCGGCGAGATCTTGCCGTCTTCGTACCGGGCGCCGGCGCTGACGGTGACGTTGGCCGTGGCGCCGACCTTGACGGTGGTCTCGCCGCCCCAGGCGAGCTCGCACTGCAGCTCCGCCTTGAACTTGGCGTGCGCGGGCGCGGAGATGGGGCCCAGCTTGAAGCTCGGGAGCTTGATCGGGTACTCGGCGAGCGTGGTGGTGGGCTTGTCGAAGACCTTCTTGGCGATGAGCGCGGCGATGTCCGCGCCGGTCGCGGTGCCCGTGAGCTTGAACGTGCCGGTCACCTCGGCGACGGCGTCGAGCTTGCCCGTCGCGATGACGTGCGCCTCCTTGAGGAGCTTCTTGATGTCGAGCGTGAGCGCGGGCTTGATCTTGGCGCCGACGTCGAACGACGGCGTGAACGAGAGCGTGCCCTTGGAGAGCACGAGCGAGGCCTCGTAGCCGAGGGTCTTGCCCGGCGAGACCTCGAACGAGCCGGTCTTGCTGAAGATGCTCTTGCCGGACCAGTCGAGCAGCTTGATCGGGCCGCCCTTGGTGGCGAAGCCAGGCGCGGGCTCGAGGCTCTCGACGGTGAGCGTGGTCTGGAAATCGGCCTCGTCGACGATGTCGACCATCGAAGCCGGCTCGGTGGTGACGACGTAGTTGCTGCCGTCGTCGCTGACCGACTTCACCTTGCGGAGGAAGCCCCCACTTGTTGGGCGAGGTGGCGCTCTTGCCCGCGTCGCCGACGAGCACGTCGCCCGCCTTCTTGCCGACGATGTCCGGGTGCGTCGCCTTCGGGAAGCCGAGCGAGCCGACCACGACGAGCACGTCGTCGGTCTGCGTGGAGTCGAGGAAGGTGACGCCCTGCGTGGCGAGCACCACGCCGTTCACGGGCGCCGCGGCGACCGGCTCGTCCTTGCTGGAGCACGCGGCCATCCACACCACACCGAGCACCCCCGACACCGACACGAACGAGCGGAGCAGACGCATGGAGAAGCCTCCCGGAGAACGGGTCCTGAGAATCACTGAAGAGCGCGCGTTACTTCGCGGCGCCGTTGATGCCGCCGACCGAGCCAGCCTGCTCGTCGACCTTGGCGCGAACCTTGTTGCCGAACAACTTGAAGCCCGCGATGGCGATGAGCGCGATGACGCCGACGAGGATGATGTACTCGACGAGGTTGGCGCCGCGGCGATCGCCGACGAGCTTGCGGGCAAGGACCTGGATGCGCTGGCTGGTCATCGGTGCACCTCAGGGTACCGCTGTTGCGGGACTCGTGCCATGGCACTGCAACGATCTTCGAGCGTGAAATCCCGGAGATCGGGGCTGATGTAGGCGCGCGCGGCGTCACGCTCACGTGACGGTGTCACGTCTTGCGAGAGGACATGGCCGCAACGGCCTCTCCGTCGAGCGACGGTCACGGGCTCACGGGGTTCGGCGACCCCATCTCGACGACCGACACCGTGGAGCCGGTCTTGTCGGCGGAGACGCTGAGCAGGAGGTCGACGCCACCCCTCGAGAAGGCGCGCGTGGCGAGCTTGTTCTGCGACGCCTCCTTGGCGACGTCGGCGTTGGCCGTCCACCCGAGCTTGGGGAGCAGCTGGTCGTACTGGGCGAGCACCGCGTCGGGCGAGGCGCCCGCCTCGTACACGCGCACCGCGTACGGCGCGCCCTCGGCGAACGCCGTGAACAGGCGACGGCCGTTCGGGGGCCGGGGCACGTCCTTCGGGTCCGATCCCGGCGCGTCGCCGGTCTCGGGGAACATCTTCTTCACGTCGAGCGAGCCCTCGGTCCACAGCGCGACGACGTGGGTGACGCCGCCGATGCGCCGCGCGGTGACGTAGCGGAACTGCCCGATCTTGCCGAGGTCGCCGGACTCCGCGAACGCGGCCACGCGCTTGTACGCCTCGGTCTCGCCGACCGCCGCACCCATCGCGAAGCACGCGACCACGCCGCCCTCGTCGTTGCCGTTGCGCAGCACGCCGGCGCCGGGCCAGCCGGTGGTGTGCAGCGCCGCGTTGGCGCTGATGGCGGGGCGCAGGTTGGCGAAGTCGATCGCCATGCCGTCGGCGTGGGTCTGACAGGCCTTCTCGAAGCCGTCGAGGATCGACTTCACCGACTGGTCGGAGCTCGCGCTCGACACGTCGACCTGCTCGCCGTTCATGCGCAGGCGGTAGACGCCGCTGAGGTTGCCGGCCTGGGTGAGCTTGACGAGCTCGCCGCCGGTCTCGAGCGCCGCCTTCTTGGCCTGCGCCCACGCGAGTCGCCCCGCGACCAGCGCGAGGACGACCGCGACGAAGGCGAAATACGCGCTGATGCGCACGAGCTTCTTCACGTGGCTCGCGAGCTTTCCGAGGAGGAGGCGGGTGGGGCTCATCGCGTCACCACTTGCTCCAGGAGTCCATCGCGGAGGACATCCAGCCCTTGAGGTTGCCGTCGTGCGGGGCCTCGTTGCACATCACGCGGCTCTTGCTCGAGACCTTCTTGGTGTAGCCGCCGAGGAACTTGTCGGAGCTGACCTCGAGGGTGAGCGAGGCCTCGGAGGAGCCGAAGTCCTTGGAGGCGATGTCGCCCCCTGGGCCCGAGCCAGCCTTGCTGACCTTGCTCGGATCGAAGCCCTCGGCCGCGCCCTTCTCGCTGCCGCCCTTGCCGCCCGTGGCGCCCTCGGCGGAGCGACACGTCGACGAGATCGCGTCGCCCTTCTCGCCGCAGTTGCACATGGCGTAGTTCCACGCGCCCTCGCGCGCGAACTTCATGGCGCGCATCTTGGTCTCGTAGAGCTTGTTCACGAACATGATGGCCGCGAACATGAGCAGGAGGAACGGGATGGCGACGGCGCCCTCGACCATGGCGGCGCCGCGCTGCCGACGGCGGCGCTGCGAACGGAGGCCCTTGGAGCGGAGGGAGGTCGCGGTGGCCATCAGTGCACGATCGTCCCGGAGGTGAGGGAGCCGATGAGGCCGCCGACCTTGTCGTCGACGATCTCGCCGACCTTGGCGGCGGGCCACTTGAGGAGGTCGCCGATCACGGGGACCTTGGTGAACTTGGAGTTGAGCTTCGAGGCGAGGATGCCGCCCGCGGTGGGCATGGGCAGGCGCAGCCGACGGAGGCGGGCGCGCCAGCGCATGTTCCACATCGCCTCGACCACGAGGCCGCCCTCCTTCGCTCCACCGAGCCCCATGGGCAGCGTGTCGCCGAGCGACTTGGACCACTGCTTCGGGTCGCCGGGCTTGGGCTCGTAGTAGAACTCGGCCTTGGCGATGCCCATCTTGCTCCACACGTCGGGGCCGGCGGCGTAGGCCTTGTTCCAGCCAGCCACGTTCACGCCGCGCGGCGCGCCGGACTGCTCGGCGAGGTCGCCCCAGGTGAACGACCACACCGCGAAGTAGTCGTCGCCGAGGAGCGCCGGCTCGTACACGCGCTTGCAGGTCTTGCTGTCGCCGTCGGTCTTGCCGGCGCTAGAGCCGAGGGCGTCGAAGCCCGTCTCGCCGGCCTTGAGGCACTTGTCGACGTCGAAGGTGACCTTCTCCTTCTTGGCCTTGGCCGCCTTGTCCTTGCAGAGGTCCTTCACCTTGGCGTCGGCCTTGCCGAGCGCGCCCTTCTTGATGGTGTCGGCGAAGCCACCCGCGGTGCCGCCGCCTTCGCCGCAGAAGTAGCCGGGGAACGTGCTGACGAGCGTGCCCACGAGGCCACCCGCGAACTTGCCGACCGCGCCGGCGAGGCCGCCGATGCCAGGCAGGAACGAGAAGGGGGCGAAGATGAACTCGCCGAGGTAGCGCCCGGCGTGGTCGCAGAGGACGCTGAACTTGTCGTCCTGCACGGGCAGGCCGAGGCGGTTCGGGCCGCTCGACTTCTTGGTGTCGCCGGTGCCGGTGGCCGAGCCCGTCTTGGTGGCGGAGACGAACCCGCCGGCCGCGCTCTCGATGGAGCCGGGCACCAGCGAGATGCTCGCCATGAACCCGCCGTCGACGGTGGGCTTGTAGTCGCTCGCCGAGGCCAGGGCCTTGCCCTCGGCCACCCACGGCATGCCGTAGGCGACGGCGTTGGACGCCTGGTAGAGGCCGCGCAGCACCTTGTCGACGACCTTCTCGACCGCGTCGACGAGCTTGGCGAACGGCGGGCGCGCGGCGGTGGTGAGGTCGCACACCGGGTTGAGCCAGGCGCCGACGATGCAGCTCGCGATGTTGGCGGCGATGAGCAGCAGGTTCGCGATCTTGAAGGCGATGAGGACCATCAGCACCGCGGCCATCACCATGTTGATGAGCGCGATGATGTTCATGCCGCGCGCGTGGTAGACCGCGGACCCGAAGGCCACCGCGTCGGCGCCGTCCTGCATGTACTGGCGGTAGATGGCGGCGTCGCCGATGCCGATCGCGTACCAGAGCGCGCCGACGAGGAACGCGCTCATGAACACCGCGACGAGCAGCACGGCGCCGCGCCGGTCGGCGAGCAGCGAGCGATCCTGCGAGGTGAGCGTGGTGTCCATGGTCAGTACTCGTACCCCGCACCCTGCATGGGCATCGCGGCCTCGGCCTCGAGCTTCTTGTGCAGCGTGAGGAACTGGCAGACGAAGCGGCTGCCGATGGGGATCTTGCAGGGGTAGTCGAAGGTGACGTGCACGCGGACGGTGTCGTCCTGCTGGAACGTGGTCTTGCTGTCCTTGCCGCCGGGCGAGCTCGGGAAGGTGATCTCCACGTTGGGCATGGTGGAGACGGCGAGCAGGCGCGCCTTGGCGGCGGCCTCGATCGCGGTGAGCCGGGCGCCGTCGGCCTTGTTGACCGGGACGTCGCCGTAGAAGGCCGGGTCGTCGGGCAGCACCACGATGGCCGCGCGGCAGGCCGCGTAGGCCGCGTGCTTGGCGACGATGTTCGCCACGCTCACGAAGGCGAGCTGGACGAGCGACATGAACATCATGAACAGCGGCAGGAACACGATCAGGAACTCGACGTAGACCGCGCCGCGCGCGTCCTTGCGGAGACTCGGGAGGCTGGGCTTGGTCATCGCTTCAGCTCCCAGTGCAGGAAGGCCGCGACCGCGGTCCCCGCGGCGATCGCCGGTCCCAGCCGGAACCAGGTCAGCGCGGCGGGCTCGATGGCCCGGCGCTTGGCCTTGGGTAGGAAGGGGTTGATGGCGAGCCACATGGAGTCCCTCGAGGACCTTGAAGAGCTTGCCTTCCCAGGCGAGCCGCGCCGGCGCGATGAGGGCCGCGGCGAGGAAGGCGTAGAACTGCGCCTCGATACCCACCATCGGTCGGCAGAGGGCGCCGATGGCCGCGAACAGCTTCAGATCACCACCGCCTCCCGCGCCGACCCTCCACAGGAGGAACGGGACGAGGGCGCAGAGGAAAGCACCCACCACCGACACGCCGGCGGCCTCGAAGCCCGCGCGCGCTCCCCCGAGCTTGAACCCGAGCGCGAAGTGGGCGAACGGTGCCAGGGCCAGCGAACCGAGGGTGAGCCAGTTCGGGATCTCACCCTCCTTGCCTTCTCCCGTCTCGGGATCACGGCCGGTCCGGTAGTCGTAGAACGCTCCGAGACCGGCGACGACGACCGCGACGACGAGGAAGTGATTCGGTCCGATCGACAAGCGCCGACGAGCCGATTACTTCGCGGCGCCGTTGATGCCGCCGACCGAGCCGGCCTGCTCCTCGACCTTGGCCTGGACCTTGGTGCCGAACATCTTGAAGCCCGCGATCGCGATGAGGGCGATGACGCCGACGAGGATGATGTACTCGACGAGGTTCGCACCCTTGTTGTCGCGGAGGAGCTTCTTGGCGGCGATGAGCGAGAGCTTGTTCATGGGACGTTCCTCGAGGCTTGGCGTGGGGGTGGAGAGTCAAGGGAGCGGGCTCGCGGTGATGTTGCGCGCGCGGGTGAAGTCTTTGACCAGCTGGGGACCGACGGTGATCATCGCGAAGACGAACGCGAGCCCGACCGTGCCGACGAGCACGACGTACTCGGTCTGCACGGCGCCGCGCCGGTCTTGGATGATCTCCCGCAACGTGCTCACGCATTCAGCTTAGCGAGCGCCGTGCCGGACGCGCCACCCTGGAATTCAGCCGTGTTGCGCGAATCCGACTGTCATGTGGGCGAGACTCCGTCATGTGCACACTCCAGCCACCCAGTGGCGGCCCAGTGGCGGCCCAGTGGCGGCGGAGCGGAGGCAGCCCATCGCGGTCACATGCCGGGCTTGGTCGGGAGGGCGATCGGGCCGGTCTTCTTCGGCGCGTACCAGACCTTCACCTTGGGGGCCTCGATCTGGAACTTCTGGTCGAAGGTGAAGACCTCGTCTCCACGTTTGAGCAAGAAGGCGGGGCTCGAGGGGTTCTGCGGGCGCAGGACCTCCATGCCCTTCTCGGTGGTGTCGAGCACGAGCTCGATGGGCGTGTCGGCCTCGACGTCCTTGAGCAACACGGTGGCCGCGCCGGCGCCGTCGGTGCGGCCGACCACGCGCCCGAGGTGCTTGATGGGGAGGAAGGCGCCGTTCTCGGCGCGCACGGCCACGACCGCGGTGCGGGTGGTGGGGGGACACGTGACGTCGTATTCGGGGGTGCTGCCCTCGAGCCGCCGCAGCGGGATCACCGTGGATTTCGTGGGTGACTGGAACCCCGTGGGGCACTTGATGGTGACCTCGTACGAGTCGCCGTCGTTGCCGTTCAAGGTGAGCTTGGCCTGCCCGGTGTCGTCGGTCGTGGCGATGGTCTTCCCGGCGTAGACGACCTTGGCGCCCTCGAGCGGCTTGGTCGGATCGCTCGTGACCTTGACCACGACCTCGAGGGCGGGCTTGGGTTTGACCGCGAGCGAGTCGCCGCAGCCGATCGAGCCAGCGACGACACCGAGGAGCGGCAGGAGGAAACGCATCAGTCCTTGTCCTTGGGGATCACCCTCGCGCATCGGAACCCGATGTAGGCGAAGGCCTTGGGGGCCTTGGCCTCGATTCTGGAAGCGACCACGGTCGCCGTCCACTCGCCCTCGGCGTCGTTCGGCCACTTGATGCCGACGAGCTTCTTCTCGAGGGCGGTCTTGGCGCAGGTGAGGGCGGTGGACTCGAAGCCGTCGGCGGGCGCCACGGTCACCTTGGCCGGGTCGTACTTCTCGAGCCGGTGGGGGCGTACGCGCAGACCTTGCCCGTGCAGCACTCCATCGGGTCGGGCTGGTTGTCGGACGCGATGCACAGCGGCACGGCCTTGAGCGGTCGCGCGAACGTGGCCTTGAGCACGAGGGCCTTGTGCTCCTCGTCCTTCTCGACGCACGCGCCGACGTCGGCCTTGGCGTCGGCGAGGGCGGTCTCGAACGACTTGCGCGAGCCCTTCTGCGCGTCGGTCTCGGCGGCCGTCGCGAAGGCCACGCGCACGAGGTTGACCGCGTCGCCGCTGCCCTTGCCGCTCGCGCACGCCCCGGTGGCGCACACGGGCTCGCGCCACGCGGCGGTGGCGAGCTTCATCAGCTGGGCGTCGGGGGCCATGGCGATCGGAAGGCCCCGCACCGCGCGGAAGGTGACCCCGCCGGCCTGCACCCACGACTCGTCCTGGCCCTCGTAGTCGTCGCCGTAGAGATCGATCGTCCACTCCTGGGCGTTGCCCATGAGGTCGTGGATCGCCTGGTCCTCGTCCTTGGCGTTGGTCTTGTCCTGCTCGCTGCTCATCACCGGCAAGAGCGTGGGCTTCTCTCCGACGAAGACGCGCGTCTTGTGCAGATCGAGGGCCTCGTCGCCCCACGCGAACCGGCGTCGCTCGCCGCCGCGCGCGGCGAGCTCCCACTGCTCCTCGGTCGGCAGGTTGCCGCCGATCGACTTGCAGTAGGTGACCGCCTGCTGCCAGGACAGGCCCGTGGCGGGGAGCTTCGCCCGCTTGCCCTTGTCGTCGGAGAGGCCGTCGATCTTGGGGAGCTTCTTCTTCTCGCTCTCGAGCCACGGCTCGACCTCGGCCCAGGTGACCTCGTGCTGCTGGATCTCGAACGCCGCGGGGGACCGCCCTTCTGGCGTGCGGGCCGGAAGCCGCGCACCAGCGGCGAGACGAGGTCGTTCTCGACGCCCATGGTCCACGACTTCTTGCCGAGCTCCACCCGGATCCACTTGTTGAGCGGCGCCACCTTGGCCGCCGCGGCGGGCTTGTCGGACGGGGGCGGCTCGGGGCCGGGGCCCTGGACGATGCGCACGACCCCGAAGGCGATGGCGCCGAGCACGACGACCGAGCCGAGGCCGATCAGGAACGAGCTCGTGCCGGAGCCCTTCTTCTTGCGACCGCTGCCGGTCGTGTGCGCGACCACGCCGGGCGGCGTGCCCTGCGCGTTGTTCTGCGGGATGACCGGCGCGTACGCGCCGCTCTGCAGCTGCCCCGGCTGGCCCTGCGTCGGCGGCGCGATCGCTGCGTAGCCGCCGCTCTGGAGCTGACCGCCCATCACCGTGCCGCCCATGCTCTGCGCGCCCATGCCCTGGGCAACAGCGGGCTGGCCCATCGCGGTCTGCGCCCAGCCGTGGTGGGTGGGCGCCGACTGCGGCTTGAGCGCGGGCCCGAGCGCCTCGAAGCAGGCGTTGGCGTTCGGGTAGCGGCGCGTGGGCTCGCGATCGAGACACCGCGCGAGCCACGGATCGAGCGCCGCCGGCCAGAGGTGGCCGACGCCGAGCTCGGCCGCGCGCTGGCTGCCGCTCGGGATCGCCCCGCGCACCACCTCGGTGACGATCCCCGTCACGTCGTTCATGTCGCGGTTGGCGGTGAACCAGAAGTAGCGGCCGGTGAGCATGCGGAAGACCAGGAGCCCGACGGCCCACACGTCGGTGTGCGGGCCGATGCGGTGGCTCTGCTCGGTCTGCTCGGGCGCCATCCACAGCGGCGTGCCGATCGCCGCGGTCCGCATGCGGGTGGCCTTGGCCTCGGCCACCACCTTGGCGATCCCGAAGTCGAGGACCTTCACCGTGAAGGGCACGCCGACCCGGTGGGCGCGCGCGATGAACACGTTCTCGGGTTTGAGATCGCGGTGGACGATGTGCGCCGCGTGGGCCGCGCCGAGCGCGTGACAGAGCTGCGAGACGAGGTCGTAGGCCGAGAGGGCGTCGACGGGCCCGCGCGCGAGCCGGCTCCCGAGGTCTTCCCCCTCGAGGAGCTCCATCGCGAGCCAGGGCATCTGCAGCTGGTCGTCGAAGCCCGCGTCGACGACCTCGACCACGTGCTCCGACTGGATCATGGAGCCGACCTGCGACTCCTGGAGGAACCGGTCGCGCAGGCCGTGGTCGGCCATCAAGGTCGGGTGCATGACCTTGAGCGCGCGGTGCTTGCGCGTGGCGAGGTGCTCGGCGACGTACACCGCGCCCATGCCGCCCTCGTTGAGGGCAGAGAGGACGCGATAGGCGTTGCCGACGATGAACCCCGGCGCGAGACCGGCCATGGGCGGCAGCGTATCAGTGCGCGACGCGCGCGTTCAACGTACGAAGCCGCCGCACGAGAACCAGCAAGATCTGCTCCTGGATCTGCGGTCTCCGTGCCATGAGCTCGCCGAGGTCTGCGGCACGGAGCCGCAGCAACTCCGCCGCCTCGACGACGAAAGCGTCGGCCGAGCGGGCCTCGCGGTCGATGACGGAGAGCTCGCCGAAGAACTCGCGCGGGCCGAGCGAGGCGATCTCGGCCTCGCCGTCGCGGATGACGACGCGCCCACGGACGATGACGTACATGTCCTCGCCGGGCTCGCCCTTCTTGAAGACGCAGTCGCCCGCGGGGCGCTCGACCGTCTCGAGGATCTCGGCGACGGTGCGCAGGTCGTCGCCCGGCAGCTCGGCGAACAGGGGGACGCTGCGCAGGAACCGCATGCGCTCGAAGACCGGGATCAAGGGGACGTCCTCCGCGTGCGCGTCGGGGAATCGATCGGCCGCGCGAGCACCATAGGTGATCATGGCACAGACGCGCAGGGTCCGGTCGCCCGCGGCGACGATCCAGGCCAGCGGGTCGTCCATGGCCGCGCGGTCGAGGAGATCGACGCGCTCGGCGGCCTTGATGCGCTCGCGGAGCGTGAGGCGGTCGAAGAGCGGCACCACGCGGCGGGCGAGGCGCGGCGGCAGCGCCATCTCGAGGAGCTCGGCCACCTGGGCCTCCATGTGCCCCGAGGCGCCGGGCAGCGAGCGGCGCATGCCGGCCTCGACGGTGCCCGCGAGCCTGCGGCTGGCGAGCAGCGAGAGCAGCTGCAAGACCCGCTGACGCGCGGCGCGGAACCGCAGGTCGATCTCGCGCCCGAGGAACGCGAACTCGTCGGCGATCTCCCAGTCTGCGGTGCCGTCGTCGTGCGCGACGCCCGCCAGCAGCGAGAGGTACCGGAAGCCGGTCTCGACCTCGCGCTCGAGCAACGGCTCCACCGCCGCGCGCGGCAGCGGCTCGCGGCGCCCGTCGTTCACGAGGCGCGAGAGCGCGCGCGTGGTGCGGTCACGGACCCCGGCGTCGTCGTGCGAGAGCAGGCGCGAGAGGGCCTCGCTCTCGGGGACGGCGTCGGCGCTGCGCACGCTCGGCGAGACGACGCTCTCGGCCGCGGTCTCGAGCGCACCCTGGCCCCACCGCAGGAGGTGCGCGACGGCGCCCTCGGTGGTGCGCGCGTCCTCGAGCAGCGGGCCCACGTCGGCGAGCAGGCTGCGCGCGCCCACGCGGCCGGCGGCCTCGAGCGCGGCGAGGCGCAGGCGTGGGTCGTCCGCCTCCACGAGGAGCTTGCGGAGCGCGGCGACGACGGCCGGGGTCTTGCCGGCGCGCGGGGCGAGGGCCTCGAGCGCGGCGAGGCATCGCTCGGGCTCTTCGGCGACGAGCAGCGGCACGAGCGCGGTGCCGCGGCGCACGCCGTCGGCGTCGTCGAGCGCGAGGAGGGCGATCTCGCACGAAGCGCGCACGCGGCGGTCGGTGTCGCGCGTGCCTCCGTCGAGCGCGCGGCGGGTGCCGTCGTCGTGGGCCCGGCTCTGGAACAGCGCGCGCACCGCGGCCTTGCGCACGTCGGAGATCGGGTCGTGGGAGAGGCGATCGGCGACGCCGGCCGCGTTGCCCGCGCCGAGGCGGCCGAGCGTGTCGAGCGCCACCGTGCGCACCGCGGGAGAGGCGTGGGCGAGGCCGCGCGGGAGCAGGCGGCCCGCGACGAGCGGGTCGGCGTGGGCGAGCAGCTCGGCGGCGAGCAGCGCCTTGCCCTCGTCGGCGTCCTCGAGGTCGCGCGCGATCACCTCGGCCGCCTCGGCGTCGAGCGGCGCGACGCTGGCCTCGTCGACGGGGCCGTCGAGGCGCAGGCGACGGTCGTCGATGGCCCGCCGCAGCGCGAGCACGTAGGCGCGCCGCAGCCCGAGGGCGATGACCGCGACGATGGCGAGCGAGGTCAGCAGGGTGAACAGCGTGAGCAGGCGCAGATCGAAGTGCGGCGGGAGCACCGCGAGCCCGAGCGCCGCGAACGCGTAGGCCACCGGCGCGATGACCCCGCGCGAGAGCGCGCGCGCCTGCGCCCGCCGCACGACGGGGAGCGGGGTCTGCGTCTGCTCCATCGCCGAGGAGAAGAGGGCGCCCTTGAGCACGCGGTCGCTGCCGCGCAGGAGCACCATCGCGAGGAACCCCGGCATCACGATCGCGAAGAGGGCGCACAACACCGTCACCGCGGGCGTGACCACGAGCCCCCGCACCGCGCCGAGGCGGGCGAGCAGGCGACCCGAGAGCGCGAGCTGGAACACGAGGCCGATGGCGCTCGTGATGCCGTAGAAGCGCCCGAAGAACGCGGTGATCGCCGCCTGATCGCCGAGGCGCTCGCGCGCGCTCGAGAGCAGCTGGAAGTCCATCAGCTGCTCGGCGAGCAGGGCCAGCACCGAGAGCGCCATGCAGAGGCGCATCAGCGGCACCTCGCTCACGAACGAGAGCCCGCTGCGCCACCCGGCGAGCAGGCTCGAGGCGCCGCTCGTGACGGGCCGCGAGGAGGCCGGCGCGAGATCCATGCGTCCGATGGTGCGCACCAGCGCGGCGGCGCCGAGCAAGAGGAGCGGCGCGACCACGAGCAGCCCGGGGGCGCCGATGAGCGACACGAGCCGCGGCACGAGGAGGCCGCCGAGGGTCCACGCCACGCTCGCGCCGACGCCGGCGACCGGCAGGATGCGCTTCGCGGAGCGGGGGTCGACCGTGCCCGAGACCACGCTCCACGTCTGGATGAGGACGAGGCCGGCGGTGGCCTCGATCACCACGTAGAGCGCGAACGGCGCGCCCGGCACCCCCGTGGCGAGCAGGCCGCGCAGGGCGAGGCTGCCGACCGCGCCGGCGACCAGCGTGATGGCGGCGAGCCGGACGGGGCCGAGGCGCGCGGCCATGGCGACCGCGAGCGCCGAGAAGGTGGCGAGGGTGAACGCCGAGGCCGCGAAGGCCCACGGGATCGCGCTGCGCGGGTACGCGGACAGGAAGATCCCGCCCTGCGCGGCCTTGAGCAGCACGAGCGCGGCCGAGGCGACGAACACGAGCGCGAGCTGCCGCAGCGCGCGTCGGCCCTCTCCCTCGCCGAGCCCGAGCAGCTCGCCGGGCGCGGGGTCGTGCGGGGTGGGGGGGTGCCCCGGGGGGGGGGCCCGGGGGGGGGGGGGGGCGGGGGGGGGGGGGGGGCGGGGGGGGGGGGCGGGGGGGGGGGGGGGGGGGTGGGCTCCCGTCTGCTGGTTCTCTGCAGCGCGGAGGTCCAGCCAGTGGGGGGGGGGGGGGGGGGGGGGGGGGGGGGGGGGTGGGGGGGGGGGGGGGCCCGGGTTCACGGCGCGCGCCTCGGGCTCACTTCGGCGCAGAAGCCGAGGGCTTGGCGGACGCCGAGGGCTTGGCCGACGGCGCCGGCGCGGCCGCGGCCTTCTCGGTCTCGATCGCCCAGGCCGGCCGCTTCTTCGACGGAGGCCGGAGCTCGCAGCCGTCGTTCTTCTCGATGGGGCCGTCGGGCACGAGGTAGCCGTCGAACACGCCCGGCTGGCCGGTGATTCCCTTGGGGCCCTTGCACCCCTGCGCGATCCAGGTGGCGAGCAGCGCGATCTGCTCGTCGCTCATCGTCGGCAGGCCGAGCGGCATGCCGGCGAGGCCGTCCTTGGGGAAGGGCACGTGCGCGTGGTCGTCGAACGGCGCCACCTGATCGCGCGGGGCTTCGAGGCGACGACGCAGCATCGCGAGCACGACCGGCGCGAGCTTCTCTCCCTCGCGCGGCGCGAGCACCGAGACGCGCTTGCCCTTGCCGTCGACGTAGCCCGAGACGAGCGCCTCGTAGGTGCGCATCTGGAGCTCGATGCCCTTGAAGCCGAGGCCGCCACGGTTGCCCGGCCCCGGATCCTTCTCGTAGTCGTTCATGTGGCAGTGCACGCAGATCTTGCCGAGCACGTTCTCCTTCATCTCCTCGTAGGAGACGGGGCGGTCGAGGAGCTTCGGCGGCTCGAGGCTCGGGGGCGCGGGCGCCGGCTTGAGCTCCGGGTCGGCGAAGAGCAGGTAGTCGCGCAGGATCTCGGCGTCCGCCTTGCTGACCCCGAGCGCGGGCATGGTGGTGGTGGGGGAGACGCTCTTGGGATCGACGATCCACTGCACGAGCACGTCGAGGCGCGTGCGCTCGCGGACGTAGCGGAGGTTCGGCGCGAGGAGGGCGACGGCCTTGCTCGCCACGAGCTGCTTGGCGTCGACGCCGAAGTTCACGTTGCCGAAGGTGTGGCACCCGGCGCAGCCCCGCTGCGTGAAGAGCTCCTTGCCCTTGGCGAGGCGTGTGGCGTCGGGCTTGGGGGGCAGGGCGGGGGCCACGTAGCCGGCGGCGGTCGGGTCCGGCGCCTTGGCGACCGCGGCGAAGTAGCGGCCGAGGGTCGCGATCTCGTCGGGCGCGAGCGCGTGGCGGATCATGCTCTCGCCGAGCAGCGGGCGCAGGTCGTAGGGCTCCTTCAGGAACTCGACGATCCAGTCGGCGCGCACGCGCTGACCGAGGTTGGTGAGGCTCGGGAGCTGCTCGAGGTGCTGGATGTTCGCGCGGTAGCGCTCGAGGATGCCCTTGCCATACTTCTTCTCGATCTTCGCCCACTCCTCCTTGGCCGGATCCAGGCCCTTGAGGAAGATGTGGCAGCTCGTGCAGTGGAGCGGGCGCGCGGGCGCCTCGATGGTGTCGACGGTGTGGCAGCGCGCGCACTGGTGCTTGCGCAGCACGCCGAGGCCCGCGGTGATCGCGGCGGTGCGGGCGCCCTCGTCCCACGGCGCGGTGGGCAGCACGAACGCGGACGCGCTCACCGAGGGCAGGGCGCTCGCGATCGGCGCCGCGTCGTCGCCGCCGCCGGGCTTCGGCGGGCAACCCGCGAGCAGCGCACCCACGGCGACCCCCATGGCGATGGAGGCAAGGACGACGAGCGGGGCCCTCATTGCGCGGACGAAGGTACCACGCCGGGCGCGTCCGCAGACGTCAGCGCACGCCAGGCGGTCTCGCGCCGCGCCGTCCGCGCCTTGCCGGCCACGAGCAGGAGCGCGCGGTCGCGCGGAAACCGCGGATCGGCCGCCGTGAGCGTGGACTCGAGCCGGGCGACGAGATCATTCGTCGAGGCGATGACCCCGGCGAGCGCGAGGTGGGTGGTGATCGAGGCGGTGGGCGTGCCGGCCAGGGCCTCGACCGCGGCGACGACCGCGAGCAGGCGCTCGGTGCCCTCCTCGTCGGCGGCGGCGAGCGTGGCGCGCAGCGCATACCCGAGGAACGCGGCGTGGACGTGCAGGTCCTCGACGGTGCGAAACGGCTTGAGGTAGTCGGCGTAGCCGTCGCCCGGGAACACGTAGGTCACCTCGACGTCCTCGAAGTGCGCCTCCGCGTGGGGCACCTCGGGCACGAACGGGGTCTCGGGGAGCGCGGTGACCCGCACGCCGGGCGCGTCGGCGCGGACGGCGGCGAGCGACAGCTGCGGGCGTCCGTCGGCTTCACCGACCTTCGCCACCACGAGCAGGGTCTCGGCGGCGCCGCCGAGGGTGATCCACTTCTTGTGGCCCCGAAGCTTGCCGCCTTCGAGGGTGGTCTCGATCGCGCGCGGGTGGTTGCCGGCGACCTCGGTCGCGCACAGCGCCGCGAGGGTGGACAGCTCGCTCGGCCGATCGGGCACGAGCGCCTCGAGCGCCGCGCGGTAGCCGGCCACGAAGGCGAACCCGAGCCGATCCGCGCGCGCCCCACCGAGGAACGCGCGCGCGATCGGCGTACAGTCCCCGTGCTCCGCGGCGTGCGCGGCGAGGAATCCGCGGAGCTCGGGGGCGAAGGTGGGCGCGCGGGCGCTCGCGAGCAGGGTCGAGAGCATCAGCCGCCGTCGGCGGCGGCGTCGGTCGCTCCATCCGAGGCGGCGTCCGAGACGGCGTCCGAGGTCGCGTCGGTGCCGGCGTCGCCGCCGGTGCTCGCCTTGCTCCAGTCGCCGTTGTCGCGGCACGCACCGCGATAGAAGATGGAGAGCTGGTCGGCGAGGAGGGCCTTGTCCGCCGAGCTGCCCTTGGAGAGCTCGTCGACGACGCAGGGATCGATCGGGCCCTTGCCGTCGAAGCACTTCTCGGTGTCGGCCTGCTTGTACGAGTTCTCGTAGCAGGCGCCGCCCGCGGCGCGCGCACGCTTCTGGCAGTCGAGGTTCTCGGTGGAGTCGCTGCAATCGGCGCAGGCCTGCGTGACGCAGTCGAAGTAGCACTTGACCGCGTTGGCGCAGGTCGTGGTCATGACGCGGTAGTAGCAAGCGTCGCGGTTCGGGTTGCCGTTCGAGGTGTACGACCACGCGGCGATGCACTTGTTGCAGGTGGCGTGGGCCGTCTGCCAGGCGGTGCACAGGTCCTTCGAGCCGCCGAGCGGGGTCCAGCAGGCCTTGAGGAAGCCCTGGACGTCGTCCTCGCCGCAGGTGGTCTGGCCGGCGAGCTTGATCGGCGCCTCGCACTTGAAGGTAGCGGCGAGCGGCTTGTCGCAGAGACCGACCTCGAACGGCGGCTTGGTCTCGGTCTCCGGCTTCGCGTCGGCGACCTCCGCGACGGCGTCGGTGCCGGTGCCCGTGTCCTCGGTGACCGGGTCGGGGTCGGAGGAGCACGCGACGAACGCGACCCCCACGAACGAGAGAGCGAAGGCGGGCACGAGGATGCGACGGAGCTTCTCCATGGGCAGAGAGCATACCGCCGAGCGGGAGCCTTGGGGGGAGTCGGCTGGCCGCCCCCTTTACGCGCCCGGCGAAACGGTCATGCTGCGCCCCCCATGAAGCGCGAGAAGAAGCTCACCAAGCGCGAGCGCAAGGCCGAGAAGGCCGTGGCCGCCGGTCCCGCCGCGGGTCACGATCACCAGCACATCCACTGCATCGCCTGCGGTCGGCACATCGAGGAAGACGAGCTCGAGACGGGCGGCAAGGCCACCGTCGTCACGTGCGCGCACGGCTCGTCGTTCGCGGCGTGCGTCACCTGCGAGCAGAAGGCGCAGGCGCTGCTCGACGAGCACGACCGCACCGGCCAGCCGGTGAAGTCCGCCAACATCTGGCACTGATGCGCGTGCTCGTGACCGGCGCGGCCCGAGGCATCGGCCGCGCCCTGGTCGAGGCCCTGGTCGCGCGCGGCGACCACGTCGTCGCGACCGTGCGCCGAGAGGGCGAGCTCGCCCCCGGTCCACGGCTCGAGGTGCTGGTCATGGACGTGACCGACGAGGCCTCGGTGCGGGCCGCCCGGGCGCGCTGCGCCGCGCCGCTCGACCTCCTGTTCTCGAACGCCGGCCTGTCCGGGGGACCGCAGCGCGCGCCGGGCATGGACCTCGCGCGGGCTGCGAACATCGTCGACGTGAACGCCCTCGGCGCGCTGCGGGTCTACGACGCCTTCGTCGACCTGCTGCGCGAGGCGAAGGCCCCCTGGCTCGTGCAGTTCTCGTCCGAGGCGGCGTCGCTCGGGGCGTTCCGCGCGAGCAGCAAGCCCGAATACGCGATGAGCAAGGCCGCGGTGAACGCGCTGACCCGCTGGATCGCCGCGACCGAGCCGCACGTGCGGGTGGTCTCGCTGCACCCCGGGTGGACGCGCACGGCGATGGGGGGCGAGGGCGCGCCGCGATCGGCGGCGGAGACGGCCGGGGCGGTCCTCCGGGCGGTGGAACGCCTCGGGCCCGAGCACCACGGCGCGTTCGTCGACACGGATCTCGCGCCCATTCCCTGGTGAAGCGGGCCCTGTAAGGTCGCCTCCGCGTCCTCGTTGGACAGGCATGCGTCGCCTGATCCTCCTCCCGCTGGTCCTCTCCTGCCTGACCCTCGCCACGGCGGCCCACGCCCACGACGACGACGACTACGACGACGACGACCACGGCAGCAGCAACAACTCCGCCTCCAAGTACAAGCAGAAGTCGGAGCCCGGCATCGCCCTCGACGTGAGCCGCTTCGGCCCGCAGGCGTTCTCGGGCGCGGCGATGACGGGGCTCTCGCTCGCGTTCCACGGCCGCGTCGGCCGGCGCGTCGCGATCGACCTCGGCCTCGAGCAGGCCTACGGCAGCTCGGCCGGCTACCGCCGCTACGACATCGGCTGGACGTTGCCCAAGCTGTTCGTCTACCTGAACCCGAAGTCGAAGACGCAGATCTTCACGTCGCTCGCCTTCGACATGCGGGTCAGCCACTTCGAGTCGGGCGACAAGGAGGTGCCGGACGTGGTGCCCTGGGGCCACTTCTACCTCGGCACGTCGGCCGGTCTCGGCGTGGAGCACCGCATGGACAAGGCCACGGCGCTCCGCCTCGAGGTGCGCGGCTACCTGCGCGGTCGTACGCAGGGCCAGGCCGACGCGCTCGCCAAGGTGGCCCCGACGTTCGCGCAGGACATCAAGGGCGACCGTGGCATCGCGGTGTCGCTCGGCATGGTGTTCTTCTGATCGCTCTCTGATCCGTGATCAGGGCGCCTTCTGCGGCGTCGTCAGGCCGATCTGGCCGCGCACGCCCGCCGAGGTGACCGAGAGACCGATGCGGAACGAACCGGGTCGGACCACCTTCTCGTCGAAGTTCTTCCCGTCCGAGCTGGTGCGCATGCCGTCCTTGTCGATGCGCAGGAAGAAGTGCCGCTTGGCCACGACCGCCACCTTCGGGGTCTCGACGAGTCCCACGAGATCTCCCTCGATGGTGAGGTCCACGGGGATCACGTCGCCGGCCTCGAACTCCACGATGATCGGGGTGCCGGGCGCGAGCGTCTGTGGGGCCTGGGTCCCGAGGTCGCGGGCGCGAACGTGATGCGGCGCGGGGCCGGTCGTCGCGCAGGCGGCGAGGGTGAGGAACAGCGCTAGGGCGAAGGTCTTCATGGCGGTCTCCTTGTACTACTGTTGTAGTAACGACGGGCGGAACGAGACCCGCGGGCCGAGGGGCAGCGCGGGTCAGGGCAAACCAAAAGTGGTGGCGCGGAGCACGAACGTGGCCGCGACGACGGCGAGCACGAAGCGGAGCGCGACGCGGCCGCGCCCCTCGGCAGGCAAAGGGGAGAGCAGCTCGTGCACCCGACGCGACAGGAGCGAGGGGCCCGCGATCAACGCGACGCGCGGCGTACGGCCGGACAGTCGCTCGGCGACGCGGACCAGCGCCGAGGCCAGCACGGCCCCGTCGACACCGCGGAGCCGCGCGTCGGCGTCGGCGCGGAGCTCGCACTGGGCGCCGATCGCGCGGGTGAGACGCCGGACGAACGGCACGAACCACAGGACGGCCTCGAGCGCCGCGAGGCTCCCGAGGAGCAGGACGTCGTGGCGACGCAGGTGGGCGAGCTCGTGCGCGATCACCGCCTCGCGCTCCTCGTCCGACAGCGCCGCGTGGACGCTGGCGGGCACGCAGATCCAAGGCTGCAAGAGGCCGCCCGCGCACGGGACGCCATCGCGGGGGTCGAGGTGGATGCGCACGCCGCGAGCGCCGAGGCGGCGCCAGTCCACGACGGGGCCCGCGGGCCGGAATCGGGTGTGGAGGAGCCGCGCGAGGGCGATCAGCGCGCCCAGCACGAGCACCACGGCGACGACGGTCGGCGCCACCGTGGCGACCCGGCGACCGAGGATCGTGGCCGCGCCGTCGGCGACGCTGGTGGGATAACTCTGGCCGTGGGCGTGCGCGGAGAACGAGATGTGGAGGATGAACCCGAGGCGGCTGAACCCGACGCCCACGAGGAACGAGCCGAGCTCCTGCTGCACGCCGCGCACGCGCTCCCAGAAGAAGGCGTTGGCGGGGATGCCACGCGCGACCTCGTACACGACCTTGGCGAACGGCAGGCAGAGCAGGGCGAGCCGCAGTCCGCCGTCGCGCATGCGCGCCGTGAGCAGGCGCACGAGCAGGTACGCCGCGACGAAGGTGACGGCCGCGTTGACCAGCACCTCGAACAGCGCCTCGCCGGCGATCATCCGCGGCGCTCCAGCGCGTCGTCGATCATCCGACGGAGGCCGCGCAGTTCGTCGACGGACAGCGACTCGTCCTCGAGGAGGGCCGCGATGGGCGCGGTGCGGTCGCCCTGGAAGAGGGCCCGCCGCACGCTGGTGAGGAGGCCGGCGGAGACCGAGGCCGCGCGGCCGGAGCGCGCGTAGAGGTAGCGGGCGCCGTCCTTCTTGCGCTGCACGAGGCCCTTCTTGTGCAGGCGCACGAGGACGGTCATCACGGTGGTGTACGCGAGGTCGTGCCCAGCGGCCGCGAGGCGGTCGCGGAGCGTGGCGACGGCCATGGGCTCCACGCCGTCGAGCAGGCCGAGCACCTGCATCTCGAGCGGGCCGAGGGCGTGCGCAGCGACCATGTCCCTGTGTTACTACAGAAGTAGTAACGGTCAAGGGGGCAGCACGGACCCGGGCGGCGCGGCGCCGCAGCGTCCGCGACAGCCGCGCGCAGCGGCGTGATCTGCGGCCTCGTAGGTGCACTGCACCATGCACACCCAGAACGCGTCGTCGTTCTTCCAGCTCTTCGCGTAGGGGAGGCACTTCTCGCGCTTGTACGCGACCCGCTCCCCTCGAGCTTGAACGCCTTGGCCTCGAGCGAGACGTAGCGGTCGCAGAGCTGCTCGGGGGTCGTCGCGCGGGCGGCGTCCGCGTCGAGCTTCTGGGGCCCTCCGCAGGCGAACCCGAGGACGAGCGCGGCGAAGGGGAGGCGGCGGAACACGGGATCAGCGTACCAGAGTCGCATTTCTTGCGACGAGCCTCGCGTCGCCGCGTCAGGCCGGCGGAGGAACACCATGGAAAGCTACGAAGTACGCCGCAAGCTCCTGAGCCTCGGACCGAGCTACGAGATCACCCGCCCCGGTGAGGAGGCGCTGCTCCTCACGGTGAAGGGCACGATGACGTCGATGAAGCTCACGCTGCGCACGGGGGCCGACGGCCCGGAGCTCGCGCAGCTCGACCCGAACTGGCTCGGCACCACCTACGAGATGAAGGCGCCGAACGGCGAGAAGGTCGCCACGCTGACGTTTCCGATGCTCGCGCTGAAGCAGAGCTTCGAGCTGGTGCTCGGGAGCCGCACGCTGAAGGCCGACGGCGGCTTCCTCGCCACGAGCTTCCGCTGCGTCGAGGCGGACGGTCAGGTGGCGTTCACGGTGTCGTGGCAGGTCGGGTGGACGGACCAGTTCCTGGTCGAGGTGCAGGACGGGTTCCCGCGCGACGTCGCGGTGCTGGCGACGATCGCGATCCAGAAGAAGTTCTACGAGAACGCCTGACGACGTTGCGTCGAGGGGCTCGCCGTGATGCGACGGGGGATGCGCCTCCACGGGACCCCGCTGTCGCATTTCACCCGCAAGATCCGGGTGCTCCTCGCGGAGCTCGGGGTCGACTTCGAGTTCGTGCGCGCGCCGAGCGTGCTGGCGAAGGAGGGGGCTGCGTACGGGGACAACCCGCTGCGGCGGGTCCCGACGCTGATCGATGGCGAGGTGACGGTGATCGACTCGGACCACATCGCGCGTTACCTCGTCGCTGCGCACGACCCGGGCGATCGGCTCGGCGTGCGCAGCGAGCGCGTGGAGGACCTCAATCGGCTGGCGGTCGCGAATGGTGTGATGGACAACGAGGTGGTGCTGATCCTGGCGCAGCGCACGGGGGTGGACGTCGGGGGGGCGTACTTCCAGAAGCTGCGGGGTGGGATCGAGGGGGGGCTCGCGTGGCTGGATGCGCGGGTGACGGAGGATGCGCGCTTCGACTGGGGTGACGTCGCTGTGGTCTGCATGTGGCAGCACCTCGAGCACTACCGGCTCGTGTCGCTCGACCCGTACGGGCGGCTCGCGGCGCGGGTGGCGCGGTTCGCGGGGCGGCCGTCGGTGTTGGGGACGACCCCGGAGGTGTCGTTGGTCGAGGCCACTACGGCCGGGTGGAAGCCGTGATCGCTACGACCGTCACGTCGGGCGACCTCTTGGAGGGCTCACGTAGCCGGCGGACTCGACAACGACGGGCCGCGGATCACCGAGAAATCGAGCCTCGATCGGCGAGCACGATTCTGGCCCTGGGGGGCGTGTCGTGCACCGCGCGAACCCATCTTCGCCACCGCCCGGAGCAGTGTGCTGCACGAGCACCTCAGTGACTTCCTGCGCGACACCGAGGAGAGCTACGCGCGTGCCTTGCCGCTCTCCGCAGGGCGTTCGACCGAGTACCTGCGGTGCGGGATCCCAGGGACGCTTCCTGCGACTGGGCGCGAGGCCCGCAGCCGCGATCACGTTGTGGCCTTCTCGTGCAAGGAGCATGTGTCCCTCCGCCGTTCTCCGAAGCGAGCTGACAACGCGTGGCGTCTCGGCGCTGCGGGCGGCTTTGCACGACCGCCGCGCACGACCTTTCCAGCTCAGCGCATGCACCAGGCGGCATGACGACACGGCTTGGTCGTGGTTGACTCACAACATGCAACGCACGCACCTTGAGGTCGATGGCCTCTTTGGACATCGCGCTGGGAGGGGGGGGGGGGGGGGGGGGGGGGGGGGGGGGGGGGGGGGGGGGGGGGGGGGGGGGGGGGGGGGGGGGGGGGGGGGGGGGGGGGGGGGGGGGGGGGGGGCGGGGGGGGGGGTGGTCAGGAATCGAGAGCAGCAGACATCCTGAGGGCGATGGGTGCCGGAACAGCCTACGGCCCGACGGTTTGCCGGAGCGCCCCTGGATATTGGTTGTTGAGCCGAACGCTTGGAGCGACGAGCTGCCTTGGGTGGCTTACCTCAGATGTTCGATGAACCTGTGACATGGGAAGCTGACTATGGCGGTGGAGAAGAATAGGTTCGAGTTGTCAAGGACGATTCCTGCAGACGTCAAACGGGAGGTTCGGATCGCGTGTGGATTTGGCTGTGTGATATGCGGAAACGCTATTTGTGAGTACGAGCACTTTGATCCCGTCTATGCGGATGCGAAAGAGCATGCGGCACACGGCATCGCATTGCTGTGCAGCAACTGCCATGCGAAGAAGACGCGCAATTTACTGTCGGCAAAGACTGTAGCTTCGGCGAGGAGTAACCCGTATTGCATTCGCAGTGGACGGTCATCATTCGGTCTCGAAGTCGGTAGTGGCGAGGACTGCTATGTGTCGGTTGGTCGCACCAAGATCGTCGGTGTGCAGCGTGTGCTCGTGATCGATGATGTGGATCTGATCGCCATACGTCCCCCGGAGGTTGCCGGCGGGCCTCCGCGCATCTGCGCCAAGTTCTACGATCAGACCGGGGAGATGGTTGCGGAAATTCAGGACAACGAGTGGTTCGGCAACTCCTCCGCGTTTGATATTGAGACTCGTGGTCCACGCGTCACAATTCGCAGTGATACCCGTCAGATTGACCTCGTCCTCAAAGCCGAGCCGCCGAGCGGAATTGTCATTGAAAAGATCAATCTGAACTGCGGCGGGAAGGTTGTCGTTGGTTCCACAGAGTCTGGTTTCTCCTTCCGCTCTGCGTGTCACGAAATTGTTGTGCCGACAAGGGACATCGAGGTTCGCCATGCGCCGTTTGGTTTTCGCCTTAGGGACGACTGCGTGGAGGTTGGGTCCGACGTTGCAGTATTGGTTTCCAGAGACGGATTGCCTGCGGTTCCGACGCCGGGAGTGATCGGAGCGGAAGGCGTCAAGCTCGAAGAGGTCGAAGTGATTGGGCCTTTTGGTAAGCCGGTTAGAGCAATGAGAATGACGGAGTCGGCCACAAGCGGTGTCCATGGAGTTCGATTTTCAATATCAGAGGGCGCTTCCGGGGCGGCGGTCGCCAACAAGCCTATGGCAGCATCTCAAAAGCAAGGCAGAAACGAGCGGTGCGCCTGCGGAAGTGGTCGTAAGCACAAGCATTGTTGTTACGGAAGATGACTTGGTGCCCATGTGGTGAGGCCAGGAATCACCCCGGGCCCGGGCGCTTCAGCGTGATCTCGACGCTCACGGACACGCGCCCGCTGGCGTAGCGGCTCCTCGTCCAATGCATGCTGCCATGCGTGGCTTCCTGGACTGACAGTCGAGGGTCGAACTGTGGTGTGGCGGCAGAGCGAACTGCCTTTGATCGGGTATCAGTTGTAGTGGGCTGGTTGCAACGATGGCAGGTCCGTCTCTCCTCGTGGGTCGGCACGCCCCGCACACGTTCGCTGTGGTCGACAGTTCGCCGCAGATGGAGCAAGCCAGCAGTCGCCGCCTTCGTTCACGCGGTCGCTTGATGCCCACCATCGACGTGGGGCGATTGTGAGCCTGGGCTCCCTGCCGATTCTGGTTTGCGGATGACTGACGAGGTCGCGCGCGCTTTGACTGCTGCCGGACCCCGATGGGCAACACCCTGAAGGGCGTGCCCTTCGTGGGCCTACAGGCGAGCCTGTTCGGGCCCGACGCCCGCGCGCTGCGCGGGCAGGGTTGGCCGCACCCGTTCTTCGACCGGAGCACGGGTGAGCCGATCCGCACGCCCATCGTGCTGACGCGGCCCGAACGCGAAGCGTTGCGCCCAGCCTGAACTGCCTACGGCCCGCCGTAGTTGAACGTCCAGTACCACACGCCGTGCGTGCAAGTCGCCCGGTAGCCGACGTTCGCGCGGTCGCAGCACCCGACGTCGACCCAATAGTCGCAGAGCTGCCCGACGGTGTGGCAGACCGTGCCGGCGTTCGGAGCCACGCTCGGGCAGCCCGGATCGGGCTTCGCGCATCGGTAGCGGAAGTCGCCGAACCCAGGGCAGATGCAGTGCTCTCCGTCCGGATAGGCGCATCGACCGAGCGGGACGTTGCATGCCGTGCGCGAGGCCGGCGCTGCGGGGCAGTCCGTCACCATCTTGCAGCCCGGGATCTGGACCCAGGAGGGGCTGCCCACGCGGCAGCGGAAGATCGTGCGACAGTCGGACAGCGCCTCGGTGCCGTAGCCGCAGTAGGACTCCCACACGTCGTAGGGCGTGCATGGCGTGCCCGGTGTCGGGGGCGTGGCGGGACAGACGGCCGCCCGCGGGGCGTCGTCGAGCGTCGCGTCGAGGCTGTACCAGGCGCCGCCACCGTCTGGTTCCGTGTCGGGATGTGCGACGTCCCAGTCGCCGCTGTCGGTCGGAGATGCGGTGTCGAGTCCAGCAGCATCCTGGTTCGCGGAGCCGGCGCTGGGACCGGCGCACCCCGCGAGCAGCGCTGCGGTCAGTGCGACGCGCAGCGAAGTGGGTCCCATCGCTCGAGTCTCACAGGAGTGGGCGGCGCCCGCAACGCGGAGGTCCTCGCAGCAGGAGGCAAGCGGAGCGCGAGCGTGCGCGAGTCGACGCCTGGTTCTCGCCGCCATATCCGAAGCCGATGGAGCTGCCCCCCGACCTGTTCCAGCTGTGTCTGTCGCCGACCGACTCCTCGACGCCAGTTCGTTTCCAGGCGGGGATCGCCATGGCCGCTGGCGCACTGCACGTGGAGGCTTTCACCTCGCTCGACGTCGCCGAGTACGAGGTGCTGGGCCACTGCCGTCGCGAGCTGCTCGCCACTCCACGGGCCGTCGGCGTCTCCGAGTGGGGTGGCCCCGACCACGACCGCATGGAGGCCACCATCGAGGAGGGTTTCTGGCGCATCGCCTGGCGCGGCGAGACGCTGCACATGGTCGCCGCGCAATGGCGCGACGGCTTCGACCGCAACGCGCGGACGTGGCTCGTCGGGCCTTCACCGGAGCTCGTCCGCGCCTTCGCGCTCGACGTGGCGCGCACCACCAACGAGCCGCGCGACGCGATCCTGGTGTTCCACGGGAGCTGCTGGCAACGCAGCCACGAGCTCTACCGCGCGACGCAGCAGGCCTCGTTCGACGACCTCATCCTCGCGCGCTCTCTCAAGGAGCAGATCCGCGGGGATTTTCAGCGCTTCCTCGCCTCGCGGAGCGCGTACGAAGAGCTGGGCCTCGCGTGGCGACGGGGCGCGCTGTTCCTCGGTCCGCCGGGCAACGGCAAGACGCACTGCCTCCGCGCGCTGGTGCGGGAGCTGAACGTCCCGAGCCTCTACGTGCAGAGCGTGAAGGCGCGGTACGAGACCGAAGAGGCCAACCTCAAGCGGGTGTTCGAGCGCGCGCGGCAGCTCCGGCCGTGCGTCCTCGTGGTGGAGGACATCGACGCGCTGGTCAACGCCGGCAACCGCTCGTTCTTCCTGAACCAGCTCGACGGCTTCGAGAAGAACGTGGGCCTCGTCGTGCTCGCGACGACGAACCACCCCGAGCGCATCGACCCCGCGATCCTCGATCGCCCGAGCCGGTTCGATCGCAAGTACCACTTCGATCTGCCCGCCGCCGAGGAGCGCGCCGCCTACCTCGCGCTCTGGCAGCGCAAGCTCGCGGGGAAGGTCTCCTGGTCGGCCTCCACGACGGAGGCGCTGGTCGGCCGCACCGAGGGCTTCTCCTTCGCCTACCTGAAGGAGCTGATGGTCGCTGCCTTGATGAAGTCCATCTCGGCCGGGGGCTCGTTCGACGCGCTGCTCGAACAGGAGTGCGTCACGCTCGCGGCGGAGATGGCGACCCGCAAGACCGCGATGGGACCTCTCGGCACCGTGGCCGTCGACGTGGACAGCGACGATTGACCCACGACGCACCGGACTTGCCGGAGGGCGGGCACGGCCTTCCCCGAGGTAGGGCCGGGCTACCGACGCCCGAGCGGACACGGTACGCGTGCGGTCATGCGTGCGATGACCTACGCCTCGTACGGGGGACCCGAGAAGCTCGAGCTCGTCGAGCGAGAAGCCCCCGTCGTCGAGGACGGGCGCGTCCTCGTGCGCGTCGCCGCGAGCAGCGTCAACCCGATCGACTGGAAGCGGGCCGCGGGTGGGCTCCGGCTCATCATGCCCGCCTGCTTCCCCATCGTGGCGGGCTACGACGTGGCGGGCGAGGTCGTGGAGGTGGGCGCGAACGTCGAAGGCCTCGCGGTCGGCGACCTCGTGCACGCGCGCATTGGCGAGCACGCAGGGGGCGCGTGCGCGGAGCTCGCGTCCGTCGGCGCGGACGTCGTCGCCAAGGTTCCGTCGGGCATGGACCTCGGCGAGGCCGCGGGGCTTCCGCTCGCGGGGCTCACGGCCCTCCAGGGACTCCGTGATCAGGCGAAGCTGCCGCTCGAGAACGCGCGCGAGCGGGTGCTGGTCGTCGGCGCGTCTGGCGGCGTGGGACACCTCGCCGTGCAGATCGCCCGCGCGGCGGGCGCCACGGTCGTCGGCGTGTGCAGCGCCCGCAATGAAGACCTCGTGCGCTCGCTCGGCGCTCACGAGGCGGTGGATTACGCGGCGCCCGACCCGTATCGCGGTCAGGCCCCCTTCGACGTCGTGCTCGACTGCGTCGCGGGGGACCCGGCTCCCTTCGTGAAGCTGCTGGGGCCGGGCGGTCGCTACGCGTCGTGCCTCCCTGGTCCAGCCGTGTTCGCGCGGAGCGCGCTCAACCCGATCCTCGACAAGAAGGTGCGTCCGGTCCTCCTCAAGAGCCGCGCCACCGACCTGCAGATCCTCGACCGGCTCGTGGAGCGCGGGGCTCTCCGGGTCGTCGTCGACAGCCGCTTCCCGCTCGCCGAGCTGGGAGAGGCGTGGGCGCGATCGATGACCGGGCGTGCGGTGGGGAAGATCGTCGTGGACGTGGCGGGCTGAGACCTCGCGCGCTCGATGGGATGATGTCGAGGCGGTCTGCATGTGGCAGCACCTCGAGAGTACTACCGGGCTCGTGTCGCTCGATCCCTGAGGGCAGCGCGCGGCGCGAGTGGCACGGGTTCGCGGGACGACCCTCGGTGGACACCGGAGTGCCGCTGCCACGGCGACGGCCCCACCGCGGGCCGCGTCAGAGCGCGCTCACCACGAACGGAATCAGACCACCCTTGGCCGTGCTGACGCCCAACGCGACTTGGTGCCGGTGAGGCCCAGCGTGACTAGCTCGCCTATGAAGCCCGCGTCGAGGTCTGCGACGTAGTAGCAGCAAGAATCCATCGTCGCGATTTTCGCTCGCGCCATGGTCATTGGTTCGAGTGGGACACTTGCACTTGCGGGTTGTGCGGGCGGCAACTTGCGCACGCACATGGCACGCAGGCTGCTTGGCCGCGCATCAATGCATCTCCGATCGACCTTCCTCCTCCTCCTCGTCTCTGGCTGCGGCGCACACGTCGCCGAAGACCACTCCCACGACATCGCGCCGATCCCCGAGGATCGATGGTGCGAGAGCGTGGCCCACGTGGAGTGTGCCTCGGTGGTGCCGTGCTGCGCGGCGGTGGGCGTCGAGGGTGACCTTGCCACTTGTGAGAAGAACGCCGCGGCTCAGTGCCAGGCTGGCACTGCCAGAGAGAAGAGCGCCGGCAGGACGTACGATCCCTACGCGGCGGCGGTGTGTCTCGTTGCTGCGGGGAAGCACGTTGGGTGTTCTGGCTCCGTCAGCGCGACACCGGTCGACCAGATGGACGACGCGGGCTGGGCAGCGGCCGTCGCTTGCACCAACGTGTGGCGAGGCGCCGCTCCGACCGGGGCCGCCTGCACGACGTTGCTCGACTGTGCGTCGGCGGGTCCAGACGCCATCGCTGGTTGCAGTGTTCCGCGCGGGGCGACGACCGGTACGTGCCAGGTCACCACCCGGAGCTCCGAGGGGCAGTCGTGCGCCAGTGACCCGGAGAAGGGGCCCGTCCGCGTGTGTGGCCACGACCTGGTCTGCGTGCCCGATCCCGAGGGTGGTCACTGCGTGCGCAAGGGGGCGAGCGGCGAGCCATGCTCCGTCGTCGCCTGGCCGAGCTGCCGAGACGGGCTCACCTGCGACCCCGTCACTCGGAGGTGTGGCCCCTCGCTGCCGTCCGGCGCCGCCTGCGTGCCGCCCCCCGTGCTCCGTCTCGCACTCGATCCGACGTGCGCCGGGGACGCCATGTGTGACAGCGCGCTCCGCGTCTGCACTCCACCACTGGCGCGTGGCGCGACGTGCGATCCCTTCGCCGGCTCCCCGCACGTCGCCAAGAACTGCGCGACGTCGGACTACTGCGACCGAACGTCCCTGCGCTGTGCGCCGCGCAAGGGAGATGGGGCAGCGTGCGAGCGGTTCGGCGACGAGTGCGTCGGTCAGTGCAGCGGAGGTCGGTGCATTCCGTACGCAGGGGTCGCCAACGAGGGCGCTTGCGCGCTCGCCAGCAAGCCGTAGCCGCCACCAGAGACGGCTTCGTGACGCCGGCTGGACAGCGGGACGCATCACCGAGGATATGGACTAGTTGGCTCCCCCAGGCCCCGTGGGCTGGGGCGTGACCGACGTGCTCTTGGCGGCGCAGCTCTTGAAGTACAGCTGGTTCAGCTGGATCTCGCAGCGGCATCGCTCACCGGCGGCCTCCCATACCCATCCCTCGGCGCTCGCGGTGACACCGTCCGAGTGTCCGGTCACGCCACAGAGCTGCGCGCTCTTGTTGGCTGGCTTCGAGCCCATGGTCCCGCAGTCCGAGGCGACGCCGCACCCGTCGGTGCTGCTGCACGCCGCGCTGGAGCCCACGAGCGCGATCGTCGATCCCGCGAGGACGACGACCGCGAGGCCCTTCACCATGCCGTCCCTCATGGAGGCACCCTAGGAATCGCCGACACCCGCCGCCACGGTCATTTTCGTTGCTTCGAGTGCAATGAATCTGACCATGGATCGAGCGATCGGGTGCGGCTCCAATCGCGGCATGCGGTCGTTGCTCCCGTCGTTCGGCGTCGTCGTGTTGGTCACGGCCTGCGCCAGCGCCGGCTCTTCCTCCCCCACGGCGGAGCCACGCGGCGCATGCGTCTGGCAACAGGCGGCGTGCTTGCGGTCGCTCTGCCAAGGATGCGTCGCCGGCCCCTACGTGAGCTGTCCACCGAAGGACGCTGCGTACTCGACCGAGTGCAGCGAGACGACGGAGGAGAACTGTCGGTCGCTCGCCCGACCGCCGAGCGAGTGGTACGGCGGCTCGAATCCGGCCACGTACTACACGCGCGATCTTCGCTACCACCCCGACGTGACCTGCTCGAATCGAGCGAGCGCTCCTGCTCCGGTCGTCATCTGCAGCGGGGTGTGCAAATGAAGCTGTCCTCTTGCATGGCCGCGGCGGCCACGCTCTTCGTCGCGAGCGCCGTGCGCGCGGAAGAAGGGCACCTTCCGGCGCTCGAAGTGGGCGTCTCGAGCGGCCTCACGTTCGTGCCCTTCCGCTTCGACGGCAAGACCAACAGCAAGCTCGGGCTGCCCCTCGGACCGCGGCTCGCGGCCCACCTCGAGCTCGGGCACGTCGTCCTGTCGGCCGACGGCTTCTTGAACTTGATGCCAGCGACGGGGGTGCTCAGCCCGGTCTCGTTCGTCGGCGGCGCGAGCCTCGTCGTCGGGGGACGCACGACCGTCCCGCTGCGCCAGATCGTGGCGACGCAGACGCGCTCGATCGGCGGGGGATGGGTCGAACGAACCGATACCTACCGCATCGATCCGAGCCGGCAGCTCCCATTGATCTACGGCCTTCACGTGGGCGCGCGCGTCATCCACGTGCGCGAGGCGATCCTCGAGAAGCTGGGCGTCCGCCCGCAGCTCTCGCGCCCGCCGGCGACGCTGCTCGCGCCGGAGGTCGGCTTCGGGATGATCTCGGGGCAGTTCGAGTTCCTGCTCGCAGGCGCGCTCGAGGTGAGGAACATGGTCCCCGGTCTTCGCTGGGTCGTGCAAGGCGCGCCCGGTCTCGTCGGCTCCTGGCCGCTCTCCGTGCGGCTCGAGGGTCAGCACTTCTTCGGCGCCGCGGAGTCCGTGCCGCTCGGACATGCGCTGATGTTCGGGGTGGTTCTCGGCACCAGCGTCGGAGTGAGTGCGCCATGAGCGGCAACGATCATGGGTCGCGCCTCGGCGCAGGCGTCCTCGCGCTTCCCGGCGAGTGACTCCCGGCTACGTGGCCCTGCTTTTCCTTCGGCCCGTGAGGTCGCCCTGGCGCGTTCGAAGCTTCGTGCGGGCGCGGTGGGCGTAGGAAGCGACCGCGCCTTCCGAGATGCCCAGTTGATACGCAATCAGCTTGAACGGCCACCCCGCCGCGATGAGTCTCATCACCCGCTGCTCCTGCGCCGAGAGCGCTTCGAGAGTCTTCGGTTCATCGCCGGGAGCGTCGTCCTCGATGGCGTAGGCGACGATGAAGTGCTTCCCGTCGGAGTCGAACTGGTCGACGAGGGTCCACCGCGCCTCCACGAACGGGCGCCTTCCTTCGGCTGGCGTGGGAACGTCACGAAACCGGGAGCGTGACCGCTCGAGCCGCCGCACCGATTCGCGGAGGAAGGTCCGCTCTCTCATGGCGTCACCCTCGGCGTGGACGCACCTCCCGTCGCGTCCGAACACCGCGGCGACGCTCGCGCGACCCGTGGCGCGTGCGTGACGCAGCTCCGTCCCCGCAGCCAGATGGAGCGCCACCGCCTCCCACTCCTCGACCAGCGAGGTCGGCCAACGCTCTGCGGCGACCGGGAGGTGACCGCCGAAGGCGAGAAATCGCCCGCTGGTGACGAACGCGCTGACGACGAAGATGTCCTGCACGTCGCGCGACTCGAAGAAGTCCCACTGCGGGAGGTCGCGGATCTGGTGGCCGACGAGCTGGAAGTCGGTCGAGGCGAAGCTCCGCGCACGGAGTCCGACATAGAAGGCGGGCAGCTGCGCCGCGCCTTGGCGGCACTGCCGCGCGAGCTCCTCGTCCGTCGCGACCGACGCGATGGGGATCGCCCGTCCCTCGGAGATCTCCCCGAGTCCGACGAAAGCCGCGTCGGAGCCGATGCAGTCGAGGCGGACGGCGCTCAGGATGCCGTTCATCCACGCCGTGTCGTCGGGCTCGAGGGAGTAGACCGCGTCGGCGACTCGGCCCAAACGGGGCGACTGGGGTTGCCACATCGGCAAGAGATGGTACCCCGGGCGGTTCTCGCAAACACCCGCTGCAACGAAAGTGACCAGGTGGCAGAACCGCGCGATTTGCGCTCCTCTGGCGGCGCGCAACACGAATGACCATGGATCGCCGCCCGCCACAGGTTGTACCTCGCCGCCGGCAAGGCCACCCCCTGAGCGCTGCGACATCCACGGACCCGACGACAGTCTTTACGCTCACCGGTACCTTCCTCGGATGATCGGGCTCCACCGTGGCTGAGTCGCGGCGCTTCGCTGGCGCGCTCGACGCGTTCGGCGTCGGACGCCTCCGCGTCGTCGTCCTGTCCGGGGAGTTCCTCGCGGCGCTCACGGCGGCCGAGCGCGCTGTGGTCGGGCTTGCCGCCGTCGGGCTCTCGAATCGAGCGATCGCGGAGCGCCGGAACGCGTCCGTGCGTACGGTCGCCAATCAGCTCGCGGGGGCCTACCGAAAGCTCGGCGTGGGCTCGCGGTTCGAGCTGATGGCGCGCCTGCAGCCGCCGGACGAGGGCTCGGACGCCTGAGGCTTCGCGCAGGCGGTCCCCGATCTCGAGCGGGGCGAGCGTGCCCACGGGCGAGCGTGTACGGGGCCCTCACTCCGATGCGGCGTCGCTGCTGGCTCCGCCGTCGGCGCAGGTGACGAGGGCGCCGCCGCCTTCGGGTAGATACGGGCTGACGTCAGCGTCGCTCACCACCGGGCTCGACGAGGGCACCTCGAAGGACGCGGACGAGGGCCCTGGCACGAAGCCAGACAGCCGGGGAGACGCCTCGAAGGACAGGCGAATCGCATCACCTTTGACCTGGACGTCGACGCCACAGCCGACCCTCCATCTCCCCCAGGCCCCCCCCTCGGCGAAGTAGTAGGCCCAGACGCGCGCCTCGTCGAAGGTGTAGGACCTCGACTTGGTGGGCCGTTCCGGCAGGACGATGCTCAGCTTGCGAGCCGTGGATTCGAACCACGCGATCTCGGCGACCCACGTGCCGTCGTTCACGCAGTATCCGTGGCCCTTCTCGGTGAGCATCTGCATGCCGACGCCGCTGCACTTGGCCAGCGTGAACGAGGTCTCCGCGCCGCCCGTCGCATCGGCCACCTCGGCCCCGATGGCATCCCCGATGGCGTCCTCGGGCGCGCCCGGCCCATCCGCGCCGCAGCCGAGCAGGGTGATCCCGAAGAGCAGACCGAGCCAACGCATGCACCAGCGTAGCATCGAGGAGATGCCGCGCCCGCTCGCGCAGCGCTCCGCCACGCGGCTTTGCTGTCGCTGTGCGCCGCACGCACGCACGACCGGCCGGCTCCGCGGTTGCCGGCCCGCTCTCGCCGACGAGGGCAGTGGCCACGGGCACGGGATCACGCCTGCGGACACCCGCGTGGTAGCGTCGCGCGCCATGGAGCTCCCGATCTCGTGTCGCTGCGGCAAGGTCACCGGCGAGGTGCACGGGGCGGTGCCCGCGACCGTCAACCGCGTCGTCTGCTACTGCGACGACTGCCAGGCGTTCGCGCGTCATCTCGGTCGAGACGACCTCCTCGACGAGAGCGGCGGGTCCGACATCGTCCAGGTCGCCCCGGCGACCCTCCAGGTTCGAGCGAACGACGCGCTGCGCTGCCTGCGGCTCGGTCCCAAGGGCCTCTATCGCTGGTACGCCGACTGCTGCCGGACCCCGATGGGCAACACCCTGAAGGGCGTGCCCTTCGTGGGCCTCCACGCGAGCCTGTTCGGGCTCGACGCTCGAGGGCTCGACGACGCGCTCGGCCCGCCGCGCGCGCGGATCCAGGGCAAGTTCGCGCGAGGCACCCCGCCGCCCGGCTCGACGAGCCTGCAGCTCGGACCGCTCGCCAAGATGGTCGGCCTCTTCCTCGGGTGGAAGCTCCGCGGCCAGGGGTGGCCGCACCCGTTCTTCGACCGGAGCACCGGTGAGCCGATCCGCACGCCCATCGTGCTGACGAGGCCCGAGCGCGACGCGCTGCGCCCGACCTGAGGAGCACGGCCGCCCTCTGGTGGTGGGCCTCGAGTCGGCGACATGTCGGCGGTCCGCAGCTCACGCAAGGCAGATGGCGCAACGTGCGAACGGTTCGGCGACGAGGGCGTGGGGTCACGGCCCGCCGTCGTCGAACACACGCCGTGCGTGCCGTCGCCAGGTAGCCGACGCGCGGGAGGTCGCGAAACACGGACTTCCGCAAGGCGCGGCTCCGGAACTGCACCTTCCGGGGCGCCGACCTGACGGAGGCCGTGTTCGACGAGGCGGACTGCACCGGGTGTGACTTCTCAGGCGCGACCGTGGTCCGGAGCAGCTTCGCGCAGGCCGTCCTCGCCGGGGTGCGGTTCGACGACGGCTGAGCTCAGCGCCGCGCCCGAGGTGCAACGCGAGGTTTCGCCGGGTCAGGAGGCCTCGCGCGCGAGCAACACCTGGAGGGCGGTCGCCGTGAGGCTCGCCAGCGAGAACGGCTTGGCCAGCACGGGGACGCCGAGGAAGTCCGCGGCCCGTCGCACGTCGCGGTCCAAGAACGCGGTCATGAGGATCGCGGGCGTGGTCCAGCGGCCGGTGCGCAGCACCGAGAGCACCTCGAGCCCCGACCGCTTCGGCAGACACAGATCGACCACCAAGAGGTCGACGTCGCCCTCCGGCCAGCGGCTCGGCCGGAAGGTGTCGTTCTCGACGAAGACCTCGGTCGCGTCGGCCGCCTCGATCACCTCGTAGCCCACGCGTTCCAGCGAGCGACGCACGAGGGCCCGCGTGGATGGGTCGTCGTCGACCACCAGCACCCGCGCGGGGCGCGTCGGCGGGTCCGGGTCGGTGCGCTCTTCGTGCTCGTCCCAGTCGAAATCGGCTCGCAGCATCGCCATGGGAAGGGCGCTGCAGTCGGCGTGCCTGCGGCCGAGGCCCGTCCCATGGCCCATTCTCTCGGAGAAATCGGCGCAAAGTGGCCGGGGAGGGTGCGCACCGCTGCCCCACGCCGTGCACGTTCGCCACAGACCGCAGGGGATCGGCGTCGACGGAAGGGTGGGGTGCGGTCGACGACGCGCCGGATCAGAGCAGGTAGGCGCGAATCGCGAGTCGGCCGCCGTCGGGCGCGGTCGCGCGCCACTCGATCGGTCCGGAGAGCGGGACGCTGGCCAGCGAGTGCACGCGGCCCAGCGCCGCGTCGGCGGCATCGACGGAGGCCTGCGTCAGGCCTGGGGGGCAGGGGCCGAGCGCGCAGAGCGACAGCTGCCGCTCCTTCATCTTCAGCTGGAACACCGCGTGGAGCGTGGCGTCGTCGTCGAGGCGCGTGACCACGGTGCGCACCCACAGGCGCGCCGCGGCGCTCGGCGCGGAACTCGACGTAGAGCGGCTTGCTCCCGACCGGCGCCGGCAGGAGGAGCCCGAACGGTCGCGTGAGCATCTCCAGCGGATCCGTGGCCGACAGCCCGCGGAGCACGAGCCGCGCGGCGCCGGTGTCCGCGTCGCGGATCTCGATGCGCAGCGAAGCTTCCTGCGCGACGGCGGTGGGTGGGCGCGTGCGTCCACACGCGCAGAGGAGGACGAGCATCAGGAGCGACCAGGCGCGGGACATGCTGCGCGACCCAGCAAGCTGCGTTCCAGCGCGACGTTTCCGCGAGCGAGTGCGGGCCACCGACAGACTGCCGCGATGCGACCCCCGACCGGTGCCGGTTTGGCAGGCGACACGACTATCGAACGAGGGTCCCCGCGCGCGCGCCCGCGACGACCGTGCGCACCGCGGCGGCGCGCCACGCCGTGGACGCCGAGGCCGGCCGGGCGTCGACGATCGCGCGGATGAAGTGCAGCACGAGCTCCGGATTCGTTCCTTCGGGCAGCTCGCCCCGCTCGATGCCGCGCGTGATCATCGCGCGCCACTCCTTGCGGCGCCCAGCGACCGCCGCCTCCACGATCGGCGCGAGCTCGGGCGTGACGTTCGTCGAGCAGGCGCGCCCACGCCTTGCCCTCGGTGGCGCCCGCGATCGTGGCTCGGAGCGCGAACGCGGCGAGCAGGTCGTCCTCGAGGCGACCGGTGTCCGGCAGCGGGCGATCGCGCTGCGGCCCGCGCAGACGCTCGACGACCGCGGCGATCAACGCACCGCGGCTCGGCCAGCGACGGTAGAGGGTGGTCTTGTGGACGTCGGCGAGGGCGGCGACCGCCTCCATGTGCAGGCCGGCGTAGCCGACGCGCGCGAGCTCCGCGATGGCCGCGTCGAGGACCCGGCGCACGACCTCGTCGCTGCGGCCCCCGAGGACGCCTTGGGTGCGCCGCGGACCCGCTCGTCGCATGCGGCGACGCTACCACCGGGCCGGCGCTGAAGGCAACGCGACGTTGCCATCTCCGCGGGTCGACGATACGGTCCGGTGGAAGGCTACACACCGTTGCCATCTCGAGGAGGCCCCGTGTCCATCTCCGAAGCGCTGCCGACCTTCCTGGGTGGGGTGTTCCTCGCCAACTCCGTCCCCCACTACCTCGAGGGCATGGCGGGGCGGCCTTCCACAGCCCGTTCGCGCGGCCAAGGTTCCGCGGGCTGTCGTCGCCGACGGTGAACGTCCTCTGGGGCCTCGCCAACCTGGGCGTCGCCTACCTGCTCGCGTTCGTGGTCGGCCACCTCGAACCTGGGCGGCTCGGCTCCGGGGCGCCCGCACTCGCCGGCTTCGCGCTCGCGTCCGTCGCGGTCGACCGCAGCCTCGGGCGGATGCGCGCAGGCGCCTGATGCTCGGCCCTGCGCGAGCGGTCGAGGTCACGGTGAGGGAGTCCCGCCCTGCACGCGCGTGGTAGCGTTGCGCGCCCATGGAGCTTCCGATCGCGTGCCGTTGCGGCAGGGTCACCGGCGAGGTGCGCGGGGCCGTGCCCGCGACGGTCAATCGCGTCGTCTGCTACTGCGACGACTGTCAGGCGTTCGCGCGTCACCTCGGTCGAGACGACCTCCTCGACGAGAGCGGCGGGTCCGACATCGTCCAGGTCGCCCCGGCGACCCTCCAGGTTCGAGCGAACGAGGCGCTGCGTTGTCCGCGGCTGGACCAAAGGGATTATCGCTGGTACTGACGCTGCGCCGGACCCCGATGGGCAACACCCTGAAGGGCGTCCCCTTCGGGGGCCTCACGCGAGCCTCTTCGGGCTCGACGCCCGGGAGCGCTTGACGATGCGCTCGGCCCGCCGCGCGCGCGCATCCAGGGCAAGTTCTTTGGGAGGCACCCCGCCGCCCGGCTCGACGAGCCTGCAGCTCCGGCCCCTCACCAAGATGGTCGGACTCTTCCTCGGAGGAAGCTGCGCGGCCAGGGTTTGGCCGCACCCGTTCTTCGACCCAGCACCGGTGAGCCGATCCGCGCCCGTCGTGCTGACGAGACTGGAGCGCGACGCGCTGCGCCGGACCTGAAGCATCGGTGTTCCAGCGGCCGCCGCTTGACCGCGGCGAGACACGGCGGCGATAATCAGCCCGTGGCGAAACGGCAACCGAACAAGAGCGGGACGCTGACGACGGAGCGCGTCGTAGAGCTGGCGCTCGCGCCGTACCCGCGAGGGTCGCCCGGATGGATGCTCAGCGCGCGGCACGCGCCGGTTCCGCCGGCCGAGCTGATGACGCTCCTGGATCACCGACGGTGGTGGCGCGTGGCGTGACGCCTCGAGCGTGCGCGATCGCACCGTGGCCGGGTCGATCTCCCCTTCACCGACGCCGATCCGAGCGGCTGGCGGCCACCCCGCACTGGCCAGTCTGCGCCGGAGCTGACGTGGAGGACGCGCGCGTCGGACGGCGCGGCATCGCAGCGAGCACGGCCAGCCGTCACGCAAGCGGGCTCGAGCATCTGTCCGCTGGAGAACGTGCCGCTCGGCGACGACGGCGCTGCCTCGCTCGCGGCGAGCACGTTCCGCGACAGGCACGTTCGCTGGCGTTGGTGCAGACCGAACTCGGCGCCAAGGGCGTCGCGGCAATCGCCGTGTCCTTCGGCCACCTGGAGTCGTTGGACCTCCAGTGGAACCAGCCCGCGACGGTGGGCTCCACGCGCTCGCCAGCGCCGCGTTCGCTGGGTCGCTGCGCTACCTGTGCTTGCAAGGCGCGGTCGGGTTCGCGGCGCCGGCGCTCGCAGCCCTCGGCGAGAGCGCGCTCTTCGAAGGACTCGGAGTCGCTCGATCCCGTCGCTTGCAAGCTCGGCAAGGGCGCGACGAGCCTGTTCGAGGCGGGCGCGCCGTCGCTCCGTTGCCTTCGCGCGGACTCGGCGGATCGCGGGATCGCCTCTGCCCTCGGCCCGCTGCGCGCCCTGCGCGAGCCGTGGCTCGAGCAGGTCCCGTTCAGAATGCCAGCCGAGGCGCTGGCGAAGAGCGGTGTGCTCGAGCGGCCTCGAGGTCCTGCGGCTCGGCGCGAACGGGGTCTGCACGACAAGGGGTCTCCAGGCGCTGTTCGCGGCGCCGATGCCAAAGAAGCGCGATCCTCTCACGTCTTCGGCAACCGCGGGGCTCCGACACGACCGCGGCGCTGGCAGGCGCCCGGAGCCCCGGCGCTGGAGAGCCACGCATCGGGGACCTGCACGGCTCGCGCGGGCGTGCGTGAGTCAGCCAGGCGACCGCGACCGAAGCTCGCGGCGCTGGGCCTCGAGTGGTCCGTGGGCGAAGAGGACGTGGCGGCCGCGATCGCGGCGCTGGCGGCGCCGATCGCCTCGCTGGACGTGCACTTCCGCGCGCTCGCCGGGCCTGCCGCGCGACGCCTCGCCGGCGCCTGGGCCGCCACGTTGCGCACGCTCCGCTTCTTCTACACGGGCAGCGGCCGGGGTGGCAGCGGCAATCAGCGAGACGCCGCTCCCGGCGCTCTCCGCGCTCGATCTCTCAGGCAACCGCATCGCCCCTTCGGGAGTGGCGGCGATCGCGAAGGCGCCGTTCGCGCCCGAAAAGCGTGTCCCTCCTGCTGCGCAGCACGGGAGATCGGCCCCGAAGGGGCACAGGCGCTTCGCGCGCGGGTCCTTCGCGTCGCTCACGCACCTCGACGTCGCGTTCTCATGATCGAGGACGCGGGCCCAGGCGCTCGCAGAGAGCGGCGGGCCTGCCGGCCCTCCGCCGTCTGGACGCACACGGCAGCGGTGTCGGGCTCGCTGGCGCGAGCGCGCTCTGGCTCGCCGACGCTGGGTCGCCTGCGCGAAGTGGACGTCGGCCCCCTCGATGCGTCGGTGCTTCCCGACGTGCTCGCCCGCGCCCATCGCACGGCTCTCGTGGCGACCGGCGCGGCGCAGCACCGACGCCGGCGTCGAGGCGGTCGGCGCGACCTACGGCGCCAGCTGACAGGGCGGGCGTGACGGCTCGACTCCAAGGAGGAGGCGAACCTGACCGCAGGGCCCTGCCCGCCGCGGGCGAAGGGCGACGATCAGCAGGGCAGTCCGGTGGCGGAAGCGGCCCGGGCACCGGCTAGGCGCGCACACCTGACCTTTGCTGTTGGTCCCCGAGAACCCGTGGCCGTCGCAGTACGGGAAGGCTCTTCACGTCGTCGTCGTAGCGCTGGAACCTCGCACCGGCAGCCCGAGGGCGAGGTCGACGACGCAGCCGCGGGCATCTGGACGGTGGTGGTCGTGGGCCCACCCGCCGTGGGCCCTTGGCGCAGGCCGCCACCCCGCCGACGAGCGCGAGGGGCGAAGGAGGAGAGGGCGCTGCGCATGGAGACGGGACGTTCGCGATTCGGCCGCGCGGCAAGAGCGCCAGGACCGACCTCGGACAGTGGAATTAAGCGGAACGCTGGCTGGGGTCGAGGGACAACTCCTCCGACGCTCCGTCTGACGCGGCTCGGGCTTCCATGTGCGACCCGGCCGCCGGCAACTTAGTCTCGATCTGTTGCATCGCGTCGAGCAGTGTCTGCCGGGTCGCGTTTGCGTCTCCTGCTGCCGGTCGGCTCCCGCCTCGCCCGTCGGAGGCACGTAAGCACGCCGGAGCCCGGCCTCGCGGCGCGCGGTTGCCCGCGCGGGGCTGGAAGATCCTCGTGGCCGACGCGGTGACCGCGAGCCTGTTCGGTGTGGCGGGCGTGCTGCAAGGGCCGACGCAACGGCGCGAGCGACACCGCTAGTAGGATCAGGGTCGGGAGCTACGTGGTCGGGCCGGCGGTGCAATTCCTACGAGGGCAACCTGGGGCGCGGCCTCCCGGGCCGTGGGCCTACGCGGCGGGATCCCTCTGGTCTGGGCGGCGCGGTTCCTGATCGCGGGGTCAATGGTGCAACGGGGTGGGCTCTGCAGGATGACAGGGGCGGTCGCCGGGGTGTGGTCGGCATCCTGGGCGCCATCGCTGGACGCCGACGCTCGCCTGGGGCCCGTCATCCGTGAAGGTGGTACCCGTGATTGGGGGGGGACGGATGGGACTC
>JADJMO010000004.1 GCA_016709545.1 Myxococcales bacterium
CCGGAGGGTGAGGTGCACGGGAGCCCAGCCGACGTGCGGCGGGCGGGGGCGGTGGGGGACGAGCGGCCGTGGCGCGGTGCGCGGGCGGCCGGCGCCTTTGCGACGCCCACCCCACCCACGGGTCCGCGGGAGCTCTAGCTGGATGGTACGGTTCGCCACTTGATTGAGCGTAGATCTTGGCGGTTGAATGTCAAGGCTGGGAGTGCAGCCACGGTCCAGTGTACGGACATGGGTGACGACATGGGTGACGGCCCGTCCTTCCGTCCAAGGACATGGGTAACAGTTGCGGCGAGTTCGTGGACACATGCATCGAGAAGCAGGCCGGGATGACCGAGCTCTGTCGTCGCTTCGAGGTCGGGGACCGTTCGCGACGCCCGAAGACCAGCCCGTCGGCGGTGGCCCCGTCGGCCTCGCAAGTTGCGAGCGGCGCTCCAAGCCCTCACGAGCGGTGCGCCATCGCCTCGAGCGCCAACGCGGCGGGCTCGGTGACGGCGTAGAACCAGCCATCGCTCGACTGCCGGACCTGCCCCATCCACGCGACCAGGCGCTCGAACCCCGCGCGAGTGTCGGCGCGGAGCATCCAGTCCGTCTGGTCGTCGGACTCCCACAGCAGCACCGAGCCGTCGTCGCTCGAGAAACGGCGCTGTCGCTCGCCGGGCCAGCCGTGGGTCGTCGGACCCTCGACCAGCAAGGCTCGCAACGACGACACTTCGGCCTCGGACAGCGCCGACGCCTGCGCAGTGGCCATGAAGGCGTGTTCCGACCAGTCCCACACCTGGCACTCGAGGAACGAGGCGAACGAAGCGTTGTGCAGCCGCCAGGGGGCACCGTCCACCGCCACGTACACGGGCGGATCCTCGCCGCCCTCGGCGTCGAAGCCCCAGTGACAGACACCCTGGTTCTCGGTCATGAAGACCACCATGCGCGTCGCAATCGCCGCGCCGGCACCGACCTCGCTGGCGGACAGGGTGCCCAGCGACGCGAGCGCGAACGGCTCGTCGCAGTTGCTGAAGCGCCGGAGGAGCGCGGCCTCGGGATCGCGCGCGTAGAACTCGGACACCTTCGCCGGCAGAGCCGCGAGCTCCACCGCGCGCCCTACTCCGGGCCGTCCAGGGCCCAGCTGGCGTGGTGCTCGAGCGCGGCGGCGACCGCGTCGCGCAGCGCCGAGGGGTGGCCGTGGTCGCGCGAGGCAGCGCCGAGGTGCACGAGGACGTCCGACAGCATGGCCTGGTCGTCCTCGAACGCCTCGTCGTCCACCTCACGGTCCACGAACGCGGCGATGAAGGGCACCACGTGCGGGGTGCAGTCGAACAGGGTGACCTTGCCGGTCTCCTCGTCGTACTCGAACACGAGCTCAAGCAGCGCGTCGACCGCCGAGGCGCGCACCTCCGGGTCCTCGTCCGCGAGGGCGAGGATCATGTCGGGCACGTCGTCCGCCGGCCCCCCCGCGTGGGAGAGCTTCGCCCAATCGACGTCGCCGAGCTTCACTTCAGCAGCCACCCGAACAGGGCGCGCTTGAAGGTGTCCCGGCCGATCACCGAGATGCTCTCGGTCAGCGGGATCTCCTTCGGGCAGACCTCGACGCAGTTCTGCGCCTTGCCGCAGTCGGCGACGCCGCCGTCGCCCATGATGGCGTCGAGGCGCTGGTTCTTGTTCATCTTGCCCGAGGGGTGCATGTTGAACAGGCGCACCTGGGAGATGACCTGCGGGCCCATGAACGGCGAGCCGTCGTTCACGTTGGGGCAGGCTTCGAGGCAGCAGCCACAGGTCATGCAGCGCGAGAGCGGGTAGGCCTCCTCCTGCACCTCGGGCGCGACGCGCGGGCCGGCGCCCAGGCTGTGCGTGCCGTCGAGGAAGATCCACGCCTTGACCTTCTTGAGGTACTCGAACATGCGCGCGCGATCGACGATGAGGTCCCGCACCAGCGGGAACTTGGTCATCGGCTCGATGGTGATCGCCTCGCCGTTCGGCGCGATCTGGTCGACGAGCGCGGAGCACGCCTGGCGCACGCGGCCGTTGATGATCATCGTGCACGAGCCGCACACCTCTTCGAGGCACGCCGCTTCCCAGACGACCGGCGCGTGGTCCTGCCGTCCTGGTCTGGTGGGTTCTGCAGCTGCTGGAGCGCGCTGATGACGTTCATCTGCGGCAGTAGGGGACCTGGAACTCCTCCCACCGCACGTTGGCGTTGGGACCGTCCGCGCGCTTGATGCGGACGTCGACCGGGCGCTTGCTCTCTGTGCTCATGATCAGGCCTGCTCCGCGGGCTTGTCTTTGGGCGCGTCCTTCGGCGGGTCTTGCGCGAAGGCGGCCTTCTTCTTGGTGTAGTCGCGCTTGCGTAGCTGCCGTGCGGCGTGCTCGCCGCGTCGGTCTTGCGCTCGGCTGGCCGAGCAGCGAGTAGTCGACCTCGCGGTGAACCGCCTTGGACTGGCGCGTCGTCGCGCCGCTGTACGGGCGAGGGTGCTGCGGCGCCGTTCTTTGCGTCGCGGCCAGGGGGTTGCTGGCCTCGGGTTCTTCGCGCGCTCCTCGAACTCGCCGATCTTCTCGATGACCTTGTCGAGCACCGGGTTGTGGCGCTCGATGGTGCAGTCCTTGAGCATCATCTCGCCGAGCTCCTTGTGGAGCGCGTACGGGTTCTCCGTCCTTGCCCTGTCAGCTTGACGAGGCCTCGTAGCGCTTCTGCTCGGCCTTCTCGGCCTTGTCGAAGACGCCTTCCGGAGGTCGAAGGCGCTCTTGTCCAGGTTCTTCGAAGTACGTCGCGACCGCGGGGCCTGTGGCCATGCCGCCCCAGATGCAGGAGAGGAGCGAGTTGGCGCCGAGGCGGTTCGCGCCGTGGTACTGGAAGTCGCACTCGCCGACCGCGTAGAGCCCGGGGATGTTCGTCGAGTGGTTCTTCGGCGAGCCCGCCTTCAGCGAGCCGCGCGCGTCGCGCTCGTAGTCGACCCACAGGCCGCCCATCGAGTAGTGGACGGCGGGGAACACCTTCATCGGGTTCTTGTAGGGGTCGACGCCGACGAACTTCTCGTAGATCTCGAGGATGCCGGCGAGCTTCTTGCGCAGGGTGGGCTCGGGGATGTGGGTCAGGTCGAGGTAGACCTCGTTCTCGTTCGCCCCCGGCGTCCCGGCGGTAGATGCCGCGCCCTCGTGGAAGCAGATCTTGAAAGAGCGCGCGCGACGCGATGTCGCGCGGGACGAGGTTCCCGTAGACCGGGTACATGCGCTCGAGGAAGTAGTCGCGGTCCTTCTCGGGGATCTCGCGGGGTTGCGCTTGTCCTTCGGGTCCCGGGGGACCCACACGCGGCCGCCCTCGCCGCGGGCGCTCTCGCTGATCAATCGGAGCTTGTCGGCGCCGGGGATGGCCGTCGGGTGCACCTGGATGCACTCGCCGTTCGCGTAGATTGCGCCCTGCTGGTACGGCCGAGGCCGCGGTGCCGGTGCAGATCACGCACAGCGTCGCGCGCCCGAAGATGATGCGGTTGCCGCCGGTCGCGAGGCACACGGCCTCGGCCTGGGAACGCCTTGATCTGCATCGTCTTGAGGTCCTGCGCGACGCGGCCGCGGGTGCGCCCGCGTCGTCGAGCACCAGCCGCAGGAAGTCCCAGAACTCGAACTTGCGGACGAGCTTCTCGCCGGGGATGGAGACGCCGTGCTCGTCGGTGACCTCCATCGTCTCGTAGCGGCGCACCTGCTCGTCGAGAGCGTAGAGGAGCTGCTGCCCCGTGGTCGCGCCGGCGAACGCGGTGCGGTGGTAGAGCGTGCCGCCGAAGCGGCGGAAGTCGAGCAGGCCCTCGGGGGTGCGGTTGAACGGCACGCCCATGCGGTCGAGCAGGTAGACGATGTGCGGCGCGGCCTCGGCCATGCCGAGACACGGCGGCTGCTGCGCGAGGAAGTCTCCGCCGAGCACCGTCTCCTGGAAGTGCACCTGCGGCGAGTCGCCCTCGCCCTTGGTGTTGACGCTCGCGTTGATGCCGCCCTGCGCGCACACGCTGTGCGAGCGCTTGACGGGGACGAGCGAGAACAGGTCGACGGGGACGCCGGCCTCGCACAGCTTGATGACCGTCATCAAGCCAGCGAGCCCGCCGCCGACGACGGCCACGCGGCGGACCTTGCCGCCCTCGCTGATGGTGGTGATCTTGGAACCGGCCATGATTTCGGGCTTTCGCGTCAGGGGGCTTTCGAAGGAACAGGGACGGGAGCTTTGGGTGCGTTCTTCGCGGGCAGCGGCGCGGCGGGCCCGGGGATGGGCACGTGCGAGGCCGTGGGGACGAGCGCGTCCTCGCACATGTCGCGGCCGTTCTCGCCGCGGACGAGGCTGCTCGGCACGAGGTGGCGCCGCCGGTCGCGAAGAACAGGATGGTGTTCATGCCCATGAACCAGAGCGCGGCGCCGAGCCCGAGCGTGGCGAAGCCGGCGAGCCGCTGGGCGCGGGTGCCGATGGTGACGCCCCACGAGAACAGGAAGGTGCGGACGCCGTTCGCGAAGTGGAACACCGAGGCGCTCGTGCCGAGCACGTAGAACAGGGCCTTGAGCCGGCTCTCGCCGCCGAGCTGCCCCTGCAGGCCGAGGGGCTTGCCGAAGAAGTCGTGGTGGGTCATCTGCCCGAGCAGCTTGGCGATCCGGAAGTCCTTGAGGTGGAAGACCAGGAACACGAAGGCGATCACGCCGGTGATCCGCTGCAGGACGTAGAGCCAGTTGCGGCCGTAGCCGTAGGCGCCGACGTTGGGCTTGGCCTCGAGCGCGAGCTTGACGCCGTACCCCGCGTGGAAGGCGAGCGGCAGGAAGATGCCGAACACCTCGACGAACGGGAGATACGGCAGGTGGTTGATGTCGTCGACGGCCTTGTCGAAGCAGGTCTGGCCCTGGATGGCCTTCGAGTTCGTCCACAGGTGGATGCAGAGGAACAGGCCCACCGGAACGATGCCCGACAGCGAGTGCAGCCGGCGCAGGACGAAATGGCGCCGATCGCTGGCTGTCGACGACGCTTCGGCGGACATCGAAGGGCTGATTAGGGCCGTCCGACGGAGGGGGCAATCCTTCGTTTGCCCGTGGCCCTTTCGGCACCTACCTGGGCCGCCTCCAGAATCCTACAGCCGGGGCGATCCGCGCGCAGACGGCCGGAACTCTGCGCCCCCGCTCCACTCTGTCCCCACGAAAGCACTCTGTCCCCAAAAAAGAATGAGGTGTCCGATGGCAGGTGTCTCGACCGGTGGCGACGCGAAGGGCAAGCGGAACGTGAACCAGGAGGTGAACATGGTGCCGTTCATCGACCTGCTCCTGGTGACCATCTCGTTCCTCCTGGTGACCGCGGTGTGGACCAGCCTGGCCCGGGTCCCCGCCTCGACGGCGATGCCCGGCCACAAGACCGAGCAGAAAACGGTCGAGCCGCGGGCGCTGCACGTGCGCATCGAGGGCAAGACGGCCGCGCTCTCGTGGCAGAAGGGCCAGAAGATCGACGACCTCGCCAAGGTGCCCCTCGCGGAGCTCGAGCGCGAGATCAAGAAGGCCGCGGTCGGCAGCGAGCCCGGCACCGCCGCGGTCGTGCACGTGCCCAACGCGATGCCGATGGGCGAGCTCACCGACGTGCTCGACGCCGTCCACGGCGGGAAGGTGTTCGCCGTCGCGCTGGGCAGCTAGCACGAGGGATGCAGCGAAGGCGGGTGTTCTCGGGGGCGGAGTGGGAGGCGAAGGTCGGCTACTGCCGCGCGGTCGCCGTCGGCGCGCAGGTGTTCGTCGGCGGCACGGCGCCGGTCGCCGAGGGCGGCGGCACGTTCGCCCCCGGCGACGCCTACGCGCAGACCAAGCGCTGCCTCGCGATCGTGGCGAAGGCCCTCGGCGAGCTCGGCGGCGGCCTCGAGCACGTCGTGCGCACGCGCATGTACGTGACCGACATCGCGCGCTGGCCGGAGATCGGCCGCGCGCACGCCGAGGCCTTCGGCGCCCACCCGCCCGCGGCCACGATGGTGGAGGTGCGCAAGCTCATCGCCGACGACATGCTCGTCGAGATCGAGGTGGACGCCGTGCTCGACGGACCGGGCGTGTAAGACCCGCGCCGCGGGCGCGTTCTTGGTTCATGCGCCACCTCCTCCCCCTTGCTTTCGCTCTCGCCTCGCTCACCGCCGCGTGCGGCAGCGCCCCCTCGCACCCGATGCAGCCCCCGACCGCGCACGCCTCGCCCGCGCCGGTGCTCACCGCGTCGGTCTACGGCAAGGACCCGAACGGCTCGATCGGCGAGGACGGCCTGCAGCTCTCGCTCAAGTCGGCGATCGACCTGCAGTTCCCCGCGCGCCTCGGCATCGTGCCGCTCGCGGCGCCGTTCGACCCGAAGGCCAAGGGCAAGCTGCGCCTGCGCCACGTCGCGGCGGGCGGCCTCGGCCCCGCGCTCCTCGCCTCGCCGCACTTCACGCAGATCAACGACGTCGACACCGAGCTCCCCAACGTGGGCGGCATCGAGGGCCTGCGCGCGCTCGCCTCGCGCTACCGCCTCCGTTACCTGCTGCTCTACTCGGAGCGCTTCGAGGACTCGACGCACCTCAACGGCTGGGCGTGGACCTACGCGACCGTGGTCGGCATGTTCATCGTGCCCGGCGTCACCGTGTCGAGCCACGGCGTGCTGCAGGCCGATCTCCTCGACGTGCGCACCGGCACCATCCTCTTCACCGTCGTCGAGTCGGTGAGCGTCGACGAGAAGACGTTCATGATCGGCGCCGGTCGCTCGCACCTCGACGCGCAGGCCAAGGCCGCCGTCGCCGCGGCGCCTGCGCTCGCCAAGAAGGTCATGGCCCAGACGCAGGCGCTGGTGGATCTGGCCGAGGGTGCCGAGCAGAACAAGCCGAAACCTCTGCTCCTGCCGCCCCCCGTCCAGAACTAGATCCATTCACCCTCCCGCGCGTAGGGAGGGTTAGGCTCCCCGAGCTCTCCCATGCGCCGCACCCTCGCCCTCCTCCCGCTGCTCCTCCTCGGCTGCCCGAAGCCTGCTGCGAAGCCCCCGCCCACCGGGGCGGAGTACACGGGCCCGATCGCCAAGCGCGTCGCGACCGCCAAGACCCGCGAGAAGCTCGCGGTCACCATCTACAACCAGGACTTCGGCCTCGTCCGCGAGGTGCGCACCGTCGACCTCGCGCCGGGCCGCACCGCGCTCGAGCTGCAGGACGTGACAGCGCGCATCCAGCCCGAGACGGTGCACGTCAAGGCGTTGCTGCCCGATCCTGCCTTCGGCGTCCTCGAGCAGAACTTCCGCTACGACCTGCTCACGCCGGCCAAGCTCCTGCAGAAGTACGTCGGCAAGACGGTCAAGATCCAGCGCTGGAACAGCGTGCTCGGCAAGGAGGAGGACGTCGCGGCCAAGGTGCTCGCGGCCGAGCCCGGGCAAGAGCCGGTGTTCGAGGTCGCGGGCGAGGTCACCTACGGCTACGGCGGGCGCATCTCGTTCCCGGAGCTGCCCGAGAACCTCGTCGACAAACCCACCCTCGTGCGCCTGCTCGGCGCCAAGCAGCCCAAGCAGAGCGTCGAGATCGCCTACCTGACGAGCGGCCTGGACTGGAAGGCCGACTACGTCGCCATCGTCTCCGCCGACGACAGACAAGCTCGGCGACCTGCACCGGCTGGGTCACGCTCGACGAACGCAGCGGGCCCGCGTTCCCCGACGCCGAGCTCAAGCTCGTGGCCGGCGACGTGCAGAAGTTCGCGCCCCCCGCCGGCTACGACGACGGCGACTACATGGACTTGAAGTCGGCCAAGCAGGAGATGGCCAAGGACAAGAACAAGGGGTTCTCCGAGGAGGGCCTCTTCGAGTACCACCTCTACACGCTCGAGCGGCCGACCGACCTGCTCGACAAGGAGCAGAAGCAGGTGACGCTGCTCGACGGCCCAGAGCGTGCCGGTCAAGAAGCACCTCGTGTTCTCGGGCCAGAGCTACTGGTACCGCAGCAAGTACAGCGGCTTCGTCTCCCAGAACCAGAAGGTCGCCGTCTACCTCGACTTCGAGAACAAGAAGGACCACCACCTCGGAGTGCCGCTGCCGAAGGGCATCGTCCGCGTCTACAAGGCCGACAAATCCGGCGCCCAGCAGTTCATCGGCGAGGATCGCATCGACCACACCGCCACCGACGAGAAGGTGCGCGTGAAGATGGGCGAGGCGTTCGACGTGGTCGCCGATCGCAAGCAGATGTCGTGGCACCCCATGGGCACCTGCAACAGCGAGTCGGAGTGGGAGATCTCGATCCGCAACCACAAGGACAACGCCGAGACGGTGGAGATCGTCGAGCCCGCCGCCGGCGACTGGGAGATCATGACCTCGTCCCACCCGGCCACGAAGGTCGACGCGCACACCTTCACGTTCACGGTGAACGTGCCCAAGAACGGCGCGACCAAGGTGACCTACCGGGTCGCCGTGAAATGGTGCTGACCATGAAGCGAGCCCTCCGCATCCTCCCCGTCCTCGCCCTCGGACCGCGCTCTCGCCTCGCAGGCGGCGCAGGAAGGCCGGCGCAGCAAGGTCTCCACCAGCAAGGACCGCAAGGAGGTCTCGGTCACCGTCTACAACCAGGGCTTCGGCCGGGTGCGCGAGGTGCGCGACCTCGACGTCGGCCGGCGGGCGGCTCGCTCGAGCTCCGCGACGTCGCCTCGCGCATCCAGCCCGAGACGGTCGCGATGCAGTCGCTCGGCGGCAGGATCGACGGTGCTCGAGCAGAACTACCGCTATGATCTCCTGAGCCCCCAGAAGCTGCTCGAGAAGTACGTCGGCAAGAAGATCGAAGGTCTACCGCTACAACAGCAAGCCGGCGCGGACGAGCGCGTCGACGCCGAGCTGCGCGTCGGCGGACCTGGACAGCACCGTCCTCAAGATCAACGGCGAGATCACCTACAGCTTCCCCGGGTCGGCTGGCGTTCCCGGAGGTGCCCGCGAACCTGATCAGCAAGCCCACCCTGGTGTGGCTGCTCGACAGCGGCGCCGCCAAGCAGAAGGTCGAGGTCACCTACCTGACCCAGGGCTTCTCGTGGAAGGCCGACTACGTGCTCGTCATCGACGACGCCGACAAGCTCGCCGACCTGCAGGGCTGGGTCACGTTGAACAACAACACCGGCGCGAGCTACGAGAACGCCAAGCTCAAGCTGGTCGCCGGCGACGTGCAGAAGCTCGCCAGCGGCGACTACTACGGGGCCGACGACGAGGTCATCCTCGGCAAGAAGGGCGACTGGGGCGTCAAGGGCAAGCCGGCGTTCAAGGAGGAGGGCTTCTTCGAGTACCACCTCTACACGCTGCAGAAGCCGACCGACGTGCTGCAGAACGAGCAGAAGCAGGTCACCCTGCTCGAGGGCCAGGGCATCAAGGTCGACAAGAAGCTCATCTTCTTCGGCGCGGCCTACTACTATCGCGGCAACTACGGCCAGGTGGTCAGCAACCAGAAGGTGGGCGTCTATCTCGACATCGAGAACAAGGAGACGAACCACCTCGGCATGCCGCTGCCCAAGGGCATCGTGCGCGTCTACAAGGCCGACAAGGCCGGCGCCAAGCAGTTCGTGGGCGAAGACCGCATCGACCACACGCCGCGCGACGAGAAGATCCGCATCAAGATGGGCGAGGCCTTCGACGTCGTCGGCGATCGCAAGCAGATGTCCTGGAAGTCGCTCGGCTCGTGCAACAGCGAGTCGGAGTGGGAGATCTCGCTCCGCAACCACAAGGACACCCCCGAGACGGTGGAGATGTTCGAGCCCGTGGGCGGCGACTGGGAGATCCTCTCGAGCTCGCACCCCACCGTGAAGAAGGACGCCCACACGTTCACCATCACGGTGACGCTCGCCAAGAAGAGCGACGTGAAGGTGAAGTACCGCGTCCGCACCCGGTGGTGCTGAGCCAACCCCTACGCGTGCGCTTCTTCCACCAGCTCGACCAGCACGCCGCCGGTCGATTTGGGGTGCAGGAACGCGACCTTGTGACCGCGCGCGCCGATGCGCGGCGTGCTGTCGATCAGCTGCACGCCGATGCCGGCGAGGAACGCGAGCGCCTGCTCGATGCCCTCGACCTCGATGGCGACGTGGTGCAGCCCGGGGCCCCGCTTCTCGAGGAACTTCGCGAGACCGTCGTTGCCCTTCGGCGAGATGAGCTCCAGGTTCGAGTCGCCCACCGGTAGCAACACCGCCTCGGTCTTCTGTGAGGCGACGACCTCGCGGACCGTGGCCTCGAGGCCGAGGGCGCGCCACTTCTCGAGGGCCGCGTCCACGTCGGCGACAGCGATGGCCACGTGGTCGATCCGCTTGATCTTGAGCATGGAACCGACGTAGCCGTGCATCGGCAGCCCGTCATTCCCGTCAGGGAACCCGCGCGCGGCGCCGAAGATCGGTGGCCGACGGAAGCCCGTGCTGGTCGAGCGCCGTGCCGAGCGCGCGCGAGGAGCCGTAGCCGGACATGCGCGCCACGACGCCCACGGGGAGGTCGGGGAGCGAGAGCAGCGACGCGGTCGCCAGGATCCGCGCCCGCACGAGGGCTGCTCGCAGGCCGGTCATCTCCTGCCAGATCGGCAGCGCCGCGAAGCGACGACGGAGCTCGCGCTCGGAGACGCCACGGCGCGCCGCGAGGTCGACCCACATCGGCTGGTGGTCGAGGTGGGAAAGGGCGTGGCTCAGGAGGTCGGCCTCTGGCTGGAGCGGGTCTTCGCCGAGCGTGTCTCTAGGCCTCACGCCGTCGAGGATGCCGAGCGAGTCGAGGATCCCGAAGGTCGTCGACAGCAGCGAGGGATCGCTGGCTGCGCGCTTGGGGTCCCGGAGAATGGACTGCGCGATGGCACGCAGACGCTCCTCGTCGCGGGAGCAGGGAAAAGCCGCCCGTATGGGGGGCAGCGGCGCGACTGCGGCGCTCCACTCCACGACGAGGGCCAGGAACGGGTCCCCCTCCCACCGCTCGTCCCACGCCCCCTCGATCGATTCGACGATCGCCTGGCCGGCAGGGAGGAGGAAGGTCCGCTCTCCTCGCCGCAGGTACATGCGCCCGTCGAGCACCACGCACACCTGCGCGTGGGCGGCGACCTGCAGGGAGAGCGTCGGCCCCTTGGTGAAGAGAACGCGGCTGTCGAAGGCGAGGCCTCCGGCGAGAGCGACCACGTACACCCGGAAACCCTCGCCGATGAGCGAAGTGGTCTCGCGCAAGATCGGGGTCCCGGCAGGTTGCAGTCGGCGACGGACGACGAGCACCGCTTCATGGTGGCGACAGGTGCGCCCGCGTCAACCGACGGACGTCGCGCCCCTCGAAATCCAAGCCGAGGGACCGGACGGGACGGTCAGCGACCGAAGCAAGTCGGCGGCCCTTCGTGGTGGCTTGGCGCCGCCCGACCCGACGAAAGTCGAACTGCCTCCGGGGAGGCCGGATCTATCCGTTGTCCGGAGCGGCAGGCGCACGATAGTTTCCGCGCCATGAAGCGCTCATCCTTCGGTTGTATCCTGCTCGTCACCCTCTTCGGCACCAGCGCTGCCTTCGCCGAGCGGATCGTCTCGGATACCCACGGCGTCAGCGCGGTCGGCGCCGGCGTGAAGGAAGTCGGCATCGAGTCGATGTTCCTGCTGTCGTCGAGCGGCAAGGCCGAGACGAAGGCCGGCGCGAAGGACGACACGTCGGCCACCCGCGTCTCGCTGCTCGGCGGCCTGTTCTTCCGCTATTTCATCGTGGACAACCTGTACCTCAGCGGCAACGTCGGCGCGCTCTACCGCTCGGACGGCGCCTCGGTCGGTGGCAACTCGGTCGCGAAGGTCAGCTCGGTCGGCTTCCTCGGCACGATCGGCGCGGGCTACCTCGCCAGGCTCGGGGGAGGCATGTTCCTCGCTCCGGCGGTCGGTGTCGGCGGCTACTCGCTCAACACCGACACGACGACCAAGATCAGCACGACCGACGTGACCACGAGCAGCGGCGAGGCGGGCCTCGCGGTCCGGCTCGAGCTCGGCTTCGTCTTCTACTCGAGCGCGCACTTCAACCTGTTCGCGCGGCCGCAGGCCCTCGTGCTCCTCGGCACGAGCAAGCTCAAGAACCAGCCCGCGGGCACGCCGGACAACTCGAGCAAGAGCACCACGATCGACGGCGGATTCGACGTCGGCGTGTCCCTCGTGTTCTAGAACGTCCAGGTCGCGGAGACCGAGCGGAGCCCCACCGCCGCCGAGGGCATGGTGCTCGGCTATCGGCCGATCGGCGACGAGCCCACCGGTCCGCCGGAAATTCAGCCCGGCAGACCGGATCGGTTATGTTCCAGGGCAATGCAGCCTCGTCGCCGCACCCGACGGTACCTCGTCGATGCGCGTTTCCAGCTCAAGTACACCGGCATGCTGGTCGGCGTCGTGCTGTCCGTCATGGTCGTGCTCGGCGTGTTCCTGTTCCAGACCGCCCGCGCCGCGAGCACCCACGCGAACTTCGCGGCCGACCAGGCCGAGCGCGCGCTGAAGGAGTCCGCGGCCAGCGCGAAGCTCCTCAAGATGAACGCCTCGTACGACGAGGCCCTCGGGAAATCCCTCGACGCCGACCTCGCCGCGCTCGACGCCGAGTACAAGAAGAACCTCGACGACGTGCAGGCCCGGCGCAAGGACGTCGAGCAGCAGCGCCAGCGCCTCTCGCTGCTCCTCGCCCTCGGCTCGCTGGTGCTGCTCGCCTCGCTCAGCGTGATGGGCATCTTCATCACCCACCGCATCGTCGGCCCGGTCTACCGCATGAAACGCCTGCTCCGTCAGGTCGGCACCGCGCGCTTCTCGGTCAAGGAGAAGCTCCGCCGCGGCGACGAGCTCGAGGATCTGTTCGAGACCTTCGTCCAGACCGTGCACAGCCTCGAGGCGCTGCAGGCCGGTCGCCGGCTCACGCTCGACGCGACGATCGAGAAGGCCCGCAAGGCCGACGTGCCGGCCGACGTCATGCACGGCCTCGAGGCGCTGCACGCCCAGCTCTCCCTCGGGCTCGGTGGCGGTGTGCCCGCGAGCAAGCGCGACCCGGCCAAGCCGGGCGCCGCGGAGGGTGCGTCGTGAAGATCCCGAGCCTCGTCGAAGACGCCCTCGCGCGCCTCGGGCGCAAGTTCGAGGACGCGGACTACAACCCGACGCCGCTGATCGACCTCGGCGCGATCGTCGCCAACGCCGACGGCAAGGTCGAGGTCGCCGAGAAGGAGGCCCTTGCGCAGATGCTCGAGCCGCTCCTGCACGCGCACCTCGACACCGAGCTGGTCGGGTTCCTGGTCGACGCCAGCCTCAAGGTGCTCGCGCGCACCGGCACCTCACGCCGCATCGAGGTGCTCGCGGCGATCCTCCACGACTGCGACGCCGTCGACGAGGCGCTCACGGTCGCGGTCGCGATGGCGGGTGGCAAATCGGTCGGAGCTGCCGAGCGCAAGGTCATCGCCGAGCTCGCGACGGCCTGCGAGGTCGAGCCGCCCCAGCTCGACGAGCTCATCGCCAAGGTCACCGCGGCCTACTGACCTGGGGGGCCTTTTGCCCCTGTGGGCGTCAGCACCGGGGACGACAGGGTGTCAGGATCGGCACGGCGTGGCCCACCCGCACACCCGAGAGCGACGCGCGTGCGGCATTTTGCGCGGAAATTCCGCTTTGGCCCGTTGGCATCCGGCTCGCTAGACTCACGCCCCATGCGCCACGGGTTCCTCCTCCTCTCGTGTGCCCTCGTCACCGTGTCGTCCGTGCTGGGGGCGTGCGGTGGCTCCGTGACGCCGGACCCCGAGGCCATCGACGACACCGGCGTGGTCGACTCGGCGAGCGACGGCAAGGTCGACTCGAAGATCGACTCGGGCCTCGACACCCGGAGCGACACGCTGCTCGACACGAAGATCGACACCGCGCTCGACACGTGGGTCGAGCCCGAGTGCCCCGACGCGGGTCCGCCGGTGAAGGACTACAAGTGCGACCCGCTCGCGGCGCCGCCGGGTGGCTGCAAGGCCACCGAGGCCTGCTACCCCTACGTGGAGTACCCGTCCGAGCGGTGCATGCCGGAGATCTACCGCACGCGCTGCTTCCCGGCGGGCAAGGGCAAGCAGGGCGATCCGTGCACCGGTGGCGCCTGCGCGGCGGGCTACGCCTGCGTCGCGAGCGGTGTGGGCAATCAGTGCGCGCTCATGTGCAAGCCGGGCAAGATCGGCGCCTGCCCGGATGGCTACGTCTGCTCCCCGACCGACGTGCCGGACGTCGGCGCGTGCCTATGAAACACCTCGCCTCTCTCCTGGCTGCGCCCGCCCTCTTCGGTGCCTTCGTCGTCGCCTTCGGGGGCACGGGGTGCGGTGCGCGCACCGAGCTCGTGCTGCCCGACGCGCGCGACGCCGACGCCGAGACCGAGACCGAGCCGCCCAAGGAGTGCCTCGAGACCAAGGACTGCCCCGGCTTCGACGACAAGTGCGCGCCGGTGTCGTGCCTCGCCAACAAGTGCGTCGCGGGCGCCAAGGTGGTGTGCGACGACAAGGATCCCTGCACCGACGACACGTGCGAGCCCGCCACGGGCAAGTGCAAGTTCGAGCCGAGCACCCTGGATCTCGACGGCGACGGGCACCGCGCGCCGCTCGCCGGCAAGAAGCCCGGCGAGCCCGGCTCGTGCGGCGACGACTGCGACGACAAGAGCGCGGCCGCGTTCCCCGGCAACAAGGAGATCTGCGACGGCGTCGACAACGACTGCGACGGCATCGTCGACAACGACGCGCGCTACGTCCCGCCGGCCACGGGGCCCGACGCCATCCGCGTGAGCGGCGACGTGCAGGAGGCCAGCCCCGCCGGCCTCGCGTTCGCCAACGAGCAGTACCTCGCCATGTACAACGGGCGCCTCTCGGGCAAGCTGCGCGTGTACGGCGCGGCGCTCGATCCGCTCGGCAACAAGCTCTCCGAGTCGCTCCTCAACAAGTCCACGGTCGACTCGGTCGAGGGCCGCGTAGCGTGGAACGGCGCCCAGTTCGGCGTCGTGTGGTCGGACCGCCGCGACGCGAGCTGGGAGCTCTATTTCTCCCGCCTCGACAAGACCGGCGCCAAGCTCGACCCGGACCTGCGCATCAGCGAGGGCGACGGCAGCTGGTCGATCGGCGCGAGCCTCGTGTGGACCGGCAAGGAGTTCGTGGTCGCCTTCCAGGACCAGCGCGACCTCGACCCGCAGTTCAACGTGTGGGGTCAGCGCATCTCGGTCGACGGCAAGCTGGTCGGCGGCAACGTCAAGCTGGTGGACGACGTCTCCTCCGGGCCCGATCTCGCCGTCGGCCTCGGCACGCTCGGCATCGTCTGGACGCAGCAGATCAGCGCCACCCAGTACGACAGCTACCTGCGCATCCTCAGCCGCGAGCTCGCCCCGGTGAGCGAGCCCATCAAGATCAGCTCCGGCAAGAGCGGCGAGTCCCCCACCATCGTGTGGAACGGCGACCGCTACGTCGTCGCGTTCTTCGACAAGGTGGGCGCGCCCAAGACCATCTACGGCGCGGCCTACGACGAGAAGGGCGGCGTGGTGGTGCCGCTCACCCAGCTCACCGAGAGCCCCAAGTTCTCGCGTTACCCGACCATGCTGCCGCTCGGCGACCGCCTCCTGCTCGTGTGGAGCGACACCAAGGACGGCGCCTCGGGCTACGAGCTCTACTCCAAGATGCTCGACAAGAAGCTCGTGGCCATCGGCGGCGAGAGCCGCATCACCAGCGCGCCGGGCGAGAGCGTCGGCGCGGGCATGGCGTTCGGCCCCAAGGGCGACGTCGGCGTGCTGTTCCGCGACGACCGCCTCGGCACCGTGCAGACCTACTTCACCCGCCTCGTGTGCACCGCGGGGAAGTGACGGTCGGTCAGGGCACGATGCGCTCGAAGCGCATCTTGTTCTTGTCGTGCCCGTCGGTGTCGAGCTCGTACACGGTGAGGATGTCGCCGTGGAGCATCACCTCGAGGACCTCGACCTTCTTGTCCTTGATGCCGGTGATCTCGAGCCGGTAGATGTCGCCGTAGTGGTCGGTGACGCGGTAGGTGGCCTTCTCTGCCTGGCTCGTGCCGATGCTGATCTCCAGCGTGGTCGCGGTGAGCACGATGCGGACGTCGAACGGGGAGCCGGCCGGCATGCTCGTGCCCGCCACCTCGACCAGCCGGTAGGAGCCGAGCAGCAGCGTGTAGCCGCGTAGCGTGCCACCCTGGTAGGTGGGCGGCACGAACGCGTGGGCCAGCGACGCCTGCGCGACGACGAGCCCCACCACCACGAGCGCGCCAGCGAACCTCATGGGATCACGGTACCAGAAAGCTAGAGCCGGTACTTCGCGCGCACCTCGGCCTGCGCGGCGACGAGCTCGTGGTCGCCGGCCGCGCTCGCGAGCTCGGGCCAGACGAGTGGATGGGCGAGCCCCTCGGAGAACGCCCGCAGCGCCTCGTGGATCTCCAGGAGGTCGGAGGCAGGTGCGACGAAGGCATACAGGCCCGGCAGATCGCCGTCGTCGCCGACCTGGTACGTCTCGTCGCTCGCCACCTGCAGCGGACAGTCGAGCGCGCGGAGCCGCTCGCGCAGCGCATCGACCGCGGCCACTCCTGGGTGCGCCCCGTCGATCGCGTAGCTCGTACGACCGCCCTCGCGTAGCACCGCGGCGCACGGGTAGAGGAACACGTGCTCCTTGCGCTCCTCGTCGTTCGCGGGCGGTGGGTTGAGCGGCTGCGCGTCGAACACGACCACATCGTCGAAGTGCTGCGGCATCCCGGGCCGACGGATCTGGAGGATGCGCGCGGTGACCGGGCCCGTGCGCTGCGCGAAGGGCTCGTAGGGCTCGTCCTCCGCGAAGCGGATCCGGCACAGGCCCCAGTCGTCGTCGATCGGGCCTTCGCCCGGCTGCACCGGCAGGCCGAGCCGCGCCGCCGATTCGCGGACCTTGGCGTGGTCACCGACGATGGTGGCCGCGGTCATCCGATCCCAGTCGTGCGGTCCGGGCTCGGGCACGAGGACGCAGAGCTCGTCGAGGCGCGCGAGGGCGATCGAGAACTCGCCGAGCTGGCGCGCGGCCTCCGCGGCGAGGCGACGGGCGTTCTTCGCGTCGGGCACGCGCTCGACCACGAGCGAGGCCTGCTGCAGCGCCGCGCGCGCGTCGCCCCGCGCAAAGGCGTCGACCGCCCGCAGCCAGGGCGGCAACGTGGCGTCGCCGCGGCGTTCGCAGGCGGCGACCAGCTCGTCGAACGCCGCCCGGTCGTCGGCGCGCCGGATCAGCTCGGCGAGCTCCATCACGAGCGCGAGGTCGGGCGGCCCTTCGCTCGCCTCGAAGAACGCGAGCAACCTCGCCCGCGCCTCCTCGTCGTGCCCGCTCGCGACGAGCCCTTGCGCGAGGGCGCGCGTGACCACCGCCTCGCTCGGCCAGCGACGCGCGCCGGCTTCGAGCAACAGCAGGGCGCGCTCCGGATCGTCCGCGATCGCGGCCTCGACGAGCGCCTCCGGGTCCTCCGGCAACGGCACCGCGGAGAGCGGTGGTGCGGCCGAGAGGGCCTTGCGCAGGCGCGAGATGCGGTCGAGCGCGTCGAGCGGCTTGCGCAGCACCGGGAGCGCCTGCTCCATGAGCGCGAGAGCGCGCTGGGCCACGTGCGGCGCCCCGCGCGCGAGGGCCAGATGCGCGTGCTTCTCGGCGATCTCGATGGTGGTGCGCCCGACTCCCTGGCGCAGGAGGCGCTCGCTGAACCGGCAGAGCGCCTGACCCACCCGGTGGTCGTTGGGGATGGCCGAGGCGAGCACGAGCCGCTCGAGCGCGTCGGCCCAGCCCGGGTAGTGCTGCGGGGTGTCGAGGATCTCCTCGAGCGGAGGGAGGGCCGCGCGAGCCTCTTCGGTGCGACCCGCGCGCACGTGGACCCGCGCGAGGTCGATGCGCCGCTCCATCTGGTGGCTCGCGTCCTTGCGCCCGTTGAGCTGGCAGTCCGCGATGAACGCGAGCGCCTCGTCGAGGCGGCCCATGGCGATGAGCGGCTCGATGCGCGCGTTCGGCAGATCGTAGGTGGCGTCGCCGTCGCCGGCCGCGACCATCTTGCCGACCTGTCGATCGACGAACGCGAGCGACTCCTGCATCTGCCCGTTGTCGCGCATGGCGCCGGCATACTCGGCGCTGATGCAGCCGTAGCAAGGCCAAGTCGGGTCGATGCGCGCGAGGGTCTCGTCGCACACCGCGAGCCGCTCCTCGGCGAACCCAGGGCCGTCGACGAGGCCGTAGCAGGAGGCGAGATCCTGCACCGCGCACACGGCCTGTGGGCACTCCTTGGTCTCGGGACGGTGCGCGTAGTCGACCAGCGCCACCGCCTCCGAGAGCGCCGTCGTGCCCTCCATGCGGTGGAGCACGCGGCTCTGCAGCATCCAGTGGCGCAGGAACACCTCCACCCAGGGGAGATCGAGCGAACGCGCGAGGGCGAGCGCCTCGGGGTAGATGGCGTCGGCGCGCGCGTGCCGATCCTCGCAGACCTCGGTCGGCAGGCGGTCGATGAGCTCGGCGAGGCGCCCCTGCCCCTCGCGGCGCAGCCGGCGCTCGGTGTCGTTGACCCAGCGCCAGATGTTCATCGCGCCCCTGGAGCGCGCAGCAACGCACAGACCGTGGCCGTGTAGTCGGCGAGCGTGGTCGCGAGGTCGACCTTGCCGGCCGAGTCCCCCGCGCCGGTCATCAGCGAGGCGAGCGCGCGGAGCATGCGCGGGCCCGGATCGTCGCGGTCGGGCACGCGCTCGAGGAGCGCCGCGATCGCCGGCGAGTCGACGTTCACGTAGAGGTGGGCCTCGGCCGCGCCGTCGACCTTGGCGGTGAACAGGCGGGCGAGCCCGAGGGCCGCGCTCGCGATCCGCTTGTCGGCCTCGTCGCTCTCGAGACGCCGCTTGAGCTCGACGTCGCGATCGGGCACCAGCACGAGCGGCAGATCCTTGGGCGCGAAGCGCGCGGGAACGATGCGCTGGCCGGGGAGCGCGAGGGTGGCCTCGAGCACCGCCATCGACGAGGTGTCGAGCCGCTGCGCGCGGAACACCTGCTCGTTGCCCTCGCTGGTCCCGAGCTGCACCACCGTGCCGCCGTGGCGCTCGCACCAGCGCTGCACGAACGGCAGCACGCCGTACCGGGTGCCGCTCGCGATCGGCACCTTGAGCGCGCGGAACAGCATCTCCTCGAAGCCGCCACGGGTGGCGAGCGAGACGTGGAACCGGCGCTCGCTGCGCTTCTGGATCACCGGCATGGTGAGGTCGCCCTCGGAGGTGGGCACCGTGAGCTCGTCGGCGAGCAGGTCGAACAACCGGGGCTCGCAGATGGCCGCCCCGAGGAGCGCCTCGTTGTGCCGCGAGAGCACGCGCCGCCACGCCTCGGGCTCGCGCCGCGCGACCTCGGCGAGGCCGAGCACGATGGCCTCGATCAGCGCCGCCTGGGTGGCCGTGTAGGCGGCGTCGCGCTGCAGGTCCTCGCGGCTGGCGGTGGGCGTGAGCGCCACCGACTCGATGACCCCGCCGACGAACCCCGCCCACGCGGGCAGCAGGTCGCGCGCGTCGTCGTCGAGCAGCATGCCGCGCACGAACACCGCGAGGTTGCGGTTGTCGCTCGTGCCGTAGGTGGCGCCGTCCTGCACCCAGAGCATGCCGCGCGCGTCCGCCTTGTCGAGCGGCCGCACGGCGAAGGTGCACAGCGGCTCGAAGCGCGACTCGAACCGCGCGGCGAACGCGAGCCGCGCGCGGCGCGCCTTGAGCGGGTTCTCGGCGGGCTCGCGCCACGGCGGCGGCACCGCGTTGATGTCGACGTCGTCGCCGTCGAGCCGCACGCCGAACGGCAGGAGCGCGCCGTAGCGAGCGAGGATCGGCCGCAGCGCGTCGCGCTCGAGGAGCGCGTGGAACTTCTCCTTGAGGGTGAGCTGCACGCGGGTGCCGATCGGCCGGGCGTCGCACGCCTCGAGCGAGTAGCGCTCGCCGCTCTTGCTCGCGTAGTGGAACCCGAGCTCCGGCGATTGATACGAGGTGGTCCACACGTCGATGCGCTCGCTGACCACGAACGCCGAGAGGAACCCGAGGCCGAACAGCCCGATGAGGCCGTCGTCGGCGGTGGCCTGGCGCAGGCGCCGCGTGTAGCCCGCGCCGACGGTGGCGAGGTATTGCACCACCTCGTCGTGGGTGAGCCCGGCGCCGTTGTCCTCCACCGCGAGCGTGCCCGTCGCGCGGTCGGGGATCACCCGGATGCTCGGCGTGAAGGCGTCGGCCGCCTCGATGCGACGCCGGGTGCACGAGTCGTGGGCGTTCTGGACGAGCTCGCGCAGCGCGACGGTGGGCGTGGAGTAGAGGTGCTCGCCGAGCACGGTCATCAACCCCGAGAGGTCGACCTGTGTCGCGCGTACCTCCGCCTCGGCCATGGGCGCCGAGCATAGCGCACTAGGGGGTCCGCGCCTCGACGGCGGCGGCGACGATGGGGGCGAGGCCGCCGTCTCGGAGCGCCCAGGGATCGTCGGCCGCGAGATCGAGCACGGCGCCAGCGATCTCGGTGTATCCGGCTTCGCTCCCGGCGCGGCAGGCGGCGCAGACCACGCCACCATGGCGCCCCGCGAGCAAGGCCGCCTTGCCGCGGGGCCGCGGGCGACCACACCGCGCGCAGCCGTCGAGCTCCAGCGCGAACCCGAGCGACTCGAGGAGCACGAGGCCGAAGGCGGTCTCGAGGGGGGCCACCGCGGCGCCCACGTCGAGCATGTCGAGCGCGCGCTCGAGGGCGCTGAAGACCACCTTCTCCTCGGTGTGCTCGGGGCAGAGGCTCCGCGTCCAGCGCGTGCACGCCCCCGCGGCGTCGAGCGCCTCGGCGCGAGAGAGCAGCCCGATCCGCGCCTGACCGACCTCGGCGGCGCGCAGCGAGAAGAGCTCGCCGCCGCCCTTGGCGAGGCTCACGCGCAGCGTGTGGAACGGCTCGAGCACCATGCGCCGCTTGGCCCGCTTGCCGATCGCCGAGACGATCCCGCGCCGCTCGGTGAGCAGCTTCACGACCGCGTCGGACTCGCCGTACGGCGAGACCCGCAGCACGAACGCGCGATCGTCGGGCTCGGCGACCCTAGCCGACGACGACGACGACCGACTGCTGGCCATGCTCGCCCATCGACAGCTCGCTCGGCACGTCGCGCCCGCGCGGGCGCAGGATGAAGCTGAGCGCCATCGTGCAGAGCACGAGGAGCAGCACGAACGCGACGGCGATGCCCACCCGGCGACGCTCCTTGGGAGCGACGTGGGTGGAGACCGGCACGATCGGCGCGACGAGTGGCACACGACGCGAGGCGCCGTACCAGGCGAGCACTTCTTCGGGCGAGAGGCCGACGGCCTTGGCGTAGCCGCGCAGGAAGCCCCGCACGAACACCTCGCCGGGGAGGTCGTCGAAGCGGTCGGTCTCGAGCTTCTCGAGCGAGACCAGCGGGATGCGGGTGGCGCGGCCGATCTCCTCGATCGACATGCCGCGCAGCTCGCGCTCGCGACGCAGACGAGCGCCGACGCCGCCACGCAGGCTCGCGGGAGCGACTGCCAGGGACGCAGGAGCCAGGGACGCAGGGGCCGACGCAGGGGCCGACGCGAGGCTGTTGCGGTCGTTCATTTTGCGCACCTCACGACGCCATCGACGCACCGCTTGCCGATCGACGTCTTGTCGGAGATGGAGACGCACTGCTTGTATTCTTCGAGGGCCACGGGCTTCTGCCCGAGCTTCTCGTGCACACGGCCGAGCGCTTCCCAGGCGTCCTGGAGGCGCTTGCAGATGGGGTCGGGGCGGTCGACGGAGCGCTTGAGGAGCTCCTCGGCCTTGATCAGGTTGCCCTTCTTCTCGAAGGCGACGCCCATGCGGTAGTCGACCCAGCACCAGCCGGGCTTGAGCGCGAGCGCCTTCTCGAGCACCTCGAGCGCCTTGTCGGGCTCGTTCTTCTCGAGGTAGGCCCCGCCGAGCTCGTACCAGGCGAGCTCCGGGGTCTTGTAGACGATGTCCTCGGCGAGCGGCCGCAGGATGGCGATCGCCTCGTCGTACTTCTTCTGCTGGATGAGGATCACCGCGAGCAGGTGCTTGGCGGGGCGCAGCTCCGGGTCGACGGCGATGGCCTTGCGGGCGGCCTTCTCGGCCTCTTCCCAGCGGCAGTCGTTCTCGGCCTGGCAGATGGCCAGGTAGAGGAGCGCGATGAGCCGGTGGGCCTCGGCGTTGTTGTCGTCGGCGGAGATCGCCTTCTGGGCGTGCTCCATCGCCGCGCGGTATCGCTGGTGCTGCCAGTCGTCGAGCGCGAGGTCGTATTCGGCGCGCGAGACCTTCTCGGGATCGGCACCGTTGGGCATCGAGCCGTTGCGCGGGCAGCCGAGGACGAGGACCCCCCAGGCGATGCCCCACGCGGCGCCCCTCATCGAGTCCCAGCCCGAGCTGCGCTGCCGCCCCGCAGCCTGCTGCGTCACGGGCGACGCCGCGACAGCGACTGCCGCCGACGCCGCGACAGCGACTGCCGACAAAGCGGGCGAGGCGGGAAGGTGCATGGGCGGGGGGTGGAAGGACGCGGAGGCTGAAAAACCAGCAACAAAGCCTGGAAGGCCTTGGCTGGGGGACTCCGTGCGTAACCCACGTGGCAGATCGGGTCAATCGGAATGGACCGGGGTTTTCCACAGGGTCGACGTGCTAGGAGCCCGCCGTGGCCGGGGCGCGTGCGGAGCCGCTCTTTCGTCCGGGAGCCCGCCAGGTCTTCTGGACCCTGCTCGTCGGCTACGCCGCCTTCTATCTCTGTCGCGCCAACGTCGACGCGGCCGCGCCCCTCCTCGAGAAGGCGTTCGGGTACGACAAGGTGCGCCTCGGAGCGCTCTCGTCGCTCGGGACCATCGCGTACGCGATCGGCAAGGTCACGCTCGGCCCGCTCGGCGATCGCCTCGGGGGGCGGCGCATCTTCCTGCTGTGCTTGTTCGGCTCCGTCGTCGCGAGCCTCACGATCGGCGCCGTCGCGGGCGCCTTCTCCCTCTTGCTCGGCGTCGTCGTCCTCAACCGGTTCGCGCAGAGCGGCGGCTGGGGTGGGCTCGTCAACGTGGTCTCCAAGTGGTTCCGGCGCGACCACTACGGCACCGTGATGGGCGGCCTCTCCACGAGCTACGAGCTCGGCAACGTGTGCGCGCTGGTGCTCTCGGGCGTGATCGGCGCGCGGTTCGGGTGGCGCGCGCTGTTCCTCGTGAACCCACTCCTGCTCGCGCTGGTCGGCGTGGTGGCGTTCTTCACGCTCGAGGGCCGACCGGCGACCGAGGAGGTGCAGGCGGAGGCGGCTTCCACCGAGGACCGCCCGCGCCTCGGCGAGGTGTTCGCGGCGCTGGCGCAGCAGCCGGCGTTCTGGTTCGGCCTGGGCCTGTCGTTCTTGCTCACGTTCGCGCGGAGCGGCTTCCTCGCGTGGACGCCGATGTTCCTCGCCGAGGTCACCGGCAAGGTGCAAGGCGGCATCGTCAAGAGCGCGATCTTCCCGGCGGCCGGCGTCGTCTCCGCGCTCGCCGTCGGGCGCTACAGCGATCGCCTCGGCCCGGGCCGGCGCGCCCCCGTGATGACGGTGATGCTCGCGCTGCTCACCGTCGCGGTGCTCGTGCTCGCGCACTACGGGACCAGGAGCGCCGCGCTCGCCTTCCCGATGATCGGCGTGTGTGGGCTCATGCTGCTCGGGCCGTACTCGCTGCTCGGCGGTGCGGTCTCGCTCGACGTCGCGGGCAAGACCGGCGCGGCCACCGCGGCGGGGCTCGTCGACGGGGTCGGTTACCTCGGCGGTAGCCTCGCGGGGATCCTGATGGGGTTCCTGGCCAAGCGCTGGGGCTGGGCGGCGGCGTTCTACGCGATCGCCGTGGCCGCGCTGCTCGGCGCGCTGCTCGCCGCGGTCTGGTCGCGCCTGTCGATGCGGCGCGCGATAGGATGACGACGATGCTGCGTCCGCGCGAGGTCGTGCCCGGTGTCTCGATGTTCCCGGTGCGGACCCCCACGCTGCCGCCCGCGACGCACACCAACACGTACGCGCTGGGCCGCGAAGAGGTGCTCCTCGTGGAGCCCGCCACCCCCTACGAGGACGAGCGCCGCGAGTGGCTCGCGTGGGCGCGCGGGCGCGAGGGCCGGGTCGTCGGCGTGCTCGCCACCCACCACCACGTCGACCACGCGAGCGCCGCCGGAGCCTTCGCGCGCGCGCTCGCGGTCCCTCTGCTCGCGCACCCGAGCACGGTGGAGCGGCTCACCGACCTCGACGGTGTCACGGTGCGCGCGCTCAGCGATGGCGAGAAGCTGGTGCTCGGCCACGCGAGCTACCGCGTGCTGCACACGCCCGGTCACGCGCCCGGCCACGTGTGCCTGTGGAACGCCGCGCAGAAGACCCTGATCGCCGGGGACATGGTGGCCAACGGCTCGACGATCCTCATCCCGCCCGACGACGGCGGCGACATGGCCGATTACATCGCCCAGCTCGAACGCCTGCTCGATCTCGGCGCCACGACGCTGCTGCCCGCGCACGGCGAGCCGATCGACGACCCCCACGCCGTCCTCACGTACTACGTGAAGCACCGCCGCATGCGCGAGGAGAAGGTGCGCGCGGCGTTCGTGCGCCTCTTCGCCGAGTTCGGCCGCGCGCCGGAGCTCCACGAGCTCGTGCCGCTCGCCTACGACGACACCCCCGCGCACCTGCACCTGATCGCGGCCGCGGCGGCCGAGGCGCATCTGGTGAAGCTGCGGCGCGAGGGCCGGCTCGACCCGTAGGTCTTTGCGCGCAGGCGCAGACGCTGCGTGACGATCGCGCGTCGCAGCGAGCACCGCCCGCGCGGCACGGCGCTGGTATACGAGGCGACACCATGTCCTGGCAAAGTCGCGCCCTGTCCCCCGAAGAAGTCGTTTCGTTGATCGGCAGCCACCAGCGGGTGTTCGTCCACGGCGCCGCGGCGACGCCGAGCACGCTGCTCGAGGCGATGTGCCAGCGGCACGATCTCGAGAACGTGCGGCTCTACCACCTGCACACGACGGGGGCCCACGACTTCGTCGAGAAGCAGCACGAGGGGCGCTTCCGCTCGGTGTCGCTGTTCGCCGGGGCGGGCGTGCGCGACGCCATCGACGAGGGTCGCGCGGACTTCATGCCGATCTTCCTGAGCGACATCCCGAGCCTGTTCACCAACCGGACGGTGCCGCTCGACGCCGCCCTCGTGCAGCTCTCACCACCCGACCGCCACGGGCTCTGCACGCTCGGCACGTCCGTCGACGCGGCGCGCGCGGCGGTGGACTCGGCTTCGGTCGTGCTCGCGGAGATCAACGCGCAGATGCCGCGGACGCACGGCCACACCACGGTGCCGATCTCGCGCGTGAAGGCGTTCTGCGTGACCGATCGCCCGCTGCACGAGGCCGCGCCGGCCGAGCAGACCGAGGTCGAGGGTCGCATCGGCGAGGTGGTCGCCGGCCTCGTCGAGGACGGCTCCACGCTGCAGATGGGCATCGGCGCCATCCCCGACGCGGTGCTCGCGCGCCTTCACGACAAGCACGACCTCGGCGTGCACACCGAGATGTTCTCCGACGGGCTCGTCGCGCTGGTCGAGGCTGGCGTCATCACCAACCGCAAGAAGAGCGTGCACAACGGGCGCATCGTGAGCTCGTTCGTGAGCGGGACGCGCCGGCTGTTCGACTTCGTCGACGACAACCCGCTGGTCGAGATGCACCCCTGCGACCGCACCAACGACACGGCCTTGATCGGCAAGAACAACAAGGTCGTGGCCATCAACTCGGCCATCCAGGTCGACCTGAGCGGCCAGGTCTGCGCGGACTCGATCGGCGCCAAGATCTTCTCGGGCATCGGCGGCCAGATGGATTTCATCCGCGGCGCGGCGCGCTCGCTCGGCGGCAAGCCGATCCTCGCCCTGCCGTCGACGGCGGCCCGCGGGACGATCTCGCGCATCGTCTCGGTGCTCTCCCCCGGCGCCGGTGTCGTCACCACGCGCGGCCACGTGCACTGGATCGTGACCGAATACGGCGCGGTGAACCTGCACGGGATGACCTTGCGCGAGCGCGGCGAGGCGCTCATCTCGATCGCCCACCCCGACTTCCGCGCCGACCTGCGGAAGGAGCTGGTGAACTTGCGGCACTTTGTTGGCTGTGGCGACCGCGGGGGGGCGGGCCGAGCGGGGCACCGCAGCCCCGGGCCTGGCACCCCGGGCTTCACGCCCGAATCACTGGCTGGCCCACGCCGCAAGGACGAGCAGGTGCCGTCCAGCCAGCCAGCGTGGCGGCGAGCCCGGGGTCGATGCCCCGGGCTTCGGGCGGTGCGCGCGGGGTTCGGCGGGCGGGGACCCTGAGCCTCCTCAGCCAGCCGGGTGCTAGCGTCGGGGGATGATGCGGTGGCGGCGGTGGGGGGTGTGCGCGATGGCGCTCGTGGCCCTGCCCGTGTGTCGGCGCGCCGCCGACGAGCGGCCCATCGCTGCGCTCGCGTCGACGCCGGAGAGCGAGGCAGAGTTCGGCGCCATCGTGCAGGAGTGGTCGCGCGACCCGAAGGCCCGCGCGCTGCTCCGGCCGCGGCTCGCGGTGCTCGTCGCCAAGCTCGGCAAGAGCGGCGACGGGCTCGAGCCGCTCGCGCGCGCGTACCTCGCGGTGGCCTGGCTCGACGAAGGTGTGCCCGCGGCGGCCGAGGCCACCGCGCGACCGCTGGTCGAGGGACCGCCCGGCGTGCCGGCCGATCTGGGCACGCTGGTGAAGGGCGCCGCGGCCCGGCGTCTCGGTCGATCGGCCGAGGCGCTCACGCTGCTGCGCCCGCTGGTGGGCAAGATCATCGACCCGTTCGCGCAGCCACTCCTCTACGAGGAGCTCGTCGAGGCGTGCCTCGACTAAGGCCGCTACGAGGACGCGATCGTCTACGCGGAGGGCTGGTTGCGCTCGGCGCCCGCCGCCGATCAGGGCGCCACCCGCGCGGCCGTCGCCCGCGTGCTCACGCGCTTGCCGAGCAAGGTCGCCGCCGAGCTGTGGGAGCAGAACCGCATCGCGGCCCCCGAGCTGCGCTACTCGCCCGACCTGCTGATGATCCTCCAGGACCGCGCCGATCAGGGCGAGAGCGCCTCGCTCGACGCCGGCGAGGGAGACGCGAAGGAGAAGGACAAGGAGCCCAAGGTCACGACGACGGTCGACGCGGGCTACGCGATGCCGGTCGACCTCGGCCCGACGACGCGGTTCGATCCGCGGGCGGTCGCGTTCCTGTTGCCGACGAGCCAGTCGGGACGGGGCACGCCGAGCGCCTCGATCACCCGGGCCGCGTCGGTGGTCCTCGAGCCGAGCCTCACGTCGCCGTTCGCCTCCAAGGACGGTGGGGTGGACGCGCCCGCGCCCAAGGGGGTCGGCTCGGCCAAGCACCGCCTCGGCATCTTCGACACGGGCATCGGCGTCACGAAGGCGTTCGAGCTCGCCGAGAAGCAGGGCGCCGGAGTGGTGGTCGGCGGTCTGATCGAGTCCGAGGCCGACACCCTCGCGCTCCTCGCCCAGCAGCGTCGCGTGCCGACGATCCTGCTCCGACCGCCCCGGACGCCGCCGATCCTGGCGCCCGGAGAGCAGCGACACTACGTGGTGCTCGGACCGTCCCTCGCCGCGGAGCTCGCGTGGACGCTCGGCGTGGCGCCGGCGGGCGTGATCGCGCGGGTCGAGCCGGTCTACGCCCCGCCGCCCAAGGAGCTGGACGCCCGGTGCGACGCGACCCCCAAGGTCGCCGGTGGGCTCTCGTTCCCGGTCGATCTGTGGCGCGAGAAGAAGGTGGTCGCCATCGTGATCCTCGGCGATTCCCGGTGCGCCGAGCGGGTCGCCGAGGACCTCAAACCCAAGGCCGGGGCCACCTGGAAGCCCACCCTGGTGCTCGGCCTCGGCGCGATGGAGCAGGCCTATTCGGTGTTCGAGCTGCCACGGGTCGTGATCGGCGTGGGTCTCCTGCCGATGGTGGACGTCATCCCGCCGCTCGCCCGCTTGCTGATCCAGGACCAGGGGAGCCCCATCGGCTACTTCGGTGGTCTCGGGCACGACGCGGCCACGCTCGCGCTGTCTGCGCTCCCTGGAGACCTCCTCGAGACCACCGATCCGCCGCTGATCCAGAAGAACCGCGCCACGACCTTGAGCCGCCTGCTCGCGGCCACGGGCGACCTGTGGACCACCAGCGACAAAGGCCCCGGGACGACCGGCCAGGTGGGGCGGGTGCCCAGCGTGAAGAACGTCGCCGCTGGACACGCGCTCCACCCCAGTTGGTTGGCCAAACCCTGACGTCGCAGATAGCCTCGTCTGCGGTGGCGCAGATCCGAGGCACCTGGTTCGCGAGCCTGCGGGCATCCCTCGAGCGGCATGGTCTACTCGCGGGCATCGAGCCCGGGTTGCCGTCGATCACCCGCCACATCCTCGCCCAGGCCGAGACGACGACCTGGTTCGACGAGGGGCATGCGGTCTCGATCTACGAGGCCGTCGCCGCCGCTCACGACGCCGCGACGTGTCGCGAGGTGGGGCGTGACGCGGCGCGCTTCGCGATGGTGTCGGGCTGGAGGGACATGATGCAGGCCATCGAAGGCTTGCTCGGGAACACCCCTCGGATGGCCTTCGAGCAGCTCCCGCTGGTCTGGAATTCCACCCGCAAGGACGCGGGCGAGCTGGTCTGCGTCGAATCTTCGGGGCAGCAAGCGGTCACCGAGCTGGTCGGTTTCCCCTACGCGGGAAGCGCGGCGTGGGTGCAGGTCTGGGCCGGTCACCACGAGGCGTTGCTCCGGCATTTTCGCTTCGCCGGTCACTCCACGGTGCTGACTTCGGATCCCGGGGTGGTCCGGATCCGCACGCAGTGGGGCAGCGCCCTCAAGGGTGCCTCGACGCTTCCTGGACGAGGGGACGCTGAGTAGGATGCTGAATGGGGCGGGGGTACGCCCGTCGAACGGAACGAGGCAAGGTCACATGCGCCGCTGGATGGGGTTGCTCGTCGTGTGTCTGGGGTTCGCGGGGGCGTACTCCGTGGTGGGGTCGAGCGGCACGCCGCTGGTCGCCGAGGCCGAGGCTGCACCCTCTGCCGACGCGGGGGCCCCGCAGTCGGTCTACCTGATGAAGGCTTCGAGCGGCTCGGTGCTCCCGCCTTCGGTCGAGGACGCCGAGGCGTTCTGCGCGCTCGTGCTCGCCTGCAAAGACGTGCCGATGTTCCCGCCAGCGCCGGATTTCCAGGGGTGCGTGCACGCGCTCATGGAGCAGCTCTCGAGCCCCGGCGCGCTCGGCACCTCGGTCTCGATCCGCGAGTGCGGGCTCTCGGCCACCTCGTGCAAGACCCTGCGGCAGTGCGCGCTCAAGGGCGCCTCGGCCACCATCTGCGACAACGTGGCGATGGAGTCGGACAAGCCCATCGGCAAGTGCGACCTCGACGCCCGCGCGATCACCTGCTGGCGCGGCAAGGTGCTCGGCGTCCGCAACTGCGGCCTCGCCGACGAGCTCTGCGTCGTGAAGGAGGGCAAGGCCGAGTGCGCGCTCCCCGGCGCGTGCCCGAGCAACGTCAAGGCCGAGTGGAGCTGCTCCGGCACCCGCATGGTCAAGTGCCAGGACAGCAAGTTCGTGAGCATCGACTGCAAGGTGCTCAACCTCGGGTGCGTCAGCGCCAAGGATGACAAGGGCAACGCCGTCGTCGGGTGCGCGCCCTCGGGCACCGCCACCTGCAAGGACACCAAGGTCAAGTGCGACGGCACCAGCGCCGTCGGCTGCGTCTACGGCAAGGAGGTCAAGGTCGCCTGTGGCGAATCGGGCATGACCTGCGCCGATCCGAGCAAGCCCGCCACCGACCGCACGGTCGGTGCGTGCGAGGTCCCTGCCGGCACCAAGGCCTGCGACGTGAAGAAGTTCGAGCCCAAGTGCAGCGGCGCGAGCATCGAGTACTGCGCCAACGGCGTGCAGCGGAGCTACCCGTGCAAGTCGATCGGCGCGAGCAAGTGCGTCATGGACAAGACCGGCGGGCCTCGCTGCACCTGAGCCCATCGGGCTCGCCTCTCACGTCTCGATGCACAGCTCGATGCGGTGGATCACGAGCGCGCTCGACGGCGGTCCAGGCTTGATCCGGAGCTTGTGCACCTTGCCCGGGCCGAGGCCCGAGGTGATCACGGTCGAATCCCAGTGGTACGGCGCGACGTTGCTGATGCTGCCCGAGGTGCCCGACCCGTCGAACGTGTTCCACAGGAAGCTGCCGCTCGCGCCGGTGGCGAAGCTGCGGCCGTAGAGCGACAGGGTCGCCGTCTTGATCGAGGTGAGGCCCACCGTGGAGAGGTCGACGTCCACGAACTGCGGGCTGCTCAGATCGAGGCCACCGACGGCGAGGAACTTGTCGGAGAACGCCGGCGTGTAGCCGAACGAAGTGGAGTAGGCCGCCACCTTGAAGCCGCTCTTGTCCGGCAGACCGGTGACCTCGTAGCTGACGGTGGCGGTGCCGCCGCTGTCGACCCAGCGGATGCGGAACGCGGTGGCCCCAGGCGCGCCGCTCGAGCACGGGCCGCCGGTGATGGGGCCGGTGCTGGTGTCGCCGATCGTACCGGTGTCGGTGAGCGTCCCTGTGTCGACGCTGACGCCCGTGTCGACGACGACGCCGGTGTCGAAGGCGGCGCCCGTGTCCACGAGACCAGTGTCGGCGCTCGCGCCCGTGTCGGTCTTCGGGCCGGTGTCGCTCTTGGGGCCCGTGTCGACGCCGCCATCCCCGAGGGAGCCGTCGTCCCCGCCGTCGTCGACGCCGAGATCGTCGGTCGCGCCATCGCGTCGGGGCGTGGCGTCGTCGCCTTCGCCCGCCGCGCAACCGTGGGCGACGAGGCACGAGCAGAGCAGGGCGAGGCGGAGACTGCGCATGGAGCGAGGCTTGCTTGGCCGCCCTCCGTCCGCAAGGCCGCGTCGGTCTGCCGCCGTCAGCTCCCCGCCCGCAACAACCGGATTTGATTGGTGTGATTCAAGCAACCCTCACCCGAGCGCAGTGAGCGCGGCCTGGGCGGCGCCCGCCTCGCGCTCGGCGCCCTCGACCATGCCTTCGGTGGCGCGGAGCTGCGCCTCGGCGTGCGCGGCGGCGTCGCGGACCTTGGCGAGCACGGCCTCGGCCTCGGCGACCGCCGTGCGCGCGCGCTCGTGGCGATGGCGGGCCACCGCGTGAGCGTCGCGCGCGTCGCGGAGACGCCCCTCCATCTGCTCGACGATCGCGCGGGCGGCTGCGCGCTCGGCGTCCTTTCGACGGCGCTCTTGCTCCGCGGCCTCCTTCGCCCGGGCCTCGGCCGCGCGGGCGGCGATCACGGCGGGATCCTCGACGACCTTCGGTGGAGCGGCGGCCTTCGCCGGCGCGGGCGCGGGCGCGACCGCCGCGGGCGGCGCGTCGACGAGCCCGTCGAGCATCTCGTCGAGCGACGGCGACTCCACTTCGCCCGCGAGGCAGCCCTCGGGGTACGGCGCGAACGAGCCACGCAGCGAGATCGCCTGCAGGAGCGCGACGACCTTGGCCTCGACCGCGTCGGTGCCACCGAGCCCGGCGTCGGTGAGAGCCTGCCGGGCGAGGCGGCCGGCCTCGGCGAGGGCCGCGCGGTGGGCGTCCTGCGCCTCGCGCGCGCCCTTCGCGTCGAGCTTGCCCGCGGCCATGTTCCCCTGCGCCCTGCGGTTCTCGTGGCCGGCCTGCATGACCTTGGCGAGCGCGCCCGCGCGGTACAGGTGGTTGACCGCCCACGCGGGCGCGTTGGGCTTCGGCATCGCCCCGAGCAGACGCGCGCCACCGGGATCGCCGGCACTCTTCAGCGCGGCCGAGAGCTCCTTGCGACGCGCGACGAAGTCGGCGGGAGAGGCGGCGTAGAGGGCGAGGCGGGCTTCGTCGAACGCAGAGGCCATCGGGGGTCAGCCTAGCGGGGTTGACGGCCGCAGCGCATCGGCCGAAACCGAGGGCATGGGAACGTGGGCGGTCATCATGGCGGGGGGCTCGGGCACGCGGTTCTGGCCGGCTTCGCGGCTGCGCAGACCGAAGCAGCTGCTCCCCCTCGTACAGGGTGGTGAATCGCTGCTCGCGGCGACCTTTCGCCGGATCTCGCAGCGGATCGACCCGTCGCGGGTGATCGTCGTCACCGCCGCGGCCCTCGCCGAAGCCACCGCGCGCGAGCTCCCCGCGCTCCTGCCCGCGAACCTGCTCGCCGAGCCCGCCCCGCGCAACACCGCCCCCTGCATCGGCTGGGCGACCGACGTCATCCTCGCGCGCGACCCGTCGGCCGTCGTCGCGGTGCTGCCGAGCGACCAGCACGTGACCGACGACGCGGGCTTCGCCGCCGCGGTGGAGCGCGCCCTCGCGGTCGCCGAGCGCCGCGAGCTCGCCACCATCGGCATCTCGCCGACCAGGCCCGACACGGGCTTCGGCTACATCGAGACCGCGGCAGCCATCGCCGACGTGGAGGGCGCGCGCGAGGTGCTGCGCTTCGTCGAGAAGCCCGACCTCGCCCGCGCCAAGGAGTACCTCGCGAGCGGCCGGTTCCTGTGGAACAGCGGCATGTTCTTCTTCCGCGCGAGCGCCATGCGCGCGGCGATCGCGGCGCACCTCCCGGAGCTCGCCCAGGGGCTCGCGGGGATGACCGCGGCCAACACCGGCGAGGTGTTCCCGCGCCTGCCCTCGATCAGCATCGACTACGGCGTCGTCGAGCGCGTCGGCGCGACGGCCGGCAACATCGGCGTGGTCCCCGGCGATTTCGGCTGGAGCGACGTCGGCAGCTGGGAGTCCACCTGGGAGCTCTCCGACAAGGACGAGAAGGGCAACGCCGCGCCTCGACACGCGGTCCTCGTCGACGCGAACGGCAACCTCGTGCGCGCCCAGAAGATGGTGGCCCTGGTGGGCGTTTCCGACCTCGTGGTGGTCGAGACCGAAGACGCGATCCTGGTCATGCCGCGCGAGCGCGCGCAGGACGTACGCGCCGTGGTCGACGCGCTCAAGGCGCAGGGGCGGAGCGAGCTCTTGTGAGCACGCGCGAGCTCCCGGCCGAGGGCTTCCTGCCGCTCGACCCGCGAGAGGCCCGGCGCGAAGAGCTGCCGCCCTCCACGCGGCGGGTGTTCGCCGTGGGCGGCGGCAAGGGCGGCATCGGCAAGTCGTTCGTCGCGCAGAGCCTCGCGGTCTATCTCGCGCAGCTCGGCAAGCGCGTGGTGCTGGTCGACGCCGACCCGACCGGCGCGAACCTCCACCTCTCGCTCGGGGTCGAGGCGCCCAAGCCCCTGCCCGAGTTCGCGCGCACGCGCGACCCGGCCTCCACCGCGCCGCCCAAGCAGCTCGAGAGCGCGCTCAGCGAGACCAACGTCCCGGGGTTGCGGCTGTTCTGCGCGCCGGTCGAGTCGAGCGAGGGTGGCTCGCTCAAGACCGCCAAGAAGACCCGCCTGCTCGCCATGCTGCGCGCGCTGGTCGACGACGACATCGTCATCGACGTCGGCCCGGGCACGAGCGCCTCGGCCTGCGATCTGTTCCTCGCCGCCGACCTCGGCGTCGTCGTCACGGTGCCCGAGCCCGCCGCCGTCGAGACCGCCTATCGGTTCATCCGCGCGGTGTTCGTGCGCGATCTGCGCCGTGCCTTGCACCCCGATCGCCTGCGCCTGCGCACCCTCGATCGCCTGCTCGGCGACCTGCCGCGCCTGCCGCTCCCGATCGACCTCTGTCGTCATTTCGCTCGCCTCGATGCGCCGCTCGGCGAGCTCGCGGGGCAGACCCTCGCGCGCATGCGCCCGCGGCTCGTGATCAACCAGGTCCGCGTCAAGAGCGACCTCGAGCTCGGTCCGTGGATGACCCAGGTCGCCGAGCGGCGCCTCGGCGTCACCCTCGATCCCATCGGGCACGTCGAGCACGACGACGCGGTCTGGCTCGCCAACCGCCACCGCTCGCCGCTGCTCGTCGACAACCCGAGCTCCAAGGCCGGCCGCTGCGTCGAGCGCGTCGCGCGCCGGCTGCTCGCGGTGCTGCCCCACCGCCTGCGCGAGCTCGGCCTCGAGGCGCCGCCGCTCCCCGGCGAGGCCACCCACTACGAGCGCCTCCTCATCCCGCGCGGCGCGAGCGAAGAAGAGGTGCGCCGCGCGGTGAAGCGGCAACGCGAGGTGTACGCCCACGGTGGCCTGCCCACCGTGTCGCTCTACACGCGTGAAGATCTCGATCGCGAGCACGCGGGCCTCTCGGAGGCCGAAGACGTGCTGCTCGATCCGGCCCGTCGTCGCGCGTACGACGTCTCGGTGTTCCCGAACCACGAGGGTGGCCCCGCGCCCCCCTCGCCCGCCGACCGCGTGGTGAGCGAGGCCCAGGCCGCGGAGCTCCGCGAGCTGCAGGTGAGCGTCTCGCGCGAGCTCGGTCCCGACACCGAGTGGAGCGGCGCGCTGCTCAAGCGGGTGCGCGAGTCCCGCGGCATCACGCTCGAGGAGATCGCCCAGAAGACCAAGGTCCCCCACACCCACCTCGCGGCGATCGAGACCGAGACCTTCTCCGAGCTGCCGTCGCTGGTCTACGTGCGCGGGTTCGTGGCGGAGTACGCCAAGTTCCTGCGCCTCGACCCCACGCAGGTCGCGCGCACCTACCTGCGAAGGGCCCGCGATCTGCTCGAGATCCGCGGCGGATGAGGCTCGCCGTGTCGTCGCTGCCCGGGGGCTGGCGAAGAACCCTCGACGTGGCCGCGGCGGCGCTGCTCGCCCGGCTCCTCGTCGTGCTGCTCCTGCCGGCCGAGCCGGTCTGGGACGGCTACTACTACGACCTCGGCGCGCGCCGCCTGGCCGCGGGGCTCGGCTACAGCGAGGACCTCCACCTCGGCACCCCGACGGGCGAGGAGCGCGTCGCGTGGCTCGCCTGGGCCCATTACCCCATCGGCTACCCCGGGTTGCTCTCGCTCGTCTACCACGTGGTCGGCCCGGGCACGCTGGTCGGGCCGATCGTCAACGCGATCACCGGGGCACTCCTGGCCGCGGTCGCGCACCGGCTCGCGCGCGCGCTGTTCGAGGACGAGCGGCGCGCCACGATCGCCGGGCTCCTGGTCGCGCTGCACCCCGGGCTCGTGCTCTACGCGGGCGCCCTGATGACCGAACCGCTCGCCGCGCTGCTCATGTTCGGCGCGCTGCTCGCGGCCCGCCGCGGCAAGAACCTCGCTTCGGGGCCGGTGCTCGCCGGGGTGCTCCTCGGCCTCGCCACCCTCGTCCGGCCCAACGTCATCCTCCTCGCGCCGTTCGTCGCGCTGCTCGTGCACGACGGCGTGCTGCGGCGCGCGGGCGAGGCCTTCGCTCGCGCGGGCGCGCGCTGGGTCGCGCGGTCGGCCATCGTGTCCGCGTGCGCGCTCGCGGTGGTCGCGCCGTGGACCGTGCGCAACTGCCGGGTCATGGACGCCTGCGCGTTCGTGTCGACCAACGCCGGCTGGAACCTGGTGATCGGCAGCGCGCCCGGGGCGACCGGCAAGTTCGAGTTCCTGGTCGGCCACACGCCCGAGGGCGGCCCGAGCTGCGACGAGGGCGGCCAGGTGGCCCAGGACCGCTGCTGGTTCCGCTACGGCACGCGGATCATCAAGGCGCACCCCGGCCACTGGCTCTCGCTCGTGCCCGCCAAGCTGCACTACACGCTCGACGCGGAGTGGTTTCCCATCAACTACCTGCGCGAGGCCCGCCCCGACGCGGTGAGCGCGGGCGCCCACATCGTGATCGGCAAGCTGCTCACCGGCTTCAACCACCTGCTGGTCACGCTCGCCGCGCTGGCCGCCCTCGGCGGCGTGGACCGCGGAGAGGACCGCCGCGCGCGCCGCGTCCAGCTCGCGCTGCTGGTCGGGCTCGCGATCCTGCTGGGCCTCTCGGCCGACCTCGCGACCCCGCGCGTATGGCCGCTCGGCGTCGCCGCGTGCTTGCTGCCATTGCTGCCACGGGTCCCTGGCGCGCCCCGGCGAGACCCGACGGAGTGGGCGATCGCGGGGGTGATCCTCACCACGCTGCTCACCCACGCCCTGTTCTTCGGCGAGGACCGCTACCACCTCGTGGCCTCGCCCGCGTTCGCCCTGCTGGCGGCGGGGCTCGCGCGGCGCGGGGTGCCTGTTGCGCGGACGTGAGCCCTCAGAGCGGGGCGGTCTCGATCTGCACGTCGACGCTCGTCATGAGCTTGTGCACGGGGCAGCGCGCGACCACGTCGTAGAGCTTCTGGCGCTGGGCCTCGTCGAGCGGACCGTGGAAGGCGAGCTTCACGTGGAGCACGTACTTGCCCTTGCGCTCCTCCTTGTCGTCGCGCTCGACGTGGGCCTCGACCCGCTCGAGGGGGATCCCGTTGCGCTTCGCGTACCACGTGGCCGTGAGCGTCTTGCAGGAGGCGAGGGCCGCGTCGAAGTAGTCGTGCGGTCCCGGCGCGCTGTCGCCGCTGCCCTCCGCGGGGCCGACGTCGGCGCGGAACGTGTGGCCACGCACCTTCAGGATCTGGGGGTACTCGCTCGGCGTCTCGGTCTCGGCGTCGATCATGAGAGGGAGGCTAGCGCACCCGCGGAGAGCGCGGCCTCCGTGCACGGGACGACGAGCTCGGCGATGAGCGGCGCCGTCGAGTCGAGGGCGGCGAGCTCCATTCGCAGCGCCGCGCGACCCGCCTCGCCGCTCACGGAGAGCGCCCAGGCGAGCGTGCGGTAGGCGAGGATCGCGTGGCGCTCCTCGTCGCCGGCGATGGTCTCGAGCGCGGCGCGCACGGTGGGATCGGTCTCTTCCTCGGCCTCGGCGCGCACCGCCACGGCGCCGATGGTCTCCTGCACGCAAGCGTCGCGGAACGTGGTCGTCACGAGCTCGACCGCGGTCGGGATCCGCAGCGGCGGCAGCGCGAGCGCACCCGGCCCGAGGCCCTGCCCGGCGAGCCCGAACATGAGGCGTGCGTGCTCCACCTCGTCGAGCGCGGCCCGGTGGGTGTCGGCGACCAGCTCGGCGGGCGCGCCGTGGGCCAGGAGGGCGAGCGCGGTGAGCGAGAACGAGGCGATGGCGGCGTGCTCGCCGAGCGCTGCGCGGAGGAAGCGCACGGAGCGGAGGCCGTCGGTGGGACCGCCCTTGGCCCAGTCGTCACGGACCGTGACGTCGGCGATCACGTCCCTGGCCCCGGCGCGGAGGGCGCGACCGACCCACGGCGGGACGCACACCTGCTGCGTCTCGTAGCAGCAAACGTCGGTCTTGGTCTTCTTGCGCTCGGCGGTGGTGACGTCGCCGAGCAGCGCGACCGAGCACATGGGCGCCGGCCCGACGCCTTGCTGGCAGCCCATCGGCGCCGCGGGGTGGCAGGGGCAGGCCTCCAGGAGCTGGGCAGGACAGGCCTTGGGCTTGGTCGCAGGGACGTTCGGGAACGTGCTCTGGTAGACCGCGTCGTCGAGCGACAGGCACTGCGCGGTCGAGGTCTGCGGGCAGTAGCTCGGCGGCGCGACCTTGGGCTTGTACTGCGCGTAGGTGACCTTCGCGACCTTCTTCGCGGGCGCCGCATCCATGGTGCCGGTGTCGGCCACGCCGGTGTCGACCACGATCGGACCCACGTCGGGTAGAGGTCCGGTCTCCTCCTCGACGCTCGTGGACGACGAGGCCGACGACGACGGCGCGACCGACGACGACGGCGAGGGTGGAGACGCGTCTGTCCCCGCGCCCAGGACGGGTTCGCGGGGACAGCCGAGCGCGACGACCGGCGCGCCGAGGGCGAGGAGGATGCGTTGCCGGAGCGCCGTCATCCTCCCATCGTAGATCAGGCGTCGCCGCCCTGGGCGTTGACCACGCTCACCGGCGGCATCGCGCTCTCCTTGGCCTCGGCCTCCTGCCCCTTGACCGCGTCGCCCCAGAGCGCGGCGCGCAGCTCCTCGAGGCGCGACCTGGTCTTGGTGAGCTTCTCGCCCGCCGCCTCGACCACGGCCACCTCGGTGGTGCTCTTCTCGGCGCCCTCGGCGCGCGCCGACTTGGCCGACTTGAGCACCTCGAGCAGCTCGCGGTGCAGGTCTTCGCTGGCCGAGACGACCCACGCGTCGAGCTTGTCGGAGAACTCGTTGACCATCTCGTCGATCTTGGGGCCGACCTTGGCCGCGATCTCGCGGAGGATCTCCGGGGTCTTCTCCTTCGCCTTGCGCTTGTACTCGCTCGCGATGCGGTCCTTGGCGATCTTGCCGAGCACGGGCGCCGCGACCAGCATGACGATGCCGAAGATCCACGCCTGCGAGATGATCGCGCCGAGCCCCATGCTGAGCGCCACGTAGGTGCCCATGTCGAGGACGAAGCTGTCGATCTCGATCTTGTTCTTGGGCAGCGGCCCGAACTGGTCGTGCAGGCGCTTGGCGGTGGCCGTGGCGTCGTCCTTCACGAGGGCGATGGTGCGCTCGGCGATGGCCTCGAGCGCCGCGGCGACCTCCTTGGTCTCGGCCTCGGCCCAGGTGCGCACCACGTGCTCGAGGAACGGCTGGTAGAACGTCTTGACGTCCTCCGGGTCGGCCGCGTCGATCTGCGAGGTGACCACGCGGGTCGCGTCGTCGACGAAGCGGTCGAGGTCGCGGCGCGCCCAGGCGCGGACCGCGCTCACGTCCTCGCGGATCTTGGCGCGGCGCTGCTCGATGGTGGAGCCCTGGCCGGCGAGGTCGCTCTCGATGGCCGAGATGCGGCGCGCGAGCTCCTGCTCGTCCATCACGAGGGCCCGGCGCTTGGCATCGACGCCCTTGACCAGGGTCTCGCTCGCGGCGAGCGCCTCTCCGAGCGCGTTGTCGAGCAGGATGCGGCCCCGCTGCTCGGCGAGGAAGCGGGTGAGGTGGTCGACGAGGTGCTTCATGCCGCTCGCGTCGGCGTCGCCCGCGAGGGCCTTCTGCGCGCTCACCGGGAACACCACGGGGTTCGACACGAGCTTGGCGAGCTGGATCTTGGCGTACTCGAACGCCTCGACGCGCTCGTCGTCGGCGAGGATGTCCCACTTGGTGATGACGAAGATGATCTTGTCGCGCGACTGACCGATCACCTTGTCTTGCAGGAACGCGCGCTCGCTCTCCTTGAGGATCTGCCCCGCGTCGAGCAGGAACAACACCGCGTCGGACTGCGGGATGTAGCTGTAGGTGATGTCGGCGCGCTGGAGCGAGAGGTCGTTCACGCCTGGGGTGTCGACCAGCACGATCCGCTCCTCGAGCAGCGGCGCCGGGTAGCTCACCTCGAGGTGCGAGACCTTGTCGACCGGGTTCTCGCCGCCGACGACGAACGCGCGTACGCCGTCGAACGGGATGGGCCGCTCCTCGCCGCCCTCCATCACGACCTTGGCCGAGGGCTCGGCGGCGTGACGCAGGTGGTGGATGGTGGCCGTCGTGGGCGTGACGCCGGTCGGCAGCACGGCGGCGCCGAGCAACGCGTTCACGAACGTGGTCTTGCCGTGGTTGAACTCGCCGACCACCACGAGGTGGAACCGGTCTTCTTCGAGCTTCTTCACCAGGTCGCCCTGGATGCGGTCGTGGAGCGTGCCCGCGCCGAGCGACTTGGCGACGTCGGCCAGGTCTTGCACGGTGACGGTCACGTCGACCTTGCGCTCGCGGAAGCCCTCGAGCGCGCCCTTGCCCCCCTCTTTGTTCTCTTCGCTCATGCGAACACCTGGATGATCTCGGAGACGCGCTTGTCGCACTCCTCCATGGTGATGCCGTCTTCGCCGAGGCCAGCGGCCTTGCGGTAGAGGGCGGTCTTGGCGAACTCGCGCATGGCCATCACGCGCTTGGGCACGTAGGGGTGGCTCGCGAAGGCCTCGGCGATGCGGCCGATGCCCTGCTTGCCGTCCTCGTACTGGGTGACGAACTCGTCGAGGTCGAGCTGGTCGTAGAGTTTCTTGCTGCCGAGGGCGAGCTTCATCATGCCCTTGCCGCTGACGTTCACGTCCTTGACCACGAGCATGCCGGCGCGGTCGCAGGTGATCTCGGCGCGGCGCGACCAGGCCGCGAGCGCCACCTTGGCCGGGTACGCGAGGCCGCCGACCAGCGCGTTCACCATGTAGGTGAGGATGTAGAGCGTGGTGTTGTAGACCACGTGTTTGTTCTGGATGTGGCCGCACTCGTGGCCGATGACGTCGAGCAGCTCCGCGTCGCTGAAGTGGTCGATCAGCGAGCCGTTGACCAGGATGAAGCTGTCGTCGTTGGTGCCGAACGTGCCCGCGTTGAGGTGCGGGTTCTGCCCCACGTACATGGTGGGGGTGGGGATGCCGAGGGTCTGCGCGGACTGGGCGAGCATGCCGTGCAGCCGCGGGAACTGCCGCTCGTTGACCCGGACGGTGTGTCCGAGGAGCTCGTTCTTGCCGAACGCCTTCCACATGCGGACGGTGGCCGAGACGGCCCACTCGACCGGGGCCATCTTCTCGAACGTGGCCCGGGTCTGCCGGTCGGAGACGTATGCGTAGTCGAAGCCGTCGCCGCCGCCGGCGTGCGCCGACTTCTTGTTGCGGACGAAGCTTGCGAAATCGAGCTCGGGGATTTGCGCCATGGGGTTGCCTCGGAGCCTAAGCACCGGAAGGACACCGGGCAATCGGGGCTCTTGGCGCTGAACGTTTCTTCACGATCGATCCTTCCTGGACTCCAACCGCGGCCGGAGAGGTGTATTCTCCCGCGCATTCATGCGGAAGTACCCCCACGTCGCCTTCGCAGCCGTTTCGTTCCTGCTCGTGACGGGCCTCTCCACGGGGACGGCACGGGCGGAAGACGAGCTGCCGAGCGGCTCCGACGGTCCCCGGCTCAAGCCGATCCTCGTGGCGGATGGATACTGGGCCTTCCACGACCAGGCGCCGCTGGTCCGCAAGGCGACGGGGCTCACCACCGGCTCTGCGCACCACGCGTTCAGTGCCAACCTCGTGGCCGCGGGCGCGAAGCTCGAGCATTCCAAGCTCATGGGCCAGGTGGTGGTCCAGTTCGGCGATTCGGTCGACAACCTCTACGGCACGTCCTCGTCGACCCGGCACGTCCAGCTCGCGTCGGTGGGCTATCGCCTCGGCTCGGATTTCTGGGTCGAGGCCGGCGTGCTGCCGTCGCAGATCGGGCGCGAAGACTTCGTGTCCGCGCGCAACTGGTCGTACACGCGCGCGTTCGTGTCCGACGCCACGCCCTACTTCGTCACCGGCGCCCGCTTCGGCTGGCGCGCCCTCCCCACGCTCACGGTCGACGTCACGGTGTTCAACGGGTGGAACGCCCTCGCGTTCCAGGACACGAACGACGGCAAGGCCGGCAACCTGCACGTCGCGTGGCGGCCCAACGCCTGGCTGTCCGTCGACAACGCCATCGTGGTGAGCCGCGAGCTCTCTCCGAGCAGCCCCGACGACGGCAAGCCCCTGCGCCTGTTCGAGGATCTCATCGTCGAGGTGCGGCCGTTCAAGTGGCTGCAGGTCGCGATCGAGGCCTGGGGCGGGCGCGAGCAGGGCTACGTCGTGCGCGACGCCGCGCGCGCCGAGGTGCAGAAGGACCCTATGTATTACGGCGGGGCCGCGTGGGCCCGCTTCGCGCCGAGCGAGACCACCTACGTGGCCGTGCGCGGCGAGCTGTTCCGCGACGAATACGGCATCCTGCTCGGGGCGAGCGACGTGAAGACCGTCGCGCCGCGCGAGGTCCGGGGCCTCACCCTCACGCTCGGCTGGCAGCCCCACCCGGCGATGCTCGTGCGCCTCGAGGCGCTGCACCGCACCTCCAAGGAGGACTGGTTCCGGCTGCAGGAGAACGGTGGGTTCGCCTCGTCGTCGAGCTCGCTGCTCGCCTCGGCGGTGTTGAGCCTCTGATCAGAGCCCTTTGGGGCAGCGCACGGGCACTGGCGCCGGCGGGTTGCACTTGGCCCCTTCGGGGCAGTCGCCGCCCGGCTCGTAGAAGCACTTGCCGCTCCCGTCCTTGGTGGTGGAGGTCACCGGGCAGTCCACGATCTTGCCCGGCGTGGTCCACGGCGAGCCCGGCGGCACGAGGTGACACTCGCCGTCGAACGCGCGGAGCTCGAGCGGCGGCGGGTTCGGGTAGAAGACCTGCTGCGAGGCGCTCGGCGCGGGCTTCTTCAGCGCCGGGGGGCACAGCACCACCACCGGCGCGGGGGGGTTGCAGGTGTTCTCTCCCGCGTTCGAGCAGTCGACGGTGGTCGGGAACGAGCACGAGCCGTCGGGCTCGAGGGTGGTGCCGTCCGCGGGGCAGTCGATGACCTGGCCCTTCACGTCGCGCGGGGAGCCCTTCTCCACGAGCTCGCAGCGCTGGTCGCGCACGCGGATCTCCTTGGCCGGGGGTTGCCCGGGAGTGGACCGGGGTCGCGACGACAGGCGGTCCCGAGGACGACGACGAAGCTCCCGGCGAGGCGCGTGCGCATGTGGCCAGTAGAGCGCGGACGACCGCGGGTGCGCTAGAGACCCTTCGGACAGCGCACCGCGACAGGCGGTGGAGGGTTGCACTTCGCTTCCGAGCAGCCGGCTCGGTAGGTGCACTCGCCGCTCTTGTCTTTCACGGTGCGGGCGAGGGGACAATCGACGATCTTGCCCTTGGTCGCGGGCGGGGAGCCCTCGGCCACTTCGTGGCACTCACCGTCGACGACGCGGAGCTCCACAGGACCGGCTGCGTCGGGTGCGTGGCTCACCACGCTCGACGCAGCGGGACCGGGGTCGGGGCGCGGCGAAGGATCGGGCTCGCGACGACACGCGGCGCCCAGGACGACGACGAAGCTCCCGGCGAGGCGCGCGCGCATGCGGCCAGTAAAGCGCGGACCCCGACGAGTGCGCTAGCGTTCGTCGGTGCCCGAGCTGCCCGAGGTCGAGGTCGCCGCTCGCGCGCTGCGTCGCTGGCTCGTGGGGGCGCCGATCGCGCGGGTCCGCACGAAGCGCTCGAACGTGGTCGCGTCGCGGCTCGGCACGCTGCGCGGGCAGACCTGCAGCGCGGTCGAACGGCGCGGAAAATGGCTGCGAATCTCGTTCGACACCACGACCCTGTTCAGCCACCTCGGCATGACGGGCAAGTGGGTCGAGCGCGCCCCGACCGACCGAGCGCTCGCGCACGAGCACGCCGTGTTCACCCTCGCGGAGCGGAGCGTGCGCTACGTCGACCCGCGCGCGTTCGGACGCCTCGTCCTCGCGAAGCGCGAGCTGCCCGCGTGGACCGCGCTCGGCCCCGACCCGCTCCTCGACGGCGTCGACCCTGCGCGGCTGCGAGGGCGCCGCGCGATCAAGGACGTGCTGCTCGATCAAAGCGTGCTCGCGGGCATCGGCAACATCCAGGCGACCGAGGCGCTGTTCCACGCGCGCATCCACCCCGAGCGCGCCGCGAACGAGCTGTCCGACGCCGAACGCGCGGCGCTCGCCGACGGCATCGGCTGGACGCTGCAGCGCACGCTCGCGCTCGAGGACGGCACCGAGATCACCTACCTCGGCGAGAAGGGCAGCGAGAACCCGTTCGTCGTGTACGGCCGCGCGGGCGAGCCCTGCCCCTCCTGTCGGAGAGCGCTCGAGCGGATCGTGCAGGCCGGGCGCACGACGACCTTCTGCGCGCGCTGCCAGCCGAGGAGGCGGTGATGGAGCCGAGGCGCTTTCCGGCGGTGACGCTGCTCGGTGGCCACCGGGTCGCGACCCTGATCTCGCTCGGGCTGACCTTGCTGTGCCTCGTGGGTGGGATGACCCTCGTGGCCAAGGCGGGGCTCCCGGCGGGCAAGGACGGCGGGGCCTTCTTGCGGGTGATGTTCTACGCGATCCTCGGCGGCCTCGGGAGCAGCTGGTGGTTCTCGCGCGTCGTGCGCAAGCCCACCGATCGCGTCGGCGAGCTCGTGGTCGCGGACGACGCGCTCAGCCTCGCGGGGGAGCCTCTCGTGCGGAGAGCGGAGATCCGCGCGGCGCACGTGCTCCCCGAGCCCACCGGCGCGACGGTGCGCCTCGCCCGCGGAGCGATCGCCGGCCCGATCGATCTCGCCGTCGGCAGCGTGGAGCAGGGTCGCGCGCTCGTGCAGGCGCTGGGCCTCGATGCGAGCAAGACGTCCACCGCGGTGGCGATCTACGCACGCACCACGGAGGAGCTCGCCGAGCGGCGGCGCAAGGGCGTGATCGCGACGCTGTCCCTGCTCGCGTCGGTGGCCGCCCTGTTCCCGTTGATCAAGCTCGGATACAGCCTCGGCGCGCTGATCGCCGGGCTCGCCGTCGCCGCCTCCTACGCGACGATCTTGGCGATGCGCTTCAAGAGCGCGCGGGCCGAAGTGGGCGCGGACGGCGTGGTCCTCTCGTGGCTCGGCCGCCGGCAGTTCGTGCCCATCCGGGAGATCGAGCGCGCCGAGGTCGTGGAGGGGAAGGCGACCCTCGTTCGCATCCATCGCATCGGTGCGCCGCCGCTCGACGTCGTCGCTGCGGTGCGCAACGCGCCCACGCTCGGGGAGCGTCCGGCGCAGCTGCTCGCGGAGCGCATCGAGGAGGCCGTGCAGGCGCGCGGACTCGGCGGCGCGGCCGTCGCCGTGGACGACCCGGAGGGCGTGCTGGTGCGCGGCGCGCGGCCGATCGCGGAGTGGATCGCGGAGCTCCGTGGTCTGCGCGATCGCGTGCCCACGTTCCGCGCGCCGGGCCTCTTCGATCGACTGTGGGACGTGCTCGAGGACGTGCGCGCCACACCCACCCAGCGGGCCGCGGCCGCCGTCGCGCTGACCCCGCACCTTGACGAAGAGGGCAAGACGCGGCTGCAAGTGGCCGCGCAGGCCGCCGTGGCGCCGAAGCTACGGATCGCCCTCGAGGCGGCTGCGGAGCAGGACGACGCCCGGCTCGCCGAGGCGCTGGAAGAAGCGGGCGAAGAGGCGGCGACTAGAGGAGTGTGACGAGCGCGAGGACGGCGAGCGAGACGGTGGCGACGCCGAACAGACGCTGGTTGCCGCGGGTGGCGAGGCCTGGCCACACGAGCAGCAAGTACCCTGCGCACACCCAGGACGGCAGGAGGAGCTGCAGCCACGTGCGATCGACCGGGCTGACCAGCGAGCCCGCGGTGAGCGCGAGCACGCACAGCGGCGCGAAGGTGCGCGTGCGTCGGTGGCGCGACATGGCGCGGTAGCTCGTGTAGACGGCGAGGCCACTGAGGACGAAGAAGAGGGGCCAGACGACGACGATGGCGTACGACCATTGCGTGTGCCACACCCGATCGAACCCGTAGGCGAACACCGCCGCGAACCAGGTGAGCGTCGGGATCCGCCACAGCGCGAACGCGACGTCGCCGACGAGGACAGGCGTCGGCTTCTTCGTGGTGGGTGAGCGCGACGGCGGTCACGCTGGGTCTGTGGAGTCCGCGCGCGACGCGGTCAAGGCAGCTCGAGCGGCTCGCAGCTCGGGTATTTGCGCACGGGGTTGCCGCGGAAGAAGAGGAGGAAGACGGTGGTGCCCTCCACCCAGCCGTCCACCCGCTCCTTCACGCTGACCAGTCCGAGGGGACCGTGGCCAGGGTTGGTCGAGAACTCGTCCACGCCGCCAGGGAGGGGCTCGAAGGTCGGCCGATCGAGGAACAGCCTGGCCGCCTCGGTGACGCGCTCGAGCGCCGACAGGGCTTCGGGGCGCACGTGGTTGAGTCGGAGGAGGGCGACGCGACAGGTGATCCACTCCACCACCTGGAAGGCGTCACCGTCCACCAGGGCGAACGCTCGTCGGGCCACGGTCGCCTCGGGGGTGAGGGAGACGGCGCCCTTGGTGTCGGCGTCGATGAACGCCCAGGCCGGACCCCACAGGCTCGCGACACGCTCGACTCTGGTCGGCGCGAACCTCGCGCGCCGGATGTCGGCCACGAGGGCCCCGACCCATCGATCCGAGTGCTCGTGGGTCGGCGGCGCTGCGTCGACCTCGGCCGTGCTTGGCTGCTCGAGCGGAGGCAGCTCGAGCGCCTGCTCTCGACGACAGCCGACCGCCAGCCAGAGGACGAGCGACGCGCGGGTCATCACGTTCGAGAACCGCGAGGCCCCGCCCGCCTTGGTCAGGGTGCGAGGGTCTTCTGCAGATCCGCCGGCAGGAGCGGCCGCGCGTCGTCGGCCGCGATCGCCACCGTGGGCGCGCCCATGGCCCACGGGCCGACCTCGTACGGGTTGAACAGCACCTCGAGGCCACCCTTCGGGCCCACGCAGACGTTCGCCTTGTCGTCGAGCTCGATGTCGTCGACGAAGAACCCCGCGTCGCTCAGCTTCTCGACGCCGTGCTCCTTCTTGAGCGCCGCGACCACGAGCGCCGAGAGCTTCTTGCGGTTCTCGGGGGTGAGCTTGGTCGCGAGGGCGAACACGTCGCCGGTGTCGGCGTCGGCCACCTTACACGTGGCGCCCCACATGCCGTGCGCGCCGCCGGTGAACGAATAGCTGTGGAAGGTGATGCCGAAGTGCGGGAGCTTGGCCTTGGTGACGGTGTAGTCGTCCTCGACCGTGTACGGCATGTCGGCGCTCGACCCGTCGCAGATGTCCTTGCCCATCTCGCCGCCGGAGAGCTTCTTGAAGGCCGCGTCGAGCGCCTTCTTGCCCTTCGCGCCCTCGACGACCGGGTAGACCATCGACGCCGTGCAGTGCTTGCCGAGCTCCTTGTAGCTCTCCTGCGGCACCACCTTCACGCCGCCACCGAGGTCCGCGATCTCGGGGTATGCGCTCCCCGCCTCGAGCAGGAACGGCAGCGACTTGGTCTTGTCCGGCGAATACCAGCGGCCGACGAGCAGGTACTTGCTGAGCGCGAAGCCCTCGAAGCGGCCCGTCTCCTTGCCGCTCTTGACGGTCTCCCGCATCACGAACTCGGCGCCCTTGTCGATGGCGCCCGTGAGCACGAGGTCGTCCTTGCTCTTGGCGTAGCGGTACACGCCGCCGAACGTGGCGTCCTTCTTCTCGAGCTTGGCGCGGATGCGGATCTTGCCGCCGAGCGTGCCCGCGTAGCCCTGGGTGAAGGTGGCCGGGAGATCGGAGTGGTGGGCCTCGGTGGTGAAGATGCGCGCCTTCTTGGTCTTGGCGTCGGTGTAGTTGCCCTTGAGGACGCCGCCGGTGAACGTGCCGTCGAACGTGCCTGCGGGTTTGCCCTTCTCGTCGAGCTCGGTGAGCGCGAAGTGCGTGGCGTCCTTCATCTTGCCCTGCAGCGGGACGTGCACGCCGCTGCCGCCGGGCGCGTAGAGGCCGGTGAGCTCGTCGCCGAGCCGCTCGAGGTAGAGGTCGAACTTGAGGTCCTTGCCGATCGTCCCCTGCCAGGCATCGATGGTACGACCTTCGACCACCTTCTTCGGCGCGGACGCGGTGGGCGAGACCGAGGGCGACGAGGTGGAGGCGACCGGCGCGCTCGACGCGGCGCTCTTGGCGGCGCTGGCGGAGGAGGCGGTCTTGGGCGCTTCGGGCGGGTCCTTGCGGTCACAGGCCGAGAGCAGCGAGCAGCAGGCGAGGGCGAGGGGCAGGCGCATGGGCCCCTCCCTACGTGTATGATTTGGGGCATGCAAGCGGCTCCGAACGATCTGCAGGTCAACCTCCACCAGCTCCTGAAGACGATGATCGACAAGGGGGCCAGCGACCTGCACATCACGACCGGCGTGCCGCCGATCCTGCGCATCGACGGCTCGGTCGTGCCGCTCCGCCTGGCGCCGCTGACGGCGATCCACACCAAGCAGCTGATCTACTCGGTGCTGACCGAGGAGCAGAAGGTCCAGTTCGAGAAGACGAACGAGCTCGACCTCTCGTTCGGCGTCAAGAACCTGTCCCGCTTCCGCTGCAACGTGTTCATGCAGCGCGGCGCGATCTCGTGCGCGATCCGCGCCATCCCGTTCCGCATCGCCACCTTCGAGGAGCTCGGCCTGCCGCCGGTGATCGCGGAGATCAGCTCGCGCCCGCGCGGCCTCGTGCTGGTCACCGGCGCCACGGGCTCCGGCAAGTCCACCTCGCTCGCCGCGATCATCGACAAGATCAACAGCGAGACGCGCCAGCACATCATGACCGTCGAGGACCCAATCGAGTTCCTCCACCCGCACAAGATGTGCATCGTCAACCAGCGCGAGGTCGGCGCCGACACCACGAGCTTCAAGACCGCGCTCAAGTACATCCTGCGCCAGGACCCCGACGTGGTGCTCGTCGGCGAGATGCGAGACCTCGAGACCATCGACGCCGCCATCACGATCGCCGAGACGGGCCACCTCGTGTTCGCCACGCTGCACACCAACAACTGCGCGCAGTCGATCAACCGCGTGGTCGACGTCTTCCCCTCGCACCAGCAGCCGCAGATCCGCGCCCAGCTCTCGTTCGTGCTGCAGGGCGTGGTGTCGCAGGCGCTCTTGCCGCGCATGGGCCAGCCCGGCCGCGTGCTCGCGATGGAGGTGATGGTCCCCAACGCCGCGATCCGCAACCTCATCCGCGAGGACAAGATCCACCAGATCTACTCGCAGATGCAGGTCGGCCAGGAGAAGTACGGCATGCAGACGTTCAACCAGAGCCTCTACAACCTGTTCTCCCGCAAGCTCATCTCGATGGACGAGGCGCTCACGCGCTCGCACGACCCCGAGGAGCTGCGCCTGATGATCGAGCGCGGCAGCGTGAACATGATGCCGGGGATGCGGCGGCCGCAGAGCTAGCGCGCGGGGCCGACCGCCCAGCCGATACGCGGCTTCTGGCTCTCGGGAACACGACCGCGCCGCGGGCAATCGCCGCGCGGGCGTCGTCAGCCGGCCCGCGTACCGATGTGCTTGCAGCCCAGCAAGAGGGGAGCGCCGCCAAGGGCTGCTCGCGAGCGGGCACGAGAACCGCCACGCTTCAGCGCCGCTCCAGCGCGCGTAGGAGCAGACCGCTGCGCGGACGTGAGACGGGAGGCCCGATCGAAGGGAGCGCGTACGCGACCGAGGCCGCCGGCAGGCCGATCGCGTCCCACGCGCGGAACCCGGGGGCGCTCGACCACGGATCGGCGACGGCGGCGCCGGGCACGTGGCGCGCGTGGTTGGCGAGCACGTAGCGCACCACGTTCTTCGCGTCGGTGCGCGAGCGCAGCGCGCGGGCGTGATAGCGCGCCGCGATCACCTTGCCGCGACGACGCCCCATGACGGCGTTGAGCCCGCGCGCGATGCGGATCGAGAGGGATCGCATGGCGCTCGAGAGCGCACGACGGTCCCGCGCTTCGACCACGAGGTGCACGTGGTTGCCCTGGACCGAGAAGTGGGTGACCCGCGCGGCCTCCTCACGCGCCAAGAGCGAACGGAGGGCGCGGTCTATGGGGCGCAGGCAGCGCTGGGAGCGCAGGTTCCACACGTGCTTCTCGAACCGCAGGGTGACGTGCAGCGGCGCCGACGGAGACACCGACGGCCGACGGAGGTGCGAGACGGCGCCCTCCTTGCGCGGCCGACCCGCCCCCGGGCGCGCCCCGCCGTGGTTCGCGCAGGCGCGGGCCGTCGAGTTGGTCGGGCTCGCTTCCACCCTTTGATTCTAGCACATGTTGATCGGCCCGCAAGACGGTGTCCCCGGCTGGACTGTCAGCCGTCGCGCGGTGAGGGCGGTCGGAGGGCGGCTCCGATCTGCGCTCAGGAGAGCTTCATGATCTCGTACAGGCGCGGGCCCTGGGGGGTCGGGACCTCGGCCTCGTCGCCGACGGAGAGCCCGATCAGCGCGGCGCCGAGGGGGCTCGAGGCGGTCACGATCTGCACGCCGCCGAACTTGCGGCCGCCCCCCGCGGGCGCGAGCAGGCAGCGGGTGATCTGCTTGCCGGCGCGGATCTCGATGTACGCGCCGGCCTCGATGGGATCCTCTTCGCCGAACGCCCGCAGATCGAGCGAGCCGAGCGCCGCGTGCTCGCGATCCAGCTCGCGGACGCGGTCGGCCTGGCCCCGCGCGAGGTACGAGGCCTCGGTGGAGCGCATGTCCTTGTCGTTCTCGGGCTTGTTCTCCTCGTGCGTCGCGGCGTCGGCCGCCTCCTTGGCGAGGCGGGTCATCTCGGCGGACTCGGCGGCGATCTCGGCGCGAATGGCCGCGATGAGGGCTTGCTTGTCCATCAGCGACGACGACGTCGACCGACGCCTCCGAGGAGGGCGAGCCCGAGGAGCGCGAAGCCTGCGTACGAGGGGCGGGGCGAGCCGACCGCGCACCCGCCGGAGTCACCCGTATCGGTGGCGGTCGTGGGCACGCAGGACTTGGCGTCGCACGCGTACCCCGGACTGCAGTCGTCCGTGGTCGCGCACTCCTTGGCGCACTCGCCGGTGGATTTGCAGCGGTAGGGGTCGCACTTCTCCTCGACACCGTCCTTGGAGACCGAGGTCGTGATGTCCTTGCAGGTCGCGCCCTGCACGCACTTGCTGTCCTTGCAGGAGAACCCATCGGCGCACTGGGTCGCGTCGGTGCAGGCCTTGAGGCACCCCTTGTCGTCGCACTTGTAGGGCACACAGCTGCTCGCGCCCGGCGACTTGCAGGTGCCTGCACCGTCGCAGAACGAGAAGTCGGTGTAGTCGGAGCCGACGCATTTCTTCGGCGCGCAGAGCTTGCTGGAATCGTTCACGTAGCCGACGCACGCCTTGGGGTCGGCCGCGCCGTTGCACGTGCGCGCCTTGCAGACGTCGCTCGCGCCGTCGTCGCACTTGGGACGGCTGCCGTGGGGCGCCCCCGCGATGCCGGTGCACTTGCCGACGGCGCCGGTGGCGTCGCACGCCTCGCACTGGCCGTCGCAGGCCTTGTCGCAGCAGACGCCGTCGGCGCAGAGGCCCGACCCGCACTTGGACGCGAGGTCGCACTTCTCACCGTTCTTGAGCGTGCAGGTGCCCTCCTTGGTGGGGGCGTTGCACGCGTAGCCGTCGGCGCACTTGGTGGCCGGGGCGTCGATGCCGCAGCAGACGCCGTCCACGCAGAGGAGATCGCCGCAGGCGGAGGCGTCGCTGCACGGCTTGCCGAGGCCGATGCTGGGGGTGCAGGCGCCGCCCACGCAGGAGTAGCCCGCGATGCAGTCGGCCTTGACGGTGCAGCTGGTCTTGCAGGCGGTGGCGCCGCACTTGTAGACGCCGCAGTCCTTGGGGACGTCCTTGCAGGCGCCCGCGCCATCGCAGGTGCTCGCGTGGGTCTCGATGCCCACGGCGCAGGCGTTGCTGCTGCAGGTGGCGGAGACGAGGGGATACGTGCACCCGGTGGTCTTCACACCGTCACAGTACTGGATCTCGCAGGTCTTGCCGGTGCCCGTGCCGCAGGCGGTGCGGGTGCCGTGGGGCGCACCGCTGACGGCCTTGCAGGTACCGACGGACCCACCGGCGTCGCACGCCTCGCACTGACCGGTGCAGGCGACGTTGCAGCAGACGCCATCGATGCAGAAGTTGGAGGTGCACTCGCCGATGCGACCGCAGCCGGTGCCGTTGGCCTTCTTGGGGAGACACTTCTTGGTGGTGCCATCGCAGAAGTTACCGGCGGTGCAGTCGGTGTCGACGGCGCAGGTGGCGGCGCAGACCCCAGAAGCACCGCACGTCGCGTACGGGGCGCAACTCGGGTGGCCGGCCGCAGGCGCCGTGCCGGCGGGCTGGCTGGAGCACGTGCCCAGCTTGCCGACCTGGTTGCAGGAGGTGCACGACGAGCCACAGGCAACGTCGCAGCAGACGCCATCCGCGCAGTACCCGGAGAGACACTGCCCAGCACTCGAACAGGTTTGGCCCCGATCGAGGACGTAGAGTATCCGTGCGCCGGTGTTTCCGACAGCCAAGACGCGATTGTCGCCCAGCGATGCGCCGCCTGTCTCCATCGCCGAGTCGCCGGGAAGCGCTGTCCAGGTGCTCTTGGAGGGATCGAACAGGAAACCCTGTCCACCGCCCATCGCAACGACCTGACCGGAGGGGACAGAGAGGAGAGTGGTCCTGGTCGCATACAGAGCCGCGGACGTGTCGTTGGTCCAAGTCCCCGCGGTTGGATCGTAGAACTCGGCCTCGCCTCCACCGACAACCAACGTCTTGCCGCTCCCGAGACGCAAGCAATGGCTATCGCCGGTCTGGAGGAAGATGGCTGACTTCATCGAACCCGTGGACGACCACGTCTTGGAAGTCGGATTGTAGATCTCGGCGGAGGAGAGCAATCCGAGTGGATAGTTGCCACCCGCAACGAGGATCCGGCCGTCTGCCAGCGGGCACGAAGCAACACCACTTCGACCTTGGGCGAGCGATCCAACGGCCGTCCAAGTGTTGGCGGCCACATCGAATTCCCAGGCCTCCGATCTCTGCGCGGGTGTTAGCGCGGAGTTCTCGCCTCCCGCGACCAGCACGCGTCCACTGGGCAAGACCTCCAAGGCCGCCGCGATGCGCACGGACGGCAACGGCTTCAGCGACGACCACGTGTTCGTGGCCGGATCGTAGAGTCGGGTCGCGGGTGCGACGCCATCGCCACCAACGACCAGAACCTTGCCGCTCGGCAGCAGTGCGCTGGCCGCGCCATGCGTAGGATCAGGATAGGTGCCGGCCGCTGACCACGTGGTTGTGGCGGGATCGAACACCTCCGCTCCCGGCGCCCCCGCCGCCAATACCTTGCCGCTCGCGAGTTTGACCACGATGTTCTGCGCCGGATTGGTCATGGATCCACCCGGCCCCCACGACGGATCGACAGTGACGGGGTACTGGTACCGACCACGAGGTACCGTGATGGTCAAGCGGGTGCCATCGGTGTCCTCGAGCAGCTCCAGAGCGGGCGAGAATCGGACTCCGGCTGCGTCCACCGCCACGATGGGGGCCGAGTCGAGGCGAACCACACCTGCGGCGTCGACGAGTTCGACTCGCGCCTCGCGAAGCCGCAAGGTTCCTGCCTCACCAGCAACAGTGAGCCGATAGTGCGCCACGTGCGGCGCATGTGCTGACCACAGGACCCGGAACTCCTCGATCCGATCCGGAGTGTGAACCAGGACCGACTCCATGGCAGGTCCGCTGCGGAAGACGAGACTCCTCGCCTTCTTCTCGGCGGGCACCGAGACGACACCCAAGGCTCGGACGCTGAGCCTGTGCCGCCCGTCCCGGGTGCTGAGCAGGAGCGGTGCATCGCTGAGTTCTGGAAGCGTGGCCGTCATCCACGGCAGCTCGACGATCCCGCTCCGCACAAGCAGTGGGCGCGCAACCGTGGTCTTCAGCGCGACTGCCTCGGCATCGAGTTCCCGCTCCGGCGACCCGGTGCCGGAGCTGCAAGCGGCCGCGGACAGCGCTAGCGCGAGGCAGACCAAGTGCTTCATCGCGCCGAGTGTAGCGCTCGGACGCCACAAAAACAGGAGCGGCGGCAAGCTTTCGCTCACCGCCGCCCACGCTTGCGCTCAGCTCACTTGCAGAGCGTCTTGTCGCCGGGGACGCGCACCGTGACGATGCGCGAGTCGGCCTCGACGCCCGGACCGGGCTTGCCGTCGCCGATGACGACGACGCGGAACGAGAAGACCTGGTCGGCGCAGGTGGCCGGCACGAGGTCGTTCTTCGCGACGAGCGTGAACGTCACGGTGGTGCCCGGGCAGACGCCGTCGAACGAGTCGAACACGCCGTCCGAGCCGAGGGTGCCGGTCGAGTTCAGGTTGTCCGAGATGATCGGCGCCTTGCCGGTGCAGGTCGCGGGGAGCGGGGTGCCGTAGGAGACCGGCACGCCGCGGATGAAGAACTTCGACTCGTCGAGGGTGGTGGTCGTGGCGTTGTCACGCGCCTCGAGCCACACCGTCTTGAAGGTCACGAAGGTCGTGAAGCTCGAGATGGCGTTGACGACCGCATCGTCCACGCCGGTGCCCGAGGAGGACGCCGTGAAGACGAGCGGGCAGACCAGCTTGCCCGAGCCCTTGGGGTCGGGACGCGCGGTCACGAGAGCGCCGGCAAGGCCGGTCTTGCACTTGCCCGCATCGGTGCCCGTGGTCGCGGCGTCGATGTACGAGCCGGTCTGGAGCGCGAAGTACTCGAGCTGCGGGCGCGCGTGGTAGGCCGGGTAGGTGCCCGAGCTGGGCTCCACGCTCGTCGAGACGCCGATGAGCTTGGCGCCGATCTTCACCATCGCGTCGACGGTCTGCTTCACCGTGTGCGGCTTGGTGGTGTCGGTCGTCCCGAAGTTGGTCGCGGCGTAGGTCTGGTCGGTCGTGCCGGTGGGCGCGGGGTTGTCCGTGTCACCCTCGATCCGGTGCATCGAGATGTCCGTCGAGAGGACGAAGAACGGCGCCGCGTCCTTGCGGAAGCCCATGCCGCCGATCTTGCCGTGGCCCTTGGTCGCGTCGAAGCCGGTGTCGGGCGCGAAGGCCGGGGTCCACACCGGCGTGCCGGTCTTGCCGTTGAAGCCGGTGCCGACCGCGGCCTGGTAGAGGCCCTCGATCTGCGACTCCGAGCCGTCGGCGCCGCCGCCAGCCACGTACTTGTTCACGCCGGCCTGGGCGTCGGTCAGGACGGTGGTGACGCGCTGGTGCAGCTTGAAGGGGAAGTCGCCCGGGCTGCCGTACGACGAAACCGGGAAGTCGCGGTGGTCACCGACACCGAACGCGGTGTCGGGGATCTTCGCCGACAGCTTGGTCGAGATCGACGTGAGCTGGGACTTCAGGTTCGAGATGACGCCGCCCATCGAGCCGGTCGTGTCCGTGATGAACGCGACGTCCGCCTTGGCGATGCTCGGCTTGAAGGTCAGGTCCTGCGAGCGCGGGAGGCCCTTGTACGGCAGGTCGAACGAGAATCCGCCGATGCTGCCCGGGTTGCTCGTGGCCGACAGCGGATCCGTGCCGGCAGCGATCTCCTCGAAGTCCGTGTAGCCGTCGCCGTCCGTGTCCGGCTTGGTCGGCGAGGTCTTGTACTTGGTGACCTCGTCCTTGTCCAAGAGGCCGTCGTTGTCCGAGTCCGTGTCCTGGAAGTCGGGCTTGCCGTCGCCGTCGCTGTCGACCGGCGCCGTCACCGGGTTCGTGTCGCCGGCCTCGTCCTTGTCGAGGATGCCGTCGCCGTCGCTGTCGTCGTCGAGGTAGTCGGCCTTGCCGTCGCCGTCGGTGTCGACCGCGCTGGTCTTGCCTTCGTGGAAGTTGCTGATGGTGTCGCCGTCGTCGTCCGTCTTGTCGGGCGTGCCGCAGCCGCCGCCGACGCAGGCGACGCCGACCGTGCACTTGGTGCCGCAGGTGCCGCAGTTGTCGGGGTCGTAGGTCAGGTCGGTGCACTTGCTGCCGCAGAGCGTGAGCGGCGAGGCGCAGGAGCTCGAGCACTTGCCGGCGATGCAGGCCTCACCGGTCGCGCAGGCAATGCCACAGGCGCCGCAGTTCTTCGGGTCGCTGTCGAGGATGAAGCAGCTCTTGTCGCACTTGGTGCTGCCGGTCGGGCAGGTGAGCGTGCAGCCCTTGTCGCCCGCACACACCTCGCCGTCCACACACTTCACGCCGCACTTGCCACAGTTGTTCGGGTCGTAGGCGGTGGCGACGCAGGTCGTGCCACAGAGCTCCGTGCCGGTGGGACAGCCGCCGTCCGTCGGCGGGATGCCGGTGTCCGTACCACCCCCCGTGTCCACGGTTCCCGAATCGACGTCGGTGCCGATGTCGGTGGTGGAGCTCGAACAGCCGAAGCCGAACGCGAAGACGAGGCCCGCGACCAGCGAGACGGCGGACCGCTCGGTGAGCGCGGAGAAGTAGGTGGTGCGACGAAGCATGTAGATTTCCCCTTTTGAAAGTTGGGACGACGCGGTGGCAAGGTGGCCAGCGGAACCAGCAGTTGCCCTTCCTGCGTTGCAGGAGGGCGTGGCGGGGTTCGTTTCGAGACGAGCCCGACGCGCCGTTATTCAGCCCGCGAGTTGTAGCAGACCCAGTGCTTCCGTCGAGCGACTGCCGTAGGGACGGATGGGGTCAGTATCCCTCGAATTCCTTGCAGAAAACCAGGGCGTCGCCCGGCCGCAGCGGCGACGCGCCGCGGCGTGAGAGTCCCGGCCAGCCGTGGTTGCAGAACGCCCCCGTCGGGCCCTCCCCGAGGTGGACACAGTCGTCGCAGGTCCACCGCAGGTCGAAGCGGTCGATCTCCTGGAGCAGCTGCAGCGTCACCCGCGTTCGCACGCGACGACCGACTCCACGTGGCTGGTCCCGGGGAACAGATCCAGGGCCTCGATCGCCTTGACCACGTAGCCCTCGGCGAGCAGCACCCGCAGGTCGCGGCCGAGGGTGGTCGGATCGCACGAGACGTAGACCACGCGCTTCGGGCGCTTCTTGACGATTTCCGCGATCGCGCCGCGCGCGCCCGTTCGGGGCGGATCGAGGACGACGAGGTCTCCGTGGGTCGGCAGGGCGTAGGCCTCGGCGTCGGCCTCGATCACCTTGACGCGCGTCTCCAGTTTGCGGAGCGCCACGTTCTCCCGCATCGCGACGCAGGCCGCGCCCACCTGCTCGACCGCGGTCACGTGGACCGCCTCGCGCGCGAGGGCCACGGTGAGGTTGCCGCTGCCGGCGAACAGCTCGATGACCTCGAGCCCCTCGGGGTCGGCCAGCGCCACGACGCGCTGCGCGAGCACTGCGTCACCGCGCTCGCTGGCCTGGGAAAAACCGGCGATCGGCGCGAAGAGCGGCCCGTCGGCGAGCGTGACGACCGGCCGGGGATCGCCGACCTTCGCGGGTTCCCGCGCGCCGTCGAGGTGGAGGGCGACGCCGGCGAGCTTCCCGCCGGTCACGAGCTGCTCGGCGCTCCCGAAGACGCGCGGCGGCAACGCACCGCGCCACGCGATGGAGAGGACCGGTCGCCCGCCGACGCCGAGCGCCGCGTGGACGTCGCCCTCGCCCTCGGCCCCCACGAGCAGCTCACGCGAGAGGGCGAGCGCGGCCTCGAGGCGCGGATCGAGCGCCTGGCAGTCCGGCACGCCGACGATCGTGCGGCTGCCCGCTGCGTGGTAGCCGACCATCACGTCGGGGCCGATCCGGCGTGCGTGCCAGCGCACCCGCGTGCGACTGTGGAGGGGCGCGGCCTCGCGATAGACGATCGCCGGCAACGCCCGACCCTCGCGAGGGAGCCCGGCGAGGGCCTCTTCGAGGATGCCGAGCCGCGCGGCGCGCTGCGCCTCCGGCGTGAGGTGCAAGAGATCGCACCCGCCACACCGCGCCGAGTGCGCACACGCGGGGATGACGCGCTCGGGCGCCGGCTCGAGCACCTTGAGCAGGCGGCCCATCGGTCGACCGACCTCGAACGCGACGCGCTCACCGACCGCGACCTGCGGCACGAGCACCACCTGCGAGGGGAGGCGTACGAGGCCGGCGCCTCCGGCGACGATCTTCTCGACCCGCCCCTCGGCGCGTGCCGCGGCGGGACCCTTGCGTGTTGGCTTCATGGGTTCAGGGGAACGGCTGCGCGGGGCCGCCGCGCTGGTAGAAGAACTTGAAGTTGCCCTGCAGCTTGCCGTAGCTCGTGGCCGGCTCGCCCTCGGCGTGGCGCGGGTCTTCGAGCACGACGTCGAAGCTGCCCTCGATGCGCTTGTCGTTGGTGTCGGCGTCGACCGGGTCGCCGCGGAGGATGTGCGTGAAGGTGATGGTCCCGCTGACGGCGTGCAGCACGACGGCGTTGGGATCGCTCGGGCCGACCCGCCCGTTGCCGCACGACTTGCGGAGCGTGAGGCTCATGCGCACCAGCGGATACGGCACGCTCGGCGCGGACCCGGGCGGCCGGAACAGCTTGACCTCGATCGGCACGCCGTCCTGCACCTTGCTGGTGTCGGAGACGGCGATGCTGAGCGAGTCGCTGTACTCCTGGATGTCGCCGCCCTTCTGGATGCGGATGTTGAGCTGGGTGAGCGGCGGGTTCCTGGCGCTGACGGCCATGCCGGCGAAGAAGTCGGGGCGCATGTCGAACTGCGACAGATCGGCCTCGCACACGGGGACGACGAGGCTGCCGGTGACCGAGCCCTCACCGCCGCCCACCGAGCACGCGGAGGCGGTGGCGGTGGCCACGATTGCAGCGGCGAGCCAGCGCTTCATCGGACAGGGAGCGTAGCATGACGTCAGCGGCGGCGACGCTTGCCCCGGGGAGCCGCGAAGTACCGCATGAAGCGGTCGTCCTCGGCCAGGATGTGGTCGATCGCGTGGAAGCAGTCCGGCTTGCGAGGGTGGGCCAGGGCCTCTTCGCGTGTGAGCATGGGACCGAGCACGTCCAGGTCTCCCCACGGAGACTCGCCGGGCCCCACGAGCATCACCTGCGGCTGTCCGTCGAGCACCCGCACCTTGGTGACGAATGCCTCGCGCGCGTTCGGCGGTGCCCCCTCGGACCAGTCGCCGAGCGAGACGACGATCGTGCCCTCTTGCGGCTGGTGACCCTCGGTGTAGCCGGCGAAGTAGACGCCGACGGGCCCCTCGTCGCTGAGGAAGCCGCGGAGGGTGTGTGACTGCTTTCCGCAGCAACCGCAGCGGTGGATGGACTCGTTGCCGCGCTCGAGCTGGAGCATCGATCTTCGACCTAGCAGCGGTGTCGGCGCGCGTCCCGCTCAGACCTTCTTCTTCGACGCCTTCTTCTTCGGCGGCGCGGCTTCGGTGGCGACCGCGCTCGGGCGCAGGGACGGCTCGCCGAAGTGATGCACTTGGCTGTGCCAGTCGACGGCCAGGAACTCTCTTTGATCAGACCACAGAGGCAGGAACCCGACGAGGCCGATCTCGCGCAGAGACAGGGTCTCGACCAGCTCCAGCGAAGGGTCGAGGACGTGGAGCTCTTGCTTCTCCATGTTCTGCACGATCAGTCGGTCGAATGCGACGCCCATGAAGGTGCCGGCGATTTCCCGCTCCCGAGCCACCGAGACTCCGTCGAACACGACAACGTTCCGGGCAGCGTCGGCACTTGACCGCTCCGTCGCGAGCGTTCTGCCTGGAAGAAGCCCCACGCCAGCAAACGTCGTCCCGTTGAACCCAGGGATGTGCTGCGAGCAGCGAACGGTGCCGAGGTCCCAAGCGCGAAGGCTCGAGCGATCCCTCACCCAAACGTGGTCCGGCTCCCGCGCGGCGCAGAGGGAAGCTTCGACGACCTCTCGGGTACCGGAGACCATGCGATCGTGCTCGAGCCTCCCACGCAGCTCGCCGGTCTCGATGTCGAACACGGCGAGCCCGCGCGCACGCATCGGATCGTCTTGCATGACGAGCGACGAACCGACGAACAGGGGGTCGAGCATGCCTGTCCCGTCGACTTTCAACGACACAACACGCCCGTCGGCGTGCTTGATGGCAGCCCCCCCTGGAGCCACGACCAACGCGTGGCCCGCTCTCGAGAACGCCACGCCTGGGACGAAGCCAGGCAATTGCTGTCCTGTGCGGAGAGAGAACGACCGACCGTTGACGCCGATCACGTTCGCCGAGACGACGATGCCGGTGGCGCGGGTGTCGAGCTTGGTCCGCTTCCCATACGACGCGAGGACTTCCATACGCTGGACCTATCAGAGCCGCTCGTGACCCCCAACGTCTTCGGCTTCTTGCCCCGCGCATGGTGGCTGCGGCTCGCTCAGGCGTCGACGTACCGCGGTGAGGCGTGGATGAGGCACTCCTTGATCGGTCCATCCCGCGGCATGGTGAACTCGAGTCGGTTGTCATCACCCCAGCGGAACCGGAGCTGCCGATCGCTGCCCAGACTCAACAACAGTCGTCGCTCCTCGTCATCGTCGGAGTCTCCCTGGGACTGGCCCAACAACCAGTGGCGCGGTCGCGGCATGCGAACGAAGACCTCGTCGTTGTACTTGGCCCTCTCCTCGATGCTGAGACGAAGCGCGCTCTGAGCGAGGCTGTCCGAGGTGGGAATGCAGAGGCGCTCACGCACCTCGATTCCTCTGAGGCTGTCCACAACACCGGGTGGAGTGAGCGTGGTTCCCAGGCGGCCCGTATCCAGCTGGACCCGGCCGCTTCCGAGGTAGGTGCCTTCCTCATCGAAGCCGTCCTTCACGAAGAACCGCAGCCGACCTCGCCTGGGCAGGCGAACGGATAATCGTGTCAGACAAGCTAAATTCACGTCCAGGAGAAACCGCATGTCGCCGGGCCAGCTCATTCTGGGGCTAGCGACGGGGATTCCCCCGAACTGGCCCGCTGTTGTCTCTCCGGGAACAGGCAAGAGCTCGAGCGCCGATGTCGATGACTGGAGAATCCTCGTGGCGTGCTCGGCGAGCCCCGCGCGTACAAGCAGTCTCACGAGTGTCGCGCGATCAGACTCGATGTCGGGTGGTTGCTTCATGGTGAGAAACCGCGCGGTCTACGTTGGGGCGCTTGGCTCGCCCAAAGGCCTGGGCTAAGCCGCCGATCATGGCGACTGCAACTCCGGACGCAATCTACGTGAACGAAGCAGGGTTGGCGGAGCGGTGCTCCAGCACTGCGGCTGCGACGCAAGTGCGAGATGGATTCGCGTTCAGCGCCACCGACGATCGCCTCTTCGCCATGGGATGGCCCCACGTTCGCCTCGTCGTGGCCGAACACGAGGACGACGACGATCCCATCACGCCAATCAAGGAGATGCTCGCCGACGAGGAGGAGCGTCCGTACACCGTCGTGTGGCCGCTCAGCGTGGCGCGTCGGTTCGTTCGCGCACTGGGACTGCCCATCAAATACGTCGAACCGAAGGACGCTGCGAGCGTCCTCAAGAGCGGCGCGCCGGTAACCGCGGACGAGGCGCGGATTCTCTTGACCCAGGCCGTGAACCGAGTGGGCTACAACGACCAGGAGCTGATGGTCCACCTGGTCCTGCTGCTTTCGAGGCCATGGTGGGCCCCGAGGTGGTCCTCGATGCCGCCGTCAGCACGCTCGAAGCGCTTCCTCAGGCTTCTTGGGCGCAGCGCAACGGCGACGCTGGCCATGTGATCTTCCAGCTGGGCTTTGTCATGCTGCGGGCCTCGCCGACGACGGCATCCGAGTATTCCGAACGACTTCGTCAGCTGTATGGGCGAACGACGGGCGACACGCGACCCAAGAGCGAGCAGATGGACGCTCTGGATGCCGTCGTGAACGGCAGCGAGGGTGCCCGGCGTGGCGGCGGAAGAAGTCGCGAGTTCTACGCGCACGTGACGGGTGCACCCGAACTGATCGCGCAGGTCGTCGCGGACAGCGATTTCGCCCCCGACGTGCGGTTCGTCTTCCTCGGCGGCGAACCGGTGGTGGAGGCTATGGCGAGTCAATGGAAGGAGTACGATCACGCGGCCTTCCTCGCTGACCTGGGCCGCATTCGCTCGCCGCAGGTGGTCAGCGTCGTCGCTGCCATGCTCGCCAGTTCCAAGGTGAAGAAGCAGGCCAAGGCCTGGCTCCAGGCCCACTCGGCGTACACGCAGCCTGTGCTGGAGGCGACGGCAAAGGGCAAGGGCAAGGGCGCGGCGCGCGCCAAGGCGGCCCTCGAGGAACTGTTCAAGTCCAAGTGATTTCACCGCGACATGCGGCTTAGACGAAAGACCTTCATGGCGCCACTCGGGCGGCCATCTGTGCTTTGGCAGATGCCTTCAGCTCTTTGATCGAAGCAGCGCTTGCGCCGCCAACTAGACCTCCCTGTTTGTTAGAGCAGCCCGGGCAGTGGGGATAGAGTCGCATTTCCCCCGGGGTGTTCTTGCTGATCAGGCTCTTGGGAGGCTGGTGATCTCTACGCCACGTCTTGAAGCTCTTGCCCGTGTCTTTCTTGTACTGCTCCTTTGTTCGCCCACAAGAGTGGCAACCGTGGGCGTTGCCGGCTTTCTGAACTGCGGCCTTCTGTGCTGCGGTGAAGGCCGTGGTCGTCTTGGCCTTGCCCGCCGCGACGGCGAAACCCGGGGGACTGGCATCGCCGGGCTGCGCGTTGGGCCCAGGAACAACGAGCTTCTGAAGGTCTGTATTGACGGCCGAATTCGCAGGAAACGTCGTCCCAGGCGTGGGGGTCGGGGTCAACCCGAGGGGGTCGATCCACTTCAGGGGATTGGGGGCGTAGTCCCGAGGATTGGAGGAGCCCTCCAAGAAGAGTGGATCGGCGCTCACATACTGTCCGACGCGGGGGTCGTACCAACGGAACCGGTTGTAGGTCAGCTCGACGTCTGGATCCCAGTCCTGGTTGGCAAAGCGTGCGGAAACTGACACCTGTTCGTTGGCGACAGTGACTGCGCCATAGATGGTCTGTGCCTCAGCGCACCAGACCACGTTGCCACGCGAGTCGTAGGCCCGCATGGGCGACCCGATCGGGGAGGTCAGATACCAGGTGGGGACCTCGACGCCGTCGATCAGATCCACGTGCCCGAACGGGCACCACTGCTCATCCTCCCTGAGATACGTGCGGCTGGTCCCGCGAAGGTCATCGACTTCGCAGAGGAGGATGTCACCGGTCCCTGCCCACACATAGCTGCGAGCGGCGATCAGTTCACCATCTCGCAGCACGCGCTTGCGAATCCTCCGCCCGAACCCGTCGTAGTCCATCTCGACGATTGCATCCGGGCGCTGCACACGCACGAGGTCGTCCTCGTCTGCCCACTCGTAGGTCCATTCACCAGCCGCGGTGTGGCGGACTACGAGCCGTCCCTGCAGATCGTACTCGAACGACTCCTCCCCGAGCGACGCCGGTCGCACCAGGTCGTCGTATTGGAAGTCAGGCATACGAGGAGTGCCAGCCGAATCGTACGCGAGTCGCTCTTCGTCTATCTGAACGCCCGCGTTGAAGAGGCGCCGGGCAGTGATTCGGTTCGAGACATCGACATCATACTGGACCGTCACACCATCCGAGTGCTGCTCCCGCACGAGGTTCTGGTTGCGATCGTATTCGTAGCGCGACCAGAAAATGACGTGGGGGTCGGCAGTCGTGGCCAGTGCCTCGAGGGGAACGGAGCGATCGAGCAGACGAGCCAACACTTGGTATTCCATGAAGCCGTTGGGGCCACGGCGCTGTCGCAACACCAAAGACTCGTCGAAGACGGCTAGTGTTTCTCCGTTGGGCAACGGTTGGAAGCGAACGGTCCTCTCACCGGCGGTCAGACTCGCGAGTCGTCCGTTGCGACGACCATAGCGAAGAGCAACGCCAACGTCCGCACGCACTCTTTCGACCACGCCCCCTGCCCAGCTGACCTCGACCGCGTGGTCTTGCTGTCGCGTGTGAACGGGCTTATCGTCCCGATCGTACTGAGTCTCGAGCACGATTCCGTTGTCGACACGAGTGGGACCACTGGCGCCATACTCTATGGCTACGACCCGACCATCAGGACGCTCGATGTTGATGATGCGATCGAGCGTGTCGCTGGTCAGGATGCGACGCCCGTTTGGCGTGCCGATCCAGCTCCGTCGACCGGCCACGTCGAAACCGCCTTCGAACTCCACGCCCTCGAAGGTGCGGCACCCGATGGGACGCCCCGCGACGTCGAACGTTTGCCGGAAGATCTGGCCGCGCGGGTTCTTGACCCAGACAACGTTTCCTTCGAGATCATAGCGATACTCGGTCGTCTCGCCACTGGGTCCTGTAGTTCGTGTGATCCAGCTCTCCCCACCATACTCGATGCGCCAAGTCCTCCCTTGGCCCTCGTCGACATTGACGGGCTTGCCGTGCCCATTTCGTCCGATGTGTATGGTCGAGCCGTCGGCGTCACGCTTCCAGACGATCTCGTTTCGTCGGTCCCATCCCCACTCTGTACGAAAGCCATTTTCATCGATATGAAGGGTTCGCCGTCCCAGATAGTCGAACTCCTGGCGAATCACGCGACCGTCGGCCCACTCCATGGCAACGCAATTGCCGTGGTCGTCCCATCGAAAGAACACTTGTTCTCCGGATCGGCTGACCCTTCGTACTGGCAAGCCGCGCGCCTCGAACTCCGTCTCCTCGAAACTGTGGTCGGCGTGGCGCACGAACGTTTCGTTGCCGCAGCGGTCGTAGCGGCGGAGGACGACAGCCTGACTGGCTTCGTCGAAGTGAACTTCGGTCCCATCGTCCTCGACGAAGACGATACTTCTTCCGCGTTCTCCAGCTGCGCCGACCGGTCTCCCCTCGTCATCGTAGTCGATGCGATGAACGGAGCCGTCGGGATACGAGACTTCGGCGACGTTTCCGGACATCTCGTCGAAGAACGTCTCCTCGACACCACCCGCAGCGTCGACCTCCTTCAGTACTCGACCGGATTCGTCACCGAAGATGCGCTCCACACCCCCGAGTGCAGTCTCGACCTCCGTGAAGTACTCGTCTTTGACGTACGTGAACCGCGTGTGGAAGATCCCCTTCCTCGTCCGGTTGTCTGGCCGGTCGGGGATAACGGGCGAAATGGGCTCTGCGAGTGCCAGGTCGGCACGACCTGGATACTCACACCACGTCTCGACGCAGTAGGCTTCGGCAGTCTCGCCATCGTAGCGATAGAAGGCCGTCAAACCCTCTGCGTCACAATGTTGGACCAGTAAATGGTTCGAATAGGAGTAACTAGATGCCTGCTCCTCGGCATCGACCACGCGAACCAAGTCTCCCGCTGCCGAGTACTCGTAGCCGACCAGCTGCAGCCATTGGGTACACGTAGCGTCCGTTGCGACGTACACACCCCTGATCCGCTGGCCGTCACCGTCGATTCGATAGGCCCGGCCTGCGCTGTCAATGAGCCCGTGCAGACGTCCCTCTGCATCACGCTGAAGCTCGATTCGGTTGCCGTTGCGATCCACCACGGCGGTCAGTAGGTGACGCCCGCGCACTGGGGGCCCGAAGTGGAACCGCTTGCCCCCCTCGTCGGGGATGCGCAGCAACAGTCCGGCCCCGTCGCGACGGAGCAGCCAGCCGAGCTCGCTGCGAACATACTCGTCCGAGGTTGGGAGTTCGGGAATCCATGCGCTGCCGCACCACCCTCGAAGATGGTGGCCCTCCTCCGCTCGATGACGGCCGTCCACCCAAAGGAATGGGACCACCACCCGAGCTCCGACGAGACATCAGAGGCCTTCGAATCGTAGCTCCTCTCCCAGCGCAAGGGAGCAGGCCCAGCCGAAGCGAAGTCTAAGTACTGGATGAGCACAGCGCCGGTGACCGGACAGACCGGGTCGCCTTTGGTCTTGCCACCCTTCTTGTTCTTGCCCTTCGCCGCCCCTTTCTTGCCGCCGCTCGCGCTCTTCTTCCCCTTCTTCTTCGCCGCCCCCTTCTTGCCCTTCCCCTTCTTGGACCCCTTCCCGCCAGCGCCGCCACCGCCCCCGCCCCCTGCTTTCACTGCCACTCCGGGACACATTCCAGGGATCGGGGGCACATTCGGGGCAGGAGATGTCCGCATTTTGAGGTTCCCTCAGGCTATCGGGCGGAATCGCCGAGTCCAAGCCTCCTGTGGGTAGGCCAGGGTGCGCCCCCGTTGCCCGGCCTTGACACCGGCCACCGCCCCGCTACTGTCCGCCCCCCCTGAAAACCGGCCCGCGAGGGCCTTTCCCTGAGCTGGTCCAGCCCCATGGCCAGACTGGCTCCGCGGAGGACGACACGATGCTCCACGCCGACAAGAAGACCGCGATCATCCAGCAGTTCCAGCAGAAGGAAGGCGACACCGGGTCGCCCGAGGTCCAGGTCGCCCTCCTCACCGAGCGCATCACCTACCTGACCGAGCACTTCCGCACCCACGCGAAGGACCACCACTCGCGCCGCGGTCTGCTCAAGATGGTCTCGAGCCGCCGCCGTCTGCTCGACTACCTGAAGAAGACCAACCTCGACCGCTACCGCAAGGTCGTCGCGGCGCTCAACCTCCGCAAGTAAGCCTGCGAGGCATCGTCGGGGCTGCCCTCCAGCAGAGGGTGGCCTCGTCGCTTTTTGTCCCCGACGTGGCGGCGCGCGGCGGACCGGACGTGCTATGAGCGCCGGTCAATCGAGAAGAACACCGACCCCTGGACGGTTCGTTCGCTCTTCGATGGATGCTCGGCACCCGATTCGTGGTCGTGGGTGGCGGACATGCACCGGGGAACGAAGAATCCCGAAGGGAACCGTCGGCGTCGCGGCGCGCACGCGCCAGAGCAACGGGTCTTGCCTCCATGTCCAGCAACTTCGTCCGCGAGTCGGTGATCCTCAACGGCCGGCCGCTCACCCTCGAGACGGGCCGCATCGCCAAGCAGGCGCACGGCGCGGTCCTCGTGACCTACGGGGAGAGCGTCGTCCTCGTCACCGCCGTCAGCTCGAACGACGAGCGCCCCGACATCGACTTCTTCCCGCTCACCTACGACTACCAGAAGAAGACCTTCGCCGCCGGCAAGATCCCGGGCGGGTTCTTCAAGCGCGAAGGCCGCCTCCGCGACGAAGAGGTGCTCACGAGCCGCCTCATCGACCGCCCGTGTCGCCCGCTGTTCCCGGACGGGTACAAGAACGACACCCAGATCATCGCGACCGTGCTCTCGGTCGACAAGCAGAACCCGACCGACGTCATGGCGCTCACCGGCGCCGGCGCCGCGCTGCACATCAGCGACATCCCGTGGGCGGGCCCCATCGCCGGCGTGCGCGTCACGCGCGTCGAGGGCCAGTTCATCGCCAACCCGACCTACGAGCAGATCGCCGCGGGCGACCTCGACGTCGTGGTCGCGGCCAGCAAGGACGCCATCGTGATGGTCGAGGGCGGCGCCGCCGAGATCAGCGAGGCCGACATGATCGACGCGCTGATGTTCGCCCACAAGAGCGCGCAGCCGATCCTGCAGCTCATCGAGGCGATCCGCGGCGCGGTCGGCCGGCCGAAGCGCGCGTTCACGGCCAAGACCCTCGACGCCTCCATCAAGGAGCAGGTCAAGGGCCTGGTCGACGGCGAGCTCTCCCGCGCGTCGCGCATCCTCGGCAAGCACGAGCGCTACGACGCCTACGGCGCGGCCAAGAAGAAGATGGCCGAGACCCTCAAGGCCTCGCTCGGCGACGAGAAGTACACGGCGAGCGAGAAGCTCATCAAGAACGAGTTCGAGGAGCGCAAGGCGTACATCGTCCGCGAGATGGTGCTCACCGAGAAGAAGCGCATCGACGGCCGCGACTCCGCGACCATCCGCCCGATCTCGTGCGAGGTCGGCCTGCTCCCGCGCACCCACGGCTCGTCGCTGTTCCAGCGCGGCGAGACCCAGGCGATCGTCGTCGCCACGCTCGGCACCTCGAGCGACGAGCAGAAGATCGACGCCCTCATCGGCGAGCGGTGGAAGGGCTTCATGCTCCACTACAACTTCCCGCCCTACTCGACCGGCGAGACCAAGCCCATGCGCGGCCCGGGTCGTCGTGAGATCGGGCACGGCAACCTCGCCGAGCGCGCGCTCTCGCGCCTCATGCCGGACAACGAGAAGTTCCCCTACACCGTGCGCATCGTCAGCGAGATCACCGAGTCGAACGGCTCGAGCTCGATGGCCAGCGTGTGCGGCGGCTGCCTCTCGCTGATGGACGCCGGCGTGCCGATCAAGGCGCCCGTGGCCGGCATCGCGATGGGCCTCATCAAGGAGGGCGACCGCGTCGCCATCCTCTCCGACATCCTCGGCGACGAGGACCACCTCGGCGACATGGACTTCAAGGTGTGCGGCACCGCCCGCGGCATCACCGCCATTCAGATGGACATCAAGATCGAGGGCCTCTCCCGCGAGATCCTCGACACCGCCCTCAAGCAGGCCCGCGATGGCCGCCTGCACATCCTCGACAAGATGCTCGCGACCCTCGCGTCGCCGCGCGCCGAGATGAGCAAGTGGGCGCCGCGCATCACGAGCGTCAAGGTCAAGCCCGACCAGATCCGCCTGATCATCGGGCCGGGTGGCAAGACCATCAAGGGCATCGTCGACCAGACCGGCGTCGCCATCGACGTCGAGGACGACGGCACCGTGAACGTGGCCAGCAACGATCCGGAGGCCGTGAAGAAGGCCCTCGCGATCATCAAGGGCCTCACCGCGGAGCCGGAGATCGGCACCATCTACAAGGGGCCCGTCAAGCGCGTCACCGACTTCGGCGCGTTCGTCGAGATCCTCCCCCGGCACCGACGGCCTGCTCCACGTGAGCGAGCTCGCCCACACGCGTATCGACCGCGTGGAGGACGTGCTCAAGGAGGGCGACGAGGTCGAGGTGAAGGTCCTCGAGGTCTCCCGTGACGGCAAAATCCGCCTCTCGCGCCGCGCGCTCCTGCCGCTGCCCGAGGGCCCCGCCGGCGAAGAGGCCAAGCGTCGCATGGAGGCCGCGCACAACGGTGAGCGCACCGAGCGCCCCCGCGAGGGTGGTCGCGACGGTGGTGGTGGCCGCGGCGGCGACCGCGACCGCGGCGACCGCCGCCCCCGCCGCTAGCTCACTCCCTCACGCGCACCGAGCCCCTCTGCACGCCGTGCAGGGGGGCTTCGTGCTCAGGGCAGGCAAGTACACGGGGTGGAGGCGCCGCTCACGTAGCTGCAGTCGAACCAGCCATCGAGCAGGCAGTTGAGCAGGCACGAGTAGTCCTCGAGGGGCAGCTTGCAGGTGCCGCTGGAGCAGTAGGTGCACGCGCCGCCGACCGTGCCCGTGTCGAGCACGGTGCCCGTGTCGGGATCGCTGCCCGTGTCGGGGTCGCCCGTGTCGGGGTCGGTGCCCGTGTCGGGATCCACGCCGCTGTCCGTGATCGTCGAGTCCTTGGCGGTGCCGGAGTCCGGCGTCGCGCCGGTGTCCTTGGCGTCGCCGACGCTGCTGTCCTTGACGCTGGTGTCGCCGCCCACCGCGGAGTCGACGCGCGCTCGCGTGCCGAGGTCGGCGTCGGTCTCGGCCGAGACGCACCCGACGAAGCCCAGGGCCAGCGCACCGGTCAGCAACTTCCTCCGCACCATGGGGTGAGACTAGCGCGAAACCCGGGACAGGCCCGCGACGTAGGTCTTCCCATGGATCGGCGAACCACCCTGCTCTCCCTCCTCGCGCGCGTCGGCTGCCGCAGGCCACAGCCATCCGGCCCCGTTCCCGCGGCGAGCGCGCCGTCGGCGGCTCCGGACCCGATCTCCGGAAAGGTGGTCAAGAGCGAGGCCGAGTGGAAGAAGGCGCTCGGCCCCGACGCCTTCCACGTGCTGCGCGAGAAGGGCACCGAGCCCGCGTTCAGCGGCGCGTACCACGACGCGCACGAGCCCGCGCTCTACGCGTGCGCGGGCTGCGGACAGCGCCTGTTCGACAGCGACCACAAGTTCGACTCGGGCACTGGCTGGCCGAGCTTCTACCAACCGCTCACGCCGAAGGCCGTGCTCGAGCGCGAGGATCGCTCCTACGGGATGGTGCGCACCGAGGTGGAGTGCGCCCGCTGCGACGGCCACCTCGGCCACGTGTTCGACGACGGGCCGAAGCCCACGGGGCTGCGCTACTGCATCAACTCGCTCGCCCTGCAGGCCGTGAAGAAGGCCTGAGCCGAAGCCCAGGCGGCTCCAGCGGGGCAGTGAGCTATTCGCCGGGCTTCTCGGTGTAGAGGATCGTGGTGAACGAGGTGGCCACGACCTTGGAGAACACCCCGTTGCCGTCGATGTCGGCCATCGCGGTGACGACATACCAGGGCTTCTTGATGAGCGAGCCGTTCATGCCCGTCCAGTTGAGGGCGCTGCCTTCGATGGTCACGACGAGGCCGCGACAGTCCGGGTCGCAGACGTCACCGTCGGCGACCGTGGCGTAGCCGAACCAGACGGGCGCGCTCGCGTTCACGCCGAGGCGGCTCCATTCGCTCTTGCACCAGGTGCACGGCGAACCCCATGGCGTGGTGACGGCGCCCGGCGTCTGGCGGGGGTAGAGGTGCGGCGGAGCGAGGCCGTTGGAGACGTCGAGGTAGCGGCCGGTGTGCGAGAAATAGGCCTCTTGCGCGCCCTTGGTCGCCTGGATGATCTCGCTCGCCTCGGCCATGCGGGCGGTCTTCGTGTAGCGGGCGAAGCCGACCGCCGCGAGGATCGCGATCACCCCGATGATGGCCACGACCACCATCAGCTCGATCAGCGTCATGCCCCGCCGGCTCGATCGGTTCATCGCCACCGATGGTAGCACCCAGGAGCGGCGACTGGAGCGCGCCGAGAACGCTAGTCGCCCGCGAGCCCGAGGCGGCGCATGACGCGGCGGAAGTTCGCGCGGTCCATGCCCGCGCGCCGGGCGGCCTCGGACACGTTGCCCTCGGTGCGCCGCAGGATGGCCTGCACGTACTGGCGCTCGAACGCCTCGACGGCGCGCTCTCGGGCGTCGGTGAAGGGCAAGGTGGTCAAAGAGGTCCATGGCGGGGCTGGCCTCGGTGATCGGCAGGGGCGAGGTCGCGCTCCTCGATCGACTCGGAGACGCTGAGCACCACCGCGCGGGTGACCACGTTCTCGAGTTCGCGGATGTTGCCCGGCCAGCCGTAGGTGGCGATCCGTGCGCGGGCGCCCTCGCTGAGGCCGCGCGTCGTGCGACCGTGGCGCTGGGCGGCCCGCTGGACGAAGGCGTCGGCGAGCAGCTCCACGTCGCCGCCGCGTTCCCGGAGCGGGGGGACGGTGACGCGCAGGACGTCGAGGCGATAGAACAGGTCTTCGCGGAAGCTCTTGGCGCGCACCGCGTTGGCGAGGTCGACGTTGGTGGCCGCGACGATGCGCACGTCGAACGGCTGCTCGATCGTGGACCCGACCGGCCGGACCACGCCCTCCTGGAGGAGCCGCAGCAGCTTGCCCTGTAGCGGCAACGCGAGCTCGCCGACCTCGTCGAGGAACAGCGTGCCCCCGCTCGCGTGCTCGAAGAGACCCTTGCGGTCGGAGTTGGCCCCGGAGAACGCGCCCTTCACGTGGCCGTGGAGCTCGGCGTCGAACAGCTGCTCGGGCACCGCGGCCACGTTGACCGCGACGAACGGCCCACTGCGACCGCTCGCCGCGTGGATCTCGCGCGCGACGAGCTCTTTGCCGACGCCGCTCTCACCGACCACGAGCACGGTGGCGGAGGACGACGCGACCTTGCCGATCTCGCGGCGGAGGCGCTCCATCGGCGCCGAGCTGCCGAGCATCTGCGCGGCACCGACCGCGATCTTCTCGCTCGCCCGCGGCGCGATCGCGCGCTGTAGCGCCTCGATCACGACCCGGGTGCCGTCGAACGGCTTCTGGAGGAAGTCGAGGGCTCCCTCCTTCATGGCCCGCACCGCGGTGTCGATGGTGCCGAGCCCGGTCATCAAGACGACGCCGAGCTCGGGGCGACGGCGACGGATTTCTCCGAGGAGCTCGAGGCCCCCGAGGACGGGCATGGAGACGTCGAGGAGCGCAGCGTCGAACAGCTCGAGGTCGAGCGCGGCGAGCGCGTCCATTCCGTTGCCCACGCTGACCACGCGCATCTCCGCGCGGGTGAGGGCTCGTTCGAGCAACGTGCGAACCCCCGGGTCATCGTCGGCGAGGAGCACCGTCGGTGCTGTCACCATCGGTCCACTCTAACGGGTTTCCGCCGGGAGGTGGCGGAGCGCGAGCGGAGAAACCTCGGAGCTTTCTTGCGTACAGTGTCACCCAGCGAACGGATTCACGAAGGGGGGACTTGGACGGGCGAACAGGTATCCCTGCATCCACCGCGCGCCGAGATCTTGCAGTGCGTCGTCCTCGGCCTGCGTCTCCACGCCTTCGAGGATCGCGAGGGTCCGCTTGCGAGAACAGACCTGCAGCATCGCGGCGACGATCTGCTGACGCACCTCGTCTCCATCGATGCCACGGACGAGCGACATGTCGACCTTGACGAAGTCGGGCGCGAGCTCGACGAACAGGGCGAGGCTGGAGTAGCCGGCGCCGAGATCGTCGATGGCCACGCGGTAGCCGCGCGCGCGCAGGTCCGCGATGGCCGACTTCACGTCGGCGCGGCCGTTCAGGCGCGCCTGTTCGGTGAGCTCGAGGACCACCCGGTGGGCGTACGGCGCGAGCGGGTCGTCGGCCGAGAACAGCAGCGGGTCGGTGAGATCGTCGGCCTGCAGGTTCACGAAGAGCAGGGGCCCGTCGGGCAGGTTCTTCGCGGCCTCGCCGATGGCGGCGCGCACGCCGCGAGACAGCTCACGGCTCTTGTCCACCCGCGCCGCGTCGGAGAGCAGCGCGAGCGGCGAGCGGTACGCGACGTCCTGACAGCGGAGCAGCGCCTCGTAGGCGAACACCCGGCGATGGCGCACGTCGACGATCGGCTGGAACAGGCAGTAGATCTGGCCGAGGGCCGAGGTGACCCGGCGATCGAGCTCGTTGAGCCGCGCGTCCTCCGAGTTCATGATCGCCGACACCGACGGCGCGGGCGCGCCCTCGAGGGCGAGGATCAGCGTCTCGCGCAGCTTGGCGAGATCGATGGGCTTGGTGAGGACGCGGTAGGCGCCGGCCTCGAAGATCGCGACCGCGTTGGCGACCTTGCTGGTGCCGGTGGCGACGACGATCCGCACGCCGGGGAAGTGGTGTCGGGTCGCGCGGATGACGTCCATGCCGCTGCCGTCGGCGAGGCCGAGGTCGGTCCAGGACGAGCGCCGGACTCGGGCCATCGGCGAGGCGGCTCTTGGCCTCGGTGGCGGTGGCGACCCATTCACAGGGAAGACCCATCTGGTCGAGCACGGCGCGATAGACACCAGCGAGGGCCTCATCGTCCTCGACGACCAGGACGCGTTCGTTGGGGTGGTGGACGAAGCCCATGTTGATTGCCTCCACTCGGCGAACGGACCGGCGTCGACAAGCTTTATCCACGAGCGACCTAACATCGCTTCAGGGGGGTCGAGGAGCGAGCAGCGCCCCGGAGAACACGTCGAAGATCCCGCGAAAACCGGCGCTCGCCGCGCTCTTGCCGGTGGAGCGCAGGGTGAGGAGGTGGCCGCCCGCGGCGAGCCAGCGCGGCGCGCTCGGAGTGCCTACCCGCGCCGACAGCGTGGGCGCGTATCCGTCGACGTCGAAGAGCGGCGCACCGTCGAGCTGCACGGAGAAGGACCCGAAGTCGGGCCCGACGAGGCCGTCGAGCCGGAGGGCGTACGTCCCCTCGCGCGCCACCGAGAAGGGGATCTGCAGGCTCGCGCCGGGCTCCACCGCGAACAGCTCCAGGCCCGCGTCCCCGCTCGCGTCGACGCCGCAGCACTTCTTCGGGTGGACGATCCGCGATCCGAGGCCCGTGGGTCGACCCAGCTCGGCCACGCGCGCTCGAGCTCCAGGGTGAGGCCCGGGCGAGGAGGTGGGATGACGCGGGCGTCGTGGACGTCGTTCACGAGCAGCGAGTGCACGCCGAGCTCGGGGCGGCGGCGGCGGAGCTCGAGCAGGCCCGAGCCGTCGAAGCGGACCAGGATTCGATCGGGGCCGTCGGCCCAGGGGTCGAAGGCGCCGATCCAGGACAGCTCGTCGGCGGTGACGAAGATCCCGCGCGCGATGCCCTGCTCGTCCACGAGCTTGCGGAGATCGACGCGATCCGCGTTGAGCCGGCGCACCGCGATGACGCCGAAGGTCCACCGCGGCACGGCGGCCAGCGCGGCGGCGAGCGGGAGGGTGACGAGCAGGCGGGGCGTGGCGACGAGCGCCCGCGCGGCGAGCACGAAGAGGACGGGCGCGAGCGGGAACAGGTGCCGGGCCCCGAAGACGGGCGCGTTGCCGTAGTAGAAGAGCCCGTAGGCGAGGGTGAACACGAGCGCGCCCGCGCCGAGCACGAGGTCCCGACGGTCTCGGCGCAGGAGAGGCGCGGCGAAGGCGAGCAGGCCGAGGGGTGCAAAGCCGAACAGGTCGCCGGGCAGCGCGGCCGCCCGCTCTCTCACGACCCGCAGCGCGTCGCCCGGCCCGTAGCCGTCGGGCCCGAAAGAGAGGCGCTCGGTCTCGTGCTCGACGAGACACCCGACGTCGGTCCCGAAGCCCAGGCGATGGCAGGTCGGCGGCCAGTCGCTCCGCGCGAAATGTTCGGCCTGGGTGGGCCGCAGGAGATGCCCCGTCGCGACCCACTGGTGCCCGAGCAAGAGCGCCACGAACGGCGCGGCGCCGAGCGCCACGAGCGCGAAGCTGCGCAGCGGGGCGCGCCGCACGGCCAGGAACCCGAGCACGAGGCTGGCGATCACGAGGCCGTCGAGGAGCCGCGCCGAGAACGCCCAGCCGAGCGCGAGGCCGAGCACGAGCGGGTGCAACGGCGTCCCCTTGCCCTGGTCGATCTCGAGCGCGAGCGCGAGCGCGAAGGTGCCGAGGGCCGCGACGAAGGCGTGCGAGAGCAGGTCGCCGGTCTCGAGGGCCCGCGCGAACGAGGGCAACGACACGAGCACGGCGAGACGGGCGGCGCGCGCCTCGGCGGGCGTGGTCGAGAACGCGCGTCCGAGGCGACACTGCGCGAGGACGAGCAGCGCCGCGACCAGGGGACCCGCGAGCATCGGCGCGCCGAGCGGGACGAGCGGCGCGAGGAAGAGCGGGAAACCAGGCGGGAAGACGCCGTGCAGCCGCCCGTCGGCGCCCGCGAACAGGAATCGACCCGAGAAGGCCTGGGTGGGCTCGGGCACGGGCATGCCGAAGTGGAGGTGCGACAGCGCCCGCGCCTCGAACAGGTAGACGTTCGCGTCGATCGAGAGGGCCCGCGCGCGGAGCGGGCCGAACACCAGCGCCGCCGAGATCGCGGCCGCGACCGCCGCCGCGCCGAGCGCGAAGCCGCGATCGGAGGGGCGCTCGACGGCCCGGAGGGCGAGCGTCGCGAGGCGAGGGACCGCGAACACGAGGGCGAGACACGCGCAGGTCCCGAGGACGACGAGCAGGGTCGAGCGCTCGCGGCCAGGGGCGAGCCCGCGGAACGACAGTCCCACCCAGACCGCGAGGAGCGTCGCGCCGGCGAGTACGGCTGGATCTTTCCGAGGGAGAGCGCGTTCCACCGATCGGGCCGCGCGACGATACCATGCTTTGTTTGCCCTACGTGCCGCCGCTCCGGGCGCTCCGCCCCCTGCGCGACGTCACTTCCGGGCTGCACCCATTGGCTTTGTTTGCCCTACGTGCCGCCGCTCCGGGCGCTCCGCCCCCTGCGCGACGTCACTTCCGGGCTGCACCCATTGGCTTTGTTTGCCCTACGTGCCGCCGCTCCGGGCGCTCCGCCCCCTGCGCGACGTCACTTCCGGGCTGCACCCATTGGCTTTGTTTGCCCTACGTGCCGCCGCTCCGGGCGCTCCGCCCCCTGCGCGACGTCACTTCCGGGCTGCACCCATTGGCTTTGTTTGCCCTACGTGCCGCCGCTCCGGGCGCTCCGCCCCCTGCGCGACGTCACTTCCGGGCTGCACCCACTTGAGCGGCGCGTGCCGCCGTGAGAACGACGGGGCATGGAGGTCGACCGCAGCGGGCGTGGGCACCTCGCGATCGCCCTCGTCTCCGCGCAAGTGCTCCTCTTCGAGGTGCTCGTCACGCGCGTGCTGAGCGTGGTGCTCTGGTACCACTACGTCTTCCTCTCGGTGTCGCTCGCGATGCTCGCGCTGGGCGCACCCGGGGTGTGGCTCGGCGCGCGACGGCCGGGGCCCGATCTGTTGCCGCGCGCGCTCTTGGTGGCCGCCGTGCTCACGCCGGTCTCGGTGCTCGCGACGGTGCACGCCGGGCCCGCGCAGCGCGCGTCGATGGTCTACTGGACCGTCGTCCTCCTCTTGCCGCTGCTCGCGGCCGGCACGGCGGTGGTCGCGCTGCTGCTCGAGGTGACTGGCAAGGAGCTCGCCACCCGCTACGGCGCCGACCTCCTCGGCGCCACGCTCGGCGCGCTGCTGGTCACGCCGCTGCTCTCGGGGCTGCCCACGCCGCGCGTGGTCGCCGCGCTCGGGGTGCTGCCGGCGATCGCGGTGCTGCTGATCGCACCGAGCTACCGGCGGCTCGCGGGCGTGACGATCGTCGGCATCGTCGCGCTGGTCGCGGTCGCGAAGCCCTTCGCGCTGCGGTACACCAAGATGTACGACGAGAGCGTCGCGCCGCTCCACGAGCGCTGGACCCCGACCGCGCGCCTCGCCGTCTTCCCGAGCCAGTTCATCCTGCGCGCGGAGGACGCCTTCGGCTGGGGCATGGGCGCGCTCTGGGTGAAGGCCCCCCTCGAGCAGCTGTGGCTCGAGCAGGACGGCTCCGCGGGGACGCCGATCACGCGCTGGGACGGCACCGCGCCGCTGCCGCACCTCTCCTTCGACGTGACGAGCGCTCCCTACCAGGCGCTCTTGCCCGAGCGGGTGTGCATCCTCGGCGCAGGCGGCGGGCGCGACATCCTCACCGCGATCAAGCACGGCGCGCGCTACGTCGACGCCGTCGAGCTCAACCCGTACACCATCGACCTCGTGAGCGGCCCGCTCAAGTCGTACTCGGGCGATCCGTACCACCTCGCCGGCGTGCGCGCGGTCGCGAGCGAGGGGCGGAGCTTCCTCACCCACACCAAGAACCGCTACGATCTGCTGCAGATCTCGCTGATCGACACGTGGGCCGCGACCAGCGCCGGCGCCTACGCGCTCAGCGAGAACGGGCTCTACACCGTCGAGGCGTTCCAGCTCTACCTGAACCGCCTCACCGAGCACGGCGTGTTGACCGTGAGCCGGTGGGCGTCGGGCGCGCGCCAGCTCGAGATGAGCCGCCTCATGCTGCTCGCCAAGGAGGCGCTGAGCCGCGAGGGGATCGTCGACGGCAACCGGCACCTCGTCCTGCTCACCGCGGGCGAGGTCGGCAACCTCATGGTGCTGCGCGCGCCCGTCGACGACGCGCTGCTGAAGGCGCTCGACAAGGTGGCGTTCGCTCGCGGCTTCTCGCGGCGATGGCCGATGCCGCCGGGCGCCCCGCCACAGGGCATGATCCAGATGGCGATGGTGCACGGCCCCGCGCCGTTCGCGAAGGCCGGGTTCGATCTGTCGCCCCCCACCGACGACCGCCCGTTCTTCTTCCAGACGCTCGACGTCCGCAACCCACCCGACAAGCGGATGCTCGCCTCGATGTCCGAGAACGAGCACGCCGTGATGCAGCTGCGGCGCCTGTTCGTCATCGTCGGCGCGATCACGCTGGCGCTGTTCTTCCTGCCGTTCGTGCTCAGCAAGCGCCTGCCGCGCGCGCCGGGGTTCGGCGCGGGAACGGCCTATTTCGCCGCGATCGGGCTCGGGTTCATGTTCCTCGAGCTACCCCTCGTGCAGCGCCTCGGGCCCTACCTCGGGCACCCGAGCCGGGCGACGGTCGTGGTGCTCGGGACCATGCTCGCGGGCGCAGGCCTCGGCTCCATGCTCTCGAGCCGCGTCGAGCAGAGCCGCGCGCTGCTCGTGCCGCTCCTGGTGCCGGTGCTCGCGTTCGTGCTCTCGCGCGCGCTCGGGCCCGTGATCGCCGCGACGCTCGGCGCCTCGCTCACCGCGCGCGTCGGGGTCTCGGTGCTGCTCGTGGCCCCCGTCGCCTTCGCGATGGGGTTCTGCTTCCCGGTCGGCATGGGCCGGTTCGGCGACAAGAACCGCGGCTGGTTCTGGGCGGTGAACGGCGCGACGAGCGTGCTCGCGAGCGTCTCGACGCTGGTGCTCTCGCTCGCCTTCGGGCTCTCGCGCGTGCTCCTGGTCGGCGTGCTCTGCTACGGCGTCGCGGCGCTGCTGCTGCGGTCGAGCGAGGCGGTCGAAGAGGGCTGAGGGCCTGTCGATCAATGCCCCCGGGCCGAAGCCCGGGGCACCGACAATACTGCAAGCCCGGGGTCTTTCACCCCGGGCTTCACGTCGCGAATCACTGGCTGACGTCGCGCTGCTACGGACCGCAGAAGGGAGTTCAGCCAGTCCAGCGTGACGTCGAGCCCGGGGTCGATGCCCCGGGCTTCAACGGCCGTCGGTGCCCCGGGCTTCAGCCCGGGGGCACTCTTAGACGGGCCTTGAGTCGGCCTCCGCTCGGGATCAGCCGCGCCGGGCCGGGTCCTGGCGGTAGTACTCGCGGAGCTGCGCGTACAAATCGGGGTGCTTGCGCTCGAGCTCGCGGGGGCGCTCGAAGAACGCCTCGGTGACCACCGCGAAGAACTCGGCGGGGTTGGTCGCGCCGTACTCGTCGAGGTCGCTCTTGCGGTGGCGCTCGACGGCCTCGGCGAGCTCCTCGTAGTCGTGGCCGAGCACGCGCGCCCAGGTGCCGTACTGGCTCCTCCGGTCGAGGATGGGCGCGCCGTCGGCCGCGCCGTCCTCCTGATCGAGCTGGTGGGCGAGCTCGTGGAGCACGACGTTGTGGCCGTCGTGCGTGAGCCGGCCGCCGTGCAGCACGTCGTCCCACGCGAGCACCACGGTGCCGCGCGCGGACTCGCCGAGCCGCGCCTGGTCGCCCTCGACGACGATTCCCCCCTCGGCGCGGGCCGTCTTCGCGCGGAAGGTCGAGGGGTAGACCAGGATCGACGCGAGCTCCGGGTAGAGGTCGCCGTCGCGGTGCAGCACGAGCAGGCACGCCTGCGCCGCGATCGTCACGCGCATCTCGTCGGTGAGCTCGAGACCGCCGCAACCCTCGAAGGACTTCTCGGCGAGGAAGACCTGGACGAGCCCCTCGAGCTTCTTCCGCTCTGCATCGTCGAGCTTGCGCAGGTAAGGGACGTTTCGTTCCAGATGTGCGCGAAGGTCGTCCGGAAACGGCTGGGCCATCAGCCTCTGTCGACGTCTCTGACGAAAGAATCCGAACACCCGACGAGGGTAACGAAACCAGGCCGAGCGCTCCGAAAAAAGCGCACTCGTCGGGCCTCGAGCCCGTATGATGCGCGCCTCATGCGGATCGGCGTGCCCAAGGAGTCGGCAGCCGGCGAACGCCGCGTCGCGGCGACACCGGATTCAGTGAAGAAGTTGCGAGACCTCGGCTTCGAGGTCCTCGTCGAACGTGGCGCCGGAGAGCGCGCCGGCATCCACGACGAAGCCTTCGTCGCGGCCGGTGCGGAGCTCGGGGAGGTCGCCACGGTCTTCGAGTGCGACATCGTGGCCAAGGTCCGGCCGCCCTCTCCACCCGAGGTGGAGCGCATGCGGGAGGGCGTGCTCCTCGTGTCGCTGCTGCAGCCCGAGCGCGCGCCCGATCTGCCGGGGCTCGTCGCGGCCCGCAAGGCCTCGGCGCTCGCCCTCGAGCGGATCCCCCGCGTGACGCGCGCCCAGAAGATGGACGTGCTGTCGTCGATGGCGAACCTCTCGGGGTACCGCGCGATCGTCGAGGCCGCCGCGCAGCTGCAGTCGTTCTTCGGCCCGCAGGTCACGGCCGCCGGCTCGAGCCCACCCGCGCGGGTGCTCGTCATCGGCGCCGGCGTCGCGGGCCTCGCGGCGGTGGGTGCGGCCAAGGCGCTCGGCGCCGAGGTCCGCGCGTTCGACACCCGCGCCGCGGCGCGCGAGCAGGTCGAGAGCCTCGGCGCGAAGTTCCTCGAGGTCGAGCTGAAGGAGAGCGGCGAGGGGCAGGGCGGCTACGCCAAGACCATGAGCCCCGAGTTCATCGCCGCCGAGATGGCGCTGTTCCGCGCGCAGGCCAAGGAGTGCTCGGTCATCGTCACGACCGCGCTCGTGCCCGGCACCAAGGCGCCCATCCTCGTGCCGAAGGACGTCGTCGAGGCGATGGCGCCGGGCGGCGTCATCATCGACCTCGCGGCGGAGCAGGGTGGCAACTGTGAGCTCACGGTCCCCGGCGAGGTGCACGAGCACAACGGCGTGCGCATCGTCGGCTACACCGATCTCACGAGCCGCATGGCCAGCGTCGCCAGCAAGTTCTTCGCGACCAACGTCGTCCACCTCCTCACCGACATGATCCCCAAGGGGGCCAAGGCGGACGAGTGGCGGATCGATCTCGAGGACGAGGTGATCCGGCCCGCGATGGTCGTACACGCCGGCGAGGTGCTGCCGCCCCCGCCGAAGAAGGAGCCGAGCCCCGCGCCAGCCCCCGCTGCGGCGGCGAAGACCGGCACCAAGGCACCCGGCGCCAAGAGCATCAAGCCTCCTCCCCCCCGAGGCCAAGCCCAAGCAGGTCGAGATCACGAGCCCGACGCGCAAGGCGTGGGGCAACACGGTCGGCAGCATGGTGCTGATCATCGTGGTGTTCCTCCTCGGGCGGTTCGCCCCCGAAGATTTCCTCAAGCACTTCACCGTCTTCGTCCTCGCCTGCTTCGTCGGCTGGCAGGTCATCTGGTCGGTGAGCCCGTCGCTCCACACACCGCTGATGAGCGTCACCAACGCCATCAGCGGCATCATCGTGGTCGGCGGCATGCTGCAGGTCGGCGGCGCCACCCCGGCCTCGTTCCTGGGCACCGCGGCGGTGCTCGTCGCCACCATCAACATCGCAGGCGGGTTCCTGGTCACCCAGCGGATGCTCAAGATGTTCCGCAAGGACAGCCGATGAGCGACTTCTTCATGTCGGGCGGCGTCATCATCGTCGCCTACCTGTTCGCCGGCGTGCTCTTCATCCGCAGCCTCGGCGGCCTCTCCAAGCAGGAGACGGCCAAGGACGGCAACCTGTTCGGGATGATCGGCATGGCGCTCGCGGTCATCGTCACCGCGATCTCCTGGTTCAAGGGCTCGCCCACGCCGATGGCGATGTCGATGCTCGGCGCCGCGGTCCTCGGCGGCGCGGCCATCGGCGGCATGCTCGCGCGGCGGGTCGAGATGACCGGCATGCCCGAGCTCGTCGCCATCCTGCACAGCTTCGTCGGCCTCGCCGCGGTGCTGGTCGGCATGTCGTCGTACCTCTCGCACCAGGACGGCGTCCACCTCGGCGGCGCGGTGCGCACGGTGCACCTGGTCGAGATCTGGATCGGCATCGCGGTCGGCGCGATCACCCTCACCGGCAGCATCGTCGCGTGGGCCAAGCTGCGCGGCACGCTCTCCGGCAAGCCCCTGCTCTTGCCCGCGCGCCACCTGCTGAACGCTGGCGTCGCGATCGCCATCGTCGGCCTCGCGGTGCCGTTCCTCCGCGCCAGCGCCCCCGCGGGCCTGCCGTTCGTGCTCGCGATGACCGCCCTCGCCGGGCTCCTCGGCGTGCACCTCGTCATGGCGATCGGCGGCGCCGACATGCCGGTCGTGGTGTCGCTCCTCAACAGCTACTCGGGGTGGGCCGCGGCCGCCGCCGGGTTCGTCCTGTCGAACGACCTCCTCATCGTCACCGGCGCCCTGGTCGGCGCCAGCGGCACGATCCTCTCGATCATCATGTGTCGCGCGATGAACCGCTCGATCCTCAGCGTCGTGTTCGGCGGCTTCGGCACCGGGGACGTCAAGACCAGCCACGCCGCGGTCGAGGGCGAGGTGCACGAGATGAAGGCCGACCAGGTGGCGCAGAAGCTCTCGAGCGCCAAGGAGGTCATCGTCGTCCCGGGCTACGGCATGGCCGTCGCCCGCGCGCAGAACGCCGTCAACGAGCTGACCCAGATCCTCCGCGACTCCGGCGTGAAGGTGCGTTTCGCCATCCACCCCGTCGCGGGCCGCCTCCCCGGCCACATGAACGTGCTGCTCGCCGAGGCCGGCGTGCCGTACGACATCGTGCTCGAGATGGACGAGATCAACCGCGACTTCAACCACACCGACGTCGTGCTCGTCATCGGCGCGAACGACATCGTGAACCCCGGCGCGCTCGACGATCCGGGCAGCCCCATCTACGGCATGCCGGTGCTCGAGGTGTGGAAGAGCAAGCTAGTGGTGGTGTTCAAGCGCGGCATGGCGGCGGGCTACGCCGGCGTGGAGAACCCGCTGTTCTTCCACGAGAACTGCCACATGCTGTTCGGCGACGCCAAGAAGTCGGTCGACGCGCTGGTCACCGCAGCGCGCGCCGCGGCGGAGTGACCGCTTCTACCGATTGAGGGAGGCCCCCGGGCTGAAGCCTCAGCATTGATCGGTTCTCGACTTCTCTCGGGAATTTCCGGTCTCGGCGTTGCGTTCCAGCCACATGGAATGGATCGGCGCGAACGAGGACTGGGCCTTCGAGCAGTTCAGCCGGGGCGAACTTGGGGATCGACGCCGATGCACTCGTGCGGTGGGGATGCTTCGGCGAGCGCTTGCAACGCCGGGTGGGAGGCTCTCCGTCGTCTTTCGCCAGAACGCCGAGTTGCAGGGCGCTTACGACTTCGTTCAGGGGCCGGTTGCGTCGGGGGCGCTGATCGGATCGATTGCGGCAGCAACGTGCGCGCAGTTGGAAGGGGAAGACCGCGCGTATGTGATCGTCGACGGCACGAGCCTGACGCTGACCGACCGCAGGAATGCGAAGGGATTCGGCTCTATCGGAAGGCGTGCCCTGCCAACACGAGGGCTCAAGGTGCTCGACGCGCTGGTCGTTTCGGCAGACCACGTTCCGGTCGGACTGATCGAGCTGCACTGGTGGGCGCGCGGCAAGAAGTCCGGCCTGTCGCGATACGATCGGCGGCGCCGTGGGTTGACGGAAACCAAGCACTGGGTCGACACGATCCGGTTGGCAGCAACTCGGATGGCGGCTCACGCTGCGAGCTGTGCTCCGTGCTTTGTCATCGACCGTGAGGGGGACAACGCCGAGATCCTCCGCACTCTCCAAGAAGGCTCGCTCAACTACATTGTGCGGGCTGCACAGGATCGCCGGGTCGTGACTGCTCGAGGTCGGCCAGACCGTCTGCGGGCGCTGATGCGTAGGCAACGCGTGATTGGCCACCAGACCATCGACGTCCCTGCAGCTCCGGGTCGCCGTGCGCGCCGGGCCATCCTTCAGCTTCGTCAGGCACGCGTCGAACTCGATCTGCCAGACCGAAGCGAGGGAGGACGCTTTCGTTTCACGACCAACGTCGTGTGGGTCGTGGAGCAGAGAGCACCCCACGGGCAGCGGCCGCTCGACTGGATGCTCCTGACCAGCGACGACGTCAACGAGGTGGCGGACGCCGAACGCATTCTGAAGGGCTATTGTGCACGTTGGCGGATCGAGGAGTTTCATCGCACGTGGAAGTCGGGACACTGCAACGTGGAGGACTCCCAGCTGCACAAGATGGAGCACGTCACGCGATGGGCTACGCTCCTCGCCGCTGTGGCCACTCGTGTCGAACAACTCAAACACCTGTCGCGAACCACCCCTGACGCGCCTGCCTCAAGCATCATGAGCGAGCTCGAAATCGAGGCTCTCAAGGCTGCCAAAATGCGTCAGAAGAAGCGTACCGAGGTGATACCCGAACGTATGCCCACCGTCGCGGAAGCCGTCAGGTGGATCGCCGATTTGGGTGGCTACACCGGCAAGAGCTCGGGTGGGCCTCCGGGCTCGATCACGATCGGTCGTGGCCTCGAGTGGCTAGCTGCGTGGACCTCAGGCTACGCAAGCGGCGCTGCCGACCGCAAAAAATGAGACCAATGCTGAGGGCTGAAGCCCGGGGCACCGACGGCTGCTGAAGCCCGGGGACAAGCCCCGGGCTCGAGGTCTTCGCGAGACTGGCGAGCGTAGTTGCCGCTCCAGCAGAGCGAACTTCGTCAACAATTCGAGACGGGAAGCCCGGGGTTCATGCCCCGGGCTTGCGGTGCAGTCGGTGCCCCGGGCTTCAGCCCGGGGGAAGTCTCTACGCTGCTGTCGGAGGCGGACCCCTCTACCGATTGAGCTCCTCGACCAGCGTGGCCGCGAGCGCGCGGCAGCGGTCGGGGTCGGGCGGCAGGGCGATCGCGCCGACCACGGCGTGACCACCTCCCCCGTGGGCGCTGCACATCGCGGCGATGTCGTGCCGACGCGCGATGGGGCACCAGGGGTTGTAGCCGATGGAGATCTTGCAGCGGCGATCGGTGCGCGTGAGCACGACGCTGTAGGGCAGGTCTGGCGCGTCGGCGTAGGTGGCGAACTTGGCGACCACCTCGATCGGCTGGTCGAGGAGATCGACGTAGACCACGTGGCCGCGGCGCTCCTCGCGGGCGCGGATGCGGGCGACCTGCGCGGCGTACGCCGCCTCGAGGGGCGCGGCGCGGGCGGCGAGGTCGGCGTCCGCGGCGACCTCACCGAGCGACCGGGTGGACAGCCGCTGCACCAGATCTGCGAGCAGGCGATCGTCGCCCTGCTGCTCGAGCACCGAGACCAGCTTCATCTTCGGGTCGCTGCGGTCGACCGCGGCCTCGGCGGTCGGGAACGCCGCGCGGTCGACCATGTCGGCGAAGGCCACGAGCTCGCGGTGCGCGGACAGATCGACCCCGAACCGCGCGCGGGCGACCCGGTCGATGAGGATGGTGCACGAGCCGGCGTCGCGATCGAAGAAACCGCGGCCCCGCGCCTCGAGCTCGGCGAAGTGATCGCTGTCCGCCTGGGTGGGGAAGGCCGTGCGGTGGTGATCGAAATACCAGCCGAGCGTATCGACCGCGGTGTAGCGGTAGTCGAGGATCGCGCTGTCCGACGAGCCCACGAACGTGCGCGGATCCACGCCGTTCTTGCCCGGATCGTAGGTCTGACCGAAGTAGACGAAGCGCGCCTGCCCGCCGACGACCGCGCGGTGCAGCGCGGTGAACAGCACCGCCGACGCGCAGCCGTCTAGGCAGTGACCATGGGTGGCGACGACGACGGGGGCGTCCATGGGGCCGGGCGAATAGCACGGCTGGCGAGGTGGGGCCCTCCGAGGTCTCGACAGCGGAGCGCCCGCCGACGATCATCGCGACGTGTCTCGTTCGCTCCTCCTGGTCACGCTGGCGCTCGCGGCGCCGCTCGCCCCTGCCCTCGCCGCCTGTCAGCGCGACGAGGCCAAGCCCGTCGCCACGACGCCGCCGAGCGCGGCGGCGAGCGCCTCGCCCTCGGTCGAGACCAAGACCGCGGCGGGCACGCTGCGAGGGAGCTGGCAGCTCGACGGGTTCGAGGCGGCCCCGATCCCGTCGGGCTCGAGCAGCGCCGCGGCCTTCGAGAAGGAGAAAGAAGCCGCCCACGTGCAGTCGATCCGCATCGTCTACACCGGCGATCAGGTGAAGATCTACGAGCCGGGACAGCCGCTCCTCTCGTCGAGCTACGAGGTGAAGGAGTCCCACCCCACCTGGTGCCGGCTGCTCTCGGGCAAAGACGAGGTGGTGATCACGTTCACCGACGACGATCACATGACCATCGACCGCAAGAACAACGCCTACGGCGCCAAGATGAAGATGAAGCGCGCGAAGGACGGGCCCGGTACGGGCAAGCCCTACGCGACACCTCCCGCCAGCCCTTCTGCCTCGGCGTCGGCGTCGGCGTCGGCGTCGGCGTCGGCGACGGTCTCGGCCTCGGCCTCGGCGAAGCCGAAGCTGTAGTTCTACCGGCTGAACGGCATTCGGCGCCCGGAGCCCCCGAGGACTGGCCGGAGCTCGGGTATTCGTTGCATGTCGGGCGACGCCAGCTATCGTCAACCGGCTTTACGGCTGGACTTGGAAGGAAGGGTTTTCGCCATGACGGGTCTTCGTTGGTGCTTGGGTCTCGCGGCTTCGGTCGGTGTGGTGGGGTGCATCGCCGTGGGCTGTGGTGGCAAGTCGCAAGACGGCCCCGAGCTCCCTCCCGAGGACACCGGCGCGGTCGACACGGGCATCGCCGTGATCGAGGCCGGCAAGGACAGCGCCAGCACCGACACCGGCGCCGCCAAGGACAGCGGCGAGCCGGGTTCGCTCTTCGACGCGACCCTCCCCGACATCGCCTTCGAGGGCGGCAAGACCGTCGGCGGCTGCTACGACTGCACCAAGACCCAGTGCAAGGACGAGCTCACCAAGTGCGACGCGGAGCCGCGCTGCCGTGGCCTCACGCTCTGCATCCTCGTCGAGTGCGGCGGTAGCACCACCGACACCACCTGCCTCTTCGGCTGCGCGCTCAAGTACGACGTGTCGAGCCCGACCGATCCGATCGTCAGTCTGGCCCTCGGCGTGGCCAACTGCACGCAGTCCAAGTGCACCGACAAGTGCCCGACCGTCCCGGATGCGGGCGCGGACGCCAAGGCCGACGTGAAGACCGACGGCGCCTCTGTCGACGGAGACGCGGGCGGTGGCAGCGGTGGTGGCACGCCGGGTCTGCCGGCCTCGCCGGGTCTCCCGGGTGCGGGCGGCGCCAAGAGCGTCGACCCCAAGGTCATCGAGGTCCTGAGCGGCATGAACGCCTCGTTCGCCGCCACGCCCGAGGCCACCTCGGGGCTCGTCGACGCCCTGCAGTCGCACAAGTGAACGGTCGCGAGTAGCGAGCGTCGGTGACGGCGTGCGCCTCGACTCCGGCTTTCCTCCAGCGGGGAGTTGGCCACCGCCCAGCGGGCGTTCGTCCGTCGATCTGATCGAGCGGCGGCGAACGCTCCCGCTCGTGCCACCGGCGCCGATCGCGGTCATCGCGTTCGCGCTGTTGGTCACCGTCGTCTTCGCGGTGCTGGGCCTCCGCCAGATCTACCGCCAGGCCGAGACCGGCACCGCCGAGAAGGCCGAGCTGCTCGCCACCACCGTCGCCGCGCGGCTCCTCGGCCTCGGCGAGGCGTCGCGCCACGACCTCGTCGAGCGCGCCGCGCGCCGGGGCGCGTCGGCGATCTGGGTGCTCGACGGGAAGGGCAAGGTCGTGGAAGAGGCGAGCGGCACGCAGTGGCCGCTCGATCTCCCCTCCCCGCACACCCTCAAGGAGGGCACCGGGGCGGTGCTCACCACCAAGGCGACGCTGCGGTTCGTGGTGCGACCCGTCGAGTACGAGGGGCCCACGGGCAAGGCGCCGGCCGCCGATCTCGAGCGGCTCTCGGTGGTCGTCGCGACCGAGGTGCCCGAGTCGCCCGAGGGGATCCGCGATTTCCTCGTGGCCCTCGCCACCCTCGCCACCCTCCTGACCGGCGTGGCCGCGGCGGTGGCGTTCGCGGTCGCGCGCGACGTCCGCGTCGACGTCGAGGACCTCAACCTGCGCATCCGCGAGATCGCGGGGCGCGGGCGCGACACCACCGACCGCGCGCAGGACACGGTGCCCGTGCAGGCGCTCGACGAGGTCGGCGAGCTCGCGACCGCGTTCAACGGCCTGGTCGAGCGCTTCGCCACCGCCGAGAAGACCTACGCCGACGCCCTCGCGCGCATCGAGGAGATCGACCGCGAGCGCGCGAACTTCCTCGCCACGGTGAGCCACGAGCTGCGCTCGCCGTTGAACGCCATCCTCGGGTTCGCCGACGTCCTCCTCGGCGAGGTGGACGGGCCGCTCGAGGGCGAGTCCCGCGAAGAGGTGGCGATCATCAAGCAGTCGGGGCTCCACCTGCTCGGGCTCATCAACGACATCCTCGAGCTCTCGGCGATCGCCTCGGGTCAGCTGCAGCTGCAGCGGAGCCGCGTCGACCTGCGCAAGATCGCCGAAGACGTCGTGCGCGAGGCGATGGGCCAGCTCGGCGACAAGCGCGTCGAGCTGCGCATCGAGTCGACGAGCCCCACCTGCGAGGCCGACGCCGATCCGCGCCGCGTGCGCCAGATCCTGCAGAACCTCGTGGGCAACGCGGTGAAGTTCACCCCCTCCGGCGAGGTCATCGTGTCGCTCACCAGCGACGCGCACTACGCGACCCTGCGCGTGCGGGACACCGGCCCGGGCGTGCCGCTGCGCGAGCGCGAGGCCATCTTCGCGGAGTATCGGCAGGCCGGCGACGTGCGGTCGCGTCGCCGCGGCACGGGGCTCGGCCTGCCGATCGCGCGACGCCTCGCCATGATGCACGGTGGCACCGTGCGGCTCGAGAGCGAGCCGCGGGAGCGGGGCTCCACGTTCGTGCTGCGGCTGCCGGTGCGGGCGCGGGGAGGGCTCGACGCGTGAGCTCGCTCGGACTCCGGCTCCAGCTCGCGGCGTTCGCGGCCCTCGTCGCGGCGTTCGTGCTGCGCACGCTGCTCGCGCCGGGCGTGCTCCTCCTCGAGCCCGGCATCGCCTCGGCGGCGCTCCTCTCGAGCGCCTGGGTGTACCCGACGGTGCTCGCGCTCGCGGTGGCGGTCACGTTCCTGCGCGTTCGCACGCTGCGCCCCGCGCTGTCGCTCCTCGAGCAGGGCGAGCTCTCGTCGATCGACGTCTCGATCGTGCGTCAGCTGCACGCGCTCCCGATCACCTGGACGATCCAGATCGCGGCCCTCGGCACCGGCGTCGTGGCGGCGACGCTGCTCCCGGCCACGCGGCCGCCCTCGATCGACCTGCCCACCCAGGTGTCGTTCGTGATGCTCACCGTGACGATGATCGCGGCAGTCTCGCTGCCGCTGTACGTCGTGGCGCGCGCGGTCGTGGCCTCGGCCATCGAGGCGATGCCCTGGCGGCTCATCGAGGAGTCGATGCGCGTCGAGGACGAGACCCTCACCCTCGAGGCCCGGTTCGCCGGACGCAAGGACTCGCTCGCGCGCGCGCTCCGGAGGCCGCCGAGCCGGGTCACCGCCCGCCTGACCGGCGCCGTCGCGATCTCGGTGGCCATCGTGGCGTCCGGAGCCACGCTGCTCGTCGACGCACACGTGCGCGCGCGCGAAGCCCGCGACCGCCGCGACGACGCCTACGCGCTCGTGCGGGGCGTGCTCGAGCCGGTCGGCGCGGCGGGCGAGGCGGGGCGCGAGCTCGCCCTTCGCGCCGCCGAGGCGCACGGCTTCAACGTGACCGTGCGGCCGCTCTCGGCCGCGAGCCTCGAGGAGACCCCGGCCGACACCGAGGGCGGCCAGCGGCTGCTCCGGGTGCGCATCGAGGACGGCGAGGCCGTCGTGCGCTTCCGCCCCACCCTGGGCGGATCGCCCGTGGAGCTCTACGTGTTCGCGGCGGCGCTCGTCGTGCTCGTGGCGGCGATCGTCGGGCGCTCGCTCGGCGGGGCGGTCGCCACCGACCTCGGCTCGGCGAGCCGCGAGGTGCGGCTGCTCGGCACGCGCGACGTGGTGCGGGGGGCGACGCGCGTCGCGGGCCCGGCGCGGTTCGACGAGGTCGCCGATCTGGCGCTCGGCATCGAGGCCGTCGCGGAGCGCTTCCGCGAGTTCGCCCAGGGTCGCGAGCGCATGATCGAGGCGCGCGAGAGCGCCCAGCGCATGCGTGACCTGTTCCTGGCCTCGATGTCGCACGACCTGCGGAGCCCGCTCAACGGCATCCTCGGCTTCGTCGCACTGATCGCCAAGAACGAGCTCAGCGGCGGCCAGCAGGAGTCGCTCAAGATCATCGATCGACGCGGGCGGGAGCTGCTCGAGCTCATCGAGAACATCCTCGACGCGGCCAAGCTCGAGGCGGGCAAGCTCGAGCTCTCGCGCGAGTGGATCGCCCCCGCGGAGATCGCCGAGGCCGCGGTGCGGCGGGGCCGCGAGCTCGCCGCCGAGAAGGGCGACAGCGTCGACGTCATCGGGGAGCTGCAGCCCGGCCTGCCCCTCGTGCTCGTCGACGGACACCGCCTCGCGCAGGCGGTGCAGAACCTGGTCGCCAACGCGGTGAAGTTCTGCGACCGCGGGGTGGTCCGGGTCCGCATCTCGCACCAGGCGCGAGAGGGCAGCCTGAACCGGGCGCCCCGCGCGCAGGACAGCACCACCGAGGGCATCCGCATCGAGGTCGAGGACCAGGGCCGCGGAATCCCGGAGAAGGAGCTCGCCCAGATCTTCGACGCCTTCCGCCAGCCAATCCGATCGCGGCGCCACGGCGGCCTCGGGCTCGGCCTGTCGATCACCCGCGCGCTCGTCGAGCTCCACGGGGGCACGCTCGACGTGGAGTCGTCTCCCGCGCACGGCAGCGTGTTCACCTTGTTCGTGCCGAGCCAGCGGCCGCCGCTCGATCTCGAGCCGCCTCCCTCGAGCGTGCGCACGAGCAGCCTCGGGCGTCCGACCCCGGCACCGGGCCTGATCACGCCTCCACCGCCTTCCGTGCACGAGGATCCGACCGTCCAGATGCCTGCGCTCGAGGTCCCGCCGGAGTCCGAGCGGTAAAACCGGCGACCCTGTCCGGACGACACCGATCACATGTGCGTTGCCCGGTTACCGTGAGGCGCGTAGGTTTACGTCGACCCTGGAAAGGGGTCGTGGGGTCCATGGGGAGCAAGGCCGAGAACCTGAACTTCGGCAAATACCGACTCGTCGCCGAGCTCGGGAGCGGAGGCATGGGCGATGTCTTCCTCGCGATCGCGCAGGGGCCCCGCAATTTCAACAAGCTGCAGGTGATCAAGCGGCTGCGACCGGAGCTCGCCGAGGACGAGGAGTTCCTCGGGATGTTCCTCAACGAGGCCCGACTCGCGGCCCGGCTGAACCACCCCAACGTCGTCCAGACCAACGAGGTCGGCGAGGAGGCGGGCGCCCACTTCATCGCCATGGAGTACCTGGAAGGCCAGTCGCTCCACGCCGTGCTGCGTCGTGCCCAGGGCCGTTTCCCGCTGGCCATGCACGTCCGCGTCATCGCCGAGGTGTGCGCAGGGCTACACCACGCCCACGAGCTGCTCGACTTCGACGGCACACCGCTCGCCGTCGTGCACCGGGACTGCTCGCCGCAGAACATCTTCCTCACCTACGACGGCGGCGTGAAGGTGCTCGACTTCGGCATCGCCAAGGCGGCGGACACCTCGTCGTACACGCGCACCGGCGTCCTCAAGGGCAAGGTGCCGTACATGGCGCCCGAGCAGCTCGAGGGTCACGACGTCGACCGACGCGTGGACATCTTCGCCGTCGGTTCGATGCTCTGGGAGGCCGCCACGGGCACCCGCCTGTGGAAGGGCCTCAACGACGTGCAGATCGCCCACCGCATCCACCTCGGAGACATCCCGGCGCCGAGCAGCGCGAACCCCGACGTGAACGATCACCTCGAGGCGATCGTCATGAAGTGCCTCGCGATGGACCGCGAGGCCCGCTACCCGACCGCGGCGGCGCTGCAGCACGATCTCGAGCTCGTGGTCGAAGAGCTCGGCGGCGCGACCACCCGGGACATCGGCAAGTGGGTGGCCACGGCCTTCGTCGAGACCCGCCGCCAGCTCCGCTCTCGGATCGAGCAGGAGCTCAAGCAGCTGCTCGCCGGGCGCGCCGCCTCGGGTGAGGTCCCCCTCTGGCGCAGCGCGGAGAACCCTTCTGCAAGGAGCGGCGAGCACGCGGCCGTGCGTGACGCGCCGACCCTGACGGCGCCGATCGACGTCGGCGCCGCGGTGTCGCTGAGCCCGCTCTCGAGCGGCGAGCTGGTCGCGCGCACGCCGATCAGCTCCGCGCGAGGTCTCGCGCTGCCACTACCGCAGGTCGCCCCGCCCGTCGGCGAGCCTCCCGCCACCACCCAGTCGTCGCTGCCGGTCTCGGAGCGCACGAGCCGACGCTCGCTGTTCCCCGATCTCCACGAGGACACGGGGCGCCGACGGCGTGTGCTGGCGCTCCTGTTCGGCGGCGTGGTGGTGACCACGGTGCTGCTGGTGCTCGTGATCCGCGGCCGCGAGCCCGCGAGCGGGGCGGCCAAGAACGGGGGAGCCGAGACGCCCGTGGCCAAGGTCACCGGCAAGGAGGTGGCGCCGAGCGTGACTGCGCTCACCACCAAGTCCGAGGGGGCCTACGTCCTCACGCTCGAGATCGAGCCGAAAGACGCGAAGGTGTACCTCGACGACCAGCTCGTCACCAAGCTGCGCCACACGCTCCCGGCGGGCGAGGAGCACGTCGTCCGCGTGGAGGCGACCGGGTTCCTGACCCGCACCGACAAGCTGAAGCTCGACAAGGACGCGACCCTGCACGTGACCCTCGATCCCGTCTCCGCCAAGAACGACCCGACCAAGCCGCCGGGCAAAGGGCCGAAGCCGGTGCCCGAGCCCAACGTCACGCCGGGGCCGAGCGGCTTCGCCCCTGCGCCGACCGCCTCCTCCGTCGCCAAACCCAAGCCCACCCTCGATCGGGAAGACCCATGGCAGAAGTGAACGGAGCGAGCCGACTCACCGCGGGGCTGGTCGTGATCGCGTTGCTCGCAACGTACACGCCGTCGCTCCGCGCCGCGCCCGAGGCCGCGCCGTCGGCCTCCGCGATGGCCGAGGCGAAGATGCGCTACGACCGCGGCCTCAAGCTCTACGACGAGGGCAACTACGACGCCGCGCGGGTCGAGATGCAGCGCGCCTACGAGCTCGCGCCCACCTACCGCATCCTCTACAACCTCGGCCTCGTCCACCGGCAGCTGAACGACTACGCCGCGTCGCTCAAGGCGTTCCAGCAGTACCTCGTGGAGGGCGGCAAGAAGGTCGACGCCAAGCGCCGCGCCGAGGTGGAGAAGTACCTCGTGGACCTCAAGTCGCACGTCGCGATGCTCACCATCGAGGTGGACAAGCCCGGCGCCGAGGTCTCGATCGACGAAGCGGCGATCGGCACCGCGCCGCTCGGCGAGCCAGTCATGGTCAACGCGGGCAAGCGCCGGATCTCGGCACGCCTGCCCGGTCGCCCGCCCGAGACCAAGGTCGTCACAGTGGCGGGCGGCGACGCGGTCACGGTGAAGCTCGAGCTCGGAGAGCCGACCCCCGACAAGCCGCCGCCGCTCCCACCCCCACCACCCAAGCCCGTCGTGTCGAACACCCCCGTCTACGTGGCGTGGGGAGCGACCGGCGTGCTCGCGCTCGGGGCCGGCGTCAGCGCAGGCTTCCTCTTCTTCGCCTCGCGCGACCTCCGCGCCCTCAAGGCCGAGCCCTCGCCTTCGCGCGTCGACCTCGAGCCGGCCGCGAGCAAGGCCAAGACCTGGGCGCTGGTGACCGACATCTTCCTCGCGAGCACCCTCGTCGCCGGCGGCGTCGCCACCTACCTCACGTTCAGGAGCCCGACCAAGGAGGGCCCGAAGGCCGGCGGCGTGGAGCTCGGGGTCGGCCTCGGGTTCGTCACGCTGAGCGGAGGCTTCTGACGGCATCGCTCGCGCCCTCGAGGTCGTCTTCCACGGCCGCGGTCTCGACGAGCCGCAGGGTCGACGACGAGGCGGCGGAGTCGAGGTCGCTCTCGGGCTCGAACGCCTCGACCGCCTGTCCGGGCAGCACGCCGACGACGCGATCGCGACCGGCGCGCTTGGCACGGTAGAGGGCCGAGTCCGCGAGCGAGAGCGCCTGCTCCCAGCGGAGATCGCCGAACGGGAACACGGTCCACCCGATCGAGCAGGTGCGATTCAACGGCCCACCCGCGACCGCGAACGGGTGCTCGGCGACGCGACGACGGATGCGCTCCGCGAGCAGCGCGCCGGTCTCGGCGGCGTCCTTGGCGTCGGCTCGCGCGACGACGACGAACTCTTCCCCGCCCCAGCGCACCACCACGTCTTCTGCGCGCACCGTGCGGGCGAGCACGCCGGCGATCTCCTCGAGCACGCGGTCTCCCGCCTCGTGCCCGCGCTCGTCGTTCACCTGCTTGAAGTGATCGACGTCGAGCATCATGAGGACGAGCGGCCGACTCGGGTCTCGGCGCACGCGCGGCGCCTCGAGGGTCATCAGCTCGGTCAGGAAGCGACGGTTGCGCACCCCGGTGAGCGCGTCGCGCAAGGCCATGTCGGCGATCTCGAGGCGGAGGCGGACGTTGTCGGTGCGGGTCTTGTGCTCCTTGAGCACCATGAGCGCGAGCACGGTGGCGAACAGCACGATCATGAGCGGCAGGGTGCGCAGCTCCGGGCGAGACAGCAGCGCGAACACCGCCATGGGCAGCAGCGTCGGCAGCATGTAGGCGAGGTAGAGCACGGGGCTCGAGCCGAGCGAGAGCAGCGCGACCGCCGCGGTGCCCGCCTGGCAGATCGCGAATAGGGCGAACTGGGTCGGGTCGAGGTGGCGCAGCGAAACCAGCTGGATGCCGAGCAGGCCGCAGGCGGCCGCGGTGGACCCGAGCCCGAACAGCGCGTGCCGCACGCGCACCGACGCGAACGGGCCCCGGCGGCGGCGGCCGAGCAGCGTGAGGACGACGCGGGCCGCGATGACGCAGTACACGGCGAAGAACGCGCGCTGGATCTCGGGCCGAGCCTCGTAGATCGGCCCGAGCACGCTGCGCAGCAGGAGGAGCACGAGCAGCAGCGCGGGCTGCGAGAGGATGGACCTCTCGTAGAGCTCGTCGACCATCGTCTGCTCGACGGCCGCTTCGATGTCCCGCTCCCCCGCCACTGTCCTTCGACGGTATCAGGCCAGCGCGTGTTCGCTAGTCGATCCCGCCCGCGGCGAGGCGACGGACGACCGGGGCGAGGGCCTCGTCGCTCTGGGCGCGGGCGTAGCTCGCGCGCGCGCGTCGACAGCCTTCACGCAGTGCGGCAACCAGCGCCTCGAGCCGGTGGGCATAGGCCGCGCGGGCCTCGGCATCGAACGTGACGTCGACGGTGCCACCGGTCTCGGCGTCGACCAGCTCGAGGTCGGAGTCCCAGGGTGGGTCGATGTCGTCCGGGGCGAGCACCTGGATCAACCGCACGTCGTGACCCGAGGCCTTCGCGCGGACGAGGGCCCGGGGCCAGGCGTCGATGTCGCCGCGCGGGGCGAGTGCGTCGGTGATGACCACGAGCACGCCCGAGCGGCCGCAGCGCCGGAGCAGCTCGCCCATCGTGGCGTCGGGCATGGGCGACTCCTCGCCCGGTGGGTCGGCGTCGAAGCGACCGAGCAGCGCGTGCAGCGCCCCGAACTGCCCGCGGCCCCGCTTGGCCGGGGACAGATCGACGCCGCGCCGCGACAGGGAGGCCACCTGCGCGCGCTCGCCGTCGGAGAGGGCGAGGTAGGCGACCGCGGCCGCGATCTTGAGCGCGAGCGGCAGCTTGGGCGGCTCGCCGATCCCCATCGAGCCCGTGACGTCGACCGCGATGCGCACGGCCGCCTCTTCTTCGGCGCGGTAGCGCTTGATGACGGTCTGGTCGCTGCGGGCGAGGACGTTCCAGTCGAGGCGGCGCAGGTCGTCGCCAGGGGCGTAGGGACGGTGGTCGACGAACTCGGGCGACTGCCCACGCCGGCGCGAGGCCTGGGCCCCCTGCGCGTCGGTGGCGGTGCGGAAGGCGAGGTGACGACGCAGTCGATCGAGCTCCGCGAGCTCTCCTGCGGTGAGCAGGTCGTCGGTCATAGCGGCGGCGGACCCTGATCGCCCTCGTCGTCTTCGGGCTTCGCGGGCGCGGCCACGGGCGGCGCGGCGGGCGCCGCAACAGGCGCAGCAGCGACAGCTTCGGCGGGCTCAGGCTCGACCAGCGGCGGGGGTGCGTCGTCGTTCTCCTCGTCGTCGTCGTCTTCTTCGTCCTCGCGCAGCAGCTTGCGCTCGGTGGCGGCGAGGGCCTTCTCCTCCTTGCCGATCGCGCGGCGCGCGCGCTCGAACGAGCCCCCGAGCATCACGAGCCCGAGGACCGCCCAGAAGAGCCCGCCACCGAGCGAGGAGAGGCTCGCCCACTCGGCGTCCACGCCGTCGGTCTCGCCGAGCGCGTAGAACGGGAACGCCGGGCTGAGCGCGCAGAACGTGAACGGGCGCCGCTCGTGGTTGACGATCACGTTGAGGAGCCAGGGCAGCACGAGCGCGACACCGGCCAGCGCGAACACCGCCGCCCGCGCCGTGCCGGACGGCGTGGGGTTCTTCGCGGTGCGCATCCACCCGAGGATCCCGAGCAGGAACAGGTCGAAGCAGAGGATGTAGACGACGATGGTGGCGAGCCCCGCGCCGAGCACGCCGACCGCCGCCGAGTTCATGGGCGCGCCGAGCAGGTTGCGCAGAGCCCCACCGCCACCCCCCTGGACCGCGCCGAAGAAGACGAGCCCGAGGAGGACCATGCCCCCGAGGACCTGCAGGGCCGCGCCCCGGAGCAGGCCGGGACCCATGGCGCGACCGAACGGCGAAGTCTGCAGGCGCTCCCAGCGCGCGCGCACGAGGCGGCTCGCCGCGATCGGCTCCGCCGCGAGCACGGCGACCATCACGACGAGCAGGATCGAGGTGCCGATGAACGCGAGCACCGCGAACCCCTTGGCCGCCGAGGGCTCGATGCGCAGGAACGTGAGGAACACGGCGCACCCGAGCAGCACCGTGGCGCCGAGGTACCAGCGCTTGACCCCGGTGGAGTGGTCGTCGTTGGCGCTCGCGAGGTTGCTCGCGGTGAGCGCCTGGAACAGCCAGAACGGCAGCCCGAGCCCGAGCGCCGGCCAGAGCAGGAGCCAGAGCGCGTAGTCGGCGCCGAACGGCATGGTCGCGTACGCCGTGGCCCACCACGCGGGTCCGCTGAACGCGAGCGTGCTCTTGCGCGCGAACGCCTCGCCGGTGGCGACGAGGAGGGCGAACAGGATGGGCAGACCCGCGGCCGGCACGATGATCGAGGTGGCGAGCGCCGCGCGGAGGGTCTGCGCGCGCGAGGCGATGGCGAGCCCGAACGACACGCTGACCGCGGCGACGAGCATCACGTAGACCACGGCGACCACGAGCTCGAGCGCGGTGACGCCGCCGAACAGGAACGGGATGGCAGCAAGTGGCAGCAACGCCACCACCTGGAGCAGGATGCTGCCGTAGGCCGCGAGGAACTTCCCCCGCGCGATGTCCTTCGGTGCGAGGCCGGTGAGCAGGAGCGGCTCGAGGGTGCGGCCCTCGCGCTCGGTCGCGATCGCGCCGGCCGCGGTGGCCGGGCCGATGAGCGCGACGTAGCCGAGCAGCACGCTCACGAACCCCTGGAACAGGGACGCACCGAGCTGCGCCGAGCGCCCGCGCGCGGACTCGGTGCTCCCGACGGCGAGCATGCCGAGCCCGACCAGCACGACCACGGCGGTGATCTGCCAGGGGAGCCGCGGCAACCGCATGGCCTGGCGGAGCTCGCGCAGGAGCAGCGGGTTGGGCTCGCCCCGGAACCCGCCGCCGCGCGGCGCGGGGCGGGCACGGGTGCTGTGCGCGGGGCCTTCGGCGCGGCTCATTGCACCTCTCCGCGGGTGACCTCGAGGAAGATCCGCTCGAGCTCGTTGCGCTCGGGCTCGAGCCCGACCAGCAGCACGCCCGACTCGACCATCGCGCGCACGAGATCGGCGAGCGCGCCGTCGTCGCCCTCGTAGCCGATCGAGCAGAGGCCGTTCTGCGGGTCGCCGAGCAGCTCGACCTCGACGCCGCGCGAACCGAGCACGTCCTTGACCGACAGCGCGGAGCCGAGGACGCGCACGCGGGCGCGCCGACGGGCCTTGCCGTCGTCGCTGCGGTCGAGCGCGCGAGCGATGGCGTCGACGGGCCCCGAGGCCACGAGGCGGCCCTTCTCGAGGATGCCGACGCTCGTGCACATGTCGGCGAGCTCCGCGAGGATGTGCGACGAGAGGAAGATGGTCTTGCCCATGCGCCGCAGCTCCATGAGCAGGTCGCGCATCTCGATGCGGGCGCGGGGGTCGAGGTCGCTCGCCGGCTCGTCGAGGATGAGCACCTTCGGGTCGTGGAGCAGCGTGCGCGCGAGCTGGATGCGCTGCTTCATGCCCTTGGAGAGCTCGGCCACGAGGCGGTCGCGGAGGGCGCCGAGGTCGGTGAGGTCGATCACGGCCTCCACGGTCGCGGGCCGATCGCTCACGGGGACGCGGTAGGCGGCGGCGAGGAAGTCGAGGTACTCGCCCACCGTGACGCGCTCGTAGACGCCGGGGTGGTCGGCCATGTAGCCGATGCGGCGGCGCACGGCGTCCGGGTCCACCTCGACGTCGATGCCGTCGATCTCGACGCGCCCCGAGGTGGGCGAGAGCAGCGTGGACATCACGCGGATGGTGGTGGTCTTGCCGGCGCCGTTCGGGCCGATGAAGCCGAAGATCTCGCCGCGCTCCACGCGGAAGCTCACGTCGCGGAGCACCTCGCGGTCGCCGAAGCGGTGGGTCAGGTGGCGGACGTGGATCACAGGTCCTTCTCCTTGACCTTGTCCTTCGGGTCCTTCTCGAGCTCGCCCTTGCCCTTGCCGCCCCCGAGCCCGATCACGCGCAGGAGCAACACGTCGTGCTCGAGCGAGACGGTGGAGAACCCGCCGAGCGGCGGCGTGGGCAGCCGCACCACCGCGGTCGCGATCGACAGGTCGTGCGAGAGCGTGCCCGCGCCGGCCCAGCTGCTCCCGAGCAGCGCCTCGCCCGCGGCGAGCGCCTCGGTCGCGAGGCCGTGGTCCTTGAGCAGCGGCCGGCCGGCGGCGGAGTCGAGGCCCGCGCCGGCGCCGGCGAGGCTGCCCGCGGCCACCGGCCAGAGGTGGCGCTCCACGGCCTCCCCGTCGCGCGCGAAGACCTTCTCCCCGGGCTTCACGACGGCGAAATAGCGAGACTTGGCGGGCCCCGTGAGGGTGGTCTCGGGGTGCAGCACCACGTGCTCGAGGGTCCACGGGGTCTTGTTCTCGAGCGAGAGGCGTGGGCCACTGCCCTCGAGGACGACCCCGCCGGGCACCTCTTTCTCGCCCTCGGACGCGAGCACGATGGTCTCCCACGGGTGGGCGCGCACGCCGCGCACCGCGACGGTGCCCTTGTCGAGCTCGATCGCGGCGCTCTCCTGGAACGGCTCGACCACGTGCACCGTGTCGATGGGGCGCTTGGCGCCGAGCACGATCGTGCCGGGATCGGAGACGAAGTAGGCGTCGAGGGCGGTGGCCTGCCCGGCCGTGGCGCCGCCCGCCACGTCGACCACCGTGAGGCGACGGATGCGCCCACGGATGCCCTTGCCGGCCTTGCCGATGCCGACCAGCGAGAGGAACAGCACGAGCGCGATGAGCGGCGTCGTGCGGAGCACGCTGAGCGGACGCCCGAGCCGCCGCGCGCGCGCGAAGCCCACCGGCCCGACGAGCAGCGCGTACCCGAGCACCAGCAACGCCGCGAGGCCGAGCGCCGGCCGGAAGCCGTGGTTCGGATCGAGGAGCTTCCGCACGCGGTCGTCGTCGTAGAAGCGCACGCCCGCGCCCACGGGGCCCGAGGCGATCGCGGGGCGTCGGACGAGACCGGAGTTCCAGAGCGCCTGCAGCGCGGCGGCGCTCTTCGGATCGGGCTTGCCCTTGGCCCACGGGTCGCGCCGCAGGAGCCACGCCTGGCCGAGGCCGACCCGGGCGAAGTCGCCGTCGTCGCCACCCTTGCTGAGATCGCCGCGGGTGAGCGAATCACCCGCGAACGTCATCGGCGACGTGCCCGTCATGCGCACGCCGGTGCCGAACAGCTTCTCGAGGTTCGGGGAGCGCAGGTCTTCTTCGCGCGCGACGGAGATGGCGAGCAGGCCGCCGGCGCGGACCCACCCGACGAGCGCGTCGAGCGGGCGGCCCGAGAGGCGGGAGAGGATGTCGCTCGGGACGACGACGAGCACCGCACCGGACCACCCCGTCACCACGTCGGGCAGGATCGGATCGCCGGACTCCTTGGCGAACTGCACGGTGACGACCTCGATGGTCGGCCGCACGTAGGGCGTGACCGGCGCCACCGGGTGGCTCGCGCCACCCTTGCCGTGGTGCGGGATCTTGTGGGTCGGCGGCGGGGGATAGACGCCTTCTTCCGGGTCCTTGTCCTTCTCGTCGGGCGCGCCCTCGAGGAGCTTCTTGCCGAAGGCGTCCTTGCCCTGGATCTCGACGAGCGTGGCCACGCCCTCGAACGGGCGCGCGACGCCGAGCGGGTGGCTCGCGACCTCGCCGTCGACCTGGGTGCGCAGGATGGCCTGCGGCGCGGCGCCGGGCTGGAGGAAGAACGGCAGCACGAGCCGCGCGGACTCGCCGGCCGCGAGCGACACCGGTACCCGCAGCGTGGGACGCTCGTGGGCCGGGTCGAACGACGTCTCGATCAGCACCTCGCCGCGGAACGAAGGGCCGCCCGCGTTCTCGAGCGAGACGACCGCCTCGTTCCAGCCGACGACCCACGGGGCGTCGCGGCCCTGCACGTGCGCGACGTCGAGCCGGGGCGTGGCGGCGGCGTCGGCCGCGAACAGCGCCACGACGAGGCCCACCAGGGCAGCCGTGATCGGCGCGCGGGTCGGGAGGCGGCGGATCACTGCGAGATGGTATCAAGGGCTGCCGCAGCCGCCACACATCGATTTCACTTTCGCCGTGGCCTTCTGCACCTTGGCCTGGGCGTCACCGCAGCGCTTGGGCTCTGAGCTCTTCGACAGCGCACAGATGCTCGGCCGCGTTCTTCAAGGAGTCGAGCGCCTTGCACATGGCGGGGCAGCCCGACGCCCCGACGAACGCCTTGTCGGCGGCGTCGAACTGCGACTGGGCGACGCCGACGTTGGACGGCGCGGGATCGGGGGTGGTGGGCTTGACGCCCGGCTTGGGCGTGGTCGGCGGCGGCGTGGGCTGCGCCGTCGGGACGTCGATGCTCGGGACCTTGGTCGAACCCGCCGTCGGACTGGTCGTGGTGTTGGGTGGGGGCGGAGGTGGCTCCTTCGTGGGATCCTTCGCCGTGTCGCCCCCTGGGATGCTCGTTCCCGTACCCGTCTTGGGCTCGGGCGGCACCGCCACGCTGGCCGGGGCCTCGTCCTTCTTGGCCGTGGCCGTGACGGGCTCGCGGGCCTCGGGCGCGGACTTCTTCTGCACCGCGCACGCGCCGATCGCGAGCACGGAGCCCGCGACGCTCACCCGGAGCAGGCGCTTCACGGCCCGCACCCTCCGCACGTGGACTTGACCTTGGCCTCGGCGCTCGCGACCTTCTCCTTGGCGCCGTCGCAGCGCTTCTTGTCGTCGTCACCGCCGTCCTTGGTGAGGGCGCAGAGGTGGTCGGTCGCCTTGCGCATCGACGCCAGCGCCTTGCACATCGCCACGCAATCGCCGGCCGCCGAGAGCTGCGACTCGGCCGCGGCGAAGTCGTCGTCGGCCTGCACGAGCTCGGTCTTCGGCGCGGTCACGGGCCCCTTGATCGCCGAGTCCGGGGGGGCGGCGCCGCCGGTGTGCGCGGGCGCCGAGCTACCTCCGCACCCGACGCCGACGAAGAGGACGCCCATGAGCACGCCGACCGAGACGGTCACCCCGATCGTCCGCTGCCTGGTCGTCACTTCTTCTCTCCGTGCTTGTCGATGAACTCGAAGTTGACGGAGACCGCCTCTTCGAACGCCTTCTTCGCGGCCTCGGCGGCGGCCTTCGCCCCCGCGGTGTCTCCCTTGGCCGTGAGCGCCTTGGCGCGACGCTCCTCGACGAGGCCGCGCACCTCGAGCAGGTGGCCGCGGTAGTACGAGACCTGCTTGGCGAGCGTGAGGCCGGCGTCGACGTTCTTGGTCGCGCCCTCGAAATCGCCCTCTTTCGAGCGCAGATCACCGAGGCGCGCGTGGGTGTCGGCGAGCACCTCGTCGATCTCTGGCGCCGCCCGCGGACGCTTGGACGCGAGCAGCCGCTCGAGCGCGGTGATGGCCTGCTTGGGATCGTTGGCGTCCTCGGCGAGATCGGCCTCGTGATGCAGGCTGCGGGCCGCGGAGAGCCACGCGAGCAGCACGTCGTCGACCGGCGCCTCGGAGGCGGAGCCCGAAGCGTTCGGGCGCGCGTTGCCCTCGGGGGCGGGCTGCTTGGCGCACGCGGCGAGCACGAGCAACAAGACGAACGGGAGGCGACGCGGATTCATCGCACCCCCCATTTGGCGAAGCGATTGCCCCGCAGATCGCGCTCGCGCGCCACCGCGATGGTGTCGATGCGCTTGCTGGTCTCGCCGGTCTGCGGGAACTGTCCGTCGAACAGCGAGCTCGTCGGACGCGAGAGCTGGAGCTGCACCGCGGGACCGAGGGCGACCGCGGGAACGGGGGCCTTCTGCTGCGCGCTCGTCACGAACAGGGCCACCGCCGCCGCGGCGGCGAGGCCGGCGAACGGCACGAGGATGCTGCGCAGCGGCGACGGCCTGGGCACGACGCGGTCGAGGATCCGTCGGTGCGCGAGGGCGTCGATCGGGCGCGGATCGAGCGCGAGCTTGAGCGCGCGGGCGAGCTCGGCGTCGGCGTTCTCGGGCGCGCGGCCCTCGAGCGCCTCGCGCAGGGCCTCGGCGGCCGCGAGCTCTTCGGGGGTCGGCTCCTCGTCGAGCGGGGACTCGTCGGGCGGTAGTTCGTGCTCAGTCATCGTCCCCTCGCAGGGCCTTGCGGAGCGCCGCCATGGCCCGATGGAGTATCACGTCGAAGGTCGCGGGGGTCGCCCCGAGGGCCTTGGCCACCTCCTCGCGGGGGCGCTCTTCGAGCACCCGCAAGCGAATGGCTTCCGCGTAGCGCGGGTTGATGAGCGCGAGCGCCTCCTGCACCTTGGCCTTGGCGCGGCGCGACTCCTCGGCCTCGAGGTACGTCGTGTCGGTGCTGGCCACGTCGCGCTGCTGATCGGCCTCGCGGGTGAGCTCGTCCACGTCGAACGGGGTCTCGCGCTTGCGGGCGCGCAGCTGGTCGATCGCGACGTGGAAGGCGATGGTGCGCAGCCAGGGCCAGATGCCCGCGGGGTGCCACTCGTAGCGCTCGATGGTCGCGACCACCTTGGCGTACGTGTCCGCGAGCGCGTCGCGGGCGCGGGCCTCGTCGCCGAGCCGCGGCAGGAGCACGGCGCGGTAGAGGATGGGACCGTACTTCTCGAGGAGCGGGCGCAGCGCGGCGCGGTCGCCCTCCTTGGCTCGCACGACGAGCCGCCGCTCGTGCTCGAGTTCGGCGGCGCGCGGATCCACGCGGCGCAGCATACCCACGCCGAACAGCGGCTGGGGAAGCGCGAACGTGAACGGCAGAACGGCCTCCATGTCCGGAGAACGGGGGGGCTCGCCAGACCTTACGGTCACGAACCCCGTCCCCGCCGGAGCCCGAGAGTGGTCCCGGGGCCACGTGGCCGGCCCGGAAAGCCGTGCCCGGGACACACAGGGCGAACAAAAGGTACGAATCGACCCATGCGGGTCCTCTTTGCCAGCGTGGTGGCCGTCTCCCTCCTCTCGGCCTGCAAGGAGGAGCCGCCACCCCCGGCCCCCGCGGCGGCGCCGGCCCCGAAGGCTCCCGTGAAGCCGTCCAGCAGCGAATTCGGGCTCAAGGCCCAGCAGGTGGCGACCACCATCACGCCCCTCGGGTCGCCCGCCGCCACGGCCGCCTCGGCGTCGGCGAGCGCGTCGGCCAGCGCGTCGGCGAGCGCTTCGGTCAAGCCGAAGTAGAGAGGGACTCGAGTCGTCGGCGCACGGCCTCACCGGTCGCCTCGTCGTCCACGCCGAGCTCCACCGCCACCCCATCCACCTCCACGCGAGCCGGACCCTCGGTCGCCGTGAGGGCCACGAGACCGGCCCGCGCGACGGCGGCCGCCGCGCCCTCCTCGACGACCGCCGTGAGCGACCCCGCGTCGAACAGCACGCGCTCGAGGGTGAACGCCCGTCTCTCGGCGACCTCGCGGTCGGGATCGGAGACCACGACGAGCGCGCCGCGCTGACCGAACCGCGCGAGGCGCTCGGCCTGTCCCACCTGCGAACGCGCCGACCTCGCGGCCCCGACGGCGGCGCCACGGATCATCCCCGCGGCGACCGTGTGGCCCTCGAGCGAATCGATCAGGACGAACGCGCCGGTGCTGCGGCTCTGCGCGTAGGGGTCGAAGTAGAGCGGGCCGTGGACGCGCACGAGCACGCGCCCCACCTCGTTGAGCGCGAGGGTCTCGGCCGGGCGCTCCGCGAGATCGCTGGGGTCGACGACGTGAGAGACGACCTCGACCTCGGCGCGCACGAGCCGCGTCGTGTGCTTGAGGAGGTAGGTGCGATCGCGCGCGAGCGGTCGTTCGGAGAGCCACACGAGGTGCGCGTCGATGCGATCGGCGACGACGGGCGGGGCCGCGACCGCGACCAGCATGTCGCCGCGGCTGAGATCGATCTCGTCCTCGAGGCGCAGCGTGACGCTCATCGGCGCGAAGGCCTCGGCGAGCGGCCCCTCGAGCGTGTCGATCGCCGAGACGCGCGTGCGACGCCGCGACGGCAGGGCGAGCACCTCGTCGCCGGGGCGCACCATGCCGACGGCGATCTGGCCCGCGAACCCGCGGTAGTCAGCTCGGGGCGCACGACGTACTGCACGGGAACCGCAGGGGCGCGTCCGGGGTCGTGCCGGGGAGCGGGACCGTCTCGAGGAACCCGAGCACGGTCGGCCCCTCCCACCACGGCGTGCGCGCGCTGCGCTCGACCACGTTGTCACCGCGCAGCGCGCTGATGGGGATGGCCGTGACCGAAGCGAAGCCCAGGCGCCGGGCGAACCCGGTCATCTCGTCGCGGATCGCCGCGAACACCTCGAGGTCGAAGCCCCGCAGATCCATCTTGTTGACGCACACGAGCAGGTTCGGGATGCCGAGCAGGCTGGCGAGGAACGCGTGGCGGCGCGACTGCGCGAGCACGCCGAGGCGCGCGTCGACGAGGATGATCGCGACGTCGGCGGTCGAGGCGCCCGTCGCCATGTTGCGCGTGTACTGCACGTGCCCCGGCGTGTCGGCGATGATGAACTTGCGCCGCGCCGTCGAGAAGTAGCGATACGCGACGTCGATGGTGATCCCCTGCTCACGCTCGGCCTTGAGGCCGTCGGTGAAGAGCGAGAAGTCGATGTCGCTCGGGGCCCCGCGCCGCGGGTCGCGCCACGGCTCTCCGACGCGCGCTGCACCGCCGAGAGCTGGTCCTCGTAGACCGCGTGGGCGTCGTGGAGCAGGCGCCCGATGAGGGTGGACTTGCCGTCGTCGACCGAGCCGACCGCCACGAACCGCAGCAGCTCCTTGTGCTCGTGCGCGTGCAGGTAGGCCTCGACGTCGGCGGCGATCTGGGCGCGTTCGGCCGCGTGGCCCATCAGAAGTACCCCTCGCGCTTCTTGGTTTCCATCGAGCCCTCCTCGTCGTGATCGATGAGGCGGCCCTGGCGCTCGCTGTCCTTGGCGAGGAGCATCTCCTGGATGATGGCGGGGAGCGTCGTGGCCTCGCTGCGCACCGCGCCCGAGAGCGGGTAGCAGCCGAGGGTGCGGAAGCGGACCTTCTCGACGCGCGGGGTCTCGGAGGGACGCAGGCGCATGCGCTCGTCGTCGACCATGATGAGGGCGCCGTCCCGCTCCACGACCGGCCGCGGCGCCGCGAAGTAGAGCGGTACGATCGGGATCTGCTCGAGCCACACGTATTGCCACACGTCGAGCTCGGTCCAGTTGGAGAGCGGGAACGCGCGGATGCTCTCGCCGCGGCGGATGCGGCCGTTGTAGAGGCTCCACAGCTCGGGGCGCTGGTTCTTCGGGTCCCACTGGCCGAACTCGTCGCGGAAGCTGTAGATGCGCTCCTTGGCCCGGGCCCGCTCCTCGTCGCGACGCGCGCCGCCGAACGCCGCGTCGAACCGGTGCAGCCCGCAGCGCCTCGAGCAGCGCGTGCGTCTTCATGATCTGCGTGTAGCGGTTGCTGCCGTGGTCGAAGGGGTTGATGCCGTCGGCGAGCGCGCGTTCGTTCTTGTGGACAAGAAGCTTGAACCCGAGGGCGCGCTGGGTCTCCTCCCGGAACCGGTACATGGCCTGGAACTTCCAGGTGGTGTCCACGTGGAGGAGCGGGAACGGCAGCGGCCCCGGGGCGAATGCCTTCTGGGCGAGCCGCAGCATCACCGAGGAATCCTTGCCGATGGAGTAGAGCATCACCGGGCGGTCGAACTCGGCCACCACCTCGCGCAGGATGTGGATGCTCTCGGCCTCGAGCTGCCGCAGGTGGGTGAGACGGTGGGGGTCGACCTTGGTCACGATAACGAACCTTCGTCTATCATGACGGAGGCCGTCCCGCCAACCCGCTCAGCGTGGAGCGCCGCAGTGGGGGCAGACCAGCGCGTGCCCCATGGCCTTGCCGCAGGCCCGGCAGGCCTCGGCCTTGCTGTCCGGCCGCGGGATCGGCGGCGGTGGGGTCTTCTTGCGGAGCGGCGCCGCGTAGTTGCCGAGCGCCTCGAGCAGGTTGGGGCTCGAGCTCTCGGCGGGCACGACCCGGAACGAGGTGCTGTCGTCGCCGTCGTTCTCGTCCATGCCCATGATCACGATCTCGGGCGCGGACTCGTCGATGGGGCTGCGCACGATGCGCGCCTTGGGCGCGGTGGCCGGCGTGTACCCGTGCGAGGGGAACATCGGCTCGCCGGGGGGCGCCACGAGATCGACGACCAGCGCGGCGAGGTTGTCGGGCGCGCCGCCCTCGTTGCAGGTGTCGATGAGTGCCCGCACCGCCTCGTCCGGGGTCTTGCAGACCCGGAGGAGGTCGCTGATGGTCTGGTCGTCGAGGCACCCGGTGATCCCGTCCGAGCAGAGCAGGTAGCGATCGCCCGGTCGCGTCGGCAGGAAGCGCATCGAGACGCGCAGCGGGTCGCCCATGCCGACCGCGCGCGTGATGACGTTCTTGGGCAGCTTGCGGATCACCGCGTCGTCGAGGTCGGGGCGCAGCTCGAGGATGTCGTTGGCGAGCGAGTGGTCCTCGGTGAGCTGCTCGAGCGCCGCGTCGCGCAGGCGGTAGCAGCGGCTGTCGCCGACGTGGGCGAGGTCGAGGCGGGTGGCGTCGGGCGAGAAGGCGAGGGCCACGAGCGTGGTGCCCATGCCCTGGTAGGTGTTGCGCGAGCGCGCGACCTCGATCACCTCGCGGTTGGCCGACTGCACGGCGCGCGAGAGCCGGCGCGCCGACCACGACATGCCGAGCTCACCGAGCGGCGGCATCGTCTTGGAGACGGGCGCGGTGGACTCGAAGTGGTGCGCCACGCTCGCGATGGCGAGCATGCTGGCGACGTTGCCAGCGTTCTGCCCGCCGGCGCCGTCCGCGACCAGGTAGAGCCCGAGATCGGGGCGCACGAGCACCGCGTCCTCGTTGTGCAGACGGACCTTGCCCGCGTCGGTGGCGCCGGCGGCCGAGATGCGAGGGTTGCGCTGGAGTTCGCTCACCCCGGCGAGGATACGCGCGTCAGCGGTACACCAGCAACGACGACACCTCGCCGGCGAGCTTCTGGCGCCCGGCCAGGAAGGCCAGCTCGATCACGAAGGCGTAGCCGATGACCTCACCACCTTGACTGGAGGCCAGCGCGGCCGCCGCGGCCGCGGTACCCCCCGTCGCGAGCAGGTCGTCGACGACGAGCACCCGGGCGCCCGTGGCGAGCGACCCGACGTGCATCTCGAGGTGCCCCTCGCCGTACTCGAGCGCGTAGGACACCCGGTCCGTCTTCCAGGGCAATTTTCCGGGTTTTCGCACCGGCACGAAGGCCGCGTTGAGCCTCGCCGCGAGGGCCGCCCCGAAGATGAACCCGCGGGACTCGATGGCCACCACGGTGTCGATCCGGCGGTCGACCCAGGCCACGTGCATGGCGTCGAGGATGGTGTGGAGGGCGCGGGGGTTGCCGAGGAGCGGGGTGATGTCCTTGAAGACGATCCCAGGCTTCGGGAAATCCGGGACGTCCCGGACCAGACCCCGGAGGTAGGCGTCGCGGTCGAGGGTGAGGGGCATGCGGCGAACGAGTCTAGACGCCGCGCGCTCCCCGTTCGACACCTCGATCGCAACCCGCCCCGGACTTTCGGCATCTCGCCGAGGCTCCGGGCTCCCTCGCTCTGGTCCAGTCCGGCCCCCCATGCGCAGGCTCAAGAACCACCTCCCCCTTCTCCTGGCCAGCATCTGCGCGGCCTCCCTGGCCACCGCCCGCGATGCGCGCGCCGTCGACTGCGACGTCAAGGCGTCCACCTGCCTCGACTCCGACGCGCTGTGGCCGGTCGCGGGAGATTCCACCTTCTATTCGCTCGGCGCGGGGCGCACCCTGCAGAAGGGCCGCTTCGGCTTCGGCCTCACCACGTCCTGGCAGAAGGACCCGATCCTGTTCCGCACGAGCCCCAACGGGCCCGCGGGCTCGGTCGAGATCCAAGGCGTGGGTCACCAGGTCGTCGGCGCGCTGCTGTTCTCGTATGGCCTGCTCGACAAGCTCGAGGTCACCATGGTGGCCCCGCTCACGTTCTACCAGGACGGCGTCGGCGTCTCGGCCAAGGACGGCAAGACCGACGCGATCACGAGCAACGGCGTCCGGTCGGTCCGGATCGGCGCGGCGTACTCGCTCGTCTCGCTGCCGCGCATCGGCGAAGTGCGGGGCGTCGGCGTGGTCGCGCGGCTCGACTTCGCGCTGCCCACCGGTGACCGGGACGCCTACGGGAGCGAGTCCGGCGTGGCCGTGGCGCCGTCGATCGCCGTCGAAGACCGCCTCGGGCCGTTCGTCTTCGGCGCCAACCTCGGGGCGCGCCTGCGCAAGCGGGTCACCCTGCTCGACACCAACTTCGGCTCCCAGCTGGTCCTCGGGGTCGGCGCGTCGTTCACCGTCGACCGCGCCCACGCGCTCTCGTTCGGCGCCGAGGCGTTCTCGCTGCCCTCGCTCGTCGACCACGGCGCCTCCCCCGCGCAGTGGCTGGTCGGCGCGCGCTGGAGCGAGCTGCTCGGCGGCGATCTCTCGATCCACCTCGGCGGTGGCGGCAGCCTGCGCGGCTCCGGCAACGCGCAGCTCACCGACCCGCGCTACCGCTTCGTGCTCGACGTCCGCTACGCGCCGAGCGGCCACGACCAGGACGGCGACGGCGTCCCCGACGCGCTCGACAAGTGCCCGAGCGAGCCCGAGGACAAGGACGGCTTCCAGGACGAGGACGGCTGCCCCGAACTGGACAACGACGGCGACGGCATCCCCGACGCCAAGGACAAGTGCCCGAACGAGGCCGAGGACAAGGACGGCTTCGAGGACGACGACGGCTGCCCGGAGCCGGATCGCGACGGCGACGGCATCAAGGACAAGGTCGACAAGTGCCCTGATCAGGCCGAGGACAAGAACGGCTTCGAGGACGAAGACGGCTGCCCCGAGGGCGGTCCGCCGAAGACGCCCCCCATGCAGTGCGCGGACGGCAGCTTCGCCAAGGCGGGCGACAAGTGCGACAGCGACAAGGACGGCAAGACCGACGACGTCGACGTCTGCCCGCTGGTCGCCGAGGACTACGACGGGATCATGGACGACGACGGCTGCCCCGAGAAGGACGCCGACGAGGACGGCGTGGGCGACTCGGTCGACAAGTGCCCGCTCGAGCCCGAGACCATCGACGGCAAGGACGACGACGACGGCTGCCCCGAGCCCGGCGCGCACAGCAAGGTCACGTTCGCTTCCGGCGCGATCGAGGTGGAGGGCGGGCTCGCGTTCGCCCCCGGCTCGTCGGTCGTGACCAAGCCGATGAAGGCGCAGATCGCCATGATCGCCCAGCGCCTGCAGGGCCTGGTCGATCGCGGGGTCGAGAAGATCGTCATCGAGGGCTGGGCCGACAAGGCCGGGGAGAACGCGGCGAACGAGAAGCTCGCCACCGCGCGCGCAGAGGCCATCGGCAAGGCGCTCGAGGCCGCCGGGATCCCGGCGGGCCTCGTGAAGGGCAAGCCGGGCGACCTCGGCGACCCGCCCGCCAAGGGCAAGCCCAACTACCTCGTCACGGTGCGCACCAAGCGCAAGGTCCCGCTCACCGGCAAGCCCAAGGAGCCCTGAGCGCCAAGTCTGCCAGAGCGGCCGCCCGTGGAGGCGGCCGCCGCTCATTTGGTGCAGGTGGCGGGGTCGCGGACGCGGCAGACGTTGGCGATGCACGTGGCCGTCGGGAGGCAGTTGGGGCCGGAGGCGAGATCGCCCGTGGTGGTCTTGCAGGCCTCGCCGTCCTTCGCCGCGGGCTTGCAGGTGCCGATCAGCTTGGCCTTGGCGATGTCGAGCCCCTCGCAGAAGCCGGACTTCTCGCAGAGGGTGACGGCGTTCACCTTCAGGGCGCTCATGTGCAGGCCGCACTCCTTGCCCTCGCCGACGAGCAGGAGCTTCTCGCACTTCTTGCCGATGCAGACGATCCCCTTGCGGAGGTCGCATGAGAGGCTGCCCTTGTCGTCGCTGGCGTCGCCGCGGTTCTGCGCCTGCGTCGCGCACTTGCCCGCCGCGCAGTCGAGGAACGCGCCGCACGGGTGGCCGACGTCGCAGGTCGCGCCCACGCCCGCCGACTTCACGCACTTGCCGTCGTTGCAGTGGAGCCCGGTCGGGCAGTCGTTGCTGACGCACGCGGCGCCCTCGGCCGGCTTGGGGCCGCACGAGCCGCAGGTCGCCGCGGACTCGTCGATCGCGCAGAAGCCGCTCTTGCACTGGCTGTCCTCGCCGCACCCCTTGCCGTCGTCGACGAGGCCGGGCGGCGGCACGCAGTCGGCCGTCTGCCCGCCCTCGAACAGGGCCTGGCAGTCGAGCCCCGGCACCGAGGCGACGCACTTGGTGAGGAAGGCCGCCGTGAAACCCGTGTTCGGCGCGGTGACCGTGCGCTTGCACGCCTCCTGGAAGCGGGACTTGCACGTGGCCACGTCGCCGTAGCCGAGCTGGACGTAGATGCCCGCGCACCCCTGCGCCTTGTTGCAGAAGCTCTCGGCGTAGCTCGCGCACTGCTCCTCCGGGGTCGCCGTCGGCGTCGACGAGCTGCTGCTCGAACACCCGAACCAGAAGGCAGCGAAGGTCACGACGACGGTGGCAGCGGCGGCGAAGCGCATGTTGTCCTCCCTTGTGGGCTCGGCGAAGCGCGAATGAAGTGGTCCAGCAACTCTCGTGCTCCGTCGGAGCCCAGCGTTTCCGAGCGTATCGTGAACCGGAGGTTCCGGGGACCACCGTGCCGCCCCTTCACACGCGCACCCTGTACGCATACGACCGACCCATGGACTCCGTGCGTCACCTCATCGTCGGCGCGGGCGTGAGCGGCCTGGCCACCGCCGCGGCCCTCACCGACCCCGACTACCTCGTGCTCGAGGCCGACCGAGAGATCGGCGGGTACTGCAAGACGATCGTGCGCGACGGGTTCGTGTGGGACTACTCGGGGCACTTCTTCCACTTCAAGCGCCCCGAGATCGAGCAGTGGCTGCGCGACCGGATGCCTGGGCAGCGGATCCGCACCGTCGACAAGAAATCCTTCATCGCCTACGGCGGGCGCTGGCTCGACTTCCCGTTCCAGAAGAACATCCACCAGCTCCCGCAGGACGAGTTCATCGAGTGCCTGCACGACCTGTACTTCGCGCGCGCGCCCGGCCAGCCGCCGGCGAAGGAGGGCAACTTCAAGGAGATGCTCTACGCCCGGTTCGGCCGCGGCATCGCCGAGAAGTTCCTCATCCCCTACAACGAGAAGCTCTACGCCACCGACCTCGCCACGCTCGATCGCGACGCGATGGGCCGGTTCTTCCCGCACGCCGACCTGACCGACATCGTCCGCAACATGAAGGTCGCGGACAACGCGAGCTACAACGCCACGTTCACCTACCCCGAGGGCGGCGCCATCGAGTACGTGCGCGCCCTCGCGAGCGCGGTCGATCCGGCGAAGATCGTCCTCGGCGAGCGCCTCGTGGGCATCGATCTGCGCGCGCGGGTGGCGCGCACCGACCGCCGGGAGATCCGCTTCGACAAGCTCGTGTCGTCGGCGCCGTTCGACAAGCTCGCGCGCATGACCGGGCTCGCCCACGACCCGAGCGTGTTCACCTGGAACAAGGTGCTGGTGTTCAACCTGGGCTTCGACAAGAAGGGCCCGAAGAACGTGCACTGGGTGTACTACCCGAACCGCGCGCGCAGCTTCTATCGCCTCGGGTTCTACGACAACATCTTCGACACCGATCGCCTGAGCCTCTACGTCGAGCTCGGCTACCCGAAGGACGCCGTGGTGGACGACGCGGTCATCGCCGCCGCCAAGGCCCGCGTCCTCGAGGACCTGCGCGCCGAGGGCGTGATCGACACCCACGCGCTCGTCGCCGATCACCACGTGGTGATGGACCCGGCCTACGTGCACATCACCCAGGGCTCGCTCGCCGAGCACGCGCGGCTCTCGCGGATCCTGCGCGCCAACGGCGTGTTCTCGATCGGACGCTACGGTGGGTGGACCTACTGCAGCATCGAGGACAACATCGTCGAGGCGCGCGCGCTGGCCGCGGATTTCGCGGTCTGATCGGAGGTCCGCGACCTAGCGCCGCCGACGCCGCGCGAGGGCGGCGCCGAGGGCGAGGAGCGCGAACGGTGCCGCGGTGGTGGGCGCGTAGGTGGTGCGGCAGCCGCAGCCACCACCCTCCTGGAACGGGAGCTCCGGGCTCGCGTCGGCGTCGTCGGCCGCGCTGTCGGTGACCACGCTGCCGTCGTCGCCCGCGTCGGCGGCGTCGGTCGCGCCGTCGGCCGTCGCGTCCGCTGCGTCGGGATCGGCGTCGGTGGCACCGTCGGTCGCGTCGGGGTCGGCGTCGCCGCCGTCGGCGCCGGCGTCGCCCGCGTCGCTGCCACCCGAGCACGCGCCCGAGACGCAGGTCCCGCCGCCGGGGCAGAGGTCCCCTTCGTCGGTGCTGCCGTTGCAGTTGTCGTCGACGCCGTTGCAGGACTCGGCCGTCGACGTGCCGGGCTTGCACTTGGTGGCGTCGACGCCGTCGCACGAGCCCTTGCACGCGCCGGTGCCCTCGCAGGCCGGGCGGCCGGGGCGCGGGTCACCGGTGTTGGTGGTGCAGGTGCCCTCCTTGCCCTTGAGGTCGCAGCCCTCGCACTGACCGGTGCAGCCCTTGTCGCAGCACAGGCCGTCGACGCAGAACCCCGAGCTGCACTGCGAGGTCGCGCTGCAGGTGCTGCCGTTGGCGAGCTTCGGCTTGCACACGCCGCCCGAGCAGAACGTGGTCGTGGTGCAGTCGGTGTCGGTCGCGCAGTCGCCGAGGCAGGCCTTGGCGCCGCACGAGAACGGCGTGCAGTCCTGGGTCTTCTTGGCGGGGCAGTTGCCCGTGCCGCTGCACTTGGCCTCGAGGGTCGCGACGCCGCTCGTGCAGGTGCCCGCGCGACACACGGTCTCGGCGGCGGGGTACTTGCAGCTCGTGCGCACGGTGCCGTCGCACAGGCCGCCGCAGAGCGACCCGTCGCTCGCGCAGTCGGCGCGCGTGCCCACCGGCGCGCCGGTCACCGCGGAGCAGGTGCCGGCCTTGCTCGGCAGGTTGCACGCCTCGCACTGACCGCTGCACGAGGTGTCGCAGCACACGCCGTCGACGCAGTGGCCGGTGCCGCACTGGGTGCCGGAGATGCAGGGCGAGCCGTTGCCGAGCTTGCCGATGCACTCGCCACCGCCGCAGAACGTGCCCGTCGTGCACTCGCTGTCCGCGGCGCAGGTCGTGGCGCACGCGGTACCGGCGCACTTGTAGGGGGCGCACGTGGTGGTGGCGAGCGTCGGGCACTTGCCGCTGCCGTCGCAGCTGGCCGGCGAGGTGGCGATGCCCGCGGAGCACGAGGCCGCGCGGCAGCTGGTCGTCCCGGCCGGGTAGGTGCAGCCGAGGCCGTCGACGCCGTTGCACGCGCCGCTGCAGGACGAGCCGTCGGTGACGCAGCTCGCGCGACCACCGACCGGGGCGCCGGTGACCGCCGAGCAGGTGCCCGTCGCGCACGACTGGCACTGGCCGGTGCAGCCCGCGTTGCAGCACACGCCGTCGACGCAGAACCCGCTGGTGCACTCGTTGGTGAGCGCGCAGGTGACGCCGTTGGCCTTCTTGGGCTTGCAGCTGCCGCCCGCGCAGTAGTTGCCCGAGGCGCAGTCGCCGTCGGTGGCGCAGCCTCCGGCGCACACGCTGCCGACGCAGGCGAAGGCGCCGCACGAGACCGTGGAGATCGCGGGGCAAGCGCCCGCGCCGTTGCAGCCCGCCGGAAGGGTGGCGGTGCCAGAGGTGCACGAGGCCGCGCGACACGAGGTGGAGCTCGTGGGGTAGGCGCAGGCCGTCGCGGTGACGCCGTCGCAGGTCCCGCCGCACGCGGAGCCGTCGGTGGTGCAGGTCGCGCGAGGAGCGATCGGTGCGCCGGTGACCGCGCGGCAACTGCCGAGGCTCCCGGCGATGTTGCAGGCCTCGCACTGCGAGGTGCAGCTCGAGTTGCAGCAGAAGCCGTCGGCGCAGAACCCGCTCGAGCACTGGCCGGCGGAGGTGCAGGCCACGCCGAGGCCGAGCATCGCCGCGCAGTGACCGGTGCCGTCGCAGTAGTTGCCGCTCGCGCAGTCGCTGGTGGCAGCGCAGGTGCTCGGGCACGCGGCCGCCGTCCCCTTGCAGAGGTAGGGCGAGCACGACGGCGAGCCCGCGCCGCTCACGTTGGTGCAGGTGCCGTTGACCGTCGCACCCAGCGCCGCCGAGCACACGTCACAGCCGCCGCTGCAGGCCGTGTTGCAGCAGAAGCCGTCCGCGCAGAAGCCGCTCGTGCACTGGCCGGCGGCCGAGCAGCTCGAGCCGGGGCCGAGCTTCGGCGAGCAGTGGCTCGTCGCGTCGCAGTAGTTGCCCGAGGCGCAGTCCGACGACGACGCGCAGGTGGCCGGGCAGGTAGAGGTGGTGCCGCGGCACAGGTAGGGAGAGCAGCTCGGCGCGCCGCCGCCGCTCACGTTGGTGCAGGTGCCGTTGGCGCTCGCGCCGAGCGCCGCCGAGCACACGTCGCAGCTCCCACTGCAGCCGCTGTTGCAGCAGAACCCGTCCACGCAATTGCCGCTCGAGCACTGCACGGCCGAGCTGCAGACCGCGCCGAGACCGAGCTTGCTCACGCACTTGCTCGTGCCGTCGCAGTAGCTGCCCGAGACGCAGTCGCTGGTCGTGCCGCAGGTGGCCGGGCAGGTCGCGGTCGTCCCCTTGCACAGGTATGGCGCGCAGCTCGGCGAGCCGCCGCCGCTCACGCTGGTGCAGGTGCCGTTGGCGCTCGCGCCGAGCGCCGCCGAGCAGGCGTCGCACGAGCCGCTGCACGAGGTGTTGCAGCAGAACCCGTCCACGCAGTTGCCGCTCGTGCACTGGTTGGCCGCGGTGCAAGCGTTGCCGTCACCGAGCTTGGCCGTGCACTTGCTCGCGCCGTCGCAGTAGTTGCCGGTGCGGCACGCGGCGTCGCTCGCGCAAGTGGTCGGGCAGGCCGAAGAAGAGGCGCTGCACAGATAGGGCGCGCAGCTCACGGGGCTGCCCGCCGCACCGGCGACGTTGCTGCAGGAGCCGTTGCTGGAGGCCCCCGCCGCGATCGAGCAGGCGTCGCAGTTGCCCGAGCAACCGCTGTTGCAGCACACGCCGTCGGCGCAGAACCCGCTCGAGCACTCGCCGGCCGCGGAGCACGCGACGCCGAGGGCCTTCTGCGGCTGGCACTTGGAGACCGTCGTGTCGCAGTAGTTGCCGGCCTGGCAGTTGGCCGAGGTCGCGCAGGTGCCGGCGCAGGCCGAGGTCGAGCCGCTGCAGTAGTAGGGCGAGCAGGTCGAGGGCGAGGCCGACGAGAGGATGGTGCAGGTGCCGTTGGCGGTCGCGCCGAGGGCCAGCGAGCACACGTCGCACGCGCCGCCGCAGGCGGTGTTGCAGCAGAACCCGTCCACGCAGTTGCCGCTCGTGCACTGCACGTTGCTCGAGCAGGCGTTGCCGTTGGCGAGCGTGCCGCTGCACGTGCTGCCGGAGCAGAAGCTGCCACCGGCGCACTGCGAACCGCTCGAGCACGAGCTGTAGCAGGCAGCGGTGCCGCTGCAGACGTAAGGCGCGCACGAGGGGCTGCCGGTCGCCCCGGCCGCGAGGATCGTGCAGGTGCCGTTGGCCGAGGCGCCGAGGGCCGCGCTGCACACGTCGCACGCGCCACCGCAGGCGCTGTTGCAGCAGAACCCGTCGACGCAGTTGCCGCTCGAGCACTGGTTGTTGCCAGCGCACGCGACGCCCTGCGCCTTCTTGGCGGTGCACGCCGACCCGTTGCAGTAGTTGCCGCTCGCGCACTGCCCATCGGCCGAGCAGCTCGCGTAGCAGGCGGTGCCCCCCGAGCACGCGTAGGGGGCGCAGCTCGGCGAGCCCACCGCGCCGGCGGCGAGCGTGGTGCAGGAGCCGTTGCTGCTCGCGCCGAGCGAGGCCGCGCACACGTCGCAGCTGCCGCCGCTGCAGGCCGAGTTGCAGCAGAACCCGTTGGCGCAGAAGCCGGTGCTGCACTGGTTGTTCGTGGAGCAGGCGGTGCCGGTCGCGAGCTTGGCGACGCACGCCGAGCCGTTGCAGTAGTTGCCGCTCGCGCACTGGACGTCCGAGGAGCAGCTCGCGTAGCAGGCCGCCGTGCCCGCGCAGACGTAGGGCGAGCAGCCTGCGAGGGCGGTGCCCGCGACCGCGTTGGTGCAGGTGCCGTTCGCCGACGCGCCGAGCGAGGCCGCGCACACGTCGCAGGTGCCCGAGTTGCACGCGGTATTGCAACAGAACCCGTCGACGCAGTTGCCGCTCGAGCACTGGTTGTTGCCCGCGCACGCGACGCCCTGGGCCTTCTTGGCCGTGCAGGCCGAGCCGTTGCAGTAGTTGCCGCTCGCGCACTGGCCGTCGGCCGAGCAGCTCGCGTAGCAGGCCGCCGTGCCCGAGCAGACGTAAGGGGAGCAGCTCGCGAGCGCCGTGCCGGCGGTGACGTTGGTGCAGGTGCCGTTGACCGACGCGCCGAGCGAGGCCGCGCACACGTCGCAGGTGCCCGAGTTGCAGGCCGAGTTGCAGCAGAACCCGTCGACGCAGTTGCCGCTCGAGCACTGGTTGTTGCTCGCGCACGCCACGCCCTGGGCCCGCTTCGCGACGCACGATCCACCCGAGCAGTACCGGCTGCTGATGCAGTAGGTGTCGTTCACGCACGAACCCGGGCAGGTCGCGGATCCGGTGCATACGTAGGGAGAACAGCTCGGGCTGCCCGCCGAGCCGAGGCTGTAGTTGGTGCAGGTGCCCGGTGAGGCCGAGCAATCCTGGCAGCCACCGGTACACGTGGAGTTGCAGCAGTACCCGTCCACGCAGTTGCCGCTGGTACACGCGGCCCCGACCGAGCACCCCGTGCCGTTGCTGCACTTGGTCTTGATGGTGACCGCGATGACGTTGGAGGCGTCGTTGGCGGTGCTGTCGCCGGCGTTGCTGACCGCGTTGCCCGCGCCGTAGATGGTGGTCGTGGCGCAGGTGGACGCCGGCGCGGTGATGGCGAACCCGAACGCGACCGCGTTGCCGGACATGGGCTTGCGGGCGTTGTGGGTGACCTCGCCGGAGACGAGCTTGACGTAGGCGTCGCCGTTCAGCGAGAGCGTGCCGCCCGCGACGTTCATCGACACGTCGAAGCCGCCCGAGTTGTTGTTGGGGGGGCCGCTGACGCTCAGGTTGAGGGTCGCCCCGACCGTCGAGCCCGCCGTGAGGTAGGCGGTCTGGCCGTTGCTGTACGTGGTGCCGTTGATGGTCATCGTCACGGTCGGCACGTTGCCGCCGCTGTGACACGAACAGCCCGAGATCGAGTACCCGGTGATGCCGGTGGAGGAGGCGCCCGCGTCCGCCACCGTCCACAGACACGCGAACAGGGTGGCCCACGCGAGCAGGACGCGACCCCATGCACCCATGTTCGACTCCGTGTTGATCGAGCGGTGGTTCTTCGAATGCGCCATGATCAGGGGCCCCCATCCACTTCCGGTGGGTCGACTCGCCGACCCTTCACCCAGAGCTCACGTCGCACGCTGCCGTCCTCCGACCAGATCGTCGTCGGACCGTCGCGGTAGTCGTCCTTGTAGGAGATCTCGGCGAGCCGCTGACCGGCCGCGCTCCACTCCACGAACACCCCGTCGGAGTGCCCGTTCTTGAACTCCTCGGTGCGCGCCGCGGTGCCGTTCGGGAACCAGATCACCCAGCGGCCGTGCTTCTGGCCGTTCAGGTACTGGCCCTCGCTCACGTAACCGCTCACGTCGGCGACCGTCCACGAGCCCTCGCGGACGGCCTCGCCGCCGTCGCTCGGGTGGATGCAGCCCTTGAGCGTGCGCTTGAGCCCGAGCGGCTCGACGAAGTTCGTCCACTCCGTGCCCGGCGGACAGCTCGGCGAGGGCGGCGCGGCGCTCGGTCGCGGCGCCACGCGCGCGGAGTCGACGGGCAACACCGTCAGCGGGATCGTCGGAGGAGGCGCCGGGTGCGTGCGCACCGAGGGCGAGCCGCTGGCGGGGATCGTCAGCAGGGGCGCGGTCGGGCCGGGCGCGCGGAACGCGTACGCGAGCCCGGCGACCACGCCGCCGAACACGAGGAGCCCCGCGAGGGGCCCGCGCCACGGGCCGCTCGCCATCAGTTGTCCCAGGCGCCCTGGGTGATCCACTCCGAGACGTAGTTCTCGTAGGTGGGGTTGGGGGTGCCGCCCGAGGGCATGCGGGTGCCGCTCACGCACGTGCCCGCGAAGTTGCCCGTCATCTTGCGGTAGACGGCGCTGCCGAACGGCGAACCGGGGACCACCAGCGGGAGCGCGCCGCTCGAGCAGGTGGGCGGGTTGGTCTTGAACGACGAGTACCCGGCGGTGAGCCCCGCGTAGGTGAACGAGAACGAGTGACAGCCGCCCGCGCAGCCGCCGCCCGCGGGCGCCGCGGTCCACACCGGCGCGAGGAAGGTGGAGTAGCTCGTGGCCGTGGTCGCCGAGGCCCAGTTCGAGCCCGTCTCCACGTTGCTCGCCGCGTCCTCCGCGCGCACCGACACCGAGTAGTTCTGGCGCGAGACGAGGCCGGTGATCGTGTGATTCGTGGCGCCGAACGCGGTGGTCGCGACCGCGCCGCCGCCGGCAGTGCACGCCGCGTACGAGGTGTAGGTCGTGGTCGACCAGCAGAGCCGGTAGCGCACCGCCGAGACGTCGCTCGCCGCGTTCCAGGTGACCGCGAGCCTCTGGCTCGAGCTCACGCCGGTCGCGTAGACGCCCGTGACCGTCGGTCCACCGCCCCACACCGGCGGCGTCACGTCGACGTCGGTGGCCTTGCTGAGCACCACCGTGTTGGCGTCCAGGTTGCCCGCGCCGTCGCGAGCACGCACGCGCACGTGGTACGTGCTGCCCGGCAGGAGCCCGGTCAGCGTGGTCGAGGTGACGCCGATCACGGTCTTGCCGACCGAGAAGCCCGGGTTGCAGTCGGTCGCGACCGTGCTGGAGCACAGATCGTAGGCGATCGCGCCCGCGCCGGTGACCGTGTCCGAGGCCGCGGCCCAGTTCACCGCGAGCGTGGTCGTGCCCGTCGAGGTGAGCGAGACGATGCCGCCGAAGGTCGGCGGGAAGGTGTCGGCCATGGTGGCCGCGCTCTTCACGATCGCGTTGCCGTCGCTGTTGCCGGCGACGTCCACCGCGCGACACCGCACGTAGTAGGGGGTGCTCGGCGAGAGCCCCGTGATCTGCGCGCTGGTCGCGCCCGGCGCCGTGGTGAGGGTCGACGGCGAGGTGAGCGAGGGGCTCGTCGACCAGGTGAGGACGTAGACCAGCTGGGTGCTCGCGCTCACGTCGTCGGTCGCGGCGGTCCAACCGACGGCGAGCGCCGAGGCCCCGGCGGCGCCCGCGGCAGGGCCCACCGACCCGCACCCGGAGAACACGGGCGGCGTGCCGTCGAGCACCGTCTTGCCGGAGACGACCGCGGTGTTGGCGTCGAGGTTGCTGCTCGCGTCGCGCGCGAGCACGCGGAAGTAGTAGTCCTTGGTCGGGGTGAGGCCGGTGAACGTGTAGCTCGTCCCGCCGGTGACCGTCGCGAAAGGCACGAACCCGCCGCCGAGGCACCCGACGGCCGTCAGCGACCGGCACAGCAGGTACTGCATGCCCGCGTGCGCGGTCACGTCGTCGGTCGCCGGATCCCAGTTGACGGTCAGCGACGTGGCCGAGGCCCCGCTGATCGACTTCGCGCCCGCGAACGTGGGCGCGGTCGTGTCGCCCGGCATCGTCACGCTCTTCGAGACGGTGTTCCCGTCGCGGTTGCCAGCGGCGTCGCGCGCGCGCACGCCGAGGGCGATCACCTGCTTGGGCGACAGGCCGTTGATGACGTACGAGGTCGCGCCCGGCACGCTCGTGTAGGTGGGCGCCACGGTGAAATCCGCGGCGAGCTTGCCGGTGAACAGGTCGTAGAGGATCGCCGGCTTGGCGGTGACGTCGTCGGTCGCGGCCTTCCACGTGACCAGCAGCGAGGTCGACGACTGGGGCACCGCGTCGAGCAACCCGTCGAACACCGGCGCCTTGGTGTCGGGGAGCGTCGCGCCCGACACGGTCTTGGTGTTGGCGTCGACGTTGAGCGCCGCGTCGACCGCGCGGACGACGAAGTGGTAGGTCTTGCCCGGGACGAGGCCGTCGAGGGGGAACGTGGTGACGCCCGGGTCGGTGACCGCGAGGGGCGTCGTGAAGTCGACCGTCGTCGCCGAGGCGCCCGCGTAGATCCGGTAGACGAGCTCGGCCGACGAGTTCACGTCGTCGGTGGCCGCGGCCCACGTGAGGCGGATCGAGGTGGGGCCGAGCGTGGTCGCGGTGTCGAGGCCGCCGAACACCGGCGGCGTGGTGTCGGCGAGCGTCTTGATGGTGCGCTCGACGACGTTCTTGTCCTGGTTGCCCGCCTGGTCGCGCGCGCGCACGACCACGTAGTAGGTCGTGAGCGGCGTGAGGCCGGTCAGCGTGAAGGAGGTCGCGCCACCGAGCGTCGAGAAGCTCGGCGAGGTGAAGTCCTCGCCGCCCGAGGTCGTCGCGGTGAACACGTCGTAGAAGATCCCGTCGGCCTTCGAGTAGTCGTCGGTCGCGCTGCTCCACCGCAGATCGACGCTGCGCGCACCGAGCGCGGTCGCCGACTCGAGCCCCGCGAACGTGGGCGGCAGGATGTCCGGCGAAGAGGCCGTCTTGGCGCTCTTCTCGACCGTGTTCGCGTCGACGTTGCCGGCCGAGTCGCGCGCACGAACGGTGAAGTAGTAGGTGGTGGAGACGTCGAGGGTCGTGGCGGTGTACTCGGTCACCCCGGAGGCCGTCGTGAAGACGGGCTTGGAGAAGTCGTACTTGCCAGCGACGGTGGAGCGGAAGACGTCGTATTTGAGGTACTTCGCGGCGTCGACGTTGTCCTTGCCGTCGTTCCAGAGGAGCTTGATCGACGTGCCGATCGCCGTCGCGCTGAACAGCCCCTCGAAGGTGGGCGCGGTCTTGTCGAGCGTCTGACCGGACTTCTCGCGCAGGTTCTCGTCCATGTTGCCGGAGGCGTCGACCGCGCGCACCACGAGCGCGTAGGTCTTCGCCTCCTCGAGGCCCTTCACGACGGCGCTGGTCGCGCCCGGCGCGGTCTCGAGGTCGGGCTTGGTGAAGTCGTAGGTGCCGGTCTTCGAGGCGAGGAACACGCGGTAGCGAATGCCCGCGGGCTTGGTCCCGTCGTCGGTCGCCGCGGCCCACCGCGCCTCCACGGCGTCCTTGTCGGCGCCGCTCACGTTGGTCACGCCGGCGAACCGGGGCGGGGTGGAGTCGGTCGTCGCCGCGTCCTTCTCGACGGTGTTGCCGTCCTCGTTGCCGCTGCCATCCACCGCGTGGACGACGAACCAGTAGTGCTGGCCGGGCAAGAGGCCCGTCAGCGTGAACCCGCTCGCGCCCGCCGGCGACGTGGCCCATGGGGTCTTCAGGTCGACTCCGCCCGCCTTGTCGCCGACGTAGACACGGTAGGCGATGCGCGCCGCCTCGGTGGTGTCGTCGGTCGCGGCCTTCCACGTGAGCGCAACACTGCTCTCGCTCGCCACCGTCGCCGTCTCGACGCCCGCGAACGTGGGCGCGGTGTGGTCGCCCGGGATCGCCGTCTCGGTCTCGGCGCCGACGTCGGTCTCGACCGCGGGGGGCGGGTCGTCCCCCTTGCAGGCGGCGACGCCGAGCACGGACCACGCACCGAGCAGCGCGACCATGGACGCACGCACTCCGCTCCCCTTGCGGAACCAGACCAGCATCTCCCACCGCCCTCCAGCACGAGACTTAGCTGGGAACGACCTTTCGAGCCATCCCCACAATCATTTCGTCGTGCGTCGGTCGCCAGCCGTTTCGAACCTCGACAGCTCATCCGTGGATGGCCCGAGAAATCAGCTGCGGAAGCTCACCGGCGGGAGCTGGGCTCAGGTTCTCCGACACCGAGGGCCGGGTCGCTGATCGGGGCCGCCGGCAGGCGCATCGAGCTCGCCCGCATCGACGGCATCTCGCCGGTCGCCTCGGCGGGGTGCATCCCGAACTGCCGGAGCTTCGTGTAGAACGTGACCTTGCTGACGCCGAGCGCGCGCGCCGCGCGGGTGACGCTGCGCTGGCTCTTCTCGTAGGCGTCGAGGTACGCGAGCCGCTCGACGTCGGCCAGCGGGAGGATGCCGGTGGCGTCGCGGAGCGCGATCGCCGAGGCCGAGGGCGGGCCGGACATCGGCGGCGGCTCGCTCATCCGCCCGCGCGACAGCGCCGAGGGCACCCGATCCAGCGTCGGGGTGTCGCTCGGCAGCAGGCTCACCTCGCCCTCGATGACGTTCGCGAGCTCGCGCACGTTGCCCGGCCAGGGGTAGGCGGCGAGCGCTTGCTCGACCTCGGGGGTCATCGTGCGCACGGCCTTGCTCTGGCGGGTCCCCACCTCGCGCACGTAGTGGCGCGCGAGCAGGACGACGTCGCCCGGGCGCTCTCTGAGCGCCGGGAGAGCGATCTGCAGCACGCGCAGGCGGTGGAGCAGATCGAGCCGGAATCGGCCGCGATCGACGTCGATCGCGAGGTCGCGCTGGGCGGTGGCGAGCGCGCGCGCGCGCACCGGGCGCTCGACGCTCGACCCGAGGCGCGTGACGACCCGCTCCTGGAGCACGCGCAGGAGCTTGGCCTGCATGTCGAGCGGCAAGTCGACGATCTCGTCGAGCAGCAAGGTCCCGTCGCCGGCCAGCTCGAACTTGCCGACCATGCCCTCCGATCGAGCACCCGTGAACGCGCCGCGCTCGTAGCCGAACAGCTCGGCCTCGAGGAGATCGCGGGGGAGCGCGGCGCAGTTGATGGCGACGAAGGGTTCGCGCGCGCGCGGCCCACCCGCGTGGATCGCCTGCGCGAGCAGCTCCTTGCCGGTGCCGCTCGCCGATGATGAGGACGCTCGCGTCGACGGCGGCCGCGCGTCGCGCCATCTCGAGCGCCGCGAGCAGGGCGCTGTCCTGCCCCCGCAGATCGGCGAACGTGTAGCGGGTGCGCGGGCCGACCAGCTTCTGCGCCATCTTCTGGGCGCGCTCGTACTCGACGAGCGTGACCACGAGGCCCTCGCCAGCGACGTCGCGCGCGTGCACGACGACCGAGCCGCTCGGCAGGCGCACCACGACGCCGTCGGGCCGCTCCGGCGTGGAGAGCGCGACGACCAGCGCGGAGAGCTCGGGGAAATCGGTGAGCCGCTTGTCGAGCAGCCGCTGGTGCTCCACCCGGAGCGCGCGCGCGGCGGTGGCGTTCGCCGCCGTCACGACGAGCTGCCGATCGAGGGCGAGGAGGCCGTCGCGCATGGCGTCGATGGTGGCCGCGAGCCTGCGACCGAGCGACGCCGAGGCCGAGGTGGCGCGCATGCGACCGAGCGCCAGGCCACCGAACGTGGCGAGCAGCTCGAGCGCCGCGTGGTCGGCGCCGGAGAACGCGCTGCCGCGGCCGTGCTTGTCGACGTAGATCGCGCCCTCCACCCCCGAGGTGCGCATGGGCGCGACCAGCACCGGGCCCGCCTGTGGGGCGTCGCTCCCGCCGCGTCGATCGCGGGCGACCGGTGGGCGTGACGGCGCGTCGACCAGCGTGTGCAGCACCGGCTCGCGCCAGAGGTCCTCGTCTTCGCGGCCGAGGCCGATCACCCCGAGTGGGCGCAGGCGACCGTGCACGCGCTCGACGATGGCGACGGCGGGCGCGCCGAGCTGCTCGCTCACGACCGCGAGCAGGCCTTTGATCAGCGCGCCCTCGTCGACCGCGCCCTCGAGCCGCGCGAGGGCCCTCGCGATCGCGCGCGCGCGCTCCCGCTCGGCGAACGTGCTCGCGACGATCTGCGCGAGGTCGCCCTCCACGCGCTCGAGCTCGGACAGGGCTGCGCTCGCCGAGGCGTCGAGCAGGTCGATGGAGTCGCGGATCGAGTCGACCGGAGCGCCCTGGGCCTCGAGCGCGTCGGCGGCGCGCACCTGCCGATCGAGGCCGATGGCGAGCGTGGACTGCACGTGGGCGCGCATGCGATCGCGCGCGTCGAGGCGGACCCCCACCTCGCGCGGCATCGCGCGATCGGCGTCGCGGCGGCCGTGCACGCGGAACGCCTGGCGCAGGGCGATGCGATCGCGGAACGTGGCCGCATCGCCCAGCAAGGCGCGGGCACGGGCCACCCAGCCGCTCGCCCCCTCGCCCGACTGGAACAGGTCGGGGGCGAGGCCGAGCACGCGCAGGATGGTGCGACCGGCGTCGCGCAAGAGACCGGCGCGCTCGAGATCGGCGATCGCCTCGGCCACCCGATCGAGCTCGTTCTTGGTGGTGGCCTGCACGACCGCGCGCAGCGCCCGCGTACGCAGATCGGAGCCGCGCAGCTCGAGCTCGCACGGCACGCGCGCATAGAACGCCTCGAGGGCGAGCAGGTCGGCGATCTCTCCGAACCAGGGCGTGCCCTCGAGGGTCCGCGGCTCGGGCAGCTTGGTGCTCCCGCGCCGCAGCGCCACGATCGAGGCCAGGAGTGTGCGCGCCGGCGCGTCCTCGCTCGGCAGGTTTCCTGCGGTGTCGAGGTGAACGGTGGCGCGATCCTCGTCGTCCATGACGGGGGCCATCTCGGCGAGGCCGAGCTCGCACATCGCCACGAGCGGCGCACGATCCGCTGCCGACGGCGCTCCTCGACGAGCAGCCCGAGCGCGCCCGGGTCGTTGCCCGACCAGCAGCGCGCGCGCGCGAGACGGATGGCGGCGATCGGGCGGCCCGTCTCTGCCGCCGCCTCGAGGGCCCGTTCTCTCGCTTCGAGGGTCGCCGCGAGCCACGAGGACGCGGTCGACGAGGGAACCATCACGACGATTGTATCCGAATCGCGAAGTCGACGACCTAGGAACGCGCGCTGTCGAGGGCGGCGCGCACGGCGGTGAGGATCGCCTCGCGACCGCGGCGCAGTGCGGCAGGACCCACCGCGTCCGCCGATTCGTCCAGGTCGGACCGCAGGTAGCGGTGCTCGCGGTCGTCGATCACCAGGCGATTCACCCGGATCCCCACCCGCGCCGCCCTCGCCTCGTCGACCAGATCCACGAGCGGCAACGCAGCGAGCGCCGCGACGATCGCTCCCTCGTCGACGGGCACGGTGGCGGTGTGGGTGCCGAGCGGTCCACCCTTGGACGCGACGGTCGCCAAGCCGTCTTGGATCGAGACGAACAGCGTGTACTGGAAGCGCGGCGAGACGGGGCCGCTGGCCTCGTCCAGCACCACCCGCGTCATCGACGGCTCCCACAGTAGGGACACGCGGCGACACCCGGCGAGAGCGGCGCCGAGCAGTGTGGGCAGGCGTCGTCGCGCATGGCGGTGACCTCGGGGGTGGACTCGCGCTCCAGGAACGCGCGCTCCATGGGGGGTGCGGCGCGCATCTGCTGCTCTGGGTGGGGCTCGGGGGTCGACGCGCGGTCCTGCGGTTCGGTCTCGGCGCGCAGCGGCGCGGAGCAGTGGGCGCAGGTCTTCCCCGTGCCCTCGGTGCCGCAGTAGTCGCAGCGGACGCTCGGCCCCGGGCCCTTCACCCGCGCGCGGGTGGGCACGATGGCGACGTACGCGGCGTCGGCGTCGACGAGCACGCGCTTCGGGATGTAGCAGTAGCCCTTGTCCCCCCAGTCCTCGCCCCAGGAGTTCTTCACGATGTAGTAGTTGCCGAGATAGCCGACGCACAGCATCGCGTGACGACCGTGGTCACCGCTCGGCTTCTCGGCCTGCCGGAACACGCCGTCCCGACCGAGGTCGGCGAAGGCGTCGCCCGTGTTCATCGAGAGGTGCACCGGACAGCCCGCCGTGAGGAGCTTGCGCACCTCGTCGAGCTGCACCTCGTAGACGCGGGCCTGCAGCTTGTGGTTCTGGGCGTCGGCGTCCATCTCGGCGTCCGACAGCCGCGGTCGCTTCTCGTCGTTCGGCCAGTGATCGTGGCGACACGAGCCCCCGCGGATCAGCGCCTGCCCGGGGCCGACGCCAGGCTCGGTGCCGTCGCCACCCTCGTAGGCGTACGCGTGGTCCTTGAAATCACCCTGCATCCGCTGGAACTGCACCATCGTGTAGCTGCACGCGAGGCGCGGGGTCGGCGTGCCCGCGAGGTTGCCGAGCAGCTCGAGCGCGTGCGTCCAGGCGAACGCGGAGCACCGTGAGGTCTGGCCCTGGTCGCCGACCGGGGTCGCGTACTTGCGCAGGTCGACCTGCTCGGCCGGCGTCACGTCGGCGAGCTCCGGCGGCAGCGCGCGTGCGGACGGTGGCGCGTCGACGGAGCGCGGCTTCTCGGGGACGCTCACGTGCAGGTTGCCGAAGTCCATCTGCGGGTAGAGGGCGCGCAGCGCGGCGAGCGCGGCCACCGAGACGAACCCGAGGGGAGAGACGGACTCGCCCCGCTGGTAGAAGCGCACGGTGCTCCCGGCGCCGGGCACCGCCTGCTCGAACGCGCCGCGCCACGCCTCGTTGTGCTCGATGGGCTCCCAGCCGTCGGACCGACGGCGGTCGTCGGCCGACTCGCCGAAGTGCTCGGTGCGCCCGAAGAAGTTGCGGGCGGACGACTCGTAGTCGTCGCTGGTCCAGTCGCCTGTGTCCTCCTCGTAGTCCTCGGCGTCCGCATCGGGGAAGTCCTCGCGGGAGCCGAAGACCTCCTCGTCCAGATCCGGGGTGCCGAGCTCGACGTCTTCTTCTTCGTCGTCTTCTTCCTTTTCCTCGTCCTCGTCGCCGTCCTCTTCCTCGGCGGCCTCCTCGTCCTCGGATTCGTCTTCGTCGGCGGCGTCCTCCTCGGCGGCGAGATCGCCCTCGCCCTCCTCCGGATCGGTGTCTTCGCCATCCACGTCGGGAGTGGTGTCCTCCTCGTCGTCGGCGGTCTCTTCCTCGTCCGCGGTCTCTTCGTCGTCGGGCTCGGGCTCGTCGTCCTCGCTCGGCGTGTCGTCGTCGTCGTCGACCATGGATCCGGGGTCGAGCCTAACACGCTCCTCGGGTACCCTCGCCCGCGTGCTGCTGTTCAAGAAGCCGTTCCACGAGGGCCTCGTGCAGGGGACCATCACCCTGACCTTCCGCCGCTGGCAGAAGGCCAAGGTGCGCGCGGGCGGGCGCTACCGCTGTCACCCGATCGGCGTGCTCGAGGTGGATTCCATCTCCCTCGTCACGGTGGGTGCCCTCACGGAAGATGACGCGCGTCGCGCGGGCTTCCCCGATCGCGACGCCTTGCTCGCCTACCTCGCCGAGCTCGGCCCCCTGGACGACGCCACCGAGGTGCACCGGGTCGAGCTCCACCACGGCGGCGACGGCGATCGCGTCGCGATCGCGCTCGACGACCAGCTCGACGAGGACGACCGGGCCGCGATCCGCGCGGCGCTGGCCCGCCTCGATCGCGACGACGCCTGGACCAAGAAGACGCTGCGCCTCATCGACGCGCGCCCCCGCGTCGCCGCCTCGCAGCTCGCGGCGGCCCTCGGCCGCGAGACCGCGCCGTTCAAGGCCGACGTCGTGAAGCTCAAGAAGCTCGGCCTGACCCAGAGCTTCGAGGTCGGCTACGAGCTCTCGCCGCGCGGCCGTGCGTTCCTGACGCGCGCAAACCGCGCGTGACGCAGATCTGAAAACGCGCGATTTTCGCGGGCGATTTCGCTCCATTTGCCACGAGCCGTGCGTGCTAACGGAGGGCCATGGAGCACATCCGCACGATCATCGAGCCGTTCCGGATCAAGTCCGTCGAGCCGATCCGCATGAGCACCGCGGCGGAGCGCGAGGCAAGCCTCGAGCGCGCCGGGTACAACCTGTTCTCGCTCCCCTCGCGGGACGTCATGATCGACCTGCTCACCGACTCGGGCACCGGCGCGATGAGCGCGGAGCAGTGGGCCGCGATCCAGCGCGGCGACGAGAGCTACGCCGGCTCGCCGTCGTTCGTGCGCTTCGAGGCCGCCGTGCGCGAGCTGTTCCCGTTCCCGCACGTCATCCCGACCCACCAGGGCCGCGCGGCCGAGAAGATCCTCTTCGCGGTCATCGGGGGCCCCGGCAAGGTGTTCCCCAACAACACCCACTTCGACACGACGCGCGCCAACATCGAGTTCACCGGCGCCGAGGCCATCGACGTCGTCATCCCCGAGGGGCGGCAGCCCTCGCTCGAGCACCCGTTCAAGGGCAACGTCGACCTCGCGGCGCTCGAGGCGCTCATCGTGGCGCGCGGCAAGGAGAACATCCCCGCGGTCTTCGTCACCATCACCAACAACTCGGGTGGCGGACAGCCGGTGAGCCTCGAGAACCTTCGCGGCGTCCGCGCGGTGTGCGACCGCCACGGCCTCCCGCTCTACCTCGACGCCTGCCGCTTCGCCGAGAACGCCTGGCTCGTGCGCGAGCGCGAACCCGCCTGCGCCCACATGACCGTGAAGGAGATCGTGCGCGCCATGGCCGCCCTCGCCGACGGCATGACCATGTCCGCCAAGAAGGACGGCCTCGCCAACATCGGCGGCTGGCTCGCGGTGCGCGACGACGAGCTGGCGCGCCGCTGCCGCAACGTGCTCATCCTGACCGAGGGCTTCCCGACCTACGGCGGCCTCGCCGGGCGCGACCTCGAGGCCATCGCCCAGGGCCTCGAGGAGGTCGTCGACCACGACTACCTCCGGTACCGCATCCGCTCCACCGCCTATCTGGGCGACGCGCTGCGCAAGGCCGACGTCCCCATCGTGGTGCCGACCGGCGGCCACGCCGTGTACATCGACGCACGGGCCATGCTCCCGCACATCCCGCTGCTCGAGTACCCGGGGCAGGCGCTCGCCATCGAGCTCTACCGCGAGGGTGGCGTGCGCGGCTGCGAGATCGGCACCGTCATGTTCGGGCGCAAGCCCGACGGCACCGAGGTGCCCGCCGCGATGGATCTCGTGCGCCTCGCGATCCCGCGGCGCACGTACACCCAGAGCCACATCGACTACGTCATCGAGGTGGTCCGCCACGTCGCGAGCCGGCGCAAGGACATCCGGGGCTACCGCATCACCGCAGAACCGCCCCAGCTGCGGCACTTCACGGCGCGCTTCGCCCCGGTCTGACCGCAGGCGCTGCGTCGCCTCGCAAAGCCTTCCGGATCTCGGCCCTCGACACCGCGTCTGACCCGCGTGGTACGTCCGTTGCTCGATCGAGGCGCGTGGCCCGCGATCCCCGTGCCGCCCTCGAGGCGTACGTCGCGCAGCGCTTCGGCGTCGCGCCCGCGGGCGTGGCGTCGGTCGGGGCCGACGGCGGGGTCAAGGAGCTCGGCTACGGCAAGCCCGTCCGGGTCTCGCTCGGGGGCGCCGCGCGCGACCTCGTCGTGCACCGCTCGGTGAACGCCGGCTACGGGCACGACACGCTCTCCGATCACGCCGCAGAGGCGTTCTTCGCGTACGGCGCCTTCTCGCGGCTGCCAGCGCACGTCCCGGCGGTCGACGTCGGGGTCGTGCGCGAGGACGGGAGCTTCGCCTCGCTCGCCGACGCGCGCGACTTCTTCTACGTGACCGAGTTCGCCGAGGGCACCCCCTATTTCCACGACCTCGACGCGCTCGCGCGGACCAACCTCGCCGCGCCCGCCGATCTGTCGCGCGCCGAGCAGCTCGCGCGCTACCTCGCGTCGATTCACGCCGACAAGCGCGACGCCCCCGAGCTCTGGCGCCGACGGGTGCGCGACCTCTTCGGGCACCACGAGTGCCTCTCGGGTCTGCTCGACAGCTACGACGCCTTCGACACCGAGGCCTACGCCCCGAAGGTCTTCCTCGAAGAGCTCGAGCGGCGCGCGGTGGCGCACCGGCACCGCCTCAAGCCGCGCGTGCACCGGCTCTCGGTCGTGCACGGCGATTTCCACCCCTGGAACATCCTGTTCGACGGCGACACCCTGCGCTTGCTCGACCGCAGCCGAGGCGAGCTGGGCGAGCCCGCGGACGATCTCGCGGCCCTCGCCGTCAACTACGTCTTCTTCTCGCTGCGCGCCGTCGGCCGGTTCGAGGGCGGCTTCCGCGGGCTCTGGGATCGGTTCTTCGCGACCTACCTCGAGCGCACGGGCGACCAGGAGGTCCTCGAGACGATCCTGCCCTTCCTCGCCTGGCGGGCCCTCGTCGTCGCCTCGCCCGCCTGGTACCCGCACATCGACCTCGACGTGCGCAGGGCGCTGTTCCGCCTGGTCGATCGGGCGCTCGGCGAGACGCGCCTCGACCTCGACGCCGTCGCGCGGTGGGTCGCGCCGTGACCGTCGTGTGGCTCACCGGCCGCCCCGCCTCGGGCAAGACCACCCTCGCGCGCGTGCTGGTCGCCGCGCTCGCCGAGGCCGGGGTGCGCGCGACGCTGGTCGACTCCGATGAGGTGCGCGCGGTCTTGACCCCCACGCCTCGCTACGACGACGACGAGCGCATCCTCGTGTACCGCGCGATCGCCTACCTCGCGCGACGGCTTGCGGACGAAGGGGTCGTGCCGATCGTCGCCGCCACCGCCCACGACGCCCACCTGCGCGCGATCGCCCGGGCCATCGCGCCCGAGCTGTTGCTCGTCCACGTCGACTGTCCACTCGCCGTCTGTGAGGCGCGCGATCCCAAGGGCCTCTACGCGAGAGCCCGCCGATCTCCCGACGGTCACCTGCCGGGGGTCCATGTCCCATACGAACCACCGGAGGACGCCGTCGTGACCGTGAACGGCGCTCTGCCACTCGAAGGCGCTGTTGTGTCTAGCCTCATCGCCAAAATCCGGCAGGACCTGCGCGAGCAGGCGCACGGCTTGCGGCGGCCGCATGCTTGGCGCGCCTAGTCTTGCGAAAAACGCGGCTCGGTGCGAATCGTGCTGTTGCCGGATTCATCCGAAGGAGAACGCCATGAGCCACGCCCGTCGCATCCTCGTCGCCATCGACTTCACCGAGCAATCGGACCGCGCCCTGCGGACCGCGCTCTCCATGGGCGCAGCCTACGGCGGTACGGAGATCCACGCGGCCTACGTCAAGTCGGGCATCGAAGGCATCCCGATGTCCGGCAAGGCCGTGCAGGCGATGGACGAAGACCTCGACAAGGTCACCAAGCACGTCGCCAAGGTCGCCGCCGAGTACCGCGAGCTGCACCCGCAGAGCGAGATCCCCGAGCCCATCCCGCACCGGCTGTTCGGCGCGCCGGCCGGCGCCATCCTCCGCCACGCCTCGGGCCTCCAGGTCGGCCTCATCGTCGTCGGCACCCGCGACCGTCGCGGATTCGCGCGCGTGCTGCTCGGCTCGGTCGCCGCGGCCATCGTCGAGAAGGCCACCTGTCCGGTCCTCGTCGTGCGCCCGATCGACCACGCCGCGGCCGACGCCATCCCCGACATCGAGCCGATCTGCGAGCAGTGCTCGACCGTGCGCGAAGAGTCCAAGGGCGCGGAGCTCTGGTGCGAGCGCCACCGCGAGCACCACCTGCGCATCTCGGGCTACTCGTACAGCGGAGCCTCGAACGCGCCCGTGCGCCCCTGGGGGTTCTGACCCCGGAGAGCCTCCGAGCCCTCGGCAAGGCCTCAGTCGGCCGAGGGCTCGTCCGGCGTGCTGGCGAAGCGATAGCCGACCCCGCGCACCGTCCGGATGTAGCTCGCGGCCGCGCCGAGCTTCTCGCGCAGCCGCTTGACGTGGGTGTCCACCGTACGGCTCTCGACCGGCGTGTTCATCTGCCACACGTCGAGGAGCAGCGTGTCCCGCGCCTGCGTGCGGTTGCGTCGCTCGTGCAGCGTGGCGAGCAGCCGGAACTCGAGCGCGGTGAGCTGGACCTCCTGGTCCTCGACGAACACGCGGTGCGCGCTCCGGTCGATGCGCAGCACGCCGAACGTGACCACCTCGCTCGCCGGGGGCTGCGACTCGGCGCGCCGGAGGATGGCGCGCACCCGCAACACGAGCTCGCGCACCGAGAACGGCTTGACCACGTAGTCGTCGGCGCCGAGCTCGAGACCCACCACGCGGTCGACCTCCTCGCCACGCGCGGAGGCGATGAGGATGGGGATCTCCTTGGTGGAGGCCTGTCCCTTGAGCTTGCGACACACGTCGAGCCCGGACATGTCGGGCAGCATCAGGTCGAGCACGATGAGGTCGAACCGGCGCTTGTTGGCGAGATCGAGGCCGGCCTCGCCGGTCTCGGCCGTGGCGACCTCGAGCCCATCGGTGCGCAGGTTGTACGCGATGACCGTGGCGAGGTCGTGTTCGTCCTCGATGATCAGTACGCGGGGAGGCATTGGGCTCTTTTGTAGCGCGAATCGGTGACGAGCGGGTCACGACCCCGCCACTTCCCCGTCACTTCGGGTCTTCGTCCTCGTGCTTGGCGTCGGGCGGCGGGATCATGCTGGGCGCCGCTCCAGGCGTCGCGGTGCCTTTCGGCACGTAGACGATGACGGGCTCACCCTTCTTGAGGATGTCGTTGCGCGGGCGGCGGTTGATGCGCTCCATCAGCGTGGCGGCGACGCCGTGCTTCTTGCCGAGGGCCTCCACCGTCTCGCCGCCGACCGCGTGGACCGTGAGGCGCTTGCGGCCCTTCTTGCCCTCCTCGAGGTCGTAGAACTCGTCGCTCCCGACCACGAGGATCTTCACCGCGCTCGCCTCGGCGAACACCACCTTGCCGAGGTTGGCCGCCTTGGGCGCGTAGATCTGCAGCCACATGCCCTCTTGCAGGCGCGCGGTCGGATCGAGCGAGTTCCAGGTGGCGAGGTCGTCGAGCGAGACCTGGAACGCGTCGGCGATCTCGCGCGGCGAGTCGGCGGTGAGGACCTTGTAGAAGACGCGCTTGCGATCGGCGTAGGTGAACGACTTGCCCGGGACCAGCGCGAGCGGGGTCTCGCTGCCGTAGGGCGTGGTGGGCATCGGCACGGCGCCGGGCGGCATCGCGGGCACGAGCAGCACGGTGCCCGCGCGCAGCACCTCGTCCTTGCCGACGCCGTTCAGCTCGACGAGCTTGGCCTTCGGCACCTTGCGCACCACGGCCACCTGGTCGAGCGTCTCGCCGAAGCGCAGCACGTACTTCTCGAGCGCGTTGCCCTTCGGGCCGAGCTTGGCCCACGCGTCCTTCACCGCGGGGCCACGGCCCTTGGGCACGACCACCGTGTACGCGGGCTCGTCGGCCGTGGTGGCCTTGCCCTCGACCGGCGGCGTGCGACCGGCCTTCAGCTCGGGGTTGAGCTGCTCGAGCTCCTTCACCGAGATGCCCGCTGCGCTCGCCACCGACTTGAGCTCGGCCCCGGCGGGCACGTCGACGCGATCGCCGCCGAGCGAGGCGTCGCGCGCGATCTCGTCGAGCCCGAACGCGGGGAGGTTCCGCATCATCACCGCGATGGCGATGATCTTCGGGACGTACAGGGTGGTCTCCCACGGCAGGCCGTACTCGAGCCGCGAGAGCTCCCAGTAGTCGTTGGTGTTGAAGCGCTTCACCGCCGCGAGCACGCCGCCGTAGCCCATGTTGTAGGCGGCCATCGCGAGCTCCCACGTGCCGAAGCGCTTCTTGAGATCGGAGAGGTGGGTGATGCCGGCCTCGGTGGCGCGGATCGGCGACAGGCGCCCGTCGCCCCAGCGATCGAGCGAGAGGCCGTAGATCTTGCCGGTCTCGGGCATGAACTGGAACAGCCCGAGCGCGCCCGCCGGCGACTTCACGCCCGGATCGAACGCGCTCTCGGCCATCGCGAGCCAGCACAGATCTTCGGGCATGCCGCGCGCGCGGAGCTGCTCCTGGATCAGCTCCTTGTAGCGACCGCTGCGCCGGACCATGAACGCCGCGAGCTTCTTGCCGCGCGGGTCGTCGCGGAAGAACTCGAGGTAGGTGACCACCCGGTGGTCCCACCGGGTCGGCAGATCGGGGAGCTTGAGCGTGGCGAGCCAGGCGTGGGACTTCCCGGCGACGATCGGCGCGTTGACCGCGGGGAGCGGGGGCAGGCCGCCGGTGTCGCTCTTGGGCGCGGCCGGCACGTCGAGCGGCCAGGGCGAGCCAGGGCCGGGCGCCGCTCCGACGCCGAACATGTCGACCTCGGCCTCGCGCAGGGCCTCGAGCTCCTTGGACTCGGCGCCGAGCGACGCACCGCTCGCGGGGCCGCCGGCGATCGACTTCTGCGCGGCGAGGTTCTGCGGCGGGATCGGCTTGACGACGATCGGCGACGTGGGCTTGGGGACGGTGCCGGGGGAGGGCACGGTGGCCGAGGGAGCGGGCTTCGCGGTCGGCGCCGGCTTGGGCTTGGCGCTCGCCGCGGGCTTCGGGGCGGCCGACGCGGCCGGCTTGGGGGCCACGGAGGGCGCCGGTTTGGGCGCAGAGGACGACGGCGCGGGTGCACCGACGGCCACCCGCGCGACGAGCAACGCGGACACCACGGGCAGCCAACGACCTGACATCGGCCCCAGCGTTTCCCCTGCCGGGCCGGGCGGTCAAGAAACCGGCAGGTTTTCGCGCGGATCAGCGCCGGGGAGGCAACAAGCCCTGGGAGGACAGGGTCCAGCCGATCAGACGATAGAGCAGGCGGGCACCCACGTTGGCGTCCCACTCGTCGTCCTCGCCAGGGGCCACCTCGTTGAGATCGAAGCCGACGATGGTGCGGCCGCTGCGCACGATGGCCTCGAAGAGCCACGTGGCCTCGTGGAACGAGAGCCCACCCGGGACCGGCGTGCCGGTGTTCGGGCACAGCGCCGGATCGAGGCCGTCGATGTCGAACGACACGTACACCTGCTTCGGCAGCGCGCTGACGACCTGGTGCACCTCGGCGACCCAGCTGCTGCCGCCGAGGATGGCGCGGCGCAGATCGGCGTCGAAGAAGGTGACGACGCGGCCCTGCGAGCCGGTGATGGTCTCGTGCTCTTCTTCCGAGAAGTCGCGGATGCCGACCTGCACGAGGCGCGCGACGCCGGGCACCTCGTCGAGCACGTTGCGCATGATCGAGGCGTGCGAGCGCGTGAAGCCCTCGTAGGCGGGGCGCAGATCGGCGTGCGCGTCGACGTGCAGCACGCCGAGCCCCGGGAACCGCTCGGCGTGGGCGCGGATCGCCCCGAACGGGGTCGCGTGGTCGCCGCCGACGAGGCCCACGATCTTGCCCGCGGCGAGGAGCGTGCTCACGTCGGCGTGGACGATCTCGTCGAGCTTCGCCGAGAGCGCGTTGGCCTCGGCGAGCGCGTGGGTCAGCGCCTCGTCGCCCTCCACCACGCCCCCCGCGGCGATCACCGGCTCGGCCCACGCCGTGGCGGCAGCGTTCCACGCGAGCACCTCCTCGCGCGGCGCGCGCAGGAAGATGCCGGGCTCGTAGATGCGGCCGAGGTCGAGGTCGAACAGGTCGACCTGGCGGCTCGCGTCGAGGATCGCGGCCGGGCCCTTGGCCGCGCCCTTGCGGTAGGACGTGGTCGCGTCGAAGGGCACGGGCACGAGCACGACGCGCGCGGAGGCTTCGTCGAAGGGCAGACCGAAGACGCCCGAGTCCTCGAGCGCGGCGGCGTTGGGGTCGAAGGCCATGCGTCTCGATTGGCACGTCATCCAAGGTGCGTCTTGTCTCTCATGGGGTGGGCTCCTACCGTCCGCGCTCGATGGGTTACCCCTCGCTGCGGGCGTGCGTCGAAGACCTCGAGCGCCACGGCCAGCTCGTCCGCGTCGATGCCGAGATCGACCCACACCTCGAGATGGCCGAGGTGCAGCGCCGGCTCTACCGCAGCGGTGGGCCCGCGGTGCTGTTCACGCGCCCGAAGGGCACCGCGTTCCCGATGCTCGGCAACCTGTTCGGCACGCTCGAGCGCGCGCGGTGGATCTTCCGCGACGCGCTCGACGCCGTGCGGCTGGTCGTCGACGCCAAGGTGGATCCGCGCGATCTGCTGCGCCATCCGAGGGCGCTGCTGGGCTTCCCGCGCGCCGCGACGAGCCTCTTGCCGATCCCGGTGCGCAGCGGTCCGGTGCGCGCGCACGAGACCCGCGTCTCCGCGCTGCCCGCGCTCGTGTCGTGGCCCGACGACGGCGGTCCGTTCGTCACGCTGCCGCAGGTCTACACCGAGGACCCGGATCGTCCGGGGCTCCGCCACGGAAATCTCGGCATGTACCGCGTGCAGCTGTCGGGCAACGACTACGCGCGCGACCTCGAGGTCGGCCTGCACTACCAGATCCACCGCGGCATCGGCGTGCACCACGCGGCCGCGCTGCGCCGCGGGGAGCCGTTGCGCGTGGCGGTGTTCGTGGGCGGACCGCCGGCGATGACCGTGGCGGCGGTGATGCCGCTGCCCGAGGGGCTGCCCGAGATCGCCTTCGCGGGGCTCCTGAACCGCCGCAGCGCGCGCATGATCCGCGGCCCGCTGCACGTGCACGCCGACGCCGACTTCTGCATCGAGGGCGTGATCGATCCCTTCGCGCAGAAGCCCGAGGGGCCATTCGGCGATCACCTCGGCTACTACTCGAACCGGCACGATTTCCCCTTCCTGCGCGTCACGCGGGTGACCCACCGGCCCGACGCCATCTGGCCGTTCACCGTCGTCGGTCGCCCGCCACAGGAGGACACCACGTTCGGCGCGCTCATCCACGAGATGACCGGCCCGCTCGTGCCCGACGTGCTGCCCGGCGTGCGCGCGGTGCACGCGGTCGACGCGGCGGGCGTGCACCCGCTCCTGCTCGCGCTCGGGAGTGAGCGGTACACGCCCTACGCCAAGCTCTCGCGCCCGGCCGAGCTGCTCACCCAGGCCAGCGCCATCCTCGGCCAGGGCCAGATGTCGCTCGCCAAGTGGCTGTTCATCGCCGCGGAGGGCGACGCGCCGGGCCTCGATCCGCACGACGTCCCCGGGTTCTTCGCGCACGTGCTCGCGCGGGTCGATCCGCGGCGCGACCTGCACTTCGTCTGCAACACGACGATCGACACCCTCGACTACTCGGGGAGCGCGCTCAACGAGGGCTCGAAGGTGGTCGTCGCGGCCGCCGGGCCGGCGCGGCGCACGCTGCCGACCACCGTGCCGCCGCTCGCGCTGCCCGACGGGTTCACGGACGCGCGGGTCGCCTTGCCCGGCGTGCTGGTGGTGACCGCGAAGGCCGATCCGGAGCGGTTCTGCGCGGCGTTCGACGCGCGGGGGTTGATCAACGCGTTCCCGCTGGTGGTGCTCGTGGACGGCGCGGCGTTCGCCTGCGCGTCGCTCGAGAACCTCCTGTGGGTCACCTTCACGCGGTCGGACCCGGCGCGCGACGTGCGCGGCATCGAGGCGTTCGTGGTCGACAAGGCGTGGGGTGCCACGGGTCGATCGTGGTCGACGCGCGCCGGAAGCCCCACCACGCGGCGCCGCTGATCGAGGATCCGGCGGTGACCCGGAGGGTCGATACGTTGTTCGCAAAAGGAAGCCCCCTGCACCGTCTCGGGTGAGGGGGCTCCGTTCCGCCGCGCTGGCGGCGCGCGATGCTCAGAGCAGCTTCGAGAGCTCGACGTACTCGAGGCCGACGCCCTGGGCGACCGGCTGGCAGACGACGTGGCCGTCGAGGGTGTTGATGCCGAGGGCGAGCGGCTTGCTCGCGCGCGCGGCGGCCTTCACGCCCTTGTCGGCGAGCTCCACCGCGTAGCGCATGGTGGTGTTGGTGAGCGCGTAGGTGCTGGTCTGCGGGACCGCGCCCGGCATGTTCGGCACGCAGTAGTGGACGACGCCGTCGACCTCGTAGGTCGGGTGGTCGTGCGAGGTGGGGCGGCAGGTCTCGATGCAGCCGCCCTGGTCGACGGCGACGTCGACGATGACGCTGCCCGGCTCCATCTTGGCGACCATCTCGCGGCTCACGAGCGTGGGGGCCTTGGCGCCCGTGACGAGCACGGCGCCGACGACGAGGTCGGCGTGGATGACGGCCTCTTCGATGTTCTGCGGGTTCGAGTAGAGGGTCTCGATCTCGGCGCCGAACACGTCCTCGAGGTAGTCCATCTGCTCGCCGCGCACGTCGAGCACGGTGACGCTCGCGCCCATGCCGATGGCGATGCGCGCGGCGTTCTGGCCGACGACGCCGCCGCCGAGGATGACCACGCGACCGCGGCGCGTGCCGGGGACGCCGCCGAGGAGCACGCCCTTGCCGCCGCGCTCCTTCTCGAGCGACGTGGCGCCGACCTGCACGGCCATGCGACCCGCGACCTCGCTCATCGGGCGGAGCAGCGGGAGCGAGCCGTCCTCGAGCTGGATGGTCTCGTAGGCGACGCCCGCGACGCCGGCCTTCACGAGCTGACGCGTGAGCTCGGGCTCGGGCGCGAGGTGGAGGTAGGTGTAGAGGAGGAGGTCCTTGCGGAAGAAGCCGAACTCGCTCGGGAGCGGCTCCTTGACCTTCACCACCATGTCGGCGCCCCAGGCGTCGGCCGCGGTGTTGACGATGGAAGCACCCGCCTTGACGTACTCGGCGTCGTTGATGCGCGCGCCGTCGCCCGCGCTCTTCTCGACGAGCACCTTGTGGCCGCGCGAGACGAGCTGACGGACCCCGGCCGGCGTCATACCGACGCGATACTCACGGGTCTTGATCTCCTTGGGAACGCCGACGGTCGTCATGCGAAGAGCCTCCTTGCCCGCGACCCCGCGTCTGCCGCGGAGTCCGGTCGCGCGCGACGCTAGGCGGAGTCCCAGCGCGGCGCCACGACGCGATGCGCCGCGCCCATTCCGTTGTCGCTCCCGCGACGAAAGAGCGGCGTTTCTAGACCCGACGGAGGGCCACGGCGGCCCCGACCGCGGTGGCCGCGCCGACCGCGGCGAGCGGCCAGCCAGCGGTGGGTCGTGCGGCGTGTTCCGCGAGCGGCGGGTGCTTCGGCGGATCGTCGGCGAACGGCGCGGGCAGCGCGAGACCGTCGCGCGAGGGCAACGGGTGGGAGCCGTCGAGCCCCTCCCCGCGGAGCGCGCGGTCGAAGGTGAGCAGCGCGTCGAGCGCGCCCGGGCCGGCGGCGAACTCGGCGCTGTGCGCGCCGCGGAAGACCTCGAGCTCGAACGGGACGCCGTCCTTGGCGAGCGCCGCGCACAGGGCCTCGGTGGGCTTGCGCTGGTGGTCGTCCTTCGCGGTCAGGAACCGGAGGCGCTGCGGCTGCGAGCGCGCGAGGACCGCGGCGCGGAGCGGGTCGAGCAGCTCCTCGGTGAACGGCTGGATCCCCACCACGGTGGAGAAGAGATCGGCGCACGCCGAGCCCGAGTAGATCGCCCACAGGCCGCCCGACGACATGCCGCCGACGCCGGTCGCCGCGCGGGTCGGGATGACGGGCAGCTCCTTGTGCGCCCGCGCGACCAGCATGCGCAGGAACTCGGTGACCATGGCGCCGTGTGGCCCTGGCTGCAGCTGTCGGACGACGACCCAGGGCGTGATCATCACCATGCCGCGGTAGGGCTTGGCGGCGAGCGCGCCGTTCATGCGCTCGAGGTCGCTCGGGCGCGAGAGGTGCTCGAAATCCTTGTCGGTGAGCCCGCCGCGGCGGAGCGCGGTGTCGGCCTGACCGAGCTTGTACTCGTCCCACCAGCCCCACACGCCGGTCTTGTAGCCCTGCATGTTGTGGTGGCCGCCGGGGAGCAGGATCACCATCGGCAACCCCTCGGGCGGGATCACCTTGGGGGTCGCGACGAGCACGCGCGAGGGCCCGCCGTAGAACGGCGACTTGTCGTACTCCCACATGGTGAAGGTCGACGACGGCGGCGGATCGACGGGGTGGCACAGCTCGCCGTCGAACGGCTCTCCGCGCGCGCGACGGGTCAGGGCCGCGGCGGAGAGGGCTGCGGCCGCGCCGAGGAACGCGCGGCGGGAGTGCACCCGGGGATCGTAAGCGCGGCAGCGTCCGGTCGGCTAAATTTGCTTTGTTCGCCCTACGTGCCACCGCTACGGCGCTACGCCCCTTCGCGGTGTCACTTCCGGGCTCAGGGGCAATTTCGGGCTATGGAGGGGCGGTGACGTTCTCCGCGCGCACCCGCTTCGAGCTCGACGAGAGCGCGCTGTCCCGCACGCTCGCCGACGCGCGCCGGGCCGGGGCGGCCGACCTCACCGAGTCGAACCCCACGCGCTGCGGGCTCGCCTCGCCCGAGGCGGTGGCCTTGCTGGGGCACCCGCGCGGCGCCGGGTACTCGCCGGACCCGATGGGCGAGGCCGGCGCGCGCGAGGCCATCGCGGGAGATCTCACGCGGCGGGGGCACGTGGTGGATCCCTCGCGGGTCATCCTCTCGGCGAGCACGAGCGAGGCCTATGGGTGGCTCTTCAAGCTGCTCGCGGATCCGGGCGACGCGGTGCTGGTGCCGCAGCCGAGCTATCCGCTGTTCGAGTGGCTCGCGCGGCTCGAGGGCGTGCGGCTCGTGCCCTATCCGCTCGTGCGCGAGGAGAACTTCCGGCTCGACGTCGGGGCGATCGCGCCGCTCGTCGACGACCGCACGCGCGCGATCCTGCTCGTGCACCCCAACAACCCCACCGGCACGTTCGTGCGCCGCGCGGACGCCGAGGCGCTCGAGGCGCTGTGCGAGGCGCGCGGGCTCTCGCTGGTGGTCGACGAGGTGTTCGCCGACTACCCGCACGGCGCGCTGCGAGAGGACCGGCTCCCGAGCTTCGTCGGGCGGCGGCGCGTGCCGACGTTCGTGCTGTCGGGCCTCTCGAAGGTGCTCGCGCTCCCGCAGCTGAAGCTCGGGTGGACGATCGTCGACGGACCGGAGGCGCAGGTGCGCGACGCCCTCGCGCGGCTCGAGCTGATCGCGGACACGTACCTGTCGGTGTCGACCCCGGTGCAGCGCGCGCTGCCGGAGCTGCTCGCGCTGCGCGACGAGGTGCAGGGGCGCCTCCGCGCGCGCCTCGCCGAGAACCTGCGCGCCATCGACGCCGCCTGCGCGGGGAGCCCGGTGCGCAGGCTGCCCAGCGACGGCGGGTGGACGGCGATCCTCGAGGGCCCGCTCACCCGCGAGGACACGGCGTGGGTCGAGCTCCTCGCCGCCGAGGCCTCCGTGCTCGTGCAACCGGGGTGGTTCTACGACCTCGACCGCGAGGGGTTCCTGGTCGTGAGCTTGCTGCCAGATCCTGCCACGTTCGCGCCGGCGATCGCGCGAGCCGTGGCGAGGATCGCGGCCGGCTAGGCCTTGTGGGCGGCGAGCTTCGCGTCGACCTGGGACGCCGAGAGGCCGATCGCGCCAGCGACCGTGTCGAGGTACGCGCGCTCTTCGGGGGCGATCTTGCCGTCGGCGAGGGTGGCCTCGACGAGGATGTCGAAGGCCTCCTGCTGCACGTCGGTGGGCAGGGCCTTGACCGCGTCCGAAGCCTCGCTGCGGTCGACGATCGGGAAGATGGTGTCGCGCTCGTCGAGCGGGATGCCGAACCGCGCGAGCAGCCGGTCGATGAACTTGTCCTCGGCGTCGTCGAGGTCGTCGTCCGAGACGATGATGCCAGCGATGAGTCGGCAGACGTTGCGGCGGAGGGTGTCGTCCATGGCCCGGCTAGCGTCGGGCGTCCGGGCCCCTTCGGTCAAGCCATCCTTCGGTGTATAGGGCCGGACCGATGACGGCGTTCGACCGCGACCGCGTGCTCGCCCTGATGGACCAGGGCTTCCGTCAGATGGTCCCGCACAACGCGGAGCTCGGGCTGCGCATGATCGACTGCGCGCCGGGCATGGCCGTGCTGGTCCTCCCCTGGAACGAGCGCCTGATCGGCAACCCCGAGAAGCGCGTGCTGCACGGCGGCGCGATCACCACCCTGGTCGACGCCTGCTGCGGCGCCTCGGTGTTCCTGCGCCTCGGCAACCCGACCCCGATCGCGACCCTCGATCTGCGCATCGACTACCTCAAGCCGGCGACGCCGGACCGCGACGTCGTGGCCCGCGCCGAGTGCTACCACAAGACCAAGAACGTCGCGTTCGTGCGCGCGGTCGCCTGCCACGACGACCGGAGCGACCCGATCGCCTCGGCGGCGGCCACGTTCATGCTCTCGACCAAGGGCAAGTCGGTGGGGCACCGCACATGAGCCTGAAGGACATCCTCGAGTCGGCCCGCGAGCGGGGAGATTTCTCGGCGTTCGTCGACGCGATCCCCTACGCGCGGTTCCTCGGCCTCACCGTGCGGCGGGAGGGCGAGTCGCTGATCACCACCATGACGTTCTCGCCGATGCTGGTCGGCAACGCGACCATCCCCGCGCTGCACGGCGGCACGATCGGGGGGCTCGTCGAGTCGGCGGCCGTGTTCCAGCTGCTCTACGAGGCCGACCAGCTCGTGCTGCCGAAGATCATCAACGTCACCGTCGACTACCTGCGCTCGGCGCGCGCCGTCGATACCCATGCCACCGGGATCATCACCAAGCAGGGCCGCCGGGTGACGAGCGTGCGCGCCGTCGCCTGGCAAGAGGACCGCGACAAGCCGATCGCGACGGCGAGCGCGCACTACCTGGTCGGGGCCTGAGTGTACCGGCCGAGCAAGGCGCACGCGGAGCTCGGCCCCGCGTTCTACGACGAGGTCACGCCCGCGCGGTTCCCCCTGCACGTGGAGCGGTTCTGGAACGCGCGCTGGGCGGAGCGCGTGGGGCTCGGCGGGGTGGATCGCGAGAAACACCTCGCGCGCCTCGCGCCGCTCGACGGCAGCCTCGAGAGGCCCCTCGCCCTCCGCTACCACGGGCACCAGTTCGACAACTACAACCCCGCGCTCGGCGACGGCCGCGGGTTCCTGCACGCGCAGCTGCTGGACGATCGGGATCGCCTCCTCGACCTCGGCACCAAGGGCAGCGGCCAGACCCCGTGGTCGCGCGGCGGCGACGGGCGCCTCACGCTCAAGGGCGGCGTACGCGAGGTGCTCGCGACCGAGATGCTGGAGGCACTCGGGGTCTACACGTCGAAGACCTTCTCGCTGTTCGAGACGGGCGAGGAGCTGTTCCGCGGCGACGAGCCCTCGCCCACCCGGTCCTCGATCCTCGTGCGCCTCTCGCACTCGCACGTGCGCATCGGGACGTTCCAGCGGCTCGCCTACGAGAACGACAAGGCCTCGCTCGGTCGCCTCGTCGAGCACTGCCTCGCGCACTACGTGGAGGAGCCGACGGAGCCGGTCGCGCCGGTCGCGCTGCTCGCGCACGTGGTCGAGGAGAGCGCGCGCCTCGCGGCCCAGTGGATGGTCGCTGGGTTCGTGCACGGCGTGCTCAACAGCGACAACATGAACGTCACCGGCGAGAGCTTCGACTACGGCCCGTGGCGGTTCTTGCCGCGGTACGACCCGGCGTTCACCGCGGCGTATTTCGACCACGGCGGGCTCTACTGCTACGCGCGACAGCCGCAGGCCGTGATGAACAACCTCCTGCGCCTCGCCCGCGCGCTGGCGCTGCTCGAGCCGATGGCCGCGCTCGAGCCAGTGCTGCAGCGGTTCGAGGCGCGCTTCTCGGCGCACGTCGCGAAGGCGTGGATCGGCCGCCTCGGCCTGCGCTCGCGCGACCCGGACCAGGACCTCGCGCTCGTGGAGGTGTGCTTCGACTTCCTCGACCGCACGCGGATGGGGCTGGACGAGCTGTGCTTCGACTTCTTCGGCGGACCGGCCAGCACCGCGCGCGCGTTCGACGGTCCTCGCGGGCGCATCTACCGCGAGGCCGGTCCCCTCACCGACGCCCTCGACGCCTACGAGCCGGTCGCCGATCGCCTCGCGGATCCCTATTTCCAGCGCAAGGATCCCTGCACGATGCGGATCGACGAGGTGGAGGCGATCTGGCTCCCCATCGCCGAGCGGGATGACTGGACCCGTTTCGAGGCCAAGATCGCGGAGGTTCGCGCCCTGGGCCAGGTGTACGCGGGCTAGAGCGGATGTGGTTGACGCACGGCGACGAAACGTTTGCTTGAAAGCCTGGGTCGCTCGTACACAATCGGAGGAATGCAACGCTTCCCCTTTCTCCGCTTCGTGGCGCTCGGCGCCGTGGTCTGCAGCTCGGTCGGCTTCGTCGCCTGCGCCACCGGCTCCTCCGGTGACGTCGACATCATCCCTGGCGACGGCGGGGCCGACGGGAGTACGGACGACACGGGCGGTGGGGACACCGGCGCGGGGGACACGGGGACTCCGACGGACGGCGGCGGCGACACCGGCACGACGACGGACGGTGGCGACGGCGGCGACACGGGCACGGTCGCGGAGACCGGCGACGGCGGCGACGGCAGCACCTGCGCCGCGGGCTGTCCCGTGGGGAAGTGGGACATCGACGGCGACCCGCTGACCGGCGAGTGCGGCTGCGAATACGCCTGCGTGAAGAAGGGCACCACGGACCCGATCGACGACAAGTTCACGGACGACAACTGCGACGGCAGCGACGGCGTGGTGGAGAAGTGCATCTACGTGACCCCGAGCACGGCGGGCGACGACTCGAACTCGGGCACCCGCGTGAAGCCGATGAAGACGATCACGGCCGCGATCGCCAAGGCGAAGGCCACGGGCGTGCCGGCGGTGTGTCTCGGCGGCGGCACCTACACCGGCCTCGTGCAGATGGAGAGCGGGATTTCGCTGTACGGCGGGTTCGACGAGAGCGATTCCACGTTCAAGTTCAAGCGCTCGGCCGCGGCCACGTCCACGTTGGTGAATGCGGGCACGGTGGTCTACGCGCCGAGCGTCGACGCGGAGACACACCTCGAAGGGCTGACGCTTTCGGCGACCACGCCGACTGGCCTCGGAGCCAGCGCGTACGGCGTGCGGCTCGGCGGCGGCAGCGCGACGTTCTACGTCCGCTACAACAAGATCACGGTCGCAACCGGCACGGATGGTGACGACGGCGTTGGAGGCAGCAAGGGTTCCGATGGCGCCAAGGGTCCCGATGGCAAGGCGTGGAACGTGAGCAGCGGCGGCTCGACCGATCCCACCGTCTCGCCCTGTGGAGCGACGGGCGGTGGTGGCGGCAATGGCGGGCTCGGGACGGGCAAGGGTGGTGACGGTACTGGCGGCACGGCTGGCAGCGGGGGACCCGGGAGTGGCGGTACCTCGGGCAGTGGTGCTTGCTACAGCACCGCTGCGACAGGGACCGGGGGCGGAACCGTTGTCCTGCCTGGCTCGAACGGAAGCCCTGGTGGTGTCAGCGCAGTCAATGGAAGCCTGACGTCCGCCGGGCTCTACACGCCCGCCGTCGCGCCGAAGGGAACCGATGGCGGCGCGGGTGGGTCAGGCGGTGGCGGCGGCGGCGGAGGCGGCCGGGCAAGGGCAGCTTCGGCGGCGGCTGCATCGGCACCTCCGATCTACGCGGCGGCGGAGGTGGCGCTGGCGGCAACGGTGGCTGCGGGGGAACGGGCGGCGGAGGTGGTCTCGGCGGTGGTGGCAGCATCGCCATCACGGCAGCGGGCGGAACGCTCGTCGTCGACCTCTGTGACATCACCGTCGGCAAGGGCGGTCGGGGTGGCAATGGCAAGGGTGGCGGCGGTGGTGGGTCCGGCAACGTCGGCGGCTCCGGCGGCGCGGGGCGAGATCGGCGGGACGATCATTGGTGTGGGTCTGACTGGCAACGCCGGTGGTGGCGGCGCGGTGGTGCAGGTGCGGCGGCGGCAATGGTGGTCCTGGCGCGGGTGGCGCTGGTGGTCCGAGTGTCTGCGTCGCGAGCAGCGCCAGCGCAACGGTCACGTTCTCCGTCGGCCTCGGGAAGAACTCCTGCGTCAACGGCGGCGGCGGGGCCGGGCGGGGGCGGGCGCGAGCGGCGTGACGGCAACCGGTCCGACCGGCGCGTCGGGGCCCACGCTCGCCCTCTAGCGAGCGTTCAGGGCACGAAGACTCCACCTGTCCCGAGGGCGGCTGCGGCACAATCCCAGCCGCCCCACACCACCACGAAGTCCTTCGTGTCGATCACGGACCCGACCGCGCGCGCTGCGGGCTCGTTGTCTTTCGACATGGGCGACCACTTCCCGCTGTTTCGTTCGAACACTGCGCCACTCGCTGCGGGTGCGAGCTTGTCGAGCTTGCCGGTCTTCCCGTCGTTGCAACCGGACCACGTCCAGCAGCGATCGCCTCGGCACCAGGTGGCTGGCAGCACTCGCGCTGGTGGAGAGAGAAGGGCGCCATCGAGGGCCGTCACCGGCGCCCAGCCCGACGCCTGATCACCAAGCGCCGTCGTTCTGGAGTTCGAGCGAACCGCTCAGCGTGAAACCGCCGAAGACGAACACGCTCTTCGGACCCACCGTGACGCCCGGCAGATCGCGAATCGGGCCCGAGTACGGCTCGATCTTTCGCCAGAGACCCGTCGTCGGATTGAAGGCCGCGCCATCGCGGGCACCCGTGATCTCGCCGATCGTGCCACCAAAGACGATGAACTCCTCCCCGGTCCACGTCGCCGCGGGAGCGCTGCGACCATCGATCGGCGCAGCCGGCAACGTCGACCAGGCATCCGTGCCTGGATCGTAGATGGCACCATCCGCGAGCATGTCCGAGGCAACTCCACTGTGACCGCCCCAGACGATCATCTTGCTTCCAGTCCAAGCTGCGGCATGGCTGTGGCGCGGCTTCAGTGGACTCACCGCCATCGACACCCACTCGTCGCGGACGGCGACGTAGCGAGCTCCCGTGTTCCGCGTGGCCGGTGAGCCGCTGATGGTCTGCCCACCCCACACAATCACGTCGACACCGGTGGCGACGGCCGAAGCACCGACGCGCCCCGCGAGCTCCGTCGGAGCCTTCGCGATCGGCTTCCAGGTGTTGGTCTTGAGATTCCAGCGCGCACCGTCGGCGTAGTAGGCGTCGCCGCCCCCGTTCGAGCCACCCCACACGAAGTACTCGGTATCGGTCCAGGTCTGTGCAGCACGCCAGCGCCCCCGCGAACCCGGCGGGAGGGTCGGCCATCTTCGACCACCCCTTCGGCATCGCGCACACCGCGGCGCCCCAGCTGCACGTGGCGGAACACGTACGCGAACGCTTCTCGAGCGCCTTGTCGCACGCCGCGCCCGAGACGGCCTCCGTCGTCCCCGCCGCGCACTCCCCCTCGGCTTCGCACGCGCCCCACGCGCCGAACGTGCCGTCTGGCTGGCACGCGCGCTTGCGCGTCCCGCACTTGCCGCACGCCTCCGACGTGGGCCCCGCGCAGCTCGTCTCGCCGACCTCACCAGCATCACCACTGTCGGCACACACCGGCGAAGAGGGCCGGATGTCGCAGCAGCGCTCGGGATGGAGATCGCACTCCGCCGCATACTCCGAGGTGCCGCAACCGAGCAGGCCCATCACACCCAAGATCGTCGCTCGCATGTTCAGAACCTCCCCTGGAGGGCGAGCCCGTACGTCCCGTTGCCGACCAGCGGCGTGGCCATCGCCGACTTCTTCCCGCTGTCCGCCGTGCCCCACAGGATGAACCCGGTGCCGATCGCCACGAGGGCGACGCCCGCGCTCACGAACCCGGTCGTGCGCCACGCGGTCACCGCGCCGGCGCCGGCCGCGCTCTCGTCGCACCCGAAGCCCTTCTGCGCCGCGCAGTTCTTCTCCACCGACGACTGCGCCGAGGTCATGAAGAAGTACGACCCGACCGCCACGACGGTGAACACGCCACCGATCACGAACGGGATCACCGCGCGTCGCGCGCCGCTGGAGGGCGGATCGTCGACTGGCTTGGGCGCCGGTGCCGGAGCGGGTGCAGGCGTGGGCACCGACACGTTCGCGATCGGCGGTGCCGGTGGCGCGACCGACGTGTCGATCTCCACCTCGAGCGCCTGCGAGTCCTGCAGCGTGATCTTCTGCTTGAAGATCTCCTTCCCGCCTCGCGATGCCACCACCAGGTGCGCGCCGGGGTTGAGCGGCACGGTGACCGGTGGGCCGATCGGCTTGCCGTCGAGCGTGACCCACGCGTCCTGTGGACTCGAGGTGGCCATGCGCACCGTGAGCTTGGGCATGCGCGCGCGGATGTCGTCGAGGTCGCCCTGCGCCGTCGCCCGCAGCGCGTCGGCCGCCGGGTCCTTCACGAGCACCGAGAGGATCACCTCGGCCTCGACGAACTTGCCGAGCCGCACGAGCAGACCGGCGCGCTTGAGGCGCGTGTACACGTTCTGCTTCCCCTCGGGGATCTGGTCGAGCAGCGTGAGCGCCTTCTCGTACTCCTCGCCCTTCTCAGCTTCGAGCACCTCCTTGTACTTCGCCTCGTAGCCAGGGGGGGCGCCCTTGGGCGCGGCGGCGAAGGCGACCGAAGGCGCGAGCGCGAGACACAGCAGCAGACACGACAGCGGACGCATTGGCTTTCCCCCGTGGTCGACACGTGCCGACCCGCGGTTGCGCGAATAGCGCACACGCCCGGCATCGGCCATCGGGCCGGCCAGCGGTGCCGCGGCCGAATGCCACTGGCACACCCGGCACACTCACAAATTCCCCAGTTTCCGCTTGCGCCCGGCTGGCCCAGTCGTTGCTGAGCCATGTGCCATGCGTACCCTCGTCCTCGCCCTCGCGTTCCTCGTCGGCTGTGGCGCCAAGACCTCCGAGACCAACCCCGACGACGGCGGGACCGATGGAGGGAGCGACACGCCGACCAGCGACACCGCGATCGACGTCGGTGTCGATCTCACGTTCTGCACGGGGGCCGGTCAGTGCGCGGTGACGCCCATCACGTGTTGCGGCACGTGCAGCTCGCCGACGCTGGGCGACACCAAGGCGGTCCGCAAGGACAAGGTCGCGATCGATCGCTCGCTCACGTGCGGTCCGACCCCGCCCCCCTGTCCCGGCTGCGCGGTCATGAAGCTCGACGACAGCATCCAGGCCGTCTGTCGGTTCGGCGGTGGCGGTGGCGGTGGGGGCGCGCCCGCGGGCAGGTGCACCGCGATCGACGTGCGCACCGAGCCGGTGTCCGCGTGCGAGACCGACACCGACTGCGTCCTTCGCTCGAGCGGCTGCTGTGACGAGTGTGCGCCCACGCGCGATCAGATCATCGCCATCAACACCAAGGCGATCCCGAGCTGGCGCGCCGAGGTGTGCGTGGGCGACGAGGTCTGCTCGCGGTGCCTGACCAAGCCACCGCCCGGCATCGCGGCCACGTGCGATCCGGCGACCAAGCACTGCCGCGTCGTCGACCTGCTCGACTGACGCACCACGTCGCGGCGAAACCATCAGAATCGCACGCAGGTTCTTCACCGCAACGGTATGTTTCTCGCTACGGAGGAACGCATGCGCGCTTCGACTTGGCTTGGTCTGGGTGTGGGTGGCGTCGGCCTGTGCGTCCTCGCCTTCTTCGGGTGTGGCGGTGACGGGTCGGGCACCGACCCCATCGATCTCGGCGATTCCGCGGGCGGAGAGACCTCCGACACCGGCGATCTCGACGGCGGGTTGATCCTCGATTCGGGCGCGGGCGGGTGTTCGACCTCCACCGAGTGCGACGGCGGCATCTGCGTGGACGGCAAGTGCTGCCCCTCGGCAGCGTCCGTTTGCGGTGCCACCTGTTGCACGAGTGGGACAGTCTGCTTGTTCGACAAGTGCGTCACGCCGGGTGGCCCGTGCTTCACCGGCAACGATTGCAAGGCCGGCGAGTACTGTGAGCCGGCGCTCGGCGGCGGCGCGACGGGCGGTGATGCCGGCGTCGACGGCGGCGGCCCGCTGTGTCCCGAGCCGCCTCCGCTCCCCGGCAAGTGCGTGCCGCGACCGCCGGTGTGCCCCGACGCCCCGAGCGGCGACGCCGGCGTCGACGGCGGTGACGCGGGTGCGACCGACTGCGTCCCCAAGTGCGAATACAAGCCCACCGCGGGCAAGCTCGACGCGATCCAGGAGTGGTCGTGGGGCCAGGCCGGCGCGACCGAGTTCCCCGGCTTCGTCGACGTGTGGGCCACCCCCACCGTCGGTCGCGTCTACGACACCAACTGCGACGGCAAGATCGACCAGCTCGATCCGCCGAACGTGATCTTCGTGAGCGGCAACGCCGAAGGCACGTGCTGCCAGTGCAACGGCAAGGTCCCGACCTCGTGCCACACCGGCGTGCTCCGCATGCTCAACGGCCGCACCGGCAAGGAGATCTGGTCGCTCCGCAAGGCCTCGACCGCGAGCGTGGGCTTCTCCGGCGCCTCCGTCGCGATCGCCGACCTCGACGGCGACGGCCGCATGGAGATCGCGGCGATCACCGGCGAGGGGTACGTCGTGATCGTCGACGGCAAGGGCGCGGTCAAGATGACCAGCGACAAGCCCATCCCCGGTGGCAGCACCACCGACGACAACTTCGGGTGGGGTGGTGGCCTCGCCATCGCCGACATGGACGGCGACGGCGCGCCCGAGATCGCCTACGGCCACACGGTCTTCACCACCAAGGGCGGCGCGCTGAAGCTGCTGTTCGGCGGCACCGGGGCCAACACGCACATCGATCTGTCCACGTTCGTCGACCTCGACGGCGCGGCGGACGGCAAGCTCGAGCTCCTGGTCGGATCGGTGGCCTACAAGGCCGACGGCACCGTGCTCTGGAACCGCACCGACATCGGCGGCGGCTTCCCCGCGATCGGCGACTTCGACAAGGACGGCAAGCCCGAGGTCGTCGTCATCGACCAGGGCAAGGCGTACGTGCTCGAGGGCGCCACGGGCAAGACGATCATCGGCCCCTTCACCCTCCCCGGCACCGGCTCGGGCGGCCCGCCCACGGTCGCGGACTTCGACGGCGACAAGATCCCCGAGGTCGGCGTCGCGATGCAGAACTTCTACAGCGCCCTCAAGGTCGACATGAAGGGCAAGAAGTTCACGACCATGTGGAGCGCCCCGAGCCACGACCTGAGCTCCTCGGTCACCGGGTCGAGCGTGTTCGACTTCGAGGGCGATGGCCGCGCCGAGGTCGTCTACAACGACGAGTGCTTCCTCTGGGTCTACGACGGCCCGACCGGCGCGATCCGCTTCGCGGGGCTCACCACCTCGTTCACCGCGACCGAGGCCTCGCTCGTGGCCGACGTCGACGGCGACGGCCGCAGCGAGATCCTCATGGTGAGCAACGGCGCCGACCCGAGCGCCACCGGCTGGAAGTGCAACATCGACCCCTGGAACAAGGCCGACGCCAAGACCGGTCGACCGGCGTGGGTGCCCCCCAAGGGCGGCACCGCCTACCGCGGCATCACCGCGTTCGGAGACGCGAGCAACGCGTGGGTCGGCACGCGCACGCTCTGGAACCAGCACACCTACCACGTGTCGAACATCTGCGACGACCGCGACTCGGCGTGCGTCGCGCCGAACAAGTACGGCTCCATCCCGAAGAGCGAGCAGAAGAACTGGTCCACGCCCTGGCTGAACAACTTCCGCCAGAACGTGCAGGACAAGGGCATCTTCGACGCGCCTGACGCCACCGTCTCGTTGGCCGTGCGGTGCACGACGCCGGTGCTGCTCGACGCCTCGCTGCGCAACGCGGGCCTCGCCTCGCTGCCCGCCGGCGTCGACGTCGGGTTCTACACCGCCGCCGGCAAGCGGCTCGGCTCGCTCAAGTCCACGACGGTGCTGTTCCCCGGGCAGACGGAGAAGCTCTCCTTCTCGGTCGCGCCCGGCGACGCGACCAAGGACGACACGTTCTACGCGAAGATCGAGATCGACCCGAAGAAGCCGCTCTTCCGCGAGTGCCGCGCCGACAACGACCAGAGCGCCAACGCGAAGGCGAGCTGCCCGAAGTGAACGGAGCGAGCCGGCCGCCAGGCGACAAGTAGCGTACCCTCGGGGGATGCGCCTGCTCCCCCTCGCCCTCACCACCGCGCTCCTCTCCGCGGCTTCCGTCGCGGCGGCCGCGGAGATCCCGGTCAAGACCAGCGCGGAGCTCACGGCCGCCATCGCCGCCGCCAAGGCCGGCGACACGCTGGTGCTCGCCAGCGGCACCTACGCGCTCACCGGCGCCTCGTGCTCGGCGAACGGCACCGCGACGGCGCCGATCACCGTGAAGTCGGCGACGTCACTCGGCGCCAAGATCCGCTTCGACGGGCTCGAGGGGTTCAAGGTGCGCGGCGCCCACTGGCACTTCGAGGGCCTCGACGTGCAAGGCGTCTGCGCCGCCGACTCCAGCTGCGAGCACGCCTTCCACGTGGGCGGCGGCGCGGTCGGCTTCGTCCTCCGCGGCAGCCGCGTGGTCGACTTCAACGCGCAGCTCAAGGTCAACTCCGACAAGGACTCCGCCGGCGTCTTTCAGACCCCGCACGGCGGGCTCGTCGAGGGCAACGAGATCTACGACACCCACGCGCGCGCCACGAGCAACCCGACCACCAAGCTCAACATCGACACCGGCGACGGCTGGGTCGTGCGCGCGAACTTCCTGCACGACTTCCAGAAGGGTGGCGGCGACAACGTCAGCTACGGCGCGTTCATGAAGAGCGGCGGCAAGGACGGCGTGTTCGAGCGGAACCTCGTCTGGTGCGAGAAGACCCTCAAGGGCGGCACGCGCATCGGTCTCTCGTTCGGCGGCGGCGGGACGGGGGCGCAGTTCTGCGCGCCGGCGTTCGACGCCGCGGTCCCCTGCGACCCCGAACACACCGGCGGGACGATGCGCAACAACGTCATCCTCGAGTGCAGCGACGTCGGCATCTACCTGAACAAGTCGAGGAACACGAAGCTCCTCCACAACACCCTCATCGCCACGGCGGGCATCGACTTCCGCTTCGCGAGCACCACCGGCGAGGCACGCGCCAACGTCCTCGCGGGGAAGATCCGCGGTCGCGACGGCGGCACCTTCACCGGCGTCGGCAACCTCGAGAACCTCTCCCCCGCCGACTTCGCCGGATGGTACGTCGCGCCCCTTTCCGCCGACCTGCGAAAGAAGGGTGACCTCGCCAAGCTGCTCGACAAGGCCACCGGCGCGAGCGTCGCCGACGACTACTGCGCGCGAGCCCGCGCCGGCACCCACGACCTCGGCGCGCTCGAGCACTCGCTCGGCGACTGCGACACGACCAAGACCTGGCCCGGAGGCGGGGTCACGCCACCCCCGCCCAGCGACGCGGGCGTCGACGCCGCGCCTCCGCCGGTCGACGGTGGCGATGCTGCCATTCCTGCCACCGACGGCGGCGACGACGCGGGTGCGGGCGCCACCCCGACCGACGACGCCGGCGGCTGTGGCTGCGCGGTGCCGCGACGCAGCGACGCTCCGCTCGCGCTGCTCGGCCTCGCCGTCGCCCTCACGCTCGCGCGAACGCGGCGCCGGTGAGCACCCGCGCGGCCTCTTCGGTGTAGTCCTCGCCTTGCTCGCCGCGGATCGCGAGGGGCGCCTCGATCACGAGCCCCCGGGCGCCCCGGCTTGGCCTCGAGGAACACCACCTGCGCCTCGCGCTGCGGCCGGGGGTGGACGAACCGCAGGCGCTTGCCGTGCAGGCCGCGCCCGCGACACGTCGCGAGCAGCTCGGTGACGCGCGAGGCGGGGAACGAGAGCACGAGGCGCCCGTCGCGCCCCAGCGAGCGCGCCGCGGCCCGCACGAAGGCCTCGAGGCTCCCCTCGACGAACGCGCGCGCACCGGCCCGCGCTCTCCCCGTCGCGGTCGGGCCGTCGTCCACGTCGAACCACGGCGGGTTCGCCACGGCGAGGTCCACGCAGAGGCCGCGCACGCGCGTGACCGACCCCTCGAAGACCTCCAGGCGATCGGCGCACGCGTTGTGCTCGGCGTTGACCCGCGCGAGCGCCGCGTGCGTGGGGTCGATCTCCACCAGCGTCGCCCGACGCGCCCAGCCCGTGACCGTGAGCACGAGCCCGACGGCACCGGGCCCGGCGCCGAGATCGACGAGCGCCCGGAACGGCCGCGGGCGCCGCGCGATCGCGAAGGCCGCCAGCAAGGGCGCCTCGACCGACACCCGGTAGCCCTTGGTGGGCTGCTCGTAGACGACGCGCCCCGAGAGGAGCGCGTCACGCGTCGTCGAGAGCTCGATCGCGGGCACGCCCTACTTGCACTTGGCGCCGATGCAGGCTGCGATCTCCTTGTCGCAGACCTTGCGGAAGCAATCGAGGGTGGCGCCGCCGCCGCTGCACTTGGAGAAGTTCTTGACCACGCACGCGAACGCCTGGTCGACGAAGAACTGCACGGCCGGGCAGCCGAGCGACACGCAGTTGGCGATGCAGGTGGGGCTCGGGGTGCCGCCGACGCCGGACGAGATGCACTTGCCGATGATGCACGTGAGCACGTCGAGGCAGCCCGTGGTCTCGCAGGTGCCGCAGTCCTCGGTGCAGTTGGTGCAGGTCTCGTACGGGCCCTCGCACTTCTTGTTGCCGCACACCGAGCACGGGCCGCAGTCGGCCTTGCACGAGGCGCAGGTCTCGGTGCCCTTGCAGATGCCGTCGCCGCAGCCCACGCACTTGCCGCAGTCGCCGGGGCAGCTGAAGCAGTTCTCGGTGGCCGCGTCGCACTTGCCGTCGCCGCAGGTCTTGCAAGCGCCGCAGTCCGGCGCGCACGAGAGGCAGTCCTCCGAGCCGGCGCAGAAGCCGTCGCCGCACTTGTCGCAGCCGCCGCAGTCGCCGGGGCAGCTGTCGCAGGTCTCGCCGCCGTCGCACTTGCCGTTGCCACACGTCTTGCAGAGGCCGCAGTCGACCGGGCACGTGGCGCAGTCCTCGCCGCCGGCGCAGACGCCGTCGCCGCAGGCAGGACACTTTCCGCAGTCGTCCGAGCAGCTCGCGCAGCTCTCGGTGTCCTGACAGGTGCCGTCGCCGCAGGTGGTGCACTTGCCGCAGTCGCCCGGGCAGCTCGTGCAGCTCTCGCTCGGATCGCACACGCCGTTGCCGCACGTGGCGCACTTGCCGCAGTCGGAGGAGCAAGAAGCGCAGCTCTCGTCGGCCTGACAGACGCCGTCGCCGCAGGTCTTCGGCGTGACGCCGCCGTCGATCTCGGGCTGCGCGACCCCGTCGAGCGTCGAGCGCGAACCACACCCGAAGGCGAGGCCGGTGACCATGCTGGCGGCGCAGGCCACCTTGACGACCCGCTGGACGAACGACGCGCTCATGAGACCTCCGAAGGCAAGAGATCGAGGAGTCTAGCGCGCGCCTCCTCACTTGGCTGTATTTGCTGGCGGGGGGCCTTCGCCCCCCGCTGAGGTCGGCCGCCGCGCCGCTCCTCGCTGGGCTCGTCGCGTCGCTGACCGTCGACCGCCCCCCTGCTCGCTCCGCTCGCGATTTCCCAAGCGTGGGCGGCGGAATTCCGCCCCCGCTGTGGTGCCCCGTGGGTAAGCTCTCGCCTCCCTCCAGAAGAGCTGTCGCCTGTGCTCCCCAACGCGCTCCGCCTGATCCAAGTCGGCCTCGCCTCGCTGATCGTGGCCGCTGCGTTCCGCGCGCCGAAGCGTGGGTTCGTGTTCGATTTCGGCGGTCGCGTCTTCCACGCCGGTCCGTACTGGCTCCTCGCGATCGCGGTGCTCGTCGTCTCGTACCTGCGCCACGAGCAGGTCGCGCGGTTCGTCGCGCGCATCCCGCGGGTCGTCCTCGACGTGCTGTTCTTCACGGCCGCGTTCCTCCTCGTGAAGCGGTTCACGTTCGGCGCGTTCGGCGCCTTCCCGCAGATCCAGGACGAGATCAGCTACGACCTGCTCGCGCGGCGCATCTCGATCGGCCAGCCGATACCGGCCTCGCACCCGCTGTTCGAGTTCTTCCGTATGCGCTTCCTCGTGGAGGACGGCCGCAGCTACCCGCTGTTCCAGCCCGGCTGGCCGCTCCTGCTCGCGGTGTTCTGGAAGCTCCACGCGCCGGGCCTCGCCCCCGCGTTCGCGACCGCGATGCTCGTGGTCGCCGGCTCGCGGCTCGCGGATCGGCTCTACGGCCGCGTCGCCAGCGTGCTCGCCGGCCTCCTGCTCCTCGCGAGCGGGTTCCTGCACGTGGTCGGCGGCGCCTACTTCGCGCACGCTCGCGGCCGCGCTGCTGTGCTCCGGCCTCGAGGGCCTGCACTTCGCGCTGGTCGACCCGGACCCGCGTCGCGCCCACCTCGGCGCGCTGCTCGGCGGCATCGCGAGCGCCTGGCTCGTGATCACGCGCCTGCCCACGGCGCTCACGCTGTTCTTCGGGATCGTCGTCGGTGTCCTCGTGTTCGCCGTGCGGTTCCCCGCGCCCGTGCCGGGCGAGCCTCGCTTCGCGCGCTTCCGCAAGCCCAGCGTGCCGCGGCCTCTGCGAAGGCCGCTCCTCGTGTTCGTGTGCCTCGCCGCGCTCGGCCCGCTGACCCAGGCCGCGTGGAACGTCCGCACCACGGGGCACGTCCTCGAGCTCCCCCAGGACCGCTACTTCGCGCAGACCGAGGACAACCCCGACTGCCACCGCCTCGGCTTCGGTGACGAGGTGGGGTGCGGGCGCGAGCACCCGAAGGAGGTGCCGCCCGAGGGCTACACGCTCGAGCGCGCGATGCAGGTCACGACCATGCGGTGGAACGTGTTCCGCGTGGACGCCTGGGGCACGGGCTGGCCGATCGCGCTCGCGGCGCTGTTCGTGCTGCGGTCGCGCAAGCGCGAGGACGCGCTCGTGGTGGTGGGCACGCTCGGTCCACTCGCCGTGTACTACGCGTTCTACTACCACGCGATCCAGCACGGCGCGCGGCTCCACCGACCTCATGGGTCCCCTCGCCGTGGCGATCGCGGCGGGCCTCACGCTGCAGCCACAGAGCGAGGGCGAGGCTCCGCCGAGCAAGGCCTGGCAGATCGCGTGCGCGCTCGGCACGATGGTGCTCGCCCTGGTGGTCGTCGACGAGCTCCGCAAGGACATCCCGAACCGCATCAAGGACATCAACCGGCAGCGCCAGGCCGAGCGCGTGCACGAGAACGTCGACAAGACCAACGCCCACCACGCGATCGTCTACGTGCAGAACTGCGTCGAGCCCGACCGCGGTGACGTCGTCTACGGCTGGCCGAGCGTGCTCAACACGCCGCGTCTCTGGGACGGTGATCGGGTCTACGTGCGCAGCTTCGACGTCGCGCACGATCGGCAGATGGTCACCATGTACCCGACCTGGCAGCACCAGCGCGTCGACTGCATCGGTCGTCCGCTGCCGTTCCCGTTCGCCCAGCCCACGCCGTCGCGGGTCGTCGTCGAGGGCGAGGCGAAGTTCCCGCCCGACACCCGCGTGGACTCCTACGCGCAGATCGAGGGTCTGCCCGAGGCCAGCAACCGGCAGTTCCTCAAGATCACGCTGCGCTCGCCGAAGGCCAACGTCGTGTTCCGCCAGTACCTGTTCGAGGAGGGCGACTACCAGATCTCCGCCGAGATCCCGCTGCGCTTCGACAGCGGCCGCTTCGCGCTGGTGGTCGACGGCACCGTGCTCGCGCCGCCGCTCGACGGACGCGGCGCCAAGTCGGTGCTGCACTGGAACGCGGCGGGCAAGCTCCACCTCGCGGCCGGCACCCACCGCATCGAGGTGCGCTCCCTCGAGGGCATCGGCACCTTCGTGCACGCCCTCGACCGCATCGAGTTCTCGAAGTAGCCGCGCCCTATTTGGGCGCGCGCTGCTCCTTCATCCACACCCGCAGCTTCGCCGTCTCCTGCGCCGTGGCGCCGAGCTCGACCGCCTCGGCGAGCGCGGCGTCTGCCTCGGCGTGGCGCCCGAGCTTGGTGAGGGCCCATGCGCGTCCGAGGTGCGCTCCGGCGTGCTTGGGGCGCCGCTTGATCAGCTCCTCGTACCAGCGGAGCGCCTCCTTGCCGTCCTCGTCGATCACCGCGAGGGTGGCGAGGCCGAGCACGCACGCGGCGTCGCGATCGCCGTCCTTGGTCGCGAGCCCCGCGGTGTAGGCCTCCCGAGCACCCTTCTTGTCGCCGCGCTGGAGGCGCGAGAACCCGAGCGCGTGGAACGTCCGCGGGTCCTGGTCTCCGCGGCGGATGGCCTCCTCGAGCCGGGGGATCGCGGCCTCGTGTTCGCCCCACGCCGCGCAGCGCAGGCCGCCCTCGCGCGGGCCGCGGGGTCGGTCTTCTTCACCTCGGCGGCGCGGTCGTACTCCGCGAGCGCCTCGTCGTAGCGGTGAGCGAGCTCGTAACCATGACCGAGATCGATGTGCGCCTGCGGATCGTCCGGGTGCGCGTCGCGGAGCTTCTCGAGCTCCACGATCCCTTGCGGGATGCGCCCGTGCGCGAGCAGGAGCAGCGCGCGCTCGCGGGGCGTCTCCACGTGCGCGCAGCCGACGATCACGCTCGCGATCCCGAGAGCGAGCGCGCGCGAGATCATCACCCTTCGCCGAGCAGCTCGAGGAGCGGGGGCACCGTGACGAGCATCTCCTCGGTCGCGCTGCGCGTCGCCACGATGACCAGGGCCCCTCGTTCGCCCGCGCGCACGGTCGAGGGCGCGGGCTCGCGCGCGAGGAGCTCGGCGGGGAACAGCACCTCTCCCGGATCGAGGGTCCCGATCTCCATCGCGTCGGCGTCGGACCCGGTGCGCAGCGAGAGCTCGCCCGCGCCGACGAAGATGAGGGCGCGCACGACCTCGCCCTGCTTGACCACCGGCGCGTGCGGCGCGAGGCGCATGGTCTTGGCGCGAGAGAGCACCGCGTCGAGGATGCCGCCGTCGAGGCGGGCGCCGAGCTTGCCGGTCAGGGCCCCGGCGACGACGTGCACGTCGTCGCTCGCCGGCTCGAGCTCCTGCACCACCCACGGCGCGGCCACGTGCAGCGCCTCGACCGCCTCTTGCGGCACGGCGAGGTAGCGGGCGCCCTTCGGGCCGCCGAGCAGCTGGAGCTGACCCGACGCCGGCGCGAGGGCGGCGAGCAAGCGCACCTGCCCCTGACCGATGACGTCGAGGCGGGTGATGTAGCCGGGCGCGCGGACCTCGAGCTCGCCGGACAGCACCACCACCATCGGCGGCGCGACCTGCTGCTCGTCGGGCAGGAGCACTTGCTTCTCGGACGCCTGCACCAGCGCCTCGCGCGCGTCGTCGGGCACGTCGGCGAGCACCTCGAAGCGCTCGGGGTCGAGCACGATGTCGCGGGCGGAGGGCACCGCGCGCGAGGCAGGCGGAGGCGCCGGGGTGCTCGGGAAGCCATCGCGGGGCGTGGGCAGCTTGACGAGCGCCGGGCGATCCGCGGCCTTGGCCTCGCTCACCGAGGGGGCGCGCGGCGCCTTCGGGATGTTGACGGCCGGCGTGGCGGCGGCGCGCGGCGGGGCCTCGCTCACGTGCTTCTGCACGCCGTCGGCGTGCGTGATCGCCGGCGGACGCAGCGACGCGAGTGGCTTCGGCGGCACGCTGCCCATCGGCGGCGTGACGCTGCGGTGCGACGGCGGCTCGGCCTCTTCGGCCACGACAGCCTCTGCCTCTTCGGCCTTGGGCGCGGCGGGGAACGTCGAGTTCGGGCGCGACCGCACCGCAGGCTCGGACTCGGCGAGGAGCGCCGGCCCGAGCGCGGGGGTCTCGTCCGGATTCGCCCCGACGATCGAGCGGCCCGTGCTGTCGAGCGCGGGCCGCGGAGGCGCCGCCGGACGCGCAGGGGGGCGCGGACGCGGGACGGCGCCGACGCCGAACGGTGCGGTCCCCGTGCGACTCGTGTCTCCATCGGGGCGGACGCTCGGCGCCGCGCGAAGGCCCATGGGGGTCGGCGCGAAGTCCGGGGGCGGCGGCGGCACCGTCGGGACGTGCGGCAACGACTCGTCCTCGTTGGCGGCGTGCGGCAACGGGGGTGGAGGCGGCGGCAGATCCTCCGCGGTCGGCAGCTTGATCGCGAGCGCGCGCAGCGGGCTCGGGAAGGGATTCGGCGTGGGCACCGGCTCGTTGCGTGCGGGCGCCTTGCTCACGGGTCGGGGCGGCGGCTTCGGCGGCTTCTTGTGCGCGAGCGGCTCCTCGACCGACTCGACCGCGGCGCTGTCGAGATCGAGGTCGATGGACTCGGTCGAGAGGCGACCCGACGGGACCTCAACCTCCTCCTCCACCGCCTCCGTCGACGGGGGCACCGCGGGCACTGCCGCCGCCACCGGGACGGCCGGCATCTCGGGCTCCAGCTCCGGCGGCATCGGCGGCGCGGGCTCGGAGGGGACGACGTCGGGCTGGTTGGCGAATGCTTCGGCGAGGGCCGCGAGCTCCCCCGCGGCCTTCACGAGCACGAGCATGCGGACGTCTTGCTCGGCCTCGGACGCGGCCTCGGCGGCGCGGCGCACCCAGGTGACCGCATCGGCGTGCTCGCCCCGCTTCCACAACGCCTCGGCGGTGGACAGGGCCCAGCCCACGTCCTCGGGATCCCCGTCCTCGGGCTGCGGGAACAGCGGCTGCGCGTCGGTCCCGGACATGCTCATCCCAGAAGGTGCGACTCGGTTTTGGAGACTGTCCTAGAAGCCTCCCCCCGCGTTGTCGGGGGCGCCGGTGGTCGCAGCATCGTAGAAGTATCGCAGGCCGACGGCGAATACGAGGGTCTTTCCCCAGGGGTCGTTCGCGGGGGCCGCAATCTCCTGACGCACCCCGACGTCGATGGCGAAGGAGCGGTCCACGAAGCCTGTGCCGTAGTGGATGGAGTGGCGCTGGCTCCCCTGATCGTAGTGCCAGCCGATCCGCAGGGGATAGTGGTCGCCCGCCAGGAACTCGACACCGGCCTGGAGGCGGGCCTTCCAGCTGCCCCAGATCACCTTGTCCACCCCGACCACGTCGGCCTCGATGGTCAGGTCGCCCTTCTTGAACCCGAGGCCACCCCCGAACATGAGCGGCGCCAGCACGGTGCCCGGGTTGGTGAGGTTCTGGGCGACGAAGCCGAGGCGGAAACCCTCTGCGATGAGCAGGTTGAGGCCCGCGTCCAGCGTGAATCCTCGGTAGTTCGTGGCGTCGCTGCTGCTCCGCGAGACGGGGCTCTCGCCGAGCAGGCCGGTGCCGTCCTGGGTCGCGCGGAGGTAGTGCCCTCCGACGCCGACCGCGAGCCGGTCGCCGAACGGGAACGCGAACGCCACACGCACGTCGAGGGTACCGCGACGGTAGGGGTCGCCGTCGTTGCCGAGGTCGGTGCGCGACACGAGCGCGCCCATCGCCATCTTCTGGGTGACGGCGTCGAGGATGGCGGCGCCGTATTGGAGCCGGTGGGCCTTGGTGTCGAGGCCACCGAGCAGCTCGAAGTGATAGACGCTCTGGGTGGCGAGATTCGCCGGGTTGAGGGGGATGGCGGAGGTCGACTGGCCGAAGGCGCGGGCGGCGCCGCCCATCCCGACCGTGCGGGGTCCCTCGAACTCTCCGTACGCGTGGCCGAGCTCCGGCGCGCGGTACTCGTCGGCCCTGCTCTCGAGGGTGCTGGTCGAGAGGACGAGCGCGCCCACGAGGGCTGCCGCGCTGGTCTTCGGGGAACGTCGCGCGCATCGTCGCATCGTCGCCGCGTACGCTGCGTCGTGGGTGCGGGCCAACGTTTGTGCGAGAGAAAAGTCAACGTGGAACGCACCCCGCAGCACAAGTGTGCGGAATCGCATGTCGCGCTCGCGCGGTCGTTCCACGGGGCTTTACACCCTCCCGAAGCCGGTGCTACTCCGTCTACACACGCTGTTCGCGACATCGTCGAACGGCGTCGTTCTTTCTCTACGGTCTTGATCGGTGGGTGGGCCAAGCGGCGGGCCAAGACGGTGGCGTGGTTGTGCGTGACGGATTGGCAGCCGGCGGCAGACAAGATGCTGAGTTCTCCCCAGCCTGTGGAAAGGTTGAGGAGACAGGTCGACGTGTCTCCTGATCCCAGTCTCCTCGGCCGGGTTTCGTCACTTGGGTTGGCTTTGGTCGTCTCTTCTTCCTCGCAGCGGAGGTTGGCTCGTTCGTCGGGCTCGTTGGTAGGTCTGGTCTTCGGTGTGGCGCAGTCGTGAGGTTGGATTTTCAGCGGTGTCGCAGGTGATCGGAATGAAGGACGTCTGGGACGGTGCGATTGCGGAGCTGCGTGCGAAGGCTCCGACCTCGTTCGATCGCTGGTTCTGTGCGATCCAGTTCGACGGGCTCACGGACGGCGTGCTGCAGCTCCGTGCGCAGAACGCGTTCGTGCGCGATTTCGTGACCACCCACCACTTGCCTCTCCTGCGCGAGAAGATCCGCGAGCGCACGGGCCTCGCCGTCGACGTCACCTGGATCATCGACTCCGAACTGGCCGATCCGGTCTCCAGCCGCCCGCCCGAGCCGGTGGGTTTCACCACGCCCTCCACGCCGCCGCCCGCGCCGCTGGAGCCAGTGGTCGGCGAGGCGACGATGCGCGAGCCCCTGCAGCTGCGCGACGGTCGCGACGGCCTGCCGAGCGGCCTCAACCCCAAGTACCTGTTCGCCAACTTCGTGGTCGGCACGTCGAACGATCTCGCGCATGCGGCCGCCCTCGCCGCCGCGGGCGCGGGCTCCGTGCGGCGCGGCAACCCGCTGTTCATCTTCGGCGGCACCGGCCTCGGCAAGACCCACCTGCTCCACGCGGTCGGGCACCACATCCGCGCGTCGCGTCCGCAGGCGCGCATCGTCGTGGTGAGCGCCGAGGCGTTCACCAACGAGTTCATCGCCGCCCTCGCCAACAAGGAGATGGACGCCTTCCGCACGCGCTACCGCATGCAGTGCGACCTCCTCCTGATGGACGACGTGCACAACCTCGCCGGCCGCGAGCAGACGCAGGAAGAGTTCTTCCACACGTTCAACGCGCTCTACCACGCAGACAAGCAGATCGTGGTCACGAGCGACCGCGACCCGCGCGAGCTCGAGCGCATGACCGACCGCCTGGTGTCGCGCTTCACGTGGGGCCTCGTCGCCGACGTGCAGGTCCCGAAGCTCGAGACCCGCGTCGCCATCGTCAAGAAGAAGGCCCAGCTCGAGCAGCTCGAGCTCGACGACGACGTGGCGGTGCTCCTCGCCCAGGCCGTGCGGAGCAACGTCCGTGAGCTCGAGGGCGCCCTCATCCGGCTCGCGGCGCAGGCCTCGATCCTCGGTCGTCGCATCGACCTCGAGTTCGCCCGCAGCGTGCTCGCGAGCTCGCTCCCTGCGCGGCAGCAGCCGGTCAGCGTGGACGAGGTCATCCGCGCCGTGTGCCACCACTTCAACCTCCGCTCCGGCGATCTCCTCGGCAAGGATCGTCACCGCAGCATCGCCAACGCGCGGCACGTCGCCATCTATCTCTGCCGGCAGCGGCTCAAGTGCAGCTACCCGGAGCTCGGTCGCCACTTCGGGCACCGCGACCACACGAGCGTGATGCACGCCGTGAAGAAGGTCGAGGCGCTCCGCGAGAACGACCCGGAGATGCGGGGCCACCTCGATGCGATCGAGCGTCGTCTCGGCAGCTGATCGTCTGGCGAACGCACCTCCACGCACCTTGGCGCTGGCAGAGCGCTCACGCTGCCCTGCACGAATCGGCCCGTGCGGAGCCTGACGACCTCGGGTTTCCACCGGCTGATCTTTCGGTGTTTCCCAGCGGAACGCGGCTTGCAGCCCGCGGGGCGTGCGCAGTCTCACTCCCTGGATCCTCGTGCTGGTCGGCTGTGCAGGCCCGCCCGTCGATCTGGAGTCCGTGGACGACGCCGGGCCGGCCGTACCGCGGGTGACGCCCTACACGCGCTCGGTGGGTGAAGCATGCTCCGTCTATGCAGACGCGCTCTGCCGCGCGCCGTCGAGCACGTGCGAGCCATGGTCCATGCAGGCCTACCGCGACGCGGTCGACTGTGTGGAGGCGACCCGGACCAAGTGCGTCAAGGATGCGCAGCTGCCAGGGGCGGTGGCCGATCTGGTCGCGCTCGCGGACTGCGCCGAAGCGCTGCGGGCGCGGGATTGTCCGGGGCGGCTCGCGGCGCTGCGCAGCCCGGCGTGCCGTCCACCCGCGGGCCTCCAGCGCGGACGGCTGCCGGTCGGTTCACCGTGCCACGCCAATGCGCAGTGCGTGAGCGGTGCCTGCGCCTTCGGCGGCGCGGCGAGCGGGGCGTGTGGCGAGTGCGTGATCGCCTCGCACCCCGGGCACTTCTGCCTCGACGACGACGGCTGCTCGCACCCGGGCGCCGGCACCACCGACGAGGGACTCTATTGCGACATCGCGATTCGCGCGTGCGTGCCCCGCAACGAACAGGGGGCGACGTGCACCCGCGACGGCGAGTGCGTCGACGGCCTGCAGTGCCTCGGGCGCAGGTGCGCGGTGGGCTCGGCGCACGCGGTGGTCTCCTGCGGCGACGGCAAGTCGGGGTGCGATCCGTGGAGTCGCTGCGCGAGCGAGGAGGGCGAGCCCGCGCGGTGCTGGCCCATCACGTTCGGCGAGGAGGGCGCGCCGTGCTCGGAGAAGTCGGCGACGGACCTGCGACGCTGCCGGGGCTCGCTCGTGTGTCGGTTCGGCACCTGCCAGGCCACCCAAGCGCTCGGCGATCCGTGCACCAAGGGCTCCAACGACTGCGCCGACGCCACCTGCGGAGACGACGCCACCTGCGTGCCGTTCACCACACTCTGCGGTCAGGGCTGAGGCTGAGCGAGGGTCACTTGCAAGCGTCCTTGCCGGCGGGGAAGACGGTGCGGTACTCGGCGAGCGTCTGCACGCAGAGGTGCGCGCCGGTGGAGTACTTGCCGAGGCCGGTGTCCGCCGTGTCGCCACCCGAGAGGCCCACGATCGTGCCGGCTGGATAGACGGTGCCGATCGCGGTGGTGTACTTGGCGGAGAGGCGCAGGTGCAGGAAACGGAAGCGCTGCTTGGTGACCTGGTCGGTGAACTCGGGCATCCACCCCCAGCCGTACACGCCCTCCTTGTCGAGCTTGCTGTCGTGGCGGAGCTGGATTGGCGTGCCGCTGCCGGCCGAGATGTCCGTGTCCCACCATCCATAACTCATGTATGGACCGTAGGTCAGCGCGCTGTTCCACCACTGCACGTGGCTGCAGAGGAGCCCCGCGCCCACCGTCGTGCAGTAGTCGGGCGAGCCGGGCGGAGCGACGTAGCACGTGGCCGTGCACTTCTCCTTCACCGTGAACACGCCACCCTTGCAGTTGAACAGCGTGTTCGGGTCGAGGCCCACCGGCCCGCCGCAGTACGCGCCGTCGCCGGAGGGGCACGCGGGACACGTGTCGGGCGTGCCGGGCGGCTTCTCCACGCACGCGGCGCCGCAGTCGGCCTTCACCGTCAGCACGCCGCCCTTGCACGTGTAGAGCTTGTTCTTGTCACCGCCGACGATGGCGCCGCAGTAGTCGCCGTCGCCCGAGGCGCACGGCGCGCAGCTGTCGCTCGCCGCGGAGCCCGCGCTGCACTTGCCGCACTGCGGGCCCTGGGTGAGCGCCCCGCCCTTGCAGTCCCACAGGTAGCGCGCGTCGCGACCCACGCGATCGCCGCAGTAGCGCCCGTCGCCCGCGGGGCAGGGACACAGATCCTGCTCGCTGTCCTTGACCACGATGCACGGGCCCGAACAGGCGATCGTGCCGACGATCTTGCCCTCGTTGCAGTCGTAGAGCTTGTTCGCGTCGAGGCCGAGGCGGGAGCCGCAGTAGCGCCCGAGGCCCGAGCACACGCCGCCCTCCGGCGCGTCGATCGCGACCCCGGTGTCCGTGCCGCCCTCGGTGGGCACCGTGGTGTCGGTCGGCAGCGCGTCCCCGCTCGTGCTCGTGTCCGTGCCCGCGCCGTCGCCAGGTTCGGTGTCGCCATCCCCCGACACGCCACACCCGACCAACGCGAACGAGAGCCCGAAGGCAACGACACTGCGCATCCCCCCATCATACGCCTCCCCGCCCCCGCACCCCCTCCCGGCGAACCATGCGCTGGAACGTCACGACCACGAGACACCCGTCGACGCCGCGGAGGGCGCGCGGACGAACGACGACGCCCCCCATCCCGCCGCGGAGCGGCGCAGGGGGGCGTCGAGGCTGGTCTGCGACACCGAGCGAAGCGAAGGTGGCGCGCGGACGAACGACGACGCCCCCCATCCCGCCGCGGAGCGGCGCAGGGGGGCGTCGAGGCTGGTCTGCGACACCGAGCGAAGCGAAGGTGGCGCGCGGACAAACGACGACGCCCCCCATCCCGCCGCGGAGCGGCGCAGGGGGGCGTCGAGGCTGGTCTGCGACACCGAGCGAAGCGAAGGTGGCGCGGCCACCGAGACCCAAGGGGGGCGTGAGCCCCCCTTAGATCAGGGGAAGGTCTTGGGGCACAGATCGGGGTCGAAGGTGATGGTGCCCGACGTCGGCACGGGGATCACCGTCGAGTCGTTGTCGATGCTCGACAGGAAGGCGATGAGCTGCGCCACCTCGGTCGCCGACGGCGCGAACAGCGTCGAGAGCGATTGGTGGTGCTTCTGGAACGTGGCGCCGAACGCCTCCTCGAGGGTGCGAGCGTTGCCGCCGTGGAAGTACGGCGCGCCGGTGATCATGCCGAGGAGCGAGGGCGGGTTGAACCCGGTCGCGCCCTGGGCAAGCGTCGTCATGTCCGCGCGGACCTCCTTGAGCGGGATGCCGGTCGGGAACACGCCGCCGGTGGCGAACGTGCCCACGTCACGCAGGACGCACTGGATCTGGTCCTGGGCGCCCGCGGTCGCCGCGTCGGGCCAGCGCAGGGTGGCCTTGCGCGCCGAGACGTTCGCGGCCGGGTTGAGCGCGGCGGGGAAGCCCGTCGGCAGCGTGTATTCCTTGGTACGGAGCAGGCCCGCGACCGCGTTGTTGGCCTCGTTGGGGGCGTAGAACACCCGCGAGATCGTCCAGGTGGAGCCGCCGTGGCAGGCCGCGCAGTTGTTCGCCTTGTAGAGCGCCTCGCCGGCCGTCACCTTGGCGGCGTCGAGGTTAGAGGCCTTCTTCGGCGCGCGGATGGTCTTCACGTAGCCGTCGATCTCGTCCCAGTCCTTGAGGACCGACTTGTTGCACGTGGTGTCGCCGTCGGCGCAGACGCCGGTGACGCCGGTGACCATCGAGCTCACCGCGCCGTTGAGGCCGGCCTGCGGCGTGGCGCTGGGCTTCTGGGCGCCGCTCACCGCGGTGCCGTCGAAGATGATCCGGTCGTCGGCGCTGGCCGGCGTTCCGCTCTTCCAGACGACGGCGCCGATGCCGCCCGAGTTGCCGCGGGTGTTGAGCTCGAAGTCGTGCACCTCGTCGAAGATGCCGGTCCAGTTCAGGACGCGGCGCTTGGTCGTGTCCTTCTTGTCGCCGTAGGTCCCGTCTAGCGAGGTCGTCTGGCGCGGACCGCGCGCGAAGTACCAGGTGACGTTGTCGGTGAGGCCGTCCGGGTGGCACGACTGGCACGAGTTCCAGCCCTGGCCCTTGAACGACCAGCGGCCGAGGCCGGTGGCGAAGAACTTCTGGCCCTTGACGTTGCTGTCGGAGACGGTCGCCGCCGACGACGCGACGGTCGCCGAGACGGTCTGGGTGCTGAGCGCGATCACCGAGAAATTGCGGCTGTTCTCGTTGATGGCGACGGCGAACGGCTTGGTGGCGACGCCGGCGTTGGCGACGGCGATGCCCACCGGGAGGTTGCCGCTCGGCGAGAGGCTGATGAACTTCTGCGTGGCCGCGCCGACCTCCTTGAGCGTGCCGTCGTCGTTGTACGAGACGCGGAAGACCGCGTCCGAGCCGTAGGAGGTCACGTAGGCGACCTTGGTGGTCGGGGCGAAGGCGAGGTCGCTCGGCATGAGCGGCATGCGGCGGGTCGCGTCGTCGGCCACCGCGCCGTCGTCGTAGAGCTTCTGGAACGCCTTGTTGAGCAGCTGGCCCTGCGCGGGGAGCTCCTTCTTGGTGGCGGTGTCGATGACGAACACGCCGGCGTGGATCTGGGTCTTGAAGTTGGCGGTGTTGGTCGTGGTGCCGGCGATCACCGGGCCCGTGGGGCCACGCGGCGACTCGCACACGCTCGTGACGTAGAGGCGCCCCGAGTTGAGGGCGGCCGCGGAGAGCTGGTTCGGGAAGCAGCCGGTCGTGTTGCCCGCGCTGTCCTTGAACCCGGTGTCGGTGACCGGCGCGATGGTGATGGTGCTGACGCTCGCGTCGGAGAGCTTCACCGCGTAGACGAGGCCCTGGCGCGCGACGTCGAACTGGCTGTCGTCGGTCGGCAGCGCGTCGGTGCGCGCCTGCGAGAAGAACTCGGTGACGTAGAGCGTCTCGTCCGAGTCGACGCCGTTGCCGTCGTTGGTGACGACGAGCGCGCGCGGGGTGGGCGAGGCCGGGGCGGCCCGCGGTGACCGACGGGCCGAGCACGCCCGACTTGGCGAGCGCGTCGTTGAGGTCGATGGTCTTGACGATGGAGAGGTCGCTCGCCTTGACCACCGTGACGCTGCCCTCGGCCCAGTTGGCCACGTAGAGCTCCTGGCCGGTGGGCGAGATCGCGAGGCCGGTCGGCTCGCTCCCGAGCTTGCCGCTCGCGGCGTCGAGCTTGGGGGTGGTCTTGAGGCCGGTGATCTTGCGGATCGTCTGGGTCTTGCGCGTGATGACGAACGCGGTGTCGTCGTCGTTGCCGATCACCACGGCCCAGGGCTCGGAGCCCGCGCCGAGCTCGATGTCGGCCACCTTGGTGAGCGGGGTCGCGCCGCCGAGATCGAGCTTGGCGATCGTCACGTCGCCGGTCATGCGGTTGGCCGCGACGGTGACGGTGTCGTCCTTCGAGACGGCGATCGCGCCGCCGTTGGTCGGCGTCGTGCGGGCGGTCGGCGCCGGCGCGTCGGGCGTGTCGCTGCCCGAGTCCGTGACGCTGTCCGTCGTGCCCGAGTCGGTGCTCGTCTCCGAGACCACCCCGGTGTCCGTGCCGGTGTCGTAGTCGACCGGCGGCGTGCCATCGTCACCCCCGCAGCCCACGGCCGCGAAGCCCCCGCTGACCAGCGCGGCGAGCAACGCCGCGGAGCCAGCCCTAAGCCCAGTGTTCGAGAATCGGTTGCGCATGGAGGCCCCCTTCGCGAGGACCGTACCAAGGCCGGATGGCGCGAATTTCCCAGGATTTCGCGCGGAGCCCGGGCCGTTTCACGAACCTTCGTGACGAGGTTCACGGAGGGTCGTGAAGGCGACGGGCGAGCGCCTCGACCCGCGGCGTGACCAGGCGGAGCGCGGTGCGGACGTCGTCGGAGCGCCGACCGAAGGCGCCGCTCTGCTCGCCGGCCTCGGCCTGCGCGATGCGCCCGGTGGCGACGCGGAGCTGGGCGATGGCGTCTGCGGGGCGGCCCCGGGCGAGCGCCTCCTCTGCGCGCAGCACGTCGCTCGTCGCGCGGAGCGCCGAGACCGCCGTGCGCGAGAGCTGGTCGTGCTTGGCGAGCACGCGGTCGGCGCGCGCGAACCGGGCGTCGGCGTCGCCGACCCGCCCCTCGAGCGCGAGGGCCGCGGCGAGCCGACCGAGCGCGAGGCCGAGGGAGCGGCTGTCTCCGGTGGGGGCGAGCAGCGCCTGTGCGCGCTCGAGGTGGGCGCGGGCGAGGGGCCCGCCGGCCTCGAGCTCGCAGAAGCCCGCGTTGCCGAGCACGACGCCGAGCAGCCGCACGTCCTGGTAGGCCTCGAGGTGGGTGACTGCCTCGGCGAAGCACGCGCGGGCCTCGTCGAGCGCGTGCCGCTCCTGCTTGGCGAGCGCGAGGTTGCCCAGGGTGACCCCGCGCAGGCGCAGATCGCCGACCGAGGAGAAGAGGGCGATGGCCTCGCCGTAGAGCGACTCGGCCTCGGCGAGCGCGCCCTCGTCGTGCCCGAGGGCGCCGAGGTTGGCGAGCGCGCGGGCCTCGCCGCGCTCGTCGCCGCTCGTCGCGAGCAGCTCCGCCGCGGCCGAATAGGCCTCCTTGGCCTCGGCGAGCGCGCCGTGCACGTGGAGCAGCACGCCGAGCTCGAGTGCAGCGGCCCCGGGTCGGCACCGCTCGCGAGGAGACCGCGCAGGTCGGCGAGGCCCTCCTCCGCGCGGCCGAGCGCGCCCAGCGTGCGGGCCCGGGCCTGCATCGCGGCCTGGACCGCGGGCGAGCTGGTCGAGGCGATGGCGAGGGCGCGCTCGAGCAACGTGAGCGCGGCCGCGGCGGCGCCCCGCGACGAGAGCACGGGCTCGATCGCGGCGGCGAGCGCGCACGCGTCGTCGCCGTCGTCGTGCTCGAGGGCGTGCTCCACCGCGGCGTGGAGATCGTCGAGCTCGCGCGCGAGGCGCTGCAACGCGGCCGCGCTGCCCGTCTTCTCGTGGGCGAGGCGCGCCGTCGTGCCGAGAGCTCGACGAAGCAGCGGCGGTGGAGGGCGCGGGTCGCGGTGAGCTCCTCGCCGACGAGCTTGCCGACGCAGAGGTCGCGGACGGCGCCGAGCATCACGAGGCGGGGTTCGCCGTCGATCTCGTGGCGGGTGAGCAGCGACTTGTGGCGCAGCGCCTGGAGCAGATCGAGCGGCCCGGGGAGCCCCGCGAGCACCGCCTCGCCCGCCTCGAGCGAGAATCCCCCCTTGAAGCAGGCGCAGCGCGCGCCGGCGCGCTGTTCGTCCGCCGAGAGCAGGTCGAACGACCAGGCGACCGTGCCCTCCATCGTGCGAGCGCCGTCGGTGAGGAGGTCCTTGCGGTGCAGGCGGGCGCGCACGCCGTCGAGGCCCAGGGCATCGACGCGCGCCGCGGCGAGCTCGAGGGCCAGTGGCACGCCGTCGAGCGCGCGACAGATGGTGCGCACGGTGGAGTGGCTCGCCTCGACGCGGGCGCGGAGCGCGAACAGCGTGGCGGCGTCGCCCGAGCTCGGCGACGCGCCCGATCAAGGGACCGTCGGGGCGAGGGAGAGCGCGCACCACGAGCCGCGCGAGCGCCGGGTCGGGCAGCGAGGATCGCGGCGCGACCATCGTGCCGTCGGCGAGGTGACCGAGCAGCGCGTCGAGCTCGCGCACCACCGCGAGGGCGCTCGAAGGGCGCACCTCGCGCTCCCGCGCGAGCAGGCGCTGCACGAGCGACACGATGGGATCGGCGAGGTCCGCGCGCAGATCGGCGAGGCGAGGCGCCGGCTCGAACAGGATCTGCACCATCACCGCCATCGCGTTGTCGGCCGGGAACGCGGGCAACCCGGCCAGCGTCTCGAAGAGCACGCACCCGAGCGAGAACAGGTCGGCGCGCGCGTCGACCTCGCGCGCGCTCCTGATCTGCTCGGGCGCCATGTAGCGCGGGGTCCCCACGCGCACGCCGGTCTGGGTGAGCGAGGACGACCCGTCCGCGCGGGCGACGCCGAAGTCGACGAGCTTGGCCGCCGCGAGCTCGCCGCCCGGCAGCATCACGTTGGCCGGCTTCACGTCGCGGTGCACCACGCCCGCGGCGTGGGCGATCGACAGGGCCTCCGCGAGGCGACGGGTGAGGAGGAGCGCGTCCTGGACGCGGAGCGGGCGACCCTCGAGCCGGCCCTCGAGCGTGGGGCCGTCGATCCACTCCATCACGAGGTAGGGCGCGCCGTCCTCGAGCGACCCGTGGGCGACGTGGCGCACGATCGCCGCGTGATCGAGCTGCTCCAGGATCTCGGCCTCGAGCAGGAACGGGTGACCATCTCGGCGTCCGGCTCGCTCCGCTGCACGCCGAGCACCTTCAGCGCGACCATCGCGTGGCCGTGGGCGAGGTCGACCGCCCGGTGGACCACGCCCATGCCCCCCGAGCGGACGGAGTCTTCGAGGCGGAAACGCCCGCCCACGACCTCGCCCGGCTTCATCGCGCCCTAGCCTACCGCGCGCCCCGCGGTGTGTCGCAGCGGATGCGCGGAGACGCGTTCCGGATTAGCCTGTGCGCCGCCATGAACCTCCGCCCCCTCGCCCTCGGTCTCGTCTCCTCGGCGCTGTTCCTCCCGGCGTGCGGCGCCTCGAGCGACGTCGCGCTCGGCAACGACCCGGCCGTGCGGCGCGAGCGGTGGCGGCTCAACGGCACCGACGGGCGCGTCGGCATCGTGCTGCAGTACGGCAAGGTGAACTTCTTCTCCTGCGGCGGGCCGGCGACCTACGCCTCGCACACCAAGTGGCTCCGGGGCGACGCCCCTGACTACGACCGCTTCTCGCTGGCCGCCGACGGCTGGTCGGTGACCGCCGAGCGCGTCGCCGGGCACTGGTCGGGCAGGCTCCGCCGACCGGCCGACACGACCGATCTCACCTTCGACGCCTACTACGTCGACCCGTACACCTCGGCGGGGCTCTACGAGTCCACGCAGCCCGAGGGGCTCGCCGGGGTCGTCGTGTTCCAGCGCACCAAGTCCGACCCGGCGACGGCGCTCGGCTCCTTCAAGCTCGTCGGTGGCGGGTTCATGCAGGTGCTGCCCGTCCGCACCGCGCGCGAGGCGGCGGGGATCTTCGTGGAGGTGCCGTTCGCGGGCGGGACCAAGCAGTTCTACGTGCAGCAGAGCCTCGTCGCCCGCTAGCGCTTGCGCGCGTCGATCCCGAGCGCCTCGAGGCGGCTCACGAGCGTGGAGCGCGATCTCCAGCGCGCGCGCCACCTTCGAGATCACGCCACCGTGCTCCGCGATCAGCGCGGCCAGCACCGAGCGCTCCGTCGACTCGAGGAGCTCGCGCTCGGCGCCGAGCGCGCGGAAGCGCATCACCGGCGTGCCGACCGGCGCGGTGCTCGTCGGCTTGCTCGTCGCGTCCACGCCGAGGTCGCGCGGGTCCACATGGTCGACGTCGATCACCGCCGCGCGCGGGTCGCGCAGGCGCGCGCGGGAGAGCGCCCGGTGCATCACGCGCTCGAGCTGCCGCACGTTGCCGGGCCACGCGAGGTCGGCGCCGAGGAGGCGCTTGCGGAGCGCGACCGACAGCGAGGCCGAGCGCTCCGGATCGGCGCGGCGCAGCCAGCTCTCGGCGAGCGAGGGCACGTCCTCTCGGCGCTCGCGGAGCGGCGGGAGGTGCAGCGTCACCGTGGCGAGGCGGTAGTAGAGGTCCTCGCGGAAGCGCCCTCGGCCATCGCGGCCTCGAGGTCGCCGTTGGTCGCGGCGACGATGCGCACGTCCGCGCGCTTGGGCTCGGCGCGCTCCCACCCGAGCGGGCGATACGTGCGGAACTGGGTGAAATCCAGCAGGATCTTCTGCGCGTTCGGCGAGAGGTTGAGCACCTCGTCGAGGATCAGCGTGCCGCCGTGGGCGAGCTCGACGAGGCCCACGCGCTTGCCGGTGGCGCCGGAGTACGCGCCGCGCTCGTGGCCGAAGAGCTCGGAGGTCACCGTGTTGAGGTCGTCGCTCGCCCCCAGCATCGCGCGCACGATCGGGCGGCGCCGCGAGGCGCTGGCGATCGCGTGCGCGAGGAGCGTCTTGCCGGTGCCGCTCGGGCCGAGGACCAGGATCGAGGCCTCGGAGTCGAGGCACGAGGCCACCTCCGCGCGCACCGCAGCCATGCTGTCGGGCCGCAGCAGATCGTCGAGGCTAGGGACGCCGGCCTCGATCTTGGTCTCGACGGCGCGCAGCGCGTCGCGCGCGGAGGCGAGCCGATCGCGCTCCACGATCACCGCGCCGAGCAGGCTCGCGGCGTCCTCGGCGAGCGCGCGGTGGAGCGGCCCCACGTCCTCGTCGAAGGTGCGGTAGTCGACGTAGAGGACGCCGCCGCCGTGCATGGGGGCCGCGAGGGCCGCGAGGATTCCGAGCGAGGCCATGCTCGCCGAACCCGCGTTCTCCTCGAGGGGGCGCACGAGCACCGAGCGCTGCTCCTTGCGCACCGTGCGCACCAGCGTGCGGCTGATCTCCTCGCGCTCCTCCGCGGTCAGGGTGCGGCGCAGCCGCTCTCCTTCTTTGGGAGACCGGGCTCGAGCCCGCCGCCCCGCGCGCGCGTGCACCACCACCTCGCCCTCTCGCCGAGCGGCAAGAGCAGGAGCTCGGTCGGCGCCCAGCGCCGAGACGACCGCGTCGAGCACCGTGTCCACCTCGCCCCTGAGCAGGGCCGCCGAGGCCGCGGCCACCACGGCCCGGCTGGCGTCCACGAACCTCGGGGGATCCATCACGCGGCGAATCGTCACCCGGGGATCCTATCAGCCCCGCCCCCCACGGGGCCCCTCGTGCTAGACGGCCGGGTTCCATGGCCCTCGGTCCCCGCCTGTTCCTGCTGGCGATCTTCGCGCTGCCCGTCGCGGGCGGCGGCTGTGGCCCGACAAGCCCCAGGCGACCGGCCCGCCTGGCACACCGAGAACGCCAAGCGCGCCTACGAAGACGCTCTCCTTGTTTATAAAGACAAGGACTACCTCGACGCGAGCACCCGGTTCCGCGAGGTGCGCCGCAAGTTCGCCTTCTCCGAGTACGCCCCGCTCGCCCAGCTCCGGCTCGCCGACATCGAGTTCGACCAGGAGAAGTGGATCGAGTCCATCTCGGCGTACAAGGGCTTCGTCCGCGAGAACCCGAAGCACCGGGAGAGCGCCTGGGCGCGCATGCGCATCGCCCGCGGCTACTACAACCAGATCAGCGACGCGCTGCTCCTGCCCGACCAGGCCGAGCGCGACCAGTCCGCGGTCAAGGAGGCCGCGCGCGAGATCCTGAGCTACGTCGAGGACTACCCGGACGGCCCCCAGGTCGCCCAGATGAAGGACCTCTACGCCGACGCGCTCGCGCGCCTCGTCGCCCACGAGCTCTACATCGCGCGCTTCTACCAGAAGAAGGGCAAGCTCGACGCCGCGCTCGCCCGCGTGAGCTACGCGGTCACCAAGTACAAGGGCTCGCGCAAGGACGTCGAGGCGCTCGTGCTGCAGGGCGAGATCCTGCTGATGCTCAAGCGCAAGAGCGAGGCCCGCGGCACGTTCCAGTACATCGTCACCAAGTACCCCAACGATCCGCGCACCGACCAGGCCAAGAAGTACCTCGCGGAGATCGACGCGACGCACTGACATGGCGAGCGTCCGCACGGCTCCGCATGCAGCCGGACGGGCGACCAAGAGCCCCGGCGAGGGCCCGCCGCCCGAGGGCCCGCCGTGGGATCTCCCGCTCGACGAGGCACCGCTCGCGTTCCTCGACCTCGAGATGACCGGCCTCGCGCTCGACCGCGGGGACCGGGTGATCGAGGTGTGCATCGAGCGGGTGCGCGGAGGCGTGGTCGAGGCGCGGCTCGAGTCGCTCGTGGATCCCGGCCCGGGCACCTGGGACGCGCGGAGCGGGGACGTGCACGGCATCGCCGTCGCCACGCTCGCGAGCGCGCCACCGTTCGCGTCGATCGCCGCCGCCGTGGTCGAGATCCTCGATGGCGCAGTGCCCGTGGCGCACGCCGCCGAGTGGGACCTCGCGTTCCTGCACGCCGAGCTCGAGAGGGTGGGGCTCGCCGGGCCGACCCACGCCCTCGACACGCTCGTCCTCGCGCGCCGCGCGTTCTTCCAGCCGTCGTACGCGCTCGCCGCGCTCGCCCGCGCGTTCGCCATCGACCCGGGCACCGCGCACCGCGCCGGCGACGACGTGCGCACGCTGCGCGGGGTCTACGCCCACGTCAGAAGGAGCTTCCGCCCTCGACCCCGCGTGACCTGTGGATGGTCCGCATCGGGAGAACGAGCCCCGCCCGGGGTGGTCGCGGCCTGTCAGGAGGCGGTGACCCGCGGGACACCCGTGCAGGTGACCTATCGCCCTGCCTCGAGCGGCCCGAAGGAGTTCGGGATGGTCATGACGGCCGTCGACGGCCCGCACGTCCACGGTTTCATGGTCCCGAGCCGCGGCCGGCGGACCCTCCTGCTCGCCCGGGTCCTGCGGGTCGAGCCGCTCCCGCCCTGAGCTGGGTCGGAAAGCCTGGGGTTTCGCCGCTCACGGCGATGGGCTACCCCCGGCCCGCGCGATCGCTGTCCCCACCCCGCGCCCCCGAGGTCTTTCGTCGTGTCCGCCCTGTCTTCGCCCCCGTCTGGCCGCCTCCTCGCGCTCGTCCTCGCCTGCGGGCCGCTCCTGGGATCGCTCGTGGGCTGTCCCGACCCGACGACCGGAGGCACGGTCAAGGCCGGGCCGCGCAACGAGCTCGCGAACAAGTGGCTCAAGCGCGCGGGCGAGGAGTACGCCGCGCTCGACCTGACCGAGGCCAAGGACAGCATCGAGAAGGCCTCCAAGAACGCCCCCGCGACAAGGACATCGGCATCCTCGGCGCGAAGATCCACCGCGCGGCTCGACTTCAAGACCGCGGTCAAGGCGCTCGAGGGCATCGAGGGCTCGGAGGCCGCGGGCCTGCGGGCGCGCGCCTACTGGTACGACGACGACCTCGCGCACGCCTCCGAGGAGCTCACCCGCGCGCTCGAGGACCCGGATTTCAAGGACCCCTGGGCCAAGCCGGTGCGCGAGCTCGCGGGCACGCAGGGCGCGGGGCGCAAGCCGTTCCAGCTCAAGGACACCTCGGCGCGGCTCGTCGAGCTCCGCATGCCCCGCGATCTGTTCCCCGCGATGATGGTCCCCATCGAGGTCGACGGGCAGACCACGGTGGCGCTCGTCGTGACCGGCGTGCCCGAGGTCGTGCTCGACCAGAAGACCCCAGCAAGCCGAGCTGGGTGTCGATCCGCATCGCCAACGACAAGAACACCGCGTCGATGGAGTTCCGCGACGTGCCCGCGCTCGTCGAGGATCTCTCCGGCTACTCGCAGCAGCAGGTGCCGATCGGCGCGCTGATCGGGGCGAACTTCCTCCGTCGGCTGCACGCCACCTTCGACCGCGGCGCCGACCAGCTCGTGCTCCGCCGGGACGACCCGCCGAACCCGCCCACGCTCACGCGCCTGCCGGTGGCGTGGGTGCGCGGCGGCGGCATGGTCGTGCGCGCCACCATCAAGAAGGAGTTCGAGCTGAGCGGCGGGCTGGGATCGACAGCGGCTCGCCGTGGGGCCTCGCGTTCCCCGAGCCCACCTGGAAGATTTGTCGGCGTCGACGTCAGCAAGATGCAGACGTACAACGACACGAAGTACGAGCGGCTCACCAACATCAAGCTCGGCGCGCTCGATCTCGGGCCCGCGGTCGGCGTCTCGGGCGCCACGGCCATCGAGGACAAGCTCAAGCAGCTCGACGTCACCACCATCGGCGCGCTCGGCATGACCTTCCTCGGCGCGATGCGCGTGTCGCTCGTCGAGAACGGGCGCACGATGTGGATCGAGACCGACCAGGACACCTCGGGCATCCTCGCGCCGAACCTGAACGTGAAGCCGCCGCCCGGCTGGCGGACAGCGCCAAGCCGGCGGGGTCGGGCAGCGCGAAGCCGCCCGCACCGCCCGCCTCGGCGAGCGCGAAGCCGCCCGCGCCGCCCACGAGCGCCAAGCCCGCCGCGCCGCCGGCGAGCGCCAAGCCCGCGCCCACGCCCGCGCCGAGCGCCAAGGCCTCCGCCAAGTAATGGCGAACCTCTACGAGTACGAGGGCGTCGCGCCGACGCTCGGTAAGGGTGTGTGGCTCGCGCCGACCGCGACCATCATCGGCCGCGCGACCCTCGGCGACGAGGTCAGCGTGTGGTTCGGCGCCGTCGTCCGCGCCGACCAGCTCGCCATCGAGATCGGCGCGCGCACCAACATCCAGGACAACGCGGTGGTGCACATCACGCAGGAGGCGCCGATCGCCCCCGGGCTCGGCACCCGCATCGGCGCCGGCGTCACCGTCGGCCACGGCGCGATCGTGCACGCCTGCAGCATCGGCGACCACGTGCTGGTCGGGATGGGCTCGATCGTCCTCGACGGCGCCAAGATCGGCAACGACGTGATCATCGCCGCCGGCACCGTGGTGCCCCCCGGCATGGTGGTCCCCGACGGCATGGTCGTCATGGGCAACCCCGGGCGCATCAAGGGCCCGGTCACCGACGACAAGCGCTTCTGGTCCCACACCGCGGCCGGCCTCTACGTGGGTTACGCGCAGAAGTTCCGCGGCAGCGGGATCGGGTGAAGCCCTGTCGATCCATGCCCCCGGGCTGAAGCCCGGGGCACCGACGATCGGCATAGGGGCCCGAGGAAAACCCTCGGGACCCCTGCCACACCACCCGGCGTGCGGGTCCGCACCGGGCGGTTCGATTGGTTGAGGTCACGCGGCGAGTCTGGGGAGGCCCAGGCCGTCGAAGTAGCTGGTGGGGAAGGCGATGTTGATCAGCATGGCGGAGTTCCTCCACCAGCGGTGGCCGTTCGCGGCGACTCTGGCGGCCGCATGCTCGGGCAGTCCCCGGGCGCGCAGTTCGCGATAGATCGTCGTTCCTCGGCGCCAGTGCTTGAGGTGAAGCGCTCGTAGCCGATGCCGAATCCATTCGTCGAGCGCGCGGAAGACCCCCGGTGTATCGGCGAGGCGGAAGTAGTTCTTCCACCCGACGAGGTATGACCGGAGGTCCTGCACGACCCTCGTGATGCTCTGGCTTCGACTTCGGCGCGTGACCTCACGCACGCGGATCTTCATCATTTCCAGGGCCGTTGGTGCGACGCGGTGCTTCGCCACTCGCCCCTTGGCTGCCCATAGGGAGTAGCCGAGGAGCTTGCGGTTCCACACCTTGTCGACGGCGCTCTTCGACTCGTTCACTCGGAGCCTGAGGCTTGCAAAGAGCTGCCGAAGCAGCTCCATCACGCGCTCGCCCGCCCGCTTGGACCGCACGTAGACGTTGCAGTCGTCGGCGTAGCGCACGAAGGCGTGACCGCGTTTCTCCAGTTCCTTGTCGACCTCGTCGAGGAGCACGTTCGCGAGGAGCGGCGAGAGAGGGCCGCCCTGGGGCGTTCCTCATGACGCTCGATCGCGATCCCATCCGCGAGCATCCCCGCTTCCAGGTAGCGGCGGATCAGCCTGAGCAGCCGCTTGTCCACGATGCGCTTGGCCAGCCTACCCATCAACACGTCGTGGTTCACGCGGTCGAAGAATTTCTCCAGATCCACGTCCACCACGGTGCGCCGGCCGTCGTTCACGTATCGCTGCGCTTGCACGACGGCGTCGTGGGCGCTGCGCCGTGGCCGAAAGCCGTAGCTGTATTGCGAGAAGGTCGGGTCGAATCGCGGACCCAGCACCTGCAGGATGGCTTGTTGGATGAACCGATCGACGACGGTCGGGATGCCGAGCTCTCGTACCCCACCGCCGCGTTTCGGGATCGCGTGCCGTCGCACCATGGACGGCTGGTACGTGCCCGCAAGCAGTTGCTCACGCAGCGCGGGCCAGTGCGTCTTGAGGTGCTCTGGCAGCTCGTCCACCGTCATCCCGTCGATGCCGGCGCTGCCCTTGTTCTTCCTCACCCGCTTCAGCGCGGCCTGGAGGTTTGCGCGTTCGCACACGCGTTCCATCAGGTCGCTCGTTCCCGAGCGCTCGTCGCCGTGCGTCGCCATCGGCGTTTCCACGCTCCGGGGGACCGTCGGGGTTTGTCCCTTGCCTCCCTCCGGTAGCTCGAGTTGCTTCGACATCTGTGGCCTTTTGCTCTTGAGACGCACGATCGTTTCGCTCTCCCATCGTTCAGCCCCTTCGCGCCGTCAGAGGCTTCCGAGGTTCGGGGGGTCCCTGCTCGGCTCCGCGTCCGCTACTACGGCCTCGGCTGACTTCTCGCTACGCTTCACTGCGTCGCCCTTTCGGGCGTGAGGCGAGATCTCCCCAGGTAAGAACACGGCCCTTCGCCGCGCGACCGCCCGATTTACGACGCCTGAGCCTCGACCATTCCGGGGCTTCGCGATCGTAGTGCTCGCTCGTCCTGCTCGTCGTCGCCTCGTATCGGGTTCTTGTTCATCGGCCCGCGGGTTCGCTCCTCGCTTCCTCCCCACGGTCGGTCACCCTTCCGCAGTTGCGATTCGCTTCGATCGGGATGGTCTCCTCTCGGCGGGACTTGCACCCGCAAGGTCGTGCCCATGATGGGCGCACACACCGCAAGCCCGGGGCCTCACACCCCGGGCTTCACGTCCCAAATCACTGGCTGGACATCGCGCTGCAACGACCGGCAGAAGGGCGTTCTGCCAGTCCAGCGCGACTTCGAGCCCGGGGTCGATGCCCCGGGCTTCAGCGGCCGTCGGTGCCCCGGGCTTTTAGCCCGGGGGCATTCTTCGACGCGCCTTGAGTCAGCACCGCTCCTTGAGGCTCTTGAGCGGCTTGCCGGTGCGGACGCGCTCGAACGCGCGCTGCCAGTCCGGGAACTCGGTGCCCATCAGCCAGTCCATCCACGCGGCCTGGAACCCGTAGTGCCCCGTCCACCGCGCGTGGTGCAGCGAGTGGTAGACGAACGGGTTCGCGAACAGCGAGGCCACGCGCGTACCACCCGCCGCCAGCGTGGGCTCCGCGTTGGCGTGCCCCGCCACGTTGCCGAGCACGTTGAACGCGAGGTAGCCCGCCCACCCGTAGAACCCGAGCGGTGCGATCCGCGACAGCAGGATCGGCAGCCCCACGTAGCCGAGCATCCAGAGGCAGGCCTCGCCGAAGCTCACCGACTGCCCGGTGAGCGGCGAGGTCACGTGCGAACGGTGGTGCCAGCGGTGGATCCATACCAGCGAGCGCGCGTGCATCGCGCGGTGCAGGAACCAGTAGAAGATCTGGAACGTCACCAGCATCGCGACGAACGTGCCGAGGTCGCGCGCGAGCGAGGCCGGCCCGAGGCGCACCACCTGGAAGCGGAGCGCCGCGGTCACGGTGACCGTGGTCACCGCGAGGAAGACGAGGTTGCCGATCGCCTCGAAGCGCAGCTGCCCCGCGGCGAGCGGCAGCGCGAACACCGGCTTGTGCACGAACCGCTCGAGCGCGAACCCGAACGCGAGCCCGGCGAGGGTCCACGCGACGAAGAACGCGAGCACGAGGCCCGCGAGCAGGGGCAGCGAGGCGGTGCGGAGCAGCTCGGGCACGCCCCGAGGATGGGGCCACGGCCGAGCCGGTTCAAGGCGCGACGGCGCGGAGGCTGTCCTCGACGATCTGGCAGAGCCGCGAGAGGTCCGGCAGCGGCGTGTTGAGCGGTGGGGTGACGTACACCACGTTGCCGAGTGGGCGCAGGTAGGCGCCGCGCTTGCGGGCCTCCTCGTAGACGCGCCAGCCGACCCCCGCGGTGTACCCCGTGTCGTCGAGGGTCTCGACCGTGGGGATGGTCTCGGTGGTGGTGGCGACGTCGAGCAGATCGAACGCCGCGATCGCCCCCTGCGCGCGTCCGCTGCGCACGAGGCCGCGCAGCCTGCCGTCGGCGAGCACGCGCTCGACGAGGTCGGTCAAGAGCGCGGCGCGCGACGCCACACCGTCGAGGATGTTCTCCTCGCGGTAGATCGCCAGCACCTCGCGGGCGACCGCCGCGCCGAGCGGGTTGCCGCAGTAGCTGTGCCCGTAGAGGAACGCCTTGGCGCGCCCGCCGTCGAACGCCGCCTGCACCTTGCGCGACGCGAGGGTCGCCGCCATCGGCAGCACGCCGGCGGTGAACCCCTTGGCCGTGCACAGCAGATCGGGCGAAATCTCGGCCAGATCGCAGGCCCACATGGCGCCGAGCCGGCCGTAGCCGGTGAACACCTCGTCGGCGATCAGGAGGAGATCGTGCTTGTCGCAGAGGTCGCGCACGGCGCGCAGGTAGGCCGGCGGGTAGAACCGCATGCCGGCCGCGCCCTGCACCAGCGGCTCGAGCACGATGCCCGCGAGCTCGTCGCGGCGCTGCTCGCAGAGCTCGGCGATGGCGTCGAAGGCGAGGGCCCACGAGGGCGCGCACCCGCCGACGTCGTCGGCGGGCGAAGGCACGTGCACGCAGTCGAACAGCACCGAGGCGAACGGCCGGCGGAACACCTCGACCCCGCCGAGGCTCGTCGCGCCGATGGTCTCGCCGTGGAACGCGCCGTCGAGCGCGAGGAACCGCGTCTTCTTCTTGCCGGCGCGGGGAGCTGACTGCGCGTGGTACTGCACGGTCATCTTCACCGCGGCCTCGATCGCGGTGGAGCCGTCGTCGCTGTAGAACACCTGGTCGAGCCCGCGCGGCGCGACCGCGGCGAGCTCCTCGGCGAGCAGCGCCGCCGACTCGTGGGTGATGCCCGCGAGCGAGCAGTGACAGAGCGCGCGCGCCTGGCGCTCGAGCGCCGCGACCAGGCGCGGGTGGTTGTGGCCGAGGGTCGAGACCCACCACGAACCGTTGCCGTCGAAGAGGCGCTCGCCGCTCGCGAGCTCGAGCCACGGGCCCTCGGCGCGCACCACCACGAGCGGATCGTGGCGCGCGCGCCACTCGTCCATCGGCGTGTAGGGGTGCCAGACGTGGGCCCGATCGGCCGCGAGGATGCGGGCGACGTCGGTCACGCGAGCCTCGCCACGACCTCGTCGAGCACCGCGTCGGCGATCGCGCGCTTGCTGCCCTGCACCGCGCGCGCCGGCCCATCGTCGACGAACAGCACGTGGTCGTCGTCGCCGCCGAAGCCGTGGGCCGCGAGGTTCGCCACCACGAAATCGACCTGCTTCTGCGCGCGCTTCTTCCGCGCGTAGGCCTCGAGGTCGTTCGTCTCGACGGCGAAGCCGACCAGCACCGGGTGGCGCTTCCCGGCGCGCCGCGCGCCGATCGCGGCGAGCAGGTCGGGGTTCTTCACGAGCGTGAGCGTGAGCGTGTCGCCCTCGACCTTCTTGGTCTTCGCGCTCGAGTACTCGGCCGGGCGGTGGTCGGCGACCGCGGCCGCCATCACCAGCGCGTCGCCGGCGTCGTCGAGCGCCTCGTCGAGCGCCGTCTGCATGTCGAGCGCGCCGCGCACGTCCACGCGCGTGCACCCGCTCGGTGTCGACAGCACGACGGGCCCCGTGACCAGCGTGACGCGGGCGCCGCGGGCCGACGCGGCAGCCGCCACGGCGAAGCCCATCTTGCCGCTCGAGCGGTTGCCGAGGAACCGCACCGGATCGAGATCCTCCACCGTCGGCCCCGCCGAGACGACCACGTGTCGACCCTCGAGATCCCGGCGCGGCGAGAGTGCGGCCACGATCGCCGCGACGACGTCCTCGGGCTCGCTCATGCGACCGACGCCCTCCTCGCCCGAGGCCACCGCGCCGAACACCGGCCCCACGATGCGCGCGCGCGCATCGCCCTCGATCGTCGCGACGTTGCGCCGGACCGCCGGGTGCGCCCACATGCGCGGGTGCATGGCGGGCGCGATCACGATCGGCCCCCGCGCGACGAGGCAGAGCGCCGTCACGAGGTCGTCGGCGCGCCCCTCGGCGAGCCGGGCCAAGAGGTCGGCGGTGGTCGGCACCACCGCGACGCAGTCCGCCTGGCTCGCGAGCGCCACGTGCAGCTCCCCCGCGAACGACGGATCCCACATGTCGTCGCGCACCGGCTCGCCGCAGAGGCCGCTGAGGGTGACGGCCCCGACGAAGCGCTGCGCCGAGCGCGTCATCACCGGCAAGACCCGGGCCCCGAGCGCGAGCAGCTGGCGGGCGACGATCGGCGCCTTGTACGCGGCGATGCCGCCGGCCACGCACAGGGCGATCACGCGACCTTCGAGGGGACGACCTGTCATGGGGGCCGCATGGTAGTACGCTCGGCGGTCCATGGCGCTCGCTCTCCCGTTCGACCCGACGACCCTGCCCGGCCCCGTCCAGCGCATCGTCGGCGACAAGACCCCTCCTGCGCTGCGGATGATGGCGGCCAAGGGCGCCGCGCCGGGCCTCCGGCCCGAGCAGATCGTGCTCACCCTCGTCGTCCTGGCCCGGGCCGACCTCGCCCACGTGGAGCCCGCGGCCAAGGAGACGGCCGAGGCCACGCTCGCGGCGCTGCCGACCGCCATCCGTGACGCGGCCCTCGCGGCCCACGAGCTCTCCCCCCTCGCCCTCGACGTGCTGGCGGACACGGTCTCGAGCGACGTCACCATCCTCGAGCGCGTCGTCACCCACCCCGCGCTCGCGAACGCGACCGCCCTGCGGCTCGCCAAGGAGGGCACCGAGGCGATCACCGAGCTCGTCGCCATCAACGAGGAGCGCCTGCTCGCGTTCCCGGAGATCATCGAGGCGCTCTACATGAACAAGCGCGTCCGCAGCTCGACCGCGGACCGCGTGCTCGACCTCGCGGTGCGCAACGGCAAGACGCTGAACATCCCCACGTTCAAGGAGGCCGCCGAGGCCATCCAGGGCGAGCTCATCCTCGCGCCCGACGCCGAGCCCACGCCGGACGACATCCTGTTCGCCGAGGCCCACGCGCTGGCCGACGCCATCGACGGCGAGGTCATCAAGGAGGACGAGACCGGCCAGGAGGTCGTGGAGGAGAAGGCCCTGCCCCTCGAGCAGCGCCTCCGGGAGATGACCGTCTCGCAGAAGGTCCGCACGGCCACGCTCGGCACGGCGGCGGTGCGCGCATTCCTCGTGCGCGACAAGAACAGGCTGGTGGCGGCGGCGGTCATCCGCAGCCCGCTCCTGCAGGAGAACGAGGCGGCCACCTTCGCCGCGAGCCGCGGCGTGAGCGAAGACGTGCTCCGGCTCATTGCCTCCAACGGCGAGCTCGTCAAATCCCACACCGTGAAGTTCAATCTCGTGTCCAACCCCAAGACCCCGATGGCGTATTCGCTGCGCCTCCTGCCGCACCTCCGCGGCGACGAGCTGAAGAAGCTCGCCAAGTCCAAGAACGTGCCCGGTCAGATCGCCAAGCTCGCCAAGCAGGAGCTCGAGAAGAAGGCGCCGCGCTGACCGATGGGCGACACCGATCCGAACGTCACGCTCCCGCCGATCGAGCCGGAGCCGGAACCGCCGACCATCGCGATCCGCCCGGGTCGCTGGTGGTTCGCCACGCTGATCGGGGGCTCGCTCGTCTTCCTCGCCTGGCACCTGCGCAACGTCCTCACGCCGTTCCTGCTCGCGTTCCTGCTCGCGTGGGTGCTGTCGCGGCCCGTGCGCATCCTCGAGAAGGTGAAGATCCGCGGGCGATCGGCGCGCTCCTGGTGTTCCTCGTCGCGACCACGTTCGTCGTGTGGCTCGTCTCGTTCTGCGCGAGCTACTTCACCGCGGAGCTGGCCGAGGCCGGCCGTCACCTGCCCGCCCAGGCCGAGGCCTTGCTCAAGAAGGCGCAGCCCACGCTCAAGCAGCTGCGCATCCAGGTGCCGCACAGCACCAAGGAGCTGGTGCAGCAGTACGGGCAGAGCCTCAAGGACCACGCGCCCGACGTGCTGCGCTGGATCGGCACCGCCCTCTTCGGCACGCTCTCCTACGCGTTCGTCGTGCTGTCGCTCTTGATCATCCCGATCTTCGCCTACTACATCCTCGTCGACTTCGACCGCATCGTCGCGCGCGGCGGCAAGCTCGTCCCGCGCCGCCACCGCCGCCTCGTGTTCGAGACCATCGGCGAGATCGACGACATGGTCTCGGGCTACATGCGCGGCCAGCTGCTCGCGATGATCGTGCTCTCCGCGCTCTACGCGGTGGGGCTCCAGCTGCTCGGGCTGCGTCTCGCGATCCCCATCGGCGTGCTCACCGGGCTCCTCGCGTTCATCCCCTACCTCGGGTTCGTCGTCGGCCTCCTGATCGCCTGCACCATGGCGGCGATCGACGCTCAGAACCTGCCGTTCGTGGTGCAAGTGGCCGCCGTGATGACCGGCGTGCACATCCTCGACGTGTTCGTCGTCACCCCGCGCGCAGTCGGCCGCAGCGTCGGGCTCGCCTCGATCGAGGTGCTCCTCGCGATGGCCGCCGCCGGCACGCTGTTCGGGTTCGTCGGCGTGCTGTTCGCCGTGCCCATCGGCGCCACCGTCAAGATCGTCGCCCGCCGCGCGGCCAAGGCCTACCGCGAGAGCACCTTCTACCGCCGCGCGCGGTAGCGCCGATGTGGGCCGGTATCCTCCCGGGCCGCCTAACGGCTGCCGCACCCCGAACAGCGCTCCGAGCTCCACCGGCGCGTTCGCGGCGCTCGGCCTCGCCGCGCTCCTCGTCGGCCGCCGGCGCCGCTAGCGATCGATCCCGCGCTCCTTGCGGTACTGCTTGCACCGCGCGCTGCCCGCCTTGAACGACCGGCAGCTCGTGGGCCGGTCGTGATAGATGGTGCAGCCCACCTTCACGCCGAGTCGGCCCGAGCGCGGCGCAGCGATGGTGCTGGTCGAGCCGCATGTGCGGGATCAGGTCGTCGTCGAGCACCACGAGCCGGCGCACGAGCTCGGGGTTGCGCATGATCTTGTCCCGGCGCGGCTCGATCTCGACGTAGTCGATGTACTCGAGCTCGCGGTTCTCGGCGGGGTTGCAGCAGCACGCGCCGCACGTGACACAGTCGTAGTCGACCTGACCCATCGAGGCGCGGTTACACGCTACGCTGCCGACGCGCAATGCCCCCTTTGTCTCGATCCCTCGCGGCGCTCCGGCCCGGAGTGTTCGCGCAGCTGCAGCAGCGCATCGACGCGCACGCCCAGAAGGGCGGAGACCTGGTCCCGCTGCAGATCGGCGACACGCACCTCTCGCCGCCGGCCGAGCTGGTCGGTGGCAGCGATGCCGCCCTCTATCGCTACGGTCCGACCGCCGGGCTCGCCTCCCTCCGCGAGGCGCTCGCCGCCGTGCTGCGCCGTCGCGGGCTCGACTACGACCCGCGCGAGGAGCTCCTGGTCGGCGCCGGGGCGACCCACGCCCTCGCCTGCGTGGCCCGCGCCATCCTCTCCGAAGGCGACGAGGTGCTCCTGCTGAGCCCGTACTGGCCACTCGCGCACGGCGTCATCAGCCAGACCGGCGCGCGCGCCGTGGAGTGCGTGGGGGTGGACGCCCTCGCCGGCGCGATCACCGACCGGACCCGCGCGATCTACCTCATCACGCCGAACAACCCCGACGGCACCATGCTCGGGCGCGACGAGCTCACGCGGATCGCCGCGCTCGCCGAGGCCCACGATCTCTGGATCGTCGCCGACGAGGTCTACGCGGATTTCGCGTTCGACGCCGAGCACGTGAGCATCGCCTCGCTGCCGCGCATGCGCGAGCGCACGCTGACCGCCTACTCGCTCAGCAAGAGCCACGCGCTGGCCGGCGCCCGCGTCGGCTACGTCGCCGCGCCCGGCGCGGTGGTCGAGCTCGCGCGCCGGGTCTCGACCCACACCGTGTTCAACGTGCCCGTCGTCTCGCAGCGGGTCGCCCTCGCGGCCCTCGCCGACGAGGGGTTCCTGCGCGCGGCCCACGCGAGCTACCGCGCCTCTCGCGACCGCGCGATCGCCGCGTGCGAGCGCCTGCCGGTGTCGTTCGCGCGACCGACGGGCGGCGCCTACCTGTTCCTCGACTTCGGCGAGCGCCTCCGCGGCCGCCCGCTCGCCGCGTTCCTCGAGCACGCGATCGATCACGGCGTGCTCCTCGCGCCCGGCGAGGCGTTCGGCGTGGCGTTCCCCCGCCACGCTCGGCTGTGCCACACCGCCGTTCCCGCCGCGCGCCTCGACGAGGGCCTCGCCCGCCTCGGTGCGGCGCTCGAGAGCTTCGGCTAGCGCACGAGCTGGCTCACGACCAGCGCCGCCACCAGCACCACGAGCGCCAGCACGACGAGGTGCCACGCGTGGGTCGTGCGCCGCTTGCGGAGGCCCGAGGCCGTGCGCTCGAGCGCAGGGTAGCGCCTGGTCGGGAGGATCTCGGACTCGACGAGCGCGCGCGCCCGCACACCGGAGCTCGGCATCGGCGATGGATGAAAGGCCGTGGGCATCGCCGCGGCCGGATCGACGCCTGCGGCCACCGCGAACGCCTCGGCCATCTCGAGCGCGTCCGCGAACCGGTCGTCGGGGGTCTTGGCGAGGGCCTTCTCCATCCAGGCGTCGATCGCGGCCGGCAGCTCGGGCACGTGCGCGCTCGGCGGCTTGGCCGGCTGGCCGACGATGCGGAACCCGATCTCGGGCAGATTGGCCGTGCCGAACGGCAGCTGCCCGGTGAGCAGGCGATACACCGTGGCGCCCAGCGACCACAGATCGCTCCGCTCGTCGACCGCCTGCGCCAGCGCCTGCTCGGGGCTCATGTACGCCGGCGTGCCGACGATCGAGCCGCGGCGAGTCTCGAGCTCCCGCGACGAGGTCGGGTCCTCGTCGAGCAGCTTCGCGATGCCGAAGTCCATCAGCTTCACGTGCACGTCGAGCGAGCCGTCGTCGGGCTTCGTGAGGAACACGTTGGCGGGCTTGAGATCGCGGTGCACGACGGCCGCGGCGTGCGCGACCGAGAGCGCGCGCGCGAGCTGCGCGACGATGCGCACCACCAGCAAGAGCGGCAAGTGCCCCTCGCGGCGCAGGCGGTCGGCGAGGGTCTCGCCCTCGAGCAGCTCCATCACGAGGAACGGCCCCACCTCGTCGGACTGGCCGTAGTCCATCACGCGCGCGATGTACCGGCACGTGCCGCCGAGCCGCGCCGCGAGCCGCGCCTCGCGCACGAAGCGCGCGCGGATGTCGTCGCCCTCGAGGTCGTCGTGGATCAGCTTGAGCGCGACGTGGGTGCCGAGATCGAGATGTGTGGCGCGCCACACCGCGCCGACTGCGCCCTCGCCGATGCGCTCGACGAGCCGGTACCTGCCGGCCACGATGGTGCCGGCACGCTGACCTCGGAGGACACGCAGAGCCTCGGCCACTTCACTCCAGGATGACGCATCGGAGGCGTGTTGACACCAGCGATTTCATTCTTGTTTCAGCGCACACCTACAGTGTGAGGGCGTCAGTACACGTCCTTGCAGTAGCGACCGGTCTCGGAGAGACGATCCAGCGTCTCGCGAGACAGGATTTCGATCAACGCTGCTTGTACGTCGGGCGCCATGCGCTTCGCGTCGCCGCAGAGGTAGACGAAGGCACCTTCGTCGACCCAGCGTCGCAGCTCCGTGGCCTGCTCGCGCATGCGCTGCTGGACGTAGACGCGCTCGGCCGTGTCGCGCGAGAAGGCGCAGTCGAGCCGCGTGAGCACCCCCCGCTCGCGCAGCGCTCCGAACTCGTCGCCGTAGTAGAAATCGCAGGCCGCGTTGCGCGCGCCGAAGAACAGCCAGTTCTTGCCGCGGGCACCCGTCGCCGCCCGCTCGAGGAGGAAGGCCCGGAACGGCGCGACCCCGGTGCCGGGCCCGACCATGATCACGGGGACGTCCGCCGCGGGCAGGCGGAAGTGCGGCGAGGCGTGGAGATAGACCGGGACCTTGGTGCCGATCGGGGCGCGGTCGGCGAACATGGCCGAGGCCACCCCGGCGCGAGCCCGACCGCGCGCCGTCCACCGCACGACGTCGATGGTGAAGTGGGCGTGGCCGGGCGTGTCCCGCGGGCTGCTCGCGAGGGAGTATGGACGCGGCGCGAGCGGGCGCAGCGCGTCGACCAGGCCCTGGGGCGTGAGCGGCCGCTGGGCGTCCTCGAGCATGTCGAGCACGTGGCGATCCTCGGGCAACGCCACACCTGTCGCGTCGGCGAGGCGCGGATCGACGTGGGCGAGGTCGAGCCGCGTGAGCAGCGCCTCGCGAAGGGTGAGCGCGCCGACCCCGAGCCCGCCCGCGTGGGCCGCGCCGCTGACGTGGACCCGGGCCGCGCCGTCGCAGGGCGCCGCGGCGAGGATCGCGTCGACGAGGGCCGGGTCGTTGGTCGGGTACACGCCGAGCGAATCGCCCGCCTCGTAGGCGAGGTCGGTCCCGGCGAGCGAGAGCTCCACGTGCAGCGTCTCCTTGGTGGAGCCGGCGCCCGACAGCGTTCGGACCGCGGTCACCTCGGCGAGCACCGGGTTGCGTCGCGTGCCCCTGGCGGCGGGCTTGGGCGCTTCGACCGGGTCGGGGGCGGCGGTGACGCTCGGGCCCGCGGCGGCGGCGCCGAGGGCGGCGATCACGCGGTCGAGCCACGCCTTCCAGGGCACGTCGAAGTCGACGTCGCAGTCCTGACGGTCGGTGAGGCGCGTGGCGCCGAGCTCACCGAGCCGCTTGTCGAAGTCCTTTCCGCACTGACAGAAGCGATCGTACGTCTTGTCGCCGAGCGCACACACCGCGAACCGCAGGGTGGCGGGGAGCGGCGGGCTCTTCTTCATCACGAACGCGTGCAGCACCTCGGCGTTGCCGGGCGGATCGCCGTTGCCGTAGGTGCTCGTGACGATGAGGACCGTGTGCAGCTGGGCGAGCGCCGCATTGGAAAAATCCGCCATGTCCACGGCCTTGGCGGGGTGGCCGGCCGCGTTCAGGGCCTTGGCCGTCTGCTCCGCGAGATCGGCGCAGTTGTTGGACTCGGTGCCGAAGAGGACGTGGATCTGCATCGCCGCGAGCGGCTCATATCACGTGATCAACCCGGCGATGGAGGACGAGGGGGCGTACCCGAGCCGCTCCACGTCCCGCGCGAAGGCCGCGAGCTGCTCCGGCAGCGGATCCCGCGTGAAATCCGCGTAGGACATGGCCTCCGCGAGGACCGCGTCGCTCATCTTCATGCGGGCGAGGCGGAGCAGCTCGCTCCTCGCGACGGCCCTCGCCGCCAGCGGGTCCGCGTTCGCGCGGTCGATCTCCGCGCCCAGCACCGAGACCACGCGGGCCACGTCGGCGGGCCGGGTCTCGAGGAAGCCGCGACGCACCGCGACGAGGGCGGTCGGGAACCTCCGGCCCGGCCACAGCTCGCGCTCGTCCAGGTGTCGGCGCGCGCCGAGCTCGCGGACGATCCGGGTGGGCCACGGCTCGGGGAGCCAGGCACCGGCGATGTTGCCGCGCTTCATCTCGGCGAGGATGTTCGCGGGCGCGAGCGCCTCCACCTTGATCGTCCCGCCCTGGTCGACGGGCCGCTGGCCGTTCTCGCCGAGCCACTTGCGCAGCGCGACGTCGGCGGTGGACCCGATCTGCGGGGTCGCCACCACCTTGCCGCGCAGGTCGAGCGCGTCGCGGATCTCGCGCTGGGTCACGAACGAGGCGCCGCCCGAGCACAGGCCGGAGACGACGGCGATCGGCGCGCCCGCGTGCCGGACGTGCGTCGCGACCAGCGGCGCCGGGCCCGTGGTGCCGACGTCGATGGCGCCGCCCAGCAAGGCCTCGGTCACGCGCGGTCCGGCGCGGAACACGCGCGTCTCGATGCGCAGGTGCGGCAGCGCGGCGGCGAGCCTCCCGCTCTCGAGCGCGGCGAACACGGGCACGTCGCTGAGGCGGGTGATGAACCCGAGGCGCAGCACGCCCGGGATGCCCTCCTTGCGCGCGCAGCCGGAGGCGCTCGCCGCGAGCCCGCCGAGGCCGACGAGGAACGCGCGCCGCTTCATCGCGCGACGTGGAGGCCGCACTCGGCCTTGGGGGTGCCCGACCAGCGACCTGCGCGCTCGTCCTCGCCCTCCGCGACCGCGCGCGTGCACGGCTCGCAGCCGATCGAGAGATACCGGCGCGCGACGAGCGGGTGCTCGGGGAGATCGTGGTCGACGAGGTAGGCCCGCTGCTCGGCGAGGGTCAGCGTGGCGAGCGGGTGCACGCGCACGAACGCCTCGTCGGGGCGCTGCTCCAGGATCGCCGTACCCGCGCGGGTGGGCCCCTGGTCGCGCCGCAGGCCGCTGACCCAGCCGCGCGCCCCGGCCACGTACGGCGCGAGCGGGTCGACCTTGTTGTGCTGGCAGCAGAAGTCCGGGTTGAACTGCATGATCGTGCGCCCGTGTTCGGCGAGGAACGCCTCGCGGTCGACCGCGGGGCGCACCACCTCGACCCGCAGCCCGAGGCGCGCGACGAGCGCGTCGCGGTAGGCCAGCGTCTCGGCGAACAGGAACCCCGTGTCGAGCAGCACGACCGGCAGGTCGCGCGCGACCTCGCTCCACAGGTGCAGCAACACCGCGCTCCCCGCCCCGAACGACGAGGTGAAGAGCAGGTCGCTCCCGAACCGGTCGACGGCCCAGGCGAGCCGCGCGCGGGGGCTCTCGGCCTCGAGCCGCGCGCTCTCGGCGACGAGGTTCACGCCGCGCACTCCCCCTCGCCGCTGTGGAGGGCGAACCCCTTCTCCTCGCCGATGTCCGCGTCCTCGCCCGCGGTCACCGGCGCGAGCAGCTCCCCGAGGGCCGCGGTGACGCGCTTCGGATCGACGCGCTCGAAGAAGGACGCCGGCATCTCGTCGAGGGCGCGATCCGACGCGTAGAGGCGTAGGAGCACCACCACCGCGTCGGGCACGCGGCGCGCGGGGATCTTCACGACCTGCCGACCGAAGCGCGCGCCCCGCGCGTCGACGCCGCCGCCGAGGTGGAGCTGGTACATCGGGTAGGCCTTGCCGCCCTCCTTGCGCGCCGCGCCGTGGAAGCCGAGGTCGGCGATGTGATGCTGGCCGCACGAGTTGGGGCAGCCGCTGATCTTGATGACCGTGTCGGCGAAGCCGGGCTGGCTCGCGTCCTCGCGATCCAGCCGATCGGAGATCGCCGCGCCGAGGCGGCGCGAGGCGGTGACCGCGAGGTTGCAGGTCTCGGCGCCCGGGCACGAGGTCACGTCCTTGGCGGTGTGCAGCCCGAGCTCCGCGAGGCCGAGCGCCGCGAGCGCCGCGTGGATCGCCGGCAACGAGCGCTTGTCGACGAAGGGCACGAGGATGTTCTGGTCGATGGTCAGGTAGGCCGAGCCGTCGCCGAAGCGCTCGAGGATCGGGCCGAGGCCGCGCATCTGCGCGCTCGTGATGTCGCCGAGCTTGAGCCGGATGTAGACGCCCGCGTACCCGCTCTGCCGCTGGTCGACGACCGACTGCGCGCGCCACGGGAGGTAGCCCTCGATCTTGTCGCCTTCCACGGGCGGCGCCGGCGCGCGGGTCGGGCTCTCCGGGAGGACGAGCTCGGCCAGGGCCTCGGCGTCGACCTCGGCGCGGAGCTTCGCGTAGGCGTCGCGGAACCCCTCCTCGCCGAGCTTCTTCCACACGTATTTCAGGCGCGCGCGGTGCTTGTTGTCGCGGTTGCCGAAGCGGTCGAAGAGGCGCAGCACCGCCTCGCCGACGCGCCCGAGCTCCTCGGCCGGCACGAAGTCGTGCAGCACGAGCGCGCTCATCGGCAGCGTCGAGAGCCCACCCGCGGCGTAGACCAGGAAGCCGGGGCGGCCCTCCTGCACCTTGGCGACGAAGCCGAGGTCGTGAATCGCAGCCTTCGCGCAGTCGGAGGCGCACCCGCTGAAGGCGATCTTGAACTTGCGCGGCAGGGTGGCCGCGAGGGGGTGACGGAGGAAGTAGCGCACGACCGCCTCGAGGTACGGCGAGACGTCGAACGGCGCGTCGCTGCAGGTGGCGAGCCGCTCGCAGCCGGTCACGTTGCGCACCGAGTTGCCGCAGGCCTCGCGGGTGGTGAGGCCGGCCTCGTCGAGCCGGCGCATCGCCGCCGCGGACTCGCTCATCTTCACGAAGTGCAGCTGCACGTTCTGGCGCGTGGTCACGTGGCCGAAGCCGCGCGACTGCTCGTCGGCGACGGCGGCGAGCGCGTCGAGCTGCGGGCGACCGAGCAGCCCGCCCGGCGCCTTCACGCGGATCATCTGCACGTCGGTCTGGCGCTGCCCGTACACGCCGCGGGTGAGGCGGAACGCGCGGAACGCGTCGGGGCCGATCTCGCCGCGCTCGAAGGCCTCGAGCTTGGTGACGAACTCGTCGATGTCGGCAGGGTCGCTGAAGCGGGGGATGTACGGCTGCGCGCTCATGGTGCTCCGAGGTGGCCGCGCTCCTCGAGCGCGAGGACGATGCGATCGACGGCGGTCTGCACGTCGATCTGGGTGGTGTCGAGGTGGACTTCGGGAGCCAGCGGCGGCTCGTAGGGGTCGCTCACGCCGGTGAACGCGGGGATCTCGCCGGCGAGCGCCTTCGCGTAGAGGCCCTTGGGGTCGCGGGCGATGCAGGCCTCGAGCGGCGGCGCCACGGCCACCTCCACGAAGGCGCCGATCCTGCGGCGGGCCTCCTCGCGGGCCGCGCGGTACGGCGAGATCGCGCTGACCACCACGGTCACCCCGTTGCGGGACAGGAGGTGCGCCACGAAGGCGATGCGCAGCACGTTGAGGTCGCGATCCTCGCGGGAGAAGCCGAGGCCCTTCGAGAGGTGGGTGCGCACCACGTCGCCATCGAGGACCTCGACGGCCAGGCCACGAGCGCGGAGGGTCGGCCCGAGCGCGTCTGCGATGGTGGACTTTCCGGCGCCCGAGAGCCCCGTGAGCCAGACCACCGCGGCGGGGCGAACGCTCGCCGGGCTTCCGGCTGGGCCCTCTCTTGTGTATTCATGATCTACGGCGACGTTCGTCATGTTGAGCAGGTGTCCATTATTGTGGAGGATGATGTGGCAGGACGCAAGGGGGTTGCGGCGGAGGTGGGTCACGGGGCACAGAAACCCGCCACGAGCGCGCGGGCCCGCAAGGCGAGCGGCAGCGGGGACGACGTCGGCGCCGCGGAGCTCGGTCGTCGGGTGGCCGACAACCTGCGCGCCAAGCGCAAGGCGCGGGGCCTCTCGCTCGACGACCTCGCCACGTCGTCGGGCGTGAGCCGCGCCGCGCTCTCGCAGATCGAGACCTACAAGTCCACGCCGACCATCGGCCTCCTCTGGAAGATCTCGGCCGGCCTCGGCGTGCCGTTCGCCGAGCTGATCGGCGAGGCCCGCGGTGCGGTGTCGGTGCTCCGGAAGAACGAATCCAGCGTCCTGCGCTCGCTCGACGGCAAGCTCGAGAGCCGCCCGCTCTCGCCGGTCGGCACGACGCCGCTCGTCGAGCTCTACGAGCTGCGCCTCGCGCCGCGCTCCTCGCACAAGGCGGAGGCCCACGCGCGTGGCACCCACGAGGTGCTGGTGGTGCTCACGGGCGCGGTGCGCCTCACCGTCGACGGCGAGACCCACGACCTCGGCGCGGGCGACTCCATCTGCTTCCCGGCCGACCGCGTGCACGTCTACGAGAACCCGGCCGGCGCCGAGGCGCGCTACCTGAACCTCATCGCGTACGAGCGGTAGCCCCGGTTTGACACCGGCGAAGCATTTCGCCATCCTGTCGGCGTGTTCGCTTTTGCGAAGGCCGCCGATTCGACGGAAGTCCCTCTCGCGGAGGGCGCGTCGCGCTCACCGCGCGCGGGCGCCGCGATCTCGCTGGATGCCGTGGCGTTCTCCTTCGATACCGGTGCGTCCATCGAGGCCCACCTCGAGGTGCCTGCCGGTCAACTCGTCTGCCTGGTCGGCCCGTCGGGCAGCGGAAAATCCACGATACTGAACCTCGTCGCGGGCCTGCTCACCCCGACGCGGGGCCGGGTGCTCGAGAACGGGGCGCCGATCACCGCCCCGGGCCCCGAGCGCGCCATGGTGTTCCAGGACGCGGCGCTGTTCCCCTGGCTCACCCTCCGCAAGAACATCGAGTACCCGCTCGAGGTCGCCGGGGTGTCGCGCGCGGAGCGGAGCGATCGCAGCGAGGCGCTGCTCCGCCTCGTGCACCTGCACCGCTTCGCGGAGGCGTTCCCGCACCAGCTCTCGGGCGGCATGCGGCAGCGAGGCGCGATCGCGCGCGCGCTCGCCACCGATCCCGCGGTGCTGCTGATGGACGAACCCTTCGCCGCGCTCGACGCGCAGACCCGCGAGATCCTGCAGGCCGAGGTGGAGCGCATCTTCCTCGAGACCAAGAAGACCATCCTGTTCGTGACCCACAACGTGCGCGAGGCAGTGCGCCTCGCCGACCGCGTGGTGCTCATGGGCACGCGGCCGGGGCGCATCCTGCGCACGCTCGCCATCCCGCTGCCGCGGCCGCGCGCGGTGGGCGACGAACACGTCACGGCGCTCGCCAACGAGATCGCCGCCGAGATCCGCACCGAAGTCGAGAAGATCGCGAAGGAGGAGGCCGACGATGCGTGGGTGGTTCCGGGGGCTCCTGTTCGCGTCGATCCTCGTCGCAATCTGGGCGGTGGCATCTAGCCTCGGGAACAGCCCGCTCCTGCCTTCGCCCCTCGCCGTGGGCCGCTCGCTCGTGCACGCCGCGCGCGATGGCACGCTCGGGCGCGCGATCGGCACGAGCGTCCTGCGCCTCTCGTTCGGCTACGGCGTCTCGCTCGTCGCCGGCGTGGCGCTCGGCGTCGGCCTCGCCCGCAGCCTCGCCGCCAAGCAGGCCTTCGGGCCGCTCGTGCTCGGGCTCTCGTCGGTGCCCTCGATCTGCTGGCTGCCGCTCGCCATCCTGTGGTTCGGCCTCTCCGAGACGGCGATCCAGGTCGTGGTCATCCTCGGCGCGATGCTGCCGATCGCGGTCGCGACCGAGGGCGCGGTCCGCCAGGTCAACCCGCTCGTCGTCCGCGCCGCCCGCACCATGGGTGCGCGCGGGCCGCGGCTCCTCTTCAGCGTGGTCGTGCCCGCCGCGTTCCCGGGCATCGTGTCGGGCGCGAAGCTCGGGTGGACCTTCGCGCTGCGCTCGCTCATGGCCGGCGAGCTCCTGTTCGTCTCGGGTGGGCTCGGGCAGCTGCTCGAGACCGGCCGCGACATCGGCGACACGACGCTCGTGCTGGCGGTGATCGTCAGCATCGTCGCGCTCGGTCGCGCCTCGGAGTGGTTGTTGTTCGCCCGCCTCGATCGCGAGATCGCGCGGCGCTGGGGGACGGAGGCGGCGTGATGGAGCAGCAAGACGGAATCCGGCGGATCGTGCGCGGCAAGGTGTGGCTCGTGGGCGCGGGCCCGGGAGACCCGGAGCTCCTGACCCGGAAGGCCCACCGCCTCCTCGGCACGGCCGAGGTGCTCGCGTACGACGAGCTGGTCTCGGAGGAGATCCTGGCCCTCGCCCCGGCCGATTGCGAGCGGATCCCCGTCGGTCGTCGCGCGCACGGCTGCCGTCACCACGAGGAGCGCATCCACCCCCTCGTGATTTCCCGCGCCCTCGAGGGTCGCACCGTCGTGCGTCTCAAGGGCGGCGACCCGTTCGTCTTCGGGCGCGGAGGCGAGGAGGCGGAGGAGCTCGCGGCCGCGCGCATCCCCTTCGAGGTAGTGCCGGGCATCTCGGCCGCGCTCGGGGCAGCCGCCTCCACGGGGATCCCGCTGACCCATCGCGACTGCTCCGCGAGCGTCACCCTCGCGACCGCGCACGCCGCGACGGGGGAGGCCGACCTCGCCGCGCTGCCGCGCACCGGCACGGTCGTGCTGTACATGGGCCTCGGTCGGCTCGCGGAGACCACGGCCGCGCTCGTCCGGGCGGGCCGCGCCGCCGACACCCCGGTGGCCGTCATCGCCCGGGCCACCCTGCCCGATCAGCGCGAGATCCGCGGCACGCTCGCCGACATCGCCGAGCGGGTCCGGGCAGCCGCGCTCGTCGCGCCGGCGCTGGTGGTGGTGGGTGAGGTCGTCGCGCGGGCCGTCGTGCCGACGCGCACGGCTCTGCCTCGCGACACGGTTGGCTCGAGCCGCCTCGTTGGGTCATGATGAAGCGACGGTGACGGAACTCCGCGTCTCGACCTGGAACTGCTTCGGAATGGGGCAGGGCGCGTTCGACGCGGTCACCGCCTGGCGCGCGCCGTTCCGCGCCCGCCTCCGCCACCCCGAGGTCGCGCAGGCCTTCGAGGGCGCGCACGTGACCTGTCTGCAGGAGATCCTGAGCCGCGACGCGGAGTCGTTCTTCGACGCCCTCCCCGGCCAGCGCGTCCGCGATCGCAACCACGTGGAGCTCTCGCCGGTCACCCTGCGCGGCAGCGGGCTCGGCGTGGTGGGCCGCGGCCACATGCGCGCGCCCCGCCTGGAGCGCTTCGGGGGCCGCCAGGTCGGCTGGGATCGGTTCGCGCGCAAGGGCACGCTGCACACCCGCCTCGAGGTCGACGGCATGGAGGTCGACCTCATGAACGTCCACCTGCAGGCCGGCTACGACGCGGCGTGCACCGCCGTCCGCGGCGAGCAGCTCGACGAGCTCGGCCGCCGCGTGGCCGCGCTCATCCACGAGGACCGCACGTTCCTCGTGTGTGGCGACTTCAACGTCTGCGGGCTCGACGGCGGCAAGGAGGAGTACAGCCGCCTGCGCGCCGCGCTGCCCGGGTTCGTCGACGTGGGCGAGCAGGGCAACCTCCCCACCTTCGATCCCCACGAGGAGCGCAACGCCCTCGCGCACGCGACCGAGCCCGGCGGTCCCCAGCAGCGCGTGGACTACATCTTCGTCCACGGGCGGCGGGGCGGCTTCGCCAAGCTGCGCAGCGTCGAGCGCATCCTCGACCGCCCACTCGCCGAGCGCAGCGGCTCGAGCGCGTTCGCCTCCGACCACTTCGGCCTGAGCGCGCACTTCGAGCTGGGCTAGACGAGCGCCGCCGCCGCGCGGATCTCGCGCACGCCGGCGCCGCGGCACTCCGCGCGCGCGCGCTCTCCACCCGCCGCGTCGACGGCGGCGATGGCGTCGATCACCAGCGACACCTCCCCTGCCCGGCCACCGAGCCACTCGACGAGACCGAGCGCGGCCGCGCGCACGCAGTAGTCGGTCGCGACGCCGTAGACGACGAAGTGCGGGGTCGCGTCGCCCACGAGCTGCTGCAGCACCTCGGGCGCGTTCGGGTTCGCGAAGAGCGAGTACACCTCCTTCTCGAGGAGCAGCTGCTGCGGCGCGTGGCGCTCGACGTCGACCGCGTGGGCCACGTTGGCGACGAAGCGCGCGCGGGGCGCGAGGGTGCCGGGGACCTTGAGCCAACCCACCGTGCCCTTCACGCAGTGCGGGGGGAACCCGGGGCGCTCGCCGTTCGGTCCCGCCTCCGCTGCACCCGCGAACTCCCAGGCGTCGAAGGCGTGCGAGTCCACCGAGCCGACGATGGGGATGCCGCGCGCGACGGCGTGTGCGGTGAGGGCGCGGAACGTGTCGGCGAGCGCGTCGGCCCCGCGGACGAACAGCGCGCCGGTCGGGTCACAGAAGTCGTGCTGGGTGTCGACGTCGACGAAGATGGTCCTCTCCATGAGGCTCTCCTTTCAGAGGGCGACGCGCCCCTCGCGGGTGCACGTCTCCTGGATCGCGGCGAGCGCCGGCGAGATCGTCACGGGAAAACCCTCGCCGTCGGCGCGCGGCGCGATCGAGCGCAGCGCCGCGCCGAGCTGCGCGCGATCGGCGAGGAACCGCGCCCGCGCCGCGGCGGCGCTCGGGTCGATCGTCGCGCGCTCGCCGTCGAACACGAGCTCGAGCAGCGGGGACCCGGGCAACACCTCGTCGGCCCGACCGACGACGTCCGCGAATGGATCCGTGGTGCGGAACACCTGCTTCACGCCCGCCGACGAGCCCTTGCCACCGGCGCGCTTCTGGACGGCGACCAGCGCGCCCTGCGCGTCCTCCATCGCGACCAGCTTGTAGACCGCGCCGAGCGAGGGCGCGTCGGGCGTGGAGACCGCCATGGTGCCCACGCCGAACGTGTCGACGGGCGCGCCGTCGGCCACGAGCGCGGCGATCTTGTACTCGTCGAGGTCGTCGCTCAGCACGACCCGCGCGCGCGCGAGGCCTGCCGCGTCGAGCTTCTTCCGGGCGTCGCGCGCGCCGGCGAGCAGATCGCCGGAGTCGATGCGCACGCCGGCGAGCAGCGGTCCGGCGCCGGCGATGGCGCGTTCGACGCCGCGGCTCGTTTCGAAGGTGTCCACGAGGCACACGCTCGGCCCCGCGAAGGTACGCGCGAAGTCCGCGAAGGCCTGCTCCTCGCCGTCTTCGCCCGCGTCGGCGGCGTGGGCGAGCACGAAGGCGTGCGCCATGGTGCCGGTGACGGGGACGCCGTGACGACGCGCGGCCTCCTCGTTCGAGGTGCCCGAGAACCCAGCGACGTAGGCCGCCCGCGCCGCGTCGACCGCGGCGTGCTCGTGCGTGCGCCGCGTGCCGAACTCGAAGCAGTCGCGGCCCGCCGCGGCCTCGACGATGCGCGCGCACTTGCTGGCCACGCGCGTGTCGTGGTTGACGATCGAGAGCAGGAGCGTCTCGACCAGCTGCGCCTCGACGAGGGTGCCCTCGACCCGCACGAGCGGCTCGCCCGGGAAGCACACGCGGCCCTCGCGGACTGCCCACACCTTGCCCCGGAAGCGCAGCGCGCGGAACGCCTCGGCGACGCGCGGATCGGCGAACGCGGGCCCGAGCACGCGGTCCTCGGCGAGCCACGCGAGGTCGGCGTGCTCGAAGCGCAGGTCACCGAGCAGCGCGACCGCGCGCCCGATGCCGCAGGCGACGAGGTAGCGACGCGAGGCCGGCAGGCGACGCACGAAGAGCTCGAACACCGCGCGGCGCTGGGCGAGCCCGGCGCGGGCATACGCCGCGAGCATCGTGAGCTGGTAGCGATCGGTGAGCAGCGCGTGCATGTCCGGCCTCCTGACTCGCTCTACTTTGAGCACTGTATGCTCTAAGTCAACGCCCGACCAGTTTTCTCAACGATTCAAAGGATTTGCGTGTAGGTGAGGGAGGCGTTGCTGATGACCGAAGCGTTGCGGCCCGAGAGACCGTACGCGTAGAAGACGAGGCCGGTGAGGTAGCCGCCGGTCGGCACGCGGAAGCTCACCGCGCACTTGAGGTGACCGGCGGGCGAGGCACCCGGGTTGGTCTCGCTCGCGGGGCTGCTCCACTGGTAGCCGATGCCGCCGTCGCAGTCGTAGCGAGGGAACGCCGCCTCCTCGCTCTTGGCGCGCGCGAGGAAGTCGCCGCGGGAGATCTGCATGACGAGCGAGACGAGGTGGAAGCGCTCGGGGGGCAGGAGGCCCGGCTTGTCCTCGCGCGGGTCGACGGCGAAGCCCGCCGCGTAGAGCGGGAGCGCAGCGGGGTTCAGCCGATGGTGGGTGAGGCCACGCACGCCGACCAGCCACTCGGGCTTGTCGCGGAGCAGGCGGTAGCCGAGGTCGAGCGAGGCCCCGACCTCGCTGCCCAGCCACGCGAGCTTCCGATCGGTGTCGTACATGCCCTTCACCTCGAGCGCGGTGAAGAACCCGAGGGGGAGGTCCTGGCGGAGCTGCAGGTCGGCCACGTGGCGCACGCCGGCGAGGCGCAAGAACGCCGAGTCCTCGATGAGATCGAACAGGCCGAGGCGCACGTGGCTGAACGTGCGGTCGCCGAAGGCGCGGACGTCGGTGAGCTCGGCGCGCGGCAGCAGGCGCCCGAGGTAGCTCACGCCGAGCGCGAGCTCGGTGACCCGGGTCGGCGTGTACTCGCGCGCGAAGGCATGTGCGTCGACGACGGCGAGCGTGGACGACAGGAGCGGCACGCTGCTGAAGTTGGGATCGAGCGCAGGCAGGTAGAAGCGGCCGTTGGCGACCAGCCGAGCCTGCTGGTAGCTGCCGTGGACGCCGACGCGATAGCGGCCCGCGTCGAAGGAGAGGGTGGCGAGCGGGCCGGCGATCTCCAGCAGATCGAGAGCCATGAGCTGGGCGCCCGCGGTCACGTGAGGCACGTGGCGGTCGCGCAGCTCGTGCAGGCTCCGACGCACCGGGGGTGCGGTCTCGTCGTCGTGCTTGTCGAGGTGCTCGCTCGCCGCCTCCATCTCGAGGTCGTCGCGGTCGATGGCCTGCGCGCCGAGGCGCTTCTCCTCGGTGGTGAGGCCGTTCGGGCTCTCGAGCAGGTGCTCGATCTCGCCGCGATCGCCCTCCTCGATGGCCACGATCATCCGGAACCCCTTGAACGCCGGGCGCTTGATGCGCTTGGCGTGCGAGAGGACGAGCACCCGCTTGGCGCGGTCGAGGCGGTCGTCCTCGAGGTACCAGGCCACGAGGAGCTCGCGGGTCTCGTCGTCCTTGGGCAGCTTCTTGCCGAGCAGGAGCTCGAGCCACTTCTCGCCCTGGGCGGTGCCCTCGAGCTTCTTGGTGAGGTGGGCGTGCTGCTCCTTGAGCTTCGGGTCGGCCTTGCCGGCGAGCACGTCCTTGCGCAGCGGGCCGAACGCCGCGCGGCGGAGCTGGTCGGCCTTCATCGGCTGGCCGATCTTCTCGAGCGCGTCGGCGTACTCGAGGAGCCACAGGTAGTCGTTCGGCGTGAGGTGGAGCTGCCGCTCGTAGAACCCGATGGCCTGCTTGACGAACCCGAGGTGGTCGAGCGCGACGGCGAACGGCGCGTAGAACGAGGCCTCGTTCTGCGCCTCGCCGTACCACTTCTGCACCCACGTGCGGAGCAGCTTGCGGTCGTCGCGCTCGATCGCGTCCCAGAGGAGCGCGCCGCGCGCCGGGACCGAGTGCGGGTTCAGCTCGAGCGCCTTCCAGTACGACTTGCGCGCCTTGTCCTTGTCGCCGAAGTGCGCGTAGACGTCGCCCCGGAGCACCCAGTACTCCTCGCGCGCGTCGAGCACGGGCGAGGCCGCCTCGGCGATCTTGATGGCCTTCTGCAGGCCCTCCCAGTCGGAGAGCTCCTCGAGCAGGCCGACGGCGAACGACCAGTGGGCCGGGAGCTTCTCGGTGGCGAAGGCCGCGAGCGCGACGTCGATGGCCTCGCGCTTGCGGCCCACCTCGGCGAGCAGCGTGTAAACGCGCTGCGCGACGCCGTGCGCGGTGGACTTCATCTTCCACAGGAGCTCGTACGCGCGGAGCGCCGAGGCGTGGTCCTCTTTCCACGCGAGCATGCCGTAGGAGAGCCAGAAGGTCTCGTCGTCCTCCTTGGCCTTCTTCTCGACGCGCTGGAGGACGGCGAGGGCCTCGGCGGAGCGCTCGTGACGCTCGAGCACCACGGCGTAGAGCACCGCCTGCTGTGGCGTGAGGCCGAACTTGGCCTCGATGCCCGCCCACACCGGGATCGCGTCCTTGGACTTGCCCATGCGGTCGAGGAGCTTGGCGAGCTGCTCGCGCGGGTGGAGCTCACCCGGGAACTTGGCGATGCGCGCCTCGTACACCTTCACGCCGCCCTCGGGCTCGCCGAGCTTCTCGTGGAGGCCCACGATCTCGTCGAGCTCGGGCTCGGTGCACGCCGGCGCGAGCGCGCGTGGGCCCTTGATCTTGAGGATCAGGCGGAAATCGCTCTTGGCCAGCGCGATGCGCAGCACCTGGTCCATCGCGCTGCCACCGGCCGGTGGCGCGGCCCAGGCCCCGCCGACGAGGGCGGCCGGCAACAGCAGCGCGGCGAGCCGGAGCAGAGGCTTCACAGCACGACCCCTTGCGGCACGCACGCGTGGTCGGCGACCCAGAGCCAGTGATCGAGCGCCGCGTCCGGGTCGTTGGTCCACTCCGAGATCCGCGCCGCGGCCTCGTGGAGCGCGCAGTCGTCGCGCCTGGCCAGCAGCTGCTTGACGATGGCGAGCGCCGACTTCGGGTCGCCGGCACCGAGCTCGCGCTTGGCCTGGGCGCGCTGCAGGGCCTCGGTGACGGGGCCGAGAGCGAGGAGGCGCCGGCCGAAGTCGCGCGCGGTGCGCGGTCGGTCGCAGGCGGTGGCGAGGTGGGTGGCGCGCTCGACGATGCTGTAGTCGTCCCACCACTTCTTCGCGTACGCGACGGAGCGATCGGCGGCGAGCTCCACGTCCTTGGACTCGAGCGCGGCGAGCTCGAGCAGCGCGTACTCCTTGGATTTCTCGACCGTGGGGGCGGTGTTCGAGGCCCACGCGTAGTACCGCGCGGCCTGCGCCTGGTTCTGGGCGGCGAGGAACCAGCGGGCAGCCGTCGCGCGCACCTCGTGGCGCTGGTCGACGGGGACCATGCTGGCGAGCCGCGCGTACACCTCGGCGGCGAGACCCGGCTTGTCGAGGCCGAGCGCGACGAGCGCGAGGTCACGCATGCGCGGCTCGCCGAGGTTGCGGCCCACGAGGTCGGGGATGAGCGCGGCGACCGCGTCGAACGCGGTGGCGCGATCGGCGGAGCCCTCGGGCAACGAGCGCGCGCGGGCGAGGAGGATGTCGAAGCGCTGCAGGCGCGCGACGTCGCGGATGGCGGGGTTCTTGTCCTCGAGCGCGGGCGCGAGCGCGTCGAGCGCCTCGGCCCAGCGACCGAGCTGCGAGAGCTGCTTCACGTAGAGCATGCGCAGCTCGGTGTCTTCGGGGTTCGCGCGCGTGAGCACCTTGAGGTAGGCGATCGAGTACTGGTCGGGCTGCTTGACCTCGGCGAGCCCCGCGTACTCGGCGCGCGTCGGGAACACGACCGCGATGAGCGCGATGACGCCGGCCGCGAAGCCGAGCAGCATCGGCACGCTCGCGAGCGGGCGCGGCGCGGTGACCGGGCCGAGCACCCGCGCCTCGATCGACGGCTCGGGCGGACGCACGGCCTCGAGCAGCCCCGACTCCCGGCGCGGCGGCCGTCGACGGGGACGGATGCGCGGCTCAGGGGCAGGCAAGGGTCGCCTCCCCGGTGTCGGTGCGCTCGAGCTCGAAGCGCAGGCGATCCTTGTCGAGCTTGCCGGTCCACTTGTCCTTGCCGCTCGTCAGCGTGCAGCTCGTGGCGCCGGCGACCGAGAAGCGCAGGGGTACGTGGCCCGAGAGGTGGAGCTTGGCGCCCTTGCCGCTGCGCACGAACGTGATCGTGTGCGCGTTGGCCTCGACCAGCCGCAGACCGGTGGGCTGCGACGGCGAGGTGAACAAGAGCGGCGTCTCGGTGTCGCGCGCGAGGGTGACGTAGCGGCCCTGTGGCACGTCCCGGACCCCGGCCACGCCGACCGACTTGTCGAAATCGGGGTAGCCGAGATCGCGGTGCAGGCGCAGCGTGCGGAGCTCGCCGGCGTTGCCGATCTCCCAGGCGTCGTCGTCGACCCGGCGCGCGAGCGACAGCTCCTGGAACGCGAACGCCTTGACCGCGTACTCGGAGAGGTAGAGCGGCGTGGTCTCCTGCGACTCGGCCCAGTGGTAGACCTCCTCGAGGGCGACGAGCGCGGCGAGCTTCGCGGCCGAATAGAAGTGATAGTAGATGGTGATGTGCTGGAGCCGGCGCGGTGACTCCATCAGCTGGAAGGTCTCGATGGCGCGGCGGTAGCCGTAGAACGGGCCGAGGAAGTCGTTGGTGTAGACGTTCTCGTTCTCGACCGGCGCGAACACCTGGTAGACGCCCTCGGCCTTGGGGATGCCCATCGCGGAGCCGCGGGTGAGCGACGACGTGTCGAACGAGCGCGTGGCGCCACCGCCGTTCACGTTGAACACGCCTAGGTCGTGGGTGAGCTTGACCGCCTTGGCGCTCGGCGAGCAGCTGCCCGACCAGAGCAGGACCTTCACCTTCTTGCCGGGCGGCGCGAGCTTCTCGTTGACGTAGTCGATCGAGCCCTTGATCTCGCGGTTCAGATCGAACTTGTAACCGGGGACCTCGAGGTGCACGGGCTCGACGCCGTGGGGCGCGGTCTTGCCGGCCTCGGCGTCCTCCCAGAAGAACGGGTGGCTGAACGTATGGCTCGCGAGCTCCACGTGGGGCAGCTTGAAGATCTCGCGCGCCCACGGCTCCACCTTCGGCGAGTCCTTCGGGTACTTGCCGGTCGGGCCCGTCTCGCCCTCGACGACCGACACCGTGTGCGGCACCCGGTGTTTCACGAGCACGCGCTGCAGGAGGACCTGCGCGGTGTAGGGGTTGCCGGCGAGCTCCGCCTTGCTCACCGCGGCGTCGCCGTCGATGTGGTTGGTCCAGATGCGGCGACCGCTCTCGGTGGTGACGTCGGGCGCCGGGATCTTGGGCAGGGCGAGCGCGCGCTCGAGGAACTTGAACGGGTCGAGGACCCACTTGCGGGCGCCCTCGAGGCCCTCGTCGAGCACGTACGGGTAGAACGCGGCGCCGCCCCACGGGCCGACGACGACGCCGTCCCACACCACGTGCGCGCTGTCCTCGAGGCGCAGGAACGAGGTGGTGGTCGGGTCCTTGACCCGCACCGGTGGCAGGTCGCGCACGCGTGGCTTGGCCTTGGTCTCGAAGCCGACCATGTCGGTCTCGGCGGTGAACTTCATCGGGGGCTTGGCCTTGTCGGCCTTGGCCGCCGCCAGCCCGAGCTTGCCGAGGAACCCGCCGTCGGGGTCGAACCCGAAGTTGTAGAAGAACGCGACGCGCAGGCCGACGTTCATCTGGTCGAGGATCCACTTGCGGTACCCGGCCTCGTTGGCGATGCCGTCGGGCACGAACGAGACGATGCCCGCGTAGCGGCCGGCGAGGTTGCCGGGCGGGAGGCCCTCGCGCGTGTCGAAGTACTCGGGGACGAACCCGTACCACTCGAGGATCGGCCCGATGAGCACGCAGGCGTCGTGCACGCCGAGGTATTCGCCGTCGTCGAGCGACTTGTAGAGGATGAGCACCTTGCGCGAGACGATCTCGACGCGCCCGACGCCCACGTCGTCGAGCGTCGGGGTGGCGATCCAGGGCTCGTAGCCCGCGTCGGCGATGCGCTTGGCGGCCGCGCGGCGGAGCGGCTTGTCCCGCGGGTCGACGTAGTCGATGACCACCACCGGCAGGCCGTGCTTGGTGCGCGCCGCGTCGATGCGCGCGCGCAGGGCTGCGGTCTCCGTCGGGGCCACCGGCGCGTAGCCCTTGCCCCCCATGTGCGTCTCGAAGAGCGACTCGACGACGAGCCCCTCGAGGTGCGGGGCGATCGCGTCGAGGAGCTCGAACCCGCGGTTCGCGAGGAGGCGCGCGTCGGGGTGACGCTTCTTGACCTCGGTGATCAGCGCGGCGATGCCGGCGCGTGCGCGCACCCGGGCTGGCTCGTCCTTGGCGACCACGAGGTGGCTGTCGAGCGTGTCGAGGAAGAAGCCGCGGTAGCCCGCCTTCCACAGCGGCTCGAAGACCTTGTCGAGGAGGAGCGCGGCCCACGCCGGGTCGCCGACGTCGACGAACTCGGAGCCCCACGCGCCGTTCTTGCCGAGGACGAGCTTGGGGGGCACCGCCTTGCGCCAGGGCCGCGAGGGGTGGACCTCGCCGATGCTCACGTAGGCGAACAGCTGCGCCCGGGGCGCCGGCTTGACCGCGCGGGGACTGGCCGCGCTCGCGCCGAGCGCGATGGGCGCGACGAACGCCTCGGGGGAGGGGACGTGGTCGGGATCGACCACGAGGCGGTCGTAATGATGGAGCAGCTCGCGCGGCGGGTTCGGCCCGTAGAAGAACGCCGTGGCCCGGCCGAGCTTGTTCGGCGCGGGCGCGACGACGGACTCGGCGCGCAGCCCCCGGTCGATGCCGAGCAGATCCGGCCCGAGGAGGCCCAGACCGAGGACCGCGAGGCCCAGGCCGATCCGCGCGAAAACCCCCTCTTGCACCGCGGGGAAGTACCGAGGGGAGCCCCCACCGTCAAGCGCGCGTGGACGACCCCGACCCGGGAAACTACGGTCGTCGTGCATGCGAGCACTGGTCACCGGGGGCGCGGGGTTCATCGGCTCACACATCGGCGCGCGGCTGTGCGCGGCGGGGATCGACGTGGTGGCCTTCGACGACCTCTCCACCGGCAAGCGCGAGAACCTCGCCGGCATCGACGCGCGCCTCGTGGTGGGCGACGTCCGCGACCGCGCGGCGCTCGGCGCGGCGATGGCCGGGTGCGATCTCGTGTTCCACGAAGCCGCGGTCGTCTCGGTGCCCAAGTCGGTCGAGGACCCGCAGCTCTCCCACGACGTGAACATCCAGGGCACGCTCAACGTGCTGCTCGAGGCCCGCGCGCGCGGGGTGAAGCGCGTGGTGTTCGCCGGGTCCGCGGCGATCTACGGCGAGGAGCCCACGCTCCCCAAGCACGAGGGCATGTTGCCCGCGCCGATCTCGCCCTACGGCGTCGAGAAGATCACCGGCGAGCTCTACCTCAAGGCCTGGCCGAAGCTGTACGGCGTCGAGACGGTCACCCTGCGGTACTTCAACGTGTTCGGTCCCCGCCAGGATCCGAGCTCACCGTACTCGGGCGTCATCAGCATCTTCGTGCAGCGCGCGCTCTCGGGCGCGCCCATCACGGTGTTCGGCGACGGCCTGCAGACCCGCGATTTCGTGTTCGTCGGCGACGTCGCCGAGGCCAACTACCTGGCGGGCACGGTGCCGGGCGTGTCCGGGGCCACCTTCAACGTGGCGCGCGGCGAGCAGACCACGCTCGTCGAGCTCCTCGCGATGCTCGGTCGGATCGTGGGGCGCGACCTCTCGCCCACGTTCGCGGAGGCGCGCGGGGGCGACATCCGCTACTCGATCGCCGACGTGAGCGCGGCGCGCGCGGCCCTCGGCTGGACCGCGCAGGTGGGCGTCGAGGACGGTTTGCGCAAGCTCGTGGATTGGTTTGCTACCATCCAGCGATGAACTGCCCCCGCTGCCAGAGGCCGCTCACCACCCACCAGGCTCCGCGCTTCACGATGTTCGCCTGCACCGGCTGCGGCGGCATGTGGCTCGACGGCGCCGCGAGCCGCACGGTGGTCGCGGCGGTCGATCCGGTCGCGATGCAGGCCGCCGACCACGTGGCGCGCGCCGCAGAGCAAGCGGTGGACGTGAACGCGCAGGCCGCCTGCCCGCAGTGTCGCCACGCGATGGAGAAGATGCCGATCCCGGCCGCGGGCGTGGTGGTCGACACGTGCCGCGAGCACGGCGTGTGGTTCGATCGCAACGAGCTGCAGCAGGTCGTGCGCGCGGTCGCGAGCCCGGGCACCGCCGCCCCGCAGCCACCCGCGCCGCCTCCCTACAACGCCGCTCCGCAACCGCCTCCCTACAACGCCGCTCCACCCGCCGCCGTTGCGCCCGCCGCGCCTGCGCAGAACCTCCCTCCGGGCATGCTCCCGGGCCAGTACGTCGCGCCCGGCTGGACGGACGGCCAGAACGCCGGGCAACCCGCGGCGAGCGCGATGCAGATGCCACAGGCCGGTCCCCCCATCGGCGGCATGGCACCGGGCATGTCCCCCGGCCAGTACCAGGCGCCGGGCTGGGCCGATCCGCAGACCGGCCAGCTGCCACAGCCGCAGCAGCAGGGCCAGCCGTGGTCCACCGCCAAGACCGCGCTCGCCGTCGGCGCCGGGGTCGCCGCGGTGGGTGGCCTCGCCTACGTCGCCACGCACACGGACGCGGGCCGCAGCCTCCTGAACGCGGTCACCGGCGACACGCCGCCGAACCCCTACGGAGGGCCGCCGCCCCAGCAAGGCTGGCAGCAGCCGCAGGGCCAGGGCTCTGACTTCGGCTCGATCGGCCAGGTGCTCTCGAAGCTGTTCTGAGGCTCTGCTGGGAAGGCGCCCCGATCCGTGATTCGATCGCGGGCATGAAGTCCCTCGCCCTCGCCTCGGTGCTCCTCGTGCTCGGTTGCTCGAGCAGCGAGGGGACCATCACGGACGACTCCGATGCGGCCACCGACGCCGCCGCGGACGGCACGGCGAGCGACGACGGGATCGACACGGGCACGACCCCCGACCTCGGCGTCGACAGCCCTGGCGACGCGCCCAAGGAGGCCAGCCCCGACGCTCCGACCGACACCGTGCCCACCGACACGGGCCCCTCGATCGACGCGCTCTGCGCGGGCGTGGACACGGCGAGCTTCCAGCCCCCGAGCGTGTGCGACGCGGCGTCGGGCAACACGTCGACCGAGATCCCCAAGAACCGCGTCTACGCGACGAGCTGGTTCGGTTGCTACCGCAAGACCGACGGCACGATCTTCAAGGATCCGACGGACAACTGCCTGTTCGCGTGCGGCAACAAGGGCCTCTGCGCGAGCGGCCTCACCGGGCCCGAGTGCGAGGCCTCCCTCGAGTGGTTCGCCGCCGACGCCGACCGCTACGGCTGCGGCGCGCGCATCCGCGTGACCAACTGCGCCAACAAGAAGCAGGTCGTGCTGGTCACCCTCGACCGCGGCCCCAACTGCAAGTCGGTCGAGAAGCCGATCGGCGCGCCGGTGCTCGACATGGGCCACTCGCCGATGGTCTACCTGTTCGACGGCAAGACCTACGGCGGCTCCGACAAGAAGCGCGTCATCATCGAGCCCGTCGCCGCGACCACGCCACTCGGCCCCGTGAAGTGAGGTTCAGGGGCACGCCCCGCAGCGGCCCACCTTCGGAGGCGTGAAGGTCCCGGAGCAACACTTCCCGGGCGGACAGTCGCCGTCGCCGAGGCAGGCGATCTCGCCGGCGATCCCGTTGCGGACGCAGCGGTCCCCCTCGCCCGTGCAGACCCCCACCTTCTCCATCTCGGGACACGGGCCCGACGGACAGCCGAGCGGGCAGCCCGCGCTGCTCCGCGTGCAGACGATGTCGGCCGCCACACAGGTGCCGCACCCGCACCAGAACGGCCGACACGCGCCGATGTCGGCGACGTCGGCGGCGGTGTCCTTCCCGCTGTCCGCGCTGTCCGACGGCGCGCTGTCCGACGCCGTGTCGACGGTCGCGCTGTCGCTCGCGCTGTCGACGCTGGCGCTGTCGACGGGCGCGCTGTCGACGCTCGCGTCTTCGAGTGACGTGGTCTCGGTGCCTCCACAGCCGGAGAGGACGATCGCCACGAGCCAAGCGAGCCTGCGTTGCATGAGACCTCCCGCGGTCAGAACTTCTTCTGCCACCACTCCTTGTTGCCGTCCTTCTTCGGCTCCTCCTTGGGAGCCGGCTTTCCGGTGGGCTTCGCGGTGGGCTTCGACGTGGGCTTCGGCGTGGGGGTGGGCTTGGCGGTCGGCTTCGGCACCGGCTTCGGGGGGACCTTGGCCGACGCGCTGGCGCTGGCGCTCGCGCTCGCGCTCGCGGAGGCCGCGGCTGCTGCGGCGGCAGCGTCTTCGTCGGCCTTCTTCTTCGCCTCGTCGTCGGCCTTCTTCTTCGCGTCTGCGGCCGCCTGATCCTTGAGCTTCTGGGCGGTGGCCTTGTCGGCGGCGACCTTCGCCTCTTCGGCCCCGACCTTCTCGGCCTGCAGGTGCCAGGCGACCACGACGCCGGTCTGCGCGGCGAAGCGGCGCACGTGCTGGGTGCTGCCCCTGCGACTCGCGGCGAACGTGCCCACGATGCCTCCGAACACGAACAGCACCGCCGCGGCGACCAGCATGAGCGGCGCGATCGAGGGGGCCTCGCGCGAGTGACGGTCGGTCTCGAGGACGACGTCCGGCGTGACCTCGTTGGAGATCGTCGCGCCCGCGTCGCTCGCCGGCGGCTCCTCGATCGGCTCGGGACGCCGGGGCGCGCCGAGCTCGAACACGGGCTCGGGCTCGGAGCGGAACGCGTCGGCGAGGGGGTTGTCACCGAGCGCGAGCAGCTCCGGACCGAGCAACGGCGCGCCCAGCATGGCCGCATCGGCGGGCATGCGCGGAGCGGAGAGCTGCATGACGTCGGGGCTCGCGGGCGCCGCGAAGTCTCCGGTGGGACGGATCGTGTTGCTCTTGCTCTTCGGAGGCGGCGGCCGCGGGGGCACGGTCTTCTTCGGCGCCGACTCGGCCGAGACCTTCGCGGGGATCGGCGTCTGCGGCGCAGGAGGCGGCTGCGAGCGACGCGGCGCTGCCGGGGGCGCCGAGCGTGGCGGAGGTGGACGCGAGGTACCCGCCTTCGAGGTGGTCGCGACGGGTGCCGGCGGCGGCGCCGTCTTCGCGCGCGGCTCGAGATCTCGATGGGGACCGGCGGCGCTGAAGCCCGGGATCGCGGCGAGCGAGGCCCCGAGCTTCTTCGGCGCGCCCTCTCGGACCTCGAGCCGACCGTCCGCCGCCGAGCCGGCTGCAGAGGGTGGGATCGATTTGCGGGCCACCGGCGTCTCCGCGCCGGTCTGCGTGGACGGGGACTTCTGCAGGGCGCGCGTGGTCTTGGCCGGCGGCGGATCGGTGACCATCGGCGCTGCCGGCGGAGCCTTCGGCAACGGCGCCGCTTGCAGCGGCGTAGGCCCCTTCTCCATCGTCTCGGGAGAGATGTCGGCGACGGTGGTGTCCCAGTCGCCGTCGACCACCATCTTCGGTTCGGAGGCCCGCACCGAGAGGGTGGACGGCGCTGCAGGCGAGGACGGTCCGAGGATCACCTCGGCGCGCCCCGAGGCCGCGGCGGCCGCGGCGAGCTCCCACGCGTGCGTCGATCCGCCTTGCGCGGGGGCCGGCGCGGCGACACGGGCACCGCGCGGCGCCCCGTCGTTGGGAGGCACGTCACGCGCAGGCGGGGCAGCGTCGCGAGGAGGTTGGGTGGCGTCCGGATCACGCGGCATGTCGCGCTCGGGGTGCGTCTCTTCGGAGTCGCGGACGGCCGTGGCGAGCTTCGCCGCGCTGCCCTCGCCGTGAGCACGGGGCTGCAGCGCCGGGGTGGCCGCGCGCGAGGGCGGTCGATCGGTCTTGGTCTCGACCTTGACCTTGGCGGGGGTACCCGCGGCGGGGCGCGGAGGACTCCAGCCCGCCTGGCGCTTGTTGCCGGCGGTCTGCGAGGCGAGGAACGCCGTGACGGCCGACGGCTGGATGCCGAGCGCGGTGCGGATCTTGTCGTCGTGCTTGCTCGGCGCGATGGTGGCGGCGGCCTTCTCGGTGAGGTGCGGCGCCTCCTCGGGAGCGGCGGCGGCGGGCTGCTTGGCCGCGTCGCCGAGCGTGTCGTCGATGATCGCCTTCATCTTCTCGCGGTCGGCCGTGAGCGTGGGCGCGCCCTCGGAGAACTCGTCGTCGGGGTCGCGTACGAGGTCGTCGCGCCCGCGGCGCCGGAGCACCGTGGTGAGCTTCTGCGCCATCGTGGCCGCCGAGGGCATGCGCCGCTCGCGGCCCTTCTCGAGGCACTCGTCGACCATGCGCGCGAGGTCGCTCGGCACGTCGGGCACGAGGCGATCGACGGGCACGTGCTTCTTGTCGACGATCTCGTCGACGAGCGCGCGGTACTCCTTCGCGATGAACGGCAGCCGCCCGGTGAGGCACTCGTAGAGGATGACGCCGAGCGACCAGACGTCGGTGCGCGCGTCGAGATCGGGCACGCCGCGCGCCTGCTCGGGGGACATGTAGCTCGGCGTGCCGAGGACGATGCCGGTGGCGGTGACGTCGGTGCCGAGGATCTTGCTGATCCCGAAGTCGAGGATCTTGGGCTGCAGGCCGCCGGTCGGGGTCTTGTGCAGGTAGATGTTCGCGGGCTTGAGATCGCGGTGGAGGATGCCGTGGGTGTGCGCGGCGGCGAGGCCGTGGGCGAGCGGCACCACGAGGGCGAGCGCTTCGTCGGGTGAGAGCCGGCCCTTGCGCGACAGGAGCGAGGCCATCGTCTCGCCCTCGAGCAGCTCCATCACGAGGAACAGCGTGCCGTCGTCGCCCTGCCCGAGATCGAGCACCTCCACGACCGCGGGGTGACGCACGCGCCCGCACGCGCGCGCCTCCTGGAAGAACCGCTGCAGCCGCTCCGGATCTGCCGCCAGCGAGCGGTGCAGGACCTTGACCGCGACCGGTCGATCGATGAGCTCGTTGCGCGCGCACCAGACGCTCCCCGAGCGCCCACGACCCAGCACGCGAACGAGCCGGTAGCGCTGCTCCAGGAGGTCACCCGGTCGCATCCTTGCGATTGTACATGAATCCGGAGCGGAGGACCGGACAGGGTCGGTCCGGGAGCGACCAAGCGAACGCGGGCCGTCGGCGGATGCCGTGCCTGCTGGCGGCGACGCCAATGTGGTACGTCGGTCCGCGTCATGCACGACCTGCGTCAGATCGTCGATCACCTCGAAGAAGCCCGCGCCGCCCTCGCCCGCCGAGGCCCCAAGCACGCCGCGTTGCTCGATGGCCTGGGTGAGCTACGCGCCAGGCGTTCAGCGGGGATCCAGGCGCGTGACAGCAAGATCCAGTCGCAGAAAGCGGCCAGCGCCGAGATGGCCAAGGCCAAGAAGGGCACGCCCGAGTTCGACGCGCGCCGCGAGGCCCTGCGCGCGCTCTCGGACGAGATCAAGGCGCTCGAGGCCGACAGCAAGGCCGTCGAGGCGCAGATCGAGGAGATCCTGCTCGGCGTGCCGAACCTCCCCGATCCGTCGGTGCCCGACGGCACCGACGAGCACGGCAACGTCGTCGTGCGCACCCACGGAGAGAAGCCCACCCGCGTGGGTGACGCGCCCAAGGACCACGTCGACGTCGGCGCCCGGCTCGGCATCCTCGACTTCGAGGCGGCGTCCAAGATCTCGGGCGCGCGCTTCTGGCTGCTGCGCGGGCTCGGCGCGCGCCTCGAGCGCGCGATCGCGGCGCTCATGCTCGACATGCACACCCGGGAGCACGGCTACACCGAGATCCTGCCGCCCGTGATGGTGCGCGCCGAGGCCCTCCGCGCGTCGGGTCAGCTCCCCAAGTTCGAGGCCGATCTCTTCAAGACCAAGCGCGCCGACGAGGACATCCTCTACCTCTCGCCGACCGCCGAGGTGCAGCTCGTCAACCTGCACGCCGACGAGATCCTCGACGAGTCGCGCCTGCCGCTCCGCTACACCGCCCACACCTCGTGCTTCCGCAGCGAGGCCGGCAGCTACGGGCGCGACACGCGCGGCATGATCCGCGTGCACCAGTTCCAGAAGGTCGAGCTCGTGCAGCTCACCTCCGCCGAGACGAGCGACGCCGCGCTCGAGGAGCTCACCGGCCACGCCGAGAAGGTGCTCCAGCGCCTCGGCCTCCACTACCGCGTCGTGCAGCTGTGCGCCGGCGACATGGGCTTCGCCTCCCGCAAGACCTACGATCTCGAGGTCTGGCTGCCCGGTCAGTCGGCCTACCGCGAGATCTCGAGCTGCTCGAACTGCGGCGATTTCCAGGCGCGCCGCGCCCAGATCCGCGCGCGCAAGGACAAGGACAAGCCGCGCCTCGTGCACACGCTCAACGGCAGCGGGCTCGCGGTCGGCCGCACCCTCGTCGCGATCCTCGAGCAGTACCAGCTGCCCGACGGCAGCCTCGAGATCCCCGAGGCGCTGCGCCCGTTCATGGGCGTCGACCGCCTCAGCCCCCCCTGAGTGTCTCCAGCAGGCGGGTGAGGCGCGCGGGCTCCACGCGGAGCGCGAGCACCTTCTCGCGGTCGACCACCACGGCGCCGGGCGCCGAGCCCTTCGGCTTGCGCACCCACTTGCGCGGCGTGTACTGCACGTCGACCACCGGCTCGCCGCGGCTGTCGGAGAAGTGCGCGGCGAGGTGCGCCGCGTCGACCAGGAGATCCGGCGGACAGGCCTCCTGCTTGCCGAGGGGCACGACGACGTGGGCGCCCGTGACGCCCCGCGCGTGCAACCAGAGGTCGTAGGGTCGGGCGTGCTTGGTGGTGAGCGCGTCGTTGTCGGCGGCGCCGCGACCGACGTGGATCGGACGCGTGCCGCTCGAATAGGTGCGGAACGGTGAGCGCTCGTCCGGGTCCTGCTGCTTGCCCTTGCCGACCCGGGCCTCGATGCCCCCTGCACGTTGTTGCAGCACGGCGAGCGGTAGCTCCGGGGCGCTCGCGAGCAGCGCCACGAGGGCGGCGCGCTCCTGCTCCGTCTTGTCGCGCCGCGCGCGCGCGATCTGCGCCCCGCGCTTGAGCCGCTTGGCCCGCGCGAACATCGCCTCGGCGTTCGCCCGTGCGGTCTTGCTCGGGTCGAGGGCGAGCACGATCGCATCGCCCGTGACCCAGTCGGTGAGCTCCGCCCGGTCCGCCCCCTTCTTGACCGCGTGGGCCTGCGACGACAGGAGCGTCGCCCGCGCCGCGAGGTCGTCCGCGCCGTCGATGCGCGCGAGGTCGTCGTCGATCGCGCGCAGACGGCGATCCACCTTGGCGATCGCGCGGCGCAACGCGACCACGAGCGCCCTGCGCCGCTCCTCCTCGAGACCGGCGCGATGGGCGGAGAGCGCCTCGGCGGCGGCCGCCTCGAGCGCGGCTGCGTCCTCTTCGGTGATCGCCTTCTCGCCGTCGACGGCGCCCGAGTCGGTCACGAGCGCCACGCTCGTCCGCGTGACCACGATCGAGCACCGCTCCTCGCCGCGACGCACGGCGAGGCGGAGGCCGTCGTCGCGGCGCAGCAACGCGACCACGCGCGCGCCCTCGAGCCACTTGCGCCACCGCATCGTCTCCGCGGTGGCGGGCTTGCCGCCGTTGCCGCGCGGGGCTCCGCGGACGACCGCGATCGTCCCCGGGAACACCGCCAGCGAGAAGGTGACACCCTCGGCGTCGGGCTCCGTCACGCGGAGGGCGAGGACGTGCACCGAAGAGAGAGGGGCGTCGACCCTCTGGATCGACGCCCCCACCAGGTATCCGCGCATGGCGGCCCTACGCGCTCCCTACTTCGCGGCGGTCTGCCAGGACTCGTAGGCCTCCGCGCCGAGCGCGCAGACCGGCGGCGTGGCCAGGTCGAGCTTGCCGTTCTTGTTGAGGTCCTTCGCGTCGCTGAAGAGGCCGTTCGAGAACACCGGGTTGACGATGTCCTTGCCGGTCGTGGTGTCCTTGATCGTCTCGGTGACGGAGGTGTCCTCGTTGACGTCGTTGCTCACCCACGTGGAGATGGCCGGGTTGACCCGGCCGTCGCCGTTGAGGTCGCAATACGACTTGCCCGCGAAGGCGCCGGCGCTGCCCGTGTAGGGCACGCAGGAACCCTTGACGTTCTTCTTGCCATAGACCGTGCACACGGAGTCGCTCGTGCAGACCGTGTCTTCCTTCTTGTAGCTGCCGCAGCGCGCCGAAGGCGTGATGACGATGGTCTGCGGGAGCCGGAGGTTCTTGCGTCCCGAAGGCGGGATCCCGGGAGTGGGCGCGTCGTCGGAGAACAGCTTGAAGAACCCGTCGGCGCCGACCTGCCACGGCGACTGGCTCGCGAGCAGCGGGCGGAGCGTGAAGCCGGCCGCGGGCACCGCGTCACCAGGCTTGGGGAAGGGGATCGGCTGCTTGCCTTCGGAGTTGACCCAGCCCATGCACTCCTCGTTGGGCTGGAAGCGCGCGGTGTGCGAGCAGTAGCCCATGAGGTTCGGGAAGCTCCACGCCTGGCCCGTGGGGTACACGACGTTGATCGAGTAGTGACCAGGCGGCAGGCAACCGTAGTCGACCGCCTTGACCCGGTTCGGGTTGTTGGCGAGGAGCTTGGCCGCAGACACGATCGGGAGATCGTTCCGGGGTTCGGGTCGAACCGGAGCGGCGTGACGAGGGTGCCACGCAGGTCGCGCTTGGTGTGGATGCACACCGTCGAGGGCCGGATGAGGGCCGTGAAGCCTTCTTGCAGCTCGAATCCGTTGGCCTTGGCGAGCGGCTGGTTGGGATCGATCGCCGTGTTGTCGGCCGTGGTGAGACCACCACCGATGATGGTGGACTCCGACGTGGCCTTCATCGAGCCGACGGTCGTGCCCGGGGTGTCACGGATCGAGATGGTCTGGATGACGACGGCCGGATCGGTCTGGGAACGCGGCGGCAAGGCGATCTCGCCGTTGTCGTCCTCGACCAGCTTCGACAGCACGACGTTGGGGTAGATCTGGGCGATCTGGGCGACGCCCTCGAGCGTGTCGTTGTCGCGGATGATCTCGCCCTTGCCGGTGGCGGGGTTGAACAGACGCGTCAACATGAACTTGGCCGAGGTGGGGAAGGTGCCCCCGAACTCGGTGGGGTCGACGTTGTAGTAGGGGCGCGTCACCTTGTCGGCGGCGACGGCGCTCGCCGGCTTCGCGTTCTTGGCGAGCCAGGCGTCGGTCTGCTTGGCCTCGCCGAGGTTGCCAGGGAAGCCGTAGCGGAACCGGATCTGCGGGAAGCTCGCCTGCGCGAACTGGAAGCCGTCGCAGGCCGGATCCTTGTTGGCGAAGCAGAGCACCTTCGACTGGCTCGTGCTGGCGTGGTCCTGGCGGAAGGTGATGGTGCTGTTGGTGTCGGTGGCGGCCTTCGGAACGCCATACCGGCAGGGCCCGTTCGTATCGGCGTCGCACGGGTAGTCGGCGCGGAAGTCCACTCCCGGGTCGGTGTACGTGATCGACTTGGAGTTCGCGTAGTCGACCGAGAAGAACGGCCGGCTGGAGGGGAGCGTGAGACCGTAGGTGACCGCGACCGCGTCGCGGATGAAGCCCTCCGCCGGGATGATCAGGTCACCCTTCTTGATCACGTTGGCGATCGGTTCGCCCCTGGTAGGGCACGCCGACGTCGACCTGCGCGTACTTGGGCGAAGCCGCGCGGATGTCCGCGATGGCGCCGCCGCCGACGTCGCCGGCGAGCGGCAGGTTCGCGTAGCCGAACAGCGCGTTGAACCGCCCTTGCCGGCTGTAGAACCCGCGCACCTGGAAGCTGCCACCGACGATCACCGACGAGCCGTCGCCCAGCGCGGTGACGGTGCCGATCTGCTCGATGGAGAACGGCGCGCTCGCGCTCACGACCGGCGAATCCGGCGCGGGGCAGAGGGAGTCCTTGTGGCCCGGGGAGCCCGGACCGCTGGCGGGCCGCGGGTAGTTGTAGAACAGCTTCTCGCCAGGGACCGTGGCGAAGTTGAGCGCCGTGCTCGCGAGCCCGTCCGGGGGGGGCGGGTTGTTGAAGGCGAAGAGGAGGACGACCGCGACGCCCTCGATCTGGCCGTTCTTGATGCAGGGGCCTGGGCCGAGGTACGTGATCGTCCCGCGGATCATGCCGCGCGGGCCGAGGATGCCCGGGTTCTGGTTCGCGTCGTCCACGAGGAGGCTCTTGTCGCAGCCGACGCCCGTGGCGGCGACGGTGGCGAGCACGAAGGCTCCGAACAAGCGCCGACTGCCGATCGAGAGAGGGAAGGAATTCATGCCATTCACCATCAGAACCGGTACGAAGCCATGAGGATGACACGCCGACCGAGCTGCTGCCCGAACGGGTGCTGGCGGACGACGTTGTTGAGGAGGTTGGTGGCGCTCAGGCCGAGCTCGATCGGCTCGAACGAGAAGCGGTACCCGATGCGCGCGTTGATGAGCGGGAACCCGGGGATCTCGTAGCGCTGGTACTCGATCTCGCGGGTCGTGATGTTCACCCGCTGCTCGGCCCAGGTCTGCTTGCTCTGGAACCAGAAGTCGACCTCGGCGTCGAAGCCCATCTTGGTACGGACCTGCGCGCCGGCGATGACCTTGTGCTGGCTCGTGCGCTCGTCCTTCACCGTCGCGACGCAGTTGCCGGTCGCGTTCTGGCTGACCTGGTTGAGCGCGTACGAGCCGTACACGTCGAGACCGGTCGTGGGGAAGGTACGGACGCCGAGCTCGCCGCCGTACGAGTTGATCGTCTGGCAGTCGTTGGTGAACCCGCTGAACGCCACCGGGTAGCGTCCCGTCGCGTCGTTGTAGGTGCCGAGGCCGCCCGCGTAGCTGCTCGGGGTGAGCGAGCGCAGCGCGGAGAGCTGGAGGAGATCGCTGACGCGGTTGTAGTAGACGTTGAGCTCGACGTTGACGTAGTCGGACTGGTTGTGCTGGTAGCCGGCCTCGAAGCTCAGGATCTGCTCCTGGGTCACCTGCCCGGTCGTCTCCGAGAGCACCTCACCACCGCTGTTCGGCGTGGTGACGGGGAACGAGAGGTAGGACTCGAGGAAGCTCGGCTTGCGGAACGCGGACGCGACGGAGATACGGAAGGCGTCGGCCTTGGTGCGCTTGTAGATCAGCGAGCCGCGCGGCGACGGGATGTACTTCGCGAGGTACGGCACGTAGTCCACGCGGAACGAGCCGACGAGGAGGAGCCCCGCGCCGGTGTCCTTGTTGGACCACAGGTTGATCGTGTCCTGCAGGTACGCGTTGCGGTGGTGCTCGGTGAGGAACGCCGAGCGCAGCCACGGCCACGCGATGTCCTTGTACCGATAGCCGACGCCGATGCGCAGGTCGTGGTTGGTGGGGCCGAGCTGGAAGTCGTTCGCGTACTGGGCCTCGACGTCGACGACGGTGAAGCCGACGTTGGCGCGGTACGAAGGGTCGCCGAGGTAATACTGGTTCTGGCCCGCGATGGCCCGACCGGAGTTGACGAACCCGCGGAGGTTCAGGTGCTTCGAGGTGAGGGTGCTCGTGAAGTCGCCGAAGTTGACCTGGGTGGCCGTGTCGGCGAGCGAGCCGATGCCGTAGAAGTTGCGGAACGTGCGCGAGAAGCCACCGCCGATGCCGAGCAGGTAGTCCTTGCCGAGGCGCCGGGTGAAGCGCGCGTCGGCGTGCATGGTCTCGAGGCCCTGGTCGCCGTTGGCCTGGAAGTACCCGAGGTCTGTGCGCCCCGGGCCCGCCTCGCGTGACCACCGCGGCGCCTGCTCGTAGCCGGTGCTGATGCGGTACTTCCAGTCGTTGGTGGTGCCGGTCGCCCAGAGCGCGCCGCGGTAGTAGGAGAACGGCGCGCCGTTCTGCGTGCCGACCGCGGCCGAGACGCCGCTCTTACCCTCGCCGGGCTGGCGGGTGATGATGTTGACGACGCCGGTGAAGGCGTCGGCGCCGAAGAGCGCGGAGGCCGGGCCTCGCACCACCTCGATGCGCTCGATGTCCTCGACGTTGACGCTGATGATGTCCCAGAACGTGGTGCCGAGGAAGTCGAGGTAGACGCTGCGGCCGTCGATCAGCACGAGCAGCTTGTTGGAGAGGCGGCCGTTGAACCCGCGGATGCTGAAGTTGCTGTCGGCCGCCGTGAGCTGCGCGACGTCGATGCCGGGGACGCGGGAGAGGAGCTGCGAGATGCTCGTGGCGCCCGGAGAGGCGGATGTCCTGCTCGGTGATGATGTACGTGGAGTTCGGGGCGTCGAGCGGGCTCGTCTCGCCCTTGGACGCGGTGACGATCTTGGTCTCGTAGACGTCCTCGTCCTTCTTCGCGCCGAGGTCCTTCTTCTCGACCTTCTTCACCACCGGGTCTCCGGTGCCGGTGCCGGTGCCCGTGCCCGTGCCGGCCCGTGCCCGTGCCGGTTCCAGTGCCCGTGTACCCGCCCGTGCCGGTTCCCGTGCCCGTGCCCGTGCCCGTGCCCGTCCCCGTGCCGGTACCCGTACCGGTTCCAGTGCCGGTGCCCGCGGCGGCCGCGGCCGCGGCGGCCTTGGACTTGGCGAGGCGCGCCTCGAGGTTCTTGACGACGCCCTCGATCTCGTCCTTGTCGGGCGGATTCTCCGCGAGGTACTTGCGGTACGACGCGATGGCGTTCTCGAGGTCACCGCTCTCCGCGTACGCGCGAGCGATGTTGTAGAGAACGTTCGCGTGCGGGAGGATCTCGTAAGCCTGCTTCAGCTCCGAGATTCCCTTTTCGTACTCGCCATTCTCGATCAGCTTCATGCCGGTCTTGAAGTGGCGACGCGCTTCCTCTTTCTCGCCCGCGAACGCGCTGCCTGCGATCACGCTGAGCAGGCCGAACACCGCGATGCCAACACCCCGCCGCATAGAACGGAAGTCCAAGACTCCTCCTCGCTCCCAGGTCGGGCAACTCTGCTGCCCGTCCGTCCTCCGAATCTATCCGACTTCTCATCGTTGCGGGAACATTCCAGTAACGCCGGTGAGACAAAGGCCGACATGGCTCCCGGCGTGGACCGCCGGTATGCTGCGCGGCTCATGCCCGAGCCCGACCGCTCCGGTCGCGATCAGGACCGCACGGGAAACGACCCGCTGCTCGGTCGGGTCGTGGACGGAAAATTCGAAATCGAATCCCTGATCGGTCGGGGAGGCATGGGCGCGGTCTACAAGGCCCGCCAGAAGACCTTGAAGCGCCAGGTCGCCATCAAGGTGCTCCGGCCCGAGCTCTACGACGACTCCAGCTACGCCTCCCGCTTCAAGCGAGAGGCCAGCGCGGCCTCCCGCCTCGACCACCCGAACCTCATGCGGGTGATCGACTTCGGGCAGGACGGCGAGCTCCTCTACATCGCCATGGAGCTGATCGACGGGCGGGGGCTCCAGGCCATCCTCCGCGAGCACGATGCCCTCCCGCCCGAGCAGATCGTCGACCTGATGAGCCAGCTCCTGGCCGCCCTCGCGGCCATGCACGAGGGCGGCATCATCCATCGGGATCTGAAGCCCGAGAACATCATGGTCGTCCGCGGCAAGGACGACGACGGCCAGCCCATCGACGTCCTCAAGCTCTGCGACTTCGGCATCGCCAAGCAGGTGCCGGTCCAGAACGCCGAGGGCAACATGACCGGCGTCACCCACACCGCCACGCTCACGGCGACGGGCGCGCTGGTCGGCACCCCCGAGTACATGTCGCCCGAGCAGGCGCGGGGGGACGACGTCGACGCGCGGGGCGACGTCTACGCGGTCGGCGTCATGCTGTTCCAGATGCTCACCGGGCGGCTGCCGTTCCGCTCCGCCAACAGCATGAAGGTGCTGCTCGCCCACATCAGCGAGATGCCCCCGCTGCCGCACAAGATCCTCTCCACCGTCGACCCGCGGCTCGAGGAGATCTGCATGCGCGCGCTCGCCAAGGACCGCGACGAGCGCTTCAAGGACGCCCGCGAGATGCGCGCCGCGATCCGCGGCGTCATCGGCCTGCGCGACAGCCAGGTCATCAACGGCGCCCGGCGCCCTTCGCTGTTGCCGCCCCCTTCGACACCACCCCCGCCGAAGCACGCGCCCGACGCCGAGACGATGGCGCCCGAGCCCTCCAAGACCCTGCGCACCTCGGACGGCGCCCTCCGGGCCGCGGTCGAGGCCAGCGTCGACCCGGAGCTGCGGCGCTCGTCGAGCGGCGTGGTCGCCAAGTCGTCGACCAAGGTGCCCGCCGCCGAGCCCCGCCGCAGCGACCCCCCGCGCGCGAGCGAGCCACCCAGGAAGCCGAGCGACCCGCCCGCCCGCGCGCGCCCCCAGCCCGCCCCCGCCGACCCGTCGCCGACCCTGGTGCCGCCGGTGGCCGAGGGGGGCAACAAGACCGTCTCCGCGCTCGTGATCCTGATCGTCCTGCTGCTCGCGGTCATCGCCGTGCTCGTCCTCAAGAAGTGAGCGACCCCGTGGACGAAGATCCGCTGCTCGGCAGGACGCTCGCAGGCCGCTACCGGCTGATCGCCCGCCTCGGCAGCGGGGGCAACGCCGCGGTCTACCTCGCGCGCCACGTGCTCATCGAGCGGCTCTCCGCGATCAAGGTGCTGCACACCGATCTCGTCGCCGACGACCAGAACCGGGAGCACTTCCTCCGCGAGGCCCGCGCGGTCAACCGCATCAACCACCCGAACATCGTCGAGATCAACGACTACGGCGAGGCGATGGTCACCATCGAGGGCGAGGGCCGCCGGCTCGTCGTCTACCTCGTCATGGAGTACGTGCCCGGCGAGTCGCTGCACAAGGTCATCCAGCGAGGCCCGCTCAGCCCCACGCGCGCGATCCCCATCGTGATGCAGGTCGCCTCGGCGCTCGCCCGCGCGCACCAGACCGGCGTCATCCACCGCGACATCAAGCCCGAGAACATCCTCCTCGTGGCGCGCAAGGACGGCGACGATCTCGTCAAGCTCACCGACTTCGGCGTCGCCAAGATCGCGCAGTCCCCGCGCTCGCTGCCCGCGGGCCTCGCCAGCGATCAGGTGTTCGGCACGCCGGGCTGGATCGCCCCCGAGTACCTGCTCGGCGAGACCGCCATCGACGGCCGCGCCGACCTCTACTCGCTCGGCGTCGTGCTCTACCAGGCGGTCACCGGGCAGCTCCCGTTCGACGGCGACGAGGCCCAGCTGCTCACGCGTCCCCTCGTCGAGGAGCCGATCCCCGCGAGCCAGCGGGTGCACGATCTCCCCGCCGCGCTCGACCACCTGATCAGCCGGTGCCTCCGCCGTCGGCCCGACGAGCGGCCGCACGACGCGTTCGCGATGCTCGACGAGCTCGAGGCCGCGGGCGCCGAGATCGGGCTCGTCGGCATCGAGCGCACGCCCGCGCCGCAGGGCGAGGTGCGCACGCGCCCGACCCCGGTGCACGGGACGAACGCCACCTACCACGTGGAGCGCCCGAGCCCCGTCGCCATCGCGCAGCTGCCACCCGCGCCGCGCCTCGGCATGGTCACGCCCGGCGCCCTCGTGAACGCCTGGCGCGCCCACTTCGAGGCCCTCGACCGCCGCCTCGCGCCCTACCGCGAGGGAGGGGCCATGCCCCCGCCCGTGCAAGACGTCGACGACCGCTGGCTCCTCCTCGTCGAGGGCCTCGATCGCGCCGCCACCCTGGTCGTCGAGACCCAGCGCGCGCTCGACCGGCTCGAGGGCTCGGCGCGCGAGTTCCGCGACTCGCTCGGTCGCGCGATCGACACGCTCGCGCACGACCTCTCCCGCGAGCACGGCAAGATGCTCGCGCTCAAGGACCAGCGCACGGGCCTGCACATGCAGCGCCGGGGCGCCGCCCGCGTCGCGCAGGCCGACGCGCTCCTCTGGGAAGAGGCCGCGGTCGACGACGAGATGCGAAGGTGGCGCGCGCTGGTCGAAGACCTCGGCTTCCAGATCGGCGCGCTGCAGGACCAGCTGTTCGCGCGCAACGTCACCCACGAGAACGAGGTGCAGCGGTGCAGCGGCGTGCTCGAGGGCGAGGCCGCCGCGCTCGCCACCCTGCACAAGGAGCTCTCCACGATGAGCGGGGTGGTCGTCGAGTTCCTCGGGCTCCGCAAGCCCTCGTGATCACAGTCTTTTTCTGGGATCGCTGCCCGCCCTAGATCGCGGGGGCCCATCGTGCGTCGGAGGGTGCATGAACCCTGTCTCTCCGACGCGCCTCGCCGCCGCGTCAGGCCTGCTCCTGCTCCTCGCCACCGGGTGCACGCGCACCCCCGATCGCGCCATCGCCTCCGAGCCCAGCGCCTCGGTGATCGCGTCCACCTCCAGCGCGCCGACCGTGAAGCCCGCGACGCTCGACAAGGCGCAGCGCGAGGCGTTCGAGAGCGCCGACGCGATCGTCGTCGGCACGCTGGTCGCGCCGAAGATCGAGCATGTGCTCGAGATCGACCCGCCCATCTTCGTGCACTCGTTCTCCATCGCGCTCGACAAGCGGCTGGTCGGGGGCGCGCTCCCTTCGACCGTCACCGACGTGCACTACTCGAGCCGCGACGTGGACAAGCCCTTCGCCGCCGGCGCGCGCGTGGTCGTCGCGCTGCGCCGGATCGAGGGGACCCTGCCGACGCCGGTCACGCGCTTCTCCGCGCTCCTCGTCGCGCCCGCCACGCCCGCGCTCGAGGCCGCCGCAGGCGGCACGACGGCGCCCGACGGCCTCGCGCTGACGGTCGCGCAGGTGCCCGCCGCCAAGGTGATCAAGTGGCAGAACGAATACGGCGACGGCGAGTTCGACCTCACGCTGAAGAACGACGGCAAGACGCCGCTCACCGTGCCCGGGGTCTACGTGGTCGGCGGCAGCGTGGCCTGGGACAACGCACTCACCGTCCGCGACGAGCGCGGGCGCGTGCTGAGCCCTTCCCACGCCGCCCTGCCCGAGGGCGCCACGCCGCTGGTGCTCGCGCCCGGCGCCACGCTCACCCATCGCGTGGACGTGAAACCGTTCGGCATCGTCTCGCCGATGGGCGGCTACTCGCCGGAGTACTCGTTCCGCGTCGGCGCGCTGCGCACGTCGAGCTGGTTCTACTACACGCACACCCTGCACGGCCCGAAGATGGGCAAGGTGTGAGGCGCGCCCGGCCCGACTCGAACGGGCGACCGGCGGCTTAGAAGGCCGCTGCTCTATCCAACTGAGCTACGAGCGCGTTGACGTAAGCGCGGGCGAAAGCGTAGCACGTTGCCGGCCGCCGCCGACCCTGCGACGACATCGCCGCCGTGTCGAGCGCCCCCCTGACCCGCTTCGCCTGGCTGTCGGTCGCCGCGGCGCTCGTCACCATCGCGCTCAAGAGCGCGGCGTATCTGCTCACGCAGTCGGTCGGCCTGCTCTCCGACGCCCTCGAGTCCGTCGTCAACCTGGTCGCGGCGCTCGTGGCCGTCGTCGCGCTCCGCTACGCCGCCGCCCCACCCGACGACGACCACGAGTACGGCCACGAGAAGGCCGAGTACTTCGCGAGCGGCCTCGAGGGTGGCCTCATCTTCTTCGCCGGCCTCGCGATCATCGTCAGCGCCATGCCGCGGCTCCTCCATCCGCGGCCGCTCGAGCACGTGGGGCTCGGCCTCGCCGTCTCCACGGGCGCGTCGCTCGTCAACCTGGTGGTCGCGCGGGTCATGCTCCGCGCGGGCAAGGAGCACGACTCGATCACGCTCGAGGCCGACGGTCACCACCTCATGACCGACGTCTGGACCTCCGTTGGGGTGATCGTCGGTGTCGGGCTCGTCGCCCTGACCAGGATCGAGCGCCTGGACCCGCTCATCGCCATCGGCGTCGCGACCCACATCCTCTTCACCGGCGTCGGGCTCGTGCGGCGCTCCATGTCGGGGTTGCTCGACGCCTCGCTCCCCCCGCCCGAGCGCAAGCTCATCATCGACGTGCTCGAGCGTTACCGGAGCGAGGGCGCGAGCTGGCACGCCCTCCGCACCAGGCGGGCCGGCCGGCGCGCGTTCGTCGACGTCCACGTCCTCGTGCCCGGCGCGTGGACCGTGCAACAGGGCCACGATCTGCTGGAAAAGCTGGAGAACGACGTGCGCCTGGCCGTCCCCGCGGTGACCATCACGACCCACCTCGAGCCCGTCGAGGACGAGGCCTCGTTCCGCGACGGGTGAGTTGCTATCTCCTCCTCCGACCGCATGGACCCCGTCGTCGAGTGCCGCGCCGTGTCTCGCGTCTTCACCGACGGCGCCGAGCGCCGCGTGGTGCTCGACGACGTGTCGCTCACCGTGCAGGCCGGCGAGATGCTCACCATCGTCGGCGCGAGCGGCTCGGGCAAGAGCACGCTGCTCGCGGCCCTCGGCGGGCTCGACCGCGACTACACCGGCGAGGTGCGTCTCTTCGGCCGCGATCTCGCCAAGGAGCCCGACCCGGCGCTCTCGCGGTTCCGCGGCCGCTCGGTCGGGTTCGTGTTCCAGTCGTTCCACTTGCTGCCCCACCTCACCGCGATCGAGAACGTGCTCGTGCCCGCGCTCTTCGGCGACGCCATCGACGACGCCGAGCGCCACGCGGCCGAGGCGCTCGCGCGGGTCGGGCTCGGGGGCCGCGAGCACGACCGCACCGAGGCCCTCTCGGGCGGGCAGCGCCAGCGGGTCGCCATCGCGCGCGCGCTGCTCGCGAAGCCACCCCTGCTGCTGTGCGACGAGCCGACCGGCAACCTGGACAGCGAGACCGCGGCGTCGATCCTCGCGCTGTTCCTCGAGCTGCACCGCGCGGGCGACACCACGTTCGTCATCGCGACCCACGACGAGCACATCGCAGAGGCCGCCTCGCGCGCGGTGGTGCTGCGCGAAGGGCGCCTCCAGGAGACCTGATGCGCGGCGCCTCCCTCCTCCGCCTGCTCGGTCGCGACGTCCGCCGCGACGGCTCGGCGCTGGCCGTGGCCGGGTTCGGCATCGCCGCCGGCACCGCGGCCCTCGCGTTCTTCCTCGCGCTCGGGCTCGGCGTGCGCAAGGCGCTCATCGGCCGCGTGTTCGTCGTCGACCAGATCGAGCTGCAGCCCAAGAAGGGCGCCGACCCGGGCATGGTCGGCCTGCTGCTCGGCGCCCAGACGCCGGCCATCCCGCCCGCGACGGTCGACGCGCTCGCGAAGGTGAAGGGCGTGCTGCACGTCTACCCCAAGCTCCGCTTCGCGTTCCCGGCGTCGGCCAAGGGGGGCAAGGAGGCGCTCGGTCGCGACGTCGGCACGAGCGAGCTCCCGGGCGACGGCATCGATCCCGCGCTCGTCGCACCCGAGCTCACGCCGCCCGGCGTGTTCCACGACCCGCTCGAGCACCCCGGCCCCGCGTGCGTCGAGGACAAGACCTGCGCCGCGCACCAGTACTGCGAGAAGCCGAGCGACGCGGCCCTGGGCGCCTGCAGCGACCCGGTGCCGGTGCTGGTCAGCCCGTATCTCGTCGAGCTGTTCGACAAGGCCATCGCCCCCGCGCACGGCCTCGCGCCGATCGGCCGGAGCGCCATCGAGCAGGCGAGCAAGGCCACGTTCGTGATGAAGGTCGGCGAGAGCGTGTTCGGCCGCAGCAAGACCGGCGCGACCCGCACGATGAAGGTGAAGATCGTCGGCCTCTCGCTGCGCGCGCTCGACCTCGGGGCGACCCTGCCGCTGCCCGTCGTGCGCCGCTTGAACCGCGAATACGCGGGCGAGGCATCCGTCACCGCGTTCTCGAGCGTGCTCGTGCAGGTCTCGGACGGTGGCCGCCTCGCCGAGGTGGTGCGCGTCGGCGAGGGCCTCGGGCTCGAGCCCAAGGACACCCGTGCGCGCGACGTCGCGGTGCTGATCACGGCGATCACCGCGCTCTTGTCGCTGGTGGCGGCGGTGATGCTCACCCTGGCCGGCGCCAACATCGCGGGCACGTTCCGCACGCTGTCGCTGTCCCGCCGCCGGGAGATCGCCCTCTACCGCGCGCTCGGCGCCTCGCAGACCGACGTGCAGACCTGGCTCCTCGCGCTCGCCGCGTCGATTGGGATCACGGGCGGCCTCTCCGGCCTGCTCGCGGCGCGGCTCCTCGCGGCGATCGCCGACTGGCTCGCGCGCACGCGGCTGCCGGACTTCCCGTTCAAGCCCGAGACGTTCTTCGCCTTCCCGGCCTCGATCGCGCTCTCTGCGCTCGGGGTCGCGGTGCTCTTCGCGTTGCTCGGCGCGGTGGGGCCGGCCCGACGGTCGGCCAAGGTCGACCCGGCGCGCGCCCTCGCCGGCGGTTGACGGGGAACCCTGGGCAGAGTTTCAACGAGGGATGCGTCCCTCGGAGATCTTCCTCGCGACCTTCACCTCCGTCTTCGTCGCGGAGCTCGGGGACAAGACCCAGCTCGCGACGATGGCCCTTTCGGGCGCGACCCCGAACGCGCGGTGGATGGTGTTCGGGGGATCGGCGCTCGCGCTCGTGCTCTCTAGCGCCATCGGCGTGCTGGTGGGCGCGGCCCTCGGTCGGTTCGTGTCGGTGACGACCCTTCACCGGGTCGGTGGGGTGCTGTTCCTCGGGATGGGGGCCTGGATGCTGTTCCGGGCCGGTCGCTAGGCGCTGGCGCGCTCGGCCTGCTCGAGCGAGCGGCTGACGGGGACCGACTTGCGGACGCTCGAGGGCGGGTAGTCGAGGTGCGGACGGGTGGCCCGGGACGCCGCGAGGAAGTTGCGCGCGGCGTGGAAGAAGCGCCGACGGTCGGCTTCGGTGGTCACGGGGCAGCGGGCGATCCGTTGCCAGGCCTGGAGCAGCCCGTCGTCGTCTTGGACCTCGAGGCGGAGCCGTTCGAGGAGGGCCTGGAGGGCTGCTGTGGAGGGCAGGCCCTCGTGGAGCACGATACGCGCGAGGCGCTCGAGGTCGCGAAGGTCTTCCATGGTTGGGCGGTTCCATAGCGAGAGCCGTGCCGGACCATTTCGGCGGGAGGCTCCGCTCGCGCCCGGATCCGCGCCGCGCACCGTTCGCGCGTCCCGTGCGCGGACTGCGGCGTATGCGGCCGGAAGGACTCATGTTAGGCCCACTCCCCCGCACCGTACGGCGGCGGCAGGAGAGGGCCTTCGGATGAAGATCCACGAGTACCAGGGCAAGCAGCTGTTTGCGAAGTACGGCGTCCCGATCCCCAAGGGGATCCCCGCCTTCACCGTCGAGGAGGCCACGGCAGCAGCCAAGCGCCTCATCGCCGAGACCGGGATCCCGGTCGTCGTCGTCAAGGCGCAGATCCACGCCGGCGGCCGCGGCAAGGGCGGCGGCGTCAAGGTCGCCAAGACCATCGACGAGAGCACCGAGTGGGCGAAGAAGATCCTCGGCATGCAGCTGGTCACCGCGCAGACCGGCCCCGAGGGCAAGAAGGTCCAGCGCCTCTACATCGAACAGGGCCTCGACATCGCGCGCGAGCTCTACCTCGCGCTGCTCGTCGACCGCGAGAAGCGGCGCGTCGCCGTCATCGGCTCGACCGAGGGCGGCATGGACATCGAGGAGGTCGCGCACGACACGCCCGAGAAGATCCAAGGTCTACATCGAGCCCGCCGTCGGCTACGCGCCCTACATCGGTCGCGAGCTCGGCTTCGCCCTCGGCCTGCACCCAGAAGGGCCCCCGCACTTCATCAAGCTCCTCGAGCGCCTCTACGAGCGCTTCATCACGGAGGACTGCTCGCTCGTCGAGATCAACCCGCTCGTCGTACGCAAGAACGGCGAGCTCATCGCGCTCGACGCGAAGGTCAACTTCGACGACAACGCCGAGTTCCGCCACCCCGAGTGGGCCGAGCTCGTCGACGAGACCGAGGAAGACCCGGTCGAGCTCGAGGCCAAGAAGGCCGGCCTCAACTACGTGTCGCTCGACGGCGACATCGGCTGCCTCGTGAACGGCGCGGGTCTCGCGATGGCGACCATGGACGTCATCCAGCTCGCCGGCGCGCACCCGGCGAACTTCCTCGACGTGGGCGGCGGAGCCAACGAGCAGCAGGTCACCAAGGCCTTCTCGATGATCCTCCAGTCGCCCAAGGTCAAGGGCATCTTCGTCAACATCTTCGGCGGCATCATGCGCTGCGACGTCATCGCCAAGGGCGTGGTCGCCGCGGCCAAGGGCCTCGACATGAAGATCCCGATCGTCGTGCGGCTCGAGGGCACGAACGTCGAGCTCGGCCGCAAGATCCTCACCGAGAGCGGCCTGACGATCCAGTCGCCGACACCATGGCCGACGGCGCGCAGAAGATCGTCGCCGCCATCAAGGGAGCCTGAGCGATGGCCATCCTCGTCACCGAGCGCACCCGCGTCGTCTTCCAGGGCATCACCGGCCAGACCGGCGGCTTCCACGCCAAGGGCTGCCACGCCTACGGCACCAAGGTCGTCTGCGGCGTCACCCCCGGCCGCGGCGGAGCAGTTCGAGGGCGGCCCGTCTTCGACACGGTCGACGAGGCCGTGAAGAGGCCGGCGCCAACACCTCGTGCATCTTCGTCCCGCCCCCCGGCGCGGCCGACGCGATCCTCGAGGCGTTCGAGGCCGGCATCGAGCTGGTCATCTGCATCACCGAGGGCGTGCCGGTCCTGGACATGATCAAGGTCCGCCGCGTGCTCGAGCGAGGGCCGACAGGACTGCGCCTGTCGGCCGAACTGCCCCGGCGTCATCACGCCCGAGGAGTGCAAGATCGGCATCATGCCGGGCCACATCCACAAGAAGGGCCACATCGGCGTGCTGTCCAAGAGCGGCACGCTCACGTACGAGGCCGTCGGCCAGCTCACCCGCCTCGGCATCGGCCAGTCCACCTGCGGTCGGCATCGGCGGCGATCCGGTCAACGGCATGGACTTCGTCGACGTCCTCTCGCTCTACAACGCCGACCCGGACACCAAGGGGATCATCCTCATCGGCGAGATCGGCGGCGGCGCCGAGGAGCGCGCGGCGGCCTACATCAAGGAGCACGTGAAGAAGCCGGTGGCGGCGTTCATCGCGGGCGCGAGCGCCCCGGCGGGCAAGCGCATGGGCCACGCGGGCGCGATCATCAGCGGCGGCAAGGGCACGGCGGAAGCCAAGTTCGAGGCGCTGCAGGCGGCCGGCGTGAAGATCTCGCGCAGCCCCGCCACGATGGGCGAGACGCTCGCGTCGATGCTCTAGCAGCGGACCTTCGAGCTGCGTCGAAGAATGCCCCCGGGCTGAAAGCCCGACGGCCGCTGAAGCCCGGGGTATCGACCCGGGGTGAAAGGCCCCGGGCTTGCGGTGTTGTCGGTGCCCCGGGCTTCAGCCGCTTCAGCCCGGGGGCATTCATCGGCAGGGCCCTCAGCTCGTCTTGCTCGGGTCGTCGACGCGGCCGACGAACAGGATGGCGTTCGAGGCCTTGTCGCGGATCGCCCACACGAACGGGTGATCGGCCTTGAAGACCACCGGCGCAGGCGCGACCGAGGTGGGCGCCGCGATCACGACGCCGGTCGCCGCGGCGGCCTCGGTGCCCACCTCGTTCACGTCGATGAACGCCTTGTGGACGGCGCGCGAGAGGAACAGCGGCATCTTGTTCTTGTCGGCGATGCCGTTGAAGTTCGCCTTCGTCTCGTCGAAGGCTTCGGTGATGCCGAGCCCGGCGAGCGTCGGGTTCAGGTCGAGCGGGATCGTCGCCGAGAAGCGCGGCAGCGACACGACCGCCTCGCGGTTCCACGAGGTCGGCGTGCGCAGGAGCTCGAACAGGCGCTTGGTGCCGAGGGTCGCGGCGCCGTCCTTGGCCTTGGGGAGGACGATCACCATCGAGAGCGCGTGGTCCTTGTCCTTGAACTGGTAGGGCAGCTCGAGGACCTGCGCGTCGGTCGTCTCGGTGAGCGGGAAGCTCGCCGTGAGGTGCATGGTAGGCACCTTGGGGCTGGCGGCCCGGCGGTGAACGGGTCGTCGGTGGTCTGCTTCTTGTCGAACGCGGTGGCCCACTTGCCCTTGAAGTAGATCGCGTTCACGAGCACGAGGCGCGCGTTGGTCTTGATCGACTGCGCGGGGAACAGGTCCTTGATGTGATCGCTGGTCTGCTTCTGCACCCAGGCGTTGATGGTGCCGCGCGCCGCCTCGGGGTCCTTGGTGAAGTCGATGCCCTCGAGCGGCGCGGCGTACGAGGTCTTCACCGTGTTCAGGAACGCGGCCTCGAACGGCGAGCCCTTCTGGCCGAACAGGCGGTTCGCGACGCGGAGCTCCGGGTCTCCGGCGCCGTTGCTGTCGAGCCGCGCGAGGAGCGCGGAGAAGCCCTCGTGCACCTTCGTCGGGAGGTGCAGGGCCTTCTGCATCTGCTTCGCGGTATCGCCCTGCGCGCCGGCGTAGGTCATCGCGAGCGCGGTCGAGATGCTGGCCGGCGAGAACACCACGTTGCCGGGCTTCTTGGCGACGAGGGCGTAGAGGTCTTCGGCGAACGCGTTCGCGCCGTCGACGATGGGCGTGGGGACTGGGGCGAGGGCGCTGGCGGCGGCGAGGACGAGAGGGAGCATGGCTGGGTCCTTTGCGGAAGAACGGGGAGTCTGCCCGTTCCTTACGCCCGAGACCGCGCGGCGATCTCCCTCAGGAGCGGCGGCGACGAAGGAAGATCGCGGTGGCGATCCCGATGAATGCGAGCGCTCCCGTGTGCGTCGAAGAGCGCTCCGTCCGGCAGCTGCAGCCACCCTCCCGGGCGGCCTCGACCGGCGCACCGGTGTCGGGCGCGCCGGTGTCGGCAGGACCGCTGTCGACGCCGGCATCCCCCGCGTCGACGACGCTGGTCTCGGGCCCCGCGTCGGTCGGGACCACCGCGCCCTTGTGACAGACGTCGGCCGTACCGAGCGGCATCACCTCGCACGCGCCCGCGCCGTCGCACGTGTCGATCTCGATCGCGCCCGCGTTGCAGCGGAACGCCTTCTTCTTGTCGAACGAGCAGTTCCACAGCGGCCAGATGTCGTTGCACTTGCAGGTGCCGCCGAAGCGCGCCATGTACGTGCACCACTCCCAGATCCGGGATCGGCGTTGCGGGTGGCCGGCGCCGCCCCCAGCTGGAGCTGGCCTCGCAGTCCTTGGGCGAGGCGCTGCACGGCGTCGCTGCCGCTGGCTGGTATCCGGTCGTGGCCGATGATGTGCGCGCGGTCCTTCGCGACGCCGAACTTCTTGGTGAGGTAGGCCACGAGCTCGGCGCTCTTCTGGTACTCGACCTCGGTGTACTGGCTCTTGTTCCAGTAGCCCACGTGTTCGATGCCGATCGAGCGCTGGTTGTAGGGGTAGTTGCCCGCGTGCCACGCGCACACCGTCTCGTTCACGAACTGCCCCACGCGGCCGTCGGTGCCGACGATGTAGTGCACGCTCTTGCCCGGGTCGTTCTGCAGCGTGGCCACGCTCCCCGCCCAGCCGCCCTCGGTGTCGTGGACGACCACGTATTGCACGGCGTTGCCGCCGCGCGTCGCGTCGCACTTGCCGCTGCAGCTGGTCGGGAACCACTCCGCGCCCGGGTAGTCCACGCCCATCGTCTCGCCGAGCGTGCTCTGGTCGGGCGCGACGAGGTCGACCGTCTCGGTGAGCGCCGCCGGCACGACGTGCGGCGCGAGGGACACCGTCGCCCCGCGCGCGGCGAAGGCCCCGCCCTTCTGGGTCGCAGACCTGGTGCACGTACCAGGTGCGGTGCCGCTCGTCGGCGAACCCGCCGAGCTCGGCGACCACGCCCGCCCACCGCGGGAGCTCGGGGTCGCCCGCGACGCCCTGTTCGCGCGCGATCTTCGCGACCACCTGCACCCCCGCGTCGAGCGCGAGGTCCGCGTCGGCCTGCAGCGCGAGCTCCGTCGCGCCGACGAGCGCCGCGCCCTCGGCGAGGGTGTTGCGCTTGCCGTGGCGCAGGCACAGCGGTCCGGCGAGCGGGACGTGCGCGTCGGGCTCCACCACGCGCCGCGCGGGAATGTCCAGGCACTCCTCCACCACGGCGATCGCGACGAGCAGATCGCGGGGCACGGCGTGACGCGCGGCGAGCTCGGTGAGCCGCGCGTCGAGCGGGCCGGCGAGGGCGGCGGCCTTGGTGCGGAGCGGCGCCTCGCTGCTGCAGGCGACGAGCGCGGTCGAGAGGACGAGGAGGACGGAGGGGCGCACGCTCCGACCCTACCGCCAACGCTCGCCTCGCGCCTCTGTCACACCGGTGCGACAGCGCTACTCCGAATCCACCTCGAACGAGCTGCCGCGCGCGCCGGGCATGAGGCGCACCGTGAGGCGCGCGAGGACCCGACCCGCGGTCGCCTGCGCGGCCAGCACCGAGATCGTCGCGCGGCGGACCTCGTCGGGCACGCCACGCGCGACCAGCTTGCCGTTGGCGTCGACGGCGGCGAGCACGAGGTGCGTGCCCGTGTCGTCGATGGTGACGATCAGGAGCCCCTCGCGGAAGCGGGGGAGGATCTTGTCGAGCGCGTTCTGGGCGATCTCGGCGAGCCCCGCCGCCTCTTCGGCCGGGACGCTGGGCGAGGCAGGCGGCTGCGTGCGCGGACGCCGCGGGAACGGGTTCATCAGCGGCGACGCCGGGGCCGGCGACCGCATCGGCGGCGGCGTGGGGCGCGGGAGCAGGACCGTGTCGAACCGCGCGAGGTACAGGGTGCGCGAGCCGTCGCCGACCACGAGCACCTTGCTCGCGCCCGAGAGCGCGCCCGCCGCGGCCGCGAGAGCGCGCGCCTCCCAGTCCTCGTGCAGGCGCACCTCCTCGGTGACCATCTCGACCAGCCCGAGCTTGTGCCCCTCGCGGTAGGCCTCGTCGACCCGCTGCCGCGTCGGCGCGCGTGGGTGACGCGTGGCCCAGCCCCAGCGGAAGGCGCCGATCTCGGGCACCCACGTCGCGATGCGCTCCGCCGGGAGCTCCTCACCTTCGCCGAGCAGACGGCAACCAATCTCGTCCCACACCCGCTTGCCGCGGAGGTCGGTGAGCATCGTGGAGAGAGCCTCGTGCTGGGCGTCGAGGTGTTGACGAAGGGCTTCGTCGAAGGGCATGCCGCACGGAGTCTAACGCGGAAGAGCTCGGGAAATCTCCGCCCCGAACGCATGGGGCTGGGCGCCGCCACTCCGGCTTCGCTAGAACGCCACGGCCATGCAACCCCGTACCCTCGCCTCGCGCGGCGGAACCCCTGGCGCCCGGCCCCTGCGGCTGGCCCTGGGTCTCGGCCTGCTCGGGAGCACGCTCTCGTTCTCGCCGTTCCTGCACGCCTCGGAATTCGACGTGCCCACCGGCACCGTCCGCTTCGCCCCCGACGCCCTCCGGTCGTTCGGCTTCGAGTCGCTGTCGGAGCTCACGACCGGGTCCATCTCCCTCGTGCGCTGGAAGGGCGGCACGTTCTCGTCGACCGCGGAGCTCACCAAGGCCGACGCGACCACGCTCGGCGCCATGACGGTGACCGGCGACGCGATCGAAGGCAACGGGGCGCTGCGGCTCACGACGGTGACGGGCGGCATCGCGTTCGCCGACGCCGCCTTCTTCAGCAGCGTCGCCAACCAGCGCATCGAGGCCACGCTGTGGGGCCGCGGCGAGGGCGTCGCGCCGGGGATCACGGCCGTCTACGGCAAGCCCGACGGTGGGTTCGGCCTCGACTACGCCCTCGTGCCGAGCGTGCGCACCGGGCGGCAGACGAGCGACGGCTGGGTCGAGTACACGACCGGCCCGATCGACGGCTCGATCTGGGGCGTGCCGCTCCGCGCGCTCCTGATCGCGCCGAGCGCGAGCGCGCCCAAGGGCACGGGGTTCCTCGTCGACGCGCTCGAGATCCGCAAGGCCCCGGGCACCGTGCAGGCCGCGAACGTCTGCTCGATGGACGACGTCGACACCACCTGCGGTCCGCAAGGCGACTGCCTCTACGGCCACTGCGTGAGCAGCACTGTCACCTGGGGACCGCTGCCGCCGACCGCGCACCGCCTCGAGTTCGCCGATCGCTGGACCCACATCGCGGGTCGCCTCGTCGGCGACCGCAAGTCGAGCGCCTTCGGTCGCACCGAGTTCGCCACGCGCGCCCGCGACCTCGCGCGCTACGCGCTCTCGTCGCGCCAGTTCTACGGCGGCATCAACCGCCTCGTGAACGAGCTCCGCGACAACCACACGAGCTTCGGCGGCCCGACGAGCCAGGTCACCCTGTTCTCGCCGATGGTGCCGTTCGGGTGGTCGGCCGGCCTGCACGCCTGCTTCGGCACCATGGAGAAGGACCTCATGGGCGGCGGCCAGGTCTTCGGCGTGTTCTCGGCCGGCGCCTCGCCCGCGACCGGCGTGCCGCTCAAGGTCGGCGACGTGCTCGTCTCGATCGACGGCCAGGACGCCAAGACCTGGGCGGAGAAGCACATGCCCACGCTCGGCCGCACCGCCACCAACGACCCGCTGGGCGCGTTCTCGGGCTACGCCGACGACCTCGCCTACGCCATCACCCAGCGCGCCAACACCATCAAGGTGGCGCGCTGCACGTCGTCGACCAAGTGCACGGGGGACGACAAGAAGGAGCTCACGATCGAGGTCGCGAGCAAGATGTACGGCGCGATCACCACCACCGGCGACTGGCCGGCCCCCGACTACTTCGGCTGCAGCCCGCGCTTCACCCCCTCGGTGAGCAAGCTCGACGAGGGCACGCGCGGCGAGGACACGGTCACCGCGGAGACCAAGGACGGCGTCGTGCACGTGCAGTTCGACGGCTTCTCGGGGCCGACGGTGTGGAAGGACAAGTTCACCACCATCTTCGACGCCAAGCCCGGCAAGGTCATCATGGACGCGCGCCAGGGCAACGGCGGCACCGGTGACAACGTGCAGACCATGCTCGATCTGCTGCGGGGCTCGGCCGAGCCGATCGGCTTCATGACGGTGATGAACGGCTCGTGGCACGAGCCCTCGCCGACCGACCTCTTCACCCGCTACGAGCCCTGCATGGACGGCGGCAGCGGGGGCGTGTGGACCTGCTTCGGCGCGTGGGGCTTCTTCGCCAACGTCGCCGCCCCGGCCGGCGCGGGCAGCAGGATCGCCTGGTTGAACAGCATCGACGTGTCGGCGAACGACTACATGCCGAAGCTCCTGCAGGGCCGCACCAAGTTCCGCATCTTCGCGCCGCACCCGACGAGCGGCGCGTTCGGGGCCATCACCTCGTTCTCGTCGATCATGCCGGGCCTCTCGGGCTCGAGCCTGCAGTTCCAGGACAGCCGCTTCGGCGCGAAATTCGAGGATCTCCCGGGCCTCCCCTGGGAGAGCGGCAAGGGCGTGGCCCCCGACCAGGTGGTCGCCCAGAAGCAGAGCGACGCCCTCGACGGCAAGGACACCATGCTCACCGCCGCGCGCGCGTGGCTCGCGGAGTGATCGACATGCGCAACCTCATCCCCCTCCTCGCCCTCTCCCTCGTCGGCTGCGGCAGCTCGGTCGACCCGGCCCAGCCCGACACCGGCCTCGTCGACACCGGCGTCGCCGAGACGCCCGCGCCCAAGCCCGCGGCCCGCACGCTCGAGACCGTCGGTCTCCTGCCCGGGCCCGCACAGAACATGGTCCTCGACTGGACCTTCCGTGAGGCGGGCTGGGGCGCGTTCCTCGCGCTCACCGACGGCTCGTTCAGCCAGGCCACGCTGCCCGTGCGTGTGCTGACCGACTCGCCCGGGGGCGCCAGCGCGCCCGTCGCGTTGTTCAAGGATCCCGCCGGCACGATCGACAAGTCCAAGGGCGTGACCGCGACCTGCGTGCTCGTCGGCGGCAAGGGCCCGTTCGAGGCCTCGGTGTGGGTCTCGCGGTCCACCTTCGACGGCACTCCGGTGGAGTGGGCCGACGACCTCGGCTCGGCCTCGATCACCACGCAGGGGCCGAGGCTCGGCAAGTCGTATCCGCTCGCGGTCGACCCGAGCAAGACGCGCAAGGTGGGCGAGCGCACGTGGGTGCAGCTGCACGCGCGCATCGACGCCACGCTCGAGACCGCGTTCTTCGTCATCCAGTCCAGCAAGAACGGCGTGCTGTGGGTCACCGCGCCGTGGATCGTGCCGGTCGACCTCACCACGCCCCCTGGCGGCACGACCACCAAGGCGTGGGTCCCGAGCGTCGCCGCTCTCTAGCCCACCGCGGCCGAATTGCAGGCGATCCGCGACTACGCGCGCCTCGTGAAGCCCGTGCTGGTGCCCGCCGGCAAGACGGCCGTCGACCTGAAGGCGCCCGGCAAGCCCAAGCTCCCGGTGCCGCTGCCGTGAGCTTCTCGATCGACGTGCCCGTCGCCTGGGGCGACATGGACGCCCTCGGGCACGTCAACCACACCCGCTACCTCCGCTGGATGGAGGACGCGCGCATCGCCTGGTTCGTCGAGGCGATGCGCGTCGAGGGGTTCCAGGCCGGCCAGGGGGTCGGGCCGATCCTCGCGCGCGCGGAGGTCGATTTCGCCCGGCCGGTCACCTACCCGGACACCGTGACGGTGGCCGTGTCGGTGGCGCGCGTCGGGACCTCGTCGCTGGTGCTGGCCTACGAGGTCACGAGCCGCGCGCAGACCGCCGTGGTGTGCCGCGGCCAGACGGTGCTCGTGCTGTTCGACTACGCGACCCAGCAGAAGGTCGCCATCTCCGAAGAGCTCCGCGCGCGCATGCTGGGATGACGTAGACTCGCGGGCGTGCGCCGTTCGTCCACCCTCGTCGCCGCGGCGCTGGCCATCGTGTTCCCGACGACTGCACGCGCGATGGAGCTCGACGAGACGGGCAAGCTGCGCAGCGCGCGCCCCGGGGCGTTCGTGGTCTCGTTCGACGACGCGGCCTCCTTGATCGCCCTCGAGGCCCGCGAGACGCGCTGGCAGGGCAACCCGTGGGAGGCCCGCCTCGTCACCACGCCGGTCGTCGGTGACGCCCTCTTCGGCGCGAGCCGCCTGTCGGCGTACGACGCCCCCGAGGGTCTGGGCGCGCTCTCGCTCGGCGGCGCGGCGGGGCGCCCGACGGGCGTGCTCTTCCCCGGAAAGCCGCTCCTCGCGCGCGTCGCGAGCAAGCGGTTCTCGCTGACGTTCTGGGCCCGGTCCGCGGGCGCCACGAGCTACCTCACCGCGGGCTACGGCACGGGCGCGGTCTTCGACGACGGGTTCGCGCGCGTCGTCGCCATCCGCTCGGGGCGCGAGACGAGCGACGGCTGGACCGAGTTCACCACCGGCACCATCGACGCCGAGGTGTGGGGCGTGCCGCTCTCGGGCGTGCTCGTGGCCACCTCGCCGTGGGCCCCGGCCACCTCGGGCTTCGCCATCGACGCGCTCGAGGTGATCCCCGAGGGCGGCTCGCCCGTCGCGCCGGTCGCGTGCACCCAGGCGAACGTGGAGTCGACCTGCGGCGCCGAGGGCGACTGCCAGTACGGCCACTGCATCCCCGGGTTCGCCGCGTGGGGCCCGCTGCCCTCGCGCCTGCACCGCGAGCAGCTCGTGCAGCGGTGGATCCACCTCGCCACGCGCGTGCAGGGCGACCGCAACGCCAAGGCCAACGCCAAGGCGCTCGTCACCGAGGGGCCGCCGCTGGCGTGGTACGCCACGTCCGCGCGCCCGTTCTTCACGCGGCTGCACGCGCTCGTGAACGCGCTGCGCGATCAGCACACGCAGTTCGGTTACCCGTCGGCCGGGCTCTTCTTCCCGGTCGCGTTCGGCGGCGGCACCGCCACCACGGGCGCCTGCTTCGGGCCGGGCCGCCACGATCTGCTCGAGGGCAAGCCGCTCGGGTACGTCGTCTACGGCGCGACCAAGTCGCCCGTGGGCACCGACCTGAAGGTCGGCGACGCGCTCACCGCGATCGACGGCCAGCCCCCGCTCGAGTGGGTGAAACAGCAGTGGGCGCCCCGCGCCGGGTCCACCCCCAACGACCCGTCCGCCGACCTCGGGTGGTCGGCGCAAGGGCTCTCGTGGATGCTCGAGAAACGCGCGAAGACGGTCGAGATCACCCGCTGCGCCGCCGCCGATCGGTGCACGGGGGCCGACCGCACGGTGCTCACCGTGAACGTGGCCGACCCGATGTACGACAAGGTGAAGGGCACGGGCTCCCTCGGCAGCCTGCCGGGCTATTTCTGGTGCTCGATCCGCTTCAAGAACGCGATCGACAAGTTCGCGCCAGGCGTGCCGAGCGAGAACACGGTGAGCGGTCAGGTGGTGCGCGGCGACGTGCTCGCGGTGCAGTTCGACGGCACCTACGGCATCGAGGAGTGGTCGCCTTCGATGCGCAAGCTGTTCGAGGGCGCGCCTCGCACCAAGGTCCTCTTCGACACGCGCCAGGGCAACGGGGGGCACGGCTTCAACGCCCAGACCGTCGTCGATCTGCTCCGGCCGAAATCGCAGCCGATCGCGCAGCTCCTGCTCCCGAGCGCCGGCTGGGACGGAGCGGGGACCATCACGAGCCTGCTGGCCGCGTACGATGGCTGCCTCACGAGCGGCAGCGGCAGCTCCTACACCTGTCTGTTCGGCGACCACTACTCGACCGAGGAGCCCACGCCCGTCGCCGGCGGCGCGCGGGTGGCCTTCCTCAACCTCGCCGACGTCTCGGCCAACGACTTCCTCGCGCGCCTCGTGAAGGGGGCGCACCAACCTCAAGCTCTACGGCCTGCCCACGAGCGGCGCCTTCGGCTCGGTCTCGTCGGTGCCGCCGATGCTCGCCGGCTGGGGTGGCGGCAGCATCCAGATGCAAGACTCGGTGTTCAGCGCCGATCCCTCGGGCTGGCCGAGCGCAGCGTTCGAGAGCGGGAAGGGCGTCCCCCCCGACGTGGTCGGCGCCCAGCGCATGAGCGACGCGCTGCTGGGCAAGGACACCTTGCTCGAGGCGGCGCACGCCTGGCTCGCGGGCGGCCCCGACGAAGGAGGTGCGCTGTGAGGCGCTCGCTCGTCGGTCTCCTCCTGATCGGCTGCGGCTCCTCGAGCGAGCCCACGCCGATCCCCACGCCGACCGCGGTGGTCTCGACCGTGCCGCCCTCCCCGGCCGGACCGCCGCGACGCACGATGACGACCGTCGGCCTCTTCGGGGGCACGTCGATGGACAACCTGATCCTCGACCCCACCTTCGACGACGGCGGTCCGGGGATCGGCCTGTGGATCGCGCGGGCGTCGGACGGCTCGTCGATGAGCTTCGCGCAGCGGGTCACCGCCGGCGCGCCGGTGGGCGCGAGCCTTCCGGTCGGGGTGTTCGAGGAGACCCGCGCCTACACCCTCCTCGCGCAGGTCGTCGGCGGTGCGGGCCCCTACGTGGCGCGGCTCTGGGTGAGCACCGAGGCCGGCGGCGGAGACTCAGCCCTCGCGCAGGTGAAGGTCTCGCTGGCGAGCGCGGGCCCGACCGGCCTCGCCTCCACCGACATCCCTGTCGCGCCCGACGCCACGCGCGTTCTCGGTGGCCGCACCTGGTCGCTGTTCACCGGCGAGGCCAAGGGCCCGTTCCCGATGGGCGGCTTCCTCATCGTCCGCGTGAAGGGCGGCAAGCAGCGCTTCTATCTGCAGGCGCCCGAGGTGCTCCCGCGCGCGCTGCTCGGCGGTACGCCGGCCCTCTCGCTGCGCAAGGCGATCGCGCGCCCGCTCGACGCCGACGAGGCCGCGGCGATCGACCACGCGCGTCGCCTGCCGCTCGTCTACGCGCCTTCTGTGAAGAAGGGTCAAGGCCCCCCGTAGCCCGGCTCGCGCCTGCATCGTTCGCGCAGACGCTCCGTCGATCTCCACGAGGCCCGCGACCCCGAGACGGACGCGGCCGACGGTTCACCGCGCTCCGGCGCGGAGAGGGAGAGGTGTGCGATGGTCGGACGGAACAACGTCGTGCTCGGAGTGCTGCTCGCGCCGCTGTTCGCCATGGCGGGCACGCACGCCTCGTCGGCCGACGCGACCAAGATCGCGTGGCCCGCTTCGACCGCCGCGCCATCGCTGCCCGCTCTGCCCGCTCTGCCGGCGATCCCGGCGCTCCCCGCGATGGATGCGCCGAAATACCCGCGTGGCGCGACCTACCTCGATCCGCTCCGCTACGCGAAGATCGTGGCGTCGTTCGCGCCCGCGATGGGCACGCTGCCGAGCAAGGTCGATCTGTCGGCCGACTTCCCTCCGCCGGGCGAGCAGGGCAACCAGGGCTCGTGCGTGGCGTGGGCCGTCGGCTACGGGCTCAAGAGCTTCCAGGAGCACGAGGAGCACGGCTGGGCCTACACCAAGGACCACCTCATGAGCCCCGCGTTCGTGTTCAACGAGCTCAAGCACGGCAAGTGCGGCGGTGGGCTCTACATCCCCGACGCGCTCGACCTCGTGCAGCAGCAGGGCATCGCCCCGCTCAGCCTGATGCCGTACGACGATCACGACTGCAAGGCGCAACCCTCCGAGGACGCGAAGGAGATCGCCAAGCAGTACCGCGTGCAGTCGACCCGCCGCGTCGAGTCGGATCTCGTCGAGATCAAGGGCCACCTCGCGGCGCGGAGCCCCGTCGTCGTGGGCATGGACGTGGACCGCTCGTTCGACCGCCTCAAGGGCGCGACGGTGTACCTCGGGCCGACCGCGCCGCTCGACGGCGGGCACGCGATGGTGATCGTCGGCTACGACGACGCGAAGAAGGCCTTCAAGCTGTTCAACTCGTGGGGCACCGACTGGGCCGACCACGGCTTCGGCTGGGTGTCGTACGCGGCGCTGCTCGCGCAGTCGCACGAGCTCTACGTGGCGAAGGACTTCGTCGCGGCGCCCGCGCCCACGCCCTCACCGTCGCCGTCGCCTTCTCCGGAACCCGCGCCGAAGCCCTCCGCGCCGCGCGCCACGCTCTCGGCGCCGAGCACGATGAAGAACATCCTGGTCGGCGACAGCTACTACTTCGGGCTCGCCGTGGCGGGCACGGTGGAGAACGCCAAGAACCGCAAGGTGGAGCTCGTGGTGCGCTTCACGCGCGACGGCAAGCCGCTCCCGGGCAAGGACCCCAAGTACACCGACGCCCACGGCAACCTCGCCGCGCGCACGCCGCAGCTCTCGGTCACCCAGGCCAAGTGGTCGCTCGACAAGGCGCCCTCGATCGCGATGCCGCAGACCACGCTCCGCGCCAGCGTCGGCGCCGACAAGGGCGAGAAGGTGAACGTCGAGGCCTACTACGACGTGTACGTCGACGGCTTCCACGTCGGCCGGAGCCCCGCCGCCAAGGTGGTGTTCAGCTGGAGCTGATACCATCGACGCGTGCGACGACGCGCGGCGCTCCTCCTCCTCGCGACCCTCTCCGCGGGGTTCGTGCCGCCCCCGATCGGCCCCAAGCCCGCGCCCGTCCAGCGCGTGAACCTGGTGGAGATCGTCGACAGCGGCAACATGTACGATCTCATCAACACGACCGACTGCATCGCGTGGCCGAGCCCCGAGGTGCGCGCCAAGGGCGGCAGCAACGGCTGGGGATCGTGGCGACCGAAGAACGGCGACCGCGGCGTCGCGACCGCGTGGACCAAGCACTGCTTCCAGACGAACCCGCGGGTCGTGTTCGTGAACATCGATCCCTACTGGGTCGCGATGGGCGAGGGCGGCATCAAGTTCCTCACCGGGTCCATCGACGATCTGCCGGAAATCACGAAGTAGCGGCGCGGAGCCTCGACCGCGCCACCACGAAGGCCTAGCCTCCGCGCGTCATGAAGTCGAAGTCGCTGTTCTCGGGTGCGGTCGTGATGGTCGTGGGCGCGGGCCTGTTCGTCGGCGGCGACGCGAGCGCCAAGGGCGCCGCCAAGAAGCCGAAGGTCCCCGTGGTCGGCATGGTCACCGAGGGCATCGCCGAGCGGCTCCACGCGCCCAAGAAGAAGGGCAAGAAGGCCGAGAAGGCCGACGTGGGCAAGACCTTCACCGCGATGTGCGAGGGCACGGTCGCGCAGTGGAAGGTGAGCGACCTCGGCGACGACGGCGCATGGGTCGGCAACTTCGTCGGCGGCGCCAAGCCCAAGCGCTGCATGCTGCTCGACGCCGGCAAGGACTCGGTCACCGCCGCCAAGGGCCGACCCAACCCGACCACCCAGCAGACCGCCGCCGCCAAGGCCGCGGCCACCGCGGCGCTCGCGGGCAAGGGCGGCGCCGATCCGGGCAAGCTCGAGATCACCCTGTTCCACGACGGCGACGAGATGGTCGCCGTCGCCCAGGCCCAGAAGGCGGCCACCGGCAAGAGCAACTGCCTCGACCACACCTCGCTCGTCATCCTGGTCGAGAACGAGGGCGGCAAGTGGAGCCCGGTGTTCAAGCCGAGCGCCAAGGGCAAGGACGTGTGCGGCTACGGCTTCTTCACCCGGGGCGACATCGACGGCGACGGCCGCGACGAGATCGCGCTGCGGGTCGACAAGGTCGACGGCTACGCCTACCGCGTCCTCAAGCGCACCAAGAAGTCCTACGACGTCGTCGTGAAGTGAACCCAGCCACCCTCACTTCGCCGTGACCAGCACGCTCTTGAGGTGCGGCTGCGCGCCGTAGGGCGGGGGGAAATCCACCGGCGGCGGCAGGTCCTTCATCTGCACCACCTCGCGCTGCGCGGTGCGCGCCGCCTCGTGCAGCCAGCGGCGCAGCTTGGCCTGCACCGTCTGCCGGTGGTTCGAGCACGCGAGCAGGCTCCCACCCGGCGCGACCAGCGCGAGGCAGCGGGCGGCGAGGTCCTTGTAGTCGGCGTCGGTCGAGAACCGCCGCGCGCCCACCAGCGAGTAGCTGGGCGGATCGAGGATCACGAGATCGAACCGCTCGCGCAGCTTCTTCTGGCGGTCGATCCAGTCGAACACGTCGTCGACCACCATCACGTGGCGGTCGCCCGCGAGCCCCGCGTGCGCGAGGTTGCGCTCGGCCCACGCGAGCGCTTGCTTCGAGGCGTCGACGCTCACCGTGCGGCTCGCCCCGCCGGCCGCCGCGGCCACCGTGAACGGCGCTGTGTACGCGAACAGGTTGAGCACCGACTTGCCCGCCGCGAGCTCGCGCACGCGTCGGCGGTTCTCGCGCTGGTCGAGGAAGATCCCCGTCGAGAGCCCGTCGCCGAGGCGGACGAGGAACGGCAGCCCGTGCTCCAGCACCGAGAACTCGGCCGGCGCCGCGACCCCGCGCACCGGGTCTGCGGGTGCGAGCGCGTCGTTGCGCGTGTCGACGACCACGTTGGCCTGCTTCGGGCGGCGCTTGAGGTAGATCCCGGCGAACCCGAGCCGGTGCAAGCCGTCGAGGAGCGCGGCCTCGGTGGCCGCGTCGAACGCGGCGTAGAGCTGCGCGACGAGGTGCTCGCCGTAGACGTCCACGCTCAGGCCCGGCGTGCCGTCGCCGTCCTCGTGGAGCAGGCGGAACGCGGTCGTGTCGCCCGAGCAGCCGAGCCCGTACCGCTCCTCGCGCGCGCGATCGACGACCTCCGCGAAGACCGCCGCGTCGAGCGAGGTGGGCGTGATCGGCGGGCGATCGCCCTCCGCGAGCCAGCGCGCGAACGCGGGCGGCGCGTGGGCGGTCAGCGCGAGCGAACGCCCGTCGACGGGGTGGGCCACGACGAGCTTCTCGGCGTGGAGGAGCAGGCGCGAGGCGGCGGGCCCGCCGTAGAGCCGATCGCCGGCGATGGGCGCCCCGATCGCCGCGAGCTGCGCGCGGGCCTGGTGGGTGCGGCCCGTCTCGAGCCGCAGCGAGAGCAGCGCGCGGCGCCCTTCGCGCGCCACCACGTCCACGTGGGTGATCGCCTCCTGGCCACGGCGGTCCCGCGCATCGACCACCGACACCCGACCGTCGACCAGCGGTCCGAGCCGGTGCTCGAGCCGACGCGCGCCACCTTTGTAGCCCTCGACCGCCGCCAGGTAGGTCTTCTGCGCAGTGCGACCCTCGAGCTGCTTCGCGATCGGCGCGTTGGCGGCCTTGTCGCGCGTGTAGAGCACGAGGCCCGAGGTCGCGCGATCGAGCCGCTGGTGGATGCCGAGATACGGCGTGCCGCCATCGCGCTCGGTCAGGAACGCGCGCAGGCGCGCCGGGAGATCGTCGCGGTCGGTCTCGCGCGCGGCCTGCGTCGGCACGCCGCTCGGCTTGTCGACGACGAGCAGCGACCGGTCCTCGAAGACGATGCGGTCAGGGTCGAAGGAGGGCCAACGTGCCCTCGACACGGGTCCGGTCACTCGGCGTCTTTGCAGCAGCGGAAGCCGGTCGAGTAGTCGTGGTAGCTCGAGAAGTGCGCGCTCGTGGCGTAGCGGCAGCCCGGGCCGTTCTGCGTGGCGTCCTGGTAGTAGCCGCCGTGGAACACGCCCTTCTTCTCGGCGGTCCACTCGTGCAGGTTGCCGACCATGTCGAAGACGCCGAAGCCGTTCGTGCACTGGTCGAAGGCTCCGGTCTTGGCGACCGTGCCCTCGAGCGCGTTGAGCGACGGGTCGTTCATCACCTTGTTGTCGTAGAGGTGGTCCTTGAACGAGGCGCCGAACAGCTCGCCGAGCGGGGAGCGGCCGTGGGTGTTGCAGGCCTTCTCGTCGGCGTCGTTGCCGTAGGGATAGGTGGTACGGCGCGGGCCCTCGCAGGCCGCGGTCCACTCGGATGCCGCGCACAGGCGCTTGCCCGCGACCTCGCAGGCCACCGCCGCGGCGTCGCGGTCGATGTAGCCCTGCGGGACGACGCCGGGCTTGGAGACGGCCTTCATCGTGCGGCCGCTCGACGCGAGGCCGTCGATCGCGACGTAGGGCGACCAGGGGACGTCTTCGCCCGCGATGACCTCGACCAGCGAGGCCTCCCACTTGTCGACGCAGACGCGGATCTCGTCGCGCGTGACCAGGGCCATCTCGGGCGGGCAGGCCGCCGGCTCGACGACGGGCGCGGGCTTGGGTGCGGCCTTCTTGGCGGTGAGGGCGCCGGCGACGTTGGCCGCCGCGAGGCTCGGCTTCGCGAACGAGAGCCGCGAGACCATCCGCATGACCTCGCCGCGATCGTGGATGAACATGCCGACGACCGCGGCCGCCGCGAGCGTGAGGACGATGCGGGCGCGGGTGGCGAAGTGGTGGGTGAGCGCGGCCGGGTGCGCGACGCGCAGGACCGGCGAGACGCTCTCGGGCGCGGGCTCGTCGTCGCAGGAGACGACGACGGCGGGGATGGAGCGCGGGGTCTCGTCCTCTTCGGCCAGGAACTGGGAGGTCGGCTCGGCGACGGGCTCGACCGGGGGCACCCACGAGGCGCGCCGCGCGGTCACCAGCGCGACCGGGGGCAACGGCTCGGCGACCGGCTCCACGACGGGCTCGACGACGCGGGCGACAGGCATGGGACCCATCGACTCCGCCTGCACGAGCGGCTCGCCGTGGGCCAAGGATTCGGCTGCTTCGGGGGCGACGGAGACGAAGCAAACCGGTGCGATCGCCTGCAGCAGCTCGACCGAAGGTGCGCGGAGGAAGCGCGCTCGGCCAGAGACGTTCGAAAGAGGGGCCTTCGGCCCTGCGCTCCGCGCCTTCGTGGGGGATTCGATCGACTTTCCCCGGCCAGAACGCGAACGACCCATCGGACCTCGGCGGACACGGTCGGGACCACCCCGAACCGCAGAGCCTAGAGACGGTAGCGGACAGGAATGTCATGCGAAAGCGATTTCGCACTCGCGGATTTTTCCACAGTCATTTGCAGGCCAGGCTGCTTGTATTCAAATTCCCCACAATTCGGCGCGGGCCTGGAAGTCGACCGGCCAGCCGGTCTTCTCCAGCACGAGCTCGGCGCACGGACCGGGCGCGTCCACGCTCACCACGACGACCCGCTGGGCGCGCCGCGTGGCCAGGAAATCGGCCGCCACCTCGCGGGCCTCGAGGCGCGCGTCGAGCCCGCGCGAGACGGTCATCGCCGGGCCCGTCAGCTGGAACGCCATGGCGCACTCCCCGGCGCAGGCGTTCGGCGTGGTGTACGCGAAGCGACGGCCCTCGGCGAACGCCGCGCCACGGGCCGCAAGCCCAGCCTCGTAGAGGGCGTTGAGGTCGAGGGTCGCGAGCACGGTGCCCACGACGATCCCGGCGCCGACCAGCGCCTCCCGCCCCACGACGGCCGCGAGCGCGCCGACGGCCGCGAGCGCGCGGTGACAGAGGCCGTCCATGCGCGCGAGCCGATCCCGGGCGAGGCCGGTCGAGGCCGACAGCGCTTCGAGCTCGTAGGTGGTCGGGACCGCCTCGGCGAGACGGCGCGGGGTGACCAGCGCCCGGGCGGTGCGCGGACCCGCGAAGTCGGCCCGGACGAAGTGCAGGGCCGCGTTGGCGCCCCCGAACGCCGCCGAGAGCTTCAACGCACCACGCACGTCGGCCGGAGCGTTCTCCGTGCACGGATGGGCGCCGACCTCGGGATCGAGCGCGCCCTCCCCGGGCGTCGCCGGCAGGAGGCCCCGGCGAAGCGCGTCGATCACCAGGATCGACTCGAGCACCCCCGCCGCACCGAGCGTGTGCCCGATGCTGGCCTTGGCCGCGTGGACGGGCGGCGACTTCCCGGGCAGCGCGAGGGTGAGGGCCTTGGACTCCATCGGGTCGTTGAACACGGTGGAGGTCCCGTGGACGGAGACCAGGTCGACCGGCGCGTTCTCGGCGAGGGCCTGGAGGGCGGCGCGAGAGAGGCCCCCACCCGTGCGGTCCGGCGCGGTGAGGTGCACCGCGTCGCACGAGGCACCGAAGCCGACGATGCGCGCGACCCGGCCCGGGAACACGCGACGGAGGACCATCACCCCCGCCCCTTCTCCGAGGGCCATGCCGTCGCGATCGACACGGAACGGGCGTGGTGGGAGGCGGCTCGTCGTGGCGCCGAGCGCCTCGAACCCCGCCGCGACGAAGGTGGTCAGCGCGTCGTAGCCCCCGGCGAGCACGACGTCGCAGAGGTCTTGCTCGAGCCACATGACGCCGAGCCCGAGGGCGAGGGTGGAGGCCGAGCACGCGGTGAGGAGGTGCGTGGTGCGAACCGGCTCGATCCCCTCGGCAGAGAGCATGGCCAGGAGGGCGCGGAACGGGGCGTGGTAGGTGGCGGCGTCGGCGAGCGCCGGATCGATCGCCTCGCCCGTGGCGCGGGCGCGGAAGAAGCGCTCGCTGGTCGCCATGCCCCCCGACGACGTACCGATGGCGAGCCCGACGCGCTCACCGGGCGAGAGCTGCGCGGACACCTGACGCACCACCGCGAGCAGCAGCGTGGTCGCGGGATCCTCGCCGGCTTCGCGCGCGGCCTCGGCGACCGACGAACGGGCGGCGAACGGGCGACGGAGCCCCGCGGCGGTCAGCCTCGGATCGAGCGTGATGCAGGTCGGGGCCGGCGCGTTCGGCGCGCCCACGACGAACGCGTCACCCTCGCCGAGCGGCCCGATCGCAGCCGTCGCGACGACGTCGATCATCGAGACCCATCGTACTCACGACGCGTCGGGATCGGCAAAGGTCGCGGCGGGGAGCTCCTTGGCGAGCTCGGTGGTCTCGCCCACCACGACCACCCGGAGCGGCGGATCGTCGCCCTCGAACACCACTTCGCTGGGAAAACGAGCCCCATCGGCCAGCGTGGTGACGCGCCCTTCCACGCGCCCGTGCAGCGCGCCCTGCGAGAAGAACCAGCCTCGCTCGACGTCTCCCACCCGCGCGCGGATGACGAAGTCTCGCCCGAACAGCGCGAAGGCGAGGAGCCCGGGGCCCGGACCGACGTGGCCCGCCGCGTCCACCACCGCCTCGCGCGCGTGCACGAGGGTGCCGCCGAACGGCGCGACGAGCCAGCGGCGCAGCAGGTCGATCGGCAGGCCCCGCAAGGTCGAGCGCGGGGTGCTCGCGTCGCCGCGCACCACGCGGTCGAGCGCGGGGATCGCGGCGCGGAACCGGTCGCCGGAGATCCACACGTCCATGGCGGTGGTGCCACCCGGGCCGAGCAGGATCATGCGGAGCGCCTGGCCGGGCCGCACCACGAGCGCGCCGCGCCCCTCGAAGCCGCGCCCGCTCACCCCCTCGAGCAGCGAGATCTTGAGCGTCTGCCGCACGTCGGTCGTCGGCGGACGCGCGCGCGCCCGGAGCTCGGCGGCCGAGAGGCGCGGACCGGCCTCGAGCTCGACCCGCGTGAGCGAGGGCGGCTTGTTCGCGCGCGGGCCCGTGCACCCGAGGGCGAGCAGCGCGAGCGCGAAGGACCAGCGGGCCAAGCGCCGGCATACTAGCGTGCGCCCGATGCGTCGCCTCCTCCTCGCCGTCGTCCTCGGTGCCTGCGGGCGAACCCCCGCCACCATGGGCGACGCTGCGCCGAGCGCGCCGGCCTCGAGCTCGGTGGCGCCAGCGGCTTCCGTGTCCGCGTCGGTGTCCGTCTCGGCCTCGGTGTCGGCGTCGGCAGCCGCGTCGGCCTCGGTCGATCCCGAGGAGGACGACGAGCCCGCGCCGCCCGCACCTTCCGTCGCTGCTCCCGCCACCGCGTCGGCGAGCGCTTCGGCTCCGGCGCCCAAGGTAGCGGCCGCGGCTTCGCAGAAGGCCCCGCCCAAGTTCGACCCGAAGGTGCCGAAGTGCCGGCTGCAGAAGCCGCTGCCGTTCTTGATCCGTGCCAACTACACGCCCGTCGGCGCCCACAAGGAGGCGCACGACAAGGCGATCCGGTTCCGCACCGAGCACTACGGGTACGCCAAGGGGTTCGGCGATCCCAAGTGGAACGCCTACCCGCCGTCGCACTACGCGACCGACCTGCACTTCATGGGGCTCACGGCCAAGCTGCACCCCCGCATCGCCCCCGCGCTCGCCTGCGCCGAGCAGGCCATCCTCAAGCACTGCGGCGCGTTCCCGTACGCGCCCGCGGTGCTCGCCGGCATCCGCTACGAGAACACCTACCGCGGCGGCGAGATCACCAACCACATGTACGGCATCGCCGTCGACCTCGATCCCGGCCGCAACACCTGCTGCAACTGCGTGCCGCCGTGGCGTGACCACCCGCTCTGCAAGAAGAAGCTGCCGATCGAGCAGCGCATGGCGATGCCGATGTGCTGGGTGAAGCAGTTCGAGAAATTCGGCTTCTACTGGCTCGGGCGCGACAAGCTCGAGGACACCATGCACTTCGAGTTCCTCGGCGATCCCGACAAGATCCTGCTGGGGAAGTGAGCGGCGGAGGCCGCGGGGATTTGCCCGAGCCGGGGGGGACGTGCTTCGATCGGAGGATGCGGAAGCTCGCCGTCGTCGTGCCCGTGGTCCTGGGACTTGCCGCGCCGCAGGCGGCCGAGGCCCAGTCGTACGAGGCGCCGAAGCCGATCGAGGTGCCGACCACGCCGGTCCCCCAGAGCCCTCCGCCCGCCACGCCGCCGCCCAAGAAGGCCGAGCCGAAGCCCGCGCCCGCGCCGACCACGGCGACGCCGAAGAAGGGTGACGACCCGCCCAAGGACGACAAGGACAAGGCCGAGAAGAAGCCGGTCAACTTCAACAACGACGGCGTGTTCAAGGTCTCGGGCACGGGCACCAACCTGGCGGCGCCCAAGGGCACGCCGGCGAAGGGTGGCGGCACCGCACCGGCGGGCAAGCCTGGCAAGGTGGCCAAGGCCAACGCGGCGATCGTCGCGCAGTGGCCCGGGTTCCGGATGACCGAGGACGGCGGCAGCGAGGTGATGGTCGAGTTCTCCAAGAACGTCGCGCCCCCGAGCCGCTTCGAGGCCGCGGGCACGGTCACCTTCGTCTTCAAGGGCGCCATCGTCCTCAAGCACAACAACCAGAATCCCTTGCTCACGGGGCACTTCAACACCCCCGTGTCGAGCGCGCGGCTCGTGCCGAAGAAGGGCGAGCTGCACCTCGTGATCGACCTGCGTGCGGCCACGAGCGCCGCGGGCACCACCGGCATGCGCGCGGGCGGCGAGCCCGGCTCGATGCAGTTCTTCGCCAAGTTCCCCGCCGGGAGCTACCTCGCAAAAGACGCGGACGACGAGCCGATGCTCAAGCCGAGCACCACGAAGCTCAAGGGGACCGGCAAGGACGCGAGCAAGTCCGAGGCGCCTCCGCCGCCGCCCGAGAAGAAGCCGACGGGCGGCGCGAAGCCCGGCCCGAAAGAGTAGAGCGATCAGGGCCCTGCGCGGAGGACGAGGGCGATCCACTCGCCTTCGGCGGGGGCTTCCTCGAGGCGGAGCTCGGCATACTGCGCGAGCACCTCTTCGCGCTGGACGGCCAGGATGCCCGACAGCACCAAGAGACCACCAGGCGCGACGGTGCGCTTCACGTCGGCCGCGCGCGGCACGAGCACCTCGGCCTGGATGTTGGCGAGAACGATGGGGTAGGTGCGCGTGAGGCCCGCGAAGTCCTCGTCGCTCGCCGCGATGCGATCGGCGAGGCCGCAGCGCTCGGCGTTGGCGCGCGTGACCTCGACGGCCGCCGGATCGATGTCGAGCGCGTCCGCGCGAGCGGCCCCGAGCACGAGCGCGACCAGCGAGAGGATGCCGCTGCCGCACCCGAGGTCGAGGATCTCGCGGCCCTCCAGCTCCGCGGCCCGCGCGTCGAGCACGCGCGAGACGAGCGCCGTGGTCGCGTGCAGGCCGGTACCGAACGCGCGGCCGGGCTCGAGCTCGAGCACGTGCACGCCGGCGGCGAGGTCGGTGGGGACCGGGCGCCACGGCGGACGGATCATGACGTGCGGCGTGAGGAGGAAGGGCTCGAAGTGCTCCTTCCAGGCGTCGCGCCAGGCGTCGCCGTGCACCTCCTCGATGCGCGGCGAGAGCTCCGCGTCGAACGCGGCGAGCGCCTCCTCGGCGGCCTCGCGCGTGGGGAACGCCGCCACCAGCGTGACCACCTCGTCCTCGGTCTCGACGGGCGCGCGCGGGCTCGCGACGTCGGCGCCGGGATCGAGGATGGGGCCCGCCGAGTGAGCGCCCCGCACGAGCGTGCTCGCGTCGCGACGTTCGACGCCCTCCGCGCCGAGCTCGAACAGCTGATCGGCGGCGACCTCGGCGAGCGAAGCGGGGACGTCGATGGCGAGGAACGGATAGACCGGGTCGCTCATCAATCGGAGATGGTGATGACGATGCCGGCGTTCGGGCTGGGCCCCGGAGTCGTGCTCTTGCGGGTCAGCAGGTAGGTGGCGACGACGCCGCCCGCGACGATGGCCGCCGCGCCCGTCCAGAACCACCAGGTGCCGAAGATCGAGCCCTCTTTCTCGGCCTGCACGGCGACGCGCAGCGGGGTCTCGGCGTCGCCGCGGGTGGCGATGGCGAGGCCGCCCGAGTCGGAGGCCTGGACGTAGTACTCGATGATCGGCGGCTTGACCGCGTTGGCCGGGATGGTCGCCTTGAAGCTGCCCGCGTCGAGCGCACAGGGCAGCTCGAGGAACTTGCCGGCGGAGCCCGTGCGGTAGAACAGCACGATCTTGGCCACCCGCTTGCCCGTGTCCTCGACGGAGCCGGTGACGGCGATCGACTGGTCGTGGGGCGCCTCGGCGGGCGGGATCTGCTTGAGGACGACCGGCGGCAGCGGCTTCTCGGTCTTGGTCTGACCAGGCTTGCCCTCTTCGATCCACTGCTTCTTGTACTTGTCGAACGGCTCGCGGAACTTGGGCGACTCGTTCTTGGGGAGCGCGTACTCCTCGTCGAGCGCGTAGAGCGCGAAGAGCGCCGTGCGGGCCGAGTCGTCCTGCTTGAGGACGATGTAGTTGTAGGCCAGCCAGCGGTAGATCTCGATCTTCTGGGACTTGCTGACGTCGGACCGGAGGAGCGCGGCGCTGAGCTTCTGGATCGACTCGTCGTACTGCTGGTCGTCGAACTTCTCCTTGGCCTGGTCGATGAGCTTCTGGGTCGGGACCTTGTTCTGCGCCCAGGCCACCTGCGGGAGCATGGTGGCGACCGAGACGTGGGCGGTCGCGAACAGGGCGAGCGACACGGCAAAACGCGCAGCGCGGGCGCGGCGGACGAGGGAGCCGGACGACATCGCCGGCAGCATACGGGGGTTTCGGTCCGGTTTGATAGAGGCTCGCGTCGGACTCGGGACAGGTGTTCAGCCGGGGATCACCAACCGAGCCGTCCATGGGCTCTCGGGCTCGATCTTCTCCATCGATTCAGCGCCGGCGAGGAGTGAGCCGCCCAGCTGCTGGCAGAGGCCGCGTGCCAGCTCGAACGCCTCCGAGCCGGACTCCCAGCCTGTGGGGACGCCGCCCTGGCTCGCGATCTCGACCTCGAAGCCACCGGCGGTCGGCTGTGTCCGGAGGTGCAGAGATCGGCCGGCCTCGAGGAGTGCACCGACGAGCTGCGCGACGACCATCCCCACCCGCATCGCGACCTCCGAGTCGACCTCGAGTTCGGGATCGAGGCTCGAGGTCAGGAGGGACGTGTGCGGTTCACCCCGCGTCAACATCGCAACCTGCTCGACCAGCCTCCCGAGGTAGCTCGCCAGCGGTATCCGCAGGCTCGTGGGCCCACGACGCAGGAGATCGTGGATCACGGACATGGCCGTGAACCGCGTCTCCAAGTCGCGCAGGCCAGGAGCAGTGGGCGACCAGCTGCGCACGAGACCCAACGCCAGTTGGAGGTGGTTGCGCGCGCGGTGGTGGACCTCGTGGTGCAGGAGTGCGAGCTGCTCCGCAGCGACGGCAATCCGTTCACCAGGATCTGTGCTCAGCGTCAATACCAGGAAGCCGCCTGAGCACAGTGTCGCGTGGTAGACGTACGCGCTTCGATCTAGCTCAATCTGCCCAGAGATCGTTCCACTTTGGGCCAATCGGGCGAGCTGGGCGAGCGGATGGGACGAGCCTGCGACTTCGTCCAAGGTGCGCCCCAGCGCCGTTCGGTCGCGGAGTTGGGTGGCGGCGCGCGCGTTCCAGGTGACGATCCGCAGGCCCTCGTCGAGGACGAGCACTATTTCCGCCGTCGATGGTCTACTGGGAGCGCGCATGGTGGTCACCGAGGCATCTTCTGTAGCAGCAACGTCACCGACGGGGACGATTTGTCTGATCGCCTGTTCTCCTACAGTATCTCGTTCCTCAGCCGTATGATCGAGCCAATCGATGGGAGTGAGTGGGGGCATCTTGCAGCCATCTTGGCCGGAGAGACTCGCCGATCTCCTCCCGGTTCTACTCGTCTGGCTGGACCGCGAGGGACGGATCGTCCGGGTGAACCCGTTCTTCGCCGCGTTCACCGGATTCACCGTCGAGGAGGTGGTCGGCCTGGATTGGTTCGAGACGTTCGTCCCTCCCCGAGAACGCCACCGCGTCCGCGCCGTGCATGCCGCGACGCTGACCGACATCTCCACGAGCGGCACCCTCAACGCAATCGTGCGGCGTGACGGATCCGAGGCGGACATCGAGTGGCAGAATCGCGCGCTGCACGCGGAGGATGGGGCGTTCGAAGGTTGCCTCGCCTTCGGCGTCGACGCGACGGAGCGGGTGCGTGCCCGACGGGCCCTCGAGCACAGCGAGGCCATGCTCGCCGAGGCGCAGCGCATCGCCCACATCGGCAGCTGGGAGCTGGACCTCCGGACGATGCAAGCGCGCTGGTCGGCCGAGACCTACCGGATCCTCGAGGTCGACCCTGGAACGAGTGACCTGTTCGAGCAGTTCGTGGCGCGCATCCACCCGGACGATCGACCGGGAGGGGTGGCTCGCTTCGAGGCCGCTGTCACGAGTGGCGCGCCCGTCGACGAGCTGGCGCGGCTCCTGATGCCCGATGGACGCATCAAGTGGGTCCGCCAGCGAGCCGGGCTGATGAACGTCGACCTCGACGAGCGAGGCCAGCCGACCCGCATGGTCGGCACGCTCGAGGACGTCACCGAGCGCGTGCTCGGGGAGCAGGCCATCACGGCGGAACGCACCCTCTTGCGCTCGACGATCGAGGTGTTCCCGGGGTTCGCCGGCGTCTACACGAAGGATGGCGCGCTCGTGAGCGCCAACTCCGCGGCGCGAAGGCTCTCGGGGCGAACGGACGACCGGACGGCCCCGTGGGCCCTGCCCGGCTGGCCGACGGCGGAGACCGGCGCGAGCCTGCGTGAGGGATTCACACGGGCCTTGACCGAGGGCGAAGCGCGCTTCGAGATACGCGTCGGATCGCTCGAGATCGAGGCCGCCTTCGAACCCATCCGTGACACGGACGGCGAGATCACGCACGTGGCCGCCTTCGGCCTCGACGTGACCCCGCGGAACCGGGCGCTGGCGCGGGCCCAGGCCAGTGAGGCGCGCCTGATCGAGGCGCAGCGCATCGCGCGGGTGGGCAGCTGGGAGCTCGACCTCTCTACCAACGTCCTTCGCTGGTCCGACGAAGTGTTCCGCATCTTCGAGATCGATCCCCGATCATTCGCGGCGTCGTACGAGGCCTTCCTCGCGACGATCCACCCGGAAGATCGGCCACGCGTCGACGACGCCTACCAGCGCTCCCTGCGCGAGCGGCGCCCCTACGAGGTCGGCCACCGACTGCTCATGCCCGACGGTCGGGTGAAGCACGTCCACGAACGTGGCGAGCACGCCTTCGATGCGGCGGGCACACCGGTCCGATCGGTGGGGACCGTCCACGACGTCACGTTGCTCGTCGACGCCGAGGAGCGCCTGCGCCGCGTGCTCGACGCGATGGCGCCGTTCGTGGCAGTGCTCGATCTCGAGGGCCGGTTCGTGGAGGTCAACAGGGCCCCCTCGAGCTCGTCGGCCAGGATCGCGACGCCGTGCTCGGGACGGTCGTGTGGGAGCGACCGACCTGGCAGGTCAACCAGGCCGCCGTGGCCACGCTGCGGGAGGGCGTGCGGCGCGCCGCGGCGGGCGAGGTGTTCCGCGCGGACCTGACGTCGCTCGCGAGCGACGGGCGAGCGTTCACGGTCGACGCCACGTTCTGCCCCGCCCGCGACTGCAACGGTCGGATCGTGCAGATCATCGCGTCGGCGGTGGACATCACCGAGCGCAAGCGGATGGAGGACGAACTCCTCGTCCACTCGCGGGTGCTCGTCTCGATGGCCGAGGGCGTGAATTTCGTGGGGATGGACGGTCGAGTCCGGTTCACGAGTCCCGCCTTCGACGCGATGTTCGGCTACGCCGCAGGAGAGCTCGTCGGTCAGCACGTGTCCGTCTTGAACGACGCGACCGCCGAGGAGAACGCTGCCATCATCGACGGCATCCTCGAGCACATGGCTCGGGGTGCGCTGTGGCAGGGTGAGTTCAAGAACCGCAAGAAGGACGGCACGGTCTTCTACTCCCACGCCCGCATCACCACCGTCGAGGGCACGACGGAGAGGCTCTACGTCACCGTCCAGGAGGACATCACGGAGCGACGCGCGGCCCGTCTGGCCCTCGAGCGCAGCGAACGACGGCTGGCCGAGGCCCACCGGCTGGCCCACATCGGCGCGTGGGAACGCGACCTGCGCACCGGCACGGGGTGGTGGTCCGAGGAACTCTACCGCATCTTCGAGGCGCCTCGCGACGAGCCGCGGGTGTTCGACACGTTCCTCTCGCGCGTCCACCCGGAGGATCGAGCCGTCGTGGAGGCGGCGGTCCCGACGGCGATGATCGCGGGGTGGTGGGAGGGCGATTTTCGCATCCTCCGACCCAACGGCGAGGTCCGTCACCTGCACAGCGTGGCAGAGGTGACCTTCGAGGGTGCGCGTCCCGTCGTGATTGCCGGCACCCATCAGGACGTCACGCCGCAACGTGAGGCCGAAGAGCTGATCCGACGCACGAGCACGCTCCTGTCGTCGGTCGTCGACTCCTCCACCGACTGGATCTTCGTCAAGGACGCGGCCTATCGCTTTCTGCTGACCAACCGCGCGATGGCCAGCGGGTTTGCCGTCGAGCCCAAGGACATGCTCGGCCGACTCGACGTGGAGTTCGTCGGTCCGATCGCCGATCGCGGCGACGACGAGTGGCGTCTCGAGAGCCTCCACGCGTCGGACGACCGCGTGCTGGCCGGTGAAACGGTGCACCTCCCCGCGGTGCCCGTGACCCTCGCCACGGGGCAACAGCGCGTGTTCGACACGGTCAAGCTCCCCCTGCGCGACCAGCTGGGACGCATCTACGGAGTCCTGGGCTACTGCCGTGACGTGACCGACGCGCGACGCGCCGCGAAGGAGCAGGCGCGCTCGCTGGAGGAGAAGGAGACCCTGCTCCGAGAGATCCACCACCGGGTGAAGAACAACCTGCAAATCCTCTCGAGTCTGCTCCACTTCCAGGCGAAGAAGGCGCGCACCGCGGATCAGCTCGCGGTGTTCAGCGAGGCCCGGAGCCGCATCCTCGCGATGATCCTCGTCCACGAGAAGCTGTACCAGTCCCAGGAGCTCTCGCGCGTGGCCTTCGGCGACTACGTCCGTTCGCTGACCCAGGTGCTCGCGGCGTCGTTCGTCGGCGGGGTGAAGGTGCGCGTCTCGGTCGACACCGACGACCTGCGGCTCCCGCTCGAGGTCGCGCTGCCGACCGGGATGATCCTGTGCGAGCTGCTGACCAACGTGTTCAAGTACGCCTACCCCGACGCCACGATGGGCGCCGCCCGCGTGGTGGCGCGCCGGGAGGGCGACACCGTGCGCCTGCGCGTCGAGGACGACGGGGTCGGACTTCCGGTCGACCTCGATCCCTCGACGGTCACCTCGTTCGGCTTCCACCTGGTCCAGAACCTGGTGGAGCAGCTCGACGGCAGGCTCTCTTTCGGGCCTGGTGCGATCGGCCGCGGCGCGCACGTCGAGGTCACCTTCCCGCTCCGAACCCCAACCCTTTGGCCAGACCGATGAGCGCACGCGTCTTCGTCGTGGAGGACGAGGCTCTGATCGCCATGGAGCTCGTCGACCGCTTGCAGGAGCTCGGGTACGTCGTGTGTGGGCGCGCGCTTCGTGGAGATCAGGCTCTCGAGCGCATCCCTGCCGCCGAGCCCGACCTGATCCTCATGGACATCAACCTCGGCGCCGGCCCGTCCGGCATCGAGGTGGCCGAGCGCCTGCGTGCCTCGTCGGACGTGCCGGTCCTGTTCCTCACCGCGTACTCCGACGCCGAGCTCGCGGAGCGCGCGGCCCAGACCGGTTCGTTCGGCTTCCTCGTCAAGCCGTTCCAGCCGCATGCCCTGCGGGCGAACATCGAGATGGCGCTCGCCCTGCGGGTCGCCGATCGGACGGTCCGCGAGAGCGAGGCGCGCTTCCGGCACGTGATCGAGAACATGAGCGACGGGGTCGTGATCGACGACCTCGCGGGCCGTATCGTCTACTGCAACGACCGCTTCCTCGAGATCTTCGGCCTCACCCGCGCGAACGCGGACCTGTGCCTCGAGGACTACGTCGCGCCAGGGTTCCGGCAGCTGCTCCGCGAGCGCCACGACCGCCGCGTCCGGGGCGAACCGGTCCCGACCGACTTCGAGTACGAGGGTCAGCGCAGCGATGGCTCTCGCGTCTGGGTCTCCGTGGCGGTGACCCTCGTCCGCGGCGCGAACGACCGCGTCGTGGGGACGCAGTCGGTCCTGCGCGACGTCACCGATCGCAAGCTGGTGGAGGTCTCGCTGGAGCTCCTCTCGACCAAGCTGGGGCGCCTGCGTGGCGACGACTTCGTCGCTGCGGTGGCGCGAGAGGTGGCACACATGCTCGGCGTCGACGGCGCGCTGGTCACCGAACGCCTACCCGGGACCCCGGCTCGGTTGCGCACGGTCGCGGCCTTCGCGCGGGGCGAGCGCCTGCCGCCGATCGAGTTCCCGGTCGCCGGTAGCCCCTGCGAGTCCACCCTGGCGGAAGGGTTCTTCAAGGTGGAGGGGCGCGTGTCCGAGCGGTTCCCGACCACGGCCTGGCTGCAGCCGCTCACCGAGAGCTATGCTGGAATCCGCCTCGAAGACTCGAGGGGCGGTACGATCGGGACCATCGCCGTCTTCGATCGAAGGCCTCTGCGCCACCTCGAGCACATCGAGTCGGTGCTCCGGCTGTTCGCCGTCCGCACGGCCGCGGAGATCGAGCGGGTCGCGATCGAGGCCAAGCTGTCCGACCTCTTCGAGTTCTCCCCCGACGGGCAGCTCATGGTCGACGGAGACGGCGTCATCGTGCTCGCCAACGAACGCGCTCACGAGATGTTCGGCTACGATCGGGGCGGTCTCGTCGGGCGTTCTGTCGATGCACTCGTCCGTGAGGAGGCCCGACGGCAGCACCACCGACTGCGCGAGAGCTTCGTCCATGGCGGGCGACCCCGACTCATGGGCGCCCGCGGGCAGCCGTTCCTGGCACGACGCCGCGACGACAGCTTCTTTCCAGCGGACATCAGCCTCGGCTCCGTGCGCGTGCCCGACGGCGTGCTGGTGCTCGCGGCCATTCGCGACGTCAGCGCTCGGGTCAAGGCCGAGGAGGCCCACCGGGCGCTCGAGGCGCGCCTCCGCCAATCCCAGCGGCTCGAGGCGATGGGCACGCTCGCGGGCGGCATCGCCCACGACTTCAACAACATCCTCACGGCGATCTTCGCCAACGTGGACCACGCGCTCGGCGAGCTGCCGAGCAGTCACCCGACCGCACCGTCCTTGCGAGACGTCGCCGCGGCGGCGAGTCGAGCGAGCGGGCTGGTGCGCCAGATCCTGGCCTTCAGTCGCCAGGAATCCTCTGAGCGGACGCGGCTGTCGCCGGCGGACATCGTCGACGAGGTCGCGCGCCTCCTCCGTGCCAGCATGCCTTCGCAGGTCTCGTTGATCACCGAGAGGCTCGGGAATGTCTCCGTGATGGCCGATGCGACCCAGCTCCACCAGGTCCTCATGAACCTGGGCACCAACGCCTGGCACGCCCTCGCGGGCCGGCCCGGGGCCGTCCGTCTGAGCGTCGAGCGGCTCGTGGTCGGCGACGGTGGCCACGAGGCCGCGCTGCCAGGCGTCTACGCGTGCATCCGGGTGAAGGACGACGGAGTCGGGATGACACCCGCGGTCCTGGAGCGCATCTTCGACCCGTTCTTCACCACCAAGCCGGTCGGCCAGGGTACGGGTCTCGGCCTCGCGGTCGTCCATGGCATCGTCCGGGACCACGGTGGGAGCATCACCGTCGAGAGCGAGCCCGGGCAGGGCACGGTGTTCTCGATCCTCCTGCCGGCTGCCACGATGGCGGGCTCCGAGCGGCCCGCGGTGGCCCAGCCGGCATCGAGCCGTGGAGGGCCGCGCGGTCACGTCCTCTACCTCGACGACGATCCTCTCATCGTGACCGCCGCGACCCGCCTCGTGCGCTCTCTCGGGTACTCGGTCACGGGGTTCGTACGCGCCGACGAGGCCATCGCCGCGATAGAGAGCGAGCCGCGCCGCTTCGACCTCGTGGTGACCGACCTGCAGATGCCGACGCTCTCGGGGCTCGAGGTCGCGAGTCGCGTCGCCGCGATCCGCACGACGCTCCCCGTCGTCCTCGTCTCGGGAGACGGTGGCTGGAGCGAGGCCGAGCTTGCCGCCCGGGGCATCCACGGCCACCTCGACAAGCCCTACGGCCTCCCCGAGCTCGAGCGGGCGCTCGGGCAAGCGCTCGCGCGCGCGGGCGCGCAGCCTCAGTCGTCGTCGTCACCCATGTAGAGGCTCTTGTCGCGGTTCTCGAACCGCGTGCAGTCGTCGATGAACGTGAGCCGCACGCGGCCGGTGGGCCCGTTGCGCTGCTTGGCGACGATCACCTCGGAGAGGCCTTTCACCTTCTGCGCCTCGGGCGAGCCCTTGTCGACGATGTAGTACTCGGGCCGGTAGATGAACTGGATCATGTCGGCGTCCTGCTCGATGGCGCCCGACTCGCGCAGGTCGGAGAGCTGCGGCCGCTTGTCCTTGCCGGGGCGGGTCTCGACGGCGCGGTTGAGCTGCGAGAGCGCCATCACCGGGACCTGGAGCTCCTTGGAGAGCGCCTTGAGGCCGCGGGAGATCTCGCTGATCTCCTGCTCGCGCGAGTTGACGCCGTCGCGACCCTTCATGAGCTGGAGGTAGTCGACGATGATGAGGCCGATGCGCTGCTTGTACTTGCCGTTCTCGTCCTTCTTGTCGAACTCGGCCTGCTGACGCCGGATCTTCGCGCGCAGCTCGAGCACGCTGATGGCCGGGGTGTCGTCGATCCAGATCGGCAGCGACGAGAGCTGGTTGGCCGACTCGATCAGCCGATCCCACTTGTCGCCGCCGACGTTGCCCTTGCGGAGGTCGGACAGGTTGACCCGCCCCTCGCTGCACATCATGCGGTTCGCGAGCTGCTCCTTGGGCATCTCGAGCGAGAACACCATCACGCCGAAGCGGGTGTCGACGCCGAGCTCCTCGCCAGGCGCCTGTTCGAGTGGCGCCGCGGCCACGTTGACGGCGATGTTGAGGACGTAGGAGGGCTTTCCCATGCCGGGGCGCGCCGCGACGATGATGAGCTCGCCAGGGTGCATGCCGCTGGTCATGCCGTCGAGATCGACGAAGCCGGTGGGCACGCCGGTCACTGTCTTGCCGCGCTCGAGCGCCTCTTGCAGCTGCTCGAACGACGCCTTGACCACGTCGTACAGCAGGTTGACGGTGGAGTTGCTGGGCGACCGCGCGATCTCGTAGATGCGCTGCTCGGCCCCGTCGATGAACGCCTGCGTCTCGCCGTAGTCGCCGTAGCCCTGGGCCGCGACCATCTGGCAGGTCTCGATGAGCTGCCGGACGCGGTGCTTCTCCTTGACGATGCGGGCGTGCGCGCCGACGTGGGCGACGGCCGGCGTGGCGTCGACGAGGCGCGCGAGGTAGGCGAGGCCACCGATGGCCTGCAGGCGGTCGCGATCGCGGAGCAGCGAGGCCACGGTCTGGATGTCGACCGGCTGGCCCTTCTGGTGCAGCTCGACGGCGGTGTCGTAGATGCGGCGGTGGGCGTCGGTGTAGAACGGGTCGCCGTTGGGCAGGATCTCGACCACCGTGTCGAACGCCCGCGACTCGGTGAGGATCGCCGAGAGCACCGCGGCCTCGGCGTCGTCGTTGTGCGGCGGTACGCGACCGGCGACGTCGATGGCCTGGACCCGCGGCTTGTAGCGGTCCTGGTAGGCGCGTCCGGGCTGGCCAGTGTTCATCGAGGTCTTTCTCCACAGCTTTCACGAAAGATCTCCCCAAGGCCAGCACCCGGCGGACATTGTCTGTCCACCGCCGCGCAGCCTCGAGAGTCCCCCGTGTGCTAGGCGTGACCTTCGCGCTTCGGCCCGGTGAAAACAACGTTGCATCGCCGCGCGGAGCACGCGGGGGCTGCGAACAACCTGTCGATGAGCGGGGGAAGCCTGTGCGCAACTCGTGGGCTAACGCGCGGTGAAGCGGACCCGCAGGCCGCTCCGGGGCTCGGGTGGGATCCGCTTCCACTCGAAGCCGAGGTCCTGCTCGGGCAGCACGAACTCGAACCCGCGCAGGGTGCTCGCGAGGAACACCGAGAGCAAGAGGGTCGCGTAGTCGGTCCCCGCGCACTTGTGCCCGAGCCGCGGGCCGGCGCCCTGCGGGACGTAGATCACGTCCTCGTCCCGACCCTCGCCGCGCGCGTAGCGACCGGGGTCGAACGCCTCGGGCGCCGCGAACGAGCCGCTCCACAGGTTGGTGGCGCGCAGGCCGTGCAGCACCATCCAGCCCTCGGGGATGGTGAACCCCTCGAGCTCGAACGCGCGCTTCGCCTTGCCGAAGGACACCGAGAGCACGGGCGTGTGACGCTTCACCTCGCGCACGAAGTCGGCGAGCCGGGGCATCGCGCGGAGCGCCTTCGCGTCCAGGGCCTGCGGCGCCGCCGCGACCTCGGCCGCGAGCTCCTTCTTCCGCTCCGGTGTCTCGGCGAGCGCGACCAGCGCGGCCGCCATCCACGCGAACACGATGTAGCCCGCGATCTGGACGTGGTGGATCTCGAGCACCGCCGCCGCGTCGTCGATGCTCGTCCCGTCCTCGCCCTTGGCCGACAGGATCCGGGAGAGGCCGGTGCCCTCGAGACCCCCCGCGCGATGACGCGCGACCGCCTCTCGCAACGCTCCGAGGATCTCGTCGCGCGCGCGCAGCGTCCGGCTGAACTGGGTGCCCGGCAGCGGCACCGGCAACGCGGCGAACCCCGAGGAGAACGTGTCGAACCGCGCCACCATCTCGGCTGTGGCCGCGCCCTTCTCGAGCCCGAGGAAGTTGTCGTCGATGGTCTCGAGGGCGAGCGCCTTGAACGCCGCGACGCCGGCCAGCTCCCCCTGCCCGGCCCACGCGGCGAGGCTCGCCTCGGCGTGCGCCTGCATCGCCGGCAAGTAGCTCGCGAGCGCCTCGGGCGTGAACGCGGCCAGCACCTGCTGCTTGCGCGCGCGGTGCACGCCCCCATCGAGCATCGGCAGGCTCGGCCCCGCGAACAGCTCCTGCACGTTGGTCGGCATCGAGCCCTCGCGCTGGATCCGCTCCGGATCGATGAACGCACGCGTGGCCTCGGGCCCCATGATCACCGCCGCGGGGTGCCCGAGCAGGTGCGTCCTGAACACCGGCCCGTGCTCGGCCTGCCGCGAAGCCACGAAGGCGAAGCTGTCCTTCATGAAAGCGAGCGTCTCCCCGAGCAGAGGAAACCCAGTCCGGCCAGGAGGCAGAGGAGCAGCCATGTCCTCGGACCATACGAGCATCCCCCCAGAACGGCCCACCCATTCGAAGCTCGACCATGGCAACGCAGACGCCCGCGTCGGCGCAAGCGAGCGCGAGCCGAAGGCGAGCCGCGAGCGTTCCCTCTCCGAAGCGTCAGGGCCACTGGGCGGCAGCTCCCGCCGCGAAGCGGCGCGCGGGGGCGTTCGGCGGGTCTGGGACGCGACGAGCCGCAGGCGAGGAGCGGCACGGCCACCGAACCACCGGGGGGCGCGAGCCCCCGCAGCAACCAAGGGCTGGGACGGACGCCAGGCGGGAACGGCACGGCCACCGAACACCGGGGGGCGCGAGCCCCCCGCAGCAAATCAGGGCGGATTGCAGACGCCGTATTCGATGCCGTCGACGATGGGCGGGTCGGTGAACTTCACGCAGGTCTTGGTGCCGGTGCAGTCGCCGGCGAAGCCCACGCGGCAGTTCTTCATGCAGTCGCCCGTGCTCACGCAGCTCCACCCCGGCGCGCACAGGAGGTTGCCGCTCTTGCAGCCGCCGACGCCCGTGTTCGTGCTGGCCCACGAGCACAGGGTGCGACCGAGCAGCACGAGGCAGTTGGTGTTCGAGCCGCAGACCGGCGCGGGGTCGAGCGGATTGCACTTCTGGTGGCACAGCAGCTTGCCGGGGATCTCGGTGGGGGTGGTGGAGCCGGTGGGCAGGTACTGCTGCGCGAGGCACGACGACCCCGCCGTCGGACAGTCCTCGTCCTTGGCGCAGTAGGCCTGGCAGATGCCGAGGTAGCAGGTGAGCCCGGCCTTGCACGCGGAGTCGAGCGTGCAGTCCTCGTTGACGCCCTTCGGGCCGGCCGCGCGGCACGAGGTCTTGCCCGTCGTGTCGGCGATCGTGCACGCCTTCCCCGGATCGCAGCCACACTGCGGGTAGATCGAGCAGACCTTGCCGGTGGGCGGCTTGCACCCGGTGTCGGCGGGGACGTCAGGGCCCGTGTCGACCGCCCCCGTGTCGTCGACCGCCGTGTCGACCGTCGCGGTGGTGTCGCTCCGCGTGTCCTTGCCCGCGTCACGCGCGACCGCTTCTTCGGTGGCCTCGGCGCAGCCCGCGCCCACGCCGAGGACGACCGCGAACCCAAGGGCACGGGAGACGAACGACCACCCCATGGCCCCACGGTAGCATCCGGGGGCCGAACGGTCGCGAGCGAGCTCGCGGCGATCAGTTGGCGCAGAGCACGTAGGGGCGGTTCACGCCCTTCGGGTTCGCGGGGTAGGGCTGGCACGCCTTGAAGCCGAGGCCCACGCAGTCGATCTTGAGCGGCGAGCCGCCGACGCAGAGGTTCGCGTGGACGCCGTCGTCGTCGCACGACTCCTCGCACGCCTCCGACTGCTCCGTGGTGCACGGCTTGGCGAGGCAATACGCGTTGGCGTCGCCGGCCTGGCACTCGAGGCCGGTCGCGCCGCAGTCGAAGCGGCTGCTCTGACCGTCCGCACACTGGACGATGGCGCCACCCTCGCAGGTCACCCCCGCCGTGTCGCACGAGGGGCCGTTGAAGTAGCAGGCCGAGACCCCGCTCACGACGCGACAAGTCGAGTTGATCTTGCCGCAACCGATGCCGATCTTCTTGCCGCCCAGGCAGGTGAAGGCGTTGTTGTTCTCACAGCCGTCGACGCCCTCGGTGCAGGTGCCCGTGGCCACCTGGCAGCCGACCTGCGTCGCGCCGCCGTCGGTGTAGGTCGCGCAGGTGCCGCCGCGCACGTTGCAGTCGAAGGCGATCCCGTTGTTGATGGCGCCGTCTCGACAGGTCACGGCACGCGTGCCCACGCAGTGCGGCGCGGCCGTCCCGGAGGAGCAGTCGCCCGGGCGCGCCCAGCCGATCCCCTGCGTGGCCTCGATGTCGGCGCACGACTTCGCGCCGAGCGAGGAGCTGTAGAACGTGTACAGCTCGGGCGTGTCGTAGGTGATGCACTCCGACAGGCGTTGTGCCGGCAAGAACGGGTTGCAGCCGTTGAGCAGCACGCACGCGCGGACGATGCGGTCGCGCTTGCTGGCCTCGAGGTTCGTGGCGGCGTTGTCGCAGGTCGGCGCGCCTACTTTGTAGTCCGACGCACCCACGACGACGCTGCAGCTGCTGCCCATGTGGACGAGCCAGATCGACAGCGCGGTGGTGAAGCCGAGCGAGAGCCCGAACGGGAGCTTCCTGGCCATCAGAAGCCTCCCACGAGGCCGACCGAACCGAGGCCCACCGTGGGCTGCACCCACGCCGAGGTCGGGGGCCGGTCGCTGCCGCTCTTGACGATGATCAGCGCGACGCCGACGCCGAGGCCCACCGCACCGAACACGAAGCCGACCGTGGAGACGGTGGCGCTGGTCTTCATCGAGTCGATGTCCGCGCGGCTCGATTCGGGGCAGTTCGACTTGGTGGTGCACGCCTTGTCGAGCGCGGTCTTCTTGGACATCGCCGACAGGCCGAACACGGTGCCGCCGACGACGCCCACCGCGCCGACGCCGAGCGCGACCCAGGCGAACGTGGGGATGCCACCCTCGGCCGGAAGCGTGTCCTTGGGCGGTTTGGGCAGGTCCTTCGGCCCGTCCTTGGGACCGTCGTCCTTGGGGACGTCGGGCTTGCTGTTCGGGTCGGCCGCGAGGACCAGCGGCGCGTCCTTGGCCTCACCCTCTCCGAGCTGCACGCTGGTGGTCGCCTCGAGGCACCCCGGCGCGACCGCCTTGATCGCGTGGTTGCCCGGGTCGGTCGGGCGCGACTCGCCGAGCATCGCCTTCGCCACGGGCTCGCCGTCGACGGTGACCTTCACGTCCTTGGTGCAGGCGCCGCCGACGGTGATCTTGAGCTTGCCGATGCGGGGCAGCGTCTCGTCGAGGACCTTCTTCGCGCGCTGCTGCGCGGACACGAACACCGGCTTCGGGTTCGCGCCGAGATCCTCGCGCACCACCTTCTGCAGGTTCTCGCTGCCGATCACGAGCTTGCCGACCTTGACCTGACACTCGCCGAGCCGGCCGAGGATGGTCGGCGCGTGGTAGAGCGCCTCGGCCTTCTCCAGCTTCTCGATCGCGCCCACGCAGTCTCCGGCGTCGGCGAGCTTCACGCCCTCGGTGCCGAGGTCGCGCGCCAGGGACTTGTCTTCGGGGGAGGGCTCGGCGAACGCGGGCGCGCTCGCGAGCACGGCGGCGAGGCCGAGGGCGAAGGGAATGGTCTTGCTGGGATGATGCGCGGTCACACGGCCTCCTCGCCCCGGAGGGCGAACTGGGACGCGCATCGTATCAGAATCCGAGGTCGGGTCCGGTGCTGGAGGGCTTCGGGGGTGGCTTCACGGTGGTGCTCGCGACCGGCGGCGCGGTGGAGGGCACGGGCTCGAGGGTCTTGGTGGTGCTCGGCGGCTTCGGGCCCGGATCGACCTTGGGCGGACTGCTCGCCGCCACCTTCGGATCGTCCTTGGGAGGATCCTTGGGCTTGTCGTCGTCCTTGGGCTTCGGCTTGTCGTCGTCGTCCTTGGGCTTCTTGCCGCCCTTGTCGTCGTCGTCGTCCTTGGCCTTCTTGCTGCCCTTGTCGTCGTCGTCCTTCGAACCCTTGTCGTCGTCGTCCTTCGACTTCTTCTTCTTCGCGTCGTCGTCGTCCTTGGACTCGCCGCTCGACTTGGTGCTTCCGCCGTCGGCGAGGACCCCGAAATAGAGGCCCGCGCCACCACCGCCGAGCAGGAGCACGGCGACGAGCGCGATCCACGGCGCCATCGATCGCTTGGGGGGCTCGAGGTTGGTGTAGCCCGAGCTCGCGTAGGGCGCGGGGGCCATCGCCATGCCCTCGTGGGTTGCACCCATCGACGGGCCCGGCATCGGTGGTCCCATGGGCGGGGCCCCATCGGCGGCCCCATCGCCGGCGGCGCCTGGCTCGGCGAGACGTATCCCGGTGGCGGCGTCGGAGGCGGGGGGAGCGGCCCCGGCGTGAGGATCGGGCCGGGCGTCGGGAAGCCACCGCTGCTCTGCGCCGCGTGCGGGTTCGCCGGGCCGAGGACGTCGTCGCGGCTCGGCATCAGCGGCACCGTGCCGGCGTAGGGGAACGCGGGCTGCCCGGGCCCGATCGGCTGCGCGAGCTCCGGCGAACCTGGCGGGTAGCCGCAGGCCACGCAGAGCGCGTCGACCATCGACTGGACGTCCTGGTACCGGTTCTCCTGCTCCTTGGCGCACGCGTACTGCAGCCACTGATCGACCTGCTCCGGGATCCACGGCGCCGAGCCCCGGATGGTGGGCAGCGGCATCGTGCAGATCTGGACGATCACGTCCGCGTACGACTCGCCGCTGAAGGCGAGGTTGCCGGTGAGCATCGTGTAGACGACGAGCCCGAGCGAGTAGATGTCGCTGCGGTGATCGACCGTCTTGAGCGCGCGCGCCTGCTCGGGGCTCATGTAGAGCGGCGTGCCGAGCAGCGACCCCGTGCGGGTGGCGCTCTGCTCGCCCGCGTTGGTCGCGCGGACCTTGGCGATGCCGAAATCGAGGACCTTCGCGACGTAGCCGGGCTCCTCGTCGTGGGTGGCGAGGAAGATGTTCTCGGGCTTCACGTCCCGGTGGACGATGCCGACCGCGTGCGCCTTGCCGAGCGCGCGCCCGACCTGGATCACCACGCGCAGCGCGTCGAGGACGGGCAGCGGACCGAACTTGTGGATGCGCTTGCCGAGCGGTTCGCCGTGCAAGAGCTCCATGGCCATGAACGGCGTGCCGTCGGCGAGCTCGCCGTTGTCCGAGATCGCGACGACGTGCCGCGACCGCAGCTGCGCCGCCGCCTTGGCCTCGGTGTCGAAGCGGCGCCGCGCCTCGGTGGAGCGCGCGAACTCGGGCGAGACGATCTTGAGGGCGACCGGCTGGTTGATGCCGATGTGCGTGGCCTGCCAGACCGAGCCCATGCCACCCATGCCGATGACGTGGTCGAGCCGGTATTTGCCCGCGATGACGGCCCCTGGCGCGACACCCGGCGGCAAATCGCCCGGATCGTAGTCGATTCTGTCGAGGCCGGCGTTCACGCGCGAATGCTCCGCCATGGGGCGGATCGGGTCAAGCTAGCCGCGTCGCTTTGGCCGCCACGATGAAGTCGTTGCGAGAAAGGCCACCGACGTCGTGGGTGACCAGGGCGAGCTCCACCTTGGTGTAGCGAACGTCGATGTCGGGGTGGTGGTTCTCGGCCTCGGCGAGCTCGGCGACCCGCTGCACGAAGGCGATTCCGGCAGGGAAGGTCGCGAACTCGAACGTCCTGCGGAGCATGCCGCCCTCGATGCGGAACCCCGGCACCTCGGCGAGGAGCGCGGCGGCCTGCGCCTCGTCGAGCTTGCCCGTGGCCTTGGGGAGCGGGACGACGCAGCGCTCGTCGACGAGGCTCACGAACGCCTCCGACGGGTGCTCGCGAGGCCGAGCAGCGCGAGGGCGCCGAACACCGCGAGGCTCGAAGGAGCTCCACCCGCTTGGCGACAGCCACACGACCCCTGCAGATCGTCGCCGGGCGTCGCGGCGGGATCGCCGCCATCGCCGCCCGCGTCGTCGAGGACGCCGCCGTCCGGACCGACCGGACCGCCGTCAGGGCTCGTGGCGCCGTCGGGGCTCGCGCCGCCGTCCGGGGTCGTGCCGCCATCGGTCGGGGGAGGCGCGCCCGTGTCCGTCGGGGGCACGCCGGTGTCGGTCGGTCCCGCGTCGGGCGGAGGCGGTGGGGTCACGCACGCCCCCGCGGCGTTGCACGACTCGCCCGCCTTGCAGGCGCCGCAGCTCCCGCCGCACCCGTCGTCGCCACACGTCTTGCCGGTGCAGCTCGGCTTGCAGTCACACCCCGCACCGGCGGCGGGGCGCGTGGCGCTCCAGTCCGCGCAGGTGGCGTCGCCGATGCCGAGCGAGCCCGTCGTCGGGTAGGTGACCTGCGCGCCCGTGCTGTCCTTGAACTGGAAGTAGTATCGCGTGCAGCCCGTGAGCCCCGCCGCGGTGTGGAGGTAGGCGCCGTTGGTCACCGTGCCCCGCGTGAGCTTCATCGGCTGACACGTGCCGCCCACGTTGACGAGCGCCGCGCTCGGACCGGCGGTGTCGTACCAGTTGGCCCACACCTCGACGCTCGCGCCGCTGCGCGGATAGTGCGACCCCGAGGGGATCTTCGGCTTCTCCGGCGCACCGCCGAAGTCGCCCGTGGAGTAGCCGTCGACGCCGTAGCCGATGCCGGGGCCTCCGGTGAGGATCAACCAGCGGTGCCCGTTGGCGCTCGAGAACGCACACGTCGGCGTCGGCGAGTTCTCGTAGAGCCACTGGTAGAACGCGCCGTTCGGATCGGTGCCGCTCGCGATGATCTCCCCGCTCGCGCCGCCGGCCCAGATGCCCACGCGCGCGCCGAACGAGGTGCTGCCGGAGACCGCGCCACCCTCGCACGCGCACGCCGCCTCGCCCTTGCACGACGTGGGGTAGGTGGTCTTGAGCGTGCTCACGAGCTTGCAGTTCGAGTCGTGCGCGAAGAACTTCCGCTGGATCATCTCGCTCGAGTGGAAGCGGGCCGCGCGGTTGAGCGGCTCCGAATACCAGAGGGGCGCGGCCACCTTGTAGCAGGCCGCCTCTCCGCACTTGGCCCCGCACTTGGTCATCTCGATCGAGGGATCGACGCGCGCGCGGTTGCTCCACTCGTGCTCCACGCGCTCCGCCCAGCTGGGGAAGCCCGCGGCCTCTTCGCCGTACGCGGCCGCGGTGCTCGGAGCGGCCACCGCGGCCAGGACCACCAGGAAACCGAGGGGTCGCTTCATGATCTTCAACGTACGGGACTGGCGAGGCTCGAACCAAGCGGGTCCGTCGACGATGGAGCAGAACAGGGGGTGCATGTCGCACGCTGTCTGGAGAAGGACGCAACTCTCGCGGGGCTCGTGTCGACCCTGCGGGCATGGACACCACCGCCCGCTACGCCCCGCCCGTCGAAGCCGATTCCGAGACCCTCGCGCCGCCCCGCCTCTCGATCGGCGCGATCTACCAGGCCGCCCGCGCGAGCTACGGCGCCCGCTCGGGCACGCTGGTGATCGCCGCGCTGCTCTACGGGGTCGCGCTGTTCGGGGGCGGTGCCCTGCTCGATCATGCGGCCGCGCGCACCGGCGATCCCGTCGCGACGGTCGTCGTCTCGCAGCTGCTCCGCGCGCTCCTCGGCGCCTGGCTCACGGGCGGCCTCACGCGGCTCGCCCTCGCGGCCGCGCGCGACGAGCCGATCGTCCCCTGGATGGTGTTCATGGGCCACGCTTCGCTGCTCCCGCTGTTCCTGATCAACCTCGTCACGATGGTCGGCGGTGGGTTCCTCCTGCTCTGCCTCGTGGTGCCCGGCGTCGTGTTCCTGCTCGCGATCTCGCAGGCGACCTTCGTCGCGGTCGACCGCGGCCTCGGCGCCGGCGAGGCGATCGGCGAGAGCCTCGTGCTCACCAAGGGTCACCGCGGGCAGCTGTTCTGGCTGTGGCTCGCGCAGGCGGTGGTGATCCTCGTCGGCTTGCTCGCGCTCGGCATCGGCGTGCTGGTCGCGCTGCCGGTCGCGCAGCTCATGTCGGCGCACGCGTATCTACAGCTCAACGCGCTCCGGGAAGAGGAGAGCCGTGGGTGCTAGCCTTTCTCCCATGGTCGCCGTCGCCCCGCTGCCTCGTGCCGCTGACGGTGACGATCGCGTTCGCCTCGACGGGATCCCCTGGGAGACGTACGTCGCGCTGCGCGACTCGCTCGACGAGCAGGGCTCGAACGTCCGCCTCACCTACCTCGAGGGAGCGCTCGAGATCATGAGCCCCGGCGGCCCCCACGAGATCTCCAAGAAGCTGCTCGGGCGGCTGATCGAGGCCTACGCCGAGGAGCGCGACCTCGACCTCGACGGGTGGGGCTCCACCACCTACCGCGACAAGGTGCTCGCGCGCGGGCTCGAGCCCGACGAGTGCTACGTGCTGGGCGGTCCGAAGCCGGTGCCCGATCTCGCGATCGAGATCGTGTTCTCGCGGCCGAAGATCGACAAGCTCGCCGTCTATCGCGGCCTCGGCGTCGGCGAGGTCTGGGTGCTCCGCGAAGGCCGCCTCACCGTGCACGTCCTCGGCCCCGAGGGCTACGCCGTCCGCGATCGCAGCGCGCTCTTTCCCGACCTGGATCTCGACCTGCTGCTGTCGTTCCTCCTGATCGACGAGAGCCAGACCAGGCTCGTCAAGCGCTTCCGCGCCGCGATCCGCTAGTCGTACTTCTCGGCGTGCACCTGCTTGCGCGGCACGCCGAGCTCGCGGCGGCACAGGTCGCGCACCGCGTGGACCATGTGGGTGAGCCCGCACACGTAGACGTCCACGTCCGTGCCGAGCGCGGCGAGCGCCGGCGGCACGTGGGCCTGCACCCACCCCTTCGACCCGCGCCAGGTCGGGCCACCGCGGGAGAGCGTCGGCCAGTAGCGGAACGTCCGCAGCGGGAGCGCCTCGAGCTCGTCGCGGTAGAGCAGGTCGGCCTGGGTGCGGTGCCCCGCGATCAACCAGATCGGCACCGTCGGGGGTGTGGACACGAGGTGCTGCAGCATCGCGCGGAACGGCGCGAGCCCCGTGCCGGTCGCCACCATCAACACCGGCCGCACGACCGGATCCATCACGAAGAACCCCTGCGCGTCGGCCATGCGCAGCTCGGCGCCGATCGGCAGCGCGTGGAGGAGCGTGCTCATCGGCCCGTGCAGCACGTGGGTCACCGCGAGGTCGAACGTGCCGTCCGCGCGCGGCGCCGAGGCGATCGAGTAGCTGCGCTTGTCACCGGCGGCATCGAACAGGTTCACCCACTGCCCCGGGACGAAGCTGTGCCCGGGCCCGGGATCGAACGTGAGCTCCCGGACGCCAGGGGTGAGAGACCGAGCGCGGACGAGACGAGCGGTGCGCACGCCTTGCCCGTATCACGAGTGCGAGGCGGAGGGCTCGGGCCCCGCTTTCTCGATCCCCGACGACCCGCGGCCACGGCCGAGCGAGGCCCACAGCGGCAGCGAGCCGGCGGCGAGCAGCAGCACCAGCCAGACGATGTGGCGGGGCTCGATCTTCTTGGGCTTGGGCATGGGGGAAGCGGCGATCCGCGCGGAGCGTTCGCCATGCGTTCAGTATGCCTCAAAGGCCGCCGGGGCGGGCGGGTCCGACGTGGCATACTCGCCGAGCCATGCGCCTGCGTCCCCTCCTCTTCTTCGCCGGTGCGCTCGCCTTCTCGGGCAGCGCCACCGTCGCGCATGCCGATTTCGATCCCAAGGGCGGCAAGAAGAAGAAGCCGCCGGTCGTGGTGCCCGGCCCCGGGCCCGGCAAACCCGGCAAGGATCCGGGCGAAGACCCGCCCACCGCCAAGAAGGACCCGATCAAGAAGGCGGCCATCATCGCGATGGCGCGCCCCGGCGAGGCGGGTCCCGTCCTCAAGCTCGCGCAGCTCTACCGCGAGCGCGACGGCTCGCTCGACAAGGGCCTCGCCGAGTGGAAGAAGCGCGCCGACGGCTACATCCCCGACGCCGCCACCGAGGCCAAGATCGCCGAGCTCGAGGCCAAGGCCCGCAAGATCGACGACGACCCCAAGGCTACGCCGACCGAGAAGGAGCAGGCCGTCAAGTGGCGCGAGGAGGCCAAGGCCCTCGTCAAGCAGACGGGCACCGCCGACGAGAAGTGGGCCGCGCGGATGGCCTACGCGGGCCTCCTCAAGAGCGACAAGCGCGATGCCCTCGCCCTCGTGGAGTACGAGGCGTGCTCCAAGGAGAAGCCCGACAAGGCCGTCGTCTACCTGGCCATCGCGCGCCTCAAGCAGGACGCGAACGATCTCAAGGGCGCCTACGCCGCCCACGAGAAGGCGCTCCCGCTCGAGAAGGACAAGCTCGAGCGCGAGGCCACGCTGCGCTCGCTGATGGAGCTCGCGGTCGACCTCAAGGACAACGTCGCCGCCAAGAAGCACCACACCGACCTCGTCGCGCAGAACAAGGACTCGATGACCGTGCGCGCCGAGCTCGCGCGCACGTATTTCAAGAAGAACCAGTACGATCTCGCGGAGAAGGAATACGAGGAGGTCGCCAAGGCCGCCGCCGGCGACAACCGCGTCTACGCGAGCGCGCTGCTCGACCTCGGGGTGTGTCAGGTCAAGCAGCAGAAGTACGAGACCGCCGTCGCCACCCTCAAGAAGGGGCTCGGCGTCGCGGGCGCCGAGGCCGGCGCCAAGGTGCGCCTGCTCAACGCGCTCGCCGAGGCGTACCGCGCCCAGAACAAGATCGAGGAGCTGGTCGCTGACCTCGAGAAGCAGAACCCGGCCGACGCCGACCGCCAGGAGCTGATCGGCAAGCTCGCCGCCGAGTACGACGCCGAGAAGGGCATCAAGTGGCTGACCAAGGCGCTCGCCTCGGCGCCGCAGCGCACCGACGCGCGCATCCTCCTCATCCGGCTGCTCAAGGAGCAGTCCAAGCTCGACGAGGCGGTCAAGCAGTACGACCTCCTGATCCAGTACGCGAAGGGCCAGCCGCAGTTCACCTTCGAGCTGTGCGACGTGCTCATCGGCCGCGGCGAGCGCCCCAAGTGCCTCGCCAAGCTCAAGGCCATGGAGGCCACGGCCGCGACCAACCCGGAGATCCAGCAGCGCCTCGCCTCGTACTACTCGCAGATCGGCGAGGACAAGCTCGCCCTCGCGCTCATGGAGTCGCTCGCCAAGAAGAGCGCCGACGACCCGAGCTACATCGTCGATCTCGGCGACTACTACTACCAGCGCGGCAACACGACCAAGGCCAAGGAGATCTGGAAGCGCCTCACGGTCGTCGTGAAGCCCAAGGCCAAGGGGTTCACCGCGCTCGGCGAGGTCTACCTCGACCACGACATGGGCGAGGACGCGCTCGACGCCTACAAGCAGGCGATCGAGGCCGCCCCCGGCGAGCTCGCCGTGCAGAAGGGCTGGGCCGCCGCCCTCGAGCGCAACCACAAGTACATCGAGGCGCAGGGGGTCTGGGAGACCATCCTCAAGCGCAACGACGTCGACAAGCTCACCCGCCGCGAGGCGCGCACCCACCTCGTGCTCCTCTGGCTCGCCCAGAAGAAGCTCCCCGACCAGATCAAGCCGCTCGCCGCCTCGTTCGCCGGGCCACCCGTCGACCTCGAGGCCGGCCGCCTGCTCGCCGAGGTGCAGCTCCACCTGCGCAAGCTCCCCGACGCCGAGAAGACCCTGCGCGCCATCATCGAGCAGGCCCCCGGCGACGTCGACGCGCGCCTCGTGCTCGAGCGCGTGCTCGTGCAGCAGGGCCACGTCTCCGACGCGATGAAGATCCTCGAGGAGCTGGTCAAGGCCGACCCGAAGGGCGCGCGCGCCTACTACACGCGCCTCGCCTCGTACGCCCTCTCCATCTACAAGGACGAGGAGGCGCTCAAGTGGGCGGCCGCCGCGGTGGAGCTCTCACCCGAGGACGCCGACGGCCACAAGAAGCTCGGCGAGATGTACCGCTCGCAGCAGGATTTCCCGCGCGCGATCAAGGAGTTCCGGCTCGCGCTGCAGCACAACCCGAAGCTCTGGCTCGTCTACTTCGAGCTCGCCGAGCTGCTCCTGGCCCAGGGCGACGAGGTCGACGCCGACGTCCTCTACCGACGCGTCATGCGCGGCTCGACCGACGACGAGCTCGTCGCCAACGCCATCCGCTTCTCCGCCGCCATCAACCAGAAGCGCGGCACGCTCGAGGTGCTCGAGACCGAGCTGCTCCCGCTCACCCTCGGCAACCCGCAGAAGGTCGTCTACCGGCGCCTCTTGGTCGAGGTGTACGCGAACCTCACCGCGCCGCTCATCGCCAAGGTGAAGATCGGCGGCGAGGGCTCCGACGTCGCGCGGGTCAAGCTGCAGAAGATCGGCCAGCGCGGCGTGCAGCCGCTCATCGACGCCCTCTCCGACAGCGACGCGAACCAGCAGCGCACCGCGATCGAGATCCTCGCCTACGTCGAGAACAAGTCGGCCGGCACCCCGCTGTTCGCGTTCGCCACCCAGACGACCGGCGCCACCGTCGCCGACCCGAGCCTGCGCGCCCGGGCCATGATCGCGTGCGGCGCGCTCCGCGACCCGGCGCTGCTGCCCAAGTACGAGGCCTACCTGTTCCCCAAGTCGGGGCCGATCCCCAAGGACGCCGTCGCGCAGGCCGCCGCGTTCGGCGTGGCGCGCATCGACGACAAGAAGGCGATCCCGCTGGCTCTGCGCCTCGTCGAGGCCATCGAGGCGGTGCCGGCCGAGATGCGCATCTACGGCGTGATCGCGCTCGGCAAGTCCCACGACAAGGCCCACGCGCCCACCCTCGAAGCCTTCCTCAAGAAGGGCGAGGGCGGCATGTACGGCCGCGCGGCGGCGCTGTGGGCGCTCTCCGAGATCGGCGAGGCTTCGTCGCTCCCGAGCATCACCGCGCAGCTCGAGGCGATCGACCCCACCGTGCGCGCCTTCGCGCTGGTCGCCGTCGCGCGCTACGGCGTGCCCGCCGGCAAGGGCAAGAAGCCGATCGCCGAGCCGAACGAGGCCACGATCGGCGTCATCGCCGGCGCCACCCTCGATCCGGCCGAGCGCGTGCGCAAGGGCGCGGGCCTCGCGCTCGCCACGCTCTCCACCCACGAACACCGGCCCATCCTGGAGCCGCTGCCCGTGCCCGAGGGCACCATCAACGCCGAGGCCGCGGTGCTGCCGCTCTTGCCTGCGCGCTTCACCGACCTCGAGCTCGGGCATGCGCTCGTCACGTTCGAGAAGCCCATCACCCAGGCTGTCGTCACCGCGCTGCAGACGAGCAAAGATCGCGGCCTCGTGGCCCTCGACCTCATGCTCGCGCAGTCCGAGGGCGCCTCGTTCGGGGCCTTCACGCTCGCCAAGGGCGACGCCGGCAAGGACGCGCGCGCCGCGGCCGAGCGCATCGCCCTCGCGTCGGAGCCGTTCGTCGCGCGCCTGGTCCACCACCCCGAGATCGGCGTCGAGACCCGCGCGGTGCGCTGGCTCGGGCGGCGCGACGGCAAGGTGGTGCGCGAGGCCCTCGGCGACGCGCTCGAGAGCCCCAACGCCGAGGTGCAGCGCCTCGCGATCGCCGAGCTCGCGCAGCGCGGCGACGCGACCAACGTGGCCGGCCTCACCGCCGTGCTCGCGACCCACAAGGAGTGGTCGGTGCGGGCCGACGCGGCGCGCGCCCTCGGCCTCATCGGCAAGCGCGACGCGACGGCCGCGGTCGAGGCGCCGCTCGCCAAGGCGGCCAAGGCCGACAAGTTCGCCTTCGTGCGCGAAGCGGCGCTGCGGGGCCTCGCGGCTTCGGGGCGCCCCTCGGCCAAGGCCGCCCTGCTCGACGCGCAGACCAATGATCCCGAGCCGCGCGTGCGCGAGATCGCGAAGACCCTGCTCACGCCGGTGAGCCCTTGAGGCGAGGGCTCGCGCTCGGCGCCTTCGCCGTCGCGGCCCTCGGCTGCGCCGACACCGCTCGCTTCTCCAACGAGCCGGGTGAGCTGGTGCGGCACCGTCGCCTCCGCGAGCTTCGTGCGGGCCGGCATCCCCGAGGGCACCAAGCTGCGCCTCGTGCTCGACGCCGACCGCCTGCAGACCGCGCCCGGCCAGATCTGGACCAGCGGCTTCACGAGCGGCGAGAAGTTCACCGCCGCACGCCTCGAGGTGATCCCGCAGCTGCTCCACGATCCGCTCTCCACGCTCTCCTTCGGCGAGGGTCGCGTGAAGAACGCGCTGGCGGTCGCCGAGCTCGGCGCCACGCAGGTGTTCGTCGTGCTCTCGCTGCTGCAGTCGGGCGAGGTCGAGGTGCGCATCCTCCGCGGCGCGGGCACCAGCACGTCCACGCCGATCCAGCCCCCGCAGCTGTTCGGGGTCTTCCGCCTCACGCGCGAGAAGGGCGACTGTGGTCTGAACTAGCTTGAACTGGGGGCCTGAACCAGGGTTGCTTGGTTCGCGCTGCGTCACCCGAGCTGGCACTGGCCTTCGAACTGGACACCCTTCTCGATGCTGATCTGCGGGGCTTGCAGGTTGCCGACGACCTGCGCCGGCGCGCGGACCTCGATCGCGCGGTGCGCGCGGATGTTCCCGAACACCGCGCCTCCCTGCACGATGCAGGTGCCCACCTCGATCTCGGCGTGCACCTGCGCGCCCTCGGCCACGACCAGCGTGTCGTCGCTCTTGACCTCGCCCCGGAGCTCACCCTCGATGCGGACCACCCCCTCGAAGACGAGCCGGCCCTCGAAGCGACTCCCGGGGCCGATCAGGGTCGTGATCTCAGTGCTGCTCATGCGATCACCTAGCCTAGTGGAAAGTTCCGACCACGCGGAGTCCCGGGGTCGAGCGGCGTCACGAAGCGCACAAGGGGCTTGGTCTCCCGCTGTCAGCAGGGTAACGAATGCGGCTCCCGGGGGCCCGAGCCCCGATTTCCTGCAGTTCTGCTGCCGGAACGCTTCTTGCTGTGGTGTGCCGTCCGCGTGAGCCCCAGGAGGGGATCGCGCCCGCAGGAGTCGATGATGCGCAAGGGTTCTCTTCTCGGTCTCGGATTCGTCGGACTCGCCGCTGGTTTCGGCGCGCTCCTGCTCACGCCCGCCGCGCGCGCCCAGGGTGATGGCGCGGCGCCGGCCGCCACCGGCGCGGCCTCGGTCGCGCCGCCGGCTCCGTCGGGCGAGACCCCGCCCGCGCCTGCGAGCACCGAGGACCCGAGCAAGAAGAAGGCGGCCGCCACCGGGGACACCACCCCTGCCCCCGCGGCCACGGGCGGCGTGACCGTGAGCGTGGGCACCGGTGGGACCGGCGACCCGAGCAAGAAGGACGAGGGCGCGAAGGCGGCCCCCGCGAAGGACGAGGCGGCGCCCGCCCCGAACCCGTTCCGCGGCTCGATCCTCATCCTCGACCAGTCGATGACGGCGGTCAGCTTCAGCAAGGGCGCCCAGCTCACCCCGCAGTCGCTCTACGAGTGGTGGATCAGCCCGCGTGTGAACTACAACTTCGAGTCGGTGAAGGGCCTCCGCGTCACGCTCCGTCAGGACGTGTTCAAGGAGTGGACCAACACCCAGGACGACTTCCAGTCCAAGAACGAGTGGCGCTACACCGACACCTGGCTCTCGGCCGGCTACGGCATGCCGCTCAAGATGATCAGCGACAAGACCCGGCTGGGTGTGGGTGTCACCTTCCGGCCCGGCATCTCCAAGTCGTCCCGCGTGGCGGGGCAGTACTTCACCCTCGGTCCGAGCGCGAACATCAGCCACTCGTTCGAGCTCGCCGGCGAGAAGGCCCGGTTCTTCAAGTCGTTGAACGTGTCGGCGTCGGGCCTGTATCAGCACGCCTTCACCAAGTGCAACACGGCGTGCAACCTCGGTGACGACAACCTGCAAGCTCGCATGGGCGCCAACGGGCAGGTGGTCCAGGACAGCCAGGTCCGCTTCGGGACGCTCACGGGCAACACGCTCCTCAGCGCCCTGAACTTCGGCGTCGAGATCATGGATCACCTCGAGTTCGACTTCTCGGCGATCTACATCTCGAGCTTCTCGTACGCGCCGAGCCAGGCCACGCTGGCCGATGGCACTGTCGTGCCCCGCAGCGAGGCGGACACGCGCTTGCGCCAGTCGAGCTGGTACCTCCTGATGCTGAACTACGGCGTCACCAAGGAGCTCGACCTCACGCTCGGCTACTACAACTTCTCCAGCGTGCTCCAGCCGAACGGCAACTACCGCAACCCGTTCTACAGCCCTGACGGTGCGCGCTTCTTCTTCGACATCATCATCCACCTCGACGCCGTCTGGGACGACATCACCGGCGCCGACAAGAAGAAGGGTGGCAAGGGGACGGGCTCGGGCCGCGTCTTCTGAGGCATGAGCGACGGTTCGCGCGACGGCACGATCCAGCCAGGGATCGAGGCGCCGGATTTCGAGCTGCCTTCGAGCTTGCCCGCAGACAACGGCAAGCCGGGGCGGCTCGTGCGCCTGTCCTCGTATCGTGGTGAACGCGCGGTCGTCCTCGCCTTCTACCCGCTCGACTTCTCCCCGGTGTGCTCGGGCGAGAACGCCTGTTTCCAGAAGTCCCTCCGCAAGTACGAGGAGGCGGGCGCCCAGGTGCTCGGCATCAGCGTCGACAGCGAGTGGTGCCACGCGGCGTTCGCCAAGGAGCTGGGCCTCGCCTATCCGCTGCTCGCCGACTTCCACCCCAAGGGCGAGGTCGCCAAGAAGTACGGCCTCTACCTCGAGGAGTGGGGCATCTCCGCCCGCGCCACCGTCGTGGTCGACCGCGCCGGCGTCGTGCGGATGCTCAAGGTCCAGCAGATCCCCGAGCCCCGTGAGAACGAGCGCATCCTCGCGTTCGTCGCTTCGTTGCAGACCACCTGACGCCGGTCGTTCTCGGGAAGGCCCCCGCGCCCGTCGGGCGTTCTGTACTGCATCGCGCGCCGATGCTAATCCGCCCGTCTTCCGTGAACGAGAGCGACACCACCCTCGAGGTCCGCGGGCTCCCGAGCCACATCGGCATCATCATGGACGGCAACGGCCGCTGGGCCCAGCTGCGCGGCCTCGACCGCAGCGTGGGGCACCGCGAAGGGTCCGCCGCCGTTCGCCGCATCGTGCGCGCCACCCGCCGCCTCGGCATCAAGGCCCTCACCGTCTATGCCTTCTCCGAGCAGAACTGGGAGCGCCCGGAGCTCGAGGTGTCGGCGCTCATGCGGCTCCTCGAGGACTACCTCCTCAGCGAGCGCGAGGAGCTGCTCGACACCGGCATCCGCCTGCAGGCCATCGGCAACCTGGGCCGCCTCCCGCGCTTCGTGCGCGCCGTACTCGATCCCCTGCGCAGCGACACCGCGCGCAACGACGAGATGACCCTGACCCTCGCGCTCTCCTACGGCGGTCGCGAGGAGATCGCCACCGCCGCGCAAGACCTCGCGCGCGACGTGCTGTCGGGCCGCATCCGCGCCGACGAGATCACGCCCGACGCGCTGCGGGTCCGCATGCCCTCCCTCGCGGTCGGCGACCCCGACCTCGTCATCCGGACCGGCGGCGAGCAGCGCATCAGCAACTTCTTGCTCTACGGCCTCGCGTACGCCGAGCTCGTCTTCTCCGACAAGCTCTGGCCCGATTTCTCCGCGCACGATCTCTACACCGCGATCGCGGCCTATCAGCGGCGCGAGCGGCGCTACGGCAAGGTCGGCCGCACCGCCACCTTCGCGCCCCCGCCCAACGACGCGCCCAGTTCCTAGAGACGCGTCGTTCCTAGAGGCGCGTCGTTCTCTAGACCTCGAACTCGCCCTTCTCGAGCAGATCGCGGATCCGCCAGAGGAACGCGTTGGCCGCGACGCCGTCGACCACGCGGTGGTCGTAGCTGAGGGCCATGTACATCACGGGGTGGACGACGATCGCGTCGACCCCACCGGCCTCGACCACCACCGGCCGCTTCTTGAGCTCGCCGATGCGGAGGATGCCGACGTTGGGCTGCGAGATGATCGCGCCGCCGAACAGGTTGCCCTTCAGCCCGGGGTTGCTCACCGAGAAGCTCGCGCCGGCGAGGTCGTCGGGGGTGAGCTTGCCGTCCCGCGCCTTGGCCGCGGCGTCGTCGATCGCGAGCGCCATGCCGCGCACGTTGAGGCCATCGGCGCGCTTGATCACGGGGACGACCAGGCCATCCTTGGTGTCCACGGCGATGCCGATGTTGATGTCGCGCAGCAGCACGTAGGCGTCGTCGAGCACCCGCGCGTTGAGCGACGGGTTCTCCTTGAGCGCCAGCGTGGTCGCGTGGGCGATGAACGCGAGGTAGGTGAGGCCGACGCCCTCCTTCTTGTAGCGATCCTTGTGGGCGTCGCGCAGCTTGGAGGTCGCGTGCATGTCCACCTCGGCGACCGTCACCACCTGCGGGGCGACGTTCTTCGAGTAGACCATGTGCGCGGCGGTGATCCGGCGACGGCGCGAGAACGGGACGACCTTGTCACCCGGCTTCTCCACGTACGGCGGCACCTTGAAGGCGCCGTAGCCGACGCCCGGGATCGGCGGCACGTAGACCTGACGACCATCGGCCATCGCGGCCTGCAGCAGCGAGGTGAGCTCGCCCGCGTTGCCGCTGCGCGCCGACACCGTCGGGGGCGTCGGGGTCGCGCCGAGCGGGGCCACGCGCGGCGGCGCCGGGGTCGCGCCGACCGGCTGCACGCGCGGCGGCATCGGGGTGCCCGTCATGGGCAGGCCCACCGGGAGGGCCTGGGCCGCGCGCACGACGTCTTCCTTGGTGACGCGCCCGTGCTCACCGGTGCCCGTGATCTGCGTCGGGTCGACGCCCATCTCGCGCGCGCTGCTCCGCGCCGCCGGACCCGCCAGCGCTCCGCCGAAGGCCGACTGGCCCGGCGGAGGACTCGGGCTGGCCACGGATGCCGGAGCAGCCGCGGCTGTGGGCGCCGCGACCTTGCCGTCGCCGGGCTCTACGAGGCAGAGCAGGGACTTCACCGGTACGGTCGCGCCTGCCTGCACGACGATCTTCACGATGGTGCCCGCCGTGGGCGAGGGCACCTCGGTGTCTGCCTTGTCGGTGGCCACCTCGAGCAGCGCCTGCTCGCGGGCGACGACGTCGCCCTCCTTGACCAGCCACTTGGTAATCGTGCCTTCGGAGACGCTCTCGCCCAGCTGCGGGAGGGTGACTTCGACCGTCATTCTGGGCGCGACGAATACACCTTTCCCTCACGGATCGCCACGCTGCGCGTCCGCTCACTGTGATAGCTTGCTGCTCCGTGGGGCGGTTCGGGCGACCAACGGCGAGGGGATTCGTCGCGCGCGCTGCGGGGATCGGCCTCGTGGCGTGGGCTTCGAGCGCGCACGCGGCCCCCCAGGATCTGTTCGGCTTCGGCGCGCGGAGCGCGGCCATGGGGGCCACCTCGGCCGCCGCCGCCGAGGGCTACGAGGCCGTCTTCGGCAACCCGGCGCTCCTCGCGGACACCCGCGAGAAGTCGCTCACGCTCGGGCTGAACTTCGCCCGCCACTTCCTCCACGCCGACACCGCGGATCGCGCGCGCTCGCTGCCGACCGATCCGATGAAGACCATCACCATCGGCGCGGCGCTGCCCATCCCGCTCGGTGGCGTGCTGCGCGACCGGATCACCTTCGGCGTCGGCTTCCTCGATCCGGTCAAGTACCTGGTCCGCGCCAAGATCCTGTACCCCGAGACCCACCAGTTCCCCATCATCGCGCCGCGCGTGCAGTCGCTCGCCATCATCCTCGGCCTCGGGGCGCGCATCGGCGATCGCCTGTACGTCGGCGGCGGCTTCGAGGCCCTCGCCGCGCTCGTCGGCACCATCGACATCCGCCTCGACGCGACGGGCCGCGTGGGCTCGCGCACCGACGACCAGGTGGTCGCCGCCTACGCCCCCATCTTCGCCGCCGCCTTCGATCTGAGCCCCAAGCTGCGGCTCGGCGCCACGTTCCGCGGCGAGCTCATCGGGCGCTTCGCGGTGCTCATCCGCGCGCAGGATCTGGGCATCCCGCTGCCCGACTTCAACGTCGCCGGCATGGCCCAGTACATCCCGCGCCAGCTGCAGCTCGAGGTGCGGTGGCTCGAGCGGCGCACCACGATCGCGCTCGGCGTGCTCGCCCGCCAGTGGAGCCGCTACCCCGGCCCCAACGAGCCCACCGTGTCGCTCAACCAGGAGTACGGCACGGGCTCGCCGCCGTTCTCCGCGCACGACACCCTGTCGCCCCGCATCGGCGTCGAGCACGTGCTCCCGCTCGGCGGCAAGGCGAGCCTGCGCCTGCGCGGTGGCTACATCTTCGAGCCGTCGCCGCTCGACGAGCAGACCGGCAAGGACAACCTCCTCGACGCGACGAGGCACGTGGTCACCGCCGGCGTCGGCGTGCTCGGCGGCCAGAGCCTGCCGTTCTCGGTCGACGTCTACGCGCAGGCCCACCTGCTCGCGACCCGCGTGCACCACAAGGACTCCGAGAGCGGGCCCGACGTCACGAGCTCGGGCTCCATGTTCGCGGTCGGCATCGCCACCGGGGTGCGGTTCTGATGCGCGCGCTCGCCACGCTCGCCGGGGTCGCCACGGCGGTCTCCACGCTGGCGATCTCGACCGCCGCGCTCGCCGGGCCCGCCGAGACCTACGGCTTCTTGTCCCGCTCCACCGCGATGGGCGGCGCCGTCAGCGCCGACGCCACCGACGTGAGCGCCAACTTCTACAACCCCGCGGGCCTCGCGTCGGCGCCCGGGGTCCGCATCGACATCGGCTACATGCGCGCCAACGCCTCGCTGCGCATGAACGGCAAGGACAACGCCGTCGACGCCGTGCACGGCCTCGTGTTCGGCCTGGTCGCGCCCGGCAAGCTGCTCGGGATGCCGTTCGCGTTCGGCGTCGCGCTCCACCTGCCCGACGACCGCGTGTTCCGCGTGCGCGCGCTCGACCAGCAGCAGCCGCGCTGGGAGATCTACGACAACCGCCCCCAGCGCCTGTTCTTCGGCGCGCACCTCGCGATCCAGCCGGTGAAGTGGCTCGAGATCGGCGGCGGCCTCGTGTTCCTCGCCGCCACGCGCGCGCGGCTCGACATCACCGGCGACCTCAGCCTGAGCGACGCGGCCACGAGCCGGCTCCGCCACGAGGTCGACGCCGACCTCACCTCCATTCGCTACCCGCAGCTCGGCCTGCGCCTCAAACCCACCGATCGCCTGCGCCTCTCGGCCGTGTATCGCGGCGAGTTCCAGCTCACCCTCGACATCGAGGCGCGCCTCGCGGTGCAGGCCAAGCTGCGCGACAGCAGCTGCGCCACCACGCTGTGCGTCCCCTTCTTCACCTACCTCACCACCTCCTCGGTGAATGCGTTCCTGCCGCGACAGGTCGTGCTCGGCGGCAGCTACGATCTCACGCCCGACGTCACCCTCGACGCCGACGTCACCTGGATCCAGTGGTCGTCGTACAAGTCGCCCATGAGCGCGGTCACGGCGCAGACCAAGTTCGACCCGCCGCCCGGCTTCCCCGCGAGCCTCACGCCCGAGAAGCCCGCGCCCACGGTGGTGCTCCCGCCCAACTTCCAGAACCGCGTGGTGCCGCGGATCGGGGTCGAGGCGCGCCTCCCGCTCTCGCCCAAGGGCCACTCGCTCGCCCTCCGCGGCGGCTATTTCTACGAGCGCTCGCCGGTGCCTCCGCAGTCGGGGGGCACCAACTTCGTCGACGCCGATCGCCACGCCTTCTCGGTCGGCACCGGGCTCAAGCTGCACGCGCCGTTCACCGAGATGCCCGGCGACATCCACTTCGATCTGCACGCGCAGTGGTCGTACCTGCCCGAGCGCGTGTTCACCAAGGACTCCCCCGCCGATCCGATCGGCGACTACCGCGCGAGCGGCCAGATCTGGTCGTTCGGCACCACCCTGGGGCTGGCTTTCTGATGGCGGGCGTTCTGATGGCCGTGCCCTCGCGGATCGCCCTGCTCGGCTGCGCGCTCCTCTGCGCGTGCGCCACGCTGGCCGACGCCGGTCGCGGCGACGTCGATCTGCCGAACGTCTTCTCGGGGCCGTTCCGTACGCTCAAGCGCGCGCGTCGCTGCTACGACGATCCGACCACGGGCCAGCAGTTCTGCGTCGGCGACGACGAGCTGCCCGAGGGCACCCAGAACGGCATCGCCAAGTACCCGGGCCTCCCGCCCTCCCGCTCCCCGAGCGCGCTCGTGCGCGGGCCGCTGCACGTGATCCTGTTCGTGGGGCGCGGCAAGGAGGGCTCCGCCACCGACCGCATCGCGCGGCTCGAGTCGAAGGACGCGCGCAAGTTCGACGACGTGGTCGACGTGCTGCCCCTCGATCGCCCCGACGAGGGCGCGAGCATCGGCGATCCCTGGGCCCTCGACGTCGACGGCAAGGTCACCCTCTACTACTCGTCGCCCACCGGCGGCATCTTCCGCGCGCGCGCCCGCGATGGCCTCGTGGGCTCCTCGTTCGACAAGGACGGGCCGATCGCCCTCGAGGGCGCCGCGAGCCCGCTGGAGACCGAGCCCGCGCGGGCGCCCTCGGTCATGCTGTTCGGCGGTCGCTACCGCCTGTTCTACGCGTCCGGCACCCACCTGTTCGAGGCCGAGAGCACCGACGGCCTGCGCTTCCGCCGACTCGGCGTCGCCCTCGCGCCGAGCGCGTCCGTCGATCCCGCCACCCTCCCGGAGGGCGTGCGGCCCCCGTTCGACGACGCGAGCGTCGACGACCCGTGCGTCGATCGCATCCTCACCCCCGCCGGGCGCGTGCTCGTCCGCCTGCTCTACACGGGCCGCGACAAGAGCGGCGGGTCGTCGATCGGGTACGCCGGTCGCTTCGGCGACGAGGGCGCGTTCGAGAAGCGCGCGGGCTTCGTCTACGGCGGCAAGCTCCCGGGCGGCCTCACCAAGAACTCCCACGCCAACGCGCCCGCCGTCGCGCGCTTCGACGACTTCGCGCTCCTCTACGCCAACCAGGACACCGGCGAGAGCATCCAGCGCCTCGGGGTCGCCATCTCCCCCCAGACGATCTCGCTGCCTTATCCTGAATCTCCCTGACGACCCTTCAGCCTGACACTTCGTCGATCCACACGGCCGAAATGGGCTGTATTGTCCCCGAGCAATGAAGCCTTTGGTCAAGAAGGTCCTGCTGGGACTGGGTGGGGTGGTGGCGATCGTGGTGGTGGGTGGCTGTGCCTTCTACGCGGTCCAGGCGTCGGCCTTCGAGGGGTCGATGGACAAGGTCTACGACGTGCCCCTCCCCAAGGTGGAGCGCTCCACCGATCCCGTCGTGCTCGCGCGCGGCAAGCACGTGGTCGAGGCGCTGGGCGGATGCAGCTCTGCGGACTGCCACGGCAAGGACCTCGCGGGAGGACGCCCGCTCGTCATGGGCCCGGTCGGCACCTTCACGGGCCCGAACATCACGCCGGGCGGCATGCTCACGGCGTACTCCGACGCCGAGCTCGTGCGGTTGATGCGCCACGGTCTCAAGAAGGACGGCCGCTCGCTCGCGTTCATGCCGGTCCAGGACTTCAGCTGGCTCGACGACGGCGACCTCGCTGCCGCCGTCTCGTACCTGCGAACGGTGCCGAGCGTCTCCAAGGCCAACGGTCTCGTGAAGGCCGGACCGATCGGGAAGATCCTCGACCGGAAGGACAAGTTCATCATCGACGTCGCCCGACGCATCGACCACCAGAAGGCCGACCTCGCGCCGAAGCCGACGCCGACGCCGGAGTACGGCAAGTACCTCTCCCGCCTCTGCACCGGCTGTCACGGCGAGGGGCTCTCGGGCGGCCCGATCCCCGGCGCGCCCAAGTCGATGCCGATCCCGCTCAACCTCACGCCCGACGCGACCGGCCTCGCCGGCTGGAAGTACGAGGACTTCGACAAGCTGCTCACGCTGGGTGTGCGGAAGAACGGCGCGACGTTGAACCCGTTCATGCCGGTCACGAGCTTCGCGCAGATGGACGAGACCGAGAAGCGCGCGCTCTTCGCCTACCTGATGGCCCAGCCTCCCCGCCCCTTCGGCGGCCGCTAGAACCCGTGCAGCCCGAAGGGACACCGCGCAGGGGGCGAAGCGCCCGGAGCGGTGGCGCGTAGGGCAAACCAGAACTACGGCCGGACGGCGACGACGAGGCCGCCGGCCTTGTACGGCACCTGCCACGGCAACACTGGTGTGCCCTTGGGCTGCGTGTAGGTGCCCTTGGCGACCTGCACGCCCTTCGCGTCCTTGAGGACCATGTCCATCTTCGGTGTGGCGCCGGGCGTGACGAGCGTGATCTCGACCGTGTGACCGGTGGGGAGCGACTCCTTCACCGTGGCGCCCACCGTGAGGGGCAGCGCCTTGGTGCTGAGCACCACGTAGTGCGAGTAGACGGTCCACGGCGGGCTCGCGAGCGCCGACGCGAACTGCGAAGGGATCGAGCTCGGGAGGGTCTTGGTGCCGTGCAGGAGCGTGAACTCGACGGTGTTGCCCACCGCGGAGCTCGCCGAGACGGACGACGACGCGCTGTTCTTGCCGGTCACGGTCGACGGCGCGCCAGCGCCGGGGCCTGCGGCGGCGACGGACGCCACCGCAGACACCACGGCGAAGGCCACGGCGACGAAGCCTCGCGTTCTCGATCCCGCTCGCATGGTCACTTGGATGCCTCGTTGCCGGTCAACCAGACGACGCTCTCGCCGTTCTGCGTGTAGATGATGGAGGCGCCTTCGCTGACCTCGAGGTTCTCGACCTTCAGCGTGGGCTCGGACTCGGGGATCGGCGCCGGCGCGGGGGCGGGCGGCTTGATGGCAACGGTCTCGGTGGGCTTGGCGCTCGGCGTGTTCGTCGCGATGGGAGCAACTGGGGTCTCGGGGATCGGGTTCGAGCGGAGGAACACCACGAGCGCCGCTGCCGCCGCCGCAACCAGCACGAACGCACCCCACACCACGGTGTTCTTGGAGCGGCGCGCCCCCCGCGACGTGGCGGGGTGGACGTCGGAGACACGCTGCGCCACCTCGCGCGACGCGGCCGGATCCGCGACATCGACGTCAGAGGCGCCGCCCTTCACCAGACGCAGAGGCGCGCGCTCGGCCTCGGCCTCGGCCACGGGCAAGCGCTCCATCACGCCCTCGACGATCGAGTCGACCTTGGCCTCGGCGTAGACGCGGGGCGCGTCCTCGCGGAGGAACTGGCCGATCGCCGTGAGCGCCCGCACCCGCGCGCGGAGGGCGCGATCGCCCTTCAGCTGAGCTTCGAACGCGGCGAGCGCCTCGCCCTCGAGCTCGCCGTCGACGTACGCGAGCAGGGCGAGCTCGTCGGCGGCGAGCGCCTCGTCTCCATCCTGTTCGTGGTCGTGGGGGCTCATGACGGGTTCTCCTCTGCGTAACAATCGGCCAGTGCGCGTTGCAGTTTCTGACGGGCGTGGAACAGGCGAGACATGATGGTGCCCTTGGACACCTGCATGGCCTCTGCCATCTCCTCGTAGGACATGCCTTCGACCTCGCGCATCAGGATGACCGCCTTGTGGTACGAAGGTAACGCGTCGATGGCGTGGCGCATGCGGTCGGCGAGCTCCTTGCGACGGAGCACGTCGATCGGGTCGGCGCCGTCGACCCGAGCGAGCCAGAGCGGGTCCTGTCCCGCTTCGACGCCGGGACTGGACGATCGGTGACGGTCTTCTTCGAGTTCGTCGGTGTTGCGCCCAGGGCGGCGCACGAGGTCGATCGCGAGGTTCGTGACGATGCGATAGAGCCACGTGAAGAAGCTGGAAGAGCCCTGGAACGTGGGCAAGGACTTGTGGACCCGGAGGAAGGCGTCCTGGACGATGTCCCGAGCGTCTTGCTCGTTGCGGACGAGCGAGAGTGCGATCGCGAACGCTCGTCGCTGATGGCGCTCGACGAGCTTGCGAAACGCAGCCCCGTCTCCTTTCTGTGCGCGCCGTACGAGCTCAAGATCGACCTCCGCTTCACCTTCGCGTGCCGCACGCAACGCGCGGGCCCTTTCGATCGGTGATTCGGCCGGATCGGGATCGTCCGGGAGAATCGGGGGAATCGAGGGAACGGTGTTGGTGGGTCTCGACGCTGCTTCGGCCGATGAAAGCATCTGCGGCGCCTTGGGGTGAGACGCAGATGTCGCGCCCGTATTCACGGGGGCCTCGTCCTCCTCGGTGGCCACACTCTCGGCGTCCCGACTCGGGTCACCCCGACTCGGCTCTGCAGCGCGGCGGGTCCGCGGCGTGGGGCCCTTGGCCGTCATCGGCTGCGAGCCTACCACGGCTTTCCCGCCCTCCGACGTCGTCCTTGGCGTACATGTAGGAACGTCCGTGCAGCTCCGAATTCGCCTGACCCTGGCCCTGGCGGCCATCGGCTTGATCACCTCCCTCGCGGTGGCGGTGGTCATCCGTGGCGCGCTCGTGGCCGAGGAGCGCGATCGGTTCGAGGCCCGCGTCCGGTCGGCCGTGACGGATGTACAGCGCGCGTTCGAGCGCCACGCCGCGGCCGATCGCGCCGCCCTCGAGCGCACCTGCGCCGCCGACCCCATCGTCGACCGAGCGCTGGTCGCCGCCAAGGCGCGCGCCGACATCGAGAAGCTGGGCCCGCAGGATCCCGAGCTGGGACGCCTCCAGGTGGCCGCGGCCCAGGCGCGCGCGGCCGTCGCCGCCGGGGGTCCCGCGCTCGCGACCGCCCTCGGCGCCGACGAAGTGTGGATCGTCGACGCGCGCGATGGCTTCGTCCTCGCCGCCCCCAAGGGCTCCCGCGCCACCGTCGGCGCGAAGGACGCCCGCCGGCTCCGGCAGGCCATGGGCGTGGGGTCGCCGTCCGTCGGCCCGAGGGCACCGCCCTGCTCGCCCGGTGCGCCCGGGAGGAGCGCGGCGAGGCAGTGCTCGTGTCGGCCTTCCGCAAGCTCGACCGTCCGTTCTTCGATCAGATCGCCGACGAGGTGCGGGGCAGCCGCATCCTCGCACCCGGTGAGGCTCCGCGGGCCGGCGAGGAGGTCCGCACGTTCTCCCTCGCCATGGTGCCCGCCGAGGACGCGGAGCCTGGCTCCCGTGCGGCGCCGCTCGATCTGCGGGTCGCCGTCAGCGGCGCCGCCCTGGTCAGCGCGATCGCGCGCATCGACCAGGTGATCGTCGTGTCGACCATCGTGTCCATCCTGTTCGGCGCCGCGGTCGGGTTCGCGGTCGCGCGGCGCCTCGTGCAGCCGCTCAACACCCTCGCCACCGAGGCCCGCAAGGTGGCCGAAGGCACCGCCGCGCCGGTCGAGGTCCGCGGCCGCGACGAGGTCGCCGAGCTCGCCAAGGCCTTCAACGCCATGATCGAGGACCTCGAGACCACCCGGAGGCGCCTCGGCGCGGCCGAGCGGGTCGCGGCGTGGCGCGAGGCCGCGCGCCGCATCGCCCACGAGATCAAGAACCCGCTCGCCCCGATCCGCGCCTCGATCGAGACCCTGCGCCGCCTGCGCGCGCGCGAGGATCCCGCGTTCGACGGCTACTTCGACGAGGCCACCAAGACCGTGCTCCAGGAGGTGCGGCGCGTCGCGTCGATCGTCGACGAGTTCTCCCGCTACGCGCGCATCGCCCCACCCCGCCCCGCCGACGTGGATCCGGTGGAGATCGGTCGGCACGTGGTCGGCCTGTTCCAGGCCGAAGAGGAGCCGCAGACCAAGCCGGTCGCCGATCCGGTGCCGCGCCTCTCGATCGTCACCTCGCCCTGCGGCGCGCTCCGCGCCGACCGCGAGCAAATCGTCCAGGTGCTCGTGAACCTGGTCAAGAACGCCATGGAGGCGACGCGGCCCAAGGACGGCAAGCCGGCGGGCCACGTGCGCGTCGAGGTCGAGCCGGCGGGCCCGGAGGCCGTGCGCTTCGTGGTGCGCGACGACGGCCCGGGCGTCGAGTCCACCATCGTGACCCGCCTGTTCGAGCCCTACGCGTCGAACAAGCAGGGCGGTACCGGCCTCGGCCTCGCCATCGCCCAGCGCATCGCCGTCGAGCACGGCGGCGCCATCGCCTACGCGCGCGGCCCGAACGGGGGCGCGGTGTTCCGCGTGATCCTGCCCCGCCGCGGCCCGAAGGAGCCGCCGCCCGAGGAGCCGGTCGTGCCCCGCCCGCAGCAGCAGGGACCGACGTAGTTTCTAGAGCGGCCGCCCGTGGAGGCGGCCGCCGTTCACTTCCCGAGCGCCTCGGCACGGTTGACGATGCGCGGCGTCAGGAAGATGACGAGCTCGCTGCGGGTGTCGCTGGCGCGGCGGCGCTGGAACAGGATGCCGATGATCGGGATCGACCCGAAGAACGGCACCTGGTCGAGGTTGCGGCCGGTGTTGCGCGTGTAGATGCCGCCGATCACGACGGTCGCCCCGTCGGGCACGAGCAGGTCGGTCTCGGCCTGGCGCTTGAGGATCGTCGGGTCGCCACGGGCCGACGTCTGGTTGAAGTCGGGCTCGTCGCGGTTGATCTTCACGTGCATCGCGACGCTGCCGTCCGCGGTGACGTGGGGCTTCACGGTGAGCGCGAGCTTGGCCTCCTGGAAGGTCGTCTGCACGCCCTGGGCGCTGATCTGCGAGAACGGGATCAGGGTGCCCTGCGAGATCGTCGCCTCGCGGTTGTCGAGCGTGAGGATGCGCGGGCTCGAGATGATGCGCAGCATGCCGCTGGTCTCGGCCGCGGAGAGGCGCACGTTGAGGTTGACGATGTCGTTGATCGAGCCGAGGGCGAGGCCGAGGGCACCACCGCTCCCGGTGCCGGCCGCCGCGGGCAGGTTGACCGCGAAGTTCGGGTTGGGGATGGCGTTGGTGAGCGGCGAGAGACCGGCCGTCGGGGTCTGCTGGTCGCTCGCGCCGCCGACGAGGCCGATGCGGCTCGGGAACGCGAGGCCGGTCGGGTTGCCAGTGGCCGCGCTCATGGTCATGTCGCCACCCCACTGGATGCCGACGTCGCGGAGGTAGCGGCTCGTGGCCTCGACGATGCGCGCCTCGACCAGCACCTCGGGGGTCTGCGTGTCGAGCGAGTGCACGAGGGCCTCGATCTGGTCGAGGTTCGCGGCCACGTCGCGGACGATGAGCACGTTGGTGCGCTCGTCGATGGTGATCTTGCCGCGCGGCGACTTGAGCTCCTCGGCCTTGGCGGCGAGCTCGGCGGCGGTCGCGTAGCTCACCGGGATGAGGCGGGTCTCGATCGGCGCGAGCTCGAGCTCCTGCTTCTTCTTGGCGATGGCCATCTCGCGCTCCTTCTCGAGCGCCTCGGCCTTGGCCACGCGGATCAGGTTGCCGCTGCGCACCATGCCGAGGCCCTTGGCCTGCAGCACGACGTCGAGCGCCTGGTCCCACGGGACGTTCTTCATCTTGATCGTGATCGAGCCCGACACGTCGTCGGCGGTCACGATGTTCACCTTCCCCACCTCGGCGAGGAGGCGGAGGATGTTGTGGATGTCGGCGTCCTTGAAGTCGAGGTCGATCCGCTTGCCGCTGTACTTGCCGGTGCCGACCGCCTGCATGGGCACGCTCGAGAGGAACGCGCTCGCCGAGTCGTCCTGCTCGACCACCATCGGCTTCTCGGTGGCGATGGTCTTGGTCTTCTTGGCCGGCTTGCCGTCGGCGCCGATGCCGGTGACCTTGGAGTTCTTGGGGTCGATGAGCGGCACGTAGCCGGGCTTGGTGAACGTCCAGACCAGCACCGCGGTGCCGTCGTCCTTGTTCTCGACCTTCACCTCGGCGGTCGCCTCGCTCGCGCGGTCGGCCTCGAGGACGACGCTGTCGCCCTTCTTGAACGAGGAGACCGAGGCGAGCAGGCCCTTGAACGCGCCGACGTCGAGGGTGCGCTCGAGGTCGGAGGGCAGCTCGGCGAGCGGCAGCTCGAGGCGGGCCTTGTTGCCCGTGGCCGGCGCGGTCGCGAACACCGGGGCCGAGGAGAGCTTCACCACGACGCGGTCCTGGCCGTCGCCGTGCACGTAGGAGACGTCGGTGATCTTCGGGCCCTTGCCCTTGGTCGGCTTGGCGGCGTCGCCCGAGAGCCAGACCTTGAGCGTGTTGCCGTCGACGCGCACGCGGTAGGTGGCGTCCTTCACGAGGGCGATCGACACCCGGGTGAGCTTCGCGCCGCCCGACTCGGCCACCTGGGCCAGCACTCCGCCGACCACCCCGACGGGCGCCGTGAGCGCGGTGACCGCGCTGTCGACGTCGCTGTCGTTGATGTCGACGATGACGCGGCCGGCGTCGACGCGCGCGGTGTAGGTCGGCGTCCCGGTCAACGCCACGGTGACCTCGGTCGCGCCCTTGGGCGCGGAGGCGGCGGTGGCCTGCGCGTCGTCGAGGACGTGCACCTCCACCTTCTTCACGTGGTTCTTCGTCGGCGGAGCGGCGAACGCTCCCGTCGAGGAGAGCGCTGAGCCGAGCATCACGGCAGACAGGCCGAGCGGAATCACCCGCTTGTGGCCCACATGCTTTCCCGATTCCCGTCGCTTCATGGCGCACTCCTCAATGGATAAACAACTTATGTAACTGATCGGAGTCCGACCTACACCTACATGGGCCCGCGTGAGCGGGCCAACTTCGGGTCAGGTCTTCTCGGTGTCGGTGTGGAGGAAGATCTCGCGGTAGGTGGGCTGCACCTCGGGGTGCAGCGTGTCCTCGCGGACGAGCACGACCTCGTTCGGCTTGATGCGGTCGATCTTCCAGTGCAACGGGTAGCTGCTCATGGCCCCGGCCCCGAGCTTCACGAGCTCGCCGCGGGCGATGTGCACACCGCGCTGCACGACGTGCCCCTTGCCCGCCGGGTCGACGAACATGGCGCGCGGACCGTCGGCGGCGGTGACGATCGCGACGAGCTTGAGCTCGTCGATCGAGTACTTCTCGAGGAGCACCGCGTACTGCGGCTGGAGCTTCACCTCGACGACGGGCTTCACCGCCTGCGCGAACACGTGGAACGGGTCGCGGCTCGAGTCGCTCTCGGTGAAGTCCGAGTCGTTGATCGGCACGTTGGGCGCGGAGCCGCTCGCGGAGGCCGAGGCGATGGCGGGCCGCGCGGCGGGGCGGCGCGCCCGGGGCGGCGGCGGCGGCGCTGCTGTTGCCGCACGCGGCGAGAAGACCGATCGCGAGGGCGAGGCTCGGGCCGACGATTCGAAGCGTGTTCATTTCGGTGCTCCGGGCGGGGGCGGCGGAGTGGGGGGAGCGCCCGGCGCGGGCGGTGCGCCAGGGGCACCTGGCGCGCCCGGCGCCGGCGCCTTGTTCGCGTGGAACGTGGTCGTGAGGCAGCTCGTCGTGATGATCGACTCGCCCTCGTCCGCGGTGGGGTTCGGGTTGATCGGCTTGCCGAGGTTGATGTTCTCGACGTTGATGATGCGGTCGAGCTTGCTGACGCCGTAGAAGAACCGCGCCACCTGGTGGAAGCGGCCCACCACCTCGAGCTTCACGGGCGCGCGTGTAGAACTGCTGCGGCTGCGGATCGATCGGGTTGACGAGGCGCACCTTGAGGCCCGCGATCTCCGCCTGCTGGTTGATGGCCGTGAGGAACGACGCCATCTCGTTGGTCTCCGGCAGCTGCCGGTTCAGATCGCGCGCGCGGGCTCGCTTCTCCTCGAGCTTGGTCGCGTCGTCGAGGTAGGCCTTGTACGCGGCCGCGGCGGAGCGCTGCTCGTTCTGCAGCTGACCCTTGCGGTCGGTCGCGGCGCGCAGCGCGTTGGAGAGGTCGGTGTAGAAGAAGAAGTAGTAGAGGCCGGCGGCGGCCACGAGACCGACCAGGCCGAGCAGCAGCTTGACCGGCGTCCCGATCTCGCGCCCCTTGGCGGCAGCGGGGGGAGCCATCTAGTACCGGACCTTTCCCTTGATGGTGAACGCGATGGTCGTGTAGGTCGTGCCGACCGCCATCACCTTCACCGAGTTCTGCTCCTCGGTCTTCACGAGCATGACGTCGGTGAAGAACCGCGACACGGTCATCCGGCGGAGGAACTCCGCGACGTCCCCGTTGGTGCTGCCCACCCCGCCGATCTCGATGGTGCGATCGAGCTCCTTGAACCCGCCCAGCCACAGGCGGTGCGGATCCCACTTCTCGTTGGGCAACATGCCCGGGTTCTCGACCTTGAGCTTGTCGATCGTCTCCTTGTCCATCGTCGGGAGCTTGCCCGGCGTGAGGATGCGGGAGAGCTCGAGCATCACCGCCGTGGGGCCGGTGCGGCCGGCCTGCAGCTTGGCGATGGCGTCCTCGCGCGCCTGGAACTCGGCGAGCTGACGCTTCACGTTCTCGTGGTTCGCGACCTTGCTCTTCTTGTCGGCGATGTCGGCCTCGAGCTGCCGGTTCTCGTCGAGCTGGGCGTCGAGCTCGCGCTTCTTGCCGCCGTGCACGATCGCGATGCCGACGATCTCGAGGACCGCGGCGGCGACCAGCACGACGACCCAGGCCTTGCTGCCTTCCCGCTTGGCCTGGACCTTACGCGGGAGGAGGTTGACGCGAATCATGCGCGCTTCTCCTTGTCCTTGCGGAGCGCGAGCCCGAGGGCGACGCCGAGCTGCTCCCCGTGCTCGGTGGCGAACTGCTGGTTCACGCCTGCTTCACAGGCGACCTTGCTCATCGGGTTGAACCTCTCGACCGGCACGCGCGCGCGGCGCTCGATGGCGGTGGCGAGGCTCGGCAACGCCGCGCCGCCCCCCGCGAGGAAGATGCGGCTGATCTCCTGCTCGCCGCTCGTCGCGAGGAAGAAGTCGAGGCTGCGCTGGATCTCGCCGGCGAGGCCGTCGGCCACCTGCATGAGGACGTTCTGCACCTGCTGGGGCACGGGCTCGGTGCCGGTGCCGCCCATCTTGTAGGCCTCGGCCTGCTCGCGGGCGACGCCGAGCTGCTTCTGGATCTCCTCGGTGAAGCTGTTGCCGCCGTTGGCGATGTCGCGGGTGAACTGGCTCACCCCCTTGGCGACGATGTTCAGCGAGGTGAGCGAGGCGCCGACGTTGAGCAGCGCCACCGTGTGGTCCGGCGGCAGCCCGTAGGTCACCTCGAACACGTTCTGCAGGGCGAAGGCGTCGATGTCGACGCAGATCGGCTTGAGCTTCGCCTCGCGGGCGAGCTCGGCGTAGTCGTTGATCTCGTCGCGCTTGGCGGCGACGAGCAGGAGGTCCATCTGGCCGGCCTCGGGCCGGCGCCGGAGCACCTCGTAGTCGATCTGCACGTCCTTGATGTCGAAGGGGATGTGCTGCTCCGCCTCCCACTGGATCTGCTCGGCGAGCTCCTCCGCCGTCATCAGCGGGACGCTGATCTTGCGGATGATGACCGACTGGCCGCTGACCCCGAGCGCGACGTCCTTCTGCTTGAGGCCGTTGTCGCGGAAGACCTTCTGCAGGGCCTCCACCACGGCGCTCGTGTTCATGACGTGCCCGTCGATGATGGTCTGCGGCGGGAGCGGCTCGAAGCCGAGCTTCACGAGCGCGAGCCCCTTCCTGGTCTCCTTGAGCTGGCAGACCTTGATGGAGCTCGAGCCGATGTCGACCCCAACCAGGTTCTTCCCCTCGGCCATCCTGCCCTCGCCTGCATCCCTTCCGATTGACCGTGGCCTACGCCGGGTCGCTCCCGATCAGCATGTCATCGCGCACCCTCTGTGGCCAAAAATCGCGTGTAGGGAAGCCGTCACCTTGCGCCGAGCGTTCCGCGGCCGTAATTCTCTCGCCCCCCCCGGGACGCTGGACCCTGATGTCGCACCTCTCCTTCTCCATCCTCCCTGCCTGGGGCCCGCGCGCGCTGGCCATCGCGCTGTCCGTCGCGGCCCCCGCGGTCGTGATCGGCGCCTTCCCTGGGCTCGCCGAGAGCGCCGAGGTGCAGCACGTGGTCGGCAAGGGCGAGAAGATCGACCAGATCGCCAAGAAGTACGGCGTCACGGTGCAGGCCATCACGAGCGCCAACAAGCTCAAGGACCCGACCAAGCTCAAGCCGGGCAGCAAGCTGATCATCCCCGCGGCCAAGAACGCGGCGGCCAAGGCCAAGACCTTCGAGTCCGCGCCCAAGCACCCCGGCCAGGCCACGCTGATCCGCTTCGGCACCAAGGAGACGCAGACCCTCAAGCTGGTCGACAAGAAGCACAAGCTCGTGCCCGGCGTGCTGCCGCGCATGGCGCGCATGATGCGGTTCGGTCCGCTCAACATCGAGCACCCGATCGACCCGCGCCTCGTCGGCCTGCTCGCCCAGGTGTCCGATCACTTCGGCGGCCGCTCGATCGAGATCGTCAGCGGGTTCCGCCCGAAGACGCCGACCCAGTACACGCCGCACAGCAACCACAACGTCGGCAAGGCGATCGACATGCGCATCCAGGGCGTGCCGAACGAGGTCCTGCGCGACCACTGCAAGAGCTACAAGAACGTCGGCGTGGGCTACTATCCGAACTCCCTGTTCGTGCACTTCGACGTGCGCGCGAAGTCGACCACCTGGGTCGACCTCTCCAAGCCCGGCGAGGCCCCCAAATACGTGCAGCCAGGCCAGGACATCGACCACGGCACCGACGATCTCGGCTCCGAGGGGGTCGATCTCTCGGGGAAGGACACGGGCAAGGACGAGCCCAGCCCTTCCGCCTCCGTGGTTGCCCCTGCCCCCAGCGCCAAGCCCTCGACCAGCGCGAAGTGACCCACGGGCCGCGCCCGTTCTGAGCACCCGTTCTCAGGCCTACCAGGCTGGGTCACAGTTGACTCAATGGCGGGTCTCAGGTGACCCCGAGCGGCGCAAGACGGCCGGTCGAAGGCGCCGATAAGTGGGTCTCGAACGACCCGCACGATTCACGATCGTCGAGAATTTCCCTCTGGCGCGGCGTTCGCTTGAGGGAGGTCCATGCTTACCGCCACCCCCGCGTTTGCGACGCCGAGCTCGGAGGAGATTTCTCGCCATCTGCCCCTCGTGCGGCAAGTGGTGGCAGGCTTCGTGCGTCGGCTCCCCGTCAACGTCCTCCGGGACGACCTCGTGGCGGCCGGCATCCTCGGCCTCGTCGACTCGCTCCGCAAGAACGGCGGCGATGGTGGGCCGACCTTCGAGAGCTACGCGCGCATCCGCATCCGCGGCGCGATCCTCGACGAGCTCCGCAGCCAGGACTGGCTCCCGCGTCGCGCGCGCTGGGCCGCCGAGGGCAAGACCGACCGCGTGGCCACGGTCGTCGCGGTCGTGGGCCTCGACGACGCGAGCGGCGAGCTCCCGTTCGCCGACGACGCCCCGCACGCCGAGGCGCTGCTCGCGGAGCAGGACGAGGCCCGCGAGCTCGCGGCCGTCGTCGAGCAGCTGCCGCCCCGCGAACGCCTGATCGTGCAGATGCACTACTTCCAGGGCGCACGCTTCAAGGACATCGGCGAGGCGCTCGGCGTGAGCGAGCCGCGGGTCTCGCAGCTGCACACGCGCGCGATGAGCCAGCTCCGCAAGCTCCTCGCCGCCTGAGTTTGTTTTCGGCCTTCGGCCGGTTTCGCGCCCATGGGGGTCCTGCCCCCGGGCTGAAGCCCGGGGCACCGACGGAGGGCCGGGGGGGTTCCGGGGGGGGGGCGGGCCCCCCCGGGGCTTTTTCCGCGCCCCGGCGGCGGGCGCCCCCCGGGGGGGGGGGGGGGGGGGGGGGGGGACGCCGCCGGCCGCGCGGGGGCCCGGGGGGGGGGGGGGGGGCCCGGGCCGGGGCAGGGGGCGGACGGGCCCTCAGACGTGGGCTTCAGTCGCGGAGCTTCAGGATCAGGTTGACCTTGTCGCCGGCCTTGACCGTGGTGCTGCCGCTCTTCTTCAAGGTCTCGTCGCCGTCCTTGGCCACGCACGTGACGTTGGCCGGGCCGGCGGGGAGCTTGATGGTCAGCGGCGTGTGACCGCGGGGCGTGCCGTTGACCACGCAGTTGGACGGCGGCAGCGTGTTCACGAACAGCGTGCCGTCGCCACCCGACGGAGGCGGCGCGGTGGTGGTCGCGGGCGGTGCCACGGTGGTGGCCGGCGGCGCGGTCGTCGTGGCCGGCGGCGCGGTCGTCGTGGCCGGCGGCGCGGCCTTGCCCTTCTCGGTCAGCTCGAGCTTGACGGTCATGTCAGGGTCGTCGCCGAACTCGAGCTTCTTGCTGTAGTCCTCGAAGCCGGTGGCGGTGCCCGTGACCGTGTACGACTTGGTGGTGTCGAGCTCGATCGGCTGACCGTCGTCCTTGAGATCGGTCTTGGTCTTGCCGTCGTCGAGCTGCGCCTTGAGGCCCTTGGTGAGGAAGACGAACTTGGTCTTCACCACCTTGAGGGTGAGCTTCACGTCGTCGAGCGCCTTGATCTGGCCCTCCTCGACGTTGATGTCGACCTCCTTGGTCGCGTACTTGGAGCCGCCGATGAACTTGAGCTTGTGCTTGCCCGGCTTGAGCTCGAACTCCTTGAGCGGGAGCTTCTCGGCCTTCTCGCCGTCGATCTCGACCTTGAGGCCATCGATGGACGAGGCGACGGTGAGGCCCGTCTTCTTGGAGACGACCTCGAGGTTCAGGTTGGCGACGGCGTCCTTGCCGGCCTCGACGGTGATGGTGGCCTTGGCCTCGGCCTCGCCGATCATCGCCTTGACCGCGTGCACGCCGGGCGACACGCCCTCGATGCGGCAGGTGGTGTCCGAGCACTTCTCGCTCTGATCGAGGAACACCTTGAGGCCCGACTTGGGGCCCTTGATGTTGACGTTGACGAGCACGTTGCCGGGCCGGCTCGACATGAAGAAGAACGCGGCGACGCCCGCGATGGCCGCGAGCGCGATGCCACCGAGGATGAGGCCGGTGTTGCTCTTGTTGGGGCGGACGACCTGGGTGGCGTCGGCGATCGGGCGCGGCGCGGGAGGAGCCTGCTGCGGCGCCATCTGCGGCGCGGGCTGCTGCTGCGGCGGGAACGACGGCGCGGCCTGCACGGGCATCTGCTGCGGCGCGGGCGCGACCGCGGTGGCCGCCATGCCCATCGGAGGCATGCCGCTCGGCACGGGCGTGTTGGGCGGCATGTTGCCGAGACCCATGCCCTGCTGGATGCCGAACTGACCCTGGCCCATCGGCGCGCCGAGAGGCGTGGGCAGCGGAGCGGGCGGGGCGCTCGCGACGGGCGCGGCGCCCATCGGCGAAGACGGCGGCGGAAGGGGCGCGGGCGGCGGCGGCGCCGAACCAGCACCAGGCTGGCGAGAGGGCGGCGGCGGCAGCGGCTGCAGCATGCCGACCTGCGTGCCCTTGAGGTTGGCCGGGGGCGGCGGCAGGCCCTTCGGCGGCGCCGAAGGCGACGCACCCATGGCCTCGGCGACCTGGTCCTTGTCGTAGATGTGCGTCTTCTCGTCCTCGTCGTCCCAGTCCATGTCCACCGTCGCGGCGCGCGCGGCCGGAGGCGCCATGGGGGGAGGAGGTGCCGCCGCGGCGGGCGTAGGGGGCGGAGGAGGCGGCGGCGCCGCGCGGCTCGGCGGCGGGGGCGGCGGGGCGGCACCGGCGCGGCTCGGCGGTGGCGCGATCGGCGGCGTGGACGTGCGCGGACCGCTGGGCGGTGGCGGCAACGGCGGCGCCATGCCGACCATCGTCGGCTGACGGGAACGCCCAGGAGGCGGCGGCGGCACCGAGCGCGACGGTGGGGGCGGCGGGGCGTTCGAAGGCCCAGTGGGGCGCGGGCCCCTCTTCGAGGTCAGCCCTCGAACACGTCAAGATCGGAACCCTTGTTGTCGGACATCGGCTGCTCCTGCACACGCGCGGCGACGAAAGAAGCCAGGGGAAGACTGGAATCCAGTGGCGATTTGTTCAGTGAATTCGGCGGCTGGGCGCCAGCGAACGAAGCCTTTTGCTTAGCAGCGCCGCGTCCAAAAGTCCGCGCCATGTAATCGGCGACGTGCCCGGTCTGCCAGAGAAGATTCTCGGAGAAGGCGAAAGCTTGGAGGTCAGCGTAAAGGTCCGCCGCAGACGGATATCTATCCGAAGCCTCTCGCGTCAGCGCCCGGGCCAGGATCTGGTCCAGAGCCTCGGGAATCCGTGGGTTCTTGCGGCTCGGCGGGGGGATCTGCGCGTTGGAGATGCGCTCCATGATGAGGAGCTCGTTGTCCAGCGCGAACAGACGCTCGAGCGTGAGCAGCTCCCAGAGGCAGATCCCGAGCGAGAACACGTCCGAGCGGTGATCGATGGGGAGGCCCCGCACCTGCTCGGGGGACATGTACCCGTATTTGCCCTTGATGGTGCCGACCTGCGTGCGCGAGAGCTTGCCCGCGGCCTTGGCGATGCCGAAGTCGATCAGCTTCACGACGCCGTCGAAGCCCACGATCACGTTCTGGGGCGACACGTCGCGGTGCACGATCGACATCGGCCGCCCGCTCGGGTCGCGGCGGCGGTGCGCGTACTCGAGGCCCTCGCAGACGGCGGAGAACACGTGGAGGAGGAGGCCGAGCGGGAGCTCGAGGCCCCCCTTGGCCGCGCGATCGAAGATGGCGCGCAGATCGAGCCCGTCGACGAACTCGAGGGCGAGGTAGTAGTCGAAGCCGACCCGACCGAGGTCGAGGATGCGGCAGATGTTCGGGTGCTCGAGCTGCGAGATGATCTTCGCCTCGTCGCGGAACATCTTGACGAACTCGTCGTCGGCGGAGACCTCGGGCAGGATCCGCTTGATGGCGACCACCCGGTCGGCCTCGCGGTCGGCCGCACGGAAGATCTCGGCCATCCCGCCTACGCTCACGCGCTCGAGCAGCTCATAACGGCCGAACGTCTGCGAGCTCAACGGGCCCGGAGTGTTACTGCATTTCGGAGGAAACGCCCAGTTCCAGGCGGGCCCCAACACAAGTTGACCGAGCACGGCGCCAGCGGATACCGTTTTCGCGGCGTGAATCCGGAGCTCGGCGTCGTCTGCGGCAACTGCGACGCGTACAACCCGATGGGCACCGTACGCTGCGAGTGCGGTCACGACCTCGTGCTGTATCGCGAGGCGGTGGTGTCGGTGCGGCCGCCGCCCCACGTCGCGAGCCTCGTCGGGACCCTGGCGCCCCCCGTGGTGATCCCGGCGCCCCCCGCGCTGCCGCGCCGCGACGCGCGCCGCGAGGACACGCTCCCGCCTTCGGCCACGATGCAGACCCGCAACAGCGCCCCGATCTCGCCCGAGGCGTCGATCGGTCCCATGAGCGAGCGCAGGAGCGGACTTCGCCCCCAGGCCCCCGAGGTGCTGCCCCGACCGGTCGACCGGGCGGTGAAGTCCGGGCCGCGGATCGAGGTCATCGAGGGTCCCCCTTCCCAAAGAGCGAAAGGGCAGGCAGATTCGTCCGCGGCCGAACCGGGGGCCGAGCAGAAGTGGGGACACGACACGACCGGGAAGATTCCGCTCCGCGCACCTCGCACTCCAGCAGCGACGGGCCAACGTGGCGGTACGAAGGGGAGATCGAAGGAGGAGCTGATGGATCAAGCGCGGAACTATGTATGTCGGTCGTGCTCGACCCCTGTCCCGAGCGGGCACAAGTTCTGTGGGCGTTGCGGCGCGGCCGTGCCGCCGGACATCCTCTCGCTCCGCGAGGAGTACTACGGCTCGCTGCAGATCCCGGGGCGCGCCAAGCTGATCCTGATCCGCGCCGAGGGTGACGCGGCGATGGAGGGGCTCTCGTTCGCGCTCAACGCGCAGGAGCACGTCGTCGGGCGGCAGGGTCACCTGACCTTCCCCGAGGACCGCTTCGTCTCGCCGAAGCACGCGAACCTCTACTACCGCGACGGCACGCTCGTCGTCCGTGACGAGGGCTCGCTCAACGGCGTCTACGTCCGCGTGCGCGGCAGCGTCGACGTGCAGGCGGGCGACATGTTCCTCGCCGGCGAAGAGGTCTTCCGCATCGACGCCACGCCCAAGGCGACCGACCACCCCGAGGCCGACGGCACGTATTTCTGGTCTTCACCGAAGCGCCCGAGTCCGTTCCGCATCTCCCAGGTCCTCCAGGGCGGCGCCACGGGCAACGTGGTGTGCGCCAAGGAGACCGGGGTCGCGATCGGCCGCGAGGGCGGCGACATGAACTACCCGTCCGACGTCTACATGAGCGCGACGCACGCGAAGGTCGAGGCCGACCCCGCGGGCAAGCTCACGCTGACCGACCTCGGGTCGCGCAACGGCACCTACGTGCGGCTCCGCGCCGAGCGGGACCTGGCGCACGGCGACTACATCTTCATCGGCAAGAAGATCCTGCGCGTCGAAGTCACCGGCTGAACGCCCACGCTCGATGCCTCGGCCTCCACGAATGGGGTCGAGGCATCGGCCTTTTTGTGGGCTAGACCGCGACGCGGAACGTGGTGCCGCTCGGGCCGTCGAGGAGCTCGACCCCCTGCGCAGCCAGCGCGGCGCGGATCGCGTCGCCCCGGGCGAAGTCCTTCTCGGCGCGGGCGTCGGCGCGGGCCTGGATCTCGGCCTCGATCGCGGCCGGATCGAGCCCGCGGATGCGACAGCGGCGCTCGCGGGTCTCGCGCGCCCACCGCGCGAACGGCACGGTGAGGAGGCCGAGCACGGCGGTGATCTCGCGGAGGGCCAGGGTGCCGGCGCCGATGACGCGCGCGAGGTGCCCGCGGTCGGCCTTGCGCTTCTGGTGCAGGTCCATCGCCTCGTTGAGCTGCCCGGCGATCTCGTAGGTGGCCGCGATCGCGGCGGCCGCGCCGAGATCGTCTGCGAGCGCGGCGAGCGCGCGGGCGTGGGCGGCCTTCACCCGCTCGAGGGCCGCCGCGTACTCCTTGGGGAGCTCGCCGGCGGTGAGGGCGACGGTCATCGCGTCGAGGCGGGCGAGGGTCGTGTACAGGTACTCGATCTTGCGCTCGGCCTCGTCGATGCCGGGGAAGACCACGCGCCCGTCGTCGAGCTTGTCCACGTCGAACGAGACGGGCCCGCGGTAGTGGTGCGAGAGCAGGTAGAGCCGCAGCGCCTGGCCGTCGTTGCGCGCGAGGACGTCGCGCAGCGTGACGAAGTTGCCGAGCGACTTCGACATCTTCTCCTTGTCGACGTTGACGAAGCCGTTGTGCATCCACGTGCGCGCGAACGGCGCCCTCGCCGGGAACGCGGCCTCGCTCTGGGCGATCTCGTTCTCGTGGTGGGGGAAGATGAGATCCATGCCGCCGGCGTGGATGTCGAACCCGTGGCCGAGGATCGCCTCGGACATGGCGGAGCACTCGATGTGCCACCCCGGTCGGCCACGCCCCCACGGAGAATCCCACCCCCACTCTGCGGCCGCACAGCCCTTCCAGAGGGCGAAATCCAGGGGATCCTGCTTGCGCTCGTCGACCTCGACCCGCGCCCCGGCCTGCAGCTCCTCGAGCTTGCGGCCGGAGAGCTTGCCGTAACCGGCGAAGGCGCGGACGCGGAAGTACACGTCGCCGCCGGTGCCTGCCGGCCCGGGGACGACATAGGCGCTGTCGCTCGCGACCAGCCGGGTGACGAGCGAGTGGATCTGCGCGATGTGCTGGCTGACGCGGGGCTCGACGTCCGGGTCGGCGCAGCCGAGGGCGCGCATGTCCTCCGCGTAGAGCTCGGCCATCCGGGCGGCGAGCGCCGGCGGCTCCTCGCCGGACTCCTTGGCCCGGGCGAGGATCTTGTCGTCCACGTCGGTGACGTTGCGGACGAACTGCACCCGGAGGCCGTGGGACCGCGCGACCCGGACGAACAGGTCGAAGGCGACGGCGCTCCGGGCGTGGCCGACGTGGGCGACGTCGTAGGTGGTCGGCCCGCAGCAATAGACGGAGAGCTCCCCCGGCCGGCGTGGCGCGAGCGGACGAACGCTCCGCGTCAACGAGTCATAGACGGACAACGGCGGACGGACAGCAGGAAGGGCCTCGTCACCCATGATCGGTTTCTCCTAACATGCCGCCATGTCCGATGCCCCCCTCGTGAAGGTTCGTGCCGACGAAGACCCTCGCGCGATGGCCCTGGAGGTCCTGCGCGCGAGCGGGCTCGGGCTGCTCTCGGGGCACATCCTCTTGCCGACGCGTCAGCTCGTCTCGGTGGTGCGCAAGGCCGCGGCGAAGGCCAAGCTCGTCGAGTCGATCGACCTCGTGCCGGGCGACGGCGACGCGCGGCTGCACGTCGTGCTGCAGATGGGCGGCAGCGCGACCCGCGTGGTCGTGCGCATCTCGCTCGCGTCGTTCTACCTGTCCGAGTCCGGGGGCGCGCTGCGCTTCCGCTTCATGGAGCCGCCCACCTTCGCGGGCAAGAACGGCGGGCGCGGCGCGGGTCTCCTGGGCATGCTCGGCGCGTTCGGGTCGGCCGCGCTCACCAGCATGGGCCCCGAAGGCATCGTGCAGACGGTGGCGGAGTTCATCGGCCCGCCGCTCTCGGCGCGCGGTGACCTGCTCACCGTCGATCTCGGCGGCATCCCCGCCCTGCAGAAGGCGCTGCTGCGCGACACGCCGCTCGGTCGCGTCGGCGAGCTCGTGAACGTCACCGGCGCGCGCTTCAAGCCGAGCGGCCTCGAGGTCACCGTCAAGGTGCGGCCGCGGAGCGCGATCTCGGCGCTGCGCGCGCGGTTCCTCGGGTTCTGATGGGCACGTTCCGCTTCTTCACCGCCGGCGAGTCGCACGGCCCGGGGCTGGTCGCCGTCGTCGACGGCGTCCCCGCGGGCCTGCACCTGCTCGCGACCGACATCGACGAGGGGCTCGCGCGGAGGCAGCGCGGCTACGGGCGCGGCGGTCGCATGAAGATCGAGACGGACCGCGTGATCCTCGAGGCCGGCGTGCGCGGCGGCGAGACGCTCGGGAGCCCGCTCGCCCTGCGCGTCCCGAACCGCGACTTCGAGAGCTGGCAGGGCCGCATGGGCCCGGAGCCCTTCGCGAGCACGCCGGAGGCCGTCGTGCGGCCGCGGCCGGGGCACGCCGACCTCGCGGGCGGCCTCAAGTACGACCGGCGCGATCTGCGCGACGTCCTCGAGCGCGCGAGCGCGAGGGAGACCACGATGCGGGTCGCGGTCGGCGGGGTCGCGCGGGCGCTCTTGCGCGCGATCGGCGTGCACGTGTTCGCGCACGTCGTCTCGATCGGCGAGGTCGAGGCCACCGCGCACCGCTCGCTCGATCTCGAGAACGTCCGCCTGCGCGCGGGCGCGAGCGACCTCGCCTGCGCCGACCCCGACGCCGAGGCGGCCATGCGCGTGGCGATCCACGCGGCGTCGCACGACGGCGACACGCTCGGCGGCGTGTTCGAGGTGGTGGCGACCGGCGTCCCGATCGGCCTCGGCAGCCACGTGCAGTCGGACCGCAAGCTCGACGGCCGGATCGCACAGGCGTTGACGTGCATCCAGGCCATCAAGGGGGTCGAGATCGGCCTCGGCTTCAAGGCGGCGGAGCTGCGCGGCAGCGCGGTGCACGACCCGATCGCGTGGGAGGGCGCCGGCCGAGAGGGCCACTTCGCGCGCCCGAAGAACGGCGCCGGCGGGATCGAGGGCGGGATCACCAACGGCGAGCCGGTGGTCGTGCGCGCGGCGATGAAGCCCATCGCGACGCTCAAGAACCCGCTTCCCAGCGTGCACGTCGACACCAAGGCGGCCGCCCCGGCGGCGCACGAGCGCAGCGACATCTGCGCGGTGGCCGCGGCGAGCGTGGTCGGCGAGGCGATGCTCGCGATCGTGCTGGCCGACGCGGTGCTCGAGAAGTTCGGCGGCGACTCGATGAAGGAGCTGCTGCGCAACGTCGAGGGCTACCGCGCCCAGCTCGCCGCCTACTGATCAGGAGGTTGCGGCAGGCGCGGATCTGCTTGGCGCGCTCGCGGCCCTTCTTGTGGAAGCCGTCGAAGCTCGTGTCGGCCATCTCCTTCGACTCGAGGAAGGCGACGGCGGCCCGCACCTGGGTCACGAAGGCGTTCTTGGCCGCGAAGCAGTCGGCCTCGGACTCGGCCAGCGCGCGACCGCCGATCACCTGCGTGTAGAGCGCGCTCGCGTGGTTGAGCGTGATGTGCCCGTACTCGTGCATGCGGAAGAACGCGCAGGCGTCGGCCCCGATGTCCTTGCACCGCTGGGGGTTGTAGAGGATCACCCAGCCCTTGTTGGTGAACGAGGCGCGGGCGAGGTCGTCGAGCCACGGGGTCGCGATCTCGGGCACGAAGGGGGCCGTGGCGCCCGCGGTGCTGATCAACGACACGGCGGCGGCCAACGCGACGGCGAGCTTGGTCATCGAGGCTCCTCCGAGGATAGCGAGGCCGAGACAGCGAGGCGGGCAAAAGGTTCCCGGCTTGCGAGGCGGGGGCCGACCGAGGAAGCTCTCCCCATGGCCACGCTGCCGCGCACCCTCGCCCTGTCCGGACCCATGGGCAGCGGCAAGAGCACCCTCGGCAAGCTGCTTTCCGAGCGCTTCGGGGTCCCGCTGGTCGACACCGACGCGCGGATCGAGGCCGAGGGACGCACGGTGGCCGAGCTGTTCGCGACCGAGGGCGAGGCGGTGTTCCGCGAGCGCGAAGCCGCGGTGGTGGCCGAGGCGCTCGCTGGCCCACCCTGCGTGCTCGCCCTCGGCGGCGGGGTCGTCACCAACCCGCTCCTGCGGCGCGCGCTGCTCGCCCGCACCTGCCTCGTCACGCTGCGCGCCCCCGCCCGCGCCCTCGTCGCCCGCCTGGACGCCGCGGCCCGCGCGGCGCGACCGCTGCTCGCGAACGACCCGATCCCCCGGCTCGAGGCGATCCTCGCGAGCCGCGCCGAGGCCTACGCCGAGGCCCACGCCATCGTCGATGTCGAGGGCCGCAGCCTCTCCTCGATCGCCGAGGAGATCACCCGGGTATCCGCGCGCGACGCGGTCGTCGTGGCCCTCGGCGCCCGCACCTACCAGGTGGAGGTCGCGCCGGGCTGCATCGCGCGGCTCCCCGAGATCGTGGCCCGCTCCCGCGCGCTCCTCGTGAGCGACACCGAGATCCATCCCCACGTCCGCCGGCGGATCCCGCGCCTCGACGCGCCGCTGCACCTGCTCGCGCCAGGCGAGGCCAACAAGACCATCGTCAACGTCGCCACGATCTGGGACGCCGCGCTCGCGGCCGGCCTCGACCGGCGCAGCTTGCTCGTGGCGATCGGCGGCGGTGTGGTCGGCGATCTCGTCGGGTTCGCGGCGGCGACCCTCCTGCGCGGCGTCCGCTTCGTGCAGGTGCCCACCAGCCTGCTCGCGATGGTCGACGCCTCGGTCGGCGGCAAGACGGCGATCGACCGGCCCGAGGGCAAGAACCTGGTCGGCGCGTTCCACCAGCCGAGCGCGGTGCTCGCCGACCCCGAGCTGCTCGCCACGTTGCCCGCCCGGGAGCTCCGCTCGGGGCTGGCCGAGGTGGTGAAGACCGCGCTCGTGGGCGACCGCGCCCCGCTCGCCGACGTGGAGCGGCACGCCGAGGCTCTGCTGGCCGGCGACAAGGCCGCCCTCACGCGGGTGGTGCGCGCCTCGGTGCTCCACAAGGCGCGCGTGGTCGCCGAGGACGAGCGCGACCAGTCCGACGCCCGCGCGGCGCTCAACTTCGGGCACACGATCGGGCACGCGCTCGAGGCCCACCACGGCTATGCGCGCTGGACGCATGGCGAGGCGGTCGCGCTCGGGATGATCGCTGCCCTGCGGGTCGGAGTGGGCCTCGGGGTCACCGAGAAGGCCCTGCTCGTGCGGGTCCGTGACCTGCTGCTCAGGCTCGGCCTGCCCGTCGCGCTCGACGAGGAGCCCCTGGCGGAGGCCATGCCGAGGGTCATGGCCGACAAGAAGCGCGAGGGCGACAAGGTCGCCTACGTGCTGGTCCGGAGCCCTGGAGAGCCGCTGGTCCAGCGTCTGACTCCCACCGACATCTCCACCTTCGCTGCGCGGAATTTGGAAGGAAGCGCCGGCGCCCCGTAGACTGGTGGGAAGTTCTTGGAGGTCCGCATGGGCGCCGGTTGGATCAAGTCGACGTCGAAGTTCGTGTCTGCGATGGCCATGCTCGGCGGAGTCTCGTTGCTCGTCCCGAGCTGCGCGGACAACGGCGTGTCGCTGTTCATCCGCGGGGTCATCGCCATCAAGGCGCCCGACTGCGTCGCCAAGCCCGACGCGGACGCCACGCTCTGGTCTTCGCTCTACTTCGACAGCGCGCTCACGACCCAGGTCGACGTTCCGCTCCTCGTCGGCAGCCAGCTGTTCGGCCGCGGCGATCCCAAGACCTCGCGAGGCGAGCCGAACCGCATCCAGCTCAGTGGCGCGGAGGTCGAGCTCACCGACACCGGCGGCAACGCGATCGTGCCCAAGTTCACCGTGCCCACCATCGGCGTCGTCGATCCGACGGCCAGCTCGGACGCGAGCTATGGCGCGGTCTTCGTCACGCTGATCCCGGCCGGGGTAGCCGGCGCCGTCGCGAAGAACACCGGCACCACCACCTTCGGGCCGCGCAAGCTGATCCTCGCGAACGTCAAGGTGTTCGGTAAGACGCTCGGTGGCACCGACGTCGAGAGCCTCCCCGTCGCGATCCAGATCTACGCCTGCTTCGGGTGCTCGGTCGTGTTCCCCTCCGATGCCGCCGAGGCCACGGTCGGGGGACCGAACTGCCTGAAGCCCTCGACCCAGGCCAAGACCTGTCTGGTCGGTGTCGAGCCGACGAGCTGCCAGGACTGCTCCGCCGCGGCGTGCTTCAACTGCCTCAACGACGCGGCCTGCCCGACCGGGCTCAAGTGCAACACCGCCGTCGGTCGTTGCGGCTGATCGGGTGGACCCGCGCGCCGCGCTGCCGGCGGTCGGGCGGCTGGTCGCGCGCGACGACGTACGCGCGCTGATCGAGCAACACGGCCGCGACGCCACCGTCGAGGCCCTGCGCGCCGCCATCGAGGCCGCGCGCAGCGGCCACGGCGAGCCGACCCCCGAGGCCGTCGTCGTCGCCGCCACCACGCTCCTCGCCGAGCGCGCGCGGGGCACGCTGGTCCCGGTGATCAACGCCACGGGCGTCGTCCTGCACACCAACCTCGGCCGCGCGCCCCTCGGAGAGGCCGCGCGGGCCGCGATCGCGCGCGAGGGCTCGGGCTACGTCGCGCTCGAGATCGACCTGCCGAGCGGCGGACGCGGCTCCCGCCACGCCCACGCGCGCGCGCGCCTCTCCCGCGTGACCGGCGCCGAGGACGCGCTCGTCGCCAACAACGCGGCCGCGGCGCTCCTGCTCGCGCTCTCGGCGCTCGCGCCCGGCGCGCGCGTCATCGTCTCGCGCGGCGAGCTCGTGGAGATCGGCGGCGCCTTCCGCATCCCCGAGATCGTCGAGACCGGCGGCGCGCGCCTCGTCGAGGTGGGCACCACCAACCGCACCCGCCTCGCCGACTACGAGCGCGCGATCACCGACGAGCCCACGGTGCTGCTCAAGGTGCACCGGTCGAACTTCGCGATGGTCGGCTTCACCGAGGAGGCGTCGCTCGAGGAGCTCGTCGCCCTCGGCGCGCGGCGGGGCTGCCGCGTGGTCTACGACCTCGGCTCGGGGCTGATGGTGCGCGGCGCGTCGATCGGCCTGCCCGACGAGCCCGACGTCCCGGGCGCGGTCGCGAGCGGCGCGGACGTCGTGGTGTTCAGCGGCGACAAGCTGCTCGGCGGCCCTCAGGCCGGGCTCGCGGTCGGGCGGGGCGCCGCGATCGAGGCGATGCGGAGGCACCCGCTCATGCGCGCGCTCCGCGGCGGCAAGCTCGTGCTCGCGGCGCTCGACGCGACGCTCGCCGCCTACGAGCGCGGTCATGCGCTCGAGGAGTTGCCCACCCTCGCGCGGCTCGTCGCCGATCGAGAGAGCGTGCGCGCGCGGTGCGAGCGGCTGCGCGCGCGGGTGGGTCGCGGCGAAGTGGTCGACACCGTCGCGCGCGTCGGCGCGGGCGCGCAGCCCACGGCGGACGTCCCCTCGGCGGCGCTGCGCCTCGAGGTCGAGAGCGTCGACGCGGTCGCCGGACGGCTGCGCAACGGCTCCCCCGCGGTGGTGCCCCGCGTCGAGGGCGGCGCGCTGTTCCTCGACCTGCGGGCCGTCGCGGACGACGAGGTCGAGGCCCTCGCGGGCGCGCTCGGGAAGATCTTCGCGGGCGCCCTGTAAGGTCGGCCCGCGGGCCGCGTTCTCCGGGGGAAACCAGCCCCTGGAGGATTCGATGACCCCCCGCTCCCTGCGCACCCCGCTGCTCTCCCTCGCGCTCCTGACCGTCGCGCTCTCGGGCTGTGGTGCGAGCAGCAACCGCGCCCCCGCGAGCGGTGGCTACGCCGGCCCGACGAGCTACGCCTCGCCGCCCAGCTACGCGGCGCCCAGCAAGGGGTACGCGGAGAGCGCCCCGGCGACCGCATCGCCCGGTGGCTACGCCGGCGGTGGCTACGCGGCCGGTGACTCCGCGAAGGTGGCGAAGGAGCCGAGCTACGCGCCGCCGCCCGTGTCTGCACCGGCGCCCGCCACGGGCCCCATGCCGACCGCGCCGAAGCCGTCGATGGCCAAGAGCGACGTCGCGACCGGCTCGCCCTCGCCGACCGTCGGCGCGAAGATGCCGCCCCCCCCGCCCTCCACCGTCACGGTCACCACCAAGACCACCGTCGTCGTCACCCCCACGCCGGTCCCCGTCTCCCCCGAGCCCCAGGACTCGAGCAGCTCCGGCGTGCTCACCGCGGCGATCTGGGACGACAACGCGATGCGCTCGCAGTTCCTCACCTTCGTCGCTCGATATCCTAGTTATGCATCGCAGTGGGGGCTGGACCTCGGCCGCCGCGTGACCCTCCGCGTCGAGGACAAGAACGGCGTCCTCGTCGGCGACGCGCCGATCTCGATCCGCACGCCGAGCGGCCAGATCGTGAACCTGCGCACGCACGGCGACGGCACGACCTACTACTACCCGCCCACCGCCAGCGGCTACTACGGCGCGAACCAGTCGCCGCTCTACTCGGTCGCCGCGCAGTCCTCGACGGTCGACGTGCAGAACGCGCTCCGCGTCGAGGCCACGTTCGCCGCGCCCGGCACCGACGTCACCTGGACCCTCAAGCTCAAGGGCGTGCCGAACCGCATGACCCAGCCCGCGCTCGACGTCGCGTTCGTGGTCGACTGCACGGGCAGCATGGGCGACGAGATCGCCTATCTGCAGGCCGAGATGGCCGGCGTCGTGACCAAGGTGAAGAAGGAGCAGTCGATGCGCCGCGTGCGCCTCGGCCTCGTGCTCTACCGCGACCGCGGCGACGACTTCGTCACCAAGTCCTTCCCCTTCACCGAGGACCTGCCCACGTTCCTCGGCTCGCTCAAGACCGCGGCCGCGATGGGCGGCGGCGACATGCCCGAGAGCGTGAACGCGGCGCTCGCCGACACCGTCCAGAAGCTGCAGTGGGCGGGCGACGAGACCGGCCGCCTCGCCATCCTGGTCGCCGACGCGCCGCCGCACTTCTACGCGGACGAGCAGTACACCTACAAGAACGCCATCGTCGACCTCTCGGCGCGCGGCATCAAGCTCGTGACCCTCGGCGCGAGCGGCATCGACAAGACCACGGAGTACGTGTTCCGCCAGATGTCGGCGTACACCGGCGGCCGCTACATCTTCCTCACGGACGACAGCGGTGTGGGCGAGAGCCACATCACCCCGGACATCAGCGGCTACCAGGTCGAGCACCTCGACAAGATCCTGTTCCGCGTGATCGCGGACGAGGCGAAGGCGTTCAAGCGCTGAGGCGTCACAGCCGCTTGCGGCGGATCGGGACTGCCTCCTTCCGAAAGAAGGGGCAGTCCTGCTTCGCTTTTGCGCTACCCCCCCGAGCCCCCCGTCGCGTAGAGCCGCACCGCGGCCAGCACCCGCTGCGTGAGCGCGCCGAGGTCGAAGGGCTTCTCGAGGACGATCCCCTCCTCGTCCGGCGCCGCGCTCGTCTCGATGATCAGCGCCCTCGGGTTCTGCGACCGGATCCGCCGCGCCACGTCGGCCCCCGAGCCGTCGCCGAGGTCGCGGTCGATGATCGCCGCGACGATGCGCAGCGGGTCCGCGTCGACGATCTCGAGCGCCGCCGCCCGCGACGCCGCCTCCGCCACCGCGAGCCCCGCCGCAGCGAGCTCCCGCGCGCACGCCCGCCGCAGCCCGCGCTCGTCGTCCGCCACCAGCACGAGCGGCGGCCGGAAGGCCGTCGACGAACCGCGCGGCCGCGCCGGCAGGCACAGCGAGAACCGCGCGCCGCCCTCCTGCGACCTCCCGACCCGCACCCCGCCGCCGTGCGCCGTGGCCGTCGTCTTCACGAGGAACAGCCCGAGCCCGCTGCCCCGCTCGCCCTTGGTGGTGAACCCGGGCTCGAACAGCCGCTCCGCCTGGGTCTCGTCCACGCCGGGGCCGTCGTCGTCCACCACGAGCTCCGCCCACGTGCCCGGGATCATCCACGGCGCCTCGCGGTTCGAGGACTCGACCGTCTGCGAGAGCACGCGCACCGTCACGCGACCGCCGCGCTCCTTGAGCGCGTCGCGCGCGTTGAGCACCAGGTTCAGGAGCGCCTGCTCGATCGCGTGTTCGTCGCCGCGGATCTCGATCGACCGATCGGGGTGCTGCAGCCGCAGATCGATCCAGCCAGAGGCCTCGGTGAAGAGGCCGCGCGCCATCGCCACCACCTTCGAGGCCACCGCGGTGGGGTCGAGCCCGCGCCGCTGCGCACCGCGGGGATCGGCGCGGCCGACGTCGCGCAGCCGCGCGATCAGCTCCGCCCCGGCCTCGAGCGAGGCGGCGAGCTCGTCGAGGGCCTCGCGCGCCTCGCTGCCGACCGGCCCGAGCAGGCGGTGCAGCGACCGCACGTTGGCGAGCGCCGAGGACACGACGTTGCCGAAATCGTGGGCCATCCCGCGCGCGAGCAGGCCGGCCAGGCGGGCCCGCTCGAGCTCCGCGGCGCGGTCGAAGGTGAACGTCTCCTCGAGATCGGCCGCCGCGGCGCGCGCGAGACCGGCGCACAGCTCGACGTCGCGCGGGTTGTAGGTGCGGGCTTCGCGGTCGAGCGCGACCAGCGCCCCGATCACCGTGCCGCTGCGCAGGACCAGGGGAAAACCCAGCGCAGAGCGCACGCCGAGGCCCCGCTCGAGGCGGGGGAGGACCGCGTCCTGGTCGGTGAAGCTCACCAGCGTGCGCTCGCTGACCACCTCTCCCACCAAGGAATCGGCGAGCGGGAGGGTCTTGCCCTGGAAGAGCCCCGAGGGGGCTCCGACCTCCGCATGGACCACGAACGAGTCGCCCGTCACCCGGGTCAGCAGGCAGAAGGGGACCTGCAAGAGCCGCTGGACCGCCAGCAGGACGGCCGTCGAGACGGGGTGGAGATCCTGCGTCATCGCCCTCCAGCTTCTATCATTGCGCCGCGCCCGCCGTCCTCGCATCCTGCAAGGTCGGGGCTGATGCCGGGCGAGCCGCTCTCCAACGACGACCAAGACGAGGGGCGCGCGACCGATCGCGACGCCGCGGAGCGCGCGCAGCGCGGCTCGAGCGATCCGCCGCGCCCTTCGCAGACCGACACCATCGACGCCCCGCGCGCCATCAGCGGCACGCTGCGCTCCGCCTCGGCCTCGCCGGCGCCCAGCGCCCCCACGAGCGGGCCCGGCGCCGTCGTCGGCGGCACCCTCGGTCGCTACGAGATCATGGAGGAGGTCGGCCACGGCGGCATGGCCACCGTGTACCGCGCGCGCGACCCGCGGCTCGAACGCGACGTCGCGCTCAAGGTCATCCACCGCCACCTCCGCGAGAACCAGGAGATCGCGACCCGCTTCCGCCACGAGGCGCGCGCGGTCGCGAAGCTCAAGCACCCCGCCATCGTCGAGATCTACGACGTCCCCGATCTCGAGGACGGCGAGCGCTACCTCGTGGCCGAGTTCGTCGACGGACCCTCGCTGCGCAAGTACATGACGCAGCTGCGCGCCGACCTCGGCGGCGAGCACGCGGGCCTGTTCCCGCCCGAGATCGCGGCCGCGCTCGTGCTGCAGATCCTCTCCGCGCTCGCCCGCGCGCACGAGGAGGGCATCATCCACCGCGACGTGAAGCCCGAGAACATCCTCGTCGCGGGCCTCGCCGAGGGGCGCAGCAGCGAGCCCGGGCGCACGCCGCCGCGCACCAAGCTCACCGACTTCGGCATCGCCAAGATCCTCGACGCGCAGGGGATGACCAGCACCGGCCAGATCCTCGGCTCGCCCGCGCACATGTCGCCCGAGCAGATCGAGGGCGGCGAGGTCACCGCCAAGGTCGACGTGTTCGCGGTCGGCGTCCTCTTCTACGAGCTCGTCACGGGCAGCCTGCCGTTCGACGGCAAGAACCCCGCGCAGGTGATCCGCCGCGTGCTCGAGGGCCAGTTCACCCCGGTCGATCGCCTGGTGCCACAGGTCGGCGGGCGGTGGGCCGAGATCGTCGCCTCGATGCTCGACCACGAAGAGGGCCACCGCCCGAGCCTCCCCGAGTGCGAGGAGGCCATCGTCGACGAGCTCGCCGCGATGGGCATCGACGACCCGGAGGCCGAGCTCGAGTCGTTCCTGCGCGACCCGGTGGGCGTCGCGCGCGGCTGGGGCGCGCGGCTCAAGCCGATCCTGCGCGAGCGCGGCCTGTCGGCGCGAGCTGCTGGCGACGTGGTCGGCGGCTCGCACGATCTCAACCGCGCGCTGGCCTACGATCCCAGCGACGTCGCGCTGCTGCGCGCCGCCTCGTCGATCGCCGCCCGCGAGCGGCGGGCGCGGAGCTTGCGGCGGCTCTTGCCGTTCATCGCCGCGGGCACCGTCGTCATGGCGGGCACCTTCGTCGGCGTGCGGTATGCGCAGAAGGGCCCGACCCCGATCGCCTCCGCATCCACGAGCGGGAGCGCACCCCTCGGCCCGGGCGTCCCCGGCGCCGACGACACGGCGCCGCTCGTCGCCTCGGGCTCGAGCAGTGTCCCGGCCGTCAGCGTGAGCTCCACGGCCCCCAAGATCAACGTGACCGGCCCGGTCGGCGCTCCGGACGCAGGCGGCAAGCGCATCGTGCGCATCACCTCGGCCACCTGGGCGTTCAAGATCACCATCGACGGCACCGCGCTCGACCTGATGAACCCGGCCATGGAGCTCGGCTTCGGCAAGCACACCGTGGAGATCGTCGGGCGCAACAACTGCTGCGAGCTCGCCACGCAGTCCTTCGACCTGTCCGCTGGGGAGGGCCCCCTGCTCCTCGAGATGAAGCCCAAGTACCGGCCGGCCACCGTCAACCTGCGCGAGAAGCACGACGGCGCCCGCCTGACGGTCAAGGACGCGACGGGCAAGGTGCTGGCGGAGGGCCTCCCCCCCCTGGTGATCCCGATGGTCGAGTCGTCCCGGGCCGCGGTCGTGACAGCCAGCTATTCGCTGGAGAGCCATCCGGTTACGCTGGCCCCGGGCAACATCTCGATCCTCGACTTCAAGTGATCACCACTCCGTGATTCTCAGCGCATTCCGTGGGCGGGCGAAGCACGTCTGCTTCGGCGTCGCGACCATCCTCGTGGTCGCGGAGGGGCGGGCTGCGACCGAGGAGCAGGTGCTCGACCAGGGCCGCAAGCTCTACGAGAGCGGCAAGTACAAGGAGACCGTCGAGTGGTTCGCGCAGGCCATCGACGGCTCGCCGCCCACGCTCAAGGAGCCGGCGCTGGTCGCCAAGGGCCGCATGTACAGCGGCGCCGCCTACATGGCGATCCAGGACTACGGCAAGGCCGACCAGCAGTTCGACCGGCTCCTGCGGGCCGACATGAAGTTCCAGCCCGACGCGCTGGCCTTCCCGCCCGGCGTCATCGACGAGCTGAACCGCATGCGCAAGAAGATCGAGAAAGAGGACGCCGACAAGGCCGCCGCCGACGCCAAGAAGAAGGAGATCGACGCGCTGAAGCTCAAGGTCGACGCGGCGCAGAAGCAGATCGTCGACCTGAAGCTCTACGCCTCGACCGAGCGAGTGGTCACGCGCAACTCCCGGGTGCTCGCGTCGCTGCCGTTCGGGGTGGGCCAGTTCCAGAACGGCGACCCGAGCCTCGGGCTCATGTTCGCCGGCGTGGAGGGCGTGGCGCTCATCACCGCGACCGTGTCGTTCTTCTACCACCGGTCGAACCCGAACCCGGGCGAGGAGGTCCGCACGCTGGTCACGAGCGCCCGCATCGTGAACTGGATCAGCGTGGGCACCCTGGCCGCCTTCGCCATCGGGGGCGTCGTCCAGGCCAACATCAGCTTCGTCCCCGAGCGCTGGGAGACCCGGAAGCGGCCGCTTCCGCCCAGCTTGGCGGTGGTACCAGTGGTCACTCCGACCACAGGTGGGGTCTACCTGGGCGCGCTGGCCACGTTCTAGTAAGCCCTCAGATCCGATGTCTCGCGTCCTCCCCCCCGGCACCCCGTTCCCCGGAGCGAGCGGCGCGTGCGCCCTCGCGCTCGCCGTGGTGCTGGCCACGGGCGGCCTCCGCGCCGGGCCGGTCGAGGACAAGGCCACGGCCCGGGAGCTCGCGCTCGCCGGCATCGAGGCCGAGAAGGCGGGCGACTGCAAGGGTGCGATCACCAAGCTCGAGAAGGCCGAGGCGCTCTATCACGCGCCGCCCCACCTCCAGCACCTCGCGCGCTGCTACGAGAAGGTCGGTCGGCTGGTCGACGCGGCCGAGACCTGGCGCAAGCTCTCGGCCGAGGTGGTGCCCGAGGGCGCGCCCGAGCAGTTCAAGGAGGCCGTGACCGAGGCCACCACCGAGCTGCCCAAGGTGGAGGCGCGCCTCGGTCGCCTCCACATCACCGCGAAAGAGAGCTACCCCGGGCTCGTGGTCGAGGTCGACGGCCTCACGTGGCCCAGCGCCGCGATGGACGTCCCGCGGGTGATCGATCCCGGCACCCACGTGGTCCGCGTCACGGCCAAGGACCACACGGCGACGCAGACCCCGGTCACCGTGCCCGAGGGCGGCACCATCAAGTTCGACGTCCAGCTCGAGAAGGCGAAGAAGGATCCGCTGATCAAGAAGGATCCGCCGCCGCCGCCTCCTCCGTCGTCCCCGCTCCACACCATCGGGTGGGTCGGCGTGATCGCCGGTGGCACCCTTCTCGTGGGCGGGGTCGTGACCGGCTTCCTCGCCAAGAGCAAGTACGACACGCTCAAGAGCGACTGCCCGAACGACAGGTGCCCGTTCGGGTCGAGCACCCTCGACGACCGCAAGGGCTCGATCCGCACCCTGTCCATGACGACCACGATCCTGCTGGTCGCGGGGCCCACCCTGGCCGCCGGCGGGCTCGCCCTGGTCCTCCTGTCCCCAGCAAAATCAAGCACTTCCGCCTCGTTGACGGCAAACCCTACCGGGTTCCATGTCAGTTTGACCGGCACGTTCTAGACTAGGCCGGACATGGCGGATCCCGTCATCGAGGAGCTCTCGCACAAGCGGCTGGGGCGGACGGTGAAGGGCAAGTGGCGCCTCGACCGTCTGATCGGCGTGGGCGGCATGGCCGCGGTCTACGCCGCGACCCACCGCAACGGCGCGCGCGTCGCGCTCAAGATGCTCCACGCGACGATCAGCGCCTCGTCCACGGTGCGGGCGCGGTTCGTCCGCGAGGGCTACCTCGCCAACAAGGTCGACCACCAGGGCGTGGTGCGCGTGCTCGACGACGACGTCGACGACTCGGACGGCGCCGCGTTCCTGGTCATGGACCTGATCGAGGGTGTCACCCTCGCCGACCGCGCGATGGAGCGCCTCCTCGACGACGGCGAGGTCCTCGACGTGGCGGCGCAGGTGCTCTCGGTCCTCACCTCTGCGCACGACAAGGGCATCGTCCACCGCGATCTCAAACCCGACAACCTGCTCGTCGATCGCGACCGGCAAAGTCCACGTCCTCGACTTCGGCATCGCCCGCATGCTCGACGACGCCGGCTGGTCGAGCGCGACCAAGACCGGCACGGCGTTCGGCACGCCGGGCTTCATGGCCCCCGAGCAGGCCATGGGCAAGACCCAGCTCGTCAGCGCGCAGACCGATCTCTACGCCCTCGGGGCCACGCTGTTCGCGCTGGTCTGCGGCGATTTCGTGCACGCCGCCGAGAACCCGCAGGAGCTGATGGTGCTCGTGGCCACGCAAGAGCCCCGCTCGCTCGGAGAGCTGGCGCCGCACATGCACCCCGAGGTCATCGCGATCATCGACCGCGCGACGCGCACGCGCCAGGAGGATCGCTGGGCGTCGGCGCGCGAGATGCTGGCCGCCATCGAGCGCACGCGCGCGGCGCTCGGGGTCGCGAGCGTGCGGGTGTTGCCGCTCGACGTGGCCGCGCCGCCCGCCAAGCCGATGCCGCGGCCCGTCTCGCTGATCGCGATCGAGCGGCCGAAGTCGGTGCCGGTCACCCAGCACCCCGACGCCCACACGGTCATGGCCGAGACCCCACGTCCCACGCCGACCGTGGACGCCGGGCCCATGACCATGTCGCCGACGACCAACGTCGACGAAGACCTGGGACCCCCGCGCAAGCCGCGGCGCGCACCGATCTTCGTGGTGCTCGGGCTCGCGCTGGTGGTCGGGGTCGTGGCCGTCGTCGTGCGGGTCACCTCCAGCGAGGGCAAGACCGACGGGAAGGCGGCCGCCAAGAAGGACGTGACGGAGGAGCCCGAGAAGGGCGCGCCGGCCAAGAGCTCGATCGCGACGTCGGCGCCGGTGGCCTCGTCGGTCGCCGCGCCGCCCACCACGCCATCCGTGGAGCCGAGCACGACCAAGTCCGTCGCGCCCGTCTACAGCGGCCCGAAGAAGCCCTGGCCGCCCGCCTCGGCGACGACCAAGCCGTTGCCGAAGCCGTCCACCAGCAAGAGCCCGCTCGGCTACTGATCCCTCACTGGAGCACCTCGCGGTCCTTGCCGGCGCCGACCGCAGGCCCGACGACCCCGGTGCGCTCCATGCGATCGACGAAGCGCGCGGCCTTGTTGTAGCCGAGCCCCATCTTGCGCTGGAGCCACGAGGTGGAGCACTTGCGCGCCTCCACCACGAGCTCCACGGCGCGGTCGAACAGCTCCTGATCCTTCGGCGAGAGCGCCTCTTCCTCGCCGTCGTCGTCGCCGTCCTCCTCGCGGTTCAGGAGGATCGACTCGTCGAACACCGGCTCGCCCTGCGCGCGGAGGAAGTCGCAGATCTTCTGGATCTCCTCCTCGCTCACGAACGGGCACTGGATGCGCTTGAGGCCCTGCTTGCCGTTGACGCTGGCGAGCATGTCGCCCTTGCCGAGCAGGTACTCGGCGCCCTGGGCGTCGAGGATGGTGCGCGAGTCGACCCGCTGCGCGACGCGGAAGGCGATGCGGGTGGGGAAGTTCGCCTTGATCATGCCGGTGATGACGTCGACGCTCGGGCGCTGCGTCGCGAGGATCACGTGGATGCCGGCGGCGCGGGCCTTCTGCGCGAGGCGCGCGATCGGGGGCTCCACCTCGCCCTTGCCGACCGCCATCATGAGGTCGGCGAACTCGTCGACGATGACCACCAGGTAGGGCAGCTTCTCGGGCAGCTGCTGCTCGCCGACGTTCGGGTCCTTGGTGACGATCTCCTCGGGGAGCCCGTTGTGATCGGTCGCGACGACCGTGCGGGGCATCGGGTTCTTGAGCGTGCCGGCGACGATCTTGTCGCGCCACAGGTTGTAGGTGGTGATGTTCTTGACGCCGGCCTTGGCGAGCAGCTGGTAGCGCCGCTCCATCTCGTCGACGCACCACTTGAGCGCGTTGAGGGCCTGCTTCATGTCGGTCACGACCGGCAGCAGCATGTGCGGGATGCGGTCGAACGGCGCGAGCTCGACCACCTTGGGGTCGACCATGATGAGCCGCAGATCCTCGGGCGTGCGCCGGTGGAGCAGCGAGGCCACGATGACGTTGAGCCCGACGCTCTTGCCGGCGCCGGTCGCGCCCGCGACGAGCAGGTGGGGCATCGCGGCGAGGTCCTCGTAGACGGGCGCGCCGACGATATCGCGGCCCAGGATCACGGGGAGCGCGCCCTTGGCCTCGGCGAAGCGCTTGTCCTCGACGAGCTCGCGGAAGTTCACCGGGATGCGCTGCGCGTTGGGCAGCTCGAAGCCGATGCGGTTCTTGCCGGGGATCGGCGCGACGATGCGGACGCTCTCCTTGGCGAGCGACAGGCGCAGGTCGTTGGCGAGGCCCTCGACCTCGCGCACCTTGGTGCCGACGCGCGGCTCGAGCTCGTAGGTGGTGACCACGGGCCCGGGGTGGATCTCGCGCACCTCGCCCACGACCTTGTAGGTCTGCAGGGTCTGCACGAGCGCGCGGGCGTCGGCGAGCAGCAGCTCACGGTCGATCTGCGGCTGGTCCTCGGGGGCCGGGTCGAGCAGGGTCGGCGAGGGCAGCTCGAAGCCACGCTTCCAGGGGATGATCTGCTTGCGGCGACGCGGCGCCTCGGCGGGGGTCTCCTCTTCGGCCTCGTCGACCTCGACGACCTCGGCGGTCTCGACCTCCGAGCTCTCCTCGATCGGCTCGCTCGGCGTCGGCGTCTCGGCGACCAGGGCCTCGGCGGGGACCTCTTCCTCGCGCTGCACCGCGGCCTCGGGCGACGGTGGCGCGATGGTCGGCGCATCGGCGGTCTTCTTCTTGCGGCGGGGCTTCTCCTCCGCGACGGGCGGCAGGAGCGCCTCGAGCGCGTCGGCGGCGGGCGGCGGAGGGACGGGCGGGCCCGCGAGCACGATGGGGGGCGCGATCGCGTCGCCGTGGTTCGACGCGCGCGGTGGATCGGCGGCCAGGCGCAGCGCGATGGCGTGCGCCTCCGGCGGCAGGCGGCTGTCCTCGCGGACCTTGATCTCGCCGAGCTCCACGCTCTCCGACGGCGGCGCGAACGAGAGGCGTTCGGCCGGGAAATCCCCGCCCGCGAGCACGAGCGGCGCGCCGGGCCCGCCCTCGAGGAGCTTGGCCTCCTGCCACGCCTCCCGCACGCCACGCACGGTGGACGCGGCCCTGGTCGCGACGGCGGCGCTCGTCGCGCCCGTCCGGTTCGCGAAGTCGATGAACGAGAACGTGGCGCGCGCGATGAGCATTAGCGCGATCATGGTGAGCCCCACGAGGAACGTGCCCACGGTGGAGAACAACGCGCGCAGGAGCTCGCCGAACAGCTCGCCGATCGTGCCGCCCGCCGTGTGACCGCCGAAGACGATCTTGCCGAGCGAGCCCACGTGGAGGAGCGCTGCGCCCACTGCCCCGAGCACCACGTCTCCCGCCGCGCGCGCGGGCGTGATCACGCTCGGGCGACCGCGCAGGAACGGCAGCGCGAAGAGCACGAGCTCCACCGGGATCGCCCACGCCGCGAGGCCGACGGCCGAGACGAGGATCTGCGCGGTGCGCGCGCCCACGGGCCCCACCCAGTCGGCACCGCCCCGCAGGTCGTAGCTGCCGAGGCCGAGCGCGACGAACACCGCCGCCGCGAAGAAGAGGAGCGCGCCGAGCTCGCGGCCGCGCGCGTAGTCGGGGCGCGGCGCCGGCTTGTCGTAGAGGATCGGCGGCGGAGGGCCGGGGCGGATCGGCTTGCTCACGACCTCGTCGATCGCATCCTTGCGCTCGACGACGGGCGCGGCCGCGACGAGCTTGCGGGCGCGGCGGACGACGGCGCGGGGCTCGGGCGTGAGGTCGTCCTCGTCCTCGCCGAACGTGCCCAGGTCTTCATCGGAGGCCTTGCGGCGGGGCGGCATGCTGCCTGGTGCCTACATGTAGGCTTTCCGATGGGCCAAGAAAGCTGCCGTGCGTGGGCCTCGGTGGCGAAAGCCAAGAGGATTGAGGGCGAGGCCTCCTTCGGACTACGATGGCCCACTCTGGTAGTCGGCCGGGCGACCTTGTCGCCATGTACGAGGAACCGAATGCGTATCGATCGTTCGACCGGTTGGCTGGGTAGGGGTGTTCGAGCGGGCCGGGGTGCTGGATCCACCGTGCTCGGCTCGCCCCTGCTCGCGGGGGCGCTGCTCGTCGCGGTGTGCGCGGTCACTGGCTGTCGCGTCAACACGGACGACCTCCGTCGTTGGGAGAAGACGCAGAACGGTCCCGACAAGCTGGTCGCGGTGCTCATCCACGACAAGTACGAGAAGGAGCTGCGCGTCGAAGCGGCGTGGTCCTCGTCGACATGAAGCGCCGCGGGGGGCAGCCGGCTCGCCGACCCGGCCGTGAGCTTCAAGGACGCCACCTTCGCGCTCTTCAACGAAGAGAAGCTCGAGATGGACGGCAAGCTCCGCACTTCGATGGCGTCGGCGCTCGCCGAGTGGGCCCTCGGCAAGGAGGGCGACGCGCCCGACAAGCGGCTCGAGAACTTCGAGAGGAAGATGGACAACTCGGGGCAGGCCTACGGCCTCGAGCAGATCCTCCGCAAGCTCGGCACCTCGGCGTCGACCCGCCTGCCCGCGCTCTTGAAGGCCGCCCCCGCGGTCAAGTCGGTCAAGCTCGACGCCATCGCCCGCATCACGGTCGACGTGAAGCCCACGGGCGGCGACAAGAAGGCCGCCGAGGCCTACGACAAGGCGCGCGACGAGCTCTCGGCCAACTTCGCCGAGCTCCTCAAGGCCACCCTCGGCGACGGCTACACCAAGGGCGTCGAAGAGGAGGTCAAGGCCACCCTCGGCGGCAACCCGCAGGGCAAGACCGTCCTCGCCGATCCGAAGCTGTTCGCGACCTACATGAACAAGGTCCGCGACGACCGCCTCAACTTCATGTTCCCGATCGCCAAGCTCACCGGCCGCAAGGCGGTGGTCGACGTGCTCGTCGCCCTCGCGAGCGACGGCAAGGCGCAGAAGGAGCACCGCGCGCTCGCGCTCGCCGCGCTCGAGGGCAACGTCGACACGACGAGCGACGACAGCCTCAAGGCGTTCCTCGCGATCGCCAAGAGCGACGCCCCCGACGAGGTGAAGCACGGCGCGCTGCTGCGCATCTCGAACTACCCGCCGGAGAAGGCCATCAAGACCTTCTACGAGCTGTTCGACGCGCCGAACTGGAAGGTCCGCTTCGACGGCGCGATGAGCGTGCTCGCGCTCATGCAGAAGGCGGGGACCAAGTCGGGCACCACGGTGAAGGAGTTCCTCGGGAAGCTCCCGCACAGCCTCGGCGGCCCCGAGGCCCCGCCGATCCCCGGCAAGGAGACCGGCGGCAACAAGATGGGCCTCGGCGAGCCGAGCTCCTACGGGCAGGCGTTCACGCTGCTGCCCAAGGACATGGGGGTCGACGCCGCGATCGCCGACATCCTCACGGGCAACCCCACCGACCGCAAGCCCATCGGGCCGCTCCTCACGGCGTTCGGCTACTACTACGCCACCGGCAAGCCGAGCGACCTCCCCATGCTCGCCAAGTGGGAGACCGACAAACAGCCCGTGCCCAAGTGCAAGGAAGACGACGAGTGCAACTGGGACAAGCCCGGTTGCCCCGTGCCGAAGAACCCGGCCAAGCCGGACGACGGCTACGACAACAAGTCGATCGCGACCGTGGGGGACTACGTCACGTACTGCGTGAAGCCCGAGATCGAGCGCCGCGCCAAACTGCCGGCCGCCCCCGAGACCAAGTGAGCGGAGCGACGTCGGCCGCCTCCCCGGGCGGCCGATCGAGGAAAGAATAAGCGAGAGCCGACGCGATGAACCAAGCGAACGACGCGAGCAAGAAGAGCCCGCGCACCTTTCAGTGCCGCGACCAGCTCTGGGAGACCTTCGAGGGCATGGCGAGGGAGCTCGAGTGCTCCATCGACTACCTGATCAACGAGGCGATGAAGCAGTACGCCCGTCAGCGCAGCTACGGCGGCGCGGGCGCGGCGCCGCCGCCGAGTCGCACGCCGTTCCCGGGGCAGCCGATGGCCGAGCCGGCGCCGCCCCCGCCCGCGCAGCGTCAGCCACTGCCACCCACCGCCCCCGCGGTGCCGATGGCGCGCCCGCAGCCGCCGCCGCCCGCGCACGCGCCGCCGCCCGTGCACGCGCCGCCGCCCGCGCCCCCGCCGGCGCACACTGCGCCGCCCGCACGTCTGCCGCCGCCGCCCGCGGCGCCGGCGCAGCGTCTGCCTCCGCCGCCACCGCCGGGTGGACGTCCGGGCGCAGCACCGCCGCCGCCTCCTCCGGGACGCCCAGGTGGCCCGCCCCCGCTCCCGCGCAGCAGCATGCCGCCGCCTCCGCCGCCGCCCGCGATGCCCGCCCCGCTGCCGCCGATGACGGCGCCCACCCAGCCCAACGTGCTCACGGCGCTCTACCAGGGCGAGCGCACGCCGGTGAACAAGGAGAAGTTCATCATCGGCCGCGGCCGACAGACGAGCGATCTCACCATCAAGGACCCGAACGTCTCGCGCCAGCACGCGATGATCGAGTTCCAGAACGGCGTCTACTACATGGTCGATCTGGGCTCGACCAACGGCGTCGAGTTCCACGGCCAGCGCGTCACCCGCAAGGCGATCGCGGAGGGCGACCTCTTCCGCATCTGCGACCACGAAGTCCTCTTCACCTATCGGTGAGGCTCAGGCTCAGGTCTCGCTGATCGGCAGGTCGGCGTACCAGACCTCGTCGATGCCACGCACCAGCGTGGCCTCGTGGTTGGTGCTGCCCGGGCGCGTGATCTCGGGGAGCTCCACGCGGTAGCCCACCTCGCCGGTCGAGAGGCCGGTCGCGACGCGCCCGATGACCACCGCCCGCACCCAGCCCTGCTGCGCGCGCACGGCGCGGGGACGCTGGTCGGGGCCGAGCTCCACCTCGACCGGGGACCAGTGCGAGAGCTCGGGCGGCGCCGCCCAGCCGGCCTCGCGGAAGATCGCGCGCAGCGTGCCGTCGAGCGTCCGGCTCGCGTGACCGAGCGCCGCGTCGGAGTCGAGGATCGCCAGCAGCGCGTAGCCGTCGGGCAACGCGTCGAGCATGTAGCCCTTGGTGGCGCCGCGCACCCAGAGGCGCTTGGGCAGACCGGCGCGCTTGCTGTGCGGGCCGGTCTCGAGCTCCACGAGGATGATGCGGAACGTGGCGGCCGCGACCTTGATGTCGAAGGGATCGATGGTGTCGCCCGCGTAGTCGACGGCCTCGCCCTCGGCGTCGACGATGGCGACGGCGATGGCACCCGGGGTGGCCTCGAGGTGCCGCTTGAGGATCGGCGTGAAGCCGGTCTCGTGCTCTTCCCGCACGAAGAGCGCGCTCATCGCGGCTCCGTGACCCGCGGCAGGAGCAGATCGTCGCCCGTCGCGAGCTCCTTGGGCGCGGCGGCTTCGAAGAGCGCCTGCAGCTTGGCCTGGTAGCGGGGCGCAGCGCGCTTGCGGACGAGCTCGGGCTCGAGGACCGTGACCCGCTGATCCCGTGGCGCGACCTTGGCCGGGAAGACGCCGAGGAGCCGGATCACGTGCATGCCGAACGAAGTCTCGATGATCTCGCTCGTGCCGCCTACGGTGGCGATGTCGAAGGCGCCCTTGGCGAAGGTGACCTCGAGCCCGCGGGGCGGACCCTTGGCGGCGACGCGGCCGTCGGCGGTGAACGGGTCCTCGAGCCGCTCGACCACGAGGGCGTGCCCCTCGGGCATCGGGAAGCTCTGGGCCTTGGCGAGGAAGGCCTTGGCCTGCTCGTCGGCGGTCCCGATCGCGGGCACCTCGAGCAGGAAGGCGCGGAGCTTCTTGGCCAGGCCGGCCTGGTCGGGCGCGCCCTTGCGCACGAGGGCGTGGGCGGCGACGCGGGTCTCGGGGCGATCGACGTCGAGCCAGAAGCCCGTGGTACGCGCGGCTGCGTCGAGCTCGGCGTCGGTCCACGGTCCCTCGGCGACGGCTTCGGCGCGCAGCCGGGCGACGAGGTGACGCGCGAGGACGGCGCGGATCTTCCGCTGCACCTCTGGGTCTTCGAGCGCCTTCTTCCGCACGGCGAGCTCGGCGAGGAGCGCCTCGGACACGAGGGTCTCGACGGCCTCGCGGGGGAGGAGCTTGCGGGCGAGCGCGACCTCGCGGGCGAGGCTCTTGCTCAGGGTCTGCGTGCCGACCGCGGCCACGTTCTCCCCACCGAGCGCGGCCTTGGTGGCGGCCGGCGCCGGGGCCTGAGCCGTCGATTCCGGGCCTCTGCCGCAGGAGAGCAGCGACACCGCGAGCGCGGGCCCCACCCACCTCGCCTTCGAACGCGTCCTGTCCGTAGACGGCGGCGACAAGCGTCTGCCCTCAGGCACGGTCCGCGCGAGCGAGGCTGCTGACGGCGCGGATCGCCGCGATGCCGACCACCATCCAGTAGATGGCGTGGAGGTCTTCGCGACTCGCGATGTGGCGCGCTCCGAAGAGGAACGCGACGCCGGCGAGGACCAGCATCAGCAGGGCCAGAGCGTCGAGGAGCCGCGCCGCCACCGAATCGGTATATCACGACCACTCGCGTGAAGGGGCCGAGGGAGGGTATGCTCGCCTCTCGCTCGCAGTTACGGCGTTTTCTGGAGCAGGCAGGGGCTGGAGGCGCGATGATTCAGGTGAGGTTCTGGGGGGTTCGCGGCAGCATTCCCACCCCAGGTCCGACGACGGTGGAGATCGGCGGCAACACGAGTTGCGTCGAGATGCGTGTCGGCGGCCGGATCCTCATCTTCGACGCCGGCACGGGCATCCGCCTGCTCGGCAACGCCCTCATGAAGGAGCTGCCGCTCGAGGCGTTCATCTTCTTCAGTCACGTGCACTGGGATCACATCCAGGGGTTCCCGTTCTTCACGCCCGCGTTCGTGCGGGGCAACGTGTTCCACCTGCACGGTGGCATGAAGGTCTCGCGCACGCTCGAGGAGACCCTGGCCGGCCAGATGGAGAACCCGTCGTTCCCCGTCCACCTCTCCGAGATGGGCGCGAAGATGACCTTCCGCGATCTGTTCGAGGGCGAGCCGCTCGAGATCCCGAGCACCGATGGCAGCGGCCCCGTGCGCATCACCAACACCCGCGGCAACCACCCCGACGGCGTCTACGCCTACCGCGTGGAGCACGAGGGCAGCTCGGTGATGTACGCCACCGACACCGAGCACTACGCCGTCGTCGACCCCAAGCTCCGCAAGCTGGCCGAGAACGCCGACGTCCTCATCTACGACGCGATGTACACGCCCGAAGAATACGCGGGCGAGCGCGGCATGCCGAAGCTCGGGTGGGGTCACTCCACCCACGAGGAGGCGGTCAAGCTCGCAGTGGCCGCCGGCGTGAAGAAGCTCGTGCTGTTCCACCACGATCCCATGCAGGACGACGCGGCGGTGCGCGACAAGGAGCGCCGGGCCCGTGCGCTGTTCCCGAGCTCGATCGCCGCGTACGAGGGCCTCGAGCTCGAGGTCTAGCGGCCGTCCCGGGGCGCCCGTCTTGCGTGGGGTCGCAGGTTCTGCGCGGCATCGACCCTGCAGTTCGCCTCGCTCGTCGCCGAATTCGCGCCTTGCGGGCGCGCACGAAAGACGCATGGATCAGGGGGCATGACCTGGTTCTCGACCCCTGTCCGCGAGTACGCCAGCAAGAAGCTGATCTCGGTCCCCGAGGGCGCTTCGCTCCGAGAGATCGAGCACGTGCTCGACAAGCACGACGTCTCGGCGGTCGCCGTGGTCGACGGCGCGGGGGACACGGTCGGGCTCGTCTCGATGACCGACCTGCTCCGGGTGGGCAAGCTCGAGCCCGCGGTGCTGGGGGCCCCCGTGAAGGTGGCCGACGCGGACGGCCACACCGCCAAGGACATCATGGTCGCGCCAGTGGTCGCGGTCGACGACGACGCCCCCGTGCGTTACGCGGCGGCGCTCATGGTCGGCCACCACATCCACCGCGTGTTCGTGCGGCGAGCCGGGCGGATCGACGCGGTGATCAGCACCCGCGACGTGGCGCAGGCCGTGGTGTTCCACCACGTCGACACGCCCATCGAGCGCCTGCTCAACCGCGACGTGGCGTCGGTCGAGATCGGCGACTCGATCGCCCTGGCGCTCGACCGGCTGCGCGAGCGCGACGTGCGTGGCCTCGTGGTGCTCGACGGTGCCTTGCCCGTGGGCGTGTTCACGCAGACCGAGGCCTTGAAGGCGCGCGCGTTGCCCCACGATCTCCTCGATTCGCCCGTCGAGCAGGTGATGTCCTACGAGACCATCTGCCTCGACGTGAAGACCCCGGTCTACCGCGCCGCCGGCCACCTGCTCGCGCTCCGCGTGCGCCGCATCCTCGCGGTCGAGGATCGCCACCTCGTGGGGATCCTCACCGGCTGGGACGTGGCGCGCGTCGCGACGACCGAGCAGCCCTGACCGCCGAGATCAAGCCCAGGGGCGCACGCGGCCGCGGGCGCGCTCGATGGCGGCCTCGACCATGCGGTCCTGCGCAGCCTTGTCCTTCCACCGCTCCTGGGCGGCGGGCGACAGCAGCGTGAGCGGGTCGTAGTACAGGTAGAACTGGCCCTCGTGCACCGCGGGGGAGCGGTAGACGCTGATGCCGTTCTCGCGATCGTAGGTCTCGAACGAGTGCACGTCGCGCTTGCCGCCGCCGCCGGGGGCGTCGACCACGAAGGTGGGCGTGTTGAACCCGGCGGTGCTGCCGCGGATGTTCTTCTCGAGCTCGATGGCGGTGTCGACCGTGGTGCGCAGATCCTCCACGCCCTGCACGAGGTCGTGCACGTAGACGTAGTAGGGGTGCACGTTCACGTGCCCGAGGCGCTTGACCAGGAGGCGCATGGTCTCGACCGTGTCGTTGACCCCGCGCTGCAGCACCGACTGGTTGCGCACGGTGATCCCGCGCTCCATGAACACGTCGAGCGCGGCCTGGGTGATGCCGGTGATCTCCTTCGGGTGGTTGAAGTGCGTGTGCACCACGACCTCCTTGTGGAGCTTGCGGCCCTTCTCGACGATCGCGGTGAGCGCGTCGACCCACGCCGCGTCGCTCAGGATCTTCTGCGGCATGACCGCGGGGCCCTTGGTGGCGAAGCGGATGCGACGGATGTTGTCCATCGCGAGCAGCGCCTCGCCGATCTCGGTGATCTGCGTCGCGCGGAGGTTGTACGCGTCGCCGCCGCTCACCACGATGTCCTCGAGCTCGGGGCGGGAGGCGATGTAGCGGAACGCCTGCTGCCAGCGGTCGTTCTTGGCCTTGAAGTGCACCTTCTCGACGCCCTCGGTGTCGAGGCCGATCGCATAGCTGCGCGTGCAGAACCGGCAGTACACCGGGCAGGTGTCGAGCGGGAGGAACAGCGCCTTGTCGGGGTAGCGGTGGGTGAGGCCCGGGGTCGGCGCGTCGGCCTGCTCGTGCAGCGAGTCGAGCCCGAGCTTCGGGTGGTCGGGCAGGAGGCGTGAGGCGACGGGAACGAACTGGATGCGGAGCGGGTCCTCGTACGGGTGCTCCCAGTCGATCAGCGAGAGCAGGTACGGCGAGACGCGCAGGCTCATCGGCGCGCGCTCGAAGCCGACCCGCACGTCCTCGACGAACTCGGAGGAGACGAGGCCCTGCAACGCCTCGATCAGCTTCTCGGGGCGCGTGATCGTGTGCTTGCTCTGCCAGTGGTGATCGAGGAACTCGGCCTCGCTGACCTCTCGCCAGCCAGGGATGCGCTGCCAGAACGGTCCCCGGAGGAGCTGCTTGTGGACGAGGGTGCTCGGGTCGACCTGCGGCTTGAGGTGATGGAGCTCGGGCACACCCTCGGGGGCGGCGCCGATCACGGGGAGATTCGCGGTCATGGGGTATCCTGGGACGGGGGGTCGCGCGGTCTAGCAGAAGACCGCGACCAGGATAACCCCTGCGAAGCGACGCCTTGCGTCAGAGCGGCTCGCCGGCGCCTTGCTCGTGGGTCAGCGCCTGCGCCGCGCACAGGAGCTCGGTCGACGGCGCGCCGCTGCACACGAGGCCGAGCTTGCGCACGCCGATCGCGCGGAGGACGCGCTCGGTGTGCTCCGCGTCGCGACAGTCGCAGACCACGAGCGCGGCGTCGGAGTGGATGAGCAGGAAGCGCCGCAGCGCGAAGGGCAGATCGAGCGCGATGGACTCGCTCACGATGACGGCGGTGGGGAACGGATCGAGGCGCTCCTCGAGCGTGGGGCCGACGTTGACCTTGAAGCCGGCGCGCAAGAGACCGCGGGCCAGCATCGTCGAGCGAACCCGATCGTCGTGCACGAGCGCGACGATGGCCGTGACCGAAGCCGGCGTGAGCGCGCCGACCACGGCCTGCAGGCGCCGAGAGGAAGGCGTGGCGGGCTGGGTGTCGCGACGCTCACGCGGTGAGGAAGTGCTGAGTTCACGGTCCACGGTTCGCTCCATCTCGGCGGAGATTCGCCGTGCCAATCGATCGCCCAGCTCGTCCTCCAGCGTGTCGCGGACCGGTCCGCGCACGAACGAGAGCATCTCTTCCCGCTCGCTCGGCAACGCCGAGCCCTTCGTGGAGGAGAGCGCTCTCTGGAGCAGTCTGTGTCCCCGACGGGGCGCGGGGACGAGGGCCGCGAGCGCGCCGTACACACGCATCGCGCCGGGGCTGTCGTACTGGCTTTGTCGCTCTCGGACCGTCCGGTCCTCCGCTCCGTACTGCAACATCATGGGTGTCGCCCTCGCAACACCGATGCCAGCACCCGTTTGTCAGCTTTCGCCGATCTTCGCCGCTCGCGCCGACTTTCAGGCCTGCACTGCAGGGCGCAACGACGCCGCAAGAGCGCAATGTGCGCGGCGTCTCGGTCGAAACGACCGACCTGCGATCGACCGGATCGGCGTCAACGCGTTGACGCCGCCTCAGCCCGAGTTGACGAGCTTGAGGTCGGGGCGCGCGTCGAACACGCCGCGGTCCTTCGCCGCTGCGAGCTCCCGGAGGGCCTCGCGGTAACCGCGCATCACGAGCGAGCGAGCGTTGAAGCGGTTCAGGTAGCCGAAGCTGCCGATGTCGGGCGACACGTTGACGAAGGTGACCTTCGGGTACGTGCGCGCGTAGAGATCGAGGCCGCGCCGCTCCTTCTCGGAGAGCACGATGTTCAAGGTCTGGTTGATGACCGCGAACGGGCCGCGACGCGCGATGGAGGGACCGCCCTCGCGCACGGTCTCCTGGCGGTAGATGTTGGAGACGATGACGACGTCGACGCCCGCCTCGACCGCGAGATCGGCGGAGAGGGTGCGCACGAGCTCGCCGTCGAGCAGGTAGCGGTCGCCGACCTGGTACGGGCGGAACAGGCCGGGCACACAACAGCTCGCGGCAACGGCCTGCGAGATGGGCGTGGTCTCGTCGTAGCCCTTGCCGAACACCACGCGCCCGCGGCCGTCGAGGTCGGCGGCCGTCACGAGGATGGTCTTGTCGATGCGGCGGAAGTCGTTGATGGCGAGGTGGTCGCGCAGCGAGCGCTCGAGCTTGCCGATGTCGAAGAGGCCGCTCGTCAGGTAGCCGGGGTGCAGGAAGTCCTTGGCCCGCGGCGCTCCGAGGAAATTGGAGAGGTGCAGGCGGAGCGCTCCCTCGTGTCGACGCCGCCACGGCAGGCGGTAGCTGTCGAGCAGCGCGTCGAGGGGCATGCCCTGGCCGTACGTGGCCGCCACGAGCGCGCCGGCCGACGCGCCGACGAAGACGTCGAAGCGGATGCCGAGCTCTTCGCAGGCCTTGAGGACGCCGAGGTGCGCGATGCCGCGCGCGGCGCCACCCGAGCCGACGAAGGCGATGCGCGGAGGCCGACCACCTTTCTGGGCGGACGAGCTACCAGCACGAGGGGACTTGGGGTCGTAGGGAGCCAGGCGAAGGAGTATGACACGCCGAGGTCGACGATGTCTTCGGTGTTCCCGGAAGAAGTGGAAGACGCACTGCGCCGCGAGGCCAAGCGGGAGCTGCGCAAGTCGATGCAGCGGATGCGGGCCTTCATGTCGGCCAGCCTGCGCGCCGCGGCGAGCGAGCGGATCCGCGCGCGGCTGCGGGAGGCGCGCGTGTACGAAGGGGTGCGAGCGATGGCGTCGTTCGCCCCCATCGAGCAGAAGGGCGAGCCGTCGACCCAGGGCCTCCACGACGACGCGCGCGCGCTCGGGATCACCGTCGCGTATCCGGCGATCGGCGACGACGGCGTGATGCTGTTCCGCGCGTCCGCGACGATGCCGACCGAGGAGCAGGGGCGGGGGTTCCCCGAGCCGGCGCTCGACGCGGCGGTGGTGCCGTTCGCCGAGCTCGACCTCGTGATCGTGCCGGGACTGGCCTTCGACCCCGAGGGGTTCCGGATCGGCTACGGCGCCGGGTTCTACGACCGCGCCCTGCCCTCGTGCACGCGGGCCCGGAAGGTGGGCGTCGCCTTCGACGTACAGATCGTGATCGAGGTGCCGGCGCGTCCGTTCGACGTGCCCGTCGACCTCGTGGTCACTGACAAGCGCTCGTTCGAGCGCGAGAAGAAGGAGCCGTGATGCGACCGGACATCGTCGTCGTGGGCGGAGGGATCGTGGGCTGCTGCGTGGCGCTCGAGCTCGCCACCCGTCACCGCGTGAAGGTCGTCGTCCTCGAGCGCGCCATCCCGGGCGCCGAGGCCTCGAGCGCCGCCGCGGGCATCCTGGGCGCGCAGGTCGAGGCCCACGAGCTCGAGGGCGCGCCGTTCGATCGCGACCTGTTCTCGTTCATGATCGCGGCCCGCGCGCGGCACGCGTCGCTCGACGTCGAGCTCGTGGAGCGGGTGGGCTTCGGCACCGGGTATCGCCCCGCCGGCGCGCTCAAGACGACCATGGGCGACGTCGCCGCGCTGCACGCCAAGTACGCGTTCCAGAAGGCGCTCGCGCGGGTCGCGTTCCTCGACGGCGCCGAGGCGCGACAGCTCGAGCCGGCGCTCTCCGCCGAGGTGAAAGCCGCGGTGCACTTCCCGGACGACGGGCAGGTCGACCCGCCGCTCCTGCTGCGGGCCCTGCACCAGGCCTGCGTGGCGAGCGGGGTCGAGCTGCGCAGTGGCGCGATGGTGCGCGGCGTGCGGGTCGAGGGACAGCGCGCCCGCGGCGTCGATCTCGTCGACGGCGTCCTCGAGGCCGACCGCGTGGTCGTGGCCGCCGGCAGCTGGTCCTCGCTCGTCGGCAACCTGCCCACCGGGCTGCGCAAGGTCCACCCGGTGCGCGGGCAGATCGTGCAGGTCGAGACGCGCCCACCGATCGTCCGTGGGGTGGTCATGGGCGACCGCGGCTACGTGCTCGCGCGCGCCGACGGGCGCACGCTGCTCGGCTCCACCATGGAGGAGGTCGGCCACGTCAAGGAGGTGACCGCGGGGGGCGTGCACCAGGTGCTGACGCAGGCGCTCGCCCTCTTGCCGGCGCTCGCGAGCGCGCCGATCTCGGGGACCTGGTCGGGGTTCCGCCCCGCTGCGCCGCGCCCGATCCTCGGGGCGACGTTCGTGGAGGGGCTCTACGTCGCGACGGGCCACCACCGCAATGGCGTGCTGCTCGCGCCGGAGTCGGGTCGCCTGCTCGCCGACCTCGTCGTCACCGGGCGCTGCGACCGCGACCTGTCGGCGTTCTCGCCGATCGAGTGACCGAAGCGCTCAGGGCGCGTTCTTCTTGGCCATCCAGGCGAGCAGCGAGGGGACGTCGATGAAGCGGATGTTCTCACCCTCCTCGATGCGACGGCCCACCTCGGAGAGGAACTTGTCGATGGTCGCGCGCGCGCAACCGGGCTTGCCGTAGGCGCCCGTGCGCAGACCGAGGTGGAACGGCGCGCGGTTGCCCTTGTAGTGGGCGACGAGGTTCTGCGAGAGCTGCGCGACCGCCTCGGGCTCTGCCTGCGTGGCGTTCTCGGCGCACGGGTGGAAGCGGAAGAGGTTGGAGTCGGTGGAGGGCTGCCACTCGGGCGGCTGGCCCTTGGCCCGCAGCGCCCACGGCGTGAGCGGGAGCTCGTAGAGGGGGTGCGGCGTGAGCGCGACGGGCTTGCCCGTGACCCAGGGCGCCTTGGCCTCCTTGGGCAAGCCCTCGTGCAGCGTGAAGGGCCAGTAGGTGTCGCGCGGCGCCTCGACGGTGAGCGCGGGCTCCGCCGGCTGCATCACGAGCGAGGAGTCGTAGACCAGCGTGCCCTCGAGCTTCGAGAGCGCGGAGAACCAGGCGTCGTTCGCCGCGAGGAACGGCGCGCGCGCGCCGAGCGGCACGGTCTTCCAATCCCAGCCACTCGGCAGCTCGAGCTCCTTGCGGAGCAGCCGCTGCAGCGAGCCGAGCTCGTCCACCCACTTGTCGAGCGCGAGGTCACCGAGCTCGGCGTCGCGGGTGGTGCTCGAGAGGCCCAGCATGCCCTCGTAGCTCGCCCGCTGCCACGCGGTGCCCACGACGCCGCCCTTGCGATCGAAGCCTTGCCCGGTGAGGAACCAGGTGACCTTGCTGCTCAGGTGGTGGCTCTCGAGGAGCTCCTGGACCCACGCGAGACCGTCGGCGTGGCCAGCGTCTTCGATGGTGACCACCACGAACAGCGGGGTCTCGGCGTGGATCATCGCGCGCTCCTCGTGTTGCACCTTGCCGTCGCCGTTGAGATCGGCGGTGGGGGTGAGGAAGAACGAGGGACGGCGGGGGGTGATGGCGATCGGCGAGGGGGCGATGCGACCGATCTTCTTGGGGGTGGGCAGCGTGGTGCCAGGGCTCGTGGTCGACGCGGAGGCGGGCGCGGGGGGTGGGCCGTCGATCGGGCCCTGGGGCCGCGCGCGGTAGAGGACGCCGCCCGCGAGGAGCAGGCTCGCGCCGAGGACGACCGCGAACACCGGCGTGCGGAGCTCGGCGCCGGTGCGGACCGCGGGCTGCACCGAGGTCTCGTCGGCGGTGTACTCGACGAAGTACCGGAGCGGCTCGTTGCCAGCCGTGCGTGGCGTGACCCGACGACTCGCGCGGGCGACGAGCACCGCGAGCGCGACCAGGGTGACCAGACCGCCGGCGCCGATAGCGACCGGACCGGCCAACAGATCGATGCGCGGGCTCATCGACGGTTCACTCGCGTGGGCTCTTCGGAGGGGTCGAGCGGAGCTTCGGCGACGGCGTGCTCGCCGGGGAGCTCAGGGCGTTTGAAGCCCGGCAACGTGGGCTTCTGCGGCACCGGCACGTTGGGCGGCAGCTGGTGCGGATAGAGCGCTCCACCCGTGCGCGGGGGCTCGGAGGGCGGCCGGGCCGACCCCTGGTCGGGGTGCTCGGAGCGCAAGGTCTCGAAGGCGTGGGCGCGCGGACCGAGCGGGTTCGCCGCGCCGAGGATCGGCGCCTGCACGGCGCGGTGCTGGTCGCCGCTGCTGATGCTGCTCGCGACGAGGCTGCGCACGCTGACGCGCTCGAGGTCGTCGCTGTCGAGGCTGCTCGTGATCCCGTTCGCGGCCAGGGGCGGGCGGCTGTCGAGGCTCGGGCGCACCGCGGGGAGGCTGTCGTAGGTGAGCAGGCCGTCGAAGCGGTGCTCGCCGCTCTTGCTCTTGGGGAGGACCACGGTCTCCTCGCGCACCACGATGCCCTGACGCTGGACGAAGTCGACGCGCATCTCGACGTCTTGCAGGCTGCACCACGTGGCGTGGGCGATGCGGAGCTTGCGTCCCTTGCGGTCGACCTCGAGCTCGAGCGAGGCCGCGGCCCGCGCGACGAGCTCCTGCAACGCCGGCGAGCGGCCCTTGGCGTCGGCGCGCGCGGTGACCAGCGTGGGGATGGCGAGGGGCGAGAGGGCCGCGACCACGCCGCGCACGAACGCGCGGGCGCTCGCCGCGTCGGGCGCGAGGACGACCGGGTCGAAGGTGTCGAAGGCGATGGCGCCGATGCCGCGCTTGCGGACGAGCGAGGCGATCTCGGCGAGGGGCGCGCCCGCACCGCCGCTCCCCTGCAGCTCGTCGGCGAACGAGTGCCCGTAGGAGAGGATGGTGAGTCGCTTGCTGCGCAGGAACGGCCGCAGGTCGCGCTCGAGGAAGCTGGAGCACAGGTCGATGACCGCCTCGGGCGCGTCGTCGGTGACGAGCATGGCGGGCGCGTCCTCGAGCGAACGCAGGAGAAAACCGAGGGTGAGGCAGGTCTTGCCCGACTTGGGCGGACCGAGCACGACGGTCGGCTCCTGCACGGGGACGCCGCCCAGGTTCTTGTCGAACCAGGCTACGCCGAGCGGGGCGAGATCGAGGCGCATCAGAGAGGCCGAAGGTCTAGCACGTGGGGTCGCCTACCGCATGAAGGTCTCGTACTCGAGCCGCTCGAGCTTCCGGGAGAGAGCGCCCATGGCGAGCAGGCTGGTGAGGGCGCCCGCGACCACGAATCCGAGCCCGTAGAAGCGCGGCCCGAGCGCGAGGGTGAGGAGCGAGAGCCCCGTGTTGGCGACGAAGAAGAGGACGCACAGGTAGAGAACGAGCTTTCGGTAGTCCAGGTAGAACAGGATCGTGAACATCGACAGGAGGACGACCTGGAACCCCGCCGCCACGACGTCGATCTGGAACAGGTGGGAGTAGTACGAAGGATCCGGAACAGTCGCAGCACGCGCGGCGTGAGCACGAGCAGGGTGGCGACCGCGAGACCCTGGATGCGGAACACGTCGTAGATGCCCTCGCGCGCGGCATCGACCAGGTCGGAGCGCATGACCGTCAGACGCTGGAACGAGGTGCCCTTGCGGACGGCGTCGAAGAAGATGGCGAATTTCTCGGCGAAATCGGTCTCGATGCGCACGAGGAACGCGGCCATGCCGGGGATGACGGTGAGGTAGGCGACGAAGATGGGGACGTCGTAGATCACCGAGTAGCGGATGGGCCCGACCAGGGTCTCGCTGGTGAGCGGGTAGGCCCAGAACACGAACTTGTCGGCCCAGATGCCCAGGTTGAAGAACACGCCGGCGAGCGCGAGCTCCGGGAACACGCGCTTCCTGTCCAGGAACTGGAACGCGATGAGCTTGCTCGCCGGGTACGCGCGGGTGATGAGCACCAGCATGGCGAAAAGCATGGCGCCGTGGCCCATGCAGAACCCGGCGAGGTAGCCGGGGGCGCCGTAGGGCGCGAGGGCGAGGGCGGCGCCGAGGGTGATCCCGTACCCGAGCAGGAACACGAGCACGATGGACCAGTAGCCCTTCATGCCCGAGAGGATCACGGTGACGACCCACATGTTGCAGAGGGTCACGAACGCGCAGACCAGCAGCACGCGGTAGGCGTGGTAGCCACCGCCGGCGAAGCCGAACGCGGCGACCGGCGTGGCGACCAGCGCCGAGCCGAGCGTCGTGACGAGGAGCGCGCCGAACAGGTTCGGGACGACGGCCTCCTCGTCTTCCTCGAACGTGCGGTCGGCGATGAACCGCGTGAACATGAGCTGCAAGAGGCCCGAGGGCACGAGCGAGGCCGCCATCAGCTGGGTGACGGTGGCGAGGAAGTGCGACATGCCCTCGCCCTTGGCGCCGAAGGCCGGACTCAGGGTGCCGATGAGCAGCATCGAGCAGATCGAGACCACCCACGGGCCCGAGCCGATCACGCCCGCGAGCAGGTAGGCGGTGAAGAACCCGAAGTAGGTCTCCTTGCGCAGGTGCTTGCGGAGCGAGAAGCCGATGCCCGCCACGTCACACCCTCCGCGCGCGCTCGCGCGCCTCGGCCGCCGCGAGCGCCTGCGAGTACAGGTGGCGGTAGCGGTCGATCATCTGGGTCTGGGTGTAGTGGGTCTCGACGCGCTCGACGGCGGCGCGCTGGGCCTGGAACCAGGCCTTCTCGTCGCGGAGCAGCGCCACGCACGCGCGCGCGGTGGCCTCGGGGTCGGCGATGGGGACGATCGCACCCGCCGAGCCGAGCGCCTCGTCCTCGGGGCCGACGCCGTGGATCAGCTCCGCGCAGCACCCGACGTCGGAGGCGACCGAAGGGATGCCCGCGGCGAAGCCCTCGAGGATCGAGAGCGGCTGGGCCTCGCTGATCGAGGTGAGCACGTTGATGCCGAGCTTCGGCAGGATGTCCTCGACCTTCTGGAAGCCGAGGAACTTGACGATGCCGTCGAGGCCCAGGCTGGTCGCGAGGTCCTTGCACTCGCGCGCGTAGGTCGGGTCCTCGCCCTCGGGGCCGACGATCCAGCCCTCCACGTCGGGGATGGCCTGCGAGACGATCTTCATCGCGCGGACGAAGGTCTTGATGTCCTTGATCGGCACCACGCGGCCGACGAGTCCGAGCACCTTGGGCACCTTGGCCTCACGCTGCTGGCGCAGCGGGGCGAAGCGCTCGAGGTCGATGCCGTTGGGCACGACCATCGTGCGCGAGGGGTCGGCGCCGTCGGCGATCTGGCGCGTGCGGTTTCCCTCGTAGAGCGCGACGATCGGGTTCGCCGCCGCGTAGGTCATCTTGGCGAGCAGCTCGAAGTAACGGATCCACGACTGGCGGAAGAACCCGATGCCGGCGGGGTTGTTCTCGTCGTCCTTGACCCAGTTGGCCTGGAGCAGCTCGATGCGGCGCTCCTTGGTGTAGATGCCGTGCTCGGTGAGGATGAGCGGCTTCTTGCGCGCCTTGGCGAGCAGCATGGCGAGGAAGCCCGCGAAGCCGGTGGAGATCACGTGGAACACCCGCGACGGCGGCACCCGCGCCGCGGCCTTGGCCGCGATGAACATGGGCCCGTGCATCGAGCGGATCGACCAGAAATAGTCGAGGAACGAGCGATCGGGCGCGCGGTCGTGGTACTTCGCGAGGATCGACTCCCACGAGAGCTCGGAGAACAAGAAGTCGTGCTCGTGCCGCGCGGGCTCCGTGAGCAGCATCGAGGCCACGTTCTCGAGCGCGATGCCGATGTCGTAAGGGTCTCCGCCCTTGAACGCGGCGTGGAGCACGTCGGAGCGCTGGTAGAACTCGGCGTCCCCGCGCTCCTTGACGATGCGCTCGAACTTCGGCGTCTCGGAGAGGTAGTGCTCCTCGAGGTGCACGACGTTGGGCGGGAGCGCGTAGCGGATCTTCTCGTACTTGTCGGGCGCGCTGCCGATGAAGACGAGGCTGAACTTGATCTCGGGGAGGCCCTTGATGATCTGGTGCACCCAGCTCGAGACGCCACCGCTCACGTAGGGATAGGTGCCCTCGAGCACGAGGGTGACGTCGGCCACCTGGCCGGGCGCGAGCTTGCGTACGTTGCTCACGCGCTCGCTCCTCGGCTCGACGGTGGCGGCGGTGGGACGCTCGCGATGCTCATGCCCATGAGCGACGGTCGCGTGGGGCGCGGCGGTGGCATGGTCGAGAGGGCGCCGACCGGCAGGGTCTGGCGGTCGATGCCGAGCTCGCGGAGCAGGAAGCCGACGCGCTCGAAGTCGCGCCCACGGAACGCGCACTCGGCCAGCATCGGCACGACCGTCTCGGCCTCGTAGCCGAGCCGCAAGGCCTCGCCGAGCACGGGGTCGGCGTCGGCGAAGCGCTTCTGCTCGAGCAAGATGCGGCCGAGCACGAAGCGAGCCGCGGCGGCCTCGGGCATCAGCTCCACCGCGGCGGCCGCGTTGGCGCGCGCCTTCTCGAGGGCGAGATCGTAGACCGCGCCGTCGGCCAGGCCGTACTCGCAGATTTGCAGGTGGGACTCCGCGAGGCGCAGCGCGAAGCGGCCCTTCTGGTGCGGCTCCGCGACGTCGAGGCGGTGCTCGAGGTCGCGGATGCTGGTCTCGATCTCGTCGCGCACGTGCTCGATGCGCGAGAAGGCGAACAGGCGCACCTCGTCGGAGGGGTCGCGCAGGGCCGTCTTGAGCAGATCGAGGGCGATCTTGGGCGGCAGCGCGCGGGTGAGCAGCACGTTGCTGAAGCGCCGCTCGGCGGTCTCGGGGGTGTGGTTGCCGAGGATGCTGGCGATCTTCACCGCCGAGGGCATGCGCCCGACGCCGACGGGACGCTTGAGCGGCGCGAGCACGAACTCCTCGAGCACGAACGGCGCGTCGACGCGGCGGTGCTTGCGGGCGAGACCGAGGCTCACGAAGGCGGCGGCGCCGAGCGCGCCAGCGACCGGCACGAACATGCAGAGGAGCCCGATGGCGAGCGCGAAGCGCAGGCGGTCGCGCGCGACGACCGGAGGGGCGCCGAGCTGCAAGAGCACGGCGGCGAGGGCGCCGACGCCGAGGTGGGCCACGAGGAGCAGCCCCGCGGTCGCGGCGTCGGGACCGTGGACGAGCCCGACGACCAGGACGAAGTCGACCAGCGAGAGCGCCGCGCCGAGCGCGAGCGCGAGCATCAGGCCTCCCCTCGGGCCTTGGCGAGCAGGAGCTCGCGCAGCGTGTCGGGGGTGTCGGTCTTGGCGAGGACGTGGGTGAAGATCCGCGCCTCGCACTCGCCGAGGGAGCGGTGGAGCTCGCGCTCGACCATGGCCTCGATGCGGCGCTCGACGGCCTGCGCCTCGGAGGTGATCGGCATGAGCACGAGCAAGAGGTGCGCGCCCTGGGCGGTGCGCAGGACGAGGGGGAAATCGGCCTGCCGCAGGGTCTGGATGATGTCCTCGATGATGTCGGACACCGCCGAGGCCCGGCCCATGGAGAGGCCGACCACGATCGCAGGGATGTCCGACTCGACGAGGTCGCGGAGGGCGCGACCGACGCGCTTCTGGAACTCGGCGCGGCGACCGCGCTCGAGCTCGGTGGCCTCGCCGCGGGCCGCGAGCAGGTCGGCGAAGTGGCCGCAGAGCAGGAACAAGGTCTGCAGGTTCTTGCGCTCGAACGCAGCGAGGGGCATGGCCTCGATGCAGAGGACGCCGCGCACGTCGTCGCTCGTGTCGACGAACGGCACCGCCGCGAGCAGGCGGGTGTCGTGCGCGAGCTGGCCGCCGTGCAGGGGCACGACCGCGAGCTTCTTGCTGTTCAGCGCCGCGCGCACGAGCGGATCGGTCGCGGGCACCGCCTGCGCGCCGCCGAGCTGGGCGACCGCCTTGGGCGAGATCTGGGCCTGGAACACGCTGTGGATGGTGGCGGCCTCGATGTGGCAGTACTCGGCGAACACGTCGAGGCTCGACGAGGCCAGCATCGCGAGCGTGGGCTCCTTCACGTCGGCCGCGATCTTGCGCACGCCGATCATGGCCTCGCGCAAGTTGACCGCGCCCTCGCCGAGCTGGGCGTGCAGGCGCTCGTTGGCGATCTCGAGCAAGAAGCCGTTGCGCAGGGCCTCGTCGAGCTGCAGCTCGAGGGAACGCGAGGTGACCTCCCACTCGGCGCGGTCGCGGCGCCACACCTGGGCGACCTGCCCGCACAGCATGCCGATGGCGATGGTGCCGAGCACGAGCTGCGAAGGCGGCGCCTTGTCGACGAAGCCGAGGCGATACGAGCCGATCATGAGCGCGTCGACGAGCATCGCGCTCGTGAACCCGGCGGCGAACCCGTGCCGGAGGCCGACGAGGAGGGGCCCGACCACCACCCAGGTGAACGGGCTCTCCGTCATGAACGGGTCGCGCCGGTTGAAGAAGAACCCGATCGTGGGCACGAGCAGGCTGACGACGATCGTCTCGGCGATCGCGCCGAGGATGCGGCGCAGATCCCGCCCTCGACGCTCCGCGATGACCTCCCCCGAGGAACTCATCTCAGCCGAGATCGAGGTTGCCGAGCAGCACGTCGAGCAGGGTGAGCGCGGTGCCGCTGGCGTTCTCGCTCGCGCGGCCGGTCTTGGTGCCCGAGGCGGACCACAGCACCTTGCCGGTCGAGAGCTCGACGATGCGGATGGTGACGCCGACGGCGGGCTCCGCGTCGATGCCGGCCTTGTAGCGCCACTCCTCGACGCTGCCCGTGACCGCGAAGTCGTACTTCTGCTGGCGGGCCCAGACCATGGCCTCTTCGATGCGCGCGTGGTCGTTGGTGACGAGCGAGGCGTCGTCGTTCTTGGGCGCCGGGTAGAGATCGATCGCGCCGACCCCCCGCGCGCGCAGCACCGTGCCCGCGAGGGCCTACACGCGCTCACCGGCCTGGGGCGTGTCGGAGTGGTTGGCGAACGGCAGGATGGTCCAGCGCGCGGAGGCGCGCGGCGCGGTCGCGCTCTTCTGGATCTTGGTGACGAGCGAGCCTCCACAGCCCAGGCCCATCAAGAGCGCGAGCAGGGCGACGACGAGGCGGGCGAGGAAGGTGGTACGCGTCACGGCGCCGCTACCCTAGTGCTAAGGTCCGCGGCGTGTCGAGGCTGCGCGGAGGGTGGTTCGGGGTTCTCTCGGTGATGCTGCCCCTGGTGCTCGACGGAGCGAGCGGGTGTCAGCCGCGGGGCCGGCGAAGCGTGATCGCCGATGGTCGAGCCCCCGATCCCATCATGACGATGGGGTCGACGAGCGCCTCGTCGGCGCCTTCGGTGGTCACCTCGAGCTCGGTCGACAAGGCCGGGCTGGTGACGACCGGGCCAGGATTCCCGACCACGGGGCCCTGGCTCTCGTTCTACGGCAACGCCGCCGAGATGGGCAGCCTCGACAAGGTCGCCCAGAGCTTCCGCATCGTGAACATCGACGCCGACCCGACCGACGACGGGGTCGGCAACTTCACCGACGCGCAGCTGCAGAAGCTGAAGAACGGCGGCAAGAACAAGGTCCTGAGCTACCTGAACGTCGGCGCCTGCGAGCGCTATCGCACCTACTGGAAGAAGGTGCCCGCGGGGTTCGTCTCGTGCGGCGCCAACGTGGTCTCCCAGCTCGGGAGCTACGACGGCTACCCCGACGAGGTCTGGATGGACCCGAGCAACGCCGACTACCAGAAGCTCGTCGTCGAGCACCTGGCGGCGCGGCTCCTCGCGCGCGGGGTCGACGGCCTCTACCTCGACAACCTCGAGCTGCTGTCGCACGAGCCCACCGAGAAGAACGGTCCCTGCACCAAGTCGTGCCGCCAGGGCGGGCTCGACCTCGTGCGCAAGCTCCGTGAACGCTTCCCGGACGCGCTGCTCGTGATGCAGAACGGCACCTCCGACGTCACGCGGCTCGGGGTGACGGGCGGCGTCCGTTTCGCGACCCTCCTCGACGGGATCGCCCACGAAGAGGTCTGGGAGCCGAAGCACGACGCCGCGGCCGAAGCCGAGCTCCTGGCCTGGAAGGCGCTGGGTCTCGGCACCAAGGACGGCCGCCCGCTGTGGATCGCCGTCGAGGACTACGTCGGGGCCTGCAACGAGCACGCGCGCGCCCAGGCGGTGTTCGAGAAGGCCCGGGCCCATGGGTTCGCGCCCTGCGTCACCGATGACAGCGGAAAACAGAAGGTCGTCTGTTACTGGGGTCTGTGAAGGGCCGTGATACGCTCCCGGCCCGATGGCTCTGAAGGTCCAGTGCAGCAGCTGCGGCGCCCCTTACAACATCGACGAGCGCCGGATCCCCGCGGCGGGGCTCAAGGTGCGGTGCCCCAAGTGCACGACCACCTTCGTCGTCAAGAAGCCCGAGGCCGAAGGGGCCGAGCCCCCGCCGCCCACGCTTCCCGCGAGCCCCGCGGTGATCGCGTCTGCAGCCGCGGGTCAGCCCCCCGGGGGCAGCAGCATGGCCGCCGTGCCGCGGAACGCACCGGTGGCACCCGAGGCCTCCTCGCTGCCGCCCGCCGTCACCAAGACGGCGCCGACGGGTACACACGCCGACGACGATCTCCCCGCGCCTGCGGGCTCGGGGTTGCCCGCACCCGCGCACCGCCCCCCGCCCCCGCGCGCGAAGGGAGCCGTGCTCAAGGGCACCCAGCTCGGCCTCGGCAACCTCGTGCCGGGGCTGCTCGGCGACGCTGCGAAGCCGGGCGCCGCACCCGCCGATCTGCCGGCCGAGCGCCTCAAGACCCCTTCGCCTGCGGATCGGCTCGCGACGCCGGCGGTGGCGGCCGAGCTGCCGGCGACGCGCGGGGGACACGATCTGCCGGCGCTGCCTGCCACGCGCGCTCCACAGGATCTGCCCGCGGCGCGCGCGGCCCTGCCCCCGACCGTGCGAGGCGGGGGGCCGCCGAAGCCCCCGCCCCCTGCGGCCCCCGCGCCGCCCGCGGCCGCTGCGCCGCCCGTCGACGATTTCCCGGCGCCGCGCGGGCAGGACGACTTCCCGGCCGCGCGCACCACGGCAGGGGTACCCGGCGTTCCTGCGCGGGGGGATCTCCCCGCGCCGCGCGCGGGTGTCGCGCACCTGCCGGCCACACGACCCGCGGTGCCGACCGCACCCGTCCCTGGCGCCGATCTACCTGCCGCCCGAGCGCGTCCGCCTGCGCCCACCAAGGGCGTGGGGTCGTTCGAGATCGACCTGCCGATGACGCCGTCCAAGCCGAGCGTCAGCGATCTGCCCGCGGTGAGCGCCCCCGGGGTCGACCTGCCCGCGCCGCGCCCGAAGGGGCCGCCGAGTCCGGGTGCGTTCGGTGAGCTCGATCTCCCCTCCGTCGGCGGCATGCGCGATCTGCCCTCCGTCGGTGGCCCGCGCGATCTCCCCTCCGTCGGTGGCCCGCGCGATCTGCCCTCCGTCGGTGGCCCCCGCGATCTGCCCAGCATCGGTGGGCCGCGTGATCTGCCCGCCGTCGGTGGCCCGCGCGATCTGCCCTCGGTCTCGACGTCGCCGCGGGGCACGCAGGATCTCCCTTCGCCGCGCGCGTTCGGCGAGCTCGATCTGCCGACGGTGTCTCCGGGCGGTGGGGGCACGCACCTGCCCGCGATGCGCCCCGCCGGCGCCGATCTGCCCGACCTCGCGGCGCACTTGCCGGCGATCGGCAGCGCCCGCGAGCCGTCGGTCGTCGCGTCCGATTTCGGCGATCTCGCGATGACGCCGGGGCCGGGTGACTTCGGCAGCGCCGCGACCCAGCAGGGGCCTGGCTACACGCCCGGCCAGCTCGCGGCGCGCACCGCGGCCGGAGGCTTCGGCGACATCAGCAACACCGGCCCGCTCGGCCTCGCGGCCAAGGCCGAACCCGCGCGCGACTTCGGCGAGATCGAGCTCCCCGGCGCGAGCGCGCGTCCACCGAAGCCGGCCGAGGCGTGGGGTGGCGGTGGCGGTGGTGGCTTCGGCGAGATCGATCTCGGCGGTCCGCCCGCCGATCCGTTCGGTCCGAGCCCGCGCGCCGCGACGGAGACGGCGCCGGCCGTCACGAGCGACTTCGGCGATCTCGAGCTGCCCGGTCCCGCGAGCCCGGGCGCGCCCTCGGCCACGTACACCGGTGGCCCGGCGCTCAGCGGCTTCGACAGCGTCCGCCCGCCCGCGCCGACCGATTTCGGCGAGGCGAGCATCGCCACCAAGAGCGTGGCCACCAACCCGTACGCGGACAGCCGCGGCGAGGCCGGGGGCATGGGCTTCGGCGAGGTCGACCTCGGTGGCGGCGGTGGCTCCGTCGGCACCGACGACATGGAGTTCGGCGGCCTCGATCAGGCGCGCATGTCCGGCAGCGATGCCCCTCCGCCGCGTACGAGGCGCCGCTCCCCAGCCGCGCAGCCTCGAAGCGGCCACGCCGGACGTCCCCGCCAAGAAGGGCAAGGCCGGCCGCGTGATCGGCATCCTCTTCGTGGCCCTCGCGGTCGGCGGCGCGCTGCTCGAGCTCAACCCCAAGCTCGGCGCGTTCGGTCGCTTCGCGATCTCCGACAAGCTGAACGTCGAGAAGCACGCCGCCCTGCTCGCGAGCGCCAAGCAGCGCACGCAGGCCGCGCTCGGCGAGGACACGGTGCCGCGTGCCGGCCAGGCGGTCACCGATCTGCAGAACGACCTCGCGCAGGCGCCGCGCTTCCAGCCGCTCCTCGCCTACGCGGCCTACTCGCAGTTCGCCTGGCAGCTGCGGTTCGGCAAGGACGCCGCGCGCGACTCGGCCGGGCGCCAGATGCTCGCCAAGCTCACCGAGCCGAGCCCCGAGCGCCAGCTCGCCGAGGCCGCGCGCGACGCGGTCGCCGGGCAGCTCCCGCGGCGCGCGGGGTGTTCAAGAGCCTGCTCGCGGCCGACGCCAAGAACGTCGACGCGGCGCTGTCGCTCGGCGCGCTCGAGCTCAAGCAGGCCGCGTGGAAGGACGCGATCGCCGCGTTCGAGGCCGCCAAGAAGGCCCAGGACAGCGCGCGCGCGCGGGGTGGGCTCGTGCTCGCCTACGAGGGCAACGGCGACTACGACAAGGCCAAGAAGGAGGCCACGGCGCTCGCCGAGAAGTTCAAGACGAGCGCGGTCGCGCGCGTGTTCCTCGCGCAGCAGGCGTGGCTGCGCGACCGGGACGAGAAGGGCGCGATCAAGTGGCTCGACGAGGTGACCAAGCCGCCCGTGTCGACGGGCGCGGCGCCGGCGGAGCTCGTGGCGGCGTTCACGCTGCGCGGGACGATCCACCTCGAGCGCGGGCGCGTGACGGACGCGATGGCGGCGTTCAAGGCCGCTGTCGACGCGGGCAAGGGCGCGCAGTTCGCAGCGCCGCACTACGGCCTGGGCGAGGTGTTCCTCGCGAACGGGCAGTACCCCCAGGCCATGGCCGCGTACGACGCCGCGCTGCAGGTGCAGCCCACCTACACCCCCGCCAAGATCGGCAAGGCGCGCGCGCTCCTCAAGCAGGAGAAGGCGCTCGACGCCAAGAACCTGCTCTTGCCGCTCAAGGATCCGCCCTTCGCCGGCGAGATCGGGTTCTGGCTCGGGCAGGCCGAGGAGAAGATCTCCAAGCCCGCCGAGGCGATGAAGATCTACGAGGCGGCCATCAAGGCGCAGCCTGGAGAGGCGCGTCCGTACGTGGCGCTCGCCAACCTGCAGAGCAAGGAGGGCAAGGTCGAAGACTCCGACGCGACGCTCGCCCAGGCCGTGAAATCGGTTCCGCCGAGCGAGCGCCTCTATCTCTCCATCGGCGACCTGCGCTTCCGCCAGGAGCGCTACAAGCTCGCCGTCGAGCAGTTCGACAAGGCGCTCGAGCTGCAGCCCGAGAACGTCGAAGTGCTGTTCATGAAGGGGCGCGCGCTGCTCCGCATGGACAAGGAGCACGTGGAGCAGGGCAAGGCGGTGCTCGACCAGGTCGAGAAGAAGGACGCCAAGTACCCCGGGCTCGCCCTCGAGCTCGGCCTCTACTACCAGAAGACCGAGCAGATCGAGAAGGCGCTCGAGCGCTACAAGGCTGCCCTCGAGGCCTCGCCCGACGACGTCGACATCGAGCTGCAGGTCGCGCGCGCGATGGTCGAAGCGCGCGACAAGACCGCGGAGGAGCGGCTGCGCAAGGTGCTGGAGAAGTGCCCGAAGTCGGCCTCACCCGACGTGTGCATCAGCGAGGCCAAGCACTTCCTCGGGCGCGCGCTCCTGCAGAAGGGTCTCTACGCCGACGCCGAGCGCTACCTCAAGGAGGCGGTCGACAAGGCCGACAACAACGCCCAGTACCACCTCTACCGAGCCTGGGCGCTCGTCGAGCTGACGCGTTTGCCCGAGGCCGACGTCGAGCTCACGCGCGTTCTCGAGCTCGATCGGAGCCTCGGCAACGCCTACTGGCTCAAGGCCGAGATCCTGCTCAAGAGCCAGGACAACGCTGGCGCCATCCGTGAGGCGCAGAAGGCGCTCACGATGAACCCGAACCGCTGGGAGGCCTACGCGACGATGGCCCTCGCGCACAAGCGGTTGAACCAGGACCAGGTCGCCTACAAGGAGTACGAGCGCGCGGTCGGGGGTGACCCCCAGAACCCCAAGGCCGCATTCTGGCGTTTCCAGATGCTCGACATCCTCGACCACGCCGGTGGCGTGAAGGGTGCCCTCACGCTCGCGAAGGACTGCGTCAAATACGGCGCGGCGATCGAGCCGAAGCCGCCGTGGCTCGCGAAGGCCCGCTACTTCCTCGGCAAGGCGCTTCGGGGCGTGGACGACGCTGCCGCCAAGAAGGAGCTGATCGACTTCCTCAACGCGACGACCGGCACTACCGAGATCAGCCGCGCCGACGCCAAGGCCGAGCTCGCCGCCATGGGCGCCCCCTACGCAGGCCCGTGAACGACGAGATCGAGATCCAGCTCGCGTTCGCCTCGGCGCTCCTCGACGAGGGGCGCCTCGAGGAGGCCGAGAGCGCCTACCGCAGCTGCGACGACAAGCTCGGCGCCGAGCGCAGCCCGCGGCACGCCGAGGTGCTCGTGTGCCTCGCCACCATCGCCAAGAAGCGCCGCCAGCACCGCGAGGCCGCCGCGCTGCTCGACCAGGCGCTCGCGTTCTTCCCCGCGCACCGCGGAGCGCTCTCGCAGCGGCTCGCGGTCGCCGAGGAGCTCGAGGACTCCGCCACCGCCGCGGCCATCCGGCTGCGCATGTTCACCTTCGCCGAGAGCGACGAGGCGCGCCTGCACCTCCTGTCGTCGGTCGTCGACGACGCGCTCGCCTCCGCCGTCGGCGCCCTGCGCTCGGCCCTCCAGCTGCGCCCGCGCGACCGCGCCCTCCTCGAGCGCATGGCGAGCCTGCACGAGGCGACCGGCGCGTGGACCGACGCGGTCAACGTGCGGGTCACGCTGGCCGAGGGCGAGCCGCTCCCGGAGACGCGCGCCCGCGCGTTCTCCACCGCCGCCGATCTGTGCGCGATCAAGACCGAGAACGTCGACCGCGCCGTCGCGCTCTACGAGGCGGCGATCGCCGACGACCCGGCCGTGCCCGGCGCGTTCGAGGCCATCGAGAAGGTGCTGCTCGACAGCGGCGACGTGGTCGGCGCCGAGAAGGCCTACGTGCGCCAGATCGAGCGCCTCGCCGAGCACGGCAACGTCCCCGCGCGGATCGCGCTCCTGCACAAGCTCGCGAGCCACCGCGACGACCGGCTCGCCGACTGGCAGGGCGCCGCCGCCGCGCTCGACCAGCTGATCGCGCTCGCGCCGAACGACCTCGACGCGCGCGTGCAGCTCGCCGGGCTCCTCGAGGCGCACGAGCAGGACGCGCTCGCCGTGCGGTGCCTCGAGGTGGCCGCCGAGAAGGCCCCGAGCACGTGGCGACCCACCACGCGCTGCATCGCCTGTTCTCGCGCGCGAACGAGCGCGACCGGAGCTACCTCGTCGCGAGCGTGCTCGCGCTGCTCGGCGAGGCGGGCGAGGTGGAGCAGGCCACCTACCGCAAGCACGCGCCGCTCGTCGCGCTGAGCCCGTCGCGCGCGCTCGACGACGCGGCGTTCGCGCTGCTCGCTCCGGGCACCGCCGACCTCGCGCTCACCGCCGTCGCCTCCTCCATCGCGCGGGCCGCGGTCGGGGTGCGGCTCGACCAGCTCCGCTCGCACAAGATGTTGCCGCGCATCGACCCGAAGGAGCGCCAGGATCCCGAGAAGACGACCGTGTCCGCGGTGCGCACCGCCGCCTGGGTCGCGCGGTTCTTCGGCCTCGAGACCCCGGAGATCCACGTACGCCCTGGCGACCCGCTCGACGCGACGCTCCTCGCCACCCCCGAGCCCGCGATCGCCCTCGGCGACGGCCTCCTGAGCGGGCGCACCGTGCCCGAGCTCGCGTTCCGGCTCGGCTACGAGCTCGCCTACCTGCGGCTCGTCGACCGGCTGGTCGCCGTCTACCCGTCGCTCGCCGACCTGCGCACCGTGATCGCGGCGGCCGTCGCGGCGGCCATGCCCGCCGAGCCGCCGCCCGAGCTGGCCGCGCTGTCGGTCGCCATCGCCCAGCGGCTCGACCCGGTGCAGCGCCTCCGGCTCACGAACGCGGTGCAGCAGATCGGCGCGCGCGGCGGCCAGCTCGACGTCGTGGCGTGGCTGCGCGACCTCGAGCGCACGGCGTGCCGCGCGGGTCTGCTCGCGTGCGGCGACCTCACCGTGGCGGCGCACATGGTCTCGGTCGACGGCCGCATCGTGGCGGGCCTCACCGCGCGCGATCGCGTGCGCGATCTGGTGGCGTTCTCGGTCGCCGAGCCGTACGCGCGGCTGCGCGCCGCGGTCGGCGTCGCGGTCTAGACCTCGCGCAGGCGCGGCAAGAGCTCGACGAAGTTGCAGGGTCGGTGGCGGCTGTCGAGCTGCGGGCGCAGGATGTCGTCCCAGGCCTCGCGGCACGCGCTGGTGGAGCCCGGCACCGCGAACAGGTAGGTGCCCTTGGCCACGCCGGCCGTCGCGCGCGACTGGATGGTCGAGGTGCCGATCGACTTGTAGCTGAGCATGCGGAACAGCTCGCCGAAGCCGGGGATCTCCTTCTCGACCACGGCCGCGAACGCCTCGGGGGTGACGTCGCGACCGGTGAGCCCGGTGCCGCCGGTGACGATCACCACGTCCACGTTCGGGTCGTCGATCCACACGCGGAGCTGGCCCACGATGGAGGGGACGTCGTCGCGCAGGAGCTTGCGATCGACGACGGAGTGCCCGGCCGTGGTGACGCGCTCGACGAGCGCGTCGCCCGACGCGTCGTTCTCGAACGTGCGCGTGTCGGACACCGTGAGGATGGCCAGGTGGACGGGCTTGAACGGGCGCGACTCGTCGATGCCGAACATAGAGGGCACGGTCGAGACGCCCTGGGCGAGCGTCAAGGGCGAGCGTCGAGGGCGAGCGTCGAGGGCGACGGCTTCCTACGGCGCGACGCACGGGCTACCGAGGGCCCATGGATGCGATCCTCGGCCCGCGCGGCCGCGCCGCGATCGAAGAGCTGCGCAAATACGTGGTCACCGAGCCACGCCCGTTCGTGCTCGATCTCGAGAAGAGCGAGGGCATGTGGCTCGCCACCGTCGACGGCGGGCGCATCTTCGACTGGGCCGGCTGGTACGGCAGCAAGCTCGTCGGCCACAACCACCCGCGGCTCTACGCGCCCGATTACACGCGGCGCCTCGTGCGCGCGGCGAACAACAAGTGCGCGAACCCCGACTTCCTCACCGAGGAGTGCGTGGCCTACTACCGCGCGCTGCACGGCCTCGCGCCGCGGTGCATGCAGGGTCCGGGGCTCGAGGTCTACGCGGTGAACTCGGGCGCCGAGGCGGTCGAGAACCTGATGAAGTACTTCCTCAACCTGCACCACGAGAAGATGGTGCTGAAGGGGCGCGCGCCGAGCGCGCGGCGGTTCGTGTACTTCGATCAGGCCTTCCACGGGCGCACGGTGTTCGCGCTCAACGTCACGCGGATGTCCCACGATCCGATGGTGACCAAGGATTTCCAGGGCCTCGTGCCCGGCAACGTCCAGGTGCCGTTCCCGGCGCTCGACACCGACGCCCCGGCCGAGGAGACGCGGCGCAAGACCGAGCAGAGCCTCGCGATCCTCGACGCGGTGCTCGGCCAGTACGGCGACGAGATCGTCGGCATCGTCGTCGAGCCGCTGCAGGGCGCGGGCGGCCACCGCTGCGCCGAGCCCGAGTTCTTCCGCCGCCTCTCGGCGCTCGCCCACGCCCACGACGTGTTCCTCGGCTTCGACGAGGTGCAGACCGCCGGCGGCCCGACGGGCACGTTCTTCGCGGTCGATTCGTTCGATCTGCCGCATCCGCCGCAAGCCGTCGCGAGCGGCAAGAAGCTCGCGAACGGCGTCGTCTACATGCGGCAGTCGATGCGCGACCACGGTGTCCTCGACTCCACCTGGGGCGGCACGCTCGCCGACATGGTGCGGTTCGTCGAGGAGCTCGCGATCGTGCGTGACGAGCGGCTGATCGAGCAGGTGCCCGAGAAGAGCGCTCGCCTCGTGGCCGCGCTCGGGCAGCTGATCGCCCGGCACGCCGACCTCGCGCACAACGTCCGCGGCATGGGCCTCTACCAGGGCTTCTCGCTGCGCGACCCCTCGGACAAGGGCCGCCTGCTCGCGCACGCGCTCGACGGCGAGTCGCTGCTGATGCTCGGCGCTGGTGACGACACGATCCGCCTGCGCCCGCACCTGCACGTGAGCCTCGCCGACGTCGACGAGCTCGCGGTGCGGCTCGATCGCGCGTTCGTCGCCCTGCGCGCGGAGAAGTCTCGCGACGGTGCGGCACCGCGGTAGGATGGCGCCGTGCGGCTAGGGCTCCTCGTCGCGATCGCGTTCGGCGCAGGCTGCGGCTTCGGGTCGTACGAGGTGGTGCGCGTCCACGACGGTCGCGCCGAGGCGGGCCGCTTCGTGTCCCCGCTGGCGTACACGCTCGCCGGCGAGGCCGCGCTCGCCGAGGCCAAGGGCGACTGGGCGCGCGCGGTCGGGCTCCTGCAGAAGGCCCGCGACGAGGACCCCGACGGCCCCGAGCTCCAGGCACGCCTCGGCGTCGCGCTCTGCAAGCTCGGCAAGCGCGAGGCCGCGATGTTCGCGTTCGCCGATGCGCTGCGGCTCGATCCGGGGCTCGAGCGCGCGTACACGGGGCGCGCGGCCTGTCGGCTCGCCGTCCCCAAGGTCTCCACGGAGGAGCGCGCGCTCGCCCGCGCCGATCTCGAGCGCGCGACGCTCGCCGACCCCGAGGCCGTCGAGCCAGTGCTGATCCTCATCGAGCTCGATCTGCAGGACGGCGCGCTGCCCATGGCGAGGATCCGCGCCGAGGAGCTCGTCTCGCTGCACCCGACGGCGTCGCGCGCGTACCGTGCGCTCGCCGAGGTGTGTGCCCGGCAGGGCGCCGCCGCGCGCGCCGCCTGGGCCACCCGCGCCGCGGCGCTAGACGTCGACGAGGGCGGCCTCGCGCGCGTCGCCGTGGCCGACGTGGTCGACGGGAGCGGCATCGTCGACGCAGCGCTGCTGCTGCGCGGGGTCGCCGTCGGCGGCGTCGCCCACGAGGTCGACCCACGGTGCACGCCCGCGCTCCAGGCGCTGGCCGTCGTCGCGGCCAAGGGCGACCCCGCCGCGATCGTGCTCGCGGCCGACGCGGCGCGCGCCGCCTGCCCCGAAGAAGAGGGGGCGATCGCCGAGATCGAGGTCGCGACGGCGTGGACACCCGAGACCGGTGAGTCGATCGAGCTGCGCGCGCTGAGCTCGCCTTCGCTGCGCGCGCGGCGCCTCGCGGTCCGCGCGCGTCTCCGTCGCCTGGGGCTCGACGCCGTCCTGACCGACCTGCCGAAGGCCGAGGACCGCGCGACCCTCGCGCTCGAGCTCGCGGGCGCGGCGGTCAAGAAGGCGCGCAAGAAGGACCTCGCCGGCGCGCTCGTGCTCGCCAAGGCAGCCTTCGACTCGGCACCATGGGAGCCCACGGTCGCGAGGCTCTGCGCCGAGGTCGCGCTCTGGGCGAGTCGGCCCGCTTCGGACCCGTGGCGGCTGCGGGCCTGCGCGCTCGCCCGTACCAAGGTGGAGCACGAGGCCTGCAAGCTCGAGGGCTGATGGTCGTTCTCCGGGTGGGTCGATGGCGCGAATCCTGCGCGTCGAAGCAAATCCTCGCGCATTTTGGGGGCCGTTTTGAGCCACCATCGACCCGAACAACCGGTATCATGCGCCCCCGAACCCAAGAGCAAAAGCCCAGGAGCCCGCCCATGCGTCGCATTCTCACGTCCCTCGCCCTCGTCTCCGCCTTCGCCTTCGTCGCCTGTGGCGACAACAAGCCGGACCCCAACACCTCCAACAACGCGAAGCCCGAGCCCTCGACGTCGGCGAGCACGGTCGCCTCGGTGGATCCCCCGAAGGAGGAGCCCAAGAAGGAGGAGCCCAAGAAGGAGGAGCCGAAGCCGGTCAAGAAGACCGCCAAGGAGATCATCACCGCGGACGGCGCCGTCTTCGGGTTCTCGCTCGCCGACTCGGCCGACGCCAAGAAGATGGTCGACGAGGACTGCGGCAAGAAGGCCAAGAAGGACGACAAGAAGCTCGAGGCCTGCAAGAAGGACGCGGAGACCGCCGCGGCCGTCGAGGGCATCCGCTTCGAGAAGGACGCCAAGGGTGACTGGTGGTGGGTCTCCTTCGGCAAGGAGAAGGACAAGGAGGTCGTCTTCAACAAGGTCAAGTTCAAGGTCGCGAGCGAGGCCGACGGCAAGATCACCCTCACGCCCGAGGGCAAGGACGAGGGCAAGAAGGCCATGAAGACCCTCCCCAAGGAGGTCGTCCTCGAGGTGCCCGACGAGAGCACCGTCATCATGACCGACCCGAAGAAGGGCAAGCTCACCTACAAGAAGAAGTGAGCCGACGGGCCAGATCCGGTCGAACGGCCGAGATCGGCTCGCGACAGGGACCCTCGGGAGCGCCAGCAGGTGCTCGCGGGGGTCTTTGCGTTTCTGGCTCTTCCCAAGGGGACTTCGTGCGCTAGCTTGGGCGGGTGAACGAGCGCCGCCCCCGAGACCCTCACGTCCTCCCCGTCGAAGACCCGCGCAAGAGCCGGGCGGTGACGAGCTTCGCCCACTCGGACGAGCAGTTCGATCGGCTGCGGTTCGCGAAGAAGGCGCTCTCCATCCTCCAGCCCTCGCTGCGCGTCGCGGTCTACGAGGGCCACAGCTTCGAGATCGACCGCAGCCGGCCCTCGGGGCCTCGCTGGGCGATGGTCGCCATCCCCAAGGACGTGTCGCGCGCCCACATCGCCTGGGCGCTCGCCGATCTGTGCGGGGTCGCCAACAAGCCCTGGCTGATCGACACGCTGCTCCACACCGAGCCCCAGGCGACCCCCGACGCCGTGCGTCGCGTCGAGCCGGCTTCCCGCCCGAGCTGAGGCGCGTTCTCATCGCGGCGCCATGCTCGACCTCGCGCCCGCGTTCCCCTCCCCCCACCAACGAGCCCATCCTCGACCACGCGCCCGGGTCGCGCGAGAAGACGGAGCTCAAGGCCGCGCTCGCCCGGCTCTCGGGGGAGTGCCCCGACATCCCGCACGTGGTCGCGGGCAAGGAGCGGCACGACGGCGCGGCGTTCGAGGTTCGCTCGCCGCACCGCAGGTCGCACCTCCTCGCGACCGCGCACGAAGGCGGCGCGATCGCCGGCGACGCGATCGCCGCCTCGCTCGCCGCGGCGCCGGCGTGGGCCGCGACGCCATTCGAGGAGCGCGCGCGCATCTTCCTGAAGGCCGCCGATCTGCTCGCCGGCCCCTTCCGCGCGACGCTGAACGCCGCGACCATGCTCGGCCAGAGCAAGACCGCCTACCAGGCCGAGATCGACGCCGCGTGCGAGCTCATCGACTTCCTCCGCTTCAACGTGCACTACGCGTCGCGGCTCGCCGAGCAGCCCATCTCGCCCGCCGGCGTGCGCAACTCGCTCGAGCTCCGGCCGCTCGAGGGCTTCGTCCTCGCCATCACGCCGTTCAACTTCACCGCCATCGCGGGCAACCTGCCGGCGGCGCCGGCGCTGCTCGGCAACGTCGTCGTGTGGAAGCCGGCCGAGACGCAGAGCCTGGCTGCCTACCACACGATGCGCCTCTTCCGCGCCGCGGGCCTGCCCGACGGCGTCATCAACGTGGTCTACGGGCACGGCGAGCCGATCGCGCGCGCCTGCATCGACGACCCGAACCTCGCCGGCATCCACTTCACGGGCAGCACGCGCGTGTTCCAGTCGCTGTTCCGGGGCGTCGGCGAGCGCGTCGAGCGCTACCGAAGCTACCCGCGCATCGTCGGCGAGACCGGCGGCAAGGACTTCGTGTTCGCGCACCCGAGCGCCGACGTGGACGCGCTCTCGGTCGCGCTCGTGCGCGGCGCCTACGAGTTCCAGGGCCAGAAGTGCTCGGCGGCGTCGCGGGCCTACGTGCCGCGCTCGCTGTGGCCGCGGCTGCGCGAGCGCCTGCACGCGCAGATCGGCGAGATCCGCATGGGCGACGTGGCCGACTTCCGCAACTTCATGGGCGCGGTGATCGACGAGCGCGCGTTCCAGCGGCTCTCGGGCTGGCAGCAGCGCCTCGCCACCGACCCGGGGTGCAAGGTGCTCGAGGGCGGCACCGCCGACGACAAGGAGGGCTGGTTCGTCGCCCCGACGCTCGTCGAGGTCGAGGACCCGCGCCACGCCGTGATGCAGGAGGAGCTGTTCGGGCCGCTGCTCGCACTCCACGTGTACGACGACGCGCGCATCGAGGAGACCCTGCGCACGCTCGACGGCACGAGCCCCTACGCGCTCACCGGCGCGATCTTCGCGCAGGATCGCGCGGCGCTCGCCCACGCGGCGCGGGTGCTGCGGCAGTCGGCCGGCAACCTGTACCTGAACGACAAGCCGACTGGCGCGGTCGTGGGGCAGCAGCCGTTCGGCGGCGCGCGCGGCTCGGGCACCAACGACAAGGCCGGCAGCGCGTACAACCTGCTGCGCTGGGTCTCGCCGCGCACCGTCAAGGAGACCTTCGTCCCCCCGACGAGCGTCGGCTACCCCTTCATGCGCGAGGAGTGACCAGCGAGGTTCAGTCGCCGAGGGCGCTGACGTAGCGGTGCACCTCGCTCTTGGCGACCGCGTCGAGGTCGACGAACTCGAGGCCGACCGCGAACGGGCCCTGGCCCTTCTCGCTGCCGCGGCCCTTCACCCAGCGCACGAGCGTGTCGAGCGTGGCGACGCGGCCGCTGATGGGGAGCGAGAGGCGGATCTTCACCTTGGTGCCTTGCGGCAGCGCGAACGGCACCAGCACGAGCATGCCGCCTTCGGAGAGGTCCTCGGAGCGTACGTCGACGATGCCGTCGGAGAGGACGAGCCGGGCGGGCGCGACGAACGCGGCGCGCTTGTGGCGGCGCTTCTGGGCGAAGTCGGGCTCGGCGGGCTTCGCCTTCAGGTCGACCTCGCGGAGCGCGCGGGCGAGCGCGGCGCCGTCCTCGTAGCGGTCCTGCGGCTTCGGCGAGAGCGCCTTCTGGACGATGGCCTCGAGCGCGGGCGGCACCTCGGGGCGGAGCGTGCTCACCTTGGGCGGACCGATCGTGCTCATCTGCACGAGGACGTTGGCGTAGTTGCCCTCGAACGGCACGCGGCCGGTGAGCATGTCGAACAGCGTCGCGCCGATCTGCCAGACGTCGGTGCGCGTGTCGACGTTGGTGTCGGCCATGGCCTGCTCGGGCGCCATGTAGGCCACGGTGCCGAGCACGGTGCCCTGCGCCGTGAGCCGGCGATCGGGCGTCGCCGAGCGCGGGACCGCGATGCCGAGATCGAGCAGCTTCGCGCGGGGCATCTTGCCGTCCTGCACGAGGAAGATGTTGGCGGGCTTGATGTCGCGGTGGACCCAGCCCGCGGCGTGCAGCGCGCCGGCGCCCTCCGCGATCTGGGCGGCGAGGTCGACCGCGTGCTCGATGGCCAGCTTGCCGCGAGTGACCATCACGCCCTCGAGCGTGCGACCGTGGAGCATCTCGAGCGCGAGGAACGGCTCGCCGTTCTCGCCGATCTCGGCGTCGAGGATCTCGACGACGTTCTTGTGGTGCACCGAGCCGATCGCGCGGGCTTCTTGCGCCATGCGGGCGCGGGCCTCAGCGTCGTCGCGGAACTGGCTGCGGAGGAGCTTCACCGCGACGGGGCGGCCGGTGACGAGGTGGACGCCCTCGAAGACGTCGCAGTTGCCGCCGGACCCGAGCACACGGCGGAGGCCATAACGCTGGGCGAGCAAGCGCTCGGTGTTGCGGACGGGCTTGAGAGGCGCGATGGGCGCGCCGGCAGATACTTGGTTCGCCATGTCGGCCTCCGAACGTCGGGACGGACCGGCCGGAGGCGGCTTGAGGATGAAGCGGTCAGGCGCCGCTCGTGTCGAGCGGGATTTCCCCTGGACCTGCGCGGCGGAGCAGTGACCCGGCGGCTTGACCTGCTTGATGTCGGCACCCGGGGCCTTCAGGCCACCCGGCAGCTTGGGCGGCACCGGGCGCGGCGTGGGCGGAGCAGGCGGAGGGGGCGCGGCGGGCTTGGCCTCGGGCTGCGCGGCGGGCTGGGGCTCGGCGGGGGGGGCCGAGGCCGACGCCGAGGCGGAAGCAGACGCCGAAGCGGCCGCGGCGGCGCGGGCCTCTTCCTCGGCCGTGGGCGTGGACAGCCACCACGTGAGCGTCACCGCGAGGATCGCGCCGCCGAGGAACGGCAGCCAGAGGGGCGACTTGGGCTCCTCGGGGACCGCGTGGTGCGGCGGCAGGTCGTCACCCTCGAAGGCGCTGCCGAAGTGATCGTCGTGGGCTTCCGACATGTTGGGGGCTGGAACGTCCTGAAATTGGCCCCGGCTGTCAAGCCAGGGTCTCGCTTTTCGGGCGTTCCAAGCTCGGGGGTCGGCCGGGTTCCCAGATGAAAGGACGGGGGCCGCTCGCTCGTTGAGGGAGACAGGGGTAGCCTCAGTGCTTCCCTCCGAGCCAAGCAAATAGGGAACTTTCGGTCGCCTCGAACGTCTCGAAGGAAAGCCATGCAGGAACACGACGACGACAAGCAGCCAGGGACCGTCCGCACCGGCGAGGAGCGCAAGCAAGCGCTCGCCGTCGCCAAGGAGCGCGAGGCCGCCGCCGCCGCCGATGCCCTGCCCCACGTGGGTCGCCTCCGCCGCCTCGCCGGTATGGCCGAGGTGCGCATGCGGCTGTCGCGCGCGCTCGAGGCCGGCACCACCACGATGGCGGGCTCGCTGCTCGGCGCGTCGATCGTCCTCGCGGCCACCAAGACGGCCAAGCTCACCGACCCGACGGCGCGCAAGGTGCTCATCGCGCTCGCCGCGGCGCCGGTGCTCGCGGCCGCCGTCGCCTGGTTCCGCCGGCTCCCCCCGATGGCGGGCGCCATCGCGCTCGACAAGCAGGGCAAGCTCCACGACCGCATCACCACCGCGCTCACCTTCGCCAAGAAGCCCGAGCTCTCCGACTTCGAGCGCGCCGCCATCCGCGACGGCGAGAAGGTCGCCGACAAGGCCTCGCCGCGCCACGCGGTGCCCATGGCGGTGCCGCGCGACTGGCTCGCGGTGATCGCGCTCGCTGGCGTGGTCGGCATGGTGGCCACCCTCGAGGTGCGCAAGCACATCCCCGTCGCCAACACCCCGACCATCAACGCCCTCGAGATGACCGAGGACGATCTCGACGCGCTGCAGGACTTCGCCAACCAGCTGAAGGACGCGCCGCACGCCGACGACGACATGAAGGCCACCATCCAGGACTTCAACAAGCTCGTCGAGGACCTGAAGAACAAGCGCATCGACCGCAACGAGGCCTTCCGCCGGATGGCCGAGCTCGACCTCAAGCTGCAAAAGAGCGGTGAGCTCGACAAGAAGGCCCTCGAAGAGGCGATGAAGAAGGTCGGCAACGAGCTCAAGAAGAACGAGCTCACCAAGGACATCGGCCACGCGCTCGAGAAGGGCGACAAGAAGGAGGCCGAGAAGAAGCTCAAGGAGCTCGCGGCCAAGCTCAAGGACAAGCAGCTCAAGCTCTCCGACGACCAGAAGAAGGCCCTCGCCGACGCGCTGAAGAAGGCCGCCTCCCGCGACCGCGAGAAGGCGCTCGCCGAGATGAAGGACAAGCGCGAGAAGCTGCTCGCCGATCTCGAGAAGCTCCGGCAGGACAAGGAGAAGAACGGGGGCAAAGAGACCCCGGAGATGGAGAAGGACCGCAAGAACAAGGAGCGCGAGCTCGAGCGCCTCGACCGCGAAGAGAAGGCGCAGGCGAGCGGCGATCGTCAGCTCGAGAAGCTCGACCGCGACCTCGAGCAGGCCGCCGCCGACATCATGAAGGACCTCGGCCTCTCGGCGAAGGACCTCGAGGCGGGCGCCGAGGACATCAACAAGATGGCGCAGGACGACCTCACCGCCGAGGAGAAGGAGGAGCTGCGCCAGCGCATCAAGGAGCTCCACGACCTCCTCGTGCAGCAGGGCAAGCTCACGCCCGAGCAGCTCGCCAAGCTCAAGGAGTTCATGAAGAAGGCCAAGGGCGGCAAGCACGCCAAGGCCGGCAAGAAGAAGAAGCCCGGCAAGGCGGGCCAGCCCGAGCCCGGTGGTGGCGATCCGGGCGACGGCAAGGACGGCAAGGACGACGACGGCGACGGTGACGACGACGGTGACGGCAAGGGCAAGGGCATGACGCTCGGCCCCGACGGCAAGCCGATCCCGATGCCGGGTGCCGGTGGACAGCCCGGCGGTGCGGGCGGTCAGCCCGGCGCCGGACAGCCCGGGGGCCAGCCGGGCGGCGACGGCAAGCAGCCCGGTCCGGGCTGGGGCGTCGGCCACGATCCGAAGATGCTGGGCAAGAAGACCAACAACAAGGTCGGCACCCAGGACACGCAGATCGCCGGGCAGAACGCGGGCCCCGGGCCGAACCGCAGCGAGACGATCCTCGGCGCCGCCGACAAGGGCTTCGTCGGCAAGAACTACAAGAAGGTCTACGCCGAGTACAAGACGGTGGCCGAAGAGGCGCTCAAGCAGGACGAGATCCCCGCCGGGTATCGGTTCTACGTGCGTCGCTACTTCGATCTCATCCGGCCGCGCGACTGACCCCCGCCGATCCCGCCGCATAGTTTTGCTGCAACGGCCGGCTGCGTCGGCCTATCCTCCTCGCTCGCCCGCGATCTCACCCGTGATCGCGAGCGCAACAGCAGGTACCTGAATGTCCGAAGCCCCCGCGTCGTCCGGCCCCACGAGCAGCGTCGTCCACAAGGCGGTCGACGAGTTCCAACAGAGCATCGACAAGCTCAAGAAAGAGGTCGGCAAGGTCATCGTCGGCAACGACGAGGTCGTCACCGGCGCGATCACCTGCTTGCTCGCCGGCGGCCACGCGCTGCTCGAGGGCGTGCCCGGCCTCGGCAAGACGATGTTCGTGCGCACGCTCGCGCGAGCCCTGCGGCTCGACTTCTCGCGCGTGCAGTTCACGCCCGACCTGATGCCGGCCGACATCCTCGGCACCACGGTGCTCGAGGAGGGCGAGGACGGCGAGCAGCGCATCAGCTTCCGCAAGGGCCCGATCTTCGGCAACATCATCCTCGCCGACGAGATCAACCGCGCGACCCCGAAGACCCAGTCCGCGCTCCTGCAGGCCATGCAGGAGCAGGTGGTCACGGTCGCCAACAAGACCCACGTCCTCGAGCCGCCGTTCCTCGTGCTCGCCACCCAGAACCCGCTCGAGATGGAGGGCACCTACCCGCTGCCCGAGGCCCAGCTCGACCGCTTCCTGTTCAAGCTCCACGTGCCGTTCCCCAACCGCGAGGAGCTGCACTCGATCCTCGAGCGCACCACCGGCGCCGGCGACATCGACGTCTCGCCCGTGCTCGACGGCCCGCGCCTCCTGCAGATGATGAAGCTCGTGCGCGACGTCCCGGTCGCGCGCCACGTGCAGGACTACGCGATCCGCCTGCTGCGCTCCACGCACCCCGACACCCCCGAGGCCCACGAGCTCACCAAGCGCTACGTGCGGTTCGGCGGCAGCCCCCGCGGCGCGCAGTCGCTGCTCCTCGCGGCCAAGATCGAGGCGCTCTACGACGGCCGCTTCGCCGCCAGCATCGACGACATCCGCAAGGTCGCCCACCCCGCGCTCCGCCACCGCGTGCTCCTCAACTTCGAGGGCGAGGCCGAGGGCGTCCGCTCCGACCAGGTGATCGACGCGATCCTCGAGTCGCTCCCCGAGTCGAAGGCCTGAGCGCCCGCAATCCATGGGTCTCCTCGACTTCCTCCGATCGGCGGCGCCGGCCTCGCTGCGCCTCGGCCGCCAGCGCGCGCCCGCGCCCGACTCGGACGATCTGTTCGACGACGAGTTCCAGCGCAAGCTCGAGTACCTCGCCATCGTCTCCCGCAAGGTGTTCGCGGGCCGCATGCGCGCCGAGCGCCGCACCAAGAAGACGGGCAGCGGCATCGAGTTCGCCGACCACCGCGACTACAACGCGGGCGACGATTTTCGCTACCTCGACTGGAACGTCTACCAGCGCTTCGGCCGCCTGCTCCTCCGCCTCTACGAAGAGGAGGAAGATCTGTCGATCTACATGCTCGTCGACGCGTCGCGCTCGATGGGCTTCGACCAGAAGGTGGGGCAGCTCGTCGGGCGCCGCGGCCCCAAGCTCCGCCACGCCAAGCGGCTCGCCGCCGCCCTCTGCTACATCGGCCTGTCGAACCTCGACCGGGTGAGCGTCAGCGCGCTCACCAACCGGGTGAAGGACGGCATGCCGACCACCCGCGGCAAGCAGCGCATCCACCGGGTGTTCGAGTTCCTGACCAGCGTCGAGCCCGAGGGCGCGACCGGCCTCGAAGACGCGATCAAGCAGTTCGTCGCGCAGCACAAGCGCCGCGGCCTCGCCGTGCTCATCAGCGATCTCTACGATCCGGCTGGCTTCGAGGCGGGCATCAACGTGCTCCGCTACAACAAGTTCGAGCCGTTCGTGCTCCACCTGGTCGACCCGGAGGACGGTAAGCCCGACCTGAGCGGCGACGTGCGCATCTTCGACGTGGAAACCGGCGACGAGCGCGAGGTCACCGTCACCCAGTCGGTGCTCGACCGCTACGCCAAGGCGTACGACGCCTACCTCAAGGAGATCGAGGTGTTCTGCACGCTCAAGCAGGTGCCCTACTTCCGGGCCGACCTCGCCGTGCCGTTCGACGAGCTGATCCTGCGCATCTTCCGGCGGGGAGGATTCCTGCGCTGATGCACCTCCTCGGCCTCCCGTTCGGCACCCTCGCCACGTTCTTCGCGATCGCTGGCGCGGCCGTCGTCGGCCTCTACATCCTCAAGCTGCGCCGCCGCGCGGTGCCAGTGCCCTCTCCAAGCTGTGGGAGCGGGTGCTGCGCGACAAGGACGCGACGAGCCTGTTCCAGCGGCTCAAGCGCATCCTCTCGCTGCTCCTGCAGCTCGCGCTGCTCGCCATCCTCGTGCTCGCCCTCGGCGACCCGCGCACCGCCGTCGAGGTGGTCAAGGGCCGCAACCTGGTCGTGCTCATGGACACGTCCGCCTCGATGAAGGCGGCGGGCGGCAACGGCAAGACGCGCCTCGAGGTCGGCAAGGAGAAGATCGAGCAGCTCGTGCGCGGCCTCGGCGGCAGCGACCGCATGCTCATCGCCTCGATGGACGCCGCGGTCACCCCGCTCTCGCCGATGACCGGCGACCCGGGCGCGCTCGACGACGCGCTCAAGAACCTCAAGGCCGTCGACTGCCGCGCCGACCTCACGCGCGGTCTCCGCTTCGCGCTCGACACCCTGCGCGGGACCAAGGAACCCGAGATCGTCGTCGTGAGCGACGGCGCGCTCGGCGAGGCCCGCGACGGCCTCGGCCCCGTGCGCCTCGGCGAGGTGAAGCTCTCGTTCGTGCCGGTCGGCGTCGGCAAGCGCAACGTGGCGATCACGCAGTTCGCCGTGCGCCGCTACCCGCTCGACAAGGCGCGCTACGAGGTGATGATCGAGGTGCAGAACCTCGGCGACAAGGAGGAGAACCTCGAGCTCTCCCTGTTCGGCGACGACGTCCTCGTCGACCTCACCAAGCTCCACCTCAAGGTCGGCGAGAAGCTCCCGCGCTTCTATCCTTCGCTGGCCGGCGCGAGCCGCACCCTCGAGGCGCGCATCGCCCTCGCCCCCGCCGCGCCGGGCGGCAAGCCCGAGGCCGACGACCTGCCCGCCGACGACCGCGCGTTCGCCGTGCTCCCCGAGCGCAAGCGCGTGAAGGTGCTCGCGGTCACGCCGGGCAACACCTACCTCGAGGCCGCGCTGCTCCTCGACGAGTACCTCGACGTCACCGTCATCACCCCCGACAAGCTCGCGACCGCGTTCTCCACCAAGTACGACGTCGCGATCTACGACGGCGTGGCGGAGCCGCTGCGCCCCGGCCTGCCTACCCTGTTCCTCGACGCGCGCGAGGGCGCCCCGCTCAAGATCAACGGGCAGATCAAGGAGCCCGGCTTCGACACCCTCGAGCGCAAGCACCCGATCCTGCGCTGGACCGCCATCGACAACGTCGGCATCGCCGCCGCGGGCAAGCTCGTCCCGGGCGAGAACGACAAGGTCGTCGGCGCCGCCAACGAGGGCCCGATGATGGTCGCGGGCCAGCGCCAGGGCACCAAGTTCGTGGCCGTGTCGTTCGACGTGCGCAAGACCGACTTGCCGCTGCGCATCGCCTGGCCGGTGTTCCTCCTCAACTGCGTGAACTGGTTCGTCGAGGAGGACGCGGAGTACCTGTCGTCGTTCAAGACCGGCGACGTCTGGCACGTCTCGGCGCCGCTCGGCGCGACCACCGACGCCACCCTGTTCGACCCCGACGGCGGGCGCCACCGCGTGCCCATCCAGGAGGGCCGCGCGGTGTTCTTCGGCACGCGCGCTGGCTTCTACCGCCTCCTGAAGACCACCCCCCAGGTGATCTCCACGCCGACCGGGCAGCTCCCGGCGCTGACCCCGGGCGACGTGATGTTCGCGGCCAACCTCGCCGACCCGCTCGAGTCCAAGATCGAGCCCAAGGCCGAGCTGATCGTCGACGGCAAGAAGGGCGGCACGGTCGAGGGCTTCAAGGTCGGCGTGCGCCGCGAGCTCTGGATCTATCTCCTCATCGCCGCGGCGGTCATCACGACCATCGAGTGGCTGACCTACCACCGGAGGATCACGGTATGAGCCCCCCGGTCTCCCAGCGCGTCCGCGCGAGCCTGCCTTCGCGACCGCGCGACGACGGCCCCAAGAAGAAGCGCCCGTGGGTCGGCCGCTTCGTGTTCTTCCTCGCGGTGGCCGTCGTGGCCGGCGGCGCGGGGTGGGCGTTCTACAAGTACGGCATCAAGTCGGGCGCGGTCCTCAGCTACAAGCGCGGCGACACCACCTACGAGCTGCTCAGCCCGAAGATGCTGGGGCTGATCCTGCTCGCGCCGTTCTTCCTCTACATGACCGGCAAGTCGCTCGCCGACCTGCCGTGGCCGCAGCGCCTCGTCTCGTTCGTCATGCGCACGGCGTTCGTGTTGCTGCTGGCCTTCGGCCTCGGGCGCGTCGCCAAGACCGCCTTCTCGGCGAAGGTGTGCACGGTCTACGTCGTCGACGTCTCCGAGAGCATCCCCGACGAGGCCATCGCCGACGCGCAGGCCGTCGTCGACAAGGCGTGGAAGGAGCGGGGCGAGGGCGAGGTCCGCGTGATCACGTTCGCCGTGCGGCCGCGGCTGCTCGGCGGCACCGACCCGGCCAACCCGGCCCTCACCCCGCCCAAGCTCGAGCGGCACGACCCAGCAGGCCAGCGCATCCAGGGCGCGGGCACCGACATCCAGGCCGCGCTGCAGCTCGCGTACGGCCTCTACCCGAGCGGGTACCTCAAGCGCGTCGTGCTGTTCAGCGACGGCGTGCAGACCGCGGGCGACGCGCTCGCCGAGGCCGGCCGCGCGCGCGAGTTCGGGGTGAAGATGTTCACCATCCCGTACAAGCGCCCGGTGCCCGCCGAGGTCGCGGTGCGCGAGCTGCGGGTCCCGCCCAAGATCAAGGTCGGCGAGCCGTTCGAGATCCGCGCCATCATCTTCAGCAACCGCCCCGCGAAGGTGCGCGCGCGGCTCTACCAGGGCGAGGCGCTCAACGGCCTCGACGGCATCCGCGACCTCGACCTCAAGGTCGGCGAGAACGACATCCCGTTCAAGTCGGTGGTGCGCGTCCCCGGCGCGGTCACGTACGCGATCGACGTCGAGCCGATCGCGCTGCTCGCCGCCAACCCGACGGGACCGGCGCCCGCGGCGCCCGCGGTCTCGGCTTCGGCTTCGGCCAAGCCCGCGGTGTCGGCTTCGGGCTCGGTCGCCGCGCCGCCGCCCCCGCCGCCCGTCGCGCACAAGTCCAAGCCGGGCCTCGACCGCTTCATCGAGAACAACAAGTACGCGGTCACCGTCGCGGTGCCGGGGCGCCCGAGCGTCCTCTACATCGAGGGCGACACCGGCCACGGCAGCTACCTCACCAACGCCCTCGTGGCGCAGGAGTTCGAGGTCGATCTGCGCGGGCCGGACGGCATCCCTACCTCGCTCAGGGAGATCGAGCGCTACGACTTCGTGATCCTCTCCGACACGTCGGCCGACCGCGTCACCTACGCCCAGCAGGATTTGCTCGAGTCCTACGTGAAGGACCTCGGCGGCGGCTTCCTCATGGCCGGCGGCCAGAACAGCTTCGGCCTCGGCGGCTGGCGACACACCAAGATCGAGAAGATCCTGCCCGTCCGCATGGACGCGGAGAAGAAGAAGGACCAGCCCTCGATCGCGCTCTGCCTCGTCATCGACCGCTCGGGCTCCATGAGCGGTCAGAAGATCGAGATGGCCAAGGAGGCCGCCAAGGCCACCGCCGAGACCCTCTCGCCCGACGACTACATCGAGGTCATCGCGTTCGACTCGGCGCCGATGCGCCTCGTGCGCATGCAGTCCGCGCGCAACCGCATGCGCATCCTCTCGGACATCTCGCGCCTGCAGCCGAACGGCGGCACCGACATCTTCCCGGCCATCCAGATGGCCAACGAAGACCTCGCGCTCGTGCCGGCCAAGCGCAAGCACATGATCCTGCTCTCGGACGGCGAGGCGCCGATCGGCGGCATCAAGGAGCTCGTGCAGGAGATGGTCAGCGAGGGCATGACCGCCTCTGCCGTGGCCCTCGGCGAGGACGCCGACAAGAACCTGATGAAGATGGTCGCCGAGACCGGCGGCGGTCGCTTCTACTTCGTCAAGGATCCGAGCACGCTGCCGCGCATCTTCACCAAGGAGACGGAGCTCGTCTCGAAGACGTCGGCGGTCGACGAGTACTTCCAGCCCACGGTCGTCTCGATGGCGGACTTCATCCGCGGCATCGACTTCGACAACTCACCCTACCTCCACGGCTTCGTCGCGACCCAGCTCAAGCCCCCGCCGGCGCAGCTCGTGCTCGTGCCGGGCGACCACGAGGAGCCGCTGCTCGCGCGCTGGCGCGTGGGCCTCGGCTGGACCCTCGCCTGGACGAGCGACGTGAAGAACCTCTGGGCCGCCGAGTGGCTCCGCTGGCCGCAGTACCCCAGTTCTGGGGCCAGCTGGTGCGCGAGCACATGCGCCAGAAGAAGCGTCAGCAGCTCGACATGAAGGTGGAGCTCGTGGACGGCGTGGTGAAGGCCAGCGTCGACGCGATCGGCGGTGACGACCGCTTCCAGAACGGCAACGAGGGCAAGATCACGATCCTCGGCCCCGCGCCGAAGATGGACAAGGTCGTGGTCCCGCTGCAGCAGGTGGCCCCCGGCCGCTACGAAGCACGCCACACGCTCGATCAGTTCGGGTCGTTCGTGCTGACCGGCGAGCTGCTGTCGAACGGCACGCCGGTGGCCGAGAGCTTCGGCCACATCTCGAACCCGTACCCCAAGGAGTACGCCGCGTTCGAGCCCGACCTCGTGCTGATGAACAAGCTCGCGACGAGCACGGGCGGCGCGGTCGATCCGGCCCCGCCTCTCGTGATCGACCCGGCCGGCGAGAAGGTCAGCTACCACGAAGATCTGTGGATGAACTTCGTGAAGGCGGCGATCCTCGTCTTCGTGATCGACCTCGCCCTCCGCCGGTTCCGGTTCTTCGACCGCAGGATCAAGGCAGCGGCCTAGGGACTACGCGCTCTTCACGGGGCGCTCTTCACCGGGGCGAACACCTGGGTGGCCTTCATCCCGCCGGGCATCGTGCCGTTGGATTCGTACACCACGAACAGCCCGTTCACCTCGTAGCCGAGATCCTTCGACCAGCGGGCGAGCTCGTTCAGCTCGGCGCGCAGCTTGGCGCCCTTGGGCGGCAGCGCGCGGACCAGCACCTCGCCCTCGAGGCGCACGATGTGGCTGCCGTCGATCCCCGGATCCCCGTCGAGCTCGAGCAGCACGGCGCCGCGGTAGATGCTGTCGGTCGCGTAGGCCGCGGCCGCGGGCTTGAGCTTGAACCCCGCGTGCAGGGCCTCCCGCTGGCCGGCGAGCACGATGCCGCTCATGTCCAGCGGGACGTCGATGAAGAACCGGCACGCGGCCGCGTAGAACGAGCGGCGCTCCCAGTGGTCGAGGCGCACTTCACGCGAGGGCGGGGGCACACTGATCATGTCGCGAACTTCCTCCGGATTGCCCGCCCGATCCCCACCTGGCTGGCTCAGGACCCGCGCACCGCGCTTGCCCGAAAGTGGACCTAACCAGCATCCCTCCCGCGCTGCAACGTGGCTTTGTCGCTCCCGGACCGTCCCTGTCCGGTCCTCCGCTCCGGCCGCACGTCGGGCGGGGTTGCCGCTACTATGCGCCGCCGTGAACAAGCTCTTCGCCCCCGACCTGTTCCGTGACCAGGTCGTCACCATCACCGGTGGCGGCACCGGCATCGGCCTCTCGGCCGCGCGCATGTTCGCCGAGCTCGGCGCCAAGGTCGCCATCGGCTCGCGCAAGCAGGCCAACGTCGACGCGGGCCTCGCCGCGCTGCGCGAGGTCGCCCCCGACGACCGCCTCTACGGCGCCACGATGGACACGCGCGACACCGCCCTCGTCGAGGCGTGGGTCGACGGCGTGCTCGGTCGCTTCGGCCAGATCGACGTCCTCGTCAACAACGCCGGCGGCCAGTTCCCCTCCCCCGCGATGAACATCGTGCAGAAGGGCTGGGAGGCGGTCATCCGCAACAACCTCAACGGCACCTGGTTCATGACCCACGCGGTCGCGACCAAGGCCATGATCCCCGCCAAGCGCGGGCGCATCGTCAACGTGATCGCCCAGGTCTCGCGCGGCTTCCCGGGCATGGCGCACACCGGCGCCGCGCGCGCGGGCGTCGACAACCTCACCAAGTCCCTCGCCGTCGAGTGGGCCCCGTTCGGCATCCGCGTCAACGCGATCGCGCCCGGCAACAACATCCAGTCGAGCGGCACCGCGCAGTACCCCGCGGAGCTGTTCGCGCTCGCGGCCAAGGCCTCGCCGCTCCGCCGGGTCGGCACCGTCGACGAGGTCGCGCAAGTGATCGTCTTCCTCTCCGCGCGCGAGCTCGACTTCGTCACCGGCGACACCTGGTACGTCGACGGCGGCCAGAAGCTGTGGGGCGACGTCTGGTCCGTCCCCGATCCGAGCGAGGTCTGAGCGATGCCCTGGGTCGAGGCCAACCTGCGTGGCCAGAAGGTGTTCGCGCGCGCGAACGAGGACGGCTCGCTCGCTGCGCAGGGCGGCCGCGTCGAGATCCGCTACAAGGCCAACGACGGCCGCGCCTACCGCGCGCTCGCGGGCAACCTCGCGGTCGCGCCGGGCAAGGTGCTGCCCGACGACCACTGCGGCCCCGCCGACGCGCCCGACGACAAGGCGCAGAAGACCACCAAGAAGGCCGCCGCCGCGGCGCGCATCCCCCCGCCGCGCGAGGGCGAGTGGATCGTCTACACGGACGGCGCGTGCAGCGGCAACCCGGGCCCCGCGGGCGCGGGCTTCCTCGTGATCGACCCCGCCTCGGGCGAGCGCCGCGAGGGCTTCGAGTGGCTCGGCCGCGCCACCAACAACGTCGCCGAGCTCACCGCGATCCTGCGGGGCCTCGAGGGCGTGCCGGACAAGGCCGCCCGCATCCGCATCCACACCGACTCGAGCTACGCCATCGGCGTCCTGCAGAAGGGCTGGAAGGCCAAGGCCAACCCCGAGCTCATCGCGACCATCCGCGCCGCCCTGTCCGAGTATCCGCACGCGGTGCTCGTCTACGTGCCGGGCCACGCCGGGGTCGAGCTCAACGAGCGGGTCGACGTCCTCGCCCGGGAGGCGATCACGCGGCGCTCGTCGCGGTTCCTCAAGGGCGCGGCGCCCGAAGAGGGCGGCTGAATCACCCGAGCGGCGGCCTGGCCGCCGACGGTGTAGCCTAGTCGGGCATGTCCCTGCGCATCGACCAGGACCACGCGCGGTTCCGCGCGATCGTCCGCGGCAAGATCCGCCAGAACCTCAAGAAGTACATCTCCCAGGGCGAGCTGCTCGGTCGCAAGGGCAAGGAGGTCGTCTCGATCCCCATCCCGCAGATCGACATCCCGCGCTTCCGCTACGGCGACAAGAACAGCGGCGGCACCGGGCAGGGCGAGGGCGACCCGGGCGATCCGATGGGTGGCGGCCAGGAGCAGGAGGGCGAGGGCGGCAAGAAGGCCGGCAAGGACGCGGGCGAGCACGCGCTCGAGGTCGACGTCACCCTCGAGGAGCTCGCCCAGATCCTCGGCGAGGAGCTCGCGCTTCCCAACATCGAGAACAAGGGCAAGAGCAAGCTCATCAACGCCAAGGACCGCTACACCGGCATCCGCCGCGTCGGCCCCGAGTCGCTCCGCCACTTCAAGCGCACCTACCGCGAGGCGCTCAAGCGCCAGGTCGCGACCGGCACCTACGACCCGGGCAACCCCATCGTGGTGCCGATCCACGACGACCGCCGCTACCGCTCGTGGAAGACCGAGAACGAGCCGGTCGCCAACGCCGTCATCATCTACATGATGGACGTCTCCGGCTCGATGGGCGACGAGCAGAAGGAGATCGTCCGCATCGAGAGCTTCTGGATCGATACGTGGCTGCGCAGCCAGTACAAGGGGCTCGAGGCGCGGTTCATCATCCACGACGCGACCGCCAAGGAGGTCGACCGCGACACGTTCTTCCACACCCGCGAGAGCGGCGGCACGATGATCTCGAGCGCCTACAAGCTCTGCGCGAAGATGATCGAGGACGACTACCCGCCGAGCGAGTGGAACATCTACCCGTACCACTTCAGCGACGGCGACAACTGGTCGATGGACGACACGCTCCAGTGCGTGGAGCTCATGAAGCAGAAGCTCCTGCCCGCGGTGAACGTGTTCTCGTACGGCCAGGTCGAGAGCCCCTACGGCAGCGGCCAGTTCATCAAGGACCTGCGCGAGCACTTCAGCGGCGAGGAGAAGGTGGTCGTCAGCGAGATCCGCGACAAGGACGCGATCATGCAGTCGATCAAAGAGTTCCTCGGCAAGGGGCGCTAGGTCGTGCGCGAGTACCTGCGGCTCGTCCAGCACATCCTCGACCACGGCAAGGAGCGCAAGGACCGCACCGGCGTGGGCACGCGCGGCGTGTTCGGCTGGCAGATGCGGTTCGACCTCGCCGAGGGGTTCCCGCTCGTCACCACCAAGAAGGTCCACCTCAAGTCGATCGTCCACGAGCTCCTGTGGTTCCTCCGCGGAGACACCCAGGTGGGCTCGCTGAACGAGGTCGGGGTCAGCATCTGGGACGAGTGGGCCACGCCCGAGCAGACCGCCCGCTTCGGTCGCAAGGCCGGCGATCTGGGCCCGGTCTACGGCCACCAGTGGCGCAACTTCGGGGCCTCGCTGCGCGAAGACGGCGCCTACGCGCGCGACGGCTTCGACCAGATCAAGGACGTCCTCGACCAGCTCGCGAAGAACCCGCACAGCCGGCGCATGATCGTGAGCGGGTGGAACCCGCGCGAGGCCACCCAGGTGGCGCTGCCGCCGTGCCACACGCTGTTCCAGCTCTACGCGCAGGACGGCGCGCTCTCGTGCCAGCTCTACCAGCGGAGCGCCGACGTGTTCCTCGGCGTGCCGTTCAACATCGCGAGCTACGCGCTGCTCACCCTGATGATCGCGCAGGTCTCCGGGCTCGTGCCCGGCGAGTTCGTGCACACGTTCGGCGACGCGCACCTCTACTCGAACCACCTCGAGCAGGCGCGCTTGCAGCTCTCGCGCGAGCCGCGGCCGCTCCCCCGCATGTTCCTCGACCCGAGCGTGAAGAGCCTGTTCGACTTCCGCTACGAGCACTTCAGGCTCGAGGGCTACGACCCGCACGCGGCCATCAAGGCCCCCGTCGCGGTGTGATGGAGCTGCCGGTGGGCAAGGGCCTCGCGATCGTGGTGGCGGTCGCCCGCAACGGCGTCATCGGCAAGGACGGTGGTCTGCCCTGGCGCCTCCCCGAGGACCTGAAGCACTTCCGCGCGGTCACCACCGGGCACACCATCGTCATGGGTCGCAAGACCTGGGACTCGATCGGGCGGCCGCTGCCCCACCGTCGCAACGTTGTCGTGTCACGCGACCCCGGTCTCGTGCTCGCGGGGGCAGAGGTGGCGCCGAACCTCGAGGCGGCGCTCGCGCTCGCCTGGCAGACCGACGACGAGCCGCGCGTCATCGGCGGCGCCACGATCTACGCAGCGGCGCTGCCGGCCGCGACGGTGCTCCACCTCACCGAGGTGGACCAGGAGGTCGAGGGCGACACGTTCTTCCCGCCGTTCGACCGCGCCGCGTTCGACGAGGTCTCCCGCCGCGCCGGGGAGACGCCGGGGGTCACGTTCCTCGAGCTGCGGCGCCGCTGAGGGAACAATCTCGGGCGCTTGGTGGTCTCTCCAGCATGGAGCCCGCAGCGGCGCGTACGGACGACGACGGGGTCCCGACGGCGGAGCTGTTCGTCTCGCTCGCGCCGGACGACGAAGAGGCCGAGGCTGCTCCACCCACCGAGCGACCGCCGCGCACACGCGCGCTGTGGCTGGTGCTCGTCGCGCTCGCGATCGTTCCCGCGGTGATCGTGCTCGCGCGCCTGTTCCCGCCGCTCACTTCGTACGCAACCCCGAGCAAGCTCGCGCCGACGCGTACCTGAACCGGCATGGTACGCTTCGATTCGATGGGCTCTTCGGCGCGCCCGGGCTCGCTGCCGGCGGTGGACGATCACCTCGTCCGCGAGGACGCGCGCGCCGAGATCCTGAGGGGAAAGCTCCTGATGTGCCCGCCCGCGAGCGAGCCCCACGGGACCCGCCACTTCACGCTGGCCTACGTGCTCGGCGCCCACGTCGCGCCCGGCTTCGTCGGCGCGGTCGACATGTTGACCCGCACCGATCACGACTCCGACTTCGCCCCCGACGCCAGCATCTTCCCGCTCGCGCGCGACCCGTCCACCGGCGGCCGTCGCCTCGAGGTGCTCGCGTTCGAGATCGCGGCGACGCAACCGCTGCCGAGCGTGACCGAGAAGGCTCGCGCGCTCGTGCAGCGCGGGGTGCGTCGCGTGTTCTGCCTCACGCTGAAGCGAGGCCGCGTGCTCGAGTGGTCCGCGGCGCGCGACGCCTGGGATCTGCTCGACCCCCAGGCCACGATCGAGGACGAGTGCCTCTCCCGGCCGCTGCCTGTCGCCGCGCTCCTCGACGCGACCGCGGCCGACGAGGCGGTCGCGCGGGCGCTCGTCGAGCGGAGGCACCCGGTCGTGGAGGCGCACATCCAGGAAGCCGCAGCGGCCGCGCGCCGGAGCGCCCTCTTGCTCGTGCTCGCCTCCCGTGGGCTCGAGCCCGACCCGAGTGAAGCGCGCGCCATCGAGGCCACCCACGACCGGGCGGTCCTGGATGGGTGGCTCGGCCGCGCGGCGGTGGTCACCAGCGTGGAGGAGTTGCTGCGAGCACCAGGTTCCGCGCGCTGATCGCCTGCGAGAACAGCGTCCCCACCTGCGCCACGTGGCCCGCCGCCCGCAGGCGCTCGGCGCGATCGTGCAGCACGAACACCTCGAGCAGCCGCGCGAGCAACGTGCGCGGCAGGCCGATGCGCCGGCTCCGCGCGTGCAGCGTCGCGGCCTCCGTGGCCGCCGCGCCGACCCGCTCCCGCGAGGGCACGGCGAGCCCGCGGACCGCGAAGGCGCGGGCGATGAGCGTCTCCAGATCGGCGTGCGCCACCCGGCGGTTGAGGCCTTCGATCTCCGCCCCGACCCGCAGCATCGGCGCGTGCTCGCGCAACAGGATCCGCAGCGCGAGGCGGCGCTCGCGGGCCGCGAGGTTCTCGGCGCGAGAAGCCTCGACGCCTTCTTCGCGGGTCGTGAGGTTGCTGAGACCGAGCAGCGCGCGGGGCAGCGCGACGTCGTCGCCGAGGTCACGACGGAACGGAGCGCGCACCTCCTCGCGCCGCTTCTGCAAGCAGCACCCGACGAGCACCACCGCCGCGCCCCGCGCCGCGCCCGCGTCGACGATGCGGTCGCCGAGCTCGCCACACGCGTGCAGGCCGATGATGCAGTCGCCCTGCTCGATGGGCAGCCCTTCGGCGAGGACGTCGCGCACCACGAACTCGGGCGCGTTCTCCGCGGGGATCGCGCGCGCGGTCTCGATGAGGCGCGCGTCGCGCTCGAGACCCACCGTCGGGCGCGACGCCGAGGCGATGGCCCGTGTGAGGTGACCGTGCCCGGAGCCGACGTCGACCACGCGGCGCGCGCGCGCGGCGATCGGCGCGAGCACGCGGGAGAACGCCTCGATCTGCGCGCGCTTCGCCGGGCTCTCCCGCAGCCCGAGCGCGCGCCTGGACTCGTTCGCTTCCAGCGAAGGGACCGTGCACGCCACCCGGAGCCGGTCGATCAGGTCGCGCAGAGAGGCCGGCGTCGCGGTCGGCCACTCGGCCTCGAGGCCACCGACCTCGAGCGCGACCAAGGTCGCCTCGTCCAGCCCCTCGAGGAACCCGAGCCACCCGCGCGCCGCGACCACCTCGTCCTCGTGGCCCGACAGCGGGCGCGCGTGGAGCAGGTCACGCGTCTCGGCCACGAGCTCGGCGGCGAGGAGCCACGCATCCACGGCGCGACGTTGGCACGTGGGCCTCTCGTGGTGAAGCCGATCCCCGGGGTGTCCACTCGAGTCCCCAGGTGTCTGCCCGAGGATCCCGCGTTCTCGGCGATTCCGGCTGGCATCGAGCCTGCAGTGCACGCAGTCATGCGCACGCTGCTCGCCGCCTTGCTGCTGACCGTGGGCTGTACGGGGAGCGTCGAGGGGTCGGACGACAGCCTCCCGGCCAGCACCACGAGCGAGACGGGATCGGGCGCGACCGACACCGGCACCGCGAGCGACACGGGCACCGCGACCGACACGGGATTGGGCCCGGCCGACACCGCGACCGACACCGGCGCCGCGACCGACACGGGCACCCCAGCGGACACCGGCAGCGCGACCGACACCAGCGTGACGACCGACACCGGACCGACGGGCGCTGGCTTCGCAACCCTCGTGAGCAAGACCACGTGGGAGGCGATGTTCCCGCACCGCAACGCGCTCTTCACCTACGAGGGCATGACGGCCGCAGCGGCCGCGTACCCGGCCTTCGCGAGCGAGGGGACCGCCGACCAGCAGAAGCGCGAGGTCGCCGCGTTCCTCGCCAACATCTCCCACGAGACCACGGGCGGCTGGGACACCGCGCCCGACGGCCGCGCGGCGTGGGGCCTCTACTTCAAGGAGGAGGTCGGCTGCGAGACCGGTGCGTGCACGGGCTACTGCGATTCCACCAGCACGTTCAAGTGCGTGGCCGGCAAGACCTACCACGGCCGCGGCCCCATCCAGCTCTCGTGGAACTACAACTACGGCCAGGCGGGCGCCGCGCTCGGGATCGACCTCCTGAACAAGCCCGAGCTCGTGACGAGCGACGCCAAGACGACGTTCCTCACCGCGCTGTGGTTCTGGATGACCCCGCAGGCGCCCAAGCCCTCGGCCCACGCGGTCATGGCGGGCATGTGGACACCCACGAGCGACGACGTCACCAAGGGCCGCAAGCCGGGCTTCGGCATGACGGTGAACATCATCAACGGCGGCCTCGAGTGCGGGTTCCCGACCGATGGGCGGGTCAAGGACCGCATCGGGTTCTTCGAGCGCTACGTTACCATGCTCGGCATCACCAAGGGCGACGCGGTCGAGTGCGCGACGATGAAGCCCTACTGACGGGCCGGCGCCTTGAACACGCGAAACAGGAAGACGAGCGAAGGCACGAGCAGTGCCACGCCGAACGGCAGCGACAGCAAGAAGAACTTCAGCGTGGGCGCGGGCGCCGCGCTCGCTTGCACCGTCCATGCCGGGTAGAGGATGTAGGGGTACTGCGCGAGCCCGAAGCCGACCACGATGGCCGACACCTGCGCGATCGTCGCGAGCCGCGTGAGCCCGAAGCGCCGCGTGAGCAGCCCGTACAGAGCGAGGAGCGCCGTGAGCCCACCGACGACCAGCGCGGGCGCGCCGCGGCCCAGCAGGCCGGCCCAGAGGTGGGGCGCCTCGTGGCGGAGCAGCGGCAGGGTCAGCGTGGCCCCCGCGACAACGACCCCACCCGAGACGAGCGCGCGGCGGCGAAAGTCCTCGCGCAGCTCGCCGTCGGTCTCCACGCAGAGGAACACTGCGGCGAGGTACGCGCAGAGCGAGACCGCGGCGGCGCCCATGGCGAGCGACATCGGCGAGAGCCACGACGCGGTGGGCACCGGGCCGTCGCTGCGCAGCGTGCCCGCGCACACCGCCGACACCGCCGTGCCGAGCACGAACGGCGTGCAGAGGCTCGCCGCGCCGAACACGGCCGAGAACCGCGCCTCGGTGCCCCCGTGGTGCGGCGCGTAGGCGCGGAACACGAACGCGACGCCACGCAGGGCGATCCCGATCAGGGCGAGCCGCAGCGGCGTGAACATCGCCGTGGAGAACACCGCCCACGGCTCGGGGAACGCGCTGAAGAACACGACGATCACGAAGATCAGCCAGACGTGGTTGGCCTCCCATACCGGACCCATCGCGCGCGCGATCGCCTCGCGCTGCTGCTCCTTGCGCGGACCGCTCGAGAACAGATCCCACACACCACCGCCGAAGTCGGCGCCCCCGAGCACCGCGTAGGCGAGCAGGCCCACCAGCATCGCCGCGGCGCAGCCGTCGGCCAGGGTCACGACACGACCTCGACGTCGGCGTACTTGCGGGCGAGCGCGCGGAGCAGCGCCACGAGCGCCACGGCGAGCCCGACGTAGAGCGCGATGTAGAGGATGAACGTGTACATGACGTCGTCGCGCGGCGTGACCGCGTCGGCGGTGCGCAGGACGCCGTGGATGATCCACGGCTGGCGCCCCACCTCGGTGACGAACCAGCCGGCCTCGAGGGCCAGGAACCCGAGCGGCGCCGCGAGCGCGATCAGGCGCAGCATCCAGGTGCCGATCGGCTTCTTGCGCAGGGCGAACAGCGCCCACAGCGCGCCGAGGCCGGCGAGGCCGAAGCCGGCCGCGACCATGATCTGGAACGCGAAGTGGCACACGAGGACGTTCGGGCGCTGATCGGGCGGGAAATCCCAGAGCCCGACGATCTTGGCGTTGAAGTCGCCGGTCGACATGAACGACAACATCTTGGGCAGGTAGAGCCCGTACGCCACCTTCCCGGTCGCCGGGTCGGGGATGCCACCCACGAGGAGACCGACGCCGTTCTCGGTGTGGAAGTGGGCCTCCATGGCCGCGAGCTTCGCCGGCTGGGTGTGGAAGAGCAGCTTGGCGAGGCGGTCGCCCGTGAGGGGCTGGAGGACGCCCGCGATGGTCCCGACGGCCATCGCGATGGTGAGCCCCGCGCGCTGCCGCGGACCGTCGCGACCGCGCAGCATGCCGAAGGCATACACGCCGGCGACCGCGAACCCGACCGCCGTGTAGCAGGCGAACGTGCTGTGCGCGGCGAGCGGGATCCACGACGGGTTGCGGAACACGGCGAACGGATCGAGGTCGACGATCTTGCCACCGACCGCGGTGAACCCGCGCGGCGACTGCATCCAGGCGTTGGCCCCCACGACGAGGATGCCCGAGACGCAGCCGGAGACCGCGACCGGCACGCCCGTCCACCAGTGGGCCCGCGGCGAGAGGCGGTCCCACCCGTAGAGATAGAGGCCGAGGAAGATGGCCTCGAGCAGGAACGCATACCCCTCGAGCGCGAACGCCGGCCCGAGCGCCGGGCCCGCGAAGGCCATGAACTTGGGCCAGAGCAGCCCGAGCTCGAACGAGAGCGCGGTGCCCGAGACGGCGCCGACCACGAAGAGCAGCGCGGTCGCCTTGCCCCACACGCGCGCGAGCGACCGGTAGTGCTCCTCGCCCGTGCGCAGGAAGCGAGCCTCTGCGATCAGCATCAAGAGGGGCATCCCGATCCCGAGCGCGGAGAACACGATGTGGAACCCGAGGCTGAGTTCCATCTGGGCGCGGGCGACGGTGAGGGGGTTCATCCGTGGGGCGGTTCTGGGGTCAACGGGCCTTCTTGACGAGGTCGGCGTCGAGCGCGCGCAGGCGCTCCTCGAGGCGAGGATTCTGCGGGTCCTTGACCACGGCGAGCTGCAGCTGCAGGCGCGCCTGCTTGAACTCTCCGCGGTCGAGGAGCTCGTCGGCCCGCTGCGCGAACGGCTCGGCGGCTTTCGAGCGCACGAGGTCGACGATGCGGTCGCTGGTGGTCACGTCGGGGGCGCGCGCCGAGAGCGCGAGCTCCTCCTGGGTCATGCGCAGCGTGTGCTCCTCGAGCAGCGTGCGCGCGTAGCGGCGGCGCAGGAGCGGATCGAGCAGCACGCGGTACGCCTCCGCGCCGCGCGCGAACAGCATGGTGGCCGCCGCGCGCACGTCTTCTTCGGCGCCCTCGAAGCGGTCCGGGTGGCACTCGAGCGCGAACGCGCGGAACGCCCGGCGTACCTGCTCGTCGTCGGGCAGATCGTCGGCGGTGACCGGCCGGTGCAGGTGCAACAAAGAGAAGTAGTCGCGCAGCTCCATCGCCCGCGCACGGTCGAGCAGCTGCTCGTCGACTTCGTACGGGTCGTCGGCGAGCGGATCCGGCGGGGGGATCGACTCGAGGAGCTCGGGCGGAAGCGACTCGCTGTCGCTCCGGCCTCGCGGATCAGCCACGGTCGGACCCCGCCCCGAACCCTCTCACTCGCTCGGCTTGTCGTCGTCGCTCTTGGCGGCGCGGACGGCCTGCGCCTGGGCGAGCCGCTCCTCGAGCGTGGTGCGCAGCGCGAGCAGGTCGAAGCGGTCGGGGCGGTCGCCCACGCCGGCGATCTCCTGCATGATCGAGTCGGCGTGCTTGCGGGGCGCGTCGGGCACGCCGAGCTGCTGACCGAGCTTGCTCAGCACCGCCTCTTCTTCGGGCGTGATGACGCCGTCTAGGCGGGTGATCCACGAGGCGACCGCGTACACGTAGAGGCGATCGGCCTTGGACATGTGCAGGCGATCGATGATGCCCATCTCGACCGGCTTCTTCACCGCCTCCTCGATCTCGTTGATCGCGTCGAGCTCGAGGCCCTCTTCGAGCGCCGTGCGCACGATGGCGTCGGCCTCTTCGCGGTCGAGGTTTCCGTCGGCCCAGCCGACCGCGGCCAGAGCCAGGTACACGTCGCGTCCGAGGATGGGTTTCGCCATGACCCGACGAAGGTACAAGCGAAGGCCGCGCCCGGGAAGCGGGTTCAGCCGGGGGCGCCGTCTCCCGCCTCGGCGGTGGCTCCGGTGTCGTCCGGCCCCGTTTCCGCGGCACCACTCTCCCCGGCCCCTGTGTCGCCGGCTCCGGTGTCCTCGCTGGTCCCGGTGTCGACCGGCCCGCCCGCGTCGCGCCGCGTCTTGCACTCGGGGTCGACGAAGGTGTTCGGCGTGAAGGGCCCGCAGGCGGTCAGCGTGCACTCCCACTTGCCGCTCTTGCAGAGACAGCGGGGCGCCTCACGCACGTAGCTCTCGAAGCCGCAGACCCGACACGTCTCCTTGCCGTCACAGGGCGCGCCTTCGCGGAAGCACGCCTCGCCGGCCGCGCAGAGGGGCGTGCCCGTCTCGGCGGTCTCGGTCACCGCGGGCGTGTCGTCCGAGCTACACCCGAGGTGCGCCAACGCGAACAGGGCGGCCGCGAGGAGCGGCTTCACTCGACCCCGAGGAGCTCGACGTCGAAGAGCAGCGTGGCCTTCGGCGGGATCGTCGGAGGGCTGCCCGCCTCGCCATAGGCCAGGTGGTAGGGGATGGTGAGCTTGCGCTTGCCGCCGACCTTCATGCCGGCGACGCCGATGTCCCAGCCGCGGATGACCTCGCCCATGCCGAGCGTGAAGCTGAAGGGCTTGCCGCTGTCGAGCGAGCTGTCGAACTTGGTGCCGTTGGTGAGGGTGCCCGTGTAGTGCACCTTCACCTTCTTGCCGTTCACCGCCTCGGCGCCGGTGCCGACCTTCATGTCGACCTTCTCGAGCGTGCCGGGCTTGGTGGAGTCGAGCGGCACCGCCTTCGCGGGCGCGCTCGAGCCCGCCGCCACCACCGTGGTCGAGGGCTTCGCCGCGGGGTCGACCTTGGCAGGAGGATCGGGCTCCGCCACCTTGGAGCACGCGACGAGCGCGAGCAGCGCGACCGGGGCCACGAGAAGAAGGCCGGGCCGTGCGTTCACGAGACCCCCAGGAGCTCGATCTCGAACACCAGCGTGGCGTTGGCCGGGATGACCGGCGGGAACCCGCGGGCGCCGTACCCGAGCTCCGGCGGGATGGTGAGCTTGCGCTTGCCGCCGACCTTCATGCCGGCGACGCCCTGGTCCCAGCCCTGGATGACCCGGCCCGCGCCGATCTGGAACGAGAACGGACGACCGCGATCCAGCGAGCTGTCGAACTTCTTCCCGTCGGTGAGCGTGCCCGTGTAGTGGACCGAGACGGTCCCCCCCGACTTCGCCTCGACACCCTGCCCCACGACCAGATCCTCGATCTTCAGCATGGCGGGGCGCGTAACGCGGCGAGCGCTGGGATGCTAGAACCGACCTCGGATGGCCCTGCCGTCGATCGACAGCCTGCGTTGCTTCGACGCGGCGGCGCGGCTCCTGCGCTTCCGGGCCGCGGCCCGCGCGGTCGGCCTCACCCCGGCGGCGTTCGGGCACCGCATCAAGCAGCTCGAGGACGAGCTCGGCGCGCGCCTGTTCGAGCGGACGACGCGCACCGTCCGGCTCACCGCGGCCGGCCTCGCGCTCGTGCCGCAGGCGCGACTCGTGCTCGACGCCGCGGCGGGCTGCGTGCGCGCGGCCCGCGGCGAGCACGCCGGTGTTCCCATGGAGCTCGTGATGGGCACGCGCCACGAGCTCGGCGTCGCGTGGCTCACCCCCGCGCTCCGCACGCTCGCCGATGCGCTCCCGCACCTCACCGTGCACCTCTACTTCGGGTCCGGACCCGACATCGTCACCCGCGTGCGCTCGCTCGAGATCGACTGCGCCGTCACCTCGATGCGCCTCGGGGATCCGCAGCTCGAAGCGTTGCCGCTCCACGAGGAGACCTACAGCTTCGTCGCCGCGCCGCGGCTCCTGCGCAAGAAGCCGCTCCGCGACGCCGACGACGCCCCGGCCCACGTGCTCGTCGACGCGAGCCCGGACCTGCCGCTGTTCACCTACTTCCGCGACGCGGCCACCTTCTCCCTCTCGTTCGGCAAGGTGGTGCGCATCGGCACCACGGCGGCGATGCGCGCCCTCGTCGTCGCGGGCGAGGGCGTCGCGGTGCTCCCGACCCACCTCGTCCGCGAAGACCTGCGCGCGCGCCGGCTCGTGCGGCTGTTCCCTCGCGTCACTCCCCACACCGACTGGTTCCGCCTCGTGTTCCGGCGCGACGATCCCCGCCGCGCGACCTACGACGCCCTGGCCCAGACCCTCACCGAGGTGCCGTTGCCGTGAGCGAACCCTACCCTTTGTTCCTGCGGCTCCAGGGTCGGCGCGTGCTCGTGGTGGGCGCCGGGTCGGTCGGCGCGCGCAAGGTCGCCGAGCTCATCGCCGCGGGCGCCGAGGTCGTCGTCGTCGCCGAGCACGTCTCGGCCGCGGTGCGCGTCCACGAGGCCCACGTCACGATCCACGAGCGCCGCTTCCAGGAGGGCGATCTCGACGGCGTCTGGCTGGTCATCGCCGCCACCAACGACCCGGCGAGCAACCGCGAGGTCGCCGCCGGGGCCGAAGCGCGACGCGTCTTCGTCAACGCGGTCGACGACCCGCCGAGCGCCAGCGCCTACTTCGGCGCGGTGCTCCGGCGCCCGCCGTTCCTCGTCGCCATCTCGTCGAGCGGCGAGGTGCCCGCACTCTCGCGGCTCCTGCGCGAGGTGCTCGAGTCGGCGCTGCCACCCGAACGCTGGATCGCCGAGGCGCGAGCGTTGCGCGCGGAGTGGAAGCGCGACGCCGTACCGATGGCCGACCGCTTCCCCGCCCTCGTCCGCCGCTTCCTCGGGTAGCGGTGGCGTGCGGAATCGAACCGCCCCATTGCATCTCCTCCGCGGTCGCTCCGTCTCGCCGTCGATGCGCAGACTCGCCCTCGTCAGCTGTGCCCTCGCGGGCCTCGCGTGCTCGCGTCACGACCTCGTCGACTACGCGATGACGAGCGCTCACCGGCCGTCGGCGTCGACGCTCGTGCTACCCGGCGGCGCGCTCGTGCTCGCGGGCGACCTGCACTGTCACGTCGCGCCGCCCGACGACCCGGGCGACGTCACGCGCGGCCTCGACCGCACCATCGAGCTCGCTCGCAAGGAGAAGCTCGATTTCGTGGTCTTCACGCCCCACGTCGGCGCGCGGTTCTACCTCGACGCCGACGCCCGCGGCTTCGTCGCCGACGGCCAGCGCGCGCTCCGCAAGTCCATCGACGCGGCCAAGAGCGAGGGGCTCGTGCTGATCCCCGGCTTCGAGTACACGGACCACCAGTACGGCCACGTCGGCGCGTCGTTCGCCGATCTCGACGCCGTCCTGGCCGACGTCCCGCTCGAGGCCAAGGCTGACCCCGCGCGCTTCTTCGAGCGGTGGGTCGCGCGTGGCGGGCTGCTCTCGATCCACCACCCCTTCGTCACGCCGCTGCCCGGCTCCTCGTTCGCCATGGCCAAGGTGGATCTCTCGTGGCGTCCGTTCACGCAGAAGGGGCCGTTTCCCGCGGAAATCGACGCGATCACGCGGCTCGCGCACGGCCTCGAGGTGTTCAACCTCACGGCCACCCACCTGCGCGATCGCTACCTGCTCGGCGACGGCGAGGCCTCCCTGCGCGCCTCGTTCGCGGGGCTCGACGCCGAGGTGCGCAAGCAGCGGCGGCGACTCGCGGCGTTCGGCGGCACCGACAGCCACGAGGATCACCTGCGCGCCTCCACGTTCGTGGTCGCCGCCGCCCGTACGAGGCTCGCGATCCGGGAGGGCCTCGAGCTCGGGCGCACGTGCGTCCGCGACGCGCTCGCCTGCTCGTTCTCCGCCCAGGCCGAAGGCGGCCCTGTCGCGCGGGTGGGCGACGCGCTCGAGGGCGTGACCCAGCTGTCGCTCTCGGTCGAGGGTGAGGACGCCGAGGTCTTCGTCGACGGCAAGGCGTACCCGAAGGCCTCCGTCGTCACCGTCCCCCCGACGTGCACGGTCCTGCGGGCGCGCAGCGGCAAGGGCTGGTCGTCGCCGATCTACGCGAACTGCGGCCTCTAGCCCTTGGTCATCGGGACCACCGAGGGCACGCGCAGCGGCTCGGGCGCGAGCGAGTCGTGCTCGCCGGGCGGACCGGGCTTCGAGCGCCGTCCCGTGAGCGCGTGGAACATCGAGTCGTCGAGCAGGTCGCGGCCCCAGCACACCACGGTGCCGTCGGCGCGCTGCGCGCAGGTGCGACCCTCGCCGCACGCGATCGCGACCGCCGAGGTGAGCTTGCGCACCGGCCGCGGCTCGCCCGAGGCGGCGCGGGTGCCGTCGCCGAGCTGGCCGTAGTCGTTCTCGCCGAAGCACACGACCGTGCCGTTCGACCGGAGCACGCACGCGTGCCCCTCGCCGCCGACGAGCGAGACCGCGTCGAGGATCCCGCCGACCGAGGGCAGCGACGGATCCTCGTGCGCGAAGGCCATCGGGACGGGCTTCGCGCTCACGCTCGCGGCCTCCTCGGGGTGGAAGCACTGCACGCTGCCGTTGGTCCGGCGCGCGCACGTCCACGCGCTCGTGGCCGCGATGTCGACGACGTGATCGAGGTTCGCGAGCGTGGTCGCCTGGCCCTTGGGCCCGCGACACCACACGGTGCCGTCGAGGCGCCGCGCGCACAGGCTCCCGCCGCCCAGCGCCAGCATGGAGGCCTTGTCGACGCCCTTGATCCTGGTGGGCGCAGGGAACGCGACGTCGCCGAGCTTGGCGTTGCCCACGAGCCCGACGCACCACACCGTGCCGTCCGCGCGCCGCGTGCAGGTGGCCGTCTCGGAGACCCGCACCTCGACGACGTCGGCGAAGCCCGCGACCGCCTCGGGGACCCGCGCGACCCCCGGCTGACCGGGCGCGAAGGCCGCGCGATCGCCCCAGCACGCGAGGCCGCCCGAGACGACGCGCGCGCACGCGTGCTTGCGACCGATCGAGAGCTCGACGGCGCCGTCGAGCGGCAGCCCGACGAACGAGCTCGCGGTGGGCGCGTCGGACCAGTCCTTCTTGCAGAGCACCTTGCCCCCGGCCAGCGGGCAGAGATCGTCCCAGCCGATCGCCACGTGGGTGATCTGCGCGCTCGACAGCATGGGCACGGGCGCAGGCGTGGCGGGCGCCGGCAGGACCTCGGTGGCCTCGACGCAGCCCGTGACGCCCAGGATGAAGACCAGAGAGAGCCGCCCCATCGCGCAAGCAAAGCACTCCCGGTGCATCACGGAAAGCACGGCGCGAGCGCAGCGAGGCGGTGAACCGCCTCCCCTTCGACTACGAGAGGCGCAGCAGCCGACCCGTCTCGGGGGCCGGCTCGTGCAGGCGCTCCCACACCCGCGCGTCGACGAACAGGCGCACGAGCTCGCTGTCGAGCGCGCCGTCCTTCACCTCGTAGCCGAGGATGTCGAGCGCGCGATCGACCGGCACCGCGCGCTTGTACGGGCGATCGCTCGCCGTGAGGGCGTCGAAGATGTCGGAGATCGACATCATCTTGGACTGGAGCGGGATCTCCTCGCCCTTGAGGCGTGAAGGGTACCCCGCGCCGTTCAGCTTCTCGTGGTGACAGCCCGCGATCTGCGGCACGCGGCGGAAGCTGCGACCCCACGGGATCTTCTCGAGGAAGCTCCGCGTGTGCACGACGTGAGAGCGGATCTCGTCGATCTCCGAGCTGGTGAGCGACCCGCGCGTGATCGAGAGCGAGGCGATCTCCTCGGCCTCGAGCAGCGGGTGGATGTCGCCCTCGAGGTCGGTGTACGTGTCGCGCGCGAGGCCCTCCACGGTGCGGAACTCGCCGCTCTTGAGCACGGTGGGCTCGTTGGCGCCGAGGATGGCTGCCCAGGCGTGGATGAGCTCTTGCCGGCGCTTCTCGAGCTCGGCGTCGAGCGCGTCGAGGTCGGTCTTGGGGGCGTGGCGCTCGAGCAGGCGGCACCGCCGCGCGAGCACGTCGGCCTCGTGCGCCTTGGCCGCGAAGTCGAGCCGCCGGCGGATGGCCGCGAGCTGCCACGGGAACAGCTTCTTGGCCTTGACCAGCACCTCCTCGCGGACGCCGATCTTGCCAAAATCGTGCAGGAGCGACGCGATCTCGATCTCGCGCAGATCGTTGGCGCTGAACGAGGCCGCCGAGTAGGCCCCGGTGGACTCGCGATCCACGGCCTCGGCGAGGGCGACGGTGAGCGTGGCGACGCGGCGCGAGTGACCGCTCGTGGTCGGGTCGCGCTGCTCGATGGCCTCGACGCTCGCGGTCACGAACCCGGCGAAGATGCGGTTGATCTCCGCGTAGAGCAGCGCGTTCTCGAGCGCGATGGCGGCCTGCGCGGCGAGCGTGCGCACGAGCTCCTCGGCGCGCTCGTCGAAGGCGACCACGTGCTCCTCGACCTCGTCCTGGGTCTTGAAGCGCATCTTCGGGTCGCGCTTGCGGTTGATGAGCTGCAGCACGCCGATGATCTCGCCCTGCGCCGAGACCATGGGCGCGACCAGCATGGACTTGCTGCGGTACCCCATGCGCTGGTCGAACGAGCGGTCGAAGCCGTAGGGCGTGCCGGGCGGCAGCTCGTAGACGTCGGGGATGCTCAGCGTCTGCTTGTTGAGCGCAGCGGAGCCGGTGATGGAGCGGTTGCTGATCGGGAGCGTGAACTCGCGCGATTCGTAGGCGATCGACTCGTTCTGCGAGGTCTTGAAGCGCAGCGTGCGACGCGCCGGATCCGGGTCGTCGCCCTCGACCACGTAGATGCTGCCGGCGTCGGCGCCGCTGATGAAGCGCGCCTTCTCGAGGATGAGCGGGAGGAGCTTGTCCGGGTCGCGCTCGGTGGTGAGGGCGCGGGCGATCTCGATCAGCTCGCCGAGCTCGTAGCGGTAGCGCTGCAGCCACTTGCCGCGCGACTCGGCGCGGGCCTTGGTCTCGAGCGAATCGAACGCCCCGGCGAGCGCGAAGAACAGCTCGTCGGCGTCGGGCTCGGCGGGCAGGAGCGCGTGCACGCCCTTCTGCAGCACCGCGGCGAGATCACGCTCGCGCGGCTTGCCGAGCAGCAGGATCGCCGCCTCGCCCTCCACCGCCTTCTCGAAGTGCGGCTTGAGCAGGAGCGGCTCCTCGTCCCAGATCGCCGCGGGCGCGACCGTGACGAAGCGCTCGGCGCGACGCACCTGCAAGAGGCGCTGGTGCGGCCGGGTGATCGTGTCGCCCGCGAACCGTCCATCGACGGCCATCAAGTCGACCAGTCGCGACAGCCCCCCCCGCGGCGGATCCACCATGACCCGCCGAGGCTAGCAGCAATTTCCGCGACCGGAGTGAGCGGAGCGAACGCAGGGAGCGGCGCCCGCCTCCACGGGCGGGCGCTCAGGCAAAATTCCAGAGCAGAGGGTCGAAGCTACTTCACCCAGATCTGCACGCCGACCAGGCCGTTGCCGTCGACCAGCTGGGCGTCGACCTTGGCGCTCACGGCCGCCGGGGGGCAGAGCTTGCCGCCGGCGCCCATGACCGGGGCATTCGTCCCCGGGTTCTCGGTCATCAGGACGGCCTGCGGAGCCGGTGGGGTGGTCATGAGGAAGAGCGCCACCTTGTTCACGCCCGGACCGCCGGCGCCGATCGCGATGTAACACTTGCCCGGCTGGAAGTTGAACACCATGCCGGCGTGCTCACCGGTCTTGAGGTTGGCCTTGCCGATGGGGCCCGCGGCGGTGAAGCCAGGGGCGGCCTTGGCGGCGGTGGCCTTGATCGAGGCCTCGATCGGGTCGCCGGCCGGCGACGTGGGGATGGCGCCGCCACCCAGCGTGCCGATGGTGTTCTTGACGATGTCCCCGACCACGTTCGGGTCCATGCCGCTCGGCATGGGCCAGGTGGGGATGCCCACGGCGGGCGGGGTGGTGGCGGTGGTGGTCGGCGCCGCGGTGGTGGTGGCCGTGGGTGCCGTGGTGGTGGCGGTCGGCGCTGCGGTGGTCGTCGCCGTCGGCGCCGTGGTGGTGGCCGTGGGGACCGCGGTCGAGGCGACCGAGTTGGTCGGCGCGGCGGCCCCGGCACCGTTGCGGTGACGAGGCTCGCAGCCCACCGACAGCACGACACCCAGGCCCAGGCAGGCCCCTGTCACCACCACCGTTCGCAAGGTGCTCATCGTGTCTCCTGGCTCAGTTGCTTGGCGTCCCTGATGCCACAACGGGCAGCGGGAGCCGATCTTTCACGTCAGTTCACTTGGGAGCAGGGGCCGGGATCCCGGGGATGGTCGGGATCGGCAGCTTCGGCGCGGTAGGACCGCCCCCGGTGCCACCATTGCCCGTCACGGCACCCGGGTGCTGCATGCGCCAGAGGTTCGCCGTCTGCTTCACCACGAAGACGCGGACCTCGGGCTCGGGGTGGGTCTTCATGAACGTGAAGAGCACCGAGCTCGGGTTCAGGTCGCGGAGCTTCTTGAAGAACTCGATGACCATCAGGCCGCCGGCCTCGCTCCACTTGTAGTCGGCCTCGTTCTGGCCGGCGTCGAGCAGGTTCTTGATGCCCTCGGAGTCGGACTGGCTCTCGTTGATCTGGTTGACCGCGGGGACGACCTTCTTGATCAGCTTCACCGCGTCGCCCGGCTTCATCGTGCCGCCGGGGCCGCCGGTGCACGCGCTGCCGAGGTGACCCATGTAGTGGTGCGCGAGCTCGTGACCGACGACGTAGCCGGCGGCCTCCTGGAACAGCTGACGCTGGCGCTTGAGCTTCTTCTGATCGAGGGACTTGGTCGGGTCGAGGAGCCCCGGCGGCAGCGGCAGGATCTTGGCCTTGCCCTCCTGCTGCTTGGCGAGCTCCTTGAGGTACTCGTCGCAGTAGTTGGTGCCGAAGGTCTCGTCGGTCGCGCGGCACTGCGACATGAGATCGAGCATCTGGTACATGCCCTCGGTCAGGACCACGAAGGTCTTGCCCGAGTCGTCACAGCCGGCGAAGGCGTTGACCTCCTCCTTCGAGGAGTCGGTGAGGAGGGGGATCTTCTCGACCTGCGACTTCTTGGTCGCGGCGAGGGCGTCGATCTCCTTCTGGTAGATCTTCTTGGTCTCGTCCTTCATCGCCGGCATGAGCAGCGAGCCGGTGGGCGAGAACAGCGTGGCCGGCATACCCGGGATGTTGGGCACCGCCGGCGTACCGCCTGGGGCAGGAATGCCCGGGATGGGCGGCAGGCCGGGGACACCGGTGGGCGCGCCACCAGGGACACCCGGCGGCAGGCCAGGGATACCGCCCGGAGGGACCGGGATCGGTGGCACCTGCGCGGCTGCGCTCGACACGAAGATTGCTCCGGTGACCAGAGCGGCCATTCCCAGCAGACTGCGACCCAGCACCTTACGGAACGAACGAACCGACATCGGAGACCTCCGTCGGGGGTGGGACGTGCCCCACGCCCGCCTCATTCACAAGCGCTCGAAACCCCTGACACCAGACTCATCGGTGGCGAGGGACTTCAGGTGCCGAAGAAGAACGGCACGTCGAACGTACCGCCAGAGCCGCTGACAGGGAACCGCCAACCCCTCGCGAGCTTCTGGACACAGGAGCCGATGGCGGAATCCCCCGTGGTGTTCAGCAGATCCACGCTGCTGACGCTGCCGTCGGCGTTGATGTTGAGCCGGATCTTGGCGGTCGCCGAGCCCTTGTCCGAGTAGGGCTCGTAGCAAGTCTTGCGGACGCTGGTGCGCTTCGAGCCGACGACCGTCTCGACCTGGGAGCCCGCGAGCTTCTCGCCGCCACCACCGCCACCACCGGCGTTCGTGCTCGCGCCAGGGACGTCGGGGCCGGCCGGACCGAGATCGAGGCCCTTGATGCCGGTGTTGGTGGGGGCGGCCGTGGTGGCGCCGGGCGCCGGGGTGCCCCCACCGGACTTGACGGCCACCTTGCTGCCCCCAGGGTCGGTGCTCGCGCTCGCGACCGGCGCCGGGACGGCGGCGCCAGGGACGGTGACCGTGACGGTGACCGTGGGTCCGGCGACCGTCTTCTCGACGATGCGCTCCTGCACCACCGTCTTGCGACCGACGACGAGCACGGCGATCACGACGCCGAGGAGCAGGCACGCGGCGGCGACCAGGCCGGCGATGCCCTTGGACACGCCGGTCTTGTGCGCGATGTGCTCGAGCATCGTCTCGCGGTGCGCGTGCGGATCGAGCGGCACCGTGGCGAGGTTCGCCGTGGAAGGCGCTGGTCCCGCCGGCGCGAACGCGGTGGCCGGTGGCTTGGGCGCGAACGGATCGGACACGAACGGATCGGACTTGGCGACCGCAGCGACGGCGGGCGCGAAGGGATCGTCGTGCGCAGCCGCGGCGGGCTCGGGGGTGGGCGCGAGCAGGGGCGCCGAGGCGATCTGCGTGGGCAGGTCTTCGAGGTCGTCGTCGAGCTTGCGCGCCGCGGCGCGATCGAAGGGGATGACGTTGCTGCGCGAGGGCTGGACGACCGGCGCACGCGGCGAGGCCATCGGCGCACCGCCACCGCGGGTGGGGCCGGCCGGACGCGCGGAGCTGCGGTTGCCCTGCTGCGGACCGTTGGGCAGGAGCGAGGAGCGCGGCGCCATCGCGCCCGAGACCTCCTCCTTCACGAGGCGGTGGAGGTCGGTGAGCGTGACGAGCGGACGCCACTCCTCGAAGCCCTCTCGCCACACGAGCGTGCCGTCGTGCACACCACCCTGCGTGTACTTCGCGCGGAGCTCGGCGAGGCGGATCGGCCCGACCGGCACGTCGTCGATCGCGGCGTACCACTCCTCCGCGGGAGGATCGGCAGAGCCAGGGTTGCTGGAGCCCATGCCATGCGAGCCCATGCCATGCGGCGACGGCTCGTGCGTGGAAGGGGGCGGGGCGTCGTCGACCGACTTCTTGAAGGCGTTGGCGAGCGCGCTGCCCTCGGGCTTGGGCGCGGGCGCAGCGCCGGCGCGCGGCACGGCCCCGGGGACGGCCGGCCCGGTACCGGTGGTGGGGCGCGGTGCGGTGGGACCGGTCCCCCGCGTGGTCTCGGTGGTGGGACGCGGCGCGACACCCGTGGTCGGACGAGGTGCAGCCGCGGTGGTCGGACGGGGTGCGGCGCCGGTCGTCGGACGCGGAGCCGCGGGCGCTGCCGGGGCGGTCGGCGCGGCCGCGCGGGGAGCGGCCGGGGCGCCAGCGGCGGGCCGGGGCGCAGCGGGCTTGTCGAGGTTGAGGTGCGCAGCGGCCTCCTCGCTCAGCGCGGTGACCTGCATGGTCTCGCCCGCCGTGGAAGGAGCGGCTCCGCCCTCGAGCGCCCGGATCTCGATCGTGTGCCCACACTTGCGGCACTTCATGCGCAGGGTCTTGCCCTGCACCTTGTCGTCGGCGATCTGGTACTTCGCCTTGCAGTTGTCGCACAGGAACTTCATCGGCAGCCCACTACCTTCCTCCGATTGCCGCGGGATGTCGAGGATCCGACGCTGTCTCGCCCGAGTGACAGCCCTCGGTCCTGACGGATCGAAGCGAAGAGAGATCTCTGTTCAGAGCAACGTGAGCAGATGTTCTTTGATCCCGTGTCGGGTGGTGTCGTCTGGTGCCTGACCGAGTGCGCGTTCCCACATCTCGATGGCCTTCAGCTTGAAGCCGGCCTTCTGGTAGAGGACCGCGAGGTTCTTGAGGGCGGGGAAGTGGCGCCCGTTGATCTCGACCGCCGTCTCGAGGGCCTGGATGGCCTCGAAGAGGAGGTTCTTCTTTCCGTAGAGCAAGCCAAGGTGGTAGTGCACGCGGTACGCGAGGGGGTCGATCTGTGAGCCGCGCCGCAGGTGGTTCACCGCGGTGTCGAGGTCTCCGGCCTGGTAGGCGGCGATGCCTGCCTGGAGTGACTTCTCGGCCTCGGCGCTGATCTCCTCCTTGGAGAGCTGCGCCGCGGAGTTGTCGCCCTTCTTGGCGAGGATGGCCTGCTCGACGGCCTTCATCACCTCGGTGATGCGGAACGGCTTCTCGATGTAGGCGTCGACGCCGTAGTTGGTGCGCAGGTCCTCGGCGTAGCGCCAGCCCCGATACACCGCGCTCACCATGATGATGGGGATCTGACCGTACTTCTGCGAGCCCTTGATGCGGCGACAGATCTCGAAGCCGTGCAGCTCGGGGAGCATGGCGTCGAGGATGATGAGATCGGGGACCTGCTCCTTGACCAGCCGCAGGGCGGTGGAGCCGCGGTCGGCCTCGAGCACCTTGTAGCCGCGGTCGGTGAGCACGCGCTTGAGCAGGCGACGGATGTCCTCTTCGTCGTCGACCACGAGCACGGTCTTGCCGTTGGCCGTGCCCGGGTTCGGGCCGGTGTACGAGCCACCGCTGGTCGGCACGGGGACGGCCCCGACGGTGGACAGATCGCTCCCGCCGCTGAAATCGCCCTCGAGGAGGCTGTTCTCGGGGCCCGCCTCGCGCTCGAGCTTCTCGGCGATGATCGACGCCGGCATGCGGTCGTCGCTCGCGTGACGACGCAGTGGAGGACGCGGTGGCAACGCCGGCGGAGGCGGACGCGGCGGCGGCGCGATCGGCGGCGAGCTGCTGACCGGCGCCTCGGCGAGCCCGAGCTTGACCAGCACCTCCTGCGGCACCATCGGGCCGAGGTAATACGACTCACCGCGCGTCTTGAGCTCGTACGAGGCCTCGATGACCTTGGCGAGGATCGGCTCCGGCGCCACGTAGGGGAACACGCGCTTGCCGGTGACGAACTCGAGCTCGTCGATCACCCGCTTGTCGTCGGGGTTGGCCATCGCGAGGAAGATGCGCTCGTCCTGCACGAGGACCGGCAGCACCACGTGCCGCACCGCGATCTCGCGCGGCAGGAGCGCGAGGTGCTCGAGCGGGATCGCCACCTGCGTCAGATCGAGCCCGGGCACGCCGTGCTTCTCGCTGAGCGCGCGGAGCTTCTCCAACGCCTCGGCCGGGTCTTCCCCGGACTGGGTGACCTGCCGTTGCAGCGCGATCTTGCCGAGCGCCTTCTTGTCAGTCGTCATTGATACCGGGACCTGCGATCGTATCCGAGCACAGCGACGAGATCGAGTGTAAGGTACGTCCCATGTCTGACTCGTGGTCCGCCGAGCGGCGCGAGCTCGACCGCCTCCCGATCGAGCTCCGCGTGGAATACCGCCGGCTCAACTCGTTCTTCGCCGACTACACGAAGAACATCTCCAAGGGCGGCACGTTCATCCGCACCCAGAAGCCCTTGCCGCCTGGCACGGAGTTCGTTTTCGTGCTCATCGTCCCCAAGCTCTCCGAGCCGCTGCGGCTCAACGGCGAGGTGGTCTGGACGACCGAAGTCGCCAAGGCCTCCGACGACAGCCCGGCGGGCATGGGCATTCGCTTCAAGTACGTCGACGAAGCCGAGCGCACGGCGACCGAAGACGTGGTCGAGCGCCTGGTGAAGGACGAGCTCGGCGACCACATCTCGGAGCGGCTCCTGCGCATCAACCGCGAAGACGGTCGGTGAGCCTCGAGGTCCACGCGTGCGGCGCTTCCGGCTGATTCTCCCCGTGTTCGTCGCCGCGCTCTCGTGCGGGCTCGGTCTGCGCTTCGGTCTGGCGGCGCCCAAGCCAGCGCCCAAGGCCCCGCCAGCGCCCGACGCCGCGGGGCCACCCACCACGCTCGCCCACGCGCCGACCATCACCCGCGTGCGCGTCGAGGTGAGCCCCGGCGGCGCTGCGGTGCTGCACGAGATCTCCTTCCCCGCTGGCGCGCTCACCACGACGGGCGCGGGCGAACCGACGCTGTTCGTCGCGTTCTCGGCGCAGCTCCGCCCGCTCGCGGTCGAGGCGACCAAGCACGCGCTCGAGGGCGAGGTCCCGAGCGAGGTGGGCACCAAGCTCGAGCTGATCGACGTCCCGAACCGCCCCAAGACCGCCGCGCTCCTGCTCGGTCCTCCCGTGCAGTCGGGGCACGTGCTGCGACTACCGAAGGACGGCCAGCGGTTCGTGATCCGCCTCCGCAGCGCCATCGCGACGGCGCCCGACCAGCGCTCGATCTCGATCCTCGCGCGACTGGGGGTCCGCGACGGTGCGCCCCTCGCCGTCGGCAGCGTCGAGATAGCGGCCATCCTCGGGGCCAAGGTCCGGGGCGCGCGAGCGACGTTTTGTGGAGTCGGCGCCGACGACCGGCCCCTCTTCGTGACATTTCCTGGCTATCCGCCTTCACCCGATGCCGGGACGATCGAGCCAGGGGCCGCGAATCGCTCGAAGAACGACGACCTCTGCCTCGACATCCTGATCTGACGCACGCCCCGTCCACATCTTGACATGGTGCGTCATGAGCCCCATGGATGCGGGTCATGAGATGCCGGAACTTCCTCGGGGGCCTGCTCGTCGCCACGGCTGCGCCCCTCGTGGGCGGGCTCGCGGGGTGCACCGCCGAGATCCCCACCTTCGAGACCGACGACCCCCAGAAGGAGGTCTGTGGAGGCACGGTCTGCTTCACGCCGGAGCACGTCGCCGTCCGCAAGTGGGGCGACGGAAAGGTCACCGTCGCCGCCTGGCGCACCGGCTCGTGCACGCTCCCTCGCGCCGGTGTCGCGGGCGAGGCGATGCCCGGCCACGGGGTCGTCGTCGAGCTACACGGCGCGAAGCCAGGGCAGCGAGTGCCGGTCGTCTCTCGCGCGCGCACGGCCTCGGTCGACGGCGCGTGGATCACGCTGCACGCCCTCCGCGTCGATGGTCAGACCGGGCGCGCGTGGGCCGACGAGGAGGCCGTCTCCGGCGAGGCCACCATCCTCGACCTCGACTCGTCGCGCGGTCTGCTCCGCGTGCGCGTGCTCGCACGCTGGTCGAGCGGCGTCACGAGCGAGCTCCTCCTCGACGTCGGCGACTGGGCGACCTGCACCCCGTGACCCCAAGTGCCGACCACCGCGGGGCCGAAGGCCCGTGAGCCCGGAAGCGATGTCGCGCAGGGGCCGCAGGCGCCGGAGCGGCGGCGCGTAGGGCGAACAAAAGCTAATACGTGATGTTGAAGCGGGTCATCTTGCGCCACAGCGTGGTGGGCGAGATGCCGAGCGCTTCGGCGGCCTTCTCGCGCGATCCGTCGGCCTCGCGGAGGGCGGTCTCGATGGCCTGCCGCTCGGCGAGATCGACCACGTCGGAGAGCGAGCGCCCGGTCGGGGCGAGCGAGGCGCCGCGCACGCTCGGGGGCGTGAACGGCAAGTCGTCACGGGTGATGGTGCCGTCGCCCGCGAGCGCGACCGCCTGCTCGATCATGTTCTCGAGCTCGCGGATGTTGCCGGGCCACTCGTGGTTCTGCAGGAGCTCCACCACGCCGTCGCCGAAGCGGGTCTTGGTGCTGTGGCGCTTGCGGTACTTCTCGATGAAGAACTCGGCGAGCAGCGGGATGTCCTCGCGCCGGTCGCGCAGCGCGGGCAGCTGGAACCGCGCGACGTTGAGCCGGTAGTAGAGATCCTGGCGGAAGCTCTTGCTGGCGATCATCTGCAGGAGATCCTGGTTGGTCGCCGCGATGATGCGCACGTCGACCTTGATCGGCTTGTTCTCGCCGACCCGCCGCACCTCGCCCTCTTGGATGGCGCGCAGCAGCTTGGCCTGGAAGCTGATCGGGGTCTCGCCGATCTCGTCGAAGAAGAACGTGCCGCCCTCGGCCTCCTCGAACAGGCCCTTGCGGGCGTTGACCGCGCCGGTGAACGCGCCGCGCGCGTGGCCGAACAGCTCGCTCTCGAGCAGGGTCTCGGTGATGGCCGCGCAGTTCACCGGCACGAACGGGCACTGGGCGCGCTTGCTGTTGGCGTGGATGGCCTTGGCGACCATCTCCTTGCCGGTGCCGCTCTCGCCGGTGATGAGCACGGTGGCGTCGGTGGGGGCGATCTTCACGATGCGCCCGAGCACCTCGCGGATGGCCTGCGAGCGGCCGATGATGGCCTCGAACTTGTAGCGCTCGCGGAACTCGCTCGTGAGCAGCTGCACGGTGCCCGAGAGGCGGCGGTTCTCGACGGCCTTCGCGGTCTTGACCAGGAGCTCCTGCTCGCTGAACGGCTTCTGGATGTAGTCGAACGCGCCGATGCGCATGGCCTCGACGGCCGACTCGATGGTGGCGAAGGCCGTCATCACGATGACCTCGGTCATCGGTGAGCCCTCCTTGATGGCGCGCAGGACGTCGAGCCCGTCGTGCTGGCCGAGCTTCAGATCGGTGAGCACGACGTCGTAGGCGCCGCGCGTGCCGAGGTCGATCGCGGTCGGCCCGTCGGTGGATTCCTCGACCTCGTACCCCGCCCCGCGCAGGAGCAGCGCGACGGTCCGACACATGTTCTTCTGATCGTCGACGACCAGTATCTTCGCCATCGCGAGGCGAGCGTACTCTCTTCGTCAGCGAGGGGGCAGCCCTTCGCCCGTGCGCGTCGCCGAGACCGCGAACCGGGCGTCGCACGGCATGACCGAGAACTGCGGCGAGGGGCGCTCGGGCGCGACCGGCCCCACGATGTCGCGGCAGTCGCTGCCGGCCTCCATCTGGTAGGCGTAACGGAGCGTGCCGGTGAGGGTCTGCTTGTCGTCGCTCACCTTGCCCACGAACTCGTCGATGCGCACGATCGCGCATGCGCCGAGCTCGCGCTTCTTGTCGACGTCGTGCACCAGCGTGCGGGTCGACGTCTTGAAGCTGAGGGTGCCGGCCTTGTCGAGCGTGCCGACCACGGGCTCGGCGCTCGAGAACCAGTAGGCCGTCTCGCCCTCCTTGCGCAGCGAGACCGAGAACGTCCACGGGCGTGGCGCCGCGTTGATGATCTCGGCGCAGGTGGAGGTCGGATCGGCCTGCGCCGAGATGGCGTACGCGCCGACCGACTCACCGACCGCGCGCGCGTCCTTGGCGCTGCCGAAGTAGTCCGAGCAGCCGACGAGGGCGAGGCCGACCAGGCAGACGAGCTTGCGCATGCGGACCGCCTATCCGACCGCGGCGGGCTGGGCCAATATCGCGGGGTGCCGGTCTCACCCTGGGATGTGCGGCTCGGGCTGCGGACCCTTTCGCTCTCGCTGGTGACCGTCGGGCTCGCCACGGTCGTGGACGTGGTGACGCGCGAGCGCGGCGTGCCGGGCACCGCCGCGACCATCGGGGTGCTCCCCGTCGTCCCGCTCGCCGTCGCCATCGCGGCGGTGATCGCGATCGCGCCCGCGCGCTCGGGGGGCGAGCTGACGGGCCTGGTCGCGCTCGGGGTGTCGCCGCTCCGCGTGCGCGCCGCGGCGTTCTTCGTGGCCGCTGCGATCTCCGTGGGAGCGGGGACCCTGCTCGCGGCGCGTGGCGAGGTGGACGCGCTCTTCCCGGCGCCGGCCCACGCGAGCGACTACCGCCCCGAGGGCGATGGCTTCGTGTCTCCGCGCAAGTCGGTGTGGGTCGACGCGAACGATCAACTCGTCCGGCTCCCCGCCGCGCCGGCCGCGTCGGTCCCGGGCGAGCCCTCCCATCGCCGGATCGGGGCCGGCCTCGCCATCGCCCTCGCGGGCCTCGCGCTCTCGCTGTTCGCGGTCGCGCCGGTGAAGCGCTCGGCCGTGCGCGTGGGCTCGACGCTGGTGGGCTACGGGGCTGCGCAGGTGCTCGCCTTCCAGCTCTCCGGTGCCGGGCAGCTGCCCGCGCTCCTCTCCGGAGTGCCGGGGGCGCTGCTTTTCGGGCTCGTCCTGGTCGAGCTTTCCCGCGCGACGGAGCTGCGCAAGCCTGCGCGCTGGATCTGATGACCACCCACCACGAGACCCCTCCCTCCGACTGGATCGTCCTCGTGCACGGCGGCGCGGGGGACGTCGCGCCCGAGCGGCGGGCCACGCACGCCGACGGGTGTGCGCTCGCGGCCGAGGCCGGCGCCGCGGTGCTGCGCGCGGGTGGCACCGCGCTCGCGGCGGTGGAGGCCGCGGTGCGCGTGCTCGAGGACGACCCGAAGTTCAACGCCGGGACCGGCGCGTGCCTGAACGAGGACGGTCAGATCGAGCTCGACGCCTCGATCATGGACGGCGCCTCGCTGCGCGCGGGGGCCGTCGCGGCGCTGCCTCCGTTCAAGAACGCCATCTCGGTCGCGCGCGCGGCGCTCGAGGACGGGCGGCACGTGCTCTACGCCAGCGAGGGCGCGGCGCGATTCGCGGTGAGCAAGGGGTTCACGCCGGCCAAGCTCGAGGAGCTGCGCACCGACGCGGCGCTGGAGCGGCTCGCGCAGGTGCGCGCCGGGAAGGCCGCGGCGGGCTGGGCCGGCGGCACCGTGGGCGCCGTCGCGAAGGACGCCGCGGGCCACGTCGCCGCGGCCACGAGCACCGGCGGCATGGTCGACAAGCGCGCCGGGCGCGTGGGCGACTCGCCGATCGTCGGCGCGGGCACCTACGCGGACGACCAGACCGGCGCCGCCTCCACGACGGGCACGGGCGAGTCGTTCCTGCGAACCGCGTTCGCGGCGCGCGTCGTCACCGCGACCCACGTCCCGGCGCTCGGCCCGATGCTGGGCGCCGCGCTCGAGGCGATGACGGCGCGGGTGGGCGGCACGGGTGGCGTCATCCTGGTGGACCGCGACGGTCGGGGAGCGTTCGCGCGGACCACCGCCTCGATGAGCTACGCGCTCGTGCGCAGCGCGGCGGGCGCCGAGACCGAGGAGCGAGGCAGTTGATGCGCGTCGATCTGATCACGTTGTTCCCCGAGCTCTTCACCACGTTCCTCGCGACGAGCTTCGTGGGCCGCGCGGTCGACAAGGAGCTGCTCACCGTGCGCACCGCCACGCCGCGCGATTTCGGCCTCGGCAAGCACAAGTCGGTGGACGACACGCCCTACGGCGGCGGCTCGGGCATGGTCATGCGGGTCGACGTCATGGTCGCCACCATGGAGTCGCTCGACGCCGAGCCGCGCGCGCGGCGCATCTTGCTCACGCCGCAGGGCGCGCCGTTCGACCAGCGCGCCGCGGTCCGGCTCGCGGCGGAGCCCGCGCTCATGCTGATCTGCGGCCGTTACGAGGGCTTCGACGAGCGCATCCGCGGCCACGTCGACGAGGAGATCTCGCTCGGCGACTTCGTCATGACCGGCGGCGAGGTCGCGGCGATGGCGGTGATCGAGGCCACGGTGCGCCTCCTCCCCGGGGTGCTGGGCAACGAGAGCTCGGCCACCGAGGAGTCACACGCCGAGGCCACGGGCGGGATGCTCGAGTACCCGCAGTACACGCGGCCGGTGGAGTTCCGCGGCGCGACCGTGCCCGAGATCCTCTCGTCGGGTCACCACGCCCAGATCGAGGCCTGGCGCAAGGCGCAGTCGCTCGAGCGCACCCGCGCGCGGCGCCCCGATCTGGTGCGCCCGGAGGCCGAACCGATCCCCAAGGCTCGCAAGGCGCCGCGCCCGAAGCCCGAGGAGTAGCTACCCCAGCTCAGCCCTCGGTGTTGCCGTAGAGCGACTCGGCGATCGAGAAGGTGGCGGCCTCGAGCGACTGGTAGGCCGCGCGGATCGCGCCGACGTCCGCGCCCGAGTCGAGGTGGCCGCGCAGCGCCTTGGCGTCGTTGCGCAGGCTCTCGAGCACGTCGTTGGCGACGAGATCCTTGTAGCCGTCGAGCGCGGCCTCGGTCGTGTAGAGCAAGGTCTCGGCCTGGTTGCGCAGGTCGGCGAGCTCGCGGCGCATCACGTCGGCGTCGCGGTGCTTGTCGGCCTCGTTGACCAGGCGCTCGACGTCCTCCTGCGAGAGGCCGGAGGCGGGCGTGATGCTGATCGACTGGCCGCGGCCCGTACCGAGATCCTTGGCCTCGACGGCGACGATGCCGTTCGCGTCGATCTTGAACGTGACCTGGATCTTGGGGACCCCGCGCGGCGCGGGCGGGATGCCCGTGAGCTCGAAGCGCGCCAGCGACTTGTTGTCGGCGGCCATCTCGCGCTCGCCCTGCAGCACGTGCACGGGCACGAAGGGCTGGTTGTCGACCGAGGTGGTGAACACCTCGCTGCGCTCGGTCGGCACCGTGGTGTTGCGCGGGATCAGCTTGGTGTTTACGCCACCGCCGGTCTCGACGCCGAGCGAGAGCGGGGTGACGTCGAGCAGCAGCACCTCGTCGATCTGGCCGAGCAGCGCGGCGCCCTGGATGGCGGCGCCGATGGCGACGACCTCGTCCGGGTTGACGCCCTTGTGCGGCTCCTTGCCGAAGAACTCCTTCACCGCGCGCTGCACGGCCGGCATGCGGGTCATGCCGCCGACGAGCACGACGCTGTCGATCTTGCTCGCGTCGAGCTTGGCGTCGGAGAGGGCGGCCTTGCACGGCTCGATCGTGCGGTCGATCAGGTCGGCGACCATGCCCTCGAGCTCCGAGCGCTTCATCATGCGCTGGAGGTGCACCGGGCCGGCCTTGCCGACCGCGATGAACGGCAGGTTGATCTCGGTCTCGAGCGACGAGGAGAGCTCGTGCTTGGCCTTCTCGGCGGCCTCCTTGAGGCGCTGGAGGGCCATGCGGTCCTTGCGCAGATCGATCTGGTTCTCGGCGAGGAACTGGGTGGCCAGCTGCTCGACGATGCGCAGGTCGAAGTCTTCGCCGCCGAGGTGGGTGTCGCCGTTGGTGGACTTCACCTGGAACACGCCGTTGGCGATCTCGAGGACCGAGATGTCGAACGTGCCGCCGCCGAGGTCGTAGACGGCGATGCGCTCGCTGTCCTTCTTGTCGAGGCCGTAGGCCAGCGCGGCCGCGGTGGGCTCGTTGACGATGCGCTTGACGTCGAGGCCCGCGATGCGGCCGGCGTCCTTGGTGGCCTGGCGCTGGGCGTCGTCGAAATACGCGGGGACCGTGACGACCGCGTCGGTGACCGTCTCGCCGAGGTAGGCCTCGGCGACCTCCTTCATCTTGGCGAGGATCATCGCCGAGACCTCGGGCGGGCTCATGTCGCGGCCCTGCACCTGCACCCAGGCGTCGCCGTTGGCGGCGGACACGATCTTGTAGGGCGCGAGCTCGATCTGCTTGAAGACCTCGGGCTCGATGGTCTTGCGGCCCATGAGGCGCTTGACCGCGTAGATCGTGTTCTGGGAGTTGGTGACGGCCTGCCGCTTGGCGATCTGCCCGACCAGGCGCTCGCCGCTCGCCGTGAACGCCACGATCGAGGGCGTGGTGCGCGCGCCCTCGGCGTTGGGGATGACCTTCTGTTCTCCGCCGTCGACGATGGCGACGCACGAGTTGGTGGTCCCCAGGTCGATCCCGATGATCTTCCCCATGTCGAGGGAGCCACCGTAACAGGAATTCCGTTCGCTTCGGCGATCCCTTTTTCGAGGGATGTTCCGGTCGAGGGTTTTTCGACGCCCTAGCCCCGGACGCGGATGGCGACCGTGAGCTTGATGACGTTCTTGATGACGTTGGGCACGCGCTTGAACAGGTTGATCGAGGGCGGGCGCTTCTCGACGACCCGGACCGGGATCTCCTTGATGCGGATGCCGCCGCGCTCGGCGCGGATGACGAACTCGCTCGCGAAGACGTCCTTGTCGACCAGACAGCTGCGCACGGTCTCGAGCAGCGCCGTGCGGCGGAACGCCTTGAGGCCGTGGGTGTCGGTGCCCCGGAAGCCCAGCGTGACCCGGAGCAGGCCGTTGTAGAACATGGAGGCTGCGTGGCGGACCATGGGGCGGTCGTCCTGCGCCTCGCCGAGCAGCTTGCTGCCGATCACGAGGTCGGCCTCGGACGACTCGAGGATGGCGAGGGCACGGGCGTGGAAATCGACGTCGCAGAGGTCGATCTCCTCGCACACGACGAAGGTGCCACGGGCGCGGAGGATGCCCTCCTTCATCGCCTTGCCGTAGTTCGGCTCGCCGAGGCTGAAGAAGGTGACGTCGGCGTGCTTGGCAGCGAGCTCGGTGCCGATGCGCACCGTCGCGTCCTTGCTGCCGTTCTCGGCGACGATGATCTCGTACGAGAAGCCCCGCTCCGCGAACTTCTCTCGAAGCCCGGAGATGGCGTCGTACAGGATCGCCTCTTCGTTGTAGACGGGGATGACGACGCTGAAGTGGGGCGCTGGCCCGGACATGGGTCCGCGGACGCTAGCTGCCTCGAAAAGCCGTGTCGAGACACCTCGGTCCGGAGCCCGTGATAGGCTTGCCGCCCATGTCGCCGCGTACCCCTTTCCGTCGGGTGGCTTCGTCCCTGTTCGCCCTGGCGCTCTTCGCTGGTCCGTTCGCCCTCGCCAACGGCTGCGCCTCGCGCGGGCCCGACCTGGCGAGCCGCATGGGCACCGCGCGGGCGAACTACGAGTCCGTCGGCTACGCGCCGTTCGGGCCTTCCGAGACAGGCAAGGTCGAGGAGGGCAAGGACAGCCGTGTGGCCGTCAAGCTCAAGGAGGGCTGCTTCCTCGTCGTGGCGTTCGCCGGCGACGGCATCAAGACCATCGAGGCCACGCTCAACGACCCGGCCGGCAAGCCGGTCGGCGAGGTGAAGAAGCAAGAGGGTCAGGTCTCGGTCAAGCAGTGCGTCGCCGAGGCCGGCACCTACACCCTCGTGGTCAAGGGCACGGGCGGCGGTGCGTTCATCGTCCAGCCCTACCTGGGCGCGGGCAAGGGCGAGGGCGGTGGCCCCACGCCCACCCCGTGCGAGGGGCCCGACTGCGACGATCCGGGCGGCCCGGACCCGGGCGGCAACCCCGGCGGCACCGACGACTGCCAGACCGGCATCGATCTGAGCCCCGGCGGCAGCGCCAAGGGCAACAGCAAGAAGGCCAGCACCAACACGAGCGTCCACTGGTCGTGCGCGGCGAGCGACGGCCCGGCGGTCATCTACCGGGTGCACATCGAGGGTCGCCACAAGCTCGTCGTCGACATGACCGCGCCCTCGTTCGACGCCGTGATGGGGCTCTACCGCGCTGCCTCGGACGGCTGGCTCTGCGACTCGGTCAACGAGCTCGAGTGCTCCGACGACAGCGAGGGCAACACCGGCAAGGGCCACATCGAGGCCATCGTCGACACCGGCGACTACGGCATCATGGTCGGCGGCTACGAGCCCAACGACAAGGGCGATTTCGAGATCAAGACCCGCCTCGAGGACGCCCCGAGCCTCTCCACGATCTGCAGCGGCGCCCACTCGCTGGTGTCCGGCACCAAGAGCACCGACCTCATCGCGGGGGACGGCTCCAACTTCCGCGCGAGCTGCGGCAACAGCGAGGGCGGCGAGTCGCTCTTCAAGTTCGACCTCAAGCAGCGGTCGCGCGTGCGCGTCGGCGGCAAGGTCGCGGGCGGCAGCAACGTGGTGGTCTCGCTCCGCACGCGCTGCGACGACGCTACCAGCGAGGTCGCCTGCTCGGGCACCTGGCACATCGACGGCGTGTCGTGGACCGGCATCCGCGACGCCGGCAACTACACGCTGTTCGTCGACTCGAGCGACCCGGCCCTCACCGGCACCGCCGAGGCCATGATGGACATCGCGGCGGACGGCGGCGACGGCGCGGTCGAGTCCGACAGCTGCACGAGCGCCAAGGCGCTGCAGACCTCGGGCACCTTCAACTTCGACACCCTGCACGCCAAGGCCGACACCAAGGCGAGCTGCGCGAGCGACGGCGCCGCCGACCTCGTCTACAAGCTCGACGTCAAGGTCAAGAGCCGCATCTTCTTCTCGGCCACCGAGGACGAGGGCCGCCACGTGGTGGCGATCCAGAAGGCCTGCGGCGACACCAAGGGCGAGCTCTCCTGCGATCTGGTCGCGCAGAGCAAGGGCGTCGACGCCACCCTCGATCCCGGCAGCTACTTCGTGATCGTCAAGGGCAAGGGCAAGGACGACTTCGGCCGCGCCAAGATGTCGGTCAAGCTCCGCGAGCTCGGGCCGGCGCAGGCCGCGTGCAAGGCGGCCACCAAGCTCGTCGCCGGCACCGCGGTCAAGGACTCCACCAAGGACGCGCCCGACCGGTTCGCCTCGCAGGGCTGCGGCGGCCAGATCGCCCAGCAGTCGAGCGGCGACAAGGTCTACCAGTTCACGCTCAAGGAGAAGTCGAAGGTCAACCTGCAGCTCAAGGGCGGCACGTTCTACAACGCGATCATGTCGCTGCGCTCCGACTGCAGCGACCCGACCCGCAACGAGATCGTCTGCTCGAACACCTACAGCAAGACCATCGACCGCGAGCTCGATCCGGGCACCTACTACGTGGTCGTCGACGGGTACGGCGTGAAGAGCGAGGGCGACTTCAACCTCGAGCTCACGACCAAGCCGGTGAAGTGACGGCGCGCGAGCTCCGGGCCGCGCTGCTCTCCTGGTACGAAGGCGCCGCCCGGGACCTCCCGTGGCGGCGCACCCGTGATCCGTGGGCGATCTGGGTCTCGGAGGTGATGCTGCAGCAGACGCGGGTCGAGACCGTGATCCCGTACTGGGAGCGGTTCCTCGCGCGGTTCCCCACGCTGACGGCCGCCGCCGATGCGCCGGTCGACGACGTGCTCACGCTGTGGAGCGGCCTCGGCTACTACCGGCGCGCGCGGCTGCTGCACGCGGGCGCGATCCACGTGCGCGACGTGCACGGCGGCGTCGTGCCGGACGAGCCGGAGGCCATCCGCGGGATCCCCGGCGTGGGCGCGTACACGACGGGCGCGATCGCGAGCTTCGCGTTCCAGAAACCCGAGCCGCTGGTCGACGGAAACGTCGCCCGCGTGCTGTGTCGGGTGTTCGGGATCGAGGCCGATCCGCGCCGGGGCGCGGGGCTCGCCGAGGTGTGGCGGCGCGCCGGCGAGCTCGTGGTGGGGGAGCGCCCCGACGCGCTCAACAACGCGTTGATGGAGCTCGGAGCCACGGTGTGCGCGCCGACCCGGCCGCGGTGCCTCGTGTGCCCCTGGCGAGAGGCGTGCGTCGCGCGACGCGAGGGCCGCGCCGAGGAGCTGCCGATACGCGTCGAGAAGGCCGCGCGCCCCCGGGTGGAGGAGATCGCGCTGGTCGTGCGTCATCGCTGGCGGCTCGTGCTCGTGCAGCGCAAGAAACAGGGCCTCTACGGGGGCCTCTGGGAGGCGCCCGGGTCCCCGCGCGCGACGTCACCACCGCCTGCGAGCAGGTGGGCCGCGCGCTCGGGGGAGTCGTCTCGGCCGAGGGAGGCGAGGGCCGCGTGGTCGAGCACGTGCTCACCCACCGCGAGCTCCACGTGCGCGTGTTCCAGGCCGAGATCGACACGGAGCCGCGGCTGCAGGCGAACGACACGTGGGACGCCGTCGCGGTGGTGGATCACGCCGAGGGGCGCGGGGTCTCCACCCTCGCGCGCAAGGTGCTCGCGGCTACGCCGGACACAGGAAGTGCGCGCGACGCAGCCGGCGATCCTCCTCCTCGAGCCCCAGCGCGAAGTCCGCGGCGAGCCCGATCGCGTCCGTGAGCATGCCGGCGGCGAGCGGCTCGCGGCCGCCGATCAGGAGCGCCCCCATGCGCCACGCCGGGCTCTCCAGCGGGAACACCCAGGCACGCGATCCCTCGAGGTGCGCGGAGAGCGCGTGCGGCACCGCGATCACGCGGGTGTCGAGGTCGAGGTCGTGGCCGAGGAGCTTGACGAGGGCCCGGTCCAGCAGGCCGGCCGAGAGGGGATCGACCGGCGCGAGCGCACCCCGTGGACCCCGCCCGAAGCGCGGCCCGAGCACGACCGCCGCCGGGCGACCGAGGCGCGCCGAGGCCTCTCGCGCCAGGTTCTGCGGCTCGAACGGGTCGAGCAGACGCACCCTCGCGTACACGCCGCTGTCGGGCGTGGGGCGCGGATGCGCGGGGGCAGCACGGCGGACGACGGCCATCGCCCTCGTGAACGGACCACCGCCTCGGGGGTGAAGCTCGGCACGGCCGCAGGCCAAATACTAGAGCCCGCGGCGGAACATGCGGGCGTAGTGCTCGCTGACCTCGGCGCCGCCGAGCTGCGTGAAGAACGTGCTGTACGACATCCAGATGGCGATGCCGTTGAGGTCGCGGAACACCGGCGGCAGGTAGATCGGCGCCTTGACCACGCCGTCGTGCGCGCGCGAGGCGAGCACCGGGATGTCCTCGTGCTCGATCTTGCCGACGAACAGGAACGGGATGAGCTCGGGGCGGTCGTGCTCGATGCAGGCGCGGATGAACGCGTAGTTGAGGACGATGCCCTTGCTGTAACAGAGGTCCTTGGTGAAGGGCGCGCCGCCGGTGGTGGTGCCGCCGCGGAAGATGCGGCGGGTGGCGTTGAAGCACTCCTCTTCTTCGTAACCCTCGGTGCGATACCAGTCGAAGACCTGCGCGAAGTCGGCGCCGTCCTCGGCCTTGTCGACGGCGATGACGCGGTCGTTGAGCCGCCGCGCGCGCCGCGGATAGGTGCGGAAGGTGAAGATCTCGAGGAGCGCCGCGAGGCCCTCCTGGGCGGCCGTCGTGCGCGGCGGGCCCTTGGCGAGCCAGCGGGCGACGGGCTGCGCCTGCCCGTTGAGCGACGTGGCGAGATGCACCCAGCCCTCGTGCACCTCGAAGAGGTCGATGTCGCGCATCGAGAACATCGCGCCGGTGCGGATCTTCAGGTAGTCGCTGCCGGCCGCCGCGTCGGCGAAGATGCCGTCGTCCTCGGACACGCGCACCGTGTCTTCGCCGAAGTAGTTCGTGAGGCGGTGGTTGAGGATGTCGACGGCCTTGCGCGCGGGGACGTCCCGCGGGCTCGGCGGGCCGAGCTCGTCCTGCAGGTTGGTGAGCAGGCCGTAGAGCACGTGGGCGCTGTCGCGCACCGTGGTCTTGCCGTCCGGGTACTTGTCCTTGGGCGAGCCGTAGAGCTTGCGCGAGAAGGCGTAGAAGACGTTGGTGCCGCGCGCCTCGAGCATGCGCACGACGTCGCGGTACTGCACCGCCGTGGAGATGAGGATCTGCCCGAGCTGGTCGCCCTTGAGCTCCCGCGCCGCGTCGCGCGCGATCTCGTCGAACTCGGCCGCCTTCTGCCGCGGGTCGAACCCGAGATCGACGGTGCCGTAGTGCTCGGGCCCGACGACGGGGACGTCCTTGAACCGAGAAGCGCGGAACTTCTCGAAGATGGTGGGATCCCAGCGGAGGGAGTTCAGGACCCGGATCGGCCTCTGAGCGTCGACGATTCGCTGGGAGAGCGTGGCGACGATCTCCTTGTACGAGCGCCACGGACCGGCGACCGGCAACGGAGGGATCGAGGGGATCGGGTTCATGTCGACGTCGTTCGCGACGAAGTCGACGATGGGTGCATCCGGGACGGCTTCACCCGCGACCACGGCATTCGGGGCCACCGGAGGCAGGACGACCGGCGGCTCTTCGACCACGGGCGGGTCGACGCTGCCAGCGCCGGCCGAAGGAGAATCACCGGCCTCGCGCGCGGCCGCCGCTGCGCGTTCGCGGGAAGCGTCTCCGCGGGCCATCGGCCATTTACATAGGCGAAATCGGCGTTTCTTGCAACGACAATGTCACTTTCCACCCTCCTCAGGCGGCCGATCGATGCGGAGACCGAACAGGCTCTTGAGGCGTTCCAGCATCACGCTGCGCGTCTCTTTGCGTCGATCGTCGTCGGGGCTGCGGGCCTCGAGCTTGGCCGCGAGCTCGGTCTGGCGTGTGGCGAGGATGTCGCTCAGGGCCTCGGCCACCTCGGGGTGACGCGAGAGGGTCGCGCGGAAGCTCGGCTCGTCGAGCACGAACGTGCGGGTGGCCCCGGCGGTGAGCACCGTGGCGGTGCGCGCGGCGCCGGTCACGAGGGACATCTCACCGAAGAACTGACCCGCGCCCAGCCGGAACAGCTCACGGCGATCGTCGGCGGAGGTGACGATGGCCTCGCCGTCGAGGATGACGTGCATCGAGCGGCCCGGGTCGCCAGCGCGCACGATGACCTCGCCCGCGGCGTAGAGGTGCTCGTGTCCGTGCAGCGCGATGTCGGCGACCGCCTCCTCGCTGAGCGGCGCGAACAGCTCGCACCTCTGGAGCATCCGCACCCGCGCGTCCTGGTCCACCACCGCGTCGCGGGTGGGCGCGAGGTGCAACGTGCGGGTCGGGAACGGGAACGCGAGGCCGCTCCGCGCGAACGCGTACCAGAGCCGCGCGCGCACGTCGGCGTCGACCAGCTCGAAGTCCTCGCCGCGGCGGGTCCAGTAGCGGAACTGGTAGGCGACGCCGCTGTCGCGGAACGCGCTCACGATCACCATGGACGCGGGCTCGGGCTCGATGCCCTCGACGTCGCGGATGGCCTCGAGCACCGCCTGCTTCACGAGCTCGGGCGGCGCGTCGTAGGTGGCGTCGAAGTCCACGTCGCGGCGGAACGAGCGCTCGCCGTGGCCGTAGTTGGTGACGGTCTTGGTGACGAACTCGTTGTTGGGCACGAGGTGGTCGACGCCGTCGTTGGAGCGCAGCGTGGTGGTGCGCCAGCTCGTCGCGAGGACGCGACCGCGCCGCTCGAACGACTGCACGTGCACGATGTCGCCCACCTCGAAGGGCCGCGCGTATTGCACGAGCACGCCGGCGCCCACCTGCCGCAGCACCTCGGCCACGGCGGCGCCGATGCCGCCGACGACGACCGCGCCGGAGGCGAGCACGCCGAACGTGGTGACGCCGCCCGCGCGGAGGCCGATCAGCGACGCGACGAGGAACGTGACGCCGAGGAGGCTGTACCGGATCATCGGCCGCAGCGGGCGCTTGCCGTTGCGCCCGAGCACGAAGTCGGCGACCAGGACGAACGCCGTCTGCGCCACCGCGAGGGCGAGGGCGACCGCCGAGAGCAGCTTGAAGAGGCGGTCGATCTCGGACTCGCCCTGGGGCGCGAGACACCGGGCGCCGCTGATGACCAGGTAGAACCAGGCGAGCGACGATGAGAGCCGGAGGGACTTCTTGAGCTCGGTGTGCAGGACGCTCGTGAGGAGCGCGTCGCCCGCGAGGATGAGCAGGGCGAGGATGGGCCCGAGGACCCCGACGTCGTCCAGCAGCCGGTGCCAGGGATCGATGTGGAAGGGCAGGTTCATCACCGACGCCCGCGCTTGACGGGGACGCTCACGGTGTTACCACGAAAGACGTCCCTTCTGCCCTGCTCGTCAGGTCGCCATTCGATGATCCCCGATGAGGTCGACCAGGGGGCCCGCGTCGTTCCGTTGTGCAAGCCCGGGGTTCTTCGCCGGGAAGCCTGAAGGTGCGACAACCAAGGCCCCCACCTAGCGTTCTCGCTAGGGGTTCATCACGGCACACCAACGGCAACGGCGGTTGGGATGTTGTTTTTGTTCACTTGGCGAGGTCGATCGGGGCGCTGGGGTTGGCCTCGCCGATGCGGATGCGGCGGCCGCCGCCGACGCCGGTGAGGCGCACCACCGTGCCCGGCTGATCCGGCCAGCGGATCTCGACCGCCTTCGGCGAGCACGAGGCGCCGAGGCCGAAGGTGAGCGCCGTGTCGTGCTGCATGCCGAAGTGGCCGTAGCCGCCGAGGAGCTCCTTGGTGATGACCCGCGGGGTGCCGTGGTCGTCGACCACCACGCGCACCCGCGCGCCGATGCCCGCGCCGTTCGAGCCGCCCTTGCCCTTGCCGGCGAGGGCGACCTGCAAGAAGCCGTTCTTCTGCGCGCCGTCGTTCAGGGTGTTCTCGTAGAAGTGCACCTCGTTGCCGTTGGTGTAGATCTTCCCGCAGTCGCGCGCCGTGGAGCTGCCGACCACCACGTCGAGGTCGCCGTCGCGGTCGAAGTCGGCGATCGCGATGCCGACCGTGCACGGGTGGTGCAGGCCGATCGCCTCGCCGACCTCCTCGAACGTGCCGGGGGCGTCGTGCTTCTGGCGATACACGAGCGCGTAGTTGTCCGGGTAGTCGCTCGCGCCGACGATGAGATCGTCGAGGCCGTCGAGGTCGAGGTCGGCGTGCGCGACCATGATCCCGCCCTCGTTCCAGTCGCTGCCCACGTGCTTCCAGTCGAGGCCCGTGGCCGGGCGGCCAGGCCGCGTGAAGTGGATCGGGGCGTCGGCGGTGGGCCCGTCGTTCACGAGGAGCTCCGACTGATCCGACGACTCGCCGATGTGCCAGTGCTTGATCTCGGCGCTGTACAGGTCGGCCTTGCCGTCGCCGTCGACATCGCCACACCAGGTGGTGAAGGTGTTGCCGTTGTTGCGCCACGGCTTCGCGTCCTGAGCGGGATTCCAGAGGCCCGCGCTGCAGCCCGTGCGCGGCTTCGGGATCGTGGCCGGGCACTTCCCCGCGCCCTCGTTCGCGCAGTAGCAGCGGTAGAACTCGTTGTCGGAGTAGTCGACGTTCGCGTCTCCGGCGAACCCCGAGGCCTTGCCCACCTCCTGGAACGCGGTGCCCGCGAGGTTCTTGTAGAGCAGGTTCGACTGACGCCCGTACGCGGAGACGAGCAGCTCGGGGTAGCCGTCGCCGTCGAGATCGCAGGCCGTCACGCCGTACGCCGGGCGGTGGTTGAGCCCGGCGTCGAAGCCCGCGTTCTGCGTCTCGAGGCCCGAGCCCGGGGTGCCGTCCTTGAACGTGCCGTCACCCACGCCCTTGAAGAGGCGCGCCTGCACCCCCGCGTAGCCGCCGCCGTAGCTGCGGTACCAGAAGCCGACGAACAGATCGGGCACGCCGTCGTGGTCGACGTCGGTGAAGGTTGCGCTGGTGGTCGGCGGGAGGATGTCGCCCGGGATCTTCTGCACGTCGGAGAGCGGCGCGAGGGTGAACTTGCCCTTGCCGTCGTTGAGCAGGATCTCGTTGCGGTCGCCGAGGTCCTTGTCGAGCGCGGTGGGCTCGCCGTAGTTCGCGCCGGTGAACAGATCGAGGTCGCCGTCGCCGTCGACGTCCGCCGCGACCGCGAGCTGCGCCGAGCGGAGCTTGCCGTCCGCGGGCGGGGCCGTCGGGCGCACCGCGCCGAAGCCGCTCGCCTCGGTCTCGTCCACGAAGTGCCGACCGCCGCCCGGCTTGGGGCGGTTCATGAGCACCCGCCCCGCCGACCGGGGGTTCTTGGGGTCGATGCGCCCGGGCCCGCCCTGCACGAGCAGGTCGGGATAGCCGTCGCCGTCGAGATCGAGGGCCTGCAGGTGGTTGCCGTGAACGTCCAGGTGGTCCTTGTCGAGGTCCCACGCGGCGGTCTTCTTCACGAAGGCGAGCTTGCCCGTACCCGTGATCCCGTCGCATTTGCCGGCCAGATCGGCCTTCAGCGGCGCGGGGCCCTCGCCCAGCAAGGTGGTGAGCTCGTCTACGCCGGTGTCTTGCTCCGGAGTGGGAGCAGGTGTGTCGGACTTGGAGGAGCAGCTGGCGAGGACGAAGACGGCGGAAAGGAAGAGACGGCGCATGTCGCTCCGAGGATACCTCCGTCTCGGTTCGCTGCTACCTTTCGAGGACCATGGGAGGACGGTGGGGAAGGGTGGGCGTGGTGCGCATGGGCGTCCTGGTGCTCGCGGGCTGTGCGGTGGGCGAGTCCGGCGTCGACACCACCGCCGATGGCGGCCCGAGAGACACGGGCGCGGGCGACGACGCGACGGCCGAGACGACCGACGCCGCGAAGGTCGACTCGACGGCCGACGCGATCGACACGGCGACGGACACGCTCGCCAGCGACGCCGTCGCCGACGGCCCGACCCCAGACGCCACCCCGGACGCCACCGATGCCGCGACCGACGCCCCTGCCGACGCGATCGACACGGGCGGAGACGCGGGTACCACGCTCGGCCTCGTCGCCAGCATCACCGCCGGCACCTACCACTCCTGCGCCCGGCTCACCGACGGCTCGGTCAAGTGCTGGGGCTACAACTTCTACGGCCAGGTGGGCGATGGCACGACCACCAACCAGGCCGCGCCCCGGACCGTGCTCGGCCTGCTGAGCGGCACCCTCACCGCGCTGCGCGTGACCGCCGGCGGCAACCACACCTGCGCGCGCCTCTCCGACGAGACCGTGCGGTGCTGGGGCTCGAGCGCGATGGGCCAGGTGGGCGACGGCACCCTCGTCACCAAGCCGAGCCCCGTGTCTCCCACCGGGCTCACCAAGGTCGCCGAGATCGTCGCCGGGCAGGACCACACCTGCGCCCGCCTGACCGACGCGACGGTCAAGTGCTGGGGCAGCAACGCCTATGGCCAGCTCGGGATCGGCACCCTGGTCGACAAGTCGATCCCTACTGCCATTGCTGCCATCACCAACGCGGCGCAGGTCTCGGCCGGGGCGCGGAACACCTGCCTCCGCCTCGCCACCGGCACCGTCAGCTGCTTCGGTGACAACGCCTACGGGCAGATCGGCGACGGCACCCTCGTCGATCGCACCGCACCCAAGGCCGTGACCGGCGTGACCGGCGCGACCGATCTCGCGGTCGGCGCGAACCACGCCTGCGCGCTCATCGGCACCGGCGCCACGAGCTCGGTGAAGTGCTGGGGCTACAACTTCTACGGCCAGCTCGGCGACGGCACGACCACCAACCGGTCGACGGCGGTCACCGTGAGCGGCCTCACCAACGTCGTCGAGATCACCGCCGGCGACAGCCACACCTGCGCCCGCCTCGCCGACAGCTCGGTCAGTGCTGGGGCTATGGGTTCTACGGCCAGATCGGCGACGCGGCGACCACCAACCGGTCGTTGCCCACCGTCGTGAGCGGGCTCACGACCGCGCTCGATCTGGACGCCGGCCGCTACCACTCGTGCGCGCGCCTGAGCGGCAACACCGCGGTGTGCTGGGGCTACAACGTGTACGGGTCGCTCGGCGACGGGACCAAGGCGAACAAGTCCACCCCGAGTCCCGTCGCGCCCTGAAGGCTCGCTCCGCTCACTACTTCGTGACGCGGATCGGGTAGGCGACGGTGAGCTTCTGCCCCGTCTTCGGGAACGTGAGCGCGCCTGCGGCCTTGTCGATGCACGCGAGGAACGCGGCGTCCGACACGCCCTCGCCCTCGGGCTTGGTGGTCAGGTTCGCGACCGTGCCGTCCTCCTTCACGTCGAACCGGAGCTTCAGCGTGCCGTCGGCCTTGGGCGCGTGCTCCTCGACGCACTTCTTCATCGCGCCGCGCGCGCTGCGCATGACCGCCTTGATCTCGCGGGGTCGCAGGTTCGCGGTGAGGGGAACGGCGACGGGCGCGGCGGGGATCTCGGTCATCGCCGCGAGCGCCTTCTGCACGTCGGGCAGCTGCGCCTCGCGGGGTGCACCGAGCAGGATCACGGGGGGCGCACCGGGACGCGACTTCACCACCACGAGGCCCTCCCCCTTCTCGAGCCGCCCGATCACCTCGGCGCTCGGCAGGGGCAGGTAGGCGTCGTAGCGCGCGGGGATCTTGTGGGCGCCGAGGTCGAAGAAGAACACCACGAGCGACCTGTCGAGGCGCGCGCGCTGCGCGGGGATCGAGGTCCACGAGCCGTGGCGCGACGACGAGGTGTGACCGCTCGGGCTCTTGTCACACAGCGGACAGGCCTCGCGCGCCTTGGCGCGCACGGCGTCCACGACGGCGAAGGTGCCGAGCTCGTCGGCGTCGGTCGGCGCGCCGAACTGGAGGAGGCTCACCTTCACGGCGCCCTCCTGCACGGGGAAGAAGGGGGTCAGGGCGCGGGCGAACGGCGAGACGACGATCGAGCCCTCGTCGGCCTCCCCGAGGCTCGGCTGCGCGCCTCCGCTCACGAGCTTCTGCAGGAGAGCGTCGGCCGCGTCCTCGAAGCGCCACGGGTGCTTGTCGACGCGCTTCTCGAGCAGACCCTCGACGGTGGTGATCGCCGCCTCGCGATCGCCGAGGGCGTCTCTGGCGCGCGCGAGGGCCAGCGTGGCCTCGTCGCGGAGATCGTCCGAGAGGGTCGCGTCGCCGAGGCTCGCCTCGAGGGTCGCGCGCGCTTCACCGAGGGACTTGCCCACGTCGACGTTGCGAATGGCCTGCTCGACCTCGAGGGCGACCTTCGAGACGGGCGCGGCCGAGGGCACGGCGCTCGGCGCGGCGCCGGCCTCGGCGGGGGTCGCCTCGGGCTGGCCGAGGCAGCCGGTGAAGAGGGCGGTGACTGCGGTGAGGGTGACGAGGTGCTTCATGTTCGGATCTCCTGTCGCGCATCCGGCGTCGACCCACTCATCCTGCGACCCGACTTTGTTCGCTCGTTGTTCGCCAGTTAACCGTTCGGTCACCGGGTGAACCGGTAGCCACCGCCGCGCACGGTCACGAGGTGCGCGGGCGCGCGCGGATCGACCTCGATCTTGCTGCGCAGCCGGTTGACGAAGTTGTCGACCGTGCGCTCGGTGCCGTAGTAGTCGGCGCCCCACACGCCATCCAGGATCTGCTGCCGCGAGAGCAGCGCGCCCTCGTGACGCAGCAGGAACTCGAGCAGCTTCATCTCGTGCGCCGTGACCTCGAGGGCCACGCCGTCGCGGCTCAGCCGGTGGGCGCGGAAATCGGCCTCCACGGCGCCGATCCGCACGATCTCCTGGGCGGCGCGGCGCGCGCGTGGCCTGCGCAGCGCGGCCTCGAGGCGCGCCAGGAGCTCGGCCACCCCGAACGGCTTGGTCACGTAGTCGTCGGCGCCCACGCGGAGGCCGCGCACCTTGTCGTGCTCCTCGCCCTTGGCGGTGAGCATCACGATCGGCACGTCGACGTCGCGCCGGCGGATCTCCTCGCAGATCTCGAAGCCGTTCATGCCCGGCAGCATGAGGTCGAGGAGCACGAGGTCGGGGTGCTCGGCGAGCGCCATCGTGAGGCCGTCGGGGCCGGTCTTGGCGACCAGCACCCGGTAGCCCTCGGAGCGCAGCGTCTTCTCGAGGCCCATGCGGAGGACCGGATCGTCCTCGACCACCAGCACCGTCTCCATGCGCGTCACGTGTACCTCCCGAGCGCGACGACGAAGGTCGCGCCACCCCCTCGAGTGTCCTCGATCCAGGCGCGGCCGGCGTGGGCCGTGGCCACGTGGGCGACCAGCGAGAGCCCGATGCCGCTCCCCTCCGTCGCCGCCGAGAGCCGCGCGTCGCCGCGCTCGAATGGCTGGAACACACGACGCCGGTCCTTGCGCGCGACCCCGGGTCCGTGGTCCTCGACGCGGATCTCGAGCTGGTCCGCCGTCGACGAGAGCCGCACCGCGCACGCGCTCTTCGGCGCGTATTTCCGCGCGTTCGCGAGCAGATTGTCCAGCGCCAGCCGGAGCTGGTCCGCGTCGACGTCGGCCTCGGTCGGCGGGAGCTCGCGCTCGATCACGGCGTCGGGGAACCGGGCCGCGAAGTCGTCGAGCGCCGCACCGAGCACCACGGCCACGTCGACCCGCTTGCGCGTGGCCACGGAGCGACCGGCGGCGAGGCGACCGAAGCCGAGCAGGCGCTCGACCGTGTCGCCCATGCGCCGCGACTCCGAGGCGATCGCGGCGAACAGCTCCGTCTGCTCGTCACCGCTCACGCGCCCTTGCTCGAGCAGCTCGGAGAGCATGCGGATCGAGGCGATCGGCGTGCGCAGCTCGTGGGACACCGTGCTCACGAAGTCGGTGCGCAGCGCCGCGTTCTCTCGCTCGCGTCGCAGCCGCGCCACGGTGAGCCACGCGCCGAGGAGCGCGAGCGCCGCGCCGGCGACCGCGATGGCCCCGAGGACGAGGCGGCTCCGCGTCGTCGCTCGTACGAGGGCCGCCGGGTCGCCGTGCTCCACGTGGACCCCGAGGGTCGGCGTGATCCGCACCCACGCCGTCGGCGGGTCGATCCGCGCGGTGCTGGGCGGCGCGAGCCGGAAGCGCAGGCCCGTCGTCGAGCGCGCGGACAGCCAGGTGCCCATCGCGGCGGGCCCCACGAACACCCCGATCAGGCGACCGTCGCCGAGCCGGCGCGCCCGCGCGAGCCCGCCGGCGACGCGCACCGTCGCCACCGGGCCCGTCACGCCGCGGAGCGCGCGGTCCCACGCCGGATCGAGCATCACCGCCGCGAGATCGAGCGAGACTCCCGTGGTCGCGTCGAGCAGCGCGACGACCGTGGGCCGCCCCGCGCGCAGCGCGTCGGCGCGCACCGCGGCCCGCTCGGTGCCCGAGAGGCGCGCCTGGTGCTGACGGATCCATGGCTCGAGCGCCGCCGTGTCGAGGGGACCCACGGGATCCAGCGCGAGGACCGGGAACAGGAACCGCCCCGAGGGGCCGCGCGCGTGGACGCACGCCGAGAGAGCGGCTCCCCGATCGTGGGTGTCGAGCGCGGCGCGACACGCGGCGCTCGGTGGCCCGTCGTCGTGCGGGGGACCCTCGTCGGCGAACAAGGGCGCGCGCAGCCGCAGCGGGCTCGTGTCGAACACGAAGGGGTCCCCGGCGAGCGGGCTCGAGAGTCCCCGCAGCGCGCCCAGAACCGCGAGGTCGTCGCCGACCACCGAGGTCGTAGCGAGCGAGGCACCGAGGCCGTCGAGCGCGGCCTCCAGATCGAGCGCCGCCGTGTGCGCCGCCGCCTCGACGGCCGTCGCCGCCTCGCGCCGCACGGCGGCCTCCTCGCCACGCAGGGCGCGTAGGCCGAGCAACGTCAGGGCGAGCGCCGGCAACGCCGCGAGGATCGCGAGCAGCCAGGCGTCTCGGAGCCGCACCTCGGTCAGCACGGCTCCGATCCTGCCTCCGCTACGTCACCGCCATGTCACGGCGCCGGGGGAGCTAGTTGCCGGTCAGGTCGAACTGCTCGAGGTGGTACTCCTTGTGGGGTACCAGCAGGATCTGGCGCTGGTAGCGGCGCTCGCTCTCACGCAGGGCCTCGCGCTCGTCGGTCTTGAGCACGTCGACCACCGAGGGGTGCGCGTTCACGATCACCTTGAACCCGGGCAGGCTCTGCCGCTCGCGGCGGATCTGACGGAGGATCTCGTAGGCGATGGTGGTGCGCGACTGCAGGTGGCCGGTGCCGTCGCAGTAGAAGCACGGCTCGTTGAGCATGCGCCCCAGCGACTCGCGCGTGCGCTTGCGGGTCATCTCGACGAGGCCGAGCTCGCTGATGCGGTTGATGCTGGTCTTGGCCTTGTCGGCGAGCAGCGCCTGCTCGAGCGCGCGGTAGACCTTCTCGCGGTTGCCCGACTTCTCCATGTCGATGAAGTCGAGCACGATGAGGCCGCCGATGTTGCGGAACCGCAGCTGGTACGAGATCTCCTTGGCGGCCTCGAGGTTCGTCTGGAGGATGGTGTCCTCCGGGTCCTTGTTGCCCTTGCCGACGAACCGACCGCTGTTGACGTCGATCGCGGTGAGCGCCTCGGCCTGGTCGATGATCAAATAGCCGCCGCTCTCGAGCGGCACCTTGCGAGAGAGCGCGCGGGCGATCTCGTCCTCGAGCCCGTAGGCGTCGAAGATCGGCTCCTCCTTGTCGTAGAGCTCGATCTGCGCAGCGCGCTCCGGCATGAACATCTCGATGAAGCGCTGCAGGCGCTGGTACTGCTCGCGGTCGTCGATGACGATCTTCTCGACGTCGTCGGTGAACATGTCGCGCGCGGTGCGCAGCACCACGTCGAGCTCGCTGTAGAGCACCGCCGGCGCGCGCACGCCCGACTCCTTCTTCTTGGCGATCTCGCCCCACAGGCGGACGAGGTAGCCGACGTCGCTCTTGAGGTGCTTCTTGGTGAGGCCCTCGGCCACCGTGCGCACGATGAGGCCGCCCTGCGGGGGCTTCATCGCGTCGATGGCCTCGCGGAGGCGACGGCGCTCGACGTCGTTGCCGATGCGGCGCGACACGCCCACGTGCTCGACGGTCGGCATGTAGACGACGTAGCGGCCCGGCAGCGAGATGTGGCTCGAGACGCGCGCGCCCTTGGTGCCGATCGGGTCCTTGGTCACCTGGACGATGACCTCCTGGCCCTCCTTGACGACCTCGTTGATCGGGGTCGTGCGGGCGAGGCGCAGGCCGCCTTCCTTGGGCGGGGGCTTGTCGCCGCGGTCGCGGCTGCCGCCCTCGCGGCCTCCACCTTCGCGACCCCGGCCGCGATCCCGTCCGCGCTCGCCGCGGCCGCGACCACGCTCGCGCCCTTCACGGGCGGCTGGCTTGGCGGGTGTCGCGTCTCCGACGGTGAAGCCGAACTCGGCGGCGATCTCCGGGTCCACCTCGACGGCGGCCGCCGCGATCGCGACGTCCTTCGAGGGATCGATCGGCGCCGCGGGCTCGGCCTTGGGCTTGCTGGTACGCGTCCGCGGCGCCTTGGGCGCGGCGCCCTCGACACCCTCGGCGCCCTCCGCGGCGCCCTCGGCGGCCTCCGCGCCGCCCTCCGGGCCTTCGTCGCCGTCCACCTCGGCACCCTCGACGAGCTCGGCGACCGCGCCGCCCTCGGCGTTGACGTCGGTGATGATCTCCTTGCGCTTCGAGCCCCCGCGACCGCCGCGACGACGGCGGCGGGTGGCGGCCATCTCCGGGTCCTTGTCGGTCGTGAGCTCGACGACCTCGCCCTCCTCGCGGAGCTCGCGCAGCACGGGCGCATCGGGCGGCTCGACGACTTCAGCCCCGCCTTCTCCCTCCGGCGCAGCGATCGCCTCTTCCTCTTCGTCGTCGTCTCCCGAGACGTCCTCGTCGACGACGGCCTCGGCGGTCTCGTCGGCCTGGATCGAGCGCCGCGCGTTGCGCAGGTTCTCGCGATCGTGACCTCCCTTGCCCGCCAGGTAGGCCTCGAAGTCGGCGGGGCGGATCAGGTCTTCGACGTGGAGGAACGCCGCGCGCTCCTCGCCGATGTCGATGAACGCGGCCGACATGCCCGGGAGCACGCGCGAGACGCGGCCCAGGTACACGTTGCCGGCGATGCCTCGCTGCGCCTTTCGCTCGACGTGCAGCTCCGACAGGATGCCGTTCTCGATGAGCGCGACGCGGACCTCGCCCACGTCGCAGTTGATGACCAGTGTGTTCTTGCCCACGGTTGGTTGTCCTCGGTTCGTCCGGCGCGAATGAATCAGGAGCCTCGGTCGGAGCTCGGCGTCGCGCCCGGACTGCGCGGCGACTCGGACTCCCGGGAGTCGATCAGCAGGGTGACCGGCCCGTCGTTGAGACTCGAAACCTTCATGTCCGCGCGGAACCGGCCGGTCGCGACCGGCAGACCCCGCTTGCGGAGGGAATCGTTGAACGCTTCGTACATCTGCTCGGCGGGCCCCGGCGCCATGGCGGCTCCGAAGCTCGGGCGACGACCCTTCTTGGTGTCGCCGAGCAGCGTGAATTGACTGACCACGAGGATGCCTCCGCCGATCTGGTCGACGGAGAGGTTCATCTTGCCGGCGTCGTCCTCGAAGATGCGGAGGCCCGACACCTTGTCGGAGACGAAGTCGAGGTCGCGCAGCGTGTCTCCCTCGGCGACGCCGAGGTAGACGAGGAGGCCGCGCTCGATCGCGCCGATGGTCTCACCCGAGACCTCGACGCGCGCGTGTGCGACCCGCTGCACGACCGCCTTCACCGGGCCCTCTTCTGCGGGGCACGGCTCAGGCGAGAGACGATCTCGAAGTACGCCTTGCGGTCGTACTTCTCGTTGAGGACGTGGAAGTCCTTGCCGACCAGGCCCACGCACCCGAAGCAATAGGTGCAGTCGACGCAGTCGGTGGAGCGCTCGAGGTAGGCGCCGCGGATGCAGCCCTGGCAGTCGCTGCAGTGCTGACAGTCGCTGCAGTCGTTGCAGCGTGTGCACTGGGTCGAGCCCGTGCAGTCGACGCAGTCGGTGCAGTGCGACGACCGGCGCGTGCCCACGCAGCCCGTACAGAACGTGCAGTCGCTGCAACGCTCGCACCGCGCGCACTGGACGCAGCGGACGTTGTCGCGCTGCGAGGAGTACTGTCGGGTGAGCGCGGTGAGCCGCTGCTCGAACTCGCGCTCATCCATCGGTGACGCCCGCCTTCGGTGAGGGAACCCCTGGACGAAGGGGCTGCGCCTGCCGGGCGAACGTCACCGGCGCGCGCTCAGGGCACGCGTCGGGGAAGGTGTCGTTGCTCATCCATCGAAGTCCTTCGGGTCAGGGCCGCCCAATCCGGGCCAATCGGCAAGGGGGGCGGGGGAGACGGCGCAGCCAGAAACACACGAGGCGCGCGCGCCAGAAATACGGAGAAAGCGGTGTCACTTCCGACCGCATGGCCCGCCGCAAGACGCGGGGAGCTGATGGGGGCGTGGCCCGAAGGCCCGCGACGGGGCCGTTGTAGCACGGTTCTGCGGAGGTGGCCCTCCCCGCCGCCGCCCGGGTTCGGTACGGTCCCGCCATGAACGGGCTCCCCCGCAAGATCGCGCTCCTCCCGGGTGACGGCATCGGCAACGAGGTGGTGGCGGTCGGCCGCAAGGTCCTCGAGCTCTACCAGGAGCGGCGCTCCCTGCCCCTCGAGCTGTGGGACCTCGATCTCGGGGCCGAGCGCTACCTGCGCGACGGCACCACCCTGCCCCAGGAGATCTTCGAGGAGATCCGCGACCGGTGCGGCGCCGTGCTCCTCGGCGCCCTCGGCGACCCCCGCGTGCCGAACCTCGAGCACGCGCGCGACATCCTGCTCGGCCTCCGCTTCCGCCTCGATCTGTTCGCCAACATCCGCCCCTGCAAGGCGCTCGACGACCGGCTGGTCCCCCTCAAGGGCAAGGGCGCGAGCGACGTGGACTTCGTCGTGTTCCGCGAGAACACCGAGGGCATCTACGTCAACGTCGGCGGCAACTTCAAGAAGGGCACCCCGGACGAGATCGCCATCAACGAGGACATCAACACCCGCAAGGGCGTCGAGCGCATCCTCCGCGCCGCGTTCGAGCACGCGAAGCTGCACGGCAAGAGGACCGTGCACATGGCCGACAAGTCGAACGCCATGCGCCAGAGCGGCGACCTCTGGCAGCGCGCGTTCGCCGAGGTCGGCAAGGAGTACCCGGAGATCGCGGGCAAGCACGCCTACGTCGACGCGCTGTGCCTCTACCTCGTGCAGGACCCGAAGCGCTTCGAGGTGATCGTCACCAACAACCTCTTCGGCGACATCGTCACCGACCTCGCGGCGGCGCTCCACGGCGGCCTCGGCGTGGCGTGCAGCGCCAGCATCCACGCCGGCAAGACCCCGAAGGTCGGCCTCTTCGAGCCGGTGCACGGCTCGGCGCCCGACATCGCCGGCAAGGACCTCGCGAACCCGCTCGCCTGCGTGCTCACCGTCGGCCTCCTGCTCGAGCACCTCGGCTACGCGGGCGAGCTCGCGCGCATCGAGGGCGTCGTCGCCGAGGCGCTGCGCACGGGGAACTGCACGCGCGAGGTCGGCGGCACCCTCGGGTGCGCGGCCACCGGCGCGTTCGTGATCGAGCAGCTCCGCCGCGCGCTCTGACCCAGTGCGGGGGCGCACGGAGGCCCTTCGCGGCCTCGTGCAGCACGGCACGACGGGACCCCGGAACGAGAGATTTCGCTCATCGGCACGTGCGGTGCACTCGTGCGCGCCGCCATGCTCGCCCTCGTCTTCGCCCTCGCTGCCGCGGTCTCGAACCCGGAGCTCGACCCCAAGCAACCCGCTCCTTTCCCCGGCGACTACACCTGGGCTCCCGGCAACGGGCGCACCAAGGACAGTCCCCTCTCCACCGACCACTTCACCGGCGAGTTCCGCGCCGACACCGCCTTCCACTACAGCTTCGCGAAGCCCCAGGACAACACCATCGGCGGCTCGAGCGAGGTGTTCCGTCACGGCGAGGTGCAGGTCACGCAGCTCGGGATCGGCGGCGATTTCCACGTCGGCAAGGTCATGGGCCGGCTCATGACCCAGTTCGGGTTGTACTCGATGACCACCCCGCGCAACGACGCGAGCCCGGCCCGCGGCCAGTGGCGGCTCGACGACGCCTACCGCTATGTCTCCGAGGCCTACGGTGGCTACCGCTTCGACCTCGGCGAGCACTCGTGGATGAACGTGCAGGCGGGCATCTTCATGTCCTACGTCGGGCTCTGGAGCTACTACAACGCCGACAACTGGACGTACCAGCCGTCGTACGTCTCCTCGAACACGCCGTGGTTCTTCAACGGCGTGCGCGCGCAGATCTTCGTCAACGAGCGCCTCAAGATCGAGCCGTGGCTCGTGAACGGCTGGCAGGCCTACGGCCAGTTCAACCGCGCGCCGGGGCTCGGCATGCAGCTCCGCTGGAGCCCGACCGAGTGGCTGTCGATGGTGGGCAACCAGTACTACGGCGCCGACACGCTCGGGGTCGCGGACCGCAAGCGCATCCACACCGACGACAGCATCATGGTCCGCTACCACAACGATCCGACGAGCAAGGGGCTCAGCAAGGCCGCGGCGTCGTTCACCTTCGACGCGGGATGCGAATACGGCGGCGGCGTCGAGTGCTCCGGCCAGTACTTCCTCGGCTTCATGGCCTACACGCGCTTCTGGTTCCACCAGGATCAGTTCGGCCTCACCCTCGGCGGCGGTGGCATCCGCAACCCCGGCCGCTACCTCGTGCTCATGCCGCCGATCAACGGCGCGACCGCGTACTCCGGCACGCCCTACTTCACGTACGCGCCCGGCGATCCCTACAAGGCCTGGGACATCCAGGTCACCACCGACTGGATGCCGAGCCAGTTCTTCACCTTCCGGCTCGAGTACACCCACCGCCACGCGAGCGTGCCGTACTTCTCGGGCCCGGGCGGAGTGACGCCGCCGGGCGGCAACCAGGGAGCTCCCGGCTCGGTCGTGCCGGGCTGGAGCCCCGATCTGGTGCGCGACGAGGACCGCGTGACGGCCGCGATGCTCCTCAAGCTGTGAGGTCAGACCGCGGCGTACGGCGCGGACGCCATTTGGCGCTACCCTCTGCCGCCGTGCGCCGCCCCCCTCTGCTCTTGGTCCTGTCGCTCGTCGCCTGTGGCCCGCGTGCCCCCGCGAACACCGCGGGCGGCCCCGGCGCCGACGGGCCGCCCACCCCCGTCAAGAAGGATCCGCGCATCGTGCAGATGGCCCTCGGCGGCCGCCACAGCGTGCTGCTCCGCGCCGACGGCCGCGTGCTCACCTTCGGCGAGAACAACTACGGCCAGCTCGGCGACACGAGCGGCGATCGCAGCGTCGCCAAGCTCGTGCCGAACCTCGAGGACGTCGTCCAGGTGGCCGCTGGCGACTTCTTCACCTGCGTACGCCTGAACAAGGGCACCGTCGCGTGCTTCGGCGCCAACGCCTCGGGGCAGCTCGGCGACGGCACCAAGACCAAGCGCGCCACGCCGGTCGTCATCGAGGGCCTCGCCGACGCGGCCGAGATCTCGCTCGGCGATCTGCACGGCTGCGCGCGCGTCGACAACGGCCTCCGCTGCTGGGGTTACAACGACCACGGCCAGCTCGGTGACGGCACGCGCACCCACCGCCAGAAGCCCGTCGCGGTGCTCGATCTCCCCGACGTGGATCGCGTCTCGCTTGGCGGGACGCACACCTGCGCGCGCGGCGTCGACAAGAAGCTCTACTGCTGGGGCAAGAGCGACAAGGGCCAGGTCGGCGACGGCGACAACGAGGACCAGCTGAAGCCGACCACGCCGCGCGACCTCGGCGAGGTGGCCGAGGTCTCCGCCGGCGACAAGCACACCTGCGTGCGCCTGCTCGACGACACGGTGAAGTGTTTCGGCAACAACAGCCACGGCGAGCTCGGCGACGGCACCAAGGTGAACCGCGGCACGCCCACCTCGCCGAACAACCTCGGCAAGGTCGCGCAGATCGCGGCGGGCGACGCGCACACCTGCGCGCGCCTGCACGACGCCACGGTGACCTGCTGGGGCGCCTCCGACTACGGCCAGGTCGGCGACGGCGAGCGCAAGAACCGGCTCGAGCCCGTGAAGGTCGAGGGCCTCGGCCACGTGCAACAGCTCGCCCTCGGCTGGTCGCACACCTGCGTGCTCCGCGACGACGCCACGGTCTGGTGCTGGGGCGCGAACAGCAAGGGCCAGCTCGGCAACGGGGCGACCAAGCTCGAGACGCGGCCCACGCCGATCCTGGTGCTGCCGGACCCCTGATTCCGGCGAATCAGGGCGCGCAGCCAATCCGCGCGAAGCGGAGATCGGTGCCGGTCGCGAGCGCGAACAGGCCGAACTGCGGCCCCGGGAGCGCGGCGAGCGCGTTCTCCAGACTGCCGCCGATCGCTGGGAAGGGAAGCGAGGACTCGACGCTGCCGGCGAGGCCCTTGTCGTACCAGTCGAAGCGCTGGTCGCCGGCGGTGGTGGTCACGACCGCGCCGAGGCTGCTGCCGATCGAGACGAACGCCGAAGGTTCGCCGCCCGCGAGGTCGACCGTCGAACCGACGACGCCGGTGCTCGAGACGAAGGTGCCCCTGAGGACGAGGCTCGACGTCCAGAGGACGAGGAAGCCGGACGGCGTCGTCACGACGGAGGAGGGCTTGACCGAGGTCGTCGCCGTGGAGATGACTGTTGGCCCGGCGATCACGTCCCCGGTCGGGCCGAGGAGCGCGAACTGCATCTTGGTGCCGTTGGGGGTGTAAGCGACGAGGTGGGTGGTGCCGATCGCTCCCACCGCGACCGAGGTCCCCACGGCCACGCCGCCGGCGCCGTCGACCAGCGTGCGCACCCCGCCGACGATCGTTCCGTCCGGCTGCAGGAACGCGAGCGTCACCTTGCCGCTGCGGAGGAACGCCACGAGATACTGTGTGCCGTTCCACGCCACGGAGTCGGCCTTCGGATTGGCGCCGTCGATGCTGAGGCCGACCGTGGCGATCGTCGTCAGATCGGGCTTCAGGAGCAGCGCGGATTTCTGGATCGAGTTGGTGTTGTAGACGAGGAGCGCGTGATCGCCGCCGGTGGCGATCGACCCGGGGATCACGTAGCTCGGGCCGGTGGCGAGCGTCTTCTCGACCGAGGCGGTGCCCGTCGCGTCGACCGAGAACGCCTGGATGGCGTTGGTGGCGGTGGCGCCCGTGACGACGACCCACTTGCCGCCGAGGGCGGTGGCGAGCACGCGGTTGCGCGCGGTGGGCAGGACGATCGACGCCTCCTTGCCGCGCGCGCTCACCGCGTGGTTGTCGATCTTGCCGTCGCAGTCGTTGTCCTTGCCGTCGCAGAGCTCGAGCGCGCCCTTGTAGACGGTCGGGTCCTTGTCGTCGCAGTCGTCGCCGCCGCAGCCGAGCGCGAGGTGGCCATCGCCGTCGACGTCGAGCCCGGTGGTCGGGGTGTGGGTGCAGGTCTTGGTGGCCTCCGCGCAGGTGTCGGTCACGCACGCCGAGTGGCTCGTGCAGGGCCCCTCGATGGCCGGCGCGCAGAACCCACCCAGGCACCGCTCCGGGCCATTGCACCACTTGCCGTCGTCGCACTCGCCCGCGGAGCTGCAGGCCTTGCCGACCTCGGCGTCGACCACGTCGGGCGCGGCGTCCGTCACGCCGGAGTCCGGCGGACGCACGACGCAGAAGTGGTCCTTGCACACCTCGGTCGACTTGCAGTCGCCGTCCTTGTTGCACTCCCACGCGCACACGCCGCTCGCGCGACAGACGAGCGGATAGGTGCAGTCGGTCGGGTAGACGCAGCTCGCGCCGTAGCCCGGGGGGACGTCGGCGGGGGCGTCGGCGACGGCATCCACGCCCGCGTCGCTGCCTGCACCGCCCTTGTAGCAGCGGCTGTCGCGGCAGCTCTCGTCGGTGCGGCAGTCGCGGTCCTCGCGGCACTCCACCGTGCACTTGCCGCCGATGCAGACGAGGCCGGCGTTGCAGTCGCTCGCGAGCGAGCAGGTCTCGCCGACCTTGCCGCCGTCGAGCCCGCCATCGGGCGCGCTCTCCATGTCGAAGCAGGTGCCCGACACACACGTCTGGGAGCTCAGACAGTCGACGTTCGCGGCGCACTGCTGCTGACACTGCCCCGTGCGACCGCAGACGAGGGGGAACTCGCAGTCGCTGTTGCGCGAACAGTTCACCTCGTCGGGGAGCAGACAGATGCCCTTCTTCGGTGCGAGGGCGCCGGTGCACCTCTGGGCCGTCGGGCAGTCGCGGTCGAGGAGGCACTGCTGGTGGCACTTGCGGAACACGCACACGAGCGGGTCGGTGCAGTCGGTCGGCAGGAGACAGCCGTCGCCGACGGCCTTGGTGACCGGGTCGTCGCTGCCGCACGCCTGCGCCAGGAACAACGCCCCGAGGAAGCCCACTGTGGCTACGTACTTGCTGCGATGCATGCCGCCCCTTGCGGCCGGACTCTAGCGGAGAACTCCGGTTCGGCTAGGGCGCGCAGCCGATCCGCTGGAAGCGCAGATCGGTGCTGCTCGCGAAGGCGAACAGGCCCAGCTGTGGGCCGGGGAGGACGCCGATGCCGCGCAGCGCGTTCTTGGGCACGGTGGGGAACGGCGCGGTCCACTCGGACGGGGTGCCGAGCCCCTTGGCGAAGTACTCGAAGCGGAGATTGGTGCCGTCGTCGTACGAAAGGGCCAGCCCGGTATCCGAAGCGACGGCCGCCGCGGGCGTCGTGCCGGAGAGTTCGACCGTGCTGCCGACGACCCCCGCGAGGGAGACCGAGGTCGCGCGGAGCGCATACCCACTCCAGGACCAGACCACGACGAACCCCGTGGGCGTTGCGACCACTTCGACGGGAGAGCTTGCTATCGTGGTCAGTGCGACGGGACCCGCGAGGAGATCACCGCTCGGACCGAGGAGCGTCACGCTCGCATAGTAGCTCCGGCTGTAGGCGACGAGGTGCACCCCGCCCTTGACCCCCACCGCGATCGGGTCGCCGGTCGTCGCTCCGTCGGAGCCATCGGGGACCGTGCGGACTCCGCCGACCACCGTGCCGTCGGGCTTCAGGAACGTGAAGTGGACCTTGCTGCTGCGCACGAACGCCGCCAGGTACTGCGTGCCGTTCCACGCTGCGGCGTCGGCGTCGGGGTTCGTTCCGTCCGTGCTCAGGGTCACCGAGGCGAGCTCGGTCAGGTCCGCCTTGAGCAGCTTCGCGCGCTCGGAGGCATTGCTGTAGTTGTAGAGCACGAGCGCGTGATCCCCGCCCGACGCGACCGCGCCTGGGGTGGACCAGATGCCGCTGCCGTCGAACACGTCCTTCTCGGTCGACGCCGCGCCCGTCGTGGAAACCGTGAATGCGTGCCCCACGGAGTTGGTGTTGGCGCCCGTGACGACGAGCCACTTGCCGCCGAGGTGGGCGGCGCGCAGGCGGTTCCGCGCGGAGGTCAGGACGATCGACGCCTCCTTCCCCCGCGGGTCGACCGCGTGGTTGTCGATCTTCCCGTCGCAGTCGTTGTCCTTGCCGTCGCAGAGCTCGAGCGCGCCCTTGTAGACCGTCGGGTACTTGTCGTCGCAGTCGTCACCCCCACAGCCGACCGCGAGGTGCCCGTCGCCGTCCACGTCGAGCCCCGTGGTCGGCGTGTGCGTGCAGGTCTTGGTGGCCTCCGCGCAGCCGTCGATCACGCACGCGGTGTGGCTCGTGCACGGCCCCTCGATCGCGGGCGCGCAGAACCCGCCGAGGCACTGCTCGGGCCCGTTGCACCACTTGCCGTCGTCGCACTCGCCGGCCGAGGTGCAGGCCTTGCCCACCTCGGCGTCGGCCACATCGGTCGCCGCGTCGGTCACGCCCGAGTCGGGCGGCCGCACGACGCAGAAGTGATCCTTGCACATCTCGGTCGACTTGCAGTCCGGGTCCTTGTTGCACTCCCAGCCGCACACGCCGCTCGCGCGGCACACGAGGGGGAAGGCGCAGTCGCTCGGGTAGAGGCAGCCCTTGCCGTAGCCAGGGGGCGCGTCCGCCGGGGTCGTGTCCTCGATCGTGGAATCGACGCTGGTGTCGATTGGAGCGTCGACGCCGCTGTCGGCGACGGCCTTGTAACACCGGCTGTCGCGACACGTCTCGTCGGTGCGGCAGTCGCGGTCCTCGCGGCACTCCACGGTGCACTTGCCCGCGATGCACACGAGCCCCGCGTTGCAGTCGCTCGCGAGAGCGCAGACCTCGCCCTCCTTGCCCGCGACGCCGCCGTCGGGCGCGGTCTCCTTGTCGGCGCAGGTGCCCGACACGCAGTACTGCGAGGCGAGGCAGTCGGTGTGGGCGACGCACTGCTGCTGGCACTGGAACTTGCGCCCGCACACCAGCGGGTACTCGCAGTCGCTGTTGCGCGTGCACGCGATCTCGTCGGCGAGCAGACACACGCCCTTCTTCGGCGCGAGCGCCCCGGTGCACAGCTGCCCGACGGGGCAGTCGCGATCCGCGAGGCACTGCTGGTGGCACTTGCGGAACACGCACGCGAGCGGATCGGTGCAGTCGGTCGCGACGAGACAGCCCTCGCCGATCGCCTTGGTGGTCACGTCGTCGCTGCTGCAGGCCTGTGCACCGAGCACGAGACCGAGCACCATCACCCACGCGATACGCGGTGCGTTCTTGTCCATGTTGCCCCCGGGACGAATGGTAGCTCGACCTTGGACGCAGGGAAGCGCTAGCTCGACGCGAGCGAAGTGTTGCTTTTCAGCCGCGATTGGTCGGGTAGGGTGCGCCCATGCCGCTCGAAGAGGGTGCCGTCGTCGGTGGGGCATATCGACTGCTGCGGGTCCTCGGCAGAGGCGGGTCGGGCACGACCTGGGAGGCCGAGACCCTCGCCGACGGCACCCACGTGGCCGTGAAGCAGATCGCGCTCGCCACGGCGCTCGAGTGGAAGTCGATCGAGCTGTTCGAGCGCGAGGCCCGGGTGCTCGCAGAGCTGCGTCACCCGCGCATCCCTCGCTACCTCGGCATCGTGCGCACCGACGAAGCCCTGTTCCTCGTGCAAGAGCTGGCGCGGGGCCGCTCCCTCGCCCAGCGCCTCGCCGAGGGACAGCGCTTCGACGAGGCCGCGGCCCGCCGGGTGGCCGAGCAGGTGCTCGACGCGCTCTGCTACCTGCAGTCGACGAGCCCCCCAGTGGTCCACCGCGACATCAAGCCGTCCAACCTCGTGCAGGACGACGACGGCATCCTGCGCCTGGTCGACTTCGGCTCCGTGCGCGACGTCGCGGTGGACAGCGTGGTGGGCGGCAGCACCGTGGCTGGCACCTACGGGTACATGGCGCCCGAGCAGCTGCACGGCCAGGCCACCAACGCGACCGATCTCTACGGGCTCGGCGCGACCCTGGTGCACCTCCTCACGCGCACGCCACCGAGTCAGCTGCCGCAGCGCAAGCTCCGCATGGACTACCGCAGCCGCGCCAACGTCACCTTCGTGTTCGGCGCGTTCCTCGATCGGTTGACCGCGCCCGCCCCTGAGGATCGCTACGTCTCGGCGCGCGAGGCGCTCGACGCCCTGCGCGGGAAGTTCGTGCCCGAGAAGGGCGTGCGCAAGCGGGTGGCCATCCTCAGCGGGGTGTTCTTGGCGCTGGTCGCCGGCGGCTCGCTCTGGATCCTGCGCGACCGCGCGCGCGACCGCGAGCACGACGCGCAGGTCGTCCGCGTCGTGCGGCCGCTGCCACCACGGCCGGCGCCCCAGCCCGCGATGGGGATGAAGAACCTCGGGTGGGCGAGGGTCCACGACTACGCCGTCTTCTCGATCGCGCTCTCGCCCGACGAGAAGACGCTCGCCGTGGGCTCGTTCGATCACGGCCTGCGGACGGTCACGGTGCCGGAGCTGACGGTGATTCGCTCGTACGTCGGCAGCACGATGACGATCGGCGGCACCGCGTTCCTGGCCGGCGATCTCCTCCTCGGCGGCGGGGACCGGGTGCGCTTCTGGAATCAGACGACAGGCGCGCTGCAACGTGAGGTCCAGAGCGGACCCCGCGTCACCTCGGTGGTCGTGCTCGCGGATCAGAAGCGCTACGTCACCGCGAGCTTCGACGGGCAGGCGCGCCTCTTCGCCCTGGACGGCCAGGCCCCGCTCCGCGCATTCGCCCACGGGGGTGGCAAGCTGCTCGACGCGGTCCCGTCGCCCGACGGACGCTTGCTCGCGACGGTCGGGGACGACGCACACCTCAGGATCTGGGACCTCGAGACCGGCGCGCGCCGCTGCGACCTGGTCGGCCACGTCGGCCCGGTCGACCACGTCGTGTTCGCGCCGGACGGCACCCGGGTGGCCACGACCGGCGACGACGGCTCCCTACGAACCTGGGATCCGACGACGTGCAAACCGAACCACGTACGCTGGATCAGCGACGACGAGCTCTGGGGCCTCGACTGGTCCGCCGACGGACGCTTCATCAGCGTCGGCAGCAAGGACGGGCGCCTCGCCGTCATCGAGGCGATCACGTTCCACGTGGTCTCGGAGGCTCACCATGGACCGCAGAACGGGCTCCTCCGGCTCCTGAGCGACAAGGCGAGCGCGCGGCTGTTCGTCGGCCTCGGCAACGGCGGCGTCGGTGTCTATCGGCTCCCCGGGCAGGCCGTCGAGAAGCTGCCCGTCGCCCACCCCACGGAGGCGCCGATCCCTGCCGGCGAATCCGAGCACGCCTCGCTCGTGCGCCGCGCCCGCGAGTCTCTCGATCGGTGGTCGGGGGATCGCGGGCGCCTCGATGCGGCGAAGGAGCTCCTCGCGAAGGCCGACGCCCTCGACGCCCGCTCGGCGCCCGCGAAGGTCGAGTGGGCGCGCCACGTGCGTTTCAGCGGCTACCGGAGTCGCGGGGACTTCACGAAAGGGACCCTCGAGAAGGCCGAGAAGCTGCTGGACGCGGCCGCCGCGATCGACCCGAAGCTCGTGGGGGTGGACGTCCAGCGTGGCTACCTCGCGCTGGCTCGGGACGACAAGGCGACGGCGCGGGCTCTGTCGATCCGGCTGCGCGAGGCGCACCCTGACGATCTGGCCGTCACGTCCCTGGCGATCGCGGTCGCTCGCGAGCAGGAGGACTGGGACCTCGTCACCAAGCTCTCGCCCCAGGTGCTCGAGCACGGGACGCCGCGCATGGTCGCTGCCACCTACAACGTCCTCGCGTGGATGTACGGCCAGCGCCACGACTACGACCTGGCGAGCGCCGCCTACGAGGCCGAGCTCGCCCTCGCGCCGCACGACGTCTGGGCCAAGGGCAACTACGCCTCCTTCCTGTTGCAGCGAGGCAAGACCGAGGAGGCGCTCACCTACATCGACAAGGCGCTGCGCCAGGCGAGCTACCCGATGGGTCACCAGATCCGGGCCGACATCCTCTGTCACCTGGGCACGAGCTTGCTCTGGGGCCTGCGTTCCATCGGTGACGCCAAGGCGAGCTTCGAGAAGGCCCGGGATGCGGCGCCGAGCCCTCACGCTTGCGCGACCTACGGGCTCGCGGCGGTCGAGTGGCTGGCGGCGACCAAGAGCGGCGACCCGAGCGGCCTCGACGCAGCAGAGAAGCTCCTCCGACGCACGCTCGAGATCAACCCCCAGCACGAGAACGCCAAGGCCGCGCTCGATCAGCTGCCGAAAGTCCGGACGAGCATGACGAAGTAGCTACGCTCCCGGCATGGATCCCAGCCGCCGCACCGCCCTGCTCGCCATCACCACCACTGGTCTCGCGGTCCCGGGCACCGTGCTGGCGCAAGGCTCCAAGAACCCGCCGGCGCCGATCGTCCCGGCGGCCTTCGCGGGCAAGCACCTGCCGAAACCGCTGCCGTTCAAACCCGGATCTCTCAAGGGTCTCTCCGAGCAGCTGCTCGTCTCGCACCACGACAACAACTACGCGGGCGCCATCAAGAACCTCAACCGGGTGGAGGCCGAGCTCTCCCATTGCGACAAGGACACGCCACCGTTCGTGGTGGCCGGGCTCGAGCAGAGCGCGCTCGGGTACCGCAACTCGGCCACCATGCACGAGCTCTACTTCGGCAACCTCGGCGGCGACGGCAAGCGCACCGCCAAGATCGACAAGGCCCTCGCCGAGGCCTACGAGGGCGCGAGCCGCTGGGAGGAGCTGTTCCGGGTGACCGCGATGGGCATCGCCGGCGGCAGCGGCTGGGTCGTCCTCGCGTTCGACCTGCGCCGCGAGGTGCTGCGTTCGTACTGGTCGGGAGGCCACCCGATGCACCAGGCGCTCGCCGCGCCGATCCTCGTCCTCGACATGTACGAGCACGCCTTCGCGCTCGACTTCGGCGCCGCGGCCGCCAAGTACGTCGACGCGTTCTTCGCCAACGTCCGCTGGGACGAGGCCGAGAAGCGGCTCGAGGCGGCGAAGAAGGCGGCGATGGCGCTGCGCTGACAAAACGAGCGATGGCGCCCTCCCGGAGGAGAGGCGCCATCGTTCGTTCCGAGCTCTCAGCGAGCGACGACGTCGAGCTTGATCGTCGCGGTCACTTCGAACCCGAGCTTCACCGCGATCTCGTACTTGCCGACGGCCTTGATGGGCTCGGCGAGCTGGATCTTGCGGCGATCGACGGCGACGCCCTTCTCGGCGAGCGCGGCCTCGATCTCCTTGGCGGTGACGGCGCCGAAGAGCTTGCCCTCTTCGCCAGCCTTGCGGGTGAGCGAGATGGCGGTCTCTCCGACCTTCTTGGCGAGCTCCTCGGCGGCGACCTTGGCCTTGGCAGCCTTGGCCGCAGCCGCGCGCTGCTCGTGCTCGATCCGCGACATGTTCTTGCTGGTCGCGGCGGCGGCGAGCTGCTTCGGGAGCAGGTAGTTACGGGCGTAGCCCGGGCGGACCTTCACAACCTCGCCGGTCTTACCGAGGTTGGCGAGGTCGTGCTGGAGGATGACCGGAATCGTGGTCGGCATGGTCGTACCTCAGTGCGTCTGCGTGAAGGGCAGGAGCGCGATGTTGCGGGCCTGCTTGATGGCGAGGCACACCTTGCGCTGGTGACGGGCGCAGTTACCGCTGATGCGGCGCGGGACGATCTTGCCGCGGTCCGTGATGAACTGCTTCAGCGTCTGCGGGTCCTTGTAATCGATGATCGCAACCTTGTCCGCGCAGTACTTGCAGACGCGCTTGCGCGCGCCGCGACGGCGCAGACCGTCGTTGAGATCCGGAGTTCCATCGCGGTCCATGCCGCGGTCGTCGTTCATCATGCTCATCTTCGGTTCCCTCAGTTGGTGCCGGCCGGCGGCTCGGACGGGGCTTCGGCCTCTTCGACTTCTTCCTTGTCCGCAAGGAAGTCGTCCTCGGGCGCACGGTGCTCGGGGCGGGGCTCGTCGACGATGAGGCCCAGCTGCTTCTCGCGGGTGAGCTGCTCCTCGGGCTCCGAGGTGAGCTCGAGGCGGCGGAACTTCGCCTCCTCGGGGTCGATGCTCACGGCGGCGATGTCGACGTTGTCGGCCGTCTGCACGGTGAGGTGCTTGATGACCGCGTCGGCGAGGCGGAGGTTGCGCTCGAGCTCCTGCACGAGGCCGCCCTTACCGAGGTACTTCACGTAGATGTAGACGCCCTTGCGCTGCTTGGCGACTTCGTACGCGAGGCGGCGACGGCCCCACGACTCGAACTTCACCAGCTTGCCCTTCTCACGATCCACGACCTCGGCCACGCGCTGCGCGACCTTGTCGGCGGTGTCCGCGTCCACGTCGGAGCGGAGGATGTAGATGGTCTCGTATTCCCTGAGGTGTTGCGATGTCGTTGCCATTCGATTGCGTTTCCTTTCGGACTTCGGCCCACCCCGGACGCCTCCCAGGTGAGCAAGAGAGGGTGCCTACGAAGCCTTCTTCTTGGGCTTCGCGCTGCCCTCGTTCTGCGCGGCGCGAGCGCCGTGCTGAATCCACTTGGTGACCGCGTCCTTGGACTTCGTCAAGAGGTCGGGCAGCGTGGCTGCCTCGATCGAGTCGAAGTTGGAGAGGACGTAGTCCGCCACCTCGCCACGGAAACCGGGCGGGGGACGGCCGATCCCGACGCGCACGCGGGCGAACTCGCCCCCGCACACACCCATGATCGACCGCAGACCATTGTGACCGGCGTGACCGCCGCCCGCCTTCAAACGCACGTCGGCGAAGGGGATGTCGAGCTCGTCGTGGATCACGAGGAGCTCGTCACCGCTCTTGGCGTCGACGTGGAAGAAGGCGACCGCCGCCTGCACCGATTTGCCGGACTCGTTCATGAAGGTCATCGGCTGGAGCAGGACGACGTCTTCGCCCGCGATCGTGCCCTTGGACCACAGCCCGCTGAACTTGTCGCGGAGGGTCGGGAACCCGAAGGCGGACGCCAGGTGATCGACGACCATGAAGCCGACGTTGTGCCGGTTCCGGGCATACTGCGTGCCCGGGTTGCCGAGTCCGACGACGAGCTTCATGACGCGTTCGATCCCTGATCAGGCGGCGCTCGAGGTCACTTCTTCTTCGCGGGCGCGGCGGCCTTCGCGTCCTTGGCGGGCGCGGCGGCCTTGGCGTCCTTGCCCGCGGGGGCCTTGCCCGCGGCGGCGGCGGCCGGGGCGGCGGCCCGGAGCGGCAGCGGCCTCTTCCTCGCCGCGATCCTTCTCCGGCGCGACGATCGCGACGACCGTCTGCTCGGCGGGGAGGCGCACGCGGACGCCGTCGGGGAGCTTGATCTCCTGCGCCTTCACGCCCTGGCCCATGGCGAGGCTCGTGATGTCGAGGGAGACGCTCGCCGGGATCGCCGACGGGATGCAGCGCAGCGGCAGCTTGCGGTAGATCTGGTGGAGCACGCCGCCCTGGATGATGCCGACCGGCTTGCCGGTGAGCAGGAAGGGCACGTCGACCGCGACCTCGTCCTCGAGCTTCACCTCGATGAAGTCGGCGTGGAGGAACTTGCGGCTGACCGGGTGGTGGGTGAGCTCACGCACCATGACGAGCAGGTTCTTGCCGTCACCCTCGACCGCGAGGCGGAGCACGGTGTTCAGGCCGTTCGGGCCCTGGAGGATCTTCACGAGCGCGTTCGGATCGACCGCGACCGGGAACGCCTCGAGCGTGCGGCCGTAGGCCACGGCGGGGATCTTCCCCTCACGACGAATGCGGTTGGCGGGACCCTTGCCGTTGGCGACGCGGCGCGATGCGGGGAGGCTGACGAATTCCATGGCTCTTTCCTTGTCTCTCTACTGGTCTTCGGAAATCTTGTTCAGACGAACAGCGAGCTCACCGAGTCGCTGTGGTGGATGCGCTTGATGGCCTCGGCGAGCAGGCTCGCGACCGAGAGCACCTTGATCTTGCCGCTGTCCTTGGCGGCCTGCGTGAGCGGGATGGAGTTGGTGACGATGAGCTCGTCGAGGACGGAGTCCTTGATGCGGTCGACAGCCGGCCCGCTGAGCACCGGGTGCGTGCAGCACGCGACGACGCGCGTGGCGCCGTACTTCTTGAGCGCGGTGGCCGCGTTGGTGAGGGTGCCCGCGGTGTCGACCATGTCGTCGACGAGGATGCACTCCTTGCCCTCGACGTCGCCGATCACGTGCATGACCTCGCTGACGTTGGCGCGCTCGCGGCGCTTGTCGACGATGGCGAGCGGGGAGTTCATGCGCTTGCTGTAGGCGCGCGCGCGCTCCACGCCGCCCGCGTCCGGCGACACAAACACGGTGTTCGAGTCGAAGTGCTTGCGCAGGTAGTCGTTGAGCATCACCGGCATCGCGTACAGGTTGTCGACCGGGATGTTGAAGAAGCCCTGGATCTGGCCCGCGTGCAGGTCCATGCAGAGCACGCGCTGCACGCCCGCGCTGACGATGAGGTCGGCGACCAGCTTGCTGGTGATGGGGGTGCGCGGCGCGACCTTGCGGTCCTGGCGGCCGTATCCGTAATAGGGGATGACGGCGGTGATGGAGGCGGCCGAGGCGCGGCGGAGCGCGTCGGAGATGATGAGCAGCTCCATCAGGTTGTCGTTGGCCGGGGCGCACGTGGGCTGGACGATGTACGCGTCCACGCCGCGCACGTTCTCCTTGACCTCGACCCAGACCTCGCCGTCGCTGAAACGGGAGACGTTCATCTTGGAGAGGGGCATCTCCAGATGCGTGGCGATCTCGGACGCCAAGGTCGGGTTGCCGTTGCCGGCGAACAGGCAGACCTTCTTGAACACGAGACGCCTCCGGCCTCGTTGTTCTTACCGGGGCCCGCTCCCCCTTCGGTGGCCGGGATTGGCCGCCGCCTCAGGAGCTTCGTTTCGACCCGGTACGGTCGACGAGGGGCCGGCGTTGTAGCACCTGGGGGGAGGGTGTCAAACCGCGTCGGGGCGGCGGCGGCCCTGGGCGATCAGCAGCGCGGTCTGCACCGCGCAGATCACCAGCGCCACCCCCGCGACCACCGCACCCGGGCTCCGCGGCGAGGGCTCGGCGCCCTGCTCCAGCAAGAACGCCTTGGCCGGCACCGGCTTGCCCGTCGCGTGCTCGAGCAGCGCGCGCGCGCTCTGGAACCGCACGCCCGCGTCGTCGAGCGGCACGAGGCGACCGCGCAGCGCGGTGGGCGGCACGAAGCGCGAGGGATCCACGCCGGCCGGGATCGCCATCTCGACGTACACATCCGGGCGATCGACCAGCGGCGCGAGACGATAGACACCCGCCATCGTGGGGCGGCGGTAGTCGACGCCACCGACCATGCCCGGCACCGCCTTCAGCGTGACGAGGTGGTCCGACAGCTTCTCGAGCTCGGCCGACGAGGTGCTCGTGGCGATCTCCGTGGGCCCCGCGGGCGCCATCGCGTACTTGAGCTCGTGGCGCAGGGCGAACGCGAGCAACGCGGCCGCCACCACCGACACGACCCGCACCACCCGCAGCGCGCGCTCCGCTGGCGCCGCGTTCGCGGAGGCGAGCTCGGCGAGCTCCTGGTCGTAGGCGTCGTCCGCGATGTGAGGGAAAGGGACGCCGGGTGCATCCGGACGCGCGGGCGCCACCGACACGGAGTCGGGCGCGGCGTCGAGCGGAGCGGTGTGGGTGGTCATGGCGTTCGAATCGACAACGGGGGCTGTCCGGAGTTCCCGAGAACTGTACGGACGGAAGAGTCGCGGCTTGCGCTGGAACACGCGAGGGCGGCAACCTCGTCAGGGACCGGAGCATACTACCCCGTTTTTGCGTCACGCGCGCAGATCCGATGGTATCTTGCTCCCGCCACTTAGACCTCAAGGAGAGAGTGCATGATCTCACGCAGCTTCCCTCGCGCCGGTATGTCCGCGGTTCTCGCGATCACCTTCGCAGCATCCACGGTGCCTTCGGTCGCGTTCGCCCAGGCGAAGGCGCCCGCGAAGCCCGCCGCTGCCGCGAAGCCCGCTGCACCCGCGGCCAAGCCCGCCGCGGCGCCCGCCAAGCCCAAGCCGAACGACAAGAAGGCGGCCGGTGCCGCGTTCAAGGCCGGCAAGGACGCCTTCGACAAGAAGGAGTGGGCCAAGGCCAAGGAGCAGTTCTCGATCGCCGAGGAGACCCTCCCGGCCGCCGCCGCCGAGTACTACCTCGGTCGCTGCGAAGAAGAGCTCGGCAACGGCGCCGAAGCCGTGAAGTGGTTCGACAAGGCCCTCGGCGGCAAGCTCAAGGACGACCAGGCGGCCGACGCCAAGTCCCGCACCGAGGCCCTCAAGAAGAAGCCGGTCAAGGTCAAGGTCACGAGCGATCCCTCGGGCGCGACCATCCTCGTCGACGGCAAGGCCCTCACCGAGAAGACCCCGGCCGACATCGAGCTCCCCCGGGCTCGCACAAGATCACCGTCCAGGCCGCCGGCAAGAAGGACAACGAGCAGACCGTCGAGGTCGCCGCGTTCACGCCCGCCTCGGTCGACGCCAAGCTCGAGGCCGCGCCCGCCGCCGGCCCCGCGGAGGATCCCTTCGCGAAGAAGCCCGAGGTCAAGCCGGAGGAGACGAAGCCGGCCGAGACCCCGAAGACCGTCACCATCCAGCCCAAGGACTACACCTGGGTCTACGTCACCGGCGGTCTCGCGATCGTGGGCCTCGGCGTCGGCACCGTGTTCGGTCTGCAGGCCATGAGCCAGAAGTCGAAGTTCGACGACGAGGTCGCCGCGGGCAACCGCGCTGGCGCGACCGACGCGCGCGACAAGGGCACCCGCAACGCCCTCATCAGCGACATGGGCTTCGGCATCGGCATCACCCTCGCGGTGACCTGCGCGGTGCTCTACTTCACGAGCCCCGACGACGGGAAGGCCGAGGAGAAGAAGGCCGCCAAGTCCACCACCACCTGGACCATCGCCCCGGTCATCGGCACGACGCCGAACGGCAAGGGCGTCTCCACCGCGGGCGCGGCTGCCCTCATTCGCTTCTGATCGTCGAGAGGATCCATGCGCAACGCTTCCCATGCACGCTTGCTTCGTACCGCTCTGCTCCTCGGCTTCGCCGGGGCGGCAGTGACGCTCGGTTGTTCGCTCATCGTCGATTACGACGAGTCGAAGATCCCCTCTGACGACACGGGTGTCGTGACCGAGACCGGTGTCGTCGACACCGGCACGGACACCGGCACGCCCACCGACGCGGGCGACCCCGGCACGCCCACCGACGCGGGCGACACCGGCACGCCGACGGACGGTGGCGACACCGGCACCCCGGACGCGACCGACACGGGCTCGCCGACCGACACCGGTTCGACGGACACGGGTCCCGCGGATACTGGTCCTGCGGATACTGGTCCTGCGGATACTGGCCCGGCCGACACGGGTCCTGCGGATACCGGCCCAGCCGACACGGGCACCGCGGATTCGGGCAGCGCCGACACCAGCGACGCAGCGGGCGACTGACCCAACAGGGAGCGACCTCCAGCGCCACGGCCTGGAGGTCGCATCTCTCTGATTCTCACTGTCACGGATTGTGGAGGCGAACGTGCGGATGTCATCGCGAGTCGTGCGGGCAGGGATTGTGGTCTTCGCGCTCGGTGCGGCCACGGCCCTCGGTTGCTCCATCATCGTCGACTTCGACGAGACGAAGATCCCGTCGGAAACGGACGGCGGCGCCGACTCCACGGCGGAGACGAGCGTGATCGACACCGGGACGGACACCGGGACCGACACGGGCACGCCGACGGACACCGACACGGACTCGGGCACCGATACCGGGACCGACGGCGGCGGTGACGCGGACGCCAGCGACGCGACCGACAGCGGCGCCGACGCGACGGACAGCGGCGCCGACACCACGGTGACGGACAGCGGCGCGGACACGACGCCAGCGGACACGGCCACGGCGGACACCGCCGACTCGGCGGCCGCGGATACCGCGGACTCGGCCACGGCGGACACCGCCGATTCGGCGACGGCCGACACGGACGACGGCGCCACGGACGCGGCCAGCGACACGAGCGATGGCGCTTCCGATGCCGCCTCCGACGCGAGTGGCGACACCGCCGACGGCGGCGCAAGCACCACGTTCACGGCCGCTCTCGACGGCGGTCAGGAGCTCCCCTCCAACACGAGCACGGCCACCGGCAAGGCCGTCTGCGTGCTCAACGCGGCGGAGACGGCGCTCAACTGCACCGTGACCCACACCGTGGGTAGCCCGACGAGCCTGGAGCTCGCCGAGGCCTTCGGTGGCCTCAGTACGGCGACCGCCACGTTCACGTTCGATGCAGGCACGAGCCCGCAGACCAAGTCGTTCACGCTGACGTCCGGACAGGTCACGAACCTCAAGGCCGGCAAGTTCTACGCGAACGTGAAGTCGGGCTCGATCACTGGCGGCGAGATCCGCGGCCAGCTGCTCAAGCCGGGCCAGAAGCTCTACACGGCGGCGCCGCTCGCCGGGGCCAACCAGGTGCCTGCCGTCACCAACACGGTCACGGGCGGCACGGGCTGCGTGCTCGACGGCACCGCGATGACCTGCAACGGCGCGGCGAGCAGCTTCAGCACCGACACGCCGTCGGCGGCCCACATCCACGAGGGCCTCTTCAACACCAACGGCAGCGTGAAGGTCACCTTCACCCTCGGCACCTTCGCCTCGGACGCCATCACGTGGTCGGGCACTGCGACGGTCGGCACCGAGCTCGACGCCACCAAGCTCGGGGCCGCGACGACCTTCGCGCTCAGCGAGTACTACGTGAACCTGCACTCGACGCCCTCGTTCGGTGGCGGCGCGGCCCGCTCGCAGCTCGTCCTGCGCATGACGGCTCCGGCTCCCTGATTGGTACTGGACGCGGACTTGCGGCTCCGATCCTCACGGGATCCGGGGCCGCAGTCGTGTCTGGGCTCCATGATGAGCGTTCACCGCTCGACGGGAATCCCGAGTTCGTCGAAGAACGCCGCCACGCGCGCGACGACCGCTTCGTCGCTCCCCGCGTCGTAGAAGTGGAGGGGGTCTTCCCCGAACACGCGCTCGGTGAACCGCACCCGCTTCACGAGCGACTTCGCACCGACGAACCACCGGCGGCCGAGGTCGGGCGGAACCGTCTCGAACGCCAGGGTCCCACCCTCGAGCGCGTAGCAGCCGGGGTCGCTCTCCATGTCGTCCTCGACCGAGAAGCGCTCGAGCCTCGACATCCACCTGGAGAGAGCCTCGCTGGTGAGCCACTTCGTCGAGCGGCTCAGCGTCAGTCGCTTCAGCGTCGGCTGGGTCTCGAGCACACGATCGACGATCTCCTCGGTGAGGAGGTGGTTGCGAAGCGTCAGGGACTCGAGCCGCACCGACTCGAGCAGCGCGAACGGGAACGGCGGAGCCCGCGACGTGAGCGTGAGCGTCCGGAGGTTCTGCAGGGGCCGGAACAGCCCGATCGGCAGGCCCTCGGCGTCGTCGATGTCGAGGGTGTGCAGCGAGCCGAGCGGCGCGAAGAGGTCCTCGGGGATCGACTCGAGCCACGCGGTCCCCAGTCGCAGCCGCTGCAACCCGAGGCCCTCGAAGAGGCCGGGGGTGAGCGTAGCGCTTTCGCGAAAGCCCATCTCGAGCGACGTCAACGCGGGCAGCTTGGCCAGCAGGGCCTTGGTCGGAGCGCCGCGCGAGACGAGCGATCGCCACGGACGCTCGATGGGGCGCAGACGCTCGACGATCGCCTCCGTGACCGCGCTCACCTCGGTGAGGTGGGCGAGGGTCGGGTGCTCGATGAGCTCCAGCGCGAGCTTCGTCGAGAGCCGGTCGAGCCAGTCGATCCGCTTCACCGTCGCCCACGCTCGCTCGCCCAGCACCTTCTTCGCCGAGGCCGGCTTCACCGTGATGCGATCGGGGAAGCCGCGTCCCATCCGGAACTCGCCGCCGTTCGCGAGCGGCAGCGCCCAGCCCGTGAGCCGCTTCCGGTCCCGTGCGAGCTCGCGCTCCCGGCGGAGCAGCTCGGGTGAGCCCTGCCCCCGCGCGCGCTGCACCTGCAGCTGGATGAACTCGCCGCGCTCGTCGCCGCGCTCGGAGAGGCTGTCGGCGAAGACGAGGCGCGGGGTGTCGTCGTCGGGAGAGGCGTAGACGAGCTCGAGGAGATCGGCGTCGCTCCGGGTCTTACCCTGCTTCTTCGGAGGCAGGGGCTGGAACGTCTTCTCCAGCTCGGCGAGACGGGCCTCGTCCTCGGTCGACAGCTTCTTCGGCGCGACGTCGGCCATCGCGAGGGCCGCGCGCGCGAGGTGCGTGCTGGTCCAGTCGCCCACGGTCGTCTCGAGAATCGCCTTGTAGCGGGGCGCGAGGACGGCCATCGCGTCGCGGGCGCGCACGTCCCTCGCCTGGGCGAACACCTCGAGGACGCTGATCACGAACCCCTTGAACACGTTCGCGCGCCAAGGCGGCGCCTCGAGGATGGCGAGCAGCCCGTCGACGAGGCGGGGGTCGTCGCGCTTCGCGAGCAGCTTCGCGCGCTGGGTGGCCTCCTCCGCGGAGGTCGTCCGGAGGGCCGCGACCAGGCGCGGGAGGTCGAGCGGATCGTCCTGCCCCGCGAGCGCGTACCAGGCCTCGACGTCGACCTTCCTCTTTCCGGCGCCGACGACGGGGCGCTCGGGCTCCTCGGCGAGCTGCGCCTTCGAGGCCGCCGCGGCGATGGCGGCCCAGCGTGGGTGCCGCGTCGCTCGCCACGCGCCGATGGCTTCGGCCAGCACGTCCCTCGACATGATGAGAAGGCTATTCGATCGACTTGTTCAAGGCTCCGCCATCTCGCCGAGCAGGGAGGCCTTCGCCGCTGGCTCCACACGCCGAGCCGTTCATGGCGATGGTACGGTGAATGATGCCGCGTTGGGGGGTCTTGGTGGTTCTGGCTTCGCTGGCGGGGTGTCCCCGACCGTCGACACCGACTCCGGCTTCGAGGATGGGACCGGTGATTGCTGTCGGTAGCGACCACACCTGTCGCGTCCGAGACGATGGCGCAGTCTGGTGTTCGGGCCGCAACAACAAGCTCCAGCTCGGCCCTGGGCCGGAACGCAGCGCACGTCCCCAGCGGGTCATGAACGTGACGGCTCGCGCTGTCTTCGCCGCACACGATCAGACGTGCGTCATCAAGGTCGATGGCATGGTCTCGTGCTGGGGGAACGGCATCGGAGTTCCTCACGACATCCCTGGAGTCAGGGACGCCAAGGAGCTGGCACTTGATGAAGATGGTGGCTGCGCGCTGGAAGCGGCGGGAACTGTGGCCTGCTGGGGGCTGCTCGATCTGGCCGGCAATGTCCTGGATCGCCCGTTCGGCCAAGCCCGCGTGCGTGGCGTCGGCGTCTCGACCAACGGCGTCTGTGGCCTGGTGGAGGACAAGGTGATGTGTCGCGGGGACATCGCGGTCGGGCACCCTCGACTACGCGGGCACTACGCCGCACCGCTCACGATCACCGGGCTCTCGAAGGTCGACGCGATCGGACCGAACCTCGCGTGCGTGAGGCAAGCGGGCGGGAGACTCGAGTGCGGCAGCTCCTGGGAGGAGGAGAAGTCGGTTCGAGCCTTCGAGGATGTCGGCGCCTTCGCCGGTTCGCTGGAGGGCGGCTGCGTGGCTCGGGCAACTGGTATCGGCTGCTGGGGGAACGTGAACTTCGGCGTCGAGGGGGCTGGTGACTCGTTCGTCCCGATCGCTGCCAGGGGCACGGGCCTCGTCGTGGGTTCCACGCACGCCTGTGGCGTCACCGAACATGGTCTGGCGTGTTGGGGCTTCTATGGCGACGGTGCCCTCGGCAACGACCGTGTTGCGGTCGACCTGCTCTCTCCGCGTGTCGGAACGGTTCTGGTCGATGATATGGATGTCGCGTCCGGACTTGCCTGTGTAGTTCGGAGCGCCGACCATCGTGTGCACTGCTGGGGGCAACCGCTCGCGGCACTCACGGGTGTCAAGGAGGTGTACGACGCCGATGTCCTGACAAGCGCGGCGCCGGTCCGTCAGGTTCTCGCGACAGCCGCGGCCGTCTGTGCGGTTGGTGAGCAGGCGGCGATCGCCTGCCTGACCGAAGGAGGTCGACTCGATGCCATCTTGCTGCCTGCCAAACCGACGTCGGCCAAAGGGGACTACGACGAGGGGTGCGCACTCCTCGTCGATCAGTCCGTCGCCTGTTGGGGCGAGTACTTCCACGCAGGACACCCCAAAGTGGCTGTTCGGTTGAAGCTCCCCCCCATTTCTCAGCTTCGGGCCGGGGGAAGCTATTGCGCCATCACCACCGATGACGAGCACTGGTGTTGGGGCGCAGCGAGATACAAGGAAGCCACCCCGACGCCACGACGGCTGGGAACGGGGAAGGCCGACCAGCTGGTCGTCGGAGTTCACAACTACTGTATCCGGGTCCAGAAAGAGTGGTCTTGCACACGGGAGAAGTACTCACTCTCACAGGAGGGTGTCTGGAAGATGCTTCCGCTCGAACCGGTGGGCCACCTGACGGGAGTGCTCGACTACGCCCCCGGCCGGATCGAGCTGGAGATCGCTGGACGGCATCACGCCGTCAGCGACTGCCGGATTGCTGCAGACCGAGAGGTGTTCTGCTCACTGTCCGTCGACGGCGCAGGGGGCAAGGACGTCAAGATGGGCATCTCGTCGGCCAAGGAGCTCGTTGTCAGTGCACAACTGGTCTGCGCGATTCTGATGGACCGGCGAGTGGCGTGCGTCGGCCATCAAGATCTCGCAGGCGGCACCTACTCGTCACTCACCACGCTTCAACCCCTGCACTACCCTTAGAAGCCGCAGCATCGACCACGCGCCGACTCAGGGCTCCGCCAGCTCGTAGGCGTGGAAGCCGAGCGAGGCGGCCTTCGCCGGATCGCGCGCCAGCGTCTCCTCCGTCTGCTTGCGTGCCTTCTCGCAAGCGTCCGCGGAGAGGAACCAGCGCTCGGCCTCACCGGGGACGTACGCAATCGCCTGGATGGGCAGGGGCCGCGCCAGCATCGCGACCTCGCCGTCCTTCGCGCCGACGATGGAGTACTCGACCGAGCAGTCGCACTTGAAGAAGGAGTGGTGGTCGAGCTCGAGCGAGCCCACGAACAGCGTCGCGGGGTGCTCGGGGAAGGCCCTGCGAAATGCGATCGGGTGTGACAGCCGAGGATCGCTCTCCCGAACGAGTTCGCCCGTCGAGTCTGACTGCGCATGGAAGCGCCACGCCTCGCACGCCACGCCGGAACCCTGCTCGCGCAGCCAGGAGAACGACCCCTTGCGACGCAGCGCCTCGGACACGACGTCCCCGGCTGCGTCGTCGATCCGCACGAAGCCGGGTGGTCGGTCGGAGGAAGGCGCCGCGCGACGACGGGTGCCGGACCAGACCCACCAGCCCCCGCTCTCGTTGCTGGTCAGCGCGGTCGCCGGGCACGTGGTCGACGAGAAGGCGACGGGCAGCGGCAGGCTCGTGACGCGCGCGCGTAGCTCGAAGCCACCGAGATGCTGGGTCGCGAGGCGGGTGCCATCGATGAAGACGGGCTCGCACGAGGCGAAGTAGAGGGAGTCACCCCCATCCTTGTCCTCCACCGTCGCCTGGACCGGCGACAGCGCGGAACGCGCCCCGGGCGGTGGCGTCCAGCTCGTCTCGGGCAGCGCGGGGACGCCGAGCGCCGCCGCGTCCACGTAACCGATCCCACCCGCCGGGAGCGCGACGCCAACGGCCTGACTGTCTCTGGGAAGAGGACCTGCCAAGCTGACGAGCGCACCCGGCAGCACCCGACCGACGAGCGGACCATCCGGTCGCAGGTAGTGGAGGTCGGCCGCGCGCTGGACGTAGAGCGCGAGTCCTCGCCCCCACTTCGGCGTCGTCGCGAGCTCGGGCGGCAGCCGACCCTCGAACGGTCGCCCCGGCTCGACCGACCGCAAGCGACCCTCCGGCAGCAGCTCGACCAGCAACAGGTCGCCGCCGCCCACGAGGCCGGGCGCATCGACGGTGTGCAGCCAGTACCGCGGATGGCTCGATGGGGCGACCGGACCTCGGCGACAGGCGAGCGACAGGAGAAGGATCAAGAGGAGGCTCCACGCAGACCCGCGCATGCGATGGGGAGCCACGGAGACCATCGTATTCCGCCGCCGAACGGCGAAGTGGCCCGCACGGGACACTGAACAGCAGTCCCCCCGAGTTGCCCTGGGCCAAAAGGCTTCCTGGGCGATTTTCGCGGCCGATCGTGGTACACCCGCGGCCCGCCATGTTCGACACCCTCACCAAAGGGTTCCGCAACGCGAAGAACCGCCTCGCCGGTCTCGCGGAGCTGGACGACAAGAACATCGAGACCGCGCTCCGCGAGGTGCGTCTCTCGTTGCTCGAAGCCGACGTCGATCTGGGCGTCGTCAAATCTTTCCTCGCGAGCGTCAAGCAGACCGCGCTCGGCCAGACCGTGCAGGTCGTCGCCAAGCACGGCGACACCAAGGTCAAGGTCACCGCCGGCGACCAGTTCGTGAAGATCTGTCACGACGAGCTGGTCACGCGCATGGCCCACGAGGGCGACCCGATCCAGTGGGAGGACAAGGGTCCGACCGGGATCATGATGGTCGGCCTCCAGGGCTCCGGTAAGACCACCAGCTGCGGCAAGCTCGCGCGCCTCTACCAGAAGGACGGCAAGAAGGTCCTCCTGGTCGCGGCCGACATGCAGCGCCCGGCCGCCGTCGAGCAGCTCAAGATCCTCGGCGGTCAGATCGACGTGCCGGTGTTCAACATGCCGGCCACGCCCGTCGAGATCTGCCAGCGCGGCTGGGAAGAGGCGAAGAAGCTCGGCTACGACCTCGTCATCTTCGACACCGCCGGCCGCCTCGCGGTCGACGATGTGCTGATGCAGGAGCTCGAGGCCATCAAGGGCTCGGTCCAGCCGAAGAACATCTTCTTCGTCGTCGACGCCATGATCGGCCAGGACGCGGTGCGCACCGCGCGCACGTTCCACGATCGCCTCGCCTTCGGCGGCGTCGTGATGACCAAGCTCGACGGCGACGCCCGCGGCGGCGCCGCCCTCTCGGTCAAGACCATCACCGGCGCGCCGGTGCTGTTCGTCGGCGTCGGCGAGACCACCGACAAGTTCGAGGAGTTCCGCGCCGACGGCATGGCCACCCGCGTCCTCGGCATGGGCGACGTCGTCGGCCTGATGAAAGACTTCGAGGGCGTCATCGACCAGAAGAAGGCCGAGGAGGACGCCCTGCGCATGCTGCAGGGCGAGTTCACCTCGACGACTTCCTCGGCCAGATCCAGACCATCCAGTCGATGGGGTCGCTCAACGACATCGTCGACAAGATGCCCGGCCTCGGCGGCATGATCCCGCCCGGCACCAAGCTCGAGGACGGCGAGCTCGGCAAGATCGTCGCGATGATCCGCTCGATGACCAAGCTCGAGCGCCGCGACGCCTACGTGATGGTGCGCGAGCCCGAGCGCGTGCAGCGCATCGCCAAGGGCTCGGGGCGCAAGCCCGACGAGGTGCAGGCCCTCCTGCACCAGTACATGATGATGAAGCAGATGATGGACGCGATGTCGCAGCAGGGTGGCCTGCTCAACTCGCTCCTCGGCGCGGTGCCCGGCGGCAAGCAGCTGCAGATGGCCCGCGCCATGAAGAAGATGGGCGGCGGCGGCGGCATGCCCGGCGGGTTCCCCGGCATGCCTGGTGGGTTCCCCGGCATGCCTGGTGGGTTCCCCGGCATGCCCGGTGGGTTCCCCGGCATGCCCGGCGGCTTCCCCGGGATGGGGGGCGCGCCCAAGCCCTCGATGACCAAGATGAAGCCGCTCTCGGAGGCGGAGAAGAACGCCAAGAAGCGCCAGCGCAAGCTCGAGCGCGATGCCCGCAAGAAAACCAGGAAATGAGGTTGCTCACGATGCGCAAGCTTTCCCTCGTGCTCGTCTCCACCTTGGCGCTCACCCTCGCGGCGGGCGCGGGCTGCGCCAAGCGCGGTGGCAAGGGGCTCACCAAGGCCGAGAAAGAGGCCCTCAAGGAGTTCGTCCTCGACGACATGCCGGGCGACGTCCCGCACAAGGTCGACGTCAACTTCGACGACAAGGTGCACATCATCGGCTGGAAGGCCGAGCCCGAGGCCCGCGGCGCCTGGCAGCACGGTGCACTTCACCGTCTACTGGAAGAAGACCGGCGACCTGGACGCGGGCTGGATGCTGTTCACCCACGTCACGACCGACAACGTGAAGGAGCCCAAGGGCAACCTCGACTGCGTCGGCCCGATTCGCCAGGAGAAGGCCCAGAACTGCACCGCGCAGATGTTCGGGCCGAGCGATTGGGAGAAGGGCAAGGTCATCAAGGACTCGTTCGACTTCACCGTCCCGAACGACGTCCAGTGGACCACCTATCGCTTCCTCTTCGGCGTGTGGAAGGGCGACGCCCGCCTGCACGTGAAGAACGCCGACCTCAACGACGGCGACAACCGCGCGAACTTCATCGCGCTGCCCACCGGCGTGAAGCCTCCGGAGCCAGCGCCGCCGCCCAAGACCGAGGTGCCCAAGCTGATCGCGCCGAAGCTCGGGAAGGCCGAGGTGAAGATCGACGGCAAGCTCGACGAACCGTTCTGGCAGACGGCGGGGCAAACCGGCCCTTTCGTCGCTCCGGTTGACGGGAAGACTCCCCCCGATCATCCGGTGAACGCGGCGGCGAAGGCTGCCTGGGACGACAAGAACCTCTACGTCGCCTTCGTCGTCGAAGACAAGGCGCCGACCTCGCCGTTCAAGAAGGACGACAAGGATCCGCACATCTGGGAGAAGTCGTCGGCCGTCGAGCTGATGATCCAGCCCGGCAACAACGCCGACAACAAGCAGTACTTCGAGCTGCAGGTCGACATCAACGGCGCGGTCTTCGACACGCGCTGGGACGACTACAACCAGCCGATCGGCGGCGGCCCCGAAGAGGCCACCAAGACCTTCGGCCACATGGACTACGTGGCGGGCCTCGAGCGCGGCGTCTCGATCGAGAAGGACAAGTCCTACACGATCGAGATCGCGATCCCGTGGAAGGCCTTCGACAAGGTCCGCGAGGGCGCGGTCGCGCTGCCACCCAAGCCGGGCGACGTGTGGAAGCTGAACCTCTACTCGTTCAAGGACGGCCAGCGGGCGGCGCTCGGCTGGTCCCCGATCCTCGGGCAGGGCAACTTCCACAAGTCCTCGCGCTTCGGCGAGGTCACCTTCGCGGGCGTCGGCGGCGCGCTGCCGGCGGCTTCGGCTTCGGCTTCGGCCTCGGCGAGCGGCTCCGCGAGCGCACCCCCGGTCAACTCGATGAACCTGCCCACGGTGGTCCCCAAGCTGCCGACCCCCGTGCAGATCGTCGCTCCGCCCAAGCCCGTCAACAAGGAGGGGGGGGGGGGCGCCCGGGGCTGAGCACGGGCGAGCCGCCGCGATCTTCGAGGAGTCGCTCCGTGACCGACCCGCGCGCGGCCCAGGCACTCGAGTACATCAAGGAGCAGATCCGCGACCTCGAGGCGCGCCTCGCCGAGCTGCGCGGCGCCGCCAACGGCATCGCGCGCGCGGCGGGGTTGCCGCCCGTGTACGGCGTCTCGCCCACCACGACGCCGCCCGGTCTGCCCGCGGTGACCATCCCGCTCGCGCAGCTGAAGCAGGTCACGCCGGGGCAGTTCGCGCAGTACGACACGCTCGCCGAGGCCGCGCGCGCGTTCTTCGAGTGGCGCGGGCGCGCGCTCGGGTTCTGCTCGCTGACCGAGATCCACGACTGCCTGGTCGACGGCGGCGCGCCGTTCCGCCGCAAGGGCGAGGCCGCGCGCGACGAGCTCCGGATCGCGCTCGGGCAGGACCGCGAGATCGCGCGGCTGCGCAACGACTACTACGGGCTCGCGCGCTGGCAGAAGAAGGAGCGCACGTCTCCGCCCAGCGAGGGGTAGCCGGCGCACTGACGAGCCAGCGAGAGGAGGCGGGACGCGCGTGGTACGCTCACTGCGATGTCTCTCCCTGCCGCACCGCTCGGGGCCGGTCCGGACGAGTTCCTCACGTGGGAGCGCGAGCAGACCGAGCGGCACGTGTACTTCCGCGGCGAGGTGTTCGCCATGTCGGGAGGAACGCCCCGCCACAGCGCGCTCTCGGCGACGATCCTGTCTCTCCTCCGGCTGCCGAAGGGCCCCTGTCACGTCCACACGTCCGACCTCCGGCTGGGTGTCGCGAACGACCACTTCGTCTACGCCGACGCGGTGATGGTCTGTGGCCCCGTCGAGCTGCGACCGGGCACGACCGATGTCCTCACCAACCCCTCGGTGATCGTCGAGGTCCTCTCGAAGTCGACCGAGGCCTACGATCGTGGCGAGAAGCAGGCGGCCTACCTCGCGCTGCCGTCGCTCCGCCACTTCTTGCTCGTCTCCCAGCGCGAGCTCCGCGTCGAGGTGTACACGCGGGAGGCGGACGCGCGCTTCCGCTACGACATCCATCGCGCTGGAGCGCGCGTGCTGCTCACCGAGCCGACCGTGTCGTTCGCCGTCGACGAGCTGTACGACGGCATGTTCGCGCTCCCTGGCGACTGACGGTCTCGACATGAAATGGCAGGCGCCTGCCAACCGAGTGGCAGGCGCCTGCCATTTTTCAGGGAGCGCAGTGACCGGCGGCCGCCTCCATGGGCGGCCGCACCAGAAACACGGGGCTAGCGGCGGCGCTTCTTCGGCGCGGGCCTCGCGGCCTTCTTCTTCGGCGCCGGCTTCACCGCAGACACCTTGCCGTCGGGCTCGCCGGCCACCTTGGCCTCGAGCTTGGCGAGCCGCGCGCGGAGCTCCTGGGCCTCCTCGCGCACGCGCTCGAGGTCGTCCTTCACGCGCTTGACCTCGGCGTCGCGCCCCGCGGTGAGATCGCGCAGCGCCTCGCGCAGGCGACGCCGCAGCATCGGGGCGTCCTCGCGCTCGAGGCGGGCCGACAGCGCGGGCCGCGCCTTCACGTCGCCGAGCGACTCGAGCGAGGCGATCGCGCTCCGCCGCACGAACACGTCGACGTCGTCGAGACGCTCCTCGAGGAGCTCCCGCGTCTTGCGCGAGGTGTCGAGCCGCGAGAGCGCCGCGAGGCACGCGCGACGGCCGGGGCTCTCGTGCCCGTAGGTGGTGCGCGCCACGAGGTGGGGAATCGCGCGGTCGTCGCGCAGGGCCGCGAGGCCGTCGGCCGCGCCGCTCCGCACCACGTCGGCCCACGAGCGCCGATCGAGCAGCTCGAGCAGGAGGTCGAACGTGGAGGCCTGCCGCGTGGCGCCCAGCGACCGCGCGGCCTCCGAGGCCACGAGGTAGCTCTCGTCGGCGAGCGCGAGGGGACGCAGCGCCTCGGCCGCGGCGGGCACCTTGAACCGACCGAGCGCGTGGGCGACCGCCCGACGCACGCGCGCCGCCGCCGTGGAGCCCGCGGGCCCCGAGACCTTGGACTGCGCGATCAGCGCCGCGAGCGCCGCCTCGCCGCGGATGGCGCCGAGCGCCTCGGCGGCCTCGACGCGCACGCCCCAGAACTCCTTGGTGTCGGCCAGCGTGGCGGCGAGCGCGGCCACCGTCTTCGGCTCGTCGCGCTTGGCGAGCGCCTTGGCCGCGCGCCAGCGCACGCGCGGACGCGACCCGCCGGTGAGCTGATCGCGCAGCAGATCGCCAGGCGCCTCGACCTCCACGGTGGCCAGCAGATCGCCGTCCGGGTCGACCGCGAGGTGCTTCGGGCGCGCGCCGACGAACAGGAACGTGTCGCGCGCGCTCGTGAGCTGCACGGTCTCGCGACGCACCTTGCCGTCGGCGTCGCGGAGCTCGAGGACCAGCGGGCCCTCGTAGAGCTTGGTGAGCTCGTCGACCTTCTGCGACTGGCGCACGGTCACCGTCGTGCCCTCGCCGGGCTCGTGCTCGATCTTCACGTGCAGCTCGGGGTGGCCGCCACCGTGCACGTAGGCGTCGAACTGGCGGTCGAGCGACCGACCGCTCGCGTGCTCGAGGGCGCGCTGGAAGTCGCGGGTCTCGACGTTGCCGAGCGCGTGCTTCTTCAGGTAGCTCTGCACGCCGTCCCAGAACGCGGCGTCCCCCACCGCGCGACGCAGCGCGTGCAGCACGAGCGCGCCCTTCTGGTAGAGGTGCCGGTCGAAGAGCTCGATCGGGTACTCGTAGTCGCGGCACACGATCGGGCGGCGGTAGCGGCCGTCCTCGGCGAGGTAGATGTCGAGCTCGCCCTCGATCGCGTAGTCGTACTCGTCGCGGCCGCTGCCCTGCGGGTCGCTGCCCTCGTCCTTCCAGACGAGCTCCATGTAGGTGGCCCAACCCTCGTTGAGCCAGCCCTCGCTCCAGTCGCGGCAGGTGACGTAGTCGCCGAACCACTGGTGGGCGAGCTCGTGCGCGACGAGGCCGTCCATGTCGACGTCGATGGCGGCGCGCGCGTCGAGCAGGATGTGCTCGTACATCGTGGTGGCCGAGGTGTTCTCCATGCCGCCGAAGATGAAGTCGTGCACCACGATCTGGGCGTATTTCGGCCACGGATAGCGCACGCCGGTCTTCTTCTCGAAGAGCGCGATCATCTGCGGGGTGCGCGCGAAGGTGCGGCGCCCGTCCTCGACGCGGTCCTTGGGCACGAGGTACGTGACCGGGAGCTCGCTCTCGGCGGTGATCTCGGCGAACTCGCCGGCCGCCAGCGTGACCAGGTAGCTCGAGTGCGGCTGCTCCTGCTTCCAGTGGAAGACGCTGCCGCCCTCGACGTCGCGGCGCGAGGCGAGCACGCCGTTGCCGAGCGCGTACCAGCCCTGCGGCACGCGCACCGTGAGCTCGGTGGTCTGCTTGACGTGGGGCTTGTCGTGGCAGGGGAACCAGTGGCGCGCGTCCTCGTCCTGGCACTGCGACCACACCTGGCGGGGGCGGTCCTGCACGTGGTCGTCGGGCGCGAGGAAGTAGAGGCCGCGCTTGGGGGTCGCCTGGTAGGCGACGCTGATCTCGAAGACCTGCTGGTCCGTGGGGACCTCGACCACCAGCACCTCGTCGTCGTAGGCGTAGTCGGCGCGCCGACCGCCCAGGGTGACCGCGCGCAGCTCGAAGCCGACCGCGTCGAGCCGGACGCTCGTGGCCCGCGCGTCGACGCGGCGCAGGTGGAGGATCGCGGTGCCCTCGATCGACTTGTTCGGCACGTCGAGCGCGAGGTCGATGGCGATGTGCTCGATGGCGAACGGGCGGTCGCGCTCGTAGACGCGCTTGGTGCCGGGGAGGGGGAAGGGGCGCGCGCCGTGGCCCGGGGCATGGACCGCAGAGTGTTCGACGTGCTGATCGCGGCAGCGGCAGAGCCCGGCGGCGTGGCGGAGCGAGGCGGCTAGGGTCATCGGGGCGCTGATTGGACCTTGCCGAACCTTTGCGCGCAAGATGATAGAACTCGGGCCGGATGGACCGCTCCCCCCTCGACACCGCCATGGAGCGGTACGCGCGCGGCGAGGATCGCGCGTTCGAGGAGGTCTATCGGCTGCTCGCCCCGCGGCTGCACGCCTTCTGCTTCCGTTTGACGCGGCGCAGGAGCGAGGCCGACGACCTGTTCCAGGAGGCCTGCCTCAAGCTCCACCGGTCCCGGAGCACCTACACGCCGAACGCCGCGGTGCTCTACTGGGCCTTCGCCATCGCCCGGTCGGTCCACCTCGACCGTCTCCGCTACCGAAAACGCCGGCCGGAAGGCGTCGCCGAAACCGAGGCCGACGTGCGGACGTACACCCAGACGGAGGGGCCAATCGCGGCCTCCCCGGAAGCCCAGGCCCGAGCGCGCCAAGTGATGACCCTCATCGACCAGACCCTCGCTGGGCTCCCCGAGAGCCAGCGGACGGCCTACGTGCTGATCCGGGAGGAGGGCACGAGCATCGCCGACGCGGCCGAGGTCCTGGGCGCCACCCCCACCGCCGTGAAGCTGCGCGCGCACCGCGCCTACGAGGCGATCCGCGAGGCCCTGCGCGCGGCCGGCCTGGCCCCGGAGGGCGTATCGTGAACGAGATCCCCTTCCCCGAGGCCCTGCGGGCCCAGGTGCTCGAGCGCCTCGGCAAGGACCCGCCTCCCCCGCCGCGCTCGGGTGCCCGGTTCGGGCCGCTCGCGGTGGCGCTCGGCCTCCAGCTCGCCTTCGGCCTCGGCTCGCTCCGCGGCAACTTCTGGCTCCTCGATCGCCGGGCGATCCTGGGGGTCTCGCTGTCGCTCGGGCTGCTCGCGTTCGCCACCCTCTCGGTGGTGCTCACCCCGGGCCGGCTCGGTCTCGGCGCGACGGTGGGCTGGCTGCGGCTCCTCGGCGTGCTCGCCGCCCCCCTCTACGCGCTGTGCACCCTGCTCTGGCCGCTCGGCACGTTCGACAAGGAGGTCGCCGCCTGGGGTTGCATGATCGGGTCGGGGGTCCTCGGCGTCACCGTGGTCGCCGGCCTCACCTTCGCGCTCCGCCGCGCCGTGCCCTCGGCGATCGTGGCGCGCGCGGCGCTGATCGGCGCCACCGGCGGCGCGTGGGCCGGCTTCGCGATGCACCTGCACTGCCCCGCGTGCGATCGCTCGCACATCCTGTTCGGCCACGTGGTGCCGATCGTGCCGCTCACGCTCGGCTCGGCGATCGTGCTCCCGCGCTGGCTGCGCCCCTGAACCCCGTCGGCGCGCCCGGGGTTGTCGGGCCGGCACGCCCCGTCTACTGACCGGCCGAGTGACTACGGCCATCGCCGTCGAGCATCTCGTCAAGCGCTACGGCGTCCACGCCGCGGTCAACGACGTCTCGTTCGAGGTGCAGCGCGGCGAAGTGGTGGGCTTCCTCGGCCCGAACGGCGCCGGCAAGTCGACCACCCTGCGCATCCTGGTCGGCTTCCTCGGTCCCACCAGCGGCAGCGCGCGCATCGAGGGGCACGACGTGCAGGCCGACCCGCACGCCGCGAAGGCCGCCCTCGGGTACATGCCCGAGGCGGTGCCGCTCTACGGCGAGATGCGCGTCGCCGAGTACCTGCGCTTCCGCGCCGAGCTCAAGGGCGTGGGCCGCGCCGCCCGCACCGCCGCGATCGGCCGTGCGCTCGAGCTCGCCCGCGTGGTCGACGTGAAGGACACCCTCATCGACCACCTCTCCAAGGGCTACCGCCAGCGCGTGGGGCTCGCCGACGCCCTCGTGAGCAACCCGCGCGTGCTCGTGCTCGACGAGCCCACCGCCGGCATGGACCCGAACCAGATCCGCGACGTCCGCGACCTCATCAAGTCGCTCGGCGGCGAGCAGACCGTGCTGCTGTCGACCCACATCCTCCCCGAGGTCGAGGCCTCGTGCGGGCGCGTGGTGGTGATCGACAAGGGCCGGCTCGTGGCCGAGGGCACGCCGTCCGAGCTCGGCGCCCTGCGTCGTCCTCCGCGCCTCGAGCTCGTGCTGCGCGGCGCCCCGGCCCGCGGGATCATCGCCGCCTCGCCGTTCGAGCTCGTCTCCGACCACGACGAGGGCGACGCGCGCCGCTTCGTGCTCGGCACCCCGAAGAAGGACGAGGACGCGGCCATCGAGGCCCTGGTGAGCGAGCTGGTCGGCGCGGGCGTCGGGGTGCGGTCGGTCGAGCGCGGCAAGGCCTCCCTCGAGGAGGTCTTCGCCTCGCTCACCCACGCGCACGAGCCCGAGCCGGCGGCCGAGCCCGAGGGCGGGGAGGCCGCATGAGGGGCTTCTGGCCGATCTTCAAGCGCGAGCTGTTCGCGTTCTTCGTCACGCCGCTCGCGTACGTGCTGATCCTCGCCTTCGTCTTCTGGCAGGGCCTGCACTTCTACCTGCTCGTGCGGTCGTTCGCGCAGGCCACCGAGGCCAGCATCGACCAGGGCCCGGTGCAGGCGTTCTTCGGCGGCGACGTCTTCTACTACCTGCCGCTCATCCTGATCTGCCCCGCGATCACCATGCGCCTGTTCGCCGAGGAGCGGCGCGCCGGCACCATCGAGACCCTGCTCACGACGCCGGTCGGCACCGCGGGCGTGGTGCTCGCCAAGTTCTGCGCCGCGATGGTCGCCTACATCGCGATGTGGGCGCCGACGGTCCTTTACATCGTGGTCATGCGCAAGGCCGGCGACCTCGACTACCGGGTGGTCGCCACGAGCTACCTCGGCGTGTTCGGCATCGGCGCGCAGTACATCGCCATCGGCACCATGATGAGCGCCGTCGCCCGCTCGCAGCTCGTGGCGCTCATCCTCTCCACGGTGCTGATCCTCGGGTTCTTCCTGCTCGGGCTCGGCGAGTTCGTGCTCGACGAGGGCGCGACCCGCGAGCTCTGCGCCTACGTCTCGGTGTGGTCGCAGATGGGCGAGCTCTCCAAGGGCATCGTCGATCTGCGGCGCATCACGCTCGACGCCACCCTGGTCGCCCTGCCGCTCTACACGACCACCCGCCTGGTCGACGCGTGGAGGTGGGGATGATCCCGCGCGAGCGTCGCCTCGCGGCGGCCGGCCTGTTCGCCGCGGCCCTCTGCGCGGTGTTCCTCAACGTGCTCGCGAACCGCCACTACCGGCGCTGGGACGCGACGCGCAACAAGCTCTACACGCTCTCCGAGCCCACGCTGTTCACGCTCGCCGCGCTCGACCGCGAGACCGACCCGGTGGAGCTGTTCGTGTTCATCGGCGGCGGCGACCCGCTGCTCGGCACGGTCAAGCAGATGCTCACCGGCTACCAGGCCAAGGCGCCGCGGCAGCTCGTCGTCCGCTACCTCGACCCCGACCGCGACCGCGCGGAGCTCCTGCGCCTGCAGGCCGAGCTCGACGTGCACGTGGGCAAGGCCGAGGGCGGCCGCATCCTCTCCGACGCGCAGATCGTCGCGCGCCACGGCAAGCGCGTCTGGTACGTGAAGACCGACGACATGATCGTCCTCGACGAGGGCGACGACGCCAAGGTCAAGCCCCGCGTCGAGGGCGCGATCACCGGCGCCATCCGCGCGGTGCTCTCCACCGACCGCCCGCGCGTCTGCTTCACGACGGGCCACCGCGAGGCCTCGATCGACGACCCGGGCAAGGACGGCCTCTCGACGCTGAAGAACACGCTCGCCAAGGACAACTACGCCCCCGAGTCGGTGGAGCTCCCCAAGAACGGCGCGCTGCTCAAGGGCTGCATGCTGGTCGCGGTGGTCGCGCCGCGCGAGCCGTTCACGGCGGTGGACTCGCAGGCGGTGGTCGACGCGGTGGTGGGGGGCGCTTCGCTCCTGCTCTCGGCGCCCCCCGAGATCGACCTCGAGAAGAAGGGCCTCGTGGCCCACGGGCTCGGCCCGATCGCCGCGCTCGGCGGCGTGCAGCTCGACGACGCGGTGAGCGTGGAGACGGAGCCCGCGCTGCGCGAGCCCTCGTCGCTCGGCCTCGTGTTCCGCGCCAAGGTCGGCGCGCACGCCACCACGGACGACCTCCGCAAGTTCGTCGAGTCGCGCGGCGGCGGCGAGGCCTACGTGCCCTTGATGTACGTGCGGCCCCTCCGGCGCACGAACGAGGGCGGCATCGCCTCCTCGGCGCTGCTCTTCTCGAGCGACAAGTCGTTCGCGCTGTTCGACATCGGCGCGTTCCTCACGAGCAAGCAGGAGCCCCAGAAGGGCGCCGGCGACCGGCAGGGGCCGCTGGATCTCGCGGCCGCCGCGGAGCGCCCGCGGCTCGCCGGCGGCGCGCGCGGGCCCCGGGTGGTGGTGGTCGGCAGCTCGACGCCGTTCCTCAACCTGGCCTACGCCGACCCGACACCCGCGATGACGTTCAGCCGCACGCTCGGCCTCCTGTGGGTCTCGTGGCTCGGGGCGCGCGCGCCGATCCTCGACCTGCCGCCGAAGGCCTCGGTGCAGGTCGCCATGCACCTGACGGAGGCCGACATCTCCAGCATCGGCCGCTACGTGCTGGTGTTCATGCCGGCGGCCACGCTGCTGCTCGGCGGCGCGGTGTGGATGCGCCGACGGACCACCGAAGGCAAGCGCAAGCGCTGATAGTCTCTCCCTATCGTGCCGCTCGCGCCGTTCCCGTTCACGCTCCGTCAGCTGCAGTACGTCGTCGCCGTCGCCGACCAGCGGAGCTTCCGCGGCGCCGCCGAGACCTGCCGCGTCGCCCAGCCCTCCCTCTCCGCGCAGGTGGCCGAGGTGGAGTCGCAGATCTGCGTTCAGCTGTTCGAGCGCGGCCACGGCCCCGTGCGGCCCACCGAGGCCGGCGGCGCGTTCGTGGAGCACGCGCGCGCCGTGCTCCTCGGCGCGACCGCCCTCCGGGACACCACCCAGACCCTGCGCGATCCGTTCCAGCGCACGCTGCGCATCGGCGTCATCCCGACGGTGGCGCCGTACCTCCTGCCGGAGGTCGGGCCCGCGCTCCGCAAGAAGTACCCGCAGCTGTCGCTGCACTGGGTCGAGGAGAAGACCGGGGTGCTGCTGCAGTCGCTCCACCACGGCGACCTCGACGCGGTGATCGTCGCCACCGGGCCCGAGACCGCCGCCCTGCCCAAGGTGGTGCTCGGCAAGGATCCGTTCGTGTTCGCCGCCGCGCCGAACCACCCGCTGGCCAAACGCAAGAAGCCCATCGAGGCCGCCGATCTCGACGGCGAGCGCGTGCTCCTGCTCGACGACGGCCACTGCTTCCGCGACCAGGCGCTCTCGTTCTGCGCGCGCCACGGCGCCGAAGAGGCGGGCTACCGCGCGACGAGCCTGCAGACGCTCGTGCAGATGGCCGCGAGCGGCGACGCGGTCACCTTGCTCCCGAACCTCGCCCTCGCCGTGGAGAACCGGCGAGAGACCCTCGTGGTCCGCGCGTTCGGGCCCCGTGGACCTTCGCGCACGCTGGCCCTCGTCTGGCGCAAGTCGTCGGGCGCCACCGTCACGCTGGAAGCCGTCGGCGAGGCGCTGCAGCGGGCGGTCCGCAAGTTCCTTCACTGATAGTTTTTGACTATCGACTCCATCGAAACGATGTCTTGGTGCTCTCGGCGCGCGCGCCGTACTTCATTTCCTGTCACCACCCACCGCGACAGGCATCAGGAGAACACCATGGCAGAGAACCGCGCGAGCAAGTGCCCCATGTCGGGCGCCAACACGTCCACCGGGGCCACGTCCAACCAGGCCTGGTGGCCGAAGCAACTCAACCTGCGGATCCTGCACCAGCACCCGCCGGCGGCCGATCCGCACGACGAGGCGTTCGACTACGCCAAGGAGTTCGAGACCCTCGACTTCGACGCGCTCGCGAAGGACGTCGACGCGCTGATGACGAGCTCGCAGGACTGGTGGCCCGCCGACTACGGCCACTATGGCCCGCTCTTCATCCGCCTGTCGTGGCACGCCGCGGGCACCTACCGCATCGCCGACGGGCGCGGCGGCGCGGGCTCGGGTGCGCAGCGTTTCGCCCCGCTGAACAGCTGGCCCGACAACGCGAACCTCGACAAGGCGCGTCGGCTGCTCTGGCCGATCAAGCAGAAGTACGGCCGCAAGCTCTCGTGGGCCGACCTGCTCGCCTTCGCCGGCAACCGCGCCCTCGAGACCATGGGCTTCAAGACGTTCGGCTTCGGAGGCGGGCGCGAGGACATCTGGGCGCCCGAGGAGGACGTCTTCTGGGGCCCCGAGTCCACGTGGCTCGGCGACCAGCGCTACAGCGGCGACCGCGAGCTCGCGAACCCGCTCGGCGCCGTGCAGATGGGCCTCATCTACGTGAACCCCGAGGGCCCCAACGGCAAGCCCGACCCGGCGGCCGCCGTGCGCGACATCCGCGAGACCTTCGCCCGCATGGCCATGGACGACGAGGAGACCGTCGCGCTCATCGCGGGCGGCCACACCTTCGGCAAGACCCACGGCGCGGCGCCCTCGGGCCAGCACCTCGGACCAGAGCCCGAGGGCGCGACCCTCGAGGAGCAGGGCCTCGGCTGGAAGAACGGCAACGGCTCCGGCAAGGGCGTCGACACGATCTCGAGCGGCCTCGAGGGCGCGTGGACCAACGACCCGATCCGCTGGGACAACGGCTTCTTCGACAACCTGTTCCGCTACGAGTGGGTGCTGACCAAGAGCCCCGGCGGCGCGGCGCAGTGGACGCCCAAGAACCCGGAGGCGCAGAACACGGTGCCCGACGCGCACGACTCGTCGAAGCGCCACGCGCCGATGATGGCGACGACCGACCTCGCGCTGCTCGCCGACCCGGCGTACCACGCGATCGCCAAGCGCTTCCACGAGCACCCCGACCAGTTCGCCGACGCGTTCGCCAAGGCGTGGTTCAAGCTGCTCCACCGCGACATGGGGCCGATCGCCCGCTACCGCGGCCCGTGGGTGCCGAAGGAGCCGCTGATCTTCCAGGACCCGGTGCCGAAGGCCACGCAGCTGCCGCTCGACGACGCGGACGTCGCCACCCTGAAGTGGGAGATCCTCGCGTCGGGGCTCACGGTCTCCGAGCTCGTGTCGACCGCGTGGGCTTCGGCCTCGACCTACCGCACCACCGACAAGCGCGGCGGCGCCAACGGCGCGCGCATCCGCCTCGCGCCGCAGGCCCAGTGGGACGTCAACGTGACGTCCGGCGTCGCGAAGGTGATCGGCGTCCTCGAGGGCGTGCGGGCCAAGAGCGCCAAGCCGGTCTCGCTGGCCGATCTGATCGTCCTCGGCGGCATCGCCGCCGTCGAGGAGGCCGCGAAGCGCGCCGGATTCGCGGTGAAGGCCCCGTTCACGCCGTGCCGCACCGACGCGACCGACGAGCAGACCGACGCCGCGTCGTTCGCCGTGCTCGAGCCCCTGGCCGACGGCTTCCGCAACTACCTGCAGAAGGGCTCGCCGATCTCGGCGGACCACCTGCTCGTGGACAAGGCCTTCATGCTCGGGCTCACCGCCCCGGAGATGACGGTGCTCGTCGGTGGCCTGCGGGTCCTCGACGCCAACGTCGGGGGCGCCCAGCACGGCGTCTTCACCACGCGCCCCGAGACCCTCACGAACGACTTCTTCGTGAACCTGCTCGACATGGGCACGACGTGGGCGCCCGCGGGCGAGGGCGTGTACGAGGGCCGCGATCGCCAGACCGGCGCGAAGAAGTGGACCGCGACCGTCGTCGACCTCGTCTTCGGCTCGAACTCCCAGCTCCGCGCGCTCGCCGAGGTCTACGCGAGCGACGACGCGCAGGAGAAGTTCGTGCGCGACTTCGTCGCCGCCTTCACCAAGGTCATGGACCTCGACCGCTTCGACGCCCGCTGACCACCCCGCGGACCGCCCGCTGGCCGGGTGGGGGTCTTCGGAATCTGCACGAAGGTCAAAGATACCTTGACCTTCGTGCGAGGATTTCCAGGGAGGACGACTCGGCAAGTCCCGTCGCGGACTGCACGAACGTCAAAGATCCTTTGACCTTCGTGCGAAATCCGCGGACCCCCACCCGCCCGCGGTCGACCTGGCGGTCACTGCGGTCGACCCGGAGCTCACTTCTCGGCGCGGCCGATCAGCTCGAGCAGCTCGGTGTGCTCGGTCGCGTCGACCTTGGCGTCCTTCGCGACCGCGCGCACCGTCGCCCACGACCAGCCCTTGGCGTAGGGCGACTCGCGGAGGATCTCGGCGAGCCCCGTCACCGCGGCGGCGAGCCGGAAGCGCGCGTCCGCCTCGACCCACGTCTTCAGGATCGCGTTCGCGGGCATCGGCACCGCCACCTCCGTCGACGGGTCGCTGCCGAGCGGCTTCTTCCAGCGGAGGCGCACCGTGAGCGGAGAGGCGTCGGTCTTCTTGAGCACCACGTCGTAGATCGCCGTCACCGAGTGGCCGGCGCCGATCTCGCCGCCGTCGACCTTGTCGTTCCGGAAGTCCTTGTCGGCGACCGCGCGGTTCTCGTACCCGACGAGCCGGTACTTCTCGACCACCTCGGGGTCGAACGCGACCTGCACCTTCACGTCGCGCGCGATCACCTGCAGGAGGCCGTCGAGCTGGTCGACGAACACCTTCTTCGCCTGCTTCTCGCTGTCGATGTACACGTAGTTGCCGTCGCCCTTGTCGGCGAGCTGCTCCATCATCGTGTCCTGGTAGTTGCCGCTGCCGAAGCCCACGGTGGAGAGCGTGATGCCCTTCTCCTTGTACTGCGCGATCTGCTTCAGGATCTCGGCGTGCGAGGTGGAGCCGACGTTGGCGTCGCCGTCGGAGAGCACGATCACGCGGTTGACGTGGCCCTTCACGAAGGTCTCGTCGGCGAGCTGGTAGGCGAGGTCGATGCCGCTCGCCATCGCGGTCGAGCCGCCGGCCGTGAGCTGGTCGATCGCGCCGTGGATCTGCGCCTTGTGCTCCACGCCGGTGGGCGAGAGCACCTTGCGGACCGACCCGGCATACGTGCACAGCGCGACGGTGTCGCCCTGGCGGAGCGCGTCGGTGAGCAGGTGGAGGCTCTTCTGCGCGAGCTCGATCCGGTCGGGGCCGTTCATCGAGCCGCTCGTGTCGACGAGGTAGACGAGGTGGACCGGCACGCGCTCGGCCGCGGTGACCGCCTTGCCCTTGAGCGCGACCCGCAGCAGGTGGTGGCCCTGCTCGTACGGCGACGGCGCGGCGGCGAGGTGCACCGCGAAGGGCGCGGCGCTGCCCGCGGCCGGCGGCGCATACCCGTAGTCGAAGGCGTTGAGGAACTCCTCGGCGCGCACGGCCTCCTTCGGGGGCTTGCCACCCTCGAGGAGCTTGCGGCGCGCGATCGAGTAGGACGCCGTGTCGACGTCGACGGCGAACGTGGAGAGCGGGCTCTCGGCCGCGCTCTTCGGCGGGTTCACGCCGTAGTCGGTGTAGTGCTCGGTGTTGGCGGGGGCGGCCGGCGGCGCGTACGCGGCCCCACCGGTCGACGGCTCCTTGAGCGCGTAGCCGGCGTACCGACCGCCACCACACGCGGCGAGCAAACCACCGAGACCGAGGACCGAGAGCTGGGCGAACCGTCGCATGGGAACCTCCGCGTTCCGAAGGGGAACGCGGGAGGCCCACGCGCCTTACAGGGGCTTCTCGAGGCGCTTCTCCACCCACTCGATCACGCGCGAGGAGTAGTCGACGCCGTCGTACTTCTGCATCTGCTGGATGCCCGTCGGGCTCGTGACGTTGACCTCGGTGAGCTTGCCGCCGATCACGTCGAGGCCGACGAAGATCAGGCCGTCGGCGCGCAGGCGCGGCGCGAGATCGGCGATCATGGCGCGCTCGTGGTCGGTGACCACCGTCTTCTCGGCGACGCCGCCGACGTGCAGGTTGGCGCGCGCCTCCTTGGCGTGCGGGACCCGCAGGATGGCCCCGAGCGGCTCGCCGTCGAGCAGGAGGATGCGCTTGTCGCCCTCGCGCGCGGCGGGGAGGAACTCCTGCACCATGCACCAGGTGCGGCCCGTCTCGCCGATGGTGGCCTCGACGATGGCGCTGAAGTTCTTGTCGTCGGCGTCCAGGAGGAACACGCCGGCGCCGGCCATGCCGTCGAGCGGCTTGATCACGGCCTTGCCGCCGATCTCCTCCACGTAGGGCCGGATCGCGGCCGGATCGGCGGTGACCAGCGTGCGCGGCATCCACTTCGAGAAGTGGAGCGCGTAGAGCTTCTCGTTGGCGTCGCGCAGGCCGCGGGGGTCGTTGACCACCAGCGTCTTGCCGCGCACGCGCTCGAGGAGCTGGGTCATGTAGGCGTAGATCGCGTCGAACGGCGGGTCGTTGCGGATGAGCACGGCGTCGAGGTCGGCCACCGCGAAGCTCGCGAGGTCGCCGAGCGCCCAGGTGCCCTTCTCTGCCCCTGCTTCACGCGCCACCGTGGCCGGGCGGCCGCGCACGAACAGCTCGCCGCGATCGACGTAGAGGGCCCGCGGCAGCGCGTGTACGAGCGTGTGCCCTCTCGATGCGGCGGCGAGCATCAGCGCGTACGTCGTATCCTTGGCGGTGTTGATCCCATCCATGGGATCCATGAGGAACAGGAGACGCATGGGGAGCCTTCGTACGTCCGATGCCGTTGCCCGCAAAGGGGTCCCGGCGGTCCTCGTCGCCCCCTCGCGGTCGGGTGCGCCGCCAAGGCCCTCCCCACGCCCGAGCCGGTCAAATCAAAACCTACGGCCGCGCCCCAGGCCGAGGGCCAGAAGCACGCCGTAGCGACCGAACACGAGGCGGCGAGCAAGATCGCGCGCGAGGTGCTGCGGCTCGGCGGTGACGCGGTGGACGCGGCGGCCGCGGCGGCGCTGGCCCTCGGTGTCGCGACCCCGACCGCGTGCGGCGTCGGCGGCGGCGGGTTCGCCGTCGTGTTCCGCCAGAAGACCAAGGAGGTCTACGTCCTGGATTTCCGGGAGACCGCGCCGGCCGGCCTCGACGTGGCCGCGCTCGACGCACGCCCGCTCACCCCGGACAAGCGCGGCCACCTGGTCGGCGTCCCGGGCGAGATCGCGGGCCTCGCGAAGCTCGTGCAGAAGTTCGGCAAGCGATCGTTCCGCGAGGACGTGCTCCCCGCTGCCGAGCTCGCCGAGCAGGGGTTCACGCTGTCGGCGCACGTCGCCCGCGCGGCGGGGTACTTCGAGAAGCCGCTGCGCGCGCTGGTCCCCACGCTCGGCGCGCGCCTCCTCGGCGGCGGCGGTCCGCTGCCCGTCGGCACCAAGGTCGTGCGCGAAGACCTGGCCAAGACGCTGCACACGATCGCGCAGCAGGGTCCGAAGGCGTTCTACGACGGCCCCCTCTCCGACGCGATGGTCGACGCGGCCAAGGCGGTCGGTGGCACGCTCACCCGCAAGGACCTCGCCGACTACGCGCCGAAGGAGCGCAAGCCGCTCACCCTGCAGATGGGCGCGCGCACGCTCTACACGATGCCGGCGCCGTCGTCCGGTGGCCTCATGCTCGCGCAGGCGATGGTCGCGCGCGCGCACCTCGGCGCGATGAAGATCGACTCCGGTGTCTACCTGCACACGGTGGCCGAGCTCATGCGCGGCTCGCTCGACGACCGCGCGCGCTTCGTCGGCGACCCCGAGGCCACGCCGTACGACCTCGGGCCGCTCTACAGCGAGGCCCGCATGAAGGCGCGGCTCGCCAAGATCTCGCCCGACAAGACCCACCCGCCGGTGGAGCTGCGCGTCGACGAACACGGCACCTCGCACCTCTCGATCGTCGACGCCGAGGGCAACGCCGTCGCGCTCACCACCACGGTCAACGGGCCGTTCGGCGCCAAGATCGTCGCCGGCGACACCGGCATCCTGCTCAACGACCAGCTCGACGATTTCGGCAAGACCGCCGACGCGATCGAGAAGAAGCCCAACGTGCCCCGCGCCGGCGCGCGACCCACCTCGAGCATGACGCCCACCATCGTGATCGAGGACGGCAAGGTCATCGCGGTGGCGGGCGGCTCGGGCGGCCCGCGCATCGCGACCAGCGTGACGCTCGTGATGCTCGCGCGCCTCGTGTTCGGCGCCGCGCCGGGCGACGCGGTGGGCTGGCCGCGCATCCACGCGACGGGCAGCAAGCTCCTGCTCGAGCCCTCGTTCGGCACGGAGCTGGGAGACGATCTGACGAAGCGCGGGGAGACCGTGGAGGTCACCGATGCACTGAACGCCGTGCAGCTGATCGTCGTCGAGCCGCGCCCGACGGGCCGCTGGCTCGGCGCGGCGGCCGACCCGCGCAAGGGCGGATTGTCCCTCGCGGATTGAAGGCGGGGGCGACCCGTGGAATATCCCGGGGGCTCCGCCCGTCGATCCCCCCGAGAACCACGATGTCCAAAGCCCTCGCCTCGCGTCTCGCCCTCGTCTTCGTCGTCGCCGCCCCGCTGTTCGGCGGCGTCGCCCTCGCGCAGCCCAAGCCTGGCGCCTCCGTCTCCGCGGCGCCCTCGGCTTCGCCCGCGCCCGCGCCGACCACGGGCCTGAGCGCCGCCGACGTCACGGCCAAGGTGCAGAAGGCGTACGACGCGATCACGGGCTACGAGGCCGACTTCACGCAGACCTACCAGGCCAAGGCCTTCGGCGTGGACAAGAAGGAGCACTCGGGGCGCGTCACCTTCGTGAAGCCGGGCAAGATGCGCTGGGACTACCAGGCACCCAAGGGCAACCTCGTCGTCTCCGACGGCACCACCCTCTGGTCGTACACGCCCACCGAGAACCAGGCGCGCAAGATGGCGGTCAAGGACTCGCAGATGCCGACCGCGCTCGCGTTCCTCATGGGCAAGGGCGACCTGACCAAGGACTTCAACATCGCGTTCGCCGCCAAGCTCACGATGGCCGACGGATACGTGCTCGAGGCCAAGCCCAAGGTCGCGACCAACCTCTACCAGACGGTGCTGTTCTACATCGACGGCAAGACGTTCCACGTGCGCGGCGTTCTCATCCAGGACCCCCAGGACAACCGCAACAAGTTCGAGTTCAGCAAGCCCACGGTGAATGGCAAGATCGAAGCCTCGGTCTTCACGTGGACCCCGCCCAAGGGCGTCACCGTCGTCACCAACTGAGCGCACTCGGCAGACGCCTGCCGAAATTTCGGCAGACGCCTGCCAACGCTGCGCGGAGGCGCAACGCCCCGCGTGATACCTTGTCCGTGTGAAGCTCGCCGACGCGCTGCGCCTCGTGCGGCGGGCGCCTGCCGATGGACAGGCGCCCCCTCGGCTGGGCCTCGCTTCCGGCCTGATCACGCAGCACCTCGAGACCTTCCTCGGCGCGCACGTGGCCGAGCGCACCGGCGCCGCGCCGCGCCTCGAGGTGGGCCTCTTCGACGACCTCGCGGGCACCATCCGCCGCTTCACCACCCACCCCCCGCGCGCCGTCGCCGTGGTGCTCGAGTGGAGCGACCTCGATCCGCGCCTCGGCTACCGCATCACCCACGGCCTCCGCGCCTCCGCGAGCGCCGACGTCGTCGCGACCGTGGAGCAGCGCCTCGCCGCGCTGACCGAGAGCCTGCGTGCGCTCGCCGAGAAGACCACCGTCGCCCTGTTGCTGCCATTGCTGCCACTGCCCCCGCGCGCGCTCGGGCCGCCGCACCACACCTCCGCCGAGCCCCACCGCCTGCGCGCCGCGCTCGCCTCGTTCGCCGCGTCGATCGCCGACCGCGTGCGCGTGCTCGATCCAGAGCGCGTGGCGACGCGCCTGCCCGCGGGCGCCCTGCGGTTCGACACCCTCCTCGGCAGCGGCTCGCCCTACACCCTCGAGGCCGCCGACGCGCTCGGCGCCCTGCTCGCCGAGGCCCTGCACCCGACGCCCCCGCGCAAGGGCCTCATCACCGACCTCGACGACACCCTCTGGCGCGGCCTCCTCGGCGACGACGGGATCGCTGGCCTCTCCTTCGACCTCGACCACGGCTCGCACGCGCACGCGCTCTACCAGGAGCTCCTCGCCGCGCTCGCCGAGCAAGGCGTGCTGCTCGCGATCGTCTCCAAGAACGACCCCGCCCTGGTCGACGAGGCGCTGCACACCCGCACCGATCTCGTCGTCAGCAAGGACCGCTTCTTCCCGATCAAGGCGAGCTGGGGCCCGAAGTCGCAGGCCGTGGCCGAGGTGCTCGCCGCGTGGAACGTCGCGCCGGACGCGGTCACCTTCGTCGACGACAGCCCGCGCGAGCTCGAGGAGGTGAGCGCCGCGTTCCCCACCCTGCACGTGCTCCGCTACCCGACGCGCGACGACGAGGCGCTCCTCGCGCTCCTGCGCACGCTGCAGGCCGCCTACGGCAAGACCACCGTCACCGCCGAGGACGCGCTGCGCCTCGACGGCCTGCGCAACGCCGGCGCCGTGCTGAGCGCCGATCTCCTCGCGCCCGCCGAGGCCGAGATCGAGATCGCGTTCGACCAGCCCGACGCACGCGCGCTCGAGCTCGTGAACAAGACCAACCAGTGGAACCTCGACGGCCGCCGCCTCGACGAGGCCACGTTCCGCGCCCACGGCGAAGACCCCGCGCGCTTCCTCCTCTCGGTCTCCTACCGCGACAAGTTCGGCCCGCTCGGCAAGATCGCGGTGCTCATGGGTCGACGCGACGACGCCCTGGTCGACACGTGGGTCATGAGCTGCCGCGCGTTCTCGCGCCACGTGGAGCACCACACGCTGCGCGCGCTCTTCGACCACCTCGGCGTCGACCGGATCCGCTTCGGTCTCGTCGCCACCGAGCGCAACGGCCCGCTCCGTGAGTTCCTCGGCCCGCTGCTCGAGGACGGCGTGCTCACCCGCGCGCGCTTCGAGGCCGCGCTCCCCACCCTGCACGCGAAGGTGACCCGACGATGAACCTGCACCACGTCGGCGTCGCCGTCGCCGCCCTCGCGCCGGCCATCGCCGTGCACGAGAAGGTGTTCGGTCTCCACCTCGTCGCCGGCCCCTTCGAGGACCCGCTGCAGAGGGTCGCCGTCTGCTTCCTCGCCGGCCCGAGCGTGATCGCCGAGCCCGACGGCGCCGTCCCGCGCGGTCCCCGCGAATCCCTCATCGAGCTCTGCGCGCCGCTCGGCGACACCTCCCCGCTCGCCGGCTTCCTCAAGAAGCAGATCGGCGCCTACCACGTCTGCTACGAGGTCGACGATCTCGACGCCGCCCTCACCCACGCGCGCGCCCACGCCTGCGTGCTCGTCAGCGGCCCCACCCCCGCCGTGGCCTTCGCCGGCCGCCGCATCGCCTGGTTCGTCACCCCCACACGCCAGCTCACCGAGCTGGTCGAACGCGCCAGATCCACCTCGCCGACGGATGCGCTCGACGCACCCAAGGGATAGCCCGCCCCGCGGGCTTGCCCCCGCTGTCGGTGCCCCGGGCTTCAGCCCGGGGGGCTCACTCTTGCCAGCTCACCGAGCTCGTCGAGCGCGCCTGAGGCTCACCACTCGCCGGTGTTCGGCATCGACTTCCACGGCTCCGCCGGCTCGAGCGCGGCGCCGATCTGCAGCAACTCGATCGAGTGCCCGTCCGGCGACTTCACGAACGCCATGCGCCCGTCGCGCGGCGGGCGGTGGATGACGACGCCCGCCGCCTGCAGGCGCGCGCACGTCGCGTGGATGTCCTCGACGCCGTAGGCGAGGTGCCCGAAGAAGCGCCCCGTGGGGTAGACCTCGGTCTGGTCCCAGTTGTACGTGAGCTCCACCTGCGCGCTGTCGCCCTCGGCGCCCGTCTCGAGGAACGCGAGCGTGAACCGGCCGTTCGGGTACTCGGTCTTGCGCGTCAGCCGCAGGCCGAGCTTGTCGACGAAGAACTCGAGCGCGCGGTCCAGGTCTTTCACGCGGAGCATGGTGTGGAGGAAGCGCATCGAGAGGGCCTAGGCCGAGCCGAGGGGCGTGTCACCTCGCCTGGTGTAGAATGGCCGCGATGATCCGGTGGTCGACCGCCCTCTCCTTCGTCCTGGTTCTTGCTGGCTGTCAGGGCGACCCGGTGGCCGTGCCCACGACCGACGCAGGCGCGGATGCTCCCGGCGAGACGGCCGCCGACGCGGGGCTCCCGCCGGGCGTCTCGCTGCGTGACGGCTGCCCCACGGGACGCGGTCCGGAGATGGCCAACCTCGGGACGTTCTGCATGGATCGCACCGAGGTCACGCGCAGCAACTTCAACCAGTTCCTCGGGGACGTCGCGGGCCGTCCGGAGTGGCCCGCGGGGTGTGGATCGCCCTCGTACCCCGCGGCGCGCGCCGACTTCGGCGACCACCCGGCCACGAACGTGACGTTCTGTGAGGCGCAGGTCTACTGCCGCTGGGCCGGCAAGCGACTCTGTGGGGCACGCGCCGGAGGCTCCCAGACCGTCGCGAGCGCCCTGACAGCGACGAGCATGTGGACGTTCGCGTGCTGGGGAGGCGAGACCGCGCGGGCCTACCCCTATGGAGAGGCCTACCAGCGCACGTCGTGCCTCGGCGAACGACTCGCCGGAACGTCTCCTGGCACGGTCGCGGTGAACCTGGCGGCCACCGGCTGCCGATCGGCGATCGAGCCGTTCCGCCAGGTGATCGACCTGAGCGGTGGCGTCGGCGAGTGGGAGGACGCTTGCAGCACCTCCGACGTCACCGGAGCCTGCCGCGTGCGCGGAGGCAGCTGGAACGACATGGAGCCGACGGCGCTCCGCTGCGATGGCCCCCGCACCGAGCCCAAGGGGTCCCGGCTCGACGACGTCGGCTTCCGCTGCTGCTACCAACCGTGAGCCCGACCGTCTAGCGTAGGGACGTGGCTCTCGCCTTCCGACGCTTGAGCGCGCTCGCCTGCGTAGCTCTCCTCACGATCGCGGCGCCCGCGTTCGCCGACGCCTACGACGCCGCGATGGCGCGCGCGGTCGCGGCCAAGGAGAAGGCGGTCGACGCCAACGATCCCTCCGCGTGGGCCGAGGCGCTGAAGCTGTTCGAGGAGGCCGACGGCCTCAAGTCCACCAAGGACTCCAAATACGAGGTCGCCAACGCGGCGGCGAAGCTCAAGGAAGACGACCTCGCGGTCGAGGCCTACGAGGCCGCCCTGGCCCTCGGCCTCGCCGGCAAGCCCAAGGAGAAGGCGCTGGCGTTCCTCAAGACCAACGAGCCCAAGATGGCGCGCGTCGACGTGAAGGGCCCGGCGGGTGCGCAGGTCTACGTCGGCTCTCGCGCCCGCGGCGCGCTCCCCCGCGCCCCGCTCGTGGTGTTCGCGGGTACGAGCAAGATCAAGGTGGTGAGCGGCGCCAAGTCGGTCGAGATCCCGGTGGAGACCAAGGCCGGCGAGAAGCTCTCGATCGACGCCGACGCCAAGCTCGCCGAGCTCGACGTGCCGCCGCCGCCGCCTCCCCCGATCAAGGAGAAGCCCAAGCCGATCTCTCCCACGGTCCCCATCAACGACGACGGCGCGAGCGCGCGAGCCCTCGGCTGGTCGCTGATCATCGGCGGCGGCCTCGTCGGCACCGCGGGCCTCGTGTTCGCGATCGTCGCGGACGGCCGGCTCGAGAAGGAGCGCGGCTTCCTCACCGAGAACTGCGCCGACTGGTACGACAAGCCCAACTCGTGCAAGTTTCCGAAGCCGGGCGTCCAGCAGACGACGATCCAGTCGTCCAACGACGCGATCGCCACGTGGTCGGGCGTGCGCACCGCGAGCTTCATCGGGCTCGGCACCGGGTTCACGGTCGCGGCGATCGGCGCCATCCGCCTGCTCACCGCGCCGTCGCCCCCCCGCACCGCGGCGAGCGTCGTGCCCCAGGTGTCGATGCTCCCGGGCGGCGCGTATCTGGGTGTGACCGGCGCCTTCTGAGCGCCGGACCTGACCCGCTATTTGGCCGCTATTCGGCCGCTACTTGGTGCCGGCCGCGCGCTTCTTCTTCGCCGGCTTCTCGGCCACCGGCTCCGCGGCGGCCTCCTCTTGCGGCGCCTTCTTCGGCCCCGGCTTCGGCTCGTCGTTGCTCGCCGACATCGTGCGGAGGCTCCGCGCGAGCATCTCGGCGAGGTCGATCACCTGCGCGCCCTGCGCCTCGACCGCGGCCTCGGCGCCGCCGTCCTTGAGCTCGTTGGCCTCGACCTTCTGCTCGACCGCGGCGCTGACCGCGGCGCGGTACTGGTCGGGGTGACGCTCGGGGTCGAACGTGGCCGCGAGCTGCGACACGAGGTCGAGGGCCAGCTTCAGCTCGCGCTCGTTCGGCTCCTTCGAGGTGTCCGGCACGTCGATGTCGTCGGGCATCACGAGCTCGTCGCCGTAGCGCATGACGTCGAGCGAGAAGAGCTTGCCCTTGGGGCGCAGCACCCCGAGGCGCGTGCGCGCGCGGAGCTTCACCTTGGCGAGCGCCACCTTGCCGGTCTCCTCGAGCGTGCGCTTGAGGAGCATGAACCCGCGCGACGACTTGCCCGCGGGGCCGACCCAGTAGCTCTTCTCGAAGAAGGCGATGTCGATCGCGGCGAGGTCGATGAACTCGGCGATGTCGATGCCGGAGGCGCCCTCGTCACCCTCGAGCTTGGCGAGCTCCTCCTTGGTGAAGAGCGCGTATTGCCCCTTGCTCACCTCGTAGCCCTTGCCCACCTCTTCCCACGGCACGTCGATCGCACACTTGGTGCAGCGACGAACCATGTTGATCCGCGAGCCGCAGGTCTTGTGGAGCTGCGAGAACGAGGGGGTGAGGTCCTTGGTGGCGGAGTAGAGCTTGGCGGGAATGGCGACGAGCCCGAAGGCGATTTCGCCCGACCAGATGGCGCGCATCGTGAGAGTCTCCTTGGGCCGGAAGTCTGACGGGAATCCGAGCCTATGGCCAAGTCACGCAAGCCGACCACTGAGCAGCCGCGCAGCACCTACGAGGAGAAGCGCGATTTCTCGGTGACGCCCGAGCCGAGGCCGGACCCGGCGATCTCTCCGTCGGCCGGGTCGATGCTCCGTTTCGTCGTGCAGAAGCACGACGCGCGGCGGCTCCACTACGACCTGCGCCTCGAGGTCGACGGCGCCATGATGTCGTGGGCCGTGCCCAAGGGCCCGAGCTACGACCCGAACACCAAGCGCTTCGCGGTGGAGACCGAGGACCACCCGCTCGCCTACAACGAGTTCGAGGGCCGCATCCCCGAGGGCGAATACGGCGCGGGCGACGTGCTCGTGTGGGACTCGGGCACCTACGAGACCATCCCGCCCGGCGTCGAGCGCGCGATGCGCGACAAGGGGCACTTCCACATCCGGCTGCTCGGCGACAAGCTGGTCGGCGAGTGGCACCTCGTGCGGATCAAGGGCCGCGACGAGGACGCGAAGGCCAGGCCGTGGCTGTTCTGCAAGGCCGCCGATCGCTTCGCCGACCCCACGCGCGACATCGTCGAGGAGCGCCCGGAATCGGTGCGGAGCGGTCACGTGGCGACCCGGGGCCCCCTGTCCGCCGCGGGCCCTGCCTCGTCTCGCGCCGCCGGCGTCGACGCCCGCGGGCTCCTCACCCGGATCGGCGAGCCGATGCTCGCCTCGACGGGCGCGCTCGAGGACGCGGCGAGCTACCTCTTCGAGATCAAATACGACGGCTACCGGCTGCTCGCGGCCAAGGCCGGCGCCGAGGTGCGCCTGTTCTCGCGCGCCGACCACGACTGGAGCGACCGCTTCGGCGGGATCGTCGAGGCCGTGGGCGCGCTCGCCGCGCACGACGTCGTGCTCGACGGCGAGGCCTGCGCGATCGAGCCCGACGGACGCCCCTCGTTCCACGCGCTGCAGCGCTGGGTGGGCGGCGAGCGCGGCCGCGCGGTGCTGCACTTCTTCGCGTTCGATCTCCTGTTCCTCGACGGCCGCGATCTGCGCGCGCTGCCGATCGAGGAGCGCCGCCGCCTGCTCTCGTCTCTGCTCGCCACCCCACCCACCGTGGGCGCGCCGATCGCGGTCTCGCAGACGCTCCCCGTGCCGCCCGGCGCCGACGTCGCCACGCTGCTCGCGGCGATCCGCAAGGCGAACCTCGAGGGCCTCGTCGCCAAGCGGCGCGGCTCGCCGTACCAGAACGGCCGCTCGAACCTCTGGATCAAGATCAAGGCGCTGCGTCGCCAGGAGTTCGCCGTCGTCGGCTACACCCCACTCTCCGGCACCAAGCGCTCGGTGGTCGGCGCGTTGATCCTCGCCCTGCACGACGGCGAGCGGTTCCAGTACGCGGGCAAGGTCGGCAGCGGCTTCGACGATCGCACGCGCAGCAAGCTCGCGAAGGAGCTCGACGTGCACCTCCGCGACACGCGCACGGTGATCCCCGACGAGCCGATCAAGGACGCGCGCTGGGTCGAGCCCACGCGGGTGGTCGAGGTGTCGTTCCAGGAGTGGAGCCCCGAGGGCAAGCCGCGCTTCCCCACCTTCGTCGGCATGCGAGAGGACAAGCGTCCGGAGCAGTGCGTGAAGGAGGCGGTCCTCGAGGTCGAGGAGGCCGCGCCCGAGTCGGTGCCGCGCTCGGTGCCGGGCGTGCGGGTGACCAACCCCGACAAGGTGCTCTTCCCACGCGACGGCATCACGAAGGCCGACGTGATCGAGCACTACGCCCGCGTCGCGCCGGTGATCCTGCCCTACCTGAAGGACCGCCCGCTCACGCTGCAGCGCTGGCCCGACGGCATCGACGACAAGGCCTGGTACCAGCAGCACCCGCCCAAGACCGGCACGCCGGACTGGCTCCGCGTGATCGACCGCGACGGCAAGCGGCACCTGATCGCCGACTCGCTCGAGGCCCTGCGGTGGCTCGGCAACCTCGCCGCGCTCACGCTGCACGGCTGGTCGTCGCGCGTGCCCACGCTGCACCTGCCGGACTGGCTCACCCTCGATCTGGATCCCGGCGACGGACCCTGGTCCGACGTGATCGAGGTGGCGCTCGCCCTGCGCATGCTGCTCGAGCAGCTCGAGCTGCCGAGCATCCCCAAGACCAGCGGGAAGCGCGGCCTGCACGTGTTCATCCCCGTGGCGCCCGGCGTCACCTACGACGACACCGCGCGGCTCGCCAACCACCTCGCGAGCGCGCTCGCCCGCGTGCTCCCCAACATCGCGACCACCGAGCTCCCGAAGGAGAAGCGCCGCGGCCGGCTCTACGTGGACGCGCTGCAGAACGCCGAGGGCCGCACGCTGGTCGCGCCCTACACGCTGCGCGCCCTCGACGGAGCCCCGGTCTCCGCGCCGCTGCGCTGGAGCGAGGTCACGCCCAAGCTCGATCCGAACGCCTTCCAGCTGCGCACGTTCCAGGCCCGACTCGACGCCCAAGGCGACCTGTTCGCGCCCGCGCTCGAACGCAAGGCCGACATCCGCCCGCTGCTCAAGAGGCTGGGCTAGCGGCCGTCGCCGCCGCCGGTCCCGAGCAAGGGCACGAGGCGCGCATCCTCCGCGTCGCGCGCGCCGACGTCCTCGGCCCTCGTCCACCCCATGTCGGGCTCGAGGCGATAGCTGCCGACGTACTCGTCCGCGGGCTTCCACTCGGCGGGGGAGAGCATCGAGAAATAGGGGCGCCCCTCGGCGCGCCGGTAGAGGTGGTAGACGTGCCCGATCCGCTTGTGGAAGCGGCACTCCGCGTGGTGCAGCGAGCTCGCCGTCTGGGCGTCCGCGAGCACCTTCTCGGCCTGCGCCTGCAGCGCGCGGATCTGCTCGGCGATGAGCCGCAGCTTGCCGAGGGTGGCGTTGCCGACGGCGCGATCCGCCTCCTGGATCTCGCGCGCGACGTCGACCAGATCGATGGCCGGCGCGAGCCGCGAGAGCCCGTAGGGCGAGGTGTGCGCGGGCCCCTCGTGGTTCGGTCCTTCGTGTCGACGCTCCGTCACGCGATCGGTCTATCACTTCCGAGCGAGCGCTTCAGGCCTTGCGCCGCGCGAGCCGCGCCACCGCGCGAGCCCCGCGGCGGGTGAGCCAGAGCGCGTCGCCCGCGAGGACCACCGCCGCGAACAGCGCCACGAGCCACCGCAGGTCGGCCCGCGCCCGCGCGATCTCGACGGGGTTCTTGCCGGCGGCCACGCCACCGCCGGGCGCGCCCACCCTGCGGGACACCGGCGGATCGTTGCGCACGACGTCGCTCTCCTGCTCGGCCAGCAGCGCGACCGTGAGCGGCGCCGGCGTGGCCGAGCCCTCGAGCACGTAAGGGCCCATCTGATCGAGCCCCTCGAGCAGCGCGACGCCCTCGAGCACCGGGGCGCGCGCGGCGATCTCGGTCACCGGCGCGCCGACCCGCCGCGCGACGACCTCTTGGCCCCCGCGGCCGCGGTGATCCTCGCAGCGACGCCCGCGCGCGCGCTGGGCGCCCAGGAGCGATCGCGGCGCGTACGGGCCATGTCGACGGCGTCGCGGGCCAGCAGCACGAACGCGGCGCGGCGCGCGAGGTCGCCGTCGGCCGGGTCGAACCCCCACAGCGTGACCGTGCGGTCGAGCGTGGAGGCGTCGGCGATGACGGCCAGCTGCTCGGCGCGCACCAGCGCCGCGGCGCCGAGCAACGCGGCGCCCTTGGTGGCGTCGGCGCCGAGCGGCGCGATGGGCACGACGCGCCCGAGCTTCACCCCCTCGAGCTCCACGTAGCGCAGCCGCGGATCGCTCGGCGACCACGAGGTGATCGCGGGCAGCTCGGCCCCGCTCACGGCCGCGCCGACCGTGCGCCCCCAGCAGTTGCCCGGGGGCGGGTTCACGATGAGCAGGTCGCCACCCCCCGGCGCCGTGGTGGGGCACGTGTCTACCGTGACCACGAGCGACCACGCCTCCACGGTGGCCTGCGCGAGCGCCGCGGTGTGGACCTTGTCGAGCTTGACGTCCGGGTCGGCGACCAGCGCGCGCGCGAGCCAGGTGGAGCCACCGACCCCGAGCGAGGCGAGCGTGACCGGCATGCGACGCGGAGGGGGCACCACGAGCTGCACCTTGTCGTCGAGCGCGAGCGCGTCGCCCGGCGCGAGCTCGATCGCGAGCGTGGCGAGCTCGTCGGAGCCATCGGCGGCGGGCGAGAACCCGAGGGTCACCGCGCCGTGCCCCGGCTCCCCAGCGGGGATCTCCACCTTGCGGGCGTCGAGCGGCTCGGGGCGATCCATGCGCCGCAGCGTGACCCACCGCGTGCGGCCCTCCTCGGGCGTACCGAACGCGGCGAGCGTCACCGCGACGTCCACGTGGTCGGGGCCCTGGCTGCTCGGCCCGCGGCGCACGTCGACGCGCACGATCCCGACGTTGCCCTCGCGCGGTCCCGCCTCGATCGGCACCACGTCCAGCTCCGCGCCGCCCTCCTCGGCGAGCCACGTGGGCGGCCGCGCGAACGACCCGTCGGTGAACAGCACCACCCGCCGCTTGCCCGTGCGACCGCGCAGCAGATCGCGGGCCACGTCGAGCGCGGGCTCCACGTCGCCCTCGAGCAGCCCGGCCTCGATCCCGGCGAGCGAGGCCTTGGCCGCCTTGGCGCCGCGCTGGAGAGTGGCGACCACGCGCGCGTCGCGCCCGGCGACGACCACCGCCACCTCGGCGCCGATCCCCAGGCGATCGAGGAGCTTCGCGGCCTCCTCCTTCGCGCGGGTCATGCGCGTGGGCGAGGCGTTGCTCGGGTCGCTGGCGATCGGCCGCACCCGCGCGGCCATCGAGGCCGAGCGGTCGATCACGACCACCACCGCATCGGCGTCGTAGGTCGCGCCCTTGGACACCGGTCGCGAGAAGGCGAGGGCGAGCAGGATCAAGGCGAGCAGCTGCAACAGGAGCGACGTCTCGGGCGTGAGGCGCTTCCACGGCACGCGCGCCTTGGCCTCTCGCCGCGCGAGGTCGTACATCGCCGCGCTCGACACCTTCACCGTCTTGCGGCGGGTCTTGAGCACGTAGAGCGCGATGAGCGGCACGGCTGCGGCCAGGAGCCACAGGCCCTTCGCGGCCAGCAACGCGGGGAACACGGGCTGGCAGGCTACCGCGGCCCGAGGGACAATGACATCGATGCCGTACCCCACGCGCTTCGTGAACCTGGACGCGGCCCGCGCCCGCTTCGGCGCGCGGGTGGACCGGCTCGCCCCGTACTTCTCGGCGATGGACCCGCTCGCCGACGACGTGGTCGCCGAGATGGCCACCCTGCCGCCCGGTCAGGGTTTTCGCGCCCTCGACCAGGCGCTGAGCCACGGTCTCTCGTCGGCCACGCCTCGCGCGGTCCGCGCCCTGGTCGAGTCGCTCGAGGACGTCCCGCCGTGGGCCGACGAGCAGACCCTCGATCGCGCGGGTGAGCTCCTGATGCGCTCCGGGGTGCTCGGCGGCCTCGTGCTCGCCGCCAAGTCGATCGTCCACGGCTACGCCTCGCCCGCGGGGAACAAGCCCCTCGTCCTGTCGGGTCGGCTGCTCGAGCAGGCCCCGCGGCGCCTGAACGAGACCTCGCGGTTCGTGCAGGCCGTGTGTCGACCGGGCGGGATGCGCCGCTTCGGGGACGGCTTCGTGATCACCGTGAAGGTCCGCGTGATGCACGCGCAGGTGCGCCGCATGTGCCTCGCGTCGGGCCGCTGGGACGCGGCGGCGTGGGGCGCTCCGGTGAACCAGCACGACATGGCCGCGACCACGCTCCTGTTCTCGCTCGCCCTGCTCGAGGGCCTGCGCACGTTCGGCCTCGCGTTCGGCGACGACGAGGCCGAGCGGTACATGCACCTGTTCCGCTACGTCGGTCACGTGATCGGCGTCGACGCGCGCCTCCTTCCGACCGGGCAGCTCGACGGCATGAACCTGGCCGAGCTGATCTACACGACGCAGGGCGCACCCGACGACGACGCGCGCGCGCTGGTGAAGGCGCTGATGCACAGCGGCATCGCGCAGACCAAGGACAAGGCGCGCGACGCGCGGACCACGGCCGTCGGATATGGGATCTGCCGGGGCCTCGTCGGCGACGAGCTCGCGGATCAGCTCGGGGTCCCACGGGACCCGTACCGGTTCGCGCTGCCCGCGATGCGCGCCATGACCCGCGCGGCGGAGGCCGTGCGGCTGCGATTCCCCGCGGCGCACCGCACCGCCGTCGAGCAGGGCACCCGCTACTGGGATCGCGTGGTCACCGTCGGCCTCGCCGGTGCCACCGCCGAGTTCCGCCTCCCCGAGCTGCACGCGGCCTGACGGCCTGTCGATGGTTGCCCCGACATGCCCTGACTCAGCAGACCGTCGCGACCACCTCGGCCCACGAGGCCCCGGCGAGCAGCGCCTCGCGCGTGGCCGTCGTGCCGGCGAGCAGATCGAGCGCCTCGGCCTCGCGGGGGTCGACGTATTCGTAGGGCTCGGTGCGCAGCCCGAACCGCTCGACGGATTGCGCGCGGGCGAACACGAGGAGCGCCAGGTAGGTGGCCACGGGGCGGAAGCGCGCGCGGTCGACCACGTGGATCTGCACCCCACCGCAGCTCGCGCCCGCGTGCTTCTGGAACGTCGGCAGGAACGACGTGGGTCGCGCGCGAAACCCAGGGAGCCCCGTGTCGTGCAGGGCCTTCGCGAGCGCGTGACCGTCGATCCAAGGCGCGCCACACAGCTCGAACGGCCGGGTCGTGCCGCGGCCCTCGCTCAGGTTGGTGGCCTCGACGAGGCACCCGCCCGGGTAGACGATCGCCGTGTCGAGACCGGGCATGTTCGGCGAAGGGAGCACGAACGGGCGATCCCACGCGTCGGCGTAGGCCGCGCGATCCCAGCCCTCGACGGCGACGCACTCGAACAAGCCCGCGAGCCCCTCGACGACCGCGCGCTCGGCGACGATCTCGCCATAGGTGCGGCCGTGGCGGATGGGGATCGGCTCGAGGCCGACGAACGACCGCAGGCGGAGCTCGCGGTGCGGGTGACCCTCCACCGTGACGCCGTCGATCGGGTTCGGCCGATCGAGCAGGAGCACCCGCACCGACGCGCGGGCGCACGCGCGCAGCGCGAGGAGGGCCGTCCAGACGAACGTGTAGTAGCGCGCGCCGACGTCCTGCAGATCGACGATCAAGAGGTCGACCGCCGCGAGCTCGTCGGCCGTGGGCGACAGCCGCTCGAACGAGGTGCCGTAGAGCGAGACGATCCGCGCGCCCGTGGCCGCGTCGCGCTCGTCGCCCACGTGGGCCATGTCCTGCGCGCCGCCGCCGTAGCCGTGCTCGGGCCCGTAGAGCAGCACCGGTCGCACCCCGACCGCGACGAGCGCGTCGAGGGCGTGCACGAGGTCGCGGGTGACCGAGGCCGGGTGGGCGAGCAGGCCGACGCGGAGCCCGCGCAGCTCGGCGAGCCGCGCGCCGTCTTCGAGCAGGCGATCGAGCCCGACCTTCATCCGCCCCGCGCCCCGAGCTTGAGGCGCCGCATCACCGCCTGCCGCTGGCGCTCCTTGTAGCGCTCGTGCGAGGCGTCACCCTGCTCGTTCAGCGCCTCGGTCTCGCGGTCGATGACCTGGAACTCGACGAGCGAGAAGATCACCGGCCCGAGCGCCCGAGCGTTCGGCGGCGCCGCCTCGAGCACCGCCTTGGGCACGCGCAGCGGCAGGTCGACCACGAAGTGGATGACGTGGAAGCTCTGGTCCGAGAACGTGTTGTTGCTCGGCGTGAGCGTGTCGTTCTCCTCGTCGTTGATCCGGTCGTCGGTCACGAGCTTGGAGAGCCGGGGGTGCGCGTGGGCGTAGCTCTGGAGGTGGAAGATGGTGTTGGTGGACTCGCGCGGGATCACGTAGTTCCACGCGAACAGCTTGCGGGTCAGGTAGTGGACGACCGGCAGGATGTCCCCGCGGTCGCGGGTGACGATGCGGAAGCGCAGCTTGTCGTAGATCTGCGCGGCGACGTTGCGGTCCTTGGAGAGCAGCTTGGTGTAGAGGCTGAACTTGTTCTTCCGCCCGCCCACGAACTCGACGATGGGCATGCCGCCCGCGAGCATGCCGCCCACCACGCGGTAGACCTTCTCCTCCACGAGGTGGAACACCTCCTGGTCGGAGAGCGGGAGCATGAACAGGAGCTCGCGGCCCTCGAGGTGGTGGATGATGTGCATGCACTTGAGGATCGTGCACGCGCAGAGCTGCTTGTGGCCGCGCCCCGAGGCCATCAGCATGAGCCCGGGCAGCGGCAACCGCTCGACCGCCTTGGGCACCGGGAACTCGAAGTGCCGCCGCAGGTACTCGATGGCGTCGGCCTTCAGGCGCTCGGCGCGGGCGCGATCGGAGGGGTCTTCGAGCGAGAGCTCGTTCGAGAGGGCGAGCTCGTGGGCGTCCTGCTCGGTCTCGAAGTTGAGCCGGCGCCAGTCGATGACCGAGTTGCCGCGCAGGAGGATCTGCACGGCCTCGAAGTCGGCGAGGGACCAGCGATCGAGAGGCTTGAGTTGCCCTACACCCGGAGGGGCGCTGGCGGGATGGGAGGCCACGCGCCGAGGGTATCAGCAGATCACTCGGCGTCGCCGAGCGCTTCTTCCAGGGGCCTCTGGAGCGGCCGGGGCTGCTCCTCCGCGGCGCGACTGAGCCGGCCCAGCGACAGCGTGCCGAAGAAGATGGCGAACACCACCATCAGCACTGCGAGCTGAGCGACCCAGGCGTGGCCCGTCAGCACGCCTGTCATGGCGAGCACGACGAACGGCGAGAGCGCAGCGGCATACCAGGGAGTGATCTTCATCGAGGTGGTGGGTCCGTCCATCATCCTGGCGCCAGCATCGGTCCAAACGACATGTAGGTCAAAGTAAGTGACAGGAATACAGATCGAGTGGCGCGCAGAGGTAGGACAGCCGCCGGAAAGCAGAGGCCGTGCCAAAATAGTGACGCCGTGAAGGGCCAAGTTTTCAGCAACTTGGACCGTGGAAAACTCGTGGGGTACCCGGGGGTCGGCCACACGGGCGTGGGAGCAGGGCCACGTCACGGTGTCCGAACGCCTCACGAGGCCTTGCCGACTCGAAAATCCGTGACCTGCGGGCTCCGACCCGGAGAATGTGGAGGGTGCGGGCGGCTGGACACACGTCTCTGGAACACGAGACACACGTTCGTCCAGCCACGCTGTTCGCGGCCGTCGAGGGTGTACGACCCGGACCCGGTCTTCGGACGCTATGCTTGGACGCAGTGCGCGGTCGGGTCCTCATCGTCGACGACGAAGCCAACGCGCGAACGGCGCTCGCCGAGATCCTCCGCGAGGATGGCTACGTCGCCGAGACCGCCGCCGACGGCTTCAAGGCGCTCGGCAAGCTCGCCGAGCTGCAGCCCGAGGTGATCTTGACCGACCTCAAGATGCCCGGTCTCGACGGCCTCGGGCTGCTCGAGAGGGCCAAGGCGATCGTCCCCGAGGCGGTCGTGATCGTGATGACGGCGTACGGCACGATCGGCTCGGCCGTCGACGCCGTGAAGCGTGGCGCCGAGAACTACCTGCAGAAGCCGATCGACGACCCCGACGCGCTGCTCGCGCTCGTGCAGAAGGGCGTGGAGAAGTCGCGTCTGCTGCAGGAGACCCGCCGCCTGCGCGATCGGCTCCGCGACCGCAACGCGCTCGGCCACGTGGTCGGCGAGCACCCGACGATGAAGCACCTGCTCGAGATGGTCGGCCAGGTGGGCCCTTCGCGCGCGAGCGTGCTCATCGCAGGCGAGAGCGGCACCGGCAAGGAGCTCGTCGCCGAGGCCATCCACAGCGCCTCACCGCGGGCCGACAAGCCCCTCGTCCGCCTCAACTGCGCGGCGCTGGTCGAGTCGCTGCTGGAGAGCGAGCTGTTCGGGCACGAGCGCGGGGCGTTCACCGGCGCGGTCGGCCGCCGCGAGGGCCGCTTCAAGCAGGCCGATGGCGGCACCCTGTTCCTCGACGAGGTGTCCGAGATCCCCCTCGCCACGCAGGTGAAGCTCCTGCGCTTCCTGCAGGAGCGGGAGTTCGAGCGCGTCGGCGGCAACGAGACGCTCAAGGTCGACGTGCGGATCCTCGCCGCGTCCAACCGCGATCTGAAGCAGCGCATCCTCGAGGGCCGTTTCCGCGAAGACCTCTACTACCGGCTCAACGTGGTCACCCTCGAGATCCCCCCGCTCCGGGAGCGGGCGAGCGACATCCCCGCGCTCGCCGCGTTCTTCCTGCGCAAGTACGCGCTCGAGAACGGCAAGAACATCGAGGGCTTCACCGACGAGGCGCTCGCGGCCATCACGAGCTACGGCTGGCCGGGCAACGTGCGCGAGCTCGAGAACGCGATCGAACGGGCGATCGTGCTCGGGCAAGGACCGCGGGTGGAGCCGCGCCATCTGCCCGCCAGCGTCGCTCCGCAGGCCGCGGCCGCGACCGATCTCCCCCGGGTGCCGGGCGCGACGATCGCGGAGCTCGAGCGGTGGGCGATCCTCCGGACGCTGGAGGCCGTCTCGGGCTCCACCTCGCGCGCCGCCACGGTGCTCGGGATCTCGGCCCGCAAGATCCAGTACAAACTGCACGAGTACGAGGGCACCGACGTCGAGACGGCCCGGGAGCGACCGAGCGAATGACCACGCCTCTCGTGCGGGTGAACGAGTTCCACAAGACCTACGAGGTCGGCTTCCTGCGAAAGAAGGTGCAGGCCGTCCGCGGCGTGTCGTTCGAGGTGAACGCGGGCGAGATCGTCGGGCTCATCGGACCGAACGGCTCGGGCAAGACCACGACCATCAAGTGCCTGATGGGGCTCTCGGCGCCGACGGCGGGCTCGCTCGAGATCCGTGGGGTGCGCACCTCCGAGCCCGCGGCCCGCGAGCGGGTGGGGTTCTTGCCCGAGAACCCCTACGTCTACCCCTACCTGACGCCGCGCGAGTTCGTCGATCTGTGCGCGCGGCTCTCGTCGGTGCCCGCGGCGGAGCGCCCGGCGCGGACCGCGGAGGTGATCGAGCGCGTGGGGATCACCTACGCCGCCGATCGCCCGGTGGGCCGGCTTTCGAAGGGCATGCTCCAGCGGACCGGGCTCGCCGCGGCGCTGGTCGCCGACCCGGAGCTGCTCGTGCTCGACGAGCCGATGAGCGGGCTCGATCCGCTCGGGCGCCGCGAGGTGCGCGACCTCGTGTTCGAGGAGCGGCGGCGCGGGCGCACGGTGCTGTTCTCTTCGCACGTGCTCTCCGACGTGGAGGCGCTGTGCGATCGCGTGGTCATCCTGCACAAGGGGCGCGTGGTCGAACGCGGCACCATGCGCGAGCTGGTCAACCGCTCGGCGACGATGATCGAGCTCACCCTGCGCGGCGTCGACGAGGCCGCCCGCGCGCGGCTCTCCACCCATGGCGCGGTGCTCCGCGCGCTCGATCAGGAGCTGGTCCTCGAGGTGGAGGGCGAGGAGGCGCTGACGGCGGTGCTCGCCGAGGCGCTCGCGACCAAGGTGCAGGTGGTCTCGGCCGTGCCGCGCAAGGACAGCCTCGAGGATCTGTTCGTCCGCAAGGCGCTCGGCACCGCCGACGCCGCGAGCTGAGGCGCTACGGCGCCGGGGCCTTGCCGGTGCGCGCGTCCTCTTTGTCTTCCTCGTCCTCGCGCTGCTCCTTGGCCTCGACCGCGCGACCGAACAGGGCGATGTAGCCCGCGGCGCTCAGGAAGCTCATGACGAGCGACAGGTAGATGAGCGCGCGGCCGACCTTGGTCATGTCGACGACGCCGAGGTCGATCCCGAGCAGGTGGATCTCGTACGGGTAGCCGACGAGGAGGAAGATGATCCCCATGACCTGGAGGGCCGTCTTCTGCTTGCCGCCCTCGGCCGCGGAGATCACGAAGCCCTCGCTCGAGGCGATGGAGCGGAGGGCGGTGATGGAGATCTCGCGCGTGAGCAGCAGGATGACCGCCCAGGCCGGGATGCGCCCGAGGGTGACCATCCAGACGAGCACCGCCATGACCATGAGCTTGTCGGCGAGCGGGTCGAGGAACTTGCCGATGACCGAGACGATGCCCATGCGACGCGCCAGGAAGCCGTCGAGGACGTCGGTGATGCCGGCGAGCGCGTAGACCAGGGCGGCCCAGTTGCCGTCGCGCCGCGTGCCGCGATCGAGCAGGTAGAGCACGATGGGGATCATGCCCACGCGGGCGTAGGTGAGGATGTTGGGGAGGTTCCAGGCGTCCTCCCGCAGGCGCCGACGACGCTCGCGACGCAGCGCCCGCCGACTCTGCGGCGACGGCGTCTCCTCGAGCGCACCCTCGGACATCGTCGGGCTTTAGCTCAGTTCCTGGCGGCCCGGCAGGCAGTGTTTTCTACGAGTCCCCCCGGGCTGAAGCCCGGGGCACCGACTGCGGCTGAAGCCCGGGGCATGACCCCGGGCTCGACGTCGTGTGAAGCGGGCGAGACCTCCCGTCCGCTTCTTTGGAGCCAGCGAGGCGCTAGCCTGCGATTCGGGGCGTGAGGCCCGGGGTTTCAGGCCCCGGGCTTGCGGTGCCGTCGGTGCCCCGGGCTTCAGCCCGGGGGGGATCTCAGACCTCGGACTCGAGGACAGCCGGACTCAGCGCGGCTCCACGTAATGGGCCTTGATGAGCTTCTGCAGGATGGTGGCGGTCTGCAGGTCGGGGGCGAGGGACTTGTTGAGGACCTGCGCCACCGAGCCGTAGTTGTGGACCATCTGCAGGACGTCGATCTCGTCCGGCGAGAGGTCGCGCAGCGGCGGGATGAGCGGCTGGGCGAGGCCGATCTTCGCGTTCAGGGCGGGCAGGCCCTCCTTGACGCGGTTGAACTCGTCGAGCTGCCGCATGCCCTCCATGAGGACCTCGGCGACCGTGAGATCGACCTCCTCGGGAAAGCTGCGCTCGTCGGGAGGATCGAGATCGAACGAGCCGTTCTCCCAGGTGAGCATGCGGTAGCAGGCCTTCACCGGCGAGACGTCTTCGGCGTCGTTGATGGTGGCGAAGTAGATGTTGCCCTTGCGGAGGTAGATCCGGCCGACGTCGTCCTCGGTGCGCAGGACGAGGATGCCGTTCTTCTTCGAGGTGCCGAAGAGCTGCAGCAGGTCGGGGAGCGGGACCTCCTGGAGCGAGCCGCTCATCGTGCGCACCTGCGAGGTGCGACGGGCGGCGGCCACGTTCTCGAGGTTCTGCTTGGCGTCGACGCCGGGGCCCGGAGCGCTCTGGTCGGCGGAGACGAGCTTGAGGATGCTCGTGCCGATGAGGACGCGGTCGCCCTCCTTGAGGCGGGCCTTCTTCACCTTCTCGCCGTTGACGAAGGTGCCGTTGGTCGACCCGAGATCCTCGATGGTGATCGCGTCGCCGCTGTACGCGATCTTCGCGTGGCGGCGGCTCACCATGTCCTCGACGAGGACCATGTCGAGATCGCTCGAGCGTCCGACGACGATCGGCTTCTCCGGGTAGATGGGGAACTCACCACCCTGGTACTTGCCGGAGATGAAGCGTAGCGCGTACGCCCGGCGACTCGAGCCGGGGGGGGCCGGGGGGGCACCCGTCAGTTTCTGCGACGCGTCCATGGGGCGGGGGGAAACCTGGGAGGAAAAACGTTAGCGGCGCGTATGCAACAGGGTCAAGCAGAGGCTAATGGGTCACACCCTACAGGGCCAACAATGAACCAGCGAACAGTTCTTCCGGGAGCCCGATTCGGCGCGCACCGCGTGATTGCGCCTTCGGGCGTGCTGCCCCAGCCGGCCGAGCGCCTCGACGCTCGGTTCGAAGTCGTATGGGACAACGAAATCATCGTCGACGTCGAGACCCTGAATGTGGATGCGGCGAGCTTTCGCCAGATCGAGGAAGAGGGGGGCGGGACGGACGCCGGAATCGTCGAGGTGGTCCGGAAGACGGTCATTGCCCGCGGAAAGCAGCACAATCCGGTCACCAACTCCGGTGGAATGCTGCTCGGGACGGTCGAATGGGTCGGATCCGCCGTGGCGCGGGACCGAGCGCCGACCGTGGGCGACCGGGTCGCCACCCTCGCTTCACTCACTTTGACCCCTCTCCGGATCGACGAGTTCCGCGCCGTCCGCCGCGCCAGCGCTCAGCTCGACGTCCGCGGAAAGGCCGTCATCGCCGACGGGGCTCCGTTCGCGCGTCTCCCGGCCGATCTGCCCGAGCGGCTCTCCCTCGCGGTCCTCGACGTGGCCGGCGCCGGCATCCAGGTCTCGCGGCGCGCGAAGGCCGGGCAGACCGTCGTCATCCTCGGCGCCGGCGGAAAATCCGGCATCCTGTGCGCGGCGGAGGCCCGGAGGCTGGTCGGACCCACCGGCAAGGTGTTCGGGCTCGAGGCCCACGCGCCGTTCGCGGCCGACCTCCGCGAGCTCGGGATCTGCGACGAGGTGCTCTCGCTCGACGCCCGTGACGCTCTGTCGGTCTACCGCGCCGTCCTCGCCGCCAACGGCGGGCGCGAGGTCGATCTCGCGGTCTGCTGCGTCAACGTGGAGGGCGTGGAGCTCGCCACGATCCTGCCCGTGCGGGATGGTGGGTGCGCCTACTTCTTCTCCATGTCGACCTCGTTCACCCGGGCCGCGCTCGGGGCGGAGGGGGTCGGCAAGGACGTCGAGCTGGTCATCGGCAACGGCTACGCGGTCGGTCACGCCGACCACGCGCTCGGGCTCGTGCGGGCCGACCCGGCCCTGCAGGCGCTCTTCGCGCGCCGCTACGGCTGATCGCGGACCCGAGCGGAATTCTGGTAATCTCGCGCGCGATGGACGCCCTCACCCCGGACGCTCGCGAAGCGGGGCAGTCGAGCTCGGCGTGGGCCGAGCGCGAGGAGCAGGTCGCGCGCATCCAGCTGTTCTCGGGGCTGCGGCCCGCGGCGCTCGCGCTGGTGGCGCAGGTGGCGGTCGAGGAGCGGCACCCGCAGGGCGCCACGATCTTCCGCCACGGCGACGTGGGCGAGAAGCTCTACGTGATCCTCGAGGGCCGCGTGCGCATCACGCGCGAGCTCCAGGGCATGGGCGAAGAGGCGCTCGCCATCGTCGGCCCGGGCGACGTGTTCGGCGAGATGGCCCTGCTCGACGACTCGGTGCGCTCGGCCGACGCGCGCGTGCACGAGCGCTGCCGCCTGCTCGCGATCCACCGCGACGCGTTCGAGGAGCTGCTCTTCGTCCACAAGGACCTCGCCTACGAGGTGCTGTGGAACGTGGTGCGCATGCTGACCCGCCGCCTCCGCGAGACGAACGACAAGTTCGCGATGCTCACGTTCGCCGCGAAGTTCTAGCCCCCCGGGCTGTGTTCGATCACTGCTGGAAGATCTTCGCGGCGACGAGGCCGGCGATGACGATGCCGATGAGGCTCTCGCCAGCGATGATGCCGGAGCTGACCGGCACGACCCAGCGCTCGGCGAACGCCTTGTTGCGCCGCTCGATGGCGAGCGCGACGCACGCGCCGAAGAACATGGAGATGCAGTTCCAGAACGGGAGCGTGAACGCGAGGCCGAGGCCGATCGCGGAGGGGATCCACTCCTTCTTCTTGGGGAACGCGCGCTCGACGAGGACGAGCACGATGCCCGTGATGCCGCCGATCACGATGAGCCACCGCGCGGGGCCGGAGAGCTCGCGGACGCCGCCGGCCAGCACCTTGGCGACCGCCGACCAGGACAGCGCGCCCGGCGCGGGGAAGCGCGTGCCGAGCACGGTCCAGTCGGGCACGAGCAGCCGCAGCGCGGGCACGACGAACGCGCTGCCCGCGATGACGCCGAAGAACTGCGCGTAGAACTGCTTGCGCGGGTTGGCGCCGAGCAGGTAGCCGCTCTTGAGGTCGGTCAGCAGATCGGCCGCGTGCAGGGCGATGCCGGCGCTGACGTTGGCGGCCATGAGGTTGGTGGTGACGCTGCCGGGCGCGGCCACGCCGGCGCCGATCTGGGTGATCTTGGCGAGCGCGCTGCCCGGGGTGGTGTCGGTCTCGCCGGTGGCGCGGCACGCCACGATGGCGAGGAAGAACGACAGCACGATGCAGAGCGCGGTGAGCCACCACTTCATGCCGAAGAAGACGGAGCCGCACAGGATGACCACCGGCGCGACCGCGAGCGTGCCGATGACGAACCAGCTCGAGGGCACCTCGACGGCGGCGAGCGGATCGTCCTCGTCGGCCTTGCCACCGAAGAGGGTCTTCACGCCGGCGAGCGCGCGCGCGATCTGGCGCCACGAGAACGCGAAGGCGAGCAGGCCGCTCGTGAGCATCAGCGAGGCGCCGAACCAGACGGTGAACTTGACGATGCTGCCCTGGCCCAGCTTCTCGAGGGGGATCTGGCCGAGGCTCACGCCCTTGGGGGCGAGGTAGAAGTAGTTGATCGCCGCGCCGAGCATCATGCTCCAGGCCGCGCGGAAGCCCATGATGCCGCCGGCCGCGAAGAGCAGCAGGCTCGTGTCGAACGCGATCGTCCACTTGAGGAGCGGCGCGCCCTTGAAGGTGAACGGGAGGACGATCTTCTCGGGGATGTGCAGGAACTTGGGCCACCAGGTGGCCTTGGCCTCGCGGAGCCAGGTGGAGACCGCGCCGACGATGCCGGACCAGAGGAGCGCCTTGGCCTGCAGCTCGCCCTCGCTCGGCCCCTCCTTCTCGGTGCCGTCGTGCACGGGGTGGAGGCTGCGCAGGGTCTCGGCGGCCGCGATGCCCGAGGGGAAGCGCAGCTGCTCGTGGTTGATCATCTGCCGCTTCATGGGGATGGCCATGAAGACGCCGAGGAACGCGATGCCGGTGATCCAGAGGAAGATCTGGTGCGACGGCACCGTGGAATGCGTGAGCAGCATGAGCCCGGGGATCGCCGCCACGGTGCCGCCGCCGGTCATGTAGCCGGCGGCGCTCGCCACCGACTGCATGGCGTTGTTCTCCAGCATCCCGAACTCGGTCTTCACGAGCCCGATGCGCGTGAGCAGCTTGAAGATGACGAACGCGAGGATGCCCGCGGTGATGGTGACGCCGAAGCTCCAGCCGGTGACCAGCGAGATGTACAGGTTCGACAGCGACATCACGCCGCCGAGGAGCATCCCGGCGATGACCGCACGAACCGTCAGCTGCCGCTCCCCCTCCCCGCGATAGGTGTGGTGGAGCCAGTACAGCTCCGGGTCTTCGGGGAGGATCTCACCCTCGGGGGTGTCGCTGGGCTTGGGTTCGGCTTCCACGGGAGCGGCGCATCGTATACACCCGGACCATGCCTGCGAACCCCGGACAGAAGCGCGCCCAGGAGAAGCGGCGCAAGAAGCGTGACGTGGCCCAGAAGGCGCGCCGCGTCGACAACGTGCGCAAGGCGGCGGTCGCCGACGAGCAGCGCAAGGTCGCCGTCGAGGAGCAGAAGACCCTCGCCGCCGACATGGAGAGCAGCCCGTTCGGCCAGGGGATCGACTACGACGCGCTCGACGAGGCCACCTCGGCGATCGACAAGCTCATCAAGGCCAAGAAGTACGACGAGGCCGAGAAGAAGTGCGGCGCGCTCGCCCGCGACTTCCCCGGCGTGTCCGACGGCCTGCAGCGGATGGCGCGGATCGACGAGCTGCGGGGCGACAAGAGCAAGGCGCTCACCACGCTCTACGCCGCCCAGAAGCGCGCCAACTTCGGCGACGAAGAGGCCGCCGAGGAGATCGACAAGGAGATCGCGCGGCTCGAGAAGGAGCTCGGCAAGTGACCCCGCAGAAGGACGTCGCCATCATCGGCGCCGGACCTTCGGGCTCGGTGGCGGCCGCGCTCCTCGTGCAGCAGGGGTTCTCGGTCGTCGTCCTCGAGCGCCAGCGCTTCCCGCGCTTCTCGATCGGCGAGAGCTTGCTCGCGCAGTCGCTCGAGCTCGTGGAGCAGGCCGGGTTGCTCGAGCCCGTGCTCGCCGGCGGGTTCCAGTTCAAGAACGGCGCGGCGTTCACCCGCGGCCCCGAGTACTCGGAGTTCAACTTCGCGCAGAAGTCGTGCGCCGGCCCGGGGTTCACGTTCCAGGTGCCGCGCGGCGAGTTCGACAAGATCCTGATCGACGCCGCCGAGAAGATGGGCGCCGAGGTGCGCTACGAGGTGGAGATCACGGCCGCCGATTTCTCGAACGGCCCGCGCCTCGTCGCGCGCGACGCGAGCGGCAGGGTCGAGGAGCTCCGGCCGAAGCTGGTGCTCGACGCGAGTGGGTTCGGGCGCACGCTGCCGCGGCTGCTAGGGCTCGAGTCGCCGTCGCGCCTGCCCACGCGCTCGGCGCTCTACACCCAGATCCACGACCGCATCCCCTCGGGGGCCTTCGACCGGCAGAAGATCCGCATCGTGATCCACCCCGAGCACCACGAGGTGTGGTTCTGGCTGATCCCGTTCAGCAACGGCAAGGCCTCGTTCGGCGTGGTGGCGGACGACGCGTTCCTCCAGGCCATGTCGGGCACCCACGAGGAGAAGCTGTTCACGCTCGGCCGGCAGGACCCCGGTCTCTTGCGCCTCCTCGCCGATGCCACCCCCGCGATCCCGGTCGGTGAGCTCCGGGGCTACTCGGCCAACGTGTCGACGATGTGCGGCCCGGGGTTCGCGCTGCTCGGCAACGCGGCCGAGTTCCTCGATCCGGTGTTCTCGTCCGGCGTGACGATCGCGATGAAGTCGTCGCACCTCGCGGTGGCCGCGGCGGTGCGCGAGCTGCGCGGCGAGCAGGTGGACTGGAAGGCCGACTTCGAGGCCCCGCTGCGCGTCGGCGTGGAGACCTTCCGGGGCTTCGTCGAGACCTGGTACACGGGCGAGCTGCAGGACATCATCTTCTACGACGAGCGGAAGCAGAGCGAGCGCATCCGCCGCTACATCTGCTCGATCCTCGCCGGCTACGCGTGGGACAAGGACAACCCCTACGTGGGCGAGGCCAAGCAGAAGCTCGTGCGGCTCGCGCAGGTGTGCCGCGGCGGCGTCGGCGCGGCGTGATCAGTCGGCGCAGCAGCGGAAGCCGAGCGACGCGAACTGGGAGGTGATGTCGTAGTCGACCGTGCGCGCGCAGACGGCGACGTTGCTGATGTTGCCGAAGTAGCCGCCACGCGCCCGGCACTTCGACGGCGCCGGGCTGTCCGTGCACTCCTCCGACCACTCCTCGGCGCTGCCGATGAGGTTGAAGATCTTGTCGTAGGGAGCGGTCGGGCCGTGGCACTTGGGGGTCGCGAGGATGCTGGTGGGAATGGAGCGCCCGGTCTCGACGTCGCAGTTGCCGGCGACGTAGCTGGTCCCGTAGGGGCGGGCGGTCGCGGCCGCGCCGTTGCCGCAGGCGTAGTAGAGCTCGCTGTTCTCGGTGGAGAGCGCCGCCGCCGTGTCGAGCGCGCGGCAGAGACGCTTGCCCGCCCACTTGCAGTAGGCGAACGCCTGGCACCAGTTGGCGTTGATGGCGGGCTCGGTTGGGAGAGCGCCGAGGTCGCGCTTGTAGTAGTTGTCCCACTTGCCGGTGCACCGTGCAGGCAGCCCAGCAGGCACGGTCGGCGTGGCGCCGTCGTACACCTCCATCTGCGCCACGGTGACTTCGTTGACGTCCATGCAGAAGCTGCTCTTCGCGGTGGGGACGCGGACCATCGCCGTCGTGCCCGCCTTGCTGGGGCATGGGGCAGGTCCGGTGTCGGGAGGCGTGGCAGTCTCGGTGGGACCTGTGTCGCCAGTGTCCGTGACCGTAGTGTCTTTGGTGTCCGCGGTGTCGGGGCTGGTCGAGTCGCCCGAGTCGACGGTGGACGAGTCTGCGGTGTCGAGCACGCTGCTGTCGCTCGTGTCGCCCACCTCGGCCAGCGTCTCGGCGGTCTGCGCGTCGCTCGGGTCGTAGTGCACGTCCTCGATGCTGGCGACGAGCTGGCAGCCCACCGCCACGCTCGCGAGCGCCGCGAACCCGACCGCAACCCTGGATCGCTTCACCATCGCACCACCATGCGCACCTCGGTCGGTCCCACGCTGACGGCCACGGGTTGTTCCTTGGGGGTCGCGAACCACCACACGGCGGCGCCCGCGAGCGCGAGGGCGCCGATGCCCACGCCGAGGTTCGCGAACAGCGCGGAGCGGCGCGCATCGTCGTTCTTGTCGACCCACTCCGGGCTCGTGCACGCGCCCCCCGGGCAGTTCGCCCGCACGTCGCTGGAGGTGGACATTGCCTTGACGCCGAAGAACGCGCCGAGGCCCACGAGCACGATCCCGGTGCTGCCGAGGACGATGGGGCCCACGCGCGATGGGCCACTCGCAGGCGCGGTGTCGACCGGCTTCACCGGCTCGCTCGGCTTCGGGGGCTCGGCCGGCTTCTGCGGCTCATCGGCGAGCGGCGCGACGACGACGGTCTTCTCGTCCTTGTCGGCGATCGGCAGGTCGATGGTCTTCGGGGTCTTGCCCGCGGCGCTGACCACGATCGTGTGGTTGCCGCGGTCGACGCGGATGGCGACCCCGAACGAGGCCGAGGGCAGGACGGCGTCGTCGAGCTTCACGGTCGGGTTCTGGGCCTTGGCGCCGTCGGAGAGCTGGATGGTGAGCTTGGCGATGCGTGGCTCGAGCTCGGCGAGCTTGGCCGTGGCGATGTCCTCGCGGTCCTGTCGCTTGTCGCGCTTGGCGAAGGCGAGCGCCTCGCGATAGTCGTTCCACGCGGTCGCGAGGCGACCCTGCCCCTCGTGGCAGAGCGCGAGGGCGAGCTGCACGCCGCCGCCGGGTTGCAGGCGCGCGCTGTCCGCGAGCTTGGGGCAGGCGGCGTCGTAGTCCTTGGCGTCGAGGAGCTTCTTGCCCTCCTTGAAGAGGGCGTCGGCGGTGGACTTCTCGACCGAAGAGGGCGCAGCGAAGGCGGGGGCGGCGAGCGCGAGCACCAGCAACGCGACCCAGCGTTCAGAGCGGATCATCGATGGCCCCTCCCCAGTTCTTGGGCTTGGTCTTCGAGGTGACGGTGGCGGAAGCGGCGGGCTTGGGGGCGACCTTGGTGGGGACCACCGACGGCTTGGCCGACGCGACCACGCTCGCGGACGGCTCGACCGACGGGGCGACCGACGGCGTCGCCGAAGCGATCGGCGAAGGCGAAGGCGCCGCGACGGCGGGCTTCTCGAGCGGCGGTGCAACCTTGTCGACGCTCTCCTTGCCACGCAGCGCGAGGCCCGCGACCAAGGACACCCCCGCGACCACCACGAAGCCGAGGGCGAGGGGCCAGCGCTTGGGGCGGGTGGTCGCGACGCTGTGGTGCGTGATGAGCGCCGCTTGCGTGCCCGGGTCCGAGATCACGGCGGCGCTCACCGGGCCAGAGGGCACGGGCAACGCCGAGAGCGGGGCGGTGCGGAAGCGCGCGGCCGTGACGCCGTCGGGCGCGAACGCCGCGAGCGCGCGACCGAGCTCGGTCATGTCCGGATAGCGGCGCGCCGGGTCCTTCTCGAGGCAGCGGAGGATGACCTCCTCGAGGGCGAGGGGGAGCTCCGGGCGCAACGAGCGCGGCGACTGCGGCGGGTCGTTCAGGATCGACGAGCACATGGCCATCGCCCCCTGCCCCACGAACGGCGTGGACTGGGTGAGCAGGCGGAACAGCACGACCCCGAGCGACCAGACGTCGGTGCGGTGATCGACCGTCTTGGCGCTGCGGATCTGCTCGGGCGACATGTACGTGGGCGACCCGAGCATCGCGAGCGTCTCGGTGAGCTCGTTGTCGGACTCGTCGCTCGTCAGCTTGGAGATGCCGAAGTCGAGCACCTTCACGAGCGTGCGTCCGTCGGCGCGCCGCGTGAGGAACAGGTTCGCGGGCTTGAGATCGCGGTGGACGATGCCGTTGGCGTGGGCCTCGGCCATCGCGTCGCAAGCCTGCAGCAGGTGCTCCACGGCCTGGTCGACCGGCAGCGGCCCGCGCGCCGCGAGGGCGTGCATGAGGTCTTCGCCCTCGAGGTACTCCATCACGAGGTACGGCGCGCCGGCCTCGGTCGTGCCCTCGTCGAGCATGCGCACCACGTGCTCGGACTTGAGCTCCATGGTGGCGCGCGCCTCGCGGAGGAAGCGAGCGAGCGCGGTCGGCTGGGCGCGACCGGTGGACGAGAGGATCTTGATCGCGACCCGGTGGTTCAGGGTCTCGTGGCGCGCGCCGACGACGATGCCCATGCCTCCCTTGCCGAGGACGCTCTCGACCCGGTACTTGCCGAGCAGGCTCCCGACCCCCGGCGTGGTGCTCTCGATGCCGGCCTCCGCCACCGAAGAAGGGTCGCACGAAGGGTGCGCGAAGCCAAACTCGACGGCACAGGCCGGGCGTTCAGGTGGGTGAAATGGGCTACGCCGTGCCGCTGCCGCCCGTGATGCCACCGGCGCGGATCGCCGCCTGCGCGGCCGCGAGCCGGGCGATCGGCACCCGGAAAGGCGAGCAGCTGACGTAGTCGAGCCCGACGCGATGGAAGAAATCGATCGAGCTGGGATCGCCGCCGTGTTCGCCGCACACGCCCACCTTGAGGTTGGGGCGGGTCTTGCGGCCGCGCTCCTTGGCCATCGCGACCAGCTCGCCGACGCCCTCCTGGTCGAGCGCCGTGAACGGCGACTTGGCGAGGATGCCCTGCGCGACGTAGACGGGCAGGAACGACTTGTCGGCGTCGTCGCGCGAGATGCCGAGCGTGGTCTGCGTGAGATCGTTGGTGCCGAACGAGAAGAACTCGGCGACCTCCGCCAGCTCGCCGGCGCGGAGCGCGGCGCGCGGCAGCTCGATCATGGTGCCGTACATGAACGGCACGCTCTTGCCCGCGGCCCCGAACACCTCCTTGGCGGTGGCGTCGACGATCTCCTTGCAGAGATCGAGCTCCTTCTTGGAGAGCGCGAGCGGGATCATGATCTCGGGGCGCACGTCGACGCCCTCGCCGCTCACGGTGAGCGCGGCCTCGAGGATCGCGCGCACCTGCATGGCGTAGATCTCGGGGTAGGTGATGGCGAGCCGGCAGCCGCGGTGCCCGAGCATCGGGTTCGACTCGTAGAGCTCCTCGCTGCGCCGCGCGATGTGCGCGGCCGAGAGGCCCGAGGCCTTGGCCACGTGCTCGATCTGCTCGGCCGAGTGCGGCAGGAACTCGTGCAGCGGCGGATCGAGCAGGCGGATGGTGACCGGCAGGCCGCGCATCTCGCGGAAGATCCCCTCGAAGTCCTCGCGCTGGTACGGCAAGAGCTTGGTGAGGCCCACGCCGCGCTCCTCGCGGTTCTGGGCGAGGATGACCTCGCGCATCGCGTTGATGCGGTCGTCGCCGAAGAACATGTGCTCGGTGCGGCAGAGGCCGATGCCCTCGGCGCCGTAGTTGCGCGCGGTGCGCGCGTCCTTCGGCGTGTCGCCGTTGGTGCGCACCTTCAGCGTGCGGCGGGCGTCGGCCCAGCCCATGAGCTCGGCGTAGTCGCTGCTCAGATCGGCCGGCTTGAGCGGGAGCGAGCCGCGGTAGACGGCGCCGGTGCCGCCGTCGAGCGAGAGCATCTCGCCCTCGCGGAGCAGCACGTGCTCGACGCTGCGGCCGTCTTCGCCGGTGACGGCGACGCGGACCAGCTTCTTGTGCTCGTCGACCGCGAGCGCGCTCGTGCCCGCGACGCACGGGATGCCCATGCCGCGCGCGACGACGGCGGCGTGCGAGGTGAGGCCCCCGCGCGCGGTGAGGATGCCCTTGGCGGCCTTCATGCCGTGGATGTCCTCGGGCGAGGTCTCGGTGCGCACGAGGATCACGTCTTCGCCGCGACCGGCGCGGCGCTCGGCCTCGTCGGCGGTGAAGACGATCGCGCCGACGGCGGCGCCCGGCGAGGCGTTGAGGCCGCGCGCGATCGGGTTGCTGCGCTTGACGACCTCGGGATCGAGGACGGGGTGGAGGAGCTGGTTGAGCGACTCGGCGTCGACGCGCAGGAGCGCCTCGTCGGTGCTGAGGCGCTTGGCCTTCACCATCTCGACGGCGATGCGCACGGCGGCCTTGCCGCTGCGCTTCCCGGCGCGGCACTGCAGGAGATAGAGCTTGCCCTCCTGGATGGTGAACTCGAGGTCCTGCATGTCGTTGAAGTGCTTCTCGAGGCGCTCGGCGACGTCGAGGAACTCCTTGTAGAGCGCGGGCATCGCGACCTCGAGCGACTCGGCGTCGACGGTCGTGCGGCCGGTGACCCCGATCTTGCGCGGCGTGCGGATGCCAGCGACGACGTCTTCGCCCTGCGCGTTGGGCAGCCACTCGCCGAGCAGCTTGGGCTCGCCGGTGGACGGGTCGCGGGTGAACGCGACGCCGGTGGCGCTGGTGTCGCCCATGTTGCCGAACACCATCGCCTGGATGTTGCACGCGGTGCCCCAGGCCTCGGGGATGTCGTGGATCTTGCGGTAGGTGACCGCGCGCGGGTTCATCCACGAGTGGAACACGGCCTCGATCGCGCCCCACAGCTGCGCCTTCGGGTCCTGCGGGAACTTCTGGCCGGTCTTCTTCTCGACGAGCGCCTTGCACGCGTTGGTCACGCGCTCGAGGCGGACCGCGTCGAGATCGCTGTCGGGCACGGTGCGCTTGAGCTCTTCGCCGTGCGCGAGGCGCGGATCGACGCCCTTCTCGCGGGCGACCTCGCGGCGCGCCTCGTCGAGGATCTCCTCGAACTGGTCGCGCTTGATGCCGAGCACGACGTCCGCGTACATGGTCACGAAGCGCCGGTACGCGTCCCACGCGAAGCGCGGGTTGCCGGTGCGCTTGGCGAGCCCCGCGACGGTCTCGTCGTTGAGGCCCAGGTTGAGGATGGTGTCCATCATGCCGGGCATCGACGCGCGCGCGCCGCTGCGCACCGACACGAGCAACGGCGCGCTCGGATCGCCGAACTTCATGCCGACGATCTTCTCGACCTCGGCGAGCGCGCGCTCGACCTCGCCATGCAGCTCGGCGGGGATCTTCTTGTCGCGCATGAACGCGACGCTGACCTCGGTGGTGATGGTGAAACCCGGAGGCACCGGCACACCGAGGTTGGTCATCTCGGCGAGGCCTGCGCCTTTGCCGCCCAGCAGATCCTTCTGCTTGGTGTTGCCCTCGGCCTTGCCCGCCCCGAAGAAATAGACCTGCTTGCCCATGGTGAGCGGACGATCGACCGTCCGCGTGGGCGGAGCAAGGGTCAGATGGGGGTCTCAGCCACGTCCACCGCGACCCTGATCGGCGTCGTCGTCGCTCCCGCCGCGCTCGGTGTCCTCTTCGTCATCGCCGCCACGGGTGGTCTCGTGGTCGCCCCGGGTGCGACCGGTGTCGCCCCCTCGGCTCTGGTCCAGATCGTCGCTCGCCTCCTCGGCTTCTTCGGCGATTCGCTCGAACGCGTCCCCCAGGCTCCGCTTCTTCGGGTCCATGGAGCCGAGCCTAACCATGGTCTGCGCGACGCGCATCTCTCGTGCGCATGCGCAAGGGCCGCGCGTGCTCCGAAGCATCTGCGCGCTGCGTCGTTCTTGCTGGTGCCGAAGGAGGGGGTCGAACCCTCACGGGGGGATACCCCGGCGGATTTTGAATCCGCTGCGTCTGCCGATTCCGCCACTTCGGCGCGTGGTGGAGGATGGGGTAACTGCGCGGTGAACGGGTGTCCACTCCGCGTCAGACGTCCTTGCCGGTGGCGGCGTCGAGGATGCGGGGACCTTCGTCGGGCATCACGAGCAGGTGCTGACCATCGGGCGAGAAGGCCATCGGTTCCTCGAAACCGATCTGCTTCCGCTTCCACACCTGCTTCCACGTCTGGGTGTCGAGCACGGCGAGGTCGTCGTCCCGGATGCACGCGACCTTGCCAGCGTGCTCCACGAACTGCTCGGCCGGGCCCTTCAGCGTGTGCAGGAGTTCGGTCTTCCAAGGGTCCCAGATCTCGAGCCTGTCGGTGTGGCCGACGAGGAGTCGATCGTCACCGAGCCAGCCCAGCCGATGGGCGCCTTCGCTCATGCGCACCCCGCGGGCCTTGGGCTCGGGCGTGAACACGTAGGCGAAGTCGTTCTGCGTCTGCGCCCAGCCCTTGCCGAGGGGCGAGATGCACGCGCTGTAGTAGGTGTCCGCGCGCTGCTCGCGGAGGACCGTCTTGGCGTCGAGGTCGCAGAAGAGCGCCCGGCCCTCGTTGGCAGCGAGGGCGAAGCGGCCGTCGGGGCTGATGTCGATCTCCTCGTCGGAGCCTGTCTTGCCTGCGTGCTTCCACTCGGCTTTGCCCGTCGCGGTCGAGTAGGCCTCGAGCCGGTTGTAGGCGACCGTGAACACGCGGCGACCGTCCCTGGAGATCGCGACCTTGCCGGCCTCGTTGATCGGGAAGGTCCGCAGGAGCTTGCCGCCGATCGGGTCGATCAGCGTGACCCGGGCCACGTCGCAGACCCAGAGCCCCTCGTTGGTCCAGGCCACCGCGCGCACGTCGTGGAAGGTCGGCTTCGCCGACGCGGCGGGTCGCGCGACCTTCTTCTTCGGCGGGAGCAGATCGTCAGGGCCGCGCACCGTGACGCTGACCGGGCCGAGGGGACGATCGTAGGCGGCGTAGGCCTCCTTCACGCGGGCCGAGATCGGGCCCTCGATGGTCAGCTGGGTGAGCGCGCCGTCTTCGCCGCGGCGGAAGATCCAGCGGTTGGCTTCGTCCAGGAGATCGAGCCGCTCGATCGAGGTGCGCTCGACGGCCGCGACCCACTGCGCATGGGAGTGCTCTGTCCCCTCGACAACGAGCGTGCGCGGGCGGACGTCGACCATGCCCTCGAGCCAGGAGGGGGCCGCCTCGTAGTCCACGTGCAGGAGGCGCAGCGCGGGCAGGAGCGGGGAGACCACGAGGTCACGGAACTGGTCGAGGTCCTCGACGCTCACCTGGAGCTCCTCGATCTTCCACGGCGCCGCCGCGGCGAGGAGCAGCTTCGGCGAAGCGTCGCGCGCGACGCGCAGGCTCTTCATGGCCGGACCGATGAAGCGCACCGCGTCCTCCTGCCCGCGGGGCGGGAGGTTGAACACCGACCACTCGAGCTCCTCGACGGTGGCCCACGCGGGATCGTTGCCGAAGCGCTCCGCCTCGACCGCGTTCTTGAACTTCACGACGGCCTTCGCGAGGAACCCGCGACGGAACTCGAACTTCGCGCCGATCACGGGCGCGAGCGGCCCGAGCCACTGCTTGCCGTGTTTGTCGAGGAGCGCGCGCACGCGCTTGTCGTGGGCCGGCGACGGCGCGGCGCACTGCAGCTGGATCAGCTCGGCCCGGGGGTCGCCCTTCTCCTCGAGAAAGTCCGCATAGACGAGGCGTGGGCCGTCCTCGTCGGGATGCGCATACACGTCAGCGAGGAGCGCGGCCTCGGTGCGCGCACCCTTCGGGGCCGCGGGCTGCAGCGCGACCAGCGCGGCCTCGAGCGCGCTCACCTGCGCCCGCTCGGCCGCCGTGAGCGCGACCGCAGGCGGGAGCTTCTTGGCCACGCTCGCGAGCGCGCGGGTGAGGCGCAGCTTCAAGGTCTCGCGCACGTTCCACTTCCGGGGGAGCTCCTCGAAGAGCGGCGCGAACCGCGGATCCTTCTGCGCCGCGACGGCGTCCCACACGGTGTCCCAGAAGGCGAACGACCCATCGGACGTGAACGGGACCTCGCGGAGGATCGCAGCGAGCGCGTCGCCCACACGCGGGTCGGGGCCCCACTTGCTCGCCGCGGTGACGCGCGCCCGGACGTCGGCGATCTTGCCCTCGCGCAATGCGGGCAGCAGCGAAGACCGACCCACCGACGTGGACGCCTTGGCGGCCTTGGTCCAAGCCTGCGACGAACCCTCGAACTTCGCGCCGGTGTGCGCGTTCGCGAGCAGGGTGACCAGCGTCGCGAGCTCCGCCGCGGGGCGCACGCGCCAGGCTTCCAGCAGCTTGTCGAGCGCCTCTTCGGGGCTCTTCGGCAGCGTCTTGGCCACCGCGTCGAGCGCGCGACCGAGGGGGCTGTCGGCCGCGGGCGCAGGGGCGACGACCGGCGCGGACTTCGCGGACGGTGGCTTCACGGGTGGCGCGGGCGCAGCCTTCGTCGAGGTCTTCGCCTTCGCAGCCGGCTCGGCCTCGGGCGCGCCGCCCCCAATCGCCCCACGCAGCAACGCGACGTCGGTCTCCGCAAGCAGCCGCGGCGTCTGCAGCGACATCCCGAGCTTGCCCTTCTCCGCCGTGATCCCCTTGCCGGTCGCGAGCACGAGCTTGCCGAGCAGCGGCGTCACGTCGACCACCTTCGCGACGTTCGCGCGCCCGACCCACTGCTCGCCGTCGAACGAGAGCCCCTCGAGCACCGCGACCAGCCAGAGCCGCTCGTCCGGCGGGCGCACTGTCACGAGGAGCAGCGCGCCACCCTCGCTCAGCGAAGCGAGCCCTGGGTTCTTGCTGACGTAGCGATCGAGCGCCCACACCCCGCCGAGCGCGAGGCCCTTCGGCGCCTGCTTCTCGAACACCGCCTTCGACACCACCGCGAGGACGCTCATCACGCCATCGTGGACCAAGTCCGTTACCCGAGAAAGCACCAGCCGCGGCCGCGATACGTGGGCGCGAGCTCGACGCGAGCGCCGTCGATCAGGTGGTACTCGGCGAAGTGCTCCGCGAGCTCGCCCGCCTTCGCGTGGCGGAAGAAGATCGGCTCGCCGAGCGCCACCTCCACCCCCGCGGGCAACACCACCGGCGTCTGCACCTCACCGGCGCCCTCGAGCGGCAAGAGCGCGCACCCCTCCGGCAGCGCGGGGATCGGCAGCCGATCCACGCCCGCCTGCCCCGAGGCGACGAACCCGCCGCCGAGGCACGTGACCATCCCGGCCTTCGGGCGCCGCACCACCTGCAGCGCGAAGTACGCCGCGGGCTCGAACCGGATGTCCTGGTAGTGGTCGAACAGGTGCGAATCGAGCAACCCCGAGCCCGCGGTCACCTCGGTCAGCCACGGCTCGCGCGACGTCCAGTCGACGCTGCCCGAGCCGCCGCCGTTGTAGGTCTCGATCGCGTGCCCGCGCGCGCGCAGCACGGTCGCGATCTCCCCGCGCGTGCGCTCCACCTCGCGCTGCGCGCGCACCTTCAGCGCTCGCCGCGCCGCGCTCACGATCTGCTTGCCGGCGAACGAGTCGCCGAGCCCCGCGATGTGCGCCTCGTACCCCATCACCCCGCAGAACCGCAGGTGTGGCGTGCGCGCCACGCGATCCGCGAACGCGGCGATGTCCGTGGCGGTGCGCAGCGGGCTGCGCCGGACGCCGAGGTGCACCGTGTCGCCGACCGGGCGGAACCCGAGGTCCACCTCGGCGATCACCCGCCCCTCCACGCCCGCCACGCCCGCCACGCTCGACAGCGCCTCGAGCTGCTCGACGGCGTCGCACACCACGCTGACCGTGGTGCGCTTGCTCGCGGCCACGAGCGCCTCCTGGTCGGAGCGCTGCACGGTCGGATACGCGAGCAGCAGATCCTCGAACCCGTCCTCGGCGAGCGCGAGGGTCTCCTTCGCGCAGTAGGTCATCACGCCGCGCGCGCCCTTGGCCGCGAGCGCGCGCCGCAACAGCGCCGGCACCCGCACCGACTTGCTCGCGACCCGCAGCGTCTTGCCCGCCGCGACGACCGGGGCGAGCAGGCGGGCGAGGTTGCGGTCGAACGCGGCGAGGTCGACGAGCGCCGCGGGGAGCGGCGCGCCGTCGAGGGCCTTCTGGAACCGGAGGTAACGCTCTCCTAGGGCTTGCACAGCGCAACGTTACCAGGCACGCGCACGGTCACCACGCGGGCGTCCGTCTCCACCGTCTTGTCGCCGATGACCACGATCTTGAACGAGAAGACCTGGTCGCTGCAGGTGGCGGGGATGTCGACGTTCTGCATGACGAGCGAGAAGGAGACCACCGTGCCGGGGCACAGGTTGGTGAACGAGTCGAAGACGCCGTCGCCGGTGGGCGCGGGGAGCAGGTCGGCCGTGGACGGCGCGGTGCAGCCCGCGGGCAGCGGCGTCGAGAACGAGACCGGGATGCCCTTCTTGAAGAACTTGGTCTCGTCGAAGGTGGTGGTCGTGTTGTCGCGGGCCTCGAGCCACACGGTCTTGAAGTTCACGAACGTGGTGAGCTTCGTGATCGCGTCGACGATCGCCGTGTCGATGCCCGTGCCCGAGGTGTTGCTGTCGAAGACGAGCGGGCAGACCTTCTTGCCGGTGCCGTCGTCGACCGCGGGCACCGAGCCGCCGCTCACGCCGTGGGGGCAGGTGCTGCCGTCGGTGCTCGGCACGGTGGTGCTGGTCTTGATGGCGAAGTACTCCTCCTGGCGACGCGGCTGCTGACCGCCGAAGCCGAGGATGACGTTGATGCCGATGAACTTGCCGCCGATCTTGGTGATCGCGTCGACCGCCTGCTTGACCGTGTGGGGCTTGTTGGTGTCGGTCGAGCCGAAGGACGACGCGTTGTAGAACGCCATGTCCCCGCCGGGGGGCGCGTTGTCCGGGTCGCCGGCGAGGCGGTGGAAGATGGCGTCGGTCGCGAGGATGAAGATCGGCGCGGAGTCCTTGCGGAAGCCCATGCCGCCGATGTCGCCGTGGCCCTTGGCCGCGTCGAAGCCGACGGTGGGGTTGAACTTGGGGGTCCACACCGCGCCCGAGGCCGCGTTGAAGCCCGAGCCCACGGCGGCCTGGTAGAGGCCCTCGATCTGCGACTCGGCGATGTCGTTGCCGCCGCCCGGGGTGAGCTTGTTCACGCCGGTCTGCGCGTCGGTGAGGCTGGTCGTGACCCGTTGCCAGAGCTTGAAGGGGAAGTCGCCTGGGCTGCCGTAGGGGTTGATCGGCATGTCGCGGTGGTCACCGACGCCGATGGCCACGTCGGGGATCTTGGTCTTCAGGCTGCTCGCGATGGAGCTCAGCGAGGTCTTGAGGCCGGTGATGGTGCCGCCCATCGAGCCCGTGGTGTCGATGACGAACGCCACGTCGGCCTTCTTGATCTGCGGCTTGAAGGTGAACTCCTGCGTGCGCGGGAGGCCCTTGTACGGCAGGTCGAACGAGAAGCCGCCGATGGTGCCCGGGTTGCTCTTCGGGTCGAGCGGGTCGGTGCCGGCCGCGATCTCCTCGGCGTCGGTGTAGCCGTCGCCGTCGGTGTCGGGCTTGGTCGGTGAGGTCTTGTACTTGTTGAACTCGTCCTTGTCGGAGAGGCCGTCGTTGTCGCTGTCGAGGTCCTGGAAGTCGGGGATGGTGTCGCCGTCGGTGTCGATCGGCGGGGTGACGACGGTGTCGTCGCCGGCCTCCTGCTTGTCGGTCATGCCGTCGCCGTCGCTGTCGAGGTCGAGGTAGTCCGGGGTGCCGTCCTTGTCGGTGTCCTTCTTGTCCGACTTGCTCTCGTAGAAGTTGCTGATGGTGTCGCCGTCGTCGTCGGTCTTGTCGACCTCGCCGCAGCCGCCCTCGATGCACGCCGTGCCCGGGCAGACGTTGCCGCAGAGGCCGCAGTTGCGCGGGTCGTAGGCGGTGTCGACGCACTTGAGGCCGCACTTCTTGAGCGGGGAGCCGCAGGTGGTCGAGCACTTGCTGCCGATGCACACCTCGTCGGCGCCGCAGGCGAGGCCACAGCCGCCGCAGTTCTTCGGGTCGTTCGCGGTGTCGGCGCAGGTCTTCCCGCACGAGGCGAGCGGGGCGGGGCAGACGACGCCGCAGCCGGTCGGACCACAGACCTCGCCGTCCGCGCACTTGGTGCCGCAGCCGCCGCAGTTGTCGGGGTCGCGCGCCGGATCGACGCAGCGGTCGCCGCACTTGAGGAGCGGCGCCGAGCAGGTGGCCGAGCAGGCGCCGATCGCGCAGAACTCGCCGACCGCGCACGACTTGCCACACGCGCCGCAGTTCTTCGGATCGCTGTCGAGGTTCGTGCAGGTCGACCCGCACTTCACGTCGGGGAACGTGCAGCTCCCGTCGAAGGGGACGTCCGAGGTCCCGTCGGTCGACGTGTCGGTACCGCCGCCGTCGACGGTGCCGAACGGATCGAGCTCCGTGGCGCCTCCGCAGCCGACGAGGCAGCCCGCGCTCCCGACGAAGAGCGAGGCGAGGAGGGTCGCAAAGGAGGAAGAAGAAGGGGTTCTCGACATGGGCTTCCGCGCAGCCGGAGCAAGGGCCGGACCGCTCCCGGTATCGTTGTCGACCGCGGGCGGATCGTCGAGGTGAAAGGCGAGGGCGGCGCAACGTGGCCCAGAGCGGGACCAGGGCACCACCCCACGGATGATCAGGCCCAGTGCCGGCAGACCCCACGGACGGGGCAGCCTTCGCAGCGCTTCGCGTCCTTTCGGGACGGGCAGGCCTGCAGCATCCCCATGTGACAGAGCGCAAAGTCGAAGCGGACGGGGTCTTCGGGATCGAAGCGGCGGAGGGCCTCGGTGATCTCCTCGGTGGTGGTGATCGAGGGCGTCGCGCGGTCGGTGAGGCCGAGGTTCCGGGCGAGCTTGTGGATGTGCACGTCCACCGGCACGAGCAGCTTCGCGGTCGGGACGTGCTCGCGCCAGAGGCCGAGATCGCACCCGTCGGGGCCGCGCACCATCCAGCGGAGGAACAGCAGCAATCGCTTGCAGCCGCTCGTTCCGCGCGGATCCGGCAACACGTGGCGGGCGCCGCGCGAGGCGCTCTTCTCGAGGCCCCCCTCGCGCACGGCGTCGACCAGCTCGGCGAGCGCCTCGCGCACCGAGTCGGTGCGGGCGAGGGCGGCGCCGAACAGCCGGCCCATGGAGCCGTGGACGCGCTGCACCCGGCGCGCGCCGATCACGAGGCCTGCGAGGTCTGCCGCCACGTACACCCGGTGCTTCCAGCCACGCAGCGCGCGTTGCACGGCCGCAGGGTCGTCGGCGGTCTTCGCGGGAGAGGGCCCGAGGCGTTCGAGGGCGTCGTCGAGCTTGCGCACGAGCGTCGTCACGTTGCCGAACGCGACGGCGCTCGCCATCAGCGCGACCAGCTCGGCGTCCAGCGGGTCCTCGTAGCGATGGACCGCGCGCACCGGGTCGCGCTCGATCTCGCCTTCGACGTCGCACTCCGTAATGATCCGCTCGAGGGCGGCGTGGACCGGGCCGCCTTTGGCCAGCCGGTCGCGCTTCACGGGGCCTTGGGCGGGTACGCGTACTTCCAGCGCTTGTCCGTGGCGCGGTCCCAGATCTCGAGCTTGTTCGGACGATCGCTGTCCGGGATGCGCACGTCGATGGTGACGTCGAGGCCCTTGGCGTAGGCCTCGCCAGCGACGTCGTCGTCGTGGATCAGGGGGAAATCGAAGCGCACGCGCTCGACGACGGTGGGGCCCGAGTAGAGCTCGACGGCGAACCGGCCGAGCTTGCGCGGCACGGCGGCCTTCTTGGCGAGCTTCTCGCGCGCCACCTTCGTGATCGAGACCTTGCCCTTGTCGAAGCGGATCGACAGCACGAACAACGCATCCGCGACGAGGGGGGTCGGGTCCGGCTGGATGCTCTTCTCCCCGGTGGCGCTGCTCGACGCGCTGGTCGAGGCCTTGGTAGAGCCGCTCGTGGAGGCGCTGGTGGACGCGCTGGGCTTGGGCGCGGCCAGCACGACGGGCGCGGCGGGCGCGAGGCCTCCGAGCAGGCCGAGCGCGGCCACGCCGGCGACGACGAGAGGGGCGGTGATCAGGGTGCGCATCGAAGGGCCTCGGTCAGATCGAGCCCGAGGAACGCGGCGAGCTCGGCGAGCTCGGGCGGGATCGGGGACGAGGCGGAAACATGGCCCCCGGGGAGCGCGATGTCCACCCGCGCGCAGTGGAGCGCGATGCGACCGGGCACCCGCACGGCCCCGGTCGACGTCGTGATCCGCCCAGGACCGCCGTAGATCCGGTCACCGACGAGCGGCACCCCGGCTGCCGCGGCGTGCACCCGGAGCTGGTGCGTGCGGCCGGTCTCGGGGGCCAGGGCCAGGGCCAGGTAGGCGCCGTGGGTCGCCGCCACGGCGACGCGGCTCGCCGCAGGGAGAGCGCCCTTCTGGCCGGCCGCGACGGCCTTGTGCACGCGGGGCGCGCGGTCCTGGGCGAGGCTCCACTCCCAGCGGGCGCGCTCGACCGCGAGGGCACCGGCGCCGAGGGCGACGTAGAGCCTCTGATAGGCTCCTTCCTCACGCGCGAGTCGCAGCGCCGTCGCCGCCGCGCCGTCGACCGCGAACGTGACCACGCCGGAGACGTCGCGATCGAGCCGGCTCGTCGGGTGCAGCAGCGAGGGATCGCGCCGCGTGAACTCGGCCGCCCGGTGCAAGAGGCTGTGCGCGCTGCCCTTCTGGTCGGGGATCGTGGGCATGCCCGCGGGCTTGTCGACCATCAGCACGCCGTCGCGATCGTGGAGCACGAACGGCTCCGGCAACGCGACGGTCGCGGCAGCGTCGTGGACGAGCAGCTCCTCGCCGGCGGGCACGTTCTCGCCCAGGGACGTCGCGCGCCGACGGCCCACGAACACGCGGCCCTCGCGAAGCGCCGTCGTGGGCACGGCCAGCGCGGACAGCACCGCCCCGACCGTCGTCGGTTCGCGGACGACCCGGCGCAGCATCAGAGGATCTCGACGACGCCGCGGTCGCCGTCGAGGCGCACCGTCATGCCGTCACGCAGCCGCTTGAGCGCCCCCTGCACGTTGACGACGCACGGGACGCCGAGCTCGCGCGCCACGATCGCCGCGTGGGAGAGCGGGCCACCGAGCTCGGTGACGACGCCCGCGGCCGCGACGAACAGCGGGGTCCAGCCGACGTCGGTGGTGCGCGTGACGAGGATCTCGCCGGGGCGGAGCTCGGTCGCCTGCTCGGGGCTGGCGAGCACCCGCACGGGCCCCGTGACCACCCCCGCGCACGCGCCGTGGCCGTGCAGCGTGGGGCCGCCCGAGGGCTCGACGTGCACGAAGGGAGGGCGCCCGACGAAGGTGTCCGGCGGGTCCGGGCGCGCGAGGTCGCGGGCGTGCTGCGCGCGGCGGGCGGCGATGATGCGATCGATCGGGCGCGCCTCCCCGCGTAGAGCCGCCAGGATCTCGTCGACCGTGCAGAAGAAGACGTCGTTCGCCACGATGGCCGGGTCGCGCCGCGAGAGGCGGCGGTTGGCCTCGAGCACGGCGACTCGGATGCCGCCGAGGACCCAGGTGACCCACGCGCGCATCTGCTCGCGGAGACGCGCGAACTTGTGGCAGCGCGCCACGAGGTGGCGGAGCGCGGTGCGCGACGCGAAGCCGAGCTGCGCCTCGAGCTTGTCCATCACCGTGGAGGCGCGGTGGGAGGCCTCGTCGAGCATGGGCGCGTAGGGCAGACCCGCCGCGCCGCGCTGCACATAGAGCGCGAGCGTCGCCAGCGGGAAGCTCTGGTCCTCGCGCCAGCGGGGCGTGGCGAGCTCGGCCTCGCGCACGGCGCGATCGCCGTACGCCGCGACCCAGCGGTCGAGCGCGTCGCGCGTCGGTCCGGCCGGCAGGTCGTGCACGGCACGCGGGGGGTGCTCGAGCAGCATGGCCTTGGCGGCCTCGTCGCGCAGCGCGATCTCCGCGACCCGGGCGAGCGCGATCGTCGGGCGCGCGCTCTCGAGGTCGCCGAGCCCCTTGCCGGCGCCACCGGCCGTGACGTCGGCGGCGAGGCGGGTGGCCTTGGGCTCGTCGCCGTCGCACGCCGTGCGCTGCAGGAGCATGCGCAGCGCGAGGAAGCTCGAGAGCGCGTTCGACGCGCACGTGAGCATGAGCGTGCCCGTGCGATCGAGGAAGCGCTGCAGATCGCGCAGGGTGGTGGCGACGCCGTCGTCGGTGAGGATGCCGAGATCGCGGGCCTCGAACGCCGCGCGCATCCGGCTCGCCTCGCGCTGGTAGACCTCGAAGTCCTCGTCGAGGCGGGCCTGCTCGCGCACGAGGCGCGCCGCGGTGAGCGGCAAGCGCGCGTAGAACCCGCGGTGCGAGGCGCCCTCGACCTGGGTGGCGAGCAGCGCAGCGCTGTCGGAGGTGCCCCCGCTCATGCCGAGGAGCGTCGCCGGATCGAGCCCGGGGACCGCGGCCGCGACGCGCATGAACGCGGTGAGGTTCAGGTAGAACCGGCCGTGCACGTTGGCGACGAACTTGGTGCCGCGCGGCACCGAGCACCCGAGCGCGGCGAACGCGCGGCGGAAGCCGAGCTCGGAGAACGTCTCGGCGACCGACCACGTGAGCGGGGTGGCCACGCCGGGCAGCGCCTCGGCGAGGTTGGTGCACGACCACACGGTGGCGGCGTCTCCGCCCTCGGGGAAGCCGCGCTCGACGACGGGGCGCGCTTGCAACAGGTGCAAGACGTCGTGCCCGTCGACCGCCACCTCGATCTCCCACGGGCCGCGGCCGAGGTGCGTGAGCCGGTCTCCGGCCGCCACGATCTCGGCGAGGCGCGCCTCTCCGAGCGCGGGTGCGTCGCGGAGCGCCGTCGGCACCTCGACCACCTCGGTGCCGTGCTCTCCCACGAGCAACATGCGGGGCTTGTGCGCGAGGACCCGCTCGGTCGCGTGCGACTCGCCGCCCGAGACCCGGATGCGCACGACGTCGGGCGTGGCGTGCCCGGACACGATGGGCCCGCCGAGGCCCCAGGTGGCGTTGACGAGCACGTCGAGCGCGCCCCCGGCCTGACCCGCGACGACGTGCTGCTCGGCGACGGCGACGGCGCTCGCGCGCGCCTCGATCACCACCTGGATCACCACGGCCATCGCCGCGGCCTGCACCCCGATCTGGCCGAGGTAGACCAGCGCGCGCGGCAGGAACAGCGAGGCCCAGACGTCACGCACGGCATCGACCAGCGCCGCGTGGCCACGCACGCCGAGGTGGGTGGTCGCGAGGCCGGCGAGCGAACCGTCGACGCCGTCCTCGCAGGTGGCGCTGGAGCGCACCGCGAGCCCCCAGGGGGCCTCGGCGCCGAGCTCCGTCGCGAGCCGGGCGAGCTCGAGCTCGAGCGCGCGGGGGAGCTTGGCCTCGCGGATCCGCGCGTGGGCGCGCCCCGCGCGTTCGGTGCCGTCCCTCGTGCCCTGCAGGCGCAGGAGCGTGCGCACGTCGTGGCCCGGGGGCAGCACCTCCTTGCACACGCTCTCGAAGATGGAGGCGGGGATCACCACGCCGTTCGGGACCGTGAAGCCGTGCCGCACGAGCCAGACGAGGCGAGAGCCCTTGCCGCCGAGGGTCTCGACCGAGGCGTCGAGGCGACGGCGCTCGGAGCGCGAAGCGGGATCGCGGGCCAGCTCGTCGAGACTTGGCAGATGGAGGGGTTCGGACACGACGCGCGCATCCTACCCGACCGTGCGCCTGGACGGGTGACAGGCGGGGGCCTACGAAGAGACCACCGAAGTGGAAGCCCAGCCGACCGTGACCGAAGAAGCCGACGAAGGTCCGACTTGCCCCTGCGGGCACGGCATCGGACACCACATGGTCAGCGACGAAGAGGTGCACGGGGTCCTCGGCTGGGTGGCCGTGCTCACCGGCATCTCCTGGCCGCCCCGCCGCATCGACTATCGCTGCCGGCGCTGTGGAAAAGTCTTCGCGCAGGTCATTCCCGAGAAGGGTCAGCGCTGACCATCGCCGGTTGCGCCCCGCCGCAACCAGGGGTTGACTCGGTCCCCCCGCGCGATGAGCTACCTCGTCCTCGCCCGCAAGTGGCGCCCGCAGTCGTTCGACGATCTCGTCGGCCAGGAGCACGTCTCGCGCACGCTCGGCAACGCGATCGCGCAGGATCGCGTCGCGCACGCGTTCCTGTTCACGGGCGCTCGCGGCGTCGGCAAGACCACGAGCGCCCGCATCCTCGCCAAGGCCCTCAACTGCCTGTCGAGCGACGGTCCCACCGCCTCGCCGTGCCTCGTCTGCGCGGCCTGCAAGGAGATCGCGGCGGGTGTCGACGTCGACGTGCAGGAGATCGACGGCGCCTCGCACACCGGCGTCGACGACGTGCGCCGCATCCAGGAGAGCCTCCCCTACCGGCCGGCGCGCGACCGCCACAAGATCCTGATCGTGGACGAGGTCCACATGCTGTCGGGGAACGCGTGGAACGCCTTCCTCAAGACCCTCGAGGAGCCGCCGGCCCACGTGAAGTTCATCTTCGCGACGACCGAGGTCCACAAGGTCCCGATCACCATCCTGTCGCGCTGCCAGCGCTTCGACTTCAAGATGATCTCGGCGCAGCGGATCGCCGAGCGGGTCCGCTACATCCTCGGCGAAGAGAAGATCGTGGCCGACGAGGCCGCCGTGCAGCTCGTGGCGCGCGAGGCCGCGGGCTCGATGCGCGACGCGCTCTCGATCCTCGACCAGTGCATCGCCTTCGGCGGCGCCTCGCTGGTCGGCGACGAGGTGGCCCGGGTGCTCGGCGTGGCCGATCGCGCCGCGCTGCACGCGCTCGCGAGCGCCGTGGTCGAGGGCCACGCCGACCAGGCGCTCTCGCAGATCGACGCCCTGGCCCGCGGTGGGTTCGACCTCGGGCACGTCGCGCGCGACCTCTTGCGCCGGTTCCGCGACCTCGCGGTGGCGCGCGTGGTCCCCGAGCCCGAGCCGCTGCTCGACCTGGCCGACGCCGAGCTCGCCGACGTCAAGACGCTGGCGGCGCGCACCAACCCCGACGACCTCGCGCGCATCTTCACCGGCCTCTCCAAGATGCTCGACGACATCGCCACGGCCGGCACGCCCCGCCACACGCTCGAGATCGCGTGCGTGCGCCTGGCCCGCCGTCCACCGCTGCTGCCGATCGACGACCTGCTGGCGCGCCTCGAGTCACTCGAGCGGCGCCTCGGTCCGGGGGGTGGGGGCGGGGGCGGTGGAGCGCGACCGGGCGGGGAGAATCCGGGCGGAAATCGTCCCCCCACCCGGCCGATGCAGGGCGCCGCGCCCAGCCACGCCGCGCCCAATCACGTCGCGCCGAACCACGTCGCGCCGAGCACCCCCGCGCACGCCAGTGCGCCGACCCCCGCCGCGCAACCAGCCCCCGCGACGATGCACGCGAGCGCGCAGCCTTCGCCCGCGACGATGCACGCGAGCGCCGCGCCGAGCGTGGTGCCGTCGAGGCCGAGCGTCGTCGACGTCAAGCCCCCGAGCCAGAACGGGCCCGTCGATCTCGGCCGCGCCTCGAGTGGCAGCATCGCGGTCGCCCGCGCCCCCGTGACCGAGCCGCCGAAGGCCGGGGGCTCCGCGCAGGTGGAGCCCGTGTCCGGAGCCCACGTGCAGCCCGCCCACATCCGCGAGCCAGCCACGCTGGCGCGCGTGCGCGCGATCGCTCAGCGCGTGCGGGCCACGCGCTCGCAGTGGGGCACGTTCTTCGAGAACGGGGTCGTCCTCCGCTGCGACGACCAGGTGATCGAGCTCGCGTACGGCCGCCGCACGTTCTTCGCCGGTCAGCTCGCCGACCGCGCGATCGCCGACTGCTTCGCAGAGGCGGCCCGCAAGGAGCTCGGCCTCGAGCTGCGCCTCCTGGTCGTCGACGGCGCGCTCGAGGGGCTCACCCTCGCCAAGGTGCTGGGCGACGAGAAGGCAGCGGCCCTCGGCGCGGCCCGCAAGGCCGTCGTCGATCACCCGCTCGTGCAAGAAGCCATCGCGATCTTCTCGGCGGAGGTCCGCACCGTGAAGCTCGCCGGAGAAGAGAGCTAGGAGGTCCCATGTCCATGAACGAGCTGATGCGGCAGGCCGCGCGCATGCAGCGCCGCATCCAACAGATCCACGACGAGATGAAGACCAAGGAGTGGTCGGCGAGCGTCGCGGGCGGCAAGGTCGAGGCCACGGTCAACGGCGAGAAGAAGATCGCCAAGATCACCGTCGACGAGGAGTTCTGGAAGGGCGAGGAGCGCGACGTCGTGCTCGACTCCGTCGCCGCCGCCATCAACGCGGCCCAGGAGATCGCGGAGAAGGAGGTCGAGGCGGCCGTGAACAAGGCCACCGGCGGGCTCAAGATCCCCGGAGTGACGTGAGGGCCGCGGGCTGATGCTCCCGCGGTCGGCGCGCGCCATCGCCCGCCTGCTCGAGCGGCTCCCCGGGGTCGGTGAGCGCACCGCCTCCCGGTACGTCGTCCACCTGCTGGGCGCGGATCCGGAGGTCGCGCAGGCCCTGGGGCGCGCCCTCGTCGAGCTGCACCAGCACGTTCGCCCGTGTGAGCGGTGTGGCAACCTCGCCGAGGTCGAGGTCGTCGACGCGCCGGTCGTGTGCGAGGTGTGCGCCGATCCGCGGCGCGATCCGACCCTGCTCTGCGTGGTCGCCAAGGTCAGCGATCTGAGCGCCATCGAGCGCAGCGGGGCCATGCGCGGGCGCTATTTCGTGCTCGGTCGGCTGGTCTCGCCGCTCGACGGCATCGGGCCCGACGACCTCCCGCTCGAGCGCCTGAGCGCGCGCATCCGCGAGGACGGCGTGCGCGAGGTGATCGTCGCCACGCCGCCCTCGGTGGACGGCGAGGCCACGGCGCTCCTGCTCGCGCGCGAGCTCGAGGCGCTGGGGGTGACCCTGTCGCGGATCGCGAGCGGGGTCCCCCACGGCAGCGAGCTCGAGTTCGCCGACCAGGTCACGCTCGGGCGAGCGATCGCGGGTCGACGCGGGGTCTAGGCGAGCGCGAGCTCGGGCGGCGCGTGCGGGCCCGCCACGGCGACGGGGCAGTCGCAGGTGCTGTCGGGCGCGCTGGTGCACGTGCAGGTCACATCACAGCGCACGACCCCGCACGACCGCCCGGCCGGTCGGCCCGCGCCGTCGGTGCAGGCCAGCGATCCGAAGCAGACGTGCAGGTGAGCCCAGGACCGCAGGGGATGCTCGCGCCGCCACCGGTGCAAGTGCCCGGAGACCTGGGCGGCACCACCGTCTCCACCGCCGTGTCGATCGCCGTGTCGACCGTGCCGGTGTCTGCGGCGGCGTCCGTGCCGCCGTCGGTCTCGCTCGCGACCTGTCCGCCGCAGGCGGCGAGGGTGAGGGCCGTCGCGAAGCGCGCGCCCCGGAGTCGAGCCGAGGAGCGGCTCACTTCAGGCCTTCGATCGTGCCGTCGTCGCCGAGGGTCATCCCGAGGACCGCGGGCTCGCGGCCGAGGCCGGGCATCGTCATGATGTCGCCGCACAGGGGCACGACGAAGCCGGCGCCGCTCGACAGCCGGATCGACTGGATCGGCAGCACGTGCGGCGTGGGACGCCCACCGAGCTTCGGGTCGTGGGACAGCGAGAGGTGGGTCTTGGCCATGCAGATCGGCGCGTGCGAGAGGCCGGCCGCCTCGATCTTCTGCGCGTCCTTCTGGGCCTGGGGGGAGAGCTCGATCGAGCTGCTCGCGTAGACGGTCTTGGCGACCTTCTCGATCTTGGTGACCAGCGGATCGGCGAGGTCGTAGAGATAGCGCGGCTCCGGGTTCGCCGGCGCGCTGGCGAGCGCCTGCGACACGACGTCGGCGAGCGCGAGCCCGCCGTCGGCGCCGTCGACGTAGCCCGAAGCGCGCGCGCAGGGGACGTCGAGCTCCTTGGCGATCGACTCGAGGAGCTCGAGCTCCTCCCTCGGATCCCCGGGGAACAGGTTGATCGCGACCACCGGCGCGAGGCCGAAGGTGCGCGCGGTGCGGATGTGCTGGCGCAGGTTCTCGGCGCCCCGCTCGAGCGCCTTGGCGTCGGGCTTGTTGGCGTCCTTGGCCGCGACGCCGCCGTGGTACTTCAGGGCCTTGAGCGTGGCGACGAACACCGCCGCGTGGGGCCAGACGCCCGCGGCGCGACACTTGATGTCGAGGAACTTCTCGCCGCCGAGATCGAAGCCGAACCCGGCCTCGCTGATCACGACGTCGGCCTTGGAGAGCGCCCAGCGGGTCTGCACGATGGACGAGCAGCCGTGCGCGATGTTGCCGAACGGCCCGCCGTGCACGAGCGCGGGGGTGCCCTCGGCCGTCTGCAGCAGGTTGGGCAAGAGCGCCTCGCGCAGGACGACGGCCATGCCGCCGACCGCGCCGACGTCGGAGGCGAACACCGGCTGGTTCTCGCGGGTCCAGCCCACGCGGATGCGACCGAGGCGGTGCTTGAGGTCGGCGTAGTCGCGCGACAGACAGAGGATGGCCATCACCTCGCTGGCCGCGGTGATGTCGAACCGCGTCTCGCGCGGCACGCCCTGGAGCGCGCCGCCGAGGCCCACGATCACGTCGCGCAGCGTGCGATCGTCGAGGTCGATCACGCGGGGGAAGTCGGTGCGCCGCGCGTCGAGCGCGTGCCCGCCGAAGTGCAGCACGTTGTCCACGAGCGACGCGAGGAGGTTGTGCGCGGAGGTGACGGCGTGGATGTCGCCGGTGAGCCCGAGGTTCACCCGCTCGAACGGCTCGAGGCGCGAGCGCCCGCCACCCGCGCCGCCACCCTTGCTGCCCAGCGTCGGACCGAGCGACGGCTGCCGCAGCGCCGCCACCACGTTGACCCCGCGCTTCTTCATGCCGTCGGAGAGGCCGATGGAGATCGTGGTCTTGCCCTCGCCGGCCGGGGTCGGCGTGATGGCCGACACCAGCACGAGCTTGCCGCGAGGCTTCTGCCCCTCGGGCACGAACGCCGAGGTGGCGCGGAGCTTGCCGACACCGTCCCCGTAGGGGACGTAGTCCGAGGACGCGATTCCGAGTTTGTCCGCGACGGCTTCGATGGGAAGAAGAGCCACGACGACCTCCTATGCTGACGCTTGTGCCTTTTCGATGGTGCCGCTCGAGATCTCCACTTCGTGCAGGGCGACCTGCAGGGAGCGAGCGTCCGGGAAGCGGTCTTTGGGGTCCTTGGCCATGGCGCGCTCGATCAGCGCGCGCAGCGGCGCTTCGAGGCCGGCGAGGGCGTCGCGGCCGGCGGTGTCGGTGCGGGCATGCAGCGGCGGCGGGCGGCCCGTGAGGCACTCGAACGCCAGCGCCCCGACGGCGAACAGATCGGCGCGCAGATCGACGCCGTCGCCCGACTCCTGCTCGGGCGCCATGTAGCCGGGCGTGCCGAGGGGCACGCCGATGTTGGTGATGCGCGTCTCCGCCCACTCCACCTTGGCGATGCCGAAGTCGAAGATCTTCACCCGCGGAGCGCTCGGGTCCTTGGGGATGAAGTTGTTCGAAGAACGCAGGTTCTGCTGCGGGTCACAGAGATAGATGTTGCTCGGCTTCAGATCGCGATGGATCACCCCGGCGGCGTGCATCGCGGAGAGCGCGTCGCAGACCTGGTCGAGCAGCGGCGCGAGCTCGCGGAACGTGAGGGACTTCTGCCGGGAGAGGCGCGTCGCGAGGGTCTCGCCGCGGAGCAGCTCCATCACGAGGTAGGCGGTGCCGTCCGGGAGCTGGCCGTGATCGAGCAGCTCGACGACGTTGGGGTGCCACGTGAGCCGCAGCGCCTCGGCCTCCCGCACGAGCCGGTCGGCCGCCACCGCGTCGGCCGCCACCGCGGTGCGCAGGAGCTTGACCGCGACGGGCGTGCGGTCGGAGAGGCGCAGGGCCTCGTAGATGACGCCGGTGGCGCCCGAGCCGAGCCGCGCGTGCAGGCGGTAGAGGCCGGCGATCACCTGGCCGTCGAGGTCGCCGAGCTGGGTCAGCTCCGGCACCTCTTGCAGCTCGAGGCTGCGCTCGAGCGCGCGGATGCGGATCGACTGCGAGCGGTCGCGGATCGCGCGGGTGGCCCCGTCGAGCCCGCGGAAGACGAGCGCGGCGGCCGAGGTGAGGCCGAAGAACCCGCCGAGCAAGGCGCCGAGTCGGTCGTGCACGGCGAAGCCGACCCCGGCCGAGGCGCCGACGAACAGCGCACCGAGGGTGGCGTAGGCGGCGAGCGGCGAGGGCACCGTCCAGGTGGCCGCGTACTCGTAGAAGCCGTCGCCGCGGTCGAGCGAGGCGAGCTCCTCGACGGTGGCGGGCGGCAGGCCGAACAGCGTGGGGACCGCGCTGATCTCCACGCGCCGCGCGCGCGAGAGCACGCCGCCGCGCTCGAGCGCCGGATCGTGGAGGACGTGCACGCGGCCGCGCCACGTGCGCCCCTCGACCGAGAGCGTCTCGATGCGCGTGGTCGAGTTCATCTGCGTCGTCGCGCCCTCGAGGAGCCGGAAGGCGTCGGCGACGGTCTCGGCGTTGCGCACCACGTGGATCCACGGGCCGAGGTTGGATGGATGGGTGACGTCGGTGCCGATCTCGTCGATGGTGGCCTCGCCGTAGCGACGCACGAAGTTGTCGAGCGCCTTGCGCCACATCGCCACGCTCACGCGACGCGTCTCGTCCACGAGGAGGTCTCGCCCGACGCCGACCTCTTGCAGGAAGTCGTCGGCTTCGGCGCGACCACGCGTGCGCTCGACGCAGGACGAGCGACTTGATCCGCGACGAGGTCGTGTCCCCGGACGGAGCTTTGAACGACGGCATCGCGGTGCCGGGAAGCGTATCAGATGTCGAGGTTCTTCACCGTGAGCGCGTTCTGTTCGATGAACTGCCGGCGCGGCTCGACCTGGTCGCCCATGAGGACGCTGAAGATCCGATCCGTTTCGACGGCGTCTCCGATCGAGACGCGGCGCAGAACTCGCGCGTCCGGGTTCATGGTGGTCTCCCAGAGCTGGGTCGGGTTCATCTCGCCGAGACCCTTGAAGCGCTGGATGCCGAGACCCTTGCGCCCGCGTGTGTCGACGTAGTCCCAGAGCGCGTCGGGCCCGGCGAGCTCGACGGGGGGACGGTGCTCGTCTTCCTTCACGGTGAAGGGTGCCGGACCGAGCGCGCGCACGTCCTCTTCGACGGCGAGGATCTCGTGGTACTCGGGCGAGTCGACGAGCGAGTAGTCGATGGTGCTCGTGCGGGTGGCCGCGCCGGCGCGCGAGCGAACGACGAGCGTACCCGTCGCGTGTTCGGCATCGCGACCGACCTCGATCGAGAGGGGCAACATCTCGGGGTAGTACTGCTCGACGTAGACCCGCAGGGCCTCGGCGGCGGCCTCGAGGCGGGCCGGGTCGCGGAGGACGGCGGCGTCGAGCTGCGAGGAGCGCACGGCCGAGGCGAGGACGCGGCGCTCGCCGCGGCGCTCGAGCTTGCCGAGCGCGTGACGGAAGCGACGGAGCCGCGTGAGCAGGTTGAGGAGCGGCTCGCCCGAGATCATCGGACCGGGACTGACTGCAGGGTGAGGCCCTCGACGCCGTTCTGCAGGGAGGAACTCGTCCATCGCAGCCTGGTCCCTGAGATAGAGGTCTTCTTCTTGGTCTTGACCAGGTAGAGCGGCGGCTGCGCGATGTAGAGGTACCCCTTCTCGAGCACCTCCGGCATCTGCCGGAAGAAGAAGGTGAGCAGCAGCGTGCGGATGTGCGAGCCGTCGACGTCGGCGTCGGTCATCAGGATGATCTTGTGGTACCGGAGCTTGTCGATGTCGAAGCCGCCTTCGCCGATGCCGCACCCGAGCGCGGTGATGATGGTGCCGATCTCCTGCGACGAGAGCATCTTGTCGAGGCGCGCGCGCTCGACGTTGAGGATCTTGCCGCGGAGCGGGAGGATCGCCTGGAACTTGCGGTCGCGGCCCTGCTTGGCCGAGCCACCGGCGGAGTCACCCTCGACCAGGTAGAGCTCGCAGCGGGTCGGGTCCTTGTCCTGGCAGTCGGCGAGCTTGCCGCTGATCGACAACGGGTCCATCGCGCCCTTGCGGATGACCTCGCGCGCCTTGCGAGCAGCCTCGCGCGCCTTGGCGGCGATCACGGCCTTGTCGATGATCTTGCGCGCGGTGGCCGGGTTCTCCTCGAGGAAGCGCCCGAGGCGCTCGACGACGATCTGCTCGACGATGGTCTTGACCTCGCTCGACACGAGCTTGTGCTTGGTCTGCGAGTCGAACGACGGATCGGGGTGCTTGACCGAGATGACGGCCGTGAGCCCCTCGCGGACGTCCTCGCCCGTGAGGTCCTGTTTGAGGTCCTTGAAGAGGTTTTGCCCCTTGCCGTAGGCGTTGATCGTCTTGGTGAGCGCGGCGCGGAGACCCGCCAGGTGGGTGCCGCCGTCCTTGTTGTGGACGTTGTTCGTGTAGGGGAAGACCTGCTCCGTGTAGGAGTTGTTCCACTGCAGCGCGACCTCGACGTGCGCCTTGTCGTGCTCGACGCGGAAGGTGATGACCTGCTCGTGGATCGGCTCCTTGGCCTTGTTCAGGAGCTCGACGAACTCGCAGATGCCGCCCTTGTAGACGTACTCGTGGTCACGCCCCGTGGCGCGCTCGTCGCGGAAGTCGATGATCAGGCCCGCGTTGAGGTAGGCGATCTCGCGGAGGCGGTGCCCGATCGTCTCGTGGTTGAACTCGAACACGTCGCCCGGGACCGTGGCGAAGATGGCCGGGTCGGGACGGAAGGTGACCTTGGTGCCGGTGCGGGTGGTCTCGCCGAGCTGGGAGAGCGGCCCTTGCGGCACGCCGAGGCGGTACTCCTGCACGTAGACGTGCCCGTCGCGGTGGATCTCGAGCTTGAGCCACTCGCTGACCGCGTTGACGGCGGAGACGCCGACGCCGTGCAGACCGGCCGAGACCTTGTACGAGTCGTGGTCGAACTTGCCCCCGGCGTGCAGGACGGTCATCACGACCTCGGCGGCCGAGACACCCTTCTGGTGCATGTCGACCGGGATGCCGCGGCCGTCGTCCTCGATGGAGACCGAGTGGTCGTAGTGGAGGACGATCTTGATGATCTCGGTGCAGACGCCCGCGAGGTGCTCGTCCACCGAGTTGTCGATGACCTCCCACACGAGGTGGTGAAGGCCGGAGCCGTCGTGGACGTCCCCGATGTACATGCCCGGGCGCTTGCGGACGGCGTCGAGCCCCTCGAGGATCTGGATGTTGCTCGCGCCGTAGTCGGCCGGGGGGACGCTGCTCGTCGCCGGGGCGGCGGAGGGCGGCCCCGGCGGAGTTGCAGCCGGCGTGACGGGAGCTCCGGTGGTGCTCGCGGTGGCGACTTCGGACCCACTAGGCGGATTGGAGCTCGGCTTCTTTTCGGACATTGTTCGAGGACGCTTGGCGTAGCACGGGAGAGCAGGGACGCCCAGTCATCCGTTCAGGGTTCCACCTTCCCCTGCTCGACCCTGAAATCGAGCCGTTCCGTGCGGATGGACAAGGCCTCCGGCCGGGTGGTGGTGACCAGTACCTGCCCCTTGGTTCCATCGAGGAAATCAAACAGGGCAGCGTTCCTCGTGGGGTCGAGCTCACTGGAGACATCGTCGAGGAGAAGAATAGGGGCAACCTCGCGCGCCGCCGCGATGCCCTGCAGCTCGGCCGAGACCAGCGAGAGCACCAGCATCCGGTGCTGCCCCTGCGACGCCGAGTGCCGGACGGCGTGGCCGGAGAGGACGAGCTCGAGGTCGTCCAGGTGGGGCCCCACGGTCGTGGTCCCGCGGCGCGCGTCGTCGACCCGCCGCGCGCGAAGGGCCTCGACGAGCCCCTCGCGATCCCGCGGTCCACGGGAGGCCAGCGCGATCTCGAGGCTGGCCGATCCCCGAGAAATTCGGGCAAACGCGTCGATGACCGGCCCGCGAAGGGCCTCGAGGGTCCGTGCCCTCCGCGCCGCGATGGCGGCGCCGTGCACCGAGAGGATCTCCTCGAGGGCACCGAGGACGCGAACGTCGTCGCCGCGCACGAGGGCTCTACGGCGACGGGCGAGCGCCTGGCGATAGCGCGTGAGGTCCTCTACCGCCGTGGCGGCCCCGCCTTCGACGACCGCGAGGTGGAACCCTACCCGGTCGAGCAGCCGGCGCCGCTCCCCCGAGGGCCCCTGGGTGAGCGCCAGGCTCCTCGGCTCGAAGACGACGACCGGAGACAGGGCCGCGTACGCCGAGAGGCTCCGGACCCGCTTGCCGTCGACCATCGTGGTGCGGCCCCCCTCACCGAACGACAGGACCTGGACCCGCTTGGGCTCGTCCTCCACGTCGAACGTCGCGGTCACGCGCGCGGTGCTCTCGCCGTGTCGCACGACCTCGTCGAGCGAAGGCACGCGAAAACTCTTCGAGGTGCACGCGAGGTAGACCGCCTCGAGCAGGTTGGTCTTCCCCTGCGCGTTGTTGCCCGCGAAGACGTTGAACCGGGGCCCCAGCCGGATCTGCGCCGGGACGAGGTTGCGCAGCCCGTGGACCTCGAGCGAAGCGAGTCGCAGCGAGCGAGGCTCCACGGCGGCAGCGAATCAGATGCGCATGGGCATGACGATGCCCAGGAAGCGCGCGTCGGAGGCCGGCGAGACGACCACCGGATCGAGCTCACCCGAGAGCCCCAGCTTGACGTCTTCGGCGTCGATGACCGTGAGGACATCGAGCAGATAGCGGACGTTGAAGCCGATGGTCATGTCGGGGCCGGCGTATTCGACCGCGAGTTCGTCGAGCGCGTCGCCGCTGTCGGGGTTCTCGCTGGAGACCCGCATGGTGCCGCCGGCGAGCGAGATCTTCACGCTGCCGGTGCGCTCGCTCGCGGCGATCGACATGGCGCGAAGGGCGTCGATGAAGGAGGCGCGAGAGACCCGCGCCGAGTGATCCGATCGCTGCGGGATCACCTGCTGGTAGGGCGGGAACTGCGCGTCGACGAGCTTGATCGCGAGGAGCGATTCTTCGCCCGGGCGCGCGTACGAGAAGAAGACGTTGGGGCCACCGCGCAGGAGCTTGATGGGCGCGTCGGTGCTCTTGTCGGAGCGGAGCTCGTCGCAGAGGCGGCGGAGCTCACCGATGCCCTTGAGCGGGATGAGAAGCGAGAACTTGGCCTCGACGCCGGGGACGTCGATCTCGTACTTGCTCAGGCGGTGTCCATCGGTCGTGACCATGCGCGCGACCGCGCCGTCCCACTCGAGGAGCGCGCTGTTGAGGTGCGGGCGAGTCTCGTCGGGCGAGATGGAGAACGAGGTCTTGGCGATGAGATCGGCGAGGATGGCCGGCGAGATGGCGAGCTCGGTCGAGGACTCGTCCGGCTGCGGCAGGGTCGGAAAATCTTCGCCCGGCATGCCGCGCAACCGGAACTCGCGCTTGGCCCCGACGGCCTTGAGCAGGACGGTCGAGCCCTCCGAGACGGAGAACTGCACGAGACCCTCGGGCATGGCCTTGAGGCGCTCGACGAGCTCCTTGGCCGGCAACGCGATGAGTCCCTCGCGCTGGATGGTGGCCGGCTGCGACGAGGTCACCGCCATGAACAGATCGGTCGCCGAGGCACGGATCGACCCGCCGCGCGCCATCACGAGGGCGTTCGACAGGATGGGCATCGTGCTCTTCTTGTCGGCCACCCCTTGGGTGCGTCCGAACAGGCGAATGAGATCCTTCTTCGGCAGCGTGACGTCCATACCAGGCTCCTCGGTGACCGAGTGTCTACGCCAAGCTTCACGAGAGCGGAAGCCCCTCTCGCACGGTTCGGTCCGGTCCGTGCTCTCTGATCCTCTGTATAAATTAATCTAAGTAGAGACGAGTAGGGCCTGTGGGTTCTGGGGATATCTCGGTAAGCGTCCGTAATCGCAGGGCAGAGGACCGCTCGGCGCTGGGGAGGAGGACGGGGACAAGCTCCGGCCGGGGTGAGGGTGGAACCGCGAGGGGCCGCTGTGCTCGGGTTGCGCGGAGGCTGTACACGGCCCTTGTGGGCAGGCTTTCCACAGCCCGGATCAGGAGCCGTAGCGCGCCACGATCGCGCGGGCGTGTTCGGTCGCCGAGGCCTGATGGTGACGCTCGAACTCGCGCCAGGTCGACAGCGTGCTCGGACGGACGACGCGATCGACGAAGAGCTTGCCGTCGAGGTGATCGACCTCGTGCTGGTAGACGCCCGCGGATAGCCCGCGCGCGACGAAGTCCAGCGCGGCGCCGTGGCGATCGAGGGCCTCGACGCGGAGGACGGCGTGGCGTGGCGCGACGCCGCGCAAGTCGGGCACGCTGAGGCAACCCTCGTAGTTGTCGAAGCGCTCGTCGCCGATCGGGGTGAGCCTCGGGTTGACCAGCACGGTCAGCGGGATGTTCGGTCGTTCGGGATAGCGAGGATTGTTCCTCACCTCGATGACGCAGATCCTCACGGGCTCGTGGATCTGCGGAGCGGCCAGACCAGCCCCGTTCGCGTCCCGCATGGTCTCGATGAGATCGTCGATGAAACGCTGCATCTCGTCCGAACGGAGCTGCTCGACCGAGACTTCTCTCGAGATCTCTCGGAGGACGGGGTGCCCGATCTGCGCGATGCGCCGGATGGCCATCGAGGTCTCCGTCAGACTTCCAGGGTGCTGCCGATGTCGTCCACCAGACGCGATCGCTCGCGGGCGTGGGCCTTGGGGCCGATGCGCCCCTCGGCGAGGGCCTGGTCGAGCTCGCGTACCTCCTGGAGGAGGCGCAGGCGGATGCGCGCGCGGAGCGACGTGGAGGCCTCGAGCTCCTTGCGAGCGTGGGCGCGCGTGCCGAGCCACAGGCCGACCAGCAAGAGCCCTAGCGCCCCGAGGAACGCGGCGTTGCGCGCCGGACCCGCGGTGGGGATGCCAGCGATGTGGATCTTGAGCCGGGCGATGGGCTCCTGCGGCGAACCCTGCTTGAGGGTGGAGGCGACCTTCACGCCGATCTCGGTCATCTCGGGGCGAGTGGCGGGGAACCCCTCGACGCTGACGGTCATTCCCTTGCGCGTGGGGACGCGGAGGCGGGCCACCATCACGCGCGGCGGCAAGGGGATCTCGAGGTCGATCTCGCCCGATCCGTCGAAGGGGATCTTGTAGTCGTAGCCGAGTCGCGAGCGGCCGGGCCGGAACGCGCCGATCCACTTGACGCCCTTGCCCTCGACGCCGACCGCGCCGTGGGTCTCGACGGTTTCGCCCGTGCGCAGACCCTTGGAGCCGGGGGGCAACCCGAGCTCGAGGCCGTTCGGGCCGAGCCCCCACGTGGTGGTGCCTACGTTGATGATGTCGAAGATCTGCTGGACCTCGAGCTGGTCGTCGCGGATCTCGATGATGGTGTCGGCGCCCTCGACGGCCACGAGGAGCTTGTCGATCGAAGAGGCCACCGGGAAGCGATGGAGCTGGATGCGGAAGCCGCGATCGAGCGGGAGGTTGATGGCACTGGAGCTGTAGACCGCGGTGAACGCCGGAGCCTCGGGCGCCGAGTTGGCCACCGAGACCGCGTAGGTCACGTCGGTGCCGCGCTGGAGGTCCTTCCAGACGACGAGGCCCTTGGCGTCGGTCATCTTGGTCGTCTTGCTCGACGACTCGCCCTCGGAGATCTTGGTCCGCGTGATGGTGAGGACCACCTCCACGTTGCCGACGGCCTTGCCAGCCTCGTCGACGATGCTCGTGTAGATCGAGCCCGCAGGGATGGAGGGATCGTCCATCACGATGTCGCGCGGGATGCGCGGCTCGTCGTCCTCCATGCCCGGACCGGGCGCACCCGGCGCGGGATGCCCAGGGGGAAGGGCGTTCGGCGGCGCGGAGGGCACGCCAGCGCTTCCTGAGGGCGCAGCGCTCGCGGACACAGATGCACTCGCCGACGGCGGAGCCGCCACCGAGGCAGAAGGCGCGGGCTTGGGCGTGGAGGCGCTGGGCGCGGCGCTCGGCTGCTGGGCGGACGCGGTCGCGGCGAAGACGCTGCCCAGCACCAGCGCGCCCCCGACTCGGAGGAAGGTTCGCTTCACGATTCACCTCGCGGCATCGCGGTCGCGCACTCCTTGCAGAACTTCGCGTCGGGCTCGTTGTTGGTGTCGCACTTCGGACACCGGTGCTGATCGCCGAAGACCGACTCCTCGGTGCCCTTCTTCGGTGTCTTGCTCATGACCTTGTCCGAAGCGGTCGGCGTGCTCGACCGGTCGTTCCGCTTGGACACGGGGGCCTCCGCGGGCGTCGGGGTCGGGTCTTCGCCGCGCTCCTCGTCCTCGTCGGAGGGCGAAGTCTGCTCGGCGGTGAGGTGCTCGGCGATCCACGCCGACGCCGCCTCGCGCCGGATCTGGCGTTCGTCGTCCACCGCGCGCAGAGCGAGCTTGGCCTCTTCGCGGTAGGCGTCGAGGAGCTTCTTGTAGTCCTCGTCGGCCACGTTCCCCAGCGCGCGCTCGTACTCGAGATCCTTGATCGCCTTGAGCGCGGTCTTCTTCCAGGCCTCGGCCGTGGTGGTCTTGGCCGCGAGCGACACCAGGTCTTCGGCGGGCTCGAAGGCGGCCTGCACCGAGCGAAAAGCGAACAGGATCACCAGCAGCAGCGCTGCGCCAGCGAGCATGATCAGCGCGGTGCCGGTGCCCGCCCGCATGCCGACGAAGGCCACCGTGAGGATGACGAGGACGACCGCCGCGACGCGGGCCCAGGTTCCTTGCAGGAAGGGAGTGCTCTGCTCCACCTCACCGCTGGTGCCTGCGTTCTTCGTCGCCCTCGGCGCGGCGCGCGCTACCTGCTCCGCATCGTTCATTTGTCGTTCCGAAGCTCCTCGTCGAGCTTGGAGTCGTAGTCGTCTTTCTCGTCCGCTGCAGCGTCATTCGTGGCCTTGGGCGCAGGAGCCCGCTTCTTCCACGAACGAATCAGGAACACCGCGCCGGTGCCCCCCGCGAGCACGAAGAGGGTCGGGACGACCCACAGGGTGCGGAGGAAGCCGCGCGACGGCGGAACGTTGAGAGCCGACGTTCCGTATTCTTTCGAGTACCAGGCCGTGATGCTGTCCTCCGACTCGCCGATGGCCATGCGGGCCCCGAGCCGCGCGCGCATGTCGTCGGCCCAGCCGCAGGCGCAGTTGGTGAGCGGCAAGCGCTCGCACGTGCCGCACATGCAGAGGAGGTTGCTGAAGAGCCGCTTCTCTTGCGGAGTCTTGAGCTGGACGTCTCCCGCGTGGATCGAGGATCCACCCCCGTTCTGTTGCGCCGCCCGTGCGTAGGTCGGGGTCATCGCGAGCAAGAGAGACAGGAACAGCGACATGGCCACCGCGCCGGCGGTCCGCAGGTAGGCCGTGACGGGTTGGTCCTCGAGATCCGGGTCGGGCCACGTGGCGATCGCCGCGCCGATGAGGACGATCATCGCGCCGAGCCAGATCCACGAGGTGAACGGGTTCACGTACACGTGCAGGGTCGCGAGCTTGGTCTCGGGGTTGACCGAGCCGGGCGCGAGGTAGATGTCCTCGCGCACGCCGACCTTGATGGCGACCTCGCTGGTCGGCATCTGCTGGCGCCGGTAGACGAACTTGGCCGGCGAGAGCACGCCGAGATCCTTGTTGCCCTTGCGCATGTGGATGTCGGTGTAGATCTCCATCTTGGCCGGGTCGGTGTCGACGCGGCGCGACTTCACGTAGGTGAACTGGTAGCCCTGGAACTCGAACGACTCGCCGGGGCGCAGCGCCACCTCGCGGTCGGTCTTGTAACCAGAGCCCGCGAAGCCGAGGAACATCACCACGATGCCGAGGTGGACGACGTAGCCGCCGTAGCGGCGGCGCGCCTTGCCCACGAGCTTGGTCAGCGCCGTGAAGACCCCCTCGTCGTGGGCCTTGGTGCGCGAGGCGATGCCGCGCCAGAACTCCTGCGCGATGACGGCGACGTTGAACGCGCCGACCGACGTGGCGAGCACCGGCGTGACCATCGCGATGTACTTGAGGATCTGGCCGAACGCGTTGGGCCAGATCGGGTCGACGTCGATGATGGCCGGGAGGCCGAAGCGCCTGCCGATCGCGAAGTGCAGCGCGCCGACCACGAGGCCCGTGGTGACCGGGATGCGGAACGCCTTCTTGAGCGCGCTCTCGCTCGTCTTGCGCCAGCCGAGCAGCGGCGCGACGCCCATGAGCGCGTACATCGCGAGCCCGAGCGGGAGCATGACCGCGGTGAACACCTTGGGACCGACCGTGACCTTCTCTTTGATCACGGCCTCGCTGATGAGCGGGAACACCGTGAGCAAGCCTATGACCGCCTGCATGGAGACGAGGATCCAGTTGTTGGCGACGAACGCCGCCTCGCGCGAGGCGACGGCGTCGATCTCGGTCGCGACGGCCGCGTCCTTCGCGGAGTCCGCGGTGGCCTTGGCCTGCGCGATCACCCGGGAGGCGATCCAGTAGGTGATGAAGCCGCCGGCGGTGAACACGCCCGGCGCGACGAGCGCGACGGCGAGGGCGAACACCCAGATCGAGGTGGAGAAATCTCCCCACGGGTAGCCGACGAAGCTGCGACGCATGCGCGCCATTCCGTAGCCGCCGAGGAACTGCACGGTGCCGAGCGCGACCGCCGCGACGGGGAGCATCTTCGGGGTGACGAAGCGGACCACGCCGGCGCAGAGGAGCGCGAAGGCCAGCGTGGCGACCACGACGGGGCCCACCTTCTCGCGGTAGAGCCGCGTGGCGGGCTCGTCGCCGTCGAGGTTCTTGAGCTCCGGGAGGCGGTAGACGACGAGGCCGGCGGTCACGCAGACGATCGTCACCATGAAGTAGCTGAAGTAGATGCCGATGCTGGACTGCGCGAAGGCGTGCACGCTCGCGATCATCCCGCTGCGGGTGAGGAACGTGCCGAAGATGGTCATGAAGAACGTCTGCGCGATGAGTACGACGTTCCAGATCTTCAGCATCCGCCGCCGCTCCTGGATCATGGTCGAGTGCACGAACGCACTCGCCGTGAGCCACGGCATGAACGCCGCGTTCTCGACCGGATCCCAGGCCCAGTAGCCGCCCCACCCGAGCTCCTCGTACGCCCAGAGCATGCCGAGGACGTTGCCGATGGTGAGGAAGGTCCACGCGAACAGCATCCACTTGCGGACGGCGACGAGCCACTCCTCGTCGAGGCGGCCGCTGGCGAGCGCCGCGATGGCGAAGGCGAACGGCACCGCGCACCCGACGAAGCCCGTGTAGAGGCTCGGCGGGTGGATGATCATGTAGAAGTTCTGCAGGAGCGGGTTCAGGCCTTCGCCGTCGGCGCGCGCACCAGCGATCGACTCCGCGAACGGGTTGGCCGAGAAGGCCATGATCACGACGAAGAAGCCCATGATCGCGGTGAGAGTGGCGATCACGTAGGGCTGCAGCGGCCGCCACTTCTTGCCCATCCAGGCGACACACGCGGCGGTGTTCACGCTGAGCAGGAACAACCACCAGAGCAGCGAGCCGTCCTGCCCGCCCCAGAGCGCGGTGAACAGGTAGCCCGTGGACATCGTGCGGTCGCTGTACCGAGCGACGTAGCGGATGCGGAAGTCGTGCGTGATGAACGCGTACGCCAGCAGCAGCAGGTCGAACCAGACCAGCGCGCAGGTCGCGTACGCGGCGCTCCGGGCCGCCGCGAGGAGCCGCGGTCTCTTGGCCGAAGCCAGGGCGAGCGCGAAGGTGGCAGCGGCGAGGACGACGATGACGTAAAGCGCGTGACTCCCGAACGCTGGCAGCGGGAATTCCGCGGCCAGATTCGATTCGAGAATGTCACTCGGCTCGGGTGCGGCCATGAGGGCTCCTCTAGCACGGACCCTTTCGGCAGGGGTTTTCTGCGGCTACAGACCAGCCGTGCCTCTCGTCCTCGGAATCGAGTCGTCCTGCGACGAGACCGCTGCTGCCGTGGTGTCGGAGTCGGGCACGGTCCTCTCCGACGTGGTGCACTCCCAGGTCGCCCTCCACGCTCCCTATGGTGGCGTGGTCCCCGAGCTCGCCTCTCGCGACCATCTGCGTGCGCTGGTCCCGGTGGTGCGCGAGGCGATGGACCGCGCAGGCCTGCCGTTTTCGGGCCTGGATGCGATCGCCGTCACCGCTCGGCCGGGGCTCATCGGTGCGCTCCTGACCGGGGTGCAAGTGGCCAAGGGGCTCGCCTACGCCACCCGCCTCCCGCTGGTCGCCGTGGATCACCTGGTGGGCCACCTGCTCGCGCCGTTCGTCTGCCGTGCGCCCGAGCAGGTGGTGCCCACGTTTCCCTATGTGGCGCTCCTCGCCTCGGGCGGGCACACCGCGATCTACCGGGTCGACGGCCCCGACGCTGCGCAGATCCGCGAGCTCGGCGCGACCCGCGACGACGCCGCCGGCGAGGCCTTCGACAAGGTCGCGAAGCTGCTCGGTCTCGGGTATCCGGGGGGGCCGATCGTCGATCGCCTGGCCAAGCTCGGAGACGCGAGCAAGCTGCGACTCGTGCGCCCGATGGCCCACCGCAAGGACTGGGAGATGAGCTTCTCGGGCCTCAAGACGCAGGTCGCCACGCTGGTCGCCAGGAGGCCGCCGACGACCGAGGCCGAGGTGGCCGATCTCTGCGCGTCGTTCCAGGAGGCCGCGACCACCGTCCTCGTCGACAAGCTCGTCTCGGCGGCGCGCGCCGAGGCTGTCTCGTGCATCGTGATCACGGGCGGCGTCGCCGCGAACGCGGAGCTGCGCGCGCGCGCCACGAGCGCCGCCCGGGCCGCCGGCCTCACGATCGTGGTGCCGCCGTTCGCCAGCTGCACCGACAACGCCGCGATGATCGCCTACGCCGGCGCGCAGCGATTCGTGGCGGGCGGCCGCGACGGCCTCGACCTCGCGGCCTCGAGCCGCACCATCCTGCCGCGCCGCACGCGCAAGGGCACGGGGCCCCGCGGGTGAACCGGTTCCTCCTCTTCTTCCTCGTGTTCACGACGGCCTCGGCCGTCCTCCACGGGTTGCTCGCGTGGCGCCTCCACGCGCGCGGCATCCCTCGCGCGCGCCTGATCGCCGTCGTCGGCACGTGCCTCCTGCCCCTCGGCCGCGCCTCGCGCTTGCTCGATCTGCCCGACGGCTTCGCCGTGATCGAGGGAGCGGCGCTGCTCGAGCTCGCCGCGGTGGTGGTCGTCGCGCCGCTGCTCGTGCTGTTGGATTTCGGGACCGATCGCGCCGTCCCCGCCGCGCAGCCTGGACGCCGCGCCGCGCTCCAGAAGGTCTCGCTCGGCGTCGCCACGGCCACGGGGGTGATCCCTCCCCTCTGGGGCATCCGCGCGCGTCGCGACCTCGACGTCGTCGAGCTGCCCGTGCGTCTGCCGCGGCTCCCGAAGGCGCTCGACGGCTACACGATCGTGCAGGTCTCCGACGTCCATGTCGGCGAGTTCCTCGACGAGAAGGACCTCGCGCGGATCCTCGAGCGCATCCGCGCACACCGCGCCGATCTGGTCGTCATGACCGGCGACCTGGTCCACGATCGGGCGCGGCACATCCCGCCGGCGGTGGCCTGGCTCGCGCGGCTCTCGGCCCTCGCGCGCCACGGGGCCGTCGCCATCCCCGGCAACCACGAGCACTACGTCGGTCGCGACCTCGTCCTCTCCGCGATCTCGGCGACGGGGGTGCGGGTCTTGATCAACCAGCACACCCGCATCGCGGAGGCCGACGGCGGTGGCTTCGTCGTCGGCGGCGTGGAAGACGCCTTCCACGGCTCCGACCCTGCACAGGCGTTCCGGGAGGCCCCGCCCGACCGCGCGCGCATCCTCCTCGCGCACCAGCCCCAGATCGTCCGCGCCACGGCCGGTGTGGGCGTCGATCTGCAGCTCTCCGGGCACACCCACGGCGGCCAGATCCGTCCTCTTGGCCCGGTGGCGGTGGGTGTGCTGTACCCCTGGGTGTCCGGGCGCTATCAAGTCGGTCCCACCACGCTCTACGTGAACCGGGGCCTCGGAACATCCGGACCCCCTTCGCGCGTTGCTGTCCCCCCCGAAGTCACCAAGGTCGTGCTGGTCGCTGGTTGAGTCTCCGATGTCCCCCGTCTCCACCCTCTTCCGCCACTCAGGTCCGCTCGGTCGTGGGCGTCCGCTCGGTCGTGGGCGTCCGCTGCTCGGTCGTGGGCTCGGCGTCGCGCTCGCGGTGGCCGGGCTCCTCGCCTCACCGCGCGGTTTCGTCGGTGCCCAGGCCGCGCCGAACCACCCGGCCGGCTCAGCGTCCGCGGCGGCGTCGGTCGTCGACAAGCTCGGTGGTCTGTCGCCCGTCGCGCCCAACACGCTCGAGAACCCGGGCTTCCCACCGGCTTTCTTCTACAAGCCCAAGGCCGGCAAGGGGATGAAGCCCGTCTTCGTCTACCTCCACGGCCGCAGCGGCGTGCCCGAGGAGGGCTGCCGTCAGTGGGCCAAGGTGGTCACCGAGTTCGGCTGGCTCCTCTGCCCTGCGGGGCAGCTGCCGTTCAACGGCAACCCCGCCGAGCGCACCTGGAACAACGACTGGTTCACCTCCGAGAAGAACGTGCTGGGCGCCCTCAACGCGCTCCGCGGCAAGTTCGGCAAGCGGGTGCAGCTGCGCGGCAACGTGCTCATGGGGTTCTCCGAGGGCGCCTACGTCGCGCAGAACATCGCCATCCGCGACACGGTCACCTTCAACCGCTGGCTCATCGTCGCCTCGTGCGACCGCTACTTCGGCGGCGACGTCAACGTGCTCACCGAGGCCAAGAAGAAGGCCAAGCGCGTCTACCTGTGGACGGGCGAGACCGACGGCGTGGTCAAGGAGTCCGAGGCCGCGTTCCAGCACCTCAAGAACCTGGGCTACTCGGTGAAGCTCAACGTCGCCAAGGGCTACGGCCACCAGATCCCGGTGGACACGATGGGCCAGCAGTACCGCAAGGCGCTGCGCTGGCTCGTCGCCGCCAAGTGAACGCGGCGGGCGACTGCTCTGACCAACGAGCTACGAGCTCCCGCGACAAGGGCCGGGCAGATCGCGGTCCAGCAGCAGACAGGCGGCGCCCCGCGCGCGTGCGTGATCGATGAGGAGGTCGCGCACCTCGACCGCCCCCACGTCCACGCGGGCCGCGTCCGGGAAGCCCGCCGGCACCGTGGAGAACGCCCGCTTCGGCGCGTACAGCGTGCGACGCTGGACGACGAGCTGGTAGGTCTGCCCGTCGACGATCTCGTCGGGGCAGTGGCGCTGCACCCGTAGATCCCAGGACGTGTACGTGGGGGCCGCGCACAGCGCCCGCAGCGCGGCGCCGTCGATGGTGACCGGCACGAGGGCCGTGAACCCGGGGCCGCCCGGCTTCTGCTTCTCGACGTAGGCGAAGTCGGCGAGCGCCTGCGCCGACACGGGGCCCTCCGAGAGATCGGCCTTCGCGATGCCGCCGTAGGAGGCGCGCTCGAACAGCCACGCGTCGGCCCTCGGGAATCGCCGCCGCAGCGCCGCCTCCACGATGGGCACCCAGACGGCGGGTGCGCTCGCGCGCAGCGGGAACGCGAGGTCGGCGATCGGCGCGTCGGCCCCCGGCGCGAAGCACGCTTGCATGCGCTCCACCTCGGCCTCGAGGTCGGTGTCCAGGTCGGGCAGGTCCGCGAGGCGCAGCGACTTGGTCCCGACGAGCCGCACCGCGTGCCGGCCGAGATCGACGTCGAGGGTGACCTCGTCCACGTGGGCCTCGCCGTTGGCGTCGCCCTGACCGGGCAGGAACGAGCCGCCGTCGACCAGGAACCCGTAGCGTCCCCGCAGCGGCCCCCCGAAGTGGAAGTGGTCGTGCCCGGAGAGGACGAGGTCGACCGTCGGCGCCTCCTCGAGGATCGGACGATCCCGCGCCATTCCGAGGTGATTCAGGCCGATCACCACGTCGGCGCCCTGCGCGCGCAGCTCCTTGGCGAGCGCCTCGGCGAGCTTCGGGTAGCGGCCATCGGCGTCGTGGTGGGCCGTGAAGGCCCCGAGGTAGGGCGCGTCGTGGGTCTCGTCGAGCTCGTCGTACGGCGGCAGGAGGAGCCCGAACAGGCCGACCTTCGCGCACCCGACGTCGAGCGTGATCGTGCGCCGCGCGCCGAAGCCAGCGGGCCCGTCGAGGTTGGACGCGAGCACCGGGAACGACGTGGTGCTCGCCTGCGCCATCACGCTCGCGGGCCCGTAGGCGAAGTCGTGGTTGCCGAGCGTGCGCGCGTCGAGCCCGAGGTGATCGACGAGGTGGAGGGTGGCCGCGCCCTCCGAGCGCGCGTCGAACAGCGCCCCCTTCTCGAGGTCGTCGCCGCCGTCGAGGAACAGCACGCGCCCGCCGGTCTCGACGCGCCGGCGCGCCGCGTAGGCCCGCAGCACCGAGAGCGGAGAGCGCTTGCCCGGCAAGTAGCGGTGCATGTGCGCGTGCATGTCGGTCACGAACACCAGCGTGATCCGCTCGCGACCCTGATCGGGGGTGCAGCTCGCGAACGTCTTCTGCACCGGGGGCACGGCGTCGACGCCCGCGCAGTGCGAGAGCGGCGTCGTCGGCTTGACCACGGGCTTGGAGACGGACTTCGGCGCCACGGTGGGGGCGAGCGAGGTCATCGGCGCGAGCGAGGCGCTGTCCACCGCGAACTCCGCGGTCGTGGAGGGCGCCGCGCTGCCGGTCGCTGCGAGGACGCGACTCGTCGGGCGGTGGGCCGCGCTCGCCCCGCCGAGCCCCGTGGCGAGCACCGTGGCGAACAGCACGCGGCCGAGACCCCGGCCCATCGACCGTCCGCTCCCTGCCTCGCCTCGCCTCGTCACTGTCGCTGATAGGACGGTACGGGACGGCGAGACCTTGGGCCGCCTTTTTCACGAGACATCGAGGTGAACTCTGGACCTACAGCGTCCAGCTCTCGTGGTAGGCGCGATCCTCGAGCGCCACCGCGTCGGTCGTGGGGACGAGCGGCGCGAAGGTGTCGATCATGACCGCGAGCTCGTCGGTGCGCGTGGATCCGATGCTCTTCTCGTACGATCCCGGGTGCGGTCCGTGCGGGATCCCGGCCGGATGCAGGGAGAGGCTGCCCGGCCCCACGCCCTTGCGGCTGGTGAAGTTGCCGCGGACGTAGAACAGGATCTCGTCGCAATCGACGCTCGAGTGCGGGTACGGGCAGGGGATCGCCTGCGGGTGGGTGTCGGTGACGCGCGGCACGAACGAGCAGATCGCGAAGCCCGGCCCGGTGAAGGTCGTGTGGATCGTCGGGGGCAGGTGGATGAGGCCGGTCTTCGGCTGGTACTTCTCGATCGGGAACGTGAAGGGGTAGGCGTAGCCGTCCCATCCGACCACATCGAGCGGCGTGTGCGCGAGCCGGTGCAGGGTGAAGCGGTCGCCCTTCTTGACGATCACGTCGCACGGTCCCTCCGCGACGGCGTCGAGGGTCGCGATCGGCGCGGTCGGGCGGCCGAAATCGCGATGCGTATAGGGGGCGTCGAGCTTGAGCTGGCCGACGGGGTTGCGGAAATTGCCGGGGATCACGCACCCGCCGCGGCACTCGAACACGATGAGCTCGGCCGTCGCCGTGAGGAGCTTCCAGCGGTGGATCGTCGAGCGCGGCACGTGCACGTAGTCGCCCGCGACGCAGCGCTGACGCCCGAACACCGACTCGAGCTCGAGCTCTCCCTCGAACACGTAGAACAGCTCGTCGCCGTCGCCATTGGCGAACAGCACGTCGTCGTCGCGATCGGGCCGCAACACGTAGAGCGCCACGTCGGAGTTCACCACCACCGAGGTGCGCGCCTCGAGCATCGCGCCGCGGCGCGCGGCCTTCGGCGCGTGGTAGAGCCGCCGCCGGAGCGGGTGGTTGCCCTCCTCGCTCGGGCGCGCGACCGGGAACCCCCGCGAGCTCGTCGCGACCTCGATCGGCGCGGTGATCGGGCGCTGGTGGTAGAGGTACGAGTACGGCCCGTCGAAGCCCCCGCGCGTGAACATCTCCTCCTGCAGCAGCGCGCCCGCGAGCGGGCCGTCCGCAGCGGCGCGGAACACGGTGTGGGGCTTTTCGGGGAGGACGCCGAGGGCGACGCGATCGAGCATGGGTCGAGGAGCCTAGCGTGGTTCGCGCGTCCGGCGGATCCGCGCGACCCGCGCCGCGAACTCGCGCTCCTCGTCCTCGCTCAGCGGCTGGTTGCCGAAGCGCGCCTGGGTGTAGGCGTGCACGAGCATGAAGGCCTCCTCGGCGAGCTCGTCCGCACGGGTGCTCCGTAGCTGCTCGACGAAGCGGAGTGGCGGCACGTGTCGCGGTCGGGTGACGCCGCGCGCCAGCAAGGCCTCCTCCAGGTCCATCCACAGCCGGGTTGCGCGGCGCTGCTTGCGCGCCTCGCGCTCCGCGGGGGAGGCGGCCTCTCGACCCTTGCGCCTGCGCCAGAGCAGATATGCGCCGACCGCCGCGGCGCCGATCCCCACGACCACCGCGACCCGCCCCTTCGAGACGCCCGAAGCGAAGCTCGGGCCGGTCTCCGGCGCCCGCCGCCGCTCGAAGGCGTGCTGCACCTTCCGGAAGAACTCCATCTGCGTGGGCAGGTCGTAGCCGACCACGTAGCGATCCCAGCTCTGCGAGATGGCCTCGAGGATCTCGCGCAGCGTGGAGAGCGGACCGTTCGTCTGCGCGAGCGGCTGCGCGCCGGCGGCCGGGGTCGGATCGTAGGTGGCCCACCCCGTGAACTTCGGGCCCTCGGTGTACACCTCGACCCAGGAGTGCGCGTCGCCCTGGCGCACCGCGTAGAACCCGCCGAAGCGGTTCCAGGTGCCCCCGACGAACCCGGTGACGTTCCGCGCCGGCACGTCGACGACCCGGAGGAGGAGCGTCATCGCGGTGGAGAAGAACTCGCAGTGGCCCGCGCGTGACTCGAACAGGAAGTGATCGATCGGGTCGGCCTTGCCCCCCGAAGGCGCGTCGAGCGAGTACTTGTACTCGTGCTCGAGGTGCGAGGAGATCGCCGCCGCCTTCTCGGTGGGGCTGTGCGCGCCCTTGGTCCACTCGCGCGCGAGGTCGCGCATGCGGGCCGTGGTCTCCTTCGGCAGCTGCACGTACCGCTCGTGATCCGCCTTGCTGAGCGGCTTGTCGACGATCTCGTTCGGCTGCGCGAGGAACACCTCGTAGCGGAGCACGCGTTCGGGCGCGGCCTCGTAGCGCAGCGTGGACTCCGCGCTCCAGACCAGCGGCGGCGGCGTCGCGGAGAGTCGATCGGCGCCGGTGGTCCAGCGCAGCGCGACGGTCTGCGGGGGCAGGAAGATGACCGTGGGATCGAGCGGCTCGAGCTCGAGCTTGACCGAGCGATCGCGCACCGGGTCGGGGAACCGGAGCATCGGCACGTCGGAGCCGAGCCTCGGCAACGGATGCGATCGGTGCTCGTGCGCGACCACTTGCCGCCGCCCTGGTACTCGTCGAACGCCGTGCCGCGGAGGCGCAGGATCATCTTCTGCGGAGGCGCGCCGGTCGGCGGGTCCGAGAGCCGGAAGCGCACGACGATCGCCGGATCTTCGCGCAGCTTGCCCACGTTCGACAGATCCACCGAGTCCGAGAAGCCCGTGATGCGACCGGGGTGCTGCGACTGGAACAGCAGCAGCGAGAAGCCGACCCGCGGGAACAGGACGAACAGGAGCGCCGTGAACAGGATGATCGGCAGGCTGAGCAGGCAGGTGAGCGCGAGGAACCCGGGCCCGATCACCCGTCGTGAGCGCAGGATGCGCGGCACGTCGACGGGCAACCCCGTGCGATCGCGCGCGCCCTGGCGGTAGTTGCCCTCGACCTCGCGGCGCAGGTGCGAGAGCACGAGCGCGCCGGGGGCTAGCACGAGGAACCCGAACAGGCACACCCCGTAGGCCAGACCTCCCCCGAGCACCGTGCCCGCGACGAGGTGCAGCAGCGCGAGGAGGACGACCTGCTGGTCGTGCGTCGCCCCGCGGCGGGTCGCCAGGCGGACGATCTGCAGCGCGGCGGCGAACTCCACCGCGAGCTCGAGCAGCGGCGCGCCCGAGACGAACCGCAGGAGCTCCACGCCGAGCACGAGCGAGGGCACGATCGCCGCGGCGTAGCGGGCGGTGGTCGACTGCTGGAAGCGCTCGGTCGTGACCAGCGCGAAGACGAGCCCGATCACCAGCAACGCGACGGTGACCTTGGGCAGCGCGCCCGAGAGCACGATCGCGAGGACGCCCAGGGTCGCGAGCGCGCTCGTCAGGATGCGGTGGGTGAGCCCGAACTTCACTCGGCGGCCTCTCCGCGGTGCAGACGGGTGCTCGTGGTCGTGGGCTCGAGCAGGGCGAGGAAGCGGAGGATCGGGTCGCTCCCGAGGCGGGGATTGCCCCGGATCCGGGTGCCGCCGGTGGTCACGATGACGACGCCGTCCCCGCGGGCGAGGTGCGCCACGGCGCGCGACGCGACCTCGCGGATGCGGGTCTCGAGGCCGTCGAGGAAGCGCCGGCGCTCCTCGTCTCCTTCGGGGCGATCGAGCGCGGCGCACACGTCGTCGAGCTCGATCTCGATCTCGGGCGCGCCCTCGGCGGTGTGCTCGCGCAGCACGAGGTGGCCCGCGGCGGCGGTCTTGCGCCAGTGCACCTGACGGGTGTCGTCCCCGGGTCGGTACGCGCGCAGGCCGAGCAGCTCGTCCCCGGCGCCGCGGGTCGCCACGCGCGCCCCGTGGCCCTGCGCGCGCACGCGCGGCGGAGGGAGCCGCACGGTGTGGACCGCGGGGTAGATGATGAGCTCACCCGGAACGTCGATCTGCCTGGATTTCTCGAACAGACCGAACGGGAACCGCGTCGCGACCCGGAAGGCCACGTGCGCCTCCCGGCCCCGGCGCTGGGGCGTGCGCCGGTACGCGGCGACCTGGGTCGACTGGGGCGAGACCTTGAGGAAGAAGCAGCGCTTGTCCGCGGGCTGGTTGGCGCGGATGTCCTCGACCTCGATGGCGTACGAGGGTAGCCGCTGCTTCTTGTTGTGCACCTCGATCTCGACGAGGTGGGGGCGTCCGACCTGGGCGCGGGGCGGCAAGCGGCGACGCACGGTCAGGCCACGGAGCGCGATCTCGCTCATGATGCCCGACACGAGGATGAGGGCGAGCAGCACGCCGAGCAGCAGGTAGAGCAGGTTGTTGCCGGTGTTGATCGCGGCGAGGCCGACGCCGAACGTGATGCCCAGGAAGTACTTCCCCTCGCGGGTGACCTTCAGCTTGCGGGGGGCGCGGAAGCGGAGGCGGCGCTTCTTGATCGCCGCCGCGGGCTTGTGGGCCTTGCGCGTCCGAGGGTCGACGGGCCCCGCGCCGCCGTCGGGGGCGTCGGGACGACCGGGCGCAGAGGCAGCCATCCCCAGCCTCAGAGCGGCAGCGGGATGCGCCCGACCAGCTCGCGGACCGCGACCTCGGCCTCGTCGCGCCCGACCGCGAACCCGTCGGCGTAGGCGGCGATGCGGATGCGGTGCGCGATCGTCGGGACGGCGAGGTCGATGACGTCCTCGACGAGCACGTAGTCGCGCCCGCGGAGGAAGGCGCGCGCGCGTGACGCCATGCCGAGGGAGAGGATGCCGCGCGTGGAGAGGCCCAGCGAGATGCTCGGCGTGGCGCGGGTGGCCTGCGCGATCGCGACGATGAAGTCGCGCACGCTCTGCTCGATCGGGATGCGCGCGACCTGGCGCTGGATCGCGACGAGCTGCGACAGGTCCATGGCGGGCTTGATGTCCTGCACGGTGTCGAGCGTGGCGCGGTCGAGCAGCCGCGCCTCGGTGACAGCGGCTGGGTAGCCGATGCGGAGGCGCAGCATGAAACGGTCGAGCTGCGACTCGGGAAGAGGGAAAGTGCCTGCGAAATCCTGGGGATTCTGCGTCGCGATGACGAAAAATGGCTCGGGCAGCGGGAGGGTCTGACCGTCGATCGTGACCTGCCCCTCGTTCATCGCCTCGAGCAGCGCGGACTGGGTGCGGGGGGACGCGCGGTTGATCTCGTCCGCGAGGAGGACGTTGGCGAAGATCGGGCCTTGCCGCAGCGTGAAGTCCCCGCGACGCTGATCGAACACGGACACGCCGAGCACGTCGGCAGGAAGGAGGTCGCTGGTGAACTGGATTCGATGGAGCGCGCCGCCCAGCGCCTTCGCGAGCGCGCGCGCGAGCGTGGTCTTGCCCACGCCCGGGACGTCTTCGATGAGCAGGTGTCCACCCGCGAGCAACGCCACGAGCGAGTGCTCGACGACGTCGGCCTTGCCTTCGATCGCGGTTTCGACGGTCTCCCGAAGCCGCACGATCGTGGGGATCGGCGCGGGCAACGGGCGCAGGGCCTGCATCACTGGGCGAGTGTAGCAAGGCCAGGCAAGAGATCACTCGCACGCGAGAAGGATTATCCAGTTTGTCTCAATTGAGGATGGAAGTCAGCGGGGTCGTGAAGGTGCTCGGAGGGGCTCGGGTCCTCCGCGGCGCGCGCGGGTCGTTCGTGGGCGGACGCATCCACGTGCTCGAGGGCGCCAACGGTTCGGGCAAGTCGACCCTGCTCGGGATCCTCGGAGGCCGGGCCCGGGCCACCACGGGGACCGTGAAGCTGCGCCGTCAGGACAAGGTGCTCGCGCAGGGCGCCGAGACCCGCGCCCACGCGGGCTGGCTCGGGCACGACCTCGGCCTCTACGGCGACCTGACGGCGATCGAAAACGTCGGCCTGCACGCCCACATCCGCGGCGCGAAGGTCGAGGACGCCTGGAGCCGCTGGTCGACCGCGCTCAACCTCGAGCCGCTCCGCGACCGGCGCGTGCGGGTCATGTCTCGCGGACAGCGGCAGCGGGTGGCGCTGGCCCGCGCGCTGGTCGGCGCCCCCGAGGTGCTGCTGCTGGACGAGCCCTCGACGGGCCTGGACGGCGGCGCGGTGGACCGCCTGGTCGAGGTGCTCCAGGGCCTGTCGAGCGCAGGCACGCTCGTGTTCGTCGTCACCCACGACGTGCCCTTCCGCGACAAGCTGGGAGGCCAGCGCTGGCGGCTCGTGCAGGGCCAGCTCCAGACCGACGAGCCCGACGGCGAGGTCAGCGCGCCGAGCGGGTGAACGTCGCGACCGCCTCGGCCGGGTCGAGGACCGGGACGTCGAGGAGTCGCCGGAGCTCTGCGAGGTTGGTCGAGGTGCTGTCGTCGACGGGTCCGAAGGTGTTGAGGACGACCTGGGTGACGAGGCACCGCTCGGCGCGTGCGGCACGCACGGTCGCGAGGACGTCGTGGAGCACCCCGAGCCGGTTGCGCGCGACGAGCCAGACGTGGTCGGGCTGGAGGGCGACGACGAGGTCCAGGTTGGTCCGACCGTCGTCGTCCAGGGGGGTGAAGAGACCCCCGGCTGTCTCGACCAGCCAGGGTCCTGGGGGAGCCTGGTCGGCGACCTGCCGAGGGTCGATGCGTCGACCCTCGAGACGGGCGGCGAGGTGGGGAGAGACCGGGGTACGCAAGGACACGACGGTGGGGTGGTGGCGGGTGCCGGCGCGACGGAGCGCGTCGGCGTCGTCGGTGCCCCCGGTCTCGATGGGCTTCCAGGAGGTGAGCCCGGGTTCCGTCGCCGCCGAGAGGAGGGCACACGCCAGCGTGGTCTTTCCCACTCCGGTGCCCGTTCCGACCAGCACGAGCTTCATGGGTGGAGCGCGGTGCGAACCGCGTCGGCGATGGCCGGCAGGATCTCGGGATCGAGGTCGGCCCGGACGGTCAGCCGGAGCCGGGAGGTGCCTCGTGGAACGGTCGGCGGCCGGATCGGGTGCACGTGGTAGCCCGCCTGCCCGAGGCGTCGTGCTGCCTCGAGAGCTCGTCCTTCGGCACCCAGGAGGATGGGCAGGATGGGGCCGCAGCTGTCTCGCAACACCTCGACACCCACGCTCGCGAGCTGCGTTCGGAAGGTCCGTGCGGTCTGCTGCAGGAGAGCGGTCCGCACGCCGTCGCGGACCTGCGGCAGCTGGAGCTGGGCGGTCGCGGCGAGGCTGGGCGCCAGGCCGGTCGAGAAGACGAACGAGCGGGCCCGGTTCCAGAGCCAGTCGTGGAGCTCCCGACCCCCCGCGACGAACGCGCCTCCAGCCCCGAGGGCCTTGCCCAGGGTGCCCACCAGGATGTCAGGTCGGACGCCGGCCGCGGCAGAGGCTCCGCGGCCCTCGGGTCCGAGCACCCCGAGGGCGTGGGCTTCGTCGACGAAGAGCAGCGCGTCGTGCGCGTCGCAGAGCCGGCGCAGGTCGGCGAGGGGAGCCACGTCGCCGTCCATGGAGAAGAGCCCGTCGGTGACGACGATGCGGCGGCGCTCGGGAGCCTCGCGCAGGGCGCGTTCGACGGATTCGATCCGACGGTGGGGGGTGACGACGACCCGGCCACGCCCCAGACGACAGCCGTCGATGATGGAGGCGTGGTTGAGCTCGTCCGAGAGGATGAGGGTGTCCGGTCCGCTGAGCGCCTGGAGGGCGCCGACGTTGGCGGCGTATCCCGACGTGAAGAGGAGGGCTGCGTCGGTCTGGAGCCAATCGCAGAGAGCGGCCTCGAGCGAGGCGTGGTGGTCGAGGTCGCCCGAGACGAGCCGGCTGGCGGCCGAACTGGTGGGAGTGGAGACGCCGGGTTGGGGGAGCGCGCCCAGGCCGAGGTAGTCGTTGCTGCAGAGGTCGAGGCGCCGGGTTCCGTCGGGGAAGGTCAGGTAGGGGCCCTGCCGGTAGGGCGAAGGTCGGCGCTCACGCAGGCGGTCGCGGTCGGCCAGCTGACGGAGGTCGTCGAGGATCCATTGGACGGGCACGCCCGCTGCCTAGCATGGGGGTGGGGCGGGTTCGGGGATGCGGAGCACCGCTGTTTCACGTGAAACGCCAGGTCGGGTCGGCCGGATTGTTTCACGTGAAACGGGCCCGCGGCTGGGCTCGCTCGGCTCGACGCCCGCTACTCCCCGCGACCGCGGGTGTCTTTGCTCGCCGATGCCATCGACGCCGGGACGGTGACCTCGGCCTCGGCGGTGGGCTCCTCCGCGTCGAGGGCCTCGTCGATCCTCGTGAGGAGCCGCCGCATGAGGTCGCGGCTCTTGGCCTCGAGGGCCTGCTTCTCTCCCGTGGCGGCCTCGAGATCGTGGGCCAGGGACATGGCCGCGAGGAGCACGGCGTTCGCCGTCACCGGCTTGCCCCTGGGGACGATCTCCCGGATGCGGGCGTCGACCACCGCGGCGAGTCGCCGGAGCTCCTCTTCTGGCACGCTGGCCACCAGGCGGTACGCCTGTCCACCGACGGTCACCGCGACCGGCCCCCGGGACTGCATGGTGCGCAAGCCTATCCCCCTCGAAGCGAGGATGCGAGCACGAACGTTCAGTGTCGAACCCAGCTCACCAGCAAGAGCCACGGGTAGAGAAGGGCCTGCGCGTCCAGCGTCGCCGCCACCACCACGTCGACGCCCTTCCGGTCCCCACCGTGCCAGACGCCGTCGAGGGTCAGGCCGTACACCATCCCCCAGACGCTCTGGTAGTTGAAGCTCCGCGAGCCCCACCCGAGGAAGGCGTGTCCAGCAGGCGCCCACGTGCCCTCCTCCCGCCGACCGAGAGCGCCGACGCCCAGCCAGAAGGGGAACGTGCTCTCGACGGGCAGCACCGCCACCAGCCCACCGCCGTAGTCGCCGAAATGGAAGCCCCCGGTCCGGGCCTCGAAGTACGGCCCGATGCCGAAGTCCCGCGGCGAGCTCCGGCCAACACGGTCTCCCACCGGCCGCCGAGGTCCACCGTGTGGCTCCGACCCTCCGGCCGGCCGACCCAGGTCCAGCCGATCTGCGCCTGGATGCTCGTCTGGGCCTTCGACTCTGCCGCCGATGCCGAACCAGGCCCTCCGACGAGCGTCACCGCCAGCAGCACCCCGCAGGCGCCGCCTCTCCACCAGGGCGACCCCGCCCCAGGCACGTCAGACCGCGGGCTCGAGCGGCAGGAGGCCGACGTCGGCGAGGAGCTTCTGGTCGAAGCTCTGGTCCGGGTTCGGCGTGGTCAGGAGCTGCTCGCCATAGAAGATGGAGTTCGCGCCGGCCATGAGGCAGAGGATCTGGGCCTCCCGGTTCATCTGGCTCCGACCGGCGCTGAGGCGTACCCGGGCGTGGGGCATGAGGATCCGGGCGGTGGCGATCATCCGGACCAGCTCGAGGGGGTCGATGATGGGCTGGTCGGCGAGCGGGGTGCCTTCGACCGGCACGAGCGCGTTGAGCGGCACGCTCTCGGGGTGCGGGGTCTGGGTGGCCAGCTCGCGGAGCATCCGGCAGCGGTCGTCGATCGACTCGCCCATGCCGATGATCCCGCCGCAGCACACCGAGATGCCCGCGTCGCGGACGTTCTTGATGGTCGTGAGGCGCTCCTCGAACGTGCGGGTGGTGATGATCCGCTTGTAGTGCTCGCGGGAGGTGTCGATGTTGTGGTTGTAGGTGTCGAGACCGGCCTCCTTGAGCTGCCGGGCCTGGGTCGCGTTCACCATCCCGAGGGTGGTGCAGGTCTCGAGCCCGAGCGCCTTCACCTCCCGCACCATCTCGAGCACGCGGTCGAACTGCGACCCGTCCCGGACCTCGCGCCAGGCGGCGCCCATGCAGAAGCGGGTCGCCCCGGCCTCCCGCGCCTTCCTGGCCGCGCGGAGGACCTCGTCGACCGGCAGCAGGCGCTCCGGCTCCACCTTGGTGTCGTGGTGGTTCGACTGCGGGCAGTACGAGCAGTTCTCCGAGCAAGCGCCGGTCTTCACCGACAAGAGCGTGCAGAGCTGGACCCGGTTCTCCGGGTGGTGCTCGCGGTGCACGCCCTGGGCTCGATGGAGCAGCTCCAGGAGGGGCGTGTCGTGGATGGCGCGGATTTCGGCGAGACTCCAGTCGTGGCGGCTCATGGGAGGGGCGCGACTCTAGCCCGAAACGCCGACGAAGGCACGAATGCGCGCGATCCACGAGGGCGCCGGATCGATCGCGTGGCGCAGGCAAATGGTCGGGCTCCCGAGGTCGCGCCCGGCGAGCAAGACCTCGGTCTTCGCATCGACCACCCACGCCTCGAGGGCACCCTCTCGAGCGGTGCGGGCGAGGGCCCGCAGCTCGCGCGCACCGAACGGAGCGTGGTCACCACGGGCCACGTGCCTTTGCGCGACGAGCCCGAGACCCGCGAGCGAGCGGACCACCCGCTCGGGTCGAGCCATCGAGGTCACGAGTCCGAACCGCGCCGGTAGTGGTCGCTCGAGTCGGACCACCTCCCTCAGCTCGGCCGACCCGATCCGGGCGACGACGTCGGCGACCTGCACCCGCCACGAAGGAGGATCCGGAGCGTGGGTGGCCAGCACCGAGCAGGCGAGCCGGGCGGGCCGCGTCTGGAGCAGCCGGTCGACCACCAGGATCGACCCGAGGTCCGCGGCGAAGTGGAGCGCCCTCTCCCGCGGTCCGACGACCACGGGGCAGCCCAGGGTCCGGGCGGCCACCAGCGCCTCGTCGCCCACCTCCCCGACCTCGTCGTCGCGCCCGACGATCCGCGGCTCCTGCGCAGCGCCTCCATAGCCGTGACCGACGAACACCACCCCTTTCCCCAGGGCACCCGCCAGCGCGATCGCCAGCGGCGTCCGTCCCGCGCCTCCACGCACGTCACCCCCGACGCCGAGGACCCGCGCACGCCGAGGCAAGACCACCCTGCGCGTGGCGGCCCACGCCAACCAGCCGCCGAGCACGTCACCCCTCGAGGCGCGGCAGCGAAGGTCGGGTGCGCCGCAACAGCCCGAAGATGCGCGCCCCGAGCTCGGCGGCGCGGAACGGCTTCACGACGTAGTCGTCGGCGCCGGCGGCGAAGGCCTCGACCACATCCGTCGTCGCCGAGTGGGCCGTCAGGAACAGGACGGGCAGGTGGGCGACCCCGCCCCGCTGGCGCACGCGACGGCACAGCTCGATCCCCGTCTCCCCCGGGAGGTTCCAGTCGAGCACCAGCAGGTCGGGGCAGTCGGCGAGGAGCCGCGGCCAGGCCTCCTCCGCGGACGAGGCCGTGGCGGCCACGAGGCCGACCGCCTCGAGCATCGCGCCGATCACGTCGCGCAGGTCGTCGTCGTCGTCGACGATGAGCACCCGCGCGCCCTCGCTGCTCGATCGTCGCGGCTGGACGACAGTCGGGTCCTCGGGCTCCGGGACCTCGGCGCCGACGTGCTCCCACGACTGGGTCTTGCGGAGCTCGCCGAGGGCGGCTGGCGCGGGAGGCGCGGGCGTCGACACGCGACCGGGCTCGGCGAAGGCGCAGAGCCGCTCCCAGTCGCGACGCTCGAACACGAGGGCGTGGGTCCCGTGGTCGTCCCAGACGACGCCTCGGGCGGCGGCGGCGGTCGCGCGGTGGCTGCTCGCGAGCTCGAACAGCGCGAGGACCCACTCACCATCGGCCACGCGCTGGCCCTCGGGGAGACGCAGCTCCTGCCCCTCGGCCATGGCGAGCGCGGCGTCGAGGTCTGCGAGCTCGTCGAAGCGCTAGGTCACGCTTCGCACGTCGGATCCCTAGCATCGGGGCTCGCGCGAGTCGCGGCGCTTTGCGGCGGGAGCGAGACCGCCTAGGCTGCTGCGCCGCATGCGCCGTTCGAAGCGTCTCCCCGTTCCCGCGTCCTCGTTCTCGCCCGGCCAGAGTCGCGCGTGGCTCGTCCTCGCGGCGACCGCGGCGATCTCGAGCTGTGGCGCGAGCTGCAAGAAGAACCCGAGCGAGGTGTCGCCCGACGATCCCGCGAACGCGACGCCGGTCGTCGAGCTCTCAGGGGTCGACACGAGCAGCCTCGTCCTCAGCGAGCGCCGCACGTTCACCAAGCTCGTGAAGTCGATCATGTCTCCCTGCGGAGACCCGGTCACCCTCGAGGTCTGCGTGAAGGAGGCGCGCGCCTGCAAGAAGTGCCTCCCCGCGGCCAAGGCCGTCGCGACGCTGGTGCAGAAGGGCGACGGCGAGCCCGAGATCAAGACCTGGATCGAAAACCGATTCGAAGACAAAGTGGTCAAGGTCGTCGACATCGGCAAGAGCCCCTCGAGCGGGCCGGTCAACGCGCCGATCCAGATCGTGGAGTTCGCCGACTTCGAGTGCCCGCACTGTGCCGCGGCCATGCCGATCCTCCACAAGGTGATCGAGGACCCGAGCCTCAAGGACAAGGTCCGCTTCTTCTTCAAGAACTACCCGCTGCCCGCGCACGAGCACGCCGATCCGGCCGCGCGCGCGTCGGTCGCCGCCCAGAACCAGGGCAAGTTCTGGGAGATGCACGACCTCCTGTTCACCCACCAGGACCAGCTCGGCAACCCCGACATCGAGGGCTACGCCAAGAAGCTGGGGCTCGATCTCGACAAGTTCCGCGCGGACTGGGTCTCGGCCGACACGAAGGATCGCGTCGCCAAGGACAAGGAGCTCGGGGGTCGCATCGGCGTCAGCGGCACCCCCTCGATCTACGTCAACGGCCGCAAGTTCGCGTCGTACGGCCGCCACGAGTTCGAGCCGCAGCTCAAGGAGTGGATCAACCTGGATCTGCAGCTGATCTCGGCGGGCGCGGCGCCCTCGCCGTCGGTCGATCCCAACGCCGGTGGGAGCGGGAGCGGCGCGCCGTCGACCAGCGCCGCGCCGTCGACGTCGGGCTCGGTCTCGGGTGGGGCCTCGGGCTCGGCGTCGGTCGCGCCGTCGAGCAGCGTCCCGCCCAAGCCCTCGGCCTCCACCAAGCCCGCGGGGAAGGCCCCGTGAAAGAGGCGGTCGGGTGCGGGTGATTTCCAACGGGGAGGCACTGGCCCGGGATCGCTCATCTGCTGCGCGTGCAGGCGCGGGGTACGGTCCCCGGCCTCGATCCCGACGCCGCGTGGATGGATCTGCCCATCGCGATGCTCGACACCGAGACCACCGGGCGCGACCCGGAGCGCGACCGGATCGTCGAGATCGGCATCGTGGTCGGGCGCGCGGGCCAGGTGATCCGCCGCGAGAACTGGCTCGTGAACCCGGGCATCCCGATCCCCGCCGAGGCGAGCGAGGTCCACGGCATCCGCGACGAGGACGTGAAGGACCAGAAGACCTTCGCCGAGATCGCGTTCGAGGTCGCCAAGGCGCTCGAGGGCACCGTGCCCGCCGCCTACAACGCGAGCTTCGACCGCGCGTTCGTCGTGTCCGAGATCGCGCGGAGCGGCCTCGTGGTCGAGGCGTTGCCGAGCTGCTTGCGGCCGGGCATCGACTGGATCGACCCGCTCGTGTGGGCGCGCGAGGTGCAGAAGTACGAGAAGGGGAAGAAGCTCGGTGAGGTCGCCGCGCGGCTCGGCGTCGCGCTCGAGAACGCGCACCGCGCCTCCGACGACGCCGAGGCCGCGCTGCGGGTGCTCTACGCCTTCGCGGAAGACACCCGTCTGCCGCGGATCTACGGCGCCTTCGTGCAGGAGCAGCGGCGACTCGCCCGTACGCAGGAAGACGACTTCCGTGTGTGGCGCTCGAAGCTGCCCGTCCCGGGCAAGGCGTGAGTGGGCGGGCGCTGATCGTGCTCGGAGGGCGGGTCGGGGGAGGCGCGCTCGTCCGCCGCATCGGCGCCGCGGTCGACGCCGCCCGACGTGATCCCTCCGCGTGGATCGTGGCGTGCGGTGGCCGCCGCTGGGATGGCGTCGTCGAGGCCGACGCGATCCTCGAGGGCCTCGTCGAGAGCGGCATCGCCCCCACGCGGGTGTTCCGTGATCGACTCTCGCTCACCACGGTCGAGAACCTGATCGAGGCGCGCGCGGTGCTCGCCCGGATCGGCGCCCGCGACGCGCGCTGGACGATCGTGACCTGCGGGTTCCACCTGCCCCGCTCGCTCGCCATCGCGGCGGTTCTGGGTGTGGAGGCCGAGGGGTTTCCGGCGCCGGCGCCGCCGCGTTCCGGTCTCGAAGAGGGCATCCGCGCGCTGCGGGAGCGCGCGCTGACCCTCGTGGATCGACACCTCGCGCGGGGGGCCTCGTGAGGCGCGCCCTGCTCCTCTCGCTGACGCTCGTCGCGTGCGGTCGGCGGGGCACGTCGGGGGCGCCCGCGCCCGCGGCGTCGAGCGCGCCCGCGGCTTCGGTCACGCCCTTCGACCCGAAGCCCGCGCTCGTCGGCGCCGATCTCCGGCGCGAGCCGCTCGTGCCCGTCGCGATGTCGGTCTCGACCGATGTCCGGGCCCGCCGCGCGGCGACCCGTGCCCTCGCCCAGATCGGCGACGCGACGGTGGTCGAGCGGCTCGGGAAGGCGCTCTCCGACGAGGACCCCGAGGTGGTGGCCTGGGCGGGCTACGGGCTCGGTGTCCCCTGCGACGCGGATCCGGACCTCCCGCGCGACGTGCGCACCAAGCTGGTCGCGGCGCTCTCGGCGCGGGCTCTCTCCCTCGAGGGGCAGAAGCTCGACGGCGCCACGCTCGACCCGTTCGTCGGAATCGCCTTCGGACTCGGTCGCTGCGGCGGCATCGAGGCGTCCCGTGCCCTGATGCGCTGGCTCGAGACCGGCTCGGTCGCGCGCGCAGAGGCCGCGGCCTTCGCGCTCGGTGCCATCGCGCAGCACGATCGCGGGCTCGAGGACGACGTCGCGAGCGCGCTCGTGGGTGCCGCGCGGGGTGGCAAGCGTCCGGCGCTCGACGCAGCGCTGTTTGCCTTCGGCCGCGGCGACTGGAGCGGGCGCCCGCCGACCCCTGGGCTCGCGGAGGTCGCCCGCCTGCGGATCGCCGCCGGGCCTTCTCCTCTGCGCCCGCTCGCCATCCGGGCGCTCGGGCGCGCAGCAGGGGCCAAGGTCGAGGACCTGCGCGGGCTCGTGTCGGACGCGGCCACCCCGACGGTCGACGTGATCGAAGGGCTCCGCGCGCTGCACCGGCTGGGCGAGTCCGGCGATGCTGCCATTGCTGCCTTCGCCACCCGCGCCGCGCCCATCGATCCAGCCTCCACCGCGGCGCTGCTGAAGCCCCATTTCGGCCCGTTGCGGGTGGCGCTCGAGCTGCTCTCGGACCGCGCAGCCGACAAGAACCCGACCGTGCAGTCGAGCCTCCGCGCGTTCCTGCCGGCGGGCTTGCCCCCGATCCCGGCGGGGACCGCGGCGCCGCTCGCGCGTCGGCTCGCGACCGTGCGCTGTCTCGCGGCCTCGGCGCTGCACGCCGGGCACCCTGGTGACCCCGAGGTCGTGCGCTGCGCGGCGCACGACGCGTCGCTGCCCGCCCCGCTGCGCGCCGAGCTCGATCGCCTGCGCGATCGCGCGCGCCTCGCCACGCTCGACCGCGGCGAGATCACCGGCGACAAGCGCGACCTCCTCGCGAAGCTCGCGAACGACGGGCCCCCCTCGCAGCGGGAGCTCGCGCTCGAGCTGTTCGCGCACCACCCCGAGACCGAAGAGGCTCCGGACGTCCTCGAGCGCGCCCTCGGTGCGAAGGCCCTCGGTGTGGTCGCGGCAGCGGCGCAGGCCATCGCCGATCGGCCGGGACTCGCGGGCAAGCCGACGCCGAAGAAGGACGTCGAGGACGGCCCGAAGGAGCCGAAGGAGCCGAAGGACGCGAAGAGCAAGGACGCCGGGGTGGACGCGAGCCCCGAGCCACCGCCCCCGTCCAAGGCCGATCCGCGCGTGCTCGTCGCGCTCGACGGCGCGCTCTCGCGACCCTTCGAGGAGGCCGACGCGGAGGTCGCGCTCTCGCTGGCCGGCGCCGTGGGCGCGCTCCGCCACGCGCCGGGCAGGGGCTTCCTGACCCGGCTGTGCGGCGACCGCTCGCCCGCGCTGCGCCGCGCGGCGCGCAATGCGTCGATGGCCCTCGACGGGCAGAAGGCGGCGCCCACCTGCGCGGCCGTGGGCGCGACGACGACCGCGAGCCCGCTCCTCGACGGCAAGCTCGAGAAGCACACCGTCGAACTCGTGACCGAGGTCGGCACGCTGACGCTGGCGCTCGACCCGAAGTTCGCGCCCGTCGCCGCGACCCGCATCGCCGAGCTGGCCGGAGGAGGCTTCTACGACGGCACCGTGGTGCATCGCGTGGTGCCCGGCTTCGTCGTGCAGCTCGGGGATCCGGGAGGCGACGGCTATGGCGGCGCCCACTCGGCGCTGCGGTGCGAGACCGCGCCGGTCCCGTTCGCCAAGGGCGGGATAGGCATCGCGCTCGCGGGCCGCGACACCGGCTCGTCGCAGTTCTTCGTGATGCTGGGGCGCGCGCCCCACCTCGAGGGCAGCTACGCCTGGATCGGCGAGGCGAGCGGGCCCTGGGAGCTCGTCGCCGAGGGGGACGTCGTCCTCACGGCGCGCGTGAAGTGAGACCGGCCGCGGCGATCACGGGACACACCTCAGGGCAGGCGATAGACGACCTCGGGTCGCATGCGGCCGAGGGTCGCGAGCCGGTGACGCATGCCGAGCAGAGCGTCGAGCAGCGGCACGGGCGCGAGGGTCGATCCTTGCACGAGGCGCTCGATGGCCACGCGGGCACTCGCGGGGTGCACGAGCACGCCAGGCAGCAGACCGGCGCCCTCGAAGGAGGCGATGACGAACGCATCCAGCCGTTCGCCCTCGGAGTGGGCCTGACGCAGCGCCGCATGCGCGGAATCGGCCCGGGAAAGGCGGAACGCGGCGCCGGTCACGAGGCACTCGAGATCGACGTCGTCACCCGCATCGACGACCGCGAAGAGTCCGCGGTGCGCGCGGGCCAGCGCGGTGACCACGGGGGCCGGCTCGCCGAGGGCAGCGAGCACCTCGGGATCGGTCAGCACGCGGTCCCACAGCGCCGCGGCGCGCTCCTCGTAGAACGAGTCGTCTGGCGAAAAGGCGCCCGCCGCGGCCTCGAACGCGGCGCGCACCCGGGCGACGTCGCTGGTCCGCTCGGCGGCGCGCTGGACCAGGAGGTCGTACGCCGCGGCGATCGAGGGGGTCACGCGGCCAGGCTAGCGCTTGACGGGTCGGGCGCCGCCTCCTAGTCGAAGATCACAGCGATGATCGGACGAGAGACGATCGATCGCATCCGGAGCCGGGTCGACATCGTCGCCGTGGTGAGCGAGACGGTGAAGCTCACCCAGCGGGGGCGGTCGTGGACGGGGCTCTGCCCGTTCCACCAGGAGAAGTCGCCGAGCTTCACGGTGTCGCCGGAGCGCGGGCTGTTCCACTGCTTCGGCTGCAAGACCTCGGGCGACGTGTTCAAGTTCGTCGAGCTCTCCGAGGGCCTCTCGTTCATCGAGGTGCTCAAGAAGCTCGCGGAGCGCGCCGGGGTCGAGATCGAGGACGAGCGAGGGGATCACGACCGCGCCTCCGAGCAGCGCGCCCGCAAGGCCAAGGACGACCTCTACGGCATCAACGCCATCGCCGCCGAGTACTTCGGTCGCATGCTGCACGAGCACCCGCTCGCGGGGCAGGCGCGCGACGAGCTCACGCGGCGCGGGCTGCCCATCGACGGTCCCGTGGTCGAGGCGTTCGGCATCGGCTACGCGCCCCATGGCTGGGACGGTCTCGCGGTGCACCTGCAACGCCAGGGCGTCTCGCCGGCCCAGGCCGAGCACGTGGGGCTCCTCGCGCCTCGTTCGAGCGGGAGCGGCTACTACGACGCGTTCCGCCACCGTCTGCTGGTGGCGATCAAGGACGTGCAGGGGCGCGTCGTGGCCTTCAGCGGGCGCACGCTCCCGAACCCTCCGGGCGTGGCCGACGACGGCAAGGGACCCCCACCGAAGTACGTCAATTCGCGCGAGTCGCCGATCTACGCCAAGGGACACACCCTGTTCGGCCTCTACCAGGCGCGCGCCGCCATCCGGACCGCGCAGGAGGCCGTGGTGGTGGAGGGGAACTTCGACCTCGTGGCGATGCACGCGCGGGGCATCGAGAACGTGGTCGCGCCGATGGGCACGGCGTTCACCGAAGACCAAGCACGCCTCTTGCGTCGCTTCACGCAGAGCGTCGTCTTGTTGTTCGATTCCGATGCCGCTGGACGGAAGGCGACCTGGGCCGCGCGGGACACCTGCAAGACCGTGGGGCTGGTCGCGCGCTCGGCGCGGCTCGGCGAGGGCAAGGACCCGGACGACTTCCTCCGTAGCAAGGGCGTCGAGCCGATGCGCGCCGTGCTCAGCAACGCCCGCTCGCTCGACGAGGTGCTGGTGCGCGACGCCTGCGCCGCCCTCTCGCGCAGCTCCGACCTCTCGGCGAAGAAGCGGGCCCTCGAGGTCGTGCGCCCCCTCCTGAACGAGCAGGAGCCCGCCTTCCGCGAGATCCTCATCCGCCGCATCGCGGCCGATCTCGACCTCGACGTCGGTGCCCTCTGGCGCACGCTGCGGGGCGACATCACGCACGTGCCTGAACGCGCGTCCCGCTCGACGACGCCTTCGGGGACCGGCGGCACGACCGAGGAGGAACGCCTCTCAAAAGCGATCGGCGAGGCCCTCTTCTCTTGCCCTGACGTGCTAGACGAACCGGATGTGCAAGATTGTCTTGCACTCGTGGCCGGTGACTGGACTTTCGCCATCGCCGCGCTCCGGGAGGAAGCTCGCACTGCCAGGGAGGAACGCCGGCCTTTGGACGTCGCATCGCTCATCGCGCGCGTGCCTGGCTCGATCCAGGACCTCGCCTCGGCCAGCCTCGTCGCCGAGGAAGACCCCGCCGCGGTGCGTCGCATCGTGCGGAGGTCCGCGGTGCTCCTCCAGAACCTCGTCGCCGAGGCCCGCTACACCGAGCTCGCACGCGAGATCGAACGGGCCGAATCCCAGGGCGATCACGACCGCGCCATGACGCTCACGATGGAGAAGCTCACGACCGAACGCGCGCTCCGCAAGGCCCGCCTCGAAGCCGCCAAGGAGGACGGTGGATGAGCGCAGCGCACCCCCGACCGCCGCAACGAAGTTGGCCGCCCGCGCGCCGCTGTGCTCGCGTTCGCGGCTGCCCCTGGAAAAGCCCTCCCGGCGCGCACCCGTCGACGACCACGTTCTCGACGACCCCGCGACCCGGAAGAGGCTCCCGACCAGCCCTCGACTCTCCGACCCCCGGCGAGGACTCACCCGATGAAGCAGAAGACCGCGAGCAAGGATGGCGTGCAGCAGCTGATCGACTTGGGCAAGTCGAAAGGCTACCTGACCTACGAAGAGGTCAACGACGCTCTCCCCTCGAACGTCGTGAGCGCGGACCAGATCGACGACGTCATGTCGATGCTGGGTGACGAGGACATCGAGATCGTCGACGCGGCGACCCAGGTGAAGATCGCTCCCAAGCGGCTCGCCGACGCCGAGAGCGAAGAGAAGAAGGTCATCGTCCACGTCGAACGTGAGGACACCGAGGACGATTCCCTCTACTCGCGGTCGAACGACCCGGTCCGCATGTACCTGCGGAAGATGGGCAGCGTCGCGCTGCTCACCCGCGAGGGCGAGGTCGAGATCGCCAAGCGCATCGAGGACGGCGAGCACCGCGTGCTCGACGCCATCCTCTCGTCGCCGATCGCCGTGCGCGAGATCGTCGACCTCGGCGAGAAGCTCAAGAAGGGCAAGATCCGGGTCAAGGAGCTGATCCGCGACGCCGAAGAGGACAACGAGAACTTCGACGAAGAAGAGGCCGATCGCAAGATCATCAAGGCCATCGACAAGGTGAAGCGCCTCGACACCAAGGCCACCACCTTGCGCGCCTCGCACCAGGCGGGGGAGATGGGCAAGCGCGAGCTCAACGATCAGCTCGCCGGCGTGAAGGCCGAGATGGTCGAGACGCTCCAGGAGATGCGCCTCAACAAGAAGACGATCGACAAGGTCGTCGCCAAGCTCAAGAGCGTCATCCAGCGCGTCGAGCGCGCGGGCGCCCACGCGACCGAGCTCGAGCGCAAGACGGGCGTGCCGCTCGAAGAGATCAAGAAGATGGTGCGCGAGTCGCGCGGCAACCGCGTGATGGAGCGCAAGTTCGCCAAGCGCCTCGAGATGAGCATCGAGGACTTCGAGCAGATCGACGCCACGCTGCGCACCGCGGCCAAGAACCTGAAGGCGGTCGAGGAGGAGCTGCAGGTCGACCTGCTCGAGCTCCGCGCGACCTACCACGGATCCGCGAGGGCGAGCGCTCGGCCGAGAAGGCGAAGGCGGAGCTGGTCGAGGCCAACCTGCGCCTCGTGGTCAGCATCGCCAAGAAGTACACGAACCGCGGCCTGCAGTTCCTCGACCTGATCCAGGAGGGGAACATCGGCCTCATGAAGGCCGTCGACAAGTTCGAGTACAAGCGCGGCTACAAGTTCAGCACCTACGCCACGTGGTGGATCCGTCAGGCCATCACCCGCGCCATCGCCGATCAGGCGCGCACCATCCGCATCCCGGTGCACATGATCGAGACGATCAACAAGCTGATCCGCACCTCGCGGTACCTCGTCCAGGAGTTCGGCCGCGAGCCGACGCCGGAGGAGATCGCCGAGAAGATGGAGCTGCCGCTCGACAAGGTCCGCAAGGTCCTCAAGATCGCGAAGGAGCCCATCTCGCTCGAGACCCCGATCGGCGAGGAGGAGGATTCGCATCTCGGTGACTTCATCGAGGACAAGTCGGTGGTCTCGCCCTCCGAGGCGGTCATCAACATGAACCTCGCGGAGCAGACCCGTCGGGTGCTCAAGTCGCTGACGCCGCGCGAGGAGAAGGTCCTGCGCATGCGCTTCGGCATCGGCGAGAAGTCGGACCACACGCTCGAAGAGGTGGGTCAGGACTTCGAGGTGACGCGCGAGCGCATCCGGCAGATCGAGGCGAAGGCGCTGCGCAAGCTGCGGCACCCGAGTCGGAGCAAGCAGCTCAAGTCGTTCATCGAGAGCTGATCCTCTCAGCGGGCGCGCGGGGGCGCACGAGGGCAGGGAGGGCGCCGCGCGCGGGGAGTGGCGCGCGGGGGCGCACGAGGCGGGGAGGACGCCGCGCGCGGGGGGTGGTGGGCGCCTCTGCCGCGCGCGGGCCGCCTGGTCCCGATACTCCCGATGCTTCCGAGGCGGCCCGCTTGGGTGGTCGCTTCGCTCCCGACCCAGCGGCAGAAGCACCCACCACCCCCCTGGGGCGCGCGGCTTGCTCCTCGCTCTTGCGGATCGCACGGGTCGAGAACCAACTCCGGTGCTGAAGGTGTCACTGCGGGGGTCGCCGGGTCCCGCTTGGGTGGTCGCTTCGCTCCCGACCCAGCGGCAGAAGCACCCACCACCCCCCTGGGGCGCGCGGCTTGCTCCTCGCTCTTGCGGATCGCACGGGTCGAGAACCAACTCCGGTGCTGAAGGTGTCACTGCGATGGTCGCCGGGTCCCGCTTGGGTGGTCGCTTCGCTCCCGACCCAGCGGCAGAAGCACCCACCACCCCCTGGAGCGCGCGGCTTGCTCCTCGCTCTTGCGGATCGCACGGGTCGAGAACCAACTCCGGTGCTGAAGGTGTCACTGGGGGCCTGGTCCCGGTCCCGATGCTTCCGAGGCGCCCGCTTGGGTGGTCGCTTCGCTCCCGACCCAGCGGCAGAAGCACCCACCCCCCCTGGGGCGCGCGGGGGCGCACGAGGGCGGGGAGGACGCCGCGCGAGGGGGGTGGTGGCGCCTCTGCCGCGCGCGGGCTGCCTGGTCCCGGTCCCGATACTCCCGATGCTTCCGAGGCGCCCGCTTGGGTGGTCGCTTCGCTCCCGACCCAGCGGCAGAAGCACCCACCACCGCGGGGAGCGCGAGACCCCATCGACGAGCGGGCAGTGCGAGCCAACCGCCGGACGAGCGCGCAGTGCGAGCCAACCGCCGGACCAGCGCGAAGCGCGAGACCCGGCACCACCCCCACAGAGCCGCTGCCGAACCCTGGTACGAGCGGAGCCAACGCGAAAGCCTCGCCGGCGCTCAGAGCCCTGGGCTGTCTGTAGCCGTGGGCTGTGCGTAGTCGTGGCAGCTCTGGAGGCCGTCGGCGCCAGAGTTGGTTCCTCGACCCGTGCGATCCGCAAGAGCGAGGAGCAAGCCGCGCGCCCCAGGGGGTGGTGGGTGCTTCTGCCGCTGGGTCGGGAGCGAAGCGACCACCCAAGCGGGCCGCCTCGGAAGCATCGGGAGTATCGGGACCGGGCGGCCCGCGCGCGGCAGAGGCGCCCACCACCCCCCGCGCGCGGCGTCCTCCCCGCCTCGTGCGCCCCCGCGCGCCCCAGGGGCTCGTGTGGTCTCGGGTCTCGCGACTCCGCGCTCTCGGGTCTCGCGCTCCGCGCTCGTGTCGTCTCTCGTCTCGCGCTCCGCGCTCGTGTGGTCTCGCATCTCGCGCTCCGCGCTCGTGTGTCTCGGGTCTCGCGCTCCGCGCTCGTGTGGTCTCGGGTCTCGCGCTCCGCGCTCGTGTCGTCTCGCGCCTCGCGCTCCGCGCTCGTGCGGGGGTCTCGCGCGTCGGCACTGTGGCTCTTGGGTGCGCGATGCTGCCAGTTGCTGCCAGGTCAGGACGGAGAGGTAGGCTGTGGAAATCAGACTGCTGCCAGTTGCTGCCACGATGGGGGCGGGTCAGAACGAGATGCCGCCAGTTGCTGTCAGGCGACGCTCGCCGAGGGGGGCGACCTCGCCGCCTAGATCGACCGGGCCGAGGCGGGCGCTGACGCCGAGACCGAGCACGTAGTGGTGGTCGTCGCCGATGGTGGGGCCGTCGGGGACGAAGACGGGGCCGCCGAAGGCGCGGGCGAGCAGGTAGGGGGTGATGGGGCCGAAGCTGCGGCCCGCGGCGACGCCCACGCGCAGGTCGAACGAGCGGAGGGTGCCGGCGCTCGTGTGGACCGACGATGCAGAGAGCGAGAGGGTGCCGAGGACGAAGATGCCGGTCGCGGCGTGGGCGAGGAGGCGCTTGCTCGCGCTCAGGCCGGCGAGGAGGCCACGCTCGAGGGCGAGGCGGGACTCGTCGGGCGTGCCGACGTTGCGGGTCAGCGTGCCCGGGAGCACGGAGCCGAGGACGAGCTGGTAGGTCTGGTCGTCGCGGCGTACCTCGACGCTCGAGGCGAACGACGTGGAGGAGAGCGCGAACGCGCCGCCGTCGAGGGTGGTCTCGAAGGCCGAGAGGGAGGCGCCGAAGCGCGCGCGGGGCGCGACGGTGTGGTCGCGGCCGTCGCAGGTGGTGACCAGGCCCGTCGGACCGACGGGGGGCGCGACGCCTCAGGCCTCGGCGCGGCGGACGGGCACGAGGGCGACGCCGAGGCCGAGGACGAGCGCGGCGACGGTCAGACGGGGCGACATGTGCCTTCGATGCAGGTGGAGGACAGTCCGACACAATCGCCCTCGGTCGCGCACTTCTTCAGGCAACGGCCGGCGAGGCCGGTGGGCACAGGCTTCAGATCGAGGCCGAGCGGGACGCACGCGGTGCCGGTGACGCAGCCGTCGCCGCCGCCGGTGAGGCACGCGGTGGTGCAGTAGCCGGCCTTGGTGGAGGCGCCGGTGGTGCAGACGCAGACGGTCCCCTCGTCGGCGCGACACGGAGCGAGCGGCGCACGCGCGTAGTCCCCGAGCTTGCCGACGCAGAGGCCGGTCTCGCGCTGACACAGGCCGAGGGCGCAGGCGCCGACGCAGCCGCCGAAGCAGTAACCGTCGCCGCCGGACACGGGGACGCACGCGACCCCGGCGAGGCATCCGAGGGCCGGACCCCCGGCGGCGAACGTGCAGCGCGGGCGACAGGTGAGCGCGCCGCCTTCGCTCATGCAGGTACCGAGGCCCTCGAGGCAGGGATCGAGGGCCTTGTCGCAGCCGCGGTTGGAGGCGCAGAAGCGCGAAGGGTCGCGGGTCGTGCAGAAGCGGTCGCCTTCGCCGAGGGGGTCGCATTCGTCGTCGGTGGCGCAGGTCGTCCCGAAGGCGCCGCTGCCAGCCTCGAGAGGCGGCTTGGCCTCGGGCCCGACGTCGCGTGGCGCGGTGTCGAGGCCGACGTCGGCCAGGCCGACCCCCGTGTCGTCGACGGTCCGGCCCTCCTCGGTCGCGCACGCCCCGAGCGCGACGACCGACCCCACGAGGAGCGCTCTCACCCGAGCAGCGCCCGGAAGTGGATGGGCTGGGCGACGTTCTTCACCTGCGCCGTGCGCTCCTCGCCGAACTGGAACTCGTGCTTCGGCGGGAGCTGCTCGATGGCCTCGGCCATCACCAGGATCTCGTCGCGCTTGGCGGTGGACTGCAGGCGCGCGGTGTTGTTCATCCCGCTCGAGAAGCCGGTGAAGTTCTGGTTCGGCCCGAAGGTGCCGACGAAGAGCGGCGCGAGGTGGACACCGATGGTGACCGCGAGGCCCTCGGCGCGCAGCGGCTCGAACCCCTCTTGCTGGGGGAACGCCGTGGTCATCGCGCGGATGGCCTTGGCCCAGTGCAGCGCCGCGACCAGCCGATCGCCCGGAGGCGAATCGTAGAACGGCGGCCCGAAGAGGGCGATGACGCAGTCGCCGACCATCTTGTCGAAGACGCCCCCGTGCTCCCAGACGAGGTCGACGGCCTGGGCGCTCCAGCGCTCGACGAGCTTGGCCACGGCGCTCGGCGTGCGCAGGATCTGCTCGCTGATGCGCGTGAAGCCGGCGATGTCCACGTAGGCGATCGCGACGGTCTGCTCGTGGGGGGCGAGGAAGCGCGCCTCGTAGTCGTCGTGCGAGAGGAGGCGCGCCACGTCTTGCTGGCGGAAGCTCGCGGCGAGGCGGCGCCACTCCTTGTTGAAGTCGACGACGCGCTGGCGGATGAAGCCGGAGAACCCGGCGAGCAGCTCGCGATCGTAGGTGTTGAACTGGCCGGCCTTGCTGGTGGCGATGACCTTGCCCACGCGCACCGAGTTGGTGACCCCGCTGATGAGCACCTCTTCCTGGGCGCCGACGAACCCGTAGCGCTCGAGGAACGCGTTGCTGCGGCCGTAGAGCCACTCTCGCGCCGCGGCGCGCAGCTCGTCGCCGTTCTCGACCTCACCGGTCATCGTGTCGAGCACGAGCGAGTGTCCGTGGAACAGCTGCACGTGCAGCGTGCTCGCGCTGTCCTCCTGCGCGACGTAGACCAGCAGCATGCGGTCGAGCGGGGTGGCGCGCGCGAGGCACGCGACGGCCTGCTGCAAGCCCTCGGAGAGCACCCGGTGCCGGAGCGCGTCGGAGAGCTCCATCATCACGCGGTGCTTCTCCCGCGCCGCCTTGATCGAGAACAGGAAGTTGTCGAGCTCCTCGCACGCGATGTCGAGCAGGGCGTGCAGGTGCTCCGGGTCTTCGGCCTCGAAGCTCGAGGCGGGGACGACGAGCCCGGCGCGGCCGAACCATTCGCCGGCCACGTCGAGGGGGATGGCGATGACGAGATCGTCGCCGATGCGCTCGGTGAGGTCCTGGCGCTCCGCGTCGCTCGTGCGCGCCTGCACGTTCTCCCAGTCCGGGATGGCGAGGTCCTTCGGCGTGCGGAACACGCTGAGGGTCAGGTCTTCGTCGTAGCTCTGCACGAAGGCGCCGCGGGCGCCGCACAGGTCGCAGATGCGGGGCAACATGCCGCGCATGACCTCGGCCAGGCTCCGCCGCGCGAGGAGCCCCTCTTCGATGATGTCGTCCACGAGCCCGCGCAGCTCGAGGAGTTGCCGCAGCTTGTGCGGGTCCTCCACGCTGGCGCTCTTGTCGTCCGGCCTGGCCATGGCCACATCATAGTGCGATGCCCGACTCCCTGCGCGCCGGCCGGTGGTCGCTCGAGCGCCGCCTCGGAGAGGGCAGTCAGGGCACCACCTGGGCGGCGGTGGGGCCTGACGGACGGTCGGTCGCGGTCAAGCGGTTCGACGTGCGCGGCGCCCGCGCGTGGAAGGACGTCGAGCTCGCCGAGCGGGAGGCCCGCGTCCTCGCGCAGCTCTCGCACCCCAACCTTCCGGCCTACGTGGAGCACTTCGAGGAGGACGGTTCGCTCTTCCTGGTGATGGAGAAGATCGAGGAGAGAGCCTCGCGGCGCTGCGCAAGAGAGGCGGCTCGCTCTCCCGGGCCGAGGTGCTCCGGTTTCTCTCGGACGCGAGCGACATCCTCGACTACCTGCACGGGCGCGCGCCGCCGGTCATCCACCGCGACCTCAAGCCGGGCAACGTGCTGCGCCGACCGGACGGTTCGTATGCATTCGTCGACTTCGGGGCGGTGCGCGACCGCATGCGGCCCGAGGGGGGCAGCACGGTGGTCGGCACCTTCGGGTACATGGCGCCCGAGCAGTTCCAGGGGCGGGCCCTCCCGGCCTCCGACGTCTACGCCGTCGGCGCCACGGCGCTCACCCTGCTCACCGGCGTCGAGCCCGAGGCGCAGCCGCACAAGGGCCTCTCGATCGACGTGCGCGCCGCGCTCGGGCCACGGGCCGACGAGCCGCTGATCGGCCTGCTCACGCGGATGCTCGAGCCCGACCCGGACCAGCGCCCGAGCCGCATCCGACCGTTGCTCGAGCCCTTCCGCGACGCGCCGAAGGCGGCCGCTGCGAACCCACCTCCACCGCGGGAGAGCGGCTTCCTCGAGGACCTCGGGCAGAAGATCGGGCGCGAGATCGAGCGGGAGATCGGTGAACGCCTGTCGCAGCACCGCGGCGAGGCGGAGCGATTTCGCGCGAAAACCGAGCAGTGGATGGACAAGGCGGCGCGCCAGATCGAGCGCAAGGTCGAGCGGCGGCGCGAGCGCGACCAGCGGCGCGCCGAGCGGGAGCAGCGGCGGGCCGAGCGGGACCAGCGGAGGGCGGGGGCGTTCCCGAGTCCACTGGACGAGGCGACGCGCGCGGCGACCCGCGAGGCCCGCGCAGCCCAGCGAGCGCGCGACTGGAGCTCGCCTCCTCCTCCTTGGATGGGTGGCTTCCTCGGCTTCCACGCGCTCCAGATCGTCCGGCTGTTCCTGCTGTTCCTGCTGCTCGTGATCCCGACGGTGGTGCTCTCGGTGATGGGGCTCCGCAAGGCGGTCGTCGCCGTGCGTGACTGGCATCGCGACGTGGTCGACGCCGAGCTGCAGGCGGCGCAACGGTGGCTGCGCGGCGGCGACGTGGCGGCGCGCGCCGAGGAGCTGCACGAGGAGCCGCGCGTGCGGGTGCGCGAGGTCCCGCCCGATCCCCTCCGGGTCGCGCCGTCCGACACCGCAGGTGACGAGCGAGCCACCGACGAAGACGCCTCCCGGCCCGCGGCCAAGCGCCGGAAGGTGTAGGATGCCGGCCCGCCGATGGTCGCCCAACCGAACGAGGAGGAGCTCGCGCTGCTCACGAGCCTCGAGCGTACATCGTTCCAGCTCGGAGACTTCGTCAACCGTCGCCTGCCCAAGGTGGCGCAGCGCTGGAACGCCGCGTTCATGGGCGCCACCATCTGGACGTGCGGCGGCAACCGGTTGCGCGTGCACGGGCTCGAGCGCATCGCGCACCTCACCAAGGAGGACCGCCTCCTCGTCGTCGCGAACCATCGATCGTATTTTGACTTCTTCATCATCAGCGCGGTCATCTTCTGGCGGACGCACCTCTCCCGGCGGATCCTGTTCCCGGTCCGCTCCACGTTCTTCTACGACCACCCGCTCGGGCCGCTCGTGAACGCCTCGATGAGCGCAATGGCCATGTTCCCGCCGATCCTGCGCGACCGCGATCGCGCGGCGTGGAACCAGTACAGCCTGCAGCGCTGCGTCGACGAGCTCTCCATCCCCGGCACGGTGCTCGGGTTCCACCCCGAGGGCACGCGCAACAAGGGCGACGATCCCTACGCGCTCCTGTCGGCGAAGCCGGGTGTCGGCCGCGTGGCGCTCGAGATGAAGGCGGGCGCGCACGTGATCCCGTTCTTCGTGCTCGGCATGGCCAACGCCCTCGCGCGCGAGACCCAGTACAACTGGCTCGCGCCCGATCAGCACCCCATCGACGTCGTCATCGGGGCGCCGCTCGATCTCTCGGATCTGCGCGCGGCGGGGAGTCAGCCGCACACCCATCGGGCCGCGGCCGAGCGGTGCCTCGCGGCGATCCGCGGGCTCGCGGACGAGCAGCGCGCGATCAGTTCCCGCCGAAGTTCTGGGTCCAGTACTGCTTGAACTTGGCCGTCGGTGACTCGTAGTAGCCGACGCCGAGGTGCTGGAACTTGGGGTTCATGATGTTGGAGCAGTGGCCCGGGCTCTTGAGCCAGCCCTCCACGACCGCGTTCGCGCCCACGTAGCCAGCGGCGATGTTCTCGCCGGTCATCGAGCCCGGTGCATCGACCCACCCCGCAGCCTTCATGCGGTCGATCGGGTCGCGGCCCTCGGGGGAGGTGTGGTTGAAGTAGTTCCGGTCCGCCATGTCCTTGCTGTGGGCGCGGGCCGACCCCTGGAGCGCGCCGTGGGGCGCGAGCGGACCGGCCGGCCCGTAGCTCGTGCTGCCGCAGACGGCGCCCTTGGCGCGGGCCTGGTTGACCAGGGTGAGGACGTCGGCCTCGAGCTTCGCCCAGGGCGCCGGGAACGAGCCGATCGATGGTGGCGGCGGGGTGATGGTCGGCGAGGTCGTCGTGGTGGGCGTCGGAGTGGCGGTCGGAGTGGCAGTCGGGGTGGCCGTGGGTGCCGGACCGGGGGGCGCGCCCGGGAAGGGAAACGGAAACATGCTCGGAATGCCCTGCGGGAGGGGCATCCCCGCGGGCACCGGCATGGGGGGCATGTTCCACTCGGGGGGGAACACGAGGCCCGTCGGGGTGAGCGCAGGGCCGAGCTGCGGGACCGCGGGGGGCGTCGCCGCAGGGGGCGGTGCCGCGGAGGGCGCGGCGCTCGGCATCGGCTGCTCGGGCGGAGGCGTGTACGTCTCCATCTTGCGCGGCTGACACGCGATCCACGCGAGTGCCGAGAGACCGACGAGGGCGGTGGCGGTCTTCGGCGCGAGGGGTGAGCGAGCCATGCCCCGAGCTTACCCCGCGGGCCGCCTAGCGGCAGGTCATGTCTATGGCGGCCTTGGCCTTGGTCTCCTCGACGATGAACGTGGCGGCGGCAGCCTGCGCAGCGGCCGCGGCGGCGGGCTCGAGGCCCGCAGCGGCCATGTCGCGCCGGATCTTGGCGCCGGTCGTGAGCGAGGTCGCGAAGCGGGTCGCGAGGTTCTTCACGTCCTCGGTCTCGAACGTGGCGGCGTTCAGGTCTGCGGCGGCCTTGTCCCACCCGAGCGCCTGCGCCTCGAGCTCGGCGGGTGCCTGATCGGACCGACCGAACGCCGCCGTGAGCGAAGCGTGCTGGGGTCCGACCAGCTGCACGAGCTTCTGGCAGTCGGCGTTGGTCTTCTTGCCGCAGCCGCTGACCGCGAAGAGCCCGACCACGACGAGGAGAGCGAGCAGCGTGCGCATGGTCAGGGCTTGGGCTTCTGCGCGTGCTCGCCCGTCGCGAGCACGTCGTCGTCGTCGATCACCTCGGCGACGTCGTCGTCGACCACCTCTGCGACATCGTCGTCGACCACCTCTGCGACGTCGTCGTCGGCGACGAGCTCGGCGCTCGCGTCGGCGCTGGCGTGTGCGATCGGCGTCGGGGCGATGGGCGCCGCGATCGGCGGCGTGCTGCGGGGGACCGGCGGACGCGACGAGGGCAACGACGCCGGTCGCGACGGGGGCAACGAGGGCGGACGCGATGGCGGGAGCGCGACGACCGGCGGGGCCGAGGGCGGCGTGGTCGGCGACGCGGCCCGCAGCGTGCCCTCGCTCGGCGCCGCCGCCGCGAGATCGGTGGGGTGCGGCGTGGAGATCGGTGTGACGAGGCGGCCGCTGTCTTCGACCTGCGCGGCGAGCTCGGCGGAGTTGCCGATGAAGGTCTTGAGGTCGTCGGGGTCGTCCTCGGCGAGGTTCGGCAGCACCCGGTTCTCGTCGGTGCTCGTGCCCGAGAAGGCGTGCATCTCGACCGTGCCGTCGGGGATCTCGCCGGCGAGGGCAGACTCGCCCAGCGCGGGCGCGCTGGTCTCGACGCCGTCGCTGTCCTTCGGGGGTTCGCTGCTCGAAGCGTCGTGCGCGCTCGCCCCCGCTCGAGGGAGCACGGTCACCTCGTGCGTGCCTTCGTCGTCGACGTGCGCGAAGTCGTCGTGCACCTCTTCGTGCACCTCTTCGTGGGCCTCGCTGGCCTCGGCGACGGCTTCCGCCGGTTCCGCAGGGTCGAGCGAGAGGTCGTCGTAGTTGGCGGGCGGCGGGGGCGGGGGCTCCTCGCGCTGGGCCGGGTAGCGCCCGGGCTCGAAGGCGAGCTTGTTGCGCTTGGCGCGGTCGAGCCCCTCGGTGGCCTGCGGGTCCTGCGGCTTGAGACGCAGCACGCGGCGCCACGCATCGGCGGCCTCGCGGGCCTCTCCGAGCCGCTCCTCCCAGAGGAGGGCGACCTTGCGCGCGAGATCGGCGCGGACCGCCGGCTCCTTGCTGCGCAGGATCTGGTCCTCGTAGAGCTTCACGAGGGCGCGGTAGTCGTTGGCCTGCTCGAGCAAGGCCTCGTAGCGCGCGGTGATGTCCTTGTCGCTCGGGGCGAGCTCGTGGAGCTTGTCGAGATCGCGGAGCGCGCCGTCGAGATCGCCGATGCGATCGAGGCGCAGGGTGGCGCGGCGCGAGATCAGCTTGCGGACGAGGGGGCCGTCGAAGACCTCCTCGAGCGCCTTGCCCAGGATGGCCTCGGCGCGGCGCGGGTCGTCGCCCGCGGCCGCCTCGACGGCGTCGAGGTTGGCGTCGTCGACGTGGGCGACGAGGGCCCGCGTGAGGAGGGCGAAGGCGCGCTTGCCGTCGCCGATGTCGTCGCGGATCTTCTCGGCGGCGCGGCGCAGCTGGGCCGAGCGGGTGCGTCCGCCGTCGCGCGGACCGGCCGTGGTGGTGCCGAGGAGATCGACCAGCGCCCGGCGGAAGGTGTCGGACCCGGTCTCCTGGTCCACCTCGCGGGCGGTCGCGTAGAGCGTCTCGAACGGGTCTTCAGCGCCTGCGAGAGCGAGCGCCTGCTCGGCGAGCTCTTGCGCCTTCTCGCGGAGCGCCTTCTGCTCGGGGCCCTTCTCGACCGCGCGAGAGATCGCGGCCCCGTACGCGCGCACGACGGCCTGCAGGCGATCCGGCGGCGGCTTGCAGCGACCGATGTGGCGCTCGTACAGATCGACGGCGCCGAGCTTGGTGGGCGCCATCGCGGCGAGCTCGGCGACGAGCCCCCACGACTCGGAGGGCGGGGCCGCGCCGAGCCCGATCTCGCCGTGGCCGATGGCCTCGTCGGCGCCCGTGCCGATCAAGATCCGGATCCGGGCCTGGCGCACGAGCTCCTCGGCGCGCGCGGCGCCGCTGACGATCGACGCACGGCGGTCCTGGATCTCGAGGACGAGATCGTTCGCGCCCGCGATGCCCGCCTGGTGGGCCGACACTGCGAGCGGCTCGAGCTGCGAGAGGAACTGCGGGTCCTTGCCGCGCGGCGTGCGCAGGAGGTCCGGCGCGATCTCGAGCGCGCGGTCGAGGTCCTCGCCGAGCATGAAGCGATCGTAGGCCTCGCCGAGCAGACGCTGACCCTCGGGGCCGCCCGCCTGGCGGGCCCAGGCGAGGATCTGGCCGCCGATCTGGGCGTGCGCCTCGTGCTTGTCGGCGATCTCGATCGCGGTGGCGCGCGCGACGTCGGAGCCCGCGGCGGTGAGCGGGGCGAGGACGCGGAGGGCGTCTTCGACCTGGTGCAGCTGATCGGCGAGGATCTGCGCCTTGCGCGCGGTGAGCATCGCGATCTCCTCGTCGTCGCCCTCGACCTCGATCTGCTGGTCGAGCAGCTCGATCACGCGCGGCCACTTCTCGGCGCGCTCGGACAGCTCGCGCAGGGTCTCGAGCGCGGCGAAATCCTCGGTGTCCTCGCGGATCACGGTCTCGAACGCGGCCAGCGACTTGCCGAGCTCGCGGGTGTGATCCTTGTAGATCTCGCCGAGCCGGCGGGCGATGTTCGCCTTCTCTTCGCCCGGAGCCGCGAGCTCGAGGTCGCGCTCGAGGGCGTCGGCAGCCTCGGGGAAGTGCTCGCGGGCCTGCTCGAGATCGGCGATGGCCTGCAGCGCCTCGCGGCAGCCCTCGTCGTGACGCTCGAGGACCGTGCGATAGCGGACGAGGGCGGCGTCGACGTCGCCGAGGCCGTCCGAGAGCACGCCGGCCTGTCGGAGGAGCAGGCGGACCTTGGCCTCGGTGGAGCGTGCGAGGGGCTCGAGGCGGGAGAGGTAGCCAAGGGCGGCCTCGTGCTCCTCGCGCCCCTGGGCGTCCTCGGCGAGCTCGAGCAGCGCGAGCTCGTCCTCGGACCGCTCGACGATGCGGAGCAGGAGGGCGCGGGCGGCGTCCGGGTCGTTCAGCTGATCGCGCTCGAGGCGGGCGGCGCGACGCAGCAGATCGATCGCGGTGGTCGGATCGGCGATCTGCTCGCTGCGGCGGACGAGGAACGCCGAGATCTCGTCGAGGCGACCGTCTTGCTCGAACGCGGCCTCGAGCCGCTGGGCGAGCTCGTCGTCCTCGGGGGCGAGCTCGGTCGCCTGCTCGAGGCGCTGGATGGAGCTCGTCGTGTCGCCGGCGCGGAACAGGTAGTCCGCCTCGACGGCGCGCAGCTTGGCCTGGGCGTTCTTGTCGCGCTCGAGGTCGCCGCGGCGACCCACGGCCGCGGCCGCCTGCTCGAAGCGTTCGGCCTGTACGGCGGCCTGCTCGGCGCGCTGCCAGAGGGCCGGATCGTGGAGCAACTCGGCGGCCTCGGTGAAGACGTCGGCGGCGCTGGTCGGGTCGCCGAGCGCTCTTGAGCTCGCCGAGCCGCGCGAGCAGCTTGCCCTTGCCAGGGCCCGCTTCCAGGCCACCGACCGACTCGTCGAGCGCGGCGGCCGCGCGGGTCGGGTCGCCCGCCTCCACCATCAGGTCGATGCCACGGGCGAGCGCGGCCTCGTCGCGCGGGGCGTGCACGACGACGCGGAAGAGCGCCTCGGCGGCCTCGCGCTTGTCCCCGCGCTTCTTCTCGTGGATGTCGGCGAGCTTCTTCTCGAGGGCGATCTGCTCCTCGACGTCGCCCGCGGCCATGGCCTCCTGCTCGATGAGCGAGGCGAGGTCGTCCCAGCGCTGACCCTTCTCGTAGAGGCGGGTGAGCGCGGCGCGCGCGGAGTCGTCCGTGCGGTCGATCGAGAGCAGCTGCCGGTAGGCGGCAGCGCCCTCCGGGTCCTTGAGCTGGGTCTCGGAGAGGTTCGCGGCCTCGCGCAGCTGCGCCCGGCGCGAGTCGATCGGCGCGCCACCGACGCGCGCGGCGGCGAGGAGGAAGTCGCGGAGCTCCTTGTAGTTGCGCGACGCGCGCAGGGCGTCCTCGACGTACCCGAGGGCCTCGGGATGGGTCGGGTCCTGCGTGAGGACCTCCTGGTACTTGGCGAGCGCGCCCTTCTTGTCGTTCTTCTGCGCGAGCAGCCCGGCGAGCTCGACGAGCTTGTGCAGCCGCTCGCTCGGGGGCAGCGCGCCGGCCTGGCGCTCCATCTGGGTCGCGAGCTCGGTCGTGTTGCCCGTGCGCGCGTAGAGATCGGAGAGCCGCGCGGAGACCTCCGGGTCGTCGCGCATCGGCTGGAGCACGCGGATCGCGGCCTCGAGCTGGCCCTGACCCTCGAGGCTGCTCGCGAGGGTCTTGCGACCATCGGCGGCCATGAGGCCTTCGGGGTTGGCCTCGAGGTAGGCCTGCCAGCGCGTCGAGACGTCGGCGCCGGTCTGCCCCGCGTAGTGGGCCGCGAGCTGCATCGCGCGCTCGTGCCCGGGCATCGCGTCGAGCGCGGCCTCGGAATAGGCGAGGGCGTTCTCGCCGTCGTACATCGAGGCCATGGCGACGAGCAGCTCGGCCGCCTCGCCGCGCTCCTCGTCGTCCACCTTCTCGCCGGCGGCGATGCGACCCGTGATCGAGAGCGCGAGCTCGTACTGCAGGCTCGTGTCGTTCGGGTCGTAGGAGAGCACCTTGCGCAGCGTGCCGGTCGCGCCCTTGGCGTCGCCGTTGGCCGACCGGAGCGCGGCTTCGTCCTTGAGCAGCGCGATGCGGCGCTCGGTGTCGTCGATCGCGCGGATCTCGGCGTCGTAGAGCGGCAGCGCCTCTTTCCAGTCCCCGAGGGACTTGAGGAGCTCGCGGGCGGTGTAGACGGCGGCGACGGCGCCCGGGTCGACCTCGAAGGCCTTCTTGTAGTTCTCGACGGCCTTCTTCGGCTGCGAGAGCGGCGGGTCCTGCCACATGCGCCCGAGGTCTTCGTAGAGCAGCGACAGGCGCTGCGCGACGCTCGGATCGCCGGGCAAGCGCGCGGAGAGGGCCTTGGCGCGCCGCTCGTGCAGCGCGACCAGCGCGCGCACGTCGTTCTTCTCGCGATAGAGCGTGGCGAGACGATCCGCGGCGGTGTCGCTCGCGGGATCCTTCTCGATCGCCTTCATCAGCAGGGTCGCCGCGCGACGCGGGTCTGCGAGGCTGGTCGACCAGACCTGCGCTGCCTCCGACAACCAGTGCGCTGCGTACGCAGCGTCAGGGGTCGAATCGCCGACGCGCTCGAGGATCGTCGCGTAGCCACGCGGGTCTTGTTGACCGGCTTGGTAGGCGGCGCCGAGCGCGGCTTGATCGCCCGGATCGGCCACGAGCCGGCGGACGAGGTCCTCCATCTGCGCAGGGTGCATCGGGGGCGAAACGGTATCACCGAAAGCCAGCGGCTTGCTTTCTTTGCGGAAGGCCAGCTGCGGGGGAGGGGAGTGCTCGCCGGACGCGTTCGCCATGGGGCGGGCAGGTTAGGCAGGCGGCCAGGACCTTCACCCCTGATTCACCGGAGGATCGTCCCGCACGCCCGATTCCGCTGCCGCTACGCGCGCGCCTCCCGTTCCACGGCTTGGAACAGCAACGGCAGCGTGATGGTGAGCAGCACCGACATCGTCGCCACCCGGGCCATCCCGACCAGTTGCCCGTCCGGCCGGGCCGACAGGACCTGGGCCGAGAGGAACGCCCCGCTGGCGGCGGCGAGGTGCTGCACCGAGGACTGCATCGACGTGAACCGGGCCCGCTCGGCGGCCAGCGGCACGAGGGAGGTGAGGGTCGAGGCCGAGACGTTCCGGGCCGACATGGCGGTCATGAACAGGATGAACAGGAGCGTGACCGGCAGCCAGGGTGGGTTCACGACGAAGCCGGCCACGATCGTGAACGCGAGCAGGACGGTCGCGTTGCGGGCGACCCAGGTGGAGCCACGTTGATCGACGAGGCGGCCGGTGACGCGGAGCGTGAGGAAGCTCGCGATGCCGCCGCACAGGTACAGGAGCCCGAGCCGCGCGCGCGGGTAGCCGAGGTTGAGCTGCACGTAGCCGGCGATGTTGGGGATCAGCACGAAGCCGGCGACGTTGAGCATCGCGGTGAGGGCGAGCGAGCGGCGCACGAGCGGGCGGGCGAAGATCTCGGCGAAGGCCGGCTGGGCGCGGCGCTCGGCGAGGTGACCGCGCATCGAGGGGAGCAGGACGAAGGCGAGCACCGTCACCGCGAGGCCGAGGCCGGCGACCGCGAGGAACGGCGTGCGGAACGTGCCGCGCCGCGCGAGCTCGAGGCCCGCCGGCACGCCGAGCACGGAGGCCACCGAGAAGGCACTCATCACCCAGCCCATCGCCTTGCCGCGGCGCTGCGGGGGGACGACGTCGGCGACGATCGAGAGCGAGACGCTGGTGGCGGGACCGCCGAAGGCCCCCGCGAGCACGCGCGCGAGCATGAGCGAAGGCAGGCCGCGCGCGAACGCGCCGGCGGCGGTGCCGAGGGCGAGGCCCAGCATGGAGAGCACGAGCGCGGAGCGGCGATCGAAGCGGTCGAGGAACAGGGCGCCCACGAGCCCGGAGACCGCGGCGGCCGCGGTGTAGGCGCCGCCCACGTAGCCGATGTGCGAGGTCGAGATGCCGAGCTGACGGGCGAAATCGGGCCCGAGCGGCATCACCATCATGAAGTCGAGGATGTTGATGAACTGGACCGCCGCCACGAGGGCGAGGATCCGACCCTCCGCGACCTTCCCGTCCCCCTCTGCTCCTTGCGCGCTCACGCCTTGGGGATCGATCCCCTGCCACGCGCAGCGTCCACCCAGCCACGCCACGCGGCCTGCAGCTCGCCCCACTTGCCGGCGGGGGGGGGCTGGCCCTCGAACATCGCCTTCTTCACCTCGAGGGCGAGCGGGGGCGGATCGGCCTTGGCGGCCTGTGCGAGGCGGAGCAGGTAGGCGTTGGCCACCTGCTGCAGCGTGCGGTCGCTGCGGCTGCCGTCCTGCTCGATCTTGCTGGTGTCGGCGAGGTACGCGACCACCTGATCCACGCCCTTCGCGCCGAGCTTGTCGAGCTCGGCGAACGCGGCGTCCTGGCCAGCCACGTTGCGGCCGGCGAGCTCGAACGACCCGAGGTGGCGCTTGACCTGGCCCTCGATGCTGCTCTCGGCGCGGTAACGCAGCCCGAAGAACGCACCGCCGCCGAGGACGCCGAGGCCGATGGCGCTGATCGCGAACCACTTCACGCCCGACGAGACGCCCTGCGGACGGGACTTCTTCTTCGCGGGCTTGTCTTCGCCTTCCTTGTGCCCACCACCGCTCAGGCTGTTGCGGCGACGCGCGTAGAGCGCCTCTTTCTCGGCGAGCGCGCGCGCCTCCTCGGGGCTCAGCTTGGTCTGGGCGCCGGGGGCAGGTGGCACGAACACGAGTGGCGTCGGCGCGTCTGCGGGCGGCGCCTCTGCGGCCGGCGCGTGCTCCGCACCGGGCTCGTCGGGCGGCGCGAGGTCCGTCGCCAGGGGCGGCTCCGGCTCGGCGCCTTCTCCCTGTCCGTCTCCGCCAGCGTTCTCCGGATCGGCCATCGCCGGCGAGTGTATCCGGGTCCGCCCGGCGGATCCGCACTCTTCGCAGGGGTCAGTTGGGACCCGACGACGAGGGCGCGGGCCCTGGTTTCTTGCCGAAGTAACGGACCCGCTTGGCCTGAAGGGGTGCCCAGGTGGTCGGGTCGACCACCGGCGTCGAGGGGAAGAGCTGCTGGGCGGCGGGGGCGGCGGTGCGCTCGAGGGTCACCACCTGGCCCGCCATGGGCTTCGGGGCGAGCTCGCCGTCGAGGTCGAGGGAAGTGCCGAGCCGGAGCTCGAGGCCCTTGTGCCCGACCACCACCTGCGAGCAGCCGAGGCTCTGGACGAGCGCCTTCAGCGCGGCGCCGGCGGGCTTGTCGGAGACCGCGACGACGAGCGTGCCGTCGTCGTCGCCCACGCCGATCACGACGGTCGCGTCGGCGAGCGCGGCGTCGGTCGGGGACTCTGCACCGAACAGCGCGACGGCCGTCGGTCCAGGCGAGGTGGGCCCGAGGGCGAACGAGCCCGTCGCGAGCCACACCTGGGGGTCGCTCTTCTGCACGACGATCTTGGGGTCGACCCCGAACGACACCACGGACTTGCTGTCGTCCTTGCCGGCGAGCGGCTTGACCGTGCGGGCGTCGATCTTCATCACCCGCGCGTGGATGGTGGGCTGCTTGCTGTCGGGGCGCACCTTGGTGAGCGCGAGCGCGTAGGGGAACCCATGCTGGGGCAGGCCCTTCACGCGCCAGGCGCCCTCGTCGGGCTCGGTGGGGGAGATCTTCGGGAGGATCGCGCGGCCGGGGAGCACGCTGCGGAGCGTGAGGTACATGAAGTCGCGGCCGTCGCGCCCGATGTAGCGGGGGAACAGCATGTGCGGCATCGACTTGATCATGCGCCGCGCGCGGAACGACCAGCCGGGCAGCATGGGCACCGCGTTCTCGGCCTCCCAGTCGCCGGACAGCGGCCGCATGAGATCGGGGAGATCGCCGGTCTGCGCCACGCGGTAGAACTCGAAGCCGGTGTGGCCCGCGTTCATGTCGAGGTGGACGGCCACCTTGCAGTTGGCGGCGACCATGCCCTTGCCGAGGGTCTCGGGGGTCATGTCGTTGCCGAAGAAGTAGCCGACGAAGCCGTCCTTGGTGAGGCACACGCCGCTGCGCGTGGTGTGGATGTTGTCGGCCGAGCCCGGCGGGGTGCCGCCCCACTTGAGGAGCTTGTATGGGTTGATGACGTCGTCGACGACGATCGGCACGAGGTTCTGCCGGAACGAGAGGATGTCGTCGGGCACGTCGGGCTTGTCGGCGGGCCACACGCCGATCGCGGTGGAGCCGTCGCGCAGCTCGGCGACGGTGCCCGCGTAGGGCTTGGGCGGCAGGTAGAGCGTGCCGTTGGCCTGCATGCCGCCCTCGAAGTGGATCGCCTGGAAGCCGCCGTTGAACCCGGCGACGAGGCTGCGCAGCACCTCGGGCGCGCGCGGGATCTGGCCGGTGCCCACCTCGCCGGTGGCGCTCTGCGGCTCGACGGTGCCCGCGACCACGTGCAGCGCGACCTGCCGCGGGTCCCACAGCGTGACGTAGACGCGGGCGTAGCTGCGCTGCGCGTCGGTGCGCACGAACGACTGCACGAACGCGCCGGGCACGCCCTCGTTCTTGCCGACGAACGGGTCGTCGACGGTGCCGAGCCACACGCCCTCGTTCTCGAGCGGCGGCGAGAGGAGCGGCTTCATCGGCGGGCGGCCAGCCGATCTCCGGGTCGGTGAAGGTCGGCTTGATCTTGGCACCGCCGAGGTCGGCCGCGACCTCCTTGGCGGTGTCGCCGGCGAACATGCTCGGGAACTTGCTCTTCAGGATGTCGCGCAGCTTGAACGCGCGGTACTCGAGGTGCTCGATGAACGTGGGCCCGAGCCAGGAGATGGCGCGCACGCGGTCGACGGTCCACTGGATGATGTCGCTCGGCTTGGCCTTCACGACCTTCTCGAAGCGCGCGAAGGTCTCGCCCTCGACGGGGTTGTCGCGCGCGCGGTCGATCGCGATGCGGTGACCATCGGCGTCGAGCACGGCCACGCCGCCGTTCCACGCGAGGGTCGCCTGCTGCGCGGGCGGATCGACGACGTAGTGACGGCGCTCCACGCCCTGCGTGTGCCCGTAGCGCTGCCAGTTGGCGACCGCGTTCTGGAAGCGGTGGAGCCCCTTCCAGCCGTCCATCGCGTGCAGGTCCTCGTTGGCGAGGTAGTAGAGATCGAGGCCCGCCACGCCGCCGGTGGCGGTGGTGGTGAACGCGACCCACTCGCCGCTCACGAGCGGGCGGCTCTCGTCGGCGGTGGAGGTCCTCGTGAGCGGGTGCACCGAGGCGACCGACACCACCGCGCCCTCGGGGGAGCGCCGCGCGCGCACGAGGTAGATGTCGTGGTGGACGTCGCCGGCCGCCTTGGCGCGCACGACGGCGCGCGAGGCGCCCTTGATGGTGTCGCCGAGGCCGCGCGGCTCGTCGACCCACGCGACGTCGTCCGGCGCGACGGTGAGCCCCTCGCGCTCGAGCGCCCTGGCGAGCGCGGCCCGCGGGTTCGGCGTGCCCGAGGGCACCCCCGACCGCCCGTGGACGGCGAGGGCGAGGACCCCGACGAGGGGCAGGACGCGGGCAGCGACCACGGCATGGCGACGCACGTGAGAAAAACGCGCAGTCGCCTCGGCTTCGTCCGCGCGCTCCACCATCCGGGTCCGGGGCGTTACCAGAGCCGTGAGCGGCGTTCCAAGTTTGCTTGCAACCCAGGGGTGCCGTGGTTTCCGCGGGCGAAACCCGCTACGAACGCGGCATGGACGCCCCCACGTCGCTCGATACGGCCCTCGCGGCCATCGAGGCCGCCTACGCCACGGATTCGCCGCTTGCGCCGACGAGCAGGCGCTCCGCCACGCCCACGCCCGGCTCCTCGGCCGGCAGGGCGCCCTCACCGCGGCCCTCAAGGAGATGGGGAAGCTCCCCGCCGACGCCCGCAAAGCGGCCGGTCAGCGGGTCAACGCGCTCAAGATGGCGGTCGAGAAGGCGTTCGAGGAGCGCCTGGCCGCGATGGCCAAGGCCGCGCGCGACGCGGACCTCTCGGCGACGCCGTTCGACTTGACCCTGCCCGGTCGCGCCCCCGCGCGCGGGCACCTGCACCCGACCTCGCTCGTCCGCGAGGAGATGCTGGGCATCTTCCGCGACCTCGGCTTCGTGGTCGCGAGCGGCCCGCAGGTGGAGCTCGAGGAGAACAACTTCGGCAAGCTCGGCTTCCCGCCGGACCACCCGGCGATGGACATGCACGACACCTTCTGGGTGAAGCCGCTGCCGCACATGCCCGACGCCAAGGTGCTGCTCCGCACGCACACCTCCAACGTGCAGGTGCGCGAGATGCTCAGTCAGAAGCCGCCCATGGCGGTGGTCTCGATCGGGCCCTGCTACCGCACCGACGAGGACATGACCCACACGCCCATGTTCCACCAGATGGAGGGCTTCTACGTCGACAAGAACGTGTCGCTCGCCAACCTCAAGGGCGTGCTCACCGAGCTCGTCGTGCGGCTGTTCGGCGACCGCAAGGTGCGCTTCCGCCCGAGCTACTTCCCGTTCGTCGAGCCCGGCTGCGAGGTCGACATGGGCTGCCCGTTCTGCGAGGGCGTCGGATGTCGCGCGTGCAAGGGCACGGGCTTCGTCGAGATCCTCGGCGCCGGCATGATCCACCCGGTGGTGTTCGAGGCGTGCGGGCTCGACCCCGAGGTGTGGACCGGCTTCGCGTTCGGCACCGGCGTCGAGCGGCCGGCCATGATCAAGTACGGCATCCCCGACCTGCGGCTCATGTTCGAGAACGACATGCGCTTCCTCGCCCAGTTCTAGCCATGCAGATCAAGGTCAACGGCGAGCCGCGCGAGATCGCGGAGGGCACCACGGTGGCGGCGCTGGTCGCGGCGATGGGGCTCTCGGGCCCGGTCGCGGTCGAGCGCAACCGCGACGTCGTGCCGCGCAAGGAGCACGCGACCACCACGCTGGCCGAAGGCGACCAGCTCGAGATCGTGCACTTTGTGGGCGGCGGCTAGGGTCGGCGGCGGCAGAGGGCCGGCTCGGCGACCCCGAGGCCCACGCCCGCGGCAGAGCGGCGGCTAGACGCTCACGGGTTGCACTTGAGGACGTCGGCGGTCTTGTCGATCACGAAGTAGGTGCCGCCCGAGCCGGCCTCGCTGTTGTTGGTCTCGGTGACGATCTTGGCGGTGTCGCCGCCCATCGTCGCCGCCTGCTCGCGCACCGCGTTCGACGCTTGCTCGTCGGAGACCTTGCCGTCGAGGTCCTTGCCCGACCCCTTCACCGTGCCGATCTTCTTGCACGTCGGCGAGGCCTCCTTGGAGATGACGACCTTCTGCGCGGCGGGCGACAGCGGCGCGCTGGCGTCGCGCGTCTTTCCACCGCAGCCGACGACGACGAGGAGAGCACCCGCGAGGACGAGGAGCGAACGCATGCCTTCGGGTCTAGCGAGACCCGACGGCGAAGCCAAGCGCGAAGGGGCGCCCCGGACGGCCCGGGTTTTCGCTACCATCCGCCGCCCGCCATGGCCTCTCGGCTCACGATCTTCCTCTCCGCGCCGGCCGTCTTCGGCCTCGCGCTCGTGGGTTGCCCGAAGAAGCAGCCCCCCACGGACGCCGGCCCCGCCACCTCCGCCTCGCCGTCGATCTCCGTCGTCGCGCCCGAGGCGAGCGTCGCGGCGCCCGAGGCGGCGCCGCCGATCGTGGAGGATCTCCTCGAGGACGCGAGCACCGGCGACGCCGACGCCACGGACGGTGACGCCGACGCGCGCGTGCGCCCCGACGCGAACGAGGACGCCCCGCTCTTCGGCACCAAGACGTTCATGGACGAGACCCCGATGAAGGGGTTCCGCCGCATCACCGCCTCGGCCGCCAAGGTGCGCAAGGCGCCGAAGGACGGCGAGATCATCACTACGCTGCCCAAGGGCACCGACGTCTCCCTCGTGGCCGAGATCTTCAACTGGTATCGCGTGCGGTTCACCGATCCGGTCACCCAGCAGCGTCGGCAGGGCTGGATCTACATCACCACGGTCGCGGGCCCGCGGATGAAGACGTGTCCCCCGGGGTGGACCAGCCACCCCGAGGACAACGGCTGGTGCGACAAGGAGTGCACCAAGAACGCCGACTGCAAGGCGCTCAAGGGCTACAAGTGCAGCGGGACGCTGTGCTTCTACGCGGCCGACTGAGTGTTTCTACGCGGCCGACGGAGTGCTTCTACGCGCGGACCGAGGCCTACCCGCGCCCACTCCTCACCACCTGCGCGCGTGGCAGAAGGTCGACGTGAGGGGCTGTGGAGAAGAAATCGCACTCGAAGTCCGTCACGTTCGACCTCGAGTGGAGACACACTCTTCGCGAAGCACGCCAACGTGCTCCCAAGAAGCGAGCCCAAGACCCATGCCCTTTCCCACCATCGGCCTTCGACTCCTCGTCCTCGCCGCGCTGCTCGTCCCGGGACTGTCCGCGTGCAGCAGCGCGAGCAGTGAGGCCCCGCCGAGCTGCGACGATCTCACCAAGTCCGCGGGTCTCTGCCCCGGCACCTCCAAGCAGTCGGTCTCCCAGGCCATGTGCACGACCACGGTCGCCGTGGCCGATCCCGCCCTCCTCGGCGCCGCCGTGAGCCTCGCCAAGCCAGGCACGTGTCTCTTGCTCGCCGCGGGGAGCTTCCCGGTCATCGATCTGCCCGCGGGGGTCCACGTCGTCGGCAAGGGCGAGTCGTCGACCACGGTGGCGGGCATCACCGTGCGTGGTGGTGGGAGCGTGATCGGCGCGCTCGCGGCCTCCGGTCCGATCCAGGGCTCGGGCAGCGGGGCGCTGCGCATCGATCAGGTGCGCTCGTCGAACGTCAGCGGTCCCGGCATCAACGTCGAAGACCTCGACCTCACCATGGTCGACTCGTCCGTGTCCCGCGCCAGCGCGCTCGGCCTCGCGGTGGGGTGCAGCACGCGTTGCAAGGCCGATCGTCCCAAGGTCGACCTCCAGCGTTCCCTGTTCGACGGCAACGCGGTCGTCGGGGTCTGGTTGCACGGCGTCGACGCCAAGATGGAGTACGTCGAGATCCGCAACACCAAGGCGAAGGACTTCCTCCAGGGGCGCGGGCTCGACGTCTCCGCCGAGGCCTCGCTGGTCGCCAAGCACTTCTCGGTGTCCGGGTCGGCGGAGGCCGGCATGCTCGCCTCCGCGTCTGCGATCACGCTCGAGGACTTCTCCCTGCTGCGCAACCAGTCCTTCGGCCTGCAGCTCTCCGCGATGAAGAGCGGGTCCATGACCAACTTCGTGGTGCGCGAGAACGGGGGTGTCGGTCTCCTCGTCGACGGCAGCCAGGGCATCATCGTGCAGGGCGGCCAGATCCTCGACACCAAGAAGCTGACCGTCCCGACCGAGGCGGGTGGTCTCGCCGAGGTGGGCGACGGGATGAACTGGCGCGGCAACTCCAACGTCTCGGTCAAGGGCACCCGCTTCGCCAACAGCGGTCGGCAGGCGATCATCGTCCAGGGCAAGAACACCGGGGACTTCGACGCCAAGCTCGAGGGCACCGACGCGACCACGGGCATCATCGTGCAGGGCCTCGAAACCGGCACGGACTCCGGCATCATCGTGCAGGGCTTCACGCCGAAGGTCGCGAGCAAGGGGTCCGAGCTGCAGCTGGCGAAGCCCCTCACGACGAAGTGAGCCGCCTCGTCGGGCCCTGGCCGCGATAGCATGGGCCCCCCTTGGACCCCTTGGACGGCACGGACGCTCCGCTCGAGCCTGGCGCGATCGTCGCCGGGTATCGCATCGAGCGGCTGCTCGGCTTCGGTGGCATGGGCGCCGTGTACGCGGCGGTGCACCCGATCATCGGCAAGCGCGCCGCCATCAAGGTGATCCAGACCCACGCCGCGCAGTCCAAGAGCGGCATCGAGCGCTTCGTGCAGGAGGCGCGGCTGGTCAACCAGATCCGGCACCCCGCGATCGTCGACGTGTTCGGGTTCGACGCGCTCCCGGACGGTCGTCCCGTGCTGCTGATGGAGCTCCTCGAGGGCGAGACCCTGGGGCAGCTCCTGACACGACGCGGGCGGATCGAGGTGGCGGAGACGGTGCAGCTCATGCTGCCGGTGCTCGACGCGCTCTCGGCCGCGCACACGGCGGGGGTCATCCACCGCGACCTCAAGCCCGAGAACCTGTTCGTCGTGCGGGCCCACGACGGTCGCCTCACGGCGCGCGTCCTCGACTTCGGCATCGCCAAGCTGGTCGACGCCCCGCCCGGCAGCGGCCTCACGTCGATGAGCGGTGGGCAGCTCGGCACGCCGAAATACATGTCCCCCGAGCAGTGTCGCGGCGAGCCCATCGACGGCCGCAGCGATCTCTACGCCATCGGGCTCATCCTGTTCGAGATGCTGGCCGGCCGCAGCCCCTACCCCGGCGGCTCTCCGGCCGAGTTCCTCGGGCAGCACCTCTACGCAGAGCCAGCGCGGCTCGGCGCCTACGCCACGCTCGACCCGCGCCTCGAAGGCCTCGTGATGGGCCTCTTGCGCAAGGACCGCGAACGGCGGCCGGCCTCCGCCCTCGCGGTGCTCGAGCAGCTGCGCTCGGTCGAGCTCGGCGCCTCGGTCACGATGGCGCTCGATGGGCCGAGCCTGCGCCCGGTGGTGCCCCGGCGTTCAGCCTCTCGGGCGGCTCCGACAAGGTGGTGATCACGGTCAGCTCCGGCGCGGCGGCGAAGCCCGACCTGGGGTCGAGCGGTCGCGTCGCCTCGATCCCGGCTCCGAGCGTGGTGCACCCGTCGACCGCGACGAGCGTGGAGGAGAACCGCGTCTGCACCATCGTGTTCGCCGACGTGGTCGGGTTCACGGCGCTGTCGGAGCGGTTCGCGCCCGAGGAGATCAAGGAGATCGTCGACGGTTGCTTCGAGACCATGACCGAGGTGATCGAGAAGCACGGCGGGGTGGTCGACAAGTACATCGGCGACTGCGTCATGGCGGTCTTCGGCGTCCCGCGCTCCACCGACAACGACGCCGAGCGCGCCGTGCAGGCCGCGTTGCGCCTGCAACAGGCGGTCACCAAGTACGGCCTCCGTCGTCGGGGCCGCATCAAGCTCACCCTGCGCGTCGGCATCAACACCGGGCGGGTGTTCGCGGGGCGCGTCGGCGGCGGCGCCCGTCGGGACTTCACGGTGATGGGCGACGCGGTGAACGTCGCCTCGCGCCTGCAGGGCCACGCACCCGAGAGCAGCATCGTCATCGGTCGCGACACGTTCCGCCACGTCACCGGCGTGTTCCAGGTCGAGGAGCTTGCCCCGGTCGTGGCCAAGGGCAAGTCCGAGCCGCTCGCCTGCTATCGGGTGATCGGCCCCGAGAAGCGCCTCGTCGAGGAGCCGCAGGACGAGTTCTACGGTGCGCCCACCCGGTTCGTCGGGCGACGCGCCGAGGCCGACCGGCTCGCCGATCTGTTCGACCAGGTCTCCGCGGATCGGCGCGCCCACCTCGCGCTGGTCCACGGTCCGCCCGGCGCCGGCAAGAGCCGCGTGCGCGAGGAGTTCCAGCGCGACCTCTCGGCGCGCGGGGTCAAGGCCGCGGTGTTCGTGGGTCGTGGCTCGCACCTCTCGCGCGACGCCACGTTCGATCTCGCGGCCACCTTGCTGCGCGGCTATTTCCACGTGCACGTCGACGACCCTCGCGAGGTCGTCGCGCAGAAGATCCGCAACGGCGTGCGCGCGTTCGGGCGCCGCCCCCCGAGCGAGGACACCGGGCAATTCCTCTCTCCAGTCTCGTCCGCGTCGACCCACGCGACCCCCCCGTCTCTCACGCCGGTGTCGGCCGAGCGGGCCGGCCTCGACCCCGCGGAGCTGGGCGACACCATCGACGCCCTCGCCATGATGCTCGGCGCGGACGCGCGTGGGGCGCTGACCGCGGCGGGCGAGAGCGTGGACGATCTGCGGGCGCGGATGTGCGCGGCGGTCGCGCGGCTGTTCGGGCTGTTCGCCCAGCACGCGCCGGTGCTCGTGCTCTGCGACGGGCTCGAGGCCGCGGACGACGCCAGCCTCGATCTGCTCGAGTACCTCGTGCTGCGGCTCGCCGACGTGCCCATCCTGCTCGTGGGCTTCGGGCGCCCCGCGCTGTTCGAGCGCCGACCAGCGTTCGCCGAGGGGCGCGAGAGCGCGAGCCGGATCGCCCTCGGCCCGCTCTCGCGCCGCGCGACCGAGGAGCTCGCGCGCGACCTCTTGCGCCGTGCGCCGCGGGTCACCGCCGACTTCGTGCGGCAGCTGGTCGACCGCGCCGACGGCAACCCGTTCGTGCTCAAGGAGACGCTGCGCGTCCTGGTCGAGGCCGGCGCGGTCGAGCGATCGGTGGACGACGTCTGGCGCATCGACGAGGCGCGGCTCGAGCAACTCCAGCTGCCATCCACCATCTACGGGATCGTCCAGGCGCGGCTCGATCGCCTGTCGCCCGAGCACCGCGCAGCCCTGCAGCGCGCGGCGGTGGTGGGTCGCGTGTTCTGGGAAGGCGCGATCGAGGCGATGCGCACGCCGGGCAGCGGCGCGCAGGGCGGCGTGCGCGACCAGCTCGAGCGCCTCCGCGCCAACGACCTCGTGCGCGCCCGCGAGTCGAGCACGTTCCCGTCCGACCGGGAGTACGCCTTCGCCGACAACGTCACCCGGGAGGTCGCCTACGAGTCGCTGTCGCTGCGCCTGCGCGAGCAGCACCACCGCGCGCTCGCGAGCTGGCTCGCCGGGCGGGGAACCGTGGTGGTCGACGGCAACCCCGCCCTGCTCGCCTTCCACTACGACCGCGGCAACGTCCCGCGCGAGGCCACCCGCCACTACGTGCGCGCGGGGGATCGGGGCGCCGCGCTCGGTCTCAACGCCGACGCCATCCGCAGCTACGAGCGGGCCTGCGACATCGCGGACTCCACGCGCGGCCTCGGCGCCGAGCCGGCGAGCGAGGGCTTCGACGAGAACCGCATCTGCGAGTGGAAGGATCGAGTGCGGCTCCGCCTCGCCCTCGGCGACACGTTGCGCCGGGTGGGCCGGCTCGACGAGTCGCAGACCGCCTACGAGGAGGCCTGGGCGGACATCCTCCGCAAGGAGCGGCGTCGCGCGCAGCACCTCGACGAGGACGCGGTGCGCACGCTCGACGCCGCGGTGCAGCTGCGCCTCGGGCTCGTCGAGAAGGTGCGCGGCGCGTTCCCGGCGGCCCTTGCCCGCTACGACGAGGCGCTCCGCCTGCTCGGCCCCGCGGGCGACCCGCGCCTCCTCGCCCCGCTGCTCGCGGCCATCGGGTTCGCGCGCTACCGCCTGGGCGACTACAGCGAGGCCATCGCGAGCCTCAAGCGTGGCCTCCGCGCGTGCGTGCGCATCCCGCGCCGCGAGCCGGATTTCACCGACGCGGCCTCGCACCTCCTGTTCACGCTCTCCATCGTGTTCTACCAGCAGAACCGGCTCGTCCAGGCCGAGCGGCTCGGTCGCCAGGCCGCGCGGGTGGTCGACGAGCGGCGCTTCCCGCAGCTCGCCGCGATCGCGCACAACAACCTGGGCGCCGTGCTGTTCCAGCGCGGCGAGATCGCCCGCGCGCGCGACCGTTTCCTCGAGTCGCTCGAGCTCAAGGAGAAGATCGGCGACCTCTACGATCTCGCCGTCGCCCACAACAACGTGGCCGAGGTGGAGCTCCTCCTCGGTGACGCGCGCGGCGCGCTCGCCCACGCGCGCTGCGCGGTGCAGTTCGCGGAGGGCCTCGCCGCGGCCGATGCGCTGCCCGACGCCGTGCGCAACTACGCGGCCGCGCTCCACGCCAACGGCGACGTGGTCGGCGCGCTCACCCAGGCCGAGCGGGCGTTCCAGCTGTGCTGCGAGCCCGCGGGGCGGGCCTACCTCGCGCCGGCCGCCGCCACTCTGGCGCAGATCGCCGGGGCGGCGCGCACGGCGGAGCTCGCGCCCGCGGGCCGGAGCGAGGTCGACGCCGCCATCACCCGCGTCCGCGAGAAGGCCCCCCACCGCGCTCGAGTCGGCCGGGCTCGAGTCCGCGGCCGAGGCGCTGCGCGAGAAGCTCCGTTCGGCGTAGGACTGTGCCCGGCTACCGGGAGCGCCCGCCGCGTACTACAACCCGGCTCCCATGACGCCCGCGCTCGTCGACAGTCACTGCCACTTGCTCGCAGCGCCCGAGGGCAAGCGCCGCGACGCCCAGACCTTGCTCGACGAGGCCCGGGCAGCGGGGGTGGTCGGCTTCGTCGTGGTGGGCGTCGGCGAGACCACGGCCGAGGCCCACGCGGCCGTCGCCTTCGCGCGCGCGCACGCCGACATCGTGGCGACGGTCGGGGTGCACCCCCACGACGCGCGGGGGTGTGACGACGCGATGTTCGCCGAGATCGCCGCGCTCGCGGCCGATCCCGGGGTCACCGCGGTCGGCGAGATCGGCCTCGACTTCCACTACGATCACTCCCCGCGCGACGTGCAGCGCGCGGTGTTCCGGCGCTTCGTCGGCCTCGCGCGCGCCGTGCACAAGCCGATCGTCATCCACACGCGCGAGGCGGGCGAGGAGTGCCTCGGCATCCTCGAGGAGGAGGGCGCGCGCGACGTCGGCGGGGTCATCCACTGCTTCAGCGAAGACCTGCCGTTCGCGCGGCGCGCGCTCGATCTGGGCTTCCACCTCTCGTTCTCGGGCATCGTGACCTTCAAGACCGCCACCAGCATCCACGAGGTGGGTCGCTTCGCGCCGGCCGATCGGATCCTCGTCGAGACCGACGCGCCATACCTCGCCCCCGTGCCGCTGCGGGGCAAGACCTGCGAGCCGGCGATGGTCGTGCACACGGCGGCGCGCCTCGCCGAGCTCCGGCAGGTGCCGCTCGTCGAGCTCGCCGCGCAGACGACCGTGAACGCGCGCCACCTCTTCGGGCTCGGCGCATGAAGCCCCGTCGACCCCAGCAGATCATCATCGTCGCCTGCGGCACGTTCGTCGTCGGGTTCGCGGTGTGGGCCGCCTACACGCGCTACAAGGCGGCGCTCGACTCGGGGCCGCTGCCCAAGGGCGAGGCGCTCGAGGCCCTGCGCAAGAAGTTCCACCGCGAGCTCCGCTACTGCCAGGCGCTCGGCGCGGCCGACCAGCCGCAGTGCTTCGAGAACCGCGCGATCGAGTTCAAAGAGGCGTTCTTCTGCGGCGAGCTCCCCGAAGCCAAGGACCGCGACCAGTGCCTGATCGCCTTTGTCCCGGCCGTCGGGGTGTTCCCCCCGTGCGACGCGATCGGCGACCCATGGCGTCGTGCGGCCTGCCTCGCCGGCGCGGCGGCGCTGCTCGGCGACGGTCACGCTTGCAAGGCGCTCACCCAGGCGCGGCCCGGGCTGGTCGCGGCGTGCAAGGAGGGCGAGGCGTGCGTGGCCCAGAACAAGGCGATCGACACGCTGGTGCAGGCGTGTCCCGCGATGGTGGGGGGCGACATCGCCGGCTGCCCCAAGGACGGCACCGTCTGTCGCACCGCCATCGCGGCGCGCCGTCGCAACCCGGCGCTGTGCACGGGCGGGCCGGCCGAGGTCGCGGTGTGTCGGCGCGCGGTCGCGACGATCACGCGCGACGCCAGCCTGTGCGGCGAGGGTGACGAGGGCGCCGAGTGCCGCTCGGCCGTCGCTCGTCGGGCGAGTTCCACCGACTGCGACCCGGTGAAGGAGGTCGAGTGCAGGGGCCGCAAGGCGGGCGCCGGGGAGGCGCCGCGAGCCTGTGCGAGGGAGACGCCCGCTGCGGGCTCTACCTCGCATACCGCATGCGCAAGGCCGAGGCGTGTGCGCTGGTCAAGGACGCGACGCCGAACGCGGCCTGTCTCGAGCTCGTGAAGTAGCCTCGCGCTCGTCTCGAGTTCAGCGGCGCTTGCCGCCCTTGCCCTTGCCGCCCTTGGGCGAGGCCTTGCCCTTGTGCGCAGGCTTGCCGCCCTTGCTCGGCTTCTCGCTGCGCGGCGGCGTCACGCTCGGGCGGCCGGCGCGGTTGGTCGCCCCGGACGCTCCGCGCGGTGGCGCCTTTCCGCGTGGCGGGGTCCCGCGCGGGGGGGGAAGTGAGCCTCGGCGGCGCGGTCCCGGGCCGTCGTCCACGCCATCGCTCGCGAAGGCGAGCCGACGACCGCTGACCTGGCGGCGCTCGAGGCCGACGTCTTCGATGCGCACCATCATGCGGTCGCCCAGGTGGATCGCATCGCCCGAGCGGCGGCCGACGGCGCGCAGGCCGTCCTCGTCGAGGTCGTAGGCGTCGTCGCCCAGCGCCTCGTATTTGACCATGACGTCGACGTAGGGCGCGTCGAGCGCGACGAACACGCCGCTGCCGACCAGCGCGGTGACCGTGCCCTCGAACGACTCGCCGATGCGGTCGCGCATGAGGATGCAGCGGTGGAGGTCGACGACCTCGCGCTCCACCTCCATGACCTTGCGCTCCTTGTCGCTCGCCAGCATCGCGGCCTCGCGCAGGCTCTCGATGGCGGTCTCGCTCTTCTCGGCCGGCTTGCCCTCGCAGAGGCGGTGCACCGCGCGGTGGACGACGAGATCCGGGTAGCGGCGGATCGGCGAGGTGAAGTGCAGGTACGCGGGCGAGGCGAGGCCGAAGTGGCCGATGTTCACGATGTCGTAGGTGGCCTGCTTCATCGACCGCAGGAGCAGCGAGTTGAGCACCTGCGCCTGCGGGTGCTTGGCGATGCTCTTGAGCAGGCGGCCGAGGGCGCGCGGGTCCTGCGCGTCTTCGAGGTCGAAGCGGATGCCGAGGATCTCGGCCATCGCGGCGAACCGGTCGAGCTTGGCCTCGTCGGGGCGGCCGTGCACGCGGTAGATGGTGGGCACGCCCTTCTGCGTGAGCTCGTCGGCGACGACCTCGTTGGCGAGGAGCATCAGCTCTTCGATGAGCTGGTAAGCCTTCTTCACCCCGAGATCGGCGCGCGCGCGGATGACGTCGGTGCAGACGCCGTTCTCGTCGAGCACCACCTTGGCCTCGGGGAGGTCGAAGTCGAGCGCGCCGCGCCGCATGCGCTTCTGGCGGAGCGCGGAGGCGCAAGCCCACGCCACCTCGAGGTGCGGGAGCATCTCCTTGGCCTGCTCGGAGGCGGGCTCGTCGCTCGTGAAGGCGAGCGCGCGCGCGACGTCTTCGTAGGTGAGCTTGGCGACGCTGCGCATGACGCCCTGGACGAGGCGCCGCTTCAGCACGGTGCCCGAGGCGTCGAGGGTGACGCACGCCGCGAGGCAGAGCCGGTCCTCGTGCGCGATCAGCGAACACAGGTGCGAGGAGAGCTCGCGCGGGAGCATGGGGATCGCGCGGTCGGGCAGGTAGACCGAGCAGCTCCGGTGGCGGGCGGCGTCGTCGAGCGCGCTGCCCTCGCGCACGTAGCTGGAGACGTCCGCGATGGCGATCCACGCGACCCAGGCGGCGCCTTCGCCGTCCTCCGCGGTGGCGGGGCGGACCCACACCGCGTCGTCGTGGTCGCGCGCGTCCTTCGGGTCGATGGTGGCGAGCGGGAGCGCGCGCAGGTCTTCGCGGGCGGCGGCGACCTTCGGGTCGATGACCTCGCCGAACGCGCGCGCCTCGGCCACGGCCTCGCCGGGGAAGCCCTCGACGATCTCCTCGCGGGCGAGGATCTTGAGCACCTCGACCTCGGGGTCGCCCGGGTCACCGAGGATCTGCACGAGGGCGCCGCGCGGGTGCTCGTCGTGGCGCTCGGGGTAACGCGTGATGGCGATGACGGCGGCCTGGCCGTCGTAGCCCTCGTTGGCCTCGTCGAGGGTGATGGGACCGCGCATGCGCGGGTCGTCGGGCTCGAGCCACGCGCCTTGCCGCGCCGCCGGAGCACGCCGGGGACACGCCGCGCCGTGCGCCGCACCACCAAGAGCACCTCGCCCTCGGGGCCCCGCGCGCTCGAGCGAAACACGCGGACGGTCACCTGATCGCCGTGCAGCGCGCCGCCGATCATCTCGGGCGAGATGTAGACGTCGCGGTCGCCCGGGGAGGCGACGAAGCCGAAGCCGCGCGGGTGGATGGTGATCATGCCCACGCGCTCGCGCGGAGGGCGCCGGCTGAACGGCGGCTCACTCGGCGTGGCGGCCGGGGGTGCCCCGGGCGGGGGAGGAGGCCGCACGCTCTCGGCGGCGGCGGCCTCCGGATCGACCTCGACGTCGTCGCCGATGCGGTAGCGATGCCCCGGGAACGCGCGCACCGCGCCCGAGAACACGAGGTCGTCCAGCATCGCCGTGAGACCGGGCGTGCCTTCGATCCCGAGCCGCTGGGCGATCTCGGCGACGTGCACGGGTCGCGTGTGCTCGGCGAGCACCTCGAGCACACGCAGGCGATGGGGCAGGGCAGACATCAGTCGTCGTCGGAGCCCTTCTTCTTCTTCTTCTTCTTGGAGTCGCCGTCGTCGTCGGAGCCCTTCTTCTTCTTGCTCCCGCTCTCGGCGACGTCGCCGATGGCGAGGCGGCCATTGAGCTCGTTGCCCTCGAAGTCCTTCTCGAACTTCACGTGGCACTCGTAGATGGCGTCTTCCATGTCGGTGCCGTTGTCACCGACGGTGAGCATGAAGGTGCCCGTGCCGGTGACCAGCTCCCACTTCTCGTCGGTCTTGTCGGAGGTGTCGCCCTCTTTGGCGGCTTCCTTGTCGTGGTATTTGCGCCACTGGTAGGTCATCTTGGTGGCGGTCGGGATGTTCTCGTAGGCGATGTCGCAGCCGATGAACTTCGCCGATCCGCTCTTGGCCTTCTCCTTGGCCGCGAGGGTCTTCGAGTTCATCCCCGTGCGGGTGCCGATGGTGACCGTGGCCTTGGGCTTCTTGGCCAGGGCCATCAGGAGACGACAACCGGTGCCCGTGCCGAGCGCGAGTGCGGCCACGAGCGCGAGTCCTTGCCACTGCTTGATCATGTTCGTGCGTCCTCCAGCTCGCAGGGACGTTACCCGATCCCGACGGCGTCGCGATCGCGAAATCTCACCCGAAGGTCAGACGATCTCTGACCTTCGCGTGAGGAAGCTGCCCGAGCGTCGCGACCGAGCCTACTTCTTGTTGTTGCGGCCGCCCGTGGAGGCGGCCGCTGTTCGCTGCGCTCGCCTGCGGCTCGCTCCGCTCACTTCGCGAGGCCCTTGTTCTTGAGCAGATCGCCGAAGGTGCCGAACTTGGCGGCCTGCTTGACCTCGTTCTGGTACTGGCGGAACGAGGCGCGCTCCTGATCGGTCTGGAGGGCCTTGATCGAGAGCTTGGCGCCCCCGCGCGGATCGAGCTCGACCACCTTGGCGTCGAGCTCGGTGCCGGTCGGGAACGTGCGGCGCAGGTCGGTGCCCTTGGCCGTGCCGGTGGCCATGCCCGGGATGAACCCCTTGGCGAAGCGTCCGGTCTGGCCGAGGATCCGGACCACGAGGCCGTTCGGCTCGTGGCTCTCGACGATGACCTTCACGGCCTGGTGCGGGCCGAGGCGGCCCGGGTTGTGGCCGATGTGGCCGCCGCCCTGTCCCCCGTATTGTCCCCCGTGCTGCGGCGGCGGGTTCCAGACCTCGCCCTCCTTGGGCGCCTCGTGGAGGCCGAGCTTGTGGGCCTCGTAGTTGGCCTGCGCGACGACGACATCCAGCTCCTCGCCGACCTTGAGCACCTCGTTCGGGTGGTTGAGGCGGCGGGGGGCGTTGATGTCGCTGATGTGGAGGAGGCCGTCGAGGCCGGGCTCGAGCTCGATGAACGCGCCGAACGGCTGCAGGCGGACGACCTTGCCCTTGTGACGGCTGCCGCGCGGATACCGCTCGGCGACGTTCTCCCAGGGGTCCTTCTCGACGGCCTTCTTGGAGAGCCAGACCTTGCCGCGCTCGTCGATGCGCAGGATCTTGACCTCGGTCTCCTCGTTGACCTTGAAGATCTCGCGCAGCGGCTTGCCGACGATGTGCGACGAGTCGGCGATCGGGCAGAGCCCGTCGACGCCACCGATGTCGATGAACGCGCCGAACGGCTGGATCGAGCGGACGACGCCCTTCACCACCGCGCCGACCTGCACGGTCTCGAGGAGCTTGCCGCGGATCTCGCGCGCCTCGGCGTCGAGCGCCGTCTTGCGCGAGAGGACGAACTCGCGTCCCCGCTTCTCGAACTGCACGATGTCGAACGACAGGCGCTGGCCGATGAGGTGGTGGAGATCGGCGCCGAGGCGCAGATCGACGTGCGAGGCGGGGGCGAACCCGCGCAGGCCGTCGACGTCGATCTCGATGCCGCCGCGGATGACGCCGGTGACCAGGCCGTCGATCGGCTGCTTGGCCTCCTGCGCCGCCTTGACGAGGTCGAGCGCCGCGAGCCAGCGGTTGAGATCGCGGGTGAGCACGACGAGGCCGCCACGGGCGCCGTCGTTGACCACCTTGCCGATCACGTTCTCGCCGACCTGCGGGGTCTCGCTCTCGGGGATCTCCTTGCGGTCGAAGATGCCGAGGGCCTTGCCGGCCACGTCGAGCATGATCGCGTCGGGGAGGATCGCGGTGACGCGCGCGGCGACTTCTTCGCCGGTGCCGAAGGGCGCCTTCTCGCGGCCGTGGTGCTCCTTCTTGCCGCGACGGCGCTTCTTCTTGTCGCCGCCCTCGCCACCCTCGGCGCCTTCGGCCTTGGCCTCGCCACCCTCGGTAGCTTCGCCTTCTTCGCCTTCGCCTTCTTCACCTTCGGCGTCGTCGCCTTCGCCTTCGGCCTTGGCCTCGCCGCTCGCCTCGGCGCCCGGCGCACCCGGCACCGCACCCGGCTTCTTCTTGCGACGGCGACGACGACGCTTCTTGGGCGGACCCTCACCGGTCGCGGCGGCCTCGCCGGTCGGCGCGGCGCCTTCGGCGGCTTCTCCCGTCGCGCCTTCGCTCGGCGCTGCGCCCTCGCTCGGCGCTGCGCCTTCGCTCGGCGCAGGAGAAGAGCTCGCCTCGGCGGCGCGCCCTCCGCGGGCGTGTTCGGGGTTGCGCCCGTCGGGGCAGAAGAAGTCGGACCAGCGGACTCGCTGGGGCGTTGCCGGCGGACTCGCCGACGTTGCCGCCAGCCGTGTCGCCAGTGTTCTGGGTGGGATCGCTCTCGGTCATGACCAGCCTTGGGGAAGGGGGCGCGGAGCCTAGCACTTCGCCCGCCCTGCTTGTCACGCTGGCCGGGGCGTGCTCTCAGATTGCCCCGTGAAGCCCCGTTCCCTCCCGTCTCTGGTCGCCGTCGCCCTGGCTGTTCTCGTCGGCTGCGAGGCCTCTCCGCCCGACCTGTCCAAGCCCAAGGATCCGGTGGTGGCGTCGGCGGGGGCCTCGGGCGCCAAGACCGCCCCGCCGATGGGCTCGCAGCCCGAGAAGCCGCAGCTCCCGCCGCCGCCCGACGTCGCGGCGCCCCCGGCCGACGCGCTCAAGACCAAGACCGGCATCGCCTACAAGGTGCTGTCGAAGGTTGCGCCCCCGGCAACGTGGGGGGCGACGCGGGCCCCGAGGCGGGCGTCGCGGCGACCGAGCACCCCACCGAAGATGCACGGGTGAAGGTCCACTACACGGGCTGGACGACCGACGGGAAGATGTTCGACAGCAGCGTCCTCCGCGGCATGCCGGCCACGTTCCCGCTCAAGGGCGTCATCGCGGGCTGGACCGAGGGCGTCCAGCTCATGACCGTCGGCGAGAAGACGCGCTTCTGGATCCCCGAGGAGCTCGCCTACAAGGGCAAGCCCGGCCGTCCGCAGGGCATGCTCGTGTTCGACATCGAGCTGCTCGAGATCAAGAACCCGATCCCCGCGCCGCCCGACGTCGCCAAGGCCCCGGCCGACGCGAAGGTCGAGAAGAGCGGCATCGCCAGCAAGGTGATCACGGCCGGCAAGGGCACCGCGCACCCGACCGCCAAGAGCGAGGTCAAGGTCCACTACACGGGCTGGACGACCGACGGGAAGATGTTCGACAGCTCCGTGAAGCGCGGCCAGCCGGCGGAGTTCGCGCTCGACATGGTCATCAAGGGCTGGACCGAGGGCGTGCAGCTCATGGTCGAGGGCGAGAAGCGCCGCTTCTGGATCCCCGAGGAGCTCGCCTACAAGGGCGGCGGCGGCCCGCAGGGCACGCTGGTGTTCGACGTCGAGCTGCTCAAGATCGTCGCCACGCCCCCGCCGGCCGCCTCGGGTTCGGCCGCGCCGAGCGGCTCGGCCGCCAAGCCCGCGCCTGCGCCTTCCGCGTCGGCCTCCATCAAGAAGTGAGCACATGGCCCTCACGCGGGACTGGGACTTCGTCGTCGTAGGCTCCGGCTTCGGCGGGAGCGTCTCGGCGCTGCGCCTCGCGGAGAAGGGCTACCGCGTCCTCGTCCTCGAGAAGGGTCGTCGCTTCGGGAAGGACGATTTTCCGAAGAGCAACTGGGACCTCGCCAAGTGGCTGTGGCGCCCCGAGGTCGGGCTGCGCGGCATCTTCCAGATGTCGTTCTTCCGCCACGTCACCATTCTCCACGGCGTCGGCGTCGGCGGTGGGTCGCTCGTCTACGCGAACACGCTGCCCACGCCGAAGGACGACTTCTTCCAGGCCCCCTCGTGGGCCCACCTCGCCGACTGGAAGCGCGAGCTCGGGCGCCACTACGCGACCGCGCGCGCGATGCTCGGCAGCGCCGAGAACCCGCGGCTCGGCAAGGGCGACCACGTGCTCCGCGAGATCGCGCGCGAGCTCGGGCGCGAGGAGCACTTCCACCCGACCGACGTGGCCGTGTTCTTCGGCGCGCCCGGCAAGGAGGTGCCCGACCCATACTTCGGCGGCGACAACCCGGCGCGCACCGGCTGCACGTTCTGCGGCGCCTGCATGACTGGCTGCCGCGTCGGCGCGAAGAACACGCTCGACCGGAACTATCTCTATCTCGCCGAGCGCCGTGGGGCGACCGTGCTGCCGGAGACCGAGGTGCGCGCGGTCCGCAAGCGCCAGAACGGCGGCTACACGCTCGAGACGAGCCAGGGGATCTTCACCGCGCAGCAGGTCGTGCTCGCGGGCGGCGTGATGGGCACCGTGCCGCTGCTGCTCGCCATGAAGGAAGACCCCGACGGCCTCCCCGCGCTCTCCGACCACGTCGGCGACTTCGTGCGCACCAACAGCGAGGCGCTGATCGGCGTCGTCGTCCCCGGTGAGGAAGACTTCTCCAAGGGCGTCGCGATCACCTCGATCCTGCACACCGACGACCACAGCCACGTCGAGCCGGTGCGGTACGCCGAGGGCTCGGGGTTCTTCCGCACCATGGCGCTGCCGCACGCGCCCGGCAGCCACCTGCTCGCGCGGCTCGGGGGCACGGTGCGCGGCCTGTTCCGCCAGCCGGGGCTCTGGGCGCGCGCGCTCACGGTCCCCGACTTCGCCAAGCAGAGCCAGATCCTGCTCTACATGCGCACGCTCGAGGGCACGCTCACGCTGCGCCTCGGGCGCGACCTCATCACCGGCTTCGGCCGCGGCCTCGTCACCAAGCTCGACCCGGGCACCAAGGCCCCGAGCGCGTTCATGGAAGAGGCGACCGACATCGCCAAGCGCTTCGCCGAGAAGGTCGGCGGCGCTGCGATCACGCTGCTCACCGAGACGGTGCTCGGCGTGCCGACCACGGCGCACATCCTCGGCGGCGCCTGCATGGGCAAGGACGCGAGCGAGGGCGTGATCGACGACCGCCACCGCGTGTTCGGGTACGAGGGCCTCTACGTCATCGACGGCTCGGCGATCTCGGCGAACCCGGGGGTGAACCCGTCGCTGACGATCACGGCGCTCGCCGAGCGCGCGATGAGCTTCGTGCCGACCAAGACGGTGAACTGAATGCGCGCGCTGTGGCTGGCTGCGTTCGCGATCGGTTGCTCGCGCGGCGCGACGCCCGCACCGGCGCCCGCCGCGTCGGCCAGCGCGATCGCGGCGGCGGTGGCCGAGGCCTCGCCCGCTTCGTCGGTCGACAAGGCGCTGGCCGAGGTGGACCGCGTGCACGGCGGCCACGGGCCGTGGGCGGTCTCGGGGTACCGGATGGGTGTCTACGCGCTCGGCAAGCTCGGGCTCGCGCGGCAGGCGTTCGACCTCGAGGTGGAGCACCACTCGCCGCTGACCCCGCAGTACGCGTGCGTCGCCGATGGCGCGGCCGCTTCGACCGGCGCCAGCGTGGGCAAGCTCAACCTGAAGCTGGTCGAGGCCACCGCCGACCAGGTGCAGACCGTCTACAAGAACCGCGCGACCGGCGCGAAGGTCACCCTGCGGCCGACCGCGAAGTTCGTGGCCCGCTTCAAGGACGTCCCGATGCCGGAGCTCGGCCCCGCGGGCAAGACCGCGATGGGCCTCCCCGACGCCGACGTGTTCGAGGAAGTCCACTAGGGCTAGTAGCAAAGGCCGGCCCTGGCGAAGATCGCCGACTCGGCCTCGGTGCAGCTCCGCCACGCCGCGTTCCGGACGCCCTCCGCCTCCGAGAGGTAGTACACGCGGCCCTCTGCCCGCAGCACCGCGCAGCCGCCCCTGTCGACCGCGAGCGGGTTGTAGGTCGACCGGATGCACCCCCTCACGCGCGCGGGCCCTACGCAGGCACCCGTGGCGTCGAGCGGCACCGCCTTCAACTCGGTGCACCCATCCGCGCAGGCGTCCAGCACTGGGTCGGAGCAGCTCGGATCGGAGAGGCCGCTCGTCGAGCGTGGCGCGAGCTCCGCGCCGCAGCCGAGCGCCAGCACGAGCACGAGGGGCGACGCACGCATGCGCCATTCTGGCGCGCACCGGCACCGGGGACCAGCGGCGTCGCGTGCACCCCTAGCGGGTCGCGCGGGCTTCGTGCGAACCTTGGTCCCATGCTCGAGCTCGTGGCCTTCGGGGGGACGGACGTCGGCAAGAAGCGCAAGAACAACGAGGACTCGTACGCGGTCGACGCCGACCGCGGGGTCTACATCGTGGCCGACGGCATGGGCGGGCACGCGTCCGGCGAGGACGCCTCGCGCTTCGCCGTCAGCATGACCCGCGAGCACCTCAACGCGAACGCCTACGCCATCGAGCAGTACCGCGCGACGCCCAACGACCAGACCAAGGCGGCGCTCCTGCAGGTGATCGAGAAGGCCATCCAGGGCGCGTGCGCGCGCGTGTACGCGATCGGCCAGGCCGAGCCACAGAAGCGCGGCATGGGCACCACCATCGACGTCGTCGTGCGCGTCGGCAGCCAGGTCGTGCTCGGGCACGTGGGCGACAGCCGCGTGTACGTGGTGCGCAACGGCCAGAGCTACCGCCTCACCGAGGACCACACCCTGGTCGCCCAGCAGGTGAAGGCGGGCGTGATGAGCCCGCAAGACGCCGAGCAGAGCACGATGAAGGGCATCCTCACGCGCGCGGTCGGCACCCACGCGTCGGTGCAGGTCGACACGCTGCTGCTCGATCTGATGGCCGGCGACGTGCTGCTCCTCTGCACCGACGGCCTCCACAAGTACCTCCAGGACCACGAGATCCCGGCGCGCCTCCGCGAGGCCTCGCCAGGGCAGGTGCAGGCGCTGATCGACCACGCGCTCGCCTCGGGCGGCAGCGACAACGTCACGGCCATCGTCCTCGGCGTGCAGGCGCCGCAGGCCGCCGCGCAGGCCGCCGAGGCCAAGGCCGAGACCGCCAAGGCCGGCTCCCGCATCGACGCCGTGCGCGCGCTCCCGCTGTTCCAGCACCTCTCGTACAAGGAGCAGGTCGCGGTGCTCTCGGTCGCGAGCAACCGCAGCTACCAGACGGGCCAGGACATCGTGCGCGAGGCCGACCCGGGGCTCGAGATGTTCGTCGTGGTCGAGGGTCGCGTCGCGGTCCACCGCGGCAACATCAAGATCGCCGAGCTCGCCGCGGGCGGACACTTCGGCGAGATGGCCCTCGTCGACGACGCGCCGCGCTCGGCCAGCGTGCGCGCGCTCGCGCCCACCGACTGCCTCGTGCTCTCGCGCGAGGCGCTCTCGAACCTGATGAAGCTCGACCCGGTGCTCGCGGTGAAGGTGCTGTGGAGCTTCGTCGAGGTGCTGAGCGGGCGCCTGCGCACGGTGAACGCCGAGCTGACCGACTTCAAGCTCGAGCACCCCGAGCGCCGCAGCAGCGTGCCGCCGTTCGTCGCGGGCTGATGCCACTACGCTCGGGTTCTCGCGTCAGACTCAGCAGTCGTATCCGAGACATAGACTGTCGGCCCGCTGGACCGGCAACGTGCCGTTCTCGCACGATCCGTTTGCGTAGAATCGCTTGTAGCAGAATGCACAGGTCACGCCGCAGCTGCAGCTGTCCCTGTCCCAGTCGATGAACATGCCGTCGGTGCCCGAGTACGATCCGCCACTATAGCCTGGCCAGTAGGACTGCACCCAGTGTCGCCAGGTTGCACCGCAGTTCTGCCAGCTCTTCTGGCTGGCGGAGCAAGACCAGTGGTCCTGGCAAGAAGGACACTTGATCTCCTTGCGTGGGTAGTCGCTCAGAGACACCGTCCCCGTGCCCAGAAGACAGAGCATGGTGTTGGCGATGAAGCCGCAGCCCGTCGCATCGGTTGTGTTCTGCCACATCCACAGCGAGGAGGCGTCAGCGCAACCCGTGTCGATGGTCACGACGGATGCCTTGTTGATTGCGAGACCTTCACCAGAGGATTGCGGTGTCTTCGGGGCCGCGATCGCGCGTCGACGGGCTTCGGCCATCTCTGCGACGACTGCGCGAGACACGAGCTGCTCCGTCACCACTTGTGTGCCGTTCGGAGCAATTCGAATGATTGTCTGATGAACCTGCTCTTCCTCGGCAACCTTGGGAAGCTGTTCGCCGGTCTCGGTGCTTGGTTCCACGGCGCACCCCAGAAGCAAGAGCGGGACGATGACAGTCACGGCGCGGTATTGCATGAGGGCCTCCTTGGCTCAGCGGGTCATGTTGCCCGCTCACTGGCACCTAGGATGCCCGGGAAGACGTGCCAATGATCCGGAACATGGACTCACCAACAATCGCGCTTCCGCTGAGTATCCGGAACCGCTCGCGCTCAGCTTGTTGCAGGATTTGTCGAGAAATCGTGCCAAACCGTGCTCGCCGTCATGGCACCCGACCGCGATTGCTGCACGTCCACAAAGACGCCAATGCCGCCAACGGTTGCCCGTTGACGGCATTGAATGAATCGGAGGTGCCCGATCAGCCGCCGTCGGCAGCTGCGTCCGAGGCAGCGTCCGAAGCGCCATCGCTCGCGGCGCCGTCGCTCGCGGCGCTATCGCTCGCGCTGTCCGTGGGGGCGTCGGTGCCAGCGTCGGTCGGCGTTGGCTTGGCGATGTCCGCCTTGCTCCAGTCGCCGTTGTCACGGCACGCACCGCGGAACAGGTAGGTCACGTCGATGCAGTTGGCGAACTTGGGATCGCCGGCGCACTCCTGCGCGTCCTTGGATGCGATGTCGTAGCAGGCGCCCTTGGGGCGCGCGGTGCCGCCCTTGTTCTGCACGTCGCTCACGCAGTTCTCGTACTGGCTCGTCGAGGGCGTGCGACCCGAGCCTGGGGTGGTGTCGCAATCGTCGGTCGTGCACACGGAGGCGATGCAGTCCGTGACGCAGCGGAAGGCCTTGCCGCACTTCCCAGTGGGGTCGATCTTCTGTGCACAAAGGCCGCGATCCGTGTAGCCACCCGGCGTCCACTCGTCGATCGTGCACTTGTAGCAAGCGGCGTACTTCGCCTTGGCGGCGTTGCAGGTCGTGGAGGTCGCAGCCGAGCCGAAGCAACCCGAGACGACAGCGTCGATGCCCTCGTCCGTACAGGTCGTCCGGCCAGGGTGATCCGTCGGGGCCTTGCACTCGAATCCAGTGGCCAGCGGAGCCGGGCACGAGAGCGGAACTTCCGGGGTCCCGGTGTCGATCTTGCCCGTGTCGATCTTGCCAGTGTCGTCACCGGTCTCGGACACGATGCCCGTGTCCTCGGAGGTGGCAGGCGGATCGTCGCTGCCACAACCAGTGAAGAGAGCAGCGCCACCGAGACCGGCGGCAAGGAGAACGAAGAAGGGGAGAGCTGCGGCAGAGGGGGTGGCACGCCGTCGCTCTGGGCCCCGTGTTCGCTCGGCCGTGTGATCGACGCGCTGCGTGACTCGTTCCCCGTCACCGACGACTTCGAGGTCACTGCCGAGTGCAACCCGAGCAGCTTCGACGCCGAGGTGGTGGGTGGACTTTCTGTCGCAGGGGTCCACCGCTTCTCGATCGGCGTGCAGTCGCTGGACGGAGCACAGCTGAAGCACCTCGGCCGCCTGCACGGCATCGAGGGCGCGCTCGCGTCGGTCGAGGCCGCGGTGGAGAGCGGCGCGCGGGTCTCGGCCGATCTCATCTTCGGGCTGCCGGATCAGTCGCCGGGAGAAGCCGCCGAGCACGCCGGTGCGCTCGTGGATCTGGGGCTCGATCACCTGTCGGCGTACGCCCTCACCATCGAGCCGGGCACGCGGTTCGGGGAGCTCGCGCGGCGCGGTCGGCTGCCGCTCGCGACCGACGACGCCACGTGCGACGCGTTCCTCGCGGTCGAGGCGGCGCTCGCGGCGCGCGGCCTCGAACACTACGAGGTGTCGAACTACGCGCGCCCCGGGCAGGAGTCGCGGCACAACCTCGGCTACTGGCGCGGCGCCGCGTACATCGGCCTCGGCTGCGCGGCCGTAGGCTGCGGGCACTTCGCCGGCACGCCCGCCTCGGCGGTCCGCTACCGCAACGACACCGACCCCGCGCGCTACATGGAGAAGACGAGGGCGCTCGCCCTCGCGGAGCCCTCGGACGCCGACGGCCTCTCGCTCGAGCACGAGCACCTCGACGCCGAGACGCTGCTCCGCGAGCGGATCATGCTGGGCCTCCGGCTCGCGGAGGGGCTCGATCTCGCGGCGGCCGCGGTCGCCCTCGGGCTGTCGCCGGACGAGGTGTGGTCCACCCGAAAGGCCACGATCGAGCGGATGTCCCGCGACGGCGATCTGGTCGTCGAGGGCACCACGTTGACGGTCGCCCGCGACCGCCGCCTGCGCACCGACGGCCTCGCTGCCCGCCTGTTCTAGTCGACTCGCAGCGCGCCCTGGGGCACCGTCCAGCCGCTCGTGACCTCGAGGTTGCTCTTCAACCCTGCGGCCCGGAGCGCCGGCTCGATGACCTCGCTGATGGTCGTGCGGGTCCCCGGACACCCGGCGCAGGCGCCGGCCAGGTGCAGCTGGAGCACGCCATCGGCCCGGGGAACCACGAACACGACGCCGCCGTCCGCCTCCACCAGGGGGGCGATCGCTTCGCGCAGCGCGCGAGTCACCGGCTCGGGCACGTCGGTCAACCGTGCGACCGTACCACACCAGCCTGCGGCCGACCGGTCCTGCTTTACGCCCCCCGGCCGGATTCGATAGCCTGGGATCCCGTCCGTGGCCCGCTATCGACTCCGGCTGCTCCTCCAGGAGTTCGATCTTCCCCAGGGGGAGACCGTGCTGGGGCGGAGCCCCGAGTGCCAGGTCACCATCGACGATCCCCTCGTCTCCCGCGAGCACGCCAAGATCATCGTGCAGGACGACACCGTCGTCTGCCGCGACTCGGCAGTCGCAACGGCAGCAAGGTCAACGGTGTGCCCTTGCGCGGCGAGATCCCACTCAACGACGGCGACCGCATCCGCATCGGCAACCAGGAGATCGTCTTCACCAAGGTGGTCGTGCCGCGACGCCCCGGGCGCCCGACCGGCAGCCTCCGCCACTGCCAGAAGTGCCAGACCCCTTACGTGGCCGAGGCCCCGCAGTGCCCGAACTGCGGCTATGCCCCGGGCGCCGAGGACACGCTGAGCGGCGCACCGCGCCCTGGCAACCTCGATCGCGAGGCGTGGAGCCTGCAGATGCAGATGGAGCTGCTCGAGCGCGCGCTCACCCTCGGGCGCACCAGCGACGCCGATCGCGTCATGGGCCGCATGGCGATCGCGATCGACGAGCGGCTCGCGCAGGGAATGACCGTCGATCCCCCGAAGCTGCTGCCCACGCTGGTCGGCGCGGTGCGCCTGGCCGCGGCGCAGGGCGAGGCGCAGTGGCTCCGCTGGGCCCTCGGGCTCCTCTCGAAGGCCGAGTGCCCGCCGAGCCGCGAGCTCGCCGAGGCCGTGGGCCGCGTGCCTCCCATCGTGCTCGAGGGCTGCGAGAGCATCCACGAGGTGGTGGCCTCGCTCGACCCGAGCAAGCTCGACGAGCCGGCCCGCGCCGCGCTCGCGGTGCTCGTCGAGATCGCCGCCAAGGTCGGGGCCAAGAGGAGCGAGAGCTGATGCGCTTTCGCCTCAAATACCTGCGCCACGACCTCGAGCTCTCCCCCGGCACCTTCGCCATCGGACGGTCGGCCGAGTGCCAGCTGTCGCTCGACGACCCGCTGGTCTCGCGCAAGCACGCGAGCTTGCTGGTCGACGAAGATTTCGTGTGGGTCGAGGACGCGGGCAGCCGCAACGGCGTGCTCGTCAACGGCATCCGCATCGACCGGCGCACGCGCCTCGACGACGGCGACCGCATCACCATCGGCCAGCAGGAGATGGTGCTGAGCGCGGTCACGGCCAACGACGGTCGACCGAAGCCGCTCGCCTCGCAGGGCCACGCCACGCTCGTCACGATGCCGGTCGCCACGCGGCCGACGCCGTTCGCAGGGCAGATCGAGTCCCCCCTCCAGCCCCTGCAGCCGGCCGAGGAGCACACCATCGAGCGGCCGCGGCGCGGGGAGGCGCTCAAGCTGCTCGGTGGCGTGGCCGAGAAGGCGCTCGCCCTCAACAACCCCGACGGCGCCGAGCGCCTGCTCACCAACGGCCTGCTCGAGATCCACACCGACCTGCGCTCCGGGAAGCAGGTGCCCGCCGACTCCATCGACCTCGCTGCCCGCTTCGCGGCGCGCCTCGCCGCCGGCACCGGCAAGGGCACGTGGGGGGACTACACCATCGAGCTCTACGCGCTCTCGGGGAGCATCCCGCCGCCCGCCGTCGTGGACGAGCTCTACGCCGCTGCGCACAAGATGCGCGGCTTCGATCTCACCCGGTTTCGCGCCTATCTCACGGCGGTCCTGCGCCGCGAAGCGCTGAGCCCGACCGAACGCTTCGTCGTGCAGCGGCTCGAGAGCCTCGAGCGCCTCCTCGCCAGCCGGTAGCGGCGGGGGCTTTTCCGGTTCCCCGGCGCGGGTATGCTGCCCGGGCGTGGCCGAGGGACCTGCACAGAAACCGAGCCAGTCGCGGCTCGGAGCGATTCCGGGCGGTCGTGCGTTCGGGCCGTGGCTGCTCGTGGAGCGGCTCGCCATCGGGGGCACCGCCGACGTGTTCCTCGGTCGCCGCGTCGACGCCGCGCCCGACGCTCCGCTCGTCGTGGTCAAGCGCCTCTTGCCTTCGCTGCGCCACGACGCGACCGCCCGCGAGTCGTTCGTGGAGGAGGCCGCGCTGCACGCCAAGGTCGTGCACCCCAACGTCGTGCGCTGCCTCGAGTCCGGCGAGGTGGACGGCGAACCCTCCCTCGCGCTCGAGCACATCGCGGGCGTCGACCTGCACCGCGTGCTCGCGATCGGCCAGGCGCGTCGGCGCCCTCGCGCCGCCGCTCGCCGCGTTCCTCGCGCGCGAGATGCTGGCCGCGCTCGGCGCCGTGCACGCCGTGGGGATCGTCCACCGCGACGAGCCCTCCAACGTGTACCTGGGCCAGCGCGGCGAGGTGAAGCTCGGCGACTTCGGCATCGCCAGGTGGGCGCCGCCCGCGCGGCCGCGATCCGGGGGAAATATGCCTACCTCGCGCCCGAGCAGGTGGCCTCGGAGGCCGTCGATCACCGCGCCGATCTGTTCGCCGTCGCCAACGTGCTCTGCGAGATGATGCTGGCGCGGCCGCTGTTCCCGGGCTCCGGGCAGCTCGCGGTGCTGCTCGCGATCCGCGACGTGCGCATCGACGCGCTCGAGCAGCCCTCGGCGATCCCCCCTGCCCTCGTCACGGTCCTGCGCCGCGCGCTCGCCCGCGCCCCCGAGGCCCGCTTCCCCGACGCGGCCGCGTTCGACGCCGCGCTCGGGCCGTGGGCCTGGCAAGAAGAGGTCACCGCGCGTCGCGAGATCGAGAAGCTCGTGCGCTGGACCCGCGACGCCTCCACGGAGCTCCGCGCCGTCGGCGAGCACCCGGATCAGAAGGCGCCGCTCCTCTCGCTCGCGCCGCCGTCCTCGGTGCCGATCTCGCGCCTCGCCACGCCGGTGCAGCCGATCCCTTCGCTGTCGATGCCGCGCCCGGCGCTCGAGCTCGACTCCGATGCGTTCCACGTCCCCGCGCGCGATCCGGCCTCGTTCGTCGAGCCGAAGCCCACCGTCGTGGCGGCTTCCACCGCGCCGTTCACGCCGATCCCCTCGCGCGTGCGCACCACCGATGGGCGGCTCCTCGGCCCCTTCGCCTACGCGAAGCTGGTCGAGCTCGTGGCCACCGGCAAGCTCGGCGGCGCCGACGAGGTGGACTTCATGGGCACGGGCTTCGTCGCGCTCGCGGACATCGACGAGCTCGCCCGCCACCTCGCGCCGCGCAGCACGGTCACCCGCCAGCTCGAGGGACCGGGCACGCCCGACTGGCACGGCGTCGTGCAGGAGCCCTCCGACGACACCACGCTCCCGACGAGCACGAGCCTCGATCCCGGGGTCGCGCGCGCGCTCTCGTTCGTGGCCACGCGCCGCGCGACCGGCGTGCTCATCGCGCAGGAGCCGCGTCGTCGCAAGGAGATCTACTTCGTCAACGGCCGCATGTTCCACGCGGCGACGAGCGAGTCGAGCGAGCTCACCGGCGAGTACCTTGTCGCGCGCGGCCTGCTCGATCGCAGCGATCTCGACTTCGCGCTCGCCGTGTTGCCGCGCTTCGACGGCCGCCTCGGCGAGGCGTTGACCACGCTCGGCCTCGTCGAGCCCGTGAAGATGTTCCGCCTGCTCGAGGACCTCAACCGCGATCGCCTGCTCGATCTCTTCCGGTGGACCGAGGGCGAGCTCTCGTTCTACGACGGCGCGCAGCCCGGGAAGGTCGATTTCCCGCTCGATCTGCTGATCGGCCCCATCGTCGAGTCCGGCGTGGGCGGCGTGCTGTCCGACGCCGAGGCCGAGGGTCGCGCGAGCCGCTGGGGCAAGCGGCGCATCCAGCCCGCCGAGGCCACCTCGGGGCTGCACGACGCGGGCTGGTCGGCGGTCGTGCTGCACACGCTCGTCTGCACGCGCGGCGGAGTGGGCTACGGCTCGCTCGTGTCGGCGCTCTGCCACGATGGCCTGCGCCCCGCCGCCGCGGTCCGGGCCATCGAGACCGCCCGCCTCGCGCGCCTCCTCGAGTGGGCCTGAGCGGAGGTCTCTTCACCGGGGCGCGTGCTTCGGCTACGTTGGCCGCTGCGATGGAAGATCTCGGCGCCTCTCCCGATCCACGGTTGCTCGAGAAGTTCGGCCGGAGGTTCGTCGCGGGGGACGTCCTGTTCCGCGAGGGTGACGTCGGCAACGAGGCCTTCCTGCTGCAAGAGGGTCGGGTGCGTCTCTTGAAGCGGGTGCGCACCGTCGAGCGCTCGCTGATGGTGCTCAAGCCGGGCGATCTGTTCGGCGAGTCGGCGCTCGTGCCCGGCGCCACGCGCTCCTCGACGGCGGTCGCGCTCACCGACGGCATCGCCCTCGCGCTCGCCGAGTCCACGTTCCGCGCGCTCCTGCAGAACAACAGCGCGATCGCCGCGCGCGTGCTCACCCAGCTCGTGCGTCGCCTGCGCGACCTCGAGGATCAGATCGAGCTGATGATGATCCGCGACACCCAGAGCAAGGTGGTGAGCGCGCTCCTCAAGCTCGCCGCGGGCCGCTCGGGCGCGGCGATCGGCGTCTCGCCGATGGACCTCTCGTCGCGCGTGGGCCTCGACATCGACACGGTCAAGCGCGCGGTCCAGCAGCTGCGCGACGGCGGCTACGTCCGCATCGCGGACGAGCGCCTCGAGATCCCCGACGCCGATGCGTTGCGCAAGCTGTACACGCTGCTCGGCGTCAAGGACGAGGTGGCGGGCGAACCTACTCGGTGAACCCGTCCTTCTCGGTGAGCGACTCGGGCAACGGCCCCGCCGCCATCGTGCAGTTCATCGGACGCACCGAGATCTCGCTCCCCTTGCGGCGCGAGAGCACGGCGTGGGCGAGATCGTCGGCGGGCAGGTAGACGTCGAAGCTGCCGCCGTCGGCCCAGGTGCGATCGCTGGTCCACCCCGAGACGCAGGCGTTCTCGCCGTCGATCCGCACGATCTCGTCGCTCGTCGCCGCGACGAAGGACTTGCCGTCGTCGAGGGTGACGGTGACCGGGTGGCGCGAGCCCGCGACGTACGGGAGCACGAGGCGTGGCTTGCCGGCGCTGTCCTTGCCGCAGACCTTCTTGTCGTCGATGTCGGTCTGCAGGAGGGCCTGCGAGAGCTTCGGCGCGGCGCCGGGCTGCACGGAGAGGAAGACGGCGGCCGGGTCGTGCGACTCGGTGCGCGGCGTGAACATGAGGAGGCCCGGGTCGCCCGGTTCGCGCAGGTAGCGCGCCGAGCCGAGGCCCGGCGTCCACCCCGGCCACAGCGTGAGCGCGTCGCGCGTCCACTCGGCCTTGTCCTTGTCGAGCTTGGTCCACTGCTCGTAGAGGCCGCTCGAGCCGACGACGTAGTAGACGAACTTGCCCGCGGTCTTCTGCGCGTTGCGGAACGGCGCGAAGCTCGGGAGCTTGGCGGGCAGCGGGGTCGAGTCGACCTTGCCGCCCTTGCCGACGAAGTAGAGGGTCTGCGGCGTGTAGCCGGACACGGCGGCGAGCGTGAGGCCGCCGTCGTTGCCGATCGAGTACGCCTCGAGGTTGAGGCGCACCGGCATCTTGTCGATCTTCGCCTTGGCGACGGTGTTGGTCTTGGCGATCCACCACCCGAGCTCGACGGAGGTGGTCTCCTCCTCCTTCGGCTTGGCGTCCTTCTTCGGGTCCTTCTTCGGATCCTTCTTCTCGTCCTTCACGGGCGGCGGCGGCTGCGCGCCGGGCTTCTTGGTCACGACCGGCTTCGGCGCCGGGCCCTTCCAGCGCAGGGCGACGATGCCGCCCGGGACCGACGCGTACGTGAACCGCCACTCGTCGGCGATCGCCTTCTCGGCGGCCTTGAGCTTCTCCGGCTCCTTCTCCTGGGCGCGGGCAGCGCGGCGAGGAGGGTGACCTCCTTGACCTCGAGGCCCTGCTTGCCGCCCTGCTTGCCGACGAGGGCCTTGACCCCGCGGAGCTTGGGGTCGGGCAGCGTCATCGCCATGCGCACGCCGTCGCCGCTGTCGGCGAGCAGCGCGTTGGAGTCGGCGTAGCCGACGAACGAGCTCCAGGAGCCCTCGGCCTTGCACGTGAACGGCGTGCGGTAGGCGGTCTTCTTGGGCGCGGGCGCCTCCTTCGGCGGCTTGGTCCAATCGCCGCCCGCCTTCGCGAGATCCCAGCCCACGCGGGCCGCGCGGAAGCCGAGCAGGCAGCCGTGGCTGCCGCACGCGAGCGCGCTGGTCTCGTCCTCGATCCCGGGGACCTGCGTCCAGCTCTTGCCGCCGTCGAAGGTCTCGTAGCCCTTGCCGCCACCGCCGACGCCGAACCCGCGCAGACCCGCGAACGAGAGCGCGTTCACCGGCGGGAGCGCGCCAGCGACGACCGTCTTGCCGTCGTCGGGCGTGGAGGCGAGGAACCAGCTGCCTTCGTAGGCGATCGCCGCGGCGGCGAGGTTGCCCGAGGCGTCGATGGCGAGCGCACCGCGGCGCTTCACGAACTGCAGACCGGGGTCGATGTCGACGACCTCGGCGCCCGGGAACAGCTGGCGCTCGAACGTGCGTCCGCTGTCGTGCGACGTGAAGACGAAGGCCTTGCGACCGTCGTCCGAGTCGGAGGTGCCGACCGCGTAGACCGAGCCGGCCTTGCCGAAGCCCATCGCGTAGAAGCTCGGGATGCCGTCGACCTTGATGTCGACGAACTCGCTCGCGCCGCCGGGGCGGACGACGCCGTGGCCGGTGCAGGTCGCGGCGCCGACGAGGCAGGCGCCCTTGAACACGAGGGTGCCGTCCGGGCCGAGCCACATGCGCTCGTCGGGGCGGCCGCCGTAGGCGAGCTTGCCGTCCTTCTTCCAGCTCGCGCCGCCGTCGTCGCTGCGGTGCAGCTCGATGGCGCCGTAGGAGGAAGACGGACCGTCGTCCCCGCCGCCCTCGGCCTCCATCGCGCCCGAGTCGGAGTTCTCGCACGCGACCACGATGGTGTTGCCAGCGGCCGCGAGCTTCGCGTTCGACGAGCACGGGAAGCGCTGGAGGACCTTCTGGGTCGCCGGCTTGCCGAGCTCCTCGACGTAGACGCTGATGCCGCCCGGCGCGCCGGTGTCGTCACCGTCGTTCCAGATGAGCTCGTAGTGCTTGTTGGCGGTCACCGCGCCCGTGCCGTTGGCGACCGACTCGGCCCACGCGGTGTTGGGGTGACCGGGGAACGTGAGCTCGATCGACTCGACCGGCGGGGCGCTGCCCTTCTCGAACTTCGCCACGTCGCGCTTGAGCTCGAACCAGCCCTCGGCGTTCTGGAGGTACACTCCCGTCTCGGTGGCAGACAGCCGCGGGTTGGCCGCGTGCGGCGCCGCGGCCTCGTTCCAGGTGACGCCGTCGTCGCTCGTGAAGAGCAGGCGCTGCGGCGCGAACAGGGCCGCCCCGACCCCACCGGGGTTCATGACGACCCGGACGAGGACGCCTGGAGCTTTCGGGAGCTTGACGGGCGCCCAGGTGAGGCCGCCGTCGACCGAGCGGACGATCTCCTTGCCGGCGCGGATCGCGACGAAGGCGTCCTTGCCGACGTCGATCGAGGACAGGCGCGGAGGCGGTGGGCGCCGCGGGCCGAGCGTGCCGAGCGGGGTGGGCGCCGTGTAGACCGCGCCGCTGGTCGTGAGGAACAGGAAGCCGTCGTTGGTCTTCTTGGCCGCGACGATCTCCTCGCTCGCGAACGTGGTCGCGTGCGCGGGCGGCTTCGCCTCGCTCTCCTTGAGCCAGCGCTCGCCGTTGCGTCCGAAGTAGAGGATTCCCTCCTTGCCGAGGTCGACCCGACCGGTGAGCTCCGAGCTGCGCAGCGCCCAGCGCGAAGGGGTCTCGACCGGCGGGCCGGCGTCGGCCTTCTTCACCGGCGGAGGCGTCGGGGGCTTGGGCTGGGGCGCAGGGCCACAGCCGACGAGCACGAGCAGAGCGAGCGAGGAGAGCTGCCGGACACGCATGGTGGCCGGCATCCTAGAAGGTTTCGGGGAAAGTGGGGCCTCTGAGCTTCAGGCCACCCACTCGGCCTTGCGGGAGGTGCGGACGGCGAGGAGGTGGCGCCCGTCGGCGGCGCGTGGCGCGAGGGTGACCCCCTGACCACGCCCCTGCTTGTTGGGGCGGAAGAATGCCGTCAGCGCGTACGTGCGCTCGTCGTTCTCGAGGACGATCCGCTCGCGCGCCTCGTCGATGCGCACGCGATAGCTACCGGGATCGACGTGACGACCCGCGATGGCGATCGGGCGCAGGCCCTCGATCACCAGGAGCAGCTCCTCGCTCTCGAAGCCGCCGGTCTGCGTGGTCGGCCGCGCGACGCGCCACGTTCCAGAAGGAGCCGTGCGCGCACCCTGACCGAAGCCGAGGGCTTCGCCGAGAGCATCCCCGAGAGCGTCCCCGAGAGCGTCCAGCGTGGTGAGTTCGTGCGCGTAGTTCATGGCGTCGTCCTTCTTCGACCAACGAGGTGCAAGGGATGTTCCCGACATTCGATCACGGTTTGTTCCGTGGTTTGGGTACGCGGAGCGCGTCGGGAAGATCTCGAACCGTCACTGGACCAACGGTGGACCGTGCGTGGGATTACAGCTCACGGTCGGAGAGTGCGGTCGCACAGGAGGACGGGGCTGGTCCGGATTTGTCGCACGCAACCCTGCAAAACAGCAGCACGACTTCTTCGCCATACCCCCCTCGGGTCTGGCAGCGGCGTCATGGCACACGCATCCTGGCGTGGACGCTGAATCTCCTACGCAGGCCGCGCAACGCGCTTCGCACGGGTGAATACCGGGTTGGCACCCTCGTTGCTGAAGGGCCGTCACACCTTTCTTCCTTTCGGGAGGCAACATGAGACGAACCATCGGGATCCTCGTCGGGGTCCTCGGCGCAGGTGCGCTCTTCGCGGGCTGCGGGGCGTCCGCGGACTCGGCGGCGCCCTCCGGCGACTATCGCAGCGACGCGGGCACCGCGACCGACACGGGCAGCTTCTACGACACCGGGACGCCACCTCCCGTCGACACGGGGCCTCCCCCCGAAAAGGAGGTGGAGTCCTCGTACCGCTCGCCGGTCGCCACTGGGCGCACGGTGTGGATCGCGAACCCGAAGAGCGGTCGCGTCGCGTTCGTGGACGCGACCACGCTCGACGCCAAGGTGGTCGAGGCGGGCAACGGCCCGACCTTCATGGCCGCGGTGCCCGGGGGAGACGACGTGGCGCTCGTGCTCAACGTGCTGAGCGACGACGCGACGATGTTCCGGCGGACGGACGTGGGCATGGACGTCAAGACGTTCAAGACCCACCACGCCGCGAATGCTTGGGGCGTCTCGGGTGACGGCCACTGGGCGATCGCCTGGACCGATGTGAAGGCCGTCACCACTCCCTACGGCAAGACCGTCGGCTTCCAGGACCTCACGGTGATCGACCTCTCGGCCAAGGGTGGCCCGCCGATCATCCTCGCGGTCGGCTACCGGCCGGTCTCGGTCGGCTTCACCAAGGACGGCAAGCGCGCCTTCGCGGTGACCCAGGACGGCGTCTCGATCATCGATCTGTTCGCGCCGGGCGGGCCGCTGGTCGTCAAGAACGTGCCGATCTCCGACGACCCGCTGGCAGACCCGGGCACGCGCGACGTCTCGGTCACGCCCGACGGCGCGTACGCGCTCATCCGGCGGGACGGCGACGCGGCCGTCACGATCGTCTCGCTCGAGACCGAGGTGCGCACCAAGGTGACGCTCTCGGGTCCGGTGACCGACCTCGATCTGGTCGAGGACGGGAGCAAGGCCATCGCCGTCGTCCGCGAGAAGGCCGAGGTGTTCGTGCTGCCCATCCCCGGCATCGCCACCAAGCCCACCGAGTTCGCCAGCGTGACCATCACCGGTGAGACCGTGGGCTCGGTCTCCATCGCGGGGGGCGGCGCGAGCGCGGTCCTCTACACGAACGCCGTCGCCGCCGAGCGCTTCACGGTGCTCCGCCTCGACACGACCCCGCTCAGCTACCGCGTGCAGAAGCTCTACGCGCCGGTGCTCGGCGTGTTCCCGACCGGCGACGCGCAGGCCGCGGTGGTCCTCCACGACAAGACCGCCCCCAAGGCCGGCGCCTTCAGCCTGGTGCCCATCTCCACCGGCCTCCCCGCGAAGATCGTCGGGACCGACGCGCCGCTGACCGCCGTGGCGCTCGCCAAGGCCGGCGACCGCGCGATCCTCACCGAGCGCGACGACGCCAAGGCGATCTACGGCGCCTACCTCGCGCGCTTCCCCTCGCTCTCGGTCGACCGCTTCCCGCTCGCGAGCCCGCCGATCGCGGCCGGGGTCGTCGAGGGGTCGCGTCGGGCGTGGATCGCCCAGCAACACACCGAAGGTCGCATCACCTTCATCGACCTCGAGAAGGGTGAGGCCCGCACGCTCACCGGGTTCGAGCTTTCGGCGCGCGTCGTCGACGGGAGCAAGCCATGAAGACTGGTATTCCTGGGCTCACCGCCCTCGCCCTGCTCGCCCTCCCGCTGGCCGCCTGCGGCGCCCGCGACAGCCACTGGGACACGCCGGTCAGCGAGTCCTCCTACGCCGCCGCGCGCACCGTCGGTCTCACCGGCTCGGTCGGGGTCGTCGACGACCTCGAGCACCGCGTGCTGCTCCTGACGCCGCGCCTCGACCAGGAGCTCGACCGCCTGTTCGTGCCGATCGGGAAGAAGGTCCAGATGGCCCTGCCGTCGACCGACCTCTCGCGCATGTTCGTGCTGTCGGCCGGCGACGTCCCGCGCCGCACCGAGCGTGACCAGCGCGCCTCGCTCACCGTGATCGAGGGCAGCGGGGGAGAAGCGCGGCACCTCGCGGCGCTACGAGCTCGCCGCGCCCAAGAGCGGGATCGCGCTCGACCCGCTCGGCAAGTGGGTCGCGCTCTACGCGAGCGGCACCGAGGCGTTCGTCGAGAACCCCAACGAGATCGTGCTCGTCGACCTCGAGAGCCCGCCCGGCGCCGACAACCCCGTCACCACCACGCTGCGCAGCTTCGGCGGCAAGCCGCAGAAGGTGACGTTCTCGCCCACGCTGAACCTGCCCGAGGGGCCACGCCGTCTGCTCGTCGTGCAGACCGAGCTGGACGTCTCGATCGTCGACCTCGATCACGCGCGCAAGAACCCGCGACCCGAGGTCACCGTGCGCCTCTCGGACAGCACCTCGACCAAGATCATCCAGCCCGCCCAGGTGGTCTTCGACGACGGCGACACCACGCGCAACGACGACGCGCGCATCGGCATCCGGCTCGCCAACGACGCCAACGTCGTGACCCCTCGAGCTCGCCAAGCGCACGACCGTCTCGGGTGAGAACGACTTCTCGCCCAAGATCAACCTCACCGACGTGGGGGGCTACGCGAGCGACATCGCGTTCGTGCGCACCGACGGCGGCCTGCGCCTCGCGGCCCTCGTGCCGACGCTCAAGAGCGCCGTGCTCGTGGAGACCGAGACGAGCCTGACGACCCAGGTGCCCCTGCCGGCGCCGTACTCGCGCATGTCGCTCATCACCGACGTCGTGAGCAGCGGCACGCCCACCGACGTGGCCCTGCTCTGGAGCGGCGTGGGCGCAGGCGGCGTCGCGTTCTGGCAGCTCGGCAAGACGAGCGGCACGCCGTACCGCAGCGTGGAGGTGGTGAGCCTGCCGTCGACGGTCAGCAGCGTGCAGGACCTCCCGAAGCCGCGCAACGAGCTGAAGGTGCTCTCGATGGGCTCGAACTCGTTCTACGTGCTCGACCTCGCGTCGCGCACGGCGGCGCCGCTGCTCACCCAGAGCTCGGCCACCATCGTGCCGTCGCCCGACGGCGGGCGCATGTGGGCGTACTCGCAGGGGGGCACCAAGCTCTCGGCGGTGAGTCTCCCGCGGCTGCACCCGATCCAGCTGGTCATCGATCGCCCGATCGCCGCCGCCTACGAGGTGGCGCGACCGGAGGGAGGCCGCGCGCTCGTCACCCTGCACACGCAGGGCTCGTTCGGCGCGACCGTGTTCGACGCCGACGCGCCCGACGCGGGCTCGCGGCTGTTCTCGGGCCTCTTGCTGGAGAAGCCGTGATGAAGAAGGTGCATTCCATCCTGTTCGCCCTCCTGCTCGCGGTGCCCGCGACGGCCCACGCCCAGACTCAGGAAGACGAGGCGGAGGGGCCCGCGCCCTCGCCCGAGGACGACAAGCGCGTCGTCTCCTCCACGCTCGACGTGGGCGTGCGCACCACCTACGTGCGTGACGCCGGGTTCGACCCGTATTCGACGAACGACGCGCTCGTGCAGGGCACCGTCGGCGCCACGCGCACGCTCAAGGTCCGCTGTCCGTTCGCGCTCGCGATCGGCGGGCGCTGGGACTTCGGCGGGGCGACCGGCACCGCGCGGGGCTCCGAGACCAACCTCAGCGTCCACCGGCTGCTCGTGCCCATCGAAGGGCGCTTCCACCTCGGGGGTCGCGACGGCTACGTGTTCGTCCGGCTCGCGCCGGGCGCACTCCACCTCTCGGGCACGGTGAAGGACGGCTCGCTCGGCACGCCGCTCTCGGCGAGCGGGTGGACCCCTGCCCTGGACGCGAGCGTGGGCTACGCCTGGCTGGTCGGTCCGCGGAGCCATCCCGAGCGCCATCGCGTGCGCTTCTGGCTGTTCCCGGAGCTCGGCTACGCCTGGTCCGGCAGCAAGGCGATGCCGATGACGCCGTCGGTCGGCGCGGACGATCCGCGACAGTACGGCACCCTGCAGATGCCCGACCTCGCCATGCGCGGTCCGTTCTTCCGCATCGGCGCCGGGCTGTCCCTGTAGGCGAGGCCACGGACGAGGCGTGGTACCGTCCCCGGGGGATGGTCCACGCCTTCGTCTTCGGCGCGCTGATGGTCCATCGGCGCGCGCTGGAGCACGGTGAGGCCGCCGTGGTGCGGGACCACGCCGTGCGGTTCGTCGTGCGGGGGGCGCGCCACGAGCCGTCGTTCGCCTCGCTCGTCGAGGCGCCGGGCGAGGAGGCCTGGGGCGTCGTCGTGCCATTCCAGACGCTCGAGTGGATGGCGCTGCGCATGCGCGAGGCCGTGTACCGGGCGCGGCCGGTCGTCGCGCGCACGAAGAGCGGGCGCGAGGTCCGCTGCCACGCGCTCTTCGTGTTCTCGATGATGCGCGTCGACGAGCGCCCGCCGAGCGCCCGCTACGCGCGTCTCCTGCTGCGCGGCGCGCTGCACCACGGGCTCCCGACCCACGTGGTGGATCGGTACCGCGTGTTCGCGCAGCTCACTTCCGCTTGATCGTCTCGATCTGGTCTTCGAGCTTGCGGATCGTGCGCTGCAGATCGCGCACCTCGGCCTTGGTGGCCATGTTGAGCTTCTTGGCGACCGACTCGCCAGCCTCCTCCGTGAAGGTGGAGAGCTTCGCCGGGAGGCTCATGGCGCCCATCACCGCCTTCATGACCCGCTCGTCCTGCATCAACTTCATGACCTTCGGGTTGGACATGAGCTTCATGCCCTCTTGCATGAGCTTCTGCTTCAGATCCATGGCGGCACTCCTGGGATCGCGCTGTCGACGCGACGTGTGGTGGGAACGGACGCTTCTAGCTCACATGAGCCCTCGACACCATGCGTCGTCGGAAGTAGCCTGCTGGCCCGACGTGGTCGTGCCGTCGGGGGGCGGTCGGACAGGGTCGGTTCACCCGACAAACAGTCCGGCTGTTCGGTTGCAAGGCCCCGTCGCGCACCTCTGGAGGAACGACGATGAGCCGACCGACCAAATACGTGTTCGTGACCGGCGGGGTCGTCTCGTCCATCGGCAAGGGACTCGCCGCGGCGAGCGTCGGCGCGTTGCTCGAGGCCCGCGGCCTCCGCGTCACCAACGTCAAGCTCGACCCGTACATCAACGTCGACCCCGGCACCATGTCGCCGTACCAGCACGGCGAGGTGTTCGTCACCGACGACGGCGCCGAGGGCGACCTCGATCTCGGGCACTACGAGCGGTTCACCACCACGCGCATGACGCGGGCGAACAACTTCACGTCGGGCAAGGTCTACGAGTCGGTGATCAAGAAGGAGCGCTCGGGCCAGTACCTGGGCGGCACCGTGCAGGTCATCCCGCACATCACCGACGAGATCAAGGCGCGCGTGCGCGAGGCCACCGGTGAGGGCGGTGGCAACCCGATCGACGTGGCGATCGTCGAGGTCGGCGGCACGGTCGGCGACATCGAGTCGCTGCCGTTCCTCGAGGCCCTCCGCCAGATGAAGCTCGAGCTCGGCCCGCAGAACGCGGTGTCGATGCACGTCACCCTGGTGCCCCACATCGCGGCCGCCGGCGAGCTCAAGACCAAGCCCACGCAGCACTCGGTCAAGGAGATGCGCGAGATCGGCATCCAGCCCGACATCCTCATCTGCCGCACGGACCGCCCGCTCTCGCGCTCGATCAAGGAGAAGATCAGCCTGTTCTCCAACGTCCCGGTGGAGAGCGTCATCGCCGCCATCGACGTCGGCTGCATCTACGAGCTCCCGCTCGCGCTCAACGCCGAGGGCCTCGACGACCAGATCTGCGAGCGCCTCAACATCTGGTCGCGCCGGCCCGATCTCGCGGTGTGGCACCGGGTGGTCGAGCGCTTCAAGAACCCGCAGCGCGGCTCCACGGTCATCGGCATCGTCGGCAAGTACGTGCACCTCCGCGACAGCTACAAGTCGCTGCACGAGTCGCTCGTCCACGCGGCCATCGCCCAGGACTGCAAGCTCGAGCTCCGCTACATCGACAGCGAGCAGATCGAGAAGCAGGGCGCCGAGGCGATCCTCTCTGGCATCGACGCCATCCTGGTCCCGGGCGGGTTCGGCGACCGCGGCACCGAGGGCAAGATCACCGCGATCCAGTGGGCGCGCGAGAAGGGCGTGCCGTTCTTCGGCATCTGCCTCGGCATGCAGATGGCCGTCGTCGAGTACGCGCGCAACGTCGCCGGCCTCGAGAACGCCAACTCCTCCGAGTTCGACAAGGACACGCCCTACGCGGTGGTCGACCTCATGGAGCACCAGCGCGGCGTCCGCGACAAGGGCGGCACCATGCGCCTCGGCGCGTACCCGTGCACCCTCACCCCTGGGACCATCGCGGCCAAGCTGTACGGCACGAGCGACATCAGCGAGCGTCACCGTCACCGCTACGAGGTGAACAACGAGCACCGCGAGCTGCTCGCCCAGAAGGGCCTCGTCATCAGCGGCACCTCGCCCGACAAGCGCCTCGTCGAGATGATCGAGCTCGAGAAGCACCCGTTCTTCGTCGGGTGTCAGTTCCACCCCGAGTTCAAGAGCCGGCCGTTCGCGCCGCACCCGATCTTCGCCGGCTTCGTGGGCGCCGCGCTCGACCGCGCGCACGCCCGCCAGAAGGCCACGCTCTCCGTCACGGAGGGTGGCGGCGGCAAGCCCGCCTCCTCCGAGGACGCCGGGCCCCAGGGAGCCGGAGCCCAAGGCGCCGCGGGCAAGTCGCTCAACTGAGGCGGTCGTGCACGTCTTCGGGCTGACCGGCGGGATCGCCTCGGGCAAGAGCACGGTCGCCAAGCTGTTCGTCGAGGCCGGCGTCCCCGTGGTGGACGCCGACGAGGTCGCGCGCGGTCGTGCTGCCGGGCAGCGACGGTCTCGCCGCCGTCGTCGCGGCCTTCGGCGAGGCCGTGCTGCTCCCCGATGGCACGCTCGACCGCAAGGGCCTCGGCGCGCGGGTGTTCGCCGACGCGGGCGCGCGCGCCACCCTGAACGGCATCCTGCACCCCCGGATCGCCGCGGAGTCCGGTCGCCGCATCGCGGAGCTCGACGCGCAGGGCTTCTCGCTCGCCTGCTACGACGCCGCGCTGATCGTCGAGCGGGGGATGGCCGACGCCTTCCGCCCGCTCGTGGTCGTCGCGACGTCGCCCGACGTGCAGCGCGCCCGCCTCGTCGCGCGCGACGGCCTCACCGCCGCCGAGGCCGACGAGCGCCTCGCCGCCCAGGCCCCCGTCGCCGTGAAGCTCGCCGCCGCCGATCACGTCATCGAGAACGACGGCACGCTCGAGGAGCTGCGCGCGCGCGCGCTCGCGGTGCTGGCCGCGGTGCGCGCCCGCGTGTGAACCTCTACACCCCGCAGCGCTTGCGGGCTTCGGCGTAGGCGTCGGACACGGCGAACGCGACGAGGTCGCGGGCGGCCGGGTTCTCCTTGAGCCACGCGCGGAGCGCCGGCTCGTCGCCGAGGGGGAGGTCCTTGTGGCCGAGGGTCCACGCGACGCCGCGCAGGGCGGCGCCGAGGTCTCCGACCGCGAGCAACGCGACCCGATCGCCCCAGGTGGCCGCGGCGCTGGCGAGCGCCTCCACCGAAGGCACGCCGTGCTCCACGACCGTCGCCGCCATCGCCTTCATCTCCGGCTCCTCTTTGCGGGGGATGAAGCGCTGCAGGCGCTTGGTGATCTCGTCGAGCCGCTCGGCCTCGATGGCCGGCGGCGGGTGGGCGAGGTGCAGGTGGTGCAGGAGTGCGTCCACGTAGATGCGCAGATCGGCGGCCGGCACGCGGATCAGCGCGGCGCAGTGCGCGCCGCACAGCTTCATCGTGCGGGCGAGCGCGAACCGTCGCGCCGTCTCGTCCTCGCTGGCGCAGAGGCCGTCGCCGATGATGATCTGGAACGGCTTGCTGCCGACCGGCAGGCAGAGGAACGGCATCGCGCGCGAGATGACGATGTCCGGATCCGGCAGCCCGAACCCGCGGGCGACGGCGTCGATCTTCGCCTTGAGCACCGGGTTCGAGGTGCCGAGCTTGGCGGCCTTCAGGGCGCGCAGATCGACCGGTACGGACTTCTCGAGGGCCTCGCCGGCCTTGCTGAGCAGTGCGCGCAGGTCGCCGCTGAGCTCCGGCGGGCAGACGTACGGGTCGATCTCCGCCATCGCCGCGGCGTCCTCGGCCCCGACCAGAGGGCTCGGCTCCCCGAGCAGGCCGGCGAGGGCCGCGCGAACGACCTTGGCGACGTCCTCGTGGCCGCGCAGCTCGAGGATGCGCGCGAGCTGCTGGAACAAATGCCGGTCGCCCGGATCCTCGCCGATGCGGCGCCGCAGGTCGGCGATGGCCGCGTCCATGGCCGGCGCGACGGCCTCCGGACGCCCGTGCTTGCCGTGCAGCTCGGCGAGCGCGGTGAGCGCGTCGAGATCCGCCGGGTCGCTGGCGCGCGCCTGCTCGAGGGCCTTGAGGGCGCGCTCGGGCTCGTTGGCGACCTCGTCGAGCAGCTTCGAGAGCTGGATCAGCCGCTGTCGCCGCAGCACAGGGTCGGTCGCGAGGCGGACGCGCTCCTGGTGCGTCTCCACGGCCTGATCGCCGTCGCCGAGCTCGACGTAGACGTCGACCAGGCGCCCGAGGATCTCGTCGTCGTCCGGGGTCTCGTCGAGGATCTTGCGGTAGACCGACTCGGCGCCGCGGGCGTTGGGCAGCGGGCCGGCGTACACCGCGCCGAGCCTCCGCCACACGCCGACGCGGAGCGAGGGCTCCTCGAAGACGTCCGCGAGCTGGCTCAGGTACCGCTCGAGCTCGCCCCACTCCTCGGCTTCTTCGGCGAGCTTCACGCCGGCCTGGAGAGCGTCGAGCTGACCAGGCATCGCGTCGAGCGCGGAGGCGATGGCCGCGCGCGCCGCGTCGCGATCGCCGAGCTCCACGAGCACCGCGGCGTAGTCGACCTGCAGCTGCGCGCGCGCCTCGAGGTCCTCGATCTGACCGAGCCGACGCGCGTACAGATCGGCGATGACCTCGTTCTCGTGGCCGTCCCGCGCGATGCCCACGAGGCGATCGAACACGTCGCCGTAGCCGAGATCGATCTCGGCCGCGCGCTCGAGCGCCGCGCGACCACGGACCGGGTCGCTGGCGCGGTCGAGCCAGAGGACCGCCGCGGCGTGCCAGTCCTCGAGCCGGTGCTCGGCGACGGCGGCGGCCTGGGCCATCGTCTCGATGGTCTCGGCGGCGCCGCGGTAGTCGTCGAGGTGCCGACGGAGCTCGGCCAGCGAAGCGAGCGCCGTCGGGTGCTGCGGGTCGGCCTCGAGCGCGCGCTCCAGGTAGCCACGGGCGCGCTCGGCGAGGCCCGCGCGGAACGCCGCCTCGGCGCCGCGGGTCGACAGCGTCGCGATCTCCACCGGCCTCTGCGCGTGCTCGAGCAGGAGATCGGTGGCGCGCAGGGTGCCGCGGTCGTCGCGACGGTGGCGCGAGATGGCGTCGAGCCAGCGCATACCCATCAGCGAGGGCTTCTCACGCTCGCCGACCGCGTGGATCAGGTCGGCGATCGACTCCCACTCGGCGCCCGGTCGTCGCAGCCGCAGCCGCGCGGCGACCTCGGCGTGCGCGTCGCGCTGATCGATGGGCAACACGCGGGCGAGCTCGCTGGCGATCGGCTCGTAGTCGTCCTCGCGGCCCTCGCGGATGAGCATGTGCTCGAGCTGGCGCAGGCTCGGCAGGTGGCCGGGCGTGGTCTCGAGGATCGCGCGGTGCCACATCATCGCGCTCGCCGCGTCGCCGCGGGCGAACAGGTCGAGGTCGGCCAGCGCCTCGTAGAGCTCCCGCTGCGAGCTGGGCTCGGTCGCGGTCTTGGTGGCCTCGAGCAGCTCCTCGGCGAGCCGCGCCGCGCCGTCGCCGCGCGCCTGGACGCGGTGGCGGAGGGTGGTCGCCTCGGCGCCGCTCCCCGCCTGTTCGGCCTGCTGCGCGTACCGCTCGGCGCCCTCGAGGTCGCCATGGCGCTCGGCCTCGCGGGCCGCATCGAGCAGGGCCTCCGCCTTGGACGCGCCCTCGAGGGTCGCGGCCATCTCGGCGCGGAACTCGGCGCGGCCCTGCGCTCCCTCGCCCGCGATCCGCTCGTACAGCGCACGCACGGTGAGGTCCTTCGGGAGGAGCTGCGCCGCTTCACCCGCGCGGTCGATGCACGTGGAGAGATCGCTACCCATCAGCAGCAACACCTCACGCACCAGGTTGTTGGCGCGCGCGACCGGGTCGCCGGTGGCGTGACCACGGGCCCGCACGGCCTCGACGACGCCCTCGAGATCGCCCTCGCGTCGAGCGCGGAGCTCGGCGAGGAACGGCGCGACGCCGTCGTCGGGCATGCGGGTCTGCGCGATCTCGGCGGCCCGCTTGGCGAGGTCGAGATCGTTGACGCGCAGCGCGGCGATCGCCACGCGCAGAGCGAGCATCGCGCCCCGGGCCTCGTCGGTGGAGCCCTCGGCGGCGAGCAACGCCGCGGAGGCGGCGTCTTCGGCCTGGCCCGCGAGCAAGGTCTCGACCGCGGGTACGAGCGTGGGGTCGACCGCGAGCGCCGCGCGCGCGGCCTCGAGCGCACCTGCGAGATCGTTCTCGGCGAGACCGACCAGCACCTTGGCGAGGGCGTCGTCGATGGGATCGGGCTCGGACAAGAGCGGCGCGAGGGCCTCGAGCACCTGACGTGGGCTGCCGCTCCCGAGCGCGTCCGAGAGCGTGAAGCCGAGCCGTGCACCCCCGGAGGCGCGCGCGCGCAGCTCGCCGTCGATCGAGCCGCCGGTGACCAGGCGCAGGGCGATCCGGGCCGCGCCGTCGAGATCGTCGGTGGAGGCGAACGACGGCGCGGGATCCTCGAGCGCCGTGAGCGCGAGGGCCCGGCCGAGCGAGTCGATCCCGGCCTCGGAGCCGACCGGACCGAGCGCGGCTTGGCCGAGCCGGGTGGTCGAGTCCTTGATGAGCGCGTCGACCGCGAGCGCGGTGGTGATTGTGTGGGCGCTCAGGTGGTCTTGCGCGAGGGTCCGCGCCGCATCGAGCGCACGCGCCGTGTCGCCGGTGTCGAGCGCGATGGCGAGGCGGGCCTCGTTGGTCGCGCGCCCCGCCGCGAGCTCGGTGGTGGTCTCGAGGGCGGGCGCGCGCCGCTGCGGGTGGTTCACCTCGAAGGCGAGCTTCAGCCAGCGGGCGGCCGCGCCGAAATCGGGGGCGCGACCGACGTCGTCGAGCGCGAGCCCCAGCTTCTGGTCCGCCTTGGCCTCGACCGCCGCGATCGCGGCGAACGAGTCGCCGAGGCTGGACAGCTGGAGATCTTCGACGGGCGCGCCGTGCTTGGCGCGGCGGGTGATCGCCTCCGCCAGGGGCTCGGCGCCCTGACCCTGTGGCCACTTCATCAGCGGCGGGGCCTTCTTGTCGCGCAGCGCCGTCGCCGCGCGGGCGAGCAGCGGTCGCGGGTCGGCGGGGTTCGCGCGCTGGGCGGTCTCGTAGAGCTTCCCGGCCTCCTCGGCCGCGTTGCGCGAGATGCGCGCGGCCTCGGCCGCGAGCATGGCCGAGTGCGCCTTCTGCGCCGGGGAGCCGTTCGACTTCACCTCGCCCTCGAGGAACGGGACGACGTCGTCCCACCGGCCCTCGGTGACGAGGAGCTGGCGCAGCTGACGCACGGCGAGCGGCTCGCTGGGCGCGACGTTCCACGCCTCCTCGGCGAGCTCCATGGCGAGCGCCCGGTCCCCCGCGATGGCGGCGATCTCCGAGGCGACCACGAGACCGCGGGCCTTCGGGTGCTTGGCCTCCTCGGCGCGCGCCTCGTTGGCCATGCGCTGCGCGCGGTCCTTCCAGGCCTCGACCCGCGCCCCGAGCCACTCGACCGCCGGCTTCTCGTCGGGCGGCGGGATCGCGCTCGGACGCGGCGCGGTCACCGCGGGCAACGAGTCTCCCGTGAGGCTCCTCGGCGTGCTCGTCTCCCGAAATCATCAGACCGGCCGGCAGCTCGTCGGAGCCGAGCAGGTCGATCAGGGCGTTCTCGTCGGCCTCGGCGGCCTCGAGCTGTCCGTCGTCGTCGTCCTCGGCGGCGAACGGGTCCTTCGAGGCGAACGGGTCGCGGTTCTCGTGCGCCGGCTCTTCGGTCGCTTCGGGTGGCGGCGCCCCGCGGAGCAGACGCGCGTCGAGGATCGCGGTGTCGTCCTCCGTCGAGTGCCGTCGCTGTGCCGGAGCGTGGAGCTTCGGGCCCGGTGCGTCGCGGTTCGAGCTCGGCTCCCTGTCGCCACCGGCCGCGAGCGGGTCGCCACCGGCCGCGAACGGATCGTCCTCGGGGCCGTCGATGAGCGGGCTGAGCGACGCCGAGGCCGCCGGCTCGCTGTGCAGCTCCTTGAAGGGGTCGAACATCTCCCCCTCCTTGGCGGAATCCTGCGAGGCCTTGCGAACCTCGGGTGGCTTGACCTCGAGCGCCTTGATGCCGGCGGTGCGGAGGCGATGCACGACGTCCGGCGCCGAGGTGACCACGGACGGGTCCTCGGCCTCGGGCTCGTCGTGCTGGTCGGTCTGCTCGTCCTCGAGCCCCAGCAGATCGATGTCGACCGGGGGCGTGCCGGCGATGGGCGTGAGGATCGGGGCCTCGGGCTCGTGGACCGGCCTGCGGGGTGGCGGCGGTGGCCGCTTGATCCCGGCCGCCTCGAGCGAAGCGAGGAGGTCCTGCGAGACCGTCGCGACGACGGTGCGGTTCGACTCGTCCTCGTCCTCGTCCCGATCGACGACGCTGACGGTGCCGCCCTTGGTGTTGGCCTCGTGCGCAGCGGCGTCCTCGTCGTCGATGAGCGAAGGCAGCGAGCGCTCCGGGCGCTTGGGCGGAGGGGCGATGGGGGGCTTGGCCTGCGAGCGGCCCGCGCCGACCGGCGGCGGGCGATACAGCGGACGCCGAGCCGGCGCCGCAGAGGCCTTGTCGGCCGGCTTCTCGCTCGACACCACGGGAGGGGGCGCGCTCGAGAACGAATCGGGCACGGTGGCACCGCCGGGCGCGCTCGCCGACTTGTCCCACTCGTCGAGCTCCTTGTCCCAATCGAGCCCCGCGAAGGGGTCGCTGCCGCCGCTCTTCTTCTGGTCGCTCACGCTCGTCTCCTACGAAGACCCCACGTCATCATCGCATCAACCGATCGAGAGCCCGAGCTGCTTGCGCAGCGCGAGGTAGTCATCCGTCCACACGAAGCGAAGCATCGCTTGTGCCCGCGTATCCGCCGCGATCTTCTCGGGCCGCGCGCCCTCCCCGACGATCCCGGACAGCGAGGCTGCCGGGCTGCCTGCCGCCAGCACGGCGGCGCGGTCCAGGGTCTTGAGGGCGTAGCTGCGGAAGGTCCGCAGATCGCCGCCGCCGCCCAGCTTGCGCGAGACCGCCTGGGCGAGCTCGGGCAAGAGCTTCTTGGTCTTGCGGGCGATGGCCTTCTGCAAGAGCCGCTGGGTCTCTGCCAGGACCGCGTACGGCGGGGTCTGCAGGCTCACCTCGCCGATGGCGCACGAGGCGACGATGATCGCCGCCACCGTGACGTCGTCGCGGAGCAGGGTGATCGTCGTGCCGCGGGTGATGGCGAACAGCTCACGCAGCACGCGCGCCCGATCGGTGAGCGAGAGCGGCGATTTCACGCCGCTGCCGATCACGATGGCGGGCATCTCGGCCGGCACGCCCTGGACCAGCTGCGGGTCCTTGGGCGTGACGTAGACCTCGAGCTCCGCGATGCCGACCGCGCCCGCCCAGGCCGCGATCTCGTTGCGCAGCGGGTTCTGCGCGCGGGGGTCGAGCCGCTCGCGGCGGCCGACGTCGAGGGCGTCGAGGGTCGGACCGAGCGCCTCGGCGATGGTCGGGCCCATCACCCTGAACAGGTCGAGGATGGGGCCGGTCTCCTCGGGCGCGACGAGCCGGGTGCGCATGGCGTCGTCGAACGCCATCGAGGGCGCCGACGGCAGACGACCCGAGAGCGCAGCGTCGGTCGCCGCCTCGGCCGGGGTGGCGGCGCCCATCGCGCTCACCACCGAGAGGGCGAGCTGATGCAGGTCGCCGTTGCCGGTGAGCGCCGCGATCCGCGCGACGATGCGCGCGTAGCGGACGTCGGCCGGGTTCTGCTGGAGGATGGCGCGCGCGGCCGCGAACGAGGCCTGGAGCGTGGCCTGGACCTGGCTGACGGCCGGCGCCGCGTCGAGGAGCTGCTCGATCGCGTCGGGATCCTCGGGCACCTCGCGCAACCAGGCGACGAGCACCGGGACGCCCGCCTGCGGGTCGTCGAGGCGATCGCGATAGATCGCGGCGCAGAGCCGGGCGGCCTCGACGCGGCCGTCCGCTTCGACGCGCTCGCTCACGAGCTTGGTCAGGTAGGTGGTCGCGGCCACCCACGACTCGGCCCGCGCGGCGGCGCGCGCGATGCGCTCGTGAATCGCCACGTCGGAGATGCCCGCCTTGTCGAGGGCGACGAGGACGTCGAGGGCCTTGGCCGGGGCGTCGAGGCGCTGCTCGTAGAGATCGGCGGCGCCGAGGCCGGCGCCCACCTTCTGCTGCACGGGGACCGGCTGGCGCGACAGGCGATCGAGCGCCGACGCGGCTTCGGCGTACGCCTGGCGACCGACGTGGATCTCGGCGCTGAGCGCGAGGGCGCCGACGTGGTCGGGCTCGAGCATCGTGACGTTGTCGAGGGCGGCGAGCGCGTTCTCGCGGTCGCCCTTGGCGCGGAGCACGCGCGCCCGCTCCCAGAACAGCTTCGCCATCTCGGGCGGATCGTCGGTCGACTCGAGGCGCATGCTCACGACCTCGAGGAGGCGATCGTCCTCCTTGCGCGAGCGGACGGCGCGGAAGACGCGGTCGAACGCGGCGCGACGCGAGCGGTCCCGCGTGAACGCCTCGCTGAGGGCGAGCTCGCCGCGCTCGGGGTTGGCGAGGCGATCCCACCAGGCGTGGCCGACGCGCTCCCACAGATCGACGGCCTCGGCCAGGTTGCCGCGCTTCTCGGCGAGCGTGGCGAGGCGCTCGACGAGCTCGGCCCACTCCGGCGAGACGTTGCCACCCGCGGCCAGGAGCTCGGTCTCGAGCGCGCCCTCGATCGTGGAGCGTGGCTCCTCGCCGGCGAGGGAGAACAGCTCGAGCGCGCGGGCGAACAAGGCGCGCGCGCTCTCGTGATCCTCGCGCGCGAGGGCCGACCAGGCGGCCATCTCGTGCAGGGTCGCCGAGGCTCCCTCGATCACCGGGGTGAGCCCCCGGAGCGCGTGCTCGCGACGCACTGGATCGGCGCCCGGCGGCGCGAGCTCGGCCTCGGCGAGCGCCGCTGCGGTGACGAGATCCGGGTCGGCGCTGGACAGCGTGCGCAGGGTGAAGCGCGGCAGGCCGGCGACGTGCGCGGTCATCGCGGCGCCGAGGCGCAGGTAGTCGGCGGCGGCCGCGCGCGGCTCGGAGACCGCGCCCTCGAGCGGCGTGGCCGCGGCGTCGAGAGCCCTCGCGAGCGCGAGGCGCGCGCGGATCTCGGCCTCGGTGTCGGTGGCGGCGTCGGCGCCGAGCAGGGCCTCGAGGGCCGCGGGGACCCCACCGCCCTCGGCGAGCCACTTCTCGGCCGTCGCGATGATCGCGACCGGATCGTCCTGCTCCATCGCCGAGCGGAGCTCGGAGCGCGCGACCCAGCGACCGGCGTCCTTCGAGTGCTTGGCGAGCGCGGCGAGCCCTGCCTGCTTCGTGTCGGGTGAGGCGCGGTCGTCCGGCCAGTACGCGCGGAGGAGGATCCCGGCCTGCACCAGCGCCGGATCGCCGCCCTCGGCGCCCGGCTCCGCGAGCTCGGCGAGCAGCTGGTCGATCGAAGGCCCGTCGGCGTCGGCCTCGGGGTGCGCGAGGCGGACGGTCACGCGCTCGAGCGCCGACCATCCTCCGCTCACGAACACCTCGCGACCGGTCGTCTCGAGGGCCGCTCGATGCGCCTCTTCGTCGTTGCGCGCGACGTAACGCTGCCAGACCGCGCGGGTCGCGGCGAGCGCCTTGTCGGCCTCGGTCTCGAGGCCCTGGATCGCCTCGAGCGCCTCCTCGACCTTGCCGGCACGGGCGTGCAGGAGCCCGGCGGCGATGCGCAGCGCGTCGCGCGCGCGGGGCTCGGTCGCGCTCGCCGCGAGGTCGGCCAGCACCTGGGCCGCGTCGCTCGGACGGTCCAGCGCCGCGAGCGCGCGGGTCAGGCTCGCGACGGTGTCGCCCGCGGCGACCTCGCCGAGGGTCTGCACGGCAGCCTCGCGCGCAGGCTCGTCCTCCTTGCGCGCCGCGCGCATGGCGCGGGCCACGGCGAAGGCGACCGCCGGGTCCTCTTCGGTGCTCGCGGCCAGCGTGCGCAGCAGGGCATCGCCTGCGTCGTCACCACCGAGCGCCAGGCGTACGGTCTCGACGAGGCGCCGGCGAGGAGCGTCCTCGGCGATGGCGTCGAACACCGCGCGGGCGGCAGCGCGATCACCACGCGCGAGGGCCGCGCGGGCGCGGTCGAAATCGGCGTCGCTGATCTCGACGGGGTTGGTGGCGCGGGCGCGGACCTTCTCGGTGGCCTTGGTGAAGCCGTCGTCCTCGCCACCACCGGGGGCCAGGGCGCCGGCGAGGGCGCGTTCGAGGCGGGCGAGGTGCAACGGGTCGGCGCTGGTGGCGAGCTCGAGGGTGGCGCGCGCAGCCGGCAGGTCTCCTGCGAAGAGGACGAGCGAGGCCGCGGCGACGAAGAGACCCCGCGTGCGGCCCTCGGGCGTGGGCCGCGAGAGGGCGTCTTGCGTGAGCAGATCGGCGAGCCGCTTCGGGTCGGAGCCGTCGAGGAGGAGATCCGTGAGGAGGGTCTTCGGCAGGACGGCCGTGGGCGCGTTCTGGTTCTCTTCGCCGCTGGCGACGCCCGAGGTCTCGAGCATCTTGGCGCAGGCCTCGATCACTCCGTCGCGATCGCCGCGGCTCAACGCGGCCTCGGCCACGGTGAACCAGAGCTGCGGCGCGAGCTCCGGGCGGGCGCTGCGCTCGATCAGCTCGCGGGCGCCGACGCCGGCGCGCTCGATGTCGCCGAGGCGCACCGCGGCCGCGATGCGGGCCAGCTGCGGCATGGTCGCCGTGGGGTCGACCTGGATGGCGCGGTCGAGCGCGGAGAGCTCGTCCTCGATGCGACCGACGCTGCGGTACGCCGACGCCGCGCGCACGAAGGCGTCCGAGGCGACGCCGCCGCGACGCAGCGCGCGCGGGACGCCACGGCCACGCGCCGACGGCGGATCCTCGAGCGACTCGAGGATGATGTCGCCGCGCTGGGCGAGGGTCCACGCCTCGCGATCGCTGCGCTCGGACTTGCGGGCCAGGCGCTCGCCGACCTCGCAGGCGTGGAACGCCGCCTCGTCGGGGGAGGTGATGACCTCGGTGAGCACGTCGAGCGCGTCGTCGACGTCGCCGTCGGCGGCGCGGAGCTCGGCGAGATCCACGCGCAGGAGCGCGGCCCAGCGTGGATCGCCGGAGAGCTCGACGCGGCGCGCGAGCGCGGACTTGCGCGCGTCGGCGTCGCCGCGGAGCGCGGCCTCGATCTCCATCATCAGCCAGGCGGTCGCGTCGGCCGGGTCGGCGTCGAGCGCTTGCTCGAGGTGCTGGCGCGCCTCTTCGCGGTCCCCGCGGACGTCGGCCGCGTCGGCCGCGCGCGCGCGGAACGCCCGCGCCCGCTCCTCGGTCGTGTCGGCCGAGCGCGACAGGCTGTCGAGGACGCGACCCAGGTTCTTGAGCGAGCGTCGACGCTCGAGGATCCGCACGAGCGCCTCGAGCGGCTCCCGGAAGCCGGCGTCGAGGTTGTAGGCCGCGAGGTACTCGCGCGCGGCCCCGAGCTCGTCGCCCGCGACGCGCTCCTCGAGCTCCGCGGCCTCGTGGAGCAGCACGGCCTTGCGGGCCGGGTCTTCGGTCGCGTCGGCCTCGGTGCGCAGGCGCTGGATCATGTCCGGACCCGCGGCCGCGGGGATGGACGCGCCGCCTTCGAGCGGAGGTGGATCAGCCAGGCCTGGCGCGTGCGCGTGCCCAGCCGCTTCCGCAGAGGAAGCAGTGCTCGTCGCGTCTTCGAGTGCGTCGGTGAGATCTTCCGTACCCGGGGGGAGATCGGGTGCGGACACGTCTTCGGATTCGGCCATCCAGGGAAAGCCTCGAGGCTCGGGAGACCACAGCGGGAGTGGCGATATGCGCCACGGGGACCGAGGTTACGCGGGTCCCGGGCGCGATTCCATTGGTACGTGCTAGTCTGCTCTCAGGCGCGGACCGGTGGTGAACCGGCTGCGACCTGGAGGCACCATGTACGCACCCGACCCGCTGGCCGATGTGACCAGGCTCGACGTCCGCAAGGTCACTGTCCCCGAAATCCGCGCGCGAAAGGGGGGTCGGCCGCTCGCGATGGTCACCGCCTACGACTACACGATGGCCCGCCTCGTCGACGAGGGCGGGGCCGACCTCGTGCTGGTCGGGGATTCCCTGGGCATGGTGGTCCAGGGCCTGCCCAACACCCTGACCGTCACCGTGGACGAGATTTGCTACCACGGCCGCGCGGTCGCCCGGGGCCTGCGCCGCGCCCACCTCGTGGGCGACATGCCGTTCATGAGCTTCCAGGTCTCCGCGGAAGACGCGCTGCGCAACGCGGGCAAGATGCTCAAGGAGGGCGGCTTCGAGTCGGTGAAGCTCGAGGGCGGCGCCGAGGTCGAGAACCACGTCGCGCGCATCGTGGCGGCCGGCATCCCGGTGATGGGCCACATCGGCCTCACGCCGCAGCGCGTCCACGCGATGGGCGGCTTCAAGGTGCAGGGCAAGCGCGAGGACGACGCCGAGCGCCTCGTCCGCGACGCGCAGTGTCTCGAGGAAGCCGGCTGCTTCGCCCTGGTGATCGAGGCCGTCCCGGCCGACCTCGCCGCCCGCATCACCGACGCGGTCTCCATCCCCACCATCGGCATCGGCGCCGGCGTCGACTGCGATGGGCAGGTGCTCGTCTGCTACGATTTCCTCGGCATGTTCCGTGGCCTGCGGCCCAAGTTCGTCAAGCGGTACGCCGAGCTCGGCGACGCCATCGTCGAGACCACGCGCCGCTACGTCGACGAGGTCGGCGAGCGCACGTTCCCCGCCCCGGAGCACTCCTTCGGGCGCGGCCCCGCGGCCGTGAAGAAGACCGCGTGAACCCCCGGGTCGCCGGCGGAGCCATGGGCCTTGCCCTCGGCCTCGCCGGGCCGACCCCGCTGCGCTCCGTGGCGGTCGTCCTCGGCTGCAGCAGCACCGTCGTCTGCCCCGCCATCGCGGTCGCGGCGCTGCGCCTGCAGCTCCGCGGCCTGCCGACCGCCGAGTGCACCACCACCCGCATCGACGTCCGCGACGACAGCGGCTGGAGCGAGACGGTGCACCCCCGGCTCGTCGCGGCCGGGTGCGAGGCCACGGCCGCCGTCGAGCGCAGCGGCACGTTCGCCGTCGTGGTCCGCGCGGCGGGGCGCCCCGAACACTCGTTCACCTCGGTGGCCGTGCAGACCGACCCCGACTGCGGCACGCCGATCCCGGTGACGCTCCCGGTGGACTACTGATGTCCCGCTGGTGGCTCGCCTTGCTCGTAGGGTGCGGCACCGCGCCGGCGGCCACACCGCCCAAGCCGGTCGGTCTGCCGGGTCATCAGCCGCACGCGAGCGCGAACCCTCTGGTGCCGACCGACCTCGGCACCGGGTGCTTCGCGTGGTCGTCGAAGGAGCCCGCGATCGCCTGCGTGGTCGGCACCGAGTCCGATCAATCGGGGGGTGTGTGGTCGGTCGTCTTCGTCAGCGACAAGGGCGGCCGCCACCGCGTCGCGACCTGGGGTGGCATGGCCCCGCGGCCCACGCGCGTGCTCCCCGTGGCCGATCGACGACTCGTCGACGAGCGCCTCGACGGCGGCGAGTTCCGCGCGATCCCCGGCTCGTTCACCGCCATCCCGGCCGGGCCCGCGGCCACCAAGGTCGGCGGGCTCGCCCTCCGCCTCGTGCGCGACGAGCAGCAGCACGTGAAGTGGCCCAACGGCGAGTGGGACGTGGTCGTCGACCGGCTCGAGGCCCGCTGCCCCGACCGCAAGAGCTGGCTCGTGCTCCGCGAGGCCAAGCTCGAGGGTCCGCTCGAGTCGACGGCCAAGGCGTGGGTGCTCGACGACCAGCGCATCCTCGTCCTGCACGAGGCCCGCTGGTCGATGGTCGGCGACAAGGGCGCGAGCGCGGTCGCCGTGCTGGTGGATCTGGCCGAGTGTCGCGCCTGGACTTCTGAGTTGTAGTGCTCGGGTTCGGCGAGCGGGGCCGGGGGGGGGGGGGGGGGGGGGGGGGGGGGGGGGGGGGGGGGGGGGGGGGGGGGGGGGGGGGCGGGCAGGTTGCGGGGTCAGGTGCCGCTGGTGCGGCGGCTCAGGTGGGCGACGGCTTCGCCGAGGCCGTCGAGGGTGAGCTCGAACATGTGGAAGATCTGGGCGATGGCCTCGGCGGTGCCGGTCCAGTAGCGCGCGGGCTCGGGGTTGAGCCACGCACTGCGGTCGAAGTGGCCGCGGAGCTCGTGCATCCAGGCGATGGCGGTGGTGTTGGTGCCGCGCCCGTAGTCGTTGTTGCCGAGGTCCCAGCTGCCGCCGATCAGCTCGGCGGGGTGCATCAGCGCGTCGCCGAGGACGACGAGCTTCCACGTGCGGTCGCAGTCGCGGAGCAGGTCGACCACGCGCACGCCCTCCTTCATCGTCGCGTCCTTGTAGACGCGCCCGTAGATGGCGTTGTGGAAGTAGTAGGTCTCGAGGCGCTTGAAGTTGGTGGCGCGCTTGGCCGCGGAGAACAGCAGCGAGACGGTGTGCGCGTGCGGGTCCATCGAGCCGCCCACGTCCATGAGGAGCAGCACCTTCACGTTGGGCCGGCGCGGCGGGCGCATCACGATCTCGAGCTCGCCGCCCTGGCGCGCGGTCGCGTCGATGGTCTCGTCGATGTCGAGCTCCGGCTCGCCCACGTGGGCGAACGAGCGCAGCTTGCGCAGGGCCACCTCGAGCGAGCGCACGTCGAGGACGAGGTCGCTGCGGTACTCCTTGAACAGGCGCGACTCGGCCACCGCGATGGCGCTCTTGCCGCCGCCGCCGCCGATGCGGATGCCGGCCGGGTTCTGCCCGCCGGTGCCGAACGGCGAGGTGCCGCCCGAGCCGATCCAGCGGCTGCCGCCCTCGTGGCGCCCCTTCTGCTCGCGCAGGCGCTCCTCGAGCATGCGGCGGATCTCGTCGAGCGGCAGCGCCTCGAGCTTCTTGCGCTCCTCGTCGGAGAGGTGGAGCAGCTTGGCCGGGTCGGCGAGCCACTCGGCGAGCGCCTTGGTCACGTCGACCGCCGCGCTCTCGATGCCCTTGAAGCGCTTGGCGAACGCGCGATCGAAGGCGTCGAGGTCGCCCTCGCGGTGGACGCACAGGGCCCGCGCCACGTCGTAGAAGCCGTCGAGCGACTGGTCGTGGAGGCCGAGCAACAGGGCGCGCGCGAGGGTGACGGCCTCGAGCGGACCCACCTTGAGCCCCTGGGCGCGGAGGTCCAGGACGAAGTCGACGACCATGGCGCTCGGTCTAGCTCGGGGCGGGCTGGCGGGCACGGCGGAGGCGCGGTAGATGGGGCCCGTGACCCTCCGTGCCCCGGGCCTGCGTGCCGCTGTCCTGCTCCTCACGGCGCTCGCGCTGCCTGCGGCCTGCAACAAGAAGGCGATCGAGGCCAAGCCCGAGGCGGGCGTGGCGCCGGGCGGCCTCACCCCCGAGCAGGCTGCCAAGCCCGTCGCGCGCATCGGCGACAAGGTCATCACCCTCGGCGACTTCGCGCAGGCCCTGCAGGACATGCCCGAATACGAGCGCATGCGCTACCAGTCGCTCGAGCGGCGCAAGGAGCTGCTCAAGTCCATGGTCGAGGTGCACCTCCTCGCCGACGAGGCCAAGAAGCTCGGCCTCGACAAGGACCCGATCGTCCAGGAGGAGACGCGCCAGATCCTCGTCGCCTGGATGCGCGGCAAGCTGGTCAACGACCTGCCCATCCCGGCGTCGATCCCCGAGTCCGAGCTCCGCGCGTACTACGACAAGCACATCGATCTCTACCGCGAGCCCGAGCGCCGCCGCGTCTCGATGGTGCTGGTCAAGGACGAGGCCGCCGCCAAGAAGGTGCACGAGGAGGCCAAGGCGCTGCCGCCCGGGCCGCCCGGCGCCACCGGCTGGGGCGCGCTCGTGAAGAAGCACTCCGAGGACAAGCCCAACGAGGCCCAGCAGGCGCCCGAGATGTTCGGCGACATCGGCTACGTCACCGCGCCCGCCGACACCCACGCCCAGCCGAGCCCGAAGGCCACCCCCGAGGTGCGAACCGCGGCGTTCGCGCTCAAGGAGGTGGGAGAGGTCTCGCTGCCGTTCAAGGACGCCAACGGCTGGCACGTGCTCCGCCTGCTCGCCAAGAACGCGGCGCGCGACCAGAGCTTCGCCGACGTCGAGCGCACGCTGCGGGTCCGCATCCTCCAGGAGAAGCGCGCCGCCGCCGAGAAGGCCCTCCTCGACCAGGTGAAGACCGAGGTGAAGGTCGAGATCGACGAGAAGGCGCTCTCCGAGCTGGCCGCGGATCTCGCGCTCGGGCCGGCGCCCTCCACGTCGGTGTCGTCGTCGTCGGTCTCCGGCAGCGTGTCCGGCTCGGCGTCCGCGTCGGCACCGCCTGCTCCGAGCGTCTCGGCCTCCAAGAAGTGAGCGGAGCGCGCGCCGCGCCTCGAGAGAACCACCATGCCCATCGCGATGCCGTTCCGCTCGGTCCAGCACGTCTACTTCGACGACCTCGACGCGCTGAACATCCTCCACAACGTGCGCTTCCTCCTGTTCATGGAGCGCGCGCGCGGCGAGCTGTTCAACCTCCTCGGCTTCCGCTGGGAGGACGACGTCAGCGTGAACCCGGACAAGTGGCACGTCGTCGCCGAGCACCAGATCAAGTACCTCGCGCCGGTGCGTGGCGAGGGCGACGTGTGTGTGGTGCTCACGCCGCGCAAGCTCGGCACCTCGAGCTTCGTGCTGCACGCGCAGGTGTCCTCGCTCGACGGCAAGATCGTCTACGCCGACGGCGAGACCCGCCTCGTGCGGCTCGATCCGACCACCAACCGGCCGTGCCCGTGGAGCCAGCGGTTCCGCGACCTCGTCGGCCGCACGATTTCCACGGCGCCCCCGGTCTAGTAGCCGCCCATCATCACCTCGAGGGTCGCGAGGTCCCGGAGGTGGATCGGCGCGTCGTGCCCGGTTCACCTCGAGCGCGGACACCTTCGCGAGCGTGATCCCGGCGGCAGCACGAGGAAGATCTCGTCGGGGTGGGGCTTCTTCGGCTCGACGATCACGATGCCGGCGTCCTCCAGGGCGGCGACGATCGTCGAGCGCTGGACGCTGAAGGCGGCGACCTTGTGGGGGTCGAGGACCAGCCGCGCGTCGGGGCGCCGCGCCGTCTCCGCGTCCACATCGGTCGCCGCGTCGGGCACGATCTCCGTCACCTTCGCGATCGGCTCGTGCTTGCTGCGGCAGCCGGCGAGGACCAGCGCGAGCAGGAGCGCGCGCCTCATCCTTCGAGCCAGTTGCGGAGCAGCTGCTTGCCGTCGACCGTGAGGATCGACTCCGGGTGGAACTGCACGCCCTCGATCGGGAGCGTGCGGTGGCGGAGGCCCATGATGGTGGGCTCCGGCAGGCCGTCGTCGGTCCACGCGGTGATCTCGAGGGCGGCCGGCAGCGTCTCGCGCTCGACGATCAGCGAGTGGTAGCGCGTCGCGATCATCGGCTCTGGGAGGCCGCGGAACACCCCCGCGCCGGCGTGGGAGATCGGCGAGGTGCGCCCGTGCATGAGCCGCGGCGCGCGCACGACCTTGCCGCCGAACGCCTGGCCGATCGACTGGTGCCCGAGGCACACGCCGAGGATGGGCACGCGGCCCGCGAGCCGCGCGAGCACCTCGAGGCAGATGCCCGCGTCGTCGGGCGTGCAGGGGCCGGGCGAGAGCAGGATGCGCTCGGGCAGGTGTGCCGCGATCTCGTCCACGGTGCGCGCGTCGTTGCGGACGACCTCGCACTCGGCCCCGAGCTCCCCCAGGTACTGCACCAGGTTGAAGGTGAAGGAGTCGTAGTTGTCGACGACCAGCACGCCCATGCGCGGTCGCTTACCACGCAGCGCGCGGCCGGGTCAGGGCGCGCAGGCGGCTTCGGCGAACTCGGCGCGCGCGAGCAGGCGGTCGAGCTTCTTGCGGTCGCGGTCCTCGACGCTCACGAACTCGAGGGCCTGGCGCGCGCCGTCCGACCAGACCTGCTTGGCCCAGAGCCAGATGCGCTCGGTGATCTGCCCGCCCTCGAGCACGCCGATCTCGACCGGGTAGAACGGCCGGTCCACGCTCGGCTCGGAGACGCTCGAGCAGGAGGCCCGACTGCGACACGTCGATGGTCCGACACACGTGCGGGTAGCCGTCGATGTACTTGTTGAAGAGCAGGTCGACCCGGGTGCGCGCGGCGGTACGACGTTCCATGCGCACAGTGTAGGCCGCTGTAACCATGCTCGGGCAAGTTCTCCGACCGTCCGCTCCGTCGGTGGAAAACCTGCAAATGATCGCCGCGATCGCGTGCCCAACGAATTCCTGCGAACTCACGACAGCCCGAGGCCAACCCGGTGTTGACTTTCTTCGGGCAGAACAGGTACGAGAGTCCCCCCATGGCCGAGGGCGAACGCAAAAAGCCTAAGATCGACCTCAAGACCCGCATCCCCAGCAAGACGGTGAAAGGGCTCACGCCCGCACCGGGGGGCGCGATTCCGCCACCGCCAGGTGCGGTCCCGGCGCCGCCGCCAGATCTCCTCGGAAAACCCAAGGCTCCGAAGATCTCCGCGGACCCCAACGATCCGTTGGGTGCTGCCAAGGTCGAGGGGGGCGAGATCCCCCAGCAGCAGCAGATCGTCGTCGTCCACGCCCACGAAGAGGGCCACGGCGCGACGAGCAAGAAGGGCACGGTCATCGCGATGATCGTCGGCGCCCTCGCTGTCGGCCTCGGCATCGGCTTCATCTCCGGCCAGGCCAAGAAGGGCAGCGACATCGCCTCCAAGGCCAAGACCGACGCCAAGGAGATCAGCGACAAGGTCGTCAAGACCAACGACAACCTCGGCAAGTTCCTCGAGTCGCTCAAGACGGCCAAGAGCGAGCTGCAGAACGCCGGGCAGGTCTCCCAGCCCACCATCGACGCCATCAAGGGCTGGAGCAGCGGCTTCTCGAGCGCCGACCTCAAGGGTCGCGAGATCGCCTTCTTCGGTGAGGACACCGCGGGCAAGCTCATCACCTGGGCCAACCGCGTGAACTACGTGGACGAGCTCCGCGCCGGCCTCACCAAGGGCAACGGCCTCGAGGGCTGGAACGCGCGCCTCAAGGGCCTGCAGCTCCCCAAGGACAGCGCCAAGTGGGGCGTGAAGATCAACAAGCCGGGAGACGGCAAGGACGATCCGCCCGTCACCATCGCCGACATCGTCGACCTCGGTGACAACGTGAAATACAAGGACAAGGCCGGCGCCTACGACATGTCCAACGCCAAGGAGCCCAAGCTCAAGGCGAAGACGCCGCTCGAGATCTGGCCCGGTGGCAAGACCGACTTCCTCGAGAAGGGCTTCATCTCGATCATCGACAGCAAGTCGTGGGGCCAGGTCTGCCAGGTCTATCCGCAGGCCTTCTCCGACGTGAACGGCAAGGTCGACCTCATCATCGCCACGATCGAGGGCCAGGGCGACGACCCGGGCACCCTCAAGCCGGGCAAAGATCTGGCCGACAAGCTCAAGACGCTCGCCAAGTGAGCGGCGCGAAGTGAGCGGCGGGGTT
>JADJMO010000005.1 GCA_016709545.1 Myxococcales bacterium
CGACGCCGCGAGCATCGGGTTGCCCTCGTTCCGACCGCCGCTCGCGTTCTCGGCGCGCCTCGCGGTCAAGGCGCGCACGACCGCGGACGACGCCGTCCTCGCGGCGAGCGGGTTCGCCGCGGTGCGCGCGCTGCTCGAGGACGAGGTCCCCGCGCACGCGCCCGCGCTCAAGGATCAGGGGTTGCGGCGCCGCGCCCACGACGTGGTCGAGCAGCTCCTCGCGAGCGCCGAGCGCGCGCGGGGCGCCGAGCGCACGCTCTCCGAGGCACGCGAGGCGCGGCGAGCGTCGCTGCTCGTCCGCGCCCAGGTGCTCGAGCGCGCGGCGGTCCTCGACGCGGGTGTCGCGCCGACCAGCAAGGACGGCGAGCCGGACGCTGCCCGAAGGACCACACGCGACGAGCTCCGCGCCGCCTTCGAGGCGTTCCGCAGGAGCGCGACGAGCTGCTCGCCAAGGACGACCCCTCCATGAGCGCCTACCTCGAGCGCCGCCTCGCCGAGATGCTCGAGCAGGCGGGCGGACGCGCCATCGCGCGGCTCGTCACGACCGATCAGCTCGGACTCGACGAGATGGCCCTCGACGCGAGCGCCCTCGCGAGGGGCTACGCGGCGACCGGCGCGGCGTCGGCCGACGGGCGGGCCCTCGGTCAGCGCGCGCGGGGGGACGTCGAGGGCGGGCTCGTGCGGGCCCTGCTCCAGTGCGTCGCCGCCCGCCTGCGCTCGCGCGCCACCGAGCGCGACGACACGGCCGTTTCCACGCTGCCCCGCGCGCGGGAGCTCGCGGCCTTCGCCGCCACGCTTGCGCCCCCCACCCTCCGCGACAAAACAAACCTCGTGAACACCACCGCGCGTCTCGGGGCGATCCTCTCGCTGGCCTTCGCCGGTCTGTTCGTGCACCGCGTCACTCTCGGGGAGACGAAACCGGCCGGGAGTGCCGCAGCCACTGCGAGCGTCGCGCCCTCGGGCAGCTTGTCGACCGCCCCCGGCAACCTCGAGCTCTCGGCCGACCTGCTCGAGGTGGACACCCGCGAGCAGAGCGCGGTGCTCACCGGCAAGGTCGTCCTCACGCGCGCGCCCGACCTCACCCTCAAGTGCGCCAAGATCGAGGTCAAGTACGACGCCGCCGGCCCCAAGATCAGCTGGGCCAAGGGCTCGGGCGGCATCGTCGCCGACGTCAAGGGCGTCCACGGCGAGGCGCCCGAGTTCGAGCTCGATCTGGCCAAGCAGCACCTCTCGCTGCGGGGCGGCGTGCGCCTCTCGCGCGGCCAGGGCTGGATCGTCGCCGACGGCGCCGAGATCGACCTCGCGACGGCCAAGGTCACCATGACCAACGTGAAGGCCTCGGTGCCCGTGGGCAACGCGCTCAAGAAGTGACCGAGGTCGGCACCGTGATGTCCACCGTGATGTCCACACCGGCGGCCCTCCTCGAAGCCCGCGCCATCGAGGCGCGCAGGGACGGCGTGCCGATCCTCCGCAACGTCGACCTCGTCGTGCGCGCCGGCGAGGTGGTGGCCCTGCTCGGGCCCTCCGGCGCGGGCAAGACCTCGCTGTTCCGCGTGCTCGTGGGCGAGGAGCGCCCCGACGCCGGGCAGGTGCTGTTCGAGGGCGTCGACATCACCCGCGAGCCCCTGCACACGCGCGCGCGGCGCGGCGTCGGCTACCTCCCGCAGGGCCCGAGCGTGCTCTTCGATCTGACCGTCCGCGACAACCTGCGTACGTTCGCCAAGCTCGTCGGCCGCAGGGTCGAAGAGGTGCTCGCGCTCGCGGAGCGGTGCGAGATCGACGGTCGCCTCGGCGTGCGCGCCGGAGACCTGAGCGGCGGCTAGCGGCGCCGGCTCGAGCTCGCGCGGGCGCTGTCGGCACGGCCGCGGGTGCTCGTGTGCGACGAGCCGTGGAGCGGCGTCGACCCGGCGGGCGCCGAGCGCCTCGTCGCCCTGTTGCGCGGGCTCGCGAGAGAGGAGCGGGTCGGCATCGTGCTCGCGGATCACCACGTCCACGAGGCGCTGGCGCTCGCCGACGTCGTCGTGTTGCTGGTCGACGGCGTGGTCGAGATGCGCGGCACGCCGACCGAGTTCGCCGAGCACCCGCTCGCCCAGGGGCGCTACCTCGGGCACTGGCAGGTCACGGGGCGCTCCTCGCTGATCTAGCGCGCGCTCGCCACCTTGGGCGTGCAGACGAACCCGCACTCGGTGGCCTCCGTCGACAGACGGTCGATGCGCTCCTTGGCCTTGCGGCGGCGGGCTTCGGTGGCCGCGTCGCCGTCCTTCTCGGCCTCGACGTCGCGCAACAAGAGGTGCATGGGCTCGAGCTTGTCGCGGATGCACTCGTGCGCGATCACGTCGCGGTGTTCGACCGAGTCGGCGTCGTAGCGCTCGGTGCGACAGACCGCCGCGTGCGGCGCGTCGAGCGCGGTGCAGGCCGAGAGGTCCGGAGGAACGCACGGGGGCGCGCTCTTGCTGTCCGTCTTCGCCGCTCCGCAGCCGAGCGCGAAGCAAGAGAGGGCCAGCACGAGACGAACCCCGCCCGCGCCTCCGCGCAGGGGTTTGCCGATCATGTCCCGATGGGTTGCCCGTCGCGCGACGCATTCGACGACCCCTGCCGCCGCGGGTGCTAGCTTCCGCGCTGTGACGGACTGGTTGCACAGGCTCACTCCTCGCCAGTGGCTCGACGCCGGCCTCCACGCGCTCGGCGAGGCGCGCGGACAGCTCGCCCGCCACGCTGCGCGACCTGCGTTGGCGTCGGCGCGGCGCGCGGCCGGCATGGCCTGGAACGCGGTGCTCGCGCTGGAGGCCGAGCCGCCGGCCGTGTTCGGTCGCACCTACGTCGAGCACCTCGTCGCGCTCGCCGAGGGTGCGGTGATGGACGCCGACGACCCACACCCGATCCCGCTGGCGGTGCGAGAGGCCGCGCGCACCCTGCTCGAGGATCCGGCGGCGGGTCCGGGCGCGGTCGTGCAGATCCTCACGCCGCGGCGCGACCGGCGCGTCGGCGACGCCGCCGAGACCATCCTCGCCGAGGCCTACGCGCGCCTGATCCGCCGGCGCGCCGACGTCGAAGTGAACGCCGACCCCCACCCGTAGTGGTCGGACAGGCGATGCGTCGGCCACGGAATCCTGCCTGAAAGATCCAGGGGGGCTGGCCGCGACGCGGTGCGCTGCCGCCGCTCCGATTCTCGGCTACCATGCCCAACTCCCCATGACGCAAGCCATGAGCGAAAACTCGTCGAAGTCCGCTGACGTGCAGCCGCCCATCACCCTCCGCACGCTCCTCGACCAACGCAAGCAATCGGGTGAGCGGTTCAAGCTCAACGAGGTGGTGGCAATCGTGGTCCCCATCACGACCGAGCTCGCCGGCGTGCACGAACGCGGAGAGACGGTCTACGTGCACCCGTCCTCGATCGGGGCCGGGGCCGACGGCCTCCCGCGCCTCGTGCCGCAGCTCGCCCGACAGAAGCCCACGAGCCCCGACGACGCGGCCGCGATCGCGCCGGAGCTCGCGCAGCAGGGCACGTGCACGCCGCGCTCGAGCGTGTTCGGGCTCGGCGCCATCGTCTACGAGATGCTCACGCTCCAGCCCATCGGCCCGGGCATGAAGCCGCCCACCCAGATCGTGGCGGGTCTGCCGCCGATCGTCGACCAGATCCTCGCCAAGGCGCTCGTGCAAGACCCGGCGCAGAGGCCCGACGATCTCCCGGCGTTCGCCCAGGCGATCCACCACTTCGCCCCGCAGTCGATCGCGCCCCCGCCGGCCGTCGACGAGCACGCCTTCGAGGTGGACATCGACATGCGCAGCTCGATGCTCCCCATCCAGGTGGACATCGAGGTACCGGCGGCGCCCAAGGTGCCGGTCATCCCGGACGACCCGTTCGGCAACGTCGTCGATGCGCGGGCCTCCGCCCCGAGCGCTCCGCGCTCCAACAAGGCCGTCGAGGAGCTCCACGCGCTCAAGGCGCGCCTCGAGGCCGACACGGCGCCGCGCTGGATCGTGGTCAAGGACAAGATGGACCACGGCCCGTTCGCGGCGATCGAGCTGCTGCAGCAGATCGCCAGCGACACCTTCGCGCCCGACGACCTCCTCGTCGACACGCACGAGAACACCCGCTTCGCGATCAAGGAGCACCCGGAGTTCTCTCGCTTCGCCCACCACGCGAACCTCAAGCGCGAGCAGGTCGCCGAGGCCAAGGCCGTCGTCGCCGCGGAGAAGCGCGAGAAGGCCACCGGCGCGGCCACCGGCACGATCGGCGCCATCGTGGTCGTGGCCGTCATCGCGGTCGTCGGCATCGTCGTGTGGCGGATCCAGGCCAGCGCCGCCGCCGAGGAGGCCAAGAAGAAGGCCGACGAGTCCCTCGTCGTGGCGGGCGAGGGCAGCGTGAAGGGCAAGGCCAAGGACAAGCCCAAGGTCGCTGGCGGCGGCGGGGGTGGTGGCGGCGGCGGTGGCTGGGGCGGCAAGTCGTACGACGAGGCCATGAAGAGCACCACCAGCGACTCCGAGGCCGACACCCTCAGCATGGCCGAGTGCGCGGCGCCGGTCGGTGGCAGCATCGCGGGCAACTGCGGCCTCGATGGCAAGGCCACCGCCAAGTACTACGTGAAGAACGGCAAGGCGCTCGGCGTCTCGGTCACCACCGACCCGCCCAACGCCGGTGTCAACTCGTGCATCGCGGCGGCCATCGGCGGCTTGAGCTGGAGGAGCGTCCCGGGCGCCACGGGCTGCATCCGCACCTTCAAGACGCACTGAGGAGCAGCGCTCAAGGCGCGCGGAAGCAACGGAAGCCGACGCCGGAGTACCCGGCAGAGGCCGCCGTACGCCGCGCCTTGACCGTCATGCTCGCGGCGTCGGGGGTATCGAACGCGCTGCCTCCGCGGAACACGAAGCTCGATCCCTCGGCCGTGCTGGTCCACTCCCAGACGTTGCCCACCATGTCGTAGATCCCGTCGTGGGCGCCGGCAGGAAAGGACTTCACGGGACAGGTGCCGGTCGGACGCGCGGACCACGCCGTGTCGTCGTCGTGTCTCGTCTTGCCCTGCCAGCACAACCGCTCGGGTGCGTCTGCGGCGCTGGGCGGGTTGTTGCCCCAGGGGTAGTCGTAGCCGGACTTGTCAGCCCTCGCGACCCACTCCCACTCGTCCTCCGTCGGGAGCCGCGCGCCGAGCGTCGCGCAGAACGTCTTGGCCTGCCCCACGTCGACGCAGTTGATGGGATCGCTGTCGCGCCCGCCGACGCCGTAGTTGCAGAACACCTTGCTCGATAGCGGCGTGCAGCTGCCCGCGAGGACACACGCGGCGAACGCCGAGACGGTCACCTCGGTCGCGTCGACGCAGAGGTCGTCGACCCGTACGAGGCCACCGACCGTGCGCGGGCTGTAAGAGCCTCCGGGCACGAACACCATGCCGCTCGGGCACTTGCTCGCCACCTCGGCCTCGGGCCCTGCGTCGCACGGGCCCTCGCACGCGCCCTTCTCGAAGCCCTGCACACCGGAGATCTGCAGGCAAGACGCGGTCGCGACCAGCGCGAGCAGAGACAACGCGCGGCGCGCCGTCCGAGGACGGCAGAGTTCAGAAGCGACCCGTGAGACCAAAACCAGCGGGCGAAGCATAGGGCACGAGCGAGACGGCCGCGACCTCGCTCTTCTTGGGCTCGCGAACCAGCGTGATCACGAACACGGTCGCGCCGAGGGCGCCCACGACGAAGCCGACGTTGGAGATGGTCGCCCAGCGCCGGGTGGCGTCGAGATCGGCGTGGCGGTCGGGCGGGCACACGCCGCCAGCGCAGTTCTGCTTCAACGAGGAGGCCCCACCGAGGGTGAGGATCCCGGCCCCGGCCCCCACGAGCAACCCGACGCCGCCGACGATCACGGACGTCCAGCGCAAGGGGCTCCACCCGCGCTCGGGCGGCTTCGGCGGGGGAACGAACGGTGGGGGGTCCTTCGCCGGTGCGACGGTGATGACCCGGTCCTTCTCGCCCTCCACCACCTCGAACGGCACCCGCGTCTCCTTGCCGGTCTGCACGACGAGCACGTGCTTGCCCGGATCGAGCGGGATCGCGGCCGCGAGGCTCTTCGGGTCGAGCGCGTGACCGTCGAGCGTCGCGGAGACGATCGCATCGGGCGGCAGCACCTTCACGAGGATGGTGGGGATCCGCGCGTCGAGGTTCGCGGCGAGCACCTTGCCCTCCTCGCGCGCGGCGGTCGCCTTGGCCGACTCGCCGGGCTTCACCTCCATCGCCTCGATCGAGCGGTAGAGACGCCTCGCCTCGACGAGGTGGCCGAGCATGGCGTGGGTGCGCCCGAACTCGAGGGTGGTGATCGGTGTCGGCGCCAGCTCGTGGGCTCGCTTGAAGCGGTCGAGCGCGAGCTCCACCTTGCCGGCATCCCTCAGCTCCTTGCCCTCGGTGAAGAGGATGCGTGCTGCCTCCTTCTCGGCGTCGGTCTGTGCCAAGGCGACCTCGACGAGGCCGAAGGTCGCCGTGCCGAGCGACAGCACGAGCGCGAGGGCGAGCGGCTTCACTCGATGTCCTCGAGCTTCTTGGTCGGCGCCGCGGACGGAGCGGGGGCGGAGCCCGAAGGCGCGGTCGTCGCCTTGGCGGAGCCGACGAGGGTCGGCCCCTTCTTCGCACTGGCCGAGTGCGGCGGTGCGCCCACGAGCGTCGCCGTCGGCGCCACGGAGCTGGCGCTCGCCACGAGACTCGGCGCGGGGGTCGACGCGACGCCCGAAGCGACCAGCACGACGGGGGTGGAGACCGTCGGCGCTGGCGTCGACGGAACGGGCGCCGTGGCCTTCGCCGTCTCGGGCCCGCGACGGGCGAGCACGACGATCGCGATCGCGAGCACGGCCACCGCGCCGACCAGGAGCGGCACGTGCCGGTTGGCCCGTTGCTGCGCGACGACGTCCTGTGAGGGCTTGGTGGGGGGCGGCGTCCTCGAGAGGGGACTCTCGGTGTGGAGCGCCGCGCTCGGGAGCGTCGCGGACGACGACGGCGCACGGTCGGAGGAAGACAGCGTGCCGAGGGGAGCCGGGCCCCGTCCCGAGGCCAGCGTCGCCACGTCCGTGCGCTCGGAGACGTCACGTACGGTGGCGGCTGCGCCGGACCCCGAGAGCGGCAGCGGCGCGAGGAACGGTGGCTGCGAGGGGAACCCCTGCTCCTTGTAGATGCGGCGCACGAGGACGTCGAACTCCTCGGCCATCGGCGTGGCGGAGTCGTAGCGCTCCGCGGGATCGATCGCCCACGCCTTGGCGAACCACTCGTCGACGAACGGCGCGAGCTCGGGCGAGAGCTCGGGCATGCCCTCGGATGCAGGCGGCATCCCCTTGGTGTGCAGCCGCAGCGCGATGGCGACCGCCGTGTCCTCCACGACCGGGCGCCGGCCGGTGAGCAGCTCGTAGGCGAGGATCGCGACCGAGAACAGGTCGGCCCGATGGTCGATGTCCTTGTTGCCGAGGAGCTGCTCCGGGGCCATGTACGCCGGCGTGCCCGTGATGCTCCCGCTCTTGGTGACGGAAGCCGGATCGGTGCCCATCACCTTGGCGACGCCGAAGTCGAGCAGCTTCACGAAGCGCTCGGGCGTGCCGACGTCGCAGAGGAAGATGTTGGCGGGCTTCACGTCGCGGTGGACGAGCCCCTTGGCGTGCGCGCGACCGAGCGCGCGGCAGACCTGCGTGACGATGGCGGCGGCCTCGCGGAGCTGCACGCGGTGGTTGCGCTGCAGGTGACGCCCGAGGTCTTCCCCTCGAGCAGCTCCATGACGATGAACGGGATGCCGTCGTCGGTCACCCCGTGGTCGAAGATCTGGGCGACGTGCGGGCTCTTCACCTGGGCGGCGGCCTCGGCCTCGCGGGAGAACCGCTCCCGCGCGTCGGTCTCGTTCTCGCGCCCGGCGAGGATGAACTTCACGGCGACCTGGGTCTTCAGCGTGAGGTGGTCCGCCACCCACACGCTGCCCATTCCTCCCGCCCCGATGGCCCGGACCAACCGGACCTGCGGCGTGACTTGCTCGCCGGCTCGCATCGCAACTGAATGGATTATCACCGCTGGGGCATGCGGGAAAGCAAGCCCGGGACCGCACACCTGCTGCCACGTCACACCTTGGGGACCAGTCTCCCACCCTTCGGTGCGGGAAGCGGCGTGGAAGCCCGCAGGTAGTCGGCGACGACCGTGGTCAGGAGCTGGAGCGTGGGCGAGGGCACGGGCTCGATGAGCATCGAGTAGCCGTCGCCGCCGGCGTTGATGAAGTCGTTGGTGACGAGCCCGATCTCCTTCGCATCGTCCTTCGCGATCACCGTGCCGTCGTCCAGCGTGACCGAGACCACGCGCGACCCGGAGGCTGCGCTGGCGTCGTAGACGACCTTGAAGCCAGCGATCTGCGGGAAGCCGCCGACCGCCGCGGGCAGACCCGCGAAGCCGTTCTCGAGCGCGGACCACAGCACCGAGCCCTTGATCTTGCGGACCACCACCGCGTTGCCGAATGGCAGCATGTTGAACACGTCGCCGAGCACGATGTCGTAGGGCGGACCGGCTGCGTAGCCGACGGCGGTGCGGCGCAGGGTCTTGTCGACCGGCGCATAGCTCGAGGGCAACGCGGCCTTGAGGGCGCCGCCGTTCACCATCGCGATCTTCGCGCCGAGCGGGGCACAGCGAGAGAGCATCGCGTCCGCCAGGAGGTCACCGAGCTGGGTCTCGCCCACGCGCTCGATCTGCGGCGTGCCCCCGCGCTTGTACTCCTGATCGACGACGGCGAGCTTCACGTCGAACTTGTCGGGGAGCGACTTGCGATAGGGCTCGAGCAGCGTGTCGGCGGCCGCGTCGCCCGCCATGACGACCTTCTCGCAGGCGCCCGCTTTGCACGAGAAGCCGTCGGCGCACGCCGTCGAGGGACAGCTGACGACGCACTTCCCGCCCGTGCACGCGCCGCTCGCGCACTCCGTCGGCAGCGAGCAGCTGGCGCCGACCGGTGGCAGCGAGACCACGGTGCCGATCGCGTCCTTGGACACGGCCGACTTGGCGGTCACCTTGCCGTCGACGATCTTGACCTTGGCGACGTGGAACGCCTGCCCGCGCCTTGTTCTGCAGGAGCAGCGCGCCGTTCACCTCGGACGCGACCTGCAGATCGGTGTTGTTGCCGATGAACACGTCGACGCCCGTGACCGCCTTGACGAGGTCGACCATCGCCCCCGTCGGGACCCCACCGTCGACCTTGTCGACGCCGCCGTGCACGAGCGCGACCACCAGCGCCGCGCCCGCGTCGCGCGCCGCCTTGACCGCGCGGTTGGTCGCCGAGATCTGCTCCTCGACCTCGATCGACCCGACCTTGCCGGGGAACTGGATCTTGAGGAGCGTGGGCGAGGTGATCCCGAGGATTGCTACCTTGGGCTTGGGCGCGGTGGCGCCGACCTCGGTCATCCAGTACGGCACCTGCACCTTGTCGCCGAGCTCCTTGCCGACGTTGAGCAGGTTCGAGGACACGAACTTGTACGTCGCGAGCGGCACGAGCTTCTGCAGGCCCGGTATCCCGAGGTCGAAGTTGTGGTTGGCGAAGGTGGTCGCCGTGAGGCCGAGCAGACCGAGCCCCTTGATCGCCGGATCGTCGTCGAACGCGGACGAGAGGACGGGCGTACCACCGAACTCGTCACCCGCCGTCAGCAGGAGCACGTCGTCCTTGGTGGCCGCGCGTTCGGCCTTGAAATACGCGGACAGGGTGGCGAGGCCCCCGTAGGTCGTGGCCGTCGTCGTCGTCGTGACCGTGACCGGATCCAGCTGGCCCTGCCACGCGGTCAGGGTGAGCAACGTGACGTCGGCGGTTCCCTCGGCCTTGACGACCGGCGTGTCGGTCGGCGCGTCGCCGCCCGTGTCACCGACGGTGCCCGTATCCGGCGTCGCGGGCGGAGGGTCGTCCGAGGAGCACCCGATCGCGGGCGACAAGCCGAACGCAAGCGCAGAGGAAGCCAAAAAGCAGCGAAAGCGTGTCACCCCGGAAGTGTGGGCCGGCGCAATGCGCAGTGTCAATCGGTTTGCCCCGTTCGACACCACCCTGTCACGCAGGCGGCGCGCAGACTGGCACAACACGCGATCGGGGCGTCGGCGGCGGGCGTGCCACGCACCCCGCGTCGAGGCGAATTCGAGCGTTGGCGTGATTCCTGACTGGGGAGGGCGATGGCCGTCCTCGAGCGTCCCCTCGCGCTGAGCTTGCTCGCCGCGCGGGTCAAGTCCACCACCGCGGTCGCCACCGCGATCGCCGTGCTCACCCTGGCGCACGCGCTGTACTACGCGCCGCGCGTCGTCGACGACCTCTTCATCTCGCTCCGCTACGCGGAGAACCTCGCGCACGGGCGCGGCCTCGTCTTCAACGTCGGCGAGCGCGTCGAAGGCTTCTCGAGCCCGCTGTGGGTGCTCCTGCAGGCCGTCGGGCTGCGCCTCGGCGTCGAGGGCGTGCTGTTCACCAAGCTGCTCGGGCTCGGTTCGCTGGTCGCGCTGCACTTCGCCCTGCACCGGTTCGTGCGCGAGCTCTTCGGCGTCGACGGCGTGCTCGCCCTCTTGCCGAACGCGTTCCTCGGCTTCAACAGCTTCTTCCTCGCGTGGAGCGGGCTCGGGCTCGAGACGCCGCTCGTCTCTGCCTTGATCCTCGCGTCGTTCGTGCTCGTGCGGCGCCACGTGGAGGGCCACGCTCGCCGCCGATCCGCGCTCGCCGCGCTCGTGGGCCTCGCGACCGTGCGCCCGGAAGGCCCGCTGTGGGTCGCGGTGGTGCTCGGCTGCGAGCTCGCGGCGACGCCGTTCGGGGCACGGGCGCGGCTACGAGCCTGGGCCGCCCTCGCGCTCGGCGTGGCCCTCGCGGGGGGTGCGCTGCTCCTGGCGCGCCGCGGTTACTATGGCGCCTTCCTGCCCAACACCTACCTCGTGAAGGGCGCCGACGCCGCGCGCGACCTCGCGCGCCTCGCGCCGCTCTACGGGCAGGGCTCCGCGCCGATCGAGCGCTTCGTGTTCCTGGGTGGCGCCGTGCTCCTCGCGGTCGCGGCGGTCCGACGGGCGCGCCTCGCGGGGATCGCGATCGCGTTGACGACGATGGCGTTCACCGTCCACGTGGAGAAGGACTGGATGCCCGGCCTCCGCCACCTGCTGCCGCTCACCGTGGTGGCGCCGGTCGGGTTCGCGTGGGCCGCGCACGAGCTCCTCCGGAGGCGGCACCTGCTCGCGACCCTCGCGGCCGTCGGCCTCGTCACCTGCGTGGGGAGCGCCGCGCTGGTCGTCGCGAGGGTCGACGCGCGCAACGTGCAGGACCCGTTCGCGGACGGGCGCTGGAACAAGCGCAAGTCGCTCTCGCTGTGGAGCGACACGTGGGCCGCGCTGCGCCGCCGCGAGCCGGCGCACGTCGCCGCGATGGACGCGTTCCAGATGGGCATGATCACGCAGAACTACCGCCTGCTCGAGGCGTCGGCCGATCCCCTCCCGGACAGCTGGTACGTCGGACGGGACATCGGCAAGGTCGGCTACTACGTCGACGCGCGGGTGTTCGACACCGCGGGCCTCTTCACGCCCGCGGTGGTGCGCGACGCCTCGTGGCGGGTGTTCCGGCGGCCGAGCGGCCCGCTGCTCGACGCCGTGGTCCGGCTGCGGCCGGTCGCGCTGGAGCTCTACGAGCAGTGGCCGATCGAGTTCGCGCGCGAACCGTCGCGGCTCTCCGGCCTCTCGGTCACCGCGGGCTCGCTGGCCGTACCCGTCGATCTCGAGCGCCAGGGCGCGGGGCCGGAGCCCGAGGAGATCCTGCGCCGCTACGAGCGCTCGCTCGCCAAGTTCCCGCGGGCGTTCTACCTCGCCACGCTGTACGGCGAGAGCGTGGGCGCCGCGATGGAGAAGCGCACCCGCATCGTGCGCGCGGTCGTCGACGACCTGCGCGCCATGGGAGAGCCTCCCTCCGACGCGCTCGGCGCGGGCGTCGTCCTCGGCAACGAGGTGACGAGCCGCGGCTGCACGCTGGTCGCCCCGAGCGTCGTGCGCCCGGGCGCCGAGGTGGTCGTGCGCTGCTGGCTCGACGTGAACAAGGCCACCCTGCAGCCCTGGACCCTGTTCGTGCACTTCGTCGACGCGGGTGGGCGACGGGTGTTCTCGGCCGACCACACCCCGGGCGGTGGCCTCACGCCGAGCACCAAGTGGCGCGACGGGCAGCGCGTGCGGGATGCGCATCGATTCACTGTGCCGAGCGTGCCGGCCGGCGACTACCAGATGATCTTCGGCCTCTACGGGAACGGCACGCGCGCCTCGACGAGCGGGCCCGGCAGCACGATCGACCAGGCGATCCGCGGCCCGACGCTCCACGTCTCGTCGCCGTGAAGGGCCGGCGAACGACTGGTATCACCACACTGGTATCACCAGATCGCCTGCGAATTTCCTTCGATCATGCGGTCTCCGTGCGCTAATGCCCGCGCATGGGCCTCGTCATCGCCGGCACCGGGCGGCACCTCCCGGAAACGGTCGTCACCAACGACGACCTCGGTCGCGTGATGGACACCAACGACGAGTGGATCCGTCAGCGCACCGGCATCCACGAGCGCCACTTCGCGGCCGACGGCGAGGGCGCGAGCGATCTCGGCGCCGCCGCGGCCCGGCGAGCCCTCGCGAGTGCGCGCCTCGCGCCCGAAGACCTCGACTACGTGATCATGGCCACCATGACCCCGGACCACCACTTCCCGGGGCCGGCGGCGATGGTGGCCGCCAAGCTCGGCCTGCACTCGACCCCCTGCCTCGACGTGCGCCAGCAGTGCGCCTCGTTCGTCTACCAGCTGCAGCTCGCGCACGCGCTGATGATGGCCGGCCAGGCGCGCACCATCCTCGTGGTCGGCGCCGAGGCCCACGCGGGCTTCATGCCCTGGAACGACTGGGACTACCTCACGGGCAAGGGCGGCAGCGCGCCCGACGAGGCGGCGTTCGCCCGGGCCACCGAGCACCGCGGCCTCGCCATCCTGTTCGGCGACGGCGCCGGCGCGGTGGTGCTCCGTCGCACCGACGACGACCGCCGCGGCGTGGTGGGCGTGGACGTCCACTCCGACGGACGGCACTTCGAGGAGATCCACATCCCCTCCGGCTTCACGCGCCGCCCCTACCAGACCGCCGAGATGGTCCAGAACGACCTCCACATCCCCCGCATGAAGGGTCGCGAGCTGTTCAAGCTCGCGGTGACGCGGCTCCCGGCGAGCGTGCGCGCGCTCTGCCACAAGACCCAGACCCGCCTCGAGGACATCGACCTCTTCGTGGCACACCAGGCCAACGATCGGATCAACGGCGCGGTCCGCAACGCGCTCGAGCTGCCCGCCGAGAAGGTGCCGAGCAACATCGCCAAGCTCGGGAACACCTCCTCGGCGACCATCCCGATTCTCCTCGACGAGCTCGCCGAGCAGGGCCGCCTCGGGCCCGACCAGCTGATCTGCTTCCTCGCCCTCGGCGCCGGCCTCCACTGGGGCTCCGCGCTCCTGCGCACCTAGCGACTCGACAGCCGCGCGCCCGCGGGGCAAGAATGCGCCCGATGCCCGCCGAGCAGCACCGTCGCGCCGCCGCGCTCGCCCTGTGGGCGGCGGTGACCCTGGGGTGCACCCGCGAGGTCGCAGCGGGCCTCGACGAGCCCGACGCCAACCGCGGCGTCGTCGCGCTCGCCCGGGCCGGCGTCGACGCCGAGAAGGAGGTCGACCCCACGAGCGAGGGCCGCTTCCGCCTGGTGGTGGGGCGCGACGAGGCCACCCTCGCGATCTCGGTGCTGGCGGGCGAGGAGATCCCGCGGCCCAAGGCGCCGGCCATCGCCCAGGGCTCGTCGCTCGTCACTTCACCGGAGGCCGACCGCGCGGCCCGCATCGCCGCGACGGCGGCGCAGCTCGAACGGTCGCTCGCCTCGATCGACGGCGTGCACGACGCGCGCGTCCACCTCGACGTCCCGGTCGTGGATCCGCTCGGCGCCGCCCTCGCGGGCGACGGGAAGTCCCTGCACCCGACCGCGTCGGTCCTGCTCCGTCACCGCGGCGCGGCCTCGCCGATCGCCGACGCCGAGATCAAGAAGCTCGTGGCCGGCGCCGTGTCGGGCCTCGCGGCGGCCGACGTCGCCGTCGTCGTGGTGCCGATCGCGGCCGCCGCCAAGGCGGGCGATCGCGAGATCGCCCACGTGGGCCCCATCGCCGTCACCCGCGGCTCGCTCGGCACGCTGAAGCTCGTGCTCGCCGGATCGCTGGGCCTCCTCCTGCTCCTGTCGGTCGCGGTGCTCACGCTCGCCGGACGGCTGCGCCGCTCGCGCGAAGCGCCGGAGCCCGCCGCGTGATCAGCATCGAGCACGTGTCCAAGTCGTTCGGTCATCCGGTGCTGAAGGACGTCTCGTTCCAGGTGCCCGACGGCTGTCTCTACGGGCTCGTCGGGCCCGGCGCCTCCGGCAAGAGCGTGCTCCTCAAGTGCATCGTCGGCCTCCTGCGCCCGGACGAGGGCAACATCCTGGTCGACGGCGAGGACGTCACCAAGCTCGACGACATGCAGCTCCAGAAGCTGCGCCTCAAGTTCGGGATGCTGTTCCAGAACAACGCGCTCTTCGACTACCTGCCCGTGGCCGAGAACATCGCGTTCCCCCTGCGCCGGCTCTACGACCTGCCCGAGGAGGAGATCGCTTCCCGCGTGGCCGAGCGCCTCGCCCGCATGGCCCTCTCGGGGTTCGAGCAGCGCGCCGTGGGTGGCCTCTCGGGCGGACAGAAGAAGCGCATCGGCGTCGCCCGCGCCACCGTGACCCGCGCGCCGATCATCCTCTACGACGAGCCGGCGGCGGGGCTCGATCCGGTGACCTCGCAGAAGATCTTCAACCTCCTGCGCGAGGAGCAGCGCGCGTCGAACGCCACGGTGGTGATGGTGTCGAGCGACGTGGACCGCCTGCTCACCGTGACCGACCGCGTCGGCATGATGCTGCGGGGCCAGCTGATCTTCGACGGGACGACCGACGAGGTGAAGGCGAGCGCCATCCCGGCCGTGAAGCAGTTCATCTACGGCCTCGACGAAGGCCCCCTGTGACCGGGCAGCCGAAGCAGTAGCCGGAGGGCCGTGGTTGCAGTAGAACGCGGCGATCCGAGATGGAAGCGACGTTCGCGGTGGGGGAGACGCACAGCCTCGAGCTGTTCGTCGGCGACATCACCAGACAGAGCACCGACGCGATCGTCTCCGCGGCGAACGCCCTCCTGCTCGGCGGTGGTGGCGTCGACGGCGCGATCCACAAGGCGGCCGGGCCGCGCCTGTTCGAAGCGTGCCGCGCCCTCAAGAAGACCCTGCCGGGCGGCGTCCTCGCCGCGGGTGGCGCTGTCCTCACGGGCGGCTTCGATCTGCCGGCCCGGTTCGTCATCCACGCCGTGGGCCCCATCTACGCCGAGCACGACCCGGCGCGCGCCGCCGAGCTCCTCGAGAGCTGTTACGTGCAGGCCATCGGCATCGCGCGCCGCGAGGGCCTCGCCTCGATCACCTTCCCGTCGATCTCGACCGGCGTCTACGGCTACCCGGTCGCCGCCGCAGCCGAGGTCGCCGTGGCCGCAGTGAAGCGCGCGCTCGCGAGCGGCGGTCCCGCCGTCGTGCGCTTCTCGCTGTTCGACCCCGACACCTTCGCTGCCTATCACGCCGCCGCCGTCGCCGTGCTCGGCGCGCCGCGCGCCGAAGGAGCGTGAGCGGCCTTGAAGCGCGTCCCCGCCTGGGTCCTCGTCCTCGTCGGCTGCGCGGTGTGCGTGGGGCTCGACTACGCCTACAGCGCCACGGTCGCCGCCGACCGCGGCATGAAGTTCTGGCTGATGATCGCGGTCGCCTGCGCCATCAACGTCCTGTCGGCCACCGCGCTCAACGTGGTCAACGGCATGGCGGGCCAGTTCAGCATCGGCCACGCCGGGTTCGTCGGCCTCGGCGCGTACCTGGGCGGCGCGGTGGCCGCGTACGTCGCGGTCGCCATGAAGATCCCGCTCGCCGCGCTGCACGACAACCTGTCGTTCGTGCAATCGCTGATCATCGTGCCATGCGTGGTGGTGCCGGTCGCGGTGGTGTGCGCGGCCGTCGGCTTCGTCGTGGGCCTCCCGAGCCTGCGGCTCCGCGGCGACTACCTCGCCATCGTCACCCTCGGCTTCAGCGAGATCCTGCGCCTCACGGTGCTCGGCACGGTGGAGGACACGGCCAAGAACCCCATCACCAAGGCCATCGCGGCCCTCGGTGGCTCGCTCGGGTATCGCGGCCCCAAGCTCGACGGCGACTTCGTGGGCATCCCCTCGGTGGCCGGCCCGTTCTGGACCGTCGGCATCGCGGCGTTCGCCGTGTTCCTCGCGCTGCGCCTCAAGCGCTCGGGGTTCGGGCGCGCCCTGCGGGCGGTCCGCGAGGACGAGATCGCGGCCTCCGCCGTCGGTGTCGATCCGGCCCGTTACAAGGTCACCGCGTTCGTGCTCGCCGCCGCGGGCGCGGGCATCGCGGGTGCGCTGCTCGCCATCAAGCGCGACGGCCCGGGCATCGTGAGCCCCGCCAACATGCGGTTCGACAAGTCGTTCGAGGTCATCACCATGGTGATCCTCGGGGGCTCGGGCAGCGTGTCCGGGGCCGCCATCGGCGCCGTGCTCTACACCGCCGTCTTCTACCTGAGCGAGGAGGCGCTCAACCAGGCCGCCCGCGCGGGGGTCGGGTTCCTCGCCAACGTCGACGCCGCGGCGCTGCGCATGGCGCTCTTCGCGCTCACCCTCGTCATCGTGATGCTGGTGCGACCCGAGGGGCTGTTCGGCGAGCGCGAGCTGTTCGAGAAGAAGAGGGTCGCGCGATGACCGACCTGCTCCGGCTCTCGTCGGTCGAGAAGCGCTTCGGCGGTCTGCGCGCGGTCGGCGGGGTGTCGTTCGACGTGCCCGAGGGCGGCATCTTCGGCCTCATCGGCCCGAACGGCGCCGGCAAGACCACCGTCTTCAACCTGATCACCGGCGTCTACCAGGCCGACCAGGGCACGATCCGGCTCGCCGATCGCGAGCTCGTCGGGCTGCAGCCCGCGCAGATCGCCGCGGCGGGCGTCGCGCGCACGTTCCAGAACATCCGCCTGTTCGCCTCGATGACCGTCCTGGAGAACGTGCTCGTGGCGGGCGAGCTGCGCCGACGCTCCCACTTCCTCGGCGAGATCGCGCGCTCCAAGATCGCCCGCGAGGACGAGGAGCTCGTGCGCACGCGCGCCGCCGAGCTGCTCGCGGCGATGGGCCTCGCGGGGCAAGAAGAGGCGATGGCCACCTCGCTGCCGTACGGCTCGCAGCGGCGCCTCGAGATCGCGCGCGCCCTCATGCTCGCGCCGAAGCTGCTCCTGCTCGACGAGCCGGCCGCGGGCCTCAACTACGGCGAGGCCGAGACCCTCAAGGAGCAGATCCGCTCGCTGCGCGACCGCTACGAGCTCACCGTGGTGCTCGTCGAGCACAACATGCAGGTGGTCATGGGCGTGTGCGAGCGCATCCACGTGCTCGACCACGGCATCACCCTCGCCGAGGGCACCCCCGCCGAGATCAAGAGCCACCCGAAGGTCATCGCCGCCTACCTGGGCGAAGACCTCGACGAGGCGGAGGCCGAGGCATGAGGACCGCGCACCCGTTCCGACCGCCGCCCCCCGATCGCGACGAGCCGCTGCTCGACGTCGCGGGGATCGAGGTGCGCTACGGCGGCATCCGCGCGCTCACTTCGGTCTCGCTCCACGTCCGCCGCGGCGAGGTCGTCGCGCTCATCGGGGCCAACGGCGCCGGCAAGACCACCACCCTGCGCTCGCTCGTGCGCGTCGTGCCCTGGTCGGCCGGCCGCGCCACGTTCAACGGCGTCGATCTCTCGCCGCTCTCGACCGAGGAGGTCACCGAGCTCGGGATCTCGCTCGTGCCCGAGGGTCGCGCGATCTTCCCCAACCTCACGGTCCGCGAGAACCTGGAGATCGGCGCCTACCTGCACCGCAACAAGCAGGCGATGCAGGAGTCGCTCGAGGACGTGGTGAAGCTGTTCCCGCGCCTCGGCGAGCGCCTCGCGCAAGAGGGAGGCACCCTCTCGGGGGGCGAGCAGCAGATGCTGGCCATCGGGCGCGCGGTGATGGCCCGGCCCTCGCTGCTCCTCCTCGACGAGCCGTCGCTCGGCATCGCCCCCAAGCTCGCGCGCCAGATCTTCGAGGCGATCCGCGCGATCGCGGCCTCCGGCGTCACCGTGCTGGTCGTCGAGCAGAACACGCGGTTGGCCCTCGAGGTCGCCGCGCGCGGCTACGTGCTTCGCACGGGCGAGGTCGCCAAGGAGGGCGCCTCGAAGGCCTTGCTCGACGATCCCGAGGTGCGCGAGGCCTACCTCGGCGGACATTGACCTCCTACCTCGACGCGAGCGGATGCCCTAAGGTTCCGCGCCGTGCGAGAGGTCTCCTGTCGCGCCACGCGCATCCTGCTCGAAGGCCTCGAGCAGGTCGGGATCGATCCCGAGCGTCAGGACTGGCCCGTACCGCTCGCCACGCTGCGCGACCCGGGCAAGCGCGTCTCGTGGGCCACGATGGTGGCGGTGCTCGACGTCGTGGCCAGCGCCGTCGAGGGCCGGATCACGCTGCTCTCGCTGGGTCGCACCCTCGCCGACGTACCCGCGATGCGCATGCTGGTCGGGATGCTCACGCCGTTCGCGGGCCCGGGCTGGGCGCACGCGCACGCGCTCCGGTGGGGCGGGACGGCGATGGTCCCCGTGGTCAAGGTGGACATCGCGCACCTCGACGACGGCGGCGTCGCTCTGACCGGTCGCCTCGACGAGGGCTTCCCCGGTTCTGCGCACTACTTCGCGATCACCAACGGCCTGGTCCTCGCCGTGTCGGAACACCTCCTCGGGCAGACGCTCGCCTTCGAGGCCGAGGCCCTGCCGCACTGCGGGCGGCTCGTGCTCGGCCCCGCGCGCAAGCGCTCGCTCGCCGGGCGGGCCGCGGGGGCGGCGCGCTCGCTGCTCTCCCTCGGCAACCGGGTGGCGTTCGAGGAACACCGCCGTCACGTCGACGAGGGGCTCGCCGCGCTGCTCGACAGCCGTCGCTCGTTCCACGCGGTGCTCGAGCGCATGCCGGTCGCGGTGGGGATCCACCCGCGGCGGCCGCTGGCTGTGGGCGAACGACGCGCTCGCGCAGCTCGTCGGGCTCCAGCGCGGCGTCGAGCTCGTCGGCGGCCGCGTCGGCGCGCGCGTCGTTGCCGACGACCAGCACATCGTGGCTGAGCAGCTCCGGACCACCACGCCCACCGCGCGCCAGGAGCTCCGTATCCACCGCGAGGACGGCACGCTGGGTCTCGCCGAGATCTCGCACACCGACTACGTGGACTTCGGTGGCGCACCGGCGCGCATCGTCGTGGCCACCGACGTCTCCGAGTCCAAGCGCATGCAGGAGCAGCTGCTCGTCGCCGACCGCATGGCCTCGCTCGGCATGATCGCGGCCAGTGTCGCGCACGAGATCAACAACCCCCTCGCCTACGCCGTCGCCCACGTGGACGTCGCCCAGCGCGCGATCGAGCGCGGGCGCACGAGCAAAGCCAGCGAGGTCCTCGCCACCGCGCGCGAGGGGCTCGAGCGCGTGCGCGGGATCGTGCTCGACCTCAAGACGTTCTCGCGGCCCGACGCGGTGGTCTCGGTGGTCGACCTCCACGAGGTGCTCGACGCGACCGTCGCGCTGGCCCGCAAGCAGATCGAGGCCCGCGCGCGGCTCGTGCGCTACAACGACGCGACGCTGTTCGTGCGCGCCAATCGCGCGCGGCTAGGGCAGGTGTTCCTCAACCTGATCCTCAACGCGGTCGAGGCCCTGCCCGAGGGTGGGGCCCGCGAGCACGTGATCTCGCTGCGCACCTACGACGGTGACGGCGGCACGGTGATGGCGGAGGTCGGCGACGACGGCGTCGGGATCCCGGGCCACCTGCTCGAGCGCGTGTTCGAGCCGTTCTTCACCACCAAGCCCATCGGCGCCGGCACCGGCCTCGGGCTCGCGATCTGCCACCGCATCGTGAGCGAGCTCGGCGGGGTGATCACGGTGGTGCCAGGCGGCGACGGGCTGCGCACGGTGTTCCGCGTGACGCTGCCGGGCGAGTCGACGGGGCCCGTGTCCTCCACCCAGGAGAGCCGGCCTCCGTCGAGCACCCCGCGGCGGCGGCGCGTGCTCGCCATCGACGACGAGCCATTCATCCTCTCTTCGCTCGGCCTCATCCTCGGCGACACCCACGAGGTCGTGCCGGCCACGGACGGCCCGCGCGCGATCACGCTGCTCGAGGAGGACGCCCGGTTCGACGTGATCCTCTGCGACCTCATGATGCACGGGATGGACGGCATCGGCGTCTACGACGCGGTCCAGCGGCTCCACCCCGGGCTCGAGCGCCGCATCGTGTTCATGACGGGCGGCGTGTTCTCCCCGCGCGTGCGCACGTTCCTCGGCTCGGTCGAGAACCGCTGCCTCGACAAGCCGTTCGACGAAGACGGGCTGCGGCAGGCGGTCGAGCGGTAGCATCGCTCGATGCTGCGTCGCGCCTGGCTGCTGGCTCCCCTCCTCGCGCTCGGCTGCCCGGCCCCGAAGCCCACGCCCGTGACGGCGCCGCCCAGCGACCTCGTGGACCCTGCGCCCACGCCGCCGCCTCTGGTCGGCACGATTCGCTACCGCCTGTTCGACGTGGTCGACACCCACGACCCCGAGGCCAAGGGCCCCTCGAAGAGCAGCGCCCAGGTCACCGCGAACGCCCGCGTCCGGTCGATCGGCGGCGCGACCATCGTCGGCCTCGAGTGGGTGCTGCCCGACGAGTGGGCGTGGGTGACGCCGCCGCAGCTGTTCGCGCTGCGCGACGGCGCCGCCTGGGTGCTCGACAGCTCGTTCGTCGACCCGGCCCTCACGTGGGACTCCGAGGACGCGACGATCGCGAAGGCGCTCGCGAAGCCGCCGCTCACCTCCGGCATCGGCGTTGGCTCCTCGCAATGCGGCAAGCACCTGGGCGAGAGCGGGCCCTACGGTCGGTTCGCCGAGACCGCCTGCTTCGACGCCCTCGGCCTGACCCTGTGGAGCGAGGAGAACGGACACGGACCGCGCCTGTTGCGCCTCGTGCGGATGAAGTGACCCCTTTCGCGGCGGCAGGGGCGACTTAGATTGAACCCCATGCCGCGTATCGGTCGTCGCTCTGCCGTCCTCGCCGTCGCCCGTCGTCCGGGCGCGCTCGCGCGGTTCCTGTTCGCCGCGGACGCGCCGGTGTTCCCGCGCCTCGTCCTCTTGCTGTCGCTGGTCTACCTCGTGAGCCCGGTCGATCTGATCCCCGACGTCATCCCCTTCGTCGGCTGGCTCGACGATCTGGGCATCGTGTCACTGGCGTTCTTCGGCGCCTTGCGCGCCGCCGCCAAGTGGGACGAGGAGCGCGAAGCCCCGGCCCTCTCGGCCGGCTAGGTCTCGCGCGCGAGCCGCCCGGCAAGCGCGAACACGGCCGCGTACACCGCGAGCCCCACCACCGTGGTCGTACGCAGCCCCACGTGCAGCGCGAGCAACGTCGCGCCGACCGAGCCGAGCACCGAGGCAGCGCCGTTGATCGCCCAGAGGAACGCCACGTGCGCGCCGCCCCGCGCGGCCACGAGGCGCAGGCCGATCGAGAGCGGCGCCCCCGCGAGGAACCCGAGCGGAGAGAGCAGCGCCACCACCGCCAAGGTGCGCACCGTGGCGCTCGCCGCGCGCAGCGCCGACGACCAGACCGGCACGCTCGCGAGCAGCAGGATTCCATAGACCATCAATGCACCCAGCACCGACCGCAGCCGTCGGAGTTCCCCCGGCCCCTCGCGATTGAGCGTGGCGCTGCCGAGCCCGCCCGAGATCAGCAGGGTCGCGAGCACCACCGCGAGGCTCGTCGTCGGGTTGCCGAGCAGCATGTTGAAGCGCTGCAGCAGCGGCAGCTCGAGGAGCATGAACCCCGTCCCGAGCAGGAACGCGTACGCCGCGGCGGCGCGCGGAACGGCGATCTCGCGCTTCACGAGCCAGGGCACCGCGAGGAACAGCGCCATCGCGATCAGCGTCACCAGCGAGAGCCGCGCGAGGAACACGAGCCCGTTGCCGTAGAAGTGGCTCGGCGTGGGCCCGGCGAGCGCGCGCGGCAGGTCGGCGAGGCGGTTCTGGTAGAAGAAGAACGGCCGGTCGTCCGTGGTCGGCGCGAGATCGATGGGCAGCGCCGCGAGGGCCGGCGGCAGCGCGGCGCCCGGGGCCTCGAGCAGCGCGCGCACCCACCCGTGCTCGCGCGAGGCGTCGGTCACGACGCGGTCGGGCAGGCTCACGACCTGGAAGCCGAGCACCCTCGCCCACTCCACCGCGCGGTCCACGTCGGCGGTGGACCAGCCGTCGGGGCGCACGAGGACGTTGAAGAGCTCCGCGTCCTTCTGGCCCTGCCACGGCGTCGAGAACACGATCACCGATCGCCGCGGGTCCTTGCCGCGCGCGACGAGCGCCGCGCGCGCCACCGAGACGAGGCGCGCCCCGGTGGCGAGGCCCTCGAAGCTCGCCGACCCGACGCTGAGCACGCCGCCCTCGTCGAGGACGCCGAGGTAGTCGCCGAACGCCTCGGTCGTGTAGAGGCTGTTCTCGGTGAGCGCGTACGCGCCGGCGGAGGTGGCCGCGGAGGTGTCCACCATGCTGAGCTGCAGCACGGCGAACCGCTGGTTCGTGCGGCGCACGAAGCTGCGCCCGTCCTCGACGACCAGCTCCACGTCCTCGCGCCCGTAGAGGCCCCCGGAGAACGTCCGGTAGGCGCCCAGCATCACGTCGCGCGCCACGAGCGGGTTGATCTCGACCGCGGTCACCCGCGCGGCCCCCGCCTGCAGGGCCGTGAGCACGTCGCGCCCCGCGCCGGCGCCGATCACGCACACACGCTTGCCCCGTGGCGCGGCCACCGCGTGCGCGGCGCTCGTGAGGTCGAACCGTAGCTCGGTGAGCGCCGAGAGCGGGCCGTCGAAGCGCACGAGCGGCGTCATGGCGTTCCAGTCGATGAGGACGGCGCGCTGCTCGCGCGGCGGGGTCTGCACCTTGGGGCTCCGCCCCCACCCGGCGAACGGCACGTCGCGCAACACGGTGACCAGCGAGAACGAGTTCCAGCGCTCGAACTCCACCTTGTCGGCCGGGATCGGGAAGCCCTTGGCCGTGCGGATCCCGAACCAGGCGTCGCCCCCGGCCGCTGCGATCAGGACGAGGACCGCCGCGAGCGACGCCGCCGCCACCCGTGCGCGCGCGGACAGGAGGACGGCACCGACGATCGCGAGGGGTATCGCGGTCGCGACCAGCGCGCGCGGCCCGCCGAGCAACGACACGACGAGCGGCAGGGATGCGGCCGCCAGCGCCGCGCCCGCGAGATCGCCGAGGTAGAGCCAGCGCATGTGCCGCGCGCGCCCGACGAGGAAGAGGGTGAGCGAGAGGCCGATGCCGGCGAAGGGCGCTGCCGTCATCACGAAGAACAGCAGGAGCCCCAGGTTGAGCTCGGTGAAGAAGCTCATCCCCTGCGCGGTGACCTGGCGAAGCAAGAGGAGCTCGAGGGCCACGAGCGCGACGGCCGCCGCCACCGCCGAGAGGCCGGCCGCGCGCTGCGCGTCGAACGCCGCCCCTTCCCGGGTCGAGAGCACGTGCGCCAGAAGCGCGCCGACCGCCGTCCCGAGGAGCGCCACCGAGATGGCGAAGAAGGCGAGGTGGTACCAGATGAGCACCGAGAACACGCGCGTCAACGCGAGCTCCGCGGTCATCGCCGAGGCGCTGAGGACGAAGACGGTGAGGGCCGCCCGCCGCGTGTCCGCTGCTTCGCTCACGAGGCGGGGAGGCTACACGAACGGTCAGATCCCTGCGCCGCCGTCGAACGTCTCCGAGCGCACCTGGGCCTGGGTGACCTGGCTCCGCGAGGGGACGCTGCGGGTGATCCACACGTTGCCGCCGATGCTGGAGCCGCGCCCGATGGTCACGCGGCCGAGGATGGTGGCGCCCGCGTAGACCACGACGTCGTCCTCGATGATCGGGTGGCGGGGCTGGTCCTTGATGGGCTGCCCGTGTTCGTCGAGCGGGAAGCTCTTCGCGCCGAGCGTGACGCCCTGGTAGAGCCGCACGCGCTCGCCGATCACCGTGGTCTCGCCGATCACGACGCCCGTGCCGTGGTCGATGAAGAAGCTCGCGCCGATCTGCGCGCCGGGGTGGATGTCCACCCCCGTGGCCGAGTGCGCGATCTCGGACAGGATGCGGGCCAGCATCGGCAGGCCGAGCCGGTAGAGCGGGTGGGCGAGCCGGTGGTGGGTGATCGCTGTGAGCCCGGGGTAACAGAACAGCACTTCGTCGAGGCTCTTGGCGGCCGGGTCGCCCTCGTAGCCCGCGCGGATGTCGGTCTCGAGCAGCTCGCGGATCTCGGGCAGCTGCGCGGCGAACGCGCGGGTGAGCTCGCTCGCCCGGCGCGCCTGGTCGGCCTCCGGGCACGGCGTCACGGCGAGCGACGACTCCTCGGCGAAGCGCAGCGTGCGCGCGATCTGCTCCTCGAGGGCGCCGAGCGCCGACGACAGCGTGTGCCCGACGAAGAAGTCGACCGCGTCGCCCGCCAGATCCGGCTCGCCGAAGTGGGTGGGGAACAGGGCCGCGCGCAGGCCCGCGACCACCTGCACGAGCGCCGCCCGCGACGGCAGCGTGTGCGCCTGCGCGGTGCCCCCCTTCTCGCGCGCGACGCGGAGCTCTCGGACGACGCGCGAGAGGTCCCAGCCTTCGCTCACCGCGCGATGCCCTCGGCGTCGAACACGCCCTCGAACAGCACGGACGAGAGGTACCGCTCGCCGGAGTCGGGCAGGACGACCACGATGGTCTTGCCCTCGTGCTCCTTGCGCTGGGCGTAACGCGCCGCGACGGCGACCGCGGCGCCGCAGGAGATGCCCGCGAGGATGCCCTCCTCGCGCGCGAGGCGGCGGGCGAACTCCACGGCCTCCTCGTTGGTCACCTGCTCGATCGCGTCGACCAGCGAGAGATCGAGCACGTCGGGCACGAAGCCGGCGCCGATGCCCTGGATGCGGTGCGGCCCGGGCTTGAGCGGCTCGCCCGCCCGCTTCTGCGTGAGCACGGGGCTCGCGGCCGGCTCGACGGCGACGGAGAGGATGGCCTTGCCCTTCTGGTTCTTGATGTACCGCGAGACGCCGGTGATGGTGCCCCCCGTGCCGACGCCGGAGACCAGGATGTCGATCGCGCCCTCGGTGTCGTCCCAGATCTCGGGGCCGGTGGTGGTCTCGTGGATGGCGGGGTTCGCCGGGTTCTTGAACTGCTGGAGCAGGACGTACCTGGGGTCCGAGCCCGCGATCTCCTCGGCCTTGGCGATGGCGCCGCTCATGCCCTTGGCGCCCTCGGTGAGCACCAGCTTGGCGCCGTACGCCGCGAGCAGCTTGCGCCGCTCGATGCTCATGGTCTCGGGCATCGTGAGGGTGATCGGGTAGCCGCGCGCCGCGGCCACGAAGGCGAGCGCGATGCCCGTGTTGCCGCTCGTCGGCTCGATGAGCTCCTTGCCGGGCCCCAGCGCTCCGCGCTTCTCGGCGTCCCAGACCAGCGCCGCGCCGATCCGGCACTTGACGGAGTAGGCCGGGTTGCGGCCCTCGATCTTGGCGAGCACGGTCGCGGACGTCTTGCCGACGACGCGGTTGAGGCGCACGAGCGGCGTGCGACCGATGGAGAGCGCATTGTCGGAGAACCAGTGCGGGGAGTCGGCCATGCCTCATGATTGGCACGCCCGCCGTCGCTAATCAAGACATCTGTCTGTTTTTGCGTATAGATCGATTCTCCGGGACAGGGTGTACGCTCTCCGCAGCATGTCCTCGTACGCCAAGCTCCCCGACTCGGAAGAGGCCCCGGCCAACGATCCGCCCCGGAACAAGGACCGGGTCGAGGCGGCGCTCGCCCGGGCCGGTCGGGTGGCGGGCTCGATCGGGTCGCTCGGGACCGGTCTCGCGGGGTCGATCGGCACCGGCCTGCGCGAGGCCGGCGCGGCCCTCGGCGGGCCCGCGGGCGCCGAGGTGGAGGGCCTGCTCTCCCAGACCGATCTCCCCGACCTCGCCGGCGACGACCCGCTCCGTGGGCTCGCCGCGCGGCTCGATCGCGAGGCCGATCTCTGGCGCAACCTCGCATTCCGTGAGCTCGCGCAGGAGCGGTGGACCAACCGCATCGTCCAGACGATCGGGGTCTGCGTGGCCGTGGGCGCGGTCGCGGTCGCCACCTTCGCGGTGTTCGGCGCCCTCTTCAACGCGCACGGGCGCGTCACGCTGCTCGTCACGGCGATCGCCGTGCTGTTCGTGGGCGCGCTCGGCGCCACCGCCGTGATGCACGGCGTTCGCAAGAGCCACCGCGAGGTGATCCGCGCCGCGCTGAGCCGCGCCGATCTCGCCGAGCTGCGCCTGCACCGCATCGCGGTCGCCCTCGCCACCCACGCGGTCGATCCGGCGCGCGCGCTCGAGGCCCTCGAGCGCGACACGCGCGGCTAGTCAGGGCGCCTCGAACGGCGGCTTGCCGAAGCGCGCGCGCACGCGGTTCAGCATGCCGAGGAGGCGTGGCCGGCCCGCGAGGCGCCGGTCGAACGCTTGCTTGCCCGGCACGTCGAGCAAGAGGAGCCCGATCAGCATGGTCAGGATCCCCTGCCCGGGAACGCCGGGCAGGCTCATGAACGCGCCCGCCACGAGCAGCCCCAGCGCGCCGAGGTTGCGCCCGAGGGTCGCGAAGAACCCGGCGCGTGGCCGCTCGGCGACGAAGTGGTCGGCCGGCAGGGTCACGACCACGTGCGTCGCGTAGGCCAGGCTCGTCGCCGCCAGCGCGACGCTGGCGCACGCGGCGAGGACGAGCGTCCGGGTGGCGGGCCTGTGCATGGGCGTGTCGCACCCTACACCCGACGTCGAGGCGCCTCGACGTGCGGGCCGTCAGGCGAACGAGAACAGGATCACCTTCGAGGGCCCGAGGCTGAACGGATAGTGCCCGTTCGCGTAGACGGAGAGCAGGGCAGAGAACGGGTTCTCGTCGAGCGCACAGCCCGGCTCGGCGAGCTGCCACTCGAGGCAGTCGATGCGATCGATCTGGGTGTAGCCGTGGTACCAGCGCGCGGCCTCGGGGTCGGGCAGCGCGGCGAGGTCGACCCCGAGGTCCATCGAGTTCCAGATCACGTGCTCTCCTAGGCGCAGGATCAGCTGGCCGAGCGGCAGCGAGTCGACCGACACCGGGACCGCGGCCTGCTCCATGGTCCACCCGTGCGCCTCCGAATGTACGCGCGAGAGCCGTTTGAGTGCCTGGAACTTCCAGTCCCAGCTCGAACCCCCGGTCTGCACGCGCCGGCAGAGCGCCGCGAACGCAGAGAAGTCTCCGGCCATCGGCTCGATCTCGACGCGCTCCGGAAAGACCCCCGGCACTGCTGCGTGGGCCAGCCGCTGGTGGAGCTGCAGGCCGTCGGCCGCTCGCTGGAGTCCGCCGGGCGGAGGCGGTGCGTACCAATCTACTTCGACCCACGTGCTGAGGATCCGACGCACCGATTCGGTCGCTGGGCCGTAGTGGTGCTCGGCCGGGTCGAACGCGAGGCGGGCCTTCATGGGTGGAAGCGGGAGAGCACGCGAAAGGGATCGATCTGCACGACCAGGATGCCTCGCGGCGACGGCGAGAGACCGACGCCGGAGACGAGAGACCCGACGACGGGCCCCGAAGGCCCCTCGCCGAGGTAGAAGATCCGCCCGTTCGGGATCGTCTCTCGGACCACGCGCCCGAGGGCTGAGAGCGCGTCGTCGAACGAACAGTCGACCGGCAGCCCCACCCGGGATCGGGCCAGGATCGTGCGATCGAGCCGCCGCAGGTGCTCGCTGCCCAGTCGCGTGTTGGATGCGGCGAGCCCGCTCGTCGACAGCATGCACGATGAGCTAGCACCGTTCCAGGGCATCTGCCGGCGCGCTGGTCCGGCCAGCAGCAAACCGGCTCTAGAGGCTCGATCCGCGGGCGGATTGGGGCCTTGACATCCGGTGGCCATCATATACGCTCAATCAAGTGCCAGCGCGAACCAGGTCCCCTGTTCAGCTCGAGCTCGCCCGCACCCGGGGCTGGGGTGGTCGGCGCGCGGGGGCCGGCCGCCGGCGCATCGCGCCGCGGCCGCTCGTCCCCCACCGCCCACGCCCTCTGCATGCCGGCTGGGCTCCCGTGCACGTCACCCTGCGGTGCATGGCGGGGCTGCCCTCGCTGCGCTCGATGGAGGTCTTCCCTGCGGTCGTCTCCGCGCTCCGCGGGTCGCAAGCCGAACGCTTTCGCGTCGTGCACTTCTCGGTGCAGGACAACCACGTGCACCTGCTGGTGGAGGCGAACGATTCGGCGGCCCTGCGCAAGGGAGCGCGCGCGCTCGGCGTTCGCCTGGCGCGCGCGGTCAACCGCGCCTGCGGGCGAAAGGGCCGCGTGCTCGACGACCGATATCACGCTCGCGCGCTGCGCACGCCGCGCGAGGTCCGGATCGCGCTCGCTTACGTGCTCTTCAACTTCAAGAAGCACCAGGTCCGGGTGCCCACGCGGCTCGACCCCTGCTCGTCCGCGCCGTGGTGCCACGGCTTTCGCGACCGCGCCGCGGCGCCCCTCGAGGGAGCGCCGGTGCGGGCCGCACACACGTGGCTCGCCCGCGTCGGCTGGCGGCGGCACGGCCTGCTCTCCCCGGACGAAGCGCCCGCGCTCGGGCCGTGAGGAGCGCGGCCACCGCTGCCTCACTCGAGGGGCAAGTGGTGGCGGGCGAGCTCGGCGTGGGCGGCGGCCGAGGCTACCGACCGCAGGGCGATGGCCGCCGCCTCCCGGTGCTCTTCTTGCGCGAGCAGCTCGCCGAGGCGCGGCACCGCGGGCGCCGCCAGCGGCCCGAAGTCCGAGAGCGCGAAGACCGCGAAGTGGCGCACGTCGTGGATCGTGTCGGCGGTGGCGCGGACGAGGAGCGGCACGACCGCGTCGGAGGCGTCGCGCCCCAGCTTGCCGAGCGCGTTCGCCGCGTCGGCCCGCACCCGCCCGCTCGGGTCGGCGGCGAGGAGCGCCGAGAGCTTGGTCACGTGCGCGTGATCGACCGGGACGCCGACCATCCACAGCGCCGAGGCCGCGTTGCCGCGCACGCGCTCGTCGGGGTCCGCGAGCAGCTCGCCGAGGCGTGGGACGAACGCCGAGGCGGCCTCGCCACACGACCCGAGATCGATGGCCCCCTCCGCGCGCAACTCGGGCGAGGGGTCGTCGCAGAGCGGCCGGATCGCCGTCGCGATGCGCGCCTTGTCCGCGTCCGCGGCGACGTCGCACAGCCCCGACAGCGCCGAGGCCACGCGGGCCCGCGCGGTGGGGTCCGGGTCCTCGGCCGAAAGGAGCAGCGCCGCGAGCGCCTTCTGGATCACGTCGTCGCCCACCTCGTAGCGGAACACGCCGGAGATCTCGCGCAGCCCGCGCGCTGCGGTGGCGCGGACCCACGGCTCGGGGTCGGCGAGCGCGATCGTGAGGTCGTGGAAGATCCCGCGCGCGGTGACGGCGGCGTTCGGCTCGCTGCTCGGGAGGCGATCGGAGAGCGACTCCACGATCTCGATCTGCGCCCGCCGTGCGTCTTCGCTCTTGGCGCGATCGGCGAGCGTGCGAGTGGCCTCGGCCGGGGTGGAAGCCTCGGCGAAGAAACGGACGACCTTCTTCCAGAACGACATCGGAACCCCTCCCAGCGGGACCACGCGGCCCCGTACTCGAAAGGGAAGACGCAGGTCGCGCGACGATGTCGCGAACAAAGTTTACGACCATGGCGGAGCGCCGCATCATGCCGCGCCATGCGCACCTTCGTCCCCGTTCTCTGCGTGCTGTTCGCCCTCGGCTGCGACGACAAGAAGTCCGAGTCCAAGGACAAGGACAAGAAGGAGGAGTCCAGCGACGGCAAGAAGACGGACAAGGACAAGGGCGACAAGGACAAGGGCGACAAGGAAAAGGAAGACAAGGGCAAGAAGGCCAAGGACGACGACGAGGCCAAGAAGGAGCCCAAGAAGGACGAGGCCAAGAAGGCCGACGAGGTCGAGGGGCTCGGCGCGATCCCGCCGTGGTCGGCCGATGGGGTCGGCAAGCCATGTACGCCCACCGCCACCGCGAAGAAGCGCTTCGCCGAGCTCGCCAAGGGCACGGACGCCGACCTCGAGGTGGGCAAGGCCGACGTCGAGGCGATGAAGAAGGAGCTCGCGGGCGACTGTCACAAGGCCGCAATCGACCTCTCCGTCGCGCTCAACAGCGGTGGCTTCGAGCAGTACAAGAAGAAGAAGTACAAGGAGGCCGACCGCTTCTGGCGCGCCGCCCTCGTCGTGCGGCCCTCGCTCGTCCTCGCCCGCTACAACCTCGCTTGCGGACTCGCGCTCGACGGCCACGGCAAGGCCGCGATCGGCCAGCTCGAGGAGATGGGGCGCGCGGCCAAGGACGGCGACCCAACAGCGAGCAACCTGCTCGAGAAGGCCAAGGCCGACGACGACCTCAAGTCGGTGCGCGACGAGGCGGCGTTCAAGGACGCGGTGAAGGCCGCGCAGGGGGGGCTCGTCGGCCCGCGCAAGGAGCCCGAGACCGCGGCGGCCGCCGTGAAACTCCTGCCGCCGGAGTTCCTCAAGGGCAAGGACCCGATCGGCGGCGCGCGCACGTACAAGCCCGCGCTCCTCGACTTCTGGACCTGGCGTCCCGACGCGGACACCGAGCTCCTCGTGGCCACCGTGGTCGACGACCCCTCGACGCTCGGCAAGCCGAAGGGCGACATGAACACCGACTACGGCGGCATCGTCGTCCTGCGTCGCAAGGACGGCGCGCTGTCGTTGCTGCTCGCGCGCAAGACGGGCGAGATCCCGCCCTCGGTCGCGGGGGGCGCGGGTGGCAAGACGGTGCGCTACTCGTTCGACCTCATGTGCGGCACGCTGCGCGGCACGCTCTCGTTCGCGGCCGGCAAGGTCGTGGTGAAGGAGAGCACCTGCTCGGACGCCGTGGCCGGAGAGGTGCCGACGGCGAAGTAGTGGTTCCCGAAGGGGCAGGACTGGTCGCCGACGACGACAGCGCGCGTGCGACGGCCGCACAGCGATCTGTCGTCGCAGCGCCACACGCCGCGCCGGGAGCCGGAGAACGCGGGCGAAGGCCCCTGGCGCGGCGCTTGCTGTAGAGTCGGCAGGTGCTCCCGATGCGTATTCCCCTCCTCCTCGCAATCGTCCTCACGACCACGGCAGTCTCCTCCGCCAGCCACGCCGACGAGCCGCACCGCCTCGCGGTTGGCGGGTACTTCGGCTTCGGCGCGAACTTCGCCGACGTCGACGGTCACTGGTCCGACGGGAACAACAACGTGGGCGGGCGGCTCGGCTACGAGTACGCGGTCACCCGCTGGCTCTCCGTCGGCGCGACCGCGGCCTACCTCTTCAACACCACCGCCAAGGCGGCGCACGCCGTGTCGGCGCGGGCCCACGTACGGCTGCACGTCCCCCTCACGACGAGCCTCGACCTCGGCCTCACCCTCGAGGGCGGTGGCCTCGGCGTGGTGGCGCGGGACGTCCGGACGGCCGATGGTCGGTCCTCGGACACCCGGCTCTTCCGCGGCTACGTGGTCGGTGGCGGACCGGACCTGCGCATCGCCCTCGGCAAGGGCCTCAGCATGGACATCGCGCCCCGAGATCTTCGTGGGCCAGGCGAACGATCCGGGTCCGAACAACCTCTCGTACTTCCGCCAGGACTGCCAGGTCCTCGGCCTCGGCCTGTGGCTGGGCGTCGGCCAGTCGTTCTGACCGACGCCCGAGCGCGGTCTCAGGCCGACTTCTTCCAGCCCTCGAGCGCCGTCATGCGCGAGAACCACGCGTCGACCGCCGGGAACTCGGCGAGCGGCGCCTCACACTGCTTCGCGTACATGAGCGAAGAGGCCAGCGTGAGATCGGCGATGGTCAGCGCGTCGCCGACGACGTACGTGCGACCGGTGAGGCGCTTGTCCAGCACCGCGCCGAACCGGCGGAAGTTGGCGAGCGCCTCCTGGATCTTCGTCGGGTCCGGGTCGCCCATGCCGAGCATCCCCTTGATCATCTTCTCGAAGGCGAGGTTGCCGAGCTGGGGCGAGAAGTGCGCCGCGTCCCAGAACTGCCAGCGGGCCACGTCGGCGCGTGCGGCCTCGTCGCGAGGCAAGAGGCCCGACTCGGGCTTCTTCGACGCGAGGTACTGCATGATCGAGCGCGACTCGGTCAGCACGAAGTCCCCGTCGACGAGCGTGGGCACCGCGCCGTTCGGGTTGAGCGCGAGGTACTCCGGGTTCTTGTGCTCGCCCTTCGAGAAGTCGAGCACCTTCTCTTCGAGCTCGAGGCCGAGGACGGCCGCGGTGAGACGGACACGGCGGACATTGGGGGAGAGCGGGTTGTGGTAGAGCTTCAAAGTGGCCTCCAGCGGGGCAGTGGGCCCGGTCGCGGTCCTCGCGTCAACCACGCCCCGGAACGCAGGGGATCGAGGCGAGCCCGACGCGAGCGCAACGTCACCGGCGCGCCACGATTCCCCTGTTAGACTCTCGCCGTGAAGCGCCCGCTGGTCCTCCTCGCCCTCGCTGCCTGTGGTGGCAACACCGCGGTGCCCCCCGACGACGGCGGCGCCGAAGTCGAGGTCTCCGCGGACGCCGGCGCGCCACAGACCCTCACCATCTCCGGGGCCTCGATCAACCAGGCCGTCGAGATCCAGCTCGCGCTCGACGGCGCACCCGTCGCGACACGCAACGCGCAGATCATCCCGGGCCGCGAGGCGCGCTTCGTCGTCACGTTCAAGCCCGGCAAGGGCTGGACCAGCAAGACCATCCGCGCGCGCCTCGTCCTCGACGACGGTGGTGGGCCCAAGGAGTCGGTCTCGAGCCGCACGATCTCCATCTCCTCGAGCAGCTTCGACTTCGACGTCGACAAGGCGGTCATCACCAACAAGACCTCGTGGTTCGTCGAGTTCGCGGCGGGTGACACGGTGTTCGCGCGCTACCCGACCGAGGGCGCCGACGCGCTCTCCCCGAAGAGCGCGGGCAGCCTCGTCGTGAAGATCGTGCCGATCCGCTACGGCGCGGACGGGAGCAACCGCCTCCCCGACACCTCGATCACCAACCTCGATGCGTACGCGTCGAAGCTCTACGCGATGTACCCGGCCACCAAGGTGGAGCTCTCCCTCCACGAGCCGCTCGACTGGGCCAAGGCGACCACGCCGGACGGCGCTGGCTGGTCGGAGCTCCTCACCGCGATCCACACGCTCCGCGCGAAGGACGCTCCGGCAAAGAACGTCTACTACTACGGGCTCTTCGTGCCGAACGCGTCCTACGGGAAGTACTGCCCCAAGGGCTGCATCATCGGCCTCAGCCTGCGCCCCGGGGATCCGCGCGACGCAGCGTCGCGCACGAGCATCGGCATCGGCTACCCCGACGACCTCTCGGCGAGCACGATGGCCCACGAGATCGGCCACGCGCACGGCCGCTTCCACTCCCCCTGCGGGAGCCCCGCGGGCATCGATCCGAAGTACCCGTACAGCGGCGGCACGAACGGCGTCCCCGGCTTCGACGTGCTGCTGAAGACCACCTTCCTCGCCTCGTCGTTCGACGTCATGGGGTACTGCGATCCGGGCTGGATCTCCGACTACACCTACAACGGCCTCTACGACCGCATGGCCTTCGTCAACGGCCTCGCCAGCGAGATCGGCAGCGGCCCGCGCGCCTACCGCCACCTCGTCGACGGCAAGCTCGGCGAGCGCATCGTGCTGCAGGAGCCGCCCGCGGCGAGCCCCGCGACGTCGTCGTGAACCACGACGGCAAGGAGCAGCACCTCGCAGGCTTCGCGGTCCCCTACTCCGACCTCCCCGGCGAGCTCGTCCTCGTCGAGGACCCGGGGCCGTTCGCGACCAACCTCCCCGCGCGCATCGTCCCCTAGCCGGTCACTGCACCGTCGCGTCGATCCCGTGCCGCGCGAGGCCGGGGATCACCTTGGTCCGCACGGCCTCGGCGAGCAGCGCGCGCTGGTCGACCGGCAGCACGCCCCCGAGCGCCGCGGGCGGTCGACAGTCGCACGAGGCGCGCTCGCTCGGCACGTAGACCTCGATCGCGGCACGCGCCACGGCGCCCAGGTGGGCGCGGTCCTCGGCGCTGAGCTTCTCCGCGGCCCACGCGAAGAACCAGTCGCCGATGCGCGCGTGCGGCCCCTCGTCACGCAGGAGCCGACGCAGGACCGCGCGCGGAAGAGGCTGATCCGCCCCGCGCAGCGAGGTCGTCAACGCGGGCACGCTGAGGCTCTCGCCGACGCACGAGATCTTCAGCGCGAGCTCCGCTGCGCGCAGCAACGGGCGCGCCCCTTCACTCGTCACCGGTGAGACCTTCTCGAGATCCACGAGGAACGGGGCCGCGCCGCCGAGTTCCATCACGAGGCGCGCCGCGAGCTCTGCGTGCAGCATCTCGTCGACCGCACAGTCGGCCGCCGCCGCCACCAGATCGATCGGCGCCCCCGACTCGAGCAGCGCCGTCGCGAGCGCGGTGAACCCGGCGGCGCTCGCGTACTCGGTGAACGCGCCGTTGGTCCACACGCGCCGCGCCTCGAGCAGCGCCTCGGGCGTGAAGCCGCTGAGATCGAGCGTGCCCCAAGGCAGTCGCTCGACGCCGGGTCGACGACGACGCAGCCGCGAGGCCGCGGGTCCGCCGAGCCACTCGAGCTCGAACTGGCTTCGCCGCTCCCGGACCGTCCCTGTCCGGTCCTCCGCTCCGGATTGCGCCTTCACTTGGCGTCCGCCCCCGCGTCGGACGGCGGCGGCTGCGGCGAGGGGCCTCCCTTGCCGACGACGTTGCCCGGTGCGGGACGCCCCGCGCTGTCGAGCAGCGGCTCGTAGGCGGCCACGGACGCGACGGGCGCGGCCGTGCTGCCGATGGAGGCGGGATCGTTGCCGATGGCGGGCGGCGTGCACGCGGCGACGGGCGACAGGGTGCCGCGGGCAGCGAGGGCGAGGCCGACGGAACCAGCGAGGGTGAGGAGCTTGCGAGCGGTCATGGGGGCAGGGACGAAGCCGCGACGGAACCGTTAACGAGTATTCTCGCGGCGTGACCCTCCGCGTCGTCGTGTGGGACAAGACCGACCTCGGACGCTTCCGCCCCGGCCACGACGGCAGCGGCGGGACGGCACGCGTTCGCCTCGGCCTCTCCCCTGCCTGGTGGTTCGGCGCGCGCATCCACGCCGTCGCGCGCCGCCTCGAGGGCACCGACCTCATGAGCCGCGGCGTCGCCTCGTGGCAAGAGGCGATCCAGTTCGCGGTCGCGTGCACGAGCGCGGCGCAGACCCCGCTCACCGAGCTGCAGGTGTGGGGCCACGGCGGCTGGGGCTTCATGGATCTCGGGCCCACGCGCCTCGATCGCGCCGCGCTCGCCGACGGCTCCACGCTCGCGGGCCCGCTCGATCTGCTGCGCGATCTGCTGGCCGACGACGCGCAGGTGTGGCTCCGCTGCTGCTCGGCGTTCGGGGGGCGCGCCGGTCGAGCCTTCGCGCCCGCCCTCGCGCGACGCCTGGACGCACGGGTCGTCGGTCACACGTACGTCATCGGTGCGCTCCAGAGCGGCACCCACTCGCTCGAGGCAGGCGCCTACCCCGACTGGCCCCTCGAGGAGGGCGTCGAGCTCGAGGGTGGCGAGCCGGTCCGGGCCAAGGGCTCGGGCCCCCGCGAGCCGCGCACGATCGGCTGCCTCCGCCTCGATCTGCCCCCCGGCTTCTGAGCGCCGACTCTGGTAAGGTCCGCATCCAGGAGAACACCCATGGCGAGCCTGCTCGAGCAGCTGAAGAAGATGACGGTCGTCGTCGCCGACACCGGCGACATCAAGTCGATCGAGAAGTTCACGCCGCGCGACGCGACCACCAACCCGTCGCTGATCACCGCGGCCGCGCAGATGCCCGAGTACGCCGAGGTCGTCGACGAGGCCCTGCGCTGGTCCGAGCAGAAGGCCGGGGGCGCGAGCGCCTCGCGCGACGCGGTGGTGAAGCAGGCCGTCGACCGCCTCGCCGTCGAGTTCGGCGTCCGGATCCTGAAGATCGTCCCGAAGCGCGTCTCGACCGAGGTCGACGCGCGCCTCTCCTTCGACACCGGCGCGACGGTCGAGAAGGCCCGCGCCCTCATCGCCCAGTACGAGGCCGCCGGCATCGGTCGCGATCGGGTCCTCATCAAGATCGCCTCCACCTGGGAGGGCATCAAGGCCGGCGAGATCCTCGAGAAGGAGGGCATCCACTGCAACCTCACGCTGCTCTTCGGCCTCCACCAGGCCATCGCGTGCGCAGAGGCGGGCATCACGTTGATCAGCCCGTTCGTGGGCCGCATCCTCGACTGGTACAAGAAGTCGACCGGGCGCGCCTCGTACGAGCCCCACGAGGACCCGGGCGTCGTCTCCGTCACCCGTATCTACGAGTACTTCAAGAAGCACGGCCACAAGACCGAGGTCATGGGCGCGAGCTTCCGCAACGCCGGGGAGATCACCGAGCTCGCGGGGTGCGACCTCCTCACCATCGCGCCGGCCCTGCTCGCCGAGCTCGACAAGGCCGAGGGCACGCTCCCGCGCAAGCTCGACCCCGCCGCGGTCGCCAGCAAGGACATCCCGCGCATCGCGATGGACGAGGCCACCTTCCGCAAGATGCACGACGCCGACGCGATGGCGAAGGACAAGCTCGAGGAGGGCATCCAGGGCTTCTCGAAGGCGCTCGTCGCGCTCGAGACCTTGCTCGGCGAGCGGCTCGACGCGATCCGCAAGGCGCGGTGAGCCTCGAGGTCTTCGCCGAGGACGTGTGGACGGTCACCCGTCCCCAGCGCTTCCTCGGCGTCGAGTGCGGCACGCGCATGACCGTCGTGCGGCTCGCGAGCGGCGACCTGTTCGTCCACTCGCCGGTGCCGCTCGACGACGCCCTCGCTGCCGAGCTCCAAGCCCTCGGCGAGGTGCGGGTGATCCTGGCACCGAGCCTGTTCCATCACCTCTCCGTGCCCCAGTGGGCGGCCGCCTACCCGAAGGCCCTCCTCACCTGTTGCCCTGGCCTCGTCCGCAAGCGCCCCGACGTGCACTTCCACCGCGCCCTCGGCGACGCCCCCGAGCCCGAGTGGCAGCACGACCTCGAGCAGGTGCACTTCTCGGCCCGCACGATGGAGAGCGAGATCGTGCTCTTCCACGGCAAGAGCCGCACGCTGATCTGCGCCGACGCCATCTTCAACTTCTCCACCCACGCTTCTCGCCTCACGCGCGTGGTGGCCCGCCTGCTCGGCAACACGACCCCAGGCGTCACCTGGCTCGAGCCGCTCATGATGCGCGACAAGCCGAAGGCGCGCGCGCAGCTCGACCGCATGCTCGCCTGGGACCCGGTCCGCCTCGCGATCGCCCACGGGGAGCCCGTCCGCAGCGAGGGGAAGCGGGTCCTCGCGGAGGCCTACGCCTGGATCCGATAGATGGGTTGACAGCCGATACATCCGACTTATTCTCCGGGTCACCCCGATGGCGAAGCCCATCCCCGACCCGCGCAAGGCCGACGTCGTCGCCCGCGATCTGCTCGACCAGATCTCGCACGGCGTCCTCGCGGTCGGCGCCATCCTCCCGAAGGAAGACGAGCTCGCCACCCGCTACGCGGTGAACCGCAGCGTCGTCCGCGAGGCCATCAAGCTCCTCGAGGTCCACAAGCTCGTCCAGCCGGTGCGGCGGCGCGGCACGGTCGTCCTCGACCCCAACGCGTCGCTCAGCCCCGACGTCCTGCGCGCCAAGCTGCGCAGCACCGTCGGCGCGGTCGACCTCGCCTTCCTCGAGAGCCTGCTCGAGGTGCGCGCCGCGCTCGACGTCCTCATCTGCGGCTGGGTCGCCGAGCGCCGCAAGAAGGCCGACCTCGAGGCCATCGAGGCCCAGATCGCCCACATGCGCGCGCTCGTCGGCGACGACGCCGCCTACACCGAGGCCACCTTCGAGCTCGGGCTGCTCCTCGCGAAGGCCACCCACAACCCCGTGGCCGTGATGCTCTCGCACTGGAACCGCGCCGTCGTCGCGGATCTCCCGCACGTGTTCGGGGTCGCGCGCGCGAGCGCCGGTCCCCACCTCGAGGGGCTCACCATGCTCCTCGATCGCTTCCACGCGCGCGACGTCGAGCAGGCGCGCGCGCTCGTCCAGACGTTCCACTCGTGGGCCACGCCGCGCATCCTCGCGGCCGCCGCCCTCGCCAACGGAGAACCCCTCGCTCGGGTCAAGAAGGAGCTGCGATGAACTCTGTCTCTGCCACCCAGTCCATCCACCGCACCGCCGACAACGGCACCCTGCGCCGCACCCACGGCCTCAACGTGCTCTCGGTGAGCGGCACCTACTACGAGATGGGCCGGCAACACGGCAGCCTCCTCGCCGACGAGATCCGCCGCGGGCCGATCCCGTACTACCGCACCTTCGTGGAGAAGATCATGCGCGGTGCGGCCCCCGGCGTGCTCGGCCGCGTCGCCCGTCGCGCGATGCAGGAGACCGTCGGTCGCCGCGTCGCGCAGCAGATGCCCGACTTCGCCCTCGAGACGATCCGCGGCATGGCCGACGGCGCCGGGCTCCCGTTCGCCGAGGTGCTCGAGGGCTGCACGATGCCCGATCAGCTCGTGTGGCTGGCCGGGAAGGTCATCGGCCTCAAGGGCGTGCCGCCCGCGGTGCGCCACCGGCTCTCGCTCGGCCTGGGGTGCACCAGCGCCCTCGCGTGGGGTGCCGCCACCACCGACGGCAAGCTCTACCACGCGCGCAACCTCGACTATCACGGCGTGAGCTGCTGGCCGAGCACGAGCACCGTCGCCTTCCACCGCCCCGCCACCGGCCAGCGCTACGTCTCGTGCACCGCGGCCGGCGTCGTCCTCGGCGGGTTCACCGCGATGAACGAGGCCGGCCTCACCCTCACGGTGCACCAGCACATGTTCACCGACCGCGCCGCGCTCGGCGGCACGCCCATCGCCACCGTCGGCGACATCGTCATGCGCGAGGCGAAGAACCTCGCCGACGCCGAGGCCATCCTCGCGCGCCACCGCCCGATCGGGTGCTGGACCTACCTCGTCGCCGACGGTCACGCGAAGGAGGTGCTCTGCTGGGAGGAGGACCCGCAGCGGCATGTCGCGCGCCGCATCTCCGCCGCGACCGGCGAGAGCACCTTCGGCTACGCCAACATCTACCTCGACCCCGAGCTCGGGGCGACCGAGCGCGATCTCTTCCCCACCTACTGGCGCCACAACCACGGCCGCTACGCGCGCGCCAACGAGATCCTGCAAGAGCGCCACGGCGCGCTCGACGCCGAGGGCATGGGCGGCATCCTCGCCGACGTGGGCGACCCGCGCTGCCGCCTCCGCGACTCGATCGCGATGACGCTCACCGTGGGCTCGGTCGTGTTCCGGCCCGAGGACGGCATCCTCTGGGTCGGCACCGGCGAGGCCCCGACGAGCCACGGCACCTTCGTGCCCTTCTCGCTGCACACCGGCGACGTCGCGCCCGGCGTCGCCCCGTTCACCCCGGGCGAGCGCTTCGACCCCAAGGCGCGCGACGCCTTCGAGCACTGGCGCAAGGCGTACGTGGCCTACGTCGACCACGAGTCGGTGCCGGACACCCGTCGCGCGCTCGCCATGGCGTGCACGCTCGCGCCGGAGCAGCCCACCTACCACGCGGTCGCGGGCCTCTTCGCGCTCAAGGAGTGCGACACCAAGGAAGCCACCCGCATGCTGGACACCGCGATCGAGCTCGGCCACCCCGACGAGCAGCGACTGGCATCGTTCCACCTGTTCCGCGCGCGCGCCCACGACGTCGCGGGCGACCGCGCGGCGGCGAGCCGGGACTACCGCGCGGTGCTCGGCCAGCACGCCGACCCGAACGTGCGCGATGCGGCGCAGAAGGGCCTCCGTCGCGCCTACACTCCGCGCGACGCGCGCAAGCTGCACGTCGATCTGTCGCTCGGCGACGTGATGGCGCCCTGACGGTCAGGAGACGCGGGAACCGGCGGCGCGGGCCACGGTCGGCGAGAGCAGCGCGAGGTCGGCGTCGCTCTCGCCGCGCACCGCGAGGATCATGCCCCGCGACTCGAGGCCCATGAGCTTGGCCGGCGCCAGGTTCGCGACGACCACCACCTGCTTGCCGACGAGCGCTTCGGGCGCGAAGGTCTTGCCGATGCCGGCGACCACCTGGCGTGGCGCCTCTTCCCCGAGGTCGACCTGCACCTTGAGGAGCTTGTCGCTCTTGGGCACGCGCTCGCACGAGAGCACGGTGCCGATCCGCAGATCGACGCGGGCGAACTCCTCGTAGGCGAGCTCCTTGGCCGGCTCGATCGGCGCGCGGCCCTTCTTCTCGGGCTTCTTGTCGGCAGCCTTCGGGGCCTCGGCGGGCACCTCGGGCGCCGTGGTCACGCCGAGCGCCGCGAAGATGCGCGCCTGCCCGTCGGCGTCGATCTTGGGGAAGATCGGCTGTCCGACCGTGAGCCCCGCGGTCGGGCGATCGGGCGTCCACGTGAGCGCCAGCGCGTCGGTGCCCTGCGCCGTCGCGAGCGCGGGCAGGCCGAGCTGCGCGCGCATGCGATCGCTGACCGAGGGCATCACGGGCCACACGAGGACCGAGATCCAGCGGAGCGCCTCGAGCGTGGTCGCGAGGATGGTGTCGACCCGGGCATTCTCGCCCTTCTTGGCCTCGGCCCAGGGCGCGGCCTCGTCGACGTACTTGTTGCCGGCGCGGATCAGGCCCCAGATGGCCTCGATCGCCTTGTGCGGCGCGACCTCGACGAAGCCGGCGATGGCGCCGGCCAGCGCGGTGCGCGCGGCCTCCTCGAGCTTCTCCTCGAGCGGCCCCTTGGCGGTGGCGGCGAGCGTGGGCTGGTCGGCGCGCAGCTTGGTCACGAGGCCGAGGTTGCGGTTGAGCAGGTTGCCGAGCGAGTCGGCGAGCTCGGCGTTGTAGCGAGCGATGAGCTGGGCGTGGCTGAAGTCGCCGTCCTGTCCGAAGTTGATCTCGCGCAGCAGGTAGAAGCGCACGACGTCGGTGCCGAGCTCGCGCGCGAGGGCGAGCGGCTCGACCACGTTGCGCAGCGACTTGCTCATCTTCTGGCCGTTGATGGTGAGCCAGCCGTGCACGAACACCTTCTTCGGCAGCTGCTCGTCCGGGAAGCCCGCGGCCATCAGGAACGCAGGCCAGTAGATGGTGTGGAAGCGCAGGATGTCCTTGCCGACCAGGTGCACGTCGGGCGGCCAGAACGTCGTGCGGAGCACGCTGGTCTCTTCGCCGCGGGCGGAGAGGTAGTTCGTGAGCGCGTCGAACCACACGTACATCACGTGCTTCTCGGCTTTGTCGCTCCCGGACCGTCCCAGTCCGGTCCTCCGCTCCGGGTCGTCGTCGGGCACCGGGATGCCCCACGAGAAGCTCGTGCGCGAGACCGAGAGGTCCTGCAGGCCCCCCTTCACGAACGAGATGACCTCGTTGCGGCGGGTCTCTGGTGCGACGAACGAGGGGTACTTCTCGTAGAACGCGAGCAGACGATCCTGGAACGCGGAGAGCTTGAAGAAATAGGTGGGCTCCTCGAGGACCTGCGGCTTGGTCCGGTGGATCGGGCACACCTGGGCGCCCTCGTGCTCCACGAGGTCTTTCTCGGTGTAGTAGGCCTCGCACCCGACGCAGTAGAGCCCGCGGTAGGTGCCGGCGTAGATCGCGCCCGCGTCGCGGCACTTGCGCCAGAGGTCCTGCACCACGCGCACGTGGCGGTCCTCGGTCGTGCGGATGAAGTCGTCGGGCGTGCACGAGAGGTGTGGCCACGCCTCGCGGAACTTCTGGCTCGCGCCGTCGACGAACGCGCGGGGCGCGACGCCGAGCTCCTTGGCCCGCTGCTCGATCTTCTCGCCGTGCTCGTCGGTGCCGGTGAGGAATCGCACCTGGCTGCCGCGCAGGCGGTGGAAGCGCGCGAGGGCATCGGCGACGATGGTCGTGTACGCGGTGCCGAGGTGTGGCACGTCGTTCACGTAGTAGATCGGCGTGGTGACGTAGAAGCGGTCCATCGGAAGCTCGGGGGGTAGCGCCGCGCCGCCGCGGCCGCATCCGTTTTTCGCGGCAAGGGCCGGAAGGAACAATGTTAGAGTCGCCGGGTGACCGAGGGGCCGATCCGGGTCGACGACGATCTCCGATCGCTCGTCGGCGCCAGTCTCGACGTCCGTGGTCCTGCCGACGGCGGGCAGAGCCTGCACGGCCAGCCCTCGTCACGCGGCGTGCGCTACCGCATCGAGCACCAGCTCGGCGAGGGCGGCACCGGCGTCGCGTTCATGGCCACGCGCCAGACCGTCGACGGCGAGTCCCCGCACGTGGTCAAGGTGTTCCGTCCACTCCTCCTGCTGCGCGCGCCCGAGATCGCCGAGGTGTCGCGCAAGAAAGAGGAGGGCGCGATGCAGAAGATCAACAGCCGCGTCCCGCCGAGCCCGTACGTCGTGCGGATGACCGACTCCGGCGAGCTCGGCGTCACCTACAAGGACCGGCCGCTCGTGCTGCCGTGGATCGCGGCCGAGTTCGTCAACGGTGGCCCGGAGGGCACCACGCTCACCGAGCGCCTCACGCGCTCCGTCGAGGCCACCGGCGTCGGCTTCGACCCGGAGCGCGTCCTGCGCACGATGGCGTGCATCGTCGAGGGTCTCAACTTCATCCACGAGCTCGGGCTCATCCACCGCGACATCAAACCCGACAACGTCCTCCTCTGCGGGTTCGCCGAGACCGAGGTCGCCAAGATCACCGATTTCGGCGTCGCGCGCGCGCAGGGCCTCGAGGTCACCTTCGGCCCGCAGCCGGTCGGCACCATCGGCTACGCGGCCCCCGAGCAGCTCGGGCTCCTGCAGGCTCCGCCCACGCAGGCCACCGACGTGTTCGCGCTCGGCGTGCTGCTCTACCGGATCCTCGCCGCCGACGAATACTTCCGCCGCATCCAGTTCGCGCAGCTCGCCCTGCGCAAGGACGACGGCCCCGACCCGCGCCCCCACCTCAAGGACGCCCCTCGCCTCCACCCGGAGCTGCAGCGCAACCCGCACGTGATCGCGGCGCTCGACGCGGTGATCCGCAAGGCCACCGCCGTGCGACCCGACCTGCGCTTCCCCAACGCGCGCGCGCTGTTCGGCGCGATCGACGGCCCGCTGCGCTCGGTCACCTCGCCGCAGGCGGCACGCGGTCGGCGCTCGGCCACCCGCGAGCGGCTACGCACGGTGATGCTCGAGGCCGCGGGCCGCACCAGCTGGACCACGCGCCACCGCACCGGCGATGACCGCGTGCTCCGCGCGATCGCCTGGGAGCCCGATGGTCGCGCGCTCGGGGTCGGCCCCGCGGGCGCGGGTGGCGTCGGCGGAGGCGGGCTCGCCTACTGGGACGGGCAGCGCTGGCACCCGGTCTCGGCGCCGGTCGGCACCCCGCAGAACGGCCTGCACTTCGCGCTCCGCGCCGCCGCCGGTCGCTTCGTCGTCGGCGGCCAGGGGGGCCTGTTGCTCGAGCTGTCCGAGCAGGGGTGGACCGAGATCTCGGCGGCCGGCGACCCGGCGCTCGTGTTCGATCGCGCGGCGGGCACGCTCGACGGCATGCTGCTGCTCGCGGGCTCCATCGCGGGCGCGCCGGCGCTGTACGTGGCGGAGCAGCGTCGCTGGCGGACGAGCCTGATGATCCCGGGCGCGTCCGCGGTCAACGGCATCGGTCAGCTCGACGAGACCCGCTGGGTGCTCGTGGGCCGCGCCACCAACGGTCAGGCCTACATCTCGGTCTACGACGCCGACCTGCACCGCATCAGCCCGTTCCTCGCGCCGAGCCCGCGCCCGCTGCTCGCCGTCGCGAGCGACATCGACGGCGAGGGGCGCAGCAACGCTCCGCAGGCGGGCACGCGCGGCATCGCCTACGCCGTCGGCCCCGGTGGCGTCGTCGTGGCGATCCGCAGCGACGGCGACGAGATCGGCATCGAGCTCGAGGCCTGCACGACCACCCGCGACATCTCGGCGGTGGCCATCGATCCCGCAGGCATCGCCTGGGCGGCGGCCCAGGGCCGCATCCTCAAGCGGATGGTGGGCGGTGGCACCCCCAAGTGGGAGTCGGTGCACAACTTCGACTGGCTCGTGCCCGTGGTCGGGCTCTCGGCGACGGGTGGATCGGTCTTCGCCGCCACCGTCGACGGCGCGGTGCTAGAGGGACGGACGGAGCGCTTCGCGATCGGCTCGCTGGCTCCGCCCACCCGTCCCTGATTCTCCCCCCGATGGCCCGCCCCGAGAACGAAGTCCGCGGCCTCCCGCTCCGCAGAGCCATCGACTGGGGCGAGCTCGCCCCCCTCCGCCTGCGCGCGATCCAGGTGGCCGACGGCCTCTTCGCCGGTCCGCACCGCAGCGCCCGTCGCGGCGCGGGGGTCGAGTTCGCGGGACACCGCGTGTACGTGCCGGGCGACGAGCTGCGGTTCGTCGATCCGCGCGCCTCGATGCGGCACGAGCGGATCGTCGTGCGGCACTTCGAGACCGAGACCGAGCGCGCCCTGCGCGTGGTGCTCGACGCGACCCTCTCCATGGCGTTCCGCAGCAAGGGTGCACCGGCCTCCAAGCTGGCCTACGGCGCGCTGATCGCCGCGGCGCTGGCGCGGGTCGCGCTCCGTGGACACGACCCGGTCGGCCTCGATCTCCTCGGGGGTTCGGGCAGCCGCAGGGTGCCGCCCTCGGCCGCGTCGGAGACCTTCGAGCGCGTCCTCGGCAGCCTCGAGTCGCTCGCCGCCGAGGGGGATGCGCGCTCGTCGCCCGACCTGCTCGACGCCGCGCTCGAGGTGGCGGTGCGCGGCGCGCGGCGTGGCAGCGCCATCGTGATCCTCTCCGATTTCCTCGACCTCCCGGAGGGTGCAGAGAGCTCCCTCGCCGCGCTCGGCACGCGCGGTCGGGCGATCGTCCTCGTGCAGATCCTCGACCCCGAAGAGGTCACCTTCCCGTTCGAGGGGCCGGTGGTGCTGCGCGCGATGGAGGGCGCGGCCGGCGAGCAGCGCGTCGTCCAGACCGACGGCCCGACCGTGCGCGACGCCTATCTGCGCGCCCTCGAGGCCCGCACCGAGGTGTTCCGGGGGGCGGCCGCCCGCCACGGCGGTGCGCTCCTCCGCGCCGTCACCACCGACGATCCCATCGAGGTCACGCGCAACGTCTTCCGCGCGATCGCCTCCCCCGCCACGGCGGAGGACTCGAAGAAGCCATGAGCTTCGTCGCGCCGCTCGGGCTCTTGCTCCTCGCGCTGGTCGCGGGCCCCCTCGTCGCGCACCTCCTCCGTCGGCGGCGCCCCGAGGAGCGCGACTTCCCCGCCGCTCGCCTCGTGCCCACCGCCCCGCCCCTCGCGCGTCGGCGGGCCAACCTCGAGGACCGCTCGCTGCTCGCCCTGCGGGTGCTCGCCATCGCGGCGCTCGCCTTCGTGGCGGCCTCGCCTCTCGTGCGCTGCACACGGGTCTCCCTCGACCGGCGCGGCGGCGCCTCGGTGGCGCTCGCGATCGTGCTCGACGACTCGATGTCCATGAACGCCGAGCTGCCGGCCGAGGTGCGGCGAGCGGGCGCCAGGACCCGCTTCGAGCTCGCCGTGGTCGCCGCCCGTGAGATCGAGTCCTCGCTCCGGTCGGGAGACGCCGTCACCATCGTGATCGCGAGCGCGCCCGCCCACGTGGTGCTCGCTCCGACCCAGGAGCGCGGCGCCATCCGCGCGACGCTCGAGGCCATCGCGCGCGACGGCGCGAGCCACCGCGGCACCGATCTCGACGGCGCCCTCGCGCTCGCCTCGTCCGCGCTGTCGAAGCTCCCGCAGCCCGACCGCCGCGTGGTCCTTCTCTCCGACCTCTCCGACGGCAAGGACGCCCCGCTCGCCCTCGGCGATCCGGCGCTGCGCCTCGAGTTCCCGCTCGACGCCCTCACCCGCGCTCCGCCGCAGGGCCAGGCCGACTGCGGGCTGCTCGCGGCCTCGCCCGAGGGCACCGGGGAGGCGGTGCGCGTGCGCCTCGTGTGCGCCACGCCCGACGTCGTCGGGCCTTCGCGCAACGTCGACATCGTCGCCTTCGGGACCGACACCAAGGCCGGCAGCCTCGCGCTCCCGCTGCAGATCCCCAAGGGCCCCTTCGAGGTGGTGGTCCCCGTCGATCGCAAGCTGCTCCCGTCGCTCGATCCGCAGGCCGGTCACCCGGGCGCGATCGCGCGGTTGTCGGGCAAGCCCGATGCGCTCGTCGCGGACGACGAGACCCCGATCCTCGGCAGCGCGACCATGCCCGTGATCGGGATCGTCGTCGGCGAGGGTGGTGCGCTCGATCAGGTCGTCGCGACCGGGGGTGCTCCGGTGCTCGAACGGGCGCTCGAAGCCGTGGAGCAAGGCAAGGTCTCCGCGCGACCGCTGCCGAGCGCACCCGAGCGCGACCTCGATCTCGCCCCCCTGTCAGGGCTCTCCCTCGACGACCTCGCGGGCCTCGGCCCGGAGGCGCGGACCGCCCTCGCCCACTGGGTCGAGCGAGGTGGAGTGCTGCTCCTCTCGCTCGGCGCCCGGTCGGTCGCCCCCGCGCTCGGCGCGTCGTTCGAGCCGTTCCTCACGCGCCCCCTGCACACGCAGGCCATCGACCCCAAGATCGGTGTGGACCCGGCACTCGCCGGTCCCTTCGGCGACGGCGCCGAGCCCCCGGTCTCGCTCGAGGCCAAGGTGCGGGTCACCCTCTCTGCCGACGACCTGAGGGCGGGCGAGGTGCGCGCGAAGTTCTCCGATGGCGCGCCGCTCCTCGTCGTGCGCAAGCACGGCCAGGGCGAGGTGTGGCTCCTCACCCTGCCGCTCTCTCCCGACGCGAGCGACTTGCCCCTGCGGCCTGCGTTCCTCGCGTTCGTGGGGGCTTTCGCCGATCGCGCGGCCGACCGCGGCGCCGGCGTCCGGCTCACCGTCGGCTCGGCGTTCAGCGTCGGGCCCGACGACGGCCTCGAGGTCGCCCCGCTCGATCCGAAGGGCAACCCACTGCCACCGTTGCCCCTCGAGCCCGCCGCCGTGCGCGTCCGCCCGCAGCGACTCGGCGCCTACCTCGTCACGGTCTCGCCCAAGGGAGCGTCGCCGTTCCGCGACGTCCGCGCCGTCGTGCCCGTCGAAGCGGAGGTGGATCTACGCCCCCGCCCCCTCGCCCCCGCCACAGCGGCGGGCCAGACCAGCGGCATGCAGCGCACCACCCAGGAGCTCTCGCCCACCCTCGCCGCCCTGGTGTGCCTGCTCGCTGCCATCGAGCTCTTGATCCGCGTTCGCCGGCTCTTCTCGCCGCCCCCCGAGCCCGCGGCCGAGACCTGACCGTCCCAGGCAGGCCATCCTGCCGCGCCATCCATGGTGCGTGCCCGTGCCCTGTGGTACGCGAAACGCCATGCGAGGCGGCCCTTTGCTCTTGTCGCTCACGATGCTGGTGGGCCCCCTGCTCGCCCACGCCGATGCTCCTGCGCCCACGGTCGCCGAGTCCAAGCCCGCGCCCGCCAAGGTGGTCCTCACGCTGGCCGCGGCGGTCAAGCTCGCCGACGACCGCGCGCCGCAGATCAAGATGGCCAAGGACCGCGTGGTCGCCGCGCACGCCCAGCTCGACGAGATCAAGTGGATCCCGTGGTCGCAGTTCTCGATCAGCGGCGGCGTCGCCTACGTGCCCGAGGTGAAGGGCAACGCGATCTACTCGCCGACCGGCATCGTGAACCTCAACACCAGCGGCAACGTCGCCGCCCGCGTCACCATCGACGGCGTCGTGCCGCTGTGGACCTTCGGCAAGATCTCCGCGTCGCAAGAGGCCGCCAAGGCCCAGGTCGATGTCGCGCTCGCCGACGTCCAGCGCACCAAGAACCTGCTGCACCACGACCTGCGGCGGGCCTTCTTCGGCCTGCAGCTCGCGCACGACGCGCGCTACCTGCTCGACCTCGCCAAGGGCAAGCTGGTCGACGCCATCAAGCACGCCGAGGAGAACCCCGACACCGACGACGGCGATCTGCTCCGCATGAAGACCTACCTGATGGAGATCGAGGGCCGTTACGGCGAGGTCGAGAAGGGCGAGCGACAGGCCACCGCGGCGCTGCGCTTCTTCACCGGCATCGAGGCCCCGAAGGCGCTCGAGATCCCCGAGGAGCCGATCACCGGCCCCAAGAAGCCCCTCTCCGACGTGCTCGTCTACCTCAACTCGGCGCGCCTCCATCGCCCCGAGCTCAAGCAGGCCGGCGCCGGCATCAAGGCGCGCACGGCGCTCGTCGACTACGCGAAGGCACGGCTGTTCCCCGACATCGGGCTCGGCCTCAGCTTCGGCTACAGCGTGGCGCCCTCGGTCACCATCCAGACCAACGCCTTCACCAGCCCCGGCGGCAACTACCTCTACTACAGCGCGGGCCTCGTGTTCCGCTGGAACCTCGACCTCCTGCCTGGCGTCGCGCGCCTCGACTACGCGAAGGCGCAGCTCGCCGAGGTGCAAGACCTCCAGACCTACGCGCTCGGCGGCGTCGGCGTCGAGGTAGAGACCGCGTACGGCCAGTGCAAGGACGCGATGGCGCGCGACAAGGCCTACGGCGAGGCGGAGAAGCTCGCCAAGAAATGGGTCTCGGGCGTGAGCGCGGCGATCTCGGTCGGCACCAAGGAGGACAAGGACCTGGTCGAGCCGCTGCGAGCGTTCCTCACCAACCGCTACAACCACCTCGTCGCCATCATGGATCTCGACGTCGCCACCTCGTCGCTCATGCTGGCCACCGGCGACGAGTCGTTCACCGAGTTCTGATGCCCGTCTCGGTCTCGATCCGCGCGAGCGCGCGCAAGGTGCACGGATTGCCGTCGCCGGCCACGCTGCGCCGGCGTGTCGGCAAGATGCTCGTGGCTGCTCAAATCCCCGACGCCGAAGTCAGCATCCTCGTCACCGACGACAAAGAGATCCAGATCCTCAATCGCGACTATCGCGACACCGACCGACCGACGGACGTTCTCTCGTTCGCGCTCCGTGAAGGAGAGGGCGCCCGCTTCGCCGGTGACGCCCTCGGCGACATCGTCCTCTCCGCCCAGACGACCGCGCGGCAGGCTCGCGCTGCGCGGCGTCCTTTCCTCGACGAATCGACCATGTTGCTGGCGCACGGCCTGCTGCACCTCCTCGGCTGGGACCACCGCACCCCGGCCGAAGACGCCCGGATGCGCGCGGAGACGGATCGCCTCTGCATCGCCGCCGGTGCCCCACCCCTATTTTCCAAGGGTGGGGTCGACGCAGCGGGTCGATCGGTGCCGATGACGCGCCGCATCCGCCGCTGAGAAGACGCCTACGAGGCGGCGCGTAAATTGCCGTATTCAAAGGCAAAATCCACCGATCGACACCCATCAAACCGCGATCGATTCGGGGCTTGACGCCCGATTCCGATCGCGGCTTCGCGAGCCAGACCCCGCCGGCAGCAGAAAAATAGGGGTTGCGAGGGTGCTGTGCGTGCGGTACTGGTCAGGCGTTCTGGTCGGTTCGTTCATCGTCCGACCTCGTCTTACCAGGAGGAATCCCCATGGCTGGTGCCAAGCGTTTGACCAAGGCGCAGGTTGTTGCCGAGCTCGCCGAGCTGGCGGAGCTGGACAAGAAGAGCGTGTCTCGCGTGTTTGACAAGCTCCAGGAACTGATCAAGAAGCAGCTCGGCAGCCGTGGCCCGGGCGAGTTCGTGATCCCCGGGCTGCTCAAGCTCAAGGCGGTCAAGAAGCCCGCCACGAAGGATCGTGAAGGCATCAACCCCTTCACCAAGGAGAAGATCATCATCAAGGGCAAGCCGGCTTCGAAGAAGATCCGCGCGAGCGCCCTCAAGGCCCTCAAGGACCTGATCCAGTGATCTCGTCGCGCACGGCGTGAGCCGTGTGCAGAGCTCGGGGGGAGGCCCTCGAGCGACGGCGGAGCGCTCCCCAGCACCTGTGCGTGGGAGCGCTTCGGCGTTTTTGTTGGTGCCCCGTGGAGGACGCAGGGGAGCTACGCTCGGGTCGTGCCCTTCGTCCGCGACGCCCTGACGGTGTTCTTCCGCGCGGTCACCGGGGTGTTCTTCCGCGAGGTCGAGGTCGCGTTCGCCCCGCCCGAGGAGACCAGGGCGCGCCTCTTCGCCGCCAACCACGTGAACGGCATCGTCGACCCGGTCGTGGTGCTCACGCAGGCCCCCTTCCCCATCGCGCCGGTCGCCAAGAGCACGCTGTGGAAGATCCCGGTGTTCCGGTCCCTGCTCGACGCCGTGGGTGCGGTCCCCGTCGTCCGCAAGAAGGACGACCCCGACAAGGTGGCCGGCGGCAACGACGACGTCTTCGACAAGGTCGCCGCGCACTTCGCCCGCGGCGGCAACGTCCTCATCTTCCCCGAGGGCGTGAGCCACAGCGAGCCGCACCTCGTGCCGCTCAAGACGGGCCCGGCGCGCATGCTGGCCCGCGCCCGCGAGCAGGGCACCCGGGGCCTCACCTTCCAGGCCGTGGCGCTCGAGTTCGACGCCCGCGAGTCGTTCCGCTCCCGCGTCCTGCTCGTGTTCGGCCCGGCACGCGAGGTCGACGCGCTCGAGCTCGAGGGCGAGCCGCTGGTCCAGCGCATCACCGATCTGCTGCGCGAAGACCTCTCCGAGCTCTTGGTGGAGGGCGTCACCTGGGAGGAGCGCACCCTCGTCGCGCGCGTCGCCGAGCTCCTCGCGCACGACGGCGGCGACCGCTCGCTCGCGCAGTGGAACGCGATCGGCCGCCAGGTCGCGGCCGCGCGCAAGGCCGTCGACGACCACCGGGTCGAAGCGCTCCGGGAGAAGGTGGACGCCTACTACGCCCTCCTCGCGCGGTCGGGCGTGAAGGACGACCACGTCGTCGCGGCGGTCCCTCCCCGCAGGGGTCGACCGCTGCGCGCCCTCGGGCTCGTGCTGCTCGCCCCGCTCGCGCTCGTCGGCGCCGTCACGTTCTACTTGCCCTATCAGCTCCCCAAGCTCGCCACCCGGCTCGCGGGCAGCGAGCGCGACGTCGTCTCGACCTACAAGCTCGGCATCGGGCTCGTCGCCTTCCCGGTGTGGCTCGCCGCGCTCCTGGTCGCGGCCACGCTGGGTCTGCCGTCGCCGCACCGCTTCGTCGCGATCCCCGTGCTGCTCCTGGCCCCGCTCGCGGCGCTGCTGTTCCTGGATCGGCTCGACCCGGTGCGCGCCCAGTGGTCGACCACCCCCTCGGACTCGTTCCTCGGCGGGGCACGGCTCGACGAGCTGCGCGGGGCTCGGAAGCAAGCGACCGACGCGATCGCCGCGCTGCGCACGGAGCTCGGACTCTGATGGACAACCAGAAGCTCGTCGTCGTCATGGTGGGCTTGCCGGCCCGGGGCAAGACCCACGTCGCCCGCAAGCTGTCGCGCTACCTGTCGTGGCTCGGCTATCGCACGCGCCTGTTCAACGTCGGCAGCTACCGCCGCGCACGCCTCGGGCCCGGCCAGTCCGCCGAGTTCTTCGACCCCACGAACGAGAGCGCGAACGAGGCGCGCCGCGCGATCTCCGCCGAGGCGCTCGAGGACGTGCTCGCCTTCGTCGGGCGCGAGGGGCGGGTCGGGATCTTCGACGCGACGAACACCACGCGCGACAAGCGCGCGCTGGTCGAGCGCCGCTGTCGGGCCGCGGGGTTCGACGTGCTGTTCGTCGAGCTCGTCTGCGACGACCCGATCGTGATCGAGGTGAACGTCCGCGCCACCAAGACCCTCTCGCAGGACTACGAGGGCGTGGACCCCGAGCAGGCCACGCGCGACTTCCGCGCGCGGATCGAGCAGTACGAGCGTGTCTACGAGCCGCTCGACGAGTCCGACGGTCGCTTCGTGAAGGTGATGGACCTCGGGCAGACCGTCGTCGCCCACCGCATCCACGGCTACCTCGAGAGCCGCATCGTCGCGTTCCTGCTCGCGAGCCGGCCCACGCGCCGGGTGGTCTGGCTCAGCCGACACGGGGAGAGCCGCTTCAACAGCCAAGGGCGCATCGGCGGCGACAGCGAGCTCACCTCGGCGGGTCAGCTCTACGCGGAGAACCTCTCCCGGTTCGTCGCCCAGCACAGCGACGCCGACGCGCCGCCTCTCGTCCTCACGAGCACCCTGCGTCGGACGATACAGACCGCGGAGCCCATCCCGTACCCGAAGACCGCGCTCCGGGCGCTCGACGAGCTGAACGCGGGGGTCTGTGACGGCCTGACCTACGCCCAGATCGTGGAGCGGTATCCGAACGAGTACACCTCGCGAGCCGAGGACAAGCTCCGCTACCGCTATCCCGGGGGCGAGTCGTACGAGGACGTCATCCAGCGCCTCGAGTCCGTCATCTGGGAGATCGAGCGTTCGGTCCGGCCCGTCCTCGTCGTCGCGCACCAGGCCGTCAACCGCGCCCTGTACGCCTACTTCATGGACTGGTCACCCGAGGTCTGTCCGCACCTCGACGCGCCGCTCCACACCGTCCTCGAGCTGTCGCCCCAACCGTATGGCTGCGAGGAGCGTCGCTACCCGCTCGGCCCGCTGGCGCCACGCGGCCAGCCGCTGCTCGGTGGGCGACAGCGGTAACGGATCGCGCCACGGCGCGACTCCTCCGAGGCGAACTCGGCCCATCATGGCCAGCTCGCTCGACGGAATCACACCGACAAGGGGGGGTGCACTCGCCCCCGCATGCGCTAAGGTGCCAACGATGCTCACGACCGCCGCGCGCGCTGCGCGTGCCTTCGCCCGTCCCGCCCTCCTTCCACTCCTCGCCTGCGCCTGCGCCGCCACCTTCGCGGCCTGCAGCGACGACCCGCCGGCGACCACGCCGGAGACCGACACCGGGGTAGACTCGGGCATCGTCGACTCGGCCGTCGCCGACAGCGCCAAGGACAGCGCCGCGAGCGACTCGGGCTCCGACACGACCACCGACAGCAAGGCCGACGTCACCGACGTGGGCGACGCGGCCGAGGTCTGCACCCTACCGTTCAGCACCAAGCTGTCCGAGATGGGCCTCTACACGAACATCACGACCAAGGCGATCGCCGCGGCCAACGTCGAGTTCAAGCCCACCTACGAGCTCTGGACCGACGGCGCCGCCAAGCGGCGCTGGATCAACATGCCGGCGGGCAAGAAGATCGACTCCACCGACATGGATCAGTGGCAGTTTCCTGTCTGCACCACCTTCTGGAAGGAGTTCGTGCGCGACGGGAAGATCATCGAGACCCGCCTCTGGCGCCGCATCAGCAAGGACGAGTACACGTTCGGCACCTACGTCTGGAACGAGGCCCAGACCGAGGCCATCTGGACCCTCGACGGCGTGAACAACGCGCTCGGCACCGCCCACGACGTGCCCAATCTCGCGGCCTGCCTGCGGTGCCACGAGGGCATCAAGTCGCGTGGTCTCGGCTTCGGCGCCGTGCAGCTCGCCAAGTCCCCCGGGCTCGATCTCGCGGGTGTGAACGCCAAGGGGTGGTTGACCACTCCCCCGGTCGGCGGCAAGGACTACGGCATTCCCGGCAATCCCACCGAGGCGGCGGCGCTCGGCTGGCTCAACGCCAACTGCGGTCACTGTCACAACCCGTCGAACACCACCGTCTGGACCCAGACCGACATGGTCCTGCGGGTGTATCCGCTCGAGGGCGCGGCGGCCGACACCAAGCTGTACAAGACGAACGTCGGCGTCGCGAACATGAGCTACAAGCCGTCGGGCGGCCCGTTCGTGCGCATCGATCCGGGCTCCACGAGCACGAGCACCCTCTACGTGCGCGACGCGACCCGCGACGGAGGCTCGGTCCAGATGCCGCCGGTGGGCACCGAGATCGTCCACCCGGAGGGCCTCGCGGCGGTCAAGGCGTGGATCGACACGCTGCCGAAGACCCCCAAGCCCGACGCGGGAACCGACTGAGCCCCACGGAGCAAGGGGCTCCGCGTCTCGACCTTTTGGCGTTCTTGACCCTTGGGCTCGTCCGGGCTCTTGGGCTAGGCTGCGCGGCGATGCGTACGACCTCGTGGATCCTCGCGGCAGTGCTCGTTTCCCAGGCGCTGCCCCTCGGCGGCCTCGCCCAGGCGGCAGAGGTGGCCATCAGCGAGGAGGCGCGCCAGCACTTCAAGGCCGGCGTCAACCTCCTCAACGACCCGGATGGCGCTCGCTACGAGGAGGCCTACCGCGAGTTCAAGGCCGCGTACGGCGCCTCCCCGTCGTGGAAGATCCTCGGCAACCTGGGCCTGTGCGCGATGAAGCTCGAGCGCGACGGCGAGGCCATCGACTACTACGAGAAGTACCTCGCCGACGGCGGCAAGGACGTCGATCCCGCCGAGCAATCGCAGATCAAGACCGACCTCACCACCCTCAAGACCGGCGCGGCGAAGCTCGAGCTCAAGGTCTCCCCGGGCGATGCGATCGTCACCGACACCCGGGTCCCCGTGAAGGGCGACAAGGTGATGAATCTCTACCCGGCCACCGCGGGCGTCGTCTCGATCCGCGTGCGGCCCGGCCACCACGTGCTGACCGTGAAGGCCGAGGGCTTCGACACGCAGACCCTCGAGATCGATCTCCCTGCCGGTGGCGCCATCACCAAGGACATCACGCTCAAGAAGCCCGACATCGCGCCGCCTCCTCCAGGGGGCCCCAAGACCACGAGCGCGCGTCCGGTCACGACCGGCGTCATCATCGGCGGCGTCGCCACGGGCGTCCTCTTGCTCGGCGGCGGCGTGGTCGGCGTCATGGCCCTCGGCAAGAACGGCGACTACAAGACCAAGAACGACGGGAGCGACCCTGCGGCAGCCGAGAAGCTCCGCACCGACGGCAAGACCCTCAACACCGTCGCCGACATCCTGCTCGCCGGAGGCGTCGTGGCGGCCGGTGTGACCATCTTTCTCTTCGTGTCCCGGCCCACGGTCCAGGTCTCCACCAAGGACAACGGCGGAATCCCGGCCAAGACCGGCTTCAGTGTAGGTGTGACTCCCATCGTCACCACCCAGGGCGCAGCGTTCTCTTTGTCAGGCGCTTTCTGAGCCCGCGAGACCGTTTTGCCGCTTCGTTCGTTTTGAGGGAAACGCCTCCAGGTGTTACCCTGACGCAATGAGGGGGCGGAACGAGGTCATCGGGGAGTCATGGCGGAGTTGAATCTCGAAGGCCGGGTGCTGGCCGAAAAGTACGAACTGACCCGGCTGCTCGGCCAAGGCGGCATGGGGCAGGTGTGGGAGGCGCGCAACCACCTCGGCAAGCGCTACGCCGTCAAGCTGCTCCTGCAGAACGACGAGCTGAACGGCGATCCGGCGCTGGCGCAACGGTTCTTCCGCGAGGCCAAGGCCTCGGCGGCGATCGAGAGCGAGCACATCGTCGAGGTCTACGACACCGGCATCGATCCGCAGACGCGCTGCCCGTTCATCATCATGGAGATGCTCAAGGGCGAAGACCTCGAGCACACCATCGAGCGCATCGGCCCCATGGCGCCCGTCGGTGCCTCGCGCATCGTCGCGCAGGCCGCCTCCGGCCTCCGTGACGCGCACGCCGCGGGCATCGTCCACCGCGACATCAAGCCCGCCAACATCTTCATGACCACGCGTGGTCCCGGTGACTACGTCGTCAAGCTGCTCGACTTCGGCATCGCCAAGCAGCAGATGGACAAGCTCGCGAGCACCGACGGCGCCGGCCTCACCAAGACGGGCTCGATGCTCGGCACGCCGCTCTACATGAGCCCCGAGCAGGCGCGCGGCCTCAAGAGCGTCGACGCCCGCACGGACATCTGGTCGCTCGGCATGTGCCTCTACGAGGCGCTCTCCGGCCGCGTGCCGTGGGGCGACGTGGAGACCCTCGGCGAGCTGATCCTCTCCATCTGCTCGCGGGACGTCCCGAACCTGCAGGACATCGCGCCGTGGGTGCCCCCGGAGCTCGCGCGCGTCGTCGCGCAGTCGCTCGAGCGCGACGTCAGCAAGCGCATCCCCACGGCCGACGCCTTCGTCGAGGCCCTTCGTCCGTTCTGCGGCGGCTCGCTGCAGCTCGCGCCCGAGGTGCTCGTCGGGGTCGACGAGGCCCAGCGTCAGACCACCGCGCCGCGGATGTCGCAGCAGATGTCCCAGACCGCGGCCGCCGCGCCGCCCGTCACCGTCGGACAGAGCCAGCCCGGGCTCGTCCCGGTGCCCACCACGGAGCCCGCCAAGAAGGGCACGCCCATGGTCGCGATCGCCCTCGCGGCGGTCGTGGTGCTGGCCGGCGGCGGCGTCATCGCCATGAAGCTCATGGGCGGAGGCTCTGCGGCCGCCAGCGAGAAGAAGGTCGAGGCGCCCGCCAAGTCGGAGAAGGCCGAGAAGGCCGACGACAAGGGTGACAAGCCCAAGCCCGAGGCCTCCAAGACCGCCGAAGAGCCCAAGCCGAAGCCCGACGAGCCCAAGGCGTCGGCCTCGGTCGAGCCGCCCGCCAGCGCGTCCGCCAAGCAGCCACTGGTCGCCGGCCCGGTCATCCCCGGCAAGACCGTGGTGCCCACCGCCAAGGCGTCTGCTTCGGTCGCTGCGCCGCCGGCCACCACGGCGGCGCCCGCGGCGTCGAGCGGCCGCATCATCCGCAAGGACATCTGACCGGGTCGCGCGCGGTCATGCGCGCGAACGACCGCGGGCGTCAGGGGCAGGGGAAGTCGTCGGGCGCCTTCACGGCCAGCAGGGTGGGCTGCAGCTCGGCGGGCGGGGTCCACGAGGTCCCGACGCGCTTCTTGAAGATGGGTGCCTTGTCGGTGCCCGTGACCTCGAGCGCCGCGATCTCGAAGGCTGCCGCACTCGCGCGGTAGGGTGCCAGCACGGTGTGTGTGTAGGGCTCGAAGTAGAGGCGTTGCCCCGAGCGGCCCAGGCCGAACACGTTGGGAGTACCGTCGAACGCGAGCGGCACGCCATAGACCTGCGTGCCGTTGAGATCGGTGACGAAGGCCGTCTTGAGGCATTCCGAGACGGTGAGTGAGCGCAGCGTGTTCTTCGCGACCGTGAAGGCGACCGGCGTCGTCCCGGTGACCGGATCGTTGCTGATGGGGCTGAGACGGATCAGCGTGGCCTTGGTCGCGGCGCCGGTCGGCGGGACCATGAGCAGATCTTGCGGCGAACCGCCGTTGTAGAACGAGCCCCAGGCGGGCTGACCAGCCGCGATGTCGAGGGTGTCGGCCACTTGCTTCGTGCCGCTGCTCGTGGCCGGGTTCGGGGCGGCGGGGACCGTCGCCCGCTGGAAGGCGACCTTGCACACACCAGAGACGCAGCCCGCGCCGCTGGTCACGCTGAGCATGTTCACGGTGCCGCCACCGGTGGGCGCCGGCGTGCCGATGACGCCGATGGGCGGGACCGCGAGCGCGAGCCCTGGTGAGATCACCTTGGGCGCCGTGGCCGTGGTGGTGTCGATCACCGTGAGCTCGAAGGTGGTGGCGGTCGTGTACGAGACGTAGGCCAGGCGATCCTTGAGGACCGTGCTGGTCGCCTCGTCGACGATGGTCGGCACCTTGAGCGTGGAGAGCGTGGCCCAGGCGTTCTTGGTGCGATCGAACGTGCGGATCTGCAGCTCGATCTCGGTGGTGGAGACGGGATCGAACGAGGTGCCGCTCTTGTTGATCCAGAGGTACCAGCGATCGTGCGCGCCGTCGTACTTCGCCGCGACCACGGTGATCTTCTCGTCGGTGCCGAGGCGCTTGCCATCGGCGGGATCCAGGACCGCGAGGACGGGCTGACCCGGCCGGCGTCCCCCGCGATCTGTCCGCTGACCACGACCAAGCCGCGGTCGACCGGGCCGGTGTCCACGGGGGTGTCGACCCCGGAGTCGGTGACCACCGTTCCCGTGTCGATGTCCGTCTCGGTGACGACCGAGTCGGTGATGGTCCCCGTGTCCTTCGCCGTGAGGGGCTTCACGTCGTCGAAGCCGTTGACGAAGGTGCAGGCGACCAGGGCCGTGGTCGGCGCGAGGACGAGCAGGCCGATCCGAGCAGCGCGGTGAGGAGAAGCCATGGAGCCGTGCACCATAACCCAAGCCGGGTCAGTTGTTGAGCGCGCCCTGATCGATCCAGGCCTTGATGAGGTCCTTCTCGGTAGTGCTCAGCGAGCCGGCCGAGGCGGGGGGCGGCATGAGCTCTCCCACGATGCCGAGGGCGTTGATGACCTTCTGGTAGAGATAGCTGTTGGTGCTGTTGCTCTTGACGATGCGAATCGCGCCGGCCTTGCCCGACGCGGCCACGCCGACGATGTTGGTGTAGGCGACGCCCTCGACCAGGCTGAGGCCCGCGGCGGGCGTGGTGCCGCGGTGGCACGTCCCGGTCGCGCAGTTGGCCGTGAAGATGGTCTGGATGTTGAGCGAGAAGCTGACGGCGGTGGTGCCGCTCTTCTCGGCCTTGTTGGTGTCGCGGTTGCCGGCGGCGTCCCGCGCGCGGACCACCCAGAACAGCTTGGTCGCGGGCGAGATGCCGGTGAGGGTCATCTTGGTGGCGCCCTTCTCGCTCGTCGCACGAGGCGGCGCGGTGAAGTCCTGACCGCCCGCCGTGGTCGACTCGTAGACGTCGTAGACGATGTCGGTGGTCGCGGACTTGTCGTCGATGGCGTCCTTCCACGCGAGGTCGGCCGTGGTGGCAGTGACGTTGGTGACGCTCTCGAGGCCGAGGAAGTTCGGCGGCGTGCCGTCCTCGGAGGTCTTGGCGACCCACACCGACTTGTTCTCGTCCTCGTTGTCGGCTGCGTCCTGCGCCTTGCACACGAGGAAGTACTCGGTCGAGGGCTTGAGGCCGCTGACGAGGCCACTGTCGCCGCCCGTGAAGGTGGCGAGCGGCTTCGTGAAGTCGACGCTCTTGGCGTCCTTGCCGCCGTAGACGTTGTAGCGAATCGCGCCCTGCGGCGTGACGTCGTCGGTGGCGGGGTTCCAGCGAACGGTGATGGACACCGCGTCCTTGGTGGTGGCGTCGGTGCAGCCAGAGAAAGTGGGGGGCGCGACGTCGGGGCCCGAGTCGGCCGACACCTCGACGGTGTTGAGGTCGGTGTTGCCGGCGGCGTCACGCGCGCGAACCTTGAAGTAGTACTTGGTCTTGGGCTTCGGGAGGCCCTTCACCACAATCGACGTGGCGCCTGGTGCGCTGACGAACGAGGGGACGGTGAGGTTCTCCTTGCCTGCCTCGGCCGCGTAGTAGACCAGGTAGACGATGCCCTCGGTCGCGGTGATCTCGTCCTTGGCCGGGGTCCACGAGAGCTTGACCGCGCTGCCGTCGGCCGACTCGGCCTTGGTCGCGCCGTCGAACGTCGGGGCCTTGCTGTCGTCGAGGGCCTTGGCGCTCTTCTCGACCTTGTTCGCGTCCTCCTCGCCGACCGCGTTCACCGCGCGCACCACGACGAAGTACTCGGAGCCCGGCGTGAGACCCGTGAGCAGGACGCTGCTGGCACCCGGGGGACGTGAGGGTCGCGGCGGAGTAGTTCTGACCACCCGCCGTGGTCCCGACGTAGACGCGGTACTTGATCAGCGCGGTCGCCGTGAGGGCATCGGTGGCTGGGTTCCAGGTCACGAACAGGCTCGTGGACGAAGCCGACGACAGGGGAGGTGATCCCGTCGAACTTCGGACCCTTGACCACCGGCGTGGTCTCGTCGCCGTCTCCACCTCCGTCGGTGGATCCGTTGAGCACGCAGGTCGTGCCCTCGAGGTGGGTGCCGTCGCCGCAAGAGACGTTGTTGCCGCCGTCGTCGCCGCCGCAGCCGAGCATGACGAGGCCGACAGTGAGGGCAGGAAGAGAAGCGAGGGAAGCGGTTCGAGACATTCCTGGGTGACTCCAGCTGAGAAAGAACGGAGGGCTCCTCGATAGGAGTAGGGGATCCCCTGCCGGCGTTACGATTCAGCAAGACTATGGGACGACGTATCTTTTTGCCAGGAGCGGCGACCGAGAACAGGTGGGACGCTCGCCGAGGATGGGGTGGCGGCGGCGGGGGGAGGCCGGCCGCGGCCCCGATGGAGCAGCGAAAGCCGGCGAAGGATGGGTATCCGACGGCTGCGGTCCCTCGGGTTGGCGCGGCGAAATCGGCCTCGGCGAGCAAATCGGCATGATCTAAAGTAGACTCCTCGTAACGGGGGCGTCGCCAGGACGACTTTTCGACGTACCCCTGGAGGAGTCTTCATGCGCTTGGCTTTGCGATCGACAGTCTCGGTGTTCACGCTCGGAGTCGCTCTGCTGGCCGCCTGCAAGGGCGACGACGGCGGTCTGGAGCCCACCGACACGGGCGTCGACACGGGCGACGGTGGGTCCTCGGACAAGTCGGTGCCGACCTTCGCGGGCCTCAAGACGGCCACCGCCAAGTCGGAGACGGAGGTCGCGCTCACGTGGGACCCCGCGACCGACGACCTCACCGACGCCTCGCGCGTCGCCTACCGCGTCTACGTCGCGACCAGCGACGGCGGCCAGGATTTCAAGGCCTCCTGGGCGACGACGCCGGCCGGCGCCGTCACCACGACCATCTCCGATCTGCTCCCGGGCACGCGCTACTTCATCGTCGTCCGCGCGGTCGACGAGGCGGGCAACGAAGACGCCAACGTCGTCCAGAAGGACGTGCAGACCATCGACCTCACGGCGCCGAAGTTCGCCGGTGTCACGGCCGTCAAGGGCGTCGACCGCGACGCCATCAGCGTGTCGTGGGCCGCGGCGACCGACAGGGGGAGCGCGGCGCCCTTCATCAAGTACCGTGTCTACGTCGCCGACAAGGCGGGCGCGGAAGACTTCACCAAGCCGGCCGTCGAGACCGGGCCGGGCGAGCTGTCGGCCACCGTGAAGGGGCTCGGCGAGGCCAAGGCCTACTACGCGGTGGTTCGCGCCGTCGACGCCTCGGGCAACGAGGACACGAACCTCAAGGAGAAGTACGACTCCACGCTCGACAAGACGGCGCCCAAGTTCGACGGCGTCCAGAAGGCCACCGTCCTCGGCACCAGCATCAAGCTGCTGTGGAACGACGCGACCGACAACTTCGACAAGTCGCCGGACATCGTCTACCGCGTCTACCAGTCCAAGACCGCGGGGAGCTACGACTTCACCAAGCCCGTCGCCACCACCCTGCCCGGCACGACCGAGTACTCGGCCACCACCCTGGACGTCTCGACGGTCTACTCGTTCGTCGTGCGCGCCGTGGACTCGTCGGGCAACAGCGAGACCAACGTCGTCGAGCTGAGCGCCAAGACCGCCGCGTCCGCCGACATCAAGCCCCCGGTGTTCGGCGGTTTGACCAGCGGCACCGGCATCGGCGCGCACCATCGACCTCACGTGGACCTCGGCGACGGACGACTTCTCGACGAAGGACGGGATCTTCTACGACATCTACATCGCCAACTCCCCGGGCGCGTACGACTTCAGCGTGCCGTCGGCCTCCACGCTCGGCGGCGCCACCTCGTTCCAGGTGAAGGGGCTCTTGCCCAAGCAGACCCAGTACTACATCGTTCGCGCACGCGACGAGGCCGGCAACCGCGAGACCAACTCCATCGAGCGGTCTGCCACCTCACTCGCCGACACGACCCCGCCCACCATCGGCGGGGCGCCCACCGTCAAGGCCCTCGGCCCGACCTCGCTGCAGGTCACCTGGCCGCCGGCGTCCGATGACGTCACCGACTCCAAGAAGCTCGTCTACCGCGTGTTCATGAGCACCTCCACGGGAGGTCAGGACTTCAGCGCGCCGATCGGCACGGTCATCGCGGGCGACACGAGCTACACGGTCAGTGGCCTCGACCCGGCGAAGACCTACTACTTCGTCGTCCGCGCGGTCGACGAGGCTGGCAACGTCGACAGCAACAAGAACGAGGCCAAGGGCACCACGGACCCGGACAAGACGCCGCCCACCTTCGCGGGCATCAGCTCGCTGACCGCCCTCTCTCCGACCAGCGTCCTGCTCGGCTGGTCTCCGGCGACCGACGACGTCACGGCGACCAGCGGCCTCGTCTACCTCGTCTACCTGCGCGGCCCCTCCGGGTACGACTTCACGAAGCCGACCTACACCACGGCGGCCGCGGCAACCTCGTACACCGTGACTGGCCTGCTTCCGAAGGCCAAGGTCACCTACGTGGTGCGGGCCCGCGACGCCGCGGGCAACGTCGATGCGAACGTCAAGGAGCTCACGGTCTCCACGCCAGCCGACACGACCGCCCCCACCTTCGCGGGCATCTCGTCGATCTCGGCCGTCTCCGCCACCTCGCTCACGGTGAACTTCCCCGGCGGGACGGACGACGTGAGCGCGTCGAACAAGCTCGTCTACACCATCTGCCTCTCGACGAGCGCGGCCACGAAGTGCAACGACAGCGACACCAAGTGGGTCGGCGCGGTGACCGTGACCGGCCTCGCGGGTGCCGGCAACTACAAGTTCACGGGGCTCACGCCCCTCACGGACTACTACGCGCGGGTGTGGGCGACGGACGAGGCGGGCAACATCGCCAAGCCCGTGACCTTCCTCACGACCAAGACCGTCACCGACACGACGGCGCCCACCTTCACGGGCTGCACCGCCGCCGCTGCAGCCGCTCCCCCCCTCCCGGGCGCGGGCGCCTCGGCCGTCGACGTCACCTGGTCGAGCGCGACCGACGACGTGAGCACGGCGGGTCAGATCAGCTACGACATCTACCGGGCGGCGAGCTCGGGCGGCGCACTCACGTTCGTCACCACCACCAGCGCGGGCGCGACCACCTACCGCGCGACGGGGCTCACTCCGTCGACCAACTACTACTGGGTCTGCCGCGCCAAGGACCAGGCCGGCAACACCGAGTCGAACACCAAATACGTCCTCGGAGCGACCACCGCCGACACCACGCCGCCCTACCTGCTCCCGGGCGGCACGGCGTACACCGGCACCTCGGGCGCCAGCGCGCTGAGTGACAGCGCGATCCAGATCAACTGGGTGGCCGCGAGCGACAACGTCACCGCGTCCGGGTCGATCAAGTACCTGGTCTGCTACTCGACCAGCTCGACGTTCTGCACCTCGAGCTTCACCGCGAACGGCGGCACCTTCACGAGCACGTACTCGAGGAGCTTCACCGGCCTGCCGCCCGCCACCACGTACTACTTCCTGGTCCGCGCGCAGGACACGGCGGCTGTGAACAACACGACGACCAACGTCGCCCAGAGCTCGGCCACCACCAACGCGGACGCGACCGCGCCCACGTGGGTCGGCGGCAACCCGTCGGTGACTCGGTACAATCCGAACGCGAACTACCTCTACGCGACCTGGAGCGCCGCCTCGGACGCGAGCGCGGTCCGCTACCAGATCTGCGCGTCGACGGCGGGCTACACCAGCTACGCCTCGTGCGTGGCGGCGGGAGGCACGACTTTCCTCACGGGGTTCGGCGCGACCTCGTTCTACCTCGGCGGGCTCGCCCGTCACACGGGCTACTACGTCTCGATGCGCGCCATCGACGCGCTCAACAACTTCGAGACTGGCTCCCACTGGGACTACGCGGTCACCGCCACCTCGTACGCGAGCGACATCAACCCGATCTACGTCGCCAGCTGCAACGGCTGTCACTCCTGGTCCTACGCCAGACGGTGAACGTCGCCTCGAGCTGCGTCGCGAACTACGTGACCCCGAGCAACCCGTCGACCAGCAAGATCTACCAGCGCATCATCGGGACGACCTGCGGCACGCGGATGCCCGCGGCGGCCTACCTGAGCGGGGCAGATCACGCTGTTCAGCGACTGGATCTCGCAGGGCGCCTACAACAACTGAACGCGCGAGGCGAGGTGGGCAGGTCTCCAGGGCCCGCCCACTTGTCTTTGTCGGTCCGGTACCCCGACGGGCGCCCCTGCAACGGCGAAACGCTGTCGCAGCCGAGGTGCAGCCTCGCGCCCCATTTGTCGGACCTAACACCGCGAAATCACACACCGTCCGCGGCAGAACGCCACGGGTCCGCGGCAAGTTGATCCTTGAAGTCCGTACCCCAACGACCAAAACCCCGCCCGTGGAAAGCCCTGGCACGAGCAACGGGGACGTCCGACGCTGGCTCTTCCCGCGCTGGACCAACCAAGTCCCCACCATCGCCCTAGGTTTCGTCCTGATGACGGTCACGGCCGCCGCAGGTGCGATCACCTATTACGGCACTGACAAGCACCTCTCCGTCGGTTACCAGCCGACGCAGCCGGTCGACTACTCCCACAAGCTGCACGCCGGCGACATGGGGATGGACTGCCGCTACTGCCACTCGGCGGTGGAGAAGTCGGCGCACGCCAACGTACCGGCGACGCAGACGTGCATGAACTGCCACTGGACCGTGCGTACCGACAGCGCCAAGCTGCTCCCGGTCCGCGAGTCCTGGCGACCGGCAAGCCCATCGAGTGGGTCAAGGTCCACCGGTTGCCGGATTTCGTCTACTTCAATCACTGGCCCACCTGAACGCCAACGTCGGCTGCGCGAGCTGCCACGGGCGCGTCGATCAGATGGTCAAGGTGATCCAGACCCAGTCGCTGTCCATGGAGTGGTGCCTCGACTGCCACCGCAACCCGGGCCTGCACGTCCGGCCGGCGGGCGTCTCGGTCACCCAGATGGACTGGAAGCCCGCCAAGACGGACTTCCAGCCCCTCGGTCAGGGCCCGAACGACGTGCCGGTCGCGCAGGCGCCCGTCACGCCCGCTGGGCGCAAAGTCAATCCCCCGCTCCACTGCTCGGGGTGCCACCGATGAGCAAGCGTCTACCCGTCGTCCAGGGCCGGGATCTCTCCGGCAAGACCTATTGGCGGAGCCTCGCCGAACGCGAAGGCACCCTCTCCTCCGACGTCCTCGCCCGGGAATTCCCGGAGGGCGCTGCCGAGGTCACCGAGAACGAGGCCGGCATCGGTCGTCGCGGCTTCATGGGGATCATGGGCGCCTCGATGGCGCTCGCGAGCCTCGCCGGCTGCCGCCGCCCCGAGGACCACATCGTCCCGTACGCGAAACCGCCGGAGGAGATCGTCCCAGGCATCCCGCTCCAGTTCGCCACCTCGGTGCAGCTGTACGGCACGGCCATCGGCCTCCTCGTCGAGTCGCACGAGGGCCGGCCCACCAAGATCGAGGGCAACCCCAAGCACCCCGAGTGCCCGGGCGGCGGTTCGACCACGTTCCTGCAGGGCCTCCTGCTCGACATGTACGACCCCGACCGCAGCATCTCGCCCCGCGAGAAGGGCACGGTCAAGACCTGGGACGACGCCGCCGCCGCGCTCAAGGCGCTCGGCGACAAGCTCAAGGCCGAAGGCGGCAAGGGCCTCGCGATCGTCACCGACCAGCACCGCTCGCCGACCCTCAAGGCCGCGCTCGCGGAGCTCAAGGTCGCGATGCCGGCCGCCAAGTTCGTGCGCTACGAGGCGTTCGACCGCACCAGCGCGCACGAGGGCGCGCGGATCGCCTTCGGCAAGCCGCTCGAGGCCGTCTACGAGCTCGGCAAGGCAAAGGTCATCGTGGCGGTCGACAGCGACTTCCTCATGAACGAGGGCTCGCCCGTCAAGGCGTCGCGCCAGTTCGCCGAGGCCCGCTCGGTCCACGGCGTCGCCCGCGTCTGGGCGATCGAGAGCGCGTTCACGGTCACCGGCGGCAACGCCGACCACCGCCTGCGCACCAAGAGCGCCAACGTCGGCGCCGTCGTCTCGGCCGTCGCCAAGGAGCTCGGCGTCACCGACGCGGCCAACCTCAAGGGCACGCTCGACGACAAGGCGAACAAGTTCGTCAAGGCGCTCGCCAAGGACCTCGCCGCCAACAAGGGCCACTCGGTCCTCGTGGCCGGGAACAACCAGCCGCCGGCGGTCCACGCCGCGGTCGCGGCGATCAACGCGGCGCTCGAGAACGTCGGCAAGACGGTCTCCTACCTGCCGCTGTTCGACGACGCGCCCGAGGGTCCGAAGGCCCTCGTCGAGCTCGCCAAGCAGATCGGATCCGGCGTCACCACGCTGCTGATCCTCGGCGGCAACCCGGCCTACGACGCGCCGGCCGATGCCGGCTTCGCCAAGGCGATGGCCGGCGCGACCACCATCCACGTCGGCGTGCACTACGACGAGACCGCCGCGGCCTCGACGTGGCACCTCAACCGCGCGCACTTCCTCGAGGGCTTCAGCGACCTCGCCTCGGAGGACGGCACGCTCTCGCTCGTGCAGCCGCTCATCGCCCCGCTCTACGACGGGCGCACCGACGCCGAGGTCGTGCACCTCCTCCTCGGCACCAAGAAGCGCGCGTACGATCTCGTCCGTGAGACCTGGAAGCCCGTCCTCGGCGAGGCCGACTTCGAGAAGAAGTGGCGCCGCGTCCTGCACGACGGTGTCCTCGTCCGGACCGCCGACACGACCATCCTGCCGGAGGGCCCCAAGGTCGACGGCGCAGCGGTCGCCAAGGCGGGCAACGAGTGGGTCGCCCCGAGCGGCGCCTACGAGATCACCCTCAACGTCGACGCGCACGCCTACGACGGCCGCTTCGCCAACAACGGGTGGCTCGCCGAGCTCCCCGATCCGATGACCAAGCTCACCTGGGGCAACGCCGCCTGGTTGAGCAAGGCCACCGCGGCCAAGCTCGGGGTCGTCGACGGCGAACTCCTCAACCTCACCGTCGGTGGCGCGACCGTGTCGGTCCCCGTCACCGTCGCCCCCGGCCAGGCCGAGGACTCGATCGCGGTCACCCTCGGCCTCGGCCGTCGGCAGTCGGGTCGCGTCGGCACCAAGCTCGGCTGGGACTGCTACCCGCTGTTCTCGAGCGCGACCGGCAAGGTCGTCGCCGGCAACGCGGCCAAGGGCGGCCCCGGCCTCGGCGGCGAGCACAGCTACCTCGCGCGGACGCAGGAGCACTTCCTCATGGAAGGCCGCCCCATCATCCGCGAGGCCAACGTCGCGACCTTCAAGGCGGACCCGAAGTTCGCCGAGAAGATGAGCGACCCGCACCCCGCGCTCGAGGCCCTCTGGTACCCATTCCCGTACCAGGGCCACAAGTGGGGCATGGTCACCGACCTGCAGTCGTGCACGGGCTGCAACGCCTGCATGATCGCCTGCCAGGCCGAGAACAACGTCCCGCTCGTCGGCATCCGCGGCGTGCAGAAGTCGCGCGAGATGCACTGGCTCCGCATGGACCGCTACTTCGAGGGCGATCAGGCCGATCCGAAGAGCATCACCATGCCGATGACCTGCCAGCAGTGCGAGAACGCGCCGTGCGAGCAGGTCTGCCCGGTCGGCGCCACGGTGCACAGCCCCGAGGGGCTCAACGACATGGCCTACAACCGCTGCATCGGCACGCGCTACTGCGCCAACAACTGCCCGTACAAGGTCCGTCGCTTCAACTTCTTCAACTACACCAAGGACACGCCGGCCACCGTGCAGATGGCCATGAACCCGGAGGTCAGCGTCCGGGCCCGTGGTGTGATGGAGAAGTGCTCGTGGTGCGTCCAGCGCGTCAACCGGGCGAAGATCGACGCCAAGAAGTCGTATCCCGACGGTCGCGTCCGCGACGGCGAGATCGTCACGGCGTGCCAGCAAGCCTGCCCGACCGGCGCCATCACCTTCGGCGACCTCAACGACCCGAAGTCCAAGGTCGCGGCGCTCGCCAACGACCCGCGCAACTACGTGCTCCTCGAGGAGCTCAACATCCGGCCGCGGCTCTCGTACCTGGCCAAGGTCACCAATCCGCACCCTGATCTCGGCGACGCGAGCGCCAAGGCCGTCGGCGAGCATGCCGCCGCGGGCGCCGGCTCTCATGCTCCGGCGGCCGGGTCCCACGTTCCCTCGCATCCGGCCGGCAAGGAGGAGCACAAGTGAGCGCGTTCATCCCGCGTGACGTGGACAACACGCTCACGACCGTCGAGCGGCCCCCCCTGATCCTGGGAAAGCAGAGCTTCAACGCGATCACCGAGAGCGTCAGCGACGTCGTCGAGGGCAAGACCAAGAGGGGCTGGCTCGTCTTCTTCGCGCTCGCCCTCTTCGGCCTCATGATCCTCGGCGCCTCCCTCTCCGACCTCGTCGGGGTCGGCATCGGCGAGTGGGGCCTCAACCACCCGGTCGGCTGGGCCTGGGACATCACCGGGTTCGTGTTCTGGATCGGCATCGGCCACGCCGGCACGCTGATCAGCGCGATCCTCTTCCTGTTCCGGCAGAAGTGGCGCACGAGCATCAACCGCGCGGCCGAGGCGATGACCCTCTTCGCCGTCGCCGCGGCGCTGATCTACCCGGGCTTCCACGTCGGTCGTATCTGGCTCGCGTACTGGCTGCTGCCGATCCCGAACCAGATGGCCATCTGGCCGAACTTCAAGAGCCCGCTCCTCTGGGACGTGTTCGCGGTCTCCACCTACGGCACGGTCTCGGCGCTGTTCTGGTTCGTCGGCCTCGTGCCCGACCTCGCCACGCTGCGCGACCGCGCCACGACCAAGTCCCGCCGCATCGCCTACGGCATCTTCGCGATGGGCTGGCGCGGCTCGCACCGCCACTGGCTCAACTACGAGAAGGCCTACATGATCCTGGCCGGCCTCTCGACCCCGCTCGTGCTCTCCGTGCACACGATCGTGTCGTTCGACTTCGCGACCTCGATCATGCCGGGCTGGCACACGACGATCTTCCCGCCCTACTTCGTCGCCGGCGCGGTGTTCTCCGGGTTCGCGATGGTGGTCTCGCTGATGGTGCTGGTGCGCAAGGCCTACGGCCTCGAGCACCTCATCACGCTGCGCCACCTCGAGAACATGAACAAGATCATCCTCGCGACGGGGAGCATGGTCGGATACGCGTACGCGATGGAGTTCTTCATCGCGTGGTACTCCGGCAACGTCTACGAGCGTTACGCCTTCATCAACCGCGCGTTCGGCCCGTACGCCTGGGCGTACTGGACGATGGTCAGCTGCAACGTCATCACCCCGCAGCTGTTCTGGTTCCGCAAGATCCGCACGAGCATTCCGGCGATGTTCGCCCTCTCGATCTTCGTGAACATCGGCATGTGGTTCGAGCGCTTCGTCATCATCGTGACGAGCCTCCACCGCGACTACCTCCCGTCGAGCTGGGGCTACTTCCGGCCGCAGATCGTCGACATCACGACCTTCATCGGCACGTTCGGCCTCTTCTTCACCCTGTTCCTGGTGTTCATCCGGTTCCTGCCGGGCATCGCCATCAGCGAGGTCAAGGGCGTCCTGCCGATCGCGGATCCGCATGGGCACGACGACCATCACGGCGACGAGAAGGAGGTGGCCCATGGCTGAGGCCAAGCCCAAGGTCCGAGGCAAGGTGGTCGCCGCGCCGACGTGCGCGGCGGTCGTCGGCTGGTTCGAGACCCCGAGCGCGCTGTATCACGCCTGCGAGTCGCTCCGCGACAAGGGCTACAAGGACTTCGACGCCCACACGCCGTTCCCGGTGCACGGCCTCGAGAAGGCGATGGGGCTCAAGCCCTCGCGCCTCCCGTGGATCGTGCTCGGCGGCGCCATCACCGGCTTCCTGACCGCGCTGAGCATGCAGTGGTGGATGGGCGGCGTGGACTACCCGCTGAACATCAGCGGCAAGCCCGGCTTCAGCATCCAAGCGTCCATCCCCATCCTGTTCGAGCTCACCGTGCTCCTCTCGGCCTTCGGCACGTTCTTCGGCCTCTGGGGCCTCTGCGGCCTACCGAAGCTCTTCGACCCCGTCATGCAGCACCCCTCGTTCCACAAGGCCAGCGACGACCGGTTCTTCCTCTCCATCGAGGCCAAGGACCCGAAGTTCGACAGCAAGACCGTCACCGAGCTGCTCCAGAAGCTCGGCGCGCACGAAGTCGAGGAGGTGGCGCCGTGAAGTCCGCAGCATTCGGAATCGCGGCCACCGCGCTGGCGCTGCTCTCGAGCTGCCGCGGGCAGCCGAGCGATCAGCCGCCCGTCAACGTCGTCCCCGACATGGACATGCAGCCGAAGTTCAAGGCCCAGTCCAGCAACCCCTTCTTCGCCGACGGGCGCGCCATGCGCCCGCTGGTCCCCGGCGTCGTGGCCGTCGGTCACCTCGAAGAGGACGACGGCATGTTCCAGGGGAAGGTCGACGGCGTGTGGCTCGAGCGCCCGCCGATGACGGTCGACGAGAAGCTGCTGGCGCGCGGCGAGGAGCGTTACAACATCTTCTGCGCGCCCTGCCACGACAAGACCGGCTCCTCGAACGGCACCGTGATCAAGCGCGGCTTCAAGCCGCCGCCCCCGGCCCTCTACGAGGACCACGGCAAGGCCATGAAGGACGGCGAGCTCTACGCGATCATCGCCAACGGTCGCGGCAACATGCCGAGCTACCGCCCGCAGATTCCGGTCGCCGATCGCTGGGCGATCGTCACCTGGGTCCGCGTGCTGCAGCGCAGCCAGAAGGCCAAGAGTGAGGACGTGCCGGCGGGCACGCAGGTGGAGAACGCGACGCCATGAGCAGCAAGCAGCAAGACCTGAAGGACACCGAGCGCCTCCCCGAGGCGACCGCCAAGAAGGTCCAGACCCTCGCGCTCGGCGTCGCTGCGGTCGGCCTCGCGCTCAGCGCGGTCGGCTACATGGGCGACAAGCAGCGCTTCGCGTTCTCGTTCCTCACCGCGTTCGAGTGGGTCACCACCCTCGGGCTCGGCGCCCTCTTCTTCGTGATGATCCAGCACGTGACCCGCGCCGGGTGGTCGGTCGCCCCGCGCCGCCACGCCGAGTGGCTCACCTCGATCCTCTGGGTGTCGCCGATCCTGTTCTTCGTGGGCGTGTTCCCCAACATGCACACGCTCTACGAGCACTGGCTCGGCGAGCACGCGGCGCACGACGCCATCGTGAAGGCCAAGCAGGCCTACCTCAACACCGGCTTCTTCACCGGCCGCGCCGTCCTGTTCTTCGCGATCTGGGCGGTCCTCGCCTGGTTCTTCCAGAGCAAGTCGCGCGAGCAGGACTCGTCCGGCGACACCAAGCTCACCGAGAAGATGCAGGCCATGGCGGCCCCCGGGCTCGCCCTGTTCGCCCTGTCGCAGACCTTCGCGGGCTTCGACTGGGTCATGAGCATGGACCCGCACTGGTACTCCACGATCTTCGGCGTCTACATGTTCGCCGGCGGCGTCGTCGCGGCCCTCTCGGTCCTCGCGATCATCAACATCCGCCTGCAGAGCGCGGGGCTCCTCCAGAAGGTGAGCACCGTCGAGCACCAGCACGACATCGGCAAGCTGCTCTTCGGCTTCACGGTGTTCTGGACCTACATCGCCTTCAGCCAGTACTTCCTCATCTGGTACGGCAACATCCCGGAAGAGACCATCTTCTTCAAGCACCGCTGGGTCGAGAGCTGGAAGGAGTGGAGCCTGCTCCTCCTCGTCGGCCACTTCATCGTGCCGGTGGTGGTGCTCATGTCGCGCCACACCAAGCGCAACAAGGCCATCCTCACGGTCATGGCGGTGTGGATGCTCCTCATGCACTTCGTCGACATGTACTGGCTGGTGATGCCCAACCTCGACCACCACGGCGTGCACTTCACGCTCGGTGACGTGGGCGCGCTGTTCCTCTGCGCGGGACTCGGGTTCGCCCTGGTCGCGCGTCGGGCGGCGGCGAGCCCTCTCTTCCCGCTGAAGGACCCGCGCCTCGCCGAGGCGCACAAGGTCGAGAACCTCTAGGCCCTCCCGAGAGCAGGCAAGGAGCACCGAGTCGTGTCGGACGAGAGCACCAAGAAGGACGGCGAGGGCACGCCCGCGGCCGAAGAGGCCAAGGAAGAGGCCACGTCGAAGAGCGCCGAGGGCGCCGAGGGCGCCGAAGCCAAGAGCGAAGCCAAGGCCGAGGAGGCCAAGGCCGAGGAGGCCAAGGACGAGAAGGCCGAGGCGAAGGCGGAAGAGAAGGCCGACGAGAAGGACGAGGCGGCCGAGGCCAAGGACGAGAAGGCCGAGGAGCCCCCCGTCGGAGGGGCCAAGGTCTCGATCTCGGAGAAGCCGCCGGCGAAGGCCGACGCTCACCACGAGGCGACCAAGGCCGCCCACGATCACGAAGGCGACCACGGCGACCACGACGACCACGGCCACGGGGACGGTCACATCGCCTACGACGACCAGGGTCCGCTCGTCGCCGAGCCGGACCGGCCGCGCGCCGGCATCATCACGGCCATCACGATCGGCATCATGCTGACCGTCGCGGTGTCGTGCGCCCTGATCTGGTCGTACTACGTCACGCGCTTCCAGGCCGAGGTCGACGCCAAGCAGGGCAACATCGAGGACCCCGCGCTCCGCGACCTGCGCGCGCTCGAGACCGCGCGGCTCACCAAGTACCAGTGGGTGAAGCAGGAGGCGGGCATCGTCCGCATCCCCGTCGCCCGCGCGAAGGAGCTCGTCCTCAAGGACTACGAGAAGGTCGGGCCGTACGTCCCCAAGGCGCCCGTCTCGCTCGAGCCCCCGAAGGAGCCCGCCAAGGTCGAGGAGCCGTCGCCGGCCCCCGCGCCGAGCGCGTCGGCTTCCACTGCGGCTTCCACTGCGGCTTCCACTGCGGCGTCGGGCAGCGCCGCTCCCCCCGCGGGTTCCACGTCGGCTGCGCCCAGCGCCAGCGCCCCCACACCCCAGCACTGAAGTCGATGTCCCTGCGCTCTTCGTCCCTCGGTCGAGCCTTCGCGCTCGGCGCGGCGCTCGTCGCCGGCTTGCTCCTCGGAGCGCCGGCGATGGGGGTCGGGGGCGAGGCGCGCGCGGACACCACGGCCAAGCCGACCCCCGACACCATCCCGGCGCCGCTCGTCGGCATCGAGATCGAGGACCACGCCGGGGCCGACCTGCCGCGCGACATCACGATCCGCACCCAGGAGGGGCGCGACGTGAAGCTCGGGAGCTACCTCGGCGACGGCAAGCCGCTCATCGTCGTGCTCGCGTACTACGAGTGCCCGATGCTCTGCACGGTCGTCCTCAACGGCCTGCAGCAGGGGCTCTCGGGGCTCGCGTGGACCGCCGGCAAGGAGTTCCGCGTCCTCACGGTGAGCTTCGACCCGCGCGACACGACCAACTTCGCCGACCGCAAGCGCCGGGCCTACCTGCAGGCGTACGGGCGCGAGGTCGCGGGCAACGGCTGGGACTTCGCGACCGCGGCCCCCCGCGAGATCGAGCGTCTGACCAAGATGCTCGGCTTCAAGTACCGCTGGGACGAGAGCACCTCGCAGTACGCGCACTCCACCGGCGCGTTCCTCTTCACGCCCGAGGGCAAGCTCTCGGTCACCATGCACGGCGTCGCCTTCCCGGCGCGCGACCTCCGCCTCGCCCTCAACCAGGCCGCCGACGGCAAGCTCGGCACCACCTGGGACCGGGTGATGCTGCTCTGTTACCACTACGACCCGAACGCGCGCTCCTACGTGCTGGCCGGCACGCGGCTGATGCGCGCGGGTGGCGTCGTCACGCTCCTCATCATGTCCTTCTTCCTGCGGCGCATGTGGCGTCGCGAGCGCCGCCGCGCTCTCGAAGAGAAGGACGAGTCGCCGAGCGGAGCCCAGATTCCTGCCCCCACCCCCTCTCCGGAAATCACCCCATGATGACGGCACCGAAAATCGACATCGACTCGTTCTGGCTCCCCAAGGCCACGTCGACGCTCGCGGGCCAGGTCGACTCGGCCTGGAACATCGTGCTCTACACCTGCATCGTCTTCTTCCTGCTCCTGATGGTGCCGACCGGCTACTTCCTCATGAAGTACCGGCGAAAGAAGGAGGGCGAGGTCACGAGCGCGATCGACCACAGCACCACGATCGAGGTGGTGTGGACGACGATCCCGCTCGGCGTGCTCGTGGTGCTGTTCTTCGTCGGCCTCACCCCGTGGGTCTCGGCGAAGGTCGCCCCGGCCGGCGCGCTCGAGATCAACGTCACGGCCAAGAAGTGGAACTGGAGCTTCCAGTACCCCGATGGCACCGTCTCGGCGGGCAAGCTCATCGTGCCCAAGGGCAAGCCGGTGAAGCTGACCTTGAGCTCCGTCGACGTCATCCACTCGTTCTACGTGCCCGAGTTCCGCATCAAGCAGGACGCCGTACCCGGCCTCTACACCTCGCTGTGGTTCGAGGCGACCGAGATCAAGGACCTGACCGTCCTGTGCACCGAGTACTGCGGCAACGCCGACCCGTGCCCCAAGGACGAGTCCATCCCCTGCGGCCACTCGGACATGCTCGCCACGGTGTCCGTCCTCGACGAGACCAAGTTCAAGGAGTGGCTCGAGACCGGCGGCGAGGACAAGTCGACGCCCCCGGCGGAGCGCGGCAAGGCGCTGTTCGCCAGCTGGGGCTGCGCAACCTGCCACTCGCTCGACGGCAGCAAGGCCACCGGACCGACGATGAAAGGCCTGTTCGGCAGGAAAGAGGAGCTCGCCGACGGCTCGACCGTCAGCGTCGACGAGAACTACCTCCGGGAGAGCATCCTCGTGCCGACCGCCAAGCAGGTGAAAGGTTTCCCCCTCGTGATGCCGACCTTCCAGGGCCAGCTCAAGCCCTCTCAAGTCGACGCGCTCATCGCCTTCCTGAAGGAGCAGAAGTAGTCATGGCTCAAGGAGTTGCCGTCCCCGGCACCCACGAAGACCACCCGTCGCCCAAGGCGAAGAACTACATCAACGCCGAAGCGGGCGTCTGGTCGTGGCTCACCACGGTCGACCACAAGCGCATCGGCCTGATGTACCTCGTGAGCACGCTCATCGCGTTCGCGCTCGGCGGGTTCTTCGCGATCCTCGTGCGCCTCGAGCTCCTGACGCCGAAGAAGACCTTCATGTCGGGCCACATGTACAACCAGGCCTTCACGCTGCACGGCGCGATCATGGTCTTCTTGTTCATCATCCCGAGCGTGCCGGGCGCCCTCGGCAACTTCCTCCTGCCGATCATGGTCGGCGCGAAGGACGTCGCCTTCCCCAAGCTCAACCTGATGAGCCTGTATCTGTACTGGATCGGCGCGCTCTTCACGCTGTCGTCGCTCGTCCTCGGCGGCCTCGAGACCGGCTGGACGTTCTACGTCCCCTACTCGTCGACCACCGGCGGCGCGGTCATCGCGGTCACCTTCGGCGTGTTCGTGATGGGCTTCAGCTCGATCCTCACCGGCCTCAACTTCGTGGTCACCATCCACAAGCTGCGCGCGCCGGGCATGGGCTGGTTCCGCCTGCCGCTGTTCCTCTGGGCGACCTACGCGACCAGCCTCGTGCAGATCCTGGCGACGCCGGTCCTCGCGATCACGCTGCTCCTCCTCCTCTTCGAGAAGGCCTTCCAGATCGGGATCTTCGACCCGAAGCTCGGCGGCGACCCGGTCCTGTTCCAGCACTTCTTCTGGTTCTACAGCCACCCGGCCGTCTACATCATGATCCTGCCGGGCTTCGGCATCGCGAGCGAGCTCATCGCCGTGCACGCGCACCGCAAGGTGTTCGGCTACCGCGCCATCGCCTTCAGCTCGGTCGCCATCGCCCTCATCGGCTTCCTCGTGTGGGGCCACCACATGTTCGTGAGCGGTCAGAGCGAGCTCGCCTCGACCATCTTCTCGGCGCTCACGTTCCTGGTCGCGGTGCCCACCGGCATCAAGATGTTCAACTGGATCAGCACGCTGTGGCGCAGCTCGATCGCCTGGACGACCCCGATGGCCTACGCCGCGGCGTTCCTGTTCCTGTTCGCGATCGGCGGCCTCACCGGCCTGTTCTGCGGCATGCTCGGCACCGACATGCACATCCACGACACCTACTTCGTCGTGGCGCACTTCCACTATGTGATGATGGGCGGCACCGTCGTGGCGTTCGTCGGCGGCCTCCACCACTGGTGGCCGAAGATGACCGGCAAGATGTACAGCGACAAGCTCGGCAAGCTCTCGGCCCTGCTGCTGTTCGTCGGCTTCAACGCCACGTTCTTCCCGCAGTTCATCCTCGGTAGCCGCGGCATGCCGCGCCGCTACTACAACTACCTCGACCAGTTCCAGCCGCTGCACCAGTTCTCCACGGTGGGCTCCTGGATCATCGGGCTCGCGTTCCTCGTGGCGCTCTACAACCTGCTCGACTCGCTCAAGAACGGCGCGGACGCGCCGGACAACCCCTGGGGCGGTCTGAGCCTCGAGTGGCAGACCGCGACCCCACCCCCCACCGAGAACTTCCCCGTCACTCCGCGGGTCACCCACGGCCCGTACGACTACTCCGACGACCGCAACGCCACCGGAGCCTCCGACTCATGAGCGCATCGGCCAACGACGAGAAGCTCTCCCCCGACTTCCACGTCGCCCACCACTTCGACACCGCGGATCAACAGTTCGACTCTGCTCGAATGGGGATCTGGCTGTTCCTGGTCACCGAGATCCTGTTCTTCGGCGGCCTGTTCTGCGCGTTCTTCATCTACCGCAGCTGGTACTTCTCCAGCTTCGTCGAGGCGCATCACCACCTCGACAAGGTGATGGGCGCGGTCAACACCTGCGTGCTCATCTTCAGCTCGCTGACGATGGCCCTCGCGGTGCGCTCGGCCCAGGTGAACGACAAGGCCAAGACGGTCGGCTTCCTGATCGTCACGATCCTGTGCGCCTTCGGCTTCCTCGTGGTGAAGTACTTCGAGTACCAGCACAAGATCCACGACGGGCTCCTGCCAGGCGTGCACTTCACCGCGCAAGGGTTCAGCTCGCCCCATCCGGGCACGTTCTTCGCGGTGTACTTCATGATGACGGGCATCCACGGCCTCCACGTCATCATCGGCATCGGGCTCATCCTGTGGATCCTGCTGCGCGCGCAGCGCGGCGATTTCTCGGCCCGGTACTACGCCCCCGTCGAGGGCGTCGGCCTCTACTGGCACCTCGTCGACCTCGTCTGGATCTACCTCTTCCCCCTGCTCTACCTGGTGGGCTGAACGATGAGCTCTCACGACCACGGACACGCCATCGGCGGCGACCACGTCCCGCACGTCCTGCCCTACGCGGCGTACTTCGCCACCTGGGGCGCCCTGATGTTCTTCACGATCATCACGGTGGGCGCGAGCTACGTGAACTTCGGGCCGGCCAACCTGCTCATCGCGGTGGTCATCGCCACGCTCAAGGCCACCATCGTCGCGGCGATCTTCATGCACCTGTGGTTCGACCACCGGATGCACTCGATGATCCTCGGGAGCGCCGGCCTCTTCCTCGCGATCTTCATCGCCTTCACCATGTTCGACACCGAGAGCCGTGGGCACCTCGAGTCCATCACCGGTGAACGCCCGGCCGACATGTCCAACCCCTTCCTCGGTGGTTCGGCGCGCCAGAAGGCGATGAACGCCCTCTACCCCGTCGGCAGCAACTCGGTGAAGCTCTCCGCGCCGGGCATCGTCCCCGGCGTCTTCGACGTGCCCGCAGCCCCGAGCGCATCGGCGGCGCCCGAAGCCAGCGCGACCGTGTCGCCGGAAGCGTCGGCGTCGGCCTCGGCCTCGGCGTCGGTGGCTGCCTCCGGCTCCACGTCGGCGTCCGTGTCTGGTTCGGTGTCCGCGGCTCCGTCCGCCTCCGCGCCGCCGAAGCACTGACGTTCGTTTGCCGTAGGGCGCCGCTCCTCTGGATCGTCGCCCTCTGCTTTTTTGTCTCGGTTCGCCGGAGGTCCCTCCACTCCCCGTGTGACCATTCCAGCCAGGGGCGAACGGGCGCTAGACTGCCTCCCCATGCGCTTTCCGATCTTCCTTGCCGGCAACGTCCTGGTCTTGGTGATGGCGGGTTGCAGCGCCGCCAAGGAGGACTCGGCGCCGGTGCTCCGCGGCGACGCGGGGGTCGACGGTGGGCTGCCCCTCGACGCGGGAGACCCCGGCCCGGACGGAGGCATCGGCCTCGACGCGCTCCCCGATGGGGGTGGGGTCACCGTGCCCGAGTGTCCCGAAGAGCTGAAGCAGATCTACGTCATCAGCAACACCAACGACTTCTACCGCTTCGATCCCGCGAAGCTCACGATGACCAGCATCGGCAAGGTCAAGTGCCCGTCGTCGGCGTCGCCGTTCTCGATGGCCGTCGACCGCAAGGGCACCGGCTGGGTGCTGTTCAACGACGGGCACCTGTTCCACGTGAGCACCAAGGACGCGAGCTGCAAGGCGACCTCCTTCGTCCCCGATCAGGCGGGCTTCCACACCTTCGGCATGGCGTTCGCGTCCGATGGCGTGGGCAGCACGAGCGAGACGCTCTACGTCGCGAACTACGACGGCTCGGGCATCGCGAAGATCGACAGCACCTCGCTCAAGCTCTCCTCCATCGGCAGCTACGGCGACCCGAGCGCGACCGCCGCGGAGCTCTCGGGCACGGGCGAGGCGCGCCTGTTCGCGTTCTTCAACGACACGCCGACCCGCGTGGCCGAGGTCAACCGCGCCACGGGCAAGATCCTCACCTCGAAGAACGTGCCCGGGGTCACGGTGGGGTCGGGCTGGGCCTTCGCCCACTGGGGCGGCGACTTCTGGCTCTTCACGGCGCCATTCCTGGGCTCGCAGGTCACCCAGTACGACTTCACCAAGGGGACCGCCAAGACCGTGCTCTCGGGCCTCACGTACACCATCGTCGGCGCCGGGGTCTCGACCTGCGCGCCCACGGCTCCGCCGCCCAAGTAGCCCTCGACGCCCCGCCACCCTACCCTCCCGACCATGCAAGCGGTCGCTCGACGACGCACCCTGCTGCTCGCCGGCCGCAAGCCCTTGCTCGCGTCCGTGGGCGACTGGCTCATCGGCCTGCGCTGGTTCGCCGTGTTCGGCATGCTGGGCACGACGGTCGTCGCGCGTCGGGTGCTCCCTCAGCTCTCGCTCACGCCGGTGCTGTTCGTGTTGCTCGGCATCGGCTCGCTCAACCTCTTGTGGATCCTCCTCGTGCGGCGGCGGCGACCGATGCTCGCCCCCCAGATCGCGGCCGACGTCGTCACGCTGGGGATCGCCCTGTTCTACACCGGGGGCGTCGACAATCCGTTCGCGGTGTTCCTCACGTTCCAGGTGGCCATGGCCGCCATGCTCTGTGGTCGGACCGCGGGGCTCGGCATCGCCTTGCTCGCGGCCGCGGTCGCGATCGCGCTGTCGTTCGCGCCCCCCTTGCCCTGGTGGAGCGCGGTGGTCCCCGTCGCGCAGCTGCAACGCGTCGGGCACCTCTGCGCCCTCATCGGGGTGGCCGCGTTCGTCGGTCTCTCTGCGTTCGTCTGGCGTCAGCGCCTCGAGGGGCTCCGCACCGAGAGCGACCGCAACCAGCGCTTCGCCCTGCTCGGGCGCCTGATGGGTGGCATGGCCCACGAGCTCAACACGCCGCTCGCCACCATCGTCGTGGCGAGCGACGAGCTCGTGGCTGCCGGTCGTGAGGCGGGCTCCGCGGAGATCGAGGAGCTCTCCCGCACCATCTCCCAGGAGGCCAAGCGAGCGAGCAACATCATCTCGCTCTTGCGGGGGCAGCTGCGCGACGTCACGCGCGACGAGATCCTCGACGTGAGCCGGGTGCTCGAGGAGACCGTGCCGCGCGAGCTCGCGGTGTGCGGCTTCGACGGCGAGGTCTCGCTCGACGTGCCCACGGGCCTCTACGCGGTGACCATCCCGACCGGGCTGCGCCAGATCCTCGCGAACGTCCTCAAGAACGCCGCCGAGGCCACCCTCGGCGTCGAGGCTCCTCGCATCCGCGTCGAGGCCGAGGTGCTCTCGCGGCGGGTCGTCATCCGCGTCCGTGACAACGGCCTCGGGATCCGCCCCGACGAGCTGCACCACATCGGTGAGCCCTTCATGACCACCAAGGAGTCGACCGGGGGCACAGGCCTCGGCCTCTACGTCTCCTCGCTCCTCGCCGAGCAGATGCAGGCAGTGCTGCAGATCGCCGCGGAGGAGGAGGGCATCTCGGTCACGCTCAGCTTGCGGGCCGCCGACGCCGAGGGCAACGTCGCGGCGAGCGAGAGGATCACCGATGCGTAGCCTGGAGACGGTGCTGCTGGTCGACGACGACCACGCCTTCCGCACGACGATGCAGGCGGCCCTGCGGCGGCGTGGCTGCGCGCACGGCGGCCACGGTGCAAGAGGGGCTCCATCAGCTCGAGGACGAGGGGGTCGATCTCATCGTGCTCGACCATCGCCTGCCCCAGGCCGATGGGCTGAGCGGCCTCGAGCGCTACCGCGCGTTGTGCCCCGAGGCGGTCATCGTGATGCTCACCGGCCACGGCGACATCCCCCTGGCGGTCGCGGCCGTGCGCCGGGGCGCCGATCTGTTCCTGCAGAAGCCCGTCGAGCTCGATCGGCTGCTCGGGGAGGCCAAGGCGGTGCTGGCCGAGCCGCGCACCGCCCCGCACCTGCCGGGCCCGAGCCCCTCGCTCAACCTCGAGGAGCTCGAGCGCGACACGATCCTCGCGCGATGCGGCAAGCCGGAGGCGTGGTCACGGAGGCGGCCCGCCTCCTCGGCATCGATCGACGGACCCTGCAGCGCAAGCTGCGCAAGATGGACTGACGCCGCGCGAGCAGGCTGTTCAGAAGTGGTACTTGACCGAGTAGTTCTCGCAGGTGGTCGCGCCCGGCTTGTCGACCCGCAGGAACACGTCGGCGGTGTCGGAGGTGCCGACGTCGGTGCAGGTGTAGTCGACCTGCGCGGTGCCTCCGCTGTCGCCGTCGGTGCAGCAGCCGTCGATGCCGGTGGAGCCCCAGGTCTGCGGGAGCCCCTTCGGGCAGCTGTTGATCTTGGTGAGGAACGACGTGCAGCGGACGAAGATGCACACGCGCACCTTGTCGGTCGTGGAGGCGGTCGGGTCGACGGTGCAGCCGAACGAGTCGGTGCCGCGGTAGCGGAACACGTCGTTGTCGGCGCCGCCCGCCACGACGCCCGCGAAGTTGCTGCCGCTTCCGTCGCAGTCGTCGACGTCCTTGAGCTTGATCGCGTTGGTGTCGAGCTCGTTGGGCTCCTTGTCGACCTCGGGGCAAGCGAGCGGGCCCGTGTCGACCCCCAGGTCGGCGCCGCTGTCGACGGGCGACCCCGTGTCGAGCGAGCCCGTGTCGAGCGAACCGCTGTCGAGCGAACCACTGTCGAGCGAACCCGTGTCCTCCACCGTTTCGGTGTCCACCGCGCCGTCGACCCTGGCGTCCGTGCGCGCGTCGGGTGACGAGGTCTCGGTGCCCCCTTCGGCACAGCCGAGGGCCAGCACGGCGTAGAGCACGAGGAATTGCCGCACGGACCCCAGCGTATCGACCGAGGACCGAACGGCAAGCACGAATCCCTCGTCAGAAGAGCTTCCCCTGACGCGGGCCGATAGGGGCGGTGCGCGGCGCGATGCACGCCGGGTCGTCGTTGCGGACGTTGCCGACGCGGTCGTCGACATCATGCGCGATCAGCACGTCGTCGTTCGCCGGCCCGAGGCGCACGTCGGCTCCACCGTGCCAGGGGTCGATCTCCGAGGCCGCGAGGATCGCGGGCATGCGGTCGTGGACGAGCGCGACCAGGGGATTCGCCCTGACGGGGAGCACGGCGAACCCGAGCGCGACGGCGTGGATCCCCGCGAACGTGAGCAGCGGCGCGGTCTTGCCGTGGAACCAGCGCGGCACGCGGGTGCTCAGGTCCCACTCGTAGAAGCCGTCGGCGGGCACGACGCAGCGACGCGCGGTCCGGAAGGTGGCGAGCTTGCCGGCGGTCTCGGCGCGGGCGTTGATCGTCCGCCGCGGGCCCATCCCCCATCGGCCCCGGACGAGGGTCCGGTTCGCGCCACCGACGACCAGGAAATGCGGATCGGTCGGGGCGACGTTGAAGCGTGGACGGTAGTCGGCCCGCAGCTCGTCGCTCCCGGTCACGCCCAGGAAGCCCACGAACTCCCCGAAATCCGGGAGGGTCAAGGTCATGCGGCCGCACATCGCAGAGAGGCCTACATCGATGTTCGCAGGCTCGCCAGATCGACCGGCGACCTGACACGTAGAGGGAGGACATGAGCGCCAAGCGCAAGCCCATCCCCGCGCCCCTCGCCTGCCCGGTGTCGGCGCGACCGCAGCGACCGCTGACCGCGAGCCTCGTGCGGGGTGGGTTGCCGACGGTGGCTGCGTTGCTCGCGGCGTGCACCGCGCTCGCGTGCTCCGAGGCGCGCGAGGTCCCGGGGGCGCACGCCGACCCCGAGGAGTCGCACGTCGGGCTCGCGACCAAGGCCAAGAAGCCACCCCCTTCGCCGAGCGATCCGCTGCCGGGCTTCGGTGGGCTGGAGACCGATCCGCCGGTCGTGGAGCCCGCGAAACACCCGCCGACCGTGAAGGGCGAGCCCGCCGCGGTCAAGCCGGTGCCACCCGTCCCGAGCACGATCAGTCCGGCGGTGCCGGGAGGCCTCAAGGCGACCCTACCGCCGCCCGCGCCGGTGCACCCGAAGCCGATCGCGCCGCCGAAGAAGTCACCGAAGCTCGCGGGGGACGTCGCGGCGGTCGACCCCTCGATCTGAGTTCCTGGGGCGGCCGCCGATGGCTCGCTCCGTTCACTTGCGCACGAAGGTGCCGTCGCCGGTCGTGACCAGCGTGACGTCACCGTCGCGCGCGGTGGCGAACAGGCGATCGCTCGTCGGCACGTCGGACCAGTGGTCTTCGCCGGCGCCCTTGCACGACACCGCGCCGTCGAACACCCGCAGCGCCTTGCCCTGCTGGCCGCCGAGCACCTGGTCGAGCTTCTCGACCGTCTTCTTGCGCGGGTGGCAGTAGGTCGCGTTGGTGCCCTCGTGGGGCTTGCCGCTCGAGATGACCGCGTACTTCGGCGCGGCCTTGGCGAGGAACGAGGGGGAGCTCGAGGTCTCGCTCCCGTGGTGGCCGACCTGCAGCAAGGTGACCGGGCCGCCCGGGTCGAGGAGGGCCTCCTCGGCGGCCTCCGCGTCGCCGGTGAACAGCACCGACGACTTGCAGTAGTCGATGCGCAGGCCGATGGAGCAGTCGTTGGCGTCGCCCTGCGCGCACGAGGGCGGGAAGGTCTCCGGGAGGATCGGCCGCAGCGTGAGGCCCGTACCATCGGGCAGCGGGGACTTCGCGCCGGGGACGATCTCGTGCAGCTTCGCGCCGTGCGCGACCACCGCGTTCCGCGCGCGCTGCACCGGCTTCTTGTCGAGGTCGCGCCCGTTGTCGGCGTAGGCCTTCACGGCCACCTTTTCGAGCAGCTCGGGGACCCCGCCGAGGTGGTCGGAGTGCGGGTGGGTGATCCATAGAAGATCTATGGGTCGTCCGCCGAGCGAGCTCGTCACCCCGTCGAGGAGGTGGTCGTTCCACGCCGCGCAGGGCGCGCCACAGCCTGGCCGCTTGGGCGACTCGCCAGCGTCGACGAGGATGGCGCGGCCGTCGGGGAGCTCCACCAGCACCGACAGAGCCTGACCGACGTCGAAGAACCGTACGCGCATGGGCGCCCCACCACAGGTGGCGGGTGGCGGCGTCACGACGACGGGGGGCGGCTTCGGCTCGTTCCTGGGCGCGCAGCCGACGAGCGCGAGCGCTCCGATCGCCGCCAGCACCCCCCGGGTCACAGCTCGACCTGGATGCCCATCTCGACCACGCGGTTCGGCGGGATGCGGAAGAAGTGGGTGGCCGGGCGGGCGTTGCGCGAGAGGAACGAGAACAGCGCCTTGCGCCAGGTGGCCATGCCGCTCTTGCCGGTGGTGAGCAGCGTCTCGCGGCCGAGGAAGAAGCTGGTGTCGTCGGGGTTGGCGGCGACCCCGGCCTCTCTGCACGCCTGCAGGATGTCGAGCACGCTCGGCGTCTGCATGAAGCCGTAGACCGCGATCACCTGGTAGAAGCCCTGCCCGAGGTCGTTGACCGTGACGCGCTCGGCGGCGGGCACCTCGGGGTCGTGCTTGGTCTGGATCGAGAGCAGGATCACCTGCTCGTGCAGCACCTTGTTGTGCTTGAAATGGTGCAGGAGCACCGGCGGCGCGCCGTCGGGGTTGGACGTCATGAACACCGCGGTGCCCTGCACGCGGTACGGCTGGGTGTTCTGCACGTCGGCGAGGAACATGTCGATGGGCAGCGTGGCCCCGAGCATGTACGCCCCGAGCGCCGCGCGACCGCGCTTCCAGGTGACCATGATCGCGAAGATCACGGTGGCGATCACGATCGGGAACCACCCGCCGTGCATGAACTTGACGAGGTTGGCCGCGAAGAAGCTGAGGTCGAACACGAGGAAGAGGGCGACGAGGCCCCCCGCCGCACCGAAGCTCCAGCCCCACTTCTTGCGGGCCACCTGGTAGAACAGGAGCGAGGTGATGCTCATGGTCCCGGTGACCGCGATGCCGTAGGCCGCGGCGAGCTTGCCCGACTCGCGGAACGCGAGCACGAGCGCCACGCACGCCACCATGAGGATGGAGTTGATCTCGGGGACGTAGATCTGCCCCTCGGCGTCACCGCTCGTGTGCACGATGGAGACGCGCGGGCAGTAACCGAGCTGCACCGCCTGCTGGGTGAGCGAGTAGGCGCCCGAGATGAGGGCCTGCGAGGCGACCACGGTGGCGACGGCGGCGATGGCCACCATCGGGTAGAGCATCCAGCCCGACACGAGCTCGTAGAACGGGTGCTCCACGGCGGCGCCCCGCGCGAGCATGAGGGCGCCCTGGCCGAAGTAGTTGCAGAGGAGCGCCGGGAACACGACGGCGAACCAGGCGATGCGGATCGGCTTGGCGCCGAAGTGGCCCATGTCCGCGTAGAGCGCCTCACCTCCGGTGATGCAGAGGACGACGCTGCCGAGGACGAGGAAGCCGTGCTTGCCGTGGTGGAGGAAGAACTTCACGCCGTAGAGCGGGTTCATCGCCCGGAGCACGGTGGGGTTCTTGAGGATCCACGGGATGCCCGCGGCGGCGATGGCGACGAACCAGATGAGGGTGGCAGGGCCGAACACCGCCCCGACGCTCGCCGTGCCTCGCTTCTGGACGAGGAACAGGAGGACGAGGATGGCGACGGTGGACGGCACGACGAAGCGGTCGAGCGCGTGGGTGGCGACCCCGAGCCCCTCCATCGCCGAGAGCACCGAGATGGCGGGGGTGATCATGCCGTCGCCGTAGAGCAGCGCGGCCCCGAACAGCCCGAGGAACACGAGCCCGAGCTTGCTCTTGGACTTGACGTCGGAGATCAGCGCGAGGAGCGCGAGGATGCCGCCTTCTCCGCGGTTGTCGGCGCGCATGATGAACGCGAGGTACTTCAGGATGACGACGAGCGTCAAAGACCAGAAGATGAGCGACAGGATCCCGAGCACGTTCTCGGGCGTGCGCGGCAGGCCGTGTTCGATGCCGAAGCACTCCTTGAAGGCGTAGAGCGGCGAGGTGCCGATGTCGCCGTACACGACGCCCAGGGCGGCGATGGAGACCGCCGCGAGCTCGCGGGGCGTCTCTGCGCGCGGAGAGTGAGACTGGGGGCCGGACGACATGGACGCCGCGCCTTAGCCGATGTCGGCCCGGCGGTCGAAGGAGTGCTCCGCAAAGAGGCGACGGTAGGTCTGCTCGCGGTCACGGTGGATGTCCTCGATGCGCGCCACCACGACGTCGAATCCGAGCCGCCCGATCGTCTCGCGGTTCATGTCGGCGATGCGCTCGTGGAGCGGTGGCCGCACGGGCTCGCGCGCGGCGCTGAGGCGCTCGATGAGGGCGAGCTCGCTCGGATCGACGTAGCCGCTGCCGTGGTTCTCCTTGGCTCGGACCTGCTGCAGCGCGCGCATGCGCACGAGCTGGATGGTCGGGTCGGGCGAGCGCCGCACGAAGGAGGTGAGATCGCCGGGCTTCTGCACGTCGGCGAGCGGGTCGGGGTGGAACTCGGCCATCGCGAACGAACCCGCGTCGCGGGCGGGCACGAGCTCGCGCACCTCGGCGACGAACCGCGTGAAGCGGCGCCGGTCGAGGGTGCACAGGGGCAGCACCAGGATGCCGATGTCGACCTCTGGATCGGCCGCGAGCTCCTCGACCCCGATCGCGACCTCGGTGGGGGAAGCCTCGGTGACGATGGCCGCGACCCGGACGTGGCCGGCCTCGCGCGCGGATGCGGCATAGGGGCAGAAAGAGAGGCCCTCCACGATCTCGCGTTCGTAGCGGTCGTAGAGCCGCAACGACTCGGCGCGGAGGCGCTCTTCGAAAGTCACGCTCCGAGTGTAGGTGATTGCCGCGCGCGTGGGGGGATGCCCATCATGGGCTGCCATGGCGCCCCCCGTGTCCGAAGAGCCCGTCCTGGTCCCGCGGCGGCGGATCTGGCCGGTGATCGCCGTGCTCCTGACCATCACCCTCGGCGCGGGACTCTTCTTCTACCGGCTGTCGAAGGCGCCGCGTCCCAACCGCGTGCTGGTCGCGTTCGACGTCGACGGGTATTGGTGGGAGGGCTCGGAGCCCGCCGCGGTGCTCTCCGATCAGCTGGGGGAGCGCCTCGCCAAGCTCGGGTTCGACGTGGTGAAGGCCGGCGACCCGGAGGTGACGCGGATCCTCGAGAAGGCCAAGTCGCCGGCCGAGGCGGCCAAGGCCCTGCAAGCGGGGTTCGTCATCGAGGCGCGCATCCAGCCCGAGGAGATCAAGCACGAGAAGATCGGCTTCATCGAGCTCCGCGTGGACGCGCCGGTGACGGTCACCTTCGCGGGCGAGTCAGCCAAGGAGGCGGGGCGCCTCACGGGGTTCGCCGGCGCCAAGGACCCGAAGGTCGCGCGGCGCCTGCTCGCGAGCTCGATGGCCGATCAGGCGTTCGACCTCGCGGTCCCCGCGGTGCTCGCGCACCCGGCGATCAAGGCCATCCTCGAGAAGCGCGCGACCGGCGAGGCGGCCTCGCTCGCGCCGGCCAAGGACTTCGCCGACAAGCGCACGTCGATGACCAAGAACGCCGTCGACTCGTACGACAAGCTGCGCAAGCTGCGGCTCGACGCCGAGAACGGCCCGGTCAAGCCGACCTATCTGAGCCCCTCCTCGGCGCACGACGAGCTCGCCGCGGTCACCCCGCTCGGGTTCCTGCGCAGCGCCAACGACATCCGCCCGTTCTACGTGGCCGGCGCCCAGAGCATGGGGTGGATCAACGAGCTCGAGGCCCTCGAGTGGCGCAGCGTCGCCGACCCGAGCAAGTCGGTCGGGCTGTGGAAGGGCTACAACCTCTACGGGTACCCCGCCGCCGAGCCGACCACCGGCGTGCCGGTCGTGCTGGTCGAGGATCTGTTCGGGTGGGCCAAGACCATCACGGTCATCGACAAGACGGGCAAGGCCAAGCGGGTGCGGGTCGACACCTCGCACCGCTTCGTCGACCCGAAGGTGTCGCCCGGCGGCAGGTACGCGGCGATGTGGGACCGCGCGTGCCAGACCTGCGCTTCCGAGCTGCTCGTCGTCCGGCTCGCCGACGGGGAGACCGTGTTCGCGTCCAAGGCCGCCGACGGCTCGATCGCCGCGTTCACGTTCGTCGACGAGCACCGGCTCGCGCTGCTCGAGACGCCGAAGGTCGAGGTGCCGCTCCCGAGCGAGAAGGACGACAAGAAGGACGCCGCGAAGCCCCTCCTGAAGAAGGCGCTCGTCGAAGAGGACGACGACGCCGCGGTCGTGCCGCAGCACGTGTTCATCCTCGAGCTCGAGTCGACCCCGCCCACGCGGACCGTGGTGACGAAGGCCAAGAAGGGCACGGCGTTCGGCGGTCCGAGCGCCGATCGAGACGGCAAGCGCCTCGTGCTCGAGACCACCAAGGGATCGCTCGCGGTGCTCGCGCTCGCGACGGGCGAGGTCTCCACGCTGGCCATCGGTGGCCACGCGAGCACACCGCGGTTCTCGCCGGACGGCGCCTGGATCACCTTCACGCTGCACGTCGGCGGAAGCCAGGGCGAGATCGCCGCGCTGCCGAGCGCGGGCGGCCCGGTGCAGGTGCTCACCAAGAACGAGTTCCGCGATCGGTTCCCGCAGTTCTCCAGCGACGGCCAGCGGATCGTCTACGAGACCATCGACGAGGACCCGACCTACCCCAAGAACCGGCTCGTCGTCTGGGTCGCCTCGGTGCCGGCGCCGAGATGAGCGAGCGCGTCCTCTTCCACGACATGGCCGCCGAGCGGCTGCGCAGGCGCGCGACGTGGGCGGGCGGGGTGCTGACGGCGGCGGTGCTCGTCCCGTACGAGGTGGTCGGCGACGTTCCGCAGTGGATCTGGTCGCTGTTCGCGGAGCTGCCGTTCGCGGCGGTGGTCGCCGCCCTCGCGCCGTCTCTTGCCGGGCTGTCGATGATCGTCGCGGCCCGGGTCTGCAAGCGCCCCGCGTCGCTTGCGGTCGCGATCGTCGCCGCGCTGCTCGGCGCCGCGATCGTCGTCCGGCTCGGCGCCGACGCCTCGGCCTGGGAGGCGCTGCGGCTGCCCGAGAGCCTCGTGCGCCGCCCGTGGCCCGCGATCCTCGCGATGGCGCTCGCGGGCGCGGCCGCCAACCTCACGTTCCAGCCGCACACGCGCAAGGCGGCGGCGCCACTGTTCGCCGTCTCGCTCGTGGCGCTCGTCGTGCACTACGCGTGGCCGGTACGAGGACAGGCGCCGTTCATGGCCATCGTCGCCGCCCTCGGCGCGATCCCCGATCTCCCCGAGCTGCGGTTCCAGGTCGGCATGGTGGTGCTGGTGGCGTTCGCCGCGTTCCCGCTGCTCGCCGTCGGCGGCGCCCTGTTCCACCTGCGCTCCCCGGCCACGCGCGACCAGACCATCGCCGGCCTCGTGTGCACGTTCGGCCTGCCGGCGCTCCTGCTCCTCTTCGTGTACCGCGCGCTGATCATGGGGCTCGCCGGCGCCGGCGTGCTCGCCACCATCGGCACCGCCGCGCTCCTCGCCGCCGTGCTCGCGCTGCTGACCGCGGTGGTCGAGCTCGTGGTGGACGAGCTCGCGGGGGGCACCACCGACCTCGAGCTCCCTCCAGGGCTGCCCCTGCCTCGCGCGGCGGGCGTCGCGGCGGCGGCGGTGGTGCTGGTCGTCGCGATCGAGGCGATCCTCGCGCGACCGCCGCAGAAGGGCGTCGCGTGGGAGCTCCACCCGGCGACGGAGAGCGAGCGCAAGCTGTACGGAGAGGCGGTGCTCACCTGGAGCGCCGCGCGCCGCGCGTGGGCCTCGCGCGAGGGGCAGCAGAGCGCCGAGGAGACGGTGCGCATGAAGGCCGCCGCGCGGGCCATGAGCGCCGCCGCCAAGGCGCTCGACCCGGGGCTCGCCGCCGCGATCGACACGCTCGCGCGCGAGGGCGACGACCTCGACGTCGCGGGGCGCAAGTTCCATAGACTCGTGATGGATGTGAACGAGGCCGCGCGCAAGGCCTCGGTGCCGTTCTACCTCGACCCCATCGTCATCCTCAGCGAGACCAAGGACGGCCTGCGTCGCACGTTCCGGGTCACCACCTACCAGATCGAGGAGGTCCGCCCGGTCAAGGTCGAGGGGCGCGCCTACGCGACGCTCCACGTGAAGACCCTCGGCGGCTTCGGCGGGCACGGGAGCCGGCTCGGCTTCTCGCGCGACGCGCAGCCGTTCGCCCTCGTGGTGCTCGACGAGATCGCCGCCGCCGAGAAGCAGTGGAAGCAGAGCGCGCTCGGCGACGAGCCCACCTGCCTCGACACGCTCGCGTTCTCACCCGCCGCCAACATGGCCCTTCGCCACTGCGGCAAGCTCCTCCGGCGCCTCTCGGTCGAGTACTCGCTGCGCGAGGCCATCGTCACCATGACCGAGCGCCACGAGCTGCAGCACCAGATCGACGGGCCCCACCTGCCGATCTCGCCCTGGGTCGAGCGGCGCCTGGTCGGGTACGCCGAGCCCGCGCGCGACCGGGCCAACCGCGAGCTGTCCGCCTACCTCGCCGAGATGACGAGCGAAGCGCCACCCCACCTCGCCCTCGTGCACGCGCTCCCCTTCGCGCTGCTCGCGCGCGGCGGCGCCGAGCACCACGTCGCGGTGATGATGCTGATGGCCCTCACCGACCAGAAGATCCCGCGCGCGCGCGAGGACGGCGTCGACGACGAGAAGATCGGCAACGCCTTCGACGAGCTGTCCCACCTCACGGAGGAGGAGCTCCGCAAGCGCGCCGCCGAGGGCTGGAAAGCCGCCTTCGGCAGCAAGCTCCCCAAGGTCTCGCAGTGAGGCGGCTCGTGTTCGGCTCGGCGCTCGTGTTCGTCGTGGCCACGGCGATCGCGATGCTCCTCTACCCCGGCGGCACCTTCCTCGACCCCCACACCGTCGGACACCGCTTCTTCGCCAACTTCTTCTGCGATCTGTTCCACGCCCACGGCCTCGACGGCCGACCGAACCCCGGCGCCCCGCTGGCGCAGGCTGGCATGCTCGCGATGCTCGTCGCGCTCTGGGCGCACTTCATGGTGACCGCGCGCACCCTCGGGAGCGGCGTCCTGCGCTTCCTGGTGCGCGTCCTGGGGACGATGTCGGCGCTCGCCGCCATCGCGGTGCCCCTCACCCCCTCCGATCGGTTCCCACGGCTCCACGGGGTCTGCGTGCTCCTGGCCGCGGGTCCCGGGGTGCTCGCGGTCACCTGCGCCGTGGTGGGTCTCTTCCGCGATCGGGCCCTGTTCTCGGCGTGGCTCGGGGTCGCGCTGGCCGTGACCGCCGCGGTCGACGCCGGCCTCTACGCCTGGCAGATGCGCACCCAGGCGCCGACCCCCCTCGCCCTCCCTGCGTTGCAGAAGGTGGCCGCCGGCATCCTGGTCGCCTGGATGCTCGTCGTCGCCGACCACGACCGACGACGGCCACGCAGCCCTGCGTGACTTCGTGCTCCTCCGGGGTCTACGCTCGGTGCATGGCCCTCGACGATCTCGCCCGCGTGCTGTCCGACAAGAAGCGCCTCGGCCTCGACGACGAGCTCTGCGACAAGCTGCGCATCACCGACGCCCAGGTGACCCGCGCGCGCCTCGAGGCCGAGGCGAACGAGCGCGCCCACGTGTCGATCCACCTGGTCGGCGTGTGGGTCGAGGACTGCCGCGACGCGATCGGCAAGGGCGAGGTCTACTGGTGGTCGATCCCGATGCTCGGCCAGGGCGACGGCAAGATCCGCTGGAGCCCGCTCGTCGGGTTGCCTACGGGGGTGCCGCCCACCTCGGTCGGAAGCAAGAAGTGGCTGCCGGGCATCTCGCTGAAGGACCCCCCGCTGCTCGCGGTGGCGCCCCCCGACGACGAGGTCGCCGCGTGCATCGTGCGCATCGGATTCTACGAGGACGACTGGGCGCCGGCGGAGCTCGGCTCCGCGCTCAAGGTCGGCATGGAGGCGCTCGCCGAGGCCAAGCTGCCGGTCGCGGACATCGACGCCTTCGTGAAGCCGATCCGCACCCCCCTGTGGGAGGCCCTCAAGGCCAAGCAAGACGACTTCATGCTCGAGCGCGACGCGAAGTTCCTCCGCGAGGAGGGCCAGGGCTTCGGCGCCGGCTCGATCACCTCGATGCTCACCGAGTACGTGCGTGTGTACCTGTTCGCGAAGGACACCGAGCGCACCGAGCAGTGCGGGCCGTTCGAGCTGATCAAGGGCCAGGAGCAGCGCATCATCTTCCCCTCCTCGCTCGAAGGCGGCGGTCAGCTCGCGGTGTTCGCGCGCGGCAAGGTGCAGGTCGACCCGTTCGGGGCGCTCGACGTGGACAAGCCGTTCGTCGACACCACCATCGAGTCCCGCCACGAGGCCGGCCTCGCCAAGGGCTTCACGGTGACCGCCGAGGAGAAGGCCGAGGTCGTCGCCTGGTACACGCCGCCGCGCTGAGCGGCGCGTTCACCCCCGCGGCGCGCCTCGCGGCACCGCGCTCGACCCAGGCCGCCACTCGCTCGCCGACAGCCGGCCGATCGCAGAGAAGCGCGGATCGTCGCGCAGGAACGCGTGCAACGCGCGCCGCACACGAGCGAACTCGGCCGGACGCCCTCCGCCTCGGACGCCACGCGGTCCCGCGGGGGCACCGCGCACGCGAACACCACCCGCGAGTCCGGCTCTTCCGCGCTCCGAGCGTACAACGCGACCGGCAGGATCGCTCGCGGCGCGCCCAGCAATCTTCCCGCCGATGCCTTGACGCGGCAGTATTTATCGCCATATTCATATGATGCAGCTGTCGCTCCTAGACCCCGATCGTCCTCGCCCGGTCGGTTGAGGTGGAGCCCGCGTCGGGGCCGGCCGCCCGCGGCGCACCGGCAGCGAGTCGCACCGCCGGCGGCCCGAGGTCTCGTCCGAGGTCCCGCAGCACGTCACCCTGCGCGTGGCCCAGCACGTATGGAACCTCCGCGCCGAGCGGTGCTTCGGGCCGATTCGCCGTGCGCTCGCGGGGGTCCAGCGGGCCGACTTCCGGGTCGTCCACTACTCCGTGCAGGGCAACCACCTGCACCTCGTGATCGAGGCGGGCGGCCGCGCCGCGCTCACCTTCGGGCTCCGTGGTCTCACGGTCCGCGTGGCCCGCGCGCTCAACCGCGTGATGGGCCGCTCGGGCAAGGTCCTCGCCGGTCGCGCGCACGTTCGCGCGCTCCGCACGCCGACCGAGGTCAAGAACGCGCTCCGCTACGTCCTCCTGAACCACAACCAGCACGTGGGGGGAGACACGGTCGATCCCTGCTCCACCGCGCCCTGGTTCCACGACTGGTCCGCGCTCGACGTGTTGCCCCCCCGCCCCGGGCCGTGGCCACCCGAACGCGTCGATCGCGCGCCTCGGACGTGGCTGCTCTCGACGGGGTATCGTCGTGGTCGCTCGCGGAACCGGGTCAGGCGCTGAGACGCCACGGCGGGCGCCAGCCGCCGAACACCTGCTCGATCCACCCCGCCACGGTCAGCGTGAGCACGTCGCGGTTGCGCGCGCCGAGCACCTGCACGCCGACCGGGAGGCCGTCGTCGAAGCCGGTGGGCACCGCGGTCGAGGGGAGCTCGAGCGGGTTGAACGTGCCGGAGTAGGTGAAGCCGAGGAAGTGCAGCATCGCGTGCAGACCGTGGCGGGGGGCCGCGCGGTGGAAGACCGGGCAGACGAGCACGCCGTTCGGTCCGAGCTTGTCCTCGATCTCGCGCTGCATCTCGTGGCGGAGGTCGGCCATCTGCTTGCCCCACTTCGGCGCCTTGGCGATCGCCTTCTCGAGCGCCGCGAGCGCGAGCACCGGGAACGTGTGCGCCGAGCGCCGCACCGGCCAGCGCAGCCACTCGCGTGCACGTCGCGCGGCGACAGCGACTCCTCGGTCCACGAGGGCCCGTCGACCGAGAGGTCCTTGCCGTCGGGGCGCGCGAGGATCGGCATCACCGCGCGCAGATCGGACACCCTTCGCGCCATCGGTCCGAGCACCTTGTAGCGAGCGATGAGGCCGCGTGCGCCCGGCCACGCGCCGGTCTCGGGCATGCGACCGCCGCTCGGCTTGTGCCCGGCGATGCCGTTGAAGAACGCGGGCAGGCGGATCGAGCCGCCCATGTCGCCGCCGATCCCGATCGGCGAGCCGCCCGCGCCGATGATGGCGCCCTCGCCGCCCGACGAGCCGCCCGGCGTGTGGCGTGCGGAGTAGGCGTTCGAGGTGCGCCCGTAGACCTTGTTGTAGCACTCGTACCAGGTGAGGCCCTCGGGCACGTTGGTCGTGCCGAGCAGGACGAAGCCCGCCTCCTTCATGCGCGCGACCACCGTGGCGTCGCGCGGCGCGACCACGTTGCGTCGCCGGACGAGGCCGCCGGTGTTGGGCAGACCGCGCACCTCGAGGTGCTCCTTGCTGGTGAAGGGCACGCCGAGGAACGGGGGCAGATCGGCCTCGCGGGCGGCGAGCCTGCGCTCGGCGGCGCGGGCCTCGGCGTGGGCGGCCGAGAACAGCGGCCGCACCACCGCGTTGAGCCGACCGTTCACCTCCTCGATGCGACGGACGTGGGTCTCGACGACCTCGACCGGCGAGACCTCGCGGGCGCGGATCTTCGCCGCGAGCTCCACGGCGGACAGCTCGAGCAGCGGGTTCACGACGCCGCCTTTCGCGCGGGCGCGAGCGGCTCGAGCAGGTCGAGCGCCTCGCCGCCGAGCGCGAGCAGGTCGCTCCTGGCGCCGCTCGCCGCCCAGTCCTCGAGCACCACGCGGGTCACCCCGATGGTCGCCGCCGCGCAGATGCGCGCCCGCCGCGTGCCGCCGAGCGCCTCCTCGATCGCTCCCTCGAACGCCCGATCGAGCTCGAGGTCGCGCGCGACGAGCGAGGGCGCCGCCGCGACGATGGTGCGTTCTTCGAGGATCTGCTTGCGACGCGCCACGTATTCCGTCGCGAGCGCGAGGCACGCCCGCCGGACGAGCGCGAACGGGGCCTCTCCCTTGCGAGGCGCCGCGAGCAGGGCCCGGAAGCTCGCGAGCTGTTCGTGACGGCGCTCGAGCAGCACCGCCTCTTTGGTCGGAAAATACCGGAAGAACGAGCGACGGGAGACCTCGGCCGCCGCGGCGATCTCGTCGATGGTGACCGCGTCGAACCCGCGCGCGCGGAACAGCCGCAACGCGGCGTCGATCAGCGCCTCGCGGACCGCCGCCTTCTTCTTGTCGCGGAGGGAGAGTTCTTGCTCCATGGCTCAGCGGCTCGAGGGGACGAACATCTCGTTCACGTACTCGACCAGCAGGCGCTCCTGGAGGGGCCGCGGCAGCGCGTCGAGCAGGTGGTTGGTGTCGGCCATCTCGTCCGGGGTGGGCCCGTCGCCCGAGCCGCGGGTCATCGCCACGATGTTCGCCATCGCCTGCCCGCTCGGGTCGGCCTCGATCTGCGCGGTGAGCGCCTGCGCCATCGGCGCGAGATCGGGCTGCGGACGGCCGCGAAGCTCCTCGACGGCCGCGCGCAGATCCTTCAGGAGGGCCTCGGTCCACTGCACGTTGCTCGGCTGGATCGACAGGTGGACGTTGGCCGGCGAGGAGCCGTAGGCGAGCTGCGGCTGGATGTACCAGCCGCGCTTCTTCATCGCGTCGCACAGCTGGAACACGCTGAGCTCGTCGGATGCGAAGGCGACGAGGGTCATCTCCGGCTCGCCGAGCACCCGCAGACCCGGGATCGCGCGGATGCCGGCCACGAGCGCGCGCTGGGTCGCGAGCAGGTCCTTCGCGATGCGCAGGTAGCCCGCGTCGCCGACGAACTGCAGCACCGCCCACGCCGCCGCCATCGGCCCGCCGGACTTGCTGCTCTGGATGGTGTTGTTGACCATCGTGTAGCCGGTCCAGCTCGAGCATGCGTAGATCTGGTGCCGCCGCAGCGCCTTGTCGCGGTAGAGCACGATCGACGCGCCCTTCGGGCAGAGCGCGTACTTGTGGAAGTCCATGCTCATCGAGGTGACGCCGGGCACGCGGAAGTCGAAGTCGGGCACCTCGGCGCCGAGACGCCGGAAGTACGGCAGCAAGAACCCGCCGATGCACCCGTCGACGTGGCAGAGGAGCCCCCGCTCGGCCGCGAGCGCGGCGATCTCGCGCACCGGATCGACGACGCCGTGCGCGTACGACGACGCCGAGGCGACCAGCATCATGGTGCGCTCGGTGATCGCGGCCTTCATCTGCGCCGGGTCGGCGCGGAACGTCTCGGGGTTCACCGGCACCGGCACGGCGGTCACGTCGAGGTAGTGCGCCGCCTTGAAGAACGCCGCATGCGCCGTGATGGGGAGGACGAGCTCGGGCTTGCCCGCGACCTCGGGGTGCAGCGCGCGGAAGTGGTCCCGCGCCGCCTTGATCGCGAGCATGATGCTCTCGGTGCCGCCGCTCGTGAAGTTGCCGACCACGTGCTCGTCGCCGCCGAGGTGCGCGCGCGCCATCGCGGCGAGGTCGTTCTCGAATTGGAGCAGGCTCGGGAACACCGTGGGGTCGAGGCCGTTCTCGGTGAGGAACGCCATGTAGGCGTGCTTGCCCACCTCCTCGATCTCCTTGCCGCCGTCGTACACGTACGCGTACGCGCGGCCCTTGCGCCAGGCCAGGTCCTTGGCGCGCGCCTGCTCGAGGGCAGCGAACACGGTCTCACGATCCAGGCCGGTCTCGGGGATGCGGGTCGTCATGGCCCGCCACTCTAACAATATGGCACTCGGTGTCAAGTGGCATTCGGTGCCACTTGTTGGAATCATGGCTTGCCGGGGGGAGGTACGAACAGTGGCGCGAGGCGAGACCGGGCCGCGACGCACGCGGCGAGCGCGCCACAGCCACAGGTGTTGCCGCCGTCGTCCTTCAGTGTCGCCGTCGACTTCGCGGAGCCGCCCTCGAGAGAGAGAGCATCGTCGCTGGCCTCGAAGGGAAACCCTGCGCAGATCCGCGCCTCGCGGAGGCGCAGCTCGCCACCGAACACCGACACGCCGGCGCGTGCCGTGTCCGTGACCTCCAGCTCGGAGAGCTCGAGCAAGGCGGGAACGTCGGGCAGCGCGCCGACGCTGACGGCATCACCATAGGTTGCTTCGGGGCCGGCCGAGACGTGCCGGACGCGGAGCCCCGCGACCCTCGCGGTACGTCCGGCGACCAAGAGGCCGACGAGTCGAGCGTCGTCGACGAGCACGCCGCGGAGGGCAACCGCGCCGCTGTTCGAGCCCGCGCGCGCGACGATGCCGGCGAAGGCGACCTTCCCGGTGGCAACGTCCCGGAACAGAACGTCTTCGAGCGAGAGCTCGCCCCCCGTCGCGTAGACGCCCATCATCGGCGCGTGGAGGACGGCCGTTCTCCTCGCCGAGAGCCTGCCGTCACCGTAGAGGGCCAGCCCCGCGCCGAGGTTCGAGTCACTCGGACCGGCATCGCGCACCGTGCACCGATCGACCTCGACAGCGCCGTTGGCTGCGCCGATCCCGACCCCCGTCACGTCGGCGACGAAGGTGTCGCTGATCTTCACGAACGGCGCGGGCAGCGTGGGCAGCTTGTCCACGACGACGCCATACCCGGCCACGGCGGAGCGCTTGCCGACGTCGCGCACCACGCTGCGCGCGATCGACGTCGTCCCGCTCAACACGAGCACCCCCTCGCTCGCTGCGTCCTCGACCACGAGCGCCTCGACCCCACCCCCGCCGAGGACGATCAGGCCCGTGTCCACGTGCGCGATCGACACCCGACGCGCGTCCACGGCGACGTAGGACGAGACGCCGATGCGCCCGTCCTCGACGCGCAGGCCGTCGAGCGTCAGCGTCGGCACCTTCGGCGAGGCGATGCGTGGGACGTCGATCCCGGTGTCGTGACCGCGGACGATCACCCCCTTGACGGCGAGGGTCGCCGAACCCTGCGTCCCGATGCCCACCGCGTGCCCAGCCCCCGTCACGGTGAGCCCGGTGATGGTGGCCGTCGACGCGACGTGGATCGTCGTGTCGGCGAGGTCCCCGGCGGGCGCGACGACCTCCGTCTGACCGCTACAGACGCCGCGCAGCTCGACCTCGCGATCGAGCACCATCCGCTCCACGTAGCGCCCCTTCGCCACGTAGATCTTCTTCTTGCCGGTCGCCTTCAGCGCGGTGAGGGCCTCGACGATCGTCGCGAACGGCCTCGCCTCCGTGCCGTCGCCGCCGCCGGTCGCCGAAGCGTCGACGTAGAGCGCATCCGCGCCCGAACCGGCGAAGCGGCTCGCGCCACACGCGTCGAGCGGCTGGCAAGCCTCGCCGGGGAAGGCGTAGCTGCCGGCCGGACACGTGGGGAGTCGCGGGCTGCAGCCGCCCTCCACCCGATCGAAGCCCGCCGCGCATGTGTCGACGCCGACCGGCCGGCACACGCCGTCGAGGCGCACCGCATCACCCGCGCACGACTCGGGCAGGCAGCGTCCGTCGGGCGCGAGCCTCTCGACGGCGCACGGCGTTCCAGGTTCGTCCTTCGAGCTGCACGAGACGGCCGAGGCCAGGAGGAGCCCGAGGAGCCACCGCATCGGACCATCGTGGGGCAGCGCCGGGCGGCGCGAAAGTCCCCTGCGGGCCCTTGACACTATCGCCCGATAGCCTCACATTCCGAGCCACCTATCACTCGATAGTCCAGAGAGGCTCCGCCATGCAATCCTCGCTCGCCCGCCCGCTCACCCTCCCGATCACCGCTTCGGCCTGCGCGGCCTGTGGATCGACCGCCGCGCCCGTCCGGCCGCTCGCCCCGCGGGTCGCCTTCTACGGCGGGCTCGCCGCCCTCTCGCTGTTCCTCGTGCTCTCCCCCGCGCTCGGCTTCGCGCTGTTCTTCCTGTCCCCCGTGGTCGTGATCACGGGCCTCGGCATCGGCCCCCTCGCCCGCGAGGCCTTCGCCCGCCCGACCTGCCGCGACTGCGGGCGCTACCACCACGAGGCGTGAGGTTGCCGCCCGTCGCCCGACGACGGACAGCTCGGGCATGCCCAAGCGCACGAGCACGCCACCGACGAGCGTCGGCCCGTTGCCGTTCGTCGGGCCCCGCGACATCGCCAAGGTCCTGCGCACCGCGATGCCGGAGGCCCCCTCCGATCGCCACCTCGAGGTGCTGCGCGCGGCCCTGTCGCTGATGGCCGAGCGTGGGTACGCGGGCGCCTCGCTGCGCGCGCTCGCGGCCAAGGTCGGCGTGCAACAGCCGAGCCTCTACCACTGGTTCGACAGCAAGGAGCAGCTCGCCGAGCAGATCGTGACCCACCTCGGGCCCACGCTGTTCGTGCCCGCGCTGGTCGGCGACCTGCCCGACGATCTGTTCGCGATGCCGCGCTTCCTCGTCGAGGCCACCATCCAGATCTGGTCGCAGCCCGACTACGTGTCCTTCGTGCGCCTCGTGCTCGCGCTCTCGACCGAGCTCCCCCGGTTCCGCAACGCGGCGCGTCTGCTCTACGGCCAGGCCGTGGAGCGCGGGGTGCCCGCGGTGTTCCACGGCTTCCTCGAGCGCGGCGAGATCGACCTCGAGGAGGCGATGACGCTCACCCGCACCGCGGTCAACGGCATCGGCTTGATGATGATCGAGGAGCGGGCCATCGAGGGTCGCGCCGATCCGAGCCCCGAGGCGCGGGCCTACGCGGTGGCCCTCGCCCGGCAGCTCGAGGACGCCCTCCGCTTCCGTCGTTCCGGCCGCCGTGTTACCGCCGCCCGCTGAACATGCACGATCCGCTCGCGGAGATCCGGCGCGTCCTCGTCGACCGCCACGGCTGTCACACGGTGGTCCTCTACGGCTCGCGCGCCCACGGCGACGTGCGCCCCGGCAGCGACTGGGACGTCCTCGGCGTGCGCCTCCACGGCGCCACGGTGCGCGAGGTGCGGCCCATCGGCGACGGCTGGCTCGACGCCTTCGTGCACGACGAGGCGCACTTCACCAAGCTCGACGAGGGCAGCCTGCGCTTCCTCGACGGCCGCGTGCTCGTCGACAGCAAGGGCTTCGCCGCCGAGCTGCTCGCCCGCGTCTCGGCGTTCGAGCGCAACGGCCCGCCGCCCCTCGACGAGAACGAGGAGGCCACCCTGCGCGCCTGGTTCCCGAAGACGCTCGAACGCGTGCGCCGCGACGACACCGAGGCGCGCTACCGCCGGGCGCAGCTCCTGGTCGACGCCCTCGAGGCCTGGTTCCACCTCCGCGGCCGCTGGTTCCGCGGGCCCAAGCAGGGGCTCGTGCAGCTCCGCGACCTCGATCCGGGCGCCTACGCGCTGTTCGAGCGCGCGCTCGCCCCCACCGCCACGCCGGACGATCTCTCCGTGCTCGTCGGGTGCGTGCTCGGCGGATAGAGTTCGCGCATGGAGATCCTGCGCACCCCCGACGAGCGCTTCGCCTCTCTGCCCGACTTCGAGTTCGCGCCCCGGTACGTGGACGTGCCGAGCGGCGACGGCGGCACCCTGCGCATGGCCTTCGTCGAGGCCGGGCCCGCCGACGGCGAGGTGGTGCTCCTGCTCCACGGCGAGCCCTCGTGGTCGTTCCTCTACCGCAAGGTGATGCGCGTGCTCGCGGCCGCGGGCCTGCGCGCGGTGGCGCCCGACCTCGTCGGCTTCGGCCGCTCGGACAAGCCCGCGAGCCAGGACGACTACACCTACGCCGCACACATGGGCTGGCTCCACGCGTTCGTCGACGCGGCTCAGCTCGCGTCGATGAACCTCGTGTGCCAGGACTGGGGCGGCCTGCTCGGGCTGCGCCTCGTGGGCGAGCGGCCCGCGCTGTTCCGCCGCGTGGTCGCCGCGAACACCGGCCTGCCGACCGGCGACCAGAAGCTCCCGCCCGCGTTCTTCGCGTGGCAGCAGTTCTCGCAGTCGGTGCCCGAGCTGCCGGTCGGCGGGATCGTGCAGCGCGGGTGCGCGCAGCCGTTCGACGAGGCCGTGCTCGCGGCATACGACGCGCCGTTCCCCGAGGAGCGGTACAAGGCGGGCGCGCGCAAGTTCCCGCTGCTCGTCCCCTCGAGCCCGGACGACCCGGCCGCCCCGGCCAACCGCGCCGCGTGGAAGGGGCTCGCCGCGTTCGACCGGCCGTTCCTCACCGCTTTCTCGGACCAGGATCCGATCACGGGCGGCGGCGAGCGGTTCCTGCAGGAGCGCATCGCGGGCGCCAAGGGCCAGGCGCACGTCACCATCGCCGGCGGCGGTCACTTCCTGCAGGAGGATCGCGGCGAAGAGCTCGGCCGCGTGGTCGCGGAGTTCGTCCGGAGGACGTGAGGCAGGGGCATGCACCACCGCCTCGTCGTCCTCTTCGCGCTCCTCGTGGCCTGCCAGTCCGAGAGCGCCGCGCCTGGCGAATCGGTCGACGCTGAGAGTGAGGTGTCGGCGAAAGAGACCGCCGCCTTCGATGCGCCGGCCGACGGAGAGGGTGGAGCGGCCGACGGCGCGGACGCGGCGGACGTCTGCTCGAACACGCCCCCATCGTTGCCCTGCTGTGAGGACGTCTTCTACACCGGTTCGACCTACAAGTGCCCGACCTGTGCGTCCCTGACGAGGGACATCGCGCAGTGTCGGTGGGGCGCGTGGAGCTGGGCGGTCAACGACGACTGCTGGTTCGCGTGTCGCGATTCAGGGCCGACCGACGCCGACGCCGACGCCGACGGAGACTGAGCCTACGCGATTGGCGACGCTCGCCCGTGATTGCGGCTCACGACAGCCTGGTGGCTCAGGACACGCGCGAGACGGTGGCGTAGTCGCCGAACATCGCCACGCCCTCGTCGTCTTCGGCGCCTACGGCCACGAGCTCGGTCGTTGCACCGTCGAAGACGATCTCGACCTTCAGCTCTTCGACAGGGCTCTGGATCGTCGTCGGGGCAGCGCATCACCTCTCGTCGAACCCGGCGAACTGACGGAGCACCATTTTCGTCTGTAGCGGGCGGCCGAGCGCGCTCGGCTTCTCGCCCGGGCGTTGGCGTCGTGGGTCGTCGAGGGGTCGAATTCGAGCAGGCCACCACCAAGAGCCCGGCCGCGTGGTCGCGGAGTTCGTGCAGGAGACGTGATTTTCCCGTCACATCGCGCAGCAGCAGAACACGTTGAAGGCGTTGCTCGGGACCACGTCGGTGAGGACGGCGTCGCATGCTCCGACGAGCGGACGCACTCCGCCGCCCATGCAGGAGTAGTCCGCCGCATAGGTCCCGAGCCCCGTCTTGTTGGCCTCGGCCTTGCAGCCGGTCGTCGCGCACAGGGGTTGGCACGTGCGCCCCAGGGCCGCGCAGAAGTCGGAGCAGGTCTTGGTCCCCTTGAAGCCAGCGTGTCGGACCCACTGCTCCTTCGGGAGCTTGCACAGCTCCGAGTTCACGCAGCCGGGATTGTTCTCGTAGTCGCCGTAGAAATTCCCTGGCGTGATGGTGTCGAGCGTGCCGTCGGCCTTGCGCCGGACCTTGCGACCGAACGCACAGCTCTTGCACTCGAACCCCGCGGGCGAAGCCTCGACGGGGTGCCCCTCGTCGACCACCCCGTCGCAATCGTCGTCCTTGCCGTTCCCTAGCTTCTCGGTGGGATAGAGGGCCGGGCAAGGGGAAGGTTCACCGCCGGCCGGCACCACCGTCATCTTGCACGCCCCCTGGGCCACGAGCCGGCACTCCCCGACGCCACAGACGAAACCACCGCTCGGCAGCGGCTTGGCGGGTTCGTAGGGTGTGGTCACGCAACTCGGGGTTACGTCCTCCCCGAGGTCGGCAGGGGCGTCGACGCGCGAGTCGGCGGGACTGGAGTCCGGCACCGTGCTCGAATCCATCCCCGAGTCGATCCCCGAGTCGGTGCTCGAGGAGTCACTCCTCGCATCCGCGGGGACCGCCACGTCGAAACCGGACCCCGCACATCCACCAACGAGGAGCGCGCACGACAGCAAGCCTCTCCACATCTCTCCCTCCGACGTGATGCTACCATGTCAGCGGGCAGGACCGAGAGAGCGTGAATAGCCATCGACGCCGCGAACGAGCACGTCGACTTGCTCCGTGGGCGGGAGGTCCGAGAGCGCGACCATCCGCACGCGGAACCCCGGCGTCATCGCGAGCGGCGCGCGCGACACCCGGACCACCTCGGGCCGCGCCGCGGCGGGCAGCTCGAACAGCGTGCTGCTGAGCGCCTCCGCGTCGACCGGCCGCGTCGCGTGGATCGTCGCCACCAGCGCGCCGTCGACCGCCTGCACGATCGCCTGCTCGACGGCCGGCAGCCGGTAGAGAGCGTCCTCCACCTCGCGTGGAAACACCGGCCCCGCGGGCGTGTCCACCACGTGCCGCCACGTCTCCACGAAGTGGTGGTCGCCGTCGGCGTCGCGCCGCAGCAGGTCGTTCAGCAGGAACCACGCGTCGCCGGGCGCGAGCACGTCGCGCACGCTGGCCTGGTCGGCCTTGTCCTTCGCGACCACCAGCACCGCCGCCGGCTCGTCGTCCGCCGCCACGATCCCGCGGCCGCGGTTGTCGCGCGCGATCGTGCGCGTCGCGAAATCCCAGCGCACGAGCAGCGTGTCGGCGGTCCCCGGCAGCGGGCGCCCGAGCGCGCCGGGCTTCTCGCCCGAGGCGTTCGCGAGCACCACGTTGTGGGTCGTCGACGCGTAGAACTCGAGCACGCCGACGCCGAAGCGCTCGGCCACGTCGCGCGCGAGGTCGGGGCGCATGCCGGAGCCCGCGAGCAGCCGCAGCGGGTGCGTGCGGTCGAAGCTCGTCTTCGGCGGCGTGAGCAGCCCGCGCGCCATCTCGCCGGCGTAGAACACCACTGTCGCGCCGTAGCGCCGCACCTCGGTCCAGAACGTGTCGGGCGAGAACGCCGACCCGAGCGCGAGGCGCGCCCCGCCGACGAGCGCGCTGCCGACCGACACGAGGAGCCCCGCCGGGTGGTGGAGCGGCAGGCACGCGTAGACGGTGTCGCGCTCCGAGAGCGTGCACGCCGCGGCCGCGCCGAGCGCCGAGAACGCCCAGCGGTGGTTGCTGACGAACGAGGCGCGCAGGGCGCCCTCGTGCTCGGTGAGGATCACGAGCGCGAGGTCGCGCGCGCGGCCCACGTCGGGCGAGAAGCCCGCGGGCAGCTGCACCGCCGCGGGGTCGATGGCCTCCATGTCGACCACGTCCGCGCCGAGCGAGCGGGCCGCGCCGCCGCCGCCGAGCACGAGCACCTTGTGGCCGAACGTGCGCGCGAGCGCGAGGTGGTCCGGGTCGGTCGCCACGAACTTCACGTCGAGATCGGCGAGCGCGCGCCGCGCGGCCTCGGGATCCGCCGAGGTGGGCACCACCACCGAGACCGCGCCCATGCGGTTGAGCGCCGTCGCCATGGTGAGCAAGCTGGGCCGACCGTGCATGAGCACCGCCACCCGATCGGTCGGCGCGACGCCGCACGCGAAGAGCCCGCGCACCACGGCGGACACGCGCTTGTCGGCCTGCGCGCACGAGAACGCCCGGCCCTGGTAGAGGAAGAACGTGGCGTCGGGCGCCTCGGCCGCGCGCCGCGCGAGCTCCCCACCGACGCTGAACGTGTCGTCCGCGTGGAGCTGCTCGAGGCGCCGCAGGCGCGGCAGCTGGTAGCGGAGCGCGCCCACCGTGTCGCTCGCGTCGGCGAAGATGTCGACCACCCGCTTGCTCGCGCGCGACACGGTCTCGAAGGCGGTCTGGAAGAGGAGCTCGTAGTCGAGCGAGACCGGCACCTCCCACGCGTCCGAGCCGTCCTCCCAGTCCTCGACCTTGGCCTCGGCCGGCCGCAGCAGCGCGGGCTCGGGGCCCTTGTGCGCGCGATACGCGAGCCACTCGATGACCGAGGGCCAGGTCTTCTTGCGGGCGGTGCCGCCGATCACGAGGCCGAAGTGCCCGGCCGAGAGCGCGATCTCGGAGACCTCGGCGAGCGGCGCCGCGCGACGGATCCCACGCACCGCGGCCGGCCGCGCGATGTCGTCCCGCAGGCCGACGAAGCACAGGATCGGCACCGTGATGTCGGCGAGGGTCACCGTCTTGCCCTCGATGACGAAGCCCCCGCGCACCATCCGGTTGTGCACCACGAACTCGTCGACGAGCGTGCGGAGGGCGGGGCCGGGCCAGGCGACGAAGCCCCCACCGCCGAGGAACTTGCGGCGCGCCTGGCGCTTCTCGAGCTCCTTGCGGTCGTAGAGGCGCCGCACCATGTCGAACATCTGCTCGATCTCCTTGCGGGGCGTGAGCAGCCGGAACGCCGTGCTGCTGAGTGCCCCCGGGAGGCCCTCGAGGCGCGAGAGAGTGGCGTCGATCGCCGGTCGCAGCACACGGATGAGCCCTTCGGCGAGGTCACCGTGCAGGAGCGGGAGGTTCCGGTGCACGTCGACCGGGCTGCCGAACGTGATCAGCGAGGCCAGATGCTCCGACCGCAGGTACGCGGCGGCCTGGTAGCAGAACATGCCGCCCTGCGAGTAGCCCGCGAGGTGCACGTCTTGCCCGGTCAGGCGACGCACCGTCTCGACCGCCTTGGCCACGGTGCGCACGTGATCGTCGAGGGTGCGCTCCATGCCACCCTCCTCCTTCTCGGGCGCGCCGAAGTCGACGATCCACGTGTCGACGCCAGCCTCGAGCAGCGGACCCACGCACGAGAGGTCGGGGGAGATGTCGTAGATCTCGGCCTGCAACATCAGCGGCGGCACGAGCAGGAGCGGCCCCGTGCCGGCGTCGCGACCCGCGGGGCGCACGTAGCGGCGCAGCCGGTGGATGCGGTCGCGGTCGACGATCTCGTAGGAGGCGCCGGGCATCGGGCCCATCTGCGAGAGGCGAATGGCCTCGAGCGTGTTCTGGACCCCAGCGTTGGCGAGACGGAGCAGCCTCTGGAACGGCGACCGGGAGCGGCGAGCGGCCATGTGTAGGTGCATGTCGACACACCACCCGCCCAGGGTCAACCGAGGATGGAGGATGCTGCCCGAGGACGGACGAGAAAGGCGCAGACCTGCACGGAACGCTATCGTCAGGGGACATGCGCGCCCGCTTCTTCGCCCTGTTCTTCCTCGCGGTCGGTTGTTCGGACAAGACCACTGCGGAGCCTGGCCCGACCGACGACGCGACCGCCGACAGCGACCCGGCGGACGTCGCGACCGACACGCCGACCGACACCGCGCCCGTCGACGTCTGCGCGACGCTGAAGCTCGACAAGCGCCCGTTCGACGGGGGCAAGGGCGGCACGCTCCGCCACGACCTCGCCGCGGATTTCACCGTCACCCACGTGGACGGGACGACGTGGAGCCTCGCGAAGGACTGGTCGGGCTGCGAGAGCTATTTGTTCATCCCCGACACGCTGAAGAAGTCCGCCAAGGACGCGGCCTCGATCTGGGACCGCGACCTCGACAAGCTCGTCGCCACCTCGCCGCTCGGCGTCCACTACTTCTTCTTCTCGCGCACCGCGCCCGACGCCGCTGCCGACGCGTCCACGGCGAAGATGGCCGAGAAGGTCACGGCCCTGCTCGCGACGCTCCCCGAGGACAAGGCCGCGCACTGGGCCAAGCACCTGCACGTGATCAAGGGTCGCCCGAGCAAGTTCGGCAGCTGGCTCGACACCGTCGGCGGAGCGGCATCGGCAACGCGGGCTTCGCGATCGATCGCTTCCAGCGGATCCGCGGCGTGGGTTCGTTCGCCGACGTCGCGCGCTACAAGACCGCGCTCGCCGACGCGGGCGTGTGGCCCTGGGAGACCAACCTCGCGTACGCGGCCCACGAGGCGCGCCTGTTCGACTTCCGAGGCTGTGCGCGAGAAGAAGCTCGAAGCCGACAAGGCCACGGTGGTGGACGTCTACACGGGTGAGACCCTGCAGCAGTTCGACGAGAAGGAGGTCACCCTCCCCTCGGCCGCCGACATGGCGAAGTTCGACACCCTCGTGGTCGACATCGACTCCCGCTGCCCCGACGCGAACAAGCCCGAGTTCGGCAACTGCGGCGCGTGGGACTACATCGCCGACCTCAGCGTCTACGACTCCGCCGGCAAGGCCTGGGAGATGGCGCGCTTCATCACGACCTACCACCGCGAGTCGCGCTGGGTGGTGGACATCTCGCCGATGCTCGCCCTCCTGCAAGAAGGCGGGAAGAAGAAGCTCCGCTGGTCGTTCGCGCCGGAGTGGAACAAGCAGCCGACGGCCACGCGCCTCTCGCTGCGGTTCTCGAACCAGGGCAAGGGCATGCGCCCCACCAAGGCCACCTACCTCTGGTCGGGTGGACCGTTTACGTCGAAGTACGACGACCTCCACCCCGCGCAGGACGTCCCCATCCCCGCCACCGCGAAGAAGGTGGAGCTCTACGCGCTCGTGACCGGCCACGGCTCCGAGGCGGAGAGCTGCGCCGAGTTCTGCAACCACCAGCACGAGATCACGGTCGGAGGCACGGCCTTCTTCAAGGAGTTCACCGCGCCCGAGGTGGCCAAGCAGAACGGCTGCGTGGGCGAGGCGGGAGAAGGGCATGCCGCCGAACCAGGGTGGAACGTGGTGGTTCGGCCGCGGCGGCTGGTGCCCCGGGCAGCTGGTCGAGCCGTGGCTCGTCGACGTCACGAAGAACGCCAAGGCCGGCGAGACGGCGAAGGTGTCCTACAAGGGACTCTTCAGAAGGCGACGCCCCCCGACGCAGCCGGCAACATCCAGCTCTCCAGCTGGCTCGTCGTGTGGGAGTAGTCGGTCAGCCTGGCAGCGTGCGCGTCGTACGCAACGAGGTGAGGATGGCCTCGAGCTCGGCCAGATCGGCGCGCGCCAATCGAGCCCGGAGCGTCTCGTCCACGGGGATGCCGAGGAAGCCGCAGATGTCGACGATCGCCTCGGCGCGCGCCTCCGCTCGTCCTTCCGCTCGTCCTTCCGCTCGCCCTTGCGCAAGTCCTTCTGCGCGTACGACCTCGTTCACCGTCTCCATGTACAGGCGCTGCTTGAGACGGGCCTCGTACAGGGCGCGCGCATGGGGATCGGCCGAGAGCCGCTCCAGTGCTTCCTTCGCCTCCGCCATGATCGGGTACTCCTTGGCCAACGATTCTAGCTCGGCAGCGTCGACGGTGCGAAGGAAGCGGACCCAGCAGTGGAGCGGGTCGTCACGGGACGCGTCGAGCAGCGGGAGCTCCAGCAGGTGGATCTCCAGCAGCTCTTCGGACCCGAACAGCGTGCCGTCGTGGACCTCGCGGAGGCCGTAGATGGAGTGGAAGCGTCCGCTGATCCGCGCGTCGAGGAACACGATGCCGATCACGCGCTCGAGGGCGATGTGCGACTGTCCGCGCTCGAGCTGGCTCCCGACCACGCGTGCCCACTGGAAGAGCCAGCGCTTCTCCGAGTGCCCACGCGGATCGCACTGCATCTCGACGTTGACCCTGCCGCCCCCTTGCAGCTGGACGAGCAGATCGACGTACAGGGCCCGGTCGCCGGCTTGCTCTGGCAGGATCTCGCGGTTGAGGACGGTGACGCCGAGGATGGGCGCCCTCGGTCGCAGGACAAGGCGATGTCGACCTTGGGGTGGAAGAGGGCGGCCATGCCTTGCACATAGACAGTGAAAGGCGAGAGCGCCCGCCGCCGGCGGTCAGACAATGTCCACCATTCGGAGGATCGATCTGTTCGAACTCCCCGACGTCGTGGACTGGGTCGGCCGACGCCGACCGTGCGACTCACTTCACCGTGATCGGGGTCTTCGTCGGCGAGTAGAGGTTGTCGACCTCGCCGTCCACCACGCGGAGCGAGTCCGTCGCGCTCGCGGCCGAGAGCAGGTCGCGGTAGCTCGCCTGCGAGCCGTCGACGAGCTTGCCGAGGAAGCGGCCGAGCGCCCAGCCGCTGCGCCACGAGGGCGCCTCGAGGCCGTTGGTGATCAGCTCGAGGTTGCGCGTCGCGCCCGGCTTGAGGGGCAGGTAGTCCTTCTCGTAGTAGTTGTACGAGACGCAGCCGTCGATGAAGAGGATCTGGTAGCTCGACGGGAAGTCGCTCGCCGTGAAGCGCGAGGGATCGAGCGGGCCGTAGCCGATGTACGAGTGCCCGTTGTAGACGAACACGTCGCTGTTCTTGATGGCGCGCTTGTGCGGGGCCGGGTCGCTCTCGGCGCCGAAGTACGTGGTGAGCTCGAGGGTGACCGTCTTCTCGGCGTTGGCGCCGATCTTCACCTTGAGCGGCGCGCGGAACGTGAGCCAGTGGCGGCTCAGCTTCTTGGCCATCGCGACCTGCGCGTCGTGGCGCAGCGTGGTGGGCATCCCGGCCGGGAAGCCCGTGCCGTCGATCGTCCACTTCATCACGTCGGTGAACGGGATGTTCGAGTAGGTCTTGCCGCCGACGGTGATCGACTTGTAGTCCTCGGCGGGCTCGATCGCCGCGAGCTGCAGGCCCGGGCGCACCGCGAACACCTCGCGCAGCGTCTCCATCCACTCCGAGTAGCCGCTGTCGTCCGCGAGCTCCTTGTGCTCGTGGTCGAGGATGCCGTTCACCAGCGCGATGACCAGCGTGTCCTTCTTGACGCCACCCGAGTAGAGGCGGTCGTATTCGGGGTAGCTCTTGCCCTTGTTGGTCTGGTCGGCGCCGAGGCGCACGGTGACCGGCAGGTAGAGCCGGTCGACCTCGCTCTTCGGGATCTGCCCCGTGGCGAGCTTGGCCTGGTCGGCAGCGATCCTCTTGCGCTCGGCGGTGACGGCCGCCTTGCAGGAGGAGAGCGAGGGGTTGAACACGTACCAGAGCGAGGACGCGAAATCGCGCGCCTCCGCGTCGTTGTCGGTGCACTCGGTGAGGATGCGCGCGCTCTGCGACGAGTAGTCCTTGCCGAGCAGCGCGAGCGAGAGCGACGTGCGACGGGCCATCGACTTCGGCGCAACGGCGTTGTCCGTGTACGTGTACTGCACGCGGAGCATCGTCGTGACGGTGGTGCCGTCGACGACCTGCACCTTGGTCTTCACGAACGTGGCGGGGTCGACGTCCTTGAGCTCGCGGCTGTTGACGCCCACGTTGGCGGTGCGGAGCGCGCCGAACGCCGTTTGCATCGGCTCGGGGACCACCGAGAGGATCTCGGAGTCGGTGGCGCCGTCGCGCACGTGCACGACGCCCTGGAAGGTGAGCTTGCGGGAGAGGGCCGACACGCTGGTGAGGTCGGCGTCCATGGCCGCCTCGTCGTCGGGCGACACGGGCCCCTCGGGCTCCACGGCGCAACCGACGAGGGCGAGACCGAGGACCGGGAGGAGGGAGAGGAGCTGCCGCATGTCGAGACCTTCTGGTTAGGGCCACTGTGTGGCGGGCAGCGGTTATGTAACCGGAGGTGGGATATCGGTCCACACCTTTTTTGGCACGTCTGTCCGGTTTGTGCCTGTCATTTTCATGTGTCGCTCCGGATTGACCAGAGGGGGAGGTTTGACTACAAGCTGCGACCTGATCGGCCCTGTGCGTTTCGCGCGGCCCCGAAAGGGAGTCTCTCCATGACCAAGTTCTCGTTCCTCTCCGCCCTCGCTCTCCTCGCTCTGCCCGTCGTCGGCTGCGCCGTTTCGCCTGAAGGTGAGGACGACGTCGCCGAAGAGGCTGTCGGCTCCAGCGAAGGCGCCGCCTCGAGTTCGCTGCCTGCTCCGGCCGATCCGAGCCAGCGCCTCTACTTCGGCAGCGCCGAGGGCGTCTACCTCACCGACGACCAGCCGCTCTCGAACTGGACCTTCGACGCCAAGGGCGGCAACGAGTTCAAGACGAGCGTCGCGGCCTACGCCGCCGACGGCACGATCGACGGCACGCGCGGCGTCGGCTTCAAGCTCTACGGCCTCTCGCGCACGTGGTCCGGCAAGCTCGTGTGGACCCTCCTCCGCAAGGCGGATGGCCTCGGCTCCGCGGTGGTCACGTACACCGGCAGCGTCGCGCGCACGTACATGCTGACCGCGGCCTCGGGCGACAAGCCGCAGCAGCTGCAGGTGGGCCTCTCGTGCAAGGGCACCAACGAGAACTGCGAGCTCGCGCGCCAGCCGGGCGAGAGCTGCGGCGGGCGCACCGTCAAGCCGATGAAGTGTGACAAGGGCCTGTTCTGCCAGTTCCCCACGAACACCTGCGGCGCCGCCGACCAGCCCGGCACCTGCGTGAAGCCGGGCAAGATCTGCCCCGCCCTCTACAAGCCGGTGTGCGGCTGCAACGGCAAGACCTACTCCAACGCCTGCGCGGCCACCGCGGGCGGCGCCAGCATCAAGAGCAGCGGCGCCTGCTGCGCGGACCCGACCAAGTGGACGGCCGACCCGCTGTTCACGCTCGACGGCGCCACGTTCAAGAGCGGCGCGCCGGTGCTCGACCAGTACACCTACGCGTTCGACGCCGACGGCAACGTGCAGGCCACGCTCGACGTCTGCGTCCACACGATGTGCAAGGTCGCCATCCGCTTCAAGAAGGGCACGTTCCACTCGGAGGGCGCGAAGACGACGTTCACCTACGAGGACGGCACCACCGCGACGTTCGAGGTGCAGAGCACCTGCGCGGGCGAGACGCGCATGGTCGGCAAGGACTGGGGCACGACGCTCACGGTCACCGCCGCCAAGTGATGGGGGGTCACTTGCGGAGGAGCGCGTAAGCCACCGCGCCTGCGATCAGGAGCGCGACGATCGCGAACCACACGAGCTTCGAGGAGCCACCGCTCGGCATGGGCGGTGGCTGGATGCTCGGCGTGGGGCCGAGGCGGAAGATCGCGAGCCCCTGGGCGCGGAACCACGCCTCGGCCTCGGCGAGGAACTTGTCGTAGGGCTCGCGCTGGAACGGGAGGTTCGCCTCGAAGCGGCGCTCGTGGAGCAGCTCGAGGCGATCGTACTCGCGGAGCTCCACCTCCTTCTCGCGCACCTTGAGCATGCCGAACACGATGGGCTGGCCCATCGCCTCCTTGGCCACGAGCCGCAGGGTCTGGTGGGCCTGCGCGCCGTCGAGCGTGGAGGCGGCCTCGGGCGCGAGCATGTCCGGCGCGAAGCCGCCGACGCGTGCGCCGCCGAACGCCTTCACGAAGTCGGTGGAGAGATCGTTGGCCTCGCGCGCGTAGCGGGTGAACAGCTCTTCCTTCGAGAGGCGCGCCATGACCCCATGGTAGCGAGTCGCACGTCGATCTCCCGTATCGCCGCACCGGACGGACGCAGCGCGACCTTCGGTCAAACGGCGGATCGACGGCTCGACGCTCTTCATCCCGAGGGTCGAACGGCGACCCTGGCCTTCTTGCACGTCGCCATCAGCCACTCGAGCGCTGCGTCCACGTCACGAGGGTCGGCGGCGGTGATGACGTAGCCGAGCGACGGGAAGACGCGCGTGTCCACGTACTCCGTGGGGACCGTGGCCAGGACGGATACCGAGGCTCGCTCGTGCTCGACGCGGATGGAGACGGACATCTCGTCCGGCAACGCCGTCGTGCTGATCTCGGCCGGACCGGCACCGAGCAGCGTGCGCAGGTCGTCGAGCGAGATGCCCCCGCGCCGCTCGAGCGATCCGTGGACCTTCGGAACGTACAGGATCGGCCAGGGATCGCGCGGGTCCACTGTGGGTGTCTTGCAGCGATGCTCTCTCTTCAGGGCCATGGAGTCCCTCCCGCAGGTCCGTCGGAAGTCGTCGTGTACCGCCACCAGGACCACGGTGGTAGCCGCCTGCATGACCGTTCGCATCGCCGTCGCATCGACGCCCCTGACGGCCACGCTCGCCGAGGCCGTGCCCGCTGCCATCGCGGCCATCGAGCACGCGGGCCGCCTGGGCGCCTCTGTCGTCTGCCTCCCCGAGACCTCCCTGCCAGGCCACCGCGGCCAAGCCCGCTCCGTGCCCGACGTGAGTGAGGAGGCGCTCGCCGCCGCGCTGCGCGAGGTCGGTCAGGCGGCGCGACGTGCAGGCGTCGTCTCCATCGTCGGGGCGGAACGCCCGACGCCCAGGGGACGCGAGATCGTGTCCGTCGTCTTCGACGCGAACGGGATTGTGCTCGGCGAGCAGAAGAAGACGCAGATCGATCCGTCCGAGGAACGCGACTACGTGCCTGGAGCCGGACGCCGGGTGTTCGAGGCCGTGGGCGTCACGTTCGGCGTGGCCGTCTGTCACGAGGCCTTTCGCTATCCAGAGATCACGCGCTCGCTGGTGCTCCACGGCGCCCGCGTCGTCTTCGTGCCGCAGTACGTGACGACCGACGACGGGTCGCTGGCCACCCAGTGGTGCCACCACGAGGCTCCGTACAACGACAAGGCGCTCCTCTGTCGCGCGCTCGAGAACACCGTCTACGTGGCGACCGCGAACTTCGCGGGCGCCGATCAGGGCGCGGCCACGTGCATCGTCTCCCCGCGCGGAGAGCTCCTCGCGAGGGTCGAGGCGGGGGAGGTCGGCGTGGCCGTCGCCGACGTCGATCTCGACCGCGCCGACGCCCTGCTCGCCCGGAGATGGGCGCCCGAGAGGAGCCTGGTCGGCCGAGCCTGACGAGGTTCGCGATCCGACCATTGCACGGCTGCGGCTTAAATCGGCCGCTCCGGCGACGACGAGACGGGCGCGAGCGACGTGGGCGGCTAGGCTCCCTCGAATGTCCTCCTTGCACCCCCTTCTCTCCCGGTCCGGGGCTCGACTGCTCTCCACCGCCGCCGTCGTGGCCACCTCTTCGTGGGTCGGCGCGGCGTCGGCCACCCTGGTCGACGCGACGAACTTCACCGAGACGGTGTTCGCCACGGTCGCCGTCGGCGGCTACGGCCCCACGACGATGGTGTGGGCGCCGGACGGCACCAACCGGCTCTTCTGGACCAAGCAGGACGGCACGATTCGCATCATCAAGAACGGCACGCCCCTGCCGACGCCGTTCGCCACGATGTCGCCGATCCGGCCCGGCGGTGAGGAGGGCCTGCTCGGGCTCGCCTTCGATCCCAACTTCGTCGACAACCAGTTCGTCTACGCCTTCGTCACGACTTCGTACAACAAGGGCGAGATCCTCCGCTATCGCGCCACGGGCGACGTGGGGGTCGAGCGTACGGTGCTGATCACCGACCTTCCCCAGGGCGGCAATCACAACGGCGGGGGCATCGCCTTCGGGCCCGACGGCAAGCTCTACTGGGGCATCGGCGAGGCCAGCAACCTCGTGTCGCTGACCGACACCGTGACGCTCGCCTCGAAGATCGGGCGCATGAACCCCGACGGCACGGCGCCCAACGACAATCCGTTCTTCGACGGCTCCGGCCCCAACAACGACTACATCTGGGCGCGCGGCTTTCGCAACCCGTACACGATGACCTTCCAGCCCTCGACGGAGAAGCTGTGGGTCAACGTCGTCGGCAGCTACGCCGAGCAGATCTTCCTGGTGAACAAGGGCGATCATGCGGGCTACATCCGGGACACCGCGGCGACCGAGGGCTCGCAGGTCCCGCCCTACATCCAGCCCGCGCTCGACTACTGGGCGTACGAGGAGACGCGGACCATCGCGGCCGCGGGCGTCGTGCGCTCGGGCGGCATCGTGACGGTCACGGTGACCTCGCCCCTCAAGAACTACAAGCCCGGATGCCGGGTTCGCATCGCCGGCGTCACCAACGCGAGCTTCAACACCACGGCGCCGCATCCGCCGATCCTCGACGTGTCGAGTCCCACCCAGTTCACGTTCGCCCAGGCCGGGCCCGACGCGACCTCGGGCGCGGGCTCGACCCGCGTCGAGGCGATCGGGCGGACCGTCCTCGGCGGGACGTTCTACGACGCCACCTCGTTTCCTGCCGCCTACCGCGGCAACTACTTCTGGGGCGACTTCGACAGCGGCCGCGTGATGCGAGCGACCATGGGCGGCCCCAGCGCGAACAAGTTCGCCACGATCGATCCCTTCTCCACCACCATCACGCAGTACATCGATGCGGCCGTCGGGCCCGACGGCGCGCTGTACTGGACGCGCTACGACGGGACCTTCTACCGGGTGGCCTACAAGCCGACGACGCAGGGAATCGTGCTGTCCAACCAGCACGTCCGCATGTCCGAGGGCGGTCGCGCGATCGTCACCGCCAGCCTCGCGATGGCCCCGACCGGCCCGGTGACGGTGGCCGTCGCTCGGACCGCGGGCGACGCGGATCTCTCCGTGTCGGTCGGCGCTTCGCTCACGTTCGGCCCGGGCGACTGGAACGTCCCCAAACCGATCACGTTCTCGGCCGCGGCCGATGGCGACTCCCTCGACGACACCGCGACCTTCACCGCCACCGCCACCGGGGTGCCGTCGGAGACGGTCATCGTCCGAGCGACCGACAACACCAACCAAGGTCTCGTCGTCTCCACCACCGCGCTCACCGTCGACGAGGGGACCAGCGGCACCTTCACCGTCGCGCTCGCGCGTGCGCCCTCCGCCCCGGTGACCGTCGTCGTCGCGCGCACGGATGGCGACGGCGACATCACCGTCGCGGGGGGCGCGAGCCTCGTCTTCACGGCAGCCAACTACGCCACCCCGCAGACGGTGACCGTGGCGGCCGCGAGCGACCCCGACGGCACCGACGATGCCGCGACGCTCACGCTCAGCTCGGCCGGCATCGCGACGCGCACGGTCGCCGTCGTCGCCCGAGAGCCGAGCACCGGCGACGCTACGCCCGGCGACGCGACGACGGACGGTGCGGTCGACACGTCGGTCGACGGGGCGGTCGACGAGACCGGCGATGCCAGCGTGGACTCGGGTGAGGCGGGCGACCCAGTCGCCGCCCCCGACCCCACCTCGGGGTGCGGCTGTGAGACCGCGGGCTCGTCCGGGGCGTCGAGCGGCCTCGCGTTCGGCGTCGCGATGACGGCCCTCCTCGCGCATGCAGGCCGCCGTCGAAGGTCGGGCGCGCGCTAGAGCACCGCCATCTCTCGCCACGCGTGCACGACGTGCAGGTGGTGGGAGTCCGCTCCCCTCGAACCACCGTGGAATGCACGGTGGCATGGGGCATGCGTCGAGGCGGGAGAGGTCCCATGAACACCCATCCAGCCTGTTGGGCGCTCGCCGCGGCGCTCGCGATCGGTGTGGCCAGCCCGCCTGCCGTGGCCGAGACGGAGAAGAAGATCGTCGCCCCTGCCGGGCCCAGCATCACCAAGAAGGTGCTGTCGTTCGGCCTGGCCGGCGTGGCCTTCGGCCAGAACCTCAAGGACCTCACCGACGCCGTCGGCAGGCTCCTCGACGAGGACTACAAGCCGCTCTACGCGAAGACGTCGCCCGGCGTGAAGATGAAGCAGCTCGACGCCGCCCTGGCCGAGGAGAAGGCGGCCTTCACGCGCAGCCTGGTCAAGTACGAGGGCCTCACGATCGACACCAGCCCGCTCAAGGCCGAGCACGGCCAGAACACCAACGAGGCGAAGCTCCTGCTCACCCGCAAGGGGGCCACGCACCACTTCTTCCTCATCCACGGCAAGCTGTGGAAGGTCATCACCGAGCAGCGGCTCGGCGAGAAGGAGCCCGCCGGTGCGTCTTTCGGCGACGCCGTGCAGAGGCTCACGAAGGACCTCGGGGCCGGACGAGCGCGCCCTGCGGACCCGACCAAGGGGTTGCCGTTCGCGGAGGTCGACTGGAGAGACAGCGCGACGCATCTCCGCGCGATGGACCGAGGGCCGATCCTGGGGCTCGCGTACGAGGACCTCGCCACGCTCGACAACATCGTCCAGCTGCGCGCGCAGAAGGGGCCGTTCAAGTAGACGCGGTAGACGAACGAGCCGGCGTGGCATACTGGCCGGCGGTCATGGCCCCTCTCGACGACTACGAGCGTTCGGCGATGGCGGACGGCGCCGAGGTCCGGTTCCACGAGAAGACCGTGCTCGGCCTGGGCGTCCCGGTGGCCGTCGGTCTCGCGGGAGTGTTGTTCTCGTCCGCGTTCTTTGTTCCCGCCGCCATTCTCGCGGGTCAGGGCCGCATGGCCGTCGCGATCCTCTGCGGCGCTCTCGGAGCGGTCGTCGCGGCCGTGATCGCCGTCCTCGGCATCCTTGCCGGAGTGAGCCGCGTCATCGTGACGGGGCGCGCGCTGCACGTCCAGGTCGGCGTCGCCAAACGGGCGATCCCGCTCGGCTCGATCCTCTCGATCGAGCGCGGTGAGCGCACCGTTGCCATGGCGCGGCACCGCGCGCGCGACGACCTCACGACGGGAGCCGTCGGCTCGCCCGTCCTCACGATTCGCTTCACGAACGACAAGGGTGCAGAGGAGTCGATCGCCGTGTCCACGAAGGACCCGGACGCGCTGCTCGCCGCGCTCGGCCGCGAACCTCCTCGCGCCGCCGTGCGCGCCCGCATCGCCGAGGACGTTGGCGCGGGCGACGCATCCACCGAGGACGAACTCCGAGCGCCCGTCGAGGAGGACGCCGGCGGGCGGCACGAGCGGAGCGCCCCCTGAGGCTCGGCGACGACGCCGTCCGCGCTGCCCGGAGGATCGAGCCGTCACTTCGTCGACGCAGCGCCTGCCTTGGTCGGCCCGAAGCCGAGCCACCACAGGAAGTACGGCGGCACCACCAGCAGTACGAGCGCGAACGTGAGCGTCCCCACGATCCACCCCACCAGGACCGCGAGCGCGAAGAGGGCGTGGTCGAGCGCCGTGGGCCGGTGCTCCTCCACCTCCGGGAACGCGCAGAGCCGACGGGCCTCGGCGACCGTGCCGTCGAGGAGCGCGTCGAGGTCCTTGTCGTAGAGCGAGGTCGTGCGCCTCCCGCGGACGAACGCGCGGAAGGTCCGCCTCGGCATCAGCATCGCCCCCGCCCACAGCCCGCCGAGGTTCAGCTGCCACGCGGCGATCATGTCGCGACACCCGGCGCCGATCTCCCACGCGGAGATCTCGAGCTCGCCGCGGAAGTCCGTGCGGTAGCCGGTGAGGATGTGGTGCAGGTCGTGGAAGCGCACGGCCCGGACCCGCGCCTTCGTGTTGGGGAACGGGAACGGGATCGACCCGAGCTTGAAGTCGACCCACGGGGAGCCGTAGCCACCGTCGTCCCCGAAGCCGTTCTCCGCGAAGTATCGCGCCCGCGCCGTGCGCATCGTCTCTTGGTCCATCGTCGCCTCCATAATGACCATGGTCAGTATTGAGTTCGCTCATTCCAAAGTCAAGGGGCTGGACGGCCGTGGAATCCGGAGGAATGTTCTGACCACGGTCATGTCCCTGCGGCTCCAGCACAAGCTCGACAAGCGGGAGCGCCTCCGTCGCGCGGCCTTCGAGCTGTTCACGGAGCGCGGCTTCGAGGCGACCACCACCAAGGCGGTGGCCGAGCGTGCCGGCGTGGCCACGGGCACCCTGTTCCTCTACGCGAAGGACAAGCCCGACCTCCTGTTCCTCGTGATGCACGACCGGCTCGCGTCGACCGTCGACGATCGCTTCGCGACGCTCCCGAAAGGGCCGCTGCTCGACCGCCTCATGCACGTGTTCGCGGGCATCTTCGCCATGTACGGTGAGCACCCCGCGATCGCGATCGCGTTCGTGCGCCAGCTCCCCGGCGCCAAGGGCAACAACGCCGACCAGGTGAACGCGCTCACCTTCGCGTTCCTGCACCGCGTCGCCGGCCTCGTGCGCGAGGCGCAGGACCAGGGCGAGCTCGCGGCGAGCATCGAACCGCTGCGCGCGGCGACCAACGTGTTCGCGCTCTACTTCGGCGCGCTGCTCGGGTGGATCAGCGGCTTCACGACGCTCGAGGCGGCGCTGGAGCCCGGGCTGCGCTCCTCGCTGGCGCTGCAGATCCGCGGACTCCTCCCGTAGAGTGGGACGCCCCCCGAAGCTCAGCGCCGCTTGGGCGGCTCGCGAAGCCTCGCGCGCAGGGCCTCCCACACAACGTCGAGCGTGGCGACGTCCGGGAACACCCACTCGCCGGGGAAGCCGGCGTTCGCCTTCACGCCGAGCTCCTCGATCAACGCGCGGACGAACACCTCTTGCTCCGGCTCCACGACCTCGCCGAGGTCTTCGCACGACACCCGATGGACCACCGGGATGACCAGGTGCGCGTCACCGGCGGAGCCGACGACCCGGCGGAACGAGTAGCGGCGCGTCGCGTCGAGCGGTGTGGAAGCGGTGCCGGACAACGATTCATGCTTGGCCATGGGTTCCTCCCGCCCAACTCATCCTGGACCCCATCGTCGGACTTCACGGGTGCCCAGGTCGCGATCGCCCGACCGTGAGCCCGCCGGCGACGAACTCCTCACCGGGCTTCGCGCCGATCGCGTACGCGCCGTCGCCCCGGAGCTCGACCGCGATCCACTCGGCCTCGATGCCGCGCCGGCTGTACAGCTCGCTTTGATCGAACAAGCGCCAGACGACGACGTCGCGCCAGTGGTACACGTCCTCGTCGAGCCCCGGCCCCCAACTGGCGTTCTCGACAGTCACGTCTTTTCGCATCCACGCCATCCGCGTGAACGCTTCGTCGAACATGCACACGTCCGGCGCGTTGCTTCCGCGCGCGACCTGGAGGACCAGCGGAAGCCCGATCGCGCGAAGGTCGTCGAGGTGGCCGAACACCGACTGGAGATCGCGCATCGTGAGCACGAGCCCGATGTTCCACCACGAGAAGATCTTGGTCCACGGCGCGTGACGCTTGCGCCACGCCGCCGCGACCGCGTCGTGCCGCTTCATCCCGGAGTAGTCCCCGGTTCGCATCCGAAGGGTCAGCGCGATGTACTCGCCGAGCGGATTCTTCTCGGCCACGAGCGCGTCGGCGACGGCCTGCCACCGCGCGTAGTCCTCGCGCTCCGCACGCGCGTGCGCGACGAGACGAGCGGCGCTTTCGGAGAGCTCGAGGATGGACCAAGCCTAGCAGCTCTGCGGCGGGCGGCGCTCGATGTGCAAGACAGCCATCGTCGTCCACGAGCTCGCTGGGAAGGCGTCGATCCGGCTCGCCGCGAGGAGGGTAGGTAGTGCAAGCCCCCTTCCATTGCCGGCAGTTCGACCTTACCTGACCACGGTCATGCGATCTCGCGCTCCGGTCGGCTCGGCCGACGGAACCGTCTCTGGGCGACCTGATGCACATTCGTCGCCTCGCTTCGATCTACTGCGGCGAGATCTTCGCCGATGCGATGAACCTCGCCGAGCTGCGCACGCCGTGACGTCAGCGCGGCGCCTTCGCGAGGTTCTCGAGGCGAGCGCGAACGGCTGCGATCAACCACTGCGCGTGCTCGATGATCGCCTCGTTCTCCAGCTGACACGAGCGACGCAGATACAGCCAGCCCGAACCGCTGAGCATCGACCGGAGGCTCGTGGTTGCCGACGCACGATCGCTCGCTTTCGCCTTTCCGAACGCGTCGTCGACGAGCTTGCGTAGGGCGAGCAGATTGTCGCGACGGGTCTTCCGAAACGGGGCGCTCATCCACGGCGACGTGAGCATCGTTTCGATCAGGTTCGCGTTTCGTTCGAAGACGGTGAAGAGGTCGCGTGCGTAGTCGTCGAGCTCGTCGAACCGTGCGCACAGCGGGATGCCGGCGCGACCGACGAAGCGTGGTGCGACCGCGATCACCAATGCGTCCCGGCTCTCGAAGTATCGATAGACCGTGCGCTCGCCGACGCCCGCCGCCTTCGCGAGGGCGCGCATGGTCGGCTCGACCCCCTGGTCGACGAGCGCGACTGCGGCGTCGAGCAGGCGTTCGCGCGTGGCCTCACCGTGGGCGTCGCGCAAGCTCGGGAGGGGGCTTGACATGCTGTCTGCCATCAAGGCACACTATCTGTCACTCGAGGCGGGAGGCAACCATGGAGCAAGGTCTGGCCGAAAACGTCGCCGAGAACCCGCTCACCGGCGAGCGGTTCGTGTTCACCAAGACCACACGCGAGACGAACGGCGAATTCGTGACGTTCGACTTCTTCGTCGCCCCGGGCGGTGGCGTCCCGATGGTTCATCATCACGCCTACCAGACCGAGGTGTTCCGTGGGGTGAAGGGCAAGCTCGCGGTCACGGTCGCGGGCGTGAAGCGCGAGCTCGGGCCCGGAGACGAGCTCGTGCTCCCGCCCGGCACCCTGCACTCGCTCTGCAACGAGGGCACCGAAGAGGTGCAGTGCGAGGTCGAGTATCGACCCGCCCAGAAGAACGAGGCGTGGCTCAAGGTCGTCAACGCGCTCGTGCGCAAAGAGAAGCGAGACCCGAAGCTGCTCGAGCTCGCCGCGTTCATCGGCGAGGTCGACATCTACATCGAGGGCCCGCCCATCTGGCTGCAGAAGGTGCTCTTCTCCGTGCTGCGCCCGCTTTCGATCGCGTTCGGTCACAAGCGCCGCATGCTCGCGATCGCGCGCGAGACGTACGGCGCGTTCGAGTGGTGAGCGTCCACTATCGCTTCGGCGGGAGACTCGGCACGACCCAGGTCGAGGGCGTGGCGGGAGGCGCCGTGGGCGACGGCGCTGCCGTCGAAGCGGAGGCCGATGCAGCGGCGGGCGCGACGATGCCGAGCTGCGTGCAGCCCGCCTTGCTGCCGGCCTCGCACGCCTTCTTGAACACCAACGCGGCCTGCGTGGATCGGCCGGGATGTCGCCGCCGCCTTTGTAGATGTGGCCAGCGACGAGGCAGCCGTGCGCATACCCACCGTCGCACGCGTAGCGATACATCGCGAGCGCGCAGTGTGCGTCTCGCCGCCCGGCGATGCCGTGCTCGAGCAGATACCCCGCGTTGAAGCAGCCGCTCATGCGCTGACGATACTCGCGGTAGGGCTTGAGCTCGTACCGACGGCACAGCGCCAGGAACAGTTTTCGCTGCCAAGGGTCCGGCAAGCTGTACGCCATGGCGACGTCCAGCTCGCGCTTGCGCCACTCCGGATTGTTTCCAAGCGGTAGAATGATCGTGGGGCTGTACGAGATCCGGCCGATGAGTCGGCGGCCGCCGGCGGACCGACCACGTCGACGCGGCCCTACGAGCTCGCGAGGAAGGCGTCGATGCGGCTCGCGGCGCGGCGGCCCTCGGCGATGGCCCAGACGACGAGCGACTGACCGCGGCGCATGTCGCCCGCGACGAACACGCCGCGCACCGCCGTCGCGTGGTCCTCGGCGACGACGTTGCCCCGCGCGTCGAGGTCGACGCCGAGCTGCTCGAGCACGCCAGCCTTGGCGCTCCCGACGAAGCCCATCGCGAGGAGCAGGAGATCGCACGGGAGCTCGAGGGTCTCGCCGGTCGGGACCAGCTGCCCGTCGACGAACGCGACGGCCTCGGCCCGCAGCGCGCGGATGCAGTCTTCGCCCACGAGCTCGGTCGTGCGCACGCCGAAGCGACGCTCGCCGCCCTCCTCGTGCGACCCGGAGGTGCGGAAGACCAGCGGCCACTCGGGCCACGGGTTGGACGAGCGTCGCTCGTCGGGCGGACGCGGCAGGAGCTCGAGCGAGGTGACGCTCGCGGCCTCTTGCCGGAGCGCCGTCCCCACGCAGTCGCTGCCCGTGTCGCCTCCACCGAGGACCACGACGTGCTTGCCCGTCGCGAGGATCGGCTCGCCGATCACCGGCACGTTGGCGACGCGGCGGTTCTCCTGGGTGAGGTAGTCCATCGCGAAGTGCACGCCCGGCAGCGCGCGACCCGGCGCCGCGAGATCGCGCGGCACGAGGGCGCCGCCGGCCAGCAGCACCGCGTCGTACTGCGCGCGCAGCTGGTCGCCGCGCACGTCGACCCCCACGTGCACGCGCGTGCGGAAGGTCACGCCCTCCTTCTCGAGCTGGCCGAGGCGCAGGTCGAGCACGCGCTTGTCGAGCTTGAAATCAGGGATCCCGTAGCGGAGCAGGCCGCCCACGCGATCGTCGCGTTCGAACACCGTGACGTCGTGACCGCGGCGCGCGAGCTGCTGGGCGGCGGCGAGACCGGCCGGCCCCGAGCCGACGATCGCCACCCGACGACCACTGCGCACCAGCGCCCGCTGCGGGGCGAGGTGCAGGTTCCGGTCGGCGATCTGGTGCTCGATCTGCTTGATGGCCACGGCCCCCGGCGGGCGACGGCCGCCTTCGGTGGGGAGCGTCTCGAGCGACAGCACGCAGCTCGTCTCGCACGGCGCCGGACACACCCGACCTGTGACCTCGGGGAAGTTGTTGGTCGAGTGCAGCGAGGCGCTGGCCTCGTCGAAGCGACCGGCGAGGACGAGGTCGTTCCACTCGGGGATGAGGTTGCCGAGCGGGCACCCCTGGTGACAGAACGGGATGCCGCAGTCCATGCAGCGCGCCGCCTGATCGCGCAGCTCCGGGTCGGGCAGCGGCAGGTCGTATTCGGCGTGGTCGTGCACGCGCTCCGCGATGGGGCGCGCCTCGCCCTTGCTGCGACGGAGCTCGATGAAACCGCGCGGCCTACCCATGGCTCACCACCGTCTCCGGGCGCCACGACCGACCCGGCACATAGGGCCTCGATACCGGTGGCCCCTCCCCCACCCCGACGAACGGGATGCCGGCCGTCTCCGGGGTGCGCTGGTCGTCGAGCACGCGCTTGAGCTCGCTCGGCATCACCTTCACGAACACGTCGCGCGCGCGCTCCCAGCTCTCGAGGATCTCGCGCGCCTTCACGCTCTCGGTGCGGGCGGCGTGCTCCTCGATGAGCTGCGCGAGCCGCTCGGCCTCGGCCCCCTCGACGGCCTCGAGCGAGACCATGTCGCGGTTGCACCGCTGCACGAAGGCCGCGTCCTCGTCGAACACGTAGGCGAGGCCGCCGCTCATGCCCGCGGCGAAGTTGCGACCCGTGCTGCCGAGCACCACGACCACGCCGCCGGTCATGTACTCGCAGCCGTGATCTCCGACGCCCTCGACGACCGTGATCGCGCCGCTGTTGCGGACCGCGAAGCGCTCGCCCGCGCGGCCGGCGAAGAACGCCTTCCCGCTGGTCGCGCCGTAGAGCACGGTGTTGCCGACGATGATCTGCTCGTCCGCGCGGCCGGGCGCGGTGGCCGGCGGGCGCACCGCGAGCACGCCACCCGAGAGTCCCTTGCCGACGTAGTCGTTCGCGTCGCCGTGGAGGACCAGCGTCATCCCGCGCACGGCGAAGGCGCCGAAGCTCTGGCCGGCGCTCCCACGCGCGGTGACCACGAGCGTGTCCTCCGGCAGGGCTTCCGCCCCGTGCACGCGCGCGATCTCGCCCGCGGTCATGCTGCCGAACGCCCGGTCGCTGTTGCGCAGGGCCATCTCGACCGCGGTGGGCTCGCCGCGCTCGAGGGTCGCCTTCGCGCGCGCCATGAGCTCGTGGTCCTTCACCTGGCGCAGGTTGTGGTCCTGCGCCTCGACGCAGTGGATCGGCGAGGTCTCGGCCTGCCGCGGGCGGTAGAGCACCTCGGAGAGATCCACGCGGCTCGTCTTGGAGGGCCCGGGCACCTTGTGCGGCACGAGCCGGTCGACGCGTCCGACCGCTTCCTCGAGCGTGCGGAAGCCGAGCTCGGCGAGCAGCGAGCGCACCTCCTCGGCGACGAACATCAGGTAGCGCATCACGTGCTCGGGTTGCCCCGGGAAGCGCTTGCGGAGCTCCGGGTCCTGCGTGGCCACGCCGACCGGGCACGTGTTCAAGTGGCACTTGCGCATCATGATGCAGCCGCTCGCGATCAGCGGGGTGGTGCCGATCCCGAACTCCTCGGCGCCGAACATGGCGGCGATGACGATGTCGCGGCCGGTCTTGATGCCGCCGTCGACCTGCAGGCGCACGCGGCCGCGGAGGCGGTTCATCACGAGCACCTGGTGGGCCTCGGCGAGGCCCATCTCCCACGGGACGCCGCGTGCTGGATCGAGGTCTGCGGCGTGGCACCGGTGCCGCCGGCGTGGCCGGAGATCAGGATGACGTCGGCCCTGGCCTTGGCGACGCCCGCGGCGATCGTGCCGATGCCGGCCTCGCCACCAGCTTCACGCTGATGCGCGCGCGCGGGTTGATCTGCTTCAGGTCATAGATGAGCTGGGCCAGATCCTCGATGGAGTAGATGTCGTGGTGCGGCGGCGGCGAGATCAGCGTGACGCCGGGCGTGGCGTGGCGCAGCCGCGCGATCATGCCCGAGACCTTGAAGCCGGGCAGCTGGCCGCCCTCGCCGGGCTTCGCCCCCTGGGCCACCTTGATCTCGATCTCGCGGCAGTTGTTGAGATACTCCGCGGTGACGCCGAAGCGGCCGGACGCGATCTGCTTGATCGCCGAGGCGCCGCTCGTCCCCGAAGCGCTCCGGATCCTCGCCGCCCTCGCCCGTGTTGGAGCGGGCGCCGAGGCGGTTCATCGCGATGGCGAGGTTCTCGTGGTTCTGCAGGTTGCGACGCTGGTCGGGGTCCAAGGCGTGCGGCTCGCCCTGCACGCGGAAGTGCAGGTGGCCGCCGACGTCGAGCTTGGGCTCGGGGACGCGTCCGTAGGCCCGCGTGTGGCGCGCGAGCGACTCCTCGGCGATCTCCTGCAGGCCGAGGCCACGGATGCGCGACGAGGTGCCCGAGAACCAGCGGTCGACGAGCATCTGGTCGAGGCCCACCGCCTCGAAGATCTGCGCGCCCTGGTACGACGAGAGCGCGCTGATGCCCATCTTGGACATGGTCTTGAGGAGACCCTTGCGCAGGGCCTTCACGTAGCCGGCGACGGCCTTGTCCTCGGTGGTGTTCTTGGGGAGGCCGCCGGTCTTGGCGAGGCGCGCGATGGTGTCGAGCGCGAGGTAGGGGTTCACCGCGCCGGCGCCGTAGCCGATGAGGAGCGCCACGTGGGCGACCTCGCGGGGCTCGGCGCTCTCCACCACGAGGCCGACCTTCATGCGGCGCCCGGTGCGGATGAGGTCGTGGTGCACCGCGGAGAGCGCGAGCAGGCTCGGGATGGGGGCGTAGTCGGGGCCGACGTCGCGGTCGGAGAGGACGACGATGCTGGCGCCCGCGTCGACGGCGGCGCGCGTCTCGGCGCACACGAGCTCGAGGGCCGCCTCGAGGTGCTCGCCGAGGGTGCGCTCGCTCCCGGGCTCGGGCTTGCGGAAGCGCATCGCCACCGTGGAGGTGCGGAAGTCCGCGGGGACGCTGCGGCGGAGCTTGGCGACGTCGTCGTTGGTGAGCACCGGCTGCGGCAGCTGCAGCATGCGACACTGGCGCGGGGTCTCGTCGAGCAGGTTGCCCTCGCCGCCGACGCAGCTCACCATCGACATCACGATCTCCTCGCGGATCGGGTCGATCGGCGGGTTGGTGACCTGGGCGAACTGCTGCTTGAAGTAGCGGAACAGGAGCTGCGGCCGCGGCGAGAGCACGGCGAGCGGGATGTCGACGCCCATCGAGCCGACGGCTCTTCGCCGCCGACTGGCCATGGGGCCGAGGACCATGTTCAGGTCTTCCTCGGTGTAGCCGAACACCTGCCGGGCGCGCGGCCTCGGCGGCGGAACGCATAGGGGCTCTTGACCGGCGCGAGGTCGGCGAGGTCGATCTTGTTCTCCTCGAGCCACGCGCGGTACGGCTTGCGCGTCGAGACCCGGTGCTTGATCTCCTCGTCCGGCACGATGCGCCCGTCGCGGGTGTCGACGAGGAACATCTTGCCGGGCTGCACGCGCCCCTTCTGCACGATGCGCGAGGGGTCGAGGTCGAGCACGCCGAGCTCGCTCGCGAGGATCACGAGGCCGTCGCTGGTGACCACCCACTTGGCGGGGCGCAGGCCGTTGCGGTCGAGCATGGCGCCGATCTGGTCGCCGTCGGTGAAGCCGAGCGCGGCCGGGCCGTCCCAGGGCTCGACGAGGCACCCGTGGTACTCGTAGAACGCGCGCTTCTCGGGGGACATGCGCTCGTCGTCGGCGAACGCCTCGGGCACGAGCATCATCATCACGTGGGCCAGCGAGCGGCCGCTCGCGACGAGGAAGTCGACCACGTTGTCGAGCGAGGCGCTGTCGCTGCCGCCGGGGCGGATGATGGGCTTGAAGTCCTCGATGGCGTCGCCGAACAGCGGGCTCTCGAGCATCGCCTCGCGGGCGCGCATCCAGGCCTTGTTGCCGTTGAGGGTGTTGATCTCGCCGTTGTGCGCGAGGTAGCGGAACGGGTGCGCGCGCTCCCAGGTCGGGAACGTGTTGGTCGAGAACCGCGAGTGCACCATCGCGAGCCGCGACACGGTGCGGGGGTCGGAGAGATCCGGGAAGAAGGCGCCGAGCTGCTCGGCGAGCATCAGGCCCTTGTAGACGACCGTGCGCGACGAGGCTGCACACGTAGAAGTCGTCGCCGCCGAGCTGGACGCTCGCGGTGCGCCCCGCGCGCTTGCGGATCATGAACAGGGTGCGCTCGAACGACTCGCGCCGCGTGGAGGGCGAGCGGCCGATGAAGAGCTGCCGGATCGCGGGCATGGAGTCGCGCGCCATGGGGCCGATCGCGCCCGCGTCGAGGGGGACGTCGCGGAAGCCGAGCACGCGCTGGCCGTGGTGCACGACCGCGGCCTCGAGGATCGCCTCCATGCGGCGGCGGCGCCCGGGCTCCGGCGACAGGAAGCACATGGCGACGGCGTAGTCGCCGCGCGGCGGCAACCCGGGGAACTCGGCCGCGAAGAGGTCGTGCGGGAGCTGCAGGAGCACGCCCGCGCCGTCGCCGGTGCGGGGGTCGCACCCTGCCGCGCCCGCGGTGGGTGAGATTGCGGCGAGGATCTCGAGCGCCTGGACACCACCTCGTGGGTGGCCAAGCGATCGAGCGTGGCGACGAACCCGAGACCGCAGGCGTCGTGCTCGTGGGAAGGGTCGTAGAGGCCCTGGCGCGGCGGGAGGGGCATGGGGGCCGAGCATTGTTCCCCGTCTGACGCGACGCGGCAAGGCGCCGTTGGGTATCCTGCGTGGGTGAGCGACGGGGACGAGATCATCGCGGAGCGATATCGCCTGGAGCGGGTCCTCGGTCAGGGTGGCATGGGCGTGGTCTGGGCCGCGCGCGACCTGCGCAGCGAGGAGCGCGTGGCGCTGAAGTTTCTCAAGGCGGGTGAAGGCGGTGAGGCCGGCATCCGGCGCTTCGTTCGCGAGGCCCGGGCGGCGATGGCCCTCTCCCACCCGAACATCGTCCACGTGCACACGTTGACCGCGGACCGTCACGGCTCGCCGGTGATGGTGATGGACCTGCTCGAGGGCGAGTCACTGGCGACGCGGCTCCGGCGCGTCCGGCGACTCGAGGTGTCCACGCTGGCCGGGATCCTCGTGCAGATCGTGTCCGCGGTCGGTGCGGCGCACGCCGCCGGCATCGTCCACCGCGACCTCAAGCCCGACAACGTGTTCCTGGTCGGTGAGCCCCCGTCGGTCCGGGTCCTGGACTTCGGCATCGCCAAGCTCACCGCGCGCGAGGGCGACGCCGCCGCGAGCACCGCGCTCACCAATACCGGCGCGATGCTCGGGACCCCCTTCTACATGGCGCCGGAGCAGGTCTTCGGTGAACGCGACCTCGATCACCGCGCCGACGTGGGCACTGCGTGATCGCCTACGAGTGCCTCAGCGGACGCCGCCCCTTCGAGGGCGAGAACTTCGGGCAGGTGTTCAAGGCCGTGACGCGGGGGCAGCTGGTGCCGCTGCGCTCGATTGCAGCGGACCTGCCCTCCGACGTGCTCGACGTCGTCGACCGGATGCTGACGACCGATCGCGACCGCCGCGCCGACCTGCACGCCGTGCTGGCAGTGTTCGAGCGGCACACCGACCGCCGCGTCGACACCTTCGCGGCGCCGACGCTGCCGATCGACGCGCTTCCCGACGACGCCTTTGCACCCACCATCGCCGCCGCGACGCCCGCGCTCGAGGGTCAGACCCCGGGCGTACTGATGCGCAGCGCGCCTCCGCCTTCGGTGTCGTCGACGCCCAGGGCGGCGGATGCCGGACTCAACCCGTCGCGGAGGGGGTTGTTCACGTTCGTCGCCTTGGCCGTGGTGGCTGCGCTGGGAGGGGCCTACTGGTTCGGCGGGCGGCGGGGAGCGATCGGCGAGCGTGACGAGTGTCGACGAGGTCCCCCCAGCCGTCCGCGAGCCTCGCGGCGAGCGTGAGCGCACCACCCACCCTTCCCCCGGTCAGCGCGCCACCCGCCGCATCGCCCGCCGTGAAGGCGGTCGTGGCCGCGCCGAAGACCGCTTCTATCCCGGCGCCACTCGTCGCTTCGTCGGTCACGAGCGTCCCGACCGTGGCGTCGACCGTTGCCGCCCCCCCGCTGGCCTCGTCGGGGAAGAAGACGCTTGCCGGAGGAGTGGTCGAACCCCCACCCTTCTGAGCGATGCGCGCCCTGCCCTTCTCACTGCTCCTGGCCCGCTCGTGGCGACGTGTCCAGCGATCGGCGACGAGGCCGCCACCGAACAGGCGCGCGGGCGGAGTACGTGGCCGGCACCAACCACGTGGCGAAGGCCGCCAAGTGGAGGCCATCGCCGCCTTCGAGCGCTCACGGGCCCTGCGACGTCATGCCCTCACCACCTTCAACATCGCGGCGTGCGAGCGCGCGCTCGGTCGCTACACACGCGCGCGTCGAGCCTTCCGCGACGCCGTGGCAGAGGACAAGGCCTCGGGCGGGAAGGAGCTCGGCGAGACATTCGTCGCCGACGCCAAGACGTATCTCGGAGAGATCGACGGTCTGCTCGCCAAGATCGACCTGACCGTCTCGCCGGGCGACGCAGCCATCTCGTTCGACGGGCGACCGCTCCTGCTGGACGTGGAGGACAAGGGGCTCTACGTGACGGGCCTCGCGGCGCCCGGGCCGGGCAGCGCGCTCGGCGCGACGGTGCGGGTCCTGACCGATCCTGGGGCGCACGTTCTCGTTCTCGCCCGCAAGGGCTACTCGGACGTGCTGGTCAACCGGACCTTCCCGCCAGGCAGCAAGACCACGCTGGCGCTCGAGCTCGAGAAGCTGCCGGGGATCATCAAGGTCCGCGCCGATCGCGACGGCGCCGTCGTCACGCTGGACGGTCTCGACATCGGCACGGCGCCCGTGCAGGTCAGTCGGAGCGCGGGCTCGCACACGGTCGTCGTCCGGAAGACCGGCTACGCAACCTACAGCGCGCAGATCGACGTCCGTGCCGGAGAGGAGCTGGACCTCCGCGCGACGCTCGCTCCGGAGACGATCCCGATCACCAAGAAGTGGTGGTTCTGGACGATCGCTGGGGGCGTGGTGGCGGGCGCCGCGGTGGGCACGTACTTCCTGGTGCGACCCGCGCCGACGCGTCCCCCCATCGACGGAGGAGGGCTCGGATGGGCCGCCACGGTGCAGTAGCGGCGCTGGTGGTCGCCTGCGCGAGCGGGCCGGGTTGCCTGTCGACGCCTCCCCCGCTCGGCGAGGTCGTGATCGCGGTCGACACCGACGCCGACGTGCCGGCGATGGTGTCGCGCCTGCGCGTGGATCTCTTCACGGAGAGCGGACGCTGGTACGAGTCCCGCGAGTTCCCGGCCGACGATCCCGCGGCGTTTCCCCTGGGATTCGGCGTCGTGACGGACCGCGAGGATCGCCCAAGGACGGTGCGCGTCCGCCTGCGCGGCTACCTCGGAGGCCGCTCCCGGGACGAGCGGGGGCTGCGCCCCACCACCGTCCTCACGCCTCTGCGACCCGCGCCCTCCGAACCCGCGGCCGCCTGCGCGAGCGTCCCCGTCCTCGAGCCGTTCCCGGCGAAGCCGCTCCGCCTGCGCACGTCGCGGAGCCTCGAACTGCCGACGACCTGTGGGGGTCTCGCCGCCGGCGCCGCTCCCTTCACGTTCCGCGTCGCGACGGCAGGGCGCTACCTCGTCCAGGCACTCGACGCGACGGCGCACCTCGAAGCGCGTCCTTCGTGCGGGGCGGCGCCCGTCTTTGACTGTCGCCTTCAGGAGCTCGAGCGCGACCTCTCCGCCGGTGAGCACAGCCTCCTCGTCGCGACCGACACGCCCTTCGCCGACGTCCAGCTCGTCGCCAGCCTCGTCTCCGATCGCGACGCCGCCCTCGCGGCGGCGGCAAGCCCGGCGCCGACGGGGGAGCCGCGACTGTTCCGCGTGCTCGGCGGACCCGACGAGACGCCGGAGACCGAACCCGAGCCCGGCACGACCATCGACCACGTGTTCGATCTCGTCGTACAGCCAGCCACGGTGGCTCACGTCCGGGTGCTCCTCTCGACGCGCTGCTTCGGCGTCGAGGCCGACGTCCAGGGCGGGCGCTCGTGCGTGGACGGGGCGCTCGCGCCCGTCGCCCTCCGGACCGGCACGGCGAGGAGTTCTGCGCCGTCCTCGGTGGGGTCGTTCGCGCGGGGTCGCGGCCGATCCGTGCCCAGGAGGGGCGGACGAGGAGCACGTGTGCGTCGCCGGGGGCGTCCACCGCCTCGGCGATCGCGCGCTGGTCCCGAGCGACGTCGCCCAGCCCTCATCGCCCGAGCGCTTCGTGGTCGTACGCCCGCGTCTGGTCGACCGACACGAGTACACGGTGGGCCGCTACCGCGCGGCGCTCGCCAAGGGCTTCGTGGCCACCGACGCGGTGGGCGGCGCCGCGGTCGACCCCACGTGCACGGTGGACGGTGCACCGGACCTGCCGTTGAACTGCGTCCCCTGGACGACCGCGCGTGCCCTCTGCCGCTTCGAAGGCGGCGACCTCCCGACGGAGACTGCGTGGGAGTGGGCGGCGAGCGGAGCGGGCACGGTACAGAAGCAGTTCTTCCCCTGGGGCAACGCGCGGAGCGGATGCTCGTCGATCAACATCGGCTGCACACCGACCGACCCGAGTGGGCTGTTCGGCGTCGACGATCCTCGCTTCGTCGCCGATCGCTCGCCGCTCGGACTGGTCGGCATGACCGGGAACGTGATGGAGTGGACGCTCGACACGGCCGAGCCCTACGACGGGGCGCGCTTTCGGTCGATCGATCCGCTCGAGGCGGCGACGCTCGACGAGCTCGCGAGCCACCACGCGGCGCGCGGGCTGTCGTTCCGCGAGGGTGCGCTGCTGCTCGGCACGGTCACGCGGCGGCGCATCTCCACGTTCTCCAGGGACGCGCGTGTGGGGTTTCGATGCGCGCGAGGCTGAGGGTTCGGTCGTGGGTCGCGGTCGGCGCGCAGGTCGCGCTCCTCGGTGCGGGCCTCGTACCGCGCCCCCCTCGGCCCAGCTCGTGATCCACCTCGATACCGACGCGACGTTGCCCGCCCCGCCCGGACAACCGGACCAGGCCTACCTGTTCGACCGCGTCCGCATCGACGTCCTCGAGGACGGGATCCCGACCGGGGTGGGGCGGGACTTCGCCGTCGACGAGGCGAGCTTCCGGGAGCGGAGGGCCAGCTTCGGCCTGGTGGCGCCGGCGGGTCGTGTCTTCGCCGTGCGTGTGCGCCTCTACCGGCTCGACCGGGTGTACGAGGGGGAGCCTGCACCGACGTCCACGCTGGAGTCGCGGGCGGCGCTGCCGGCTCTCGTCGAGGGCAAGGTGCAGCACCTCGGGCTGCTCCTGCATCTGGCCGATGTCGGGACGATCGTGGGGTATCCCGATCCCGTCGAGGCGGCGCCCTGGGTCGACACACCCTCTCTCGTGGGGAGCGCCGTCGAGCGCCGAGACTGTGGAGAGGCGCGGTACGAAGGCGAAGCCTGCGTGCCCGGGGGAGCGTTCCTGCTCGGCCTCCCGACGCCACTCGCGGTGGCCGATCCGCGGGCCACGCGGCTGCCGACCGAGCGCGTGGTGCTGATGTCACCGTTCTTCGTGGACACCCACGAGGTGACGGGCGCGATGCTCGCGGCGAAGCTCCCCGAGCTCGGTGCGGTACGACCGCCTCTCGACGACGCGACCATCGGGTGCAACGTCTCACCGAGTCTGCCAGTGAACTGCGTGCACCCGGAGACGGCGCGCGCCTACTGCCGCTCCCTGGGCAAGACGCTGCCGACCGAGGCCCAGTACGAATACCTCGCCAGCGGGCGCGGGCGCGAGTGGCTGTACCCGTGGGGCTACGACACCCCGCGGTGCGCCGACGTGGTGGCCGCGGACACCTTCGGGGTGACGCTGGTCCCGTGCGGGCCCGGGATCCGCCCCGCCGGCAGCGGACGCCTCGACCGAGTGGCCCTCGATCGCCCGGTGCTCGACCTCGCCGGCAACGTCGCCGAGTTCGCCGCCGACGACCTCGGGGTGCTCCCCGGTGGGCGCCTGCTGCGCGATCCCATCGGCACGGGCTCGTTCACGGTGGCGCGAGGGGGTTCCTTCCTCACCCCGCTGGCCGACGTGCGGGCCACGCTGCGCGCCTCCGACTTCGGCGAAGGGGCCGCGCAGGTCGGCTTTCGCTGCGTGCGCAAGGTTCCTTGATCAGTTGCAGACGGTCGGGTCGGGGATGCGGCAGATCCCGCCGATGCAGCGCGTCGCCGCCGCGCAGAGGTTTCCCGTGGCCGCGCACGGCTCGCCAGGCCCCGGGGCCGCCTCGCACACCCCGGTCTGGCTGCCCTTGCAGTTGCCCGACGCCTTGCACAGCGTGACAGTGGTGGGCCCCGACTGGCCGCACGCATTCCCGACGTCGGCCAACCCGACCTTGCTGCAGCTCCCGGTCGGCGGAATGCCCAGGCAGACCAGCCCGTCCTTCAGCGAGCAGCTATTGCCGGCCTTGCCGGTGGGGTCGCACGGCGCGCCCTCGGCGAGCGAGGCCACGCAGACCCCGCCGACGCACGAGTAGGCCAGGGGACACTGGCGAGACTCCACACACGGCTTGCCCGGCTGGGCGCGCTCGAGGCACTTGCCCGACACGCAGGTGAGCGCGGGGCTGCACGAGCCGTCGGCGCAAGGCTCGCCGACCGCGGGGGCCTTCACGCAGACACCGCACTCCTCGCCCACCGGCTGCCGACACACACCGCTGCTGCACTGCGCCGCGTCGAAGCACCGCTTCCCGTCACCCAGCGTGCCCGCGGGGAGACTGCACAGATCGAACACCGCGCCACCGAACAGCGACTCGCAGGTGCTGGTCGGGACGTTCCTGGTGCACGTCCCGATCTCGGCGGCGCCGTACACGACGCCCGGCAGGCCGATCACCCCCTTGCACCGCTGCTCGACGCTCGCGCGACACCCCGCCTCGTCGCCGAACGAGGCGCCGATCACGAAGTCGGAGCACGCCGCGAAACGCGCGCAGAGCGCGGCCGCGAAGGGAACGCAGGCGGCGCGGGCGTCACTGGCGCCGGTGTCCTTTCCTGCATCCGTCGGTGCGGCGCTCGAGGATTCCGACGAGCACCCGAGCAGGAAGAGGGCGGCGAGAGCCAGGCGACGCATGCAGCGAGCCTACCACCGGCTCGCGGCTCGTCGTCGACGCCGTGCCCGTCAGCCCGGCGGTGGTCGCGACGTGCGGCGCCGGGGCTCACCGGTGCCGTCGGTCTCTTCTTCGATGCAGAAGACGACGTCCGACAGCAACGACACCACCGAGATGCGTCGCGACGAGATCGGCATCACGCCGCTGTCGCGGATCTCCGCGGGTGCCGGCGGCATCGACGAGATGGCGGCCGGGGGTGGACGGGATGGGAGGCGCGGCCTTCGTAGTGCGCTCATGCTGCTTCCTCTCCCCGTGGAACGGACCGCAGCGAGCGACCTTCAAGGCGGACGTGGGCGAAACGTCCAGTGATCCACGAGCGCAGGCTTGGACCCGGGCGCGAGCGGATCGAGGAGACCGATGACCCAGCCGTCGACCGCGCTGCCGTCGCGCCGTACGCGGATGCGCACGAAGTGGCGGTAGCCTGGCACGCCGAGCGAGGTGAACGCCTGGCTGCCCTCGAGGCCGAGCCAGGTGAGCGCGGCGAGGAAGCCGCCGAACACGAACGAGCCCGAGAAGGCCGCGACGAACAGGGTGAGCGCCGCCTCGAGCGGCGGGGTGGCGTGCAGGCGCGGGAATGCCCGGAGCGCGAGGCTCGCCGCGAGCGGCGGCAAGAGCGCCATCGAGACGCCCGCGAACAGCGACAGCCAGAGGATGGCCCGACGCTGCACCGGCGCGGCCTGCCGGACGCCGCCGATGAGCGCGCACACGATCGCGCCGACGACACCTGCCGCGACCGATCCGCCGTAGATCCCGCGGGACGTCCCGAACACGCCGAGCCCGACGCCGAGCGCGGGGCCGAACAGCAGCACGAAGACGAGGTGGGGCAGGAAACCCGCCTTGCCGATCGCGACGTGCAGCGGCACCCCCAGCAACATCTTCTGGGTGGCGGGCACGCCGGGCCACTGCTTGTCGGGGTGCGGGGCGCCCTCGGGCGCAGACAGCGAGGCGTGCATGAACGCGCCTCCGCCCCCGGCCACCACGTGCAGGCTCGCGCCGACGGTGCGGCGCTCGTAGTGGTGGATGTCCCCCGCGAGCACGAGGTGCGGGGTGGTCTCGAGGTCGAGGTCGAGCGACTCCACCATGTCGACGCCGGTGGGGCTCGGACGCAGGAACGAGTAGACGGGATCGGGCAACATCACGAAGCGGCGCGCGTCGGGCGCGGCGTGCCGCCGGTCGGCGAAGAAGCTCTGCTGGCGGTAGTCGATGGTGCGCAGCTGGCGATCGACCGCGAACAGATCGAGGCCGGGGGCGAGGGGGAGCGCGAAGTAGCTCGCGCGCTGCACGGGCTCGTAGCCGTCGATCACGAGCACGCGCTGCTTCTTGACCTGGCGGCCGCGGACGAACTTCTGCACCCACTCGACGACGTGCAGGAGCTGGGTCTCGCGACCCGGGGTGACCTGCGGCGTGAGCTGCTCGGGGGCGAGCTCGCCGAGGCGCCTGCGGAACAGGCGGCCGAAGCCGTCGAGGCCGTCGTACCAGTCGTGGTTGCCGGGGATGCCGAGCAGCACGCGCCGCTTGCGGTCGGCGACGTCGCCGAGCACGCGGTTGAACGGCGCCACCACACGGTCGGTGATCTCGCGCGCCGTGGCGACCGGGTACGCGGTGTCGCCGCCGAAGATCAGCAGATCGCCCCGTGGGGTGACGAGGGGCTCTTCGCCGTCGAGCACCTCGTGCTCGGCGAAGACGATCTTCGCGATGGCGGTGCTGACCTCGGGGTCGTCGCCCGTGTCGGCGAGGAAATCGATCCAGAGATCGCGATCGATGGCCTCGGTGAGCGTCGGCGCGCCGACCTTGGCACGGAGGATTTCGCCCACGGCCGAAAGCAGCTCCTCCGGCTCGTTGGGGCGCATCCAGTCGCGCGAGTCGATGTCCTCGGTCGCGATCGCGCTCGCGAGGAAGTGCTGCATGTGACCCCAGAACGAGTTGATCCCGAACCAGACCACGCCGCGCGGCTTGGATTTTCCACGGTGGAAGCGCCGGGGCGGCTCGGAGCTCGCCTGCGGGAGCGGGGGCACTGGCGCATCCTAGCAGGGGTTTGCGCGCCCTCCCGACCGTGAAACGCTGGCCGTGTGGGGAACGACCTCGCGGCGCGGCGGAGCCTCACGGTCGTGGTCGCGACGATCGGCGCCCTCGCCGGCCTCTTCCTGTCGATCCGGCTCGTCGCGCGCCCTTTGCTGCGCCCTCCGCCGCCGGTCGCCATGGTCTCGGTCGAAAAGTCCCCGCGCGGACTCCGCGTCGGGCTCGATCGGCGTCACGGGGTCGACGCCGCGACGAGCTGGAAGGACCTCGCGGTGCGCGGCGCACTGACCTCACTCGTCGAGCAGCCGATCCGCGAAGACGTCCTCGCGAACCTCGACGTCCTCGTGGCGCTCGAGGCCCGCAAGAACTGGGACCCGACCGAGCTCGACGTGGTCGTACGCTTCGTGCGCGCCGGCCACGGGCTCGTCATCGCGGATCTCGGGTGGTCCTGGGTCCACTACGACAAGCGGCCGCTGTCCGAGCTCCCCGCCAACGTGCTCGGGAGCCAGCTCGGCTTCGGCTTCACCAGCGACGTGCTCGGTGTCCCGACCGCGATCGACCCGCGTGGGCTCGGAGGCCTCGCCACGCTCACCCGGGCGACGCCGTGGGTGCCGTGCGGCGTCACCGTCGCGCCCGAGCGAGGCCAGCTGCTCGTGCGGGACGAGCTGCGCCGACCGATGATCGGCGTGGTGACCGCGGGGACGGGTCGCTCCGTGGTGATCGGTCACGCGGGCCTGGTGGTCGAGAATCCGGCGCTGCTGTCGTTCTCGGTCGCGCTCGCCGCCGGCCGCTGAGCTCACATCGCGTACGAGGTGCAGGTCACGCCGCTGCAGCGGACGCCAAACTTGCCGGTCTTCGAGGTCGCCCCGGTGTCGTCCTTGGTCGGGGCCGCGACGCAATCGCACTCGGGGCAGGTGGGCCGCCAGGTCTTCTCGGCCGTGTCGGCACGCGACTTCTCGGTGGTGGCGATGCCGAGCACCTGATGGGTGCCGCAGCAGTCCACCTGGTGCTCGACCGTCGCGCAGTCCGCGTCGACCTTGCAGGTGCGCGAGAAGTCGGGCCAGGTGCGCGCGTCGCTGCAGCTGAGCACCGCGCCCGGGCACTTGACGACGAACCGACACGTCTCGTCGCTCTGCCGGCGACACGAGATCTCGGTGGCGCCCCCACCTGGACACGCCGGCGACGGTGGTGGCGCCCCGCACTCGCCTTCGTCGCACTTGCGGGGGCAGTTCCGGAACTCCCAGCTGCACGTGCCGGTGGTGGCCTCACGCAGGCAGCGGCCCGTGTTGCCGCCGAGTGTGCCGTCCTCGCACGTCCACGCGGGCGTCCGGGTGGGGGGCCCACACTCGGTGGGCGTGCAATCGCCCGCGGGCTTGTCGGGACACCCCTTGTAGATGGCACCGCACGCGCCGGACACGAGACCGCAGCGGTAGGGCGAGCTGCCGTCCCAGCACGCGATCTCGGGCATCGCGCACGTAGTGCACGGGTCGCCCTCCCCGGCGGTGACCGAACCTCCACACCCGGCGAAGGGCGCGACGAGGAGGGCGAGGTAGAGACCGGCCGTGAGGAGGCGGGGGGCGTGCATGCCCCGATCGAAGCAAACGGCTGACCAGCCGGGAAGCGCAAAATCAAGCCCCGTTCGCCCTACCGAGCGACACACCCTGGCGCAGATCCCGCTAGAGTCGCCCGGGTGATCGCGGTCGACGACCTCCTCTCGAAGCTGCCTGCTCCGTCGCTCCCGAAGCCGCGAGGGCGGGCCCCGATCCACGTCGTGTACGGCGGCGCGCACCTGTTCCGGAAGGACCTCGCGCAGCGGCTCGGCGCCCGGGCCCGCGAGGTGCTCGACACCTACGTGGAGGACGGTCGCGCCCTCGCCGCGCTCGGCGTCGCCGCTGCCTCGGCCGACGACGTGTGGGCCCGCGTCGCCGACAAGCTCGCGAAGGAGCCGGTCGAGGATCTGCGCATCGACTTCGAGGACGGGTTCGGGGTCCGCGCCGACGACGAAGAGGACCACCACGCACGGGCCGCCGGCGCCGCGCTCCGCGCCTCGTTCGCCGAGGGGCTCACGCCGCCGTTCGTCGGCCTGCGGGTCAAGGCGATGGACCGTCTCCCCCGCGCCGCGCGCACGCTGTCGCTGTTCCTCGAGGCGCTCGGCCCCCTGCCTGCGGGTCGCTCGCTGCTCGTCACGCTGCCGAAGGTCGAGGACGCGGCGAGCGTCGGGGTGTTCGCCGAGCTCCTCTCCCGCGCCGAACGCGCTTTCGGCCTGCCGGACCGCTCGCTCGCAGCGGAGCTCATGGTCGAGCACCCGCGGGCGCTGATCAGCGACGGTCGCCTCCAGCTCGCCGATCTCGTGCGGGCGCTCGAGGGGCGCTGCGTCGCCGCGCACTTCGGCAGCTACGACTGGTCGTCGAGCCTCGGGATCGCCGCGCTCGACCAGCACGTGCACCACCCCGCCTGCGACGTCGGCAAGCTGCTCGCGCTCGTGTCGCTTTCGGGCAGCGGCGTGCGGCTCGCCGACGGCGCGACCACCACGCTGCCGATCGCGCCCCACAAGGCTCCGGCGAGCGAGGCCGAGCGCGCGGAGAACCGCCGCGTGGTCCGGGGCGCGCTCGCGCGTCACTGCGCCGACATCCGGCGTTCGCTCTCCCTCGGCCTCTACCAGGGCTGGGACCTGCACCCGGCGCAGCTCGTCTCGCGCTACGCCGCGGTGTTCGCGTTCTACCGGGAGACGCTGCCGACGGCGAGCGCGCGGCTCGCCGCGTTCGTCACCGGGGCCGCGCAGGCCTCGCGGGTCGGCACCGCGTTCGACGACGCGGCGACGGCGCGGGGGCTCGTCGGGTTCTTCGCGCGGGGCCTCGCGAGCGGCGCGCTCGACGCGGGCGACGTCGCGGCGACGGGACTCACCGTCGAGCAGATCCAGCAGCCCACGCTCTTCGGGTGATCCCCACGCTCTTGGGGTAATCAGGGTCCGACGACGCGGTTGCGGCCGCTGCCCTTGGCGGCGTAGAGGCGCTTGTCGGCGAGCGCGAGCAGCGCGTCGCCCTCGGGCTTCGAGAGCTCGTCGAGCGCCGCGACGCCGAAGCTCGAGGTGACCGGGATCCGCCCGTTCTCCCAGGGGATCACCAGCTGCTCGATGCCGGCGCGCACCCGCTCGGCGAAGGCCACCGCGCCGTGCACGTCGATCGCCCGCGCGAGCACCACGAACTCCTCGCCACCGATGCGGGCGAAGACGTCCTCGGCGCGGATGGTGGCGAGCATGCCCGCGGAGACCGCGCGCAGCACCGCGTCGCCGCCCGCGTGGCCGTAGGTGTCGTTGACCTTCTTGAAGAAGTCGATGTCGAAGATGACGAGCGAGAGCGGCGCCCCGTGGCGCGCGGCGAAGCCGATCTCCTGCTCGAGGCGCTCCTGGAAGTGCTTGCGGTTGTAGGCCTTGGTGAGCGGGTCCTTGACGGCGCTCTCGTAGAGCTGCTGCTGCATGCCCGCCTCGAGGTCGTCCAAGAGGTTGAAGCGCAGGAGCACGCTCGGACCGAGCTGGATGCGGTCGCCGTCGCTCAGCGGCGCGCTCGTGACGCGCTTGTCGTTGACGCCGGTGCCGTTGGTGCTCTTGAGGTCCTCGATCGCGTAGATCGAGCCGAGCCGGATGATGCGCGCGTGGCGCCACGAGACGCCTTCGCTGTCGACGCGGCAGCTCGACTCGGGAGCGCGGCCGAGGACGATCTCGTCGCCCGAGAGCTTCACCACGACGCCGAGCTGCGGGCCGGCGATCATGGTCAGGTACGGTGCTTTGACCGCCTCGCCGGCCTGACCGAACGTGCTCGACGCCGCGACCGTCGCGCGGAACTTGTCGCGAGAGCTCGGGGGGACCTCGGCCGGGCGCAGCTGGTCGGGCGAGAAGCGAACGGTGGGAGGGGGCGCGTCGTCCGACGAGGGCGGTCGCGGCGTGTCGGGCATGTAGACGAAGAATCGCCGATCTGCGCGGGCGTTTCCAGCCCGTCAGAACATGTCCCCCATGCACGGGTTGCCGGGTGGGAACAGCCGATCGGCGGCGTCGAGGGTGTTCGCCGTGCCGTCCACGAGATCGAGCTGGGCGAGCGCGTGTACGGAGAGGTAGCCAGAGTAGAGCGCGGCGAGCGCGCGGACGTCGAGCCGGAGGGCGCCGCTCCCACCCCTGGCCACCTTGGCGCGCCCGCCCTCGACGACCACCCGCCAGCGCCCCGCGTTCTCGGGCAACACCTCGTCGTCGACCTCGAGCTCGAGCACGCCCTCCGGCACGCGCGGAAAGCCGCGCTCCCCGAGGGCGGTGGGGAGATCCACGATGCGGAGCATCCAGTGGTCGACGGCGACGAGCTCGTGCCTGCGGTCGGGGAGCGCCATCGTGAAGACGTCGGGGCTCGCTCCGTGCCAGGTGACGCGGTTGGCGAGGGAGCGGTGGTCGGAGAGGAGCTGCAGGAGACGACGCACCGCTCGGCCCGTCGACGCGACGAAGTCGAGCACCTGGATCTCCGTGTCGTGGCCGTGCTCCTGCTTGTTGGTGTAGACCACGTAGCCCTCGAGGCTCTGCGGGCCGCGGACACCGTAGGCGTGGTGTTGCCCTTTGCGAGGGCGGAAGATGCGGTCCCACAGGTAGGGGCCGCGGTCGAGGTAACCATCGCGACGCGAGGCGAACGCGGCGTGCAGGGCGAGCACCTCCGCGTCTTCCTGCAAGAGCGCCGTCACCGAGAGGCCGCGCTCCTGGGTGACGAGCCGCTCGGCGAGCACCGAGACGCGGTGACGAGCACCGGCGCGCTCGTAGCCCGCCCGGCGATAGAGCGGCACCGTGGCGGGATACAAGGTGGAGAGCGGGACTCCTCGCGCGCGGGTCTCGCGGAGGAACGAGCGCATCATCTCGCCCGCGACGCCGGCGCCGCGCTCCTCGGCGGCGACGGCCACGCCCGCGACGCCGTTGGTGGCCACGCTGCGGCCGCCGAACCACTGCGCCATCGGCACGCGGAGGAGCCCGCCGAGCACGCGGTCAGCCTCGCAGAGCACGCGCAGGTTCGGGAACCCGGCGCGCTCGAACCAGGGCGCGATGTCCTCGAGGGCCGTACCGAACGCGAGCGCCACGATGGGCGCGAACGCGGCGCGCTCGCCGTCGTCGGGGACGACGAGCTCGCGCGTCATCCCAGCGCCTTCGCCGCCTTCAGCGGCCGCATCGACGGGTGGGCGTCGTAGCCCTTGAGCGCCTCGCGGATGGCCTTGTTCGCCTCGAACGGCCCGGAGAACTCCTCGACCACGACGCTCTTGCGCTCGAGGGTCTTGTAGTCCTCGAAGAAGCGCTTGAGTTCGTGCAGCGTGTGCTGGGGGAGCTCGCGGATGTGGGTGTAGTGGGCGTAGGCCGGGTCGAGCAGGCTGATGGCGATGACCTTGTCGTCGAGGCCCTTCTCGTCGCGCATGCTCATCACGCCGACGGCGCGCGCGCGCATGATGCAGAGCGGGACCACCGGCTCCTGGCCGAGGACCAGCACGTCGAGCGGGTCGCCGTCGTCGCAGTAGCTCCGCGGGATGAAGCCGTAGTTGGCGGGATAGTGCACCGCCGAGAAGAGGACGCGGTCGAGCATCAGGAGCCCGGTCTTCTTGTCGAGCTCGTACTTGTTCTTGCTCCCCTTCGGGATCTCGATCACCGCCGGGAAGCCCTCTTCGATGGGCTCGGCGACCTCGATGTCGTGCCACGGGTGGGTCATGGGGGAGCGTGTTACGGGGCCCGGCCGGGGGCGCAAGCGCGCGCGCCCTTGCGGCGAGCGAGGCCGAGCAAGAGGGCGAAGACGGACAGACCAGCGCCAGCGCGCGAAGCGTCTCCGCCGGGCACCGAGCAGCCACAGCCCTTGTCGCCGCCGCACTCGCTGACGAGCCCGCCGCGGGGGGCCGAGTCGCACGCGGCGGCGCGGTTCGGCGGGTAGACGTCGCAGATCCCGCACACGTCGTCCTTGCTCAGGTCGCGCATGAAGCTCTGGCCCGCGCGGTAGCTCGCGAACATGGTCGCCGTCGGGTCGGTCGAGTGGGCGAGCCCGTAGAAGTGGCCGGCCTCGTGGGTGAGGATCGAGCGCAGATCGTACTCGCCGGGGTTCACGGTGTCGCCGACCGCCAGCTTGATCTCGGTCGGGTTGCTCTGCACCTCGATGTCACCATCGTAGATCTCGCCGGTGTCGACGCGATACGTGATCGTGGTGAGCGCGAGCGCGACCCCGGAGTGGGGCCACGCGCCGTCGCGGAAGATGACCACGTTGGCGTTGCCGCGGTCCTTGCCCTGGTTGAACTCGACCTGGTCGCACGCGACCGAGCCCACGTCCTGCGAGGCGAGCGAGGGCTTGCCCATGGCGCCGGCGCCACACTCCTGGCAGTCGTGCGCGTGCCACTCGGCGAAGGCGCCCTCGGCGAGCTTCTGGGCGCCGGCGAGGTCGAGCTGCTTGCTCGCGTTGGTCTGCACCGAGAAGCCCATGCAGCGCGTGGCCCACGACACCTTGAGCTTGTCGTCGCACGGCTTGGCCGCCGTCTGCACGAACTTGTCGTCGATGCTGGTGCGGCAGTAGGCGCTCGCCGGCAGGGCGGCGGCGGTGAGCACGCCGAGGATCGCGACGGACGCGAGGAGCTTCACCTCGCGGAGCCTAGCAGATGGGCCCGCGGCGCGACGCCACCTCCTCGAGAGGCCGGCGCGGCCGGCCGACGGTGGTACATTGCCCAGGTGTCGGACGAGACGCGGACGATCCTCCGATCGGCCCCGACCCAGGGAGGCCCACGGCTCGCCGTGTTCGATCTCCTCGTGGTCGATGGGCCCGACCTCGGCCAGCGCGCCCGGCTCGACGGCCCGGGGCGCCTGCTCGTCGGGCAGAGCCCCGCCTGCGGGCTGCGGCTCCGCGACCCCCACGTCTCGCGCCGGCACCTCGCCTTCACGCTCGAGCACGGGCGGCTGCGGATGACCGATCTGGGTTCCACCAACGGCACCCGGGTCAACGACGTCGAGGTCATCGAGGCATTCCTGGCTGGCAACGAGCGCGTCCGCATCGGCGACACGAGCCTCGTCGTCGAGCGCGCCCAGGCCGAGTCCACTCCGCTGACCGCGTCGCTGCGCTTCGGGCGCGTGGTCGGCGCGAGCCCGGAGATGCGCCGCCTCTATCCCCTCTGCGAGCGCATCGCGCAGAGCCACGTCCCCGTCGTGATCGAGGGCGAGACCGGCACGGGCAAGGAGCTGCTCGCCGAGGCGCTCCACGACGCCGGGCCGCGGGCGAGCGGCCCGTTCGTCGTGTTCGACTGCACGACGGTGCCGCCCAACCTCGCCGAGTCCATGCTGTTCGGCCACGAGCGCGGCGCCTTCACCGGCGCGATCAACGCGCGCAAGGGCGTGTTCGAGCTCGCCCACCAGGGCACGCTGTTCATCGACGAGATCGGCGACCTCGACCTCACCCTCCAGCCCAAGCTCCTGCGCGCCATCGAGCGCGCCGAGGTACAGCGGGTGGGCAGCGAGCGGTGGACCAAGGTCGACGTGCGCGTCGTCGCCGCGACCCGCCGCGATCTCGACCACGAGATCCAGGTGGGTCGGTTCCGCGACGACCTCTTCTTCCGGCTCGCGGTCGCGCGCATCGAGCTGCCGCCGCTCCGCAAGCGCGACGGCGACATCGGCGCGCTGGCGCGTCACTTCTACCGCCAGCTCGGCGGCGACGGCGCCATCCCCGAGGAGTTGCTCGCGCGCTTCGAGGCCCACGAGTGGCCGGGCAACGTTCGGGAGCTCTCGAACGCCGTCGCGCGCTACCTCGCCGTCGGCGAGACCACGCTCGCCGGCCTCGCACCGTCGAGCCGTCGACCTGCGGAGAGCGCACCGGCCAGCGGCCAGGACCCGATCGAGGCCGTGCTCGCGCGCGATCTCCCCCTCCCCCGGGCTCGCGAGGAGGTCGTCGCCGAGCTCGAGCGTCGCTACATCGAGCGCGTGCTCGAGCGCTACGGCGGCAACGTCGGCCGCGCCGCCGCGGCCTCGGGCATCGCGCGCCGCTACTTCCAGATGATCCGAGCCCGACACCAGAAGTGATGGAGAAGCAGGTCGGTCGCTACCTCCTGTCCGCGGGAGATCGCCTCCGGCGGCATGGGCACCGTGCACCTCGGCCACCTGCGCGGCGAGGCCGGGTTCGCGCGCGCGGTCGCCATCAAGCGCCTGCACCCGCACTACGCGCGGGAGGACGACTTCCGGCGGATGTTCATCGACGAGGCGCGCCTCGCGAGCCGGGTGCGCCACCCGAACGTCGTGCCGACGCTCGACGTCGTCGTCGAGGGCGACGAGCTGTTCGTGGTGATGGAGTACGTCCACGGCGCGCCGCTCTCGTACCTCCTGCAGGCGACGCGCCAGGCGGGCCGGTCGATCCCCGTGCGCATCGCCTCGGCGATCGCGAGCGGCCTCCTCCAGGGCCTGCACGCGGCCCACGAGGCCGTCGACGAGAAGGGCCAGCCGCTCGGGCTCGTCCACCGCGACGTCTCGCCGCAGAACGTCATCGTCGGCGCCGATGGCGCGACGCGGGTGCTCGATTTCGGGGTAGCCAAGGCGGCGGGACGGCTGCAGTCGACGACGGCGCCGAGCACCATGAAGGGCAAGCTGGCCTACGCCGCGCCCGAGCAGATCCGCGGCGAGGACGTCACCCGGCTGACCGATCTGTACGCGGCCGGGGTCGTGACCTGGGAGCTATTCACGGGCAAGCGCCTCTTCACCGGCGACCACGACGGCGCGCTGGTCGAGCAGATCCTCGTCGGCTGGGTCGACCCGCCGAGCCGATGGGACCCGGCCATCCCCGAGGCGCTCGACGAGGCGATCCTCCGCGCGCTGTCCACCGAACCGAGCCGGAGGTTCCGCACGACGCGGGAGATGGCGATGGCCATCGAGCGCTGCGTGCCCGCCGCGCCCGCGATGGAGGTCGCCGAGTGGGTGGAGCGCCTCGCCTGGGACCTGCTCGAGACCCGGAGGGCGGCCCTCGCCATCGTGGAAGGGCACCCGTCGAGTGGCGACGCGCCCCCTCCCATCTCGTCTCGACGCGAAGACCCGTCGAGCATCTCGGTGTCCCAGCCGGTGCCGAGGAGCGGTCGGCGGCGGGCGGTCGGGCTCGTGCTCCTCGCCCTCGTCACGGCGAGCCTCGCGTTCGTGCTCGCGCGCCCCGCGGCGAAGAAGCCCGTCAGCGCGGTATCGGCGCCCCCGCCGGCGTCGACGGCGTCGCCCGAGCCTTCCTCGTCGCCTTCCTCGTCGCCGTCCCCGAGCGTTCCCCCGTCGGCCGTGGAGCCGTCGCCCGTGGTGCTGCCCGTCGTCAGCGTGCCCTCGCTGATCGCGCCGACGCAGAAGATCGCCCCGCCGAAACCCCCGGCGATCGCGGCCCCGAAACCGGTCGATTCGCTGTCCGACTGCACGCCGCCCTACACGTACGACGAGCTGGGCCGACGGATCTACAAGCGGCACTGCCTGGGCAAGTAGGCCGGAACAACGCCCGCTCGGCGCGGGTTCTCGCGCCGTGGCTCGTGGCCTCGCCGTGCGCGCATTCCTCCGGGTCCTCGGCCACGCGTTCGTGCGGGGCCCAGGGCCGGCGTTGCTCGTGTGCAGCCTGTTCTGCGTCGTCGCGTTCGGGCCGAACGGCCTCGATCCGCGGGATGTCGTGCGCATGTTGCCGGCCTGGTCGTTGGCCCGCCTCGCCTTCGTCACGGCCTCGGCCCTCGTCCTCCGCGCCGGGGTGCGGGCCCTCTTGTTGCCCGCAGGGGCGACGTATCTGCGAGCCTCGACGATCCCCCGCCGGGGCCAGCTGTGGCTGGTCTCGTTCGTCGTATTCCTAGCGACGGCGCCACTGCCGGTGGTCCTCACGATCGGGCGCGCGCCCGGCACCGCCGTCGTCGTCTGGCTCGCCACCGCGACCGCCTGCGTGGCGGGTCGGCCGTGGATGTTCGCCGTGGCGATCGGCGCCTCTCTGCTTCCTCCCACAACGATCCCCTTCGCGGTCGTCCTCTACACCCTGACGATCCGCAGCGCGTACCGCGACGCGCCGGTGATGCTCCGGAGGGCACGACGGCGTGGCCTCCCGCGCCGACTGCCCTGGCCCCTCGCGCTGCTGGTGGCCGCGACGACGACGGTCGTACGCGCGAGCCCGCGGGTGCTCTTCGCGCTCGCGGCGCCGCTCCTCGGGCTGTCGCTGGTCCGCGCCGCCGACACCGACGCGCGCGCGGAGAGGGTATTGTCGCTCGCTGCGCTCGTGGCCGCGCTGGGCGCCACCCCGCTCGTGTCGTCGATCGGGCGACTCCTGCGCTCGATACAGCCCCTCACCCGTGGGGGCGGCCGCTCTCATCGCCTCGCGATCCTGACGGCAGCGCTCGTGCTGTCCACGCCCTCGGTCGCGTTCGCCGCGGGGGGTCACGCGCTCGCCGGGACCCACCGCGAGCCCCTTCTCGTCGGTGTCGCGCTCGTGGTCGGCCTCCTCCTCGTCGAGGGCTGGCTGGTCGCGCGACGCCGGGACGCTCCGCTCGCGCTGGTCCTCTGGGTCCTGCCGCTCGTCGTCGGGTGCACGATCCTCGCGCGCGCTGGCCTCGCGTGGCTCTCCGTCGCGCTCGCCGCGCTCGGTCTCGCGCTGCCCCTGCCGGAGGTCCGCCGTGCTGAACATCGCTGACCTGCACCGCCGCTTCGGGGCCGACGTCGTCCTCGCCGGGGTCTCCCTCGACGTCGCCGCGGGTGAGGCCGTCGCCGTGCGCGGCGCGAACGGCGCGGGCAAGAGCACGCTGTTCGAGATCGTGGCCGGGGTGCTCGACGCCGACGCTGGCACCGTCCGCGTCGGTGGTCGACCCATCACCGATCCGCAGGCGCGACGATCGATCGGCTACGCGCCGGCCACGGCCACCCTGCCCGAGTCGCTGTTCGTCCACGAGTGGGTCGATCTCGCGTGCGCCCTCCGCGGCGTCGACGGCGCCGAGGACGTCGACGCGACGATGACGAGGTTCGGGCTCGAGGCCACCGTCGACGCGCGCCTCTCCGCGCTGTCCCTCGGACAGCGACGCCGCTTGCTGCTCGCGCTCGCCAGCCTCGGACGCCCCTCGCTCCTCTTGCTCGACGAGCCGACCGTCGGGCTCGACGCAGCGGGCGTCGCCGACCTCGTCGACTGGCTGGATCGACACCGGCGGGCGGGTGGCGCAATTCTCCTCGCCAGCCACGACGACGAGTTCACCTCCTCGGTGGGGGCGACCCCCTGCACCCTCCGGAGCGGACGCATCGTCTGATCCGAAGGGTGATGGCTCAGAGTGATCAGTCTCGTCTCCTGATCGATCTTTTTCTGGGCGGCGGAATCGGGGGTTGAATGTCACTTTCATGCCTGGGGTCGAGTGGTTGGGGTACGAGCCTTCATCCGTGCACCCTCGTCCCCTCGCGCTGGCAGCCGCCGCGCTCGTCTCTGCTCGCTGACCACGGCCGACGCCGAGTGGACTTCGCGTGTCAAACTCGAGACCGCCGGGTACTCCGACAGCGACCACGTCGCGGTCCTCACGCCCTCGATCGCGGGCGCCGTCGAGAACCCCCTCAAGGGGCTCCGCCTCGGTGGCAGCTACCTGGTCGACGCCGTCAGCGCGGCCTCGGTCGACATCGTCTCCACCGCGAGCAAGCGCTGGAACGAGGTCCGGCACGCCGGCGCGCTCGACTTCAAGTACAAGCCGCACGACTTCGGCTTCGCTGGCAACGGCTACGTCTCGATGGAGCCCGACCACCGCTCGCTCGGCGTCGGCGGCAACTTCGTCCTCGACTTCGGCGAAGCGCACGCGCACACCGCCACCTTCGGCTACTCGTTTGCGCAGGACACCGACGGCCGCTCGGGCACCCCGTTCAGCGTGTTCTCGCGCGTCGTCGACAAGCACACGCTCTCACCCGGCGTCACCTTCACCGTCGACGCCTCGACGATGCTCTCGTTCATGGCCGACGTGATGATCGAGCGCGGCAACACGTCGAAACCGTATCGCTACATCCCGTTCTTCGCCTCCTCGAGCGACGTGGCCGTCGGCGCGTCGATCGACAAGGTGAACGCGGTTCGTCTCCCCGAGCGCGCGCTCGAGCACCTGCCCGAAAGTCGCAACCGGTTCGCGATCTCGGCGCGCTTCCTCCACCGCTGGGAGAGGACGACGCTACGCTTGCTCGAGCGCCTGTACGTCGACAGCTGGGGCCTCGTCGCGACGACCACCGACCTCCGCCTCCCCGTCGACGTCACACAGCGCTTCCGCCTGTTCCCGCACCTGCGGCTCAACATCCAGCACGGCGTCAGCTTCTGGCAACGGGCGTACACGCTCGGCGCCGACGGCAGCTTCCCCAAATACTACGCGGGCGACCGTGAGCTCGGTCCGCTCCGCACCTACGTCCTCGGCGGGGGAGGCCAGGTCGACCTCGCCGGCTTCACGGTCTCTGCGCAGGTGGACGGCATGTACACCCAGTTCCTCGACGCCCTCTTCATCCAGGGGCGCTCGGCCATCCTCTGCACGCTCGGCGTCGAGAGGGTGTTCGAATGACCCCCGAGCTCGCGCTCGCGTTCGAGCAGGATCTCGCCTTCGTCTCGGCGGAGAACCCGTGCTCCAAGAACGGTCAGCTCGAGCAGGGCTGGTCGTGTTTCCGGCCGCGCGGCGACCAGCATCACGGCACGCCGACGGGCTCGCGCCTGCCCGGTCAGGTCGCGCTCGGCACCACGAGGCTCGTCGCCACCACGGACTTCTGGTTCGGCGCCTTCGCCGTCGGGGCGCGTCTCGGGTGGGCCTTCCGCGGCGTCGGCCCGGTGTCCGACGGGGCGGAGCACGTGATCCCCGTCGACGCCGCGTTGCGCGCCCGCGTGGCGGTCTCCACGACCACGAGCCTGCGCGTCGAGCTCCTCGGCGCCATCGGCCTCCGGCAGCTCGACGCCCACGCGACGGTGAAGGTCACCGAGGATCGCAGCGTGCCTCCATCGGTCTACCAGCTCGACAACCCGGACAAGCAGAGCCTCGACGCCTACAAGCGCGTCGGTCTCGGCTACGTCGCGGTCGGGATCGGCCTCACGTTCGCCCTCGGCGAGGCGACGGCGCTCCGCTTCGAGCTACCGCTCTCGGTCTCGTTCCCGAGCAGCGGAGTGGCCCTCAGCCCTTCCGCTGGTTTCGTGGTGAAGCTGTGACCCGTTCAGTTGCAGCCGCAGCCGCCACCGGCCCCGCCAGCGCCACCGGTCGCGCCCTCGTGCACACCGTACACGTGCGCCTCGGCCGCACCGGTCGGCTCGTCGAGCGCCATGGTGGGGTGCGCGAGCTTGCCACGCTGGTAGGCCTTGACCGACGTGCAGCCGGTGGAGAGCGCACCGAGCACGGCGAACGCGAGGAGGGCGACCGATGAGAGGGAGCGCATCTTCATGGCGTGATCACGACCTTGGTGGAGAGGTAGCTGGCGGCATCGGGGGCGGTGAACGTGCCGGCCGCGCCCACCTTGAACGGGACGGTGAGCTGGGGACCGGCGGCACTCACGCTCTTGGCGTTGCTCTCGGTGAACTCGACGTGCAACACGTAGTCGCCATTGGGCACGCGCGCACCGGAGAGGTTCGCGCAGTTCCAGTCGACGCGGACGACACCGTGCGACTTGAGGGTGGCACCGGTGACCGCATCGACGGTGCTGGCCTTGGACACCGAGCGCCACGCGGCGAGGTTGGAGCTGCGGCTCTTGCCCCACTCCGCGAGCGTCTTGACGAAGGCTCCGCCCGCGTCGGTCACCCACACCGCGAGCACGTGGCTCGGCGCGTACCTTCCAAAATAGGTCTTGGTCGTGAAGTCGGCGTGTAGGCACTTGCCGGGAGGCGGCGCAGTCCCTCCGTCGCCCGGCTTGACGCCGGTGTCGATCGGCGTGCCGGAGTCGTCGAGCACCGGATCGCCTGCGTCGTCGCTCGCGACCGTGGGATCACCGGCGGACGGATTCCAGAACTCCGCGTCGTTGTCGTTCGCAGGACCGCATGCCACGGTGGAACAGAGACTGGTGGAGAAGATGGCAATGGCGAGCAGGCGCATCGGGATTGCGAGCACCATAGCACTTTCAATGGCGCTTGTTGCCTGTAGTGATCCAGTCGTGTCGGATCGCCGCGAGGCCCTCGGACCGGAGGTCAAGGGGACCCGGTCCGGACCGACCCATCGCCCCGGGCAACCCTGCACGTATTGCCACGACGGCTCGCAGGAACAGGAGTTCTCGGTGGCTGGAACGGTCTACGCGACCCGGGACGGCAAGCAGCCCGTGCAGGGCGCTCGGGTCAGCCTCAAGGACGCCACGGGGACCACGTTCGTCGCCGAGACCAATTGCGCTGGAAATTTCTTCGTGCGACCCAAGACCTGGTCGCCGGTCTTTCCATTGAGCACCACGGTCACGTACAAAGATCAGACACTCATCATGGAGAGCAAGGTCCACCGCGAGGCCAGCTGCGCGGCCTGCCACGGCAAGGTCACCTCACGCACTTCGGCTGGCCCGATATTCCTCTGGGACGATGTGAACCCTCCCCCGGCCGACCTGCCCGGAGGCTGCAAATGAGCCGGCTCGTCGCACTCCTCCTGGGCGCAACGCTCGGCTGCAGCAGCGTGGATCAGAGCTCCGTCACGATCGCCACCCCGGACCGTGCGCAGTTCCCGCTGGTCGCGGACGCCATCTCACCCTCGTGCGCCACGCTGGACTGCCACGGGCAAGTCGGTCGCAACTTCCGGATGTACTGGCAGCGCGGCCTCCGTCTCGATCCGGCGGCCCGGCCGGGCGAGGGCGAGACCACGACCGAAGAATACGACCTGACGTTTCGCTCCCTCGTGGCGCTCGAGCCGTTCAAGATGGACGCGGTGGTGAAGGGCACCCAGAAGCCGGATTCGCTGACCCTCGTGCGCAAGGCGAGGGGCACGGAGGCCCACAAGGGCGGCGCGATGAACCCGATCGGGAGCGACGCCGACCGTTGCCTCGTGAGCTGGCTGTCGGGAGCGATCGACACGGCAGCGTGCAACGCCGCCGCGGGCAAACCCGCGCCCTGATCGGCGATTCTACGGCGCGGGGGACGGGGCGACGCGGGGCGCGCGGTTCGGCAACGCGAAGCGGAAGATCTTCGCGATCACGCTCCCCATCTGCCGGAAGAAGCCGCCGGTGTTGTACCGGTAGCCGTACTCGTCGGCGAGCGCGCGCACCTCGCGGGCCAGCTCCGGGTACCGCGAGGCCGGGAGATCCGGGAACAGGTGGTGCTCGATCTGGTGGCTCAGGTGGCCGCTCATCACGTGGAACCAGCGGCCGCCCTCCAGGTTGGCCGAGCCCTCGAGCTGTCGCACGTACCACTGACCGCGCGTCTCCTCGCGCGCGTCCTCCTCGCGGACCATCCTCGTCCCCTCGGGGAAGTGACCGCAGAAGATGATGGCGAACGTCCAGAGGTTGCGGATGCCGTTGGCGAGGAGGTTCCCGAGCGCGACGCGCGGGGCGTTCCACAAGGCCAGCGCCGGGAAGAACACGTAGTCCTTGAACAGCTGCTGGGCGGCCTTGCGGAGGAACGGCCTCGACCGCTCGCGGAGCTCGGCGAACGACTGCTTGCCGGCGAGGGTCTCGTCGATGCGCAGATCGTGGAGCGCGACGCCCCACTCGAAGCCGAGCGCGAGACCGAGCGCCGCGATGGGCTGCAGCAGGTAGGCCGGGTGCCAGGGCTGCTCCTCGGTCACGCGGAGGAGCCCGTAGCCGACGTCGCGGTCCTTGCCGACGATGTTGGTGAACGTGTGGTGCTCGTAGTTGTGCGAGTGCCGCCAGTGCTCCGCGGCGCACGAGGTGTCCCAGTCGTAGGCCTTGCCGTCGAGCTTCGGGTCGCGGGTCCAGTCGTACTGGCCGTGCATCACGTTGTGACCGATCTCCATGTTCTCGAGGATCTTCGCCACGCCGAGCGAGGCGCTGCCGAGCACGAAGGTCACCGGGTCGACGCCGAAGTGGAGGAGGCCGCGCCCGACGGCCTCGAACCAGCGCATGGCGCGGATCACGCCGCGGATGTGCGCGACGTCGCGCGCGCCGAGGTCTTCGAGCGTGCGCGTGCGCAGGGCATCGAGTTCGCGACCGAAGGCCTCGGCGCGGTCTTCGGTGGGGGGAGTCTCGGGGGTGAAAGCGATGGTCTGCATGGGGCCTCCTAGAGGGCGAGGTCGAGGTCGGAGCGGGCGACGGACGTGCACAGACGGATCTCCTCGTCGGGCGCGTCGGAGATGGCGCCGGTCACGAGGTCCTGGACGACGCCGCTCCGCTTCCGGCAGCGACAGGTGTGGCAGATGCCGATGCGGCAGCCGTGATCGGGGCGCTCGCCCGCGCGCTCGAGGCCCTCGAGCAGGGACTCGGCGCCCGTGACGGTGAGGGTGCGCCGCGCGCGGGAGAGCGTGATCCGGGCGGTCTTGCCGCTGTCTACGCGAGCGTAGGTCGGAGCGACGAAGCGCTCCTCGTGCAGGTGATCGATGGCCCCCGTCTCGGCCCAGCGGCGACGCAGCAGATCCATGAGGCCGGTGGGGCCACACAGGAAGGTCTCGCGGTCGGCGAAGTCGGGGACCAGCTCGGCGAGGTCGCGCGGAGGCCCGTCGTCGAGCTGGAGCACCACCTGCAGCGACGGGTGCACGGCGGCGAGCCCCTGGAGCTCCTTGGCGAAGGGGACGTCCGCGAGGGTGCGCGCGTAGTGGAGGTAGACGACGTCGGGGACGGCTCCGCGGGCGACGAGGTCGCGGAGGATGGAGATGTTCGGCGTCGCCCCGCTGCCGCCGCTGACGAGGAGCAGCCGGGCCGGCGCGCGCGCGGGCAGCACGTAGTCGCCCTGGGCCTCGCCGAGGCGGAGAATCGCGCCGACGCGGGCATTTTCGTGCAAGAAGCCCGAGACGCGACCGCCGGGGACGCGCTTGACCGTGATCGAGAGGCGGGCGCCGCCGGGGGCCGACGAGATCGAGTAGCAGCGCCGGACGCGCACGCCGTCGATCTCCACGTCGACCGGCACCCACTGGCCGGCGCGGTGGCCGCGGAAGCGCGCGTTGGGGGCGAGGACGAAGGTGCGGATGTCAGGGGTCTCGTCGACCACGGCCACCACCTCGGCGAGGGTCTCGGAGAGCGAGAAGGTCGGGGCGACCTCGTGGAGCCAGAACTCGAGGGGCTCGGCCACCACCCGATACGCGAGGTCACGAGCGAACGCGACGAGGCCTCCGCCCGCGAGGGGCGGCGAGACGACGGACATGGGTCCTCCTTCGGGGCCGACCACCGAGCCGGCAACCTACGGTGTCGTAACTTACGACGCGACGGGTCATTGTCAAGTAGCTGGCGCCTTCGGCCGAATAGACGAGCGTTCGGGCGCACATCCAACGGGTCCGTAACCTACGACGGCGTACTACAATGCCGGCATGCTCGGTCGCAGCCGCCTCTCTGCCTCTGCGCGTCGCGCGCAGCTCATCGACGTCGGGCGCGCCGTGTTCGCCCGCAAGGGGTACGAGGCCGCCTCGGTGGAGGAGATCGCCGACCGCGCCAAGGTCAGCAAGCCGGTGATCTACGAGCACTTCGGCGGCAAGGAGGGGCTCTACGCCGTCGTGGTCGACCGCGAGATGGACTACGTGGTGCGGCGGATCTCGGAGTCGATCGCCACGGGCACGCCGCGCGAACGCCTCGAGCGCGCCGCGCACGCGTTCCTGTCCTACGTGAAGGACCAGCCGGACGGGTTCGCCGTGCTGAGCCACGACGCACCGTCGTCACGGCGGGCGGGGATGACGTCGCTGCTCAACGAGATCGCCGAGCGCGTGGGCGAGCTGTTCGCGAGCTCTTTCAAGTCAGCGGGATACGATCCGCGCGCCGCGCCGATCTACGCGCACGCGCTGATCGGGATGGTCACGTTCGTCGGGCAGTGGTGGACGAACGAGCGCAAGCCGTCGGTCGAGGAGGTGGCTGGCCACATCTCGGCGCTCGCGTGGATGGGCCTGCGCCACCTGCCGAAGCGGCCGGCGCGCGTCGGAGGCCGCTAGTCGCGGTTCGCTCCGTTCACTGGATGATGCCGAGCTTCTTGCCGGTCTTCACGAAGGCGGCGACCGCGGCGTCGACGTGGGCGGGCTCGTGGGCGGCGGACAGCTGCACGCGGATGCGCGCCTCGCCCTTGGGCACCACGGGGAACGAGAAGCCGATGACGTAGATGCCCTCCTCGAGCATCGCGGCGGCGAGCTGCGTCGCGAGGCGGGCGTCGCCCAGCATGACCGGGACGATCGGGGTCTCGCCGGCCTTCACCGAGAAACCGGCGGCGGTCATCCCGTCGCGGAAGCGGCGCGCGTTGTCCATGAGGCGATCGCGCAGCTCGGTCGTGCTCGAGAGCAGGTCGAGGATGGCGATGCTCGCGCCGGCGATCGCGGGGGGGATGGAGTTCGAGAACAGGTACGGGCGGCTACGCTGGCGTAGGAGGTCGACGATCTCCTTCTTGCCCGTGGTGAAGCCGCCGGCCGCGCCGCCGAGCGCCTTGCCGAGCGTGGAGGTCATCACGTCGACGCGCTTCTGCACGCCGAAGTGCTCGGGGGTGCCCCGGCCGGTCTTGCCGATGAAGCCGCTCGCGTGCGAGTCGTCGACCATGACCATCGCGCGGTACTTGTCGGCGAGGTCGCAGATCTGGTCGAGCTTGGCGAGGTAGCCGTCCATCGAGAACACGCCGTCGGTCGCGATCATGCGCAGGCGCTTGCCCTGCGTCGCGACGAGGGCCTGCTCGAGCGCCGCGAGGTCACCATTCGGGTAGCGGTGCCGCTCGGCCTTGCAGAGGCGGATGCCGTCGATGATCGAGGCGTGGTTGAGCTCGTCGCTGATGAGCGCGTCCTCCTCGCCGAGGATGGGCTCGAACAGGCCGCCGTTGGCGTCGAAGCACGACGAGTAGAGGATGGTGTCCTCGGTGCCGAAGAACTCGCTGACCTTGCGCTCGAGGTTCTTGTGCAGGTCCTGGGTGCCGCAGATGAAGCGCACCGAGCTCATGCCGAAGCCGTGGCTCTCGATCGCGGCGTGGGCGCCGGCGATGACCTTCGGGTGCGAGGAGAGGCCGAGGTAGTTGTTGGCGCAGAAGTTGAGCACCTTCTTGCCGCCGACGCCGATCTCGGCGGCCTGGGGGGTCGAGATCACCCGCTCCTCCTTGTAGAGGCCGGCTTCGCGGATCTCGCCGAGGGTCTTCTGGTAGTGGGCGCGGGCGTCGTCGAACATGGGGCGGGAGCCTAGCCCCGCGCGCGGCGGGCTTGCCATGGCTCGCCGCGTCAAGCGCGAGGGGTGTGCATCGCGGCGCGGACTCTAGTAACCGGGGGGCCATGTCGAAGCCTGTGGTCCTGATCACCGGTGCAAATGGCGAAATCGGCAGGTCGCTCCTCGAGCGCCTCCACGCGGACGGACGTTACGAGGCCGTCACCGTCGACCTCACGCCGCTCCCCGAGCGCTACCGCGCGCTCTGCCGCGAGACCTACGCCGGCAACATCATGGACCGCTACCTGCTCGACCAGGTGGCGGCGCACCACGAGATCGAGGTCGTGTTCCACCTCGCGGCGCTGCTCTCGACCCGTGGCGAGCGCGACCCCGAGCTCGCCCACCAGGTGAACGTCGAGGGCACCCTCCACCTCCTGCGCGTCGCCAACAACCAGTCGCAGCGGCTCGGCCGCGCGGTACGGTTCGTGTTCCCGAGCTCGATCGCGATCTATGGGTTGCCGGACGTGCCAGCCAAGACCAAGGCGGGGCGCGTGGGCGAGGAGGAGTGGAACGTCCCCATCACGATGTACGGGTGCAACAAGCTCTACTGCGAGCACCTCGGACGGTACTTCACGCGACACTTCCGGCAGATGGGCGCGCTCGCGACCGCGAGCCGGCTCGACTTCCGCGCCATCCGGTTCCCCGGCCTCATCTCGGCCGAGACGGTGCCGACCGGCGGCACGAGCGACTTCGGCCCCGAGATGCTGCACGCCGCCGCGCAGGGCAAGCCGTACAAGTGCTTCGTCGGGCCCGAGGCCAAGATCCCCTTCATGGCCATGCCCGACGCGGTCGAATCGATGCTGCTCCTGCTCGAGGCCGACCGCGAGCGCCTCACCGACACGGTCTACAACGTCGGCGCTTTCAGCGTCTCGGCCGGTGACATCGCCGCCCGGGTCAAGCAGCTCTTTCCGGCGGCGGACATCACCTACGAGCCCGACCCCGTGCGCGCGCGCATCGTCGACAGCTGGCCCGAGGACGTGGACGACACGCGCGCCCGCAAGGACTGGGACTGGAAGCCGGCCTACGACTTCGATCGCGCGATGGACGAGTACCTGATGCCGGGCATCCGGCGCAGGTATGCTCCCGACAGTCCGTGAAACGCCTCGCCGCTGCGCTGTTCGTGCTCGCCCTGTCCAGCCCCGCGCGGGCGGGCGACGCGGAGGCGTGCGCGCAGGCCAGCGAGAAGGGGCAGCTCTCGAAGCTGCAGGGGAAGCTCGCGGAGGCCCGCAAGGAGTTCCTCGCGTGCATCGTCGATGCGTGCCCCGGGGTCGTGCGGAAGGACTGCGCGCAGTTCCTCGAGTCGCTCGAGGCGACCCAGCCCACCATCGTGCTCGCCGCGCGCGAGCCGGGCGGGAACGATCTGGTCGACGTGCAGGTCACGCTCGACGGCGCCGCGTTCGCGCAGAAGCTGGACGGCAAGGCGGTGCGCGTCGACCCGGGGCCACACGTGCTGGTGTTCCGCAGCAAGGGGCGCGTCGAGGCGAGGCTCGAGGTGCTGGTGAAGGAGGGCGAGAAGAGCCGCGTGGTGGAGGCCACGCTGCCGCTGGTCCCGAGCGCCGCGCCGCGCCTCACGCCGGTGCGCACGACCCCGGTGCTCGGGTGGATCGCCGGCGGCGTCGCGGTGCTGGCGCTCGGCGGGTTCGTCGGGTTCGGGCTCTCGGCGCGGAGCGACGTGCACGCCATGCAGGACACGTGCGGCACGCGGTGCCCGCCGGACGACGTGGACCGCGCGCGGCGCAAGGCGCTGATCGCGGACGTCTCGCTCGGCCTCGCGCTCGTGGCGACCGGGGTGTCGATCTTCGGGTTCGTGCGACGCGGGGGGAGTGAGCCGACCGTGGCGGTGGGGCTGGGGTCGTTGAGCGTGCGCTTCTAGGCGAAGCCCAGGCCGAGCCGGCGTCCGCGATGGCATACACTCCCCCCATGCCCCCTGCCTCGGTCGCGAGCGCTGCCGTCTCGATCACGAGCCACTTGCTGGACGCGGGGACGCGCAGCCGTGGGCTCGGCGAGACGCTGACCAGCCTTGCGGCGCGGCTGCAGGAGGCGGGCGTCCCGGTGCGGCGCATGCGCACCAGCGTGACGACCAAGCACCCCGAGCTGTTCGTGCTGGCCGTGATGTGGCACGCCGAGCGCGGGACCGAGGTGCGCGACGGCAAGCGCGAGCTGCTCTCCACGCCCACGTTCCTCGAGAGCCCCGTCGCCGAGGTGCGCGCGGGCGCGCCGCGGGTGCGGTGCCGGCTGACGGGGCCCGACGCCGACCTGTCGTACGCCATCGCGCGCGAGCTCGCCGCGGACGGGTTGACCGACTACGTGGTGTATCCGCTGATCTTCGGCACCGGCGAGCGGACGTACTTCTCGTTCGCGACCGACGCCCCAGAAGGGTTCTCGGACGACCACCTCGCGCTGTTCGAGGCGCTTCTCCCCGTGCTGAGTGTGCGCGTGGAGATCGAGTCGGCGGGCTACGCGCTCTCCAGCCTCCTGCAGGTGTACCTCGGGCACAACGCGGCTTCACGGGTGCTCGAGGGTGCCTTCCTGCGCGGCACGGGGCAGCCGATCCACGCGGCGGTGTGGTTCTGTGACATGCGGGGGTTCACCACGCTCGCCGACCGCCTGCCGGCCGCCGAGGTCGTCACCATCCTCGACCGGTTCTTCGAGAGCGTGGCGGGGCCGATCGCGCCGCACGGGGGCGAGGTGCTCAAGTTCATCGGCGACGCCGTGCTCGCGATCTTCCCGGTGCAGGCCGACGGCGCCGGCGCGGCGTGCGAGCGCGCGCTCGCGGCGGCCCACGCGGCGGTGGCGGGGGTGGCGGCGCAGAACGCGATCGACACGATGCCGGCCGTGGACCTCGGGATCGGGCTGCACGTGGGCGAGGTGATGTACGGCAACATCGGTGCGCCGAACCGGCTCGATTTCACGGTGATCGGCGCGGTCGTCAACGAGGTGTGTCGCGTCGAGTCGCTGTGTCGGTCGCTCGCGAGCCCGATCCTGATGACGTCGGCGTTCGCGGCGTTGTGCGACCAGGGGCGCGTGGAGAGCCGGGGGGTCCACGCGCTCAAGGGTGTGTCGGCGCCACAGGAGATCTTCGCGCCAGCGGCGCGGGTGTGGTCAGCCGCAGGCGCGCAGCCAGGGGTTGGCTGAAGGCAGAGCGGTCTCGAGCTTGAAGCCGCCCCCGGTCGGGTTGCGCGTCCACCACTGCAGGCCCTGCGGCGGTGTGCCGGTCGGCGTCGGGTTGCCGGTGAGCTCGAGCTGGTAGCGCGCCGAGTCGTGGGTGATCTGGAAGGCGAGCCGGGTCCCTGCCGGCAGCACCGGCAGCGCGTTGCCGTCGCCGTCGCGGAAGTAGAACGAATACTGGTCGCCAGCTTCGTTGACCGGGAGCTTGCTCACGCGACCGAGCGGCACCAGCACTCCGGGGCACGGCATGAGGAAGGCCTCGACGGAGATCGTCCCGACGGCGCCGCCGGCGTCGACCGTCACGCGCCGGAGCTGGGCGATGAGCTTCTCGTGTCGTCCGGCCTTCGAGGTCACGTAGCTGATGAGGTGAGCCTGTTCGCGGCCGAGGCGCGGTGTGAGGCCCGTGTAGGACGCGAACGCGAACTGCTGTTCGTACGCGCCGGGGGGCGGCGCGGCGCAGGCAGCGGCCGGGATCGTGGTCACGCAGCCGGCGTCGACGGGAGCCGCGTCGACGGAGCTCGTGCTCGTGTCGTCCCGGCTCGCGTCGGCGTTGCCTCCGTCGATCGGCGGCGTCGCCGCGTCGGTGCTCCCATCCGCGGTCGCACCGCCGTCGCTCGCCGCCGAACCCGTGTCCGAGGTGCCCTGGGCGACCTGGAACTCCGAGCTCGAACATCCGACAGAGAGCACCCACACCCACAAGAAAGCGCTTCGCATGGCCTTGCTGGTGCGGGATCCGGGCCACACGGGATTCTTCCCGGTCGCGCTGGTCAGGGCAGGTCCTGCCCTGCCAACCCGGTTGCGGACCCCGTCACTTCTTGCGTAGTCCGCTCACGGAACCACGTGACCCGCGTCCGTCGACTCCACGTGGCCCGCGTCGGTCGACTCCACGTGACCCGCGTCCGTCGACTCGACGTGACCCGCGTCCGTCGAGAGGGCGTGACCCGCGTCCGTCGAGAGGGCGTGACCCGCGTCCGTCGAGAGGGCGTGCCCCGCGTCCGTCGAGAGGGCGTGCCCCGCGTCGTTCGCCGCGGAGCGGGGGTCGCCGCTGGCGGCCGAGACGCGCAGGACGACGAAGACGGCGGCAGCGGCGAAGACACCAACGGTTGCACGGTCGAGCATGGGCGAGCCTCCTTGGGTTGCAGGATGCCGAACGGACCATGCCGAGGGAGCTGAAGGGCCTCCCTCACTCCAGCGAGCTGCGGGCGGCGAGGCCTTCGAAGCGTTCGCGAGCCGCGGCCGCCAGCCGGCGCTTGCGGCGCAACCAGACGAAGAGCACCGCGTGGACCATCAAGGCTACGCCGAGGCCGACCGCGGCCCGCCACGGGGCGCGCCGGTACTGCTCGGCGTGGCTGAGCAGGAGCCACGTGATGCCGGGGATCACCACGCCGAACAGCGCGAGGTGGGCGTTCCAGGCGAAGCGCGCCAGCGAGTCGTCGGCCCGCAGGCGGCGCCGCGTGAGCTCGACGTACCGATCGACCGACGCCCCCTCGACCGCGAGCAGGCCCCAGCGCTCGCCGTAGTAGCGCGCGAGCCAGACGCCGTTGAAGATGGAGAGCGCGACGGCGATCGCGGCGACGGCGGGCGTGCCGCGGGTGCGCACGACGAGCAGGGTCAGCACCACCGTGGAGAAGGCCGCGCCGAGGGTCTCGTAGACCAGGCCGCGCCGAAGCTTGCGGCCGTCGCGCGTGCAGCGCTCGGCGAGCGCGTCGAGCGCGGCCGGGTCGCCGAAGGTCTGCCATTCGGCCCGCCAGCCGGCGAGCTCGGGGTCGGATTCGTGGGTCATGTCGATCCTTCGTGCTCCTCGAGGAGCACGCGCAGGGCCGCCCGCGCGCGATGGGCGCGCACGGCGACGTGGTTGACGGTGAGGCCGAGGACGTCGGCGATCTCCTGGTGATCGAGGCCCTCGAGCAGCAGAGTGACGACCTGCCGGTGAGAGAGCGGAAGCGCGCGCACCGCGGCGAGCAGGCGCGCCTCGCGGTGGCGGCGCTCGTAGGCGAGCGCGGGGTTCTTGCCCGACGTCGCGACGACGCGGTCTTCGTGGTCGTCCACGTCTTCGGTCGGTCGACCCCGCTTGGCGAGGAAGGCGAGCGCGCGGTTGTGGGCGACGCGGAAGACGAACGTGCGCTCGGAGCAGTCGCCGCGGAACCGGGGGAGCGCGGTGAAGAGCGCGAGCGCCACGTCCTGGGCGAGGTCCTGGCGGTCGGCCGCGCTGCGCGCGTAGCTCGCGAAGAGGCGAGAGAGCGGCGCCGCGTGCGCGTCGAGGAGGCGGGCGAGCCGCGCCTCCAGCGGCTCGCCGTTCTTCTCTTCGAGCGTGGTGCCGGGGTGGGTCATCTCGAGGGTCACAGAGGGGTAGTCCGGGCTCCCGCGGAAACCTTACGAGCTCCGTTCATTTCAGGCGACGAAGCACCGCCTTGAGGCGACCCTCCACGGTCGACGGACTGCAGCCCTGGATCTCGTTCGCGGGGGACAGCAGGATCTTCATCTCCACTTGCGCGAAGTCCACCTCGAGGGCGTCGGCGTCGAGCAGGCGTGCGCGGAGCGGCTTGCCCTCGTGATCCGCCGTGAACTCCTTGGTGCAGCCCTGGCGTGCGCTTTCGTCCGCGTAGGGGTTGGGCTGCGAGAAGGGGCGATAGCGGTCGGTCACCTGGTATCCGCCGCCATCCACGCGCAGGGCGAAGCGCACCTCCTCGGGCTGGTAGGCGCCGCCCCACTCCTTCGCCGACACGACGTGGAAGGTGTAGGCGTCCCCCTTGGCGCGCACGTCGAACAGACGACCGGTCGTCTCCGCGCGCCACCGGCCGAGGAGCGAGACCGAAGGCTCGGCCGCGTCGGTCCTGGGCGCCGGCGCGACCGGGCCAGCGTCGTCGCCGCGGATGCCTTCCCGGCGACAGCCGACGAGGACCACGAGCAACGCGAGGGGCCAGCGAGCCACGGTCAGCCGCGCGGCGGGTCGAAGTCGCTCGCGTCGTGACGCTCGCGGAGCTGGGTCTCCGGCGGTCCCCACGGGCGGTTCACGCGGCGCCCTCGCTGCACGGCCGGGCGCTCGGTGATCTGTCGCGACCACCGCGCCACGTTCGCGTAGGTGCCGACGTCGAGGAACTCCTGCGCCCCGTAGATGTCTCCGGTGACCAGCTCTCCGTACCAGGGCCAGGCCGCGATGTCGGCGATGGAGTAGGCGTCGCCCGCGAGGTAGGCGTGGCCTTCGAGGCGCCGGTCGAGCACGTCGAGCTGGCGCTTGGCCTCCATGGTGTAGCGGTCGATCGCGTACTCCACCTTGATCGGTGCGTACTTGAAGAAGTGCCCGAAGCCGCCGCCGAGGATGGGCGCGGCGCCCATCTGCCAGAACAGCCACGAGAGGCACTCGGTGCGCCCGCGCGGGTCGGCGGGGATCAAGGCGCCGAACTTCTCGGCGAGGTAGAGGAGGATCGAGCCCGACTCGAACACCCGCGTGGGCGGGTCGGTGCTGCGGTCCATCAGCGCGGGGATCTTCGAGTTGGGGTTCACCTCGACGAACCCGCTGCCGAACTGGTCGCCCGAGAGGATGTCGACGATCCAGGCGTCGTATTCGGCGCCCGCGTGCCCGAGCGCGAGGAGCTCCTCGAGCATCACGGTCACCTTCACGCCGTTCGGCGTGGCGAGCGAGTAGAGCTGCAGCGGGTGGCGGCCGACGGGGAGCACCTTCTCGTGCGTGGCGCCGGCGATCGGCCGGTTGATGTTCGAGAAGGCCTGACCGCTGTCCTTGTTCCAGGTCCACACGCGGGGCGGGGTGTAGGGCGCGTCGCTCATCGTGTCCTGTCGTTAGCACGACCCAGGCCCTCGATCCTCGACGAGCTCGTGTGTTGGTCCGCGGGCTCACTTCCAAACGACACACCCGACCTGCTCCACGAACGGGAGGGCCGCGACGCCACAGACGAGCGGCAGGTCACTCTCGGCAATGTAGCGGTGGACGGGTACGTGGCAGAGAAGCCGCGGCGGGTCGCCATCGTCGGAGATCGAACGGCAGTAGGTCACGCCCGCGCGACAGAGCTCGGCGCCGACACTGCTCCAGTCCCCTTCGACCGTCGCGCGGACCTCGTCGCAGAGCTGGCCGATCGGGCTGGCGTCGCCGGCGAGGAGATTCGCCTTCGGGCAGGGCCACGAACCAGCGTCCGCCGCATCCGTCGCGCCGGTCTCCGCCGAATCGGGACCCCCATCGGCGCACTCGTAGTAGGCGGGGTAGCTGATCTCTTCGACCACGTCGCTGGCAGTGTCCCGTGGTGGGAGCGTGCTCGCGTCGTAGAGCGGGGACGACGATGGAGGGTCGCTGCAGGCGACCATCGCCATCGGCAGGAGGAACGCACCGCGCGAGGCCACGCTGCAGGTTCGCACGCCAGGATCGGCGATGCACGTCGGGACTGCGCTCGAGCTGCGCCAAAACGCCTATGGCTTCTTCGCCGCCGCGGTGAGGATCACCCAGTGCTGAGCCTTGGGGTGCAGCACCACGTACTTGTCGGCGTGCTGGTCCGCCTTGAACTGCGGGTACCACGGCCAGATGTCCCAGGTCTGGTCGACGTACTCGCGCACGAACAGGTGTACGGAGGCGTAGCGTTCCTTGGCCGCCTTCGCGACGGGCGCCGCGAAGCTGAACTCCGCGCGCTCCTCGGGCGGTGCCGGCTCGGTGTGGAACGCGCCGCCGTAGATCACGAACAGCTGGTCCTCCTTGCGACCCTTCTGGGCGAGGCCGACCACGGCGTCGTGGGAGACGAGTGAGGTGATGGTCTGCAGCACGGTGAGCGGCGGCGACTTGGACTTGGCGATCGCGTCGAGCTCCTTGCACGAGGGGTGGAGCTGGCTCACCTTGATGCCGACCTTCTCGGCCGCCTTGCCGAGCACGACGTACTCGTTGGGGGCCGAGGGCGCCTGGTCCTTGCCGATCTTGCCGAGCTGCTCGTTGGTCCCCTTCTTGGCCTGCTCGCACCCCGCGGCGGGCGCCATCAGCTCGAGCAAGAGGTCGGAGGCGCGCCCCTGCAGCTTCGGCACGACCTCCGCGGTGAAGCGCTTGGCGGCCGTGTCGACCCACTCGAAGCCCTTCTTGGCGTGCGCCTCGCCCACCGCGACCACGATGGGCTTGTCGACCAGCGTCGACTCGAAGGCGGCGGCGAGCGAGTCGTAGGCCCGACACTCGAGCGCGCCACACTCCACGTACGCGGGCGTAGGTACCGAGGCGCTCGGGGCCGCGCTCGGCTTGGTCTCGACCGGCGGTGCCGGCTTCTCCGTCGTCTTGCTGCACGCCGCGACCAGCACCGCTCCGAACACCAGCGCGCGCACGTCAGCGGCCGATCGCGCCGGGCGTGATGGCCTCGAAGGCGTTGCCGGGGATGGCCTTGAGGGCGTTGATCTGGTCGTCGTTCCAGCCCGGATCGAGGTCGCCCTGGAAGAAGTAGTCGCTGCCGTTGTCGGCGAGGATCATCCCGTAGGTCTTCATGGCCTGCGCGACGATCTTGGCCTGCGCGGGGAGCGCGGAGATGTCGTACGAGGCCTTGAGGCGGACCCGCAGGCCCATGGGCGGGTAGTCGGCGCGGAGCGCGTCGCCGACGACGCCGGCGGGGCACCCGCTGCCGCCGCGCGGCACGGCCTGGTGCGACGCGGGCTGTACGTAGCCGTCCTGCGTGCAGTGCATGGTGAAGCGGATGGCGTGGTTGACGACGCCCGCCGCGACCTCGGAGTAGCGCACGAGGCCGGGCAGGATCGCGAGGCCCGCGGCGTCGGCCGACGTCCACTTGATCGGGCGCTGGCCGTAGCTGTTCTTGGTGAGGTCGAACTTGGCGCCGCTGCCGCACTGCCAGCTGTTCGAGCCCGCGGTGTAGTGGCAGTCCCAGCCCTCGTAGAGGAGACAGCTCCCTTGCACCACGGTGAGCACGTGGCAGTCGCCGGAGCAGTCGGCCGGCGTGCCGCCCTCGATCTTCGCGCTCGCCCCGGGGAACGGGTACGGCCCCGGATCGCTCTCGTCCGCGTAGTCGAAGCTGATCGGGAGCTTGGGCTGCGACGCGGGGACCACGTTGAAGGGGATGCCGTACGCGGTGCCGAAGTCGGGGTGCAGGTTCTTCTTGGTCGCGTTGGCGTAGAGCTTGGTGGTCCACGTGGCGTCGACGCTGGCCGACGCGGGGATGGGCGTGTTCCACGCGTCGCTGGCCGGGAACACGGGGCAGCCACCCACCGAGCCCGGGCCTCCACCGCCGCCGTCGACGGGGGTGCCGGTGTCGATCGGTGTGCCGGTCTCGGTGACCCCGGTCTCGTCGACGCCGCCGTCGGTGTCGGCGGCGGTGGAGTCGGAACAACCGACGGCGAGCACGGCGCAGGCGAAGAGCGAGGTGCGGAGCATGGCGATGAGACTACGCGGAGGGACGCGCGCGAACCACTGCGCCGAGATCGAGCCGTGGCACGCACCGTGCTCGACTTGGGGCGCCCTCGAGAGGTGTGCCATGTCGAGCCTTCGCGTCCTCGCAGCGTTCTCCGGTCTGAGCGTCGCCATGTTCGGCTGTAGCACCTCCGACATGCCCCCACCGACGGGGTGCGGCGATGGCCATGCCCTGTTCTACGCGACGGCGGGCTGTGGTTCCGCCACCCCGACGCCGCTGTGCCTGGACGACTCCTCACGACCGACGGCTGCTACAGCGAGGTCTGCGACTGCACCGGTAAGACCCGCGTCACGATCTGCGACGACCGCGTCTCGACCACGCCGTGGTCGCGCCGCGGCTCTTGCGAGGCTGATGGCGGCGTGGACGCCGACGCCAGCGACGCCGGCGACGCGGTCGTCGACAGCAAGACCGAGACCTCCGACTAGCGAGACCCTTTCTCTCCGGGCGCATCGAAGCCGACATGCCCGACGAGAGCGCTCGATCCACGGTGGCGATCGCCGGGGTCACGGGCTTCGTGGGCGAGACGCTCGCGCGCCCTCCGCGCGCACGCCGGGGTCGGTCGCCTCGTGGGGATCGGCCGTGGATCGGGGCCTCCTCGCCCGTCGACGAGTGGCGCAAGTGCGACCTCTTCTCGCTGGCGGACGCCGAGCGCGCGCTCGCGGGCGTCGACGTGGCGGTCTACCTCGTGCACTCGATGATGCCGTCGGCCGCGCTCACGCAGGGCGACTTCGCCGACTTCGACTTCATCGCCGCCGACAACTTCGCGCGGGCCGCGGCCAAGAACGGGGTGCGCCAGATCGTGTACCTCGGCGGGCTCGTGCCGCGGGGCGGTCGCGCGCTCTCGCGGCACCTCGAGAGCCGGCTCGAGGTGGAGCGCGTCCTCGGGGCCCACGGCACACCGGTCACGGCGCTGCGCGCGGGGCTCGTCGTCGGGCCCGCGGGATCGTCGTTCCTCATGCTGCGTCGGCTGGTCGAGCGCCTCCCGGTGATGCTCACGCCCGCGTGGACCGAGACGCGCACCCAGCCGATCGATCTCGCCGACGTCGTGGCCCTGCTCGCCCACTGCGTGGGGCGCCCCGAGACCTTCGGGCAGTCGTTCGACGTCGGCGGGCCCGAGGTCCTCACCTACCGCGCGATGATCGAGCGCATGGCGGCCAAGCTGGGCCGGAACCCTCGCCTCTATGCGGTCCCGTTCTTCACGCCCGGGCTCTCACGGCTGTGGGTGTCGCTCGTCACGGGCGCGCCCAAGAGCCTCGTGGCGCCGCTCGTCGAGAGCCTCACCCACGAGATGGTCGCCGGCGATCGCCGCCTGCAGGACGCGGCGGGCATCCCCGGCCGCTCGTTCGACGAGAGCCTCGACGCGACCCTCGAGACCAAACCTCCCGAGGACGCGCGCGAAGGGCGTTCGCGCACGCAGCGCGACGTCCGCTCGGTGCAGCGACTCCGGATGCCGGAGGGGCGCGATGCACGCTGGGTCGCCGACGAGTACCTCCGCTGGCTGCCTCGCCTCCTGCCCTTCGTGCTCCGCGTGCACGTCGGCGACGACCAGGTCTGTCGCTTCACGCTGCTCGGCGTCACGCTGCTCGTGCTGGCGTATGCGCCCGAGCGGAGCAGCGACGACCGCGCGCTCTTCTACGTGCGCGGCGGCGTCCTCGCGAGCCCGTCGGAGCGCGGCCGCCTCGAGTTCCGCAGCGTGCCGCGCGCGCCGTTCGTCATCGCCGCGATCCACGACTTCGTGCCGCGGCTGCCGTGGCCGATCTACGCGACCACCCAGGCCCCGTTCCACCTCGCGGTGATGCGGGCCTTCGGACGCCACCTCGCCCGGTCGAACGGGCGCCCCCGCTCGACCGAGCTCTCGATGGAGCCGACGTAGCTCAGAACATGTCGTAGCCGAGCGCCAGGAGCGGGACGACCGTCACCTTGCTGGTGAAGATCGCGTGCAGGTCGAGGCCGATGGTGAAGGCCTTGCGCTTGTTGGGCTTGATGCTGCCGAGCGCGAGGCCCGCGCGCGCCTCGATGCCGAAGAACGTCCCGGCCTCGCCCGACGCGCTCGCGCTCGCGTTGCCGTTGCTGTCCGCCTGGGTCGCGGCCTGCGCGGCGGCGCCACGCAGGAGCTCGGGGCCCGCGGCGACGAAGAACATGTCCGAGAAGGTGAAGTCGGCGAGCGCGCCGATGCCGTAGAGCGCGACGGCGCTCACGCTCACCGCGCTGCTCGTCGCGGTGTTGGTCGCCGCGGCGCCGGCGCCGAGGAGCAGGATCGGCGAGCCGTAGACGCCGATCATGTTGTCGATCTGCACACCGAAGCGCGCGTCGATGCCACCGATGCCGCCACCGGTGCCGTTGACGAAGTACTTGCCGCCGAAGCCGGAGATGCCCCAGCGGAAACGCATCTCCTCGCCGCCCGCGGGCTGCGCGGCCGGAGGGGGCGCCGGCGGTGGCATCTGCGCGGACGCAGTGCCGGTGGCGACGACGACTGCACCGAACGTCAAGATGGCGAGGGTGTTCTTCATTGCGCCAGCGTAAGGGGCGACGGGCGAAAGGGGAGATGGTGCTTCGCCGCGCGGTCGACGCGGCGCGTCGCCTGCGTCAGGCGGCGAACGCGCGCTCGCGCTGGTCGCGCTCGAAGCGCACGGCGGCCCGCACGGCCGGCCGCGTCAGGAGGCGCTCCTGGTAGGCCCGCAGCGTGGGGAACTCCTCGAGCGAGATGCCGCCGTGGGGTGCGATGGTGAGCGCCCAGAACAGGTACGCGTCGGCCACCGTGAACCCATCGCCGACCAGCGCCTCCCGGCCCGCGAGGTGCCGCTCGACCACCCCGAGGGGCTTCTGGATCGCCTTGCGCGCGTGGTCCCGGACGGCGTCGGGGGAGTCCGGCGCGAACACCGGCGCGAGCCCCTTCTTGTGAATCTCGGTGCCGACGAAGCCGAGCCAGCGGGTCAGCTCGTAGCGCGCGAACTCGTCCGCTCGCGGCGCGAGAGCCTGGCCGGCGCGATCGGCGAGATAGGTCAGCACCGCGCTGTTCTCGACGAGCGTGTGCTGGTCGTCGATCACGAGTGTCGGCACCTGTCCCATGGGATTGAACGTGTGCAGGTCCCCGCCGCCCTCGAGGCGCTTGGTCGGCAGATCCACGCGGTGCAGATCCACCTCGAGGCCCGCCTCCCGGCAGGCGATGTGGGCGGCGAGCGAGCAGGCGAACGGCGAGTAGAAGAGCTTCATCGCGGTACCTCCGGGTCGGTGCTAATATTGTCCGATGCGGTACATAAATGGCGGACCGCGGGCGCGCGGTCAATTGTTTTTGTTCGACTCGGTACACAAATGATCCAGACCCCTAAGAAACGTGGCCGTCCGCGCGCGTTCGACCCCGCCGTGGTGCTCGAGCGCGCCACCGAGACGTTCCTGAGGTTCGGCTACTCGGGGGCGTCGCTCGATGCGCTGACGACCTCGATGGGGCTGAACAAGCCGAGCCTCTACGCCGCGTTCGGGGACAAGCGAGCGCTCTTCGTCCGGGTGCTGGAGGACCGCGCCAACCAGGTCGCGAAGCGAATCCAGACCGCGTTCGCCCGCGGCGATTCGCTCGAGGGCTCGCTGCAGGAGGCGTTCCTCGAGGCCGTCGAGATCTACACCGCCGACGACGCGCCCCCCGGGTGTCTCATCGTCAGTGGGTCGAGCACCGAGGCCGTGGTCGACGAGGGGCTCGCCCAGTTCTCGCGGGAGTTCTTCGCGCGGTGCGACCACGTGGTGGCCAAGTGGTTCACCGAGAGGGTGCCCGTGGGGGGCGACGTCTCGGCGCTGAACCTGTCGCGCCTGTTCAACGGGGTGATCCACGACCTCGCGCTCCGCGCGCGGGTGGGCGAGTCGCGGGCGAGGCTACGCGACCACGCGCAGGGCGCGGCGCGGGCCCTCGCCAAGGCCGCGGGGTGAACGGCGCGATCCGGGGGTGATCGAATCGATCCGATCGTCGGATCCCTCCGATCACCGTCACGGGGAAGCGACGCAATTTTCCAGCGGAATCGGGCCGGCGTGGGCCGGCATCTCTTTCGCAGAGGCGAAGGGCATGCGTCCTCTTCCCTGGCTCCTCTCCCTCTCGACGCTGGCGGTCGTGACCAGCGCCGGCGCCGCGCCGACGCTCACGGAGTACCGCCACTTCCGCGCGCTGTCCGTCGACCTGCTCGGACGGGTCCCGACCCGCGCCGACCTCGCCGCCTTCGAGAAGCCCGGCTTCGACCTCGACAAGTGGATCGACGTGGCGCTGGTCGGCAAGGGCTACGCCGAGCGCGTCCGCCGCACGTACATGGACCTCCTGCGCCTGGACGTCGGCTCGACCTTCACGTTCCGCCCGAACGCGAGCGTGCTCCGGCGCCAGACGATCCTCGGGCCCGACGGCAAGCAGATGTACGTCTACTACCGCAACGGCCAGCGCCGCGCGCGGGAGGAGACCGACGGCGTGTTCTGCCTCTCGCAGGCGGACATCGGCGCCGTGTTCACCGGGACCGGCGTCACCATCGGGACCCTCACGAAGGTCGACGCCAAGGTGCTCGACGCCAACACCACGCTGGTCAAGCCGTGGTGGCTCGGCGCGACGCCGACCGATCCGTCGTGGGCGCTGATCCCCGAGCTGCAGAAGGAGCCCGACGGCACGGCGACCACGATGGTCCGCGTGTGCAAGGAGGAGGCGTCCACCGCCACGAGCGCCCCGGTGTTCGCGACCGGTCGCAAGGCTCCGGTCGCGGGGACCCCGCCGCCCTACGGCCGCGTGACCGCGCTGCCCCTCGACAGCGCGTACGCCGCCACCAACAAGGGCAAGGTCATCGCGTGCGAGGGCGGGTCCGCGTACAGCAACACGACGGGCTGCGGCTGCGGCCCCGGCCTCGAGCGCTGCCTGCCGGCCGCCGGCAACAGCGTCGAGCCCGCCGCGTTCACGCTGCCGCAGGGCGCCATGCTCGGCGTCGATCGCCCGACGAGCCTGGCGCGCGACGGCGAGGGCGGCTGGCACCGGCAGTGGTGGTCGCAGGAGGCCGTGCGCACCATCGAGTGGATCGCGGCGAGCGACCGCGACTTCCGCGAGATCCTCACCGGCAAGGGCACCGTCGTGAACGGCCCGCTCGTGCAGTTCTACAAGCACGTCGCGGGCGGCACCTGCTGCGGCAACGGGGTCAACCTCGGCTACGTGAACCCGGTCGGGCTCGTCGACGAGGCGAAGCTCCCCGCCCTCGCGCCGACCGATGGCACCTGGAAGGTGGTCGACGACCGCGGCCCCAACGCCTCGGGCATCCTCACCATGCCCGTGTTCCTCACCAAGTACGGCACGCGTCGCGGGCGCGCGCACGTGCTCTACAACGTCTTCCGCTGCCGGCAGTTCGTCGCCGAGAACCTCAAGCTCGAGCCCTCGACGGAGCCCGACCTCACCAAGCGCTCCGGCTGCCAGACCTGCCACGCGACGCTCGAGCCGATGGCCGCGTACTTCACGCGCGTGCTCGAGTCGGACTGGACCTGGCTCCCGAAGGAGAGCTTCCCGATCGACCAGGCGAGCTGCCGCGCCGACCCGCTCAAGATGTCGACGACCTGCAAGGGCTACTACGACCCGGCGTTCACGAGCCCGACGGCCACCATGCTGCGCGGCGCCTACGCGAGCGTAGCCCACGCCGACGAGGGGCCCGCCGGGCTCGCCAAGGCGACCGTCTCGTCGCCCGAGTTCGGCAAGTGCGTCGTCACCAACATGGCGAGCTCGTTCCTCGGCCGCGAGCTCGGCGTGGAGGACGAGGCCATGGTCACTCGCCTCGAGGGCACGTTCGTCGGCTCTGGCTACAAGATGCGGTCGTTGGTCAAGGCGCTGGTGCACGAGCTCGCCTACCTCACCGCCAATAACCTCTCGTCGAGCGCGCTGTGCGAAGGAGAAGGCAAGTGAAGACCCGTTCCCTCGTCTTCGGCCTGTTCCTCCTCGCCGGCTGCGCGCGCGAGCCCGCCCCCGGCGAGCGCGAGGTCCCCTCGGTCCCCGCCTCCGACCTCCCCGGTCACGGCACGCTCAACCAGGACGGCACCCCCAAGGAGGGCCCGCGCCTCCTGCCGGTGGAGGTGTACATCCAGTTCTACCTCGACGTGTTCGGCGGACTCTCGCCGCTCGGCGCCGAGACCCTCGCGCGCGGCAAGGACGGCGCCCTCTTCGACACCTGGCGCGACTACCTCGCCTCGCTCGGCATGCCCGACTACGAGAAGGACATCGCGCGCGTCGGGCAGACCAACGCGATGATGCTCGCCTCGTTCGAGCGCGTGGGGGTCTCGCTGTGCGACCGCGCGATCGAGCGCGATCTGCGCGGCGCGACGCTCGACAAGCGCACCGTGTTCGCGTTCGAGCCCACCAAAGCGGCGCCGACCGAGGCCGAGTTCGCGGCGCGGTTCGACGTGCTCCACCGCACCTTCCTCGGCTACCCGGCCGCGCTCGCCGAGACGCCGCGCACCAAGCGCTTCTTCGACCTCTACAACGCGACCGTGGCGCGCCACACGGCCAAGGGCGCCGCGCCGAGCACGTTCACCCCGACGGAGGCCGGCTGGGCCGCCGTCTGTTACGGGCTGGTCCGCCACCCCGAGCTCCACACCTACTGACGGGCCGAGGAAACACCATGAACCAGCGAGAGACGACGGAGCGAAGGACGTTCCTCAAGGTGCTCGGCGGCATCGGGGCCGCGGCGGTGACCGGCGCGCCGGTGCTGCGGGCGCTCGCCGAGGACAAGACCACGACCAGCGACGAGTTCTTCGTGCTGATCCACGCGCAGGGTGGCTGGGACGTCACCCTGTGGTCGGACCCGCGCAACGAGGACAAGGGCCTCGTCGATCCGGCCACCGACAAGCTCGTGAACACCGAGGGCCTGCGCCGCTGGGTGGACGACGCCGAGGTCCGGCCGGGCGAGCACACGTTCAAGAAGGTGCAGCCCGCCGGGTCGAAGATCGTGTTCGGGCCGGGCATCGGCGACCTCGCCGATCTCTACGACCGCATCACCCTGTTCAACGGCGTCGCGGTCAACACGGTGAGCCACCCCGACGGCACCGCGTTCGCGGCGACCGGCCGGCACCTCGCCGGCGGTCGCGTCCCGGCGAGCAGCCTCGATTCGCTGCTCGCCAACGAGTTCGGCACCGGCCAGCTGCTGCCGGCCGTGAGCGTGCGGTTCCCCTCCGCGTTCCTCGGCCAGGACCTCGACCGCCGCGCGATGCCGCTGCTCGTCGACGGCATCGGCTCCATGGGACGCTCGCTCGCGCGCTCCAACGCCAACACCACGGTCGCCGACCGCGACGCGGTGACCGCCCTGCTCACGCAGGAGGCGAAGGACCTCGCCGCCCGCGCCCACGACCCGGGGGCGATGAACGGGTTCGCGCTCCAGCTGTCCGCGCTCACCAAGATGCTCGGCGGGCCGGTGCAGCAGATCTTCGACACGACCAAGCTCAAGGCGGCGCAGCCCACGTTCGACTACACGGGCCGGTTCATGGGCGCTTTCGCCCCGAACTTCGCCTTCGCGGTCGAGGCCATGAAGGCGAACCTGGTGCGCTGCGTGTCGTTCGCGATGGGGAGCTTCGACACCCACACGAGCAACTACACCGACCACGGCCTCAAGCTGCAGGAGACGTTCGACCAGATCACCGAGCTCGTGCGCGTGCTCGACGCGACGCCGCACCCCACGCGCACCGGACACAAGCTCTCCGAACACACCCACGTGATCGTGGTGAGCGAGTTCTGCCGCACGCCGCAGATCAACCTCACGGGCGGCCGCGACCACTACCCGAACGGGTCGGCGCTGGTCATCTCGCCGAAGTTCCGCGGCAACACGGTGCTCGGCTCGTCCGACCTCGAGCAGATGCTGCCGATCTCGTCGCGTACGTTCGGTGACGGCCTGCGCGCCGCGACGCCGGCCGACGTGATCGCCACGGTGCTCGGCGCGTTCGGCATCGATCCCCGCAAGTACATGCGCGACGGAGAGGTCATCAAGGAGGTGCTGCGATGAAGGCCCGGTGGCTCTCGCTGGTCGCCCTGACGGTGGGCTGCGGCGGTGGGGCGGAAGAGGCGCCGACGACGCAGGTCGAGGCGATGGTCGTGCGAACGGTCGACTGGAACCCGGCCAAGGCCGACCTCGGCGCCGTGCAGGCCGTCGCCGACTCGGGCGACACCTCGTACCTGTTCGGCGGCAAGGGCGTGACGCTCATGACCGGCGGCGCGGCGCGCGCGCAGATCGCGGGGCCGACGGCCTGGGTGGGCGCGGCGGCGATCGTGGGGGCCGACGGCACGGGAACCTGGGTCGTCGGCGTCACCGAAGCGGGCCGCGTGGTCCGCGTGCGCGCTTCGTCGAGCCTCGAGGACGTCGGCGAGCGCTGGGGCATCGAGAAGGACGTCGTGAAGAGCGTCGTGGCGGTGGACGACACGCACGTCGCCTTCGGCGTGGCCGGCGGCTTCGCGCTGTCCGACGGCAAGAAGGTCACCCGCTACGACGGCCCCAAGACGGGGCTCCTGCGCGGTGGGCGCGGCAAGCTCGGGTTCGTCGACGGCGGCAAGGTCCGGGTCGTCTCCCTGCCGGCGGTCACGGCCGTGGACTGGCCGTTGCCGACCGCGATCGACGTCGCGATCGACGCGCGCGGGATCCTCGTGACCTCGAGCGAGGGGCTGTTCGTCGAGCGCGACGGCAACCTCGTGCAGAAGCTCGAGGGCTCGTTCGGCCCCCTGACGGTGGCTGGCGACACCACCTGGACCACGACGGGTGGCGAGCTCGTGACGAGCGCGACGACGGGGTTCGCCAAGAGCACCGGCGCCGGCGTCGAGGGTGGCGCGAAGTTCTTCGGCGCGCCGAACGGCGAGCTCTGGGTGGTGGGCACGCAGGTGCGTCGCGTGTCCTACGGGACGCAGTCGGCCGCGCTCGCCGACTGGCAGTCCACGGTGCAGCCGATCTTCGCGAAGGTGTGCTCCGCGTGCCATTCGCCCGGCGGCTCCGCCGGCCTCGACCTGAGCTCGTACGCGGCGTGGGTGCGCCTGCGCGTGCAGATCGAGAAGCAGGTGGTGACCGACAAGAGCATGCCCCCGAAGTCGGCACCGTTCTCCGACGCGGACCGCGCGACGGTGGCGTCGTGGATCGCGCGCAACCGCTGACCAGACGCCCTACGCGCGCGTAACCTTCACAGCAGGAGACGGTGCACGACGAAGCCGACGCCCGCGCCGAGGGCGATCAGCGTCGTCGCGCCCACCTTGAACCGGACCAGGAGCGCGGCCGCCACGAGGCCGAGCGCGATCGTCCACCGATCCACGAGCGCCGCGCGCGCGAGCTGCGCCGTGACGACGGCCATCAGGGCCAGCGACGCCACGTTCACGCCGTCGAGGAAAGCGCTCGCGGCCGGCGACCTGCGGAGGCGCGGCACCAGCGGCCCGCTGAGGGCGACGAACACGAAGGCGGGCAGGAAGATCCCGAGGGTGGAGACGAGCGCGCCGCGCCACCCGGCGAGCAGCCACCCGACGAACGTGGCCGTGGTGAACACCGGTCCGGGCGTGATCTGGCCGACGGCCACCGCGTCGAGCAGCTGCGCCTCGGTGAGCCAGTGCAGGCGCAGCACGAGATCGCTGCGCAGGAACGCGAGCAGGACGTAGCCGCTGCCGAACAGCACGGAGCCGATCTTCAGGAACACGAGGAAGATCGAGGACAGCGACGGCGCGAGGGCGCCCACCGCGAGGCCGGGCAGGACGGGCGCGAACGCCGAGAGCCCCTCGCTGCGGCGCCCCGCGATCATGGTGAGCACGCCGGCCCCGAAGAGGACCGCGAGCTCGTGCACGCCGAGCGCGTAGGCGACCACGGCCACGACACCCAGCACGCGCAGCCACCCCGTCTTGGCCGCCTTGGGCGCGAGGGCCCAGATGGCCTGCACCACGACGCCCAGGATCACCGGCTTGACGCCGTAGAGGAGCCAGCGCGCGGAGGGTACGGTGCCGTAGCGTACGTAGACCCAGCCGAGCGCCGCGGTGATCAGCATCGCCGGCGCGATGAACGCCACGCCGGCCACGAGCAGGCCCGCCCAGCGGCGACGCTCGAAGCCGATGTGGATCGCCATCTCGGTGGAGTTGGGCCCTGGGATCAGGTTGGTGGCGCCGAGGAGATCGAGGAAGCGCTCCTCGGTGAGCCACTTCCGGCGCACCACGACCTCCTCCTGCATGATCGCGACGTGCACCGCGGGGCCGCCGAACGCCGTCGCGCCGAGGCGCGCGAACAGCAGCGCGAGCTCGGTCAGGGACGTGCGCTCCACCGCGCCGACATAGACGCGGTTCGCGCAGGCGAGAAGCGACCGGTATGCTCGGCGCCTTGCGCGCTCTCGCCCTCGCCGCGTCGATCCTCCTCGCCAGCACCGCCCACGCCGAGGAGGAGCCACCCGTCTTCGCGGGCCACCCCGCCATCACCCGCCACACCAAGGAGCTCGGCCTCGAGGTGACACCGATGCGCCTCGACTCGGGGTGGGCCATCGGCGGCGGCGCGGCGGTCTCGGCGTTCTACTCGCGCTGGCTCTCCCCGGTCGCGGGCGCCAACCTCTCGCCGGGGTGGGCCGGCAAGCGCGCGCACTGGGACACGCGCGCAGGGACCCGGCTCGTCTACCCGAGCCCGCTGTTCGGCGAGGTGTTCGGGTACGTCATCCTCGGGACGAGCGTGCTCTTCACGGCGGTCGACGGGCAGGACGACACCTTCACGCGCGCGTTCATGCTGATGGGCGGGATCGGGCTGTTCGGCAACGTGGCCGACCACGTCCGCCTGCGGTTCGAGCTGCGCGATCACGTGCGGATCTACGGGACGTCGGACACCAAGCACATGCCCACCGCCTCGCTCGCGTTCGTGCTGACCTATCGCTGACTCGAGGCGTGTCGACGAATCGAGAGGCCTTCACTCCCACGGGTGGCGCACCTCGAGCTTGCGGGCGCGCTCGACGAGCTGCGGATCGAGCGCGCCGTGCTGCGCGCCCTCGAGCGCCTGCGCGAAGGCCGCGGCGGACTCGAACCGATCTTCGCGCCCCTTGGCGAGCGCGACCGCGAGCACCACGTCGAGCTCTTCGGCCAGCGAGCCCACGACGCTCGGCCGCGGCGGCATGCCGTGCAGCACCTTGTAGAAGATCTGCGGCTCGGTATCGCCGGGGAACGCGGGCCGCCCGGTGAGCGCGCGGTAGACGATGACGCCGAGCGAGAACAGGTCGGTGCGGTGGTCGACGGTGCCGCCGTCGATCTGCTCGGGCGCCATGTACCCCGGGGTGCCGACGATGCGGTCGCGGGTGAGCGTGCCCTCGTCGTCGGTGACCTTGCTCACGCCGAAGTCGAGGATCTTCCACCGCTCGCCGCCGCTCTCGTCCTTGGCGAGGAACACGTTCCGGGGCTTCAGATCGCGGTGGACGATGCCCGCGGCGCGCGCGGCCTCGAGCCCGAGGCCCACCTGACGTACGAGGTCGATCACCTTGCGCAGGGACATCTTGCGGTGCTCGCGCAGCCAATCGGAGAGGTCTTGGCCGCGCAGCCGCTCCATCGCGAGGTAGGGGATGGCGGCGTCCTCGTCGGAGACGGCCAGCACCTTCACCACGTTGGGCACCGACAGCGAGGCGGCGATGCGGGCTTCGCGGTGGAAGCGCTTCACGTGCTCGGGCTGCGCGAGCACGTGGTCGAGCAGCACCTTGACCGCCGCGAGCTCCTTGGTGCCCGTGTGCACGGCCTCGTAGACCTCGCCCATGGCGCCGCGGCCGATGACGTCGCCGAGGTGGAAGTTGCCAAACGTGCGGTTGGTGTAGCGGCCCTGACCGCCGCGGAGCGCCTCGACGAGGTCTTGCCGCGCCTCCTTGAGGAGAGCCTCGCGCTGGGCCACCGAGGCGAGGGCCACGTCGTGCTGCTCGATCGCGTCGAGGATGGCGCGCCGGCTCTGGCGCATGATGACGTAGGTCGCGAGGTAGATCGCCTCGACCAGCGCGAAGGTGACCAGCTGCTCGAGCTTGCCCGAGCCGAAGGCGCGGTAGAGCCCGCGGTCGGGCACGAGGCCGAAGATGATCGGGAGCGAGATCGCCGCCTGCAGCCCGGCGCAGAGGATGTAGACGGCGCGCACCCCTGCGGTGTGGCCGCCGGTGCTGAAGAAGCAGAGGCCGAACGGGATGATCGCGACCGCCGGAGACAGGGGCCCGAAGTAGAAGATCGCCGCGAACGCCGCCGACACGCAGCAGACCGCCGAGACCATCACCTTCTGGATGGTGAAGCCCTCGTCCTCGCGGATCTCCCGCGCGAGCCAGACCGAACTCGCGACCACGAGGGCGAGCCCGCACCAGGTGACCACCTTGGCGGCGAAGTCGCCGCCCATGGGCACGAGCACGAGCCCCACCACCACGGCGAGCACGATGGCGATGCGCACGAACGAGCGCGTGTTGCGGATCTCCTGGAAATGCAGGGTCTCCCGCGCCGTGACCACCGACGTCGAGCGCGAGCCCGCGGTGGCGCCGGTGGAGCCGGTCGAGCCACCCGTGCGCCGGGTGTCGTCGACCGAGGCCCCCCCCGAGCCCTCCAGGGGCCGCGCTGGCCGGGCGTCGACCAGCGTGGGCGCTTCGTTGGAGGGCTCGTGCGACACGCTGCCCCGAGCATATCATCGCGCGATGACTTCCCTCGCCGACCTCGAACGATCCGGTCGCTACCTCCCGACCCTCGACGGCCGGGTGTTCGTGAAGGAGCGCGGCGAGGGCGGGACGCCGCTCGTCGTCCTGCACGGGTTTCCGACCTCCTGCCACGACTTCGACGAGGCGATCGGCGAGCTCGCCCGCGACCGCCGCGTGCTCACGTTCGACTTCCTCGGGTACGGGCTCTCGGACAAGCCGGGGCACTACTCCTATTCGCTCATGGCCCAGACCGACATGGCCCTCGCGGTGCTGCGCGACGCGGGCATCACACGGGCGCACGTCTGGGCGCACGACATGGGGACCAGCGTGGCGACCGAGCTGTGCGCGCGCCGCGAGCGCGGCCTGCTCGGCACGTTCGAGCTCGCGAGCCTGACGCTGATGAACGGCAGCGTGCACGTCGAGCTCGCCGACCTCACGTTCGGTCAGCACCTCTTGCGCTCGCCGCTCGGCGGCCTGTTCGCGCGGTTCACGAACGAGCGCACCTTCGGCCTGCAGATGCGGCGCATCTTCGGCAAGCCCGTGGCCGACGAGAAGGTCCACGAGATGTGGGAGCTGCTCGCCCGCGAGAACGGCGCGCGCATCATGCCGAAGCTGATCGGGTACGTGGGCGAGCGCTACGCGTTCTGGGACCGCTGGATCGGCGCGCTGCGGCGCCTCGACGTGCCGACCCTGGTCGCCTGGGGCGAGCTCGATCCGGTGGCGATCATGCCCATCGCCCGCGCCCTCGCCGCCGAGATCCCCGGCGCGCGCTTCGAGACCTGGCCCGACCTCGGCCACTACCCGCAGGTCGAGGAGCCGGCCCGCGTGGCCGCCACCGTCGCGGCGTTCCTCGCGCAAGTCGAGCGGTGACCCCTTCCCTGCCCCGCGCGGATCGACGACAGTGGCCGCTTCGTGGCCGAGCCGCTCGACACCGTGGTCGTCATCGAGACGCCGGAGCACATCGTGTTCCGCCACCGCGTCGCGGGTCCGGCGCGCCGGGCGGTCGCCTACGGGATCGATCTCATCGTCTGCTACGGCAGCCTCATCGGGATTGCGCTCGTCCTCTCGATCGTGGTGATCGGTGGCGCGTTCGGCGGGCAAGAGGCGCTCGCCAACGTCGGGATCGGCCTGTTCTTGCTGCTCCTGTTCTGCGCGCAGTGGGTCTATTTCGTGGCCTTCGAGACCTTCACCGGCCGCACGCCGGGCAAGAAGCTCATGGGCCTGCGTGTCGTCACCACCGAGGGTCGCCCCATCGGCTTCACCCACGCGGCGCTCCGCAACCTCTTGCGCGTGGCCGACTTCCTCCCCACGGCCTACCTGCTCGGAGGCTCGTTCCTGTTCCTCTCGAAGCGCTTCCAGCGGGTGGGCGATCTGGTCGGCGGAACGCTGGTGGTGGTCCCCGAGAAGCCCACCGTGGCGACCGCGAACGTGTTGTGGCCACCCCCCCACCCCGCCGAGCTCGCCGCGATCCCGCAGAACATCGTGCTGGACGCCGACGAGCGCGCCGCGATCGAGCTGTTCGTCCGGCGGCGCGGGGCCCTCGGTCCAGCGCGGGAGCACGAGCTCGCGGTGATGATCGCGCCCGGGCTCGCGGCCCGTCACGGCCTGCCCCTCACCATCGACCCCTCGCGCTTCCTCGCCATCCTTCACGACCGCGCCACGCACGCCGGCCGCAAGGAGGCCGTGGTCCGCGACAGCCTGCCGCCGCCCTCGAGCCGGGAGGCCGCGTGAACGCCGAGCCCCGCGCCACGGTCTCGGCGACCGCCCTCGCAGAGGCCGCGCTCACGGACAAGCGTCGCGGCGACCGGTAGGCGCTCGAGGCGCTCGTGCAGCGCGCGCAGACCCGCCGCATCCGCAAGCTCGACCCCGAGGAGGTCCGCCGCCTCGCGCCGCTCTACCGCGACACCTGCGCCGATCTCTCCCGCGCGCAGGCCTCGCACTACAGCGCCGCGCTCGTCGACTACCTGCAGGCGCTCTCGGCGAGCGCGCACGGCGTGCTCTACTCGGCGCCGGCCAAGGGCCGCATCGCCCAGCGCGCACGCGCGCACGCCCACGCGGTGTGGGTCGCGTTCCCCCGCGCGGTGCGCCGCCACTGGCGGTCGATGGCGATCGCGTTCCTGCTGTTCTTCGTGCCGTTCTTCGGCGGCTTCGTGGGCGCGTGGGTCGACCCGACGTACGCGTTCAAGATCGCGCCCGAGCCCATGTTGCGGCAGCTCACCGAGAGCTACCGGCAGGGCTTCTCGACGGGTCGCGACGCGGGCCAGGACACGTTCATGGCCGGGTTCTACGTCTACAACAACGTGGGCATCGCGCTCCGCTGCTTCGCCCTCGGCGTGCTCGGTGGCCTCGGATCGGCCGTCTACCTGGTCTACAACGGCCTCGCGACCGGCGCGATCATGGGGTACGTGGCGTCGCAGGGCGCCGGCGACAACATCCTCACCTTCGTCGTGGGCCACAGCACGTTCGAGCTCGGCGCGATCGTGATCGCGGGAGGAGCCGGGCTCTCGCTCGGCTGGTCGATGGTGTCTCCCGGTCGCGTCACGCGCATCGCCTCCCTGCAGGCGGTCGCCAAGGACCTCGTGGTCATCGTCTCCGGCGCCGCGTTCATGCTGCTCCTCGCGGCGATGATCGAGGGCTACTGGTCGGCGTCGGGCCTCTCGTCCACCCTCAAGCGCAGCATCGGCGGCGCGTTCTTCGTCACCATCCTCGCCTACCTGGCGCTCGTCGGGCGCGAAGCCGGAGCGGAGGAGGGGGCGCGATGAACCTCGGGGCCGGGCGCGTCGTCTTCCGCCACCGCAGCACGATGGACGTGCTCGATCTGGCCGCGCGCTTCCTCGTGCAGGAGCGGCGCGCGTTCCTCCTCCTGTCGGCGGCGGTCCTCCTCCCGGCGTGGGCGCTCGTGATGCTGGTGGCCCACGGGGCGGGCAACTGGGAGGGGGCGCTGTTCCTCGCGGGCCTGTTCGCGGTCACCGCCGACCTGCCCTTCACGCTCCTCGCCTCCCGGCTCGTGTTCGACGCCGACGTGCCGGTCGGCGCGACGATGCTCGACGCGGTGCGCGCGCTGCCCCGCCTCCTGCTCGGCCGGCTCGTGCAGGGGCTCGTGGTCGGCGTCGGTCTCTCGCTGTGTGGCCTCCCCGGCATCTGGCTCGCCGTGCTGCTGCAGTTCCTGCCCGAGGTGATCGCGCTCGAGAAGACGCCGGTGTTCAAGAGCTTCACGCGCTGCAACCGCCTGCTCTCCGGGCAGTTCGGCGACGCCCTCGTGGCGTGGATCTGGTTGACCGGCCTGCAGATCGGCGCCGTGTTGCTGTTCGACTTCGCGGGCCGCACGATCCTGCGCGACGTCCTGCAGATCAACCCGCCGCGCCCGGTGTGGAAGGACGGCCACTCCAGCCTCGCCATCACGGGGATGTTCCTGTCGCTGCCGTATCTCTCCGTCGCGCGCCTGCTCACCTACCTCAACATCCGCACCCGGACCGAGGGCTGGGACATCCAGGCCCGCTTCGTCGCGATCGCGCAGCGACTCGCCCCGGGTGGTGCCCCGTGAACCCGCGCGCGTGGGGGCTCGCGTTCGCGCTCGCGGCGGCGCCGGTCGGCGTCGCGCACGCGGGGCTGAACCCGGGCACCGCCGAGGGCCAGGTCGAGGCCGCGCGCAAGGCCGACGACGGCTTCTGCCAGAACCCGACCAAGCCGCTGCGCGACGCGGTGCAGCTCTGCGGATACGCGAAGGAGGTCCCCGACTGCGGCGGCTTCGCGACCGCCTGCGCCGAGGCCCTCGCGCCGAAGAAGCCGCCGGACCTCGGCTGGCTCGAGAAGCTCGGGAGGTTCTTCGCCAGGTTCGGGCAGCTGTTCGAGGGGCTCGGCACGGTCGCCCACGTGCTCGTGTGGGCGGTCGTCATCGCGCTCGTCGTCTTGATGGCCTACCCGCTGATCAAGTCCCTCCTGCGCATGCGGCGCCGTGCGGGCGACGACGCCGAGCGCAAGAAGAAGGAGGTCGAGGTCGCCGCGGCGCCGCTCGAGGAGCTGCTCGACAAGGGCGACGAGCGGGCGCTCCTCGCCCGCGCCGAGGCCGCCCTCGCGGCGGGCGACCTGACCGCGGCCCTCCACGCCTTCCTCGCGGCGACGCTGCGCGCGCTCGACCGCAAGGGCGCCCTCCAGATCGCCCGCGACCGCACCAACGGCGAGTACGTCCGCGCCTGCCAGGACGAGGCCGCCAAGATCACGCTCAAGGAGCTCGTGCGCGAGGTCGATCGCGTGCAGTTCGGCGCGCTCGGCACCGAGCCCGATCGCGTGCGCACCCTCGGGCAGCGCGCGGCCGCGATCGTGCGCGCCGTCCTGCCGCTCGCGCTCCTCGTGCTCCTCGCCTGCGGCGGGATGGACACCAAGAAGCTGCGCGTGCCAACCGGCAACCCCACGGGCAGCGAGGTGTTCGAGCGCGTGATGACCGCGCAGGGGGTCCGGCTCGGTCGGCCCCCGAAGCCGCTCGGCCTGCTCGAGAAGCCGGGGCCCGACACGCCGCCGATCCTGGTCGATTTCGGGCGCGTGCCGCTCGACGAGGACACGGAGAAGCACCTCGTGCAGTGGGTCCGCGAAGGCGGCACGCTCATCGCCGTCGACCAGCCGCACCGCTGGCCGAAGGAGCTCCGGCCGTCGACCACGGTCGGTGGGGAAGACGTCACCGTCCAGCAGTCCGACTCCGCGAAGCTCGAGGGTCGGTTGCTCCCGGGTCTCGCGCTCGGGCTCGAGAGCAAGGGCACCGTCGTCGCGACCACCGGCAACGAGGCCTTCGCGATCTTGCGCGCCTACGGCTCGGGCCAGGTGCTCGGCATCGCCACGGGCGACCTCATGACCAACATCGGCATCTCGGTACCCGGCAACGCAGCGGTGCTCGTCGCCATCCTCGGTACCGTCAACCCGCGAACGATCGACGTGGCCAGCGAAGAAGACGGCACCACGCCGCCCAGCAACCCGTTCATCGCGCTGTCCCGCGCGGGGCTCGGGCTCGGGCTCTGGCACGCGCTCGCCGCGACCGCGATCCTGTTCCTCGCGGTCGGCATCCGGGCCACCAAGCCCATCCCCGACCGCCCCGCGCGCCGGCGCGCCTTCACCGAGCACGTCGGCGCGGTCGGCGCCCTCTACGCCCGCGCGCGCCTCGGTCACGTCGCCGTCGCCGCGCTCGGGCGCCTCCTCGAGCTCCGCGCCCGCGCGCGCGCCCCGCGCACGCAGGACGTGGCGAGCTGGCTCGCGACGCGCGTCGGTCGCGACCCCGAGGAGGTGCGCGCCCTCCTCCACAAGGCCGAGCTCGCGCGCAAGGACACGGTCCCCATCGGGGACGAGACGAAGACCCTCGAGGAGCTGTCCAGCCTCTACGCCGCCATGGAGAAGACATCGTGAACGAGAGCCAGTTCGAAGCGACGTTCGACCGCCTGCGCAAGGAGATCGCGCGGGTCATCGTGGGCCAGGAAGACCTGGTCACGGGCCTGCTCGTCGGGTTGTTCGCGCGCGGGCACGTGCTCCTCGAGGGCGCCCCCGCCTCGGCAAGACCCTGGTCGCGCGGAGCCTCGCGTCGGTGAGCGGCTGCTCGTTCAAGCGCATCCAGTTCACGCCCGACCTCATGCCGAGCGACGTCACCGGCTCGTCGATCTACGACAAGGAGCGCGCGGCGTTCACCTTCATCCCGGGCCCGGTGTTCGGGCAGATCCTGCTCTCGGACGAGATCAACCGCGCCCCCGCCAAGACCCAGTCGTCGCTGCTCGAGGCGATGCAGGAGCGGCAGGTGACCGTCGACGGCACCGCGCGCCCCCTGCCCCTGCCCTTCATGGTCATCGCGACTCAGAACCCCGTCGAGTCGCAGGGCACCTACCCGCTGCCCGAGGCCCAGCTCGACCGCTTCCTCTTCAAGCTGACCGTGCCCGATCCCCCGCGCGACGTGGAGATCGGCATCGTGAAGAACCACGCCGCGGGCTTCGACCCGACCCACCTCGATCTGAACGCGTCGACCAACCCCGACGAGATCCTCGCGATGCAGCAGTTCGCGCAGGGCGTCCGCGTCGACGACCAGATCATCGCCTATGTGGTCGATCTCGTGCGGCGTACGCGTGAAGACCGCGCGATCGAGCTCGGCGCCTCGCCGCGCGCGTCGATCGCCATGATGAAGGCCGCGCAGGTGGTGGCCGCTTCGCAGGGGCGCAACTTCGTCACCCCCGACGACGTCAAGCCCACGGCCAAGCCGGTCATGCGTCACCGCGTGATGCTGCACCCCGACGCGCAGCTGCAGGGCCTCACCCCGACGACCGCATCGACGAGATGCTCAAGGCCGTGCCGGTCCCGAGGCTCTGATGCCCCTCGTCCCCACGAAGCGGCTGGCCGCCTTCGCCTACCTCGCGGCCGCGGTGGCCGTGGTGGCGGGGCTCGCGCCGGCCGTGCGCGGGCCGCTGTTCCTGTTCGACGTGGCGCTGGTCCTGCTCGTGGTGTTCGACGTGGTCGCGGTGCTCGGACACCGCATCGGGGTGACCCGCACCGTCGCGCAGATCTTCTCGCTGGGCCGCGCGAACCCCGTCACGCTGCTGGTCGAGAACCGCTCGAACCGCGCGCTGTCGCTGACGCTCGACGACGACCCGGTCGAGGACGCGGAGGCCCCGGCGCTCCCGGCCAGCGTCGACCTCGCGCCGCACCAGCGGGTCACCGTGCGCTACGAGCTCACGCCGAAGCGGCGCGGACCTCGCGAGCTCGGCGGGGTGACCGCGCGGTACCCGGGGCCCCTCGGCCTCGTGCAGCGGCAGGAGCGCACGCTGTTGCCCGCACACGTCGACGTCTACCCCGACGTGCACGCGGCGCGGCTCCTCGAGCTGCTCCGTCGCCAGGGTCGCCAGGACGCGCGCCTCGGCTCGATGCGGGTGCGCGGCGGCGACACCGACTTCGAGCGCCTCCGCCCCTACGCGGTGGGCGACGAGCCGCGCTTCGTCGACTGGCGCGCGACGGCCCGCCGCGACGACCTCACGGTGCGGCAGTTCCAGGCCGAGTCGGACCAGAACGTGGTCTTCGCGCTCGACATCGGGCGCAGCATGCGCGGCGAGTCCGAGGGGCTCACGAGCGTCGACCACGCCCTGAACGCGGCGATGCTGGCCGCCGGACGTCGCCCTCCGCACCGGCGACAAGGCGGGGCTGCTCGTGTTCGACGACCGTCCGCGCACGTTCGTGCCGCCGACCGGGGGCCGCTCCGGCGCGCGCAAGATCACCCGGGCGATCTACGCGCTCGACGCCTCGCTCGCGGCCACCGACTACCGCGCCGCGACCGCGTTCCTGCAGACCCAGGTGAAGGCGCGGAGCCTGTTCATCCTGTTCACGCACGTCCTCGACCAGCGCTCGGCCCGCGAGCTCGCGAGCGCGCTGCGGAGCCTCCTGCCGCGACACCTGCCGCTCTGCGTGCTCATGCGCGACATGGACCTCGAGGCCATGGTCTCGGCCCCCGCCACCAGCGAGGAGGACCTCTACGCCAAGGGCGCCGCCGCCGAGCAGATCGCGGCGCGCGAGGACCTGCTGCGCGCGCTCAAGAAGGCCGGCGTGCTCGTGCTCGACGCGAAGCCGGGCGACGTGACCCCCGAGCTCGTGAAGCGCTACCTCGAGGTCAAGGCGCGCCGGCTGCTCTAGAGGGCGGCGAAGAAGTCGAGCGCGCCCTTGTTCATCCAGGCCGAGCCCGGCCAGCGGTGGCCGCCGTCGTCGCTGCACCAGATCGTGCGTTGCTTGCAGCCCGCGTACTCCACGCACGGCGAGCCCGCGATGGCGGTGGTGGTCGCCGAGCACCCGTTGACCTTCACGTACTGGTCGCGCGTCGGCGGGCCGTAGCTCGCGAAGGGCACCGTCGTGTCCTTGGTGCCGTGGTACTGCCAGAGGGGCGTGGGCGTGCTGCAACCCGTCGTGCCGCCGGCCGTCGCGCTGCCGCGAATGCCCGCGGTCCGGGAGCACGCGAGCGCGCTCGCCATGAAGCCCCCCGAGCTGAAGCCCGAGGCGAACACCCGCGCGTCGTCGATGCAGAGGCGGGCCGCGAGCGACTCCTTGATGGAGACCACGAGGGTCGAATCCGGGCCGCCCGGGGTCCAGCAGCTCGCGGCCGACTTCGGGTAGACGAACACGTAGCGGCCCGCGCCGTAGGCCTCGTAGTCCTTGGCCTCGCTGATGCCGCCGCCGCACCCGTGGAACTGGAACACGAGGCCGATCGGCTTCTTCGAGTCGTAGGTCGGTGGGACGTAGAAGCAGTAGTCCCGCGCCACGCCCGCGACGGTGAGCTTCTCGCACTGCCAGCCCGTCGTGGCGGTGAGGCCACAGCCCTTGGTCGGCGCGGGCGGGGTGTCGACGGCGACGTCGGTGGGGGGCGTACCGAGGTCGGCGCCACCATCGCTCGTCGCGTCGACGGGGGCGCCGTCGGGGCTCGTCGTCGCGCCGTCGCTGGTCGTCTCGCCGGCCGCCTCGTCGAGAGCACCGTCGCCAGGATCGTCCGTCGGGCCGTCGGCGCTCGAGCAGCCGACGAGGGCGAGGCACACCGACAGCGCGGTGAGGGGGCGGATCATGGGACGAGCGCAGCAAACCCCACGCCACGCGCTCGAGGCCTCCGACCTGCCGAACGGTCGGCGCGGATGGGGGACGATGCCCCCTGTACGAGGCCTGCTGCGGGGGGATTCACCCCCGATCAGACCCCGAACAGCGCCCGCGCGGTCGCGGTCGTGTCCCGCGCCACCTCCTCCGTCGATCGACCGAGCGCGCCCGCGACCGCCGCGAGGACGTCGGTCAGGAACGCGGGCTCGTTGCGCCCCTTCTTCGGCGCGGGCGTGAGGAACGGCGCGTCCGTCTCGATCATGAGCCGGTCGCGCGGCACGCGCGCCAGCAGGGGCCGCAGGTGCGCGCCGCGGCGGTCGTCGGCGATCCACCCGGTGATGCCGACGTGCAGGCCGAGCTCGAGGTAGGCCTCGAGCGAGGCGGCGTCGCCCGTGAAACAGTGCACGACGCCGCGCGGCCGCGCCTCCTTCACCATCGCGAGGAAATCGGCGTGCGCGGCGCGCTCGTGCAGGAACACGGGCTTGCCGAGCTCGGCGGCGAGGGCGAGCTGCGCCGCGAACGCCGCTCGTTGCGCGGGTCGCGGGGAGAAGTCGCGGTCGTAGTCGAGGCCGCACTCGCCGACCGCCACCACGCGCGGCGAGGCGTGGAGCTCGCGCAGCGCGTCGGTGGCCCAGGGCCCCCACTGCGAGGCCTCGTGGGGGTGGATGCCGGCCGTGGAGTTCAAGCCCTGGGCGGTCGCGAGCTCGAGCGCGCGCCGGCTGGCCTGCACGCTCGTGCCGGTGACCATGATGGTCTCCACGCCCGCAGCACGGGCGCGGGTGAGGACCGCGGGGAGGTCCTCGCGGAACGATCGGTGCGCGAGGTTCGCGCCGATGTCGACGAGGCTCATGGCGACACCCCTGCCATCTGCTCTGCATACCGCGCCGCCAGCTGCTCGGTCACCTGTCGGTGCCAGGCCAGGATCTGCTCCTCCGTCCAGCCCGCGGGGCGCTGGTGGAAGCGACCGCGGAGGAATGCGAGGGCCGCGCAGAGGTGGGTGGCCTGCCCGCGCAGGTAGCTCAGGTTTCGTTGCTCGTCGGCCATGGGACGCGTCCAGGGCGATCCCAGGGCGCGCTTGATCGGGCGGATCTCCGCCTCGATCGTGTGGAGGTCGCGCACCAGCGCGATCCGCTCGATCTTGTACATTTGAATCGTCTCCGTCAGAGGTTGGTGTTCGAGGGGAACCAACGCCGCTGGCGGACCGCGGGCGCGCCCAGCAGGGCACGCGACATGGATGCGGGGACTCGAATCGAACGAGTCTCTCTGGGAGGCTATCCCAGCGTAGGGGCCGCTCCTACTACCCCGCGGCAGGCACTTTGTGGGTGTCGAGGCCAAGACGAACGAACCGAACAGGCGCACCGACGCGATGCACCCGAGACGGGCAACAGCGCCAGCAGCGAGCTGGATGCACAGGATCGCATCGCCTGCCCCTCGAGAAGGGGACGGCGAACGGCTGCGATCGGAAACTGTCTGGTTCTTCTTCTAGCCCAACACCTACCTGTGTCTTTCGAAGAAGTATGCGCTGAGAAACGAGCTTGTCAAGGCGAGCCTCGCGTAGCGAGGCGAGCATCGGCCGCCTCCATGGGCGGCCGAAAGAGAAATTCGAGCCTCAGAGACCGAGGCCCTCGTAGGGCGAGCCAGGCTCGAGCCGCACGTCGTCGGCGGGCAGCGGCAAGTGTTTCCACGCCTCGGGGTGTTCGGTCGGCTTCTGGTTCGTGCTCGTCGCCGCCTCGAGCTGGTAGAGCTCGCCCTGGTAGAGCACGTAGTCACCCTTGGCGTAGGCGATGGGGCCCTTCTTGCCGAGGGTGGCGGCGGCGCCCCACAGCTCGATCCGGCGGTAGTCCACGTCGCGCGGCAGGCCCATGAAGTCGCGGAACGGCGGCGGCGCCAGCGTGGCCTTCACGGTGCCCGAGACCTTCACGTTGCCGGTCTCCTTGTTCACGAGCGCGAGCGAGCCCGAGAGCTGGTTCTGCTCGAACACCACGGGCGACTCCGTGTTGTTCACGTAGAAGAACGACGTCGCGGGCTTGGTCCCGTCGTAGACCTCGGTATAACGGAACGTGAGCGGGCCGAGGAAGTTGCGCTCGAAGCGGTAGGTCGTGGTCTTGTCGCTGGCGTTCTGCACGTACCCGCCGCCCGAGCTGCCGTAGCCGAAGTAGTTGTCGGCGATGGTGACCGCGTCGCTCGCGGCGTGCGGATCCCCGTCGCGTGGCTGCGGGAAGAGGTTGAGGAGGAGCGACGCCGCCCCGACGACGACGTTGTGGTGGAAGCTCTGGTTGCCGTAGCGGGCGCCGTACTGCACGCCGGTGTCCTGGTACTGCTGGAAGGCGAAGCGCCAGCCGAGCGCGCCGAGCGCCATCACGTTGTGGTGGACCTCGCAGTCCTTGCCGAGCATGCCGATCTGGAACGACTCGGTCGCGGTGCGGAGGAACCGGTTGCGGTACACGCGCAGCCCTTCGAAGGCGTGCTCCCCGCCGCTCGGCTTGGTCGCGTCGAACTGGGTGCTGCCGATGTACGTGCCCTCCCCCCCGGTGTCGTGCACGTAGAGGTCGTGCACGAGCACGTTGCGCATCGTGGCGGTCGGGTCCTTGTCCGTCTTGAGCACGACGCCGGCGAACCCGAGCGACGGATCTCGAGGAACTCGAGGCTCGTAGTCGGTCGCCCGGTGCCGACGCCGATGCCGAAGCTCCCGCTCGTCTTGAACTCGTCGTCGCTGACGATGCCGTAGGTGTCGCGGCTGTTCGCGTAGCGGCACCCCTCGTGGCCGGGGAAGCCCGGGTCGCCGGTCTGGGAGAGCGGATCGTTGCGCCCCGTGAACACCCACCCAGAGCCCCCTTGCAGGCTCAACACGTAGCCGTCGCGGAGGGCGCCGATCTTCACCTGGCCGCCCTTGTTGGTGATGACGAGTGGGCGGCTCCGCTCGCGCTTCGGGAGGTTGCCGAGGTACACGAACGCGTAGCGACCCGCCTTGATGTAGAGCCGGTCGAGCGTCGCGGGATCGACGCCCTTCTCGGTGAGGAAGGCCACCACGTCCTTCACGTAGAGCCCGCCGTCGCTGGTGTTCACCGCGAGCTCGTAGCTGGTCTTCGGCGCGCCGAACCGCCCCTTGGGCTCGGCGCAGGTGCTCGGGTCGCCGGGCCCGGAGTCGAGCGGGCCGCCGTCGAACGAGCCGGTGTCGACCGCTCCCTCGACCGCACCGTCGCCCGGGTCGGCGCTCGGGGTCTCGCTGCTGCACGCGCCCACGAGGAGGCCGACCGCGAAGATCTGGAGGCGCTTCATGAGGGAGAGCATACGCGACGATCGACGCTCGGCGCCCGCTCTGGCAGAGCACGACCATGGACGTCGCCGCGCTCCGCGCCCTGTTCCCCGCCCTCGAAGGCCAGCTCTACTTCAACTTCGCGGGCGTCGCGCCGACGAGCACGCGCGTCGCCGCGGCCGCGCGCGCGTTCCTGGACGACCTCGTGCAGAACGGCATCCGCAACGAGGCGGGCTGGGAGCGGTCGGCCGAGGCCACGCGCAGCGCCGCGGCCCGCATCGTCGGCGCGAAGCCCGGCGAGATCGCGTTCGTGCGCAACACCAGCCACGGCCTCGGCCTCGTGGCCGAGGGGCTGCCGTGGCGTGAGGGCGACGAGGTCGCGGTGTGCACCGCCCTCGAGTACCCCTCCAACGTGTACCCGTGGCTGCACCTCGCCGACCGCGGCGTGAAGGTGCGCGAGGTGGCCCCGCGCGACGGGGGCGTGGCGGTGGAGGCCGTGGCGGCTGCGTGCACGCCGAGGACGAAGCTCGTCGCGGTGAGCTCGGCGCAGTACGCCACCGGCGTGCCCACCGATCTGCGGGCGCTCGGCGCCTGGTGCAGGGCGCACGACGTCCTCCTCTGCGTCGACGGCATCCAGACCGTCGGCTGCGTGCCGGTGGACGTGAAGGCGGCCGGCGTGCACTTCCTCGCCGCCGACAGCCACAAGTGGATGATGGGCGTGCCGGGTGTCGGGTTCCTGTTCGTGGACGAGGCGGTGCTGCCTCGCCTGCGTCCGGTGCTCGTCGGCTGGAAGAGCACGACCGACGCGTGGAACTTCGACCGCGCCCATTTCGAGCTGCGCACCGACGCCGCCAAGCTCGAGGAGGGGAGCCCGAGCTACGCCCTCGTCGCCGGCATGGGCGCCGCGCTCGAGCTCTTGCTCGAGGTGGGCGTGGAGGGGATCGCTGCGCGTGTCGCGGGACACGTCGAGCGCCTCGTCACCGGGCTCGGGCGACTCGGCTGCGAGGTGACGCCTGCGCACGCGCCGCGCGTGGGGATCGTCACCTTCGTGCCTCGAGAAGGTTCGGCCAAGGTGCTGCACGAGCGCCTCGTCGCCGCGGGCGCGAGCGTCTCGCTGCGCCGCGGGCGCATCCGGTCTCTCCTCGTTCCTGAACACCGAAGAGGAGATCGACCGCCTGCGCTCGCGCTCGTCGCCGAGAACCAGTAGGTGCTATCGATCGGCGGATGGCGGAGCCGATCCGATTCTACTTCGACGTGATCCCCCCTACGCCTACCTCGCGTTCCGCGCCCTGCCCGCGATCGCCGAGCGCCACGGCCGGGCGATCGAGCTCGAGCCGATCCTGTTCGCCGCGCTCCTCGACCACCACGGGCAGAAGGGGCCGGCCGAGATCCCGGCCAAGCGCGCCTACCTGATGAAGGACGTCGTCCGCAAGGCGCACGCGCTCGGCGTTTCGCCCGTCGCGCCGCCGCCGTCGCACCCGTTCTCGCCGCTGCTCGCGCTGCGCGCGATCCTCGCGGTGGAGGGGGATGCGCGGCAAAGAGCAGCGGACGCGCTCTTCTCGGCCGTGTGGGGCGGGGGCCCCGGCGTGGAGACCCCGACGGTGGTGGAGGCCCGGTTGACAGAGGCTGGTCTCGACGGCGCGGCGATCGTCGAGCAGACCAAGGATGCATGCATCAAGGCGCGCCTGCGCGACGGCACGGCGCGCGCGATCGAGGCGAGCGTGTTCGGCGTGCCGACGATGCTCGTCGAAGGGGAGCTGTTCTTCGGCGTGGACTCGCTCCCGTTCCTCGAGCAGTTCCTCGAGGGGCGGGACCCGGTGTCGGCGGAAGACGTCGCGCGGTGGGCCACCCTGCCCGCGAGCGCGTCGCGGATCTAGCGCGCCGAGACGCTCTTGCCGGCGCTGCGCAGGTCCTCGCAGGCCTGCTTCACGCGCGCGGCCATGCTGGCCTCGGCCTTCTTCAGGTAGTTGCGCGGGTCGTAGGCCTTCTTGTTGCCCACGTCGCCGTCGACCTTCAGCACGCCGTCGTAGTTCTTGAACATGTGGTCGGCGATGGCGCGCGTGAACGCGTACTGCGTGTCGGTGTCGACGTTCATCTTCACGACGCCGTACTCGAGGGTCTCGTGGATCTCGGCGAGGGTCGATCCCGAGCCGCCGTGGAACACGAGCTGCGCGCTCGCCCCCGGGAACACCGCGGCGATCGCCGCCTGCCCGTCGCGGAGGATGGTGGGCTTCAGCTGCACGTTGCCCGGCTTGTAGACGCCGTGCACGTTGCCGAACGTGGCCGCGAGCAGGTAGGGGCCGATCGGCGACAGCGCGCGGTGCACCGCGACCATGTCGGCCGGCGTGGTGTAGAGCTTGTCCTTGGGGACGCCGCTCGTGTCGTGGCCGTCCTCTTCGCCACCGACGACCCCCGTCTCCACCTCGAGGATGATGTCGACCGCGGCACATCGCTTCAGGAGCTCCACGCTCTTGGCCACGTTGGCCTCGAGCGCGAGCTCGGAGCCGTCGAACATGTGGGCGTTGAACAGGTTGGGCCGCCCCGCCTTGCGGCGACGCTCGGTCTCCTCGATCAACGGCAGCACGAAGCCCTCGAGGTACTTGGGCGCGCAGTGGTCGGTGTGGAGCGCAATGGTCACCTCGTACGAGGCGGCCATGGCATGCACGTAGTCGGCGAGCGCGATCGCGCCCTTGGCCATGCTCTTGACGCCCTGGCCGCTGATGAACTCGGCGCCGCCCGTGCTCACCTGCACGATGCCGTCCGACTTGGCCTCCTTGAGCCCGAGCAGCACGGCGTTGGCCGTCTCGGTCGAGGTGACGTTGAAGGCGGGGAAGGCGTACTTGCCGTCCTTCGCCTTGGCCAGCATGTCGCGGTACTGGGAGGGGGTGGCTACGGGCATGGTGGTGGCTGCTAGCCTCGCGCCGCACGGGCAGCCACCCGGGTGCTCACTCCGTGACTTTTTCTCCATCCCGTGTCGATCGCCCAGGCCTTCGTTCGTCGCCGACCTGGACCCCATCGAAGGAGACCGCCGTGCGTTACATCATCACCCTCACCCCCGCCCCCGACGCCAAGCCCGCCGATCCGAACGCGCCCTTCGACGAGGCCTTGTTCGTGGCCCACATGAAGTACAACGAGGAGATGTTCGAGGCCGGCGTCCTCGTCGGCAGCGAAGGGCTCTCGCCCAGCCAGAAGAGCGCTCACGTGCTCGTGTCGGGCAGCAAGCGCACCGTCGTCGACGGCCCGTTCGCCGAGACCAAGGAGCTCGTCGGCGGCTTCTACCTGCTCGAGGTGGAGTCGCTCGCGGAGGCGGTCGAGTGGGCGCGCAAGTATCCCGGAGGCTTCGGCGGCGACGAGGTCCTCGAGATCCGCCCGCTCACGGGGGTGGGTGATCTCCCGCCCCACCTCGTGGACCTGATCCGCAAGGCCGCCCCGACCTGGAGCGCGAGCTTCGAGAAGAGGCGCTAGTCCGCAGCGACCGTGATACGCACACGGCTGCATGAACCTCGGGCCGCTTCGTTGGGGGGTCGTCGGAGCCATCACCACCGTCACGGCCATCGCGCCGTCGGCACGCTCCGACTCGTACATCGATGGGATGATCTTCGGCGTCGGCGTCGGTGTACCCGTGGGCCTGGTGGCCACGGGTGGTGCGGTCGCGGGGGGCGTGAGCGATGGTGACGGTGGACGACCGACCACCTCCGCGATGGCCTTCGCCCTGTCGGCGGGGTCGGTGTCGGTGCTGTGGGGTTCGCTCCTCCTGGTCCAGGGCGCCCACGTCTCCGGCAACAAGGTCCTCCAGCTCGCGCCGGGCGCGTTCGACGTCACGGCCGGCCTCACGGCGTGCGTCTTGACCCTCTACCGCAACGCGCGACCCCGCTCGACCGCGGGCGCGACGCTGTTGCCCGCCGTCGGTCGAGGCCTCGGGGGCGAGTGGGTGCCGACGCTTCGCTTGGTCTGGACGGGCTAGACGATCTGGTCGAGCAGCGAGCCCAGGGTGCGCGTCTCGATCGGCTTCAAGAGCACGTCCTGCATCCCGCACGCGAGGCAACGCTCCCGCTCCGAGGCCAGCGAGGCCGCCGTCAGCGCGACCACGGGCAAGTCGAGGCCGCGGGCGCGGATCTGGCGCGTGGCCTCGAAGCCGTCGAGCTCGGGCATGTAGCAATCCATCAGCACGACATCGAAGCGCTCGCTCGAGGCCCGTTCGACCGCCTCCTTGCCGTTCTCCACCGCGACCACCTCGTGGCCGAGGCTCCTCAGCATCAGGGTCGCCACACGGCGATTGATCTCGTTGTCCTCGGCGAGCAGTACGCGCAACGCGCGTCCCTCGACCCTTGGCTCCGAGGGCACGTCCGGCGTCGGCCGGTCACACGCCGTGGCGGGCACGCGGATGCTGAAGCAGCTGCCGCGCTTCGGCGTGCTCTCCACGGTGATCGCGCCCTCCATCGCGGCGAGCAGGCGCTGGACGATCGCGAGCCCGAGCCCCGAGCCACCGAAGCGACGGGTGGTCGAGGCGTCCCCCTGCTTGAACGGCTGGAAGATGTCCTGCACACGATCGGGCTCGATCCCGATTCCGGTGTCCTCGACGTCGATCCGGAGCACCGCCTCGCGGAAGCCCACGCGCAGCGTGACCCGGCCGCTCTCCGTGAACTTGATCGCGTTCGACAGCAGGTTCACGACGACCTGGCGGAGGCGCAGTGGGTCGCCGAGGACGAAGCGCGGCACGTCGTCGTCCACCGTGACGGTCAGCTGGTCGTGGCGCTCGTCGGCCACGCTCTCGAACAGGCCGGAGACGCTCTTGACCTCGGCCCGGATGTCCACCGGGACCCGCTCGATGGTCAGCGTGCCGGACTCGATGCGGGAGAGATCGAGGATGTCGTTGAGCAGCGAGAGCAGCGAGTCGCCGCTCTTGCGAATGGTCCGCAGGCCATCGCGCAGGTGGGGGGGCAGCTCGTCCGAGAGCATCACGTCGGTCATGCCGAGGACGCCGTTCATCGGGGTACGGATCTCGTGGCTCATCGCCGCGAGGAACTCGCCCTTCGCGCGGCTCGCCGCCTCGGCGACGCGGCTCGCCTCGACGAGCGCCTCGTTCTTGCGCTCGAGCTCGGCGACGTTGGCGAGGGTCTCGCGCTCGTAGGCCCACGTGAGCATGAAATACGTGACCATCGCGCCGAGCAGCGAGCCGATGTGGGGCCCGGGACGGCTCGCGTCGACGAGCGCCGGGAATCGCCCGGAGTAGATGATGAACACCGCCCCGGCGACCAGCGCCCCGGTGACGAGGAGCAGCCAGCGCGCGACGCGCACGCCGGCCACCGTGAGGCCGAGCGTGGGCACGAGGGCGATCCAGAACAGCGAGCTCATGCCGTCGCGACCGGCGACGAGGGCGAGTCCGAGCCCGACGATCAGCGCAAAGCCGACGAAGGCGAGGCCGTTGGCCACGAGCGATCCCCCCCGACGGACGTTGCGCAGGACGGCCGCGACCAGCAGCAGGATCGCGAGGCAGCCGAGCGCCGACAGCCACAGGCGCTGCGCGAGCTGCAGGAGCAGCGTGACCGTGGTCGCGAACCCGGTGACCAGCACGAGGGAGAGGAAACGTCGGGTGCGGTGACGCTCGGCGCGCGCCACCGGATCCTCGCGACCGGCCGGGTCGACCCGCGCGGGGAGGAAACCGTCGCGGAGCGCCGTGAGGGATGCCGAGAGCGCGACGAAGGCCACGAGGATCGAGATCTACCGCGGTGGGCCCGCACCGACCACGGTCACGCTCGCTGGCCCTGGAAGGCGTCCCTCAGAACCCCACCCCCGCACCGAGACCGAGGAACACGTGGAGTCGCGGCTGAGGCACCGCGAGCTCTGGCGCGTGGGCGAAGTACGCCGCGCCGACGTGCACGTCCGCGATGAACGTGAACCCGTTCACGAGGGGGCGCGTCCACCGCCCCGAGACCACCGCCTCGGGTCCCGCCGTCTCGACCTTCGTCGGCCCCGGCCCGCCGAACGAGAAGCCGGGCGCGTCGTTGCCGACCTGCAGCTCCGCGAACCCGATGCCCACGAGCGGCTCGAACGCGCCGCCGGCGAGCGGCACGGCGAACAGGTGCCAGTCCGCGCGGAAGTGGGCGATCTCGGGCGACGGGTCGCGGTGCCAGATGCCCGCGCCCGTGCCGCACCCCTGCAAGGAGAGCTTCCGGTGCGGCGCCACCTCGACGCAGACCTGCGGGCGGGCGTTCTTGTCCCCCGACGACGCGCCGATCCGCGCCTGGAAATAGGTGCGAGCCGCGGTGCCCCCGCCCTCGGTCGGCCCCGGATCGGACGCCCCCGCACCGGGCGCCGCGAGCAGCAGCGCGAGACCGAGCCACCAACGTCCCATGGGCGCCGCCAAGCTACCATGCGATGAGGGCGCATGCCTCGTGGGCGAATCGGGCTGCCACGCGACCTCGACGCGGTGAGCACAAGGACCAAGGTGGACACGGCCACGCTGCGCGACGCGGAGCTGTCCGCGGCGCACGCCGACGCGATCTGGGACAGCGTGCGAGCGCTGTACCGCACGGGGGTGCACCCCGCGGTCTCGCTGACGATCCGGCGACGCGGCCACGTCGTCGTCCAAGGCGCCATCGGGCACGCGCGCGGCAACGGCCCTGACGACCCGGTGTCCGCGCCGGCCCCGCTCGCCACGCCGGCCACGCCGTTCGGTCTCTTCTCGGCCTCCAAGGCCGTCACCGCGATCGTGGTGCACCTCCTCGTCGAGCGCGGCGCCCTCGAGCTCGACGATCCGATCTGCGAGTACGTCCCGGGCTTCGACCGCCACGGCAAGCACGGGATCACCATCGCCCACGTGCTGAGCCACCGCGCCGGCGTGCCCCAGGTGCCGGGGTCGAAGGAGCACCCCGACGTGCTGCTCGACCCCCGCGGAATGCGTCGCGCGCCTCTGCGGCGCGGTGCCGACCCATCCACCCGGCAAGCGGCTCGAGTACCACGCTCTCGGGCGGCTACCTGCTCGGCGCCGTCGTGCAGCAGGCCACTGGCCGCTCGCTGCAGGAGGTCATCCGCGCCGAGATCCTCGACCCGCTCGCCTTCGATCTGATGGGCTACGGCGTGCCGCGCGACCGCGAGCCAGACGTCGCGGTCAACTACGTGACGGGCCGCGCGATGCCGCTGCCGATCAACATGCTCACCTCGCGTGCGCTCGGGCTCACGTGGGCCGAGGGCACGAACCTCTCCAACGACCCGCGCTTCTACCGGGAGATCCTCCCCTCCGCGAACGTCATCGGCACCGCCGACGAGGCGAGTCGGTTCTTCGAGATGCTCCTGCGTGGCGGCGTGCTCGACGGCAAGCGCGTGCTCGAGGAGCGCACGCTGCACGCCGCGTGCGTCGAGACGGCCTACATGGAGCTCGACCGCGTGCTGCTGTTCCCCGTTCGCTACGGGCAGGGTCTGATGCTCGGCGCGCCGCTGATCAGCCCGTTCGGCCTCGGGCTCGGCCGCGCCTTCGGCCACCTCGGGTTCATGAACGTTTTCTGCTACGCGGACCCGGAGCGCGACATCGCCGTCTCGCTGATGACGACGGGGAAGATCCTCTTCGACACCCACCTCCCCGCGCTGGTGCAGGTGCTGTGGCGCATCGCCCGCGACTGCGCGCCGGTGCCCGCCCGCTGAACCGAGCCTCACCCTTCGTCGGCCAGCTTCTCGAGGGCGCGCAGCAGGGTCTTCATCGGCTTGACGTTGTGCACGTAGTCGACGCCGTGGCGGTGGAGCAGCCCGAGGAACGTGGCGTACTCGATCTCGGCGAGCTCCTTGCGGCGCTTGCCGGACCAGAGCCCGGTCAGGTATGCGACCCGCCGCTCGTCGACCGCCTCCCGAGCGGCCCGCGCCAGCTCGCTCCGTGTGGCCCATCCGCGCACCGCGAGCTCGAGGCGGTGGTCGAGCTTGCCGACCGCGTCGTAGAGCCGCGCGCGCCGGTCGCGCACGCTCTCGCTCTCCGCGTGCTCGATGGGCACGAGGGTGTGGGTCGTCGTCCAGGCCTCGAGGAGGGCGGCGCGGAACGCGTCGATGTCGACGAAGTGGTGGTAGAAGGAGCCCTTCGTGCGACGGAGGCGCTTGGCCAGGCGATCGATGGTGAGCTCGTCCTCGCCACCCTCTCGGAGCAGCGCGATGCCGGCGGCGATCCAGCCTTCACGCGTGGTCGTGGTGCGAGCCTTCACGCACGCGCCACGATGAGGGCGGCGAGGAAGAGACACAAGGGCGAATAGAACGCGGCGCTGAGCAGGCGATACGGGGTCTTGACGATCGACGGCCGGATCCAGCGCTCGAACGGCCCGTAGACCCCGCGGAGGCCGAGGACCGCGGCGATCGCGAGGGCCGCCCAGCGCGGCCCGTGGAGCGTCACCGCGGCCATGCCGACGAGCGTCGCCGCGACCGTCAGGGTCGCCGGCGGCGAAGGGAGCCGCGACGACTCTGGCCACCCGATCACGAACGTGGGTGCCACCCGGGTGGAAGGCGACGGCCACGCGACGCCGAAGACCCACGCCACGTGGACGACGGCGAGGGCGAGGAGGACGACCGGAGCGGCGAACCGGGGAACCGCGATGGCCAGGGCGAGCGGCCCGAGCAGGATCCACTGGGGCAGCGGGAACCCACCGCCGTGTGCCTGCTGTCCGCGCGCGAGGAACAGCAGCGCCGCGAAACCGGCCTGCGCCGCGAGAACCAGCCGGAGCACGGGATCGATCGCGTCACCGAACCACGCGAGCACGGCGGCGATCGTCAAGAGCAAGAAGCTCGTGATGTGCCAGACGACGAACAGCGTCGAGCGCGCGAACGCGGAGAACGAGGCCTGCTCCATCGGTGCGACCACCCGCTTCTGCCCGGCGAACAGGTGGACCCCAGCGGTGTAGAGCGCGAACGCGGCAGCGACACGGACCATGATGCCTCCAACCATACCATACCGCATGGTATGCCCGTTGTGGGGTCGCGACCGGGCTCCGTCCAGTCCCGCAGAAGCGACTCAGCGCTGCATCACGTCTTCGACGACCCGCCCGTCCTTGAGGCGGATCTGCCGATCGGCCCGCACCGCGAAGTCGTTGTCGTGCGTCACCATCACGACTGTACGGTTCAGCTCGCGCGCGAGCTTGGCGAACACGTCGAACACGAGCTCGCCGTTCTTGGAGTCGAGGTTGCCGGTGGGTTCGTCGGCGAGGATGAGCGCCGGGTCGTTGGCGACCGCCCGCGCGATCGAGACCCGCTGCTGCTGACCGCCGGAGATCTGCCCGGTTTTCGCTGCCACAGCGGCCCGAGGTCGAGCAGCTCGAGCGTCGTGTAGGCGATCTCCTCCACCTCGTCGCGCGGCTTGTCCCCGCGCCGCAACATCGGGATCATCACGTTCTCCAGCACCGTGAACTCGGGCAGGAGGAAGTGGAACTGGAACACGAACCCGAGGCGCTCGTTGCGAAACCGCGCGCGGTCGTCGTCGTCGAGCCCGGAGACCTCCACGCCGTCGAGCCAGACCTCGCCGCTCGTCTGCCGGTCGAGCGTGCCGAGCAGGTAGAGCAGCGTGGATTTGCCGCTGCCGCTCGCGCCGGTGAGCGCGACGAAGGTGCCGTCGTCGATGGTGAGGTCGATGCCGTGCAGGATGGTCAGCGGCTCGACCCCGTCGCCGCCGAGCGCGCGCACGAGCTTCTTGGTCTCCACGAGCGGCCTCATCCGATCTGCCCTCGCAACACATCGACGGGCTCGACCTTCGAGCCGCGCCAGGCCGGGATCAGGGCGGCGATCGTGCCGACGAGGATCGCGAAGCAGAACCCGTACAGGTAGAACTTCGGGTCCTCGTAGATGAGGAAGGTGTCGCTCTTCACGAGCCCTTCGCTCTTCACCTTGAGCTGCGAGAGGAAGTGGATGGCCACCTTGCCGAGCCCGTCCCCGAGCAAACCGCCGATGGTGGCGATGATGAGCCCCTGCAGGAGGAAGATGCGCAGGATGTCCGCGCGGCGCAGCCCGACGCTGCGCAGGATGCTGATGTCCCGCTGCTTCTGCAGCACGATCATGATCTGGATGGCGAGGATGCCGAACCCGCCCACGAGCAGGATGGCGCCGACCACGAACTTCACGATCATGTTCTGCATGGCGAAGATGCCGAGGAAGTTGGCGTTGGTCTCCTGCCAGCTCTCCGCGTCGTAGCCGAACGCGCGCTCGACCCGCTCGGCCACCGCGGGCGCCACCTCGGTGTCGCGCAGCTTGATCTCGATGCGGCCCACGATGTCGGGCTTGCCCACCAGGATCTGCAGCGTGCGCAGCGAAGCGTAGGCGCGCACCTTGTCGACCGGCGGGATCTCCGCCTCGAAGATGGCGACGACCTTCAGGTCGAGGGGCGTCCCCCCGGGCGCGGCCGCGTGCACGACGTCGCCCACGTGGAGCCCGAGGTCGTCGGCGACGCCGCTGCCGACCGCGATCCCGTCGGTGGTGATGGCGAGCGTGGCGAACCGCCCGTGCTTCACGAACTGCTCGATGGGCGTGACCTTGTCCTGCGCGGCCACGTCCACGCCCCGCAGGTCGAGCGACTTGGTCTTGCCGCCGAACTCGACGAGCACCATCCCCTGCAGCGAGGCGGCCGCGGCCTCGACCTCGGGCATGGTGGCGAGCGCGCGCACGATCTCGGTCGGCCGCTTGATGCGCGCCTGGCGGTTCGACGGGCTCTCGTGGGCGACGCGCGCGGCGACCGGCCCGCCGAAGTAACGCGCGAGCAGCGGCGGCTCGGGGCGCAGCTCGTTGTCGAACACGATCACGTGCGGACTGATCTTGAGGATGGCGCTCGTGAACTTGATCTGGAACCCCTGCATGATCCCGTTCATGGCGATCAGCACGAGCACGCCGAGGGTCACGCCGCCGACCGCGATCCCGTTGAGCAGCTTGCGGTCCCAGAGCTGGCGCAGCGCGATGAAGACGATGGTGCGCGCGTTCGACAGCAGCGGCGCCCGGGAACGCCGGGGCCGCGGGATCGACGCCACGGAGACCGCCACGCCCTAGATCCCGGCCTTCGGACGGGCCGAAGGCTGCACGTTCGGGTCGCCGAGCTTGATGGTGGGCGCGACCTTGGTCCCCGGGGCGAGCAGCTCGGCCCCGAGCACCACGACCTGGTCGCCGTCCCCCGCGCCGCCGAGGATCTCGACGTGGAGCATGTCGCGCACGCCGACGCCGAGCTTGCGCTTCTCGACGCGCCCGTTGGTGACCACCCAGGCGAAGCCCTGGGCGTCGATCGCCTCTGCCGGGCCGAGCAGCGCGTTCTTGCGCTCCTCGATGATGACGTTCACCTCGGCGCTCATGCCGCTCCGCAGCCCGGCCGGCGCGTCGGTGAGCTTGATCTTGGTGAGGAAGCTCTTCTTGCTGCGGTCGGCGTCGGGGAGGATCTCGAACACGACGCCGTTGAACGTGCGGCCAGGGAACGCGTAGAGGGACACCGCGGCCGGCTTGCCGAGGGTGACGCGCCCGATGTAGGCCTCGTCGATGGGGCACTCGAGCACGAGGCGGTCGACGCTGCCGAGCCGGAGCAGCGGCTGGTTGAGCATCACGACCTCGCCGAGCTCCACGTTCTTGCCGAGCACGACGCCGTCCATCGGCGCCCGCACCTCGGTGTCCGAGAGGCGCGCCGTGAGCGAGTCGACCGCGGCGCTCGACCCCTGCGCGCGGGCGCCGAGGTCGATGAGCAGCGACTTGCGCTGCGCCTGCTGGGCGGCGAGCGTGGACTCGAGCGTGGAGAGCGCCGTGGTGGCCTTGTCGAGCTCCACCTGGGTCGCGGTGCCGGAGGCGACGAGCTTGACGAGGCGGTCGCGGTCGGATTTGGCGTTGTCGATCTGCGCCTGGGTGGCCTTGATCTGGGCGTCGACGACGGCGATCTGCGGCGCGCTCGTGCCCGCCTGGCTCGAGGCGGCCCAGAGGTCGGCCTTGCCCTTGGCGAGCTCGAACTTGAGCGTCGGCGAGTCGATGATGGCGAGGAGGTCGCCCTTCTTGACCTTGTCGCCCTCCTTCACCTTGAGCTCGAGCAGCGAGCCGCTGGTCTTGGCCTTCACCACCACGCGGTCGAGCGCCTCGACGGAACCGGTGGCGTACACCGCGTCGACGGCGGTGCCGCGCGCGAGCGGCGTGACCGTCACCGGCTTGGGGCGGAGCCGTCCCGCGACGACCACCGCGACGATCCCGGCCAGCGCGAGCAGGAAGAGGATGCGGCCCCACGGGCGCTTCTTGGTCGCTCGAAAGGCCGGGCGGGCTGCGGCGGGCGGGTCGAGGTCGGTGGTGGCGATGGCCATGGCGATAGGGGCGCGGTTCCGAGGAGGGAAGTGTCGAGGTCGATGCCGTCGCCCTGGGCCGGTTCTCCCACGCTGACGCAAGGCGACGACACTCCTGGTTCGCACCCCGCGGAGTGGTCACGCCCGGCGCGGGCCCTGCCGGCGCGGCACGCGTCCTGCTATCGCCGCGCGCCATGAGCGCCCTCCGCACCCTGTCGATCCTCGCCGCCCTCCCCGTCGTGCTGGTCGCCTCTGCGGCCAGCGCGGCCAGCTTCGAAGTCACCCTGCGCCCGGCCTACGGCGGCGCGGGAGACGCCTCGCCCACGGTCTACGAACCCTCGGGGCTCGTGAAGCTCACCGACCCCGACGCCCTCTACAACCAGACCCTCAAGCCCTACGGCGCCGGGCTCAACCTGCAGGCCTACCTCGGCGTGCGCGTCTCGAGCTGGGTGTCGGTCGGCTTCATGGGTGGCTGGCGCTCGAACTCGGCCACCTCCGATCAGGCCCACGACGGCCTCGCCCGCTCGGCGCTCATGGCGGGGCCCTACCTCCGCGTCTACGTCCCGATCGTCCCGGTGATCGAGCCCTGGCTCGGGCTCGGTGTCTCCTACGTCCACGACCTCCAGACCTGGAAGGGCTCCGTCGCCACCACCGCCGGACCGCGCGTGGTCGATCAGACGCTCGAGCACCACGGCGTGGCCGTCCCCATCACCGTCGGCGCCGACTACAAGATCCTCCCCATGCTCGCCGCAGGGCTCTCCTTCCAGTACGCGCCGGTCTTCGGCGTCGGTGGCTGCTACAAGGCGGAAGGTGGGGGCATCGCGTCCACGAGCTTCTGCACCGACGAGGCGGCCGACAAGAAGATCACCGCCTCCAAGGGCTACGGCATGTGGTCCCTCGGCCTGAACCTGCGCCTCACGGTCCCGCCGACCTGACCCGCGGGCCTGACCCGACGGATCCGCCGGTTTTGCCAGCGATCTCGCTCGCTCGCGTCGAACGTGACCTTTGTGTGTTCGTGCTGATACGTTCGCTCCCCACCGAATGAGCACGAAGGTCCTCGTCTTCGAGCACGACGCCAACTTCGCCTCCGAGCTGCGCCGAGAGCTCACCCGCATGGGCTGCCACGTCACCGTCGTCGACGACGGCAACGCGGGGCTCGCGCAAGCCGCCTCGGAGCGGCCCGATCTCATCCTGTTGTCCATCGAGCTGCCGCGCATGAACGGCTTCTCGGTGTGCAACAAGCTGAAGAAAGATCCGGGCCTCAAGGACGTCCCGCTCCTCATCATGTCGAGCGAGTCGTCCGAGGAGACGTTCGAGCAGCACAAGAAGCTGCGCACGCGCGCCGAGGACTACGTGCACAAGCCGATCGCGTTCGGCGAGCTCCTGCAGCACATGCAGGCGCTGCTCCCGAGCCTCGGCGGCGGTGGTCCGGCCTCGGGCGGCGAGGACATCCTCATCGAGGAGGAGATCGTCGTCGGAGATCTCGACGACGAGAACGACATGACCCAGGTCGGGCAGCTGCCCTCGGCCGTGCGCGAGCAGTTCGCCGCGCGCACCCGCCGCGACGCGCCGCGCCCCATGGAGACCGACGCGGAGATGGACGCCTTCGCGGACGCCGCGTTCGACAACCTGCTCGGCGGGGACGCCCCCGCCGCGAAGAAGAAGTCGGCGGCGCCGGTCAAGGCCAAGACCCCGCCGCCTCCTGCCCCGGTCGCAGCGGCGCCGGTGCGTGACGACGCGGAGATCGAGCGTCTGCGCGGCATCGCCGCCGCCCTCGAGGCAGAGCTCGCCGCGGCGAAGGCCGAGGCGCAGCGCCGCGGGAGCGAGGCCGAGGCCGAGCACGCCCGCGTCGCCACCCTCGAGGCCGACCTCGCCGACGCGCGCTCCGGCGCCCGGGACGGCTCCGTGCAAGAGGACGCGCGTCGCCTCGCGGAGGCCACCGTCGAGGAGCTGCGCGCCGCGCTCGACGCGCAGAAGGCCGCCGCCGCGAGCGAGGCCGCGCGCCTCGCCGCCGAGCTCGACGCCGCACGCAACGCCGCGTCGGCCAAGCCCGACGACAGCGAGCTGCAGGCCGCTGCGCAGCGCATCTCGCTGCTCGAAGAAGAGACCCAGCGCCTCCAGAAGGACCTCGCCGCCGCCAAGCGTCCGGCCTCCGTCGTCCCGCCCGCCGCCGGTGCGCGGCCCGCGGGCGTCTCCACGCGCGACTTCCTCGAGCTGCGCGAGACGCTCAACAAGAAGGACAAGGAGATCCTCGGCCTCGAGGATCAGATCAACGCCCACGAGAAGGGCGTGCTCGATCTCAAGGACAAGCTGTTCGCGCTCGAGCGGACCAACGTGGAGCTCGACGAGAAGAGCACCGACCAGGCCCGCCAGATCACCGAGCTCACCAAGACCGTCTCGGTGCTCGAGGGTGACAAGGAGCTCGCGAGCAAGCGGGCCGACGACTACAGCAAGCGCTTCGAGCGCGCCAAGGCGGAGGGTGAGGAGCTCGAGAAACTCCTCGCCGAGGAGCGCAAGTCCCTCGAGGCCGAGAAGTCCGCGCGCGCCGCCGAGGCGACCGCCGCCGCCGCGGCCCTCGCCACCGCCCTCGAGAACGCCGCCAGGGAGCAGGCCGACGCCATCGCCGAGCAGGCGCGTACGCTCGGAGAAGAGCGCGACAAGAAGGTGAGCGAGCTCGAGGCGGCCCACGCCGCCGCGCTCGCCGCCGCCAGGGACGACGCCGACCGACGCGTCTCGACCGCCGAGGCCGAGAAGAAGGCGGCCCTCGAGGCGGCCGTGGCCGAGCAGGAGCAGGCACTCGCCCGCGCGAAGACCGAGCGCGACGAGGCGATCGCTGCGCTCGAGACCGACAAGAGGCAGGCGATCGAGGCCGCAGAGAAGGCCAAGACCGACGCCGTCGAGGCCGCACAGAACGAGAAGCGCGAGGCCGTCGAGGCCGCGGAGAAGGCCAAGGCCGAGGCTGTCGAGGCCGCGCAGAACGAGAAGCGCGAAGCCATCGAGGCTGCAGAGGCTGACAAGAAGCAGGCGATCGAGGCCGCAGAGAAGGCCAAGACCGACGCCGTCGAGGCCGCACAGAACGAGAAGCGCGAGGCCGTCGAGGCCGCACAGAACGAGAAGCGCGAGGCCATCGAGGCCGCAGAGGCTGACAAGAAGCAGGCGATCGAGGCCGCAGAGAAGGCCAAGACCGACGCCGTCGAGGCCGCGCAGAACGAGAAGCGCGAGGCCATCGAGGCCGCCGAGAAGGCCAAGACCGAGGCCATCGAGGCGAACGAGCGTGAGAAGGCCAAGGCCCTCGAGCAAGCCGAGAACGAGAAGTTCGACGGCATCGCCGCCGCAGAGGCCGACAAGAAGCGGGCGATCGAGGCCGCCGAGGCCGACAAGAAGCAGGCGATCGAGGCCGCCGAGGCCGACAAGAAGCAGGCGATCGAGGCCGCCGAGGCCGACAAGAAGCAGGCGATCGAGGCCGCCGAGAAGGCGAAGAGCGAGGCCGTCGCCGCCGCCGAGGCCGCGCGGGACGAGGCCGTCGCCCAGGCCGGCGAGGAGCGCCGCGCCGCGGTCGAGCGCGCCGAGGCCGAGAAGAAGCAGGCGATCGAGGAGACCGAGGCGCGGCGAGCGTCCGAGGTCGGCACGCGCGACGAGCGCATCGCCACCCTGGAGAACGAGCTCTCGAGCGAGAAGGCCCACGCGGCCAGCCTGGAGTCGTCTCTCCGGGGGAAGGTCTCCGAGCTCGAGCGTGAGGTCGAGGCACTCCGCCGCCGCCTGGACGACACCAGCGGTCGCCTCGGCCGTGCCGAGGAGAAGTGGACCGCCGACCGGGCCTCCCTCGAAAAGGCCAAGGACGCCCTCGCCGAGGTCCTCACCCGGCTGGAAGAGCCCGAAACCCGTAACTTCTGAGGTTATTCCCACCTTTCGCGAGAGGGGGTGGGGCAAAACGCGGGTTTGCGAGGGCGGCTGCGAAGCGTTACCGTTTTCCTGTGCGTCTCCGCGACTCCCACATCCCCGTGATCCTGTGGGTGTGCGCGGCCGCGGTCATCCACCTCGCCACGGGCGAGCAAGCGGAGCGCATGGTCACGCTGCGCGAGAGCGAGCTCAAGCTCCGGTCCGCGGCGCGCGACGTCGCCGATCCCGATCCCGGTCCCACGGTGATCGACTTCACGCTCGGCAGCACCGAGACCCCACCCGCGGCGGAGCCCCCGAAGGTGGACGAGGCCGAGCCCGACACGGCCAAGGAGCAGCCGGCCCCGGACGACAAGCAGAAGCCGGATCCCACGCTCGACAAGAAGAAGGACCCGAAGAAGGATCCTCCGCCGAAGCCGCCCGAGCCGAAGAAGCCACTCCCGCCGCCGCCGCCACCGCTGCTCGCCAAGGCCGATCCGCCGCCCCCGCCGCTGCCCGACAAGAAGGACGAGAAGAAGACCAGCGTCCAGCAGCACAACGACAAGGACGAGCAGCCGAACCCGGACGCCAAGCTCCAGGCCGACAAGAGCCACCACGTCAAACCCGGCGAGGAGACCCAGGCGACCATCACCTCGGTGATCGAGAACGCCAAGGATCCCACGCCGGGCACGCATCAGGGTCCGCCCGAGCTCAAGCCTGGAGACAGCGACAAGGACAAGATCGCGCACGACGCCGATCGCCCTGGGGCCGACGTCGCGCCGAACGTGGTGCCGACCGGCGCCGCGCCCGTGCCGGTGGTGAAGCCGCCACCCGAGGTCGCGAAGATCGGCAAGCCCAAGGGGGACGACAAGAAGCTCGATCCCAACGCCGACGGCAAGCCGAAGCAGGACAACGGCAAGGCTCCCGTCGCGGGCTCCGACGGCAAGGGCTCCAAGACCCCAGCGCCAGGCTCGCCCGACGTCCTCAAGGGTCCCGACGGCAGCTTCACGGTGCCCCCGGCCACGGCGGGTTCGGCCGTCGCCGCCAACCCCAAGAAGACCGCTCCCGGCACCGGCGACGGCAAGTCCAAGGTGCTGCCGCAGCTCGGCAAGGGCGGCGGGCCCAAGTGGGTCGGTGGCCTCGGCTTCGGCGCCAAGGGCGACAACGGCAAGCCCTCCATCGCGATCGACGAGAAGGTCCTGCAGGCCGCGGTCGGGATGGACGAGCTCGACAAGCTCAAGAAGGTCGAGGCCGCGACCAAGCTCTCGCAGCACAAGGGCTCGTGGAAGAGCGGTGATCTCGCCCACTGGAAGAGCGCGATCGAGAACTACGTCCCGTGGGTCAAGCCGGGCAACCAGACCAACCTCGGCACCTCGGCCGCGCCGTTCGCCACGTACCTCTCCAAGATCCACCTGCGCATCCACCCGATCTTCGGCGACCAGTTCATCGATTCGCTCAGCGATTTCCCGTCCAGCCACCCGCTCAACGACATGAAGCTGGTGACGCACATGGAGATCGTCCTCAAGCCCGACGGCACCATCCACCACCTCGGCATCGTCAAGCTCTCGGGCGTCACGATGTTCGACGTGGCCGCGCTCGACGCGGTGGAGCGCGCGGGCCCCTTCGGCAAGGCACCCGAGGAGATCGTGAGCCCCGACGGCTACGTCTACCTGCACTGGGAGTTCCATCGCGACGACCAGCGCTGCTCCACCACCAACGCGCGCCCGTACAAGCTCAAGGAAGGCTCCACTCCCAAGGAGAAGGAAGAGCCCAAGGAGCAGCCCAAGACTCCGCCGCCGCCGCCCAGCGAAGAGAAGAAGCTCGGCGCCGCGCCCGCTCCCCCAAGGGTTGAGCCCGCACCTGCGCGGGTGGCGAGTGCGAGCGGGTGCGAGCGCGCGCCCGCGGAACTGTCAGCGCTCGCTTACAAGTTCGTGGATTCCTCGGGTCGTCGCCCGTCGATTGTCAGCGCGCGACGACAATCTCGCGCGGCGACCGGACAGAGTGTTCGAAGCCGCGCCTTCGGGTGAATGTGGCGAGTGGACGCGTCGTCGTTACATTGCCGAAACCGTCAGCGCGTGTTGAAATCGTGTCGGAGCCGTCGCCAACCGAGATGTCGCCATCCGTAGAAGACCTGATCGCGCGTGTCCGCAGCTACCACCCGAGCGCGGACGCCGACCTGCTGCGCCGTGCCTGGGATTTCGGTGAGAAGGCCCACGAGGGGCAGAAGCGCAAGAGCGGCGACCCCTACTTCATCCACCCCGCGTCGGTCGCGCAGATCCTCACCGAGCTCAAGCTCGACACCGCCAGCATCTGCGCCGGCCTCCTGCACGACGTGGCCGAGGACACGCCGTTCGGCGTCGACGTCCTCGAGAAGGAGTTCGGCAAGGAGGTCGCCGAGCTCGTCGACGGCGTCACCAAGCTCGGCAACCTCACCTTCCAGTCGAAGGAGGACAAGCAGGCCGAGAACTTCCGCAAGATGCTCGTCGCCATGGCGCGCGACATCCGCGTGCTGGTGATCAAGCTCGGCGACCGGCTCGACAACATGCGCACCATGGACTCGATGAAGCCCGAGGCGCAGGAGCGCATCTCGCGCGAGACCATGGAGATCTACGGCCCGCTCGCCAACCGGCTCGGCATCAGCTGGATGAAGAGCGAGCTCGAGGACCTCGGCTTCCGCTACCTCGAGCCCGACATCTTCGCGGAGCTCGCCACCAAGGTCGACAAGTCGCGCACCGAGCAGGCCCAGTACATCAGCGACGTGTGCAAGCAGATCGAGGCGCGGCTCGCCGAGCACGGCTTCGCGGTGAAGGTCACCGGCCGCAGCAAGCACATCTACTCCATCTTCCGCAAGATGAAGGCGCAGCAGTGCGACTACGAGCAGGTCTACGACGTGCTCGCGTTCCGCGTGCTCACCGAGTCGGTCGCCGATTGCTACGCCGCGCTCGGCGTCATGCACAGCAAGTGGACCCCGGTGCCCGGCCGCTTCAAGGACTACGTCGCGCTGCCCAAGCCCAACATGTACCAGTCGCTCCACACGACGGTGATCGGGCCCAACCACGAGCGCATCGAGATCCAGATCCGCACCCACGAGATGCACCGCGTGGCCGAGCTCGGCATCGCCGCGCACTGGCGCTACAAGGAGCGCGGGCAGCAGGGCTCCGGCGTCATCGAAGAGGAGGCGAAGAAGTTCGCCTGGCTCCGCCAGCTCATGGAGTTCCAGAAGGAGCTCAAGGACCCGGCCGAGTTCATCGACTCGGTGAAGGTCGACCTGTTCCAGGAAGAGGTCTACGTCTTCACCCCCAAGGGCGAGGTCCGCGTGTTCCCGCGCGGCGCCACGCCGGTCGACTTCGCCTACGCGGTGCACACGCAGGTCGGCAACCACTGCACTGGCGCCCGTGTCAACGGCGCGATCGTCCCGCTCCGCTACAAGCTCCGCAACGGCGACGCGGTCGAGATCCTCACGAGCCCGAACCAGCAGCCGAGCAAGGACTGGCTCGACTTCGTCGTCACCTCCCGCGCGCGCGGCAAGATCCGCAACGTCGTGCGGCAGGAGGAGCGCGACCGCAGCAAGAACCTCGGCGAGGAGCTGCTCGAGCGCGAGCTGCACAAGAGCGGCATCAGCCTCTCCAAGCTCACCAAGAACGCCGTCGAGGTGCGGGTGCTCCTCGAGTCGCTCAAGATGTCGTCGCTCGACGAGCTCTACATCTCGCTCGGCTACGGCAAGACGAGCCCGCAACAGGTCATCGACGAGCTCGCGCCCAAGAGCGAGAGCGGCACGTTCCAGGCGGCGCCGGCCGCCGTGCGCGAAGGCCTCGTCGAGCGCGTGGTGCGGCGCATCACCGGCAAGGACGAGGGCGGCATCCGCCTCTCCGGCATCGACGACATCCTCGTGCGCTACGCGCGGTGTTGCAACCCGCTCCCGGGCGACGAGATCATGGGCTTCATCACCCGCGGTCGTGGCATCACCGTGCACCGCCGCGGGTGTGCCAAGGGCTTCGAGGCCGACCCGGACCGCCGCGTCGAGATCAGCTGGGACAGCAAGGCGAAGATCAACCGGCCGGTGCAGCTCAAGGTGGTCACGGCCAACCGCCCCGGCATCCTGGCCACGGTCGGCAGCACGTTCCACGGCATGAACGTGAACATCACCGAGGCCAACTGTCGCGCCGACCCCGACGGCCGCGCGGTGAACATGTTCACGTTCGAGATCGGCGACCTGAACCAGCTCAAGGGCGTGATGCGCGCGCTCACCAAGGTGCAGGGCGTCGTGAGCGTCGAGCGCATCTAGACCCCTGCGACACTCCGACACTGCCCTCCCTGACTCTGCCACCCCGTGAGCCCGTAAGTGACGTCGCGAAGGGGCGAAGCGCCGTAGCGGCGGCACGTAGGGCGAACAAAGAGACTGGGCTCAGATCCGCAGGCCGCCGCTGAGCTGGCCGGCGACGTCGCGGAACACGAACGAGCCCTCGGCGCGGAGCCAGAGCATGCGCGAGACGTCCCACTGGAACCCGAGGGTCACCGGGCTCGGGCGCCACCACTTGCGGATCTTCTCGCTGTCGAGCAGCGCGTAGAGGTTGGCGTCGAACTGCATGAACATCGAGACCTCGGCGAAGACCGGCGCGTGCATGCGCAGCGTGAGGGCGTCCATCGCCGCCTGCCGCGAGCCCTCCGCGAGGAAGCCGATGCGCACCGCGAAGGACAGCGCCATCGGACCGAACTCCTGGACCTCGAACAGGCGCACGTTGCCCCCGAACGAGAACTCGCCGCCGCCGGCGAAGCCGTCCCCGACGGGCAGGTAGCCGCGCACGGCCACGTGGGTGGTGAACGTGCGTCGCTCTCTCGGGTGGCTGCTCGCGGTGAGCCCGAGCAGGCGCGCGAGCCCGTACACGAGGAACTCGCCGACCACCCCGGCGTTCTCCTCGTAGGTGACGCCGACGAGGCTCGGGCGAGGCGCGCCGGCGCCGATCAGGAGCCCCGTGGTGCCACCGACCACGCCGATCTCGTGGCCCGGGGCGAAGAGCCGCCGCGTGCCCACCCCGTCGTCGGCGTGGACGACGCCCGGCACCGGCGACGCAGCGGCGAGCGCGACAGCGAGGGCGAGAGCGAGGCGCATGACCGGCGGGAGAACGAGGCCGCCCTCCCGACCTTACATGCTCAGGCCGGCGGCTTCTCGGCGCAGAAGCCACCGAGGCACCGCGCCCCGACGCCCTTGTTGCAGCAGTCGTCGTCCTTGTCGCACTTGTCGCCGTCCGCCGAGCAGGCGGGCTTGGTGGGCGTGCAGGTGCCCGTGGCCGCGCCCGCCTTCTTCTCGCAGAAGCCACCGCAGCAGTCGGAGCCCGCGCTGCACGTGGTGCCGTCGCTCTTGCACGGCTCGAGGGCCCAGAACCCGCTCATGTTGAGCGAGTTGCCGCCTGTGTACGTGAGCGCCTGTCCGGGCAAGCGGAACGCGGCGTGGCTCGGGTCCTTGCCGGGGGTGATCGTCGTGTCGATCGCCGCCACCCAGAGCTGCTTGACGTTGGTCGGGTCCGTCGGGCCGACGCCGTCGTAGGCGTTGCCGTAGCTGCGGCGGGTCGTGAAGACGATCCAGAAGTACCCACCGGCCGCGACCGGAGCGAAGTTGGGCTCGAAGTTCCACTGCGCGTCGCGCGAACCGGCGGCGAACGGGTATCCCGTGCCGTTCAGCTTGGCGAGGGCGATCTCGGGGAGCGAGTCGACCGCCGACGCCATGTAGAGGTCCGCGCGGTTGTTGTATTCGCACGCCGGCTTGCCCGGCAGGCAGTCGCCGCGCGTGTCGGCGTTCTTGCTCGCGCGCTGGTAGACGACCCAGTTGCCGTCGGGCGTGCCCGTCGGATACGCGATGGCGGGCAGCGAGGCCACGCCGCCCGAGGACACGAGCAGCTTGCGCGCCGAGAACTTGCGCGTGGGCTCGTCGAAGTCGAACGAGAACAGCGAGTTGGTGGTCTCGGGCTTGGCGAAGTCGACGAAGAACAGCTTCTTCCCGGTGGGCGCGAACGTGGGATACCAGGTGGGGATGCCCTCGAGGCCGGTCCCAGGGATGGCCGAGCCGTCGGCGCTCGCGTAGAGGCCTCCGGTGCCGTTGCCGTGGGTGACGACGTACTTGCCGTTGGGGTTGATGCCGGCGAAGTGCCACGAGCGCCGCGCGGTCGTGGTGGCGGGAGCGAACGAGTAGCGGGGCGCGTTCTTGGCGAGGTCGTAGCTGCCGCCGAAGACGTCGCCGCCGCTGATGAGCGTGGAGCCGTCGGCGCTCACGCGGTGGCAGGTCATGGTGCAGTCGTGCGGACCGTCCTCGAGCGTGGCCGACTTGGGGAGCACCGCGGCGCTGAAGTCGTCCGGCGCGGCGGCGCCCGGCTTGATGCGCAGCACGCGGCCCTCGCGGTTGGACCAGTAGTAGATCGTGCCCTTCATGCTGGCGGGCGCGACCTTCCACGCGAGCTTGGTCACCACGGTGCTGACGCCGGCCGCGTAGCGCGAGACGGTGAGCGTGGCGCCGCCGCTCGTGGACTCGGTGAACTGCTGCCACGTCTTCTCGGGGAACGCCCAGCGCGAGGGCGTGGGCACCTTGGTGAAGCCCTCGTAGCTGAACGTGGCCGACTCGAGCGAGATGCGATAGCCGTCGCTCGCGAGGCCGTTGTTCCACATGAGCGTGGGGCCGGTGAGCCCGCGCGGGAACACGGTGTCGTCGTAGGGATAGGCCCACTTGATCGTGCCGTCGGCGGTGGTCGCCTTCTTGAGCCCGTCCTTGCTCGGGTCGTCGAGGGTCGCGTCGTCGAAGCGCACCTTGAGCTTCACGACGAGCGACGCCGACGCCGACTTGCCCTTGTACGTGGCCTTGATCGCGACGGTGCCGCCGAGGTTGCCGTTGGCGGTGAACGCGCCCGGCGCAATGTCGCCGATCGCGGGCTCGGTCGCGGACCAGGAGACGCCGTCGACGAGCTCCTCGGAGCTCCCGTCGGCGTGCTTTCCGAGCAGCTTGAAGGTGGCCTTGGCGGGCACGCCGGCGTCGACCTCGAGGGTCGCGGTGGCGGGATCGAGCACCAGCGAGGTGATCTCGGCCTTGTCGCCGTCGAGCACGAACCCGCCGTCGGCGAGGCCGTCCGCGCCGCCGTCCGTGCCCGGATCGAGCGGGTCTTCGCCGCCCGAGGCCGAGGAGCACGAGACCGCACCAGCGATGCCGCCGACGGCGACGATCGACCACAGGAGGAGTTGAGGGCGCATCGCCGCTCACCATCGCAAACCGATCGGCGTCGAGCAAGCGCGATGGAGGGGCTTTCTCGGCTGTCACGCGCGGGTTACGGGGCTCGTGGCTCTTCCTTGCCGGGTCGTCCCGTCGGGTGGCCTCGCGCCCGTCCATGCCGTACTCTGCGGCCATGCGCTTGGCTGCTCTCTTCGCGTCGGCGCTCGCGCCCTTCTTGATCCTTGCGTGTGCCGCACCGCGCGATCTGGGCGGTCGCACCGACACCGGACCGGGCGGGCTCGACCCGGGGGACGGCAGCTCGATCGACGACGGCAGCGGGCCCATCGACCTCGACGGTGGCGCACCGTACGCGGTGTTCGGCGTCCAGGCCTCGCACGGGCCGTACACCGGAGGCACGCGGATCGAGATCCGTGGTCGCGGCTTCTCCTCCAAGACCCGGGTGAAGATCGGCGGCGTCGAGGTCGACCCCACGACGGTGGTGGCCAGCGACCCGCTGCACGTGCAGGTGCTCACGCCGCCGGGCGAGCCCGGCCCGGCCGACGTCGAGATGATCGACGTCCCCACCGGCCAGACCGCCTTCCTCAGCGGGGGCTTCACCTACGACTCGTTCTACGCCGACCCCTCGAGCGGAGCGACCACGGGCGGCACGCTGATCACGCTCACCGGGCGCGGCACCAAGTGGGTCACGGGCACCACGGCCACCGTCGACGGCAAGCCGTGCGGCGACCTCGCGGTCAAGGACGAGACCCACCTCACCTGCGTGGCGCCGGCGGGCACGCCCGGCGTCAAGGCCATCAGCATCACGACGCCGGACACGGTCGTCGTCAGCGCGCGCGACGCGTACACCTACGCCGACACGACCGACGGCTACCGCGGCGGCCTCGCGGGCGACAAGCTCCCGGGTGAGCTCAAGGTCATCGCGCTCGTCAACCCGAACGGCGACCTCCTCCCCGAGGCCACCGTGGTCGTGCGCGGCAGCGACGGCTCGATCCAGACCGCCAAGACCAGCATCTCGGGGGTCGCCTCGTTCGCGGCGCCCCCCCCCGCCCCCGTCACCGTCACCATCACCAAGAAGTGCATCCAGCCCACCACGTTCGACGGCGTGAAGGTGCGCAGCGTCACCGCGTACCTGAACCCCGTCATGAGCGTCGCGTGCATCTCGCCCGAGGGCGAGCCGCCGCCCACGGGGGCAAGGTCAAGGAGCTCGGGAGCGCGGTCGGGGAGCTCGTGTGGCCGATCGGCGTCGAGTTCAAGCGCGGTGGATGGAAGGGCGTCCCCGATCCCAAGACCAAGACCCAGCGCAAGGCCGCCTACGTGTTCGCGGCCTCGAGCAGCAACCTCTCGCGCTTCACCCTGCCCTCCCCCGAGCAGGCCACGACCGACACCTCGCCCGGCACCGTCGGCTACCAGTTCATCTTCAACACGCTGCCCGGCATCACCACGCTGTACGCGGTGGCCGGCATCGAGGACCGCCCCGAGGGCAAGCAGGCCACGTTCGATCCGTACGTCTACGGCCTCGTGCGGGGCGTCGGCATCCCGGGCGGTGGCGTGATCGATCGCGTGTTCATCCCCATGACCGGCACGTTCACCGCGCAGGTCGACCACGACCTCATCGGCCTCGGCAAGACCGCGCGCGGTCCCGACCGCATCCGCGCGAGCCTCGCGATCGACGTGGGAGGTGGCTACATGCTCCTCCCCAACGGGAGCAAGGACGCGCTCCTCCCGCTCGGTGGGCCGGTCTCGTTCGTGGGGGTGCCCCCGCTGCTCGGCGCGCTCGCCTCCTCGAGCTACGTCGCCACCGTCGAGGCCAGCACGGGCAGCTACCTCGCGGCCCCGCTCACCGCGGTGAACAAGCAGAAGCACCGCATCGCGGGCAAGACCGTCTCGATCGGCCCGTTCCTCGCTCTGCCGCGCATCACCTCGCCCGCGGTCGACAAGCCGTGGGACGGTCGTACCGTTTCGTTCGACCTCCCGAGCGGCGTGGCCGACGTCATCGTGATCGGCGTCGGCGCGGTCGACGGCTCGACCCAGTGGACCATCGTCCTGCCGGGCGACACCCGCTCGGTCACCCTGCCCGATTTCAGCGCCAAGCCGGAGCTCGGGCTGCCCGCGGGCAACCTCATCATCGGGGTGAGTGCGGCCAAGCTCGACGCCGACTTCAGCTACGACTCGGTGCGCTACGGCCAGCTCGGGCGCAGCCAGTGGACGGCCTACGCCTACGACACGGCGAACGGCTACTGGTGATCCCCCGCGTCAGGCTCAAGGGGCGCGGCCGAGCGCTCCCAGCACGAGGTCGGGCAGGTCGGACTGCACGACGTCGGCGCCCTTGTCGTAGGTGAGCAGGTACTGGCTCGCCGGTGAGCCGAGCTTCACGCCGACGTCGGTGGTGAACACGTCGGTGAACGTGCGGGTGCCCGCGGCGTGCACGAGGTCGACCGTGGTCGGGAACAGCTTGGCGTCGATCTCGACGAGCACCGGCAGGTGGTCCTTGTAGCGCGCCAGGATCGCCGGCGCCGACGCCGCGTCCCCGATGCGCGGCATGATCATGAGCTTGGGTTCGAGGAGCAGGGCCTGGTCGATCTTGTCGAGGCCCGAGGTGTCGAAGACCGCCCAGTCGAGCGCCCCGGCCTCCTTGATGGCCGCCACGAGCAAGTCGACCCGGTCCGTCTTGTTCGCGTCGATGAGCACCAGCGCGCGGCCCTTGCACAGGGTCAGCAGCTCCACCAGCGTCGGGATCTTCTCGCACGAGAAGTCGCCCTGCAGCTCGCCGGTCTTCAGGGTCAGCGCGCGCAGCTCCGCGAACGTCAGGTCGGCGGCGTTGCCCTTGCCGTTGGTCGTGCGGTCCACGGTGGGGTCGTGGAGGTTGACGAGGATGCCGTCCTTGCTCGGGCGGGGGTCGGTCTCGACGATGTCGAGGCCCATCACGATGGCGGCGCGGTAGGCCGCGAGGGTGTCCTCCGGTGCGATGCGACCGAGATCACCGCCTGCGCCTCGATGACCGCTGACGAGGCGGGTCTTGCCAGGGTCGCGCAGGCACGCCTCCGGGGTCGCCGTGGCCTTGCGCGGCGGGAGCTTGGGCGCCGTGCAGTCGAACAGCCTGGGATCGATGGGCGGCTTCGGCGTGGTGTCGTCACCAGCGTCCTCGGCGGCTCCTGTGTCGACCGTCGCGGGCGCGGGCTCGGAGGACGAACAGGCGGCGACGAACGCGAGGGCGAGGAGAGAGCGCTTCACGCTGCCGATGCTACTCGAAGCTCAGAACTCCAGCAGGTAGGGGTCGCCACCGTTGTCCTCTTCGCCCGCGATCTTGTGCGGGGCGCCGGCGACGGCGTGCACGGTGTACATCGCCGGGTGGGTGAGCGCGTGGCGCCGCTTGCCCTCGACGTCCCAGGCCGTGACCCCGCCGGCGCTACCCGTGGCGACCACCTGCCCGCCGGACATGAGGTGCACGCTGCCACCCGTGGTCAGCGTGGGGCCCACGAGCTTGCGCACCGTGCCGCTCGCGAAGTCGACGAGCAACAGGATCGACCGCGGCTCCTCGTTCTTGTCCAGGAACGAGCCCTGGATCAGCATCCGGGCGCCGGTGTCGTCGAACTCGAGGCTCGCTCCCGTGAGCCCCGAGGCCACCCGCTCCTCGCCGTGGTCGGTGCGCACGCAGCGCACGTTGCCCAGGTCGTAGAAGCACGCGCGGTCGGCGATCGGCGAGAGCACCGCGCCGTCGCCGTCGGTCTTCAGGAGGGCCTCGAGGATCGGCGGGGGCCCGACCCGCAGCAGCACCACCCGCGCATCCTTCGCGTACTCGTCGTGGAGCAGCCACGACCTGGCGTCGAGGCTCGACGAGCAGTTCGAGACGCGCCGCGGGCCCGACAGCGGGGTCTGCTTGCCGGTCGCGAGATCGAGGTCGTAGAGGCGGGCCTTCTGGTCCTTGCTCTCCTCGTGCAGGCGCAGGCGGCCCGGGTCGAGGAAGCGCGCGTCGCACTCGAGCGCGCCCTTGCGCTCGTGCACCACACCACCAGTGACCGTGTCGAGGACGAGGAGTGCGCCGAGGTACTGGAGCGCCGCGACCCGGCTGCCGTCGGCAGAGAAGACGGTGCGGGCCACGTGCGCCGCGGGGAAGGCCACGCCGTCGGGCTTCTTCGCGGTGAGGATGAGTCCCTTCATGTCGAAGCCCAGCACCGAGACCACGCCGTCGGCCGACGTTCCGCCCCAGATCATCCGCTTGGCGAGCCGTCGTTGCTTGAGGCCGACGCCAGGCTGGAAGGTGACCGTGCCACCGTCGGTGAAGGCGCGCGCCGGAGGCGGGGGCGTCGTGACGAAGACGGCCTCGGTGGGAAACGGATCGGCGGGCTTGGCGCTGACCGAGGTCGAGGGCAATGGGCTCGCGGACGTCGACGAGGCCGACGACGGCGCGAGCGAGGGAGCCGCGGCGGTCACGGTCGACGCCGTCCCCGCGTGGTTGCACGCCGCGAGCACCATCCAGAGACACGCGCGTCGTCGCATGCGCCCAGCATACGGTCGACGGGACGTGAGGGCGTGAGCCCCCGCACCCGGGGGCGCGAGACCTCACGAGACCACAATGGGCTGGGGTTTGGGCTCCCCGACCTGTCACGCGCCCATGACGCGACGTCTTCGCCGATCACCGCCGTGGGACGCGACTGTAGACCGTGGGAGCGGACGCCGTACCGTGAGGGCGGTCCTCCGTGACCCGATGTCGGGACGGTATGGAAACTGAACTCCACGGAGCCATGCGCCTCCACCCTCGGACGTGGGTCGTCGTCGGGTTGCTCGTAGGAGCGACGACGGGGATCGGTTGCGGCAGCGGATCGATCGGCGGCAAGGACGACGGTGACGGCATCGGCGCGCCAGGGGAACGTCCCCGAGCTGCTCGTCGACTCCACCCGGTTTCCCCGCCTCTCGCACGCGCAGTGGGAGAACACGGTGAAGGATCTGCTCGGCCTCTCGGCGCCGAGCGGGCTGTCCGCGGCGTTCACCACCGACCCGCCGGGCGCGACGTTCGCCAACAACGGCGAGCTGCTCCGCGTGACGCCGGGTCTGTGGGCGGACTACGAGAAGGCCGCCGTCACCCTCGCGGCGCCCTTCTCCACCGACGCGGCCGCGCGGGCGCGCATCGTCCCGGCCGGGCTGACCGGCGACGACGCGGCCAAGGCCAAGGCGTTCGTCACCGCGTTCGGCAAGCGCGCGTACCGACGCCCGCTGACGGCGGAGGAGGTCACGACCTACGTGAAGTTCTTCCTCGACGCGAAGGCCACCACCGGAGAGGCCGATGGCTTCGCCGCGGGGGTCCGCATGACCGTGCAGGCCATGCTGCAGTCGCCGGGGTTCGTCTACCGCGTCGAGCTCGGCGAGGCCCAGCCCGACGGCACCGTGCGCCTCACCGCGTGGGAGCTCGCGAGCAAGCTCTCCTACGCGCTGTGGGCGACGATGCCCGACGACAAGCTCTTCGCGGCGGCCGAGGACGGCTCGATCCTCACGCCCGCCGGTCTCGAGCGCGAGGCGCGGCGGCTGCTCGAGGACGCGCGCGCGGTGGGCGCGGTCGACGAGTTCCACCACAAGCTCCTGCAGCTCGAGCACATCGAGACGATCTCGAAGGACACCGCCGTGTTCCCGGCCTGGAAGGCGACGATCCCGGCCGCGATGCAGGAGGAGACGCGCCTCTTCGTGCGCGACGTGGTCTTCACGCGCAACGCCGGTCTCTCCACACTGCTCACCTCGAACGAGACCTTCGTGAACGCCGACCTCGCGGCGGTGTACGGAGTGAGCGGCACGTTCGGGGCGAAGCACCAGAAGGTCGCGCTCGACCCCACCCAGCGCGCCGGCTTCCTGACCCAGGGCTCGTTCCTCGCGGCCAACTCGGGGCCCCGCGAGACCGACCCGATCCACCGCGGCGTGTTCACCAACCTGAACGTCATCTGCGCCGACCTGCCGCCGCCCCCCATGAACGTGCCGCCCCTGCCCAAGGAATCCGCGGGCACCAAGACGATGCGCGAGCGAGTGCAGACGCACACGGGTCCCGGGACCTGTGGTGCGGGGTGCCACGGCACGATGATCAACCCCATCGGCTTCGCGTTCGAGTCGTTCGACGCGAGCGGCAAGTGGCGTACGACCGACAACGGCCTGCCGGTCGACACCAAGGCCACCTACGAGTTCAAGGACGGCGCGCACACGTACGACGGGCCGGTGGCGCTCGCCAAGGTGCTGGCCGCGCGCCCGCAGGTGCACGGCTGCTACGCGCAGAAATGGCTCGAATACACCTACGGCCGCTTCCCGGCCGCGGGCGACGGAGGGCTCGTGGATCGGGTCGCGCGACAATCGCTCGGAGGAGGCTCGGTGAAGGACGTGATCGTGACCCTCGTGCTCGCCCCCTCGTTCTCTCGCCGCCCGGCAGGAGGTTCGTGATGGACCGCCGTCGATTCCTGTTCGGGCTCGGTGGCGCGGTGGTCGCCCTGCCGTTCCTCGAGGGCCTGCGCGACAAGAAGCGCGCGCACGCGGGGCCCTCGCCCGACTTCAAGTTCGCCGTGTTCATGCGACAGGCCAACGGCGTCGCGCAGGCCGAGGGCACCGAGCCCGACCGGTTCTGGCCGTCGGCGCTGGGCGCGCTCACCACCGCGTCGCTGACCGCGGACAGCAACCGCGCGGTGAGCGAGCTCGCGGCCTACGCCGACAAGCTCCTGCTCGTGAAGGGCGTGAAGTACAACTTCCCCGGCAACGGCTGCGGGCACTCGGGCGGAGGCAACCAGTGTCTCACCGCCGCCAAGGTGTCCGATACGCCGTCCGGCAACAAGTCGCTCGCCATGGGCGAGTCGATCGACAACCTCATCGCGCGCAAGCTCAACCCCAAGGCCGTCGACGGCAGCCAGGAAGAGCCGCTCACGCTCTACGCCGGGCGCATGAGCGGCTACATCAACGAGGTCCTCTCGTACCGCGCAGCCAAGACCCTGCGCGCCGCCGAGCGCAACCCCTACAACGCCTACAAGCGCCTGTTCGGGTTGCCCGATCCCGACGCGGTGGCGGCGGCGCGCAAGGCCACCGAGCGCAAGAGCGTCAACGACCTCGTGCGCGCCGAACTCGACCGGCTCCGCAAGAACACGGGCCTCTCCAAGGCCGACCACGACCGGCTCGACCTGCACTTCACCTCGATCCGCGACCTCGAGGTCAAGCTCGACCTCCAGCTGCCCGCGACGCGGGTCAAGGAGATGGAGCTCATGTCCCCGAAGGTGGCCGACCCGATCAACATCGAGGAGATCACCCGCATGCAGTGCGACATCATCGCGCTCGCCATGTCGGGGGGGCTCACCCACGCGGCGACCCTGCAGATCGGCGACGGCAACGACTCCACCGAGTACGTGATCGGCGGCGTGAAGCAGCCGCGCTTCCACCAGATCACCCACCGGATCTACAGCGACGGCGCGACCGGCGATCCGATCCCGGACGCGTTCGAGAAGCACCACCAGATCGACCGCATCCACGCGCGGATGTTCAAGTACCTGCTCGACAAGCTGTCGGCGTACAAGCTCCCGACCGGCACGCTCCTCGATCAGGGCGTGGCGGTGTGGACCAACGACCTCGCGACCGGGCCAGGACACCGCTACGACAACCTGCCGTTCGTGATCGCGGGCGGCGCGGGCGGCTACCTCAAGCAGGGGCAGTACGTCGACGCCACCGAGGCCAAGAAGCTCGTCACCAACAACCGCATCCTCAACACCCTCGGCGCCGCCGTCGGGGTGAAGAACGCGGCGGGCGGGCCGCTCGACGACTTCGGCGACCCGTCCCTCACCAAGGGGCAGATCCCGGTGATGCTGAAGGCGTGATCGCGCGCACCGTGGTCGAGACTGCTTGCGCTCGGGCTCGTTCGCAGCGAGTGTGGCGCCGCATGCGCGGGGACCTCTTCCGTATTCTCTTCTTCGCGTCGTCGCCGCTCCTGCTGATGGTGCGGGCGCTCGCCGCGCCAGCGACCGAGGCCAAGGTGCTCGTCGTGGGCGATGGCCCCGGCTCCGACGCCGTCGTCGAGTCGGTGGCCAAGGCCAAGATCGCGAGGACCACGCAGGTCGCCAAGAAGGCCAAGGAGATCCCCTGCAAGCTGCCCGACGTCGTGGCCAAGGGCGCCGCGAAGAGCAAGGTCGTCGACTGCCTGCGTGATCAGGTCGACGGCGCGAAGGCGGACGCGATCGTCGTCGTCCACGTCGTGCCCGGCAAGACGCGCGTGGCCGAGGTCCGCATCGTCTCGTCGGATCCGTACGTCGACGTCTTCGAGGCCAAGGTCCCCCTCGGCGCGAAACCCGGCCCGGACGACGCGACCGCGGTGCTCGCCGTGGTGGAGCCCCGTCTCACCGAGATGGCGCCCAAGCCCGCCGCCACCGCGACCACCACGGCGACGCCCACCGTCACCGCGAGTGCGTCGGCCGCTCCGAGCGCCGAGCCCGGCCCCCCGCCGCCGAAACCCGTCGCGCCCTCCGTCTCCATCGAGGTCGGCCCCTTCGTCGGCCTGCGCACGTTCGGGTACGCCGATCCCGTCGGCACCGCTCTGCGCGACTACGACCTCAAGGGCGCGGTCGGCATCACCGCGGGCGTCGAGGCCTACCCGGGCGCGACCTTTCCTGCACGGAGCTTCCAGCTCGGCGTCGCGCTCCGCTACCAGACGAGCACGGGGCTCGGCTCGGAGACCTCGAGTGGACGGCGCATCAGCACGATGTGGACGCGGATGGACGCGCAGGTCCGCGGGCGCATCCTGCTCGGCGAGAAGGGCAGCACGCTCACCTTCGGGCTCGGGGTCACCCGCGAGCTGTTCGACTTCGCAGAGCGCACGAGCTCGCTGCCCATCGCCAGGTACCTCTCGGCGCGTGCTTCCCTCGACCTCCGCCTCGCGCTCGGCCCCATCGCCCTGCTCGCGGGAGGCGCGGTGCTCCCCGGGCTCTCCGCGCCGACCGGCGTCGCCGAGCGCTGGGCCGGAGCGAAGAGCCTCGGCTTCGAGGGCGCGCTCGGCCTGGCTCTGCCGTTGGGTTCGAGCGTCGAGGCCCGCGTCCTCGCGACCCACACGCGCTACACGTCCCACTACGATGCGCCGCCGACCGACGCGTCGGGCGCCACCGATGCCCTCTCTCGCCTCCAGGTGACCCTTGGCTTCTCGTACTGATCGGGCTCCGCTCCACCTGCTGCGACTCGCGCTCACCGCGATCGTGGCGCTCGCTACGTGGGTGGCCCTGCCACGCACCGCCAGCGCCTATCCTTGGATGCTCCGCCACGGCGCAACCCAGTGCGGCGCCTGCCACGCGGACCCTTCGGGCTCGGGCCTGCTCACCAACGCCGGGCGCGCGCGCGGCGACAAGCTCATGCGGTTCCAGTGGGGCACACCCGCCACCGACACGAGCAAGGGCAAGCTGTTCTGGGGCGTCGACACACCGGACTGGTTGCTCTTCGGGGGCAGCATCCGCAACGGCTACCTGCTCACCCACATCAACGGGGCACCGAAGCAACCCGACCCGCGGTTCCTGCAGATGCAGGCCGATCTCCGCACCCAGATCACGGTCGACCGGTTTCGCGCGCACGGGAGCCTCGGCTTCCTGCACGAGGGCGGCGCGCCCACCTGGGTCACGACGCAGAGGGAGAACAACCTCGTCTCGCGCGAGCACTGGCTCGGCGTGGATCTCGGCGCCGACCGCGAGTGGCTCGTGCGCGCGGGCCGCCTCAACCTGCCGTTCGGCATCCGCGGCAACGAGCACACGCTCTGGGTCCGCAAGACCTTCCGCACCGACGTCAACGAGGGGCAGCAACACGGCGTCGCCGTGTCGTACGCGGCCGGCGAGCACCGCGCTGAGCTGATGGCCGTCGTCGGCAACCTGCAGCTGCGCCCCGATCTGTACCGGGAGCAAGGGCTCGTCGGGTACTACGAGCACGCCTTCACCAAGCGCGCCGCCGCGGGCGTGAGCGCGCTGTTCCTGCGCACCTCGGTCGACCCGACGCTGGGCAAGGAGGCGACGCGCCACGGCTACGGCGCGTTCCTGCGGTTCGCGCCGGTCAAGCCGCTGGTGCTCCTGGTCGAAGGCGACGCGGTGTTGCAGAAGGCCATCGGCGACGCCCTCGGCTCCGGGTTCGTCGGCTTCTTCCAGGCCGATCTCGAGCCCGTGCAAGGGGTCCACGTCATGCTGACGGGCGAGGCGCTCAAGCGGCCCTCGACGAGCGGGACGGCCATCGGCGGCTGGCTCTCGCTCGTGTGGTTCCTCGCGCCCCACGCCGATCTGCGCCTCGACGGGATCTTCCAGTCGGTGCCGGCCGGCGACACGAGGAGCAAGGCCACGACCCTCCTCGCCCAGATGCACGTCTACCTGTAGGAGCCCAGCATGCGCACCCTCTCGTCCGCCCTGCTCGTGGTCCTCTCGCTGTTCGTCGCGCGCGGCGCCGGAGCGACCCCGAACTTCCCCCCCGCGATCAAGACGCACCTCGCGGCGAAGGCCGAGCCCCCCTGTCGCGTCTGCCACACCACGGGCCTCGCGGGTGGCCTCGGCACGGTGAACACCGAGTTCGGCAAGAACATGCGGGCGCGCGGCCTCGTCGCCTACGAGGAGCCCACGCTGATCGCGGCGCTCGACAAGATGGCGAGCGAGAAGGTCGACAGCACGAAGGCGCGCGGTACCTCCGACATCGACGTCCTCAAGAACGCCGGGGACCCGAACAGCGTCGTGCAGACCGTCCAGCTCGAGCCGCCGATCTACGGGTGCGGCGACCCGCCGAGCTCCACCTTCGCGCGGTCGAAGCAGCGGGTCGCGGGCCTCGGCAGCGCCGCGCTGCTCGCGCTCGGCGCCCTCTTGGTGCGCCGTCGGCGCTGAGTCACTCCGCGGTGAACTCCCACGGGTAGGTGATGGTGGCCTTGCCGCCGCTGGGCTTCGGGAACTTGATCGACTTCACCACGTCGCCGATGCACTTGGCGGTCTCGTCCGGCAGCGTCGTACCGTTCATGGTCACGACCTCCTCGACGGCCCCTTCCTCGCCGACGGTGAAGCGCAACACCACCTTGCCGCTCGCCTTGTTGTTCTTCTCCAAGAGCGCGTGGTAGCAGGCCTTCACGTCCTCCTTGCGCGCGACGAGCGCCTTCTTCACGTCCACCGGCGCGAGCGTGCCGCCATGGACCGAGCCCTTGGGCGGTGCGTCGCTCGACGCGGCAGGCTCGGGGTTGTGACGTCGCGAAAGTCTGGCGGGGATCGTCCAGAAAGTCTGGCGGGTGGACGATAGCGCACGGGTAGAAGCAGGGAAGGACAAATGGATCGCCGTCGAGCCGATGGAGTCGGTCGGTGCGATGGCGATCAAGATTGTGGATTTGTGGAGATGCCTAGGACTCGTCGCCGTCGAGGATTTTCGGATCGACTGCGCGTGTCCGGAAAGAGGGTCCGGCGAGTCGGATGTGCTGGCCGCGCTCGAGAACGCGGTCGAGGAGGGCCTCGGCGAGCTCAGCATCGTGCAGGACCTCGCCCCATCGCTTGAGCGCCTTGTTGGTCGTGAAGACGATCGGGCGACGCTTGAGGCAACGCTGGTCGACGACGCCGTAGAGCACGTTGGCTGCGTCGCTCGCGCACTGGAGGTAGCCAACCTCGTCGATGACGAGCACGTGCGGCTCGACGTACGCAGCGGTTGCTGCGCGCAAGGTGCCATCGCCGGCGGCAGCGTGGAGTTCGTCGATGAGATCGGATGCCGTGACGAACCGTGCGTCGAAGCCGTTCTGGATGGCCTTGTAGGCGACGGCAACGGCGATGTGGGTCTTTCCGCGTCCCGGCTTGCCGGAGAGGATCAGGTTCCTCCCTTCAGTAACGAACTCTGGACCGAGGAACGGTCCCAGTTGCTTGCGCCCGAGCGTCGACTGGAAGATGAAGTCGAACTCCTCGATGGTCTTGAGAGAGGGGAAGTGCGCGTGCCGCACGAGCCTCTGCACGCGGGTGTTCGAGCGATGTGCGACCTCCTCTGCGAGCAGGAGTCCGAGGAAATCACGATGCGACCAGCCCTCCCGGCTGCGCGCAGCTCGTAGTCGGCGAGGAGACGCGCAACGGTGGCGAGCTTGAGGCGCTTGAGCAGAGCGCCCATGTCGACGGTGAGGGTGCTCATCACGCCGCCTCCCCGAGCACACGCCGCACGTCGTCGACGTGGAACACTTTGCCCTCGACGCACTTCGCGAACGCGTCGCGGAGCGCGTCGTCGCCATGAACCGCGAGGAGGTCGAAGAGATCCGAGCACGGCTCCTCCCAGCGACCGGCGGGACAACGGTGGACAAGCACGCCAAGGAAGTCCCAGGCGGGGGGACCCAGCTCGAGGAGGCACTGCCGTCGAAACGTGGCGATCTTCCGGTGGCCGTGTACGACTGCGAGAACCTCCTGCCGGTGATGGGGCAGTCGGCGGACTTCGCCGGTGTGATCGGCGCGGGCATAGACGCTGGCGTCCTTGCTGCCGACGGTGACCTCGATAGTGCGCGCCCGTACCAGTATCGTGGCTGGGGCGCCGAGGAGTCGCGCCGACGCGAAGTACGAAGTCCCGGCGAAGCGGACGGTGCCCATCGGCGTGACGACGGCAGGCTCGTGAAGAACCCACTCGTCTGCGGTCGCGACGAGGGGTCGCTCGGCGAGCCAGCGCGCCTCGTCGACGAGGGCCTCGGCCGGGATGCGCCCCGTGGCGTCGGACGCTCGCACATGGTTGACGTCGTGCAGCCAGTCGGCGAGCTGTGCCTCGAGGTCGGCGCGATCACGGAACGTGCGGGCCAAGAAGAAGCTGTGCTTCGCGAAGCCCACCAGCCGCTCGACGCTGCCCTTCTGATTGCCGGAGCGAGGCGCGCAGAACGTCGGGATGACGCGCATCTCAGCGACCAGGTCGCGCAGGTATCGGTGGAGCTTGATGGGCTTCACACCGATAGGCGAGACGCGAATCGTCCGTGGGTTGTCGAACACCCACTCCTTCGGACAGCCACCGAAGGCATGAAGGCAATCGAGCAGGCCACGCACGACCGACTCTGCTCGCTGGTCTTTGGTCACGCGCACGTGCATGAAGCGCGAGTACTTGAGGCGCCCAGCGAAGAACACGATTCGGTCGGCGGTGCCATCCTCGTAGGTGACCAGCACCTCGCCGAAGTCGAACTGCGCGTACTCGCCGGGCAGGCCATCGAAGCAGATCACAGGCTCGGCGACGGGAGAAGGTCGCAGGCGCTTGACGAGCTTCGCCATCGCGCTGCGTCCGCCGGCGTACCCCCAACCTCGGGCCCGCCGAAGAACCTCGGTCGCCATGATGCTCGGCTCGTCCTCGAGCAGCTTCTGCACGCGCGCCAGTATCGCATCGTCCGCCTTGGGAGGCCGTCCGCGCCGTGGCGCGTCGAGCCGCATGCCAGCGGCGACCTCGGCGATGGTGGGCTCGGGCTCGGCCACGATGCGCTCGACGGAGCGCAGCCCGATGCCGCAGGTGGTCGCAATCGCGGTCTGGGGGGTCCCGGCGCCGGCCAGGTGATGGACTTTGAGACGGGTCATGACGTCGATCACAGTCGGGCCTCCGAAGAGAGCCCACCAGCAACCGGAGGCCCGGAAAAGCAGCTGGCGGGACACTACCCGCCAGAATTTCGGGATCGCTACCCGCCAGAATTACGGGACACCACAGGGGTCTGCGGTCTTCGGCGGCGGTGCCGAAGGACCGCACGCGTACAGAGCGACGAACAGCAGCGGGATCGAGAAATGGGCGCGCACGGGGGCCAGTCTACGATCAGGGTCCGGCATCGGAGAACGGATTCGGCGCGCCGGCCTCGATCCAGCCGCGCAACTCCTTCGCGAAGGCAAGGTCGCCCGAGCTACCGAGGGGCATCGCTGTCTCGACCCCGGCGTCGCGATCGCCCTTCACTTCGAGGTAGAGCCAGCTCCTCTCGGGCGCGCCTGGCTCCACGCGAAAGAGATCCGGCCGCAGGGTGGAGCGCACGGAGATCAGCGACCGCAGATCTTCGTTCGGCGAGCGACCGAGCACGAGCCCCGCAGGGTTCGCCGCGTCGTGACACCCCGTCTCGACGCCACGACAGCTCGAAAGGCGCGCGACGATGCGTTCCTCGCGGGTGGCTGGGGCAGCATCTGCATCGGGCAGCACGAAGCCGCCGTCGCTCGCCACGGGTGGCATCGACGAACCACTGCACGCGACGAGGAACGCGAAGGCTAGACCAGCGCTTCGTCCCAAGGTGGGTGCCCGTACGGGGGAAGAAGCCACTGTCCGTGACGGCGTCCGGGCCGGCCACGTCTGCGGCGTCCGCTGCGTCGCTGATCGCGTCGGTGCTGCTCTCGGTCGTGCTGCTGTCCGCTGCCGCAGTGTCGGCGCCGGTTTCGGCCGACACGCTGTCGGTCGAGACGTCCGTCACCGTGTCGGTCACCGCGTCGGTCGTGGGAGTGCTCGTCTCGTCGGCACTGCTGCAGCCCGCGAGCGCCAGCGAGGCGAGGAGGGTCGCGGCCTTGCGGGTCGGCCGAAGGCCCGCGAAGGCCCGGAGCGACCGGGGTGCCAGCGCGGCGTGAGGAGCCGCGCAGAACGGGCAAGGTCCCGGCGCCACGTCGACGTGGCGCCGGCAGGTCGGGCAGGGAGCGAGCATGTCAGTTCAGCGTCGGGGGGACGACGAACAGCACCTCGCGATCGGCGCCGAGACCGAGGGTGCCGCCGGTCGGCTTGATGGCGAGCACCTTGAGCCAGGCCTTGAACGTCTTCACGTCCGTGCCGGGCACCACGGTGGTGTTCTCCTTGGGCGTCACGTTGAAGCAGTAGAGCGAACCGGGGTTCACCTGCTTGATCGTGTCGTTGACGCTGTCGGCCGCCTTCACGAGGGCCTTCGGGCCCGTGAAGTTGTCGGCGAGCTGCGTCGACGGGAAGGTGACGCACGTGCCGAGCGACGGGTCCGTGCCGCCGAGCGGGTCGGGCTCCACCTTCGACATGAAGCTGCCGACGACGTCGACCGTCGCGGCGGCGTCGTTGTAGGCCTGGACGTAGACGTCGAACCTGATCGAGTTGAGGATCGCGGACACGCCGTCGACGACGCTGGTCGCGAGGCCCGATCCGGCGCTGTTGAAGCTGAACACCAGGCGGCACTGCCGGACGCCGCCGACGATGGGTCCATCGGCCGCCACGGTCGCACCCGAGACGCCGGTCTGGCAGGTGCCGCCAGCGAACGCCGAGGGAGGCGCGTACGAGCCCGTCTTGTCGGCGATGTACGAGAGGAACCCGTAGGGGCAGTAGGTGGTGTGGCACCGGCTGCCGCCGTCGGCCGCGCCGCCGAGGAACTTGGCGCCGATCGTGTTGAACTGGGTGACCAGGTCGTCGACGTTGAAGGTCGCGAACGAGTAGGTGTCGGTGTACGTCGCGCTGTACGACGTCGCCGTCTTGTCGAGGGCGTACTTCCCGTTGTGCCCGTTGATGTCGGTCAGGTTCATGACGATGGGCAAGGCGTCCGAACGGAACCGCATCGCGCCGAACGTCCCGGCCGGGGGCGCGTCCGCGGCCATGCCACCGCCGGGCCAGGTGAGGGCGGCGCCGGTCAGGGCCTTGTACATCGCGAGCACGTTGCTCTCCGGCCCGTCGCCACCGTAGTGAGTCACGAGCGAGTTGGCCGCCGTCTGCGAGGTCGCCGTCACCGTCGTGACGTAGCCGCTCGCGCCGCCCGCGAGGTAGAACGCCAGGTCGCCCGAGCTCGCGTAGCCGTAGCTGCCGTAGGGCACGTCGTCGTGGCCTGCCACGCCGATGCCGAGGTCGGGGATCTTCGCCTTGAGCGCGGGGATGATGGTGGTCGACAGGCTGGTACGCAGGCCGGTGATCGTGCCGCCCATCGAGCCGGTCGTGTCGACGATGAAGGCGACGTCACCGCGATTCAGCTTGGTGCTCAGGGCGAGCTTCGAAGAGGTGGGCGAGGGCTTCGCCGAGCCGTCCTTGGAGTAGGGCTCGATGAAGTAGAACTTGCCCTTCTTGGCGGGCGAGCAGGTCGCGTCCTTCGCGCAGGGCACGCCCTCGAGCGCGGTCTCCACGAGGTCGCTCACGCCGTCGCCGTCGGTGTCGCCCTTGAGGCGATCGGTCTCGGTGGCGTCGACGCCGCAGTTCCCGTTCAAGTCCTCCTTGCCATCCGCGAGGAGATCGTTGTCGGAGTCGCGATCGAGGTAGTCGGGGACGCCGTCTCCGTCGGTGTCGAGCACCGGCTTGTCGAGGTCGGCCGCCGTGAACGAGGCCTTGGCGCGGGCCTCGCAGACGTCGCCGACGCCGTCACCGTCGCTGTCGGTGTCGCGGAAGCTCGGCTTGCCGTCGCCGTCCGGGTCGGTGATGCCGTCGTCGAGGTCGGCGATGCCGTCGTTGTCCGAGTCGCGGTCGTAGAGATCGGGGATGCCGTCGCCGTCGGTGTCGATGAGGCCGACGTACTTGCCGGTGTTGTCGGCGAGCTCCACCTTGTCGTCGAGGCCGATGGTCTTGGCGACCTTGCTCGAGTCGTGGTCGTTGTCGAAGTCGAGGTAGTCGGGCACGCCGTCGCCGTCGAAGTCGTACGGCTCGGTGCACGCAGGCATGCCGAGCGCGGTCAGCACGGTGGGCGGCGGGCACGCCTCGTTCTTGTCGGGGTAGCCGTTGCCGTCGCTGTCGGTGTCCTGGAAGTTCGGGATGCCGTCGCCGTCGGCGTCGTTGTCGTCGGCGAACGGCCCGGTGGCGCAACCGGTCGCGCGCCACTCGAGCTTGTCGGGGATGCCGTCGTCGTCGCTGTCCGAGTCGAGGTAGTCGGGAGTGCCGTCCTTGTCGGTGTCCGTCGGACCGCCGGTCGCGAAGCGTCCCTCGACGCTGTCGGCGATTCCGTCGCAGTCGCTGTCGGAGCCGCAACCGGCGATCGTGCAGCCCGTCGCGCCGTCGCCGCCGGTGTCGAACGTGGGCAGCGTGTCGTCGCCCGCGTCGAACACGATGGTCTCGTCGCCACCATCGGTCGCGCCGTCACCACCACCACCCGTGTCGCTGCCGGTGCCGGTCTCGTCGGTGGACGATTCGCCACCGCCGGTATCGGTGCCGGGCCCGGGTTCTTCTGTCGTGCTGTTCGCCGGCGAACAACCGAGCCACATCGCGACACCAAAGGAGAGGAGGAAGCGTCCGCGCATCCTCGAAGTATCGCCCAAGGACGGATGCTTTGGCGCACTCTCGCGAATTTTCGTGGGAGATGCGCCGCGCACGTACGTCGTGGTGGTCAGTTCACGTACCCCTCTTCACCGTGGAGGCTCACGTCCAGACCTTCTCGTTCGTCCGGTTCCGCCACTCTGATCGGCGTGATCCAGCCAATGACCTTCCAGATCACCACGGTCATCACGACCGCGTAGGCGCCGGCTGCGAGGAGGCCCAGCGCCTGGACCCCGAGCTGCTTGACGTTGCCGAACGCGGCGCCGTCGTTGCCCGTCGCGTTGAGCGCCTTCTGCGCGAACACGCCGGTCAGCAGCGCGCCGAGCATGCCACCGACCCCGTGCACCCCGAACACGTCGAGCGCGTCGTCGTAGCCGAAGCGGTTCTTCTGCAGCACGGCGAGGTAGCAGACCACCCCGGCGACGAAGCCGATGACGATCGACGCCCACGGCGCCACGTAGCCAGCGCCGGGCGTGATGGCGACGAGCCCCGCGACGATCCCCGAAGCTGCGCCGAGCGCGGAGGGCTTGCCGCGGTGCTTGGTCTCGACCGCGAGCCAGCCGAGCGCGCCCGCCGAGGCGGCGACGTGCGTCGTCACGAGCGCGAGCGCCGCGGACTGCCCGGCCACGAGCGCGCTGCCGGCGTTGAAGCCGAACCAGCCGAACCAGAGCAGGCCCGCGCCGGTGAGGGTCATGGTGAGGTTGTGGGGGATCATCCCCGGCCCCGGGTAACCGAGGCGCTTGCCGATCAGCTTCGCGCACACGAGCGCGGAGATGCCCGCGGTGAGGTGCACGACGGTGCCCCCGGCGAAGTCGAGGGCGCCCATCTTCATGAGCCAGCCGCCCTCGGCCCAGACCCAGTGCGCGACCGGGTCGTAGACCAGGGTCGACCAGAGGACGACGAAGAGGGCGTACGCGCCGAAGCGGATGCGCTCGGCGAACGCGCCGGAGATGAGCGCAGGGGTGATGCCGGCGAACATCATCTGGAAGGCCATGAACCCGAGGTGCGGCACCGAGCCCTTCTGCTGCCACGCGACCCCCTTGAGGAAGCTCAGCTCGAGGCCCCCGATCAAGCCCTTGTGCGTCGCGCCGAAGGCGAGCGAGTAGCCGAACAGCACCCACTGCACGCTCACGACCGCGAGGCTGAACAGCGAGTGCATGAACGTGGAGAGGACGTTCTTCTTGCGGACCATCCCTCCGTAGAAGAGCGCCAGCCCTGGCGTCATCAGGAGGACGAGCGCGGTCGAGACGAGCAGCCACGCGGTATCGCCACTGTCGAGCTTGGGGTCGGGCATCGCGGCCACAAGCTACGAGGTGGCGGTTACGACGCGGTTACGGCGCATCGCGTCGTGTCCTGGTCTTGTCGCGAGAAACCTCCTCAAGGCCTGGAGAGGCGGTCCGTTGATCCTGGCATGCGGACACACCTCTTCGTGCCGCTCGCCCTCTTCCTCGCCGCGTGCACGGGCACCGTCGACCCTCCGGACGAGCAGGCCAACATCGTGATCGAAGGGCAAGTCGTCCCGACCGACGTCGGACTCGCTTGCGCGGGCGAATCCTCGGACGCCCAGGCCGCGCGCGTGGCCATCGCCACCGTACGCGCCTACGTGGGTCTCCCACCGCTCTCCTGCGATCCACAGGCGGCCGCTGCCGCCCAGGCCCACTGCAACTACGTGGACCTCAACCGGGTCTTCTCGCACACCGAGGTGAAAGGGAACGCCGGCTTCACCGGTGTGACGGTCACCGAGCGCCTCGCGGCGGCGAAGTTCACCCTCGCTCCGAGCGGCGAGGTGATGGCCACGCTCGTCGGCAGCGCCGCCGTCATGGACTGGCGCGGGTTCATGAACAGCGTCTACCACCGACCGTTCTTCCTGCGCGCGGAGAGCACCGTGTTCGGCTACGGCGGCACCGCGGGCTGCGCCACGTTCGACTTCGGCAAGCCGAAGAAGAGCGTGCCGAGCGCCGTCTCGGTCGTGTGGCCACCCGACGGCGCCACCAACGTCCCTCGCGCCTTCCGCGCCGATCACGAGACGCCGAACCCGGTGCCGGGGTCGACCGAGGTCGGCTCGCCGATCTCGTGGGTCGGCAACGCCTCGCTCACCAAGCTCGACGTCAAGGTGTACGGCCCGCTCGGACAGATCCCCATCGTCGTCCTCACCAAGGACAACGACCCTGCGAAGCTCGTCCGCGCCGGCGAGGTCCACGTGATCCCCAAGGCGGCCCTGGCGCCCCGCACCCAGTACTCGGTGACGTTCCGCGCGACGGCCGACGACAAGGCTCTCCTCTATCGCACCACTTTCACCACCGGCGACTGAGGACGAAGTTGCTTTGACAGGGCCGCGAATGGCGGGACGATGAGAGGCCCATGCGCCGCTCGCTGCTCGCTGCCTCTTTCGCCCTCGCCGTGGGCTGCAGCGGCACCAGCGGCGCCGAGGACGACGGCAAGGTCTTCCGGGCCGACACCGACCCCGACGTGCAGGACAGCGCGACCCCGACCGACGCGGCGGTCGACAGCGCGCTCGACGGGGGTGCGTCCGACGCTGGCTCGGACACGACCAAGCCGCTCGGCCCGCCCTACCCGATCGTCCTCGCGCACGGGTTCTTCGGCTTCGAGGACTTCGCCGGCATCGGCTTCATCACCTACTTCTACGGCGTCAAGGACGACCTCGCGAAGCGCGGAGAGGCGCAGGTGTTCACGCCCGCCGTCGATCCGTTCAACGACTCGACCACGCGCGGCCTCGAGCTCCTCGCGCGGGTGAAGGAGATCCTCGTCAAGACGGGCGCGGCCAAGGTCAACCTGATCGGACACTCGCAGGGGGGGCTCGACGCGCGGGTGGTCGCGCACGAACGCCCCGACCTCGTCGCGTCCGTCGTCACCATCGGCACGCCCCACGGTGGCGCCCCCATCGCCGACATCGCGGCCAAGCTCGTGACCGACGATCGCTTCAAGGACGTCGTCGACGCGCTCGCCAAGCTGGTCGGCGGCGCGCTCTGGAGCGCGGCGGGCGAGAAGACCTCCCTCATCCGCGGGTTCCTGCAGTTCACCAAGCCCGCGGTCGCGGACTTCGCCTCGGCCTACCCCGACATGCCCGGCGTCTCGTACTACTCGATCGCCGGTCGCACCGCGTTGAGCGATGGCGGGTCCGCGTGCGTCACCGCGGACGCCCCCGCCTTCGTCACCAAGTGGAAGGCCACGCTCGACACCACCGATCCGCTGCTGAAGATCCCCGAGTCCGTCACCGCGAACGGGCTCGCCAACGTTCCGAACGACGGCCTCGTGCGCGTGGTCGACGCCAAGCACGGCACGTTCCTCGGCTGCGTGCCCGCCGACCACCTCGACGAGATGGGCCACCTGCTCGGCGACGCCCCGGGGGTCGGCAGCAAGTGGGACCATCTGCAGTTCTACGCCGACGTGGTCGGCCACCTGCGCAGCAAGGGCCTCTAGGCGCCGCCGGTCATCGGCGCGGTCATCAGCGTGCTGATGATCTCGGGGGCGTTCTTCTGGGCGAAGAGTCCGTGCGCGACCGCGTCGAGGATCGGCGCCACGACGCCGTGCCGCGCGGCGAAGTCGGCCACCCGCGGCGCGAGCGACAGCGCCTCGATGCGCTCGCCGAGGGCCGCGATCGCGCTCGTCGGCTCCTCGCCGCGCGCGAGCGCGAGGCCGAGGCGGACCTCGGGCCGATCCTCCTCGCCGATGGCCGCGAGCAGATCGCCGAAGCCGCCGAGGCCGGTGAACGTTCGCTCCTCCGCGCCGGCGGCGACCGCGATGCGCGCCGCCTCGTGCACGCCGCGGATGGCGAAGGCCGAGACGAGGCCCGCGCCCACACCGGCTCCGCGCGCGAACCCGATCGCGACCGCGAGGATGCCGGTGAGCGCCGACGCCCACTCGAGCCCCACGAGGTCGGGCGTGGTGTAGATGCGCATGAAGCTGCCGGCGAAGGCGGAACGCACCGCCGCGAGCACCTCGGTGTAGTGCGAGGCGACCACCATCACGCACGGCTCTCCCCGCGAGAGCTCGCCCGTGAGCACGGGCCCGCCGAGCGCGCCGAACCGGCGCACCGGGGTCTCCTCGCGCAGGACGGTCGAGAGGGTGACGAGGTCTTCTCCCTCGAAGGACGGCGTTCGCGACGGCACGGCGGCGAGGCCGCGGACCCCGTGGACCAGCAAATGGTGTCCGTCGAGGTGCGCGCCGAGGGCCCGGCCGACCTCGCGCACGTGCGCGCTCGGCACGGTGAGCAGCACGAGCCGCGCGTGCTTGGCGGCCTCGGCCAGGGAGCGCGTGCGGCGCACCCCCGGGATGGGCTCGCCCTCGCGGCGCGTGTGCAGGAGCACGTCCGCGCCACCGCGCGCCGCCGCCGTCGCCAGCGCGATCCCCCACGCGCCACCCCCCACGACCGACACGGGGTTCATCGCACGCCTCCGATCCAGCCGACGCCGTGGTTGGCGAGGCGATTCTGGTAGTAGAGCAGCACCTTCGGATCGAGCAGCGCGACGCCCTCGCCCTGCGTGTGCAGCACGGGGCTCGCGTGGTAGCCGTTGAGCGCGCGCTCGGCCTCGCCGAGCAGCTCGGAGGCCGTGGCGCCGCGCACCGCCGTGGACAGCTGGATCGCCCCGCGGCGATCGAGATCGGCGAGGCGCGCCTGCACGCCCTCGATCTCGGTGAGCATGTCGGCGCGAGGGACGATCGTCTCGTCGGCGCGGCGCACGAGGGCGAACAGGTCCTTGCCACCGTGCGCGGCCCGGAGCCGCGCGAACGCCGCGGTCGCCACCACGTGGGTGGTCATCGCCACGGTGTCGCAGAGGTACTGCTCCATCGCGACCTCGCCGAGCTCGCGGGTGTACTGGCCGTCGCGGTTGCCGTCCTGGCGCACCTGGCCATCGTCGCCCACGACGTACGAGCGCGGATCGACCTGCCGCCCCTGGCGATCGTAGGACTCGCCGCGGTCGTCGACGACGTTGCCGAACGGATCGACCGGCTCGCCGAAGCGCACCGCGCAGCTGCCCTCCATGTGGGCGAGCTGGTTGACGAGCTGGGTGATGCGACCGAGGCGCGTCGACTCGTCGTCCTCGATGATGTAGCGCGCCTTGCCGGCGTCCTTGAGGTGGTCGTCGATGAGGGTCTCGGCCTCGAGCGTCAGCATGTAGTTGATCGTCGCCGGGACGAAGAACACCCGCTGCCCGGTCCGGATGAAGGCCTCGAGGCCGGTGCCGGCGAGGCCGAGCTTGAGCTTGCGCTCGACGCCGCCGCTGCGCGAGCGGGTGCCTCCCGGGAAGAACAGCGAGTGGAACCCGCGCTCGATGAGGATGCAGGAGTACGCCTTGAGCACCAGCTTGTAGAGCTCGTGGCGGAGGCGCCGGTCGACGCGGTAGGCGCCGAGGTTGCGCATGAAGAACGAGAGCACCGGGTTGGTGAACAGGTTCTTGCCGGCGCCGTAGGTGACCGGCGGCAGGCGCGCGCTCTCGAGCGCGTACGCGAACACCGGCGAGTCGAGGTTCGAGAGGTGGGTCGGCACGTAGACGACGGTGCCGCGCTCGGCGAGCCGCTGGATCCGGTCGATCGGCCCGCTCGTGCGGATGCGCTCGGCGAGCGCGTTGCCGCGCAGGACGTCCCCGAGGCCGCGCTCCTTGAGCACCTGCGGCCGCAGGAGGATCGAGAGCCCGACCGGGAGCACCCGGCTCGCGAAGGCGTACACGCGCGGGTCGAAGTTGCCGTCGACGTCGTGGGCGTGCTCGTCGGCGAGCTCGCGCAGGCGCTGTCGCGCCGCGTGGTGGTCGAGCCCACCGAGGCTCCGCGCGAGCTTGCGCCAGCGCGAGGAATCCTTGCCCGCCGCGTCGAGGCGCCGGAGCTCGTGGTAGGCCGCGTCGTTCAGCAGGAGCACCGGGTCGCGCGCCTCCGCGACCACGCGCTCCACGACGGTCTGGACGAGATCGTCCCGCTGCTGGTTGAACCGGAAGATGGGTGCCGTCACGCGGCGCGAGCATACCCTGCTTGCCGCGCGCGCGGGCCCTGACGAGAGTCCCCCGATGGAGCTTTCCGGCAAGGTTGCCTTGATCACGGGGGCCTCCCGCGGCATCGGCCGGGCCCTCGCCCTGCGCCTCGCCTCGCGGGGGATGAAGGTGGTGGTCGCGGCCAAGACAATGGACCCGGACCCGCGGCTGCCAGGCACCCTCCGCGAGACCGTGGAGGCCATCGAGGCGGCCGGGGGCGAGGCGCTCGCGGTGCGGACCGACGTGCGGATCGGCTCCGCGCTCGAGGCCCTGGTCCGGGCGGCCGAGGAGTGCTTCGGCGGGGTGGACGTGCTCGTGAACAACGCGGGCGCGCTCTACTGGCACCCGATCGCCGAGACGCCCGCCACCCGGTTCGATCTGGTCATGCAGGTGAACGCGCGCGCCGCGTTCCTGCTGTCGCGGGCGTGCATCCCGCACTTCGTCCGGCGCGGCGGGGGCGTGGTGATCAACATGTCGCCGCCCATCGTGCCGGCGGCGGCGGCCGGCCACACTGCCTACATGATCTCGAAGTTCGGCATGACGCTGGTGACCGCGGGCCTCGCGGCCGAGCACGCCGCCGAGGGCGTCCGGGCGTACTCGCTGTGGCCGGTGACGCTGATCGAGAGCCAGGCCACGATCGGCCACGCCCTCGGCACGCCGGAGATGTGGCGCAAGGCGGACATCGTGGTCGACGCGGCAGAGGCGCTGATCGACGGGCGCGCGGCGGTCGAGAGCGGGAGCGCCTCGTACGACGAGGACGTGCTGCGCTCGGTCGGGGTGGAGGACTTCGCGCGCTACGCCTGCGTGCCCGGCGCGAGTCCGCCGGCGTTCCGGCTGGAGTCGATCACGGAGCCGGCGATGGTCGCCCGCGCGGGTCGGCTGTCGCATCGCTGAGCCTCGTCAGGATTGGTCCTTTGCGTATTTTTGTAGTGCCTCGTCGAGGACCCGCACCGTCCGGCGGTGCTTGGCCAGCGCGGTCGGGATGGTCCCCTCTGCCGCGGGCGTCCAGCGATCGTCGCGGCGTTCGAGGTCGCGAAGGCAATGGATGGTGAACTCGGCTTCGCCGAAGTTGACGCTCCGCTTACGCGCTGCAGGCTTGGCCTTCGCAGCCTTCTTGGGCGCTCTTCTCGGCGGGCTTCTTGCTCTCCTTCGTGGTCATCGTGGGTCCTTTCGTTTCGAAGCCGAGCGCGCGCGCTTCACGCAGCACCTCTTTGGCATCGCGCGCGGGATTCAATCGGTGAACCGTCGCCGCATCGACCGCTGCGCCGCGCAGGAGTCGAACCACGGGTCCCCGCGGCAGAACTCGATCGTGATAGGATCGGGCGAAGTCGAGGTAGCGGTCCGCTGCGCCGACGAAGGGGGCGAGCAGCGCCTCGGATCCATCCGGATCGGCCCCGTTGGGAAGACGCTGACGACCGCGCTGCCACCCGGATGCGGTCGCCGGGTCGTACCAGATCACGAACGCGACCTCATCGGGCTCGATGCTGGTGGCGTCGGCATGGCGGAGCAGCGATGCGGGCATTCCGTCGACGAGACCCGGCCAGCGGCGGGGCTTGCGGTGAAGGAAGGGATTCATCGGTGAATCGCGGTGGAAGCCGCGCAGCACCGCCGCGCCGCTCGGCAGGAAAAGGCTGTAGACGACGTTCCCTTCGTTCTCTCCCGAGCGAGCCTTGCCGACCGCCCGCGTCGAACGAGAAGACGCGCCGGTCCCACTGCGGCTCCAGGATCGCATCGAGCAGCGAAAGTCCTCGCCAGATGCTCTCGAGCTCCGGCGGCGCTGGCAGTGCGGCGAGATTCCGCGTCGACGGCCCGGGCATCTACCTCCGTTGCCACTGGTCAGCGCGTGAAGCTACTCCTTCTTCGCTTTCAGAATGGGCTGGCGTGGTCGAGGGCCTTGGCCAGCATGACGCCGACGAGGTCATCGTCGCCGACCGACCAGAAGTGTCCCTCCACACAGTGTACCGAAGTCGGCTCTTCGGAGCCCACTTCGAAGACGATGCCGTGCTCTCCGAGGTACACCCACATCTCGTAGGAGGGCTTGTCGTCGCCCTCTTGCGTGATGTCGTAGTGCTCGAGCTCGAGTTCCTCTTCGCTGACGTCGAACATGCGTGGTCGATCACCCAGCGAGCGGTCTCCTTGTCCGGAGTGCGCACGACCAGGGTGTCGCTCTCGCTCCGCCAATCGACCTTCTTCTTGGCAGCCTTTGCGCGCGGTCGCAGGTCGTCCTCGAGGTCCTCGTTGCACCCATCACCAGCAAGGTCCTCCGCAACCTCGTAGGTGACCTTCGCCTTCGTCACGCACTTGACGATGTCGATGCCGCGATACGTTTCCTCGATGGTCATGGTCTCCCCTCTCGGGTCCGGTGCGTTCGGCGGAGAGAAGTCGAACGCTATGGCGGGATGGGCCACGGCGTGAGCGACCCATTCGTCGCGAAGCTCGGGGAACGCTGGGATCGACAGTCGCCGCAGCGCAGGCATCTCGGACAGGAGGCCGAGCTCGCCCGGAAGAAGCGGGCGCCCACAATCCAGCCACAAGTCCTGGAGCGTAGGCGCAATGGATCGCAAGATTTCTCGCAGCTCGTCGTCGAGGGGAACGTCCGCGAGCGCAAGTGACTCGAGCGGCGCGCCTCTGAGGGCGCTGGCGCCACGTACCGGCGGCGCACCTACTCTGAGCCGACGCAGAACCGTGCTGGAGCTCAGCCACGTGAGGTGCACAGCGTGCGTCTCCGTCGCGATCGTGAGCTCCTGGGGCCTCACGGACGCGAGGAGAGTACGAAGGAACAGTGGGGATGAGTCGCTCACCTCCACCGAGAGAAGTCCGACCGGAAGAACCCGCGACTTGGGGTCGCTCGTGTCGCACGCAGTCGCGTCCACTCGCTCGACGGCATGGAAAGCCTGCGTTCCTCTCCACCCGCAGACATCCTTCACCCGAGTCAGTCGCAATCCGTGTTTGGTTCCATCGATCGCTCGATTCGTCTCCACACTGAACTCGGCCGCGTGGGAAGCCAACCGGCCTTCACTCGGCGCCGTCGCCACCGTTCCACTGTAAGGCTGCGTCCCAGGCTTCATCCTTCCTCGAAATGAGGTGGGGGCGGAGCACGTGGTGCTCCCTCATCCAGCGGTCGCAGACCTCGCGCAGGCCGACCGACTCGGCGGCAAAGAAGTGCGCCAAGCGCTTGCCCGCGCAGGTCTCGCGGCCAAGCCACACCGCCCTCTCACCCAGCGCCTGCCCGAGCTCCCGTTCGAGGGCGTCTAGCCTCGTGGTCTCGGTCTCGGTCGCGAGCCCGTTCGTGTTCGGCTGAAGAAGCTTCAGTGTCAGCGTTAGGTGCAGATCGAGGTCGAGGTGATCGACTTGCTTCAGCGCAGCATTGTAGACGATGACCTTCGGCCCATCGACACCGTCGCTTTCCAGCGTCACCAACACGTTGCCGGTGGCACCGTCGACCATCTTCTCCAGCGCCCCCAGGAAGACCGCCAACGACTGGGCCCCGATCGGCGCCTTGCTGACTACGTCAACACTGCCCACCCAGCGCTCGACATCATCCTCGCCAAGGGCGCCGTCGAGGAGAAGGACAGCAGCTGATTCGCGATCGTCCTCGCTCATCCTTGCGAACTCGGGGTGGCAGATCGTGATGTCAAGAACCTCACGCAGGTGGTTTGTCGTCCAGGTCAAGACGGCAGCGTCGAGGCGCAGCGGGTGACTCCCCCAGACGAGGGTCGCGTTGGGACGAGGCGGACGTGAAGACCAGTACTCCCACGAGTCATCGTTGGCTGGCCCCAACACCTTCCAGCGCTCGGTGAGTCTGCGCAGCACTGGGTCGCCGTTTGCCGAGAGGGCGAAGAAGTGCGCCGCGCCCCGTCCCTTGCCAAGCTCCCACTGGAGGCGTCCGTCGATGGCTTCGACATGGGTCGCAGCCTCACCGACCAGAGCACCATATTCACCCGTTGCGATCGCCGCCTCGAACGCGGGACGCGATGTTGCCCACCACGCCCAGAAAGCCCGAACAGCTGCCTCGTGACGCGACATCTGAAGCCTCGTGGCGCACGGTCGCACGGGCGGCAAGTGGCCAGCCAGACTCTAGCTAGAGGTCCGTCTGGACCTCGACCCCTTGTGCACGAAGCTTCTTGACGGCCCTCGAGAGCACACCGTCGTTGTCGCGGCAGCCCCAGAACACCACGAACTTCAGGGCCTCCATCTTGAAGAGGGCATCAACAATCCTCAAGCCAGAGCTGTCGACGAAGCTCGCTCTGCGGATGCCGGACATCGTAGCAAGCGGCGAGAGATCCCTGATCTTGTGGCAAAGAATCGCCCCAAACTCCTCCAGCCTAGGCCAATGGGCAAGACAGCCTAGGTCTTCAATGCTTCCACGTTTGAAACGCAGGGAGCGCAGCGGCAGGCCTGCCAACGGCGTCAGCATGGCACCATCCTTCATCGGACCGATCTGGAGCTCCTGCAGACTTCGTAGCTTCCCCAACTCAGTGAGATCTGCCTTGGTCTTGAACAGCATCTCCAGCGTGTGAAGAGCAGGGAGATCCGCTGCGCGCAACTGCAGCTTCGCATCACTCGCTCGGAGCATTCGAAGCTCGGCCCATGGGCCTTCTGGCATCACGGCGTCAGACGTGCCCGCGATGACGAGCTCCGCCAGGTGTGGCAGCACACTCGGCCTGAGCATGCCAACGGTGCGTGCTTCGATCGAGACCCACCGTACGTTTGGGAGTTGGCTGATCACCGAGGGAAGATCGGTATGCCGGCCGTGCGAGTCGTCGAAGATGACACCGTCGACTTCGCTGGGCACGACGTCGACAGGCAACTCGTTCCAAGCAACTTCGTGAAGCTGACAGCCGTCTGAGCGAGTGGACGAATGCCGGCTTGTCGGACATGACGATGGCGTGTTTGTAGGGCATCGCTGGAGGGCCCATCAGGGCGGCGGCGGAATCTGGTACGACGTAGTTCCCACATCCGTCGGAGGGAACCGTTTCCCATATGTGTCGTACTTGTCGTCCGACAGGGGCTGGTGCGAATTGGAGACATTCTTGTTAGAGAATGCGGCGGGATCGGCTTTCTGCTCCTTCTTGTAGACCTCGGTCTCTTTGACCATCAACGACCTGTTGATCGCTTTGTCCTTGTCTACGTTCTCCGCCTTGGACTTGTGCGGGTTCTTCCATTTTCCCGTCGGGCCCTGGGCTGGCGTCACCTGATGAACCGTCACCTTGGTACCCGGCTTGTTGAGCAGGGCCTGGGCTTTCTTGTGCTTGTTGCACTTCAAGCGTGCCTTGACGTCCACGCCTTTGCCTACGTACTTCGTGGGAGGGGGGCCGGGATTCTCGATGACGTAGACACCGGCGGTCTTGTCAGGAATCGTGTCGACGACGGCGGTCGCCGCGGCGTTGAGAGCGAGCCCGCGTGGATCGGCGTCGTAGTAGGTGTTCTTCCCATACAGACGGTCGTTGAGGCCTCCAAGAAGGCCTATGGGATCGGGGCTGATGAACTGGCCCGTCTCCGGATCGTAGTAACGATGACGGTTGTAGGCTAACCCGGTCTCATCGTCGCGATACTGGCCGAGGAATCCGAACGGTGTAGAACTGCCGTGCTCAGACAGAACTTTGAGGTCATAGGCCTCATGCTCGTACTCTGCAGCGATCTCGCCGCGGTCGTCGACTAGACGCGCCGGCGCGCCACTTATGTCGAGCACATAGTGGTGTCGCACTGCTTCGCTTCGATTCTTGCCATGCCGCTGGACGATGGACTGCGCGATGGGCTCGTAGCCGAAGTCATGAAAGCAGTAGCTTCGTTCTTCGACGATTGGATCGGCAGCAGCCTTGGCGCTTTCGCGAATCTCGTGCACCAGGACGTCGCTGTCCCAAACGAATCGCACGCGGCTGACTTGGTGACCGCTTTCATCGGAGATGGTCTTGGACACTCGACGAAGAAAGGGGTCGTATCGATACTCGACATAGCTTGCGTCTGGCCGGTCGACCCTGACCAGCATACCCATGGTGTTCCATGTGTAGCGCCAGACATCTTCTCCGTCGACTCGGGCGACGCGCTTCTCCATCAGACGGCCGGCGTCGTTCCAACTGAAAGTCGTGTCCCCGCGCTGCACGAGCCGCGAACCGGCTGCATACTGCCTCGCGGGAGCTCCGGGCCCGACCTCGAACGGGTTGCCACAGGCATCGTAGCCAAAGGTCTCGCTCCGACCATGCTCCGGCATCCGCGAGCGCAACTCCCGTTGAGAGTCCAAGTCAAATCTCGTCTGACCGCGCGATTGGTCCCACGTTCCAGCGAGCAACTGGTTCTGGTAGTGGTAGCGCGTCTCGGCGATTGCGTTCGGCGGAAGAGGCCCCAGCCACGGGGGCTCGGCTTCAGACTCCCGAGTGACGGGGCGTTGCACCAGGACAGCTCTCCGAAGGAGCTCTCCCCGTGAATCGTAGAGGCTCTCGATCGAACCACCGCCCGGCAAGCGTCTCGTCAGCTCACGGCCCACCGGATCGCGATGATGCTCGATGACTCCGTCACCGACTGACGTGCGAGACCGCATCCCGCGTCCCGCGCGCTCGATGCGCTCGTGGTAGCCCAGCGACGTCGTGCGTTCGACAATGCTGCTTTCAACGTCGTACCGAAGATGGACTTCGTGGCGAACTCCGTCGACGACCTGCGCTTCTTTCACCACGTTGCCACGATCGTCGCGTTCGAAGAGACACTCGACATCCGGCGACTTTGCGCGCACGAGCAAACCGCGAGGATCGTACGCAAGCTCCTCCGACCAACCGTCCGATGACTCACGCGCAGTGAGACGTCCGCAGAGATCGTACTCCAACTTGATGCTCTGGCCGGCAGCGTCTTCGAGAAGCGTCACGTGCCCGATCTGGTCATGACGAAAGTGGAATGTCCGACCGTCAAATGTGGTCTCAGAGATGCAGTATCCAGTCGAGTCGTATTTGAAGGTCCAACGCTCGTCAGCGGCATTTCGGACCTCGAGGAGGCGACCGTTCCAGTCATAGAACATCCGCGACTTGAGGCCCTTACCGTCGCTGACTGCACACAATTGCTCGACGCCACCCCACTCCTGCCGCCTCTGTGAGCCGTCTGGCAACGTGACGGACGTCAAGTTCAACTCGCCGTCGTAGTCGTAACGAATGATCTCGCCATCTGGCATCAATATGGAGATCAGTTCAAAGCGATCTCCATATGCATATCGTGTCACTGCGCCAGTGGGGGAAGTGGCCGAAATTAGATTGCCAAAGTAGTCATAGGTGTATCTGCATACACACCCGCCAGGCTCGTGTTCCTCGATCAGATTCCCCATCTCGTCCCAGACCCAGGATGTCCGTGCGCCGTTTGCGCGAATCAGTTCGACTAGGTTTCCGCGTTCGTCATGACGAAACTGAGAGGCGCCCGCGGAGTCCTCGATCAGCTCTAGATTGCCTCGCCGATCGTAGCTGAAGCGCTTTTCAGCGCCCACTTGGTCGATGCGGCGTATCGGATTGCCCAGAGCATCCCGTTCGAACGTGATCCGATGGCCGTTCGGATCGACCTCTTCCAGGATCCGCCCACGCGCATCTAGCACCCATTTCCAGGTCGCACCGTTGCCATCGGTGAATGACGTCATATTGCCATTGTCATCGAACTCGCTGGTCTCGATGATGCTGCCTTGAACGCTCTTTTCGACAACGTCGAACTCATTGCCCTGTTGGCGCGACACGGTCGAACAGTCGGCGACCTCGGTGTAACCCTCTTCGACGTAGTTGAGGCGAAAGTGGAAGATCCCCTTGATCGGCGTGAGATTGTCTGCCAGCAGTTTCGGCAGGTTCTCAGCAAGCGATGGATCGCGCTTGTCACCATAGCTGCCCCACGTTTCGTAGCAGCGCCCCTTGTCGTCCCAACGATAGAAGAACGTGAGACCGTTCTTGTCCGTGGCCGAGAGTAGGCGGTGCAAGTCGTCGTACGTGTACTGCTCGCGAAATCCGGCCGAGTCGATGGCGGCGACTAGGTTGCCAGCGTCGTCGTACTGATAACGTACGAGGTCGATCCATTTGCCCTGGTGCGGCGCGTTTCGTACCGCCATGCCAGCGATGCGCCCCTCGCGCGTCAGGGCGACACGCACCACACGGCCCACGCTATCGATCAGCTCCACCAGCCGACCGTTGTCGTAGTTGAGGACGACTCTATTGCCGTTGCGATCTTGCTCTGCGGTCTGCAGCCAGGTTCGGCCGGCGTCGGTAGTCTCGCTGAAGATCTTCAGCGTTTCGTCGTCAGGGTCGACAATGAATCCCCACTGTTCGCGGCGCAATACCCAGCCGTGGAGGCCGAGCGTGGACTCGGCGACTGGCGGGAGATCGAAGTCGAGCCGCTCGCCATTGTTGTCCCAAACGCGGACGACCTTGCCGTGCACCTCGATTCGATAGCCATAGCTATGGGTCCAACCGTGGCCCAGAACGCCATCGATGTGCGCGGCTTCCGAACCGTAGACACGCGTCATCGAAAGGGTCACTGGACCGGAGAGCTCGAAATCCGTGCGTTCGCGGGTCGTGACCTGCCCAGTGATGACGTCGACCGGGTCACCGCACTTCGACTTCTTGTCTTTCCCGCCCTTGCCGCTCTTGGCGCCCTTCTTCCCCCCCTTGGCGCCCTTCTTCCCTTTCTTCTTGCCAGCGCCCTTTTTCCCCTTACCCTTCTTGGAGCCCTTCCCCCCGGCGCCACCGCCGCCACCCCCTCCGGCTGCCACGGCTATGCCGGGGCACATGCCAGGGATGGGGGGTATGTTGGGAGCGGGCGACGTCCTAGCCATGAGTGGACCTCAGTTCGGCGGGCGAGAGCTTGGCGAGCGTGTCCATGGGTCTAGGCCTCGGAGAGTAGCTGGTTTCCCTGTAGTGGATAGGTCCCTCGCAAGCCCCGTTCGTTACCACCTACATGCCCTCCGTCGTACCCAACCCCCGTGGAGGCCCGTACCTCGCCGACTACCCCGAGCTCTGCGCGCAGCTGGACCGGGAGTACAACGACCTGGACATCGACCCCGCCGAGATCCGCCACGGCTCGGGGAAACGCCTGTGGTGGCGCTGCAAGGAGGGCCCCGACCACGTGTGGGAGCAGCGGGTCTGCAACCGCACCCGCGGCTCCGGCTGCCCGTTCTGCGCCGGCGTCCAGGTCTCCGTCACCAACTGCCTGGCGACGTGCAACCCGGAGGTGGCGGCACAGTGGCACCCCAAGTGGCACGTCCTCCGCAACGGCCGGCTCGAGCCCCCCACCGTCGTGGCGGGCTCCACCCAGAAGGTCTGGTGGCGCTGCGCCGAGGGCGAGGATCACGTCTGGGAGGCGAGCCTCCACGACCGCACCGCGGGCGGCACCGGCTGTCCGTTCTGCGCCAAGTCGCCGCCTCGAGGACCAACTCCACCACCCTGGCGCCTCACCTCGTCGAGGAGTGGGACGCCGAGCGCAACGGCGTGCCCGCGTCCCTCGCCCTCGGCGTCACCAAGGCCAAGGCGTGGTGGCGGTGCTCGAAGGATCCCCGCCACCGGTTCTCGGCCGGCGTGCGCAACCGCGTGGTCGGTGGCGCGGGCTGTCCCATCTGCCAGAAGCGCGAGCTCCACCCGACCAACACGCTCGCCGGGTCTCGCCGCAGATGGCTGCGCTGTGGCACCCGACGCTCAACGGCAAGCTCACCCCTCGCGACGTCGTCGCGGGAGGGCGGCGGCTCATCTGGTGGGTGTGCCCGAGGAACTCCGAGCACGTCTGGCGCGCCAGCCTCACGAGCCGGATGGGCGCGAAGCAGGACTGCCCCTTCTGCCGGAACGAGGCGGTCCCCATCCGTCCGTGAATCGGCTCGTCACTCCGCGACGCCGATGCTGGGTGCCGAGGCGCTCCGCGGCACGCAGAACGCATCGAGCGGCACCTCCTTGGCGGGCACGCCGTTCCCGCGCGCCTTGGCGCTCGGCGCGAGCCGGAACCCCTCGAACGTGAGCGGCACGCTGGGCGAGAGGAGCCCGCACGCGCCGGTCACCGGCTTCTTGTCCACCACGTCGCCGACGTCGGTCACCTCGTAGCAGTTTCCCTGGGCGGTCACCGGCGCGCCGCGCACGTCGAACGCCATGGGCGCGACGAGCACGTTGTCGACGATGCGGATCGGCCCCGGCGCCGCGGCCGAGGGCCCGGGCTTGGCGAAGCGGAACGCCGCGTCTTTTCCCTGCCACACCACGTTGTGGGCGAACACGAGGTCGCCGTAGGTGTTCCCCTTGGCGTCGAAGTCGCTGTACCAGCCGAACGCGGTGCCGACGCGCGCGACGACGTTGTTGGCGACCACCACGTGCTCGGTGGCGAACGGCGCCGGGTCGGAGCTGCCGTACTCCTCGACCATGAGGTCGACGCCGGTCATCGCCGAGCCGCCGATGTCGCGTGTGGTCGAGGTGGTCCACACGAGGTTGCGCTCGACGCGCAGGTTGCGCGTGTGGTCGCCGTAGATCCCCGTGGAGTAGCAGTCGCTCACCGCGTTGTCGGCGATGGTCGCGCCGTCGACGAAGGCCGCGATGATGCACTCGCCCCACACCTCGTGCACGCGGTTGCGGCGAACCACCAGGTTGGTGGTGAGCGCGCCCGACTTGCCGTGGAAGGTGTCGATGCCGCCCGGCCAGCCGCCGCCCGACATGGCGCCGCCCGCGTTGACGTTGGCGACGTCCCAGATCTCGTTGTCCTCGGCGACGAGGTTCGTGCCCACGAGCAGGAGCCCCTCGCGCGTGCCCGCGTGCAGGCGCAGATCGCGCACCGTGACGTGGTCGCAGTCCTCGACGTGGACGAGCGCGCCGCCCTTCTGCACCTCGAGCCCCTCGACGAGCACGTACGAGGACGCGGCGACCGTCAGCAGACCCGAACCCCCTCCACCCGCGGCGCTGCCGTCGAGGATCACCTTCTCGCCGGGCGCCGCCGCGATGCGGATCCACGCCCCGGCCGTGCCCACGAGCCCCTCGAGCACGATCGCGCTCTTCGGCTGGTAGGTGCCGGCGCGCAGCAGGAGCGCGGCGCCCGCCTTCAGGCTGGGGCGCGCGCCGGCGATCGACGCGAACGGTTTTGTCGCGCTGCCGTCGCCGCTGGTGTCGGAGCCGGTGGTTGCGACGTAGAGCGTGCGCGTGGCGGCGGGCACGTCCGCGCGGACGCTGCCGCACGGCGGCGGGGTCGGCACGGTGCCATCGCTGCCACCGGTGTCGCTGCCTGCATCGCCGCTCCCCGCGTCACCGCCGCTGCCGGTGTCGATCGGGTTGCCCGCGTCGTCCGTCGCCTGCGCCTCGCCGACTTCACCGATCCGACCCACACACCCGGGACCGACGAGCACCAGCGCCAGGAGGGCGCGGTAAGGGGAGCTGCATGGGATGAACTGGAGGACACCCCGGCGGTCGAGTCAACCCTGGAGGGCGGCGAGCGCCCCGGCCACGTCGGGCACGACCGTCACGAACGATCGGTGCGCGCGCTGCACGAGCCCCTCCTGCGCGGCGTGGTCGAGGAAAGCGACGAGCGATCCGTAGAACCCCTCGAGATCGACGAAGATCACCGGGTGGCGTGGGCCGCCGAGCTGCTGCAGCGTCAGCGCCTCGAACGTCTCGTCGAGCGTGCCGTAGCCGCCGGGCAGCGAGACGAAGGCGTCGGAGCGCTCGAACATCCGATCCTTGCGCGCGGCGAGCGAGTCCACCACGACGAGCTCGCTCAGGCCCTGGTGCGCGATCTCGCGGTCGACGAGCGAGCGCGGGATGACGCCGATCACGCGCCCCCCTTCGGCGAGCGCCGCGTCGGCCACCGCGCCCATCGTGCCGACCGAGGCGCCGCCGTACACGAGCTCGTGGCCCCCCCGCGCGAGCCCTGCGCCGAGGGCCTTCGCCGCCTCGAGATAGACCGGACGCGCACCGGGCGCGGAACCACAGAAGACGCAGACCCTCATCGAGACACCTCCGCGACCACCCCGTAGTGGTCGCTCGCGAAGACACCGTTCGTTCCCGGGCGATCGAAGCAGCGCCGCGCCGAGAGCGGGCGCCCCCGCCCGCGTGCGTCGGGCCCGCGGACGAACACGTAGTCGATGCGGCGCTCGGGCTCGCGGTTCTGGGCGGCGAACGGGTTGCCGCACGAGAACGTGACGCCCTCGCCCTCGCCGACGAGCGCGAAGCAATCGGCGAAGTAGGTGCACGGGCCGCCGAGCCCGGTGAGCCCGCCGAGGAAGCGGATCTCGTCGGCGCCCGGCTCGGCGTTGAAGTCGCCCACCAGCACCGGGGGGAACTCGTGGATCGGCGCGCGCGCCTTCACCGCGTCCGCCACGGAGCGCACCTGGAGGCAGCGCACGTGGCCCTCGTGCAGCTTCCAGTTGAGGTGGGTGACGAAGACCGGCAGCGGCCCCATCGGGGCATCGAGCACCGCGTGTACGAGGCACCGCCGCTCGCTCGTCCCGCCGTCGGGGAGCGCGATCACCTCGCTGCGCAGCACCGGGAACCGGGAGAGGATCGCGTTGCCCATCTGGATCGGCTCGCCGCGGGTCGACCCGAACGCCACGTGGTACCCGAGTCCTTCGGCGATCGCCGCGGCCTGGTCGAACCCCTCGCCGCAGAGCGCCTCTTGCAGGCCGATCACGTCGGGGCCGAGCTCCGAGAGCTGCTCGCGGATCGTCGCGAGCCGCTGCTCCCACGGGTCGCAGCGGTTCCAGACGTTGAGCGTGGCGACGCGCAGCCGGTCCATCGAGGGCGCCACCGTAGCGCGTGGGTCGCTTCCGGCCCAACGGCGCGCGGTGTACGCCTCTACCGTGCGCATCGCTCACTTCTCCGACCTGCACCTGCTCTCGCTCGAGGGCGTCCCGCTCCGCCGGTTCCTGAACAAGCGCGTCACCGGCTACGCCATGCTCCGCATGCACCGCAAGGGCGCCCACAAGCCCCACGCGGTGCGCGCCGTGGCCGACGAGGTCAAGCGCGCCAGGGTCGACCACGTGGCCATCACCGGCGACCTGACCAACCTCGCCCTCGAGCCCGAGTTCGCCCTGGTGCGGCAGTTCCTCGAGGAGGATCTGGGCCTCGGTCCGCAGCAGGTGAGCCTCGTCCCCGGCAACCACGACGTCTACACCCGCGGCTCCGCCGACAAGCGCCGCTTCGAGCAGTACTTCGCCGAGTACCTCGCGAGCGACCTGCCGGAGCTCGGCGTCGAGCACTACGGCGCGCGCTACCCGTTCGTGAAGCTCCGCGGCCCGCTCGCCCTCATCGGCCTCTCGTCGGCGGTGCCCCGCATGCCGATGATGGCCTCGGGCCGCTTCGGCGCCGAGCAGATCCACGCGCTCAAGGCGATCCTCGAGCACCCCGAGGTGAAGAGCCGCGGCAAGGTGATCCTGCAGCACCACCCCGCGCACAACCTCAAGAACCGGGTCCTCGCCTGGCTCGAGAGCCTCCACGACTCGGACCACATGCTCGCCACGCTGTCGCGCCTCGAGCACGGCCTCGTGCTGCACGGCCACTCGCACATCCGCGTGCGCCGCCACGTGGACACCGAGGTCGGTCGCATCGACGTCATCGGCGCGACCAGCGCGTCGCTCCTCAGCGACCACCCGCACCGCCACGCCGGGTTCAACCTCTACGACCTCGACGACGACGGCCGACTGAAGTCGGTCGAGGCCCACGTGCTCGGCGACGACGGCCAGTTCCGCCGCGTCGACGTGCCCGACTGCGACTACCGCCTCCGCCAGCGCCCCGAAGCACGCGCGTAGTTGGCTGAGGGGGGGCTCACCCTCACTTGGTGACGGTGAGGTAGCCCTTCTCGCCCTTGTGATCGATGCGCATCAGGAGCGTGCCCTTGTCGCCCGCCTTCTTGATCTGGTCGATCGTCGGGTTGGGCACCCCACCCGCCTCGAGGATCGCGTCGCCAGGCACGAGGCCGGCCTTCTCGGCGGCGGAGCCCACCTCGACGAACGAGATGTAGACCTGCGCCTTGCCGGTGAGGCCCCACTTCTGCGCGGCCTCCGGCGGGATGGGCTTCATCGTGATGCCGTAGCCCGAGGCGGGGTTGGCCTTGGCCTCCTCGGAGGGCGTGGGCTTGACGGGGGGCTCGGGCCGCGGCGCGAGGACCGCCTTGGTCTCGTAGGTCTTGCCGCTGCGGATGACCTCGATGGAGACGCTGGAGCCGACGTCGTGGTTGATGACCTCGCGGATGAGATCCTGCGCCTCGCGCACGGCCTTGCCGCCGACCTTGACCACGATGTCGCCGGGGACGATCTTCGCCGCCGCCGCGGGGCCGGTGGCCGCCGTGTCGGCGATGAGCACGCCCGCGTACGGCGCGGTGCCGAAGGCCTTGGCGAGCTCGGGGGTGAGGGTCTGCGGGGTGACGCCGAGCCACGCGCGCACGACCTTGCCGTTCTTGATCAGCTGCTCGCTGACGCGCTTGGCCATGTTGCTCGGCACCGCGAACCCGATGCCGCTGCCCTTGCCCACGATGAGCGTGTTGATGCCGAGCACCTCGCCCGCGAGGTTCACGAGCGGACCGCCGCTGTTGCCCGGGTTGATGCTGGCGTCGGTCTGGATGTAGTCCTCGACCACGTTCATGCCGAGGCCACCGCGGCCCTTGGCGCTCACGACGCCGCTCGTCACCGTGTAGCTGAGCCCGAACGGCGATCCGACGGCGACCACCCACTCGCCGACCTTGGCCGCATCGGAATCTCCCATCTTGGCGGCCGGCAGGCCCGTGGCGTCGACCTTGATGACCGCGATGTCGGTCGCCGGGTCGCGGCCCTTGATCTTCGCGGGCAGGATCTTGCCGTCGCGCGTCTTGACGGTGATGGTGAGCGCGTCCTCGATGACGTGGTTGTTCGTCATGACGTAGCCGTCGGCGGTGATGATCACGCCCGAGCCGTTGCCATGGATGAGCGAGGACTCCTTCTTCTTGAGCCACCAGCCCTCTCCCGAGTCGTCACGCACGGTGACGTCGATCTGCACGACCGACGGGGACACCTTCTCGGCGACCGCGATGACCGCCTCGGAGAACTCCTTGGCCTGTTTCGTGGCCGCGGCGGCCACGGGCTTGTCCTTGCCCTGCGCGAACACGGGGGCCGCGGTGGCGAGCGCGGCGACGAGGGCGAGACCGACGAGAGAGGTGCGCATGGTCCAATCCTTTAGCCGGGAAACCGGCTGCTCGCCAAAACCTTGGCCAGCGAGTAAACGAACGGGCATGAGAGGGGCTGTTCGCTCGTCCTACGGTGGAGAATGAGCACACCCGTGGGTCAAGACGCGGCCGCAGCGGGCGAAGCGTGGCCGAGGGCGCTCATGTCTCGCTTCTTCCGGCGGGGCGACCTCCTCACGCGCTTCGTCGTGGCCTCGCTGGGGATCCACTCGCTGTCGGTGCTCCCCTGGGCCCGGATCCTCGCCTGGATGCTGGTGGGTCTCGGCCTGCGCCCCTCCCCCATCGAGTGGAAGAAGGACACCACCGACGCGCCCACCGTCATCCCGATCGACATCGACACCCTCGACGACGGCAAGGACGATCCGGGCCCGAAACCCCCTCCCACCGGCACCTTCGACCCAGGGGGGCAGGTGGTCGCCGGCGACGCGGGACCTCCCGCGCCCGAGGCGGGGCCGGAGACGGGCCCCGAAGCCGGCGTCGACGCCGGGCCCTCCGACGCCGCGGGCGACGCCCCCGACGCCGCGCCGATCAAGCCCAAGCGCATCAAGGACCCGAACGCCCTCGCCGGCGGCCTCGACACCCTCAAGCCCAAGAACAAGGAGGTCAACGTCTCGGTGCTGGTGCGCATGGACCACCTGCGCGCGCACCCCATCGGCAAGCAGCTCGGCGCGAAGATCGCCAAGATCCCCGAGTGGAAGCCGTTCTTCGAGGGCACCGGCATCGACCCGGTGCGCGACCTCGACGCGCTCTACGCCAACGGCCCGCGCTTCTACGAGACCTCGCGCGTCACCGCGATCATCGTCCACAACAAGCCCGACGTCGCGATCTCGCTCGTGCTGCAGGGCATGAACACGTCGTTCAAGGGCGAGTGGATCGGCGACGACGACGTGCCCGCCTTCCGCGCCAAGATCGACAAGGCCGACCGCGCCGTGGTGCAGATCCCCGGTGGCATCATCATCACCCCGCTCGACGGCGAGAAGCAGGCCCTCGAGATCGCCCACGCGATGGTGAAGAAGAAGAAGCGCGCGTCGGACATGGTGCCGAAGGGCGACTCCGACCTGGTGCTCGGCGCCTACATGCGCAAGCCCTCGAACGTGCTCACCGCCATCCCGGACGATCTCTTCGACACCAACATCACGATCCGGATCCGCAAGGACAACGGCACCATCCTCGACATCGACGCCAGGGCCAAGGACGACGCGCACGCCAAGGACGACGCCCTCACGGTCGGCAAGCTGATCGAGTCCGCCGTGCCCAAGGGGTTCGTCGGCGTCCTCGCCCGCAAGTACGTCGCGGGGTACACGATCGGCGCCGAGGGCGACGTCGTGCGGTTCCACCACGAGCTCGACGGCGATCGCCTCGAGACGGCGTGGAGCCTGCTCGGCGGGAGCCTCTGACTAGCGGCGGCGCCGGGGCGGCGGCGGCTTCACGCTGGGGACCTTGCGCTGCGACGATGGCGCGGCGATCCACTGCGTCTCCATCACGTCGAACAGGGCGTCGGCGAAGATCCCGGTGTCGTCGATGGTCTGCCACTCGCGCTCACCGATCGCGCAGAGCATCGCGTCCTTCGGCACGCGACCGGCCTCGATCCCGCGCTGCAGCGTCTCGGTGTCGACCGGTCCGACGACCCGGCCACGGGCGGCGACGAACCAGTGCGAGGCGATGCGCCGCGCGCCGCTGCCGAGCACCGCGTGCAGGGGGCGCCACCTGGTGTCGCCCGCGGCGGCCACGAGGGCGGCGGTCGGCAGGAGGCCGTTCTCCACCCGCGCGCAGAGCTGCGCCAGCGAGAGGTTCTGGCCGAGCACGCGACCGCGGACGTCGGCGACGGAGAACGATGCTTCTTCGGAGGGGGCGAAGGAGGGCAGCATCCTGCCGTCCACCAAGCAGGAGCCATACCGTCGACGTTGCTCGGAGATTCGGCGCCTCTCCGTGCCCGAACCTGTCACCCCCATGTGTCACCCGTCCCGTCGGAGTGGCTTTGCCTCGTATATGCTCCCTGTCATCACAATTCCTCGCACGGCGTAGCCTGCCCCAATATTGCGCGTCGCGTCGTGCAAGCGGCAGGTTCTGCCCCAAAATTCGCCGAGTTCACGACATCCGATTTCATCGCTTCTGGTTGCATCGACCCGTCCCGGCGGCCGTCGAAGGGGAATGGGCGACGACCGGTACATGAAGTTCGGGCGAGCGCGCGCTGTGTTCGACGGGCTCCTGAACAACCTGCGTCCGGAGGACCAAGCCGAGCATGTGGCTCAACACCTCAAGGACCTCGAGGACGCGATCGACCGGGTTCTGGTCGCAATCGAGATGGATCCACGCCCGACGTCACCCCTGCGCTCCGGCGAGATCAAACAGGTCACAACACCAAGTGGTGAGCCAGTGCCGCCGCCAGCGAGCCGGCCGAAGTCCAAGCGGTTCAAGCAGGTAGGCATCTTCGACGCTCAGGACGCTGGCATCGAGGAAGCTGTCGCGCGAGCGGACGTGGCGACGGTCCCAGGAGCGATTCGTTCGATTCTGGAGCGCGACGCTGCGGGCCTGCTCCCGCGCCAGATCGTGGCCGCCGTTCTTCTGGTTCGCCCGGCAACGGATGAGGCCGCCGTCCACGGCGCGCTGCACCAGATGCGAAAGCGTGGCGAGATCGCCCGCGAAGGCATTCACCGCAACTACCGCTACCGGCTGATCGTCCCGCCCGCCATCAAGCCACCTGAGCCGATCGAGGGGCGGGGCCCGGGAGGTGAACCGCACTGACCGCGATCCCGAGGTGCTCGGGACCCGACTATCTTCCGCTGATCTCCTTCGTCGCCAGCCAGCGAAACCAGCCTGACAGGTCTAGGCCTGCTGAAGCGGCCGCCTCGGCGAACACACGCTTCTGCTCGCTGGTCACCATGAACTTGATGACCTCGTCCTTCCGCTCGGCCTTCGCCTTCCGCCTGACGACCTTGGGCTTCGGTGATGCTGCCCCGGCTTCGTGTGTCGGGGCCTTCGTTGCCGGGCTCATCGTCGGGCCAGAATGTGGCCATATTCCGTCCATGTCAAGCTTGCTTGACCATGTCCATTACGCCCATACTACGGTCGGGCAACATCGCGAAAGAGCAGGAGGTCCGCACGATGCGGGCGCTGGCCATCGCGAAGCAGAAGCGCATCGTCAAGCGCGGCTCGGTGTGGATCGTCCCCTCACAGAGCCATTCGGGGAGCTACGTCGTCTCGCAGAGCGAGAAGGCGGGCATGCCCACCTGGGAGTGCACTTGTCCTGACTACGAGACCCGCGGTCAGCCCTGCAAGCACGTGATCGCCGTCGAGATCGTTCGCCACCGCCAGATGCCCGACGAAATCCCCGCCACCGAGATCAAGCGCGTCACGTACGCCCAGGACTGGCCTGCGTACAACGCCGCACAGGTCCGTGAGAAGGAGTGCTTCGCGCTCCTGTTGCGGGACCTCTGCAGTCGTGTCGAATCGCCACGGCAAGAGGGACGTGGGCGGCCGCGGCTGCCGCTGCGAGACATCATCTACGCCTGCGCGACCAAGGTCTACTCGAGGCTATGCGGAAGGCGGGCCCAGACGGACATCCGGGCGAACCAGGCTGCTGGGCTATCCAAGGCTGCGCCATCCTACAACACGCTCTTTCGGTACATGGCCGATCCGGCGCTCACGCCGATCCTGCACGATCTGCTCGAGCAGTCAGCCCTCCCGATGGTCGGCATCGAGTCGAACTTCGCGGTCGACTCGACCGGCTTCGCCAACTCGACGTTCTGCCGCTGGGTCGACGAGAAGTACGGTGTGGAGCGAAAGGTCAAGACGTGGGTCAAGGTCCACGCCGCATGCGGGGTCAAGACACAGATCGTGACGAGCGCCATCATCACGGACATGAGCGGCGCGGACAGCCCCCAGTTTCGACCGCTGATCGAGGCAACCGCGAAGAATTTCAAGCTCGGCGACGTTGTCGCCGACAAGGCCTACCTATCGCGGGAGAACGTGGCCGCCGTGGACCGCCTTGGCGGCGTGCCCTTCATCCCGTTCAAGGAGGGCACGGGAGATGGTCTCCTGATCCGAGGCGAACGAGCTCCCCACGCCAAGCTCTGGAAGCGGCTCTACCACCGGTTCGAGTACGACCGGGAGAAGTTCCTCCGGCACTACCACGCCCGCAGCAACGTCGAGTCCTGCTTCTCGATGATCAAGGCGAAGTTCGGAGCATCGATCTCGTCCAGGTGCACAGTCTCGCAGCACAACGAGGCACTCCTGAAGCTGCTCTGCCACAACGTGGTCGTTCTCGTTGGCGCGGTGTTCGAGCTCGGACTTCAACCGTCGCTTGCTCGAGGTGGGGACTGAACTTCACCACCAGCACTTGAGCGACGCGGCGCCTCGAAGCGAGGCGCCGCACTCTCAGCTGAGTCAGCTCATCGCACCGCTACTTCGGGCTGCAAGTGGTGGTGAGACCACCACAGGTTGGATACGCGTCGTAGTCCAATCGGTAGCAGTCACGCCCCTTGCACACCTTGCAGTAGCCCGCTCGGACGCACTTCGACCCGTTCCAGTATGCTCCCGACCCCTCGTCTGTGCACACCGGGCCGCCTGCTGTGAACGTGACATCCCAAGGTGAGCAAGCGCTCGTGTCGGTGACCGGAGTAGCGTCAACGGCCCCGGTGTCTGTCGGCTCATCGCCAACTACTCGCCCAGCACATCCAGAAGCGAGCGCACCGGCCGCTGCGAAAAACAAACTGAACCGCATATCGCCTCCGTCAGTGCACAGTGAGGTCATCCGAGTGGGCGTACCCGACGACGCTCACAGTCCTTGAGCTTGGCACCCCGTATCCATAGACACAAGCCCACACGCACTTGCTGGCAGCGTAGCTCGCCCCGACGCGAATGCGCTCGCGCAAGTCGTATCCCGCATCCGACCACAGATGCTGCCACGATCCCCGCGCCACGTAGTTCCCTGTCGGACAGGCATTCCACAGGCTTAGGTCAATGTCAGCCGCGGGCGCGCCAGAACTGCCACCCCCGTGCTCGTTCCACGTTGCAGCCACCTTGACCTCCTGGATGGTGCTCGGCAGTGGCTGCGTGCCACCACTCGGGCTTAGCGGAAAGCACGACTCCGCTCCTTGGGCCACGGATGCCGTTCCCTTCGAGAAGTACCATGCGCCCGTCATGTCAGAGGGCCCATAGGGCCCAGCACCGCCGAAGTAGTGCAAACGTAGACGGCCAGCCCCCGAGATCTTGCTGAAGCCAGATCCTCGATCGGTGCCTGTTGACGAGTCCCACGAGTCCCCCAAGACAGCAATGAGGGAGGTCAGCGTCTGCGGTGTGGCGTCCGAGAGCCAGCCCTGTTGCCAGAACATGTTGCGAAGCAGCGCAGCACCACCGGCTACGACTGGCGCTGCCAGTGAGGTCCCGTGGGAGTCGCCCGTGGTGTACGTACCCGGAGCAGTCGAGCCCAGATATGTCAGCACTCCTGGCGCAACCACCGTAACCACAGACTGGGAATGGAGACTGGCCCCCCCCGACGGCGATGCTACCCAGTAGTTGATGCCGCCAGTCCCAGACCCATCTGGAGAATCCGACCACATGCTGGTCCCATTGTACGCCAGGACATAGCCGGGCCCACCCGTGTTCACGGCGCCAACGGCCACGACCTCCGGCAGCCATGCTGGAAATGTCGCCGAGCAGTTCGTTGCGTCGATACCCCGGTTGCCAGCTGACTTCACAAACAGCACGCCGGCGTCAGTTGCCGCCGCAATCGCGTAGCTGATACCCGCCGGGTCGAACGAGCCAACCGTCCCGTATCCGCAGGCATTGCTCGGATAGTTGTCGCTGAGGATCCCTAGCGACATATTGACTATGTCAACATCTGTATAGCTGTAAGCAATCGTCTCGATTGCCTGCAGTATTGCCTCCGGATCGCCCGCGTTGAAGAGAGAAATAATGGATTCTCCCGCCATCCACGATCGTGCCGAGCGCTCCGCAGGGTCGACAATTGACGGGTCCTGCCCGTACATGATGTTACCGCCGAGAACAGACGCCACTTTCTGCGCATGCCCCACATCTGTGCCCCATGAGCTAAGGTTGCTGCAAAGACGCCGCGGAGCACCCGATCATCCCGACAACTCTGACTGCCGCCCGTTTGTGCGTCTTTGAACATGTAGTGGCTTGGCTGCGGGTAACCGACCGGCTCGATCATGGCGATATGCACTGGCCCGCCGGAATGACCACCCAGCCCACCGCTAATGTAGTTGTCCTGGAAGTACATGGAGCGGACGGCGTCCATCGAGCGAACGTAGTTGCCATCAGCCGACGTCTCGGCGACGACCGCGCCGCCCGTCGTGTGCAGTTCGCGGACCCCAGGCAGGGACGCTAGCAGACCGGCCTTCTTCGCATCGATTCGGACTGTCACGAGATTGGCAAGCGAATACGTCCGGAGCACCACGCCTCCGAGCGCGGCAACTCTGGAGGCAAACTGACTCTGGCTCCCTGCAACGAGTCCACGGCGTTGTGTCGCCAGTGCACTCCGTGCGATAGAAACAGGAGGAGAAGCCGGCTCCTCGAGCGCGACCACAACCGTAATCGCGCCGATGGTCCGATCGGCCTCCTCGATCAACATAGCAGTGGGACGCTTACCCGACGGCAGTGCGCCCTTCGGGGCGGGGGCCTTCAGGTGAAGCGCGGGTCCAACACGCGCGATGCTCTTGGAGCCAAGGGCCTTGCTTTCAACGCCAACGCCTCCCTGCACCTGCGTAACATCGTTGACGGTGGAGACCGTCGCCTCCTGCGAACGCACAGGCCCCCCCTGATCAAGCGCGCATCCGCCGAGCGCCGCACCAGCAACACAGACCACCGAGAACTTGCGATGGATCATGGTGAACCTCCAAGCGTGGAAGTAGGCCGTTGCTGGGCATCAAGCAACCGTCGTTGCGCTTGAGCCCAGTACAGATCGACCCAGATCTTGAGGGCGCGCAATGTGTCGCAGCCGAATTGTCATACGCTTGCCGCTCAACCGACCGAGACCGGCTCCTGACCTGGCTAATAGCGCACCGTGGTTGATGGGTCCGATGGGTCCGATGCTGACGTCGCGCCCGCTGCGTGATGCCCTTCGCTCTCGAGACGCTGCGGCATCATCCTGTGCGCCGGGCCGCTGCCATTTTCGGCGCGGGCTCCACGTGGGCGCGAAGACGGTCAAACCCCTGCGGATCTAGGCGGCCATCAACAGCCGCGGACGCAGAGGCGCAGCAGACTCCTGAGCAGCGAATCGCTTCGCTGGAGGCGCAGCTCGCCGACGCGACGCGGACCATCACGCGGCTTCGCGATCAGTACACACGCGCGCTCGAGAAGCTCGTGCTCATGCAACGTCGCCTGGTGGTCACCAGCGCGGAGCGGCGCTTCGAGACGAGCACCGACCAGCTGGAGCTCGAGCTCCGGGTCACCGAAGTCGCCGCACTCAAGAAAAAGCTCGACGCCGCCGAGAAGGCCGCCGGTGCAGCGCCGACCGATGAGGCCCCTTCGAAGCCGAGCGCGACCAGCCCGAGCGCCAAGAAGACGGACGGTCGCAAGAAGCGAGCGACCGCGCCGACAGGACGACGCGGCGCAGAGCTCGCCGAGCTGCCGAAGATCTACGCGCCCGTCATCGACCCGGAGCTCGAAGGCAAGGCCGAGCGGATCGGCTTCGTCGAGAGCTACAAGCTGGGTCACGAGCGCGGCGGCCCGCGCTGCATCGTCGTGCAGATCGCCGTCCACAAGAAGACGGTGGAGGTCACGCCGCAGGCGACGAGCCCTTCGCCGCACATGGACACCAGCGCGCCCACGGGCTGCCGGATCGTGCGCGCGCGCCGACCGCTCGAGATGATCCGCCGAGGGATGCTCGCGCCGTCGATGATCGCGTACCTGCTCGTGCAGAAGTACCTGATGGGCCTGCCGTTCCACCGGCTCGAGCAGCAGTTCGCGCGACAGGGATTCTCGCTCGATCGCGGCACAATGGCTCGCTACAGCGAGGAGATCGGCTCCATGCTCGGGCTTCGTTGTCGACGCGGCGCGAGAGCAGGCGATCGCTAAGCAGCGTCACCGGACGCAGCGTCGCCGATGATCGCCGCCGTCCTCGTCACCGACCTACGCGCTCGCACGTGATCGCGGGAACTCGTCACCCCGCCGCGCTCTGTGACGATCGGCGACAGAGCCGCCTCCACTGACGACGCAGGTAGCCCACCGCGCGCCCAAGTCGCACCTTTCGAGAGGTCGGCGCGATCACCGAACGTGCGGGCCAAGAAGAAGCTGTACTTCGCGAAGCCCGCGTGGGAAGTGGGTTCCCTTCTTCAGTGACGCCAGAAACGACCGTATTGAACGCGGCAAATTGCTGACTGAGCTGAGCTGAGAGCCCGAGGCGAATCTGACGGTGACCGCGAGGCGCGTCCCCGACCGCAGAGACTCTCTCGGCTCAAACAACTAGCTCAGCCTCAACAGGCGATGCCCTCGTAGTCTCAGCCCATTCTCTCGAAGTGCCTCCTCCCAGACCTGACGCGTTCCGATCGTGCGGCCCGCGGCAAAGAGTCCCGCCTTCTCTTCCGCCTTCGTTAGCCGCGAGAACATTCCCCGCCTTGGATAGTCCTTGTCTACCATCGTCTCCTTGCGGTGCAGGATGGGTGGGTTCGCTGCGGCCTCGTACCTCCTATGCTCAACTCTTAGGGTACGAAGTCCCACGAGAAGCGATGCGACGAGGGATGGGTGCGCATCGCTGTCAAACCTCGGGTACAACAGGTATGAGACCGCCGGATTGTCGCGATGACGGACAATGTTTGCGCCTTCTACGCAGCCTACGTAGGCGCGCGCAACCCTGGTAGATTCGCAGGAGCGGCGGAAGTTGCTGAAGCGCCGACACGTGAACGTACAGCGCAGACGGGGTGAGTTTCCCTACGATGCTCGTCCGAAATGCCTTCTCGAGCGGCTCTCTCTGACCAACGCTAAGCAGAACCTCGTCGGCCAGCACACACGCACGCTCGTAGGACCGGAATAGGGACCGAACATCTTGCTGAAAGTCGATCGGCAGGACCGAGAATCTCGGACGACGTTGAAACCGAGTGAGCGCAAGGTAGACGAGAAGATCCTCCGTGCGGGCCACCTCGGCTTGCTCGACGTAGTCCGCACCTAAGGCCTGAACAACGATACGTCGCGCTCGTGCGAACGAGCCAAGTTGCTGGACCAACTCGCCTGCCATCGGGACCTCGACCTCGCTGGGGAGTCTCCCCCGCACATCAAGGAAGTCGACGATCGGACTCAAGAGGCGGCGATGGCGTTCGAACTCCTCACCTGCCGCTAGACGGGCACGAACTGGCGCACGACGCCGAATTCGACTCGCCGCGAACGCCTCTTGAGCGGTCTCGCTGCGGAACACGTAGAAGATCCCAGGAGTGACCGCGACGGCCGGCTTACCGAGCGCGGTGGAAATCAGTCCCATCGCCTCCGCCGGGCTCGAAGAACTTCTGGAAGGTCCCACGCTTCGTGACGAGGCCGTCGGCTAGCCTCTCCCCAAGCAAATCGCGCTGTTCGTGTACCGTTCGAACTGCAACGACAAGCACAGCCTCCGCGAGCGCCCAGGCGCGTTGGAGCGTGGCGGTGCGCTCTCGAACGTCCTCAATGACGTTGAGGACGTAGCCCAGGTTCACGACCTGGGCGGGGCGGAGTTCCACGTCCGGCCTAAGCGTGGGATCCCACCCGCGTGCTGGCACGCCGCGAGCGACCAGGTGCTTCACGTCATCACCGTGCCCGCAGCCAAAGTCGAGCACGGTTGTTGTTGCTCCAACCAACGAGTCGTCGATTGCTTGGCGCAACGGTCGCGAAAGGTCACGCCGCCGAAGGGCCGCACGTTCCCGAGCAATCTCCATGCCGGTTCCCTCCCTCGAGCGGGACTGAGTTCTACTGCCAATACCTGGGTATAGCTTCGCAGTGTCTGATCCCCGAAGACGTGTACGAAGTCAAGGGTCTTCGATGGCCTTGTCCAGCAGCGAGCAAAACCGGCGGGAGGAGGGGACGGCGGCGAAGATCCGGGCCGTACTCAACGCTGTCCGAGACGAGTACCTCGCCCCCAACGACTACCCATGGATCGTCGGCTACTCAGGTGGCAAGGACTCGACGCTTCTCTTGCAGTTCGTTGTCGAGGTTCTCCTTTCGCTACCACGTAGTGCCCGCAACCGGCCGGTGCATGTCGTCAGCAACGACACGCTCGTCGAGTCGCCGCTCATCGCTGACTACGTCGATGATATGCTTTCGCGACTTTCGTCTGCTAGTGAGTCGCTCCTCCTCCCGGTGACAGTCGCCAAGACCACACCGACGCCCGATCAGACCTTTTGGGTCAATCTCATCGGCCGCGGATATCCAGCACCAAACTCAATGTTCCGGTGGTGCACCGATTGGATGAAGATTCAGCCGACGTCAACGTACATTCGGTCACGCGCCGCAGAGGCGGGTGACGTGGTTCTCCTACTCGGAGTGCGTCGAGCGGAGTCGGCTCAGCGCGCCGCTTCCGCCAACAAGTACGATCTACTCGAGCAGAACGGTCGGCTTCATCGCCACAACGACCTTCAAGGTTGTTGGGTCTTTCGACCCATCCTGGACTTCACAACCGACGAGGTCTGGCAAGTACTACTCCAGCGTCGGCCACCCTGGGGTGGAAGCCATCGCAACCTCGTTACACTCTACCGCAACGCCAGTGGTGGCGAGTGTCCTCTAGTCATCGACAAGGAGCAGGCTGCGTCGTGCGGCACTACATCTGCACGGTTTGGTTGCTGGACCTGTACCGTCGTCGAAAAAGACCGAAGCATGGAGGGGTTCATCGAGTCAGGGCATGGCGAGATGGAGCCCCTCCTCGACTTCCGCGACTGGCTTGCGCAGTTTCGGAACAACCATGAGCATCGGATGATGTCGCGGCGAAACGGACGGGTCACCTACATGGCCAACGGTGCTCCCGTTCCGGGGCCGTTCACCTTTGCAGCTCGTCGGCTCATCCTCGACGTCTGCTTGTCCTTCAGGACCAGGTTGGCCGCAAGCTCATTAGCCTAGACGAGATCGAGCATATCAAGCGCATCTGGGCCGAAGACGCCGTCACTGAGGCGGGCCGTAGGCCGTTCACCTCGCGCTAATCCAGGACGAGCCATGAGCTTGAAAGGCATCTCTCTGTTGGACAAGGACAGCGGTCGCAACGCGCTCAAGCGAGCGTGTCGAAAGGCTGGCGTTGGAATCAAGGTCATCGAAGACCTTGTCGAGGCAGAACTTGAGCAGGCGGGGAAGCTTAGGAAACGCGGGCTCATGGAGCGCATCGACGAGATTCTCGCTGCAGCTGAGGACGGAGACGACTGATGCACATTCAGCGCATCCGGCTCCGCGACTGGAAGGCATTTGTCGACACCACCGTCGACTTCCCGGCTGCAACCAAGAAGAGAAACGTCGTCCTCATTGGAGCAATGAACGGGTACGGCAAGACAACCCTGCTTGAGGCCCTCGTGCTCGGCCTCTTTGGCCGGGACGCCTCAGCGTCCTCGCTCGCGCGGTCGTTCGGGACGGCGAGATCGAGCGTCTGTCGCAATCCTACGATGACTTCCTCGAGCGTGCCGTCCACGCAAAGGCGATCGAGCAAGGCCGTTCATCGGCATCCGTGGAGGTTGTCCTTCGTGACGGTGCTGAGAGCGTGAGGGTTCAACGGATCTGGCACTTCACTGGGGGCGGGAAGCACCGACGTGAAGACGAGGACGTCCGCATCTACGCTGGCGCCGACGACGAGCTCGTGCGCATTCCCAAAGGCGAGGATCGTGAGGATTTCGTCCGCAACTATGTCGCGCACAGCTTTCTTCCCGTCCACCTAGCGCAATTCTTCCTCTTCCACGGGGAGCAGGTTCAGCGGCTCGCGAAACGAGACATGTCCACGCAGGTGAAGGCAGGCATCGAGGGCATGCTCGGTGTTCCAATCCTACGCGAACTTGCAGCCGACCTTGAAAAGTACGCACAGAGCAGGCGCAACTCCGTCAAGAACATGGGCGATGAGACGCTTGAGCGGCTTCGTGCTGAGGTGCGGGAGCGGGAGGCTGAGCTTCAGGCGTCCGAAGACCTGCTTGGCGAGGTGGAGCCTCAGATCGCGCCCTTGAAAGGTCGGCGAGACCAACTGGTTCGCGATCTAGGCTCATTTCAGGGCGGAACCTACGCAAACCTTCGCGAGCTCATGGAGCGGAAGGGCGCAGATGAGAAGGAGCGCGACCGCCTTCGGGAGCGTCTCGCCCACCTCCTTCGCGAGGACCTCTCGCTCGCAATGGCGGGCAGAACGCTTCGAGATCGGGTCGCACGTCGCATCGAAGCCGAAGACGAACGAGCCAAGTGGGAGAACGGAAAGTCGCAGAGCGCCGGGGGCTGGTGAAGCTCCTTTCAGCTATCGACGAGCGACCGGTTGAGGTGCACCCTCCTCTGACCCATCCTCAGCTCATTGCCGTTCGAGAGCGCGTTCAGCAAGCCTGGGAGAATGTGTGGCATCCGCCTCCAACCAAGTGCGCTGACGGCTATCGACACGAGTACCTCGGTCCCTCCGACCGCGCCGTCGTGCTTGCCAGACTCGAGCGCGTCGACTCGATTGGGATAAGCACACTTCGTGAAACGCTTGAGCAGCTCGACGAGAGCGACAAGTCGCTCCGAAAGACGGACAGGAGTATCGCTCAACAGCACGGAGTGAGCGAGAGGGTCGATGGGATTGCTACGGAACTGCAGAAGCTCAACGAAGAAATCGCGGAGAAGGAGGCGCGGTCTCGCGAACTTCACCGACAGATTGAAGGAACGCGGGCCGTGCTGAGCCCGAAGAAGCAAGAGCTCGCACGCATGCTTGAAGGGCATGAAAAGGCGCAGCCCGCATTGCGGCGAGCGGCCACGGCCGACTCGATAGCGAGCTTGATCGGCTCCGTGGTGGCCGAATGCTACCCAATGCACATCGACGAGGTGGCAGCCGAGATGACGACGGCCTACCGTGCAATGGCACACAAGAGTCTCCTCAAGGAGATCAAGATTGAGCCTGACTGCACGGTGAGACTGCTCGGTGACAATGGCCGGGACATGCGCACGATGGACTCATCGGCAGGTGAGAACCAGATCTTTGCGCTCGCACTCATCGCCGCCATCAGCCTCGTCTCAAAGCGCTCCTTTCCGATCGTGATGGACACGCCTTTGGCTCGTCTCGATACCGAGCACCGGCTCCGCGTGCTGAAGTACTTTACGGAGAAGGTTGGCGAGCAGGTAATTCTTCTCTCCCAGCCGGACGAGGTTCACGGACCATACCTTGACGCCATTCGAGGCCGCGTGGGCAAGGCTTTGAAGGTTGAGCACGTCGAGATCGGCAATGGCGTTGGTCGGAGCCAAGTGGTCGACGGTTACTTCGAGGAGATGTAATGCCGACCAGCCTCGCCGAACTCCAGGCCGCGAACTTTCGAACAACGAAGCAAGCGGACGACATCAACACGGAGCTGATGCGTAGGCTTGGGCTTCGGAGTCGCTACGAGCCCGCACGCCTTGCCATTGCTCGCTCGCTCTCCATGCCTGAGCCGCCAGACGTCATCGAGGAAGCGGAGGACGAGGCGGGAAAGGTAATCAAGGGCGAACATCTCTTCGGCACCGGTGGCGATCTCGGCGCGTGGATTGCGCTCGTTGTGGAGCACACCCCCGGCGAGTGCTCTTCGAGAAAAGACATCCAGGAGCTGGTTCGTCGCCACTGGCATCGAGGCGCCCTGCGCTTGGCGGCGGAGTACTCTGAGTGCAAAGAGGACTTCGACCGCTTCATCATGCACCTTGCGGAGCGGGCTGGTGTCCGGGAGTCTGGAGCCTCCTACCTTGTGCCCGACAGTGGCGCGACTTCGCGCGTGCGCCAAGTGGGTGGTCTTCAGCCTGTTGTAGTGCGATTCGGTGAGGTCGGTACCGATCTTCGCACACAGGCAACCGTTGACGTCCCCCCTAGACTTCCTTGCCCTCCCGAAGGGCATGTCCGACAGCGAGGTCGCCGAGGTGGCGATTGGCTTCCGCGATTCCTTCAAGAAGTGCATCAAAGCCCGCGGGGACGTCGCGATGGACGGTCTCCGCATCGCGGTCGATGGGCTATTGCGAAGCTCGCGAGCGCGCGTGTCGCTGGAAGTGATCCGCGACGAGGTGTCGCGCCTGAATGCACAACATGGCAAGCGCAAGGACTCCATTGAGGCGAAGCTTAACGAGCTCACATCGCTGCGACTCTTTGAGCCCTCGCTGTCACCACCCGAGTTCTTCTCGAAGCGCTGGATTGTTGGCCTCAATCGGGCGGGGGACGAGTCGAAGCGCCTGGTGATGTTTCTACTGCTCGATGCACTCTCAAACCATCTGCTGTCGGGTGCCAACAGTCCTACGGACCAGACCGGCCACCGCCGTCTCGGTCACCTTCTGATCATTGATGAGGCACTTGAGATTCTCCGCTATCGGCACGCCGCGCTTAGCAAGATGGTTAGACAGGGCGCCGCAAAGGGCGGCTTGACAATGTTACTCTCACAATCCCCTGATGACTTTGATCAAGAGGAGGATGACTTCCTCGCTCAGGTCGGAACCATAGGCGTGTTTACCTCGAGTGCGAAGAGTGTGAGTAGCCTCAGCGCCGCCTTCGGCCGGAAGTTCCGACCAGAAGAGTTCAACGACAAAGAGCTGCCAAAGGGAGTGGCGCTCGTAAAGCTCCCGCACGACGAGCCTAGGAGAGTGCAGGCGTGGCTGTGACTGCGCAGGGGGCGGCCCGACCGGCGTCAAGCGTTGGCCGGGAGGAATGGTTGTTGGCCGTCTCCGAGTTGGTGGCCGCCGCATGCTCGGCCCAAGCAGTCCACCGTCCATCGCTCGTGCTTTTCATGCTAGGGCGTGCTCAGCGGCGGGAGTCCTCGTCTGTAACGTTCCAGGACCTGGAGATTGCGATCGGACCGACGTTGGAGCAGTTCGGACGAGCGAAGAAGGCCGAGGTCCTCCTCCCGTTCTGGCACCTGCAGAGTGCGCCTTTCTGGGAGGTTCAGGACGCGGACGCGCTTCCCAGACGTGCTGGGAAGGATCGGCCGACTCGGTCCGCGCTAGTTCGCAGCCGTGCTGTCGGGCGAGTGAAAGATAACTGGTGGGCGTGCCTTGCCTCTGCAGATCTCGTGGGTGCACTCGGTGAGGCCATTCTTGCTGGTCTGTGGCAGACTGCTGCGGACCAGGATCGAGTCTGCCAACTGCTCCGCTTTCGGCGGACGCGCTCGGAGCCGCGCTAGTCGCGGCACTCTCAGCACCTCGGAGATAGCCGCATGAATGCACCGTCTAGCCAGCAGGCGAATGCGAAGCGCATCGACGCCTCTCCGACCAAGGAGTTTTTCATTTACATGCTCACGCGCGACATTCCGCTCGCGAGAGCCATTCTAGACCTGGTGGACAACGCGATAGATGGGGCGCGCAAACTGCGGCCTGACGGCGACTTCAGTGGTCTATGGGTGCGGGTCGAAGTCAGCTCGGATCACTTCAAGATCTCTGACAACTGCGGCGGCATCCCTGTCGAGGTCGCTAGGACCTATGCGTTTCGCTTCGGACGCCCAAGAGGAGCTCCAATCACACCGGGTTCGGTCGGGCAGTTCGGCGTTGGCATGAAGCGCACGTTCTTCAAGCTCGGTCGTCATTTCACCGTGGTCTCCACGACCCGCTCGTCTCGCTTCGACATGGACGTTGATGTTGAGGCCTGGCTCACGGAGCATCGGGCGAAGGCAGACGACAAGGCCGCTACGGAGTTGGGCGGCCAAGCGAGCGCCGCTGCGGAAGACCCGACCGCAGGGTGGCATTTCGAGTTCAAGAACGTGGAGGACGATCTCGCCGTGAGCGAGGACGAAGTCGGCACAAGCATCGTGATCGACCAGCTCTACGAGACCGTCTCGGAGAACTTCAAGCTTGACAGCTTTATCACTCGCCTGAAGCAGGACACGTCGCTAGCGCATTCTCTAAGCATTGACAAGGGCCTTGCTATTTCGGTGAATGGCATCCCACTGCGGCACGATCCACAGACACTCTTCGTTTCTGAAACGCTAAAGCCCGGATTCGTTGAGAAGAGGTACAGTGGATCTAACGGGCGTCCGGGAGTTGTCGTTGTGAAGCTCTACGTAGGTGTTGCGCAACGAGAGTTTCACGAGGGCGGTTGGTACATTTTCTGCAACGGGCGGATGGTTCTACGCGCCGACCAAACCGCGACTACCATCTGGGGGGACACTCATGGTCTGAGGCAGTATCACGCCGACTTCGCCTACTTTCGTGGGTACGCCTACTTTGACTCTGACGATGCGGCGCTCCTGCCCTGGACGACCACGAAGACCGGCGTTGACGTTGACTACCCCATCTACCGAACGGTTCAGCAGGAGATGGTCGAGCTGTCGAAGCCCGTGCTCGCATTCCTGACCAACCTCGCGAAAGAAAAGGGCGCCGCAGAGGCTGGCGATCAAGCGGATGGAGCGTTGGATCTCGCAATCCGAAGCGGAAAGGCGACGCGAACGGATGCGATTAGCGCGGCCTCGTTCGCTGCACCACAGCCTAGGCCGGCCCCTGCCGGACCAAGAATGCAGAAGATTCAGTACAGCCGGCCGGCGGATCAGGTAGCCAAAGTTAGACAACTTCTGAAGGCGAACACATTCGCTGCTGTCGGGGAAATGACGTTCGACTACTATTTGAAGTACGAAGGTGAGGAATAGTGGCCGGCAGTTATCGAGCTATCAACTACTCACTTCGACCGGCGAAGACTATCGAGCGAAAGCTGTTCTGCGAAGTGTTTCGACGCTTGTACCCATTTGGTCGAATCGAGCAGTACCGCTACGTCGGCTTCGGGTCCTCTACTTCAGTGATTTTGCGCTGGTTCATCGAACACTTGGCATTCACAACATGCTGAGTATTGAGAAGGATGTGCAGGCAGCTGAGTCGTTTAGGTTCAATCGCCCGTACCGTTGCATCGGGCTCGAATTTCGCGAAGCCTCCGAGGTGCTTTCCGGGCTTGATTGGACCTCCAGGACGATTGCCTGGCTCGACTATGATGGAAAGCTCACCGAGGACGTACTCTCTGATATCGGTACCGTATCCGCGCGAGCTTCATCGGGAAGTGTCCTGATCGCGTCCGTAAATGTTCAAGTCGAGTCCCCGCCGGATGAGCAGGTTCGAACGGCATTCTCAGAGGAGACGGGGATGGATTTTGAGCTAGACGCCTTTCGTCTGAAGTGCCTTAGTGAGCGTATTGGGAGGAATGTGCCTGCTGATGTCTCTGGCGCTGATCTGCGTGGCAAAGGGCTCGCGAAGGTGTCCCATAGGGTTATCTCGAACGCAATCATGGATGCGTTGTCGGCGCGCAACGCCGCAAGCGATCCATCAGAGAAGATGCGTTTCGAACAGGTTGTAAACCTCGTTTACCGGGACAACGCACTGATGCTTAGCGTTGGCGGCGTCTTCTATCGGGAGGCCGAGATCGCCACCCTGAAGGCGTGCGCCTTTGAAGAGCTCGGATTCGTCCGGTCAGGACCCGAGTACTACGAGGTCCACGTTCCGTGTCTCACGGTCAGGAGATGCATCAGATAAGCACGCTCCTGCCCCGCGACCCAAACGCTGGAACAATCTCTCTACCAGGGGTGCCAGCCGCTGATATTCGACACTTCGCAGAGCTGTACCGCTACTTCCCAGCCTTTGCCGAGACCGTGTTCACTTAGAGCTGGGTCGTGCCAAACAACTCCGGGCGTACAGCAGCCTTGGTCCGCGGCTGGCCCTACGGGCCGGAGTTAGTCTCTGCTGAAGCCGAGAAGCTCTGCGTTCGTGATGTTGAATCGTTCGTCCAGATAGTACGCCATCCCGTCAGCCAATACTGCCTGCGCTTCGGCACGCGAGTATGTGAGCCCTCGCAAGAGATTTCCCGCGATGGTCTGGATTGCACTCTCAATTAACAGGGCACAGTCCGACGCTGGTTCGCCGCTCATCGGGCGGTTCTCCCGAATGCGCTCCAGCTTTCGGTTGGTAGGAGCCACATCCGAGAAGCCCTCTCGCATGAGGTGCTGGATCAAGACGGCGTTGAAGAAGCCGTCGCCGTAACGTAGCGCGATCGGATAGAGGCGGTCATTGAACGTGAGGCCGAACCGTTCGCCCTCATTTTGCAGTGTCGCTGCCCGGAGGCCTCGCTCGATCGTCCAATCGTTGAGCTCTGAGTCCCACGGTGATGGGAGTTCGCCAACGAAGGTCCCGCGCTCCTTTATTAAAAGAGTCAGCCGCGCTGGCTGAAACACCAAGCCCGTTCGCTTGCGCTCGAAGAAGCATTCACCAGTGACCCCGGGTTGCGCCAGCCGCGCCTGCCAGCGGTGCACGTCAGGCGGCAGAGGCTTTGGAGCTGGCGACGCAAAATACTTGTCGAGTGGGGCCAATGTAAAACGATCGCCTAGCTGCTGCCGGGCGTCCACGCCGAGAGGGCGTCCAGCACGAAGTCCGCCGCGTTTCGACACGCAACCTGTCGATTCGCCCGCGCATCTTGTTCTTGCGCGTGATCGGCGAAGTCGCAGATACCCTTTACGATCATCCAGTTTGGCCTCCCTCTGGGTGAAAGTGAAAGGAGGCCAACTCCCTCCATCTCGCCGCCAACGATGCCGGTTGCCACGCGGCTTGACCAGCGAGTGACGTCCGCCCGATATGCTTCGCACTGGATGCGAGCATGACCAGTCAGCAGGCAGCCCCGCTCCACGCGGAACCCGAGTGAGCTGGCTCGACCCCGCTGAGTTTCAAGGATTCGCAGGAGTTCCCGGCTTGACGGATAGGTTGTGGCACGCTCATCGTAGCTGTACTCCCATCCTGTGGCCGTCCTCACAACATCTCGTTTCTCGTAGGGGAACACCGAGTCTGCGACCAGCACGTCGCCAATGCACTGCTGCTTTCGGCTGACGCCAAACGCCATCCCGAGGCACAAGACCCGAGTCGCGTGCGTCCGGGACATGAAGTGGAATCCGCTCGCTGCGGAGCCACCATGGGCGAGTGCGCCCACACTCGTCTTGACCGCGATCGTGCGGTGCCCTCCAAGTTCGCCGAGCCAGTAGCTTTCCCTCGGATCAGCGTCGCGACCATGCAATTCATCGAAAGCGATGTCGCGATGCCGCGCAGCCAGGCGTAGTTGCTCCAACTCGGTTTTTGTGGCGACGAAGAGCAGTAGATCGCACTCACGATGGTCTGGGCTATTGGCGCTTGGCTCCACGGTCCGGAGTTTGCCAGAATGCGGCTGTGCCTCAAGGGGCGCGCGATCAGCATTCGCTTCGCAGCCACGGTGCTTGGCGCTGCACAGCGAATCGAGAGCCGAGCCGGCCGGCGACGGCCTCGACGGCTTCCGCGAAGTGGGTGTCGCAGATGCATGCGAGTACTACATCGCCTGGTCCAGAGCGAGCTTCCCACCACTGAAAGCCTGCGGATACGTGCCCAGTCAGCAACAGGAATTCTTGGGTAGCCAGCTGGATCAGATGGTGGGTGAGGCGTCCGCTCGTGAAGCCGCGCCATGGGGTATCGAGCGTCGGAGCCGGAAGCTGCAACGACTGTCGACGACAGGCAGTGAGTGCGGCCTGGTGTACGCAGAGCGCGTCCAAGTCCACCAGCAGCTGCGTCGCATCGGAGGGCGCGTTCCGCACCAAGAACCTCGCCAGGCTTGCCGCAGCCGCGCGAGTCGGCCTACCTCGGTGGATTGCGTCGCAGCTGGCCTCGTTGCCTGCCCAAATCGCCAGCTTCATTGGCAAGTTGCGTGAGAATGCGGCTCGGGCCTGGCTGAGTCCGTGCAAGCAGTGGCCGTCTAGCTCGTCGGCCGCCGCCCGGCGGGCCAGGGCAACATGCGTCTCGAGCCGCCTGCGTTCGACGGGCTTGAGCGCTGCCGCCAACGGCCGCGCGCGTTGGACCAGCCAGAGCGCTGCCGCGAACCAGCCTTCACGATCGAACCAAGGCGTCGGACCGGCACCGTCAGCGTGCGGCAGGTGTGGGTGAAGACGTGTTGGAACCACGGCTAGCGCTGCATGTAGCAGTGGGTGTGGGTGAGCCACGTCGGAACGACTCAGCTCAGCTACCACAGACCTTGTAGCCGAGACTGACGTCGACCTGGCACGTGCCGATCTCGCAGTCGGCGTTCTTGGTGCACGTGCGGACGCAGTAGGCAGTGCCTGTGGACAGTTTGACGCACGCCGCTCCGCAAGCCGCAGTGGCCGACGGGCACCCACAATCCGAGTGGGCCGTGCATACCCTCGCGCAGAAGCCGCCCTTGGCGCAGTAGCCAGCCGGCAGCGCCGCGCAGTCCCCATCACCAGAGCAGGCTTTGCCGACCGCCTTCTCCGCGGAGGGCGGTGCGGGAGCCTCCGTAGAGCACCCGGCCGCCGCGAGAAGCACCATCAAGGCCGTGAGCGCGAGAACCCTCTGCATGACGTGTCTCCCTTGTGCTGGGCGCGGCGCCCTGCTGCGCCCGCACCTTCATGAACACGCATAACAGAGCGTGTTTGCGTCGACAATGCGCCTGTAGCGCGGGACGACGTGGCCGCCATCGCTCCAAAGCCTCGCCCCTTGCGTGAGTGGCGCCGCAGCGTGGCGGCTAACGTGCGCGCTCTGCGGGAGCGACGTGGCCTCACCCAGGAGCAGCTGGCCGAGGCCGCCTGCATTGGCCCGCGCTACCTACAGGAAGTCGAGCGGGCGCGTACGAACCCCTCCCTCGACATGCTCGTGGCGATTGCTGATGCCCTGGGAGTCGATCCACGTCGCCTACTGCGTCCCGCGGAACTCGAGATTCGGCCGCCGGGCCGACCGAAGACCCGCTGAGACGGGTGGTTGGTGGTTCGGATGGGCCTGCCTCAGAAATGCCCAGCGGCTTCTCCGGCTGCCTCACAAGTCGCGAGACGCCTCGCAATTCCGTCCACGGTCTCAGTTTCGGGGCAAAGCCCGTCGGAGTAGAAGACCCGGATGCGGCGGGTCCTCCTGCTGACGACCCCGTTCGACCGTCGAGCGCACCTCGACGGCACGCGCCGCGCCGTGCTCGATCTGCTGCCCGAACTCCCCGGGCACGACGTCGCGCCTTGGGTGCTCGGACGGCAGGGAACGCGCGTCGCGGGCGCCGACGTACTCGCCGTCGAAGGCCCCGCCGACGTGTTCGCGCGCATCCTCTCGTGGCTGCGGCCGGGCGACCTCGTCCACGCCTTCCTCACGCCTCGCCGTCGCACGGTGATCGCGCTCCACGCCATCGAGCGCCGCGCGCCGGTGCTGCACACGCTCACCTCGACGCCCGTCGACAAGCTCCTGATGCCGCGCATGCAGCGCACGATCGCGACGAGCGCGTGGGTGGGCCGAGGCCTGGATCTGCCGGTGATCCCGATGCCGTTCGCCCCCGAGCCGCCGACCCTCGCCGCGCCGTACAAGAACCTGCTGCTGTTCGCCGGTGATGCCCGCGAAGGTGGAGGCATCCTCGAGACCGCGGAGGCCTTTCGCTCCATGTCGCTGCCGTGGGGCGTGCGGGCGGTGCTCGGGATCGCCTCGCGCGCCAAGAACGCGGACGAGGTGGCGCTCGCGCGTGACGTCTGCGCGCGGACCCCGGACGCGGTGTTGCTGGGCGAGCAACCCTCGCTGCTCCCCCACCTCACCGCCGCGCGCGCCGTGCTGCTGCCGGCCAGCCACACCCACGCCAAGCTCGATCACCCGCGGGTGCTGCTCGAGGCGCTGTCGGCGGGCACGCGCATCGTCGTGGGCCCTGCGCCGAACCTCGCCGAGCTCTTGCCCGATCCGTCGCTCGGCGTGGTGGTCGACGGCGTCTCGTCGCTGCGCGAGGCGCTGGAGGACGCGCTCGTGGCGCCCCATCCCGGGCCGCTCGCCGTGGCCCGGGTGCTCTCCGCCCGCAACCCGCGTCGCATCGCAGCGGCGTACGCCAAGCTCTACGACGCGCTCTAGATCCTGTGGCGGCCGCCCGTGGAGGCGGCCGCTGTTCGCTGCGCTCGCCTCCGGCTCGCTCCGCTCACTTGCTCGCGGCGGCGATGGCGGTCGGCGCCTTGGCCATGGCGCTCATCACGGCGCCGTCGACGGCCATGTCCTCGAGCTTCTCGAGCGACTTCTGGTTCTTCTCGGCGTTGGCGTTGCCGATGGTGGAGGCGTTGCCCTCGATCGAGCTCTTGATGACGGCGAGCTTGCTGAACGCGAAGGAGACCTTGGCCTGGATACGCAGGTCTCCCGCGAACTTGGAGCGGTCGAGCGAGACGAGCCGCGCGTCGACCCCGAGCACGGGCAGCCCCTTGCTGCTCGCCTCGTTCAGGTACTTGCCGGCCGTGGCCGAGTCCGTCGGCAGCACGTAGACGCCGTCGATCCCGCCGAACTTCCGCCGCGCCGCCTCCTCGAGCACCTTGGACAGCTCGCTGGCGCGGACGTTCGTCTCGTTGTGGATCTTGTTCAGCTTCACGACGTACTTGGTGGTCGCCCAGTTGGGCGGACCGCTCGTGGTCACGCCGCCACCACCATTCGAGGGGCCGCCGACGCCGCCGCTCGCCTTGAGCGAGGTGATCGCCGACTCCATCGCCTGCTTGGTGGGCGGGTTCTTCTCCTTGGCGACGCGGTCCTCGAGCGCTGGCACCGCGAGCACGTCGCCGAGCTTGGCGAGGGCGCTGGCCGCGGCCTGGCGCACGGTCGGGTGCGGGTCGTCGAGGGCGCCCTCGAGCGGCTTGCGCGCCTTGAAGTCGCCACTTGCACCGAGCTTGAGGCAGGCATCGACCCGGAAGCGGAAGTCCTCTGCCGTCTTGAGGATCTTCGCCTGCGCGGCGACGTCGATGCCCGCCGTGCGTGCAGGGACGACCGCCAGCGCGAGCGCGGAAGACAGCAGGATTGCGACGAGACGACCTCTCACTGCTGGCTCTGCTCCTTCGTGGTCGGGTGGTCCGTGAAGGCCCATGGGGATGGACGGGCCACCTGAACGACGATGCACCGATTTTCAGTCATCTGGCGTTTTCGTTCAACGGTGCAAAGGTGCGCGCTCGGCGCCATCGTAGGCAGGTTCCGCCCGCCACGGAGATACGCACTGTGGCGGAACACCGCACCCGAGGTGGTCCGCTGTGGGCGGTGGACGTAGAAGATTGACCTCCGGCGTCGCACCTACCTATTCCGCTCCGCTGCCCCGCTCCGCGGTCCGCTCCCCGATGCCCTCATTCCCGCAAAGCCACCGGTCTCGCCCCGCGAGAGCCCGCACTTCTGAACCTTTCGCTGGGAAGCCCGTCGACGGTTGCTCCACTCTTCCGGGAGGCCGACCGAAGGTCGCGCGGGGTGTGCTCCGCGTGCTCTGGCTGTTCGTCGCGACCTTGTTCTTCGGCATCTTCACCGCGCCGCGGCTCGCGGCCCAGGGCGTCGGCGCCAAGCCCTCCGCGTCCGCCAAGCCGTCGGCCGCGCCGAAACCCCCGGTGGCTTCCGCGGCCAAGCCCGGCGCCAAGCCCTCGGCCTCTGCGTCCGCCGCGGCTTCGAGCGTGGCCAGCGTCGCGCCGTCGGCCAGCGCCTCGGGCTCTGCCTCGGCGTTCGACGACGACCCTGTACCTCCCGTCGCCACGACCAAGGCCGTCGCGCCCACCCTGCCGAAGACCACCGCGGAAGAGGCGGCCGGCAAGCTCGTGCGCAAGATCGAGGTCGAGGGCAACACCCGCGTCGCCTCGGACCGCATCACCGACTACCTGCGCCTCAAGGAAGGCCAGCCCTTCGTCCCGACCGACCTCGCGCGCGACGTGAAGGAGCTCTGGCAGAGCGGTCTGTTCGACGACATCGAGGTCGATCTCTCCAAGAACGACGACGGCACGATCGACCTGCGCTTCCACGTGCGCGAGCGCCCCAACGTCCGCGCCGTCGTGTTCGAGGGCAACAAGGTCTTCGAGACCGACAAGCTCCGCGAGGACGTCGAGATCAAGGAGAACACCGTGTTCTCCGCGCCGGCGGTGCGCCGGAGCGTCCAGAAGCTCAAGGACAAGTACGCCGAGAAGGGCTACTTCCTCGCCGAAGATCACCAGCGAGGTCGTCCCGCACAAGGACAACGAGGTCACCGTCAAGCTCTCCATCGTCGAGGGCAAGGAGGTGACCATCAAGAAGATCACCTTCGTCGGCAACCACCACGTGCCGGACGACGAGCTCAAGGGGATCATGCTGTCCGCGCAGGGCGGCTTCCTCGGGATCGGCAGCGGCGCGAGCTACCGCAAGGACGTCTTCGAGCGCGACGTCCTCATTCGCGTGATGCTCACGCCGGACCGCGAGGGAATCGAGGTCACGGTCACCATCGAGGAGGGCCCCCAGTTCACCGTCAAGCGCGTGGACGTGTTCGAGCTCGACCCCGACGGCAAGGAGATCGAGCCGCTCGGCGGGCGCAAGGCGCTCTACGAGATGCTGAGCGTGAAGGTCGGCGAGACCTTCAACCGCGCGCTCCTCGTCAAGGACCTGCAGGGGGTCAAGACCCTCTACCGCGACCAGGGCTTCGCCAACGTCGAGGCCGACCCGGGCACCCAGCTCGACTTCGACAAGAAAGAGGTCAGCATCCGCGTGCCCATCAAGCGCGGACCGCTGGTGAAGATCGGGCGCATCGAGATCCGCGGCAACAGCAAGACGAGCGACAAGGTCGTCCGCCGCGAGATGGTGGTCATCGAGGGGCAGAAGTTCTCCGAGACCGGCCTCGAGGAGTCGCGGAGGCGCGTGCTCGCCCTCGGCTTCTTCGAGCGCGTCGACGTCTCCACCGAGAAGGGCGCCCTCGCCGACACCGTCGACGTGAACTTCGAGGTCGCGGAGCGGCCCACCGGCACGTTCCAGATCGGCGCGGGCTTCTCCTCGATCGAGCAGTTCATCGCGACCGCGCAGATCCAGCAGGCCAACCTCTTCGGCCGCGGCCAGTCGCTCGCGCTGCAGGCCCAGGTCTCCGGCCTGCGCCAGATGGTCAACATCCGGTTCTTCGAGCCGTACCTGTTCGACAGCGACTGGTCGGCCTCGGTCGACTTCTACGACCAGCTGCGCATCTACGACTCGTTCTCGCAGACCTCGCTCGGCGGCTCGCTCACGCTCGGCTACCCGATCATCCAGCCGTCGCTGCGCTGGAACCTCAGCTACACGGCGGAGCGGGTCAAGGTCACCACGAGCACCACGAGCACGTTCTTCGGGACGAGCGCCGCGGTGAGCCTGTTCCAGCGCCTGCCACTCGCCAACCTGTTCAACGACGGGTTCGTCTCCTCGGTCAAGCCGGCCATCGTCTACGACACGCGCGACAACCGCCTGTTCCCGACGAGCGGCGTCTACATGATCGCGTCGTCGGAGCTCGCGTCGTCGGCGTTCGGCTCGCAGAACCAGTTCCTGCGTCACCGCATCAACGCGCGCTTCTACTACAACCTCGGCGGCAACGTCGTCCTCAAGAACAACACCGAGTGGGGCCACGTCACGAGCCCCAACGCCGCGGGCGTGCCGATCTTCGCGCGCTTCTTCCTCGGCGGCATCTTCGACGTCCGTGGGTTCCGCCTGCGCTCGATCGGCCCGCGCCTGCCGCTCAACGGCAGCCTCGACCCGAACACCAGCATCTACACGAACGGCGCGAACATCGGCGGGAACATGCAGCTCTACTCGAACTTCGAACTCGAGTTCCCCATCCTCGACAAGGTCGGCATCCGCGGCGTCGTGTTCTTCGACGCCGGCAACGCCTGGAACCTCGAGGGCCTCTACTGCAACGTCGCGCGTGGCACCCCGACCGACAAGGTCGTCGACCCGTGCAACAAGAACCTCCTCGACCTGCGCACCTCGTACGGCTTCGGCATCCGCTGGTTCTCGCCGCTCGGCCCGCTGCGCTTCGAGTGGGGCTTCCCGACCCGCCCGCTCGCGTACGAGGACTCGAGCCAGTTCGAGTTCACCATCGGCAACTTCTTCTGAGAGGGAACCCGGGGCGGACATATCCTGTCCGCCCTCGAGTTGTGCGAACCGAGCGAGGACCTATGCTGGACAAGCGTCCAGATGGCCTCCTCTTCCTCCACCCTCGAACAGCTGCGGCACGAGCTCGTCCAGCGCTTTCCGGGTAGTTTTCCGGGGATAGGCGCAGCTGGCAGTGTCGGCGGTGCAGCGCTGCGCAAGGCGCCCGTCCTGTGGGTCGAGGTCGCGCTCGGCCAAGGGGGCCTCGCCTGGCTCGCCGCGTGGACCCTCCTCCGCCTCGCCGACGATCCGCTGGGCCGCCCCGCCCTCTTCGTCGACACCTACGGCACCTACCACCCAGGTGAGCTCCTCGATCTCGAGCGGCGCCTCGTCGTCGTCCGCCCCGAAGACCCGGCCGAGGCCCACGTCGCCGCCGACATCGCGCTGCGCTCCGGCTCCTTCTCGCTCGTCGCGCTCGAGCTGCACCGGAGCCTCCATCCCACCGCCCTCGCCCGGCTCGCGCGGCTCGCGAGCGGTCGGCGCGGCGAGGCGCACACGCCGCTGGTCATGTTCGGCACTCCACCGTCGTTCGTCTCGCCCCCGAGCGGTGTGGGCCGCACCTCCTTCCTCGAGGCCGTCACGGCGCTCTTCGGCGACCCCCGCCTCGTCCTCGGCAACGAGTCCCTGCTCGATCAGGAATCCGACCATGCGCAGCCCGATCACCCCACACGTCTCCCCCATACGACGGATCGCCTGCGTCCACTGGAGCGAGCTGCCGATCGCCGCCCATCGCCTGCGGCTGGTCCACTCGAACTCCCAGAGTACGACTGAGCCCGTCCTCTCCGAGCCGCGCTGGTCGGTGGGCACGCCGGGGGATTCACGGGCAAATTCGCCTGCGCGCGCCTCGGCAGACGCGTCCTCCCCGCGAGGAACGCGCCGTGGGCAGCGGCACGCCGCGAGCGTCCCGCTCCAGCAGCTCTCCCTCGCGCTCGGTCCACACGAGGTCGCCTCGCATCCAGAGACCAGTGAGGCGCTAGAGCACGGTCGGAGAGCGCGCCAGCCCGCCGCGCACGCGCACGCGCTCGTGCGTGGCGAGGGCGGTGGAGCGCGCATCGTCGCGCTCGACGGTCAGGCCCACCGCGAGGGCGTGCGCGAGGGCATGACGGTGGCGCAAGCCCGCGCGCGCGTCCCGGGCCTCGCGCTCGCGTCGTTCGAGCCCGCTCGGCTCGTCGCCGTCGAAGCGCAGATCGTCGAGGCGATCTCGCGCCTCTCTCCCCGCCAGGGGCGCGCCGAAGCGCTGCGCCCCGCGTGCGCGAGCTCGCTCCCCACCGCCGGAGATTTTCTCCTCGAGCTCGTCCTCCCGAGAGATCTCGGCGCGGGCGCCGAGGCGCACGCCATCGCCGAGCTCGTGAAGCTCGTGCGCGGCCTCGAGCTCGGCCCCTTCTCCATCGGCGTGGCCGACGGCGCCTTCGCGGCGATCTGCGCCGCCCACGTCGAGATCGCACGCCCGAAGACGCGGGGGCGCGTCCCGGTCCGGGTCGTCCCGCACGCCATCGCGGGTGAGAGCGCCGCAGCGAGCGAGAGCAGCGGCGCGTTGACGACCGACGCCGCGTTCCTCGCGCCCCTGTCCAGCGCCCTGCTCCCTGCTTCTCCGCTCGTCGCCCAGGCGCTGCAAGCGCTCGGGCTCACCAAGATGGCCGAGGTCGCGGCCCTCCCGCTCGAGGGCGCGCAGGCGCGCTTCGGAGAAGAGGGCCGCACCCTCGTGATGCTCGCGCGCGGTCAGGCCCCCCCCGCCCTCGCCACCTTCGTCCCCTCCGCCGATCCCTCCGTCGAGGTCGATCTCGAGGCGCTCGATCCCGCCGGAGAGGGCGCCACCACGCTCGACGAGCTCGTGTTCGCGTTGCGCACGGCCTGCTTGCGCCTCTGCCCTCCGCTGCTCGCGCGGGGTCTCGGCGTCGGCGAGCTCGAGGTCCTCCTCGAGTCCCGCGGTCAGAGCACCCGACTGGTCGTGCGGCCGGCGCGCCCCGAGCTCGATCCCCAGGCGCTCTTCGAGCTCGCGCGCCACGCTCGAGGGCGCACGCCTCGCCAGGGTCGAGCAAGAGAGCGACGTACCGGTCGCTCGACTGCGTCTCACCGTCACCTCGCTCGTGCCCGCCACCGCGACGAGCGAGTCCCTCCCCTTCGCGCGGCGCGACGCCTCGTTGCTCCCGCTCGACGTCGCGCTCGCGCGCCTGTGCGGTCGGTTCGGTGCCGGGCGCGTCGTCACCCCCGTCCGCCACGAAGACCCTCGGCCCGAGCAGCGGGGCCGCTTCGTGCGCGCCGAGGTGGGCGCCGTCGCCGAGCGCGCCATCACCCCACCCCCTGCTCCCACGCTCAAGGAGCGGCTCCGCGCGCCTCCTCCCGCCGTCGGCGTGGTGGTGCTCTCCCGCATGCCTGCCGTGGGCGATCCGTGGCCGCTGCGCGGCGAGGCCCCACCGAGCGTGGGATTCGGTGGACGGAGTGGCGGGCGGCGCGCCACCCGCACCGTCGAGATCTCGCCTCCCGAGCGCATCGTCGGGGGCTGGTGGTCCGAACCGTTCGAGCTCGTCTACCACTGGCTCACCGCCGACGACGGCACCCGCGCGCTCTTCGCGCGCACACCCGTGGGTCGATCCGCGCGCGAAGGCGCTCCCGACGAGGGGCTGCGGCTCGTCGCGATCGCCGATTGAACTCGTTCGCTGGACTCACTCGACGAAAGACGAGAGCAGCGCCGTGACCACCGGGCTCGGATCCTCGGCCTCGAGCCAGGCCCGCACGACGGCGACGCCGTCGGCATGGTGCGCAACCGCGTCACCCACGTTCGTCGCGTCCACGCCCCCGAGCGCGAACACCGTCACGCCGCGCTGGCGTGCCCTCGCGCGTGCGTGGGCCTCGTGGGACAGCGCCCCGAAGCGCGCGAACCCGATCGGCGGTGGCTTGCCGGGCGAAGGCGCCACCGGGCTCACGGTGATCCCATCGACGCCCGCGTCGACGGCGGCGAGCACCCCCGCGAGATCGTGGCACGAGCGACCGATCCACGCGCCCGCCGGCAAGAGCGCGCGCGCCTCGTCGGGCGACACCGAACGTTCGCCGAGCTGCACGCCCGCGCCCACGACCAGCGCCACGTCCACCCGGTCGTGCACGACACACCGAAGGCCGGCGTCCAGCGCAGCTCGCGCCACCCCCACGAGCTCTCGTGCGGGACGGTGGGGGCCGCGCACACCGACCATGCAACGGTCCCTCCGGGGATGACCGGCGAGGCGTCGGAGCCGCTCCAGGGTCGCCTCCAGCGCACAGAGTTCGAGATCCGTGACCAGCAGGAGCCGGGGCTTGGGCGGGGCGTCCTGCACTGCGGAGGGCTGCGACCCACCCGCGGTCACTTGCTCGCCGACCCCTTGGGTCTGGCCGCCGCCGCGAGCTCCGCGGTCACCTTGCCGCAAGGTTTGTCAGCCTTGCGCTCGTCCTCGGCGCGCCGGGCCTCCTTGCTCGCCGGGTAGCGTTCGACCAGGAAATCCAGGGTTCGCTTGACCCCGTCGGCGTCGCCCGCGTCGGCCAATCGGCCGCAGAGGGCCCACAGCGCCTCCGAGGGCGTGTCGTCGCGGGCACGCTCGGGATCGGTCGATTTGCACTGGTAGGGGGCGGCCGAGGCCAAGGCGGCCGTGAGCACCCAGACGGACGCGCGGGTCACGAAGGGAAGCTACTCGCGTTGACAGGGAACCGCGAGCCGATAACCTCGCCCTCAGGGCGTCGTTCCTACGCCGCGCATTGGTTTCATCATCGGTTTCTTTTCGGAGGCTCTGTTCGTCCCATGTCGTCGCCCGAGGATTCGCGCAAGTTGTTCGTGGCTGGTCTGCCCGACACCATCTCTGAAGACATCCTTCGCCAGCTGTTCGAAGCGACAGGCGGCACTGTCGTCAACGTCAGCCTACCGAAGGACCGCGCCACCGGGCGGCCGCGTGGGTTCGGCTTCGTGACCATGGCAACCGACGCCGAAGCGAGCGCTGCACGCGACTCGTTGAACGGCTCGATGCAGGCTGGCAGCTCCATCAGCGTCCGGCCTTTCCAGGCCGAACCACCCAAGCGTGAAGGTGGGATGGGTGGACCGGGAGCTGGCCCTGGCGGTGGTGGCGGCGGGCGTCCCGCGCCGAGCCCCGACTCGACCCTCTACGTCGGCAACCTCCCCTACGACGCGAGCCAGGAGGAGCTCGAGGCGCTGATCTCCGGCGCCGGCGCCGGTCCCGTCGTGCGCATCCATCTCCCGACCGATCCCGACGGCCGCAAGCGCGGCTTCGGCTTCGTCACCCTGTCGTCGGCCGAGAGCGCGAACGCCGCGCTCGAGGCCCTCAAGGGCGCCGATCTCCGCGGCCGTCCGCTGCACATCAACATCGCTCACCCGAAGGGTGACCGCCCTGCCGGCGGGCCTGGCGGCTTCGCGGGTGGCGGTGGTGGAGGCGGCGGCTACAGTGGCGGCGGCGGTGGCGGTGGCTACAGCGGCGGTGGCGGTGGCGGTGGCTACAGCGGCGGCGGTGGCGGTGGCGGTGGCTACCGCGGCGGTGGCGGCGGCGGTGGTGACCACAGCGGACCGCCCCGTGATTTCGGCAGCGGCCCGCGTCGCGTCGGCGCAGGGGCGGCGGTCCGGCCGGCGCCAACCGTGACGGCGGTCCGAGCCGCGGGTTCGGCGAGAGCGAAGGCCGTCGTCGCCGCATGGAGCGCGACCGCGACCGTGAGCGCCGCCTCGACGGCGGCAGCGACGACGACGACGATTGAGCGGGTTGCGGGGCTGTCGTCGGCCTCGCCCACTCCATCTTTCACCGCCGTCTTTCACCGCGATCCGTCGAGTTCCTCGACTTGACGGACGCACCACAGAGTTCTACGGTTTCGACCCCGCTCATCACGGCAATCGCCCGGACGAAGCACCTCGCCGGCGACCTCGGAGACGACCATGCGTGACATCATCAAGCTCAGCTGCGCCAACTGCCAACGCTCGAACTACCACACGACCAAGAACAAGCGCACGATGAGCGAGAAGTTCGAGATCAAGAAGTTCTGCCCCGCGTGCCGGGCTCATCACCCGCACAAAGAAGGCAAGATCTCGAAGGGCTGAGCGTTCGCCTCGCCGCGAACGCCCCTCCGAAGTCGTGGCGAATCGGCCGCGCTTCGCTCGATAGCCACGCCCCGACGGCTCGATGCCGCGGGGCGTTTGGTGCTTTTGTCCAGGTGCTCGACTACCGGACGACGTTGCCCGAGACGAGCGCGTCGATCTCCTCCGCGGAGAATCCCCCCTCACCGAGGATCGTGCGCGTGTGCTCCCCCATCGCCGGCGCCGGCGCCTCGGCCGGTGGCGCGACCGGTAGGCGCACCTGGGTGCTCTCGCCCCACGGTGTCGCTTGCTTGTGCAGGATGCCACGCGCGACGAGGTGCGGATCGCTCGCGAGCTCGTGCGGCTCGAGGACGGGCTCGAGGCAGCAGTCGCGCTCGGCGCCGAACGCGGCCCACTCGTCGCGGGTGCGGGTCGCGAACACCTCGGTGAGACGCGCGCGCAACGCGGGCTGGTGCGCCCCCGGCATCATGGCGGTCATGTCGAGATCGAGCCCCACACCATCGCAGAACGACTTCCAGAACTTGGGCTCGAGGGCGCCCAGCGAGACCCAGCGGCCGTCCTTGGTGCCGTAGGTCGCGTAGGGGGCGATGCCGCCGGTCAGCGCCTCTCCCCCGCGCCCCGCGGTGCCGTTCACCGCGATGGCCCCGAGCTGCGCCATCGCGAAGGGCAGCGTGCCCTCGCTCATCGCGATGTCGACCACCGCGCCCTGCCCCGTGGCCTCCCGCGCCCGCAGGGCACCGAGCAGGCCGATGACCGCCCAGAGCCCGCCCGCGACGTCGGCGAGCTGGAAGCCGGGCGGCTGCGGCGGTCCGCTCTCGGGCCCGGTGAGCCCGAGGACGCCGGAGCGCGCGAGGTAGTTCAGGTCGTGGCCGGCGCGATGCGCGAGCGGGCCCGTCTGCCCGTAGCCCGTGATGGCCGCGATGACGAGGTGCGGGAAGTCGTTGCGCAGCCGAGCGTGCGAGAGGCCGAGGCGATCGAGCACGCCGGGGCGGAACTGCTCGACGAGCACGTCGTAGCGGGGCAGGAGGCGCTCGAGGGTGGCGCGCCCCTCGGGCCGCTTGAGGTCGAGGACCATCGAGCGCTTGCCGCGGTTCAGCGCGAGGAACGCCGCGTTCTGGTCGCCCAGCTGCGGCGGCATGTGGCGCAAGTAGTCGCCGCCGTGGGGGTCTTCGATCTTGTCGACGCTCGCGCCCATGTCGGCGAGCACCAGGGTCGCGAAGGGGCCTGGGAGCAGCCGGGTGAGATCGAGCACACGTACGCCTTCGAGCGGTCGCTGCATGGGCAAACGATGCGGCACCTCGCGCGGCGCGGCGAGTCAAAAAGCAGCGAGGCCACCCCTTTGGGCGGCCTCGTCGCGGTGGCTACGCGCGCGTAGCCGGCGTGATCACTTGGCGAGATCGAACAGCTTCTGGAGCTTCATGGCGAGCATCTGGTTGCCCTTGACCTTGAGCTTGCCCGCGAAGAACAGCTGCATGCCGTTGGCCTGGGGGTTCTCGACGAGCTTCTGGAAGTCGTCGGCCGCGATGTCGATCGTGCACTCGGCGGTGGCGATCTCACCGGCCACACAGGACGGGCCACCGTTCTTGGTGGTGTTGATGGTCCACTTGCCACCCGCGTCGCCGCCGATGTTCATCTGGAAGACGTGGCCGATCTCCGCGGCCTTGTCCGGCTGCTTGGCGATGGCGGCGGGGAGCTGGTTGTTGAACAGATCCTGGATGTCGACAGCCATGGAGTCCTCCACACGATTGATACTGAATGACGATTCAGTCGGAGGGGGTACCACCACCGGCCGAGGATCACAACGGTCGACGCACGGCGGCCGGCTGGCTAGGTCCAGCGCCCATGCTGAAGCTCGCACGACAGAGCGATCCGGGGTTCGCGGCGGTCGTTCGGGCCCTCGAGACCCGCGGGGACGAGGACCTCGGCGCCGTCGAAGCGGCCGTCCGCGGCATCCTCGACGACGTCCGGAAGCGGGGCGACGAGGGCGTGCTGGACGCCTGCGCGCGCTTCGAGCACCGCCGGCCCTCTCCCCTCGTCCGGACGTTCGACGGCGAGGCCGCGCTCGCCCGCCTCGAGCCCGCCGCCCGCGAGGCGCTCCGGTTCGCCGCCGCGCGCATCCGCACGTTCCACGAGCGCCAGTGGTCGGACGAATCGTTCGTCTACGCGGACGGCGGCGCGCGGCTCGGCACACGGGTCCGCCCCCTGCGGCGCGCGGGGGTCTACGCCCCCGGGGGCAAGGCTCGCTACCCGTCCTCGGTGCTCATGGCAGCGATCCCCGCGCAGGTCGCCGGCGTGCGCGAGATCCTCGTCGCGACGCCGCTGAGTGGCGACGCGGGCGACGACGCGCTCCTCGCCGCCGCGCACCTCGCCGGGGTCGAGCGCATCCTCGACGCCGGCGGCGCGCAGGCCATCGGCGCGCTCGCCTATGGCACCGCGAGCGTCCCGCGGGTCGACATCGTCGTCGGCCCGGGCAACATCTACGTCGCGTGCGCCAAGAAGCTGGTCTCGGGCCACGTGAAGATCGACGGCATCGCCGGCCCGAGCGAGATCCTCGTGGTCGCCGACGACAGCGCCGACGCGCGCGTCGTGGCCGCCGATCTCCTCTCCCAGGCCGAGCACGACGAGGCGGCCTACCCGCTCCTGCTCACCGACTCCGAGGCGCTCGCCCAGGCGGTCGTGGCCGAGGTCGAGGTGCAGCTCGCGAGCCTGCCGCGCGTCGCGATCGCGCGCCCGTCGGTCGACCGGCAGGGGTATGTGCTCGTGGTCCAGGGCCGCGACGCGCTCGCCGAGATCGCGGACCGGCTCGCGGCGGAGCACCTCGCGCTGCACGTGCGCGAGCCCCACGCGCTCCTCGACCGCATCACGGCCGCCGGCGCCGCGTTCATCGGGAGCAACACGCCGGAGGCCGTCGGCGACTACGTCGCGGGGCCCTCCCACGTGCTGCCGACGGGGGGCGCGGTCCGCTTCGGGGCGCCCCTCGGCGTCTACGACTTCGTCTCGCGCACGAGCCTCGTCGAGTACGACCAGGCCACCCTCGCCGCCCAGGCCGACGCGGTCTGCGCCCTCGCGCGGCTCGAGGGCCTCGAGGCCCACGCCCGCGCCGTCGAAGTGCGCCTCGGCCGGCGCTGACCCGCGCTGCTCAGCGCACGGTCTCGAGGATCAGGGTCCGCGCGGGTGGCGCGTGGTCGTCGATGCGGAAGGCGCCCTCGACGCGGGCCCGCACGAGCTCCACGTCGGACTGCTTGGCCACGTGCAGCTCGACGAGCGGATCGCCTAGGGTGACCGCCGTGCCGCGCACCGCGCGGAGCACGAGGCCCACGCGCGGATCGACCGGCTGTTCGGCGCGCGAGCGACCGGCGCCGAGGGCGACGGCCGCGAGCCCGAGGGCCAGCGGATCGACGTCGGCGACGAACCCCGCCCGCGGCGCCGCGAGGGTGACCACGTGCGGCGCCGAGGGCAGGAGCGTGAGGTCGGTGGTGACTCGCCGGTCGCCGTGCTGCGCCTCGATCATGCGACCGAAGCGGTCGAGCGCCTCGCCGGAGGCGAGCTTGGCGCGCGCGAGCGCCCGGCCCGCGGTCTCGTCGGCGGCGACCTTGCCGAGGACCAGCATCTCCGCCGCGAGGGCGAGCGTGATCTCGACCATGTCGGCCGGGCCGCCGCCCTGCAGCACCTCGATCGCCTCGCGCGTCTCGAGCGCGTTGCCGATGGTGAGGCCGAGGGGGTGATCCATGTCGGTGAGCAGCGCGCACACCCCCTTGCCACCGCGCTTGGCGACCGCGACGAGCGACTGCGCCAGCGCCCGCGCCCGGCCGAGGTCCTTCATGAAGGCGCCGCGGCCGACCTTCACGTCGAGGACGAGGGCGTCGATCCCCTCGGCGAGCTTCTTCGACAGGATGGAGGCGGTGATGAGGGGGATGGACTCCACCGTCGCCGTGACGTCGCGGAGCGCGTAGATCCGCTTGTCCGCCGGGGCGATCTCCTTGGTCTGCCCGATCATGCAGGTGCCGACCTCGCGGACGATGCGGCGGTAGTCGTCGACCGAGAGATCGACGCGGAACCCGGGGATGGACTCGAGCTTGTCGAGGGTGCCGCCGGTGTGGCCGAGACCGCGGCCGCTGACCATCGGGACGGGCACGCCACACGCGGCCACCAGCGGTGCCAGTGCGAGGCTCACCTTGTCCCCGACGCCTCCGGTCGAGTGCTTGTCGACCTTGATGCCAGGCTGATCGGAGAGATCGAGGACGGTGCCGCTCGCGAGCATGGCGTCGGTCAGCTCGAGGGTCTCCCGCTCGTCGAGCCCGCGGAGGAACGCCGCCATCAGCCACGCCGACATCTGGTAGTCGGCGAGCTCGCCGGACCCGAGCCCGGCGATCAGCCGCTGGATGTCCCCGGGCTCGTGGGCCCGACCGTCACGCTTGTCCCCGAGCAGCTCGACGAAGCTCCGCGCCATTCGTTCCGTGTACCATGCGGGCCATGGCACACGCAGCGGTGATCGGCGGTGGTTCGTGGGGTACGGCGCTCGCCCGGGTGCTGGCGGACAAGGGCGAGGAGGTCCGCCTCTGGTGCAAGCGACCCGAGGACGCGGAGGAGATCGAGCGCACCCGCACCAACGCGCGCTACCTGCCCGGCGTGAGCCTGCCCCCCAGCCTGCGGGCCACGGCCGACGTGCGCGAGTCGCTGGTCGGAGCCAGCATCGTCGTGCTGGTGGTCCCCTCCCACGTGCTCCGCGAGGTGACCAAGGAGCTGGTCGCCGTCGGCATCCCCGACGACGCGCCCATCGTGAGCGCGACGAAGGGGATCGAGAACGAGTCGTTGATGCTCATGAGCGAGGTGCTCGAGGACGTGATCCCGCCGCTCCAGCACCGGAACCTCGCCTACCTCAGCGGGCCTTCGTTCGCGCGGGAAGTCGTGCGGGGCATGGCCACGGCGATCGTCATCGCGAGCCGCAACGAGCAGATGTGCCACCAGCTGATCCACCGCTTCTCGAGCGAGCGCATGCGCGCGTACGCCAACAGCGACGTCGTCGGCGTCGAGATGGGCGGCGCGCTCAAGAACGTGATCGCCATCGCGGCCGGCGCGGTCGACGGGCTCGGCCTGGGCCACAACGCGCGGGCCGCCGTGATCACCCGCGGCCTCGCGGAGATCGCCCGACTCGCCATGGTGAAGGGCGGGAGCGCGCTGACCTTGGCCGGACTCTCCGGGATGGGAGACCTCGTGCTCACGTGCACCGGGGAGGCCTCGCGTAACCGCACGGTGGGCTACGAGCTCGGGCGCGGTCGCAAGCTCGCCGACGTGCTCGGCAGCATGACCCAGGTGGCCGAGGGCGTGCGCACCACCAAGAGCGCCAAGGAGCTCGGGGAGAAGCTCGGCGTCGAGCTACCCATCACGCAGGAGGTCTACCGCGTGCTCTACGAGGACAAGCCCGTGGCCGAGGCGGTCAACCAGCTGATGACCCGCGCGCTCAGCTGGGAGTGAACCGTCCACCGGGCGTGCCTCACCGAGGCGACGCCCCCAAAAACTAGAACGCCCGGGCGCTTTCGCGACCGGGCGTTCGTGCTCTCACGAGCGGGGGATCAGAATCCCTTCAGATCGCCGCGCAGGTCCCACTGGTACTGGCGGTTCACGTTGAGGATGCCGACGTAGCGACGCAGCTGGGTCTGGGCCGTCACGTCCTTGACCGTGGCCGGCTTGGCCGGATCGGTCCACTTCGGACGCTTGGTGACCGCGTCGTAGAGCGGGTAGCCCTTGCCGTCCGTCTGGACGTCGTAGGCCGCGGCGAGGATGCGGTTGGCGTGCTCGAGCATGCGCTGACCGACGTTGGCGGCGCGCTTGAACCCGTTCTGGTCCGGCGCGGTGGCCTCGTTCATGTCACGGCGCGCACCCCAGAGGACGCCGCTGTCGGGCTCGTAGAAGAAGACCTTCTCCGAGTCGGCGAGCGGCAGAGCCTCGGGACCACCTTCGATCCAGGTGCGCATCGTGTGGGCGATCGCCATGCTGCCGTCGTCCTGGCCGAGCCAGAAGGTGTAGAGCAGCGTGGGGACCTGCGTGCGGAAGCCGACCAGCGGGTCGAGGTAGACGGTGTTGGCGCCCGCCTCGGCCTTGTAGGTGTTCTCCCAGAGCTTCTGGTACTGCGGCTCGACGACGTAGTCGCCGGCCTTGGTGGCCTTGCTGCGATCGATGTACGGCGCGACGGCGTCGAGGTCGAAGGCGAACACACCCGACATCAGGCGGTCGTAGGCGACCGGCATGAAGGACCGGAAGTTGATGAGCATGTTGCGACCATCCACGTAGGTGTCGCGCGAGTAGTAGACGTGCATGGGCGGGAACTGCGCCGCGAGGGCCTTCGATGCGAGCGGCTTCTCGAGGTAGGTGCCCGAGCGGTTGGGGTACGAGTTGTAGTTGAACGACCCGCCCTTGAAGTTGCTGACGTCGGTGTCGATGAAGCGACCGTCGAGGACGCTCACGGTGACGCCGGGCGACGGCTTGCCGAAATCGGGCCAGCTGTCCGGGACTTCCCACATCTCGTTGACGACACCCGCGGACGCATCCTTCGGCGCGTAGGGGCCGGGCTGCGGACGGAGGATGGCCTTGGAGAGCTCGGCGAACAGCGCCGTGCCCGCGAGGACGTAGCCACGACCCCAGTCGTCGGACTGGAGAGCGGGGTTGGTGTCCGTGGTCTTGTCCGGGTACATCGCCGCGTACTGGCCGATCTTGCTACCCGCCAGCCAGCCGATGCTGTGCATGCGCGAGAAGTAGCGGTCCCAGAGGCGGTTTTCCATGAAGAAGGGGATCCAGCCATGACGGCCGTGACGCCAGAAGTCGAGGAGGTAGCGGTACTCGTAGAGGCGCGCGACGTTCTCGGCGGCTTCGTAGACGTCGGCGCCCGCGTCGAAGCGGAGGCCGTGCGGGTAGCTGGCGTACTCGTCGGTGCCGAACCGGTACGGCCAGCGGATGCGGCCGTCCTTGGTCTTCCAGGCGAGCGCGTCGAGGTCACCCTCCACGTTGCCCGTCACCATCTCGCTGAAGTGCGCGTGGTCCTTCGCCGGCGGCTGGCAGACCACGCCGTCGATGGCCGCGTACTGCTCGGCCGACGACTTGTCCTTGGCCGGCACGCAGCGCGAGGCGTCGAAGAGGAGCTTCTCTTCCTGGAGCTTGCGCGCGAGGGTCGTGTAGTGGGTGGGCTGGAACTTCGCCCCGCCGCCGACCTTGGCGTCGGTGCGCTTGACCCACCACTGCTCGGACAGGTGGCCACGCGGCATCGTCTCGCCCGGGAAGGCGTGCAGACCCGCGAGGTCCGGACCGACCTTGCTACCCGCCTTGAAGGTCTCGACGGTGCCACCGTAGATGAACTTCATGGCGGCCTTGTCGTAAGAGCCGAGACCCATGAGGTCGGTGTTGAAGTCGTAGCCGTAGTCCATGATGGACGAGTAGGCGTACTCCTCGATCGACGCGTGGACCTTGGTGCCGGTCCCCATCTCCTCGCTCGTCTCCGGGTCGAGGTAGCGAGGGCCCATGCACGTATCCGTCTTGGGATCGGTGCGCGGCCCGGTGCACTCGGCGGTCTTGGCGCCGTCGGCGGTGCGGAGCTTCCAGTAGTTCGGGTGGAAGTTCATGGAGTCCCACGAACCCTGGAAGTTGTGGCGCAGACCGACCGTGTGGCCGACCTCGTGCTCGGTCACCGCGCGGTAGATGTCGCGGCGCAGGTCGAAGAACAGCTTCTGCGACCGCTCCTCGGGCGAGAGGTCCTTGTACTTGTCCTTGTACTTGCGGGCGAGGCCCTCGAGGTGGGGAGCGTTGAACTCGTCCATCCCGAACATGCACATGCCGTGGGCCTCGAGGGTCTGGTGGACCTTGTTCGAGAGCTCCGCCATCGCCATCGGGTTGAGCTTGCCGCCGAACGGCGACACCGACTTGCGGACCTCGGCGGCGAGCGCCGCGTCGGCCTGGGCGATGGGCAGGTTGCCCGCGAGCCACTGATCCTGCGACAGGATCTCGGCCTCGGACTTGCTGCCGGCGAGCTTGGTCGCCGTGGCGTTCATGCGCGCCTCGGCTTCGGCCTTGCCACCGAAGCCCTGCTGCCCGCCGACGCCCTTCGCGCCGATCTCGGCGTTGACCGCGGCGAGCGCGTCGACGTTGGCCTTGCCCGCAACCGCGGCCCCGGCGCCGATCTTGGCGACGAGATCCTTGGTCTGGATGCCCTTCATCCGGGAGTCGATCTCGGTGGCGCTGAGCCCGCGCGGAGCGGGACCCTCGCCACGGAGGAACTTGCCGTAGGCCTCGTACATGGCCGGCGTGTCGCTCGGCGCGTACTTGCCGAGACCACCCGCGATGTGCGCGCCGGTCGAGAACTCCTCGACGCTGATGTCACCGATGGCGATGCGCGCGAGGTCGCGGGCCATGGTGGCGTAGCTGTCGAGCGAAGCGCCGTAGATGTAGGCGGTCGCCTGCACCACTTCGCCCGTCAGCGGGTCGGCACCGTCCGGGCCGTAGCCGAGGGGCGCGGCCGAGAGCGGCTGATCGACCCAGCCGATCAGGTTGTACCGGAGGTCGCCCTCGCGGGCGATGGTGCCTTCCTTGCCACACGACTTGTGTTCGCCCGCCTTGACGGGGTTGTGGCAGAGGACGAGCGCCGGGCCGTTGCTGGCCTTCGGGGTCTCGCCGTCGAAGAACTGCGCCCGGCAGCCAGCGGCGTCACCGCCGAAGCGGCGGCACTCGACCTCGCGGGACACGGCAATGGCGTTCACCATGGCGTCGTTCCACTGGTCGATCAGCTCCTGGTTCGTGTCCCACAGGTCGGCCGGCATGCTGGTCGACACGAAGTAGGGGATGCCGCGCACCTCACGCTTGGCGAGCGGGATCGTGCAGAGGCCGCTCTTCTTGCCGGTGTTCTCGCCCGCGTACATGTCGCAGACCGAACCCTGCACGCTGCCGCAGACGCCGTCGCCCTTGACCTTGTCGCCATCCTCGCCGCAGGCGCGCTCGTCGTGGCTCTTGGTCCAGAGGTTGTGGCGCGCGACGAGGCGGTGCCACTTCGCGTCCGTCACGCCGTACTGCCGCGAGAAGCCGTAGCGATCGCGGTTGAACGTGCCGAACATCGAGAACTTCGCGCTGTCCGTCTCCATCGCCTCGTAGTCGCGCTGCCCGACCTTCATGAAGGACGTGCGGACGGCGACCTCTTGGTCGTTGCAGTCGGTGACGACGCTGCCCGAGTAGAAGTTGGAGATGATGCAGGCGGGGAGCCACGAGACGCCGTCGAACGAAGGCGCCTTGGCGAGCCACTTGCTGGTCAGATCGAAGTAGCCGTTGGCCGTGTCGTAGACGGGGGCGTTCGGGCTGGTCGGATCCGTGACGTAGTAGTCGACGTTCTGCCAGCTGATCTCACCGAAGATCTCGCCGAACCAGAGGCCGGCGAAGTCGGGGTCGCTGACGAGGTTGCGCGTCCAGTCCACGCGCATGTAGTCGCGCTGGAACCACGGCCGGTCGATCGGGTTCTCGACGATGACGTTCTGCTCTTCGCCCGTGGTCGGGTTGTACGCCCGCTGGATGTCGAAGTGCGACTGGATGCGGAACATGGCGACGATGACGCCGTTGTTCTTCGACGGGTCTGCGCCCTTGCCGTCCGAGCCGCTCACGAGCTCGTAAGAGCGGCGAGCGACGAGGAAGTTCTCCTGGATGTCCCACCGCACGCGGCGGAGCTCGTCCTGATAGCCGGGGAAGGCAAAGCTGTTGCTCTTGCCGACCTCGGTGATCGTCATGCGCATGTACCACTCGGTCGGGTTCGCCGGGTCAGGCCCGAGCAGATCCGCCTTCTTCATGTAGTTCGGCTGCACCTGGCTGATGGGCTCGCGCTCTTCCGCGCAACCACCGCCGCTCGCCGCCACAGAGAGCCCCAGGAATGCTGCCATTCCCAGCCGGCTCAACCATCCCTTACGCATCACAGCCTCCTATTCACACTCAGAAAGATTCTTGGGGGGAGCCGGGAGGGGAGCGCTCGCGCGCTGCACCCTCCCAGCAGGGCGATCAGCAGTCGCGGTCGTACGAGTACCCGCACGGGCCGAAGCCCAGGTAGTAGAGCGAGACGCGGACCTGGTTGAGGAAGCCGACGTAGAGGCGGAGCTTCTCCGCCGCGGCAGCGTCCTTCACGTCAGCCTTGGTGATCGCCACGGTCGTCCCCTTCTTGAGCGGACGGTGCGTGATCGGGTCGTACTTGGCCTTGAGCTGGGTCGAGCCGACCTTCACCGGCTCGCTCTCGACGTCGTAGGCCGCGAGCAGGAGCTCGTTGGCGTGCTCCATCATGCGGGCGCCGATGCCCTGGTCGACGATCTTGCCGGCGAGGGTCTCCTGGCCGAACGACTTGGCGTTCCACTCGATGCCCTCGGAGGGGTCGAAGAACACCACGCGCTCGCTGTCGGGGATCGTGATGCCCTCAGAGCTACCGGGGACCCAGATGCGGGTGCGGTTGATGAGGTCCATGCTGGAGTCGATCGGCTGGTAGAGCATCATCAGGACGACCGCCGGGACCTTCTGCCGGAAGCCGAGCATCGGGTCGACGACCTTGCTGCCGGCCGGGCGGGTGATCTTGGTGACGTCGGCGTCCCAGAGCTTGAGGGTCGACAGCGGCGTCATGCCGAAGGCGTCCTTGGTGCTGGCGGGATCGATGTACGGACCGACGGTGTCCCAGTCGTCTGCCATGACGCCGGCGACCAGGCGGTCGAAGGCCTGCGGCAGCGCGCTGCGGAAGCTGAACATCACGTTGCGGCCGTCGAGATAGGTCTCGCGGGCGACGGTGCTGAGCTTGGGACGGGCGTCGGTGAGGGCGATGGCGGCGAACGGCTTCTCGAGGAAGCTGCCGGCGCGGAACGCGTACGCACGGTAGTCGTACTGGCGCTTGAGATCGAAGCGGTGGTCGACGTAGCGCGCGTCACCGACGCCGAGCCAGAAGCTCGGGGTCACGCCGCCGATCGGCTTGGTGGGGTCGGCCTCTTCGGGCATGCCCGGAGCGACCGAGTAGAGGTCGTAGAGCGAGCCCGGCTGCTTGTTGAGCGTGTAGGCGCCCGGCTGCGGCCGGAGGAACGCCGACTGCATCGCGTCGAACAGCTGGGTCAGCGAGAGGCTGCCGCCACGCGCCGAGTACTTCGCCGGATCCTCCTCGAAGCCCGAGCGGACGACGTCGGAGAGGGCGTTCCACTGGAGCGACTGCACGCGGTCGAAGAAGCGACCGTACATGCGGCGACCCGCGTTGGCGACGTTACGCTCGCGCCTTCCCATGCGGAAGAAGTAGTCGAGGTACATCATCCCGTAGCGATCCAGGATGTCCTGGGTCAGCTCGTAGAAGTCGGCGCCCGAGTCGTACACCATGCTGTGGACGTAGGCCGTGTTGCCGTCGCTGACCTTGTAGGGCCAGCGGCGACGGGTCAGGCCGTCCGAGCCCTTCCACGGACCGGCCGGGTTGGTCTCTGCATACTGGACCTTCCACTCGTCGGTCGCGGGGAAGCCCTGCGCGTTCGCCGAGACCATGTCGCGCACGAGCGCGTGGTCGCGGTGGGGCACCTGGCACACGAGCCCGAGGGCGCCGATGCCACGGTCCTTCTCCTCGGCGGTCTGCGGGCGGCAGCGCTTCGGATCGAACAGGTTCAGGCGGATGCCCATCTGCGTGTAGTGGGTGTCGGCGCCACCGATGTACCAGGCGTCGGCGTTCATCAGGCCGAGGGCGCCCGCGAACGACTTGGCCGTGGCAGCGGAGTTCTTGACGAGGTTCTTGTCCTCGTCGTCGAAGAGCTCGACCAGGCCACCGTAGATGTACTTCGCCGCCATCTTGTCGAACGGCGCGAGCTGCGCCGAGTAGATGGTGTCGAACTTGTAGTCCATCACGGAGTCGACCGCGTACGACTCGATCGAGTGGTGCTCAGCGCCCTTCTTGGTGCCGAGCTCGTCCTCGGTCAGCGGGTCGATGTAGCGCGGCCCGATGCAGGTGTCGGGCGAGCCCGGCGCGCGCGGGGTGGTCGGGTCGCACTGCTTGAACGACTCGGTCTTTCCCTGGGCGCGGTAGGTCCAGTACTCGGTGTTGTAGTTGATGGCGTCGTAGGAGCCAGCGAACTGGTGCTCCATCGACATGAGGTGACCCATCTCGTGGAGGAGCGTGAACTCGTACATCGGCTCGAGCAGCTCCTGGTAGATGAGCTTGCCGCGGAGCTTCTTGTCGATGGTCTGGCCCTCGACACCGGCTGCCTTGGCGATGCGACCGCTGGCCGCTGCGCCGTCCGGGTACTTGGACTTGTAGAACGCCGCCGCGCCAGCGAGGTAGTTGAAGCGCAGCATCTCGTCCGGCCCGAGCGAGCAGGTGTGCTTCGCCTTGGCGCGGAAGAACTCCGTCTCGCCCTCGATGGCGATGGAGGTGGGGTTCATCGCGCGGAGCGGCGAGACCGCGTCGAGGACGGGCTTGGTGGCCGCCTTGGTCGGGTCGATGCCCACGCTGGAGACCCAGAGGTCGTTGACGATGGACTGCTCGAGGCCCGCCTTCTTGGCCGCCTCGAGGCGCTGCGCGATCTTGGTGGTGTAGGCGGTCGTGTCGGCGAAGCCCGGCGTCCCGAGGGTCGCCTGCTTGGACACGTGCTGGTTCCACTTGATGAAGCGCTCGGCGTCGCTGGTCGTGCCCGCGAGCGCCTTGGCGGCGCCCGTCTTGGCCTGGAGACCCGCGATGTCCACGGCCTTGAGGCGCGCGTCCATCTCGGCCTTGGTCATGTGCTTCGGCGACATGACCTTGGTGAGCTCGCCCTGGAAGGCGTTCAGCGCCGGGTCGATGATCGGGTCGGTCTTGAAGTCGGCGGGCGCGGAGCCGTACCAGTCGACGGTCACGCCGGAGACGTACTCCGACGGCGTCAGGTCGCCGTTGACCAGCATGATCTGGTCGCGCATGTAGGCCGAGTAGTCCTCGACGCTCGCGCCGAAGATGTTGACCGTCGAGCCGATGTTCTCGCCAGTGGTCGGATCGCCCGACCACACGATGACGCCGAGCGGCTTGTTGAACGACGGGTTGTTCCACCACGCGATCATGTGCTCGCGGATGTCGCCCTTGCGGACCTTCTTGCCTTCCTGGCCGCAGGACGGGTGATCGCCCTTGAGCACGGGGTTGTGGCACATGACCACGACCTCGTCGCCCGTCGGCTCGTCCTCTTCGGCGGGGTTGACGGCGGCGTTCTTGAAGTACTTGCCGTGGCACGCCTCACGCTCGCCGCCGGCGCGACGGCACTCGGCCTCGCGGGCGTACGAGACGGCGCCCTTGAGGGCCTTGTTCCACTGGCCGAGCGCGTGCTCGGTGGTGGGCCAGAGGTACTCGGGGAGCTCGGGATCGAGGAAGAAGTCGATCTGGCGGACCTTGCGGTCGGTGTACGGGATCGTGCACCGCTTCGCGTTCATGTCACAGACGGAGTTGAGGCCGCCGGACGCCTCGGCGCAGGTGGCGTCGCCGTCCTTCTTGACGTTGTTCCCGCCGCAGATGGTGGCGGTGTGGGACTTGTCCCAGATGTTGTACTTCTGCTGGTAGATGTGCCAGGTGTCGTCGACGATGCCGTAGTTGCGGTCGTAGCCGCTGCGGTCGAGCGTGAGGTTGGCCTGGATGTTCGCCATCCAGCTGGTGATCTCGCCCGCCTCGTAGTCGCGGCCCGCGTCGACCTTCCAGAACGACGTCCGGAGGGTGACCTCCTGGTCGGAGCACTCGATGGAGCCCTCCGAGTACGTGTTCGGGTAGAGGTTCATGTTCTGCAGGAGGCAGTACGGAACCTGGTAGCCGTAGTAGTCGAAGGTCTCGGGGCCGGCGATCCAGCGCGAGGTGACGTCGAAGTAGCCGCCGCCGATCTCGGCGAAGTTCGAGTAGTCGGCCGGCTTCTTGGGGTCGGCCTCGAAGAAGGCGACGGGCTTCCAGCGCAGGTCGCCGCCGAAGGTCTCCCACCAGAAGATCTGGTTCGGGTCGCCGACGAGGTTCGTCGACCAGTCGACGCGGAAGTACTCGCGCTCGTGCCAGGGCACGTCGGAGGCGTTCTCCTCGCGGACGTTGGAGACCTCGCCCGTGATCGGGTTGTAGGCCTGCTGGATGTTGAAGTGGCTGCGGATCGGGTACACCGCGACGATGTAGCCCTCGATGGCCTTGTGCTTGGCCGCCGCGTCGCCGTTGGCCTTCACGCCGCCCTTGCCGTCGGTACCCTTGATGTACTCGTAGGCGTTGCGGACGATCAGGAAGTTCTCCGTGATCTCGAACCGCACGCGGCGGGTCAGGTCCTGGAGACCGTCGCTGAACCAGGGGTTCGTGCGCTGGACCTGAGTGATCAGGCTGCGCATGTAGAACTCCGGAGCGTTCTCCGGATGGTGGATGTCACCGACGAAGTCGGCCTTCTTGAGGGCGAGCGGCTGGACGCGATCGATCTCGTCCCGCTGCCCAGCGCACCCCGTCGTCGTACCGGCCGACCCGCTCACCGCGAGTGCGGCCAGGGCCGCCACCCCAAGGCTCCTCAATCCGAGCCTCTTGCGCCATCCGCTACGCATCCAACGCCTCCTATCCGACTTGCCGCGTGAAGTGACACGGACGCACGCCCGTGTCGGGGAGGCGCGTCGTGCAACTGTCACGCCAGGAAGTCAACGGCCCACATCCGGCGGCTTGCGGGCCCGGAGACCATGGAGGACCAGGGCTCGTTAGGCGACTGACGGGGCGGAGGAGGGGGTCGGCGATCGGGTCGCGCACGGTCGGACGGAGCTTGACCGACCCTCCCTCCTGGCCTAACACTCACCCACGCGTAAGAGTTAGAGATTGCCGTGACCCACCCTGTTCGCCCGCAGCACCGACTCCCCATCCTGGAATCGACCCCTGAAGAAGGGGTGTCGCCGCTCGAGGCGTTGCTGACACCCGTGGTGACCAGCGAGGCCGCAGAAGAGCTGCTCCAGGTCGGGGATCTGGCCCAGCGGGCCGGCAAGACGGTGCGGGCGCTCCATCTGTACGAGGAGCTCGGGCTCCTCAAGCCGCATGCGCGCTCGAAGGGCCGATTCCGGCTCTACGGGCCCGACGCGCTCGTGCGGGTGCGCTGGATCGGCAAGCTGCGGGAGATGGGGTTGTCGCTGGCCGAGATCGCCGCGCTCCTCCGCGGCTTCCAGAACAGTGACAGCGCCGCGATCGCCATGCACCGCGTCCGCGAGGTCTTCGAGACCCGCCTCGCCGAGACCCGCACTCAGCTCGACAAGCTCCGCTCGCTCGAAGCCGAGCTCGAGTCCTCGCTCCACTACCTCGACGTCTGCGACGTGTGCGACCCGGCTCGCCACACGGGCCAGTGCACCAAGTGCGACATGCACACGAACGAAGCGCCCGAGCTCGTGCTCGGCGTACAGAACGGATGACGACGATGCAGCTGCCGATCTACATGGACTACCACGCGACCACGCCGGTCGACCCGCGCGTGCTCGAGGCGATGCTGCCGTACTTCGGCGCGAAGTTCGGCAACGCGGCGAGCCGCAGCCACGCCTTCGGGTGGCAGGCCGAGGAGGCGGTCGAGACGGCGCGCGCGGAGATCGCCCGGCTCGTCGGCGGCCACCACGACCCGAAGTCGATCGTGTTCACCTCCGGCGCCACCGAGAGCGACAACCTCGCGATCAAGGGCGTCGCCGAGTTCTACCGCGACAAGGGCCGCCACATCATCACCACCAAGATCGAGCACAAGGCGGTGCTCGACACGTGCAAGCGGCTCGAGAAGGACGGCTTCACCGTCACCTACCTCGACGTCGACAAGCGCGGCATGGTCGACCCGGACGACGTGAAGAACGCCCTCACCGAGCAGACCATCCTGGTCTCGGTGATGCTCGCCAACAACGAGGTCGGCTCGGTGCAACCGCTCGCCGAGATCGGCAAGCTCACCCGCGCGCGGGGCGTGCTTCTCCACACCGACGCGGTGCAGGGGATCGGCAAGGTCGACTTCGACGTCGACGCCATGAACGTGGATCTGGCGTCGATCACCGCCCACAAGATGTACGGCCCGAAGGGCGTCGGCGCGCTCTACGTGCGGCGCAGCAAGCCCGCGCGTGCGGCTCACCGCGCAGATGGACGGCGGCGGTCACGAGCGCGGCATGCGGTCGGGCACCCTCAACGTGCCGGGCATCGTCGGGTTCGCCAAGGCGGCCGAGCTCATGCGGCTCGAGGGCAAGGCCGAGGCCGAGCGCCTCCGGGCCCAGCGCGACGCCCTTCACGCGCGGATCACCCGCGAGCTCGACGAGGTGCACCTCAACGGGCACCCCGAGAAGCGGCTGCCTGGCAACCTCAACCTCTCGTTCGCCTTCGTCGAGGGCGAGGCGCTCATCATGGCGATCAAGGACGTCGCCGTCAGCTCGGGCTCGGCCTGCACCAGCGCCTCCCTCGAACCGAGCTACGTGCTCCGCGCGATGGGCGTCGGCGAGGAGGTCGCCCACTCCTCGATCCGCTTCGGCCTCGGGAGATTCACCACGGACGAGGAGATCGCCTACGTGGCCGAGCTCGTCACCGGCAAGGTGAAGAAGCTCCGCGAGATGAGCCCGCTCTGGGAGATGCACAACGAAGGCATCGACCTCGCGAGCGTGCAGTGGGCCGCGCACTGAACCTGGCACGAGTCTGACGACATCCCAAGGACGACCCCATGGCCTACTCCGACAAAGTCATCGAACACACCGAGAACCCGCGTAACGTGGGCACCCTGGACAAGGACTCGCCCGACGTCGGCACCGGTCTCGTGGGGGCGCCCGCCTGCGGCGACGTCATGCGCCTGCAGATCAAGGTCGAGGACGGCCGGATCACCGACGCGCGCTTCAAGACCTTCGGCTGCGGCTCGGCCATCGCCTCGTCGTCGCTCGCGACGGAGTGGCTCAAGGGCAAGACCCTCGACGAGGCCGAGCAGATCAAGAACACGATGATCGTCGAGGAGCTCGACCTCCCGCCGGTCAAGATCCACTGCTCGGTGCTGGCCGAAGACGCCATCAAGTCGGCCATCGCCGACTTCCGCCGCAAGCGCGAAGGCAAGGCAGGCTGAGATGTCCGAGGAAGCGACCGCCCCTCTCGAGGGCGGACCGAAGCCCGAGCCGAGCAAGCTCGCGATCTCGATCTCCGACTCGGCGGCGGTGGCGGCGCGCAAGCAGCTCGAGAAGCGCGGCACCCCCGGGTCGATGATCCGGCTCGGGATCCGCGGCGCGGGGTGTTCGGGCTTCACCTACGTGATCGAGTTCGAGGACGGCACGCCCCGCGAGGGTCGCGATCGCGTCTTCGAGCACGACGGCGTCAAGTTCGTCGTCGACCGCAAGTCGCTGCTCTACCTGGCGGGCACCCAGCTGGACTGGGAGAAGAAGCTCATGAGCCAGGGCTTCAAGTTCGTGAACCCGAACGAGAAGTCGAGCTGCGGCTGCGGACACAGCTTCACGGTCTGACATGGACCCGTTCGAGACCCTCGGGATCGCGCGGCGGTTCCTCCTCGACGTGCGCGAGGTCGAGCAGAAGCCACCGCGATCTCTCGAAGGCCCTGCACCCGGACCGGCACACCGCGTCCACGAGCGCCGAGCGGAGGATGGCGCTCTCCCGCGCGATCGAGGTGAACGAGGCCTTCCGCGTCGTGCGCGATCCCGTGCGGCGCGCCGAGGCGTTGCTCGCGCTGGCCGGCGTGCCCGTGGGCGAGACCCGCGAGCCGAAGCCCGACCAGGAGTTCCTCATGCAGGTGCTCGAGGACCGGGAGGCCCTCGAGGCAGCCCACGAAAAGCGCGATCCGGCGGCCGTGGCCGTCGTCCTCGGCCGCGCGCAGAAGCTGCGAGCGAGCGCCGAGGAGGCCCTCGCGGTGGCGCTCGACGGCGGCGGCGGCCCGGCCCTCGCGGTTCCGTTTCTCGGTCGCCTGCGCTACGCGGCCCGGTTCGTGGAAGAAGCCCGGCGCGCCGAGGAAGACCTCGAGAACCCCTGATCATGTCCCTCTTCGAGATCTTCGACCCGAAAGCCCGCCCGCGCCCCGTCGGCATCGACCTCGGCACGACCAACTCGCTCGTCGCGTACGTGCGCGACGGTCGGCCCACCTGCGTCACCGACTGCTTCTCGACGGCGTTGCTGCCGAGCGTGGTGTTCTACGGCAAGGAGGCGGTGCTCGTCGGCAAGCCCGCGCAGGCCGAGGCCGTGGCGCACCCCGCGGAGACCATCGTCTCGGTGAAGCGCTTCATGGGTCGCGGTGCCGACGACCCGGAGACCCGGAGGCTCGGGCCGTATTCGTTCGCCGACGAGGCCGCGGCGCCGAACCGGCGCGTGGTGCACTTCCGGGTGCACGACAAGGTGGTGACGCCCGTCGAGGTGTCGGCCGAGATCCTGCGCACGCTGCGCGACAACGCGCGCGACGAGATGGGCGCGGTCGGCCCCGTGGTCATCACGGTGCCGGCATACTTCGACGACGCCCAGCGCCAGGCCACCCAAGGACGCGGGCAAGCTCGCGGGGCTCGAGGTGCTGCGCCTCCTGAACGAGCCCACGGCGGCGGCGCTCGCCTACGGCCTCGACAAGAAGCAGAACGGCACCTTCCTGGTCTACGACCTCGGCGGCGGCACGTTCGACGTCACCGTGCTGAAGCTCGAGGACGGCGTGTTCCAGGTGCTCTCCACGGGTGGCGACAGCGCGCTCGGCGGCGACGACTTCGACCGCGCGATCGCGACCGAGCTGCTCGCCCGCGCGAAGATCCACAGCCCGACGCCGTAGCGGGTGCGCGAGGCGCTCGACGTGGCGCGCGCGACCAAACACGCCCTCACCGACGCGACCGAGGCGGAGTGGGAGATCGGCGGGGTGCGCGGCACCCTGAGCCGCGCCGATCTCGACGCGGCGATCGGCCCGATCGTCGAGCGCACGGTCGGCCCGCTCAAGCGGGCGCTGCGCGACGCCGGGGTCGAGGCGGCGGCGCTCGACGGCGTCATCCTCGTCGGCGGCGCCACGCGCACGCCGATCGTGCGGGCCACCGTCGCGCGGATCACCGGCAAGGAGCCCCTCGCCGACATCGACCCCGACCAGGTGGTGGCGCTCGGCGCCGCGCTGCAGGCCGACCTGCTCGCGGGCACCGAGCTCGCGGCGGCCGGCGAAGACGCGCTCCTGCTCGACGTGATCCCGCTCTCGCTCGGGGTCGAGACGATGGGCGGCGTGGTCGACCGCATCCTGCCGCGCAACACGGCGATCCCGACCGGCGCGCGCGCGGCGTTCACCACTTACGCGGACAACCAGACCGGCTTCCAGATCCACGTCGTGCAGGGCGAGCGCGAGCTCGCGCGCGACTGCCGGTCCCTCGCGCGGTTCACCCTCAAGGGCATCCCGCCGATGCCCGCGGGGATGGCGCGCCTGCAGGTCACCTTCCGCGTCGACGCCGATGGCCTGCTGTCGGTGCACGCGATCGAGACCACGACCGGCAAGGAGCAGGCGGTCGAGGTGCGCCCCACCTACGGCCTCTCCGAGGACGAGATGGAGCAGATGCTGCTCGACGCGCTCGACCACGGCGAAGACGACCTCCTCGCCCGGCGCCTCGCCGAGGGACGCGTGGAGGCCGAGCGCGTGCTCCTCGCCACCGACAAGAGCCTGCGCGACGGCGCGGCATTGCTCGAGCCCGGCGAGGCCGAGGCCATCCGACGGGCCATGGACAAGCTCCGCGCGGCGATCCAGGGCGACAAGCCCGACGCGATCCGCACCGCCACCGACGACCTCGACCGCGTGAGCACCCCGTTCGCGGCGCGCCGCATGAACGAGGCCATCGCGCGGGCCATCGCCGGCCGCGCGATCACCGAGGTGGAAGGCGAGGTCGAGGCCGCGCGCGGCGTCGACAGCCACGTGGAAGAGCACGAGAGGAACCGGAGCCGCTGATGCCGACCGTTCGCTGGCCCGAAGAAGGCCTCGAGATCGAGGTGCCGATCGGCACCGACCTGCGCACCGCGGGCAAGCTCGCCCACGCCCAGCAAGGCGACGCCTGCGGCGGCAAGTGTGCGTGCTCGACCTGCCACGTCTACGTGCTGGCCGGGCGCGAGCTGCTCGCCGAGGCCGACGAGGACGAGGAGGACACGCTCGACAAGGGCTTCGACGTGCGGGCGAACAGCCGCCTCGCCTGCCAGGCCAAGGTGGCCCGCGAGGGCCTGGTCACCCTGTCGATCAGCCGCGAGTCCCGGGAGAGCTTCTACAACGAACACGCCGACGAGGCGCCGCCCGGCTGGCGGGAGGCCCGTCCGGCGAAGTAGGCTCCCTTCATGGAAGGTGAGCTGTTCGAGCTCGAGCTCCTCGGGGGTTTCACCGAGAAGCGCTATCGGATGATGCGGCCCGAGGTCGAGGCCATGCCGTGGGACACGCTCGATCCGTCGCTCTACGAGGAGCGGGATCTGGTGCTCGCGCGCAAGGCGTGGACGGGCGCCGCGTTCCAGGAGCACCGCACCGGCATCGCGTGCTGCTCCACGCTGCGCGCGCTCATCGAGTGCCGCGCGCCGCTGGATCTCGTCGCGGTGGCCTCGCGCTTCCCGCTCGACGAGATGGTGCACGTGGAGCTCTGCGCGCGCATGGCGATGGCGCTCGGCGGCGGCACCGAGATCGTGCACGATCCGCTCAAGCTCGCGATGGACGCCGACCCGAAGTGGTCGCCGGTCGTGCGCGCCGCGGATCTGGTGGCGCGGTTCTTCTGCGTCGGCGAGACGCTGTCGATCCCGCTGCTGCGCGGCACCTGGAAGGCCGCGCGACACCCGCTCTCGAAGGCGATCCTCGGGCGCATCGTGAAGGACGAGGCCGCGCACGGCACGTTCGGGTGGACGTTCATGGACTGGGCGCTCCCCAGCTCTCGGACGACGCCAAGGTGCTGGTGGCAAAGCGCGCCGACCTCGCGATCAAGGCGAGTTCCAGGCAATGGAAGGCGCTGCGCGACAAGCCCAAGGCCAAGAACGCCGAGGCGCACCCGCTCGGGTGGATGGAGACGGAGCCCTACCTCGCGCTCGCCGAGCGCTCGATGCAGACGCTGGTCGTCGACCGGTTTCGTACGCGCGGCTTCCCGGTCACCTGGCCGGTACCCGGCCGCGGGTGATACATTGAACGGATGTCCACACCGCCCCCCGACAAGAAGCGTGGTCGCAAGCTCCTCGTCGCCGCGGTCGGCGTGGCCACCGTGTCGTACGTGGTGGCCTGCGGGAGCACGACGTCCGGCAACCTCATGCCGCCCGAGGACACGGGCAAGGTCGACGGTGGCGGCGAGGCAGGGGACACGGGCTTCGACGTGAGCTCCGGAAACCTCGTCGCACCGGACACGGGCACGCCGGATACGACGGATGCGGCGGCCGACACGGGCGGCTTCGACGTGAGCTCGGGCAACCTGGTCCCGCCGGACACGGGCAGCGACGGCGACTGAGGTTGCCGAAGGGCGACCGATTGCTACGACGAAGGGGGATGGAGCTCCTCGTCGCCTCGCTGGGTGGGATCGTGGGCGGCTTCACCGTGGTGGTGACGGTGTCGATCGGTGCGTTCACGCTCCTGCAGCGGCTCGCGGAGTGGCACGCCCACGGCTACCGCCTGGTGCCCCTGCGCGCCTCGGTGCGGCGGCCGTATCCGTACCGGTAGTCTGCAAGTAGCCGCGTTCAGTCCATGTGCTCGACGCCCGCGAGGCTCAGCCAGCCGTGGCTGCGGGTCTCGTAGATCGCGACGGTCGGCGCGGGGAAGCCGCGATCGGCGAACGCGCCGAGCGCGACGACGACGAACCCCGGGAGGCGGTCCACCTCCCAGTGGGTGGTCGAGCCGCACTTCGGGCAGAAGCGGAAGTGGATCGTCCCGCCCGAATCGCCGACGCGATCGAAGGTGTGCGGCTCACCGCGGACAGCGACCGCGTCCGCCGGGAAGCGGGCCTGCGCGCCGAACGCGCTGCCCGTGCGGCGCTGGCAATCGAGGCAGTGACACACGGACACGCGGACCGGCTCGCCCTCGCAGGTGAGCTGGATCGCACCACAGGCGCAGGAGGCGACACGGCTCGGCATCGCCGGGCTCTACCACCGCGCGCCGCGGGCCTCGCTAGACTGCGTGGACATCAAGAGCTCTTCACGCCGCGTGACCCGCTAGACTCCCGGCATGTCGGAGCGGCTCGCCCCCTGCCCTTCTTGCTCGCGCCACGTGCGTGTGGGCGCCTCTCGCTGCCCGTTCTGCGCGTGCGAGTTCACGAGAGCGCTGACGCCCGCGCCCGCGCGCACTGGCCGCAGGTACGTCGGCAAGACCGCGACCGCCCTGTACCTCACGGCACTCACGACGGCTGGGTGCGGCGCGAAGAGCGGGCTCCTCGTGCCCGAGGTCGACGACGTGGCGACCGACGACCGCGGTGACGTGCTGGAGTTCGACGGCTTCGTGCTCGACAGCGGCGTCGACTCTCGGGTGGATCTGGGGATCGACTCGGCGTCGGACGTGGCCGACATGGGTGGCCCTTCCCCCGTCTACAAGTGAACTTCGACCCAGGCCACCTGCTCCCACAGTGACTCAGATTGCCGTGTCGCGAGCGATGGCTACGACAGAATGCATGGACCTGCTCGTCGCCTCGCTGTTCGGGATCGTGGGTGGCTTCGCCGCCGTCGTCTCGCTGTCGGTGGGCTCGTTCGCGCTGCTGCAGCGGCTCGGTGAGGTGCGCGTGGGCGGCTACCGCCTGGTGGCGACCCACCTGGCGGTCGAGCGCCACCATCCTTATCGCTAGCGGCTCAAGGCACGCTCAACAGCACCTCGCGGCGCAGCGGCGGTCGGCCGCGTGCGTCCGGATCCACCGACCACCACACGCGCTCCGCGGCGCGGCGCACGACCCCGGGCGGTGCCGGTCGGCCTGCGACGAACGCGGCGAGGCGCGCGCGATCCAGTGGGCCTTGCAGCCCGATCAGCGTCCACGCGGCGCCCCACTCGGCCTGCGCGTGCGGCCGCCCGAACTGCACCACCTCGCGGCCGTCGGCGAAGAACCCCGTCACCTGCAGGTCGGGCATCTCCGCGCCGGGGCGCCACTGGAACGTCGGGTAACAGGCGAACGGCCACGCGCGCATCTGCCCACGAATCCCCTGCAGCGTCACGGCCGCGAGCACCACGCCGAGCACCGCGAGCGCGGTCGTCGAGACGCCTTCGCGCGACCGGCGCGGCGCCCCGCCCGCGAGCAGCCCGACGTAGCAGAGGAACAGCGTGGGGAACTCGATCTTCATCAGCCACGCCGTGCCGAGGTGGAACGCGAGCCCCATGCCGAGCGCGAACAGCCGCGTGCGTGGGAACAGCACCAGCACCACGAACCCGAGCTCGAAGGCGAGCGTGCCGAGGCCGAGCGTGCGCAACACGAGCGGGTGGTGGTCGACGCGCAGCGCGGGCACCCACTCGAACTGGGCCCACTTCCACCACATCTGCAGGCGCAGGTTGTCCGAGAGCGCCCACCCGAGCCCCTGCTCGGTGAGCTTGTGCACGCCGGGGAACAGGTAGACGAGGCCGAACACGAGCCGCGCCGCGTCCAGCGGCAGCTCGTACGCGCGATCGGGGCGCGCCGGGCCGCGGTCCCAGGCGAGCGCGTCGCCACAGGGACTGACGGCGAGGATCGCGAGCAGCCACACGAGGTGGTGGTGGTGGATCACGTTCCCCTGCCGCTGCGGCAGGCCGAGCACGTACGTGGCCGTGAGCGCGGCGGTGACCAGCGCGGCGCGGGTGTAGACGCCGAAGAGCGCGGCGAAGCACGACGCGACGAGCACCAATTGCATCCCGCGACCGAGCAGCGGTGTCACGGGGATCGGCAGCGACCAGAGGCCCTCGAGCGGCACCACGAGCGGAGGCGGCAGCGAGGCCCAGCGGACCGCATCCTGCGTCGCCGGATTCAGCAGCACGAGCGCGACGACCACGATGCGCAGCACGGCGAGCCCCGTCCGCGGGTCATTGCGGACCGCACGCCCGAGCGCCCGCAGGTTCACGGCGTCTCGAGGATCTCCGCGCCGAGATCGGTGAGCACCCGCGCGAAGCCCGGGAAGCTCGTGGCCACGTTGTCGACGCCGCGCACGCGGCTCTCGCCGTCGGCGCGCAGCGCCAGCACCGCCGCCGACATGGCGATGCGGTGGTCGTCGTGCGCGTCGACCGTGGCCGCGCGCAGCTTGCCCTGGGGCTTGCCGACGATCTCGAGGCCGTCGGGCAGCTCGCGCGCCTCGACCCCGAACGCGCGCAGCACCTCGGCCATCACCGCGAGCCGGTCGCTCTCCTTGACCCGCAGCTCGGCGGCGTCGCGGATCACGGTCGTGCCCTTGGCGCAGGCCGCGGCGACGCACAGGATAGGATCGTCGACGGCGCGGGGCACGAGCTCGCCGCCGACGTTGGCCGCGACCATGCCCACCCCGTTCGCGTCGACCGCGCCCATGGCATCGAGCGTGGCGATGGGCTCGGCGCCTTCCTCGCCCTTGGGGACGATCTGCGCGCCGGCGGACATGGCGCGGAGCACGTCGAGCGCACCAGTGCGCGTCGGGTTCACGCCCACGTCGACGATGCGGACCACGCTGCCCTCGACGAGGTTGGCGGCGACGACGAGGAACGCTGCCGCCGACGGGTCGCCCGGCACGGTGAGGTCGAACGGCGCGATGCACCCGTCCCAGCCGGCGGGATCGAGCTCGACGAGCGAGCCGACGCGGCGCAGCGGGACCCCCGCGAGCTCGAGCATGCGCTCGGTGTGGTCGCGCGAGAGGGTCGGCTCCTTCACCACGGTGACGCCGTGCGCGTAGAGCCCGCTGAGGAGCAACGCCGACTTGACCTGCGCGCTCGCCACCGCGAGCTCGATCTCGCTCGGCCCGAGGAACTCGCCCTCGATTAGCGGCGCGATGCGGATCGGCGCCGTCTCGTCGTCCTTCTTCGGGTGCGGCGCGCCGCGGCAGTGGGCGCCGCGCGCGCGGAGCGGCTCGAGCACGCGCCGCATGGGCCGCTTCGACAGCGAGGCGTCGCCGACGAGCGTGCTCCCGAAGGCCTGCGCGGCGAGCAGCCCCGACAGGAGGCGCATCGTCGTGCCGCTGTTGCCGCAGTCGAGCGGGCGACCGTCGACGGGCATCTTGAGGCCGAAGAGGCCGAGGCCGTGCACGCGGATCCGTCCGCCCTTGGGGAACACCGGCGCGTCGACCACCTCGTGGGCGACGCCCATCGCCTCGAAGCAGCGGAGCGTGCTGACGTTGTCCTCGCCGAACGAGAAGCGTCGGATCGTGCTCGTGCCCTCGGCGAGGGCGGCGAACATCACCGCCCGGTGGCCGATGCTCTTGTCCGAGGGCACGCGGACCACGCCGCGCAGCGGGCGCGACGCGGGCCTGACGACGAAGTCCATCAGGTCACCGGCGGCGTCAGCCGGAGCATGTCTTCGGCGAGCGTGTCGCGGATGTAGCGGATGGTCTTCTCGCGCAGGGCGGACTTGGTCTTGGCGTAGGCGTCGCGGGGCAGCGAGGCGAGGCGGGTCGCGTGGGCGTGCGCGGCGGTGGCGAGCGCGGCCTCGTCGCCGACGAGCTCGTCGAGCCAGCCCGCGTCGACGCCCGCCTCGGGGTCGACGACGGTGGCGAACAGCGTGGAGCGGATCAGGTGGCGGGGCTCGAGGCGATCGCGCGCGAGCTCCATCGCGAGGATGGGCACCGGCATGCCGATCTGCACCTCGTTGAGGCCGACGCGGAACGCGGAGCCGCGCACCGAGATGCGGTAGTCACCGGTGAGCACGACGAGGGCCCCACCCGCGAGCGCGTGGCCGGTCGATGCGATGACCAGCGGGAGCGGGAGCGCGTAGAGCCGCAAGAGGAGCTGCGCACCGCGGGACACGAGGGCGCGGGCCTGCTCGACGCCGGCCATCATCTGGCGGAGGTCGAAGCCGGCGCAGAACTTCCCGGGGCGTCCGGTGAGCACCACCGCGGCGGCCTCGCGCTCGGCCCGGTCGAGCGCCTCGTCGAGCGCATCCATCATCGCGTTGGACAGGGCGTTGGCCTTGCCATCGTCCATGCGCAGGATCGCGACGTTGCCGGAAAGCTCGTACTGGACGGTGCTCATGGCGAGCGAGGCTAGCGGCCTCGCCGGGGGAATCCAACGCGCGCTTCAGTAGAGGAGGCAGGGCTTCGGCCCGGCGTCGGGCGGCTTGGGCCCGAGACACGGGACCGGTGCCGCGTCGGGCGCCGGCGGGACCAGGCACGGAACGGGCGACGCAGCGTCGGTCGCGAACGACGGGTCCAGGACCTCGCTGAGGCACGGGTGCGGCGCGGCCTCGGGGACGCTCGTGTCGCTCACCCCGGTGTCTGTCGCGCCCGTGTCCTTGCTCTCGTGCTCGACCGCGGTGACCTGCAGGCACGGCGCGGGGCGCTCGCAGCCGATCGACGTGGCCGAGAGCGCCGCAGCCACGAAGCGCGCGCGACGCTGGAGGATGCGTCGGCGCGCGTCGCTCATGGATCAGATGTTGGTGCCACCGCCGGTGGCGGGCGGCGTGGAGCCCGGCGGGGGGATGGCGGGGATGCCGCTGCCGGCCCAGCCGCTCAGGACGCCGAGCAACTGGCGCATCTGCTTCTCGTCGAGGACGAGCTGGAACTGCGCATCTTTGCCGGCGGCCTGCCCGGTGAGGTTGCGCACCAGCGGGTCGACGCCCATGAACTTGAGCATCCCCATGACGAGGAGGCTCTTCTTGAGGTTGTCGAGCCCGCTCGCCGCGGCCTGCGCCTTGGCCTCGTCGGGGTAGGTGAGCGCGCCCGAGGCGCCGAACGAGCCGTCCGGGTTGAACCGACCGCGGACCCGGACGTACTGCACGCCCTGGATCCACGGGATGTAGCTCGTGACGGTCTTGCCGAACGACTGCTTGTTGACGTCGGAGGCGACGAGCAGCGCGTAGCCGGGCTGCGACACCCAGTCGGCCATCCACGGCGGGATCTCCCGCGTGACCGTGCCGGCCTGGATGCGGTCGAGGGCGCGCCGGATGGCGGCCTCGGTGCCGAACAGCGCCGTCTTCGGCGAGAGGATGCAGAAGCCGTTGTTGGCGACGGTGTAGAGCTTGCGCCCCGCGTAGGTGGAGGCGACCACGGTGCCGTATGGCGTGTTGAGGCCCTGCTGCGCGGCGGCCTCGATCTTGTCGGGCTTGAACGTGCCGCGGAGCACGGTGAACCAGTCCGCGCCGCTGAACGAGTACATGCCGACGTAGGCGTGGTCGAGATCGCGCTTCACCTGGAAGTCGATCTGGGAAGCGAACGGCAGCATCTTCTCGCTGAGGGCGACGAGGTCGCCGCCGACGGTGGAGTTGGCGACCTGGCCGACCGCGACGTAGGCAGTCATGAGTGCGCCGGCCGGCATGAGGGCCGCGGCGTCCCCGTCCACGTCGACCGGACCCGCGGCCGTGGCGGGCGCGACCACGAACGTGGCCTGCTTCTTGGGGCAGCCCGTCGAGAGGACGGCCAGACCCAGCAACGCTGCCGTGAGGAGCCCCGACCAGGAAGAACGACGGATTCGTGCAGGCATTCGGTGCTCCAGGACGACTAGGACAACGGCAAGGCTGTGCGCAGGTTACACGCCTACTAAGACTTCGACGGGTAGGACCCGAGGATCTTCAGCTCGCGCACCATGCGCTTGAGCTCCTCGAACGCCGTGACCAGCGGGCGGTCGGTGACGTGCCCCGCCACCTCGAGGAAGAAGCGGTACGTCTGGCCGGCGCCCGCGCTGCCGAGGGCGCGCGGACGGGACTGGATCCGGCGGAGGTTCAGGTCCTTCTTGGCGAGCGGCTCGAGCACCCGGAACAGGGCCCCGGGGGCGTCGTCGATGGTGACCACGAGGGCCGTCATGTCCCTACCGCTCCGGGCCGAGGGGCGCGCCGCCATCACCGCGCAGCGCAGGTGCTCGCCGGTGGCGTCGGCGACGTTGCCGCGCGCCACGGTGAGCCCGAACATCTCGGCGAGGGCCGCGTTGCCGAGGGCGGCCGCGCCGTGGTCCTCCCCGGCGAGCTCGGCGGCCATGACCGGCGTGCGGGTGTCGAGCACCTTCGCGCGGGGGAGGTTCTGGGCGAGGAACTGCGCGCAGGCCGCCCGTTCGGCCGGCGCGGCGTACACCTTCTCGATGCCCTGCAGGTTGCCCGTGACGTTGAGGAGGTGGATGCGCGCGTCGGTGTCGAGCTCCTCGACGATGGAGAGCTCGGCGTCGACGATCGCGTCGAGGGTGGGCTGCAGGAGCCCCTCCTTGGCCGACTCGATGACCACGACGGCCACGTCGGCGTGCTCGCGCTCCACGAGGCCGAGGGAGCCGCGGGTGCCCTCGCACGGCAGGTACTCCGCGGAGGCGCCGAAGCGCTTGCGGGCCGCCTCGTGGGCGATCGAGCCCATCGGCCCCTCGTAGGCGACCCGCAACGGCGCCTCGAGCGCGCGCGCGGCGGCCAGGATCTCCCTGAAAATGGGGCCGATGGCGCGCTTCGGGAACTCGCCGTTGGCGGCCTTCTGCTCGATCCGCGTGACGAGCTCGCGCTCCTCCTTGGGGGAGAACCGCACGGCCGACGGGTCCTTCTCGCGGAGGGCGCGCACCTTCTTGGAGAGCTGGGCGCGCTTCTCCAGGGCCTCGATGATCGAATCGTCGACGCCTTCGATGGCACTGCGGAGTGCGTCGAGCTCACGGCGAACGGGATCCTGGCTCATGGAGGGAATGTAGCAGGCTCACGAGCAAGGTCCGGGCCTGTTCGACGCCGCCGAACGCCCGGGGATTTCGCGGGGCCGTATCCAGCGCTTCACGCTGGAAGGGGCACGCGCGCGACCTTGGAGCGATGCGTCACTCGTCGCGGCGACGCTTGCGCTTGGACGGCTTCGCGAGCGGCAGCCCCTTGGGCGCCATGGGCGGCGCGGGCGTGCGGGCACCGCTCGCCTCCACCTGAGCGAACACCACCCGGCCCACGCGGGTGGCCTGCGCGTCCGCGTTCTTCTGCCGTGCGCGGGCGACCTCCATCGCGCGGAGCTGCGAGCGGGTGGGCTCCTTGCCGTCACGGTGGCGCTCGTAGGTGCCATCGGAGCGGAGGGTCCACGCCTTCTGGTTGTCGGTCAGCCCCGCGACGAGCAGCTCGTCGTGGACGCGCTGGCGCATCTGCTCGTCGAGGATCGGGAACATGAGCTCGATGCGGCGATGGAAGTTGCGCGGCATCCAGTCGGCCGACGAGACGTACATCTCGTTCTTGCCGTCGTTGCAGAACTCGAGGACGCGCGAGTGCTCGAGGAAGCGGTCGACGATCGCGCGCACGCGGATGTTCTCGCTGACCCCCTTGATGCCGGGGCGCAGGCAGCAGATGCCACGAACGATCAGGTCGATCTTCACGCCGGCCTGCGACGCGCGGTAGAGCGCCTTGATGGCGTCGATGTCCACGAGCGCGTTGAGCTTGGCGATGATGTGCGCGGGCTTGCCCTCGCGCGCGTGGCGCGCCTCGCGCTCGATGAGCCCGAGCACGGCCTCGTGCAGGCCGAGCGGCGCGACCACCACGGCGTTCCACTGGCGGGGCGCGCTGTACCCGGTGAGCAGGTTGAAGAGCGCCGCCGACGTCCTCGCCGATCTCGGCGCGCGGTCAGGAGCGACAGATCCGTGTAGAGCCGCGCGGTGGAGGGGTTGTAGTTGCCCGTGGAGAGGTGCACGTAGCGGACGAGCCGCGTACCCTCGCGCCGGATGACGAGGCAGGCCTTGGCGTGGGTCTTGAGGCCGATGATGCCGTAGACCACGTGCACGCCGCTGCCCTCGAGCGCGCGGGCCCACTGGATGTTGGACTCCTCGTCGAAGCGCGCCTTGAGCTCGACGATCGCGGTGACCTGCTTGCCCTGCTCGGCGGCGCGGGCGAGCGCGCGGACGATCGGCGAGTCGCCGCTCGTGCGGTACAAGGTCTGCTTGATGGCGAGGACCTGCGGGTCCTCGGCGGCGCGCTGGATGAGCTCGACGACCGAGTCGAACGAGTCGTACGGCTGGTGCAGCAGCACGTCGCGCTCGCGGAGCACGGTGAAGAACTCGTCGTTGTCGGGGAGATCCTTGAGGATCGGCGCGACCACGCCCTGGAACGACTCGTCGCGGAGCTCGCGCAGCTCGGTGTGGGGCACGAGCGCGAGCAGGTCGGCGATCTGCAGCGGCGAGGGGCAGGTGTAGACGTCCTGCAGCGGATCGAGCTTGAGCGCGCGGGCGAGGTAGCTCACGACGCGCGGGGCCGTGTCGCGGTGGACCGCGAGGCGCACGGCGTTGCCGCGGTCGCGGCGGCGGAGCTCCTGCTGGATCGTCTGGAGGAGATCGTCGGCCTCCTCCTCGTCGTAGGCGAGGTCCCAGTTGCGCGTGACGCGGAACGGCTGGCAGCCCTCGATCCGCTGCATGGGGAAGATCGCGGTGACATGCAGCGAGATGAGATCCTCGAGCATGAAGTAGTGTCGGCAACCGGGCGGCGCGGAGACCGGGATCAGGCGGCCGATGCCGGTGGGCACCTGCACCACGCCGAGGCCGGGGTTGGTCTCGTCGCGCACGTCGCGCAGGAACGCGACCGCGAGGTTGAGGCTCTTGTTGCGGAGGTGCGGGAACGGGTGGCCCGGATCGATCGCGAGCGGGGTGAGGATCGGGAAGACGTCGTTGAAGAAGTAGGCCTCGAGCTCCTTGCGCTGGGTGTCGTCGAGCTCGGCCGCCGACAGGATGCGCACGCAGACCTTGGCGAGCTCGGGGAGGATGTCCTTGTGCAGCGCCTCGTACGACTGGTCGACGATCTCGTGCACCTTGGTCGAGATGGCGGCGAGCTGCTCCGCCACGCTCATGCCGTCGGGCGGGAGCTCGTCGACCTCGCCGGAGACCTGCTGCTTGAGGCCGGCGACGCGCACCATGAAGAACTCGTCGAGGTTCGACGCGAGGATGCACACGAACTTGAGCCGCTCGAGCACGGGGACGGCCGGGTTGCGCCCCTCGTCGAGCACGCGCTCGTTGAACGCGAGCCACGAGAGCTCGCGGTTGCTGAACAGGCGCGGGTCGTCGAGCGACGTGGCCGCGGCCTCTGCGTTGACCGGCTTGATGGCCGCCGCGACGGTGGTGGTGGGGATGCCTGGAGGCGGCGCGGGCGCCGCCTTGGTGAGCGCAGGGCGGATGCTCTCCGGCGGCCCCTCCGCGCCCCGGCTGGCCGAACCGTTCGACGTGACGCGCTCCACCCCGGGCGGCGCGGGGGTGACGCCCTGCTCGGGACCTTCGGATTCCACGGTCCGACGCTAACGCGGAACCTGGGGAGTCTCCAGTGAACTCACGGTGTACGACGCTGCGGGCGCCCCGACGCGGCGTTCTTGCGGGCAGCTCGCGGATCGGGCGGCGGGACGAGCGCGCGGGGGCCGTGACCGACCAGATCCAGGCGCTTGGCCTTTCGCAAAGCCTCCCGGGTGAGATCCTGCTGGGCCGGGTCCCAGTAGAGGAGGAGCGCCTTGTGGAGCTTCTTCTCGCGGAGGTCGGTCACGGTGCGCACGGGCTGCATGGTCAGCGGGTCGATCCCGGTGAGGTGCATGCAGGTGGCCATCGACATCGGCGTCGGGATGAAATCCTGCACCTGCCGGGGCCGCAGGTTGCGCGCCTTGAGCCAGAGGGCGAGCGACACCATGTCGGCGAGCGTGGAGCCCGGGTGACCCGAGATGAAGTACGGGATCAGGTACTGCTCCTTGCCCGCCGCCTCGCTCGCGCACGTGAACCGCTCCGCGAAGCGCTCGTAGGCGGCGATGCCCGGCTTCTTCATCTTCTCGAGCACCCGCGGGCTGACGTGCTCGGGCGCGACCGAGAGCTGCCCACCGACGTGGTGCTTGGCGAGCTCGCGCACGAACTCGGGGCTCTTCTCGGCGAGGTCGTAGCGGACGCCGCTCGCGATGAGGACCTTCTTGACGCCGGGCTGCTCGCGCACCCGCTTCATCAGCTTGATGAGCGGGCCGTGGTCGGTCACCAGGTTCTCGCAGATGCCGGGGTGCACGCACGAGAGCTTGCGGCAGGCCTGCTCGATCGTGGGGCTCTTGCAGGTCATCTTGTACATGTTGGCGGTGGGGCCGCCGAGGTCCGACAGCACACCCTTGAAGCCGATCGAGTCGCCCATGCGCTGCAGCTCGCGCACCTCGCGCAGGATCGCTCTGCTCGCTCCGCGACTGGATGTTGCGGCCCTCGTGCTCGGTGATGCTGCAGAACGTGCAACCACCGAAGCAGCCCCGCATGGTGACCACCGAGTGCTTGATGGTGTCGTAGGCCGGGATGCGCTTGCCCTCGTAGGACCAGTGCGGCAGACGCGTGTACGGGGCGTCGTACAGCGCGTCCATCTCCGCCTCCTCGAGCGGCAACGCCGGGGGCTCGAGGTAGATCGCCTCGGGGCCGTGGGGCTGCACGATCGGGCGCCCGTTGCCCGGGTTGGTCTCGTACTGGAACGCGCGCGACATCTCGGCGAACCGCCGACAGGCCGCCTCTTCGCCCTTGCCCACCGGGGCGGCGCCGCGCACCTCCTCGAAGGGCGGGAGCAGGATGACCTTGCCGTCCTTCACGAACCGCGACGTCGGCAGGTGCTCCCACTCGCCCTTGCGCAGCACGTAGCCGGTGCCGCGCACGCCGCGGATCTGGCGGATGGACTCCCCGGCGGCGAGCCGCTGCGCGACCTCGACGACCGGGCGCTCGCCCATGCCGAAGATCAGCAGATCGACCTTGGAATCGAGCAGGATGCTGCGACGGACCGAGTCTTCCCAGTGGTCGTAGTGCGCGATGCGCCGGAGCGAGGCCTCGATGCCCCCGAGCACGAGCGGCACGCCCGGGAAGGCGCGACGGCAAAGGTTGCCGTAGACCATGCTGGCGCGGTTCGGGCGCAGGCCGACGGCGCCGTCGGGGGAGTACTGGTCCTCGCTGCGCAGCTTCTTCTGCGCGGTGAGGCGGTTGAGCATGCTGTCGAGGTTCCCCGCCGTGATGCCGACGAACAGGCGCGGGCGGCCCATCACGAGCAGGTCGTCGGTGGTCTCCCAGCGCGGCTGCGACACGATGCCGACCTTGAAGCCCGCGGCCTCGAGGCGGCGGCCGATGATCGCGGCGCCGAACGAGGGGTGGTCGACGTAGGCGTCGCCGTTGACGAGGAGGACGTCGAGCTCGGACCAACCCCGCGCCTCCATCTCGGCGCGACAGGTCGGCAAGAACGCACGCAGATCGTGCCGCGTACGCTTGAGCTTCACGAGAGACATCGCGTCGCAGTCTAGCCTGGCTTGCCGTCCGTGCGCGGGGTGGTCAGCAACTCCCAGTGGCTGACGGCGAAGAGGGCGAAGGCGAGGCCGAACAGGGTGCCCGCGAGGTGCAGCACGCCGAGGGAGCCGCGGCCGAGGAACGGCCCGACGACGCGCAGGAGCGCGGCGAGGGCGACGAACGCGAACGAGACGACGACCGCGCGGGTGGGGTCAGGGGGCGGCCGGTGTGGCCGAGCGAGACCCGCGCCATCATGCCGAGCGTGGTGCAGCCGATGGCGCCCGCGGTGAGCGCGTGGAGCGCGGACGAGGCGGGGATCGCCGGGGTGAGCGCGGCACCGACGCGCAACGCGAGCCCGAGCGGCACGAAGGCGTGGCCCACGTGCAGGATCCAGAGGAGCGGGACCGCGCCGGTGTGTCGCGCGCCCCAGGTCGAGCTCCGGGCCACGGCGAGCGCGGCCGTGACGCCCGCGAGCACGGTGCCGATGGGGCGATCGGGGAAGGCGACGTCGGCGAGCACGAGCGCGGCCATGGAGATCGTCGTGGCCCAGTCGAGCGCGGGCTGGTTGCGGACGGTCTCGACCTTGGTGGCGTTGCGCGTGAACATCGGGAAGATGCGCGCGGCGACGAACAGGACGAGCAGGGTGACGACGTCGACGGCGGCGAGGCTCGCGCGGCGGCGGACGCCCGGGAGCACGCCGAGCACGTCGAGGTGCATGGCGAGGTCGGCGAGGAACATCACCGAGACCATGGCGAGCACCGGGTAGTTGCGCCGGTTCCTGGTGGCGAGGATCGGGCGGCCGATCGCGAAGGCGAGCGCGGGCAAGAACGCGAGGTCGACGGCGGCGACGAGCGGACGCGGCAACACCGCCGCCGCGGAGATCGCGACCCGGCCGGCGACGAACAGGCCGGCCAGCACGCCGAGGTGCCCGCCGACCGCGGTCTCGCGACCGGTCCAGTTGGCGACCGCGGTGAGCAGGAACCCCGCGATCACCGCGAGCGCGAAGCCGAAGATCATCTCGTGCGCGTGCCACGACATGGCGTCGAAGTAGTGGTCGGGACGGACCCGCCCGGAGAGGACCACGAGCCACAGCGGCACGAGCAGCGCGGCGAACCCACCCGCGAGCAGGAAGAACGGCCGGAAGCCCTTGGCGAGCCAGGCGGCGACGGGCTCTGCGGGCGCGGGGGCCTCGCCGAGCAGGCGGAGCGACTTCATCCCCTCCGAGGTAGCGCGCCGCCCTCCGTGGCGCCCTGACGAAGGTCAGTCAGACCAAGCGCGCGTCGTTGGCCCTGGCGACCGCGCGCACCACGGCGCGGGCCACCCAGGCCACGATCGGGATCGCGCAGAGCACCGCCCAGAGGCCCCCGCCGCGAAGGCCGAGGTAGGCGAGCGCGAGCACCCCGGAGGCCACGACCCAGAAGCTGTCGAGCTTGCCGATGCGGCGGAGGAACGGGAACAAGGTGATCGCGCCGATGCCGATGGCGGGCCACACGAGCACGGTCAGGATCTGCTCGGCGAGGCCGAGCTTGCGCACGATCTCGACCGACTTCGCCGCCTCGGCGTGGGCGATGAGGAGCACCTGCGCGCGCGGGCCTCGCGGGGGAGCTCGCGCGGGACGTCCGCCTTCCTGGCGGCCGGCTCGGGCGGTAGTTGCGTCGGTACGAAGCCCGCCCGACGGTGACCGCACAGAGGACAGATGGGCAGCGCCTGGGCGATCGGACGCCCGCAGGCCTCGCAGGGCATCGGTGGACGCAGGTGGCCCATCGGCTCACGCCTCGATCCAGGTGTCCTGGTTGGGCAGGCGGCCGTGGAGTTGCCGACGGAACACGGTGGCGCCTGGCTCCACCATCCCGCCGTAGTCCAGGCGCGGTGGGAAGTAGGACGCCTGATCGCGGCCCTCCTTGCCCTGGTAGTAGAGCCAGTGATCGAACTTCGCGGTCTTCGCCACGCGGCCGTCGTGCACGTGCACCGTGGGGAAGAACAGGCGGCTCGGGTCGCGGCTCGCGAAGCGGAACGCCATGGGGTGCACGCGCTGCTTGCGCCCAGGCTCGAGGCGGAACACGGCGAACCCGTGGTCCTGGTAGTCGCCGAGCTCGCTCCAGATCTCCGAAGGGAGCTGGAAGCGCGGGTCGAGCCGACCGAAGTCGCGCGGGCTCGGGACGAACGAGGCCTCGAAGGCGCCGACCTTGTGCACCACGAGCTGCGGAGCGGGATCGAGAGCGAGAGCCCACCTTTGCTGCGCGCCGCGGGTTGCATCACCACGAACAGCGAGAGGAGCGCGTCGAAGAACGCGGGGTGATCGGCGAGGCTCACGAACTCGAGCGCGGCCTCGCCGAGCTCGGGGCGGATCGGCACCGGCAACAGCATCGCGACCTCGCCCGCCACCGAGAGCTCCATCGAATACGCCAGCAGCTGCTGACCCCCGGGGAGCGCCCGCGCGAAGATGCTGGTGTCGGCGACGTGGACGCGCGGCGGGAAGAGGCGCGCGAGCCAGCCGATGGGCGTGATGGGGGAGAAGCAACACATGCCCGACGGATTGTAGACCTCAGAAGGCGCCGCCCGCAGCGAAGTGGAACCAGGGCTGCACACCGAAGCCGTTGCGCTCGCCCAGGCGGTTGGCCGCGAGCAGGTCGAACCCCAGGCGGAAGACAGGGCCACCGTCGAACGGCTGGGCGCGGTAGCCGACGCTGCCGAAGCCCACCGGCGTGAACCCCCGCTCCTTCGTGGAGAGGAGGTACATCTCGCCGCGATCGGACGACCAGAGGGCGTTGACCCCGGCCCCGATCTCGAGCGCGTGGTGGTCGTCGTGCACGGGGAGCCAGCGCACGCCGACGGGCAGCGAGACGAACCATGTCTTCGCGGCGTTGCCGGAGCCCTCGGCGGAGACCACCTGGTTGGTGCTCCACGTGCCGAAGCCGAGCCGCACGCCGAGATCGTCCCGGAGCATTCGCTCGTAGCCGACGGAGTAGAGGAGGCCCCCACCGCCGACCTCGGCGTCGAGCGTGTTGCGCGCGCTCCTCTCGCGGGGCCCTGCCTCGGCCTGGGCGAGGGCCGGCACCGACAGCAACGTGACCGCGAGCAGCGTGGAGACGAAGCGGGCCATGTCGACGCCGCCAGCAACAATCGGGCCGCGAACCGGGGGTGGGAAGATCTCGGTCCATTCGCTGGGTGGGGTTCCTCACTGCATGACAGCCTGGTCCGCCTCTGGTCGACAGACCTCCAAGATCTCCCGCCACCCGGGGTCCGACGGGGGATGCTGGGACGCGCCGCGCTGGCTTCTTTCGTGGGCTGGGTGGTCGCGTGTGCGGCCACGGTGCGCTCGCCGCCGCCTCTCCCCGAGCCCGTCGTGGTCGTGCCCTCGGCCTCGCTTTCGAGTTCGGCGTCGACGGTGGCCAGCGCGCCGCCCCCGCGGAGCCCGTTCGCCTACGCCAACATCGACCCTTCCGACGACGACGTCGTGGGCCCGCCGGAGCCGCGCGCCACCTGCGAGGCTGATCTCGCTGCCGGCAAGATCACCTCCCTCCCGCAGAAGCTGACGCCGTACGTGCAGCCGAAGAGCAAGATCACGTGCGGCGCGCCGCAGGTGGTCACCTACCGCGGCAGCCCGTCCAAGATCACGTGGTCCCCGAGCGTCCTCGTCACCTGCTCGATGGCGCTCGCGATCGCGCGGTTCGAGACCATCCTGCAGGAGGAGGCGCAGCGCTCGTTCGGCAAGCGCGTCGTGCACGTCCGCCACCTCGGCACGTTCGTCTGCCGCGAGATGGCCGCGTATCCTGGGTGGATCAGCGAGCACAGCTACGCGAACGCGATCGACGTCGCGGAGCTCGTGCTCGAGGGCGGCGCCACCGTGAGCGTGCTCGACCACTTCGCGCCCAAGGCCGCCACCGCCAAGACCAAGGAGGGCGGGTTCCTGCGCGCGGTCGCGCGGCGTGCCTACGACGAGGAGGTGTTCTCGAGCGTGCTCACGCCGTTCTACGACAAGCTGCACGCGAACCACTTCCACCTGGATCTGGCGCGTTTTCGCAGCGATGGCGTCACGTTCGTGCCGACACCGTGACCCGTCGTATCCTTCGGCGCATGTCCCGGTGGATGCTCCTGGTCGCAGCCCTTGCCCTGTCGTGTTCGCGCAAGCCGACCGCCGACGAGGCAACCCCGGAGCCGCCGGCCCCGAAGGCGAAGAAGGTCGCTCCGTCGGCCGACCTGCCGGATCAGGAAGAGCTCGCCGCCATCGCTGGATCCGCGGGCCAGCCCACCGCACCGGTGTCGGGCGAGGTCGGCGGGGCCGTCGCGGCCAAGACGCGCGGACCGGTCAAGGCCTGCTTCCTCGAGGAGCTGGGCAGGACCAAGGGCGCCTCGGGCACCATGCAGCTGCGGGTGGTCGTCGACAAGACCGGCAAGGTCTCCAAGGCGGAGCTCACCGAGAACGCGTTCTCCAAGGCCTTCGAGGCGTGCGTGGTGACGGCCGTCGGCAAGCTCGCCTTCGCCCCGTCGACCCAGGCGCAGACGGTCCAGATCCCCTACGCAAGTTCAACGTGAAGTGACGATGCGACGCCACGGACCCTTGGCCCCGAGGGCACCCCAGGGCGGAGGATCACGGGCGGCGAGGCGGTCGACGCGGTCGTCGCGCTCCTTGTCCACGGGCGTGTTCGCGCGCGCGAGCGCCTCGTCGACCCGACGCAGCTGGCGGTCGATGGCGTGGGTGACGAGGTCGTCGAGCTCCTCGCCCGCGCGCGGCTGCAAGGCGATCGCGCAGTACAGCCCGACGATGGCGTCGGCCAGGTGCACCTGCAGCTCCTGGCGCTCGAACAGCCGGAAGCCCCAGGTCTTGCGCACCACGCCGAGCGTGGTGACGAGCGCCTGGATCCGGGGGTCGATCGCCTCCGAGACGCGGAGCGCCTCGAGCGGCGCGAGCTTCCACCCGAGCGCGTCGCTCGCGAGGCTCAGACGGAGGACGTCGTTGGCGCCCTCGAAGATGCGCGTGACGCGGACGTCGCGGAGGCGCCGGGCCATGCCGGCGTCTTCCATGAAGCCGGCCCCACCCATGAGCTGGATCGATCGGTCGACGACCGCGTGCGCGCCCTCGGAGGCGACGATCTTGGCGATCACCGAGGGCAGCGCGAGATCGTCGGCCTCGACCGCGCGCTGGATCACGCGGTCGATGGTGAGCACCTCCGCGCGCAGGTCGGCGATCGAGGCGCGCACCAGCGCGAAGCGGGCCAGCGGGCGCCCGAACTGGCGGCGGGTCTCGACGTGCTTCCACACGTCCTCGAGCGCCGCGCGCGCCGTGCCGAGGCAGCCGGCGGCCATGAGCGTGCGGCCCCAGGTGAGCGCCGCGTGCGCCTCGACGAGGCCCTGCGAGGGCTCGCCGAGCACGTGGTCGGCGGGGATCTCGACGTCGTCGAAGTCGATGGTGATGGTCGACGAGCCCTTGAGGCCGAGCTTGTGCTCCTCCGGGCCGCGCACCACGCCGCGCCAGCGCGGATCGACGGCGACCAGCGTGTAGCCCGCCTTGGCGCCGCCCAGGCCGGGGCTCCGCGCGAGCACCGTGACGAGGCCCGCGAGACCGCCGTTGGTCACGTAGCACTTGCTCCCCGACAGGCGCAGGTGGCCGCCGACGTCGACGAGCGTGGTCTTGACCGAGGCGATGTCGGAACCCGCTTCGGGCTCGGTCGCGGCGAACGCGCAGATGCGCCGTCCCTCCGCGATCTCCGGCAGGTACTTCGCGGCGAGCGCGGGGCGTGCGCCGTGCAAGAGGGCGTGCATGGCGAGCCCCGAGTGCAGGCCCACGCACGTGCCCATCGAGCCGTCGCGGCCGGCGAGCTCGGCGATCACCTGGGTGGTCGCCGTGAGCGAGAGGCCGACCCCGCCGTAGCGCTCGGGGACCGTCAGCCCGAACCACCCCTGCGCGGCGATCGCGCCGAGGAGGTCGGCCCCGAGCGCGCCGTCGCGATCGATCCGCGCCGGGTCGACGTGCGCCGCGCAGAACCCGCGCACCTCGCGCAGCACGACGGGCAGCAAGGGTTCGGGGGCGGCGCGGCGGAGGGGCTTCGCGGCCTGCTGCAGCGGGGTGATCGGTTCCGGCTTGTCTTGCGGGGTCATCGCGCTTCTCTCGATGGTCAGAACTGGACGGTGCGGGCGTGGTGCTCGCGCTCGGCGATCTCGTTGCGACCGCTGTAGAACTCCCGCCACAGGCGCAGGTAGCCCTCTTGCAGGCGCTCGACCGACATCTGCTTCGGCTGGAAGACGACGTTGGCGTCGTTGTACTTCTTCCAGGTGCGGTGGAGGATGCGGTCCTCCGAGACGAGGCGGTGCCACGCCGGGGTGTTCGGGTAGGGGGTGAACACCGCGAACTCGCACTTGTCGAGCTTGGTGCGCTGGCAGAACGAGAGCATGCGATCGAAGACACCCTCGTCGTCGCCGTCGTTGCCGACGAGGAAGCTGACGTAGGGGTCGATGCCGAACTCGTGGCAGCGGGCGATCGTGCGCTCGGCCTTGTCGAGGGCCTTCGGGTCGCCCCAGCCGAACGCGGCGCGCGTGATCGGGTCGAAGCCGCCGACCAGGTAGAACCGGTCGACGCCCGAGCCGATCAGCTCGCGGAGCAGGCTCGGGTCGAGCGACAGCACCATGGGCGCGCTGATGCCCACGTAGCTGATCTTGTCGTGGCTCGGCCGCGGGTCGTCGCGCAGCACCGCGAGGAACTCGCGGAAGTGCCGGCGCGCGCCGGAGAAGAAGAAGAACGAGGTGTCCTCGGTGAGCGCGGCGCGCTTGCCGAGGCGGGCGAGGTTGGCGAGCTCCTGCGCCACGGTGTCCCGCGGGACGACCCGCAGGCCCCGACCGAGCGTGCCGGGGACGACGCACGCGTCGCAGCTGAGCGGGCAGCCGCGCGAGAGCTGCAGCGGGTAGTCGTCGGGCTTGAGGTGCGGCGACTCGTTCTCGACGTAGAGGTCGACGCGCGGCGGCGGCAGCTTGCTCAGGTCGAACGGCTCGGTCGCCCGGTAGCGGGGCTTGAGCGCGCCGTTCTTGGTGTCCTCGAGCACCTCGGCCCAGACCCCTTCGCCCTCGCCGACCACGACCGCGTCGAAGTGCGCGGCGGTCTCCTCGGGCATCATAGTGGGGAAGATCCCGCCGGCGATGGTCTTCTTGCCCTGGGCGCGAAGCGCGTCGGAGAGCGCGAACGCACGCGTGGCCGCGGGCGTGAAGAACGAGAAGGCGTAGAGGTCCGCGTCGTGCGCGGCCCCTTTGCTCACCTGGTCGACGGGGAACGGGTTCACCCGGTCGTCGTGGAAGGCGACGTCCACTTCGGGCGGCGTGACCGCAGCGATGCTGGCGATCCCGAGCCCGGCGCCGCCGAGGTACTCGTCGCAGGGCACCCATTGCAGGAGCTCGGGGTGCGACTGGGCGTGCCGCTCGAACGACGGGTAGATGAACTGGACGCGCATCAGGCCAGCACACCGGCGAGGAACTGCACCACGTCGCCCACCGTGCGCACGTCCTGGACCTGCTCGACGTCGATGTCGACCTCGTACTTCTCGGTCACCTCGGACAGCAGCTCCATCGAGTGCAGCGAGTCGAGGCCGAGGTCGTCGCGCAGCCGGTCGGTCGCGCGGATGTCCCCGCTGTGCTCCGGCTTGAGGCGACGGATGATGGTCTCGAGGTCACGGGTGATCTGATCGGGCGTCACGTGCGGCATGCGCGGTTCCTCCGTGGGGGGTGGGGACGTATCGGTGGCGGCGGTACCAGGCGCACGCCTTCTGCAAGGTGACGGTGAGAGGGGTGGGCTCGGACAGCCGGAGCTCGCGGCGGGCCTTGCTCGCGTCGACGAAGCGGCCGAAGCGCACCACGTCGACGAGCTCGCGAGAGAGGAACGGGCGGCGGCCGTCCTTGGCCGCGGCCGCGCGCATCTCGGCGAAGGTCGCGGCGGGACCGGCGAGCCACGCCGGCACGGGCACCGCGCGGAACGGGACGCCGAGGGTCTCGCCCACCCGTTCGAGGAGCTCGGAGACCATCAGGTCGTGCCCGCCGATCGCGTAGCGCTCCCCTGACCGACCGCGCAGGGCGGCGGCGAGGTGCGCCTCGGCGAGGTCGTCGGCGTCGATGACGTTGGCGCGACCCTCCACGTAGAACGGGAGCTTGTCGTTCCCGAGCGCCACGACGAGGAAGCCGGTGCCGGCCTTGACGTCGAGCTCGCCGAGGATCGCGGTGGGCAGCAGGATCACCGCGTCGAGCCGCGAGGCGAGCACCTCGTCCTCGATGGCGAGCTTCACGCGGTGGTAGACCGACCGGAGTGCGCGCGGATCGAAGGGATCGCCCTCGGTGGAGCGCTGCTCACCGCGCACCCGCGGCGGACCGACGGTGGCGATGGAGCTCGTGAGCACGAGGCGCTCGACGCGCGCGTCGCGCCGCAGCGACCTCGGTGCGGGCGCGCTGCCGCGCGATCGCCACCTCGGCGTCGCCGTCGAGCGAGTAGCGCGGGTAGTGGCCGGCGCAGAAGAAGGCGATCTCGCGGCCGCGCATCGCCGAGACGAGCGAGTCCTCGTCGTCGAGCTCGGCCCGGACGAGCGGCGCGCCGAGCTTGCGGGCAAAGAGCGTGTTGGCCGTGTTGCGGCGCGTGCCGACGGCGTCGTGACCGCCGGCCACGAGCGCGCGGAGGACGTTCATCCCCACGAACCCGTTGCCGCCGATCACGACCGCCCTCACGGCGCGACCTCTTCGGCGACCGGGTGGCTCGGCAGCGCGCCCTCGAGGAAGCGGGTGCGCAGCGCGCCGCGACGGAGCTTGCCGCTCGTGGTGCGCTCGATGGTGTGCGGCGGCACGACCACCGTGCGGTCGGGGCCGAGGCCGAGCTCGCCCTGGATGGCGGTCTGCACCTCGCGCGTGAGCGTGTCGCGCTCGTGGCTGGTCATGGCGCGCGTCTCGAGCACGACGACGAGGTCTTCGGTGCCGGCCTTCTCGTTGGGCGCGCCGAACGCGGCGACGCGGAGCACCCGCCCCTTGCCGGTCTCGAGGGCCACGCGCTCGAAGTCGTCCGGCGGGGTAGTTGCGGCCGCGCTTGATGATGAGCTCCTTGGCGCGACCGGTGACGTAGAGCTCGTCGTCGGCGACGAAGCCGAGATCGCCCGTGCGCAGCCACCCGTCGACGAGCGTGGCCGCCGTGGCCTCCTCGTTGCGGAAGTAGCCGTCCATGAGCGAGGGGCTCCGGAGGAGCACGTGCCCGGTGGTGCCCTGCGTGACGCGCTGGCCCTCGTCGTCCACGACCGACACGCTCACACCCGCCAGGGGCGTGCCGACCGAGACCAGCTCGCCAGCGGGGGTCGCGCGCGCGGACCAGAGCGAGCCGTGCTTCGGGAACGTGGCCGCGAGCGAGTTCTCCGCCATGCCGTAGACCGGCTGGAACGCGCGGGCGTCGAAGCCCTGGGCCGAGAAGCGGGTGGCGAACGCGCGCAACGTGGTGGGCCGCACCGCCTCGGCGCCGTTGAAGGCGTGGCGCCAGTGCGAGAGGTCGATGTCCACCAGGTGGCGGTCGGCCACGCGGTCGAGGGCGAGCTGGTAGGCGAAGTTGGGCGCGACCGACATGGTGGCGTGCTGGCGGCCGATCCACTGCAGCCAGCGCCGCGGCTGGAGCAGGAACGACTCCACCGGCATGAGCAGGAGCGGGTAGTGCCAGACGAGCGCGGTGAGCAGCGCGCCGACGAGCCCCATGTCGTGGAACAGCGGCAGCCACGACACGCCGACGTCCTTGGTGGACATGCCCGAGCGGTCGCCGATCATCCAGGCGTTCGCGAGGAGGGCGCGGTGGGAGAGCACGACGCCCTTGGGGCGGCCGGTGGTGCCGCTCGTGTACTGGATGACGGCGGGGTCGTTCGGGGAGCTCGAGGGCAGCGCTCGCGCCGCGGGGGTACCGTCGAGCGCGTCGACGCGGACGAAGTCCACCGCGCCGAGCGCCGACGTCCACGGCTCGATGGCCTTGGAGCCGACGAGGAAGCGCGCGCCCGCGTCGTCGAGGATCGCGCGCACCGTCTCCGCGTAGCGGTCCATGCCGCCGAACGAGAGGTTGGGGCCGACGGGCACCGCGACGCCGCCCGCGAGCAGCGTGCCGAAGAATCCAGCGAGCCAGTCCTCGCCGGTGGGCAACATCACGACCACCCGCTCTCCGCGTTCCATGCCGTGGGAGAGAAGGTGCTGCGCGACGTGCGACGCGCGATCGAGCAGCGCGCGCAGGGCGAGCTCCTTCGGGGCGGTGTCCTTGTCGGCGGTCCACAGGAAGGCGCCGGCCGCGGCCGCCCGCTCGAGCGCCTCCGGGAGGGTGCTGGCCCGCAGCGTCGGCTGCGCTTCGTTCACGAGGAGAGACGTCAAGAGACCTCCGGGCGCGCGAACACGAGCGCGCTGTCATGACCACCGAACCCGAACGAGTTGCTCATGGCGGCGACGAGCGGCGCCGCGCGCGCGGTGTGCGGCACGTAGTCGAGGTCGCACTCCGGGTCGGGGTTCCGGAGGTTCAGCGTGGGGGTCGCGGTCTGGTGCACGAGCGAGAGCACCGTGACCACCGCCTCGATGGCGCCCGCCGCGCCCATGGTGTGGCCGATCATCGACTTCTGGGAGGAGACGAGCAGCCGATCGGCGTGCGCGCCGAACACCCGGCGGATCGCGCAGGTCTCCTCCTTGTCGTTCATCTTGGTGCTGGTGCCGTGCGCGCTGACGTAGCCGATGGCGTCGGGCGGCAGCCGCGCGTCGACCAGCGCGGCGCGCATCGCGCGGGACATGCCCTCGCCCTCCGGCGCCACGGCGACGATGTTGTGGGCCTCCGAGGAGGCGCCGAACCCGCGCAGCTCGGCGAGGACGTTCGCGCCGCGGGCGAGCGCGCGCTCGCGCTCCTCGAGCATCAAGAAGCCGGCGCCCTCCCCCAGCACGAACCCCCGGCGGGTGGCGTCGAAGGGGCGCGACATCGTCTCCATCGGCTCGTCGCGGGCCGTGTTGAGCGCGCGCATCCAGGAGTAGGCGCGGAGCACGTCGCGGGTGATGACCGTGTCGACGCCGCCCGCGATCATGCCGTCGGCGCGGCCGAGGCGGATCATGTCGAAGGCGACGCCGATCGCGTGGGCGCCCGACGCGCACGCGGTGCTCACGGTGAGGCTCGGCCCGCGCAGGCCCTCGAGGATGGTGATCCACGCCGGCGCGCCGTTGGGCATCACCTTGATGATCGAGGTGGGGCCGACGTCGTATCCCGCGGAGGGGTGCGGCACACCGATGCCGACGCCACACACCACGCCGAAGCGATCACGGTCGGCCTCGTGCGGTCGTCCCGCCTGCCCGAGGGCCTCGTGGGCGGCGGCGGTCGCGAAGTGGACGAACCGAGAGGTGCGCCCGCGCACGTCCGACGGAAGGCGCACGCCGAGCGCTTCCACGTCGGCCGGCGCGACTTCTGCGGCCACCGAGACCTTGTCCCCCTCGGCGTCGAAGGACACCTTCCGGACCGCGGATCGGCCATTTTTCAGGCCATCCCACGTGGTCTGCGCGTCGAGCCCGAGGGCGGTGACGAGGCCGACGCCAGTGACCACCACGCGGTGCGGGACCATGTCGCACCGTGTCCGAGCCCGGGGTGCGCGAGCATGACTTCGGTCATCTTCGCGGCAGAAACCAGAACAAAGACGAGGGCGATACGGCCGAGCTCAGGGCACGTCGTCGCCGACCGCGAGGGCCCGCCGGACGACGGGGGTGCTCGACCGCGCCGTGAGCCAGCGCTCGACCATCGGCCAGACCGTCGTCGGTGCCTCGGTGCCCACGAGGAGATCGATGTGCCCGAGCGGGAGCTCGCGGTACGTCTTGTCGGAGGCGCGCGACACGAGGTAGGCGGGCTCGACCGAGTCGGGTGGCGCGAGGTCGTCGCCGGTGCCGGCGATCACGAGGAGGGGCTGGGTCGAGCGCTCGAACCGCTCGGCGTAGTCGAGGCCGTCGACCTTGCTGCGGCGCGTGCCGCCGAACGCGCTCTTGGACCAGCGGAACATGGTGAGCATCACCGGCACGTTGGCCATGTCGAAGGCGTGGGCCATGTGCTCGCCGAGGATCTCGGGCTCGATGGCGCCCGCGTGCCAGCCGCGGAGGGCGATCGGGTAGAGCGGGCTCTCGAGGTACTTCTGCAGGCCGTGCATCGTGCGTCCGAGCAGGCGGATCGGCACGGGCACGTTCGCCGGCGCGAGCCCCAGCTTGTCGAGCCCCGCCACCACCGACGAGAGCACGCGCAGCACGCCCGAGCCCTCGGTGAACCGGAACGGGCTCCCGATGGTGACCACCCCGCGGACGATGCGCGGGTAGAGCGGCGCCGTCGCGTAGGGGAGGAGTCCGCCGAGGGAGTGGCCGACGAGGAACAGGGTGCTCTGCCCGGACAGCTGCCGCACCTCCTCGAAGGCGCGGGGCATGTCGTGCTCGATGTACTCGTCGACGGAGCCGGGCCGCGGCGCCCCGAAGCGGCGCGATTTTCCCTGCCCGCGGAGGTCGAGGTTGAAGACGTCGAAGCCGGCGGCGGCCAGGTGGTTCGCGAACGAACGCGACGGCAGGTGCCACGCGTAGCGGTTCTGCCCGAAGCCGTGGACCAGCAGCACCGCCGCGCGACAGCTCCCCTCGTGCTCGACGGCGCGCTTGCGCACCATGGCGAGGGGCACCGTCCCGCGCACCACGATCTGCTCCTTCAGGAAACGCCCGAAACGACCCGTCCGGCGATCGATGGCCTGGTCGACGACTTCGGTGCGAAGGATGGTCACGCTGGGATCTCGCGGTTCCCCCCCGAGACACCTTCAATCTACCACCCGATCCAGCGCGGCGGTAGCCAGCGGACCTGCACGGACGAAGAGTGCCTTGACGGCAGCTGGTTTTTCAATAACCTTTCCGGCCCCTCACCCCGCTACCAAGGATTCTGTCGATGGTCCGCATCCGTCTCGCCCGCGCGGGCACCAAGAAGGCCCCCTTCTACCGTATCGTCGTGACCGACCAGCGCTCGGCTCGCGGCGGTCGTTTCCTCGAGACGATCGGTACGTTCGACCCGCTGAAGAAGGACGCTCTCGCCACGGTCAAGACCGACCGCCTGTCCTACTGGCAGGGCAAGGGCGCTCAGCTCAGCGACACGCTCGACGTCCTCCTCAAGAAGGCCGCCAAGGCCGCTGCTCCCGTCGCCGGCTGATCCCGATGGCGCAGACGCAACTGTCCGACCTCGTCGCCGCGATGGCGCGGGCGCTCGTCGACAAGCCGGCTGAAGTCGACGCCGCCGAGTTCGACGGCGACAACAACAGCATCGTCGTCGAGCTCAAGGTCGCCCGCGACGAGATCGGCAAGGTCATCGGCAAGTCCGGACGGACGGCCGAGGCCATGCGCGTCGTGCTCGGCGCCGCCGCCCAGAAGCAGGGCCAGCGGCGCGTCCACCTCGACATCCTCGACTGAAGTGGCCTCGACTGCAGTGCGGGCAGTCGGCGCGGCGCTGCAGAAGCCCGCGCCCGAGGACTGGGTTCCGCTGGCGGTCGTAGGCCGCGCCCACGGCGTGCGCGGCGAGCTGCGCGCGCACCGGTTCGATCGCGACAGTCACCTGCTCGCCGAGGTCGACGAGGTGCTGGTGCGGTTCGTCGACGGCGAGCGCCGCGGCGAGGCCCACGAGGTCTCGGTCGACAGCGTGCGGCCCGGCAACGACGCCCTGCTCGTGAAGCTGCACGGCGTCGACGACCGCGACGCGGCCGACGACGTCAAGGGTGCGCACCTCTGCGTGAAGCGCTCCGATTTCCCGCCCCTCGCCGACGGCGAGTTCTACGCGTGCGACGTGGTCGGCGCCGGAAGCGCTGCTCTCGTCCGACGGCACCGTGGTCGGCGTGGTGCAGTCGCTCCAGGCCTACCCGAGCGTCGATCTGCTGGTCGTGGCGACCGAGGGCGGGCGCTACGAGATCCCGCTGGTCGACGCCTACGTCGACACGGTCGACGTCGCGGCGGGCAAGTCCGCTGGCACGCTCGACTGGCCTCGATCCGACCTGAAGGCCCGTCGACGTTTGCCCCCGGGCTAAGCCCGGGGGCACCGACATCGGCATAGGGGCCCGAGGAAAGCCTCGGGACCCTGCCACACCCACCCGGCGTGCGGGTCCGCACCGGGCGGTTCGATTGGTTGAGGTCACGCGGCGAGTCTGGGGGCCCAGGCCGTCGAAGTAGCTGGTGGGGAAGGCGATGTTGATCAGCATGGCGGGGTTCCTCCACCAGCGGTGGCCGTCCGCGGCGACTCTGGCGGCCGCATGCTCGGGCAGTCCCCGGGCGCGCAGTTCGCGATGGATCGTCGTTCCTCGGCGCCAGTGCTTGAGGTGAAGCGCTCGTAGCCGATGCCGAATCCATTCGTCGAGCGCGCGGAAGACCCCGGTGTATCGGCGAGGCGGAGTAGTTCTTCCACCCGACGAGGTATGACCGGAGGTCCTGCACGACCCTCGTGGTGCTCTGGCTTGACTTCGGCGCGTGACCTCACGCACGCGGATCTTCATCATTTCAGGGCCGTTGGTGCGACGCGGTGCTTCGCCACTCGCCCTTGGCTGCCCATAGGGAGTAGCCGAGGAGCTTGCGGTTCACACCCCTTGTCGACGGCGCTCTTCGACTCGTTCACTCGGAGCCTGAGGCTTGCAAAGAGCTGCCGAAGCAGCGTCATCACGCGCTCTTCCGCCCGCTTGGACCGCACGTAGACGTTGCAGTCGTCGGCGTAGCGCACGAAGGCGTGACCGCGTTTCTCCAGTTCTTGTCGACCTCGTCGAGGCACGTTCGCGAGGGCGGCGAGAGAGGTCCGCCCTGGGGCGTTCCCCTCATGACGCTCGATCGCGATCCCATCCTCAGGCATCCCCGCTTCCGGGTAACGGCGGATCAGCCCGAGCGACCGCTTATCCACGATGCGCTTGGCCCGGCTACCATCAACACGTCGTGGTTCACGCGGTCGAAGAATTTCTCCAGATCGTCACCACGGTGGGCCGGCCTCGCTACGTAGCGCTGCGCTTACGCGACGGCGTCGTGGGCGCCGCGCCGTGGCCGAAAGCCGAAGCCAGTCGAGAAGGTCGGGTCGAATCCCTGCCAGCACCTGCAGGATGGCTTGTTGGATGAAACGATCGACGACGGTCGGGATGCCCAGCTCTCATGCCCCACCGCCGCGTTTCGGGATCCGTGCCGTCGCACCATGGACGCTGGTGTTACGTGCCCGCAAGCAGTTGCTCCACGCAGCGCGGCCCGGTGCGTCTTGAGGTGCTCCCTGGCCCGTCCACGCCGTCATCCCGTCGATACCGGCCGCCGCGCCGTTCTTCCTCACCCGCTTCAGCGCGGCCTGGAGGTTTGCGCGTTCGCACACGCGTTCCATCAGGTCGCTCTTCCCGGCGCTCGTCGCCGTGCGTCGCCATCGGCGTTTCCACGCTCCAGGGGGCTGCGTCAGGTTTCGCCCCTGCCTCCTCCGGTAACTCGAGTTGCCTCGACATCTGGCCCTTTGCTCTTGAGACGCACGTCGTTTCGCTCTCCCATCGTTCAGCCCTTCGCGCCGTCAGAAACTTCCGAGGTCCGGGGTCCCTGCTCCAGCTCACTCCGTCCGTCACTACGGCCTCGGCTGACTTCTCGCTCCTTCACTGCGTCGCCCTTTCGGGCGTGGCGGACTCTCCCAGGTAAGCCACGGCCCTTAACGCGCGCGACCACCCGATCTACGACGCCTGGGCCTCGACCGTTCGGGGCTTCGCGATCGATGAGCTCGCTCTTCCTGCTCGTCGTCGCCTCGTATCGGGTTCTTGTTCATCGGCCCGCAGGTTTCGCTCCTCCTTCCCCTCCCCACGGTCGGTCACGCTTCCGCAGTTGCGTTCGCTTCGATCAGGATGGTCTCCTCGGCGGGCCCACCCGCAAGGTCGTGCCCGGAGTGGGCACGCACACCGCAAAGCGGGGCCTGACACCGGGCTTCCTCCCCAATCACTTTGGCTGGACGTCGCGCTGCCACGGACGAGCAGGAGGAGTCCAGCCAGCCAGCGTGGCGTCGAGCCCGGGGTCGATGCCCCGGGCTTCAGCGGTAGTCGGTGCCCCGGGCTTCAGCCGGGGCGATCTCAGAGGAGGACGCGGGAGGTGTTTCGAAACGTTTCGAATCGAGGTTCAAACACCCTCACGCATTCCTGATGCGGACGCAAGGAGGCGACGAGGGGGCGGCGGCCTCGAAGGGCAGGACCGCCGCAGTCGTTGGGCCCAGCGCTCGATCGTGCTCTTGAGGAGGGCGCGCTGGGCAGGGTCGTCGTAGGTGACGAGGCCGGCCCAGGTGCGATCCAGCCGGCAGTCTGGATGACGTGGTCGGCGTCGCAGCCGAAGCGCATCACGATGGCGTGATGGAAGGCGTCGACCGAGAGCACCTGCCCTGGTTCGGTCAGGACCTCTCGACGTCCATACCTCCCCGGACGAGCTCGCGCGTGCCGGGCATCCGGCCATCGTCGGCTCGACCACCACCACGCGCAGCGACGCACGGCGTGGTGGCGCGGCCGACCGGTGGCGCCCGTGCGCGCGCCGCGAGCGGAGGTGGAGTGCAGGCTGCCTTCTTCGCCGATCGTACGCCGCACGAGGATCGTGCACACTCGTCAGGAGCGGGCGAGGGTAAAGAAGGCAGGGGCAAGACCTCTTCGCGAGGCGAAGACCTCGAACGCCTCAGGGCCGTCGGGGACGTCGTCCGACCCGCGTCCCAGAGAGGACGTCCTGGAGGAATTTCTGAAGCGCCCGTCTCGTCGCGCGAGCGTGAGCGAAGGCGCGCAGCAACGCCGGCTTGCCGGGCACCACCACAGGTGCGGGCACCGCGTTCTGCTGAGCAGAAATGGGGCGGAACCGCGCCTGCGCCAGAAGGCCGTAGGCTCGGCTGGGCCACCACTGCGGAGGTGGCAACCCATTGCGTGTCTTTCTGCGCCACCTATTTGCACACACCAGGCATTCGCGCTCACTTTGATCATTAACCCCTGATCTCAAGCAATCCCATAGCCGGTATCAGCCTTGCTCAAGGAAGCGCAGGAGGAACCCATGGACGACCACCGTCTCGGAGACCAAACCCGCCCGCGGCTTCGCCAGCCTCACCCGGAGCAGCGCAAGGCCCTCCAGGCGCAAGGGTGGCAGCCGCGCCGCCCACGAACGCGGCACCGCCAGCCGCTTCAACACCGAGACCGCGAAGCGCAACTGGACGCATCCGCACCGGAACGGCACCGCCCACCGCTGGGCAACTGAGCAGGCGCGTGAAGCGAGGCGCAAGGCAGTCAGGCAAACTCGCAAGGCCAACAGACCACGATCGCCGCGGCTGGCGAGTCTGATCGCGGGCTCACTGGCGGGGATCGCGAAGAACGTCGCGACTGCCGCCTGATGAGCCCAGGCCACGTCGAGACGTCCGATCGGGTAGGCGATGGCTCGATGCGCGAAACGCTGACACACGAAGTAGACCATCCGTGGCGTGCGATCGGGCCGCGGTGGTCAGCAGGGCTTCTCGTCGATGGGGCAACGCGCGAGACCGCGACGATACCCTGCGTCGACGACGATCATCACGCTCCAGTCATGGCGGAGACCGGACACAGGAAACGCATCGTGACCCGGGGCGCGGTTCGTGCGACGTTTCTTTATTGCTGACCTCCTTCCCCTTCCGGCGCTCCACGATCGTCCGTCCAGTGCGTTCTCACCGCACTCAGGGCCACCTACGCTGACATGGCGTCAACCCGCCCGTCTTCTCGGCGCACGCGGACTTGATCGACGTGCATCTTCGGTGACCCCCGATGGCTGACTCATGCGCGTGCGCTGCCGGGGCCACGGGTCACGTGTTCCCACGGCGCTACGTGCCAGGAGGCTCCGCCAGGAGGCGCTCCTACGGCGCCTCCGTGCTGGCGCGTGGGGCCACGACCCAGGGCATCGCTTCGCCGCCAAGCTGTTGACGATCGACCCGTACGCGCGCGCTTTCGTCAGCCGCACCGATGAAATCGCCCGTTGAAGGTGCGACCCCGCGACAGCGCGCCGTTCGTACAGGGCACCTCGTGGTCGCGCGAAGCTCGTCGAGCCGCTGCGCCAGCGCACCGCGCTCGCCGACACCGCCTCCACGAACTCCGTAAGAGGGCTTCGGCGCCACCCCGACGTACCACCCGGGCTGCGCCAGGACCTACGCGGCGCTCGGGATCGACCCCGTGCTGCGCTACCTGCGCGAGCTCGGCGTCACGGCGGTCGAGCTGATGCCGGTGCGCGGGGTGCGACGAGCCCGCGGTGCGCGCGCGCAGCAGGACCAGCTACTGGGACTACCTCGCGCTCTGCGTTCATGGCGCCCGACGCGCTTCTCCTCGAGCGGCGACCGCGGCGGGCAGTCGAAAGAGTTCCGCGCGGCCGTCGCGGCGCTGCTGGGCGGCATCGAGGGGTGATCCTCGACGTGGTCTTCAACCACGTGCGGGGAGGGGCCGACGGGCGACGCTCAGCCTGCGCAGCCTCCCGACCGCGCCACACGTACTGCTGGCTCCCAGCACGGCAGCGCCTGGTCGACGCGACCGGCTGGCAACACCACTCGACGGGCGCTACCTCGCGGTCACGCGCCTGGCATGGGCCGACGCGCTCTCCGCACCTGGGTGCAGGAGTACGGCGTCGACGGGTTCTTCGACCTCGGCGTCACGCTCGGCCGTACCACCCACAGGTTCCCGCGCGCCTCGTTCTTCGACGTGCTCCTGCAAGACGATGATCTCGCGGGTGAAGCTGTTCTCCGAGCCCTGGGACTCTGGCGAACACGGCTACCGCCTCAAGGACTTCCCGCTCGGCATCTCAAGGTGGAACGGCAAGTTCCGCGACGGCGGCGCGCTTCTGAACCGGCCACGCGCCCTCGGTGCGAGAGCTCGGCTACCGTCACGGGGTCAGGCGATCTCTTCGTGAAACCGGCACGACGGCCGCAGGCGAGCCTTCTCAACTTCGTGACCGCCACGACGGCTTCACGGCCCGCGACCTGTTCACCTACGAGAAGAAGCGCAACGAGGACAACTGGCGAGCAGAACCGCGACGGCACCGACGCGCCAACGAGGGCTGGAACTGCGGGGTGGAGGGGCGAGACCGACGACCCGGCCATCGTCTTGCTGCGCGCGCCCAGCGATCCGTAATCCTCGGTATAACAATCTCCCAGGGCGTCCGATGCTGGTGGCCGGCGACGAGCTCGGCCGCACCCAGCGCGGCAACAACAGCGCTTACTGCCAGGACAGCGAGATCTCACGGTGGACTGGTCGTCGACGAGGCGAGCCGCGAGCTGCTGCTGTTGCGTACGTCCTCGTCGATCTGCATAGAGCGCGCGGTCTCCTGCGCGCGGGTTCTTCTCGGAGAGCCCGTCGCGGCGAGAGATCGCAAGGACGTGACCTGGGTGAGGGGCCGACGCGGGCGGATGAACGGCGCGGTTGTGCCAGCGAGCGCACGCTCGGGTTTCTTGCTCGAGGATGCCACGAGGACCCTCGACGCCCGCGGCCGCCCGGTACGCGCGGATGCGCTCGTCTACCTGAACGGTGCGCGGACGCGGCGGTGGTGCTCCCCCGAAGGTGAGCACAGGGCCTGGATGCAGGTCCTCGTGACACCCGCCGACGTGTCAGGCCGGGGGCGCCGTCGTCGGTCGAACGCTCTCCTTGTCTCCTCTGTCCGTGGTCGTGCTGGCCGATCCAAGAAAGAGTGAACCAGCCGGCCACGCCAGATAACATCTCGAACCCGTAGGCGACTCCGTGCCTCCCGAGGACGGCTGGGGTGACGACCCGAGCTCCGAGCAATGAAACCACTCCGGCGCTCCTCGATCGGTAACTTCCCGGGCGCGGGGTTCCCCGACCTGGCGCCTGCTGCTGGACAGGACCGGCACGATGTTCCGCGTCTACGCCCCGGAGCGGAAGCCAGATCGAGCTCGTGCTGTACGACGCGCACGGCTCCGCCGAGACCCGGCGCGACCGCATGGCCCAAGCAGCCGACGGCTTTTTCCACGCGCTGACCGTGCGCGCGGTGGTCGTGGGCGCGCTGCTGCTTTCCGCGATCGACGGCGCGCCGCCCGTCGCCGACCCAGCCTCTCGATACCCAGCCGTTCCGGCATCGACGGCCCCTGGCGCCCCGAGACCCCAATCTGCTCACCTGGATGACCAGGATTTCCGCGGCTGCCCGCTAGAGATCGTCCTCTACGAGGCTGCACGTGGGCTGGCGACCACCGAGGGCGGTGCGCTTTCACCTGGATCCTCCCGCGCATCCGCGCCCTCAGCGCCACCGCCGTCGAGCTCATACCCATCGTCGAGTCGCCGGCTCGCGCAGCTGGGGCTACGACGGCGTGTTCCCCTTCGCGCCGTACCACGCGTGCGGCAGCCCGACCGACTTCCCGCGGCGTTCATCGGCGCGGCCCACCGCCGATCTCGCCAGCGATCCTCGACGTCGTCTACAACCACGTCAGGCTGACGCACGGCACGCACCCACGCCGCGCCTCACCGGCAAGCCGCTTCCCACCCCACCGCGCGCACGCCGAGGGCCCCGCGCTCGGCGGCGACGACGAGCACGTGCGCCTCTTCGTCCTCGAACGCCACCCTGGATCCGCGACTTCCCCGGCAAACGGCCTGCGGCTCGACGCGGCGCGATTCGTCGGCGAGCCCATCGCCGGAGGCCCGTCGGTGGTCGCCGCGATCCGCCGAGGTCGCCACGCGCAGCCGCCTCAGGCCGCGAGTGCTGGTCATCGCCGAGGACGACAGCAACGACGCCCGCATCACCGAGAGACCTCGCGCGGCGGCCGCCGGGCTCGACGCCGTGGGCGACGCTCTCACCACGTCCTCCGCCGGATGCTCACCGACGAGAGCGGCGGGCGTGCTCCGGTGACTACCAGGGCACCATCCGCGGGCGCTCGTCCGCGTGCTGCGCAACGGCTGCGCTACGAGGGCCAGGTCGCGCCAGCACCGGGCTGCCGCGCGCGGCACACCCACCTTCGACATCCTCCTTCCCGCATCGTCAGTACCTGCAGAACCCCGATCGTCGGCAGCAGCCAGCCCGGCCGCGGATCGCTGGGTGATGCGGGGCCATATCCCGCGCGGTGACCACCCTCTCTGTTCCTCTCGACGCCCTACGCGCCCCTTCTCTTCATGGAGCAGGGCACTGACGCCCTCGCCGTTCCCTGTTCGTCGACCGCGAAAGATATCGTGGGCGCGGTTGCGCGAGGGGCGCCTGCGGGACATGCAACCTTCGCCGGAGGCCCGTTCGATCCGGTTCATCGCAGATCTCGCGGCGCCTTCGACCTGGGCGCGGCCGCTCGGCGGCTGGTCAACACGCCGATCGCACGCCGAGGCGTAAGGTCCAGCGCTCCACCAGGCCCCTCACTCGCCCTGCCGCCGGCGCGCGATGTCGGCGAACCGGCGCGCCGCTTCCCGACGTCGTCGCGGTCGGCGATATCGCGCGAACTCGCCGTGTTGCCCTGCGCCGCAGCGTTTCTCGAACCTCCTGTTCGTCGTCTCGTTCGGTCCACAGCTCTCGCTCAAGCTCGGGACCGCTGTAAAGTTCAGGACCGGGAAGAAGAAGGTCGGCGCTGGAACCTGCTCGACACCGAAGAAGCTCGCTTCGGGGGGACCACCGCGACCCTGGATGGCGGTAGCCCGCGCTGCACGGTCGAGGCGCGGTCGTGCGCAGGTGGGCGTCGAGGGGCTGGCCTGCTGCGTGGGGCAGCATGCACGAACGATTGCTCTTGGTCTTCGCTGGGTCCTTGTCGCTCAACTGGCGTGCTCGGGCGCGGATTTTGAGTCGCACCCCGGATGCGACGATCGACGCGACCACCGACGCGACGGACGGTGGCTCGGACACCACAGGCGACGCCGAAGGCGACGGCGACCGACGGCGGAGACAGCTGCGCCAAGAACGCGCGTGCGGGGCTGCGCCCTCCTGCTCCATAACCCGGCGACCCCTGCGGCGCATGCCGCAAGTACACCTGCGCGGCGAGCGAGAGGCGATCGCCTGCACCGACCTGGCAAGAACGCGTGTGGGCTGCGGCGCGCTGAGCGCAAGCCCGGTGACAAGTGCGGCGCGTGCAGCGGCAGCTCTGCTCCGCCACGGGGCGCGCTTTCGAGTGCAGCAACCTCGGCGAACGTCTGTGGGGCTGTGCACCCCTCCCTGGCAAGCCGGGCGGCGCGTGTGTGGTGGCGCGGCCTGCGGCATCGGCACGTACGCGTGCAAGGGTGTCGGGCCCTCGAGTGCAAAGGGGGCCACGACCAACGCGTGTGGCGGCTGCGGCACGCTGACCGGCAAGGTGGGCGACGCCTGCGGCAAATGCAGCTCCGGGCAAGCTGGTGTGCAAGGACGCCGACGGCCTCGGCTGCGACGGCCCGATCGCCGAGCACGGCCGTGGGCTGCCACGGCAAGTGCGGCACCATCAACTGGGCGTGCAACGCGGGCGGCGCAGCCATCGTGTGCCCTGGCACAGACGCCAACGCCTGCGAGGCTGCACGCTCGGCGGCACGCCGGGCGCCGACTGCCTCACCTGCGGCGTCGCGGAGTGTAACACCGAGCGGCGCGAACGTCGTTGATCGATGGGCGACGGATCGGTTGCCGACCCCGCCGCGTCGTTTACCGTCTGTTGTGCTGACGTCTCGACCAAGTGCGCAAGCCAGACGATCGAGGCACCGCCGTCGTTCCTCGCCTGGTCGGGCACCGGCATTGACGAAAGTTCGACTCAGCCGGTCGGTCGCGCACGCAATCAGCGGCGGCTACCCCACCGCGCAAGTCCGGATCGGTCCTGCCAGCTCACGCTGCGCCCAGAGCGGCGGTGGACACACTTGTCCCGGCGCTCCTGATCGTCGGCTCCCGTCCACGCCCCTGCCCGACGGTGGACCCCGCTGTGCTCGAGCTGACCCTGCTTGCACCAACTGCGTCGTCGGCATCGCGGGCTGCCCGTGCACAGTGCCCCACGCCCGACGATGGTCGATCCCGGCCACCTCTGAAAGGGCTCCCGAAGGACGGTCCGTGCTCGGTGCTCGCCACCGCAGCCACCGGCGCGTCGTCGGTCAGGACGACCGTCGGCAGCTTCACCTTCACGCTTCCCCTCGACGAGGCTCGACTTGGGCCCAGGCGATCTGGTTCCAGCTCACCAACGAGTCCACGGCGTGGGCGTACAACTCACAGGGGGCAGCGGCCCTCCGACTTCGACGCGTGGGTGCGCTCGAACTACGCGCCAGGCGGCGCGTGGGTCGAAAGACCAGCGTAGAGCCAGGCGCGAAGGTGACGCTCCTCGGCTGCGCTCTGGCTTCTCGCGCTCGTCCCGACGTCGCGAAGCCCAGCAGCAGATAGGGCACGCGCTCAGGCAACCCTCGCGCTCGAGCAGGAGGCCGTGGCGACCGCCCACGCCCAGCCACGCGACGCCGTCGGCAGAGTCCTCACATGCACGGCCTCGGCGGCGCGCGCTGGGCGCCGTCGACGTCGTCGGCGGCGTGGACCTCCCAGGTGCCTGGCCCCATCGTCGGACTCCCACGGGACGCGCACGACCACGCGGGGGGCGTCGCTCGTCTTCCAGCGCATCGTAGGCCCGTCAGGCGCGGCGGGCCCTCACCGACCAGGAAACCTCCACGAAGATCATGCCGACCTCGTAGCGCATCGGGCTCGCGTCGACTCAGGGCAGGTACGGCGTGGCGTCCTTCTCGGCTTGGGGCCCTTGGTCCGCGGAGCGTGTCCTCGATCACGGGGCTACGCCCAGCGCGTCGAAGAAGCCCGCCGCGAGGACCTTGCCGAACGAAGGCAGCGACTGACCGCGCGCCGGCGCGAGGCTCGTCCCGAACGACGAAGTCGAGCAGGAAGTCGGGAGACTCAGCCCCGCAAATTGCCGAGCGCGCTCGCGCCCTCGAGCACGAGGAGGAGCCTGGTCAGGGCGCGCGGAATTGCCGGTGGACAGACGCGCCGAGCTCCTTGCCAGTGAACGTCTTGCCGGCGAACAGCACCATGCCCTGCTCGATCCGCAATGGGAGCTCGGGCTCGGGCGCGGCGAGCACGCGGTTGCTCTTAGCGTTGCCGACGAGGACGACGTTCTTCTCGGGCGCCGCGCCGGGATCGACGTCGAGGTCGCGCAGGATGGTACTTCACGTCGACCCCGAACCGGATCTGGGCCGCTGACTCCGGCCTTGCGCTTCACCTCGGTCTGCTGCGGGTCGCTCGCGCCGTAGACGAAGACGAGCGGATCGTTCCACACGTCGCGGATGGGGCCGGTGACCTTGCCGTGCGCGGCCGGGCCGTCATCGCTGGGCACGCCCTCGTGCCAGCCGCTCAGGTCGCGGTAGGCGGCGATCGCGCCCGTGAAGGCTTCTGGCCGTCGACGGCGACGGCCCACGGTGCCGATGGCGGCGATGCCGCCATTGCTGCCATCGTCGCGATCGAGGCGGAAGACGGCCACGTTCTTGGTGGTGACCTGGACGGCGAGGGGGCCGTGCGCGTGGCGTCCAGCGCCCACGAGGGCCGAGGCGCGATGCGGTCGAGAATTGGAGCCACGCGTCGTCGCCAGACCGAGGCGCGGGTCACAGGCCGCACGTGCTTCGGGTACAGGTTGCGCTTCTTGCCGGCGAACCACCCGGTGTGGTGCGGGTGGTCGTAGGCGAAGCCCCGCACGTCGTGGCCGAGGTCCGGGTGGTCGTGGCGAGGGAGAATCCGCGCTTCTCGTAGGCGTCGATGAGGACGCCGCTGTTCTCTTCCGGCAGGTCGTGGGTGCCGTGGATCCACGGCGGGAGCCGGGCCATTGTCGATCCACGAGACGTTGGAGCGGTCCTCGAGCAGCCACTGCTCCCACGGACGTCGTGGGCGCCCGACGACGTCGCGACGGATCAGGTAGAATTGGTAGCCGCACAGCGGCTGCCCGGCAACGAACAGGTCGGGGTGGTGGCGCGGGATCGAAGCCGCGCCGATGCCGCCCATCGAGAAGCCGGTGGCGTAGAGGCCGATCGTCGTCGACGCGACCCGGGAAGCGCGCGCAGCCGCGCGATCATTGTCGAGGACCTCCTCCTCGCCGAGCTGGCGGTACATCGCGTTCCCGTGCGCGTCCGGGTTAGCACAGGGCGTCGAGCTTCGGGAGCTTGGCCGAGATCGTGCGGTCCCGGGGACGAGGTGGTTCCTGCTGATCCGGGTCGTCGCCGCCGAAGAAGATGCGGGCATCGCCATCAGATCCGCCGTTCATCCCGTGCAGGCCCACGTAGACCAGGAACTGTGGCAGTAGGTTCAGGCGCGCAGCGCCTCGGGGACGTAGAGCGCGAGCAGCTGCGGCGGCCAGTCGTCGACGCGCGCCACGTGGGCGAGTCGAAGGGGCCGGTGAGGGTCGCGAGCGGGTCCTTGCCGGCCTCGGCGAGGGCCGCGTGGGCGTCGAGCGCCGCCGCGTCGGCGAGCTGCGCAGGCAGGTCGCCGTCGCCGCGCGGAACGTGGTCCACCGAGCCGGCGATGCAGGTACCCGAGCGTCGCCGCGACGTCGTCGGGAAGCGCCAGGCGCCCAGGGAGCGCCTCGGCGGCCCGCGCGAGCGCGAGCCGCACCGCGCGCCGCGGATGGAGCGGACGATCGACGGCGCAGCCGCCGACCTCGGTACGCGCACGGTGAGATCGGGCGGGCGTCGCGCCCTCGTCGACGACAGCGCCGAGATCGCCGAGAGAGCAGCGGGCTTGCCCTCGAACCTGCCCGGTCACCGGGCCGAGGAGGAGCTGCCCTGCGCGTCGAGGACGCTGCGGGATCGGTATCGCGCCGAGGCTCAGGTGGCCCTCGGGGAACTGGACCAGCGTCGAAGTGGTAGCCGGTGGCGGTCGGCGGGCGCTCGACCTTCACCCACTGTTGCCAGGGCCTTCACGAGCTCAGGTCCCGCGCGCTCTCCGGCACGCCGCGCAAGAGAGGCGCGCACGCCCAGCGGCGCGAGAAGCGCTCGTCGACGATGCGCCCACGCGGACCATACGCGCCCTCGCGCTGGTGGAGGCGCAGGAGGGCGATGTGGTCGCCGGCGGCGAGCGGAAGCGGGACGGCATCGTCGTCGTCGCGCAGCGGGCGCAGGACGTCCCGCGCGTGGACCGACTTGCCGTCGACGATCAGCTCGCAGCCGTCGTCGACCCCGAGCAGCACCGACGTCACGGGCCTTCAGGAGCCGCAGCGTCGCGCCGAAGATGAGCGATGGAGGGCTTGCCGAGGGTGGGCGCGGCGCGCGCTCCCGAGGTCGACGGGGCCGTCGCCGCTCGGCCTGGCACCACGTGGCCGGGGCCGTCGTCCCGCGAGGGCCCGCGCGTAAACCTTCTGCGCGACGTCGACGCGGGCGCTGCCCTCGGTGGCGCCGTAGCGCGGGAGCGAGGCCCGATCGTCGACCACCCCCGTCGGACGGAACGTCGCCACGTCGGCCTTCTTGTCGTCGAGCCGGAACGGGCCGAGCGCGAGCCCCGCGCCGAGGTGACCCTCGGGGCCGAGGACGACGCCGACGCCTTCGCTGGGCGCGACTGACGGCAGCGGGCTCCTCCGCGACGCTTTAGCCGACACACGCTCGCCGAGGCGCTCGCCGAGCGCGCTCACCGAGGGCGTGGTCATGGCGACAGTGGCCTCAGGCCGACGCGCGGGAGCACGCAGCGAGGGCGAGGACACCGAGGGCGACGAGGCGACGCACGACGGGAGCTTTCGTACAGCGGTGTCGCGGCGGCAAGTTCCCCGCTGGCGTTCGGGGATGCGCGTCGTCCTCTGCTCGTCAGCGCGCTCCTCGGCGCCAGTCTGCTCGTGTCCGCGTGCGGTCGGGTGGCTTCCCCGACGACGAGCTCGGGCCGGTCGTCGACACCGAATCCAGCGACAGCACCCTCGAGACCACGGCCGACGGCGGCGACGCAGGTAGCTTCGGGGCCAAAGGTCCCTCCGTTCGACCCGGGCATCGACAGCGACTTCGACACGGGTGTCCCTGTTCGACACCGACCTGCCCCCGACTCGATCGTCGTCCTCGACAGCATCGTCAGCGAGGACACAGCTGCCTTCGACACGGCGACCTTCGACACCGCAATCATCGACACTGGGGTGGTCGACAGCGCATTCGGCGCCGCCGTGATCGATACGGACCTCGACACGGGTCTCCTCGTTACAGGCGTCACCGACAGCACCGTGTTCGACACGGGCTTCGACACGGAGGCTTCGACACGGGCTTCGACGCGCCGCCCGACACCCCCACCGACACGCCGCTCCGAGGCGGCATCACCTGCAGCGCCACCCCGTTCGACAGGCTCACCCAGGACTGCTGCGCTTCGTTCACCGGCCTCAGCTGCGTCCCCAAAGGGCAGATGCACGGGCGGCGGCACGCGCAGGCTGCTCCGACAGCACAGGCGCTGCCCCACTGGGCAGGTCTGCTGCTTCGGCAACCTCGGCAGCGGCGGCGGGCCGAGCGCCAAGTGCGCGCCGGTCTGCGCCGGCATCCAGCTCTGCAAAGACCAGCGCGGAGTGCAAGGCCCCGAACATGCCAGCCCGTCTTCGGTGGGTTTCCGCGTCTGCCGCTGGCGTGCTCGCGCTCCCGATAGACCCCCTGCTGCCCGACTTCGATGCGCACGCTCCTCGAGCGGCGCTCACGCCGTGCTGCAGGCCGCCACGTACCGGCAAGACCACCCGCGTGCCCGCGGCCTCCTCGACGCGCTCCCCGGAGGAGAGATCGTGGTGCTCCAGCCGCGCCGCCTCGCCGCCCGCCACTCGGCCAAGCGCGTCGCCGAGGAGCGCAGCGTGCGCCTCGGCAGGCTCGTCGGCTACGACGTCGCTTCGACCGCGCAGTAGGCCCGGGACGCGCCTCTCGTATGTGACCGGAGGGCATCCTCACGCGCCGCTTGCTCGAGCGCGGGCGCGCAACCTCTCGGCGATCGTCCTCGACAGGATTCCACGAAGCGGCACCTCGCGTCGGACCTCGCGCTCCGGCCTCGCGCGGAGAGCTTGGAGCGCGCGCCCCGCTCCCGGGCTCGTCGTCGTGGTGATGTCGGCCACGCTTTCGACGCGCGGGCCGTGGCGCGTCTTCCTCGGCGACCCGCCGCTCGTGACCAGCGAGGGCCGCGCCTTCCCGGTCGAGATCGAGCACGCCGAGCGGCCCGCCGACCAGCCACTCCCGCTGCAGGTGGTGGGCGCCGTGCGGCGGGCGCTCCGCGAATCGGAGGGCGACGTGCTCGTGTTCCTCCCCGGCACCTACGAGATCCGCGCCTCCGCCGAGGCCTCGGCGAGGTGTGCGAGAGGCCGGCGCGGACTGCCTGCCGCTCTCGGGCGAGCTCCCGCCCGACGCGCAGGACCGCGCCATCGCCCCTCGGCGCGTCGCAAGGTGATCCTGTCCACCAACGTCGCGAGACCTCGGTCGCGATCCCCAGGGTCGTGGGTAGTGATCGACAGCGGCCTCGCGCGCGTCGCCGGCCACGATCCGTGAGGTCAGGGCGGCCCACCCTCGAGGTGAAGAAGGTGGCGCGATCGTCGGCCATCCAGCGCGCGGGTCGCGCCGGACGCGTGCGCGAGGGCGCTGCCTCCGGCTCACCACCGAGGGGACTTCGAGGCCCGCCCCGAGCACGACGCCCCCGAGATCGCGCGCCTCGATCTCTCGAGACGGTGCTCGCGCTCACCGCGGCCGGGCACGATCCGTGAGCGTTCTCCTGGCTCACGCGCCCCCCACAGGCGGCGTTCGAGGCCGCGCGCGCGCTGCTCCTGCGCCTGTCGGCGATCGAGCACGCCAGCGCCGCGACGAAGGTGGGCCACGCCATGGCCCGCCTCCCGCTCGCCGAGGCTCGCGCGCCTCGTGGTCGAGGGAGCAGCGCGCGGGGCGTCGCCGAGGACGCGTGCGGGGTGGCCGCCATGCATCTCCCTCAGCCGCGACGTGTACGGCCGCGAGCGAGGCGCGCATCGGCTGAATCGTGCGACGCGAGAAGCGTGCGGCTGCGCGATCTCGGCGACCGGCCCGTGGTGGGAGCAGGCTCGCCGCGTCGATCCGGCGCGTGCTGGCGCGCTTCTGCGGCACGTGGACTGCAGAAGGGCGCGATGGACCCGGAGGTGGCGCTCCCCGCGGCGATCCTCGCCGGCTTCCCGATCGCGTGGCGAGGCTGCCGCGGCCACGGGGAACCCTCGTCGGGCGGCGGACAGGCGACCCTCGCGCGCCTGAGCGTGGTCCGGACCGCGCCGTGGCTGGTGGCGGTCGAGGCGCTCGCTCGTCGCGGGGCCGCCACGCGTGACCATGGCCACCGCCATCGGGCGAAGTGGCTCATCGATCTCTTTCCCGAGCGCATCGCCGGGAACGACCGAGGTGCGGTGGGACGGCGAAGCGCGAGCGCGTCAGGCCGTGGGCGCATGGCGTGATGGCTCACCCTCGACGAAGCGCCCGGGCAAGGCCCGGCCCGAGGTGGCGCAACTGCTCGCCGGGCGCGCGATCGCCGTCGGCATCGACGCCTTCGTGGGAGTGCTTTCTCAGGCTCTCGGCGGATCTTCGTCACCCGCACTGCACGCCGGATCTCGTGCGGGCCTCGCCGCGCTCGCTCAGGCCCGCAGGGCTGGTCGCCGCCGCTTGCGAGGGCGCCGTTCGTTCGCCGAGCTGCTGCGCGCGGACCTCCTGGGCGAGCTGCGCACCGCGATCGGTCACGCCGCGCTGGCGAGGCTCGACACCCTCGCGCCGACCCACGTGGTGCTCGGCAACAGGCGCAAGTCACGGCGGTCACCTGCGCCCGCCTGACGCCCCCTCCATCGGCTCACCGCTCCAGGACTTCTTCAGCAGCGCCGACGGTCGCCCGCGTGCTCGCGAGGCGCGTCGCGGTGGTCCTGCACCTGCCTCGCCCCAGAACAGGCGCGACGTACAGGTGACGACCGACCTCGCCGGCTTCTGGGATCTAACCACTACGCGGCGCTGCGCAGCGAGCTGCAGCGGCGCTATCCGCGACACTCCTGGCCCGACGACCCACGCACGGCAGCCCCACCG
>JADJMO010000006.1 GCA_016709545.1 Myxococcales bacterium
GTTTCCGGTGACCTGCGGTCGGGTCGACGGCGACGCGGCGGACCACGGGGACTCGGGACACGACACGCTCCCAGACGCTCCCGAGGGTGACGCAACCACCCTTAGGGACAGCTACCATTGCACGCGAACGCCTTCGTGCTCTGCGCGCTGCTGCACGTCGTTAGCCCGAGCTGCTCCGGGCTGCGATCGCCGAACACGCCCAGACGCCCGTCCTCGAGCACGAAGCAGCTGACCAGCTTCTCGGAGCCGAGGTTCTTCACACAGTAGTTGCGCGTGGAGGTCACGCAGCACTGATCCAGGTCCACGAGGGAACCGGTGACCACGACGCACGCGGGACTGGCGCACCCGGTCGCGAGGCTGCACTCCACGGCTGCATCTGTTGGCAGCGTGCCGGTTTCCGCGTCGGTGCGACTCGAGTCGGAGGCGGCGTCCGGCTTCGCCACCTCGTTGCTCTCCGACGCGCAGCCGGCCAGCGCCGCGACCAGGAGCCGTCCCACCGCGTTCATTCACCCATCTCAGCACTTCACTGCAGCCAGGGCCACCACGCGTTGCACGTCGTGGACCCGGCTGGGATGATGGTTCATGGCGCGCGCAAGACCCGCGAAGGATCGCAGCCGGCAGGGCAGGTGCGCCGCCACGGCGTGGATGGTGGTTGCGTGGAGCGTCGTGGCTTCTGGCTGCGGACAGGTGCGCGCGCCCGACGCGCCAGAAGCGACGGACTCGTCCGCGGACGACGTCTCCGACACGAGCGCAGCCCTGGACGCAGGTTCCCTCGACGCACCGACCGGCTCGAGCGCCGCGAGGGATGAGCGATGTCCAGCCCGCCCGCCCGCCGTCGGGCCGTCGACGACGTGCATCGCCGGCGTCATCTGCAACTACTACGAGCGTTGCTTCGAGGGTGGGTCTGCTGAAGGCTACCTCTGCAAGAGCGCGCCAGGTGCGCCGAGGCAGTGGATCCGCATCGACCCCGACTGTTCGGGGGCCTTCGGCTCCGACGGCTGCGCGCTATCCCTTCCGCTGATCTACACCTTGTGCCCGAAGCTCGGCGCCGTCTGCAAGTACAAGGGCTGCGCGAAGTACGTCTGCAAACCAGAAGACGGCGCTGGGGTCTGGACGCCGGATGGGAGTGATTGCGACGTTGGTCCCGGCTAGTGCGCGACGTACGCAGCTCGACGGGCGGTCGGTCGAACGTTAGGGACGCCACAAGCGCAGCGCGAGCGGTCCATGGATGGCGCCACGAGTCGTGCCTCGTGCGACTACACTCATGTCCTCATGAAGCCGGTTTCCTACGATGGCAAAGACTTCCCGGCTCTCGCGCGAGGCTGTCTCGCCAGCGGCGAGGCGTTCCAGTTCACGTTGTCAGGACTCGCCCTCGAGCAAGCGAGACCTCGCCTCACCGACGGCGGGTTCGATCCGAAGTTCATCGGCCTGATCCGCGCTGGGTCCGAGATGAGCAAGTTGCTGCTGATCCTGACGGTGGCCAGGGCGAAGAGGCGCCGTGTCTCCGCGGTGGACCGAGGCGACAGCATCTTGGTCACGGTCGAGGCGCCGGAGTGACGGCGCGCAAGGCCCGAGACCACCACCTTGCGCGCGGCACGCCGCCCGAAGCGGAACTCGGTGGGGCCATCCGGCTGACCGCCTTCACGGCGGCGCTGCTGACCAGCCTTGGCTGCTCGACGAGTGCGGCGCCGACCGCGACGTCCACAGACTCCAGCTCTGAAGCGGTCGCGGACGCAGACCCGTGCCCAAGGAGTGATGCCGGCTGCCCTTCGGGCTGTGTTGGCATTGCCTGTCGAAGATTCGACACGGCCAAGACGTGCCTCGACGGGGTTCCTGTCATTCTCACCTGCGTGCCGCGATCGGTGACCCCACCCGCCACCAGCTGCGTCGTCGCGGACGGACTGCCGTATCTCTGTTCTTACATCATGCCGCCTGCCTGGACACCTTGCGCAAAGGAGGTGCAGTCGGCGGCAGCAGACGCACCCGCATGCAAGTAGGGGTCGGTCGCTGCAGCACCCGGACGCTTCGAGGATGCTCGTCAAATGAAAGTGTCAGCCCCGCTTTCTTCGGAGGCAGTCAGAGAATGCGTTCCTTGGTTCTCGTGCTCGTAGTGACCGCGTCTTGCGGCCGTGGGCCATCCGAGCAGCCGTCGGATGCCGACGTAGTCGTCGACTCCTCGAGCGACGACGGATCGCGGGTCGACGCCGCGGATACGCCTGCCGATGCGATTCGGTTCGACTCGGGCGCGGGCTGCCCCACTACCTTCCATCAGGCAAGTGCGACAGGTTGGACATGCGTTGCGTCTACATAGACCGCTGTACCGAGTCGACGGATAGCTCCGCGGCAGTGCAGTGCGTTCGAAAGGGGACGGACTCCTCCCTCGAGTGGACGATTGTCGGTGGGCTCGATTGCTGGAGACTGCTGGATGCAGACGGCTGCCCGGCGGGTGGCGTCCTGACGGGTGAGTACTGCGAGACCATCGGAAAGGTGTGCAGCTACCCTGCGCAGTGCGCGCGCTACAAGGCCTATCAAGTTCCGACATGCGTCCGAGACGCCGTGAAGGGGGGAGTCTGGTCAGCCGCTGAGAAGGACTGCGCCAAATAGCGGTCGCTCCGGTCGGCCGCGCCTCGGAGAACGAGCTGGGTCGTCGGCTACCAAGGGACCGATCCGAGCGCGCTTGCTACGCGATCGGCGTCTCAGACGATCGCCAGCGCTGCCCGCGACGCTGCTCGTGGACCAAACCTGACCGCAGGCCGAAAACACCGACAAGACTGGCGGAAGCGCATGGGAATCGAACGGACGATCCGTCGTCGTCCGACGCGCAAGTGCGTGACTCCACGTACGTGGGACGCCGTAGGACGACGCGGAAGGGGGGCTCCAGGGACGTGGTGGCCGATTCGGGAGCCGATTCGGTAGCCGATTCGGTGGCCGATTGGAACCCGGCGCGGAGGGCGTTCGTCCAGCAGGTCGCCGAGGCGTTCAAGCGGGCGGTCTCGCGCGGGAACGACGTGGCTGCTCGGCGGCTGCTGGCCGAGCTGAACGCGCGCATGCCAGTAGCCCCCGAGGTGCCGGCGAAGTCGGCCTGAGCCACACGATACCGATGGCTCTACCAGCCGTCGGTCGGCCAGGTGACCCAGGAAGGGACGACCATGGGCAAGGACTCGAAGATCCAGTGGACCGACCACACGTTCAACCCCTGGTGGGGATGCACGAAGGTCTCACCCGCGTGCACGAACTGCTACGCCGAGGCCTTCGCCAGGCGCACCGGTCGGGACCTCTGGGGTCCGCGCGCGGACCGGATGGTGACCAAGGGCCCCTGGAAGGAGGCCTTGCGGTGGGACCGCGACGCCCGTGCGTCGGGCGAGCGGGCGCGCGTCTTCTGCTCCTCCATGGCCGACGTCTTCGAGGAGGGCGCGGAGCTCGACTCCGTCCGCGCGCGCCTCTGGACCGTGATCGAGGCCACCCCCTCCCTCGACTGGCTCCTGCTGACCAAGCGCCCCCACCTCGTGCACCGCCTCGTCCCGTGGCGGACGACCTGGCCCACCAACGTCTGGCTCGGCACGACGGCGGAGAACCAGGAGTGGGCGGACCGCCGGATCCCCGAGCTCCTCGCGAACCCCGCCGTCCTGCACTTCGTCTCGGCCGAGCCGCTCCTCGGCCCGCTCGACCTGACTCGCTGGCTGGGCGACGGCCGCGTCCGCTCTGGACCGAGCACGACGATCGACTGGGTGATCGTCGGTGGCGAGAGCGGTGGGAGGGCGCGGGCCATGGATCCGGCCTGGGCGCGGGCGCTCCGCGACCAGGTGGTGGCGCAGGGCGTGCCGTTCCACTTCAAGCAGTGGGGGGAGTTCGGGGAGTGCGCGGAGGCCTCGCCGAAGCGTGCGCACCTCACGAGCAGCGGGGAGGTCGTCTACCGCCTCGGCACCAAGAACACCGGGCGCCAGCTCGACGGGCGCGACTGGGACCAGCTGCCCCGCGTCGCGAAGCGCCTCCTCCCCAGCGTGACGTAGCCAATCAGGGCAGGCCGCCGCGCCACACGTACTTCGCGGCCGCTCGCGGGCCGGTCATCACGACACGGCCCTCGGCGCGCAGCGTTCGCAGCTCCTTCAGCACGTGCGGGACCTGGTCTTCGAAGAGCTTCGCGTCGGCGAGGAGCTGGCTTCGCCCACGGGGCTTGCCATCGGAGAGGACCGCGAGGAGCCGCGAACGGATGGAGGCGGTGTGGTCGAAGCGGCGAACCACGGGAGAGGAGGGCGTCGAGACCGTCTTCCTGGGAGGAGCTCGGCGGGGCGTTCCCATCACCTGGTCCAGCTTGCGGGCGATGGCCGCGGCGAAGTCGGGCTCGAGCTCGCGGATCGCCTGCGCGATGAGCGCGCGTAGGTTGGGCTTCTTCGCAGGTGCGGGCTCGGCCGGCCGTCGGGCGGCATGGAGGGTCAGCACCCTAGCGAGCGGCTGGAAGCCTGGCCCTCGACCCAGGTCACGCCACCAGCGGTCGATCGCGCGCTCGACGACCGCGCGGTATGAGGCCCCTTTCTCGGTCGCCCAGAAGAGCGACATCCCGCCGAAGAGGTCGTCGGCTCGCAGATCGAGGGCGTCGACGCGGCAGCCTGCAGGTGGGGAGAAGCGGCGGAGCTCGGTGAACCCGAAGCGCGAGAGGTCGGGCGGGTGCCAGCGAAGGGTGCGTTGAGACCGCGCCACGCAGGCAAGACTACCGCCTGATACGTTGCGGTGGGTGCTTGTCCTCAGCTGGAACATCCACGCCGGTGCGCCACATCGCAGGCGCTCACCAAGCGCTCACCAGGTGTCGCGCAAGGTGCGTCGTCTGGTGAGCCCGGCCCTTCGCCGATCATCGGGCAAAGCCAAAGCACGACGACTTCGACGAGGTGCTGCACACGAGCCTGAGCGACGACGAGGCCATCAAGGTCCCGCAGTGCCACGTCATTTACGACGAGCGCGCGCGCACCCCCGCCCCCAGCCGGCGATCTAAGTCTGCAAGCCCGAATCCTCGCCATGCGGGGACCGGGCGAGTCTCGATCTCCGAGCCCTACGCACGAACGTGGCCGCGCGCACCTTTTGGCGGACGGAGCCCAATCCCGCTGACTCCGGTGGAAGTGGGCCCCTAGGAGGGCGGTGAGGACAGGACTTCGACAAACTGAGGGGGCCGGTGTCCCGAAACCGGAGTACGCCCTCGCGGTGCCCGCGGCGGTTGCGTTCTTCGACCGTTCCGTCGATCATTCCTAAATGGGCGTCAAAGCCGAATTCGGCAAGGCGGTGCGTACCGAGCTGCGGCACTTTCCCGTCTGGGACGTCGGGGCTGTCGTCGTCGTGGGTGACTACGGCGAGGTAAGCGACCACTGCTTCACGAAGCTGGGAAACGTCTTCGAGGACTTCCAGGCGATTGTCGAGCTCGACGCGGCGAAGCCGACGGCGCTGTGGGAGTTCAGCTCGGCCGGTACCACCGTGACGAACGCGGCCGTCAGGGGCGGCGAGGCGACCTCGGCAGAGGCCTCGTTGTGAAAGCGGAACGCAGCCATGTCGAGGCGATGGCGAACGCTGACGAGGTCGGCCGCCAGCTCCGCAATGCGCCCCGAAAATGGAACCGTGACCACGTCTTCGTCTCGAGCGTTCGCTTCGCGAAGGGTTTCACCCTCTTCATGAACACGAAGAAGGGCTCCTCCATCACCTTGGAGGGGTCCGCGCCGATCCTCGAAGAAGTCATCGGCGGCCGCGCCCGTGCGGGCACATCCGTCAAGGTCTCCGGCGACGCAGGCCTGAAGGCCGTCGGGGTAACCGGTGGCCTCTACGTCGACCTGATGCGTCTCCACTGGCTCGGCGGGACCAAGCCCTTGCGCGACGAGGAGGTTGAGCTCTTGCCCGTCGCCGCCGCGATCACCACTCCATGAGAGGCGACATCGTCGTCCTCATCCCGGGGATCATGGGCAGCGTGCTGTCCGTCCGCGAGCGCGACGTCTGGGCGCTCTCGGCCAGCGCGCTCGCCCGCGCCGCGGTCACCTTCGGAAACTCGATCCACGAACTCCTCCTGGACGATGCCGATCCAGCGGCCCCATCAGCTCAGAGCAACCCGCGTTCTCCCCGACACTCACATCCTCCCCGGCCTTTGGAAGATCGACGGTTACACCCGGATCCGCGCCGTTCTTTGCGGGCGGCTCGGCCTCGTGAAGAACGAGACCTACTTCGAGTTTCCGTACGACTGGAGACGCGACAACCGGATCGCGGCGCGTGCGCTGCGCGACTTCATCCGGGATCGACTCGACCTCCGTCGCGCTGCGGGCTTCTCCGACGCGAAAGCGATCTTCGTCGCCCATTCGATGGGCGCGCTCGTAGCTCGGCACTACCTTGAGGTTCTCGGCGGCTGGGAGCGCGCGCGCGCCCTCTTCTGCATCGGCGCCCCCTTGCGCGGCTCAATGAACGCGCTGGCCGTCCTCGCCAACGGCTTCCGAGCCTCGCTCGGCCCCATCCGCCTGCTGGACCTCACCCACGTCGTGCGCTCGTTCGATTCCGTTCATCAGCTTCTTCCGACCTATCGTTGCATCGAAGGGAGCCCTGGAACGCACGCGCCAGCACGGTTGACCGAGCTATCGCACTTGCCAAACGTCGACCTCGGGCGTGTTTGCGCCGCCGCGGATTTCCATCAGGAGATCGCCGACGCTGTCCAACGAAACGTCACGGACGCCGCTCGAGCGAATGCGAGTCGATACTCGACCCATCCGATCGTCGGGATTGGGCAATCGACGTTTGCATCCGCGTCGGTCACGGCGTCCGGCGTCGAGCTCCGCCGAACCCTCGAGGGCAAGCCGATCGATGGCGACGGCACGGTCTCCCGTCTCTCCGCGACGCCGGACGAGCTTCGCCACGAGCGTCGCGAGCACTACGCGACCGAGAAGCACGCGTCGCTCCAGAATGTCGGCGACGTGCTCGAGCAGATTGCCGGTCTTGGGACGACCCTCGAGATAGAGATCGACCGCTACCGCGCGAGCGTCACCCTCGACCCGTCCGATCGGCTACCCGCTCGGCTCGGCTACCTGACGCTCGATCTGGATGACGTGTTCGAAAGCGATGCGACGATCCCGATCTCGGCGACCGCCCGCACTCCCAGCGGCGAGCTCTTCGACAGCGATCTCGACGTCACCGCGTGGCTCGTCGAGATCGAACTCTGTACGACGCACGCCGTGTCGCTCACGCGAGATGAGGATGGCGTTTATGGCGCGTTCGTCGGTCCACTAGAGCCCGGGGCCTACCGCGTCTCGCTGCACGCCGCAGGGCTCGATGCGGTGTCAGACGTGATCCTCGTCTATAGGGCAGGCGCGCCGACGACCAGTGGCGAAGAAACATTGCCCCTCCGCTGGATCGACGTCGCGGAGGAGTTCGACGCGGCCGCCACGTACATCGAAGTGCGGTCAGTCCTGAAGGGCTTGCCGCCGCAGGCAGCGCTCGTACTGAACGATGGGGAGCGGCGGTTTGCTTTTCGCGCACACGAGGTTAGGGCGGTCGCCGATACCGGCGATCGCTCCAAACCTCTACGCGATCTGCTCCGCCTTGCCCACGAGGAGACCGCGACGACGACGACCCTGCATGCCACCGGACGAGGTCTGGTCTCGATCTTCGGGCGACCTCCGGATCCAGTGCGTCCCTGGTTGTCGCGCTTACTTCGACAGAACGCAGACGGCCGCTTCTCGATGGCCGAGCCGTAAGCGTTGCTGCCGCGAGCCGCACCGTGTTCCGCGGCGATTCCGTCGCACCATTCTCGCTCGAACAACAGACGGTTGTGGTGTCGCGGCACCCACGAATCGACGTGTGCGGAGCACCAATCCCGGGCGCACGTCTTGAGATCACGGTCGACCTCGTGGAGACACCCGACAGCAAGTCGGATGCAGAGCCGCTCTATATCCTCGCCGCATCCCGCTGGCGCGAGATGGCGATTGCAGCCCAGCTCATCGTGCCGCCGGAGCTGTTCGAAGTCGATTCGGACGACGCGACGAAAGCCGTGCTCGTGCGGCGCGACCGTCCCAGCATCGGCGCTACCTTCGGCTGCCGGGTATCAAATGCGGCGAAGCCGGGCGACGAGGGTGACATCGCCGTCGTCTTCTTCCACGAGGATCGCTTCGTCGGTGTGTCGAAGCGTCGCATCCGCATTGCCGAATCGAACTCGGCACAAGAGCCCGGACCTCGGGCGTCTACTCCTGCAATGGCGATCGAGGTGGGCGCGCCGCCTCCCCTCATGACCGTGCAGATCCTTCGCACGAATCCGGGCCGCCCCGGCGAGCTGATGTGGCTCGTATCGGTCGCCGAGCGCGTCGAGGGGCTTCCGCTTCGGCTGACCGGAACCTGCGACGTCGGCGACCCGACGACCTACGCTCGTGACATCGGCAAGCAGGCTCGTGCAACGGGCGGTGGACACCTGAGCTACTTCCGCGGCATCGGCAGTCAGCTATGGCAAGCCACGCCGGAGTTCTTTCGGCAGGCGTACGCCGCGGTCAGATCATCACGTGGACCTGGCTTCGAGATCCAGTTCATCACCGACGAGCCGCACTTGCCTTGGGAGTTGATGTGGCCGCCGCTCGCCGAAGCGAACGCGCTCGCCGTCGATCACCCTGTTGCGCGCTGGATCTCCGAGTACGAGACGACCATGCCCAACGCGTTGCCGCACGGACGCGTCCTGACGATCGCTCCGGACTACGCTCGCGGCGCCACCGGCGTGCAGCCGCTCCCACACGCGCTGCAGGAAGCCAAACTCCTGTGTGATCACTACGCGCCGAGCGCATCCCGCCCCTGCGCGAAGAAACGCTGGCGTGCATGCGTGATCGCCCAGGCCAACCGATTGCTCTACTCCACTTCGCTGGCCATGGAACGTTCGCCGGCGGCGCGGGCGGTTCGCAAATCCGCCTCGAGGACAACCCCATCTTCTCGGTCGAAGTTCGGGACGCCGATCAGAGCGCTGCGATCGCGGCGGGCCGAGCACGGACGCTCGTCTTCTTCAACGCATGCGACGCCGGTGCAGCCGCACACGTCCTAGGGAACATCGGTGGGTGGGCGGAAGCGTTCCTCTCGCGCCGCTACGGCGGGTTCATCGCTCCACTCTGGGCCGTCCTCGACGGACACGCGTCACGCATTCTAGCCGAGCTCGTTGCAGCGTCGATCACCGAACGCAAGCCGATCGGCCGTGTGCTTCAGGAGATCCGGCGCCGTCACGCAGCCGAGTCGGATACCTACCTCGCGTATCTGTTCATTGGCGACGTGATGGCGCGCTTTTCGGCGCCGACCTAGCCGCCGTTGTCGCGCGCGATCACCGGCTCCCAACTCCGTCCCGTCGCGACGAAACCGGCCCAGAAGAGAGGCGACGGATCGGTCGCGCGCAGCCGCAGCATGCTGGAGCGAAGCGCCGCCGCCGGGGATGCTCCCTTGGCGAGGGCTTCGTAGAAGGTCGCCATGAGGCTTGCGGTCGGTGCGTCGGCCACGTTCCAGAGCGACGAGACCACGCACTGAGCACCGGCCATCAGCGCAGCGTCGCGAAAACCTTGGACCAGGCCGCCGGCACGGAGCTCGCCGGTCCCCGTCTCGCACCCTGACAACACCACGAGGGGCGTGTGCACGAGATCGATGTGCGCGAACTCGGCTGCGCTCACTAGCCCGTCGGTGAAGTCGGGCACCGAAAAGGCGAGCTTGGACGCGCCAGCGCAAGCGAGGACGGTGCGATAGAAGGGGTCGCTGCGAGCGTCGAGGTACGAGTCGCTACTCGTCTCCTCGTCGTCCACAGCGAGGGCGTGCGTCGCGATGTGAAGGATGCGTGGCGAGTCGAGAGCGAGGAGTGCCTCCTCCGTCGCGTCGGCTCCGACGTGCAGGCGAGCATTCGGAAAGACCTTGCGGATGATTGCGGCCTCCCGCTCGCCACCGGGAAGCGGCGCCAGGTTCGCAAGCCGCACCGACAAGGGACTGCTGTCCGCGGAGGGGACCGGACCCGGCTCGCCGAAGTCTGGAGCGCCGAAGACGACGACGTCATTGGGCTGCTCCCACGACGGCACCTCCAGTGGCGGCAGCAGCTCGCGCCCCGAGACGAGGCGAAGCAGCTCGAGGCGATCGATCAGGTGATCATCGTCGACGATGAGCGCGTCGAAGGGTACGAGCGCCGCGGGGCCGTCGGCCGCGATCCACACTCGCCGCACGCCCGTGAGGCAGCCTTCGATCGGACGCCAGAGGCAGTCGTAGAGCGCACGCAGCGGGGGATCGAGCCGGCTGGATTGGGTCGCGGGGTCGGGCGTCCCGTACGCATCGGCCTCCGCTTCGATCGCCTGACGCAGGTTGGCGGCGCCGAGGGCGATTGCGTCATCGTCGAGATCGATCAGCGCCGTTCTGCTGCGCCGTACGACGATCGCGGAATACGCAACGCCGAAGCCATGGGACCAGGGACTGGTGATAAGTCGCTTGGGGAGATGGATTGCGGATCCGTTGAACGAGACGAAGATCACCAGAGCTTCGTGCTCCTCGAGTCTCTTCTCGAGCGCGTCTGCAACCTCCTTTCCGTTGAGTCGCGTGAGCAGCGCCGCGCCTGCGTTTCCGAGCACCTGCGCGTCGAGCGCCGCCTTCCTTGTCCGCAGCAGTTCGGTTGCCGTCGCCAATTCTTCTTCCTTGCGACCGAGATCGTCTCGCGGGAACCGAGCGACGTGCGCGGCGACGACGGCGCGCCGCAGCGCCAGTCCCGTTGTCCAGTCGCTTCCCACCCAGCGCTGGATGAGCGCTGCGGCTCGCGCGCTCGCGTCGATCGCCCGACTCCGGAACGAGAGCACGGTCGCGAGCGCGAGCCCCGACCATCCATCTCCGCCTCCTCGCGCAGCACGTAGGATGCGGTCGATCACTTCGCCGAGATCGTCGTACGTGGCGATCGTGTCCGCCACCGACCGTACGGACGCGCTGGTGTTGACGCGAAGCTCCTCGAGAAGGACGCCCATCGACAAGGCTTCCAGCGCGCCGACCCGATCGTCGTCCTCGAGCTTCAAGGCCCCGAGAGAGATGAGCGCAGCGGTGAGCGACTGTAGATGTCCCGGCGAGATGCCTCCCCGAAGTCCCTCGATCCCACGATCGAGCAGCTCGATCGCTCGCTTCCTGCACAAGGCATCCGACCGATCGATCCCGCTCCAGATGGTACCAATGCCGATGTAGGCGGCAAATCGCTCCGGGCCAGTCCCGCGTCCGCATAGAGCCGCTCGTAGATGCGGAGCGCGATCCCTAGCGACAGCTTCGCCCGCTCTACCCGGTCGAGATCCGCCAGTATCTGCGCGAACGTCTCGTACGCTTGGGCAACCTCGAGTGAGCTCGCACCGTGCAGGCGTTGGGCAAGCTCGCACGCCCTTTGGGCAGCCCGAAACGCGACGTTCAGGTCCGCGTCTCGGTCCGTCATGCCGATCATGTTTCTAGCGCGGTCGCGTAGCGCGACGGCGAGCAGCAGGTTCGCCCGAACGGTGAGCTCGTGCGCGCCGAGGAGGCGCTCGGCGTGGTTGCGTGCGACTTCTGCGAGCTTGACCGCCGCGCTGAAAGCGGCGAGCGCGAGCTCGTATCGGACGGCCAGTAGCATGTTGCGAATCAGTGGGAGCGGCTCCGTCGTGAACTGCTCGCGCCGGTAGCGCGAGGCGGAGAGCACGAGAGCGAGTCCCTCCTCGGCGCGGCCATGCCCGACGAACAGGAAGTCGGCGAGTAGCTCTTTCGCCTCGGCGATCACGACGGCCGGGGCCGGCTGCTCCTCGACCTTGCTCAGGAGCCCTCGCAGAAGGGCCTCCGCAATTGGTGTCTGGCCGGCGTACAGCTGGGCTCGAGCGTTCTCGAATACGGCACGAAGCTCGGGAGCATCTGGGGTCCCAACCATCGAGCGCAAGCGTCATCCCTCCAATGCGAAGGCCGCCTCAACCCCCTCAATACGGCAGCGAAGCAGGAGATTGCGGAGACCTGCGAGGCGAGCGGCCAGGCGTTCGTCGTCGCTGATCAGGTATCCGACTGTCGCTGGCTCGAGGAGCTCGGGGTACTTCGCGATGACAGCGCGAAGCGCCGCCTTCGTAGGCGCGTACATCAGCGCCTCGAGCGCTCGAGTGGTGCGAGTGCTTGGATCGGATTCATCCAGGGTCTCAGGCACCCAGTCGACCGTGACCGCGGCTGCGGCCAGGCCGCCCTCCCGCGCTCTGCCGACGAACGCGAGCAGCTTCATGATCTGCGCGGCGTTATCGTCCGACCTCTGGCGCGCCGCCCATGCCTCGACCTCGAAGTCCGTCTCTGGGGTCAAGATCGATATCGACTCTTCGAGCATGCTCATCAGCTCGGCTCGTGAGTGAGCGCCGAGCATGTGCAGGTATGCCGAACGAACGGGCGCGAACGCGTCGTCGGGCGGGCCGGCCCGCCTTGGCGCGGGGCCGTCGAGCGTTATGCGAAGGTCCTGCATCGTCGACTTGAACAACGCCAACGCCTTGGCGAACTGGGGGTTCGCGCCGAACTGTCGTTCGAGAGCGAGCGCGAGCGGGGCAACGGAGCCGACGCGCGTCACAGCATCGGCGAATTGTCCGTTGTTGTAGAGGACGGTGGCCAACAACGCCTCGAGCTCGAGCAACGTTGCTGCAAACGCGACGTCCTGGCTCGCATTCCAGAGCTTGCACGTCAGCGACGTCGTTTCGCTTATGGCGCGCGCCGCGATCGCCTGCGTCTGCTCGCTCTCGCTCGGCAGTAGACGGCGTATGACCTCGAGTGAGCGCGCGCACGTCCACTTGCCGAGCTCGACGTTCTCGGTGTGCGCAGCGAGCGTGCGGGTGGCGGTCGTGAGACCGTGCGCGACCTCCATGTTTCGCGTATCCCGCTCGTCGGCGGGGCCCCACGTGCGTCCGAGATCGTCGATTGCCGTCACTAGTTGAAACATCGTCGCGTGCCCCAGCGACTCCCCAACGACCAGGAGAACGTTTGCGGTCAACTCGGCTGCCGACCCCAGGACGTCTTGACCTGCCTCGGCTCCAATCTGGCACGCGCGCGCGAGCACATGCGCCAGCTCTGGACCGCGGACCAGCTGACCGGCGAGGACCACCGGCAGGAGCTCCTCTGCCGCCGCCGAAAGACCTGAGCAAGCCTGGTCGTAGTCACACTTATGCGAGAGCGCTTCCGCCCGGGCCAGCCAAGCCGCAATCCTCACGGACGAACCTCGCGCGGTTCGAGGGTCCGCGATGATCTGATCCAGGATCTCCGCCGCTTCGTCCATGGGCACGGTGTTGATCGAGATCATCCCGGGCATCTCGGGCATCTCGATGACACCGCTTGCGATTAGCCTGCGCGCTCGCGCCACGAGTTCCATTGTCATGGCTCCCCTCCTCCGTGAACGAGGCCGCGTCGCGCCCAGCGCGGTGCCGCGAAGTTGCGAGCCCTATTCGGTTCGATGCCGCGGCGCGAGACGGCAAATCGAGTGGCATCCGCGCTCCACTCTATCGCGCCCAGAGCATGGAGAGATCGTGCTCGCTTGTGTCGGCGCTTCGCGCGACTTCGTCATCGGCTCCGTCCAAACCTCCGCGTAGAGCTTCTCTGTTTCTCGGGTCGACACGCATCGCGCCGTAGTGTAGCCGCCGCTCGGACCTCCCCTTAGTGAAGGGCAGCCTGTCGTCGCTTTGGAGGTTCAGATCGCTGGTTGTTACGCGCAAGGGTTTACGAGCGCGAGCTGGGGACTTCATCTGTTATTGCCATCCCCTCTGACGATCACCTCTCCGTTGGAGGGTCTGTTCGATGGTCAAGCGGTAGGCCCGCTCGGTCTCGTAGCCTTCGAGATGGTCCCTCGCGATGCGGCTCGGTGCAAGGCTGTCAACCTCCTCACGCAGTCCTTCGGTCGGAGCTCAGGGCGAGCGCACAGCACCTCGGCCGCCGTGCGGTATCCGAGCATGCTACGTTCCGCCGGCGCGCCATGAGCAGGGACAAGCGCTCGAACTACGACGACGCCACCGAGTTCGCCCTCGCGCCGCTCGTGCTCCCGCCGCAGGCCGCCTCCGTCCCTCCACAGCCGGCGGCGCCACAAGCCGAGAGTCCCGACGCCACGCTCCCTTTCGGCTCGGGTCCGAGCGTGGAGGACGTGCCTCCCGAGATCCTCGCGCTCCGTGCTGCCTACGCCGCCCGCGTCGCCGCGGCACAGGCACAGGCACTCGCTCCACCAGCTCCACCACAGCCCGCGATACCGCAACCTCCTCCCCCGTCCCCACCTGCCCAGCGTGGGTATGCGGACGAGACGATGGTCCTGGCGGCCGTTCCCTTCCCGTTCCCGAGCGCCTCCCAGCAGCCCCAGGCTCCCGTGCCACCTGCGCAGCCCGTGGTCACAGATCCACTCGCCGCGCTGCTGGCTGCCGGCCCTCCACCGAGTGCAGTCGCGCCACGACCCTCACACGAAGTCTTCACACCCATCCAAGCTCCGGCGCCGACCTACCCAGCCCCCGCCGACGACATGTTCGCACGGCTCGCCGCCCCGCCGCCTGCAGCGCCGGCTGCACCTGCGCCCGCCCTGGCCGCCACGCCCGCATCCTGGGGAAGTCCCGCTCCCGACCGCACCTTCGAGATGCCCGCAGAGGCGGCGCCCGCCGGATTCGGAGCCTACCCCGCGCCGCCGGCCCCACCCGCAGCGCCGGCCTACGCGCCGCCCGCCCCGGCACAGCCCTACACCCCGCCGTGGACACCACCCACTCCGGCGACGCCGGCGCCGTGGAGTCCGCCGCCGCAGCCCGCCGTTCAGGTCCCGTGGGCCCAGCCGCAGCCGCCTCCCGTCGCGCCGCAGCCCGTCGCTCCACTCGCGGCGCGCCCTGCGCAGCGCGGGCGCAACGTGTGGAACTTCGACGATCCCACCGGCGCCTTCATGGTCGAGGACGTCGAGGTGCGCAACAAGACCGAGGCGACCGTGGTCGTCCGTCCGGTCGGGTCGGGCGCGCTCGTTGTGATCAAGCAGCGCTTCTTCGCGAACCGACGCGGCGAACTCGCGATGGTTCCCGGCGCCACGATCCAGGAGGCGGACGAGGCCCACGCCGACATGATCGGCACCTCGCTGCGTGTGCCCTCCGACTTCGCCGGGCAGAAGGCCGGCACGGACGTCGTCGTCCTTGGAGACGCCATCGCCCCGCGCGGTGGTGCCAGGCGCGTGGATGTCCGCGTGCGCGTCGGCCCTGCACAGCGTCTGCTCGCGGTGTTCGGGATGCGGACGTGGCACAAGGGACGCTTCCTCGGCGGCCTCAAGCTGACGGAGCCGACTCCGTTCGACCGTTGCCCGCTGCGCTGGGAACTCGCCTTCGGCGGCGGCGACGATCCCCTGAACCCCGTGGGGGTCGGTCGCGCCGCCAGCCTCGAGAACACCCTCGCGCCGCGCGTCGAGGATCCGAGCGCGCTCCTCGCGGACGAGCGCTCGCGGCCCTTGCCCTCTGGCGTGGCGCCCATCGCAGCCGACTGGCCGACCCGCGGTCGCTGCCAGCCCGGGGATCCGCGGCGCGAGCACTCGGCGGCGCCCGGCTTGACCACCCAGGGCTACCTCCAGGGTGGAGAGCCGTTCGAGTTCGTCGGCATGCACGAGGACGGCGAGCTCCGGGGATGCTGCCGCGACACGGCATGCTCGTGGAGTACCGGACGCCCGAGGCGCAGGCGCAGGCTCGTGCAGTGCTGGATGGGGTCTTGGTCCTCCCCGAACGAGCGCGTCTTCTTCCTGACGTGGCGTCTGCACCTGCCCACCGTCGAGGACCTCCGTAGCGTTCGCGTGACCGAATCAACCTCTCCCTGAGGGCGGCAGACAGCTGTCGTCGTTGAGGTCTTCTCACGGCGTGCCGCGAGTTGGCAGTCTCAGCCGCAGTCTACTTGACCGTGGGATCGACGATGGATGCCTTGAGCTCGCTGAGCTGCTGTGGAGCTGAACGCAACCGAATGTTTGCAACGCATGCTCTGATCGCAGACGAGCTCGTCGAACGCGGCCGTGGGCGTGCCACCGCCATCTTTCCGTCGCTTGGCGCACTACTGTTGCTCGACATGGCTTTTGCCCTCCTCACTTGCTACGGCGGATAAGCAGATCCCACGCCAACTCGTTGTCAAGATCTTCCTTCAACCTGGCCACGATATCAAGAACTGCACTGTCGGAAAGACTGCTGAGCGGATTCCGCGCATCGATGCATAGGACAGCCGTTTCCCCGGCCGAGTCCCCGGCCGCCCTGAACGGAATGGCGATGAAAGAGCGTGCCTTGCGTTGCCAGGCACGAACTGCCTCAGGTTGCAGCGACAACCCCTCCTGCATCGCCTTCGCTATGACATCCCTGACATATGCGTCTTCATCGACCTCTGGATCGGGCAGGCCACGGAGGCACTGCGCCTCCCCCGTGACGAACGCCTTTCCGATGGTCCCCTCGGGAGGGTCCGTCCCATACCTCGTGAGGCGTGGAGCATTCTGCTCAGCAGGCTTTCGGCCCTTCGAGTAGTGCACGTGGTAGCTCGAGCACACCAGTACCTTTCGGTTCTCTTGACTCGGGATGAAGATGGAGAGGCGTGCCTTGAGCTCGGAGACGGGAATCCCTGTGAAATCGTTCAGCGACAACGCCTCAATGTAGCCTTCCAACTCTCGGAATATTCGGTCGTCCATCTGCGCAAGCAGCCGGATCCGTCGAGGGATCGCCGCGTTCAAGTGTCCGCCAGTTGAGGGGTTGAGGCAGACACGCACCTCCATGAGTCGGTTGTGCTTGACGCTTACCTGAAATGGCGCCGTAAACCTACCCTTCAACGCGGGCGAGTCCAAGGAATCAAAGAAGGTCTCGGAGACAATAATGTGCGATTGATCGCCGATAGATGCTATCCGAGCAACCTCATTGGCCCCACGACCGATGATGTGGGAGGTACCAAAGACATTGATCCCGGCCTTGAAGTCGCCACGATGAATCCCTAGACGCACCGCGAAGACTGGATTGGCGGTGCGGCAGGCATCCACGATCTTCTCGCAGAGGTTGATGAGGTGCTCAGGGCCTACTGCAACTCGGAAAACGGCGAGGAAGCCGTCGCCCGTACAATTTACGTAGTCGTGCGAGAGGGGGCCATTCAGATCGGCGAGGATACGATCCAGTTCCTGGATGCACTGGACCTGGTCGCGCTCGGTCTTTTCTGAGAATGCTACGATGTCGCACAGCACTAGGTAGCCAAAGGCCGCTTCCGGAGCAGATGTTGGGGGTGTCGAAGCAGAAATCGGCCCGTTGCGCGCAGCCTGCACCCTTGGCGGGCTTGCACGGCGCCGTGCCTGCTTCTTGGACTTCGCCGACCGTTTTGCTCGTTTGCCTCCCCCGACCATCGACCAAAACTACGAGGTCAGAGGGGTCTACTCCAGAGAAATCGCTTACGCTTGCGCCGGGTTGGCCATGGCTCTGACGCGGCATGTCGGACTGTGGCTGTCCTGCTGTCACCGACACCTTAGGGAGTTCATACCCCAGATCTTAAGTCCGGCTGCCTAGGATACGAACACGACGCCTGGCACGCGAGGATCGCGTGGGTAGTGTCATTCTCGTACACCACACGGTGGAGTGTTTCTTGTCACGCTCACCTCAACCGCCGCGCGCGACGATGAGCACCAGCTCCAGCTTCCGCTCCTGCGTGGGCTGGTACACCGCGAGTTCCTCCGCGGCCGCAACCTCCTTGAACAGCGGGTGCGACGTGTCGAGCCGGTAGTACACCCGGTTCTTCCTCCGCGGCAGCACCGACGGCAGCTGGTGCTCGACCGCGAACGGCACGCCCTGCGCCGCGGCCCGCACCGTCTCGCGGACGCGGGTCATCGCGCCGACCTTCGCGAGCGAGAGGAACCGGTCGTCCACCGGGAGCTCGCCCTCGGCCGACACCGCCAGCCAGAACGGGCGGTCCTGGAGCGCCCTCGGGAAGCGAGTCCGGAGCAGCATCGGCTCCACGGCCGTCAGCGGCAGGACCTCCAGCGGGGTTGGGACCTGCAGCTGCAGTCGCCGCGCGATCTCGTCGAGCACCGCCGCGAAGGCCGTGGAGGGGTGGTCGGGATCGAACGTCGTCAGCTCGGCGTCGGGCAGTCCATGCACCCCGCCGAGCGCGCCGCAGAGGCCGAGCAGCGCCTCCCACGCACGGCGCGGCGGGGCGACCGTGGCCGTGGTCAGCGCGGCGATGCGGGCCCGGTAGCGCCCGAGGAGAGAGCGGAGGGTGAGCACCGGTGCGTCGGAGACGTCGAAGCGCTCGGGCTCGCCCGGATCGCACCGCTGGATGGCGGCGAGTCGGCGGTCCTGGTCGTCGATGCGCGCGAGCAGGTCCTGGAGCCCGTCGCGCAGCACCGGCGCGACGCCGACCGAGAGGACCGGCGGCGCCGAGCGCTGCTCGTAGAGCGGACGGCCGAGGCGGCGGACGATGCGCGCGAGAGGGATGCCCTCGAGGTCGTCGGGGAGCGAGGTGCCGACGTGCAGTACGACGATGGGGTGGCCGTGGCCACGGCGCTGTCGGGGCTGTCGCCCAGCGTCTGGAACGTCCGCTGAAAGCGATGATCCTTGCCGTCGTTGGAGACCGCAGGGACGTGCGGCTGGTCGCGGCGAATGGCGACGAACACCGTCTGCTCGCCGTCGACGTCGTGGAACGGGGGCAGCGGCGTCTCGAGCCGCGCCGCCTCGGCCCAGAGGCCCGAGGGGAACACCACCACGAGGTCACGCACGGAGACGGTGCCGGACTCGAGCGACCGGTCCTCGAGCGACCCCGAGATCAGGCCGAAGCGGTGGTCGGCGAGCAGGCCGAGCGCGCCCTGGAGGCGCTCCTCGCGGTGGGTGTCGGCCCACTGCATGTGGTGCTGCATCAGCCGGAGGGCGAGGGGCCAGCGCGGACGACGAGGGTTCATGTCAGGTACGCTCCAGGTGCCCGTGCACCGCGAGAGAGAAGGCCGCGCCGAGGTAGCGGAGGTGGGGCTCGATCGAGATGGCGATCTCGTACCAGCCCGGATGACCAGGGTGATCGTGCACGGCGAGCTCCGCCCGCCGCAGGGGATGCTGCGCGCGTAGCTGGCGCGGGACGGTGGCCATGTCGACGACGAGCGCCTCGAGCCGCGCGCCGAGGACGCGCTCGAGGTCGGAGGCACTCATGCCCGCCCCGAGGAGCTCGCGCTGGAACACCTTGATGCCGTGGGCGATCCGGCTCGCGAGGAACACGTAGGGGAGCTGGCAGCCGATGCGGTCGTCGAGCGTGAGGCGGGGCCCTTCGCGTCCACCGAACGTGCGGGGGAGCCGGGACGAGGGCGTGCGCGCGAAGACGAGCTGCTCGTCGGCGGAGTCGAACGACAGGACGACGAGGCCGAGCTCGGCGAGGTCGAGCTCCCTGGCCTCGTCGAGCACCACCTCGATCGGCGGGTGGGCGGGCGCGGGATCGAGGAAATGGTCGGGCCACGCCGCGGGCGGTGCGAAGCGTCCACCGCTGCGGCCGGCGATGTCGACGCACCAGCCGTCGCGCACGAACGCCGCCGCGACGCGGGTGCCCATCGCGTAGACGGGGTTGCCCCAGAGCGGCTGCGCGCTCTCCTCGAACACGAGCCGGTCGCTCGGAGCCGAGCCGTGCGGCTCGCGCAGCAGGAAGCGCGGGAGGAGGAGGCCGAGGTAGCGGGACTCGTCGAGGGCGCGCAGCTCCTGGTAGCGCCGGAGCCGCACGTCGTCCCGGAGGGCGGGAAGATCCGTGGCGTCGGACAGCTCCTCGAACGTCTGGAAGCCGAGCAGGCCAGGCGCTGCGGCCGCGAGCACGACCGAGTGCGCCAAGGCGCCGACCTTGGCGAGCGCGCGCAGCAGCGTCACGTCCGCGTAGCTGGCGTCGAACGCGTGATCGAGGAGCACCGCCGCGAACGGGATGCCGCCGAACTGCCCGTACTGCTCGGTGTAGAGCACCCGGTAGAGCGCCGAGTGAAGCAGCGAGGGGGCCTCGTCGACGTCGGCGAAGAGCTCGTCCTTGCGCGCGTGCAGCATCGCGGTCTGGACGTTCGCGCCGAGGGGCAGGCCCTCGACGGCGAAGGCGAGTCCTCGCCAGCTGGCCTCGAGGGCGACGAACGCGGGCGCGTGCAGGATCGCGTCGAGCTGCGCCTGGAGCGCTCCGTCGAGGTCGCTGACGAGGCCGTCGATCTGGACCGCGAGGGAGAGCGGCGCCGGAGCGCGGAGCACGGCGCGCAACGCGCTCGAGATCTGGTCTCGCGACACGCCGCCGAGCGTCGAGAGTTCGGCGAGGTCAGACATCGGCGCTCCTCGCGAGCTGCAGCAGGCCGTAGAGTGCGTCGCGACGCTGGGTCCACTCGCGCCGCAGCGCCTCGAGCTCCGGGCGATCCATGGAGGCCTCCAGGAGGAGGCCGAGCAGTCTCCCGAAGGACGCAGGGGTCCCACTCGGATGCGGGCACGTGTGCGAGCGGGAGGAGGGGCACGAGCTGCTGGAGCGCGCGCTCCTTCGCGCCGCTGCGTAGCGCATCGGCAGCGGACTGCAGGACCGCATCGATGCGCGAGGCCTGCCCGGCGCTCGGCGTGGGCTCCTCGAGCCAGGTCTGCGTGGCCTCGGAAGCGAAGGGGCGACCGTCGGCGAACGTGCCGCGCGCGACCCAGGGACTGCGGACCAGCAAGGCGCGTGTCTCGCGGAGGATGGCGCCGGAGGCAGCACCGCGATCCAGCGCGGCGAGCGCCTCGGCCGCGTGACGCTGCAGATCGAGCCACAGCGGGTAGCGCTCGAGGCCGTGCTCGGCCCACTGGAGCTTCTGCTCGGGCAACGTCTGCGCGCCGAGCTGAGTGGCGAAGGCCGGCTCGGGACCGGCGACCGGACCGCTCGAGCCTTCGCCGGGGACCTCGAGCCAGACCACGCGGCGCAGCAACACGTAGCCGCGGGGATCCTCGGGCGCGCGGGCCTGCAGATCGCGAGCGCGCTGCGCGAGACTCCCCACCGGATCCGCCACGGGGGCGACCGTGGCAGGGCGGGCTGCCGGAGCAGCCTGCGTGCGTGACCACGTCGGTGTCGCGACCTCGAAGCCCAGGTCGCGCGAGCGACGGCTGATCTCCGTGGCCTGCTGCGCGAGGGCCGCGGTGAGCTCCGGGCCCGCGGTCCCTTGTCCGAGCTGTCCCCCGACCTTCTCGAGGAGGTACTCGATCGCGGCGCGCCGCGCGGCGGGTCGTTCCGGGCGCAGGGTCTCGCTGCCCTGCTCCATCAGGCGGCGGACGAGCACGAGGCCGGCGAGCGCGCCGGCGGCTCCCTCTCGCCGTCCCCCGGCGACCGCATACCAGCCGGCGATCCGCAGGTCGCGCGCGCCCGCCAGCAAGTCGCTGGCCCGCCGCAACACCTCCGCGCAGTCGGGCTCGCCTGGGGGCGAGGCCTCGAGCTTGGCCATCTCGTCGCGAATCCATCCCACGCCCTCCGGATCGGGAGCGGACGGGGTGGCGAGCGCGAGGATGCGCGTCGCCTCGGCTTCGGCCCGGTCGAGCGCCTCCACCTCACACCACCTGCGACGGATCCACCGCGTAGAGCTCGAGCTGCACCTTCGCGGGCTCGAGCGGCTGTACGATCGCCATGTTGCCCTTGCGGACGATCGTCTCCCAGTACGTGCCCGCGCGCTCGATCCGGAAGTACACGACGCCCGGCCGCAGCGGCAGGACGGGCGGTGGCCGGTACTCGTGGGCGACCCGCACGCCCGAGGTGGCCGCGTGGAGGATGTCGCGCATCTCGTCCCAGCACGCGATCTTCAGGATGCGCGGCAGCTGCTCACGAAGCGTCGCCTCGTCGAGGCCGGTCGCGGCCAGGAAGAACTCGTGACGGAACACGGCGGGCTCGGCGAGCTCCGCGTAGTGCAGTTGCTGCTCGGGTCGCTGCAGCGGGATCTGCACGAAGCGATGCGCCGCGAGGCGGCCGAGGGTGCGGACCGCGCCGTCCACGAGCGGGAAGAAGGTGCCGGCGAGGTCACCGTGCCGGTAGGGAGGCAGCGCCTTCGGATCCAGGCTCGCGTCGAACGCGCCGAGTCCGCCGCACAGCTCGACGAGGACCTCGTAGGCCGTCTCGGGCTGCACGTGGGGGCGCTCGACGACGTCGGCCAGCCGAGGCCCGAGCTCACCGAGGAGCGTCAGCAAGAGGAGGCGGAGCGCGGCGGGGCCGTCGAGCTCCGGTGCGCGGCGGCGCTGCTCGAGCAGCGTCGTCTGACCCGCGCGGAGGGCGTGCACCACGCGCCGGAGCTGCTGGAGCAGGAGCGCCGAGGCCCGCACGTGGAGCAGAGGCGGCACGTAGTCGGGCGCGAGCACCGGCTCGCCGCCGGGCGCACGCGCGATGCGGGCGAGCGGCAGCAGATCGTAGCCCTCGAGCGCGTCCGTCGAGAGCACCAGGCCGACGCGCGGCCGCGCCCAGGTGACGTCGATCGGGCTCTCGCCGGTCACGAAGTCCGCGATCCGCATCTTCTCGGGCACGAACCGGGCAGGTGCCCCGGGGCCCGCCTCGCCCTTGGGCAGCGCGAGGTAGACGAGGGTGCCGCTCGGCGTCTGGGCGTCGAGCGCGCGGGGAGGCACGGCGACCTCACCGCCCTCGCTCACCTCGACGAACGTCCCGTCCGGGAAGAGCCCCCGCGCGTGCCGCACCCGCAGCTCGCCACGGGCGAGCGCGCGCTCGTCGATGTCGAGCTCCCCGAGACCGAACCCGTGGTCGCCGAGCACCCGGAGGCGCTCGTGGAGCAGCTCCTCGTGGTAGCGATCCTGGAACTGCAGGTGCTGCGGCGTGAGGACCATGCCCTCCTGCCAGAGTGGCTTGCGCGGCGTCACGATGGGCCTCCTTCTCTACTCCATGCCTACGTAGCGACAGTCCTGGACACGGCTCTGCGACCGGAGCGGGACACGCACCCGGAGCTCCGCGGGCGGCGCGCTCGTCACGAGCGCATCGACACCCAGCGTCGCGCCGCGGGTCGCACCGAGCCTCGCCACGAGCTCGTCACCCCCGCGCACGAGCAGCTCGAGCTCGACCTGGACGCGCCCGCCCACGACCTCCTCGGTGGCGTCGAGCAGCCGCGTGAACTCCTCGCCACCTGGCAGGAAGCGATCGCGCGCGCCGAGACCGACCGGCCCCACCCGCACGCGCAGCACGCCGCCGATCGCGCGTACCTCGCTCCCAGCGAACGCGCCCAGACCGAGCCGCAGCTGCGGGTGCCCGAGGCCGGGCATGTCGGCGGGCGTCGGATAAGCGACCTCGATCTCCGGGTCGACGGCAAGGGGGAGCCCTGGCAACAACGCCTCGAGCATCGCCTGGATGGCCTCCACGTCGACGTTCGCCGGATCGCCCCGCCGGTGCTCGGCGAGCCCGGCGACGACCTCGGTCGGCAGCGGGCGCGGCGCCGCGCACCAGGGATCGATGCCCCCGAACGTCGAGAGACGGCGGCCGAGCTCTCCATCGAGCCGGGTGTACTTGGTGAGCAGCTCGTGGAGGAGCACGAGCACGCGTTGCTGGAGCGCATCGAGCACCCCACGCAGTCGCTCCGCGCCGTCACTCCCGGCGAGCCTCGTGAACGCGAGCGGGAGGGGAGAGCGCGCTCCGACCAGGCCGAGCGCACCAGTGCGAACGCGCACCCTTCCCTGCTCGTCGATCTGGGCGACAGCGACCTCGTCGGTCGAGAAGCCGAGCCGGCCGTCGTGCTCGAAGCCGATCGACGCCGAGTCGAGGTCACCCTCGAAATGGCGCGCGAGCGCGTCCATGAGCGCGCGGAGGCCGAGCGCCGAGCCCGCCTGCAGGAGCTCGTTCAGGGGTGCGCGCGCGTCCTGGTCCATGTCTCCTCGAAGCCGGTGGCGCGGCCGCGCAGCACCAGGCGCTGGAAGGTGCCCACGGGCATCGCAGCGGCGAGGCCCATCGAGACAACCTCACCGAACAGCAGCAGATCTCCCACCCCGTCGAACGCGGTCTCCTCCACCTCGACCTCGGTCTCGTAGCCGATGCGGGCGCAACCCTCGTGGTCGTCGTGCGCGGCGCGCACCTCGACGGAGCGGATCGCCTCGATGCGAGCCTGGCACCCGGCGAAGGCCGCTGGCTCGCCCCACGCCGGCACGCCGTGCAGCGCGAGCGCATCCTGCAGTGCAGCGCGTGGCGCGCGCCCCGGCGGCCGGGCGAACGAGAGGGCGCGTGTCGCGAGCGCGGCGCCGGCCGGGCCCTCGACGAGGGCGCTGGAGGACAGGAGCATCGCGTGGAGCTCGCGGCTCTCGCACGCCTGGCCGTGCTGGATGGCGCTCCGGTCGGTGGCTACGACCGAGAACGACACCACGGTCGGGCGCTGCCACGGCATGGGGAGGGTGCCCGAGACCTGCGCGCGGACATCGACTTTGGACCCTCGCTGCACGGGCTCGAGGGCGAACCGCAGCGGCGTGATGGGATCGACGTAGGCGAGATCGAAGCGAGACCGGGGTGCGACGAGGACCTCGCGCACGGTGGAGCCGTCCGCGACGCGGGCGCGCGCCTCGACGACCCCGACGACCGCGGCCTCGTCCAGGGAAGCTCCAGCGATGCGCAGCGCGGTCGGGCGCGAGCCGACGTGGACGCGGAGAGGCTCGGTCGTCGTCTCGTAGGCGTTCACGGCCGCGACCGCATCGAGGCGGAACCGACCCGGATCGACGGGGATCCCGGCGAGCGGGCGCGTGGTCGAGAGCACGACCTCGACCTCGCGCGCGTCGGCGTCGATCGCTTCAGCCAGACCCGCGATGCGCACGAAGGCGAAGCGCTCCCGCGCGCAGGCGTAGGTCTGGAAGTGCTGGAGAGCGGCCGGAGGCTCGGAGCCGACGGTGCAGAGGCCAGCGTCGAGGCCGACGGGAGCGACGTCCGGCAGCGTCGTAGTGCGATCACCCTGGCGGACCTCGACCCGCGCGCCGCGGAGCGCGCCGACGAGGGCCTGGGCGGTGCGGTCGGCACCCACGACGTGCAGCAACAGGGACGCTGGCCACCGGCGGCCGTCGCGACGCACGAGGCGAAGGACGAGGCTGGTGGTGAGCCCGCGCGGCTCGAGGTGGATCCCCGTGATCTGCACGCTGGTGGGAGCGATCTCGTCGAGCGTACGGAACCGGACCGGGCGGCCGCCCGGGCTGCGGGCCACGATCTCGGTGCCCGGGCGAACGACCGGCTCGAGGCTCCCGAGCAGCGAGAACACGCCGATCCGCGGCACCGGACGCAGCAGCGCGGGGCACAGGCTCTGGCCCAGGGCGACGAACGCCGGCATGCGCAGCCGGGGCACCTGCGCGCGCACCAGGTCGACGAGCTGACCGAGACCGTCGAGCACGAGCTCGAGGCTCCCGTCCTCCGAGCGCGCGCCGAGCTGCGGGGCATGGGCGCGGTGTCGCGCGGCGAAGGCCGCTGCCTCGCGACGCCAGTCGGAGAGCGGAACGCGGCTCATCGCGCCGCCCCCGACACCGCGTCGATCTCGACGGCGAACGACTGGGGACGGCCATCCACGTGCAGGACGCCGGTGATGGCGAAGCGCAGCGACGAGGTACCCGGGACCACCTGCACGCTCGCGCCGACGAGCCGGGGCTCGTGACGACGGAGCGAGTCCTCGAGCGAGGCGCGCAGGAGGTCGGTGCCGGCCTCGCCGTGCTCGTAGATCGACGCCGAGTCTTCCATGCCGAAGTGCGGCGCCGCCGGGCTGCGACCGCGGCGCGCCATGACCATCCGCTGAATCGCCTCGACGACCTCGCGACGCACGGCCGACGCGTGCTCGCGCGGTGCGATGGGGTCGCTGGTCAGCTCCGCGAGAAGGCTTCGCACCGGTTCAACCCTTGGCAGCGTACCGCGCCATCGTCTTGCTGCGGAGGTTCTTGACCACGATCTCCTCGGCCTTGAACCCCACGTCCTCGAACTCGCGCGACGGACGCGCGGTGAGGCCCTCTTCGGTCTTGTCGGAGTACCGCTCGAGCTGCGCCACGACGGCGCGCTTGAGCGTGATCTGCTCGTAGACCGTCTCGGGGTTGCCCCTGACCGTCGGCCTCCACGAACTCGATGATCACCTCGTCGAGCACCTCCGCGTCCCAGAAGGCCTGGAGGATCTGCGGCGACGAGGCGCCCCACAGCTTGGTCACCACGATCGGATCGTGGCGCGGGAGGCCGCTGCTGAGACCGCGCTGGGGATCGAGCGGGATCTCGCCCTTGAAGCGGAAGCGCACGCCGTTGATCCAGTCGGTCCGGTCGACCATCGGCGACTCGCCCTTGAAGGCGCCCTGCTTGCTGCCCTTCACCTTCACGTAGAACTGGTACGAGCTCACGACGGCCTCCTGCTTCAGAACGGGAACGGTCGGCGCTGCCCTGGGAGCAGCGCGCCGACGTGAAGGGGTTCGGCGACGCCCGACAGGTGCACGGTGGTGCGCACGAGGCGGGTGAGGTCGGTGCGCTCGACGAACGCGATCTCCAGCAGGTGGGCGAGCCGGAAGGCCACGCCTCTCCCGACGTCGGCGAGGGTCACCTCGACCTCGTCGACCCAGCGGATCTGACCGGCGCCGTCAACATGATGGCTCGAACCGAAGCGGGTCCGCTCGACGAGGCCACCCGCGCGCGCAGGCCCTGGATCGTGCAGCGACAGGAAGGCCTCCAGGCTCTCCCGGCGGACGAGCTCCTGCAGCGGCATGCGGAGGTAGGCGTTGAGGCGGAACGCGAGGTTGGCGTCGCTCGGTGGCACGCACCCGGGGAACACCCGCGTCAGGTTGCGCACGCTCGAACCATGGAGCGTGCCCTGCCAGTCGGCCGGAGCCGTCGCCGTGAGGTGAGCCGCATGCGTGACCTGGAGCTGGACGCGGAACGGACCCGCCGGTGGGGGCGCGTCGAGGGCCGCGTCGCTCACGAAGCGGACACGCCCGCGCGGCTCCCCGTCGCTGCGTCGAGCACGGGCTCGAGAGCCGTGAGCGCGCTGCGCGGGGCCGGCCAGGGTGGAACGGGTCCGGCGTTGTTCCGGAACTCGTCGATGCGAACGATGCGATGGCGGGTGAGGGGAAGGTCGTGGGCGATCGTGTCAGCCTCGACCGTCTCGTTCCAGACGCCCGTCACGCCCACGCAGTTCGTCCGGAGGTGGGTCGCCGAGAGATCGGCCAGCCAGCCGAGCGGCACGCGCAGCGGGACCTCGAGCTCGACGCGGTCGACGGGGCCGCCGGTCGCGCTGTTCTGGACGTCGAACCAGTGAAACGACTCCGGGAGAGTGAAGTGCTGCCGCAGCAGCGCGCTCGACGGGTGGCTGTCGTCCAGCCACGCGCTCGCCGCCCCGAAGGCGCTCGGAGGTGCGCTCGTCGCGGCCCACACCAGCTCCGCTGCCGCCTGGGGATCGGGGACCGACACGAAGAAGCGGAAGACGGGGGGAGCGGCGAGCGGGTTGCCGGTCACGCTCCGGAGCGAGATGCGGAGCAGCTGCTCCCGGGGGCCGCGGCGCTCGACGCGCACGCGATCCACCACGAAGGGGTGCAGCGTCACGGCCGTGCGGATGGACCACGACGCGGCCTCGCCCGCGGGCGACCGCAGGGTGACGACATCGGAGCTCTGGAGAGCGACGCTCCGGCGGAGCTCGGGCGAGGGCGTCATCTCCAGCACCGCGAGGGGCGGCAGGGGACGCTGCGCGTCAGGCAGGATCGGGAGGGTCAGCTCGGAGAGCCTCGTCCTCGAGATCGGAGCGACCCCGCGAGAGGAGGAACGCTGCTCCCTCGAGGAGGCGCGCCACGCGTGGGTCGGAGGGCGGGAGGGTCACCCTTCGAAGAAGCGCGTCGAGTTCCCGGCGGTAGGCGTCGAGCATCAGTGCGTCCTGCCAGGTGAGGTGGTCATCGTCATCGTCTCACGGGCCTCCAGGGAGCGCCGGGTACGTCTCCTTCGCCAGCGCCTCTCGAACGCCGTTCCACGACCCGGGATGCTGTCCTCGAAGGAAGTCACCTTGTCCGCGACGACCGTCGCGGCGGCATCGGTGTCGCCGAGCACTCGTCGCGCAACGTACACCTCGGCGGCCGCGCGCACCGCGACGAGGCCACAGGTCGCCGACCCCTTCGTCGCCGTCCCCTTCGCGACCCGCGCCTCGTACCACTTCCGGAAGCTCGGGAGGTTGTCGGCGTAGCTCGCGCCGTTCCACTTCACCACACCGTCGAGGCGCAGATAGGGGTGGTCCTCGGGGATCCATTGCGTCGAGACCTTGTAGTTCAGGAAGCCGGCGCGTTCCGAAGGCGTGCAGCCGTCCACGTCCGCCTGTTCGAGTGGCACCGCCCAGCGCCGCACGAGGAGCTCGGTCGTTCCGTCGCCGTCCACGTCGACCTCTCCGAAGGGGTTCGGCGCCCACTTCAGGAGGGGCGAAGGGTTGCTCTTCCAGCGCGTCCCGTCGAACTTGTAGACGACGATGCTCGAACCGAGTTGCCCGATGTCGTACGAGCGGACGTGCAGGACGGCGAAGACTCGTCCCTCGCCATAGAGGTCCCACAGGCCGCCGCGTGATGACCAGACCACCTCGGTCTGCACATCCTGCTCGTCGATGATGTTGCCGGGACTCGCTCCCACAAGCCGCGCTCCCTCGACGAAGCACTCCACGCACCCCGCGGGTGGAAAGGCCTCGGAGTTGCCGAGCCACTGCCCCTGGATCGAGGTACAGACGTAGCGGAGGATCGCAGCCGGCTTCCCGGGCACTTCGTAGAGGCCCGCCTGGCCGCACGTCTTGTAGAACGCGTTGGCCCACATCGACTGCGGAGGGAACTTCTTCGCGGCGATGACGTTCGCGTCGAAGGCGGCCTTGGCGGCCGCCGGGTCGATGGAGGGCGAGGGGGCAGGCGCGGGGGGCGAAGGTACAGGGGAGGGAGCGGGCTTGACGCTGCTCGACGTCGCAACCGTCTCCGGAGCCGGCTGCGGGGTCGGACTGCGGCGGCACGCAGCCACGAGGGAGAGGGCAGCCACGACACGCAGCGGGCGGGCCACGGAGCGAGTGCGGGAAGTCATTTCACCTCGAGCTTCGGGTAGATCACCTTCGTCTTCTGCCCGTAGTGCACCTCGACGCGGTAGGTCCCCTTCGGCACCTGCTTGAACGGGAAGGTGTACACGGCGTCCTTCTTCTCGACCGACTTGTGCGTGCTCGCGAGCTCGGCCTGGTGGTCGATCGAGGTGCCGATGATGAACGCGGTGACCGTGACCCCCTCCGCATCGATGCCGTCGAGCTCGATGGGTAGCTTCACGTCCACCAGCTTCGTCTCCTTGTCCTTCTTGGGGCTCTTCTCCTGCTGGCCGCCGAGCTTGATCTTCTTGGCGTCGATCGTCGCTTCCTTGTCGAGGGTGAGCTTGGCCTTGTCGCTCGCGAGGCTGACCGACTTGCCGACGACACCTGTCGGAACGTCTTCGGCACCGAGCGCCAGGCGCTTCCTTGCCGCCACGAGGACGTGATCCGCGAGCGTCTCGATGTCCTCGGGAGTGAGGACGATCTCGGAGGCTCCGCAGCGCAGCACGAGCCGGTCCTCGGCCTGGATGGTGACCTCCCGGGCCTTGGTCAACGAGTTGCCGTCGACCTGCACCACGTGCTGCCCCTCACCACTCTTCGAGGTGACGTAGGTCTCGTGGAGGTTGGCGCTCACGGTCGTCATCTTCTTCCCGACCGCGACGTCGTAGGCGCCGTCGACCCGATCCGACCGACTCGCATCCGTTCCGACCTTGAGGTCGCCGTGACTCGTCAGGCGGAGCTCCTCCGCCGACGCCACGCTGCACACCGCGCCGACCGTGCGCTCGAAGCTGCCGACGATGTGATCCTGGACGTTGCCGCCGACGGACCGCACGTCATCGCGGTTGACCATGGTGGTCTGGCGCCCGTCGACGCCGATGGTTCGATCGCGCATCACGGAGATGCGCTGGTCGTTCTCGACGCGGACATCGTGATCGCGTGCTGCGTGCAAGCGGGCCACCTCGAAGCCAGCCTCGTCGTCGAAGGCCAGCTCGTTGTACCCGACGCCGCCTGGGGTGCTCTGCGTCCGGATGCCGCTGACCGTGGCCTTGTGCGGCAGGCCCCACGCCGGCTCGCGCACGTCCGTGTGGAGGCAACCGACGACGACCGGTCGCTCGCCCTGACCCTCCAGGAAGCCGACGAGCACCTCCATGCCAATCCGCGGCACGAACTGCGCGCCGAAGCCCGCACCGGCCCACGGGCGCACGACCGACAGCCAGCAGGTCGCGCCATCCTGTGGATCGGTGGTGTCGTAGCCGGCCCAGTGGAACCGGACCCTGACGCGTCCGGTCCCGTCGCAGTAGATGTCCTGGCCGGGAGGACCGATGACGCTCGCCACCTCGAGCCCGTGCCGAGGACCGCGGCTGGACGTGCCGGCCTCACCGCCCGTTCCACCGGCACCGCAGTGAACTCCGCCTCGAAGATGCGCTCGACCTTGCCGGTCGCGAAGAGCGGGTTCTCCCCGCGCGAACGCACCGCGAGGAGGGCGTACTCACCGTCGACGCTCGCCGCCGGGTGGCCCTCGACGACCACACGGTACCCAGGGGCGAACCGGCGACTGGCCGTCCGCCCGCTCACCTCGTCGGCATCGCGTCGCAGCTGATCGAGGCGCTGACGCGCGCGCCGTGCGGGTCCGTCAGGATAGGCCGGATCGAGCCTGCGCGGAACGGCGTCGTCCTCGTACACGCCGACCCGCACGTCACGGACCGGCGGCAGCACCGCGAGCGCCGCGGGATCCAGCGACGCCGCGAGCGACGATGCACCCTTGAGCGCCCCAGAGAGTCCACCCGAGCCGAGACTCAGCGCACCGCTGATCCCGACGTCGAGCTTCGCGGCGCCGAGCAGCGGATCGTCCTCGGCCACACCCGTGATGTCCCGCTCCTCGTGGTGCAGTCGCTCGTGGAACCGGAGGAGCCGCGGGCGGACCCGGCGTCGGCGCTCGACGCCGTAGAGACGCTCGGGCTGTGTCTCGTCGTCGCTGACGGGGAACGCATCGGTCTTGGTGCCGATCGAGACTACGTCACTGGCATCGACTCCGATGCTCGCCGCAGCGCTGCTCACGGCCTTGCTGGCGAGGCCTGACAGACCGTCGGTCAACGCGTCGGTCAGCGGGTCACCATCGTGCAGCGCGAGCGCCTCGCTCCCACGCTCGAAGAACACGACCTTCGTCACCATGCCGGCGGCACCGAGCGCCGAGTCCACGGCGCCCGACGCCCCGAGGAGTCCGGTGGCCGCGCTGGCCGCGCCAGAGAGCGCGCTGGCTCCAGGCATCAGGCTCTCCCAGAGTCCGGTCGGGTGCTGGAAGGCGAAGGACACTCCCGCGTGGGCCAGGACCCGCCGGAGGAACGCGAGGTCGTCCTCATCGTGCTGGTAGGCGAACTCCCAGGTGGCGTTCGCCGCCTGCTGGCAACGCCACTCGTGAGCCACCTTGGCCTGGTCGAGCAACAGGCTGACGATCGAGCGCACCGACTGGTCCTGGAACACGCGGTTCCGGCCGCGGTGCTTCAAGAGCCAGAGGCGCGGGACGATGCGGACGCGGAAGCGCGTCCACGCGGTGTCACGCTCGTGAAGCGCAGGACCGAGGGTCGCGAGGCTCGCCACGAGGCCCTGGACCACCCGCGGCTGCTTCCCCTCCACACCGAGCACGAGCGACGCCGGCCCGCCGATGCACGCCTGCACGAGCTCGGTCGGTTCATCGGTCACGAGCTCGACCTCGTAGGAGAACGGCTCGTTGACGCGCTCGCGACCCCGGAAGCGCGCGACCTCCACCTGGCCCGGCTTGAACGGGCCCAGGTGCAGGGCAAAGTGCCGCGCCACCTTCGTTCCGCCCACGAGGGACGCGAGTGCGCCTTTGATGCGGAGGTCGAGGCCAAGGCCTAGATGAAGGCTCATGGTCGGCACATCTCCGCCACGTCGCGGATCTCGCGACGTCTGCCGGTCGCTCGCGCACTCCCACGCGGATCTGGTGTGGCAACTGGCATCAGCTGGCCCATCCTCACTTCACCACCGGGTTGGCGGCGCACCGAATGCCCGCGTGCCAGGAAGCCTGCTTGCTGCATGACTCCAGAAACGGGCGCGGCTTGTTGAAGGTGCTCTCGGCCAAGTCGAGGTCACACCCGCCGTCGGCACCAGCGCGGCAGCAGGACGCGGCACACGCCGTAGCCCCAGATTCGCCTGCCAGAGGCGGTGCGCCAGCGACCCACTCGGAGGCGTTGGCGAAGAGGTCCGTGACGCCATCAGGACTGACGTCCTGATGTTTCGCGCCCACCACGCAACTGCGCGTGTCCGGGCTTGCCCATCGCCACAGGCAGACCTCACCCTTGAGGGGCTCGTCATTGCCCCACGGAAAGCGTGTCTTCCTGGCACCTCCGTGAGCAGCCCATCGCCACTCGGAGCCGGACGGCAACCGCCTTCCTCGCCAGGCACAGTACTTCGAGGCGTCATCGAAGCTCGTGCATGTGATGGGGTGACGCTCGTGTCCTTGAGCGCCCATCGTGCACTCGTCTCGCGCATTGGGAGCATGCTCGAGAACGGGGCCACATGCTCCGGCCTTCTTGCACGACTGGTACTCGTCCACGGTGGTCTCGAGTCTGTCGAGGCAGAAGCTGGGCAGGTCATGGTCGCCGAGGATCAGTGCCATCCCATCCGGACAGCTCAACGACGCACCTCCGTCGACGAGTGCAGCAGGGGCTGTGCTCGCAGACGTGATGTCGCCGGGGTCCCTCTTCAGGGGGGAAGGCTCGGATCGACATCCAACCAGCGCGATCGACACCATCAACCTTGCTGTGCACATCACGCCCACTCCGCCCGCAGGACACCCCAGCCCCGCCGAAGCAGAGCCAAGGGTAGGCGGCAGCGGCTCGTCGACCTCTCGCCGGCGTGACTTCAACGGGCCAAGACTAGGCGACATGTGGCACCGGCATCCATCAAGACCGGCGACATCACGCAGCGGAATCCGACCTGGCCTGCGGATCTCTCATGACAAGGCATGAACCGCATCTGCCGGAACGTCGAGAAGTTGCGGGGGGCGGTCATGGCGGTGTCCGTCCCCTCGGCGCCCGCAGAGCAGCACTCCGTTCCACATTCGGTGGAGTCCAGCGCCGGCTCTGGAGAGATCCCCACCACCCACCCGCCGCGTTCCCCGAAGAGGTCCTGCACTCCGTCTGGCGTGATGTCCTGAGGATGGGCCCCGACCTGACACGTGCCAGTCTCCTTCGAGCTGGACCCACTGATACAGACGCCCGGGCCGAAGGGGGTGTCGCCCCAGGGGTACTTCGTGCGCAGCGCGCCACCATGGGCGACCCAGGTCCACTCGGTTGCCGTGGGCACTCGCTTGCCGCTCCAGCGGCAGTACTTGACGGCGTCCGCGTAGCTCGAGCAGGTCACCGGATGATCGCCCGTCTTCGGACCGCCGCTTGTGCACTCCCACGCGGATTGGGTGTGGAGTCGGGGGGCATCACAAGCCTTGTCGGCGACGCAGCGAGCGTACTGGTCAACGGTCGTCTCCGTGCGGTCCATGCAGAGGTTGGGCTGCTTGCTGTCATCGCCGTGGACCAGGACCATGTTGGCCGGACATGAGAGCCTCGGCTTCGCCCCGACTCCAGTGGATGAAAGAGATGCGGATGAGGACGGCGAGGGGTCGGCAGCAACGCGCTGCTCTTCGCGTCGACAGCCCGCCAGGAGGACGATGGACAGGATCGAGAGGCGCATCAGTAGATCACTCCCATGGCATCATCGAGGGAGTAGCCCAGCCCGCCGAAGCCGAACTTGTCGACGCTCTGCGGGCGACCCACGGTGAGAGTGCTGGGCAAGCCAAGCTGCTGGGCGAGATTTGGCCACAGGTCGAGACCCGAGGCGAAGCCGCCCTGGTAGTGCCACCACTCCAGGTGGCTCGGATTTCCTTTGATCTCCGGGAACTCGACCTCGACGCCGACCTTCAAGTACTTCCCAATCGGCGTGACATGGATCGGCGGGAGCTTCGCCAGCACCCGCGTCTTTGCTCGTCCCACAATGGTAACCAACTCGGAGAACGGAACCTCCACTGTGGGCCCACCATCTGCCACAAGGAATCTGCAGTGGCCGAACGCGCCGGGGCTCCACGATATTGACTGGATGTGATCGGGCTTCGTCACCGACGTCTCGTTCGTGGAGAGCCACATCAGGGCCAGCCAGGCCTCGAAGTCGGGCTTCAGGAGGTCCCCTTTGACCGTGCTCCCCGAGATCCCGAAGTCGCGGGCCTTCTCTTTCGACAGATGGCCGGCGCTGTTGTGGAGGACAAACCGCGTCATGAATCGCCGAAAAGATGCGTCTTCGAGGGGGAGGGTGTCCTTCTCCTTGCCTCCCTGCGCTCCATACCCGTGCGAGTCGATTCGGAACAGGGTCGGCAGATTGGTCGGCTTGGGCACGTCCTCGGGCTTGGATTCGTCCGTCATCGTCAGGTGAAGACGGTGGGCGACCTCCGTCAGGCTAACGAAGGAGACGCCCGGCTTCTCGTAGTTGGGGATTGGCTTCCCAGCATCCATCGAAGTGTCCGAGTACTGCGTGTCCCCCACCGCCAGCGCGCGCTCGCCGGTGCCGAACACGTTGCGGAGCGCGTCGCGGTAGTACCGGTTGTAGCCAGGCACCCTGTCCTTGCGGTGGATGGGCGCGAACACTTCCCAGCGATACCGGAGTCCCGGCAACGGATCGTACTTGCTCGGTCCTGAAGAGACGTCCTCGACGGTGTAACAGAGGGGGTACGTGCCGAACCCGGCCTGGAAGTTCGACTGGCGGAAGTCCATCGCCATCCCGACCTTGTGGGCCGAGCGGATGACTGCGCCCGAGTTGCCGAGCTGGCCAGGCGTGATGCCCTCGCGGATGTCCCGGTAGGTGTGGTTGGCCTGTACCCCCGGCGCGAAGCCGAGGAACTTCAGGCGACGAGTCCACTCCTCGAGCGCACCCGCGATCTTCTGGTTCACCCAGTCCCACGCGTTCATGCCGTCGGCCACCACGAGGACGCTCTCGGGCTTCCGGTAGCGAGAGAGCACCCAGAGCTTCACTGCATCCGCGGTCGGCTTGTCGAACACGGTGTTCGTGTGCCCCGTCAGCGGCGCGGGCTTCTTGGCCGGGGGCTCGGCGTTGACGAAGGACTTCGAGATGCGAGCCTGCTCGTAGATGAGCGCGCCCTGGATGCGCTCGACCTCCGCATCGGCTGCCTTCTTGGGGTCCGGCGCTGTCTTGGGCTTCGGAGCCGGCTTCGGACCCTCGAAGCCCTCCATCGCCGCGGGGTCGCCAGGTTTGACGACCAGCCCGTCCTTCAAGAGGAACGCCGGCGGCGGCTGCGGTTTCGCCGGTAGTCGCTCTCCCGTAGCGGAATCGAAGAACCTCGAGATCGGCGGCGGCCCCGACCAGGAGCTGTCCCCCAGGTGGTCCGCCAGCTCGAGCACGTTCGCTTCGCGCGCGTCCTCCTGGAACATGAAGACCGCGTTCCACAGCATGACGTCGAAGTGCTCGACGTTGGGGAAGTGCGTGTCCTGGCTGAAGATCCGCGGGTGTTGCTCCGGCAGGTACGGGGGGTTCTGGCAGCCCACGATGTAGCGGGAGGTGCCCGAGGTGGTACTGGAGCTTCAGCACCTGCTTGCGCACGGCCTTGCACTGCGCGTGCGGCATGCCGCGGTAGAGGGTCCAGTTGTCGTACCAGTCGTTCGTCTGCGGGAGGAACAGCGAGGACTCCTCGGCAAGCTCCAGCATCAGTGACTCGTCGTCCTCCTTGCGGTGGACGCCCACCTGTCCATCGGGGGACGAGACGCGCACGGGCTTGCGCTTCGGGTTGCCCGGCTCCCACTTCGGCAAGCCGCCCTTGCCGATCGCGAGCTTCACCTTGCCGTCGCTGCTCGCTCCCCCGTCGAGCTGGATGCCACCGGGCACGTCCTCGCAAGCCTGGAGCCGGTCGTAGACCTCGCGCTTGACCCACTCCAAGATCGGGATGGCGGACGAGGTAGACCTTGTACCCCGCGTTCACCGGCCATCGCACGGCCTGACCGACGTCGTCGCAGAGGAAGCCCTCGTCGTCGGTGCGAGCCCACTCGACGTGGCGGAGCTTGGCGGGGAGCGGCTTGCCCTTGAACTTGAACAGCAGGGCCACGGGCAGCGCGCCGAGGTTGTCGGTCGTCTCGAGCGGTTCGTCCTTCGGGTCGAACCACACCACGAAGAGGTTGCTGATCCACGGGCCGAAGGTCCACTCGCGGTCGTCGAACACGGCCCGCCTGTCCTTCGGGAACACCTCGAGCGGCTTGTGATCGCCCGCGCACTTCACGCGGACGATTCGCCATTCGGGGAGCACCATCTCGCTCATCCGTCGACCTCCACGTCGTGCTGTCCCGGATCCGTCACGCTGATCTCCCCCGCATACGCGCACTGACAGCGACAGGCCTCGGTCACCGCGGCGAGCCCGCGCACCTCCACGCTCTTCGAGCCCGGACTCCACGGCGCCGCGATCACGGGCAGGCACGGCTGCGGGGTCAGCACGCCGTTCGCGGCGGCCGTCGCGGCGGCCACCTGCGGGTTCGACATCGAGCGGCACAAGCCGAACGGCGGGATGTTCACGTTCGGCTTCTGGGCCTGCACGTCGGCGACCGGCGCCGTCGCGCCGTCGACCATCACGATGGGCAGCACCGACAGGGTGGCCGGGGCGGCGCCCATGGTGCACTGGAGCTTCGCTCCCGATACGACGAGCTTGGGCACTTGGACCGGGCGATTCTACGCGACCGCGTCTTCGGGTGTGGGGTCGTCGAGCAGCCGCTCGCGAAGCGCGATCAGCTCGGATCCGAACGTGGGGCCGTGCTCCGTGAGGTAGCCGTCCACGTCGCGCCCCGTCTGGGCCACGAGCAGTTCGAGGCCCTGCTCGAAGCCGCGCACCAGGCGCTGCTCCCGGAGATGCGCGTCCGCAAGGTCGGCGTCGACATCGTGGAGTCCGCTTGCGCAGCGCTTCGCGTCGAGCAGCCCCTGGAGCACGTGCAGCGGGGAGGGCGCCGCGGTCGGCCGCGGGGAGAGCGCGTAGTGGGTGGCGAGGGCGTCGAGGGCGTCGCGCAGTCGACCGCCGAAGGCGAGGACGTCCTCCGTGGTCTTCAGGCGCGCGGCGCCGGGCACGTAGAGGTCGGCGAGGCGACGGAGCACCAGCAGGGCCGCCTGGAGCGGGTCGGGGTCCTGCGCCGGGACCAGCGACATGCGGGGAGGCGCCACCGCGGCGACCGGCATCACCTCGATGCGCAGCCGGCCGATGCGGAAGCTGTCGCCCTCGGGGTCCAGTCGCTCGGGTCGGTCGACCTCGAGGCGGTCGCCGCGCAGCCAGGTGCCGTTGCGGCTGCCCACGTCGACGAGCTCGAGGTGGCCGTCGGCGTCGCGCTGGATCCGGGCGTGGAAGCGCGAGGACTCGCTCGCGTCGAGCAGGCAGTCGTTCAGGGCGTGCCGGCCGATGCGGACGGGGAGCCGGTCGAACGTCTCCTCGTGCCGCCGCGAGGAGCGCGGATCGACGATGGTGATCTTGACGCCGCTGGTCATGACCGCCCTCCAGCACACCGCGTGCCCGCCACGATGCCCGCGGATCGCCTGCACCTCGCCCGCGAGTGCACCACGGAGTGCAGCACCCCTGGTGCACTGGTGCACTTACCTGGTGCACTGCCTTGACCGATTCGACGGCAGAATCGGAGGCATTCGATTCGGCTGACCTGTGTAAAGGCTGCAGGTTGACAAACGGGTCATGACGCCTATTTTAGGCAGGTGGGTCTCGCCAGCGATAGTTCCGTCGGCCTTCGAGAGCGTGATGCGCTTCAGCGTGCGCGCCGCTTGCTGGAGGAATGGCGGGACCCAAACCGTCATTCACGATGGAGCACCGTGCTGACGTGGGCGCACAGGTTGATCTGCTCGTGGAGTACGGCTCGCGGCGTTTCGTTGTCGAATACAAGGGCTCCGGCAGCGCCGCCGTCGTCGGAAGTGCGATCGCACAGGTGAAGCAATACGCCGCCGCGATCGGACGATCCACGATCCCAATCATCGCGGTCCCGTTCATGGGGGACGTGGGCAAGAGCCTCTGCAAAGACGCAAACGTGTGGTGGTTCGATCTGTCCGGCAATGCACACATCGTGGCACCAGGGCTCAGAATCCTGATCGAGGGGAAGCCAAATCGCTTCGTACGCCGGGGGCGCCCATCGACAGCTTTTGCGCCGAAGAGTGCCCGAGTAGCGCGCCACCTTCTGCTCGACCCGAAGCGGGTGGTCAGGCAGCAGGATCTCGCGCGCGAGACGGGGCTCGATGACGGCTTCACGAGTCGTATCGTCCGTCGGTTGGTGTCCGACGGCCTGGTCGACCGCGACGCGAGGGGTGCTCTGCGTGTACGCGACCCCAACCTGCTTCTCGACGCGTGGCTAGAGACCTACGACTTCGAGAAGCACGCGATCCTGCGTGGCCACGTCACGGCACGAAGTGGGGAGGAACTCGTAGCCAAGCTTGCCGAGGGCTTCACGCGAGCCAGTCTTCGCCATGCTGCGACGGGGCTTGCTGCCGCTTGGCTCTGGACGGGGTTCGCTTCATTCCGGCTCGCGAGCATGTTCGTGGCGGCACAGCCCGACGAGGCCCTACTTCGAGAGGTCGGATTTCGAGAGCAACCGAAGGGGGCGAACGCCTGGCTCGTCTTGCCCAACGACGAAGGCGTGTTCGACGGAGCGGTCGAGGCACAGGGCATCGCCTGCGTTCACCCCGTTCAAGCGTACGTCGATCTCGGTGCGCATCCCGAGCGCGCCAAGGAGGCGGCGGACGAGCTCCGAACGCGACAGCTCAAGTGGGGGCGGTGATGTTGAAACCCACGACAGCGAGTGGATACGACGCAGCGCACGCAGCGCGGGTACGCGAGACGTGCCTCTACGTGGCGACCAAGCTCGGCGACCTGTCCGACGAGATTGTCGTTGTCGGCGGCTTGGTACCGAGCCTGCTGATCGACCAGGAGTCGATCGGTCAGCGTCATGTAGGGACGGCCGATCTGGACATAGGGCTGTCAGTGGCCGTGTTCCACGAGGAGCGCTACCAGGCCCTCAGCGACCGCCTTCGGCAGGCAGGGTTCGCGCCCGACACGAACGAGCGCGGCCAGCCCACCCGGCAGCGCTGGCAGATCTACGGGCCGCCGAAGGTCACCGTGGACTTCCTCATCCCGCCCACGGGGCCCGACGACAAGCCGGGGCACCTCAAGAACATCGAGTCAGATTTCGCCGCGGTCATCGTGCCAGGGCTGCGCATCGCACTTCTTGACCGCCAGCTGATCATGCTCGAGGGGCCCACGATCCGAGGTGAGCGCGGACGCCGCGCCGTATGGGTCTGCGGACCGGCCGCCTTTGTTGTGATGAAGGCGCTTGCGCTGCACCTTCGGGGCGAGAACAAGGACGCCTACGATCTGACCTACCTGCTGCGCTTCGGGCCCAGCCTCGAAGTCGTCGCGAAGCAACTGACGTTGATGAAGGATGAGCCGGAGGTCCGCGAAGGACTTGGCTACCTGCGTGAAGCCTTCGCGACCTCCGACAGCATCGGCCCACGTCGAGCCGCGGAGTTTCTCCTTGGTGAACCCAACGACGCCGAAGAGGCGGACGCGTATGGCGTTGTGCAGGACCTGCTTGCGCTGGTCCCTGCCTAATTTGCTGCGCCATACCCGGTTGTCAGGGACTTCATTTTAGTCAGGCGCTGGTCGAAAACAGGGTGATTACGACGCTGCCTAGCCGAGGCCGTGCTTCTTCATGTGCCGGTGCAGGGTGTTCCGGTGGACGCCGAGCTGCTCGGCCGCGGCGCTGACGTTGCCGCCGTGCACCGCGAGGGTGCGCTCGAGGAGCTCGCGCGAGAGGCCTTCCTCCGCGGGCTTCGTGGGCTCGAGTCCAGGATCGGGCGGGGCGCGGGCATCCTCGCGGGCAGCCATCGCCCTTCCACCGGGCTCGGCCGGGCCTCGCGCCGGGCCTCGTCGTGCGCGCGCGCGCTCTCCACCGCGTGGGCGAGGTCGGCGAGCAGCTCGCGAGCATTGCCCGGCCAGTCGTTCAGGAGGCAGCGCTCGACGAGCGTCGCGCCCGGGACGCGGTCGACCTTCGCGAGGGCGTGGCTCGCGAGGAAGGCCATCTCCTCCCAGCGCTCCCTCAGCGACGGCAGGCGCACGACGCCGCGCGCGAGGCGGTAGTACAGGTCCGGCCGGATCCACGCGGGCACGGCGCCGGGCACGAGCTCGCGGTTCGTCGCGCCGACCACCCGCACGTCGATCGGACGTTCGCGGCTGTCGCCCACGCGACGCAGCGTCCGCTCCTGGATCACGCGCAGCAGCTTGGCCTGCAGATCGAGCGGGATCTCGCCGAACTCGTCGAGGAAGAGGGTGCCGCCCTGCGCCGCCTCGAAGAGCCCCGGACGGTCGCGATCGGCGCCGCTGAAGGCGCCCCGCACGTGGCCGAAGAGCTCGGCCTCGAACAGCGACGCGGAGATCGTCGCGCAGTTCACCACGACGAACGGGCCGCCGCGGCCCTCGTGGAAGCGGCGCGCCGCGTACTCCTTGCCGGACCCGCTCTCGCCGAGGACCAGGGCGTCGACACCCTCGCGGCCCCCGCGCTCGAGGACGGCGTGCACCGCCGCCATCGTCGGTCCGACGACGATGTCCCCGTCGACCGTGACCCTGCGCCCGACGAAGCTCGTGACGTCGGTGACGAAGGCGAGGACGCTCGCGCCGATCCGCAGCGTGCGGGCGCTCGGGAACGTGCCCACCCCGTCGACCCGCACACCGTCCACGAACGTGCCGTGACGGCTCCCGTCCTTCACCATCCACGCCCCGCCGACGATCGAGATCTCGGCGTGCAGTCGAGACGCCGTCGCGTCGTCGACCCGCAGGTCGGCCTCGAGCCCGCGTCCGACCCGGAGGGGTCCCGCCCCGAGCGCCAGGCAGCGGAGCTGGGGCTCCCCGCCGCTCAGCACAAGCGCAAGACCCGGCTGGGGCAACGCGGCGGGGTCGCGCACCGACACCAGGTCCGCGGTCGTGTCGTCGTGAGTTCCGCCACTCGACATGACGCGTTCGACGGTAGGCGGTAACGTCTTGACCCGCAACGGCGCCTGGCACGCACCATGCTCTGTGGGTGCGCTCGTCGCGCAGCTCCGTAGACTGGACCCCCTCCCCTCCATGACCGCCCCCGACGCCGGCCTCCCTCCCGACGCCCCCGATCTGAGCGAGACCCAGTTCACCCTGGAGAAGCTCCTCGGACAGGGCGGCTTCGGCGCGGCCTACCAGGTGTTCAACCGCGGGCTCCGTCGCCGGTGCGTGCTCAAGCTCCTCACCGACACGAGCAACCAGAACTTCGTCGCGCGGTTCTTCCGCGAGGCGCAGGTGATGGCGAACCTGGACCACCCCGCCATCCCGCGGGTGCACGAGGTCAACCAGCTGCGGGACGGCCGCCCCTACTTCGTGATGGAGCTCGTCGATGGGCAGTCGCTCGGCGACTACCTGATGGAGAAGGACGGTCCGCTCCCGATCCGCGAGGCCTGCGAGATCTGCGCGGCGGCGGCCGAGGGCCTCGCGGCGGCCCACGAGATGGGCGTCGTGCACCGGGACATCAAGCTCCCGAACCTCCTCATCAGCCGCAAGGGCCAGGTGAAGGTCATCGACTTCGGCATCGCCCACCAGCGCCTCGAGGACATGGACGGCGCGGGCGCGAAGACGATCGCCGGCCAGCTGCTCGGCACGCCCCGCTACATGTCGCCCGAGCAGATCCTCGGGCAGCCACTCGGGCCGTCTTCGGATTTCTACTCGCTCGGCGTGGTGCTCGCGATCCTGCTCACCGGCAAGTCGCCCTTCGACGGCAACGCGCAGCAGATGATGATGGGCCACGCGATGCAGCCTCCGCCCTCCCTCGAGGCGCTCGCCGGGATGGCGTTCCCCCAGGAGCTCGAGGCGCTGTTCGCGCGCATGATGGAGAAGGAGCCGAGCCGGCGGTTCCACGACGGGACCGAGCTCGCGCGTGCGCTGCGCGCGGTGTCGGCCCACCAGGGAGCGGTCGCTGGAGGGGCGCTGCACCCCGACCTCCGGAACGCACCCACGGCGACGCCCGAGCCGCTCACGGCACCGCAGGCGCCGATGGCCCGACCGGCCGAGCCCTCCGCGATCACGACGCCCGGACAGGGCCCCGCGCGCACGCAGCTCCGGATGGACCTCGCGATGCGCGCGATGGTGATCGAGCCCAGCGTGACGATCAGCGCGCTCGGGCTCGAGCAGCTGCCGGGCAAGGCCACCCAGGTGCTGGCCGCTGCCCCACCACCGCCGCCACCCGCGCGGATGGAGCCCACGCCGTCGGCGCTGCAGACGTTCGTCCGCGGCGAGGTGACGGAGGCGACCGCGCCACGCCGGAGCGCGGCCCCCTGGATCGCACTCACCGTGCTGGGCCTCGCTGGCCTCGGTCTCGCGGGCGTGGTGCTGGTGAAGCGCGGCGAGCCCGCGGCGACGCCGGCGGCGGCGCACGAGAAGGTGAAAGAGAAGAGCGAGAAGGCCGAGAAGGCCGTCGACAAGGAGAAGACCGAGAAGGTCGAGCCCAAGGTCGCGGAGAAGCCCTCGGTCGACACGAGCAGTGCTCCGAGCGCGGCGAAGTCGGCCGCGCCCGAGGCGAAACCCGGCGCCGCGAAGTCGGCCACGAAGCCCGGCGCCTCGAACACGCCACCCCCTGCCACGTCCAAGCCCACCAAGCCCGGTGCCTCCAGCGGCAGCGGTGAAGAGATCTGATGATGAAGCGCGCACTCCCCCTCGTCCTCGCCCTCGGGCTGTTCACGCCCGCGCTGTCGTTCGCGGAGCCCTCGAAGGAGGACGTTTCGGCCGCGAAGGGCCTCGCGAAGGAGGGGCGCGATCTGCGCGACAAGGGCGACCTGCCCGGCGCGCTGCAGAAGTTCAAGGCGGCCTACGCGCTCGCGCCCACGCCGCTGACGGGTCTCGATCTCGCGCAGGTGCAGGAGAAGATCGGGCTGATCGCGGACGCCCGCGAGGTCTACGCGGAGATCGCGGCGATGCCGGCGAAGGCCGGGGAGAACCCGAAGTACGCGAAGGTCCGCGAGGAGGCGCAGGGGAAGGTGACGGCGCTGACGCCGCGCATCCCCCGGCTGAAGATCTCGCTGCGGCCCGGGACCGGTTCGGCGCCGGTGGTGGCGCTGGACGGGAAGGACGTGCCCAGCGCGGTGCTCGGGGTCGAGCGGCGGGTGAACCCTGGTGAGCACGTGGTGACGGCCACGCGCGACGGGAAGGAGATCTTCCGCCAGAAGGTGACGCTGCAGGAAGGGCAGCTGTTCGACGTGGACATCGACGTGTCGGCGCCTGCGCCGGCCGCGCCCACGTCGACGGTGTCGGTGCCCACGGATGCGGGCACGTCGGCCGTCGCGCCGAAGGCCGCCACGCCGTCACGAACTCCGGCCGTTGTCTCCTTGGTCGCTGGTGGCGCCTTCGTCGTGGGTGGTGTCGTCGCCTTCGTGCTCTCGCGTGGAGCCGCGGGATGACTACTTCACGAGCTGCGCGGCGGACCCCATCCGACCTGCGAGGACTCTGCGGGACGATCCAAGGTGCGCACGCTCGAGGGCGTTGCCTTCACGGCCTGGGGGCTGGGCGCCGTCGGACTCGTGGCAGGCACCGTGCTCTGGGTGCGTTCGTCCGGTCAGACCACTGGACACCTCGGCATCGCCCCGACGGTCGGCGGACTGTCCGTTCAGCTCGGTGGGAGCTTCTGATGGCCATCAACCACGAACGCGCGGAGTGCTGGCGTTCCAACTCCGGCAGGCTAGCGTTGGGGGGTCGAATGAAAGCGCGCTGGCTCTCGGTCCTGCTGGTCGTCCCTGCATTCGTGGGCTGCGCCAGCCTCGATGCTCCCACGGCCTGCCAGACGTCGGGGCGGTGCGATGACGCCACGGCTGACGTGGTCGCCGACGTCGCCGACGTCAGCGTCGAGACGCTGGTCGACAGCGGGGCGCCCGAGGCCGATGTCGCGCCCGATGTCCCGGACGCGCCGGTCGACACGCCGGTCGACACGCCACCCCCTCCGCCGAAGGTCTCGCTGGTTGCTGCAGGGCAGACCCACGCCTGTGCGCTCCTCGCGGACAAGTCCGTCCGCTGCTGGGGGGCGAACAACAAGGGGCAGCTCGGCCGCGACCCCGCCACCACGTCGGGCTCGACGACGCCGCTTGCCGTGACGTTGCCCGGCCCGGCCGATGCCCTCGCTTCGGGGGATGCCTTCTCCTGTGCCGTCGTCGGTGGGGGCGTGTACTGCTGGGGAACCAACAGCGCCGGGCAGGTTGGCCTCCCCGTGCCAGGGAGTGCCCTCACCTTCTCGCCTCATCGCATCGACGAGGTGTCGGGCACGTTCGAAGGCGTCGTGGATGTCGTCGCCGGAGGCGACTTCGCCTGTGCACGTCTCTCGACCGGCAAGATGGGCTGCTGGGGAGCATCCGACAAGGGCCAGCTCGGCTCGGGCTCCACCACGCTGTCGACGCAGGCCAGCTCGCCGCTCTACATCAAGGACGTGACCTCGATGTCGGCGAATGGCCAGAGCGCGTTCATCGTGTTCGGCACGAACGCTGTCCGGTGCTGGGGCGCCAACGACAGCAGCCAGCTCGGTACGGGCGACACGACCACGTCGCCCATCCCAACCTCGCCCTCCGGGACCACCACGTGGTCGAGCTTCGGACTCGGGCTGCTGCATGGCTGTGGGATCGCGACGGACGCGTCTCTGCTCTGCTGGGGCAGCAACTCTCACGGACAGGCGGGACAGCCGCTTGCCACGACGAAGGTCAGCACGCCGACGGCCGTCTCCGCGGCTGGACTGGTGGCACAGGTTTCCGGGGGTGACTTCCACACCTGCTGGGTCAAGAAGGACAAGTCGCTCTACTGTCTCGGTGGCAACGGCTCGGGCCAGCTCGGCATCGGGAAGGCCACCGCGAACGAGCTGACGCCGCAGGCCACCGAAGGACTCACGAGCGTGCAGATGGTGAGCGCCGCGGGTCGTTCGTGCGCAGCGTCGACTCGACCCAGCAGCTGTGGTGCTGGGGGGCCAACGACAAGGGTCAGCTCGGCGACGGAACCCTGGTCGAGCGCGACGATCCCACGCTCGTGAAGTGGTGACTACCAGCCCAGCTTCGCGGTGAGAGCGTCGCCAAGCACCTTGGCCATCTTGCCGTGGGTGGTCTTGTTCGGGTGATAGTCGCAGCCGTAGCCGTCGCTGCTCAGCTGGGTGGCGAACTCGAGCAAGCTCACGCGGGTGTCACCCTCACCGTGGGGGGTGGCGATGACCGCCTGCAGGTACTTGCGCGCCTGATCGAGCTCGGTGCCACTCAGCATCGAGCCGAGAGCCGGGAAGATCCACGCCTTGGGGTAGGCGCTCCGGACACGACGGACGAACTTGAGGTAGGCGTCACGGAACGGGGTACCGGGATCCCCCTTCGCGAAGTCGTTGGTGCCGAGGTTGATGACCACCGCGTCGGGAGCGAACTTCGCGAAGTCCCACTTGCTCGTCGCGATCGTGGGCAGCGTGCGCTCGTACAGGACGGGCATCTGGTCGGTCGTGGAGCCGTCGTAGCTGCGGTACATGCCGATGCCCGACCAAGGAGTGCTGACCAGATCCGCCCCCTTCGCTCGTGCGGCCAGCGCCTCGTAGCTCAGGAAGTGATTCTCCGTGTCGGAGGAGAAGCTGCACGTGGCGATGGTGCCTTCGTTGCCGTACCCGGCGGAGATCGAGTCACCGATAACCTCGATTCGCTTCGCCGGAGCAGGGGGAGGCGCCTGCAATCCTCCACCATCGAACTCGAAACCGAGGAACTGGGCGTCGTTGAAGAACGCCTCCGTGCGTCGCCACAGGACCACGTCGTGGGAGCCCGCCGCCAGGCCCGTCGCCAGCGTGTAGGTGCCAGAGGCGCCGGTCGGCTTGAGGAGGGTGGGAGCGCCTCCATCGATGGTCACGGCGAACTGGATGTCCTTGTTCGCCTTGAGCTTCACCCGGACCGCGGTGCCGGTGAAGCGCGCGATGATCTGGGAGCCAGACCACTCGAACTTCGGACCGGCGGGGTCGGTCGTGTCGAAGCGGCCCACGAAGCGCACCTCGGGCTTACCGGCCTCGACGGGAGTGTCCGTCGGCGCGTCGACGGTTCCCGTATCCACAGGCGTCGAGGTCTCGGAGGGGGACGAGTCGCCGGCGTCTGCGGTCGCGGAGTCGACCTCCGTGCCAGTGTCGACGTCGGCGTCGGTGGTCGTCGGATCGGAGGGGTCCGCGGACCCGGAGCATCCAAGGACCGTGACGAGACCGAGCAGGAGAGCTTGGCGGCGCATCAGGTCAGGGTACGGGCTCTACGGACGCGCACAAGAGGCCGACGCTGACGACCTTGGAAGAACACCCTACTCGTCGTCCTCAGCGGGGGGACGTACCAGGCGGACCTTGCCGCGCCGAACGCCATCTCCGTCGTTGCCACCTTCGATCAGCCTGAGCTTGGGCTTGTCCGCGATCGACGTGAGGGCCTCACACCACCGGTCCCAGTTCCACCCAAGCTCACCAAGGCACACGTTACAGATCGGAGTCACCTCCAGTCGAACACGGAGCTTCCGGCCGACCCACGAGTGCTCCCTCGAGGACACCGACATCTCAGACTCGCAGACAGAGCAGACGACCTCGACCTCGACCTCGAAAGGGGTCTGGTCCTCGCGTCGCTCTGTGATAGTCGCCACGCTGAGGCGGGGGCCTTCGCGTCCGTTCTGGAGCCAGGACAAGGACGCGCCTTCCAACTCGGGCACGTTCGAGAGCAGCGCCATCGGCCGCTGGTGGGGGAGCGACAAGAAACTCGCCGCGGGAAGTGCGAGCCCACGCAGGTGCTTGGCCCACAGGTCTCCAGCTGCAGGAGGGACCAGCGAGGCGGGCGCTGCATGCTGGCGCTGGAAAGGATCGAGCAGCGAACGCCCGACACTGACACCGGCAAGGATCTTCCGCATGCTCCGGAACGAGTCTGACTGGAGGTCGATCGGCAGCTTCTGCTGAAACAGCCCGGTCAGCTTGGCGAAGCGCTCGTGAAGCTGGCGCTGCTCTTCGAGCACACCGGGGAGCCCAGGATGCCGCAACCCGAGACGATCGACGAGCCCATCATACTGCCTGGAAAGCACAGCAGGCTGCTGCACAGCAGCGAGAGGTGCGAACATCTTCGCGAGCTTCGTGTACGGGGCAGCGACGTCAGTGAGGCGGCGCATCTGCTCGCTGAGCTGCATCGATGCCGTCAACGCCGTGCGCGTGGCACCGACGGTTGCGATCGACTCCAGGGTCTCCGTCGTGATCGGGTAACTCGATGCATCAGCCATCAGACTGGCTCCTTCTCGTCGCGCTCGATCGCCTCGAGCAGAATTGCTCTCGCCACGTCGGCCGTAGAGAGGGTGATCTTCGTCAGGCCACTACGCCGGACTCGCATCGCTTCGAGGCGATCGAGGAGGTCCTGGTTTGCGCGGACGAACAACACCTTGTCGAGACCGCCCTCGGCCTTCGGCCTGGCGCCCCCCTTCCTCACGATGTTGCGTCCAACAGCCATGAGACCGTTCTAGCATACCGCTATCGGTGTGCAAGCGGAACGTCGCCAACGGAGGATCGGCGAGGAAACAGGCCCGTGGGAGCGCAGCCACGCTGAAGGCTACGCACGCAGCTCGTGAACGATGGCTCCTGACTCGTCGATGATTCCGAGCGCCCCGTCGAAGCGTTCGACGCGGGCCTGCCCGTTGTAGAAGGGCTCGACCATGGCGAAGCGTCGGGCGTACACCGGCACGCCATCCTTGCCGACGTGCGTCCACCCAGCTTCGTCCCGGGCGCGGGCGAGGCCCTTGTGGAAGACGTCGAGATCCCTGAACCAGCGGTCGTGCAGCGGAATGCCGGCCAGATCGACGTGGGTCGAGACGCCTTCGGCGTTCTGAACAACCGCCGAGCCCTCACGGTAGTCGCCGGCGTACGACCACCGTGCCGGGTAGGCAGGCTCGCCGGAGTGGCGGATGTGGTGGTACTGCCCAGCGGTGGTCCGGACGGGGCAGCGCTCGCCCTGGAAGTTCCCGCACCAGTCGAAGCGCACGGCGTAGGCGTCACCACCGTCGGGCAGGACGTGGTGCCACCCGTCGATGTCCCGCACGGCCGCCAAACCCTCGTAGAAGCCGAACGTACGCAGGAATCGCCGTTGGTACGCGGCGCGACCGTTGCCGTCGATGTGCCAGGCGCTGGTCCCGCGCCGGACCGGCGCGAGGCCTGGTTCGTGGAACGCGAGCACGGCATCGAAACGGTCCGCGTACAGCGGCACCCCGTCCAGCGTGTGGTGATGGCCGTCGGCAGCCACCTGCGCGCGTCGCCAGCTCATGGAGACGCCACCGGCCGACGCATGTTGCAGCTCATGCAGAGCCCTCGTGTGCGGTAGGTCGCGAGCAGGCGTCGGTAGGGCTCGCCGCGCCAGATCTCCGTCAGCCCCTGCGAGTGGAGGTTGCCCAGGTCGCCCAGAGTTCGGCGCTGTTCGTCGGGCGCGCAGCACGGATCGAAGCGACCCTCGGCGCTGACCCAGGCCTCCTGTCCGAGGAAGGGGCATGCCCCGCCGGGCGCGATGTCGAGACCATCGCCGAGCGGGAAGATGTTCTCGAGAGCACGCCCCTTCGAGACGCCACCGCGCGAGCCTCGTCGACCGCGGCGTTCCAGCGATCGATCGCTCCGGCGTCACGACGCATCGAGAGCGGTGCGATCGCGTCGAAGTGGGCCCAGAGGTGGTGTCCCTTCACGCGATCCACACCGAGGTCGGCCGCCAGCGACACGATGTCGGCGAGCTCGTGGACGTTGGTCTCGAGGAAGGTCAGCTGGAACGTCACCCGGCAGCGGTTGCCTCCGGCGGCGGCGACCTCGTCGCGCACCGCGACGAACGCGCGCACGTTGTCGACCACCACATCCCAGCGAGCCCCGAGCATCACCGCCTCGTGTGTCTCCCGGGTGGCTCCATTCCACGAGACTTTCACGTCGGAGGTGACGGGGACGAGGCGCTCCGCCCACGCGCGGGCGCCGCGCCCGGGGAAGGTGCCGTTCGTCGTGAGGTTCAGCTTCACGCCGTGCGCGGCGCAGAGGTCGACGATCTCGTCGAAGTGCTCGAACAGGAGCGGCTCGCCCATGGTCGAGGGGATGACCTCGCGGAGGCCGCTGGCGGCCCCCTCCGCGAAGACCCGCCGCAGCAGCTCCATGGGCATCAGCCGGCGTGGCTTGCCCGCGAGCTTGCGGAGCTCCTGCTTCGGGCTGTGCGGCGAATGCTCCTCGCACATGATGCACCGGAGGTTGCAGGTGTCCGGGTTGGTGTCGAAGGTGATGCGCCATGGGCCCGGCAGCGCGGTCACCCGGGCTGAGTCGCGCCGAGCCAGCATCTCGCCGTAGAGCGCCTCGAGCTCGGCCACGTGCGCGCCGACTTCGGGGATGTCGCCCGACTCCGATTGAGCGTAGCCCGCGCCCCGAGGCGGCGTCCGAGATCGGGGTCGTCGACGAGCCGCTGCATCGCGCCCGCGAGCGATGACGTGTCGCGGTGGCGGAACAGGAGGCCGTTCACGCCATCGTGGACGTACTCGGCCATTCCTCCGACGTCGGCGGTGACCACGGGAACCCGCGCCTGCTGGGCTTCGTGGATGACCAGCGGCGAGTTCTCGATCCAGACCGAGGGCACCACGATCGCGTCGACGCGGTCGAACACATCTCGCACGATGTCCTGGTTGCGGTACTCGGGCACCCACTCGACCCGTGCTCCCGCGTCGCCTGGCAGGGCGGCCGCGATCGCGCGCAGGGCCTCGGTGTCGGCCCCGCGAGGTCTGCCCCACACGCGGAGCCGCGGAGCGCCGGTGACCTCTCCGAAGGCCCGGAGCAGGACATGGATCCCCTTGGCCGGGATGTGGGTTCCGATGTACCCGAACGTGAAGGGCTCCCCGGGGGACCGCTGCCGACCGGCGAGACGACTCCTGTCGAAGCCGTAGTCGAGGTAGCGGAGCTTCGATGCGGGAAGCCCGAAGTCGGCCTGGAAGCGTTGCTGGAGGTAGCGGGCCGGGGCGACGAAGACGTCCACGAGCTCAGCCATCTCCCGGACGTGCGCCATGCGGCGCCCAACCCAGCGCGTCCAGTAGGCCAGATCCTCTCCACGCTCATCCGCGGCCCCGGAGAAGTACCGCGCGTAGCAACGCTCGGCGCACTTGCGGTCGTCTTGACCGTCGCACACCGCCCACAGGTCGCCAGGGTCCTCGGGGTGCATCTGCATGAACTGTCCGCGGGGGCACATCAGCCAGTAGTCGTGCAGCGTGAAGACGATGGGGATGCTGCGCTGCGCGGCCTCGCTCAGCAGCGACGTGGAGAGGTGGTTCAGATGGCCGACATGCACGATGTCAGGTCGGAAGTCGTCGAGCACGGCTGCGAACTGGGCGTCGACGCCGGCGTGTCGGTAGCCGTCGCGGGCCCGCGCCATGTTGACGAGCCGCAGACGGACGCGGGCGTCGTCGCGATCCCTGTCCTCCGCCATGGCGTATTCGGGCACGAACGGGTCCTCGAACCTCGTGAAGACCTGCACCTCGTGCCGGGCGGCGAGGCCGTGCGCGAACGTCTGCGTGTAGACCTCCGAGCCCGCGTTGTATCGCATCGGATAGCCGTGGATGACCAGGAGCACTTTCATCGAACGCTCACCTCCGATGTGGCACGGAACTCCGCCGCAAGACGCGCGAGGCCGGCCTCGAGCGACGTCGTCACCTGCCACCCGAGCAGGGATCGGGCGCGCGTGGAATCGCCGAGGAACCTCGTGACGTCGAAGCACCTTGCCGGCGTTTGCTCGGTGACGGCGGAGGATCCTGTGGTCCTGATGACCAGGGCCGCCAGCTCCGCGAGCGAGGTCGCCACGCCGCTGGTGAGGTGCGTGGGCGGGAGGATCCGCTCCGACGTCAGCGCACCGACCACACGCGTGAGGCCATCGGCCACGTCGTCGACGTGCGTGAAGTCGAGCGCGCTCTCCGCGCCGTGGACCTGGAGCGGGCGACCTGCGAGGGCGGCCTGCACGAACGCCGGGATGACCCGATCGGCATGGTCGTGCATGCTGCCGTAGACGTTCGAGAGCCGGACGATTGCCGTGCGGAGCCCTGCCCGCCCTGCCTCCGCGCAGAGGTGCTCGCCGGCCGCTTTCGAGCGGCCGTAGACGTTGATCGGCGCGAGCGGCGCGTCCTCGACGACGGGCAGGACGCTCGGCTGCCCGTAGACTTCACGACTGCTCGCGAAGAGGACCCATGGGCGGCGGTTCGACTCGAGGGCCAGCTGCAGCAGGGAACGGAGGGCGTCGACGTTGGTCGCCTCGCACAGCACAGGCTCACATTCCGCGAGCGCGACGCGCGCGACAGCAGCCAGGTGGACGATGCCGTCGCAGCCTGCGACCGCCTCGCGCAGGCGTGCCGTGTCGCGGATGTCGCCTCGGGAGGTGAGCTCGACCGCTCGCGTGTCGAGCGTGCGGAGTCGATGGCCGGCGGCTACGAGATGGCGCCGAAGTGTGGTGCCGATCAGGCCCGCTCCACCAGTGACGAGTATCAAGCCCATCCCCCTCCTTGATCGCTACTTCTTCGCACTCGTCACGCCAAGGGGCCCTCGAACGGCTGGTCGGGACGAACGACGAGGGTAGGCTGTTCGAGGCTTGTCGGCCTGCCGGTCCAGGACAGCGCTACGGCGGCCAGCGACAGGATGGGGACGTCTGGATCGGGTGCCACCGGCGTGGGCTCGCGCTTGCCACGTAGCCACTCGATGAAGCCCACCGCGGCGGTGGCCGCGTCACGGACGTGGTCGCCGTCGGTGGCGTGCGCGCTGCCCGAGACGAACGCTTCCCAGAGGAGCACAGACTCTCGGGTCTCCTGCCACGAGGTGGAGTCGAGCGTGAAGCTCCACGCGGCCGGCAGGCGTCGAAGAACGAACACCAGCTGCTGCAGGCCAAGCATGGCGACGTATCCGCCTGCAGGTGCAAAGCAGGATCGGTCCCGCTCGTTCGGGCGTCCGGTGCTCAGTCGGTGCACGTCGTCGGGCATGGGCAGCCAGAGGGGCGCCTCGATGCCGAGGGTGATCGCTGCCCCGGCGTCGCGCGCCTCCGTCATCGCCTTGGGGAGGCTATCGATGTCCGTGCCGGTCCTGGTGACGGCCACTGTCGGCGACTCGGCCGCCATGGCCCAGCCCAAGCCCGACTTGCCTCGTCGTCGCGGGGATCCAACGTCGAGCGCAAAGACGACGAGCGGGTGGCGCACCCAGACATGGTAGCGGCGGCGGCGATCCGCCGCCGGTCCTCCGTTCGCAACCGAGCCGCTGACCTGGACCCGCGAGTCCGTGACGCTGGGTATCGAGCCTTAGGAACTGCGCCTCGCGGATCGCATCACGGGCGACCTCCGGACATTCTTCGTCCGCCCTATCGTTGCTCGGGCCCGACACGGCGCGCACACTCGGGACCCACCGATGGAGGGTGCGAGGTGGATCGATCGAACGAGACCAAGGGGGTCGACCGGTTCGTGGCCGACGTCAGATGGCGGTTCGCCAAGACCATGCCCCAGTGGCCGCACTGGTACGTGATGAAGGACTGGAACCCTGGTCGTGAGGCCGAGTTCATGGAGCTCGTCCGCCTCGTCTTCGAGGAGGGGCGGGACGAGCAGTGGGGCACCGGGCAGTGGGAACGAACCGTCCGCTACTTCTACGCGGGGGGCTACAAGTACTGGGTGATGGACCCGACCATCGAGGCGACAGACCTGATCAACCGCGCACGCCTCGACGCGAAGGGGCCGGCGGACGGCTTCGACTTCTGAAAGCTGATGCGTCAAGTCCGACGCGTGGGCAACACGGGCGCGGGCAAGACCGCCGTTAGCCGTGGTCTCCCAGAGCAACGGGAACGAGTAGGTCTTGCGCTCGCTCTCGGGATCAGTTGACCCTGTTCGGCAAGGAGGGGGAGGTGGAACTCTACTCGTATTGCATCCCATGCGACGACGGTGCGGCACCGAACCCGTACTGGGGTGTCTGCACGCTCGTCATCTGCAAGCCAGCAATCCGGCGGACAGCGGTGCCCGGCGACTGGATCGTCGGCACGGGCGCCAAGCACTCAGAACTCGCGGATGGCAAGGCCACGGACATGAGCGGCCGCCTCATCTACGCAATGAAGGTCACAGGCAAGATGACGCTCGCGGAGTACGACGTGTACACACGGGAGCGTCTTGAATCCAAGGTGCCAGACTGGGAGCACCGCGACCCGCGACGTAGGCTCAGGGACTCGCTGTACGACTTCTCGACCACCCCACCCACCCAGCGCACTGGGGTTCACTTGGCCGTGAACGTCGCGAGAGATCTGAGCGGGAAGAACGCGCTACTCTCCACCCACTTCTACTACTTCGGTGACCAAGCAGTTCGCCTACCCCGAACCTCCAGCCAATTGCTCAGAACTGTCAAGGACATCGTCGACGTCTCAACGCAGCCTACTTGGTCGACTTCGTCACGTGGCTCGAGGGACTGGGACACCGGCCAGGAACTTTGATCGGCGCGCCCCTCTTGGACCTGTTCGCTGGCGATGTCAGAGGCTCGTGCGCTGCATCACGTGCGAAGGACGACGACGCCGACGAGGAAGTGCACTGCTGAGCGGAATCCCGGAGATGAGCGCTGGGACGCCCTGCGGCGCTCAGCTCGCGAGCTACTTCCGTCACATGCGATGAGCTTCTTGCGTTCGACCGAGCCTCGTGGACATCGTCGACAAGTGTCAGTGGCACCCGTCCCGCTGGGCCATCCTACTGCTCTTCGAAACCCCGAGCGCCCGGACGCGCTCCTGGCTGTTCTCGATGGGCTGCGCCGACAGCGGCGATGACGCCAGCTCCGGTTGGCTAAGCGGCGTCCCGAGGTGCCAGCGAGCGCACACCCAAGCCCTCCCGAACGAGGCTGACCCGGACGAAGCAGTAGCTCTGCGGCGCACGAAACCAGGGCCATCGTTGCCGTAGGGTGGCGAGACCGACCGGCTCCTCGAACCGGACGACATCCCGCAGCCAGATGGCGGCGGCGCGCTCGGCGCCATCGAAGTAGTCGTCGTACTCCGCTCGCGTCACGCCGGCGGCGCCTCGAACCCGAGGCCACAGCCTCTCGGGGTCCTCGAGGTCGAGACGCTCCACGGCGGCGGTCCCAAGCAACGCCATCGTCGGGGAGCTGCTGTAGATCAGCACAGGCTGCCCGATCCGAACGCTCGGCTTCACGCGCCGGAGCTCGACCGTCTTCGTTCCTGCGAGAATCCGTTCCGCGAACGTTGGTCGGATGGACAGGAGCAGGGCCTCACGGACCATAGCCAACGCCTCGGCGGTAGAGGTCGAAGAACAGCTGCTCGCTGATGCGCAGCGGGGATACCAGAGGATTCCGGCAACCGTTCGCAGCCTCGAGCATACGCTGCACCTCGTCCCATGGGATCGCGCGGGAGAAAAGCTCGGACTTGCTGAACCGGAAGGCCATGATGGGGTGATTCCAGTCGCCACCCGCCAGGTCCCTGATGTCCGCCTGCTGGTAGACGCCGAGTCGCTTGAACCGGCGAAACAGCGTGCTTGCGGATCCCGTCACCACCTCCTCGATCTGCGAGCAAGCCCGGATCGCCATCGACCCGGGGTAGGCCTTGGCGTTGCTCACATACCAGAGAACCCGGGCGGGCCCCGGTGGCAACACGGCCGGAATCGCTGCTCGATAGAACACGTTCTCGCAGTTGAGGACCGTGGATGCCACCGCACCGAGCAGCGTTCCCTGGGCGAGCTCGAGATCGAAGAGGTCCTTGGCCCACCTGGGCTGGATGGGAACGATGAACGACGGCAGTGCAGTGCCGATCAGCTTCGCTGGCCAAAGAGTACGCTCGACCTCGGCGACCCGCTCGCTGGGGGTGGTTGAGGAGACCTCACGAACAGTGTCGGCAAGGCGGTGAGCGATCTCGGACACCTCAGGCGTCGTGGACGCCACCTCGGCGAGTCGATCGGCCAGCGTCGCGGGAGGACCAATGGACCGCAGGCAGATCTTGGCCCACCCATCGCCCGCGGGGGTGAAGCCGAGTCTTTCCAGCGCTTCTTCAACCCGCTGCCCCGCACGGTCGACCCAGACGGTGCGCAGATCCTCGCGCACGGCCAGACCGACGAGCGCCTCGCCCCAGTGACGTGCTGCCGTTCGGCCAAGGTCGGAGTGCTGAACGCCGAAGAAGGGAACGCGCAGCATCCCATCCACTCGCTCGACGGCATAAGCTGCGAGCAGTGCGTCACCGTGGCGGATCACGCGGAGCTCGAGTCGGTCCGGCACGGCGAGCATCTCGCGCAGCCTGGCGCAGGTTGCTGTACGTCGCTCCAGTGGTGGCTGGCCCCGGTGCATCAACTCCCCCAGCGGCTCGAGGTCGCCTGCGACTGCGAGCGTCGACCGCACGGCGGGACCGAGGAAGAGGCGCTCGGGTCGGTACGCCTCTTCACGCAGCAGTTCGTCGAAGCGCAGTACGACCTCGAAGGGCCGAACGATGCGAACCTGGGTGAGCTCGTGGAGTCGATCTGCAACGGCCAGGAAGTCCTTGTCCCGCGTGACGAACAGCGGGATGTCCGCGGCTGCGGTCATCGCCAGCTGGTGGACGTCACTCAGCTGATTCGGACTGGCAGTGGGTAGAACCGTGCTGATGGCCGTCTCCAGCGCCGCCTCCACGTCGCGATTGCGCGAAGCGACAGGGAATGTCGCAGCTCGATGTCGCTGTCGCTCCCGATCTGCAGCCTGCGCGCGCCGGTTGATCTCGTTGAACAGCTCGTGGGTCACCTGCAATACGACGAACTCGCTAAGCCAGTCGGCCACAAGCGCACGCGACTCCTCGCTTCCCGGCTCGGCGTCGTCGAGGTCGAAGAACACGTTCGCGTCGATGGCGGCTCGCAGGCGATCATCGGTGGTCTGCTCATCCAGGCGTCGCAGAAGAGGAAGCTCGTCGAGGGGGTAGCGCCACGTAGTCAGCGTGTTGGATGGATCCCGTCCTGGCTCGTCGTGAACAGCAGTGAATCTCAGCCGCTGCCAGAGACGATTCGCGGCCTCGAAGTCGCGCCGGCACTTGAGTCGGATGTCGTAGCAATCGCGGCATCGCTCGAGGACGGCCTCGAAGAGCCTGTCCGCCACCCGATGACCTCGCGCATCTCGGGCAACGCAGAGATGCGTGATGGACGCATCTCGTCGTGACCTCGAGTAGCGAAACAGCACGTACCCCAGAACCACGTCCGCCCGGCGCACAGCAAGCAGGCGCCTCTCCCGGGCGGCATCTTCGAAGGCCCCCCGTGGCATCAGACCGAGAGTGTCGCTCTCACCCCGCCAGAGCAGCACGACCGCGTCGAACTCGGGTGAGCCGTTCGCGACCTCGATCACAGTCATCGCTGGATCTGACGATACGAACATGCGCAGAGCAAGGCCCGCTGCGGTTCCGCCGAGCTTGCGCGGCCAGGCAATGTCCGGCTGTCTCTTCTCCCGCGACCGCGAGGCCGCATAGCATGCGTCGGTGACCGTCGAGCTCGTCGCTTCGCCTGGCCAGGGCTACATCGAGGCGCTGCGCCGCGGTCTGGCCGACGCCACCTCCTTCGTCCTGGTCACGGCCTTCGCGTCGCAGGCGGGGCTCGACCTCGTCGAGCCACTGCTGGAGCAGGGGCTGGCGCGCGGTGGGCAGGGGCGGCTCGTCGTTGCCGTCGACCGGCGTGGCTTCAACGCCACTGGGCTGTTCGAGTCGTTGCTGCGGCTCAAGACCGCGCACAGCAAGCGGCTGTCGGTCGGGGTCGTGATGGAGGACCAGGGTCTCCTCCACGCGAAGGCGCTGTTCACGCAGTCACCTACCGGTGATCGGCTCATCGTCGGATCGGCGAACTTGACGGCTCGTGCGCTCGGGATCAACCACGAGCTCGGGGTGGCGCTCGGCGGAGTGGAGGGCAATGTTCGCCATGCCTTCCACCAGTTCGTGAACAGCATCGCGCCGCGCTCGCTCGACGGCGAGGACGCTCGCGCGTTCCTCGAGAAGCGAGGCCTCCTGGAGCGACGCCCGGCAGCGACAGCGCCAGCACCAGCGCGACCGCAGACCACGGCGCCGCTGGCCGAGGCCTTCGGCCGACTCAAGCGTCTGCCGCCGCTGGACGAGGTCCCGGAGCAGCACCTCGCGGGCTGGATTCGCCAGGGCTACCTGGTCGGGCGCGGTCGTCGGACGCTCGATGCTCTGGTGCTGCGCCTGCCACAGGAGCAGCTGGTTCGAGCGGGGTACATCCGCCCACCTCGACGGGAGGTGATCGGGGCCTCTTCGCACGAGACGCGATCGATGGGCTACGGCGTGGACCTCATCCCCACCGCCCAGGCAGAGGTCCTGCGGAGGGATGCGCGGCGGGTGTCGCTGCTCCTCAGCAAGATGACCCTCAACCTGCCCTGCTTCGGGCTGTGGATGCCAGCGAGCTATTGGGACGTCTTCTTGGCTGCGCGAGATGGGCTACGTGCCGCGCACGACCTGACGCCCGAGCGGATCCGGGAGGTCGCAACAACGCATCGGCAGTATCTGCTCGGCGACGGTCTGGCGGCCGAACTCGACTTGATCCTCGCGCGCCTCACGGAGCTCGACATCCTCGTCGACGGGCGAGGTGATGCACTGCGTGGGTACTTGCTCCCCCGACTGCAACGCGAGCTGCAGCTGCGAACGCCGGATGTGCTCGCCTCGTGTCTGGAGTTCCGGACGGCACGGCAGACCTGGAATCCTCACGAGCAGACCGAGGCCCCTTTCCGCCAGCTCATGGTGGATCTCGTGCAGGCGGTCTTCGCTGCCACCTACCGGACGGGGGATTGGCCCCGTCGCTTTCGCTCGCATGCCGCTCGCCAGCTTGCCGTCAGCATCGAGGACAGACTCGAGGAGGGCGGGGGCGAAGCGGACGCGAGCACCGCCACATCCATCCTCGACTGGGCTGCGACCTGGGAGTCGCCCAATCGACCGATGGAGGTCGTGATCGAGGAGTTCCGGCAGATCATCCGTGACGAGGTCGACTTCCCACCACCGGCTCTCGAGGACTTGATCGGTGGGGGAGATGACGATGAGGAGGAGGGAGGCGGGGCATGAACGTGGACGAACTCGCGGACGCGGTCGCGATCCGCGTCAGGGCCTCGGGGTTGGGCTTTCTCACGCTACGTCGCGAGGAACTCCGCGACGCCTTCGGCATGGGCAAGTTCACCGAGAAGCAGGCGGATGAAGTCGTTGACGCCTTGTACCGACACGGCGTGTTCGTCTATCCACATCCGTACTGGCCCGGCACCAGCCTCCGACTCTACGATCGGGCTCATCCCCTCGGTTCGATCATCGAAGCGGCCGTCAGGCCCAACGACATCCCCGAGACTCCCCTGCGGACGGCTGCGCAAGCCTTCGCGCGCCAGAGCGCCGGACGAGACCTGCGCTCGGACGACGCGCCATGGCTGGTCGTCTTCGACCTCTTCCTCCAGGTGGTCCTCGGTCGTGAGCCCGATGGCTGGGAGGAGCTTCGCGACGACCGTCACCCCACCGAGCTTGCTCGGGCGATTGCGGGAGCGCTCGGGTTCGAGGAGGACATCGTCGCCGAGGCGACCACGCTCAAGCTGGCCGCCGCCGTCTGCTCGTACCGCCCCCGCCGTCGGACGTGGTTCGCCGAAGACTTCTTGCCGGCCGAGCACGCTGCGGGTTCGGCGGCCGCCCTGCTCGAGAGCCTGCAGACCGCCGGACGGCGGCTCCGAGAAGATCACGACCGACTGCTGCGCACGGCGGCTCGACTGATGCTCGCCAACGAGCAGATTCCCGAACGGCCCGTCGAGCTCGGCCTGCTGGGCCTGCGTTACCGCCGTGAAGACCAGGGGAGGACGCGATGACCGTTGCAGCCAGGCAGTTCGTCGAACACGTCTCGGACTTCGCTCTCGGTCACGGGAAGGTGCAGTCGGTCGACACCGTCGCCGGCATCACGCGCGCGATCGTGAAGTGGTCGAACCGCCTCGGTCCACAGGAGCACACGGTCGACGAGCTCCGCGTCCTCGTTCCGCTGCACGAGCGCCTCGCCGAGGCTGGTCCCGCCACCCGGGTGCCCTTCCAGCTCAAGGTGTTCGGTCGATGGTTCGAGGCGCGGCACGCGCTCACAGGCGAGCTGTCCAACCAGCCGTTCCAGATGCTACCGCACCAAGTGATCGTCGTGAATCGCGTCGTAAACAGCCGGCCCGACGATCGAGCGTGGCTGATCGCGGACGACGTCGGCCTCGGGAAGACGATCGAGGCGGGCATGATCCTCGAGGTCCTCAGGAAGAAGACCCTGGGTCGCTTCCGGTGCCTGATCCTCACGCCGGCCGGCCTGATGCCACAGTGGCAAGACGAGCTCCGGCGGCGCTTCCACCGCGAGTTCCGCGTGTTCGAGAGCCGCATCCCCAACGACCTCGAGGCCGTCGACCAGCTCCTCGCCTCGATCGACACCCTGAAGCTCCAGAAGTTCAAGCCGGCCCTGCAGGTCGCCACCCCGTGGGACCTGGTCATCGTCGACGAGGCCCACCACCTCGCGACCACACCCAACGTGCAGACCCACCAGCTGGCCCAGTTCCTCCGCAGCGAGAAGAAGGCCCGCAACCTCCTCTTCCTCACGGCCACGCCGCACTCGGGGAACAACGAGCACTTCTTCAACATGCTCCGAATCCTCCGTGAGGACCTCTTCCCCAAGGGCGCCACGGACTACCCGAACGTCTCCCTCAAGGAGGTGATGATCCGGAACCGAAAGAGCGACGTCACGGACACCAAGCGCGAGAAGATCTTCAAGGGGATCGCGCCCGCGCGGATCGTCCGGTTCGAGCCCCACGCGGACGAGGTCGGCTTCTACGAGGACCTGCGGGAGTACCTACGCACGGGATACAAGGTCGTCGATCGCCTGCAGGCGCAGAAGGACGGGCAGAAGGCCTCCGCCGTCGGCTTCCTCATGTCCACGTTCGGCAAGCTTGCGTCCTCCTCCCGAGCAGCGATCCACGCGGCGCTGACCAACCGGTATGCGGCACTCCAGGACGAGGCGGCGCCAGAGGGTGAGGGCGAAGGCGGCGACCAGCGGTTCCCTGGCGAGTACGCAGCAGCCCAGGTCGCCTCGAAGGCCCTGGCAGCGCCAGCCAAGGGGAAGGGGCGCAAGAAGGAGAGCCTGATCGAGGGCGAGCTCGCTCAGGTCAAGCGGCTCCTCACCCGGCTCGAAACCCTGAAGATGCCGGACGGGAAGCTCACCTCCTTCATCCGCGAGGTCAAGCGGATGGACCCGCAGGTGAAGTTGCTGATCTTCACTGAGTACCGCGCCACGCAGGCCGTTCTCGTCGCCGAGCTCGATCGCGAGTTCAAGGTTGGATCGGTCGTGACGATCCACGGTGGCATGGACATGCAGGAGCGTCGGAAGCAGGTCGACGCCTTCAACGAGCAGCGCCCCAACCCTCGCTTCATGGTCTCGACCGAGGCCGGTGGTGAAGGTCTCAACATGCAGAAGTCCTGTCACACGGTGGTGAACTACGACCTTCCCTGGAATCCGATGGTCCTGCAGCAGCGGATCGGTCGCGTGTACCGGTATGGGCAACAGCACCCCGTCGTGGTCCTGAACCTCAAGGTCGACAGCGACAGCGAGGCCTTCGCCGACCAGCGCGTGTACGACTACCTCGAGCGCAAGATCGACGAGATCACCCAGAAGCTGCAGCAGGTGCAGGATGGCGATCCGGAAGACTTGCGCGGCGAGGTGCTCGGGCAGGTCGCCACCCAGATCCCGCTCGACGAGCTCTACAAGACCGCGGTCGAGGAGGGACGCCAGAGAGCCGAGCGCGCCGTCGACACGAAGGCGAACCACATCGAGCAGATCCTCGCGAACCCGGAAGGGATGCTCGGGATGTTCCGCGGGCTCCACCGCTTCGACATTACGGACTACGAGCGGGTGGCCGCGCGGGTCAGCAGCAGCCACCTCGAGTTCTTCGTGCGGCAGTACCTCGGGCACCAGGGGTGCACCCTGAAGACGTCGTCCGCCGGGCTCCTTTCGTTCCCCGTGCCGCAGAAGCTGATCGACGTCTCGAACCAGCTGGCGCGGACGGATCCCTACCAGGTGCACACCTCGCTCACGGCAGGTACGGTCGAGCGGGCCACGGTCGACAAGGAGACCGCTCAGCAGACGCTGGGCTGTCGGCTGCTGCGGTTCGGCGACCCCGCGTTCGAGTCGATGGTGCGGCACGTGCAGCACGGCGGGTTCTCGCAGGGCGTGGCCTCGATCGAGCTGCCGGCGGACGCGCTCGGGTGGAAGGCTGGGGAACGCGGAAGCTGGGCGCTGTTCGACCTGCGGGTGGTTCGCCAGGAGGGGTCGTTGGGAGGGGCTCGAGTTCTGCGCAACGAGCTGTTCTCGGTGGTGTGCCGGGCGGGGGAGGCGCCGGTAGAGAGGACGGACGTCGTCGAGTCACTCCACGCCGCGCTGGATGGCGGCCTGGAGATCGATGGGGCGGAGACGAGGCGGGCCTACGAGGAAGCTCGGAAGGCTGCCGATCAGCGGCTGGCCGAGATGTATCAGGCCGTCGTTGCCGAGTACGGCACGAAGGAGGCCATCCTGCCGCAGGAGGTGCAGGACGTTGCGATGGCTTGGGTGGCGGCGACCTAGCCAGATGGCCACCACAACATCTGCTCTCAACGCCCGTATTCGTTGCTGCCGATTCGGAGCTTCAACGGAGATGAACACGACCTCGTGCAGCGCCCGTAGGCACCCGCCGAACGCACCTACGATCGCCTGCGTCCAACCTGGCCGGCGTCCAGCCCACGCTGGTACGCTCGCCCCGCCCGAGCTCCCGAGCGGCCGAAAGGTAGCCATGGCGGTCAAAGGTACGTCCAAGCAGATCGACGCGAAGCCCGCTGCAGCGAGCACGGCCTCCGCCGACGCGCCGTTCGAGCCTCCGCCGTCGTCGCGCGCGCCCGACGCCCGCTCCACGCTCTCGGTCCTCACCACTGGCCGCCTTCTCGACCTCTCCCGCCTGTTTGGCTGCGAGGTCCACGACACTGCCGGTGGCCGGGACCGCATCCTCGCGAAGCTCGCCGACCAGCTCGCCGACCGACTTCCCGCCCTGCTGCGTGAGCTCGGGCGAGACGAGCTGCGTGCCGTCAGCCGTCGGCATGGCCTCGACGCGAGCGCGCGAGCGCGGGCCGACCTCCAGGCCCTCGTGTTGCGTGCCGCGGGGCAGGATCCGACCGCCGCGTCGCTTCGTCCCCCTGCCGCCTCCGCCAACGGCCTCCCCTCGAAGGGGCAGATCGTCCACGCGCGTCACCGGCAGTGGCTGGTCGACGAGGTGGTCTCGGGCACCGGCGACGAGTCGTCCCTGGTCCGCCTCGTCTGTCTCGACGACGACGACCCTGGCCGGCATCTCGATGTGCTGTGGGACCTCGAGCTCGGTGCACGTGTCGTCGCGCCCGAGGCGCACGGCCTCGGCGCCGTCGCCCGGCTCGATCCGCCGACGCAGTTCGGCGCCTACCTGCACGCGCTGAAGTGGAGCGCCGTCAGCGCGGCCGACGCCAACCGCTTCCAGGCGCCGTTTCGCGCCGGCATCAAGCTCATGGCGCACCAGCTCACGCCGTTGATGAAGGCGCTCGAGCTGCCGCGCGCGAACCTGTTCATCGCCGACGACGTCGGCCTCGGGAAGACCATCGAGGCGGGGCTCGTGCTGCAGGAACTGATCCTGCGCCAGCAGGCGAGCTTCGTGCTCGTCGTGTGCCCCGCCTCGGTGTGCCTGCAGTGGCAGAGCGAGATGCAACGCCGCTTCGGTCTGCGCTTCGAGGTGATGACGCGCCAGTTCGTGGCGTACCGCCGGCAGGAGCGCGGGTTCGGCACCAACCCGTGGAGCACCCACAACCGCTTCATCGTCTCGCACTCGCTGCTTCGCCGCCCCGAGTACCGCGACCCGCTGCTGCACCACCTCGGCGAGCGCGCCCGCAAGGGGCTGATCCTCGACGAGGCTCACGTCGCGGCGCCGGCGTCGGCGAGCAAGTACGCGACCGACACCGACATCACGCGCACGATCCGCGATCTCGCCCCGCGGTTCGACAACCGCCTGTTCCTGAGCGCGACGCCCCACAACGGGCACAGCAACAGCTTCAGCGCGCTGCTCGAGATCCTCGATCCGGTCCGCTTCACGCGTGGCGTGCCCGTCGAGGGGAAGAAGGATCTCGAGGCGATCATGGTCCGGCGCCTCAAGCGCGACCTCCGCCAGCTCGGCGTCGAGCAGTTCCCGCGGCGCATGCTCGTGCAGATGGCGTTGCGAAACGTGGGCGGCACCTGGCGACTCGAGAGCACGAGCTACGACGCGGAGACCGGCGACGAGCAGAAGCCGATCGTGACGACGCTCGGCCAGGGGGAGCCCATCGAGCTCACGCTCGGCGCGAAGCTCGCGCGGTACACCGAGCTGTGCGCACCGGCGTCAGGCCAGGGGCGGCTGCCGTTCATCCACATGCAGCAGCGCCTTCTTTCCAGCCCCGAAGCGTTCGCGCGCACCATCGAGGCGCACGCGCAGGGGCTGGTGAAGAAAGGCGGCGTCGTTGCGGCGCCGCAGCAACGGAAGCTCGTAGCCGTGAAGGCGGGGTCGAAGAAGGCGTCGGTCGAGGTCGAAGCGGACCCTGAGACCCACGGCGTGTCCGACGACGTGCTCGCCGAGGAGAGCGAGGCCGCCGTCCGCGCAGCGAGCGCGGCGTTGCCGAGCCCCACCGAGGAGGCCCAGGGGCTGCTCTCGGAGATGCGGGCGCTGGCGGCGAAGGCCCGGCAGGAGCCCGACGCGAAGTCGACCGCGCTCCTCGCCTGGCTGCGTGAGCACCTCTGCCCGGCCATAGGCCAGCCCGACGACAAGCGAGCGAGTCGGGCGTGGAAGCCGCGGCGCGCGATCATCTTCACCGAGTACGCCGACACCAAGCGGTACTTGGTCGAGCTGCTCTCCTCGGCCATCGAGCACACCGACGACGGTGAGCATCGAATCCTGCAGTTCCACGGCGGCATGGGCGACGAGGCCCGCGACGAGGTGCAGCGGGCGTTCAACAGCAAGCCCGAGGATCACCCCGTGCGGATCCTCGTGGCGACCGATGCGGCCCGGGAAGGCGTGAACCTTCAGGCACACTGCGCGGACCTGTTCCACTTCGACGTGCCGTGGAACCCGAGCCGCATGGAGCAGCGCAACGGCCGCATCGACCGAACGTTGCAGCCGGCCCACGAGGTGCGCTGCCACTACTTCGTCTACCCTGATCGCACAGAAGATCAGGTGCTCGAGACGGTCGTACGGAAGATCGCGACGGTGCAGCGCGAGCTCGGATCGCTCGGGGCCGTGCTCCTCGGGCAGATCGAGACCGTGCTCGAGGACGGCATCACCGCGAATGCGCGGCCCGCGATCGAGAAGATCGGGTCGGACGCGAAGACCGCTACCGTCGACGCCGAGCTCGAGGCTCGCCGCGAGGATCTGGAAGCAGTCCGTGCCGAGGTCGAGCGCGCCGGGCGACGGCTGGAGAGCTCTCGGAAGGCGCTCGAGGTGCAGCCCGATGCGCTGCGCGGCGTCGTCGACATCGGGCTCGCGCTCGCCGCCGCGCCCTCCCCTCGAACCCGCCGCAACAACGAGCGACGGCAAGCCCACCTACGCGCTGCCCACGCTCGACCGGTCGTGGACGTGACCCTCGACACGCTCCGGCCGCCGAGGGGCAGGAACGAGGAGTTCTGGGAGTGGCGGCAGAAGCCCCCGCGGCCGGTGACGTTCCATCCGCTCCCGACCATGTCGGAGGGGGCCGAGCAGCTCCACCTCGCCCACCCGTTCGTGAGGCGCATCCTCGACCGATTCCTCGCCCAGGGGTTCGGCGCCCACGACCTCACCCGCGTCACCGCGGTCGTCGCCCCCGACGAGAGCGTGGTGCGCGTGGTGGCGTTCGCGAGGCTCACGTTGTTCGGTGCGGGCGCCGCCCGCCTCCACGACCAGCTCGTTCCGATCGCGGCGGCATGGTCGGGAGAGGCGAGCGACGTGAAGCCGTACAAGGATCGGGCAACGGCGGTGGCCGCGGTCGCGTCGACCGAGAGGCTCCTGGCGACCGGTGCCCGCGTCCCGAACGCGACGATCTCGAAGCGCATCCAGCAGCACTCCGACGCGCTCTTCCGCGCCTTGTGGCCGCACCTCGAAGCCGAGGCCGACGCGATTGCGATGGAGGCCAGGAAGGGGCTCACCGAGCGCGCCCGTCGTGAAGCCGGCGAGCTACGGACGCTGCTCGGTCGGCAGCGCCTTGTCATCGACGCCGCCGAAGCGCGCCTGCGGCAGTCCGACCTCTTCAACTTGCAGGACAAGGAGCAGAAGCGGCAGGTCGACCTCGATCTCAAGCACCTCGAGAAGCGCCGCGAGGCCGCGGCGGGCGAGATGGAGACCGAGCCGGCAGCGATCGAGGCGCTCTACGACGTGCGCATGGTCCGGCTCACGCCGATCGGGCTGGCGTCGCCTACCCAGAGTCGATGACATGAGCCGCCGCGCGACCGCGACGTCATCTTCCACAAGAAGTGGCTCGGCTACGCGGAGCCGATCGAAGGGCTCGTCTTCAGCGTGCCGGCGCTGGTCGACGCGCAGATCGCGCCCGAAGAGCAGAAGGAGCTCTCGATCGCCTTCGAGGCGCAGCTCGTGCTCGGCCCCGCGCCGATGGGCGCGGACGCGGAGAAGAAGAAGCGCGAGCCGATCGAGCCACCTCGGATCCAGTCCGTCGAGGCCTTCTTCAAGGAGTTCCTCGGCTACTCGCAGCAAGAGATGTTCGTCCCCCGCGCCGAGCTGCCGGCGGACCTGATGTTCTACGCCGCCGAGGGGCAGCAGGAGATCCGCCCGACGTTCGCGCTCGGGCGCGGCCCCTTCAAGTCGGACGATCCGTTCGCGGCCTTCGAAGACACGCCCAAGGCCGCCACCACGGCGGATCCCAACGCCAAGCCCTGGTTTGCGCTCGTCTGGGATCTTGGCGCGGACGCGCGCCCCAGGGAGCTCGGGGCGCTCACGGCCGAACCGATCGACCTCGACGCCCCCGAAGCCGTCACTGGTCCGTGGCGCTACCCGCCGACCGCGAAGCTCGAGCGGCTGCTCCGCCACACCGGCATCCCGATCGGCTTCCTCTTCAACGGCCAGCACTTGCGGCTCGTCTACGCGCCCGCCGGCGAGTCGACCGCGCACCTCACGTTCCGCGTCGAGCACATGCGTGGGGCCGAGGGGCGCACGCTGCTGACGGCCCTCGATCTGCTACTCCACGCCCGGCGGCAGCACACCGCCGCGCCTGAGCACACGCTCGAGGGGCTGCTCGGCGAGAGCCGACGTCGTCAGGCCGACGTCACCGAGGAGCTCGCGAAGCAGGTCTTCGAGGCGGTGGAGAGCCTTCTCGCCGGCTTCGAGGCCGCGGCCACCCGCGACTGCAGCGGCGACAAGCTCGATTGGCTCCGCCCGGCGCTCGAGGCCGAGGGGGACCACTTGTACCAGGGGCGTCCTCTCCGTCGTGCTCCGCCTCGTGTTCCTCCTCTACGCCGAGGACCAGGCGCTCCTCCCCGTCGAGCACAAGACCTACGCCCAGCACCTGAGCCTGTCGGGGTTGTACGCCCACCTGAGCCACGACGCCGGAGCGCACCCCGAGAGCATGCACCACCGCTTCGGCGCGTACGGGCAGCTCCTCGCGCTCTTCCGCGCTGTCTTCTTTGGCGTGAAGCACGGCTCGCTCGAGCTGCCGCCGCGCCGCGGTCGCCTCTTCGATCCGAACGCTTACCCCTTCCTCGAAGGCGGCCTGCCCGAGTGGACGGCCGCCGTGGTGGATCCTGCAGCGCGCGCCGCGGCGAGGCCGCCGAGCATCGACGACGGGACGATCTACCGGATGATGCACCGGCTGGTCGTCTTCGCCGGGCAGCGCCTCAGCTACCGCACGCTCGACGTCGAGCAGATCGGGAGCGTCTACGAGTCGCTCATGGGCTACCACGTCGTGCGCGTCGCGAGCCACGCGGTGCGCATCGGCAAGCATGGCGTGTGGGTTGAGACCGACGCGCTCCGGCGCATGACGCCGAGCGATCGCGCCCGCTACCTCAAGGAAACGTGCGGCCTGAATCCCGGCCCCGCCCAGGCGATTGAGAAGGTTGTGAAGGAAGCCGGCGCTGACGACCAGGCGCTCTTCGAGGGGCTCTGCGAACACGCTGTCGGTAAGAGGTCGGAGCTGCCGCGGCACAGCGTCGCCACGCAGCGGCTGGTGCTGCAGCCGGGGGACGAGCGTCGCCGCACGGGCAGCCACTACACACCTCGCTCGCTGACCGACAAGGTCGTCAAGCGCACCCTCGAGCCGCTGCTCGCCTGCCTCGGCGAGGACCGGACGCCTGAGAAGATCCTCCAGCTCAAGATCTGCGATCCGGCGATGGGGTCGGGTGCCTTTCTCGTCGCCGCGTGCCGTGAGCTCGCGAGCGAGATCGTCGCCGCGTGGACACGTCTCGGGCAGCTCGCGGCCATCATTGAGAAGTACGGCGACGCGCACCTGCACGCCCGACGCCTCGTTGCGCAGCGGTGCCTGTACGGCGTCGACAAGAACGCAGCCGCGGTGGAGCTCGCGAAGCTTTCACTCTGGCTCGTGACCTTGAGCCGGCAGTTGCCATTCACGTTCGTCGACCACGCACTGCGGCACGGGGACAGTTTGGTCGGCCTCGACTTCAAGCAGATCGAGGCGTTCCACTGGGCCCCGCCGGGACAGGTCGAGACGGTCCGCGTGCTGCTGCGGGATGCGTTGGACCAGGCCGTCGATCTTCGGCAGCAAATCTGGCGCTGGCCGAATACGACGATCCGGCCTCGCAGGCCGAGAAGCGGCGGCTGTTCGAGTTCTCGCAGCAGGCGGTCGACCGGGTGCGCACGATCGCCGATGTGTGCGTGGGAGCCTTCTTCACCGCGACAAAGGACACGGTGCGCGAAACCGAGCGCACGAAGCGGCTTGCCCTAGTCGAGCGTTGGATCGGTGGCGAGGGCGAGAAGGCGAACGATGCCCGAGTCCAGGTCGAAGCACTCGCGGCAGAAGCGCGGAGATCTCTCGCACCGTTCCATTGGTGGATCGAGTTTCCGGAAGTGTTCTTCGAGGAACGCCCGGATCCGCTCGAAGGGGGGCAAGTGAACGGCGTAGCGATGATGGACGCGGTCGTTGGAAATCCTCCATTCCTGGGCCAGAAGTACGTGGAAGCAACATACGGTTCCGCTTACCGTGATTGGCTTTTTCAAACCACAAGTGGGGCTCGCGGCCGAGGCGACTTGTGCGCGTTTTTCTTCGTCGCGCATCCGCAATGCTAGGCAGGAGTGGCGCGCTATGCTTGGTCGCTACCAATACCATTGCGCAAGGGGACACTCGTGATAGCGGGCTTCTTGCTATCCTTCATCATGGCGGGAGAATCTTCGACGCGACCGTCAATCTTCCTTGGCCAGGCGATGCTTCCGTGATGGTCGACATCGTGGCGATCGCGGTCGGAAGCGCGATGTCTAAGGCGCGTGTGTCCCACAACGGTCGCCCTGCCACCGAGGTTAGCGCATCGCTCGAGCCCAGAAGGAGTCGCGGCGAGCTATTCACGTTAGCGTCGAACCTCGGGCTCAACTTCAACGGCGTGAACATCGGTGGGAATGGATTTCTGGTCAGCGCAGCTCAGTACGAACTGTTGAGTTCTATCGGAGCAAATGGCGAGCGTCTCTTACCGTATGTGGGCGGCGAAGACCTAAATAGCTCTCCAGTGCAGCGATCGGCTCGCTATGTGATCGATTTCACTGGACTCTCTCTCTCCGAGACAACTCGGTACCCTGAACTTCGAGCGGTGGTTGAAGCCGAAGTGCGTCCTCACCGCGAGGCAGCCGCGACAACGCCCACGGGCGCCGAGTACGGGAGAACTGGTGGTTGTTTAGAGAGCAGCAGCCCGCGCTCCGAAAGATGCTCGGCTCGCTGCGTCGGTGTATTGTCACGTGCGTCTACTCCAAGCACCTGGCGTTCTCCATCGCTCAGACGGATGTCGTATACAACAACAAGGTGAGTGTTTTTGGCTTGGAGCGACTCTCTGCCCTGACCGTTCTTCAATCGAGGGTGCATGAAGCATTTGCGAGGCTTCTCTCGCCGACCCTTGAAGACCGTCTTGCCTACGCCCCGTCTCGATGCTTCACGACGTTCGCGTTCCCGGAGCATGATCCGCGCGCCGTGATCCCGGAGCTTGAGGCCATCGGCGAGCGCCTTTACGACGCTCGCGCGAAGTACATGCTTGACACGAGCCAGGGGCTCACCAAGACGTACAATGCGCTGAAGGATCCGGCGTGCGACGATCCGCGCATCCTCGACCTGCGGGCGCTACACGAGGAGATGGATCGCGCAGTGCTCTCAGCGTACCGATGGAACGTCCCGGTTCCATCGTACTGCCCGAAGTCGGACGCGGATCGCGCCGCGATCCAGGCCTTCGAGGACGAGGTGATCGACCGGCTCTACGTGCTCAACGCCGAGCGGGCGCGGGAGGAGCAGCTGCTGGGGCTCGGGGGGAAGAAGAAGGCGGCGCGGGTGGGTGATGACGGTGAGGAGGAGGACCGTGGCGCGGCAGCGGCGCCCCCGGCGAAGAAGGGGCGGAAAGCGAAGGGGAGTGGTGGCGAGGGCGGGCAGGGGGACTTGTTCTAGGAGCTGGCGTCAGCGGAGCCGGAGGTCGCGTCGATGAACTTTGACGAACTTGTGAAGTCGCTTGACGAAGACGGCACCGACTCAGTCGATGCCCGGCTCCTGTCGCCATTCTGGGAAGAACGCTGGGTCGTGTACGCCGACCTTATCGCATTCGCTGAGCGTTCCCACAGTCAGCAGATCGTTGTGAACAACCTTGTTCGGTTCCATAGAGCCGTTTTGACGTCGACAGCGGCGCACGCAGGGCGTGTCTATCGAATGACCGATGCTGTATTTGTTTCCTGCGACAGCCTATCCGCGGCTCTTGGCATTGCATCAAACATTCAGCACGAATGTCTTGGCATGAACCACAATGCCTACGTGAAGAAAGCGCCGCTCGCTGCCCACTTTACGATCCTGCCCCGCATCACGATTGGGTATGGAACGCTACTGCAGTTCGGGGAGGCGCCGCCGCCGGCACAACTGGCGGGGGCATTTCGACACGTTCGTTGCGGGGACTGCGCTGCTGAGCGCGTACGGCATCGAGAAGAAGAGCTCGGGCGGGTTGATTTTCAGTACATGCAAAATCACTTCAAGAACGCGTGTCGGTCGAGCCTCCCGCTCTTCGCGGATCGAATACGGATATCTGCCACACGGTTGCGTCGAAGTGGCTGGCATCGGTGGCGAGCTCAGACGCGACTCACTGGCGCCACGACGGGGTCGTTGACGTTCCGTGGTTGTTGTTGCGACCGCGTTGCCCGAATCACTCAACCGAGCTTTGGACGGATGAGCAAGGCTCGCTCTCGCTGAAGCTGCAGGCCATGGAGGAAATCGGGACGCTCTGGAAGAACGACTTCCTGCTCCGCGCGCTCCCAGTGGACGTGGGAAAGCATCACGCGGCTCTGCTCCGACACCTTGAGTTCATTCGGCAGGGACTCGCGGGGCGGAACGGTCTACGTCCCTGGGGGCAGTAGGTGATGGCTACGCGCCTTGACGAACGCGTTTGCGCTGCGCAGCGGCGGTTGTGCGCGAAGTGTGATGGCTGTCACAACGAATTTCCAGCGGCTTGCGGAGCACGCTCATGAAGGAAACCGACGTCCGCGCCCGCCTCGTCGAGGCCCTCGAAGCCGATCTGATCGGTCCCTTCGTGCCGGACTCGCACGCGCAGGGCGGCCAGGAGGTCCTCGAGATCGCCCCATCGCGCTAGTATTTGACTGGCTTCCTCTCACCGCAGGGCGGTCGCGTGCCCGACGCCGACGACCGCGACTCCACCGACGACAACCTCGCGGCGGGAGCGAGAGCCAGGCCGAGGACGCCGGCGCCGACGAGCCCCCGCCGAAGCGACCGGTGCGTTTCCCCGCCTCGATGGGGCTCTCGGTCTTCTTGCCTCCCGTCGCCGCGTTCGCCGACACGGACTCGCTGGAGGTCGACGTCTGGTGGGCCGACTACGACAAGGTCGAGGTCGCGCTCGACCACAAAGACAAGAAGGTGATCGGGTGGAAGCGCGTCCCGTTCGGCCCGACGCGCGTCCCCGTGCCGCTCGATCCGAAGAGGCTCGCCGACGGCGTCCCGATCCCGCTGTCGCGCGGCCTCCTGCTGAAGGGCGAGCTGCGCACGACGCAGATGGACGGGCTCCGGCCGGGGACGCGGGTCTTGAGCCTGTTCCTCGTGAACGACCGCGCGGTGCCGGAGCGAGATCGCGATCTCTCGTTCGCCTTCCAGGTGCGTCTGGAGCTCCACTACCGGCGCGGGTTCGAGTGCCGCCCGAACCGACGTGGTGAGGACGGCAACGACGAGGACCAGCGCGTGCTCGCCCTCACGTTCCGTGACCACATGGAGTGGGCCGTCGGGCACAACACGAGCGTCGAGCGCCCGGCCCGCGACGCGCACGGCAATGTCGTCCGCCTCCGCACGACCCAGCTCCCCTGGTTCGAGGTCCCCCGCGTCGACCACACGGCGGTGAAGGACGCCACCATGGGGATGGCGGCCCTCGCGAAGCTCACGCCGGCCGGCCTGAAGAACGCGCTGACGCCGCTCGTCGAGGAGTACGCGAAGTGGATCGACGGACAGCGGTACACACAGCTCGATCGACCGTCGCTCGACGGCACCCGCAACGACCTGATGGTGAAGGCGACGCGGGCCAAGGAGCGCATCGAGGAGGGGATCGCGCTGCTCGTCAACGGCGACGCGCACGCGTTGCGGTCGTTCCAGCTCGCCAACCAGGCGATGCACGTGGCCGCCCTGCAGGCCGACAAGCTGCGCGGAGGACCCACGCTACAAGGACGGTCGGCTTCCGGAGTGGCGCCCGTTCCAGCTCGCGTTCGTGCTGATGAACCTGCCTTCGATCGTCGACGGCGAGCACGCCGACCGGAAGCTCGCCGAGCTGATCTACTTCCCGACCGGCGGCGGCAAGACCGAGGCGTACCTCGGGCTGATCGCCTTCACGCTGCTGCTCCGGCGCATCCGAGGGCAAGGGACGGCCCACGAGGGGCGCGGCGTCGCGGTGCTGCTCCGTTACACCCTCCGCCTGCTCACGCTCGACCAGCTCGGACGCGCGGCGACCCTCATGTGTGCGCTCGAGGAGCTGCGACGGAGGAACCCGCAGGAGCTCGGGAACGCCCGCTTCACGGTCGGCCTCTGGGTCGGCGCGAGCGCGAGCGCCAACCGCCTGAAGGACGTGCACCAGGCGCTTACCGACTACACGCCTGGCCGCACCGACTCGCCGTTCCCGCTCACGACGTGCCCGTGGTGCGGCGAGGCGATCAAGATCCAGAACATCAAGCTCGTCGACGACGACGGCAAGCCGACCAAGAAGAACTTCGCCCGCGCCGCGGTCTATTGCGACGGGGGCGCGTGCCTCTACACCGAGGCGAAGGTCCCCGGGCTCGGCCTGCCAGTGCTCTTCGTCGACGAGCAGATCTACGAGGAGGTCCCGAGCTTCATCGTCGCGACGGTCGACAAGTTCGCGATGATGCCGTGGCGCGGCGACGCCGGCATGCTCTTCGGCCGCGCGACGCACCTCGACGACAACCGCGCCTACGGCGTGATGGAGAGCGCGCCGGCGCGCGCGCGACCGCTCCCCGAGGGGCTACTCCCGCCAGAGTTGATCGTGCAGGACGAGCTGCACCTGATCAGCGGCCCGCTCGGCACGATGGTCGGCTTGTACGAGGCCGCCGTCGACTACCTGTGCGAGCACCCGATCGGCGGCCCCCCGTCGACCGAAGGTCATCTGCTCGACGGCCACGGTGCGGAGGGCGCGAGAGCAGATCCAGGCACTCTTCGCCCGACCGATGAGCCTCTTCCCGCCGCGAGGGATCCTCGAAGGCGACAACTTCTTCTCACGGGTGCGCCACGACGAGCCCGGACGGCTCTACGTCGGCGTCGGCGCCCCCGGCCGCGCGCTTCGCGCCGTATCGGTCCGCACCTACGCGCTGCTGCTCGCGGCCGCGCAAAAGCACTTCAACAAGAACGGCGATCCAAAGCAGCCGGCCGATCCGTACATGACGCTCGTCGGCTACTTCAACAGCCTGCGCGAGCTCGGGGGCATGCGGCGCCTGGTCGAGGACGAGGTGCGCAACCGCGTGCTCGACATCGAGGGGGAGAAGAAGCCGCTGCACTTCGTCGGGCCGCATCCGTGGGCGGCGAACCGAAAGCTCGAGATGCCGGCGGAGCTCACATCGCGGCCAGCCGACCGAGCGACTGAAGGAGACCAAGAAGCGCCTGGTGCACGTCGCGCGAAGCTCGACGAGGGATCCGCTCGACGTCGTGCTCGCCTCCAACATGATCTCGGTCGGCCTCGACATCGACCGCCTGGGGCTGATGGTCGTCACCGGCCAGCCGAAGACGACGAGCGAGTACATCCAGGCCACGAGCCGCGTCGGACGGGCATACCCAGGCCTCGTCGTCACCTGCCTCAACGTGATGCGACCGCGTGACCGTTCGCACTACGAGCGGTTCGTCTCGTACCACGAGAGCTTCTACCGCGAGGTTGAGGCGACCAGCGTGACCCCCTTCTCCGGGCAGGCGCTCGATCGCGGGTTGGTCGGCACCGTCCTGTCGATGATCCGCCACGGCCTCCCGCCGATGGAGCCGCCGAGTGGCGTGATGAAGATCCACGAGCAGCGCCCAGCCGCGGAGCACCTCCTGGCGTGGCTCGTCGGCCGTGCGCGGAAGCACCGCCTGGCGGCCGACGAGGACGCGGAGACGCGCATCGCCGACCTGGTGAGGGGCTCGCGGCCGGAGCTTCCTCGATGCGTGGGAGCGGATCGTCGACAAGGCACGCGCCGGAACGACGAACCGCACCTACAGCGTCAACGACGGCGCCAAGTCGGAGGGGTGCCGCTCCTGTTCACGGCGACTGACGACCTGCCGGACGACTTCGACGCCCGCGCCTTCCAGGTGCCGACGTCGATGCGCGACGTCGAGGCGAGCGTTCACATGTGGCTGCGCTTCAAACAACTGGACGAGAGGGGCTGATGGCCGAGCCCGCTGAAGCGCAAGGATCCGAAGAAGAAGACGGCGCCGGAGGGGAAGCTCCGCCAGAGTCAGCTCGTCACCACGTTCGGGCCAGGCTCGATGGTGGATCTCGTCGACCGCGCGATCGTGGTCGGCGGGCTCGAGCACTGGGGGTTTGGCAAGAAGGGATACGTCGCGCTCGACGACGCGCGCCTGCGTCGTTCCCTGATCCCGCGGCTCAAAGCCCTCGATCCCGATCTCGATCTGGCCAAGGAAGGCTACTTCCGCATGCCGCCCGAGGGGGACGTGAAGGACGCCTTCCCAGGGGTCGGCGTGCGCGCGCTCGAGTTCCCACGTTGGTTCGTCTGCCACGGGTGCCGTCGCCTCCTGCGCGCAGCCGAGGGGCTCGAGAACGTGAAGGGGCGCTACCGCCACACCTGCGCGAAGAACAAGATGGCGAGCGCGGTCCCGGTCCGCTTCGTCGCGGCCTGCAAGCGTGGGCACCTCGTCGACTTCCCGTGGGTTGCGTTCGCGCACCAGGACCGCGAGGGCGGAACCTGCGACCGCGCCGAGCTCTACCTCGAGGAGAAGTCGCTCGGCGATGTCGCGCGGATCTTCGTGCGCTGCTCGAACTGCAGCCACCAGACGTCGATGAGCAAGGCCGCCGTGCTGCCGTACCGGTGCAACGGCGATCGCCCCTGGCTCGGCGGCCGCGCTGCGAACGAGCCCTGCACCGAGCAGCTGAAGCTCCTCGTGCGAACCGCGTCGGACGCCTACTTCGCCCAGGTCGTGAGCGCCCTGCGCCTGCCCGATCCAGATCCCGATATCGTCCGGCTGCGTGTCCGCGACAAGGACGTGTGGAAGACGGTGCAGAACGTCACGAGCGAGGGCGAGCTGGCGATGCTCACGAAGCTGGTGCCACACGTGTCCAGCGCGCTCGGCTCGTTCACCGGTGGCCAGGTCCTCGCGGCCATCGCGGCGGAGCGCGACGTCGGGAACGCCGGCCGGCGAACGGCCGCTCCGGAGCGAGGAGTACGACCGGCTCGTGAACGCGCCGCTCGACCACCCGGGCCTCGAGCCGGAGCCGGGCGTGCAGTTCGCGGCCTACAGGGTGCCGAGCCATCGTATCGACCTGCCTCCGGGCGTGCGGGGCCTCGTGGTCGTGCCCGAGCTGCGCGAGGTACGCGTGCAGGTGAGCTTCAGCCGGTTCGACTCGGTGAACGCGAACATGCAGGGTGAGTACGAGTTCGAGGGGCGCAAGGTGAAGCCTGCCGTGCTCACGCTCCCGAACGGAAGCCAGAAGTGGCTGCCTGCCGCCGAGGTGCGTGGCGAGGGGGTGTTCGTCGAGCTCGACCCGGAGCGGCTGGTCGCGTGGGAGAAGAGCGACATCGTCCAGAGGCGCGCCGAGCAGCTCCTCAAGGCGTTCACGAGGCCATGGCGGCACCGAGTTCCCGGGGTCCGGTTCTACCTGCTGCACTCGCTCTCGCACCTGCTCCTCACTGCCGTAAGCCTCGAGTGCGGCTACGCCGCGAGCGCGATCCGGGAGCGGATCTACTGCGGGCAGGCCGAGGTCGACGGGCCGAACATGGCGGGCGACGACCGGCAGCGAAGGGACGCTCGGAGGTCTCGTCGAAGAGGGCGCCGCATCCCGCACCACCTCCGCGAAGCCTGGGATCTGGGGCGCCTTTGCTCGAACGATCCGGTATGCGCCGCCCACGACCCCAGCTCTGAGGCCAGCGATCGGCGCACCGAGGGGGCTGCGTGCCACGGCTGCCTCTACATCGCCGAGTGCTCGTGCGAGCGGTTCAACCGCTTCCTCGACCGCGCCCTCGTCGTGCCGACGATCGGCAACGACCCCGCGCTCGCGTTCTTCCGTGAACGTCCGTGATGATGACCGCGCGGCCGAACCTGAAGAGCGTGAGCGCGACGGTGCTCGAGCAACTGCGCGAGGCGATCGCGTCGGGCCTCCTGCGTCCGCCCGCAGACCGCGCGGCCCTGGTCGGCTTCGGGGTGCGCCACCAGCTCGAGGCGATCGAGCACGCCCTGGCTGGCCACAAGAGCGCTGCGTGCCTCGCAATCCTCGACGTTGCGCTCGCGGAGCGAGAGGACCGACGACCGACACCGGAGCTTGTGTGGACCGGGCCCGAGGCACCAGCCGGCACGGCGCGCGACACCGCCATCGTCTTGCGCGCTCTCTTCGAGGGGGCGCGCGAGAGCGTCTTGCTGGCTGGCTACAGCTTCGACCACGCCCAGGCCGTGCTGGCGCCGCTGCATCGCGCGATGACCGACCACGGGGTCCAGGCCCGGTTCTTCGTCGACGTGAAGCAAATCGAGGACGGGCAGATCGCCGAGACGCACTCACCGAGCAGCTCGGCGGCTTCGTGACGCAGAACTGGCCCTTCGAGGAGCCGAGGCCGCGGATCTACTACGACAAGCGGGCGCTCACGCCGGGGCCGCCGTGGTGCAGCCTGCACGCGAAGTGCGTCGTCGTGGATGGCGCGAAGGCGTTCGTCTCGAGCGCGAACTTCACCCAGCGCGGCCAGGAGCGGAACATCGAGGTCGGCGTGTTGATCGAAGACGCGAGCTTCGCGAGCTACCTGGCCGGGCAGTGGCTGGGGTTGATCGAGGCAGGGATCGTGGGGGAGTTCGTAAGCTGACGCGACGAACGAAGACGCGACCGTCGACCACCTGCAGCTCCGCTTGACTACCTCAGCAAGAGTTCCTCCAAGCGGCGATAAGAGTGACGAGACCCACTGGGCCTCAGGAAGGAACCTTCATGACCCCCACCTCCGACACCTTCGCCACCCGCGTCCTCACCAACGACGCCTTCCGCAAGGGCGTCGCCGGCGCCGTCGCCGGTACCCTCATCGCCGTCATCACCGAGGTCATCTGGCCGGCCGTCCGCTGATCGAGCTGCTGGGCGAGGCCATCCTCGAGTTCCTGCGGGAGGGCCGTATCCAGGTCGCCCCGCACGCTCGCGCTGCGCTCGAGTGGCTCCGCCGTACAGCAGTGCCTCCCCCCGGTGTCGTCCTCCGGGCCGACGACGGGACCCTCTACACGGGCGTCGTCATCGTGGAACGCAACAGCGTCGTCTTCCTCCTCGCGCACCGCGAGGTCGGCCCGACGAGCCACCGCGACCACGAGACCTCTCCGTACCCGACCCGGTTCGGCAGTCGCGGGCTCTTCGAGCAGCCCCCCGACGACGAGCCCCGCTGGCCTCGCTGACCGAGCCAGCACTCTCCATCCCTTCGCAGAGGTGCCGTGGTCGTCGTCGACGCCGGCACCTCTGCTGCTTTCCCCCCAAGGAGTCTCCCATGCGCGTGAACGGTCGCCTTCTCCGCCCCTCGACGCTCGCCGAGCGTCGCGTCCTCAAGTCCCTCGGTCTCGATGCCCTGCGCTGCCCCCGCAGCGCCAACCCCTACGCCGTCGCCCGGTTCGTCCAGCGGATCGTGCGCGGCACCACCGTCGCGCTCACCCAGCTGGCCGCCCTCGCCATCCGCGCTCGTCCCGTCGTCCCGCAGCCGTCCCCCGCGCCCGACGCAGGCTTCCAGCCCGCCGATGCCGCGGAGTGATCTCGCCCGCGCGCTGACCCTCCACGCCCGCGGCCACGACGAGGGCGAGCTGCTCGCGTTCCTGCGCGACAACGCCGAGCAGCTCGCGCCCCTCCTCGAGACCACCCCCGAGCAGGTCCGCGGACTCGAGGTCGGTCACGTCACCCCGCTGGGACGGCGGGTGCTCACCCACCTGTCGCAGCGCCGGCAGCAGTCCCGTGCGCCGCGCATCGCCGAGGCCCGACGCCGCGCCGTCGCGGCCGCCGAGACCCTCGCGTCCTCCGCCGAGCTCCAGCCGACCCGCGTCGTCCTGCGGGTCGAGGCCCTGCTCGGCTCGCTCGTCAGAGGACGGCAGCGTCGCGCTCGTCTCGTTCCGAGCGTCCCGACGCCGACCCCGCGGCGATCGACCGCGCCGAAGCTCGCCGAGCTCGCGCGTCTGCGCCCGTTCCAGATCCTCGCCGCGTGGCTCACCGCGCGAGGCCTGTTCGTGTCGTGGTGGGGCGGACGCGGGCGCATCTGCCTGTACCCGCGCCCGACCACGGGGATCGATCCGGACACCATCCTCCGGGTCGTCTTCCCCGCGCCCCGCTCGAGCGAGGTCCTCTCCCTCCCGAAGCCCCGGTGGCTCGGCTGGGAGGAGGCCTTCGCGGGCGCTCTCGCTCCCTGACCGCCGCGCGCCGCTGGCTGCGCCGCGACTCCCCTCGACGGCAGCGCGGGTCGATCCCGCGCGCCGTCGTCCCGCTTCCGGAGACCACCATGCAATCCATCCAGACCCCCGAGAACCGGCCGCCGCCGCTCCGTCGCATGCCGCCGCCGCTCGCCGTCGCGGCCGACATGTCCCCCCGCTGGCTCGACGTCGATCTCGACTTCGACTCCGCGGCGGAGGAGCTCGTCCACGCCCACGAGACCGACGGCCTCGCGCGGGACCTGCCCATCCTCGACCTCCGCACGTGGGGTGTCGTCCCGATGGGCACCCAGATGGCGCTCGCGCCGCTGGCCGCGCACCGCCCGCCGCTGCCGCTGCGCGCGAACGCCTTCGGCAACCTCGCCGCGCGGCTCGGCGCGCCGGCCGAGTTCGTGCGCGAGCGGCTCCCCGCGCCGCTACAGCTGGCCGCCCTGAACTACCTCCTCGCGACGCAGGACGACCCCATGTCCGTTACGCTCCGCGCACGCGGCGGCGGATCAGCGCGCTCGTCTCGGCCCGCTACGCACCGCTCGACGCGGTCGAGCTCGTCGACACCGTCCGCGGCACCCTGCGCGATCTCGGCCTGCTCCCCGCGGTCCGCGTGCGCAGCGTCGCCTCCGGGCTCGTCGACGTCCTCCGGCTCGTCTTCCCTGCCGAGTCGAGGGCCGTCCGCGTGGGCGACGTCACCGCGCTCGGCATCGACATCTCGACGTCGTCGTTCGGACGCTCCGCCGTCCACATCCGCGGCCTCCTGTGGCGGCTCCAGTGCACCAACGGCCTGCGGGTCCGCGAGGGCGTCGGCTCCATCTCGATCCGGCACGTCGGCGACGGCGATCGCCTGCGCGCCGGCATCGCCGAGGCCATCCCCTCGGTGTTCGCCCACGCCCAGGGCGCGATGACCCGGTGGCAGAACGCGGTCCGCTTCATGATCGACGACGTCGCCGCCCAGGTCGCCGCGCTCCAGGATCTCACCCAGGCCGAGCAGAAGCTCGTCACGGAGGAGATCCGCTTCGAGGCCGGCACGCCCGCGCTGCCCGAGCGCGTGGACGCCTTCACCTTCCTCAACGGCATCACCGCCGCCGCGAGGAGCGCCGTGCCATCGCGCCGGCTCGAGCTCGAGTCCCTCGCCGGACGCCTCCTCGACCAGAGGGTGCCGTCGTGAATCGCGAGGCGCTCACCCGTCCCTTCCCGCACGAGCTCCTGCGCCAGCGGCAGGGGCACAACGGGAAGTCGCTGACCTACGTCGAGACCTGGGCGGTCATAGACCGGCTCAACGAGGCCTGCGACGCCTGGTCGTTCGAGGTCATGGAGCACCAGATCCTCGGCGACGAGCTCGTCGTGGTCGGGAAGCTCTCCGCCGACGGCGTCGTCAAGAATGGCCTTCGGCGGTTCCTCGCTCACACGCGACCGCAACGGCAACAGCCTGTCGGTCGCCGACGACCTGAAGTCCGCGGCAAGCGACGCGCTGAAGAAGGCGGCGAGCCTCCTCAGCGTCGGCCTCGAGCTATACCGCGGCTCCCAGCCCGAGCTGGTCCCGGCGCCGACCGCCCGGGGTCCGTCGGCGCGCCGGCCGGACTTCGGCGACCGGCTCACGGCCAGCCAGCTCGGCGCCCTGCACTCCGCGGCGCGCCGCACCGGCCTCGGCAACGATGGCCTCGCCCAGCTGGTGCGCGACCGGTTCGAGAAGGAGGGCCCGCAGCACCTCTCCAAGAGGGAGGCGAGCACCATCCTCGACGAGCTCAACGGGTCAAGCCGCGCAAGCGCGCACTGACCCTACCTGCCCGCGCTTGCGCCGAGCTCGCGCCGGCGCAGGCGGGCGAGCTTCTCGGTACCCGCCAGGTCGCGGGCGAGCTTTCGTAGCGCGCCCGCCGCAGGGCTTCCGCGTCAGGTCGATCACCTGCTCCCGCGTCGAGGCCGCAGGGTCGATGACGAGGTCCGCGAGGTGCACCTCGAGCCGGACGGCGAGCCGTTCGAGGGTGGCGATCGTCGGGACAACGAGGCCTCGCTCGAGGCTCGAGAGGTGGCCCTTCGAGATGCGGAACCGGTTGTCCTCGGCGTCCTCGCTCGGCGATGCCTCGTAGGCCAGACGCTCGATCGTCAAGCCGGCCTCTTCCCGCAACGCCCGGATCCGCGCGCCGATCCGCCGAGCGAGGGGCATGCGGTTTCGGACCGGCGCGGCATGCCTGCACGGTACGGAGCCCCAGCGTGGGCTTGGTTTGTCTGGACAACCCTAGAAGGAGGATGAAATGCTCGAGAACATGTGTGGCAGTCCGGTTCGTCGTGAGAGCGGCGCCGAGACCCCTCGTCGGGAGAGCCTCCGATGATCACCCCGCGCAGGGAGAAGATCCTCGCCGCGGCCATCGTCGCGCTGTTCGCGTTGATCGGCGGGCTGGTCTGGCTGCTCTTCGCCCTCGGCAAGCTCGGCGCCGCCTCGTTTGCCTATGAGCTCGCCGACGTTGCCGAGAACGGCCGCAAGGCCGAGTCGTCGGATACGAGCGGGCCGCTCGTCGCCCACGAGTATGGAAGGTCGATCTCCTGGCTCTTCAACGCGCGCCGCGAGGTCCACCCCGTTCCCGGGGATGTGGCTCTTCCAGCTCAAGGACGTCGTGCTTGTCAGGCCGAGCGCGCTGGGGAACTCGAGGCACGTCGGCGACCAGGAGCTCGACAACCTGGGCGAGAAGGTCACCCTGCGCTGGCACATCATCACGAAGGGGCCGCTGGCGGGTCACTTCGCAGGCACCGAGCCCGGGCGCCGCGACCTGCTGTTCGTCTACAGCTGGAGCCTCGCCTGTCGTCGACCGGAGGACGACGGCAAGGAAGGGATCCCGACCTGGCTCGTGAGGGCACCCAAGGCGGCCTGTCCGCGCGCGTGGGAGATCCTCAACAAGAACCACTAGGGCCTTGTACGGGGCCTCTCGCGCGTGTCTCCCCCCGACACCATCACAGCACGTTGTTCCCCCGCTGTAGGGGAGCTTGTGAAGGGGCTGTAAAGGGGGCGTCTGGGGGGTGGTTCTACCGCACCCGAGATCCTTCTGACGCTGCTGTACCAACTCCGCGACAGAGCCTGGATGCCCTTGAATCCTCGCTCACCGTTCTTGTGCCAGCCCTCGGGGGTTCCCAGCGGGGCATTGGAAGAGCCCCATCATCCTTCGACGCTCGGAGGTGCATCCCCCCGAGCGGAGGGAACACCGTGTTGATCACCCCCCTTTAGGGGGGCTGTGGCGCGTGCGCGGTCTTCACCGCGGGCCGCGTCGTCATCCAGCCGCGTCTCCCGAGGGGCGGACGCTCGCGAGGTCCGATGTTGCAGCCTGTCGTCGGGCGAGATCCGTCGCCCTTTCCCCTCCGTCACTTCTCCGTCTCCCAGCTCCGCACCTTCCTCACGTGCCCCGCGAAGACACGCCTACCGGTACATCGACGCTGTCGAGGCCGAGTACCACCCCGTGTCGCTCGCCTTCGGGAGGGGGCGTGGCACGAGACCCTCGGCGTGGCCCTGCGCGGCCTCGCCAGTGCCCCTCCGACGCTCCAGGAGGCCCGGGACGTCTTCCGGGAGGCCCTCGTCGAGGGAGATCGAGGGGAGGGCGAGGACGAGCCGCCCGTGCTCTTCGACACCGAGGAGCAGGGCCTGCGGGCGCTCCTCGAGAAGGGGCACCGCATGCTGAACGCCTTCTTCGACCAGGTCGACTGGCCCGACCGCGTCCTCGACATCGAGCTCCCGTTCGCCATCGTGCTCCACCACCCCGGCGGGACCCACTCCGGTCCCCTTCGTCGGGTCCCTGGATGCCTGGGTCGAGGGAGCAGGGGTCGCCCGTCGTCTGGGAACTGAAGACGGCCGCGCGAAGGTGGTCGAAGTCCCAGCTCGCCCACGACCCACAGGCTGTCGCCTACCGTCTCGCGACCGCGCGGATGGGACGAGAGAGGCCCCCGTGAAGGTCCTGGTCACGACGAAGACCGCTGCCCCCAGAACTGCAGGTCGAGACTCCCCTGGTGCGGCCGGGTGACGAGCGCGAGCTCGCCGCGGTGGGCTTCAGCGTGCACCGCGCCATCGCCGCCGGGGTCGACCACCCCGGGCGCGGGTGGCACTGCGCCACGTGCCCATACGCGGGGCGGTGCGGCCGATGAGACGCGAGCGCTGGAGGCAGGTGCTCGCGCTCCGGCTGCTAGGCACGGCGTGCTGGTCCTCGAGCCCGGCGAAGGCGGCGCCGACCTCGGGCTGGACGGCGCGATCGTCGCGCTGCGTCTCCGCGGATCCGAGCTGAAGCGATTGCGGCAAGCGCTGCGCAACCGGCTCGCGGAGGAGGCCGCGCGCGTTCTCGGTCAGCGTCGCCGTGGCAAGGACCGCAAGAGCTGAAGCACCCCGCCGCGGACCCTGGGAGGCAGGCCGTCCACGAGGGCAGCCGCCTCCCGACCGTCCGCGCTGAACCCGTCAGCTGCGCTTCCGCCGAGCAAGACGGCGGGGTGGACCTCGAGACCCTTCGCGATCTTCAACAGGGTCGAGAGCGAGGGATCGCGATCAGGATTGGTCTCGAGCGTCGCGAGGTAGTTGGGCGAGAGGCCCGACTCCTCGGCCAACCGCTCGAGCGTCCACCCCGCTGCCTTCCGGCGACGCCGTAGTTCCTTGCCGAAAGACACGGCGTCGAGGGTTTCCGCGGTGGGCAGATTCGTGAACACACGATCGAGTGAAACGACACATCCGATAAGCTATGTTTTGATCCAGGGAGGCGAGAAATGCCGAAGTCCAACCGCTGGGGGCTCGCCCTTGCGACGCTCCTTGTCCTCGGGTGCCGTCGCAAGGAGGCGGCGTCACAGGAAGTCGACGAGAAGCCGGCGGCCTCCGCCGAGCCGTCGGTCGATCCGCGCGTGGGCGCGAGGGAGACGCTGGCCAGCGCAGCGAAGGCGCTCGTAGCGGCCGCGGATCGTGACCTGCGCCTGGCAGCCTACCGACTGCTGTCGAAGGCCGTCCACGACGCCAAGGAGGTGGGCGTCGACACGAAGGCCTACGAGGGTTCGAGCTACACGAAGGCGAATGAGACGCTCGCGCTGCTCGACGGAGGCGACACCACCGACACGAAGGAGAAGGACGGCATCCCGACCGTCGGCGAGAAGCCGGTCTTCGCCCCGCCCAAGTACGATGGCACGTTCTTCCTCGGCGGCGTGTACCGCGGTCCGTACGACGGCGGTGGCATCGTCGTCGAGTCGAACGGCAAGTACTACATCATCAACAACGCCGACAAGCCCCTCGTCGCGACGTACCTGAGCGGATACGTCGTGCCGACCGGAACCACGGTGACGCTGGCGCTGGGCACCGCCGGCCGTGAAGCCGATAGTGGTGAAGATGAGCGACAAGGAGTCGGTCGCCGACGAGCGCAAGCTCCACCGGCGGGCGGTCGCCGAGTACCAGAGAAGACGTACACGGAGGCGGCCGCGGCCTACCAGAAGGACCTCGCCGCCAACCAGGCAGCGTCCGCGAAGTACAAGGTCAACCACGACGCGTGGGTGCTCAAGCGAGCCAAGCTCATCGTGGACCTCGACGCGCAGATCCTCGCGATCACCAAGGCGGGGGCAGGCGCCGTGAACGCGGGCGCGGTGTCCGGAGGGTGGCCTCCGCTGCGTCGAAGCCGGCCCCCAGCTCCGTCCGCGGTCGCGGCGGTCGCCGCACCCACGCCTGTTGCCGTGCCTGCGCCGGTTGCCACGGCTGCGCCCGCTCCATGCCGGTCGCCGCGGAAGACGCCAGACCCGCTCGCCGAACAGCACTGAATCGAGGAGGAAGCATGAACCATCGATCCCGCCGGCAGGGCTGGCTCTCGCGCTCAAGACCCTCGCGGCCGCTGCCATCCTCACGAGCGCGATGGCCGCGCCAAGCCCTTCGGAAAGGCCACGGCCCAAGGCGCTGTTCGACACCGCGAAGAAGTACATGGCCGAGAAGAAGTACCCGGAGGCGTGCGAGCGGTTCGCAGAGAGCCACCGTCTGGATCCAGCGCTCGGCACGCAGCTGAACCTCGGTGACTGCTACGAGAAGGACGGCCGGACGATGAGCGCCTGGACGACCTTCCTTGCGGCCGCAGAGGCCGCGAAGGCGGTCGGGCAAGCCGACCGGTCGAAATACGCGAAGGAGCGGTCGGCGGCCCTCGAGAAGCGCCTCGTCAAGATCGCCATCGTCGTGACCAGCGAGACGCCAGACCTCGTGATCAAGCGCGACGGCGCCGTCGTGACGAAGCTGCAGTTCGGGGTGGCCATCGCCGTGGACCCGGGCGTCCACACGGTCGAGGCCTCCGCACCCGGCAAGCAGACGGTCGAGCTGAAGTTCACGGCGAACGACGAGGGGCAGACCAAGACGGTGACGATCCCGGTGCTCGAGGCGACGGCTCCACCCCTACCGTCGGTCTCCGCATCTGCGGTGCCGTCAGCACCACCTCCGAAGTCCGAGCCGGGCATGTTCGACAAGAGCGACGCGACCTCAGCCTTGAAGAGCGTCAGCTACAAGGACTGTGGCAGCGGCGGCGCAGGCAAGGTCTCCGTCACGTTCGCCACGACAGGCAGCGTCGCCAGCGCGGTGGTGACCGCGGGTGACTACGACTCAAGACCAAGGCGTGCATCGCTGGCCGGTTCCGCGCCGCGAAGGTACCGCCCTTCTCGGACGGGCCGAAACCGTGGGGTGGTCGATCAACCTCTAGCCGGCCTACAGCCCGGACACCTGGTCACCCCTCGCCGTGAACTCGGCCAGCAGGGGTGCCCTGGTCTCGGCACTCCGCAGCCGGATCTGCTGGGGGAACATGCCCTTCAGCGCCTCGGTCGGGTCGCGAAGCTCCGCGCTGAGCTCGTGCAGCTCTGCAAGCGTCTGCGTGTAGCCCGCGGCGCGTTGACCCGCGTGACGGTCGCTCGACAGGAGAGCCTCGACGACCCGCACGGCCGCGAGCTGCTGCATCTGCGCGACCAGGGGCCCGAGCGCGCGCACGTTGCTCTCGGGGGCCATGAGCGAAGGGGAGATAGCTAACCACCCAAGCTTGCCCGCCGGCACGGTGGTGGCACGGACGCGCGGATCGTGCCTCAGGGCCTGTTCGATGGCCCGAGCGGTGTCCAGTCCGGCGAGCCCGTGGCGCACGTGCGACCGGACCATGAGCCGTAGTTGCGAACGCGGATAGGCCGCCGTGTCGAAGAAGTACCGGGTGTAGGTCACGATGGCCGCGGCCGAGATCGCCAGGCCGAGCGCCGCGAGCGGGGCGGTGATGATGCCTGCCGGCATCTCGACAATGGTGGCCGCCTCGAGGAACTCGCGCGCTCGACCGTTGGCCTCGCCGAGCACGGCCAGAGCCTCGGTCAACGTGGGAGCCTCCTCGACCAGCTCGCGAAGTCCGGCCTCGGCAATGACCCGCGAGAAGCGCGGGTCGTCCCGCGGTCCCGACCAACGCAGGCCCTTCGGCCAGTGGTGTCGCTGGCGAAGGGCAGCCAGGGCCTCCTTGCCCGGACACGGGAGCCCGAGTCGGCCGAGCTCGCGGGCGATGTCCTGGTCGCGACGACCCGCCAGGATCTGCCCGACGATCCATCGCCGATGAAGAAGACTCACTGGCGGCGCCTCCCTGATGGGGGGCGCCGCCAGCGATCGTCGCGGTGTGCGACGCACCTGCATCACATACCCTCGCCTTCGAGCAGGGCGTCGTTCGCGAGCGACGCTCGGAGTCGCTCGAGGTCGACGAGGTGCGAAGCGTGCACGATCACTCGCACGGGAGCGCCCAAGTCGTCGAGCGATCGGCCCGGTGTGCACGACCATGGTGATGACCTGCATGTCCGCCGCGAGGACGCGCCAGCCCCTGCGCATCGCCTCATCGTCGTCGGAACGTCGACGTGGTGCCGCAACAGGCGCCGCAGCCTGGCGATACGCGAGGTGCGCGATTGGCTCTCCGCCAGGTAGCGCGGTGAACCGCACGCCGGAGGGTCGAAACGACCATGCGCAGCGAGCTCACGTCAGCAGGCCCATGTGGGCGTAGCTCATGACGAGGCGTCGCGTGGGATCGGGATCAATTGCGTTGGCGGTCTCCATCGCCTCCAGCGAGGTCCGAACCGCGATCTCCGCTGCAGCTGAGTCTGTTGCTGCCAGCGCCATGGACGCCTGCATCGCGCAGATGGACGCCAGGTCATAGAGGCTCACCCTCGTAGCGCGCAGCGCGTAGGGATCCCCAAGAGAATCTGACGCCAACGTGTCTGCCTGCCCCATCAGAGCGAGGTAGCAACCGACATGCTGTCCGGCTGACAGGGCTGCGTCTGCTCCACGGCGGGTGCTCTTCGCCAGCCTGGCGTTTGCCATCTTCGCGACGAGCTGGTCGCCGTACTTTCGAGGTCGCATCCGCAAGTTCGGCTTGAACATGGAAATCTCCTTCTGCGCTTCGCGCGCGCGTAAGGAACTGTGCCGATATGCCGGCGCAAGTCAATTCATAAAGTCGTCGTGAGTCCGTGCGGTATCTAGCCTTACAATTCATGCGGTGCCCCCTACAGTGACCTCAAAGCGCCCCATAGAGTCGCGCCCAACGCGCGATCCATCGGTGCGAATGAATGTAGGGGTATACTGTGACAGTGCCCCCTAAATGGGGTCTACATGGCGTGCAGAAATCGGTTGGCGACTGAGCGAAACGCGGGTTTCTATCGTGGGCCCGCGTGAACATCCCACCAGTCAGCCAGGCGGCACGCTGAGTTCCTGCGCCCTTGGGGCTCGCTTTGCACGGTGGGGCCACGATGCGCTGCGCGGGCCCAAGGAGCCGAGCGAGCAGGGGTCAAGTGATCGACCGCCAGCTTCGCAGCCCGGTGGTGGACAGAGTCCCTCCCGGCTTCACACGATACCCGCCGGGCGGGAAACACCACCTGAACCGGGGAAGCACTCACTGTCGTTGCCGACTGCGCGCGGTTGTTGGATCCTGGGTAGGTGAGCACTCGCCTGAAGGGAGCCTCTCGTGGACGCGTCCAGCTCTACGATCAGATTACGGCGAGCGAATTCATGGGCTTGCTCTCGGACGTGGAGCGACGGTGGATCCTGGAGCACTTCGGCCCCCCGCTCGCCGAGGTGGCCGGCAAGAAGCACAGCCTTGCCACGGTCCTGCTAAACGCCATTGGCAGGAGCGTGCGTCTGGGCGATTTCGACATCGCCGCAAGTGCTGCCGGCGAAGGAGTCTCGGACGTCGCCGGCCCGATACTCCGCCTGCGGGACCCGGCGCGCGACGGATTCTGCAGGGTGGTGGACCCGAAATACCCACGCCGGTCGCACCCCGCCGTGGTGGGCGATGTCTGCTCCATCGGTGGGAGAACGCTGGGTGTGGATCTCCGCGTCGTTCCTTCCGGTCACCAGGGCCTGCGGGCTCCGCCCTACGGGCGCTGGCCAGAATCGCCGGCCGAGGTTGTTGCTGGCCTGACCAAGTCTCTCAGCGCCAAGTTGGAGCAGACCCTGTGCGGTCCTCAGTTCCTTCGCACGGACCCGAACGCAGCCATTGCCGTACTGGTCACCTCGGTGCTCGCCGTCTGCTTTGACGATCGCATCGTCCGTCAAGCCAAGGGCGACGACTTCTTTCGCGGCGACCTCTACCTCGAGACGCTGACGGGGCTCGTGGGCGAGAAGCTCGTCGAGTCGGCGCGGCGGATACTCGAGGTCACTCATCCTGGCTACGTCGACTGTCGTGCGCCTTGGCCAGCAGGACGAAAGCTTGCCTCGGTCACCTGCGGAGTGTTCGAGCGGCGCGGGGGACGCCTTCTCGTCCGTCTCCGTGTCCGAGATCGAGCGATCGCCAGAGGGGACGAGCCACTGGCCGTGCCCAAGCCGGCGGAAAGCCGGAAGCGTCGCGAACGTGCTCCACGCCCCGCGAACCGTTCGGAGGCGGCCCTGGATGCCAAGCGCTCCCTAGCGTCCAGTCGTTGGAACCTGCTGGAGGCAGACACGATCAACGCACCCGACCTGGCGTTCGGCCGCTGGCAGGAGCTTCTGCTCGCTGGCGGTCTCGCGCGGATCGCTCTTGCGGTTCTCCTCCACGCCGGCTGCGACCGTGGATATGACCAGCAGGCAGGGTGGATCGATGCCCCGACCCTGGGACACGCACTACAGCTGGGAGTCGACAATCTAAAGCAGCTGATCGCGGCTGGGCGCACACTGGAGGCGGAGCGGAACAATGTGTACGAGCGTGTCCTCAGTGACCTGATCGAGGGTCGGCCGTTGCCGCCTGGCCTGCCGACGGTCTCTGCACTCGCCACGCTCCCGCGTCTCCTTCGCGGGCTCTCTGGTACTCAGCGGGCGCAGGCGGTGCTTCTGGCGCTTGCACGGCAGGCAAACGTTCTCGTGAACGACCTCCGCGATGACTACGACGCCAGGGACCAGAAGCGGCCGAGAGTCTTCCAGCACGCTCTGCAGGCCGTATCTAAGGCAGACCAGGCAGTCACCCAGCTCGAGGGAGCGGGTTGGCGGCACTACGGGCGAGGCGCGAACCTCCTCAGCGAGCTGCGTGCGGCAGTGAACGCTCTTACCACCCGTTTGGACCTCCACTTCCACCCCCAAGAAGAGACGGCGGCTCAGGAGACCGAACCGTCCCCACAGGGACGGAATGGATCGTTTCTGAGATATAGTAAGAAGTCGTAGTAACTACGATCTCCTCTACTATAGAGAAATAGAGGCATTCTCGACGTTTTGCGTGAAGCGGCATTTCAAGAGCTCGTGCTGGCCGTCTTCGACGGCAGTACACCCTACAGGGGGTCCCAGAGCGATGTCTTCGGAGTCCGTGATGGAGAAGACCGAGGCAACGAAAGGCCGCAGGCCGGACTTCGGGGACTCGCCTCCGACGAGCTGGCAAGAGGTGGTTGGTCTGCTTCGATGGGGGATTATCGTCGCCACAGCTCGGTCCGATCTGCGGGTACCCGTGGATCGGGGATTCCGCGAGGGCGTCGCCCGCTCGCTGTCCGACCCTGAGTGGGCTTCGCTCCTCGAGAGGCTCCGCCAGAGCCGGCGCACGTACGTGACCCGGCTCGTCTCTGTGCGGGTCGCCGATCTCGCGCAGTCCATGGTGGCGTGGGTGGACCTCGAGCCAGCGGCGAGAGCCGACCAGACAGCAACGCTGGAGCGCGTGCTGGCAGAACCCCGGAGGGACTTCCCCAGCAGACCCAAGCCTCAGCGGGACGAGCTCAGCCACTATGCGGTGATGCTGGCGCGGTGCCTCGAGGTTCCTCTACCTCGCACGAACATCCTCGCCGCGGCCAACGTGCTCCTCTCACCGAAGTCCGACAAGACGGCGCGGGTCAGACTGGTGGCCGCGAAGCTCGTGGAGCGGATGTCACTCCTGAGCGATCGCGCAATCGCGCGCATCGCCCGTCAACTCACGCGCAGTCCGGAGCCGCACCAGGCTCCGGTGTCGTTCGAGGCCGCGGCAGCTGCCCAGCAAGGGTTGTTCTTTGAGGGCCTCGCACAGGAGGAAGCCCTGCTCCTCGCCGCGATGGCCCCCGAGAACGGACTGTCGAGTCCGCGAGATCCGTCGGACTGGCTGGTGGGCCCAGCACCTGATCCCGCCAACAGCAGCGGCCGCTGACACGACAGGAACGGCTAGGCCCCGACGCACTCGAGGCCTTGCCTCCGGCACGACAAGGGGGCCTTGTCAGGACGCTCGCGCGCGGTGCGCTGCGGCACGACAGGGGGCCTTGTCAGGACGTGCCCTTCGGCACGACAAGGGGGCCTTGTCAGGGCGCTCGCGCGCGGTGCGCTGCGGCACGACAAGGGGGCCTTGTGAGGACGCGCGCTCCGGCACCACAAGGGGTGCAGTTAGACGCCACTTGGCCGCCCTCCTCGTCATGGTTGTCAAATGTCCTCCACCTCCTCCGAGAACCCGGCGCTCATCACGATCACCGTCACGCTTGCAGCGTCGGACGAACGTGTGGGTGTCGTGCTGGTGTGTGCTGAAGCAGCCCCGCTTCCTGATCACCCGGACCGACTGTCCCCCCGGCCACACCTACCGCGAGCTCAACGACGCGCGCCTCCGCGGCGACCTCCAGGCCGACCTCACGCCCAAGGGGCTCCTCACCACCGAGGAGGCCCTCACCGCCTACCGGCTCGTCCGGAGCCAGCGTCGCCGCCGCGTCCGTTCCGCGGGCGCCAAGGTCACCGACCTCACGAGCCACCGCATCCGCGCGCTCGAGCAGGCCGGCATCCCCACCAGGCGCCCCAAGGAGTAGGGTTCTCATCATGGGCCGCGCCGCCACCGGGAGCCCCGTCTTCAAGAACGGACGCTGGTACGCCCGCCTCACCGTCCAGGGGGTGCGCAAGCTCGTCCTCATCGAGCCCGCCCTCACCAGGCTCTCCCAGCGAGCGCGCGCCGCCGAGGAGACCCGACAGCTCGCCGCTCTCGTCGGTACCGCCCCAACTCCCGGGAGACCGTCCAGAAGTGGTACGAGCGCTGGCTCGAGTTCCGCGTCGCCGCCGGCAAGGGGACCCACGCGATCGAGAGCCACTTGCGCACGCACATCCTCCCGCTCATCGGCGACCGACCGATGGCGGAGGTCACCGCGCTCGAGCTGGAGGAGATCGTCACCCGCCTCGACACGCTCACCCGCGCCGGCAAGCTGCGCTGGAAGTCCGCCCTCAACGTCTGGGGCACCATCACCAAGGCGTTCGACGACGCCGTCCGCGGCAAGCGTCGCGAGCTCCGCTGCCGGCGGACAACCCCTGCAAGGACGTGCGCGGTCCCGACCGCGGCGTGGAGACCGAGAAGGTCCACCTCCACCCCGCCGAGTACCTCGCGCTCCTCGAGAACCCGGCCATCCCGGCCCGTCGCCGCGCGGCCTACGCGATCGCGGTCTGCATGTACCTGCGCCCCGCGGAGCTGGAGGCGCTCCAGTGGTCGGACCTCGACCTCCCGCTCAACCAGGTCCAGGTGCGCCGCTCGATCGGCCGCGAGACCGGCCTCGAGAAGGCCCCCAAGGCCGGGCGCGCCCGTCACCCCCAGAGCATCGAGCCGAGCCTGTTGCCGCTGCTCTTCGCCATGTACCAGTCGCGCCCCAAGGGACCCGTCATCGGGCGTCTCGACGACGAGCGAGACCTGGCCGCGCAGCTCCGCCGCGACCTGCTCGACTCCGGCGTCACGCGCGCCGAGCTGCACACGTGCACCGACGAGCCGCCGCGCGAGTGGATGCGCATGCACGACCTCCGCACCACGGGCATCACGTGGATGGCGGTGCGCGGCGACGAGCCGATGATGGTCATGGCGCGGGCCGGCCACGCGGACCTCAAGACCACCCTCGGCTACGTCTCGCGCGCGGCGCTGGTCCGCCGTAGCTACGGCGCGGTCTTCCCACAGATTCCCCATGCGCTCGTGATCGAATCGGCTACCGAATCGGCCACCAACCCCCGGATTGTCGGCGAATCTGCGGAAGCGCATGGGAATCGAACCCACCGGCCGCCCCGCGAAGGACGAGCCCACCGATTTTGAAGACCGGGGCGGGCACCAGTCCCGCGCGCACTTCCAACGTCGAGGCTACTCAGGCCTGCGAGGGCCGCAACTCCTCGTCCAGCGCCGCGAACGTGGCCGCGCGCACCCGCTCCACCGCCGCCGGGTCCTCCGGGTCGCCGCGCGTGTCGATCGCGGGCAGCACCACGTACCGCTGACGCACCGGCTTCGGGATCGGCGTGCCCTTCCAGCCGAGAGCGAGAGGCAAGTCGTACCGCGACGAACCGAGCAAGAGGCGCCCGACCCAGCGCTCGCGCGCCACCACGTCGTACATCCCGTCGATCCCGTGCGCCGCCACCGGGAGGATCGGTACCCCCGCGAGCATCGCCACCTTCGCGAAGCCGCGGCGATCGCCCCACTGCAGGCGGTAGCGGTGCGTGTCCGTGATCTTCCACGAGTCGTCGATCCCGCCCGGGTAGACGCCGACCAGCTCGCCTTCTTGCAGCATCTTCACCGCGACCTCGCGCTCGCCAGGCACCGCGCCGAGCGCGTCCAGCACCGGGCCGAGCAGCGGGATGCGCCATAGGTTGCGCTCGCCGAGGAAGCGGACGTAGCGGCCCGTCTCCTTACCGACCAGCGCGCCGAGCACGAAGCCGTCGAGGCCCGTCATGGCGTGGTTGCCCACGAGGAGGGCGCCGCCCGTGGCCGGGAGGCGGTCCGCGTGGTCCATCGTGGCGTCGAAGTAGCGGATCGGCCCCTCGCGCAGGGTGCGGCCGAGGGCCGTGTCGGCGAGGCCGCGAAAGAGGGCGAAGGTCGAGGGCTCGTGGCTCACGTCGCGACGATGCTACAACGACCCGGTGACCGCTGCAGCGACCGGCTTCCGTGACTCCGCGCTGGGCCCCGCCCTCGACGCGGCCCTCTCCCGCGGGGCGTGCGGCCCTCTACGACCGGCTGCGGCGCGCGTCGGGGCTGCCGAGCCCGCGGGTCAACCACGGGCTCGTGTCGGCGTTCGCGGTCGAGGCCGCGCGCCGGGGGCCGGCGATCGACGCGCTGCTCGCGGCCATGTGCGCCATCGACGAGGAATCGGCGCCCTACGGGCACGTCGACGAGATCTTCCCCATCCTCGGCGTGGCCGGCACCGGCGCGCGCGCGGTGGCCGACCCGAAGGCGCGCAAGAAGCTCGTCGAGGCGCTCGAGGACATGGCCTGCGACCGGCGCTCGCGCGTGCGCGACGGCGTCTCGGTCGCGCTGATCAACGTCGGGCTCGTCGACACCAAGTTCTCGGACACCCTCGTCCGCTGGATCGAGGACGACCAGCCGTGGCTCCTGCGGTCGGTCGCGGTCGCGCTGCTCGACACCGGGTTCGTGGGCGCGCTCGGGCCGGAGACCGCGGCCGATCTCACCGATCGCATGCTGATCCGCATCGACCGGGAGCACCGCGCGGGGCGGCGTCACGAGGCGTTCCGGCGCGCGGTCACCGCCGTGAACGAGGCGTTGCCCGTGCTCGTCCAGCGTCACCCGACCGCGGTGCTCGAGGTGCTGATCAAGCACACCAGGAGCCTCGACGAGGACGTGACCGACGCCATCGCCGCCACCGCAGCGCTCCTCCACAAGCAGCGCGTGGCCGACCTCGCGAGCACGCTGCAAGAGGCGATCGCCGCCGCGACCAAGCCCTCGCGCGACCCGCGCTGGGACCGCCTTCCCGGCAAACGAGGTCGCAGCAAGCGCTGATTGCGGACCGACCCGAACTATTTTTTGAGCAGGAACACGGCGGCCATCACGCCGAGGCCGAGCAAGAAGGCGAGGATCACGAACGAGTGCGGGACGCCCTTGGCCGCGGGCGCCTGCACCACCATCGGAGCGGGGGCGCTGGCCACCGGCGCGGGCGTCGAGGGCGCGTTCTCCTTCGGCGTGGCGGCGGTCAGCGCGTCGGCGAACTCCTTGGCCGTCTGGTAGCGCTCCTCGCGGTCCTTGGAGAGCGCCTTGGCGATCACCGCGTCGAGCTCGGGGCCGAAGTGCTTGCCGGGGACGCGCTGCGAGAGCGGGATCGGCGTCTTCTGCACGTGGAGCTGGATGAACTCCATCGGGCTCTTGGCGTCGAAGGGCAGCTTGCCGGTGAGCACCTCGTAGAGAATCACGGCGAGGGAGTAGATGTCGCTGCGCGCGTCGAGCTTCTTGCCCTGGGCCTGCTCGGGCGACATGAACTCCGGCGTGCCGAAGACCATGCCCTCCTGCGTGAGCACCATGGAGCCGGGGCGCATCTCGCGCTCGGTCACCTTGGCGAGGCCGAAATCGAGCACCTTCACGTAGTCCTTCATGCCGCCGACGTGGCAGAGGAAGATGTTCTCGGGCTTGAGGTCGCGGTGGACGATGCCCTTGTCGTGGGCCTCTTGCAGCGCGAGGCAGGCCTGCACCAGCAGCGGGATCGCGCGCGGCGCCGGGATGGGGCCCTCGGAGCGCACCGTCTGGTTGAGGTTCTTGCCCTCGAGGTACTCCATCACGATGTAGAGCAGGCCGTCGCTCTCGTCCTCGCCGTACACGATCACCTTGCAGGTGTTCGGGTGGGTGAGGTGGCTCATCGCGGCCGCTTCGCGGTTGAAGCGCGAGACGAGGTCTTTTCGGTTGGCGAGCTTGGCGTGGAGGATCTTGACCGCCACCTTGCCGTTCACCGAGGGCTGGAGCGCCTCGTAGACGGCCCCCATGCCACCACTGCCGATCTTGCGAGTGATCTTGAATTGACCGTTCAAGAGCTCACGGCCGATGAGCGGATCGGGGGGCGCCATTCGAGCCCCGAGAACTATCACGCCCGCTTGCTGCGCGAAACAACGCGCGCATAGACCTCGCGCCGGGGCCGTCCGGACCACGCGGCGACGATGTCGGCGGCCTCTTTTGCCCGCCTTCCCGCGGCGAGCTCGGCGTCGATGCGGGCGTCGACGTCGGCGTCGGCGGTGGTCTCGGCCGCTTTCGGGCGGGGTCCGAGCACCAGGGTGACCTCTCCGAGCACCGCCTCCCGCGCTCCGAGGACGGCGGCGAGCTCGGCCACGGTGCCGCGGAGCAGCTCCTCGTGGAGCTTGGTGAGCTCGCGTCCCACGCAGGCCGGCCGGTCGGGGTGGCGCGCGGCGAGGTCCTGCAGCGTGTCGACCGTGCGGTTGCCTGCCTCGTAGAGCACCGCGGCCTCCTCGGTGTCGGCGACCCGGGCGAGGACGTCGGCGCGCTCGCCCCCGCCGCGCGGCAGGAAGCCGAAGAACCGGAACCCGTGCGTCGCGAGCCCCGAGGCCGCGAGGGCGCACAGCACCGCGCTCGCGCCGGGTATCGCGACCACCGTCACGCCTTCTCTGGCTGCCGCGGAGACGAGGCCGGCCCCGGGGTCGCTGATCAGCGGGGTGCCGGCGTCGCTCACCAGCGCGAGCGAGGCCCCGCCCACGAGCTCCTCCACCACGCGCGCCACGTGGTCGGCCTCGACGTGGGCGTCGAAGCGGCGCACCGGCTTGTCGATCCCGAGGTGCGCGAGCAGCCCGCGGGTCCTCCGCGTGTCCTCGGCGAGCACCGCGTCGCACGTGGCCAGGGTCTTTTGTGCGCGGATCGTCAGGTCGTCGAGGTTGCCGATCGGCGTCGCGACCACGTAGAGGACCCCGCTCATGCCCGGCACGGAACACGACCTGCGCGCTGGCCGCAAGGTGAGCGAAGGCAAGAAGGGCGCAACTCTCGAACTCGGAGCGCCGACACCGAGGCATGCCGAGCACGCTGCTGCCGCCGCCGCCCGAGTCCTACGAGACCCCTGAACGGCCGCGCACCACGGAGATCGAGCGCGCGCCCCATCGTGGCGGGCTGGTCCTCGTCGTCGACTCCGCGTGCGGCGAGCCGGTGCGGGTGCCGCTGCCCGACGACGGTGCCCTCGAGATCGGCGGCGAGTGGGCGGGGCTCGAGGGGCCGGCGCGCGTCGCGATCGGAGACCCGACGGTCAGCGCCCGACACGCGCGGATCGAGCTGCGGCGCGGCCGCGCGCGCATCGTCGACCTCGGCAGCCGCAACGGCACGTGGGTAGGGGGTGCGCGGGTCGAGGCCGCGACCCTCGGCGTCGGCGCCTGCGCGATCGTCGGACGCACGGCCATCGCGCTGGAGGCGCAGACAGGACCGATCGACGAGGGCCCGCCGCTGTCGCTGCCCGGCGCGATCGGCAGCTCCCCGCCGATGGCGCGGCTCGCCCGCCACGTGCACGCCATCGCGCCGCTGCGCGCGCCGGTGCTCGTGCGCGGTGAGAGCGGGAGCGGCAAGGAGGTGGTCGCGCGGGCGCTCCACACGCTCTCACGGCGGCGCGGTCCGTTCCACGCCATCAACGTGGGCGCGCTCCCGCGCGAGCTCGCGGAGGGGGAGCTGTTCGGGGCCGAGCGGGGCGCGTTCACTGGCGCCCACGCCGCGCGGCCGGGCTGCTTCGAGATCGCCGACGGGGGCACGCTGCTCCTCGACGAACTCGGGGAGCTCCCGCTCGACATGCAGGCGAAGCTCCTGCGCGTGCTCGAGACCGGCGAGGTGCAGCGGCTCGGCGCGCGTACACCGCGACGCGTCGACGTGCGTGTGATCGCCGCGACCTGGGCCCCCCTCGAGCAACGCGTTCGCGAGGGCACGTTCCGCGAGGACCTGTTCCACCGCATCGCGGTGCTCGTCGTCGAGGTGCCGCCGCTCCGCGATCGCCCGGGCGACGTGCAGAAGATCGCCGACGCCCTGCTGCTCACCTGGCGCGACGAGCTCGGTCCGCGGACGCTCTCGCCCTCCGCCGGCTCGCGGCTCGCCGCGGAGCGGTGGCCGGGCAACGTGCGCGAGCTCCGCAACGTCCTCTACCGCGCGGCCGCGCTTTCGTCGGGGATCGTCGAGGAGCTCGACGTCTCTCGCGCGCTCGGCCGCACCTCCACGCCCCCCCCACCTCTTCGTCGTGACCCCGACCAGGCCGTCGCGCTGGTGGCTTCGCTCGGCAGCGTGGCGGCCGCGGCGCGCGCGACCGGTGTTCCCCGCGAGACCCTGCGCGACTGGGTCCGTCAGGCGCAAGGACGCACGCGTCGCTGAGTGTGCGCAAGGGGTGCACGACTCGGATGGACCCGCTGCGCTGTCACGCGCCCGTCACCGGAGGTCCGGGTCTTGCTCGATCCTCCGGTCGGAGGCGAGAGGATGACATCGAACGCCGCGCCCCGTGAGGCGCCTCGGAGCGGCCTCGTCGGCGACATCTGGGGAGGCCTGGCTTCGACCCTGGTCGCGCTGCCCGCCTCGATCGCCTTCGGCATCGCGGTCTTCACCCCGGTGGGTCAGGGTCCTGGCGTCGGCGCCCTCGCGGGGCTCCTCGGCGCCGTCGCCCTCGGCACCATCGCGCCGATCCTCGGAGGTACGCCGCGTCTGGTCTCGGCGCCCTGCGCACCGGCCGTCGCGGTCATGAGCGCGTTCGCGATCCAGGCCGCCCACCGGTACCCGGGCGACCCGGCCCGCCTGCTCCTGCAGATGACCCTGGTCGGCCTGCTCGCGGCCGCGCTGCAGCTCGCCCTCGGCCTCGCGCGCGCGGGCACCATCATCAAGTACATCCCGTACCCCGTCGTCACCGGCTACCTGAGCGGCGTCGGCGTCGTCATCTTCCTCAAGCAGCTCCCGGCGCTCCTCGGTCTGCCCAAGGGCATCACGCTGGGGCACGGCGTGTTCGACCCCCACCACTGGAGCAAGCCCTCGCTCGTGGTCGGCTTCGCCACGATCGGGGCCATGGTGGCCGCGCCGAAGATCACCAAGGCGATCCCGCCCGCGATCATCGGCCTGCTCGGCGGCATCCTCGCCTACGTCGCGCTGTCGTTCGTCGTCCCGTCGATGCGGGTCCTCGCCGGCAACGAGCTGGTCATCGGACCGCTCGCCGGAGGCGGCGCGTCCTTCTTCGCCGGCCTCGCGGCGCGCCTCAAGTCGTTCGGCGGGCTGCACTTCGTCGACCTCGTGCAGGTCGTCGGCCCGGCCACCACGCTCGCCGTCGTGCTCTCGCTCGACACGCTCAAGACGTGCGTCGTCGTCGATGCCGTCACCGGGTCGCGCCACGACTCCAACCGCGAGCTGTTCGGGCAGGGCGTCGCCAACGCCGTCTCCGCGGCCATCGGCGGCATGCCGGGCGCGGGCACCTCGGGCGCGACGCTGGTCAACGTGGCGAGCGGCGGCACCACGCGCTGGTCGGCGGTCATCGAGGGCGGCGCGGTGCTGTTCGCCTACCTCGCGCTCGCCAAGGTGGTGGCCTGGGCGCCGCTCGCGGCCCTCGCCGGCATCCTCGTGGTCGTCGCGTTCAAGATGTTCGACTTCGCCGCGTTCGCGTGGGCGAAGCGCTCCTCCACCGCGTTCGATTTCGCGGTGGTCCTCGCGGTCATCACCGTGGCCGTCGGCGTCGACCTCATCACGGCGTCGGCGGTCGGCGTCGCGCTCTCCATCCTGCTCTTCATCCGCAACGAGTCGAAGGCGCCGGTCATCCGCCGCAAGCTCTACGGCAACCAGGTCTTCTCCAAGCGCCGCCGCCTGCCGGCCGACATGGCGATCCTCACCGAGCACGGCGGCGAGACGGTGGTCGTCGAGCTGCAGGGCTCGCTGTTCTTCGGCACCACCGACCAGCTGCGCAACGAGCTGCAGGAAGACCTCGGCACCCGCCGCACCGTGATCTTCGACCTCCGGCGCGTCGACGCCCTCGACCTCACCGCGGCGCACATCCTCGAGCAGATGCAGACCCAGCTCAACGATCGCGGCGCGAAGGCCGTGTTCTGCAACCTCCCGCGCTTCCTCGCCGGCTACGCCGACGTGCCCGCCTACCTGCGCGAGGTGGGCGTCATCGACGCCGACGAGCCGCACGCCATCTTCGACCAGCTCTCCGACGCGCTCGCGTGGGCCGAGGACCGCCTCCTCGCCGAGAAGGGCTCGAGCGAGGCGTCCGCCGAGGGGGAGCTCGACATCGTCGACCTCGAGATGTTCTCCGGGCGCAAGAAGGAGACGGTGGCCGAGCTCCGCGCCGCGGTCGAGGTGCGCCGCGTGGCGGCCAACGCGCGCGTGTTCGCCAAGGGCGACCACGGCGACGAGATCTTCTTCATCCGCTCGGGCACGGTGCGCATCTCGCTGCCGATCGAGGGCAAGGGCCTGCACATCGCGAGCTTCGGCCGCGGGGACTTCTTCGGCGAGATCGCCTTCCTCGACGGCGCGAGCCGCACGGCCGACGCCTTCGCCGAGTGCGACACCGAGCTGTTCGTGCTCTCCCGAAAGGCCTTCGACGCGGTGGCCGGGGCCCACCCGCGGCTCGGCCAGTCGGTGTTCAACGGCCTCGCGCGCGCCCTCGCGCTCCGGCTGCGGCGCGCGGACGGCGAACTGTCGACGCTCGAGGAGGCCTAGTCCGCGGCCTCGTACCGTACGAGCGCGATCCACGCGCCGAGGACGGTCATCACCACCAGCGCCGCCACGCTCGCGATCTGCGGCAGAACCGGGACGGGCAGCAGGCCGTGCGGGGGCGGCGCGCCGAGCACGTTGTCGAGGTGCGCGCCCGGCGCGAGCCAGGCCGCCCCGCCCGGCAACATCCGCGTGGGGAGGTCGATCGCGAGCACCATGAGCGCGCGGCTCGGTCGCCCGCTCCTCGCCATGAACGCGGCGCCGACCGCGGTCCACGCCGCGGCGCCCAGCGCCGCCGCCCACGCGGTCCCGAGCACGTCGCGCACGGCGAGCGAGGTGGGTCCGAGCTGCGCCGCGCCCCGCAGGACGGCGACGAGCGCGGCCCCGAGCGGCGCGGCGACGAACACCGCCGCCGCGAGGGTGGTGAGCACGAGGAAGCGGGCCGCGCGCGCCGGCGGCAGCCCCGCGCCGACCAGCCGATCGGCGCCACGCCGGAGCCGGCTCTGACGCGAGAGCAACAGCACCACGAGCACCGCGCTCGCCACGGGGAACGTGAGCCCCGACAGCGCCCGCGTGACCGCGCGCCCGAACGTGACCTCGTCGATCCCGCGCAGCGCAGGCGCCGCGAGGAGGCCCGGCGTCGAGAGCGCGAGCGCGATCGCCACGAAGGCGAGGCCGGCGCGCGCGACCGAGACCCGCAGCGTGGCGCGCGCGATCACGCGGCGCCCCCGAGGAGCTCTTCGGCCGACGCGCCGAGCACGGTGAGCGCCTCGATCGCGCGCCCCGCGTGGGCGGCGCCGGCGATGGCGCGCACGACGGCCTGTGGGTCGCGCGCGTGCACCCGCAGCTCGCGCGCCGAGATGGGCTCGAGCGAGGCGATCTGCGGGGCCACGAGCGTGCTCGCGAGGAGCTCGGCCGCGAGCTCGCGCGCGCCGTCGCAGACCACGTGGATCGTGCGGGTGACGCCGCCGCGCGCGGGGCTCGACCAGGGGAGGAACTGGGCGGGCGTGGTCAGCGCCACGCGGCCGCCGCCGAGCAGGTGCGCGGGCGCGGTCGGGTCGCCGTGGGCGAGGGCGAGCAGGGTGTCGAGGCGGTGCGTCGCGACGATCGCCTGCGCGCCGCGCGCCACGGCCGCCTGCGTGGCAGCAATGGCAGCATCGCGCAGGGCGCCGTCGGTATAGCTCTCGGGGTGGGCGAGCAGCACCACCCGCGCGGTGTGTGGGGCCGCGAGGTGATCGGTCACGGGGAGGCGCGAGCCCTGCAGGGCGGGCACCGTGACGCCGCGGAGGCCCGCGAGCTCGGGCAACATGGCCCGCACCTCTCCTCGGACAGGTCGGCGAGCAGCGCCGGGTCGCCCAGCAGCGCGATCTCGCGGCGCAGGCTCGGGTCGTGCGCCGGGTCGCGGCCGTCGACGCGCACCGTGCCGTTGCGTGGGCGGAGGAGCCCCGCCACGAGGCGGAAGATCGTGCGGGCGGCGCGCCCACCCGCGGGCTCGACCAGGAACGTGAGCGGGCTCCTGGCCTCGAGGCTCAGCCCGCCGAGCACGCCGGGGACCAGCACGGAGGTGAGCGCGATCACGACTGCACCCGGCCATCGTCGATCGCGGCGCTCGCGATGCGCGTCCCGAAGAAGGACACGACCAGCACCACCGCAGCGCCGGTCGCGCCCGCGGCGGAGCTCGCGCCCCGCTCCGCGAACAGGGTGGCCTGCAGCCGCTCGAGCGCGAGCAGCGGAGAGACGAGGGCGTGCGCGACCGCGCCGGGAGCGCCCGGCAGCGCACGCTCGAGCGCGACGCCGAACGCGGCCGACCCGACGAGCACCGCCAGCGCCAGCGGGCGCGAGGTGACGTGCGCCCCGAGCGCCACGGCGCCGAAGCCGAGCAGCGCGCCGCTCGCGACCCCGGTGACGATGCTCGGCAGCACGAGCGACAGCCGCGCGACCGCGCCCTCGACGCCGCCGCCGAGCCCCGCGAACACCACCGACACGAGGATCATCGGCACGCCGACGGTCACCGCGATCATCACCGCGACCCCGACCGCGCGGCCTCGGACCCACGAGGAGAGCGAGACGCCGCGGCGCTCGGCGAGCGCGAGGAGCCCGGCCTTGCGGTCCGACTCCACCGCGGCGAGCCCGGCGAACGCGAGCGGCAGCGCGACCGACCAGCGGAGGCCCGTGCCGAGCATGGGCACGACCTGCTCGTAGGCGGCCCGCGGCCCGCCGACGATGCGCATGAACACGCCCGCCACGACGGCGAGCGTGGTCGCGACGAGCGCGTCGAACAGCGCGAGCTTGGCCGAGAACCCGTCGAGCGCACGGCCGAGGAACCAGCGCAGGGTCGGGCCGGGCCGCGTCATCGCGCAGGCCGTACAACGGGCAGCGGCGCGCGGCGAGCGATGATAGATCCCGTCCATGCCCCGGTCCTCGCAGGCTCGCGTCACCGTGTTCGCCGTCGCCGGCGCCGTCGCTGGCGTCGTCCCCGTCCCCGTCCTGCCCCGCAAGATCGTCGGCGCGCTGCGCGGCGCGATGGCGCACGACATCTGCGCGCAGTACGGCCTCGCGCTCACCGCCGACGCGCGCGAGGTGCTCGCCGACCCGTCGGCGCCCGGCGAGACCCCGGCCGTCGCCCGGGACGCGATCGTGTACTTCGCAGGCCGGCTCGTGCGGCCGCTCTCGCCCTACGCCACCGTCGTCCAGCCGGTGCGCACGGCGTTCGAGACCCTCGCGTTCGGTCGACTGCTCGACCGCTACCTCGAGCGCCACCGCGGCCAGGGCCCGAACGCAGGCATCGTCCGCATCGACGCCGAGGAGGCGCGCCGCCTGCGCAAGCTCCTCGACCGCGCCGCCGTGCGCGCGATCATGCCCGGCCTCGCGCGCACCCACGCGATGACCGCCGACCCGCCGGAGGACTACCGCTCGAGCCTGCAGCGCGCGCTCGACGGCGCCCTGCTCGGCGCCGCCGGTCTCCCCGAGGTGTTCGGCGCGCGGCTCGACGCCGCGATGGACGACGTGGTCGCGGTGGAGGGCCACGGGTGACCGACGCGGGGCTCCCCTACCGCGAAGGGTTCCCGCGCGCGCGTCGCGTCGTCGTCAAGATCGGCTCGCGCACGCTCGCGAGCGACCCCGAGGTGTACGCGCGGCTCGCCCGCGTGATCGCCGCGCGCCCACCGGGCGGGGTGATCGTCGTGAGCTCGGGCGCCATCGCCCTCGGTCTGCAGGTGCTCGGCTGGAAGTCGCGCCCGCGCGAGATGGCCAAGCTGCAGGCCGCCGCCGCGGCAGGCCAGAGCGCGCTGATGCGCCGCTGGGAGCAGGCGTTCTCCGGGGAGAAGCGCGCGGTCGCGCAGGTGCTGCTCACCCACGCCGACCTCGCCGACCGCGCCCGCGCCAACAACGCGCGCGCCGCGCTCGACGCGCTGCTCGAGGCCGGCGCCATCCCGATCATCAACGAGAACGACACGGTCGCCGTCGACGAGATCAAGTTCGGCGACAACGACCAGCTCGCCGCGCTGGTCTCGGCGATGGTCGGGGCCGACCTGCTCGTGCTCCTGTCCGACGTCGCGGGGCTCCTCGACCGCGAGGGCCAGCGGGTCTCGGTCGTGCACGACGTGGAGCGCGAGGCGTTGCCGCTGGTCGGGGTCGCGCCCGTCGAGCAGGGGCGCGTGAGCGTGGGCACGGGGGCATGGCGTCCAAGCTCGAGGCGGCGCGGCGCGGCGCGATGGCCGGCGCGGCGGTCGTGATCGCGGACGCGCGCTCCGCCGACGGCCTGGCCCAGGTGCTCGCCGGGCACGACGTCGGCACCCTGGTCACCCCCGACCGCGACCCGCTCGCCGCGCGCAAGCACTGGATCCTGTTCACCTTGCGACCGCGTGGCGCGCTGATCGTCGACGCCGGCGCCGCCAAGGCCCTGATCGAGCGCGGGGGCAGCCTGCTCGCGGTGGGCGTGCTCGGCGTGCGCGGCGCGTTCGGCGCGGGCGACGCGGTGCAGGTCCTCGACCCGACGGGCCACGAGATCGGCCGGGGTCTCGCGGCGATCGGCGCCATGGACCTCGTCCGGGTCGCCGGCAAGCGCGGGGCCGACGTCGAGGCCACCATCGGTCGCCCGCTCGACGCCGTGGTCCACCGCGACGATCTGGTCGTCCACAAGGAAAGCCGGGCCTGAAGACACCACTCGGTGTGCGCTTCGCGATTCCCCCGGGCTGAAGCCCGGGGCACCGACAGCACCGCAAGCCCGGGGCCTGAAGCCCCGGGCTCCACGCCCTCGATGGCTGGCTGGACGCCATCGCTGCTGACACAGTGCAGAGGGGAGTTCCGCCCGTCTCACGCCACGTCGAGCCCGGGGTTCATGTCCCGGGCTTCAGCCGCCGTCGGTGCCCCGGGCTTCAGCCGCTTCAGCCCGGGGGAAGCCCGATCTGACGGAGAGAGGCGCCCTCGCGTGACGCGGGAACCTCCCGGCCGTACGCTTGTCTCACCCTCGATGCGCCACGAAGGCACCGCCGCCGCCGTGCTCGCGCTGGGGCTGGGCATCGGCCTCGCCCTGGTGGTCGACCTGTCGTCGCCCCGCAAGGACGGCGGACACGCCTCCACCACCGCCCCCGGCCTGCAGAAGGGCGAAGACCTCGCCACGCGCATGGAGGCCCAGATCGCGGCCGGCGCCCCCGGGGGTCGCGCTGGCCCTCGAGGCGAGCGCCCCCCTCGAGGCGCGCAACTCCGCGGCGGTGTCGGCGGCGCGGGCGCGCGCGCAGTTCGAGATGGGCAACGCGCCGGTCGCGCTCGAGACGGTGCGCACCGCCCTCCGCATCTGCGCCGTGACCGAGGGCTGCTCGCACGGCGAGCGCGCCTCGCTGGCCCGGCTCGACCTCGTGTTCGGAGCGCTCGTGGGCGCGGGCATCGTGGATCCCCGCAAGAACCCCGCGCGGGTGGACGAGACCTTGCGCAACCTGCTCCGCCCGGCCGCCTTCACGCGGTAGGAGAGCGGCGGCCCGTTCCAGGCCGTTTCCACGCTGGCCCCGATTCATACTAGCCTCCGCCGGTGACCGACCCCGCCGCCGATGTCCGCGCCCGCGCCCTCCGCGCGAAGGTGGCCTCGCGCGCGCTGCGGACCGCATCGTCGGCCACCAAGAACCGCGCGCTGCACGCGATCGCCGCGCGCCTGCGGGCCAGCGTCGGGGCGCTCCGCGAGGCCAACGCCGAAGACCTCGTCTCGGCGCGCGCCGCCGGCCTCTCCGAGGCCATGATCGACCGCCTCACCCTGACCGACGTCGGCATCCAGGGCATTGCCCGCGCGGTCGAGGAGATCGCTGCGCTCCCCGACCCGGTGGGCTCGGTGAGCGACCTCGTGCAGCGCCCGAGCGGCATCGTCGTCGGTCGCATGCGCGTGCCGCTCGGCGTCGTCGGGATGATCTACGAGTCGCGCCCCAACGTCACGGTGGACGCGGCCGCGCTGTGCCTCAAGTCGGGCAACGCCACCGTGCTCCGCGGCGGCAAGGAGGCCGTGCGCTCCAACGAGGCGCTCCTCGCGTGCGTGCACGGCGGCCTCGTCGACGCGGGGCTCCCGGCCGACGCCGTCGTCGCCGTCCCGCCCCACGACCGCGAGACCACCAAGGCCCTGCTCGGCCTCGTCGGCGTGCTCGACGTGGTCATCCCGCGCGGCGGCGAGGGCCTCGTGCGCTTCGTCGCGGAGCACGCGCGCGTGCCGGTGATCGCGCACTTCCAGGGCGTCTGTCACCTCTACGTCGACGAGGGCGGCGACCCGGCGAACGCCTCCGATCTCGTGGTCGACGGCAAGTCGCGCCCCGGCGTCTGCAACGCGCTCGAGTGCCTGCTCGTGCACGAGAGCGGCGCCGCGGCCCTGCTGCCGGCGCTCGACGCGCGGCTCGCCGAGCTCGGCATCGAGGTCCGGGCCGACGAGCGCGCGCGCGCCCTCATGCCGCACGCAGTGCCCGCGACCGACGGCGATTTCGGCCGTGAGTTCCTGGCGAAAATCCTCGCGGTGCGCGTCGTGCGCTCGCTCGACGAGGCGCTCGACCACATCGCGCGCTTCGGCAGCAACCACACCGAGGCCATCGTCACGCCGTCGTACGCGAACGCCGATCGCTTCCTGCACGAGGTCGACGCCTCGTGCGTGCTCGTCAACGCCTCCACCCGCTTCAACGACGGCGGAGAGCTCGGCCTCGGCGCCGAGCTCGGCATCGCGACGACCAAGCTCCACGCCTACGGGCCGATGGGGCTCCGAGAGCTGACCACCCAGAAGTGGATCGTGTACGGACACGGAGAGCGGCGCGGCTCCGCGCCAAGGAGCTGAGTTTTGGCGACGAAGAAGAAGCCCGCGGCGAAGAAATCGGGACGTCCCACCATCGGGTCGTCCCACAAGCGGCCAGCCGGAGGCGGACCGAAGACCGGCGCCAAGCGTCCGGCCCGCCCGGCCCGCGATGGCGCGCCGTCCAGCAAGACTCGCCCCGGCGGCGCCGCAGGGCGCACGCGACGCACGGGGGCCGCAGGGGGCGGCGAGGAGCGCGACGAGCGTCCCTCGGCCAAGAAGTCGAGTCGACCGAGCGGCGCGCGGCCCGGGGCCCGTCCCGGCGCGGGTCGTGCTGGTGGGGATCGTCCGGGGGCCGGTCGGCCGGGTGCAGGTCGTCCGGGCGCGGGTCGCCCCGGCGCCGATCGTCCCGCGGGTCGTCCGGGTGCGGGTCGTCCCGCCGCGGGTCGTGCTGGCGTGGGTCGTCCGTCGGCCGACAAGCCGAGCGCGGCGCGCGCGCCCAAGAAGCCCAAGGGCCTGCGCACCAAGGCGCCGCTGCCCGAGCCCGCGCGCAAGGTACAGCGTCCGCCCCGCGCGCCGGGCGAGACCGCGTCGGCCGACGTGCTCGCGATCGCGCAGACCGCGGCCCGCGCGGCGTCCGACAAGAAGGCGGTCGACGTGCGCGGCTACGACGTCTCCGGCCGCGTCGACTACGCCGACGTGCTCGTGCTCATGAGCGGGCGCAGCGACCGCCACGTCGCTGCCATCGCCGACGCCATCGAGGCCGCGCTCTCCGAGCAGACCCCGAAGCGCAAGCCGATCATGGTCGAGGGTCGCCCGCAGTCGACCTGGATCGTGCTCGACTACGGCGATCTCGTCGCGCACGTGTTCCAGGAGGAGGCCCGCAGTCACTATGACCTCGACGGCATCTGGACCGACGCCCGGAAGCTCACCTTCGAGCTCTGATCCGAGCGACGCGTTCGAGCGCGGGCTCGCGACGGCGCGGGCTCGCCTCGGCGTGTCCCCCCTCGTCGGCGACACCCGCGAGGCGCGGGCGCGCGCGCTGGCCGAGGCGCTGGTCTCGCTGCGCCGCGCGGTGGAGGCGGGTGTCCTCGGATGAGCGTCCGCATCCTGCCCGCGGGGAGCGTCGACGCTCGTCGGATCGATCCCCCTGCCACGCCGACGGTCGCGCGCATCCCCGCCGAGGTCGTCGAGGCCGAGGCGTGCGCGCGCGCGATCGTCGCGGCGGCGCAGGCGTCGGCCGAAGCCGTGCGCGCCGAGGCCGCTGCACAAGGCCTCGCCGAGGGGCGCGCCGAGGCGGCCGCGTTGCTGCTCTCGCTCCGGGCCGAAGAGGCCGGTCGCGGCGCGCGGTTGACCGAGCTCGTCACCATGGCGGCCGGGGTCGTCGCCGAGCGCCTGCTCGGGGAGGCGCTCCGCGCCGACGACGCCGCGCTGCTCGCCTGGGCCCGCCACTCGCTCGCGGTGTTCTCCCGCGCGCGGACGCGTGCTGTTGCGGGTCCACCCCGAGACCGAGGCGCGCTTGCGGCCGCGCCTCGACGCCCTCTTGCCCGGTCGAGACACGGTCTTCGAATTGCTGCCAGATCCTGCCATCGACCCGCTCGCCCTCGTGGTCTCGGCCGACAGCGGCGAGGCGCGCGTCGAGCTCACCGTGCAGATCGAGGCGCTCCTGCGGTCGCTCGCGCCCCTCCTCGCGAGCGAGGTCCGCGGTGGATGACGCCGCGGTGGAGGCCGCCGACGAGGCTCCGTCGAAGCAGCGGATCGGGCTGCCGCTCCTCCTGTTCCTCGCCACCATCGTCACCACGTTCCACGCCGGCAACGCCTTCGTGGAGCACGGCACGCACCCGCTGCGGGGGTGGGTGTTCGCCGTGCCGTTCCTCGCGATCCTCACGACCCACGAGCTCGGGCACTGGTTGCTCGCGCGCCGCCACCGCATCGCCACCTCGCTGCCGCACTTCATCCCGTTCCCGCTCGGGTTCGGCACGTTCGGCGCGGTGATCGGCATGCGGGGGCGCATCCGCACCCGCGACGCGCTGTTCGACGTCGGCGCCTCCGGTCCGCTCGCCGGGCTGCTCGTGGCCATCCCGGTGCTGGTCGTCGGGCTCAAGCTGTCGCGCGTGCTGCCCTCGAGCCCCGGCGGGATCGACGAGGGGCAGTCGCTGCTCTACCTCGCCATCAAGTGGCTCGTCTTCGGCAAGTTCCCGCCGGGCCACGACGTGTACCTGCACCCCACCGCGTTCGCCGGGTGGGCGGGGCTCTACATGACGATGCTGAACCTGCTCCCCATCGGGCAGCTCGACGGCGGGCACGTGGCCTACGCGCTGTTCGGCGAGCGGCAGGATCGCATCGCGCGCCTCGTGCACCGCGCTCTCTTGCCGCTCGCGGTGCTCGTCCCCGCCTACCTCGTCTTCCGCGCGCGCCAGGCCCACGTGCCGTGGGGCGAGGCGCTGAGCCAGGATCTCCCGGGCGGCATCAACTGGATCATCTGGTGGCTCCTGCTGCGCGCGATGACCCGCCGGGGCAACCACCCGCCGGTCGAGCCCGGCAGCGTGCTCTCTCCGCGGCGTCGCGTCCTCGCCATGGGTACGCTCGTGCTCTTCGTGCTGCTCTTCGTCCCCATCGCCCAGTCGATCCATCGATGAAGCGCTGGCTGCTCCTCGCCGCGCTGCTCGCCACGGGCTGCAAGAAGCACCGCGTCGACGCGGGCGGCGTCCAGGCGGCCACCACGCCCGAGGCCAAGGTGCTGGAGCTCACCCGCGGCGATCTCTCCGTCGTCTACCGCGCCGGCGAGGGCGCGCAGGCCGGCGGGCGCCTCGAGGTGCGCAAGGGCGCCGTGCACGCCGCGCCGGTGGTGGTCGATCTACGGGTCGACGGTGACGAGGCGGCGGTGATCGAGCGCAGGGTCGACGTCGAGAACGGCGTCGCCGTGCTGCGCGAGAAGCTCCGTGGCGACGTCGTCCTCACGATCCTCGCGGCCGACGACGGGGCGGCCCTGCGGCTCGTCGGGCCTTTGGGGCGCCGCGCGGTGATGGCGCTCCGCCTCGCGCGCAGCTTCGACCTCACGCTCGACCGCGGCGCGCCGTTGCCGCCCGGCCCGCTCGTCCCGTCGACGAAGACGGCCTATTTCGCCGTCGAGGGGGGCAACGGTCACCTCGTCACGGCGGGCCGTCCGGCGCTCGACGTGGCCGCGGCCTCGCAGATCGTCGCGACGACGGGCGTGGACGGTGACCGCGCGATCGACCTCTGGGTGGGCCTCGCGCTGGTGCCCGATCTGCGCACGGCGCTCGCGCGGGGTGCCGCGCTGGCCGGCGTCCCTGCGCGCACCGCGGCGGCGATCGCGATGGAGCCGCGCGACCCGACGACGACCGCGTTCCTCGCCGCGCGCCTCTACGCGGAGGGCCCCGCGGGCGCGGCGCCGATCGTGCTCGATCCGATCCGCGAGTCCGAGCCCACCATGCCGATCGTCGACCTCACGACCCCGCGCATGGTGCTGCCGCTCACCCCGGGCCGCTGGACGCTGCGCGCGACGCGGGGCCCCGGGTTCGGGGTGGGCAAGCGCGTCGTCGACGTGAAGGAGGGCGACGCGCTGCGGGTGCCGCTCGATCTGATGCCCGAGGGGGCGGTGCGCGAGCACACCGTGGCCTGCGACCTGCACGTGCACGCGCGCCCGAGCTTCGACGCCAAGCGCGTCTCGTACGAGGACCGCGTGCGCTCGCTGGTGGCGGTGGGCATCGAGTGCGCCGCGGCCACCGAGCACGACGTCGTCGGCGACCACGGCCCCGCGGCGGCCGCGCTCGGCCTCGATCTGCGCGCGATGAAGGGCGTGGAGCTCACCACGCTGAGCCCCGCGTTCGGCCACTTCAACGTCTACCCGTGGCCCGACGGCGCGCCGGTCCCGAAGACCAAGGCCACGCTCCCGACCACGCTGTTCGACGCCATGCACGCGCTCCCCGGTGAGCACGTGATCCAGGTGAACCACCCGCGCGCGCTGCTGCAAGACGGGAGCACCATCGGCTACTTCGAGGCGCAGGCGGTCGACAAGAAGACGGGCGCGACGCCCGCCAAGGGGTTCCGGCGCGACTACGACGCGCTCGAGCTGTTCAACGGCTTCGACCTCGACCGGCCTGCGGCGGTGCACGCGCTGATCGAGGAGTGGATCACCATGCTCGATCGCGGCGAGGTGCACACCGCCACCGGCTCCTCGGACTCGCACAAGCTCACCGTGCCTTGGGCCGGGTTCCCGCGGACGATGGTGGAGGTCGGGCCCGAGTTCCGCCCGAGCGGGCGGCCGATCTCGGCGATCGTCGCCGCGCTCAAGGCCGGCAAGGCGTGGGTGACCAGCGGGCCGATCGTCGACGTGCACGTGGGCGAGGCGGGCATCGGCGGCGCGGTGAAGGCGCCCTCGAAGGCGCGCGTCGTCGTGCACCCGAGCAGCTGGCAGTCGGCGCCGCGGGTGTGGGTGCGGCTCGGCCCGAAGGTGATCGCCGACGCGACCCTCGCGCTCGATCCGCTGCGTGGCTACGTGCTCGAGGTGCCGGTGCCCGAGGTCGACAAGCGCACCGCGCTGGTGGTGATCGTCGAGACGGAGGTCGTCGGCGACGGCGTGGGCCTCTTCGGGTTCCGGCGCGCGATCGCCTTCACCAACCCCGTGTGGATCGACCCCCGGAGCAAGCCATGACCATCGCCGGATTCGTGCTCGCCGCGGGCCTCGGCACCCGCATCTCGGTGCTGAGCGTGCGCGTGCCCAAGCCGCTCTTGCCGGTCGGGGACACGACCCCGCTCGCCGCAGCCGTCGCGCGCCTCTGGGACGCGGGTGCGCGCACGATCGTGGCCAACGCCGCGCACCTGCCGGAGCAGGTCGTCGCCGCGGGACTGCGGCTCGGGATCGAGGTGGTGGTCGAGAGGGATGGCCCGCTCGGCACGGCGGGGGGCCTCGCGCACGCGCGCAGTGCGCTGGGCAGCGGGCCGGTGCTGATCTGGAACGGCGACGTGGTCGCGGACCTCGATCCGGCGCCGCTGGTCCCCGCGGGCCTCGAGCTCGCGCGGCTCGCGGTGCGCGACGTCGGCGCGGCCGGCACCGGCAACGTCGGGCTCGACGCCGAGGGGCGCGTGGTGCGGCTGCGCAAGCAGTCGTTCGGCGTGGAGGCGCGAGGCGCGCACTACGCCGCGGTGATGGGCCTCTCGCCGGAGGGTGTTCGAGGGGCGCCGACGCGCGGGTGTCTGGTGGGGGATCTCCTGATCCCCGCGCTGGCCGCGGGCGCCGACGTGCGCGCGGTGGTCACGACCGGGCTGTGGCACGACATCGGCGACCTCGCGAGCTACTTCGCGGCCAACCTCGCGCGCCCCTACGTGTCGCCGATCGCTCGGGTGACGCCGGGGATCGACGTGCGCCGCGTGGTGCTCGGCGACGAGGCGCTGGTGGGGGGCCACGGCCTGCTGGACGAGGTGGTCGCGTGGCCGAAGGCGCGCCTGATGGCCCCCCTCCGCCGCGCGATCGTCACGCCGGATCAGGTGCTGGAGGTGTGATCACTTCACGTGCGTGGCCCACCACGCGGCCACCTCGGGGCTCGCCGCGAAGCCGCGCGCGAGGACGAGGCCGTGGGTGCGCAGCGCGTCCCGGGCGATCGCGCGCAGGCCGAGCGTGTCGAGCGCGTCGCCGACCGTGCCCTTGCCGAGATCGGCGAGCACGGCCTCGACCTCGCCGCGGACGGCTTCGCGCAGCTCCTTGCGCGCGAGGTTGTGGGCGACCACTTGCTGCACGTAGCCCTGGATGAGCTCGTGGGGGCCTTCTTCACCGTCTCGGCCGCCTTCGACTCCTTGGTCTCGAGGAACTTGAGGAAGGCCTTCTTGCGGCGCTTGCCGAGGGCCTCGGCCGTCGCCGGGTCGGCGAGCTGCTTGGCGATGCGCGCCTGCAGCGCCTCGACCGAGCCGTCGACGAACTCGCGCACCTTGTCCTGCAGCTGCTCGGCGAGGCCGCCGAGGAGCGACTTGCCGGCGGCGCCGAACGCGCGCGCGCCGAGGCCGATCGCGCCCCGGAGCCCACCCCCGCCGCTGCTGCCACTGCTGCCACTGCTGCCACTGCTGCCAGCGTTGCTCACGCGGGTGATGAAGCTCTGGAGCTGCTCGCGCAGCATCTCGCGCACGGCGTCGCGCACGCCCTCCGAGGCCACCACCTCGTCGATCAGCTTCTGCGGGATGGGCGCGGGCTTGCCGAGCTCGGCGGCGATGGCGTCCTTGAGGGGCTCGGGGAGCCACACGCTCAGGGTGAGCGTGCTCGCGGCCGCGCGGGCGACCAGGCGCTCCCGGCTCGGCGTGACCCAGCGCTGCAGCACGCGCGTGACGACCGAGGGGTCGTGGGTCGCGTCGATGGCGGCGAGGACCTCGTCCACGTCGACGACCTCGCCGAACGGGCGGTCGCACAGGTAGTCGAAGCCGAGGTCGCAGAGGGCGGTGAGGGCGGCGTCGTCGAAGGTGGGGATGCTCATGGCTTCTCGGCGAGCTTCTTGAAGCGTTGCTCGGGCCCTGCGGGGGAGTACATCTGCACGGCGAGGGTCGGCGTCGTGCCGTTCGGTCGATAGCCGTGCGCGACGCCGGGGGGAATCGCGACGAACGTGCCGCTCGTCGTCTTGACGTTGCCTCCCTCCTTGCGGGTGAGCTCGCCGTCCCCGTCGATGAGGGCGAGGAACTCCCACTCGGTCGCGTGCACGTGCTCGGCGACGGGCGCGTTCTTGGACATGAGGAGCAGCGTGAAGCTCGGGGCGCCCGGGTCCTCGAAGCCGATGCGCGCGTGGTAGGCGCCGCCGCCCCAGCTCACCTGCGGCTTGCGCCCGAGCTCGACCGACTCGACCGGCGAGGGGCGCTTGGCCCACGGAGCGGGCTTGGCGAGGGCGTCGGTCACCGTCTTGGCGTCGCCGACCGCGCCGACGCCGACGAGGATGCGGGTCGGCTCCTTGGCGAAGACGTTCACGCCGCCGCCGGGCGCGCGGAACGCGTCGAGCTTCCAGCAGCGCTTCTGCTTGTCCTTGATGTCGTCGGCCATCACCGAGACCTCGCCGTCGAGCAGGAAGCCGTAGACGACGACGTTGGCGTTCTTGGGGATCGACCACATCACCTTGCGGCCGAGGACCACCTCGAACATGGCGATCGGCGCGGGCTTGCCGTCGATCTGGTCCATGCCCGCAAAGACGATCGCGGAGGGGCAGGGGGGCTTCTCGCAGACCTGACGCCGCGCGAACGGCTTGGCGTCCTTGGTCTCGGGCGTGGCCGCGTCGATCGGGTCGGCCTTGGGCGCGGCAGCGGCGCCTGTGCCGGCGGGACCGGCCGAAGAAGAGGAGGCTCCAGCCGCACCGCTCGACGCGGGGCCACCGGGCTCGGCGCCACCGGATCCACCGGTGCCGCCGCTGCCACCGCACCCCGACCCCGTGGGAGGGTTCTTGGAGCCACCACAGGCCGCGAGCACACCGAGCGCGAAGACGAGGAGGGATCGGCGCATGCCCCCCAGTCTAACCAAACTTCAGCGACGCCCGTGGCCGATGACCGCGTCGATGAACGACATGCCCGGGTCGTCCTCGACCAGCATCACGCTCGGCGAGGACGATTCTCCGCCGAAATCGAGGTCGACCGGGGGCGCCTCGTCGGCGGTGCGCAAGAGGGACTGCTCGAGCGCATGGGTCGCGGCGAGGACCGCGTGGCGCATGGCGTCGGCGGAGGGGAAGCGCTCGTCCTTCTTGAAGGCCAGCGCCTTGTCGACGATGGCGACGAGCTGCGGCGGCGCGTGCGGCACCACGGTGGCGAGGCTGCGCGCCGGCACCGAGGCCGCCGTGATCACGCGGTCCATCGGGGTGCCGCCCTCGTGCACGTGGCGCCCGGACAGCACCGTGAACATCGTGGCGCCGAGGGCCCAGAGGTCGGTGCGCGCGTCGATCTCGGTGGAGAGGCCGCGCGCCTGCTCGGGCGCGAGGTAGCCGATGGTGCCCATCACCACGCCGTCGCGCGTGCGGCGCTGCTCGAACGTGCCCTCGCGCACGCGAGCGAGGCCGAAATCGAGCAGCTTCACGCGGCCGTCGCGCGCGAGGAACACGTTGCCCGGCTTGACGTCGCGGTGGACGATGCCCTGCCCGTGGGCCGAGGCCAGCACGTCGAGCACCGGCGCGGCGAAGGCGAGCACCTCGAACGCCGCGAGCGGGCCGAGGCGGCGCAGGCGCGCGTCGAGCGACTCGCCCTCGAGGAGCTCCATCACCAGGAACACCGCGCCGTCCTCGGCGACCTCGTCGTCGGTGATCTGCACCGCGCCGGGGTGCCCGACCTTGTTGGCGGCGTAGCCCCTCGCGCAGGAACCGCTCGCGCACGTCTTCGTGCTCGGAGAGCGCGCGGTGCAGCAGCTTGATCGCGGCGCGGGCGCCGTTGCGGTGGGTGGCCGCGTAGACGGCCGACATGCCGCCGACGTCGAGCAGGGAATCGAGGCGGTACTTGCCGCGCAGCACGGTGCCGACGCGGCCCTCGGCCTGCTCGCGGGCGCGCGCGTGCTCGGGCCCTTGGTCACGCGCGGAGGGAGCTGCCACCCCCTGGTTCTAGCGCCGGAGGAAGAAGAACACCAAGACCCCGGTCACCGACACGTACAACCAGACGGGGGCGAGCACCCGTGTGATGCGGCGGTGGGCGACGAATCGCTTGCGCCAGGCGAAGTAGAACGCCGCGAGGCATAGCGGCACGACCGGCACCGAGAGGAGCACGTGGCTCGCGAGGAGGCCGAGGTAGAGGCCGCGGTGCGCGCCCACGTACTTCGTGTCGCCGTGGGCCCAGTGATAGACGAGGTACGAGATCAGGAAGAGCGACGAGGCCGCGAACGCCCCCACCATGTAGTAGGGGTGCTGCTCACGACGACCGCGCTTGATGGCCACCCAGCCGAGGGTGAGGAGCACCGCGGCCGTCGCGTTGAGCGAGGCGTTCACCGCGGGAAGGAACGAGAGGTCCGCGCCCGTGCCCGGCGCAACCTTGCGGACGAGGAGGATGTACGCGAGGAACGCGAGCGCCGCCGCGCTGACGGTGCCGTTGAAGGTCCAGAACCGCCGCGTCTCCTGGTCGGTCGTCGTCGTCATGGTGCCTCGGTCACTGGGTCAATCGGAGCGCGTCGACCACCACCTGATCGACCTTCTCGGGGAGCTTGGTGTCGTAATAGCCGCGGATGCGGCCCTCGCGATCGACCAGCACGAAGTAGTCGCCGTGCATGATGGTCATGAGGTTGACCGACTCCTCGACCTTGGTGCTGCCCACCGCGCGGGGCATGAAGTGCACCTTGAACCCCTGCACGATCACGCGCTCGAGCTCGGCGTTCGGGTGCTCCGCGGGGTGGGTGGTGAGCAGCGACCAGCGGGTCGCATCGACGCCGTACTTCTGCGCGTAGCCGAGCAGTCGCGTGGGCTCGTCGTTCTCGGGGTCGACGGTGAAGGAGACGAGCTTCACGGGCGCCTTCAGCGCGACGAGCTTGTCCTGCACGCCCTTCATGCGGGCGGTGAGCTTGGGGCACGAGGCCTGGCAACTCGTGAAGAAGAAGTCGGCGATCCAGACGGTGCCGCGGAGCGAGACGTCGGTGACCTGCTGCCCGAGCTGGTCCTTCATGGTGAAGGTGGGGACCGTGGCGAGCACCGGGAGCGCCGCGGGCCGCCGCAAGCGCACGGCCACGAGCACGACCAGGAACGCGAAGACGATCGTCGTCGCTCCGATGAGGACCTTCAGGAACCGCGGCATCGAACCCTCGGTTCAGGCGGCCGCGAGGACGAGGGTCGCGAGCAGGACGACGATATAGACGATCGAGTAGGCGAACACCGAGCGGGCCCAGCGCGCGCGGCCACCCTCCACACTCGCGAGGTTCTGCCGGAAGCTGCGCGCGACGAGGCCCACGAAGGCCGCGCCCAGCGCGACGGCGACGCCGAGGTAGATCTTGCCGCCGAGGCCCAGCAGGAACGGCCACACCGTGACGGCGAGGAGCCCGACCGAGTAGCGCAGCATCATGCCGTCGGTGACGCGGTCCCCCATCTCGACCGGGATCACCTTGAGGCCCGCCCGCGCGTAGTCCTCGGCGCGGAACACCGTGATGGCGAGGAAGTGCGGGATCTGCCAGACGAACAGGATGGCGAACAGCGCGAGGCCGGCCTGGTCGATGTGCCCGGTGACCGCGGAGAACCCCAGCAAGGGCGGGATCGCGCCCGGGATCGCGCCGATCCACATGGCGCGGACCCAGCGCAGCTTGAGGGGGGTGTAGACGCAGACGTAGCTGAAGAGCGCGAAGGCCCCGAGCATGGCGGTGACCGGGTTGACCCCGAACCAGAGCATCGGGAGTGACACGAGGCCGAGCAGGAGCCCGAACACGAGCGCGACCGGCGAGGGCAGGCGCCCGTCGGGCAGCGGGCGCGACCGGGTGCGGGCCATGTGGCGGTCGACGTCGCGTTCGAGCCACATGTTCAGTGCATTGGCCGAACCCACCACCAGGGCGGTCCCCAGCAGCGTCCAGAGCCAGCGCCCGCCGGTCGGCGGCGCGCCGCCCAGGAAACGCTGGGCGAGCTTCATTCCTGCGGCCGCCGTGATCAGCACGGTCATCGTGATGCGCGGCTTGGTCAGCGTGACGAGGTCGCGCGCGTAGCCCATGGCGGAGCTCGAGCTCTCGCCCGCTCGGGTGACGGCTACGACGGACGACATGGGGCGCGGAGTCCTAGCAAAACACTGGGCCGGGGCAAAGCGCGGTCAAGTGCGCCGCACGGCGAAGGGCCCGAAGGCCTGCGCGACGGGCATCAGCTCGATCCGGTTGACGTTCACGTGGGCGGGCTGGAGCGCGCACCACGCGATCGCCTCCGCGACGTCTTCGGGGGTGAGCGCCTGCACGCCCTCGTACACGCCGGCCGCCCGCGTGCTGTCGCCGTGGAAGCGCACGTCGCTGAACTCGGTGCCCGAGACCATGCCCGGTTCGACCGAGGTCACGCGCACGCGGGTGCCGAGGAGATCGGCGCGCAGGTCGAGCGAGAGCTGTGCGACGAACGCCTTGGTCGCGCCGTAGACGTTCCCGCCGGGATACGGATACGTGCCGGCGACGGAGCCGAGCTGGATGACGTGGCCGCGGTCGCGGGCCACCATGCCCGGCAGCACCGCGCGCGTGACGTAGGCGAGGCCGCGCACGTTGGTGTCGATCATCGCGTCCCAGTCGTCGAGCGAAGCCTCCTGCGCCGGCGCGAGGCCGAGCGCGAGGCCCGCGTTGTTCACGAGGACGTCGACGTCGGCGAACTCCGCGGGCAGACCCTCGATGGCGGCGCGCACCGCGTGGCGATCGCGCACGTCGAGGGGGAGCAGGTGGGTCGGGACGGGGAGCGCGAGCGCCTCCAGCCGGTCGGCGCGCCGCGCCGCGAGGACGAGCTTCACGCCCGGCTCGCGCGCGAACCGCCGCGCAACGGCGGCACCGATGCCCGAGGAGGCGCCCGTGACGAGGACAATCACAGGGCCGTCGTAGCGCGCCCCGCGACCGCTGGCATCAGCGGGTGCTGTCGATGGAATCGATGGAATCCCCCGGGCTGAAGCCCGGGGCACCGACAGCCGTGGAAGCCCGCTCTGCGGGCTCGCGAAAGGCGAGGCCTCAGCCGGCTGCTTCGAAACCGGAAGCGGGCTCACCGTGCCGCACTCTGGAGCCCGCTCTCAGCGGGCTCAGCGGGGGTCCACCGACCGACGATGCATCAGAGCGGGTGCTCGGAGACGCACTTCGCCGGGACGTCCCAGCGGATCTCCCACTTGCCGCCGGCGATGCACTGGTACCACTTGCTGTCGGCGCGGCTCTGGACGCAGGTGTTGAGCACGACCTGCTTGCCGAGCGTCGAGGAGTAGCAGCCCGACGTGGAGCCGCCGCCACCACCGCCGCCGCCGGTGACGGTGGAGACGCACGACCCGCCGACCGTGCTGCCCCAGTACTCCCAGTGCCAGGGCTCCGACGGCACGGTGCGCTTGAAGCCGTACTCGTCGGCGTGCGCCGCGAGCCAGGAGCCGACGCCCGCCGAAGAGGTGTTGAGGTCGAGCGCGTGGCCGCTCTGGTGGTTCGAGTACCCCGGCTTGGCCGCGAGGTTGCCGCCGTTGCAGCTCTTGGTGACGTAGCAGTTGTAGAGGTACTTCTGCTGGCTCATCGTGCGGAAGCCGCTCACCACGCGGATGTGCACGCCGGCCGCGGCCGCCGCCTTCTGCATGCGCGCGTAGGCGCTCGCGGTGGCGAGCTCGACCGGCTTGTTGTCGGCGTCGACCACGGTGATGGCGAACGCCGAGCCGCTCTTGTAGCCCGTGTCCGAGCGACGGTTGCTGCAGTCGACGCCGACCGCCGCGGCCTCCGCCTCGCGGCCGTCGAGCTCGGGGGCCTGCTCCTCGTCTTCGCCGTCCTCGGGCTCGGCGTTCTGCACGGCGCAGCCAGCGAGGGGGCCGACGGAGAGGGCGAGCAGGGCGGTGAGCGCGAGGCGGAGCGTGGGCATGCCGATTCGCTCTGCACGCCGCGGACCAGGCACGACGTTGCAGCAACTGCCTGATTTCTGGCGGCGACTCGCGTGTGGAGGTCACACGCGCATTTCGGCGTCGATGTAGGTACGTCGCGTCGGCGGTACACCCGGAGGGTCAGTCGCACCGCTCGAGCACCGCCGCTGCGCCGAGGCCGCCGGCCGCGCAGATGCCGAGGAGCGCGTGCTGCTTGCCCGTGCGGTGGAGCTCGTTGGCCATGGTGGTCACCATGCGCGCGCCGGTCGCGCCGAACGGGTGGCCGAGCGCGAGGGAGCCACCGTGCACGTTGAGCTTCGCCGGGTCGACCTCGCCGACGGCGGTGCCGCGACCGAGCCGACGCTCGGCGAACGGCTTGCTCGCCAGCATCTTGAGGATCGAGAGCACCTGCGCGGCGAAGGCCTCGTGCATGTCGACCAGGTCGACGTCGGCGAGCGAGAGCCCCGCGCGCTCGAGCGCCGTCGGCATCGCGAGCGCCGGCCCCATCAGGAGCTGGTCGGCCGGGTCGACGCCCACGTACGACCAGGAGGCGAACGCCGCGAGCGGCACGAGGCCGAGGGCGCGCGCCTTCTCCTCGCGCATCAGGAGCACCGCGGCGCCGCCGTCGGTCAGCGCGCTCGAGTTGCCCGCGGTGAGCGTGCCGTCCTTCGCGAACACGGGGCGTAGCTTGGCGAGCTTCTCCACCGTGGTGTCGGCGCGCACGAGGCCGTCCGCGTGCACCCAGCGGCCGTCCGGGGTCTCGACGGGGACGATCTCCTCGGCCAGGAGACCGCTCTCGATCGCGGCGGCGGCGCGCGTGTGCGAGCGCACCGCGAAGGCGTCCTGGTCCTCGCGGGAGATCTCGTTGCGACGCGCCATCTTCTCGGCGGCCTCCCCCATCATCTCGCCGGTCGTGCGCTCGGCGATGCGCGGGCGCTGGGGGAGCAGCTCCGAGAACGGTCGTAGCTGGGCGAGCACGCCGAGGTAGTCGGCCGCGGTGGGCTTGCCGAGGGCGACCGGCGCGAGCGCGTGCACGACCTTCTGCGGCAGCTTGATCTCGGCGTTGCTGGTGGAGTCGCTGCCGCCCGCGATCACGACGTCGGCCTCGCCGCGCTCGATGGCGGCCGCGGCCAGCGTGATCGCTTGCAACCCCGAGGCGCACGCGCGCACGACCGTCATGCCCTCGCAGGCGGGATCGAGCTGCAGGTCGAGGGCGATCTCGCGCGCGACGTTCGGCGCGCCGCTCGGCAGGATGACCCCGCCCCACACGATCGACTGGACGTCGCGGTGGCCGAGGCCCGTCTTCTTCAGGAGCCCGCGCGCCGCGGCCACGCCCAGCGCGATGGTGTCGACCTTGGTGAACTCGCCGAACGCCTTGACGAACGGGGTGCGCGCGCCGGCGACGATGACCGCGCGGCCCTTGTTCTTCGATGCTGCCATTGCTGCCAATCTCCTGTCAGGCCCCTACGAAGGCGCCGCCGCACACGCGGAGCGTGCGACCGGTGAGTCCCTGCGCGCCCGGCGTCGCGAGGAAGGTGATGGCCTCGGCGACGTCGCCGGGGAGCCCGCCCTGGCCGAGCGCAGAGAGGCGACGCGCGACCTCGCGGATGGCCATGGGGATGGCGGCGGTGAGGCGCGTCTCGATGAAGCCGGGGGCGATCGCGTTGACGGTCACGCCGCGCGACGCGAGGGCCTGCGCCTCGGCGCGCACCCAGCCGACGACGCCGGACTTGGACGCCGCGTACGCGGTCTGCCCCATGTTGCCGGCGAGGCCCGCGATCGAGGAGAGACACACGACGCGCCCCTGGTCGCGGAGCTGCGGCAACAGCGCCTCGTGCAGGCGCTCGACCGCGCCGAGGTTCACGTCGAGCACGGCGTCCCAGAGCTCGGGCTTCATGCGAGCCAGGGTCTTGTCGCGGGTGATGCCGGCGTTGTGCACGATGACGTCCACCCCGCGCGCGCCGAGGTGCGCGACCACCTTCGCGGGGGCGTCGGCGTCCTGCAGATCGACGGCGAGCGCGCTGCCGCCGAGGCTGCGGGCGAGCTGGCTCAACGGACCGTCGTCGGCGGGGCGATCGAGGCACACGACGTGCGCCCCCTCCTGGGCGAGGCGACGGGCGGTGGCCTCGCCGATCCCGCGCGCGGCCCCGGTGACCAGCGCGACGCGACCCTCGAGCGAGCGCACCCACGGCGGCTCGGGCAGCGGCCGCGCGACGGCGTCCACCACGATCGGCTGACCGGTGACGAACGCGGAGCGCGCCGAGAGCACGAAGCGGAGGACCGCGGGCAGCCTGAGTTCTGCGCCAGCGACGACACGCACCAGGTTGGCCGTCGCGCCGACGCGGCCGATCTCCTTGGCGACGCTGCGCACGAAGCCCTCGAGCGCTGCCTGGGCGGCCGCGGCGCGGCGCTCCGTCAGACCCTCGCGACCGAGCACGACCACGTGTGCGGACCGCGCCAGGCGGGGCACCAGGGGTGAGAGCGCGTCGAACAGCGCGCGCAGGCTCGCGGCGTCGGCGAGCGCGCTGGCGTCGATCACGACCGCGTCGAGGCGCATGCGCTCGGGGCTCGCGGTGAGCAATCGCGCGGGCCGACCGAAGGTCTCGCCGGGGCCCTGGAAGACGGCGGCGTCGGCGGCATCGAGCAGCCACGCGTCGGCGCCGGCGCCGGTCAACGTCTCGGCGATCGTCGCGAGCAAGGTGCCTCCGCGCGGGGCGGCCACGGCCACCGCGCGGTCGGCGAGGGGCCGCGCGACGAGCGGACCGCGCTCGCGCCGCAGCGACTCCGGCAGCGGCAGGGGCAGGCCCAGCGAGCCGAGGAGGCGCCGCGCGTTCTTGTTCTTGCCGAGCTCGAGCAACAGATCGTTCATGGTGAGGTCTCCCGCAGTGCCACTCTGCCTTCGAGGTAGGCGCCGCCGCCGGGCGCGTCGCCGACGAACAGCCCGCCGTCCGCGTCCCGCAGGTACACCCCCACCGAGGCCGGCAGCACGAGGGGGCGGGTGAAGCGCACGTCGATCTCGGCGAGCCGCTCGGGCCGCCCGGAGAGCACGGCGCGGTCGAGGGTAACGGCGGCGCGCGCGAGCGTGCCGAAGCCGTGCAGGATGCACGCGCGGAACCCCGCGGCGCGCGCGTAGGCCGGCACCCAGTGGATGGGGTTGAAGTCGCCGGTCAGGAGCGCGAAGTCGAGCCCCGCGTCGGCGCGCAGGCGCAGGAAGGCGAGCTCGCGCGCGTCGAGCGGCACGGTGGGGCGAGCGCGGGGGCCGTCGCTCTTCTTCAGCGGGACCAGGGCGCGCAGCTCGGCGTCGAGCGCGTCGGGCACCTCCCGGGTGCCGGTGACGATGCGCGTGGTGAGGATGGCGCGGCGCCCATCGTCGTCGATGGACTCGAGCCGCGCCCGCACCACGAGGCGCTTACCGCTCGGTAGGGGAGCGTTCACCCGGAGGCGACACCCGGCGTTGACCACGCGGGCGAGCGGGTAGGGGAGCCCCACGAGCCCGCGCGCGGCGAGCGGGAAGCCCCACTGCGGGAACAGGTGTGCGGGGACGGTGCCGCGGTACCACGCGGGGTCGGCGCCGAGGTGCCGGAGGTAGGAGGCGACGAGGTCGGCGGGCCGCGGCGGCAGCTCCTCGATCCAGGGTCCGGGCACCGACGGCGCGACGCCCGTCTTCGGGGCGGCGCGCGGCGGGCCACCGCGACCCAGCGCGAGCCCGCCCGGCGCCTGGGTGCGAAGACGTGCCCGGCGCAGGGCGATCAGCGGTCACTCCGCCGCCTGTGCGACCGACTCGGTCGCCAGTGTGCCGAGGATGCGGGTGCCGGTGGTGGTGATCTCCTCGTGCAGGGCCTTGGACCGCAGCTCGGCGCGGTCGAGCCAGCGCTCGAGGAGCTCGCGCCGGTCGGGGTGCGCCTTGGCCTGCTCGAGCAGGAGCTCGGCCACCGCCTCGTCGGCGAGGATGCGGGTGAGGCGCTCCGCGTGCAGCATGGCGAGCGCGAAGTCGCGCTTGGGGTCCCACTGCTTGGTGAGCACCTCGCGCCACGTGCTCACCGGCACGTCGGCGAGGGTGCGCAGCTTGCCGGCCGCCGTGCGCGTGAGGAGGAACTGCTGCGCCGAGAGCGACAGCAGCGACAGCTTGGCGACCCGCCGCTCGAGCGCGTCGCGCGCCGACACCGACCGCCAGCGGGTCTGCCCGATGCGGGTCACGAACGCCTGCGGGCGCTTGAGGATGCCCATGAGCGTGTCCTTCATCGCCATCAGCGACTGGATCTGGCTCGTGCCCTCGTAGATGGGCAGCACGAGCGCGTCGCGCAGCAGCTTCTCGGCGCCGTAGTCCTTCGTGTAGCCGACGCCGCCGTGGATCTGCAGGTTGCGCCGCGCGATCTCGACGGCCTTCTCGGCCGCGAGGTACTTCAGGAGCGGCGTGTAGCGGCGCGAGTGGCGCGGTGGCGCGGCAGCTCGCGCTCGAGGCGCGCCCGCTCCTCCGCGGTGGCCTCGGGCAGGAAGCGCTCCAGCAGCCCGAGCTTCTGCGCCATCTCCTCGTGGTAGGCGGAGGCGACGGCGAGCGCGCGGACGGCCTGCACGTCGGTGCGCATCTCGTCGAGGTAGTCGGCGATCATCTCGTGGCGCGCGATGACCTTGCCCATGGAGCGGCGCTCCTCGGCGTAGGCCTTCGCGCACCGGTAGGCCGCCTCGGCGAGCCCGAGGCTCTCGAACCCCACGCCGACGCGCGCGTTGTTCATCAGCGTGAGCATGTACTTGAAGCCCTCGCCGCGCTGGCCGATCAGCCGCGCCGGCGCTCGCTCGAAGGTCAGCGCCGCGGTCGCAGAGCCGTGGTGCCCGAGCTTCTCCTCGACGCGCTCCAGGGTCACGTACCTCCGGCGGCTACCATCCGGTAGGTCGTCGTAGGTCTTCACGAGGAACATCGAGAGGCCGCCGAGGCCGGCGAACGGGTCGTCCGGGTCCTTGGCCTCCTCGGTGCGCGCGATGACGAAGTGGTACTTGCCGTGGCCGCTGGTGATGAAGATCTTCTGGCCGGTGACGAACCACTCTCCGGCCTCGTCCTGCACCGCGCGCGCCCGCAGCCGGGCCATGTCGCTGCCGGCGTCGGGCTCGGTGATGTCCATGCAGCCCCACGCCTCGCCGGCCACGATCTCGGCGATCTCGGGGGCGAAGCGCGTCTCGACGATCTTGCCCGCGGCGGGGTCGAACTTCGTCGTGCCCTCGTGGATGGAGTACGCGAGCATCGCCATGGCCATGCCGCCGTGGAACGAGAAGTGGGTCATCACCGAGACGTCGCTGCGGGCGATCATCTCGGCCGAGAGGAAGTAGAGCAGGAGCGGCGCGTTGAGCCCGCCGAGCTCGCGCGGGATGCACAGCTTGTGGAGCTCGGCGCCGCCGATGGCCGCGAACACCGAGGTCATCGCCGGGCCGACGACCGCCTCGCCGTCCTCGATGCGCGGGTGCTCGCGGTCGAGGGCCGGGGCCTTCGGGTGGATCTGCTCGGCCGAGAGCTCGCCGACCATCTCGGCGACCTCGCGGTAGAACTCGACGGCCTCCTTCGGGTTCTTGAACCCCTCCGGCGCGCGGTATCCGTATTCGGTGACCTCGACGAGGGAGGCCCAGTCGATCCCGCGCTCGAAGTAGAACCGCAGATCGTCGTTGTCCTGGAAGAAGCTGGCCATGACTACCTCTTGCCCCTGCGTCGGGGCTTTTCACTCTCGGTCGCTTGCGGGAGGAACAGGCTCGCCTTGGCGATGCGGGCGAGCTCGCGGTCGTAGCGCTTGCGCGCGTCCTTCTCGACGAGCGCGCCGGTCACCGGGAACGAGGCGACGGCGGTGAGCACGAGCTGCAGGACGTGGACGACGTAGACCTCGGCGTCCACGTCGGGGAAGTGTCGCTCGCCCTCCTGGCCCGCGCGGATGTACTGCGCGACGGCCGAGAGCCAGGGGCGCACCGGCCCCATGAGCAGCGCGCGCACCTCGTCGGGCCGGTCGAGCGCCTCGCGGAGCACGACGCGCGCGCGGTCGCGGTCCTCGGCGAAGAAGCGCACCAGCTCGCCGAACACGGCGTCGAAGCGGTCCTCGCTCGCCGTCGCGGCGAGGAGGAGCCGGGGCAGGGTCTCGTTCCAGTGGGCGAGGATGCCCTCGAGCACCCCCCGGCGCAGGTGCTCCTTGGTGGGGAAGTGGTGGAGCACGGCCTGCTTGGTGACCCCGACCTCGTCGGCCACGGCCTGGATCGGCGTCGCGTCGAAGCCGCGCGCCGCGAACAGGCGCAGGGCCGCCGCGAGGGCGCCGCTCTTGACGTCGGGGGTCTCCGCCTGCGCGACCATGTGGTTGGTTATTGCTTCCAATGGTAAGCAGGCGCGGGGGGGGTCGCCGGAGGCCTGCGCTGTCGAGCCCCTTGTTGCTCCGAGCCGACGGGGGCGCTGCCTCAGGTCGATGCGCTGAGGTCCACAGGGTCAGAGGACGGCCCGGGCTCGATGGTCCGCCTGACGTTGTTGTCTGCGTCGGCTGCTCGACGAGGGGTGACCGCAGGAGGGCTGCCCTGCCGGGGGGCGCCCCTTTTGCGCGCCGGCGTCGCAAAGGGCACCTTCCCCTGAGCTACGCGAAGCGTCCGACGTCTATTTTGTCGGCGGGCAACTCTGCCGCGAACGCCGCGGTCACCAGCCGGGTCTGGCCCTCGTGGATCTTCACCAGCGCCGCCTCCCGCCCGAACCACGCGGCGCGGTCCACCTCCGGGATGCGCATCTTCTTCCCGGAGCGCGGCGGCCAGTCGATCTCGATCTCGTTCGAGCGGATCTTCGTCGCGTCGAGGTCTCCGCGCGCGCAGTATCCGTGCACCGTCTTGCCCGACTTGAGCCGCACGTTGCCGAGATCGACGTAGGGTCCCGCAGGCGCTTCGACGCCGAGCTCCTCCGAGAGCTCCCGGCGCGCCGCGCTGAGATGATCCTCGTCGGCTTCGACGAGCCCCTTCGGCAGGCTCCACGCGCCGTCGTCCTTCTTCGCCCAGAACGGGCCGCCGGGGTGCACGAGCAGGATCTCGCGCGCCTCGCCATCGCCGCGCACGAGCGCCACCGCTGCCGAGGTCTGGGCCATGTAGGAGAGCGCACCCGAGGCGCGCGGGCGCGTAAAGCCTGCTCAGAACACGCGCAGCTTCGGCGAGACCCCGAGCAACACGCCGAACCGATCGCCGGGTGTGAGGAGGCCGCCGAAGCCGACCAGGCTGAAGTCGCACCACTCGGTGGTGCGCGCGAGGCCCAGCGTGGCTGCGAGTTGGTGCGGGTCCTCGGTGAGGAAGCGCTGACCCGCGATCTCCCCGAGCAGGGCCCACGACTCCGAGAGCGCCCACGTGGCGTCGAGGCCCACCTGCGCCGCCACCGCGCGCGGCAGATCGACCGTCCGTGCGTCCACGAGCAGCCCCGCGTTGACCACCACGGTGACGCTCCGCACCGTGCGACCGAGGAGCAGCAACCCCTCGGCGCCGATGCCGCGCGCACCCTGCACGGCGAGCCGCGGTCCGAGCTGTACGCCGAACGCCCACGCGGTGTGCTGCTCGGCATCCCGCGCGTCGAACACCCCGATCTTGGTGGAGAGCCACAGCGGATCCCACACGCGGCTGGAGGGCTGGCCCGCGTCGCCCACCCAGGACACGGCGCCGTCGATGCCGAGCTCCACGCGCGAGGAGAGGCCGAGGTCGAGCTCCCAGTCGAGGACGAAGAACCGACGCGGGTCGCCGCGCATCGTGCCGACCTGCAGGTCGAGCTCCACCACCCCCGACTCCTCGAGCTCGAGATCGGTGGGCTCGAAGCGGCTCCGCGCGAGGACGGCTGGCACGAGCAGCGGGAGCAAGGCGAGGGCGGCCACGCGTCAGCTCGCGGCGACCGCGGCCTCGATCGCCGCGAGCGTCTCGCGCGCGCCGCCGGCGATCCCGATGTGTCCGGCCGGCACCTCGGGCTCGCGCACGTTGATGCGCACGAGGGTGCCCCGACGCGCGAGGCCGTCGCCGAGCCGCCGCACCGTGGGCACCGCGGTGCCGGCGCCGCACTCGACGATCACGAGCGGCCCGTCGAGGGCGCCGAGCCACGCGGCGAAGCGCTGCTCCTGGGCGTCGGAGCGGTCGCTCTCCCACTCGCCGTCGCCGAACATGAGCACGTTGGGGCGCATCAGGGCCTTGCACCGCGGGCAGCGCGGCAGGGGCTCGCGCGCGCGGAACGTGGCCTCGTCGACGTCGGGCACGTAGCCGTCGGCCGTGACGATGCCGACCCCGCAGCCGTGCGTGCACTGCAGGTGGTCGAGGGCGCCGTGGCACTCGACGATGCGCTCGGGCGAGAACCCGGCGCGCTGGAACTGGCCGTCGACGTTGGAGGTGAAGACGAACGCGCCGCGCGGCGTGCGGGCCGCGAGGCGCTGCAGGATGGCGAACCCCTCGTGGGGCACGGTCTCGCGGTAGAGCGCGAGGCGGTGGCCGTAGAACCCCCAGGCGAAGGCCGGATCGCGCGCGAACCACCGCGGGTTGGCGAGCTCGGCGAACGAGAGGCCGAGCTTCGCGTACGGGGGATACGCGCGCCAGAACCCCTCGTTGCCGCGGAAGTCGGGCAGCCCCGAATCCACCCCCATGCCCGCGCCGGCGGTGACCAGCAGGCCCGCGGCCGAGGCGATCGCTTCTGCGGCGCGCGTGATCGAGTCGTTCACGGACCAGCCTTCTTGGCGGCGCTCGCCGAAGCCGGCGCCGAGGCCGACGCCGACGCCGACGCCGAGGGCGGGGCGCTCGCCGATACGCTCGCCGACGCCGAGGGCGGGGTCCAGATGACCCCCTCGAGCTTGTCCGGCTCGTCCTTGGGCCGGGGCTCGTTCGGGTAGCACTTGGGCATGCACTCCCCGATCTCGACCAGCCGCTTGGTGCCCGTCGCGCACGATGCATAACAAGCGTATGCTTTAGGGTCCTTCTGCTTCTTCGCGCCCCACTTCTCGGCGCATTTGCCGATCTCCACGGCGCGCACGTCCTTGTTCTGGGCGGGCCCGTCGGCGACCGCGATCACGTGCTCGCAGAGCGACTCGGGCGAGACGGTGCAGCCGGCGCAAGCGAACGCGGCCAAGACGAGGGTGCGGAGCGACACCGCGCGAGAGTACCATCGGCCGCCCATGCGCCGCCTCCTCGCCGTCACCGCCCTCGGATGGTTCGCCTGTGGTCCGCAGAAGGAGCCCACCGTGGCCGCCCCGCCCGCCGCATCGTCGTCCTCGTCTGCCCCCGCGCCCTCGGCGTCCAGCGCCGAGGCCACGTACGAGAAGGTCGTCATCGACACCTACCACGGCGACCAGGTGAAGGACCCGTACCGCTGGCTCGAGGACGACAAGAGCCCCGACGTGCAGGCGTTCACCGACCGGCAGAACGCGGCCACCCGCAAGTACCTCGACGCGGGAGACCTCCGCGGCAAGCTGCGCGGCCGCCTCGACGAGCTCCTGCAGATCGGTTTCGTGAACTCGCCGGTGCTGCGCAAGGGCGACAAGAAGCACCCGCGCCGCTACTTCCACTCGCGTCGCGAGGGCAAGCAGGACCAGCCGATCGTCTACGTGCGCGAGGGCCTCGAGGGCAAAGATCGCCCGCTGCTCGACCCGTCCACGTTCGGCGAGGACAAGACCACGGCGCTCGACTGGTGGTACGTGAACGACCTCGGCGACAAGGTCGCCTACGGCTACTCGATCAGCGGCAACGAGCAGAGCACCCTGCACGTGCGCGACGTCGCGACGGGCAAAGATCTGCCCGACGTCATCACCCGCACGCGCGCCTCGTACGTGTCGTGGCTGCCCGACGGCTCGGGGTTCTACTACGTGCGCGAGCCCGACCCGACCACGGTGCCCAAGGGCGAGGAGCACTACCACCGCGGCATCTGGTTCCACGCGCTCGGCAAGGACCCGAGCGTCGACGCGCGCGTGTTCCCGCCGGCGGGCGAGGAGCGGCCGATGACCGACTCGCCCCACGCCGAGGTGTCGCCGAGCGGGCGCTGGCTGCTCGTGCGCGTGGCCCACGGCTGGGCCAAGGCGAGCGTGTACCTGCTCGACCGCAAGGCCAAGGAGGCCAAGTGGGTCACGCTGGTCGCGGGCGTCGACGCGCTCTTCGACCCCACGTTCCACCGGATCGGCAAGGAGGACGTGGTGTTCCTCCGCAGCAACGAGGGCGCGCCCGGCTTCCAGATCGTGCGCGTCGACCCCGCCCACCCCGCGCGCGAGAAGTGGAAGGTCGTGGTCCCCGAGAGCCCCGATCCGATCCGCGACTTCGAGTGCGTCGGCGACTCCCTCTACGTCTCCTACCTGCACAAGGCCTCGTCGCGCCTCGAGCGGCGCGACCTCGCGGACAAGCTCCTCGAGGACATCCCGCTGCCCGTCCTCGGCACGGCGACCGTGCCGCACGGGGACAGCGAGGGCGACGAAGCGATGTTCGAGGTGCAGTCGTACGCCTACCCGCCCGAGATCCGCCGCTACGATCCGAAGACCAAGAAGCAGACGGTGTGGGCCAAGACCGAGGCCCCCGGGTTCGACGCGACCAGCATCGTGGTCGAGCAGATCGAGGCGCCGTCGAAGGACGGCACCAAGATCACGGCGTTCTTGGTGAAGAAGAAGTCGACCCCCAAGGACGGCACCGCGCCCGGCGTCCTCTACGGCTACGGCGGCTTCAACATCAGCCAGACCCCGAGCTTCAACCGCGCGGTCATGGCGTTCCTCGAGCGCGGCGGCGTCTACGTCGTCGCGAACCTCCGCGGCGGCGCCGAGTACGGCGAGGCCTGGCACCGCGCGGGCATGCTCGACAAGAAGCAGAACGTGTTCGACGACGCCATCGCCGTCGCCGAGACGCTCGGCAAGGAGGGCTTCGTCGGCAAGCAGCGGCTCGGTGCGCTCGGCGGCAGCAACGGTGGCCTCCTGACCGGCGCGCTCCTCACCCAGCGCCCCGACCTGTTCCGCGCGGTCGTCTCCGCGGTGCCGCTGCTCGACATGCTCCGCTACCACCACTTCCTGATCGCGAAGCTCTGGATCGCCGAGTACGGCTCGTCGGACGATCCCAAGCAGTACCAGTGGCTCAAGGCGTACTCGCCGTACCACAAGGTCGTCGACAAGACCCCGTATCCCGCGGTGCTCCTGATGACCGCCGAGAGCGACTCGCGCGTCGACCCGATGCACGCGCGCAAGATGGCGGCGCGGCTCCAGGCTGCCACCGCGAGCGCGCACCCCGTGTTGCTCCGTGTGGAGACCAAGGCCGGACACGGCGCGGGCAAGCCGCGGAGCAAGCAGCTCGAGGAGCTGTCCGATCAATGGACGTTCTTCTTCCGCGAGCTGGGTGTTTCTTTCTAGTGTGACCTGAATCAACCTCAGGTTGCGCGAGGCGGTCGCGAGGAGTACTCCGAGCGGATGCGCCTCACCCACCTCTCGCTCGCCGCGTCCCTGATCCTCGCCGGCTGCGCCGACGCCGAGTCGACGGACCTGGTCCCGGCGCGCGATTCGGGCCGCGCCGACTCCACCGCGAGCGACACGACCACCGGCGACGACACCGCGACCGGCGACGACACGGGCACGGGCACGGACACGGGGTCGAGCAGCGACACGGGCAGCTCGGTCGACACGGGAGCGGTGGATACCGGCACCACGTTCGACACGGGCACTCTGGATACCGGCACCGCGTTCGACACGGGCTTCGACACCGGAACCATCTTCGACTCGGGCCCGCTCGACACGGGCACCGCGTTCGACTCCGGCTTCGATTCGGGCACGACCGACAGCATCGTCGTCATCGACTCCGCGACCGACACGGGGACCGACACCGGCGTGCTCGCCGACAAGACCACCGGCAAGATCTGCACCTCGGACGTCGACTGCGACCTCACCGGGCTCGGCCTCGGCGTGTGCACCAACGGCATCTACATCGTCGGTCCGCTGAACCCGACGGCGGTCTGCATGCAGATCGACTTCGGCGGCGGCGACGCCTGCCTACCCACCGACACCACCACCATCCGCTTCTGCGACGGCGATACGGGCATCTGCCTCGCGTCGGGCACCGCCGCCGCAACCTGCGAGCCCCGCTGCCAGCTCAAGGGCGACGGCACGTGGGTCGAGACCTGCGCGGGTAAGAACGCCTGCTACCCCGAGGCGCTCACCACCGCGACCGACGGCAAGACCCTGGTGGTGGGCTCGTGCCAGGGCGGTTGCGTCACGAGCGCCGACTGCCCGTCGGGCAGCGTGTGCGACGTCGGCCAGAACCTCTGCGTCAACAAGACGTGCACCTCCGACACGGCCTGCAAGACGGCGTGGGGCACCGGAGCTCCGGCCGCCTGGAAGTGCGACTTCGTCTCGGGCTACTGCAAGTTCATCTACGCCAAGGTGCTCGGCGACGCCTGCACCACCGCGACCGACTGTCTCTGCCTCAAGGGCACCACGACCGCAGGCTACTGCACCACGATCTGCAAGGCCGGCAGCACCGGCGAGTGCCCGAGCGGGTACAGCTGCGACTCCCTGCTCACCGCCAAGAGCACGACCGGCGCCGACCTCTACACGATGACCTCCCTCCCCGCTGGGCTCAGCGGCTACTGCGTCAAGAACTGCACGAGCGACCTCGGCTGCCCGACGGGCACGACGTGCAAGCTCTCCGGTGGCATGGGCACCCAGAAGACCTGCCAGCCCTGAGCGACGCGCGCACCCCGAGAAGAGCGCCGGTCAGCCCGACCGAGCGCTCCGCAGCGCCGCGCTGAGCTCCTCGCTGCTGTACGGCTTGTCGAGCACCACGTGGATCTTCGCGGGCGCGAGGTCGGCCTCGTCGATCGAGCGCCGCCCCGTGACCATGATGACGGGCAGGTCCTCCCGGAGCTCGTGGACCCGTAGCGCGAGGTCGAACCCGCCGAGCTCAGGCATGCTGAGGTCGGTGACGAGGACGTCGAACCGGTTCGGGTCGGCCTGCACCGCGGCGAGCGCCTCGAGCGGCGAAGCGAACGCCGTGACCTCGTAGCCGAGCATGTCGATCAAGCGCTTGCTCGCGCGCAGGATCGCCTCGTCGTCGTCGACCAGGAGGACCCGCCCGCTGCCGCTGTGGCGCAGCGACGGCGGCTGCTCGGAGTGCGCGAGGTCCTTGTCGGCGGCCGGCAGGTAGACGTCGAACACCGCCCCCTCGTCTTCGACGCTGTCGACGACGATGACCCCGCCGTGCTCGGTGACGATGCCGTGCACGACCGCGAGCCCGAGGCCCGTGCCGACGCCGACGCCCTTGGTGGTGAAGAACGGCTCGAACACGCGGTCGATGGTCGCCGAGCTCATGCCGACGCCATCGTCGGCGACGCGTACACGTGCGTAGCGACCCACTGGCACGCCGAGGCCCTCCACCACCGTGACGGCCTCGAGGCCGAGCCGGATGGTCCCCTTCGGCTTGGCGATCGCCTGCCACGCGTTGGTGCCGAGATTCATCAACACTTGATGGATCTGCGTGCTGTCCATGAGGACGGGCGGTACGCGCTCACCGATCTCGGCCACGAGCTCGATGGCCGCCGGGATCCCGGCGCGCAGGAGCCGGGCGACCTCTTGCACGATCGGGTCGAGGCGGGCGACCGCCCGGCGCGCCGGCTGCTTGCGGCTGAACGCCAGGATGCGACGCACGAGGTCGGTGGCCCGCGTGGTCGCCATCCGGATCTCGTCGAGCTCCACGCTCAGAGGCTCCCCCGCCGCGAGCGCCTCGTCGGCGAGCTCGAGGTTGCAGGTGATCGCCGCGAGCAGGTTGTTGAAGTCGTGCGCGATGCCGCCGGCCAGCGTGCCGAGCGACTCCATCTTCTGCGCCTGCCGCAGGCGTCCCTCGAGGAGGGTTCGCTGCTCCTCGGAGCGGCGCCGCTCCCGCAGATCGCGCATCACCGCGAAGTCGAACTGCCGACCCTCGAACGAGAGCAGATTGGCGGCGATCTCGACCGGGACGAGCTCACCGGACTTGGTGCGCACCTCGGTCTCGAACGCGAGCGCCCCCTTCTCGCGCAGCTCGGCCCAGTGCGCGGGCCACGCGGCGCGGTCGAACTGCGGGTCGATGTCGTGCACGGTCATGTTCAGGAGCTCGTGGCGGGCGTAGCCGAGGAGCTGACAGGACGCGGCGTTCACGGACAGGAAACGCGCCGACTCGTCGACCATGTGGAACCCGTCGACGGCGTGCTCGATGCTGAAATCGGCGAGCTCGAGGGCGGCCTCCCGCTGGCGCTGCTCGGTGATGTCGAGGTTCGCGCCCACCACCCTGCCGTCGGGATACGTCCGATACGACACGGAGTGCACGTGACCTCCCCGCAGGAGCCGCAGCTCGCCGTTGCCCTCTCCCGAGCGACCGCTCGTCATCTCGTCGAACCACGCGCGGTCCTCCGGTACGTAGAGCTGACGGGCGGTGGCTCGGTCGAGCACGGTGGTGGGTTCCTGGCCGTGGAGGCGGAACATCTCCTCGGACCAGAACAGGCGCTGCCGGACCGAATCCCACTCCCAGCACCCGACGCGCGCGAGGGCCTGGGAGACCCGCAAGAGCTCCTCGCGCCGAGCGAGCTCGTCCTCCGACCGGCGACGGGCGGTGAGGTCGGTCACGGTCCCGACGAAGCCGATGATCTCGTTGTCGACCGGGAGCGGGACGGACTGTCCGAGGACCCAGCGCTCTTGACCATCGGGCCGCAGGAGCCGGTACTCGAGGCGGAAGTTGCTGCCTTCGGCGACCGACCGTCGCCACGCCTCGTCGAACGCGGCCCTGCTCTCGGGGTGGAGCGCGCGACGGAATCCGTCGCCCACGGCCTCCTCGGCGCTCAGCCCGGACATCTCGCACCAGGTCTCGTTGACGTAGGTGCAACGCCCCTCGAGATCCATCTCGCAGACACCGACCGGCGAGGCCGCGAGCAGCGCCTCCTGGTGCCGATCGCGGGCGCGCAGGGCGACCTCGGCGATGGCGAGGCGCTCCTCGCTGCTGCGCAAGGTGGAGCGAGAGCCCGCGAGCGCCGCGGCGAGGCGGGCGTGGACGGCGAGCAGGCGCGCGTCGAACGGGCGGGCCAGGAACACGACCGAGTCGGGGACGAACGCGATCGGCTCTCGACCGAGCACGAGCGCGGGGATGGCCCAGGTGCCGAGCCGGTCGACGAAGGGACGCACCCCCTCGAGCTCCGCGTCCACCACCAGGAGCTCGGGCGTCGAGCGCTCGAGTCTCCACTCGAGCTGGGCGAGGGGCAGATCGGTGACCCGCCAGCCGAGGGCGCGCGCACAGCTCGCGAGATCGCCGTCGTCCCGCCGGGCGACGAGCCAGACCTCGAGACCAGTCCCGCGACCGTCCACCCGATCACTCTACGACGTCTTCGCGGAGGATGGCGGGACTCTCCGCGACCTCCGCTCGCGCCGAGCTGTGCAGTTGCGTCACTCGATCCGCTCGAACTCGACGTGTTCGTCCCGTCGCGCGAAGAACTTGGTCACCTCCACCTTGCGGTGCTCGCCACGGATCCACTTGGAGGCGGCCTCGAGATCGCCGACCTGCCGGCGGTGCATGGCCTCGGCCGACTCGTAGGGGAAGCGTTGCTTGTAGTAGCCGCAGGAGTCGTGGGCGATGAGCACCACGTGGGCGATCGCGTGGCCCGTCACCAGGAACGAGAGCGCGTTGCGCACCACGTCGAACGTGCCGAGGCTCGCCGTCGCGATGGAGAGCACGGCGGGGCCGCCCGGGACCGTGAGGGTGTCGAGGCGTGGGTAGCCGAGCTCGGCGAGGAGCGCCTCCACCGCGTGGGTGAAGCGCCCATCGGAGCAGTACATCGCGAGCGCGTCGGGGTGCGAGGGCTCGAAGGGTATGGGAGCGCGGAAACGCATGTTACTTCTTGCAGTGCCCGGCGGCGCACCGGGGGATGGCGTTGATGTAGCCGAGCTGTCCCGGCTTCGGTGGCGGAGCGCCTCCGCAGATGGTGGGCGAGCAGCCCTTCACGGTCCCCGCCTTCTCGGCGGCCTTGCAGTAGGCGTCGACCTTCGCGACCCACGCGTGGTCGCCGACGGCGGTCTCGCAGCGGAAGCAGCAGTCGAGCCCGTAGTTGGTCGAGCCACAGTCGGCGTCGGTCGTGCAGGCGTCCGTGTGCGCGGGATAGGTGGAGGCGACGGTGGACGGGGCTGGTTTCGGCGGCGGGCTCGCGGTCGCCGTCGGCGGCGGGGGCGCCGAGGTCGGCCCTTCCTTCGGATCGACGATGGGTGTGGAGGCCCCCCTGCACCCGACAGAGAGCACCAGCGAGCACGCACCGAGGACGCGGAGCATGACCGAGACCGTACCTCACCCGCGCCGCAGCACCACCGTGAGGTTGTTGGCGGGCATCGCGACGCGCTCGCTCTCCACGAGGCCCCTCTCCGCGGCCGCCGCGAGGACTGCTTCGAGATCGCGGACTCCCCACGCCGGATCGCGGGCGCGGAGGCCCTCGTCGAACCGCGCGTTGCTCTCCGCCGTGTGCACGCCACCGACGCGGTAAGGACCGTAGAGGACGAGCGGGCCGCCTGCTGGGAGCCGCGCGGCTGCCCCGTCGAGCAGCGCGAGGGTCGCCTCCCACGGCGAGATGTGCACCATGTTGATCGCGACGACCGCGTCGCAGGTGGCGATCGGCCACGGAGTCTCGCGCACGTCGAGCGCCAGCGCGGCCTCCACGTTCGCGAGGCCTGCCTCGGCGCGGTGCGCCTCGATGCTGTCCCTCGCGCTCGGATCCGGGTCGCTCGGGACGAACCGCAGGGCGGGTAGCGCGTCCGCGAAGAACACCACGTGCTGCCCCGACCCGCTGGCGATCTCGAGCACGGTGCCCTCAGTCGGGAGCACCCGGGCGAGCACGGCGAGGATCGGCCCGCGGTTGCGGTTGGCGGCGGGCGATCCGAGCTTGGCGAGCACGCTCACGATCGGGTGACCTTCTTCGCGGGGCGTCGACTCCGGGAAGGGAGCGCTGGTGGAGCCCCGGTGGCCAGGCTCCCGGTCACCGCCCGCAGCGTGCGCACCGCGGTGACGACCTGCCCGACCTGGGCGATCAGCGTGGCGCGCGCGTCGTCGAGCGAGGCCTGGAGCTTGCGCACGCTGCGCGCCTGCTCGGTCACGCCGGCGAGGAGCCCGTCGACGGTCTCGATCTCGGCCTGGGTGGCGTGCGCGCGCGCGGCCACCGCCGCGAACGTGCGCGCGACGATCGCCTCGTTGTGCTTCTGCGCCGAGACCTTGGTGATCTCGGCGAGCTGCTCCACCGCGTCGGCGTGGTCGTGGAGGGTCTCGATGGTGGCGAGCGTGGTGCGCAGCAGTTGATCGAGCTCGTCGACCACGGCGTCACCCGCGCCCGGGGACAGGCCTTCTCGGATGGCAGCGAGCGCCGCGCCGAGCAGCCGACCGTGCACGTCGGTGCCACGCCTGCGCTCCTTCTCGAGGCGCGCTTCGAGCACGCGCGCACGGGCCTCGGCGTCGGCGGTCGCCGCGAGCAGCCGCCCGATCTGCTCCGCGTCGGCGGCGCGGTCGGCCTCCACCCGGGCGTTCTTGGCCTCGAGGTCGGCGATCTTGCGCACCAGCACCGACAGCTGGGCGCTCGTCGGCGCGACGGCGGGTCGGGTCACCGCGTGCGGGCTCACGGCCCTCGGCGCCGGTGCCGGAGACTTGCTCGAACCAGCCGATCGGGCCCGGGGCACGGTGGTGCGGGCAGGCCTTCTGCTCTGGCTCACCCGCTCGGCGTACCACCTGGAAGATCGTTCGTCACGAACGCGCGTCCCACCGCCACATGGAGACCGCATGATTGCGCAGACCCTGACACTGGCCGAGGATGCGGCGGCCGGGGGGCCCCCCCCGACCCTACCCATGCCCACCCCCGACTGCTCCGAAGAGGACCGCCCCATCCACGAGGCCCTCGCGAGAGGAGACGGGCGCGCCGCGATCGCGGCGATGGCTCGCGTGCACGGAGCGGCCCTCGGGCGCCTCTGCTTCGTCCTCCTCCGCAGCCAGGCCGAGGCCGACGAGATGGTCCAGGAGGCCTTGCTCACCGCGTACGACGCGATGGCGACCTACCGGGCCGAGGGCTCGCCGCGCGCGTGGGTGTTCGGGATCGCCCGACGGCTGTGCGCGAAGCGACTCGAGGTCCGCACGCGACAGGCTCGGCGCCGTGACCTCGCCCGCGACGAGGCCCCGAAGGACGGGCCCGACACGCTGGTCGAGGGCGCGCACGACGCCCAGATCCTCCGGGACGCGCTCGCCGAGCTGCGCCCGACCGAACGCGAAGCCGTGTTGCTCCGCTACGTCTCCGACCTCTCGTTCCGGGAGGTGGGCGCGGCGTGCGGGATCGAAGAGGCCGCGGCGCGTCAGCGCGTGGGCCGTGCCGTGGCGCGTCTGCGCGAGCGGCTCCATGACTCTCAGCCGAAGGGACGATGAAGATGGAAACCGAACTCTGCACCGAGGTCGCGGAGCGCCTGCCGGAGGCGCTCGAGGGCGAGTTGCCCGCGGAGCTGGCCGGGCACGTCGAGGGCTGCGACGTCTGTCGCGATCGCCTCCACGACGCCGCGTGGGTGGTCTCGCGGGTCGAGAAGGCCGGCGTGGACTACGAGCCGCCGGCCGACCTCGAGGCCCGCGTGCTCGCGGCGCTCGACGCGCGGCGTCCCGCTGCCGGTGGACAGACGCTGGTCGGCGCGCCGCACCCCGACGCGCTCGGTGATACTGCCAATGCTGACAAGCCCGCGCCGTCGGTGCAGGAGCCGGCGCCCGCGCGCCCCCTCGCGCCGGTGGGCATCGTCCACACGCTGCGCGCGCACCGGCGCACCGGCGCGGCGCTCGCGCTCGCGGCGGCCGCGCTCGTCGGCACCCTCGCGCTCCGCAACAGGGGCCCGCTCGGCACCACCGCGCCGGCGGTTTCATCCAAGCTCAAGGGCAGCGTCGCCACGGTGATCGGGGAGGGCAACGACGAGGGCCTCTTCGTCGTCGACGACAAGGGCGTCGCTCGCGTGCTCCACAAGGGCGAGGCGGTCGTCCCCGGCGCGCGGCTGCGCACCACGGCGCGCGCTAGGGCGCGGATCGCCTTTGACGACGGCACCAAGCTCACCCTCGATCGCTCGACCGACGTCGCGATCGAGCCGGGCAAGGACCGCGGCCTCCGGCTGCACGGCGGCGCGCTCGTGCTCGACACCCCGACCAGCGAGACGGCGACCACGGTCAGCGCTCCGGGCGGCGGCGTGGTCACCCAGGGCGGACGCATCGCCATGCGCGCGCTCGGGGGCAACACCTCGGTCGCGGTGCAGAAGGGCAAGGCCAAGGTCGGCGAGGCCGGCCACGAGCTGACCCTCGGCGGCGGCGACGGCGCGACCCTGGGCGCGGGGCCGGTCACGGCGAGCGCGGGCGGCCTCGCGGGGGCGTTCGGCTGGTCCGAGCTCGGCGAGCACAAGGAAGCCGGCGACGCCGCGGCGATCCCAGGCCTCGGCGTGCTCCGCGCGCGCCTCCCCGGCGCCAAGGACGACGGCGACCGCGCCCTGCGCCTCGTGCGCCAGGCGGTGCACGTGCGCATCGCGGGCGACCTCGCGCGCACCGAGATCGACGAGACGTTCCAGAGCGACGACGCGCAGATCCTCGAGGGCATCTTCAAGTTCCCGATGCCGGCCGACGCGCAGATCGAGAAGCTGGCCCTCGAGGTCGACGGCAAGCTCGAGGAGGGCGCGTTCGTCGACAAGGACCGCGGCAAGAAGATCTGGGCAGGCGTCACCTACAAGGCCGCGCCGCAGCCGCAGATCGCCCCGCCCCGCGACGAGTGGATCTGGGTGCCCGGCCCCTGGAAGGACCCGGCGCTCCTCGAGTGGCGCGCCGGCGGCCGCATGGAGCTCAAGATCTACCCGATCCCGGCCAAGGGCACGCGCCGGGTGGTGCTCGCCTACACGCAGAAGGTCGGCAAGGCCGCGGCCGGTCGGCGCTACGTCTACTCGCTGCCGCAGTTCGCCGAGGGCACGGCGCCCATCGACGACTTCAGCGTCGACGTGCAGGTGGTCGGCCACGACGCGCCCAAGGGCGTGCAGGTGCTCGGCTACCCCGCCACCTCGACCCCGACCGGCGGGCACACCTACGCCAAGAAGGCGTTCGTCCCCACCGGCGACCTCCTCGTCGAGTACGCCAAGAAGGACGAGAACGCGCTCGCCACCACCGTCGCCTACAAGGCCGGCGTCGAGCCCGCGTACGTCTCGCTCACGCTCGCCCCCAAGCTGCCGCGCCTCCCGGACGGCATCGCGCGCACCCACGTCATCGTCGTCGACTCCTCGCGGTCGATGATCGGCGAGCGGTACGCCCGCGCCAGCGCGCTCGCCGCGCGGGTGATCGAGGAGGCCGACCCGGCCGATCGCGTCGCGGTCCTCGCGTGCGACGTGCACTGCGTGCCCTGGAACGTCGGCCCCCGCGCGCCGGGCAAGCCCGCGGCCGACGAGGTGAAGACGTTCCTCGCGGGGATCTCGCCCGAGGGCGGCAGCGACGTCGTCTCGGCGGTCCGCACCGCGGCCAAGCTCGGCAAGGATCCGATCCGCGCGCTCCGCGTGATCTACCTCGGCGATGGCGCGCCCACGATCGGCGCGCGCTCGCCCTCCACGCTGGAGCAGGGGGTGAAGTCGGTGATCGGGGACGGGCAGGTCACCGCGGTGGCGCTCGGCGTCGACGCCGACCTCGCGAGCCTCGAGGCGATGGCGCGCGGCGGTGGCGGCACCGTGGTGCCCTACACCGCGGGGGCCACCCTCGGCAGCGCGGCGCTCGACGTCCTCGAGGCGAGCTACGGCGTCACGCTGCGCGACGCGGTGCTCACGCTGCCGGCGGGCCTCGACGGAATTTCGCCGCAGCGCCTCCCGGCCCTGCGTGCCGGCTCCGAGCTGACCGTGGTGGCACGAATGGCAGCATCGGAGACGAGTGGCTCCGCGGTCCTCAAGGGCACCGTCGCCGGCAAGCCGTTCGAGACCTCGATCCCCATCACGGTCAAGGCGAGCGACGACCCAGGCAACGCGTTCGTGCCCCGCGTGTGGGCCGCGGCCACCATCGCGGAGCTCTCCCGAGCGCCCGGTGAGGTCGAGAAGACCCGCATCGTGGAGCTCTCCAAGGCCTTCTCGGTCCCGAGCCGCTTCACCTCGCTCATCGTGCTCGAGAGCCCGGCGATGGCCTCGGCGTTCGGCGTCGGCAAGACGGGCAGCGCCGCTCCGCTCTGGACCGGCGAGGCTGCGGCGAAGGGCGACGCGACCGCGGAGCCCACCGACGGGCTCGCCGGGGTCGGCGGTGTCGGTTCGGGCGCCGACATGGCCGGTCCGATGGGAGAGGCCACCAAGGCCAAGGCGTCGCCGATGCCGGCCGCGACCGCGACCGCCGCGCCCCCGGCCAAGGCCACCACCAAGCCTCCGTCGCTGGGCGGTGGGAAGAAGATGGCCGACAAGGGCCTGAGCGCCGACGACTGGGGTGGCGGCGGTGGTGGTGGCGGCGGGTACTGGCAGAAGACGCGCCGCGAGTGGTACCGCACCGTGAAGTTCATGCCAGTTGCTGCCACGTCCGACACCGACCTCGAGGCGAAGATCACCGCGGCCCGCGCGGCCGTCGTGGGTGCGCCGGACTCGCGCGACAAGCTCGAGTCCTTGTTCGGGCTCCTGGCTCGTCGGCCGGGTCTCGAGGAGGCCACTAGCGTGATGACCACCTGGACCGACCGTGACCCGCTCGACGCGACGGCGATGCTCCGCCGCGCCGAGCTCGTGGCCCGCACCGGGCAGCGCGTCCAGGCGCTCCGCGTCCTGACCGGCGCGCTCGAGGGCAAGGCCGAGGACTTCGCGCTCGCCGACGGCCTCGCCGACGTGGCCGAACGCGCCGGCGACACGGCGCTCGCCTGCGGCCTGCGCGCGGTGCACGCCGAGGTGAAGGCCTCCGATCTCGACGCGGTCGCGCGGCGGGTCGCTTGCTTGCGCACCGAGGGCGAGGCCGACGCAGCCCACGCGCTCCTCGACGCCTCGCCGGGCGCCAAGACGGCCATCGAGGTCAAGGTCGCGGCCCTCGGCTCGGCCAAGCCCGTGACCACGCCGCCGACCGTGTTCGGCGACCTCAGCCTCGATGGCACCTGGTCGGTCCCCACCACCACGGGCTCGGGCCCGGCGCTCCCCGGGGCCGACCTCGACCTCGCGGTCGTGGACCCGAAGGGCGTCCGGCTGTCGTGGCTCTCTCCGCTCGGGGGCGTCCGCGCCGCCGACATGACGACCGCCGGCCACGAGTCCCTCGCCCTCCCCTGGGCGGCGGGTGGCACGTACACCCTCGAGGTCACCGCGCCGAGCGGCTCCACGGACGCCGTCGGCACCGTCACCGCGCGCATCCTCGGCGAAACCCACGCCTTCCCGTTCGTCCTGCACGGCACCCGCGCGGTGCTCGGCAAGGTGGAGGTGGCCTGGGCCTCGCGGATGGTCCCCGTCTGGGACTGAACCCCCGCTAGCATCGCGGGGTGACCCCGCTCGATGCCTCGTTCCGCGACGCGCTGCTCGATGTGGCGCGTCGCGCGCGTTTGTTGCCGCTCGACCACCCGCGCTTCCCGGCGGTCGTCGCGGAGATGACCCGCAAGTACAACGACCCCTCGCTCGCGAGCCTCCGCACGGCGCCCGACGACGAGCTCGCGGCGCGCCTCGGCTTCTGGTTCCCGCGCGACCTACGCAAGGTGGAGGGAGCCGTGCGGGAGCTGCAGCTCGAAGTGCCGGCCGATCGGCCGCTGCGGGTGGTGGATCTCGGCGCCGGGCTCGGCGCGTCGCACCGGGGGCTCCTGCGGGGTCTCAGCGGCGCGGGGCTCGTGGAGGTGCTCGCGGTGGACGACGATCCGCGTGCGCTGTCGCTCGCGAGCGAGATCGCCAAGAAGCTCGGCGGCGAGGGCGATCGTCGCCTCGAGCTGCGCACGGAGCAGGCCTCCTTCGCGGCCTTCGTCGCGCGGATCAAGCCGGTCGACGTGGTGCTGGTCGGTCAGGTGCTCGGTGAGCTCGACCGCGGCGAGCCCGAAGAGGTGCGGCAGACGAGGCACGCGGAGATGCTCGAGGTGCTGGCCCGAAAGGCCCAGACGCTCATCGTGGTGGAGCCCGCGCTGCGGCTCCGCGCGCGCCACCTGCAGCACCTCCGCGCGGCGCTGATCGCCCGCGGCCTGCACATCCACGCGCCGTGCCTGCACGAGGGCGCGTGCCCGCAGCTCACGAAGGAGACGGACTGGTGCCACGAGGACCTGCCGATCGACCTGCCGGAGTGGCTCGTGCCGGTCGCGCGCGCCGCGGGCCTGCGCTTCGAGGGCCTCACCTTCTCGCACCTCGTGGTGCGCAAGGAGCCACGCGGGGTGACGCGGCCGCTGCTGCGCGCGGTGTCGGGGCCGCTGATCTCGAAGGGCAAGCGCGAGCTGCTCGTCTGCGGCGCGCCGCTCGTCGATCCCTCGCAGCACGGCCTGCGGCTCGGTCGCCTCGATCGCGCGAAGAGCCGCGAAAATGAGCCGTTCGACGACCTCGTGCGGGGCGACGTCTTCGAGCTCGAGCCGCACGCGGTGGACGAGAAGGGCCGCCTCGGCGCGACGACCCGGGTGGTTCGGGGTGTTCCTCGAGGCCCTACTTGATGATCGGACCGCAGTTGGTGAACTCGATCGTCGTGTCGATGCGGAAGTGCGACTCGTTGGTGTGCCGCTCGGCCTGGAACACCGAGAGCGGGTAGGTCTTGCCCTTCACCAGGCCGAGCGCGCCAGCGCGGTCGTCGAGCGCGATGGTGGCCGTCTGCGCGGGGTGCACGCCCCCGAGGTCGATGGCGAGCTTGCCGTTGATGAACGTCCAGAGATCGTCGTCCCCGGTGAACGTGAACACCTCGCCGCCCTTGTAGACGAACTCGGTGTGCAGCTCGTAGGTGAAGTGGAAGTTGTGGTCACGACCCTGGTTGCCGAACGCCTTGCCGTCGACGGGGAAGAAGCTCGGGTTGTCGTAGGTGGAGATCCCGGTCGGCCCCTTGGTCATCTCGAGCTTGAACGGGATGGCCTGGTTCACGCCGTCGATCGTGCGGTACCACTGGTCGAAGGTGGCCTTGCTCGTGACGAAGGCGTGCGAGCCCGCCGTGAGCACGGGCTTGCTGTCGGCGCCGAGGGCGATCTCGACGAGGTTCTTCTCGCCGTCGCCGGTGTACTTCTCGAAGTCGGCGTGGTCGTCCTTGAAGTCGCGGACGATGCCGGTCAGGTTGGGGCCGCAGCCGCCGTCGGCCGTGTCGGGGGAGGGCCCGATGTCCCCGGCGTCGGGGACGTCGAAGGACACGCCGTCGCTGCCGAAGTCGAACGTCGTGCCGTCGCCCGCGCTGTCGACCGTGTCGAGGTCGCCGCCGATGTCACCGCCCGAGGAGCAGCCGACCAGGAACACGAACCCGAGGGCCGAGACTCGCATCCCTTCACTCTACGGTGCGTCAGGGGCTACGTCACGCTGCTCACCGCCGCCGGGCGAGCTCGGCCTCCAGCTCGGCGATCCGGGCTTGCGTCGCGACAACCTCGGCCCGCGCTGGTCGGCTGGAGCCCCGACCGGTTGCGGAAGATCAGTGCCCCATCGCCTTCTGGCGGACCGCCTCGGCGATGACGTTGGCGAGCAGGAGCTTGGCGACGTTGAAGTAGATGATGATGCCGAGCACGTCGACCAGCGACGCGATGAACGGCGTGGACGAGGTGGCCGGGTCGAAGCCGAGGCGGCGCATGAGGAGCGGCAGCATCGAGCCGACCACGCACCCCATCGTGACGATGCCGATGATGGTGATGGCGATGACCCCGGCGATGCGGATGCCGTCGTGCCACATGAGCACGCGGACCACGCCCACCGTGGCGAGCAGCGCGCCGAGGACGAGGCCCATGCCGAGCTCGCGGACGCCGATGCGCCACCAGTCGCTCAGCTTGATCTCGCCGACCGCCATGCCGCGGATGATCAGGGTGGCGCTCTGCGAGCCGCTGTTGCCGCCGGTGCTGATGAGGAGCGGCACGTAGAACGCGAGCTTGCCGACCGCCGAGAGCACCTCGTCGTAGTGGCGGAGCGCGGTGCCGGTGAAGAACTCCTCGATGAAGAGCACGACGAGCCAGCTGCCGCGCTTGCGGATGAAGGTGAGGAAATCGGTCTCCCAGTACGACGCGTCGAGGGCGTCCATACCGCCGAGTTTCTGGGCGTCCTCGGTGCCCTCCTCGGTGAGGACGTCCATGACGTCGTCGGCGGTGATCACGCCGACCATCGTCTGGTACTTGTCGACGACGGGGATCGCCACGATGTCGTACTTGGACATCTGACGCGCGACCTCCTCCTGGTCGGTCTCCGGGCCGACGGTGATCACGCGGGTGGTCATCACGTCGGAGATCCGCTGGACGGGCTCGGCGAGCAGCACGTCGCGCAGCGAGAGCACGCCCTCGAGCCGCTTGTTGTCGTTGGTGACGAACAGGTAGTGGATGGTCTCGGCCTCGGCCCCCTTCTCGCGGATGAGGGCGATGGCCTCGAGGACGGTGCGCTCCGGCCCCACGGCCAGATACTCCGTCGTCATGATCGCGCCGGCGCTGCCCTCGGCGAACCGGAGCAGGTGCTCGGTCTCGGCGGCGGCTTGCGGGTCGACCTGCTCGAGCTGCTCGAGCAGCTTGTCGCCGACGTCTTCGGGGAGCTGCTCGAGGAGGTCGGCGCGCTCGTCCGGCGCCATCTCGGCCGCGATGTCGGCGGCGTCCTTGGGCCCGAGGAGCTCGATGATCTCGGACTGGGTGCCCTCCTCGAGGCGCTCGAAGATCGGCGCGGCGAGGTCTTCGGGGAGGAGCCGCAGGATCTCCGCGGCGTCTTCGTTCTCGAGCTCGTGGAGGAGGTCGGCCAGATCCTCCGGGTGGAAGTCCTCGAGCAGCTCGCGCGCCTGCTCGGGGTCCTTGGCCTCCTCCAGCATGCGCCGCAGGTCTGGCCCGATCAGGGACAGGACCTGCTTCTGGTGGGACAGCTCGGGCATGGCGGGGGGCCGAACTCTGGCGCTTCGGCGGTCGACTGTCGACCACAGATTCGCTACTTCCTTCCCATGACCGAGGCCCCCTCCTCCCCGCCCCACGTGGCGCGCTGGGACCTCGACAAGACCTACCTGCGCACCGAGTTCGACACCCTCCGGGATCTGGTCAAGACCGCGCTGGAGAGACCGGACGAGAAGACCAGCCACCCCGGCGCCTCGGCTCTCATCCGGGAGCTCCAGTCCCTCGGGGTCGAGATCCACGTGCTCTCGGGGTCGCCCGAGCAGATGCGCCGGCGGCTCGAGCAAAAGTTACGATTGGATGGCATCCGGTTCGCCTCGTTGACCCTGAAGCCCAACCTGCAGAACCTGCTGCGCCTCCGGTTCCGCAGCATCCGCGGGCAGCTCGGCTACAAGTTGCCCACCCTGCTCGCCATGCGGGCCGGGCTCGAGCCGATCGTCCACGAGACCCTCGTCGGCGACGACGCCGAGGCCGACGCCTTCATCTATGCGCTCTACGCCGACCTCTGCTCCGGCCAGGTCGACGAGGGACTGCTGGTCGGCGTGATGCAGACCGATCGCTGCCACGAGGAGGAGGTCGAGCACGCGCTCACCGCGCTCCGCCGGCTCGAGAAGCGCAGCCCGGTGGTGGACCGCATCCTCATCCACCTCGACCGGCAGACGCCGCCCCAGGACTTCGACCTCTACGGCGGCCGCGTGGTGCCGTTCTACAACTACTTCCAGGCGGCCCTCGTCCTGCAAGAAGACGGGCGACTCTCGGCCGACGCGGTCCTGCGCGTGGGCACCGATCTGGTCCTCCAGCACCGCTTCGACGGCGACGCGCTGGTCCGGAGCTACCTCGATCTGGCGCGTCGCGGGCACGTGCACGGCGGCGGGCTCACCGCGCTCGCCGAGGCCCTCGAGCGCTGGCCAGTGGCGGATTCGCGCCGCCACTCGATGCCGCCGCTGTCTTCGCGCTCGCAGGGCGTGGTGCGCCCCGGCCTCGACGAGGTGTACGCGCTCGGTCGCCGGATCGACGAGCTGCGCAAGGCGGCCGAGGTCGCCCCCGAGCGCCCGGGGATCGCCGTGCCCGACTACCTGATGCTGGTCCGCATCCACAACCGCCGCCGCCACAAGAAGTGAACGGAGTGAGCCTCCACGGGCGGCCGCAACAGCAAGAAGTGAACGGAGCGAGCCGGAGGCCTAACCGCGCCTGGTGGCCTCGATGCGCGCGCGCGCGGCCTCCCGGCGGGGCTCCTCGACGGTCACGGTGGCGAGTCGCGCGAGCAGGAGCTCCACCTGCACGAGGCCTGCGTCCACCGCCGCTCGCAAGAAGACGAGGTCCTTGTCGCGTCCAGCGATCGTCTTGGCGACCACGAGGTCGTGGGGGTCGAGACACCAGCCCGTGACGCCGCGGGTGTTGTCGTTGCGCAGGGCGACGAGTCGATCCGCCCAGCCACTCGGCAGGATCGCCGTCGCCTCGCCCACCCCTTGCGCGTAGTAGCCGTAGGTCTCGTGGAACGGCGACCCCTCGCCGATGCAGCCGTCGATGAGGTCCGCGCGCTCCGGGTGATTCCTCGGGTAGACGTCAGCCTCGGTCGAAGCCAGCAACACCTGCGGGGCATCGGGGTGGCTCGCGAGGATCGACTGGCTGCCGATGACGACGATGTCGTCGTCGTTCGCGATGTCGCCCGCCGCGCGGATCACGTGCTCGAGCTGCTGTCGATTCATCGACGCGCGACCTCTCGCCAGATCTGCCAGCGCTCCCGCGGGGGCACGACGAACGTGAACGGGGTGGTCTGACGCAGCGCTCGACCGGCCTCGCTGGGATCCACGAGCGCAACGAGCAGCGCCTCGCGCGGTCCGAGCAGCAGCACCTCCCACGCGTCCGCCCACGGCCCCGCCAGCAGACCCTCCGCGCGGTGCGCCCGGACCCGGGAGAGCGCGCGATCGACGATCGTCCCGTCGCCGCGGATCGCGCGCGCGACGGCCTCGTGGAGAGCGAGGCTGCGCTCCTCGGCGAGGCGGTGCGGGTCCACGCCTCGAGGATACCACCAGCCCTACTCGAGCAGCCCGCGCAGCCGCCGCTCGATCACGATCCTCCCGAACAAGAGGTACTCGAGCGCGCCCAGGATCAAGAACGGTCCGAACGCGAGCCGCTGCCCGCCGATGCCGGAAGGGGGCGGCTCCGCGAGCGGGTCGTCCGGGTCCATCGCCTCGCCCGCGGCCGCGGCCTCCTCGCGCTCCTGCTGCACGCTCTCCGGCTCCTCGAGCTTGCCGTGGCGCGCCAGCGTGACGATGGCCGCGAGCGTGCCCTGCAGCGACCCGGCGAAGAGCGCGAACAGCACCCCGCGCCAGCCGAACCACGCGCCGACCAGCAAGAGCAGCTTGGCGTCGCCCTCGCCCATCCCCGGGCGCCCGCGGATCAGCTTGTAGAGCCACACGAACGGCACCATCACGCCGAAGTACCCGACGCACGCGCCGACCAGCGAGACCTTCCAGGTGAGCTCCGGTCGCAGCCCGACCGTGCCGAGCGCGAACACCGCGCCGCCGAGGGTGATCTCGTCGGGCAGGTACATGTGATCGAGGTCGATGAACGCGGCCGCGACCAGCGCGAAGACGATCGCGAGGTCGGCGTACCCGCGGGCGAGCAAGGGCAGGAGCGGCGTGTCGAGCGGCGCGGAGAGCACGACCACCTCGAGGCACGCCCACGCGAGCAGCCCGCCGATCAGCTCGACCATCGGGTAGCGGAGCGCGATCTTCGCGCCGCAGCACCGCGCCTTGCCGCGCAGCAGGATCCACCCGAGCACGGGGATGTTGTCGCGGGCGGCGATCGGCGTGCCGCACGCGCCGCAGCGCGAGGCGGGACGCACGATGCTGAGGCCCTCGGGCACTCGATAGATCACCACGTTCAGGAAGCTGCCCACCACCAGCCCGTAGGCGAGGGTGAAGCTCCGCAGGAGCCAGAAGGGGACGTCGACGAGCCGCACCGAGGGGGAACACGCTACCATCGCCGGCCATGTCCCAGCACCACTCCGTCGGCGCGCCGCGCGCGTCGGCCAATCGGCGCGCGAAGATCGTCTGCACCATCGGCCCCGCGTCCGACGGGCCCGAGATGCTCGACAAGCTCTGTGCCGCGGGCATGGACGTCGCGCGCCTCAACTTCAGCCACGGCACGCACGACGAGCACCTGCAGCGGATCAAGGCCATCCGGGCCGCCTCCGAGCGCAACCATCGCCCCATCGCCATCCTGCAGGACCTGTGCGGCCCCAAGATCCGCGCCGGCAAGTTCGAGCTCGGCGCCCTGGTCGTCCAGCAGGGCGCCACCGTCGACCTCGCCGAGGGCGAAGTCGAGCCCGAAAAGGGGGTGGTCCCCATCGGCTACGAGGGCCTCGCCGAGGACGTCCACGTGGGCGACAAGATCCTCATCGACGACGGGCGCGTGGTGCTCGAGGTGGCCGAGATCCTCACCGACAAGTTCCCCCGCGTGCGCTGCCTGGTCCTCACCGGCGGCCGCATCCAGACCCGCGCCGGCGTGTTCCTGCCAAGCCGCAGCCTGCGCATCGACGCCCTCACCGAGGCCGACAAGAAGGACCTCGAGTTCGGGCTCGCCAACAACGTCGACTACGTCGGCCTCTCGTTCGTGCGCGCCGCCAAGGACGTCGAGCAGCTGCGCGAGATCTGCGAGGCCTTCGGCGCGCCGACCCCGATCGTCGCCAAGATCGAGACCCCGAGCGCCATCGAGCACCTCGACGCCATCGTGCGCGCCGCCGACGCGGTCATGGTCGCGCGCGGCGACCTCGCCGTCGAGATGAGCCCCGAGCAGGTGCCGGTGCTCCAGAAGCGCATCCTCGCGGTGGCCCGGCGTCACCGGCGCCCCGTCATCGTCGCCACCGAGATGCTGCAGTCGATGGTCAAGTCCACGCGGCCGACGCGCGCCGAGGCGAGCGACGTCGCCAACGCGGTCTTCGACGGCGCCGACGCGGTGATGCTCTCGGGCGAGACCGCGAGCGGCGACTACCCCGAGCTCGCCGTCTCGATGATGGCGCGCATCGCCCAGATGGCCGAGGGCTCGCCGTTCTACGCGCCGCCCGTCGATCCGCTCGAGAGCGGCAAGACCAGCGTCGCCGAGAGCATCGCGCGCAACGCGGCCGACGTCGCCGGCGAGCTCCGCGCGCGCTGCGTCGTCTGCTTCACGCACAGCGGCGACACCGCCCGCCTCGTCAGCAAGGGCCGCCCCAACATGCCCATCGTCGCGTTCTCGCCGGTCGAGCAGACACGGCGGCGGCTCGCGCTCGTGTGGGGCGTCCAGCCCCGCATGCTCGGCTCGGCGGTGAGCACCGAGGAGGAGGTCATCAACCTCGCCTCGGCCTACCTCGTGGCCCAGGGCATGGCGTTCCCCGGCGACCGCGTCGTGCTGGTCTATGGGGCGCCGATCAACGTCAAGGGCACGACCAACGTGGTGCGCGTGCACGAGATCCGTTGAACGGGTGGCGAGGCCTTCGCACCTCGTCCACACTGCACGTTTCCCCCGTCGCTCGGAGATTCCGATGACCGTCCGCCGCTTTCCTTCCTTGCTCGGCGCTTCCTTGCTCGGCGCCCTGTCCCTCGCGTCGGCGTGCTCGCGCAGCGAGCGCACGCCCGACCCGAAGGGCGAGGGCAAGCCGGTCGCGCCGGGGGAGGTCACGCTGAGCCTGCCGTCCACGCCGCGTGGCGAGGAGCTGCTCGCGCGCGCCCGCACCGCGTTCCTCACCCGCGTCGAGGGCGTCGATCGGCCCGTGCTCGGCGGCGCGCAGATCGGCGTCGTCACCACCGACGGACGGGTGATCCACGCGCGCCCCGCCGGTCCGCGGGCCGGCGCCGTGCCGGTCGCGGCGGTCGAGGTCGCGCTCCCCAAGCTCGCCGACGCGCCGATGGTCGTGCGCTCGACGGCGTCCGACCTCGCCGTGCGCGTGCGACCGGTCGGGTTCGCGGCCCAGCCGGCGGAGTGGGCCGAGCAGATCGCGGTCTACCCGAGCGTGGCCGCCGGGGTCGATGCGTTCCGCGTCGTCCAGGCCAATGGCGTCGAAGATTTCTACCAGGTCGACGCGCCGCGCGACGAGCTCGCCTTCGAGCAGGAGATCACCCTCGAGCACGTGGCCGGGCTGCGCCTCGTCGCCGATACCCTCGAGCTCCTCGACGCGACCGGCAACCCGCTCGTCCGCGCCACGCCGCCGATCGCCTTCGACAGCGCCGGGCGCGCCCGTGCTGGCCACCTCCGCGTCGTCGGCTGTCGCTACGACGAAGATCCGCGCGGTCCGTGGGGGCGCCCCGTCGTCGCACCCGGGCAAGACAAGTGTCGCCTCATCACCACCGTGGACGGCCGGGGGCTCTCGTTCCCGGTCCTCTTCGATCCGACCTGGCAGGGCACCGGCACCACCAAGCAGACCCACGCCTATCACCAGCTCCACGCCCTGCAGGGCGGCGTCGACAAGGACAAGGTCCTCCTGGTCAACGGCACGGGCTCGTTCCCCGGCGTCACCGAGCTCTTCAACCCCAAGTCCACCCCGCTCACCTGGGCGAGCTCGAGCTCGTACCCCGGCACCGTCACGATGGGGCAGGGCTCGGGCTCGGCTGCGCTCAAGGACGGCACCGTCGTCGCGTTCGGCGGCGCCCCCACCAGCGGCACCACGGCTTGCCAGGCCACTGTCGTCGTGCGCAGCCCCACCACGGGCGTGTGGGGACCAGGCGCGGCCATGTCCTCCGCGCGCTGCTACGCCGCGGCCACCACCGCGGACGTCGACGGCAAGGAGTCCGTGCTCGTGTTCGGCGGGCAGGCGGGCTCTGGCGCCGCGTCGAGCTTCCCGCCCATCAAGGCCGCGCAGATCTACGACAGCGGCACCGACACCTGGTCGACCCTCGCGGTCGGCATGTCGGTCGCCCGCGCGCGCGCCCGCGCGGTGCGCCTCAACGACGGTCGCGTGTTGATCGCCGGCGGTGAGGACTACAACACGACGACGTTCACGACGACGCCGTGGGAGACGGCCGAGATCTGGAACCCGACCACCAAGGCCTTCGCGGCGGCACCGAGCATGGCCGCCAAGCGCTCGAGCGGTGAGCTCGTCGCGCTGCCGGGCGCCAAGCCCTACGCGGTGTTCGCGGGTGGGACCTCCACCTCCTCGGTCACCGGAGCGCTCGACTCGCTCGAGGTGTTCGACGGCACCAAGTGGACGATGCTCTCTGCCAAGCTGGGCTCCCCACGCTTCCAGTTCGCCTCCTCCCTCCTCGACGACGGGCGCGTGCTCTTCACGGGTGGCTACTCCTACTCACCGCTCACCGGGGTCGTGGTGACCGACGCCGCCGACCTGTTCGTGCCTGGCGCCGACCCCACCGCGGCGACCCTCGTCGGCGCCACCATCATGGCCGACAAGCGCCAGTGGCACGCGATGGTCAACGTGCCGGGTCTCGGCGCGCTGGTCACCGGCGGCCTCACCACCACCGCCACCCTGGGCAGCGAGTCCACGTCGTCCGAGGTGTTCAACGTCGCGATCGGCGGCGCGTGCGGCACGGGTTGCCTGGGAGGCCTCACCTGCGTCGACGGCGTCTGCTGCAGCACGAGCACGTGCCCCTCGGGGCAGAAGTGCAACAACCCCGGGCGCGAGGGCGTGTGCACCAAGCCCAAGGGGGACACCTGCACCACCAACAGCGAGTGCGCGACCGGCTACTGCGTGACCGGCGTGTGCTGCGAGTCGTCGTGCACCGGAGGCTGCAACACCTGCTCCGAGGCGGGCTCGCTCGGCACCTGCAAACCGGCCCCGACGGGCACCGATCCCGCCAAGTTCTGCGGCACCGACCCGTACTGCAGCAAGAAGTGCGACGGCACCGGCAAGTGCCAGGTGAGCTACCCGGGGACCTCCACCACCTGCGGCGCCTCCGCGACCGACGGCGGCACCGGGCCCTTCTGCGCGGCCTACGCCTGCAACGGGTTCGGGTCGTGCACCTCGAAGACCAACAACTGCGGCCTCACCTGCACCACCACCGTGTCGTGCGACGAGGCCACCAAGACGTGCACGCCGCTCGTCACCGGCATCAGCGCCGGGTTCTGCGTCATCGAGAGCAAGTGCTGGGCATACGGCGACGTGAACCCGAAGGACGCGTGCCAGGTCTGCGATCCGCCGGTCAGCAAGCTCAGCTGGTCGCCCAGCACCGAGGCGAGCTGCTCCGACGGCGGCATCGACTCCGGCCTCGACACGGGCGCCGTCGACACCGGGCTCCTCGACTCCGCGGTCGACACGGGCGTCGTCGACTCGGGCACCTCCGCCGACACCGGCAAGCCCGACACCGGGAGCGATGACGGCGGGCTTGAGGACACCGGACCCGCGACCGGCGACCTCCCCGAGGCAGGCGGCTGCTCGGTGGGTGCCGGTCCGATCGCGTTCGCCGAGCTCGGCGCTTCCGGGATCGGAGCCTTCCTCGCCGCGCTCGCCCTCCGTCGGCGCCGCGCTCGTTGATGCGCGCTCGTTCCCTGTTCATCGGCCTGGCCGTCGGCGCGCTCGCGACGCCAGCGCGCGCGGAGCCCACGACCCTCGGCCTCCAGCTGCTCGGCGCGCCCGCGGTCACGGCCTTCGCGCCGAGCCACCGCGCCGTCGTCACCCTGCCCCCGCACCTCGACCCACGGGCCTTCGGCCTCGTGCCCATCGTCCCCGGGATCGCCGTGATCGAGGGCTCGCCCGCGCGGCTCGCGGGGTTCTCGGCCGCGCACCCCGACTTCCTCGTCGAGCTACGCCCGCCGCTCCGCCCGAAGCTCGACGCGGCGGTGCCCTTCATCCGCGCCACGCCGGCGGACATCGGCACGGCGCGCGGCGGCGAGGGCGTGATCGTCGGCATCATCGACACTGGCGTCGATCTCTCACTCGACGACTTCCGCAACGAGGACGGCACCACGCGCGCGCTGTTCTACCTCGACGGCGCGGCCACCACCTACGGCACCCTCGACGAGGCCGCGTACCTCGGCCGCATCTACGACAAGGCGACGATCGACGCCCGCCTCGCTGGCGCGGCCATCCTGCCCGGGGACGAGAACGGCCACGGCACGCACGTCGCGGGCATCGCGGTCGGAAACGGCGGCAAGCCCCCCGCGCGCTACTTCGGCGTGGCGCCCGCCGCGGATCTCATCGTGGTGCGGGCTGGCTCCGCCGACGGCAACCTCGACGAGGGCAAGATCCTCGCGGGCGCCAAGTTCGTCTTCGACATGGCGAAGAAGCTCGGCAAGCCGGCCGTGGTGAACCTCTCCCTCGGCACGCAGTTCGGCGCCCACGACGGCACGAGCGCCCTCGAGCGCAGCCTCTCCGCGCTCGCCCAGGGGCCCGGTCGCGCCGTCGTGGTGGCGGCCTCCAACGAGGCCCAGGCGGCCATCCACACGAGCGTGCGCATCCAGAAGACCGGTCGCTACGAGATCCCCATCCGGCTGCCTGGCAGCAACGGCGCCGGCGCGAAGTACACCTCCGGCTCCGTCTACGCGTGGATCAACGCCCGCACCGGCTCGTTCAAGGTGTCCGTCGAGGGAGAAGGCAAGCAGTGGCTCGCGCCGGTCGAGCCCGGCCAGGGCTTCGGCGCCACCCCCCGCCCCGATCTCACCGTCAACGTCGTCAACGACATCCAGAACGGCAAGCCGCTCCCCGAAGGCAGCCACGGCGCGGTCATGGTCGTGCGCGGCGCGTTGCCCGTCGGCGATCTGACGCTCGTCATCGAGGGAGACGCGAACGTGGAGCTCTGGCTGCAAGGCGACGGGCAGGCCTCCGACGGGGTCGGCGCCGCGTTCTTCCCGCACGGCGCGCAGATCGAGGGCACCATCGGCGTCCCCGCCAGCGCCGCGGATCTCCTCGCCATCGGCTGCGTCGATCACCGCACGAGCTACACCGACCGCCTCGGTCGCAGCGAGCGCATCGGCGACGTCCTGATCGGTCGCCGCTGCGGCTTCTCGAGCGCGGGCCCCAACGCCCTCGGACAGCCGCGCCCGGACGTCCTCGCGCCAGGCAACTACGTGATCTCGACGCTGTCGCGCGCCGCGGCCTCGTCGTTCGAGAGCACGGCGGTCGTCGATCCGGACCACGTCGCGCTCGCGGGGACGAGCATGTCGTCACCGGTCGGCGCAGGTGCGGTGGCGCTCCTCTTCCAGCGCGATCCGACCCTCACCCACGAGGACGTGCGGGCGCTCCTCGTCGCCGGCGCGCGGCCGCTCGTCGACGACACGACCGCGGGCACGCAGGACTACGCCAAGGGCGCGGGCGTTCTCGATCTGCGGGGCGCGATCGCGGCCCTCGCGCGGCGCACCGCGAGCACGACCGCGCCGGCCTCGCTGCAGCTGCGGCTCGGGGGCAGCTTCGTCGCGAGCGACGGCTCGATGCCCCTCTACGGCCTCGCGCTCGTGCGACGCCGAGGGGCTGCCCACCGATCTCCCCTCGCTTCGCCTCGAGCTCGACGGGGCCGTCGTGGCGCGCGACGCGCTGGTTCGCGTGGCCGCCGGTGCCTACCGCTTCTCCGTCGTGGCGGCGCCAGGCCACGGGCTCGAGCGCACGACGCTCACCCTGCGCGGAGGCAACCTCGTGGCGACGCGGGTCCTCGCCCTCGGCCCCGATCGCTGGGACGCGCGCGATGGCATGAAGGTCGGCGGGGGCTGTGGCCACGCGGGGGGCGCCGCGGGTGGTCCGGTTGCGCTGCTGCTCGTCGCGTGGGTCCTGCTCTCGCGCCGTCACTCCGCCGCGAAGATCCCGACCTCGTAGGCGTGCCCGTAGCCGAGGGGCTCGGCCGGGCGCCACGGCTTGTGCGGATCCCCGCTCTGCACGCCCACGAGCAGGATGGTCGCCACGCCCTGCAGCGCGCGCACGTCGAGCGTGAACTTACGGGCGGTCTCGAGCACGGGCGGCCGCACCTCGCCCACCACCTTGCCCGCCGCGTCCAGCTTCACCGCACGCCACACGAACCGCGCGCCCTGCTCCCACTCGAGATCGAAGTCGACCCCGCCCCCCTTCGGCATCGCGTCGAGCTTCACCCGCAGATACGTCGTGCCGGTCGGGTCGATCGGCCGGCGCACGGCGAGTCTCCGCGGCAGGGAAGACGCGAGCACGTCCCACTCGAGCATCGGCCCCACGGGCTCGAGCGCGCGCGCGACCGCGACGTCGACGAGCAGCTCGTCGAGCGAGCCGCCGCTGTCCTTCATGGTGGCCGAGAGCACGTCGAACACGCTCGTCTCGTCGTGGAAATGGGCGGGGCCGAGGTCGTCGTCCAGCGCGGGCTCCACGACGCCTCGGTGCTCGATGGCCATCGAGAGCAGCGCGGGCACGATGGCCCCGAAGCCCTTGCCGCGGCGCTCGTCCAGGAAGCGGATGACGTACTCGACGCCATCCACGTCCATCGCCTTCCAGGGCTGCGCTTGCCACCGCGCGAGGCGAGCCTCGCTCTCGGCGGGGCAGGGGGCCACGAGCCGCGCGGTGTGTCGAGCGAGGCCGCGCAGCACGAACGGGGCCTCGCCGACGTCGACGGCGTAGGCGCTCGCGAGGGTGAGGCCCTCGGCGATCCGCGCGCGGAGGGCGCAGCCGCCGGCGGCCGCGCGGCCCTCGTCGAGGACCACGAAGCCCGGGGCCGCGTCGCGATCGAGCAGCAGATCGAGGCGCCCCCGCCCGACGCGGAGGCCCTCCTCTTCCGGCACGTCGGCGAGGTACAGGTGCACCTTCCCGTCGAGCTCCGAGAGAGGTCGCGGCAGCTTCAGCACCTCGAGGTCGAGCCAAGTGCTCGTCGCGAGCTCTCGCGTGGCCGTCAGGGTCGTCGCCGACACCGTCGCACCTGCATGCACGCACAGCGGTGCGGTGGTCGCGCAGCTGGTCTGGGTGAACGGTGGACGCGCCACGACGGGACCAAAAGGGGCTCCCGCCGTGGTCTTCGGGAAGCCGATCGCGCGGGCCTCGCCGGGCATGAAAACCAGCGTGACGAAGCACAGGCACGCGACGAGCAGGAGTCGGGCCAGCGAGGGACCGCACCGGAATTGACAGTGGTTCGAGAACCCCCGTACAACCGCAGGACGAGGCGAGATTTGGAGCACGCGACCGATCCCACCGTATCCCAGTCCACCGCTCCGTCGGCAAGCCCGGCCTCGCCAGGGGCGGGGGCCGTCACGTTCGATCTCGCGCATGGTCAAGTCCGGCTCTCGGGAGGCGCAGACAGCGGCCGCAGCGTGTTGGTTCCCGTGTCGGTCCTGCGCGCCCTGCTCGGCGCGGCCGGCGACGACGCCGCGGCGAGCGCGGGGCGGGGCCTCGGCGCTTCGCTCGGCCACCGCCTGAGCGCGCGCGGAGACGTGCGCGCCGCGGGCCTCGACGCGATCGTCCACGAGCTCGCCACCGAGGCCGCCCTCGCCGGGCTCGGCATGCTGAGCCTCGAGCGCTGGGGTCGCGCGATGGTCGTCCGCCTCGACGACGCGCCGCTCGCCGGCGCCTCCGCCGACGCCTTCCTCGCGGGCGTCCTCGAGGGCCTGGTCGGCGCCGCTGGGCAGCGCGAGGTGCGCGCCGTCTCCCTCGGCCGCGACGGCACCGTCGCTCGCTTCCTCGTCGCCAACGCCGCCACCGCGGCCCGCGCCGCAGAGCTGGTCGCCGCCAACACGCCGTGGGGTGACGTCCTCGTCCGCCTGCACGCCAAGGAGGCGCGATGAGCGCCCAGATCCAGAAGCTCGAAGGTCTCCTCGCCCGCATCCAGCGCAACGCCGAGAAGCCGCGCCCCGCGCGCGCGCTGGCCCCGGTGCCGGTGCCCGTCCACACGCAGGAGCTCGCGGCCGCGACCGCGGTCCCCCTCGAGGAAGCGGTCGTCGCTGCCGCCCCCGTCGTGTCTCGCGCGGTCGACAGCCAGCCGCTCACGGCCCCCGATCCCGCGCAGCTCGCGCAGGAGAGCGCGCGCGTCCCCACGCTGCCGCCCGCGGCGATGGAAGAAGAGGTCCTCGAGCTCGAGGAGCTCGGCCCGGCCGACGCCGACGACGCCGACGTCGTCGTCTCGGTCGCCGAGGAGGCGGTCGTCGCCGAAGTGGCCGCCGCCGAGGAGGCCGCCGTCGCCGAGGAGGCCGCCGCCGCCGAGGAGGCCGCCGTCGACGAGGCGCAGCCTCCCACGCGTCGTCCCGCCGAAGAGGAGCCCACCGAGGCCCCGCCTTCGTCGGGCCGTCACCTCGTGGCCGCGCCGCACGAGAGCGCGCGCATGGCCGTCGCGGCGCCGCTCGCCGAAGTCCCGGAGGTCACGCTGGAGCCGGCCGAGCACTTCACACCCGCGGGGCACGACCACGACGCGGCCGAGCCCGTCGACCTCGATCTCGACGAGCACGCGGTCCCGCCCGAGTCGTCGAAGTCGCTACGCGCGGTGCCCGAGGCGCCCGCGGAGCACGTCGAGGTCGCCGCGGCCGAACCGGCGGAGATCGCCCCGATCGACCTCGAGCTCGAGGCCGCGCCGATCGAGGTGTCGCTCGATGCCGCCGCCGCCGACGAGCTCCTCGATGCACCGTCGCTCGACGTCGCGCCCGTCGACGCTGCCCCGGTCGAGGCCGCCGGCGAGGTCTCCCAGGGCAAGACATCGCTGGGGTCGCGGAGCCGGCTGTGCAGCCGGCTGGGATCGAACTCTCGCTCGACGCCGCTCCGGAGCTGCAGCTCCAGCCGGTCGCGGACGCGGTCGCCGAGGCATCCGAGCCGCCCGTGGCGGACGCGGGTGCGATCGAGGTCGCGGCGCCCGAAGAGGCCGCGATCGAGGCGGCGCCCCTCGACGAACCCACGTTCGTCGACGGTCACATCCCCGACGCACCCCCGACCCCCCTCGAGGGCGCACCCATCCCGCGCTTCGAGAGCCCGCCCCAGACGCCGAAGCGGGTCGCCCCGGCCTTCGTCGTCCCCGAGCCCGAGCGATCGATCGACGCCGGGGCCGTCGCCCTCGCGGAGCCCACGGCGCAGGACGACGCGAGCCCCGACACGCTCGCCCCCGCTGCGGCCACGGTCGTGGCCAAGGTCGCCACCGCCGTCGCCCTCGTCGGCGCGCCGCAGGGCCGCTTCGAGCCCGTCGCGGTCACCATCGAGGCCGCGGTCATCCGCCCCGACGTCACCCCCGCCGACGTCGCGGCCTTCGTCGGCGCCGTGCGCGGCGCCCGCCCGACGACGTTCGGCGACGTGCTCGACGCCGCGCTGGATCTCTGAGATCCCACCCCGATGCGCACACGGACGCTCGGGAAATCCGGGCTCGTCGTCTCCGAGCTCACGCTCGGCACGCTCTCGCTCGCGGGTGAGCTCTACGGCCCCGTCGAGCCCGCCGAGGCCGATCGCACCATCGCGCGCGCGCGCGAGCTCGGGGTCACGCTGTTCGAGACCGCCGACGTCTACGGTGCGACCGGGGAGTCCATGGAGGCGCGCCTCGGCCGCGTGCTCGAGCGCGACGACCAGGCCTACCTGGTGACCAAGGGCGGCAACGACGCGCAGAACAGCCGCAAGCGCTTCGACCGCATGTTCCTGCACCGCTCCGCCGCGCGCTCGGCCGACCGCCTGCGGCGCAAGCCCGACGTGTACCTGCTCCATCACCCGAGCGTCGATACCCTGCGCCGCGGCGAGGCCGTCGGCACGCTCGAGGAGCTGATGCGGGACGGCGTGATCGCCAAGTGGGGCGTGGCCTGCGGCGAGGCCGCGGTCGCCGAGGTGGCCATCGAGCTCGGCGCGCCGGTGATCGAGCTGCCCTACAACCTGTTCCACCAGGACGACCTGAACGAGGTCGCCTCCAAGGCGGTCGCGAGCAACGTGGGCGTGCTCGCGCGCTCGCCGCTCGCCTACGGTCTGCTCTGCGGCACCTGGCCCGCCGACAAGGTGTTCGCCGACGGCGACCACCGCCGCGATCGCTGGAACAAGGACGATCTCACGGAGCGCCTGCGCCACGTGGCCGCGCTGCGCCCGCTCGTGCACGACGAAGTGCACACGCTGCGGGCCGCGGCGCTGCGCTTCGTGCTCGCCAACAACACCGTGTCGTCGTGCGTGGTCGGCGTGCGCAACGAAAACCAGCTGGAGCAGAACGTCCGCGCGATCGCGAAGGCCCCGCCGTACCTGTCCGAGGCCGACCTCGCCCGCCTCCCCGAGCTGCTGGGGAAGTGAGCGAGGCAGGCTCGCTACCGGGTCAGGCGAGGCTCGGGTAGTCGACGTAGCCCTTCTCTTCGCCCTGGAAGAACGTGCCGAAGTCCGGCGCGTTGAGCGTGGCGCCCGTGCGATAGCGCGCGGGGAGGTCGGGGTTCGCGAGGAACGGCACCCCGAACGCCACGAGGTCGGCGTCGTTGCGCGCGAGGGCGGCCTCGGCGCTGTCCTTGTCGTAGGCGCCGTTGACGACGTACGTGCCCTCGAACTTGCGACGCAGCACCGGCGAGAGGCGGGTGACGCCGGCCGCGGGCGCGCCCGGCCCGGACAGCGCCTCGGTGACGTGCAGGTAGCCGATGCGCAGCGCGCTGAGCTTCTCGGTGAGGTACCCGAAGGTGGTCGCCGGATCGGACTCGGTGGCCCCGAACCCCGAGAAGTGCGGGACGATGCGGTAGCCGACGCGCGACGCGCCCCACACCGAGATCACCGCCTCGGTCACCTCGAGCGGGAGCCGCGCGCGGTTCTCGACGCTGCCGCCGTAGGCGTCCGTGCGCTTGTTCGTGCCGTCACGCAGGAACTGGTCGAGCAGGTAGCCGTTCGAGCCGTGGATCTCGACGCCGTCGAAGCCGGCCTCCTTGGCGTTGGCCGCGCCGAGCCGGAACGACTCCACGATGCCCGGCAGCTCGCTCGTCTCGAGCGCGCACGGCGTGACCATCTTGGTCTTGCCGTTCATCGTGAACACCTCGCCGTCGGGGAGCACGGCCGAGGGCGCGACCGGCAGCGCGCCGCCGTGGAAGTCGGGGTGCGAGATGCGGCCGACGTGCCAGAGCTGCAGGAAGATGCGCCCGCCCGCGGCGTGCACGGCCTTGGTCACCGCGCGCCAGCCCTCGATCTGCTCCTTGGAGTGGATGCCGGGCGTGCGGATGTAGCCCACGCCCTGCGGGCTCACCTGGGTGGCCTCGGTGATCAGGAGGCCGGCCGAGGCGCGCTGCACGTAGTACTGGGCGGCGAGCGCGTTCGGCACGTTGCCTTCGAGCGCGCGGCTGCGCGTCATCGGAGCGAGGACGAGGCGGTTCGGGAGCGCGAGCTCGCCGAGCTTCAGGGGGCTGAACAGGGTGGTCATGCGCGGCCAGTCTTGGCCCGGGTCGACCTGGTCGAAAGGTGCTTCTTTCGGTTCCTACCTGCTCGTTCTTGATCCGAATCCCGGACCGCTGGGCTCTGGGCGAGCAGCCGGCCGGGGGCCCAGGCGACGATGGCGTCGACGAACGCCCGCACCTGTGGCGGCACGAACTCGCGCTCGGGGTAGACGACCGACAGCCGCGAATCGGTGCCGAGCGTGCCCCGCAAGACCGCCACGAGGCGCCCGTCTTCGAGCGCTCCCTCGACCACCTGCATCGGCAGGACGGCGATCCCGAGCCCGGCGACGGCCGCCTCGCGGAGCAGGGTGATGTCGTTGGAGGCGAACGGCCCCTCGACGTGCACCTTGCCCCCCGAGCGCAGCGGCCAGTGGGTCTGGGGCAGCTCGCCGCGCGCGTAGCCGAGCAGGAGCCGGTGGCGTCGCAGGTCGCGGACCCCCTTCGGGACGCCGTGCTCGGCGAGGTAACCCTTGGAGGCCACGGCGAGCAGCTCACTCCGCGCGAGGGTGCGCGCGATGAGCCCGGGCTCGAGCTGCGTGCTCGCGCGGAGGGCGACGTCGAAGCCGGCGCGGTGCAGATCGACGTACTCGCTCGAGGCGTGCACCGAGAGCTTCACGTCGGGGTGGCGCTGCGCGAACTCCACGAGCATGGCCTGCAGGGCCGACGAGCCCAGTGGAGGCATCGAGATGCGGAGCGGACCGCGCACGGCGTCGCCGCGGCTGACGCTCGCCTCGGCCTGATCCACCGCGTCGAGCACGAGCCGCGCCTGGCGGTAGAAGGCGTTGCCCGCGTCGGTCAGCGTGAGGCTGCGCGTGGTCCTGCGCAGCAGCCGGACGCCGAGCCGCTCCTCGAGGCGCGCGAGCCGTCGACCGATGGTGGCCCGCGGGATGCCCAGCTCGATGGCGGCGCGGGAGAGGGACTTGGCGTCGACGGTCTTGGCGAAGGCCAGGAGCTCCGCGGTTTCCAGGGGATCGCTCATATGGATCGAATCGTAGCGAATCCTGACCATTGATACGGCGAATTCCCGAATCGATCAGGGGCATCACAGCCCCCATGAACACTCGCAACGTCGCCTACTGGGCCGTGACCGGACTCGTCGCCGCCGCCTTCGCCATGGGCGGAGCCATGGACCTCGCGCACGGACCACAGGTCATGGAGGGCATGACCAAGCTCGGCTACCCCCCTGTATTTCGCCACCATCCTCGGCACCTGGAAGGTGCTCGGCGCGCTCGCGCTCCTGCCCCCGCGCTTCCCCCGCCTCAAGGAGTGGGCCTACGCCGGCATGTTCTTCGACCTGACCGGCGCCGCGATCTCGCACCTCGCCGTCCACGAGACCAACAAGGTGGCCGCACCGCTCGTGCTGCTGGCGCTCGTCACCGCCTCGTGGGCGCTGCGCAGCGGTCAGCGATCGCTGGCCGGCGCCGCGCCGACGGTCGCGACGGCCTGAAGGGTCAGGCCGCGAAGCTGCCGAGGCCGGGCAGGTCGTCGGTGTCGAGGACGAAGGCGCGCTCGCGGGGCGTGCGCGTCGCGAACGCCTGCACGAACGCCTCCGGCAGCGTGGGCGTCGCGGGCACCGGGCCGAGCTCGGCGAGCACCTCGACCGGGGCGATGCGACCCTTCGGCCCGCGGAACTGCGCCTGGACCCGACCGATCGCGGCGAGTCGCCCGCCGACCAGGAACCGCTGCTCGAGGTAGAACCAGCGGTTGTCCCACCCGACGACGCGCGTCGCCACGGTGAAGCGCGCGAACAGCGGGAGCTCGCGCAGGAACTCCATGTGGACCCCACCGACGATGGGCACCCAGCGGCGCCGCGCGAGCTCCGGGCCGAGGCCGCTGCGTGCGATGAGATCGAAGCGCCCCACGTCCATCACCTGGAGGTAGCGCCCGTTGTTGAGGTGGCGGTTGACGTCAGAGTCCCAGGGCGTGACGAGGAAGCTCGTCCGCACCTCGTCGAGCAGCGAGACCTTCGCCCCGAGGGTGGCGCGAGCGAGCACGGTGCCGAGTCGGACGAAGTCGAACATGAGAGCCTCCGGAGTTACCAACGGTCACACGGTGTGGGTGCAGTACGCACGATCCCCCATGAAGAACGGACCATCACGAAGTAACCGTTGGTAACATTAGGGCCGACCGCTGGAATGTCAAGGCGCCGATCCGAGCCACGGCCCCTCAGGGCCTCATGCCGTGCAGCGAGATGCCGAGGATGCGCAGGTAGTGGCGCTCGATCTTCGCGCGCTCGTCACCGCGGATCCGACGCTTCTGCAGGAGATCGACGTAGCCGTGGCTCAAGGTCCACAGCGCGAGGGCGAGGTCGCGCGGGGGTGCCGCGCGCAGCGTCCCTGCTTCCTGCGCCGCGACGACCTCGGACACGAGCAGATCGAACGAGGCCTCGACCGCCTCGTCGAGCGTCGGGAATCGGGCGCGCGCGCGGGCGGCCTGCGCCTCCTCGGTGCCCGGCACGGGGCCGTCGTCCAGGCGGTCGCCGAACATCACGCGGTAGGTGGAGGGGTCGTCGAGCGCGAAGCCGACGTAGGCCAGCGCCAGCGCCTCGATGCGCGCGAGGCTCCCGCGCGGGAGCTCACGCCCGGCCTCCGCCTGCGTCGTGCGCAGGCGACGGAAGCCCTCCTCCGCCAGGGCCGCGAACAGCGCCGTCTTGTCCGCGAAATGACGATACGCCGCCACGTGCGACACCCCGACCCGCGCCGCGGCCTCGCGCAGCGTGAACGCGCCCTCGCCCCCTTCGGCCACCAGCTGGGTCGCGGCGTCGATGAGCGCGCGCCGGAGGTCGCCGTGGTGGTAGCCCAGTTTCTGGGGCAGCTTCTTGGGCACCGCGGACCAGTATATCGTCCTCGGCCATGGGAAAACCCGTCGCTGTCACCGGAGCCACTGGGTTCATCGGTTCTGCCGTCGTGCGCCGCCTGCTGCTCGACGGCCGGGACGTCCGCGCGATCCTCGAGCAGGGCGCGCCCACCGCTGCCCTCGACGAGGTCGAGGCCGAGACGGGGCGCAAGGTCGATCGCGCGATCGCCGACGTCGCCGACTTCGAGGGCATGCGGCGCGCGCTCGACGGCTGCGCCTCGCTCCACCACCTGGCGGCGATCTACAAGACCTGGCTCCCCGATCCCACGCCGATCTACCGCGTGAACGTCGAGGGCACGACCGCGACCCTCCTCGCCGCGCAGCACGTGGGCTCCGGCGCGTCGTCTACACCTCGAGCATCGCCGCCGTCGGGTTGCCGGAGGGCCGCGCGCTCGCCGACGAGTCCACCCGCTTCGATCTGTTCCCGATCGCCAACGAGTACATCCTCACCAAGTGGCTCTCCGAGCGGGTCGCGCTGCAGTTCGCGGCCGCCGGTCTGCCCGTCGTGATCGTGAACCCGGCGTTCCCGTTCGGGCCGCGGGATCTCGCGCCGACCCCGACGGGCAAGATCGTCCTCGCGCTCCTGCGCGGCGAGGTGCCCGGCGTCTCCGAGGGCGGCTTCAACTGCGTCGACGTCGACACCGTCGCCGCCGGCCACGTGCTCGCCGAAGAGAAGGGGCGGGTCGGGGAGCGCTACATCCTCGGCGACCACAACGTCACGCTGCGCGAGCTGTTCCAGGTCGTCTGCGACATCGGCGGGGTCAAGGCGCCCTGGCTCCCGATCCCGAGCGGGCTCGCCGCCGGGATCGGCCTCGGCATCGAGCTCTGGGCCGACTGGGTGAGCCACGAGGAGCCGCGCGGCACCTACAAGTCCATCCGCTACGCGCAGCGTCACGCCTGGTTCGACCCGACAAAAGCCCGGCGCGAGCTCGGTCTGCCCACGGTTCCCCTGCGCGCTTCGCTCGAGCGGGCGGTGGCCTGGTTCCGCGAACGCCGGATGGTTTGACGGTACTTCACGGCCGAGGAAGCTTGACGACCTCATGCCGCGTCCACAGGGTGCCTGCACATGTTCCTGAAGAGGCTCGTCGTCGGGCTCGTGCTCGGCGTGGTGATCGGCGGGTTGTTCGGCTTCGGCCTGGCCCAGGCCAGCACCGGCTTGATGGCGGGTGGCCTCGGCTACCTGCTCGCGGCCGCGGTGGGCGTCCTCACCGGCCTCGTCGCGGGCAAGCCGATCTGGGCCAAGGGCGCGCAGATCGAGGCCGGCCTCAAGGCCTTCTTCGGCGCCCTCCTCGGCGCGGGAATCCTGCTCGGCCTGCGGTTCATTCCGGTGAGCCTCCCCGGCCTCGCCGGCATCCCCGGTGCCGAACTCGGGCGCCACGCCGTCGCCTCGCTCGCCGCCGTCTCCACCCTGCTGGCCATCTTCTACGAGCTCGACAACACGAGCGGCCCCGAACCCGAGGGCGACAAGAAGCGGGTCGACACGTCCGGAGCCGCCAAGTCGCGCGTCGCCGAAGAGAGCGGCGACGACGAGGCCGAACCGGCCGCGGAGAAGAAGAAGGGCAAGGCCTGACCGAAGAGCTCGGTCTGGACTTGCGCTCGTTCGCGGAGCAGTGGAGCCTCGGCGGGTGACCGCCACGATCGCCATCGAGCCAGCACGCCTGGCCGACCTCGTGCTCGGGGGTCTCGTGCACTCGGATCTGGTCTCGGTCTCGATCGTGCCCGACACCAACATGGCCACCCTCGAGCTCGAGTACGCGGCCGGCAACGTCGACCGATTCGTCGTCGCCCCCGACGTCGCCATGGCGGCGTGCGTGCGTCTCGCCCTCGCGGCCCGGCTCGACGTGCTCGCCGAGGCCGGCTCCCCGGAGGGCGCGGCCAACGTCACCCGCATGGCGGTGCGCGTCGGCGCCGATCGGGCCGACCTCCTCGTGTCGGTGTCGGCGCGACGCACGGGGCTCGAGGCGGAGCTCCACCTGCTCGGCCGCAACGGGCGCCCGCTCGCCTCGCGGCGCATCGTGTCGCTGCGTCGTTGCCCGACGTGCAAGGCGTTCTACCCGGGGCAGGCCGTGCGCTGCACCGTCGACCAGAGCGAGCTCGTCGAGGTGATCGAGCGCCCCGAGCCGGGCGGCACCATCGGGCACTACCGCATCGATCGCCTGATCGGCGAGGGCGGCGACGGGCTCGTGTTCGCCGGGGAGCACGCCGTCATCGGGCGGCCCGTGGCCATCAAGCTCCTGCACCGCTCGTTCGCCGACGAGCCGCTCGCCGCGCGCCGGTTCGTGGGCGAGGCGCGCGCGATCTCGCGCCTCCACCACGAGAACGTCGTCGAGGTCACCGACTTCGGGCTGCTCGCCGATCGCCGCCCGTTCATCGTGATGGAGCTGCTCGTCGGCCGCTCGCTCCACGTGATCATGGACGAGGAGGGGCCCCTCGAGGTCGCGCGCGCGCTCTACATCGCGCGGGCCATCGCCGAGGGGCTCGGCGCGGCGCACACCGCGGGGGTGGTCCACAACGATCTCAAGCCGAGCAACGTCCTCCTGCCCGAGGGCTGGCACGAACATCGTCCGCGCCTGAAGGTCCTCGATTTCGGCGCGGCTTCGGCCCGCGGCGAGCGCCAGGCCACCGCCGAGGGCGAGGTGTTCGGGACCCCGTTCTACATGGCGCCCGAGCACACGCGCGGCCTGCCCACCGACGGGCGCTCCGATCTCTACTCGCTCGGGGTGGTGCTGTTCGAGATGCTCGACGGCGAGCTGCCCTTCGAGGGCGACGACGCCGCGGTGATCGCGCGCGCCCACGCCTTCTCGGCGGTGCGCCCCATCGAGCGCGCCGAGGGGCCGCTGCCCCCCGCGGTCGCCAAGATCGTCAGCCGCTGCCTGCGCAAGTCGCCCGCCGAGCGCCCGCAGTCGGCGCTCGAGTTCGTCACCCTCGTGGACGAGGCGCTCGAGATCCTGGGTCGGCCGGCCTGGATGCGGTGGATGCCGTGAGCGAGCCCTCGCCCGTCAGCGTGCTCTTCGTCGACGACGAAGCGCTCATCCTGCAGACCATCCAGCGCATCCTCCGCGGCGGCACCCTCGAGGTGCTCGTCGCGTCCGACGCGAAGGAGGCCATGCGCATCCTCGACGAGCGGCGCGTCGACGTCCTCGTCTCCGACATCGACATGCCCGGCATGGACGGCCTCGCGCTGATCGCGTGGACCCGCAAGCAGCACCCGACCACGCTGCGCATGGTGCTGAGCGGCCACGGCACGCTCGAGCGCGCCCTCGAGGCCATCAACGAGGGCGAGGTGCAGCGGTTCTTCGCCAAGCCGTTCGACGCGCGGGCCTTCCGGTTCGCGCTCGAGTCGCTCGCCGAGCGCATCGATCGCCTGCGGCGCGACGGCGAGGACCGCGCGCGCGAGGCGCGTCGGGCCGACCTGATCCAGTGGGTCGAGAGCCGTCACCCCGGGATCAGCGAGATCGAGCGCGACGAGGACGGCACGGTGGTGCTCGACCTCGAGCGCCTGCGCACCGGGCCCGAGCTCGGGAGCATGGTCCCGGCCGAGCCCAAGCTCTGATCCGCTGCGAGTCCTGCTTCGGGCGCCCGTGGAGGCGGCCTCACGCTTCACCGATCACGCGTCTTCGTCGTAGCGGGCGTCTTCGTCGGTCTTGGACTTCTCGACGGGCGGCGGGGGCAAGAGCACGTGCTCGAGCACCTCGGAGACCTTCTTGACCGGCACTATCTCGATGCTGTCGCGGATCTCCTTGGGGATCTCCTCGAGGTCGCGGATGTTCTTGGCGGGGAAGAGCACCTTCTTGATGCCGGCGCGGTGGGCGGCGAGGGTCTTCTCCTTGAGGCCGCCGATCGGCAGCACGGTGCCCCGCAGGGTGATCTCGCCGGTCATCGCCACGTCGTGGCGCACGGGGCAGCCGGTGAGGCGCGAGACGATCGCCGTGAACATGGTGATGCCCGCGCTCGGCCCGTCCTTGGGCACGCCGCCGTGGGGCACGTGCACGTGCAGATCGAGCTTCTGCAGGCGGTCCTTGTCGATGGCCAGCAGATCGAGGTGCGAGCGCACGTAGCTCCACGCCGCGTGCGCCGACTCCTGCATCACGTTGCGCAGGTTGCCGGTGAGGATCAGCTCGCCCTTGCCGGGCATGGTCTGCGCCTCGATGAACAGGAGGTCGCCGCCCGCCGGGGTCCACGCGAGGCCGGCCACGAGGCCGACCGCCGCCCGCCGCTCGGCGAGGTCGGGGATGTGCTTCTCGGGGCCGAGCACCTCGGCCGCGCGCTCCTTGGTCACCTTCACGCCGCGCAGGTCCTTGCCCTCGGCGACCTGCATCGCGGCCCAGCGGCACACCGAGCCGATCTCGCGCTCGAGGCCGCGCACGCCGGCCTCGCGGGTGTAGCTGTCGACGATCTTCTCGATGCCCTCGTCGGTGAACTCGAGCCGCTCCGGCGAGAGGCCGTGCGACTCGAGCTGCTTCGGCGCCACGTAGTCGCGCGCGATCATGCGCTTCTCGTTGCGCGTGTACCCGGTGATGTCGATCACGTCCATGCGGTCGAGGAGCGGCCCGGGGATGGTGCTCTTGTCGTTCGCCGTGGCGAGGAACATCACCTGCGAGAGGTCGAACGGCAGGTCGAGGTAGTGGTCGGTGAAGGTGTCGTTCTGCTCCGGGTCGAGCAGCTCGAGCAGCGCCGCTGCCGGGTCGCCGCGGTTGTCGATGCCGAGCTTGTCGACCTCGTCGAGCTGCAGGATCGGGTTCTTGGTCTTCACCTTGCGCAAGCCCTGGATGATGCGGCCGGGGAGGGCGCCCACGTAGGTGCGGCGGTGGCCGCGGATCTCGGCCTCGTCGCGCACGCCGCCGAGCGAGATGCGGTGGAGCTTGCGGCCGGTGGCGCGCGCGATGCTGCGGCCGAGGCTCGTCTTGCCGACGCCGGGAGGCCCGACGAGGCAGAGGATCGGGCCCTTCTTGCTGGGCGCGAGCTTGCGGACGGCCATGTACTCGACGATGCGCTTCTTGATCTTCTCGAGGCCGTAGTGGTCCTCGTCGAGGCAGCGACGCACCTCGGCGATGTCGAGCTTGTCCTCGCTGCGGGCGTGCCAGGGCAGGTCGGCGATCCAGTCGAGGTAGTTGCGGGTGACGCCGAACTCGGCGCTCTGCGCGGGGATCTGGGCGAGGCGCGCCATCTGCTTCTTGGCGACCTTGTCGGCGTCGGGCGGCAGGTTCGCGCGCTCGAGGCGACCGCGGAGGTCCTCGAGCTCGTCCTCCTCGTTGCCCTCGCCGAGCTCGTCGCGGATGGCCTTCATCTGCTGGCGCAGGATGTACTCGCGCTGGCTCTTGCCCATCTCCTCCTGGACCATGGAGGAGATCTCTTTCTTCACCTTCATCATCTCGAGCTGCCGCGTGACGATCTGCAGCACGAGCTTGACCCGCGCCTTGACGTCGAACGTCTCGAGCACCTGCTGCTTGTCCTCGATCGAGGCGAGCTCGGAGGAGAAGTTGCTCGCGATGAGGTCGGCGAGCGCGCCCGGCTCGCGCACGTTGTCGAGGATGCCCGCGGTCTCGCGCGGCAGATCGGCCTTGTGCTCGAGCACCTCGCGGGTGGTCTCGCGGAGGGTGGTCGCGAGGGCGTCGAGCTCGACGTCGCGGTCGAGGCGGTCGTGCAGGCGCTGGATGCGGGCCCGCATGTACGGCTCGAGGCCGAGCGGCTCGAGCATGCGCATGCGCGCCGCGCCCTGCAGCACGACCGAATACGAGCCCGCGCTCATGCGGATGACCTTGACGATCTTGGCGAGCACGCCGACCTCGTAGAGATCGCGGAACGTGGGCTCCTCGACGTCGGGCTTGCGCTGGGCGGCGATCGCGACGTACGGCCGCTCACGGCCGAACAGCTCCTCGATCAGCCGCACGCTGCGCGGCCGGCCCACGTTGATGGGCACCACCTGCGCGGGGTAGAGCACCGCGTTCCGCAGCGGCAAAACCGGCAGGGTGTCGAGATCACCCGGACCTTCCTTGGGGCTCATCTCGATCGTGTACCGCGGCCTGGCCGCCAGGGCGAGTCCAAGAGTCGTGCCAGCTCCGCCCTTTCGCGGCGAACCTCGGGAGAAACCGCGAGGCGTGCGGGTCGGCCCGTGGATGGGCTCCACCCACCTGCTGCGACCGAAATGACCAATGGCTGTCCTTGGCCATAGACATCACGTGCAACCAAGGGCGAAACTGAGCATCGATGTCTTTGCACAAGAGGGTGTTGGTCGCTGGGGTGATGGGCGCTGCCCTCGCCGCCTCCAGCGCCGCCTCGGCAGACATCACGCCCCTCGGCTCCATCAACCTGCTCGGCATGCACCACAGCATGGCCTTCTCGGAGCCCACGCTGCGGGCCCGCCGCACCTACGAGATCATCGCCAGCCTCCCGGTGGCGAGCTCGATCGACCAGACCTACGACCTGCGCGGCTTCGTGGCCCCCGTCGTGGACGCCCAGGTCAAGCTGGCGGCCAAGGTGGTGCTCGGCTTCCCGCTCGGCATCTCGGGCAAGCACGTGTTCACGGCCGACTTCGGCGACCGCACCCGCGTGGCCTTCGGCCCCTCCGATGGCTTCGGCCGCGGCGGCCTGTTCTCGCTGAAGACCGAGTTCTGAGCGGATCGGCTATCGTCGCAGGCATGGCCTTCGACGAGAACGATCCTGCCTGGGCGCCGTTGATCGCGGCCGCGGTGGCGGTCCGCGCGCGGGCGTACGCGCCGTACTCGAACTACCTCGTCGGTGCCGCCGTGCTCTGCGACGACGGGTCGATCGCCTCGGGCTGCAACGTCGAGAACGCCTCCTACGGCGGCACCATCTGCGCCGAGCGCAACGCCGTCTGGCACGCGGTGGCGACGGGCCGGCGCCGGTTCTCGGCATGCGTGGTGGTGACGCGAGGGCCTGCGCCGGGGGCGCCCTGCGGGATGTGCCGGCAGGTGCTGGTGGAGTTCGAGGCCGACCTCCCGATCCTGCTGGTGGCGTGGGACGACGCCGCGGGCCGTGAGCTGGCGCGCCGGCACGCTTCTTTGTCCGGTCTCCTGCCGGAGGCCTTCCGGCCGAGCGCGCTGCTACCCTGAGACCCACGGCTCGCTACTTGATGAATTGTTAGCGCGCCGTCGCCGGAGGGTGACAATAGATCAATCTAGTCGCAACCTTGAGGGACATGAAGAAGTCCCCCTTCTGGTTGCTCGGGTTCCTGCTGGCGGGCTGTGGTGGCGACGACTTCCAGGTCGCCGTCTCCGAGGACGCCGCGTTGGAGGACACCGCCACCCTCGACACGCAGGTGGACACGGGGGCAGACACGCGACCCGACACCACGACCACCGCCGACACACCGGCGGAGGTGAGCGACACGCTGGCGGACGCTGCGGATGGCTCCGTGGACTCTGCCGACAGCAAGAGCGACGTCGCGACGGACGTGGCCGACGTGTCCACCGACAGCGCGCCGGACGTCGCGACGGACAGCGCGATCGACTCGGTCACGACGATCGATGCACCGCTCGACGTGCTGGCGTGCGAGGCGCCCGTGACCTGCTACGTGGACAAGGACGAGGACGGCTACCCGGCGACCGGCGCGAAGTCGTTCTTCGCGTGCGAGTGCCCGAAGGGGAGCACGATCAAGAGCCCGTCGGTGGTGGTCGACTGCAACGACGAGGACTCGCGGGTCCACCCGGGTGCGACGGCCTTCCAGACGACGGCCTACTGCGTCCCCGGCACCGGGTGCGCGACGAAGTCGTTCGACTACGACTGCAACGGGACCGAAGACAAGCAGTACACGGTGAAGTTCTCGAGCTGCAGCCTCGGTTGTGTCGGCGAAGGCCTCGCGGTGGAGCCACCGGCCTGCGGTGCCACCGCCGGCTACACGACGTGCCGGTTCGCGGTCCTCTGCAACAAGGACAGCTCGACGGTCACGCAGGGGTGTCGCTAGAAGGTCGCGACCAGGTCGAGCTTGGCGTGGCCCGGACCGACGGTGGGCGCCAGCGCGACGGAGCTCCAGGTCGAGCGGCGCGCGAGGACGGCCGAATCCACGATGACGGTCAGGAGGCCCATGAACGCGACCGCGACGATGGGCGTGAGGGTCGAACTCTCGGACTTGGGAAGCAGGTAGGGCAACCCGACGGTCGCTCCACGCATGAGGACGGAGACCAGCGCGCTCTTCGGCTGTCCATGGACCAGGTGGAGGACTGGACCGCTGGTCACGAACACGAGTGCGGCGAGTTCGGCTCGACGCGTTCCGAACAGCACGAGCGGTGTGCCCACGAGGTCGAGCAGGAGGAACCCGCCCCCATACCAATCGGCCGGGCTCGGAGCTGGAGGGCTCTCCGGAGGTGGGGGCTCGGGTGTGGAAGGAAAGGCCTTGGTGAGCGCCCCTCGGGCGTCGACACAGACCTGGTCGTCGCTCGGGACGACCGTCGCGGACCTGGACTCGAACACCGTGGGTGCCTCGAGCGAGCCGAGAGGGCGGACTTCGGGAGCCTCGTCGGAGTGGAGTCCGACGCAGCCTGCGCCGACCGTGAGCAGCGTCGCGCAGAAGCCGCTGCAACCCACGTCGACGAAGCCGGACGTGGGCGGATCGTACGCGGTGATCACCCCGTCGGCGTTCGCGTGACCGACGGCGAAGGCGCCGAAGACCCTGACCACGGTGGCCGAGCGGCTCACCACGTGATCGACGGCGACCACCGTGCTCGGCGAGGAGGTCTTGGCGTCTGCCTCGGCGACCGGCGCGAACGTGAGCGTGAGCGCCGTCAGCAACGCAGCGTGGCGGACCCGACTCATGGAGGAGACGTTACCGAGCGGCCGCTGCGCGAGACATGGTCAAAAGTTGTCGCGGTCAGGTCGTCTTCGCGCCGCAGCACGTGCAGTGCCCGAGGGACTGCAGGCTGATCTTGCCGCAGTACCTGCAGGCCACCATCGGCTCGGCGTCGCTCCCGCGGTAGTCGCCACCGTTGGCGAGGAAGCCCCGCGCGGCGCGGACGGCCGCGTCGGCGCGTCCCTCGGCGAACTTGACGTCGCTCTCGGTCCAGTACGAGGCGACGATGCCGGTGGTGAACTCGAAGTGGAGGCCGCCCGCCCGTGCCGCGACGTACACGTGGTGGGTGTGCTTCTCGGGGGCCGTGGTGAACCAGGTGCCGTCGAACTTCAGGTGCACCTTGGCATCGGTCCGCTTCTCGAGCGCGTAGCCGATCTGCACGAAGTAGCCGACCGCGGCGTCGCGCACGACGTCGGGGTCACCTTCACATGCCTTGTCGAACTCGCATCCGTTGAGGGTCATGCAGGGAGGCTTTCAGAGGCCGCCGGCTTGATCAAGAGACAGGGCAGATCGCCTCCCTGTCGTCGTCGAAATGACCATGGTCGACCGCGGGTCCGCGAAGGATCATGGGAGCGTGGCAGACATCGATCGCAGAGGGTTCCTCGGTGCGGGTGTGGGCTCCGTCGTCGCCGGCTGCGCGGCCGGCGTGCGGCCACCGAAGTCGGTAGAGATCTCGCAGGCGGCCGAAGACGTCCTCGCGCGCCTCGATCGCGCGCTCCTGGTCGGCGAGGCCAAGAAACACCCGCTCGCGCAGTTCGACAAGGGGGGCACCCTGCACGAAGACGAGCGCTACGTGCGCGCCGTCATGCGCTCGCTCACGGTGGTGGGTGTGCTGCAGGAGGTCCCGGTCGAGGTGCAGACGCACCCCGCGATCCAGCGCCGCCTGTGGGACTCCATGGCGGACATGGACTTCGCCGTCGGCGAGAGCCGCCGTCGGCTCGCGGCGCTCACCCCGGCCGATCACCGGAACATTCGCGAGCTGCTCTCGAAGCCCGGCGTCGAGGTCGGCGACGAGATCTTCGCGAGCCTCGACCGCGACGCCGCGGCGGCGGGCATGTCGACCGCGCGCAGGCTCCACCTGCGCTCGCTGGGGCGCGAGGTCACCGGCCGGCTGCGCCAGTCGCCGCAGATGTTCGCCGACGAGATGCTGACCAAGCTCGATCGCGCGATCGCCGCCGCCGCCGACCCGGTCGCGTGGACCGAGCTGCGCATGGGCAAAGCCGCCTACGCCGAGCTCACCGAGAAGGTCGCGGTGGGGCAGGCGGCCTTCGGGACCAAGAAGCTCGCCGCCGCGGTGTCGTCCTCGGCGCTCACGCCCGCGGAGCTGGCCCGCATCCAGTCGCACTCGATGCTCGACGTGCCGACGTCGCCGCCGTCGCTCGAGCCGCCGAAGAAGAAGAGCAAGACCACCGTCCTCCAGGTCGGTGGGTACATGCTCGGCATCGGCGTCGTCGTCACCGCGCTCGGGGGCGTGATCGTCGCCGCCGGCCCGGTCATCGGCCTCTTCGTGATGACGCTCGGCGTGCTCGGCCTCCTCGGGGGCCTGGTCGTCACCCTGGTGGGCGCCATCATCTCGGCCTCATGACCGCGTACGTCCACGGACGCGGCGTCGTCTGCGCGGTCGCGAGAGACCACTCGGCGCTCGAGCGCGCCGTCGCCGAGAGCGAGTCCGGCATCCGGCCCCTCGAGCGCCACGCGGGGCTCGGGCTCGTCGTGCAGACCGCCGCCGAGGTGGCCGGCATCGCGAAGGGGCACGATCCGACCGTCGAGTTCGCCGTCACCGCGGGCCGGGAGGCGCTCGCCGGATCGACCGCCGCACCCGCGCGTCGCGCGCTCGTGTTCGGCACGAGCCTCGGTGACCACCCCGGTGGGGTGCACCGCCTCGCCGAGCTCGTGGCCGACGCGCTCGCGATCGAAGGGCCCCGCATCACCCTGTCCACCGCGTGCACCTCGTCGACGCACGCCGCGGGCCTCGCCGCCGACCTGCTCGCGGACGGCGCCGCCGACGAGGTCCTCGCGGGCGGCTCCGACCGCCTCTCGCCCGAGATCCTGGCTGGTTTCGAGGCGCTCGGGCTCCTCGCGCGCGATGGCTGCACGCCGTTCGGCCCCGCCACCGGCACCACGCTCGGCGAGGGCGCGGGCTTCGTACGACTGCGTAGCGAGCCGAGCCCCCTCGCGATCGTCGGCTACGGCCTCTCGGCCGACGCGTACCACGCGACCACCCCCGACCCGTCGGGTGCCGGCGTCGCGCGCGCGATCGAGGGGGCGCTCCGGGACGCGGGCGTCGCCCTTGAGCGATCGACTACGTCAACGCGCACGCGACGGGCACGAGCACCAACGACCCGGCGGAGTGGCGCGCCCTCGAGCGCGTGTTCGGCGCCCACGCCCCCTCGCTCCGGGTCAGTGGCTCCAAGGGCATGCTCGGCCACGCGCAAGGGGCCGCGGGGGTGCTCGAGCTCCTCGTCACCCTCGCGGCGCTGTCCGCAGGCAAGGTGCCGCCGACGGTCCGCACAGCGTCGCCGCGGCCACGCGCTCCCACGGGTCTCGTGCTCGACGGCGCGCCGCCGCTGCACGCGGTCGATCACGCCGTGTGCACCAACTCGGCGTTCGCGGGCGCCAACGCGGCCGTCGTCGTCACGACGCGCCCCGTGCCGCCCCGACCCTCACGCGAGCGTCACCCGGTCCACCTCCGCGCATGGGCCACGGCGTTCTCCGACGAGCCCCTCGACCTCGCGGACCTCGCGCCCGACCTCGATCCGCGCGGGCTCGATCCGATGAGCCGCCACCTCACCGCCGCCGCGGCGCGGGCCCTCCGCGCGGGCGACCTCGCCGTGCGCGGCGCCGCGCGGGACCGCACCGGACTGTTCGTGGGCACCCTGCGCGTCTCCCCGGAGAGCGCGCGAGCCTTCCGCGCGAGCATCGAGGAGCGCGGACTCACGCGTCTCTCCCCGACCGCGTTCACCCGCATGGTGCTCAACGCGCCCGCCGGCGTGTGCACGCGCGCGCTCGGCTTGCGCGGACCGACCACCACGGTGACGATCGGCGACGGCAGCGGGCTCCTCTCGCTCGTCCTCGCCGCGCGCTGGCTCTCGCACCGCGACGACGCCGACGTGCTCCTCGCCGGCGGGGTCGACGAGCGCGACGCGGACGAGGGCGAGGGTCGGACCGGCGCGGTGGTGGGGGCGCTCGTCCGCGGCGAGTGCGCGGGCCCTCCGGTCCTCGGCTTCGCGATCCGCGGGCCAGGCCGCGCCGCCGAGGCCGCGGAGGCCGCGCGGGTCATGGCGGGTGTCGACCGCGACGAGGCGCTCGTCGCGAAGGCCGGTCGCCGCGCGATCGGCGGCCTCGAGGCCCTGGTGGTCTGGGATCGCAGCCGTCCGCTGCTGCTCGTCGAGTCCTCTCGCTCGGCGTCTTGTGCGTTGTTGCTCGGAAGGAGCCCGGAACATGGATGACGCCCTGCGCACGGTCATCGCGCAGCGCGAGCACACGCTCGATCGCTTGCGCGAGCTGCTCCTGGCCCGCCTCTCGTTGCAGCGCTCGCCGGCGGAGATCGACCCGGACACGCCGCTCTTCGGCCTCGGTCTCGGGCTCGACAGCATCGACGCCATCGAGCTCCTGGTCTGCGTGGAGGCCGAGTTCGGGGTCACCCTCGAGAGCGCCCAGGCCATGCGCGCGATGCGCACGCTCGGCACGCTCGTCGATGCGCTCCTGGAGAAGGCCGCGTGACCCCGCTCGAGGTGCTCCGCACGAGCGTCGTGCTGGCCGAGGACGACGGCGTCCACGTCGTCGAGGTGCGCGGCGCCGACGCGCGTCGCTTCCTCGATCACGCGACGCCGGGCCCCCTCGCGCTGCAGGACGCGCAACTCCGCCTCACGTTCCTGCTCGACGACGACGGGCGCGTCCTCGCCGACGTCGCCGTGGCGCGCGACGACGACGCGTATCTCCTGCTCGTCGAGGGCCTCTCTGCCTCGCGGCTCCTCGCGGAGCTCGAGGCGCGCCGTGAAGGTCTCTCGGTCGAGCTGCAGATCCGCGAGGGCTCCCCGCTCTCGCTGCACGGCCCGTTTGCCTGGGAGCTCGTCGCGGAGGTCGCCGGCCCCGACGTCCTCTCGATGCCGTACCTGAGCCTCCTGCGCGGCGAGAACCTGGTGTTCCGCGCGGGCAAGACGGGCGAATACGGCTACCAGATCGTCGCACCACCCTCGCGCCGCGCGGGGGCTCCTCGAGGAGCTCCTCCGGCGCGGCGAGCGCTACGGCCTCGCGCGGATCGACCGACCCACGCTCGACCTCGCGGCGCTCGAGAATGGCTTCTTCACCCTGCGCGAGGTCACCCGCGGCCTCGACCCCGTCGAGCTCCAGCAGCAGTGGCGCATCGACTACCAGAAGCCGTCGTTCGGGATCGAGGCTTTGCGCCGCCGCCGGGACACGGTCGCCCGCCGCGTGACCACCTTCCTCGCTCCGGAGGGCGCCAGCGTGTCGGCGGACCAGGGCGTGTGGTTCGGCGATCGCCCGATCGGCCGCGTGCTCGTGGCCGAGGTTTCGCCGATCCTGGGGCGCGCGGTCGGCCTCGCGCTGCTCGATCGGGCCTACGCGCACGCGGGGATCGATCGCTACGAGGTCCGCGGTCCGGTCGCGGTGCCGATCCGCACCGTGTCGCCGCCGCTCCTCGAGAACCGCAGCCTGCACGTGCGCGCGCAGCGTCACAGCTGGTTCGGGACGACGCCGGCCGATTTCCCCCCGGTGTGGCCGTGACGCGCTTCGCGGGCCGCACCGCGCTCGTCACCGGGGCCTCCCGCGGGCTCGGTCGGGCCATCGCGATCGAGCTCGGCGCCGCTGGCGCGCGGGTCCACGTCGGCTTTCGCGCGCAGGCCGAGGCGGCGGCCGAGACGTGCGCCGAGATCCTCGCGGCCGGGGGCAGCGCCACGCCCCTGTCAGCTCGACCAGGCCTCGCCCACGTCGGTCGACGAGGCCATGGCGAGCCTCGGCTCGGTCGACGTCGTGATCAACAACGCGGCCATCGGCTGGGACGAGCCGTTCGCGAGCATGTCGATGCGCGCGTTCGACGACGTCGTCCGCACCGACCTCGTGGGCGTCTTCGCGGTGTGCCGCGCAGTGGCGCGCCCGATGATGGCGCGTCGCGCGGGGGCGATCGTCAACGTGGTCTCCGTCGCGGGACTCCGCGCGAGCCCCGGCCAGGCGAACTACGCCGCGGCCAAGGCCGGCGTCGTGGCGCTCACGCAGACGATGGCCGCCGAGCTCGGCCCGTTCGGCGTGCGGGTGAACGCGGTGGCCCCCGGCTACCTCGACACCGGGATGGCGCTCACCATCGACCGGAGGCTCCTCGAGCGTCGCACGCAGGGCATTCCGCTGCGTCGCCTCGGCAAGGCGCGCGAGGTGGCGAGCTGCGTCTCGTTCCTCGCGTCGGACGAGGCCAGCTACGTGACCGGGCACACGTTCGTCGTCGACGGAGGGCTCTCGCTGTGACCCCACTGCACCTCGGCCCCGACGTCGTGCAGCGGCTCATCCCGCACCGGCGCCCGTTCCTCATGGTCGACGCGGTCGAGGCGCTCGAGGTGGGCGAGCGGCCGGCCCTCCGCGCGAGCCGCCTCGTGACCGCCAACGAGCCGGTGTTCGAGGGCCATTTCCCCGGGCTCCACCTCTGGCCCGGGGTCTACACGATCGAGGGGCTCGGGCAGACCTGCAACCTGCTGCTCGTGCTGCTCGCCATGCAAGAGGATCACGGCGAGCCGAGCGAGGTGCTCGCGGCCCTCGAGCACCTCGAGCGCGCCCTCACCCTGCGGCCCCACGACGCGCGGATCGTCGAAGTCGTGTCTGCGCGCCTCGCGGCAAGACCCCGCGGGTGGAACCTCGGCATGAGCGCGGCGGTGCAGGTCAAGCTCGTGCGGCCGGTCTTCGCCGGGCAACGCCTCGACTACGAGGTCCGCCGCACCCACCAGCACGACGCGCTCGTGCGCTTCGACGTCGAGGCCTCGGTGAGTGGCCAGCGCGTCGCCCAGGGCACGATGACCAGCGCTCTCTCCATAGGCTCTCTCCCCGGAGGAGGCTCCGATGCGTGACCAGTTCCTCGGCCTGTTCGTGCTGCTCGGCGGGCTCTTCGCGTGCGGGGGCTCGAAGAAGCAACCGGTGGCGGCCGCGCCCGAACCCCCGGGCCGCGTGTCGTGGTCGGTCACCATGAAGGGCCACCGCGATCTCACCCCGGCGCTCGCGCACGCGGCGGACAAGGCCGGGTGCGAGCTGAAGACGCAGCGCGAGTCCGCGTTCAACGCGCTCTGTCCCGGCGCGGTCTACGTCTTCGCGTACATGTCGAATCGCGTGTTGGTGCGGGGGTGTGGCGACGGTGTGACGCAAGAGGCCTGCGCCGAGGTGTGGTCCAAGATCATGAAGTCCGTCGAGGTGGCCGACGAGGAGTCCACCGAGTCCACGCCCGCGCCGGCGAGCAGCGCGCCCCCCGCGGCGCCCGATCCGGGCGGCACCAAGTTCTGACGCGGGCGCGGCAGCCTGTCGCCTCGCCGAACACCGCGACGCCGTCGTACGTTCCTCGTCCATGCGACGGCTGCTCCTCTGTGCCCTCCTCCTCGGTTGCCAGCGCGAAACACGCAAGGACGTCACGAGGACCGAGGAAGAGTCGAAGGCACCGGAGTCGAAGGCGCTGGCCCCCTCCAAGACCTTCATCCAGCGGCCCGAGCCCCCGTCTCCGCCGGAGCCCGAGAGTTCCACCCCGAAGGACGCCGAGCCGCCGCCGGATCCGCCGCCCAAGCTGGGGCCGTTCCTGAGCGTGGTTGCCCCGGTCGCTCCCACGCCGGCGCCCGCGAAGGGCTACCTGTCCAAGCCGCCGGCGGGGTTCGATGTGCGCAAGGGCGGCGACGTGTACCACCTCGCCGATGGCGACCTCTACGCGAACAGCTTCATGACCGGCCCGAGCAACTCCGAGTGGTTCCTCTCGCTCGTGCGTGGGGGCGTCGAGGTGAAGGCCTTCCCACAGGTGTGGCAGTTCACCCTCGACCCCGAAAGGAAGCGCCTCGCCCTCCACGAGACGCGGACGGGGCCGGGTGGGCCGCTTCGCTTCCGCGAGATCCTCGACCTCACGACCCTGACGAGCACGCCGCTGCCGCACACGCCGTGCACCGACCGCCTCGCGTGGGTCGACGACGGCAAGCTGCTGCTCGGCGACGGGTTCGTGCACGATCCAGCGGACCACCCCGAGACGTCGCAGGTCTGGGTGTGCCTCTTCGATTCGAGTGGCAAGCTGCTCGCCAAGCTCGACGGCGGCCGTCACCCCCACCACGCGGCGGCAGAGAACTACGTGAACGCCCTTGCGGGTGTGCTGCCGAAGGACCCGTCCGTGGTGTTCCTCTTCCGCGAGTACCGTTCCCATGGCAACTACGACGTGACCTTCATCGATACGCATCCGCCCCACACCCGCAAGATCGCGCGCCTGAACACCCCAGCAGAGCCGGGCCAGATGGGCAGCCCCAAGCAGGTGGAGATGGACCTCGCCACGATGACCCTCGCCACCGCGACCGAGCTCCGCTTCCGAGGCAAGAAGTACGGCGAGAGCTGGTGGTGGCAGTGGCAGACCACCAAGCTCGTCGACGCGCCCTGACCCGCGGCAACCGAGCGCGGGACGGTGTATGATCGGTTCCAGGATGAAGTCGATCGGAGAGGTAGCTCACGAACTCGCTCAGGCTCACCGCGCCGAGGATCCGGAGACCAAGCAGGTCTATCTGGCCAGCAGCGACACCGAGGTGCGGCTCGTCGAGGTCTCGGGGTCGATCGGGTCCACGGGTGAGGTGCTTCCGTTTCGCTTCACGGCGCGCGCCGATCTGGGCATCCCCTATGCGTCCATCGTCGTCCTTCTCGGTGAAGACGATTGGCACCGGGTCGAGCGAGGGGAACTGGCGTTGCCCGAAGGCTGGGGTGGGTTCGAGGATCTGAAGAAGATCGCCTAGCGAGCGGTCCTTCGATCAGGTCTTCCCGTAGAACCTGCACGACTCAGCCCGCGGCGCGGCGGAGCTTCTCGACGAGGCCCTGCACCTGCCGCGCGGTCTGCTCGTGCGCGTGCGCGATCTCCTCGAGCTTGTCGGCGCTGTTGAGGAGCTGCTCGTTGCCGCGCGTCTGACCGCGGTGGCCGACGTTGAGCTGGTTGACCATGCCCGAGATCGACTCGATGGCCTGGGTGATCTGCCGGCCGCCGCGCGCCTGCTCCTGGCTCGAGCGCTCCACGTGCTGGGTGATGAGGCGCATCTTCTCGGCGCTCTTCACGATGAGCTCGGAGCCGCGCGCCTGCTGCGCGGTGGCGGCGGCGATCTGCTGGACCGTCTCGGCGATGCGGCCGATGGCGTCGGTGACCTGCTTGCTGCCCTTGGCCTGCTCCACCGTCGCGCGGGCGATCGCGCGCACCATCGTGGTGCTCTTGGTCGACGACTCGAGGATCTTCTTGAGGGCGCGCTCGGCCTCGTTGCTGACCTCGACGCCGCGGTCGACGTTGTGCGCGCCGCGCTCGACGGCGGCGATCGCGTTCTTCGACTCGGCCTGGATCGTCTTGATGAGCTCGGCGATCTCCTTGGTGCTGCCGCCCGCGCGCTCGGCGAGGTCCTTGATCTCGTCGGCGACGACGGCGAAGCCCTTGCCGTGCTCGCCGGCCTGCGCGGCGATGATGGCGGCGTTCAGCGCGAGCAGGTTGGTCTGCTCGGCGACGTCGTCGATGACGCTGAGGATCTGGCCGATGGCCTCGATGCGCGACCCGAGGTTCGAGATGACCGCCACCGCCTCCTGCGACGACTCCTTGATGCGGTAGATCTCGCCGATCGTCTTGAGGATGGCCTCGGCGCCGCGCTCGGCGTCGCTCGCCACCTCTTCGGAGAGCTTGGCCGTCTCGTTGGCGTTGGACTGCACCTGGTCGATGCTCACGTCCATCTCGTTCATGCTCGAGGAGGTCTCCTCGGCGGTGAGCGAGAGCGCGTCGACGTTCTTGGCGACCTCCTTGATGGAGTAGGTCATCTCCTCGATCGAGCTCACCGTCTCGCGCACGCTGCCGGCGAGCTCGCCGACGTTCTCGGCCACCTCGTCGTTGGTCGCCGTGAGCTCGAGGATCGAAGAAGACGACTCCTCGGCGCTGGTCGCGAGCTGCTCCACGTGGTGGGCGAACTCCTTGAGCGTGCCGGTCACCTCGCGCACGCGCCGCCCGGCCTCGACGGCCACGTCGAGCTCGTCCTTCGTCGTGTCGGTGAGCTTGCGCTGGAGATCGTCGAGCTTGTCGATGACCTCCTCGATGTCGCGGTGGTGGCGCTTGTTCTCGCCGTCCTTGGCCTCGATCTGCTTCTCGAGCGAGGCGAGCTCGGACTCCTTGGTCGCGAGCTGGGCCTCGATCTGCGCGAGCTTCTTCTCGAGCTCGCCGCTGCTCTTCTGCGCGGTCTCGTGGAGGCGGTGCTGCTCGGCGACGCGGGTGAGCTCGTCGTAGAGCGCGAGCACCTCGGTCGGCGAGCCGGCGGGAGGAGGCGCAGGACGGTCGCCCTCGCGCGCGCGGCGGGCGGCGTCGGCGAGCCCAGGGGGCAGCGAGGCGCCGCCCCCTCCGAGCAGCACCATGACGACGGCGGCGAACACCCCGAGGCCCGCGATGACAGGCATCGTGTGCAGGTTGGGCGCCGCCGCCACGACGAAGAACAACACGGCCACGACGACGGCCGGGACGAGCTGGCGCTGGAGCTGGGGATTCACCGGAAGCCGAGCGTAGGGGGTCCGTGGGAACCGAGGCAAGCTACCCGTCACCGCCGCCGCAGGACGATCTCGACCACCTCGGGCGCCGCGCCCAGCCGGAACATCGGCCCCGTGGTGCCGAGGCCTGCGCTCACGTGCAGGTGGTGGGCGCCGTCGCGATAGAGCCCGAACGGGTAGCGCGTGGTCAGGTGGGCCAGATTCGAGGCCTTCACGAGCCACGGGACGGCGACCTGCCCGGCGTGCGTGTGCCCGGACAAGGTGAGCTCCACCTCGTGGCGCGACGCATGCGGGAACTCCTCGGGGTGGTGGGCGAGCAGCACCGTCGTCGCGCCCTCGCGGTGCTCCAGCGCGGCGGGCAGATCGGGTCGCCCCTTCCACATGTCCTCGATCCCGGCCACGAACAGCCCCTCACGCAGCGCGACCCCCTCGTTGCGGAGCACGCGGATCCCGACTCCGGACAAGCCGGTCACGAGCGCGTCCTCCTCGTAGTAGTCGTGGTTGCCGAGGCACGCGAAGACGCCGTCGCGCGCGACGAGCCCCGAGAGGCCCTGCACGACCTCCGCGTGGAAATCCGCCCCACTCGTGAGGAAATCGCCCGTGATCGCCACCAGATCGGGCGAGAGCGCGTTGCTCCGGGCGACCCACCGCTGGGCCGCCGCGGCCGTGGTCCACGACCCGATGTGCAGGTCGGACAGGTGCACGATGCGGTAGCCGTCGAGCGCCTCGGCGAGCCCCTCGATCGCCACCTCGACCCGCCGCGTGCGCACCGCGTGGCGCCCGATGGTCACGCCGTAGAGCCCCGCGAGCGCGCCGAGCGCGAGGACCGTCCACCCGGCGACGCGCAGCCCGAAGGCGAAATAGAGCGGCAGGCCGAGCACGACGAGCGGTGGCAGCATCTGCACCCCCGTCCACCAGGCGTCGAACGCGGGCACGACGCCGTGCACGAGCCAGGCGGCGTGGGGACGATCGCCGAACCCGAACCGCACCCGCGGCCCCACGAGGGCGAACAGCGCGACCGTGGCGACCAGCGTGCCGACCCGCACCGCGCCCCCCTGGACGGCGAGGAACGCGACCGCCGGCGCCGCGCCCATCAGGAGCATGAGCCGCAGGCGCAGGATCAGTGGCGACGCGTCGGGCGGCAGCTTGGGGCGCGCCATGGCGAGATCAGCCAGCCTCGGCTGCAAAATTCACCACGCCGGGTGCCCGTGATAGGTATCCAGGGACAATGGCAGGGGCGGTCGTCGGCATCGATCTCGGCACCACGAACACCGTCGTCGCCGTGGTGCGGGGCGGCAAGGCCGTGGTCCTCGCCGACGAGGAGGGCCACCGACTCCTCCCGAGCGTGGTCTCGTTCCACCCGAGCGGCGAGGTGCTCGTCGGCCACAAGGCGCGCGAGCGGCGACTCGTCGACGCCCGCAACACCGTCTACAGCATCAAGCGCCTCATCGGTCGCTCGTGGCAGAGCGACGAGGTCGAGCGCGCACGGCAGCGCTTCCCCTTCGAGCTCCGCGAGGGCCCGACCCACGGCCCGCTCGTCGTCGCGCGCGGCGAGACCTACACGCTGCCCGAGATCAGCGCCTTCGTGCTCCGGCGCGCCAAGGCCATCGCCGAGGCCGCCCTCGGTGAGCCGGTCGAGCGCGCCGTCGTCACGGTGCCCGCCTCGTTCAACGACCTGCAGCGCGCCTCCACCAAGGTCGCCGCGCGCGAGGCCGGCCTCGAGGTGCTCCGCATCCTCAACGAGCCCACCGCCGCGGCCCTCGCCTACGGCTTCGGCAAGAGCGGCAACGAGCGCATCGCGGTCTACGACTTCGGCGGCGGCACGTTCGACCTCACCCTCCTCGATCTCTCGGGCAACGTCTTCGAGGTCATCGCCACCGCCGGCGACAGCTTCCTCGGCGGCGACGACGTCGACCAGCTCATCGCCGACCGCATCGCGCTCGACGTCATCCAGCAGACCCGCTTCGACCCGCGCTCCGACGTGCAGGTCATGGAGCGCCTGCGCGCCGCCGCCGAGCAGGTGAAGATCGCGCTCTCCCAGCAGAACGACATGAGCGTCGAGCTCAAGGAGCTCGGCTACGGCCCGGGCGGCCGGCCGATCGACATCACGTTCGTCATGAGCCGCGCGCAGCTCGAGCAGATCTCGATGCCGCTCGTCGACCGCAGCTTCCGCGTGTGCGACGACGCGCTCCAGCTCGCGCGCCTCAAGCACGACGCCTTCGACAACGTCATCCTCGTGGGCGGCAGCACCCGCATCCCGCTCGTGCGGCGGCGCGTGGAGCAGGCCTTCTCCAAGAAGCCCATGGACCGCGTGAACCCGGACGAGGTCGTCGCCATCGGCGCCGCGATCCAGGCCGCCGCGCTCACCGGCGCGGAGCGTCGCCGCCAGCAGACCCCGGCCCCCGTCCTCGATCCCAACGCCGTGAAGGCCTCGCGCATCCAGACCCTGGGTGGCGTCGGCAAGACCCCGCGCGGCACCGGCCCGCAGACCCCACCGCCGCCTCCACGCGAGGGCGGCGTCGCGCGCACCACGGGCCGCAACCTCGCGCCGCCGCTGCGCGACAGCCGTCCACCCGCGCCCGCCGGGGGCTACCCGAACATCCCGGGCTCCGTCACGCCGCACCCTTCGCGCCCGGGCAACACGGCGCCGCTCGTGCCCGCGAGTCAGCCCCTCGATCGCAACACCGGTCGCCTGGTCGCCCCGCCCATGTCGGAGCCGCCGCCCTCGCACGCGCACGCGCCCCCCGGCTTCGAGATGCCACCCCCGGGGTTCGAGATGCCGCGCGGCTTCCCCGACCACTCGCCCGAGCCCGTGCGGCTCGAGAACCTGCGCCCGGCCGACTTCACGCCGCCGCCGGTCGCCGCCGCGCCCGCGGCGCCGATCCGCACGCCGATCCCCACCCCGATGGACGTGGGCCCGGAGCTCGAGCCCGACTACTACCGCGAGCCCGCGCCCGCCGAGCGCCCGCGCACCCAGCTCGGCATGGCCGCGTTCCCGCAGGGCGGCTCGGCCAAGTCCACGCCGCCGCCGGTCAACATGGCGGAGTTCGCGCCGCCTCCGCGCAAGCCGCTCGCGCAGACCCAGATCGCGCAGGCGCCGGAGCCCCATGCGCCGCCACCGGCCAAGTCGCTCGCCCAGACCCAGATCGCGCAGTCGCAGCCCCTCGCGTCACCCCCCACCCGCCCGCCCGCGCACGCCGCGAATCTCCCCGGTCTGCCAGGTCCGCAGGCCAGCGCGCCGCACGCGCCACAGCACGCACCGCACACGGCCCCCGCCATGCGCGCGCCCTCCGCGCCACCGTCGCGCGCCGACGATCCGCTCGGTGGCATCGCGGCGCCCCTGCTCATCGACGTGACGCCGCTCTCGCTCGCCGTCGAGACGGTGGGTGGCTACGTCGATCGCGTCATCGCGCGCAACACGCCGGTGCCGTGCGCGCAGACCCGCACGTTCACCACGTCGTCCGACAACCAGCAGGTCGTGATGATCCGCGTGTGTCAGGGCGAGGGCGAGCAGTTCCCGCTCAACACGTCGCTCGGGCAGCTCGAGCTCTCCGGCCTGCGCCCCGCGCGCCGCGGCGATCTCGCGATCGAGGTCACCTTCGAGCTCGACGCCGACGGCATCCTGAACGTCCGCGCCCGCGACACCGAGACCCAGCGGCAGACGCAGGCCAAGATGAAGCTCGTCGGGCTCTAGCCCTAGGGCTTCTTGGGCTTGTACACGGGCTTCGGCACGTCGCTCTGGTAGTGCTCGACCCACGACGTCACCACCGCGCCCTTGGCGTCGTAGGTGGTGTAGCGCGTGTCGTGCCACTCCTCGCCGTGGATCATGAACCCGTGCTTCTCCACGAACTGCGACTTCTCGAGCGTGCCATCGGCGCGGAAGGCGAGCTTGGCGCGCTCTGGGAACGCGTGGCCCTGCACGGTGGTGGCGGCGGCGAGCACGACCTCGGCGAGCTTGCCGTTGGGGTGCGCCTTGAAGTCGTAGGTGACGAGGAGCCCGCGCACGACGAGCGCGTCCTTGATCGTCCCGCCGACGACCTGCCCCGCGTCGTCGAACGAGAGCCACGTGCCCTTGGGGAAAGTGACGCCGAGCGCGGAGTACGGCGCGCCGAGCGTGGCTGCCTGTAGCTTGCCGGTGTGGCTGAACGCGACGCCGTGTCCGACGTCGCACACCACGGCGCCCACCGTGAGCGGCTTGTCGAGCTGGCAGTAGTCGAAGGTGCCGTCGTCGTAGAACGTGACGAGCTCGTTCGCCGCGCAGGCCACGGTGACCTTGCCCGGCGTGAAGGTGAGCGCCTTGCTCACGGTGGTCTGCCACACGCGCTCGTTCGGGTGGAACAGCGTGTAGGCGCCCTTGGCGATCGGCACCCCATCGACCACCACCGGCGCCGCCACGGTGCAGAAGCTCAGCTTGCCGCTCGGGTGTCGGCCGAAGTCGCTGCCCTTCTGGCCGACGACCGGCCCGAGGGGCGTGTCCACGGTCAGGGTCGCGCGGGCGATCTCCCCGTTCGGATGCTTCGCGACCACGGTCCAGGTGGGCGCCGCCGCGACGCACAGGAGGCCGAGCAGCAAGCCGACGCCACGGATGGGCTCGCGCGGGGACATCGCGGGAAAGCGTAGCACCACGGCCTGTGCTAGCGACCGAGCATGGATTCCGAGCTCCGCACCCGCATCGAGGAAACGATCCGCAAGAACCCCGTCGTGCTCTTCATGAAGGGCAGCAAGCGCTTCCCGCAGTGCGGCTTCTCGGCCAGCGTCGTCCAGGTGCTGGGCGAGCTCGCCGTGCCGTTCGAGACCGTCAACGTGCTCGCCGATCCGGCGCTCCGCGACGGGATCAAGGAGTACTCGGAGTGGCCGACGATCCCCCAGCTCTACATCCGCGGCGAGTTCGTGGGCGGCGCCGACATCGTCCGCGAGATGCACCAGAAGGGCGAGCTGCGCGCGCTGGTCGACGGCCTCGCCGCCGCGCCCGCCGCGGCCGTCGCTGCGCCGAAGCTCACCCTGACGGCCGTCGCCGCCGAGGCCCTCCGCGAGGCGGGCGGCGATCCTAACGACGTCCTCCGCTTCGCCGTCTCCCCGCGGTTCGAGCACGAGCTCTGGTTCGGGCCGAAGGAGCCGGGCGACGTCCTCGTCGAGACGAGCGGCGTGACCTTCCACCTCGACGCGGTGAGCGCGGGGCGCGCCGACGGCACCTCGATCGACTTCGTCGACGGCCCGGCGGGCAAGGGCTTCAAGATCGACAACCCGCACGCGCCCCCGTCGGTCAAGGTGCTCTCGCCACAGGATCTGAAGGCGATGCTGGAGAGCAGCGAGCGCTTCCACCTGGTGGACGTCCGCACCGAACAGGAGTTCGCGACCGCGAGCATCGAGCGCGCCCGCCTGCTCGACGCCGCGTTCGAGGCCGAGCTCGCCGCGCTCCCCAGGGACGCGAAGCTCGTCTTCACCTGCCACCACGGCGTGCGCAGCCGCGCCGCCGCCGAGCGGTTCCTCACCCGCGGCCACACCAACGTGTGGAACCTGGCGGGCGGCATCGACGCCTACTCCCGCGTCGACCCCGCGTGCCCCGCTACTGACCGGGCATCACCAAGACGACGAAGGGCGACCCCCGCGAGGGAGTCGCCCTTTCTGCCGTCGGCGCCCTGATCAGGCGTGGCGCACGTATTCGAAGTCGACCGACAGTCCCTTGATCCCGCGGGGAGGGGGGGCGATCCAGTTCGCGAACTTCCCCTTCTCGTACACGGGCTTGGTCATCAGGCTGTCGATGAACTTCTGATCGTCCTCGCTCGGCAGCCACTCGTGCCGACGACGCGCGAACTCCTCCTTGCTGAGGAGCTCACCCGCCGGCGTCGCGCCGACGTCGGAGTAGATGCCCACGTGACGGTGGAAGCGCCGGCTCGGGAGCTTGAGCTCGAAGTCGATGCCGTGACCCTTGATGGTCTTGTTCCACTTGTCCACGCCGCGCTGGCAATCGACGATGTAGCCGTCGCGCAGCACCTCGTTCATGGCGTTGCGCAGGGCCACGTCCTCGCGCGCGATCTTGCCGTCGCGGAGCACGTCCATCGCGTAGGCCTGGTCGAGCGCGGTGTGCTCGGTGTGCTCCTTCTCCTCGAACGCGCGGCCCTTGAGGCCCGAGGCGAAGTACTGCGCCGCGTTGCTGGAGATCTCGCCGCCGAACAGGTCGAGCGACAGCGAGTACCAGAGGTTCAGGTGCTTCTGGATCGTCGGCAGGTCGATGCCGCCGAGCGCGCGAACGTCGCCCGAGAAGCTCGTGTCCTTCATGAGCTGGCAGGTGCGGTCGATGATGCGCTGCACGCCGGTCTCGCCGACGAACATGTGGTGCGCCTCCTCGGTCAGCATGAAGCGCGTGGTGCGCGACAGCGGATCGAACCCGCTCTCGGCGAGCGCGAGCAGCTGGTACTTGCCGTCGCGGTCGGTGAAGAACGTGAACATGAAGAACGAGAGCCAGTGGTTGCACGGCTCGTTGAAGGCGCCGAGGATGCGCGGGCGGTCGGAGTCGCCGCTGCGGCGCTGGAGGAGGGCTTCTGCCTCCTCGCGGCCGTCACGGCCGAAGTAGCGGTGGAGCAGGTAGACCATCGCCCAGAGGTGCCGGCCCTCCTCGACGTTCACCTGGAAGAGGTTGCGCAGGTCGTACAGCGAGGGGCAGGTCTGGCCGAGCAGGCGCTGCTGCTCGACCGAGGCCGGCTCGGTGTCGGCCTGGGTGACGATGAGGCGGCGGAGCGAGTTGCGGTGCTCGCCGGGGACCTCCTGCCACGCGGGCTCGCCCATGTGGTCGCCGAAGCCGATCTTGCGGCCCTCGGTCTTGTCGGCGAGGAAGATGCCCCAGCGGTAGTCGGGCATCTTCACGTGGTCGAACTGCGCCCAGCCGTCGCTGTCCACGCTGATCGCGGTGCGCAGGTAGACGTCGTCCTTCTGGAACCCCTCCGGGCCCATCTCCATCCACCAGTCGAGGAAGGCGGGCTGCCACTGCTCGAGGGCGCGCTGCAGCTTCTTGTCGCTCGAGAGATCGACGTTGTTGGGGATCTTGGTGTCGTTGACCACGTCGCTCATGGGGCTCCTTTGTCTTGCTCGTCGAAGAAGGGGTTCAGGCGCGGCGCCAGTCGAACTCGGCGCGCTCCGGCTTGCCGTACACGGTGAGCGCGCCGCGCTGGCCGGTCGCGTTGGGGCGGGTGAAGATCCAGTTCTGCCAGGCGGAGAGTCGGCCGAAGATCTTGGTCTCGAGGGTCTCGGGGCCGCCCCACCGCAGCGAGGCCTCCATGCCGGTCATGGCGTCGGGCGAGAGCGACGCGCGCTCCTCGATGGCCACGCGCACCTCGTCGTCCCAGTCGATGGCGTCGGGCGAGAGGGTGACGATGCCCGCCGCCATCGCCTCACGGGTGGTCAACGGCGCCTTCTTCGCGGCGAGCTCCTCGACCTGCGCGGGGCGCGCGAGGAAGCGCGACTGCAGGCGGGTGAGGCCGTTGCCCATCGGGAGCGGCCCGAAGTTGCTGCCCGAGAGCGCGACCCGGATCGCCTCTTCGTGGTCCTCGTCGTCCTTCATGTAGACGCGGTCGGCCGCGAGCGCGAGCTCGAGCAGCGAGCCCGAGAAGCACGAGCCCTCGTCGACCAGCGCGAAGATCGAGCGCGAGCTCGTGTCGAGGCGCTTGATCACCCGACGCTGCAGCAGCAGCACCTCGCGCGCGAGCCAGTCCTGCTCGGCGAGGGCGAGGAGCGCCTCGTCGTGGGCGCGCACGGCCTCGAGATCGCCGCGGGTCTTGATCACGAGGAGGCCGACCTCGAGGAAGTTGAACCGCAGGTCGAGGAGCGCATCGTCGAGCTCGCGGAACGCCCGCAGCACCCAGGCGTCGTTGCCCTGCTTGCGCAGCTCTTCCCCGGTCTTGACCGGGGCGCCTTCGGGCCCGCGAACGGTGACCTCGGCGACGCGCTTGGCCTCGTCGATCACCATGGTGACGTGGCGGTACTCGGAGACGTGCTTCTTGCCGTCCTCGCGGCGCTCGGGCGAGACGGGCACGAGCGGGAGCCCGGCGCCCTTGGCGTCCTTGCGCTTGCTCGAGCCAGCGAGCGCGGTCGCGCGGGCGAGGATCGCCTCCTTGAACTTGCTGCGCGGGATCACCGAGTCGACGAGGCCCCAGTCCTTGGCGCGCTTGCCGCGGACGCCCTCGGCGAGGGTGCTGAACACGTCGGCGAGGTCGCGGCGGATCTTGCGCTTGTCGACCAGGCGGGTGAGGCCGCCCGTGCCCGGGAGCACGGCGAGGAGCGGGCACTCGGGGAGGCTCACCGCGCTCGCGCCGTCCTCCTGCAGGTGGATCTCGTCGCACGCGAGCGCGAGCTCGTAGCCGCCGCCAGAGGCGATGCCGTTGAGCGCGGCGATCGAGGAGATGCCGCTCTCCTTGCTCGCGTCCTCGAGGTAGAGGCGCGTCTCGTTGGTGAACTTGCAGAAGTTCACCTTGAAGGCGTGGGTGGAGGCGCCGAGCATGTAGATGTTCGCGCCCGAGCTGAAGATGCGGTCCTTGCCGGACTCGAACACGATCGTGCGCACCTCGGGGTGCTCGAACCGCACGCGCTGGATCGCGTCGGCGAGCTCGATGTCGACGCCGAGATCGTAGGAGTTGAGCTTGAGCACGTAGCCGGGGCGCAGCCCGCCATCCTCGGGGATGTCGAGCACGAGCCGCGCGACGCCCTGGTCCTTCTGGGCGAGGTCGAGCTTCCAGTGCTTGTAGCGGTCGGGGTGCGTGTCGAAGCGGATGGGCGAGGGCGTCGTCGGGGCTTCCATGGGGCCCGCCGAAGCTAGCGCAATCCGTGCGACCCGCAAGCACTATATTGCCTTCGACCCAGTGCGTTGTTGCAGTATACTGCTGGCATGCGGGACCGAAGCAAGCTCCTTCGCGACCTCGGCCGTGCGGTCCGGAACGCTCGTGCCGACCGGGGTCTCACCCTCCGCGAACTGTCCGAGCAAGCCGACGTGAGCATTCGTTTTCTCGCCGATCTCGAGGCCGGTCGCGGCAACGTCTCGGTGGGTCGACTGCACGACATCGCGGTGGCCCTCGGCACCTCGGCGGCCGAGCTCCTGACCCGGGGCTCGCGCAGAATCATCGCCCTGCTGGGTTTGCGCGGCGCGGGCAAGAGCACCATCGGTCGGCGCCTCGCGCGCAAGCTCGGCGTGCCCTTCGTCGAGCTCGATCGGGAGGTCGAGGAGGCAGCAGGGCTCAGCCTCGGGGCGCTCTTCGAGCTCCACGGCGAGGCGTTCTATCGGCGCCTCGAGCGCGAGGCCCTCCAGCGCGTGCTCGATCGCCACGAGATCGCCGTCGTGGCCACCGGGGGCAGCATCGTCACCGACGACGAGACCTTCGCGCTGCTCCGGGCGCGTACCCAGACCGTGTGGCTCGCCGCGAGCCCCGACTCGCACTGGTCGCGGGTCGTTGCGCAGGGCGACCGCCGGCCGATGGCCAACCGCGACAACGCCAAGGCGGAGCTGGCCCAGCTGCTCGAGCAGCGACGCCCTCGCTACGAAAAAGCCGACCGCATCGTCGACACGGACGCGCTCGGGGTCGATGGAGTGGTACAGGTGCTCGCTGAGGCCTCGTAGTGGATCTCCCCCCTGATCTCGACCTCGACCCACGTGCGCACCCCTTGCTCGAGGAGGCGCTGACCCATCGCACGTGGTTGAACGAGCACAAGGATCGCCCCGGCGACGACAACCAGCGCCTCGAGCTCCTGGGAGACGCCGTGCTCGGCCTCGTGATCGCCGAGGCGCTCTACCATCGGTTGCCGCGCGCCGACGAGGGCCTGCTGTCTCGCGCGCGCGCGGCCGTCGTGCAGGAGTCGTCGCTCGCGGCCACGGCCCGGCGGGTCGGGCTCGGCGCCGCGTTGCGGCTCGGCCGGGGCGAGATCCAGTCCGGCGGGCGCGACCGCGACGGCATCCTGGCCGACGCCTTCGAGGCGGTCGTGGGGGCGCTCTACCTCTCGCTCGGCCTCGAGGAGACCCGGGCCTTCGTCGCGCGCACCCTCGCCGAGGTGCTCGAGGGCGCCGTGGCCGACGCCGAGCGCGGCACGTTCGGCGGCGTCGACGCGCGGGTCAAGGACGCCAAGAGCATCCTGCAGGAGATCGTGCAGCGCGACGGCGGGCCGCCGCCGGTGTACGAACACGACGCTCCCGAGGGCCCCGTGCACGACCGTACCTTCTCCGTCGCCGTCCATGCCTTCGGCCGTGTGCTCGGCCGCGGTCAGGGCAAGTCGCGCCGCGAGGCCGAGAAGCGCGCCGCCACCGCGGCCGTGCAAGAGCTCGGGGACGCGACGCCTCACAAGACAGCGAAGGGAGCCGCGCGATGAAGCGGCGTGCGTTGCTCGCGGGCTCGCTGTCGCTCGCGCTGGTGCGCCTCGCGAAGGCGGACGGCAAGAAGCCCACCGCCGGGGTGCTCACGCTCGACCAGTACCTCGCCGTGGCCGCCATCCTGTTCGACGAGACGCGGCGGGCGCAGGACTGGGTGGGCGCACATCCGTCCGACGTCGGGCTCGCCTCGGTCGCGTGGGAGCTCGCCGACCTGCGCGCCCAGCTCGCGGTGCGGCTCGTCGCGCCGCCGGCCGTCAAGCAGGCGCACATGCACCTCTTGCTCGCGATGGAGAACACCACGGCGTCGTTCGACGCGACGATGCGCGGGGACGCGAAGAAGGCCGCGCAGCGCATGGCCGCCGCGCGTACCGAGGAGATCACGATGCAGAACGCCCTCGACGCGGCGAAGGTGAAGCTGCCTGCGGTGAAGTGAGAGGCGCCCCGCCCCTAGAACCCAACAGTGAGGTTCACATTGAACAGGTGGACCATCGACTTGTAGACGCCGTCGGAGCTGGGCGACTTGGAGGTCGAGCCGAACGTGAAATGTTGGCTCTTGCCCTCGGTGTCGACGGGTACGAAGTAGAGGTTGGTGTAGCTCCCGGCCACGAAGAAGCTCTTGCTCACCTGCACCCGTGTGCCCACCGACGTGTAGATTCGGGTCGAGTCGATGGTGGCGACGTCGATGGTCTCCTTGGGGACCGGGCTCGTGGATACGGTCTCGCCGAAGAACAGCTCGAGCGTGTCGGTCGGGAAGTATCCGACCCCGGCCGCGAAGTTGACGCTGTCCTTCCAGTTGCGGACGACGTTCTGGACGACGGGGGAGCTGCTGCTCGCGTTGTACTTGTCGTCGAGGTCGCAGGCCGCCGAGCCGTTCGACTTGGACGCGTTGATGACGCACTGCCCCTTGAGCACCGACCAGCGGACGAACTCGGTGCCGAAGCGCAGCTCCCATTGCTTGTCGACGCGGAAGCTTCCGGCGAGCCGGAAGATGTCGGGATAGGCCTGCAAGAACTCGATGTCAGTGCGCTCGGCGATCGCGGAGGAGGTGCCGAACTGCTGCTCGAGCGTGCCCTTCATGCGGGTGGTGCCGAAGCCGGGCTGACTCTGGTACGACAGGCCGACCTTCACCTCGGGGGTGGGCTCCCAGTACAGGCCGAGGCCGAGGGCCATGTTGAACCCGTGGGCCTCGATCAGCGCGCGGCCTTCCTTGAGGGCCCCGGACGGCGTCTTCACGTCGTCGGTGCCGTCGAAGTTGCGGGCCCGGACGGTCGTGATCTTGTGGAAGATGCCGCTCAGGCTCACGCCCACGCTGAGGTGCGCGTCCTCGAAGCGATAGGCAGCGGCGAGTGAGCCGTAGACGGCGAGGATCTGCCCGCTGATGTTGACCCAGCGCTGCGGACCGTCGACGGCGCCGGGGAGGTCGGTGCGACCGCTCCAGGCGGAGTTGCGGGCCCACTCCGCTTGCCCACCGAACGGCACGAAGAGCGCCGCGCCGACGCGGAGGTTCTTCATGCCGAGGTCGCTGCCGAAGCCGACGAACGGCAGCCCGAGCACGTTCGTGAGCTTGGCCGTGCCGGTGTTCGCGTTGCGGTAGTTGGGGTCGTCCTTGGTGCTGGCGACCAGGGGTGACAGGGCGCTCGCTGGGCGTTCGTAGCTCGCCGTGCGCACGACCAGCGTGCCGTCCAGGGTCACCTGGGTGCCGGTCAACCCTCCCAGAGCGGCCGGGTTGTAATAGACCGCGAAGGGGCTCGGGTTGGCCGCGGTGCCGTGGTCTCCACCGAAACGCGCCGAGAGATACCCACTGGCCTGGGCCGATCCCGTCCCGAGCAGGAGGGCAGCGGCGAAGGAGACCCCGGCGACTTGCCGCCCTGGGGAGACTCGGGGGGAGACTCGGGGGGAGACTCGGCCGCGACTGGGCGGGGGAGCTCCGCACTGCCGAGCGCCGAAGGGAGCAGACGGAAACGAGGAGAAGCGGGACATCCAACCGCGAATAAGGCGGTGCGTCGGCCTTGCGTCAAGCCCTATCTTCGTGGCAACGATCCAGGATGGCCTCTTCCCTCCGGCTCGTCCCGGTCGCGCTCTCCGCAGCCCCCCTCTCGCTGATGCTGCTCGCCTCGGGCGCGGGGTGCGTCGCTCCGCGCTCCGACTACGACGACTACGTGGGGCGGACCACCACGCTGCGCGGCACGGACGCGGGCGCCTCCGACGTCGTGCTCGACGTCGATCCGACCGCCGACTTCTCCGGCCTCTACCTCGCCGCGTGTCTGCCGAGCCTCGCGGCCGATCCCGCGTTCCAGTTCCTGGCGTGGGCCGAGATCAAGGTCGACTTCACCAAGAACACCGTCGACTACACGGGCAACTGGCTCAACGAGGCCGCCACCAAGTTCGACAAGGCCTCGTTCGTCGGCGCGCCGCTCGTCAAGAACGGCATGCCGCTCGCGGGCGGCAAGTTCAAGCTGTCCCTCGCCGAGACCATCGTCCCTGGTGAGTGCCAGCGGCTCGGGCCGAGCAACCTCGTGGTCAAGGACTACTCGGTCGACTACCTGGTCACCGGCAAGAACGCGCTCTGCGGAGAGATCGCCGGCAAGCTCACCTCGCCGCTCGAGTACGACTTCGCGCCGCCCGGAGATTTCTGCGTCCTCAAGCCCTTCAAGGAGGGTGACCCGCTCCCGGTCAACAAGGGCGCGGACGGCAAGGACTACGTCGGGGTCGCGGCCTCCGAATTCCACTGCCCGTGAGCTCGGCGCGCGCGCGCGCGTTCACGCTGCTCGCGCTCGTCCTCGGGCTCCTCACCCTCGTCTCCACCCATCGCTATGCGGGCTCGCCGCCGCAGGCCGCGACGGAGGCGCCCGAGCGGTTCTCCGCGGCGCGAGCCCTCGTGGTCCACGCCCGCGTGCTCGGCGATCGACCGCACCCGACCGGCAGCCAGGAGAACGCGGCGGTGCGCGCGCGGCTCTTCGCGCAGCTCTCGAGCCTCGGCCTCGCGCCACGTGTCCTCCGCCAGTGGCAGTGTGGTCGCTTCGCCTGCGCCTTCGTGCACGACGTGATCGCGGAGCTGCCCGGCGGCGCTGGGTCGGACGCCCTCCTCCTCGCTTCGCACTACGATTCGGTCCCGGCTGGTCCCGGCGCAGCCGACGACGGCGCCGGGGTCGTGACGCTCCTCGAGGTGGCCCGCGCCCTGCGCGCTGGCCCCCCTCTCGCACACGACGTCATCCTCCTGTTCTCCGACGGCGAGGAGATCGGGCTGCTCGGCGCCGCAGCGTTCACGAGCGATCCGGCGATGCGCCGCGTCCGCGCGGTCCTGAACGTGGAGGCGCGCGGCTCGCGGGGGCCAGCGATGATGTTCGAGGCGCCCGTGGACGCAGCTCCGCTCATCGACGCCCTCGCGCGGGCCGATCGTCCGGTCAGCACCTCCGCGTTCGCCTTCGCCTACCGACAGATGCCCAACGACACCGATTTCTCGGTGTTCCGTGATCGCGGCGTGCCGGGGCTGAACTTCGCGTTCACCGAGGGGATCGAGCAGTACCACACGCCGGACGACGACCGCGCGCACCTCGATCCACGAAGCCTGCAGCACGTGGGCGACACGGTGCTCTCGACCACCCGCGCGCTCGCGGAGCGCTCGCCGCTCGTCGCTCGGGGTGGCACGGTCGTGTGGTTCGACGTGCTCGGCCTCGTGCTCGTGCGCTATCCGCGCGGCCTCGCGGTGCCGCTCGCGCTGGTCGCCACGCTGTTCCTCGCGATCGCGGCGCGTCGCGCGCGAACCATGCCCTCGCTGGGCTCGGCCGCGCTCGCGCTCCTCGCGGTGGTGCTCGCCCTCGGGGGAGGCTTCCTCGTGCAGCGCGCGTGCGCCCGCGAGGTGCCTTTCGTGGCGGAGCCCCGCCCGGTGCTCGTGGCGCTCCACGCCCTGCCCGTCGCGATCGTGCTCTCGTTGTTCGCCCGGCGGGCCCCGAAGAGCACGGTGTTCGGCGTCCACGCGCTCGGCGTCGCGCTCTCGCTGGTCGTCGGCGCGCTCGCGCCGGATCTCTCGTACTTGTTCCTGTTCCCGGCGCTGGTCGCGTCGTTCACCCTGCTCGCCCTCGGTCCCACCGCGCTCGCCGCCGGGATCGGGGCCGTGGCCCAGTGGCTCCCCTGCTTGTTCCTCGTGCCGACCCTGATCCCGACGCTGGGCCTCGACGCCGCGCCGATCGTCGCCGCGCTCGTCACCTGGATGCTGGTGGCCCTCACGCCGTTCGTGCGCGGGCTCCGTGTCGCGCGGGGCGTGTTCGGCTCGCTCGCCGTCGTCGCGATGGCGCTGGTGCTCGCGCGGAGGGGACCCACGTTCGATCGCGCCCACCCGCAGAGGGTGACGGTCCGCCTCGAGTTCCCGCAGGTCGGATGTCCGCGGTGGGTCGTCGACGCGACGTGGGGTGGATTCCCCTGGGGTCACCCACCGAGCGGGATGGTCGGCGGCCCCGCGTGCGGCCTCGATCCGGGAGGGCGCCCTTCCGTGGTCGAGCTCGGAACGGCCGAGGGCGCGCGCAAGGTGCGTCTGGTCCCCTCGAGCGCCGTCGCCGACACGCTGCTGTTGCCGGCCCGCGTGCGTGTGCTCCGCATCGCCGGCTCGACGGCCCAGCCCGTCGCCCACGTCTCTCGCTTCGTCGGGGACCGCGCGGCGTACGCCTTCGTCGGCGTCCCGGCCACAGGCATCGAGCTCGAGCTGGAGGGTGCCTCCGTGACTCCCTCGAGCTGTACGAGGTCCGTCCGTCGGTCGTGGAAGGAGGGCCCGTGCGGCCTTCCTGGGCCGTCCCGAGCCAGGAGGGAGACCTCACCCTGGTGGCCGCGGCTGGGGGGTGAATTTTTTGCGCAGCGCGCGCCGTCTGCGTCGTTCTCTGGGGTCGCAGAGTCCCGAGACATGCGAAATCCTTGCGTGGCGCGCGGTTTGCTGGACGGCGAGGCATGACCCTCCGGCGCATCCTGGTGCCTGTCGACTTCAGTGCCTGCTCGGACCTCGCCCTCGACTGGGCGCGTTCGGTGTCGGGTGCCGAAACAGAGATCACCGTGCTCCACGTCTGGGAGGCACCGGCGTACAGCGGCATGGAGTCGCTGATGGTGGTGCACGAGGCCGGGAAGCCCAACCAGACCCTCAACGAATACGTGCACGGTCAGGCCAAGAAGGAGCTCGACGCCCAGGTCGAGCGCGCCCGCGGTCGGGGGGTCAAGGTCGCCGCGGTCGAGCTCGTGGCGGGCGCCCCGGACGACGTCGTCGTGCGGCGCTCCGAGGAGTTCGATCTCGTCGTGATGGGCACCCACGGGCGTGGCCTCATCGCGCACCTGCTCGTCGGCTCGGTCGCCGAGCGCGTCGTTCGCAAGGCCAAGTGCGCAGTCCTCACGGTGCGCGAGGCCCAGAACCCGCCCAAGGATGGCTGATTCCATGTCGCTCGAGCGGGGGTTCCTCGAGGTGCAGCGCTATGTGCGCTGGACCGACGAGGACCTCGCCCGCCTGCGCACCTTCGCGCCGCTCGTGGAGACTCGCCTGCGCGAGATTGCCACCGTGTTCTACGAGCGTTCGCGGGAGTTCGAGGAGGCGCACGCCGTGTTCACCGGCGAGGAGCAGATCGCCCGCCTGCAGCGCTCGCTCGTGGCCTGGATGCGGCGGGTCCTCACCCGTGACCGCGACTTCATGTACTGCCGTGAGACCGCCACCATCGGCCACGTCCACGTCAAGGTCGGGCTCCACCAGCGGTACATGTTCGCCGCGATGACCATCGTCCGCGACGAGCTCGGGAAGGCCGTCCACGCGCTCCTGCCGCCCGACGCTACGCAGCCGACCATCAGCGCCCTCAACCGCGCCCTCGACGTCGAGCTGGCGGTCATGACCCAGGCCTACAACGACGACCACCTCGAGCGCCTCCGGCGGGCCGAGCGGCTCGCGCGGGACGACCTCGGCCGCGCCCTCGCGCGGAGCGAACGCCGCTACGAGAACGCGGTCGAGCTCGCGCCCGACCTCATGCTCGGCCTCGGCGGGAACGGTACGATCCTCCTGTTCAATCGCGCGGCCGAGCGGGTCACGGGCTGGGCCCGCGACGAGGCCTGCCTGCGGGCGTTCTCCGAGCTCATGATCCGTGAGGACCACCGGGCCAAGGCCGAGGCGGCCTTCGCGCGCACCCGGCTCGGGGTCGCGCACCTCGCCGCGCCGCTCCTCACCCGGGCGGGCAACGTGCGCCTCGTGCACTGGTTCTTCTCGCGCATCCCGGACGACGGAAGCACCGGGGACGACGTGAGCATGCTGGCGATTGGGCGCGACGTGACCGACGAGGAGGCGCTCTCGCAGCGCACGCGGCAAGCCGAGAAGCTGGCCGCGGTGGGCACCCTCGCCGCGGGCCTCGCCCACGAGATCCGCAACCCGCTCAACGGGGCGCAGCTGCACCTCACCTTCCTCGAGCGTGAGCTCCGCAAGAAGAAGGTCGGCGGGGAGGCGATCGAGGCGGTCGAGGTCGTCGGCGGAGAGATCCGCCGCCTCGGCGCCCTCGTGCAGGAGTTCCTGGATTTCGCCCGTCCGAAGCCCCTCGATCGCGCCCGCGGGTCGCTGTTCGTGCTCGCCCGCAAGGCGATCGCGATGGCGAAGCCTGACCGCGCCGGCGTCGTCCTCGACCTCGACCTGCCCAGCACGGACATCGAGGTCGACATGGACGGCAATCGCATGATGCAGGTGCTCTTGAACCTGCTGTCCAACGCGACCGACGCCGTCGGCGACAACGGGCGGGTCGTGCTGCGCGTCCGCCGCCGCCCCTCCGAGGCGGTGGTCGAGATCGAGGACGACGGCCCTGGACTGCCCGGTGGCGACTCGGCCCCGGTCTTCGACGCCTTCTACACCACGAAGTCCAACGGCACGGGGCTCGGCCTCGCCATCGTGCACCGCATCGTGACCGATCACGGCGGGACCATCTCGGTCGAGAGCAAGAAGGGCCAGACCATCTTCCGCGCGACGCTGCCCCTGAGCGAAGGGATCCCCCAATGAGCAAGCAAGGTACCGTGTTGATCGTCGAGGACGAGGCGACGGCCCGACTCGGCATGAAGAAGCTCCTCGAACAGGAGGGCTTCATCGTGGCCTGTGCAGCAGATGCGCACGAGGCCCTGCAGCTCTTCGAGGAGCGCCGACCAGACCTCGTCGTGACCGACCTGCGCATGCCCGGCATGGACGGCATCGAGCTCACCCGGAAGCTCCACGACCTCGACGCCGAGCTCCCCGTCGTGGTGGTCACGGCGTTCGGCGACGTGTCGAGCGCCGTCTCCGCGATGCGCGCCGGTGCGGTCGACTACCTCACCAAGCCCGTCGACTTCGACGCCCTCCTCCTCGCGCTGCAGCGGGCCATCGAGCGCCGCGACCTGCGCAGCGAGGCGGAGGTGCTGCGCAAGAGCCTGCGCGAGAAGCAGGGCCACGGCTTCGAGGGCATGATCGGCGCGAGCCGGGCCATGCAGAAGATCTACCGGCTGGCCCGGCAGGTCGCGGGCGCGAAGGCGACGGTGCTCATCACCGGCGAGAGCGGCACCGGCAAGGGCGAGCTCGCCCGCGCGATCCACGCCCAGAGCACGCGCAAGACCGCCGCGTTCATCCCGGTCACCTGTTCGGCCCTCGCCGAGTCGCTCCTCGAGTCGGAGCTGTTCGGTCACGAGAAGGGCGCCTTCACCGGCGCGGACCGCCGCCGCACCGGCCGCTTCGAGCAGGCCAACAACGGCACGCTGTTCCTCGACGAGGTCGGCGAGATCAGCCCGGCCATCCAGGTGAAGCTGCTCCGCGTGCTCCAGGAGCGCACGTTCGAGCGCGTGGGCGGCAACGAACCCATCCGCGTCGACGTCCGGTTGATCGCGGCCACCAACCGCGACCTCGCCGCCGACGTGCAGGCCGGGCGGTTCCGCGAGGACCTGTTCTACCGGCTCAACGTCATCCACATCGAGATGCCGCCCGTGCGGGTCCGTGAGGGTGACGTGCTGCTCCTGGCCCAGCACTTCTTGCACAAGTTCGCGTCGGAGAGCGCGCGCACGATCAGCGGCTTCACCGACGCCGCGCGCAATCGGCTCCTCGGCTACCGCTGGCCGGGCAACGTCCGCGAGCTCGAGAACGCGATCGAGCGCGCCGTGGTGCTCTGCGAGGGCGAGGAGATCGACGAGCCGCACCTGCCGCTCGGCGGGGGCCCCGTCTCGGCGCGCGGTCGCAGCGACCTGCGCCTTCCGGGCGCCACCATGGCGGAGATCGAGCGCCACGCGATCCTCACCACCCTCGAGGCCTGCAACGGCAGCACGACCCGCGCCGCCGAGATGCTCGACATCAGCGTCCGCACCATCCAGTATCGCTTGCACGAGTACGGCCTCGCCGGCCAGAAGGAACGCAAGCGCGCATGACCGACGTGGATCCGATCGTCTCTCTCGAGCACGATCACGTCCACCTGAGCAAGCTGGTGGCCGAGGTGCGCCGGCTGCTGGTGGGCGAGCCGGTCGACCCCGAGCAGCTGCAGGGAGCGCTCACTGCGCTGCGCGACGATCTCTTCGATCACTTCGGTCGCGAAGAGGAGTCGCTGTTCCCTACCTGCGGTCGGTGGTGCCCGAGCTCGCGGCGTCCCTCGCCGAGCTCGAGTCGGCCCACGACAAGATCTGCGGCGGGGTCACGCGCATGCTCGCCGCGCTCCACGGGGGAGGCCCGCGGCCCGCCGCGGTGTTCGCGCGCTTCGACGCCGAGTACGGCGATCACGCCCGCCGCGAGTCGGAGCTCCTGCGCGGCCTCGGCACGCGCCTCGACCCTGCGCAGCGCGCGGCGGTGGCCGCGATGCTGCGCGAAGGCTGAAGGCCTGTCGATCACTGGCTGGACGTAGCGCTGCAAAAGACCGGCAGAAGGGAGTTCAGCCAGCCCACCGTGGCGTCGAGCCCGGGGTTGATGCCCCGGGCTTCAGCGGCCGTCGGTGCCCCGGGCTTTCAGCCCGGGGCATTCTTCGACGCGCCTCGAGCTACCAAGAATCACTTCACCGGCGGAACCTTCGGCGGATCGCCTTCCTTCTGGATGCAGGAGGCGAGGTCGAAGAAGAAGAAGGCGAACGCCTCTTCGCCCTGCTTGATCGCCGTCTTGCACCCGGCCGGGTAGCTCGCGTCCACGCTGTCGCTCTGGTTGATGTGGGCGTCGAGGTGCACGGCCTTGCCGCACTGCTCCTCGACCGGCTTGCCCACGGGGGTGTTCACCGTGATGAAGCGCGGGTTGATGCCCGTCGGCGAGCCGAAGCTGCCGTTCGAGGTGGCCCACACCTGGGCCTTGGTCTTGTCGACGGGCGTGTAGTTGCCGAACACGTAGTCGCACTGGACCTTGCCGTAGGGGCCGGTCTTGTCGACGTACGCGAGCCAGTCGGCGAGCGCCTTGCCCTTGGGGAAGGTCGTGTCGAGGGTGACCGGGTTCTCACCGCTCGGCGCGCCGCCGGGGATCGTGCCCATCGCCGCGCGCATCGCCGCGTCGGGGCTCTTCTTGTACCAGAGGTACTGGAAGTCGGTGCTGAAGACGCGGCCGCCCGCTTTCAGATACTGGTCGACCGCGGCGAACGAGGCGTCGGTCTTGCTCCCGGGATACGCCTCGTAACACTCGCAGGAGAACACGGCGATGTCGTACTCCTTGAGCTTCGCGGCGTTGTTCCACAGCGCGCTCGCGGGCTTCATGCCGCTCGGGCCGCCGCCGCCGTCGCCCGAGTAGAAGTGCACGGCCTTGTCGGAGCCGTCGACGCCGAACTCGCTCGCGTCGATGCCGACCTTGGGGAGCATGCACGAGAGCTGGTCGCAGCCGCCGGTCGTCACCGCGATCTTGGGCATGTCACCCTCCTTGCGGCTCCTCGGCAGGCGGGTGAGGTTCTTGTCGGTGAGCTTGTTGTCGACGCACTCGTTGACGGTGATCTTCACCTGGCGGCGCCACTTGCCGAGCTGGATGACGAGCGGGATGTCGCTGCCGACGGGCACGCCCTTGAGGGTGAAGTTGCCCTTGTAGTCGGTGAGCGCGGTGGTGATGGGATCGCCGCTGGCGAGGGCGCCGCACTTGTCGCACGTGACGCCCTTGGTGAGCGGCAGCGGGGTGAGGTTCGGCACGTAGACGATGACGTTGTAGAGCGGCAGCGTGCCGTTCGGCGCGTAGACGGTGCCGGTCACGGTGGTGTCGGCGCCGCCGCCGCAGGCCTTCACCTGACAGCGCAGCCCTTCGCACGGGCCGGGGGGGCCGTCGGACGGCACGTCGAAGTTGCCGTCCTCCCCGCCGTCGATCGTGAAGCCGCCGTCCGGGTCGCTGCCCCCGTCGAGGGTGAACTCGTCGTCGGCGCGGCCGGCGGAACAGCCGAGCACCACGGTGAACGAAAGGAAGAGGGCGGCGTGCTTCATGGCCGACAAGGGTGCCATGCCCGGGAGGGACCATTCGGCGGCGTCCGTTCTCGGCGGACGAGTCCTGTCGATTCGGAACCAAGCTGCCGCCCCTTGCGCGGGGCAGCCGTTCACTTCACCGGCGGGGGCTTCGGCGGCTCGCCGTCCTTCTGGATGCACGACGCGAGGTCGAAGAAGAAGAACGCGAAGGCCTCCTCGCCGACCTTGATCGCCGACTTGCAGCCAGCGGGGAAGGTGGCGTCGATGGCGTCGGTCTGGTTGATGTGCGCGTCGAGGTGCACGGCCTTGCCGCACTGCTCCTCGACCGGCTTGCCGACCGGGGTGTTGATGGTGACGAAGCGCGGATTGTCGGTCGTGCCGGCGCCGCCGAACGTGCCGATGGAGTGGCCCCACACCTGCGCCTTGGTCTTGTCGGCGGGCGAGAAGTTGTTGAACACGTAGTCGCACTGGACCTTGCCGTACGCGGCGGCGGCGGTCTTGTCGACGAACGCGAGCCAGTCGGCGAGGGCCTTGCCCTTGGTGAAGGTCGTGTCGAGCGTGACGGGGTTGGTGCCGCTCGGCGCGCCGCCGGGGATCGGCATCACGGCCTTCATCGCCGGATCGGGGCTGTTCTTGTACCAGAGGTACTGGAAGTCGGTCGTGAAGATGCGGCCGCCGGCCTTGAGGTACTGGTCGACCGCGGCGAACGAGGTCGCGCTCTTGGTGTCGGGGCGCTCCGAACACTCGCAGGAGAACACGGCGAGGTCGTACTCCTTGAGCTTGGCGGCGTTGTCCCAGAGGACCTTCGCGTCCTTCATGCCGGTCGGACCGCTCACGCCGCCCGGAGAGTAGAAGTGCACGGCGGCCGGGCTCCCGTCGACGCCGAACTCGCTCGCGTCGATGCCGACCTTGGGCAGCATGCACGAGAGCCGATCGCAGCCACCGACGGTGACCGCGATGCGGGGCATGTCACCCTCCTTCTGGTTCTTCGGCAGGCGGGTGAGGTTCTTGTCGGTGAGCTTGTTCTCGACGCACTCGTTGACGGTGATCTTCACCTGGCGGCGCCACTTGCCGAGCTGGATGACGAGCGGGATGCCGCTGCCGACGGGCACGCCCTTGAGGGTGAAGTTGCCCTTGTAGTCGGTGAGCGCGGTGGTGATGGGATCGCCGCTGGCGAGGGCGCCGCACTTGTCGCAGGTGACGCCCTTGGTGAGCGGGAGCGGCGTCAGGTTCGGGACGTAGACGATCACGTTGTAGAGCGGCAGCGTGCCGTTCGGCGCGTAGACGGTGCCGGTGACCGTGGTGTCGGCGCCACCGCCGCAGGCCTTCACCTGGCAGCGCAAGCCTTCACACGGGCCGGGCGTGCCGTCGGCCGGGACGTCGAAGTCACCATCACCGCCGCCACCCGTGTCGATCACGAAGCCGTCGTCGCCGGGCGACGAGCCATCGAGGTCGCCCTCGACGTCGGTCTTGCCGGCGGAACAGCCCATCGCGAAGAGGGCCAGGAAGGAGCAGGAGAGGCCGAGGTGCGCGCGCATGGAGGACCAGAGTGCCATCCCTCGCGCTCGATTTCCCCGGCGTCCGTTCAGAGCGGAGCGTTCCGCGAGACCGTCACTCGCCTCCGCTCACTTCGCTCACTTCACGGGCGGGGGCTTCGGCGGCTCGCCGTCCTTCTGGATGCACGAGGCGAGGTCGAAGAAGAAGAAGGCGAACGCCTCTTCGCCCTGCTTGATCGCGGACTTGCAGCCCGCCGGGAAGCTCGCGTCGATGGTGTCGGAGCTGTTGATGTGGGCGTCGAGGTGGACCGCCTTGCCGCACTGCTCCTCGACCGGCTTGCCGACGGGGGTGTTGATGGTCACGAAGCGCGGGTTGTTGCCCGTGCCCGCGCCGCCGTCGACGCCGAGCGACGAGGCCCACACCTGCGACTTGGTCTTGTCGGCGGGCGAGAAGTTGTTGAACACGTAGTCGCAGCTCACCTTGCCGTAGGTGGTCGTCTTGTCGACGTAGGCGAGCCAGTCGGCGAGCGCCTTGCCCTTGGTGAAGCTCGTGTCGAGGGTCACCGGGTTGGTGCCGGTGGGCGCGCCGCCGGGGATCGGCATCACGGCCTTCATCGCCGGATCGGGGCTGCTCTTGTACCAGAGGTACTGGAAGTCGGTCGTGAAGATGCGGCCACCGGCCTTGAGGTACTGGTCGACCGCGGCGAACGATTTCGCGTCCTTGCTGCCCGGGCTGTTCTCGAAGCACTCGCAGCTGAAGACCGCGATGTCGTACTCCTTGAGCTTGGCCGGGTTGTCCCACAGCACCCGCGCGTCCTTCATGCCCGCGGGGCCACCGCCGCCGAAGACCCCGCCGCTCGGGTTGTAGAAGTGGACCGCCGCGGCGCTGCCGTCGGCGCCGAACTCGCTCGCGTCGATGCCGACCTTGGGCAGCATGCACGAGAGGCGATCGCAGCCACCGACGGTGACCGCGATCTTGGGCATGTCGCCCTCCTTCTGGTTCTTCGGCAGCCGCGTGAGGTTCTTGTCGGTGATCTTGTTGTCGACGCACTCGTTGACGTTGATCTTCACCTGGCGGCGCCACTTGCCGAGCTGGATGACGAGCGGGATGTTGGCGCCGACCGGCACGCCCTTGAGGGTGAAGTTGCCCTTGGAGTCGGTGAGGGCGGTGGTGATGGGATCGCCGCTCGCGAGCGCGCCGCACTTGTCGCAGGTGACGCCCTTGGTCAGGGGCAGTGGCGTGAGGTTCGGGACGTAGACGATGACGTTGTAGAGCGGCAGCGTGCCGTTCGGCGCGTAGACCGTGCCGCTCACGGTCGTGTCGGCGCCGCCGCCGCACGCCTTCACCTGGCAGCGCAGACCCTCGCAGGGGCCCACCGGGCCGTCGGCCGAGATGTCGAAGTTGCCGTCCTCTCCGCCGTCGAGGCTGAACCCGCCGTCGGTGCCACCGTCCTCCAGGGTGAACCCGTCGTCCTCCTTGGAGGCCGAGCAGCCGAACGAGACCGAGGCGAGGACGAGCGAAGAGGTGAGGACGAAGAAGCGACGCATCGGACGATTGTGCGCCGAGGTGGGGCGACTTGCCAACCGGTCTGCTCGTTTGGCGCTCAGGTCGTCCGCAGGTTGGGCTGCAAGGGCGGCCCCGCCGGCGTGCTCGGGTCGTGCGGCAGGCTGCCCCGCGGCGAGCGCAGGTACTCGAACGGGGTGACGTGGAGGAAGTTCGAGACCCGCGAGGTGTAGAGGTCTGCGTAACGCTCGACCTGCCGGGCCAGGTGGCTCTTGTCGTTGCCTGCACGGGTGAGCAGACCCCAGCGACGGTTGGCGAGCTCGCTCGCGGCGCGGGCCAGCGGCGCGACGTCGGCGTCGAGCGCGACGAGGCGGCTCCGGAGCCGGTGGATGCGCCCTTGCCACTCCTCGCGCGTGCCCTCCACCTTGGGGCCGTAGTTGCCGACGAGCCGCTGCAGCGAGAGCCGCGCGCGCGACAGCTGCGCCTCGAGGTGCTCCTTCTCCTGCATGCGCGCGAGCAGCTCGTTCTCGGTCGAGTGGAACGCGGTGAGCGCCGCCACCTCCGCCTCGAGCTCTCGCAGCACGAGCGCCGTGCGCCACCGCAGCACGCTCTTGGTGACGTGGACGTCGCCCCACATGTGATCGCCGACGTAGAGGATGTCGTCGCCCGACACGCCGAGGAACTTCTCGATCGCCTGGGCGCTGCCGCCGAAGTAGGCGACGTTCGGCTCGAGCGCGCGCACCACCGGCCGCAGGAGGCCGTCGTCGCTCACCACCTCGAAGAACGGCGCGCGGGTGGTGAAGAAGTCCGGCTTGCGCGCGCCGACCACCACGAGGTCGAAGAGGTCGCGCCAGGTCTTGCCGGGGAGCATCTCCGCGACGAACGGGTCGATCGCGAAGTTCATCATCGCGCTCGTGTACGACCACTCGCTGTTGGTGATCAGCATGAGCTTCTTGCCCGCGTTGCGCTGGTCGAGCAGCGTGAGCACGACCTCGGGGTCACGCTTCACGAACCGCGCGGGGTCGTTCATGATCTCGGCCTTGAGCTCGCCCTCCATGTGGGTCGCGTCGATGCCCCGGCGGACCTCCTCGTAGAGGTCGTGGTAGTTCATCGGCCGCCCCTGCGCGGGCAAGCGCCCCTGGTCGAGCAGGTCGACGAGCTGCATGTAGAGGCACGCCTCGCTGAGCGAGAACAGCGTGTTGAGGAACACCCAGCGCGACTCGGAGAGGTCGACGATCTCGCGCGAATAGGCCTCGCGCATCTCCTCGAAGGTGAGGTCGCGGGTGCCGTGGGTGGCCTTCTTGATGAAGCCGAAGCGGTTGGCCTTCACGAGGTTGCCGCGGTCGGTGTCGACGACGAGGCCGCGGATCACCATCTCGGGGTCGAAGGTGAGCCCCTCGATGGGCCACCCGCGCTGGCCGAACCGCTGGCGCACGCGCTCGTACGCGCAGCGCTCCCACTCCTCGACGTGGTAGTCGACGAGCGTGTAGTCCATGTCGTAGCCGATCACCTTGATCGACCGCAGATTGAGCGTGCGGTTGCAGTAGACCCCACGCCCGTCCTCGATCCGCCCTTCCGCCATCAGCAGGCGAATAGCCTACTTTCGGCGGCGCGAACAAAAGCCGACCGAAGCCATTCGGAGCGGAGGACCAGACGGGGACGGTCCGGGAGCGACCCAGCAAATCAGCGCGCGGCGGCTTCGGCGCGCTCGCGCTCGCGGACCTCGAGGCGGTACCGGCTGTTCGCCGTCTCGATGTAGAAGACGTCGCGGCCGGCGAGGCGCAGCACTCGACGCACGGGGGTGGTGACGTATTCGTGCAACCCGTCAGGGAACTCGATGACGACCACCGAGCCGCGGCGCGGCGCACGGACCAGTCGACCTACGACGGCGCGCGCCCCATGACCGAGCTTTCGCAGCACGACCTGCACAAGCCCAGCGTAGCACCCACGGCGGGGGCGTCCATGTCGGGCGCCGCCAGGCCACACCCCGCACAACGTCACTGCACGAGCGCTCAGAGGTGGGAGAAGCGCTTACTTGCTCTCGCGCGCGCAGCGGAAGCCGAGCGTGGGGGCGGCCTTGGCGATGTCGACGGCGCCGCTCGGGGCGCTCGCCTCGGTGAACTTCTCGCCCGGTCCCTTGAAGTCGTCTTCGTTGCCACCGACGTGGGAGCCGCGGAGGATCTTGCCGACCTTGGAGTCGGTGCTGGTCCACTCCTGGACGTTGCCGGCGAGGTCCTTGTGACCGTACGGCCCCCGGTCCTTGCTGGAGGTGCCGACCTCGAGGGGGGAGGGCGGGGTGCCGGTCTTCTGCACGCCGATCAGGCCGAGGTCGGCGCTGCCGGCCTTGGGCCAGTCGTCGCCCCACGGATACTTCTGCTTGCTCGCGCCCGCGACCGCCGCGTCCCACTCGTCGGCGGTCGGGAGGCGCCCGCCGATGGCCTGACAGAACGCATCCGCGGCCTCGTAGGTGACCCACGTGACGGGGAGCTTGGGCTCCTTGACCGTGCCCGGGAGGTCGTCGTCGTTCTCGAGAGGCTTCTTGGCCTTCTTGCCCTGCGCCTTCATGTAGAGGCCGAACTCCTCGCGGGTGACCTCGTGCTGCTGGAGCTCGACACCCTTGGTGCCGACCTTGATCCACTCGTTGAGCTCGATGACCTGGTCGGAGAGGCTCGCCTTCTTCTTCGGGTCCTTGGGGTCCTTCGGGTCCTTGGGATCCTTCGGGTCCTTGGGATCCTTCGGGTCCTTCGGGTCCTTGTCGTCGGTCGTGTTGTTGCCCGAGGCCTTGCCGCTCGTCGAGCCACCCCCACCGATGACGAAGAAGAGCGCCACGACGACGGCCACGACGCCGACGCCGATGCCGGCGAACAACGCACCGTTGCCCTTCTTGGGCGCGGGCGCGTTGGGCACCGGCGTCATCGGGATCATCGCGCCGCCGGTCTGCATGCCCCCGAGCTGCGTGCCGGCCTGCTGCATCCCCACGGTCCCCGGCGGGGGCGTGACGAACGGCGTGGGCTGCGGCATCGGCGTGGTGAGCGGCGCGCCGGAGTTGAGGTGAGACGGCGTGATCTGCGGGCTCGGGTACGGCGTGAACGCGGAGGCCACGACGGTCGCTCCCCCCGCCGCCACCTGCTGGGGCGGAGGCGGCGTGAGCCCGAGGTTGCCGCTGGTCGAGATGCCGAAGACCTGCGCGAGATCGGCGATGCACGGGCCCGCCGCCTGGTAGCGCTCCTGGGGGTTGCGCGCGACGACCCGGGCGAACCAGTGGTCGAACGACGGCGGCAGGTGCACGCCGAGCTGCGCCGCGCGCTGCACGGGCGAGGTGAGCGGATCCATCAGGATCTGGCGGTAGAGCTGCTGCAGCGAATCGCCCTGCCAGTAGCTCGTGCCAGCGAGCATGCGGAACGTGACGAGGCCGAGGGCCCACACGTCGGTGGCGGGGGAGACGTGGCTCTGGCGATCGGTCTGCTCCGGCGCCATGTAGAGCGGCGTGCCGGCGGCCTGCGTGGCGTTGGTCTTGGCGCCTTCTTCGACCAGCTTGGCGATGCCGAAGTCGAGGATCTTGGCGCGGACGGAGCCGTCTTCGCGGAACGTGAGGTAGATGTTCTCGGGCTTGAGATCGCGGTGGACGATGCCCTTGGCGTGGGCCTTGTCGAGGGCGCGACCGATCTGGGTGAGGATGCTGACGACCTCTTCGGGGCCCATCCGGCCGACGCGCTCGAGGCGATCGCCGAGTTCCTCGCCCTTGAGCAGCTCCATCGTGAGGTAGGGCACCTGCGACCCTTGATCGAGCCCCGCGTCGAGCACCTCGACCACGTGCTCGGTCTCGAGGGCCGCGCCGATGAACACCTCGCGCTCGAACCGCATGCGCGACTCGGCCGACTGCACGAGCGAGGGGTGCATGAGCTTGAGCGCGCGGTGCCGTCGCGTGGCCGTGTCCTCGACCTCGTAGACGGCACCCATGCCGCCGGCGCGGATCAACCGCACCACGCGGTAACGCCCGGCGAACGTGTCGCCGGCACGAAGCTGCTGAAGCTCCTGAGACATGGCGGGGAGCCTATCCGACCCAGGCCGACTCGGCGAGGGTGGTCGGAAAGCGACCCACCATGGGGTTCACGTGCCGGACTTGGCGCAGCGGATGCCGAGCCAGAACTGGGCGCCGACCGAGTGGAAACGGCTGAACGAGCGCAGCTCCTTCTGCGGGAGCTCCCAGTTGCCGCCGCGAACGACGTGCTCTGCGCCACTGAGTGGACCGGACGGATTGACCAGCGGGCCGGGGGTGTACTTGGCGTGGAAGTCGTAGACCCACTCCTCGATGTTGCCGCCCATGTCGTGCACGCCCCAGTAGCTGACGCCGAGCGGGTGGGTGCCGACGATGGTGGTCTGCGTGCCGCTGCAGATGGTGCCGGCCTCGGTCTTGAAGGCCGCGTACGAGCAGGTCGGGTTGGCGTTGCCCCACGGCCAGGTGCGGCCGTCGGTGCCGCGCGCCGCGTACTCCCACTCGGCCTCGGTGGGCAGCCGCTTGCCGGCCCACGCGCAGTACTTCTTGGCGTCGGTCCACTCGACGCAGTTGACCGGGTGGCCGTCCTTGCCGAACTTGTCGTAGTTGCACTTGCTCGAGATGCTGTTGAGCGGCGTGAGGCACGAGCCCGCGTTCACGCACTTGCGGTACTCGCTGACCGGGACCTCGTACTTGTCCATCTGGAACGACGAGAGCGTGACCTGCCGCGTGGGCATGGCGTCGCTCATGTCGATGCTGCCCATGGTGAAGCTGCCGCCGGGGATCTTGACCATCGTGCCGATGTCGCTCGGCGTGGAGGCGACGGTGGGCGGCGGCGTCGGCGGCACCGGCGTGGGCGGCGGGGTGGGGGGCTCGTAGTACGCCGGCGTGGCCGTGGGCTCGTTGCCCTTGGCGCAGCGGAACCCGAGCCACGGCTCGCGGTTCGCCGGGTTCACGGACTCGCGGCGCGCGGCGATCTGATCGTTGACCGAGCTCTGGTCGAACGCGCTGCCCTTCACGACGCGGCCGGTGCCGGTGAGCGTACCGGCGGGGTCCTTGGCGCTCGTGGACTTCCACGTGGCGTACCAGTCCCAGGTCCACTCCTCGACGTTGCCGGCCATGTCCTGCGCGCCGAACGGCGACTTGCCGGCGCTCTTGGTGCCGATGCAGGTGGTGCCGTCGCCGCAGCCCTGCGAGACCTTGCCGGGCTCGCCCGTGTAGTTGGCGACCTTGCAGCTCGGGGCGTCGGTGCCCCACGCATAGAGCTTGCTGTCCTTGCCGCGCGCGGCGAACTCCCACTCGGCCTCGGTGGGGAGGCGCTTGCCCTTCCACTGACAGTAGGTGGTGGCCTCGGAGAAGTTGATGCAGTTGACCGGGTGCGCCTCGCGGCCCGCCTGGTCCCAGTTGCACCGGGTGTTGACCGACTTGGGCGGCGCGCTGCAGACGCCGGCGTCGACGCACTTCTTGAACTCGGCGACCGAGACCTCGTAGCGGTCGATGCTGTAGTCGCTGACGGTGACCGAGCGCACGGGCGAGGCGCCGTACGACACCGAGTCGCCCATCATGAACGTGCCGCCCTTGACCTGCACGGTGCTGCCCACGTCTCCCGGGGCCTTGCACGGCGGGCACGCGGGCTTGCCGGGGATGCCGCACTCCGACTTGGGCGGCGGCGGCAGGTACTTGCACACCGCGCTGCCGGGCGGACCCTCGCTGCGGTAGCCAGCGGGGCAGTCGCACGTGCCCGCGGCGTTGAGGCTGCCCGGCTTGCAGTCGGCGGCCCAGGCGGGGCCGTTCACGACCAGGTAGGCGAGGCCGAACAGCGAGCACACCCCGAGCACCCGCCCGCCGAGCGAGCGCACACGCGAACCGGAGCGAAATGGAGAGAGATTCTTGACGGGCATGGAGCTTCCACCTCGGCGCGAGACCGCGCCTCGTAACGACGGATGGGGCGAGGGCGACATTCAATCCCAATCCGCGCCGCCGGTCGAGCCCGCAATGGCGCCGATCGGGGCCAGATTCATGGCTTCTTGTCGAGCAAGTCGAGCGAGGCGCGCGCCGAAGCGGCCAGGGTCTTGGCGGTCGCCTTGCGGGCGTCGTCCAGATCCTTGCGCTGGGAGACGGCCTCGAGCCGGGCGACGGCGTCGGCGTAGGCCTTCTTGGGATCGATCGGCGGCTGCATCGGGTCGGGCGGCGCACCCGTGAACAGCTGGGCGTTCTCGAGGGCGAGCAGCGCGGCGTCGTACTGCGCGGCGGCGCCGATCACCGGCTTCTTGCTCAGGGCGTCGAGGCCGGCCAGGTCGTAGCCGATGGAGAGGGCGGCCTTGCCGTCGTCCTTCTTCGGCCCGAGGAGCGCGCTCGCGATCGCCACGCGCAGGAGGTCGACGGGCTGCTTGGCCTTCCAGGTGGCGAGCGACTCGGCGTCGGGGCGGGAGCCGTAGGCGAGCGCGACCCGCAGCCGCGAGAGAGCGATGGCGCCGCGGTGCTGGTCGTCGAGCTTCTTTTCCTTCTCGATCTCGAGGCGCAGCGCGGCCGGGATGCCGCGATGCACGGCGAACGCGGTGAGCACCGGCGTCGTGAGGAGCGCGGCCGGCTCCGCGCGCTCGAGCGTGGCGTAGGCGGCCCACGGCGGGAGGAAGCGCGCGACGCGCACGGCGTCGCCGACCTTCTTGTCGGCGAGGGGGTCGGGGGGCAGGAGCTCGAGGTCGCGCGTGGCGCGGTGCTCGAAGCCCGCGCGCGACTTGAACGGTTCGACGATCTGCTGGAACGACGGCAGGTCCTTCACGAGCACGCCGTCGCGCACTGCGCCGCCGATCCCGGCGAGCGCGAGGGCGCGCGCGCGCTCGAGGATCGGCATCGTGACCTCGTCGAGCTTCGCGTAGTAGTGGACCTCGAGGTCCTTGTCCTTCTTGGCGAGGCTCGCGAGCTCGGTCGGGTACGGCGTGGCGCGGAGCTCCTTGGCGAAGGCGATCCAGGCCGCGGCCGCCTCGAAGCGCGCGATGGCGCCGATCTCGGCGGGCGCGTTCTTGGAGAGGGTGAGGGCGTCCCGCTCCTCCTTCTCGAGCGCGTCCTTCCACAGCGTGAGCTGCTGGACGGCCGAGTCCTTGGCCTTGGGGTCGACCTCGGCGCGCGCGAGCAGATCGAACGCCCCCTTCTTGGCGCGGAGGCGCGCGAGGCGAGAGGCGCCGACGAGCGCGCGCGCCGCGGCCTGGTGGTTCGGCAGCGCCTCCTTGCCGTGGGCCTCGAGCACCGGCGTGAGGATCGCCTCCGCGCAGACGATGGGCGCGGCCTGTGCGCGCACGACGTCGAGCACGAGCACCGGCACGCGGTCGCAGCCGGCGAGCGCGGCGAACGCCTCGTCGCGCGCGGCGCGATCCCCCGCCTCGATCGCCCTGGCCGCGCGACCGAGCGCCGCGAGCGCGGTGGCGTTCGACGAGCACACGCCGGGCTCCGTCTTGGCCTTCTTCGGGTCCTTCTTGTCGTCGGGCTTGGGCTCGGCCTTCTTCTCTTCGGTCTTGGGCGCGGGCTTGGCGAGGAACGCGTCGCAGCTCGCCGGGGTCTTGTCGACCTCGGGCGCGACCACCGGGATGGGCGGGAGCTCAGGCGTAGCGACCACGCTCGACGACGCGGGGGGCGCCGGCTTCGGGGTGACCGGCGGCGGGGCGCTGCCTCCACACGCGACGAAGACCGCGGTGCACGCCAGAGAGACCACGAACGGACGGGCGAGTGCGAACGATTCTACGCGGCGCATGGGGGGCTGCTACTCCAGACACGGCGGCGCGTCGCGGGTTCCCGTGGTACCGTGCTCCGCTCCCATGCGCCCCCGATACGCCGCCGATTACAAGACGATCCTGTGGCTCGCACTCGCGGCGGCCAACGTCGCGGTCATGTGGTTCCGGCCCACGCTGCGCCCGTATCTCCTGCCGCTCGCGTGCTACTTCGCGCTGGCCGCGGGGATCATCGCGCACAACCACAACCACTGCCCCACGTTCAAGAGCCGCGCGGCCAACGACGCGCTCAACCACGTGGCCACCTTGTTCTACGGGTTCGCGGCGTTCAACTGGATCCCGACCCACAACCTCAATCACCACAAGTTCCAGAACGCGCGCGGCGACGCCACCATCACCTGGCGCTACTCGCCCAAGCACAACTTCCTCACGGCGGTCACCTATCCGTTCATCTCCATGGCCTTCCAGGCCCCGCTGATCGACCGCTACGTCAAGGAGTCACGCACCAAGCGCCCGCGCATGTACCGGTCGATCATGGTGCAGCTCGTGCTGTGCTGGGGCCTGCCCATCGCGCTCACCTTCGTCGATTGGCGCGCCACGGTGTGGGCATTCTGGATCCCCCGCTTCTTCTCGCTCTACGCGATCTGTTATTTCAACTACGGGCAGCACGTCCACACCGACCCGAAGAGCGAGTGGAACCACTCGCGCAACTTCACGTCGCCGGTGCTCAACTTCCTGCTCTTCAACAACGGCTACCACACGATCCACCACATGCAGGCGGGCTCGCACTGGAGCGTGGCGCCCGAGAAGCACGCCGAGATCGCGGCGAACCTCGACCCGAGCCTCAACCAGCCGAGCCTCTTCGTGTGGATGCTCAAGAGCTACCTGTTCGCGATCGTCGCCCCGAGCGTCGGCACCCACCAGGTCGGTGAGGCGCCGGAGCAGCAGCACGACGAGCCCTCGGGCACCGCGCAGGCCGCCTAGGCGTTCACCGGTCTCCGATTCGCTGGGCTCCGCACGAGCACGAGCCCCGCGAGCGCTCCGGCGACGAGGCCGGCCACGTGGGCCGTGCCGCTCACCATCGGCACGAGCCGATCGACCACGAACTGCAGCGCGAGCATCGCGCCGAAGCCGCGCAGCACCTCCTGCGCTCGGCGCGTGCGGCGCAGGTGCGGCTGCGTGAGCAGCACCGCCCCCATGGCGCCGCCGAGCCCGAAGATGGCCCCGGACGCACCGACCAGCACGGTCGGGTGTGCGGGCGAAGCGAGGGCCGCGACGGCGAGGCTGCTCACGACCGTCGAGCACAGGAACACCACGACCATGCGCGCGCGACCGAGCAGTCGCTCCACCCAGGGCCCGAAGCCGAGCAAAGCGAGCACGTTGAGCGCGAGGTGGACCGGGCCGGCGTGCACCAGCGGCACCGTCAACACGTGGAGGGCGCCGATCGGGTCCGTGATCGGCACGCGCAGGCCACCCATCGCGAGCAGGTGGCGCAGGTCGTCGCTGTCGCCGGTGCGACCGACGATCAGGTGCCAGCCCACGATCGTCGCGGTGAGCAGCGCGGTCGCCGAGGCCCAGGCGTGCGGACCGAGCGGCGCGAGCGCGATCACCGCGAGCGCCTCGTCCCGGCAGCGGACGGCGCGGGCCCGGTGATCGCTCGAGACCCGAGGACCGAGGCGCCCGGCGCGGGCGAGCAGGTCGACGAGGGCGCGCCCCACCTCGGGGTCGACGGCGCCCCTGCGCGCCTCGATCTCGCGACGCGCGGCCGCGCGGTCGCCGTCGGCGAGGGCCGCTTCACCCCGCACACGCGTGGCCTCGCCGCTCGGCAGTCGACCCTGGAGCACCGGCAAGAGCAGCTCGACACCTTCTCGGTCGCCGAGCGCGGCGCTCACCTCGAGCGCGATCGCGGCGCGGCGCGCGGGCTCCTCGAACGTGGGGTCCTCGCGCTCCACCTCCTCGAGCGCGAGCAGGATCTCCTCGGGCCCCGCGGTGCGCGCGACCGCGCGGATCCAGGCGAGGCCGAGCCCCGAGGCGAGGGCGCGCTTGCGGCGCGAGGGGATCGCCAGCGCGACGCGGATCCCGTGGGCGTCTCCGCCCACGTGCTGCGCGAGCGTGACCAGCACCGCGCCCCGCTCGGGTTGGCGCGGGTCGGCGAGCCGATCGAGCAGCGCGGGGGTGACGCCGTCGAGGCGCGCGGCGACCAGCGTGGACATGTCGCGACCGAGGTGGCCGATGGGCCCGATCGGCCGGAGGAACGAGGCGAGACGCGCCGCGAAGGTGGCGAGGGTCCGCCGACCCTCCAGCAGGGAGCGCAGCGAGAACTGCTCGAGGCGCGCCGGCAGGATGCCGAGGATCGGCGCCGCGAGCAGGACGGTGAGTGGCGCGTAATTCGGCGCGATCGCGAGGGTGAGCGCCCCGAGCGCCGCGACCATCGTGACCACGAGGAACGCTTCGAGTCGACGGGACGACGGGCTCCGGAAGGCCCCCACGGCCATGGTGCCGACGACCACCAGGGCCAGGATTCGGAGCAGCGTCACGGGTTCCATGGTCTCCTCGGTCTCGCGTGAATCGCCCTGCACCGTAGCGCGGGGGAGTGTCCGCCGGCCCCCAGGATTGACCTCCGCACGCACTTCGCCTTACACGCGCGCGCATGGACAAGAGGTATCTGGGGGCGGCCTTGCGGTCGCGATCGCGCTCGCTGCGCCGTTCGCGCTCGGTCAGGCCAAGAAGGCGGGACCCGCGGGGCCGAAGGCGAAGATCGACGTGAAGGCCGTGAGCAGCACGCTCGCGAGCGGGAACGTCGCCGAGATCGACGCGGCGCTGACCAACATCCGGATGGCCGGCAAAGAAGGCGGGAAGGGCGCCACGGCCCCGCTCGCGGCGCGGCTCAAGAACGGTCTGCCGAAGGAGCTCCTCAAGAAGGCCCTCGAGACCATCGGTGAGCTCGAAGATCCGGCCGCGGCCGAGTCCTGCGAGGCCTACCTCGCCCACCGCGACCCCGAGGTCCGCCTCGCGGCCGTGCGCTGCCTCGGCGGCGCCAAGGGCCCGGCGGCCACCAAGGCGCTGCGCGTCGCGCTCGCCGACCTTGACGTGCGCGTGCACGGGCTCGCGGCCACGCTGCTCGGCGAGGCCAAGGCCGCCGAGGCGGTGCCTGAGCTCGTCGTCGCGCTCGACAAGGGCGTGAACGAGGCCGCGGTGAGCATCGGTCAGCTCTGCGAGGGCAAGGCCGGCTCCGACAAGTCCTGCGACGCGCTCACCGAGCGCCTCAAGAGCAAGCCGCTCGACGTCATCGCCTCGGGCCTCCAGCAGGTGCTCACGCGCAAGGACGTCCCGGACGACTACAAGAAGAACATCATCAAGGTCGTGCGCGAGCTCTCCAGCGCCAAGGCGCGCGAGGTGCTCGAGAGCGTGAAGAAGGGCTACCCGAAGGACGGCAGCAAGGCCGTGCTCGATGCTCTCGACAAGGCCATCAAGGATCTGGAAGGTGCGAAATGACCGGGCGTAGCTTCGTTCTCGGGCTGCTCGTCGGCTCGCTCGGCCTCGCCGGCCTCGCGTGCGCGGGCGCCTCCTCCGACCTCGTCGCCGTCGATGGCCCTGCGTTCTCGCAGGAGGCCATCAACGACGACGCCAACCAGAAGGCGCAGGTCAGCGTCCTCGATCGCCTGCAGAAGCAGCCGGCCGCGCCGGGCGCCGACGCCGTGGTCGCGGTCACCGGCACCGCCGAGCTCACCGGCCTCGACCTCGCGAGCGGCAAGACCTGGTCGTACAAGCACCCGCTCGATCACCGCCCGCAGCTGACCGGCACCGTCGTCGTCGGCACGGGCAACGGCGAGCTCTTCGTGCTCGACGCCAAGACCGGCGCCGAGAAGTGGAAGTCGAGCAAGGCCAAGGGCAAGCTCGTCGGCGCGGGCAGCGACGGCAAGTACGTCGCGGTCACGCTCAAGGCGGACAGCGGCCACAAGCTCGTCGTCTTCGGGCCCGACGGCTCCGTGAAGATGGAGAAGGCCACCGACCAGCCGCTCACCTCGCCGGGCATCTCGGCGGGCCTCGTGCTCGTGCCCTGGAAGAACCTCTACGTCTCGGCGTTCGAGATCGAGACCGGCGCGCAGCTCGCCACGTTCATCACCGACACCGAGACCACCCACGTGGTGACCTGGGGCGGCGCGGTGTTCGCGGGGCAGGGACGCCTCGTCCGCTTCGACAAGGATCTCCTCAAGGCCAAGCAGGGCGGCAGCCAGCTCGCGGCGCCGCCGAAGGAGCTCCCCAACGTCTCGCGCCGCGACCTCCTCGTCGGCCCCGACCACGACGAGCGCACCACGGCCGACGCCATCGACTCCACCGGCCTCACCGGCCGTCCGCTCACGAGCGGGCCGGCGGGCTTCGAGTCCGGCAAGATCTACGGCGGGTACTACCCGTTCGTGTTCGGCATGGACGCCAAGACCGCCAAGCTGTCGTGGGTCCACACGGGCAAGGACGACTTCGTCGCCATCCACGCGGGCAAGGACGGCGTCGTCGGCGTCGACAAGGCCGGCACCGTCAAGCTGCTCGCCGCCGGGAACGGCGCGCTCGTGAAGAGCTTCCCGCTGGGCAAGCCGGCGCTCTCCGCCGACATCCTCGCCGACACGCTCGCCATCGGCTCCGGCTCGTCGGCCCCGCTGCCCGAGCAGATCAAGGAGGCGACCACGCTCAAGGACGACCGCCTGTCGACCGCGCAGGTGTGGTTCCTCGATACGGCCGCCGCCGTGCCCGACGAGGCCACCACCGAGGTGCTCCTCCAGGTCGCGGACAGCGAGCGCGCCGCGCCCGCGATCAAGGAGGCGTCCCGCAAGGCGATCGCGCTCCGCACCAACGGCGCGGCGGCGATGATCACGCTGCTCGGTCGCCACGCCAACTTCCTCAAGGGCACGCGCACCCCGCCGGTCGGTCCGATGGCCAAGGCGCTCGCCGTGATGAAGGAGAAGAAGGCCGTCCAGCCGCTCATCGAGCAGCTGCTCGACCCGACACTCCCGCAGATCGACCTACAGGACACCGCCGAAAGCGTCGCCGTGCTCGCCGAGAAGGAGCACCTGCCCCAGCTCCAGCGGTTCATGAACATGTACCGCGGCTCGGCCACCGGCAACATCCGCCTGGTCGACTCGATCGCCGCCATCGCGGCCGCGATCATCCGCATCGACGACAAGGGACGCGACTTCGTCGTCGCCGTGACCAAGGACGCGTTCACCGACGCCGACGTGAAGTTGACGCTCGAGAAGCTCCTCGCCGCCTCCGCGCCCAAGAAGGACGACAAGAAGGACGACGGCAAGGACGACGGCAAGGACGACAAGAAGAAGAAGAAGAAGGTCACCGACGACGACCCCACCCCGCCTGGCTACAAGAAGAAGAAGGCGGAAGAGGGGAAGAAGAAGGACGAGAAGAAGGAAGAGAAAAAGGAAGAGAAGAAGGACTGATTCTCCTTCTCTGACCTCGCGGCGGTCACCTCGGACAGAGGTGGCCGTCGCTGCTTTTGTGGGCTGCTTCTGTGGCGCTCTTCGGTGGCTCAGAGACCCTGCGCCAGGCCGTCGTTCGGGTAGAGCGTGCGGGCCTCCTGCTCCTCCGGGTCCATGCCGGCGAACGCCTCCTTGGCGCGCTTGACGCGCTCGGCGACGTCGCTCGCGCGCCCGTCGAGGTAGGCCTGACCCTCGGCGCCGCGGGGCACCGTCTGCTTGGTCTCGGCGAGCCAGTCGCGGACCCTGTTCCATTGCTCGGTGCGCGGAGTGATCGCGAGCAGGTGCACCCGCGCCGTCCACCACCCGGGCTTCATCGACACCTCGACGTAGTAGACGCGGCCCTTCTGCACCCGCGCCCGCAGTGGACCCGTGTTCTCGCCCCACACGAGGAAGAAGTGCTCCCCCGGAGGCACGGCGACGGCGAAGTGCGAGCTCGGATCGGCGTCGCCGAGGAAGCGCCGGTCGGACGACAGGATGGTGGGAGTGAGCGCCGCGCCGAACGACGACGGCCGCACGAACACGATGACGGCCTGCTCGGCCAGCGGACCGATGGACTGCGGCGCGGCGACCTGCACCATGCGACTGCTCGCGCAGCTCGGGAGGGCGAAGAGCGCGAGCACGAGGAGAAGGGTGCGGCGGACCATGACGCACGAGGCTAGCGCGCTCCGCTCTCTACACAACGGCGGCAGGATTGCGCCTGCACCATCCGGCGCGTTGCGCAGGCGGCTGCTCGATCCGCGCAGGTCACCGTCACGCTTGCACGTCACGAAACACCTACATGACGCGCGGGACCCAGGAATCCCGCGGAGGGAGGCTCGGCACGTGCATTGCTGAAAGGTTTGCATGGCCCAGTTCCCCTGGTCGGTCGACGGGTTCGCGAAGGTGCTCGTGGCAGTCAGCGACGACGACGTGCGCGAGGACCTCGCGGACGCCCTGCACGCCCGCGGCGTGCACGTGATCGCGATCGGTCATGCCCAGACGCTGCACGCGGCGATTCGTCGGGCCGTCGAGGTCGGGGAGCCCACCTTCGATCTGGTGATCGCCGACGCCCGACTCGACGGCTGCTCGCCGCTGCACGCTCTCTCGTGGGCGCGCCGCCAGGGCTTCACGGCGCGGGTGGTCGTGGTCGGTCCGCGCCGTACGCACGTCGACGCGGACAGCGATCGCGTGGACGCCTTCGTCGCGAGCGCGCGGCGGGTGCTGTCGTGGATCGGCGCCGCCCGGGCCGAGGCCGCCTAGCCGCGAACTTGCCCTGGCGCGCGGGCGTGTGCTCTTGCCTGCCCGTGCGCGCCTCGTCGTTCCTCCTCTTGTTCGTGCTCGGCCTCGCCTGCCATCGCGGGGGAACCTCGAAGAACGACTCGCCGCCCACTGCGGCGGCACCGGGGGCCTCGGCCGTGCAGATCGCCGCCGGCGCGGGCCGCCGCACCGAGGTCGGCAAGGCGCAGGAGCAGATCAAGGTCCCCGCCGGGAAGTTCTACGCGGGCAGCATGCCCGGCGACGAGGGGCGTGACCCGACGCTCGAGCCCGTGCTCGCGAGCTACGACATGCCCGCGTTCACCATGGACGCGCTGCCGTATCCCGGCGTCCCGGGCGAGCCGCCGCTCACCGGCCTGAGCCAGGCCGAGGCGCAGAAGAAGTGCACCGAGCGCGGCGCGCGCCTGTGCACCGAGCTCGAGTGGGAGCGCGCGTGCCGCGGCCCCAACGGCGACGCCTTCGCGGTCGGCCCGGCCTGGGACCCGACCTGCGAGAAGACCCCGGAGAAGTGCACGTCGGGCTTCGGCGCCCGCGCGATGGGCACGACGATCGAGGAGTGGACCGCGAGCCCGGCGGTCGACCCGGTGAAGGGTGGCAAGAAGGTCGCGCTCAAGGGGGCGTTCAGCGCGGCCCCGGCGCCGGCCCACCGCTGCGCGGCGCGTCGCGCGCTCGACCCGACCGTGTCGACCAAGCTGGTCGGCTTCCGGTGCTGCACCGGGCCCGAGAGCGGTCCGACGGTGCCCGTGGTCGAGGCCCAGCCCACGTTCAAGAAGAGCAGCCTCGACCGGATGAGCGACGTGTTCGCCGGCATTCCCGAGCTCGCGCGCGTCAAGCAGATGCCGCGGTTCTTCAAGGACACCGAGATCCCGGAGATCGTCGACAAGGCCAAGGCCCCGCCCGGAGCAGGCTGGGTGCTGACCGTCGACCCGATCGAGTGGAGTCCGGTCCCGGGAACCGATCTCCTGGTCGTCACCGGCCGGTCCAAGGGAGGCGCGTTCATCGTGGCGTTCCACAAGCTGCCGGGCGACAAGCTCCGGCTCGCTTCCTCGATGCTGTTCGTCAACGAACCCGGGCCCATCGTCCTCGCCTACCAGCCGAACATCAAACGCGAGATCGTGTGGTCGATGGCGTGGGGTTCGGCGGGCGAAGGCGGTGCGATCACCTACCGCGACGACCACCGCATCGTCATCGTGCAGCGCTAGCTTCGGCGAGCACCTCGCCTGCGTCGCCGGGCTCCACTTCGACCAGGTGCAGGGGCCCGATCGCGACGGTGCACCCGGTCGCGGGGCACTGCCCGAGGCACGACGAACGCGCGAGCCAGACGTCGCGAACGAGCCGACGATGGGTGCGCTCCTTGCCGAGCGCCTCGAACACCGCCTCGCCGCGGGCGCCGCACCCCGGCCCGAGCGGGTCGGCCGCGGAGCGCCGGTGCGTGCACACGTGGACGTGGGCGACGGGGCGGAGGAGCGCGACCTTCACAGGAGCCGCGCCGCGGCGAGGGCGGTGATGACGAGGGCGTGGTGGATCTCGCCGGCCTCGATCCGCGCGCGGAGCTCGGCGAGGGGCACGAGGACCGTGACGCAGTCCTCGAGCTCCTCGAGCCGAGGCCCGGCCGGCGCGGCCGTGCAGCCGCGCGCCACGAACATGTGCAGGCGCGTGGGCTGGAGCGCGGGATTCGGGTACACCGCGAAGAGCGGCTCCACGCTCGCGGCCTCGTAGCCCGTCTCCTCGAGCAGCTCGCGTCGCGCCGCGGCGAGCGGGGCTTCACCAGCGTCCACGAGGCCGCCCGGGATCTCGAGCGAGGGCCCGTCGATGCCGAACCGGTGCTGGCGGATCATCACGAGCTGGCCGTCGTCGGTGAGCGGCACCACGTTGGCCCAGTCGCACGCGGTCTCGAGGGTGTGGACCTTCCGGGTGCGGTCGCCCCACGAAGCGTGGCGCACCTCGTGTCGGACGACGTCGAAGATCTCGAAGCGCCCGACGACCTCGGTCGTCACCCGGCGAAAGCTCACCGGCCCGTCGTAGCACCTCGACCGGCCTTGCGGTAACCGAGGGCCGATGGACAAGCCGCTGATCCTCTGCGCGAACGACGACGGCTTCTTCTCCAAGGGGCTGCGCGTGCTCGCCGACGCGCTGTCCACCTTCGCCCGGGTGGTCGTCGTCGCGCCCGAGTCCGAGCAGAGCGCCAGCAGTCACTCGCTCACCTTGCACCGACCGCTCCGCCTGCGGCGTCACGAGCCCGATCGCTACGCGCTCGACGGCACACCGGCCGACTGCGTCTACCTCGCGCTCCACCTCACCGGCGAGCGCGCGGTGCTTCCCCGCAAGCCCGATCTGGTGATCTCGGGCATCAACCGCGGGATCAACCTCGGGCAGGACGTGTTCTACAGCGGCACCGTCGCGGCCGCGCGCGAGGGCGCTCTGCGCAACATCCCGGCCATCGCGGCGTCGGTCGAGCTGAAGGCGGACCACAACGGCGTCGTCACGTTCGACCCGGGGCCGACCGCGGAGGTGGTCGCCATGCTCGCGCAGAAGCTCCTCGCGCGCGAGCGCATCGCGGGTCCGACGCCGCTCCTCAACGTGAACCTGCCCGCGGGGCCGCTGAAGGGGCTCGTGGCCACGCGCCTCGGACGTCGACTGTGGAGCGACGAGGTCGATGTCCGGGTCGACCCGCGCGGCCGCACCTATTTCTGGCTCGGTGGTGCCGGCGTCTCCCACGACCAGGCACCGGGCACCGACACGGCCGCCTTCGACCAGGGCCTCGGCACGGTCACCGCGCTCAGCCTCGACCTCGGTCGGGACGACGAGCCGGCGCGCGTGCTGCTCGACGCGCTGGTGGGCTGACGAGGCTCGAAGACAGGCACAAAAAGGCCGAACCCCCGAACGCGCGTGGCGCTCGGGGGTTCGTTCCGACCCGCAGCGACTCAGGTCGCTTCGGGCTGGACGCGGCGCACGTTGAGCGCCTGGAGGCCCTTGGGGCCCTCCTTGATCTCGAACTCCACCGTCTCGTTCTCGAAGAGCTGCTTGCGCCCCTCACCCTCGATCTGCGTGTAGTGCACGAAGACATCGGGACCATCGGACTGCTTGATGAATCCGAAACCCTTGTCGTTGTAGAAACGCTTCACCTTACCGAGCGCCATGGGGCAAACCTCCGACTGCGAACTCTTCGGACACGTGCGGCGGAACCTGTCGACTCCGCGAGCGCGCGCAAGGTAGACGGGCGAACCCTGAACGGTCAACCTCGATCCGCAACGATGTTCGCGCCCGCGACACGCCCGGTCGTCTCCGCTACGCTGCATCTGCCGTGAAGTTGCAGAAGACCCTCTTCCTGCTCCCCAACGCCATCACGCTGGCGAGCATCTTCTGCGGATTCGACGCGATCCGCCTGGCCGCCGAAGCGCAGTCCGACCGTGACTACTTCCGGTCGGCGCTGCTGGTGATGTTCGCGGCGATCTTCGACACGCTCGACGGGCGGGTGGCGCGCGCCACCAAGACGCAGTCGTCGTTCGGCCTGCAGATCGACTCGCTCGCCGACGTCGTGTCGTTCGGGCTCGCGCCCGCGTTCCTGGTCTACCGCTGGTCGCTGCACCAGCTCGGCAACGTCGGTCTGCTGGTTGCCTTCGCATTCGTGGCCTGTGGGGCAATTCGCCTCGCCCGGTTCAACGTGCTCTCGATGCGTGAGGAGGCGCGCGAGGCCCGGGAGGCGCGGGCCCACGGCGTGACCACCGTGGCCAAGCCCCCCAAGTACATCGTCGGCCTCGCCATCCCCGGCGCCGCGGGCGTGCTGGTCGGCCTGGTCATGGCCAACGCGTCCGTCTCGGGTCCACTCGGGGAGCGCCGCTACGCGTGGCTGCTCGCGGGTCTCGTCGTCGCGCTGTCGCTGCTCATGGTCTCGACCGTGCAGTTCCGCTCGTTCAAGGACCTGCGCCTGGAGCCGCGCACGTTCGCCGTGCTCGCGCTGGTGGTCGGCTCGAGCGCCGCGGTGAGCGCCTACTCCAAGCCTCCGTTCGTGCTCCTCTGGTTGCTGGGCGGCTACGTCCTCGTCGGTCTCGTCGAGTCGGTGCTCACGGCCGCGCGCAAGGTGCCCCACGCGCTGTCGCGGCGGCGGCGGCGGCGGATCGCTCGTCGGTCGCCGTAGGCCAAAAGGGCGCGCGCCTCTGGACGGCGACCCCTTTCGAGGGCACAACGGCCCGATGCGCGCTTCGCGAGTCGGGTCGTTGGGGGTGGGGTTGTTCGCGCTCGTCGGAGCCTGTCGTGGCGAGGCGCCGTCCTCGTCCTCCGCGCCGGCTCCGATCGCGACCACGACCGCCGCCGGCCCCGAGCTCGCGGGACAGACCACGACCCAGGGCGCCCGTCTGCTCACCGAGGTGCAGCGTCGCTTCCTCGTCGAGAACACGCCCATCACGCGCTCGCACAAGAAGAAGTCGCCGACCAAGCCGTCGACGCACCCGACCCGCCCCGTCGTCGCCGGTGGAGGTGTCGAGTCGGTGTTCGCCGAGGCCGGTGGGTTCCGGCCGCGCGCCGCGGCGAGCAAGGCCGCGAGCCCCTCGTTGACCGCGATTCTGCCGCCGCTCGCCGACGGCTCTCTCGCGGTCGAGGCCGAGGGCATGCGCGTGCGGGTCACGCCGCGCGGGTTCGCGCGGAGCGCCATCCAGTGGGCGCAGAACGTCGCGGTCTACCCCGACGTCGCGCCGGGCGTGCACGCGTTCCGCAGGACCACGGGCGACGGCGTCGAGGACTTCTACGAGGTCTTCACCGCGAGCGAGCTCCTCGCGTTCCGCTACGACGTGACCCTCGCCGGCGTCGCCGGTCTCCGGGTGATCGACGGCAGCGTGGAGCTGCTCGACGCGGGCGGCGCTCCCCGCCTCCGCGTACCCACGCCCGTCACCTACGACTCCGCGGGCGTCGCGCGCGTCGGCACGGCCGACATCGAGAACTGCGCGGTCGATCGCGACCCGCGCGGCCCGTGGGGTCGCAAGGTCGTGCCCCCGGGGGGCGCGACCTGCACCCTCGTCGTCCGCTTCGATGCCCGCGGCCTGCGCTTCCCCGTCCTCGTCGATCCGGCCTGGGTCTCCACCAAGACCACCACCAAGCAGACCCACGCGGACCACCAGCTGCTCGCCCTCCCCGCGGGCAGCGACGCCGGCAAGATCCTGCTCGTCGGCGGCACCGGCACCGTGCCCACCGTGACCGAGCTCTACGATCCCGCGACCGACACCTGGGCCGCGGCGGGCAGCCTGCCGATCGGGCTCGGCGCGGGCATGAACGCGGCCGTCCTGCCGAACGGCCAGGTCGTCGCCGGCGGCGGGATCGGCTCGCCGTCCACCGTGCTGGTGCGCTCCACCACCGGCGCGTGGTCGGCCGGCGCGGCGATGAACGCGCGCGCCTACTTCGCGATGGCCGCCACCAAGATCGACGGCAAGGACGTGGTGTTCGTCGCCGGTGGCCAGCCGACCAGCTCCCTCACCAGCACGACCAAGCCCATCGCCGGCGCGCAGTACTACGACCCCGTCGCCGACAGCTGGACGACGCTTCCCTCGATGACCACCGCCCGCGCGCAGATCGGCAGCGCGAGGCTCGGTGACGGGCGCATCCTCCTCGCCGGTGGCGTCGTCTACGGCTCGTTCGGCAGCGACGAGACCGCCGCGGTCGAGGCGTTCGATCCGACCACCAAGGCCTTCTCTTCCGCAGGGCTCCTCTCTGCGGCGCGCGCCAACGTGGCCGTGGTCGCGCTGGCGGGCACGGCCGGCCGGGCGCTCCTGGCCGGGGGCGACGCCCCCGAGTCGTACGGGCCCGAGACGAGCACCGTCGAGTACTTCGACGGCTCCGTCTTCACGACCCTCGGCACCACGCTCAGCGAGCCCAAGGGCAAGGTGGTCGGCGCGCGCCTCGACGACGGGCGCGTCCTCTTCACCGGTGGCGAGTTCCAGGACAGCTTCACCTTCGATCTCATCAGCTCCGCCACCTCGGACATCTACGATCCGGGCGCCGATCCGAAGACGGGCAAGGTGAGCCCCACGGTCACGCTGAAGGTCGGGCGCTCGCACACCGCAGCGGTCACGCTGGGCACGCGCGTGCTCGTGGTCGGCGGCAAGACCGCCGACCTCGTCGGCGCCGAGACCACCGAGGCCGAGATCTACGACGCCACGCTCGGCAAGAAGTGCACGTCGACCGTCACCGACTGTCCGAGCGGCCTCACCTGCACCGAAGGCGTGTGCTGCAAATCGGGCAGTTGCCCCGAGGGTCAGACCTGCGCGGCGCCGGGGTACGAAGGCGTCTGCACCAAGCCCAAGGGCACCACGTGCACGAGCAACAGCGAGTGCGCGACCGGCTTCTGCGTGACGGGCGTGTGCTGCGCCACCGCGTGCACCGGCAGCTGCCAGGCCTGCAACGACCCGACGAAGCTCGGGGAGTGCACGAGCGCCAAGGTCGGCACCGACCCGAAGGGCGCGTGCGGCGGGGACAAGACCTGCGGTCCGTTCTGCGACTCGTTCGGCGACTGCTACGAGTACGCGGCCAAGGGCACGAAGTGCGGGGCGAGCGCGAGCGGCGACGCGGGGCTCTCGTTCTGCTCCGCCTACGCGTGCAACGACTTCGGCGACTGCAACCTCGCCACCTACGACTGCGGCCTCACCTGCACCACCTCGGTGTCGTGCGACGAGGCGACCAAGACCTGCACCGCGAGCGCCACGGGCATCAAGGCCGGCTACTGCGTGATCGACGCGGCGTGCTGGTCGTACGGTGACATCAACCCCAAGGACGCCTGCCTCAGCTGCGATCCCGTCACCTCGAAGACCACGTGGACCGCGGTCGACGGCTGCGCCGACGGCGGCGTCGATGGTGGCAGCGACACGAGCACGGACACCGGCGTGACCGACACGGGCGCGACGGACACGGGCACGACCGACACCGGCGCCAGGCCCGACACCGGCACGACGAGCGACACGGGCTCGATCGTCGACGCCGCCACCGAGACCGGCCCCGGCGGCAGCGATCTCCCCGAGGCTTCCGGCTGCGGCTGCGAGACCGCCGGTGCTCCGTCGCGCGGCTCCTCCGCGCTGGGTCTCGCGCTGCTGGGTCTGGCCGTCGGCCTCGTTCGCCGCGGGAAATCCCGCAAGAATGCCGGCTGAATCGCCGATTTCGCTCGGGGCCCTTGCCAACCTCGGGCCCTCTGCTAGTGTGCGCGCCCCCCGTTCCGCCCCAACCGGCACGGTCATCGGGAACCCTCTGCACGGCTAATGCGGCGAGTTCCCAACGGCAGTCCTAACGGCACGCTTTTGCTCCCTGGAGCAATTCCACCTCCGCGGTGCAGCGCGTGTACGAGGAAGCCAAACCCCGCCGTCACCACCAGTGACGGGCGGCCCTCGCAAGAGGGCAAACCGCTACGAGGACGTTCAGATGGCCACCAAGGCTATGGCTCGGTTTGCACGGATCTCTCCGCGCAAGGCACGCATGATCGCCGATCTGGTCCGCGGCAAGTCCGCGGCGCAGGCGCTGCAGATGCTGCAGTTCGTGAACAAGTCGGGCGCGCCCTGGCTCAAGAAGGTGATCGAATCTGCGGTCGCCAACGCCCGGCACGCGAACCCCGGCGTCGACGTGGACTCGCTCTACGTGGCCGCCGCGACCGTCGACAAGGGACCGAACTCCCACATGCGCCGCTGGCGCCCGCGCGCGATGGGTCGTGCGACGCGCGTCCAGAAGGGCATCAGCCACATCACCGTCGTCCTCGATACGCGGGACTGAGAGAAGGAGCTCGAACGTGGGACAGAAAGTTCACCCGACAGGGTTTCGTCTCGGCGTCATCAAGACGTGGTCCTCGAAGTGGTACGAGGACAAGAGCTACGCCAAGTGGCTCCACGAGGACATCCGCATCAAGCGCGCCATCAAGGAGTATCTCTTCAACGCGAACATCGCGGGTGTCGAGATCGAGCGCGCGGCCAACAAGGCCAAGGTCATCATCTTCACGGCCCGCCCCGGCATGGTGATCGGCAAGGGCGGCAAGTCGATCGAGACCCTCCGCACCGGCAACCTCGAGACCGCCGCCAAGGGCGAGGCGAAGTTCCCGGGCGTCCAGTCCTTCACGGACAACGAGGTCTTCATCGACGTGCAGGAGATCCGCAAGGCGGAGACCAACGCGCAGCTCGTCGCCGAGTCCATCGCGACCCAGCTCGAGCGTCGCGTCGCCTTCCGTCGCGCGATGAAGAAGGCGGTCTCCACCGCCATCAAGTTCGGCGCCAAGGGCATCCGTGTCCGCTGCTCGGGTCGCCTCGGCGGCGCTGAGATGAGCCGCGTCGAGAACTACCGCGAGGGCCGCGTCCCCCTCCACACGCTCCGCGCCGACATCGAGTTCGGGCTCGGCGAGGCGAAGACCACCTACGGCGTCATCGGCGTCAAGGTCTGGATCTTCAAGGGCGAGATCCTCCCCAAGCGTAACCGCCAGCGTCAGGCGCCCGCCGGCGCGTCGCAGGCCTGATCCAGGAAGACCACGACCATGCTCTCCCCGAAGAAGGTCAAGTACCGCAAGCAGATGAAGGGCAACACGAGCGGGACCGCCTGGCGCGGCTCCGACGTGTCGTTCGGTGACTTCGGCCTGCAGGCGCTCGCGCCCGGCCGCATCACCTCGCGTCAGATCGAGGCGGCTCGTATGGCCATCCAGCGCCACTGCAAGCGCGCCGGCAAGCTGTTCATCCGGGTCTTCCCGGACAAGCCGATCTCCAAGAAGCCCGCCGAGACCCGCATGGGTCACGGCAAGGGCAACCCCGAAGAATGGGTGGCCGTCGTGCTGCCCGGCCGGGTGATGTACGAGCTCCACGGCGTCCCCATGGAGATGGCCAAGGAAGCCTTCCGCCTCGCCGCGCACAAGCTTCCGATCGACTGCAAGTTCCTCGTCCGTGGAGACCTGTCATGAAGGCGAAAGAGCTCAAGGACAAGAGCGAGACCGAGCTCGGCGAGCTGCACAAGCAGCTCACCTCCGAGCTGTTCCAGGCCCGCCTCCAGAACCACACCAACCAGCTCGACGACACTGCGACGCTTCCCAAGAAGCGCAAGGACATCGCCCGCGTGAAGAGCGAGGTCCGTCGCCGTGAGCTCGAGCAGCTCGAGAAGAGCCTCAAGCAGGCCCTCGCCGCCGGAGAGAGCAAGTAGCCATGGCCGCCAAGAAGACCGAGAAGAAGACCGAGGCCGCCGCCCCCAAGGCAGCGAAGGCCCCCAAGGCCGCCAAGCCCGCCGCCGAGAAGGCCGCCCCGAAGCCGCGCATCCTCCCGACCGCCGCGCCGCGCGGGCGTCACCGTACGCTCGTCGGCACCGTCCGCAGCGACAAGATGGACAAGACCGTCGTGGTCGAGGTCGTCTCGCTCCGCCGCGACCCGGTGTACGGCAAGTACCTCAAGAGCCGCGAGCGCTACAAGGCGCACGACGAGAAGAACCAGTTCAAGACCGGTGACCGCGTCGAGATCACCGAGCACAGCCCGATCTCGCGCGACAAGCGCTGGATCGTCAGCAAGCTCGTCGAATCCGCGAAGGTCGAGTAGGAGCCTGCCATGATCCAGATGCGAACCATGCTCGACGTGGCCGACAACAGCGGCGCGCGTCTCGTCCAGTGCATCAAGGTCCTCGGTGGCTCGCGCCGCCGCTACGCGGCCCTCGGTGACATCATCGTCGTCGCCATCAAGGAAGCGAGCGCCGGTCAGAAGGTGAAGAAGGGGGACACCGCCAAGGCGGTCGTCGTCCGCACTCGCCGCGAGTACATGCGCCCCGACGGCAGCTACATCAAGTTCGACGCCAACAGCGCGGTCCTCATCAACAAGGACGGCGAGCCGATCGGCACGCGCATCTTCGGACCAGTCGCGCGCGAGCTGCGTGGCCGCAAGTTCATGAAGATCATCTCGCTCGCGCCGGAGGTTGTGTGATGGCCGCGCGTATCAAGAAGGGCGACACCGTCGTGGTCATCTCGGGCCGCGACAAGGGCAAGCAGGGCACGGTCCTCACGGTCATCGTCGAGAGCGACCAGGTGCTCGTGCAGGGCGTGAACATGGTGTGGAAGCACCAGAAGCCCACCCAGCGTCAGCCGGAGGGCAAGCGTTTCCAGAAGGAAGCGCCGCTCGCCGCCTGCAAGGTCATGCCGGTCGATCCCCAGACGGGGAAGGGCACGCGCGTGAAGTTCGAAGTCAAGGACGGCAAGAAGGTTCGCCTCGCCGTCAAGACCGGCAACGCGCTCGCCTGAGCTGCGCGGATCCCACCCACGAATACCCAATGCCCGTGAACCAGTGACCGCGAGCCGCGGCGCTGCACGTCGGGAGACGAGAGAGAACGAAGATGGCTGCGAAGAAGGAAGACAAGGGCGGCAAGGACGACAAGAAGGCCGCGCCGAAGGCTGCCCCCAAGGCCAAGGACGGCGGCGGTGGCGGTGAGAAGAAGGAGCGCAAGGCGAAGGGCGAAGCCGCTTCTCCTGCCGCTGGTCACCTGCAGGCGCCCGAGGGCTACAAGTCCAAGGCCGCTGCCGAGTCGGTCCCCACGCTCAAGAGCCGCTACCTGAAGGAGGTCGTCCCCGCCCTCCGCAAGCAGTTCGGCTACAAGAACGTCATGCAGGTCCCCCGCCTGCAGAAGATCGTGGTCAACATGGGCCTCGGCGAGGCCGTGCAGACCCCGAAGATCATCGAATCGGCCGTCGCCGAGATGACCCTCTTCACCGGTCAGAAGCCCATCGTCACGCGCAGCAAGAAGGCCATCGCGAACTTCAAGCTCCGCGCGGGTCTCGCCATCGGCGCCATGGTCACCCTGCGCCAGGACCGCATGTGGGAGTTCCTCGACCGCCTGATCTACCTCGCGCTCCCGCGCGTGCGTGACTTCAAGGGCGTGAGCCCGCGCGCCTTCGACGGCCGCGGCAACTACTCCCTGGGCATGAAGGAGCAGATCGTGTTCCCCGAGATCGACTACGACAAGGTCGACAAGATCAAGGGCATGAACATCAGCTTCGTCACCACCGCCCAGACCGACGAAGAGGGCCGCGCGTTGCTCGCCGCCTTCGGCATGCCTTTCCGCCAGTAGGAACGAAGGAACCGCCATGGCTACCGCGACCGATTTCGTCAAGCTCAACACCGCGCCCAAGTTCGCCGTTCGTCACCGCAACCGTTGCAAGGTCTGCGGGCGCGCGCGCGGCTACTACCGCAAGTTCGAGCTGTGCCGCATCTGCCTGCGCAACTTCGCGCTCCGCGGGGACATCCCCGGCGTGCTGAAGGCGAGCTGGTAACAACTTCCGCCGAGGGGAACGCGCAGCCTCGCGCTGCGGCCGCCCCTCGGACCCACGGGAACAAAGGAACCGAGAATGCAGACCGATCCCATTGCTGACATGCTCACGCGGATCCGCAACGCGGCCACCGCTCGCCACGAGCGCTGCGAGATGCCGTCCTCCAAGATCCGCCTCGGCATCGCCAAGCTCCTCAAGGACGAGGGCTTCGTCGACGACGTGCGTGAGTCCGAGGCCCGAAGAAGACCCTCACCATCGTGATGCGCTACGACCGCGCCCGCTCGAGCGCGATCGACGGCGTCCGCCGCATCTCGCGGCCGGGCCGTCGCGTCTACGTGCGCCACGACCAGATCCCCCGCGTGCGCAACGGGTACGGCATCGCCCTGCTCAGCACGTCTTCCGGTGTCATGACCGACCGCATGGCCCGCAAGGCCAGCGTGGGCGGCGAGCTCCTTGCCGAGGTGTGGTGATGTCTACTGCTTCTGTCGCTCACGCCGAGACCATCCAGTCCCGGGTCGGCAAGCGCCCGATCGATCTCCCCAAGGGGGTCTCGGTCTCGCTCGCCAACGGCAAGATCGAGATCAAGGGGCCCAAGGGCACCCTCTCGCGCAACGTTCCCCCGAACGTCGACGTGAAGGTCGACGCTGGCAAGCTCAGCGTCCTCCCCACCATCACCGGCCGCGACGGCGCGCGCTTCCAGGGCCTCGCCCGGGCGCTCTTCGCCGCGATGACCAAGGGCGTCTCCGAGGGCTACGTCAAGGAGCTCGAGCTCGTCGGCACCGGCTATCGCGCCGAGCTGAAGGGCGGAAACCTCAACCTGGCGCTCGGCTTCTCCCACCCCGTGAGCCTGCCGCTCCCCGCCGGTGTGTCTGCCAAGGTCCCTGCCGAGAGCAAGGGCACGCAGATCATCCTCGAGGGCGCCGACAAGGAAGTCATGGGTCAGATCGCGGCCAAGCTCCGCGACATCCGTCCCCCGGAGCCGTACGGCGGCAAGGGCGTTCGCTACAAGGGCGAGAAGGTCCGTCAGAAGGCCGGCAAGAGCGGCGGCAAGGGTAAGTGAGCCATGGCTAGCAATGTCACCGGTCGCGAGCGCCGTAAGCTTCGCATCCGCAAGCGCATCTCCGGCAACGAGGAGCGTCCGCGCCTCTCGGTCTTCCGCTCCAACGTGCACATCTATGCGCAGGTGGTGGACGACGTGCAGGGCAAGACCCTGGCTTCCGCCTCGACCCTCTCCAAGGAGATCAAGGGCAAGGGCGGCGAGCTGGACAAGACCGCCGAGGCCAAGGCCGTCGGCAAGCTCCTCGGCGAGCTCTGCAAGAAGAAGGGCATCGAGAAGGTGGTCTTCGATCGCAACGGCTACATCTACCACGGCCGCATCAAGGCCCTCGCCGACGCCGCGCGCGAAGCCGGCCTTTCGTTCTAGGAGTTTCTCATGGCATCGAACGATCACATCGACGAAGAGAAGCTCAAGGAGCGCGTCGTCCACATCAATCGCGTGGCCAAGGTCGTGAAGGGCGGCCGCCGCTTCTCGTTCTCGGCCCTCGTCGTCGTCGGCGACGAGAGCGGGCACGTGGGCGTCGGGCTCGGCAAGGCCAACGAGGTCCCCGAGGCGATCCGCAAGGGCAACGACCAGGCCCGCAAGAACATGTTCAAGGTCCCGCTCAACGGCACCACCATCCCGCACGAGGCCTTCGGGCACTTCGGCGCGGGCAAGGTGCTGATGCGCCCGGCCTCGCCCGGAACGGGCGTCATCGCGGGTGGCGCGGTCCGCGCGGTCGTCGAGTCGGCCGGCATCCACGACATCCTCAGCAAGTGCCTCGGCACGAGCAACTCGCACAACGTGGTGCGCGCGACGATCAAGGCGCTCAAGGCGCTCCGTGATCCCGCGGACATCGCCGCCCGCCGTCGGATCGCCGTCGGCGACCTCGCCACCACCGAGGTTCGTGCCGGTGAGGAGCGGAAGGCGAAGAAGGTCGCGCCCAAGCTCGAAGGAGGCGCGTCGTGAGCAAGAAGCTGAAGGTCACCCAGGTCAAGTCGCTCTCGAACCGACCCTGGACCCAGCGCCTCACCGTCGAGGGGCTCGGCCTGCGTGGTCCGAACTCCTCGGTGGTGGTGGACAACACCCCGTCGTTCCGCGGGATGATCAAGAAGGTCATCCACCTCGTCACTGTGGAGGAGACCGATGTCTGACCGTCTCGCCAAGCTGCCCGCTCCGGTGGGCGCCAACACCAAGAAGACCCGCGTCGGCCGCGGCGTCGGTTCGGGTCTCGGCAAGACCTCGGGCCGCGGGCAGAAGGGCCAGAAGGCCCGCTCCACCGGCCTCAACGGCAAGGCGTGGTTCCAGGGCGGCCAGACCCCCCTGATGCGTCGTCTGCCGAAGCGCGGCTTCCGTCAGCCGTTCCAGGACAAGGTGGCCGAGGTCAGCCTCGACCAGCTCGACCAGTTCGACGCCGGCGCCGTGGTCTCGGAGTCCGAGCTCCGCGTGATGGGCTTCGTCAAGGGCGCCGTGGACAAGATCAAGGTCCTCGCGACCGGCGAGCTCACCAAGAAGCTCACCGTGAAGGCGCACGCCTTCTCCAAGGCGGCCAAGGAGCAGATCGAGAAGCACGGCGGCAGCGTCGAGCTCGTGATCGTCCATCCGCCGAAGGAAGAGGCCGCGAAGGCCTGATTCCCGCGCCGTCGAGGGGCCGGTGGGTTTCCAGCGCATCAGCGCTGGCCTCTCCGGCCCTTCGTGGCTAACAGGGTGCCACACCGCATGTCCGTCCTCGCCAACATCGGGAAGCTCGCCGACCTCCGTCGACGCATCTTCTTCACGATCGGGCTCCTGCTCATCTACCGGCTCGGTGTGTTCGTCACCGTGCCCGGGGTCGACCGCAAGGTCATGCAGGGGCACCTCGCCTCGGGCGGTGGCGGCATCCTCGGCGTGTTCAATCTCTTCTCGGGCGGTGCGCTCGAGAAGCTGTCCATCTTCGCGCTCGGCATCATGCCGTACATCAGCGCGTCGATCATCCTCCAGCTCCTCACGATGGTCTTCAAGCCCCTCGAGGAGCTCCGCAAGGAGGGCGAGCAAGGGCAGCGCAAGATCAACCAGTACACGCGCTACGGCACCATCCTGCTCTCCGCCGGCCAGGCGATGAGCACGGCGCTCTACCTCGAGAGCCTCATCAACGTGCAGTTCGCGCCGGGGCAGACCGGCAACGTCGTCGCGAACCCCGGCTGGGGCTTCCGCCTGATGACGGTGCTGACGCTCACCACGGGCACCGCGTTCGTCATGTGGCTCGGCGAGCAGATCACCGAGCGCGGGATCGGCAACGGCATCTCGCTGCTGATCTTCGTCGGCATCGTCACCGACATCCCCGGCGCCCTCAAGCGCTACTACGACACCAACGAGGGCAACCTCCAGCCGCTGACCCTGTTCGCGGTCGCGACCATCATCCTCGTCACGGTGGCCACCATCGTGTTCTTCGAGCGTGGTCAGCGCAAGATCCCGATCCAGTACTCACGCCGCCAGGTGGGGCGCCGCATCTACGGCGGTCAGCAAGCCCACCTGCCGCTGCGCGTGAACACGGCCGGCACCATCCCGCCGATCTTCGCGAGCTCGCTGCTCATGTTCCCGAGCACCCTCGCGAACTTCAACATCCCCGGCGCCAACAAGCTGCAGCAGATCGTGCAGCCTGGTGAGTGGGTGTTCAACGCGGTCTACGTCTTCCTCATCGTCTTCTTCTGCTACTTCTACACGGCGGTCACGTTCCAGCCGGTCGACGTCGCCGACAACCTGAAGAAGCAGCAGGCGTTCATCCCAGGCATCCGGCCGGGCAAGAAGACCGCCGAGTACATCGACCGCGTGCTCACCCGCATCACGCTCGGTGGCTCGCTCTACGTGGCGGCGGTCTGCGTGATCCCGACCATCGTGCAGACCTACTTCCGCGTGCCGTTCTACTTCGGTGGCACCTCCATCATGATCGTGTGCGGCGTCGCCCTCGACACCGTCCAGCAGGTCGAGGCCCACCTCATCACCCGCAACTACGAGGGACTGGCGGGCGCTCGCGCGACCAAGATCCGCGGCCGCCACGATCACGACGAAGACGACTCGGAGTCCTCGAACGACGCGGCTGGACCGAGCCGCGAGAAGGAGCTCGTCTGATGCGTACCATCCTCATCGGGCCGCCCGGCGCGGGCAAGGGCACGCAGGCGAAGATCGTCTGCGACCAGTGGCACATCCCGCAGATCTCCACCGGCGACATGCTCCGTGCGCACAAGGCGCAGGGCACGACGCTCGGGCTCGAGGCGGCGAAGTTCATGTCGGCCGGCGCGCTCGTGCCGGACGAGGTCGTCATCGGCATGGTCGAGGAGCGCCTCAAGCAGGACGACGCCAAGCCCGGTTTCCTCTTCGACGGCTTCCCGCGCACCGTGGCCCAGGCGGAGGCCCTCGACGGCCTCCTCGGCAAGCTCGGCCAGAAGCTCGACGCCGTGGTCCTCATCGAAGTCGCCGATGATTTGCTGGTCGAACGGGTCTGCTTCCGCCGCACCGACAAAGTCACTGGACGAATCTATCATCTCAAGTATAGTGCTCCCCCCCCTGGAGTCGAGCTCGTTCAACGAGACGACGACAAGGAGGACACGGTCCGTGCGCGCCTCGTTGCGTATCACGGGCAGACCGCACCGCTCATCCCCTACTACGAGCAGCGCGGTCTTCTCCGTCGCGTCGACGGCGTCGGCGAGATGGCGAAGGTCACCGAGCGTGTCCTCAAGGCCCTCGGCAACTGAATCCAAGAGCCCCGCTCGAACAAGTCCCGCAGTCCGCAGTCCATGTCCCTCGGAGGTACGATCGAAGAAGCACTCCCCAGCGCCCTCTACAGAGTCCGTCTCGACGATGGTCGCATCGTCGTCGCAGGGCTCTCCACCGAGGCGCGGAGAACGCTCGTCAAGGTCGCTCCGAAAGACCGCGTGACCGTGGAGCCGAGTCCCCTCGACCCCACCCGCGGAAAGATCACCGGCCGCAGATCCTCGGCCACCGCTTGAATCAAGAATCGCAGACGCAGACAACGAGAAGAAGCCATGAAGGTCCGCCCCTCCGTCAAGAAGATCTGTACCAAGTGCAAGGTCGTCCGTCGCCGCGGCGTCGTGCGCGTGATCTGCGAGAACCCCAAGCACAAGCAGCGCCAGGGCAACTGAGCCGTCGGCTGAGCCTTTAGGAGTACAGAGAACATGGCCCGCATCGCAGGTGTCGACCTTCCCCGCCGCAAGCACATCACGATCTCGCTGCGGTATCTCTTCGGCGTCGGTCCCACTCTGGCAAAGAAGATCTGCCAGAAGACGGGGATCCCCGAGAACAAGATGACCGACGAGCTCACGGACGCGGACGTCAAGAAGATCCGCGACCTGCTCGAGGCCGAATACAAGGTCGAGGGCGACCTGCGCCGCGAGGTGCAGATGAACATCAAGCGCCTGATGGACCTCGGCTGCTACCGCGGTCTCCGTCACCGCCGGGGGCTGCCGGTCAACGGCCAGCGCACCCACACCAACGCGCGCACGCGCAAGGGTCCGCGCAAGGGCATGATCGCCCGCGGTGGCACCCCGCGTCCGGCCGGCAAGTCGTGATCTCGTAGGGAAGAAGAGAGAGAACCATGGCCACCGCACAGAAGTCCGCTGCCGCCAAGGCGAAGAAGAAGGTCCGCAAGAACGTCTCGACGGGCATCGCCCACATCCAGTCGACGTTCAACAACACCGTCGTGACCATCACCGACGTCAACGGCAACGCGATCTCGTGGTCGAGCGCCGGCGCCCGCGGCTTCAAGGGCTCGCGCAAGAGCACGCCGTTCGCCGCCCAGCTCGCCGCCGAAGAGGCCGCGCGCAAGGCGCAGGAGCACGGCGTCCGGTCGGTCGCGGTGTTCGTCAAGGGCCCCGGCGCGGGTCGTGAGAGCGCGCTCCGCGCCCTCCAGACCGCGGGCTTCAAGGTCACTCTCATCCGCGACGTCACGCCGATCCCGCACAACGGCTGCCGTCCCCCCAAGCGCCGCCGCGTGTGATGCGCTGAGACCCTTCCCCGAATCTTCGACGAAGAGAGAACAGTCATGGCTCGTTACATCGGTCCCGTCTGCAAGATCTGCCGCCGCGAAGGCATGAAGCTCTACATGAAGGGCGACCGCTGCTACTCGGAGAAGTGCGCGATCACCCGTCGCCCGAAGCCCCCGGGGCAGCACGGCGACAAGCGCATCAAGCTCAGCGAGTACGGCATCCGCCTTCGTGAGAAGAACAAGGTGCGCAAGATCTACGGCGTGCTCGAGAAGCAGTACCGCAAGTACTTCTCGATCGCCGATCGTCAGAAGGGCCGTACCGGCGAGAACCTCCTCGGTCTCCTCGAGCGCCGCCTCGACAACATCGTCTACCGCCTCGGCTTCGCCGCCTCGCGCAACGAGGGTCGCCAGGTCGTCCTGCACAACCACGTGCTGGTCAACGGCAAGCGCGTCAACGTGCCGAGCTTCCAGGTCAAGGTCGGCGACCAGGTCGTCATCCGCGAGCAGGCCCGCGCGCAGAAGCGCATCGAGTCCGCCATCGCCGCGAGCGACGCCCGCCCGCAGCTCTCCTGGCTCGAGGTCGACAAGAAGAACTTTGCGGGCACCATCAAGGGCCTCCCGGTCCGCGAGGAGCTCAACGAGCCCGCCATCCGCGAGCAGTACGTCGTCGAGTACTACTCCCGCTAGTCACTCCGCTGCCCTCGGGCAGCCGTCAGAAGAGAAGTTCGAGTCAACCAGGCAGGCCGGCGAATCCCACGCCGGCTTCGCCGTAGAGGCAGCGGCCCCGAGATGGGATCCAGGTAGGGGCCACTTCCAACGGAGCAACGGAAATGAGCAACCAGGCCGCCCCCCACATCGCCCGCAACTGGCACGAGATGATCCGTCCGCGTGCTCTCGAGCACGACGACGAGACCCTCACGGAGTTCTACGGCAAGTTCGCGTGCGAGCCGCTCGAGCGCGGCTTCGGCATCACGCTCGGCAACGCGCTCCGTCGCGTGCTGCTCTCGTCGCTGCAGGGCACGGCCATCACCGCCGTCCGCTTCGAGAAGGCGCTGCACGAGTTCACCACGATCCCGGACGTCGTCGAGGACGTGACCGACATCATCCTGAACCTCAAGGAGGTCGTCTTCAAGTCGGCGGGCGGGAAGCTCTCCTACTCGGTGATGATCGACAAGGAGGGCCCGGGGCCGGTCTACGCGAAGGACATCCAGCTGACCGACGGTCTGCGCGTCCTCAACCCCGACCACCTGATCTGCACGCTCGACAAGAAGGGCCCCTTCCGCGCCGAGCTCACCATCGGCATCGGCCGTGGCTACGTGCCCGCCGAGCGCAACAAGTCCCCCTCGATGCCGATCGGCACCATCCCGATCGACTCGCTGTTCAGCCCGGTCCGCCGCGTCAACTACACGGTGACCAACGCCCGTGTCGGTCAGCAGACCGACTACGACAAGCTCACCCTCGAGGTGTGGACCAACGGCAGCGTGCGTCCCTCGGACGCCCTCGCCTACTCGGCCAAGATCCTCAAGGAGCAGCTGAACATCTTCATCAACTTCGAGGAGACCGAGGAGCAGGGTTACGTCGCGACGATCGGCGAGGACGAGCCGGTCAACGAAAACCTGTTCCGCTCGGTCGACGAGCTCGAGCTGTCGGTCCGCTCGGCCAACTGCCTCCAGAACGCCAACATCTCGCTCATCGGCGAGCTGGTGCAGCGCACGGAGCAGGACATGCTCAAGACCAAGAACTTCGGCCGCAAGTCGCTGAAGGAGATCAAGGAGATCCTCCAGCAGATGGGCCTTTCGCTCGGCATGCGCATCGACAACTGGCCCCAGATGTTCGAGCGCCACAAGGCGATGCAGAACCAGGCCTGAGCGACCGCAGATTTCTGATCCAGGAGAGTAGGGAGTTTCGTCATGCGTCACCAAAAGTCCGGCCGTAAGTTCGATCGCGACCCCTCGAGCCGTCGCGCGATGTTCCGCAACCTCGCTGCCAACCTCGTGCTGCACGAGCGCATCGAGACCACGGACGCCAAGGCCAAGGAGCTCCGCCGCATCGCGGAGAAGCTCGTGACCAAGGCGACCCGCCTCGGCAAGGTGGCCTACACCGCGCAGGCCGAGCTCTCGCCGGCCGAGAAGGCGCAGCGCCTCCACGCGACGCGCCTCGTCGGCTCGTTCATCCAGCGCTTCGGCGCCCGCACCATGCCGGGCGGCGACATCCAGAAGGTCGACCTCGTCGAGAAGATCTTCGTCGACCTCGCCAAGCGCTTCGCCGGTCGTCCGGGTGGCTACACCCGCATCGTGAAGCTCGGCGTCCGCAAGGGCGACGGCGCGCACATGTCGATCATCGAGTGGGTCAGCGCCGCCGCCGAGGCGCCCGCCGCCGAAGCCAAGGCCTGAGCCTTCTTCGTCACCAAGCATCGCGCCGCGCTCCGAGAGGAGTCGCGGCGCGGTTGCTTTTGTGGCCGTTCAGGCCGTACGCGCGTGGTGGGCCGGCGGCGCCTTGGGCGTCGTCTTCGGCGGGGACTTCTTGCCGACGAAGAGCAGCGCGAGGATCGCGGCGAGCAGCCCGGCACCCCCGGCGAGGGCGTAGCGGCGAAGGCGATCGTCGGCGCGGCGACTGTCCGCGTCCATGCGGGCGAGGAGCTCGCGGCAGCGCGCGTGATCGGGGGCGCTCGCCAGCGCGCGCTGGAGCAGCGAGGGATCGGCCACCCCGCGGTCGGGCAGATCGAGCGTGTCGAGGTAGGCGACGTCGGCGTCGATGGTGGCGCCGAGCGGGGTGCCCGCGGCGAGCCGGGCCGCCTTCGCGTAGTGCGCGCGCGCCGCGGGGCGATCGGTCGGCTCCTTCTTGCGGGCGAGATCGACGTAGGCCCCGGCGAGCTCGGCGCGCCGCTCGAACAGGGGCGCGCGCGCGAGGAGCGCGTCGTACGAGGCGACCGCCTCCTCGAGGCGGCCCGCGTCGCGGTGGGCCTTGCCCTCGTCGAACAGCTTGAAGACGTCGGCGAGCCGCACCTTGTCGTGGGCGACGACGAGGGCGTCGAGCAGCCGCTTGGCCGACCAGTCGTCGCCGACCTTCTCGCTCGTGAAGGCCTCGTAGGCCTCCTTGAGGGCGAGGCGACCGTCGTTGCCGTACTGGGCGATGGCCCAGCGCGCCGCGTCGCGGACCGGCGCGCGATCGGCGTTGAGGTAGGAGGTGAGCACGCGCGCGGCGTCCGGATCCTTGGTCTTGCCGAACGCCGTGAGGACGTCGGCGAGGGCCTGCGGATCCTTCACCTGCACCGCGTCGCTCGGGAGGAACTTGCCGAGCCCGTCGAGGGTCTTGTTGGCCCACCCGCGCAGGTCCTTGTCCGCGTCGTTGCGGACCTCGAGCAGGGCCGCCACCGCGTGGTCGCCCATGCGCTTGAGGCCGGCGGTGGCGGTGCTCTTGAGCATGCCCTTGTGGGCCACGGCGACGCGCACCAGCAGGCGCGCGCCCGCCACGTTGCCCTGCTTCTCCGCCGCCTTCATCCCGGCGAGCACGAGCGCGAGCGCGCGGTGCGCCGGCGTGTTGCCCGCGGTGACGACCGCGATGAGGACGTCGGCGTCGTCGGGGCTGCCTGGGGGCAAGGACTTCTTCGCCTTGTCGAGCACGAGCCACATCGGCCCCGGGCCGCTGCCCGGCTCGAGCACCCGCGCCTCCAGCGCGGGGAAGGCCTCGGGGGCCGTCGTCGAGAGCGCCTGCGCGGCGCCGATGCGCACGGAAGGCGTCGGGTCGGCGAGCTTGGCGATGGCCCCGTCGACCTCGGCGGTCGGGACCGCGGCCGAGGTCGAGGTGGAGGGCACCGGCGGCGCGGCGGACGCGGGACCGGCGAGCGCCGTCGAGGCGCAGAACAGAGCGACGAGGAGACGGGGCTTCTGCATGGGCACCTCAGTCCGTGATCCGAAAAATCCGGGAAGTCACCGACGTAGGAACGCCAGCGGACCTGGACGTCGTCCACGCGGGCCGCCGAAGGGCCGCGTTCGGCCCAGAGCTGGAGCTGCTTGAGAGAGGTCTCCTCCCCCTCGGCCAGCATCTCGACCGCGCCGTCGGAGCGGTTCTTCACCCAGCCGGTGAGGCCGAGCCGCCGGGCCTCGCGCTGGGTGGAGGCGCGGAAGAACACGCCCTGCACCCGGCCGCGCACGAGGACGTGGAGCTGCTTCATCGACATCCTGGCCCGGCTTAGCAAGGGCTCTCGGGTCGGGCCAACGATCCGGTACCATGCGGTGACATGGCCGATCCGAGCGCGGCGACCGTCGCGGTCCCCAACACCCCGCGCCTCGGCATCGGGGCGCTCCTCGGGGGTCGGTTCCGGGTCGAGGCCGCCCTCGGCGAAGGGGGCATGGGAGCGGTCTACCGCGCGCGCGACGAGGATCTCGACGACCTCGTCGCCCTCAAGGTGCTCCGCCCCGAGGTCGCGGAGGTGCCCGGCATCCTCGAGCGATTCCGGCGCGAGGTGAAGCTCGCGCGACGCGTCACCCACCCGAACGTGGCCCGGACGTTCGACCTCGGCGTGGACGGAGAGGTCCGCTTCCTGACCATGGAGCTCCTGCAAGGGACCCCGCTGTCGCGGCGGTCTCGCGCCGGCGGCCTCCCCGACGTGCTGCGCATCGGCGCCGAGATCGCGCGAGGCCTCGTGGCGGCCCACGCCGCGGGCGTCCTCCACCGCGATCTCAAGCCCGACAACGTCATGGTCGAGGAGTCGGGGCGCGTCGCGATCACCGACTTCGGCATCGCGCGGGGCCTCGATCCGGACAGCTCGCGCATGACCCAGACCGTGGGCCAGACGCTCGGCACGCCCGCGTACATGGCGCCCGAGCAGGTCGAAGGTCGCCCGCTCGACGGTCGCGCCGACGTGTACGCGCTCGGGGTCGTGCTCTACGAGCTGGTCACCGGTGAGCTGCCGTTCACGGGCGACTCGGTGTTCGCCATGGCCGCCGCGCGCCTCACCCAGGCGGTGCCCGATCCGAGGGAGAAGCGCCCCGATCTGCCGCTCGCCGTCGCCGAGCTCGTGCGCGCGGCGATGGCGCGTCGACGCGAGGACCGTCCGAGCGCTGCCGACGTGGGGCGCCGGCTCGACGCCCTGCGCGGCGGTCGGGTCGATCGAGACGTGCAGGGCACGGAGCCCACACCGACCAGCGCACGCGCCTCGCTCAGCCCCCTGAGCTTCTCCGTGGTCGCGCCCCCCCTCGTCGTCGTGCGGGGCCTCGACACCGAGGACGACGCACCCTCTCACGCGCGGACCACACGCGCCGTCGAGGCCGTCGCCGACGCGCTCGCCTCCACGCGGGGCGTTCGCGTGCTCGCCCCCCTCGCCACGGCGCCCGGTCCGCCGGGGTTCGTGGCCGAGGTCTCGGTCCGTGTCGCGAGCGGGCGAGCACGGGGGCGTGTGCGCCTGCTCGACGGGCGCAGCAGCGAGCAGCTGTGGTCGCAGCGGATCGACGCCGCAGTCGAGGGGGTGCTCGCGCACGAGGAGCAGCTCGCCGAGGCCGTGCGGGGGGCGCTCTCCGCGCGGCTCGTCGACGCCGATGGGCGCCGCGGCCCCTCTGATCCGGAGGTGCGCGCGGTGTACCTGCAGGCGAGCGTCGACTACCAGTCGTTCGAGCACCCTCGCGTCAAGAAGGCCGTGCAGACCCTCGAGGTCGAGGCCCAGCGCCACCCGAGCGATCCGTTCCTGTGGAGCGCGCTCGGCGCCGCGCGCACGCGGAGCTGGCTCCTCGCGGGCGGCAACGACCGCGCCGCGCTCGCCGAGGCCGAGGAGACCTGCCTGCGCGCCCTCACCCTCGACGCGACCATCGGCGAGACGTTCGAGGCCATCGGTATCCTGCGCCTGCAACAGGGCGAGCTCCGCGCGTCGGCGCAGGCGTTCCAGGAGGCCATCGCGCGCTCGCCGCTCGCCCTCGAGGGCCACTTCTACCTCGGGCGCTTGCTGTGCGAGTCCGGCCACACGGCCGAGGGGCTGCGTCACCTCGACCTCGCCCTGCGGCTCAACCCGAAGCACCCGCTCGTGCACGGCGAGCGCATGCGCACCCTCGCGCTCCTCGGCGATCGCGCCGGCGCCGAGGCGTGCGCGGCGCGGATGGAGTTCGCGCGCGGTCAGATCATCACCCACCTGCGCCTCGCGCTGTGGTGGCAGGATCTTCCCACGATCCAGCTCTTGCTCGGCGAGATCGAGCAGCAGGCCGCCACGGGGCTGGCGGCGAGCTTCGTCCCCGCGCTGCCGGCGGTGCTCGCGCTCCGGGACCCGTCGGTGCTCGGCCCGGTGGTCGTGCAGATGCGCGCGCAGATCAGCGGCCTCGGCGCGGCGCCCCGGTTCCGCACGTTCATGGGGCAGATCCTGGTCGAGCTGCTCGCGGCCGCCTCGGACCACGACACCGCCCTCGCCGAGCTCGAGGTCATCGCGGAGCTGCCGCTGGTCGACGTGCTCTGGCTCGACGGCTGCCCCCTGCTCGCCGCACTGCGCAAGGAGCCGCGGTTCGCCGCGGTGCGCGCCCTCGTCGCGGCACGTGCGGCCTCCATGTGGTCGTAGTACACGCCGGCGATGGCGTTCGACCTCTCGCTCGTGGGCAAGCCCTCCGAACCTTCGACCTTCGACTACACGTGGAAGGACGCGTCGCTCTATGCGCTCGGCATCGGGGCCAAGGCGGACGAGCTCGACTACCTGTTCGAGGGCAAGCCGCCGCGCGGCGAGAGCAGCGGCGAGGGCCCGCTCGTCTACCCGTCGTTCGCGGTGGTGCCCGCCTACGCGCCGATGATCGGCCTGCTCGCGCGGAGCGGCGGCAACCTCGCGATGGTGGTGCACGGCGGCCAGAAGGTGCGCATGCACCGGCCGCTCCCGCCCGAGGGATCGCTGCGCACGACCGCGACCATCCGCGGCATCTACGACATCAAGAAGTTCGCCTCGATCATCACCGACACGCACACGGTCGACGCCAAGACGGGCGAGCCGCTGTTCGACACCACGTGGACCATCATCTTCCGTGGCGAGGGCGGCTTCGGTGGCTCGCCGCCCCCGAAGGACGAGCCCATCGTGATCCCCGCGGGCGCCGCGCCCGATTTTTCGGTGCGCGAGCCGACGAGCAAGGAGCAGGCGCTCCTCTATCGCCTCTCGGGCGACCTCAACCCCCTCCACGCCGACCCGGCGTTCGCCGCGGCCGCGGGCTTCACGCAGGGCCCCATCCTGCACGGCCTCTGCACCTACGGGCACATGGTCCGCCACGTGGTGAAGAGCCTCTGCGACGGCGATGCGCGCAAGCTCAAGGGGTTCGACGGCCAGTTCAAGCGCCCGGTGTGGCCGGGCGACGTGCTCGTCACCAACGGCTGGAAGATCGGCGACAGCCGCTGGGCGCTCCAGGTCGCGGTCGAGAACCGCGAAGGCGAGGTCGTGATCGGCAACGCGCAGGCGCTGCTGTAGCTCGCTGGGAATCACCCGCCGCACTGCCCGGCGCGCTAGATCACCCACCGGGCAGCGGGCAGCGGCGAGACGACGTCGGGGAACCCCTCGGCGGCGAGGCGCTGGGTGAGCGCGGTCTGCGACTTGGGCTCGCCGTGCAGAGCGCGACGCGGCGGAGCTTGCCGCGATCGCGGGCGGCCACGGCGAACTCCACGAGCTCACGCTGGTCGGCGTGGGCCGAGAAGCCGTTGAGCACCACGACCTCGGCGCGTCGGTCGCGCTCGACGCCGAAGATCTTCACCCGGGCGCGCTTCTCGACGAGGCGCCGGCCGAGGGTGTGCTGCGCCTGGAAACCCACGATGCAGACCGTGTTGCGGTCGTCCTCGATGGTGGCCTTGAGGTGGTGGAGCACGCGGCCCGACTCGCACATGCCGCTCGCGCTGATGATGACGCAGGGGGAAGGGTCGGCGTCGATGCGCACGCTCTCTTCCTTGTCGGCCACGTACTCGAGGGTGGGGAAGTCGAACGGCGAGTCGCGCCGCAGGAGCGCGCGGCTCTCCTCGTCGTAGCACTCGGGGTGCAGCCGGAAGACGTCGGTCACCTTCACGGTGAGCGGTGAGTCCACGTAGACCGGGAGGCGAGGGATCTTGCCCTCGAGCTCCGCCTTCTTGAGCGCGAACACGAGCTCCTGCGCGCGCTCGAGCGCGAACGCCGGGATGATCACCTTGCCACCCCGCTGGTAGGTGCGCCGGATGACCTCGGCGAGCTCGTCGCCCATCTCCTGGATCGGCGCGTGGAAGCGGTCGCCGTAGGTGCTCTCGGTGATGAGCGCGTCGACGCGATCGGGGATCTCGGGGTCGCGCAGGATCGGCATGTTCTTGCGGCCGAGATCGCCGGTGAAGCACAGCCGCTTCCAGGTGCCCTCGTCGTCGACGTCGAGCACGACGATCGCGCTCCCGAGCACGTGCCCCGCGTCGAAGAACGTGAGCCGCACGCCCTCGGCGATGGTGTGCGTGCGATGGTAGGGCACGCAGGTGGTCTGCCCGAGGGTGCGCTCCACCTCGACCGCGGTGTAGAGCGGGTCGACCCGGTCCATGTCCACGTTGTCGCGGTCGATCATCTTGTTGATGTGTCGCGCGTCGGCGGCCTGGATCATGGCCGCGTCCTCGAGCATGGCGGCGCAGAGGTCGCGGGTGGCCGGGGTCGTGTAGATGTCGCCCTGGTACCCGTTGCCCACCAGCAGCGGCAGCGCGCCCGAGTGGTCGATGTGCGCGTGCGAGAGCACCACCGCGTCGATCTTCTGCGGATCGAGGGGCAGGTTCTTGTTGCGCTCGATCGATTCGCGGCGCCGCCCCTGGTAGAGCCCGCAGTCGAGCAGCACCGTGGCGTGCGGGGTGTGCACGAGGTGCATGGAGCCGGTGACGGTCTGCGCCGCCCCGACGAACTCGACGGTGATCATGCGGGGCCGCAGAGCTTGCCGCCGACGCTCTTGTTCTTGGCCGCGGGCTCCCCGACCTTGCCGCACTTCTTGTCGCCGTCCTCGAGGAACGCGGGGCCGGTGATGTGCTCGAACGTGCAGCCGGTGATGGTGACGCCGCCCTCGATCTCCTTCGAGGTCACGCCGTACCAGCGGATCGCGCCGACGCCGTTGTCGTCGTGGCCGGCGTACTTGAACACGCAGTCCTCGAGCTTGAGGTTGGTGGTCTTCTTGTCGAGGATGAACCCCGACCAGTCGCCGGCGGCCGCGGTGGCGTTGGCGCTCGTGAAGGTGACCTCCTTGGCCTGGACGCCGCCGCCGTTGCCGCCGCCGATCCAGACGTGGACGCTGGCGGTGAACTTCACCGTGGTCTTGTCGGCGATCTTCACGATCGCCGCCGACTTGTCGCCGTTCACCTCGATGTTGGCGTCGACCACGATGGGCCCGTCGACCTCGGGCCAGTTCTGCGAGGCCTTGATGGTGCCGTGGGTGTGGATGGGCTTTCCGCCGAGCTTGTTCTTGCCGAGGCTCCCCATCCCGCTCGCGTGGACGGTGACGGCGGTGTCCTCGACGCCCTTGAAGTCGTTGCCCTCGAGCTTGGCGAAGGCGCTGTCCTCGCTGTCGTTGAGGACGCCGTCCTCGGCGTGCGCGAACGTGCTGTTGGTGATCGCGACGCGGCCCGGGCTCACGTGTCCGTAGAAGGCGATCGCCGCCTTGCCGTTGTCGTCGTGTCCCGTGTAGTCGAACTTCACGTGGTCGAAGACCGTGCCGGCCGACGTCTTCTCGGCGAGGCGCACGCCGACCCAGTCGCCTTTGGCCGGGGACTTGTTGTTGGAGGTCAGCGTGATGGGCTCCTCTTCGGTGCCCTTGGCGACGATCTTTCCGTAGTCGACCCAGACGGCGACGTTGGTCTCGAACTTGAGCGTGACGCCGGGCTCGATGGTCAGGACCGCGCCTTCGGCCACGTGGAGGTTCTCCTTCACGACGAGGGTGCAGCCCTTCGAGAAGGTCCAGTCGGCGCTGAGGGTGCTGCCACTCTCGGGGAGCTTGCAGCCGGCGCCGCCCTTGGCCTTCTTGGGGGCCTCTTCGTCGCCGCCTTTGTCGTCGCCCTTGTCGCCCTTGTCGTCGCCCTTCTTCTTCTTCTTGGTGCTGCCCTTGTCGTCGCCCTCGTCCTTGTCCTTCTTCTTGGACTCGGCGGGCGGATCGGCCTTCTTGGTGCAGGCCGCGGCGCTGCAGACGACGGACAGGGCGATGAGGAGAGAGAGCTTCCGCATGGGCGCGATTTACGCCCGTCCAGGCCGGCGCCACAACCCCTGACCGTGGTGGGCTCAGGGTGCCCTTCCGACGGTGTGCACGAGCCGCAAGGCCCCGCAGGCGGCGCCGAATCCATTGTCGATGTTCACGACGAAGAGTCCGCTCGTGCAGCTCGCCAGCATGGCCGAGAGCGCCGTTTCGCCGCCTCGCGCCGCGCCGTAACCGGTGGAGGTGGGCACCCCCACGATCGCGCACGCGACCAGGCCACCGAGCACCGTGGGCAGGGCGGCGTCCATGCCCGCGACGGCGATGACGACCTGGTGCCGGCGGATCTCGTCGATGCGATCGAGCAGGCGATGCAGCCCCGCGACCCCGACGTCGGCGATCGCGGTCACCGGCTCGCCGTAGAAGCGCAGCGTGCGCGCCGCCTCGCGCGCGACCCGTGCATCCGAGGTGCCCGCGGAGACGACGCAGACGCGGGGGGCGGTGTCGGGCAGGGGGCTCGGCGCGCCGAAGAACGCGGTGCGCGAGACCAGGTCGTAGTCGACGCGGTCGCGGTGGCGCTCGGGGAGCGCGGCGTGCTGCTCCTCGGTCATGCGCGTGCAGAGGAAGGCGACCTCGCGGGCCGCGGCCTGGTCGAAGATCTCGGCGAGGTGGTCGTCGGTTTTGCCGGCGCAGAGGATGGCCTCGGCGATGCCGATCCGGCTGCCCCGATCGAAGTCGAGGCGGATGTCGTCGCGTGCGCTCACGGGTGGTCTCCAGCAAGGGCCGTGAAGGCCCACTACCCCTTCATGAACAGGCCGAGGATCTTCTTGCCGATCTCGATGAAGAACAGCGGCAGGAACAGGGTGAGCAGCGTGAGTATGCCGACGAGGTGCACACGCGCCTCGATCTTGGCGTCGGGCCTGCGCCGCGAGATGAACTCGTAGACGAGGAACGCGATGCGCCCGCCGTCGAGGGCCGGGAATGGGATGAGGTTGAAGACGCAGAGGTAGATCGACAGCAAGATGAACAGGCCCACGAACTCGTACACGCCCTGGCGGTACTGCTCGCGCGCCTCGTCGACGATGCCGACCGGTCCCTTGAGATCGGCCTTGTCCTTGCGACTGATCACGCGCGCGAGGCCGACCACCATGCGCGCCGCGCTCTTGGGTGGCTCGACGAGGGCGAGCTTGGTGGCCTCTCCGACGCCGACCCGACGGCGCGTCTCCTTGGCCACGATGCCGATGCGGCCCTCCTGCGACGGCGTGACGGCGAGGGGCACGAGCGCTCCGTTGCGATCGACCAGCACCTCGATGTTCTTGCCCGCGTTCTCGGAGATGACCTTCTTCATCTCCATCCAGTCGTGGACCTCTTTGCCGGCGACCTTGCGGATCTCGTCGCCCGCGAGGATCTTCCCCTCGGCCGCGGCCTGCGGGACGATGTAGCCGACCTTCATCCCGTCGATCTTGCCGTCGCCGATCCCGAGGCTCATGGTGAGCGCGAAGAACGCGATGACCGCGAACAGGTAGTTGGCGAGCGGCCCGGCGAGGATGGTGAGGAACCGGCCGAGCCAGGAGGCGTTCGCGTAGCTCCCCTTGTCGTCGGGCTCGATCTCCTCGTGCGGGTTCATGCCCGCGATCTGCACGTACGCGAGGGAACGGCAAGAGGCCGATCTGGTAGGTGGTGTCCGAGCCCTCTGGCTTCTTCGAGTACAGCACCGGACCGAAGCCGATCGAGAACCGCAGCACACGCATGCCGAACAGCCGCGCGACCGCGAAGTGTCCGGCCTCGTGGACCGCCATCAGGAGGCCGAGCCCGAGGATCGAGAGCAGTACACCCATTCGCCGAGGAGCTTAGCGTGGACGACGCCCCGGTGCTCGAACCTGATATGCTCCTCGCTCCATGTCGGCTCCATCCGAGAAGACCGCTCCCCCGAAGCCCCCCGAGACCTCGACCGTGTCCGCCTCGATCTCCACGCCGGCGCCCGGTTCCTCGATCCCGGGTTCGGGCCTGAGCGCTGGCCTGGAGCGGGCTGCGACCATGGACCCGCTGGACGAGCTCGACACCGGCAAGAGCGTCCCGCCTCCGCCGCCGGTCGAGCAGGCCATCCGCGCCGCGCTCGACAAGCAAGACGTGCGCACCGCGCTCCGGCTCGCCGCCGAGCACTACCGCACGCCGCTCGTCCGCTTCTGCCTGGCCTTCGTGAGCGACGAGGTCACCGCCGAAGACGTGGCGCAGACCGCGCTCGCCGTCGCCGCCGAGCGCGCCAAGGACTTCTCCGGGCAGAGCACGTTCCGCACCTGGCTGTTCGGGATCGCGCGGCACAAGGCGCTCGACGCGGCGGTTGCCCGCCAGGGCATGCCGCTCTCCGCCGTCAGCGACTCCCGCTGGATCGCCGACGCGATCGGGCCCGTCACCGGCCTCCGCCAGGCCGAAGACCTCGGCACGCTGCGCAGCATCCTCGACACGCTCGGCGAGGAGACCCGCGCGCTCCTCGAGATGCGCTTCGAACAAGAGGCCTCCTACAAGGAGATCGCCGAGGTGTTCGAGATCAGCGAGCAGGCGGCCCGCAAGCGCATGTTCGACGCGCTCGAGAAGATGCGGAAGCTCATCACCACCGCCCGCGGTGACTTCTTCGACAGCCGTCGCTGAAGCGCCTGGGTTCAGTGTATGGAGTGCACCGAGCTCGCGGGGCTCGGCGCGCTGCCGATCGACGCGGCCTGGGAGGCGACGGTGATCCTGACCACGGCGGCGAGCGCCGCGGCCACGAGCGTGAGCACGAGCGGCCTGCGGGGACTGGTGCGGGCGCCATCGCCAGCGCGCCGCGGAAGCTCGAGCGCTCGTGCTCGCTCGCGAGCGCCGTTGCGCGAGCTCGGCCGAGCGGGGACGCCGGGCCGGATCGAGGTGGGAGGAGCGCGGCGAGCACGGCCTTGGTGACCGCGTCGGCGCGCACGCCTGCGAGGTCGGCCGCCCACCGTGCGGGTCGAGCGAGTTGGGCGAGCGGCCCGTGGCGGCGTAGTAAGCGGTGGCGCCGACCCCGTAGAGATCGGCCTCGATGGAGACCTCGCCGGCGCGCTGCTCGGGCGCCGTGTACCCCGGCGTGACGACGAGGGTGGGGTACCGCGCGTCGCCCTCGGCGGCGATGCCGTCGAAATCGATCAGCACGGGGCGCCGATCGTTCGCGCGGAACATCACGTTGCGCGGGGTGAGATCGCCGTGGAGGATCTCCTCGTCGTGGAGGTGCTGCACGACCGCGAGCAGATCGTCGAGCAGCGCGCGCAGCGAAGGGCCGATGAACCGCTCGCCGGCCATGACCCGCTGCGCCAGGGTGCCGCCGTCGAGGCGCTCGAGGGCGAGGAACGAGCGCTGCGTGTGCGACTCGACCCCGAGCACACGGGGCAGGCTCGGGTGCTGGAGGGTGGCGAGGAGCCGCGCGCTGTCCCGGAACACCTCGTGCACCGCGGCCGGGTTGAGGGGGGACAAGGGCAGCACCTTGACGGCGGCGCGCTGCCCCGACTCGCTCTCGGCGGCGTAGACGGTGCCGAGGCCGCCCTTGCCGAGCTCGTCGCCGAGCCGGAAGCCGCCGCACACCGCGGTGCTGCGAAAGCAGCTCGCGCAAGCCTCGGAGGTTCCCGGGAGGGGGGCATCGCAGTGGGGGCAACGGCGCATACTCGACAAGGACAACGGAGGTGCCATCGGAGTTCCTACACTGCGAACCGAAACGCGCTCGGAGCTTGGGACCTTCCCGACCATGCGCGTTTCGACGCATGGCCGGGTGGATCGATCTGTTCTCCCTCGCTCCCTCCGTTCACCTACTTGTGCTGTGCGACGGTGTAGGCGCGGGCCACGTCGATCAGCTCCATCGGCAGGGCGAGCACGACCGTGTTGGAGGCGTTGGGGCCGAGGCCGTCCAGGGTCTGGAGCATGCGGAGCTGCATGGCGCCGGGCGAAGTCGCCATGGTGGACGCGGCCTCGGCGAGGGCGGCGGCCGCCTGCCGGTCGCCGTCGGCCTTGATGATCGTCGCGCGCTTCTCGCGCTCCGAAGACGCCTGGCGCGACATCATCTTCTTGAGCTCCTCGGGGACGTCGATGTCCTCGAGCTTGATGGCCTCGACGTGTAGACCCCAGGCGCGGGCGGCGCCCTCGACGCTGCGCGCGAGCTCGGCCTCGAGCTTCTCCTGGTGGGAGAGCAGCGAGTCGAGGGTGAGCCGACCGACGGCGTCGCGGATCGTGGCCTGCGCCATGCGGAAGATGGCGACGCGGTAGTTCTCGACCTTCAGCGCCGCGGACTCGGGGTCGATCACGCGGAAGAAGATGACGCCGTTGAGCAGCACGGGGACGTTGTCCTCGGTGATCGCCTGCTGGCGCGCGACGTCGACGCTCTGCACGCGCATCTCGACGTAGATCGGCGTGTCGACGACGGGCACGAGCAGGCGCAGGCCGGGCTCGCACACCGACTGGAACTTGCCGAGGCGCAGCACGATCATGCGCTCCCACTGCGCCACGACCTTGACCGACGCGGCGAGCAGGGTGCCGACCACGAATCCGAGCGCGATCGGCAGCACGAACGACGCGGGATCACGGGGCGTGCCGAGGACGGCAGCGAGCCCGATGCCCGCGACGAGCGAGAGGAAGAACAACAGCGACGACACAGCGGAGGAGGGACGCATGATGAGGGAAGAAGCTAAGCACCGCCGTGCACCGCGAAAGCTGGAACGAGGTGTGCTCTTGCTTCACGCGCTGTGCATCACGCGCGCCAATCACGGAGCTCGCTCAGCCGCGGACGCGTGGGTGGTCCTTCCACGCCGGCACCCCTTCAGGGCTTCTTCGGCTTGCCGCTCGGGGCTGCGGATGCGGGCGGCGCGGCGCTCGCCGAAGGCGTGGCTGGCGCGCTCGACGACGACGCGAGCGCCGTGAGGTCGGAGACAGGCCCGGTGAAGGTCGCGGTGATGCCCGCCTTGCCGACCGCCAGCGCGCCGAGGCGCACGCCCGCGAGCGTGGCCACCGCACCGAGCTCGCTCGCCTTCGGCGCCTTGTCGGTCTCGCCGTAGTAGGCCGCGACGAGCCCCTGCTTCGGGAGCTTCTCCTCGAAGGCCTTGCTGCGCGGGTCGTTGCGGAACAACGCCTTGCTGTTCGGGTCGACCGCCGCGTCGAGCAAGGTCATCTTGCCGGTGAGCGCGAAGTCGAGATAGAGGTGCTGCGCCTTGATGGCCCAGCGGGCTTCGTGCTTCTCGCCGTTCTCGGTCCAGGTGAGGGTCTCCCCGTCGGCGCCTTGCTTGCTCCACGGCGTGCGCGCCACCTTGCGGTCGGGCTTGTTGCCGATCTCCTGACCGAGCAGCTGCTGGAGAGCGGCCTTGCCGGCCTTCGGATCGGCGAGCTCGAGGCGCAGGAGGATTTCGCGGAACGGGTCGCCGGGCTTCGCGCCCTTCTCGGCGAAGGAGAAGGCGATCTCGTTGCCCATCGAGCGGACGAACGAGCCCCACGCCGACTTGCTCTGCGCGGGATCGACGCCCTCCCACGCCTTGGCCATCGCGTCGGGGAAGCGAATCAAGCCCGCCGAGCTCGCCTTCGGGAGCGACATCATCGAGGTCACGGGCGCCGAAGGGTATGCGGCGAGCAGATCGGAAAGCTTGCCCGTCGCCCCGACGCGCACCTCCATCGACCAGTTCTCCTTGTCCTGATCGGTCCATGCGTCGACGTCGCCGAGATCGCCGATGGCCTCGACGAGGATGCGCTCGAGGGGCTCGATCGAACCGAGGTCCGGGTCCTTGCCCTTCTCCTTCCAGCTCTGCTCGGCGTCCTTGCGCAGCGCACCGGCGAACTTCCCGAGGGAGACGTGCAGGACCAGATCGTGGGGAGGGGTGCCGTCGGCGGCCTCTCGCGCCGTGAAGCGGCCGGCCGCGTCGAGCGCGGTGCTCGTGTCGCCGAACACGAGGTAGTCGCCGAGCACCGTGATCGCGCCCTTGTCGGCGGCGAACACCGTGGTGCCGGTCGCCGCGCTGTCGGTCCCCTTCTGCTGGCTCGCGAGCTTCTCTCGGGTCTTCTGCGCGTGCTGGAGCTTGCCGGCCGCCACGAAGTGCCAGCTCTCGGACTTGCGCAGATCGCCGAGCACGACGACGGCCAGCGGCGCGTGGAGATCGAGGTCCGACACGGCCTCTCCCACCCCCTTGGGCGCCTTGCGCATGTCGGGCAGGGGGTTGCCGCTCCCGAGCAGCCCCGCGTTGGTCTCGGTCAGGACACCGACGTCACGGACCAGCAACGTCCCGAGGAGGTCTTCCGGGGTCTCGATCGGCCCGAGCTTGGCCGGCGGCGGCGCGGCCGCCTTCGGTTTGTCCGTGCAAGACAGCAAGGCGAGGCCAGCGACGAGGCCGAGCACGGGGAAGGTGACGCGCATCGCGCGAGCATCGCTCCGTTTTCCGCCCGCCTCAATCCACTCGCGCTACCATCGCTCTCCCACGTGGACGCGGAGGAACTGTCGCAACATGTCGACGAGCTGGAGCTCCGGCTCGAGCGCCTGCGCGTCCTCTACGACCAGTACTTCATGGGGATCGAGAAGGTCCCGCCGGCCGTCCCGCAGAAGGACGTCGACCGCCGCATCTGGGTGCTGCGGCGCGAGAAGATCCGCAACACGGGCGTCCGCTTCAAGTTCCAGACGATCATCCAGCGCTACAGCACGTTCCACTCGTACTGGATGCGCATCATGCGCGAGATCGAGAACGGCACGTACAAGCGGCACGTGCAGCGCGCGAAGCGGCGCTTCGGCGAGGATCCGACGGCGCCGCCCAGGGTGGACGCCGCGCGCGAGGCGCCGTCCTCGATCGAGCTCGACGACGCCAACACCTTCGACGTCGATCTCGATCTGCTGGACGACGACGCCACTCCACCTTCGACGGGCGACGATCTCGGCATCTCCACGGCACCGCCTCCCCCACCCGCGTCGCGTCCGCCGGCGATCCTCTCGCCGCTCGGCACCATGCGGGGACCAGCGCCGTTGCCGACCGCGCCGGCACCGGCCGCCGGGGCGCCCACCACCGGAGCCCCCGCCACCGCTGCACCACCCGCGCGTCCGCCCCTCCCTGCGCGCGCGGGCCCGGTCGCCCCATCGCCCGCCGCGCCGACGACGGCGGTCGCCGCCGCCGCGCGGCCCGCTCCGCCGCCGTCCAAGCCCGCGCCGCTCCCCGCGAGTCCACCACCCTCGCCCTCGAACAAGGCCGTCACCACCACCGCGCCCGTCGTGGCCTCGGCGGTCTCGAGCACCGCGGTGACCCAGCCGCGCGCCGCCACCACCGAGCCCAAGCCCCAGGCTGCCACGGCCTCGGTCCCCAAGATCCTCGCGGCCAAGGTGCGCAACGACGACGACCTCGACGCGATGCTGAACGAGGCTCTGGGTGGCCCGAGTGGCGGTGGTCCGGGTGGCGTCGCGGGCCCAGCTCGTCCCGAGCCCAGGCTCCCGAGCACGACCACCCAGGGCGTCGGCCCCTCGCGCCCGTCCGACGCGCGGTCCGCCCCTCTCGGGACCGCCACCGCGCCGAGCGCACCGAAGCCTGCCGCTGCGGCGGCCGTCCCGGCTTCGCGTCCTGCCGCGCGTCCGGCGGCAGCGCCCGCGCCGCACGCTTCGGCGGTCGCCGGCGGTGGCGGCGACTTCCGCCAGGTCTACGCCAAGTACGTCGAGACGCGCCGCAACAACGGCGAATCCACGGCCGGACTCACCTACGAGTCGCTCGCCAAGAACCTGCGCGACACCACCGAGAAGCTCAAGACCAAGAGCGGCGGCAAGCCCATCGACTTCGACGTCGTCGTCAAGGACGGCAAGACGATCCTCAAGCCCGTGGTCAAGTAACGCCCATGTTCGAGTCCCTCCCGGATCGCGTCTCCGTGTACGAGGTGTCGCCCCGCGACGGCCTGCAGAACGAGACCGCGATCGTCCCGACCACCAAGAAGAAGCGCCTGCTCGACGCGCTCGCCGCGTCGGGCCTCGCGCGCATCGAGATGACCTCCTTCGTGTCGCCGCGCTGGGTCCCGCAGCTCGCCGACGCCGACGATCTCTGCGCGCTCGTCGATCAGCGCGATCCCTCCGTCGTCTACAGCGCCCTCTGCCCCAACGAGAAGGGCCTCGAGCGCGCGATCGCGGGCGGCATCCGCGAGATCGGGATGTTCGTCTCGGCGAGCGAGACCCACAACAAGAAGAACGTCAACAAGACCATCGACGAGACCCTCGCGGTGTTCGAGCCCGTGTGTGTCGGGGCCCGCGCGGCCGGGATCGCCGTGCGCGGCTACGTCTCGTGCCTGTGGGGCTGTCCCTACGAGGGCGCCATCGATCCGCGGCGCGGGCTCGCCGTCGCCCACCGGCTCGTCGAGCTCGGCTGCTATCAGGTCTCCCTCGGCGACACGATCGGCGTCGGCACCCCGAAGCAGACGCGGGACATCGTGAAGCTGTTCCTCGCCGAGTTCCGGCCCGAGCAGGTCGCGCTGCACCTCCACGACACGCGGGGCACCGCGCTCGCCAACGTGATCGTCGGGCTCGACTGCGGCGTCCGCGATTTCGACGCCTCGGTCGGCGGCCTCGGCGGGTGCCCCTACGCGCCCGGCGCGGCCGGCAACCTCGCCACCGAAGACCTCGTGTTCACGCTGCACGGCATGGGCGTCCGGACCGGCGTCGATCTCGAGCGCCTCTGGGAGGCCGGCAAGGTCGCCGAGTCGATCGTCGGTCGCCCGCTCCCGAGCAAAGTGCACCAGGCCGGCGTGCGATCCCTGCGCTCCTAGCGCGCGCCGTCAGGTACAGGTGCCGCCGGAGCAGGTGCCGCCATCGCCGCAGACGTTGAAGCACTTGCCGCAGTGGCTCGCATTGGTCTTGAGGTCGATCTCGCAGCCGTCCGAGGCGTCCCCGTTGCAGTCGCCGAAGGTGGGCGAGCACACCGAGCTGCACCCCGTCGGCAGACAGATGGGCACCGCGTTGGTCGGCGTCGGGCAGACGTTGCCGCAGCCGAGGCAGTTCTTCGGGTCGTTCTTGGTGTCGACGCACAGCGTGCCGCACTTGGTGGTGCCCCCGACGCAGAGCAGCGAGCAGGTCCCCGCGGAGCAGGTCTCGTCGCCCGCGCAGGCCGTGGCGCAGTCGCCACAGTTCTTCGGGTCGTTGTTGGTGTCGGCGCAGATCGCGCCGCACTTCTTGGTGCCGCCGCTGCAGGTGAGCGCGCAGGTGCCGGCGCTGCACACCTCGCCGGTGGCGCAGTTCTTCCCGCAGACGCCGCAGTTGGTCGGGTCGTTCTTGGTGTCGACGCAGAGGGTGCCGCACTTGGTCGCGCCGCCGACGCAGGTGAGCGCGCAGGTGCCGCCGCTGCACACCTCGCCGGTGGCGCAGGCCTTGGCGCAGACGCCGCAGTTGGTCGGGTCGTTCTTGGTGTCGACGCAGAGCGAGCCGCACTTGCTGCTGCCGCCGCTGCAGGTGAGCGCGCACGTGCCCGCGTTGCAGACCTCGCCGGCGCCGCAGGCCTTGCCGCAGGTGCCGCAGTTGGTCGGGTCGTTCTTGGTGTCGACGCAGAGGGTGCCGCACTTGGTCGCGCCGCCGACGCAGCTGAGCGCGCAGGTGCTGCCGCTGCACACCTCGCCGGTGCCGCAGGCCTTGCCGCAGGTGCCGCAGTTGGCCGGGTCCTTCGTGGTGTCGACGCAGGTGGACCCGCACTTGGTCGAGCCGCCGACGCACGTGAGCGCGCACGCGCTCGCCGAGCACACCTGGCCGCCGGTGCACGCCTTGGCGCACCCACCACAATTGGCCGGGTCCTTGGTGGTGTCGACGCACAGCGAGCCGCACTTGGTGGAGCCGCCGACGCAGGAGAGCTGACAGGTTCCGCCGCTGCACACCTCACCGGCCGCGCAGGCCTTGCCGCAGACGCCGCAGTTGGCCGGGTCCTTGTTGGTGTCGACGCAGAGCGTGCCGCACTTGGTGGAGCCGCCGACGCACGAGAGCGCGCACGTGCCCGCCGAGCACACCTGGCCGGTGGCGCAGGCCTTCGCGCAGGCGCCGCAGTTGGCCGGGTCCTTGTTCTGGTCGACGCACAGCGCGCCGCACTTGGTGGTGCCGCCCGCGCACGCGAGCTGGCAGGTGCTGCCGACGCACACCTGGCCGAGCGCACACGCCTTTCCACAGCCGCCGCAGTTGGCCGGGTCCTTGGGGGCGTCGACGGCGGCCGCGCCGCACTTGGTGGTGCCGCCCGCGCACGCCAGCTGACACACGCCGCCCGTGCAGACGAGGCCGGCGCCGCACGGCTTGTCGCAGCCGCCGCAGTGCGCGGGGTTGCTCTGCACGTCGACGCAGAGCGCGCCGCACTGGGTGGAGCCGCCGCTGCACGACAGGCCGCAGTCGCCGTTGGAGCACACCTGGCCCGCGGGGCACGTCTTGCCGCAGGAGCCGCAGTTCTTCGGGTCGACCTTGAGATCGACGCAGAGCTTGTTGCACTCGAACGTGCCGCCCTTGCAGAACCCGTTGCACGAGCCGAACGAGCACAGCTCGCCGTCGGCGCACGCCTTGTTGCACTCACCACAGTGGACGGGGTTGCGCGAGGTGTCGACGCAGAGGTCGCCACACTTGGTGCCGCCGCCCGCGCAGCCTCCGCCGGACTCGACCGCGCCATCGTCTCCGCCGTCGGCGGGCGTCTCGGATTCGCCGCCCGGGTTGAAGCAGCCTGCGACCTCGAGGCCGGGCAAGAGTGCGGCAAGGAAGAAGGCGGCAGCGACGGAACGAGCGCGAGGCATCGAAGTCATACTAGCCTGCACCACGCGCGCGCTCATGTTCCATCGCAGCCCCACGGAGCCACCCCCGAGTCACGTCGTCTTCCCCGACCCGTCACGGGCCGGAAGCCGGGAAATCCTCGCGGTGGGGGTCGACTTCAGCCCCGGGACCCTCCTCGCCGCCTACCGCCAGGGAATCTTCCCCTGGCCCCAGTCTCGCACCCTCGTGCCCTGGTGCAGCCCCGACCCCCGCGCCATCTTCCCGCTGGAATCCGAGCCGCACTGGTCACGCTCCCTGCGCCGAACCCTGCGCAAGAACCCCTTCCGGGTCTCGGTCGACGAGGCCTTCGGTCAAGTGATCCGCGCGTGCGGCGAGGAGCGCGACGGCGGGACGTGGATCGTCCCCGAGCTGGTCGAGGGCTACGCGCGCCTCCACGAGCTCGGGTGGGCGCACAGCGTCGAGGTCTGGGAGGCCGACGAACTCGTCGGTGGCATCTATGGCGTCGCGATCGGCGGCCTGTTCGCGGGCGAGTCCATGTTCCATCGGAGGACGGACGCCTCGAAGGTCGCCTTCGCCCACCTCGTCCAGCGCCTGCGGGCCGGGGATTCGTGCTGTTCGACGTGCAGGTGATGAACGACCACCTCGCCTCGCTCGGCTGCGTGGAGGTCCGTCGCGGTCGGTTCCTCGAGCGCCTGCGCGCGGCCTTGCCGCTGCAAGCCGGCCTGTTCGAGGGCTAGAACGCGCCGTCGACGCCGAACGCCACGCCCGTGGTGCCGCTCACGCCCTTGGCGAACAGGGGCACCACCGTGGGGCGGACGAACGCCGCGGTGCCCTCGGCGGCCTTGTCCTCCTTCTTGGCGGGACGCGCCCAGACGAGCGCGAGGCGGTGCCCGACGAACGCGCCCATCAGCGGCAACACGACCAGCGAGCCCCACTTGCCCACGGTCTCGAGCGCGCGGCCGCCGGGGTCGATGTTCGCGCAGAGGACCGCGCCGATGCCCGCGCCGAAGCCGAGGCCGGTGAGGGTCCCGGCGAGAGAGGTGTCCTGCTCGCGGAGGCCGCGGATGAGCCAGGCGCCCCCGGATCCGCCAGTGAAACCGCCGATCGCGCCGCCCGCGATGGGACCGATGACCGCCGGTTGGTTGCCGTCGAACGCCGTGCCCGTCAGCGCACCAATCGTCACGCCCGCGGCGGCACCGAGGAAGATCGGCAGCCACTGGCTCGAGGCGACCTGGCTGCCGTGCAGCTCCTTCTCGCCCTCCTCCTTCTTCGGTTCTTCGGCCTTCTTGGGCTCGTCGCCGTCCTCGGCGAGGGCGAGACGCGGGAGGGCCATCACGGCGAGGAGCGGCAGGGCGACGAGGGCGGCGCGCATGACCGAGGAGCCTACCAGACACGGACGTTTCCCCGAAGCGGTCTGCATGCTACTGCCAGCGGGTCAGGCGCGGCGCCCATCCACATGTCCGATTCCCTTGTTTCCGAGCTGAAATCCCTCATCGTCCGCGAGCTGAACCTCGAGGGCCGCGACCCGGCCAGCATCGTCGACTCGGCGCCGCTGTTCGGCGAGGGGCTGGGCCTCGACTCGCTCGACGCCCTCCAGCTGGCCATGGCCGTCGAGGAGCAATACGGCGTGCGCATCCCCGAGGGTGACGGCGGTCGTGTCGCGTTCGCCTCGGTGGCCGCCCTCGCCACGTGGGTCCGCGAGCACGGCGGCGCGTCCAAGGGTTGAGATGGGCGGCGTCGGCGTAGGCGCGCTCACTGGCTTCGGCGTCGTGTGCGCGGTCGGCCGCTCGGTCGCCGAGGCCTGGCCGCGCATCCTCGCCGGGGAGCGCGGCATCGGCCCGCTCACCGTGTTCGACGGCACGGGGCAGCGCACGAGCCTCGCGGCCGAAGTGAAGGGCCTCGTCGTCCCGAGCCCCGTCGACGGCTCGGTGTGGTCGCGCAGCGACGCGATGGCCTTCGAGGCGGCGCGCGAGGCGCTCGCCATGGCCGGCCTCGATCCGCGCCGGGTGCGCGTCGGGCTCGTCGTCGGTGGCACCACGAGCGGCATGCTCGAGACCGAGGAGCTCCTCGCGCGCATGCACGCGGATCCCACCGCGCGGCAGCCCACGCCCGACATGATCGCGCACCCGCTGTCGGCCACCGCCGATCGGCTCGCCGTCGCGCTCGGCCCGTTCACGCGCGCGCGCACGGTGTGCTCCGCGTGTTCGAGCGGCGCCAACGCCTTCGCGATCGGGCTCTCGTGGCTCGCGCTCGGCGAGGTGGACGCGGTGCTCGTCGGCGGCACCGACGGCCTGTGCCGGCTGACGTTCACGGGCTTCAACGCGCTCGCCGCGATCGACCCCGACCCGTGTCGCCCGTTCGACGTGCGGCGGCGCGGGCTCTCCATCGGCGAGGGCGCGGGCTTCTGCGTGCTCGAGCGTCCGGCCGCGGCCCGCGCGCGCGGCGCACGCTTCGAGGCCGCCGTCGTCGGCGTGGGCGTCACGAGCGAGGCGCACCACATCACCAACCCCGCCGAGGACGGCGCGATGCCCGCCGAGGCCGTGCGCCGCGCGCTCGCCTCGGCCGGTCTGCGCGCCGAGCAGGTCGGCTACGTCAACGCGCACGGCACGGCCACGCCGCTCAACGACGCGATGGAGACCCGCGCGCTCGTCACGGCGCTCGGCCCGCACGTCGAGCGTGCGTGGGTCTCCTCCACCAAGGCCGTCACCGGTCACACGCTCGCCGCCGCGGGCGCGCTCGAGGCGATCTTCACCGCCCTCGCGCTGCGCGACGGGGAGCTCCCACCCACGGTGGGGCTCGAGCAGGTCGACCCGAAGTGCGCGGCGCTGCGCCACGTCGTCACGCGGCAACGCGCCGACGTCGACGTCGCGCTCTCCGACTCGTTCGGCTTCGGCGGCGTCGACACGGTGCTCGCGCTCGCGCGCGCCGACCGCGTCGACGCGCTCGCCGTCTCCCGTCGCAGCGTCTACGTGAGCGGCCTCGGCAGCGCCTCGCGCCTCGGCGCGCTGTCGGGCCTCGAGAACCTTGCGCTGCTCGGCGAGGCCGGCGCGCCGGTCGATCCGCTGTCGGGGCTCGACCCGGCGAAGAGCCGGCGCTTCGATCGTCACGCGCGGCTCGCGACGGTGGCGCTCGCGGCCGCGGGCGCGGTGCGCGCCGACGGGGCGTTCCTCGGCACCGCGTACGGCGACCCGGACGGCAGCGCGGCGTTCCTCGCGCGCGTGTTCGAGAAGGGACCGCGCCTCGCCCCACCGGCCGATTTCCCCAACCTCGTGCCGAGCTCGCCCGCGGGGCACGCCTCGATCTACCTCGGCCTGCAGGGGCCGGTGATGGCGGTCGCGGATCTCTCGGCGAGCGGCGAGGCCGCGCTCGCCACGGCCTGGGAGTGGATCGCGATGGGGCTGACCGACTCGGCGTGCGCGGGCAGCGTCGAGGGCCCGAGCGTGATCGCCGAGACCTGCCTCGCCCCGCAGTTCCGCGCGCTCGAGGGGATCGTGCGGCCGAGCGAGCGCAGCGACGGCGCGGCGGTCGCGCGGCTGACCAGCGAGCGCTCCGAGGTGGAGGTGCTCGCGGTGGCGCAAGGGGTCGACGGCGCGGCGGTGCTCGCGGCTCTGCCTCCTCCACGAGAGTGCGCTTCGATCGTGGTCGCGGAGGACGACGCGGAGATCGCCGCCGCCCTCGCGGGCTCGGCGTGGGCCGCGGTGCCCCGCGTCGACGTGCTGCGCGCCGCGGGCCGGCACGAGGGTGTGGGAGGCTTCGCGTTCGTGGCCGCGTGCGCGCGCGTGCTGGCCGGCGAGGTGGAGTGCGCGCTGGTGCTCGGCGTGCCGCGCGGCCGCGCCTACGGCCTCGTCGTGAGCCGGGCTCGCTAGACGCCTACGGATTCTCAGAGCGGGAAACGGGGCTCGAACCCGCGACCCTCAGCTTGGGAAGCTGATGCTCTACCAACTGAGCTACTCCCGCGTGTTGGTAAGGGCCGACTACGCTACCCAGTCGGCGCGCCGTGTCAAGCAGCAGGCTCCGGTGGAGGATTCCGCCCCACACGGACCGGGTGACATTTTCGGCACACGTCGGGTTGACGACAGCGGTGCTGGGGTCATACCGTCCGCCGCCTTCCCGGGAGCACTCTGCCCCCAGGAAGGGTTTCTGGGGCGGCGTCTCGGTTCGCACGATCCGGGTTCACCGTCAGGGCGCATCGGTCCTGATCTTCGATCATGACATGGGCGTCACACCCCCCGTGACCATCAGGGCACGCGCCGCCATGCAGCTCGGGCCCCGAATCCCCCGCCATCTACACCTCGCGGTCACGATGGCACGCAACTCGCGTAGGGGGCTGGCCTGACGGGTCGCCGACGACTTGGGCTGCCGAAGGGCCTGGGCGGGATCCTCCCGCAGCGAAACTTTCTCGAGCAGACGTCCGGGCTCGGCCGGACCAGATCTTTCCGAAACTTGGAGGAGCAGTCATGACGAAGCGTGTTCTCGGGGTCCTCGCGGCCCTCTCGTTGACGGTGGGCGGAGTTGCCGCGTGTGGCACGAGCGATCCCGAGCCCATCGCGCCGGCCAAGGACTCGGGCACCGACGCGAAGACGGACGGTGTCGTCACCGACAGCAAGCCGGGTGAAGTCTCGGTGGTCGACGGCGGGGACAGCGGTCCGCTCGTCACCCCCGACAAGACCACGGGCAAGGCCTGCACCTCCGACGGCGACTGCGACGTGACCGGCAACGGCCTCGGCGTCTGCACCAACAAGCTCTACATCATCAGCCCCCTCAACCCGACCGCGATCTGCATCCAGCTCGACAAGGGCGGCGGCGACGCGTGCGACGCCGGCGACGGCACCACCATCCCGCTCTGCGACGGCGACACCGGCATCTGCACCAAGTCGGGCACCAACCCGGCGACGTGCGAGGGCCTCTGCGTCCTCGACAACACCGGCAAGGTCACCACTGCCTGCGCCGGCAAGAACGCCTGCAACCCCGAGGCGATCGGCACCGACAGCGCCGGCAAGAACACCCTCTTCGGCTCCTGCCAGGGTGGCTGCGCGACCGACGCCGACTGCCCGGCTCCGTCGGTGTGCGACGAGCTCGAGAACATCTGCGTCGACAAGACCTGCACGACCGACACCGAGTGCGCGAAGCTCTTCAGCAAGCCCCCGGCCGGCTTCAAGTGCGTCGCCGACGCGACCGGTGGCAAGAGCCACTGCAAGTTCAGCTTCGCGAAGAAGGACGGCGACAAGTGCACGCCGGGGGCCGCCGCGGGCACCTCGTCGACGGACTGCCTCTGCTTCGGCAAGACCGGCGCGGGCACCGACGCGGGTATGTGCATCTCGCTCTGCAAGACGGTCGCCTTCGGCACCGCCAACGCCGAGTGCAAGACCGGCTTCTCCTGCGACCCGCTCCTCAACGCCAAGGACAAGGACGGCAAGGACATCTACGATCCGTCCTTCAAGCTCCCGGCCGGCATGGCGGGCTACTGCGTGAAGAACTGCACGGCCGACGCCGAGTGCGGCATCACCGGCTGGACCTGCGAGCAGTCCGCGGGCGTCTCCGGCAAGACCTGCCGTCCCCCCGCCTGATCGGGCGGCCTGATCGGGCCTCCGGTTCGTCAGTGAGTGCGGCCCTCGTGCACCATGCACGGGGGTCGCGCCCTTTTTGTGAAGGAAATCCCCATGCGGTCCCTCGTTGCCTTCTTGCTCGTCCTGTCCTCGTTCGGTCCGGGTTGCGCCGACTGCAGCAGGAAGGACGAGGTGCCTGCTCCTGCGGCGGAGCAACAGCAGCCGGTCCAGCAGACCCCGGTGACCAACCACCAGTACAAGAAGGTCATGGACCTCCACCCGCCGGTGCCGAAGCCCTTCGGCCCACAGGGCTCGAACCAAGTCGTGGATTCCGACGCCGGGGCTCCGACCGACGCGAAGTGAACGGTCGCGGTGCTCGACCACCATGACGCTGGAGTCGCACTGTTCGGTCCTGGGCAAAGCGACAAAGTGAAATGTGACCGAAGCCGTCACGCAGGCTAGACTCGATCATTCCTTCTTCGGAGGCTGCCATGCGTTCGTCTTCCCGTGTGCTCTGGTCGGTCCTGTTCGCTTCGGCTGTGTGCGTGCCCGTCCTCGGGATGGCCGCATGCGGTCCCGCCGAAGAGGACACGACCCCCGTGAAGGTCGACTCGGGCAAGAAGGACACGGCGACCACGGACGGCGCGGTCACCGACGACAGCGTCGACACCGGGACGCCCACCGGCGAGACCTCGACGATCGACACGGGTGCTGGGTCCGATGCCAAGGAGACCGGCCCCGTCGGTGGCTGCGATCCGCACCCGGGCGACAAGTGCGATCTCGTGAAGCAGGACTGCCCCGGCACGCAGACCTGCTCGTACGACGGCACCTCCACCGCGTGCGCCGCGCGCGCGATCGGCGCGGGCACCAAGGGTGACCCGTGCACCGGCGACGGCGACTGCGATCGCGGCCTCGAGTGTCAGAGCAGCAAGTGCACGCCCGCGTGCTGCCCCGGCGACAACAGCGTCTGCGTGGGCAGCTCCGCCGCGTCGAAGGCCGGCAAGTGCAACGTCTCGCTGACGGACTCGGCGGGCAAGACCATCTATCACATCTGCAGCTACAGCAACGCCTGCAACCCGTTCAAGTACGACTGCCCCGCCGACCAGGTGTGCCTCTTCAGCGAGGCCCCCGACGCGTTCAAGTGCAGCAAGCCCACCGGCGCGATCGGCACCAAGCCGGCCATCAAGTGCACGTACGCGAACGACTGCGGCGAGTCGCAGCTCTGCACCGAGCTCACCACCAAGCCCGATTCGGGCACGGGCGTCTCGACCTGCTACCTCTTCTGCTGGCTCACCAAGCCCACGGGCTGGACCTACCCGGGGGCGAGCGCCGCGGGCGGTCGCTTCGCGGCCGACGGCACCTGCAACGTCGGCGGCACCAACTACGGCACGTGCACCAAGGTCGGCGGCATCGAAGGCGGCCTCGGCCTCTGCGTGAAGTGAACGAGCGCGAAGCGATGCGGCCGCTGGGGCCGCACGCGAGCGCCTAGAACGTCCCCGCCACTCCGAAGGTCGCGCCACCCTGCGTCGGCGCGATCGTCGGGGAGAACTTCGCCTCGTCCTTCACGCGCGGGCCGTCGTCGCGCGGCATGCTGCTCGTGAGCGCCCACGCCGTCCCGAGCCCTCCGAGGACGCCGAGCGCGGTGATGGTGCTGAAGGCCGTCGCGTTCGAGGAGCGGTCCGCGGCGGCGTAGTAGAGCCCGCCCGCGAGGAGGCCGCCGGCCAGCGCACCGAGGTCGAGGAAGCGCACGCGCGCGATCGACGGCGACACGGCCTTGGCGGTGAGCAGACCGATCCCGGCGCCGGCGGCGACGCCGATCGCGGCCGTCAGCTCGAACGCGGCGTCGTCCCCTCGACCGTCTCCGTGGGCAGCGAGGCCCGCGAATCCGGCGACCACACCGGTCCAGAGGCCCGTCGAGCCGACCCACGACGCACGCCCTGGGGTCGCCGTCGAGGTGGCTCCGACGATGCCGCCCGCGAGCGCGCCGAGCGTGGCGCTGCCCCAGATCACCGCCGCCTTGGTGTTCTCCTTCCAGCGGTTCGAGTAGCTGTTGTTCGCGTCTTGCCACAGCGTCCACAGGAGGCCCTGCTCGAAGCCGAGGTAGAGGCCGGTGGTGATCGACTGCGGCACGCCATAGGGCATTCCCTTGCCGCGATCGGCGGCGTAGATGAGCGCCGAGGCCACACCCGCGGTGCCGATCATCGGGAGGACGAACCCGGCGGGGCCCTTGGCGTCGACCGCCGCACCCACGAAGAAGCCGGTGCCGACGCCGTACAGCACGGCGTTGGTGTAGAGGATGGCGAGCTCGTCGGTCGTGCGGATGCCGGTGGCCTTCGCGGAGAGGTTCGACTCGCCGAGATCCTTCTGGTGCACGAACGCGAGGCCCTTCTTCGCGAGGTTGCCGCAGATGTCGGCCATCTCGCTCGCGAGCAGGCGATCGCTCTCGCTCGGGGCCTCGGCGGCGAGCGTCGCGAAGGCGTCACGGCACTCGTCGAAGTGGCCGGCCAGCAGCGACTCGCGCGCCTCGACGTAGCGAGCGCGGTAGCTCCCGATCGCGGGCGTGGCGGTCGGAGTCGGTGCTGCCGTCGGCGCAGCGGGCAGGGGTGCAGGCGTCGGCGGCGCAGGAAGGGGTGCAGGCGCCGTCGGCGCCGGGTCGTCGGCGTGCGCCGTCGCACCGACGAGGAGCAAGGTGGCCGCGAGCGGAAGGAAGATCGAGCGCATGCCCGAGCTAACAGCACGCGGGATGCCAGCGCAAAAAAGGTGAAAATTGCGCACATTCGGCCCGGGATTGCCCGGCATTGGCGCAAAGCCACCACACCCGCGCGAACACACTCCCCCGCAGGCGACTACCCGCGCAGCTTCTTGTCGAGCGCCTCGCCGAGCTCCGCCGCGCGGCGGGTCGCGACCTCGACGGCGTCGATCAGCGTGCGCCGCAGCCCCCCCGACTCGAGGGTGTGGAGTCCCGCGATCGCGGTGCCGCCGGGCGAGGTGACCATGTCCTTCAGGCGTCCCGGGTGCTCGCCCGTCTCGAGCAGCAGCTTCGCCGAGCCGTACACCGTCTGCGCGGCGAGCAGGAGCGCGGTGTCGCGGCCCAGGCCGACCTTCACGCCGCCGTCGGCGAGCGCCTCGATCATCAGCATGACGTAGGCGGGGCCGCTGCCCGAGAGCCCCGTGACCGCGTCCATCAGGGTCTCTTCGAGCACGACGGTCCGCCCGACCGAGGAGAAGAAGCGCTCGGCCGTCGCGATGTCCTCGTCGGTCGCGCACGAGCCCTTGCAGATCGCGGTCGCCCCCGCGAGCACGGTGGCCGCGGTGTTGGGCATCGAGCGGATCACGCGCGTGCCGACCGGCAGCTTGGACTCCATGGCCGCGGTCGAGACGCCGGCCGCGACCGAGACCAGCAGCGAGCGGGGCAGGAAATGCGGGGCGATCTGCGCGAGCACCTTGTCGACGATCTGCGGCTTGACCGCGAGGACGATGACGTCGGCGGTGGCGCACACCTCGGCGTTGTCGCTCGTGGCCTGCAGGCCCGGGTACTCGTGCTGGAGCTTCTCGAGGGACTTGCGCACCGGGTCGCTCGCGATGACCTGGCCCGGGGAGACGAACGCGCCTCCACGCAGGAGCCCACGGATGATGGCCTGCGCCATGTTGCCGGCGCCGAGGAAGCCGATGCGAGTGTCCTTCATGGTCAGGGCACCTTAGCCGCGCTAGCGTGCGACGGCGATGTCCGCGGAGCAGTGGCGCCCCGAGTCCTTCCGCGGCAAGCCCAACGCGCAGGACATCCGCTACCCCGACGAGGCCGCGCTGGCCGACGCGCGCGACCGGCTGTCGAGGCTGCCCCCGCTGGTCACCTCGTGGGAGATCGACAAGCTGCGCGGCCTCCTCGCCGACGCGCAGCTCGGCAAGCGGTTCGTCCTGCAAGGGGGCGACTGCGCGGAGAGCTTCGCCGACTGCCGGCCGGACCGGCTCGTCTCGCAGCTCAAGATCCTGCTCAAGATGTCGCTGGTGCTCATCCTCGGCAGCAAGAAGCCGGTGGTGCGCATCGGGCGGGTCGCGGGGCAATACGCGAAGCCGCGCTCGAGCCCCACCGAGCGGCGCGGCGACCGCGAGCTCCCGAGCTACTTCGGCGACCTCTACAACAAGCCCGAGTTCGAGGAGTCCGCGCGCAGGCCCGACCCGCAGCTCCTCCTCGAGGGGTACCGCAACGCGGCGCTCACGCTGAACTTCATCCGCTCGCTGTCCGCCGGTGGCTTCGCCGACCTGCACCACCCCGAGTACTGGGACCTCTCGTTCCTCTCGCGCGCGGAGCTCCCCGCGTCGCTGCGCGCCGACTACGCGCGCACCCTCGAACAGCTCGGCGACGCCCTGCGCTTCATGGAGGCGCTCGGCAACGCGAGCATCGGCGAGCTCTCGCGCGTCGACTTCTTCACGAGCCACGAGGGCCTCAACCTCGAGTACGAGTCGGCCCAGGTGCGCAAGGTCCCGCACCGCGACGGGCACTACCTGCTCAACACGCACCTGCCCTGGATCGGCGAGCGCACGCGCGCGCTCGACGGCGCGCACGTCGAGCTGTTCCGCGGCCTCGCGAACCCGATCGGCGTGAAGGTCGGGCCGAAGACGCGCGGCGAAGATCTGCTGCAGCTGCTCGACGTGCTCGACCCGAAGGGCGTGCCCGGTCGCATGGTGCTCATCACGCGCATGGGGCACGACAAGGTCCAGGATGCGTTGCCGCCGCTCCTCGCCACCATCGCGCGCGAGGGCCGTCCGGTGCTGTGGCTCTGCGACCCGATGCACGGCAACACGACGACGGCGAGCTCCGGCCACAAGACCCGGTCGTTCACCGACATCCTCGCCGAGCTCGAGGGCGCGTTCGCCGCCCACGCCGCGGCCGGCACCATCCTCGGCGGCGTGCACTTCGAGCTCACCGGCGAGGACGTGACCGAGTGCATCGGCGGCGCCTCGGGCATCACGGAGGCCGACCTCTCGCGCGCCTACGACACGCTCTGCGACCCCCGGCTCAACCACGCGCAGGCGCTCGAGATGGCCTTCTTGCTCGCGCGGAGGATGCGCGCTTGAGGTGGGCGGCGTGGCTCGTGCTGCTCGCCGCGTGCAGCCGCCGCGCGCCGGACATCAAGGCCGCGCCCGAGAAGGACGCCAAGAGCACGCCCGCGCCGCCACCCTCGACCGTCCCGCTCGTCACCTACCTGGTGGGCCGCGTCGGCGAGCGCGTCGCGATCGAGGGCAAGGTCTCCAGCAAGGCGCCGCGCATCACGCGCCCGGCGCCGGGCAAGGTGGTCGACGTCGTGCTGGTCGACGGCTCGCAGATGTTGATCACCACCTACGCGCCCGAGCACCCGAGCTGCGACAGCGAGCACATCCGGCTCACGGGCGAGGTCGTGGTCGCCGCGGGCTACCTCGCGGGCGGCGCCGCCTACGCCGAACCCCAGCTCGACGCCGACACCTGGACCTGCGTGAAATAGCGGTTTGCTTTGTTCGCCCTACGTGCCGCCGCTACGGCGCTACGCCCCTTCGTGTGTCCCTTCCGGGCTCACGGGATTGGGCGTTGTCGCTCTCGACCGTCCCGTCCGGTCCTCCGCCGAATTCGCATCCATCTCGAACTCGGCGACGCGCCCACGGCCCACCAGCGATCGCGTCGTCGGCGCGATCGACGAGGCCCGCGTGGAACCCGAAGTGCGGGGAGCGGCTGCGACCGAAACAAAAAGAGTGAGCGGGTGATCCTCGGACCACCCGCTCACCGGTACTTCGGCCTCTGCGTGGAAGGGTCAGCGAAGCTGCCCTCGACCCACACGAGGAGGCGTCCGTTTGCTCAGCGCGGTTCGACAGCACGACCTGCGTGGCGTCGGTTTCGCGGCGAGAGACACTGCACGGAAAGCCGCATCAGCGACTAACCGACCGGACCCTCCTGTTCGAGGCCACTGGTACTTTGCATGATGTGTCTCCTCCTCCGGCGCTGGGGCCGGCGCGCGGTGAGCGCTCGACACGGACCCGTCTTTCGACGAGGCCGAGCGAACGCGGAGCGCGCGTTCCGTAGCGGAGCGGTTCCGACCGACACGAAGCCGAGCGGAGAGAACGCTCGTCAGGCCGCGGGCGAGGCGTTGGTTCGCCTCGTGGACCGGTCCAGGGGAACCCCCCTTCCACGACCGATGGCAAGGGCTCGCGCCCCGACCATTGACGAGAAGTGTAGCGATGGCCGTCGACTTGGCCAGCAGGATTCGCAAAATGGAGCCGCGCAGACTACCGTCTCCCACCGAGCCGAGCCGTGAGCACGCCATGTGGAAGAGCCTGCAGAAGCACCTGAGACACGACTCGGCGACCCTCCGCGGGTTCGCCGCGTGGGGCGCCACGCGCCTGCCACACTGGTGGTTGCGCGCCTCGCCCGGGCCCATCGCGCTCCTGGTCGGCCTCACGCGCGCGCCGACGCGCGCGCAGCTGCTCGCGAACCACCGCTTCGTGCAGGGCCACCGCGCCGCGCTGGTCGAGGCGCTCGACGTCGCCGCCACGCTCGCCAACTACGGCCACTGTCTCGCCGAGGGGCTCGCGGGCAGCGGGCCGAATCCGCCGCCGTTCCGCTACACCATCGAGGGGCGCGAGAACCTCGAGATGGCGCGCGACCGCAACCGCGGCGCGATCCTCGTCACCATCCACGCCGGCAGCTGGGACGTCGCCGGCGCGGTCATGAAGAACCGCGGCTTCGAGCTCGGCATCGCCATGGCCAAGGAGCGCGACGATCGCGCGCGAGAGATCAGCGACGCCGCGCGCCAGAAGGCCGGCGTGAAGGTGTTCCACGTGGGCGAAGATCCGCTGTCGGTCCTGCCGCTCGCCCAGCACGTGCGGCACGGCGGCGCCGTCGCGCTCCAGGTCGACCGCGTGCCCGCGGGCATGCGCTCGCGCGCGGTGCCCTTCTTCGGCCGTCGCTACCGCGTGCCGCTCGGGCCGTTCCAGCTCGCGCAGGTCACCGGCGCGCCGATCATCCCCGTGTTCACCGCGCGCCTCGGCTTCGCCGACCACCTCGTGCGCGCCGACACCGAGGTCACCCTGCCGCGGCGCGCGAACCCGGGCGAGCTCGACCGCGCGATGACCAGCGTGATGGCCGCCGCGGAGCGCTTCGTGCGGCGGTTCCCCGACCAGTGGTTCAACTTTGCCGAGCTCCCCATCGACGAGTCCACCACGACTCTCGGCGGCGAGGAGTCGAGCGTGGCGAAGGTCGGCTGACCTTGGGCCGTCAACGGCGCTCGACGGTCGATCGCCCGACCACGTTCCGCGAGCGGGTGCAGCGTCGCCTCGCGAGCGAGATCGGCGCCATCGACAAGCACGGGGCGTTCGGCGTCGCGCTCGTCTATCCCTCGGCGTACGGCGCCGGCATGGCGTCGCTCGGCTACCAGCGCATCTACCGCGCCCTGATGGAGGCCGACGGCCTCGGGTGCGAGCGCGCGTTCCTCGACGACGACGCGAAGCCCGGCGAGCCCCACCCGCCGCTGCACACCTACGAGTCCAACCGCGCCGTGGGGGATTTCCCCGTGCTCGCCGTGAGCGTCGCCTACGAGCTCGAGATCGCGGGCCTCACCCAGGTGCTCGAGGGCGCGGGGCTCTCGCCGCTGCGCGAGGAGCGCGACGAGCGCGGGCCGTTCGTGCTCGGCGGCGGACCGCTCACGTTCAGCAACCCGGTGCCACTCGGTCCGTTCTGCGACGCCGTCGTGATGGGCGAGGGCGAGCGGCTCGTCGTCGACGTGGTGCGCGTGCTCGAGTCCGTCCGCGGCCGAGCGGCCCAGCTCGCCGCGCTCGCCGCGATGCCCCACGTGTGGGTGCCGGCGCTCCACGGCGAGGCGCTGCCCCCGCTCGCCCAGGTCGACGACGCAGACCTCCCCGCGTGGGGGCCGATCCGCGCCGCCGAGGCCGCGCTCTCCTCGATGTTCCTCATCGAGACCTCGCGCGGCTGCTCGCGCGGGTGCACCTACTGCGTGATGCGCCGCTCCACCAACGGCGGCATGCGCATCGTCCCGGAAGACGAGATCCTCGGCCGCATCCCGCTCGACGCGAAGCGCGTCGGCCTCGTCGGCGCCGCGGTGAGCGACCACCCGCGGATCGTCTCGATCGTGCGCACGCTCACGGCGCGCGGCAGCGAGGTGGGGCTCTCGTCGCTGCGCCCCGACAAGCTCAAGATCGAGTTCGTCCAGGCGCTGAAGCAAGCCGGCTACCGCACGCTCACCACCGCGATGGACGGCCCGAGCGAGCGCATGCGCAAACAGCTCGACCGCCGCGCCGAGATCCGCCACCTCGAAGCCGCCGCCGAGAACGCGCGCGCGGTGAAGATGGATCGCCTCAAGCTCTACCTGATGGTCGGCTTGCCCGGCGAGACCGACGAGGACATCGACGAGTGCGTGCGGTTCTCGAGCGAGCTCTCGCGGATCGTGCCGATTGCCCTCGGGATCGCGCCGTTCTGCCCCAAGCGCAACACGCCCATGGTCGACGCCGCGTTCGCGGGGATCGACGTGGTGGAACACCGCCTCGAGCGGCTGCGCAAAGGGCTCCGCGGGCGCGTCGACGTGCGCGCGACCAGCGCCAAGTGGGCGTGGGCCGAGGCGGTGCTCGCCCAGGGCGGCTTCGCCGAGGGCCGCGCGGTGCTCGACGCGGTCCGCAGCGGCGGTCGCTTCGCCGACTACAAGCGCGCGTTCGGCGCCCTCGACGCGCCGAAGCCACGTCTACGCCTGCCGCTCACGCAGTAGTCAGATCCGCGTCTCGGTCGTCAGCTCGTCGCGCTGGAGCGCCTCGAGCACGCGCGGGATCTCGTCGGCGATCTCGGAGGCGAAGATGCCTCGATCACCCGTGCGGCCGCGGAGCACGTCGCCCGCGAGGCCGTGCACGTGCACGCCGGCGACGGTGGCGTCGAACGGGGCCATCGCGCACAGGAACGCGCCGATCATGCCGGCGAGGACGTCGCCCGAACCCGCGGTCGCGAGCACCGGGTTGCCCGTGGTGTTGACCGCCACGCGGCCCTCGGGCGACGCGACGATGGTGCGCGCGCCCTTGAGCAGGACGGTGGCGCGGGTGGCGGCGACGAGCTTGCGCACGGCGCCGAACCGGTCGGCCTCCACCTCGTCGCTCGAGAGGCCGAGCAGGCGGCCCATCTCGCCGGCGTGCGGGGTGAGCACGAGCGGGCCGCGCGCGGCGGCGAGCTTCTCGGGCTGACCACGGAACAGGGTGAGGCCGTCGGCGTCGAGCACCATGGGGCCCTCGAACGTGGCGAGCAGGTGCTCGACCACCTCGCGCGCCGGCGCGTCGAGGCCGAAGCCGGGGCCGACCACCACGGCCCGACGGTTGGGCAGCAAGAGGTCGATCAACGCCTTGGGCGACGCGCGGTCGAGCCCCTGCGCCATCACCTCGGGCATGCGCGCGTCGACCGCGGCGAGCGCCTCCGGCCAGGTGGCGATGCTCACGAGGCCGGCGCCGGCGCGGAACGCCCCGCGCGCCGAGAGCAGCGCGGCGCCGCTCTTGCCGCCGGAGCCCGCGCAAACGAGCACCGCGCCGACCGAGAACTTGTGGGCGTCGGCCTCGCGCGGCACGAACAGCTCGGCGACCGCCTTGCGCTCGATGACCTCGGCCACGTGGCCGACGCGCCCGAGGATGGTGCTCGGGACGCCGAGGTCGCACACGTGGATGCGTCCGGCGTGGCGCGCGCCTTGCGGCGTGAGCAGCCCGACCTTGAGGTGGCCGAAGCAGACGGTGTCGTGCGCCTCGATGCACGCCCCGAGCGGAGCGCCCGAGTCGGCGTGCAGGCCGCTCGGCAGATCGAGCGAGAGTCGATGCCCGGGCGCGCGATTGATCGCGTCGATCAGGGCGGCCATCTCGGGCGGGACGGGCCGATCGAGCCCGGTGCCGAACAGGGCGTCGATCACGAGATCCGCGAGGCCGAGGGCCGCCTCGAGCTCGGCGAGCTCGTTCGGGACCAGGAGGGTGACCTCACCGCCGAGGTCGAGGTAGGCGTCGTGGTTCACACGAGCGTCACCGAGCACGCGCTCCGGCGCTCCGGCGAGGAACACCTGCACGACCGCCCCCCGCGACCACAGGTGACGCGCGACCACGAAGCCGTCGCCGCCGTTGTTGCCCGCGCCGCAGACCACGACCACCCGGGCCGACGGCAGCCGCGCGCCCAGGATCCGGCCGGCGACGTCCGCCGCGCCCCGCCCCGCGTTCTCCATCAGGACGACGCCGGGCACGTGGCACGTCTCGATCGCGTAGCGGTCGAAGGCGCGCATCTGGTCACGGGAGAGCACCGGAATCATGGGGACCTGGGTTTCCTATCACAGGCCGCCGCCGTAGACTGCTGCGCAATGCACGCGCCCAGGCCTCGTCTCTCCCGGTGGGTATCGGCCGCGATCCTCGGCACACTCGCGGGTTCGCTCGGCGGATTCGGATGCTCGTCCGGTGACGCCGAACCACCTCCTCCCGACGCCGCGGAGACCGGCCCCCTCGATCCCGAGGACTACCGCTCCCCGCCGACCTCGTGCGCGTTCGACTGCGATCCCACGTGCGAGCCCAAGGGCTACGAGTGCCCCGCGCTCGGGCCCTACGCGAGCTTGCCCCACGCAGCGGGCTGCGGCGCGTGGCTCGGCAGCTTCCCTGCGATCACCGGCAAGTGCACGGCCTCGGTGGCCACCGGTGAAGCGGCCAAGTCGAGCGGCGTCGACGCGGCCGATCCGGCGACGTTCATCCTGCCCACCGGGCAGCGCGTGAAGCCGGCGGGCAAGGTCTCCACGTTCTCCGACTACAAGGGCGGGTTCCCGACCAACGTGGTGGCAGTCCCCGGCGGAGACCTCGTCCTCGTCGTCGACGGCGGCATCAAGGAACAGAGCGTGCGCCTCGTGGACGTGACCAAGATCGGCACCGCCGAGGATCCGGTCGTGGGCCGCGACAAGTACACGGGCGACCTCGCCACCAACTACGGCGTGGTCATCCTCCCCGCGGCCTCGGGGCCGCTCCGCGCCTACGTGAGCGGCGGGCAGGGCTCGACCCTCTACGCGTACTCGATCGACGTCGGCGCCAAGAAGCTCACCCGCGACGCCACGAACGACCTCAAGATCCCGCGCGAGGCCGGCGCGCCCGCGGGCGGAGGCCTGGCCGACGCCTACGAGATCTCGGGGATCGCGGCCACGCCGGACGGCAAGCGCATCGTCGGCGGCACCGGCGACGGCCGCGGCTCCACGACGACGCTCTTCACCGTCGAGGTGGACACCAAGAAGGTGATCGGCCGCGTCGAGATCGGCGGCCGCGAGATCTTCACGCCGTTCATCCACCCCGCCGACACCGAGGGCAAATACGCCTGGGTGAGCGCCTGGGACGGCGGTCGCATCGATCTCGTCGACCTCGTCGCGCAGAAGGTCGTCGGCAAGCTGACCCTCGGCAAGAACCCGGGGGCGATCGTGGCCCTCGGGCCGCGGCACCTCGCGGTGGTGTCGAGCGACTCCGACGAGATCACGGTGGTCGACACGCTGCCCGCGGGCGGCGCGGTGGTCGGCACGGTGCCTCTCGCCGAGGGCGGCCTGCACGGCCCTTCGCCGAACGGCGTCGCGTACGACGCGACCAGCAAGCGCCTCTACGTCACGCTCGGCGGTCGCAACGCGGTCGCGGTGTTCGACGTCGTGCTCCCCACGGGCGACGCCGCGCCCACCCTCACGCCCGCCGGCCAGTTCCCGACCGAGTGGTGGCCCACGGCCGTCTCGGTGCGCCCCGACGGCTCGGTCGTCGTCGTGAGCGGCAAGGGCCGCGGCGCGGGCAACATCCCCATCCCGTTCGGGCCGGGCGAGGGCGACATCACCGATCGCATGAAGGGCTCGATCCAGTTCCTCGCCACCGCGCCCGACGCGGCCGCGCTCACCGCGGGCAAGGACGCGGTCGCAAGTACACCGACGTCGGCAAGCTCGAGGGCGCCTCCAAGGTGGACTGCGCGGGCGCGCCCTACGACTTCCCGGTGCCCGACACCAACACCGCGGGCCCGAGCAAGCAGATCCAACACGTCGTCTTCATCGTGAAGGAGAACAAGACCTACGACGCGGTGTACGGCGACCTGCCGGGGGCCAACGGCGACCCGAAGCTCGTGATGGCGCCGGGCAAGATGGACTCCATCTTCGGCAACCAGCGCAAGGCCGCCAAGACCTTCACGCTGTTCGACAACTACTACACGTCGGCCGAGCAGAGCATCCAGGGCCACGTGTGGACCACGTTCGGGCGCACCACGGATTTCACCGAGCGCACCTGGCTGGTCTCGTGGGGCCGCGGCTCCCGCTTGCCGTTCCAGGGCATCAACGTGGTCGGCCGCCCCGTCGAGGGCTCGGTCTTCGACTGGCTGCAGCGCAACGGCGTGCCGTTCGACAACATGGGCGAGCCGGTCGGTGCGGCGGACGACGACGGCAAGAAGCCGAAGAACTGCTGCCTCGACAACAACTACCCCGGCAAGATCTACACGATGGATCTGCCGGACACGGTGAAGAGCTGCTACATCGCGGCGCGCGCGCGCGTGCTGTGCGACCTCAAGGCGTTCACCTACGCCATCCAGCCGAACGACCACACGGCCGGCGGCTCGGTCAACAAGCCCACTCCGCAGACCTACATCGCGGTGGGCGACGAGGGCATCGGGATCCTGCTCGACGGGCTCTCCAAGTCGCCGCTCTGGGGCTCGACGCTGGTCATCGTGACCGAGGACGACCCGCAGGACGGTGGGGATCACGTGGATGCCCACCGCACCCCGCTGTTCTTCGCCTCGCCCTGGGTGAAGCGCGGGTTCGTCGCCAAGGGCCACTACGACACCTCGTCGATCCACAAGCTCCTGGCGCACGTCTACGGCAAGCCGTATTCGAGCGACATCGTCGCCCGGGCGGCCCTCCCGCTCGAGATGTTCACCTCGACCCCCGACTACACCCCGTTCGACCGGCTGCCCCGCGCCGAGCCCCTCGCCTGCAACGTAGGGGGCACCAAGTCGGCCATCGAGGCAGCCCACTCCAAGTGGGACCTCTCCCAGCCCGACCAGGCTCCCGGCCTGTCCAGGCAGGTCTGGGAGATCCTCCACCACGGCGCGGCGCCGCCCATCGGCACCTACGTGGACGACGACGACGACTGAGCCGAGCCCAGCGAGGCGAAGTAGCGCTGAGCGGCGTACCGGCAGGACGGTCGAGGCGCGTGGTCGTTTGACGAGGTCGTCACGCCGGCGCTACCGTCACGACCCACTGTCTCTGGGGGGTCGTCACGTCATTCGAGGTCACGAGTCCGTAGGGTCCAATCAACGCGCTGGGGACCCCCACCAAGGGGGGCGACTGGGGCGGGACCTCCGAGGTCAGCGAAGATGAACGGTCAGGTTTCGTGGGTCGAGCTGTGTGCGTCGAACGAGTATCGCGGTCGCTGGGTCGCCCTGGACGACTGCCACTACGACGAGGGCACCGCCAAGCCCGTGGTGGGCACCCTGGTCGACGCCGACGACGACCTCGTCGAGCTCTGCAACCGCGTTCGCGACGCGGATTGCCACAACTGCGCCATCCTCTACGTCGAGAACTGAGCAGCCTTCCGCCGAGGGCTGACGGCCCGGGAGGCCGTTGGCAAGCCCCCGCAGCCTCCGTCCCCGGGGGAATCCGTCCCGGCAATTTCCCAAGGATATCCACAAGATATCCTGTGGATATCCCCGTTTCTTGACAGGATGGGGGGGGGCTTCTACCCCCAATCCATGGCCTCCGAGCGAACCACCCGAACCACCCGAGTGCTGAGCTCGGCGCTTCGCGTGGCGCAGGTGGCCCGTGTGAAGTCGGCCCAGGCCCTGCTCCCGCTCCTCGGGGGCGCCTTGCCGCTCACCCCGTCGGCCGGTCCCCTCGGGGTCGAGGTCGGCAACCAGCGGAGGCCCCGCGCCCGCGCGGCGGTCTCCCTCAAGCACCACGCCCTGCTCCGGGTCATCGAGCAGCTCGATCTGCGGTTCCCGCCCGGGTCCCCCGCCGTCTACGTCCACGAGGGCGCGCGGCAGGCCCTCGAGCGCCGGCTCGCCATCGTCGGCCGCAGCCCCGTCGTGGTGGCCATCCACGACAACCGCCACTCGATGATCCACGCGGTGCGCAAGGACGGCCTCCTGCGGGCCCGCCTCCACCACATGTTCCTCGACGCCCCGATCGACGTCATCGAGGCCCTCGGGCGGTTCCTGTTCTATCGCGACCGCGAGGCCTCCCACGTGGTCGGTCGCTACATCGACCACAACATGGGCCGCATCCGGTCCCTCGAGCCCCACCGGCGCTCGAGCAAGCCCAACCAGGGGGCGGTCCACGATCTCGACGCCCTCTTCGCCGAGGTCAACCGCAAGTACTTCGGCGGGATGATCGACGCCTCGATCTGCTGGGCGGCCGAGGGGCGCGCGGGGGCACGGGCCACCCTCAAGCTCGGCTCCTATTCGGCGCAGGAGCGGCTGGTCCGCATCCACCCCCGGCTCGACCGTCCCTGGGTGCCCCGATACTTCGTCGCCTTCGTGGTGTTCCACGAGATGCTCCACCACGTCATCCCGGCCGTCCGGGTCGCGGGGCGTCGCGTGCTCCACCCGCCGCATTTCCGGGCGCGCGAGCGCGAGTACCGCCACTTCGAGCGCGCGCAGGCCTGGGAGCACGCCCACATCGACCGCCTGCTCCGCGGGTAGCTGAAGCTCAGTAGCTGAAGGAGGCGGAGGCGAGGAGCGTGCGGCCGGCCTGCACGAGGGCGCGCTGCGTGTACTCACGGCTCACCGGCATCGTCGTGCGCCAGTCGAGCACGTTGTAGATGCCGAGGGCGTAGCGGAGGAACCCGCGCTCGGCCTCGCCGGTGAACACGAGGTCCCAGATCACGCCGGCCTCGGTCCTGGCCTGCGCGGGGTCGCTCGCCTCGTCGTTGCGATCCCACATCGGGGCGACGTAGCTGACCCGGGTCGAGAGCAGGAGCGCGCGCGGCAGGATGGGCACCGCTCCGCGGAGACCGACGAGGACCGGCGGCGCGCCGGGCACCTCGCGGAGCCCGCTCGCGTTGTCGGCGTAGCGGGCCCGCTGGATCGAGCCCTGGGCGGCGACCATCCACCCGTCGCGGAAGTCGCGGCGGAGCTCCGCCTCGAAGCCGTAGGTGAACACCGGGACGGTGCTGTTCACGTAGACGTTGGGGTCGGCTTCGGTGCCTCCACCCACGAGCTTCACCAGGTCTTTCGTAGTTGCCGAAGAACGCGCCGGTGAGGACGACGGTCGGCGAGAACCGCTGCGAGACCTCGAGCTCGCCGCTCCACACCGTCTCCGGCGTGAGGGTCTCCGGGGTCTTCTGGGTGGTCGACGAGTAGTAGAGCTCGTAGGCGCTCGGCGCGCGGAACGCCCGACCGGCGACGAGCTTCACGACGCCGTCGGTCCAGGGCTTGCCGATGAGCGCGAGGCGCGGATTGAGGCTGAGTCCGACGGTCGAGTACCAGTCGGCCCGCGCGCCGGCGGAGAGCTTGAAGCGGCCGAGAGAGAGGTCGGCGAGCAGATAGCCCGCGGCCACCGTGAAGGGGTCGCTGCGCTCGGGCAGCTCGAGGCCCGTCTCGTTCTCGACCTTCTGGCGAACGAGGAAGTGACGCACCACCTCGCCACCCAGGGTGAGCCGCAGCCGCTCGACGGGGCTGACGACGAAGCGTTGCTCGAAGCCGACCCAGTGACCGCGGAACGTGTCTCGCTCCTCGCCGCCGTCGACGCGCTCGTAGAGCGAGGTGCCCCGGTAGTCGTAGAGGTTCGCGTGCAGCCGCGTGAACGACTGCAGGGTGTCCCCGATCTTGGGCTCGAAGCGCGCCTCGACGAACGAGCGGGTGTCCCGGATGGTCGTGCCGTCGCTGCCGAAGACGGTGCCGTAGGCGCCGGTCGGGAGCGTCTTCTTGCGCTGGGTGAAGAACCACTGGACCGTGAAGTCCTGGTGGTAGAAGCGGCCGGAGATCGTGCCGGAGCGGAAGCCGTCGAGGTCGCGCGCGACGCCGTCGACGCCGGGGCCCACCACCTCGGGGAAGAAGAAGTCGCGGCCCGCGCCCTGCGCCACCGCGAACGAGGTCCACACGCCGGTGTCGGGCCCGAGGCGCAGGTTCGCCGAGGCGCGGGCCCGTGACACGCCGTACTCCACCGTGGAGATCGCGCCCTCCACGCGGGTGGGCGCGCCGCGGCTCCGCGTGACGAGGTTCACGACGCCGAAGAACGCGCCGGTGCCGTAGAGCACCGACCCGGGGCCGCGCACCACCTCGATGCGCTCGACGTCGTCGATGTCGGTGCGCGCGTCGAACCCGACGTACGACGAGCCGCTCCAGTCGTCGTTGGTCGGGTGCCCGTCGACCAGCACGAGCACGCGGTTGCCGTAGTCACCAGGGCGGAAGAAGCCGCGGAACCCGAGCGCGACGTAGGTGCGGTCGTCGGCCACGTAGAGCCCGCGCACGCCGCGCAGGGCCTCGGCGACGGTCGGGTACATCATGCCGCGGAGCTCCGCGCTCGGCACGATGCTGACCGAGCTCGGCGCCTCCTCGACCGACTCCGAGGCGCGCGACGCGGCGTTGACCTCGCTCACCTCGGTGAGGGAGACGTCGACCTTGGCCTGCCCGGTCTCGGTGACCATGACGTTGCGCTTGACCGCGCGGAAGCCGCTCCGCGACACGATCATCACGTGCGGCCCCACCGGCACCTGCACGACGCTCGGCGTGAAGCCGACGGGCTTGCCGTCGACCTCGATGAGCGACTCGCTCACGTCGGCCGACACCACGACGCTGCCGCTGATGCGATCGAGCTTCACCTTGGCGGGGACGTTCTGCTTCGGGCGCGCCTCGACGCTCACGTCCGCCCGCTTCCAGCCCTCCTTCTCGACGATCAGCGTGTGCTTGCCCGGCGCGGCGGAGAGCGTGCACGGCAGGACGCAAGCGGCGGGGCCGGTGTCCTTGTCGAGGTGGACGGTGGCCCCCGCGGGCTCGCCGGTCACCTCGATGGTGCCGAGGATCGGGACGAGCACGAGGTTGATCGTCGTGGTGGTGCCCGCGGTGAGGACGACGTCGGCCTTCTCGGCCGACTCGTGGCCGGCGAGCTCGACGATCACCTTCACCTTGCCGGGCTCGAGGCCCAGCTTCTTCGGGGCCTCGCCGCGCGCTCCGAGATCCTTGCGGTCGAGGTAGATGGTGGCGCCGGGAGGGTCGGTCTTGACGTCGAGCAGCGCGACCTTCGGGGCGATGCGGCCGAGGGCCTCCTCGATCTCCTTCTTCTGCTGCGGGTCGGGCCCTTGCTCGAGGGCGCGCGCGTAGGCGCGGTAGGCGTCGGGGTAGCGCTTGAGCTGCTCGTAGCAACGCGCGATGTTGAAGAGCACGTTCTGTTCGGCACGAGCCGGTTGCTCGCGAGAAAATGCTCGAGGGCGCCGAGGAAATCGCCCGACTTGTACTTCGTCGCGCCGAGCTCGAACTGCACGTCGGCCTCGTCGGCGAGGTCGTCCGCGTGCAGCGGCGCGGCGAGGCCGGCGAGCGCGAGCAGCAGCGAGAGACTCCACGCACGCGAGCGGGACAGGGGCGAGGGCATCGTGCTCCGTTCAGCGCTTCAGCAGGATGTCCACGGGCGGAGGGGTGGTCGACGGCACGCTGCTCTTCGCGGCGGCGGGCTTGGGGAGCACGGGATCGGGCTTCGTCGTCGAAGCCACCACGGGCGCCGAGCTCGAGGGCGCGCTGGAGACGACGGGGGCGCTCGGCGCGACCGCGACCAGCGCCGCGACCACGCGCACGGTCTGGGTCGAGGGCCCTTGCACGATCGTGTACGGCTGGTGTCCTTCGCGGACGATCACGAACGTGCGCGGCGCCTTGGCGAGCGACTCGCTGTCGAGGTCGAGCTGCAGCGGGGTCACGCCGAGCTCGGTCTGGCCCTCGAGCACGCGGGCCCCGGCAGGGATCGACTCGAGGACGAGGGCGAAGTGCCGGCTCTCCTTCGAGGTGCTCGCCGCGACGGCGGGGCCGCGTCGGGCTTGCGCGCGAGGTAGGCGGTCAACGCGGTGACCGCGAGCGCGAGCGCGACGAGGCCGACGTAGAGGGGGGCGCGCGACCGCGTGGGCTCGGGCGGCGGCGGCGTCATCACCGCCTGCTCGGTGTGCGGCGTCGGCGCCTGCGAGCGGGCCATCTCGGCGGTGGGCTCGAACCCCGTGCGGCTGCTCGGCGGGCTCGGCGTGGAGGTGACCCGCGAGACGGGCATGCCGAGGCTGTGATCGGCGAACGCGCGCGCGATCTCCTCCATCGACTGCGGCCGCGCTTCCTTGCGCTTCGCGAGGCAGCGCATGACGAGCTCGCCGAGCCACGGGGGCATCTCGGGATCGGCGACCGTGGCCAGATCCGGGGGTGATCGTTGAGGTGCGCCAGCATGATCATGGTGACGCTGTGGCGGTGGAACGGGTTCTTCCCCGCGAGGCAGCGGTAGAGCATGACCCCGAACGAGTAGACGTCGCTGCGCTCGTCGATGCCCTCTCCGGTCACCTGCTCCGGGGACATGTACTGCGGCGAGCCGACGAACCGGCCGTCGCGGGTGAGCTCGTCCTCGCTGTTGGGTGGGTTGGTGTCGGCGGTGGGCGGCAGCGAGGGGCTCCCCGGGTCGTCGAGGATCTTGCCGATCCCGAAGTCGAGCAGCTTCACCTGCTCCTCGCCGTCGCGATCGCGGACGATCATCACGTTGGCCGGCTTGAGATCGCGGTGGACGACGCCGACGGCGTGGGCCTCGCGGAGGCCGCGCGCGATCTGGCGGAACAGGCGCACGGCCTCGTCCCAGGGCAGCACCTTGCGCTCGACGAGGCGCTGTTGCAGCGTGCGCCCGCCGATCAGCTCCATCACCATGTAGAAGCGCGGACGTCCCCCCTTGTCGGGGTCGTCCTCCGTGCCCTCGATCGCGCCGTAGTCGTAGACGGTGACGATGTTCGGGTGCTGCAGCTTGGCGAGGATCGCGGCCTCGCGGGAGAAGCGCTTCTCGAGGACGGAGAAGTCGTCGCGGGAGGCCGTGGAGTCCTCACCCTCCATGTTGCCGGGGTGGAGCAGCTTGAGCGCGACCTCGCGACCGAGGGCCTGCTGCTCGGCGCGGTAGACGGTGCCCATCCCCCCCGACGCGAGGCGCGAGACGATGCGGTACTTGCCCGCGATCACGGTCCCGAGGACCGGATCTTTCTCCGGGCTCCGCGAAGGGGGCGGACCGAGTGTCTCGCTCACGGGGGGAGAATACCCCAGTCCGGCCCCGTGGGTCGGCCGGCCTCAGCGGCTCTGCGGTACGGAGTCGCCGAGAATCTTCCCGGGATTGAGGATCCCGCGCGGATCGAGGGTGGCCTTGAGGCCGCGGAGGAGGGCGATCTCGGCCGGGCTCCGCGAGTACGACAGGTAGTCCCGCTTGAGCAGCCCGATCCCGTGCTCGGCGGAGATGCTGCCGTGGTGGCGCTTCACGAGCTCGAACATCTGGGGGTCGAGGCGCTTGGTGGTGGCGAGGAACGCGGCGCGGTCCATCGACTCGGGTTTCATCACGTTGACGTGGAGGTTGCCGTCGCCCATGTGGCCGAAGATGTTGACCTCGAAGCCCGGGTACTCGGCGGCGACGAGCGCCTCGAGGTCCTGCGTGAACGCCTCGAGCGCGGCGACCGGGAGCGCGACGTCGTTCTTGTGGGGGAGGCCTGTCGCCGAGAGGCTCTCGGAGATGCCCTCGCGCAGGCCCCACAGCTCGGCGGCCTGCCCGCCGTGCTGGGCGAGGACGCCGTCGGCGGCGAGACCGTCCTCGAACAGCTTCGTGGTGAAGCCCTCGAGGTCTTCGGCCGCCTCGGCCTCGACGAGCACGTAGTAGCCGTGACGCTCGGCGAACGGATCGCGCAGCTTGCGGTGCGAGAGCAGGCGCGCGAGGCAGCGATCGGAGAACACCTCGAACGCCGAGAGCGTGAACGGCCCCTTGCGCGCGGCGCGGAACAGCGCGACCGCCGCCGACAGATCGGCCACCGCGAACAGCATCACGTCGAGCCGCGCGGGCAGGCGGGTGAGCTTGAGGGTGGCCTCGGTGATCACGCCGAGCGTGCCCTCGCTGCCGATGAAGAGCTGCCGGAGATCGGCGCCGGTGTTGTTCTTCTCGAGGGCGCCGTTCAGCTCGAGGACCGTGCCGTCGGCGAGCACGACCTCGAGCCCGAGCACCCAGTTGCGGGTGAGGCCGTAGCGGATGACCTTCACGCCGCCGGCGTTGGTGGCGATGTTGCCGCCGACCTGGCTCGAGCCCTTGGAGGCGAAGTCGACCGGCCAGGTGAGGCCGAGCGGCGCGCAGTGCTGGTGCACCTGCTCGGTGATGGCGCCGGCCTGCACGCGGACCGTGGCGCCGAGGGTGTCGACCGGATCCATGCGGCGCATCCGCTCCAGGGAGAGCACCACCTCGCCGCGCGCCGCGACGGCGCCGCCCGCGAGGCCGGTGCGGCCGCCCGAGGGCACGACCGCGACGTTCTCGGCGGAGGCGAGGCGCAGGAAGCGAGAGACCTCGTCGGTGGTGCGCGGGCGCACGAGGAGCGAGGGTGAGGGGGTGTGGACCTTGGTCCAGTCGCGCCCGTACTCGGCGAGGGTGGACGGGTCGTCGGTGGCGAAGTCGGCGGGGAAGTCGGCGAGTCGATCGCGGAGGTTCACAGGCACGCGACCCCGATCTTCGCCATCTCGGTCTTGGCGGTCTCGTCGTCCATGTACGACTTGGCCTGCAGCTGCTTGGCGGCGCCGTCGGCGAGGCCGCAGAGGGCCTTCTTGGTGGGCGCGCCCGGCTTCTTGGCGAGCTCGGCGAGCGCGGCGCGGAGCACGCCGATCGGCCGATCGTAGTCGCACGTGCGGCGGGCCTCGTTGCTGAACTTCACGGCCTCCGGGTGCGGCTCGCCGGCGAGCCACGCGACGCCGGTGTGCACCTTGGCGCAGGCCTTGTCGAGCGATTCGGCGAGCGCGCCGATCGACGCCTGGCTCGCGGCCTTGGGGAAGTCGGCCACGGCGTCCTTCGCGGTCTTGTAGTCGGCGCGGAGCTGCTCCCACTTCTTGACGCTGTCGGGGTCGCGGAACGCGAGCGGCCCTGCGCTCGCGGCCACGGTCGGCGTGGGCGCCGGCGCCTGGGTGGGCACGGGCGCCGGCGGCGCGGGGGGCTTCTCGGGCGTGGGGTTGATCGCGCGGAGCACGACCACGAGGCCGACGACCCCGCCGATCGCGGCGACCAGCATGGCCCACGTGACGGCGACCGTGCCGCTGCCTCCGCGGGCCATCAGGTGGTCACCCGGACGACTTCGTCGACGGTGGTGGTGCCTTCCATGACGCGATCGTAGCCCGCGCGCCGCAGCGAGCGCACGTTCCGCTTGCGCAGGAGCTCGCGGTACTCGCGCACGGCGGCCTTGGTCTTGATCATGTCGCGGATCTCGTCGTCGAGCTCGACGAACTCGAAGATGCCCGTGCGGCCTCGGTAGCCCGTGCGGTGGCACTGCACGCAGCCCTTGGGGCGCACGATCTTCGAGCCCGCCGGGAGCAGCACCTCGTCGGCGTCCCAGAGGTCGCTGTCGAGATCGACGATCTCCTTGCAGGCGGGGCACGCCACGCGCACGAGGCGCTGCGCGAGCACGGACGTGATGGCGTTGGCGACGATCCACGGCTCGATGCCGAGGTCGACGAGGCGCACGATGGTCTCGACCGCGTCGGAGGTGTGCAGGGTCGACATGACGAGGTGGCCGGTGAGCGCGGCCTGCAGCGCGATGCCCGCGGTCTCGGCGTCGCGCACTTCCCCCACCAGGATCACGTCCGGGTCCTGGCGCAGGATCGCGCGGAGCCCCGTCGCGAAGGTGAACCCCGTGCGGACGTTGGCCTGGCCCTGGGTGATGCCGTCGATCTCGACCTCGATGGGATCCTCGAGGGTGACGACGTTGATCTTGGTGGTGTCGATCTTCTGGAGGAACGCGTAGAGGGTCGACGTCTTGCCGGCGCCGGTCGGGCCGCAGGTGATGATGAGGCCCTGCGGCGCGGCGAGGTGCTCCTCGAGGCGACGCTGCACGTCGACCGCCATGCCGAGGCGATCGAAGGCGTGGATGCTCTGCTGGCGGAGGATGCGGAGCACGACCTTCTCGCCCTGCGAGGTGGGGAAGGTGGAGGCGCGCAGGTGCGTGCGCGTCGGCAGCCCGACCTCGAGCGTGAGCTGGCCGTCCTGCGGCAGGCGGCGCTCGGCGATGTCCATGCGGGCGAGGACCTTGACCCGCGAGGTGACCTGCGAGGCCACGTCGTTGGAGACCGGGCGGTGATCGATCATCGTGCCGTCGATGCGCAGGCGCACCTGCATGCGGTCGCGCTTGGGCTCGAGGTGGATGTCGCTCGCGTTCACGTTGACGGCCGCGCGGACGATCTCGTCCAGCACGATGGTCGCATCACCGTCGTAGGGTTGGAGCCGCGTCAGCGACGGCCGGGTTTGCATCGGGGCGGAACATACCGGGCCGTCATCCTCGCTGCCATTGTGAAGCGGCGATTACGGTGTGTCGAAATAGAGCCAGATTCGTGCAGAAGGCGCGCGGCACACGGCTCGCACCAAGGAGGGCTCATCGCACCTTCCCGCAGCCGACTCCCGTCGGCCCTTCGAGGTCTCACCATGTCGATCGCCCGCACCGCCGCCCTCTCGCTCGCCGCCGCTTCGCTGCTCGTGTCGTCCGCCGCTCTGGCCGAACGTCAAGTCGGCGTGGACGTGAACGTGCAGATCGGCGCGGGCGCGCAGCCTGCTCCGCCTCCGGCCGCGCCCGCCCCCGGACCGGTCTACGCGCCGCCCCCCGCGCCAGGCCCTGTCTACTCGAGCACCCCCGCGCCGGTCGCGGGCGAGCCCGGGTGGGTGCCGCCGCCGCCGCCGCGTCGCATGGAGTACGAACACAAGAGCCTCACGCTCGACATCAACCCCTTCGCGCTGCTGATCGGCCGTGTCGGGCCCAACGTCCAGATCCTGCCGACGCCCCACCACGCGCTCGTGATCAACCCGTTCTGGGTCGTGACGGCGGACCGTGCGATCCGGTTCCGCTCGGAGACCAGCTACAACGGCTCGACCACCACCACCGCCACGGACTCCGAGGCCCGCTATGGCGGGTACGGCGCCGAGATCGGCTACCGCTTCTACACCGCCAGCGTGAGCGCACAGGGCTTCTACATCGGGCCGTCGATCATCTTCGCCCAGTACTCCTCGAGCGAGAGCGACGGTGCTGGCGGCACCCTCAAGACAAACCCGAAGCAGCTCGGCTGGGCGCTCGACGCGGGCTTCCAGAAGGTGTTCTGGAGCGGGTTCACCATCGGCGCAGGCCTCGGCCTCCAGGTCACGCAGGTGGACAAGGGGCTGCAGCAGTCGCACCCCAACACCTACAAGGCCCTCAACGGCGTGCTGCCGCGCTTCCTGTTCGCGCTCGGCTGGAGCTACTGAGCTCCATCACGCGTCGGCGAGCGCGTTCGCGAGCGCCTGCAGATCCGAAGGACCCGCGAGCGCGCGCGCGGCCACCGCGGCGCGCTCGCGGGCTTCGCCGTCGAGGCCGAGCCTGTCGCCGAGCGCCTGGAGCACCACCCGCTCTTCTTCGACCACCTGGCCATCGGCGCGCGCGAGCATGGTGGCGAGCGCGTAGACGTACTCGCGCACGTCCGGATCCAGCGCCGCCACGTCGAGCGCGTCCAGCGAGGTGCGCGTGCGGGTCGCGTGCTCGACCGCGAGCAAGTCGGCGCCCGCGAGCCCGCTCGCCTGGGCGGCGCGCACGAGCGCAGCGGCCTCCTCGGGGGTGACTCGGCCGTCGGCCCACACCACCGCGGCGAGCGCGACGAAGACGTCTTTGCCGAGTGTCATGGTCCCGAGTCTAACTGAATGCCTGGCGAGGGCCCAACGTCGATCCTCCTGCTAAGCTGCGTCTCTCCGGAGGATCCCCATGCCCTTGCCCAAGTCCTTGTTCGCCGTCGCTGCATCCGTCGCCGTCGTCGTCGCTCTGCCTGCGTCCGCCTCGGCCTCGATCATCGACCTCGGCGGACAGGCCGGTGGCGTGCGCCGCAACCTGTCCGACACGGACTACAAGACCGGCTTCGGCTGGGAGCTCCACGGCGAGTTCGCGATGTTGCCGCCCATCCTCATGGTCGGCCCCTACTTCGGCATGCAGACGCTCGAGCCCGACACCAAGCTCGGCGCCCAGAAGATCAACTTCCGCACGATCGGCGCGCACGCCAAGCTGAAGATCCCGCTGCCCGGCGGCTTCCGCCCGTACGGCCTGATCGGCATCGGCTGGGTGCACGGCGACTTCCCCGATCTCGTCGTCGACCTGCCCACCGTCGCCGGCGTCACGCCCGACAAGAACACCGTCTGCATCTCGCCCGCCTCGCCGAACCCGGGCAAGGCCGCGTGCAACATCCCGTCGGCCACGGCGAACTTCGTCGAGTTCAAGATCGGCGGCGGGCTCATGATCCAGCTCGGCGACTACCTCGCGTTCAACGCCGAGGTCACCTGGCGCCCCACCACGGGCTACAAGAACGACACCTACGAGAACGCGCTCCAGGGCCAGATCGGGCAGCAGTCCAAGCCCTCGAACCAGCTGCCTCCGCCCGGGCGCAACGGCTACGCCTTCACGGGCATGGCCGGCCTGCAGCTCACGCTCTGAGCATGCGCCGTCGCGAATCGCTGTCGGCCTTCGTCGCGCTGGGCGTGAGCGCGCTCGCCGCGCGCCGTGCTTCCGCGGCACCCCTCGACGACGCGCTCGCCGACGTCGCGAAGGCCCGCGCCTCGCTCGTCACGCTGCAGGGGCCGTTCGTGCAGGAGCGCACGCTCTCGCTGCTCGCCTCCAAGGTGAAGTCCACCGGCAAGATGTGGATGGTGCGCAAGGACAACCGGCTGCGCTGGGAGCTCGAGCCGCCGGACGCGGCCATCTACTGGGTGCTGCCCGACGCCCTCGCCTACCAGACCAAGCAGGGCAAGGGGCGCATCGACAAGAACAGCCCGGGGGCGGGTCCGCTCGGCGGCGTGCTCGGTGATCTGCTGGTGCTGCTCGGTGGAGATCTCGCCACGCTCAAGGCCCGCTACGACCTGACCCTGGTGAAGCGCGACGCCACGGGGCTCGTCCTGCACGCCGTGCCCAATGACAAGGCGATCGCCAAGAACACCCAGCGGATCGAGCTCTCGCTCGGCAAGGATCTCGCGCAGCTCGAGCGCGTGGTGCTGGTCGAGAAGGGCAACGACAAGAGCGAAATCACGTTCGGAGTGTTGACCAAGAACCAAGCGGTCGATCCCAAGCTCGTCGCGGGGCCCACTTAGGCTATCCTCGCCGGCTCCATGAACGGGGGCCTGGTCCAGCTCAACGAGGGCGCGCTGTTCGCGAACGACTTCCGGGTCGTGCGGCCGCTCTCCGAGGGCGGCATGGGCGCGGTCTACGTGGCCGAGCAGCTCAGCACCGGCAAGCTCCGCGCCCTCAAGCTGATGCTGCCGCAGCTGGTCAACGATCCGCGCATGCGCGAGCGCTTCGTCCTCGAGGCCAAGGTCGGCGCCCGGATCGAGAGTGACCACGTGGTCGAGGTGCTCGGCGCGGGCATCGACACCGAATACGAGGTGCCGTGGCTCGCGATGGAGCTGCTGCAGGGCGAGACCCTGGAGCGGCGCATCGAGCGGAGCGGGCCGGTCTCGGTCTCGGAGCTCATCGAGATCTTCTCGCAGCTGGGGCACGCCTTGAACGCGGCGCACTCGGTTGGCATCGTCCACCGCGACCTCAAACCCGAGAACGTGTTCCTCTCCGTGCCGCGCCGCGAGGGGGTGCCGTTCACCGTGAAGGTGCTCGATTTCGGCATCGCCAAGATGATGGCCGAGCAGAGCACGCACACGACGCAGGCCATCGGCAGCCCGCTCTGGATGGCGCCCGAGCAGGGCAACGTCGAGGCCAGCGTCACGCCGGCCACCGACGTGTGGTCGCTGGGGTTGCTCGCGTTCTACGCGCTCACCGGCACCTACTTCTGGAAGGGCGCGCACGCCGAGACCCCCAACCCGATGAGCATCGTGCTCGAGGTCTGCTACGACCCGCTGCCTACCGCGAGCGAGCGCGCGCGCGAGTGGGGGGCGCCGCCGCTGCCACCGGAGTTCGACGAGTGGTTCTCGCACTGCGTGGTCCGCGACCCGAGCGTGCGCTATCCCGGCGCGCGCGAGGCACGGGCGGAGCTCGAGCGCATCCTGAAGCCCGCGACCAAGCGCCAGAAGGCGTTGCGCGAGGCACCCACCGGGGAACACCCCGTGGCCGGCGTACGGCCTTCGATGGAGGCGCCCGAGCTCGATCTGCCGAAGCCGGTGGTCAAGCCATCGCCCACGCCGAAGCCCGATCCGCCCGCGCCCGCGCCGCTCCTCATCGAGACGGCCGAACCCGTCGCCCGGATCTCGAACCCGCCAGCGTCGAACCCGCCCACGTCGGCGCGCACGGTGAGCTCGCCGGGGATGGCTGCGGTCGTTCCGCCGCGCGCCTCGGGGGTGTCTTCGGGAGGCATGCCCGCCGTGCGTCCGAGCGCTCCGCCGGTCGGTCGACCGCTCGGGATCTCGGGCATCGAGCGACCGAGTCGCTCGGCGCCGTTGCGCGCGACGGCCACGATGGTGTCACCGGGTGAGCCCGCGGGGCTGCCCTGGAAGTGGGTCGTGATCGGGCTCGTCGTCTTCGTGGCGGGCCTCGCCGTCGCGCAGCGGGTGTTCTGGACCCGGAAGCCGGAGCCGGTGGCCGTGACTCCGAGCGCCGATCTCCCCACCAAGGGCTCGGCCTCGTCGCCGAGCGCGCCACTCGGGCCGTGCCTGTCGGGGATGGCGCGCATGCCGGCGGGCGAGCAGATCGAGAGCTTCTGCCTCGACCTGCGCGAGGTCACCGTGAAGGACTACGGCGTCTGTCAGAAGAGCGGCAAGTGCACGGCCGCGAGCCTCACCGGCAACTGGGGCGCGGTCACGCCCGAGGAGAAGCTGCAGCGCAACGGCTCGTGCAACGGCGCGCGCGCGGATCGCGCGGAACACCCGGCGAACTGCGTCGATTTCACGCAGGCCGAGGCCTACTGCGAGGCGCAGGGAAAGCGCCTCCCGACCGAAGCGGAGTGGCAGTGGGCGGCGCACGGCGGCGGCGCCAAGTGGAAGCACCCGTGGGGCAACGAGCAGCCCGACATCCAGCTGTGCTGGTCGGCGTTCACCAAGCGCACGAGCACGTGCGTGGTCGGCTCGTATCCGAAGGGCGCCAACGGTTGGGGCGTCTCCGACCTCGAAGGCAACGTGCGTGAGTGGGTGTCCACCGGCGCCGGCAACGACCGCACGCTGTGCGGCAGCGACTGGACCGACAAGATGGACAGCCTCGCCACCGCCGGCGGCTGCGGCCAGGCGCCTCGCTCCAGCAAGGCGAGCTTCGTCGGCTTCCGCTGCGCTCTATAGCTGCGGGGGGCTCGCGCCCCCCGGGGTTCGGCGCCCGCGCCCTCCTCGCTACGCTCGTCGGTCGCAGCTCGGCCGAACGCCCCCGCGCGCCGCTGCGCTCAGTAGCTGCGGGGGGCTCGCGCCCCCCGGGGTTCGGCGCCCGCGCCCTCCTCGCTACGCTCGTCGGTCGCAGCTCGGCCGAACGCCCCCGCGCGCCGCTGCGCGGCGGGAGGCGCTCTCTTGGATGTCTCGCGGGTTCGGCGCCCGCGCCGCTCCTCGCTTCGCTCGTCGGTCGCAGCTCGGTCGAACGCCCCCGCGCGCCGCTGCGCTCAGTAGCTGCGGGGGGCTCGCGCCCCCCGGGGTTCGGCGCCCGCGCCCTCCTCGCTACGCTCGTCGGTCGCAGCTCGGCCGAACGCCCCCGCGCGCCGCCGCGCTCAGTAGCTGCGGGGGGCTCGCGCCCCCCGGGGTTCGGCGCCCGCGCCCTCCTCGCTACGCTCGTCGGTCGCATCTCGACCGAACGCCCCCGCGCGCCTCAGTAGCTGCGGGGGGCTCGCGCCCCCCGGGATTCGGCGCCCGCGCCCTCCTCGCTTCGCTCGTCGGTCGCAGCTCGGCCGAACGCCCCCGCGCGCCGCTGCGCGGCGGGAGGCGCTCTCTTGGATGTCTCGCGGGTTCGGCGCTCGCGCCGCTCCTCGCTTCGCTCGTCGGTCGCAGCTCGGCCGAACGCCCCCGCGCGCCGCTGCGCGGCGGGAGGCGCTCTCTTGGATGTCTCGCGGGTTCGGCGCCCGCGCCGCTCCTCGCTTCGCTCGTCGGTCGCAGCTCGGCCGAACGCCCCCGCGCGCCGCTGCGCTCAGTAGCTGCGGGGGGCTCGCGCCCCCCGCGGTTCGGCGCCCGCGCCCTCCTCGCTTCGCTCGTCGGTCGCAGCTCGGCCGAACGCCCGCGCGCCGCTGCGCTCAGTAGCTGCGGGGGGCTCGCGCCCCCCGGGGTTCGGCGCCCGCGCCCTCCTCGCTACGCTCGTCGGTCGCAGCTCGGCCGAACGCCCCCGCGCGCCGCTGCGCGGCGGGAGGCGCGCGCTCGGACGTCTCGCGCGCCCGCGCGCGCGGGTCGGAACGACGCCGCGTGGGGACATTTGGACATCTCGCTTCCGCACCGGGGTGCCGACGCGAAACATCCAAGAGCGCGCCTCCCGCCGCGAAGCGGCGCGGGGGGCGTTCGGCCGAGCTGCGACCCGACGAGCGAAGCGAGGGGCGCGGGCGCCGAACCCCGGGGGGCGCGAGCCCCCCGCAGGAACTCAGTTCACTTCGCAGTTGGCGAACTGGACGAAGGTGCTGGCTGCGCCGCTCGAGTTGATCCCGCACGCGCCGCCGAGGCTGCGGTCGTAGACGTAGTCGCAGGCGAAGGTGGCCTTGAAGCAGCCCTCACCCATCGTGCAGCCCGTGTTCTCGTTGACCGTCACCGTGCACGCCGGCTTGCCGGTCACCTGGCGGTAGCTGTTGCCGCCGGGGGTGAGGACGGTGAGGCTCGTGGTCGTGCCCTTGATGGTGGAGGCCGTGCCGCTCGTGACCTTGCTCTTCGGATCGAGGGTGCCGGTGAGCAGCAGCGAGCCGCGCGTCGCGCTGCCGACCGTGAGGTCGAACGTGCTCGCGCTGATGGAGCACTTGACCGTGGCGCCGTCGGCGTTGTCCAGGATGAGCTTGTAGATGGTGGAGCCATCGGGGTTCTTCTCGGTGGACTCGACCGCGATCTTGAGCTCCGTGCCGCCGTCGTTGCAGCGCTCCGGGCACGGGGTGACCGCGCCAGCGGCGTCCTTGCAGACCGGGGTCTGCAGGCGGAGGACGGCGCCACCGCTCACGGTGGGCTTCGGATCTTCCGAGCAGCTGGCGGTGAGCACGGCGACGGCGACGAAGGGGAGGAGACGGGCAAGCGACATAGGCGGCGACCTCAGGGAAAGCGGACCTGCGTAACGTACCTAACGTTTCCGCGTTGGGCCACTAAGAGCGGGTGGCGGTGGGATGGGACTCCACGCCGCTCCGTCAAAGAGCGCCATTCTCCGCCCTGTTTTCCTCGCTGGGCGCGCCTCGCTGGCACGGAACTTCGCGCGCGCCCGGAAGGCTCGGTACGATCGGAGGGCCGTGCCCCAGCAGGTTCGTCGAAAGCGCCCCTGGACCCCGCGCCTCCCGCCGGGGGACGACGTGACGTTGCAGCTCGCCATCGGTCGCGAGCTCGGGGTTGGGCTCGAGCTTTCGGGGCCACTGGCCCTCGGCCCGGCGCTCTTGCTGCACGCGCGTTCACGCCTCCTCGGGGTGGGCTTCCCGCTCGACGTGAGCGGGGGGGTGGAGCGGTTCCGCCATCGGAGGACCGCGCTCGACGCGGCCGAGATCGCCCTCGATCACGGGCCGGCCGAGCGACTCCTGTCGTCGCTGGCCGGGGATCTCGTGGCGCCCGGGCCCGCCGAGGTGCGGCTCGCGTGGCCCGCGCCGGTGCTGCCCGACAGCGATCCGACGGATGCTCCGCACGACCTCCGCGTGTTCGTGACGAGCGCCGTGGTGCGGGGGGACGGCGCGATCGATCCCGCGATCGTCGCCGCGGATCTCTCGGTCGGCGCGGTGGGCACCGGCCTCACAATCACCGCGCATCGGCTGCGCGGGCTCGGGCTCGGGCGCTCACCGCTGGTGGTGATCGGCGCGCTGATGGCCCGCCTCGCCCACCGCGTCGGCGGGCGCGCCCACGGCCTCGTGCTCACGCTGCCCGACCCGCTGCGCGACGCGCTCACCGAGGCCTTCGCGACGCGTGGGGCGCGCGTGCCGCGGCGCGAGGAGGTGGTGATCACCCACGTGTCCCGCGACGCGGAGCGTCTTCGCGTGCGTTTCTCGCGCGGGGTGCCCCTCGATCCCTCGCGGGCGGCCACGTCGCTCGCGGAGGTGGGGCGCATGGTCGGGGACGCCGACGCGGCCTTCGTGGCGGGGGACGAGGACCGCGCGCGCAGCGGATATCTGGCCGCGATCGAGCGCGCGCCACGGCACCGCGCCATCCTCGGTCGACTCGCGGAGCTCGACGCCTACGCGAGCCGGGAGCGCGCCGAGGCGGCCATGTTCTGGCTGCGCGAGTCGCACGCCGCCGCGCAGCAGGAGCGCCGGGGCGACGACGGCAACGCGCTCGGTCGACAGCTCTTGCTCGCCTGGCTGCACGAGCGTCTCGGCGCGCGCTCGAGGGCGCGCAGCGCGTTCCAGCGGGCCGGAGCGGAGGCGGAGGATCGCGGCGAGTCGCGCCTCGCGGCGCGCGCCTACGACCGCGCGGCGGCCCTGCTCGGCCCGGACGATCCCGAGCTCGCCTCGCTGCTCGATCGCGCGCTCGGCAACGACCCGACGCAGAACACCGCGCGGTGGCGGCGGCTCGCGCTGCGCGCGCGCATCGGCGACGACGGCGGCGCGATGGAGGACATCCAGCACCTCGAGGCGCAGGCTCGCGGCGAGCAGGCGCGCAAGGCCACGCTGCTCCGCGCGGCGCGCACGTTCCACGAGGCCGGGCGGCTCGAGCACGCGGTGCCGGCGTACGAGCGGGCGCTCAAGTACGCGCCGGACGACCGCGACACGTGCGCGGGGCTCGGGGCGGCGCTGCTCGCCGCGCGCGAGGTGGGCCGCGGGGTGATGCTGCTCGGCAAGGCCGCCGATCTCGCGGGCGACGGCGCGGTCACGCTCGTGCTCGCGCGCGCGCTCGCCGGGCCGGTCGGGGACGCACCGGCGGCGATCGCGCGGCTCCGGGAGATCTCCGGTGACGACCCGCACGCGGCGCACGCGCGCCTGCTCGAGGCCGCGTACCGGCTCCGCCTCGGTGACCGTCCCGGCGCCTCGCGCGCCCTCGGGTTCGGGCTCGAGTTGCTGGAGGCGCGACCTCCCCACGGCGACGACCGCAAGCCGCTCGTCGAGTTGCTGCTCGGCGCTGCGATCGCGGTGCGCGAGGACGATCCGGGGCTCGGGCTGCGGGCGGCGCTGGCGGGGCTCGCGCTCGATCCGCAGCACCAGAACCTCGCGACGCTGGTGCAGGCCCTCGGCCGCGGGAGGAGCGAGGACGACGACGAGGAGCCGCCGGCCACCGACCCCGGCCGTGACGGCCACGGTCCGCTGCCCTCGATCCCACCCCCGCGCATGCTGCTCGAGGACCTCCCTCTCGCGGAGGACGACGACGCCGAGGCGCAGGCGGAGTCGCTGCTCGCGCGCGTGAAGGCGAACCCGGAGGACGACGCCGCGATCGACGCCCTGGTCGACGTGCTCGGTCGCCTCGGCCGCGACTTCGAGCTGTTCGCGCTGCTCGCGGCGCGCTGGGACGACGCCGACGCGGAGCAGCGGCGGGTGCTGCGTCCCCGGCAGGAAGCGGTGTTGCGGCGGATGGCAGAGGCCGCGGAGCGCGACGGTCGCGTGGCCGAGGGTCAGGTGTATCGCGACGCGATCGCCCGGCTCTGACCCTAGAACGGCGGCTTGGTCACGAGGCCGCCGCTCGACGAAGGGGCGCTCGTCGTCGTGGGGTTGGCCGGAGCACTCGGCGTGGGACTCGGCGCGGGCGCAGGCGTGGAAGCCGTGGTCGACGGGACGACGGGCGCGATCGCCACCTTGGTCCCGACGACGGGTGGAGCCTGGGTCGGCGCGAGGGCAGCGCTCGTCGAGGCGCTCACGACCGGTGGGGTCGGCATCGGCAGCGCGACGCTCGGCACGAGGCTCGGGGCCACCGATGCCACGGTGCTGACGGCGGGTGGGGCGCTCGAGGCTGCCGCGCTCGGGGCCGCCGTATTCGTGGGCTGCTTGCTCGACCAGACGGCCCGGGCACCGACGCCTGCCGCCACGAGCACGAGGACCAGCGCGACCCACCGGAGCGGCGACGGGTTCGTGGGCAGGTTCGCCGTCTTCGCCACCGCGGCCACCGTGCCCGACGGTCGCTGCGGCGCAGGTGTGTCCTGCAGCGTCGCGGCGCCCGGGTCCGCCTTCGCGCCCACGACGACCCGCGCGCTCTCGGGGTTCTTCTTGGCCGGCGCGCCGAACGACGGGCGCGGCACCACGCCGTGTCCGGACAGGACGTCGGCCGCCTCGCGCAGATCGGAGAGACGCTCGCTCCGGTCGCGCTTCAGCATGTGCGCCACGAGTTCGACGACGTCGGCGGGGACCTCGGGCTTGTTCTTGTCGACGCGAGGGATCACCCCGGACAGCAGCTCCTTGACCAACTGGCCGTAGTTCTCGCCCTCGATGGGGCGCTTGCCGACCAGGGTCTCGTAGAGGATCGCGCCGATGGCCCACACGTCGACCCGGTGGTCGAGCCCCTTCTCGCCGAGGAGCTGCTCGGGCGCCATGTACGCCGGGGTGCCGACGACGGCGCCACTCTCGGTGATCGACGAGAGCGCCTCCTCGATCCTCGTCGACTTGGCGATGCCGAAGTCGAGGACACGCACCATCTCACCGGTCGGGGTCTGCGAGAGGAAGATGTTCTCGGGCTTGAGGTCGCGGTGGATGAGGCCCACTGCGTGCGCGGCGCCGACGGCCGAGATGACCGGCAACAGGATCTGCACCGCCTCGGCGATGGGGAGCGGGCCCACCCGCTGCATGCGCGCCGCCAGGGTCTCTCCTTGCAGCAGATCCATGACGATGACCGGGGTCTCTTCGTGCTCGAGCACGTCGCGGACGCCCACGGCGTTCGGGTGCTCGACCGACGCGGCGGCGCGTGCCTCGCGGATGAAACGCCGGCGCGCCTCGCCGTTCGGATCGCTCCCCTGGCGCACGAACTTGAGCGCGACGCGACCGCCGGTGATCTGGTGGGTGGCCGCCCACACCGTGCCCATGCCGCCCTCTCCGAGCGGGTGTTCCAGGACGTAGCGACCGGCGATCACGGTCCCTGCTTCGAGCGCGGCCAAGACCGGAGAGACTACCACCGCTTCTCCCTGTTTTCTCGCGAAACAGCGTAGGATGCCCCCATGCGTCGCGCGTGGCTCTTCGCCTCCGTCGTCTCGGTCTGTGCGCTCGGGGTGCTCACCACGGAAGCGCCGACACGGGCCGACGACTCGGCAAACCTCGAGGCAGCGCGAGCGGCGTTCGAGCGCGGCGCCAAGCTCGCGAGCGAGGAGCGGTGGCTCGACGCCCTCGCGGAGTTCGAGGCCTCGGCGCGGCTCCGGCCCCACGCGACGACCACGTACAACATCGGCTACTGCCTGCGCGCGCTGGGGCGGCCCACCCGCGCCAAGAAGCACTTCGCCGAGGCGCTGACCCGCGACGACGCGACGGCGGGCAAGGAGCTGACCCCGCAGCTACGCGCAGCGGCCCAGAAGTACCTCGAAGAAGCGAAGGCGAAGATCGCGACGCCGTGGTTGTCGATCGATCCCGGGGACGCGACCGTGACCATCGACGGCAGCCCGCTCGAGGCCTCCGGCGTGGGTCACCACCTCGCGGGCACGCGTCCTGCGGGGCCAGGCGAGAAGGTGACCACCCCGCACGGCTTCGTCGTCGAGGTCGACAGCGGTCCGCACGAGATCGTGGTCGTCGCCCCGGACGGTCGCAACAAGGTCGTGCACGAGGACTTCGCTGCGGGCACCACCAAGTCGGTGCGCATCGAGGTCCCGAAGCCGGTCCTGCGCAGCGACGGCAACCCGACGCGGCGCACGTGGGGGTTCGTCCTCGGTGGCGTCGGCATCGCGGCGCTCGGCATCGGCAGCTACCTCGGCCTCCGCGCCCGCTCCACGTGGCACGACGCGCTCGACGCGTGCCCGGGCAAGACCAACTGCAAGGACGACCGCGGCTCGGAGCTCGCCGCCGACGCCAAGGTGCAAGCGAACCTGTCCACGCTCGCGTTCGTGGCCGGCGGGGCCGCGCTGCTCGGGGGGACCATCCTCGTGCTCACGTCCACCGGGAGCAGCGAGCCCAGGGCGGCGGTCAGCGCGTCGGTCGCGCCGAGCGGCGGGTTCGTGACCGTGTTCGGCCGGTTCTAGGTTCAGCGGGCAGGGGACGGGTACAGATCGAGCCACGACACCGTCCCCGCGCGCACCTCGAGCGGGTGCTCGCCGATCCGCTGGTCACCGCGAAAGGCGCGCACGATCTGCTGTCCGACGGGCAGGTTGGCGACGAACGCCATGCCGTCGCTGGTGGTCTCGGTGCGGGCGAGATCGATCGTCGGTCCGGCGAGGTAGAACGTGCGCGTCGAGCCGTCGCTCGTCGGCGTCTCGAGCCGCACGCCGACGAACGGATCGAGCGCACAGTCGTGGACGACCACCAGCGCGTGCCCGTGGTCTTCGAGCTTGGTGAGCTTGGCGGTGGCGAACGCTCCGTCGAGGCTTTCGGTGGGGTACAGGAAGAACGTGCCGTAGGGGAGGAGCTCCTGGTAGACGGCGGGACGTCCGAACTGCAGGAGGCCGGGTGCGAAGCCTGGTGCCGAGGCCTTCAGATACCCCTCGTACTGCCGCGCGAGCGCGAGCTCGACGATCCCTTCGGTGTTGGTGGCGCTCTCCGTGACGATGGTCGTGCAGAAGGCGTCGAACGGGTCGCACGCGCGGACGGTGATGGCAGGGAGCGGGTTGCGGTTGATGAGGTTGCCGACGAACAGCTTCACTTTGAGCTTCTCGCCGGTCTCCGCGCCCCAGCGGTAGTTGCCCTTGCAGGCGTCGGCGTGGCTCGTGGCGACCTCGCACCCCGCGCAGCTGTGCGCCTGCCAGCATCGATAGAGGGGCGTGAACTGCGCGGGCGCCTTCGCGCTGGACCAGCGGGTCGCGCACAGGTCGATGCGGTCCGGGTTCGGGCTGCCGCCGCTGTAGCCGCACGCCACGAAGCGGTCGCAGTCCGGCTCGCCCGCGCAGGCGATCGCCTGGGCGCGACAAGCGTCGTCGAGGCACTGGCAGGGGCCGCCGATCTTGCTGGGGCCGAAGCACTCGGCGGTGCAGGTGCGGCGGCGACAGGCGTCGAGCTCGGCGAACGCCTTGCTGGTGCCGAGGCGGGTCTGGCAGCCGTCGCGGCAGGCGCCGTCGGCGCAAGCGTCGACGCACGCGAGCAGCAGGTTGCACGACGGCTCGCCCTGGCAGGTCGCGAGATCGGTGCGACAGTCGCGGGTCGAGCAGGTGGTGCAGGAGGTTGCGCGCGGCAGGTCCTCGATGCCCAGGAGCGGGTCGCAGGCGGGCAGGGCGACCGCGAGGGTCATGAGGAGCGCCGTCAGAGGTCGCATGGCGCGAGACAGACCGAGAAGCAGAGGGTGGGCGCGTCGCAGCCACCATCGGTGCCGATGCACGACGGGTGACCGACACACCCGGGCGGCGCGCCGTACGCGGGGCACGTGAAGCCGCTCGGGCAGGCGCCGCTGCCGGCTGCGCAGGTCTTCCGGCAGCCGTGGCTCGTGCAGTACTCGTCCGCAGCGCAGGTGGGCGTGCACTTGCTCGGCGACAGCACGACCAGTCCGCCGCACGCGTCGCCGCCCTCGGTCGCGTCCGCGTCACCGGCCTCGGTCGCGTCGGTCGCGTCGGCCGTGGCCGCGTCGGTCGCCGTGTCGTCGACCTTCGCCGCGTCGACCCCGCCGACCTCGGGTGCGGGACCCGGGGTGCCGGTGTCGACGCTGAAGCTGCCGTCCGCGGTGGCGTCGGCGGTCTCGTCGCTGGTCGCCGGGTCTTCGGGCTTGGGACCGATGACGCATCCTGCGCTCGTGAGAGCGAACAGCCAGACGCTGCCGAGGCGACGCGAGGACATCACCGCCAGTCTAGCACCGTCGATTCAGGGGCCGCTGCACGGGACGTAGCACTTCGAGGAGACGCAGCTCATGAGCGGGCTCACCTTGCTCGACGGGTAGTCGACCGCGCACTTGTCCGCGCACGCGGAGTCGAAGCACTTGCTGAGGCAGTCCATCTGCGCGTTGCACGCGGCGTCGGTCAGACACGTGGTCAGCTCGGCGCCGCACGAGACGTCGACGCAGTCGTTGCAAGGGTCGCCGCTCCCTCCATCGTAGGCGCCGGTGTCCGCGATGCGGCCCGTGTCCTCGGTGCCTGTGTCCTCGGTGCCCGTGTCGTCGACGAGCTCGGTGTCGGTGGCCGTGTCGTGCGCGGTGTCGGTGCGGCTGTCGGCCACCCCGCTGTCGCGACGGACGATGCGGGAGGCATAGTTGGGGTCTTCTTCCACGGAAGCGCAGGCCACGAGCGTGATCGAGCCCACGACGACGGCGAAGGCCGTGACGATACGAGAGTGCATGGGTCCCCTCCAGGGTGTGTCGGCCGTCTCCGTTGCGGGCCACGGTCACGCGATTCATCTGCATTTCGCGTGCTGAAGCGCTGAATGTCGCCGCGAATCGGTGCACCGACTGTCCTCTTCGGCAGGGCCTTTACGTCCGCCCTCGCGCCGTACAAAGAGCACCCCCGGAGGTGCCGTTCGATGCTGGTGATGAAGTTCGGCGGGAGCTCGGTCGCGAACCGGGAGCAGATCGAGAAGGTCTTTCACATCGTCGAGGGACGCAGGGCCCGCCGGCCGGTCGTCGTGTCGTCCGCGCACAAGGGGATGACCAATGCGCTCATCGCCGCCGGGAAGGCCGCGGCGCGGGGTGAGGTCGACGCGGGCGCTGCGGCGATCCGCCTCCAGCGCGGCATCGCCGAGGGGCTCGGTGCACCCGAGGCGCTCCTCGCGCCGTTCTACTCCGAGATCGAGGACCTGCTCCGGGGCGTGCGCCTGGTCAAGGAGCTCAGCCCCCGGAGCCTCGACTACATCGCGAGCTTCGGCGAGCGCATGGCCGTGCGGGTCATCGCCGACTTCTTCGCCCGAGAGGGCCTGCCGTCGAGCGCCCACGACGTCTGGGACCTCGGCTTCGTCACCGACTCGGTCTTCGGCAGCGCCCGCCCTGTCGAGGGCTACGAGGCGCGGATGCAGGCGGCCTTCGCCGCCTTGCCGGCGGACGTCGTGCCCATCGTCACCGGCTTCGTCGGCAAGAACGAGGCGGGCGAGATCACCACCGTCGGCCGCAACGGCAGCGATCTGACGGCCACCCTCGTCGCCGCAGCGCTCGGGGTCGACGAGGTGGAGATCTGGAGCGACACCGACGGCGTCATGGAGCGCCGATCCGGCCCTCGTGAAGGTGGCCCAGAACATCCCCACCATGAGCTTCGACGAGGCCGCGGAGCTCGCCTACTTCGGGAGCCGCGTCCTGCACCCGGAGACCCTGCTGCCGGCGATGAAGCGCAACATCCCGGTGCGCGTGCTCAACACCAACCGGCCGGAGCACCGCGGCACCGTGATCGAGCGCCAGCCCGGGCCCCGTCCGCAGGCGGTCACCAGCATCGCGTACAAGGAGGGCCAGCGAATCCTCACCGTGACCTCGCCGCGCATGTTCGCGCAGGCCGGGTTCCTCTCGCGGATCTTCGAGGCGGCGTCGCGCAGCGGCACCGTGGTCGACATGGTCGCCACCTCCGAGATCAGCGTGTCGTTGACCGCCGCCGACCCGGAGGCGCTGGACCGCGCGGCCGAGAACCTGAAGCCGCTCGGCGAATGCCGGATGCTCTCGGGCAAGACCATCCTCGTCGTCGTCGGCCACGACCTGCCTTCACGCGCGGGGATCGGCCGCTCGATCCTCGGCGCGCTCGCCGACGCGCAGGTCAACGTGGAGATGATCAGCTACGCCGCGGGCAGCATCAACTTCTCCATGGTCATCGACGACGCAGACGTCGGGCGCGCGGTGACCGCGCTGCACGGGACCCTCTTCGAGCATCGGTGGCAAGGTTCACGCCGCCGGCGGGCTGCCGGCGACCGCCGGCGAACCAGGCGCGGATCGAGCTGGATTCTCGCCGATTCGTGCTGGCACCGCGCGTGCTTCGTGGTGCGCGTGACCACCCTTCGCATCGGCTTCGACAGAGGGACGCTCCGCCTCGACGGTGACGTCACCTCGCTCGAGGAACCCACCGTCTGTCTCGACCCGCGCACGGCGTTCCACCGCGCGCCGGCGCACCTGTACGCGAGCCTGCTCGGGCGCGCGCGCGCGCGCGGCGTGACGGTCGACGACGCGCTCGCGACCGAGCTCTTGCCACGGCCACCGCCACCCCTCGCGCTGCCCACGCTTCGCGACTACCAGGCCCAGGCGCTCGCGGCCTTCGAGGCGTTCGGTTCGCGTGGCGTCGTGGTGCTGCCCACCGGCAGCGGAAAGACGCTGCTCGCGTGCGCTGCCATGGCCCGGTCGGCGGTCAGCGCGCTCGTGCTCGTGCCCACCTGCGCCTTGCTCGAGCAGTGGCGTCAGCTCCTCATCCGCGTGTTCGGGGGCACCATCGGCGTGGTCGGCGACGGCACCTTCGAGCTCGCGTCGATCACCGTCATCACCTTCGCGAGCGCCTGGCAGAAGCTCGACGCATTCGGGCACCGCTTCGGCATGATCGTGGTCGACGAGGCGCACCACTTCGCCGCCGGCCTGCGCACCGAGGCCCTCGAGATGTGCACCGCGCCGCTGCGCCTCGGGCTCACGGCCACACCCCCCGAGCCGGGCACCGTCGCCGAGGCGCGGCTCCGCAGCCTCCTCGGGCCCGTGGTCTTCCACCGCACCGCGGCCGAGCTCGCGGGCACCCACCTGGCTCCGCTCGCCGTCACGCGCCACACCCTCGATCTCGACCTCGAGGAACGCCGCCTCTACGAGCGCGACAGCGCGCCGTTCCTCGAGCTGCGGCGGCACGTGCTCCGGGCCCAGCCCGGCCTCGACTGGGCGGGGTGCATGCGTCACATCGCCCGCATGCCGAGCGGGCGGGAGGTGCTCGCGGCCATGCGCCGGGCCACGGCCATCGCCACCCTGCCGCGCGCCAAGCTCGCGCTCGTCGAGGCGCTCGTGCGCGAGCACGCCGCCGACAAGGTGCTCGTGTTCGCGGCCACGGCCGACGACGCCTACCGCCTCGGCCACGCCCTGCTCGCGCCCGTGATCAGCAGCGAGACCCCGCGCCTCGAGCGGCAGGCGATCCTCGAGGCGTTCGGGCGCGGCGCGGTGCGGGCCCTGGTCAGCGCCCGGGTCCTCAACGAGGGGATCGACGTGCCGGAGGCCAGCGTCGCCATCGTGGCGGGGGGCTCGCTCGGACAGCGCGAGCACGTGCAGCGCATCGGGCGCGTGTTGCGCCCGCAGCCGGGAAAACAGGCGCTCGTCCACGAGCTCGTCACCCTCGACACCGTCGACGAGGCGCGCGACCGCGCGAGGAGGAGGCCCCATGCTGCCCCGGCATCTGCTCTGTCTCACCCAGCATGACGGCTTCGCCACGCCGGCCTGGCTCACCGAGCGCGACGCGGTGTGGATCCGCCTCGCGGCCGACGCCTTCGACGCCTGCGTGGGCAAGGCCGTGGGCGCGATCGACGACGAGCTGGTGCCTCGCGTGCTCTCCCTGGCGCGCGTCCACGGGGTGCACCCGCGCAGGGCCGAGGGCCTCGTGCGCGTGCTCGCGCGGCGCGCGGGCGATCGGCTGGTGGCGCCGGTCCTGCCGCCGCAGGCGCGCGCGGCGGTGTTCGCCGAGGCGGGCCGGGATCGCTCCGCCGCGCGAGAGGTGGTCCTCGGGCGCGTGGCCGCCGAGCTCCGCACCTCGCCCGAGGCGGTCGAGGCCTCGCTGTTCGCCGATCGCGCGAGCGCGCGGCGCATCGCCCCGCTGCCGAGCCTGCACCCGACCGACCTGGTCGAAGCCTACAACCTCGCCCTCGCGCAGGGGCTCCTGCTCTGCTCGGAGATCGTCGTGGTGCACGTCCGCGAGCACGTGCGGGCGGTGGTCCGCTTCGCCAAGCTGAGCGGCCTGCTCTGCACGTACGCGGTCGACGACACGGGCACGAAGCTCGAGATCTCGGGGCCGCTCGCGGTGCTGCGCCACACCACGAAATACGGCTTCTCCCTCGCGCGGTTCTTCCCCGCGGTGCTCGGCACACCGGGCTACGCGGTCGAGGCGCGGTGCCTCGTCTGGGACACCCCCCAGTGTGTTCGCATCGACGCCAGGGACCACCTCGCGCCCACCCACGTGCTGCCGCGCGACGCGGACAGCCGCGTGGAGCGCTGGCTCGCCCAGGACGTGCGGCGCCTCGAACGGGGCTGGGTCCTCGATCGCGAGTCGGATGTCGTGCCGGTCGGACGCAGCGTGTTCTTCCCCGACTTCACGCTGCGGCGAGGCGGAGCCTCGGTGCTGGTCGAGGTCGTCGGCTTCCACGGTCCGAGCTACCTCGACGCCAAGGTGCGGGCGCTCGAGGCCGCGCGCGGCCGCCCGCTGATCGTCTGCGTCGCGGCCACGCTCCTGCCGAACCTCGGCGCGATCCCGGGAGTGGTGCTGCCTTTCCGACACCGCATCGAGGCCGCCGCGCTGCTCGACCACGCCGAGCGGCTCGTGGCGACGCCCGGTGCACTTGCCGAGCAGGCCTAGGTTGCTACCGTTCGCGCATGCGGTACCTGGTGCTCGGGCTCCTCGCGGTGGTCGGTTGTGGTGGGTCGGCGGATGCGGGCGCCTTCGTCGACGACGCGGGCGGCGGGGACTCGACCGCGGCCGACGCCGCCACCGATTCGTCCACGGGCGACACCACCGCGACCGACAGCGGCGGCCCCGACACGCCGAAGACGGACACCACGCCCGACCTCCCGCCGCCGCCCCCGGTGACCCTCGACACCGTCTGCGACAAGCTGGCCGACGCCGTGTGCGGCAAGCCCGCGTCCACCTGCTGCACCAAGAGCGGCTTCGGCTTCGACGAGGCGGGCTGTCGCGACGGCGTCAAGGCCGGCTGCGCCGACCGCGTCGACGACGTGAAGGCCGGCGACTCGGTGTTCGACGCGAGCGCCTTCCCGGCCTGCGTCGACGCGTGGGCCAAGCTCGAGACCGCGTGCACCGTGAACCTGCTCGAGTTCCTGCGCACGTATCCGCCCTGCCAGCAGCTGTTCCGCGGCACCACGGCGCCCGGCGACAGCTGCACCGACGACGTCGAGTGCGCGGGCCCTCCCGGCGCGTTCGGCACCTGCACCGACGCGGGCGCGTGCGCGCAGTTCACCATCGTGGGCAAGGACGCCCCGTGCAACACGGCGGGCGACGTGCGGGCCACCTGCGATCTCGGCCTGTTCTGCAACGTCACCGGCGGCGGCGCCGACCCCAAGGGCACCTGCAAGGCCGCGCGCAAGGTCGGAGAGACGTGCTCGTTCTCGCGGTGGTTCGAGTGCGGCTACGGGTACGTCTGTCAGGGCGGCACCGGCAGCAGCCCCAAATGCGCCGAGGGCAAGCCTGGTGGCGCGACCTGCGGCGGAGACTGGGAGTGCGCCTCGTGGCAGTGCGCCACCGGCCGCTGCTCGCCCGCGAACTACCCGGTCGCGAGCAAGGGTCTCTGCGGCGGGTGATCAGGTGCCGAGGTAGCCTTCGGCCTGCAGCTTGAACATCGCGCGTAGAGCCCATCCTGGGCCAGCAACGCCTCGTGGGTACCGTCCTCGACGATGCGCCCGCCGTCGACCACCACCACGCGATCGGCCATGCGCACCGTCGAGAACCGGTGGGTGATGAGGATGGCGGTGCGGTCGCGCTTGAGGTCCCTGAACCGCTGGAAGATCTCGTGCTCGGCCTCGGCGTCCATGGCGGCGGTGGGCTCGTCGAGCACGAGGATGCGGCTCTTGCGCATGAACGCGCGCGCGAGCGCGACGCGCTGCCACTGCCCGCCGGAGAGATCGTCGCCGCCGAACGCGCGGCCGAGCGGGGTGTCGAGGCCACCAGGCAGGCGCGCCATGATCTCCTTGGCGCCCGCGTCCTCGACCGCAGTGCCGATCGCCGCGTCGTCGTCCTTGCTCGGCAACCAGCCGACGCCGACGTTCTCGCGCGCCGAGAGCTGCAGCTTGGCGAAGTCCTGGAAGATCACCCCGACCCGGCGGCGCAGCGCGCTCATGGAGAGCGTGGCCACGTCGGCGCCGTCGACGAGGATGCGCCCCTCGGTCGGGCGGTGGAGGCCGACCAGGAGCTTGATCAGCGTGGTCTTGCCCGCGCCGTTCTTACCGACGAGGGCGACGGTCTGGCCAGCCGGGATGCGCAGCGAGACGTGGGTGAGCGCATCGCGGGTCGCGCCCTGGTAGCGGAAGGTCACGTCCTCGAGCTCGATCGAGGGCGCGTGGTCCTCCTCACCGGGCACCTCGGTGAAGTCGTCGTCGGCGTCGGGCTCCTCCTCGGGTGAGGCGAGGAACTCCTCGAGGTTGGTGAGGTAGAGGTCGGCCTCGTAGGCGCGCGCGACCGACGAGAGGGCGCCGCGCAGGGTCTCTTGCCCCTGGCGGAAGACGACCAGGTAGAGCGTCATCGCGCCGAGGGTGATCGCGCCCTCGATCGTGCGGACGACGATCCAGGCGTACGTGCCGTAGAGCGCGAGGGTCGCGAGGAGTCCGAGGAGGAACGTGGACGCGATGCGGCGCCGCGCGAGCGCGGACTCTTCGGCGGCGAACGAGGCGAGGATGTCCCGGAACTTGTCGCGCAACCATCGCGCGAGCTGGAACAGCTTCACCTCCTTCACGGTCTGCTCGGTGGTGAGCACCGCCTCGAGGTAGAACGACCGACGATTGCGCAGGGTGCGCGCGCGCTGCATCTCGAACTGCTCGCGGGCGTAGCGCGCCTCGGCCCAGAACGGCGGCACCGCGGTCGCGACCAGGATCAGCACGGCCCAGGGTCCGAGCGAGAACAGGAGGGCCGCGAAGCCCACCAGGGTCACGATCTGGCGCGCCAGGCCGAGCACCTGGTTGACGAGGTCGAGCGGGCGCGAGCTCGCCTCGCGGCGCGCCTGCGACATCGCGTTGACGAACGCCGGGTCCTCGAAGCGCGCGTACGCGACCTTGGCCGCCTTGTCGAGGATGAGCAGGTTCACGTGCAAGCCGAGCTTCGCACGGAGCACGAGCGCGGCGTACGACTGCGCCTGGGTGACGAGCGCGCGCGCCACCATGATCCCGAGCTCGACGCCGACCCACGTGAGGGCCGCGCGCACCGAGCGCTGGTGGGCGATCGCGTCGACGATGCGCTTGCCGACCCACGCGGCGGCGACCAGCGAGAGCGCGTCGAGGAGCTGCGTCACGACGAGGGTCACGAGGAGCCGTCGGTCGACCGCGGCGACCATCGCGATGGTGCGCCGCGCGTGGCCGATGACCCGCAGCGCGTCGCGAACGCGGGACTTCGGCGGGGGCTCGGCCATTCGCGGTGACGTTCGTGCGTCGACGCGCTCGCTGCAAGCGCGACGGCTTCCCGGACGCAGAAAGGCCGCCTACGTTCGCGCCGTGGAGATCACCACGGACATCGAGGGCGGCAACGGCGACGTGCAGTACTGCTACGGCGACGAGGCGGGCATCACCATCCGGCCCGATCCGGGCGCCGTCGCCCAGCAGTGGTTCCACGCGCGGGTGCAGACCGACAGCAAGTCGCCCCACCGCATCGTGATCGCCAACGCCGGGAGTGCACCTACGCGGACGCGTTCGAGGTACCGCGCCTGCGCCTCGTACGACGGCAGCCGCTGGTTCCGGGTGCGCACCACCTACGACGGGCGGGAGCTCGTGATCACCCACGCGCCCCGCGCGCGGTTCGTGCACTACGCCTATTTCGCCTACTACAGCGAGGCCCGGCGCGCGCGCCTGCAGCGGCAGGTGCGCCGGGTGCCGTGGGCCAAGATCGAGCGCATCGGCGAGAGCGTGCGCGGCCGGCCGATCGACGTGCTCACGTTCGGCGAGGACGACGCCGATCTCCACCTGTGGCTCGTCGCGCGCCAGCACTCGGGCGAGGCGATGGCGGAGTGGCTCGCCGAGGGCTTCGTCGGCCGCTTGCTCGACGACGACGACGAGACCGTGCGCGCGGTCCTGAGCAAGGCCGCCGTGCACGTCGTCCCCTGCGCCAACCCCGACGGCGCCGCCATGGGCCACCAGCGCGCCAACGCGGCGGGGGTGGACCCGAACCGCGCCTGGAGCGACCCGGAGGACGCGCCCGAGATCGCGGCCATCCGCGCGGCGATGGACGGCACCGGGGTCGACCTGTTCCTCGACGTGCACGGCGACGAGCGCGACCCGTACTGCTTCCTCGCGGGGTGCGAGGGCAACCCCTCGTACTCGAGCCGCATCCGCCTGCTCGAGAGCGTGTTCGAGGAGTCGCTGTGCACCACCAACCCCGACTTCCAGGACGAGTTCGGGTACGATCGCGACGAGCCAGGCGAGGGCGATCTGCGCACGGCGAGCAACTGGGTCGGCGAGCGCTACGACTGCCTGTCCTACACGCTCGAGATGCCGTTCAAGGACAACGCCAACGCGCCCGACGACCGGCGCGGGTGGTCGCCCGAGCGCTCGGCGCACCTCGGCCACGACGTGCTCTCGGCGATGGCCGAGGCGCTGCCGATGCTGCGTTAGAGGTCGTCGCGCAGCGAAGACAGGGTGGTCGGGCTCAACGCCACGCGGGCCGCGAGGGCGGGGTGGTCGAGGACCAGCGCCGCCTCCTTGGTCTCGAGCAGCGCCTTCACCGCGGCAGGGTCCATCGGGAAGTGGAGGTATTGCACCGCGGCGGCGCGGCCCTTGTCCCGGCGGCCCTCCTCGAACGTGGCGCGCACCTGCGCCGCGCCGAGGTCGAGCACGACGTGCTCCTCGATCGCGCAGAGGCGGGTGAGCATCTCGTCGCGCCGCTCGCGGTCGGGGATCTCGATGTAGAGCGTGGCGGCGAGGCCAGGGCCGCTCGGCAAGAGCTCGTTGTAGGTCTCGAGCTCGTGCTGCAAGGCCTTCTCCTGGGTGATGCGCTCGGTGCGCAGCATCTCCTGGATCTGCAGGAGCACCGTGTCGTGGTTCTCGAACAGGAGCGACAGGTCGTCCGACAGCTTCAGGCGGCGGCGCTTCTTCTCCTCGATGATGCGGCCGCGGAACCGGTCGCGGATCTGCTCGTAGTCACCGAGCGGCAGGATCTCGCTTCTCTCGACCTTCTTCATGGCAGGACCTTCTCTCTGTTCACTTCGCTGCCCGGGGGAGGCCATAGGCCCGCGCGAGCAGCTCGATCGGGTGCTGGACCCGGACGTCGAGCTCGTGGGCGACGCGGAGCGCCGAGAGCGGGCAGTCGCTCGCGTAGAGGGTGGCCTCGGCCTCGCGCATGCCGCGGAGCAGCTTCTGCGCGTATTTGCGGCCGGTCTCGTAGTACTGGGACTTCATCCCCCAGGTGCCGTCGACCGCGCTGCACTCGGCCACGAGCTCCACCTCGGCGCCGGTGGCCTCGAGGAGCTGCACGGCAGGCGTGGCCACCTTCTGGGCGCGCAGGTGGCAGGGAGCCTGGTAGGCGATCTTGCCGAGCGGCTCGGGGAACTCGCGCTTGAGCTTCTTCTTGCGGCGGAGCTCCACGTCGATCCACTTCATCAAGTCGAAGGTGGCGCTCGCGACGGCGATGGCGTCGTCGCCGCCGATCAGCTCCGGGTACTCCTTGCTGATCGTGTATCCGCAGGTGGGGTTGGGCACCAAGATCGGGCGTCCGGCGCGCACGTGCGGCAGGAGCGCGGCCACGTTCTGTCGGGCCTTGAGCTGCGCGCGGGGGACGTCGCCGCCGTCGAGATTGGGCATGCCGCAGCAGGTCTGGCCCTCGGCGACGTGCACGCGGTAGCCGTGGTGCTCGAGCACGTGCACCGCCGCGATCGACGGCGCGGTGACGTTGAAGTCGCCGTAGCAGCTCGCGAACAGCACGACCTCACCCGCGGTGCCCACGCCCTCGGCCTCCTCGTGGCGCTTCATCCACGCGGGGAACGCCTCGGTGGCGAAGGCGGGCAGGGGGAACTTGCTGCTGACGCCGAGGGTCTTCTCCATGCCCTTGCGCACGAGCGACTTGGCGTTCACGAAGTTGGCGACGCGCGCCTGCGGGCCCGCGGTGAGCTCGCCGAGGAGCTGGGGCTCGCCGAGGAACTGGTCCTGCAGCGTGACGCCGTCGCGGCGCGCGCGCTGGGCCTTCTCGCGCTGCATGAGGCGGGGGAAGTCGAGCAGCCAGGGGTGCCCCTCGTCGGCGGTGTAGGGGCACTTGATGTAGCAGAGCTTGCACTGGAAGCAGTTGTCGACGACGGACGCGATGTCCTTGTCGTCGAGCTTCTCGGCGCCGGTGGAGGCGCCGCGCGCGATGTCGCGGTCGACGCGCGCGAAGAGGTCGGGGAACGACGGGCAGTAGGGCAGGCACATCCGGCAGGTGTGGCAGACGTCCAGCACCGGTGGAGCTCGGCGTCGAGGTCGGCGGCGTCCCAGTAGCGGTCGTCGGTCGGCGAGAACGCGGGCGGTCGCTTGGGGTTCGGATCGTTGGACATCGGGACCTCGGCTGCGTCACCACGTCACGAGGACGGCACGGCGTACGAGACGCCGCGCCGCCGCTCGGAACCACTGCGACTACTCGAGCTCGTTGAGCGCCTTCTGGAAGCGACCCGCGTGCGACTTCTCGGCCTTGGCGAGGGTCTCGAACCACTCGGCGACGTCGTCGTGGCCCTCTTCGCGCGCCTGCTTGGCCATGCCCGGGTACATCGTCTCGTACTCGTAGGTCTCGCCCTTGACGGCGGCCTTGAGGTTCTTCGACGTGTTGCCGATCGGCTCGCCGGTGGCGGGGTCGCCGACCTGCTTGAGGTAGTCGAGGTGGCCGTGCGCGTGGCCGGTCTCACCGTCGGCGGTGTCCTTGAACAGGCCCGCGACGTCGGGGTAGCCCTCGACGTCCGCGACCTTGGCGAAATACAGGTAGCGGCGGTTGGCCTGCGACTCGCCGGCGAACGCCGCCTTCAGGTTCTCGTGGGTCTTCGATCCGGCTTGCAGCTTCGGCATGGGATGAGTCCTCCGTTTCGTTTCGTTCTCTTCGGACTGCGGTGATTCGACGACGGCGCTGGCGGTGCCGCCAGCGCGAAGAAGGGGGTGGGGGGGGGCGGTTCAGCCCGGTGCGCACCGCGTGCACGCGCCGCGGAGGATGCGCTCGACCGCGTGGACCCGGAAGCCCTCGACCCGGGGGAGCGGCTCCTTGCGCGCCGGCGCCGGCACGTCGGCGACGGCGCCGCAGCGATCGCAGACCGCGTGGTCGTGCGGATCGACGTTGGGATCGAAGCGCACGCCGCCGTCACCCGCAGGGCCGTCGAGCCGAAGGGTGCGGCACGCGCCGGCCTGCTCGAGGGACGCGAGGGTGTTGTAGACGGTGGCGAAGCTCATGGTCGGCATCTCGTCGCGGAGCCGATCGAAGATCATCTGGGCGGTCGGGTGCGAAGGGTCGTCCACGAACGCCCGGACGATCGCGAGCCGCTGAGGGGTGCGCCGCAGGCTCGCCCGCTCGAGCGCGCGGAGGGCGCGGTCGACACGGCTCGGCTCGGGGAGGCGACGCACGCCGGGTATGATGTTTGGAATCATTCTTGGTTACAAGTCATTTCAGGGTGGCCCTGGTGCTCAGGGCCCCGCCGCGCGGCCCTTGCACACGCCGGCGTCGCAGAAGCACGTGAAGGTGACCGCGGCCTTCTTGCAGATCCGCTCCTCGACGGCGCAGTGCTTGGCCAGAGTGCCGTGCACGCACTGGGCGGGCAGGGTGGCGGGACAGCAGGTGCGGCTCCAGCAGTCCTCGTCCTTGGCGCAGGGCGGCGCGGGACCGAGCGGCGCGTCGTCGACGCTCGCCGTGGGGCTGGCAGTATCTGGCAGCATCAGCCCACCGGTGAGGGAGATCTTCGGTCGCGCGGAGGACGACGCCGGGCTCGCGACGGGCGCGCTGCTCGACGCGGCGGGCACGGAGGCGGGCTGGGGGGTGACCACGGGGCTGCAGGCGCCGAACGCGAGCCCGACAGAGAGCGCCCCCACGAACAGGAACAGGAACTTCACGACTCCTCCGCTTCCACGGTGACGACGCGCGCCGGTCGACGCTCGTCGCTGACGATCGCCCCGTCGCGCATGGTGATGACCCGGTCCGCGCACGCCGCGATGTCGTGCTCGTGGGTGACCAGCGCGATGGTGATGCCCTGGTCGCGGTTGAGCTCCTGCAGGAGCGCCATCACCTCGTCGCTCGTGCGGGTGTCGAGGTTGCCGGTGGGCTCGTCGGCGAGCAGCAGCGGCGGTTCGGTCACGAGGGCGCGCGCGATCGCCACGCGCTGCTGCTGGCCGCCCGAGAGCTCGTTCGGGGCGTGGTGCATGCGGTTCCCGAGGCCGACCTTGGCGAGCGCGGCGCGCGCGCGGCGGCGCCGCTCGAACGTGCCGACGCCGCGGTATTGCAAGGGGAGCTCCACGTTCTCGAGCGCGCTCGTGCGGGGGAGCAGGTTGAACCCCTGGAAGATGAACCCGATGAGGCGGTTGCGGACCAGCGCGCGGGCGTCGTTGCCGCGGCTCCCGACCTCGAGGCCCGAGAGCCAGTATTCGCCCCGCGTGGGGCGATCGAGGCACCCGAGCACGTTCATCATGGTCGACTTGCCGCTGCCGCTCGTGCCGACCACGGCGACGAACTCGCCCGGCTCGATCGCGAGGTCCACGCGCCGCATCGCGTGCACGACGCCGGCGGCCGAGACGTAGTCCTTCTCGACGCCGCGCAGCTCGACGAGGGGCTCGGCCATCAGAACATCCGCGGCTTGCCCTTGTCGGGGTTGTCGTCCGTCTCGTCGACGACGACCTTCTGGCCGCTCGTGAGGCCGGAGACCACCTCGGTGAAGGCGCCGTCGCTGATGCCGACGTCGACCACCAGCGCGGTCGGCAGGTCGTCGCGGTTGGGGCCGGGGAGGTAGACGCGCGCCTTGCCCTTGGGCGGAGGCGCCTCGGGCTTGACGGGCTTGGGCTTGCCGTCGGGCCCGAGCGGCGGCGCGGGCTTGTACCGGAGCGCGGCGTTCGGCACGCGGAGCGCGCTCTTCACGACCGCGGTCTTGATGCTCACCGTGGCGGTCATGCCGGGGCGCAGCTTGATCTCGGGGTTCTGCACCGAGATGACCGCGGGGTAGGTGACGATGCCCTGCGTGGTGGTGGGGGCGAAGCGGATCTCGGTGAGCTTGCCGGGGAACACGTCGCCCGCGAAGGCCGCCACGCTCACCTCCACCGTCGGTGTCTTGGCCGCGGTGAGGCGCCCGAGGTCGGCCTCGTCGACGTCGGCGAGCACCAGCATCTCCCGCAGATCCTGGGCGATCGTGAACAGCACCGGCGCCTGGAACGAGGCCGCGACGGTCTGCCCGACGTCGATCGATCGCGAGATGACGATGCCGTCGATGGGCGCGTAGATCTTGCAGAACGCGAGGTTGGTCTGCGAGGTGGTGAGCGACGCGCCCGCGAGGGCGAGCTGCGCCTCGGACGCGTGCAGCTTGGCCTTGGCCGCGTCGAGCGCGCCCTTGTTGGTGGTGACCTCCGCGGTGCCCGCGAGCCCCTGCGCGGCGAGGCCGACCACGCGGTCGTAGTTGGCCTGCGCGAGCACGATGGAGGCCTTGTCGCCCTCGATCGCGGCCTTCGCGGTGGAGATGCGCGCGGCGTCGGCGGCGACGTTGGCCTGGTAGACGGTGGGGTCGATCTCGGCGAGCAGGTCGCCCTTCTTCACGATGGAGTTGAAGTCGACGAGGCGCTTGGCGATGCGGCCGCTCACCTGCGCGCCGACGTCGACCTTGGTGGTCGGCTGCAGCGTGCCGGTCGACTGGATGACCTCGGCGAGGTCGGCCGTGCTGGCCTCGTCGGTCAGGTACTTGGGCGGTCGCGGGGGCGGATGCGCGGCGCGCCAGCGGGTCCACCCGAACACGGCGGCGCCGATCGCGCCCACCACGAGCAACCGGGGGAGCCACTTGCGGGTGCCCTCCGTGCCGGCGAGCGCGTGCTCGAGCTCGCGCACCTCGGCCGCGCGCCGCACCGCGGCCGCCCCCGAGACCGCGCTCGCGGCCGGACTCGGGTCCTTGGTCGGGTCGGCGGTGGTCATGGAGGACTGCGTCCGATGCAGATGCCGGCGACGCCGGGACGTTTCCTATTGCAGCGCGACTGCGTCGGCAAGAAACGCCAGGATTCCAGCATGTTCGTCCCGCCCCCGCCCCACGTCCGGCGCAAGCCCCGCCTCCACGACCCTTACGCCGACGCCGCGGTGCTGCCGGAGGGAGAGACGGTGGAGCTCGCCCAGTTGTTCCCGGGAGACGGGCCCCTCGAGATAGAGATCGGTGGCGGCCGGGGCGCGTTCGCCTTCGAGCGGGTCGAGTTCGACCAGGAGGTTCGCCTCCTCGGCCTCGAGATCCGCCGCAAGTGGGCGGCGATCGTCGACCGCAAGCTCGTGGCCGCCGGCCTCGGCGCGCGCGCCCGGGTGTTCGCCGAGGACGCGCGCCTCGCGCTGCCGCGCCTGCGCCCCTCGGGGTCGATCCGCGCCGTCTTCATGCACTTCCCCGACCCCTGGTGGAAGAAGCGCCACGAGAAGCGCCTCGTGCTCGGTGACCACGTGCAGGTGGAGATCGAGCGCCTCCTGATGCCGGGGGGGCGCGTTCTTCGTGCAGACCGACGTGCCGCACCGCTTCGAGCAGTACCAGGCGTTCCTCGACCAGCGCGTGGACCTCGAGCCGTTCGGCGACGAACCGGGGAGCCCGCTGCTCGCCGAGAACCCCTACGGGGCGCGGAGCCCCCGCGAGAAGCGCGCGATCACGGACGGCCTGCCGGTGCACCGGCTGCGCTACCGGCGCCGGTAGACTCGGTCTTTCGCGCGGCGCATGATCGAGGGGTGAGCGACAAGCGGTCGATCCTGCGCGGCCTCCCGGCGTTCGCCGGGCTGTCCGACCAGGACTGCGACACGGTGCTCTCGGTGGTGAAGGCGCGGCGCGGCGCCCCCAGCGACGTGCTGTTCCGCGAGGGCGATCGCGCGAGCTCCATGCTGGTGGTGCTCGATGGTTCGCTGACGGTGAAGGTGGGCGACGCCGAGGTGGCGCGCCTCGGCCCGGGCGAGGTGGTGGGCGAGATCGCGCTCTTCGACCTCGAGGCCAGCGGCCTGCGCACGGCGACGGTGATCGCCCGGGTGGCGACGACGGTGCTCGACTTCACGCGCGAGGCGGTGGGGCTCCTGCGCAAGGACGCGCCGTTCGCGGCCGCGGCGCTGCACCGGGCGGTGCTGGCCGACGTGACGCGGAGGCTTCGCGTGGTGAACGACCGCAGCGATCGGATCCTCGACGGCGGCGCCCGGGGGCGCGTGCCCTCGCTCTCGCCTCCGACGACGCGGGCGAAAGGGCCCCAGCTCACGCCCGAGAAGCTGCGCGCGCTGTGGGCGCTGCGCGAGTACGGCGACGCGGACCTCGAGCTCCTCTCTCGCGCGACGGCGCTGCGCACGTTCGCGGCGCAGGAGCGCGTGTTCGAGGAGGGGAGCCGCGGCGAGGCGTGTTACCTCCTGCTCGACGGCGAGGTCGAGGTGGTGCGCGCGCACCAGGACAAGCTGCGGACGCTCGCCACGCTGCGCATGGGCGCGCTGGTCGGGCAGCTCGCCATGATCGATCGGTCGCCGCACTCGGCCACGGTGGTGGCGGTCGGTCCCGTGCACGCGCTCGAGCTCGGACGCGACGTGTTCGAGCGGCTCATGCAGGCGTGCACGCCGCTGGCGCTTCGGTTCCAGGAGCACGTCGCGGTCGCGGGCATCCGTCAGCTGCGGTCGGCCACCGCGCGGCTCGTCGCCCTGATGGCGCAGCGGAGCGAGGCCGACGCCTATCTGCACGGGGCGTCGGCGGACGACGACTGGGACACGGAGGTCGACGGCGGCGTGGTGCTGGAGCTCGCGGTGGATCCGGCGTCGCTGCGGCGGCGGTGATCACTCCGCGAAGCCGACGCCGATCGTCTCGAGGCAGCCGCCGTCGGTGTCCGCGTAGAGCTTCTGCTCCTTGTCGAACTTGGCCTCCGTCACCACCGAGGCGACGTCGATCGTGCGACCGTCGTACTCGAGCGTGCCGGTGAAGGTCTCCTTCGGCATGAAGGCCCAGGGCATGGGCTGGAACAGCACCGTGAGCTGCACCACGCGGTCCTTGCCGGGCGTCTGGTAGACGATGATGCCGAGCTTCTCGTAGACGTGGATGTCGTTCGCGGCCTTGTCGACGCGCTCGGCCACGCCGAGCAGCGCGCGCACGTCGGCGATCTTGGGCCGATCGGGCAGCAGCTTGCCGTTGATCTCGACGCCCTTCACCGAGAACTTCAGCTTCGGCCCGGTGGCCTTCGGCGTGTGCGGCGTGGCCGTGCACTTGGTGGACTTCTTCTCGGCGAGCGCCTTGGCGGCCTTGGCCTCTTCCTTGGCGGCTTTCGCTTCTTCCTTGGCGGCCTTCGCCTCGTCCTTCGCGGCCTTGGCCTCGTCCTTCGCCGCGCTGGCCTCGGTCTGGGCGGCCTGCGCCAACTTCTGCGCGCGGGCGGCCTCGCGGCTCGCGGCGCGCGCGTGGTCCTCCGCCTCCTCGGCGGCCTTGCGCGCGGTGCTGTCGCAGGCCGCGAGCAGGAGCAGGAGCGCGAGGCGACGCATCAGTCCTTCTTGGTGGCGTCGCCGCGCGCCGTCTCCGTCCACCGATAGGTGGGGAACTCGCGCTTGGCGCTGTTCCACTGCCAGTCGCCGCCGAACAGCACGACGAAGCGGCCGCGCACGTCGACCGCAGGAATGCCCACGCGGAGGCGATCGAACTGCAGGAGCTCGTCGTTGGTGAGCGCGCTTCCGTCTTCCTTGGTGACCCAGCGGCAGTACTCGCACGCCATGCCCTCGAGGCGGACCTTCACGTCGTACTCGTTCTCGAGGCGGTGCTGCACGACCTCGAGCTGGAGCTGCCCGACCGCGCCGAGGATGGCGTCGCCCTCGCGGCCCTCCGGCGGCCGGTAGAGCTGGATCGTGCCCTCTTGCGCGAGCTGCTCGAGGCCCTTCTTGAGCTGCTTGCGGCGGAGCGGGTCGGCCATCACCACGCGCGAGAAGTGCTCGGGTGCGAAGCTCGGGATCTCCTCGAACGAGAACTTCTTGCCGCCGGTGACCGTGTCGCCGATCTCGAAGACGCCCGGGTCGTAGACGCCCATGACGTCGCCCGCGAAGCCCTCCTCGACGATGGTGCGCTCCTGCGCCATGAACTGGGTCGGGTTGGCGAGGCGGAGCGGCTTGCCGGTGCGCACCTGCAGCACCTTCATGCCGCGCTCGAAGCGACCGCTGCACACGCGCAGGAACGCGATGCGGTCGCGGTGCTGCTTGTCCATGTTCGCCTGGATCTTGAAGACGAACGCGGAGAACTCCTCGAGGTCGGGCGGGATCGGCCCGATCGACGAGGCGCGCGGGGGCGGGGGCGGCATGAGCTCGCAGAACGAGTCGAGGAACGGCTCGATGCCGAAGTTGTTCATCGCGCTGCCGAAGAACATCGGCGAGACCTCGCCGGCCTCGAACTTGGCGCGATCGAACGCGTCGCCCGCCTCCTCGAGGAGCGCAGACTCCTCCTGGAAGCGGTCCCAGCCCTCGCCGTCGAGCTCCTCGCGGAGGCGCGGGTCGTCGCGGCCGGTGACCGTGACGGCGACCAGCTGCGAGCCCGCGGCGGCGCTGCTCGCGATGGGATCGAACAGGTGCACGGCCTTGTTCACGCGGTGGTACACGCCGCGGAACGTGGCGCCGCGGTAGATCGGCCAGGTGACCGGCCAGACGCCGATCCCGAGCACGTGCTCCACCTCGCCGACCAGATCGAACGGCTCGCGACCCGGGCGGTCCATCTTGTTGACGAACGAGAAGATCGGCATCGACCGCTGCTTGCACACGCGGAAGAGCTTCTTGGTCTGCGCCTCGACGCCCTTGGCGCAGTCGAGCACCATCACCGCGCCGTCGGCGGCGTGCAGCGTGCGGTAGGTGTCCTCGCTGAAGTCGGCGTGGCCGGGCGTGTCGAGCAGGTTCATCTCGAGCCCGCGATACGGGAACTGCAGCACGCTCGAGGTGATCGAGATGCCGCGCTCCTTCTCCATGTCCATCCAGTCGCTCACCGCGGCGGCGCGGCCGCGCTTGGCCTTGACCGCGCCGGCGAGCTGGATCGCTCCACCGTAGAGCAGGAGCTTCTCGGTGAGCGTGGTCTTGCCCGCGTCGGGGTGCGAGATGATCGCGAACGTCTTGCGACGGCGGATCTCCTGGGTGAGCCGTTCGGACATCGGAGGGGTCGGGGGTGTAGCACGTGGCTAGCGCGCGCACCCGACCGCGACGGGCGGCACGTGCAGCACCCACGGCTTCTGCCCCGCGTCGAGCGCGATCTGCTGGGTCGAGAGCCAGGTGGCCGCCTTGCAATCCCAGGTGCCGAGGGAGGTCGGCGTGCAGGTCCCGACGCGCACGATCGCCTGGACGCGCCCCCGCGGCATGGCGAACACCGGCGGCGCGCCGGGGGCCTCGAGGCGCACCTCCTTGCTGTAGGGCTCGTCGAACAGCGAGCGCTCGCGGTCGACGCGCACCACCACCGCGCGCGCGTAGCCCTGGCCCTTGGGGCAGGCCGGCAGGCCCTCGACGCGCAGATCGCGGGTGCCGGTCGGGCGTGCACACCCCGAGCCGAGGAGCCCCGACCCGAGGACGAAGAGGACGAAGGGCCACGATCGCACGAGTACCCGCCCGCGAGCCTAGCGTCTCGGGCACGAAGGGCTCTACGATCCCGCACCATGCTGCGCTTCAGCCAGAACCCGCAAGAGGCCGACAAGCAGATGCGGGCCGTGATCTTCTACCTCACGACCTTCGGCTACATCGACGGGGACTTCGACGATTCCGAGAAGGCGTTCGTCAAGAACTACATCGGTGGTCTCGTCGAGGGGCGCGTGCACGCCGCGGTCGAGGAGAGCGACGCCGCGCTGCGCCAGGAGCTGATCGGCAAGTACACCACGCACTTCCACGAGGTGTTCGAGAACATCGACCGCCAGGTGCGCGAGCTGTTCACCGAGTCAGTCGCCGAGGGCGAGAACCAGTCCGATTTCGTGCAGGCCAAGCTCAAGCTGCGCTGCTTCGAGATCTTCAAGAGCTTCGGCAAGGAGGACCAGGACCAGCTGCTCGACACGGTCGACGAGCTGATCCAGGCCGACGGGCAGGTGCACCCCGCGGAGCTCAAGTTCCGCAGCGAGCTCGCCGGCCTCCTCGTGGAGGACGAACTCGGCGTCGAGCTGGTCGAGGAGGACACCCCGCTCCGGCCCCGCGTGTCGTCGGCCGAGATCACCATGGTGGCCCAGGCCGAGGACCACCCGTTCTTCGGGCGCATCGAGACCCACTACAAGGTCGACAAGCTCGGCGGCCAGGTGAAGACCGACCGCGCGCTGCTCGATCGCGTGATGGAGCTGTGGGACGAACAGCGAAAGACGGGCGCCGGGAAGCTCACCGGAAAGAAGACGGTGGCCGAGTTCGCGGGGCAGGCGCCGTTCCTCGACGGCCACGTCTACGTGCTGCCGCCGCGCCCCGGCCTCGGGTACGAAGTCACGGTCCTCGGCGACCTCCACGGCTGCTACTCGGTGCTCAAGGCGGCGCTGATGCAGGCCGATTTCCTCGCCAAGGTGAACGACTACAAGGCCGACCCCACCGGCAAGCCGTACCCGCTGCTCGTGCTGCTCGGCGACTACATCGACCGCGGCATGTTCTCGTACAACGGGGTGCTCCGCACCGCGCTCCAGATCTTCGCCACCGTGCCCGACCACGTCTACGTGCTGCGCGGCAATCACGAGTACTACGTCGAGGTCAAAGGCAACATCTACGGCGGCGTGAAGCCAGCCGAGGCCATCAACACCCTCAAGCCGCACCTCGGGCTCGACGTGTTCCAGCACTACTCGCGCCTGTTCGAGCAGATGCCCAACATGCTGCTGTTCGGCGAGACCCTGTTCGTGCACGCGGGCATCCCGCGCGACTCGCTGATCAAGGAGCGCTGGAAGGACCTGAGCACGCTGAACGACCCGGACATCCGCTTCCAGATGATGTGGAGCGACCCGAGCAGCGCCGACGTGATCCCCGCCAAGCTGCAGGAGCAGTCGGCGCGCTTCCCATTCGGCCGCCTGCAGTGCCAGGCGTTCCTGCGCCGCATCGGCTGCCACACGCTGGTGCGCGGCCACGAGAAGGTCGAGGAGGGTTTCCGCCGCACGTACGACGAGCCCGAGCAGCTGCTCATCACGCTGTTCTCCTCCGGTGGGAAGAACAACGACGATCTCCCCAAGAACAGCGGGTACCGCAGCGTCACGCCCATGGCGATGACGCTGAAGTTCAAGGACGGCGAGAGCGAGATCATCCCCTGGAAGGTGGACTACGAGCGCTACAACGCGCCCGAGCGCAACGCCTTCTTCAAGGTGTCGCCGGAGATCCAGCACCGCACGGAGTAGCGCTCCCTCGCTGCGTCAGGGGAGGGGCGCGAGGTCGTCGGTGGCGACCCAGAAGGCCTCGCCGAGCGTGGGCACGAGGCCGCGTTGCTCGGTGAGGAATCGCGCCTTCTTCCCCACGGTCTCGAAGACGCGGATCCGTGTGCCCGCGTCGAGGTGGCCGGTCGCGCCGCGGTCGGTCGAGACCCAGGCCACGCGCCGCGTGCGATGGGTGGGGGGGCCACCGGGTGGGGGCGCCACCTCACGCATGGCGACGGTGGAGCCGTAGGCGTGCCGGAAGTCTTCCTTGCGGATCCAGCCGTCGAGCAGGAGGTGGTACTCGTGCCGGAGGTGTATCCACCCGTCGAGCTCGGACACGCGCTCGAACCACAGCTTACCCGTGCGCAGCGTGACCAGCGGCGCGCCGTTGGGGCCGTCGTAGAAGGTGAGACCGGCGGTCCGTACCCTCACATCCCAGAGGCTTGGCTCGACGGTCGGCTCCTCGACGAAGTCCACCACGTCACAGCCCACGACGGCCTCGAGCGCCGAGAACGGCGCCTCGAGCGGCGATACGGCGAACGTCGGTGGGCTCAGCGGCCGGACCCGTACCTGGGCTCCTTTGCGCAAGACGAGGTGACCGTCGACGACGGGCAGCGCACGCGTGAGGCCGAGCCGGAGCTCCTCGAACGACATCCGACCCAGCAGGTGCAAGCCGGGAACTGCCTCCGACGCCATCACGACCGCGTCGTCCGAGGACTGCTCGAGCTTGGTGCGCAGCGTCGCGTCGACGAGCTCGGCGCTCGGGCCGTCGTTGGCGGTCCACAGCCTTCCCCAGGACGCGGGGCGGCTCCGTTCGCAGGTGGCGGACACCATCGGTGGGACCATCGCCGCGGCCGTCGCCGACCACGACAGCGCGAGGAGCACGAGGAGCACGAGGAGGGCGCGCATGCGGGACGTGACAGCCTCGTCGAGGGCCCGGTTCCGCAGGCGGACGCGCGGCCGTCCTCGCTCTACTCTTGAACCCATGGGCCTCGCCGACCACCTCGGACCTCGCGCATGCGTGGTCTTCCTCACCGGCGCCGGCATCTCGGTGGCGTCGGGCATCCGCCCGTTCCGCGGGCCGGGCGGCCTCTGGGAGGAGGTCGATCCGAGCGAGTGGGCGAACGCCGCCGCCATGGAGCGCGACCCCGGAAGGTGCTGGCGCGCCCACCACGAGATGGCGTCCATCGTGGGCGCCGCCGCGCCCAACGCCGCACACCGGGCCATCGCGGAGCTCGCCGGGCGCGTGGCCTCGGTGGTCGTGATCACCCAGAACATCGACGGCCTGCACACGCGCGCCGGCGCGAAGGGCGTGCTCGAGATCCACGGCTCGCTCTCTCACCTCCGCTGCACCGCGTGCGCGCACCGTGCCCCGGCCGAAGGCGCGCCGGCCGAGATCCCCTCGTGTCCGCGCTGCCAGGCGCCGCTCCGCTACGACCTCGTCCTCTTCGACGAGATGCTCCCCGTCGACACCGAGCGCGCGGCGCGCGATGCCCTTCGCGCGTGCACGTGCTTCGTGGCGGTCGGCACGTCGGGCGTCGTCTGGCCGGCCGCCGGCTACGCGCGCGAGGCCGACTTCGCGGGTGCCTACACCGCGTTCGTGAACCTCGAGCCGCTCGACCCGCCGAACCCCTATTTCCATGAGACGATCCTCGGGCGCGCCGAGCAGGTGCTGCCGACGCTGCTCGGCCGCCGGTAGGGCTCAGCGCCGCCGGGCGCGGCGGCCGCGCCGATAACCGACCGAGAGGAGCCATGTGCGCGCGGGACGGTCGACGCGCTCGGGCGGTGGGGGGCCGGAGGGCGGGCGTGAGACCTCGAGCGCGGCCCAGTCGTCGAACCACGGCGCCGTGGAGCACTCGTCGAGCCACGGGGCGTCGGGCAAGTGGTGGCTGCGGTTCAAGAGCACGTAGCGCAGGACGTTCTTCACCTCGGTGGGCGTGCGCAGGGCCCGCACGTGGGGCCGACCGTCGAGCACGCGACCCCGACGCTGCATGACCCGGTTGAGCGCGCGCCCGATCCGCACCGTGAGCGAGCGGAGCCCGAACACCAGCGCCGCGCGGTCCTGCGCCTCGACCACGAGGTGCAGGTGGTTCCCTTGGACGGTGTAGTGGACGACGCGGAACCCCTCGCGCTGGACGGCCCCGATCGCTCGCCGGATGGGCCCGAAACACCGCTCGGCCCGCAGGTTCCACACGTGCTCGGCCATCCGCAGCGTGAGGTGCTGTGGGACCTGGGGCGAGACGGGCGGCCGGGCGCGGTGCGACTCGCTCTCGGGCAAGCGCGGACGCCCCGCGCCCTTGCGCGCGCCACCCCGACCGCGCCCGGCCGTGGCCTTGCTCTGGGCCGAGCGAGACCGGGGCACGAGGTCGAGCGAGAGCTGCACAAATTGAATATGGCGATGATTGTGCTGCCGTCAAGGACTGGGCACCTGCTCTGGCCCCGGCCGCCTGGGGGCGCTCAGTGGATCGGCACCCGGCGTCGCCCGCAGAGTCTGTGAATCTCTGTCGGCCGCCCATGGAGGCGGCCGAGACTTCGCCTCGCTACGCGCGGCTCAGCGGAAGAACAAGGTCACGCGGCCGCCGCCGGTCTCGCTCGAACCCACCTCGACGCGGCCACCACACGCCTCGACGATCCGGCGGACGGCGGCGAGGCCGATGCCGGTGCCGGCGGGTCGCGTCGTGAAGAAGGGCTCGAGCACCCGCCGCGACAGCGACGGCGGAATCCCCGGACCGCCGTCCTCGATCCGCACCGCGGGCTCCTCGCCGATTCGCTCGACGAACACGTCGATCGGCGCCCCGACCGGGGCCGCCTCCTCCGCGTTGCGCAGCAGGTTGAGCAAGGCGATCTGCAGGAGCGGCGGGTCGATCGAGGCCACGACCGGCGCCGCGGCGTGGAGCACGACCTGCACGTGAGGGCGTCGCATGCGCGCGACCGCGAGCGCGCCCTCGACCGCCGCGCCGAGGTCCTCGGCGACCACGGACGCGACGAGGGGACGCCCGAGCGCCAGCAGATCCGAGACGATGCGCTCCAGGGTCTGGGCCTCGTGCTCGATCATCGAGAGCAGCTCCTCGGTGTCGCCCTCGCGCTTGCGCAGCAGCGTCGCGGCGTTGAGCAGCGTGGCCACCGGGTTGCGCACCTCGTGCGCCATCATCGCGGCGGCTTCGCCGATGGCGGCCAGCCGCTCGCTCTGGAGCAGGCTCGCCTGCGTGCGCGTGTTCTCGATGGCGCGCGCCACGAGCGCCGCGAACATCTCGGCCGCGCCCGCGAGCGCAGGGGAGAGGAAGTCGCTCGTGAGCACGATGGCCCCGTAGGCCTCGCCCGCGACGAACAGCGGCGCTTGCATCGCGAACCGGCCCGGCTTGGCCTCCTCGATCTGACGCGCCACGTCGGCCTCGTACGTCTGGTTCACCGTGTCCTGCAGGTTCTGCAAGAACACGGCGCGCCCCTCGTGGAACCGCGGGTTGATCTGCGCGAGCACCGTGCGAGGGACCTTCGCCTCCTCGAACCTCGACCGCCGGGCCACCTCGGGTGGGGAGCGCGTGGGTCCATAACGTAGATATTCATCGCCGGGCTCGATGAGCAGGAACGTGACGACGAACCCCTGTGCGGCGAGGGCATCGGCCGCGTGCTCGAGCACCTCCCGCTCGTGGCAGGCCCGGTAGAGCGCGCCGCTCGCCCGCGCGAACGTCTCGGCCGCGTCCTTGGCCTCGGTCGCACCGCCATCGTCGAGGAGGAAGACCAGGTTGGTCGCGGGGTCGCTCGGCAGCGGCCGCCACAGCGCGTGGACGGCGCGGCGCCGACCCCGCGCATCGATGACGCGGCACCACAGATCGCCGTCGAGGCCGCGGCCCTCACCACGCGAGGTGGCGGCGCGGGCCACCAGGTCGGCGTCGGGTGGGTCGATGCGCTCGACGACGAGCTCCTGCACCGCGCGGCCGACGACGGCGGCAGCAGCGAGGCCCATCATCGCCTCATAGGCGGGGTTGGCCGCCACGACCCGCCCCGCACGGGTGAGCAGCGCGGCGACCGGCAAGCACTCGAACGTCGCCGGATCCATGAGGCGGCGCAGTCAATCACATCCGGGCGGTGAAACGAGTCGAACGTCGCTGCTGTGGCGGCGCGGTTCGCACGCCGTCGCTCGGTTCACTTCTTCGGCGGGCCCTGGGTCTTGCCGCTCGGGGGCTGGGCGCCGAGGCTCTTGTCCCAGTCCTTGGGGAAGCTCTTGAGCTTGCCCTTCACCAGATCCAGCGCGACCTCGTTGAAGGTGACCTCGCCCTCTGCCTCGGCGTGGAACTTCCCCTTCGCCTTCGCGTAGTGCTCGGCGCCGTTCGCGCCTTCGCCGTACGCCGCGGCGCAGATGGTGATGTCGGTGCCCCACTTGGGGAACACCTCGATCATGAACTTCCAGCCGTCCTTCGCCGTCGGGTCGGCCACCACGTCGAGGTGGCCGAGGATGTGCGCGTCGTCGGCGAGGCAGTCGTCCTGCGCCACGTAGACGACGACCTTGCTCTTGGGCGGCGCGCCCTTCACCTTGCCGAAGATCTCGACCTCGCACGTCTTCTCCGCGGGCGCGGCCGACGCCGAGGCCGAGGCGGGCGCGGAGGCCGAGGCGACCGTCGGCGCCGACGACGAGGCCGCAGCGACCGCGCTCGTCGACGCAGGGGTCGACGCGCTGCTGGCCGGAGCCGCGGGCTTGGCGGGCTCTTCCTTGCAACCGGAGACGAGCGCGAGGACGGCGAGCGGGAGGGCGAGGCGCATGGCCCGAGACGTATCACGAGCCCGGGCGAAGATCAGTTGATCGCCGGCGGGCAGCCCGCGGTCGCCTCGATGCTGGAGAGGATCGGGGTGAGGCTCGCGGTCGTCGAGGTCAGGTAGAACTCGAACTCGACGTAAGGATTCTTCGCCGCGGCGCCGAGCTTGGTGCCGAGGTCGATCGGCAGCGGCTCGCCGGGGAGCGTCGCGATCAGCTGCCAGGGCGCCGCCTTGAGCACGGCGAGATCCTTGCCGGTGCGCGCGCGGACGGTGATCGAGGTGCCGCCCGGGACGTCGGCCTTGAACGTGAGCGACTGCCACTTGGCCGTCGCGCAGCCCTTCATGATCTGGAGGTACTTCCCGAACGGATCGGCCGCGTTGCGCAGCTGGAAGCCGGTCATGTCGCTGTAGGTGTACGGGCCCTTGCCGACGGTGACCGGGGTCGCCCCGTAGGTCGTCGGGTCGATCTTGAAGGCCTGGTCGGCGTTGCGGTTGATCGCCCAGATCTTGCCGTCGAAGTCGATGGCCATGCCGACGAAGCCGCGCCCGCCGCCGCCGAGGGGCAGGTCCTTCACGACCGCCATCGACTCGGTGTTGAGCTGGTGGACGCCGAACTCGGTGTCGGCGACCCAGACCGAGCCCTTGGCGTCGACCGCGAGGCCGCGGTTGCTCGCGCCGACCGCGACCTTGTCCCAGGTCGCGGTGTCGGGGGTGTACCGCGCGACGCAGCCGCCGCCGCTGGTCCAGACGCGGCCCTTCGGGTCGACCGCGATCCCGTAGGCGCACGGCGAGTTGGCGATCGTCTTCCACGCGCGGGTCGGCGCGTGGATGCGACCGACGCCGCCGCCCCAGACCCAGACCTGGTGGTTCGCGTCGACGGCGGCGCCGTAGGGCTTCACCGGCGCGACGTCGACCTCGCCGAGGACCTTGCCGGTCTTCGAGTCGAGCTGCACCACCTTGGAGGAGGTCCAGAGGCCGACCCACACGCTGGTCGAGACCGCGCCGTCGAGGCCCTTCTCGGCGTCGAACGCGGCGGCGCGCGCGAGCGAGCCCGGCGCGAAGGCGGTGTTCCACAGCACGCACTTGTCGTCGCCCCACGCGCGGACGTCGCCCTTGCCGGTCGAGGTCCCGGCGCCGGGGCCGACGCACTCGGCGGGGTTGGCCGCGATCTTCGTCGCCGAGGCGCCGCCGCGGTTGACCACCACGACGTCGCCGTTGAGGGCCACGGTGGTGCGCGAGGGGTCGGGCGAGCCGGGCCCGGTGCGGTAGCGCGCGACCTCGGTCATGGTGCGGGTGTCGATCTTGGAGACCGTGCCCTCTTCGCTGTTGGCGACCCAGATGAGCGGCGCGGTCGAGCCGGCGAACGAGCCCGGATCGATGACGATCGCGCCGTCCTTGTTCAGCTTCACGCCCGTGCTGCCGGTGCTGGCCGGGTCGAACGGCACGCCGCCGACGCCGACGATGGTCGTGCCCTCGCTCGCGCCGTCGGCGGGCTCGGCGTCGATGATGCTCGTACCGCCGTCGCCGGTGACTCCACCTTCGGTCACGGGCGTCGGGCCTTCGAGGTCTCCTTCGATGTTCCCCTGGGCACCGCTGCAGGCCACGAGCAACGCAAAGGGGACGGTGAGGAGGAGGGCGCGCATGCCTCCCGTTCAGCAAGCGTCGCGCCAGCGCGAATGCCCGACCTTCCTGCGCGATCGACCGGTCTACGCGACACGTGCACGTGACAGGGGTCACAGAAAAGAGCAGCGTGGACGGCAACGGGGGTTCGCCGGCAGACTGCGCTCGATGCGCTGGTGCACCGCCGTCCTCGTCCTCGCGATGCCGCGCGTCGCGCTCGCCGACGAGCCCGCGCCGGTGCACGTGCAGAGCGACGGGCCGAGCGCGCCGGCCTCGCGCGTGACGCGGCTCGAAGCCGACGAGCGCCTCGTGCGGTCGACCCCGGAGGCGCTGTACTTCGAGCCCGGCGTGTTCGTCCAGCAGACGGGGCACGGCCAGGCCTCGCCGTTCGTCCGCGGGCGCACCGGGCAGCAGACGGTGATCCTGTTCGACGGCATCCGCCTCAACAACTCGACGTGGCGACAGGGCCCGAACCAGTACCTCTTCACCATCGACGTCGGCAGCCTCGCGGCGATCGAGGTGCTGCGCGGCGGCGCCTCCACGCTGTACGGCAGCGACGCGATCGGCGGCGTCGTGCACGTGCGGCCCCTCGAGCCCCGCGTCGACGAGGACCGCGGCCTCTACCTCCGACCACGCGCTCGCCTCCGCGGAGGGGGCGCGGACGGCGAGTGGTCCGAGCGGTTCCAGCTCGACGCGCAGCTCGATCCCGCGTGGCAGATCCTCACCGGCTTCGGGTTCCGTCGCCTCGGTCCGCTGCGCGCGGGCGGCCCCGTGCGGAGCCCGATCACCGGGGAAATCCCCCAGGTCCCGGCGTTCGAGGCCGACGGCAAGACGATGCTCGGCACCGGCTTCGCGGAGCTCTCGGCCGACGTGCGCGCCGTGCACCAGCTCTCGGCGACGCAACGCCTCGTCGCGGCGACGTACCTCTACCGCCAGTACGACGCGCCGCGCACCGACGCCTGCCCGCCCGCGTTCGCGCCGCGGAGCGAGTGCCTGCGGTACGACGAGCAGTTCCGCACGCTCGCGTACCTCGCGTTCGAGGGCGCGATCGGCCCGCTCCCCCGCGCCCGCGTGGTCGCCTCGTACCAGCGCCAGCACGAGCGCCGCATCGGCGAGCGGCCGAGCGGGCGCGCGCGGAGCGGCGGGCGCGACGACGTCGACACGTTCGGGATCGTCGCGACCGGAGCACCGCACGTGCTCGTGCGCCCCGGCGTCCGGCTCGCGGCGTCGTTCGGCGCCGACGCCTACTTCGACCGCATCGCCTCGACGGCGTGGACCCAGTTCACCGACCTGGACCTCACGCTGCCTCTCTCGCGCGGGCAGTACCTCGACGGCTCGCGCTACGCGACGGGCGGCGCGTGGGCGCGCGTGGAGACCGAGCTGCTCGAGCACGTGGCGATCCGCGCGGGAGGGCGGCTCGGGCTCGTGCGCGCGAAGGCCGACGGCGAGGCCACCTCGGGGTCGCGGCCGGTCGACGCCGCGTTCACGGCGCACGCCGCGTCGCTCTCCATCGAACTCCGCCCTAAGCCGTGGCTCTCGCTGATCGCCTCCTACGACCGATCGTTCCGCGCGCCGAACCTCGACGACCTCACCTCGCGTCAGCAGACCGGACCGGGGTTCCAGTTCGAGAACCCCGACCTGCGCCCGGAGATCGCCGACACCTTCGAGCTCGGTGCGCGGCTGCGGACGCCGCGCCTGCTCGTGGAGGGGTGGGTGTTCCGCTCGCGCGTGCGCGACGCCATCTTGCGCGCGATCCGGTCCGCGGCGGACTGCCCGCCCGCGACCCCGCAGTGCGTCGGGTCGTGGTCGCGTCTGCAGCTCGTGAACACGCCGGGTGCCTCCACGCTCGACGGCTTCGAGGTGTCCGTGCGCTACCGACCGATCGACGCGGTGCTCGCGCGGGCCAGCGTCTCGTATGCGTACGGGCGCGGGCCGAACGCCCAGGATCCGAGCGGCGCCGAGGTGCCGCTCTCGCGGGTCGCGCCGCTCAACGGGAACGTCGAGCTGCGGTGGGGCGGGGCCTCGGGGCTCTGGGCGGGCGGGGGTCTACGCTGGGCGGCCGCGCAGACGCGCCTCGCGCCGAGCGACCAGAGCGACGCGCGCATCCCGGTCGGTGGCACGCCGGGCTGGTGGGCGCTCGACGTGCGGGCCGGCTATCGTGTGGACGCGCGGCTGCTGTTCACGGTCGTGTTCGAGAACGTCAGCGACGCGGCCTACCGCGTGCATGGATCGAGCATCAACGGACCCGGGCGCGGCGTGCGGGTCGGAGTGGAGGCGGGGCTGTGAAGACGTTGATCCGTGGTGCCCTCTGTCTGTCGTTCTCGCTCCTCGGCTGCGAGACGGCCGACCCGGTCGCGACGCCGCTCGAGGTCGGGCCCGACGTCGCGGCAGAGGTGGACTCGGCCGTGGACTCCGCCGCGACGGATGCGCTCGACGCCGAGGCGGGGCCTTCGTGCGGCACCGAGGTCGTCACTGGCTCGCTCGACGACGCGAGCTGCAAGCCCCGCGCGGACGACTACGTCCCCGGATCGGCGACGGACGGCTGGCCCGCGTGCATCAGCGACGACGCCACCTACCACCGCTTCGCCGCCAGCATCAGCACGATCGCCCGCGTGGACGCGTTCGACCGCATCCGCGCGCTCCTGCGCTTCGGTACGGACGTCGCGCCGAGCGCGACCGACTTCGTCAACGCGCGCCTCGCGTACACGGAGGCGGAGGGCCTCGAGTCCCGCGTGTCGCGCCGGGAGGACGAGCACTACCCGGCCGCGCCGAAGGCCTGCCGCGACCTCACGGCGGACGAGCAGAAGCTCTACCCCGACCGCTGCGTCGGCCCGGTGAAGATCCAGCCGATGCTGAACGACGCCTTCGCGGCGGGCGCGACGGGCAAGGACCCGGTGCTGAACGCGGCGCGCGTCGAGGCGGCGCTCCTCTGGTTCCTGTTCGTGTCGCCATACAAGGAGACGCGCACCTGCGCCACGGCGCAGGCGGACTGCGACTCGGGGTGGGCGTACTACACGGGCGGCGACGACGACCGCACGCTCGAGGGGCGCGGCTTCGCGCGGTACGTGCGGGCGCGCAGCAAGCAAGCGCACGACGCGATCTGGAACGGCCTGCTCGCCGTGCGGTGCTGGCGCGACCTCGACAACCCCACCGGCGTCGCCGCGGATCTCGTGCTGCGCGACCGCGCGGTGGACCAGCTGGACCGCGCGCTGCTCCGCGGGCTCACCGTGGTGGTGCGGCAGCGGCTGGATCGGCTCGCGTGCGGGGGCACGTGGGAGTCCACGAGGATCCTCGGCGCGGTGCTCGACCGCGAGGCGACGAAGCGCGACGCGACGAAGGCGGCCGCGCTGCGCGCCGAGCTCGCCAAGCTGGACGCGACGACGGTGGACGTGAAGGCGGCGAAGGCCGCGCTGGACGGGTTGTTCGGCTGTCCGTACTAGCCGCGCTTGTCGGTCGGGCCCCTTCCCCCTACCGTCCGCCGCCCCATGCCCAGCGATCTCCTCCTCGAAATCGGCTGCGAAGAGCTGCCCTCGTCGTTCGTCGTCGGCGCCCTCGCCGCGCTCCCCGGCCTCGTCGAGAAGAAGCTCGCCGCCCTCCGCCTCACCCACGGCGCGATCCGTCCGCTGGGCTCGCCGCGGCGGCTGTCGCTCGTGGTCGAGGGCATCGCCGATCGCCAGCCCGACGTGGAAGAGGAGCTCACCGGCCCGCCCGCCTCCGTCGCGTACGACAAGGAGGGCAAGCCGACCAAGGGCGCCGAGGCCTTCGCCAAGAAGCTCGGCGTGGAGCTCGCCGCGCTCAAGCTCGTCGACACCCCAAGGGCAAGTACCTGGCGGGCACCCGCAAGGAGTCGGGCCGCCCGGCGGTCGAGCTCCTCGGCACCGCGATCGAGCAGCTGATCGCCGAGATCCCCTTCCGCAAGTCCATGCGGTGGGGCACCTCCGACGTCGCGTTCGGCCGCCCGATCCACTGGATCGTGGCCCTCCTCGGCGAGACCGACCTCGGCGTCGCCTACGCTGGCGTCAAGAGCGGCCACAAGACGCGCGGCCACCGCTTCCTCGCGCCCGCCGAGTTCGAGGTCCGCTCCGCAGCGGGCTACGTCGAGGGCCTCGCCGCCGCGCACGTGCACGTCGATCCGACCGCGCGCCGGGACACGATGCTCGCGCGCCTCCGCGAACGCGCCGTCGCCCTCGGCGGCGTGCTGCTCGAGGACGAGTTCCTCGTCGGCGAAAACCTCGGCCTGGTCGAGGAGCCGCTCGTCGTCGACGGCGGGTTCGACGCCGCGTTCCTCACCCTTCCGGATCGCCTGATCCTCGACGTCATGCGCACCCACCAGCGCTACTTCGGCGTGCGCGACGAGAAGGGCGAGCTGCTCCCCCGCTACCTCGCCGTCGTCAACACCGCCAACGACCCGGCGCGCATCCGCAAGGGCAACGACCGCGTGATGCGCGCGCGCCTCGCCGACGCGCGGTTCTTCGTGGAGACGGACCGCAAGGCGGGCCTCGACGCGATCGCCAAGAAGCTCTCCGGCATCCGCTACCACGCGAAGCTCGGCACCGTCGCCGACAAGGCCGTGCGCATCGGCGTCGCTGCCAGGAAGATCGCCGAGGCCGCTGGCCTCGACGCGAGCAAGGTCGAGCGCGCCGCCGCCCTGTGCAAGGCCGACCTCGCCGCGCTCACCGTGGGCGAGTTCCCCGAGATGCAGGGCTACGCGGGGCGCGACATCGCCCTCGCCACCGGCGTCGATCGCGAGATCGCCGACGCGCTCGCCGACCACTGGCTCGAGCCGAGCGAGTTGCCGAAGCTCTCCGTGCTGGGCCTCCTCCTCGGCCTCGCCGACAAGCTCGACCACTTCGTCGGCGGCTTCGCGGTGGGGCTCGCGCCGACCGGCGCCAACGACCCGTTCCAGCTGCGCCGCGCGTTCAACCGCGCCGTCGCCGCCTACCTCACCGCGCTCTCCAAGGGCCTCGCGCCGAACCTGCCCTCGCTCACCGCGATCGCGCGCTTCGCCTACGAGGCCTACCCCTCGCTGCCCAAGGCCTGGGCCGACCTCGAGCCCGAGCTCCACACGTTCATGAAGGCGCGGCTCGTCGGCCTGTTCGACGCCTCGATCGACGCGGGCCAGAACGCCGAGGCGCTCGCCGGCTACCGCGCCCCGCGCGACGTCGTCGAGGCGTGCATCGAAGGCGGCTTCGAGGACCTCGCCGATCTGCGCGCCCGCATCGCCGCCGTCCGCGACGCGCGCGGCACCGAAGCGTTCGCCAAGCTCGCCATCGCGTTCAAGCGTGCGGCCAAGATCACCAAGGACGTGGTCGCGGCCGACCCCGACCCCTCGCGCTTCGACCACCCCGCCGAGAAGGCGCTGTGGGAGGCCTACGCCGAGGCGCGCGGCGTCATCGAGCGCGCGACCGCCTCGCGTGACTACGCGAAGGCCGTCGAGGCGTGCTCCAAGGCGCTCGCCGCGCCGATCGACACCTTCTTCGACAAGGACCGCGGAGTGTTCGTCATGGCCGACGACCTCGCCGTCCGCGAGAACCGCCTGCGCATGCTGGCGACCATCGCGGGCGCGCTCCGCGGCGTCGCGCGGCTCGAGCTCCTCGAAGGCGGCTGACGAGGGCGCCGAGGTGATACCATCGGCCCCCATGAGTGAACGCCTCGACCCGAAAGCCGCCGCCGAGCACGTCCAGCGCATCCGGGTGGCGGTCGGCCAGGTGCTCGTCGGGCAGGACGAGGTGGTGGAGCAGGTGCTGTGGGGGCTCGTCGCGGGCGGCCACGTGCTGCTCGAGGGCGCGCCGGGCCTCGGCAAGACCCTGCTGGTCCGCACGCTCTCCTCGTGCGTCGACCTCAAGTTCTCCCGCATCCAGTTCACGCCCGACCTCATGCCGAGCGACGTCACCGGCACCCACGTGCTCGTCGACGGGCCGCAGGGGCGCAAGTTCGTGCTCCAGAAGGGCCCAGTGTTCGCGCAGGTCGTCCTCGCCGACGAGATCAACCGCGCCACGCCGAAGACCCAGTCCTCGCTGCTCGAGGCCATGCAGGAGCACGCGGTCACCATGGCCGGCGAGCGGCACGTGCTCGAGGAGCCGTTCTACGTGCTCGCCACCGAGAACCCGATCGAGATGGAGGGCACATACCCGCTGCCCGAGGCGCAGCTCGACCGCTTCCTCTTCAAGGTGCTCGTGCCGTCGCCCACCGAGGACGAGCTCGTCGCCGTGCTCGGGCGCACCACCGGCCAGGCCGTCTCCATGCCCACCTCGGTCATCGGGCGCGACGATCTCCTCGCGCTCCAGGCCACCTGCCGCGACGTCGCGGTCGCCGAGCCCGTCCTCCGCTACGCCGCGCGCCTCGTCCGCGCCTGCGACCCGACCATGCCCGAGGCGCCCTCCATCGTGAAGCGCGCCATCCGCGTCGGCGCCGGCGTCCGCGCCGCGCAGGCCCTCGTGCTCGGCGCCAAGGCGGCGGCGCTCTCGGGCGCGCGCATGCACGCCGGGTTCGAGGACATCCAGCGCGTCGCCAAGCCGTCGATGCGTCACCGCATGATCCGTAGCTTCGAAGGCGAGGCCGACGGCGTCACCACCGACCAGGTGGTGGAGGCCGTGCTCGCCGCCATTCCTTCGCGGCCCGCCGAGGTCAACCGCGAGGTCGCCGCCGCGAGGAACTGAGATGTCGCTAGCCAGCCGTATCGCCGACTCCGGAAACCGCAATTTCATAAAAGAGCTATGGGATCGCGTCCACGCGCTCCCGGGGGGCACGCGCATCTTCTCGCGGGCCATCGGGCTCGCCGCGCCCTACACGAGCACCATCGGCGCGCACGTCGAGGTGCTGCGCCGCGGACACGCCGAGGTCACCCTCCGCGACCGCAAGGCGGTGCGCAACCACATCCAGTGCGTGCACGCCATCGCGCTCGCCAACCTGGCCGAGCTCGCGGGCAACGTGGCCGTGGCCTACTCGCTCCCGGGCGACGCGCGCTTCATCGTCGCGGGCATGCGCCTCGACTACAAGAAGAAGGCCCGCGGCACGATCCGGGCGACCTGCGACTGCCCCGTGCCGGAGACCTCCGCGCGCCACGAGTACGAGGTCGAGGTGCACATGTTCGACGAGAGCGGGCAAGAGGTCACCACCGCCTGGTTGCGGACGTTGGTCGGTTCGAAGAAGGAGCGCGGATGAACGCGTTCCCGCCCGGCGCCACGGCGACCCTCCGCACCACGTGGCGCTGGCTGCGGGAGCCCATCGCGTTCTTCGACGACTGCAAGCGCCGCTACGGCGACACCTTCAGCATGCGGATCGCGGGGCTCCCGCCGATCGTCGTGTTCTCCGACCCGGAGGCCGTGAAGCAGATCTTCGCCGACGACGGCCACACGCTCGAGGCGGGCAAGTTCAACCTGAGCCTGCGCGCGTTCCTCGGCGAGCGCTCGGTGCTGATGCTCGACGGCGACGAGCACATGCGGCAGCGGAAGCTCTTGCTCCCGCCGTTCCACGGCGAGCGGATGTTGACCTACGGCCGCGCGATGATGGAGCTCGCCGACGCCGCCATCGACGGCTGGCCGCTCCTCTCGGGCTCCGGGCGCCACTCGTTCGCGCTGCACCCCTCGATGCAGACCATCACGCTGCAGATCATCCTGCGCACGGTGTTCGGCATCGACGAGGCCGCGGCGATGGCGCCGGTCGAGCGCAACATCGCCGCCCTGCTCGACATCGCCGCGTGGGCGCCGCTGCTCCTGCCGCCGCTGCAGCGCGATTTCGGCGCGTGGAGCCCGTGGGCGAAGTTCCAGAAAGAGGCGGCGGAGCTCGACCGCACGCTGCGCGAGCTCATCGATCGCCGCCGCCGCGAGGGCACCGCCGGACGCACCGACGTGCTCTCCCTGCTGGTCGGCGCGCGCGACGAAGAGGGCGCGCCGCTCACCGACGACGAGCTCCGCGACGAGCTCGTCACGCTGCTCGTGGCCGGCCACGAGACCACGGCCACCTCGCTCGCGTGGGCGCTGCGCTGGATCCTCGCCCGGCCGAAGGTCGAGGCGCGCCTGATGGAGGAGCTCGCCCCGGTCGCGAACCAGCCCGACCGCGTCGCCAAGCTCGAGTACCTCGACGCGGTTGTCCGCGAGACCCTGCGCCTGCAGCCGGTGGTGCCCATCGTCGGCCGCGTGCTCGCGCGCGACGTGTCCATCGGCGACTACCAGCTCCCCAAGGGCAGCGCGGTGGTCGCATCGATCTACCTCGCGCACCGCCGCGAGGCCGCGTTCCCCGACGCCGAGGAGTTCCGGCCCGAGCGGTTCCTCGAGCGCAAGGCCTCGCCCAACGAGTGGTACCCGTTCGGTGGCGGCAACCGCCGCTGCATCGGCATGGCCTTCGCGCTCTACGAGATGAAGATGGTGCTCGCGCGGATCCTCACCCGCACCACGCTGCGCCTCGACCCACGGGAGCACATCAAGGTGGTGCGCCGCTCCATCACGCTCACGCCCAGCGGCGGCGTGCGCGTGTTCATGCACGCCCGCGCCTGACCGCTACTCGGGCGCGTACTCCATGCTGTGGGTCACGTCGACCGTGCCCTTGGCGGGCATGGGGAACGCGATGCCCTTGTAGAGCCCCAGCACGCAGGTCTGCATGGTCGCGTCGGTGATCGTGGTGGCCGGGTCGAGCTTGGACGCCGAGACCGCCCCCGTGCCGTCGATCACGAACTGCACCACCACCTTGCCCGTGAGCTTCGGGTCCTTGGCGAGCGCCTTCTCGTAGCAAGCTCGAAACCTGCCGAAGCTGGCGCGCAGGATGCGCTTGATCACCTCGGGGGGGAGGTCGCCCTTCGCGGTCACTCCCTTGTCGAACATCTTCACGGTCCTGGGCGCGGGCTCGAAGCGGAAGTGATACTCGAGCGTCGTCGCCGCGGTGGTGTCGAACGTGAGCTTCTCCACCGCCTCGGTGACGCACTTGCCGAGGGCGGGCTCGGTGAGCGTCGAGCCGAGCAGCGAGAGCACCCTGTCGACCTTGCCCTTGTCCGAGATCTGCAGCTCGAGTTCGAGCGAGCCGGAGAGCGGGGCCGTCGGCGGTCGGCCCTTCTGCGCCTCGTCGTAGCAGGCGCGGACCAGGGGCAGCGCGGTGCAGACGACGGCGCCGGCCTTCTTGTCGACGAGCCCAGGGCCGGCCTTCACGACGCGCCCGGTGACGCCTCGGCGCAGGCGACCCGTGCCCCCCCCGATGGTGCCGATCGATCCGAGGCCGATGCTCTCACCGGGGCCGCCGTCACTGGCGCCCGCGTCGCCCCCCATCGGCACCGTGAGCCCGAGGCCACCCCCGAACGCGCCGAAGCCGAAGACGGGGCACTCGAGGCTGGGCTCGCCGAGGGCCGCGTAGCTCGGCACCACCTTGGGCGCGGGCGCGCTCGCGGAAGCCGACGGCGCGACCGACACGCTCGGCTTCCCGACCGGATCCCCGGTCACGACCTCGACCTTCTTGTCACACCCGAAGGCGAGCACGAAGGCGAGCGGCGCGAGGGACGGTCGGGACATGTCCCGAGCCTCACCCGTTCCGGTCGTCCGAGGCAAGCGGCGTCACCTGCACGCGCCGCGCGACCTCGGGATCCACGATCGGATACACCTGCTCGAACGGCGTCGAGAGCGCCGCCGTGCCGCGCAGCGAGCGCTGCTCGGCGACGAACGCCGAGACGTTCTCCACCCCGACGATCCACTCCGTCGCGTACCTCCGCAGCATCTCCCCGCGCAGGCCGAGCTGGATCGCGCGCCGCACGAGCGGCCGACCGTGCGGATCGTGATCGGGGTCCCACTGCAGTCGCACCTCGGACCCTCGGACCGCGGCCTTCCACGCGCTGGAATCCGGGAAGGCGTCGGTGGGGCTCGAGGGGACGGCCGCCGCGAGGATCGCGTCGAACCCGCTGCGACGGAGGCGCACCGCGAGCGTGACCTCTTGCCCCTCCTTCGTGCCCCAGCCCGAGCGGAACATCATCCACAGGAAGTTCGGCTTCACCCAGCTCATGCGCCCGAAGGAGAAGGTCGGCCCGCCGAACCGCTGGTGCTCGACGGCGAAGCGCGCGGTCTCCGGGCGATAGGCCTGGTAGACCACCACGCTCTCGTCGTCGTACTGCGCGAGGACGTGGCGCCCGCTGGGTGGCCAGCGGGGCTCCTGCTCGGCGTGCGGCTCGAACCGCAGCGTCACACGAAGATGGGATCGGCCGGCGGCGCGCCGTAGGGCTTGTTGAGGTTCGGGTTGTTCGGCGGCGGCTGCGGCTGCGGCTTGTCGGGACCACAGCCCACGGCGGCGGTGGCCGAGGCCGCGACGATCGCCGTGCCCGCGACGAACAGCGCGGCTCGCCCGAGGCGTCCGACGTGGGTGCTCGTCGTGGTCTCTGCCGCGGGGACGACGGCGTCGCAGAACGGGCAGGTGGTGTCCGAGCTGCGGACGTGGCGGGCGCACGAGGGGCAGGGGCGGAGTTCGGCCATCCGGAGAGGATATCAGAAAGCCGCGCGCGAGCTCTCGGGCAGCGACTCGATCTCCACCGTGAGGTGATCGACCCGCGCGGCGCGGAGCACCAGCGCGCGCCAGTCGGCGAGCGTACGGTCGTCGCTCGCGGCGATCGACACCACGCACACGCGGTGGGTGGGGCCGTTCTCCCACAGGTGGAGATCGCACACGCTCGCCCCCTCGGCCTCGATCGCGGCGCGGATGCTCGTGGCGTCCCCGGTCGACGGGGTGAAGTCGAGGAGCTGCCGGGCGGACTCGCCGATGAGGCCGTGGGCCCACTTGAGGATCACCACGCTACCGAGCAGCGCCATCAAGGGATCGAGGAACACCCACCCGAACGCGCGCCCGCCGACGAGCGCGAAGATCGCCGTGAGGCTCGTGAGCGCATCGGCCGCGACGTGCAGGTAGGCGGCGCGCAGGTTCGGATCGTGCCCGTGATCGTGTCCATGCCCATGGGCATGGTGGTCTCCCTCTCCGGGGTGCAGCAGCGCGAAGCTCCCGAGGTTCACGAGCAGTCCGAGCACCGCCACCGGCAGCGCCTCGGCGAAGCGCACCTTCTCGGGGTGGAAGAGCCGCGAGATCGCCTCCGCGCCCATCACGAGCGCCACCAGCACGAGCACGATCGCGTTCGCGAACGCGGTGAGCGAGAGCACCTTGCCCGTGCCGAACGCGAACGTGTTCTTGCCCTCGTGGCGGCGCGCGTACCAGTACGCCGCGGCGGCGAGCCCGAGCGCCCCGGCGTGGGTCGCCATGTGCCAGCCGTCGGCCACCAGCGCGAGCGACTTGGTGAGCGTGCCCACGACGAGCTCGCCCACCATCATCGCGAAGGTGAGGACCACCACCCAGCGCGTCCGGCTCTCGGCCTTCAGGTTGGTGGTGGGGGGCGGCTCGGCGTGGCAGGTGCGCAAGGCTCGGTTCATGCGCTCTCCTTGCGATGGTCCTCGGCGTGGGCGAGGGCGGTGTCGACGAGCGCGAGGACGTGGGCGTCCGCGAGGGCGTAGAGGATGTGCTTGCCGTCGCGGCGGCGACGCACGAGCCCTTCGACGCGCAGCACCTTCAGCCGCTGGGACATGGTCGACATGCCGTCGTCCGAGGCGGCCGCGAGGTCGCTCACGCACCGCTCGCCGTCGCGGAGCTGGGTGAGGATGCGCAGGCGCCCGGCGTCGCCGGCGGCGCGGAAGAAGCCCGCCGCGGCCTCGAGCGCGCGCGGATCCACGGGCCGGCTCGCGCGCGGGCCGTGCGGCTCGTCGCAGCTCTCGGCAGGGTTGACCCGTAAACGTTTCATCGAACGTTGAAATGATGGAGCGTGTGCGCCGGAGCGTCAAGACCGCCTTGATGCAATCGAGTTGCAGCCCGGGGGAGGCCGCTCCATCTAGCCCGCCTTGCTGTTCACGCTGCTCGCCCTGTCCGTCGTCGGCCTGCTGCTCGGGCCGGTGCTCGTCGCGCTCGGTCGGGCGCGCGCGGTGCTCTCGTGGACGGTCGACGGCTTCACGCTGGGCATGCTGCCGCTGCTCGTCCTGATCCGGCTCTTGCCGCACACCATCGAGTCGGTGGGTCTGTGGGCGGTGTTGCTCGCGATGGCGGGGTTCGCCGTGGTGACCTTCGCCCACCGCGGCGGCCACGCGGTCGAGGCGCGCGTCGGCCGCACGCTCGTCCTGCCGACGCTGTTCGTGCACGCGCTCGCCGACGGCGCTGCGCTCGCGGTGTCCACGTCGACCCGCACCGGTACCGGGGGCCTCCTGCTCGGCGCGGCGGTGGTGCTGCACCGCCTGCCCGAGGGGCTGTTCGTCGCCTCGACGTCGGCGCCCGCGGACGGCATGCGCGGCATGATGCGACGGGTCTCGCTGCTGGCCGCGAGCACGGTGGTGGGCGCGCTCGCTGGCTCGCGCCTGCTCTCGGTGGTGCCCGACGCGCTCTTCGACGGGCTCGTGGCGTTCGGCCTCGGCGCGATGCTGCGCGTGGCGACGCACACCCACCAGCACGCGACCACCTCGTCGCGCACCCGCGCGGCGAGCGGCCTCGCGTTCTTCACCGGCATCGCCCTCGTGCTCCTCGTGCCCGGCCCCGACGACGTGCTGCGCCGCGCGCAGCCGCGCGAGCTCTCGGTCGCGAGCTCGCTCCTGCCGCTGTTCGTCGAGACCGCGCCCTCCATCCTGCTCGGTCTGTTCGCCGCGGGCGCCCTCCACGTGTGGATGCGGCCGTGGATGACCGCGTGGCTGCGCGGCGGCGGCGCGTTCCAGCAGGCCGCGCGCGGCATGGCGTTCGGGTTGCCCTTGCCGCTGTGCTCGTGCGGCGTGCTCCCCATGGCGCGGCGCCTCCTCACCCTGGGCGTGCCCGCGGCGGCGGTCGCGGCCTTCGCCATCGCCACGCCGGAGCTCGGCGTGGACAGCGCGCTGCTCTCGCTGCGCTTGCTCGGCCTCCCGCTCACCCTCGCCCGCGCGATCGGCAGCGTCGTCATCGCGTTCGGCGTCGCGCTCGTGGTGGCGAAGGTGGCCATCCCCGCCGCGTCCCTCGCCTCGTTCGGCGCGCCCGAGGAGAAGGCGCCAGCCCCGCGCAAGAGGAGCCTGGGCGCGGCGCTCGCCGACGGCTTCGGCTCGACGCTCGACCACAACGGCGCCTGGATCCTGGTCGGCCTGATGCTGGCGGCGGCGATCGAGGCAGCGATCGACCCGACGATGATCGCGCGGCTCGGCGCGCCGTTCGACGTGGTGCTGGGCGCGGTGGTCGCGGTGCCGGTCTACGTCTGCGCGCAGGGCGCGACCCCGCTCGCCGCGGTGCTCGTGCACAAGGGCGCGTCGGTCGGCGCGGCCCTCGCGTTCCTCTGGGTCGGGCCGTCCACCAACTTGCCGATCCTCGCGGTGCTCCGGCGCGAGCTCGGCGCGCGCGCGGCGTGGGCGTTCGGGCTCACGAGCCTCGCCCTCGCCATCGGCGCGGGCCTCGTCGCCAACCGCTTCGTCCGCCCGGGGAGCCTGCCGGCGGTCCACCCCCTGGTCGCCCACGCCCACCACCCGATCGAGTGGGCGGCGGCCGGGCTCCTCGCGGTGCTGCTGTTCGCGAGCGTGCTCCGCGTCGGTCCCCGCGCGTGGCTCTCGGCGATGGCCCTCGAGGGTCACGTCCACGACCACGACGACCCGCACGCCGAGGAGCACGAACACGTCGAGCTGCCCGCCGACGACGACGGCCACGCGCACGGTCACCACCACCACTGACGGACGGGCGAGGTCAGGGCGGCGGGAGCAGCTTGGGCATGAACCTGCGCATCGTGAACTCGACGAGCTCGAGGTGCAGGTTCTCGCTCGAAAAGCCGTGCTTCTCGAGGATGCGTTGCCCCGCCTTCTCGCCGAGGGCCACGTTGCTGGCCCACGCCCAGCGGAACTCCTCGAACGAGCGCTCGGTCCACGCCCAGTCCTGGTAGGTGACGATCACGTTCTTGACCGTGGTCGTCTTGGCGAGCAGCTCGCCGCCCTCCTTGGACATGCAGCCGTCCACCGCGAACAGCGCGAACGGCGTGAACGTCTTGGCCTCGAGCGCGCGGAACGACGCCGCGCCCGGGTAGCAGGCGCCGGCGCTGTTGCCGAGCACGAACACCTTGGTGCGGTCGACCTTCTGCACGGGTGCCAGGGCGAGGTCGACCGCGGCGACGAAGGCGTCGAAGTCGAGCCCGACGAACAGCTTCTCGGGGTTGTCCGCGTCGAGCGTCTGCGAGGGCGCCGCCACCACGTGCGGGGCCACCTTGCCCTCGTCGACCATCGCGCCCATGAACGCGCGCGCGTCCCACGGGCCGTTCGGGTCGGGGGTGAGCCAGTGGTGCAGCGCGCCGTCGATGGTCATGCCGTGGATGAACACGACGAGCGGCACCGCGGTGCCGTCGGTCGGAAGGCCGTGGGTGCGGAACAGCTTGCCGCCGTTGCTCTGGCCCTGGAACAGGAGGTGAGCGTCGTCGAAGGGGAACTCGAGCTCACGCGGCACCGCCCACGGCGCGTAGACGTCGCCCGCCCCGAGCAGCAGCGAGATCGCGCAGGTGAGGGGGCCGCCGAGCACGCGGCCATTGTGCCATTCTCGAACCGCGCGCGCTTCTGGCGTATGAGGGATTCATGGAAAGGCGCATGCGCGGCCTCGTGGGGGGCGATCCGATCGCCTATGCGCACGCGCACGGCGCCGAGGTCGTCGACTTCGCGGCCGAGCGGCAGGGCCAGCTCTCGGTGTACGACCACGTGCGGGCGACGCTCGCCATGGAGCCCGGCGCAAAGGGGATCGGCGCGGCCACCGACGTGCTCCTGCGGCGCGCGCGCATGCAGCACCTGGCCAAGACGCGGGTCGATCTGCTCACGCACCCCGCCCGGCTCGCGCTCGCGCTGGTCGAGGTCGCCGCGGGCTCGGCGTTCGCGCCGCGCACGACGCCGGTCGTGGTGCCCGAGCCCCCGCTCCCGTGGCCGGCCCGTCACGAGCTGCGGCTCGTGGCGATGACCCTGCTCGGCGGCGGCGAGGTCATCCTGCACGCGACCGAGATGGCCGAGCTCCTGCCGCTCGTGCCCGAGGGCGCGATCGAGACGACCGAGGGTCTCCGCGCGACGGCGGGCGAGTCGAACACGCTGCTCGTGCGCGTGTTCGCGACCGGGGCTCCCTACGAGGCGTTCCGCGCCGCGCTCGACGCGCGCAAGGTGAAGGTCGAGGGCGGGCCCATCGCGCACCGGCTCTCGGTGCCCTACGGCTTCACCGCGCGCGACGTCCTCGCCATCGCCTTCGAGACCGAGGTCGACGTGCTCGAGGTGCGCCCCGCGCCGCGCCCGGCCGCCGAGCACGCCGAGAAGGAGCCCGATCCGTTCGACGAGCTCGAGGCTGCCACAGAAGCTGCCGAGAGCGCCGCGCGGGACCGAGGTCAGGCCGGCAGCGTCGCGCGCAACGAGCCCTGATCGAACACCCACAGGTGACCGGGCTCGCCGTGGATCCACGCCTCGTCGTGGGTGAGCGGCACGGTGCTCACGACCGCGACGCGGTCGCGCGGCGTGGTCACGGTGGAGAAGTCGATGGTCACGTCCTCGTCGGCGAGGCGCGCGAGCCCGAACGGCGCCTTGCGCACGAGGTGACAGAGCTTGGTGGCGCACCGCGCATACAGGTGGCGCCCGTCGCCGAGGAGGAAGTTGAAGCTGCCGCGCGCGCCGATCCGCCGTGCGACGTCGGCGACCGCGGTCCACAGCTCGGACGTGCTCCGCGGGTAGCCCTCGAACTCTTCGGAGAGCGCGCCGAGCAGGTGGCAGAACGCGCGCTCGCTGTCCGTGGAACCGATCGGCGTGAACCGACCGGAGAGCGGCAGGCGCGAGGCCGCGTGCACGGTGCCGTTGTGCGCGAACACCCAGTCGTGACCCCAGAGCTCGCGGACGAACGGGTGGGTGTTGGCGAGCGTGATCGGCCCGCGCGTGCGCTTGCGGACGTGACCGACGGCCAGCAGCGTCTTGATCGGGTGGCTCTGCACGAAGCGCGCGAGTGGGCTCCGGTGCGCGGCCTCGGGCTCGCGGAACACCCGCGCGGCGTTGCCCTCGTAGAGCGCGAGGCCCCAGCCGTCCGCGTGGTGCGCGGTGCCGCCGCCCCGCTTCCGCAGGCCGGTGAACGAGAACACGATGTCGGTCGGGACGTTGCACTCCATCCCGAGGAGCTCGCACATCAGTGAGCCTCACGCATGGGGCAGCCCCATCGCGCCGGCGGTGAGCCAGCGCAGCACGATCTCGCAGGCGAACTGCGCGGCGGTCTTGTGGTGCGCGCGCCACTCGTCGCGGCCGGTGGAGCCCACCTTGTTGGAGACCCCGAGCACCGCGGCGAACGGCACGGCGTGCAGCGCGCACGCGTTGGCGATGCCGAACGCCTCGAGGTTCTCGAGCGCGCATCCCGTTGCCGCGTGGATGCGGTGGGCGAGGGGATCGTCGGTCGTGACCACGAGGGTGTTGGCGACGTCGAGGGTCGGCGGGCGCCCGCCCATGAGGCCGAGCGACAGCATCGGGTTCGCGTCGGCGTTCTTGGGCATCGGGTCGGGCATCGCGCCGCGCCCCTCGACCTCGATCGGGTCGACGAGCTGCGTGCGTCGGACGACGACCGCCTCGTTCAGCGAGACGGAGGAGCCGGGGTAGTAGCCCGCGGTGCCCACGAGCACCACCGCGCGGGGCCGCAGCTGCATCACGCGCAGCACGGTGCCCGCGACCGCGTTGGGCAGGCCGACGCCGACCGCCTTGCACGAGACGATGACCCCCGAGACGTTGCCGTAGAGGTTGTCGCCGAGGAGGCGGCGCATCCCGGCGAGCTCCGGCGCGTAGGCGGCGAGGACGAGGAGATCGACCGAGCCCTGCGAGGAGGCGTTCATGGACGACCCGAGTCTAGCGCCGCGCGCACGGGTGGACCGCTGCAAAGGTGGCCAGGGAGCGGGGCGCCGGGTAGACCAGGGAGGGCATGGTGCCGCTCGACCGCCAGATCGGCGACTACCTCGACCACCTCACCCACGAGCGGCACGCGTCGCCGAAGACGGTGGAGCACTACGGCCGCGATCTGCGCGGATTCCTGGCCTTCGTGGCCGAGAAGCGGCCCGAACCCGACGCAGCGCAGCTCGACATCCTGGTGCTCCGCGCGTTCCTCGGTCAGCAGGCCAAGCACTGCGTGACCACGACGATCGCCCGCCGCATCTCCGCGCTCAAGGGATTCTACCGGTTTCTCCACAAGCGCGGCGAGGTCGAGGTGAACCCGGCGGCCCGGCTCGCCTCGCCGAAGCCGCGCCGCACGTTGCCGCGCATCCTCGACGCCGAGAGCGCCGGGGCGGTCGTCGAGACGACGGTGGCCCATCGGCAGAAGAAGACGCAGGAGGAGCGCGCGCGCGACGAGGCGATCGACCTCCGCGACCGGGCGATCCTCGAGCTGCTGTACGGCGCCGGCATCCGCCTCGCCGAGCTCGCGGCGCTGTCGCTGCACGACGTCGACCTCTCGGCGCGCACGGCGCGGGTGCTCGGCAAGGGCCAGAAGGAGCGCATCGTGCCGTTCGGCCCCCCGTGCGCAGAGGCGCTCGTGGCGTGGCTCGCGGTGCGCGATCGACTGCGCACCAGGCAGCGCGCCGGCGATGCGCAGGCCCTCTTCCTCGGCCTCCGGGGCACGCGGCTCGGGCCCCGTCGCGTCGAGTCGATCGTGCAGGCGCGCGGCGCGACGGCGCTCGGTCGCGGCGACCTGCACCCCCACGCGCTCCGGCACTCCTGCGCGACCCACATGCTCGAGGGCGGCGCCGATCTGCGCGCGATCCAGGAGATGCTCGGCCACGCGTCGCTCGCCACCACCGAGCGGTACACCCACGTCTCGGTCGACCACATCCTGCGCCAGTACGACGCCGCGCACCCGCTCGCGACCCGCAAGGCCTGAACCGGAGCTCACCACCAGCTCCGGACGATGAGGTCGACGCCGAGCGTGGTGCCGGTGCCCTCGCCCTGGGTGCCCACCCAGCGACCGACGCGTAGCCCGACGCCCGCGCGCCACGCCGGCCGTGTGCGATCCTCGAGCGCGAACAGCACCTGCACGAGGAGATCGAGGCCGATCCGTCCCTGGGTCGAGACGCCGTCGGTGGTGAGCGCGTAGGTGGGCACGAGCCCGGTGCGGAACGTGGCGAAGCCGCCGAGGGGCTTGCGCACCGCGAGCTCAAAACCGCACGCGAAGTAGCGCTGGCTCGCGCTCGTCTCGTGCCCCGCGAGCGAGCCGAACCGGCTCACGAACCCGAGATCGAAGGACCGGATGCCGATGCCGACGGAGCCCTCGAGCGCGCCGCCCATCACGAGCCCGCTCTGCCCCGGGACCATCGGCGTGAGTCCGAGCGCGCCGAGCCGCACCTCGGCGTAGCCATGGGCCTCGCGGTCCTCGGCGCCGGGCGTGATGGCGTCGCGCAGCTCGACGTCGGCGTGGGCGGCGGCGCTGCCGAGCAGCACCGTGAAGAGAGAAGCGAAGGCGGATCCGACACGCATGCCCACTCGCGAGAGCGAGCGCCGTGCCATCCGCGAAGATCGCGCTGGATCGCCGCGAAGAGCGCGCTACGCGTGAACCACGCGCACGCTCGTCTGGCCGACCGTGCCGTCCACGAACACTTCGGGCGCGATCGGCCGCTGGTTGTACGTGGAGGCCATCGAGCGGCCGTAGGCGCCCGCCTCGCGCACCACGACGAACGGCGGCGGCGGATCGGGCAGGGGGTGCGTGCCGAAATCGTCCGACGACTCGCAGACCGGGCCCGCGACGCGCCACGGCACGCGCACCGCGCCGTGATCGACGAGCGGCTCGACGCGGTGGTGCGCCTGGTAGAGCGCGGGGCGCAGCAGATCGTTCATGCCGGCGTCGACGAGCAGCCAGCGCCGATCGCCCGAGCGCTTGGGCTGGATGACCTGCGCGACGAGGATGCCGTACGCGGCGACCAGGGCGCGGCCCGGCTCGATCACCATGGGCAGATCGGCGAGACCGTGCGCGTCGAGGGCGGCCCGACCGGCCCGGACGAAGGCGGGGCCGTCGGCCGCGAACTGGTCGTCGCGATAGGGCACGCCGAAGCCGCCCCCGACGTCGACGTACTCGAGCGCGAAGCCCTGGCTGCGGATGTCGCGCGCGAGATCGGCCACGACCGCGGCGCCCTCGGCGTAAGGCTCCTCCGCCATGAGCATCGACCCCACGTGACTGCTGACGCCGACCAGCCGCAGGGTGCCCTCGCTGCCGCGGACGTGGTCGAGCGCGCGCCCGAGATCGACGCGCGCGACCCCGAACTTGGCCTCGTCGTGGCCGGTCGCGATGTGCGCGTGGGTGTCGACCTCGACGCCGGGGTTGATGCGGATGCCGACCGCGACGTCGCGCCGCCCGAGCGCGCGCCCGCGCGACGATGCGCTCGATCTCCTCGACGCTCTCGGCGTGGATGCCCTTGATGCCCGCGCCGATCGCGAGGTCGAGCTCCTCGTCGCGCTTGGCGACGCCGCTGTAGACGATGGTGTCGGGCGCGGCGCCGGCGGCGAGCGCGAGCCGGAGCTCGCCGCCGCTCACCACGTCGACCCCACAGCCGGCCTCGACGATCGCGCGCGCGATCGGCGCGGCGCCGTTGGCCTTGATCGCGTAGCAGCACAGCCCCCGCCCCTCGAGCGCGTGCACCAGCGCCGAGGCCGCGGCGCGCACGGCCGCGAGGTCGTAGACGTAGGCTGGTGTCGAGACCCCGGCGCGGGCGATCACCTGTGACAGGCGCTCGCCGAGGACGGTCACTTCACCGCTGGGGTCGCGCACGCTGCCGAGCGCCGAGGGACGTTCCGGGCCGTTCATGGGCCGAAAACCCTAGCACCGCACACGACCTCTGGCGCCGTGCTAGGGTCTCTCCCCCCGCATGAGCGCAGATTCCGTCCGTCCCGGCGCCGAAGTCGATGCCTACTGCACCTCGTGCAAGGCCGACCGTCGCCACCGCATCATCGCCGTCGTCGGCACCACCCCCAAGAAGGTCGAGTGCCTGAGCTGCAAGGGGCACCACCTCTTCCGGCAGACCGAGGCGCAGAAGGCCGCGAAGGCCGCCCACAAGCGCGCGAGCAAGAGCGAGGTCGGAACGACCCCTCGCCTCGGCCGCTCCGCCCCCTCCGCTCCCAAGCGCCGCACCGAGGAAGACCTCGTCGCGCTGTGGGAGAAGGCCATCGCTGGCCGCGCATTCGACTCCTTCAAGCCCTACCGCATCACGATCCCGCTCGTGAAGGGTGACCTCATCCGTCACACCAAGTTCGGTGAGGGCGTCGTGGCCGAGGTCGTCGACGCGAACAAGTGCGAGATCCTGTTCAAGGACGGGGTCAAGATGCTCGCGCACTCGATCCAGGCCTGAGTCCCGCTGCCGGCCTCGCATGCTCGCGGGGTCGGCAACCGCACTCGCCCGCCTCCTCCGCGCGCAGCGCTACCGCTTCGCCGACGAGCGTGGTCTGCAAGACGGCCTCGCCCGCGTGCTCGAGGGCGCGGCGATCGCCTTTGCGCGCGAGGTACGCCTCGGCGATGCGGGCACCATCGACTTCCTCGCGGGCGACGTGGGGATCGAGGTGAAGATCAAGGGCGGCCTCGCCGAGGTCACCCGCCAGCTGTTCCGCTACGCCGAGCGCCCCGAGCTCGCGAGCGTGCTGCTCGTGACCACGCGCGCGACGCACCGTCGCCTGCCGCTGGCGCTGGTCGGCAAGCCCGTCGTCGTCTGCCACCTGCTCGAGGGCGGGCTGTGAGCCGGCTGTTCGGGCGGCTGCGGCGCGACGACGACGCCTTCGTGGTCGAGGCGGAGCCGCACGTGATCCTGCGGCTCAAGCGCGTGTTCGGGAAGGCGTCGCCGGTGGCCGTGGCGACGGTGCGCCTCAGCGACACCGAGGAGAACGCGCGCGATCTCCTCTGGTTCCTCGACCGCTACCCGATGGAGGTCGACGACCGCAAATACCTCGAGCGCCGCGCCGCGCAGCACAAGGCGCGCACCGAGGCGATCCAGGACCTGCTCACCGGCAAATACGAGCCGCCCACCTTCGCGCTCGCGCACCCGCCGCGCCGCTACCAGCGCCTCGCGGCGGAGGTGCTGCTGCGCGGCCAGAGCCTGCTGCTCGCCGACGACGTCGGCCTCGGCAAGACGGTGACGGCGATCTGCACGCTGACCGACCCGCGCACGCTGCCCGCGCTCGTGGTCACGCTCGCCCACTTGCCGCGACAGTGGCAGGACGAGATCAAGCTGTTCGCGCCCGCGCTGCGCACCCACGTGGTGCGCAAGTCCAAGCCCTACGACGTGCGCGTCGACGGCGCGTTCCCCGACGTGCTGCTGCTCAACTACCACAAGCTCAAGGGCTGGGCCGACGTGCTCGGCTCGAAGATCAAGAGCGTGGTCTTCGACGAGGTGCAGGAGCTCCGCCACCGCGGCAGCGCCAAGTACGAGGCCGCCGCCATCGTCGCCGGCGCCGCCAAGTTCAAGCTCGGGCTCTCGGCGACCCCCATCTACAACTACGGCGGCGAGATCTGGAACGTGCTCGACGTGCTGCGCCCCGGCGCGCTCGGCGAGCACGAGGAGTTCCTGCGCGAGTGGTGCGCGCCCGGCATGGACCCGCCGCGCATCGTCGACCCGCGCGCCTTCGGCACGTGGGCGCGCGAGCAGGGGATCGTCCTGCGCCGCACCCGCGCGAGCGTCGGCCGCGAGCTGCCCGCGCTCACCAAGGTGCCCCACCACGTCGACTCGGACGCTCACGTCCTCGATCGCATCGGCAGCTCGGCGGCCGAGCTCGCGCGCGTGATCCTGCAGCAGAACGAGGAGCACCGCGGTCAGCGCATGCAAGCGAGCGAGGCCCTCGCGACGATGCTGCGCCAGGCGACCGGGATCGCCAAGGCCGCGTTCGTCGCCGACTTCGTGCGCCTCCTGGTCGAGAGCGGCGAGCGGGTCGTGCTCTTCGGGTGGCACCGCGAGGTCTACGGCGTGTGGATGGATCGCCTCGCCGATCTGAAGCCGGCGCTGTTCACCGGCAGCGAGTCGGGCAACCAGAAGGAGGCGGCCCGCGCCCGGTTCGTCGACCGCGAGACCGACATCCTCATCATGTCGCTCCGCTCGGGTGCTGGCCTGGACGGCCTCCAGCACGTGTGTCGGACGGTCGTCTTCGGCGAGCTCGACTGGTCGCCCGGCGTGCACGAGCAGTGCATCGGCCGTGTGTACCGCGACGGCCAGAAGGAGCCCGTGGTGGCGTATTTCCTCGTCGCGGACCACGGCGCCGATCCGGTGATCGCGGACGCGCTGCACCTCAAGCGCCTGCAGGTCGACGGCGTGCGCGACCCGTTCGCGGAGATCGTCGAGGCCCAGGACAGCGGCGAGGGCCGCGTGCGCAAGCTGGCCGAGGACTACCTCCGCCAGCGCCGCCACGCCTAGCTCGCGTCGCGCCCCTCGGCGCTAGCGGAGCGCCTCGAGCAGGGCCGCCGGGTCCGCCATCGACGCGAGCGCGACCGATTTCTCGACCTTGCCGCTCCGCACGAGCTCGGCGAGCGCGCGGGCCATCGGCACCATCCCCTGCTCGCGACCGGTCTGCAGCGTGGCGGGGATCTGGTGCCCCTTGCCCTCGCGGATCAGGTGCCCGACGGCGGCGGTGATCGGCAGGATCTCGAGCGCCGGCACGCGCCCTCCGTCACGGCTCGGCAGCAGGCGCTGCGCGAGGACCACCCGCAGCACGTCGGCGAGCTGGCTGCGCACCTGCCGCTGCGCGTGCTCGGGGAACTGGTCGACGATGCGATCGATGGCGCCCACCGTGCTTCCGGCGTGCAGCGTCGCGAGCACGAGGTGACCCGTCTCGGCGGCGGTCACCGCGGCCGTGATCGTCTCGGCGTCGCGCAGCTCCCCGAGCAAGATCACGTCGGGCGCCTCGCGCAGCGCCGCGCGCAGGCCCTCGGCGAACGACGACACGTGCGCCCCGACCTCGCGCTGGTGGACGATGCCGCGCCCGTCGCCGAACACGTACTCGATCGGATCCTCGAGGGTGACCACGTGCTTCGGCCTGGTGCGGTGCAGGTGCTCGACGAGCGCGACCAGCGTGGTGCTCTTGCCGCTCCCGGCGGGACCGGTGACGAGCACGAGGCCGTCGGGGAGCTCGCCCAGCTTGGCGATCGACTCGGGCAACCCGAGCTGGCGCAGCGTGGGCGGCGAGGTGCGCACCGGCCGCAGCACCGCCGAGGCACCCGCCAGCGCGTCGAACCGGTTGGCGCGGTAGCGCACGCCGTCGACGACGAGAGCGAAGTCGGTGCTCCCCGCGCTCGCGAGCCGCGCGCGGCGCGTCGGATCGAGGCCGGCGTCGAACATCGCCGAAACGCCCCCGACCGGGATGGTGATCTCGCCGCGCACCATCTCGCCGTGCACGCGCGCCGCGACCGCGCGGCCGTCGGCGAGCACGAGGTCGGAGGCGTCCTGTGCGCGGGCCCACGCGACGACGGCGGCGAGCAGCTCGTCGTAGGGGCCGGCGGGCTGCGAAGATGCTGCCACTGCTGCCATGGGCGGAATCGGCGGCACCGGCGCCGCCATCAGGACCGCGGATACCCCGACCATCGGCGCTGGCGACGTGGCCGCCGGCGCCGTCGCTGCCACGCGGGAGAAGCTGGCCTCGAAGCGATCGGTGGTGCGCCAGCGCGCCTTGACGGCGCCGAACACCCCCTCGCCCGCCGGGGTGCCGCCCACCTCGCCGGCCACCTCGCGCAGCGCCGTCCGCACCTCGTCGGCGTCGAGCGCCGGCATGCTCAGCTGCTTCTTGCCCTTGGGTCCGCGGATCGCCGGCGGGTCGTAGGCGCGCAGGATCACCTCGGCCGCATCCTGGGCAGCGGCGAGGCGGAGGAGGGCTTCGACGGTCGACACCTCCCGAGGATACGCCCGACCCGCGCGGCCTGTTCCCTAGCGGTGGGGGTCGGTCGTGAGCCGCCCCAGCGCCGCTTCGAAGTGCACGACGACCGCGGGCAGTCTGCGAGGGACGGCAGCGTTGTGGTTGCCGTGGAACACCCGACCACCATGCCACCTCCGAACACGTGGCGGAGGGGACATTTTTTGCTCCCGCACGAATGTAAAACGGGCGTTTTACATTCGTGCGCGGACACTTCGCCTGTGCCCCGCCGGTGCTCGCCACCGCCATCGGTGCTGCTCGTCCCGCCTTCCCACGCGGCGTATGTTCGCCGGCATGGACCACAAGCGCCTCGGTCGCACCGGCCTCAAGGTCAGTCGCCTCTGCCTCGGCACCATGAACTTCGGCCCGCAGACGAGCGAGGCCGACGCCTTCGCCATCATGGACAAGGCGCACGAGCTCGGGATCAACTTCTTCGACACCGCCGACGTGTACGGCTGGAAGAAGGGCGAGGGCTGGACCGAGCAGATCCTCGGGCGCTGGTTCGCGCAGGGCAACGGCCGCCGCGCGCGCACGGTGCTCGCCACCAAGGTGTTCGGGGGGATGGGCGACTGGCCCAACGAGTCGCGCCTCTCGGCGGTGCACATCCGCCACGCGTGCGAGGCCTCGCTCCGGCGCCTGCAGACCGATCACCTCGACCTCTACCAGATGCACCACGTCGATCGCGACACGCCGTGGGAGGAGATCTGGCAGGCGATGGAGGTGCTGGTCCAGCAGGGCAAGGTCGTCTACGTCGGCTCGTCGAACTTCGCGGGCTGGCACATCGCGCAGGCCAACGAGGCCGCGAAGGCGCGCCACTTCCTCGGGCTCGTGAGCGAGCAGAGCCTCTACAACCTGTTCGATCGCACCATCGAGCTCGAGGTGATCCCGGCGTGCCAGGGCTACGGGCTCGGCCTCTTGCCGTGGAGCCCCTTGAAGGCCGGCGCGCTGGGTGGCCTGAAGAAGGCGGCCGAAGGTCGTCGCGCAGGCGAGCAGGCGCAGCGGACGCTCGCCAAGCACCGCAACGAGCTCGAGCGTTTCGAGGCGCTCTGCGAGGAGATCGGCCACGAGCCCGCCGACGTCGCGCTCGCGTGGGTGCTCCACAACCCGGTGGTCACGGCGCCGATCATCGGGCCGCGCACCCTCGAGCACCTCACCCAGTCGCTGCGCGCGCTCGAGGTGAAGCTCGGGGAGGACACCCTCCGCAAGCTCGACGAGATCTTCCCCGGTCCCGGCGGCGCCGCCCCCGAGGCCTACGCCTGGTAGGGCGGCCAAGGCCTCGACCTTGCTGCGCGAACAGGGCAATGGGCGCGCGACCCAGACAACGACGTTGCGGGCCGCGAGCGGCAGCTCCCGCCGCGAAGCGGCGCGGGGGGGTGGGAGGCCCGTCTGCGACCTCGAGCCCGCAGGGCGAAGAGGGCGCGGCGGCCGCGAGGGGGCGAGCCCCACTCCAGCTACACCGGGTCCTTGCTGCGGAGGATCATCATCATGGCGATGAGGGTGACGAGCGTCATGCCGCCGAGCACCGCGTAGGGCAGCCAGGTCTGCTGCCACATCGTGAAGCCCCAGGCGCCGTCGAAGGGGAACTGGCTGCCGATGGTGTTCGGGCCCTGCACCGCGCCGATGTAGGCCTTTGGGCAGTTGAACTGGAGGTGGTCGCCGACCTCCTTCAGGAACAGCTTGTCCATGATCTCCGCGGGCATCGCCTCCTTGCCCTTGGGGATGTTGAACAGCCACTCCTTGGTGGTCGCGTTGATCACGCGCTCCGGCGCGATCGCGCCCTCGAAGCCCCAGCGCGCCGGGACGCCCCACATCGGGTACTCGAGGAGCGGGTTCGTGGTGACGGGCACGAGCGTGCCGCCGAGCACGACCTGCGGGATGAGCGCGATCGGCGTGAGCGCCATCGCGGCCTCGCTCGAGGCGACGACGGTCGAGAGCAAGAGGCCGATGGCGACCGCGTCCATCGCGGTGATGACCAGCATGGCGAGCTGCTGGAAGAACACCTCGGGGTGCCCGTTGGTGAGCCCGTTGAACCCGAGCGCCGGCGACACGATGCCGAGCAGCAGGAGGCACTGGATCACGCAGACGATGCTCAAGAGGATGTACTTGCTGAGCACGTAGTTGGTGAGCCGCAGGTTCACCATGCGCTCGCGGAGGTAGATCGCGCGCTCGGCGACGATCTCGCGGGCGGCGTTCGAGGTGCCGAACCAGATCGCGGAGACGACCATGAAGAACAGCGCGCCCGCGATGTCCTTCACGTCGTGGCCCTTGAGGATCTCGGCGGCGAGCTCGGCGTCCTTCTTCGGATCGGCGGTGGCCTCGCCGGCGGCCAGGGTCTTGAGGCCCTGCAGCGCCGCGAGGCACCACGGCGGCGGCCCAGCGCGCTGCGGACCGAACACCAGGCAGAGCAGCGCGCCGATGATCGGCGCCTGCGCGAGCATGATGACCGTGCCGGCGCGGTCACGCAGCTTGACCTTGAAATAGCGGGAGATCAGGAGCCCGAGCTGGCGCAGCACGGGGGGCGCGCCGCGGTGGAACCCGCCGCCGCTCTTGTGGCCCTCGGACTGGCCGATCGCGCGTGCACCCGAGTACATCTTGCCGAACGTGGTGTTGCCGTTGGCGAAGAACTCCTCGCGCCACTGCTTGGCGGCGGCGAGGCGGGCGACGGCGCGCGGGGTGTTCGGGTCCCGCGTCTTCATCTCGTCGAACACCTTGCCCTCGCGCTGCTTGAGCATGTCGAACATGTCGCGCGGGTTGTCGATGTTGTTGGGCTTGCCGTTGCGCTCGAGCAGGCTGCCGAAGAACTTGTAGCTGTCGATCGCCGTGGGCCCGTAGAAGATCGGCACGCCGCCGTAGCCCATGATGAGCGCGAGGTTGAACTTCTCGTACTCGTCCTTCGCCGGCTGGTGGATCGTCGTGATGATCGTCTTGCCCGTCTTCTTGGCGAGATCAGACAGGAGGTTGATGAGCGCGGTCGTGTCGTCGGCCGCGAGGCCCGAGGTGGGCTCGTCGAGGAACATGATGACCGGGTCGGTCACGAGCTCGAGCGCGATGTTCACGCGCTTGCGCTGACCACCGGAGAGCACCTTCTTCTCGGGCTTGCCGATCTCGAGGTTCTGCACCTGCTCGAGGCCGAGATCGCGCAGCGTCTGGCCGACGCGCTGGTCGATCTCCTCGTCGGTCATGTCCGGCGGCAGGCGGAACTTGGCGGAGTACCGCACCGCCTCGAACACGGTGAGCTCGGGGTGGACGATGTCGTCCTGCGGCACGTAGCCGATGGAGCCGCGCAGGAGATCGTAGATCTCGTAGAGGTCTTCACCGTTGATGCGCACCTGGCCGCTCGTCGGCGCCTGGTAGCCGTTGAGCGTCATCAGGAGGGTCGTCTTGCCGGCGCCGGAGGGGCCCATCAGCGCGATCATGTCGCCGGGCAGCGCCTTGAACGAGACGTTCTCGAGCAGGGCCTTCATCTCGCGCGGGTTGTCGCGGTCGGGCACCTCGAGGTAGAGGTTCCACGCCTCGATCGAGCAGGTGGGCTTGCCGGCCCACTGGTTCTGGTCGACCTCGACCATCGCCTCGACCTTCTGGCCCGTGGTCTGGATGACCAGGGGCATCGGGCCGATGTAGACCTTCTCGCCGTTCGAGACCTCGACGCGCGCGTTCGGCGTGAGCCGCTGGCCGCGCACGTAGGTGCCGTTCGCGGAGCCGCGGTCCATGAGGAACATGCGCGTGCCCTCCTGGAACAGCTGCGCGTGCTTGCTCGAGACCTGCGGGTGGTTGACGACGATCTGGTTGTCCGGCGTGCGGCCGATGGAGATGGCCGAGGCGGCGCCACCGCCGAACACGGCCTCGCCGATCATCGTGCGCGCCTTGTTGGACCGCGGGGGCTCGGGCGCGCCGGCGGGCGCCATCGGCGCGGCCATGGGCATCGGCGCGGCCATGGGCATCGGCGCCGCCGCGACGGGCGCCTGTCCGGGGGGGGCGAACGCGGTCGCCGCCGCCGCCGCGCCGCCGAACTGGGGCGCAGCGCCGGCGATCGGTCCGAGCGAGAGCAGGGGGATGGTCACCGGGCCGAGCTGCACGATCCCGGAAGGATCGAGCGGCACCGGCTGGTTCGGCGGCAGGCGGTTGCCGTTGATGTACGTGCCCGACTTGGAGTCGTGATCGGTGATCGTGCGCGCGCCGAAGTCCACCGTCGCGTGCAGACCAGACACCGCGGGGTGCGCGATCGCGATGTTCACGCGCGAGGGCTCGCGGCCGATGGAGAGGCGGCCGGGCTGAGGCGGCGCCGCGCCCTGCGCGAGCATCAGCAAACCCACCGAGGGGTGGTTGAGCGGGACCGCGACCTGCCCGATGTAGAGCGGCTGCTGGAGCTGCAGCGCCACCGGGACGTTCGGCTGCAGCGGCGCACCGTGCGACGCGCCGCCGACGTGGTCGGTCGCGACGAGCTGCCCACCTTGCTGCGAGATGGTGAGGTGGTGCGGCGCGATGCCAGGACCCTGGACGACGAGGTCGCACGTGGGAGCGCTGCCGACGGTCAGTTGCGGCTTTCCGATACCGGGGATCATCGGGTTTCCTTCATGGTCTCAGCACGGGCGGGTCCGCTTCCGGATGGCCCGTCACTCTTCGGTCTTGGTCGTCGGGGTAGGCGAGGGGCCGGGGTCCTTGATCGTCGTCGGAGGGGTCCCCGCCGGACCCGAGGGCGGACCGGAGGGCGGCCCCTTCGGTGCGTTCGGCTTGCCGCTCGAGTGCGCGCTCGGCGGTGGGTCGGGATCGACCGACGGCTTGGGCAGCTCCTTCGGCGGGTGCTTCTTCTTGCTGCCGCTGGCGCTCACCGAAGAGGAAGGCTCTTCGTCCGGCTTGCCGGAGGACTTGTCGTCCTGCTTCTCGTCCTTGTCGCCGCGCATCATCACCGCGGCGGTCACTCCGCCGGCGACGAGCAGCAAGACGAACAGGATCCCGAGCACCAGGCCCTTGCTCGACTTCTTGGCTGCGGGCTCGATCGGGGTCGGGGTGTAGGTGGGCGGAGGCTGGAACTTCGGGACGCTGACCGGTGCGCCCGGCGCCGAACCCGGCGGCGGGAAGTTGGCGGGCGAGAGGGTCTCCATCTCGACCGTGGCCTGCTGACCAACGACGGAGCCCATCGCGGGGGTCGCTGAAGGAGTGCCGAACGGCGGCGTGTTCGCGGCGGCGGCCGGCGTGAACGGAGCGCCCCCCGGGAAGCGCACCAGTATGACCGTGATGTTGTCGTGGCCCCCACGTGCGTTCGCGAGATCGACGAGCTGCTGGGCGGCGACGTGGCACGGCGACAGGGGCGCGAGGATCTCGAGGAAATCGCGCGGCCCGCACTCGTCGGAGAGGCCATCGGAGCACAGGAGGAAGGTGTCGCCCGCGCCGAACGGGAACGGCTGCGGCCGGATCTCCACCTCGATCTCCGGCTTCTGACCGAAGGCGTTGGTGATCTGGTTGGCGTTCGGGTGGTTGGCCGCCTGCTCGGGCGTGAGCATGTTGGCGTCGACCAGTCGCTGCACGAGCGAGTGGTCCTTGGTCACCTGGAACACCTGCTGCTGCGTGAGCAGGTACACGCGCGAGTCGCCGACGTGCGCGATCTCGGTGCCGCCCGCGTGGGTGAGCACGGCGACGCACGTCGAGCCCATGCCCTTGAGGTCGGGGGCGACCTGGCCGCGCTCCCAGATCGCGGTGTTGGCGCGGCGGATCGCGTCGCCGAGGATGGTCTGCGGCGCGACGCCCGCGGGCGTGGCGTCGAACACGGCGAAGATGGTCTGGATGGCGAGGTTCGACGCCTCGCGGCCGCCGACGTGACCCCCCATGCCGTCGCAGACGACGGCGAGGTGCCCGTGCGCGGTGGCGCGCGCGTAGGCGGCGTCCTCGTTGACCTGCTTGCTCGGTTCGCGACCGGAGTCGGTGGCGTGGGCCACCTCGAGGGTGGGGATGCCCAGCGCCGCGAAGGCCCCGCTGTTGTCGGGGACTTGCTGCGAGACAGGCGATGAGGAGACGTCAGGGTTCATGGCGGACCATCAGCTCGACGGGGCCGAAGCGTAACTGAGAGCCGCCCGGAACGGGGGTCCATGTTCCAGCGGGGATGCGGTTGCCGTTCACGTAGGTTCCGTTGTGGGACTTGTCGTCGCGGACCTCGAGCAGGCCGCCCTCGAGTCGCAGGCTGGCGTGTACCCCGGACACGCGCGGTTCGGCGAAGCTGATGCTGCAGAGGGTGCCATCGCGCCCCACCCGCACCTCGATGCCAGGGAGGACGCGGAACGTCCCCGCCGCGCCTTCGAGGACGATCGCGCGTACCTGCGCCGACAGCGGCTGGAGCGCCACCGTGCCCGTGGGAGGCTGCGGGCGGGCGACTGCCGCCACCGCCGCCGCCGCGGCCGCGGCCGTGGCCTCGTTGGCCGCGCCCGTCAGGCCGAACTGCTGCTGGCCCGCGGGCAGGCCCTGCACGGCCTGCCCCATCGCGTCGACCATCGTCCCGCAGAACGCGCACTGCGCGGTGCCGGTGGGCGGGACGAGCACGGGCTTCCGACAGTTCGGGTTCGGGCACGTGGTGGTGAACGAGGTCGCGCCCTTGTTGCGGGCCATCCCCGGCGGCGCGCCCGTGGGTCCTGTCATCACCGCGCCGCCGGACTTGAACGTGTCGGGCGCCGAACCGGAGCTCGGCGCAGGGTGGGGCGTGTACGCCGGCGACTGCGGCGGCGCGTAGGCGGTGGGCGCGGGCTGGGGCGGCGCGAACGCGGTGGGCGCGGGCTGGGGCGGCGCGAACGCGGTGGGCGCGGGCTGGGGCGGCGCGAACGCGGTGGGCGCGGGCTGGGGCGGCGCGAACGCGGTGGCCATGGGCTGGGGCGGCGCGAACGCGGTGGCCATGGGCTGGGGCGGCGCGAACGCAGTGGCTTGGGGCGGCACGTTCAGGACCTGGGGCGCCATCGCGGTCGGCATGGGAGCCGGCATCGCAGGCGCGAAGGCCATGGGTGCCGGCGCTGGTGGAGGCTGCCCGGGCGTCGGGCCCGGAGCCGGCGGCGCGCCTGCGCCACGCTTTCCACGTCGTCCACGCCCGTTGCCCCCACCACCCCGCGCGAGGATCGCGATGAGGAGGATGAGCACGATGCCGCCACCGACCGCGCCGACGATCAGGAACTTGTTGACCGGGGGCTTGATGGCCTTGAGGACCAGGAGGTCCTTCTTGTCGCGGGTGGAGACGCGGAGCGACTTGTTGTCGACCACCACCACGTTCAGCGAGAACGCCTCGCCCTTGTTCTCGAAGAGAGCCGGGTTGTTCGGCACCTTGAACTTCGCGTCGAGCGGCGAGGCCGAGACCGTCTCGGCCTTCTGGCCCTTGCTCGCGAGCGACTGCAGGAGCGCCTTGGCCGCCTTGCCCGACTTGTCGTTGGCGGCCTTCTTCACCTCGGCCGCGTCGGACTCGGTGACGAAGTAGGCCTGGGCCGCGCCCGTGTTGCTGCCCCAGCAGAAGTCGCCGAACACGGTGAAGGTCTCGCCGGGGAGCAGCGGGCTCTTGCTCGCCGCCTCCTCGGTCTTCTTCTTGTCGATGTCGAGGACCCACTTGGTGGGGTCGAAGGCGACGGGCACCTTGTCCCAGGTGCCGCCGATCGTCTTGGTCTCCTTGCCGAAGAGCAGCTTGAACTTCTGCTCGCCGGAGGTGTCGAGGCAGCTCGCCTTCACCTCGAGGTAGTGCATGCCGTCGAAGCGGTTGCGGACGATCGAGGCGATCTTGGCGCCCTTGCCCGTCTCACCCTCCTGGATGATGTCGAAGTAGCCGCCCACCTCGGGCGTGGCCATGTTCGACATCCACTGGTACTCGTTGCTGCGCCGGCTCTCCTCGATCACGCCGGTCCAGAGGTTGCGCGGGAACCACACCGTGATGACGGGCATGGGGAGGCGGATGCCCTCCACGAAGTCGCCCTTCACGAGCTTCTCGTGCACCGCCTGGGCCTTCGTGCCGCCCGCGAAGCCGGCGCCGCTGGAGTCGCCGCCGTCGCTGAGGATGACCACCGCCTGCATGAGCGGCATGACGTCGTCGGCGCCGTCGACCCCGCTCTTGAGGAGCTCCTGGAAGCTGCCGACGGTCTCGGTCTCGACGCGCTGGATGAGCGTGTCGACCTGGGTCGAGGACTTGTAGGTCGTCGTGACCTTGCGGATGGTCGTCAGCGCGGTCTGCTTGCTGCCGGCGGAGACCCACTTGGTCTTCTCGCGGGTGGCCTTGTCGTCCATGATGCGGATCATCACGGCGTCGTGCTCGCCCATCTTCTTGACGATGGCCTCGGCGGTCTCCTGCATCGAGGCCCAGCGCGTGCCCATCGAGTCGGACGCGTCCATCAAGATGAGCCAGGCCACGCCCGCGTTCGCCGCGCTCGCCTCCTTGAACAGCTTGGCGTCGACGATGTCCATCGGCTTCGGCTCGCCGCCGACCAGCGCCATCACGTGGGAGTCTTCGAGCGGGGGGAACTCGTACTGCTTGAAGTACCCCTCCTTCTGGATCTTCGCCGACATGCACGAGAGCGCGGTCTGGGTGACCTTCGCGCCCGTGCCCCCGACCGCGCAGCCGACCGCGAAGTCGTTGATCGGGTTGGCCGTGCCGAGCTCCACCAGCATCGGGATGACGGGCGTGCCCTTCTTCTCGTCGACCGTGGGCTCCGGATCGATGCGGATGAAGCTGGCCGTCATGGTGGCGGCGCTCGCCGTCTGCGGCGCGAGGATCTGCGCGCCGAGGGCGATCAGCGGAGCGAACGCGACCCCGCGCTGACCCGTCCGACGCAACCAGCGACCCAACCTGCGACCCATCTGCTGCATGAACCTGACCTCCGAGAGCAACGGCGTTCCGCCTAGGTCCCAGAGGGGCCTGGCTGCGGGCCGGTAGGATAAGGCACGAGCACCACCACCGTCTCGAAACTTCCGAGCCGGAGCCGATCCCCGTGGCGGAGGGGCATCGGGGCCCGGGGAACCAGCGGATTGCCGTTGAGCCAGGACCCGTTGCGTGACCCGCGATCCTCCACCTGGGCACCGTGGGGGTCGATGGCGATGGACACGTGCTCGGTCGAGACGGTGCCATCGGCGATGCCCACGTCGAGGTCCGGTCGCCCGGAGCCGGCCCGGCCGACCAGGTTCGGACCGCTGGCGAGTGGCCAGAACGTACCCAGCGGCTCGTATTGATAGGAGACCAGGAATCCCCCGAGGGGTCGGGGCGTACGACCCATCGAGGTGGAGAGCACGCTGGGCCGGTCGTCGACGACGGTGGCGCCTTTGCGGGGCAGAGGCGGAGCCTGGCTCGTCCTCACCTCGGTCGGGCCGACGGGCTTCCGTGCCTCGCGCTGGCTCACGGCCGCCGGCAGGGTCTCGCCGATCAGCTCGTCCCCGTGGACCACCGCGATCGCCGCGACCGCCGGCAGCGCGCCGGGTCGCACGCCCGAGGGCGTGGTCCCCTCGTCCGGGGCGAACGCCGTGGCCGCGTACGCGCTGCTGACGCCACCGCCCGCCGCCTTCGTGATGCGGGGTGGAGGCAGATCCGGCAAGACGATCGGGGGAGGCCCCACGGGCATGGCCACGGGCTCGACCGGATCGCCGTGGACCACCCACGCGCCGCACTCCGTGCAGAAGCGCGCACCCGCCTGGACGGGCAATCCACAGCGGCGACAGGGCGTCACGGGCCCCCGAGCATACACCGAGGCGCGTGCTAGCGTTTCGTGGAGGTGAGCGCAGCGAAGCGGAGCGAACTGTCGGCCGCCTCCACGGGTGGCCGATCGGGCGTGCTGTGAGCGCAGAAGAGGCCGTCGTCCGCTGCGCGTCGTGCGGGCGCGTGTCGGCCATGGGCTTTCGGGTGTGTCCCTGGTGCCAGGCCGTGATGCCCACGGGGATCTACGCGGCGGCCGCGCTGGGCCCCGGCACCCAGATCGACTTCGGCTGGGCGGTCGCCGTCCTCGATCGGCAGCTCGGCGAGGGAGGCATGGGCGTGGTCTGGCACGCGATGCTGCACCCACGCGGCGCGGGTGGGGTCCAGCCGCCGCTCGAAGCGGCCATCAAGGTGCTCCACGCCACGTTCTCGCAGCAGGGCCGCATGCGCGACCTCTTCGCGAACGAGGCGCGCATCCTCGCCTCGCTCGCGCACCCCAACGTCGTGCGCTTCTACGGCCTCGGCGAGCACCGAGGGGCCAACGCCATCGCGATGGAGTTCGTGCGCGGCGAGACCCTCGGGTCCCTCATCGAGCGCAAGGCACGCGAAGGCACCGCGCGGCGCTCGAGCTATGGCGACAACGTCCGCGCCATCCCGTGCCTGCCGTTCGCGCGGGCCTGGCACTACTTCCAGCAGCTGCTCGGGGCGCTCGCCGCGACCCACGCGCTCGGCATCGTCCACCGCGACGTCAAGCCCGACAACGTCCTCCTGCGGACCGACGGCGTGGCCAAACTCACCGACTTCGGCATCGCGCGCGTGCCCGCGAGCATCGGCGCCACCACCGGCAACATGATCGCCGGCACCGTGGCGTACATGAGCCCCGAGCAGATCCAGGGACGTCCGCTCGACGGCCGCAGCGATCTCTACGCCGCCGGGTGCGTGCTGTTCGAGATGCTCACGGGCCGCTTGCCGTTCGCCACCGAGGACCGCAGCGACTGGCTCGTCGCGTGCGACCACGTGCAGACGCCACCCCCCCCGCTCCGTCAGTTCTTGCCGCAGGCGCCACACGAGCTCGACGACCTGATGGCCGCCGCGCTCGCGAAGGACCCGGCCCAGCGGTTCCAGAGCGCGATCGCGTTCGGCGACGCGTTCCGCAGCACCCTCGGCATGCCGCCGGACACCGGCTGGATCGCGCAGCAGGAGCTCGCCGCGCAGGCCGCCCGCTACGCCCAGCAGATCGCCGCGGGCCAGGCCGCCGAGCTGTCGCAGGCGCGCAACGCGGTCGCCGCGGCCTACGGGCGCTAGCCGGGGCGCGGGGGGGGGGGGGGGGGGGGGGGGGGGGGGGGGGGGGGGGGGGGGGGGGGGGGGGCCCCGGGGGGTTTTCCACGGGGGGGGGAGGGCGCGGGGGGGGGGGGGGGGGGGGCCGCCCCGGGGGGGGGCGGGGGGGGGGGGGGGGGGGGGGGGGGCCGGGGGGGGGGGGGGGGGGCGGGGGGGGGGGGGGGGGGGGGCGGGGCGGGGGGGGGGGGGGGGGGGGGGGGGGGGGGGGGGGCGGGGGGGGGGGGGGGGGGGGGGGGGGGGGGGGGGGGGGGGGGGGGGGGGGGGGGGGGGGGGGGGGGGGGGGGGGGGGGGGGGGGGCCGCGGGGGGGGGGGGGGGGGGGGGGGGGGGGGGGGGGGCGGGGGGGGGGGGGGGGGCGGGGGGGGGGGGGGGGGGGGGGGGGGGGGGGGGGGTGGGGCGGGGGGGGGGGGGGGGGGGGGGGGGGGGGGGGGGGGGGGGGGGGGGGGGGGGGGGGGGGGGGGGGGGGGGGGGGGGGGGGGGGGGGGGGGGGGGGGGGGGGGGGGGGGGGGGGGGGGGGGGGGGGGGGGGGGGGGGGGGGGCGGGGGGGGGGGGGGGGGGGGGGGGGGGGGGGGGGGGGGGGGGGGGGGGGGGGGGGGGGGGGGGGGGGGGGGGGGGGGGGGGGGGGGGGGGGGGGGGGGCGGGGGGGGGGGGGGGGGGGGGGGGCCGGGGGGGGGGGGGGGGGGGGGGGGGGGGGGGGGGGGGGGGGGGGGGGGGGGGGGGGGGGGGGGGGGGGGGGGGGGGGGGGGGGGGGGGGGGGGGGGGGGCCGGGGGGGGGGGGGGGGGGGGGGGGGGGGGGGGGGGGGGGGGGGGGGGGGGGGGGGGGGGGGGGGGGGGGGGGGGGGGGGGGGGGGGGGGGGGGGGGGGGGGGGGGGGGGGGGGGGGGGCGCGGGGGGGGGGGGGGGGGGGGGGGGGGGGGGGGGGGGGGGGGGGGGGGGGGGGGGGGGGGGGGGGGGGGGGGGGGGGGGGGGGGGGGGGGGGGGGGGGGGGGGGGGGGGGGGGGGGGGGGGGGGGGGGGGGGGGGGGGGGGGGGGGGGGGGGGGGGGGGGGGGGGGGGTCAGCCCCTCCGAACAGGTCGATGCCGAACCCGAGGCCGACCACGTCGACGCTCCCCGTGCGGCGGTACGTGAGACCGAGGTAGGGACCGGTGCCCGCGGTGACGTCCCCCCAGTAGTGGACGTCGCGCCCGAACCGCACCCCGAGGAGGCTCCACGCGTCGGCGAACGGCCCGAGCGCGCGGTCTTCGACCGCCGGTCCCGTCGCGCGTAGGGCCAGGCCCTGCCGGAGCAACACGCGCAGGGGACCGAGCGGCAGCTCGAGGGTGAGCTCGAGCGGCACCCGCGTGGCCTTGGTGCCGCGCGGTCCACCGACCCCGAACCCTCCGGTCAGCGCGAGCTGCCCGCCGAGCCCGAGCCGCGCGCCGAGTCCGAGGAGGTGGGCGTCGGCCGAGAAGCGCGTGGCACCGAGCGTGGTGAAGCCGAGATCGAGGCCGCCCGCGTAGCCCACGCGGCCGACGATCGCGCGGAGCGACAGCATGCCCGTCGCGCCCACGCGAGCGCCGCCGACCTCTTCGCGGTCGCGCGGGACCTCGGCGCCTCCCGCGAACACGATCGAGAGCGCCGACGGACCGCGGTCGCCCTTCAGCGCCGCCGTCGGCAGCGTGGGTCGATCGGGCTTCGCACCACCGGTCTCGCCGACGAGCCACGCGACGATGTCGTCCATGACGCGCGCGCCCTCGGGCTCGTGCATCAGATCGTGGTTCAGGCCCTCGTAGAGGCGCAACGTCTTGTCCTTGGACGAGACCTTCGCCACGAAGTCGCGACTGCCAGCGGGCGCGGTGAGCTTGTCGATCGTGCCGTGCACGACCAGGAGCGGCTGGTCGAAGGCGGCGACCTTCGCCCAGAGCCGGTGGGTCCCCTCGATCGCCTGACCCGCGGTGTGGAGCGGTCCTCCCCCCTGGTGGATCAGCGGGTCCGTGCCCATGTCGGCGATCACCGCGGCGCTCGTCGAGAAGTCCGCGTGCTCGGGCGCGAAGATCGGCGCCGACCCCGCGAGCGCGTCGACGGTGCGGATCATCGCGGCCTGGATCGGGGGCGCGTCGAACGCGAGCCCCGGACCCGAGAGCACCACCCCGTCGATCGAAGGGGCGCGTTCGGTCGCGTAGAGGGCGACGATCAGGCCGCCGAGGCTGTGGCCGAACACGAACACCGGTACGCCTGGGTCGCGCGCCTTCACGAGCTTCACGAACGCGTCGAAGTCGTCGAGGTAGTCGTCGATCCGGTCGACGGCGACGCGCTGGCCGCCCGACCGACCGTGGCCGCGCATGTCCATCGTCGAGGCGCCGAACCCGGCGTGCACGAGCTTCTCCGCGAACGGGGCGTAGCGATCGCCGTGGTCCTTCAGGCCGTGGTGCACGATCAGGATCGCGCGGGGCGCCGACTTCGGGCGGTAGTGCCGGCCGAACAGCTCGACGCCCTTCACGCCCGCGAACACCTGCTCCTCCGTGATCACGTCCGCAGCGACCACCGGGGCCTTGGGTTCGGTTCGCCGGAGCCCGAGCGTGGCCGTTCCACAACCGGCGAGCAGCACCGACAACGCGAGTACGAGGGGAGTCGATTCGACCATGGCGCTCCTGGATAAGGTCCGCGCCGGGCGCCCACCATGGGACGGATGGCCCATGTCCGTTCAGTCGTCGGCGCTCGGCTCCACGAGCAGGTCGTTGCGCGCGGCGAACAGCGCCGCGGCGGCGCGCGTCGTCGCGCCGATCTTGGCGTACACGTGCTCGAGGTGGTGCTGGACCGTGCGCGGAGAGATCGCGAGGGCGACGGCGATCTCCTTGTTGGTGGCGCCCCGCGCGAGGGCGGCGATCACCTCGATCTCGCGCGCGGTGAGCCCGGTGGGGTGTCGGGGCGGGCGCTGCGGGGAGGCCTCGCTCCCCGCCAGCACGGCCTCCACCGACGCCGCGCACAGCGTCCCTCCTCGCGCGAGCTCGCGCATCGTACGCACCGCTTCCTCGAAGCCGAAGGCGGGACGATGGGGTCGGGCACGCTCCAGCGCCGCACGCACGTCGGCCGCAGCGAGCAGGCGCGCGAGCCGTCCGACCGCGGGTCCACTCGTTCCACGGTGGTAGCCCGTGCCGTCGAGTCGCTCGTGGTGCGCACCCACGATGGGCGCGAGCTCGGCGAGCACCGCGCAGCGCGTGAGGACCCGCTCACCGTGATAGGCGTGGAGCCGCACCGCTTCCCAGGCGCCCACCCCGAGCGCGCCGCGGTGCTCCCAGACGCCGTTCGGGATCGCGACGACCCCGAGATCGTGCAGGTGGCCCGCGAGCACCACGCGCTCGATCTCGGTGGGGGTCAGGCCGAGGGCTCGCCCACCGCGTGCGACGAGCTCCGAGACCCGCGCCGAGTGCCCGATGCGATCGGGGATCTTCAGATCGGCGTAGCGACCGAAGGTCTGGGCCGTCGACTCGATCCGCTCGCTGGAGAGCAACAGGGGGGTTGGCTCGCAGGCGAGGAACCGCTCCCACAGGTCCTCGCCGCGCAGCGCCGCGAGCGCCTCGGTGCGTCCGTCGACGACCGCCGCCACGAGGGAGGGATCGAGCTGTCCGCCCTGCCGCGCGACCAGCGTCGCGAGGGCGGCCTCGGCGCCCGCGCGGCGCGTGTGGATCTCGAGCAGCTGACCCACGTGCAGGACGCGCGCGCCCGCGTGCACGTCGACCCCCGCGAGCCCTCGCGGGCCGAGGCCGTCCCACCGCTCGTAGATCTGCTCCAGGATCGCGCCGACCGCGGGGTCGAGGCCGAGGTCCGCCGCGAGCGCTCGGGCCTGCCCGCACTGCGCCGCCGCGAGCTCGACGCCCGCCGCCGGACGCGTGAGGGCCTTGGTCACGGCTGCCACCCGCGCGAACGGCGAGGCCCCTCGGGCGAGGTGCTTCACGGCGCGCGCAGCGGTGCCCCGGCGATCCACGTGGTCCGTGCCCTCGAACGTGCGCAGGAGGTCGTGGTCGTCGCCGGCGGCGATCTCCGCGGCCTCGTGGGACCACGCCGTGCAGCCCACGTGCCGCAGCAGGGTCCCGTAGTAGACCGCACGGAGTGCTTCGCCGGTGATCCCGGCCCGGGACGCGAGCCACGTCGAGACCACGCAGGTGCGCAGGCTCGTCTCGAGCGGCACACCGGCCGCGAGGTCGGTGGCCAGCGACAGGGCCCCGAGCAGCTCCGAGAGGCGGGCCATCGGGGGAGCCTAGCGAATCAGAGGAGCTTCTCGATGTCGGCGCGGATCTCCTCGGGGGGAGGTGTTGGGGGCGTAGCGCGCCACGACCTTGCCCGCGCGATCCACCAGGAACTTGGTGAAGTTCCACTTGATGCTCTTGGAGCCGAGGACCCCGGGGCCTCGTTCTTCAGGTGCTCGAAGAGGGGGGAGGCGTTCTTCCCGTTGACGTCCACCTTGGAGAACATCGGGAAACGGACCCCGTAGTTCCGCTCGCAGAAGGTGGCGATCTCGTCGGAGGACCCCGGCTCCTGCTTGCCGAACTGGTTGCAGGGGAACCCGAGGATCTCGAGGCCCCGCGGCTGGAGCTGTTCGTAGAGGGCCTCTAGCCCTGCGTATTGCGGCGTGAATCCACACTTGCTGGCGGTGTTGACGATGAGGAGGACCTTGCCCTCGAACCGCCGGAGCTCGACCGCGTGGCCACCCAGATCGTCGACCGTGAACCCGTGAACCGTTTCCATGGGAGCCTGTGATGCCGCTTCCGGCCCGCGGGCTCCACGGGCCTGCAGGAACTGTCTGGTCGTTCCGGGTTCCAGGTCGGGCGGCGCCGGGTTTCCCCGGTCGGCCCGCGCCCCCGGCCGACCCGTCGAGCCGACGATCTCGACGAGAGAGATCCTCTCGCTCTCCACAGTTCGGAGTACGATTCGCGCATGGCCAGGAACACCAAGAAGGCACCCGCGAGGAAGTCTGGATCCGGCAAGAAAAAGCCGGCGGCGAAGAAGCCTGCTGCGAAGAAGGTGGCGAAGGCGACGGCGAAGAAGCCTGTCGCGAAGAAGTCCGTTGCGAAGAAGCCCGTCGCGAAGAAGCCCGTCGCGAAGAAGCCCGCCGCGAAGAAGCCCGTCGCGAAGAAGCCCGCCGCGAAGAAGCCCGCCGCGAAGAAGCCCGTCGCGAAGAAGCCCGCCGCGAAGAAGCCCGCCGCGAAGAAGCCCGTCGCGAAGAAGCCCGTCGCGAAGGCGGCGGCCAGGCCCGTCGCCCAGGCACCCGCGGCCAAGCCCGTCGCCAAGGCACCGGCCAAGCTCGTTCGCCACGATCGCCCCGGTCACCTCTCGCCGCGCTACGCCCGCGAGCTGATCGAGAAGGGCGGCGGTCACGCGCACGAGGAAGAGGACGCGGGCTTCCTGCGCCGCGCGCACTCGAGCGACGATCTCGCCGAGCGTCTGGGCGAGGACTTCGTGTCCTCCGCCACCTCCGGCGAGGCCGAAGCAGAGGCGTCCATGGACCAGATCGTGCCAGAAGAGACCGGCGGCCCCTTCCAGATCACCCGCGCCGTCGACGAGCTGGTGGACGACATCGACGAGTCGAACCCCGAGGGCTCGACGCGCGAGCCGTTCCCCACGGTCTAGGCCCCGTCGCTTCCTAGCTGGCGCGTGACTCCCGCAGCCACGCGCGAGCGTCGGCTTCGTCGGTGAACGGTCGAACGGGGGCGCGCGCAGCGACCGCGGCCATCTGCACGCGGGCGAGGGCGAGCTCGTCGTCCACGATCACCGCGATCCTCTTGGCGCGGCTCCTGGCCAGGGCGCGCCAGCGGGCCTCCCGGATGGCCTTCCATTCCGGGGAGAGGGCGGTCGGTGGAACCGAGACGCCTGGCTTGCCTGCCGGAACGGCCGCGGTCTTCTGCGCGACGATCAGCAACGCCGTGAGGTTCGCCGTCTGCAGAGCGCGGTCGATGGCCGCGAAGTAGCGGGTCATCTCCTCCGCCGTCGCCGGGTCGCCCTGCTCGACCACCAGGAGGAAGCCCTCCTCGACCGAGATGCGCGCGCATCCGGCGCTGAGTGGATAGGTCTCGGGTCGCATCGCTCTACCTTAGCGGGAGGGTCCTCCGGACGACCTTCCACGCACGAACGTGACGATAGGGCAATACTGTTCCCGATTCGTTGCAAACTTGACGCGCACCTCCGCAGAGAGCTACGTGCTGGACATGAGCGCAGCGGATCTCACCCCATTCGCAGTGGGCACGTCTGTGTCGGTCGGCGGGGAGTTCGAAGCGGCCCCGCGTGCGGTCGTGCGGCTGCTCCGGAGCGGTCGGGTCACGGCGGCCCAGCGGGAGCGCATCCGCGCGCTCTACCCCGAGCTCTACGCGAGCTTCGACGCGCTGCCGAAGACGCACGTCAGCTGACCGTGCCGTTCCGCCGGGCCTCACGGGCGGCGGAACGGGATCGCGATCTGTCGGTCGTCGCCCGCTCTACGCTTCCGCGCCGGGGGTTCGCTGTGTCGCGCGATCCACTGATCCAGCGACGTCCGCGCCACCCGCACCACCCGTCCCTCGACGAGCCGGCCCATCTGCCGCATCAGCTTGTAGGCCGTCGTTCGTGAGACGGTGAGGATGCGGGCGACGTCGTCGGCGGTGAGGTACTCGGCCGCCTCGTCCGCCACGCGCTCGGCGCCGCGCGCGCTCATTCCGCCGACGAGAGCAGCGCCGACAGCACCGCCGCGTCCTCGGCGAACCCGCGGTCGGGGAAGTCCTTTGCGAGGCGGGTGAGCGAGCCCGAATGCAGCTTCGCGAGGGCGAGCAGTCCGCCCTGCGCGTCGACGGCGTCGCCGGCGAACGCCGCCGTGAGCCGGTGCATCGTGGCGAGGGCCGATGCGTAGGCGATCACGTCTCCGTGACGCGACTCCGCGATGCGCTCGATGTCGTCGTCGTACGTGGAGCCGAGCTGGCCAGAGACGTTGCGCGACTTGCCCGTGGCGAAGTCCTCGAGCTCCGCCTCGATGCGGAGCACGAACTTGGTGCCCGGCACCCACGGCGGCACGGTGATGCGGAGCACCTCGGTGCGGGTCTCTCCGGCGTGGAGCGCGCCGAGCGAGAGATCGCCGCCGTCGAGGGTCCACACCGTGTCGCCGCTCGTGGCCTCGAGCACGTGGGTGGGCGCGGGCACCCCCGAGAACCGCAGCGTGGCGCCCGCGAAGGTGGTCGGTCCGGAGGGCGGCACGAACTTGCGCACGCGCGCCTCGGCGTCGGCGGCGGCCGGGTCGAACGCGCCGACCGAGACGCCGTCGGTCATGGCCGCGTCGAAGGCCGCGAGCGTGGCGGCGTCGGGCGAGGTCTTGGCCTCCTTGGAGAGGACCACGAGGCGCCCGCCCTTCCCGAGCAGCTTGCGCCCGCGGGTGAGGCTCGCGGCGAGGGCGCGCGGGCGATCCTTGGCGAGGCGCGTGGCCGTCGCGGCGAGCGCGAGTGCGCGGTGGGTGGCGGGCACCTGCGGCACGAGCAGCTTGGCGCCGCGCGCGTCGATGACGCTCACCACGTCCTTCTCGCCGAGCTGACCGAGGGTGGTCTGCACGAGGGCGAGGGTGGCGTCGTCGTTGCCGTCGATCACGACGCACACGCGCTCGGGATCGCGCAGCGGTGCGGCGCCGGTGCCGAGGGCGTGCACGTCGACGCGCACGAGAATCTCGCCACCCCACGAAGGCACGCGCGTGTCGCTCGAACGCACGACGACCACAGCGCCCTGCGTCGCGAGGGTGAGCGGCGTGCTCGTCTTGGTGAACACGCCGCTCTTCGGGAGGATGAAACCGATCGGCGCGCGCCACGGATCCATGGGATCCTTCTGGATGACGGGCGAGGGCACGTCCTCGGAGTCGTGGAACTCGACGCCGTTGGCCGTGACGACGGTGGCGCCGCGGGCGCCCTTCTCCTGCAGGACCCAGGAGCCGTCCTTGGTGAGGACGGGCTTCGCGCACGACGTGAGCGCGAGCAGGAGGAGGGCAGCGGAGCGCACCCCCAGAGTCTGCGTCGCGTCGCGGAAGAACGCCACGGTCACATGTTGGCGACGAGGTCGGCGCACTCGCTGGCCTCGGGGGCCCCGGACTTGGCGCAGTTGCCGTAGGCGGACTTGGCCGCGCCGGTGGCGCCCATGGCCTGGTAGGCGGCGCCGAGCACGTAGTACGCGCTGCCGCCGGCGCCCTTCTTCACGGCTTTCTGCGCGAGGGTGGCCGCGCGCTTGGCGTTGCCGCCGTTCAGGGCCGCGCGGGCCTGGGCGAGCGCTTGCCCCCCGGTGAGCGCGTCGTCGGGGTCGTCGCCCGTGGACGCGCTGGTGGCGGCCACGACCGAGGGCGCCGTGGACGGGACGACGGACGGGGCTGCCGACGGGGGGGCCGATGCGCTCGCGCTCGGCGCGACCGAGGCGCTGGCGCTCGCCGCCACAGAGGTGCTCGCCTCGGGCGTGACCGACGCGCTCGCGCTGGCGGAGGCGCTGACCTCCGGGACGGGAGCCACGGTCGCGCTCACGGCCGGGGCCTGGACCGTGGCCACCACGGCGACGGTGGTCGCGGGCGGCGGCGGCGTCACGACGGACGAAGCCGGAGGCGCCGCGGCGCCGATGGTCTGCGGCTTCTTGCGCATCATCACGCCGGCGAGCAGCACGATCGCCGCGAGGCCGACGACGGCCGCCACGATCTTGCGCGCCATGTGGTGGTGGATGCGCGGCTTGTGGGGCGTGAAGGTGGCGGTGGTCTCGTCGTGCAGCTCGGGGGCCTCGCGACGCGCCTCCTCCAGGTGCACTTCTTCTTCGCTCTTGGCGAAGAACTCGGGGTGGAACTCGCCCGACTCCTCGGCCTTGCCCTTGCCGTGGGCGTGATGGTGGCCGCTCGCCGCGTGGGCGTGATCGTCGTGATCGTGCTTGTCGGCGGCGCGCACCTTGGCATCGCTCTTGGCGCCGGCCTCGGCCTTGACGTGCTCGTCGCCCTCGGCCTTGGCCTCGTCCTTTGCCTCGGTCTTCGCTTCGACCTTGTCGTTCTTGGCCTCGGTCTTGGTCTCGCTGGCCTTGGTCTCGCTGGCCTTGGTCTCGCTGGCCTTGGTCTCGCTGGCCTTGGTCTCGCTGGCCTTGGTCTCCGACGCCTCGCTCTTCGCTTCTTCGTTCGCCGCAGCGACGGGCGCGCTCGATTCGCGCGACTCGACCGAGTCCGGCGTGCTCTCGGGCGCGTCGGACGCGCGCGACTCCGCAGACGCCTCGGCGAGCGCCGGATCGACCACCACCGGATCGTTCGTGTCGATCCGCCCACGGCTCGCCGTGTTCGGCGGGGGCAGGCTGCTGGCGCGCTTCTTCCGAGACTTCTTGCTCATGGATGCCGTCCTCGAGAGCTACACATCGTTGCACGATGCATGCGCGCTGCAGGGTGAAGGTCCTCATGCAAGCGCAACGTCGTCCGGCGCGCCACGTCTCGCAGGGTGAAAATCGACCACGTCGTGCAATCGCCACGATGTAGGACAACCCCCGCCTTGCGACCGTGCTGCATGATTCCACCCGTACCTTGGCGGCGTCGTGAGCAGACCGTCAGCAGATGCACAGGTGGATCGCCGGTCGCGCACGGCGGCCGCATGTCCCACGCGCGTGACGAGCCGTGTCGCAGAGTGTGCCACCCGCAGCTTTCGTGCGACGTGTCGATCCGCTACGAACGCCGGATGCCCGAGTTCATCTTCACGATGCAGGACGTCTCCAAGGTCCACCCGCCGGACAAGAAGGTCCTCCAGAACATCTACCTGTCGTTCTACCCGGGCGCGAAGATCGGCGTCCTCGGCGCGAACGGCTCGGGCAAGAGCTCCCTGCTCAAGATCATGGCCGGGGTCGACAAGACCTTCGGCGGCGAGGCGCGCCCGCACCCGGGCACCAAGATCGGGTACTTCGCCCAGGAGCCCGACCTCGGCGACGCGAAGACCGTGCGTGAAGCCGTCGATTTTGCCGTCCGCGAGACGCGGGCCCTCCTGAACCGCTTCGAGGAGCTCTCGGCCAAGCTCGGCGAAGACCTCACCGACGACGAGATGAACGCGGTCCTCGACGAGCAGGGCAAGCTCCAGGACAAGATCGACGCCGCCGACGCCTGGAACCTCGACCGCGCGGTCGAGATCGCCATGGACGCGCTCCGCTGTCCGTCGCCCGACGCCGAGATCAAGAACCTCTCCGGCGGCGAGAAGCGCCGGGTGGCGCTGTGCCGCGTGCTGCTCGAGAAGCCCGACATGCTGCTGCTCGACGAGCCCACCAACCACCTCGACGCCGAGTCGGTCGCGTGGCTCGAGCGCTTCCTGCGCGAGTACCCGGGCACGGTCGTCGCGGTCACCCACGACCGCTACTTCCTCGACAACGTCGCCGGCTGGATCCTCGAGCTCGATCGCGGCCACGGCTACCCGTTCAAGGGCAACTACTCGGGCTGGCTCGAGCAGAAGCAGGCGCGCCTCGCGCAGGAGGAGAAGCAGGAGTCCGCGCGCCAGCGCAAGCTCAAGATGGAGCTCGAGTGGGTGCGCCAGTCGCCCCGCGCGCGCCAGGCCAAGAGCAAGGCCCGCCTCGGCGCCTACGAGGAGCTGCTCGCCAGCGAACAAGACGGGCCAGGACGGGCCGAGATCAGCATCCCGCCCGGCCCACGCCTCGGCGACCTGGTCATCGAGGCCGAGAACCTGACCAAGGCCTTCGGCGACAAGCTGCTCTTCGACGACCTCTCGTTCCGCCTCCCGCGGAGCGGCATCGTCGGCGTCATCGGGCCGAACGGCGCGGGCAAGACCACGCTGTTCCGCATGCTCACCGGCGCCGAGAAGCCCGACAGCGGCAAGCTCCTGCTCGGTGAGACGGTGCAGCTCTCGCACGTCGACCAGAGCCGCGACTCGCTCGACCCGAAGAAGACGGTGTTCCAGGAGATCAGCGGCGGCGAGGAGACCTTGGCGCTCGGCAAGCGCGAGGTCTCGAGCCGTGGCTACTGCTCGTGGTTCAACTTCCGCGGCAGCGACCAGCAGAAGAAGGTCGGCTCGCTCTCGGGCGGCGAGCGCAACCGCGTGCACCTGGCCAAGCTGCTCAAAGAGGGCGGCAACGTGCTCCTGCTCGACGAGCCCACCAACGACCTCGACGTCGAGACCCTGCGCGCCCTCGAGGACGCGCTGCTCGCGTTCCCCGGGTGCGCGGTCATCATCAGCCACGATCGCTGGTTCCTCGACCGCATCGCGACCCACATCCTCGCCTTCGAGGGCGACAGCAAGGTCGTGTGGTTCGAGGGCAACTACCAGCAGTACGAAGAGGACCGCAAGCGCCGCCTCGGCCGCGACGCCGACCAGCCCCACCGCATCAAGTACCGCCCGCTGACCCGGTAGGCACGTGGCGGCGAAGAAGACCGCGAAGAGGCCCGCGTCGCGCAGGAGCACGGCGTTCCTGCGCGTCGGCGACGCGAGCACCTACGAGGGCGACAACCCGTGGTGGACGCTGCGTTTCGCCGCGCCCGTCTCTGCCCCGCAGCAACAGGCGCTCACGGCGGTGTTCGCGGGCTCGGAGCTGCACCTCGCGGACCGCTGGGAGAACGACCGGCAGGTGCAGCTCGACGCCGACGTCGCGTGCGACAGCGAGGGCGAGTGGCGCGCGTTCTACCGACGCGTCGACGCGCGGCTCGCCAAGGCGCACGCGGCGTGCCCGCTGTCCGTCGTGTTCCTGCAGGAGGGCCAGTTCGTCACCGGCCAGCCGCTCCTGGCGCTCGACGACGACGAGCTCCGCGCGGTCGTGGCCGACGCGAAGCGCGAGGTGTCGAGGCCCGCACCGCCGCCCGAGCCACCGCCGCCGCCGCTCTCGCCCGTCGCCAGCGTCGCCCTGAACTCCGCGGTCACGGTCGAGGGCACGGTCGAGGGGCTCGGCAAGACGCGATACGTGCGCAAGCGCGACGAGTCGATCCCGGTCCGCGAGGGCGTGCTCCGCGACGCGTCGGGCACCCTCGGCGTCACGTTCTGGGACGACGACGCGCGCGAGATCGAGGACGGCATGCGCATCCGCATCGAGAACGGCTGGGTCGGCGCGCACTACAACACGCAGGCGCCCAACCTCTCGCGCGGCAAGGCGGGCACGCTGGTGCGACTCTCGTAGGTCAGCGCAGACGTGCGCTGCGACCGCGGCGATACCCGACCGACAGGAGCCACGTGCGCGCGGGGCGATCGACGCGCTCGGGGGCGGTGGGCCCGAAGGCGGACGGGCGATCTCGAGCGCGGCCCAGTCGTCGAACCACGGCGCCGTGGAGCACTCGTCGAGCCACGGGGCGTCGGGCAGGTGGTGGCTGCGGTTCAGGAGCACGTAGCGCAGGACGTTCTTCACCTCGGTGGGCGTGCGCAGCGCGCGCACGTGCGGCCGGCCGCCGAGCACGCGACCCCGACGCTCCATCACCCGGTTGAGCGCGCGCCCGAGCCGCACGGTGAGCGACCGCAGCGCGAAGACCAGCGCCGCGCGGTCCTGTGCCTCGACGACGAGGTGCAGGTGGTTCCCCTGCACGGTGTAGTGGACCACCCGGAAGCCCTCGCGCTGGATGGCCGCGATCGCCCGCCGGATCGGCCCGAAGCACCGCTCGGCCCGCAGGTTCCACACGTGCTCGGCCATCCGCAGCGTGAGGTGCTGCGGGACCCGCGGCGAGACGGGCGGTCGGGCGCGGTGCGACTCGCTCTCGGGCAGCCGTGGACGCCCCGCTCCCTTGCGGGCCCCACCCCGCCCGCGCGCCTTGGCGGCCGCTGCCGGGCGGTTCCCCGTCAGGTCGAGCGCGAGCTGCATGGTTTGAATATGGCGATGAACATCGTCGGGTCAAGGGGTCGGGCACCCTCTACACGTGGGCGAGCCGCGTCTCGTCTTGGTCGGCAATGGGCAACGGCGGTCGAGGTCGATGCAGGCCCGTCCCGCTGGTCGGGCGCCCTTCGCACCGACCTCCAGAGTCGACGCGTTGCCAATCAGGCCGACGACCCGGGATCAGCGACCTGTTGGCGCAGGCCCGTGGACGCTTCCCCCGAGCGCACCGAGGGCAGGCGGGCTCGCGACGCGCCGCCCCTCACAACCGGTCGATGCCCTCGCGCTCCACCAGGGCGAACACCTCGCGCAGGATCTCGACCGCGTTGCGGGCAGTGGCCTCGTCGAGGGTCATGGCGGGCTGGATGCGGAAGCTCGAGGCGTAGCTCATCGTGAGCAGGCCGCGCTTCAGGCACTCCGTGAAGATGCGGTTGGTGGCGGCCTTCGAGAGCGGCTCCTTGGTGACCTTGTCCTTCACGAGCTCGATGGAGAGGAACAGGCCGCGACCGCGCACCTGACCCACGAAGCGGTGCTCCGAGAGCGGCTCCAGCATCGCGAGCAGGGCGGCGCCGACCACCCGCGCGTTCTCGACCAGCTGCTCCTCGTCGATGATGCGCAGCGAGGCGTTGGCCGCCGCCGCCGCGAGCGGGTTGCCGCCGTAGCTCGACGACGAACCCGAGGGGTTCGACCACGGCTTGGCCTGCGCGACCTCTTCGCGCGCGAGGAGGCCGCTCAGGGGGAAGCCCCCGCCGAAGGCCTTGCCGAGGGTGACGATGTCCGGCGTCACGCCGCTGTGCTCGATGCCCCAGTAGCGCCCGGTGCGGCCGAAGCCGGTGATCATCTCGTCGACGATGAGCAGCGCGCCGTGCTCCTTGGCGACCGAGGCGACGGCGGGCAGGAAGTCGTCGGGCGGGATCACGTTGCCGGCGGTGCCCTGCATCGGCTCGACGAGAAACGCCGCGACCGCGCCGGCCGTGCTGGCCTTGAGCTGCTTGCGACCGAGCTCGACGCACGCGAGTCCGCACGACGGGTGGGTGAGCCCGACCGGGCAGCGGTAGCAGTCCGCGTAGGGCAGGAGGTGACTGCCCGGCACCATGGGCCCGAGCGCGTGCTTGAGCGAGGAGCCGTTCACCGAGAGGGTGCCCATCGTCTTGCCGTGGAAGCCGCCCCAGAAGCCGACCATCTCGTACTTGCCGGTGTGGCACTTGGCGAGGCGCATCGCGCTCTCGACCGCCTCGGAGCCACCCGAGTAGAGCTGCAGGCGTCGCACCGGCTTGCCGTCGCGGCCCTTCGGGGCATGGCTCGCGACGCGCTCCAGCAGCTCGACGCGCGGCTCCGAGGTGAACGAGCCGACCGAGGCCCTGGCCACCTGGGCCTGCAGCGCGGCCACGTACCGTGGGTGCGAGTGGCCGAGGCCGTTGACCCCGATGCCGCCGATGAAGTCGAGGAACGTGTTGCCGTCGACGCAGGTGACCGTGCTGCCCGCCGCCGTGTCGACCACGATGCCGGCCATGATCGCGAACCCCTGGAGCCCCGGCGCGAGGTGGGCCTCTTCTCGGGCGCGGAGCGCCTGGCTCTTCGGGCCCGGCACGGCGGTCACGAGCGAGACGGTCTGGTTCTTGGGCTGCGAGTCGTTCATCGGTGCCGGGCTTCTTTGAAGACGAAGTAGCGGTGGAGGGGGAAGTTCCAGAGGAAGCTGATCAGGATGGCGACCACCACGCGGGCGGCGACGTACGGCACGCCGAGCTTCACGCCGACGTGCACACCGAGCGCGTTCCAGCCGAGGCTCGCCGCGGAGACCACGAGGTAGCGCATCGCCTGGCCGGCGGGAGCCCCTTCCTTGGCCGCGAAGGTCCAGCTGCGGCCCAAGGTGAAGTTGGTCACCGCGCCCGAGAGCGCGCCGAGCACCGTCGCGAGCACGGGCGAGAGGCGCAGGAGCTCGACCAGCGCGATCATCACGCCGAAGTCGACGCCCGTGGCCACGAGCGCGCTGACCTGGTGCTTGCCGAGGAGCGCCCAGCCGCGCGCCGCCACTAGCTCGCCTTCTCGAGGTGCCCCTTCTCGAGGTGCTGCGCGTCGGACGAAACAGGGGGCTGCGCCTTGCCGTCGCGGGCCCGGACGGCGAGGTAGATCAGCCAGAATCGCCGCGCCGCGGAGGCATTGGCGACGACGGCGATCATGGTGAGCGCGAACAGGAACGGGATGCCGAGCGGCTGCGCGACGCGCGGCGGCAGCTCGACGAACTTGACGCTGAGGGCGGCCAGCGAGGTGCCGGTCACCCAGTAGATCGCGCGCTCGTGCCGGCGCATGGCGCCCTTCGGAGGAGCGATCCCCATCGCCTCGGCCTTGGCGGTCGAGTAGCTGATCATGAACGAGCCGTGCATGGCGCCGAGGGCCACGATCATCCAGGGCAGCTGGTTGCGGTAGAGCACCACTGCGCCCGCGAGCATGGCGAACTCGGTGTAGCGATCGACGGCCGCGTCGAACACCTCGCCGGCTTCGGACGACGTGCCGAGCATGCGGGCCACGATGCCATCGAGCGCGTCGCTCACCACCGAGCAGAGGCCGAGCACGGCCGCGGCGCCGAACCACCCGAAGGCGAGCGCCACGGCGGCGAGCAGGCCGAACACCAGCGACCACCAGGTGATCACGTTGGCCGACATGCCGAGCGCGCGCAGGAGCCGGGCGAACGGCTGCATGGCCCAGTACCCCATCTCGACGAGCCACGACGAGACGAACTTGCTGTTGCCGACCTGCTCCACGCGGTCGAACTGCGCGCGCCCGCGGCGCAGGGTGCGCACGCCGTAGAGCACGGCCACCCCGGCCGCGCCCACGACCATCGCCCCGCCGAGGAGGAGGTCCGGGGGCGGGGTGTTCACCGGGGCGCTCCCCGCTCGGGGAACTGCGCCTCCACGCGGCGCTCGCTCACGCGCCGGCGCGAGGCGGGGGCCTCCCCACTGGCGTCGACGGCGTCGAGCCAGGTGAGGTCTTCGAGGGGGAGCTCGCGCGACCGATCGCGCGACGACGCGTAGGCAGTCTGGATGAGCTGGATGCAGCGGAACGACTCGCGCGCCTCGTGCCCGACGAACTCGTCGCGGGCGATCGCGGCCTTGAACTGGTCGATGACGGCGTCGAACCAGGTGACGTGGCTCGCGTCCATCCAGTCGGAGCTGACGGCGCGCTTCTCGAAGCTCCACTCGACGGCGCCCTTGCCGACGTCTTCGCCGTCGACCGCGCGCATGACGGCCACCTCGAGGTCGTCGTCCTGCACCGTGATGGCGCCGTGCTCGCCGTGGATCGTGTAGAGCACCTTGCGGACGCCCGCGTTCCAGGTGAGGCGCGCCGACGCGGTGCCCTCGGGGAAGGTGAGCGTGCAGGAGAAGTCGTCCTCGACCTCGTGCCCCGCGACGGCGAAGTTGCGCTGCAGGGTGGACATCTTGGCGGTGATGCTGGTCGGGTGCGACGCCATCCACTCGAACGCCAGGTAGAAGCTGTGGCTGCCGTGGTCCATGGCGATGCCGCCACCCGCGACGCGGTGGTCGCGGCGCCAGTCGCGGTTCCACTCGGTGACGCCCTTGGCGTGCGTGTTGCGGAAGGTCTCGAGGGTGACGAGGCGGACCTTGCCGATGGCGCCCGAGCTCAGCACCTTGCGCACCGCCTGGATCACCGGCGCGTGCTTGTAGTTGTGGCACGGCATGAACACCCGGCGCGCCTGCTTGGCGTGCAGGAGCATGCGGCGCGCGGCCTCCGTGGAGACCGCGATGGGCTTCTCGCAGAGCACGTGCAGGCCGCGATCGAGGGCCGCGTGGGTGATCTCCTCGTGGGCGTTGGGCGGCGCGGCGATGTCGACGAAGTCGAGGTTGCCGGCCTCCGCCGCGAGCAGGCTCTCGTGGTCGGCGTAGACCCGGATGCCGGGCGGCAGGACGGCCCGCGCCTTCTCACGGCGGGCCGGACAGCTGTCCGCGACCGCCACGATGGACACGTCTCCGCGATTCGCCGCGCGCGACAACCAGGCAGGCAGGTGGCCGCGCTCGGAGATGAACCCGTAGCCGACCACCGCCCCGCGCAGACCGTTCGACCGGTTTTGCATCGTCATCCCAGTTCCTTCGAAGATCCCCCTGGACATGCCTGCGATGCCAACGGCGGGCCAAAGATGCAGACAATGAGTCCGGGCGCGGTTCCTACCACGATCGGTCGGTCTCGGGGCAGCGGTCGCGGTTGACGACTGCGTCCGAAATGCCGCACACCTCCGCCGATGCACGAGCCCCGAGGAGCCGGCCCTGGACCCCGAACCCGAGCCTTCGTCGCCTGGGCGATCCGCCACGGACGTTTGCTGTGGGTCCTGGCCGTCCTCCTCGCCGTTCCGGCCACGATCCGCATGGTCCGGCTGTACATGCACCTCAACAGCGAGCTCGACGCGCTCTTGCCGCCCAAGGCCCCGAGCGTGGTGGCCATCCAGGAACTCCGTGCTCGGATGCCGGGCCTCCAGTACCTCGGAGTCATTGTCGACACCGGGGACGCGACCAAGCTCCCAGCCGGCGAGAAACTCCTCGACGATCTGGGTGCGAAGATCGCTACCTACCCGAAAGACCTGGTCCGGTCGGTACGCACGGGCGTGAAGGAGGAACGGGCCTTCCTGGAGAAGAACGCTCCCCTGTACGTCGAGCTACCCGATCTCGTGACCATTCGTTCGCGTCTCGAGGCCCGCAAGGAGTGGGAGGCGGGCAAGGCGATGGGGGTCTCCCTGGACGACACGGATCCCGCGCCCTCGGTGGACTTCTCGGACCTCGAGAAGAAGTACCAGGACAAGTCCGGCGACCGGGGGCGGTTCCCCGACGATCGGTTCTCGAGCAAGGAGCTGCACGTGAGCCTCCTCCTGGTGGAGGTCGGCAGCTTCTCGACCGGCGCCGGCGCGGCGGAGCTGCTGGCCCGCGTGCAGGCCGACCTCGCCTCGCTCGGCGGCCCCGAGAAGTACGGTCCAGGCCTCAAGGTCGGTTACACGGGCGACGTCGCGGTGAACGTCGAGGAGCTCTCGGCGCTGGTCACCGACCTCGGCGTCTCCTCGATCCTGGTGGTGGTCGCGGTGCTCGCCGTGCTGCTGATCTTCTTCCGCTGGTGGCGGAGCCTGCCGCTCCTGTTCCTGCCGCTGCTGCTCGCCACGATCTGCACGTTCGGCCTGGTCACGCTGCCCCCGTTCCGGATCAACGAGCTCAACTCCAACACCGCGTTCCTCGGGTCGATCATCGTCGGCAACGGCATCAACTTCGGCATCGTCCTCGTCGCGCGCTACGTCGAGGCGCGGCGCGCGGGGGCCTCCGTGGACGACGCGCTCGTGACCTCGTCGTGGGGCGCGCGGGTCGGCACGCTCTCGGCAGCGCTGGCCGCGGGCGTCGCCTACGGGTCGCTGATGATCACCGGCTTCCGCGGCTTCCGGCAGTTCGGGATCATCGGTGCGATCGGCATGGTGCTCGCCTGGAGCTTCGCCTTCGTGCTCACCCCCTCGCTCACGCGCGTCCTCGACCGCGACGCCACCACCGCGCCGCGCAAGCGACCGGAGGGCGCGGGGCTCATGGCGCTCGTCGCCCGCTTCGTGCGGCGCTTCCCGGTGCCGATCACGGTGTTCGCGCTGGTGGTCACCGCGGCCGCCGGCTTCGCCGTGCGCAAGCTCGATCGGTCGCGGCTCGAGACCGACTTCTCCCGCCTCCGTCGCGCCGACACGTTCGTGCGCGGCGAGGGCTTCTGGGGCCGCAAGATGGACGCGCTCCTCGGCCGCTACCTCTCGCCGACGGTGATCCTCACCGACAAGCCCGAGGACGCGCGCAAGGTCGAGCGCTCCCTCCGCGAGGCCGTGAAGGTCGCGCCCCTCTCCGACATCGCCAGCTCCGTGGTGGGCATGGACGACGTGCTGCCGCGCGAGCAAGAAGAGAAGCTCGCCGAGGTGAAGAAGATCAAGGCCGTGCTCACGCCGCGCGTGCTCGCCTCGCTCGACGACAAGCAGAAGAAGGTCGTCGATCGGTTCCTCGGTCACGACCTCGTCGCCCTGCGCCCGCTGGACCTGCCGAGCACGTTCAGCGCCGGTCTGCGCGAGAACGACGGCACCATGGACAAGGCGGTCTTGTTCTATCCGCGCCCGAGCGACCTCCTGTGGAAGGGTGAGGCGCTCTCCGCGCTCTCGCGCGCCCTCCGCGACGCGGCGAAGAAGGACATCGAAGGGCCTCCGCCGCGCGTGGCCGGGTCGCTCGTGCTCTCGTCGGACATCGTCGAGTCGATCTCGCGCGACGGCGTCGTCGCCACCATCACGGCGCTCTCGGGGGTGATCCTCGTCGTGCTGCTGCTGTTCCGCCGCAGCCTCTCCACGGTGTACGTGATCGGCTCGCTCTGCGTCGGGGTGCTCTGGCTCGCGGCAGCGACGCTCGCGATGGGCGTGAAGATCAACTTCGCGAACTTCATCGCCCTGCCGATCACCTTCGGCATCGGCGTCGACTACGCCGTCAACGTCGTCGCGCGCTGGGACCAGGACGGCCGCGGCGACGTCAGCGGGGCGATCGTCTCGACCGGCGGCGCGGTGGGCCTCTGCTCGATGACCACCATCATCGGGTACTCGTCGCTCCTGCTCGCCGAGAACCGCGCGCTGTTCTCGTTCGGGCTCGTCGCGGTGCTCGGCGAGGTGTGTTGCCTGTTCACCGCGGTCGTCGCGCTGCCCGCGGTGCTCCTGGCCCTGGGCAAGAAGGCTACTTGAGCCAGCCGATGCGCTGGGCGCCGTAGAGCAGCACCGCCGCCCACAGGCCCGCGACGACGTCGTCGAGCATGACGCCCCACCCCGACGGCAGCCGCTTCTCGGCGAGCCGCGCGGGGAAGGGCTTGAACTGATCGAAGATCCGGAACAGCACGAAGCCCGCCAGCGTGCCCTTCCAGCCGACGGGGCAGCCGAGCCACGCGATCAGCACGCCGGCCACCTCGTCGATGCAGACGATCTGCGGGTCCTTGGTGCCGATGCGCGCGCACTCCGAGGAGGCCGACCAGATGCCGACGACGGTGACGACGATGGCCGCAACGGCCACGGGCACGAGGCCGTGGGGACGCAGCAGCAGGTAGAGCGGGATGGCGCCGACGGTGCCCGCGGTGCCCGGCGCGCCCGGAAAATGGCCGCACCCGAACCACACCGACAGCACGTGGGCCACCCATTCCTTCGCGCCTTCGGGTCTGCGGGGTCGGTCGGCCACGCCCGCCGGATAGCACCGAGTGCGGAGTGCGCGCACCCGTCACGGCGGAGGCAGCGCGCGTTTGCTAGCCTTGCGGGATGAAGCTTGCGAAGGCCGGGGCGCTGGTGGTCTTGCTCGGTTGCTCGTCGAGCAGTGGTTTCGAGGTGGCGGACGCGGTGGGGTCGGACGACGGCACCGGTGAGACCGCGACCGACTCGGCGGTCGACAGCGGGGTCGACAGCGGGGTCGACACGGGCGTCGACACAGGGGTCGACACGGGTACCCCGCTCGACGGCGGCGGCGAGGTCGGACCGCCGTGTTCGGCCGCCGACAAGCCCCATCCCGCGGCGGTGTTCGTCAGCGTCGGGAGCGGCAGCGACGCGACCGGAGACGGCAGCGCGCTCGCCCCTTTCAAGACGATCGCCAAGGGGATCCCGGTCGCCAAGGTCAAGGCCGCGCCGGTGTTGGTGCTCGATCAAGGCACCTATCCCGAAGCGGTGCAGCTGGTCGACCTCGACGCGCCGCTCACGCTGCAAGGTGGCTGGAAGCGCACGGGCACCGTCTGGTTTCGCGTCTGCGAGGAGGGCGCGCGCGAGCTCACCCTGATCCAGTCGCCCGCGGCCGGCGCGGTCTACGTGCAGGGCGCGCGCAAGCGGACGGGCCTCGAGCACCTCACCGTCATCTCGAAGACCACGCCCGACCCGGGGCAGTCGCTGTTCGGGATCGCGGTGCGTGGTCAGAGCCTCTTCTACCTGGACGACGTCGTGGTCAGCGCGTGGAAGGCCGGCGCGGGCGCGCCGACGCCTGCCACGCCGACGGCGCCGGCGCCGGCGTGCGACGGCGTCGCGGGTTGCACCTCCGCGGGCTCGGTGGGCACGACCGGTGCGAACGGCAGCGTCGGGGGCGCGGGCACCTTCGTCGCTGACGGCTACGTCCCGAAGAACGGCGGTGACGGCGTGAACGGCGGCAACGGCTCGCACGGCACGCCGGGTGCCACGGGGCCTCCAGCGCGACCGACGAGTGCAACTGGGGCTGCGCGGGTAGCGCCGGCTGCAACGCGGCGCTCAAGACGACGGTGGTGGGCAAGCCCGGTCGCTGTGGCTGCGGCGGCATCGGTGGGTCGGCGGGCAAGGGCGGCAAGAGCGGTGGCGCCTCGGTCGGCCTCTACGTGCACGGCGCGTCCGCCGTCGTCGACGTGAAGAACTCGGTGATCTTGGCGGGCGATGGCGGCGACGGTCAGAGCGGCGGTCCGGGGAGCCCCGCGAGCGGGTTCACCAAGGGCAGCGCCGGCGACCCGAGCACCTGCAACACCGGGGGCTGCACGGGCACGGTCTCGGCCTGCTACTACGTGACCTCGAAGTCGATCGCGGGCGGTGCCGCGGGCGGCGAGGGACGCGCCGGCGGGCCGGGCGGTACCGGCGGCGCAGGCGCGGGCGGCCCCTCCTACGGGCTCGTGCAAGCGGCGGGCGCCACGGTCACCATCGACGTCCCGAGCAAGCTCACCAAGGGCAAGGGCGGCGCGGGCGGGGGCGTGGGCCTCAACGGTGACAGCGCCCTGAAGTTCACCGCGCCCTGACGCGACTCGAGACCGCCGCGCCGGAAACCAACGGCGTGGCCGGACGCGTTTTGCCCCGCTGCGGGGAGCGAGGTACGCCGTCACTCATGACGGAGTCACGCGCCTGGGCGCTCCTCGGCCTCGGTCTGCTCGCGGGCTGCGGCGATCCGGGCGACGTCGCCGATCGCCCTTCGTTCGACGCCGACCCGATCGACGTCGCGCTGCTCGACACGCAGGCGCCGTCCGACACGAGCGAGGCCGCGATCGACGCGCCCCTCCACCGCCGTCCACCGCGATGGGGGCGACGGTGGTCCCCGGCGCCGTCGACTTCCGCGTGTGGGCGCCCGCCGCGACCGCCGTGTCCGTCGTCGGCACGTTCGGTCCCGCCGCTGCGCTCGCCGCGGTGGGCGAAGGCGTGTGGCACGCGCGCGTCGCTGGCGCCAAGGCGGGCGACCGCTACCACTTCTCGCTGACCACCAAGGCCGGCGTGCTCGAGCGCCTCGATCCCGCCGCGCGCGAGGTCGCCGCGAGCGGCGCCGACTGCGTGGTGGTCGATCCGGCCGCGTTCGCCTGGAAATCCAAGCCGTACACACCGCACGGGCGACGAGAGCTCGTGCTCTACGAGCTGCACGTCGGGAGCTTCGCGTGTCCGACGGGCACGGCCTCGTGCACGTTCGACAGCGTGCGCGCGCGGCTGCCCGACCTCGTCGACCTCGGCGTGAACGCCGTCGAGCTGATGCCGGCGAACTCGTTCGGGACGACGCGCGGGTGGGGCTACAACCCGCGGCTCTTCGGCGCGCCGCACGTGCCCTACGGCACGCCCGATTCGCTGCGCGCGCTGGTCGACGCGGCCCACGCGAGCGACGTCGCGGTGATGCTCGACGTCGTCTACAACCACTACGACGGCTGGAAGGGCGCGCCGCTGCGCTGCTTCGACGGCGACTGCCCCGACCCGAGCAAGGGCATCTACTTCTTCCGCGACCCGGCCTACCGCGACACGCCGTGGGGCCCGCGCCCCGACTTCGCGACCAAGCAGGTGGCCGATCACCTGGTGGACGTGACCGAGCGCTTCGTGCGCGAATACCGCGTCGACGGCTACCGCTGGGACTCGGTCTCGAACATCCGCGCGCTCGACGGCAAGGGCACGGTGCCTGGCGGCCGTGAGCTGGTCGCGCGCGCGAACGACGCCACGCGCAAGCTCCTGCCGGAGGCGATCCTCGTCGCCGAGGACCTGAAGGGCGACGCCAACGTCAGCGCGCCCACCGCCGCGGGCGGCCTCGGGTTCGGCGCGCAGTGGGACGCGAGCTTCCGCTGGGCCCTCGCCGACGCCCTCATCCCCTACGACGACAACACGCGCGACCTGTTCCGCGTGCGCGACGCGATCAAGGGCCAATACAACGGCGACCCGTTCCAGCGGATCATCTGGACCGAGGACCACGACACGGTGGGCAACGGCGGCGCGCGGCTGCCCTCGCGCATCGATCCGACGAACTCCAAGAGCTTCGCGGCGCGGCGCCGGTCGATGCTGGCGGCGGGGATCCTGCTCACGTCGCCCGGGGTGCCGATGCTGTTCCAGGGGCAGGAGATGCTCGAGGCCGGCACGTTCGCCTCGACGCCCGATCCGCTCGACTGGACGCACCGCGCGACGAACGCGCCCACGGTCGCCTACTACCGCGATCTGATCGCGCTGCGCCGCAACAAGGCGGGCACGACGGGCGCGCTGCTCGGCGCGGGGGTCGACGTCTACCACCTGAACGACGGGGCGAAGGTGCTGGTCTACCGCCGCTGGGACAAGGGCGGCGACGACGTGGTCGTGGTGGCGAACTTCACGAACAAGCTCTTCACGGTCTACGAGATCGGGCTGCCCAGCGCCGAGCCGTGGAAGGTGCGGCTCTCGAGCGACGACGTGAAGTACGGCGCGGACTTCGGCACGACGAGCCTGCCGGAGGTGACGACGAAGCCGGTCGCGCGGGACGGGCTGCCCCACACGGGCGCGGTGCGGCTGCCGGCGTACGGGTTGCTCGTGCTGTCGCGCTGAGCCCTGGCGCTTCTTCGCCGGCAGCTCGGCGCGGTAGGCGCGAATGATCGATGCCAGGGAGCACGACGCTGCAGGCCACTTCTTCGTCGTGCTCGCCACGCAGCACGAACGGGGTGAGCTTGCCGCGGCGCCAGTGCCTCAGGTCAGCCGTCGCAGGCCGTCGCCCGCGGCGCTGCTGGCGACGACCCCGACCGACGTGCGCCACACGGAGAAGTCGACGTCGCCCATCGCGCGCGTGTCGAGCGCGCGGGTGGCCCACGTGCGCGGGTCGACGACGTGGTGACGGAGGGGCCCGACGGTGGTCACCACGATCTCGTCTCCGAACGGCGCGACCGCGACGACGTCCTCCAGCCCGGCGACAGGAAACGACGGCGCGCGCGCCCCGAGCCGAACATGGGCGAGCTGATGGCCCGCCGCGCAGACGAAGCCATCGCCGACCGGCGCCGACGAAAGCCCGAAGTTCCCGTGTCCGCGGGGCAGATCGAACGGCAGCGCGCGCTCGAGCCGATCGCGCTCGAGGCGCATCACGCGCCCACCCCAGACGATCAACGCCTCGCCCGAGGAGAGCGGCGCCACACCACACAGCTCCCACGCGTCGCCCGATGCGCAGTCGGCGCCGAGCGCGAGGGGGCGCAGCTTCTGGTCGCGCGCGACGCACGGGGCCGGCGCCTGGCGCAGACTCGGCGACTTGTTCCCGTCCGCGAGCGGCCCGGGCACCGCGATCAGTTGGTCACCCACGAAGCCGATCGCGGCGAAGCCGACCTTCTTCGACGGCAGCGCCACCTCGACGGTCGCGCCGCCCGGTTCCTCCACGAGGAGCCGCTGCGCGTTCCAGCCGACGAGCGCGGCCCATCGGCCGTCGGGTCCGCGCGCGGCGGATCGCGTCCACGCGTCCGCGAGAGGGGTGAGGCGCGGCGGCCACACGCGGAGATCGACCCACGCGCTCTCCTCGTGGAGACGGGAGGTCAGCACGCCGCGGTCACGATCGACGAAGCGGAGGTGCCCGCTCGTCGCCAGGGTGGCCACGCGCATCGGGTCAGACATCGGGCGGAGGCGCTCGCCGGAGTCTGCGGCGGTCGCGGAGGATGCTGAATGCGAGGAACCCGGGCAGACCGAGCACCACCAGATAGAAGAGGCCGACGACGGCCCAGTTGTAGGGCGTCTGCGTCGTCATCCGATCGCCCGGTCTGGCGCAGAGGTGAACGAGTTCACTGCCCTTCGGTGGGCTGTACGAGCGACAGGTGAGTGGCTCGTTACAGTCCTTGCTGCTCTCGCATCGCCAACCCGTGTTCCCCGGCCCTGACCAGCAGCCGGCGAGCGCTGCGACCAGGACTCCCGCGGCCAGCCCGGCCTTCGCTGAAGCCCGCATCATCGACCGATCCTTCCCGCGCGACACGGGATCAATTCTGGCACTCGCCATCGCGCAGCGTGCATCGTCCGTGCTCCAGGCAGAGTGTCGACCGCTTGCAGTCCGCGTCGGACGTCGCGACGCAGGATCCGTAGTCCGCGGTGCAGCGGCCGCGTGTCCCGCACTCCTTCGCCGCGCGGCAGCTCTCGTTCGTCTTGCATGCGCAGACGAGCAGGAACACGAGCGTCAGCCATCCCCATTTCATCCCGCGGCGTCGCTACCACGGGCGCCTCGTGGCGGGGGGGGGTGGGGGCGACGAGCTGGGCCGGCGCTCGCGTGGACGTCCCTGCAGGGTGGTGGTGGGCTGAGGCATGCGGGCCTCGACGCACCTCCTCCAACTCCTCTGCCTCCTGGTCCTCGCCGGCTGCACGACGACGACGAGCCGCCTGCGAACACGCTTCTCCAAGGAGCACACGTGCCCCGAGTCGGACACGCGCGTGGTCGAGAGCGGCGGCACCGTCTACGTGGCCACGGGCTGCGGACAGCGGGTCGAATACGTGTGCCAGACCTTCGCCAGCACGAGCGACGATCCGCGCACCTGCGAGGAGCGCGGCCTGCCGAAGAAAGCGGAGCCTCCGCCGATGGCCGGCCCGAAGCCCCCGCCGGACCCGCCGGGGCCCAAGTACAAGTGAGCGGAGCGGGCCGCGGGCGCGCGCGGCCACCTCCTTGCCGCAACTGTTCCCCATGTCCTTGGACAGGAAGACGGCCGTCACCCAAGTGCCCGCACAAGGCGTCACCCATGTCCGCACCGGACCCGTGTGTCCGGCGGTTGACTGGGCGCCGTCCTGTATTATACTGCTCAATCAAGGTGTCGCGTCGTTCCGTTCAACTCGAGCTGGCCCGCACCCAGGGGTGGGGCGGCAAGCGCGCGGGCGCCGGCCGCAAGCGCGTGGCGTCTCGGCCACTCGTGCCCCACCGCCCCCGTCTCGCGCACCACGCCTCCTATCCCGAGCACCTCACGTGGCGGTGCATGGCGGGGCTCGGCTCCCTCCGGGGCGCCGAGGCCTTCCCGGCGATCGTGGCGGCGCTCGCGGCCCAGCGCGCGGCGGTTGCCGCGTTCCGGGTCGTCCACTTCTCCGTGCAAGACAATCACCTGCACCTGATCGTCGAGGCGCACGATTCGGCCGCCCTGCGGGCGGGGGCGCAGGGGCTCGCGGTGCGGCTCGCGCGCGCCATCAACCGGGCGCTCGGGCGGCGCGGGCGGGTGTTCGACGACCGGTTCCACGCCCGTGCGCTGCGCACGCCGCGCGAGGTGCGGTTCGCCCTCGCCTACGTGCTGCACAACTTCAAGAAGCACCAGCTCGCCGCCGCGCGGCTCGATCCCTGCTCGTCCGCCCCGTGGTTCGACGGCTTCCGCGAGGTGGTCGGCGGGGTCGTGGCGGACGTCGCGGCGCGCGCGCCGGTCCACGCCCCGCGCACCTGGCTCGCGCGCGTGGGGTGGCGGCGGCACGGCCTGGTGTCGATCCACGAGCGACCGCGAACCGGCTAGGCCGGCGCCTGCCCGGCGTCAGCGCAGCTCGAGGGCGAGGAACGCGAGCGTCGTGCACGTCACCCGCGGCCGCGTCGTCACGAACAGCGGGAACCCGTGCCCGCCCTGCTTGCCGTCGACCTCCAGCAGCAGCGACGGCACGCCGGCGGCCGCGAGCGCGGTCTTCATCGTGCGCGCCTGCGCGATGGGGATGATCGTGTCCTCGACCCCGTGCAGCAGCAGCGTGGGCGGCATCGCTTTGCTGACGTGCAGCAGCGGCGACACCTTCACCCCCAGGGTGGGCGCGGACTCGGCCTCCACGCCGAGGAACTCCTGCACCGCGAGCGGCATCTTCCCGGTGAAGCTCTTCTTCGGCGTGCGCAGGTCGTAGATCCCGTAGTACGAGACCACCGCTTGCACGTGCGCGTCGCCCTGCACGGGGCAGGGGCCGTCGAGCGTGGCGTCCCACGTGTGTCGGGTCGAGCCGGTAGGTCTTGGCCTCGCTGCGCAGGAACTTGAGCGCGCAGCGCACGTCGGCGATGCCGGCGGGGAACACGTTCTGCGGCTTGTTCGCGAGGCGGTAGTCGATGCTGGCCGCGACGTAGCCGATCGAGGCGAGGCGCCGGATGTCCTTGCGGAAGAGCTTGCGCGAGCCCGAGGTCCAGCCGCCGCCGTGCACGAACACGACGAGCGGGTGGGGCCCCTTGGCCTTGGGGCGGGCGATGTCGAGGTGCTGCGGTTGGCCCTTGGGCGAGGCGTAGACGACGTCGAGGTCGATCTCGAGGTCCGGGTCGTCCTCGGGGGGGACGTCGGGCAGCGTGCAGGTCTCGACCACGGTCGGCGGCGGCTTCGGCTTGGGGGCGACAGCCTCGGGGGCGTCGACCCCACCGTCGCCGAGCCCAGCGCTCGCCGTCGCAGAGCTGGACGAACTGGACGAAGGTGTGGGGGCCGAGGTGCTGGAAACGGCGGGTTGTGGCGTCGGCGCGCGTGGCGACGACGTGCACGCGACGAGCAGCGCAGCACACACCCACGTCGGCGCCAGCGGTCTCACAGTGGGTACACCGTGACGTTTTCGTTGAGCGGCGGCAACGCCGCGATACACTCCGCCGGCCCATGCCTGCAGACTTGCGTGTCGGCATCGTCGATATGAACGCCGGCCACGCGAACCAGGCCATCCGTTGCCTCGGGGTCATCCTCGACCATTTCGAGGCCCGCGTGGTCGCCAAGAACCCCGGCCTGAAGATGAGCCGCGCCCACGTCTCGCCCCGTGACAAGGACGAGGCCACGCCGCGCGACTGTCACCTGCTGCTCTGCTCGGGCGGCCCCGGCTCGCCCTTCGACGGCGACGGCGAGGACTGGGTCGACGACTTCGGCGACCTGCTCGACCACGTGGTGGACGAGAACACCCGCACCATGGTCGGCGGCATCGGCCACGGGCCGGGGCTCTTCGCGGTCTGCTACTCGTACGAGATGGCCGTGCGTCACTTCGACGTCGCCGACCTGCGCCCGCGCGCCACGCGGAAGTTCGGCGTGATGCCGATCTACACGACCGACGAGGGCCGGCAGCACCCCCTGCTCGCCGACTTCGGCGATCGCCTGTTCGCCTTCGAGCACCGCAACTGGGAGGCCGTGGGCCTCGACGAGTCGGCGCTCGGTCGCCACGGCGGCAAGCTCCTCGCGCGCGAGAGCCGCGACGGCTTCACCAAGGGCGAGGCGCTGATGGCGTTTGACTTCGCGCCCGGCGTCGAGGGCGTGCAGTTCCACCCCGAGGCCGACCGGCCCGGCGTGATGGCGTGGGTCGCGCGCCCCGACCAGGCCGCCGCGTTCAAGGAGGCCTACGGCATCACCACCTACGAGCGCATGGTCAAGACGGTCGACGATCCGATGCGCCTGGCCCGCACGTTCGCGCTGATGATCCCGGGCTTCCTCACGCGTCGCTTCAACCTGCTCGCCAAGAAGCAGGGCTGGGTGCCGCTCGATCCGCCGATCCACGACCGCGCCGCCTTCGATACGCGCGCGGCGTGACCGTCACCACAGCACGCGTCACCAGAGTACGACGAGCAGCACGATCCCGAGCAGCACGAGGCTGACGAGGGCGCCGATCACCACGATCTTGAGGCGATCGGGCGCGCTCTTCTGCGCCGCCTGTGAGCTGCTGGCGCTCGCGGCGAGGAGGGGGCGCACGGCGTTGGTGAACTCCTTCACGCTCGCGATGTCGCTCCAGCCGGAGGCGCCCACGAGGCACACGCGCGCGTTGGCGGGGATGCGTCGCTCGACCAGACCGAGCACGACGAGCTCGGTCGCGAGCGGACCGTCGGGGGTGCGCCCCGGGACCTGCACGTACCACTCGGCGCCGTGGGAGCGATCGGTGCGCGGCGGCGGGATGCTCGACGAGATGTGCGAGCGCGGATCGGCGAGCACCTCGTGGATGGGGCGCCACGCGGAGCTCCCCGCGCGCGCGAGCAGCTCGGTGCCGACGATCGAGCGGTCCTTGAGGCCGCTCTTCACCTGGTTGAGCGAGAGCGGCCCGCCGACGATCTCGCCGTCCATGTTGCCGAGCATCCAGGAGGACTCGTCGAACGCGTCGGTCGGCACGGGCGCGCTCAGAACGTCTCGAAGGAGAGACCTGCAGGGGGCGCCGTCATGTTCGGCGCGTCCTTGGTGCGACCGGCGAGGTAGCGGAGGCCCTTGCCGTCGTGGAGGAACTCCGCGAGCTCGAGGAACGACACGTCCTCGCCGCTCCGGAACACGCGCGCGAGGTAGAGCGCGCGCTCCACGCCGTCGCGGTCGGGCTTGCTCGTCTCGACCACGACGAGCCCCCTGTACTTGAGGCTCGAGGAGGCCAGCCGCAGCGCCATGAACGTGCGATCCATGGGCTTCTGGCGGTCGGGGTGGTCCTCGTGGAGCGTCTTCCACAGGTACTCGATCTCGCCGAGCGCGAACGCCGCGTAGCGCGAGCGCAGGAGCTCCTCGGCGTGCTCGGGCTCGCGTTCGCCCACGTGGAGCGGCTGACAGCAGGCGCCGTAGGCCTTGCCCGACGTGCACGGGCACGGGGCGGACTTGGACGCGGCCACGTCAGATCCCGTGGTTCTTGCGCGCGACGTAGTCGGCGAGCGCCCAGGTCTCGAGGGCGCCGGTGGGCCCGAACTGCACGCCGAAGCCGTCGTCGCGCGTCCAGCGCACGATGCCCGTGAGGGTCATCGGCCCCTTGCCGCGCTCGGCGAGCGCCGGGAGCAGCATCGACAGGCTGACGTCGGTGCCAAAAGCCAGCTTGTGCTCGGACAGGATGTAGACGCCGCCGACGGAGAGGTCGCGCACCTGCGCGGCGAAGCTGCCGCCCGCGTGGGTCACGTTCACTTCGCCGTCGAAATGGGCGCGCTCGAAAAGCCGCTTCTCGCTCATGGTGGCCGGAGCTTCCCAGACCCGCGCGCGAGCGTCGAGGGCCTTGGCTCGACGAGGGGGCTCGGCGTGGCGTATGAAGGGGCGTGCGCGTCGGAAAGCTGAGCGACCTGCGGGCTCTCGTGCCGCTCTCGGTCGCCGGGGTGGCCCTCGGGGTCACCTCCGCGTTCGTCGTGCTGCCCCACCCGGTCGATCCGACCGACCCGCCGCTGCCCCCGGTCGAGCTCAGCTCCCTCGACCGCGTGGCGGCCGCCGACCGGGCCGCGTTCGCGCGCGCGAGCCAGGAGCCGTTCCCCGCGGACGTCCGCGCGGTGGGCTCGGCGTTCGTGTCGTGGAACCTCGCGGCGAGCTCGAGCGTGCCCGTCAGCGCCGAGGAGCGCGAGGGCCTGTCCAACGAGCTCCGCGCGACGCTCGGGGTGTTGCGCGCGCGGCTCGGCTCGGATCGCGCGGTCTACGCGGCCCTCGGCGATCTGCGCGCCTACCAGGCCGAGTCGTTCGTACGCGAGCTGCGCCGCTCGGCCACGTTCGGCGAGCACACCATGCCGCTCACGTCGCTCGCGGGGGCGCTCCTGGGGGTGCTGGAGCGCAACGGCTGGATCGCGGCGAGCGGTCGGCCCCTCGTGCCCGAGAACCTGCTGCGCGCGCGCTTCAAGCTGCACTGGGACGCGGTGGTGTTCGGCCTCGAGGACTGCGACAGCGCGCCCGCGTCGGTCTGCTACGGGCAGACCACGCTGCCGCTCGACCCGGCCGAGCTCCGCGTGCTGATGGCCTTCATGCTCGCGCACCCCGTCGTGCGCCAGGCCGACTACGAGGAGGCGGGGTCGTGGGAGGGCGCGCTCGATCGGCGCCGCCTCGTGCTGCTCGATCGGCTCATCACGCTCGACCGCGTGCTCGACCCGGTAGGCAACAGCCACCCGCTGCTCGGCGAGTTCCCGTTCCTGCTGTCGCGGGGCGCGATGATGTTCCGCCTCGGTCAGTACGACGCCGCGACCGACCTGTTCCGCCTGCACCTGGGAAAGCAGCCGAAGGACGCGATCGCCCGCAACTGGTACCTCGCCTCCGTCAAGCGCGCGAAGGGCGAGTGAGCCCCGCGCCACCTTCGAGCAAGGGCCTCAGGCGGAGAAGCTCGATCCGCAGCCGCAGGTGCCCTTGACGTTCGGGTTGTTGAACTTGAACCCCGAGCCGTGGAGGCCCTCGACGTAGTCGATCTCGGTGTTGTCGAGGTACTGCACGCTGAGCGGGTCGATGAACAGCTTGATGCCGTGCGACTCGAACTGCTCGTCCATGTCGGTGGGCGCGTCCTCGAAGTAGAGGTCGTAGGTGAAGCCCGAGCAACCGCCGCCGATGACCCGCAACCGGAGGCCCTGACCCTCGAGGTTCTCGTCCTTGGCGATCTCCTTCACCTTTTCGGCGGCCTTGTCGGTCATCGCGATCATCGGGTTCTCCTCCAGACAGGTGTAGTGGCCATCTAACCCCTACGCAAGGGTGAGGGTTCTCTCTCTCCGGCCTGCGGCCGGGTCTCGCGCCCATGGGGGCGCGTCCCGAGGAGTGGTCGCGCGCCGGGTCTGGGCCTGGGCGGGGTCGCGCGCCCAGGGGGGGGCGGGGGCCGCGCTCGTCCTGTCTTCCGGCCTGCGGGTCGGCCCATGGGGGGGGTCCCGAGCGAAGTGTTTCGCGGTCCTGCTTCCGGCCTGCGGCCGGGTCTCGCGCCCATGGGGGCGCGTCCCGAGCGAAAGTGTTTCGCTCGGGTCCCTGTCTTCCGGCCTGCGGCCGGGTCTCGCGCCCATGGGGGCGCGTCCCGAGCGAAAGTGTTTCGCTCGGGTCCCTGTCCTCCGCGCGCCGTGGGTGCGCCTCGGGTTCGGCGCTATCGGAGGGGCATGAAGGCCATCGTCATCACCCGCCCTGGAGAACCCGAGGTCCTCGAGCTGCGGGAGGTGCAAGACCCTGTGGCGCAGAGGGGGGAGGTCCGCGTGCGGATCCACGCGACCGCCGTCAACCGCGCGGATTTGCTGCAGCGTCGCGGCCTCTACCCGGCGCCGCCCGACGCGCCGGCCGACATCCCCGGCCTCGAGTACGCCGGTGTGATCGACGCCGTGGGCGAGGGCGTCACGGGGCTCGCGGTGGGCGAGCGCGTCCTCGGCCTCGCGGGCGGAGGCACGTACGCGGAGCGGATCGTGCTCCCCGCCCGGACGGTGGTGCGCATGCCCGAAGGCCTCTCGTTCGAGGACGCGGCGGCGCTGCCCGAGGCGTGCATCACGGCCTTCGACGCGATGGTCGATCAGGGGGGCCTCTCCGCCGGCGAGCGCGTGCTGGTCCACGCCGTCGGGAGCGGGGTCGGCACCGCCGCGCTGCAGATCGCCCACGCGCTCGGCGCGACGGTCGTCGGCACGAGCCGCACGGCCTCCAAGCTCGAGCGCGCCACCGCGCTGGGCCTCGACCAGGCCGTCCTCGCCCGCGAGCCGAAGTTCGCGGAGGCCGTCGGCGAGGTGGATCTCGTGCTGGATCTGGTCGGTGGCGCGTACGTCGGCGAGAGCCTCCGTTGCCTCGCGCCGCGCGGGCGCCACGTGCTCGTCGGCCTGACCGGCGGGCGCACGACCGAGCTCGACCTCGGGCTCCTCCTGCGCAACCGGTTGCGGCTCTTCGGCACCGTGCTCCGCGCGCGGCCGCTCGAGGAGAAGATCACGGCCATGCAGCGGTTCGGCAAGCACGTGCTGCCGCTCGTCGCGCGCGGGCTCGTGCGCCCCGTCGTCGAGCAGGTCCTCCCCCTCGCGCGGGCGAGCGAGGCGCACCGGCTGATGGAGGCCGACCAGTCCTTCGGCAAGCTCGTCCTCTCCTGCTAGGATCCTGGCCATGGCTGCTTCGGGGTGGTGGCGGGTCGTTCCGTTCGGGGTCTCCATCGGGTTGGCGGGTATCGCGGTCGCGTCCTGCGGCGACGAGGCCCATGCGCCCGTGGCGCCAGACGTCGACGCGGGGGACACCGGCGCCGACACCAGGGACGCCGCCGATGCCTCCGGTGACTTCCCGCTGCTCAAGCCGGTGGTGATCCAGGACAAGCAGAACCACCCGCTCGGGATCGCGCTCGACAGCCAGTTCGTCTACTGGATCAACAACAAGGACGGCTCGGTGCGCAAGCTCGCGCGTGACGCCAAGCCCCTCACCGACGCGGCCACGCTCGTCTCCGGGATGGCCAGCCCCGAGCGCCTCGCGGTCGACGGCACCACGTCTATTTCACGAGCCTCTCTGTCGACGCCAGCAAGGTCGTGCGCGTGCCCATCTCGGGTGGTGGCGCGTTCGACGTCTTCGCGCTCGGGGAGCGTGATCCGCGCGACATCCTGGTCGACGCCACGCACGTCTACTGGACCAACAACCGAGACCGGGTGGTTCGTCGACAGCTGAAGGCGTCGGGCGCGGCCGAGACCGTCTTCGACGTCGCCTCCGCGGATGGCGAGCCGTGGGGCATCGCCCAGTTCGCCGACAAGCTCTACGTGACCACCTACGCCGTCGGCGGCAACATCTACGAGCACCCCAAGACGCCGAGCTTCGTGCCCGACGCGGGCGACGCGGGCGCGAGCGACGCGGCGAGCGACGCGGCGAGCGACGGGGGCGACGCGAGCGAGGTGGGCGGCAAGCGTCCGATCGCGATCGCGCAGGACACCGCCCTCGCCGTCGCGGTGGACGCCGCCAACGTCTACTGGACGGTCAAGAACACGGGCTTCGTCCTGCAAATCCCCCGCACGGGGAGCGGCACCCCCCTGGTGCTCGCCGACAAGCAGTCGGCGCCCCTCGGCATCGCGATCGACGACAAGTACGTCTACTGGTGCAACGTCGGAGGAGAGGGCCAGCTCCGTCGCGTCAAGATCGGGGGCGATCCCGCCGGCTCCACCGTGCTCGCCGACAAGCAGACCGCTTGCTCGTACGTGGCCACCGACGGCAACTTCGTCTACTGGACGGCCGAGGGGCCCGGCACCACGTTCTTCCAGGGGAGCGTGATGGCGATGCGGCTGAAGTAGCCGCATCGGCAAGGGGTGACGGGGTACGACTGCCACCCCTCTTGACGCCGCGCGGCGCGCTCACGAGAACCCGCGCATGACCGCCAAGAACCCCTTCGGCGCCCGCGCCTCCTTCCAGGCCGCCGGCAAGTCCTACGACTACTACCGGCTCGCCGCGCTCGCAGAGCAGGGCATCGCGCCGAACCTGAGCAAGCTGCCCTACTCGATCCGGGTGCTGCTCGAGGCGGTCCTGCGCAACTGCGACGACTTCAGCGTGACCGAGGCCGACATCAAGCGCCTCGCCACCTGGAACGCGAAGGCGCCCGAGCCCGTGGAGCTGCCGTTCAAGCCCGCGCGCGTGATCCTGCAGGACTTCACCGGCGTGCCTGTCGTCGTCGACATCGCGGCCATGCGCGCGGCCGTCGCGGCGCTCGGCGGCGACCCCAAGAAGATCAACCCGCTGGTCCCGGTCGATCTCGTCATCGACCACAGCGTGCAGGTCGACCACTTCGCGAGCGCCAACGCGGCGTCGCTCAACGCGAAGCTCGAGTTCCACCGCAACAAGGAGCGCTACGCGTTCCTCCGCTGGGGCCAGAAGAACGTCGAGAACTTCCGCGCCGTGCCGCCGGCCACGGGCATCGTCCACCAGGTCAACCTCGAGTATCTCGCGCAGGGCGTGATCGTGAAGGACGGCGTGGCCTACCCGGACACGGTCGTCGGCACCGACTCGCACACCACGATGATCAACGGCCTCGGCGTGCTCGGCTGGGGCGTCGGCGGCATCGAGGCCGAAGCGGTGATGCTCGGCCAGCCGACCTACATGCTCACGCCGCAGGTCATCGGCGTGCGCCTCCACGGCAAGCTCAAGGAGGGGGTCACCGCGACCGACCTCGTCCTCTCCATCACCCAGGTGCTGCGCAAGAAGGGCGTCGTCGAGAAGTTCGTCGAGTTCTTCGGCCCCGGCATGGGCGCCCTCGCCCTCGCCGACCGCGCGACCATCGCCAACATGGCGCCCGAGTATGGCGCGACGTGTGGCTTCTTCCCCGTGGACGCGGTGACCATCGACTTCCTGCGCCGCACCGGCCGCGGCGAGGCGGCCGCGATCGTCGAGGCGTACACCCAGGCCCAGGGCCTGTTCCGCACCGACGACTCGCCCGAGCCCGAGTTCACCGACGTCCTCGACTTCGACCTCGCGACCGTGGAGCCCTCGCTCGCCGGTCCGAAGCGCCCGCAGGACCGCGTCGCGCTCGCGGCGATGAAGGACTCGTTCGCCAAGGCGCTCGTCGCCCCGGTCAAGGACCGCGGGTTCGGCCTGACCGACGCGCAGCTCGGCGCCACCGGCACCGTCGACAAGGACGGCCAGAAGAGCACCATCGGCCACGGCGCCGTGGTCATCGCGGCCATCACGAGCTGCACCAACACGAGCAACCCAGCGGTGCTGCTCGCCGCCGGCCTGCTCGCCAAGAAGGCCGTGGCCAAGGGCCTGACCCGCAAGCCGTGGGTCAAGACCTCGCTGGCGCCCGGCTCGCGCGTCGTCACCGAGTACCTGCAGGCGGCCGGCTGCAACGACGCGCTCGACGCGCTCGGCTTCCAGGTGGTCGGCTACGGCTGCACCACCTGCATCGGCAACAGCGGCCCGCTCCCCGAAGAGGTGGTCAAGGGCATCAACGAGGGCACCCTCGTCGCGAGCGCCGTGCTCTCCGGCAACCGCAACTTCGAGGGCCGCGTGAACCCGCACGTGAAGGCGAACTACCTCGCGTCGCCCCCGCTCGTCGTGGCCTACGCGATCGCGGGCACGACCGCGATCGACCTGGTGAAGGAGCCGATCGGCACCGGCAAGGACGGCAAGCCCGTGTTCCTCGCCGACATCTGGCCGACCCAGCAAGAGGTGAACGAGGCGGTCGAGAAGGCCATCACACCAGCCATGTTCGAGAAGGCCTACGCCGACGTGTTCAACGGCTCGCCGGAGTGGAACGCGATCGACTCCAAGGAGAGCGATCTGTACGCGTTCGACGCCGCCAGCACCTACATCCAGGAGCCGCCGTTCTTCGTCGGCCTCACCCGCGAGCCCGCCGCGCTCAAGGGCATCGAGAACGCGCGCTGCCTCGCGCTGCTCGGCGACTCGGTCACCACCGACCACATCTCGCCCGCGGGCGACATCGCCAAGGGCTCGCCCGCCGCGAAGTTCCTCGAGGCCGCCGGCGTCACCAAGGAGGACTTCAACTCCTACGGATCGCGCCGCGGCAACGACCGCATCATGGTGCGCGGCACGTTCGCCAACATCCGCCTCAAGAACCTGATGCTGGGCGGCGTGGAGGGTGGGCTCACGCTCCACCAGCCGAGCGGCGAGCAGATGGCCATCTACGACGCGGCCGAGCGCTACAAGGCCGAGGGCACCCCGCTCGTGGTCATCGCCGGCAAGGAGTACGGCACGGGCAGCTCGCGCGACTGGGCCGCCAAGGGCACGCTGCTCCTCGGCGTCCGCGCCGTCATCGCCGAGAGCTTCGAGCGCATCCACCGCAGCAACCTCGTCGGCATGGGCGTGCTGCCGCTCGTGTTCGAGGCCGGCCAGAACGCGGAGTCGCTCGGCCTCACCGGCAAGGAGAGCTTCACCATCCACGGCGTCTCGGACTCGATCCAGGCGAAGCAGGCGCTGAAGGTCACGGCGAAGAAGCCGGACGGCACCGAGATCACCTTCACGGTGATCGCGCGTCTCGATACGCCGGTCGACGTGGACTACTACAAGAACGGCGGCATCCTGCAGACGGTGCTGCGGTCCCTGACCAAGTGAAGCTGGACGCTTCGTCGCCAAGGACGACAACGCGCCCGCCGCGCCCCCGCGCGGGACGCCTGGGAAGGGGGCGCCGCGGGGCGAGTTCATCTCGATCCAGTGCGAGACCGAGCGCCTCGGGCTCGGGCCGCCGCGGATCTTCCGCGACTGGCTGCGCGACGGGCTCGCGGGCGAGGCGAAGACATCGCCGCGCGTCGCGAAGCTGCTGCGGCGCGAGGCGGAGCTCCTGCGCGCGCACGGGAAGGCGTGGGCGGGGGAGGCGCATGCGTTCGCCAAGGACGCGTGGGTGTTCCGCCGGGGGTTCGTCGAGCAGCTGGGCTTCGGCAAGAAGACGCAGACGCTGGCGCAGGCGTTCGCCGCGGCGCCGCTGGTCGAGACGGTGCACCACTTCGGCGACTGGCTGGATGCTCTGCGGGTGCGCGAGTGGTGGAGTGGTCCCGAAGTGTCGCGGCTGCGCGAACTCTACCTACCCGGCGCAGGGACCGAGCTGGCCGCCTTCGCCGAGCTCGCCGCGCTGGCGGGCCTCCGCCGCTTGTCGCTGAACCACGCGGGGGGGCCGCACGATCTCGTCGCGCTCGCCCGGGCCCACTTCGCTTCGACGCTGTCGGGGCTCGTCGTGACGTGCATGAAGCTAGAGGCAGCCTCCACGCGCACGACGCTCGAGCGGATGCGTGCACTCACCGAGCTGCAGCTGATCGACACCCGGCTCGGGGTCACCGGCGCGGGCGCGCTCGCGGCGCTGGAGTTCCCCTCGCTCGAGGTGCTCGCGGTGCGGCACGGGAAGATCGGCGACGAGGGCACGCGGATGCTGCTGGACGCCGCGTACGCACCGCGGCTGCGCGCGCTCGATCTGCGCAAGAACGGCCTGACGGACGCGGCAAGAATCCTCGAGCGGTGCCCGCGGCTCGCGGTGCTGGAGCTGTCGGGGAATCCGCTCGGCGCGAGCCTCGCGGGGTGGATCGGCGCAGCGGCGCAGGAGCTCGACGTGCTCGGGTTCGAGGGGTGCGGGCTCGTCGACGCGGACGTGAAGGCGCTCGTCGCCTCGCCGGCGTGGGCGCGGATCGGGGTGCTCGATCTGCGGAAGAACGAGCTGACGGACGCGAGCGCGCGGGTGCTGGCGAAGGCGGCCGGGCCGAGATTGCGGGCGCTCCACATCGCCGGGAATGCGTTGACGGTGGCCGGCAAGAAGGCGCTGAAGACGATGACCGCGCGGGTGTACTGAGAACGACGAAGCCCGCCGGTGGACACCGACGGGCCTCGAGACTCCTCGTGGAGGACGGTGGCTCAGAGTCGCGTGATGAAGAACACGAGGCTGAAGGTCATCGCGTCGTTCATCTGCGCGCCCTGGTGGTAGGTCGTGTAGCCGACGAACCCGTTGTTGTACGCGAAGGTGACGATGGCCGGCTCCTGTGTCTGCTGGTCGCGGAGCAGGGGCAGCGTGTTCGCGGGCTGCGACTTGTCGAGCCGGCGCCAGGCGCCCATGTCGTAGATGATCGGCACGTTCATCGCGCCGCGCAGGTAGCTCCCGAGCTGGAAGTCGAACACCGTGTGCTTCTTGGTGCCGGCGTTGCCCGAGTTGCCGAGGTCTTTCACCATGCCGGGCCACGTGGTGGTGACGTAGGGCAGGGCGCGATCGGAGACGTAGAGCGCGCCGCCGCTGCTGACGAAGCCCTTGAGCTTCTCTTGCACCGTGCTCGAGAGCTGGGTGGGGCTCGGGTCGTGGCAGTTGATGAACGCGATGTTGTACTTGGAGAAGTCGGTCGTGCCGATCTTGTCGGCGGGGATCATCGTGTAGGGGACGCCGACCTTGTCGAGGATGTTCTCGACGTGGTCCCAGGTGCCCTTGAACACGGCGATCTGGAGGAACTTGATGTCGACGCGGATGTCGACGTTGGTGCCGCCGGGCGGGACGTTGACCGTCTGCTCGCCCTTGAACGTGCGGACGACGAACTTGACCTTGTAGACGCCGGGGAGGATGCCGTCGAAGCGGAAGCGGCCGCAGCCGTCGCTGATGGTGGTCGCCGTCTCCGCGCCGAGGTTGTTGACGAGGGTGACCTTGGCCGCGCCGAGGGCCATGTCGCCCTTGGGCATGAGGATGGAGCCCGTGAGCGCGAGGCCGACGAAGCCTGGCATCGAGGGCGGGCAGGGGGGGAGCTTCCAGTTCAGGCCCTCGACGTCCGCCGGACCTCCCGGTGTCGGGACGCCACCGGGGACGCCCGGTACGCCGGTGGGCACGCCGGGGATGCTGGTGGGGATCGCCGTGGGGATGCCCGTCGGGATCTGGTTCTCCTTGGCTCCACTGCCTGCCGTGGCCTTGCCGGAAGGCGAGCTGCCTGCACACGCGGCGACGGCGAACGACAGGACGGCGCCGACGGCGACGCGGGAGAACAGGGAAGGATGAAGACGCATGGAGCCCCCAGGGTGCGGGTTTGGTCGAGGGAGGATACGAGATGACGCGGCCGTTTATTCAACGTTCGGCGGCGGATCTCGATCTGTCACGCACGGCACTCGACGCTGGACGGAACCGGCCCGAGAATGGAGGCCATGGACGTTCCCCCGCGGCTACCCGGCATCGGCCTCGAGGTGGTCGAGGATCACACCGCGACGAGTCGACCCGACGAGGGCTACCTGCGCGTGAAGCGCCGCTCGTTCGTCGCGCGCTATCCCGGGGAAGCCGCGCCGAGCGCGCCGTTCCGGTACGACGTGGTCGAGCGCTGGAACCAGGACGCGGTCGCGGTCGTCCTGCACTTCCTGCGCGACGGCCTTCGCCACGTGATCCTCCGGTCCGCGCTCCGCGTCCCGCTCGCGATGCGACCCGACCCGCTGGTCGCTCCCGCGGTCGGCCTGCCCGAGGGCGCCGCCCAGGGCGAGCTGTGGGAGATCCCGGCCGGGCTCGTCGAGGCGGCCGAGAAGACCGCCGAGGGCCTCGTGTCGTGCGTGATCCGCGAGACCGAGGAGGAGGTGGGGCTGGTCATCGGCGCAGGGGTCGTGCACCCGCTCGGCGGGGTGCTGTTCCCCACGGCCGGCGTGATCGGCGAGTGCATCCACCTCTTCCATGCCGAGGTCGATCCGAGCGGTCGTCCCGAGATTCCGCACGGGGACGGTCCCCTCGAGAAGGGCGCCCGGATCCTCGAGGTGAGCCTGGAAGACGCCCTCGACTGGTGCGACCGCGGCCTCCTGCCCGACGTGAAGACCGAGATCGGCCTGCGCCGCTTCGCGCGTCTCGTGGCAGGATGAACGGGCCGTGAGCTTCGTCCTCGTCCTCGCCAAGAAGTCGGCGCTCCGCGTCCACCTCGAGCGGGAGGAGGAGCGCGGCTTCGCGCGGGTGCAGGAGCTCCTCGCGCAGAACGACGCCACGGTCGCGCGGATGCGCGGCGCCCACGAGCAACACGAGCGGGCGCTGACCGAGCTGAACGAGGCGCTCCTCGCGCTCGGGTGCGAGGTGCGTCTGGTCGTGGCCGCGGCGCTCGACGAGTTCCGCGTGGTGATCGATCACCCGGCGCAAGGGCTCTTGCCGTCCACCTCGGTCCACGACTCCACGCGGCCGAGCGGGCGACGGCCGGTGCTGGTCATCACGCTCGGCGGCGACGGCACGTTGCTCGCGGCGTCGCACGCCATCGGCGACACCCCGGTGCTCGCGATCAACAGCGCGCCCGATTTTTCGGTCGGGTTCTTCTGCGGCGGCCGCCTCGGCAGCGTCCAGGCGACCCTCGCGCGCGCGCTCGAGGGGAAGCTCGAGGCGGTGCGGCTCCGGCGCATGCGGGTCGAGCGCAACGGCGAGCTCCTGAGCCAGCGCGTGCTCAACGAGGCGCTCGTCTGCTCGGCGTCGCCCGCGGCCACCACCCGCTATCTCCTGCAGCACCGGGGCGTCGTCGAGGAGCAGAAGTCGTCCGGCATCTGGATCGGGCCCGCCGCGGGCTCCACCGCGGCGCAGCGCAGCGCCGGCGGTCGCATCCTGCCGCTCGCGAGCGACAAGCTGCAGTTCGTGGTGCGCGAGCCGTACACGCCCGCGGGGGAGTCGCTGCGCTTCCCGCGCGGCCTCGTCGCGCCCGATCAGGAGCTCGTCGTGCGCATGAAGACCGCCGACGGTCGCGTGTTCGTCGACGGCCCCCACGAGGTGCACGAGGCCACGCTGGGCGACGTGCTCACGTTTCGCGCGAGCGAGGAGCCCCTCACGCTGCTCGGAGTGTCGCGTCGCCGCCGCGGGTGGCGCTGAGCGGCAGAGGCTGGAGGCGTGTCGACGAATGCCCCCGGGCTGGAAGCCCGGGGCACCGACAGCCGCTGAAGCCCGGGGCATCGACCCCGGGCTCGATGTCATCGCTGGATTGGCTGAACTCCCTTCTGCTGTCCGTTGCAGCGCGACGTCCAGCCTGTGATTCGGGACGTGAAGCCCGGGGTGAAAGGCCCCGGGCTTACGGTGTGTGCGCCCATCATGGGCACGACCTTGCGGGTGCAAGTCCCGCCGAGAGGAGACCATCCCGATCGAAGCGAATCGCAACTGCGGAAGGGTGACCGACCGTGGGGAGGAAGCGAGGAGCGAACCCGCGGGCCGATGAACAAGAACCCGATACGAGGCGACGACGAGCAGGACGAGCGAGCACACGATCGCGAAGCCCCGAATGGTCGAGGCTCAGGCGTCGTAAATCGGGCGGTCGCGCGGCGAAGGGCCGTGTTCTTACCTGGGGAGATCTCGCCCTCACGCCCGAAAGGGCGACGCAGTGAAGCGGAGCGAGAAGTCAGCCGAGGCCGTAGTAGCGGACGCGGAGCCGAGCAGGGACCCCCCGAACCTCGGAAGCCTCTGACGGCGCGAAGGGCTGAACGATGGGAGAGCGAAACGATCGTGCGTCTCAAGAGCAAAGGGCCACAGATGTCGAGGCAACTCGAGCTACCGGAGGAGGCAGGGGCGAAACCCCGACGGCCCCCCGGAGCGTGGAAACGCCGATGGCGACGCACGGCGACGAGCGCTCGGGAACGAGCGACCTGATGGAACGCGTGTGCGAACGCGCAAACCTCCAGGCCGCGCTGAAGCGGGTGAGGAAGAACAAGGGCAGCGCCGGCATCGACGGGATGACGGTGGACGAGCTGCCAGAGCACCTCAAGACGCACTGGCCCGCGCTGCGTGAGCAACTGCTTGCGGGCACGTACCAGCCGTCCATGGTGCGACGGCACGCGATCCCGAAACGCGGCGGTGGGGTACGAGAGCTCGGCATCCCGACCGTCGTCGATCGGTTCATCCAACAAGCCATCCTGCAGGTGCTGGGTCCGCGATTCGACCCGACCTTCTCGCAATACAGCTACGGCTTTCGGCCACGGCGCAGCGCCCACGACGCCGTCGTGCAAGCGCAGCGATACGTGAACGACGGCCGGCGCACCGTGGTGGACGTGGATCTGGAGAAATTCTTCGACCGCGTGAACCACGACGTGTTGATGGGTAGGCTGGCCAAGCGCATCGTGGACAAGCGGCTGCTCAGGCTGATCCGCCGCTACCTGGAAGCGGGGATGCTCGCGGATGGGATCGCGATCGAGCGTCATGAGGGAACGCCCCAGGGCGGCCCTCTCTCGCCGCTCCTCGCGAACGTGCTCCTCGACGAGGTCGACAAGGAACTGGAGAAACGCGGTCACGCCTTCGTGCGCTACGCCGACGACTGCAACGTCTACGTGCGGTCCAAGCGGGCGGGCGAGCGCGTGATGGAGCTGCTTCGGCAGCTCTTTGCAAGCCTCAGGCTCCGAGTGAACGAGTCGAAGAGCGCCGTCGACAAGGTGTGGAACCGCAAGCTCCTCGGCTACTCCCTATGGGCAGCCAAGGGGGCGAGTGGCGAAGCACCGCGTCGCACCAACGGCCCTGGAAATGATGAAGATCCGCGTGCGTGAGGTCACGCGCCGAAGTCGAAGCCAGAGCATCACGAGGGTCGTGCAGGACCTCCGGTCATACCTCGTCGGGTGGAAGAACTACTTCCGCCTCGCCGATACACCGGGGTCTTCCGCGCGCTCGACGAATGGATTCGGCATCGGCTACGAGCGCTTCACCTCAAGCACTGGCGCCGAGGAACGACGATCTATCGCGAACTGCGCGCCCGGGGACTGCCCGAGCATGCGGCCGCCAGAGTCGCCGCGAACGGCCACCGCTGGTGGAGGAACTCCGCCATGCTGATCAACATCGCCTTCCCCACCAGCTACTTCGACGGCCTGGGCCTCCCCAGACTCGCCGCGTGACCTCAACCAATCGAACCGCCCGGTGCGGACCCGCACGCCGGGTGGTGTGGCAGGGGTCCCGAGGGTTTTCCTCGGGCCCCTATGCCGATTGTCGGTGCCCCGGGGCTTCAGCCCGGGGGGCATGCATCGACAGGCCTTCAATGCCAGGCGCCCGTGTCGGCGTCCTCGTAGACCTCGAGCACGCGGTCGATGCCGAACTCGATCGACATGGTCACGTAGTCGTGGAGGGCGCGGCCGAGCAGCGCGCCCTCCGGGTCGCCGCGGAGCACCTCAAGGCAGATCCAGTCGAGCGCGCGCAGCGCCTGGATCAGCTCCTCGCGCGAGAACGCCTGCTGGCTGCGGCGCAGCGCGACGTCACGGGCGAACTGCATGAACGTGTTGCGCTCGCCGGTGCGCACGGCGTGGATCAGGTTGCGCATCGCCACCCGGCTCGTCCAGCGGCGCTCGTCGTCGTCGAGCGCCTCGTAGTGCGGGATGCGCGCGCCACCCTCGCCCGCGAGCATGCGCTGGAAGCGGGTCTCGATCTCCTCCTGGTGCTTCTCGAGGAGGCGGTAGATGCGGTAGTTCGCCTTCACCTCCACTGGGCTCATGGCCTCGCGGTTGCGCATGGTCCACTCGACCTGGTTCGCGCGCATGTTCTCCACCATGAACGGGAGGCGCTGCAGCACGCCGAGGCGCGGGCGCGGCGCCCAGCGCAGGCGCTCGCGGGTCTTGTGCGCGTCGACGCGGAGCTGGGTGTCGATGTAGTCCGCCATCCAGGCGCGCTCGAACGGACGCTGGCCGACGATGCGGCCCGCGAGGTCGCGCCCCCACATGCCGACCCACGCGAGCGGCGCGGGCACGTGCCACGCCTTGCGCGCCGCGCCCTCGGCGTACTCGGTGGTGGTGGAGAACAGCTGCGCGTGATCGGTGGCGCCGTCGGGCGAGGCGAGCAGCACCTCGGCGTGGTCGAGCTGCTTGCCGCGCTCGACCGCGTGGATGAAGCAGTCGGCCGCGTCTCGCACGTGGAGATATGGCACCGAGGTCGTGCCTCGCCCGCCAAGCACGCTGCGGTTCCAGCCGCGCGAGAGCCAGGTCTCGAGGAACACATAGAGCGGCGGGTACTCGCACCAGTCGGAGAACAGCGCGGCGAGCCGCACGATGCAGGTGGGCACCTTGGTCTCGCGCATCAGCGCCTCGCCCGCGCGCTTGGAGCGCGCGTAGACGTGGTCGCCCTCGGTCGGGCTCGCCTCGTTCAACGGCTCGCTCGAGAGGAAGCTGCAGGCCGCGAGCGAGCTCGCGAACACGAAGCGCTCCAGGCCGAGCGGCTCGCACGCCTGCAGCAGCAGCCGGGTGCCCTCGACGTTGGTGCGGGTGTACTCGACGTGCTCCTCGCCGGTGAAGTCGTACCAGGCGGCCAGGTGGATGAGCGCCTTGGCCGAGCCCTCGCGGCGGATCTGGTCGAACGTGGTGGCGACCGCCGACTCGTCCGCGATGTCGATGCCGTGCCACTCGACGTTGGAGAGGCCCGCGAGCGCGGCCTCCGAGCGGCTGCGGCGATCGATCGCGATGATGTGGTAGCGGTGGTGGAGCTGCTTGAGCAGCCTGCGGCCGAGGAACCCGGAGGCGCCGGTGACGATCAGCCGAGGCTTGTCCTCGTTGGTCACGGTGTTCACGACGACTCCAGCGTAGTCACGTTCGTGCTCGTGTCTCAACGTGCGGAGCACACGATCGGTTTGCGCGCGCGCTGCGAGTTCTGCGCGGAGATCAGCCGGCGAGAGACCGCGCGGCGAGGCACTGGCGCGCCCACTGCACGGCCTCGTCGAGAAAGGCCGTCACGAGGTAGGGGCTCGGTGGCGGCGACAGCACGAAGATGCTGCTCAAGACGAACCGGAAGGCCGAGTTCTCGAACACGTAGGCGATGCCACGCGAGTGCGCACGGATGCGTGACTCGTTCTCCCGGATCCAGCGAGCCTGCAGCTCGCGCAGCGCCTTCGGGGGCACCACGGCTTGCCGCGCGTCGAGCACCGTCGCGTGGGGAACCCCACGGTCGAGGAGCCGCGTGCGCCGCTCGAGGTAGGCCTCGAACTCCTCCGTGGTCGCGGAGCCGCGCATCGTGATGCGGACCATCGGCCACGTCGTTTCGTCGAACACGATGCGCATCCGGGCTCCATGACCCAGAACGGACCTGAGGCGCCGCCCTTGAAGCTAGTGCGCACGCAGCAGGGCGACGGCGTGCACCGTGACCATCACCACGATCGACGTGGCGGTGATCATGTGGGCGCGGCGCTTCTTCGCGCGGTCGCGGAGCTTCTCGTTGCGGAGCTGCAGCCCGATCCCCGCGTGGGCGACGAGCAGGAAGAACGCGACCCCGCCGGGGAGCAGCGCCGGCATGCCGCCCGCGGTCGCGGCCTCCGAGCCCAGCGCAGGCACGATGGTGAGCGTGTGACCGAACGCGAGGCACGAGGTCACGAAGCCGAACGTCACGTGCAGGCGCACCGCGGGTGAGGTGGGCGCGCCACGCTTGCCCGCGCGCAGCCGATGGATCAGCGGCACGAGGGCGGAGAGCACGATCGAGATGGCGGCGAGCCAACCCGTCCACGCGGCCAGATGGGCCATCGGGCCGACCATAGCGCATTCACTTCGCGTCGGGCTTCGCGTCGGGAGCGCCCGCGTCCGCGAGCGGAGCGTACTTGCCGCTGTGCTTGTCGTCGCTCGGCCCCTCCACCGTCTTGAGGCACGCCTGCGGCCGGGCCTCTGGGTCCTCCGTCTTGGGCTTGTCCTTCTCGCAGGCAGCCGCCGGCAGCGTGGTCGCCAGGGCAGCGGCGAGGAACTTCGCCCTCCGCGCGAGGATGGCTCTTCTCGGATCGTCGGGCATCGGTGCTTCCTTCTCGATCGGGGGTCACACGAGGGGCAGGCCACACGCCGTGCACTCGGTGTAGCCAGGGGGAATGTGGTGTCGGCAGCGCGGGCACTCGGCCGGCACGACGGGGAGGTCGTCGAGCGTCGGCGCCACGCGTCGCTCCGGTGCGGCGGGCCCGTAGGCGAGGGTCGGCGCGTAGGCCATCGGGGGTGCCGGCGGCGCGAGCGGCATCGGCCTCGGTGCAGGTGGTGGAGCACGCGGGGGTGAGCGTCGCCGCGTCGCGACCGCGACGATCGCGCCGACGAGCACGACGCCCGCGAGCACCGCCCCGCCGATGGCGAACCGCCGAGGCCACGGGTTCGCGTCGCTTTCGGGCTTGCGCCCGAGGTGATCGAGCGGCGCGGCGAGGGGGGACTTGCCGTCGACCCACCCGACCGCGTCGACGCTCTCGGCGGCGACGGTGTCGTCCCCCGTCAGCGCGCCGCCGAGTCTCTTCCAGGCGTGCGTCGCGCCCTTCTCGACGGGGAACCGGTAGTGGAAGGCCTGGTCGTCGCGGCCGACGAGCACGTCGGCGGTGCCCTTCCCCACGCCGACGAACGCGGCCTGGTAGTCCTTGTCGGCGGGCCAGTCGGCCTGCGTCCACCAGGTGCCGTCCTCGAGCGGCAGGCGCGCGAAGCGCACGTCGGGCAGCTGCGTCACCGCAGCGCCCGCGACCACGCCGGTCTTCGCGGACGACTTCCGGTCGAGCACGTGCACCTCGAGCGGGCAGTGCACGATCAGGGTCGTGCGCTTCTTGCCACGCAGCTGCCGCTCGAGCCACTCGCGCTGCGCCTCGAGGGCCATCTTGTCGAACTGCTTGCGCTTCTCGGGGGAGAGCGACTTGATCAGCGCCTGCTCGGCGTTCGTCAGCTTCTTGCCGTACTTCGGGTCGGTGTAGACGCCGCCGTGGGTGGGGTACGGACCACCGTCGTACTCGCCGCTCGGGCCGATGCCCTGGAACGAGCCCGCGGCGGCGGGTGACCACACGCGCCCCCAGTCCTTGATCTTGTAGGCGGTCGGGCGCTGCGTGATCCACGGATCGAGCACGAGCCCCTCGTCGAGCCACCCCTTGCCGCGCGGGTAGATCACGACCGCCTGGTGTCCGCCCCACCACGCCTGGATCGGCCCGTAGTCCCAGTCGTCGAGCAGGGCGGCGACGCACGGATCCTCGTCGAAGCGGAGGCCGTCGAGGAACTTCAGCACCTTCGCCTGGTACCCGCCGCACACGAACTCGCTGTACTTGGCGTCGACGAGGCTGCGCGCGTTGTTGATCGCGCCCGAGGAGCTCAGGCCCTTCGGGATCTTCGCGTAGTAGAGGCGCAAGATCTCGCCGAGCTTCTCGTCGGCGGTCTTGGCTTCGACCTTCGGGCAGGCGCCCTCGAGGTCGGGGTCGGGCTTGGCCTCGCCGCCGACCGAGAGCCCGCGGTTCTCGCCGTTGCCGTAGTGCCCGGCGATGCTCACGCCGAACGAGGCGGTCTTCGCGCCCTTCGGCACGCGGACCTCGAGGTCGAAGTCGCGGGCCTTCTTGCCGAGCAAGTCGAAGCTCTTGGTCGCGCTCACGTTGCCGGCCGAGAGCGACACGGTGACGAAAGAGACCGTCGCCGGCTTCGGGCCGTCGTCGTTCCACGTGTTGACCACGGTGCCCGAGAACCGGACGTTCGGGCCGGTGATCTTGGCCTTGTAACTACGCACCGTGGAGAAGCCGGGCTTGTCCTCGGGCGGGCCGAGGGACAGGCCGCTCACCTGGTAGGTGATCTGCATCCCGTTGAACGACTCGGTCGGCCAGGTGCCGCCGGCGGCGCGGGCGAGCCCTGGGACCAGCACCCAGAGGATCACGCAGAGGAGCCGCAGGCCGCGCGCCATGCGCTGGCGCAATCACGAGCCGTGCCTCCCGACGATTGTCGAGGATACGCACCCGCGCGCACGCAGGGAATTCGCGCGGTGACTACGCCTTGCGCGCCTTCTCGAGGCCCAGGTAGACGACGAAGGACAGGCCGAAGCCGACGAACCACGCGTAGCTGTAGAGCGAGGTCCAGAAGGGGGCGACCTTGGCCCACTTCACCGTGCCGACGAAGCCGGGCAGGTTCGGCAGGATGCCCGCGGCGAGCGCGAGGAACGCGTTGCGGTTGAAGCCGTGGCCGTACCAGTACGGGCCGGGGTTCGCGGCGGTGGGCTCGTGATACAGCCCGAGGAGATCGAGGGTCTTCTTGCGCAGGACGAAGTAGTCGGCGATGAGCACGCCGCCGATCGATCCGAGCAGCGCCGAGTAGCCGACGAGCCACGTGAAGATGTACCCCGTGGGGTCGGCGACGAGCTTCCACGGCATGATGAGGATGCCGATCACGCCCGTGATGTACCCGCCGCGGCGGAACGAGATCTTGCTCGGCGAGAGGTTCGCGAAGTCGTTGGCCGGGCTCACCACGTTGGCGGCGATGTTGGTCGCGAGGGTGGCGATGCCCAGCGCGACGAGCGCGAACACGAGCACCGCGGGGCTCTTGAACTGGGTGATGAGGACGACCGGGTCCCAGATCGTCTTGCCGAAGATCACCAGCGTGGCCGAGGTGACCGCGACGCCGATGAACGAGTAGAGCCCCATGGTGGTCGGCAGGCCGAGCGCCTGGCCCACGACCTGGTCGCGCTGCGAGCGCGCGTAGCGGGTGAAATCGGGGATGTTGAGCGACAGCGTCGCCCAGAAGCCGATCATGCCGGTGAGCGCCGGGAAGAAGAACAGGAGGAACTTGCCCTCCTTGGGCTGACCGGGCGCGAACGCCGAGGGCTTGGCCAGCATCGACCCGAACCCGCCCGCGCGCTGGTAGGCCCAGAGCAGCAGCGCGAGCCCGAGCAGGATCAAGAGCGGCGCCTTGATGTTGAGGAGCACGCGGATCGACTCGATGCCCTTGTAGATGACGAACATGTTGAGGCCCCAGAACAGGAGGAAGCAGACCACCTGGGGCGCGTTGATGCCGAGGACGGGCAGGGCGGCCATCGTCTCGAGCGACGGGAAGAACACGGCGAGCACCTTGAAGATCGCCCAACCGCCAATCCACGCCTGGATGCCGAACCACCCGCACGCGACGAGCGCGCGCAGCACCGCGGGGACGTTGGCGCCGAGCATCCCGAACGCGGGGCGGCAGTACACCGGGAACGGGATGCCGTATTTGGTGCCGGCGTGCGCGTTGAGCACCATGGGCAGGAGCACGATGGTGTTGCCGAGGAAGATGGTGAGCACCGCCTGCCACCAGTTCATGCCCTCGGCGATCAGCGACGAGGCCAGCATGTACGTGGGCACGCAGGCCGACATGGAGATCCAGAGGGCGGCGATGTCCCGCGTGCCCCAGCGCCGCTCGGAGAGGCGCGTCGGCGAGAGGTCGTGGTTGACGAAGCGGCCCTCCAGGGCCCCGGTCTGCTCGATCTCGTAGATACCGTCCTGCTCCCGTACCCCGCCCATCGGGCATTCCTACCAGTTCGTCCCCCGTTCGTGCGTTTGACGCACCGCGTTCCCGGATCCGGGGCTTATGCTCGCCGGTTCCCGCAAACCACCGAGAGGGTAGGGCATGGACACGATTCGCCACTGGATCCACGGCAGTCACGTCGACCCGAACAATTCCCGCCGCGCCGACGTGTGGAACCCCGCCACCGGCGAGGTGCAGAAGCAGGTCGCTCTGGCCGACGTCCCCGAGGTCGACCGCGCGGTCGACAGCGCGAAGAAGGCGCTCGAGAGCTGGCAGCACGCCTCGCTCGCCACGCGCACGCGCGTGCTGTTCGCCTACCGCGAGCTCGTGAACCAGCAGAAGGACGAGCTCGCGAGGATGCTCACCCTCGAGCACGGCAAGGTGTTCTCCGACGCGCAGGGCGAGGTGCAGCGCGGCCTCGAGGTGGTCGAATACGCGTGTGGTCTCTCCGACCTGCTCAAGGGCGAGATCAGCGAGAACGTCTCCACCGAGGTGGACAGCTACTCGTTCCGCCAGCCGGTCGGCGTGGTCGCGGGCATCACGCCCTTCAACTTCCCGGCGATGGTGCCGATGTGGATGTACCCCATCGCGATCGCGTGCGGGAACACGTTCGTGCTCAAGCCCTCCGAGCGCGACCCCTCGGTCACCAACCTGTGCGCCGAGCTCCTCAAGAAGGCCGGCCTGCCCGACGGCGTGTTCAACGTCGTGCACGGCGACAAGGTGGCCGTCGACCGCCTGCTCGAGCACCCCGACGTGGGCGCGGTGAGCTTCGTCGGCTCGACCCCGATCGCCCGCTACATCTACGAGAACGGCACCCGGAACGGCAAGCGCGTGCAGGCGCTCGGCGGCGCCAAGAACCACATGGTGGTGCTGCCAGATGCTGACATGGACCTCGCGGCCGACGCCGCCGTCGGCGCCGGCTACGGCTCGGCGGGCGAGCGCTGCATGGCCATCTCGGTGCTCGTCACCGTGGGCAACGCGGCCGACAAGCTTCTCCCCAAGATCCGCGAGCGCATCGCCGCGCTCAAGGTCGGCAACGGCCTCGACCCGGCCTCGCAGATGGGCCCGCTCATCACCCAGCAGCACCGCGACAAGGTCGCCGGCTACATCGCCGCCGGCCAGAAGGACGGCGCCGAGCTGCTCGTCGACGGCCGCACCCTCGTGGTGCCCGGCCACGAGAAGGGCTTCTTCCTCGGCCCGACCCTGCTCGACCAGGTCAAGCCCGGGATGAGCTGCTACGAGGAGGAGATCTTCGGGCCGGTGCTCTCGGTCGTGCGCGCGCCCTCGTACGACGAGGCCATCGCGATGATCCACCGCCACCCCTACGCCAACGGCACGGCGGTCTTCACCAACGACGGCGGCGCGGCGCGCAAGTTCCGCCACGACATCGAGGTGGGCATGGTCGGCATCAACGTGCCGATCCCCGTCCCCATGTCGTACTACTCGTTCGGTGGCTGGAAGCAGTCGCTGTTCGGCGACCTGCACATCTACGGCCCCGACGGCGTCCGCTTCTACACGCGCAACAAGGTGATCATCGAGCGCTGGCCCGACCCGCGCTTCCGGGGCGTCGACCTCGGCTTCCCGCAGAACCGCTAGTCGTCTTCCGCAGTCGAGAGTCGAGGAGGGAACATGCCCCGCATCGTTCGTGGTGGACTCATCCAGTGTGCGAACCCGATCAACGACGAGAGCGTCCCGGTCGCGCAGGTCAAGAAGGCGGCGCTCGAGGCGCATCTGCCGTTCGTCGAGGAGGCCGGCAAGAAGGGCGTGCAGGTGCTCTGCCTGCAGGAGATCTTCGACGGCCCGTACTTCTGCCCGGGGCAGTCCCCGCGCTGGTACGACGCCGCCGAGGCCATCCCCGGCCCGACCACCGCGGTGTTCCAGGAGCTCGCCAAGAAGCACTCCATGGTCATCGTGGTGCCGCTCTACGAGCGTGAGCAAGCGGGGGTCTACTACAACACCGCGGCGGTCATCGACGCCGACGGCAAGTTCCTCGGCAAGTACCGCAAGACCCACATCCCCCAGGTGAACCCGGGCTTCTTCGAGAAGTTCTATTTCAAGCCCGGCAACCTCGGCTATCCGGTGTTCCAGACGGCCTACGGCAAGGTCGGCGTCTACATCTGCTACGACCGCCACTTCCCGGAGGGCGCGCGCATCCTCGGCCTGCACGGCGCCGAGATCGTCCTCAACCCGAGCGCCACGGTGGCGGGCACCTCGCAGTACCTGTGGAAGCTCGAGCAGCCCGCGCACGCGGTCGCCAACGGCTACTTCGTCGGCGCCATCAACCGCGTCGGCACCGAGGCGCCCTGGAACATCGGCAAGTTCTACGGCTCCAGCTACTTCGTCGACCCGCGCGGCAACTTCCTCGCGACGGGCACCGAGGACCAGAGCGAGCTCGTCGTCGCCGACATGAACCTCGACACCATCGAGGAGGTCCGGCGCGTGTGGCAGTTCTACCGAGACCGCCGGCCCGACGCCTACGGCGACCTCGTCAAGGATGTGTAGTTCACAACCGAGGGGACACCGATGCGTACGCTCATCAAGAACGGGACCGTCGTCACCGCCATCGACACCTTCGCCGGCGACGTGCTGATCGAGGGCGACAAGATCGTCGCTCTCACCGCGCCGGGCGCGCTCGAATCCGGGTTCACCGCCGACCGCATCATCGACGCGACCGGCAAGCTCGTCATGCCGGGCGGCATCGACGCGCACACCCACCTCGACATGCCGTTCGGGGGCACCACCTCGAGCGACGACTTCGAGACCGGCACGCTGGCCGCGGCCCACGGCGGCACGACCACGCTGGTGGACTTCGCGATCCAGCAGAAGGGCGGGTCGCTGCGCCAGGCCGTCGACACCTGGCACGAGAAGGCCGAGGGCAAGACCGCCATCGACTACAGCTTCCACACCATCGTCACCGACGTGAACAAGGGCACGCTCGAGGAGATGGGCGGCCTCGTGAACGAGGGCATCACCTCGTTCAAGCTGTTCATGGCCTACCCCGGCGTCCTCTACGTCGACGACGGCCAGATCTTCCGCGCCATGCAGCGCGCTCGCGACCTCGGCGGCCTCATCTGCATGCACGCCGAGAACGGCATCGCGCTCGACGTGCTGATCGAGCAGGCGATCCTCCGCGGCGAGACCGCGCCCAAGTACCACTCGCTCTCGCGGCCGCAGATCGCCGAGGCCGAGGGCACGCACCGCGCGCTCGCGCTCGCCGAGATGGCCGGCGCGCCCGTGTACATCGTGCACCTGTCAGCGCCGCGCGCGCTCGACAAGGTGCTCGAGGCGCGCGACCGCGGCATGCCGGCCTACGCCGAGACCTGCCCGCAGTACCTGTTCTGCTCGCTCGACGACCTCGCCCGCGATGGGTTCGAGGGCGCCAAGTTCGTGTGCACGCCGCCGCTGCGCCCGAAGGAGTACCAGGCCGACCTCTGGCGCGGCCTCAAGACCAACGACCTGCAGGTGGTCTCCACCGATCACTGCCCGTTCTGCATGAAGGGCCAGAAGGATCTCGGCCGCGACTCGTTCGCCAAGATCCCGAACGGCATGCCCGGCGTCGAGACCCGGCTCTACCTGCTCTGGGACGGCGGCGTCCGCACCGGCCGCATCTCGATGAACCGCTTCGTCGAGATCACCTCCACCGCGCCGGCCAAGATCTTCGGCCTCTACCCGCACAAGGGCACCGTGGCCCCGGGCGCCGACGCCGACCTCCTCGTGTGGGATCCGGACAAGGAGCACGTGCTGTCGGTGAACACCCTGCACATGCGCGTCGACTACTCGCCGTTCGAGGGCCAGGTGGTCCGCGGCGCGCCCACCCACGTGCTCTCGCGCGGCGAGGTGGTGATCGAGAACGGCAAGTACCTTTCGAAGAAGGGGCGCGGCAAGTTCGTCAAGCGCTCCACGTTCAGTCTCTAGAGCCTCGAAAAACCCGGGAGCGAAACATGGACTCCAAGACCGTCCGCGAGAAACACAAGAAGCACCTCATGGGGTGTGTCGGGAACTTCTACGAGGAGCCGATCGCGCTCGCCGAGGGCAAGGGCTTCTGGCTCACCGACTGCGATGGCAAGCGCTACCTCGACTTCTTCGGGGGCATCCTCACCGTCAGCGTCGGGCACGCCAACGAGCGGGTGAACGCGGCCATCCACGCGCAGGTCGACCGCCTGAGCCACGTCTCCACGCTCTACCCGACGGTGCCCATCGTCACCCTCGCCGAGCGCCTGCTCGCGACGATGCCGGGCAAGCTCGAGAAGGTGTTCTTCACCGCCTCCGGCACCGAGGCCGACGAGACGGCCGTCGCGCTCGCCCAGGTGCACACCGGCCGCAGCGAGCTCGTCGCGCTCCGCCACGGATATTCGGGCCGCTCGCTCCTCGCCCAGAGCCTCACCGCGCACGGCAACTACCGCGCGGTGCAGACCCAGGTCGCGGGCATCAAGCACGCGCTCTCGCCGTATTGCTACCGGTGTCCGATGGGGCTCACCTACCCCTCGTGCGACGTCAAGTGCGCGCGCGACATCGAGGAGCTGATCCGCACCACCACGAGCGGTGGTCACGTGGCCGGCATGCTCGCCGAGCCGATCCAGGGCGTCGGCGGGTTCGTCACGCCGCCCAAGGAGTACTTCCAGATCGCCGCCGAGATCGTGCGCAAGTACGGCGGCGTGTTCATCGCCGACGAGGTGCAGACCGGCTTCGGCCGCACCGGCGGCAAGATGTGGGGCATCGAGCACTACGGCGTCGAGCCCGACATGATGACGATGGCCAAGGGCATCGCCAACGGCATGCCGCTCGCGGCGACCATCTGCACCGCGGCCATCGACGCCTCGTTCAAGTCGGCCAGCATCTCCACGTTCGGCGGCAACCCGATCTCGTGCGCGGCGGCGATCGCGACCCTCGACGTCATCCAGGAGGACCACCTCGTGGACAACGCCAAGGCCCGCGGCGACGAGCTGCGCGCCGGCCTCGAGGAGCTCAAGAAGAAGTACCCGAAGATCATCGGCGACGTGCGCGGCATGGGCCTCATGCAGGCCCTCGAGTTCGTCGTCGACGAGCCGCAGAAGGACCGCACGCCGAACGCGAGCGCGGTGCTCCGCCTGTTCGAGGAGACCAAGAAGCGCGGCCTCCTCATCGGCAAGGGTGGCCTCTACGGCAACACCGTGCGCATCTCGCCGGCGCTCAACATCGGCGCGGGCGAGATCAAGGACGCCCTCGCCATCCTCGACCAGAGCCTGACCGCCTCCGCGGCCACCTGAGCGAGCGCGCGAGCGACATCTCCAGAAAACCCGTCACCGGAGCAGCAATGGGAACACTCGCATCGAGCCTCGCCGAAGGTCGCGCCGAAGAGCGCCTGCCCGACAAGAAGCCGCTCTTGACCCGCGCCGAGGCCCACGCCGAGGCCGAGCGCTGCCTCTACTGCACCGACGCACCGTGCATCCAGGCCTGCCCGACGACGATCGACATCCCGACCTTCATCAAGAAGATCGCGTCGGGCAACGTGCGGGGCAGCGCGCGCACGATCCTCGAGCAGAACCTCCTCGGCTACTCGTGCTCACGCGTGTGCCCGGTCGAGGAGCTCTGCGCGGGGAGCTGCGTGTACGAGGGCTGGGGGCGCGAGCCGATCCAGATCGGTCGCCTCCAGCGCTTCGCGACCGAGCAGGCGCTCGGCGAGCAGGGACTACGGGCGCTCTACACGCCCAAGCCCAGGAACGGCCGCAAGGTCGCCTGCATCGGCGCGGGCCCCGCGAGCCTCGCCTTCGCGGGCACCCTCGCCCTCGAGGGCGTCGAGGCGGTGCTGTTCGAGAAGCGCGCCGTGCCGGGCGGCCTCAACGCGACCGGCATCGCGCCCTACAAGCTCCCGGCCAAGGAGGCGGTCCGCGAGGTCGAGTGGGTGCTCGAGCTCGGCGTGCGGATCGAGCACGCGCACGTGGGCGAGGGCGGCAAGCGCGGCGCGGAGCTGCTCGCCGACTACGACGCGGTCTTCGTCGGCGTCGGCCTCGGTGAGGACTCGCGCCTCGGCGTCCCCGGCGAGGACGGGCCGGGTGTGGTCGGCGCGGTCGACTGGATCGAGCAGATGAAGCTCGACCCCAAGGCGAACGGCCCGCTCGGCCGGGTGGTGGTGGTCGGCGGCGGCAACACGGCGATCGACGTCGCGCGCGAGTGCGCACAGCTCGGCGCCACCGAGGTCGCCATGGTCTACCGGCGCGGTCGCGACGCGATGAGCGGCTACGCGCACGAGCTCGAGGGCGCCCGCAAGGAGGGCGTGCGGCTCGTGGAGCAGGCGACGCCGGTCGCGTTCCTGCGCGACCCCGCCGGCAAGCTGGTGGGCGTGCGGCTCGCGCGGACCGAGGGCGGCAAGCCCGTCGCCGGCAGCGAGTACGAGATCCCCTGCGACCTCGCCGTGCTGGCCATCGGCCAGGCCAAGCTGCGCGCCATCGCCGCCGAGTTCCCCGGGGTCGAGCTCGACGCGCGCGGCTGCGTGGTCGTCGACGAGGCCACCCGCCGCACCAAGAACCCCAAGGTGTTCGCCGGTGGCGATTGCGTCAACGGCGGCACCGAGGTCGTCAATGCCGTCGCGGAGGGCCGCGACGCGGCCCGTTTCCTCATCGCGGAGTGGTCCAAGTAATGGCGGATCTCAGCATCGATTTCGCGGGCATCAAGAGCCCGAACCCGTTCTGGCTGGCCTCGGCCCCGCCGACCAACACCGGCGAGCAGATCATGCGCGCCTTCGACGCGGGGTGGGGCGGCGCGGTCTGGAAGACCCTCGGCGACCCGATCATGAACGTGTCGAGCCGCTTCGGCGCCGTCGACCTCGGCACGTACAAGATGATGGGCCTGAACAACATCGAGCTCATCTCCGACCGTCCCCTCGAGGTGAACCTCAAGGAGATCTACGAGGTCAAGAAACGCTACCCGAAGCACGTGGTCATCGCCTCGCTGATGACCGAGACCAAGGACGACTGGCGCGTCCTCATCAAGCGCGCCGAGGACGCGGGTGCCGACGGCCTCGAGCTCAACTTCGGGTGTCCGCACGGCATGTGCGAGCGCGGCATGGGCTCCTCGGTCGGCCAGGAGCCCAAGCTGATCACCGAGATCACGAGCTGGACCAAGGAGTTCGCCAGGACCCCGGTGCTGGTCAAGCTCACGCCGAACACCGGCGACATCAGCGAGGCGGGGCTCGCCGCGGTGGCCGGGCGCGCCGACGGCCTCTCGCTGATCAACACCATCAAGAGCATCATCGGCATCGATCTCGACCGCATGGTGGTGCTCCCGCGCGTGGGTGACGGCTCCACCAACGGCGGCTACTGCGGCCCCGCGGTCAAGCCCATCGCCATGCACATGGTGGCGGCCCTCGCGCGCGAGGCGGGCATCACCGTGCCCATCTCCGGCATCGGCGGCATCTCCAACTGGCGCGACGCGGCCGAGTTCATCGCGCTCGGCTCCACCAGCGTGCAGGTCTGCACCGCGGTCATGCACCACGGCTACCGCATCGTCGAGGACATGATCGAGGGCCTCTCCGAGTTCCTCGACCAGCGCGGCATGAAGAGCGTCAACGAGCTCCGCGGCGCGGCGATCCAATCCTACAAGGAGTGGGGCGAGCTCGACCTCGGCTACAAGATCGTGGCGCGCATCGACGACCAGACCTGCATCGGGTGCCAGGTCTGCGTGACCGCGTGCAACGACGGCGCGCACCAGTGCATCTTCACCGGCGACGAGGAGAAGCAGCGCCCGCCGCACGCCCACGCGCACGGCCCCGCGAAGCCTCCGCGACCGTTCCCCGTCGGCCTGATCGCCGGCGCGCGCGTGCCGTGGATCGACGAGCCCGAGTGCGTCGGCTGCAACCTCTGCCAGCTGGTGTGCCCCGTGCCGGGGTGCATCTCGATGGTCGAGGTGGCGGGCGAGAACCCCCACGAGACGTGGAACGACCGCACCCGTGACGGCCGCACCAAGCTGCCAGGGGGCATCCACGACTAGGCGCGGCGTGAGCGCGCACGGTCCTTGCGAGGGCCTGCGCGCCGTGCGTCTTCCTCCCCTCTTCCTGCTCCTGAATCTGGCCTCGGCAGGCTGTGCGCTCTCCGAGCGCCTCCCCATCGAGGACCCGGATCAGGTCTCGACGCGTGACATCTCGATCACGCTCGCCGTGACGGGGAGTTCCACGGGGACCGTCGTCGACGTGTCCCTGACCGGTCCGGGTGGGGGCCTGTGGCTGTCCTCGACCGACGACGTCCGCCTGGGCCCGCTCGCGCTCGCCGCGGTCTCGAAGGACGGCAAGCGGGTGTACTCCGCCTCGGTGCCCTCGCTCGAGGGTATGCTCTCCCTCGTGGTGACCCGGCGCGCCGACGAAGGGATCGAGGTCCCGATCGAGGTGCCTCCCCCGCCGACGATGAGCGCGCCGACCGGCGTCGTCGTCCGCAGCGCGGCGATCGCGCTGACCTGGGCGCCGCCCCCCGCGACCGCGACCCACGAGACCCAGCTCCACGTGCGGGGCACCTGCATCGCGCCGCTCGACCGCACCCTCGGGTTCGACGCCGGCGCCTACACGATCGCGGCCGGCGATCTCCTCGACGGGGCCACCAAGGGCGCGTCGTGTCCGATCACCCTCTCCGTCGAGCGCCGCGTGAACGTGCAGCTGATGCGCGTGTACGGCCTCGTCAGCCAGAGTCGCTCGATCGTCGTGGAGTCCACCCCGTGAAGCGCGTCCTCTTCCTGGTTCTCCTCGCCTCGCTCGGTTGCGGTTCGTCCGAGTCGTCCCCGCCACCGACGAGCGACCAGGTCCCGCTCGACCAGATCACCCTTCACGTCAGCGTCCGCTCCAACGGCGAGGCGGCCCTGGTCATGGTGAACCTCAGCAGCCAGCAGAACTCCCTCGTGTACCTCGGCGAGGGTGACCGGCTGGTCGCCCGCGCGGGGGCTGCGTCGGCCGAGCTCGTGTCCTTCGGCTACCAGCGAGGGGTGTTGCTCTCGACGAACGCGACGACGCTCGACGTCGTGCTCGAGCGGGGCGCCGCGCGCGGCGTGGCGCATGTCACGCTGCCACCCGCCTTCGGGCTCGACGGGCCGACGGAGCTCCCGCGCCGCTCGCCGCTCACCGTGCGCTGGGGGCCGATCGATCCCGCGGGCAAGGCGCCGGGCCTCCGAATCGAGAGCGACTGCGTCTCGGCCGTGGTCCGGGTCCCGAGCATCGACTCCGGCTCGTACACGTTCGACCCCGCCGATTTCATCCTGCGCACGCCGGGCTCCTGCATCGCCATGCTCACCGCGGCTCGCACCGACGCCTCGCTCAAACCGACCTTCGAGGGCCTCGCGGGTGCAAAGAGCAGCGGGTCGCAGGTGCGCACGCTCACCTTCCGGATCGACCCATGAAGACCCCCCCCGTCTCCACCGCCTCTTCCAGATGGTCCTCGCCACCACGGCGCTCGGCGCGCGCGGGTCGCCGTGCGGCACCTGTCCCGAAGAGACGACCCAGACGATCCCGCTCCTGCCACCGAGCCCTGGCGACGCGTCGGCCATCGACACGTCCTCCGCCGACAGCGGCGCCGATGTGCTGGAGACCGAGGCGAGCGGCGACGCGAGCGACGCCGTAGCGGCCACCGACACCGCCATGGACACCGCGGTCGCCGACACGGCGCCGCGCCCGCTCGGGGACGTGGGCGTCGACGCCTGTGCGCTCTACTGCCCGGGGGCCCGCAAGTGCGAGGGCAAGACGATCCCGTTCGACGGCGGCACCATCCCCGCGATCGAGTGCACCGAGAGCGTGTCGTGCGGGGCCGGTCGCCGCCCCCGAGGCCTGCGCCCCGCCGCGACGACGCTGCCGATGTTGACCGGGCTCGCGCGCCTCGAGGCCGCGGCCATCGATGCGTTCCGCGTGCTCCGCGCCGACCTCGCCGCGATCGGTGCGCCGCGCTCGCTCCTGCGGGCCGTCTCCCGCGCGCGCCGCGACGAGGTACGCCACGCCCGCATCGTCGGCGCGCTCGCGGGCATCCCGCGTGGCCGCATCCAGACCTTCCCCGCCGCGTCCGCGCCGGATCTGCTGACGCTCGCCGCCGACAACGCCGTCGAAGGCCAGGTGCGCGAGACGTTCGGCGCGCTGCAGGCGCTCGACCTCGCCCGCAACACGCGCGACCCTCAACTCCGCGACGCGCTCCGCCGCATCGCGCGCGACGAGACCCGCCACGCGTCCCTCGCCTTCGCCATCGATCGGCACCTCGCGCGCCGTCTCACGCCCCGCGAGCGCGATCAGGTCGCGCGGCGACGACGGGCCGCGGCCGAGGAGCTGGTCGAAGAGCAGCCACACCTCGCGGGCCCGCTGTTCGCGGCGCTCGGCTTCGTCTGAGCTAGAGCGCGTTCACTTCGCGGTGCCGGGGGCGCAGGTCATCGGCGCCGCCGCGGCCACGTGCACGGGCACCGTGGTCTCCTCGAAGGTCTCGCCGCTCTTGCGGTCGAAACGGTGGACGACCGAGGTGCTGGCCGCGACCGAACCCGACGACTCGAACGCCCAGAGGTCGTCCTGCAGGAACGCGAAGCCCGAGCCGGGGAAGTGGTGGCCGGGGATCTTCATCGAGCGCACGGCGCCGAGGCTGCCGTCGTTGGGATCGATCTCGACGAAGCGCGGACCGTCGAAAGCGAAGAGCAGGCCGTCTTCGGTGCCGGCGACGCGGTCGGGGGTGAAGCCGGTCGGGAAGACGCCGTCGAACACGCGCGACGTGTTGCCGACCGGGTCCCACGCCGAGAGGTGGTTGACGGTGTCGCCGTCGACGCGACCGGCGAAGAACAGCCAGTCGGCCTCGCCCGCGCGCTCGCGCACCGAGAAGCCCATGCCGCCGCGGAACGCCTTGCCGCTCGGGCCCTTGAGGTCGAGGCCGACGGGCTCGCAGGTGGCCGCGCCCCACGGATCGAACTTGTAGAGGCGAGAGACCGAGGTGCCCTTGGTGCCGAGGCCGAAGGTCCACATCACGTAGGCCGTGCCGTTCCAGTCGAGGGAGAGCGCGGTGGGCCAGACGCCCTTGGAGGGATCGGCGACGGGGCAGCCCTTGAGCTCGCCCCAGTACTCATGGTGCGGAGGGACCGCTTCGTCGGTGCTGGGGCTCGGATCGAACATCCACACCGTGGCCGGCGCGGGCCCGTCGTCTTGCACGCCGACGAGCAGCGCCTGCTCGTGCGCGTAAGAGCACTCCCCGAGCGAGTCGCCGCCCGTGACTGTGAAGCCGGCGGGGGGCCTGGCCGTCGTGGTGCTCGGCGCGGCGCCCTTGGGCGCGCGCAGGGTGATGGAAGCGTCCGTGTGATCGGCGCTCGCGGCACAGCCTGTCGCGAAGACCGCGACGGCCAGGAGGGCAATGCCTCGGGGGTACATGTATGCATGGGTAGCACACAGGGACCTTGCGCGCAAGCAAGGCTGATAGAAACGTCAACTCGGCAAAAGAAGCTAGCCCGTTGCGGGGACTACAGGCAGTGCGCGTGGGCAGCCTCGCAGACGTCCTTCTTCTCGTAGAGCCCGTTGCAGTCGGCGCCGGTGCAGTTGCAGGCCTGGGTGTAGACGCAGCTCGTGCCGCCCCACATGTACCCCGACGGCCCGGAGCAGCCGGTCTTGAGACCGTTCACCTCTTGGGGCTGGCAGGTCCCGATGCGGGGACACCCGAGCTGCGCGCAGCCGAGCACGAGGAGGAGACCGAGGAGCGTGCGCACGCCCGAGAACATAGCTCGACTTCGGAGCGCGCGGACGGGGCCGCCAAAAAAGCAGGAGCCCCGGTCCCTCCTCTCGGAGTGACCAGGGCTCTCGGTCATCGGCTGCGAAGGCGGCCGACGTCTCGACTCACTTGCCCTTCGGCTTGGCCGAGGTGCTGGCGGCGGCCGAGGCGGCCGGCTTGGGGGCCTTCTTGCCGTTGTCCACGACCTGGTCCTTCATGCCGTTGAGGGTGTCGAGGATCGGCTTCGCGTCCTCGTCGGCCACGCCCGCGTCCTTGAGGCCCGCGGCGACGTCCTCGACGAAGGCGGTGAAATCCGCCTCCTTGAGGTTCATGCCCTTGTGGGCCGCGACCATGTCCTTGCCCTTGTACTCGCCGGGGCCGCCGACGGCCGCCGTGATCTGGTCGACCAGGTTGGCCTTGAGGGCCTCGAGCTTCTTCGGGTCCTTGACCGTCTTGGCGAAGTACTTGTTGATGCGCTTGTCGTCGCCGATCTTCTTGATGATGGCGTCGACGGCCTTGGTGATGCCGTCCTTGCCGCCGAGCTTCTCGAAGGGCGTCTTGACCTTGGGGGGCTCGGGGGTCGCGCTGGGCGCCGCGGCGCTGCTCACGGCCGGCTCGGCCGACTTGACCTCGGGGGCCGCCGACGAGACCTCGGGCTTCGGGGTGGTGGCGCCCGCGCCCTCGGCCTTGTCACCGCCGCAGGCGACGACGTAGGCGGTGGAGGCGAACAGGGCGGCGGCGACGAGGATCTTGCGGGTCATGGAGTTTCCTTCCGGGTAGGCGGTCACTCGAACGACCGCGGGCTCTTCTGGGAGCGCCGGCCTCATAGTCGATCTGCGGCCGAAAGGGGAAGGGTTTTCGCCGCGAGGGCCACCTCGGCGGCCTGGTTGACCGCCTCGATCGCCTCTGCGAGCTGCTCGGGCGGCGTGTCGGCCGGGAGACTCGGGCCGAGCACGACCACCGCGCGGGCGAACGGCAGCGGAAGCGCCATCCGGTCCCACGCGCGACGGAGCACCCGGCGCGGGGCGCACGCCGATCCGATGGGCACCAGCACGCCCCCGACATGGCGGGCACAGGCGAGGACGCCCGGGGAAACGGTGCCATAGGGGCCCTTCGGCCCGTCGACCGCGAACGCCGCGTCGAGCGACTCGGCCTTCATGCGCTTGACCAGGGCGACCAGGGCGCGCGCGCCCCCACGGCTGGTCGAGCCTCGGACGACCACCATCCCGGCGCGCCGCATCACGGCCGTCGACCAGGCACCGTCGGCGGAGAAGGAGACGAGGACACCCGTGCGGCGACGCCGTCGCCACGCGAGGAGCGGGACCTGCGTGCCGTGGAAGAACGCGAGCACCCATGGCGCAGTGCCCCCATCGGAGGTGCGATCGATCACGGTCAGCCGCAGCGTCGCGAGCCACGCCCGCACGAGCCAGCCGAGCAACCAACCGAGGAGGGGCACGACTTCGCCATTTACGCCCGCCGCGCGCGTGCGTCTCTTCCCGCCCATGGGCACTCCCATCCGCTTCGCGTTGCTCGGCTGTGGGACCGTCGGCAGTGGGGTCGTCGAGCTCGTCACCCGCAACCGCAAGTACCTCGAGACGCGCATCGGCGCGCCGCTCGAGCTCGCGCGCGTGGTCGTCCGCGATGCGAACAAGGCCCGCACCGCGTCCCTCGATCCGGGTCTGCTGACCACCGACGTCGCGAGCGTCGTCGGCGCGAAGGACGTCGACGTGGTCGTCGAGGTCGTCGGTGGCGTCGAGCCGGCGGGCCACTGGGTCGAGGCCGCGCTCCGCGCCGGGCAGAGCGTGGTGACCGCCAACAAGTCGCTGCTCGCGGCGCGCGGTCCAGAGCTCCTGCGGCTCGCCGCGGCCCACCACGCCGACCTCGGGTTCGAGGCCTCGGTGGGCGGCGCGGTGCCGATCGTCCGCACGCTGCGCGAGCACCTGGTCGCGGACTGGGTGCGCAGCCTGCGGGGCATCGTCAACGGCACCTGCAACTACATCCTCACGCGCATGCGCGACGAAGGCGCCTCGTTCGGCGAGGTGCTGCGCGCCGCGCAAGACCTGGGCTACGCGGAGGCCGAGCCATCGCTCGACGTCGACGGCCACGACGCGGCCCACAAGCTGTGCGTGCTCGCGATGCTCGCGTTCGGCGCCGAGGTCCAGCCCGCGGACGTGCCGACCGAGGGCATCCGCGCCATCGAGCCCGTCGACCTGCGCTACGCAGCCCGGTTCGGCTATGCGATCAAGCACCTCGCCGTGGCCCGCGAGACCAGAGAGGGCGCCCTCGATCTGCGCGTGCATCCTGCGCTGATCCCCGCGCGTGCGCCGCTCGCCTCGGTCGACGGCGTGCTCAACGGCGTCGCGCTGCAAGCCGACGCAGCGGGGGCGCAGGTGCTCGTCGGCCCCGGCGCGGGCGCGCACCCGACGGCGGCCTCCGTGGTGGCCGACCTCGTGGACGCGGCGCGCGCCCGCCGCGCGGGGGTCTCCGGACTGCTCACCCAGGGGCTCGACCCGGCGCGTCGAGCGATCGCGGAGGCGGGCATGCAAGAGGCGCCCTGGTACCTGCGACTGCGGGTGACCGACCGCCCTGGCGTCCTCGCCCAGATCGCGGGCGCCCTCGGCCACCACCGGGTCTCGATCGAGCAGCTGGTGCAGGAGTCACGCGGCCGTCGCGTGGACGACCCGAGCACGGAAGAAGAGCCACGGATCATCGTCTTCCTCACCCACGACGCGATCGAGCGCGACGTCCGGGCGGCGGTTCGCGCCATCGACGCCATGCCGTTCGTCCACGGCGCGACGATGGCGCTCCGCGTCGAAGCCTGACCCCGTTCCCGTCTGGGCAGATCGAGCGTGTCACACGGGTGGGACACCCTCGGGCACAGGCCCACACAGCATCCTGATCGACTGCACAGCCACGTCGAAATACTTCGCACACAGCTGGCGATCGTCGACGAATCCAGGCACTCTTCCTCCTCAAGCCCATGGGAGAACCGGCCGAGAACGAAGGACTCCTCCTGCGCGAGGGTGCGCTGGTCGAGGGCAAGTACCGTCTCGTCCGCGCCGCGGGTGAAGGCGCGATGGGCTTCGTGTGGCAGGCCGAGCACGTCACGCTCGGTCACCCCGTCGCCATCAAGTTCCTGCACGGATCGGTCGCCAACGCGGCAGAACCGCGCGCCCGCTTCGAGCGTGAGGCGCGGCTCGCGGCACGTCTCGGGAGGCTTCTCGCCACATCACCCGCGTGATGGATCACGGCGTCACCGTCGACGGCACGCCGTTCCTCGTCATGGAGTTCCTGCACGGCGAGGGGCTCGAGGTGCGCCTCAAGCGCGAGCGTCGGCTCCCGCTCGCCCTGGTCGCCAAGATCACCGCGCAGCTGTGCCGCGCGCTCGTCGTCGCGCACCAGGGTGGCGTCATCCACCGCGATCTCAAGCCGGCCAACGTCTTCCTCTGCGAAGACCCGGACAACCAGAACGAGCTGCTCGTGAAGCTGCTCGACTTCGGCGTGGCCAAGGCCGAGGGCGACGAGAACCAGGCCACGCGCGCGGGCGCGCTCATCGGCACGCCCAACTACATGAGCCCGGAGCAGATCACGGGCGAGCCGCTCGACGCGCGCAGCGATCTCTGGGCCGCCGCCGCCATCGTCTACCGCATGGCCGTGGGTCGCGCGCCGTTCGGTTCGGGTGCTCTGTCCGAGCTCGCCATGCGCATCGTCGCGACCGAGCCGCCCACGCCCACCGCGCTCGCGCCCGACCTCCCGCACGAGTTCGATCTCTGGGTGCAGAAGGGCCTCGCCAAGAAGCCCCCGCAGCGCTTCCAGACGGCGCGCGAGCTCGCCGACTCGATGGCCATGGTCGCGGGCATCAGCTCCGCGGGCGTCACGGGCAGCTTCTCGGCGTCCGCCGCGGAGGCCCTCGCGCTGCAGCTCGGCGACTCGGTCGGTGGGCTGCAGAGCACCGTCAACGAGCCCCGTTCGTACGGAGCGGCGCAGCCCGCACCTGGCTTCGTGCCTGCGCCGCGCCCGTCCGGTGGCAAGGGCAAGGTCGTCATCGGTGCCTTCCTCGCCGCGTGCGTGGTCGGGGGCATCTTCTTCGGCGTTCGCCTCGCGCAGCAGCCCAGCGCGCAGCCGGCCGCCGCGGCGGGCGCCAAGACCGCCGACACCAAGGCCTCGGCCCAGCCCGACCCCAAGGCCGACAAGAAGGCCGAGGAGCCCAAGCCCGAGGCCAAGAAGGACGACGACACCAAGGCCGTCGAAGCGGTCAAGAGCGCCGACCCGGTGAAGCCGCTCGGAGCCCCGCTGCCCGTCGGCATCAAGCCCACCCTCGGAGTCGCGCCCGCCAAGACCGCGAAGACCGCGGAGCCCACGGCCTCCGCGCCGCCTCCGCCTCCGCAGCCCACGACCACCGCGAAGAAGCCCGACGACCTCTGGAACAAGAAGGACGAGATGTGACGCGCTCCCGGTCCGTGTTTTCGTCTGCCCTCGCTTCTCTCTCGCTCTCGTTGCTCGCCCCGGTCCTCGCGGCGGCGCCCACGGAGCAAGAACAGGCCATCGCGAAGGGGCTCTTCGACAAGGGCGTCAAGCAGATGGAGCAGGGCAAGTGCGACGAGATCCCCATCAAGGATCCCGCCGTCTGCAGGGAGGCGCGCGAGAACTTCAAGCGCGCCTACGAGCTCACCGGCGCGCTCGGAGCGCTGCGCAACCTCGCCTACGTCGAGAAGGGCCTCGGCCTGGTCGCGAGCGCCTCCCGCCACTTCCGCGACGTCGCGCGCGAGGCGCCCAAGGATCCGCGGCCCGAGCGCCAGGCGTGGGCCGAGTTCGCCAAGAAAGAGGTCGCCGAGCTCGAGCCGCGCATCCCGCACCTCACGGTGAAGATCGTCGAGAAGCTCCCCGGCCTGAAGGTCACCCTCGACGGTGAGATCCTCAAGGACGCCGCGTGGAACACCGCGATCGACGTCGATCCCGGCAAGCACGCCGTGCACGCGGAGGCTCCCGGGCACCTCAACTTCGAGGGCTCGGTCACCATCGCCGAGAAGCAGGACAAAGCGATCTCGGTTGTGCTCGAGGTCGACGCCAGCCCCACCGTCGAGAAGAAGGCGCCCTCGAAGATCGGGCCCATCGTCGTCACCACGGCGGGCGTCGTGGGCATCGGCGTCGGGCTCACGTTCGGCTACCTGGCGATCAAGAAGAAGGGCGACGACTGCCCCAACGGCGTGTGCGCCGCGCAGTCCTCGATCGACGACGGGCGCACGCTGGCCAACGTCTCGACCATCGTCACCGGCGTCGGTGCGGCCTTGCTCGTGGGCGGCGTGGTCTGGTGGGTGCTCACGCCCTCGGGCAGCCCGACCAAGGACAAGGCGGCGTGGGTCCTGCCCTACGCCTCCCGCGATGGCGCAGGGGTCGCCGGTTTCGTACGGTTCTGAGATGAGGCGGTTCGCTCTCTCGGCGGCGCTCCCGGTGGTGGGGGCTCTCTGCACCGCGGGCCTGTTCGCCGCGTGCGCGAGCCTGACCGGCTACGACGACCTCCGCGTGGCCTCGAGCGACACGCAGCCCGAGGTCGTCGCCGAGGTCTCGACCGACGGCGCCTCCGACAGCGTCGTCGAGACCCCGGCCGATGCGGGCGTGACCGCGGCCCGCATCCTCGCGCCCACCCGGCACGGTCGCGCCGTCCGGCAAGGGCAAGACCAAGTGGTTCGTCTTCTCGCGCTACTGGATGAACCAGAAGGACCCGAAGACCGATGCGCTCAGCGCGAACGCGTGGCGCTCGATCGGCTACGACCTCGACAAGGTCTGCACGGGACCGACCGAGTCCAAGGAGAACACGGGCACCTGCCGCCGGCCTGACGGCGCGAAGCAGGACACGCTCGTCGACGGCGATGCTTGCCGTGACAACAACTTCGGTTCGCAGGTCGTGCCGCTCGTGGGCGTGTACGACGCCATCTTCGAGGAAGAGTCGACGACGGCGGTCCAGAACGGGATCGGCACGCTGATCCTCTCGCTCGAAGACGTCGACGACGGCCCGAACGATCCGTACGTCGTGGGCAAGGTCTACAAGACCGCCAACTTCAAGACCCTCGGCACCAAGCCTCCGGCGTGGGACGGCACCGACATCCGCGAGATCACCGATGACTCGCTCGAAGGCGCCGATCTGTCGAAGCCCAAGGTGCTGTTCGAGAAGGGCTGGATCGTCGACAACCTGTGGGTGAGCGGCGACGGCCGGGTGCTCGACTTCCCGCTGCCCCTCGCCAACATCACGGTCGCGATGCCGCTCGTCGCCGGACGCATGACCCTCGAGCTCGACGCCACGCACGAGAACGGCAAGTTCGGCCTCGTGGTCGGGGCCATTCCGCGCGCCAAGCTCGACAGCGTGGTCACCGCCATCGGCGACTGGGCGGGGATCTGCAAGGGAACCACGCTGTACGACGGCCTCGTCGCCAGCGTCACCCGGCAGTGCGACGTCGTGGTCGACGCGCCCGACCTCCAGACCACGAGCGCCACCTGCGACGGCATCTCGTTCGCCATCGGCTTCAGCGTCAAGGGCGTGCAGCCGCCCACGACCGTCGTCACAGCCCCCATCTACGTGCCGAAGTGCCCGTGAACCGGCAGGAGAGCGGATGGACTTCTCACACCTTCGCAAGCTGACCGCGTTCCTCGTCGGCCCGTTCGTGCTCGCCGCGTGCGCGACGCTGGTCGGCTACGACGAGCTCACCGTGGCCGGCGCCGACGGCAGCCCGGTGACCGACTCGCGCACGGAAGCGGCCACGGACGGCGTCGTGACCGATGGCGGCGACGGCGGCCTCGTCGCGAGTCAGCCGCCCGGTCGCCCGACCGGCGACCCGAAGCCTTCCCCACCGGCAAGACGCTGTGGTTCGCGGTCAAGCGCTTCCGCCTGGGCAGCCAGAACGCGGCGGGCGTCGTGATCGACGGCGCCTGGAGGGAGTGGGGCTACGACATCGATCGCGTGTGCACGAGCACCGACGACTCGATCAAGAACATCGGCACGTGCCGGCGGGTCGCGGGCGCCAAGCAGGAGAGCCTGCAAGATGGCAACAACTGCCGAGACAACAACTTCGGCCAGCACGTGATCGCGCTCGCCCGGGTCGCCTCGGACGGCTTCGAGGCCCGGCTCGTCGACGGCACGCTCGGCGGCAACGCCACCCTGATCATCAAGCTGGAGGACGTGGACGAGGGCGCCGACGACCCCTACGTGCCCGCCAAGCTCTATTCGGCGGCCGACCTCAAGGGGGTGGCGCCGAAGTGGGACGGCACCGACGTTCGTACCGTCACCTCCGACTCGTTGATCGACGGCACGCTCGACAAGCCGCTCACCGAGTTTCCCCGCGGCTACCTGGTCGGCAACGTCTGGGTCTCCGGCGAGCCCGGCAAGTTCACCATCCCCGTCCCCGTCGCCGACAACCCTGCCCTGATGCGGCTCGAGGGTGGCGTGACGACGTTCAAGCTCGCGCCCGACCGCAAGTCGGCCTCGGGTGGGGTGATCTCGGGCGCGCTCCCCCTCGGTGACATCGAGGCGGTGCTCAAGCCGATCGCCATCAGCGCCGGCCTCTGTCCGGGCAGCGCGTTCTACGAGTCCACCCTCAAGACCGTGAAGCAGTACCCGGATCTGGTCTCGGGGGCTCCGAACATGCAGGACCAGTCGGTCGAGTGCAACGCGATGAGCGTCGGGCTCGGCTTCGACATCGCGCCGATCCAGCCGGTCGTGAAGGTCGATCCCCCGCCGACGCCCGCCCCGGGCAAGTGCGGCGACGCGGGCTGACTCCGATGAGCCAGTGGGACAGCCGCTTCGCGACCGACGCGTTCGTCTACGGCGAGGAGCCGAACGAGTTCCTGCGCGAGGAGTGCGGCCGCTTCGCGCCACAGTCACGCGTCCTCTGCCTCGGCGACGGTGAAGGCCGCAACGGCGTCTTCCTCGCCGAGCGTGGGCACCACGTCACCTCGCTCGATCTGTCCGCGGTGGGGCTCGCCAAGGCGGCGCGCCTCGCCGCCCAGCGCGCGGTCCCCTTGCAGACCCTCCACGCCGATCTCGCCGAGTGGCGCGCCGGTGATGGCTCCTTCGACGTCGTGGTCTCGGTGTTCTGTCACGTCCCGCGGGCCTTGCGGCGAACGGTGCACGCCGATCTCGCGCGCGTGCTCGCGCCCGGGGGGCTGTTCGTCCTCACGGCCTACCGCCCCGAGCAGCTCCCGTTCGGCACGGGCGGTCCCAAGGATCTCGATCTCCTCTTCCCCCTCGCGGAGCTGCGCGAGGAGCTCGTGGGCCTCGAGCTCCTCGTGGCGCGCGAGGTGGAGCGCGACGTCGTCGAGGGCACCCTGCACACCGGTCGCGCGGCGACCGTCGAAGTGGTCGCGCGTCGCCCCTAGGCGATCGAGACGTCGAGCTGCACCACGCCCTCGCCGAGATCGCAGCGGCCGACCTCGGGGCCGAGCCGGTGCATCAAGCGCTGGATCACGGTGTTGGTGTAGAACACGATGCCCCGCAGCACCTCGATGCCCTCGTGGCGCGCGCGCGCGACGAGCTCCCGCGTGAGCACGCTGCCCACCCCCCGGCCGTGCCAGGCGTCCACCACGGTGACCGCGAGCTCCGCGCACCGGGGTTCCTCGGGGAAGCGAATGGCGTGGGCGACACCGATGCCGATCTCGAAGTCGCGCTCGGGGTCGACGATGCCGGCCGCGACGGCGATGTGGTCGTGACCGTCGACGTTGGTGAGGTAGGCGAGCTCCTTCGGGCCGAGCGCGTTGACCGAGTGCAGGAAGCGGCGATGGCGTGACTCGGACGACAGCTCACGGAACCCCTCGGCCAACAAGGTGGCGTCGGCGGGGGTGAGGGCGCGCACGACGATCGGCGTGCCGTCCCGGAGCGTGTGGTGGATGCGTTCGATGCCTCGACCCTAGCAGCGTCAGTCCAGCGCGAATCGGACGAAGCGCGTGTCCTCCCACACGAGCGTGCCGCGCGCCCCCTCGGCCAGCGCGTCGAACGTGTGCGCATCCACGTCGAGGAGCTCGTCCTCCCCGTCGTCCAGGGCGAACGCGACGATGTGCTTGGTGCGGCCCTCGACCTCGACCCGACGCTTCGTCTTCACGACGGCGGGCGCCCGGCGACGCTCGTCGGGCCCTCTGCCCATCCGGCCGCGCAGCGCCCACAGCACCGCACCGATCACCACCAGGACCATGACCGCGATCGGAGCGTTGCCCATCGAGGAAGCAGGATAGCGCTTGCGCGGCCGAATGTTTCGTGTACGAATCAATGCACTGAATCGTCATTCAGCCCGCCACCGACCGCCGGTCGGCGTGCGACAGCGAGGTCTCCCCATGGCGTCTCCGTTCACCGAGCAGCACGAGCAGTTCCGCAAGACCGTCCGCGCCTTCGCCGAGAAGGAGCTCGCGCCCCACCTCGACGAGTGGGAGGCGGCGGAGATCTTCCCGGCGCACGAGGTGTTCAAGCGGGCCGGCGAGCTCGGCATCTTCGGCGCCCACTACCCCGAGGAGAAGGGGGGCATGGGCGGCGACTACTGGTACTCGGTGGCCAAGAGCGAGGAGCTCCCGCGCAGCGGCCTCGCGGGCGTCACGATGGCGATGCTCGTGCAGTCCGACATGGCGACGCCGGTGATCGGTGACCTCGGCACCAAGGAGCAGATCGAGGAGTTCCTCGCGCCGGCGCTCCGCGGCGAGAAGGTGGCCGCGCTCGGCGTGAGCGAGCCCGCGGCGGGCAGCGACGTCGCCGGCATCAAGACGGTCGCCAAGCGCGACGGCGACGACTACGTGATCACGGGTCAGAAGACCTACATCACCAACGGCACGCAGGCCGACTTCGTCACGCTGCTCGCCAAGACCAACCCCGAGGCCGGCGCGCACGGGTGTTCGTTCTTCCTCGTCCCCACCAAGACCAAGGGCTTCGGCGTGAGCAAGAAGCTCAAGAAGATCGGCAACAAGTCCTCCGACACGGCCGAGCTGTTCCTCGACGACGTGCGCGTGCCGAAGCGCTACCTGCTGGGCGAGGAGAACATGGGGTTCATGTACCTCATGCAGAACTTCCAGACGGAGCGCCTCATCGCCTCGACGAGCGCCTGCGCGAGCGCGTTCCACGCCCTCGAGCGCACGATCGAGTTCGGCAAGGACCGGATGGTGATGGGCAAGCCGATCATCAAGCGCGAGTACTGGCAGCACAAGTTCGTCGACCACGCGACGCAGCTCGAGGCGGGCAAGGCGCTCTCCTACAAGGCCGTCGAGCAGTACAACCACGAGAAGTACGAGCAGAAGACGACGCTCTCGATGGACACGGTCAAGCTCATCTCGATGTGCAAGATCTTCGTGGGCGAGGCGGTGTCGGCCATGATGGACGACTGCCTGCAGTTCCACGGCGGCATGGGCTACATCGAGGAGGGCTGGATGGCCCGCGCCTGGCGCGACCAGCGCCTCCTGCGCATCGGCGGCGGCACGACCGAGGTCATGCGCTACTACGTGGCGAAGATCATGGGCATGTAGCCCGCTCCGCCATCGAGTCACCCACGCGCCCGCGGAGCGATCCTCGGGCGCGTTCGCGTCTCATGCGGCTCACTCGAAGTAGCTCTTCACCTGGCGCCGCACGGCTTCGGGCACGTCGGCCTTGTCGATGCTGTTCAGGTCGCCCGCGGTGGTGCCGTCCAGCTTGCCCGTGCCCTTGACCGTGGCCTTGCTGCCGTCGCTGCCGCTCGCGGTCTCGGAGCCGACGGGCTTCTTGGCCGGGTCGCCGTTGCCCTTGCCCTTGGCCTTGGCCTTGAGCGAGCTCGAGTCGACGTTCTTCGACTTGCCCTTGTGGCTGCCGTCGCCACCGCCGCCCGGCTCACCGCCGTCGCCGCTGCCGTCGCTCATGCCGTCGCCCTTGCCGTCGCCCTTGCCGTCGCCCTTGCCGTCGCCCTTGCCGTCGCCCTTGCCGTCGCCCTTGCCGTCGCCCTTGCCGTCGCCCTTGCCGTCCTTGCCGTCGCCCTTGCCGTCCTTGCCCTTGCCGTCCTTGCCCTTGCCGTCCTTGCCCTTGCCGTCCTTGCCCTTGCCGTCCTTGCCCTTGCCGTCCTTGCCGTCCTTGCCGTCCTTGCCGTCCTTGCCGTCGCCGAGGTCCTTGCCGAGATCGTCGGCGCCGTCCTGCGCGTCGTCGAGGCCGTCGTCGAGCTTGTCGTCGTTGTCCTTGCCGCCGCTGCCGTCCTCGTTGGCCTCCTTCTTCAGCTCGTCCTCGAGCTCCTTCTGGCCTTCCGGGGTCTTGAGCTTGTCGGCCCACTCCTTGAGCTTCTGCTTCGCCTTCGGCGAGAGCTTGCCGCTCTTGCCGCCGGACTCGGCCTTCTCCTTGAGCTTGTCGGCGAGCTTCTGGCGCTCCTCGGGCGTGAGCTTCTCGAGGCCCTTCTTGAGCGAGTCGGCGAGCTGCTTGGCGGCGTCGTCGGTCGCCTTGTCGTCGAGGTTCTTCTCGGCCTTGCCGGGGTGGTGCGGCGTGCCCTTCAGGCCGTCGGAGAGCTCGCGCAGCGCGTCGGCCTTGTCCTTGCGCTTCTCGAGCTTCTCCTTCTGCTTCTCGAGTCGCTTGGCGACGTCGTCGGCGCCCTTCTTCTTCGCCTCGGCGATCGCCTTGTCGAGGGACTCCTTGGCCTTCTCCTTGTCGGCCTCCTCGCGGTCGTTGGCGATCCGCTCCATCATCTCGTCGAACGCGGCGAGGTCACGATCCTCGAGCGCGTCGGCGAGGCCCGGGAAGCCACCAGCCTTGAGCGCGCCCGCAGCGGCGTCGAGCCCAGGCTTCTTGTCGCCGTTGCCGAGCTCGTTGCGCTCGGCGTCGAGCTTCTCCTTGAGCTTCGCGATCTTGTCGAGCGCCTCGCGCTTGGGCATGCCCTCGAGCAGGCGCTGCTTGAGCTTGCGCGCCTCGTCGGCGATCTCCTGGAGCCGCTTCTTCTGGGCCTCGTCCTTGGCGGGGAGCTTCTCGACCTCGGCGATCTTGTCGAGGCCCGCGACCTGCTGGAGCTTCACCATCTCGGTGCCCGGAGGGGCGCGGCCTGGGCGGGCTTGGGGACCCGCAGGGCCAGCGCGGCCACGCACAGCGCGGTGCCGATCAGCGCGAGGGTGTGGAAGCGTCGGACACGACCCGGCGCACGACGCGCGCTGCGAGGCGACTCGAGTGCGGCGATGGCCTCCTCGACGACGCTCTCCGGGGCTGCTCGACCGAGGGTGATCGCGCTGGTCACCGACTCGGGGGTGCCGAGCACGCCGTCCACGTAGAGGGCGACGCGCTCGTCGCTCCACGCCCGCCGCCCGCCTCGGAGCGCACCGATCACGGCGCCGCCCGCGGCGATCGCGAGACCGCCGAGCCTCCACTGCGGGTGGTGCGAGAGCCACGCGGCGGTCGCGAAGCCTGCGCCCACGAGGCTGCCGACGGTGAGCCCGTCGAGCGCCGCGCGGAACACCAGGTGCCCGTTCACGCGTCGGCGCCACGGCGCGAATGCGTCCTCGAGCCTGCGCCGATTCTCCAACCCACCCAGCGTCGAGAGGTCCGCGGTCATGTCAGTTCTCCAGCCTAGCTCTCACGACGGACGAAGCTGGCAGGAGATCTGTTCCCGCGATTCTTCGGGTGGTCGAGCCCCCCCTGGGGTCACACGTGACCCGGCCGGCCGACCGACCCAGCGAGACGCAGCAGGAACGCCTCAGTCACCGACGAGAATGCGCCCCGAGAGGGCGCGCGGCGCGGTCAGCGCACGCAGGCCGTCGAGGGTGGTCGTCCGCCCCTCCAGCGCGTCTCGCACGGCGTTGCCGAGGAGCGCGAGGGCGGCGCGATCGACGGCGCGCTTGTTGGTCTCCCAGCGGGAGATCGTCTCGGGGGCGAGGTTGAGGAATCCTGCCAGCTCCGTCGCGCGCAGGCCGACGGCCTTGCGGAGGAACCGGAACGCTTCGCCGGAGGACTGACCCGTGTCGGCCAACAGCCGCGCCACCTCGAGGGTGAAGCGGCGATCAGCGCCGTGCTCGCCTTGCACGAGGCCGCAGCCCGTGCACTCCGTGGCGGCCAGATGGCCCTCGAACACGACGCCGTCGACCTCACGAGTCGTCTCCAAACGCAGCGTCCGATGCGGCAGAACGCGATGGCATCGCGCGCAGCGGCGAGCCGGACCAGCATCGAGATTGGCAACCGTTTGAGGCATCATGTCGCATTGTCATGCGACAATCGGGCCAACCTTGACGATCGGGTCGCAAACGCTGCCCGACCGAGAAACCGACAGGTCGTCTGGTAGCCGTCACCGGATCCAGAATCGAAGCGGAGCGTTCGCCCACGCGCCGGCGTAGTCGACCCCGATGCGCGCACCCCGGGCGATGCGCCGCGCAGGAACCGGCGTACCCGGGAGCAGCGTGAGCGGCGGCTGGGTGAGGTCGTGCCCGTCGAGGCTGCGATCGATCCCGAGCGCGCGGCAGAGTCTTCCAGGGCCGTTGCCCATGAGGGTCTCTCCTTCGAGCGGGGCGAGGCCGCGGATCAAGACCGCGGAGGCGTGTCCCTCGGCCTCGGTCACCACGTTGAAGCAGTGGTGCATGCCGTAGATCAGGTAGACGTACGCTCGACCAGGGGGGCCGAACATCACCGCGGTGCGCGCCGTGCGGCCCTTGCTCGCGTGGCACGCGAGGTCGTGCTCGCCGACGTAGGCTTCGGTCTCGACGATGCGCCCGCGGCGCTCCCCGTGGACGAGGATGCGTCCGAGCAGGTCGCGCGCGACCATCGTGGTGTCGCGGTCGTAGAAGGCGACGTCGAGGGGGGGCGCGTCGACGGTGCGGTCCAGCCTCACTCGAAGCGGAGCTGGTCGATCATGGCGGTGCCCGCGACGGCGCCGCTCTTGGTCACGAGGCGGATCGACTTGAGCTTGTCGAGCGCGACGCCGGTGAGCTTGGCCAGCGGGACGTAGGCCGTCGCGAAGCGGCGCGGGCGCTTGGCCCAGCCGCTGCCGAGGTAGGTCGCGAGCGGGACGCTGGCCGTGCCGCCGGCGGTGTCCGTGGCCTCGACGTAGAACGGGGTGATGCCGCTCGTCACGTCCGCCGTCGGCTGCGTGTAGTCGAACACAATCGCGGTCTTGCCCGTGGGGGGCGCGACGGGGATCTCGAGCACGCCGCCTGTCGTGTCCCACTTGAGCTGCAACGCCATGATCTCGGCGATGACCGCGCCTGCGCCGGCGCCGCCGAGGGTGCCCGCGTAGGGGTTCACCGTCGTCGCCGCCATGGAGCCGCTGACGCTGAGCGAGCCGCCGGCGTCGGTCTTCACGGGGAAGGTGCCGACCGGGTCCTGGAACTTGCTGATGTGCGGGTCGGTCTGCTTGAGGCGCCAGCTGAGCGTGATGTCGCCGGAGCTCGCCGTGCTCACGAACCCGCTCGGGCCGGCGATGCGACCGAGATCGCTCGCGCCGGGGGTGGCGTCCCGCACGCGGGCGCGCATGAACGCGACGCCGTACTGGTTGATGACGGCCTTGTGCTCGTCGGCCGTGACGGTCGGCGTGGTGCCACCCTGCGTGGGCGACCAGTCGTCGAGCGTGAACGTGTGCTTGCTCCCGAGGATGGTGACGAACGACGCGATGTTGCGCGTGCGGCCGTACTGGAGCGCGTTGATCGGGTAGATGACGTCGCCGTCGAGGCCGGCGTCGAACCAGATGGCCGGCAGATCGAAGCCCGGGATGGAGGCGGTGCCGGTGGAGCCGCTCAGCTCGCCCGGGTCGACGCCCTGGAACGACACGAGGCCGCGGATCTTCGCGCCGTCGGTGCGCGCGGCGTGGGGCACGAGGATGGTGGCGCCGCCGCCGCGCGAGTGGCCCGCGATGGCGACGCGGCCGATGTCGAGCTTGCACGCGAAGTCCCAGGTCGAGGTCTCCTGGGCGGTGAGCGCGTAGGTGATGCCCTCGCTGATCACCTGCGCGACGGTGTTCTGCTGGGTCCAGGTGAGCGCGGTGCCCGACGTGGTGGGGAAGAAGATCTTCGAGCCGTCGATGGAGAAGACGATGAAGCCGTGCGACGCCCAGTGATCGAAGATGCCGTTGTAGTTGTCGTAGATCACCCGCTTGCCGTTGACCGCGTGGTGGAACATCACCCACGCGTGACGGCCAGGGTGCACCGCGCCGGTGGCGTCGGTCGGGTACCAGACACGCACGTTCACGGAGGTGAGCGGCCCGAGCTTGGGGAACACGATGGTCTTGCGCGCGATCGCGAGCGGGCCCTTGGTCTGCGGGTCGAGCGTGTTGGCCGGGTCGGCGGCGAGCGGGGTCGCGGCGCAGCCCGTGGGAGGCGGCCCGGTGTCGACCCCCGTGTCGAGGACGCCCGTGTCGAGGACGCCCGTGTCGAGGGGACCGGTGTCGACGCCAGTGTCGCCACCGACGTCGCCGCCGTCGAGCCCCGTCGAATCGGTGGGGGTGCCGTCGGTCTTGGTTCCCGTGTCGGCGCCCACGCCCGTATCGGTCGCGCCATCGACGCTGCCGTCGTCCGTCCCCGTCTCGGTCGGGTCCTCGCCGACGTCCACGCTGCCCGAACAGGCCGCCGCGAGGCACGAGAGGAAGAACGCTGCGGCGGCCGAGGCCCCGCGCCCGAGTGTGGTTGCGCGCACCCACGGGAGGGTATCGCAATCACGCACCGCTCGACGTCCGCTCGGGTCGAGGTGCGCCACAGTGCCGTCCGGGTGCGACCCGTCCGGGCACGACGGATCTGCTAGGGTCCCGCCGCTCCATGCCGACCGGCCCGTCTTCCCCGCCCCTCAGGGTCTCCATCGTCGGCGCGGGGTGCCTCGGGAGCGTGTACGCCGCGCACCTCGCCGAGGCGGTCGAGCTCACCCTCGTCGCGCGAGAGCCCGCGGGGGGGCCACTTCGGGTCGGTCGCGATCTGGGCGGTGAGGTGCGGGAGGTCACCGTGCCGTGGACCTCGGCGGTGCCTGCCGACGCCGAGCTCGTGCTGCTCGCGGTGCGCAGTGACCAGGCCGAGGCCGCCCTCGCGACGCTCGCGCCGGCGCGCGACGCGGTGGTGGTCTCGTTGACGCCGCTGCTGCCTCCCACCCGGGCGCGCCTCGCGGCGACGCTCGGCGATCGCCTCGTGTCCGCGATGGCCGGGGTCATCGCCTACCGCAAGGGCTCGCACGTCGCGTACTACACGCCGCGCTCGCTGCCGACCCGGCTGGGGCTGCCCGCCGAGCGCCACGCGGCCGTCGTCCGCGCGTTCCTCGCCGCACTGGATCGCGTCGGCCTCCCGACCACCGCGCCGCACGCCGAGGTCCCGGGGATCGTGGCGGCCACGGTGGTCGCGCTCCTCCCCATCCTGCTCGGGGTCCCCGCGGCCGGGGCTCGATCGACGCGATGCTCGCCGACGAGTCGGCGCTGAAGCTGGGCCTCGCGGCGACCAAGGAGTGCCGCGCCATCGCCCAGCGTCTCGGCGCGCTGCCAGGCTTCGTCTCGCTGTTCCTCTCGTTCGCCACGCCGTTCACGATCCGGGCTGGAATCAAGCTCGGAAGGAGCCGCGCGCCGGCCAGCATCGACATCCTCGAGGGCCACTTCGGTCGCCACCTCGCGCCGCAGAACCGCGCGCTCGTGGAAGACGTGTTCGCGCTCGCCGACGGTCACGGCGTCGACAAGCTGCGCGCGCTCGCGACCCGGGCTGGCGCGCTGCCCTGACCCATCGACGCAGCGGGCTTTCCGCGATACGCCCGCGCGGTGATTCCCCCGCATCTCGCCGCGCTGCGCATCCCCGTCCAGCAGGTCACCGTCCGCCACGATCCGGCGGCGTTGCCCGAGTTCGTCGACGGCGCGGGCGACGAGCCCGACCTGTTCCGCCTGTTGCCCACGGCGGTGCGGCGCGCGTTCGACCTCGGCGTGCTCTCCCCCGACCCGTGGTTCCACGTGTTCGTCGAGTGCCCCTCCGACGTCGACGTGCTGCCGGCGGTGGTGTCGCGCGCGCGTCGCCGCGTCGCGGACCGTCCGCGCAGCCCCTCGGACGTGGTCTACGTGCACGACTTCGACGCACCATCGGCCCCGCGGCCGCTGCTCTTGCCGTCCGGCCTCGCGCCCGAGCTGCAGGCGGGCATGCGCGAGCTGCTCGACAACGTGCGCGTGCGCCTCGCCGCGCTCGAGGCCGATCGCGAGGTGAAGGCGGCCCGCGCCAAGCTGAACCAGGAGGGCAAGGAGCAGCAGAAGTCGGCGATGACCGAGCTCGAGGGCATCGCGCGCTCGCTCGGTTTCGGCCTGCGCTCGGTCGGCGGTGGCGTGCAGACGTTCCCCATCCTGCACGGCAAGCCGGTGAGCGCCGAGCAGTTCGAGGTGCTCGACGAGTCGACGAAGAAGTCGCTCACCGAGGCCGAGGACAAGCTCTCCGCCGCGATCGACGAGGCCGCCGAGCGCGTCCGCAAGCGCTCGCGCGAGATCGAGGAGCAGAACCGCGCCCTCGAGGAGCGCATCGTGCGCGACGCCGTCGAGGGCGAGGCGGGCCCTCTGCTCGATCGCTTCGGGGAGATCGCCGAGGTGCGCGACTGGCTGCTGCGCACGATCGCCGAGCTCGTCGCCTCGGTGGACGATCTCACCGCGCCGCCGCCGAAGAAGAGCAAGGACGAGGACGAGTGGCAGGACCCGGAGATCGCGACCCGCCTCCTGCGGTTCGTGGTCAACGTGTTCGTGACCCACGAGCCCGGCGAGGCGGGCCAGGAGAACGAGCTCGTCGCCGAGAGCGCGCGCGCGAGCCGCTCCTCGTTCGTGGGCCCCGCGGTGCCGGTGGTGTTCGAGGACAACCCCACGTTCGCGAACCTGTTCGGGTTCCTCGAGCGGCGCGTGCGCTTCGGCGCGCTGGTGAGCGATTTCACCCGCATCCGCTCGGGCGCGTTGCACAAGGCGTCGAGCGGTGTCCTCGTGCTCCGCGCCCTCGACGTGCTCTCCGACCCGCTGGCCTGGGACCGGCTCAAGCGGGTGCTCCGCGCGCGCGCCGTCGGCCACGAGGACCCGATCGGCCCGCTCGGGCTCTACGCGACCACCCTGCGGCCGCGGCCCTGCCCGATCGACACCAAGATCGTGCTCGTCGGCCCGCACGACCTGTACGCCCAGCTGCTCGACGCCGACCCCGACTTCGCCTCGCTGTTCCGCGTGAAGGTCGAGATCCCCTCCGACATCGACCGCACCCCCGAGGGCATCACGGCGCTCGACGCGCACCTGGTCCGCATCGCCAACCGGCGAGGCTGGGGCCCGCTCGACCGCAGCGCGCGCGCCAAGGCGCTCGATTTTGCCTGCCGCCTGGCCGAGGACGGTCGCAAGCTCGCCCTCTACGTCCAGCCGATCGAGGAGGCGCTCGCGTTCGCGACCGTGATCGCCGAGGAGCGCCGGCGCGATCGCCGGACGGGCGACAGCGAAGTGCCGCCCCCGCCGGCCGTGGTCGAGGGCACGCCGAGCCTGCCGCCGCCACCGGTCCTCGACTCGACGCGCACGCCCACCGTGGTCACCGCCCACGACGTCGAGTCGGCCTGGCAGGAGCGCCGCGAGCGCACCGCCGGCGCCGAGCGCCACCTGCGCGAGATGGTGGTGGCGAACGAGGTGCTGCTCGAGACTTCGGGTCTGCGCGTCGGCGTCATCAACGGCCTCTCCGTGCTCAGCGCGGGCGACGTGCAGTTCGGTCACCCGATGCGCATCACCGCCGTGGTCTCGCTCGGCAACGAGGGGGTCATCGACGTGGAGCGCGAGGCCTCGCTCGGCGGCTCGCTGCACACCAAGGGCGTCGCCATCCTGCGCGGCTTCATGTCGTGGATGTTCGGCCAGGAGCGCCCCGTCGCGCTGCGCGCGCAGATCGCCTTCGAGCAGAGCTACGGCGAGGTGGAGGGCGACAGCGCCTCCTCCACCGAGCTCTACGCCATCCTGAGCGCGATCGCCGAGCTGCCGGTGCACCAGTCGATCGCCGTGACCGGCTCGGTCAACCAGCTCGGCGAAGTGCAGGCGATCGGCGGCGTGAACGCCAAGATCGAGGGCTTCTTCGACCTGTGCGTGGCGCGTGGCCTCTCGGGGCAGCAGGGCGTCATCATCCCCAAGTCGTGCATCGCGCAGCTGGTCCTGCGGGACGACGTGGCGGCAGCGATCGCCGCGGGCCGGTTCCAGCTGTTCGCGGTCGAGAAGATCACCCAGGGGATCGAGATCTTGACCACGGTGCCGGCGGGCAACCGCGACGAGAACGGCCGCTTCCCCGCGGGCAGCGTGTTCGGTCGCGTGGAGCGGCGCCTCATCGAGATTGCGGAGCGCATGCGCCGCGCCGACGGGGCGGGCGAGATGATGTCCGGCGGCGAGGAGCCCCAGGACGGAGAGAACGGTTGAGCGGCGTCGTGGTGCGCGAGGTGGTCGCGGGCGACGTGCCCGCGGTCGTGGCCCTGGTCACGCGCGTGCTCGCGGAGTTCGGCCTCGTCTTCGGGGTCGGCGCCGCCACCGACGACCAGCTCCACGCGCTGCCCGGCTCGTACCGCGAGGCCGGCGGCCGGTTCTGGGTCGCGGTCGAAGGCGACCAGCTGCTGGGGACCTGTGGGGTCTTCCCCGTCGCCGACGGAGACCTCGAGCTGCGCAAGATGTACCTCGACGGCGCAGCCCGCGGTCGCGGGGTGGGCAAGCTCCTCCTCGACGAGGCGGTGTCGTTCGCGCGCTCGGTCGGCGCGCGCCGCCTCGTGCTCGACACGGTCGACGAGATGAAGCAGGCGATCCGGTTCTACGAGGCCAACGGGTTCGCGCGCGACGATGCGCAGCTCCGCGGCAGCCGCTGCACGCGTGGTTACGTGCGCCGGCTCTGAGCGCCGGTCACACCGACAGCAGCACGAGCTCCACGGGCTTGGAGGTGGCCGCGGCGATGGCCCGCCCGTAGGCCTGCAGCTGCGTGGCGTAGACCGCGATCGCCTCGCCGAGCGCGCGGTCGGTCTTGTAGTCGACGACGACCCAGCGCTCGCCGTCGAGGAAGCAGAGATCGACGACGCCCTCGAGGAGGCACCGGGCTCCGTCAGCGCGACGGCGACCTCGCGGCGGTGCTCGACCTCGGCCGCCCGCACGAGCAACGGGTGCGCGAGGGCCGCGCGCACCCGCGCCGCGGCGACCTCGACCTCCTGTTCGGTGGCGCCCAGCAGGCGACCGTGGGCCCGACAGTGCGCGGCGATCCGGAGGCGACCTCGGGCTCGGCGAGGCCGAAGGGCACCGTGGCGAGCACCGCGTGGACGAGGGTGCCGAAGCGCTTGCCGCCGGGCTCTTCGCCCGTCCGGTCCCGTTTGTTCTGGACCTGGGCGAGGCGCACGCCGTTCAGGGCCGAGCCGTCGAAGCCGACCTCCTTGGACGTGGCCTCGGCCATCGCGGTGACCGAGCGCGTGCGCAGCGCCACGGTGGCCCCCCGCGCGAGGGCCTCGGCCTTGCGCGCGACGAAGCGGGCGTGATCGGCGCGCTCGCGCTCGCCGCGGGTCGGGTCTTCGTGCGGGTGCAGCACCGCCTCCTGGCGCAGGCCGAGGTCGGGCTCTTTGTCGAGGCCGAGCACGCGCGGATCCCACCAGGTGACCTCGTGTGTGCCCTCCTGCGGGACGTGCGCGCCGGGGACGATCGGATCGGTGCGACCCGCGAGGGCGTCGGGCCGCGCGAGCACCGTGTCGGTCCCGAACGGAGGGCACCCCGTGGCTGCCCGCGCGGCGCGTCGGTCCTTCGGCTGCAGCACCGGATCGAGCGGCGTGAGCCACGAGGGCAGGAGCCCCTCGCCGACGCCCGGCACCACCAGCAGGTCGCGCGCCCGCGTGGTCGCCACGTAGGCGAGGCGGACCGACTCCTCGGCCTCGCGGGCGAGCACCTCGACCGAGTGCTCCTGGAGCTCGGTCGGGATGCAGCCGGCGAGGCGTTCGACCCAGACGCGGCGCTCGTGGTCGACCCAGTGGGACGGCGTGCTCGGCGCGAGCGGCGCGGTCGGATCGACGAGGACGACGACGGGGAACTCGAGCCCCTTGGCCTTGTGCACGGAGAGGAGACGCACGCCCTCGGTGCCGTCCTCGACGACGGGGGCCTCGGCCGCGCCGCCCCGCTCGGCCGCGAGCTCGAGCCACTCGACGAAGCCCCGGAACGAAGTGGCGCCGCCGCGGGTCTCGAAGCGACGCGCCAGCTCGAGGGTGCGCAGCACGTTGGAGAGCGCCTGCTCGCCGGCGACCCAGGAGCCGAAGCCCGCGTGCGCGCGCGTCTGCTCCAGGAGCTGCGAGAGGGTGTCGGAGATCGGTCGGCGGTTGCGCCGCCGGTGCAGCGTACCCAGCAGATCGAGGGCCTCGGCGACCGCGCGGAGCTCGGAGCCGCTCGGGAGCTCGTCGACCAGCGGCGCGGAAGGCCGCAGGTGGAAGGCGCGATGGACACCACGCCCTTGCTCGTTCGCCGCCTGCGCCCTGGTCGGCCGAAGAGCCCAGGTGAACAGCAGGTCGTCGGGGAGCGCGAACAGCGGGCCGCGCAGGGTGGCGTACACGGCGAGCGAATCGTCGGGCCACTCGATCGCGGTCAGCGCCTGGCGCATGGCCTCGACCTCTTCGCGATCGTGGAACGAGCGACCACCGACGAGCACGTGCGGCACCTGCCGCGCCTCGAGGCCGCGCACGTACGGCCGGCTCAGGTCTTCGCCGAACGCCTGCATGCGGCGGAACAGCATGCACACGTGGCGGGCGGCGACGGGCACGCGCGCGCCGCGCTCCTCGACGGTGAAGCCACTCGACCGCAGGAGCCAGTCGACGAAGGCGCACGCCGCGTCGGGGAAGGAGCCCTCGATGACGTAGCGGGTCGGCTCGCGCGAGAAGTCGGAGTAGATGCGTGGCGAGGGCAGGACGACGAGCGCGGGCTGCGTGCTCACGTCGGCCCGCGCCGGGGCGAGCGGCACGTAGCGGGCCTGGGTGCCCGCGCTGTTCTCGTTCATCGCGAGGGCGAAGGCGGCGTTGATGGCCGACTGGAGCGCGGGGACCGCGCGGAAGCTCTTGGACAGGTAGACGACCTCGGCACCCGCGGCGACGAGGCGCTCCTTGACCGCGGCGTAGAGCGCGACGTCGGCGCGACGGAAGCGGTAGATCGACTGCTTCGGGTCGCCGACGAGGAACAGCTTGCCGGAGACGGGGCGCGCCGCGAGCGGGTCGTCGCAGCGCGGATCGTCGGCCGCGAGCAGGGCGAGGATGTCGGCCTGGAGTGGGTCGGTGTCCTGGAACTCGTCCACGAAGTAGTGGGTGAACCGTCCCTGCAGCTCGGCGCGCACGGCCGGCTCGGCGAGCAGCGCGCGAGCCCGCAGCAGCAGATCGAGGAAGTCGAGCTTGCCCGCGCGCTGGAGCAGGCGCTCGTACTGCTGCGCGATCGGCGCGAGCTCGGCGTGGAGGACCGCGGCGAGGTCGCGGCCTGCCTCCTCGACGAACCGATCGAGCTCGGCCTTCACGCGGTCGCGGAGGGCGACGACGTCGCGGCGCGCGAGCCCCGCGGCCGCCGGCCCCGATCCGGTCGCGCGCGAAGAGCCCGCTTCGCCGCGCGGGGGCGCTGCGTACCACTCGCGTCGTCCACCGGTCCACGTCCACGAACGGCCGTATTTCTCGCCGCGTGCGAGGTTGACGAGCTCGGCCTCGAGGCCGTCGTCGTCGCGCGGTGCGTCGGCGCCGCGACCCGCGGTGCGACGCTCGTGCTCGCGGACGAAGGCCGCCACGGGCGCGAGGGACTTGCGGAGCCAGTCTTCGCGGTCGTCGGCGCGGCCCTCGACGCTCGCGGCCTCGCCGAGCAACCCGAGGAGCCGATCGATGGCGGCGGCGCGATCCCACGGCTCACGGCGCCACGGGGTCGGGTAGTCGCGGTGGTCGAGGAGCGAGAACGCGGCCTCGCGGAGCGTGCCCTCGGGACCGAGCGCGTTGCGGCCTCGGCGCCGCCTGCGCAACGTCCGGCGGAGACCCTCGGGCGGACGCTCGAGGGCGCCCTGGAACCAGCCGTCGAAGGCGCGGTCGAAGAGGGCGCGCGCCTCGTCTTCGCTCGCGACGGCGAACAGGGGATCGACGCCCGCCTCGACCGGGCGCTCGCGAAGGAGATCGGCGCAGAAGCCGTGGATGGTGCCGATGCGCGCCTCTTCGAGCTGCACGAGCGCGCGGTGCAGGTTCGGACGCGTGGCCTCGCTCGCGGTGGCGCGGGCGGCCTCGAGGGCCGTGCGCAGGCGCAGCTTGAGCTCCCCCGCCGCGGCCTCGGTGAAGGTGACCGCGACCACGCCGCGCAGCTCGGCGAGCCCGCGCGCGACGAGGGACACGATGCGCCCGACGAGCGCGGTGGTCTTGCCGGTGCCCGCCGCCGCCTCCACCACCAGCGTGGTCGCGTGGTCGGTCTCGATGCGCGCGCGCGCGCGGGCGTCGGCCTCGAGGAGAGCCTGGATCGTGTCGTTCATGGGAGGCTCGGTCATGGGAGGATCCTGAGCGCCGCGAGGGGCACGAGCTCGGCGGTGGGCTTCTTGCGCGCGCGGGCCTCGGCGCCCGGCCCGCACACGGCGCGGTAGTCGCAGAACTCGCAGCCTCCACGCTCGGGCGCGCGGGGCAGGAAGCCCTCGGCGATGGCGGCGTCGATGGTCGCGACGACCTTGCCGGCGGAATCGCGCGCGTAGGCGTCGAGCGGGATGAGCACCTCGGCGAACTCGCCCGCGGCCGTGCAGTACCAGAGGCGGCCCCCCTGGACGGGCGCGCCACCCCCGAGCTGCTCGAGGGCGAGGGCATAGAGGACCGGCTGCAGCGCGTGGCCGCCGTGGATCACCGCATCGACCGGGACCCTCGTCTTGCCGGTCTTGTAGTCGGTGGCCCGGAGCCGGCCGTCGGCGGCGCGTTCGACCAGATCGATCGAGCCCCGGAACAGCAGCCCGCCGCCGATCGCGAGGTGCACGGGCTCCGGGCGGCTCGCCTCGTCGGACTCCTCGCGGTCGGGCAACCCGAACGAGAGCTCGAAGCGCACCGGGTCGAACCCACCCGTGGCGACCGGATCGGCGAGCCGATGCAGCCACTCGCGCGCGTCGGCGCGGATGCCGAGGACGGCGTCTTCCCACACCCGCTCGATGGCGGGCGCGAGGCGCTCGGCCCACTCGGTGGCGAGCGCCGCGACCTGCGCGTCGAGCACGGCTCGAGCCTCCTCGAACCGCTCTGGCAGCAATGGCAGCAACGCCAGGCGCCGGAGCTCGACGAGCGTGCGGTAGTGGATCGCGTGGACCAGCGAGCCCCGCTCGAGCGGGTCGAGCTCCTCGATGGGCTCCGGGTCCCTTCGGGGTTCGAGCCGGAGCAGCGCGGAGAGGAAGAAGCGATACGGGCACGCGGCGTAGTTCTGCAGCGCGGTCGCGGAGAACGCGCGGGCCGAGGGCCGCTGGGAAGCGAGCCGCTCGTGGAGCACCGCTGCGCTCTCGCCCTTGCTCTCGCCCGGCACGAGGCCGTCGGCGGCGGTCCAGCGACGGAGGCCGGCGCGTGCGCGCGCGCGCAGGGAGCGCGCGAGGTGCGGGTTGCTGTCGAGGAGGAACCGCGCGGCCCCCTTGGCCTCGGCGAGGGGCATGGACAGCAGCCGGGCGAGGACCGCGAGGTCGTGCTCGGCCTCGTCGATCGCGTCGAGCGGATCGTCGGGCGCCGGCCAGCCGAGCCGGGTCCGGGCTCCCTTGCTCGCGCCAGTGACGGCATCGACGCCCTCGGCGCGGCGCGCCAGCGAGTCGAAGTCGAGGAGCAGCCCCTCGGCCGCGCGGACGACCTCGAGCGCATAGAAGCTCGGCACGCGGGCCCGGCCCTGTTCCGTGTCCACCCGAGGGTAGGAGAGCAGCACCTTGCGCTCGGCTGCGCCGACCACGAGGCGCAGCGCGAGGCGTTCCTGATCGGCGCGGTCGGCGTTGACGGCCAGGCGCTGGCCCTCGCGGGCGAGGCGCTCGCGGACGGCGTCGAGGAGGATCGGGTCTTCGACGAGCTTCTGCGGGAAGATGCGCTCGGCGAGGCCGGGGACCACGACCAGGTCGAAGCTGGTGCCGCGCGCGTGGTCGACGGGGGCGACGGTGACGGCGCCGGCCGTGTGGAGCGACGGGGCGACGGTGAGCTCGGAGAGGCGCTGCGACAGCACGAGGCGGACCTCGGACAGGTGGATCGGCCCGATGGGCCCCATGGGCGCGAGCTCGGCGAGGATGCTTTCGACTCGCTCGGGCGACTCGAGGGCCTGCCTCGCGAGCGCGCCGAGCTGCTCGATCCACGCGGCCCACGTGGCGAGATCCGGCAGGGCTGCGAGGCGCTCGATGCAGGGCAGGGCGAAGGCCGTGAGCGCGGCGAGGTGGGCGCGCTCGTTCTCGAGGGCTTGCCCGCGCGAGCCCTGGCGATCGTCGTCCTCGAGCGCAGCGAGCTTGGCGACGAGGCCCTGGTCGAGGCCGGCGAGCCGACGGCGCCAGCGCTCGTGACCCCCGAGCACCGCGGCCTCGACGAGCAGGGCCTCCCACTTGCGGGGCGCGGGGAGGTGGCCGTCTTCGACCTCGGGCGCGTCGACGTGCTGTCGCGCGATCGCCGCGGGGAGGAGCTCGTCGTCCCCCGGGACCCAGCGGCCGGTGGCGACCTCTTCCCGCGGGGAGACCCGCCGAGGGACCTGACCGAGCGAGAGATACTCGGCGAACCGGCGCGCGGAGAGGTTCTCGTCGGCGCACGCGAGGAGGGCGAGGAACGCTCGACCGGCCGGGTCGGGGCGCACCGCGCCGCGCGCGAACGACGCAGGGATCCCCGCGCGCCGCAGCGCCTCCTCGAGGTGCGGACGGTACGTGGCCGGGGCGCGCAGCAGCACCGCCATGCGCTCGAAGGGGATGCCTTGCTCGGCGGCGCGCAGCAGCGTGCGCGCGACCTCGGTGCACTCGCGAGCTCGCCGGGGCGCTCCGGATCTCGACCGTCCCGTCGCTCGGGCGCGCTCCACGATCGCGGGTGGCCCTCGTCGGCCGCGAAGAGGTTGGCCTGCAGCGCCGCGAGGCACGAGGCCTCCGGCTCGCTGGATGGGGCCGGCGCGACGCCGAGCAACCGCGACAGCACGCCGAGCTCGGGGGCACCCGTCGGGGTGGTGGCGAAGATGGAGGGGCTCTGGTCGATCAAGGCGCCCACGAGCGCGCGCTCCGCGTGCTGGACGAGCGGCAGATCGAGGAGCACCAACGCGCCTCTGCTCGAGGCGCGAGCCGTGAGCCCGGCCGAAGCCGCGGCGAGCAGATCGGCGCGATCGGCGAGCCCGGCCTCGACCCGCGCCGCATCGAGCGCGCGGAGCAGCTCTCCGAGCACGGGATCGTGCGCGTCGACCTGCGCAGGCGTGAACCCGGCGAGGCGCAGCTCGAGGCCGGTGCGGGCGAGGGCGCGCACGAGCCCGGGCCGATCGTGGACGCGCTCGAAGCGACCGAGACGCCCCCGCGCGAAGGCGTCGGCGACGACGCGCGCCGCGAGCGCCTCGAGCACCAGCGGCCCCGCGACCGTGCGACCTGCGCTGGCGAGGCGCGGCCCGCCGATCTCGGTGGCGAGCTGCCCCACCGTGCGGCGCTCCCACCCGAAGGTGGCGCCGCGCTGTCCGGGCAGCAGAGCCCCGGCCATCGACCGGAGGAGGCCGACGCCCGCGTCGGGGTGGGCCGACAGGACGAGCACCGGTGCGCCGCGGGGCTGCCGCGCGAGGAACTCGCGGGCCGCCGAGAGCCGGGCGCTCGAGCGAGGCGAGGCGAAGAGCGCGCGGTCCATGCCTCGCAACCTAGCGTGCGGCGTGCCACCCCCGCACCTCCCGAAAAGCCCGGGCCGGACGTTGTTCGTCCGTCCGACCGCCGCCGTTTCCGCCGGCGGCCGCCGGCGGACCGCCGCGCTCGACGGAGAAGGCTCCATCTCCTATGGTCGAGCCCGTGCGTCGTTCCCCCTTCCTTGGCGTCTGTGTCGTGGCCGGTTCGCTCTCGGTCGCCCTCCTGTCGAGCGGCGCCGCCGAGCGCGCTGCAGAGGCCGCGGTCGTCGAGCGCATCGTCGCCATCGTGGGCGAGCAGCCGATCCCTCCTCTCCGAGCTCACCCAGCGCGCGCGCCCGTTCCTGCTGAAGATCCAGACCAACGTCCCCGTGCAGCAGCAGCAGCTCGCCAAGGCGGAGATGTTCAAGGAGCTCCTGCAGAAGCTGATCGACGAGCGCGTGGTCGCCCTCGCGGCCGACAAGCTCAACGTCACCGTCACCACCAAGGAGGTCGACGACTCCATCAAGGTCAAGGCCGCCGACCTCAAGGTCAGCGTGAGCGACCTGCTCGGCGAGGCCACCAAGCAGGGCCTCAGCGAGGCCGACTACCGCGAGGAGGTCCGCCGCGAGATCCTGTTCGGCAAGATGCTCGAGACCCGCGTGCGCGCCCGCGTCCGCGTGACCGACGACGACGCCCGCGAGTACTTCAAGAAGCTCGAGGTGCAGGAGCGCCGCAACCAGCCGTTCCGCTGCTCGATCATCACGCTCGACCTCGGCCCGGGCGCCAACAAGGAGCTGCGCGTGAAGGCCGACGGCATCGTGAAGGCCGCGCGCGGCGGCGCCGATTTCGCCAAGCTCGCGAAGCTGCACAGCACCGACGTCTCCAGGGACAAGGGCGGCGATCTCGGCACCCGTCCGGTCGGCGCGAGCATGGGCAAGGCCATCGACGAGCCGGTGCTGCGCCTCGACGCCGGCGAGGTCTCCGAGCCGCTGGTGAACGCCGGCAAGCTGTACATCGTCAAGGTCACCGAGCGCCCGGCGTCGCAGCTGCCGCCCTACGCCGACGTCAAGGACATCGTCCTCATGCGCGTCCGCGACGAGATGCTGCAGAAGCAGATCAAGGTGTGGCTCGACGAGCTCAAGTCGGGTGTCTACATCGAGGTCCGTCTGTAGTCGTGCCCTCGGAAGTCGCGCACGAGGAGCTCGCGGAGCTGGTCGCCGCCACGCGCGCCTACCTGGAGTGGCACGAGGACGCGGGCACGATAGGGCTGCCTGCCGCGCCGCCGCGCGCGCGCACGCTCGAGGCGCCCCGTCACGAGCCGCCCCGTCACGAGCCGCTCCGCGACGAGGTCGTCTCACGACAGGAGTCGCCGCGCCCAGAGCCACCGCGCGAGCGCATCGTGGAGCCGCGACCCGAAGCGCCTCGACCGGAGCCCCGAGCCCACGTCACCCTGGAGCGCCCGGGCGCGCAGGCGCCACGGCCCGAGGCGCGCAGGCTGGCGGTGGTCGAGGTCACGAGCCCCGAAGCGCGCGTCGCCCGTCTGGCGGAGATGGCCGTCGAGGTCGCCTCCTGCACCAAGTGTCCGCTGCACAGCCAGCGGATCCAGACCGTGTTCGCGCGGGGCAACCCGAGCGCCGAGCTGATGTTCGTCGGCGAGGGGCCGGGGGCGGAGGAGGACGAGCAGGGCCTGCCGTTCGTCGGCAAGGCCGGCCAGCTCCTCGACAAGATGATCCAGGCGATGGGCTACGCGCCGAGCGAGGTCTACGTGGCCAACGTCGTCAAGTGCCGCCCACCCATGAACCGCAAGCCCGAGCCCACCGAGCTCGGCGCGTGCGTCGGCTACGTGCACGAGCAGATCGCGCTCGTCCGTCCGAAGATGCTCGTCGCGCTCGGGGCGACGGCGGTCGAAAGCCTGCTCGAGCAGACCGGCATCATGCGGCTGCGCGGCACCTTCCGGCTCTATCGGGGACAGATCCCGGTCATGCCCACCTTCCATCCGGCCTATCTGCTCCGCACCCCGGAGGCGAAGCGAGAGGTGTGGAGCGATCTGCAGCAGGTGATGGCCAAGCTCGGCAAGACGCGCACGCGCTGAGCCCGACGCACGCGCTCGGTGGTCGGGATTCGTCGGGCGCATTACGTCCGCGGTGCGCGTCGGCCCTGGACAGACTCTGTAAGGGCCGCACACTACCAGCATGGTCCGCGCTCCAGGCACCCGCGATTCGCTGTACGGCGAGCCGGTCGCCCGTGTGTTCCGGCCCGTCCCCGCACCTCCGACGCACAACGTGCGGGTCGGAGCGTGGATGCTGGGTGCGCTCGCGCTGGTCACGACCTGCTTCGCCGTCACCGTCGTCCGCATCCTCCACGTGCCCATCGGCAGCATGTTGCTCATCGCCGGGTGGCTCGCGATCGTCGCCGTCGGCGTGTACCTCGGCCCCGGCTGGTGGCGTCGCGAGGTCGAGGTCGTCCTCACGTCCAAGCACGTGATCTGGCGGCGCGGCCGCCTGCGCCGCTCGATCGATCGGCGGGCCATCACCTACGCGCGCATCCTCTGGCACCCCACGCTCCGCGGCGTGGGCGATCTCGAGCTCGTGCGCGCCGTGGCCATGGGGCCGCTGCGGCGCACGCTCTCCATCACGCTGCCCGACCTCGAGGCCCCCGACGCGGTGTGGGCCGAGATCCGCGGCGTCGATCCCACCCGCGCCCTCGGCGACGGTGGGCGCCCGGTCGGCCAGCGACTCGACCGCGGGGAGCGTCTCCTCTGGACAGCTCGACCCGACGGTCCGGGCTGGGACCTGCGTCGCGTGATGACGCTCGGCATCGCGCTCGTGGCCTTCGTCGTCAGCGCGCGGGCGCTGCTCGGGGGCATCCACGCGCTCCACGCCGTGTACCAGGCGGGGGTGAGGCCTGCTTCGTTGTCGGGTGGTGCGCTCGTCCTCGCGCTCGCCGTCTCGATCGGCGCGGTGATGTTCACCGGCGTGCTCGCCGCGTGGCACGCGCTCGTGCGTCCGCAGCAGCTGGTGCTCAACACGCGGTACGTGGTCACCGATCGGCGGGTCTTGATCCAGCGCGGCAAGGAGGAGCTGCTCCTCGATCGCGACCGGATCGTCGACGTCATCGACGCCCCGAGCGACCACGGTCGGCGCGACCTCTTCCTGGTGGTCGGGGGTGGGAAGAACGCCCACGCCCACGCCCTCGCGGGAGCCTTCGGGGAGAAGGTGCAGGCCGGCGCGCTGCTGCCCGTGCTCCGCGCGGTCGTCGACAGCGACACGGTCCGCGACATCCTGGTCACCCCGCGCGCCGCCTGATCGGTATCCTCTCGCTGGAGGGAGGTGGGGCGATGTTCGGTGCGGGAGCGATGGAGCGCTACACGGCGGCGGTCCAGCAGAAGACGGGCCTCCACGCGCAGCAGGACCGCTTCGTCGGTCAGTTCCAGGGCTTGCCGGGGTCGGCGCGCATCCAGATGGTCGGCAACCACGCTGGCGCGTTCCGGGGGGACGGCGGTTTGTTCGGGGGGCTCGCGGGCCTGCTCGGTGGCGCGGGTGGGATGGCCCAGGCCATGACGGGCGGCGCGTTCTTCATGCAGCAGGACTACGTGATCGAGCTCCCGGGCAACCGCCTGCCGGGTGGTTCGCTCCGCGAGCAGACCTCGCTGTTCCGGGACCACACCTGGCAACAGCGCCCGGCCATCGGCCCGCGCGCCTCGTCGGGGGTGCCCTGGATCGACCAGCGCTACGAGGTGTCGAGCCCGGACCCTCGCTTCATGGCCTACGTGTGCGCCTCCCCGGAGCTCGGCCCGCTGCTCGGGCGATGGCCGCAGGTGAACTTGAGCTGGGAGGCGGAGCGCGTGTGGCTGCAGCTGATCGACTCGCCGGCGCGCATCACCAGTCATTTCGGCGTCGATGCGCAGCAGAACGGCGATCTGGTGCTGCAGGGGATGTGGCTCGTGGCCGCTGCGGCCCGCGCGACCTTCGCGCGCTGAGCGAAACGAAGTGGAGCGAAGCATCGGCCGCCTCCATGGGCGGCCGACAAAGATTCACAGTCTGAGCGGCAGACGAAGATCCACGGACTCTGCGCTATGCTGCGCGCCGATGAAACCTCTCGTGCTCGCCTCCTTCGTCAGCGTCGCCGGTCTCGCGCTCCTCGCCGTTCCTGCCTGCAGCGGTAGCTCGGCCACCACCGATGGCCCCGTGGACACGGGCACGCTCGACACGGGCGCGCCGGACACGACGCCCGCGGACACGACGCCCGCGGACACCGGCCTCGCCGACACGGGGACCCTCGACACCGCGACCGCCGACGCCGACGCGCCCATCCCGTGGCCGACCTGCGACGCCAAGCCGGCCACCGCCACGACGAGCACGCTGCCAGAGATCTGGAAGGCGAACCCCACCACGCCGGTCTTCACCTGGGTGTCCGGCGCGATCGTCACGGGCGTCTCGCAGGGTGGATGCAGCGCGGGCAAGGCCTGTCAGATCTTCCTGCAGGACGGCAGCTTCGCCACGCTGGCGGCCTCGAGCGGCCACGCGATCAAGTTCTTCGCGTCGATCGTCACCGGCGAGCGGTTCGCGGGCATCGCCGTGGGCGACAAGGTCGACGTGGCGGCGTACGCCATCCGCTACACGCTCGGCGGGCAGAACGAGCTCCTGCTCGAAGTGAACGACCTGCTGCGCGGGTGCATGAAGAAGACGGGCACCGGCACCATCGATCCGGTCGCCGCCACGCTCGCCGAGCTCGGCACCGTCGACGCATACGAGAACAAGTACGGGCCGGTGCTGGTGAAGGCCGTCGAGCTCTCCGGCAAGCCGGACGTCTCGCTCGGGATGACCTTCGGCCTCTTCACCCTCGGCGTCGACGCCGGGGGCGCGCCGAACGTCAGCCTGAGCCCCTACTTCTTGCCGGGCGCCTCGTTCACGGCGCCGCTCGTCCCCTCGACCAAGATCGACTTCACGAGCGTCACCGGCGTCTTCGGCATGTTCGTGGTCAGCCCGACCGGCGACGCGGGCACCGCCACCAAGTACCTGCAGATCTACCCGCGCACGATGGCGGATCTGGTGAAGAAGTGAGCGTCCGCATCGAGCGGGACGGCCCCGTCGCCACCATCGTCCTCGCGCGACCGTCGGTGAAGAACGCGGTCGACCGGCCGACGGCCGACGCGCTCGCCGACGCGTTCCGGATCTTCGAGGGCGACCACGACGCGCTCGTCGCCGTGCTGTGGGGCGAGGGCGGCACGTTCTGCGCGGGCGCCGATCTCAAGGCGATCGGCAGCGAGCGCATGAACCGCGTCGCCAAGGACGGCGACGGCCCGATGGGGCCGACGCGCATGCTGCTCGGCAAGCCGGTCATCGCGGCCATCGAGGGGCACGCGGTGGCGGGGGGGCTCGAGCTCGCCTGCTGGTGCGACCTGCGGGTCGCCGCGCGCGATGCGGAGCTCGGGGTTGCCTGCCGACGGTGGGGCGTGCCGCTCATCGACGGCGGCACCATCCGCCTCCCGCGCCTCATCGGCCTCTCGCACGCGCTCGATCTCATCCTCACCGGGCGGTCGATCGACGCCACGGAGGCCCACCGCATCGGCCTCGTGAACCGCGTGGTGGAGCCGGGCCGCGCGCGGGTGGAGGCCGAGGCGCTGGCGCGCCAGATCGCCAAGCACCCCCAGATCTGCCTGCGCGAGGACCGCGCGAGCGCGTACGAGCAGGCGGGGCTCTCGATCGAGGACGCGCTCGAGAAGGAGCTCGAGCACGGCCTGCGCTCGTTCTCGTCTCCGGAGCTCGAGCGCGGCGTGCGACGGTTCGTGGCGGGCGAGCGCTAGAACGCGACGTGGAAGGTGAGGGCGGAGGAGGCGGCCATGTGCGCCCCCACGTCCTTGTTGCCGACGAGCGCGAGCGCGCGACCGGTGAGGTCGAGCATCACCATCTTGCTCTTGTAGATCTCGAGCCCGAGCGTGACGCCGGCCGCGAAGTCGTTGAGCCCGAGGGTGCGCGCGTAGCCCATGCGGAACCCGAAGTACGGGTTGAGGAAGCGACGCTTGCCGCCCTCGCCGCGGAAGAAGTCGCCGAGCCAGCCGACGCGGATGCCGGGGTGCAGCTTGGCCTTCGGGTTGTACGTGGGGTTGAGCTCGTCGGGCGAGGTCGTGAACAGCGACACGTGGATGGTCGCGCGGGCCGCGCGGTCCTTCATGAACGCCATGTCGCCCTTGACCCGGTCGATCTCCGAGCGGATGCGGCGCATCTCGTTCTCGATCTGGAGGATCTCGGTGACGCTGTTGGCCTTGGCGAGGATCTCCTCGTAGCGCTTGAGCGAGACGTGGAGGTTGCGCGGGTAGATCTTGGCGTCGTGGAACTGCTTGGTGATGTCGCGGGCCACGATGTTGCGCGCGCGCACCGTGCCGAGGCCGCCGATCTCGTCGAGGAACGTGCCCGCGTCGCCCGAGGGCACGCGGATGGTGAAGTTGGCGCTCACACGGCCGCGGTCGTCGGTGACCACGTCGTTGATCGTCTGCCCCGCGTGCTTCTTGACGAACTCTCGCAGCTTGGCGGCGGCGTCGTGGACCTTCTCGACCTCGACGGACATGTTGGCCTCGATGTCGAGCATGTCCTTCTGCTGCCCGGCCTCGGCCGGCTTGGGCGAGGGCGGGGGCTGTTGCCCGCCACCGCCGCCGCTGTCGGCCACGCCATCCTCGTCCACGTCGCTCGACGTGGTCTTCTTGGTGACGCTGGCGACCTCGACGCTCTCGGCGTGGTAGGTCACGCCGCCGGTCGACCCGGCGGCGACGCCAGGCACGTTCTGTACGACGGGCGGAGGCGCCATCGGGCCACTCGGGACGCTGTCCCCGTAGCCGTAGTTGCCAGCGACGTACGCGGGCGCTCCTTGGGGAGAGCGCTCGGCGCGGTGCGGTAGGCGGCCTTGCTGGCGCCGCAGCCGGCGAGGACGACGGAAAACAGGGCGAGGAGGAGATCGTTTCGCATGGTCGTCCGTGGGAACGGGGTTCGACCGCGAACCTTACACCCGTTGTGACTTCGCCACGTCCACGAGCTCACCCTGGCGGAGCGGAGCGATGACCGAGGCCTCGACGTCGAACTCGTCCGGATAGTGCACGAGGCGCATCTTCTGCCGGAGCGGCGCGGGCAGTGCGGCGAGCGCAGAATACGGCGTGTGTGTGCCGTGGTTGGTCTCGTGGACCACCAGATCCGCCGTCGAGAGCCACTCGATCAGCGTCGGATCGAACGAGGTGTCGGCGCTGTGCCCGAGGGTCTGGCCGGCTGCCGTGATCCGCAGCGCCGTGGTCGGGATGTGATGCAGGGTGTGGCGACATTCGAGGGAAAAGGGCCCGCACGGGACCGCGCGACCCTCCTCGAGCAGGTGCACGTCGAAGTAGTCGTCGAGGTGCATCTCGATCGGCGGGGCACCGACGGCGGGCTGCAGGTGTCGCATGCCGGCGGCGAGGTGTCCCTGCCAGAGCTCCTCGAGCACGTCGCGGTGCAAGTAGAGCGGGAGCTTGCGCTGCTGCACGAAGCGCAGGAAGAAGGCGAACGACTCGAGACCCGAGCAGTGGTCGGCGTGGAGGTGGGTGAGCACCACCGCCTCGATGCGCTCGGGGCCGAGCGTGAGTCCTGCCTGCACGGTCGCCTCGCGCAGCATCTTCTGGATGGGGTGCGGGCAGTCGACGAGGATCCAGTGGTCGTCGTGCTCGACCGCGAGGCAGGTCGAGTAGTAGCGCGCGGCGAAGGCGTCGCCGACGCCGAGGGGCAGGAGCCGCATGACCGCGAGCGTAGGGTCGCCCCCCCGCGAGGGTCTAGCGGGCGCGGCAGGTGTAGACGAGCGAGTCCGCGTGCCGGTCGGCCGGCGCGCCGCCGAAGTCACCGGCGAGCGACTCGATGGCGAAGCCGTTGTAGTGGAGCAGCGCCTCGAGCTCGGCGGGGAAGAACTGCCGGTGCGCGAGCGGCGTGACGAACGAGTGGTCGTCGGCCTCGTGCTCCATCGCGACGAACAGCACCTGCCGCAGGGGCTCGTAGTCGAAGCGCTCGCGGTAGCGGTAGCGGCGCCCGTCGGGGTGGCGGACGTCGGGCAGGCGATACGTGCGCGAAGGGTCTCGCGCGAGGTCGATGGGTGACGGCATGCTCACGTCGAACACGAACCGGCCCTTGGGCGCGAGGTGCGCGCGGACGCGCGCGAGGAACCGCTCGACGTCCTCGCGCGTGTAGAGGTGGAGGAACGTGTTGAACGTGCAGAGCACGAGCGGGAAGCGCGCGCCCGGCACCTTCTTGTCGCGCATGTCGCCGCGGAGCAGGCGTACCCTCCCGCGCACGTCTTCCTTCTCGTTGGCGAGGCGCGCGCGCAGATCGGCGAGCATCTCGGCGCTCAGGTCGACGCCGGTGACGGGGACCCCGGCGCGCGCGATGGGGAGCGCGATGCGGCCGTTGCCGCACCCGTACTCGAGGACGGAGCGGGCACCGCGCGCGAGCTCGACGTAGAACCGCACGTCCTCGCTGCGGCGCGCGTAGGTGCGGGCGTACAGCGCCGGGTCCTCGTAGTGCGCGGACGAGCCGACCTCGAGCTCGCGATCGGCGCCGCGACGGGCCATCACTTCACCACGGCGCCGCTGTCGAGCTTCACCGACTTGAAGCCCACCGTCGTCGGGACCTTGAGGAGCCCACCCGCGGGCGCGAACATGGTGCAGTTCACGTTGATGCCCTTCTTGGCCGGCGTGGAGGTGCCCTTGTAGTCGGCGCCCACGTCGACGCTCCAGATCTGCTCGGCCTTCTTGGCCGACCAGGCGACCACCGAGCTCGTGGCCACGACGACGAAGGTGTCGCCCGCGCACGCGACGCCGAGGTCGAGCGCGCGGCCCTTGACCTTGAACGGAGGGCCCTTGACCGGGGGCAGCTGGAACGGGGTCTTGCCCTCGACGTCGAGCATGTAGCTGATGTCGAACTTGACGGTCATGCCGTCGTCCTCGCCGACGACCATGCCGACGGACTCTCCGTCGAGGTGGATGGCGAGCTGGGCCTTCTTGCCGCCCTCCATGGTGCACGTGCAGCCCTTGAGGTCCTGGAAATCGGCGCGCGCGAGCTTCTTCGGCTTGGGCTTCTCGGGCGCCGCCTTGGCGGGCTTGTCGTCGTCGTCGCCGGTCGCCGCGGCGCTCTTCTTCTTGCCCGTGGTCTCGGTGGGCGGATCCGCGCTGCTGGACGTGCCCGCCGTCGTGGCCCGGGCCATGATGACGAAGACCACCGCGCTCACGGCGACGAGGCCGAGCACGCCGCCGACGATGGCCAGCGTCATGGCCTGCGACTTGGCCGCGGGGGCCTGGCGCGCGGCGTTCATCGCCTCCTGACGGGCGATCGCGGCCTGCGCCTCGGCGAGGCGACTGCCGCCGTGGTGGTGGTGGTCGTGGTCGTCGTCGTCGTCGTCGTCGTCGTCGTCGTCCGCGTTCGGGTCGATGCCGAGGCGCAGGTACGACTCGTCCTCGAACAGGATCCACCACGGGCGCGACTTCGGCGCCGCGCCGAGCTTGAACAGGGTGCCGCTCGGGATGCGCGCGGGGTTGCGGCAGTAGGGGCAGGTGACGAGGCTGTCGAGCTGCTGCACCGGCAAGGCCGCGTTGCAGGTGGGGCAGTTGATGGCGATCGCGCCCGCGCCGCCGGCCACGCGCACGGGCTGGCGATCGATGCGGTGGTCGTCGGCGAGGATCGCCGCGATGTCGACGTTCACGTCCTCGCAGTCGGGGGGCAGCGTGTAGACCGCCCGCTCGCCGCTCGTCTGCACGTACGCGTTGCCGCGCTCGTCGAGCTCGCAGGGCAGCGGCTGCTTGGTCTGCGGATCGAGCGGATGGCCGGGGGCGACCTTGAGGCGCAGCGTGCGGCTCCGCATGCCCTGGCCGTCCATCACGAAGCCGCTGAGCTGGTGCTCGACAGTGGTCTTGTCGACGCCGATCATGGCGTACGGGGTCTCGCAGGGCGGCCTTCGCCCCGGGGGGCCCGCGGTGTCGGCCACGTTCTGCGCCGTGTAGAGCACCTCCTTCCACTGATCGACCTCGAACTTCTGCGGGAGGCCGCACTTGCGGCACTCGACCTCGCCGTCGATGTCGAGGCTGTCGAGCGGGGAGCGGAACCCGCAGCCGCGGCACTCGAAATCGCACTCGACGATGCAGGCCCAGTAGCGATCGTCGGCGCGCGCGGGGACGATCAGGGGCTGGTTGCCCCACGTGTGGTTGCACACCGAGCAGCTCGTGCGCGCGACGGGGGCGACGACGCCGCACCCGGGGCAGACGCGGATCGAGCCGGGAGGCGCGGCGCCTCCTTGGGGCTGGGCGAAGGCACCACCGCCGTACGCGGGCGGCGCGCCGAAGCTCGCGACGGGGGCCGCTACGGGGATGTGCCCGCCGCAGTGGTTGCAGAAGCGCGCGGCCGGATCGTTGGGTGCACCACAGCTGGGACAGTGGTTCATGGCGGGAGCAGCTTAGGAGATCCCCACGCGGTTCGCACTGCTCGAACCCGTGTCGGCCTGCGTGGCGATCCGTTACGCGTGCTTCGGAGGCGCCGATTTCGAGGGCGGAACGTCGATCTCGATCTGGTCGACGCCGCGCACCCGCGCGCGCACGAGGGCCACGCCCGCTCGCTCGATCACGTCGGGGCCGCTCTCGGCCGACGGCGGGATCCACACGGCGGCGCCGATGCAGACCGTGACGTTTCGCGCGGCGTCGAGCTCGAACGGCTCCTTGGACACGGCGCGCGACATGCGATCGGCGACGACCTGGGCCGCGTGCGCGTCGGCGCCGGGCAGGAGCACGATGAGCTCGTCGTCCAGGAAGCGCGCGAGCAGGTCGTACTCGCGACGACCGGCGCGGAGGCGGCGGGCGAGCTCCTCGAGCAGCTCGTCGCCGCGGGCCTGGCCGAGCTGGGTGTTCAGCTGGCCCATGTTGTCGACGTCGATGCGCAGGAGCGCGTAGCTGTCCCAGGCGCGTGCCGCGCGGCCGTGCTCGCGCTCGAGCTCCTCGAGGAAGCGGCGGCGGTTCGGCAGCTGGGTGAGGGCGTCGGTGGCGGTGACCTGCTCGAGACGGGTGAGCAGCTGCTGCGAGCGACGCTCGGCGGACCGCTCGCGCGTGAGATCGCGCACGACGCCGACCCAGCCGAGCAACCCGGCGCCGCCCTGGATCGGCGTGGTCGCGAAGCGCACGATGCGCGGCGAAGGACGCTGCAGCTCGAGCTCGGTGACCTGCTGCACGGCGCCGCCCGCGGCGTAGGCCATGTCGCGCAGGGTGTCGGGCTCGTCGCAGGCCTGGGCGAGCCGCGCGACGACGTAGTCCTGCGGGTGACCGACCAGCGCGGCGGGCTCGACGCCGAAGAGCTCGCCGATGCGCCGACCGACGACGCGACAGCGACCATCCCGATCGAACACGAGCACACCCTCGTCGGCGACCTCGAGGATCGCCATGAGCGCCTCTTCCTGCATGCCCGAAGGACCGTACCAGAGATCCCGCGCTACGGCGTGCGCCGGATCACCTCGAGGAACGCAGGGCCGTAGGCCTCGACGCGGTAGGGGCCCATGCCCGGCACCGTGAGCATCGCCGCGGCGTCGCGTGGCCGCACCTCCGCCATCGCGACGAGCGTGCTGTCGTGCGCGACGACGTAAGGTGGGACCTTGCGCAGCTTGGCGAGCTCGGCGCGCGCCGCGCGGAGGGCCTCGAACAGCGCGCCCCCGGCGCCCTCCACCTTCGCGGCCTTGCTCGCCCGGGGCGAACGGCTGCGCTCGCGCATCTCCTTGGGCAGCCGGAAGCGCGCGCGGGCCTCGCCGCGCATGATGCGCCCGCCGTCGGCAGTGAGGATCGGCACCGGGTGGTCGGTGGCGGTGAGGTCGATCCAGCCGGTGGCGAGCATGCCGCGCAGGAGCGCGAGAACCCAGGCCTGCGGCTTGTCCTTCAAGAGGCCGAACGTGGAGAGCTGGTCGAAGCCGAACCGCTCGACGCGGTCGCTGCGCTCGCCGCGGAGCATCTCGGCGACGGCGACGAGACCGCCACGGCCGCGGGCGCGCGCGACGCCGGCGAGCGCCTTCTTGACGACCAGCGCTTCTTCTTCGGCGAGCTCCTCGGCCTCGCCGCGCTCGTCGGACTCGGTGCAGACGTCGCAGTGCCCGCACCCGCCGAGCACCTCTTGCTCGTCGCCGAAGTAGCGGAGGATGAAGTCGTGCCGGCAGGCACCGGCGTCGAGGTAGCGGAGGATCTCGCGGAACAGGCCCCACTGGCGGGCGGCGACCTCGCGCGGGGCGGGGCCGTCGTCGCCGAGCTCGCAGAGGCGGCGGCGGACGGCGACGTCCATGCCGCTGCAGAGCAAGAGGCCGTGCGCCTCCTCGCCGTCGCGGCCGGCGCGGCCGACCTCCTGGTAGTAGCCCTCGAGCGAGCCCGGCGGCTGCGCGTGCACGACGATGCGCACGTCGGCGCGATCGATGCCCATGCCGAAGGCGTTGGTGGCGGTGACCACGGGGAGCTTGCCGCTCGCGAAGCGCGCGTTCACGTCGGCGCGCAGGTCGCCGTCCAGGCCCGCGTGGTAGGCCGCGACCTCGAAGCCCTTGTCCCTGAGGTGGCTCGCGTACTGCTCGGTGGTCTTTCGCGTGGCGCAGTAGACGATGCCCGCGCCCTTCGGGGCTCGCGCGGTGCCGAGCGTGCGCAGGAGCGCGTCCTCGACGGCGCGGCGCGCCTCCTTCGGGCCCTCGACGTGGCGCGCCTCGAGGTGCAGGTTCTCGCGGGCGAAACCCCGGACGACGACGTGCGGGTCGCGGAGGCCGAGGCGGGCGACGATCTCCTCGCGCACGCGCGGCGTGGCGGTGGCGGTGCACGCGAGGATGCGGCGGGGCGCGAGGCGCGTGAGGACGTCGCCGAGGCGCAGGTAGTCGGGGCGGAAGTCGTGGCCCCACTGCGCAATGCAGTGCGCCTCGTCGACCGCGACCATCTCGACGCGGCACGCGCGGAGGAAATCGACGAACCAGTCGGAGGCGAGCCGCTCGGGCGCGCAGTAGAGGAGCTCGTAGTGGCCGGCGCGCGCGTCGCGTTCGCGCTGGCGGCGCAGCTCCGGGTCGACCGTGGAGGCGAGGAACGACGCGCGGATGCCGCGCGCGGTGAGGCCGCGGACCTGGTCCTCCATCAGCGCGACGAGCGGCGAGATGACCACCGTGAGGCCGGGCAGCATCACCGCGGGCAGCTGGTAGGTGAGGGATTTGCCGCCGCCGGTCGGCGCGACCACGAGCACCTGGCCGGGGGAGCCGAGCAGGGCGTCGATGGCCTCGCGCTGCCAGGGGCGGAAGCTGTCGAGGCCGAAGCGCTTCTGCAGCACCTCGTCCATCGAGGCCCCCTCGATCTTCGGGGCCGCTTCCTCGGGCATCATCATCGGTGCGTTCTCTACCACGAGCATGATGCCGTGGGTCGGCGCGAGCCGCCGCGGAGTTGCGTCAGGCAGAGAGCGGCCAGGGCAGGTGCCCCGCGACCCGGGAAATCGAGCGCATCGCGGCGCGCACGGCCGGCACCGTCCAGCGGTCGCGCGGGTCGTGGCGCAGGGTGTGCTGCAGGAGCTCGGTGAGCGGTCGCACGTGCGACACGCGCTCGAGCCCCTCGGGGTTGCCGTCGTGCACGAGGTGCTTGCTCACGATCGACATGGTGGTCGGGCCGTCGAACAGGGTCTGCCCGGTGAGCACCTCGTAGGCCACGGCCCCGAAGGCGTAGACGTCCGCCGGCAGCGGCGAGGGCTCGCTCAGGTCCTCGGGGGTGACGCCCCAGATCTCTGGCGCGCCGTAGTTGCCGGTCGCGCACCCCGGCCGGAGCACGCGGCCCGCGAGGCCGAAGTCCACGAGGCACGGGGTCTGCCCCTGGCGCAGCACCACGTTGCTCGGCTTGAGATCGAGGTGGGCGATCGCGTGGCGGTGCATGGTCTCGAGGCCGGAGAGCACGCCGTCGAGGAACGCGAACGCGCGACCGCAGGTGAGGCCCTGCTGCCCGGCGCCACCGCCCTCGACGAACCGCTCGAGCGTGGGGCCCTCGATGAGCTCCATCACGAGGATCGGCTTCGGGCGCGCGGCGAGGTCGAAGGTGACGAAGCGCGCGAGGTTGTGGTCGGCGGGGAGGCCGAGCAGCGCCGACGCCTCGGCGCGGAAGAACGCGAGGAACTGCTCCTCGGAGAGCGCGGCCGCGGCGCTTCCGTCGTAGTCGGGCACCTTGAGCGCGAAGGTCTCGGCGGTCGGGTCGTGGCGCTCCTCGGTGCGCTTGGCGACGAACACCGAGCTCGCCGCGCCGGACCCGAGCGGACGGACGATGTAGAACCCGCCGAGCGTGCGGCGCGAGCCGAGCCACCCGGGGAGCTGCTCGGCCGCGCTCACGAGCTGGATCGGCGCGACGCCCTCCTCGCTCCCGAGGTCGAACGGGCGCTGCACGATGTCGTCGAGGACGTCGGCCACGATGCGCACGAGGGGTGGCGGCAGCATGCGACGCAGCTCCGCGACGAACTCGGTGGCGGCCGCCTCGGCGTCCTTCGGCGCGGGTTCGGCGAGGCGCGAGAGCAGCGCCGAGAGCTTGCCCGCGGCGGCGGTGACGACCGACGACGACGGCGCCTCGTCGGCCCCGAGCACGCGGAGTCGCGCGCCGGCCTCGATCTGCGCGTAGGAGTGCGCCGCGGCGGGCAGCGCCTCGATCGCGTCGTTGGCGAGCTGGGGGATGTGGGAGCGCGCGTCGATGCCGTCGAGCTTCTCGAGCGCGCGGGCGAAGCGCACGAGCACCGCGCGCAGCGCCTCGCCGCGGCCGGTGCCGTCGTCGCCGATGGCCGCGGCGATGTCGAGCACGGCGTCGATGCGGTGGTGCATCGGCGACGAGAGCGGCTCGTCTTCGTCGTCGTCCTCCGGCAGCCCCGAAGGGCGCGAGAGGCGTTCGCCGGGGAGCGGCAACGCCTCCTCGGCCGACGACGCGCGGGTGAAGCGCGCCCACGCCGAGAGCGCGGCCTCGACGTCGGGCTGCATGCTGGCCTCGGCGAGGGTGATGACGTCGCTCGTGCCGTCGAGCCGGCCCGCGCACACCATCATCACGTCGACCGGGTCGCACGCGCCCTCGCGGACCAGGGCGTCGAGCACGCGCGCGAGCGTGGCGCAGAGCGTGCGGTGGAGCGGCGAGCGGCCCTCGGCCACGAGGCGGGCGAGCAGCGTGGTCGCGGCCTCGATGCGGCGCGCGTGCAGCTGCTCGGCGCGCGCGTCGTCGTCGGACTCGAGGTCTTCGGCGTCGAGCAGGTGGAGCAGGGCGCGCAGGCGGCGACCGCTGCCCGCGCGCGCGGTCTTGGTGGCCGCGGGGGTGCCCTGCTCACGCGCGAGGAGCCAGCGACCGAGACGGTCCTGCAGGTCGACGAGGCCGGCGGTCGGGGGGGCGCGCTCGGTGTCGCGCACCCCGACGGTGAGCAGATCGGAGAGCGTGGGCTCCTCGACGATGCCCTGGTCGAGGTCGCGCAGCAGCAGGACGGCCGTGCGCTGCGCGAGCCCCGTGCTCGCCTCACCGAGCCCCTCGAGCGTGGAGAGGGCGGTCTTGGCGGCCTCGAGCGCCTCGAGCGCGGCCGCGTGCGCCTCGCGCGCGCCCTGGTCGACGAACAGCTGCAGCGCGCGCTGGACCGCTTCGCGCACGGAGACGTCGGGCTCCTGCTCGGGCTCGAGATCGCGCGCGAGGGCGCGGGTGAGCACCTGCTCGTCCGGGTCCTCGAGACCCTGCGCGAGGGTGTCGCTGAGCACCGCGCGGGCCGTGAGGATCGCGCGCTTGCCCGCGTCGCCGGTCACCTCGCGGGCGATCTGCGCGATGCCCTCGGCGGTGCGGCGAGGGTCGGCGTCGACCATCGCGTCGAGCAGCTCCTCGGCGGCCTCGGGCTCGAGGTCGAGCGCGCGCGGAGGCCGAGCGCCATGGTGCTGATGATGCCCGGATCGTGCTGCACGATCGGCCCGCGCAGGAGATCGCGCGCGCGAGACAGGGCCTTGTCGGGCGCGGTGGCGATCGCGGTCACGAGAGACACCGCCCCGCGGCGCCACTCGGTCGGGGTGAGGCGTGGGTGGAGTGCGTCGAGCGTGGCCTTGAAGTGGGTCGTGGCGACGCCGGCGAGGAGGCCGCGCGCGACGGCCGCGTGGCGCCACACGAGCGGTTCGCGGTCGGCGAGCAGGCGCGCGAAGGGCCGCGCGATGGCCTCGGTGCCGAACACGCGCGCGGCGAACTCGTCGCCCGAGAGCGCGCGACGCGCGGCTACCATGGCGGCGCGCTCGATCATGCGCGCGGCGAGGCGCCGGGCCGGCAGGGGGCCGGTGGAGCGCGCGCCGATCCACTCCCGGGCGAGCTCGCGGCGCGTCACGAACGCGTAGGCGAGGGGCCCCGCGTTCACTGCCCACGGTGGCGCGCTGAACACGAGCGACACGCGCGCGCGGAACGCGGCGCCGAACGGGCCCTTGCGCGTGCTCCGCACCATGCGCGTCGCGATGGTGGCGAAGGTCTCCGCGGTGCCGGCGTGCAGGCGCAGGAGCACCCGGCGACCGAGGTCGCGCTGCTCGGGCCCGCTCGGCAGCGCGGTGCCGAGCTCGTAGAGCGCGACCCCGACGCCCGCGGGCGACAGCCAGTCGAGGTCCTCGAAGAACTGGTTGTCGAGCGCGGTGCGGACGGCCGCGAGGATCTGGTCCGGCGGCACGCCCTCGAGCGGAGAAGGCCCGCTCGCCGAGGCGCTGCGGGCGAGGGTGGCGAGCCCCTGGCGGAACGCGGTGCGACGCTGGGTCGCGTCGCGCAACGTGGGCAGCGACAGGAGGCCGTCGAGATCGTGGGCTCGGGCGCGCAACGAGGTAGCATGGTACCCGATCTTCGATGCAGAACGATGGCTCCGTTCCTCTCACGCTGGCTGCGGTCCTGGAGACGCTGCGCATCACCCTGCCGACCCTCACCGACGCCGGCCGCGGGCGGCTGACCCGGGCGGCGTGCGACGCGCGCCTCGCCGATTGGTCGGCGCGGGTGGTCGGCCATGCCGGGATCGACCTCAGCGTGCACGGCCTGGAAGCCGCCACCGACGATACCTTCGTCCTCATGTCGAACCACCAGTCGCACTTCGACATCCCGTGCCTCTATCGGGCTTTTTGCCCGCGTTCGCTGCGGATGGTGGCCAAGACCGAGCTGTTCCGCATCCCGCTGTTCGGCCGCGCGATGCACGCCGCGGAGTTCATCGAGGTCGACCGCAAGGACCGGGCGCAGGCGCGCGCCAGCCTCGGGCGCGCGGGCGAGCGGCTCCGCTCCGGGGTCAACGTGTGGATCGCGCCGGAGGGCACGCGCAGCGAGACGGGCCAGCTCGGGCCGTTCAAGAAGGGCGGGTTCGTGCTGGCCGAAGGGGTCGGGGTCCGCATCCTCCCGGTCACGCTCGCCGGCACGAGGCGCGTGCTGCCGGTGCACGGCAAGGGGGTCCACTTCGGCCAGCGGGTCGACGTCACCTTCCATCCCCCCATCGATCCGAGGGCGGCTTCGCGCGACGCCGTCATGGAAGACGTCCGCCGCGCGATCGCCTCGGCGCTCCCATGACGGAGCCGCTCTCTCTCATCGGCATGTCCGGCGTGGGCAAGAGCTTCTGGGCCAAGCGCCTCGAGGCCGACGGCTGGGTGCGCCGCGACTGCGACGGCGAGATCGCGGCGGCGCTGGGCGCGCTCGTGAGCCCCGAACCGGGCGAAGAACCCGTGCACGCCCTCGGCCGGTGGATGGGGATGCCGTGGCACGAGGGCTACGCCGCGCGCGAGGCCGAATACCTGGCGCTCGAGGAGCGCGTCACGCGGACGGCGCTCGCCGAGCTGCCAGCCCGCGGCGTGCTCGACACGACGGGGAGCGTGATCTACCTGCCGTCGCCGCTGCTGGCCGAGCTGCGCGCCCGCACGCGGGTGGTCTACCTGCGCACGCCGGCCGAGCGCTGCGCGGCGATGCTGCGCCTGTACCTCGAGGAGCCGAAGCCCGTCGTGTGGGGCGGCGCGTTCGCGGCGGGCGACGAGGCGCCCGAGGCGGCGCTGCCCCGCTGCTACGAGGAGCTCTTGCGGATCCGCGACGCGCGCTACGCCGCGCTGGCGCACGTGGTGATCGAGGCCCCCGAGCTCGTGGGGCTCGAGCTGTCGGAGTTCCTCGCGCGAATGCCCCGGGGCTGACCCCGGGGACACTCGTCGAGACTCACTTCACGAGGTCGGTCGCGCTGCGCGGGGCGAGCCGCGAGTCGTCGGTCGAGCCGGTGGCGATGAAGATGTAGACCACGCCGGTGATCGACTTGAACTTGTCGCCGACCGCGGCCGGGAACGGCGAGGCGCCGAGGTCGGCGGCGATGAAGCTCGAGACCTGCAGCTTGTTGGTGTCGGTCGCCGAGGTGGCGCAGAGGAACAGCTCGCCCGCCGTGGCGGTGACCGCCTCGACGTTGTTCACCGTGACCAGCATCGACTGCAGCTGCTTGGCCTTGGGGCCGCCGGTCATGATGTCGGCCGGGAGCACGGTGATCGGCGTGGGCACGGTGGCCGTGCCGGTCTTGGTGACGGTCGGGCCGCTCAGCTGCTCGAGGCCGCGGAACGTGGCGAACGTGCCGGTGACCTTGACCTCGTCGCCGATGGCGACGGTGGGGACCGCGCTGCCGACGAAGACGTAGATGCCGGCCCAGGTGGTCGCCGTCGTGTCCTGCACGACGAACGCGTGGTTGGTGCCCGCGGTCTTCACCGCGGTGACGACGACCTTCTCGATGGTCACCGACGCGCCGCTCGCGGGGCGCTTGGCCGAGGCCGGGTCACGGATCTCGGGGATGGTGAGCGTGGTGGGCGGCGGGGGCGGCGGGGGGCCGACGAGCGGGCACGCGTCGCTGCCGTCGGCCTTCTTGCACGGCGTCGGATCGCAGACGTCGCCCTTGCCGTCGCCGTTCGCGTCGTCCTGCGCCGTCGTGTTGTCGAACGGCGGGTTGTAGACCTTGGGGCAGTTGTCCTTGTCGTTCGGCACGCCGTCGCCGTCGTCGTCGCCCGCGACGGGCTTGCCGGTGACCGCGGGGATGGTGCCGCCGCCGGTTGCGCGGCGGGTGATGGCCTCGTGCCCGAACGAGCACCGATCGAGCTCCGGGGTCTCCTCGCAGCGGAAGAGCGGGAACAGCTGGTAGGCGTAGCAGTAGCCCGCTGGTGTCGCGCCCGTGCACTTGGTGTCGGCCGTCTTGGCCGCGTCGAGGGCGCTCTTGATGGTGGCGATGTCCTCGACACCCTTCGCGCAGACGTTCTTGGCCGCGCCGCACACGCCGGTCTTGCCGTCGGGCGAGATGCCGTCGGGGACCGCGGTGCAGGTGCCGCCGCCGAGGACGGCGCCGGTCGTGGCCTCCGGGTCGCCGTAGAGGGCCTTGCCGGCCACGGTGACCAGGCGAATCTCCTTGGCCTTGGCCTCGAGGAGCGCGCGGTAGGGCTTGGTGCGGTCGCCCGCGACGACCATGAGGTCGGCCCAGTAGCCCTTCTCGATCTTGCCGACCTGGTCGCCGAGGTTCATCGCCGCGGCGGCGTTGGTGGTGGACATCTCGACGATGTCACGGTCGGTGAAGGTGTTGTCGTAGTAGGTGCGGTTGAGGCTCGCCGCGCACTGCATCTCGCCGATCGGGTTCATGCTGCCCGACGGGGTCCAGTCGACGCCGAGCGCGATGGTGATGCCGAGGCGCTTGGCGGTGGTGACGCTCGCGGTGGCGCCGTACAGATCGATGTTGCTGCGCGGCGACCAGATCAGCTTGGCCTTGTTCTTGGCCATGTACTGGAGCTGCGCCGACGAGCACGCGGTGCAGTGGATGACGCCGGTCTTCTCGCCGACGATGTTCTGCTTGACCGCCTCGTCGAACTCGGCGCGCGCGTTGGCGTCGATGCCCTCGCCGATGTGCGGGAGGAACGCCTTGTAGTCGGCGGCCTTCATGCGGGAGACGATCGGCGTGAGGTGGGTCGTGGTGGCGGCGACGTCGACCGCGCCGTCGGCGTCCTTGACCACGATGGTGTCGATGTCGGGATCGACGAACGCGCCGGTCAGGCCCGAGAGCGCGGCGTTCGAGCTGTCGAAGTTGCGCAGCCACCCGCCGATGCCGGTGTCGGTGAGCAGCGCGCCGGCCGTGCCCGACATGCCCGTGCCGCCCGCGAACGCGATGCGCATCTCGGCGTAGCGCTGCACGAGGATCTGGTTCGCCTTGTTGGTCGTGCCGAACGGCTTGTGGGGGATCTTGAAGTCGTCGTAGAGCCGCTCGTGGTTGCGCCACGTGTTGCGGTTGTCGTAGTGCTTCGGGTGCTGGAAGACCGGCATGTGGTTGTAGTCCGCATGCTGGTGGGGATCGATGATGCCCGGGTAGATCACGCCGTTGGCGCACACCACCTGCGCGCCGGCCGCCTCGGGCGCCGTGCTGCAGTCCTCGCCCGCGCAGACGATCTTGCCCGTCTCGCTCGAGAACAGCACCTCACCGTCGCAGGTGACGGTGGAGGGCGACACGACGGTGCCCTTGAGGCGCACGAACTTGGTCGTGCCGGCGTCGGCGGTGCACGGCTTGAACGTCGCGGGACACGTCTCGGTGGGCGGGGGCAGCGGCGTATCGGTGCCCGTGTCGGTGCCCGTGTCGCTGCTGTCCGTCGGCGCGTCGGTGACGTCGCTCGTCGACGAATCCTTCACGCCGGTGTCGGGCTGGGCTTCCGTGCCGTCGTCCGAGCAACCGGCCGACGAGGCCAGCGGGACGAGGGCGAGGAGCGCGAGGGGTAGGTACTTTCTCATGAGGGCGCGGAGTGTAGCGCGTGGCTCTCCACGTGCAGCTCCCACGCATATTTTTCCGGCCTGTCACGCGCAGCGCACACGACGCGCATCACGTCGCCATCGGCGTTGCGACCCGAGCTCAGACGTGGAGGTCAGCCGTGCGCTGGCCGACGTGGACGTGGGTCACGCCGGACTCGTCGCGGGTCCACACCTGCAGGCCCCGGCTCGTCTGCACGCGCACGAGTCCGTCGTCGTACTCGCGGACCAGCACCCAGGCGCCGTCGGGCAGCGTCCAGATGCGGTGGAACCCGCGGTCTTCACCGAGGGGGTTCTCGACACACGATTCGAACTGGGCATGGAGGACTACGCTCACGTGTGGAGGTACGGCCGAATCCGTCAGGTGGTTTAGGCCCCTCGGTCGAGAACACTCGTTCGGTCCTCCGCTCCGGTCGGTCCGGGTGCCCCGAAGGGGTGGTGAATGGCGGGATTCTGTGTTCGTCTGACGCAGGACATGCCGAACCGCGTGGGGGCCCTCGTGTCGTCTCACCTTGGGAAATTCATCGGCGTCGGGGGGCTCGTGGTGCTCGGGAGCGGCGGTGGTGCCTGCATCCCCGCCTACGAGAACGTTCGCGCAATTCGTGCGTACGCCCACGAGGACGTGAGCCTCAAGGTGTCGCTCGATCGCATCGAGGACATCGCGCGCACGCTCGACCTCGTCGACCGGATCCTCGTCTCCACGGGGTACACGCCCGGCGATCAGTGGGTGCGCCGCATCCCGCTCACCGACCCGGACTACCGCCGCATCAAGGACGACATCAAGACCGAGAACCCGTACAAGTTCGGCGAGTTCGAGGTGCCGGTCCTCAAGTGTTACCGGCGCCACATCGAGAACGTCCTCGAGGAGTACAAGCCGCCGCCCGAGAAGCCGATGTACCCGTCGATCTTCGACGCGGTCGCCGGGTTCTCGGGGCGCACCCCCGATCTCAAGAAGCACTGGGACGCGCACCGCGACGCGAACACTCTGTTCTCCGAAGCGTTCGAGGCCGAGAAGCAGCTCGAGGACGAGCTTGCCGGCCAGCCCGAGGGCGTGCGCAAGGCGCGGGCGGGAGAGCTCGCCGAGCGCCGCAACAAGCGCATCGCAGCGGAGGGGCAGGTTGCCGGGGCCAAGGCTGCGCTGCAGCAAGACGCGGCGCTGCTGGCCGCCGACGCCAAGCTGAGCGACCCGCAGAAGAGCCAGATCGCCCGCGACGCGCTCGGCGTGATCTCGGTCGCCTTCCGGGTCGAGCTCGAGGCGCTGGCGCTGCTGCCCATCGTCGTCATCCAGACCATCCGCGCGCTGCCCGGCGCGCCCAAGGAGCTCGTCACCACGCCCACCCTCAAGATGGTGCGGCAGGTCTACCAGCTGCCCTCGTTCCTGTCCGGGCTCAAGGAGCGCTTCATCCGCCAGGTCTCCGTGCTCGAGGCGATGACGGGGGTGCTCGCCAAGGCGAGCGGCGTAGACCCGGACAAGACCGCGGGCTTCATGCTCCGCGAGTCGGTCGTCGATCAGATCGTGGGCATCACGCTCGACTCGCTGCGCATCGACCTCAAGGCGGGCGGCGAGATGTTCATCTTCAGCTCGATCCACACGTCGACCACGCAGACGACCAAGAACGACAACGACGGGACGAGCGAGACCCTCGACTACACGGGCCGCAAGTTCCAGCCCGACTACCGCGTGAAGCCGATCATCCTCGCGCAGGCGAGCTTCGCCATCGTGCTCGACTGGATCCGGTTGCCGGGCGTGGCCGCGCTCAACTTCGGCTACGCGACCGACCGCGCGTACCGGTCGGGCGGCACCATCGAGCAGTCCTCCCTGGCGACGCAGCTCGGCATCCGCGGGTGGGCGAGCGACGTGTTCGACTTCGGCCTCGGGTTCCTCGGCATCCGCTCGAGCGCCAAGATCGCCAAGTTCACGAGCGGCGAGGTGCGCAAGGTGGGCGCGGTCGACGGCGCGATCAACTCGATCGCGCCGCTGCAGATCGAGATGACCCAGATCGACGTGGGCTACGACGTCCTCTTCGCCGTCGGCGACGCCACCATGAAGGCGTACATGGAGGAGCTGGTCGTCGGCGTCCGCTACTACCGCTACGAGCTCCCGCGCATCGTCTACGAGCTCAAGAACACCTCGACGGACCCGAAGAACAAGTACTTCTCGTTCAACCGCGAGAGCCCGCCGCAGGCCGTCGACGCGCGCTACCTGCTGGCCGGCGTCTCGATGCGGTTCGGGCAGGGCGAAGCGCCGCTGTTCTCGCCGTGGCTCGACGTCGCCATCTTCGGCGGCGCGGGGCCCACCTCGTTCTACTTCCTCAACGACCAGGCGGGGCCCGACGTCGCGAGCAACCGGCAGGAGATCAAGCAGATCGCCCTGTCGTTCAACGGCACGCTCGCGGGCGGCATTCGCTGGCGCTTCCTGCCGCGCGGTAGCCGGCTGCGGCTCGACCTGTGCGCCATGTACCGCGCCGACTTCATCTACACCAACATCCACCGCAACTCGGCCGACCTACGCACCGACTACGGCAGCATCGACGTGTTCCACGGCCCCACGCTCGCCATCCGCGGCGCCCTCTGATCGGGCGGTCGTCGCGGCCGGCCGTCGCAACGGCGGTGAATCCTTGCTAGGGAGCGCGCCGTGAGCTTCGTCGAGCAGTACCGGAAATCGCTCAAGCCCCTCGACATCGAGGAGCCGATCGACGTCTGGGTCCAGCGCCCCGTCGGGTTCGTCATCGCGAAGCTCGCGTACCCGACCCCGCTCACGCCGAACCAGATCACGATCCTCTCGATCATCTTCGGCCTGGTCGCCGGGTTCTTCTACGTGAAGCCGGTGCCGCACCACCTCGTGTGGGCCGGCCTCTGCGTGTTCCTCTCGGCGGCGTTCGACTGCGCCGACGGCGCGCTGGCCCGCATGCGCAAGAGCTCGAGCGCCCTCGGCCGCATGCTCGACGGCGTGGCCGACCTCACCACCACCATCGCCGCCGTGGGTGGCAGCACCTGGGTGATGGCCACGCGGCACACCCAGCCCTGGTGGCACGCCGCGATCGTGGTCGCGCTCTGCCTGCTCACGGTGTGGACCAACGCCTTCCACTCCGGCGGGTACGACTACTACAAGAGCATGTTCCTCCGCATGACCATCGAGGGGAACAAGGAGGGCGAGGACATCGACGTCGCGCTCGCCCGCTACGAGGAGGGCAAGCGCGAGGGCATGAGCTTCGGCGTCCGCTTCGTGTGGTGGATCTACCTGTTCTACACCAAGGGGCAGATCGACTTCCTGCGCTGGTTCGACCCGTGCGCGCCGCGCAAGCTCGAGAGCCTGCCCGCATGGAACAAGGAGCAGGCCGAGCGCTACCGCGCGATCCAGCTCCCGTGCATGGCGCTCTGGCGCAACTGGTTCGGGTTCGGCTCGCTGGTGTTCGGCCTCGCGGTGTTCACCGCCATCGACCAGATCGCCATCTTCATGATGCTGCGGCTGTTCCTCTACAACGGGATCTTCTTCCTCATCCTCTTGCCGAAGCAGCGCGCCGCGTCGCGCGAGCTGTTCGGCGAGCCCGCCGCCTAGTGGTGGTAGGGCTCGCCCTTGCGGATGGTCATCGCGCGGTAGAGCTGCTCGACGAGGACCAGCCGTGCGAGTCGATGCGGCAAGGTCATGCGGGAGAGCGACAGGCGCTCGTGCGCGCCGCGCGCGATCTCGTCGGGGATGCCGTCGGCGCCGCCGATGACGAACACCAGATCCTGGCCGGCGCTCGCCTGCGTCTCGATCCACGCGGCGAGCTCCTCGCTCGAGCGTTGCTTGCCGTCGATGGTGAGGGCGACCACCCGCACGCGCTCGCCGATCGCCTTGCGCAGCGCGCCCGTCACCTTGGGCGTCGGGCCGTCGTCCACCTCGACCGTCTCGGTCTTGGCGTAGTGCCGCAGGCGGTCGAGGTAGTCGGCGACCGCCTCCCGATAGTGGGCTTCCTTGAGCTTGCCGACGGCCACGATTCGGATGCGCACCGGTCCATGATAGGGTCGTTGCTCCGCGGATGACCGGCCTCCTTGCGGCCCTCGGGCTCGTCGCCCTCAACGGCTTCTTCGTCGCCGCGGAGTTCTCGTTCGTCCGCGTGCGCCCGGCGGGGCTCGAGCGCCTCGCCAAGAAGAACGTGCCGGGTGCGCACACGGCCGTGCGGATCGCGCGGGAAATCGAGCGCTATCTGTCGGTCTCCCAGATCGGGATCACCCTCGCCTCGCTGGCCCTCGGGTGGATCGGCGAGCCCGCGTTCGAGCGCGTCGTCGACAACGTGTTCCGGACCTTCACCGGTGGCCGACCGCTCGGGCCGACCAGCCACGCGATCGGGGCGACACTCGCCTTCGCGACCATCACCTACCTGCACGTCCTCCTCGGCGAGCAGATGCCGAAGATGCTCGCGCTGCACAAGTCGGAGGAGGTCGCCTGCTTCCTCTCGCGGCCGTTCCGTATCACCTTCCTCCTGCTCTCGCCCGTGCGGTTCGTCATCGAGGGGGCCACGCGGGTCCTGCTGCGCGGCCTGGGTCTCGGGAGCAAGCTGCCGAGCGAGGGCGAGCTCTCCGAGGAGGAGCTCACCGGCGTCATCGCCGCCACCCTCGCGCACGGTCCACGCGCCGAGGACAAGCGCGAGCTGCTCGAGCGGGTGGTGCGGTTCGCCTCGCAGAAGGCGCGCAACGTGATGGTGCCCCGCGTGGACATGGCCGCCATCGCCATCAACGCGCGGCCCGACGAGGCGCTCGCGTACCTGCGTACCCACGAGTACTCGCGCCTCGTGCTCATCGAGCGCGACGACATCGATCGCCCGGTCGGCTACCTCTATGCCAAGGATCTGCTGCTGGACCCGAAGGCGCTCATGTTGCCCGACATCGCGTCCTTGCGCCGCGACGTGCTGTTCGTGCCCGAGGCGTCGTCGCTCATCGACGTGCTCCGCCAGATGCAGCAGAGCAACACGCTGTTCGCCATCGTGGTCGACGAGTACGGCGGCACTTCGGGGCTCCTCACGATGGAAGACCTGCTCGAGGAGATCGTCGGCGAGATCCGCGACGAAGCCGACGAGGACGAGGCCCCGCGCGTCCGCGAGGCCCACAACGTGCCAGGCGCCTGGGACGTGGACCCGGACGTGCTGCTCGACGAGCTGCGCGGCCTCGGCGTCGACCCCGAGGACGGCACCGGCGGCGAGCCGCTCGCGGCGCACGTGGTCAAGCTCCTCGGGCGCATCCCGCGCAAGGGCGATCGCGTGCGGCTCGGGCCGTTCGACGCGGAGATTCGCGCCATCCGCCGCCGTCGCGTGGTACGGCTCCGCCTCTACCCGCACGCGCCGACCATGCGGCCCGCGCCGGCGGTGCAGATCACCCAGCTCGACTACGACACGGACGCGGACATGTCTTCGCCGAACATCCAGGGGCCGAGCGGACGGAGCGAGTCCGACCCGGGGGTCGCCTCGACCGAGACGAAGGAGCGCAAGGTGCCCTGATGAGACGGCTCGCGCGCGTCGCGCCGTGGATCGCCCTCGTCCTCACCGTGATCTCCGCGCTGCTCCTCCCGCGGCTGCGGCTGTCGGGCAGCCTGTCGCGCCTGTTCCCGGACGACCCGGCGGCGGTCGCGCTCGGGCGCTACGTCGACGCCTTCGGCGGGGGCGATGTGACGATCCTGCTCGTGCAGGCCGACGACCCGGCCCGCGCGGAGGCGGCCGCCGAGGCGCTGGCCAAGGCCGTGGTGGGGCGCCCCGGGATCCGCACCGCCGTGACCCACGTGCGGCCCCCGCGCGCCGAGGGCGAGGCGCCCGACCCCACGCTGCTCTTCGCGTTCGCGGACGACGCCGAGCAGAAGGAGCTCGCGCAGATCCTCGGCGAGGGCATGAAGGGGCGACTCGAGGACACCCGCGCGATGCTGCTGATGCCGGGCTCCGGCGAGGTGGCCGAGCTCGTGAAGCACGACCCGCTGCGGTTGCTCCAGGTGGCGCGCGCGCGGGCGCGCTCGATCGCGGCCACGGCGTCGACCGACGAGTCCGGGGCGCTCGCGGCCGACGGCGGCAAGGCGCGGTTCGTCCTCGTGAGCACCCAGGGCTCGGCGCTCGACTCGACGGAGGCGCGGCGGGTGGTCGATTCGCTCGAGGCGGCGATCGCGGAGGTCTCGCCGGGCCACCCCGGCGTCCGCGCGCGAATCGCGGGCGGCGCGGCGATCGCGCGCGACGTCGAGCGCATGATCCGGCGCGATCTGTACCTGTCGAGCGCGATCTCCACGGTGCTCGTCGCGCTCGCCTTCGTCCTCACGTTCCGGCGCACGCGCGCCCTCCTCGCCATCGGCCCGCCGCTCCTCATCGGCACGCTGTGGACGACCGCGGTCGCGGCGCTCCTGCCGGGCGGCATCACCGCGATCGCGATGGGCTTCGCCTCGGTGGTGATCGGCGTCGGCCTCGACACCGGCGTGCACGTGTACGCGGCGGTCGAGCGCGCGCGCCGCGAGCAGCCGGACGCCAGCGACGAGGAGATCGCGCTCGAGGCGACCCGCGCGGTGTGGCGGCCCACGCTGACGGCGGCGGTGGCGGCGGGGTGCGCGTTCGGCGCGCTGGCGCTGTCCCGCCTCTCGGCGCTGCGCGAGCTCGGGCTCCTCTGCGCGACCGGCGAGGTGCTGACCGCGCTCGCGATCCTCGCGATGACGCCGCGGCTCGCGGCTCGCCTCGAGCGCACCCCTCACCCCGAGCGACCGCTCACATTCCTGGTGCGGCTCGGTGAGGCGATCGTGGGTCGCGGGGGGCGCGTCGTGGCCTTCGGTGTCGTCGCCATCGTCGTCGCGTTGATCGTCGTGGGTCCACCGAAGCCGGGCGGCGCGATCGTCGCGGTCAAGCCGCGGAACCTGCCGTCGCTCGCGGCGCAGGAGGACGCGATCCGCCTCACCGCGCACGAGAAGGACGAGGTGCAGCTCACCGTGATCCAGTCGGGCCCCGACGAGCAGGCCGTGCTCGCGCGCGCGGAGAAGCTGGCCGCGGGCCTCGCCGGCAAGGGTGGGCGCACGGTGGAGTCGATCGCGCCGTGGCTGCCCTCGGAGGCCACCGTGCGGGCGCGGCTCGCGGCGCGCGACGCGCTGCTCGTGGGTAAGCCCTCGGCGCTGGAGGCCGCGCTGGTCGAGGTGGGGTTCGCGGTCGAGCCGTTCGCGCCCGCGATCGCGCACCTGAAGGAGCCCGCGCCGTTCTCGACGGCGATCGTCGCGGTCGCGCGGCTGCGTCAGGGGCCCCTCGCGCCCCTGGTCGCGCGGCACGTCGCCCGCCACCCGAAGACCGGCGAGACGCTGGTGGCGACCTACGTGCGCGGCCCGAAGCTCGACGCCGCGGCCCTTGCGACCGAGGTCGCCGCCCTCGATCGCGACGCGGTGGTCACCGGGTATCCCGTGCTGGAGGGCTCGCTGCGCGCGGCGCTCACCCGCGACCTGCCGCGCGTCTCGCTGGTGGCGCTGGTGCTGGTGATCCTCGCCCTGCGCTCGGTGCTGCGCTCGGCGCGCGAGGTGCTGGTGGCGCTGATCGCGCTGCTCGTGGAGCTCGCCATCGTCGCGCTGCTCGTGCGGGCGTTCGGCGTCTCGGTGCACGTGTACGACGCGCTCGTGCTGCCGGTGCTGCTCGGGATCACCGTGGACGAGTCGATGTTCCTCCTGCACGCCATGCGCGAGGGTGACGCCCGGACCGCCCTCCACCGGGAGGGGCGCGCCATCGTGACGACCGCCTGCACCACGGCGGCCGGGTTCGTCGCCCTGCTCGGGTGCGGCTTCCCCGGGCTGCGCGACCTCGGGGCGGTCGGGGTCATCGGCACCCTCGCGGGGCTCACGGCTTCGCTCGTGGTGGTGCCGGCCGTGGCGGGGCTCTTGACGACCACACGACACGTTCCTAAGGATGCCGCCCTCTCGCCGGAGTAGCTCAGATGGTTAGAGCGGGCGTTTCATACGCGCTAGGTCGGGGGTTCGATTCCCTTCTCCGGCACCAGTAGACGGTTGTAGAACGAGAGGCGTGGCAGCCTATCGTCCAGCGCCCCAGGCACCAGCCCCGCTGGAGTCCGGCCAGTACGACGAACTCACGGCGGTGGCGCGCAGGCTGGGCGTGCCCCACCGCGGCGCCTCGACGCTCGCGTTCGACGACGAGGGCGGGCGCACCCAGATCGAGCTGTCGTTCAACAGCGGCACGGTGGACGGGTTCGCGGTGGTCGCGTTCTCGCACCCCTTCCCCGAGGTGACCCTGCGCGACGAGACCGACGTCGATCGGCGGGGCAAGGAGAAGGGCATCAACCTCGAGATCCAGCTCGGCGACCCGCAGTTCGACCCGCGGGTCTACATCGAGACCGACGCCTACGACCAGGCGGTGCGCGCGCTCCTCGCGTCGCCGTGGATCCGCTCGGCGGTGCTGGCGCTCCTGAAGCACTGCATGGCGAGCCGGGTGGAGTTCGGCCCGCGCGGGGTGTCCGTGCACGTGCACCTCGGGACGGGCTCGCCGATCCAGCCCGAGCGGGTGCTCGAGATCCTGCCGCCGCTGCACGTGCTGCGAGGCGCGCCGTTCGTGCCCCTCGTCGACCGTCCGCGGCGCCGCACCGAGTGGTCGATCGGCATGTCCGCGGCGGCCTGCGGGGTCGGTCTGCTCGCCTTCATCCTCGCGCTGCCCACCTGTGCGCCGAGCTCCATCGCGCTGCCCTTGCTGGGGGCGGCGGCCGGGGTCGGCGCGTTCTGCCTCGCGTGGGTGGGTCTCCGGCTCGGTGTGCGCGGGCATTCGCGCGCCTACCGACACTACGTGGCCGCGGCGATCCTGAGCTTCTTCGCGTGCCTCCTCTGGGGGCCGGCGGTAGCCATGATCGCGAACGTGGCGTTCGACGACACCAAGCCGACCGAGGAGCGGGGCAAGGTCATCGCGGTGACCAAGGACGACGACGGCGAAGCGGTGGTGCTCGGCGAGTTCGGCAAGGACCGCACCTCGGGTCACTATGGCGTGTCGGCCGCGGAGGTGTGCGTGGGCGACCGCCTGGTGCGGCGCAAGCACGGCGGTGCGCTCGGGTTCCCGTATCACGGCATGACCACCTGGACGAGCACGATGCCACGCCCGTGCAAGTGAGCTATCCCGTCCCCCGTGACCCCCATCGATCCCGCCACCGCACTGCTCCCCCGGTTCCGCGACGCGCTCGGCCGCGCGTTCGGTGAAGAGCACGCGGGCGCCGACCCGATGGTGCGGCGCTCCGATCGCGCCGATCTGCAGGTGAACGTCGCGCTCGGCCTCGGCAAGAAGCTCGGCCAGCCGCCGCGCCAGGTGGCCGAGGCGCTGGTGAAGGCGCTGCAAGTGGACGATCTGGTCGAGCGCATCGAGATCGCCGGCCCCGGGTTCCTGAACATGACCCTGCGCGCCGACTGGCTCGGCGCCGCCGCCGACCGCGCCCTCGAGGACGACCGCCTCGGCGTGCCCTTCGCCGAGAAGCTCGATCGCGTGGTCATCGACTACTCCTCGCCGAACGTCGCCAAGGAGATGCACGTCGGCCACCTGCGCAGCACGGTGATCGGCGACGCGCTCGCGCGCACCCTCGGGTTCCTCGGCCACACCATCCTTCGCCAGAACCACCTCGGCGACTGGGGCACGCCGTTCGGCATGCTCATCGAGCACCTGCTCGACCTCGGCGAGTCGGCCAGCGCCGAGGTGTCGGTCGGCGAGCTCGCCGCGTTCTACAAGGCGGCGCGCAGCAAGTTCGACAGCGACCCGGGCTTCGCCGAGCGCTCACGCAAGCGCGTCGTGTCGCTCCAGGGCGGCGACGCCGAGACCCTGCGGCTCTGGCGCATCCTGGTCGACGCCTCGCAGAAGTACTTCGAGAAGGTCTACGCGCTCCTCGGCACCCAGCTCGTGCGCGAGGACGTGTGTGGCGAGAGCTTCTACAACCCGCGCCTGCAGCCGCTCGCCGAGGAGCTCGAGCGCGAGGGCAAGGCCCAGATCGACCAGGGCGCGCTCTGCCTGTTCGTGCCCGGCTTCAAGAACAAGGACGGCTCGCCGCTCCCGCTCATCGTGCGCAAGGCCGACGGCGGCTTCGGCTACGCGGCCACCGACCTCGCGGGCGTGCGCTACCGCGTGGGCGAGCTGCACGCGACCCGCATCCTCGTGGTCGTCGGCGCGCCGCAGGCCCAGCACCTCGCGATGATCTTCGCCGGCTCGCGCGCGTGCGGGTGGCTGCCCGAGAACGTACGCTGCGAGCACGTGGCGTTCGGCTCGGTGCTCGGCACCGACAAGCGCATGTTCCGCAGCCGCTCCGGCGAGAGCGCGCGCCTCATCGACCTCATCGAGGAGGCGATCGACCGCGCGCGCGCCGAGGTCGAGAAGCGCTGGCCGGACATCGACCCGGAGACCAAGGCCTCGATGGCCAAGGCGGTCGGCGTCGGTGCCATCAAGTACGCGGACCTCTCGAGCGACCGCGTGAAGGACTACGTGTTCGACCTCGACCGCATGGTGCAGTTCGAGGGCAACACCGGCGGCTACCTGCAGTACGCGCACGCGCGCCCGCGCAGCATCCTGCGCAAGGCGGGCGAGGACCGGCCGGCCGGGAAGATCTCGCCCACCGAGAAGGCCGAGCGCGCGCTCGTGCTGGAGCTGCTCTCGTTCGGCGCCACGGTGCAGGCGGTCGGCGAGACCCTCGAGCCCCACCGGCTGTGTGGGTACTTGTACAACCTCGCCGCTCGCTACAACGAGTTCTACGACCAGTGTCCCGTGCTCAAGGCGGAGGGCGAGGTGCGGGCGTCGCGGCTGCGCCTCTGCGCGCTGACGGCGCGAACACTGGAGCAGGGGCTCTCGCTCCTCGGCATCGCCGCGCCCGACCGGATGTGAGGCGGTTCAGCCCCAGCGGCGCAACACGCGACGAGGTGTGGCAACCAACCCAGCGTCCGGATGCCCTCTTCGGCTCGCTTGGTCACCGTCCTCGCGGGCGAGGCGTCGTCGAAGCTCACGTCGCAGATCCGGAGGTCCGGCCCGGGTCGGACGAGGAAGTCCACGTCCGTCGACACGTCCTTCGGGGGGTTCACCCACGCCTCCACCCGCACACCCTCGTTGGACGCGACCTCGCCTCGGAGCTTCGAAGGGATGCCGCGCGAACTCGAGGCCGTCGGCGAGGGACGCTTCCATGGAACTCGCTTGAGCACCCACGGACCCGTGAGGGGCTTGCCGTCCAAGAAAAGGTCACCGGCGATCTGCACCCCCTGCCGCGAAGAGCCTGGGGGCCACCGTCGGCGTTCGTGACGGTCCGCGCGTTCGTGACGGCGAGGACCGCGCCGGCGAAGCTGCCCCTGGTCAGTCCCGTCGTTCTCGTCTGGCTGGTGATCGCGCCGGCGCCTCGTCGGGCGAGAGGAGTCCGTGTCGCCGCCAGCCCACCCGCGCGAGCCACGTGTGAGCCGCGGCGACCGGGGCGCCCTCGAGCGGGGCGGGACGGCGATCGCGCAGGCCGTCGCACCACGGCGCGGACGAGCACGGATCGAGGCGCGTGGGCACGCGAACCTGGTGCTTCTTGAAGTTGAAGAGCACGTAGGCGAGCGCGAAGCGGACCTCGCGCGGCGTGCGCAGGGTACGGGTGTGGTAGCGGTCGTCGAGCACACGGCCCTTGCGACCGCAGGCGCGGTTGATCGCGCGCGCGAGGCGCACGCCGAGCGAGCGCGCTCCCTTGCGCAGCGCCGCCGAATCGTTCGCCTCGACGAGCAGGTGGACGTGGTTGTCCTGCACCGAGAACTGCAGGACGCGGAACGCGGCGCCCTGCGCCGCGCGAAGGGCAGCGACGACCGCCGGGAAGACCTCCATCGACCGCAGCGAAGGCAGCCCGGACATGCAGCGGAGGGTGAGATGCACGGGCGCCCAGCCGACGTGGGGTTCACGTGGACGGTGGGGGACGAGCGGCCGCGGCGCCATGCGTCGGCGCCCGGCGCCCGGACGACGCCCGCCCCACCCTCCGGTCCGCGCGAGCTCCAGCTGGACGGGACGCCTGGCCATTTGATTGAGCGTATATCGTCGCCTGCGGATGTCAAGGGTCCAACGAGGTCTGGGTCCGGTGTACGGACATGGGTGACGGTTCGTGCGGGCACATGGGTGACGGCCCGTCCTTCTGTCCAAGGACATGGGTAACAGTTGCGGCAAGGAGGTGGCCCTGCCCTGGAAGGAGCAGTCACTCGTGAAGGTGAGGCAGGAGTTCGTGGACGCCTGCCTAGACAAGCACGCAGGGATGACCGAGCTCTGTCGTCGCTTCGGCATCAGCCGGAAGACCGGCTACAAGTGCGCGATCGGTACCTCTCGACGTGCGAGGTCGGGGACCGTTCACGACGCCCGAAGACCAGCCCCTCGGCAGTGGCCCCGTTTGGCCCGTCCTTCAGTCCAAGGACTGCATCAAGAAGCCGGTGCGCCGGTCTGTGCCGACGCCTGCCGCGATCAGGCCGCCCACGCCAGGGGGAGGTCTTCGGCCAGGCAGCGCGTGACCCGCTCGAACAGCGCCGCCGGCGGCACGCCGAGGGCGGTCGGCGCCTGCACGACCGCTCGACGGACGAAGGCCAGCGCCTCGTCGTCGACCGCCGCCTGCTCGGTCTCGCTCAGCCGGCTGCGGAGCCAGCGCTGGAGGCGCACCGAGAGGGAGGCGTGACGCGCCTCGTCGGCGGTGATCCGCGCGTAGAACCGCCGCACCACGGGGTCCGTTGCGTGGGTCGCGTGCCACTCGCCGACGAACACCCCGAGCAGCTCGCGGCCGCAGCCTTCGCGGCCGTTCTCTCGCGCCAGTTCGAGCATCGTGCGCGGAGCAGAGGGAGCGCAGGGCGGGGGCACGAGGGGCGCGCGGCCGAACTTGCGCGCGAGGCCGCTCGCCATGCGCACGTGGCGGCGCTCGTCCTCGATGGCGCGGCTGCAGGCCACGAACAGCGCGCGCGGAGCCCCGAGCGCGCGAAGATCCCGCCGCAGTCGCTCGAAGGCCTGCACCGCGATCGCCTCGTGATAGGCCATGCGCGCGAAGTGATCGCCGAGGTCGAGCGCTGCCTCGTCGTCGAGCTCGACCGCACTGGCATGCCGTCGGCCGTCGACCACGCAGTACCAGTTGCAGGTGAAGCGCTCCTTGGCGCTGTCGTACGGGCAGCCGATCGACCCCGAGACCCCGCAGATGTCGTTGCAGGAGAGGCCCGAACAGCCCGCGCCCTTCGCGCTCACGTACCAGGGACTGAACGAGCAGTACGTGCCGGGCTCCCCCTCGCGCGCACCGAGGACGCACTCGGCCCCCGTCTCGGACTTGAGGACCGTACCCTCGTCGACCACGCTGCCACCGCAAGCCTGCAGGCCCGCGGTGAGCATGCCCGCGGCGCCGGTGACGACCACGAGGTTGCGGAGGTGTGCGCGGAGACGGGAGGCGTGGCACAGGTCGGGCATGGGAGCCATCAGTCTGCAGCAGGCATGCCAGCCACCCGTGTTCGCGCGATCGCGAAGTGGACGAACAGGTACGCGAGGAGCCCGAGCGCGATCCCCTGCAGCCCACCGACGGTCACGTCGATCGGGCGGTGCACGCGCAGCACCGGGCGCGCGAAGCAGATCAGCACCGCCCACGGCAGGAGCGCGAGCAGGAACCAGCGTCGCCGCCCCTCGACCACCGAGACCGCGAGGCAGGCGAAGAACGTCGCGACCAGCATGGCGGCGGTGGAGTGGCCCGAAGGAAACGAGAAGCCCGTCTCCTCGATCCAGTGGTTGCGGATCGCGGCCGCCATCGGCAACCGATCGGGCACCGCCTCGAGCACACGACGCAGGTACGCGCTCCGCTCACCCTGCAGGGCGTAGAACCGCTCGGGGCTCAGATCCAGCAACCCGAGCTGCGCGAGCTCCTCGATGTTGGGGCGTGGCGTGTTCAGACGCGGCTTCACGACGTATTCGTTCACGAACGCGCCGACGCCGAGGAACAGCACGAGCGCGAGCGTCATCGCCCCGAACTCCTGGGCGCGTGCGCGACCGGTCAGCGCCGGTCGACTCACGACGAGCACGACCCCGATCGTGCACACGATCGGCATGCCGAGCTTGCCCGAGTCCGAGAGCCACAACGCCACGCGGGCGAGCGTGGCGGTGAGGTCGAAATGGGGGAGCAGCCAGGTGAGCGGCAGGAGCGCGGTCGCGACGAACAACCAGGGGCCGACCACGCCCAGCACTTCACGCGGAGGGCGCGGTGTGGCCATCGCTCACGGCAGCGTGGTGGTGGCCTTGGCGACGCCGACGTGGCCGGAGAAGTCCTCGGCCATGATGGTGATCTGGTAGGTGCCGGGCAGCATCGGCCGCACGTTCACCTTGAGGTCCTCGACCTTGTCCCACTTCACCTGCAGCGGCAGCTTGAGCGTGGAGCTCTTGCCGCTCGGATCGACGATCTGGTAGCGCGGCTCGAACGCCACCTTCGCCGCGGGCAGCTTGGCGGGCGTGAACGGCGTGTAGAAGGTCTGATCCTTGACCTGGTCGATGAAGTAGCCGGTGAGGAGCTTGCTCCCCGCGTAGCCGGTGACGCCCTTGGCGAACGAGAAGCGGAGCATGACCGTCTCCTCGGGGCCGCCGAGGATGCGCAGGCCGACGTCGGTGTCGAAGCTCGTCGCGTCGAACCGCCACTTGTGCACGCTGAGCGGGAACTCGAGGCCTCCCTTGCCGCTGAGGGTGGCGTACATGGGGGTCCACTTGGTGGAGACCATGTTGCCGGTCTTCTTCCAGGTGGTGACGCCCGGGCCCTCGGCGAGCTTCTTGAACAGCGCGGGATCGGTGATGCCCACGACCTCGACCGGCACCTTGTTGCCGAGGAAGTCCTGCGAGACGATCATGATCACGTTGCTGATGTCGCCGTCGACCGTCGCGGTCACGGGGCGCTCGCCGCCGAACGGGTTGGCGGCGTTCTTGCCGATCTGGATGTTGGTGATCTTGGGCGCGGCGCCGACCGAGAACGCGTTGCTGTAGGTCTGCAGCGCGGTCGACCACGGGCTCGTCTTGCCGAACGGGGTCTTCTGGTAGGCCGGCAGGAGCTTCTTCACGCTGTCGGGCGGGGGCAGCCAGATCGACAGCCCGCGGGCGTGAACGCGATCGTCGCCGTTGAACTTGTCGACGCGCGCCGCGTCGAGCGCGGTGATGACCGACTGCGCCGAGGCCTTCACGTTGGAGGCGGTGGTCATCTCGCGGATGACCGCGGCGACCTGGACGAGATCGGCGAAGCCGTCGCGCGGGCCGTTGATCGGATCGGTGCGCGGGCCGAACGTGTCGGCCGACTCGGCCGCGGTGCCCATGCCGAGCTTGCTCGCGTCCATGTTGCCGGCGATCTGGGTGGCCATCGTGTCGACCGCGGCCCGCAAGGCCGGGATCTTCGACATGTCGAACAGCGCGCTCGTGACGGTGGGGTCGGGCCCGCCCTTGGCGCCGGGGCCGTAGCTCACGCGCATCGCGTTGACGAACGACTTTCCGAGCGCGGCGCCGTCCATCAGGGCGGGCTTCTGCACGAGCGGCGCGAGGGCCTGCGTGTACTCGTAGCCCGCGCCGGGCTGCAGCTCCTCGCTCGCCGCCCAGTACTTCACGTAGGGGGCGATCGCGTCGGCGACCTCGAGCGTGCCCATGAGGCAAGCGTCGGTCGCGAGCAGGTCGAACTTGGCGAGGCCCGCCTCCTTGAGACCCGCGGCGAGCCCGGACTGGAGCTCGGGCAGGGTCATCATCATGGGGTGGGTCTCGGGCGGGGCCTTGTCGTCGACGAAGCCGCCGAGCCAGGCGTTGCCGTGGTCCTCCATGACGAGCGCGTAGCGCTTGGCGGGGAAGTTCTTCACGCCCCACGCGATGAAGTCCTTGAGCTCCTTCGGGTGAGACATGTCGATCTCGCCCATGTCGGAGAGGAGCTTGCTGTTGATGACGATGCTGCCGTCGTCCCGCGTGACGAAGTAGCGCCGGGCGGTGTCCCAGTCGCCGTTGGTCTTGTCGTCGCGCGAGGCCATCGGCGAGCCGGGCGGCGGGCGCCAGCGGTCGATCTCCATCACCACGTTGACGCCCTTGACCGAGCCGACGCGCTCCATCTCGTCGAGGTCGTCGAGGATCGGACCCTCGAGATCGTTGTCGGCGACGGCGTAGACGAGGACCGTCCACTCTGCGATGCCCGGCTGGGGCGACATCACGGGGGCCGGGAGCGCGCCGATGCTGGCCGGGATGCCCGGGACGGCCGTGCCGGTGGGCACCGCGACGCCCGTTCCGCCGAGCCCGGGGATGTTGACCCCGGGCGGGAGCTGCTTGGCCAGATCGGGCGGGATCGGCGGCAACGGCTGGGCCGTCGCGGTCACCGCGACGAGCGAGCCGAGCACCAGCAACGCCCCGGCAGAGACCCCCCTCGCACCCCTGCGCCATTGCGTGACACCTGACAGTCGCATGGTTCCTCCAGCCGGACAGACGAGCCAACCGAGGCTTTCATGCAGCGCGGCCGGGCCGCAAGGCTCTGCTACCCTGAACCGTATGCGGTCCTGGACCTTGGCCCTGCTCGCGGGGGCTTTCTGCGCGGCGTGTACGGGCGAGGTCGGCGGGCTCGACGAGGGCACCGACGACGTGGGCAGCGACGACGTGGGCAGCGACGCCACCGCCGAAGCGTCCCCGACCGATGCGGGAGTCGACTCGACCCTGACGGACACCCCGACCACCGACACCGGTGTTGCGCCCGACACCACCGCGCCCCCCGTGGACACGGGACCCGCCGACGCGGGGTCGCTCGACACCGGCCCGCCGACCGGGACCGACGCGGTGTGCGCGCGCTGGAAGGGCGATCGCGCCTCGCTCGGCGAGGGAGCGTGGTCGGGCGCCCTCGCGAGCTGCACCGCCGGTGACGTCGGCGCACCGGGTCGGGCCAACACCCTGAAGCTCGTGAACCTGTATCGCTGGCTCTCCGGACTGCCCGCCGTCGTCGACGATCCTGCGCGCAACGGCACCGCCCAGGCCTGCGCACTCATGATGCACGCCAACGGGACCCTCAGCCACTCGCCGCCGACCAGCTGGAAGTGCTACTCGGCCACGGGCGCCGGCAGCGCAGGCAAGAGCAACATCTCGCCGACCCCGGCGGTCGCCTCCATCGACCTCTACATGGTCGATCCGGGCAACGCGACGACCATCGGTCATCGTCGCTGGATCCTCTCCAACAGCCTCGGCCCGATCGGGATCGGCGGCACGAGCGGCTACTCGTGCCTCCAGGTCATCGGTGGCGGCGGCAGCGCGGGCAAGGAGTTCACCGCCTGGCCGCCCGCAGGCATCGTGCCGCTCGAGGCCTTCGCGCCCCCGGGCTCCTTCTCCTCCGTCGACGCCACCGGGTGGACCGTGCAGAGCGACTCGATCTCGTTCAGTGGCTCGACCACCGCGACGATCGCCGAGGACGGCGTGGACAGGCCGGTCGACGTCGCGACGCTCGCGAACGGCTACGGCAGCACCAGCGCGCTGAAGATCACGCCGAAGGGCTGGACCACGAAGGCGGGCAAGTCCTATGCGGTGAGCGTGAAGGGCGCGAGCAAGGCGATCGACTACGTGGTGCAGGTGGTGGCGTGTCCCTGATCAGTTGGGCTCGCCGCGACGGAACACCGCGTCCCAGCCGTCGCGGAACGCCTCGCTCGTGACCCGCGCGGGACCCTTGTGTGGCAGCGCCACGCTCGCCGTGTCCATCGCGCGCACCTTCGGGCGGCCGTCGTAGTGCACCTTCACGTCGAGAATCGGTGACGAGGCCTCCGGGCGCGACAGGCTGACGAGCTCGCCGTGGATCGGCTCCCCCTCGCGCATGGGGCGGACCACCCCCGCCTCGATCGGGGCGTCTTCGGCGCGCTGACGCAGGATGGCAAAGCTCTTGTCGTCGACGGGGCCGAGGACGACGGCGCGATCGCGCGGGGCCGGCGCCTCGTGCTCGACGGGGCCCACGACCTCGGCGCCTCCCGTGACGGCGATCTCGGCCGCCGGTGGGGCTTCCTTGGCCGGTCCATCTTCGCTCACGCCTTTGCTCTAGCACGAACGGAGGGCCCTACGACCCGCTTGTCTCCCGGCCAAAACCGCCGTCTGGTCGCGCCCTCCATGAGCTCCCTCGGCGACTCGAGCACCCCTGAACAACCGGCGCCACAGCCTCCCAGCGGCGACACGATCGCCCTCGAGATGGAGTGGGTCGAGAAGGTCTACCAGGGGGATCACGTCAAGCAGGCCACGGCCCGCGCGATCCTCATGGGGGCGCTCCTCGGCGGCGCCCTCTCGCTGCAGAACCTCTACGTCGGGTTGAAGACCGGCTGGGGCCTCGGCGTGGCCATCACGGCGTGCGTGCTCAGCTTCACCATCTACAACACGCTGGTTCGCCTCGCGCCGAAGGTCTTCGGGCCGCCGATGTCGGTGCTCGAGAACAACTGCATGCAGTCGACGGCCTCGTCGGCGGGCTACTCGACCGGCGGCGTGATGACCTCCGCCATCGCCGCGTACCTGATCCTCAACGGCAAGCACATCGGCTGGGTCACGCTCGCGCTCTGGACCTTCTTCCTCGCGGTCCTCGGCACCGTGATGGCCATCCCGATGAAGCGGCAGATGGTCAACATCGAGAAGCTCCCGTTCCCGAGCGGCATCGCCGCCGCCGAGACGCTCAAGTCGCTGCACGCCGAGAGCGACGCCGGCCAGCGGCAGGCCCGCGCGCTCGGTCGCGCGGCCATGGTCGGTGCGGTCATCTCCTGGTTCCGCGACGCGCACCCCGGCGCCAAGGCCGGCGCCATCCTCAAGAACCTCACGCGGTTCAACAAGTTCCCCGAGATGATCGCCTTCCCGGGCGCGACCGGCGCCAAGCTCGCTGCCCTCGGCGTCCACCTCGAGGGCTCGCTGATCTTCATCGCCGCCGGCGCTCTGATGGGGCTGCGCACCACCATCTCCATGCTGGTCGCGGGCCTCCTCAATTTCGTCTACGTGGGCCCCAAGGTGTACGCGCTCGGCGGCATCAGCGCGCTCACCGGCAGCGCGATCCGCAAGTGGAGCCTCTGGCCCGGCGCCTCGATCATGGTCGCGAGCGGCCTGCTCACCTTCGCGCTGCAGTGGCGCACCATCCTCCGAGCCTTCTCCGGGCTCGGGGGCCGCAAGAAGCTCGCCGCCGACGACCCCAACGCGGCCGCCGAGGCCCGCATCGCGGCGATCGAGGTGCCGAGCTCCTGGTTCGTGGGCGGCATGGCGTTCGCGAGCGTCGGCCTCGTCGCGGTCGGCAAGGTCTCGTTCGGGATCTCGTGGTGGATGAGCATCCTCGCCATCCTCCTCACCTTCTTCCTCAGCCTCGTCGCCTGCCGCGCCACCGGCGAGACCGACACGACGCCGATCGGCGCGATGGGCAAGATCACCCAGCTCACCTACGGCGTCGTCGCTCCCGGCAACGTGACCACCAACCTGATGACCGCCAGCATCACGGCGGGCGCCGCCGGCAGCTCCGCGGACCTCTTGACCGACCTCAAGAGCGGCTACCTGCTCGGAGCCAACCCGCGCAAGCAGTTCCTCGCGCAGCTCGTCGGCACGGTCGTGGGCACCGCGGTCACCGTGCCGATGTTCTACATCCTCGTCCCGACCAAGGACGTGCTGCTGAAGAAGTTCGCCGCGCCGTCCGCCAAGGTCTGGGCCGGTGTCGCGGAGCTGCTCTCGAAGGGGCTGTCCTCGCTCCACCCGACCGCGGTGCTCGGCATCAAGGTCGGCGTCGCCATCGGCGTGATCCTTCCGCTCCTCGAGCTGCGCTTCCCGAAGTACAAGAAGTACATCCCCTCCGCCACGGGGGTGGGCCTGGCGCTCGTCATCGACGCGCACAACAGCATGATGATGTTCTTCGGGGCGGTGCTCGCCTGGCTCTGGACCAAGCAGAACAAGGCCAAGGCCGAGGAGTACACGGTGGCGCTCAGCTCGGGCATCATCGCTGGCGAGAGCCTCATGGCGGTGTTCGTGCTCCTGCTCGGCGCCCTCGAGTACCTCGCACAGTGAACCCCGCGCGCTACCTCGCGCCGAAGGCCGGCGGCACGGCGCTGGCCCTCGGCACGATGAACTTCGGCAAGCGCACCGACGAGCGCGCCTCGCTCGCCATCGCCGCGCGCGCCCTCGACGCCGGGCTCGAGCTGTTCGACACGGCCAACGTCTACGGCGACGGCGCCTCCGAGCGCATCGTCGGCAAGGCGCTCCGCGCGCTCGGTCGCGACCGGGTGCTCCTCGCGACCAAGGTCGGCCTGATGCGCCGCAGCGGCAAGCCCGAGGGGCTGTCTCCGGCGGCGATCGCGCGCGCGATCGACGAGAGCCTCGCGAACCTCGGCACCGATCACGTCGACCTCTACTGGCTGCACGCGCCCGACCCGGAGGTGCCGCTCGTCGACACGCTCGGCGCCGTCGCGCGGCTCGTCGAGAGCGGGAAGGTGCGCGCGTACGGGATGTCGAACTACGCGGCGTGGGAGATCCTCGAGGCCGCCCACCCTGATGCGCTCGGGGGCCTGCGGCCCGTGGCGGCGCAGCAGATCTACAACCTGCTCGTGCGCCAGCTCGACCTCGAGTACTTCCGCTTCGCCGCGCGGCATCGCGTGCACACGACGGTCTACAACCCGCTCGCCGGTGGGCTCCTCGCGACCGCGACCGCGACCGGGGCGCGCTTCACCAAGAACGCCATGTACCAGCGGCGGTACGCCACGCCGGGCATGGCCGCGCGCGCGGAGGCCTACGCGAAGCTGGCCGCCGAGGCGGGCAAATCGCTGCTCGAGCTGGCGTACGGGTTCGTCGCCGGTCACGCGGGCGTCGACTCGATCCTCGTCGGACCGGCCTCGCTCGACCACCTCGAGGCCGCGCTCGCGGCGTGCGTGCCGCTCGACCCCGAGCTCCGCGCGAAGGTGGATTCGCTCGCGGTCGAGCTCGACGGCACCGACGCCCGCTACGCCCGCTAGGTCGTGTAGCAGCACGCCCTCGACACCACCGCCCGCACCCGCGCGGTCTCCTTCGCGTCGAGCGCGCCGCACCCCGCGCACTTCGGCTTGCCGCACCCATCCGCGTCGCGGGGAGGATCCGTCTCCGCGGCGAGCACGCAGCGGTGCGCGGGCGTGCTCCGGAACCGCTGGACGAAGCAGCACTCCGTCTTCGACGGCGGCCCGTGCGTCACGAGCTCGCAGTCGGGCAGGGCGCACAGCGCCTCGTCGCGCAAGGGTGAGACGCAGGTGCCCTGGGCCGTCACCTTCGGCATGCAGAGGCGACCCTCTGCGTCGAGGCGCCCGGCGGGGTGCGTGGTCCACGTGAGCGCGCTCGCGCTGCTCGATGCAGACGTCGACGCACTCGGCGCCGACGACGTGCTCGCCGTCACGCTCACCGAAGCGGCCGCCGGTGCGGGCGCCGGTGCCTCTGCCCGGTGACACCCCATCAGGCCCACGACGATCCACGCGCGCATGCTCGATCGGTACCACGCTGGTCGCGACGGCGCCCCGGTACTAACAGCTCCCCATGGACGTCGAGGCCGTGCTCGCCGAATACCGCGCACACGGCTTCGCGCGCCTCGGGCCCGTGCTCGACGAGCCCACGCTCCTGGCCCTCCGCGCCCGCGCCGACGCCATCATGCTCGGCGAGGTGGTGATCCCGGGGCTCTTCTTCCAGCACGACGCCACGAGCGGCCGCTACGAGGACCTCGAGCTCGGTCGCGGCTTCATCGGCCCCTCGCTCGACTACCGCAAGATCGAGAAGCTCGAGCTCGATCCGCTCTTCCGCGGCGTCATCGCCCACCCCACGGTCGAGCCGCTCGTGCGCGCGTGGATCGGCGAGGACGTGGTGCTCTACCGCTCGATCCTCATGACCAAGGGCCGCGACGGCGGCACGTTCTTGCCGTTCCACCAGGACGGCGGCAACTTCTGGGGCGTCGACCGCAACCCCGACCTGCAGATCTGGTTCGCGATCGACGACGCGCCGACCGAGGCCGGGTGCGTGGAGATCGTCCCCGGGAGCCACGTGGGTGGCCTCGCGACCCCGCTCGGTGGGGTCATCCCCGCGGACGTCCTGCGCGCGGGGGACGCCGAGGCGCGCGTGATCCCCGTGCCCGCGCGCGCGGGCGAGGCGATCCTCATCCACAACCACGTGTGGCACCGCTCGGGCCAGAACCGCACCGGCAAGCCGCGGCGGGGGTTCAGCGTCTGCTACATGCCGGCGAGCACGCGGTGCGTGCGCAAGAAGCGGGCGCCGCGGCAGTTCTTCCGCGTGTTCACGGGATGACCTGCTCCCACGCGCGCGCCTCCTCGGCGGCGCTCGTGCACGCGGGCGTGACGACGGCGGAGTAGAGCGCGGCGAGCTTCACGAGGGGGCGCACCCGGTCGTGGCGTGGGAGGTTGCCGCTCTTGATCAGCACCGGCGCCAGCGTGCGCGCCGACACGCCGAGCGCGGCGTAGGTGCTCGCGATGACCTTGCGCGCGCCCGCCGACGCCACCACGCACTCGGGGCGCGGCAGGCACGGCGCGGCGACCCCGATCGCCTCGTCGAGGGCGCGTCGCCCGCCGTCGATATCGCCGAGCGCGAGCTTGGCCTGCGCGGCGCGGATCGCGGCGCCCGCGGCGTAGGGCGGGTCGTCCGCATCGGCCTTGCTCGCCGTGGTCTTGCGCACGACCTCGGCGAAGCCGAGCGCCTTGCTCCACTCGGCGGCGCGCACCGCGAGCTCGAGCAGCACGAAGTTCGCGTCGCGCCGCGGCACGTCGAGCTCGGGCCGCGCGGCCACGAGCGCGAGCTGCTCCCTGGCGGCGGCTCGATCCGGCTCCACCGACGGGCCGAAGCCCGCGTAGCTCGCCTTGCGCAGCAGCGCGCGGGCGAGCGCCACCCGCACCGCGGGCACGCTCGGATCGGCGGGGAACTGGGTGACGAGGGCCCTGCGCGCCGTGACGCCGTCGTCGACCGCGCGGTCTCTCCGCGCGCGCGCCTCGGCGAGCGCCTTGGTCGCCTTGAGGGTGCCGAGGCTCCTCGCCTCGTCGCCCTCGACGATCTCGTACGCCTCGCCGAGCCGGCGTAGATCCGTCGCGGTCGCGCTCGACTTCTTGCCCAGGGCCGCGATCTCGCTGCGCGCCTTCTCGAGGCCGGTGTCGGGCAGGGGAGGCTGCTCGAGCGAGCCGAGATCGATCTCGACGCCGAGCTGCTTGGCCAGCGTGGCGTCGGGGATCGTGCACCCGGCGAGCGGAGCGGGCTTGCCGTCCGCCACGCAGGTCGACTTGCTCGCGGCCGCGCTCGCCCCGGGAGGACACGCGCACGCGGCGAGCGAGCCGTCCTTCGCGCAGAACCGAACACGGCCGGCCGGGCAGGTGGCCTTGCCCTCGTCCGCCGCACACACGTGGTCGACGACGGGGGCCGGGGCCGCGGCGAGCCCGAACGCGGTGCCGAGCACGACGAGCGCGCCGGCGAGGCCACGAGCGGACCGCATCCCTGACATTGTAGTCGCTCCCACGGCGCACGGCGCGCGCAGGGGAGGTGAATTCCCCCGAGGGGTCGTTTATGGTCCCTGGATGTCCGTGATCGTCGGGACCGGGGCGTTCACACCGTTCGGGCTCAATGCGCTGCAGACCGCGTTCCTGCTGCGCACGGGGATGCCGGCGATGACGTGGTCGCCGCTCGCGGACCAGCAGGGCGAGCCCGTCACGTTCGGGCTGCAGGGCACCCTCGATCCCGAGAAGACCGGCGGGGCACGCGCGCTCGACCTCGCCCTGCCCGCGTTCGACGAGGCGGTGGCGCCGCTCTTGCCGTTCGCCGATCGCCTGCGCATCGGCGTGGTCCTGTCCCTCGACGAGGAGCTCGCGCCGAAGAGCAGCTGGTCGGGCCCCAACCCGGGGGGCGAGCTGCTCGCGGCGTTCGAGCGCCACGTGCTGTCGCGGTTCCCGCACTCCAAGGTCACCGTCGTCGCGCGCGGCGCCGGCGGGCCGGGACAGGTCCTGCCCGACGCGCTCGCCGCGCTCTCGCGGTTCGAGATCGACGCGCTGATCTTCGGCGGCGCGCACACCGACTACGACCCGGCCCGCATCCGCTGGCTCGAGGACCAGGGTCGGCTGTTCACCGTCAGCAACCTCGACGCCATCGTGCCCGGCGAGTGCGCGGCGTTCGTCGCGCTGATGGCGCCCGACGTGGCGCGCAGGGCCAACCTCCCGGTCCTCGGTCGCGTGGGCTCGATCGCCTCGGGGTTCGAAGAGGCCACCCCCGACAACGATCTCTCCGCGTACGAGGCCAAGGGGCTGACCGCTGCGGTGCGCGCCGCGACGCGGGCGTTCGTGGGCGAGAAGCGCACGGCAGGCTGGATGCTCACCGACAGCACGTTCGAGATGCGAAGGCTCTACGAGTGGCAGTCGGTGATCACGCGCACGCGCGAGGTGTGGGGCGAGCCCTTCGTCGTCGAGGCACCCGCGCAGCGCATGGGGCTCCTCGCCGCCGCGGCGCTCCCGCTCCTCATGGTCACGGCGGCCGAGGGCTTCTCGCGCAACTTCGCGCCGTCGCCGCTCGCGGTGCTCATGACCGGCAGCGACGGCGGTGAACGCACCGCGCTCGTGATGGAGGCGGTCTGAGCTACGCCTTGCGCGCCACGCGGTGCCAGCCGCCCGGGTAGCTCGACGCCGAGCTGGCCGGCGCCTCCATCTGCCGCAGCGCGGCCTCCTGGACGGCGACGAGGTCGAACGGATCGAAGCGCACGGCGGCGCCGGTGCGCACCACCATCTCGCGGTGGAGCATGCGGCGCTCGAACGGCGTCACCCGCCAGCCGTCGAGCTCCCAGAGGGTGACGCGCGGCGTGTAGGGGTGGCCGCGCCGGAACCGCGTGCCGGTGTGGTAGCGCTCTCGGTGCTCGTCCCAGTACTCGCGCCAGCGGTCGGCGTCGGTCGTGGGGAGCTCCATTGCGTCGGGCGCGCCCTCACCCGGCAGATCACGCGGGTCGCTCACCTTGCGCGCCAGCGACTGCGGCTTGGGCCCCCCGAGGTCGATCTCGGGCTCGGGCGGCTCCTCGACGTCGAGCTTCTCGGGCGCGACGTCGATCTCCTCGTAGAGCTGCGCGCCGGTGATGCGGTCGAGCGCGTTGGCCGCCGCGATCTTGAGCTCCTTCTTCTTGCCGGCCACCATCGTGAGGAGCCAGGGCACCGACTCGGCGAGCCCGGCCCAGCCGACCGCGAGCACGAGCAGCTCGGTCGGCGCCTTCTGCGCGGTGGCGAACAGGTGGCGGGCGTCCTCGAGGTCGCTCACGATCGCGAGCGGGATCACCGCGCGGCTCTCGGTGGCCTTCTCGCCGGCCGCGCGGTGGAGCGCGTGGGCCACGTGCGGATGGCCGAGCAGCATCATGGCGTGCCACGCGGCCTCTTGCAGCGGCACGCTCTCGCTCGCGAGCGCGGTGTCGAGCACCGCCTGGATGTCGCGCTCGCGGTCACGTGGATAGAGGAGGCCGAGCGGAGGCAGCGCTTTCTCGGCCACCACCGGGACATCGGCGGCACAGCGCAGGAGCTCGTCGGCCGAGGCGAGGCCGCGGTAGCCGAGCACGTCGATCGCGGTCGCGCGGACGAGCGGCGCCGGGTGCGCGAGCCACGCGCGGAGCACGACCGAGAGGAGCGGGTTGGTGGCGAGCTTGAGGCCGTCGGCGATGCCCGCCGCGACCGCCGGGTCCTCCGTCCAGCCGTACGCATGCGCGACGCGCTCCAGCGCGCCGAGCGCGTCGCGACCCTCGAGGCAGCCGAGGGCAAACGCGCCGGCCTGCGCGCGGGCCGCGTCGCGTACGGGCGCGTCGAGGAGCTGCGGCTCGATGCGCGCGACGCCGACCGGGCCGAGCGAGGCGACGGCGTCGAGCGAGGTGAGCATGCGCCGCTCGAGGAACGCGACCGAGCGGAACGGATCGCCGAGCAGCGGCAGCCGCTGCATCCCGATCATGGCGATCTCCTCGAGGCAGTCGCGCGCGCGGGCCGCGAGGAACGCGCCCGGCTTCTGCCGCTCGGGCAGCTCGCGCACGAACCCACTCGGCGCCTCCTTCTTCGGCGGCTCCTCTTTCTTGGCGCCGAACGCCGCGCGCTTCGCCTCGGCCGCGGCCTCCATCTCCTCGGCTTGCTTCTTGATCTTCTCGGCCATCGCCGCGAGATCGGCGAGGGTCTTGGGCGCGGGCAGCGCGGGCGGCAACGGAGGCGCGACCGGCGGCAGACCGACCAGGCGCGGGGTTGGCACGAGCGAGGGCCGTGGCACGACGTGCAGGGCCGGCGTCTCGCGGCTCGCGCGGATCGGCGCGGGCGGGGGCCGCGGGACGTCGATCACCGAGGTGAGGCGCCGCTCGGCCGCCTCTAGCGCCGTCGCGGCCGCGGCGAGGGATGCCTGCACCTCCCGCAGATCGGCGTTCTCCGCGGTCGCGAGCCGGTCCCGACCGTCGAGCGCCTCCGTGTACGCCTGACTCGCGCTCTTGTGCCGCTCGTCGCGCTCGTCGATCGCGTCGTACAGGTGACCGAGCGCGCGGACGATCCGGTCGCCGATCTCGGTCAGGTCGAACGGTGCTCCCTGGACCACCGGCGCCGCGGTGAACGCCTCGAGCGTGCCGAGCGCGCGCAGGAGCGCGGCGTGGGCCTGTTCGAGATCGACCATCCACGCAGGCGGCCACGGCTCCTCTGTCGCGCTCGCGTACCCCGCGGTCATGGCCGGCGAGTCTACCGCGCGCTAGGGTCGGGCGGTGCAGGTTCCGGAAGGATGGGATCTCGAGCGCTGGGTCGACGTCGCCACCACGCTCGCCCAGGCCGAGGACCGGTCCGCCGTGCTCTCGGCCCACGGGCTCGACGAGGACGGCTGGGCCGCGATCGACGCCGTCTTCGACGCCCAGATCTCCGCCGCGATCCACGAGGACACCGCCGAGGACGAGCTCGCCCCCGCGTTGCTCGAGCGCCTCGGCAAGGCGCAGGCCGCGGCGCAGGCCCGCCACGCCACGGCCGCGCCGCTCTCCTTCGAGGCCTTCGTCCAGGTGACCCGGGCCATCGTGGCCAGCGGCGATCCGGTCCGGATCTTCGAGGAGACCAGGATCACCCCGATGACTTTTGCCCAGGCCAACATGCACTGGGCGAAGGTCATGAGCGCGAATCCGGCCCTCGCCGAGCGATTCGCCGCCGAAATCGCCAAGCCACGGTAACCACCGACGTCGGTGTCCGACCTACCGTTGTGGCGTCCCTTCGTCTTCGGGTAGGCTCGGTGGAATCTCATGGGTGACGTCACGGCCGTCAGCATGGACGTGATCACCGAGAAGTCGGGGCATCAGATGACCCCGATGGCGGTGAGCGTCTGCCTCACGCCCGCGGCACCGAGCCCGCTGCCCATCCCGTACCCGGTGCTCGCCTCGATCAGCGAGAAGAGCGTCGACGGGTGCCTGCGCACCAAGATCAACGGCGCGCTCGTGGTCACCGTGGGCTCCTGCTTCAAGTGCTGCCACGGCAACGAGGCGGGCACCCTGAAGGAGGTCGTCAGCCTCAACACCGGCGGCCCGTGCTTCCTCATCATGGGCGCGCCCATCGTCATCATCGAGCTCGGCATGGCGGGCATCACCGGCTCGCCCGGCATGCTCAACAAGTCGATCACCGTCGGCGCGAGCGGCACCGCGAGCAACGCGAGCGGCACGGGTGGCGGCGGCGGCGGCGGCGGTGGTGGTGGTGGCGGTGGCTCGGGCTCCAAGGGCAAGGGCGCGAGCGGTGGCGGCGGTGGCGGCGGTGGCTCGGGTTCGGGCGGCACGGGCCTCAAGGGCGTCTCGCAGAAGGAGCGCGACCTCGCCGCGGCGCCAGGCAACTCCAAGGAGCAGATCAAGGCCCGCAAGAAGATCGCCAAGCGGTTCTACAAGCAGAAGGGCGGCTACGACGCCAAGGGCGCGCGCGCCGACATGAAGGGCATCGACTTCAACAAGCCCCTCACCTATGGCCCGCCGCCGCCGTGCCCGTCTCCGCAGACGATGTGGCAGGCGCCGGGTGGGCGTCAGGGTCAGTACTACTCGAGCGGCGAGACGCCCGACCGGCTCGGCATCCACGACAAGGGTGTCACCAACGGCCCTGGTGGCTGGGGGACGGGCCCCGTGCAGCCCAAGGTCTCCAAGAACTACGACGTGCCCCCCGAGACACCGTACATGCAGTCCACCGCCGCGCCGGTCAAGGACACCTGGTCGGTGCCTGGCCAGAAGCACGGCACCAACGGTGGCGGTGAGCAGCGCTTCATCCCCCGCAAGGACACCAATGTCACCGAGATCCCCTGAGATCTCCGAGGCAATGTGATGGCAGGCGTCTACGGCGACATCCACGGGCGGGCAGACTTCGACCGGATCCTCGGCGAGGCGATGGCCTTCACGGGGCGCATCCTCAAGCAGAACCCCAAGAACCGGCTCGTCGAGGCGATCGACACCGAGCTCGACGCCATGTGGCGCTGGTCGAGCGGCGGTCGCGCGCCCACCGAGGACGAGCGCAAGAGCATCGACATCGCCCTCCTCGCCGTGCGCGAGATCGAGCCGACCGACGACCCGCAGGTGCAGGCGTTTGCCGATCAGCTCAAGATCCTCAACCACTACTTCGAGGACTGGCCCACCGATGACCAAGCGGCGAACGCGACCGACGACGACTTCTTCGACGCCGAGGACGACGAGGACTGATCAGCGGCGCGCGGAGGAGCAGGCGCGGATCGAGGCGTTCACGCTGAGCGTGCAGGATCTGTTCGCGCACTACCGCGAGCACGGCTGTCCGTGTCGGTTCCCGCGCTTCCGGGCCACCGCGGCCCGCGACACCAAGGAGGTCTCCGCGCCGGGGTTCACGACGTTCGAGCACCAGGCGGTCGTCACGCTGTTCGACGAGAAGGTGCCGCTGCGCGATCGCGTGGGCTTCTCGGGGGGACACGAGGGAGACTGCGTCGCCTGTGGCAGCCACGTGCGTCGCTGGGGGGACGAACTCTTCCGCGGCGCCTTCCTCGAGCACCTCGTGATCACGCCCGCGAAAGACCTGGCGGACCTGGGCGCGCCGCTGCACGGGCCGGTGCCCCACGCGTGGCCGTTCTACTTCGTCGGCCCCGAGGATCATGGAAACGGCCGCCCCTTGGTAGAGGCGGCCTATCCCGGAGTTGCGCTGGAGGACTGGTTCGCGTGGATGCGCGAACTCGCCGCTACGTAGCCGCAGCGGTGTCGTCGTCGTCGTCGTCGTCGTCGTCGTCCTGCCCCGAATCGTCCTCGGGCATCGCCTCTTCCTCGGGCGGCGCGCGACCCTCGTCGAGGGCTTGCTGACGGGCCTTCTCGGCCGCGGCGCGGGCCTGGGCAGCGCGCTGGAGGACCTGGGGCTTGGGGGCCACCTGCAGGATCATCGTGCGCCCGTCGAGGCGGGGCGCGAGCTCGGTGACCGAGAGATCCTCCACCTTGGCGAGGATCTGATCGAGCTGCATCTTGGCGCGGTCGGGGTGGGTGATCTCGCGGCCGCGGAAGCGGACCGTGAACTTCACCTTGTCGCCCGCCTCGAGGAAGCGGCGCGCGTGGTTCACCTTCACCTCGAGATCGTGATCGTCGGTCTTGGGGCGGAGCTTGAGCTCCTTGACCTCGATCACCGTCTGCTTCCGGCGCGCCTCGGCGGCCTTCTTCTTCTCCTCGTACTTCATCTTGCCGAAGTCGAGGATCTTGCAGACGGGGGGATCACTCTTCGCGTTGACCTCCACGAGGTCGAGACCCGCCTCCTGCGCCATCCGTAGCGCCTCGTGGGTGGCGACCACCCCGAGGAGCCCGCCGTCCGCGCCGATGAGGCGAACCTCGGGCACGCGGATGCGGTGGTTGACGCGGGTGGTGATGGGACGCTTGTCCCGGGGGTCCATCGGGCGACGGCCAAAGCCCATGAGCGATAGGAATCCTTCCTTGGTTCGAGAGAGTCGGGCGAGAGGGTACTAGGAATTCTGGGGGCGGGGGAACACACCCTCCGCGAGGAGTTTTTGCACCACCTCGGCGAGGGGGATGGCGCCGAGGTCGTCGTTGCCGGGGCGCAGCGCGAGGGCGCGGTTCTCGGCCTCTTTGCCGCCGACGACCGCCAGGTAGGGGTAGCGCATCTGACGCGCCGCGCGGATCTTGGCGCCGAGCTTGTCGGGGCCGAGGTCGGTGGCGACGCGCACGCCGGCGAGCCGCAGGACCTGCTCGGCCTCGCGGGCGTAGGCCTCGAACTTCTCGCTCACCGTCAGGATGCACACCTGCTCGGGGGCGAGCCAGACCGGGAAGTTGCCGGCGACGTGCTCGAGGTAGACGGCGAAGAAGCGCTCGAGCGAGCCGAGGAGCGCGCGGTGCAGCATGACCGGGCGCTGGTCCTTGCCCTCGTGGTCGACGTACGCGAGCTCGAAGCGCTCGGGCATGTTGAAGTCGACCTGCATCGTGCCGAGCTGCCAGCTGCGGCCGATGGCGTCCTTGACGTGGTACTCGAGCTTCGGGCCGTAGAACGCGCCCTCGCCCTCGGCGACGGTGAACGAGCGGCCGGCCGCGCGCATGGCGTCGGCGAGCGCGTGCTCGGCCGAGTCCCAGAGGGCGTCGCTGCCGACGCGCTTCTCGGGGCGGGTCGCGAGGCGCACGCGGACGTCGGTGAACCCGAACGTGCCGTAGGCCTCGTCGAGGAGCGCGTTGAAGGCGCTGATCTCGGGCTGCATCTGCGCGGGGGTGCAGAAGATGTGCGCGTCGTCCTGGCAGAACGTGCGCACGCGCGCGAGGCCGTGCACGACGCCGCCGCGCTCGTAGCGGTGCAGGCGGCCGAAGTCGGCGCAGCGGAACGGCAGCTCGCGGTAGCTGCGCTTGCGGTGCGAGAACAGCTGCGCGTGGCCGGGGCAGTTCATCGGCTTGACGCCGCGGGTCTCGGCGGCGAGCAGGTCGAGCTGGGCCTCGGTCGCGTGTTCGGCGGTGAGGGCGGCGCGGATGGCGTCGACCTTGGCCGGGTCGACGAAGTCGTCGGCGGTGACCGCGAGGTACATGTTCTCGCGGTAGTTCGCGAGGTGACCGCTCTTCTTGTAGAGCTCGTTGCCGTAGATCTGCGGGGTGATGACCTCGTCGTACCCGTGGCGCACGTAGAGGTCGCGCACGTAGTCGACGAGCCGGTGGTAGACCTTGGCGCCGCGCGGCAGGAAGAACGGCGAGGCCGGCGCGGCCGCGTCGAAGGCGAACAGCTCGAGCTCGCGCCCGAGCTTGCGGTGGTCGCGCGCCTTGGCCTGCTCGAGCTGCTCGAGGTGCGCCTTGAGCGCGGCCTCGTCGGGGAACGCCGTGCCGTAGATGCGCTGCAGCTGCGGGTTGCCCTCGATGCCGCGCCAGTAGGTGCCGCTCACCGCGGTGAGCTTGATCGCGCCGAGCTCGCCGGTGTGCGGCACGTGCGGGCCCTTGCAGAAGTCGACCCACTCGCTGCCCGCGGCCCCGTGGCGGTAGACGGTGAAGTCCGTGCCCGCCGGCAGGGTCTCCATCCACTCGACCTTGTAGGTCTCGCCCATCTTGGTGAAGAGGGCGACGGCGGCCTCGCGCGAGATCGGCTCGCGGCGGAACGGCGCCTTCTGCGCGATGATCTCGCGCATCTTGGCCTCGATGGCGACGAGGTCGTCCTCGGAGAACGTGCCGCCGCCCTTGCGGTCGAAGTCGTAATAGAAGCCGTTCTCGGTGGCCGGCCCGAAGGTGACCTTGGTGCCGGGGAACAGCTGCTGCACCGCGTCGGCCATCACGTGCGCGGTCGAGTGGCGGATGATCTCGAGGCCGTCGGCCGAGCCGCGCGTGACCGCGGTGAACCCCTTCTCGAGCTCGGCGGGATCGATCGCGGTGTGCAGGTCGACGAGCGCGTCGTCGGTGCGCGAAGAGAGGCGCACGCCGAGGACGTCGTCTTTGAGCGCGCCACGGGCGAGGAGGAGCTCGCGAACCGACTGCATCGAGGAATCGAGGGTCATGGGAGGGGGCACCAGAGAAAATGCGGGAGGCGCCTATACCCCGCCCCCGCGGGCTCTGCCAGGAGCGCCTTTGCCGGGCTTTCCAGTGCCCCGCCGGGCCCCTACGTTCCGGTCGAGATGGCCACACGACCCAAGGTGGTGATCGTCGGGGGAGGGTTCGGGGGGCTCGAGGCCGCCAAGGCCCTGCGCGACGCGCCCGTGGAAGTGACCCTGGTCGATCGCCGCAACCACCACGTGTTCCAGCCCCTGCTCTACCAGGTGGCGACGGCGGGGCTCTCGCCGGCCGACATCGCCGAGCCGCTGCGCCGCATCCTGCGCGACCAGGAGAACGTGACCGTGCTCCTCGGCGAGGCAGAGCGGGTCGACCTCGCCGGCAAGCGCCTCGTCCTCACCGACGGCGAGGTCCCCTACGATCACCTGATCCTCGCGTGCGGCGCCTCGCACTCGTGGTTCGGGCACGACGAGTGGGCGGAGCACGCGCTCGGCCTCAAGACGCTGGAAGACGCGCGCGAGGTGCGGCGCCGCGTGCTGCTCGCGTACGAGCGCGCGGAGCGCACCGAAGATGCGGCCGAGCGCGCAGCGCTGCTCACGTTCGTCGTCATCGGCGGCGGGCCCACCGGCGTCGAGATGGCGGGCGCGTTCGCCGAGATCGCGCACCTCACGCTGGCGCGGGATTTTCGGCGGATCGACCCGCACCAGGCCCGCGTGCACCTCATCGAGGCCGGGCCGCGCCTGTTGCCGGCGTTCGCCGAGGACCTCTCGGCGGCGACCAAGGCCTCGCTCGAGAAGCTGAAGGTCACCGTGCACTTGAACGCGCGCGTGACCGCGATCGCGCACGACGAGGTGCGGTTCGGGGACCAGACGATCGCGGCCAAGACGATCCTGTGGGCGGCCGGCGTGCAGGGCGCGCCGATCGCCCGCACCCTCGGCGTGGAGCTCGACCGCGCCGGTCGCGTGAAGGTACGCCCGGACTTCTCGCTCGAGGGCCACCCCGAGGTGTTCGTGATCGGCGACATGGCGGCGCTGACGGACGCGAAGGGGGTCGTCGTGCCCGGCGTCTGCCAGGGCGCGATGCAGGCCGGCAAGCTCGTCGGCAAGAACCTCGTGCGTGGCCTCGACGGCACCGCGCCCGAGCCGTTCGTCTACCGGGACCTCGGCATCATGGCGACCATCGGGCGCGCGCACGCGGTGGTGCAACTGCCGCGCTTCCGGTTCTCGGGGTTCTTCGCGTGGCTCTTCTGGGCGTTCCTCCACGTGGCGCTGCTCATCGGCTTCGACAACCGCCTTGTCGTGATGATCGAGTGGATGTGGGCGTGGTTCACCTTCGACCGCGGCGCGCGCCTCATCACCCACGAGCGACCGCACGGGTAGGCTAGGCTCCGCGCGATGAGCGCAACGATCGCCCAGCACGTGGCCACGTACTTCGAGGGCGAGAAGAACGCGGGCATGTTGATCGCCGGGATCGGCGCCGCGATGTTCGCGGCGGGGACGGCGCTGTTCCCCGCGCGCCACGGGCTCCGCGCGTTCGCGCTCACGCTGCTCGTGTGGGGCACGCTCGAGTTCGGCCTCGGCGCGGGGCTCTACCTGCGCACGGGGCCGCAGGTCGTGGACCTGCTGCGCGATCTCGGCAGGGACGCGGCGGCGTTCTATGCGAGCGAGGGAGCGCGCATGGCCAAGGTGCAGCGCAACTTCGTGGTGCTCGAGGCGGTGTGGCTCGGGGCGATCGCGGTGACCGGGGTCCTCGGCGTCGTGATGAAGAAAAGCCCGCTCGCCTCGGGGATCGCGCTCGGGATCCTGGTCAACGTGTCGGTGCTGCTCGCGTTCGACGTCGTCGCCGAGCGGCGGGGGGCGATCTACGAGCGAGCGCTCGTCGACAAGCGCCTGGAGTAGGATCGCGGCGCGATGACCGTGCGACTCCGGGGGCGGGTGCGGGGCAGCGGCGACGTGCTGCGGCGCGCGGAGCTCCTCTCCGAGGACGGCGAGCGCGTCGACGGCGCGGACGGCGAGGCGTTCGACCTCGTGCTGGAGGACGGTGCGGTCGTGCGGATCGAGGTGCCGAGCGACGCGGCGATCGTGCCGCTGCGCGTCGACCGCGGGGTGTGGAGCGATCTCGCGAAGACGCCGGGCGCCGAGCTGCTCGGCCGACGGACACCCGCGCCGCACGCGCGGATCGCACGATTTTCCACGGCGATCGTGCGCGACGGTGACGCCGTGGTCGTCGAGGGAGAGACGACCGACGACGTGGCGATCGACGAGGCGGCCTACCGGACCACGAGCGCGCGCAGGGTCACGGGCGCCCGGGCGCTGGTGGTCGGCGTCGGTGACGAGGGCGCCGCTGCCGTCGAGCGCGAGCTCGCAGCGAGAGCGCGGCGCGCCCGGGCTGGTGCGTACTCGTCGCGGGTCACGTTCGCCCTGTCCGAGGCTTTCCACGCGACCCTCGCGCGGTGGCGCCCGATCTCCGCGCTCGCCGCGGGGACCGTGGCCCTCCTCGCCTGCTGGCTGCCGCCATGGTTCGCCCTGTACATCCAGACGACGGCGCTCGGCGGGCTCGGCATGCTGGCCGTGCAGCGCCACCTCGGCCGGACGCCCCTCAAGTTCTCGGACGGCAACGAGCACCCGATGACGTGGTTCTTCTGGTGGGTGATCTTCTTCCCGCCGAGCGCCGCGCTGATGCCCGGCATCCTCGCGCTGTGGCTCGCCGTGGTCGCGGCGCTGATCTTCCTCGGGACGCATCGAACCGCGCGTCGGCTCGGGTGCTGCTCGAGACCGCACCGTTTCCTGCCGCGATGCCGGACGGCGCGTTCGGCGCGATCGTGGGCACCGTCGTCGACGGCGCCGCCGGTGTGTACATCGTCGACACCGACCGCGGCCGCATCACGCTCGCGACCGACAACGCGCCGTGGTCCTCGTTGCCGCACGAGGGGAGCCGTCGCGCGTTCGATGGTGGCGCTCGCGTGCTCTTCGCCGGTCGACTCGAGCGGGTGGGCGAAGATCTCCACGTGTCCTACGGCGGACCGGACTCGCTCACGTGTTTCGTCGCCGGACCCGCCGAAGATCCGCGGGCGAACGCGCGGAGCTTCCTCGCCTCGCGCCGCCTCACCACGGTGGCGCTCGCGACGCTCGCCACCGCGGAGGTCGTGGCGTCGCTCGTGTGGCTCGGACTCGCCTACCACGTGTGACGGTTCGCCTGTTGGTCAGCGTGTTGCTAGGTGAGGGTCATGCGTCTCCTCCGCGAGAGCCCGCTCCTCCTGCTCTTCGTGGTGAGCGGGCTCGGGTACCTGCTCGGGCGCATCCGCGTGCTCGGGCTCGAGCTCGGTGTGGCGGCGGTGCTGTTCGTCGGGCTCGGGGCGAGCGCGATCGACCCGGCCCTCAAGCTGCCGGAGCTCGTCCCGAGCTTCGGGCTCGCGGTGTTCGTCTACACGCTGGGGCTCGGCAGCGGCCCCGGGTTCTTCGGGTCGCTGCGGCGCCGGGGGTTGCGCGACGCGGGGCTCGCGCTGTCGGCCATCGCACTCGGGGCCGTGCTCTCCGCGATCGCGGGCCTGGTGCTCCACCTCGGGCGCGCTCGGTCGGCGGGCCTCTTCGCCGGCGCCCTCACCAACACGCCGGCCCTCGCGCAGGTCGTGCAGGCGTTGCGCGAAACCGGCGCCTCGCCGGACCAGCAGAGCGCCCCTGTCGTGGCCTACTCGGTGGGCTACCCGATGGGCGTGATCGGCGTGCTGCTCGCGCTCGCGTTCGTGCAGCGCTGGTACGTCGCCCACCCCGACTCGGTGGCGCCCGAGGCGCAGCGCGGGCCGCTCGTGTCGCGCACCGTGGAGCTGACCCACGGCGGCGACGCGACCACGGTCGGCGAGCGTCACCACGTGGTGCTGTCGCGCTACGTGCGCGGCGAGCAGGTGTCGACGGTCGTCGAGGGTACGCGGCTCGATCCGGGCGACGTCGTCACCCTCGTCGGCAGCGTGGCCGACGTCGACGCCGCGGTCCTCGCCCTCGGGAAGCCGAGCGCGCTGCACCCGGAGCTCGACCGCTCCGTGCTCGATTTTCGTCGCGTGTTCGTCTCGAACGCGCGGGCCATCGGGCGGCCGCTGCACGAGCTCGCGCTGGCCTCGCGGTTCTCGGCGGTGATCACCCGCATCCGCCGCGGCGACGTCGAGATGCTCGC
>JADJMO010000007.1 GCA_016709545.1 Myxococcales bacterium
CCACAGGGAGGGCTCCTCTGCGACGTCGCGCACGAGGACCGGCTCGGGGTGGGACTGGCCGGGCTTCCACGGCGTGTGGCCCTCCACGGCGGCGCGGTACCCGGCCGACAGGCCCTCCGACGCCTCGAAGCGCATCACGCCGTCGGGCCCGAAGAGCAGGACCGCCGCCCGGGTCGCTCCGGTGACACGTCCGATCGCGCGCAGCGCTTCGCGGAAGATCTCCTCGGCGGTGGTGGCCTGGCTCATGGCCAGGGTCATGTCGCCGATGGCCGCGAGGTGGAGTCGCACGGTCGTCACTGCAGCACTCCGGTCCCACGCCCCCCCGCGATCGTCAAGGGTTCGTACAGGATCATGACCTTTCGAGTCCCCGTCGCGCAAACGGGTGAACGCCCGTGAGCCTCAGAAGATGATCGCCATGAACAGCTTGGTGAGCATGAAGTCGGCGACCAGGATCGCGATCGACACGGCCACCACGGTGGAGTGGTCGAGCGCCCCGCCCTCGGTGCCGCCGCGCGTCTTGAGGCCGAAGTGGCAGCCGATGATGCCGATGATGAACCCGAAGAACGGCGTCTTGCCCATGCCGGCGGCGAGGTCCTTCATGTTGGTGCTCTCGAGCGCCGAGCGGAAGAAGAAGTCCATCGACATGCCGAACTGCACGCGCGTGATGACCATGCCGCCGATGAACCCGAGCACGAGGGCGAAGAACCCGAGGATGGGCATCACCAGCACCGACGCCACCACGCGCGGCATCACGAGCTTCTTCACCGGATCGGCGCCGAGCGCCCGGATCGCGTCGACCTGCTCGGTGACGTTCATGGCGCCCACTTCGGCGGCCATGCCCGAGCCCACGCGGCTGCCGACGATGACGGCGGTGAGGGTGGGCGCGAGCTCACCCACGAACGAGAGCGAGATCACGCGCCCGACGTACTCGAGGCCGCCGAACTTCTGCAGGCCGAAGGCGAACTGGATCGCCATGACCATGCCGATGAACACGGCGGTGACGCCGGCGATGCCCACCGACGCGACGCCGATCACCTCCATCTGGTAGACGACCTGGCGCAGCTCGAGGGGGCGCGCGAAGAGCACGCGGAAGGTCTGCGCGGCGAGGATGCTGATCTCGCCGAGGTCGTCGATGAACGCCTTGGCCCGCCCGCCGTGCCGCTCGAAGAAGGTCTGCGGCTTGGCCTTGGCGAGCATCAGCCCGCCGGGAAGGCTGATCCGCTCGCTCATCAAGCGCTCGGACGGCGGCGGCGGGACCGACTTCATCCTCCGCTCTCGGTCGACGTGGCGAAGCCGCCGACGAACGCGTCGAAGGCGGGCAGCGCGCCCGCGAACGAGGCCGGGGGCGCGGCGTAGATCAGGTCGTAGACGCAGCCGTCCTTCTTGAGCACGTAGAGCGAGAGGCCGGTCTTGACGCCGTCGAGCTTGGCGCTGAGCACGGTGTGCAGGGCCTCGCGGCCGTCGAGCTGCACGGTCTTCTGCTCGGTCACCTCGCGCTCGGTGAAGCCGATGAGGAGGTGCTGCGTGAGCGCGCTCAGCGGGACGTCGTCGCCATCTTTGCCGCAGCGCCCGTAGACGCTGACCATGCCGCTGTGGGGCTCGTCGGTGAACGCGAGCATCGCGCCGTCGACGGCGTCGCTCTTCTTCCAGGTGCTGGGCACGGGGCCCACGCGGAAGGTGGCGCGCCCGGCGTGGTAGACGCGCCCGTCGAAGCCCTGCTTGCCCGCGCAGCCAGCGCCGAGCAGGCCCGCGCAGAGCGCGATAGAGATCACAGTGGAAGACCAGCGCGCCAAGGGACTACCAGCTCAAGGAGAGGCGCCGGACGCGCCCGTCGTCTTTCTCCCAGCCATCCTCGCACAGGAAGGCCACGTTGCCGAGCAGGGCCGGCGAGAGCTCTTGCGTGGAGGGGCCGCGGAAGGACCACACGAGGCGGGCCGGGGAGCCACCCGCGGGCACGACGGTGCTCCCGAGCACGGCCACGCCCTCCTTGTCGGCGAAGCCGAGCAAGAGGCGGCACGCGCCCGAGCAGTCGGCGACGATGTTGGTGGGCACGCCGTGTCCGACCGAGGGGTCGATCGGCACGAGGCCGGGCGCCTGCACGACGAAGCCACCGGCGTCGACGCGGGCCACGAACGCGCCCCACCCGGCCTTGCCGTCGTACTCGAGCATCTCGGTGGAGCTCGGGTCGTCCTCGAGCCAGCCGACGATCGCGCCGCCGTCGCCGCGCGCGGCCACGGTGAGCGCGTGGGAGTGGGTCTTGGTCTCGACGAGGGAGCGCTCGCTCACCACGGTCTTGAGATCCTTGGCCGAGACGATGGTGAAGAACGGATCGGCGAAGCCGTGCGCGGCGTCGCGCCGCGCGTCGGACCACGCGAGCAGGATGCGCCCGCCCTCCTGGTTGCCGACCGTGGCGATCGCGAGGTCGGTGACGTCGCCGCCGGCGCCGCCGCCGACCTTCACCTCGGAGCCCTGCTTCTTGCCGTCCTTGTCGAGGCGCACCGCGTAGACGGCGGGCTGGTCCTCCTTGCGACCGTCGACCCACGCGAGCAGGTAGCCGCCTTCGGGCAGCGACGACACCGCGACGTCGCTGGCGCTGCCCTTCGCGCTCGTGATGCGCGCGGAGTTGCCGAGCTTCTGGCCCTTGCTGTCGAGGCGCGCGACGTAGATCTCCTCGTCGCCCTCGGCGCGCGAGGCGTAGGCGACGACGCCGCTCGCCTTGTCTCCCTCGCCCGTCCACGCGACCGCGACGTCGCCCTTGGGCAGGCCGCGCTCGCTGATCAGGCTGGTCGGACCGACGGGCGTGCCGGTGCCGTCGAGCAGGCGCACGACGACGCGCGCGCCGAGCTCCTTGCCGTCCTTCTTGGGCTTGTCGTCCTTCTTGTCGCCCTTGCCCTTGGGCTGGGCGATCGAGTCGCCGTCCTCGGGGGCCCACGTGATCCAGCCCACGAGCGAGCCCGCGCCCGCGCGGACCGCGTGGAGGCCGGTGAACTGGGTCTCACGACCGACGCTGCTCGCGCCCTCGAGCCGGGGCGGACCGGTCACGGGCTCGGAGGCCTCGCGGAACACCCAGCGCGTGGCGTTGCCGCTCACGGGCGGGTGCATGCCGATGCGGGCGAGCACCACGGTCGTCGGGTTGTTCGGGCCCTCGAGCAGCGCGTCGCAGCGGCCGCCCGCGCACGAGAGATCGAAGGCGTGGTGGACGGCGCCGCCGGTGCCCTCGTGGTCGAGCAGATCGGCTTGCTTCTCGGCCAGCACGGGCCCGCCGAAGCGTACGATGAAGGGGCGGATGTCGCGCTTCTCGGGGCAGGTCGGCGCGGCCTCGCCGATCGCGGAGCAGGCGTCGCCGTAGGTGAGCACGGCCACCTCGTCGTCGCTCACGCGCGCGAGCTCGGGCTCGTCCTCCTCGTAGGGGTAGAAGAACCCACGCGGCGTGCCGAGCGCCTCGCCGTCGGCCGAGAGCCGCGCGAGGTCGAACCGACGACGCAGCTCGCGCAGCGGCTTCGGGTGGTGGGTCTCGTAGAGGACGAAGGCGCCGTCCTTGCTCGGCACCATGCCGACGATCGACTGGTCGCCGCGCGCAGGGACGGCGCGCTTGACCTTGCCGACGACGGGCTTGCCGGTGCTGAGATCGAGGGTGGTGGAGAACAGGTGCGCGTCGCCCTCGCGGCGATCGGCGAACAGGCAGAGCCCGCGCGTCTCGGAGGTGAGGACCAGATCGACCTCGGGGTTCGCGCTGCCGAGGGCGAGGGGCGCCGCGGGCGAGAGATCGACGTTGCCCTTGCCCGTGAGGGTGAGGCTCACGACGTAGGCGCTGCGCCCGGTGTCGACGTCGGGTGCGGCCTGCTTGACGTCGGCACCCTTGGGCTCGCCTTTGCCAGGCTCCGGGTCGTTCTTGCCCTTCTTCTTCGGGGGCAGCGCGGCCTTCTTGGCGTCGTCGCGCTGCACGTAGGTGACGACCGCGGTGTTCCTCGCGGTGGCCCCGCCCGGCAGGCTGCCGATCTGCCAGGCGGAGAGGCCGGTCTCGACGCGCGTGGCGGAGGTGAACGGCTTGCCGCTGCCGTCGAGGCCGATCACGAGGAGCGCGCCGCTCGCCGCGCCGCCCGCCTTGCTGTTGCTCTTCTCGCCGAAGGTGAGGAGGCCCTGGCCATTCGCGCCGCCGAGCGACACGAGGCGCACCGCGACGATGTCGTCGGTCGTCTTGTACGCGGCCGCGGGCGTGCCGCGCGGGGTGCCGTCGCCCGAGAGCGCCACCACGAACAGCTGCTCGCCGCCGTCGGCGGGCTTGGTCCACGCGAGCACGAAGCCGTCGCCCACGGCCTTCACGTCCCACGCGCTCGAGTCCTCGGGGGCCTCGGCGACCTCGTGCTTCTGGTCGGCGAGGGGCTTGTCGTCGTCGTCGAGACCCTGCGCGATCCAGCGCCGACCGGCGGTGCCCTTCGGCGCGCTCACCACGATGGCGCGCTTGCCGTCGTGACGACGCACGACGCGCGGACCGAACGTGCCCTCGGGGAACGCGCCGAGGACGACGCCAGGGACGCTCGGTGGCGCCGCGGGCTTGCCCACGGTCGGGACGGCGCTGACGCTCGGCGCGTGGACACCGACGCCCGAGGCGGGCTTGGGCGCCGCGGGTGAGCACGCAAAGCCAGGCGCCAGGGCGGTGGCGACGGCGAGGAGGACCAGCGAGGAGGTGCGCATGATCGTGGGAACCCTGGACGCGCTCGACCTTGTTCCAGCGGCGGCCCCGCGGGAAGGACTATTTTTGCGGGTTTTCCGTGCCAATCTGGCAGGGGCTGCCAAAAACGAAACGGCGCGCCCACGAGGGACGCGCCGTTGCGATGGAGCCGACCGAGGACGGCTCGGCTGAGATCAGCCGCCCGCCTTCGCCTCGCCCTTGGCCGAGGCCTCGGCCTTGACCGAGAACGACACCTTCATGTCGACCTTGGCCTGGATGCCCGTGGCGGCGCTGACCGCACACTTGAGCTCCGGGAGGACCTTGATGTCGCTGACGGACGAGACGAGCTTGTTGCCGGTCTCGACGGTCGCCTTGACCTTCGGGAGGATCGACTTGTAGCTGATGACCACCCCGAGGAGCTTCGGGAAGTGGGCCTTGATCGTCGGGACGGTGACGTCGAAGTTCGCCTTGACCGAAGCCTCGGCCTTGCACTTGACGTCGAACTTCACCTCGGCGGTCGCGCTCGCGTCGGCGCTGCCCGAAGCGCCGCCCTTGGCGCCCTCACCGGTGCCGGCCTTGCCGCTCGCGTCGCCCGACGCCGAAGCCGAGGCCTCGAGCTTCGCCTCGAAGGTGATCTCGCACTGGCCCTTGGCCTTGAGCTCGCTGACGTTGGCGGAGATCTTGGCGAGGACGGCCTCCTCGTTGCTCTCGACCTTCAGCTCGCCCGCCATGAGCTTGATCTCGGCGTCGAACGAGGCCTCGAGGGCGTCGGAGGTCTTCTTGAGATCCATCGACGCGTCGACGAACGCCTTCGCGTCGCCGGTCACCTCGGCCGCGACCTCACCCTTGTTGAACTTGCAGTCCATGCCGGGCAGACCACCGCAACCAGCGACAGAGCCAGCAAGACCGAGCGCGAAGACCGAAGCGACAACCTTCTTCATGATGACCTCTCCCTTGGGAATGCTCTTAGCGGGCGGTGGCATACCCCCCACCGCCCCCTCCGGTCAAGGTGCTCCCGCGGATTTGGTGGGTGTGTGCTGGCGCAGGGATCGCCGTTTCGGCACGCGCTAGGGTGGTGCGAAATGGCCAGGCCACCGCTCGATTGGTCCGGAAAGCTGCCGGCAAACCTCGCCGAGCTGGGCTTTTCGCGGGAGAGCAAGCTGCGCATCGACGCCGAGGGCCGGCTGCTCCACGAGGGGGAGCCCGTCGGGCACGCGGCGATGGCGCGCGCGATGATGGGCTGGCTGACGCGGCACCCCGACGATGGTCGCTGGGTGCTCGAGAACGGCTGGGACTGGTGCTACCTCGCGGTCGACGACGTGCCGTGGGTGGCGAGGAACGCGCGCGCCGAGGGCGAGGCCCTGATCGTCTCGCTCGCCGACGGCACCGAGGAGCCGCTCGCGGACCTGCACGCCGATCGCGACGGTGGGGTGCGCGGCTCGGTGAAGGCCGGCGCGCGGGGCGGGCCGCACCCCGCGAAGCTCTCGCGCACCGCGCAGCTGTCGCTCGTCGATCGACTCGTCGAGCACGACGGCGGCATCGCGCTCGCGCTCGGCGGACGCGTGGTGCCGCTCCTTCCGCGCTACTGACGCGGAGGCACCTCGGGCAACGCGCACCGGGCGACGAGCGTCTTGGCGACGACGATCGCCTTCTTCTGCGAGCCCTCCACCACGACGCTGAACGTCTCGGGCGCGCAGCCCTGGCGGAGCAGGGTTATCTCCCGCTTGCCCGGCGCGACCTCGGTGAGCACCGGCGCGTCGTCCGCCGACGGGTCGCCGAGGAAAGGTCGAGGCGCGCCGCCGCGCACGGTCATGGGTTGATCGTCGACGCGCGCCTCGTCGCCCGCCTCGAGGCCCCAGATCTCGAGAGGAACCTTCGGCGCGGCGGCGCGCGCCGAGAGCCCCGAGCCCAGCAGCGACGCGAGCCCGAGCAGCGACAGGCCGTAGGAGAGCCGCCGCTTCACGGCCCCCCCTTGCCCGTCTCGGGGCGCGCGAGGTCCTCGACGTCGCGCAGGAAGCGATCGAGCTGGCGGAGCAGGAGGCAGCGCTCCTGCGCGACCACGTCGTCCTTGGCGGCGGGCGCGTTGCACGCCTCCCAGAGCGCGTGTTCGGTGCGGTAGGTCGCGGTGAGCGGCGCCTCGACCGGGTTGCCAGGCACGTGGGTCGCGAGCACCGTGGCGAGCGCGAGGCTCGGAGCGGTGGGGGCGGGGAGCGGCGCGCCGGGGGCGCCGTCGAGATAGGCGCCATCGTCGCGGCAGTGGTGCACGCTCTTGTCGCCCTTGTCGGCGAGCGCGCCGAGGAGCCGGGGGAAGCGGGTCTTCACGCTGCCCGGCTGCTCCTTCACCTCGAGCTCGGTGAGCTCGTAGAGCGACGTCCACGTGGACTCGGGTTTGAGCTTGTTCCGGGCCTTGAAGCAGGCGCGGCCCGCGGTGGAGAGCGCCGCCTTCGGGTCGCCCGCGTCGGGCAGGACGTACGGCGTCGGGTCGCCGGCGCAGCGGTGCGAGACGTCGAGGACGAAGGTGACGGCGACGTCGGTGCGCGCGCGCAGCTTGGTGGGCGCCGCGCACCCGGCGGGGAAGCTCGGGACCCCCTCGCAGCCTTCGCCATCCTTCGCCTTCGTCACCTTCTCGAGCGCGGGGAGCGGGCACGTCGTGCGGCTCTGGACCAGCACAGCCTCGAACACGACGGTGCGCTCGCCGCGCACGAAGTCACGCGTCCAGCCGACCTCGCTCCGCGCGACGTCCAGCGACTCGAGCTCGAGCGGCCCGTACACGACGGCGGATCCGGGCGGGGGCGGGGGTGGCGGCGCGAGGGTCTCACGCGGGATCGTCTTGCCGGTGCGCGCCCCCGGACGAGGGCCACACGACAAGAGGAGGACGACGGCGACGAGCCACCACCGGTGCACGGGGCCGATCGTACTTGGCCGCCCCGGATCCGGCGAGAACGCGACAAGGCATGCTATGGATCGTCTACATGCGCTGCCCGGTCTGCGGACATGTCCTCGCAACCTCCGCTGCAGGCGGTGCCGTGCCGCCCTTCTGCTCGGCCCGCTGCCGGGCCATCGATCTCGGGCGCTGGCTGACCGAGTCGTATCGAATCCCCGGGCCGTCCGTCCAAGAGGAGGCCGAGGGCCTCGCCGATCTCACGGATCGTATGGCGACCAGCTCCGTCTTGGCCGAGGAGGACCCGTGCTGAAGAACCTGCTGTCCGCTGGCCTGGTGTTGCTCGTGGTGTCCGGCGTGTCCGGGACGGTCTCGGCCGCGGATCTGGTCCCCGACGGCGGCGACCCGAACGCCGCGCCGCCGGTCCCTCCGCCCATGCCCGAGCCTGGGCAGCCGGGCAGCGCCACCCCGCCGCCCCCGGTGGGCTCCACCGAGGCCAAGCTCGACCAGTCCGGCAAGGAGGACAACGGCCTCGGCCTCAAGCTGGTCTACATCCAGGCCGACCTCGGCCTCGGGTGGGCCACGCTGGGGGGCACGCTCCCCGAGGGCACGTGGATCGATCGCGCCACGAGCAAGGCCGTCGACTACGACGCACACCGTTCCGGTGGCGGCGCGGCCTTCGGGGTCGGCGCGGGTCTCGAGTTCATCACCTTCCAGGTCGGGGCGCGCCTGCGCGGCCTGTCCACGGGCTCGTTCAACCTCTGGAACATGGGCGGCGAGATCGCGCTCCAGCCCGGCGCGGGGCGGTTCTGGCCCCGGTTCGGCCTCAACGTGGGCTACGTCTGGACCGGCGGCTTCAAGGACGAACTCTGCGTCGGCTACTGCAGCTTCCTCGACATCAGCGGCATCAACGTCGGCGCGCGTGGTGGCTTCCAGTACTTCCTCGGCAAGAACCTCGAGGTCGGCGCCGACCTGACCGCCGACGTGATGTTCCTCAAGCGCGCCGCGGTCAACGGACAGCGCGCCGAGCTCGCGCAGGACGCGCGTGGCACGGGCTTCCAGGTGGCCGCGCTCGGTCACCTCGGCCTGCACTTCCCCTGAGAGCCGAGCGTGGGCCTCGCCGCCGTCCCCGGGCTGGTCGTCGCCCTCGCCTTCGCCGCGCTCGTCGCGGTCAGCTCGCGCAAGGTCCGTCGCAGCAACGAGCACCTGCGCCTCTCGCAGTGGGCGCTGCTCCTCGTGTTCGGCGCCGTCGCGGCGCTCGTGGTCCGCGCGCTCGAGACCTTCGTCGTCGAGGTCCTCGTCGGTCGGCAGCGCGTGGACGCGCGCGCGTTCTTCTCCGCCGCCGTCGCCCTCGGGCTCGTGGGGCCGCTCGCCGTGCTCGGGCAGGTGGCCGCCGCGTGGGGCGCGCTCTCGATCGGCAAGCGCGAGGACGTCGACCCGCCACTCGTCGCGATGATCGCGGCCGTCGGGTTCACGCTCGGGCGCGTGGTGCTGCTCTCGATCCAGGGGCGCATGCACAGCGGCGTGCGCGCGGCCGTGCTCGGGCTCGACGAGGTCGCGATCGCCGCGCTGTGGGGCTACGGCCTCGCGCTCTCGGCGGGCGACGGTCGCCTCGGGGGCACGCCGTTCGGCCGCTACGCCTTCGCCGGCATGCTGCTGCGCGGGACCGCCGAGCTCGTCGTCCGGACCCAGAGCGCCGTGGGTCTCAGCGTGGGGATCGGCGGCGGCGCGGTGCTGGCGATCCTCGCCGCGATCGGCGTCTACCGGCTCTCCCAGGGCGAGGTCGACGCGCCGACCAGCGACCGCGGCCTCGGGCACGTGGGCCGCGCCACCCTGACCGAGCTCGCGCGCGCCGAGCTGCGCCGCGGACGCATAAGACCTCTATGGATCCTCGTCGGCACCCTCGGCAACGTCGGAGGGATCGCGCTCGGGCTCCTCGGGGCCGTGCTCGTCGGGAGGAGCGCGCACATCGACTTCGGCGAGATCGACCGCGCCGGCCCCGCCGCCGAGTACGCGGGGCTCATCCTCGTGCTCGGCGTCGTGGTGTCGTTCCCGGTGAGCGCGGCGCTGGTCGGGCTCGCGAGCGGGGGGCGAGACGCAGAGGGGAGTGCGCACGTGCTCGAGGCGGGCATCGCGGCGATGCTGGCGCTCGGGGCGCTCTTGCTCGCCCTCGGGGTCGTCGCGCCGGTCGCCGTCGCGGTGGCGGCGGCGTGCGCGCCGGTCGTGTTCACGCTCGCGGGGGTCGGCGCGTGGATCACCGCGGGTCGGAGGGTGTAGCGTCTCTCTCGATGCTCGCCGCGTTCGCCCGCAAAGCCCTCTCTCCCCTGCTCGTGTCGGCGGGTGCCCGCTTCGACGTCGCCGCGGTGCGCCTGGCCCAGGAGGTCAGCAAGCGCGGGAGCCGGCGCGTGCAGAGCGTCGACGATCGGCTGCACTACCTGGACGGCGTGGCCGCGCGCTACGCCGACGTGGACCCGGCGGCGTTCTACCCGGCGCCCGCGCTGCCCCACGTGCGCGAGCACCACGTGCGCCCGCTGGCCCTCGGCGAGGTGGTGGATCTCACCTACCCGAGCGGCTTCCACCCGCACGACCCGGCGCAGGCCGAGCGGTTCGCGAAGTGGCGCGCCAACCACTTCGCGCACGTGCGCCTGTTCCGCGGCAAGCGACCGGGTCGGCCCGTGATCGTCTGCATCCACGGATACCGCGCCGGTGCGTTCGGGTTCGAGGAGCGCTCGTTCGCGGCGGAGTGGCTCTACGGGCTCGGGCTCGACGTGGCGCTGTTCACGCTGCCATTCCACGCGCTGCGCGCGCCGGAGGGGCGCAAGGGCGCGCCGCTGTTCCCCACGGCCGACGTGGGCCGCACGATCGAGGCCTTCGGGCAGGCGATCCACGACCTGCGCGCGCTGATGGCGCATCTGCGCAAGGACGAGCCCGCGCGGGCCGTCGGCGTGATGGGCATGAGCCTCGGCGGCTACACGACGTCGCTGCTCGCCACGATCGAGCCGTCGCTCGCCTTCGCCATCCCGTTCATCCCGCTCTCCGACATGACCGACGTGGTGGTGCAGCACGAGGCCCTGCGCGGCACCGCGGTGCCCGAGTCGCTGGTCACGGCCGGCAAGCGCGCGATGAACCTGGCTCGGCCGCTCGCGCGCGCGTCGGTGCTGCCGAGCGACCGCGTGCTGGTCATCGGCGCCGAGGGGGACCGCATCACCCCGCGCACCCACGCCGAAGCGCTCGCCGCGCACTTCGGCTCGGAGATCGTGTTCTTCCCCGGCGCGCACCTCCTGCAGTTCGGGCGGGGCGAGGCGTTCGGGCGCATCGCGCGGTTCCTCGCGGCGCGCGGGCTCGTGGGCGGCCGCCGCAAGGAGTGATATCGGGGCTCCCATGAGCCAGCCCCTCGTCGGCATCATCATGGGCAGCGACTCGGACTGGGAGACGCTCGGCGCGGCGGAGACCGTGCTGCGCGAGCTCGGCGTCCCGTGCGAGGTGGAGGTGATCTCCGCGCACCGCACGCCGGAGCGGATGGTCGAATACGCCAAGGCCGCGAAGGGCCGTGGGCTGCAGGTGATCATCGCGGGCGCGGGCGGCGCGGCGCACCTGCCGGGCATGGTCTCGTCGCTGACCACGCTGCCGGTGCTCGGCGTGCCGGTGCTCAGCAAGGCGCTCTCCGGGGTCGACTCGCTGCTGTCGATCGTGCAGATGCCGGCCGGCGTGCCCACCGCCACGTTCGCGATCGGCGTCGCGGGGGCCACCAACGCGGGGCTGTTCGCCGCGCAGATCCTCGCGCTGTCGGACCCGGCGCTGGCCGCGGCGATGGAGCAGCACAAGGTGAAGCTCGCCGAGAAGGCCCGCGAGGGCGACGCCCGCGTGCAGGCCAAGCGCAAGGGCTCCTAAACCCCGACCGGAGCGGTCCGTTCCCTTCTCCGAGAGGGAATGACGATGCAAGAGCCCCACGACGACGCTCCTGGCACCTTCGGTCCCATCCTGGATCTCGCGGTCGCCACGATCGCGGCGAGCGCGAACGCGTTCACCGGGACCCGCATGCCGTTCTTCACCGTCGACGAGCTGCGCCGCGTGGAGATGATGCTCTGCGAACCGCCGCGCGACGGCGGCTAGAACGTCCCGCTGAGGCCGATCCCGGCGAAACCCTTGCCCACGACGGGCGCGACTTTCACCTGGGTGTCCGAGACGAGGACCTTCTTCTTGGACGACAGGCCCACGATGAGCAGCGGCAGGCCCACGGCGGCGAAGACCCCGCCGAACACGAAGCTCATGCTGGAGCCCGCGTGGCCGGCGGAGCCCTGGTAGGTGGGGTCGTTCGCGCGCAGCGCGGCCGTCTTGTCGCGCTCTTCGCTGCGCTGCCCGAACCCGTACGCGACGAAGCCCGCCCCGATCCCCGTGAGCACGGCGCCGCTGATGATCAGGCCGAGGCGCGGGCGCTCCTCGACGTGGTAGCCCGAGGGCACCGGCTGCTCGGGGTCGTAGGAGAGCGTCTCCTGCGCGAACGATGGCGCGGTGGTGGCGAAAGTGGCGGCCGTCAGCAAGGAGGCGAGCAAGCGCATGCGAGTCGCCAAAGCAACCCGCGAGCCACGCCTCGGCGGGCCCATTTGCCCCGGCACACCACGGCAGGTGTGGCGATCGCGCGTCACCTCGGCGCGGAGGCATCGTGAACGGCGCATCTCGCAGGGGATGTGGGCACCGATCCCGCCTTGCCTCCCGGGCTCGTCGCCTCCATGGTGAACAGGTGAGCACGGGCATCTCCACCACGCGTTTCCGCGCCCTCCGGGACCCGCGGCTCGTGGTGCCGTTCCGTCGTCCGGGGGCGGTGCCGCCGCAGCCGCTCGCCTCGCTCGACGAGCTCGTGTTCGCGAAGATCGACGGCCACCGCACGCGCGAAGATCTCTCGATGCTCATCATGGTGAGCGACGTCGAGATCGCGCGAGTGCTCGACTCGCTCGAGGCCCGCGGGCTCGTGGTGGTCGACCGCGGCGGGCCCGACGCGCATGGCGACGCGCCGTTCGACGGCGGCGCGCTGCACGAGGGCGAGATCGACGACGCGCTCTCGCTGATGGACGACTCGTTCGACGGCGCGCTCGGCACCCGCTAGCGCGCGCTCACTTGCAGATGGTGGCGGTGAAGGTGCCGGCGACCTCGAAGCGATCGAGCTGTTTGTAGCCCTTGGGCTGGGACGCCGCGGCGAGCGAGAATGCGCGCCCAGTCGTCCTCCGAAGTTCGCGCGGTCGTCTCCGCGCTCCGGGCGTTCGTACCGACCGACCGCTCGGCATGGCCGTCGATCACGACTCTTGGTCGGCACGGGATCACGAGCTCGGTCCACCTTCGCCGGCTGGGTGGGGGAGGATGGTCCAGCCGAGGCGCTCGACCCCCATGGCGTCCCTTGGTGGCGGAGAGCGTTCGCCGTGCTCTACGAGCAGGATTCGCGGGAGGGCTACCTCCTCGCGCTCGGAACACTCGCGGAGCCCCGCCTGCTCGAGGTGGTCGGGGACATCGAGGGCTACGGTCTCGAGTACGGCTGGCCCCCCCGAGTTACACCCTCGGTGATCCCCGGCGGCAGCGCCTGTCGGAGGCCTACGGTCGCCTGACGCGGGCGAGCTACCGGCTCGCGTCGGCGAAGGGACTGGGCGCCGAGGCCGCGCGGCTGCTCGAGCAGCCCGGTTCCCGTCAGAACCTCGCCCCGGTCTTCGCTGCGTGGGTCGAGACTGGCGCGGGCGCCCTGCCCACCAGGGGACGAGCGCTTCCGATCGCTGCTCGCGGGACGAGACTTCGAGAGCGCGCGCATCGCCTTCGCAGCGTTGACCGCCGAGCGTCGCGCAGCGATCGCCGAGTCTCTCCGCCTCGAGGTCAGCGTGCTGGCCGACGGCGCCTACTTCGGCGGGTTGTGGCAGCTGGCAGATCTCTGCCCGTCGGACGAGGTGCGCAAGGCCGTGCTGGACAAGCTCGAGCAAGGCCTGGGCGACGTGGTCCAGCTCTGGGCGAGCGACGACGATGTCCCGCACCGCGGGGGCGCGGTGGAGCGACTGCTCCCCACGGTGGCCGGTCTCGAGCTGGCAGGCGCGTTGCGCGCGCTCGTGACGAAGATGGGCAAGAAGAAGGACCTCGGCGCCCGGCGGGCCTTCCTGGGCGCGCTGCTCGAGCGGCTCTGATCGCTGGTCCGGCTTGCCAGGCGGTCCCGACGAGATCGGCGTCAACCTCGCACGACGAGCGCACGCCGCGTCGTCGAGCCGCTCTTGTCGAGCAAGCGCGCGACCTGGTTGGCGATCGTCCGCACCGACCGGTTCCGTCGGCTCGCGATTTCCGCGTTCGACAGTCCGTCGACCAGGAGCGCCAGCACGGCTTGCTCCGCTGCCGTCAGCGCCTCCTTCGAGAGCTCGTGTCGCGTCGGGTGACAGAGGATCGCGGCGATTCGCAGGAGCTCCGCGCGGCTCGCGAGCCCCAGCTTCGCGGTCGCGCGCGCCAAGCGCGAAGAAACGCGCGACGCTGAAATGCCGTGACCGTAGGCGATGAGCTCCCCGACAGTCCTCGCGCCGCGTCCGACACGACGGAGATCTCACCTCGCGTCAGCGCGCGCATCGGCCGCCGCTCCGCCCGGTTGTCGAGGACGAGATAGTAGCGCTTGCCGCCATCGAAGCGTTCGACGAGGCTCGCCCGACCGTCGACCAGAGTGGTCCAGAGCTCGAGTGCCTCTGGTGTTCGGCGGGTGCGCCGGCTGCGGGCACGCTCGATGCGGCGCGCTTGCACGACCAGGCGCTCACGCGCCGGGGCTCCGGGCTCGAAGTGGACGATCTTCCCGCTCGGGTCGAGCACGGCACGAATCGTCTCGGGCCGTCGTCGGGCCCGGAGCGCCGCCTCGACGTGGAGCGCTGCCCGCGTGAGCAGGTCCGCCTCCGCCCGCCCGACCGAGATCCGTGCTGTGCTCCCGGCGAAGATTACAGTCGACTCGCCAGGCACCGCGCTCACGACGGTACCGAGCGCGTCGGCGATGCCGGCGTATGCGCGGTAGGTTTCCATCATGCGTCGCGCGGATGGCGACACGCGTCGGTCGAGGCTGGAGTGCGTGTTGACGATGCTCGGTGGGAAGAAGAACGCGTCGACGGCGGCGGGATCCGCTCTCAAGGCGTCGGTCAGCGCCTGGAATCCGAGGTTACGATACATCTCGCCCGCATAGAAGCGAACTACTGGCTCGCTGCCCTCGCAAAATGCGGCGCTCATGACGGAGACCGGCCCCGCGAGCATCACCCCGCGAAAGGCGTCCAGGACGCCGCTCGCCCCTCCCTCGTCCGTCTCGGTGGTGGGATACGCGGCCTCGGCGATACGCACCCAGTCGGCCTTGGTGTCGAGAATGGAACTCACGCAGCCATCATCGTAGGGGATCCACACGCGTCTCGATCCATGACGAAACAAATGACCATGAGTCGCCGATCTGGACTGACGAGCAGACACCTATCCCGACGCCTCACGGATTCTACGACTTATGCTCCGAAGCTACCTCGTGGCCGAACGCCGCCTCGAGATCGTCGCGAGCGCCAGCAGCAGGGCAACCGCGCCGACGTGGTTGGATCTGCGACCGTAGGTGCAACCGCCCTCCTCTCCCGAGCCCGCTTCGGACGCGACGCACTTCGAGCTCGCCAGATCGCAGACACCACCCAGCGCGCAGTCCTCCGTCGTCGCGCACTTCTCGAGAAGTCCCGGCAGTGCCGCAGCGGTACGGCGTGCACTTGGTCGGAACGTCGTCGCGCGAGATCGATGTGACACCATCCTTCCCGCAGCGCACGCCACGCGCGACGCAGGTGCTGCCCTCGCACCGAAAGTCCTTCGCGCACTCGGAGTCGGCGGCGCATGCCGTGAGGCATCCGCTCGTGCCGCATGCGTATGGCGCGCACGACACCGGCTTCGTGTCACGGCACGCTCCGGCACCGTCACACGACGTCGCGGGGCTGAACGTCGATTCGTCGCAGCTTCGCCGTGCGGCAGATCGTCCTGGCGCCGCTCTTTACCCTGAGCAGATCGTGCGGTGTTCCGGGAGGCCGTCGCACTCCCGCGCGGCGCACGGATTGCTGCCCCCGCCGTCGCAGGCGGCTCGTGCGCCATGCGGCGTGCCCTGCACCGGCGAACACGTGCCGGCCGCGCCGGCGACGTCGCACGCCTCGCACTGACCGTCGCAGGGGCTCGAGCAACACACGCCGTCGGCACACACGCCCGAGGCGCACTCGGTCGCAGCAGCGCATGCCGTCCCCAACGTCTTGCTGCATGTCCCCTTGCCCGTGAGCGCGCACGAACTGCCGGTGTCACAGCTCGCGACGGCGCAACAGACACCGTCGACGCAGTGACCAGTGCTGCAGGCAGACGGCGAGGTGCATGCGGTGCCGAGACCCTCCGCCGGTGTGCACGCCCCTCCTTTGCAGTAGTGACCGGCTGCGCAATCGGCGGTGCTCGTGCAGACCGTCTTGCACACCACCGTTCCGCACGCGTACGCGCCGCAGGGCTTCGGCACGTCGCCGCACTTGCCAGCGCCATCGCACGCATTGGCGTGCGTCTCAGTGCCCCCGACACAGGCGTTCGCGCTGCACGAGACGCTCGTCGACGCGTATCGGCACGCGGTGCGATCGACGCCGTTGCACGCGATGCCGCAGACGGTGCCGCCGCCGACGCCGACGCAGGGAGCCCGGCCTCCGATCGGCGCTCCGACGACGGCCTTGCAGGTGCCGACCGAACCAGCGGTGTTGCACGCCTCGCACTGCCCGGTGCACGCGGTGTTGCAGCAGACGGCGTCGACGCAGCTGTTGCTCGCACAGTCCCGCGCCGACGCGCAGGCGGCCCCGAGCCCGAGGCGCGGCACGCACTTGCCACCACTGCAATAGTGCGTCGTCGCACACTCGGTGCTGCTCGTGCACGATGATGCGCACGTCGAGCCCGCGCACGACACGTACGGTGCGCAGGTTCGCGAGCCACGTGGCGCCGATGACCCGACGGCCGTGCAGGTCCCGAGCGACCCCGCGAGGTCGCACGCCATGCACGACGACGTGCAGGAGCTGTTGCAGCAGTACCCATCGACGCACAGGCCCGACGCACACTCGCCAGGACTCGTACAGGTCGCGCCGTTCGCCATCGGCGAGTAGATCTCCACCGTCGCAACCGCGGTGTTGGACACAGTCCCACCGGCGACGAGAACGGCGCCGGACGGAAGCAGAGCGGCCTCGGGCGAGTTGCGGGACACGGACATCGACCCGCCGCTCGTGAATGTCGACATGCCGGGATCGAAGACCGATACGATCGGTGTCGTCGCAACGACACCGTAGCCGCCGAGTGCTACCGCGCGCCCGCTTGGTTGGAGCAGCATCCGCAGGTTCGATCGCGCACCGATGATGTCGCCGACGGCAGTCCAGGTGTTGGTCGACGGGTTGTACATCTCCGCCGTGACGCCCGGGCCGGCTGCAACGAGCACGTTTCCAGACGCGAGGCGCACCGCCGCGTGTCCGCTGCGCTCCGCCGACATCGACGCGACGGTCGTCCACGACCCGCTAGCGGGATTGAAGATCTCCGCGGAAGAGTGACCGGAGATGGTCAGGTCGGTGCCGCCGGTCACGAGAACGCGCCCATCAGTGAGCAGCGTCGACGTATGACCGGTCCGCCGCGCCGACATGCTGGCGACCGCAGACCAGCTGTTGGTCGCGGGGTTGTAGACGAGCGCCGCGCTGAGCGACGACGATGACGTTATGAAGGTGTTGCCTCCGGTCAGGAGGACCCGGCCATCGCCGAGGAGGGTCATCCGGTGCCCGTTGATCCAGCCTGCCGAAGTGACCGCTCCCGCGACGGACCAACTGTTCGTGCTCGGAGTGTAGAGATCCGCCGTGTTCGTCGATCCGCCCCCCGAGATGAGCACGCGGCCGTCGGCGAGCGCAACGGCGGTATGGAAGGCGCGACCGCGCAACATCGTCGCAGCCGCGGACCAGGAGTTCGTCCCCGAATCGTAGATCTCGGCCGTCGTCAGGGACGCGGTGGTCGGCCGACTGCGCCCGCCGGCGGCGAGATACCTGGCAGAGCCGATCGGCGTCAGTGTGAAGTCCTCGCGCGCGGTCAGCATGTTCGGACCCATCGACCATGCTGGATCGAGGATCAGCGGATACTCGAAGGCTGAGTCGGGGATACGGGCGGTGAGGAGCGTGTCTTCACCATCGTGGGCGAGCTCCGCCGAGACGTCGTGGCGCACACCCCGCGCGTCGACGACGAACATCTTCTCGAGCGCGATCGAAACACGCCCGGCCTGGTCGACCAGCTCGACGTTGCCCTCACGTGCGCGCAACGTTGCTGCGCGCGCATGGAGGCGATAGTGGAACACGCGCGGCGCGGCTGATGACCACAGCACTCGCAGTTCCTCGGCGCGATCACGCTCGTGGTAGAACACGGCCGTCTGGCTCGGGAGTTCCGCCGTGACGCGATCCGCCTCGCGGGTGACCTTTGACGCGTGGATGGTGAGTGGCTCGATTTCGAGCGCAGCGCCGCTCGGGTGGCCGACCGTCCACCGAAGCGTTGGATCGGAGGGCAATACCGTGCGCAGCACGCCACCGCCGCCAATCGCGCGATCGAGGCTCGAACGAAGCAGGTCGTGGCTGCGAATGAGCGCGACCGCGTCGTGCGAAGCGTGCCCATCTCGTTCCGGCGCCGGCGCGCTCGAGGTGCAGGCGGCGACCAGTGCCCCAGCGAATACGACTACACGCTTCATCGACGCCTCCTGCACACCAGAGCTACCGCCACCAGGAGCGCGAGTGCGCCGAGCCCAGCCCGGCGCGTCGGGCCCGAACGCACATCCGCCGTCGTCGCCCGTGGTGGCTGGCGTCGTGCACTGACTGGTCGTCATGTCGCACGCCCTCCCGGTCGCGCACTGGCTGGTGTCGGTACAGTTCTGGCGACACTCGCCGGTCTCGGTGTCGCACAGGAAGGGATCGCAGCTTCGCGCGTCGCCCGTCTTGGGTATCGACGACGCTCGGTCCGGCGAGCATTCCGCGGCGCGCGTGACACACGCTGACGATTTGCAGCGGAATCCGGAAGCACAGTCGGCGTCCGCCGCGCACATCGTCTTGCAGCCCTTCGCGTCACACGCATAGGGCACGCACGAGGTCTCCTTGGGTGTGACGCACGCGCCTGCGCCGCTGCACGTGGACTCCGACGTGAAGCTGCTCCCCGCGCACGACGCTGGGGCGCAGACCTCAGTTGTCTTGTGTTGGAAGGCCGCGCAGTTCGTGGCGTGATCGACGACACCGTCGCAGGTGCGGGCGCGGCATCGATCGCCACCGCCGTCATCGCACGCCGGACGGCTGCCGTGCGGCGTGCCCTTCACCGGGGAGCACGCCCCGGCGGAGCCCTCGACGTCGCAGGCCTCACATTGCCCCGCGCACGCACGGTCGCAGCAGACACCGTCGACGCAGTTGCCCGAGCCGCACTCCGCGGCGGTGGTACACGCCGTGCCGTTCTTCTTCGCACAGACGCCCTTGCTGCCATCGAGCGCGCACGAGCGGCCGGTGCCACAGTCGGCTTCGCCGCAGCAAACACCATCCGTGCAGTGGCCGGTCGCGCACAACGCGACGGAGGTGCACGCCACCCCGAGCCCTTCCAGCGGCACACACGTCGAACTGCTGCAGTAGAACCCGCTCGCGCACTGGGCGTTGTCCGCGCAGCTCGTCAGGCAGGTCGTCGTTCCGCACTTGTATGCGCCGCACGACTTCGGCGCGTCACGGCACAGGCCGGTGCCGTCGCACGCGTTCACGTGCGTCTCGAGCCCGCCGCTGCACGCATTGGCGCTGCACGTCGTCGATGTCGGCGCGTAGACGCACTTTGTGCGGTCGACGCCGAGGCACTGGCTGCCGCAAGTCGTGTAGGGAGCGACACCGCTGCACGCCGGACGGCTGCCGCGCGGCGCACCGCTGACCGCCGTGCACGTGCCGACGGAGCCGGTGAGGTCGCACGCCTCGCATTGTCCACCGCAGGCACTGTTGCAGCAGTAGCCGTCGGCGCAGAAGTTCGAAGTACACTCCCGAGCGCTCGCGCAGGCACCGCCGAGGCCCTTGCGCGCGAGGCACGCCGTCCCCTGGCAGTAACTGGCATTGTCGCAGTCGACGTGGGCGGTGCACGACGTGAGACAGGAGCCTGTGCTGCACGCGTATCGCGAGCAGGTTCGCGGTGCCACTGGCGGACCGCTCGCGACGGCCGTGCACGTCCCGCCGGTGCCCGTGAGATTGCACGCGCTGCACGTGGTGGTACACGCTGTATTGCAGCAGACACCGTCGACGCAGTAGCCCGATGCGCACTCTCCGGCGAGGGTGCACGCCGCTCCGAGCGCCACCGGGTCGTACACATCGACCGTCGCGAACCCGGGACCGCTCGCATTGCCCCCCGCGACGACGGCGCGCCCACCCGGCAGCGGCGAGACGGTGAGATAGGATCTCGCGACGGAGAGGCTACCGGCGGAGAGCCAGCGATTGAGCGTTGTGTCGAACACCTCGGTCGCTGGCGACGACGAACCGCCCGCGACGAGCACGCGACCGGAGGTGAGGGTTGCGGCGCTGTGGCCATTGCGACCGATGCCGAGCAACGGCCCGACCGACCAGGAGTTGGTCGACGGTGAATAGATGTCGACCGCGGTGCTTCCTTCGCCGGCGATGATCATCGCGCGTCCGTCGCTCAGCGCCATCATCGGAGCCGACATGTGGACGCTTCCGGTGGAGCCCGCCGACGTCCACGAGTTGGTCGATGGGTTGTACCGCTCGGCCGTGGTCAGCTTCGTGTAGGGCGATGCCGACATCCATCCGCCGGCGACGAGCACGTACCCAGCAGGCAGCCACGTGAGCGCCGCGTAGTCTCTTGGCGTGCCCATCGGGGCCGCCACGCTCCACGAGCCGGTCGGCGGGTTGAAGACTTCTGGCGGTCCAGACCCGCCCGCGAAGACGCGTCCATCGCCCATGAGGGCGAGATCCAGATACGCGCGGGCCGTTGCCATCGAACCGGTCGACGCCCACGAGTTGCTCGACGGTGTGTAGATCGCTGCGCTCGACTGAGTGGCGCTGCCGAATCCGATGCCACCCGCGACGAGTACCCGCCCGTCAGCGAGGAGCGTCATGCCGAAGGTGCCACGCACGGTCGGCATGGAGGCTGCGGCAGACCACGTGTTCGTCGAGGGATTGAAGATCTCGCATGACGACGTAAGACCGCTGCTGGCGCTCCCGCCGCAGACGAGCACGCGCCCCGACGAGAGCGCGATGGCGCGGTGCGACAGACGCGCGATGCTCATAGCGGCGGGGGCCGTCCACGCCGGGTCGAGCACGACCGGGAACTTCAGACCATTGCTCGGGACGACGACATGCAGCGCGTACAGCTCATCACGCCCTTCGACCGTGACGGCCGCATCGCGGCGCGTTCCCCTCGCGTCGACCGCGTAGATCGGAGTCGTCGATGCGATGACCGAGCCATCCGGCTCGACGACCTCGACGACCGAGCCGTTGGCGCGAACCTGGGTTCCGCTCGGGACGCGCACCCGATAGTGGGCCTCCGTTCGCGCCGACGCCGAGTGGAAGACACGAAACTCCTCCGTCGAATCAGAGGTGATCGTGTGGACGACGTCGGTCTCTGTCGCTACGTTTCGGCCGACGAGGAAACTGGTCTCCGGCTCGAGCGGCACTGCGGCCAGATCCGTCGGTTCGATGTCGATGGCCACGTGGTGCGGTCCGTGCAGATCGAGGTGCACGGCACCGTCGGCGCGCGGATCAATTCGCACCGACATTCGCGGATTGGCTGCGCTAGAGATGACGAACGCGCCGTCGCGGACGCCGATCGCGGAGGCGCGGCCTGTCAGGCCGCTGCGTCGAACGAGGTCGACGGCGGTCGATGCACTGGCTTCGCCGTGCACCTGGCGCGAGTCGCGCGTGCACCCGTGCCCCATGGCGACAACCAACGAGCCGACAATGGCGAGATGAAGCCGCATCGATCCCCTCCTGGCCATTCAAGGCCCCCGCCGCGGCGGTACCAGCACCACAACACGACGACGCGGAGGCGACGCGGGAACGAATCGCAGTCGCGCGGCGGACCTTCGGATGCCCGGTCGTGAAGCGGTCGTCTTCGGGTCCGGCGCAGCCGACTCTTCCGGGACAGAGTAACGCCCACCGACGCAGAAATGGGCATGCCCTCGCCGCACCACAGCTGGCGAGCAGACCGGTTGCATCGTCGACTGACCACCGAACACAGGCCCCCCCGCGTGCTGAATCCGCCGAACCTAGACAAGTCGCCACGGTCTCTCCATGGGTAATTGTTTCGCGCGACCCAGATCAGCGATGGGGCTGGCGAGACGCGACTGGCACCGATTGCCGCGAAGCGGCGCAGCGGAAATACCTCCGGTTGACTTGGACAGTCTCGATTGCTGAGGTCGAGTCAATGGCATAGTCATTTCTTTCCCCCCGGGTGGTTCCACGGACGGATTGTCGGGATGACCCTGATCGCTTCGCGATGACGACGGAGATCGCGACGCGAGAGATCACCGCGCTCGTCGAGGTGACTCACGAGACGGAGACGGACTTCGTGGGCTGGCTGGACGGGCTGGTGGGGTCGGCTCAGACGGTGATGCCAGACGCAGCCTGCATCGGCGGAGGTCGTGCTGCGTCTCTCGACCCACTTGAGGCTCGTGGCGTGCCCAGACGACGCGCGAAGCTTTGTGCGAGCACGTGCGAGCGAGGGAGGACGCGCGCCGTACGACACGACGCCGATGCGACCCCCGCCTGGACTGCCCTGGTCAGGCGAGGGTCCTGGAACTCTCGGCCCGGGGACTCGGCGGCAAGCTGGTCGCCTACTCGCTCGGGGTCTCGGGGACGACGTTGTCCCTCGCCCTGGCCCGCGCGGCCGCCAAGCTGGGCTGCGGGACCCGCAACGAGCTCATCGCCTCGCGGCGGAGGTCCTGCGGCCCGATGGCGGGCGTGAGGAGATGGAGGGCCTCACGCCTGTGGAGCAGCAGGTACTGCAGGCGCTCCGCAAGGGTTGGACGAATGCCGTCATCGGTCGCGTGCAAGACGGGGCGGGCTTCGCGGCGCGCACTGGCCACGTTGCCCTCCGTTGTGGCGAAGCCCTGATCACTCCGCCGGCGAGGGCGCCGGGGCCTTGCGCTTGAAGATCCGCCCGAGGAACCCCTTGCCCGACTCGATGCCCACGTAGAACGCCGGCACCACCAGCAGCGAGAGCAGCGTGGAGCTGATGACCCCGCCGATGACCGCGATGGCCATCGGCGCGCGGAACTCGCTGCCCTCGCCGCGGCCGGTCGCCGTGGGCAACATGCCGAGCACCATCGCCGCCGACGTCATGAGGATGGGCCGCAAACGCTCCGGGCCCGCCTCGAGGATCGCCTGCAGCGGCGTCTCGCCGTGCTCCCGGACGCGCACGATCGCGCGGTCGATGAGCAGGATGGCGTTCTTGGTCACGAGGCCCATCAGCAGGATGATCCCGATCATCGCGCCCATGGCCAGCGTGTTGCCGGTCATGAACAGGCCGAGGAACGCGCCGACGAAGGCGAGCGGCAGCGTGAGCATGATCGTGAGCGGGTGGATGAAGCTCTCGAACTGCGAGGCGAGCACGATGTAGATGAAGACGACGCCGAGCAGGAGCGCGAGGCCCATGTTCTCGTTCGTCTCGCCCATCATGCGGATCTGGCCGTCGTAGGCGAACGTGGTGCCGGCCGGCAGCTTCATGGCGGCCATGCGCGGCTTGATCTCGTTGACGATGTCGCCGAGCGGGCGGCCGACCGGGGTGGCCCACACCTGGATCTGGCGGCTGCGCGCCTCGCGCTCGATGACCTGCGGGCCCTCGGCGCGGACGAAGCGGGCGACGTCGGAGAGCTTCACGGGGCCCTTGGGGGTCATCACCGTGATCGCGGCGAGCTGGGCCTCGCTCGAGCGCTCGGCCTTGTCGAGGCGCACCTTGATCGGCACCTCCTCGGACTTGCCCATCGTGCCGGGCACGCGGAGCTTGCCGGCCTCCTCGCCCTCCATCGCCGTGCGCAGCGCCATGGCGATCTGCGCGACGCCGACGCCGAGATCGGCGGCCTTCTGGCGGTCGATCTCCACGGTGAGCTCGGGGCGGCCGGGGGTGTACTTCACCTGGACGTCCTGCACGCCCGGGGTCGTCTTGAGGATCTTGGCGAGCTCGTTGGCGGTGGGCGCGAGGTCGTCGTACGAGCCGCCGCGCACGTCGATCATGATCGGCGCCTCGGTGGCCGCGCCCTCGACGAACGGGATGTCGGCGAGCGAGACCATCGCCCCGGGCAGCTTGTTGGCGACCTTGCGCGCGACGTCCTTGAGGGCCATCAGCGACACCGTGGGCCGCAGGTGCTTCGGCGTGGTCAGGATGCGCCACTTGGCCTTGTTGCCGGTGATCGTCGTGAAGACGGTGACGACCTCCTTGTTCTGCCGGAGCTCGAGCTCCGCGAGCGCGGACAGGCGGCTGGTCTCGGCGAGCGAGGTGCCGGCGGGGAGCTCCAGCTCGGTGATGAACTGGCCGCGGTCCTCGGCGTTGACGAACTCGGAGCCGGTGAGCTTGGCGATGAAGCCCATGAAGAACAGGCTGCCGAGCGCGAGCCCCGCGACGATCAGCTTGTTGCGCACCGCCCAGCCGAGCATGCCGCGGTAGACCGCGTCCATGCCGGAGAAGAAGTAGAGGAACGGCTTCTTGAGCCAGAGCCACGGGTCCTTGTGCTCGCCGTGCCGGTCGATGGCGTGGGAGAACCTGGACGACAGCATCGGGTCGAGCGTGAAGGCCACGAACAGCGACAGCATGACGGCCGCCGAGATGGTGATGCCGAACTGGCGGAAGAACTGCCCCACCATGCCCTTCACGAACGCCACCGGCATGAACACGGCGACGATGGTGAGGGTGGTCGCGAACACCGAGAGGGCGATCTCCTTGGTGCCGTCGAGCGCCGCCTGCGCGGGCGGTTTGCCCTTCTCGAGGTGCTTGAAGATGTTCTCGCGTACGACGACCGCGTCGTCGATGAGGAGGCCGATGGCCAGCGAGAGGCCGAGCAGCGTCATCATGTTCAGCGTGTAGCCGAGCACGTACATCACGAAGAACGTGCCGATGACGCTGGTGGGCAGGGCGACCGCGCTGATCATCGTCGACCGAAGGTCGAGCATGAAGATGAGGATGATGAGGATGGCCATCGCGCCACCGAACACGATGGAGACCTCGACCTCGTGGATGTTCTCGCGGATGAAGCGCGACTGGTCGATGATCTCGGTGACCTGCAGCTCGGCGGGGAGGTCCTTCTTGAGCTTGTCGAGCTTGGACTTCACGCCGTCGGCGACGGCGACGGTGTTGGTCCCGGACTGCTTGAGGACGTCGAAGCTCACCGTCTCGTCGCCGTTGGCGCGCACGATGGTGGTCTGCTCCTCGAACGAGTCCTCGACGCGGCCGACGTCGCGCAGCTTGACCACGGAGCCGTCGGCGGCGGTGGCCACGATGGTGTTGCGGATGGCCTCGATGTCCTGGAAATCGCCGACCGTGCGGACGCTGACCTCCTTGACGCCCTCGTCGTAGTGGCCGGCCGGGACGTTGAGGTTGGCCGCGCGGAGGCGCAGCACGACGGCCCCGGGGTCGAGCTTGAGCGCGTCGATCTTGGCGCGGTCGAGCGACACGCGGATCTCGCGCGGCGCGCCGCCCTTCACCTCGACCACCGCCACGCCCTCGACCTGCTCGAGCGCGGGCTTGATGACGTCCTCCGCGTACTTGCGGGCGGCCGAGAGCGAGACCTTGCTCGAGAGCGTGTAGGTGAGGATCGGCGCCGCGCTGACGTCGAACCGGTTGATGGTCGGGTCCTTGATGTCGGTCGGGAGCTTGAACCGGGCGCCGCTGATCTTCTCGCGCACCTCGGCGGTGGCGTCGCTGATCTCGACGCCGAGCTTGAACATCACGATGACCTGCGACACGCCCTCGCGGGAGAAGGAGCGCACGCGGTCGATGCCGTTGAGGCCGACGACGGTGTCCTCGATCGGCTTGGTGACGAGCGTCTCGACCTCGGTCGGGCTCGCGCCGGGGTAGGGCACGGTGATGGCGACGACGGGGAAGCTCACGTCGGGGAACAGGTCGGTGCCGAGGTTCTTGAAGCCGAACCACCCGAGCACGAGCAGCGCCACCGCGAGCATCACGGTGAAGACGGGGCGCTTGATGGCGACGCCGGAGAGGTTCATGGCGCGGTGACCTTGTCGCCGTCCTTGGCCTCGGGCGACGGCGAGACGACGATCTCGTCCTCGGCCGAGACGCCGGAGCGCACGAGCAGGGCGCCGTTGGCGGCGCGGACGAAGACGATCTTCTTGAGGGTGAGCTTGCCCTTCTTGACCACCAGCACCTCGTCCTGGGAGCCGGGGCGCAGCGTGGCGGCGGGCAGCTCGAGGACCGGGACCTCGGCGCCGGCCGAGACGGTGGCGCGGGCGAACGAGCCGGCGAGGAGCTTCTGCTCGTTGTCGAGCTCGGCCTCGACCGGCACGCGGCGCGTGGCCGGGTCGACCGACGGCAGCACCGCAACCACCTTGGCCTTGGCGGTGCGCTTGCTCGGGCCTTCGCCGACGGTGAGCAGCACCTCGGCGTCGACCTTCACGAGCGGGGCGTCGCTCTCCGAGATGGTGCCGACCATCTTGAGCCGCGCGACGTCCTTGAGCTGGAACGCGGGCTGGCCCGCGATGACCATGCCGCCGACCGACGACGGCGCCTGGGTGACGTACCCCGCGAACGGCGCGGACAGGGTGTGGTTGCGGATGTTGGCGCCCGCGAGCGCGGCCTGGGCCTTGGCGGCCTCGAGCTGCGCGTACGCCAGGGTGAGCTGTTTGCCCGACTGGATCGCGTTGACCCCCGGCGCGGCGCCGCTCTTGACCAGCCCCGTCTGGAGATCGTCGTGGTCCTTGGCGAGCGCGACCTGCGCCTGGGCAGCCTTGACCTGCGCCGCCGCGGCCCCCGCCGAAGCTCCGGCCTCCGACGCGTCGAGCGAGCCGAGGAGCGCGCCCTTCTCCACGAAGTCGCCGACCTTCACCTTGAGGACCGCGAGCGGTCCGGTGGCCTTGAAGGCGAGGGCCGCCTCGTGGATCGGCTGCAGCGTGCCGTCGAAGGGGATCTCGGCCTTCCAGGTGACGGCGGTGGCCCGCACGGTCTTCACGGTGGGGGGCGCGGCCTCCTTGGCCGACGCCTCGGCGGCGGGGTTCTTGCGATCCGCCTCCATGGCCACCTGCTTCTGCTGGGCCGCGCGGATCTTGCCCACGACCGGAACGGCCAGGCCGACCAGGAGGAGGGCGACGACCGCCTTGCTGAGGGCGGAGGCCTTGGCCGGGGGAACGGGGGCCGCCCCCACGGGGCTGTCGGTCGTCATCTCGGAGGAGGGGTCTTGGTGGGTGCTCATCGGTGGGCCTTGGCGCGCGGGACGCCGGGGTTCTCGGGGACGGATGCCGGAACGGGGACGCTGGTTGTGGGGTCGGCGAGTCGGAACGACTTTCGCGCCCGGATCCCCGTGACCGACTGGTCAGGAACCTGACCGTCCACGTGGGGTCGGGCCTCGTCGTGGACCAGCCCGAGCAGGATCACGCGCTGGACGCTGCGGAGCCACGCGGCGATGTCGGGCTTCTTGTCCATCTCGACCAGCCGACGGGCGATGCGGTCGTAGGCGCCGCTGATGCAGAGGCTCGCGACCTCGATGTCGAGGTCCTTGCGGTAGAGCCCCCGGGCGATGCCCGTCTCGAGCCAGCGCACGGTCTGAGCGCGGGCGCGCTCGGCGAACGAATCCACGAGGAAGCCGAATTGAACGCTGCCCCCGCCGCGCATCAGCAGGCGCACGAGGCCCCGGTTCTGCCAGAGGAACTCGAACAGCTCGACCTCGCGACAGTGCCAGTTCTCGAGCTGCGCCGGGAACGGCTCGACGGCCTCGTTGTCGGGGGACATGGCGTCGAGGAAGCAGGCCATCCGCGCGGTCATGGACTCGACGATCTGCCGGAACGCCTCCTCCTTGCTCTCGAAGTGGAGGTAGAACGAGCCCTTGCTGCGCCCGGCGCGGGCGGTGATCTGCTCCACGCGGGCGTGCTCGAGTCCGTGTTCGACGAAGACCTGCTCGGCGGCGCGCAGGAGATCGACCTTGGCGTTGAGATCGGCGGGGCGTGCCATGTTGTTGACCGGTGAGTCAGTTATGGCGTGCGACGACGAGGTGTCAAGGGGCCGCTGGATTCGCCGTCGACTTGCCCTCTTCGGTGGGGATGCGATTCTTCCGCCCATGTGGGAGGAGACGTGACCGGACCGAAGGCCGTGGTGTCGCTGGTGCTCGCGCTCGCGGCGATGGGGTGTGGCTTCCCCACTTACAAGTACAGCGACGAGGGCGAGCCCACGATCGACGCCGAGCCCACCGACAGCACGGCGGACTCGGTGGTCCCCGTCGACACCACGCCGCTCGGCGACGGGTGCAAGCCGAACGGCTGCGGCGGGTGCATCGAGGGAGACCTCGCCAAGGGCGTGAAGTGCGGCGTCTGCGGCACGGGCGTGTGCAGCGGCAGCAACGTGGTGTGCACGCCCGCCGACCCGGCCGTGGGCACCGTGTGCGGCGTCTGCGGGACGAGCGCCTACACGTGCACCACCGCGGGCACGAGCGCCTGCGCCCGCGCCGACGATCGCGTCGACATCGAGGACCTCGGCTTCAAGTCACGCGACGACAAGCGCTACGTCGTCGATCGCCTGCACGAGGCGGCCATCAGCTGGAAGGTCTCGCGCCTCGTCGAGTACCAGGACACCGCGGTCTCGGTCGAGCGCATCCCCTACGAGTGCGCGCGCGTGGCCGCGCTCCCGCACCCCGACGCCAAGTGCGACACGTGCTCGCCGGTCACCGGCGGCTTCGACTGCACGGTCTCGGCCAAGGACACTGGCAAGCTCACCATCGTGCTCTACACCGGCGATCCCGTGTCGGGGCTCACCGAGGTGGCGCGCGGTTCGGTCGCCGGCGACGCCGCCAAGACCACGCTCGACTGGGTGCTCGTGCCGCTCACGCCCAAGCTCGCCAAGCAGCCGCTCGGCAGCAAGCTCACGGTGGTCGTGAGCACCGACTCGAGCAGCTTCGCGGTGCGCCTCTGGGGCAGCTCCACGACGGTCACCCCGTTCCCCCCGCCGCCCGCCGATCTCACCTGGTGGAACCGCACCACGCTGCCCACCCCCTCGGCCTGGAAAGAAGAGCCGAGCACCGACCTCGCCCTCGTCGTCCGCGGAAAGGCCTGCGCTCCATGAAGAAGTCGTCCTCGCTCGTGTTGCTCTCGGTCGCGCTCACGCTGGCCGTCCCGTTCGCGCCGATCGTCCACGCCGAGCCCTCGAAGTCGGAGCTCGACGCCGCGCGCAAGAAGTTCGAGAAGGCGCTCGAGCTCGAGAAGGACGGCGACTGGAAGGGCGCGCTCGCCCTGCTCAAGGAGGTCGAGAAGGTCAAGGTGAGCTCGCAGGTGCTGTTCCACATCGCGCTCTGCCACGAGAAGCTCGGCAAGCTCGTGCTCGCGATCGGCATCTACAAGCGCGCGAAGGAGGAGGCCGAGACCAAGGAGGGCAAGGAGGGCGCCACCATGGTCAAGAAGTGCGACGAACGCATCGCCGACCTCGAGGTGCGCACGCCGTGGGTCGAGGTGAAGGTCAAGGACGACGTCGTCTCGGCCAAGTGCAGCATCGACGGCGCCGAGCCCTTCTCGGTCATCGTCGCGCCCTCGTTCCGGGTCGACCCGGGCGACCACGAGCTGGTGGTCACCTCGCCCGGGCGCAAGACCTGGAAGAAGAAGATCACGCTCAAGGAGAAGGACGAGAAGCTGGTCCTCAAGGCCAAGCTCCCGCGCGAGGACGACAACGACGCCGAGACGGACGGCGACCCGGTCGGCGAGACGCCCGCACCCACGCCGGTGAAGAAGCCGGTGGTCGTGGACACCGCGCCCCCGGCGAAGAAGCCCGTGTGGGCGTTCGTGGCCGGCGGCGTCGGCGTGGCGGCGCTCGGCACCGCGGGGATCATGTACGCGCTCCGCGGGTCGGTGATCTCGGACCTCGACGCGGCGTGCAACAGCGCGCGCACGAACTGCCCGCCCGACAAGCGGAGCCTCGAGGACACGGGCAAGACCTACACGACGGCGGGCAACGTGCTGCTCGGCGTGGGGCTCGTCGCGGTGACGACGGGCGTGGTGCTGTACTTCGTGCGGCCCGGCGAGAAGTCGGTCGGCGTGACCTCGCTCGGGGTCGGGGTCGGTCCGACGCCGGCGGGAGCCTCGGTCGTCGGCGCGTTCTGAGTCACCATCGCCGACGAACGGCGGCTACTCGCGCCAGAACAGCTTCCAGGGGTTGTGCTTCACGTCGCGGGCGAGCTCCTGGAGGTCGTCGTAGATCTCCTCGTCCATCAGGAGGCCGCCGATGGTGCCGTTGCCCTTCTTGACGTGGGCGACGATGCCCTGCACGTCTGCCATCGTCTTGTTGGCGGTGCCGGCGAGGGTCTCCACCTCTTTGAGCGTCTTCTTGATGCTGGCCCGCTGCTCGGGGCCGAGCAGATCGGTGCTGATGGTGTCGAGGTGGGCAATGGTCTCGTTGGTCTTCTTGAGCAACGGGCCCAGTGTCCTTGGCCAGCGCCGCCGTGGTCACGTCGATGTTGTGGAGGATGCGCTTGACCTGCGGGCTGTCGATCTTCTCCTTGGTCGCGTTGACCAGGTCGACGCCGGCGAGGCTCAGCTTCTCGGTGTTCTTGACGATTCGCGTGATCGTCTCCTTGTTGTCGAGCACGAGCAGGTCGACCGACTTGAGCAGCGACGCGCCGTGCTTGGCGATGTCGTGCAGCGGGCCGTCTTCCTTGGTGAAGGCGTCGTGCGCGAGGTGGAGGAGATCGCTCGCCTCGGCGAGGAAGACGTCGAGCCGGGGGGGATCCTTGCCCTGCCGGATGCTGTCGGGCGGCAGCATGGGCTTGTCGTAGGTGCCGGGGGCGATCGAGATGAACGGCTCGCCGAGGACGCCCTGGGTCGTGATGATGAACTGCGCGTCGTCGTGGACCGCGTCCTTGACCCGGTCCTCGATCGCGAGCTTGACCCGCACGAGGGCCCGCCAGGGGACCTTGGGATCGGGCTTGCCGGCGCGGAACTCGAGGCTCTCGACCTTGCCTACCTTGACCCCGGCGATCTTGACCGGGGCGCCCACCTGCAACCCCTGCGGGTTGTCGAAGTCGACGTAGAGGTTGTAGACCCGCGCGACCGACAGGCCCCCCATCACCACGATGAAGCCCGCGAGCAGCGCCATCGAGACGAGGATGAGCGCGCCGACCTTGACCTCGATGTTCTTGCCGCCCGCCGCCATGCGTCGACGAAGATAGCAAAGTCGGCGTGACATCGGGGTTATTCGACGCACCGCGGCAGTCGATTGCCCGCTAGAGTGGCGCCCATGTCCGAGGCGCCGCGCATCATCGACATCGTGTCCGACTCCACCGGCGAGACCGCCGAACGGGTGGTCCGGGCCGCGCTCCTCCAGTTCCCGGGTCAGCCGGTCCAGCTCCGCCTGCACACGCGGGTCCGCAACACCGACGGCGTCCGCGCCATCATGCAGCGGGCCTCGGTCGACGGCGCCCTCGTGTTCTTCACGGTGGTGTCGCCCGAGATGCGCGAGTGCATCCACGCCGCCACCACCGAGCTGAAGGTGGACGCGGTCGACCTCATCGGCTCCCTGATCACCAAGATCGGGAGCTTCCTCGAGGCCTCCCCCGTCAACCTCCCGAGCGCGATGCTCCCCCTCTCCGAGGAGTACTTCCGCCGGATCGAGGCGGTGGAGTTCGCGGTCAAGAGCGACGACGGCCGCGAGCCCCGCAACTTCAAGAAGGCCGATCTGGTCCTCGTGGGGGTGTCGCGCACCAGCAAGACGCCGCTCTCCACGCTGATCGCCCAGCGGGGGCTCAAGGTGGCCAACTACCCGATCGTCCTCGGCGTCGATCCGCCGCCCGAGATCGAGGAGGCGCCGCAGGACCGCTGCGTCGGACTGACGATCGGGATCGAGCAGCTCGTGCAGATTCGCCGCGCGCGCCTCAAGCAGCTCGGCATGCCGGTGGAGACCAACTACGGCCTCCGCGACCACGTGCGCGAGGAGCTCGACTTCGCCGAGGGCATCTTCAACAAGCACCCCACCTGGCCGGTGATCGACGTGACCGGCCGCGCGATCGAGGAGACGGCGGTCATCATCCTCGAGACCCTCCGCGAGCGCGAGAACCAGCGGGCCGCGGCCCTCTCCAGCATCATCGTCTGATGCGCACCCTCCTGCTCGGTCGACAAGGACAGGTCGGCAGTGAGCTGCTGATCCGCCTCGCCGCCCACGGCGAGGTGACGGCGCCCGCGCGCGCGGTGCTCGACGTGAGCGACCTGCACGCTCTCCGCAGAGCCGTAGTGGACGCGGCGCCGGACCTCATCGTGAACGCAACGGCGTGGAACGACGTCGACGGTGCGGAGCGCGACCCGAAGGGCGCCTACCGGCTCAACCGCGACGTGCCGGCGCTGCTCGGCGAGGAGGCCGCGCGGCGCGGGGCGCTGTTCGTGCACTTCTCCACGGACTTCGTGTTCGACGGCAAGGGCGACCGGCCGTACCGCGAGGAGGACCGCACGAATCCATCGAGTATCTATGGATCCAGCAAGCGCGCTGGCGAGGAGGTCCTCGAGGGGTCCAGTGCGCTGGTGTTCCGCACGGCCTGGGTGTGGTCGCTGACCCGCAAGTCGTTCGTGAGCACGATGCTGTCGCTGGCGCGCAGCAAGGAGGAGCTCTCGGTGGTGGACGACCAGGTCGGCAACCCCACCTACGCGGCAGACCTCGCGGAGGCAGTGGCCACGCTGGTGACGCACGAGGCGGCGCGCGCGGGCGGCCTCTTCCACCTCGCGGGCGGCGGATCGGTGAGCCGGTACGAGTTCGCGCGCGCGATCTTCGCGCTGGATCCGCGCAAGGACGAGCACGTGCTCCGCGCGGTGCACCCGGTGAAGAGCGAGGCGTTCCCCACGCCGGCGGTGCGGCCGAAGCACGCGCCGCTGGACTGCGAGAAGGCGGCCCGCGTGTTCGGGGTGCGGTTGCGGGACTGGCGGGAAGCGCTGGCCGCGGGGCTCGGCGCGTAGGGTCCGTCACGGATCGCGTCGACGTCTCGCGAGCAAGGCGAGGGTCGCGAGCGCGACGGCGAAGGCCTGCGGCGCCGGGGGCAGGCCGCCCGGGCCCACCCCGCACCCCGAGTCTTCGGTGACACCGGCCGCCTGCGGCTCGCAGTGGTCGCCGGCGCACGCGAAGCCCAGGGCGCACTGCTCGGTGCTCGTGCAGGTCTTGTGGCAAGTGCCGAGGGAGCGGTCGCACACATACTGGACGCAGCTCGTCGGCACGCCGTCGGGGGACACCGAGGCGGAGAGATCGGCCGAGCACGTCGGGCGGGCGGGGGTGCAGGCTCCGGTCGCGGGGTCGCAGGTCATGCCCTTGACGCAGTCGTCGCTGGTCGCGCACTTCGCCTTGCAGGCCTTGTCGCTCGCGCACAGCAGCGAGTCGGGGCACGCGGCGGGGGCGTTGCATGCGCCCTTGCCGTCGCAGAGTGCGATCTTGCTCCCGCTGCAACCGGCCCCGCAGACCGTCTTGCCGTCGGGGTACGCGCAGGCGATCGCTGACTTGCTGTCGCAGGTGCCCCCGCAGCCGTTGCCATCGTCGGCGCACGCCGGGCGCTTGGCGCCGTGTGGCTTGCCCGAGATGGTCGTGCAGGTGCCCGCCGCGCCCGCGACGTCGCAGGCCTGACACTGCCCGTCGCACGCCGTGTCGCAGCAGACGCCGTCCACGCAGAACGTCGAGGTGCACTCCTTGGAGGCGCCGCAGGTCGCCCCGGTCACGCTCTTCGGTGCGCAGGTCCCGGTGGTGGTGCAGAAGGCGGTCGCCGCGCAGTCGGCGTCGGCCGTGCAGGTGGTCCGACAGACCTTGTCGTCGGCGCAGGTGTAGTCGCCACAGCTCTTCGGCGTGGCGTCACAGCCTCCCGCGCCGTTGCAGGTCTTGCCGCTCGCGATGCCCGACGCGCACGTCGAGTCGCCGCAGGCGGTGCCGCTCGGGGCGTAGACGCGGCACGCGCCAGCGCCGTCGCAGAGGCCGTCGCCCTTGCACGAGGTGGGGAAGCCGCTGTCGGCGACGCAAGCATCCTTCGGGTCGCTGCCCGCCGCGACGGGCTCGCAGGCGCCGTCGCTCCCCTTGCCCTTCTTCGCGGCCGTGCACGCCTCGCAGGCGCCTCCGCACGCCCTGTCGCAGCAGACCCCATCGGCGCAGAACGCGGTCTTGCACTGGTCGTTCCGGCTGCACGCCGCCCCGAGATCGAGGTCGGCCACGCAGGTCGTCCCGGAGCAGTGCGCCGCGCCGGTGCACGCGGCGTCGGACGAGCACGTCGTGGCGCACGCCGATCCGGCGCAGGCGTACAGCCCACAGGCGACGGAGCCGTCCGCGCGGCAGCTCCCTGCGCCGTTGCAGAGGTGGGCCTTGGTGGCCACGCCGGCCGCGCACGAGGCCGGGGTGCACTCCGCGTCGGGATCGCGCCCGTCGAGCACGAGGCCGCAGGTGCCATCGCTGCCGGTTCCCCGCTTGGCGGCCGTGCACGCCTCGCACGTGCCCGTGCACGCTTTGTCGCAGCAGACGGAGTCGACGCACAGCGAGGATACGCAGTCGCTAGCCTTCGCGCAGCTCGCGCCCAGCGCACGAAGGGAGACTTTCGCGACGAAGCCGTCCTGAACACCGCCGAACGTCCCGTCGAAGACACCGCTCGCCGGGAAGTCCGTCGAGGATGTCAGGCCGTGGAGCAGAGCGTTGCCGTCGCCGTCCACCGCGATGCCGCGACCCTCTTCGTAGTTCGATCCGCCGAGATACGACGACCACAGCAGGACGCCCGCGCCGCTGATCTTGGTGACGAAGGCGTCGTCGGAGCCTCCGAGGGTGGTGTCGAAGCCGCCGCTGGTCGGGAAGTCGAGGGACTTGGTCTGGCCCGTGACGAACGCGTTGCCCGCGGCGTCGACGGCGACGGCGCGGCCCTCCTCGATGCTCGATCCCCCGAGATACGACGACCACAGCAGCGCGCCTGCGCCGCTGACCTTGGTCACGAATGCGTCACCAGCGCCGAAGGTCGTGTCGAATCCGCCGGTGCTCGGGAAGTCGAGGGATGCGGTGGAGCCCACGACGAAGGCGTTTCCGCCGCTGTCGATCGCGATGCCACCGGCGTAGTCCTGGCTCGACCCACCGAGGTACGACGACCAGAGCAGGGCGCCCGCGCCGCTGATCTTGGTGACGAAGGCGTCGTCGTAGCCGCCCCCGCCGCTCGTGGTGTCGAACCCGCCCGTGCTCGGGAAGTTGGTCGAGCCCGTGTACCCCGTGACGAAGGCGTTGCCGCTCCCGTCGACGGCGATCGCGGTGCCGCTCTCGAAGTTCGATCCCCCGAGGTACGACGACCAGAGCAGAGCCCCCGTGCCGCTCACCTTCGTCACGAAGGCGTCGTTGCCGCTCACGGTCGTGTCGAAGCCTCCGCCGGTCGGAAAGTCCGCCGATCCGGTGGTTCCGGTGACGAACGCGTTGCCGGTGGCGTCGACCGCGATCCCACGGCCGTTGTCGGTCCCGGCACCCCCGAGGAAGGACGACCAGAGCAGGGTTCCGGTGCTGCTGACCTTCGTCACGAAGGCGTCTTGCCCGCCTCCGAGGTTGGTGTCGAAGCCGCCGCTGCTCGGGAAGTCGGCAGAAGAGGTCGACCCGGTGACGAAGGCATTGCCACCCCCGTCGACGGCGATGGCGAACCCAGAGTCCGAGCTCGCGCCTCCCAGGTACGACGACCAAACCAGGGCGCCGGAACCGTCGACCTTCGTGACGAACGCGTCGTAGCCGCCGAGCGTCGTGTCGAAGCCACCGCTGGTCGGGAAGTCGGCCGAACCAGTGCTGCCCACGACGAAGGTGTTGCCACTGGTGTCGACCGCGATGCCGCCCCAGCTCTCGGTCGCCGAGCCCCCGAGGTACGACGCCCAAGCGACCGTCGGATCGATCAAGAGCGGCGTCAGCCCATCCCAACCCTCGACGACCACGCCGACCTCGTGGGTCGCCGACACGAAGTGCCGTGCGGGGAGCTCCGTGCGCCGATCCGCCGAACCGTTGTGGATCGCGTAGGCGCGCAGGCCGCGCACGCGCAGCACGCCGAGGCCCGTCTCGACGTCGACGCCGCGCCCCTCGTCTACCACTCGTACCGCCGTCGCGCCTTCCCATTGCATCCGGACGTCCGCGATCTTGGCGCCCCGTGACAGCACGAACCGATACGAGATCCCTCGCGGCGCGGGCTCCCTCACGAGGTCGATGCCCGGATAGAGCTCCTCCCACACGAGCCGTCCGTAGGTCGGCTGGTCGGTCGCCCACGCCGAGCTCGCGCCGACGAAGTGGTGCACGCGTCCCGCCGATGCTTGCTCCGCCGCGAGGGCGCCGTCACGCGCGCCGACCAGCGTGCAGTGCACCCCCCAGCCCTTGCGGGCCTGTTCGCGCGGCGAACGTGGATCGCGCGGCTCGGTGGTGGCTGGTGCCGACAGGGACCAGGCGAACCCCCGCTGCGTGAAGAACGTCGACGAGCCTGGGCGACGCATCACGAACCGGCCCGACCGATCGGGCATCGGCGCGATGGGCGAGGGGAGCAGGGAGGCCTTGCCCACGGGCCCTTCGCTGGTCGGCATGGCGGAGGTCGCCGCCGCCGGCGCGGCCCGGAGCCGACGGCGCACGGCGCGCGCGTCTTCCGAGGACAGCGCCGGCCCAGTGACGCCGCTCTCGCGCGGCGAACCTGGCTCACCGCTGCTGCAGGCCACCGCGGACAACGCCGAGACACCGATCAAGGACCAACCACTGCGCATGAACGCCCCCATCTGCAACACGCCTTCATGCGCCTTAGCAGACGTCCGGACGACAAGTGGACAGAGGGGCCTTCGTGGACACGGATTGGACGCCGGCTAGACGAGGCGACCTCGTGTCCACCACGTCTACTCCCCGAGCCCGGCCCGCCACGACGGCGGCCCTCCGGGCCTCAGGAGGACGACGATGAGAAACCGTTCGCTTTCTTCGACCACGGCCTGCCTCTTCGGCGTGGTGCTGCTCGGCTGCACCACCACCAGCGAGGGCGATGCGGACGCCGGTCCCGATTCGGGGGTGACCGATGACACGGGGCCGATCGGCGATTCCGGCACGCCGCCCGATTCCGCCGCGAGCACGAAGCTCACGATCCTGGGCGAGGGTTCGGTGACCATCGCCCCCGGGAGCGTCTACAAGCCCAGCAACATCGACGGCATCCCTCCCTTCTCGAGCGCCTCGCTGCGGATCTCGATTCGCAACGACGACACTGCTGCCATCACGATCAAGGAGGTGGTCGTCACGGCCAAGGACGGGACGCTCCCTGACGAGTGGGTGCTCAACACTCCGGGCAGCACCAAGCGCAAGCCCTTCTCCGTCGTCGACGTTCCGGTGAGTGCGGGCGGCTCGACCGAGTTCGGCTTGCACTTCTGGGCCTTCGCCTCGGGGCCCCGCCCGGCGACGGTGATTGTACGAACGACGACGGGCCAGGAGGTCTCGTTCGTCGTGGACGGCCGTGGCCGCGACAACCTCGAGCTGAGCACCAAGGTCAAATCGAGCTGGCAACGCATGCTCGCCGCGCCCTCCGCCGATCTCAACGTCGGCGGCATCGTCAGCGACGGGGCGTCTGGCTTCGTCTACTCCGCGAACGCGACCCAGCTCGCGGACGTCCTCAGTCGCGATCTCGTAGTGTCCGGGGTGAAGGCCGACGGCACTCGGAGCTGGGCCAAGGTGTGGAACGAGCCCTGGTTGCAGGAGTCACCCCCACCGGACCACAACAACGAGACGGGCGGCGGCGCGGACAGCATCGACATGTCCGCCGGTCAGGTCTACGTGGCCGCGAGCCGTTCGGTCAGCGCGAGCAACTCCATCCCCGCGTCGTTCCAGGCGATGGTCGTCAAGGTCGACGCGGCCACGGGCGCAGTGGGCTGGGCGCGCGGATTCCGCAACTCGACGTTCGCCACCCCCGATCTCGGCGAGAACGTCGCGTGGCGCGGCGCCATGGGCTTCGGCGTGGACGCGACGATCTCCGATCGTGTCCTCTTGACGGGGTTCACCGGGTCGCCTCCGCGCGCCCTCCTGGTCGCCCTCGACAAGGCGACCGGCAACCAGATCTGGGCTCACCAGCTCGACGCGCGCAGCGACGGTCTCGCGGATCGCGGGTTCAGCGTACGCGCCGACAGCGCGGGCAACGGCTGGATCGGTGGGGACGAGAACGGTGCGGCGATGCTGGTCCGGTTGACCGGTCTGCAGGGCACGACGCCGGCCATCGCCGGTGCGTGGAGTCTCGGCGCCGGCGTGGGCTCCAAGATCAACTCGATCAGCCTCGCGTCGAACGGCGACGCGATCGTGTCGCTGTGGACGGGGGGCGCCCAGCGGAAGTTCGTGGCGGCGCGCTTGAAGACCGACGGCACGCTCGCGTGGGCGAAGACCTGGGACAGTGGCACGTTCGGTGATCTCAACAACGCCCACGTCGTCCGGGTCCGAGGCGCCACGGTCTTCGTCGGCGGCAACATCGCCGTGCAGGCCGCCGACACGACCCACGGCGATGGGTTCGTGCTCGGCCTGGACGCGACGACGGGCGCCTACAAGCTCGGTGCGCTCTACTATTCGGGCAAGAACACCGACCTGATCGCCAAGCACATGGTGAAGGGCTTCGTGTTCCAGGGCACCGACGTCTTCACGCTCACACAGGGGACCACCGTCCAGAGCAACCTCGATCACTACTGGGGACTCTGGTACCAGGCGCCGAACGACACGCTGGTGCTGCCGGTCGGGGACGGCTCGGGGAGACTCAAGGACTTCACCACCACGCCCGCCGCGGTGCCGACCAGCCTGCTCTCCCTGGCCACGGGGGTATCCGGGCCCAGCGGCACCAACGGGGGAACCGCCCACGTGATCAACACCTCGACGATCTGGAAGGACCTGCCGACCGCGGCCGTCCACGGCGATCCGAAGGACTACTCGGGGGAAGCAAACCAGACGTACCCGCTCACGGCGAAGCTCACGCTCGCCGATTGATCGAGAGCGAGGGGTCGAGCTCGGCGGCGCGCGCGGCGCTGCTGAGCTGGCCCGCCTTCCGCGCCACGAGCTCGCGGGCCCACAGCTGCTTCACCAGCAGCGTGATCGAGGCCCGCAGCTGGTGGCGATAGGTGCCGTAGGGCAGGTTCAGGCTGGCCGCGGCGGCGCGCTGCTTGTCGGCGAGCTCCAGGAACGTCACCTCGAGGATGCGCGCGCTGGCCGCGTACGCGGGGCTCGCTCGGAGCTCCGAGCACGCCTCGCGGAGCCGGTCGGCCAGCGCCGCCGCGGCCTCGAGCGGGCTCGCTCCCTCCGGCAGCGCGAGCATGGTGCTCGTGAGCAGTGGGCTCTGCGCGAGCTCGTGGGGTCGATGAAGCAGCGGCAGCGCGCCGCGGACCGCGATGGCGAAGGCCGCCTCGTCCAGCGCGGCGACGGGGGGCGCCTCCTTCCGAGGCGGAGCGGCCGGGCCCATTCCGAGCGTGGAGAGGAGGCTCGACACGTTGGCGACGTCACGCGCGACCTCCTTCCCGTCTGCGACCTCCCGGAGATCTCGGTGGAAGACGCCGTGAGCTTCCCCGTCCATCTCGGTGTCGAACTCTGGCCGTCGCACCATGCGGAACGGACCCGCCAGGCTCGACCAGCGCTCCGGATCCGTGACGGTGAAGACGATGTGCTGGACGTCGCGCAGGGCACAGAGGATCGGGCCTGAGTAGAGCACCGCCGTCAGCTCGGGGCCGAAGCGCTGGTAGCCCTCGCGCGCGAAGCACCACCGCGCCAAGCCGGTGCCGCTCCCGACCGTCGCCGCCACCTGCGCGGCCGCGGAGGCCAGCGGATCGCCGGCGCGCTGTGCCTCGCTCGTCCGGTCCATCTCCAGCAGGAAGTAGACCCCTTGGGGACGATCGTCCTGGTCGATGACGACGAACAGGTTCTCGGGCTGCAGGGCATACCAGTGGCGGAACCAGCGCGCGCTCGCGCTCCCTTCGTGCTGCTCGATCTGCGCCGCGACCTGGTCGGCGTCGGTCCCACGGGCGACGCGCAGGTGGACCTGGGCGAGCTGATCGAGCCCGAGCCCCTCGCGGACGAACGCCAGGTCCCTCCGCGCGAAGATCATGCTGAGCACGAGTTGCAGCTTGCGCTCGATCGGCGTCTCGGCGAGGCGCCGCAGGAGCTCGGCGACGATCGCCTCGGCGATCGCCTGGTGCTCCTCGGAGTCGCGCGCCAGCGAGTGGGCGAAGACGGCGTCGCGCACCAGGGGGTGTGGCGTCAGCCCCCGTGGGCCGACCGACGCGAGGGTCGAGCGCTCCAGCCAGTCGAACATGGCGTCGGCCTGCTCTTCACCGACGATGGCGGCACACAGGCGGAGGTCGAGCGCGCTCGCGATCGCCAGCGCTCGCAGCGCCCGCCGGTGTCCCTCGCTCGGTGCAGTTCGAACCAGCTCGCGGGCGAGCGAACCGACGACGTCCTCGGCGTAGGCCGCGTCGAACTCGGTGCGCGAGCTGTCGGAGAAGCGCTCGGCGAGCAAGGAAATGCTCAGCGCGTGGCCGTGGCACGACTGACAGATCCGGCCCTGCAGGGCGGACGGCACGTGCCGCAGGGAGAGCAGCTCCATCGCCTCGGCGTGCGAGAGCGCTCCCAGCACGAGCTCTTGTGGATCGATCTGCATGCGCAGGTCGCGCCACAGACGGGGACCGAGCCGCTCGCGGGAGGTGACCACCACGAGCAGCCGTGTGCCGGCGAGGGGGAGCATCCGATCGAAGAACCAGTGGGCCAGCGACGCCAACCGCTCGAACGCGTCGAGCACCAGCACGTCCGGGCGTGGGCCGACGCCGAGGGCCTCGAAGCCCGTGACCCCCTGCGCGCGCAGCGCCCCGAGCAGGTCCTCCGGATTCGGCGGTAGCTCGTCCCCGCTGAGCCAGTAGAGCGCGCCCCCGACGGCGCGGACCTCGTCCGAGAAGCGCCGGGCCAGGCAGCTCTTGCCTATCCCGCCGGGGCCGACGACGGCCACGAGCTGAGGAGCCGTCCCCGCCCGGGCGAGCGCGGCATCGAGCGCGCCGAGCTCGCTCACGCGGCCGACGAAGAGCGCCCGACGACGGGCGAGTGCCGCTGCGGCCCACGACCTCTCACGCTGCGACGCCACCCGCGCAGGGTAATCGCGCAGGGCGAGGATGTCCCGCGTCTCGAACACGTCGGGCTCGTGCGGGGGAGTCGCGACGGTGCTGGTCGGCCCCTGCCCAGCCGGCGCCTGGGACCTCGCCGCGCGTCGGCGATTCCGCCATGCTCGACCGATGGGACGGACGGTGTTGCGGATCGGGTCGGTGCTCGCCCTGCTCTCTGGTCTCTCCGGGTGCGCGGAGGATGCTGCGAGCGACGTCGGGACCGGGACCGATGCCGCGCCGGACGCGGTCGGCGACACGGGGACGCTCGGTGACGCGGGAGCGCTCGGGGACACGGGATCGGTCGGTGATGTGGGCGGCGACACCAGCGTGGACGCCGTGGTGGCGGACACGGCGATCGCCGACACCGCAATCGCCGACACCGGGACCGCCGACACCGGGATCGCCGACACCGGGATCGCCGACACCAAGATCGCCGACACCGGGATCACCGACACGGGCCCCGGCGACACGGGCCTCGGCGACACGGGTCTTGTCGACACGGGCGCCTGGTCCCCGACGGCGCACGTCCACATCTACATCTCGAACACGTGCGCGGTGACGACCGACCCGGTGTCGTTCGACGTGCCGGCCGGGAAGAACGTGAAGGTCTCGTGGCACAACCACAGCCTCTACTACCGGGCCGACGTCTGGGCGAGCTACGGCGGCGGCTTCCTCGCGCTCGAGAAGAGCGCCACCTGGAACGAGACCTACGAGCACTGCTTCATCAAGAGCACGCACACCGAGTGGGTCGACGTCACGCCCGAGGGCTCGCCCTCGTCGTGCGGCAAGCAGCGCGTCTACTTCTACTGCCACGCCTGACCGCCGGGCGGAGTCGTCGAGCGTTCGACTATTTTCGAGCGCGCCGCCACCGTGCGCGTGCATCCTCTAGGCCATGACGCAGGTTCGATTCCCGGCGGCGCCGGGCACCCACCGACATCGCGTGCACGAGGCCCTCTCTCTGCGAGTCCCGACCGGCGACGACACCGCGACCCGCTGGCTCTCTGGCGTGGCGGCCTTCCGGGATCGCGACGGCGCGCGCGCGCTCCGGCTCGTCGGCGACGACTCGCGCCGGGTGCGTGGCGTCGCCTTCGTCGTGTCGCCGCTCGCCTGCGACGACCGCGAAGCCACCGCTGCGCTGCAGGTCGCGTGGTCGGTGCGCGGCGATCGGCCGTTGCTCCGACGAATGCGGCGCGCGGGGCGCCTCGCGGCGATCGATGCCTTCCTCGAAGGCCTCGCGCGCGACGGACACCTGCTCGAGCTGGTCGACGACCTCCCGTTCGGGTCGGAGCCCTGCGTGCGTCGGTTCCTCGCCCACGCGCTCGAGCGACCGAGTCGCCGGTTCTGGGATGGCCTCGCCGTGTCCCACCCCGCGGTCCTCGCGGAGCTCCTCGAAGCCCGGTGGCGCGCCGTCGAGGGTGAGGCGGATCCGGTCACCCGGCAGCTCACCGAGCGACACCACCGTCGACTCGCGGATCGCGTCCCACAGCCTGCGCTCCGCCTGGTCGAGCTGCTGCTCGAGCGAGGCATCGAGCCCGCGCAGGCGATCTTCACCGAGCTCCTGCGCAAGCTGCCGACCGAGACCGTCGAGGTCGCGGTTCGCCACGCGGCGCGCGTCCCAGGCGGCATCTTCGCGAAGCGACTGTCCGAGCTCGAGCCGTCGCTCCTCGGGCGGGTCGTCGCGAACGCCCCGCACCTGCTCGGGGACTTCGGACCGCGGGTCCGCACGCTGAGCCACGACCGCCGGCGGGCTCTCGCGGAAGCCTGGCGCGACGCGAGCGCGCGCTTCCCCGCGTGCGGAACGCACCTGCTCCGATGGCTGTCCGACGACGATGCGCGGACTGTCGCCTACGAGCGGTGGAGCCTCGCGGCGCGCGACCGTGACGGCGTCATCGCCGCGGAGGCGCTCGCCGCGCTGCCGATCGAGCTCGCGGCGAAGGAGGCGCGCCGTCACCTCTTCGAGGTGGTGGCGCTCGAGATCGCTCCCGCTCGGCGAATCTCCGGGATCGCTCGCTACCTCCCCTTCGCCGACCTCGAACGCGCGGTGGCCGATCAGCTCGGGCACCCCGACGGAGCGACGCGCAGCCTCGCGCTGACCGAGCTGCTCGCGAACGCGGGCGTGTACCCCGACGACACGACGCTGCCAGCGCGAGCGCTCGAGCGGGTCCTCGCCCGCAAGTTCGAGCAGGACCCGGTGCGCGGGGCCATGTTCGAGACCCTCGCGCGCTGGCCGCGGAGGGTGTGGAAGCGCGAGCACCTGGAAGCCGTGGGTACGGCGGTCCGGGACGCGCTCGACGCCGCCGATCTCTCGATCTCCACCGCGGCCGCGGCGCAGAGGCTCGTCGCGCGCCTGCTCGGGGTCGACGGCGCGTGGGCCGCCGACCTGCTCGCGACGACGATCAAGGAGCGCGGCGCGCTCTACGATCCGAACTTCGGCGCGAAGCTCTCGGACGCCGACGTGCGCATCGCCGCGCCCCACCTGCTGGCGATCGTCGAGGCGTGGACCACGCAGGAGCGCGCCTACTGGCTCGTCGCGTTCGCGAACGGGCTCGGCCCGCGGCTGCACCTGGTCTCGGGGCTCGGCGAGCTGCTCGCGCGCGCGCGCACGCAGACGCCGTGGGAGTGGATCGCGACCCAGTTCACCGAGACGTTGGCGCGGCACGACCCCGAACGTCACGCGGCGACGCTCGAGGACGTGGTGCGACAATACCGCGAGCGATACTGGTACAGCGCGACCTTCGCGCTCGCCGAGCTGCACGGCCTCGTCGGACGCGATACCGCGCGCCGCCGCAGTCGAAGGCGCCCGACCTTGCCGGAACCCCTGTCGGCCTGGCTCGCTGACATCGCGCGCTCGCTCGACCAGAACCGGTCCCCGCAGGCGTTGGCCGCGCTCTCTCGCCGTGACCCGCGCACCTTCGACCGCGTGACCGCCGAGGTGCTCGGCGCCGACGCGAGCGTCGCGGCCGTGGCGCCGGTGCAACGCTGGATCCATCGCCACCGACAAGATCTGCTCGAGCCCTACCTCGACGGCGCGCGGGTTCGCGGGCGCTTCGCCTCGGGAAAGACCGGCTGGATCTTGTCGTTCGCGGACGGCTTCTTTCGCTGGACCCCCGACGTGGTCGGGCGGTTCGCGCGCGCGCTCGAGGCGATCGTCCTCGATCCCGATCGCGACACGCCCGCGGTGTTCGACGCGCTGACCCGCTGGCCGCGCATGGAGTACGCGCCGATGGATCGTCTGATCGCGCTCGCTCGCGACCAGCGACCGGCCATCCGTGAGAAGGCGATCCGCGTCCTCGCCCGTTGCGACGCCGGGCAGGGGGTGCCGACGCTGCTCGCGTGCCTCGCCGACGAGCGCGCGCGGTTCGCCATCTACGGTCTGCGCCGCGCCCTCTTCGGCATGGTCGGCGACCGGGCCCTCGCGCTCCTGATCGACGTCCCGATGAAGAAGGTGACGGTCGCGAAGGAGGTCGTGCGGCTCACGGGCGAGCTGCGCGCGGCCGGCTCCTTCGCGCGGCTCCGAGAGCTCTCGTCGGCCCCGCTGCACCGCGACGTTCGGATCGCGCTCCTTCGCGCGCTCTGGGATCACCTCGATCGACCAGAGACGTGGGCCCTGTTCGAGGCGGCGGTCACCGATCCGGACTGGGTGGTCGCGAGCCGCCTCGCCGACATCCCCGCGAATCGGCTGACCGAGGCCCTCGACGGGAGCCTCTCGGGGCTGCTCGCGCGGCTGGTTGCGCGGCCCGAGCCCGCGGCGCGCATCGATCTGCTAGGGCGCGCAGCGCAGCTCCCTGGTCGACCGCCAGGGAGTCTTCCTCCAGGCCTGCCGCGCACGGTTGCGCTCGCCGTACGACGACGAGACCCGTGCCGCGGTGCAGGCCGTGCTCGCGCGCTCCACGGAGGACGACGTGCCCGCCTTCGAGGCCGCGCTGGACACCCTCCGCGAGGACCCCCGGGCGCTGCACGTCGCCGCGGCCGCCCTCGTCGCGCACGATGTTCGCGCGCGACGCAGCCATCGTCAGGCGGCCGCAGCGCTCGAGACGGTCGCCCTCCGTGACCCACGCTGGAGCAAGCTCGCGGTCGAGGCCTCCGCCGCGCGGGTCCTCGCGGGCGAGCTCGTCGCGACCCTCGAGCGTCTGGCGGAGGCCGGCGCGCTCGACATCGACGCTGCCATCGCCGCCAAGAACGCCGTGGCCACCCTCCGGGAAGAGGACCTCGAGGCGACGACCGCGGCGCTCGGCGTGAGCCGCCACGCGATCGTTCGACGGATCGCGGTGTGGGCGCTCGAACGTGACGCGGGCCCCGGTCGAGGCTGGACGCCACCGCGCCTCGCTCTCCTCGAGCGCCTGCGTTCGGATTCCGTCGCCGAAGTCGCGGGCGCCGCGGAGCGCGTCTGGCCGCCGCGCGAGATGTGCCCCTCACCCGACAGGTCGTCGCCGCCACGCTCACGCAGCTAGGTATCCATTCACGGGACGATGCTGCCGCACGGGGCGGCGCACTTGAACGTGGCCGAGGTGCAGCTCTTGTCTCCGATGCAGTCGTCGCACTGCTGCACCTTGCTGAAGTAGTTGGTGTCCTTACTGGCCGCCGAGTTGCAGCGGTCGCGACAGCCGGACTGATCGTACTTGGAGTCGTAGCAATCGGCGTAGCGCGAGCAGATCTGGCTGCAGTCGATCTGGCGTTCGACCGCGCTGCAGCCCGTGCTGCCCTGGGCGACGAAGGCCACGGTCAGGCCGACGAAGAGCGAAGCCGTGGCGACGCGGAGCGAGAGGGGGTTCATGCTGCGGCCTGCAGCAACCGCTGTGCCGCGCAGGCTCATCGTATTGGTCGCGCGCTGCGGGCGTTTTCGGCCCGCTTCGCGCGCCATCCTGCCCCAGTGCGAACTATCGCCTCGCCCCGCTCCGCGCCTCCAGCGACTGTATCCGCGCGGTTGGCGGCGGGCGCCGGAGCGAACGTCGAAACGGTCGGGAAGACCGCCGGTCGTGAAGAGGTCGCAGCGGCGCGCCACGCGGTTGCGCCGAGTTCCTGGGTCATTGTCGGTGATGACCTGCGAGCGCACCTCTCGCCGCGCGGTATGCTTCCGCATGGCCAAGCCCACGAGTTCAGCGCTGCTCTTAGCGATCCTCGCCGGCTGTGCTTCCTCGGAATCGCCCAGCGGTCCGATGGATGCAGGCAGCGACAGCGCGTCGAAAGACTCCGGCGCCGACGTGCTGTCGGACACCCCTTCTGGTCCCGACACGAGACTGCCGCCGGTGATCTGCAACAACCCGCTGCCCTCCGACTTCGTGTGCGAGCCGACGCGCGACGCCCCGGGCAAGAGCGTCTGCACCGACGCCGCGATCGACGCCATGCTCGCGTGCTTCGGGACCACCGGCTCCGACGCGGCGTGCGCGAAGGCGCAGGCCGACTTCCCCGCGTGTGCGCAGTGCGCGATGAAGGACTGGCTCGTCGACAATCGGCTCTCCGCCGCCGCGTGCGTCTCGAAGATCGACCCAGGCGCTGCGTGCGCCCGCGCCGTCCAGTGCAACACCGACTGTCTCGCGTTCGTCTGCTCGGACAAGAAGTGCGATTCGACGCCGGGCTCGGGGAGCGTCGCCTCGCGGAGCGAGCTGCAGGACTGCTACGTCAGCGCCCAGTTTGCCGGCTCCTCCGTGAAGGGCAAGGGCGCCTGCTACGACCTGGCGTCCAAGGACTACGCGGCCTGTGCCGCGGACTCCAAGTACGCCGTGTGCTTCCTGAGGACCATCGACGACGCACGCTTCTTCCTCCGCGGGGCCTGCCGAGACGGGGGCGATTTCAGCAACGTCTCGGTCGCGAAGTAGCTGTGCGAGCGCGTCTAGAGAACGCGCCATTCGTACCCGATGCGCACGCGGAGTTCGCGGTAGATCTCGCCCTGACCCCCTGCGCTGGCCTCAGGGTCGACATGCAGCCAACCACCCCATAGCGGAATGCCTAGCCGATAGGCCAAACCCACGGTCATGCCGACGTGAGGGTAATGAGCACCTACGGCCGGGTCGACCAAGCCGACACCTACGCGCGGCCCATGGCGCCACGGGTGCGGTCCGAAGTCGATGCCGGCCCACAGGAGGCCCTCGCCCGTGAGGCCAGCTCTGTTGACGCTCGAGTATGCCGTGAGCGAGAGATCGAGCCGCAGCGGCAGGCTCGACGGAACCCACTCGAAGCGACCATACACGAACGGTCGGTACGCAGGCGCGGGCGGCTTCGGCCCATCCGAGGAGAGTTGCAGCTGGTCCCACCGGCCTGCGCCGGCGCCCCCGTGAACCGTGAACGCTGCGAAGAGAACGGCCGGAACGATCACCGTGGGACTCCAACGCTCGCCCGATGCAGCATCGCCTCGGAAGTCTGATGCTCCCTCGAATCTAGCACGCAGAAGAGCGCGAGCTGTCGGAGGCCACCGCTTCCTGACCGGATCGCGTCAATCGCAGCACACCGCGCCGGCGCGCAGCCCTGCGCCCTTGCCGTCGTCGTTGCACCCGCCGAACACGCGGCCCGTCGTCGTGGACTCGTAGCCGCACGCGACCCAGGTGCAGTAGTTCCCCGAGCCGTCGTACTTCGTGGCCGCGCAGGCGCGCATGGGCGCGTTCGCCGGGCAGAAGTTGCTGCTCGTCGACTTCGACGCGCGACACGCGGTCTCGCTGCCGCTGCCCGCGAGGTAGTCCTTCACCCAGTAGTGGTGGTTCGGCGCGAGCCCCGCGCGTCGCGCCGTGAACTCTTCCGCCGTGCAGACGTGCCGGCCCGCGCCGCACAGCTTGCTGCCCTCGCTCCAGGCGACGGTGCCCGCGCAGCCCCACATGCCCGCGCCGGTCGCGCCGTCGAACGTCTGCTGGACCGTGCCGCTCGCGCACGCCGCGCCGGTGCACGCGCCGAACGCGTCCCAGGTGCAGGTCGCGGTGCAGGTGCGGGTCTTGGTGCCGCCGTCGGGGCACGCGCTCATCTCCGTGGTGCCGGCCGCGCAGGCGCCCTCGGCGCCGCACGTGCCGTAGTCGCTCCACCCCGTCGCGAGGCAGGTGCGGGTCTGCGTGCCACAGCGGCCGCAGCCGCGGACCTCGGTCCCGCCCACCGTGCCGCACGGTGACGGCGTGCCCTCGCAGGCCCCGAACGCGCCCCAGGTACAGCTCGCAGTGCAGGTGCGCTTGCGGGCGCCGCCGCCGGTGCAGGCCTCGCTCTCGGTGGCGCCCGCCGCGCAGACGCCTTCGCCGCTGCACGTACTGAAGTCCGACCACTTGCCGTTGCTGCCGCACACGCGCACGCGCGAGCCGCACTTGCCGCAGGCGGCCTTCTCGGATTGACCGGGCGGACACGGACCCGTGTCGACCGCGCTGTCCGACGGAGAGGCCGTGTCGTCGACGGCGGCGTCGCCGTTCTCGAACGACACGGAAGAGGAGCTGCACCCGAAGGCGCCGACCAGGGCCCAAACACCGACGATCCAGGTACGCATGCGCCTCCAGCAGGTGCGGGCCGAGGTCGGCCCATTCGCTCTGCTGACAGGACGGCGGCGTCCGCGTCGCAAGGAAAGATCGTCGGAGCGACGAAACGCCGCCGTCAACGCCGGAACGCGCGGCGCGCCGCGGCCCGCAGGACCTCACCGTGCCGCAGCACGAGCCCCGGGTGCCCCGTCTCGACCCACACGAGCTCGCTCCCTTGCCAGTGTTCGTGCAGCCGGCGCGATTGATCCGGCGACACGTACCCGTCGTGCTTCCCCGCCACGATCACCGTCGTCGCCGCGCTCGTCGGCGCCGCGTGGCGCAAGAGGTCCGCCGGGGCCAAGAGCTCCGCGAGCCGCGCGCGCGGGTCCTCGCCGCCGAGCGCGGCGAAGTCCACCGACCGCGAGAGGAGCCCCTCGAGGAACACCGGCACCGGCGACGCCGCCGCCGCGAACAGCGCCGTCGCGAGCGCGCGCTCCTCGCAGGTGGCCACGATCGCCGCGATGCTGGCCCCCATGCTGAACCCCGACACGCCGAGGTCGTGGAACCCATGCGCCTCGAACCAGCCGAGGATGCCGCGGATCTCCTCGACCACCCCCACCGTCATCGCGAAGTGGTCGCGCACCGTGCGGATGAACGCGCCGGTCTGATCGGGCGGGCGGCGCGCGCCGTAGAGCGGGTTCTCCACCAGCACGACGCCGATGCCGTGGTCGCGCACCAAAGGGCCGTAGAGCAGCTTGCGCAGGCTGAACCCCTGGTCGCCGCTGGCCGCCGGCACCACGTAGATCGGCGTCGCCTTCGTGAAGTGCGGCGGCAGCATGCGCAAGAGGTGCCCCTTGCGCGCGGCATCCGGCAGCTCCGGCACCGGCGACGCGTAGGTGCCCTCGGCGAGCTCGAGGCCCTTCTGCACCACGGTGCGCTCCCAGACGAGGTCGACCTCGCGACGCGGCAGCCGCCAGCGCGGGGGCGCGATGAGCGCCTCGATCTCCGCCACGTCGCCGAAGCCGTCGCGGAACAGGCGCGCCCGCCCGGTCTTGCGGGCGACGAGGTGGTCGAGCCAGTGGGACCTCGCCATCCGGCCGACCATAGCCGACCGCCCGACGCTCGGCGTACCTTTGGGCCCGCGATGGAGCTCGACGAAAAGCCCCTGCCCGATCCGCCGCCCGACTTCGTGCTCAAGGCCGTGATGGCCGCGCGACAGAAGGGGCGCGCGGCGTTCGACGCGGCGTTCCCGGCGGAGGTCGTGCTGTTCGACTGGATCGGTGGCCTGCCGCGGCTGATCATCGCGGGGCGCATGGCCGCGCTGCGCGTGCCCGACCTGCTCGCGCAAGGGCCCCTCTCGTCGGAGGAGATCGCGACGCGCCTCGGGCAGGACGTGGACGCCATGCACCGCTCGCTGCGGGTGTGCGCCGCGCACGGCCTCTTCACCCTGCGCGGCGACGGACGGTTCGAGAACAACCGCCTCTCGCGCGCGCTCGAGACCGGCACCCCGAGCCGCACACGGGATTTCTTCGAGTACTACAGCTCGGCCTCCAACGTCGCCGCGTGGCGCGATTTCCCGGAGACGCTCCGCACCGGCGAGAACGCCTTCGACCGCGTGCACGGCGTGAGCGTGTGGGACTGGTTCGACGCCCACCCGCACGAGCGCGAGACGTTCGCGCAGGCGATGATGGGCATGTCGGTGATGGTCGCGCCGTTCGTCGCCAAGATGTACCCGTTCCACGAGCTCGGCACGCTGTGCGACGTGGGCGGCGGCCGCGGCACGCTGCTCAGCGAGCTCCTCGTGCGCAACCCCGGCCTCAAGGGAATCCTCTGCGACGCGCCGGGCGTGCTCGACTCCGCGCGCAGCCTCGTCGCCGCGCGCGGCCTCGTCGATCGGATGGACCTCGTGCCGGGGAGCTTCTTCGACGAGGTGCCGAGCGGCGCCGACGCCTACCTCCTCAAGACCGTGCTCCACGACTGGGACGACCGGCGGTGCGAGAAGATCCTCGGCGTCGTGCGCAAGGCGATGAAGCCCGGGGCCAAGGTGCTCGTGGTGGAGCAGCTCGTGGAGCGGCTCGCCGACGACCCGATGGGCACCGGGAGCGACGTGCAGATGATGATCGTCTGCGGCGAGGGGCGCGAGCGCGGGCGCGACGAGTTCGCCGCGCTCCTCGACCGCTCGGGGTTCGCGCTGGGCCGGGTGTTCGAGGGCCCAGTGACGGCCGTGATCGAGGGCGTGGCGCGCTGACCGGGATTTCGCTACGGTCCGCCTCCCATGTCGCACGGTTTCACGCCTCACAAGACGGGCAACGCCATCCTCGACAACCCGGGCATCGTCGCGAGCGTGTTCACCGCGGTCGTGCTGTTCGGCTTCGTGTTCCTGGTCGTCACCTCGGGCGGTGGCCACGGGGCGGGGCATGGCGGCGCGCACGGCGCGGCCAGCGGCTCGGCGGCCCACAGCGGCGCGCCCGCCGCGAGCGGCTCCGCGTCCGCGGCGGCCCCCGTGGCTGCGCCGCACTGAAGGCTGTCGAAGAGTGGCCCCCCGCGCCGGGGGGGGGGGGGGGGGGGGGGGGGGGGGGGGGGGGCGGGCCGGGGGGGGGGGGGGGCGGGGGGGGCGGGGGGCCCCGGGGGGGGGGGGGGGGGGGGCCCGGGGGGGGGGGGCGGGGGGGGGGCTGAAGCCCGGGGCACCGAAGACACCGCAAGCCCGGGGCCTTTCACCCCGGGCTTCGCGTCCCTCAATCTCTGGCTGGATCTCTCGCTGCAACGCAGAAGGGAGTCGAGCCAGCCCAGCGTGGCGTCGAGCCCGGGGTGGATACCCCGGGCTTCAGCGGCCGTCGGTGCCCCGGGCTTCAGCCCGGGGGCATTCTTCGACACGCACTGAACTCGATTCTCTTCACCACGTGACGCCGGTGGTCACCCCCATGCGGTGGTTGCCGTCGACGTCGGGCACGAAGAAGAAGTGCAGCGGCACGTAGAACGCGCCGGCGCGTGGCGTCCAGCCGGCGGCGAAGATCGTGTGCGCGAAGCTCTCTCGTAGTGGCGTCAGGTTCACGCCGACGCCGAGCTGGAACGAGTTCTTCAGCTCGAACCCGATGAGCATGTTGCCGCTCGGCCAGAACTTGCTCTGCTCGAGGCCGCTCGCCATCACGTTGCCCACCAGGATCACGTTGAGCCACGACGAGCCCGTCATGCGCCACATGCCCTCGTAGCCGATGAGGAACTGGTGCGGCGAGCGCATGCCGACCTTCTGCGCGAGCGTCTGGCCGTCGAACGCCTGCGACGGCTTGTCGGCGTCCATCACGTAGCCGTAGCCGAGGCGGAACCCGTTCAGGAACTTCTGGTCCACGAGCGGGTCCCCGGATCCGGTCGCCGGCGACGCCGTGTCCGCCGTGGGCTTGCTCGAAGCGAAGCTGGTCTCGACCTTCACCGACGCGGTCGGCGGGGGCTGCGGCGGCGGCGCGGGTGGCGCGAGCGGGGGCTTGGGCGTCGGCGGATCGTCTTCGTGGTTCTGGGCGTGGGCGGCGACGGTGATCGAGCAGATCCCGAGGGCGAGCGCGAACGACACGGGTGCGCGTACGGACGCCCGAGCAATCGACTGGTGCATGAGCACCTCCTTGTCGGGGCTCGCTCGGTTGCAAGCGCGTGGCCACGCGGCGATTGTCGGCGTCGCAATGCGAGCTGCGAAGTGTGCGCGCCACTCGCTCGCTCGCGCGCGCTTCGCACCGCCACCGGGCCTTCGCGGAGCGCGTCGCGCGTCGGTCGCGCGCGTGTCAGCGCTCGGTCTGTGCGCGCTCGACGCCGCGTCGGGCCTCGCGCAGCGAGAGTCCGGAGAGGATGCTCTCGTTCGCGTCGCAGAAGCGCGCGACGGCCTCGGGCGCGGTGGCCGCGTAGTTGCGCAGCGCCCACCCGATCGCCTTCCGGTAGAAGAAGTCCTTCTCCTGCGCCCGCGCCTTGCAGTAGGCGAACAGGCGCTTCGCGTCGGTCGCCTGCTTGTACTTGTTCTGGTGGAGGATCGCCGTCCGCGCGATCCACATCTGGTCGGACCGTGCCCACTCGTCCATCACGGCGGTGAGCACCGGGTAGCGCGCCACCAGCGGGCCGACCGTGTTCTGCGCGAGGTCGTCGACCGTGTCCCACCACGACTTCTCGAGCACGAGCTCGCGCAGCACCGCGAGGAAGGCTGGCGTCCCGACCCTGGGCACGTGCCGGCGCAGCAGCGTGAGGGCGGTGTAGGCGAACTCGCGCTCGTCCTTGGCGAACAGGAGGCGAGCGGTCGTGGCGAGCTCGGCCTCGGTCAGCCGCCCGCGCGGCCCGCCGAGCACCTCGGCGATCGCCTCGCGCTCGAGCTCGGTGCGCGTGTCCTTGGGGACCCCGAGGAACGCGAACTGGTCGCGCATGTAGGCCTTCATGCCCGCCGCGCGCTCCTCGTCCGCCGCCTCGCGGAAGCGCCTCGCCAGCGCCGCGACGAGCCGCTCGGGCGTGCCCACGCTCAGCTCACTTCGCGGCCGCGACCATCGCGGCGAGGCGGTCGAAGGCCTTGATCAGCGTCTCCTCGCTCGGGCCGAAAGAGAAGCGGATGTGGTGGCGGAACCGCGAGGCGCGACCCGTGCGGCGCTTGCCCGGGTTGACGTCGAAGAACTCGCCCGGCACGCAGATCACCTTGTGCTCGAGGGCGGCGCGGAAGAACGACTGGCCGTCGGCGATCGAGGCGGGCAGGTCCTCGACCGAGCCCCACACGTAGAACGTGCCCTCGGGCTCGGCGTCGATGGTGACGCCCATGGCGCGCAGGCGCTCGATGGCGAGCTTGCGCTTCCTGGTGAAGCTCGTGTGGATCGCCGCCGTCTCGGCGCGCACGTGCTCGGGGGTGAGGAGCGCACACGCGGCCCGCTGCATCGGCTTGCTGCCGCCGCCGTCGAGGAAGCTGCCCGCGCTCGACACGGCCTCGATGACCGACTTGGGGCCGACCGTCCAGGTGACGCGCCACCCCGGGTAGCGCCAGTTCTTGGTGAGGCCGTCGAAGATGAGGATCGGATCCTTGTCGACGTCCTCGACGTAGCGCGCGGCGCTCTCCATCGCGCTCGCCGCGAGGTCGGGCGACTCGTCGCCCTCGCGCTCGGGGTAGTAGACGTAGTGCGAGTAGAACTCGTCGAGCAGGATCGCGCAGTCGAGCTCGCGCGCCGTGCGCACCCACGCCGCGAGGTCGCCGCCGCGGATGTGCTTGCCGGTGGGGTTGCACGGGTTGCTGAGGAGGAGCGCCGAGAGCCCGCGGCCGAGGATCTCGAGGCGCAGGTCGCCGACCGAGAACGAGTAGCCGCGGTCGCCCTCGAGCAGGATCGGGATCGCGGCGAAGTTGCCGAAGACGTCGAGCAGCTCCTCGTAGGCGGTGTAGTCGGGGAGGAAGTGGCCGAGGTTGATCTGGCCCAGCGACGCGGCGGCCCGCGTGAGCGCGGCCCTGCCGCCGCCCGAGATGCACACGTTCTCGGCGCTGTACTTGCTGCCGAGGCCGCGGCGGAACATGCGGTTGTAGAGGTCGGCGATGGCCTCGCGGAGTTCCCACAACCCGGCGACGGGGGCGTACTCCTGGTCGTCGCTGCCGATGGGGACCGACTCCATGCGCGCGGGGGCGCCGGGGAGGGGGCCGGTCTCCGGCTGGCCTTGCCCGAGGTTGCACCAATCCGGATCCTGCGGGGAGAACCCGAGCTTGGTGGCCTCGGTGGTGACGAAGATGACCCCCGTGCGCGGCACCGGGCGGAAGGCGGAGATGTGGGTCGACATCGCCGCACCCGGTTATCATGTGCTAGTTCTCGCGTCCTCCCGGGAGGACTGTCATGCGTCGTTGGTCTTCGATCGTAGCTTGCTTGGTCGCGGCTGCTGCCCTTTCGGGGTGCGGTCCGAGCGAGCCCAAGGCCAAGGGCGGGGAAGGCCAGACCGAGGAGCAGGCCAACTACGCCCTGGAGCGCGCCAAGAAGAAGGGCGACCCGGACGAGCTGGTCGAGGTGTTCCAGAAGTACGGGCAGTTCGCCGCCGGCAAGTCGGCGCTGCGCATCGCCGCCCGCAAGTACTTCGAGAAGGCCCTCGAGGCCGCCGAGGCCTGCAACGAGGAGGGCGTGAAGAAGAACCTCGCCAAGATCGCGCCGTACACGTCGGACGACCCGCAGATCGACGAGGCCTACAACGAGACCAAGGACGCGACCGGCAAGGAGCGCAAGCGCTGCGAGCTCGTGCACGTCGACGAGCAGGTCAAGAAGCTCGAGGCCAAGTGGGACTACGTCGGGGCCTTCAAGGCGATCTCGGAGGCCAAGGAGGCCGACGGCGGCGCGCTCAAGACCCGCCGCGTCGAGCTGACCGATCGCTGGAAGGGCTTCGTCGACGACACCCTCCGCAAGATCATCGCCAAGCGCTCGATCAAGGAGGTCCTCGGCGACAAGCGCGAGGCGTTCGAGAGCGCGGTCGACCCCGAGGCGCTCCCCGCCGAGGTGAACGCCGACGCGCAGAAGCGCAAGAAGGCGTTCGAGGGCTGCGAGCTCCTGTTCGAGACCATGGAGGACGGCTGGGTGATCGACCCGCCGTCCAAGTGGTGGACGTTCGGCCAGGCCAAGCCGCGCAAGCCCGAGGCCCCCAAGACCGAGACCGGCGTGGTGATGGCCAACGGCATCCCGTTCCACGTGGTGGGCAAGGGGAAGATCGGCGCCACCGCGATGCTCGCCGCGGGCCCCGCCGAGGGCGATCTCTGGACCCGCATCGGCTCGATCAAGCTGCTCGTGCCCGAGGGCGACGCGCGGCCGTTCGACACCAACTTCTCGCTGCCCGACGTGCTCATCGATCAGCGCGTGCTCGCGCCGGTCTCGCCTGGGAGCGACACGCTGCGGCCGGTGCTCGTGGTCGGCGAGGGCGCGTTCATCAAGGTGCGCCCCATCGGCACGACGGGCCCCAAGTACGACGTGAAGAAGAAGGAGCTCCGCGGCTGGGCCCTCATGCCGGGCCAGAAGGTCACCGTGATCGTCGGCGGCGCGCAGAAGCCCGGCGAGGTCGCCGACAAGGCGCAGGACGAGCGCATCCTCGTGCGCATCAGCGGCTTCGAGACCTTCGTCCCGCTCGCCGACGTGCGCGTGAAGCGCGCCGACCTGCCTGCCCTGCCGGAGTGAACGTAACGCTCAGCCTATCTGGGCAAACACCAGGGTCAGGGAGCGCCAGTCGGTGTTGTGGCGGGCGGCCTCGCCGCCGGGGAACGCGAGGCCGCCGATGCCCTCGTCGTCGTCGCGGTAGTAGAGGTGCGCGTAGCGGAGGGCGTAGCTCACGTGGGTGAGCAGCCAGGCCAGCACCACCGCGGCCACGCACGCCACGCCGCGGCATCGCGGGGGGCGAGCTCGCGGGCGCGACGCGACGGGGGGGCGAGGCCGGTCACCCCCACCCCGGCGAGCGCGGCGATGAGCAGACGCGTCTTGGCCTGCCGCGGGTCGGCGTGGTGGAAAGCGCGGGAATCGGGGGCAGTGGCCAGGCGCTTCAGGGTACATCGCCAAGGACCGTCCGGGGTCCGTGTCGATAGGGGCAGATCGTCGGTCTCGCCCGTACGTAGGCAGGGAGAGGCCCAGCGCGCTCCGAGCGGAGTCGCCCGAGGAGGTTCCATGATCGCGTCGTCGATGCGCTTTGGCGCAGCGTGGGGAGTCGTGTCCATCGTGTCGGTGTCGGTGGTCACGCCGGGGTGCATGGCCGGGGGCGCGCGCGAGGAAGCCGCGCCCGTGGCCGCTGGCTCCGCCGCGGAGAAGTCGCAGAAGAAGGACCAGGACGACAAGGTCGTCCCCACGGTGTCGCCCACCGGGGCTGCGCTGGCTGTTCCGCCGGACTACGCGAAGAAGGTCGCCAGCGTCGACGGCAAGGCGAAGTCGCCGGACCCGCAGGCGAGCGTGGCGCCCCCTGGCCACCCCCTCGCGGACACCGGCAACCTGGGCCTCGGCGGCGGGCTCGCGGCCAACCTCCCGGTCAAGCTCGACCCCAACGCGCGCTACGCGACGACCTACCGCCCGGGCGGCGCGGCGATGACCGCGTTCGACGCCGCGCTCGCCAAGGGCACCGTCTCCAAGGACCTGAGCGACCTCGTGGGCGACTTCGGCGCGACCTACGCGCCGGCCATCGACCCGCCGACGAGCAACGCGCTGTCGTTCGCGATCGACCTCGAGCGCACGGCGCTCCCCAAGTCCGGCGGCTTCGTGGGTCTTCGCGTCGCCATGCGCTCGAGCGCCAAATCGGCCGGGCGCGCGCCGCTCTCGGTGCACCTCGTGCTCGACGTGAGCGGGTCCATGAGCGGGATGGCGATGGAGAACGCGAAGAAGGCGGCCATCGCCCTCGTGGATCGCCTCGAGCCCACCGACGACTTCTCCATGGTCACCTTCTCGACGAGCGCGCAGGTGCTCGTGGTCGATGGCGCCATCGGGCCACGCAAGGCGGCGGTGCTCGGCAAGATCGGCGAGGTGAAGGCCGACGGTGGCACCAACATCTCCGCGGGCCTCGACCTCGGCTACGCGCAGGCCGCGACGCCGACCATCTCGCCCGACGCCGTGAAGATCGTGATGCTGCTCTCGGACGGCCACGCCAACGCCGGTGACACGAGCCGCCTCGGCCTCGAGAAGCGCGCGGCGAAGGCCTTCGAGGCCAACGCGGTGCAGACCAGCACGTTCGGGCTCGGCGAGGACTTCGACGCGAGCCTCATGAGCGGCATCGCCGACCACGGCGCGGGCGCGTACTACTACGTGGCCGACAGCGCGCAGATCGCGGGCGCGCTGAACAAGGAGCTCGACGCGCGGCTGCAGCCGGTCGCGCAGGCGGTCGAGGTGCGCGTGCGCCTGCGGCCCGACGTCGACGCGGTGAAGGCGTTCGGCTCGCACGTGCTCGGCGAGGAGGCGGCGGCGCTCGTGCGGGCCCAGGAGGTGGCGCTGGACGGCCAGGTGCAGAAGAAGGACGGCATCAAGAAGGACCGCGAGTTCGACGCCGACGGTGGCATGCGCTTCTTCGTCCCCGCGTTCGCGCGCGACGATCGCCACGCGCTGCTCCTGCGGCTCGCGATCCCGGCGGGCATCGGCAAGCGGTCGATCGCGAGCGTCGAGGTCCGCTACAAGGACCGCCTCACCAAGAAGAACGTGACCGTCGAGCTGCCCGTGAAGCTCGACTACGTCGAGGGCCCCGCGGAGAGCGCCAAGACCGAGAGCCCCAGCGTGCGCGCGGCGATGCAGGCGTTCGAGGCGGGCGAGACCATCCTCGCCGCGGCCCAGCGCGTCGACCTCGGCGACCGCGCCGGTGCGGCCAAGCTCCTCGACGAGCGCGCGACCGTGCTCGAGGCGGCCTCGACCAAGCTCGGCGAGCCGCGCCTCGCCATCGACGCGGCGCGCCTGCGCCGTCTCTCGAAGGCGGTGCTCGGCACGGCGCAGGTGGGCGAGCCGCTGGTGCTCGCGGTGCTGCTCCGCGGCTCTGCCCACGGGTACCTCCGATGAAGGCCGCGCTGCTCGGGGTCGCGCTGACGCTGGTCGCCGCGACCGCGCAGGCGGAGGTCACCGCGCTCTCGCCGCAGCGCCCCATCGGCCTGTCGGTGAAGAAGGGCGACTCGGTGGTGGTGCAGGGGCTCGTCGCGACCCAGCACGACGGCGTGGCCTGGGACGCGGTCACGCACCTCGAGGGCGATAAGTTCGTCGCGGGCGGGCTCTATCGGCTCGACGGCGTGGGGCTGCGCCTCGAGCACCACGACGAGGCGCGCCACCTCACGCGGTTCGTCGTGACCGGCGAGGCGGCGCCGCTGTGTGCGCTGCACGGACTCGCCGCGCCGTGCCTCGTGCCGCGTCTCGAGGAGCTCGCGCACGAGCGGCTGCTCACGACCGAGGGCTTCGTCGCCACCCTGCGCGGCACGATGGCGGTCGCCGAGCAGAAGGCGCCCGTCCCCGTGCCGGTGTGGCATCGCTTCGCCAAGGTCACCGGCGGCGTGCTCGCGCTCGCGGTGCCGGGGCTCGTGCTCCTGCTGCTCGGCGCGGCGCGGCGTCGACGCACCCCGCTTGGGCAGGTGTACGCGGCGGCGGCGGAGGCACGGCGCGCGACGCACGACGACCCGACGATGGATCGCGTGGCCAGCGAGATCGACGGGCTCGTCGCCCGGGCGGTCGACCTCGATCGCGCGCTCGCGACCCACCGGCGACGGCGTGCGCGGCTCGATCGCGCCGAGGTGGAGCGCAAGCTCGCGCGGCTCGGGCCGGAGACCGAGGCCAACGAGGAGACGCGGCTGTGGCTGCTCGACGAGCGCGCCGAGATCGACCGCCTCGATGCTGACATTGCTGCCACCGCGCAGGGGCTCGAGCAGATCGCCGCGTCGCTGCGCGTGATCGCGCTCTCGGGGCGCGCGCGGCGCGACGAGCGGCCGGCCCGCCTCACGGGCCTGCGCGACGAGCTCGCCCTGCGCGACCGCGCCCGGGCGGAGGTGGAGCACTGAGCGTCCACCGCTGCTAAGCTCCCCCGTGATGGCCGAAGCAGCACCGTCGCGCCGGTGGACCGTCGCCGAGTATCTCGCGCAGGAGCAGGCCGCCGACGAGAAGCACATGCTGTGGGACGGTGAGCTCTTCGCGATGGCAGGAGGATCGCGCGTCCACAACCGGCTGGTCGCGGCGATCCTCGGCGAGCTACGTCCGCAGCTGCTCGGGCGCGGCTGCGCGGCCTACGCCTCCGACCAGCGCATCGCCATGGCCGATCGCCCGCGGTACGTGTACCCAGACGCGACCATCGTCTGCGCACCCGTCGAGACCGCGGCGGACGACGCGGAGTCCATCACCAACCCCCGGGTCGTCTTCGAGGTGCTGTCGGATTCGACGGAGGCGTTCGATCGGGGCGACAAGTTCGTGGGCTACCGGGAGATCGCGGCCCTCACGGACTACGTGCTCGTCTCCCAGCGCGCGGCGCGGATCGAGCACTTCGCGCGCCAGGCCGACGGCAGCTGGTTGCTTCGGACCTACGAGGCAGGCTCCACCGTGGTGCTCGGCTCGGTGGGGATCTCGCTCTCCGTCGACGCGCTCTACACCGACGTGTTCGACGTTGCCGCCGGCTGACCCTCAGCCGTCGCACCACTTGGCGTGGAGCCAGGTCGTGGCCATCTCCGCCTTGGGGTGGCCGGCGGTGGCGCGGATGCTGCGCATGAGCGCGCCGGCCTCGTTGTAGAACGTGAGCTTGTAGAGCGCGACGGCGAGGTAGTACTGGGCCTGTTGCCGCGTCCAGCGCTCCTCGGTCGTGGACTTGGCGACCGCGCGGAAGCCCGCGGCGGCGTCGAGCCACTTCTCGGCGTCGAGCGCGCGCTTGGCCGAGGCGAAAGCCTCCGACGGCGAAACGGCCGACGACGGTCCGACGTCGGCCTGCAGCGTCGCGAGATCGGCGGCGAGCCCGGCCTTGTCCCACCCCGGGCGATACGCGCCCTCGGGGGTGGGTGCGGGAGGCCTGCACTCGGAGTCGTTCGAGCCGCTCGGTTCCACGGGACCTCGGGCTCCAGCGCACGCTGCGAGCGCGCCGACGAGGATCCAGGCGATCCAGCGAGACATGGGCGCGAGCCTATCGTGCTCGGTGCGGCATCGGCCAGCCGGTATCGGGGTCAGCCGGGCGTTCCCTTGCGGCGCTCGGTGGCGTTCGCGATCTGGAGCATCACCTGCAACTTGCGGTGCAGGACCAGGTTCTCGGGCGCGTCGGGCGCGCCGAGCTTGCCCTCGGCGAGCGCCGCGAGGAGCCGATGTGCCTCGTCGCTCGTCAGCGTGACGCCCACCATCTCGGTCGCGGAGACGCGCGCCATCGCTCAGGCGTCGGCCGTGGCCGGGCGCTTGGCGGCGCGGCGGTGCTTGGCGACGACCGCCTCGTCCTCCTCGTGCAGCCACGCGTACATCGCGGGCAGTGTCTCGTCGGCGAAGCCGCTGCGCACGCGCTCGACGAGGAACTGCTTGTAGAGCGACTCGACCGCGCCCTCGATCTCCTCCACGAGCTGCATGCGCTCGTGGAAGGGATCGTCGCCCTCGCCGGTGAGCAGCGCAGGGATCTTCACGCCAGAGAGGCCGATGCTGTCGGCGTCGAGCGTGAGCGCGAAGTCCTGGTCGCCGCGGCGTACGCAGAGCTTGGCGCGCGTCGGCAGCTTGGCCTGCTGTAGGGCGCGCTTGGCCTCGGGGGCGCCGCTCGGCGCGACGCCCGTGAGCGTGGCCTTCTCCTTGCCGGCCTCGGTGGTGGCCTCGAGGACGATCGACTTCTCGAGCCATAGCTCCGAGGTGCCGAAGCCCTCGATGCGCAGCTCGTTGCCGAGGATCTCGCTGCGGAACCACAGCCAGGTGAGGAACTCGCGCCCGAGGAACCGGCGGCTCTCGACGAGCTCGGCGAGCGAGGGCTCGGTGCTGCGCGCGGCGCCGGTCTGCGGCTGCTTCCTCGTGTGGAACGAGCACGGCTCGACGTGCACGAGGGCCTTCTCGACGTCCTTCGGGAGCTTCTGCTCGAGCGCGAGCGGATACGGGCTCGCGGCCACGAGCTCCACGGCGAACGTCTTCTCGAACAGCTCGGTGAGGTGCTCGAGCAGCGCCTTCGAGCGACCGAACACGCGTAGCTCGCCGTCTTGCAGGTTCCACGCGAGGTCGATGGCCTTGGAGCTCGGCTCGCCCTCGCGGCGCAGGCGGCGCTCGACGGTGTCGCGCAGCTCGGCCTTCTCGGCGCGCGAGAGGCGCTCCTTCTGGTGCTTCTCGAGGTAGGCCTTCTCGGCCGCGGCCATCTTGGACTTCACGAGCGAGCTCGGGAACTTCCAGCGATCGAGGCGCATGGCGAGCGCGAGGTAGCCGCCGAAGAACGTGCCGTCGGCGCGGAAGCTCGGGTCGTCGTCGAACGGCCGCTCGATGGGCATCCAGCCGACCGAGACGTCGTCCTCGTCCTCCGGCGTGAGCGGCTTGAAGGCGCGCGTGCGGATGCGCGCGAGGAACTTCTGGTGCAGGTCGTCGGGCAGGGCGCCCCGGACGAGGAACTTCGCGTACGTGATGGATCCCTTCAACGCGCCCAAGTCGGCCCTCCAGGCAGGGGCGTTCTTGAGCGCGGAGCAGGGGGGGGCGCAAGTCAGCGACGACGACGGAGCAGGCCGAGCGCGATCACTCCGAAGAGCGCGCCGAGGGCGCCGCCCTGCGCGTGACCATGGGTGCAGCCACCAGAGTCGTCGGTCGCGCCACCCGCCGCGTCGGGGGCCGCGCACTTGTTGGTGGTCGGGTCGCAGAGGTTCGGCGCGACGCAGTCGGCGCTCGAGCCGCAGGTGTTCTTGCAGGTGCCGTTGGCCTCGCACTTGAACGGCCGGCAGTCCTGCTTGGTGATGCCGTCGCCCGAGACCGCGGTGTAGCCGTCGGCGTCACAGCGGCCCGAGTTCACGCACTTGCCCGACGCGATCTCGCAGGTGGTCGTGCCGGTGCAGTCGGCGTTGCTCGTGCACTTGTCGCGGCAGCCGTCGAGCGCGCAGACGTAGGGGGCGCAGTTGCGCGGGGTGGACGCGGCGCACGTGCCCTTGCCGTCGCAGCGGGCCTCGGGCTTCTCGACGCCGTCCTTGCAGCTCTTCTCCTGGCAGAGCACGTCGCCACCGGGGCGGCCGATGCACTTGTCGCGCACGGTGCCGTCGCAGCTCGGGGCTTCGCAGGGCTTGGTCGGGTCGCCGGCCGGGCAGCTGCCGTGGCCTGCCGCGGGCGCGCCGATGGTGGGCGCGCACTTGCCCTCGACGCCCTTGACGTTGCACGCCTCGCAGAGGCCGTCGCACGGGCGCTCGCAGCAGTTGCCGTCGGCGCACACGCCGTCGACGCACTCGCGGGCCTCCTTGCAGGCGATGCCCGCGAGCAGCTTGGGCTTGCACGCGCCGCCGTCGCAGAACGCGCTGCTCACGCAGTCGGTGTCCTTGCTGCAGCTGGTCGGGCAGCCGACGCCGTCGACGCACTTGAACGGCGCGCAGTCGCTCGTGCCACCCGAGGCAGCGCAGAGGCCGGTGCCGTCGCAGAAGCGCCCGCTCGCGCTGTTGCCGACACAGGTTGCGCCCGAGCCGCCGCACGAGGTGGTCTTGCCGTAGTAGCGGCACGCGCCCGCGCCGCCGCACTTGCCGTCGGTCTTGCAACCCGTGTCGGCCGCGGTGCCCGAGTCGACGCAGCGACCGAGCTTGTCGACCTCGCCGTCGGCCGCGTAGCCGCACTTGCCGTCCTCGGCGGTGGTGCCCTTGCGCGCCTTGCTGCACGCCTGGCAGAGGCCGTCGCACGCGCCGTCGCAGCACACGCCGTCGACGCAGTTGCCCGACGCGCACATGCCGCACGCGCCGCCGAAGCAGTCGCTCGCGGGCGCGCAGGTGGCGCCGAGCGCCTTCTTGCTCTTGCACTTGCCGTCGATGGCGCAGTAGCTCGTCGAGGAGCAGTCGGCGTCCTTGCTGCAGCCACCGGGGCACACCGCCGAGGCGCCGCTGCACACCGCGGGGGCGCAGCTCGGTTCGCCGACCGCACCTGCCGCGAGCACGGTGCACTTGCCGTTGGCCGCGGCGCCCTTCACCGCGGCGCAGGTGTCGCACGCGCCGCCGCACGCGGTGTTGCAGCAGTAGCCGTCGGCGCAGAAGCCCGAGAGGCACTGGGTCGAGGTGGCGCACGACTGGCCGGTCGTGAGCAGGCACGCGCCGGCGCCGTCGCACGCGCTCGGGGCGGAGCAGCTCGGTCCGGTCGACGCGGCCGTGACGAACGCGCAGGTGCCCTCGCTGCCCTTCACGTTGCAGGCCTTGCAGGTGCCGCACGCCGTCGCCGACTCGCAGCACGCGCCGTCCTGGCAGCTGCCGGTGTCGCACTCGGTGTCGTAGGTGCAGGCGTTGCCGTGCACCCAGTAGACCCAAGCCTCCTGGATCGGCCCCGCGCTGGTGACGCCGCCCATCATGTAGCAGCGGGTGCTGGTCGAGGTCCCGACCTTGAGGCAGGTGATGCCCGCGCCCGAGCGACCGGCGAAGCCCGTGGCGCAGGCCGGCGTCTTCGAGGTGCCACAGATGTCGGTCCAGGTCCCGGTGCCCGGGTTGAACTCCACCGTCTCCGCGAGCTTGCTGCCGCTGTCGCCGCCGACCATGATCACGCGGTTGCGGGCCTTGTCGAGCGCGCTCGCGGCGGCGTGCCGCGCCGAAAAGCCGCAGGCCGGCTTGCCCGCGGCGCCGCAGATCGGGGTCCAGGCTGCGGTCCAGCTCGAGGGGCTGAGCACGTAGGTCAGATCGAGGCGCCAGGTGTCCGCGAGGCGGGTCGAGGTGGCGGTGTCGATGCCGCCCGCCATGTAGATCTTCCCGAAGCCGTCGCCGACGAACAGCATGTGGGCGCGCTTGTTCGGCGTGCCAGCGCTGACGTCGGGGACCAGCTTGTAGAACGTGCTCCCCGACTCGCGCAGGAAGAGGTCGGTGTAGACCGTGGTGCCCGCGTTGCCGCCCCAGAAGATCGTCCCCTGGCGGTAGGTGGTGCAGCCGATCACGCCGACGCCGCAGGCCTTGAAGCCGGTGCCGCCCGTGCCCACGCGGCCGCTGACGATGCCGCCCACCGTGAGGGTGGTGTCGGCCGACCAGGACGTGGTCCGGACGGACCACGTGTTGAGCGCGCCTGCGCCGCTGCCGTTCCAACCGCCGAACACGACGAGGTCGCCGTTCGGGTCGGCAGCCCCGGCGGCGTAGCGGCGCCCACCAGGGCCCGTGCTGGTTCCCCACGCGGTGACGAAGGCGGTCGGGTCGTAGGTGGTGCTCGAGGCCGTGTAGGTCTCCCCGTTGGTGCCGTTGACCGACCAGACCTTGCCACCCGTGTTCACCACCACCGGCCCCTCCGGGTTGGTCGGGTGGGAGGTGGTGAGCTTCGACCAGCTGGGTACGTCGAGGGTCGGATCGAGGAGGGCCGGATACCTGAGGCCGCTCGGATCGAAGTCGAAGGCGAGCTCGTCTGCCTCGAACGTGACCCTCGCCGCCCGCTTGTCGCCGCGGGCGTCGACGACGAACGGCGCGCGGATGCGCAGGACGGGTTGCCCCTGGCCGTCGACGAGGAGTCGATCGCCCGCGCCGTCGACGCCCCCATCGTGCAGGCTCTTCGGGAGCTTGGCCGTGAAGGCGAAGCGGTGGGGCGCGCGCGCGTCGCGAAGGAGCACCGCGAGCTCGGCGAAGCGGGCCCCGGCCACGAGCAGGACATCCGTCGAGGCCAGGGGTCGTGCCAGGCGACGCGGTGACCGGCGGCGGCCCCCTGCACCGGGCGGCACCCACGGGCACGAGCGTGGTGTGGAAGCGCGCGACGCCACCGAGGCCGAACGCGAGCCCCTTCTGGACGTCGATCTCGGCGCGGAGGGAGAGGTCGCCGTCGGGGACCCCCTGGTTGTCCCGACCGCGCCCGACGAACGCCGTACCCATCTTCGTGAGGCCCACGTCGTCCGAGCGCAGCGCACCCGCGAGCCACGGCTCGGCCCGCTCGGCGATCGCGGCGGCCTGCTCGAGGGCTCACGAGGCCTGCTCGGGGCTCGTGCGACCCGCCGTGGCAGGAGGCGCTTCGGTGAGCGACAGCGCGGTCCGCTGCACGCCGGCATCGACGTCCATCGGCTCCGACGTGCCCGTGCAGCCGACCGCGAACAGACACCCGAGGACGAAGGATGTGCGCATGGGGATCCCCCGCGTGAGCCGGTTTCGTGCCACACCCAGCGGTCCGTCGGACGCAGCGCTCGTTACCGCGCATCCCCACGGTCGATCGATCGGCGAGGCCGTTACCCCTTGCGGCGTCGTGCGTCTTCGCGCGCGCGATCGCGGCTCTTGTCGCGCACCTTGCGCTCGCTGCGCACGGCCTGCGCGGCGCGCTCCTCGCTGCCCTTGATCGACGCGAGGGGCCACAGCGTGTGCTCGATGCGCGCGAGGCCCGCGTCGACCACCGCGCGCACGACCTCTTCGGCCGGCTTGTAGCAAGCGGCGGACTCGTCGAGCGGCACGCGGCCGTCGTCGTTCACCTGGATGCCGGCGTGGCGGTATTGCTCGTCGACCTTGCGCTGGTCGAGGATGCGCACGGCCTCGCCGCGCGACATGCGACGCCCCGCGCCGTGGTTGACCGAGAACCCCGAGCGCACCGCGCCGGGCAGGGGGCGGAGGATGTAGCTGTAGTCACGGTTGCTCCCCGGTACGAGCACCGGGTGCCCCTCGTGCTCCCACCGCGTGCCGACCAGCGCCGGGTGGCCGGCGGGGAACGCGCGCGTCGCGCCTTTTCGGTGCACCCAGACGTCGCCGTAGTCGGGGTGGTGCTCGGCCTGCACGAGGTTGTGGCTGATCTCGTAGACGAGCTCGAGGTCTTCGCGGAACACCTTGCGGAACGCCTCGGCGATCTTCTCGAACAGGACGAGGCGGTTGACGATGGCGAAGTTCGCGCCGGCGGCGACGGCGTTCTGGTAGGCGTGGTAGTGCGGGGATTCGGGCGTGAAATAGCCCAGATCGAGCTCGCGCACCTCGGGGCGCTCGTCCCGCGCCATCGCGAAGTAGTTGGTGGCGAGGCCGTGCCCGAAGCCGCGGCTGCCGGTGTGCACCTGCACGAACAGCGTGCCCGCCTCCTCGCCGCGCTGCAGCTCGATGAAGTGGTTGCCGCCGCCGAGGGTGCCGAGCTGGTCGAGCCCGCGCTCGGGCTTGCCGGGGCCGCCGAACGGCACGTCCCACGCATCGTCCACGGGGATGCGCTGCCGCTCGGCGCGCCCGCGGTCGACGCCGGCGCCGTGGCGGTCGGTCCACGCCTCGGCGCCGCCGCGGATCACCTCGCCGAACGCGCGCTCGGAGAGGCGCTCGCCCTGACCGCCGGGGCCGAGCGCGACGCGCTTCATCACCTCGCGGTTGAAGGCGAGCTTGCGGTCGGGCGTGGCGGCCTCGGCGGGCACGTTGCTCCGCGCGCTCATCATGCCGCAGCCGATGTCGAACCCCACGGGGCCCATCGCGACCGCGCCCTCGTGGCGGTCGGTGAGGATGACGCACCCGACGGGGACGCCGTAGCCGTAGTGCACGTCGGGGGTGATCGCGACCAGGCGCGCGCCCAGGAAACGCGCGGCGTTCACGATCTGCCGGTAGAGCGTGGGCTCGGCCTCGTCGAACAGCGCCTTGGTGACGAACAGGCGCACGGGCACGCCGCCGAGATCCTCGGTCTCGAGGTCGTAGAAGCCGTCACGCCGGACGGCGCAGCGCTTCCAGTCCTCGATCACGGGACGGCGATCTCGAAGGTGTCGCGCACGTCGCCGGTGGTGCCGATGGTGGTGCCGATCAGCTTGCCCGCCCCAGCAGGCACCGCATAGAGCGTGGCGTTGAACCACTTGCCCGAGGCCTTGCGGAACGCGCACTCGGGCAGGCCCTTCTTGACCTCCTTGTCGACGTCGCCGAGGAGGCCGCCGCCGCCGCCGGAGGTGATCCAGGTGATGCCGTCCATCTCGAAGCGCTCGTAGCCGTGCATGTGCGCCTGGACGACGAGCTTCACGTCATTGGCCGTGAAGATGGGCTGCAGGGTCTTGCGGGCGGCGTCGTTGTGGCCTCCGTCGCCGCAGCTCACGAGCGGGCGGTGCATCCACACCACCGAGAAGCGGAAGCCCGGCTTGGCCTTGGCGTCGGCGAGCTTCTCGGCGAGCCACTTGCCCTGGGCCGAGGTGGCGTCGATCGGCTGCTCGGTGTTCAGCGCGAAGAACCACACGCCGCCCCAGCTCACGCGGTAGCGGTCGCCGTCGCCGTCGAACCCGGGGTTGTTCCAGAAGCGGTCGATGTACTCCTCGCGCTCGAGGGGCTTCTCGAACTCGTGGTTGCCGATCGCGGGGAGGAACGCGCCCGAACGGAGGAACGGCGCGGCCTTCTCGAACCACTTGCCGTAGGTCTCGACGCCGGATGAGTAGTACTGGATGTCGCCGCCGTGGAGGGTGAGGTCGGGCTTGCCCTTGGTGAAGGCCTCGGTGAGGACCTTGGACACGTCGGAGACCGCGAGGTTGGTGTCGCCGATCGACGCGAAGGTGAACGCGGTGCCGGCCTTCTTCGCGGTGCAGAACCGCCCGGCGGCGGTGGGCTCGGCGTCGATCGAGTACGTGTAGCAGGTGCCCTCGGCGAGCGCGGTCACCGGGACCTCGTGCATGAAGAACGTGCCGGGGTAGTCGGCCGAGCGGATGAGCGGGACGTCGTTCCAGGTGGTGACCTTGGCCGAGCGGACGTTGCTCGCGAGCTTGACCGCCGCGCCGCCCGCCTCGGGCTGGAAGGTGATGCCGCCGCCGCCCGCGCGGCACGACTCCCAGCGCACCTTGGCGGTGGTGCCGTCGACGGTCTGCACCCACGGGCCCTTGCTGACGACCGCGTCACAGACGGGGAGGGTGTCTTCCTCGGTCTCGGCCCCGGTGTCCGCGGGCTCCGAGTCCGTCGGGGTGACCGGCGAGTCACCGCTGCTGCAGGCGGGCGCGGCGGTGGCGAGCAAGGCGAGGCAGAGCCAGGGCAGGGCGAGGAGGCGGCGCACGGTCTGGCGAGTCTGCCACGCAAACTGGACGTCGGCCCTTGTTTTTTGTGTCGATTCTGCGATTCATGACCCCATGGGAAGGATGCGCACACTTGGCTTCGGGGTCGCCGCGGCGATCGCCACTCTCGTCTCTTCACCGACGGAGGCGCTGGCGCAGGGGCAACCGTTCGCATTGAACCGGTACGACCCGACCCCGCTGGCCAACGACTGGCTGCGCGTCGAGCGGCCCAACACGCCGAACGGCTTCGGCGCGGTGGTCACGTTCGACTACGCGCACAAGCCCTACGTGCTGCAGAAGGTCGACGGCGCGGGCAACGTGCTCCGCACCGACGACATCGTGGGGAGCCAGCTCTACGTCGTGCCCGGCCTCTCGTTCGGCTTCCTCGACCGCGTGCTGATCCACGCCGCGGTGCCGGTGCTCGCCTACCAGACCGGCTCCGGCTTCGGCGTGTCGTCGCCCACCGCACCCACGCTGTCGTCGACCACGCTCGGCGACCTGCGCTTCGGCGCGCGCGTGCGCCTGTACGGCGTCCGCGAGGGCAAGGACGCGACCCCCTTCGCGATCGCGCTCGGCGCGTACGTGTGGGCGCCCACCGGCAAGCAGGAGTCGTGGGCCTCGGACGGCAAGGTCCGCGCGCAGCCCACGCTGATGCTCGAGGTCGCGCCCGCGCAGCAGTTCTACGTCACGCTGAACGTCGGCGCGATGTTCCGCCCCGAGGCGCGGTCGTACGACACGGCGGCCGGTACCGCGGTCCGCGGCGACCTCGCGTTCGGCGCCAAGCTCCTCGACGACAAGCTGCGCATCGGCGCCGAGTTCTCGTTCCAGGGCGCGCTCGTCGACGGCAGCTCGTTCTCCAAGTCCGGCGTCGTCGACAACCTCTTCGGGTTCACGTACGCGCTCGGCAACGGGCTCTATCTCTCGGCGGGCGGTGGCGCGGGCATCACCAAGGCGCCGGGCGTGCCGGTCGCGCGCGGCGTGCTGCGGTTCGGCTGGGAGCAGCCGCAGGAGGCGCCGCCTCCGCCTCCGCCCAAGAAGCTCGAGGTCAAGGACCGCGACGGTGACCTCATCGACGACGAGCAGGACGCTTGCCCCGACGTGAAGGGCCTGCCCTCGAGCGACCCCAAGCAGAACGGCTGCCCCAAGAAGGCGCCGACCGATCGCGACGGCGACGGCATCTTCGACGACGAGGACGCCTGCCCCGATCTCAAGGGCGTCAAGCAGAGCAACCCCAAGGCGAACGGCTGCCCGTCCGACAAGGACAAGGACGGCATCTTCGACGACCAGGACGCCTGCCCCGAGGTGTTCGGTCAGCCGAGCGACGACCCGAAGGCGAACGGCTGCCCGCCCGACAAGGACAAGGACGGCATCATCGACGACAAGGACGCCTGCCCCGACGACCCGGGGCCGGCCTCGGACGACCCGAAGCAGAACGGCTGCCCGGTGAAGACCAAGTTCGCCGAGGTGAAGGGCTCGAAGATCATCATCCTCGACAAGGTCCTGTTCGCGACCAACTCGGACAAGATCGTCGGGCTCAAGTCGTTCGAGGTGCTCGACTCGGTGGCCGAGATCCTCAAGAAGACGGTCGTCATCAAGAAGGTCCAGGTCGAGGGTCACACCGACAACATGGGCGTCGCCAAGTACAACAAGGACCTCTCGCAGCGGCGCGCCGCGGCGGTGGTCGCCTACCTGAAGAGCAAGGGCGTCGACGCCTCCCGCCTCGAGGCCGTCGGCTACGGGCAGGACCAGCCCATCGCCGACAACGCCACGGAGCTCGGCCGCGCCAAGAACCGCCGCGTCGAGTTCAAGATCGTCGACCCCTGATGCGACATCGGGTCGTGGGCCTTGTCTCTCTCGGAACAGGGCCCATGACCGACCACGAACAGCGACAGCTCGTCACCCCCGTCTGCTTCACCCTCGCGAGCGTGATCCTCGCGGCGATCCTGATCCACGACGCGGTCGAGATCGACGCGGGGCAGCTGAAATCGACCCGGGTGACGGGCGGCCGCAACGCGATGATGGCCGCGGGCGTGCGCGCGCTGGCTGAGATGCTGGGGCTCGCCGGGTCGATCGCGTTCGCCGTCGGCCTCGTGCTCGCGATGGGTCTGTGGGTCGCCCTCGGGTACCGGAGAATCGTCCAGGCCCGAACTGGCGCACTCCAGGTGCCAATGGGCTGAGTCTCTAGTGGCACGAGCTGTGCTGCATGGTGCGCAACCCCAAGAGGTTGTGCCATGTCGAGCCAAGTTCGTCCCCTCCTCCTCTCCCTCGTCGTCGGCCTGTCGACCGTTGCAGGGTTCGTCGCCTGCAAGGGTGGCACAGGCATCGAAGCCGACCCGATCCCCGGGCAGACGGAGTTCGAATCCGACGATCCATCGGCCGACGCGGGCTCTCCCGGTGCCACGGGCGGAGCCGACGCAAGCACCTCCGCCGACACGGGCGGGGTGAGCGCGCCCCCGGTCGACAAGTCGGGCGACGAGGCCGCCCGCGCGATCGAGGAGGCCGACATCGTCAAGGTCGCGGGCACGCGGCTCTACGCGCTCTCCAAGGTCGGTGGCCTCTCGATCATCGACGTGGGCACGCGCGACAAGCTGACCTTCCTCGGTCGGTGGCGCTCGAGCGGGCAGCCGTTCGAGATGTACGTGCGGGACGACGTCGTGCTCGCGATGGTCAACGGCTGGGAGGAGTGGAGCTACGACGGCTACAAGTCGACGTCGAAGCAGACGAGCAAGGTCGTCGCGCTCGACGTCCGCGACGCGACGAAGATCACGCCCATCGGCGAGTTCTCGGTGCCCGGCGAGGTCTCCGACTCGCGCATCGTGGGCGACGTGATGTACGTCGTCTCGCACCAGAACGGGTACTGCTGGGGGTGCGACGCCAAGCCGGGCACGTTCGTGCTGTCGCTCGGCGTGAAGGACCCGCGCAAGATCGCGAAGGTCGACCAGGTCGGCTTCACCTCCACGACCACGGGCTACTCGTGGTGGAAGCGCAGCGTCAGCGCGACCGACAAGCGCTTCTGGATCGGCGGCCCGGACTGGGCCTGGACCGCGGGGAGCAAGCCGCGCTCGACGATCCAGGCGCTCGACGTCTCCGACCCGACCGGCAAGCTCGCGCTCGGCGCCTCCGTCACGCTCGACGGGCAGATCCAGAGCCGCTGGCAGATGGACGAGGTCGACGGCGTGCTGCGTGTCATCACCCAGCCGGGTGGCTGGTCCGGGGCCGAGCCGGTCGTCGAGACCTTCACCATCAAGTCGTCGTCCGAGGTGCTCCCGCTCGGCCGCATGACCCTGAAGCTGCCGAAGCCGGAGACGCTGATGAGCGTCCGCTTCGACGGCAAGCGCGGGTACGCGATCACCACCGAGCGGAAGGACCCGCTGTTCACCATCGACCTCTCCGATCCGAGCAAGCCGGTGCAGATGGGCGAGCTCGAGATGCCCGGCTGGATCATGTACATGGAGCCGCGCGGCAACCGGCTCCTCGGTCTCGGGTTCGACAACGGCAATCCCGAGGGCGCGCTGACCGTCTCGCTCTTCGACGTGTCCGACCTGAAGACGCCGAAGATGCTGAAGCGGGTCAACTTCGGCAAGGGCTGGGCGAGCGCCCCGGAGGACGCCGACCGCATCCACAAGGCGTTCCGCGCGCTCGACGCCGAGCAGCTCATCATGGTGCCGTTCTCGAGCACCGATTGGCGCATGAGCGACGGCTCGTGCCGCCGCGCCGAGAGCGGCATCCAGCTCATCGACTGGAAGGACGACACCCTCGCCCTGCGCGGCGTCGCGCCGGTGTGGGGCCAGCCGCGCCGCGCGCTCCTGCACGACGGCCGCCTGTTCGCCGTCTCCGACGCGCAGGTCGCCACCTACGACATCACCGACCGCGGAGCCCCCGCGGGCAAGGCGAGCCTCCCGCTCGCCAACCCCTCGCACCGCGCCGTGGTGATCGGTGACCACGTCGTGCAGATGTCGCACGACTGGTTCACCCAGCACGCGCAGCTCGTCGTGATGCCGCGGTCCAACGTGGAGCAGGCCATCCCGGTCTCGTCGATCGACCTCGGCACGATGCTCGGCGACGCCTCGTGCGGCTACTACGGCTGGTCGAACTGGTGGAACGCCCGGATGTTCGTGAAGGGCACCCAGGTCATCGTCGTCGTGCCGAGCTCCGGCTACGGCTACGATCCCTACGGCAGCAAGGACACCACCCTCGTCGGCGTGGTCGACTTCGCCGATCCGAAGAAGCCGGTGCTGGTCGGAAAGGCCGCGATCCCGCTCGGTTCCTCGGGCTACTACTACTCGGACTACTACTACTACGGCTCCTCGGGCAACGGCGTGCTCGCCGCCGGCGACGCCATGGTGCTCGCGGGTGACACCGTGGTCGCGCTCTCCTCGGAGACGCGGTGGAACAGCGAGACGCGGACCTACGAGGCGCCGGTGAGCCGCATCTCGACGATCGACCTGCGCAACCCGACCAAGCCGGCCGCGGGCACCACGTGGACGCTCCCCGCGGCGAGCGGCTACACCGCCCTGCAGGTGGCCGGCGGCAAGGTGCTCACCTCGCGCTGGATCCCGAGCGGCGAGGGCAAGGTCCGGTTCTACGTCGACGAGCTCGACGTGAGCGACCCGGCCGCGCCCAAGATCGGGCGCTCGATCAACGTGCCGGGCTCGCTGCTCGCGTTCGACGTCGCGTCCTCGCGCGTGCTCACGGTGGACTACAAGCGCATCGTCACGGCCGCCTCCGACTACAGCGATTGCTACGCCAAGGGCTCGGCCGGCGACATCCCGCTGTTCGACTGGGACGCGAAGACCTGCGTCATCCTGCACCGCACGCTGCGCAAGCTGTCCGTGGCGGGCTCGATCGCCACCATGATCGAGAGCCTCGAGCTCCCGAAGCAGCGGGTCGCCCTGGCCGTCGTCGCCGGGCCGCGCGTGCTCCTGCGCAGCGGGTACGACTACTACGGCTACGACGGCTACAAGAGCGGACCGGTCGATCGCGCCTGGGTGGTCGACGGCCTGCGCGACGGCGCGCTGCGGTCGAGCGAGATCGCGCTCGGCAGCGGCTACGGCGGCGGGATGTGGGCGGCAGGGGACCGCGCGATCCTCTCCTCGGATCGGCGCCTCTTCGCGGTCGACCTCGCGGCGGCCAAGGTGCTCCGGACGGTGCAACTCGACGGCTACTCCTACCCCTCGCACGTCGCCGTCGCGCCCGACACGGCCTACGTCTCGCTCGGCGACCAGGGGGTCACGGCGGTCTCGCTGCAGCCGTAGCGATCTGCCATCCTCCCGCGTCGATGGACGCCTCGCTCGTCGCCTTCGTCACCTCCGCCACGGGGGCCACGGAGGTGGAGCGGGGCGTTCGCGTGCAGTCCTTGTGGGGTGGCTACGGAGAGCTCGTCCGCCTGCACCTGGTCGGAGGCTCGGCGCCGACGGTGATCCTCAGGACGTCCGCCCGCCGCGCGGCGAAGGGGGCCTCTCGCACGCGCGCAAGTGCCGCTCGTACGACGTGGAGGTGGCGTTCTACCGGGACTACGCGGCGCGGACGAGCGAGGCGTGTCGCGTCGCGCGGCCGCTGGCGACGAGGGTCGAGGGGCAGCGCTGGTCGTTGCTCCTCGAGGACCTCGACGCCGTGGGTTTCCCGGCGCGCCGCGGTCGGAGCGCGCGCGATCTCGGGCCTTGCCTCGCCTGGCTCGCCGCGTTCCACGCGCGATTCCTCGGCGTCGAGCCCACGGGGTTGTGGCCGGTCGGCACCTACTGGCACCTCGCGACGCGGCCCGACGAGCTCGCGCGGATCGCGGACCCGGCGCTGCGCGCGGCCGCGCCGGACCTCGATCGCGCGCTCTCCGCCGCGCGATTCCGGACGCTGGTCCACGGCGACGCCAAGCCAGCCAACTTCTGCTTCTCCGCCGATGGTACACGCGTGGCCGCGGTCGACTTCCAGTACGTCGGCGGCGGCTCGGGCGTGAAGGACGTCGCGTACCTGCTGCACGGCGCGGTGTCCGCGGGCGAGGAGCGCGCGTTCCTCGACGCGTACTTCGCGAAGCTGCGCGCCGCGCTGCCGACTGGCGTCGACGCCGACGCGCTCGAGGCGGAGTGGCGGGGGCTCTACCCGATCGCCGCCCGCGACTTCGAGCGCTTCCTCGCGGGCTGGTGATCACTCGCGTCGGGCGTAGAACACCGTGACGTGCTCGGCGTCGCTGGAGATCGTCTTCCAGCGATCGGGCGCCTCGACGACGTAGGTCGCCTGCTCCTCGGCGCCGTCGAGCTGGAACGAGATCGTGTGCGTCTTCGGATCGAGGGCGTAGCGCGCGACGAACGACGGCCCGGAGGGGCCCGCCGATGGCGCGGCGACGAACTTCCCGCCCGCCCACGCGCCGTGCTCGATCACCCCATCCTTGCCGAACCGCGTCGCCTCGCCGCTCTTCGCCGCGTCGGCCCACGAGGTGGTGCTCGTGGTCCACGTGCCGACCACCCACGCGTGGGCGTCGACCCCGGCCGTAGGGCCCGTGGCGGTTGGCTTCGAGCCACACGCAGGCAGCAGCAAGACCAGGTAGAGGAGGTGGGCTCGCACGGCCCCAGTATCGCGCGTCCTCGGTCGGCCATACCATCCCCTCATGTCGCGCAGTCGGGCGGTCCTCCTTGCAGCGTCCATCCTCGCCGTCGCGCCGTCTGCGCGCGCCGACGGCCCCGGGCTCCCGAACCTCACCTACCCGTCGACCGACGTGTTCAAGGTGATCGGTCGCATCGACGCGACCACGGGGGCCCCGCGCGGCCACGGCACGATGCACATGCACCGGGGGAACCTCGCGATCGTCTACGCGCCCGACTCGGGCAAGGGCCTCGGGGGTTTCGCCTTCTTCGACGTCTCCGATCCCCGCGCGCCGAAGCTCGTGGGCAAGCGCGACGACGACGAGACCAAGCCGATCCGCGAGGGCCACGGGTACGGCCTCCACGACGACCTCGTGTTCCTGCAGACCATCCACGGGTTCTCGGTGTGGGACTGGTCGGACCCGAAGGCGGCGAAGAAGGTCGGCGAGGCGGTGCTGCCCGGGATCGAGGAGAGCGACTACGGCACCGGCGCCTGGTGGCTGTCGGTGCAGTACCCGTGGGTCTATCTCGGCGGGTCGTCGAACGGGCTCTACGTCGTCGACGTCTCCGACCCGAAGGCCCCCAAGCTCGCCGACCGCGGCGGCAAGCCGAACCCGATCCCGACGACGCAGCTCGGGGGCTTCCGCGTCGGTCCGACGTTCGCCATCGGCAACCTGCTCGTCGTGACGTCGATGGACGAGCCCGGTTACGCGACGCTCGACATCGGCGACCCGGTGCAGCCCCGCGTGCTGCGGACCCGGCGGGTCGGCATCCCGGTGTCGTACTCGTCCATCGTCAACGGCAACCGGATCTACGGCGCGGGCAACGACAACAAGATCCACGTCCACGACATCGCGAACCCGGCGTCGTGGATCGACCTCGGTGCCTCGCCGGTGGGCGGGACCGACAAGGGGGGCTACCTGCAGCTCCAGGACGGCTTCGCCCACGCCGGCATGGGGACCAACTACGCCAAGTTCGATCTGCGCGACCCCTCGGCGTTCACCCTCGTCGGCAAGGCCACGGCCGGCATCCCCGGCACCGACGAGGACTTCGCCAACGTGATGGGCAACCTCGTGTTCGTGAGCGACGACCACGGCCACGGCACCTCGATCGTGGTCCACCAGGCCGCGCCCGACACCACGCCGCCCGAGGTCAACATGGTGGTGCCGCGCAACGGGGCCAAGAGCCAGCCCGTGACGTCGCGCGTCGGCCTCACGTTCACCGACGCCATCGACGTGCGCACCGTGGTGGTCGGCAAGACCTTCTTCGTGCGCGAGGCCGGCACGACCACCTCCGTGCCCGGGAAGCTGAGCTACCAGACCGGCATCCTCAACTTCGCGCCCGACGCGCCGCTCGGGCTCGACAAGACCTACGAGGTGGTGGTCCCCGAGGGCGGCGTCACCGACCTCGCTGGCAACAAGACCAGCAAGGCCTTCGTCGCCGCGTTCTCGACGGGGGTCGGCGGCCCCGCCGGGTGCACGCTCGACTCGGCGAGCGCCTTCGAGGTCGGCAAGGCGGCGGCCTTCACCGTGACCGCGCCCACCGGCGCCGGGCTCGTCCAGTCGTGGGACTTCGGCGACGGCTCGGCGCCGACCAAGCCCGACGCCTCGCCGAGCGCGACCCACACGTTCGTGGCGCCCGGTCACTGGATCGTGTCGGCGACGGTCTCCGGCAAGGACGCCGCGGGCAAGGACGTCGACACGAGCTGCACCAAGCTCGTGACGGTGACCCATCCGCTGACCGCGCTCGCCCCGACCCGCTCGAGCGCCCTCGCCCTCGATCCGAAGCGGAAGCTCCTCTATGCGTGCAACCCCGACGCGGGCACGCTCGCCGCGATCGCGACCGACACGCGCGCCAGGGTGTTCGAGGCCGCGGCGGGCCGGCGACCGCGCACGGTGGCGGTGGCGCCGGACGGCTCGCTGTGGGTCGCAGACGAGGGCGACGATCAGATCGTGGTGCTCGACGGCGCGACGGGCGCGACGCTCGCCAAGGTACCGCTCGGTTGGGGCGCGGCGCCGTGGGGCGTCGCGTTCGCGCCGGACGGCTCGGCGGCGTTCGCCTCCCTCGGTGGGCCCGGCGGCGTCGCGCGCCTCGATCCGAAGACGCGCGTCGTCACCGCCACCAAGCCGGCCGTCTCCACGGCGCGGGGCCTCGCGGTCACCGCGGACTCGTCGCGCGTGCTCGTCACCCGGTTCCTGTCGAGCCGCGACGGCGCCGAGGTGGTCGAGCTCGACGCCCGGACGCTCGCCGTGCTGCGCACCTACGATCTCGGCTTCGACAAGAGCCCGGACACCGAGGCGAGCGGGCGCGGCATCCTCGGCTACCTGTCGACGATCACCGTCTCGCCCGACGGGCTGCGGGCGTTCGTGCCGGCCAAGAAGGACAACACGCAGCGCGGCCTCGCCAAGGACGGTCTCCCGCTCACCTTCGAGAGCACCGTCCGCACCGTGCTCGCGCAGCTCGACCTCGGCAAGGGCACCGAAGATCCGCTCCTGCGGCTCGACTTCAACGACCGCTCGATGGCGTTCGAGGCGGTGTTCAGCAAGCTCGGGGACGTCGCCTTCGTCACCACGGCCGGCAGCAACACGGTCGAGATCGTCGACGCCTACAGCGGCGAGATCCAGACCTCGATCACCAACGCGGCGACGACGCCGGAGAGCCTCCTCCTCGACGGCGACGTGCTGTGGGTGCAGGGGTTCCTGTCGCGAGACGTCACCGCGTTCGACGTCAAGGGCATCGTCGACCACACGGATGGCCGCTTCGTGAAGCTCGCGTCGGTCAAGACCGTGGAGAAGGAGCCGCTGCCGGCGAACGTGCTGCTCGGCAAGAAGATCTTCTGGGACGCCGCCGACCCGCGCATGAGCAAGGACAAGTACCTCTCGTGCGCGACCTGCCACTTCGACGGCCACCACGACGGCCGCACGTTCGACTTCACCGACCGCGGCGAGGGGCTCCGCAACACGATCTCGCTGCTCGGCCACAAGGGCAAGGGGCAGGCGCCGCTCCACTGGAGCGCGAACTTCGACGAGGTGCAGGACTTCGAGGGCGACATCCGCAAGGCCTTCGGCGGCACCGGCTTCCTGCCCGAAGCGGCCTGGGCGAGCCACGCGGACTCGCTCGGGCCCAGCAAGGCGGGGCTCTCGCCGGAGCTCGACGCGCTCGCCGCCTACGTGGACTCGCTCGACGAGGTGCCGCGGAGCCCCTATCGCAACGCCGACGGCACGCTGACGGACGCGGGCCTCGACGGCCTCGCGCTCTTCCGCAGCAAGAAGTGCGACTCGTGCCACGCCGGCGCCGATCTGCGCGACGGCAAGCAACACGACGTCGGCACGATCCTCCCGACCTCGGGCAAGCGCCTCGGCGGACCGCTGACGGCGATCGACACGCCCGGGCTGCAGGGCGTGTTCGCGACGGCGCCGTACCTGCACGACGGGCGCGCCGAGACCCTCGACGAGGTGTTCTCGCGCTACGACCCCGAGCACCGTCACGGACCTGCGCTCACCGACGACGAGCGCCAGAAGCTCGTCGCGTACCTGCTCCAGATCGACGGCCACGACGACCGCGGCGTCGACCCCGACGCGCGCTTCCGCGACGCGGGGTGCAACTGCTCGGTCCCGAGTCGCCGCGCGATCCCCGCGCTGCTGCTGGCGCCGCTCGCGCTCGCCCTCCGGCGCCGTCGCCGCCGGGTGTAGCATCGGCGCCCATGCGCACCCTCGTCCCGCTCTCGCTCGCCGCCGCGACCTCGCTCCTCGTCCGCGCCGCGACCGCGGGGTGCGGGTTCTACGCGCCGCCGGCCACCGCGACGGGCGCCGCGATCGTCAACGACGCCGACCAGGTCTCGTACCTGCGCGAGGGCAACCGCGTCGCGCTGACGATGTCGACCAACTACAAGGGGCCGACCGAGGACTTCGCGATGATCGTGCCGGTGCCGGTCGTCCTGAAGAAGGAGGCGGTGAAGACCCTCTCGCCGGCGATCTTCACGCACCTCGAGAAGCTCACCGCGCCCCGCGTGGTGGAGATGGACGAGGACGATCCGTGCCGGGTGCCGACCGAGGGCGCGGTCGCCGCGACCGGCGGGGCGCCGGGCGGCGCGATCGGCGGGGGCTTCGGCAAGGGCGGCGGCGGGGGCTATGGCGTCACCGTCGAGGCCGCCTTCGTGACCGGCGAGTACGAGATCGTCGTGCTCTCGGCGACCGAGTCCGACGGCCTCGAGCGCTGGCTCGTCGACCACAAGTACAAGATCCCCGAGGGCGCCGCGACCGCGCTCGCCCCCTACGTGACCGCGCAGCAGAAGTTCGTGGTGGCCAAGGTCGACAAGACCAAGGTCGTGCGCGACGCCGCGGGCGTCGTGGTGCTCTCGCCGCTGCGGTTCGTGTACGAGACCAACGACCTGCGGCTGCCGGTGCGACTCGGCCTGCTCAACGCGCCCAAGGGCGGCAAGCAGGACCTCATCGTGTACCTGCTCGCGAAGGGCAAGCGACTCGAGGCGGCCAACTACCCGAACGCGTTCGTGCCGACCAACCTCGACGTGGTCGAGGGCACCGAGCAGAAGCTCGGGCCGTTCTACGCGAGCCTGTTCGACGCCACCCTCGCCAAGGCCGGCGGGCGCGCGGTGGTCACCGAATACGCCTGGAACGCCGGCGGTTGCGGCATGCCGTGCACGTCGACCCCGCTCGTCGCCGACGAGATCAAGAAGCTGGGCGCGGACGACCTCGTGACCGGCGAGGTCGCCCCGCACGAGTTCACCCTCACGCGGGTGCACACCCGCTACGACGCGGCGACGCTCACCGAGGACATCGTGTTCCGCACGGGCGAGCCCGTGAGCGGGGGGCGCGACGGCGATCCGGGCGCGGAGAGCGAGTCCGCCAGCAAGGGCGCGGGGGCGGACGCCTTCCAGGCGCGCTACGTCGTCCGGCACCTGTGGAAGGGCCCCATCGCCTGCGACAAGCCGGTGCGCGGCGTCTTCCGACCCCACCACGGAGCGGACGCGCCCGCGCTCTCCGTCGCCGCCGCGCCCCGCGACGTGGTGCTCGCGTCGGCGGTGGTGAGCCCGGTCAAGCAGCTCGGCCTGACCGGCACGAGCCCCGCCTTCGGCGCGATGCCCACGCTGCCGACCGCAACACCGAAGAAGAAGGCCGACAAGGTCGAGGCACCCAGCCCGGCCCCGGAGCCCAGCCGGCTGCCGTGGATCTTCGGGGCGGGTGGCGCGCTGCTCTCTCTCGGGCTCCTGTTCTTCGTGCTGCGTCGTCGCGCGTAGCTACTTGCCCTTGACCGTCTCCACGTAGACGTACTCGTGCTGGGCGTCGCGGACGGTGAGCGTGCGCTTGCCGTCGCGCTCGCCGACCACGAAGGCGACCCCGGCTCCGCCGGCGGCGTACGTGATGAACGAGACCGTCTTGTCGTCGTTGGTGCGGGTCGCCACCACGCTCTTCCAGCCCCCGAAGTCGAACGTGGTCCCCTGCTTGCCGGTCTTGACGACGAGCTCGCCGAGGGCCGTGCTCGAGTACTTCGGGGCGAGCTTGGCGACGAGCGCCGGATCGGCCGGGATCGTGAGGCGCTTGCGCTCGTGCGCGAGGTCTTGCTTGTGCTCGTTGATGGCGTTCTCGACGTCCTCGTCGGCCTCGGGGCTGCCGTCGTAGATCACCTCGAGGATCTTGCGGATGAACGCCTTGCGTACGAGGTAGGCGTCGCCGTTGCCGAGCAGCACGCCCCCGACGTTCACCGCGGGGATCCAGAACATGTCGCTGTGGTAGCCGAACAGGTCTCCGCCGTGGTGCACGACGTCGACGCCGAACTCGTTCTCCACGAAGAGGCCCATGCCGTACTTCACGAACTCGCCGATGGCCACCTGGGGCTTGCGGCGGGCGAGCAGCGCGTCCTCGCCGATGTAGCGCTTGCCGTCGTGCATACCGTTGGCGAGCTCCATGAGGACGTACCGCGCGAGGTCGTGCGGCGTGGACCAGGCGCCACCGGCGGGGCGGTGCGGCGCGACCGCGCGGTTGAGCTCCATGAGCGCGGTCGCCGGGTGGCCGTCGACGTCGAGGGCGTGCCCGGTGGCGTGGTTGGCCTTCATCGCCCGCGCCCAGTCGAACGTGGTCTCCTTCATGCCGAGCGGGTCGAACACGCGGGTCTGCATCGCCTCGTCGTACGCGGCGCCGAGCTCCTTCTTGGGGTAGAGCACATAGCCTCCCACGTAGCCCGCGGCCGCGGCCATGAGGTTCGAGTACTGGAACGTCTCGCCGAACTTGGTCGTGGGCTGCATGGTGCCGAGCAGCTCGACGCCGGCCTTGGGGGTCTGCTTCTGGAACTGGAACAGCCACTCGAGGTCCTGGCGCGGCATGCCCGTGCACGCGCAGATGAGGTGCGAGACGAGCACCTTCTTGGTCGTGTCTGCGTCGCCCAGCTTGAACGCCGGGTAGAGGCTCGTGACGGGCGTGTCGAAGGCGAGCTTCTTCTCGTCGACGAGCTTGGCGAGCAGGAGCGTGGTGAGCGCCTTGGTGTTGGAGGCGATCATGAACGCGGTGTGCGCGTCGACCTTCTCGGGCTTGCCGAGCACGCGCACGCCGAGGCCACCCTCGAACACGATCTTGCCGTCCTGCACGAGGGCGATGCCCTCGCCGGGGATCCCGGCCGACATGCGCGCCTGGTCGGCGGAGGCGAGGATCGCCTTGATCCGCGCGTCGTCGAGCGGGTGGGCCTTCTTCGCGGCGAACGACTCGCGCGTGAAGCCGGGGGGCTGGAGCGTGTCGGCGATCTTGCGCAGCTGGGCGCCGCGCTTCTCGATCGAGGCGTGGCCGCTCTCGAGGGCGAGCGCGACCCAGCGGTTGCCCTTGCGCAGGGCGCGCGCGAACACGAAGGCCTTCTCGTTGGGCGAGGTCTCGTAGGTGTAGACGCGTTGCTCGTCCCAGCCGCGGCGGCCGGGCCTCGTCTGCGCGAGCTTGAGCGGGCGCGCGAAGCCGGGGTGCGCGACCTCCCACGCGAGCTTCACCGCCTCGTCGGCGGAGGCGGCGCCCATGTCGAAGACGCCGAGCTTGAGATCCGGCTCGGGCCCGGTGACCAGGGCCGCGTCGCTCCGTACGGAGATCGTCCAGCCCGCCGGGGCGACGAAGGTCGTGCCCGCACCGATCGTCTGCTTCGCTTCGGCGGTGAGCGCGACGGGCGCCGACCAGGCGTTCTTCGGCGCGGCGCTCGCGCTGGCTGAAGGTGCGCTCGTGGTCGCCGACGCCGAGGCGACGGGGGGCGGCGTGACGGTGGTCGTCGTCGGGCCACCGCAGCCGAGCACCAGGAGCGGGAGGAGGGAGAGCGATCGCATGGCGGGAGCGGTAGCACTCTGCCGACGGGAACGGATGGGCCCCTGCGCGAGGTGAGCTAGAGTGCCCCCATGACCGCACGCGTGCCCCTCCGCTTCGACACGCGGACCGTCGACCAGCTCGCGATCGAGGACGAGCGCTCGTTCCGCGCCATCGGGTTGTACGCCGACCTCAAGGAGGTGCTGCGCAAGGCCCGCTATCCATTCCGCATGTTGCCGCGCTCGCTCGCGGGGCGCTGGGATCGCGCACTCCTCTTGAACCTGACCTACTGGGGCGCCGACGCCGGCGGGGACGTCATCGTCGACGCGCTCGACGCCGACGTGTTGCTGCACGCGGCCTGGCACCACCTCGCGAACAAGGCCCTGCCCTCGATCGACGGCGTGCAGACGGTGGAGGCCCTGTTCCTCGGCGAGGCGATCGCGAGCGCGTTCGACGTCTACCTCGTGGGCCGTCTGCTCGGCTCGGCGCCGGACGCCGCGTTCCTCGCCACGCAGGTGCCGGCGATGGCCGACGCCGCGATGGGCGCGGGCACGTCCGAAGAGGAGTTCGAGAAGCTGCTCGCGGTGATGGCGGAGTCGCCGGAGCTCGCGTTCGAGGAGCTCCGCCATCTGCTCTACCGCGCCACCCTCGCGCTCCACGCGAGCAAGGACGCCGAGGCCGCGATGTCGGCGCTCGAGGCCTTCGACGGGCATCGCTTCGCGCCGCTCCTCCACCACTACGAGCTGTCCAACTGGGTGCTCTACGCGCGGGCCTACGGCAGCTCGGAGGTCGACGAGCGCGCGCGCAAGCTCGACCACGCGCTCTCGGAGGCCCAGGCCGGGGCGCTCGACTTCCTCACCAAGCACTGGGTCGACGCGGCCTGAGCGTTTGGGCGTTTTCTTGGGTCGAGCGGGGCTCTTCAGGCACGCTGCTCGCCATGCAGACGGACCGCCGCACGAATCGCAGCCACATCCCCGGCGAGGCCCTCGCGCTCGCGCTCGCTTCGGCCACCCACCGCGAAGGCGCTCACGCCGCCGTGCTCGCGGACGAGGACGGCTTCCTCCTGGCCGGCGTGGGCCTCGGCATCGACCACGAGTGGATCGCTGCGCTCGCGCCGGCCGCCGCGGAGCTCTCGCCGATCCACCGCGAACGTCTGCTCGAGCGCAGCCACGGCAAGCCGCTGCACGTCGCGCCGATCACGGTGCAGGGATCGCGCATGTTCCTCGCTTCGCTCGGCGCCTGCCTGACCGACGTCGCGCGCGTCGAGGCCGCCGCCGACCGCATCCTCGCGGCCTGACCCGAGTTGCTCGGTCGCTCCCGGACCGTCCCCGTCCGGTCCTCCGCTCCGGGCTCATTTCCCGGGGTCGTACTTTCGATCCTTCATGGCCTCGAGATAGGCCACGAGGGCGTCGAGCTGCCCCTCGGTCAGATCGGGGTGCGGGGGCATGTTCCCGTAGCGGAACGAAAGTGGGTCCTTCACGTATGCGCGTACCTGGGCCACCGGTCGGTACTCGAGCACGTTCTTGGGCACCGCGAGGTCGGGGCCCACACGACCACCCTCGCGGTTGATCGCGTGGCACTTGAAGCAACGATCGCGGAACAGCGCGTAGCCGGCGAGCGCGGCGGTGGACGCCGCGCTCCCGGGGCTCGTGTGGGGGTAGGCGACGTCGAAGCGGACCATCTCGATCTTCACGAGCTGCCACGGGCGCGGGTACGCCTCGAGCTCCGCCTGCTCGGGCTTGCTCCACACCACGTAGAACGGGGAAGGGTCCGCGCGCTGCGGGCCGATGGGCTCCCACGAGGGGACGTCGAGGTCCTCGAACGCCACGTAGCCGCCCTCGGTCACCGCGAGCTCGCCGCGGAAGTAGACCGCGTAGCCGTCCTTGGCGCGCAGCACGAACTCCTTGTCGGCGAGCGATTCTCCCGGGAAGCCAGCCTCGAGCACGCGCTTCAGGGAAGCGCGCGGAAGCGCTTGGGCTTGCGGTGGTAGGGGTCGAAGCCCGAGACGGTCTCGGGGGGAATCGCCTTCGCGAGCTCGGAGAGCGGCAGCGCGCGGACCGTCGCGCCGTCCTTGGTGAAGGTCAGCGTCGCGTCGGGGCCGAGCGGACGCGACCGCTTGCACGAGGCGAGCGCCATGCACGCGACCAAGACGCCGAGCTCACGCCTCATCACGGGCCTCCACCGAGGCGAGGGCGAACGGGACGAACGCCACGTAGTAGAGGACGTTCGGCACCACGCGGACGACGTGCAGGACCGGCTGCTTGGTCGCGAGCAGGAGCGCGTCGACGGTCGCCCACGCGCCGTACTGCGCGAGCTCGAACCCGAGGAGCCGCCGCTCGAACCGGGTGCTGGCGCGGCCGAGCAGGGCGCCGTACGCGAGGAGCAGCGCGACGAAGGCGACCTCGTAGGCGAGGTAGACGGCCCGCAGATCGCGCGGACCCCACGGGCTCATCCGCAGCGCCTGCGAGGCGAGCGGGATGACGAAGGCGAGACCGAGCGCGAGGAGGAGGCCCTTGCCGCGCCGCCGTCGACGCGACGCTTCGACGACCAGGAAATAGCGAAAATCACCGACGATCACGAACGCGACGCCGGTGAGCATCGCCCACCGACTGGTCGAGGGAAACGGCGCCAAGGCGCCCGCGCACCAGGCGTCGACCGCGATGAGAATCGCGAACAGGATCCCCCAGGCGCGCAGGAATCCCTGCCGGCGCAGCGCCGCGAGGAGTACGATCGGCGTCGCGAGCCACGGGAGCAGCGGCAGCACCCACGGCCCCTCGGCGAAGCTCTGGAACGACATGGATCAGAGCGAGAGCACGGATCGGCACCGAGAGATACAAGAGAGCGTCGCGATCCTGCGCGATCGCGCCGCACGCCTCCCGGTCGAGCTCGCTGCCGTCGTCGCGGCGGAGGTGCCCGCGCTGCCATTGCCGCGAGGGGATCGCACCCGCTTCGTGGTCACGGGCCTCGGCGCCAGCGAAGGTCCGGCGCGGCTGCTCGTGGCCCTCCTCTCCGAGCTGGGGCTGCCCGCGGCGTTCGCGCCGGTCAGCGCGTTCTTCGGCGCGGCGCCCCGCGGGGACGTGCTCGTGGTCGTCTCGCAGCAGCTCTCTCCGAACGCACGCCTCCCCTTGCGTCGGAGCGCGGCCTACGGCGCGGTCGTGCTCGTGACGGCCGTCGAGGCCTGCGAGGACGTCACCCTCGTGCTGTCGCACCCGCCCGCGCGGGAAGACCGGATCCTCCTGCGGGTGATCGGGCCCGCGGCCGCCGCCCTCCTGGTGACCAGGGCTGCGGTGGCGAGCGCCGCAGCGCTCGGCCTCACGCCCACGTGGGCGAGCGCGCTGCCCCTCGTCCCGGGCGCCGTCGCGGCGGCGGTGCTGGTCGGCGAGCGTGCGCCTCCGGATCTGTTCGAGCGCTTCACCGCGCTCGTCGGGAGCAGCGGCACGAGCGAGCTCTTGCACCTCGCGCGGGTGAAGCTCGTCGAGGGCCTCGGCCTCGTCGAACCGCCGCTGTGGGACGCCTGCGCCGTCGTCCATGGCCCGTTCCAGGCGTTCTACGAGCGCCCGCTCACGCTGCTGTGCTTCGCGGCGCGCGGGGACGAGCCAGCGGCCCACCTCCTGCGCGGCCTCGAGCAGTCGGTGGTGCCAGGGCGCCATCGCCTCTGGCTCCACGAGAGCACGTTGCCCGGACCGCTTGCGCTCTTCGAGCACGACGCGGCGGTGCTCGGGCTCGTGCTCGGGCAGCTCGCGCGCGCGCCCCGGAACCTCATCGCGTGGCCCGGCAAGGGTGCGGACGCGGCGATCTACGCGCTCGGCGCCGACTGACACCGAGGTGCCTGTCGTCGCGGGTGCGACCCGCGAGAGGCCTGTCTGTTCTGGCGCATGGAGCGTTAGGATCCGACGAATGAAGCGCCGCGCCCTGCTCCTCGCCGCCCTCGTCGCCGGGTGTTCGTCGTCGGAGGAGCCGCCGCTCGGGAGCCAGGAGCAGGGCGTGGCCGTGCCCGGCCCGTGGAGCATGCCCGCGGACGTGCACGCCTTCGGCCAGACCGAGTTCGTCAAATACGACGGCGCGCTCCCGTGGTCGGGTGGCGCGTGCAGCGGCTGCTGCACCGCGAGCTCCTGCGGGAGCGGCGAGCTGCCGGGCACCAAGGCCTTCAAGGCGTTCCTGCTCAAGACGTTCCCGGGGGAGATCTCCTCGATCGGCGGCTACTGCTGTCGACCGAACACGGGTGCGACCTCGATGACCTCGATCCACGGCACGGGCCGTGCGCTCGACGTGATGATCCCCAAGGCCGGCGGCGACGCGGACAACACCAAGGGCGACAAGGTCGCGCACTGGCTCGTGATGCACGCGCAGGAGATCGGCGTGCAGCTGATCATCTGGGACCGCATGGCCTGGAACCCGAGCCGCAAGGGCGAGAAGCTCAACCCCTACACGGGTCCGATCCCGCACATCGACCACCTGCACGTGGAGCTGAACCTCGACGGAGCCCAGATGAAGACCCCGTTCTTCACCTCGGGCGCGATCTCGGGCACGACCTGCACGCCCAAGTGCGACGGCGACGTGATCGTCGGCGGCGACTGCGGCCGCGGCGACTGCGCGGCGTACGGCGCGCGGTGCGTGGCCGACCCGACCCCGCGGTGCGTGTTCGGCGCGTGCCCGGCCAAGGGCGTCGGCGCCACGTGCGTCGACGAGAAGACGATCGCCAACTGCACCGACGGCAAGATCACGGGCACCGGCGACTGCAGCGCCTACGCGGCGGCGTGCTCCGCGGCGGGCGTCCCCGCGGGGCAGGCGCGTTGTCTCAGCGTGTTCTGCATGGACCCGAAGACGAAGCTGCCGGTCGCCACCGAGTCGTGCTGGTTCGACAAGGGTCAGCGCTCGAGCTGCGACGCGGCCGGCAAGCTCACGATCACGCCGTGCCCCGCGGGGCAGGCCTGCTCGATCATCGGCGGCGCGCACTGCGAGGCGCCGAAGTGCCCGGCGACCGGCGAGCTGCTCACGTGCATCGACGGTCAGTGGCTGTCGCGGTGCCTCGGTGGCTCGGTGGTGTCGGCCTCGGACTGCGGCGCCGGCGGCTGCTCGGCGGAGGGCGGCGCGCACTGCACGAAGGCGCCGCCCGCGGGCGAGGACCCGGTGGTGGACGACCCGGCGCTCGAAGGCGGCGACGCGGGGCCCGACGCCGGTGGCGACGCGGCGGCGCCCACCGCGGAGACGGAGTCGAGCAGCGGCTGCGCGGTGGCGAAGCCGAGCGGGAGCGGAGCGGGCGCGCTCGTGTTCGTGCTCGCGGCGGTCGCCGTGCGCCAGCGCCGGCGCCGGCGTGGCATGCGGTGATTGGATCCGGTTGAGTCCCTTAGCCCAATTGTGAAGGCGCATGTCGCATGTCGCGTGATGCGAAGCGAGAACTTCGTTTCGCGCTTGTGCAAATGCCGCGTTCTGCGCGACACCTTGCGGGGTGGAGATCCAGCGAGGGCGTGACTTGATCGTGCGAACGGACTCGCGGGTTGCGGACGCGGGTGGGCGTTGCTCGGCGTGAGCGCGTGATGCAGTAGGTCGTTCATGGAGCCCTTCGAGCGCATCGCCAGTCGAGTGGACAGTTTCGTCGGAGCTGGGGGACGGCCCGGGGACATCGACACTCTCGAGGTCGAGCGGCACGTTCACGCCCTGGTCAAGGCTTGGAGTCGAGCTATGCGCGAAGTGTTCCAGGCGCACGCGAAGCCGGAGCGGGTCCACGGGGAGGTCTGGGGGCATCGCCGCGAGGTCGCAGCCGAGTACCACACGAGCTTCGGTGCGCTGACGGTCTCGCGGGGCACCTATCAGCGTAGCGGGAGGGGCCGCGTGATGATCCCCATGGATCGACGACTGGGCATCGTCGAGGACGCTTTCACGCCACGCCTTGCGCGCATCCTTGCGCGCGCGACGGCGTCGATACCCAGCGAAGAAGCCGCAGATCTCTTGGGAGAGGTAGGTGTCGCATCGGTGAGTGTGTCGACGCTGCACCGGCTTCCGCGTGCGATGGCGGCTCGTCTCGAACAACGTCGCGTCGAGATCGAGGCACACGTGCGAATGAACGACCCGATCCCCACGATGGCCGTGAGCGCGCAGGCCAGCCTGGACGGGGTGATGGTGCCGATGGAGGGCGAGCACGCGCGCGCGCGTGGCCGCAAGACCGACGATCCCGAGCCGCCAAGGCACGAGCAGCGCTACGAGCCGCACCATCGTGAGATCCCGGCGAACCACAACGAGGCGTCTGGACGCGCCTGGCACGAGGCCGCCGTTGCGACGATCAGCTACCTGGACGCTGAGGGGCGAGTGCTCAAGACGACGTACCTCGCGGAGATGCCCGAACCGCAGAAGCTCACGCTTGCACGGCGCCTTCGGGAGAACCTCACGATGGTGCTCGCAGAGCGTCCGGAACTGAACATCGTCGCTGCGAGCGATGGTGCGCCTCTCCATTGGCGACTGCTCGCAGACATCCACTCGGCTGTCGCGCATCTGCACACGGGCACCTGGATGAACCTCGTCGATTTCTACCACGTGACCGAGTATCTGAACGACGCAGCCGACGCCATCTACGGCGAAGGCACGCCCGATGCTCGTGTCGCTTCGCGCAACTGGGGTGAGACGCTGCGCGCCTACGCGAACGGTGCCGAGCGTGTGCTCAAGTCCCTGCGTTACCACCGAAAGACCAGCACCAAGAGAAAGGACATCGACGCTGCAATCGAGTACCTGTGCGTGCAGAAGAACGCCGGGCGCGCCAACTTCGCGGAGGCCGAGGCTCGAAACTTCCCCATTGGTACCGGCGTGACGGAGGCAGCCGCGAAGACCGTGGTCAGCGTGCGGATGAAGCGCGCCGGAGCACGCTTCTCTCATCACGGCGGTCAGACGATCCTGCACTTCCGTGCCGCCCTTCTCTCCCAGCGCTTCGCACTGCTGATGGACGCTCTCGAGCGAACTTACGGAGCCGAGGTCAAGCTGCCCACGAAGGCGGCTTGATCATGAAGTCATGCGCGGGGCAGGACATGGCGAAGAAGCACGTCTTGCTGCTCTCTGCGTCTCTCGGTCCGCTCGCCTGTGGAGCAGTGGACACGACTCAACGTGGGGATGCACTGGAAGCAACAACACTGACCCTCACCGTAGTTCGTCTCAGCCGCACCCAGCCTGCGAGCATCACGCAGCGACCTATGTCGCGAGCGGAGCAGATCGAGATGGCGAACAGCAGGGCGTTGGAGTCGGCGGCCATCTCGCCAAGTACCAAGTCGCCCGGTGCACTGTCTCGCTCCTCACAGGCCATTGGCTTGGACCCATCATGCGCAGGCGCATCGCTGTGGATCTATGACCAACAGAACCTGGGCGGAAACCAGACATGTATTTCGGGAGACGGCAAGCTAGACTTGGCTACGGTCTGCGCGAAGTGGATCTGGGTCTATCAGGGCGGCATCCCGATCAACCAATACTGCGCCAAGTACTGGTTTGCCAACGGCAACTCGAACGTTGCGAGCTACTACGCTGGCTCGGCCGACGGAAGTATTCAGTATCGACCTGATGGAGCATGCGCAACCACCTGCACATCCTGGTCTCCGTACCAGCGTACAAATAGTGTTTCTTGCGGTGTTCTCGGGAGGTGGCTTGATCTACATGTGTGGGGCCGAGCATGCTGGCTTGGCAGCGCATCATACTGGCTTGCGAGCGAGTCACCAAGCAACGTATCGTACGACTGGACGAACGGTCATCAGGGTCTAGCACACAGTGCGACGCTTGTGTATCTGACCCAAACTATTGGCGATCTAGATGGCTGGGCGTCGACGCAGGGCCTTGGAAGTTCTATCGCGATGAACCTGCCAAGATTCAAACCACGAGACGGCTGGCACTATGGCGATCCTGACTACTATGGCGAGCTTCTCTGGGTGCCATTCGAGTGCAAGACAGAGTCTCATTCCGAGGCTGCGCACCTGGTTGCGTTCACCCCAGACCTAACATCTGTCGTGCGTGACGTCACTCTAGGCGACTATGATGCGGCCTGGGTGGCGTGGAATGCTATGGATGGCACTGTCTACATGTCGTCATTCGATCCTGTTTCTGAAGTTCGCCAGTATGCCTTCCTCACCAACCCCGTACAGAGACTGGTGCTGCTCCGAAGCATTCCCCTGGTGACGTCGACCGGCGCATCGCATCCGCTGCGGCGCGTTCAGGGTGGCGCATTCTCCCCGAACGGCCATCTGTACTTGTCCTCTGACGATAAGGACGACCCATCGCTTTCCGGTGTCTATGGCGTTGACGTCGAGAGCGGTACCATTCACATGCACGTGGCGTTTGAGTATCACCCCGGCTCCATCGGTGACGAGATCGAGGGAATCGACGTGAATCCGAGCTGGCCGATGTATCCAGGCACGCAAATCCACCTGTCTATGGTGAACTATGAGGTCGGCGCGAATGACACGATCTATCTGAAGCACTTCGCGATTTCCGACACTACAAAACTGTAGCTTCGCGCGGAGGCGCCTATGTCTATTGCAGCAATTGGTCTGCTCTTCGCTCTCGAGGCGCCGGTCCTGGCGGTGGACGTGCAAGCCGTCGGCTCGTTCGAACCGAAGCATCGGTTCGGTCTGGTGCGGGTGGGCGCGGGAGTTCGCACTTCAGTGGTTTCTGGGTCGGTCTTCTACGAACACTCCGTTCTCCGTGGTGGAGGCATCGATGAGGGCTGCAATCCTGCGGGCAGCCAACTCCCCGGCTGTGTCTACGATCCACGCTATCTCGGAGCGGAAGTGTCTGCGCATCCCTGGACGCTGGGCATCCTGCGGCCGCGCGTGTTCGTAGCCACGGCGTGGGCACGGCGTTCTATCGCCATTGGTGCTGGAAGTCGTGACGACGTTGTTCTGTGGGCCGGTTTGGGATTTGATGTCTTGATCCACCGGGTGGTGGAGATTGGCATCTTCGGGCGATACGCGCGATACCCAACGTTTCCTGACGGTTGTTGCAATGAGCAAGCAGCTGCGTTCGGCCTCGGGACCTCGTGGCTTCTGCCGATGTGAGAGTGGTCCCTCTAACGCGTGGGTGCGACACCGCAGCGCGCGCGAAGGGCGCTAGATGCTCATGCCGACGGTGCCGAAGAACCCGAGGCTGGCGTTCGAGATCTCCCCGCCGTTGGCGGTGGTGCCCTTCTTGAACGGGTACATGTAGCGCACGTCGGCGCCGACGAAGAAGCCGGCGACGGTGACCAGGCCCACGATGCCCGGCGCGACGTAGAGGCTGCTCTGGCTGTCCGAGCTGCTGCCCACGCTCGCCTTCACCGACATGTTGCCGAGGCCGACGTAGGGCCGCACCGCGATCGGTCCGAGGCCGATCTCGTAGCCACCCTCGAGGCCGTAGTACATCACGTTGGTCTTCACGCTCTGGCCGAGCACGTCGACGCTGCCGCCGAGGTGGTAGACGAACGTGGCGCCGCCGTAGAGGCCCATCAGGTTGATGCCGCCTCGAACGCCGAGCCCGAGGCCGTAGGGATTCGGAGATCCTTCGCTGTAGTCGCCGGGCTTGAGGCCGGTGCCGACGAGGATGCCTCCACTCGCACCGATGCCCGGGAGGGCCTTGGCCTCGTGCGGACTCACGGCAGCGGCGACGGTGACACCGACGATGGCGGAGAACAGGATGGCTTTGCGCATGGAGAGAGGAGAGCCGCTCCGACCCGACGTCGTCAAGGGTCGCCGCGCGAGCTGATATGCTTCCGTCATGTCCGCGACGCGCTGGTTGCTGGTGGCAAGTGTGCTCACGACGGCGTGCAGCGCGGACGAGCCCGTCGCCACCGCGGAGGATGGGGCCACCGAGACGGCGACCGACGCCGCGAGCGAGACCGTGGGCGAAGTCGCCGTCGACACCGGTGTGCCCGGCGACACCGCCCCGCTCGACACCGGCCCTCCGCCGGCCGACATCGCCACCTGGACCGACGTGGCCGGCGCGTGTCCCACGGGATCCAAGCGCGTCGAGTTGTCGACGGCGGCCCAGATCATGGACGCTTCACGCGGCGAGGGCGCCTACGCCGCGGACCCAGCCGACACCTGTTACCTCGTCAAGAACGGCACCTACGCCGAGGGCAGCTCGCTGCTGTTCTTCGTGAAGAAGGGCGGCACCGCGACCGCCGCGCGCCGGTTCGTCGGCGAGAGCCGCGCCGGCGTCGTCATCCACGGCCGCGCGGGCGTGGGCGCGGGCTCGGACCACGTGGTGTTCGAGAACATGACCTTCGACCTCACCGGCTTCGTGAAGTCGGGCTCGTTCAACACCTTCGACATCGGCGCCGACGACGTGACCCTCACCCGCGTGACCTTCACAGGCGACTGCGCCACCGGCTTCCGCGGCGGGCACATCGAGGTGACCTCGGGCACCAAGATCCGCATCGACTCGTGCATCGTCGAGAAGTTCGGCCACTGCGGGCCGACCGGCCACGAGGACCACGGCATCTACCTCGCCAGCGGCAGCGACATCATAGTGCGCAACTCGATCATCCGCGGCAACGCCTCGCGCGGCATCCTGTTCAACACCCAGCAGGGCACCTACGGCAAGCTGAAGGGCGTGCTCGTCGAGTACAACCGCATCCACGACAACGGCCACGCCGACTACGAGGACGGCATCGCCGTCAACATGGAGGGCACGGGCAACGTCGACGACGTGATCATCCGGCGCAACCTGATCTACGGGAACTACTTCTCCGGGCTGCGCTTCGTCGGCGCGGTCACCACGGGCTTCGACGTGCAGCGCAACACGTTCTACGGCAATGGGCAGCGCTCGAGCCACGCGGGGCGCTCCAACCTCAACCTCGACGCGCCCAAGAGCGGCGGCAAGACGCTCGCCACCAAGAACGTCTTCGCCGCGTCCAAGGCCATGCTGAACGACTGCTACGACGCGACGCCGCGCGGGTTCTCGGTGAGCGACAACGTGGTGTTCTCGTCGACCAACACCACGGGCGACGCGAGCTGCGTCTCCAAGGTCGTCACGGCCGACCCGGGGTTCACCTCGCCGACGACCTTCGACTTCCACACCGGGGCCGCGGTCGCGGGCTACGGCGCCTACTGACGGCGGCGGCGCGCGAACGCGAGCAGCAACGCGAGCAAGGGCCACGGTCCAGCGGGCGTCGCGCCCACCGTGCACCCGCAGCCGCCGTTCTTCGCGGGGGGCGGCGCCGTCGTGACCGGCACGGCGGAGGGCTTGGCACTGACCGACGGCACTGCGGACGCCGACACGGAGGCAGAGGCGGACGCCGACGGGACCACGGGTACCGGCATGCTCGGCGACGGTGGCAGACCGAACTGGGTCTTGCCGTTGGTGTCCATCACCTGCTTCGGGGATCTTCTCGAGCTCGGGACGGGCCTTGAGCAGCGCGGTGATGTCGGCGCACGGCAGGAATGGACTCCTGGCGGAGCACGCGGCGACCGGCTTGCCGTCGAGGTCAGCTCTTCTTCTCGTTGAGCACGAGCGCCGCCGAAACGGGCGCGACCTTCCCGTCCTCGCCGAGTCCCGGGAGCAGGTGGGCCTGGGTGTTCACGCAGTGCTGGAGGACACCCGGATAGCCGACCTGGGCCTCGGGGATGGGCGCGTCGAGGCAGCTCTCCTCGACCACCACCTCGGGGCTCTCCTTGCCGACCAGCGTCTGCTCCACCGTGTACGTGACGCGGACGATCCAGCGCTTGTCCTTCAGCGTCGTGGCGACGGCCTTGGCCTTGCCGACGACGATCAGCTTGGCCTGGCTGATCTCCTGGATCGTGCGGTCGCAGTCGTAGGCGGCCGGCGACGCCGTCGCCGCGTGCCCCACGAGCAGCGAGGTGAAGGCGATCGACAGAGCGGGCGCGGGTCGCATGCGCACACTCTACGAAGGTTGCGCACCCGCGAGCAACCTTGCGTGGAGCGCGGGGATGGGTCCCAATGGAGCGATGCGAGCCCTGACCTTCGCGCTGTGTCTGACGGTCGGCTGCAGCTCGTCGTCGAGCGGTGACGAGCCCGACGCCTCGTCGAGCGACGGCGGCACCACCGAGACCACGCCGGTCGGTGACGCCGTCGTCGTGCCGAGCGACGGAGGCGACCACCCCCCGCTGGACTCCACCTGTCGCTTCGCGCGCGCCACGCGCTACCCGATCGCGCGCAAGGCCGGCGTCCCCCAGGGCACGTGCGGCTTCGGCCCCGTCGCCGCCGACATGCCCGATCTCTTCCAGAAGGGCTACGTGACCGCGCCCAACGAGGCCTTCTACAACCGCGGTGGCGTGCCCGCGGCGGCGTGCGGCGAGTGCTTCGAACTGAGCGGCTCGGTCGGCGCGATCACGGTGATGGCCGCCGACATCTGCGACATCGCCTGCTGCGACAACTGCCGGGGCGACGTGGTCGCCTTCGACGTCGACGAGTCGCACTGGAAGGAGATCGTCGACCAGACCGGCGGCAACGTGAGCGTCGGCTACCACCCGGTCGCGTGCCCCGTCACCGGCAACCTCAAGGCGTATTTCACGAGCGGTTACCAGGCGGGCGATCGCTTCCGGCTCGTCGTCTACAACCACCGCATCGGCGTCGACGCCGTCGAGGTCAAGGGCTCGGCGAGCGGGGCTACCAAGGGCGCGTGGGTGCCGCTCGTGCGCACCGTCGACAACTACTTCGACTGGACCGGTCGGGGCGACGCGGGCCTGCCGATCACCCTGCGCGTGAAGAGCACCAAGGGTCAGTGGGTGGAGTTCGCCCCGCTCGACAAGCTCTCGGCGGACCTCAAGGTCGTGGCCACGGGGCAGTTCGACGACCCAGCGCTCGGCGGCGCCACCTGCGCGTGGCCGGGGCCGGAGGACTGGGTCTACAAGGACGCGCTCGGGGGAATCCAGGGCCTGCTGTGGCGCGACTGGGGCTCGTACGAGCTCCTCGACGGCGCCCCCGACTACGCGCACAAGGACGGCTGTCAGGCGGGCGCGGCGTGCATCCGCGTCGGCCGCATGAACGCGTGGGGCGCGATCCAGATCGGCTTCCCCAACACCTTCGCGCCCTCGACCTACGCGGCGATCGAGTTCTGGGCGCGCACCGAGTCGGGCACCGCGCCCAAGCTGAAGTTCTACTTCAACGGCAAGGACGCGAGCGGCGCCGCGGCCACCGGCAAGATGGCCGACCTCGGCCCGGTCGACGCCACCTGGCGCAAGATCCGGATCGACCTCGCGCCGCTGGTCGGCACCGTCGACCGCGCCCAGGTGGTGCGGGTGTCCAACCAGTCGAACGACCCGACGCCCGCCGTGTTGCTGGACGAGATCCACCTCGTCCGCCCCTGAGCCTCAGGGCACGGACACCTTCGTGCGCAGCACGTCGGTCGGGCGCGGCGCGTGCGGGATCGTCACGATCACCTCGTACGGGCCGGGCACGACGCCCGTGATCTTCATCGGCACGAAGCAGAACTGCGCGGCGGGCCCCGCGGGCTTGGCGGCCACGTCGAGCGTGGTCGGCGTGGCCGTCACCGTGGCCGTCAGCGGGAGCTGCGAATAGGAGCCGATGACCAGGCGCACGGCGCCGTCGGCGAACTTGGCGGTGACGCTGGGGGCGAGGGGGACGGTCATCACGACGTTGCAATCGGGGGCGCCGTCCGCGGAGATCGCGAGACCGACGGGCAAGGTCGCCGACGTCGAGGGGACGGACTCGGTGGGGCTGGTCCTCACGATGGCGCGCGGGTCCTCGCGCGTGCACGCGGGGGCGAACAGGAGGAGCCAGAACAGGCGCGCCATCGGCGCAGTATTGCACCAGCCCGCGAGGTCGGTGTGCGCTGGCTGCCACACCGCGCCCTCCACCGCGCCGCCTCTTCACGGGATTCGCGGCGTCGTTGCTGGCATCGAGCGTGCTACGGCTCGCTCCATGACCCGAACCGCTGCCCTCGCCGCCGCGCTCGCCATGACGCTCGCCCCGGCACTGGCCGCCGCGCAGCAACAGGGCATGCTGCCGATCAAGATCACGGGCGACTCCCCCGCGATCCGTTACGAGGTCACGCGCGACCACGGCACCGAGTCCTACACCTGTCAGGCCCCGTGCACGCTCTGGGTCCCGGCCGGTCGCTACCGCGTGTCCGCGAGCGGTGAGGGAATCCCGAGCAAGCGCCAGCGCCTCGACGTGTACGGGCCCGCCGCCGTCGACGTGCAGGCGGGCTCGAGCAGCGGGCGCACGGGCGGCCTGGTCCTCGGGATCGCCGGCAGCGGCGCCGTGCTGATCGGGCTCGGCGGGCTCTTCGCCCAGTGCGCCGGCGAGTGCCGCATGGAGAACGTGAACCGGACGCCCTGGCTCGTCCTCGGCGGGGTGGGGGTCGTCGGGGCGTTGATCGGCTGGCCATTGTTCGTGGCGAACGGCACCTCGATGACCGTGCAGGAGAGCCGCCCGGTGAGCAAGGTCGAGAGCCTCCGCGTCGCCGTCCTCCCCACCCCCGGTGGTGGCCTCTCCTTCGCCGCGACGGGCACGTTCTAGTCGCACGACATCGCGTAGCTCGCGACCATCGCGCTCACGCACACCGAGCCGATGACCCCGCCCGCGAAGATCTTGCAGCACCTCGGGTTCGCCGGGTCCGTCGCGCAGTCCGCGGCGTTGCGGCACACCTTCACCTGGCCCGGGCTCGGGCAGGTGAGCGGGATCTGCGTCGGGCAGTCGGCGCGGCACCTGGTGCTGGCCTTGTCCATCGGGCAGCTCGGCAGCGAGCCCGCGCCGAGCTCGAACGTCGCGCAGCAGTAGGGTGCCGTGGAGTCGCAGTGACTCGGGTTCGCGCACGTGAACGAGCCGGTGTCCGTCGTCGCCTTCCCGGTGTCGACGACGTCGGTGGGGTGGTCGGTCTTCGCGTCTTCGGTGCCGGCGACGCCGAAGTCGTTCGAGGAGCAGCCGAGGGCGAAGGTGACGAGGAGCGTGGTTCGGATCATCGCTTCCTCTGTTGCCGCTCGTCGGGCGGACAGCGTGACAATTGTCAACGACCGAAGTGGCGCGGGCCCGGGTAAGCTCCGCGGCCATGCGCGACTTCCGCGGAGACACCATCTACTTCGTCGTCGTCGATCGGTTCCACGACGGCAACCCGGCCAACGATCAAGGCAAGGATCGCCGGGACTTCGACCCGACCCGCACCGACTTCTACAAGTACTGGGGCGGCGACCTGCGTGGGGTGCTGCAGAAGCTCGACTACGTGCAGAAGCTCGGAGCGAGCGCGATCTGGCTGACCCCGGTGTTCGAGCAGATCGACCAGGTGCTCGAGCTCGGCGGAGCGGGCATGACCGCCTATCACGGTTACTGGACCAAGGACTTCAAGCGGCTCGACCCCCACCTCGTCGATCGCCCCGAGGACGTGCGGGTGATGAGCCGCAGCGACACCGTGTTCGACGAGCTGCTCGCCGAGATGCACCGGCGCGGCATGCGCCTCGTCCTCGACATCGTCTGCAACCACAGCAACCCCCACGTGCCCGGCGCGAGCTGCGAGCTCTGGGACGACGGCGTGCTGCTCTGCCGCTTCGACCAGGACCGCGGCGACTGGTTCCACCACGTCGGTGAGGTGCGCGACTGGAACGATCTCTCCAACGTGCAGGTGAGCGACCTCTGCGGGCTCGCCGACTTCAACGAGGAGTCGTTCGCTTACCGCGCGTACATCAAGGGCGCGATGAAGCAGTGGTTGAGCAAGGGGGTCGACGCCTTCCGGGTCGACACCGTCAAGCACATGCCCATCTGGTTCTGGCAGGAGTTCACCGGCGACATGGCGGTGCACAAGCCGGACACGTTCATGTTCGGCGAGTGGTTCCAGGGCGGCTGCTACGACCCGGCGTCCATCGAGTTCGCCAACAAGTCGGGCATGTCGATCCTCGACTTCGCGTGGCGCAACGCCGTCGTCTCGGTGCTGGCCCACCGGTCGCCCGTGGGCTTCCCCGAGATAGAGGCGGTGGTCCGGCGCGACCACCAGTTCCGCGACGCGACCGATCTGGTCACCTTCGTCGACAACCACGACCTGCCGCGGTTCCTCTCGATCTCCGACGACCCGGCGCGCTTCCGGCTCGCGCTCCTGCTCACCATGGTCGCGCGCGGCGTGCCCTGCATCTATTACGGCGGCGAGCAGCTGCTCCACGTCGACGTCAACGGCGGCAACGATCCCTACAACCGGCCGATGATGGCGTCGTTCGAGGAGACGCCGCTCATGGTCGACCTCGCCGCGCTCGCCGCGCTCCGCAAGCGTTCGCCCGCGGTGCAGCGCGCCGGGATGCGCACGCGCTGGATCGACGCCGACCGCTGGGTGTTCAGCCGCCCGTACCGCGGCTCGGCGATCGTGGTCGCGGTCAACCGCAGCGACGTCGCGAGCGGGTGCGACGTCGAGCACCTCGAGCTGGAGGACGGCGTGCACGAAGACGTGCTCGGCGGCGGTTCGCTCTCGGTCCGCGACGGCCGCGCGCACCTCGAGCTGCCCCCGCGCTCGATCGCCGTCTACGAGCAGACCCGTCCGCTGCCGACCGGGACCGCCGTCGTCGAGCTCCAGGTGCACGGCTTCCGCACCGCGTACGGCGAGCGCGTGTTCGTGTCCGGAGACGCCCCGGAGCTCGGGGCCTGGGACCTCGAGAAGGCGGTCTCGATGGACTGGATCGACGAGACCACCTGGGCGACCACCGTGGCCTTCGACGCCTCCGCGGGGCGCGAGATCCACTACAAGTTCGTCGTGCGCCGGGAGCGAGGGTTCCAGCGCGAGACCGGCCCCGGCCACCACCGGCACCTGCCGAGCGAGGGCAGCGCGACCTTCCGCGATCTGTGGCGCACCTGATCTAGGGGTGGATCCAGATCGGTGTGCCGGTCGCCATCGGCCGCGCGAACGCGCCGTGCCAGGTCTCGGGCACGTCGGGCCCCGTCCAGGCGAAGAACCACGCCGCGTCGATCTCGGCGAGGTTGATGCAGCCGTGGCTGCGCGGCTCGCCGAAGCCGTCGTGCCAGTAGGCGCCGTGGAGGGCGTAGCCGGTCTCGAAGTACATCACGTAGGGCACGTCGCGCAGGCTGAACGCCTCGCCGACCTCGTCGCTGTCCATCGTCGCCGTCACGTGCTTGGTGTGGATGCGGTAGACGCCGCGGATGGTCGCGTGCGAGCTCTCCGGGTCGCCGAGGCCGTCGCGGCCGGTGCTCACCAGCGACACGTAGACCGGCTTGTCGCCGTCGAACGCGATGATCGACTGCCGCGCGATCGAGACGTCGATCCACTTCTCGCCCTTGGCGGCGAACGCGGGGAGGCTCTTCGGCGGCTCGACCTTGATCACGTTGTCGGCCTTGACCCACGCGCCGTCGGTCGTGCCGAGGTAGAGCGCGCCGTCGATGTGCTTGGTCGCCGCGGTGATCGGCACCGCGGTGCGCGAGGGCAGGGTCTCCTGCGGCTTGCTGCCGTCGGCCCACACCTTGGCGGCCTTGTACCGGTTCTTCACGAACGCGACCGGCAGCGTCGTGGTCGCGTCGAGGGGGATCCCGTGGAACGTCGACGGCCGCACCTCGCGCAGGCGGTCGTGGGGCAGGAGCAGGTAGTCGGTCGTGAGGTCGAACCGTCGATCGTCGGGCCCGCCGGTCGGCGTCGTGCCCCCGGGCCCGGACCAGAAGGAAGCGACGATGGCGAAGCCCTCCTTGGTCTTGGGGCGCCCCGCCCACAGCGCCTTGCCCGACTTGACGAGGCCGCTCACGTTGGGGACCCCCTTGCCGTCGCGGAGGAAGTCGGGCGGACCGTCGTTCCACACGGGGATCACGCCACCGTCGCTCGTGACCGACGCGTCGTATTCGGGGCCGGCGTCGCTCGGCTGGGGCTTGCTCACCCACTTCCAGTGCGTGTCCAGGTCGGCCTCGAGCTTCATCGACTCGGCCTTGGTGGGCACGCGCGCGTAGAACGGCGAGAGCGTGTTCTTGGCGATGGCGTAGGCGTAGGGCAGCGGCGCCTTGCGGTCGGGCCGACGGGTCGCGTACTTGACGATCGGATCGTCGAGGTCGAGGGTCGCGTGGTCGCCGACGCACACGTAGCCCTTGGGCTTGATCGCGTACCAGCCGCCCTTGCAACCGGCGTCGCCCTCGGGCTTGTCCTCGCGCTCCACCACTGCGCCCGCGCGCAGGTAGCCGAGCTTGAGTGCGCCCGGCTTGGGCTCCGTGAACACCGGCGTGATCTGCGCACGGGCGCCGAGGAGGTGCTTCGGCGCGACGAGTGCGACCTCCGCCTCGGCCACGTCGGCCTCGACCGCCACCTCGGCCAGGGTCTCGGCGACCGCCGCCTCGGGCACGGCGACCGCGGTCCCCGCCTCCTCACCCGGCGGCTTGCCCCGCCCACACGTGACCGCCGCGAGCAGCACGAACGGCGCGAAGATCACCAGAGGCCGGCGGGCGGAACGCTGCAAACGGATCCCCGGTGCCCCGGGCTGGGATGTCACGGCCGTGGGACTACTCCTCCGCCGGAGCGAAGCAACTGCTTCTAGATCGTGCGCCGTGAATCCACGGGTTCCGACGCCGACGGAGTCGACTGGCCCAGGAGGCCTCCATGGAGTATTAACGCCAGATCCTTGCCCAGCGTTCGCCGAGTCGTCACCTGCTCCGGCAGGGTGTGACCGAGCGGCGGAGGGCGCTGTCTTCCTGGAGGTCGCTGTGAAGTCACTCGTGTTCGGTCGCCTGCTGCCCTCGTCCCTCCTGTTCGTTGCGGCGGGGAGCCTCGCATTCGGCTGCGCGGCCGCGCCCGACAAGGGCGGCACCGTGTTCCTCGACGGAGGCACCGACGCGGCGAGCGAAGGGGGCTTCGAGCCCGACACCGGCGGCGGCTTCGGCCTCGACGGCGCGCCCGAGACGGCCCTCGACCCCGAGAAGGACAACGACGGCGACGGCTTCCTCTTCAAGGACGACTGCAACGACGGCAACCCCGAGATCAACCCGGGCGCCTACGAGTTCCCCGGCGACGGCGTCGACAACGACTGCGACGGCAAGGTCGACAACGCCGAGCCCGACTGCGACACCGCGGCCCTCAAGTACGACAGCAAAGACGCCACCGACTTCGCGCGCGCCCTCGGCATCTGCCGCGCCGCCAAGGCCGACGCGACCGGCAAGGACAAGGGCTGGGGCCTCGTCTCGGCCAAGCTGGTGCGCGCCGACGGCAAGAGCGCGCTCGACTCGATCCAGTACGGCATCCTCAAGAAGTTCGGCGCCTACGTGAACCCGCGCCAGGGCAAGAACTTCGCGGTGCTCTCGAGCGGCACGGCCCGCACGCCCGACTACCCGGGCTTCATCACGCCGATCATGCCCTCCTACGAGTCGCTGTCCGAGGTCACGCCGCCCGCCGGGTGGCCCAAGAACAGCGCGGGCTGCCCCGAGCCGTTCGACAAGACCGCCAACGACAGCGCGAGCCTCGAGCTCGAGATCCGCGTGCCCACCAACGCCAAGGGCCTCGCGTTCGACTTCAACTTCTACTCGAGCGAGTACATCACCTTCGTGTGCTCGGAGTTCAACGACAGCTTCGTCGCGCTGCTCGACACCAAGGCCCCGATCGACCCCAAGTACTCGAAGAACGTCTCCTTCGACAGCAAGGGCAACCCGATCAACGTCAACAGCGGGTTCTTCGAGGTGTGCACGCCGGGCACCAAGGGCGCCAAGACCTTCCCCTGCGCCAAGGGCACCAAGGAGCTCGAGGGCACCGGGTTCCAGGACAGCTTCGAGCCCACCGAGAACGGCGCCACCTCGTGGCTCGAGACCAAGGCGCCGGTCATCCCGGGCGAGACCATCAAGCTGCGCTTTATCGTCTGGGACACCGGCGACCACATCCTCGACTCGACGGTCCTCGTCGACAACTTCCGCTGGGACGTGAAGGGCACCGTGGGCCCGGTCACCGAGCGCCCGAAGTGAACCGCTGATCCATCCGCTCTCCCTCGTTCGTTTCCAAGGAGTCGTCTCGATGCTGCGCTCGACCTCACTGCCGCTGGTCTCTCTCGCCGTCCTCGCTGCCCTCGCGGGCTGCGCGGCCTCCACCGACAAGGGGACGCCCGGCGTCCTCGGAGGCGACACCGGCGTGGCCGAAGGTGGCGAGGACGAGTCCGGGTTCCAGCCCGACTCCGCCGACCTCGGCGACGTCGACCTCGACGGCGGCCTCGACCCCGAGAAGGACAACGACGGCGACGGCTACCTGTTCAAGGACGACTGCAACGACGGCAACAAGGAGGTCAACCCGGGCGCCTACGAGGTGCCGGGCGACGGCGTCGACAACGACTGCAACGGCAAGACCGACGAGGTGGACGACTGCGACACCTCGACCGACCTCAACCTCTACAAGTCCACCATCCCGAACGACTTCGCCAAGGCGCTCGGCCTCTGCCGCACCGCCAAGGCCGGCACCGAGGGCAAGGACAAGACGTGGGGCGTGATCGACGCCAAGCTCGTGCGCGCCGACGGCTCGGCGATCGACGCGGCGAGCCAGGTCCAGTTCGGCATCCTGCGCAACTTCGGCCCCACGGTGAAGCCCCGCGCCGGCAAGAACATGGTCGTCATCTCGAGCGGCACGGCGCGCACGCCCGACTACCCCGGCCAGGTCATGCCGCGCTCGCCGTCGTACTCGTCGCTCAGCGCGGTCGCCTTCCCCGCGGGGCACCCGCTCAAGAGCGACTGCGGCTCCGGTGGCTTCGGCGCCGCCACCGCCAACGACAGCGTGAACCTGAAGCTCAAGATCCGCGTCCCCACCAACGCGAACGCCTTCTCGTTCGACTTCGACTTCTTCTCCTCCGAGTACATCACCTTCGTGTGCTCGAGCTACAACGACTCGTTCGTCGCGCTGCTCGACACCGCCGTGAAGCTCGACCCCAAGTTCGCCAAGAACGTCTCGTTCGACAGCAAGGGCAACCCGGTCAGCGTGAACAACGGCTTCTTCGAGGTGTGCACGCCGGGCACCTCGTTCACGGGCGGCAAGACCTTCCCCTGCAGCAAGGGCACCAAGGAGCTCGAGGGCACCGGCTTCTGGGACACCGATCCGAAGCAGAACGGCTCCACGTCGTGGCTGCAGACCAAGGCCCCCGTCAAGCCCGGCGAGGAGATCACGCTCCAGTTCATGATCTGGGACGCGGGCGATCACATCCTCGACTCGACGGTGCTCATCGACAACTTCAAGTGGGACGCCAAGCCCACCACCGGCCCGGTCACCGACCGCCCGAAGTGACGTGAAGAAGGCGCCTGCGCAGGCGTTCGTCGATGGGGTGCTCACGATCGAGGGCGAGCCCCTCGTCGAGGTGCGTCGTTCGTCCATCCACGGGCGAGGCGTGTTCGCGCGGCGCACGATCGCGGCGGGCACGCCGATCCTCGAGTACCTCGGCGAGCGCATCGACGACGCCGAGGCCCGCGTCCGCTACGCCGAGACCTCCGGCAAGAAGGTCACCTACCTGCTCCGCGTCGACGCGCGCACCAGCATCGACGGCGCCGTCGGCGGCAGCGCGGCGCGGTTCGTCAACCACGGGTGCCTCCCGAGCTGCGAGCTCCTCCTGCACAAGAAGCGGGTGTTCCTGATCACGCGCCGGCGCGTACGGCCCGAGGAGGAGCTCACGTTCGACTACCACCTCGTGGTGCGTGGCGACGTCGACCTCGAGACCGCGCGCAAGGCGGCGCCGTGCAAGTGCGGCGCGCGGCGCTGCCGCGGCACGATGCTGAACGACGATCGTCCCGTGCGGCGGTAGGCGCGCTAGTCGACGTCGCCCGGTGGCGGGGTCTCGTCGGTGCCGAAGAGCGGATCGTCCGGCGGCTCGGAGACCGGTGGGGGCGGCGCGGGCTTGCGGCTCGGCACGCGGGAGAGGGGGCGTCGGCGCTTCTTCTCGGGAGGGGCCGCTGGCGCAGACGGCTCCTGCCGCTTCACCTTCATGCCCGCCTTCACCTCGGGCTTGCCGAGCGTGTCGGGCGCCGCGTCGTTGGGGATGAAGCGGATCTCGGTCTTGATCTCGAACGACACCGTGGTGAGGAGCTTCTGCAGCTCGCGCTGGAAGTCGACGGCCTCGAGGAAACCGCGAATCTCCTTCGCGACCATACGGAAGAGGTCGTTCTTGGTCTCGTCGATCTGACTGAAGATCGCGTCGGCGAACTCCTTGGGCAGCTTTGTCTCACCGAGCAGGCTGCCGATGCGTTCCCGGGCCTCGGAGGCGCGATCGACGCCGCCGATCACCGCCTTCTTGATGAGGTCGGGGATCACGCCTTGCAGCCGACGGTGCGCTTCTTCGCGCGGTGGGAGATCGGAATCCCGGGAGGCCATTCGTACTCCACAGTAACACGGTGCTAGGCTTCCACCATGTCCACCGAGGACCCGGCACCCACCGTTTCCGCCCCGGAACCACCTGAAGAGCCGAAGAGCGAGGGCAACCTCCTCGCGCTGCGCGTCGCCACGGCGCTCGGCCCGCTCCTCGTGGTGGTCTTCGTCCTCCGACCGAGCAACAAGCTCGTGCTGTTCGGCGTCGTGCTCGGCGTGTTCGCGGCGGTGGAGCTCCTCGCCCGCACCATCGCCGCCCGCGCGCGGGACAGGGTCAAGAACCTCACCATGGTGTTCGGCCTCGTGAGCGCGGCCGGCGTCATCGCCTCCCTGGTCCTCACGAGCTTCCAGGACGCGACCGTCTACGCGATGGGCGTGGATCGCCTGGTGGCCGAGAAGACCAAGTGGACCAACCGCCAGGTCCGGGTCGAGGGCGTCCTGGTCAAGGGCACCCTCCGCTTCCGTGAGGTCCCCTGCGAATACGCCTTCGACGCGACCAAGTCGGGCGCGGTCGTCCACATCCGCTATCCCTCGTGCATCAAGCCCGACACCCTGCGCGACGACATGCCCGAGGTCGGGGTCACCGCCGAGGGCAAGCTGCAGGCGAACGGCGAGTTCGTCGCCAACAACGTCCTCGCCAAGTGCCCCTCGAAGTACGACATGAAAGACAAGCCCAAGCCCGGCCAGTCGGCGCCGGTGCCGGGCGCGCCGCCGCCGAACCCGGCGGTCGTGATGCCCGCCGCGCCGTGATCGGGCGCCGCTGCAGACGGTAGTTGCCTCCCGCGCCCTCCGGCCGGTACGCTCCGGCCCCACATGGCGCAGAAGCAGATTGTCTGCAGTTCCTGCAGTTACAAGAACCCGCCCGGCTCGAAGCGGTGCGTCTCCTGCGGCTCGAAGCTGGACGGCGTCGGCCCGGTGGAGCGCTCCAAGCAGGAGCAGCTCGCGCGCCGCTACCAGCAGGAGTCGTTCTCCGTGCTGTGGCTGGTCATCGGCATCGTGGTGCAGGCCGTGCTCACCGGCGCCATCATCATGGGCCTCCCGCAGGTCGTCTCCGCCCTCGATTTCGAGGGGTCGCACGGCATGATGACCAGCATCGGCATCTGGTTCGTCGGCGGCATGCTGGTCGGGATGATCTCCCCGGGCCGCACGTTCCTCGAGCCGTTCATCGCCTCCTTCATCGTGGCGATCCCGACCGTCTACTTCCTCTACAAGACCGAGACCGTCTTCACCCTGCCGCCGTTCCTCTACGTCGTCATGGGCGGCATCGGCATCCTCTTCTCGCTCATCGGTAGCTACCTCGGCGAGCGGATCCAGATGGGTCCGCCCCCGAAGACCGCCGAGTAACGGCGGGGGCGCCTTGCGTCGCGGGCCGGCAGGTTCCAACCTCTCGGCCCCGCATGGCCCGCAAGCAGAAGCTCTCCACCGTCCACTTCGTGTCGCTCGGCTGCCCCAAGAACCGGGTCGACACCGAGGTGATGGTCGGCGTGGCCGAGCACGCGGGCCTCGAGCTCGTGGGCGAGGCCGAGGCGGCCGACGTCGTCGTGGTCAACACCTGCGGCTTCATCGGCGAGGCGAAGAAGGAGTCGATCGACACCATCCTCGAGATGGCGCAGCTCCGCGAGGGCGGCGCGCTCAAGAAGCTCGTGGTCGCGGGGTGCCTCTCGCAGCGCTACCCCGAGCAGCTCGCGGAGGAGATGCCCGAGGTCGATCACTTCCTCGGCCCGAGCGACATGCTCAAGCTGAAGGAGGTCCTCGCGGGCGACGCCGACCGCATGCTGGTCGGCAACCCGGCGGAGTGGGTCGTGCGCAAGAGCGATCCGCGCACGCTCTCGCAGGCCCGCCACTTCGCCTACGTGAAGATCGCCGAGGGGTGCAACCGCTCCTGCTCCTTCTGCGTGATCCCCGAGATGCGCGGCAAGCAGCGCTCGCGCCCCATCGCCGACGTGGTCGCCGAGGTCGAGCAGCTGGTGGCCCAGGGCGTGGTCGAGGTGAACCTCATCTCGCAGGACACGGTCTCCTACGGCCGCGACCTGAAGGAGGCGCCCAAGCTCGCCGCGCTCGTCGAGGCGGTGGCCGAGGTGCCCGGCGTGCGCTGGGTCCGCGTGTTCTACCTCTACCCCGAGACCCTCGAGCCGCGCCTGCTCGAGCTGCTCGGGCAGCACCCGCGCGTGGTGCCCTACGTGGACATGCCGCTCCAGCACGCGAGCGACGCGATGCTCAAGATCATGCGCCGTGGGCACGGCCTCGACCGGCAGCGGCGCGTCGTCGAGAAGCTGCGCAAGGCGGTGCCCGACCTCACCTTCCGCACCGCGTTCATCGTCGGCCACCCGGGCGAGACCGAGGCCGACTTCGACGAGCTGCTCGAGTTCGTGAAGTGGGCGGAGTTCGAGCGGCTCGCGGCGTTCCGCTACAGCGACGAGGAGTCGTCGCGCGCCCACGCGCTCGCCGGCAAGGTCCCCGCGCGCACCGCGCAGGCGCGTTACCGCAAGCTCATGACCGAGCAGCGCAAGATCGCCAAGAAGAAGGCCAAGGCCATGATCGGTCGCGAGATCGAGGTGCTGGTCGAGGGCCCGAGCGACGAGCACGAGTACGTGCTGATGGCGCGCCACCAGGGGCAGGCGCCCGAGATCGACGGGCAGGTCTACCTCGAGGGCCCCGAGGTCGAAGACGCGCGCGCGGGCGAGATCCGCCGCGTCGTGGTCACGCAGTCCGCCGACTACGACCTCTCGGGCGAGCTCTCGCCACGCAGCGAGGACGAGGTGGCCGCCGTGCTCCGCCGCGAGCGCGCGCTGAAGAAGATCAAGAAGCCGCGCGTGATGCTCCCCGTCATCGGCGACATCTCCGGCCGCTGACCCAGCAAATCAGGGCGCCGTCGTGAAGCTCCAGTCCTTCTTCCACGCGGCGCCGTTGTTGCCCTCCGCGTGCATCAGGTACTTGGTGCCCTTCTCGAGCGGCTTGTGCGTGTAGAAGAACGTGGCGTTCGACTGGTACGAGAGCTTCGGCACCGTGAGCACGGGGATCGGCGTCGTCGCGCCAGCCTTGGTGATCGTGTAGACCGAGAGCGTGCCGGTGTAGTGCACGCCGAGCACATACCCGCTCGGCCAGCCCGTCGGAGGGGCAGGGGGCGCGGGGCTCTCCGCGCCGTTGAAGCTGATCGGGACGTTGGTCTGGCCGTCGTACGGATACACCGCGACGACGGTCTTGGGCGTGCTCGCGCCCGCGCCGAAGTCCATGGTGTCGCACCCCGCCGCGCCGCCGTAGCCGAACTCGCGGGTCCACGGGTCGATGATGGGGTAGCGGTGGTAGACGGTGTCGATCCAGCCCTGCACCGCGGGCTTCGCGCTGCCGAGGAAATGCATGTCCTCCGACGAGGGGCTGCCCGTGTAGCCGGCCTTCTTCTCGCGCTCGTTGAAGTTCGCCGCGTAGAACGACGCGCACGTCGCGACCTCCACGTGCGGGTTCGCGATGCAGCTCGCCGTCTTCTTGTTGGCGACGTAGTACTCGCAGTGCTTCTCGGCGCCCAGATCGAGCGCGGCGTTCACGGCGGCGCACGGCGAGCCCGCCCCGGTGCGCGCGGCGTTCACGGCGGCGTAGGCTTCGAGCGCCGCGGCCGAGATCCCGGCCGGCGCGGCGGGGCAACCCGGCGGTGGCGGCGGCGGCGGACCGGTGTCCGTCGGCGGCGGACCGGTGTCCGTCGGCGGCGTGCCGGTGTCCGTCGCGGCGCCGGTGTCCGTCGCGGCGCCGGTGTCCGTCGTCCCGTCGGGGCCGCCCTCGGCGCCCGTCTCGTCGCCCGCCTCGGTGCCCCCGTCGTCGTCGACCACGGCGCCGTCGTCGCCGCCTCCACAACCGACCGCCACCGCGAACGAGGAGAGCCAGAGCCAGCGAAGTCGAAGCATGGGGCCTAGGTGGGACGCGCGAGGCGGATCGGGTCAACGCTCGGGGGCCCATGTCCCAGCGCAGGTCGGATCCGTGCAGCGCCGCTGGTACTTTGCCGGCGAACCATCTCTGAGAAGTGCACCTCGGGGTCCCATCTCAGCGGTCCGGGGGTGGCGGGTTCGTACCCTCGAAGCGTGCGCGCCCCTGCTCCGGCCGACCCCGCGCGCCGGCGTCTCCGTCGCCTCGTGCCGCTGTTCGGGGGCACCGATGGCGAGGCCTTCAAGGGGTGTCTCGAGGGCCCGCTCGGACTCGAGCGGCTCGTCCTCGTCAAGCGGTCGCGGCGCCTCGGCTCGTACGACGACGAGCCGGCCGAGGCGCTCGGGCGCGAGGCGCGGGTCTACGCGCGGCTCGACCACCCCGCGCTTCCTCGGCTCGTCGACTTCTACGTCGACCAGAACCGGGTCGTGCTGTTGACGGCGTGGGTCGAAGGGGTGCCGCTCGAAGCGCTCCTCGGCGCCCTGCAGGCGCGGGGAGATCGCCTTCCCGAGGCCGCCGCGTTCCACCTCGCGGCGCAGCTCTTCGGGGCGCTCGCTGCGGCGCACGGCGCGTGCGACCCGGTGACGCGGGAGTTCGCGCCGATCGTCCACCAGAGCGTGTCGCCGAAGACGATCACGCTGACCGCGCAAGGCCAGATCGTGCTCGGCGACTTCGAGCGGTCGCGCACCCTCTCCTCGTACGAGCTCACGCCGAGCGGGCTGCTCGGGACCCACGAGGGCTACCTGGCGCCCGAGCAGGTGCAGGGCGAACGGCCGTCGGTGCGGGCCGACGTCTACAGCGCGTGCCTCATCCTGCGCGAACTGCTGCTCGGCGAGCCGGCGTTCCCGCACGACGATCTCGACTACCTGACCTGGCTCGACGGCATCGCGCACCCGCGTCTGCGCCCGATCGTCGAGCGCTTGCCCCAGCTCGATCCAGAGGTGCGATGGCTGCTCGACGTGGGGCTGCGCCCGGAGCCCGAGAGCCGCAGCCTGACCGCGCCCATCGCGGCGCAGATCCTCGCCCCGCTCGCGCTCGCGGGCTCCGGGCAGCGAGAGCTCGCCGACTACGTGCGCCGGCTCTGCACCTCGGGTGCGTTTCCCAAGGCCGGGGCGTTCGACGCCGACACGAGCGATCCGACCCAGCCGCGCCCTACCTCTTCGACGCTCCCGCCACTGCAGCCGCGCCCGAACCTCGTCGCGGTGACGAGGCAGCCCACGCCCGGGCCCACCGTCCGCGCGCTCCTCCCTTCGCCGACGTTCCCGTCGATCGAGCGCCGTCCCATCCAGGGTCCGATCGTCGCGGGGGGCTTCGCGCTCGCGCTGGTCGCCGGGGTCGCCGCGTTCCTCGTCGCGCGCGAGTGGAGAACCCCACAGTCGACCGTCGTCGTCCAGGCGGCGCCGACCCACGTCACGCCACCGAAGCCCGCGAGCGCTTCGCCATCGGCGCTGCCCTCACCAGCGTCGGGCCTCGTCGACTCCACCACGACGTCCAAGGAGCAGGTCACGCGCTTCTTCACGAAGGCTGGCCTGACGGGCGTGTTCACGCGGTGCTTCGGGCCCGACGACCGGCCGCGCGACGGCCTCACGCTCCGCGCGCGGTGCAAGGGCGGCCCGACGATCACCGTGCTCGTCGTCCAGCCCTCGCACGGGCCGGTTCGCCACCTCGCCGCGTACGCGGAGGTCCCGCTCGACGGCAAGGGCTGGGGCAAGGACCCGCACGCCCTCCTCTACTCGTTCGATCGCGACAAGGTCTTCCCGGTGCGACACGTGCCGACGGCCGTCGACAACCGCAACCCGACGTTCGGGCCCACGTTCGGCGCGGGGCACGACCTCCACGTCGCGCCGTCGCTCCTCCGCGGCATGAGCGGTCCCCGCAGCTTCCTCCTCGTCGCCAACGAGGCCGAGATCGTCGGCCACTTCGGGTTCTTCCGCGTGGAGCAGCTCGAGGTGTTCCGTCGCTAGAGCTCGGCGCGGAGCAGCGGCACCGCGGGGTCGAGGAAGTAGCCCTGGGGATTCGAGCGGAGCAGATCGCGCAAGCCGAGGTTGCGCAGCGCGAGCACGACCGTGTGCAGCCGTGTGCGACCGGCATCGGCGACGAAGCGCTCGTCGGGCCAGACGGCGGCGATGAGGGTCGGGCGTGACAGCGGCTCGCCAGGGTGGTCGACGCGCGCGGCGACCAGCGCCGAGAGCAGCACGCGCAGCTTGCGGCGGGTCGAGAGGTCTATCTGCTTGCCGTCGGGCACGCGTACCCAGGCATCGTCGCGGCCCACGACGAGGCTCTCCCGCCAGCTCTCCGGCGCCGGAGAAGGCGGCCGATCGCTCTCTCTCGCGAGCGCCGTCGAGACCCGCAGGACGAGCCGCGCCGCGATCCGCGCGCGCGGCGAGTAGGGGCCACGGTCGGTCGCGGCGTGCCGCTTGGCCGTCCGCGCCGCGCGCTGCGTGAGCTCCCGGGTCAGCGTGCCGGCGCGCTGCCTTTCGCGCAGCGCCACGTGGCTCGCGTGCAGCTCGAGGCACACCTCGGCCGCGGCCAGCCCATCGCCGAGCGCTCGGGCCTGGTCGAGCAAGGCGTGGGCATCGGTGAAGCGCCCGGCGACCGCTTGCACGCTCCCGAGCTCCGCGTGGCTGAACGCCGAGCGCAGGCGATCGGGCTGGTCGTGCAGCGCCTCGACGGCCTCGAGCTCAGCCTGAGCCGCGTCGCCGAGCTCGAGCCAGAGCATCGCGTGGTGGGCGCGCACGAGGGCCGCGTAACCGCGCGCGGTCACCCGCACGAACCCGGCGATGGCCGCGCGATAGGCCTCGTGGGCGCGCGCGACGAAGCCCGGGTCGCCCGCCAGATCGGCGGTGAACGCCCGCTCGTGCAGGACCGCCGCGCGGTTGGCCACGATCGAGGTGCGGGTGTGGGTGTCGAGCCGCGGGTCGTCTTGCAGCGCGGCGGCGGCGACCTCGGCGTCGTCGACGCGCCCGAGGTACAAGAGGTTGATCGCCAGGTTGGCCTGACCGATCGTGGCGAGTCGCACCTCGCCGAGCGCGCGGAGCGACAGCGCCTCGCGGCGCAGCGTGGCGATGGCCCCGTCGGAGTCCTCCCCGAGGAGGAGGGCCGTCGTCGCGAGGTAGAGCCGCGTCGCGTGGAGGACGCGCCCGGCCGGGCCTCGACCGAGGGCGTCGAGGAGGGCCGCGCCCACCGCGCGCGCCTCCTCGTAGCGGCCCCCGACGACCCGATCGACGAGCCAGCGCAGCCAGAGCTCGTGGAGGAGCGTGGGGTCGTGCACCGCGAGCGCCGCCCCACCGGCTTCGAGGTGCAGCGCCGTCGCCGTTGCGAAGTCTCCCTGCCGCTGGCGTACCAGCGCCGCGAGCGACAGCAACCGGGCGCGCATCGCGAGCGCGACCTCGTCGCTCCTTCCCGCGCGCACGACCGCGCGAGTGAGCCACGCGTCGACGTCGGGCGCGACGCCCCGGAACGCGAGCAGCGGCTCGACGGCGACGACGAGTCGCGCGCGGACGGCGTCGTCGGGCACCGCAGGGAGCTGCACCTCACCGGCGTCGAGCCTTCGCTCGACGAGCAGGAGCTCGGGCAGGAGTCGCTCGAGCGCGGCCACCGCGTCCTTCCCCGGCGCCTCGGCGCGCGCGAGGAAGTGGGTCGCGTGGAGGACCCGCGCCTCGCGCAAGATCGCGGGCTCGTCCTTCGCGGCGGTGGCGGCCCACGCCCGCACGGGCTCGTACATCGAGAAGCGTGGATCCTCGACGCCGGTGCTGCAGAGCAGCGAGCTCTCGACGAGCGTACGGAGCTGCGTCGTCGCGTCGCCGCGCAGCACGGCGCGGGCCGCCTCGCGATCGAACGGGGCGCCGAACACGGCGCAGCGGAGGAGGGCCTCGCGCGCTTCCGGCGATAGCAGCCGGACCGACGCCTGCACCACGTCGTGCAGCGGCTGCAGCGGCGAGGCCCCGCGCGGATCAAGGAGCTCCTCGGCGAGCCCTCGGAGCCCGAGCACCGGCAGCTGCGCCGCGCAGAGCTCGATGGCCAGCGGAAGCCGCCGGGGCGCGGGAGGATCCTCGCGAGTTCGGGTTCGCGGCCGGCGACCGCGAAGTCGGGACGGACGAGCCGCGCGCGCGCGGTGAACAGCTCTTCGGCCGCCGAGGGACCGCCGTCGACGGAGGTGGAGGGGAGGGGCTCGACGGGCCAGCGCTGCTCGCCCTCGACGCCGAGGACCGGCCGCGCCGTGCAGAGGAATCGTGAGCGCCCACCCCGTGCGAGGAGGGAGGTGAGGAGCTCGGCGAGCGCGGTGCGCACGCCGTCGCAGTCGTCGAGGACCACGAGCGGCGCGCCGAGGGACTCGAGCGCGTCGGCGATCGCCGCCACCTCGGCCTGGGCCCCCACGGGCTCGAGCTCGAGGGCGCGGAACATCTCGCTGGAGAGCGCGCGTGGCCCGTCGGCGCGCGAGAGATCGATGAACAGGGCAGCGCGGTCGCGGGCCACCTCGACGGCCAGGCGGCTCTTGCCCACGCCCGCGGGACCGATCAGCGTGACGAGTCGGTGGCGGTCCAGCGTTGCGGACAGCGCCCTGCGCTCCTGCTCGCGACCCACGAACGAGGTCGCGGGCAGCGGCAGAACGTTCCCCCGACGTTCCATCGGGCGCGAAGCTAGCCCCGGCGGGCCTCGGATGCGAAGGCGTGGCCGCTGGCGGGGGGGGGGGGGGGGCCAGCATTCGCCCTCCCGAGGAGCTCGGCGCAACCGCGAACGTCCTTGACCGGCTCACCTCTTCCCGCGACACCTGAGCCCAGGGTGGGCCAGCAGGTGTACGACCGATGAGCGCGCGTCCGCTGGCTCTCGCGGTGGCGGTGAGCGCGCTGTCGCCCACCCTGTCGCCCACCCTGTCGCCCGCTGCGTCGGCAGCCGTGGGCATCCCGGTGGCGCTGGCCGTCGGGCCAGCGTTCGACGAGGCGCCGACGAAGGAAGCCGAGCGCCACCTCCCCGAGCGGCCAGCGCTCCCGTGGTCCGCGTTCCTCACCGTCCCGAGCGGCAACCCCGTCCATGGGGAAGCCGTGTCGGGGGGCCAGCCCAACGTGTGGGTACACGTGCCGGCGCACTTCGACTGGGAGGCCGAGAAGCTCTCGGTGGTGGTCGTCTTCCACGGCTTCCACAACTGCCTGCGCAGCTTCGTCGCGAGCACGGGGCAGCCGTGCAAGCGCTTCCAGTATCCGCGCACCGCGTACGATCTCGTCGGCCAGTTCGCGCGCGCCGAGGCGCGGTCGATCGTCGTCGTGCCCCAGCTCGCGTACGACGCCCACGCGAGCGATCCCGGCGTGCTCGGACGCGCCGGCGCCGTGCGCACGCTCGTCACCGACGCGCTCGCGGCGCGGCCGTTCGTCGGGGACCGTGGCGTCGAGGCAATCGGTCGGGTGGCCTACGTCAGCGCCTCGGGAGGCTTCGAGGCGCTCTACCCGGCGCTCGCGCGCGGCGGGTTCGCGGTCGACGACGTGCTCGTGCTGGACGGATTCTATGGCAGCTCACCCGAGCTCGACGCGTGGGTCGACGGGGCCATCGACGCGCTCGCGTCCCCGCGGCCGAAGCGGCTCGCGATCGTCTACGCCACGAGCGAGACCACCCTGCCGCCGACCGAGGCGTTCGGCGAGGCGCTCCGCGCGCGTCTCGGCCCGCGGGGAGGGGCCGCGAGCCTGCGCTTCGAGACCAAGGAGAGCGCGCTCGCCGTGACGGACCTGACCGCGCCCTTCTCCATCGTCCACAGTCTCGAGACGCACGACGACGTGGCCCGCGTCGAGCTCTGGAAGCTGCTCGCCGCCGCCCAGCTCTAGCGCTCAGAACGTCGACTTGCGCGGCTCGCGGCGCTCGGTGTCCGGCGCATGTTCCGAGGGTGGCGGTGGGGGGAGCGATCGTGGGCTGTCTGGCAGCGTCGGTGCGTCGTCCTCACCGAACTGCTGCTCAGGCTCCTCCGACGGAGCCCCACCGTGATCGAGCGAAGGAGGGTGGGCAGAGCCTGACATCGGGGGACGACATGGTACCGCGGGAACCGCCCGCGCAGGCAGTCGACCGTTGCTCCACCTTCACCCCTCGTCGTCGTGCTCGATCAACCGGGCGTCCACGTCGGCGCGGAGCCGCTCGAACGCCGAGTGGCCGATCTGGCCAGCCTCGTGGGCGCGCACCAGGGCGTCGCGCTCGACGAGGATCAGCTGCCGCCGCGCCACGTGCTCCTCCTCCGCCTCGATCTCCTGACGGGCGAGGTGGAGCTCCGCGATCGCCGCCTCGGAAGCGGCGATGCGCTCGCGATACGTGGTGCGCATGCGCTCGGCGGCCTCGGTGGAGAGCTTGCCCTCGCGGACCATCGCTTCGAGCCGCTCGAGGGCTTCGGTCGTCACGCGCAAGAGGCCGCGGTGCTCCTCGAACTGCGCGTGCTCGACCGGGCGATGACCCACCACGCCGAGCCAGCGGAGCAGCGGCGACATCGAGAGGCCCTGCAGCAGGATCGACAGCACGACGACGCCGAACGTGAGCGTGATCAGGAGCTCGCGCGCCGGGACCCACGCCGGCAGGCTCATCGCGAGCACCATGGAGAGCGCGCCGCGCAGCCCGCCCCACGTCATCACCGCGCGCCACGACCACGGCACGTTCTCGCGCGTGCGCGAGAGCACGAGGGTGGTGAGGTAGACCACGAGCGCTCGACCGAGCGTGACCGCGAGGTACGCGAGCAGGATCGGGCGCCACGCCTGCAAGAGCGCGCCGACCCGCACCTGGACGCCGATCAACAGGAACACCGCCGAGTTGAGCGCGAACGCGACGTACTCCCAGAACGACTCCACCGCGAGCCGCGTGCTCGGGCTCATCCCGGTGCGCGCGCCGTAGTTGCCGCACACGACCCCCGCGACCACCACCGCGATGACGCCGGAGAAGTGCAGCTCCTCGGCGACCGCGAACGACCCGTAGGCGGCGATGGTCGTGAGGGTGATCTCGATCATCGCCTCCTCGACGCGGTGGATGAGCAGCGAGGCCACGCCGCCGAATGCGCCGCCGATCAGCACGCCCATGCCGACCACGCGCACGAAGTCCCACGCCGCGTGGCCGACCGTCTGGCCCTTGCCCTCGAGCACCGAGAGCACGAGCGTGAAGACCACCACGGCGGTACCGTCGTTGAGCAGGCTCTCTCCCTCGACCAGGACCGCGAGGCGACGGGGGGCGCCCAGGCTCTTGAAGGTGGCGACCACCGCGATCGGATCGGTCGCGCTGATGAGCGCCGAGAACGCGATCGCGCCGGCCCACCCGAAGCCGGGCACGGGCGAGAGGCGCACGCCGAGCATGAGCAGCGCGGCCGTGGCGGCGACCGCGAGCAGGAGCCCCGGCACCGCGAGCCCGTGGATGGTCCACTTGTTCTGCCAGAGCTTGTCGAACTCGAGGTGGAACGCGGCCTCGAAGAGCAGACCAGGCAGGAACACGGCGTAGAGCAGCTGCTTGGTCAGCGGCGGCATCGCGAACGCGTGGCTCGCCCCGAGCGCGAGGCCGGCCAGCACGAGCGCGACCGTACGGCACGCGCAGCCGCCGGGCGATCAACGCCACGGCCGTAGCGACCGAGAACAGGACCAGGAACAGCAGCTCGAACTGCACGACGCGCGTCAACGTAAGGCGCGGGCCGCCTGGGGGCCAAGGATCACCCTCTTCTGTTGCGGCCGCCCATGGAGGCGGCCGCTGTTCACTCGCCGTGCTCGTTCACTTCGGCGGCGGTGGCGGGGGCGGCGGCTTGCTGAAGCCCTGGACGACGAAGACACGATCGGGCGCCGGACCCCACGTGAGGAAGAGGAAGTCGCCGGTGGCCGGGTCGAAATACGCGCCCCAGGGCTTGGTGAACTTCTCGAAGAACGGCTTGCGGGTGGCCGGCTGGGGATCGCCCTGGCCGTCGACCTCGTAGGTGGCGACGGAGTCGGCGCTCCACTCGGAGAGGATGATCCGCTCCTTGGGGAAGCCCGGCGAGCCCGCGGGCACGTACGCGAACCCGCCCGGGCCGTTGGGCAGGGTGGTGATCTTGGTCGCGCCCGTGACGTTCCAGGAGGCGCCGTCGGGCTTGAGATCGAGGTGGAACCAGTTGCCGGCGGACCACGTGACGCCGCGCATCTGCCCCTCCGCGGCGTAGCCCTTGGGCACGAAGCCGACGCCGCCGATGCTCGAGTCCACGCCGAGCGGGCCGAGGTCGATCTCCCGCGAGGGCGCGGTCGCCCCCCTTCGGCAGGACCCCGAGCTTGTTGGCGGGCCACTGCGAGTAGAGGAGCGTGGTCGAGACCCGGAGCAGGTTCGCGTCGACGAACGGCGTGTCCGCGACCTTGGTGGCGCTGCCGGAGAAGCCGGTGATGTGGCCGCACGCGCCACGCAAGAGCTTGATCGAGTAGATGCCCCCGGTGCCGGACTCGGAGTCTCCGGCGAAGAGCAGCGTGTTCGCGTCGCCGTCGGCGAGGATGCAGCCTCCGAGGTGACCCGCGGGCATGCCCGGGACCGGGCCGAGATCGTAGGCGGTGTAGAAGCTCGCGTATTCGGCCGCGAGCGTGACGGAGACCGCGCCGGTGCCGGCGTCCTTCGGGGTGTCCTTGCAGCCGGCGTCGGTGATGGCCTCAGGGGCGTCGAGCGCGTCGACCGAGAAGCCACCTTCTTCGACGGTCGTGTCGCTCGTCGCCGTGTCGAGCGTGGTCGAGTCGACGCCGCCGCTGTCCGTGGGGGACAGGGGAGGCGGCTCCTCCTTGCCGGCGCTGCAACCCACGAGGATTCCGATCAGGAGGAGGCTGTGCGGCTTCACACAGGGAGCATAGAGCCTGTGCAGGAACCGTCGATTCATCGTTTGCGCGGCCAAGTTGGCCCCCGACGGGAGAGCTTTCTACCTTCCCGCCCCATGCGCCGCCTCATCGGAGCCGCCGTCGTGATCGCCGCCCTCGCGGCGCCGGGGCGCTCCGTCGCGGCCGCGGGCGAGACCCTGTCGCTCGAGGACGCGGTGCGGGAGGCCGTGAAGAACAACGAGCGAGGCCTCAAGACCCCGCTGCGGGTCAAGGTCGCCGAGGGAGGGCTCGAGCGCGCGCGCGACGCGTACTTCCCGACGCTCGTGCTCGGCGGCAACACCTCGTTCGGTACGTCGAAGACCACCGGGAACCTCAGCCTCACCCTGAGCCAGCCCATCCTCGCGCCGTCGGCGATCCCGCAGTACACCGCGGCCAAGCACACGCTCTACTCGGAGCGCTGGGGCGCGGAGCAGGACAAGCGCGTGCTCGCGTTCGACGCGGCGAAGTCGTTCTTCCAGGCCCTCGCGACCGAGCGGCTCAAGCAGGCCGCCGAGCGCCGGCTCGCGACGGCGAAGTCCAACCTCGACAACGCCGAGGCGCGCAGCGCGGCCGGCCTCACGAGCTCCAACGACGCCACGCGCGCGCAGCTGGCGATCGCCTCCGCGCTCTCCGCGGTGGCCGGCGCCCAGGCGCAGGTCGAGAAGGCCTACCTGAACCTGAGCTTCCTCACGCTGCGCCCCGTCGTGAAGACCCTGGCACCCTCGGAGAGCATCACCAAGGCCGCGCTCGCGTACGACCCGAAGCAGGAGGACATCAAGGCCGCGATCGACCGGCGCTTCGACGTGAAGGCCGCCCACGACCGCACCCTCTCGCTCGAGGCCAGCGCCAAGGAGCCGCTCTATCGGTTGCTCCCGACGCTCGGCGTGTCGGCGGCGTTGCGGCTCGATCCCACGCCGAGCGCGCCGAAGTCGCTCGAGGCGGTGGTGACGCTCAACGCCACGTGGACCATCTTCGACGCGGGCGTGCGCTACGCGGACAAGAAGACCCGCGCGGCCCAGGCAGACTCGGCGGCGCTCGACGAATCGGCGCTGCGTCGCTCGGTCGAGACCGACGTGAAGATCGCCCAGGCCTCGCTCAAGGCCGCGCGGGAGTCGTTCAAGATCGCCGACGAGGCCCTGGCGGCGGCGCAGAAGAGCGTCGACGAGACGACCACCCTGTACAACCAAGGGCTCGCCAAGGCCATCGAGCTCACCGACGCGAACCTCACGCGGTTCGACGCCGACGTGACCCGCGCGTCGGCGCAGCTCACCATGGAGCAGGCCTACCTCGATCTTCGCCAGGCCCTGGGATACGGTCCGCTCGACGCCCAGCGCGTCGACGATGAGGCTCTCCCCCTACATCCTGTTGGCCATGGCCTGCGGGCCTCACGGCCGTCGGTTCGTGCAAGCCACAGGAGACCGCGCAGTCGGGCAAGGGCGGCAAGGGTGGCAAAGGCGGCGCGGGCGGGCTCGCGTTCCCCGTCGACGTCATCGAGCTCGAGTCCAAGCAGGTCGACTACGTGGTGCAGGCGAGCGGCACGCTCGAGGCGTTCGAGCGGGTGCAGGTCACCTCTCGCGTCGCCGGGGTGGTCGACAAGGTTGCGTTCACCGAGGGCCAGGAGGTCAAGAAGGGCGACCTCCTCGTCATCATCGAGTCCGAGCGCTACCAGCTCGCCGTCAACAGCGCCAAGGCGGTGGTGGCCAAGGCGAGCGCGGTGCTGGCCGACGCCGAGGCGATGGTCGCGCGCCGCGAGAAGGCGAGCGCCGAGCACCCCGGCCTCATCCCCGCGGAGGAGCTCGCCACCTACAAGACCAAGGTCTTGACCGCGAAGGCCGACCTCATGTCCGCCAACGAGTCGCTCAAGGTCGCGCAGATCAACCTGCGTGACGCGTACGTGCGCGCGCCGATGGCGGGCGTGATGCAGACGCGCACGGTGGAGACGGGGCAGTACGTGGGCACGGGGATCCTCATGGCCACCCTGCTGCGGCAGGATCCCATGCTCCTGCGGTTTCCGGTCGAGCCCAAGGACGCCCCTCGCCTCAAGCCCGACATGATCGCGAACTTCATGATCCGCGAGACGGCGCGGGTCTACCGCGCGCGCATCACGCTGGTGTCGGCGGCGGCCGATCCCACCACGCACACGTTCGGTGTCACCGGTGAGGTCCTCGAGGACGACCACCAGTTCTGGCTGCGGCCCGGTCGGCAGTGCGACGTCACCATCAGTTCCCCGCCCAGCGCGCGGCGGTCCTCATCCCGCGCACCGCGGCGCGCGCCACCGCGCAGGGCTACATCGTCTATGTGATCGAGGACGAGGTCGCGGTGGAGCGCACCGTCACCCTCGGCATGAACACCGAGGACGGTCGCATCGAGGTCCGCTCGGGCCTCAAGGCGAAGGAGATGCTGGTCATCCGCGGCGCGGACGCGCTCGCCACCGGCGCCAAGGTCAAGAGCACGAAGGTCAGCTGGGAGGCGCCCAAGGTGCCCGCCGCGGCCGCCGCGAGCGCCGCCCCCTCGAGCTCCGAGGCCCCCTCTTCTTCCGCCTCGGAGGGCGGCAAGAAGGGCAAGAAGTGGGGGCCCAAGCCGTGAGCGTGACCGACGTCTCGGTGAAGAACCCGGTCTTCGCCTGGATGTTGATGGCCGCGACGATGCTCTTCGGGCTCGTCGCGATGACCCGGATCGGCATCAGCCAGTACCCGGACGTCGACTACCCCAACATCAGCGTCTCGGTGAGCTGGCCCGGCGCGTCTCCACCCGCCATCGAGCGCGAGATCTGCGACCCGCTCGAGCAGTCGCTCTCCCAGGTGGAGGGCATCCAGCAGATCCAGTCGCAGGCCCGATCCGGCTCCTGCCGCATCACCGTCACGTTCGACATCTCGCGCAACGTCGACCTCGCGCTGCAGGACGTCCAGTCCAAGGTCTCCCAGGCGCAGCGCTCGCTGCCCAAGGACGTCCAGTCGCCGACCGTCTCCAAGTCCAACCCCGACGACGCGCCGGTGCTGACCATCGGCGTCTCGGGGCCGTTCTCCCGGCAAGTCCTGGCGGACTACGCCAAGTACCAGGTGCAGGCGCAGCTGCAGACCGTGGAGGGCGTCGGGCAGATCACCCTCAACGGCGGCCTCGACCGCAACGTGCGCATCTGGCTCGACGCCTCCCTCATGCAGGAGAAGGGCGTCGTCGCGACCGACATCATCAGCGCCATCCAGAAGGAGCACGTCGAGGTCCCCGGCGGCCAGATGAACACGGGGGACCGCACCCTCGACGTGCGCCTCCTCGGCGAGGCGATCGACATCGAGGCCTTCCGCAAGATCGTCGTCAAGAAGACCCACCCCGCCGTCACCCTGGGCGACGTGTCGATGGTCGAGGACGGCTTCGCCGACGCCACCTCGATGGCCCGCCTCGACGGCGCACCCCTGCAGGCCCTCGGGGTGCTCAAGCAGCGCGGCACCAACGCGGTCGCCGTCGCCCTCGCGGTGCGCGAGAAGGTCGCGCTGCTCGAGAAGACCCTGCCCAAGGGCATGAAGATCGACGTCCTCTTCGACTCGTCGGTGTTCATCAGCGAGGCCATCCACGAGATCGAGATCGAGCTCGGCCTCGCCATCGTGCTCACGGCGTTCGTCTGCTGGCTGTTCCTCGGGTCGCTCTCGAGCACGCTCAACGTCGTGCTGGCGATCCCGATGTCGCTGCTCGGCACCATCGGCATCATCTACTTCTGTGGGTTCACGCTCAACACGTTCACGCTGCTCGCGCTCTCGCTCTCGGTCGGCCTCGTGGTCGACGACGCCGTGATGGTGATGGAGAACATCTACCGCCACGCCGAGATGGGCAAGGACAAGGTTCGGGCTTCGCTCGACGGCACCCACGAGATCACCTTCGCCGCGCTCGCCGCCACCCTCGCGGTCATCGCCATCTTCCTGCCCGTCATCTTCATGAAGGGCGTCATCGGGAAGTTCTTCTTCCAGTTCGGCGTCACCCTCTCGGTCGCCGTGATGCTCTCGTACTTCGAGGCCATCACGCTCGCGCCAGCGCGGTGCGCGCAGATCCTCACCTCGTCGCGCGAGGGGCGCAGCTGGGTCGGTCGCATGGCGGATGCCGGCTTCTCGGCCCTCGAGCGGGGCTACGCGCGGAGCCTCGGCGGCGCGCTGCGGTTCCCCAAGCTCGTGCTGTTCGCCTCGGTGATCGTGGTCGGCCTCTGCGGCCTGCTCATCACCAAGATCCCGAGCGAGTTCGTGCCCGCCCAGGACCAGAGCCGCCTCACCGTCCGCTTGCAGAGCGAGGCCGGCACCACGCCCGAGGCCGCGGCGCCGCTCATCGCCAAGGCCGAGGCGCGGATCGCGGCGCACCCCGAGGTCGAGCACATGCTCTCGACCCTGCAGGGCTCGAGCGGCTCCATCACGCTCAACCTCGTCCCGCCCGCGAAGCGCAAGCTCACGGCGCAGCAGCTCCTCGTCGCCCTCCGCAAGGAGCTGCAGGGCATCGCGGGCCTGCGCGTCTCGCTGCAGGACCCTTCGCTCTCCGGCTTCGGCATCTCCAAGGGCAGCCCGGTCGACTTCACCGTCCGCGGCTCCGACTGGGACGTCGTCACCAAGGCCGCCGCGCAGATGCAGAAGGATCTCGAGGCCGCCGGGCTCGTGGCCGACATGAAGAGCGACTACCAGGTCGGCTCGCCGGAGCTCGAGATCATCCCCGACCGCGCGGCCGCGGCGGATCTCGGCGTGTCGGTCTCCGACCTCGGGAACACGGTCAGCGCGCTGATCGGCGGCAACACCATCGGCAAGTTCTCCACGGGAGGGCGCCGGATCGACATCCGCATGCGCCTCATCGCGTCGCAGCGCAACCGCCCCGAGGACATCGCGCTCATCGGCATACGCACCGCGAGCGGCAAGCTCGTGCCCATGTCCTTGCTGGTCAGCCAGAAGGAGGAGCCGGTGCTCTCGTCGATCACCCGCCTCGACCGCGAGCGCGCGATCGGCCTCTCGGGCAACGTGGCGCCCGGCCACTCGCAGGCCGAGGTCATGGCCAAGGTGAACGAGCTCTCGCTGAAGCTGCCCGTGGGGTGCCGCGTGGTGGCCGCGGGGCAGGCCTCGCAGCTCGCCGAGACCACGGGCGGCATGTGGTTCGCGCTCGCGATCGGGATCATGGTCGCGTACATGGTGCTCGCGAGCCAGTTCAACTCGTTCCTCCACCCGACCACGGTGCTCACGATCCTGCCGTTCGCGGTGGCCGGCGCGATCATCGGCCTCTACGTGTCGGGCAAGTCGCTGAACTTGTTCAGCATGATCGGCCTGCTCCTGCTGATGGGGATCGTGAAGAAGAACTCGATCCTCCTGGTCGAGTACGCGAACCACGTCCGCGAGCACGAGGGGCTCGGCGCGCTCGAGTCGATGCAGAAGGCTGGCCCGCTCCGGCTACGGCCGATCTTGATGACGACGATCGCCACCATGATGGCGGCGGTGCCGCCGGTGCTCGGGATCGGCCCCGGAACCGAGACGCGGAGTCCGATGGCGGCCGCGGTGCTCGGCGGCCTCACGGTGTCGACGATCCTGAGCCTGCTGGTGGTGCCCGCGTTCTACGTGGTGTCGGACGACGCCAAGAACTCGCTGGCCAGGTTGTTCCGCAAGAAGGCGCCACCCCCGCCCGCGCCCGACACGCCCGAGGGCCCCGCACCCGAGGCCACCTGACGAAGACGTGCCAGACTCCCTCGAGGTACGCCCCCTGTGGCCCCCTCCCCGCCCTCGCGCGGGGGCCGGCCCTGGGGGGGGCGGGCCCCCCGGAGAGCAGGGCGGGCGCGCCCGACACGCGGGCACGGCGGCCGCGGGGCCGGCGCCGGGCCGCCGCCGCGCCGCCCGACGGCGCCGCCCGCGGGGCGCGCGGGGACGCCAGCGCGCGGGGGCACCGGGGGCGGGGGGCCGCGCGGGGGCCACCCCCCGCCGGGCGGGGGGCCCCCCCCACACCCCCGGCCCCCCCCCCCGGGAGGGCCCGGCCCCCCCACCCCCCGCCCGGCCCGGGGGCCCCGGGGCCCCGCCCCCCGCCCCCCGGGGGGCCCCCGGGGGGGGGGGGCCCCCCCCCGGGGCCCGGGGGCGCCGGGGGCGGCCCGGACCCCCGCGGGGGGCGCCCGCCGGCCCGCCCGGGCCGGGCCGGGCCCCGCCCCAAGGGAAAAAACCGGGGGGGGGGGGGGGGGGGCGGGGCCACACGAACCACCCACCCGGGGGGGGGCGAGGGGGCCCGGGGGGGCTCCGCCGGCGACGGCAGGGGCGGGGCTGGGGGGGGGGGGGCGCCGGGGGGGGCCGGGGGGATGCGTAGGCCGCGCCTCCTCGAGCTGATCCTCCTCACCGGGGGCGCGTTCCTCGCTGGCGGGCTCCTCGCGCGCGCCCGTCGTTCGCGTCCGTCGCCACCCCTCGTGGTGGTCGACGCAGCCCCCGAAGCGAGCGTCGAGGCCGGCCCCGCCGATGCGTCGCGCGAGGCCGACGTGGCCGAGGCGGAGGTCGCACCAGGGTTCACGGTCGACGACGACGAGCTCCCGTTCACGCCGCCCGACTCCACCGACCCCGCCGTGCTCGCCGCGCTGGTGCCACTCAGCGTGCGCGACGAGGCCTCGCTCGCCGCCGCGCGCGCGCTGCTCGGCCCGTACATCGCCCACGCGAACCAGGGCAACCCGGCGATCACCACCCACTCGATCGACCGCGCCACCTGCAAGGCGCGTCTCCAGGGCGTGGTGCTGCAGACCCCGCTCGACCGGAAGATCTGCGGCGGCCCATTCGAGGTGGCCGTCCACCACGGCGCGCCGGACCAGGCCACCACCTGCATCGACGTGTTCGAGTTCCCGAACCGACCGTGCGTCGTGCCCTTCGTCTACAGCTACGCCCTCGTCGCAGCCCAGCTCTGCGGCCTCACCGGCAAGCGCCTGTGCACGCAGGAGGAGTGGATCGACGCCTGCGAGGCCGACCCGAAGGGTGGTGCGCCGCGCGCCTACGCGTACGGCGACGCGCTCGATCTCGAAGCCTGCCACACCGGCAAGACCCGCGCGGCGAGCTGCGACGTGGACAAGGCGCTCTGGGCCTCGTGCCCGACCGAGACCGCGCCGTCGGGCTCGTACCCGCGGTGCCGCTCGCGGCTCGGGGTGTTCGACCAGCACGGCAACGTCGCCGAGGCGATGATCCGCCGCGAGGCTGGCGTGAACTACGTGCAGCTCAAGGGCTCGGCGTGGTTCTACGACGGCAAGATGTACCCGGACACGTGTCGGTTCGATCCGCGCTGGCACGTCGACACCATCGATCGCTCGTTCCACACCAACTATCACCTCGGCTTCCGTTGCTGCCGCTCGGTCGTGCCGCTCGCCCAGCGCAGCAACCCGGTGAAGGACGCGGGCGTGCCCGAGGTCGAGGCCGCGGTGGTCGACGAGGACCCGTACGCGACCGACGATGCGGGTGGGGATTGAGCTCCACTGCACGGTGGTTGCCATCCATCGGTTCCTGATACGATCGACCTCGATGGAGGAGGCGCCGGCGAGCCGGAAGACCGCGTGCAAGGCCCACCCGATGCGTGCCGCGCGCGCGGCGTGCTCGCAGTGCAACGGCCGTATGTGCAACGAGTGCTACCGGTTCCGCCTGAACGGCAAGCCGGCGTGCGCGGCCTGCGCGTACGGGGCGAGCACGCGGAGCCGGCGCTGGATCTCGCTGGCGGTCTCGTTCGCGGGGCTGTCGCTCGTCGGCATGATCACCGGCATCCGCCGCTACGACCTCGGGAGTCGACACCCCGAGTATCTGGCGCTCTTCCTGATCGGCGCCGCGATCGGCACCGTGATGCTCCTGTTCGGTTCGATGGACAAGAACGTCGACGTCACCAAGCGGCTGGTCGACGAGGAGGAGGACGAGTCCGTCCGCTTCGACGGGAGCGCGAACCCCTACCGCGGCCGCGTGAAGAAGACCCTCTCGCACGTGGCGCCGCGCGTGTCGGGCGCGACCACCGCCGCCATCGTCGCCGGCGCCTTCGTCACGAGCGCGGTGCTCTTGCCGGCCACGCTCAAGCTGCCGACCTGGGTCGAGGCCGAGCTCGTCATCGTCGTGTGGTGGACCCTGCTGACGGTGCTGCTCACGGTGCTCCTGGTGCGTGGCTACCGCCTGAAGGACGACTGGGTGCACTTCTCACCGTGGGAGCGCCCTTCGGCCGACGAGACCAAGCCCTCCACGCCCACCGCCAAGGCGAGCAAGGGCTCCGGGTCCGATTGGGGCTGCTCCGACGGTTGCTCGGGATCGACGGCGAGGGCGCCCTCGTGGTGCTCGTCGTCGGCGCCGCGCTGGCGCTGGTGTTCGGCGCCGCGTGGGTGCTCGTCGAGGTCGCCGTGCCGCTCGTCTGCGTCACCGTCTACGCCGCGGTCATGCGGGCCATCGGTCGCGTCGCGCGCGACGCCCACCACTGCGAGGGCGAGCTCGCGCGGTCGCTCGGCTGGGGCGCGCTGTGGTCGAGCGTCTACGTGATGCCGCTCGCCGTGCTCACGTGGCTCCTGCACCTGGCGCTGATCACCCGGCGCTGATCAAGCGAGAAGATCGGGCGGCGGCAGCGGCCCCTCCATCGGGTAGCTCTTGATGTTGTGCTCACCGGCCACGCACGGCTCGCCGGCGTGGCTGTTCTCGCCCTTCTTGCACACGCGCGGCGCGACGGCGGCGTTGGTCTCCCAGGAGCACCGGCACGGCCCGCCGCCCGCGGTCGGGTCGACGGTGGGGGTGCTCGAGACGGTGGAGGTCGCTGGCGTGGGCGTCGGCTCCTGCGGGGCGGGCGCAGGGGTGCCCGCGCACGCCGGCAGGAGGGCGAGGGCCTGGACGAAACGGAGGGCCTTCATCCCACCAGGATAGCCTCGATCCCGCGGCGAGACGTGCCATGATCGCCCGCGTGGGACGCAAGCTCGAACAGGCCATCGCGATCCTCAACGGCGCGGTCGGCGATCACCTCGCGCGCTCCGAGAACGGCCTCGCCACCCCGTTGACGGCCGTGCACGAGGGCCACCCGCTGCCGCTCGCGCGCCTGACCGACGCGCATCCCACGCCCTCGCCGCGCGTGGTCGTCCTCCTGCACGGCCTCATGTGCACCGAGGACATCTGGACCTTCCCCGATGGGCGCGACTACGGCCGGCTGCTCGCCGCCGACTTCGGGTACACGCCGATCTACCTCCGCTACAACACGGGCCTCGCCGTCCAGGCCAACGGCTTCGCCTTCGCGCGGTTCCTCGACGAGCTCGTCGCCCGGTACCCGGTGCCACTCGAGGAGATCCTGCTGCTCGGCTACAGCATGGGCGGGCTCGTCGTGCGCAACGCCTGCCACTTCGCCGAGACCGAGGGGCACGCCTGGCTGTCGCGCGTGAAGACCGCGTTCTACGTGGCGACCCCGCACCGCGGCGCGCCCCTCGAGCGCGCGGGGCGCGTCCTCACCCGGCTGCTCGCGACCATCCCCGACCCCATCACCCGCCTCGCCGCCGACCTCGGCGACCTGCGCAGCCAGGGCATCCAGGACCTCGGCGATCCGCGCCACCCGATCACCTTCCTGCCGGACATCCAGCACTACCTCGTCGCGGGCGCCCTCGCGAACGCGCCCTGGCTCACCGAGCTGTTCGGCGACACCATGGTCCCCATCTCGAGCGGCACCGACGGCCATCGCGCAGGTCCCCGCGCGCTGCCCCCCACCAACGTCAAGGTCCTCGCGGGGCTCTCCCACATGGACCTCGCCCACCACCCCGACGTCTACGCCCAGCTCCACGAGTGGCTGCGGCAGCGAGAGGCAACGCCATGACCGACGAAGCGAAGAAGCAGTCCCTCTCCCGGGTGCGTGGGCTCGCGGCGCTGGTGCGCGACGCGGTGGAGCACGGCTCGCGGGCGGTCGAGAAGGTGCACCTCGAGATCGCCAAGCGCCCCTTCACGGTGCTCGAGCACGTGCCAGGCATCGAGGCGCCGAGCCGCGCGGTCCACGTCGTGCACGATCTCACGGTGCAGTCCGTCTACGGGAGCATCCGCCTCGTGAACGGGCTCGTGGGCACCACGGTCGAGGCCGCCCTGAACGCGGTCGAACACAAGCCCTGAGCGCCGCTGGATGCGCTAGGAGCACGGCATGCGCGTCTCGCTGCTCGCCTTGGCGCTCCTGCTCGGGTGCGGCAACGCGACCCCCGCCGCCGAGGCCACGGATGCGGCGTCGGAGATCGGCACCGACGTCGCCGCCGACGTCGCCGAGGCCGCTGTCGACGCCTGGGTCGACAAGGCGGCCACCTGCGTCGGCACCTTCGGGACCGCGCTCGGATCGGTGGGCTTCGCGCGCTTCGACGGAACCGTCGTCGCCGTGGTGCCGCCGGCGCACCCGACGTGTCCCTATCCGAACAAGACCCACGTCGCGGTGCAGATCCGGGTGGGCGAGGTGATCTACCGGATGGTCGTGAACGTGCAGTCCGACCGCAGCGGCATCGACCCGCGCATCAAGCTCGCGACCTTGGAGGCCGAGCTCCCCGCGCCCGCGTGGAGCAACGGGATCCACGAGGACGCGCCGCTCGACTACGTGACCACGCTCGGCCTGCACGCGCCGGCCTTCGCTCCGAAGACGATGGCCGAGGCGAGCGCCGCCGTCGACGCCTTCCTGCCGCTCGGCGCGAAGGTGAGCGTCTACGCGAGCGCGGGCGGCAAGCCCGAGAGCGCGCACCTGGTCCATCGCAACGCCACCGGGCAGGACGGCGCGATCGTCGTGGTCGGCGACGCGACGGCGCGCTTCCTCTTGTTCTCCTTCGACGGCCAGACGTTCTAAGCGGCCGAGGTCGGGATCGGCGTGCCGAGCAGCCACGCCTCGACGACCCGGTCGTCGGCGAACAGCTTGCCGACCACCCGGTAGCGCGACTTCACGAGCGGCTTCGCCTCGACGGCGAGTTCGCGCACGACCTTGCGGGCGCCGACGTACGACGCGTGGTGGAAGAACACCACGCCCCCGCGGACCACCAGGTAGCCCACGTGGTCGTCCAGGCCGACGACGTAGAGTCCGTCGCCCCGCCGCGCGACGGCGGCGACGAACTCCTCCACGGGTACGTCCGAGAAGCGCTGGACATGCTCCTTGGGCGAGAGCGTCTTGACGATGCGCTCCGAGGCCTGCTGCGCGAGCCGGATGCGCTCCACACCCAGGCCCGCCTCGCGGAGCGTGGTGCTCACGAAGTACCCGCACGCGATCGCGCCCTCGCGGGGCGTGGTCGACGTGCCGTGGAAGGCCCAGGCGGTGCCGTCCCACCGGGGAAGGACCTCGTCGACCAGGGCCTGTTCGAGGGTGGACGCCGCGCGACGGAGCACGGCCGACCGGGCCGCGCCGTCCTTCGCGAGGGCGAGGTCGTGCGCCAGCGCGCGGCGGCGTGCTTCCAGCCTACCGAGCGGGTCACTGGCTCCGGCCTCCGACGGCGCGCGCGGCTCGAGCGGCGCCGGTGGGTCGCAGGCGGCGAGGGCGACCGAGAAGACCAGCGCGAGGGCGAGCGTCCGGGCCATCGTGAGGCGGAGAACGCCCGCGCGATCGGGGCTGTTCCGGCCCTGCTAGCATGGTCGGATCCATGGGTGACGATTCGCTCCCGGCGGCTCCGCGCGAACGCATCCCGCGCGTGCGCGCCGAGCTCGCCAAGGTGATCCTCGGCAAGGACCTGATCCTCGATCGCCTGCTCGTGGCGCTCCTCGCCGACGCGCACGTGCTCATGGAGGACGTGCCCGGGGTCGGCAAGACGACCCTGGCCAAGGCCCTCGCGCGCACGTTCGCGGGCGAGTTCCGCCGGCTCCAGTTCACGCCGGATCTGCTGCCGACCGACGTGCTCGGCTCCTCGGTCTACGATCCGCGCGACGGCAGCTTCACGTTCAAGCCCGGGCCCGTGTTCGCCAACGTGCTCCTCGCCGACGAGATCAACCGCGCGTCGCCGCGCACGCAGTCGAGCCTCCTCGAGGCCATGAGCGAGCGGCAGGCCTCGATCGAGGGCGTCACGCGCGCGCTGCCGAAGCCGTTCCTCGTCCTCGCCACCCAGAACCCCATCGAGCTCCACGGCACCTATCCCCTGCCGGAGGCGCAGCTCGACCGGTTCGGGATGCGCCTCGAGATCGGCTACCCCGCGCACGATCAGGCGGTCGACATGCTCTACGCGCAGGCCGACCACCACCCGATCGACGACGTGGAGCCGGTGCTCGACGAGGCGGCGCTCCTCGCCCTCCAGCGCGCCACGCGCGCGGTGCGCGTCGACCGTCGCGTCGGCGGCTACGTCGTCGATCTGGTCGAGGCCACCCGTGGCCACGCCACGGTCAAGCTCGGCGCCTCGCCGCGCGCCTCGCTCGCGCTGTTCCGCTGCGCGCAGGCGCACGCCTACCTCGACCAGCGCGCCTACGTGCTGCCCGAGGACGTGAAGGGCATCGCGGTCGAGGTGCTCGCCCACCGCCTGATGCTCGACCCGAAGGCGCGCTACGGCGGCGTCCGCAAGGAGGATCTCGTCCGCGAGATCCTCGGCGTCGTGCCGGTGCCGGTGTGAAGCGGGCGGGGCCTCGGGGGCGCGCGCTCCTGCGCACGCCGATCCACGAGTTTCCCGTCTACCACCAGCTGGTCCGCACCTGGGAGGAGCGCCTCACCCCGATGGGACGGCGCGTGCTCGTGACGCTCTCGGTGCTGTTCGCGCTCTCGCTCGACACGCGTCGCAACCAGAACTTCCTGCTCCTCGCCGTGGCCTTCGGGATGCTCGTCGCGGCGTTCGTCCTCGTCCCGCGCCGCCGCGCCGAGGCCAGGCTCGCCCTCGTCCTCCCGACGCGGGCCACGGCGGGCGAGCCGCTCGTCGTCCGCGGCCGGGTGCGCGTGACGGAGCCCGCCGCCGGGCTCCTGCGCGTGGCCTTCGGTCAGCGCTTCGACAGGCGGCGCCTCGACGTCGAGCCGCGCGAGCTCTCGCTGGCCTTCGACGGCGAAGAGCGCGAGGCCACGGTGCAGGTCCTCGTGCGGCCGCTCCGTCGCGGCCGTCACGCGCTCGGCCCGCTCACGGTGCGCGAGCTCGACCCCCTCGGCCTGCTCGCCGGTCGCGCGCTCGCCGAGGTGCCCGCGACGACCGTCCTCGTCGGCCCTCCCGTCTTCGAGTGGGCGCTCCACGACGGCAACTCCGGCCGTCGGTTGTCGCCGGGCGGTATCCCGTTCGCGACCCACACCAGCGACGCGATGGAGCTGGTCGGCACCCGCGAGTGGCGCGCCGGGGATCGCCTGCGCAACGTGCACTACCGCTCGTTCGCGCGGCGGGGCGTGCCGGTCGTGAAGGAGTTCCAGGAGGAGTACTTCCCGCGCATCGCGATCGTGGTCGACACGAGCCTCCCCGCGCCCGCGGGGCCCGCCGAGCGCGAGGCCTTCGAGGCGGCGCTCTCGGTCGGGGCCTCGGTCGCGGCGGCCCTCGCGCGCGCCGATCACGTGGTCGAGCTCCTCGCCGCGGGCCCCGAGCTCTACCGGGTCTCCGCGGGCCGCGGGCTCGGACAGCTCGACGACGTGCTCGACGTGCTCGCCTGCATCGAGCCCTCGGACGAGCCCGCGCTCGCCGGCGTCGCGCCCGCCGTCGAGGCCGAGATCGCCCAGATCGGCACGGTGATCGTCGTGCTGCTCGACCTCGACGAAGTTCGCCTCGCGTGCCTCGACCGGCTGCGGGTGCTCGGGACCGAGGTGCACGCGATCGTGGTGCGTGAGGGCCCGACCGCCGTGCCCCTCGTCGAGTCCGAGGGGCTCGAGCGCCTGCCTCCGTCGGCGGTGAAGCGGGCGATCGAGGGCGCCCGATGACGAGGCGTCTGCCGCTCTCGATCGTGCTCGCGGTGGCGACGTTCGCCTTCGCGCGGTCGCTCTCGAGCCCCACCGGGACCGTGCTCGGCGTGCTCGCGCTCGCGACGGCGGTCCTCTCGACCCCCGTCGACCCCTCGCTCGAACGCCTCGCTCGCTTGCTCGGCCGCGTGGCGGTGATCGCCGCGGTGCTCGTCGGCTGGGCCCTCGCCGTGGCCCCCATGCTGCACGGCGAGCGCGCCGACGACGTGATGCGCACGATCGGCTTCGCGCTGGTCGGCTGCGCGCTGCCTCTCGCCGTCCACGCTCCACGCGCGGACGCGGCGGTGCTGCTGCACGCGCTCGGGCTGCTCGGCCTCGCCGGCCTGCACCGGCAGGCCGATCTGCGGCCGTTCGTCGCCATCGCCGCCGTCGCCACGGCCCTCCACCTCGTCGTCCGCGCGCGCGAGGTCGCCGTGGGCCGTGGCCGCCCACCGCTCGTGCGCCTCGCGCTCGCGTTCGGGCTCGTCGCCGCGATCGCGACGCCGGTCGGCCTCGGCCTCCCGCCGCTCCAGCGTCGCATCGAGCAGGCGATCTCGGGGCGTCGCACCTGGGAGCTGCGCGGGCGCACCGGCCTCTCTGCCGAGGACGTGCGGGTGGGCGAGATCCTCTCGCTCGCGCAGTCGGAGCGCGCCGTGCTGCGCTTCTACGGACCCCGCGCGCAGAAGCTCCGCGCCCAGGTGTTCGTGCGCTTCGACGGTCGGCTGTGGCACGCGGTGCACGCGACGAACCCGACCACGCCCCCGCCCGTCACCGCGACTCTCGGGCCCCGCGCCGCGCCGTGGCTCGCCCGGTTCGACGGGCCCTTGCGCCTGTTCCCGGGCGCGTCGAGCTCCGACCTCGGCGGAGACGAGGTGCTCGCGTCCCGCCTCGAGCCGATCGAGCTCGACGAGGGGTTGATCGTGCAACCAGGGGACGCCCTCGCGGTCGCCACCGAGGACGACGTGCGCATCGACGCGGTCGGCCTCCTCGTGCGCAACGACCGACGTCAGCCCGATCCCTACGTGGTCGTCCACCGTCGTCGCCTCGGCATCGGCGACGCGGTGCCGCCCACGGAGGCCGAGCGCGCCCTCGCGCTCTCCCTGCCTCGCCTCGTGGATCCGCGGCTGCGCGAGCTCGCGAACCGGCTCGCTCGCGCGGAGGGTGGAGGGCCCGCCGCGCCGCTGCTCGACCCCCGACAGCGCGTCGATCGCACCGTCGCCTACCTGCGCTCCGCCGCGACCTACACGCTCGAGACGCCGAAGTACACCGGGCGCGACGTCGTGGCCGATTTCCTCTTCGTGCACCGCGCCGGCTACTGCGAGCACTTCGCGAGCGCGCTCGCCATCCTCCTGCGTCTCGAGGGGGTCCCGACGCGCTACGTGACCGGCTTCTCGCTCGACGAGAACGATCGCGAGGGCGAGCACTACCTCGTGCGCGACCAGCACGCGCACGCGTGGGTCGAAGCCTTCGTCGACGGCGTCGGCTGGGTCGAGGCCGACGCGACGCCGGTGATCGAGGGCGAGCCAGGGCCGCGCCGCGGGCGCTGGCTCGACCGGCTGCGCGCCTTCATCGCCGACCTGCGCGCGGACCTCCGCTACGGCCGCGCGGTGGATCTCGCGCGCCGGCTGCGCTGGCCGCTCGCGATCACCCTGTCTCTCCTCGGCCTCGCCTACGTGGCCCGCAACGAGGTCCGTCGTCGGCTCCTGCTGGCCGGCAAGCAGGGGCCGAAGGCGCGAGCTCGCGAACCCCTCACCACCGACCTCGAAACCTGCCTGCACGACCTCGAGGCCGCCTGGCGCCAGCTCGGCGTACCTCGTCCGCGCGCCGCGGGCCTGCGCGAACACGCGGAGACGACCGAGACCGAGCTGCCCGTCGAGGTCGCGCGCGCGGTGAACGTCGCGGTCGGGCTGCTCCACGACGCAGCGTTCGGGGGCCAGACACCCGAGCCCGCCGCCATCGTCGCCGCCCGCGCGCACCTGCGTGCCCTCGGGCGCGCCTGATGGCTCGGTCCGTTCACTTCGCGGGCTTGCAGAACCCGTCGATGCACGCCTGCAGCGGGCACTCGCTCGTCGAGGTGCAGGGCTTGCGATCCACCTTGGTGACCCACTGCGCGATGTGGTTGCCGCTGCCCACGTCCTGGAACGGGAGCCAGAACCCCGGGTAGCTCGGGTCGGTGCCGGCCTTGGCCTTGGCCGGGTCGAACGCGGTCATCCAGATCTGCGCCGTCGAACCCGACGCGAGGCGGAGGCCGTAGGCGCGGCGGCTCGAGAACGTGAGCCACACGAGGCTGCCGCTCTTGTACGCCTGCATCGAGGCCGACCACTTGGGCCACGAATCGCCGCCCGTGGATGCGGTCGCGAGGCGGACCGGCGTGCCGCCCGTCGACGGCACCACCCACACCTGCGCGTCCTTCGCGTCGTAGGAGTTCACGTTGCTCGGCGACTGGTTGAACACGACCCAGCTGCCGTCGGGCGAGTAGGCCGGGTAGAAGTTGTTCTTGCCCGCGAACGGCACGAGCGTGGTCGACTTGCCCCACGTGGTGCCGTCGAACGGCATCACCTCGATCGACGCCGAGTCCACGCCGGTGGCGCCGCAGAACCCGATGCACGGAGGCGGCGAGGCGGCCTTCGCGTAGACCGCGTGCGCCCCGTCGGGCGCCCAGTCGGGCATCGCGCCGTTGGCGACCAGCGGCTCGACGAACGGCACGCCGGTGACCGCGTTGCGGTACGAGATGTTCACGCCGTTCGACGTGAGCACCTTGGTCTCGTCGGGCGAGAAGCTGAAGAAGTTGGAGCCGCCGCCGAACGGGCCGCCCTGCGCGTAGACCAGCGTCTTGCTCGCGACGTCGAACACCTTGTACGGAGAGGGCGCGGGGATGTCGAGGCCGACCGCGATGCGGTGGCCCTTGCGGGAGAGCACGTGGCAGCCCACGCAGGTCGTGGCGCCGGCGGTGGCGGCGTTCATGTACGTCTCCCCCGTGGAGCCGCTGACGCCGAACTCGTAGCGCATGGTCGCGCCGGCCTTGGCGTTCCAGTAGTAGATGCCGCCGATCATGTCCTCGAGGCCGAACAAGATCGTCTGCGTGCCGGAGACCGAGACCTTGGTCGGGGCGCTCGCGTTGACCGCGCGGAGCTTGTAGCTGACCGGATCGCCCCCGCGGCCGCCCTCCGCCACGAGCTTCCACACCGTGGCGTCGGGCGTGTAGATGCAGCCCCCGCCGACCGGCGTGCAGCCGAAGTAGACCTTGGCGTCGACCGTGGCGCTGGTGAACGAGAGCTCGAACAGCGTGTTGCCCGCCCCGGGCATGAAGTGGAACTCGAACACGTTCATGTTCGGCGGCACCAGCGTGCCGGTCTGCGGATACACGAAGCTCGGGATCGCCGATCCGTCCGTCGGGCCCGTGAACTTGGTGGGCGCGTCGGTCGCCGCGCCGGGGCCGATGATGGTGGTCGGCGCCACCACCGTCACCGACGTGGAGGCCGCGTAGCCCGGCGTCGTCGCGCTGATGGTGGTCTTGCCGGTCTTGGTCGTGGTGGTGAGCGTCGAGCCCGCGAACGAGCCGACCGTGAGATCGAGCAGCGAGAAGGTGGTCTTGCTCGTGACGTCGGTCATCGTGCCGTCGAAGGCCACGAGCTTCGCCGCGAACGTGCGCTTGGCCGCGGCGCCACCGACCAGCGTGATCACGGTGTCGGCGGGCGCGATCTGCAGCACGCTCGCCGGCGGCGGCTTGGTGTCGGCGCCGCCGTCGACCGGCACGCCCGAGTCGGTCAGCGGATCGGTGTCGCTCACCGTGCCGTCGCTCGGGGCGCCGGTGTCGGGCGCGCCGTCCTCGATCGGCACCCCCTCGTCGTCGATCGGTCGCCCCGCGTCGTCGACGGCCACGCCCGTGTCCTTCCTCGGCGCGACGATCTCGCCCTTGTCGGGCGCGCACCCGTAGGTGGCGAGCCCCACCGCGGCGAGCCAGCCGAGCAAGAGAACGGAGCGGTGACGGAGCGCGAAGCGGACGGCGTGGGACATCGCGGCAGAGAATAGCTCTCACGCGCGACCGCGGCTCGGCCCTCACGCGCGTTCGGGCGTCCCTTCGGTGTGACACTCGTCGCGCAGGGCGAGCGACCGCACGAGCGCTTCGTAGGCCGGCTCCGCCTCCGGCAAGCCGATCGCGACGAGCCCCGGGACCACGTCCTCCTCCATGCCGTCGAAGAAGGCCTTCGCATAGCCCGCCTCGCTCAGCGTCCCGAAGTTCGGCCCCTCGTCGACCGGGGGCGAGCCGAGCGCCCACGCGCGGTCGCCGGTCACCTGACAAAGGCCTGCAAAGTGGGAGAACAGGAACGGTAGGCGCGCGGCGAGCTCGCGCCGCTCCTCGTCGAAGGCCGGGCCGTCCCGGCGCATCAGGAGCGCGCCGAGCTCCCACCCGAGCTCGGCGTGGAACGTCTCGTCGGTGACGATCGCAGCCACCACCTCGCGCGCGAGCGGCACGTCGGTCGCGCGCAACGCCCTGCGGAACATGCGACCGCTGATCGTCTCGCCGATGCAGAACGCCGCGACGATGGTCTGGCGCACGTGCGAGCGCGGCGAGCTCGCCGACAGGAGGTGCAGCTGCGAGGGGTCGATCTCGGGGCGCGCCGGGCGACCGAGCGCCTCGCACATGCGCAGGCACAGGTCGGTGTGGCGCACCTCGTCCGCGATCATGCGCGCGAACGCGCCCGACCAGTCGAGCGGCGCGCCGAGCAGGTGCAGCTGCGCCGCGAGCTCCGTGAACAGCGCGAGCGAATGCATCTCCTGGACGGCGCGGTGGGCGTAGAGCGCCGCGGCTGCGTCGAGTGCCTCCGCCGGATATCCGCTCGGGTCGAACCGCTCCCAGTGCACCTCGCCCTGCCGCGGTCGCGCGATGGCGAGGTGCTCGCGGTGGAGGGCGAGGTCGTCGCCGCTGCAGCGTTCGAGCCGATACACGACCTGGTTCGCCTCTAGTTCGAGGGTGGCGAGTTGGTGTGCTTGGGCGGCTTGGGCGCCGGCGAGTTGGTGTGGACGGGCGCCTTCGGCGGCGAGTTCACGTGCGGCGGCTCTGGAGCGGCGCTCGGCACGATGGACGCGCTGCTGACCGTCGGCGCCGACGAGGTCGGGGTCGTCGGGGTCGTCGGGGTCGTCGGGGTCGTCGAGGGCGCGGTGCTGTCCACCGGGGCAGGGGAGTTGACGTGGACCGGGTCCTTGGGGGCTTCCTTCTGACAGCCGGCGAGGCCGATCAGCGCGACGCCCTGGGTGAGCAGGCTCAAGCGACGGAGGCGGTGACTGCGCATCCGAGCGAGCTTAGCCCGAACTCGGACTTCAGTCCTCTTGCTCGACGAACGGGCGCATCTGCCGCCCGCGCTTGGAGTTGCGCAGCTTCATCAGGGCCTTGGCCTCGATCTGGCGGATGCGCTCGCGGGTCAGCGAGAACTCGCGGCCCACCTCGTCGAGCGTGTGGTCGTACTTCTCGCCGATGCCGAAGCGCATGCGCAGGACCTTCTCCTCGCGCGGGGTGAGCGTGCGCAGGACCTCGCGCGCCTTCTCGGCCATGAGCTGGTGGGTCACCGCCTCGTGGGGCAGCGTGCTGCCCTTGTCCTCGACGAAGTCGCCGAGCTGCGCGTCTCCTTCGGGCCCGAAGGGCGCGTCGAGCGAGAGCGGCTCGCGGGCCACGTCGAGCAGGCCGCGGATCTTCTCGAGCGGCACCTCCATCTCGACGGCGATCTCCTCGGGCGTCGGCTCGCGGCCGAACTCCTGCAGCAGGTACTGCGAGGTGCGGCGGAGCTTGTGCAGGGCCTCGGTCACGTGCACCGGCACTCGGATCGTGCGCGACTGCTCGGCCACGGCGCGGCTGATCGCCTGGCGGACCCACCACGTGGCGTAGGTGCTGAACTTGTAGCCGCGGCGGTGGTCGAACTTCTCGACCGCGCGCATCAAGCCGATGTTCCCTTCCTGGATCAGATCGAGGAACTGCAGCCCGCGGTTCATGTAGCGCTTGCCGATCGACACCACGAGGCGGAGATTGGCCTCGACCAGCTCGGCCTTCGCCTTCTGCCCGAGCCGCTGCCCCTCGCGGATGCGGCGACAGGTGGCGCGGAGGCTCGGGAGGTCGTTCTTGCGCGCGCTCGCCTCGGGCCCGCGCGCGGCCGCCCGCTCGAGGGTGTGGACGCGGTGCTGGAGGGTGGTGACGACGCCGTCGATCGTGCGCTGGGTGAACCCGATCGCGCGCATCGTCTTGGCCATCGAGGCGCGCAGGGCCTTGCTCTCCGCCGGCTTGCGCGCGCCCGTGGCGAGCTCCCCGTCGAGCCGCGCGAGGGTGGCGATCTCCTCGAGCACCCGGTCCTTGAGCACGTCTTCTTCCGGCGGTTCGCCGCCCACGTCTTCCACGTCGACGATCTCCTCGACGCGCAGCTTGCCGTCGCGCAGCCGTTCGCCGAGCGCGATGATCTCGCGCACCGCCGCCGACGAGTCGAGGATCGCCTCGCGCACGACCTGGGCGCCGGCCTCGAAGCGCTTGGCCACCTCGACCTCTCCCTCGCGGGTCAAGAGAGGCACGCGCCCCAGCTTGCGCAGGTAGGTGTGGAGCGGGTCGATCGTCGCGCGCCCGTCGAGCTTGGTCTCGTCCTCCCGCACCAGCAGACGATCCGTCGGACGCTCGTCGTCCGGCAGCGCACGCGGGGAGGGGCCGACCTCGGAGACGCGGATGTCTGCACGAGACGGTAGATCGTCCACCAGATCGGCGGGGCCCGCGTGGTCGGAGAACGGATCCGCGGGCTCGACGTCGACTTCTGGGTTGTTCAACGGTTCCTACATTTCCTGTGCGCGAGACAAAACAAGGACGCCGCGGCCCGGGCGGCCACGGCGAAAGGGGTCCTCCACCGTACGCTGCCCCGTGAGCGCGGGCAACCTTGCAGGGAGCCGTGCTATGGTGCCCTTTCCAGTCGTCGTCGGGGCTCGGCCCGCTTCCTCTGGTTTCGAGGAGCGACGATGGGTTCTGCTGGGTTTCACACGAGTTCGAGCCTCTCGACGAACGCGAGGCTCCTTCATGGGTGGCCCTGAAGCAGGGGCCCTCGGTCCAGGGGTCGATGCGGGCGACGCAGCGGACGACAACGACGAATCCGACGAAGCGCTGTTGACCGGGCACGCCCGCGGAGACGCGCGCACCGCGCCCAAGAACCTCTGGTTCGTCGCCGGCAAGGCCTACGACCTGACCGCCTTCGTCGCCAAGCACCCCGGCGGCCGCGACGCCCTCCTGCTCGGCAAGGGCACCAACTGCACCGAGCTGTTCGCCTCCTACCACTTCACCGCGCAGAAGCAGGCGCGGCTCATGGCGCGCTACGAGGTGCCCGTCGATCAGGCCGACCCGCAGGCGGTCGAGCTCGCCGGCCACTCGCGCTTCACGTTCGCCGACGACGACTTCTACAAGATCGTCAAGAAGCGCGTGGCCGACCATTTTCGCAAGAGCCGCACCAAGCCGGGGGCCTCGGTCGCCGTGCAGGTCCTCTCGCTCCTCGCCATCCTCGGCGTCGTCGCGCTCACCTACCCCGCCTACGTACGGGGCAGCCTCGTGGCGGCGGGCGCGCTCGCCGTGCTCCGCGCCCTCACCGCGGTCGGGCCCGGCCACAGCATGTCCCACTTCTCGTTGTTCCCCCGCGGCCGGTGGAACGCGCTCGTGTTCCGGCTCGGCTCGCCGTTCCTCGTGAGCAGCTGGCCCATCTGGAGCAACTCCCACGTGCGCAGCCACCACGTGGACACGCTCACGCCGGACGACCTGCAGGACAACTACCCCCTCAAGCGCATCCAGCCCAACCTCGCGCACCGCCCCTGGCACCGCGGGCAGCCCGTGTACTCGTGGATCGTCTACGCGCTCGGTCTGCCCCTCTGGTCGCTCCAGGACTTCGTCCTCGCGATCAAGAGCCTGTTCACCGGTCGCCACCTCGTGAACCAGATCTCGCTGCGCGACCGCGTCGAGAACGTGATCGCCATCGGGCTCAACCTGGTGCTCTCGGTGGCGCTGCCGTTCTTCTTCTTGCCGTGGAAGCGCGCGGTGCTCGTCTGCCTGGTGGTCAACGTCGTCAGCAGCCTGATGGTGGTGATCCAGATCGTGGTCAACCACGAGGTCCCCGAGACCATGGACCGCTCGTCGGGCGACGGCGTCGACTGGGGCCGCCACCAGGTGCTCACCTCCCACAACTTCGGCGTCGACTCCTCGATCGCTCTCCACATGTCCGGTGGGCTCAACATGCAGATCGAGCACCACTTGTTCCCCGGGGTGCACTACACCCACTTCCCCCAGATCTCGAAGATCGTCCGCGAGGCGTGCGTGGAGTTCCAGCTCCCGTACAACACCTCGAGCCACGTGTTCGAGGCGATGGCCAAGCACCAGCGCCTCCTCCGACTCAACAGCGTGCCGCCTCCCGTGGCCCACGCAGGAACCGCTTAAGCCTCCCCAATCCGTGGAGATTCGTCATGGCAGGGTCACCGTCCATCAAGAAGCGCGAGAAAGAACGCAACCGCAAGGAACGCCAGGAAGAGAAGGCGGCCAAGCGCAAGGAGCGTAAGGACAAGCCGCCGGGCGAGGCCTCGGCGACCGGTGAAGATCCGGACATCGCCGGCATCGTCCCGGGGCCGCAGCCGGAGGCCGCGGAGCTGTAGCCGCCGCCAGAATTCACCCGTGGGAGCCCGAAGTGGCTGGAGAGAGCGTCGTCGCAGAGCTGCGATCGACGCTCTTTCTGCGCTAGAACCCTGGATCGATGCTCCTGTTGCTCGACGTCATGGACACGCTCGTCCACGACCCGTTCATCGACGCGATGCCCGCGTTCTTCTCGATGACCTTCGCCGAGATGATGGCCGCGAAGCACCCGACCGCGTGGGTCGAGTTCGAGCACGGGCAGCTCGACGAGGCGGGGTTCGCTGCGCGCTTCTTCGCCGACGGTCGTGGCTTCGACGTCGCCGCGTTCAAGGCCCACGTGGGGCCCGCCTACCGGCTCTTGCCAGGCATCCAGCCGCTGCTCGAGGAGCTCGCCGCGGCCGGACTGCCCATGCACACCCTCTCGAACTACCCGTGCTGGTTCGAGCTCGTGGAGCAGCACGTGCGGCTCTCCCGCTGGGTGCGGTGGACCTTCGTCTCGTGCAAGACGGGGCTGCGCAAGCCGGACCCACGCGCCTACCTCGACGCCGCCGCGACCCTCGGCGTCACGCCCGCCGAGTGCCTGTTCGTCGACGATCGACGCCGCAACGTGGAGGCCGCGCGCGCCGTCGGGATGGACGCCGTGCTCTTCGAGGGCGCGCCGGGGCTGCGCGAGGCGCTCGTCGAGCGAGGCCTCCTGCCCTCACTTCGGTAGCGGGTCGACCTTCACCGTGCTGAGCGACGCGAGGTTGCCGCCGCCCGGGTACGCATACGACGAGTAGCTGTCGAGGCCCCACACCACGATGCCGAACGGCCCCGCGCTCTCGGCGGTGTGGCGGCCGTTGAGGCACGTGCCGACGCCCTTGCCCGCGCGCACGAGATCCACCTCGGCGACCTCGAAGCGATCGTCGCCGCCCACCTTCTTCCACCCGCTGATCGTGCCGAGGCAGTCGACGGTGACGTCGGCGAACGCCCCTTGGACTTGACCCGGGTGAACACGAGGTTGGTGGTCGGGTAGGCCGGATCGGTGAAGAACACGTACCGCGAGAGGAACTGCGCCGGCGGCAGCATGATCACGAACTCCTCGTCGCCGAGCCACGGGCCGTATCCGGGCGCGATGGCCCCCGGCCGCGAGGCGACGGGCAGGTTCGCGGTGTCCATCATCTGCGCCGCCGCGAACGGGTGCGCGCTGTCCTGGCTCGTGACGCGGAACGGCCCGGTCACGACGAAATCGGCCACCTGACCGCGGTCGAGCGTGGTCGGCGCGCCCGTGAACGCGGGGTCGAAGCTCAGCTTGGTCCCGTCGACCGCGCCCACCAGCCGGTAGCGGATCGCCTCGGGGGCGAGGTCGCTGCGGCGCGTGGCGAACGGCGCCGCGACGTACTCGTTGCCGAGGGCCGACACCGAGAGGTTCTGCTGGTGGGTGGACTCGCCGCCCGGCGCGGGCGTGGGCTGCTGCCGGTAGAAGCGGTTGCCGGTGAACACCGCGACCGGCTTGTCGGCCAGGACGATGCTGCCCGAGAGGTCGACCTTGCCTCCGAGCTCCCACTGCGCGTACTCGCCGGGCTGCAGCGTGAAGGTGCCGGTCGTCCCCTTGGTCGTCGCGCCGAGGCCACCACCCGCGGGCAGATCGGCGACGGGCAGGATCTTCACCGAGGTGTCGGCCTGCGTGGCCACGATCTGCGCCCACAGCGGGCCGGGCGTGTCGTAGGTGCCGGCGGGGGTGGCGATCATCACGTAGTTGTCGCCCCACGCCGAGCTCGGGAACAGGAGCTCTGCGCTCGGGAAGTGCGAGCGCGCGCCGCCGTACGGCATGATGTCGTAGGCCGAGACCGGCACGCTGGTCGTGACGTGGAACGCCTTGGACTTGCCGGTGCCCGCGAGCACCGTCGTGGCGTCGATCGCCGGGGTGACCGGACACTTCAGCGGCACCCCGGTCTCGGGCATCACCGACTTCGGATCGCTCGAGAGGAACAGCACGGCGACCTGGTTCTCGGGGATGCCGTCGGCGGGCACGGGCTTCCAGAGGTCGGGCGTCTTGCCGTCCTCGGGGATGCGCGCGAACTTGGTGGCGTCGAACGCGGCCGTGTCGCGGCCGACGGTGATCTTCGCGGCCTTGGGCCACGTGTTGGCGAGGAAGACCGCGAAGCACGGGGGCAGCGCCGGCGGATACGCGGGCGGCGTGGGCGCGTAGAAGTCGCACCCCACGTTGCCGCGGCTGGCGGCCGCGGCGGCGCACGCCTCGACGCACTTGCCCTTGCTGCAGCCCTGGTCGGCGGGGCACGTCCCGACCACCTTGCCGGTCGCGTCGATCAGGTTGCGCAGGTCGGCGCTGCACCCGAGCTCGCCAGCGTCGGGGGGTGGCGTGTCCAGCACGAGGCTGGTGTCGGTCGCGCCGTCGGTCGCGTCGAAGCTCCCGTCGGTCGTCGCGTCCAGATCGATGCCGTCGGTGCCCGAGCCCGAGTCACCGCAGCCGAGGAGCAAGGCACACGCGAGCGCCGAGAGAGCGAGGCGAGTCATCCACGCAGGATACGCTCTAGCGGCGGCTCCGGAGGGCGGGATTGGTCGCCGTGGTGGAGACCGGCACCGGACCGGTCGAAGCGCCCGTCGATGGCACGGGACCGGTCGAAGCGCCCGTCGATGGCACGGGACCGGTCGCAGGGCCCGTCGAAGGAACCGGCCCGCCACCCACGAGCTGCCGGCGGCTCGGTGGCACCGGGGTGATGACGGGGCGCAGGGCGGTCGCCGCGCCGCTGAGCGCGCCGGCCCACGTGGTGCGGACGCGCAGCGCTCGCGGGAGGAGCGCGCCGTCGGCGGTCGCGCGACCCGCGAACCGGAAGTGCCGCAAGAGCCCCTCGTGCCCGCCGAGCCAGGCCTCGATCCAGTGAGGGTTGCTCGCGTGACGGAACCCGACGATCTCGGTGACCGCCGCGTGCCGCTCCGTGGAGAGGCAACGAACCTCGCCTGCATCGCGGTAGTGGGCCGCGAACAAACGCGGAAGTTCCTCGAAGAGGCGGACCGGGGTGACCCCTTGCTGGTCCTTGAAAGGCTCGACCTGGGCGACCAGGACACTCTGCAGCGCCAGGCGCATCACGTGGCGCCCCACGCTGCGAACGGTCTGTGCGTCGCGGAGCTGGCCCACGACGTCTAGTACGGCGACCACTGTCGCCACGTCCTGCCACTCCCCCGGAGCTGGCTCGAGGAAGGCGCGCTGGGTGGCCGGCGAGAGGCGCTTGGTGACGAGATCGAGGAGCCCGTGCCACGAGAGAGAGCTCTGGTAGAGCGGCATCCAAGAAGCACGGATCTCGGCCATGGCTAGTTTGACCGGTAGCCCGCCACCAAGCGCAGCACAAGCGTCCGCGTGGGGTCTTCAAGGGGGGTACGGCGTGGCGCAGCAGCGCGTCCCTATTTGATAGAAATCAAAGTCCGGGGGGTGCAAGTCCGTGTGCGCCCGGCAGAACGGATGCGCCCCCTTCGCGTAGTAACCACCTTTGAGCTGGCTCGGGTGTCCGCTCTGATGGCGGTCGACGGGATCCAGCGTGGTCCACTCGTCGACGTTGCCCGTGAGATCGAACACCCCGTGGGGTGACACGCAGAGCGGGCGCGCGCCGCTCGGCTCGCGCTGATCGACCTCCGCGAAGCCTTCCTTCGAGCCGTTGCCAGGTCGATGCCACGAGCGCGCGGGTCGGTCGACGTTGCACGCGGCGCCGTCGATCTTCCACCCCGTCGCGGTGGGACGCCGCTCGGGCCCCTCGCACGCCGTCGTGAACTCGGCCGAGGTGCAGAGGCGCTTGCCGACGGACCCGCAGAGCTTCTGCGCGTCGAACCAGCTGACGAACACCGTGGGCTTCTCGCCGACCCGGTTCGGCCACTCGTGTTCGTCCATGCACACCTCGACGTGGGTGTATTCGGGTTCGTAGCGCACGATCTCGTTGCCCACGACGATCGGCTTGCTGCCCTGACACCACGCAGTGCCGGGGATCCACTCCTGGCACTCGGTGGGGTCGAAGTCGCAACCCTCGGGGCAGTACTCGCCGGCCTTCCCGAGGCGACCCACGCGGCAGCCGTGACGCAGGAAGTGACAGTACTCGCCCACCACGAGTCGCATTCCCGCTGGGCACCGGCCGCTCCGCGGGACCGCGACGTCGGCCTCGACCCCGAGGGTCGTCGTGTCCGCCGGGCTCTCTGCGGCGGCGTCGACCGTCACGATCGGCGCGGGCTGGGCGGGGGGGTCGCGGCGGGCGCATCCTGTGATCGACGCGCCGAGGCCCAGCGCCGCGACGAACGTCCGTGCACGTCTCTTGGCGAACGAGGTCTTCGTCACTCGCGTCGCTCGTGCGGCAGCGAGTGAGCACCATCTGTGCCGCATTTCGCTGCACCCTCTAGCGCAAACTGTCGCGGCAGACCTGCCGTTTTTCGTCGAACCCACATGTGCGCCGGATCGAAGGGCTGCAGGAGCGACGCGTTGGTCCGTACGAAGGGACGGGCCTCCGAGTGCGCCCACCCTGCGAGGAGACACGCGATGCCTGGGACGGTCCTGGTCGTGGACGACTCACGAACGATTCGCACGCTGGTCGGGCGCGCGCTGACGAGCGGTGGCTACCACATGGTCGAGGCCGTCGACGGCGTCGACGCGCTGGCGAAGATCGGAGGAGATCCCGCGCCCTCGTTGATCATCTGCGACATCAACATGCCCAACATGAACGGGCTCGACTTCCTGGACAACCTGCGCAACCAGGGCAGCGCGCTGCCCGTCGTCATCCTCACCTCGGATCCGCAGCCGCAGCTCGTCGACCTGGCACGCACCAGGGGCGCGAGCGCCTGGGTCAGCAAGCCCTTCAAGCCCGACTCGCTGCTTTCGGCCATCCAAGCGCTCCTCGCCGCGTGACGCTGGGCTGCGCAGCCACACGGCGCGAAGCTCGAGGCTCCGACGAGCGTGTGGACGTCGGTGGTGGGCTCGTGCGAGGGCGGGATCAGCGCGTGAGCGATTCGTTGCGGCGCGGTTCCGGGCGCCGCGGCTCCGGGCTCCTGCTCCTTCGCCAGCAAGAGCGTGCGCGTGGGAGTGTCCAGCGCGGCCGTCTCCTCCGTGTCGAGCGAGTCCCTCGGTGCAGAGGCGAGGGCTCCTAGCGTTCCGGCGTGCAACAGCAGGGCGAGCGCCCATGGCGCGAGGCGTCGCCGCGGCCCGCGCCCGGAGAGCTTCTCGGCCGCCGTCACCATCGCCACCTGCACGGTGAACCCGCCGACCTCGAACCGCAGGCGGACGCCGTGCGCGAGCGGGAGCCGATCGTCGACGATGTGGCCCGTGACCCGCGCGTCGGCGAGGGTCATCTGCTGCTCGCCGACCGCGACCAGCCCACTGACGTGCGCCGGGACGAGGACCGCGCGACCCTGCACGAGGTCGAGCCGCGAGGTCCCGAGTCGCTCGGCCGGCAGCGCGAAGTTGCCCCGATCGCCGAGCGAGAAGGCGGCGTTCGCGCTCGCGAGGTGGGCGACGTGGAGCACGCTCTCGCCCCACGCGACGATGACTTCGACGACGGTTGCAGGGTCGACGGCAGGCGTCGACGCGTTCGCGAAAGCGACCATGAGCGCACGTCCTCTCGGGAGCGGAGGGCTCCCGGCTGGGGTTGCCGACGGACCGACAGGCCGGCCGCCCGGAAGTTCCGCTCCGAGGGGGGGATCCCCTGGGGCAGATTTGCACGGCCGGGCTCGCGGTTGCGAGGGGCCTCGCCGTTCCATAATCTCTTCACGCGCCACGGTTCGTGGCTCGACAAGGGGGATCTTCATGCGTGCACGACGATGGCTTTGCTTGGTGGCCTGGGTGGGAAGCGCGGCGGTCGCGGGTTGCGGAGGTGGCGACACCAGCATCGACGAGACCGACACCGGCACCGACGACGGCGGCAGTGATGGCACCGCGGACGACGCCGACACCGGCGTGGACACGGGGAGCGACACCGGCTCCGACACCATGGTGGACGACACCCCCACCGTGGACTCGGGCGGCGACAGCACCGCGACCGACTCGAGCGGCGACAGCACCGCGACGGACAGCTCCGCGACGGACAGCGCGGCGACGGACAGCACGGCGGCCGACAGCACGGCGGCCGACAGCACCGCGACCGACAGCACCGCCGCCGACAGCACCGCCGCCGACAGCGCGTCCGATGCGGCGGACACCGCCGAGGCACCCGCGGCGCCGACCATCACCAACGTCACCATCAGCGCGCCCACGGGCTACACCGACCGCCAGGTCCGTCAGGGCCTCGGGGTGATCACGCTCGCCGTGACCGGCACCAACCTCACGGGCGCCACCACGGCGACCATGACCGGTGGCGTCACGTGCACGGTCGCGGCCTCGACGGCCACCACCGCCACCCTCACCTGCAACGTCCCGCACGGCGAGGTCGTCGGTCTCAAGAACCTCACCGTCAACACCCCCTCCGGCTCGGCCAGCTTCACGGGCGCGCTCGAGGTCACCCGCATCACCGTGCTCGGCACCACCGGCAACGACGCCACTGGCGTCGGCACCACCTCGCGCCCGTTCCGCTCGGTCAGCGCCGGCCTCGCGGTCGCGGCGGCGGGAGCTACGGCGGGCGACACCGTGTTCGTGCGTTCGATGGGCGATGGCCTGACGAGCGCGACCGCCCGCTACAACGCGACCAACATCCCCACCCAGACGTGGGCGACCGCCGCGGGCACCGCCAACGTGTCCGCCGGGATCACCGTCGAGGGCGAGTCCGGGACCGGCGTCGTGCGCCCCGTGCTCGAGGGCGGCGCGGCCAACGTCGCGCTCAAGCTCGCCGGCGGCGCGGTCCTCAAGAACCTCATCGTCCGCAACTTCGGAAACGCGGTGCTGGCCTCCACCGGGACCACGACCATCACCGACGTGGAGCTCTCCGCGGCGAACGGGGTCGCGGGATACTCGACCGATCGCCAGATCGTCGTCTCCGGCGGCACGCTCACCATCGCGAGCACGGCGGGGACCCTCCCCGGCTCCACCACGCGCCCGACCTGCGCGATCGACGGTGCGAACAACGAGCTCATCCGGATCACCGGCTCTCCGACGGTGGCCATCACCGGCTGCCTGCTGCGCGGGTCCAACGAGTACGCCATCAACACCACCGACGGCGCCTTCACCCTGAGGCTGCTCAACGACCAGGTCTCCAACAACGGCAACTTCGGCACCGGCGCCGCGGCCGACGGCGGCGTGCAAGTGAACGGTGGCACCACCTCCGTCACCACGAGCGTGATCCAGGAGAACTACGGCTTCGGCATCCGCGCCTACGGCACGGCCAGCGTCACGGTCGTCTCCAGCACGCTCAGCGGCAACGGCCAGGGTGTCGGCAACCTCACGACCACCGGCTACACGCCGGTGACCGGCAACAACGGCATCGACTTCCTCGGCAACGGCACGCTCGTCGTCGGCCGCGTCACGGGGAGCGTGCTCGACACGCAGATCACCAAGAACGGCTTCAGCGGCATCGCCATCCACGCGCCGCCCGGCGGAGCCACCAGCACACCCACGGTGAACATCCAGGGGGTCACGATGACCGGCAACGGGACCGCTGCGCCCGAGCTGTTCATCGACACCGCGGCGAGCGTCACCGGGCGCAACCTGAGCATCACGAGCGGCACGGGCTCGGCCATCCAGGTCGGCAACATCGGCGACCCGCAGGGCAACCCCGCCGTCACCGCGCTGCTCCCGACCAAGCTCGACTTCGGCACCTCGGCCTCCACCGGGGCAACACCCTGCTCACCTCGGCGGGCAGCCTCGCCATCCTCGATCGCCGCGGAGCGATCGCGAGCGCCACGGGCACCGTGTTCTCGGTGTGCGGCACCAGCATGAACGGCGCCACCCTCAGCGTCGGCACCACGGTGGTGGGCTTGGTGACCTCGGGCTTCTCGTACAGCGTCCGTCACACGTTCCAGCGCCTCGGCTGCCCGTGACCTGAGACCACCGCGAGACCAGAGGCCCGGTCTCCTCGCCCGAGGGGCCGGGCCTCGTTGTTCACCGCGGGCAAAGTCGCGTCTCGTCGGCGTGACAGCGGGAGGAAGGACGAGACAGCGCGAACGCACGAGGGTGGCGGAATCTTGCGGTGTCGATGCGTGTGAAGTCTGGCCCGGTGTGTGCTCCACTGTGGCCATGTCTTGCTCTCGGCTCGGTCTCGCTGTTCCCCTTCTCGTGTTCCTGGCCGCCGGGTGGGGAGGCTGCGGCGGCGGTGACATCGAGGGCGAGCCGCTCGCCGCCGACACCGGGACGATCGATACCGGAGCCAGCGAGGCTGCGACCGACGGCGGTGGCGACGAAGGGCTGAAGATCGACGGCGAGGTCAGCGTCGACGAGGACGGCGACGGGATCCTCGACTCCGTGGAGGGACGGTTCGATCCGGGCGGCCCGCGCGACACCGACAAGGACGGGGTCCCGGACTACAAGGACCGCGACAGCGACGACGACGGGCTCGACGACAAGATCGAGGGCGTCGAGGACTGGGACAAGGACGGCATTCCCAACTACATCGACCCGAAGAACGACGGGGCGCCTCCGACGCTGCACTTCACCGCGATCTCGACCGCGTTCAACAGCCCGATCGGCATCGATTTCCACGAGCCCACCAAGACGGTGGTCATGTCGGTGAACTACGCGACCGGCGGCATCCCCTACAACTTCGAGCGCATCGACGAGAAGGGCGAGCACGCGCCGTTGTCCACGTTCAGCGGCATGACCGACGAGGTGAAGATCGCCACCGTGCGCTCCGGCAACGTCGGTGGCTTCGTCACCGGACAGCTCTTCACCGGCAACGGCAAGGACGGCGAGATCGTGCGGATCTCGGCCGACGGCGCCACCATCGACAACCCCTGGGTCACCTTGCCCGGGGGCGGCAACGGCCTCATGCGCGGCTCGCTCTACGTCGACCGCACCGGCGTGTTCGGCGGCGACCTCATCGTGGTCACCACGGTGGGCAAGGTGTGGCGGGTGACCTCGGCCGGCGTGCCGACCAAGATCGCCGAGGTTCCGACCCACCTCGAGGGCATGATCGTCGTGCCGAACGCGCCCACGCGGTTCGGCCCGCTGGCGGGGCAGATCATCGCCGGCGCCGAGGAGGTCGGGTTGCTGTACGCCATCTCCAAGGAGGGCAAGGTCACCTCCTATTCGGTCGGCGTGACCATCGAGGACATCGATCTCATCGCCCCCAACGAGAACTTCTTCGGCTCGAACTACGGCACGAGCCGCCTCCTCGGCGTGCCCTACACCGAGCTGCTCCCGATGGCCGGGGACATCCTGCTCGCGCAGGAGAGCGTGGCCGCCGGCACCACCGGCCTCTTCCGCCTGCAGTGGACCGGGACCGCGCTCGCCGCCGTGCCCATCGTCGCCGACGCCACCTCGGCGCCGATCGGTCAGTGGGAGCACGTCACCACGGCGGGCGCCGGCATCAAGGAGATCGCCTCGCCGATCAAGTGATCGCGCGCCCCGATCGGCGCCTGCGACCCGTGTCGAGTTGACCCAGCTGGGTCGATTCGACACACCGGGAGCGCGAAAACACGGAGAAAATTGCGGTCCGGGCCTTGCGAAGGAGGCGTGGACCATGACGTACTCCGAAGTGCACCGTGTCGCGCAGAGACGGCCCCGCATCCTCGTGCTGGAGGAGGACGTCGCGATCGAGCGCGCCCTCGAGGACGCGGGCTTCCTCACGCTCACGGGGTGCCCGGTCCCGCCGGTGCTCGTCCGCACGTGCGAGCTCGAGCGGCCCGACCTCTGCTTGCTCGACCTCACCCGCCCGACCGCGCTCGAGCAGCTCGGCTGGTTGCAGGCCGTGCGCATGGACCCCCCGGTGGTCGTGATCGCCGAGCACTTCGATCGCAAGCTCCTCGCCACCAGCCTTCGCCTCGCCGGCTACCTCGTGCGTCCGTTCCTCGAGGCGCAGCTCGTCGCCACCGTCGTCCTCGCGACGTCGGCTTCGGCGATGCGTGACGGCCCGGCGCGCGCCGCGGAGCTCGCCGATCTGAGCCCGCGCGAGCGTCAGGTGCTCGGGTGTCTCCTCGACCACCGGCGTCCCCCGACGATCGCCCGCGACCTCGGCGTCAGCCCGAACACCGTGCGCAACCACCTGAAGTCGATCTTCTTCAAGCTCGGCGTGAACTCGCAGCAGGAGCTCCTCGACTACGTGCTGTCGCACGACGCCCGTCCGGAGCCAGCCTTGGCGCGCCAGGCGTAGCGCAGCTCAGAGCGCGGAGCAGACGGTGGGGTCGCTCGCGACGGCGGCCTGCACCTGCTTCAGCATCGCGTCGCACTCGGGCCGGATCTCGGCGGCCTTGGTGCGCAGCGGGCCGTAGTGCCCCTTGCTGCCACCCTGCACGCGGAGCATCACCGCCGCGTACTCGGCCGCGAACGCGGGGCAGGCCTTCTCGATCCGCTGGAAATCGAGGCCGTCGGTGCCGGTGCCCCAGTTCTTCCAGTCCGCCGCGCTGCAGCTCACGCCTTCGCGGAACGTGTCGAGGAAGCACCCCGCGGAGCTCGCGCGGTACTTGGTGAACAGCTTGCTCAGCTCCACGCTGCTCGAGCGCGAGTCGTAGCTGGTCTGCCACGCGCCGGCCTCGGCGCTGTCTGCCGACACGTTGCTCGCCGACGCGTCGCGCCCGACGCAGTGCTCGCCCGAGCTCTCCCGCATGCCGAGGCCGAGGAGCAGCGTGTAGAGGTGGCGCAACGTGTCGACGCCGGCGGTGGTGTTCGACATGCCCGCGGCCGCGTAGTTCGACGCGAACCAGGAGAGCGCGTCGTGGACGTCGTCGGTGGTCTTGGCCTTGCTCGCGAGGACGACGTCCGAACGCGTGGGCTGACACACGGCCTTGGCGAAGGTGAGGGCCACGCCCTTCACGTATCCCTTGGGCGCGAGGCCGCGGTCCTTCCAGGAGTACTTCGCGCAGGCCGAGGTGGCCGCGAGGTTCTTGATGGTGTCGACGGTGGTGGACCCCGGGGTCGGCGCGGGCGGCGGCGTGGGCGAGCTCACCTTCTCGAAGTAGAGACCGTAGGCCCAGCCGGTCACGCCGGCGTGCTTCACGTTGTAGAAGCCGCTCTTCGGCGTCGTGCCGACGACGGTCACCGTGGCGCCGTTCGGGATCACGTGGAGGATGGTGTTGCTCGTCGACGGGCCGTTGCGGAGGTTGACCGTGGTGGTGGCGCGCAGCACGGCGCCGACGGCCACGCTGCCCACCACGCTCTCCGCGCCGTAGCCGTCACCACTCTCGTCGGCGCCCTCGAGGTCGATCTGCCCACCGCCCTCGACGGCGCAGCCCGCGAGGAGCGCGGTGGTGGTCAGCGCCAGGGCGAGCAGCGAGCGGCGGGCGAGCATGTGGGCACGTTCAGCAAGCGGTGTGCCCTCCGGAGGCCCACACTCCTGCTCGGAGAACCCGCACCTGCGCACATCCGCCCACTGTCACGGGGTGTCCCGCGTCGTCACGTCGGCGAGACACGGCCCTCACCGAGACAGGGCCGCTCACTTCACGGGCGGGGGCTTCGGCGGCTCGCCGTCCTTCTGGATGCACGACGCGAGGTCGAAGAAGAAGAACGCGAACGCCTCCTCGCCCTGCTTGATGGCCGACTTGCAGCCGGCCGGGTAGGTGGCGTCGATGGTGTCGGAGCCGTTGATGTGCGCGTCGAGGTGGACGGCCTTGCCGCACTGCTCCTCGACCGGCTTGCCCACGGGGGTGTTGATGGTGACGAAGCGCGGGTTGTTGGTGGTGCCCGCGCCGCCGGAGATGCCGATGGACGAAGCCCAGACCTGCGCCTTGGTCTTGTCGGCGGGCGAGAAGTTGTTGAACACGTAGTCGCAGGTGACCTTGCCGTAGGTGGTGGTCTTGTCGACGTACGCGAGCCAGTCGGCGAGGGCCTTGCCCTTGGTGAACGTGGTGTCGAGCGTGGCCGGGTTGGTGCCACCAGGAGCGCCGCCCGGGATCGGCATCACGGCCTTCATCGCCGGATCGGGGCTGCTCTTGTACCAGAGGTACTGGAAGTCGGTCGTGAAGATGCGGCCGCCGGCCTTGAGGTACTGGTCGACCGCGGCGAACGACTTCGCGTCCTTGCTGCCCGGGCTGTTCTCGAAGCACTCGCAGCTGAAGACCGCGATGTCGTACTCCTTGAGCTTGGCCGGGTTGTCCCACAGCACGCGCGCGTCCTTCATGCCCGCGGGGCCGGTCGCGTAGCCGGCGGCCGGCAGGTAGAAGTGCACCGCGGCCGCGCTGCCGTCGACGCCGAACTCGCTCGCGTCGATGCCCACCTTGGGCAGCATGCACGAGAGCTTGTCGCAGCCACCGACGGTGACCGCGATCCTGGGCATGTCGCCCTCTTTCTGGTTCTTCGGCAGGCGGGTGAGGTTCTTGTCGGTGAGCTTGTTGTCGACGCACTCGCTGACGTTGATCTTCACCTGGCGGCGCCACTTGCCGAGCTGGATCACGAGCGGGATGTTGCTGCCGACCGGCACGCCCTTGAGGGTGAAGTTGCCCTTGGAGTCGGTGAGGGCGGTGGTGATCGGGTCGCCGCTCGCGAGCGCACCGCACTTGTCGCAGGTGACGCCCTTGGTGAGCGGCAGCGGCGTCAGGTTCGGGACGTAGACGATCACGTTGTAGAGGGGCAGCGTGCCGTTCGGCGCGTAGACCGTGCCGCTCACCGTGGTGTCGGCGCCGCCACCGCACGCCTTCACCTGACAGCGCAGACCCTCGCAGGGGCCGGGCGTGCCGTCGGCGGGGACGTCGAACGTGCCGCCGTCGTCACCCGCGTCGCCGATCACGATGCCGCCGTCCTCGCCGCTGTCCGGGTCGGTGGCGCCGTCGAGCGCGACCTCGTCGCCCTCCTTGCTCGCGGAGCAAGCGGCGACCGAGAGCGCGAGGAGCGAAGCGAGGGGGGCGAGCGAGGTGAAGCGCATCGGGCGAGTATGCGCGCTTTCGTCACCTCGGGCCAGGGCGGGGGCGCCCCGACGGCCAGGGCGCCATGGGAGCCAGAGTCTCTGTCTCAGGTCGGCCAGTCGATCGACCCTGCTCGACCACTGCGAGCTCGGCCGGATCGCCCGTTCGATGGTGCGACTGGGGAGGAAGAGCGGTGAGGCACGATCGCCAGCCTGCGCGGGGGGCGGGGGGGGCGCCGCGGGGGCCGCCCCCCCCCCCCGGGGGGGGGCGGGGCGCCCGAGAAGCGCGGCCGCCGCCGGGGGGGGGGGGGGGGGGGCGGGCGGCGGGGCCCCCCGCGGGGGGGGGGCGCCGCCCGCCGCCCCCCCCCCCGCCGCCGCCCGCCGCGCGCGGCGGGGGGCGGGGCCGCGGGGGGGGGCGGCAGAAGCCCCCGCGCCGCGCCCGGGCGGCCGCGCGCGCGGCCCCGCGGGCGCCGCCCCCCGGGCGGGGGGGGGGCGGGGGGGGCGGCCCGGCCGGGCGGGCCGGGGCCGGGCGGCGGCCCCCCCGCCCGCCCCCCCCCCCCGGCCGCCCGCGCGCGCGGGCGCCCCGGCCGCCCGGGCGGCGCCCGGGGCCCCGGACAACGAGGGGGGGGGGAGGAAAGACCATGGATCTCGAGAAGGCCCTGACCGCGCACGCCGAGTGGAAGATCAAGCTACGCGGCGCCATCCAGAAGAAGGAACGCCTGGACGAAGCCACAATCGGCTCCGACCGCTGCTGCCCTCTCGGTCAGTGGCTCCACGGGGAGGCCAAGCAGACGTACGCGAGGCTGCCGAGTCACGGCGCGTGTATGGCCCGTCACGCCGAGTTCCATCGAGCGGCGGCCGCCATCGCCCACTCCATCAACGGGGGGAAGTACGCCGAGGCCGAGGCGATGCTCGGAAACGGGTCCGTCTACTCGTCGGCGTCGAACGCCGTCGCCATGGCGATCATGGCGCTCCGCAAGGAAGCCAAGTTGTGAGACAACGCGCGGGCCGGCGTGACAGACGTCGGCCCGCGCTCGTGCGCTCAGAACTTGATGGGCGTGGGCGCCGTGCGCGACGTGGTGGTGCCGTCGCCGAGCTGCCCGCCGCCATTGGAGCCCCAGCACAGCCCGCCGCCATCGGCGAGGACCACGCAGGTCTGGTTCCGGCCGGGCGCGACGAGCGCAACGTTGGCGAGCGAGGCGACGACCTTGGGGGTCGGGCTCTTGGTCGTCGTGCCGTCGCCGAGCTGGCTCGTGCCGTTGTAGCCCCAGCACGCGATGGTGTTGTCCACGAAGCGCACGCAGTTGTGCTCGTAGCCGCTCGCGAGCTGCGCGACGTTGGTCAACGTACCCGTGCCCGAGGTGCCGACCACCGTGCTCGGGCTGGTGCGGTCGGTGTAGGTCGTGGCGCCGTCGCCGGCCTGCCCGTAGAAGTTGTCACCCCAGCACTGGACCGTGCCGTCGGCGAGGCGCGCGCAGGCGTGGTAGTAGCCGAGCGCGATCTCCGCCGCGGTGGTGATGCCGATCACCTGCTGGGGCGTGTTCGCCGCGGTGGTGCTCCCGATGCCGAGCTGGCCGTCGCTGTTCTGGCCCCAGCACCAGACGGTGCCATCGGTCTTGCGGGCGCAGGTGAAGTTGTAGCTCGCCTGCACCTCGACGACGTTGGTCAGTCCGGGCACGGCCGCCGCGGTGGTCCGCTGGGTCGTGGTGCCGTCACCGAGCTGCCCGTACGTGTTGCCACCCCAGCACCACACCGAGCCGTCGGAGCGGCGTGCGCAGGTGTGGCTCTGACCGGCCGAGATCTGCGTGGCGTCGGTGAGGCCGGTGACGTTGACGAAGGCCGTGTAGGAGTTCGTCGTGGTCCCGTTGCCGAGCTGCCCGGACGAGTTGTACCCGATGCACTTCGCGGTGTAGTCCGCCAGCACGTAGCAGGTGCCGTAGAAGCCGCCCGTGGACACCTGCAGCGCCGAGGTGATGAGGGTGGGGCCGGGCGTGCTGCGGTTGGTCGTGGTGCCGTCGGCGAGCTGGCCGTTGGAGTTGTAACCCCACGAGCGGTAGCTGCCGTCCGTCATCTTGGCGAGGTTCCAGTCGCTGAGCGGACCGTTCAGGATCGTCGACAGCTTGAGGCACGTGCCCGCGGTGCACTTGCCGAGCGCGCACACCGTGCCGCAGGTGCCGCAGTTGAGCGGGTTGGTCGTGAGGTCGAGGCAGAGGTCGCCGCAGGCGCTCGTGCCGCCGCCGCACACGGTCTTGCAGACCCCGGCGACGCAGCCCTTCCCGCCCGTGCACACGTTGCCGCAGCTGCCGCAGTTGGCCGGGTCGACGTTGGTGTCCTTGCAGAGCGCGCCGCAGACGGCGAGGCCGCCGCACGACACCGTCGAGGGCACGCACGTGCCCGCGGAGCAGGCCTCGCCGGTGCTGCACGATGTGCCGCACACGCCGCAGTTGGCCGAGTCGTTCTGCAGGTTCTTGCAGAGCGTGCCGCACTTGGTGAAGCCGCCGCCGCAGGTGAGCGTGCAGGTGGAGTCCTTGCACACCTCACCCTCGGCGCAGACCTTGCCGCAGAGGCCGCAGTTGGTCGAGTCGACCTTGGTGTCCTTGCAGGCGGTGCCGCAGGTGGCGAGCGAGCCGCAGCTCGCGGCGCACTTGCCGGCGACGCACACCTGGCCGCTCGCGCACGCGTTGCCGCAGGCGCCGCAGTTGGCCACGTCGAGGCTCGTGTCCTTGCAGGTGCCGGTGCAGTTGGTGAGCGTGCCGCAGCTCGTCGTGCACTTGCTGTCGGAGCAGACCTCGCCGGTCGCGCAGGCGTTGCCGCAGGCGCCGCAGTTGGCCTTGTCGTAGCGCCCGTCGCGGCAGACCGCGCCGCAGAGCAGGAGCCCGCCCGCGCACGAGACCGTGCACTTGCCCGCCGTGCACACCTCGCCGGCGGCGCAGGCGCTCGTGCAGACGCCGCAGTTCTTGTTGTCGCTCGAGAGGTCCTTGCAGACCCCGGAGCACGAGGTGAGCCCGGCCCCGCAGCTCGAGGAGCACTTGCCGGCCGAGCAGACCTCGGTGGCGCCGCACGTGGTGCCGCACGTGCCGCAGTTCTTCGGGTCGAACTGGGTGTCTCGACACACGCCCGAGCACTCCGAGAGACCCTCGCCGCAGCTCGCGGCGCACTTGCCGCCGGCGCAGATCTCGCCCGCCTTGCACGCCGTGCCGCACGCGCCGCAGTTGTCGCGGTCGCTCTTGGTGTTGGCGCAGGAGCGCACGCCCTCGGCGGTGCACTCGGTCAGCCCGCCCCCACACACCGCCTGGCACTTGCCCGCGCTGCAGACCTCGCCCGTCGCGCACGCGGCGCCGCACTTGCCGCAGTTGCCGCGGTCGGTCTCGAGGGTCACGCAGACGCCGCCGCACTCGAGCTGCGGCGTGGGACACGACACCGAGCAGCGGCCCGCCGAGCAGACGAGGCCCTTGTCGCAGGCCTTGCCACACGCGCCGCAGTTCGCCTTGTCGTTGAGGACGTCCACACAGCGACCGCCGCAGAGGCTCTCGCCTCCGGAGCAGCCGCTGTCGGCGCTGGTGTCGGCTCCGGCGTCGACCGCGGGGGCCGGGTCGTCGGTGCTGGAACTGCAGCCGGTGGAGGCGATGGCGACGACCAGGGACAGGGCGCAGAAGACGGACGTGCGCATGGGGGAGCTCCTCGTGGTGCGGAATCGGGAAAGGGACTACGAGGCAGCTACGGTCGGTAGACGGCGCCGTCGGCGTAGTAGGTGCAGCAGGTGTGGCCGTTGGCGCCGCCGAAGAAGAGGGCCTCCTTGCCGGTCCAGACGACGGTGGCGCGCGCGCGCGCCGTGGGCGCGCCAGTGGGCTCGATCGAGGACCACGTGGCGGTGGCCTGATCCCACACGACGAACCCGGAGGCCGGCGTGTCCGAAGCGGTGCTCGGGATGCCCGAGAACACGTAGACCTTGCCGGCCGCCTGGAACGCCGCGACGTCGTACCGCTTGCCCGAGGGCGCGAAGAGCGTGTCGGCGTCGGGGATCGCGGTCCAGCCGACCGACGGCGAGTAGTAGGCGGCGCCGCCCTTGGCGCTGCTCGAGCTCGACGAGGTGCGACCACCGAAGACCCACAGCGTGGAGCCGTCGGAGATCGACGCCGCGTCGTAGCGCGCGTCGAGCACGGCGCCCGGGTCGGAGAACTTGGTCCAGACCTTGGTCACCGGATCGTAGCGACCGCCGTCGCCGAGCGCGGTCCCGACGGCGTTGCGGCCGCCGAAGATCACGAGCTCGCCGCCGACCACCTCGAACGCGTGGTCGGTGCGGGCCGCGAGGGGACCGCTCGGGATCGTCGTCCAGGCGTCGGTCGCCGGGTCGTACGCGGCGCCGTCGTTGGTGACCGCCGAGCAGTCGCTCGAGGTGCAGCCGCCCCACACCAGCATGGTGCTCGTCGCCGCCGACCACACGACGGCCGCGTTGTGGCGGCCGCTGAGCGGCGAGGTGGCGATGGTCTTCCACGTGCCCAGGGCCGGGTCGTAGATCGCGCCGTCCTTGAACTGGGTGACGCCGTCGTAGCCGCTCCAGACGATCATCTTGCTGCCGGTCCAGACGGCCGCGTGCTGGCGACGGCCGGCGAGCGGCGAGGCGGGGAGCACGGTCCAGGCGTCGGCGCCGAGGTCGTAGGCCGCGCCATCGAGCTTGTAGGTGGGTGAGGAGCCGTAGCCTCCCCACACCAACATCTTGCTGCCTGTCCACAGCGCCGTGTGCATCGTGCGGCCGGTGATCGTCGGCTTGGCCATCGCGAGCCAGCCCTTGGGCGCGGCGCAGGCCGAGAAGGTGCTCCACTCGCACTTGTCACTGCACTTGCGGGTGCGCACCTCGCTCGGGCTCGAGCAGGAGGCCTTGGTGGTCTCGACGTCGTCCGGCGCGCAGGGACCCTCGCCGAGGCAGACGCCCTCGCTCCAGGTACAGGCGCTGACGTCGCAGGTGTCCGTCTGCTTGCCGCAGTTCCCGCAGTCGGCGGTGCGCTTCTCGCCGATGCTGCACTCGGCCGAGGCCACCTCGCCCGCGCAGGTGGACCAGTCGGTCCAGGTGTTGCCAGGCAAGCAGAAGCGGTTCTGCGAGCCGCATTTCCCGCACTTGCGGGTGTCGGTGGCGCCGACCGACGGGCAGCCCTTCCCGCTGTCGACGGCAGCCTCGGGCGCGGTCTCGGTGGCGCTGCCGGTGTCGGCGGCGGCGGAGTCCCGGGTGTCGGCGGGGGCGTCCACGGCCGAATCGGCCACGGGCGTGATGCTCGGGTCCTCGCTGGTGGTCGCGCAACCGAGCGAGGTTGCGCCAGCGCAAACAATGGCCGAAATGAGTCGCTTGTTCATGGCTCTCCTCACGTGCAAGCGCTCCACTCACCCCAGACACATCCGTCGGAGCAGGTGCGGGTCTTCACCTTGGTGGCATCGAGACAGGTGCCGTACTGGGTCTCGGTGGTGCCGGCGACGCAGGCCTTCTCGCCCACGCAGACGTCCGACGCCCACTCGCACGTCGACGAGCAGGTCTGCTTGCGAGTGCCGCAGCGGCCGCACGGGACGGAACGCGTCTCGGCGGGGGCACAGCTGCCCGACTCGTCGTAGCAGACGCCATAGTCGAGCCAGCTGCCACCGTCGCACAGGCGGCTGTGCTTGCCGCACTTGCCGCACGCGGTCTCCTCGACCGTGCCGCTCTTGCAAGCCCCATCGGGCAGGCTGGCCGTGTCGCCCGCCTCGCTCACTTCGGCTACGTCCGCGTCGGCGCTGCCGCTGTCTGCGCCCGAGTCGTAGCTGGACGAGTCGACGGCCGCGCTGTCGAGCGTGCCGCTCTCGAGGGCGCCGCTGTCGAGCGCGCCGCTGTCGAGCGCGCTGCTGTCGACGGTCTCCGTCTCGGCGCTGCCCGTGTCGTCGCTGCTCGTCGGAGCGGCGTCTTCGGTCGAGCAACCGCTCGCACCGAGGAAGCATGCGAGCGCGAGGCTCGCGAAGGAGTGCGTACCATGTGTCCTCTCTGCGTGACTGCCCGGCGCGCCGTTGCCGGTCGCGGGGGCGGGCTCATAGCGCGCCGCGAGGGTGCGTGCACAGTGAAAAGTGACAGTGACTCGCCGACTCGTCCAACGAAAGAGCGAGCAGTGCAGACGGTTTGAGATGGAACATTGCGCTGGAACGAGCCGCGTTCGCAACGCAATGTCCGGGCCGCCTCCGACCGCCAGCGTCGCCGGCCACTTGTGGAGGTCGTCGGTTGCAGCCGTGCAAGGCGTCTTTTCAGATCTGCAGACGCTTGCCTGACCAAGATGGCCATCGGTTGACCGGGTCCTCGATCGGCGATGCAATGCAGAGGACGTGTCGAACCCGGAAGTGCGTGCAGCGATGGTGAAGGATCTGCTCGCGTCGCTGCGCGCGGGCAAGGTCCCGCGCGGCGCCGAGATCCTCGGCCTCGCCGAGCCCGACCTCGTCCGTCGCGTCGACGAGGCCACGCGGCTCGAGTGGTTGCCGTCGCCGCCGATCGCCCGGCTCGCGGACAAGGCGCGCGCGCTGCTGGGCGGCCCGCGCTGGCGAGCGGTGCACCGGGAGGCCGCCGACGAGCTCGCCGAGCGCGCGCTCTTCCGGGCCGTCACGCGGGGCATGCGCGTGGTGTTCGGCGCCACGCTGGCCACGCAGTGCCGCATCATCCCGCTCGTGTTGAACCAGGCGCACCGGAACTACGGCACCATCGACCTCACGACCAGCGGTCCCCGCGCGGCCACCGTGCGCATCCGGGGCTGCCCACCCGAAGGGCTCTCGCAAGGACTGCTCGACGTGTTCGCCGGGACGGTCGAGGGGTTGCTGGCGGCGGCCTCGATCCGCTCCGTGGTGGACGTCGACTACGTGGTGGGTTCGTCCGAAGCGGCGCTCGCCGTGCGCGAGGAGGCGTGAGGCCCTGGTTCGCCGCGGCGCTGTTCGTGGTGTCGGCCGTCGCGTGTCGAGGCGAAGAGCGCCCGCTGCGCCCGGACGACGTGCCGACCAAGGCGCCGAAGAAGGTCGAGCCGCCGAAGTCGCCCGTGCGGCTCCCGAAGCAGCACCGCGCTTCGGCCGAGGCCTGTCCGCGGCTCGACGTCGCCGCCGCGACCGCCCCGTTCGGCAAGATGGCGCCCGGACCCTCGTGCACGACGTCCAAGGATTGCCCCGCTTCGAGTCGCTGCGTGCGCGGACGGTGTCACACCGACGACTGCTACGAGGACACGGACTGCGGGCCTTCGGCGGTGTGCGCGTGCGAGCCCGCGAAGCCCGTCGGCGCGAACTTCGGCCTCGGTCACCGCTGCGTGAAGAGCGCCTGTCGGCTGGACACGGACTGCGGGCCCGGCGGTGCGTGCTCGCCGACGTTCGACTTCGATTGCGGGAGCTACCACGGCGTCGTCGGCTACCAGTGCCACACCGCGCAGGACGTCTGCACCGACGACGCCGAGTGCCAGGAAGACGGAGGCGCCCCCTACTCCTACTGCGGGTTCGAGCCCAAGAGCGGCCGCTGGACCTGCGGCCACGCGAGCTGCAAGGGCTGATCTGCGCCGCGCGGCGCCTGATGATTGCGCTGGCGCAAGGTCACTCGTAGGGCCGGGCTCGATCGCCGGTGATCGATTGGGTACACCTCTCGTGTGCCGTATCGGTCGATGCTCCTGGGCCGCCTCCACTTCGTGCGCTGGGGCACCCCCGTCATGGACGACGTCGATCGGGTGCTGCACGAGGTGCAGCGAGGGTTCTCGACGAGCCGGCAGCCGCTGATCGGGATCTCGCTGGTCCCCGTGGACGCGGAGCCACCCAAGGACGAAGTGCGCGCCGCGATGGTGCGCAACATGGACAAGCTCCTCGCCTGCAGCGAGCGCCTCTACTTCGTGATGGAGGGCTCGGGGTTCCGCCACAGCGTGATGCGCAGCGTGCTCGCGGGCCTCTTGCTGGTCGGCGGCAAGCGCGGAAGGGTCGTGGTGCACGACAGCCTCGACACCGTCATCGCCCTCGTCGCGCCCCAGGTCGGGCGCAGCGTCGCCGAGATCGTGCAAGCGGGGCGCGCGCACGGCGTCGTGCTGCCGGACCAGGCCGTGGCGGGCTAGAACTCGCGCGGAAGGACCCTGCTCAGGGGAGGATCTCGATCGTGGCCGAGGCGGGGCCCGGGCCGTAGCTCGCGGTCATCCCCACGCGGCCGGGCGCGACGCCGCGGACCACGCCCGTGCTCGCGTCGACGGCCGCGAGGCCCGGGTTGCTGGACGACCACGACGCAGGGGCCGGATCCCAGGTGCCGTCGGCGCGGGCCATGCGCGCGACGAGGGTGACCGTGCTGCCCACGCGGAGGGTCGCCGCGTCGGGCCGCACGACCAGCGTGATCGACGAGGTCTGCTCTGGGGGATTCGACGAGGCGTCGCCACAGCCCATCAACCCGACGAGGACCACGAGGGGACGCAAGCTGTGCCGCCCGAGCGCGGGGAGGGGCATGTTCCGCAGCATAGCGCGCTATCCTCCCTGCGATGACGGACCTCCCGGGACGACCGGTGACGTTGTTCGTGCCCGGGCCCTGGGCCGACGCCACCGCCGTGCAGCGTGCACTCGCCTCCGATCGCTGGACCGTCGAGTGGATCGAGAACGACGGGCACTTCGGCGAGGCCTTCCGCTTCGCGCGCCTGTCGCCCGAGCAGGTCGTCGCAGTGGACCGCAGCCGAGGTGCCGTCGTGATCGAGGGACGGCTCGAGCTCCCGCGAGAAGGGGCTGCCTTCGCAGAGGCGGGTCGTGCCCTCGCCGCGGTCGGGGCTCTCGGGATCCGCGTCGAGCAGTCCAAGGCCGCGTGGGCCGCCAGCGCGTGGGCCGAGCAGGTCGAGGCCGGTGAGCTCTTCACGACCCTCGTGGTCACCTTGCTCGGCGTCGAGAGCGTGGAGACGTGTGGCATGCACCTCTTCGGTCTCCCCGATGCACGCGTCGAGGGCACGGACTCCCGCGTCGGCCAGCGCATCGTGCACGTGTTCTGCAACTATCAGCTCGACGAGGACCCGCTCCTCCTGACCGGTCACACGTTCCGACCCGACGAGGACACGCCCCGCCGCGTGCTCGAGCGCTGGCCGGACGACCGCTATCCAGCCTCGCACCCTTGCCACAATCCGTTCGGGCTCTTTCGCCCCGGCTCTGCGCAGCGGTCGGCCCCCACCCGGCTCGCGGTCACGTTCATGCCCGCGCTGGTGGCGATCCTGCTGGCGGCCGAGCAGAAGGCCGGACGCGCCCTCACGCAGTCGGAGGTGGAGGCTCTGCGCGACGCCGCGTCCTGCGTGACGATGGACCACCGCGACGCGCGCGCGCTCGAGCGCACGCGGGGCTACGCCGACCTCGACCCGGACCTGGTCTGGCAGCAGTGGCAGGTGGTGCGCGCAAGGGGGTGACCCTGGGTGCCGTTCTTGTTTCCGCACGAATGGAAAAGGGGCGCTTTGCACTCGTGGGAGCCCACGCGCGGGCGCCGAGCGCAGCCGTACGGTCGGCCCGACCGTGGTGACAAACGCGTGGCCGGCCGGCGAGAGGGCCGTCCATCCTGTATCATTCCACGATGCTCTTGCGCGGACTTGGTTGGAAGTGGGCGGCGACGTGCTCGGTCCTGGTCGGTGGAGCGGTGGCCGCGTGCAGCGGTGGCGGGAGCTCGACCCCGCTCGATCCACCCGGCGACGAGACGGGTGCGGACACCGCGGTCGACCCGGGCGACACCCCCTCCGGGTTCGACGTCCCGACGCCCGATGGGCCGAGCGACGTGGTCGCGGGCTTCGACGTCCAGCCGGTCCCGCTCCAGGTGATCACGGTGCCGCTCGGAGCGAGCGCGCCCACGGTCACGTTCACCGCCACGTCCGACGGCACGCCGGTCAACGCGGGGTGGGACGTCGACAAGGGGGACGTCGCCACCATCGGGACGGCGCCGAGCACGACGGGCGTGGTCACCCCGACCGGTCGCACCGGCGGCGTCGTGACGATCACCGCGGCCTACGGCAAGAGCACCCTCAAGCGGCAGGTGCACGTGAAGCTCGCCGGCGAGCAGAACGGACCGACCGCGGGCCAGGCCGGACAGGTCGCCAAGGACGTCCCCTCGCTCACCGCGGGCGGTGGCATCGGCGGCGTCGGTGGCGAGGGTCTCGGCGCGACCGTCACCGACGCACCCACGCTCACGGCGCTCGGCGCGCCGACCAGCGACGGCAAGACCGAGGCGCTGTCGTTCCTCTATCCCTACGATCAAACGGTGTTCCCGCGCGGGATGCTCGCGCCGCTCTTGATGTGGGACTGGTCGATCGGTGACGCCGACGCGGTGAAGATCACGCTCTCCACGACGAGCGGGAGCTACACGTGGAGCGGCACCTTCGGGCGCCCGGCCATCCTCGCCACGACCGGCGGCAAGTTCATCCGCCACCCGATCCCGCAGGACGTGTGGAAGCAGGCGACCGAGACCGCCGGGGCCCTCGGGCCGGACGGCGTGGCCGAGAAGCTCGTGGTCAAGCTCACGGTGGCGAAGGCCGGCGTCGCGTACGGCCCGATCTCCCAGACGTACACGATCGCGCCGGGCCGGCTGTCGGGCGTGGTCTACTACAACTCGTACGGCACGCGCCTCGCCAAGAACTACACCGGCGCGGTCGGCGGCGACGGCAGGTTCGGCGGCGCGACCCTCGGCATCAAGGTCGGCGACACGGCGCCCAAGCTCGTCGCGGGCGGCGACGGCGACGCCACGCAGTGCCGCGTCTGCCACTCGGTCGCGGCGCAGGGGTCGCGGCTCGTGACCGCGCGGCAGACCGGTCCGCTCAGCTACACGTACACGCTGTCGCCCACCGGCTCGACCGAGACGACGATGGGCGTCTATTCGGAGTTCCCCGGCGTCTCGCCCGACGGGAGCGTCGCCCTCACCTCGGCGGGTACGATCCTCGATCTGCCGGCGGCCGCGGCGAACCTCCCGACCACGGGCCTCACGGCCACCAACATCGGGACGCCCGCGTTCGCCCCCGTCGGCAAGCTGGTCGCGTTCAACCCGATGGCGAGCGCGACGATCACCAACCCCACGCAGAAGCTCTTCGTCGCGCCGTTCGATCTGCCGACCAAGACCTTCGGCGCCGCGGTGCTGGTCGCCGACTTCACGGGATCGTCGGCGCCGACGCGCCCCGGGTGGCCCGCGTTCTTCCCGGACGGCGCCTCGATCGTGTTCCAGAAGCAGACGGTCGCCGGCTCCGACGGCAACGGTCACGGTGACCTCTACACCCGCAAGGGCAGCAAGGGGCACCTCGCCTGGACCAACGTCACCGACGCGACCAAGGTCACCGCGCTCGACCGCTTGAACGGCAAGGGATACCTGCCGAAGCTGAAGGCGCCGTACACGCTCGCCTGCTCGGCCGACGGGGTCTCCGTCGGTGGCATGGACACGAGCCACGAGGACGACGAGAACCTGAACTACGAGCCCACGGTGAACCCGGCCCCGTCCGGCGGCTACGCGTGGGTCGTGTTCACGAGCCGCCGCATGTACGGCAACGAGGCGGTCATCCCGCCGTACTGCAGCGACCCGCGCGGCGTCGACCTCGTGAAGAACATCACCACCAAGAAGCTGTGGGTCGCGGCGATCGACCTCTCGGCCGCGCCCGGCACGGACGCGAGCCACCCCGGCTTCTATCTGCCCGCGCAGGAGCTGCTCGCCGGCAACTCGCGCGGCTTCTGGGTGCTCGACCCGTGCAAGGCCGAGGGCAGCGGCTGCGGCGCCGGCGACGAGTGCTGCGACGGGTACTGCAAGCCCGACGAGACGGGGAAGCTGGTCTGCTCGAAGAAGCCGCCCACGAGCTCGTGCTCCGCGGTCGGCGACAAGTGCACGACGGCGGCGGACTGCTGCCTGACGACCAACGTCTGCATCGGCGGCTTCTGCCGCGAGAAGGGGCCGGCCTAGGGCCGGGGAACCTGACGACCCGATCGGTGCCGGTGCGCCACGCTGGTCCACGATGCGACTTACCGTTCGCGGTGGTAGTCTGGCGGTATGGCGACCCTGAAGACCAGCATCGCCCTCAGTCGTGAGGAGCTCTCCGCCGCCAAGAAGGCAGCCGAAGCGCAGGGGCTCGCCGTCGGCGTTCCTCTCGGCGCTCGTGCGCGAGCACACTGCACAGGAGGCCCGCTTCCAGGCCATGGACCACTATCTCCAGCGCTTCGCCCCGCGCTTCCGGCTGAGTGAGAAGGCGCGCGCGGCGGTCGAGGCGGAGTGGAGTGCTCCGCTGAAGCCCATTCGCCCCAAGCGGCGGCGAGCGGCGTGATCGTCTTCGACACCGGCGCCCTCGTCGCCATCGAGCGCCGCAAGCAGCGCATGCTCGAGGTCTGGACGGCGGCCCGCGACGCTGGGCGCCCGATCTTCGTCCCCTCGGTGGTGGTCGCGGAGTGGTGGCGTGGGCGGACCGACCGTCGAGAGGCAATCCTCGGCGCGCTCCAGGTCGTCGCGGTGGACGCTCGGCTCGGCGTCGCCGCCGGCGAGGCGATGGCGGCGATTGCCGGCTCCACTGTCGTGGACGCGCTGGTCATGGCGCTGGCCGCGATGCGGAATGCCGTCGTGTACACGTCGGACGTGGACGACCTCGAAGCGCTGCGGAGCTTCTATCCAGGAGTGAGGGTGCTCGCCACCTGAGCGGTCACTGCGGTCGCCCGAAGCGCTCGTGCGCTCGCAGCAAGGCGAGGCGCTTCGATTCGCTACGCAGGTGACCCGCATCGTCGAGGACGATGAGCCGCTGTCCGGCCACGCGCTCGCCAGGACTCCACGCCGCCGCGACCGGGCAGCTCATGTCCCGCCTGCCGTGAATCATCACGCCAGGGATGCCGGCAAGGCGATGGGCGCCACCAAGGAGTGCGCCTTCCTCGAGCCACGCATGATGGACGAGGTAGTGCGTGCAGATGCGCACGAGAGCGACCAGGTCGTCCGCGGGAAGCTGCGAGTAGGAGCTCTCGTGGGCGTGTGGCTCCAGCGACAGGACCGCATCTTCCCAGGCTCCCCATGCTCTGGCAGCCGCGAGGCGCACGCTGGGGGAGCCGGTGTCCAGCCGCTGGGCGTACGCGGCGATGATGCTGCTGGGGTTGGATCCGCCTCGGGCACGTGCGCGCGGAAGGCCTCCCACGCTTCGGGAAAGAAGCGGGCAGCGCCTCCATACAGCCACTCGGCTTCGCTCCGACTCGACGTCGTGATCGAGCTCAGGACGATCTCGGTCACCCGCGCGGGGTGGCGCTCGGCGTAGGCGAGGGCCAGCGTGGCGCCGAAGGACGCGCCGGAGACGAGCCACCTCTCGATGCCGAGGTGGGCGCGCAGCAACTCCAGCCGTCCGCCACGAGATGGCTCGTGTTGACCGTCCGTCCGCGGCTGGCCCGCGTGCGGAGTCGAGCGCCAGCCACGCTGGTCGAAGAGGACGACGCGGTAGACGGCCGGATCGAAGCCTCGGCGCATGTTCGAGAGCACCCTGTCCGGGGCCCCATGCAGCACGACGGCGGGTTTGCCAGTGGGCGAACCACTGACCTCCCACGAGACGCGGTTTCCGTCGCCGACCTCGAGCATGCCGCGCTCGTACGGCTCGATGGGCGGGTACAGGCTCACCATCCTACGTGACTGTACCCGCAGTGGGTTCCTTGACGAACAAGGAACCGCGCTTGCGCTGAGCGCCGTCCAGACAGGTGCGCTCGACGTTTGCGCCGCACCCTCCCACAATGAAGCCATGCGTCGCCACGGAGAAACGCGCTCCAGGGTGGCGCTGCTGCTCGCCCTGCAGGCCGCCATCGGGTGTGGGGGAGCACAGAGCGACGTGCCAGCCGACGCGGCAGACGCGATGGGCGACTCGGTTGGGGCTGACGCGATCTCGGATGCGAGCGACGGTGCTCGGTTCGACGCAGGGGCTGGCTGCCCTGCCACACGACCCACGGGAGCGTGCGACACGCCGGACCTACTCTGCGTCTACCTCGACAGGTGCGTGGTCGCGAGTGAGAGTTCCATCGCGCTCAAGTGCACACACAGGGACATCCCATTTCCCTTCGAGTGGACGTTCGTGGGAGGCCTGGAGTGCTGGAAGGTGCTCGATGCGAGCGGCTGCCCGGCGGGCGGCGCCATGCCCGGCGAATACTGCGCAACCCCCGGTAAGTCCTGCAGCTATCCGGCCCAGTGTTCTCGATACAAGACCTACCAGATTGCCACCTGCACTCCAGACGACGCCAAAGGCGCAACCTGGTCGACCATCACGAAGGACTGTGGCTGACGATGCTCCGAATCCCTCCCGGGAGCTGGTGGTCCATCAGATCCGCTCGAGCGTCGCGCGGGTGCGGGCCTCGGCGGCCGCGTCGCCGGTGTTGACCACGCCTGCCGGCTCGAAGAGGAGCACCGCGCACTCGCCTTCGTCGGCGACCGGTCGGTGCTCGACCCCGCGCGGAATCACGATCATCTGGCCCTCGGTGAGGTCGATCGCACGGTCGCGCAGCTCCATGCGGAAGCGCCCCTGCACGACGAGGAACAGCTCGTCGGCGCCAGCGTGGGCGTGCCAGGTGAACGGACCGTCGAGGCGGGCGAGCTTCACCTCCTGCCCGTTGAGGGACGCGATCACCCGCGGGTTCCAGGCGTCGTGGAACAGCGCGAGCTTCTCGCGGAGGTCGATGCGCGCGGGCGTGGGCGCGGGGCGATCGAGGGCGGCGCGGGCTCCTTCCCAGTCGCCGCGGCCGTCGTAGGGCTGCGCGGCGATCGTGCGCGGATCGACATCGTCGAGGCAGCGCACGTTCACATCGACGTGATCGGGGTGGCTGCGCGGCGTGTAGAACGGGTGCATCCCGCAGCGCGCGCAGAACGTGTGCTTCGCGGTGTGGGTGCCGAACGTGTAGGTCGCGAGCTCGCCCGACAGCAGGCGGAAGCGTGTGGGGGGCACGATCCAGTGCAGGAAGCCCTTCTTCGTGCAGATGGTGCAGTTGCAGTCGAGCACCTCGTCGAGCGGGCCGTCGACCTCGAAGCGCACGGCGCCGCAGTGGCAGCTCCCGCGGTGGACCACGGTGTCGGTCATGTCGCGGCGTAGCGAGGGGGCGCTGCGAGGGCAACCGCACCGTGTGCGCTCACGGCGGCGCGCACTTGGCCGCGGTGTCCTCGATCCGCACCTCGGCCACGGCGATCCACGACGCGGCGACCGCGACGTCGACCACCAGCGTGTCGTAGGTTGCGCGCGGCACGGAGATGGCCTCGAGCCAGGCGACGCTCGTCGACACGGAGCGCGACTCGGCGGGGACCGCCGTGCCGCCCACGGTGAGCGTGTACGCCTCCGTGCACGCCGGCACGCCCATGGCCGCGATGCGCACGCGATCGAAGAGCACGGGCTTCGGGAACGTGAGCGTGAGGGTGCCGCTGTATCCGCCGCTGTTCCAGAGGGTCTCCAGCTTGCCGTCGATCGCGTCGGCCGGGGTGCTCGTGTAGGCGCCGCTCGCGGCGGCGGTCGTGCCGGCGGGCGTCTCGCACGGCCCCACGGGCGCCGGTGTCGACGGCGACGTCCTCGGTCGGGAAGATGCCGTCGCTCGTCGCGTCGGTGGCGACATCGGCGCGGCCCGTGTCGGCGGCGTCGCGCGCGGCGTCGGTCGCGGTCTCGACGAGGGCGTCCGCGGTCGTCGGCGGATCCTCGGCCCCGCCGGTGGCACACCCGGCGAGGCATACGAGGGCGAAGGCGCGACGCCGCACCCGCCGATGGTACTACGGCGCTGCCGCGGGCAGGTCCCTCCTCTCGATCCCAGCGGGCGCACCTCTTCCAGGGCCTGATCCACGACCGAACACCCCTCCGAGCGCGAAGCCCGCCGCCGCGAGGACCGAGGTGAGGACGGCGATCGCGATGGAGACCAGGTGCACGGTCACGAGCCCGGGGCCCAGCACGAACACGAGGCAGAGGAGGCCGAGCGCGCGCACCGAGCCGAGCGCCGAGCGCGTCCAGTGCGGCGGGCGGAACGCGAAGCAGGCGATCGCGAGCGGCGCCAGGGCGGCAGCGAGCCAGCCGCGGAACGCGAGGGCGTCGAGCTCCCGACCGACGAACGCGAGCTGCCCATCGGCCTGGGTGAGGTTGCCGCGACGGTAGTAGCGACGGGAGGCCGCGCTGCCGTCGAACGCGCTCGGCACCCGGCCGCGGATCTTGGCGGCGACGTCGGCGTTGGTCGTCACGAGGGGTGTCGTGAGGGCCAGGTCCAGCGGGCTCGGCGAGTCGAGGAGCTTGGCGCGCTCGTCGAGCGCCTTCGCGAGCGACGGGTCGTCCGCGCCGGGATCGGCGGCGGGCGGGAGCGTGAACGAGGCGCGCAGACCGAGGTGGAGCACACCGGCGAACACGAGGCAGAGGACCCACGCGACGAGGATTCGCATGCACGCGGGGTAGGTTCGGCGGGGGGGATGGTCAAAGGATAGAATCGGCCGAGGGCGGTCATCTGGCTCGTCCGTGACCGCCATGACGGCCGGTCCTCTGGCGACTCACTCCGTGGCCACGGGCTTCCGGGTCGGGCGGCGGAAGCCGGTCCGGAGCAGCCAGCTCTCGGGCAACGCCACGGGTGGGTCGTGGCCCGGGAGCGCGTAGCGCACCGTGGCCGCCGGCAGCCCGACCGCCTCCCATGCCGTGAATGCGGGTCCGCTCGACCACGGGTCGGCGACGGGCGCGCCCGGCACGTGACGGGCGTGGTTGGCGAGCACGTAGCGCAGGACGTTGCGGGTCTCGGTGGGCGACTGCAGGGAGCGCGCGTGGTAGCGGCTCGCGAGCACGCGACCGTGGCGGCCCATGACCTTGTTGAGGCCCTTGGCGATGCGGATGGTGAGAGAACGCATCGCGCTCGAGAGCGCGGCGCCGTCGCGCGCCTCGACGACGAGGTGCACGTGGTTTCCCTGCACCGAGAACTGGGTCACCCGGGCGTGCTCTCCGGACCGGAGGGCCCGCAGCGCGCAATCGATCGGGCGCAAGCAGCGCTGCGCGCGCAGGTTCCAGACGTGCTGGGCGAACCGGAGCGTGACGTGGAGGGGGTGCGCGGCGGATACCGGCGGGCGACGACGGTGCGACTCGGAGCCCGCCTTCGCCGGACGACCGGCGCCCGGACGCCGTCCGCCGCGCGCGCGGAAGGCGAACTCGGGTCGGCCGGGAGGGCGCATCGTTGGTTGATTATAGCGTATGTGTTGGCGCCCGCAAGCGGCGGCGGGACGTCGACCCGAGGCAGATGGTCTGGCTTCGCGGTGGGCGAAGCTGGTGGGCCGCCTGGGGTCCGCCACGGCCTCGATCGGCCTGCGCTGGAGGACTGCGACTGGAGCGTCGTCGACCCGACCGGAGTGGCCCCGTAGACTTGCACTCGTGCGATGCCCCCGTGCTGCGACGGTCTCCGGTCTCCGAGGACGGACCGTCGTCATGTTCGCGGTGGCCGTCGGCGCGTTCGGCTGCGCGTCCGAGGATGCTTGTCCTGCCCTGGCCCAAACGTGTCCGACACGCTGTCCGAGCGTGATGGTTCGCGAGGTGAACGCGGACAAGAAGTGCCAGTTCGTTCCCGCGGAACGTCCGTGTTCGGCTGTCGACCCGCGGCCGTCCGTGACGGGCTGTTAGTGCAAGCACCGGCGGGAAGATCTACGCCGTGGTGGGGTTCCCCTCCTGCAACCTGGAGGGATTCCGACCGTGCACCGCCGAGGAGACCTCCGTCGAGCGTGCGAGCGTGGTCGGTTGCAAGTAGGTCAGTCGCTGGCGGCGTCCCCCGTGCCGGTGTCAGCGTCGGCGCACGAGCCAGCCTCTGCGGCGGGACACGACCCTGCATCCCCCTCCGCGCCGACCGTGCCTGCGGGGCACGCGCGGAACTCCGAGAAAGGCGGACACGTCGCGAGCGAGGCGCGTCCACACGCGTCGCAGCACCAGCGTGGACCCCCACGCGCGGCGCACAGCTCCTCGGCGGAACACGTACGCGTGCGACGGATCATGCCCGTCGGGCAGGCCCACGCCCCTGACACGCAGACCTCGGCCCGGGCCTCACGGACACTGTCGTCGCCGCAGCTGTCGCAGTGGTCGCGGCAGCACTCGGCTGCCTTGCCCAGGCAGATCGTATCGGGAGGGAGGTGCGAGGCACCCCCTGTGTCGTCAGGCGTCGCCGGAGATGGCTCCGAGCAGCCGACGAAGACAGCGCAAGCGATTCCAATGAACAAGACGCCACGGGACATGAGCGTGGACCCAGCAAGATCCGGACTCGGGATCCTGTGCCGAGCTGGGCCGCGGTCAGGCGCCGAACGCGGCCAGCACCTCGGCCGGGATGCGCCGGGGCTTTCCCTCCAGCGACACGAAGGCCCAGGTGGTCGTGCACCGTGCGAGCACCTTGCCGGCCCCGCTCGATCCTGGTGCGCCGCTCGCTCGTCACGGCGGTCCACGACTCGATCCAGGTGATCAACTGCAGCTCGTCGCCGTTCATCGCCGGCGCCAGGTACTCGATCTCGTGCTTGGTCACGACGAACACGCCGCCGAGCTTCACGTACGCGGCGTGGTCCCACCCCACGCTCTCCGAGTGGGCCTTGGCCACGTCTTGCACCCAGTGCAGGTATGCGATGTTCGAGGCGTGGCCGAGCTCGTCGATCTCCGACCGCACGACCGTCAACGGCACGACGAATGCTCTGGTCACCATGGCATGCTCGGATCTCGCGCGGGCCACTCGAGGGCACGGGCCACCGCGGCCGCGGGTTGTACGATGCCCCAGCCCTGCCGGTCCACCGAAACGTGAGGCATGCGCTGGCTCGTGTGCAGCAGGATCTGCTTCACGCTCATCGGGCCGAGATCGGGGCGCGCCTCCAGGATCTGGGCCACCACCGAGCTGATGATGGGGGCCGCGAACGAGGTGCCGTCGACCTCCTTGTAGTGCTTCGAGATCACCTTCTGCGCGCCGCGCTTGGCCGCGATGAGGTGGCGCAGCTGGTAGGGCTGGAGGTGGCGCGCGGCGTCGAGATCGGGGTCGACGTTCGCGCGTCGCTCCAGGATCGAACGCAGGTCCTCGTCGCGTGCCTCGTCGAGCTCGGCGAGCAGCGAGGCCTGGGCGTGGGTGGGCGTGTCGGGCAGGATCGGCGCCGCCACGCGGATGGCGGGGGCGATCACCTCGGGCTTCTGCAGGCCGTCGACCGTGGGGCCGTACGAGCCGTGGTAGGGGACCATCTTGTCGAGCGAGGGGGCGTTCTCGTCGTCGAGCCCGCCGACCGTGATCACCCCGGGCGCGCTCGCGGGCGGCACCGGCGCGTGGCGGAGGGGGTCGTGCCCGGCGTTGCCCGCCGCGCAGACGACGACGATGCCGGCGCGCAGGGCGGCTTCGGCGGCGCGCGAGAGCGGGTCCCACAGGTAGGAGGCCTCGTAGTCGCCGCCGCAGGAGATGTTGAGGACCTTGATGCCGAACTTGGCCTTGTTGGCGATCACCCAGTCGATGCCGAGGGTGATGTCGTCGTGGCGGATGCGCGAGACGGTGCCGACGCGCACGAGCACGAGCTCGGACTCGTAGGCGAGCCCCTTGTACTTGCCGTGGGACTTCTCGCCGTTGCCGCAGGCGACGACGCTCGTCATCATGCCGTGCCACGCCGAGTGGTCGGGTGGGCCGAGGTGGTGCGGCGCGGGCTCACGCGACAGGACGTCATGGAAGGCGCGGATGCGATTGTTCGGTTTGACCAGATCGGGGTGCGCGTAGAAGCCCGCGTCGAGGAACGCGATCGTCACGCCCCGCCCGGCGTAGCGTTCGTCGGCGCCGAGGCGCTCCGCGATCGAGGGAATCTGCTTCTTCTGCGGCATCGGCGCCGACCCATACCACGCTAGCGGCGCGGCGCCTCACTGCGGCGAGGGCCACCGATGAGCGCGCGCACACCGCGGTAGTCGTCGAGGGTGGTGCGCTCGAGGCGGTCCGCCTCCATCGCCGTGAGCAGGAACGACGGCGCGCGCCGGGCCACGGGGGCGAACAGCTGCGCGAGGCGCTCGCCCTCCTCGACGCTCGCGGCCGCCGTGACGAGCAGCGCGTCGTTGGGGATCGACTCGGTGATGCCGAGCACGTCGAGCTTGAAGCCGCTCCGGCCCGCGTAGAAGCGAAACGCCGACTGCACCTCTTCGAGATCGGTGCTCGGTGCGGACACGGCGCCCACGTCGATGTGGCCCTCGGTGATGGCGTCGATGACCGCGCGGTGCGAACCGAGGAAGCGCTGCTCCGAGAACACGAGGTTGGGCTCGATCCCCTGGCGGCGCAGATAGCTCGCGGCGAGCAGGTACCCACCGGCCGAGAGTGGGTCGACCCAGCCGACCCGCGCCCCGGACAGCGTGTGCATGGTGCGGCCCTCGCCGGCCCGCGCGACGATCGCCGAGTGGTACCCCGCGCGGCCCTTGCGGATGGCGCGCAGCACCGCGCGGATGTTGCGCGCGGCGGGCTGGTCCACGAGCGCCGCGCACACGGCGGAGGGGGTCCACACGAGCTCCGCCTCGGCGTGCTGCACGGCGCGCTGCAAGGCCTCGTAGTCGGGGGCGACCTGCACCTCGATGTCGTCGGCCGCGAGCGAGCTGTCGAGGAGCTCGGCGCGGGCCGCAGCGCGCGCGGCGCCCAGCGAGGGGGGGACGAGGAACAGGGGCACGTGGGGTTCGAGCTATTCGTAGAAGGCGCGCTCGGCCTCGGGATCGGACGGGTGGCCCCATGCCTCCACGACCTTGCCTTGCACGAGCCGATAGACGTAGCAGATCGACTGCTCGAGCTTCTTGGGTGCGACGCCCGAGGGGAGGGCGTTGCGCACGCCGGTGCAGCGCATGAGCACCGTGATGAACTCGTCGTTGGCGATCGCCTGCTCCAGGTGCACCGCGTAGGTGTCCTCGGAGAGCGCCGCGCGCCGCGCGAAGAGCTCGAACACCTCGGCGAAGCCGACGTAGAGCCCGGCGAGCACGCTGGTGCCGCCGTAGTGCCAGATCACGTCCTCGCCGAAGATCTCCCGGAGGCCGGCGAGGTCGCGCTCGCCGAAGGCACGGAGGCCGGCGCGGAGGCGCGCGAGGTTCTCGTGTTCCACGCGGTCAGCATACGCGAGGCTCGGCGCTCGAGCCACGCGATCGCGCGTTCGGGATGGAACAGCGCGCGGATCCAGGGGAGGGCGGCGAAGTCCCGCACGGCGTATCCCTCCGGATCCTCCGAGAGCCAGCCTTCGCGGCAGGCCCGCGCGAGGGCCTCGCCGTGCCGCGTCGACAGCGGCTCGCCGAACCGCCGCTCGAACCGGGCGTGGTCGATTCGCCCGAAGCCGAGCGTGAGCAGGAGGTGCTTCGCCATCGTCTCCGCCCGGTCGAGCGCGTAGCCGTCCGCGTGGCCGCTCGGGTCCGCGAGCCAGGCCTCGACGCCGCGCGCGGAGAACGCCCAGCTGTCTGCCGCGTGGCTCGACGCGTAGTCGCCGATCCCGAGGTAGGCCTCGCCGTCGCGCACCCGCCGCTCGAAGTACGCGCTGGTCCCCGTCTCGCCCGGATGACGAGAGAAGTTCAGCGAGCCATACGGTGCGCGATACCCCGCCGCGACGAGCCGCGCGTGCGCGAGGTCGTAGAACGCGCCGAGCACCTCCGGAGGCGGTGGCGCGCCGTCGAGCCGCCGACCCTTGCCGCGGTACAAGCAGTCGTAGGTGGTGATCGCGTCGGGCTCGCGCGCGACGACCGCGTCGAGATCGCAGGAAAAATCGTCGAGCGACTGGCCAGGCAGGCCGAACACGAGATCCGTGGAGACGCGCGCGAAGCCGACGTCCCGCGCGTGGGTGAGGGCGCGATCGAGAGAGCTCGCCTCCCGTCCGAGCGCGCCGAGCAGCGCGGCGTCGGTGGACTGGACCCCGATCGAGAGCCGCGTGACGCCGCCTTCGCGCAGCGCCGCGAGCACCTCCGGGCGCGACGCGGCGATGGCCGGCGTGGTCTCGGTGCTGATCTGCGTGGAGCGTCGCGAGAGCGCCCCGAACAACCGGCGGAGCTCGTCCGGCGCGAGCAGCGTCGGCGTCCCGCCGCCCACGTCGACGCCATCCGCGCCCACGTGCGAGGGGACGTCCTCGAGCGCCGCCAGGAGGCCGTCGACGTAGCGAGCGCGTCGCGTGGAGTCGTCGCGCACGTCGACGGCGAAGTTGCAGTAGGCGCATCGGGCCTCGCAGAACGGGACGTGCACGTAGAGCAGGCGGGCCGCGGCGAACGCCGCGCGGTCGACCGTGGCCCGGAAGTGCGCGCGAAAATAGTCCCGCGACGGCGGGTATTGCACCGTGAACTGGTGGGGCGCGCGCGCGGCGCAGGCGAGGGCGCGGTCGATCAGCGACACGCGCGTGCCTCGTCCACGAGGATCTCGGCGACCGCGGCCACGTCCTCGGCGGGCAGTGTCTGGTGGATCCCGAGCAGGCGGGTGTTCGCCGCGAGCGCGCGGCACCCGCGGAGCCCGTCGTGGGCGAGGCGCGCGAACGCCGGCTGGTCGACGATGGGGCCGCCCATCAAGGTGCGCACCTCGACCCCCCGCCCGCGCAGCCGCGCCGAGAGCGTGGCCATGTCGGGGTGGCGGAACGGGAACACGAACGGGGAGCACCCGTGCTCCGGCAACGGCCAGGTGGACACGAGCTCCGAGGCGGTCTGGCGGAGGCGCTCGTAGTGCGCGCGCCGCACGACCTCGTCGTCGCCGAACCTCCGCAGCGTGAAGCGCCCGAAGCACGCGTTGAGCTCGCTCATCTCGAGGTTCTGGCCCGCGCGCACGTAGTGGAACTGGTGCCCCTCCCCCGGGGGGGCGGGACAGCTCTGTTCGTCGCCGAGGTGGCACGTGCAGGCGCGGCCCCAGTGCGCCACGCTCTCGACCACGCGCGCGAGCGAGGGATCGCGGCACACCACGGCGCCGCCGCCGAAGCTCGAGAGGTGGTGCGGGTGGTAGAAGCTGTAGGTGGTCGCGTCGGCGAACCCGTGCACCGGCACGCCGTCCTCCACCATCGTCATCGTCTCGCAGGCGTCCTGCAGCACGAGCGCGCCGGCCGCCTCGGCGCGCGCGGCGAGCCCGGCGATCCCGGCCGAGAACCCGAGGAACTGCGTCACGCACACCACACCCACCTCGGGCCCCAGCGCCGCGGCGAGCGCGTATTCGGCCATGCCGAAGTCCGCCGTGTCCACGACCTGCACCTCGAACCCGGCGAGCTGGAGCGCGGACACCGTGGTCGGGAAGGTGAAGCCCGCGACGAGCGCGCGTCGGCGCCGGGTCCGCTCGCGGAGGGCGAGGGCCGCGGCCAGGTTCGCCGACGACCCCGAGTTCACCAGCGTCACGCCGGGCGCCCCGAGCAGCGCCGCGAGCTCGGTCGCGAACTGCTGGAGGTTGCGCCGCGGCTCGCCGAGCTCGTGGTCGAGGAATGCGCCGAAGCCCTCGACCGGGGTCGCGCCCGTGCAGGGGAAGCGCATCACGACGCCGCCCCGAGCGGCACGAACGGCCGCGGCTTCTCGCCCGGCCGGCGCAGCGGCGCCTCCACGCGCACCCGCGTCAGCGACACTGGACCGGCGAGCTCCTCGAGCCGCGTTCGCAGCGCGGCCACGCATTCGGTCGAGAGCTCGCTCGCAGCCCGGTACCGCAAGACGAGGCTCGACGCGGAAACCTGGGCGAGCTCGACCTCGTCGACCGGCAGCCGAGCGAGCAGCGGCCCGAGGACGTTCGCGGCGAACGGGCCACGCGCGCCGACGAAGGTCTCGTGCGTCCGACCGAGGAGCCGCGTGAGGCGAGGCCCGCGGAGCCCACACGGGCAACGATCGTCGGCCATCTCGGCCCGATCGCCAGGTGCATAACGAATCAATGGAAACGCCAGGTTGTTCGTGGTCGTCACCACCACCTCGCCCGCGTCGAGCTCGAGGTGGGCGGCGCCGGCGAGCGGGTGGTAGCCGTGCCCGAGGCGACAGCCGACCGCGAGGACCGAGGTCTCCTGCGTGGAGTAGTACTCGAGCACCACCGCGCCAGTACGCTCGGCGATCGCGGCCCGCAGGCCCGGATCCAGGGCGAAGGCGCTCGACAGCACGAGCCGCGGCGGCCGGGGGAGATCGAGCTCCGCGAGCGGGGCGAGCCCGTCCGGATCGGAGGTGACCACGAGCGGCGCGAGCGCGCGCAGGCGATCGGCCCGACCGATGGCGAGCTTGGTGAATCGCGCCCCGTGGAACGAGGGCAGGCGCGCCTCGTAGTCCGGCAGGTGCCCGAGCGCGTCGAGCAGCACCACGTCGCCGCGCGCGCCAGGCAGGCCGGCGTAGGCGAGCGCGAAGTCGAGGAACGCATAGAACCACGCGAGCGTGCGCGGTTCGCGCAGGTAGGGCACTGGTGTGCCGGTCGAGCCGCTCGAGCGACCGAGCCACCCGCGGTCGAGCGCCCAGCTGGGCTGACCGGCGGCGAGGAAGGAGACGAAGTCCCGCTGCAGGTCGGCGCGCCGCGTGACGGGGAGCGCGGCGAGCGCGCGCGTGGGGCGCTCGAGATCGCCGCGACCGATCGCTGCCCGGGCGAACACGCGCTGGTAGTACGGCGAGTTCAGGTAGGCGTGGCCGAGGGCGCTCTCGAGGTCGACCCGTGCGAGGCCCGTGCGCAGCTGACGCCGCAAGAGGGCGCGGGCGCGCGCGAGGAAAGGGCCGAGCGCGCGGCGCTCGAAGCCTGGATCGTCGAGCAGGCGCGGCGGCGCGAGCACGCTCATGGGGTCTTCAGCGTCTTCTTCAGCGCGCCGGCCAGCTCGCGTCGTCGCGCCTCGCGCGCGAGCTTCTCGGGGTCCAGGGCCGAGAGGCGCTCCCCCGCGCCCGCGAACGGCTCACCCTCGAGAGACACCGCGACCGCGAGGCACACCCGTCGCACGAGCTCCTCCGCGGCCTCGTTCTTCTTGGCGAGCTCGAGGCCGTGACGACCGCTCTCCCTCGCCGCCTGCAGCACGGTGCCGTCGACGAGCGCCGACCAGGGGACCTCGGCCGCGAGCACGAGCGACACCGCCTGACGGACCGCGACCAGCGCCGCGCGGAGCGCCAGGGTGTCGGCGGGGCTCTCGACGAGCGCGAGCGCGAGCGCCGCGACCCTCGCGCGCGCGGGCTCGGGCAGCCGCGCGAGGTCGGCCGCGACCTCGCGGACAGTGGCCGTGTCGACCGAGGGGCCGATCAGGGCGCCCGCGAGGGTGAGCCCGAGATCGCCCACCTGCGCGCGCGCCTTCTTTCGCACCAGCGTCGCGAGCCGGCCGAGGTCGACGGCCGCCGTCAGGTTCGGCGTGGCCATCGCGGCCCGGAGGTCGTCGTAGGGCAGGGTCATCTTCACTCCCTCTGCGCGCTCGCGAGCGCCTCGGCCTCGCGCTTGCGCTGCAGCTCGCGCACGCGCTCCGCGTGCTCGGCCAGCACGGTGCGCTCGACCTCGAGCCGCTCCTCGTCCTCGCGGATGCGGCGGTAGTCCAGGCGGTCGAGCACGCGCGCCGAGCGGTCGGCTTGCTCGGGGGCCCCTTGCACCTCGATCGGCGCGTCGAGGAACGAGGCGAACGCGCGCACGAGCTCCTCGCTGCGGAACTCGTTGGTCAACACCACGCGGCGCGGCAGGTAGGCGCCGATCTCGCGGGCCGGGACCAGCAGGAGGTTGCGGAGCGCGTGCCCGAGGGCGGCCTCCTCGGAGAGCCCTTCTGCGTGCGCGGTTGCCGCGCGGGCGTGAACCGCGTCCGCGAGCGCACCCGCGCACGCGTCGCATCCGTCGAGCAGCTCGACGAGGAGACCGAGCACCGGGTCCCCGGCCTCGACCGCTGGCAGCAATGGCAGCAAGCGCTCCGGCGCGACCGGCAGCCCGCGTGCGGCGAGCACGTCGAGCAGCCGCGACGCGCGGAGGTGGGCGTCGCGCGGATCCGGCGCCGCTGGCTCGGCCGGCTCCTCGGCGGCGACCCGGCGGAGGATCGCGACGCAGGGCTCGAGGGGGATCGCGCGCGGCACGCGCTCAGGATACCTCACCGGCGGAACAGCGCGCGGGCGAGGGCGCGGGCCGCGTCGGCGGCCGAGCTCCAGTCGCGGATGGTCACGACCTCCATGCCCGCCTTGGCGACCTCCTTGGCGTGGTCGGGCTGCACGGCGAGGATCCCCGTGATGCCGCCGGCGCGCGCGGCCTCGCCGAGGATCGCCGGCACGTCGAGCGGTGGCGTCGGGCTCGCGGCGTTGGCGACGAAGTCGGAGTCCGAGATCACGACCCGGCGCACCCTGGCGATGCGACGCCACTTGGCGATCGAGGCCGCGAGCAGATCCCAGGGGAAATCGGTTCCGCCGCCGATGTACTCGAGGAGCGCGCGCTCGGCCCGCTCGGGCGACTTCACGAAGTCGTCCATCACGAGGCGCTGGCTCTGCGAGGAGTACTGGATGACCCGCACGCGGCCCCCGGCCCGCGACGCGGCCCGCGCCAGCACGAAGCCCGCGAGGATCTGGTGGCTGAAATTCGAGGTGGGGTTGGGCATCGAGCCCGACGAGTCCACGTAGAGCTCGATCCACGGCGTCTCCCGATCGCCCGGCTGCGGGTCGTCGGCGAGCCGCGAGCGCAGCACGGTGTGGAAGCCGGGGACGGGCGCGCCGCCGGCCCGCGTGACCGAGCCGATCCAGTCGACGACGTCGAGGTCGTCGCCGATCGACCACGCCTCGTGCGGACCGGGGAGGATCGGCTCACCGGGGTCGATCGACGAAGGGATCTCGAGCGGGGCGCGGTCGGCCTCGCGTCGGTAGGTGTTCAGCGCGACCTCGGCCGGGGGCACGAGTCCTTGCAGCTCGAGGTTCGCGCGCGTGAGCGGGTCACCCCCTCCGACGCCGTCCACGCGCTTGTTCTTCTCGTGCTCGCGGAGCCATTTGCGGGCCTCTTCCTCGTCGCCGCGGCGGCGCAGGAGGTCGGCCACCGCGTCGGCGTCGAGCGCCCCGCTACCCCCGAGCGGTTCGCGCTCGAAGGCCTCGCTCGACCGCTCGCCGTCGGCCATCACGAACGGGCGCAGCGCCACGAGGAACCGCGCGAGCTGCAGCGGGCGGTTCTCGGGGTGGCCGCGCACGAACTCGCCGGCGGCGCGCGCCCGCCCTCGATACGCCGGCTCGATCGCGGTGAGCGCCTCGGCGGCCTCGGGCGGCAGCAGGGTGTTCGGCGCGAGCATCCACAGCTCCTCGAACATGGCGATGTAGAACGCGAAGCTCGCGCTCCAGTCGCCGCGCATGGCCCGGAAGATCGCCACGAACGAGGCCTCGTGGTCGGCGGAGAGCTCGTCGTTGATCAGGAGGTCGAAGAACAGGTTGAGGAGCCAGTCGAAGCGGTCCCTCGCCACGACCTGGGCGTCGTCGCGCACGAACAGCTCGCCCGCGAGCTCGCGGAGGAACCGCTGCATGCGGCGGGCCTCGGCGATCGTGTGGGGGTAGCGGATGTGGTGACCGACCTCGTGCGCGAGGATCGTGGGCACGTGCTCGGCGACGCCCATGCTGGCGAGCTTGCCGAAGTTGACGTGGGTCTGGCGGGTCGCGAGGTCGATGTAGGCGATGGGCCCCTGTGGGTCCTCGATCGGGATCGGCACGGCGAGCGCGATCGCCTGGCTCCACCAGTCGAGCGCGGCGCGCCACGCCTGGGCCAGCTCCTCGCCCTTCACGGCGAGAGCTCGTAGAGCTCGACCCGCTGCGAGAAACGGCGGGTGACGGCGATACGGACGCCGTCGGACGCGACGGCGAGGAGTCCGCGCGGGTCGATGGCGCCGAGCGTGCGCCCCTCGTGCGAGACCCGGCCGCTCGCCTCGATCGAGAGCGCCAGCGTGGTCAGCGGCGCCCCGGTCGGCGCCGGGCCCGGCCCCGTCTCGCGGCCGAGCAGCTGGGCGCTTCCCCCCGCGAACGAGAGGCGGAGCGCGCGCGCCTCGACCCGGTCCCACACACGGAGGGCTCCGGCCTCGAACGCGAGCGCGCCGGGCACGAGGTCGGGCTCCCAGGTCGCGACCGAGGCGATCGCGCGCGTGACGAGGCGGGCGAACGGCACCCTCACGGGCGTGGCGACGGCGCGGAGGGCCTCGGCCGGCAGGGCACCCACGGCCACCAGCGCCGACAGCCCGACCACCTCGACCCCCTCTTCGACGATGCGCGCCTGGTGCTCGACGAGATGGGCCACGACCGCGCCGCCGAGGCCGGGCGAGGCCACGGCGAGGTGCTCGCCGAGGTTGAACAGCGCCACCATGGCGGGCAGCCTCTGGTCTGCTGGCAGCAATGGCAGCAAGCTCGGGACGAGGTCGAGCCAGAGGAGCGCGAAGTACCGGTCGGGTAGGCCGGGTCGTCGCGGAAGTGCGGCTGCGACACCCCGAAGCCGCGGGAGCCGATCGACTCGAGCTGCAGCGTGAAGAGCGCCTCGAGCAGCGGCTCGTCGTCGATGCCCGCGCTCGACAGCGCGCGCTCGGTCGCGAGGAAGCCGTGCTCGAACAGGAACTGCGCGACCTCGGGCCGGTACGCGGCGTAGGCGCGGCGCGCGCGGTCGAGCCGGGCGCGCAGGCGCTCGACGAGGTCGCTCACCCTTGCCCCCGGAGCCAGTGCAGCTGGTTCTGGTAGCGCATGTAGATCGACTTGAGGCGCACCACGTCCTCGTAGACCCAGGGGGAGAGCTCGCCCTTCTTGGCGAGGTCGGCGATGAGCGCCTGCGCCTTCTTCATGCGCTCCTCGACGGTCCTCGCGGGCAGCCCCTCGAGGCCCGCGTCGAGCTCCTCGGCGAGGGCCTGCGCGGGGTTCTTGCGGTCGCGGTCGAGGCGGTCCCAGGTGGCCAGCGCCGAGTCGAACATGCGCCGGATCCACACCACCTTGTCGGAGAGCAGCGGTCGGTTGGCCTCGACCTGGAAGAAGTCGCCCGCCGCGTTGGGCGTGAGCTTCTCGTGGAGCGCGAACGGGATCACCTGGCGCAGATCCTGGAGGGTCACCTCGGCGGCCGCACCGCCCGCGCGCAGGTAGGCGAGGGCCTTGGCGAGGTCGAGGATGGTCTGGAACGACCGCACCGAGAGCCCCTGCTGGGTCTGCGCGCAGAGGTGCTTGGTCTTGTCGAGGGGGCACTGCTCGTTGCACACCTGCGCGAGCGGGATGCCGGCGAGTCGCAGCGTGTCCTTGTTCTTGTACTCGAGCTGCACGCTGGCCCGCTGGCAGAACTCGAGCTGGCCGACGAAGAACTCGAGCCTCCGCAGCACGACGGCGGGGATCGGCACCGCGCGGATCTCGCGGCGCATCTCGTCGAGCTCGTCCGGGGTGAACACGATGTCCTCGGGCACCGCCTCGCTCGGGTCGACGCCGCTCTCGATGCGCGCGAGCAGCAGGCCGAGGAACCGGCTGTTGAACGGCATCGCCTTGATGGTGAGGTCGATGCGGTCCTTGAGGGCCTCGATCACCTGGAACGTGCCGCCGCCGGCGTCGTCGTTGGCGGTGAGGAACCACGCGGCGTCCTTGGCCTCGACCACCTGGTCGAACATCTCGGCGTAGCCCTCGGCCATCAGCGAGAGCAGCGCCGACTGGGTCTTGGTCGGGATGCGGTTGTACTCGTCGACGATCTTGACCCGGAGCGTGAGCCAGCGGCGCCAGCTCACCGTGACGTCCTCGAGCGCCTTCGCGCCCATCATCGCGCTCGGGAGCGGCGTGCCGAGGAGGTCGGCGATGGTGAGCTGCGGGTGACCGTGCTGGACGCCGCGGCGCACCTCGTCGGCGCCGTACCCGGCGAGGATGCCCATGAGGATCGCCGTCGCGGTCTTGCCCTTGCCGGGGCCGCCCACCAGCAGCGCGCGCCGCCGGGTGGCGAACGTGAGCAGCGGCAAGAGGACGTAGGAGCAGTAGCTCGTGTCGGTGGGCAGCTTGACCTGGTCACCGTTCGGGAACGCGTGCGTGGCCGCGCCGGTCTCGCCGAACTCGATGTCGTAGTAGGGCGCGATGATCGCGTTGTTGACGATCCAGTAGTAGGCCTGCTTGAGCTTCGCGGCGAGCGCCGGGCCCTCCCGCGCCGAGAGCTTGAGGCCGAGCTCCTTGTCGAGCTGCGCGCGGCCGCGGAAGATCGAGAGGAAGTCCATCCGGAGCGGAGGACCGGACAGGGACGGTCCGGGAGCGACAAAGTCCTTGGTGTCGGCCATCCAGGGGAGGATATCGCTGGTATCCTGGCTCGATGAGGAAGATCGCGACGGGCCTCGGAGCGGTGGTGCTGCTCCTCGCGAGCGGAGCCCACGCGGCCGACACCTGGTCCACGCCGTACGACGGCGTGAAGCTCCTGAAGCGCGTGACCACGGGGCCCAACGAGCACGTGTCGGCGCTCGTCGTGGACCTGGGCGTGCCAGGCGTGCGCCTCGAGTCGACCACCTCGAGCCAGCGCAAGCGCACGCCGTCGAGCTTCGCCAAGCTGCTGTCGGCGCAGGCCTCGATCAACGGCGACTTCTTCTCGTACACCGACTACTCGACCAGCGGGTTCGCCGCCGGCGGAGGCGTGCCGTGGCCGGGCACCAAGGACACGGCCACGAGCGGGAGCCTCGTGTTCTCCAAGGACGCCGCGCGCGTCGAGCTCGTGAAGCCGGCCACGGCGTTCACCTTCGACAAGACCTGGATGTGGGGCGCGGTGTCGGGGCACCCGCTGATCGTGAGCGAGGGCGTCGCACAGAAGGACACCTCGGGCACGCTCTGCCCGAACCGCCACCCGCGCACCGCGGTGGGCCTCGCGAAGGACGACCGCACCCTCTACCTGGTCGTGGTCGACGGTCGCTCCACCGCGAGCGTGGGCATGACCTGCGCGGAGCTCGGCGTGCTCATGAAGGGCCTCGGCGCGTGGAACGCCCTCAACCTCGACGGCGGCGGCTCGAGCGCGATGTACGTGGCCGGCAAGGGCATCGTGAACACGCCGTCCGACGGCAGCGAGCGCGTGGTCGGCAACCAGCTGGCCCTGTTCGCGCCCAAGTCGGGCAGCGTGGGCACCCTCGAGGGGATCGTGTTCGAGAACCCCACCAAGGCCACCGTGCTCTCCGGCGCCAGCGTGTCGATCGCCGGCGAGGGCACCGACGTCACCGACGCCAAGGGCACCTGGTCGATCCTCGTGCCGCCGGGCACCTACTCCATCGTGGCCAAGAAGGGCGGCTACGTGACGGGCACGGTGAAGAAGACGGTGACCGCGGGCGCCAAGGTCACGGTGGACATCGGGCTCGACAAGTCGGCGGTCGCGACCGACCTCGACGGCGACGGCGTGGTGGACGACAAGGACAACTGCCCCGAGATCCCGAACCCCGACCAGCTCGACACCGACAAGGACGGCCTCGGCGACGCCTGCGATCCCGACGACGACGACGACGCCAAGTTCGACGAGGACGACAACTGCCCGCTCGTCGCCAACCCCGACCAGAAGGACACCGACGGCGACGGCGTCGGCGACGCCTGTCAGGGCCTCGACGCGGGCCCGGCGGACGGCGGCGCAGATGCTGCCAATGCTGCCAGTGGAGACGTCACGGGGGGCTGCGGCTGCGCGACCCCACGCACGACGAACCCGTCCTTCGGTCTCCTTTCGGTCCTCGGGCTCTTCACCGTGCGGCGAGCACGGCGCGCGGGCCGGCGCTGAGCGGCGCCGTCGCCGAGCGTGTACATTCCCCCCGTGATGCTCGGTCGCTCGCGCGTGCTTCCCGGAATCCTCCTGCTCGCCGCCACCACGGCGCTGCCCGGCTTCGTGCCGCCGCAGATGGCCTACCCGCAGGGGCCGAGCGGGCCGTTCGACGTGCTGCCCACCGACCCGGTGCAGGGGCCGATGCTCGCGCCGATCACCATCCTCGCGTTCTCGGACTTCCAGTGCCCGTTCTGTCGTCGCGGCTTCGAGGTGCTCGCCGAGCTGCAGGCGAAGAACCCCGGCCGGATCCGCGTCGTCTGGAAGGACTTCCCGCTCGCGTTCCACGTGCTGGCCCGGCCCGCCGCGCGCGCGGGGCGCGTCGTGTTCATGACCCAGGGCCACGAGGCGTTCTTCCGCTTCCACCACGACGTCTACTCCGCCAAGTACCTCACCGCCGACGCGCTCGACGCGGCGGCCGCGGCGAACGGCGCGTCCAAGAGCCTCGTCGCCAAGTGGTCGCTCGAGGCCGACCGGCTGATCGACGCGTCCATCGCGCTCGGCACGAAGCTCGGCGTCGTCGGCACCCCCCAGTTCTACATCGACGGCGAGCCGCTCGGTGGCGCGCAGCCTCTCGACAAGTTCCAGGCGATCGTCGACGCCCACCTCGCCGAGGCCCGCGCCCTCGAGATGAAGGGCGTGCCGAAGGCGGCGATCCAGCGCGCGCTGGTCGCGAAGTTCGCCCCCCAGAAGCTGCTCGCGCCCTGACTGACACGGCGCTGACCGACGACCAGGGTGGGTTCTTCCGATTCCACACGAAGGTCAAAGAATCTTTGACGTTCGTGCAGATTCGCGAGACCCCCACCCCCTCGCGAACCGCCGCTCTCGAACCGCCGCTCGAGCAGCTCAGTAGCTGTTCGACACGCCGATGCCGCCGAACTGATCGTCGCCGCTCGGCTTGGCCGACGGGGTCCCGCTGGCGACGGGCTTGCTCGAGGCCTTCGTCGAGGTGCTGGCCGAGGCCGAAGCCGAAGCAGAGGCCGCGAGGTGGGGCTTCGGCTTGAGCTGCGGCACCGGATGGTGCGGCTTGGGCGAAGGGCTCGGCGCCGCGGCGGGGGCGCTCGACTCCGCCGGGTTGGCGCTGGCCGTCGTCCCGCCCTGGCGCATCCACAGCGCAGCGCCGGCGATCGCCAGCACGGCGATGACGACCGCGGCGACGATCGTGCGGATGGAAGGCGGGGTGTGCGCCGGGGCGTCGCCGAAGTCGTCGAGCGCGGCGTGGTGCCCCGTCTTGACCTCGACACCGGAGACGGTCTTCGCGCGCTCGCTCGGGACCGGGCCGCCGATGGGCAACATGCGCTCGCTCGCGCACGAGCGGCAGCGGCGCGGCGGCGTTCGGCGCCGAGATGACCTCCACCGTGCGCGCGCGCTCGGCGAGCAAGCGGCCGAACGCCACGCAGTCGGGGATGCGCTGGGAGAGCTCGGGCTCCATGGCCTGCGCCACGATCGCGGCCACGCTCTCGGGCACCCACGGCGCGACCTCGCGCAGCGGCGCGGGGCGCTTGAGCACGATGGAGAAGATGGTCTGCTCGTAGTTCTCGAGCAGCGGATACGCGGGGCGGCCCGAGAGCATCTCGTAGAAGACCGCGCCGAGGGCCCAGACGTCGCTGCGCGCGTCGATGGTCTGCCCCTGCGCCTGCTCGGGCGACATGTACTGGGGGGTGCCGACGGCGGAGCCGTAGCGCGTGAGGACACCGTCCTTGTCGGCGTCTTCGGTGAGGAGCTTGCTGATGCCGAAGTCGACGATCTTGGCGATGGTCGTGCCGTCGTCGCGCTCGGCGAGGACCACGTTGCCCGGCTTGAGATCGCGGTGGATCACGCCCGCCGCGTGCGCCTTGGCGAGCCCGCGCGCGACCTGCTGCGCGATCTCCATGGCCTTCTGCACCTCGAGCACGCCCTCGCGCTCGAGGCGGGTCGCGAGGTCCTCGCCGACGAGGTACTCCATGACCATGTAGAGGCCGAACTGGTCGTCGCGGCCGACGTCGAACACCTGGACGACGTGCTCGCTCTCGATCTTGCTGGCCGCGCGTCCCTCGAGCCGGAAGCGCGCCTCGACCTCCTGGCTGCGCGAGTGCTCGGTGTCGAGCAGCTTGACCGCGACGCGCTTGCCGATCTCGATGTGGAGGCCTTCGTACACCGCGCCCATGCCGCCTCGCCCGATGAGCTTGCGGATCTCGTATTTCCCTGCGAGCAGGGCTCCGAGCGGCGTGCCGTCCACGACGGACCGAAGTCTAGCCCAGATTCCTCGGCTTGGCCCTACGCGCCGATGCTGGCCACGACGGCCTGCGCGCGTCGGACACAGTCACCCATACCGACCCCTTCGTAGGCGCTACCGACGAGGTGCAGGCCCGGGTTCTCGGCGAGGATGGCCTCCACCTTGCGCAGTCTGGCCGGTTGTCCCACCCGCGGCTGCGGCGAGGACTGCCGGAACCGGCCGACGTGGGTGAGGGTGGGCTCGGCCGTGATGCCGACCGTCTGGCGCAGCTCCGTGCGCGCGCGCTCGACGAGGTCGTCGTCCGAGCGCTCGACGTGGACGCCGCCGAAGAAGACGCGCAGCAGTACCGAGCCGTCGGGCGCGCGGTTCGGCCACTTGCTCGACACGAACGTGGCGGCCATCGCGCCGACCTCGCTCTCGCCGCGCGGGATGAGGTAGCCCGAGGCGTCGAGGGGGTGGCTCACGTCGCTCGCGCGGAAGCCGAGGAACGCGGTCGCGGCGCTGCCGCACGGGATCTCGTCGAGCAGCTCCACGAGCGGATCGAGGAAGCCGCGCAGCAAGCGCGCGGCGCCGGTGGTGGGGCCGGTGAGCAGGACGTGGTCGGCCTCGAACGAGCCGCCGCTCGCGTTGACGAGGAAACCCCCGCCCGCGCGGCGCTCGAGCGACATCACCGGCTGCTCGGCGCGGAGCACGCCGTCGAGCCTGGCGACGAGCGCGTCGACCAGCGTGCCCATGCCGCCCTTGAGCGACACGAACGGGCTCGCCTTGGGCGCACCGGCGGGCCGCGGCGGGGCCTTGCGGGCCTGCGCGAGCGCGCCGCGCACGAGGCCACCCTGGTGCTCGAGCGCGGCGAGCTGGGGGAACGTGCCCATGAGGCTGAGATCGTGCACGTTGCCGGTGAAGAGCCCACCGAGCAGCGGCCCGGCGATCTGCTCGAGCACCTCGCGACCGAGGCGCCGCTCGATGAACTCGGCGACCGACTCGTCGTCCGGGTCGCTCTTGCGCATGAACCCCGGCGGCGCGATGAGATCGAGCGCCGCGCGGAACTTGCCGGGCCACGAGATGAGGGGCGTGCTCACGAGCGGCGCGAGCTTGGTCGGGATGCCGAGCACGAGCCCGTCGGGGAGATCGACGAGCTTGCCGTGCTTGCGGATGTAGGTCTTGCGGTTCTCGGGGACCGTCTCGACCAGGTCGTCGCCGAGGCCGAGCTCCTTGGCGAGCACGGCGACCTGCGGCTTCTGCGCGACCCAGCTGTCGGGGCCCTCCTCGATGACGAAGCCGTCCTGGAAGTGCGTGCGGATGTTGCCGCCGAACCGCGCCGAGGCCTCGAGCACGATCGGGTCGATGCCACGGCCGCGCAGCGCGTGGGCCGCGGCGAGGCCGCTGATCCCGCCGCCGACGATGACGACGCGCGGGCTCATGGCGTACGCGGCGTCGTGTGGACGATCTCGATCAGCTGCTGCACGGCCTCGACCGGGGTCTCCGGGAGGATGCCGTGGCCGAGGTTGAAGATGTGTCCGGGGTGCCCGTGCATGCGCTTGATGACGTCCTTGGCGCGGGCCTCGATGATCTCGCGGGGCGCGAAGAGCAGCGTCGAGTCGAGGTTGCCCTGGAGGGCGACGTCGTCGCCGAGGAGCTTGCGCGCGCGGTCCATCGGGAGGCGGAAGTCGATGCCGATGACCGTGCCGCCGGCCTCCTTCATCTGCGGGAGGAGCGTGGAGGTGCCGGTGCCGAAGTGGATGACCGGCACGCCCGCCTTCTCGACCGGCTCGAGGATCGAGCGCACGTGCGGCTTGACGTAGGTCTCGTAGTCCTCGGGGCCGAGCTGGCCGACCCACGAGTCGAACAGCTGCACCGCCTGGGCGCCGGCCGCGATCTGCGCGAGCAGGTAGTCGCGGACGGTGAGCGCGAGCTTCTGCATGAGCAGGTGCCACGCCTCGCTGTCGCCGTACATGAGGCGCTTGGTCTTGACGAAGCCCTGCGACTTGCCGCCCTCGAGCAGGTAGCTCGCGAGGGTGAACGGCGCGCCCGCGAAGCCGATGAGGCCGACCTTGCCGGAGAGCTCCTTGCGCAAGATCTTGAGTGCATCGAGCACGTACTGGAGCTCCTCGGGGGCCGCGATGCGGAGCGCGTCGACGCCCTTGCGGTCGACGATCGGCGTGTGCACGACCGGGCCCTCGCCCTTCTCGAACGAGAACGGCGCGCCCATCGGCTCGAGCGGCAGGAGGATGTCGGCGAAGAGGATCGCCGCGTCCATCCCGAGGCGGAGCGGCTGCAGGGTGACCTCGACGGCGAGCTCCGGCTGCTTGCAGATCTCGAGGAGCGTGTGCTTCTCGCGCAGCGCGCGGTACTCGGCCATGTAGCGGCCGGCCTGGCGCATCAGCCAGATGGGGGTGGTGTCGACCGGCTCGCGGCGGCACGCTTTGAGGAAGCGATCTTGGGTGTCGACCAGCATGGCGACCGCTTCCGTACACCATCCGGCGAGGACCGTCCTCAAGAGATTCGGCGGCAAATCGTGCACGCGGACCCGCCCCGCGAGCGCCGTGCTCCAGTGTCCGGGTGTCTCCCGTCGCCGTCCTCGTCAACCTGAACGCCCGTCGCGGCTCACCGCGGGTCGGGCACCTCGTCCGTGAGGTCCTGCCGCGCGCGGAGGTCGCCGTCACGAGCTCGCTCGACGACGCGCGCCGCTTCCTCCACGACCAGGTCTCGGGTCGCCCGCCCTCGCTGATCCTCAGCGGCGGCGGCGACGGCACCGCGGTCGCGATCTGGAACGAGCTCCGCGCGATGAACGTGGACATCCCGCCGCTCGGCCTGCTCCGGCTCGGCACGGGCAACGGCCTCGCGAACGTGACCGGGGCGCCCAAGGCGCGCACCGCCCTCGAGCGCATCGCGGCCCTGCGCGGCGTGGTCCCGCCCGTCCGCGGGTTCCGGCTCCTCGAGAGCGAGGGTCGCATCGCGCCGTTCGCCGGCACCGGCTGGGACGCGCAGATCGTGGCCGATTTCAAGGCCTGGCAGGCCACGTTGCCCCCCGGCGTGCAGGGCATGAACGCGGGCCTCCGCGGCTACCTGAACGCGCTCTTCCTCCGCACCATCCCGCGGCAGCTGTTCGGCGACGGCCCCGCGCACGTCCGCGCGGTCAACCTCGGCGACGACGCCTTCACGCTCGACGACCAGGACCGCGTGGTCCCGATCCCGGGCGCGCGCAAGGGCACGGTGCTCTACGAGGGCCTCGCGAGCGTCGCCTCCGGCGCCACCACCACCGAGTGGGGCTTCGGCTTCCGCGCGTTCCCGCACGCGCACCGCGTACCCGACCGCCTCTCGGTGCGCGTCTACGGCGCCAAGGTGCTCGAGGCCACGAGCAAGATGTTCAAGCTGTGGCGCGGCGAGCGCGTGCCCAAGATGCACGACTTCTTCACCACCGGCATCCGCTTCGAGCTCGACCGCGAGGTGCCTTTCCAGATCGGCGGCGACGTCATCGGCCCCCGCCGCGTGATCGAGCTGCGCCTGTCGGAGCAGCGAGTCGGCCTCGTCGACTGGGACCGGTTGCCTTCGTAGGGCCTCAGCACTTGCTCGCGAGGCGCTCCAGTTGCCCGAGCGGATCGACGATCGCCCGCACGACCGAGCGCGTGGTCTTCGACGAGCCCGCGACCGCGCGGAAGGCCCAGAAGCGCGCCTCGCCGAGCACGAGCCCCGCGAGCGGCGTGTAGACGAGATCGAGCGCCGAGGGGCGCACGCCGTTGCCCTCGAACACGTACTCCCACGCGGCCGAGGCGGCCGTCGTGAAGAGGAGTGCCTCGACGACGCTCGCGCCGCACGTGCGGGCGCGGAGGTGGAGCTCGCTGCCGAGGAGGCCGTGGCCGAGCACGTTGATCGTCCACCGGTCGCCGTCCCACTCGAAGGCGCGGCGCGAGGTGTCGAAGAGGGGCGCCTTGCCGAACGCCTCCCCCCAGCGCCGCGGCCACTCGCGCGGGCTCTCGGCGAAAGGGTTCGGCCACAACACGGCCTCGGTGGTGCGCATCACGACGAAGAGGCCCGTCGCATGGACGATCGGCGGCACCCAGAGGGCCTCGGTCGGAGGGACCTCGGGCTCCACGGCGGCGGCCGCCACGACCAGGATCGCCGCGCTCAGCATCTTTCGTTCCACGATACCCTTGGCGGCGCGGGGCGGCGTCGTTAGGTTTCGCCTCGATCGTCATGGCCAAGGATTTCTACGCCATCCTGGGAGTCCCCCGCGGGGCGGACGCCGACACGATCAAGAAGGCGTACCGCAAGCTCGCGACCCAGCTGCACCCCGACAAGAACCCGGGCGACAAGCAGGCCGAGTCGCGCTTCAAGGAGATCAACCGCGCGAACGACGCCCTGTCGGACGCGAAGAAGCGCGCCCTCTACGACGAGTTCGGCGAGGAGGGCCTGCGCGAGGGCTTCGAGGCCGACAAGGCGCGGGCGTTCCGCGACGCGCAGAAGCGCGGCTTCGGCGGCGCGGGCGTCCGCCTCGAAGATCTGTTCGGCGGCAACGTCGGCGGCGACGGGTTCCTGCAGGACTTCTTCCAGCGCGGCGGGGGTGGGGCGCGCGGTCGGCCGCGGCGGCGCACCCGTGGCGACGACATCGAGTCCGAGCTCACCCTCGACTTCGTCACCGCCGTGCGCGGCGGCACCCTGCAGATCAGCATCGCGGGGCGCGCCGAGCCGGTCAGCGTGCGCATCCCGGCCGGCGCCGACGAGGGCTCGCGCCTGCGCATCCCCACGATGGGCGGCCCGGCGCCCGCGAGCGACGGCACGCCCGGCGATCTCCTGCTCACGCTGCACGTCCGCCCGCACGCGCACTTCACCCGCGAGGGAGACGACCTCCACCTCGAGCTCCCGCTCACCATCGCCGAGGCCTACCGCGGCGCGAAGGTGAAGGTCCCCACGTTCGACGGCCCGGTCACCATGAAGATCCCGAGCGGCACGCAGGGCGGCCAGAAGATGCGCCTCCGCGGCCGCGGCATCGCGCGCAAGGGCAAGGAGCCCGGCGATCTCTACGTCTCGTTCCGCATCCTCGTGCCGACGAGCGACGACCCGAGCGTGGTCGCCGCCATCGAGGCCCTGGAGAAGGCCGACCCCGAGGACCCGCGCGCCGCCATCGAGGTGTAGCGCTCGCGCCCGTGCAGTTCTCGCGGTCTGCCCGTACCCCCGGGCTGAAGCCCGGGGCACCGACAGCGGCTGAAGCCCGGGGCCTGGACCCCGGGCTCGACGTGGCGCGAGAGCTGGCGAAAAGCCCCTTCTGCAGCGAGGCGTTCAATCAGGGATTCGAGACGGGAAGCCCGGGGTCGATGCCCCGGGCTTGCGGTGCCGTCGGTGCCCCGGGCTTCAGCCCGGGGGGAGCTTCATTCGCGGAGCGATTGCCTCCCCGCGCGCTCCTGCGCTAGCCACCGGCCCATGCGTACTTCCAAGCTCGTGCTGTCGTTCGTCCTGCTCGCCTTCGGCGCGGGCTGCGGGCCCACCCCGGAAAAGGTCTGCAAGCGCCTCGAGGAGCTCGAGGCCAAGTCCGAGAAGAAGAAGGACAAGAAGAAGAAGAAGGACGACGACTGCGTCGACGAGATGAAGAAGATGAAGGAGAAGAAGCCTGAAACCTTCAAGTGCATCGCGACGTGCTCCGAGATGTCCGACTACGACAACGCGATGATGTGCGTGTTCGCGTGCGCCCTGAAGGACATGAAGGACGACGACAAGGACAAGAAGTCCAAGAAGGACGACGACGACGACAAGAAGTCCAAGAAGTCCTCGGACGACGACGACGACAAGGGCAAGAAGAAGAAGTCCTCGGACGACGACGACGACAAGGGCAAGAAGAAGAAGGCCACCGACGACGAGTGAGCCGGACTGCGTGATGGAGGGCGCCCCTTTCAGGAAGGAGGCGCCCTTCGCCGTTCCGGCGTCACATCGGCGTTTCTTCTCGGGGCCGCCGCTGGCCGCTAGCGTCTCTCGATGGGGTGGCGTTGGCTCGTGGTCCTCGCGGCCGGCTGCGGGGGCGGCACGATCGAGGGCGATCCGGCGCTCGACGGCGGCGACGACGCGCTCGAGGACGGTGCGACCGACGCAGCGACGAGCCCCGACACGCGCGACACCTCGGTCGACGTGACCGACGGTGCGGTCGACACGGACGCGGGCGACACGGGCTCCGGCGACACGGGCAGCGCGCCGGACACCGGCGTCGTCGACACGGGCAGTTCGACCGACGCCGCGCCCGACGCGCCGGCGCCCACGGCGGACCCGTTCTTCGCGATCTCCCCCGACGAGGCCACCTGGGGCGACGCGCAGGCGACCACGCTGCGCGGCCTCGGCGCCGGCACCGTGCGCTTCCAGTTCTGCAACTGGCCCGCCGACAAGGCGGCGCTCGACGCCAAGGTCGAGATCGCGCGCAAGCACGGGCTCTCCGTGCTCGCCGAGATCAACTACTGCACGCTCTACGCGCCCGCCGCCGCCGCCGATCGGCAGGCCTACTGGCACGCGAGCTTCTCGGACGCGGGCAACGCGTTCAGCGCGAAGTTCGCCGCGGCCGCCGGCGAGATCGCGGCGGCGTTCAAGGGCCGCGTGGCCCGCTACGAGATCTGGAACGAGCCGGACGCCGCGCCGCGCCCGAAGACCGGCTGGCCCGGCACCAAGTGGCCCTCGGCCACCAACGTGGACTGGGACGGCGCGTGCGGCGCCTACGGCTACGGCGTCGACTACGGCCAGGCCGACTGGGCGATCTGCCCGCGACAGCTCGGGGTGCTCACGACCAACGCCTTCATGGCCATCGTCGCCAACGACGCGACGGCGAAGGTGGTCGCCGGCAACGTGCTCTTCCATGGCGACGACGGCTGGGTGGCGAAGGAGTACTGGAAGCAGGTCGAGGCCTCCCCCGCGGTCGCGTGGCACGTCACCAACAAGGGTCGGAGGCCGTGGGACGAGGTCGGCATCCACCCGTACGGGTACCCGCCGGGGGGCAAGCTCGAGGCGCAGGTGAAGGCGTTCCAGGCGCTCGTCACCGCGCCCGCGAAGACCGTGCTCACCGAGTACGGCTGGCACTCGCTGTCGAGCGCCGACCCGAACCTGTACGCGACGGAGGCCGACGCGGCGAAGCACCTCGAGGCCACGTTCCCGGCGATGAAGGCCGCCGGCGTGCCGCTCGTCATGTGGTTCAACTACCTCTCGGCGCCCGGCCTCGACTTCGGGGTGCGGCGCGCCGATCTCTCCTGGAAGCCCGCTGCCAAGGCGTACTGCAAGGCGACCGCGGCGCCGAAGTGCCCGGCTCCCTGAGCGTCCGACGAAACGTCGCGCGGACAGGCTGAAGCCAGCGCCGAATCGTGATATCGCGCGCGACATGAACCGTCTCCCGATCGTCCTCGCCGCCGTCTCCCTCGCCGTCTTCGTCGGCGCCTGCGACAAGGCGGAGCGCTGGCACTCGCCGTTCGAAGGCACGCCCGGCGCGACGTCGCAGACCAAGCCCTCCGGCCCCGCCGCGCCCGCGCCGATCACGGTGGACCCGGCGCGCTTCGCCGCGTTCGGCGCCGTGCCCGCGCGCATGGACGACGCCGCGCACCCGACGTCGGCCGCCAAGGTCGCCCTCGGCAAGACGCTCTACTTCGACACCCGCCTCTCCAAGAACCACGACCTCTCGTGCAACAGCTGCCACGACCTCGCCCGCTACGGGGTCGACCTCGAGAAGACCTCGTCGGGTCACAAGGGGCAGCGCGGTACGCGCAACTCGCCGACCGTGTTCTTCGCCGCGGGTCACTTCGTGCAGTTCTGGGACGGCCGCGCGGCCGACGTCGAGGCGCAGGCGCTCGGGCCGGTGCGCAACCCGGTCGAGATGGCCATGGAGAGCGACAAGGCGGTGGTCGAGGTGCTCTCGTCGATGAAGGAGTACGAGGCCGCGTTCAAGGCCGCGTTCCCCGACGACAAGAAGCCGGTGTCGTTCACCAACATGGGCATCGCCATCGGCGCGTTCGAGCGCACGCTGGTCACCGGGCCGAGCAAGTGGGACCGCTTCGTCGCGGGCGACGGCAAGGCGCTCGACGACGTCGAGAAGCAGGGCTTCAACCTGTTCTACGAGACGGGCTGCATCAGCTGCCACAACGGCCCGTACTTCGGCGGCAACTCGTACCGCAAGCTCGGCGACAAGAAGCCGTGGCCGGATCAGGCCGATCTCGGCCGCTTCGCCGTGACGAAGATCGAAGCCGACAAGCAGTTCTTCAAGGTGCCGAGCCTGCGCAACGTCGCCAAGACGGGCCCGTGGTTCCACGACGGCTCGGTCGCCACGCTCGAGGACGCGGTCACCAAGATGGCCTCGTTCCAGCTCGGCAAGGAGCTCACGCCGGCGGACGCGAAGGCCATCGTGCGCTTCCTCGAGACGCTGACCGGTACGCTGCCGACGATCGCGCCGCCGGTGCTCCCGAAGAGCACCGACAAGACCCCGAAGCCCAGCGCGAAGTAGGCCTCAGCAGCGCTACTTGCGCTTCCTGGTGAACCCGACCACCGACGCCCACAGGCGCCAGTGCAGCGGGATCTTGGTCTCGGCCTGGCTGCGCTCGAAGAAGGTCTCGAGGGCCGCGAGCTCGCCCTCGTCGAGCCAGATGCCGCAGTCCTCTGGGCACACGTCGATCACGATCTGCGAGCCCATGCCGTAGGGGCGCGCGTCCATCTCGGTGCCGCACTTCGGGCACTTGATGGGCCCGCGCGACGCCTGCGCGCCCTCGCTCACCGTGTCGTGCGGCTTGCCGAGCGCCTCGTGGTAGTCGCGCTCGACCGTGGCCTGGATGGCCTCGAGCTCGCCCTTGTCGAGCCACGTGCCGTGACACGCGCCGCACTCGTCGACCTCGATCTTGGCCTCGTAGATCTTGGCGGTGAGGGGCTTGCCGTCGCGGGGGCAGTGCATCGTCTCGCTCATGGGCCGAGCCTGCCCCAGATGCGGCGCGCCGGCTACAGGAAGGCCTTCTTCACCGCCGTGAGCAGCGGGTCCTTGCTGCCGGCGGGGGCGGTCGAGACGTGGCCCTGGCCGATGGTCCAGATGATGGTGCCGCCGAGGGCGTTGTCCTTCACGTACTTGCCCTTGTCGGCGACCGACGTCTCGTCCTCGTAGGTGACGAGCGTGCAGGCGCTCGGCCCCTTGCCGGTCGCGAACCCGAGCCATGGCGCCTTGGCGGCGGCGTCGTAGTGGTAGGCGGCCGCGTCGTAGTAGCTCGCCATGATGCGCGAGAAGCTCATGGTGCCGTCGTCGGCGACGATGCTCGCGCCGCCGATCGGCAGGCGCACCGCGCTCACGCCGCGCCAGCACGAGCCGTAGAAGCCGATGCCCACGCCGAGCTTGGCGGCGGGCACGCCGGCCTTGACGTAGTTCTTCACGCTCACGTCGACCGAGCTCGGCATCGAAGAGCTCTCGCCGAGCAGCGCCGACGAGTGCCACGACTGCCAGCCGCCCCACGCGCCGGCCATCCCGTAGGTCATGAGGTTGACCTGGTCGACGGTCTTCGCGAGCTCGACCCACGTGGGGTCGACGGTCGGCGCGTTCATCGTGACCCAGCCCGCGGGCACCGTGAGGATCGCGGCGGGCCAAGCGGCGCGGATGGCCTTCGCGAGCGCGACGAAGTTCGCCTGGTCGCCGGCCTCGATGGGCTCCCAGTCGAGGTCGAAGCCGTCGGCCTTGTAGGCGTCGCGCGCGGCGAGCAGCCTGGTGACGAAGCCCGCGCGGTTGGCGGCCGAGGCGGCGCCGACCCAGCCCGCGTGCTCGCCCGCGCCGCCGATCATCAGGATGGCCTTGCGACCCGCGGTGTGCGCGCGCGTGACGAGGTCCTTGGCCATCGCGGGGCCGCTGGTCGGGTCGATGTCGAAGTTCTCGTTCAGCGTGCCGTCGGCCTTGGGGACGATGCGGCCGATCGCGAGGTGGGTGAGCGCGGTGAAGTCGATCTCGGCCGCGGGGTAGAGCGCGCGCTCGTAGCCGACGTAGTAGCCCATCACCCACTTGGTCGAGGCGGGGGGAGCGTCGACGCCCGTGTCGGTCGGCGTGCCCGTGTCGGTCGGCGTGCCCGTGTCGGTCGGCGTGCCCGTGTCGGTCGCGCCATCGGTCGGCGTGCCCGTGTCGGTCGTGCCGTCGGTCGTGGTGCCGGTGTCGACCGCGCCGTCGTCGCCCCCACCCGTGTCGTCGGTGGTGGTGGCGGGGTCGTCGCCCGAGCAACCGAAGAGCGTGAGCGAGAGCAAGAGGCCGAGCGATCGACGCATGGAGCAAGAGGAGCAGACGGAGCGAGGTGGCGCCAGATCACTCGACGGACGATCAGGCCCCTGCGCCGGAAACTGGAGCGAGATCCGCTGGCTGCGCTACGGTCTCTGGATGGTCCGGGTCCGCGCGTCGCTCGCCTTCGGGGTCTTGCTCCCCGCGGTGCTCGCGGGTTGCTTCCTCGGGCCGCGCTCGCGCGTGCACGCGACGGGCAAGACCGAGCACGGTTTCGCCAAGCCGGAGAGCAGCGCCGAGGCGTGCAACACGGTGGGTGCGCCCATCCTGTTGCCGGTGGAGCCCGTGGGCACGGACACGACGACACTCGAGCCTGCGCCGACCGCTTCCGCTTCGCCGAGCGCCTCCTCGCTGCCTTCGCTGCCCGATCCCACGCCCACGCCGATGCTCGCCGGGTTCGAGCCGGCGATGCGCTACGCCGCGCTCGATCACGCGACCTGCGGCGCGGAGCTCAAGAAGCGCGGCATCAGCTACACCCCGGCGGATCCGGCCAACGGCGTCGACTTCCCGCTGCGCCTCACGAGCAAGCTGCACGGCGTCGACTTCCACGGCCAAGAGCCGCCGATCAAGCGCGCCACCTCGGTGTGGGAGATCCTCGACTGTCGCCTCGTGCTCGCGCTCGACGACTTCTCGGTGCAGCTCGCCAAGCACGACGTCGTCGACGCGGTGCACCTCTCGATGTACCGGCCGCCGCCCAAGGGCACGACCAAGTTCCAGCGCCACGACGCAGCGCTCGCGATCGACCTCGCCTACTTCGTGAAGAAGGACGGCAGCACGCTGCGGGTGCTCCAGGACTGGCACGGCGGCATCGGCCAGAAGACGTGCGTCGCGGGCACTGGGCCTTCGCCGGCCACCAAGGAGGCCGTCGAGCTGCGCAAGATCCTGTGCGACGCGCACGAGGCCAAGCTGTTCCACGTGATGCTGACGCCGAACTACAACGCGCCCCACGCGAACCACTTCCACCTCGAGGTCACCCGCGGCGTGAAGTGGTTCATCGTGCACTGAGGCACCGTGCACTGGGGGCGCCTCGAAAAGCGCTGTCCTTTCGGGTACATGAGGGGTCGTTCGGTTAACCGAACGACTCAAGTCGGAGGGAGAGCTCTGGTCCTTCGCAAGGTCTCGGCGAGCGCCTCGAGCTCGGGCACGGTCGCCGAGGTCAGGCGAGCGCGGAGGGCATCGTCGATCGGAACCTCCAGGGCTTCGCAGATCCAGCCGATGATTTCGCGGAGCGTCTCTGCTCGTGCGAGTGCCCGTCCCTCTGCCCGTCCCTCTGCCCGTCCCTCTGCCCGTCCCTCTGCCCGTCCCTCTGCCCGTCCTTCTGCTCGTCCCTCTTCGCGGACGACCTGGAGGAACATGCGGCCCTTGAGGCGCGCCTCGTAGAGGGCCTGCGCCGCAGGGTCGGCGGGTCCTGGTTCGAGGGCTTCGTTTGCTCGAGTCATGATGGTGGCTCACTGCGGAGGGAGAGCCTTGGTCCTTCGCAGGGTCTCGGCAAGCGCCTCGAGTTCGGGCACGGTCGCCGCCATGAGGCGAGCGTTCAGGGCATCGTCGACGGGAATCGCCAAGGAATCGCAGAACCAACCGATGGCTTCACGCAGCATCTCCGCTCGTGCCAACTGGCGCCCTTCCTGGCGCCCTTCCTGGCGCCCTTCCTGGCGCCCTTCCTGGCGCCCTTCCTGGCGCCCTTCCGCCCGTCCCTCTTCGCGTCCTTCTTCGCGGACGACCTGGAGGAACATGCGGCCCTTGAGGCGCGCCTCGTAGAGGGCCTGCGCCGCCGGGTCGGCGGAGAGTCGTTCGAGGGCTTCCTTTGCTTGGGCCATGATCGGGTGTTCCTCGGCCAATGAGTCTAGCTCCGCCCAGGAGGTCACGCGAAGGAAGCGCCGCCAGAGCCGCAACATGGGCGGGGCGCCTGCGTCGTCCGGACGCGGGAGCTCGACCACGTGGAGCTCCAGCAGGTCCTCGCTGCCGAACGGGGAGTGGTCGGTGGTCTCGCGGATCGCGTAGCGCGCGTGGAAGCGATCGCCGACGACAGCATCGAGGAACACGATGCAGACGACGCGCTCGAGGGCGGTGTAGTCATCGCCGCGCTCGAGCATGCTGCCGAACAAGCGCGACCAGTTGAACAGCCAGCGCTTCTCGGAGTGGCCGCGGCGATCGCACTGGATCTCGACGTTGACCTGACCGCGGCCTCGTAGCCGGATGCGGAGGTCGAGGAAGAGGGCGCGCTCGCCGACCTGTTCGGGGAGAACCCCGCGATCGAGAACGGTGACGTCGACGATGGGGAGCTCGGGTTGGAGGACCGCCGTGAGCAGGGAGAGGAGCAAGGGCTCGTTCTCCTGGGCGCCGAAGAGGAGCTTGAAGACGAGATCGAGGGTCGGTGGGAGGAGCCGCGGGGCCATGTCCTGTGCGTACGCACGGGTGCGAGGACGTGCACGCCGCCGGCGGACAGGGAACGTCCGGTCAGAGCGACTGCAGGAACGCGAGCAGCGCCGCGCGAGCGGTCGGGGTGAGCCGCTTGCCGAACGTGTGCCCGCCGACGCGCTCGGGATCGAGGAGCCCGGCGAGCGTGACCGACCCGTCGTGCAGCAACATCCCGCGCGTGCTCACGCCGCGCAGCGACGGGATCCGGTAGTGGCCGGTGCCGCGATCCAGCGAGCGCGCCAGCACCGGGTCGGTGCCCACCTCGTCGACCTTCACCCAGTCGCCCACGAGCCCCTCGCCCTCGTGGCACTTGCCGCAGGTGTCGGCGAAGACGCGCGCGCCCTCGGTGCCGGTCGGTACGGGCGGCAGGTTCTCGCCGAGGCTCTCGAGGTAGACGGCGAGCCCGAGCGCGATCTCGCGCGGCGGCCGCAGCGCGTGCCCGTGGCTCCCTATCAACAGGGTCTCGACGCGCAGCGCGAGGCTCGCCACGCCCTCGTGCTTCACCGCCCCCGAGTGCTGGAGCCGCTTCTGGAAGCGCACCGCGCGCAGGTCGGCGATGCGCGCGACCTCGGTGGCCTGATCGGTCGTGACGTCGAGCCGTCCCTTGCCCCAAGCGACGAACGCTTCTCTGCGCGCGGGGTCCATGTCGGGCGCGTTCGCCGTGATGAGGGCGCCGAGGTCGATCTCCTGGCTCGGCGCGCCCATCGTCGTGCCGTCGGAGTGACAGGTGGCGCAGCTGAAGGCGAGCTTGCTCGTGCCGTCGGCGAGGCGCGCCGGCACGAGGTGACGCATCCCGTGCTCGCCCTCCACGGCGCCGCGCGGCGCGAGCTGGTTCGGGTAGCGCACGAAGGCCTGCGCCCCGAGCTCTCTCAGGGCCGCGCGGTCCCCCCGGCGTGCAGCTTGCGAGATCGGGATGGGCTCGGGGTTGTACTCGGGGAGCTTCTCCCAGGTGGCGAGGTTCTGACGGCGGAGCCGCGCGTAGGCGTTGTCCTGATCGCCGACCGAGGCCTCGAGCGTGGCGCGGCGGAACGCCGGGTCGCGCAGGTACTTCTGCTCGATCGTGGAGGGGCCGACCGCGTGACGGCGCGCGCAGGAGAGGAGCAGTGCCGCCGCGATCAGCCGTCGCATTCCGCGGTCCCGCAGATCCAGTGGCCGCTCTTGGGCTCGAACGCGCAGTAGCCATACGACGAGCTCTCCTTGCGACAGTCGCTGTCGTTCAGGCAGTCGTCCTTGGGCGTGTGGCAGTGGTAGCTCAGCACGCCGTGGTAGCTGCCGCATTGGAGGCCGAACGACGGTGAGCAGAAGCCACCGGGCCCGCAGTCCGCGTCGACCTGGCAGTCGCTCGGGAGGCAGCGGTGGCCGTGGTTCATCGGGTCGCAGGCGCAGACCGACTTCTCGCTCTTGCAGTCGCTGTCGGCGTAGCACTGGTCGGTGCGGCAGTGCCCGCCGACGCAGCGGGAGAGGAACCCGCAGTCGGTGGCGGTGAGGCACGGGGTGCCGGGTGCATGTTTGGCGTGGGTGGCGGTCGCGGGACCGTCGACCCGTGAGCAGGCCTCGGCGGTCGCGCGGTGCTTGCGCGGCTCGAGGAGCTTCTCGGGGGCCTTCTTGGGGGCCTTCTTCGGCTTCGCCTCGGCCTTGTCCGGCACCGCGGTCACGGACTCCTCGCCGCGGCACCCGGAGGCGAGCAAGACCACGGCGAGGAACAGCGCGCGCATGGTCAGCCGACGCAGTGCCCGTAGCCGCACCGCCAGTGCCCGCTCTTCTGGTTCCACGCGCAGTAGCCGCCCGGCTGCTTCGCGCAGTCGTCGTCGTCGACGCAGTCGTCGTCCGCCCGGTCCTCGGCCTTGTGGCAGTACCAGCCGACGACGCCGCCGAAGCTGCCGCAGGTCTCGCCGTAGCTCGGGGAGCAGTAGTTGCCAGGGCCGCAGTCGCTGTCGATCGAGCAGCCGCCCATGCGGCACGACCAGCCGAACTTGCCCCTCTGGTTGCACACGCAGACGCCGGCCTTGCCGCAGTCTTCGTCGGCGTAGCAGCTGTCGTACGAGCAGTGCAGGTCGGCGGCGCAGCGCCCGTTCTTGCCGTCCTTGCAGTCGGCGTTGGTGGTGCACGGCGCGCCGAGCTGGATCATGACCGGGCCGTAGGTGCCGATCGGCTTGCTCGGCGTCGTGCGCGGGCACTCGGCGTGGGCCGCGCGGTGGTTCGCGGGCTCGCGGGTCTTGGGGGTCTTCTTCGGGGGCTTCGGCTTCTTGCCCTTGCCCTCGTCGGTCTCCTCGATCGCCTCGTCCTTCTTGCTGCACGCGCCGGCGAGCGCGCCGAGGGCGAGCAGGAGGGCGAGGGCGGAGGGGACGCGCGCGGTCACGGCCCGGAGCTTATCCCGAAAGCAGCGCCACCACCTCGGCGGCGGTGGGCCGCTGCGCGGCGACCCGGCGGAGCAAGCGGATCGTGAGCGCGTCGAGGCGCGCCGCGGTGGGCCGCAGCTTCACGACGAAGCTCGGGGCCGGCGCGCTCACCGTGCCCTTGAGCACGACGACCTCCTGCGCGCTCCCGAGGAACGGCAGCGCGCCCGTGAGCGCCTCGAAGAGGACGACCCCGAGGGCGTAGAGGTCGGCCGCGGGCCCCGTGAGGTCGTCGGGCGCGAGGTACGCAGCGGTGCCCGCCTGGTCGTCGCCCTCGGCGTCGTCGGTGACGAGGCCCACGTCGAGGAGCACCGCGCGGTCGCCCGCGACGAGGATGTTCTCGGGGCGCACGTCGCGGTGGACGAGGCCGTTCTCGTGGAGCTTCGCCAGCGCCGAGGCGATCTGCGCGACGTAGCGCTCGAGGCGCCGGGTGGCCGCGTCGTCGAGCGCGGTGAACGCCGAGAGGTTGCCCTCCTGCAGCGGCTGCCCGAACGCGACGGGCAGGGTGGGGCGCACGGTGAGCGGGATGACCCGCGGCGCGCGCAGGGTGCCGATGAGCGGCGCGCCGTCCACGTGGTCCATCTCGAGGACGACGCGGCCCTCGTGGTCGTGCACGGCGACGACGCGGACGAGCGAGGGGTGGGCGAGGGTGGCGAGCCGCGCCACGAGAGCGACGGCGCGCGCGCGATCGGCGCCTTCGGCCAGGACCTTGAGCGCGGCCAGGGTGCCGTCGGGGCGCTCGGCCAGAAACACCTCGCCCTGGGCGCCGGCCCCGAGGAGGGCGCGGATGGGGAAGCCAGCGATGGAAACCATCACTCGAGGATCGGCGCACCGAACGAGCCGGTCGGCACGGTGGATGCGGGGGGTGGAGGTGGAGGCGGCGTCGAGGCGCTCGCTTTCGCGCTCACGGTCACGGGCGGAGGGGGCGCGCTCGTCTTGACGGCGAGGATCGGCTTGGTCTGGCTGCTCGCCGGCACGACCGGCGCCGCGATCGGATCGGGCTGCGGCGCCACCGAGGACTGGCTCGAAGGGGGGGCGACGCTCTGCGACGCGACCACCACCGTGACGGATGGCGTCGGTGTGCCGACGGACTTCTTGTCCGTCCTCCGCGTGATGCGTGCGCCGACGAGAAGGCCCGCGCCGATCACCATGGCGGGCACGATCCAGTACCGGCGTCGCGCGGGGCGCACCTCCGTGGTCGTGGTCTCGTCGAGCGTGGCGCCCGGCGCCGTGACGACGATCTCTCGGAAGCTCTCGGCCCAGTCGGCGCCGGCGTCCGTGATGGCCGACAGCGCGAGCCCGAGCTCGGTGTCGGACCCGAACCGCTCACTCGGGGACTTCGCGAGCAGCCGCGCCAGGATCTCGCGCAGCGGAGCCTGGACCGACGAGAGCGCGGCGGGTTCGTCCTCGAGCACCGCCCGGATCAACTGCGCGGTGGTCTCTCCCGTGAACGCGGGCTCGCCGGACACCGCCTCGAGCAGCATCACGCCGACGGCCCAGCGATCCGTGGCGCCGTCGACCGTCGCGGCCGACCGCAGCTGCTCGGGGGCCATGTAGCCGACGGTCCCGAGCACCGTGTGCTCGCGCGTGAGCGCCTCGCCGGGCCCGTTGACCTTGCTGATGCCGAAGTCGGCGACCTTGGGGTGCAAGCGGCCGCGGAGGTCGCGGCGCAGGAGCACGTTGGAGGGCTTCAGGTCGCGGTGGACGATGCCCGCGGCGTGGATGTGCTGGAGCGCCGAGACGACGGGCAAGAAGAGCTCGCACGCGGCGTCGACGCCGAGGGCGCCACGACCCACGAGGTGCCCCTCGAGCGTGCCGCCCGCGACGAGCTCCATGACGAGGTAGGGCTGAGGAGTGACGCCGACGTCGAAGACCTCCACCACGTGAGGGTGGTGCACCCGCGCGGCGGCCTTGCCTTCGCGGGTGAAGCGCGCCCGCGCGGCCTCGTTGTCGAGCAGCTCCCGGTTGAGCACCTTGATGGCGACGTGCCGCGAGAGCTCCTCGTGGACGGCCTCGAAGACCGTGGCGGTGGCGCCCTTGCCGAGCTCACGCACGAGCCGATACGCACCGAAGCGCGCGCCGACCTTGGCTTCTTCGAGCTCGCCCATCGACACCCTCGGTGTACCCCGCGCGGCGGCGCGGGCCAATGCAGTCACCGATAGTCGGCGGGGTCGAGGCCGTTGCGCTTCATCCAGCGGTGGATCTGGGCGGGCGCCTTGCTCATGGCACGGGCGACCGCGGCGACGTTGCCTTGGTGCGCCGTGAGCTGTTCGACGAGGCGGGCCCGCAGCTCGGGATCGATCTTCTCCTCGTCGAGCAGCGGGGTTGCTTTCCGCTGCAGCGCGGGGTTCTGGACGCGGGCCGGTAGGTGGCCGACAGCGATCGGCGCCTCGCCCGAGAGGGCCGCGGCGGCGAGGAGGATCTGCCGCAGCTCCCGCACGTTGTACGGATAGTCGTACTTGAGCAGCGCGCGGGCCGCGGCCGGAGCCAGCGCGAGGCGACCGGTCGGCAACGCTTCCTTCACGATGGCGGCAGCGAGCTGTCCGAGGTCGGAGCGTCGGTGGCGGAGCGGCGAAAGCAGGTGCTCGTAGCCACGCAGCCGCGCGAGGAGATCGTCGCGGAACCGGCCTTCGCGCACCTCTTCGTCGAGGTCGCGGTGGGTGGCGGAGACGATGCGCAGGTCGACGGGGACCGGGATCCGACCGCCGATGGGGAGCACCTCGCGCTCCTGGAGGACGCGCAGCAACGCGGCCTGCGCGCTCGGCCCGAGATCGGCGATCTCGTCGAGGAACAGCGTCCCGCCGGTGGCCATCCGCACGAGCCCCGGCTCGTCGCGGACCGCGCCCGTGAAGGCACCCCGCACGTGGCCGAACATCTGCGCTTCGACCATGGTCGCGGGCAGCGCGCCGCAGTTCACCGCGACGAAGCGGCCCGCTCGCCGGGAGGCCTCGTGCGCTGCGCGGGCGTGGACCTCCTTGCCGGTGCCGGTCTCTCCCTGGATGAGGATCGGGACGCTCGACACCGCCACCTGGAACAAGGCCTGGACGCTCGCGATCACGCGAGGGTCGAGCGCCTGCAGGAGGCTCTGCTCGGTGGCCGCCGGCCCGGACCGCACCATGAAGAAGAAGCGCGCCATCTCGAAGAACTGCGCGTCCTGGATGACGGTCGATCGGGAGAGACGCTGCTCGAGGAGGAAGGTGCCGTTGCGCGACCCGAGATCCTCGAGCTCCCACTCCCCGCGAACGCGGCGCAAGCGGGCGTGGCGACCGGAGAGGGTCTTGCCTGGGAGGCCGAGGGGGTGAGCGTGCGACCCGTGCGACTCTCGGCGTAGGCCTCGGCGCGGACGAAGACGACCTCGTCGACGTCGGCGAGCGACCAGCGACGGCCGCCGTCCTCGAGCCGATCGGCGTCGAGCACGAGGAACAGATGGGGCGCCACCTTGGCCGTGGTCGAATGGCCGTCGGACTCCTGCTCGGTGTCGCCCGTCGCCGAACCCTGCGTCATGGAGGGCAGGCTTCTAGCATTTCCCGCCTCGCCGTCGCGAAGGTTGCGCCAGCGCAGCCCGAATCCCGCGTAGGTGTTTCGAAACAGGTTCGAAACGTTTCGAAACGACCTGGAGGTGACGCCACTCCGAGCGGTCGTGGCGCGGCGATGTTGGTCTGCTAGACGCCTCGAGTGAACGCTCGCCGACTCGTATCCGCAGGGCTCGTGGTCGCGACCACCTTCGGTGTCGTCGAGGCGCACGCGGCCGACCCCGAAGCGCTCGTGCTCGAAGGCATCGCGCTGCGCAAGGACCATCGCGACCTCGAGGCGTTGCGCCTGTTCCGGCTGGCGTACGCCGAGTCGCCGCGTCCGCGCATCCGGGCCCAGATCGGGCTCGCCGAGCAGGCGCTCGGCAAGTGGATCGAGGCCGAGGTCGACGTGTCGGCCGCGCTCGCCGAGGCCAGCGATCCGTGGATCGAGAAGAACGCGCCCACGCTCCGCGCCGCGTTGACCAGCATCCGGGAGCACCTCGGCTGGCTCGAGGTCACGGGCACAGCAGGGGCGATGGTCTTCGTGAACGGTGTCGCCCGTGGCGCGTTGCCGCTGGCACAGCCCGTGCGAGTGGTGGCGGGTACAGTGGCGGTCGAAGGGCGCAAGGAAGGTTTCGTGACCAAGCCGGTGGTGGTCGACGTGCCACCCGCGGGCACGGTCCAGCACGTGGTCGCGCTCGAGGAGACGAAGGCGCCCGTGAAGCCGGTGGTCGCGCCGACCCCGATCCGAGAGGCGCCGCCTCCGCGTCCAGTCTCCCGCGTCTCGACGCTCGGCGGGTTCGCGCTCCTCTCGGTGGGGCTGACGGGCCTGGTGATCGGGACCTGGTACGGCGTCCAGACGATCCGGCTGCGCAATCAGCGCGACGAGCACTGCACGGGGGGTTCGTGCGACCCTTACGGCGGTGCGCTCGACAGCGACGCGCGCTCGGCGGGCTGGGTGTCGACGGTCGGCTTCGCAGTGGCGATCCCGGCCCTGGTCGCGGGTACGTGGCTCCTGCTGCGCACCCCGAGCACCGAGGTCACGTTGCAGGCGAAGGTCGCGCCAGGTGGCTCCACGTTCGTGCTGGGAGGGACGTTCTGATGCGCGTTGCGTGGCTGATGTTGGTTCCGCTGTCGCTGGCGGGGTGCGGGATCGTCGTGGGCCTCGGCGACCCGCTGCCGGTGCGGGGGGACGACGCGGGGGACAGTGCTGTCGACACCGCTGTCGACACGCCGGACCTCCCCGCCAACGTCCTCCTCCTCGACGCCGCAGGGCGTTTTGCTCTGGCCAGCGTCGGCTCGGCCGGCTGGAGGATGAAGTCGGACGCCATCGAGCCGGGCTTCATCGAAGCGGCGAAGGTCGGCGGCTCGACGGTCCTGCTCCTCGACCCGATTGGGCACAAGAAGCGCTCCCTCACCTTCGACAAGGTCGCGTGGACGGCAGTCCTGACGGACGTCGAGTTGGTTGGCGAGAAGTTCGATCACCTCACGGCGGTCGGGCCCGATCTCGTGGCCTGGATCGCCAGCGCGACCGGTGCCTATCGGGTCGAGCGACTCGTCGGCAAGACCTGGACGCTCGCTGGCGAGGGCACCTCCCCGGACTTCAAGGACCTGACCCTCTTCGCCTACTCGGACGCCAAGATGCTGCGGTTCTGGAACAAGAGCGGCAAGGCCTGGGGCGGCTGGTGGGCCGACGGCAGCTTCAACGGACTGCCCAGCGTCGGGGGCACCTATGGGTGGAACCAGTTGACAGCGGTTGGGGGGCCGACGTTCTTCATCTACTCGAGCATCCTGTCGCCAGCGCGTGGCACGGGCGGCCTCGAACAGATCAAGATCGGTCCCTCAGGGGAGGTCCTGGCGCCGACCGCTGCGACCTTTCGCGCCGAGGAGTTTCCCTGGGCCGACTGGGACTGGACCACGGTGGCGCGTGCTGGTGGCAACGTCGTGTTCTACAAGAAGGAGACGGGCGACACCCGACTCCTCCGGTTCATCGCGGACACGTCGCTGGCCTTCCACACCGAAGAGGTCGCCACCGACGCCAAGCCCGGCGTCGGCTGGACCAAGATCGTGGGCCTCGATTGACCGCGGTTTGCGGTACCATGCCTCGGCTCTGATCCAGTTCCGCGACATCAAGAAGGCGTTCGGCCCCAAGGTCGTCCTCGGCGGCGTCTCGTTCGACGTGCAGGACGGCGAGGTGTTCTTCATCATCGGCGCGTCCGGCGCGGGCAAGAGCGTGTGCATCAAGCACCTCGTCGGCCTGATGAAGCCCGACAGCGGGCAGGTGCTGCTCGACGGCGAAGACATCGCCCAGCTCACCGAGGAGCAGTTCTACCGAATCCGCATGAAGGTCGCGATGGTGTTCCAGCACTCCACGCTGTTCGACTCCATGACCTGCGCCGAGAACGTCGCGCTGCCGCTCCGCAAGCACAAGGGCATGAAGCCCAAGGACGCCAAGCAGGAGGCCATGAAGCGCCTCGAGCTGGTCAACATGCGCGAGTTCGCCGACCGCTACCCGGCGGAGCTCGGCGACGGCATGCGCAAGCGGGTGGCCATCGCCCGCGCGCTCACCATGGACCCGCGCTACGTCCTGTTCGACGAGCCCACCACCTCGCTCGACCCGGTGTCGGCGCGCCGCGTGGACCGGCTGATCCGCGAGCTCTCCGACAAGGTCGGGGTCACGAGCATCGTGGTCTCGCACGACCTCGTGTCGATCTTCTCGATCGCCAATCGCATCGCCATGGTCTACCAGGGCGGGCTGCGCAAGGTCGGCACCCCGGCGGAGTTCAAGGCGGTGGACGACCCGGTGATCCAGCAGTTCATCACCGGGACGGCCGAGGGGCCGATGGTCGTCTGAGGGGACAATCCGTCGCTGCGCAGTGCGCGAGTGACCCCTCGATCGCCTCGTGCTACGGCGTCGCCCCCATGAGCAAGATCCGCGCGGCCGTCGTCGGTCTCGGGTACTGGGGCCCGAACCTCGCTCGCAACGTCTCGCAGGCCAGCGCCGACTACGAGTTGGTCGGTCTCTGCGACAAGGACGAGAAGCGCCTCGGCCGCATCGGCGAGCTCTATCCTCAGACGAAGCGTTACACCGACGTCGATGCCCTCCTCCGCGAAGGCAAGCCCGACCTCGTGTGCATCGCGACCCCCGTCGGCGCGCACCACCCGCTCGCCAAGGCGGCGCTCGAGGCCGGCGCCCACGTGCTCTGCGAGAAGCCCCTCGCCGCCACCGTCGCCGAGGCGGCCGAGCTGGTCGAGCTCGCGCACAAGAAGGACCGTCGCCTCTTCGTCGATCACACCTTCGCGTACACGGGTGCGGTGCGCGCCATCCGCAAGGCGTACGTGGACCGCGCGCTCGGCGACCTGTTCTACGTCGACTCCGTGCGCATCAACCTGGGCCTGTTCCAGCCCGACGTGGACGTCATCTGGGACCTCGCGCCCCACGATCTCTCGATACTGTCCTACGTGATCGGTCGCCGGGTCGTGTCGGTGAAGGCCACGGGCTCGTCGCACAACCCGCGCGGCTTCGCCGACGTCGCCTACCTCACCGTCGAGTACGAGGGCGGCCTCCAGGCGCACCTGCACCTCTCCTGGCTCTCGCCGGTGAAGGTCCGCCGGATGATCTTCAGTGGCACCAACAGCTCGCTCATCTACGACGACCTCGAGGCGAGCGAGAAGCTCAAGATCTACGACCACGGCGTCACGTTCGACGTCGCCGACGTCGAAGCCCGCAAGCAGGTGCTCGTCAACTATCGCCGCGGCGACATGCGCGCCCCCGCGCTCGACAACCGCGAGGCCCTCACCACCGAGCTCAAGGACATCGCCGCCGCGCTCCGGGGCGGGCCCTTGCCGCCGGCCATGGGCGAGGACGGCCTCGAGGTCGTCCGTGTGCTAGAGGCCGCAGGCGCTTCGCTCGCCAAGGACGGCGCCCGCATCACCATCTCGTGATCCAACCCGGATAGAGGCCCATGACCATCCCCTTCCTTTCCCTCAAAGAGCAGACGGCCGCCCTCAAGCCCGAGGTCATGAAGGCCCTCGAAGCGGTCGTGGACAGCCAGGGGTTCGCCAACGGGCCGCCCGTCGCCCAGTTCGAGAAGGAGCTCGCGAGCTTCCTCGGCTGCAAAGAGGTCGTCTGCGTCAACAGCGGCACGACCTCGCTGCACGGCGCGCTGATCTGCGCCGGCGTCGGGGCGGGCGACGACGTCCTCACCGTCTCCCACACCTGGATCTCCACCGTGTGGGCCATCTCGTACGCCAACGCGCGCCCCGTGTTCGTCGACCTGGATCCGGCCACGTGTGGCATGGACCCGCGCGACCTCGAGAAGAAGCTCACGCCCAAGACCAAGGCGATCCTGCCAGTCCACCTCTACGGCGTGCCGGTCGACCTCGACCCGATCCTCGACTTCGCCAAGAAGAAGGGCCTGCCGGTCATCGAGGACTGCGCGCAGTCCATCGGCGCGACGTACAAGGGCAAGCAGACGGGCAGCTTCGGCCTCGTCAACGCCACGAGCTTCTACCCCGGCAAGAACCTCGGGGCCTGGGGCGAGGGCGGCGCGTGCATGACCGACGACGCCGAGGTCGCCGCGCGCCTCCGTCGCCTGCGGGACCACGCCCAGCAGGGTCGCCACCACCACACCGAGCTCGGCTTCAACTGGCGCATGGACGGCTTCCAGGGCGCGGTGCTCTCGGTGAAGCTCAAGCACCTCCAGGCGTGGAACGACCGCCGCCGCGCCATCGCGGCGAAGTACCTCGCCGGCATGAAGGGCCTCCCCGGCGTCCGCGTGCTCGAGGCGCAGGAGGGCTCGTCGCCGATCTGGCACATCTACCCGCTGTTCCACGAGAAGCGCGACGCGTTCCGCGCGGAGCTCGAGAAGCACGGCGTCCAGTCGGGCGTCCACTACCCGAAGCCCGTGCACCTGCAGCCGGCCTACGCCCACCTCGGCCTCGGCGAGGGCGCGCTGCCGGTCTCGGAGCAGCTCGCGCGCACCGAGATCTCGCTGCCGATGTTCCCCGAGCTCACCGACGCCCAGGCGGACGCGGTGGTCGAGGCCGTCCGCGCGGTCGCCAAGACCCTGGCCTGAGCGACGTTCCTGGGCGATCGAGCTCAGTCGCGGCCGACGAACCACCGTCGTCGGCCGCCGACGAGCAGCGCGATCAACACGACGCCCAGCGTGATCCCGAGATCCAGGCGCCCTTCACGAGACCCTTGGGGCGGTACTTCAGCCGCACCGTGCTGCGCCCGCCGGCACGCTGACGGTCAGCATCTCGGCCTCCTCGGTGATCGCGCCCACGTCCGAGACCCACCCGTCGCCGTGGGCGCTGTTGAGCAGCACGCGGCCTGGCTGCGTGGCCTCGACCTCCACGCGGAAGGTGTTCACCGTGCGGCTGGCGGCGAGGACGGTGACCCCGGGGTCGAACGCGCGGGCCTGCGGCACGTCGCCCGACCACACGGGGGCATACCGGTGGGAGGGCCATTCGTACGAGCGGCACCCGAGCCAGGCGCGGTTCTGCCGCGGCTGGTCCAGGAAGTCCGCGAGTCCGCCGCCCTCGTAGTAGAACCGCGGCGAGCGCGCGACGGTCTTCTCGGGAGGGCCCTGGTGCATGACCCCGATGATCTCCTTGCCGAGCCCCATGGCGTCGCCGGCGCCGAGGAGCGCGGCCCCGACGGCGACCACCCCGAGCGCCTCCGCGAAGCGAGCGTGGCGGCGCAGGACCTTGCCCACGGTGGGCGCGAGCCGGTCCACCGCGAAGCCGACCCAGCCGGCGAGGAACAGGTGGAACACCAGGCGGAAGCGGGACGGCACGCGCATCGCCTTGAACGGGAAGACCTTGTGCTGGAGGACCGACCAGGGCGCGTAGCGCGCGAAGTGGCCCAGCATCAGCGCGAAAGTCATCCCGCCGACCACGAGGAACCACCAGTGACGGCGGGCCGAGAGGACGAGCCCGAGGGCCGCGAGGACCAGCGCGAGCCCCCCGACGTAGGCGATGTACTCGCCCCACACGTACTGTTGATCGGGCAGGCGCGACGACCAGTGGCTCTCGCGCCAGAGGAACATCTTGCGCAGCGAGAACAGGCTGAGGAGCGAGTCGGTGTCGAGGTCCATCTGGTCGCGCTTCTTGCTGGCCATCTGCGCGAGCAGCGGCAGCAAGCGCGCGGCGGAGAGGCCCACCGCCACCACGCCGGTCACGACGCCGGCGAGGATCACGCGCGGCAGGCGTCGAGGCGGCCAGACGCGACAGACGGTCTCGAGGCCGACCACCAGCACGCAGTAGGGCAGCGGGTAGGTCGCGCCCTCGTACAGCATGAAGGCCACGACGCCGCCGAGGGCGACCGCGAGGCGCAGGTCGTTCTCTGCGCGGCGCCACAGGAGCAGCATCAAGGGGGCGAACCAGAAGCACACGAGCGTGCTGTGCGCGCCGGCGTACTGGCTGGTGTGCGCCACGCCGAAGGCCCACATCGACGCCGCCGTGAACGCGCCGAGGCGCTCGAGCTCGAGCTCCTTGCGCGCGAAGAGCCACATCCCGAGGAAGCCCACGGTGCAGTGGAAGACGTTCCAGAGCGCCAGGGTCTCGGTGGCGGTCAGCCGCGTGGCGAGCAGCACCAGCGGCGAAGCGGTGATCGCCTCGGGGTGGTCCCACATGGGGATCCCGCGGCAGTCGTAGGGGTTCCAGAGCGGCAGCTCGTGGTACTGGCGGATCGCCGCCTTCGCGACCTCGAGCTGGTGCATCACGTAGCGGCCGTCCAGCTCCGCGGTGTACGGGATCGCGTCGATCTGCGGCCACCAGTGGTAGACCGAGAGGATCGTCGCCAGCACGACGAGAGCCAGGGCCCGGAGCACCGCTCCTGACCGGGCAGAGACGTACGACCAGTGGCTGGGCACGACGGGCGCTCACATCTACCAAGCTCGTTCGCAGAGAGAAAGAGCGGAACGCTTGCCGACCGGCCCGCCTTGCGTCACCAAAGAGCGGTGAATCGCATTCCCATCACGCGCCCGGCCCTCGGCCCGGCCGAGACCGAGAACGTCGTCCGGGTCGTGCAGTCCGGCTGGATCACCCAGGGACCCGAGGTCGCCGCCTTCGAGAAGGACTTCGCGGCGGCGGTCGGTGCGCCGCACGCGGTGGCCCTCTCCAACTGCACCGTGGCCATCGAGGTCGCCCTGCGGTGCCTCGGGGTCGGCCCCGGAGACGAGGTCGTCACCGCGAGCCACTCGTTCATCGCCACCGCCAACGCCGTGGTGACGGTGGGGGCGCGCCCCGTCTTCGCCGACATCGAGGCCGACACCTACGGGCTCGATCCCCGCGCCGTCGCGGCCGCGATCACGCCGCGTACCAAGGCCATCCTCGCCGTGCACCAGATCGGCATCCCGTGCGACCTCGCGGGGATCGCGGCCGTGGCCGGCAACCTCCCCATCGTCGAGGACGCCGCGTGCGCCATCGGCAGCGAGATCGAGTGGCAGGGTCGGTTCGAGCGCATCGGTCGCCCCCACGGCGTCGTGGCCTGCTTCTCGCTCCACCCCCGCAAGATCGTCACCACGGGCGACGGCGGCATGATCACCACGGCGGATCCCGCCCTGGCGGCGCGGGTGCGCCTCCTCCGACAGCACGCCATGTCCGTGCCCGACACGGTGCGCCATCACAGCGACAAGGTCGTCTTCGAGTCCTACACCGAGCCCGCGTTCAACTACCGCATGACCGACCTGCAGGCGGCGGTCGGTCGCCCGCAGCTCGCGCGCCTGGACGCCATCGTCGCCGAGCGTCGGCGGCTCGCCGACCGGTATCGCGAGGCGCTCGCCGACAACCCCGTCCTGGCGCCGCCGACCGAGCGGTCGAACGCGCGCAGCAACTGGCAATCGTATCCGACCACGCTCCGCCCCGGCGCGCGCCTCGGGCAGGTCGAGGTGATGCAGCGGCTGATGGACGCCGGCATCGCCTGCAAGCGCGGGGTCGCCAACTCGCACCAGGAGCCCGCCTACGTCGACCGCCCCGAGCTGTGGCGCGGGGGCCCCCTGCCGGTCTCGGAGCGCATGCGCGACACGACCGTGCTCTTGCCGCTGTTCCACGGCATGACCGCCGAGGAGCAGGACCAGGTCGTCGCCGCGTGCCAGAGCCTCGCTCCCGCGAGGTAGCTCCGCCCGCCCTCCGGCCGGCCGAAATGCTAGACGCGCACTCATGGCCCACCCCAAGCGCGATGCGAAGTCCGACGCCGAGAACTACGTCCGTCTGTCCGCCGACGTCGAGCTCGGCGAGGGCGTCCGCATCTTCTCGTTCGTCAACGCCTACGGCTGCAAGATCGACGACGGCGCCCAGATCGGCGCCTTCGTGGAGATCCAGCGCGGCGCCTCCATCGGCAAGCGCTGCAAGGTCTCGAGCCACACCTTCATCTGCGAGGGCGTCACCATCGAGGAGGAGTGCTTCATCGGGCACGGGGTCATGTTCATCAACGACCGCAACCCTGCCGCCGTCAACGCCGACGGGTCGCTCAAGGGCAAGGACGACTGGGTCTGCGAGCCCACCGTCATCCGGCGTCGCGCCAACATCGGCTCAGGGGCCGTGATCATGTGCGGCATCGAGATCGGCGAGGGCGCCCTGATCGGCGCCGGGGCCGTGGTGACCAAGAGCGTTCCCGCGGGGGCCACGGTCGCGGGCGTGCCGGCCAGGCTCCTCGCTCGCGGCGGTTGAGTCGAGCGGAGCGGGGCGGTGAATTCCGCGGCCCACCCTGCTATCCGGCCGCATGCCCTTCCCCATCGCAGGCTCCCAGATCTTCGTGACCGGAGGCGCGGGCTTCGTCGGCTCGCACGTGATCGATCAGCTGCTCGCCGCGGGCGCCCGCAAGGTCGTCACCGTCGACAACTTCGTCCGCGGCAACCGCGCCAACGTCGAGGCGGCGCAGGCCACGGGGCGCTTCGAGCTCGTCGAGGGGGACATCCGGGACCGCGCGCTCGTCGATCGCCTCACCGAGGGCGCCGACTACGTGTTCCACGAGGCCGCGCTGCGCATCACCGCGTGCGCCGCCGACCCGCGCGAGGCCCACGAGGTCATGTCCGACGGCACGTTCAACGTGCTCGAGGCCTGCGTGAAGCACAAGGTGAAGAAGCTGGTCGCCGCGTCGAGCGCCTCGGTCTACGGCGAGCCCGACACGCAGCCCATCGAGGAGGCGGCGCCCTACAACAACCGCACGCTCTACGGCGCCTACAAGGTCATGCTCGAGCACTGCTGCCGGGCGTTCAACGAGATGTACGGGCTGCCGTACGTGGCCCTCCGCTACTTCAACCTCTACGGCCCGCGCATGGACATGACCGGGGTGTACACCGAGGTCATGGTCCGCTGGATGGATCGGATCGATGCCGGGCAGGCGCCGGTGGTGTTCGGGACGGGCGACACCGCCATGGACTTCATCTACATCACCGATTGCGCCCGGGCGAAACCTGCTCGCGCTGGAGAGCGAGGCCAACGACGTCTGGCTGAACGTCGCCACGGGCAAGGACACTTCGCTCCTCGAGCTCTGTCACCTGATGCTCGAGCTCATGGGCCGGCCGGAGCTGAAGCCGGAGTTCCAGGAGGAGCGCAAGGTCAACCCCGTGCGGCGGCGTCGAGCCTCCACCACGAAAGCCGCCGAGCTCCTCGGCTTCCGTCACGAGATCGAGCTGCGCGACGGTCTGCGCGACCTCATCGCCTGGCGTCGCGCGGCGAAGCGGGGCTGAGTTGTCGGTGGTGGGGGTGCTCAAGCGGTGGGTCGACGTCTGGACCCTGATCGCCGAGGCGGAGGCTGTCGCTGCGCTCTCCCCGAGACGAGGGAGAGCTGCCAGCGTCAGGGTCGTCTGGGCTTGCAGAAGCTCGACGCCGCGAGCGTGCTCCGCCGAAGCGGTCGGCGGGTGGAGGCCGCGAGGCTCACGGCGCAGGCCACCCGGCTGCTGCTCGACGCGAGCGACCACGCCGGGCTCACACTGTCACGCATCGATCGAGAAGCCCTCGCGGTGGTCGAGGCGGCGCTCCCCGACGATGCCACGGCCGTCGATCGGCTCGACCCACGCCAGGAGGAGGCCGTTGCGCGGCTGCGCGAGGCGGCCGCCTTGCTCGCGCGTCACGTCCTGCCGTTCGCACGCACCGACCGGGAGAGGCTCCAGGCGCAGCTGACGCGCTTGCTGACCGTGGCGCTCGTGCTGGTCGCCGTCTTCTTCGGAGCCCGGCGAATCCTGAGGCCCCGCCCGACGGCCTCGGCGTCCGCGGTCCACGGGCCGCGCTTCGCCGCCGACCAGGCGGTCGACGGCGACGAGACGACGGAGTGGCTGCTGCCGGACTACAGCCCGGGATGGCTCGATCTCACCCTCGCGAAGCCGAGGGTGGTCCGACGGGTCGTGTTGACCAACGCCAGGAACCGGCCAGGGCCCGACCGGTCGACGGTCGACTTCCGCGTGGAGTTCTTCTCGCGCGGAGTGAGCGTGCGCACCCTCGAGGGCACCTTCGGTGCCTTCGACCCGCTGCCGAGTCGGCGAACGATCGCGTCGGGTGTGGGCGTCCCGGTCGATCGGGTACGGATCCACGTGGTCACGTGGACGGGTCAGGGCGCGGGGCTCGCCGAGGCCTCGCTCGAGTGAAGCTCCCGGTGGAGCCACCAGGCGGCAGCGAAGACGAACAGCGCCTGCCAGAGGTACGAGCTCCAGCTCATCCACGGGCCGCTGGTCATGAACAGGGTCTGCCCCGGACCTTCGAGAGAGGTCGTGCGCGTGAGGTCGGTGTCGATCTGTAGCCAGACCTTCGATCCGAACGCGGAAAGGGCGATCAGCCACCACCACGCGCGGCGTGAGAGGCGGCACCGCTTTCGAGCTCGACGATCGCGAACGGCAAGACGAACGGGATCAGCAAGAAGAGCCGCCGGGACTCGCTGTTCAGACCGAGCACCAGCAGCATCGCGACCACCGCCACCGCACCCGCACCGGTGCTGCGGATCTGGCCCATGATGGACGCGCCCCGCAGACCGCAGACCAGGAGCAACGGCCCGAAGAACAGCACGTGGGCGAGCAGGAAGACGCCGGGTTTGGCCGCGCTCGTGTAGACGGTGATGGCCCACAGATCGCGGATGTCGATGAACGCCGAGCCGTCGCTGTAGCGCCGCAGCACCACGGTCGAGAGCCACCACGCGCCCACGCCAAGGAGCAGTGGCCAGGAGAACAGCGCGCGCATCCACCGGCTCGGCTGGTAGTACACACGATCGTCGGCGAGCTGACCGAGACCCCACCCGAGAAACCCGGCGCCGATGAGGAGCGCTGGGATCAGGCACCACGCCTCGGGCTTCGCGGGCCCGTTCGGCGGAGAGTAGGTGAGCATGACCGGCCAGGCGAAGCGCAGGTACAGCACCGCGGCGAGGCCTCCGACGAGGAGGTGGAGTCGAAACGGCGCCGGCTCGGCCCCGGCGTCGACCGGCTCGCCGAACCCGAGGCCGAGCAACAGCACGATGCCGGTCTGGAGCGCGCTCGGCCAGCAGAACGCACCGACGAGCGCGGTCGATGCGATGAGCAATGGTCGACGCTCGAGCCAAGCGACGAGATAGATCCAGCCGATGGCGAACGCCCAGAGGTCCGTCAAGACGGGGTCGAAGACGGTCCACTTCGCCACGCCGAACGAGAGGAAGATGCAGATTCCGCCTGCCGTTCGCGCGAACGGGGAGATGGCGAGCCGTTGCGCCACGCGCGTGTACAGGTAGGCAGAGAGCGCCACCAGGCACAGGTTCTCGGTCTGGTACCCCGAGACCACCCGCGGGATCGTCACCTCGAGGTGGAGCAGCCGGTGCACGCCGCGTACGAGCAACGCAGGCAGGACGCGCTGCAGGTAGTAGCTGTCGATCTTCTTCTCCCAGACGACCGAGAGACCCTCGAGGGCTGGCTTGGCGAAGTAGACGCCGTCGTCGCCGAGGCCGTCGTGGTGACCGATGCGCTCGCTGAAGTGCAGGTGGGCCCAGTATCCGACCACGATCGCGCACACCAGCACCCAGCGCGAAGTCAGCAGCGTCTCGAACACGCCAGGGAACAGCCGCGACGGGGTCCGCGGTCGGACGATGGGGGGGAGCGAGGCCGCCATGGTTCACCGGGGGAGCGCGCGAAAGCGCGCGACCTGCGCCCGGAGGTGGGCGAGGAGCGCGCGACTCGCCAGATAGCCGAGCGCGATCAGCGTTCCGACGCTGATCACGAGGCCGATCATCGTCCACTTGTCGCGGTAGCGCAGGACGAGGCGGTGCTTGCCCGTGGGGACGTCGACCGCGAGCAAGCCGTCGTGCGTGACCACCTGACCGACGCTCGCCCGCCAGCCGGGATCGTGGTTCTGGTTGACCAGGACGCGGGCCGGGCTCCGAGCGTCGATCTCGAGCACCAGCATGTTCGGCGTCCAGCGGACCCGGCTGACCGAGGCGTCGCTGCCCGGAGCGGGATACTCCTCGGCGGGAAGATCTCCGCGCAGCGCGGGAGACTCCGGCAGAGGGTTCTCCTCGAAGCACTGGATCGAGCCGAGGTTGGCGTAGGTCCAGACGTGGGCGTCCCAGCGGTTGCCGCGCGCCTGCTTGAACCCCTGCGCGTAGGCGAGCGCGGGGTCGTTGTTGTACACTTGGCCGGCGCCGATCTCGTTCTCGACGACGACGTCGCGAGCGGCCTTGTAGCCGACGTTGCCGACGAGCAGCGCAGCCATCGCGGCGAACAGCGCGGCGGCCGGCGCCGAGAGTCGGCCTCCCGCGAGGCCACGGCAGAACGAGAGGAGCCCGTCTTCGATCACCGTGAGGCCACGCGCGCCTGCGAGCGCGAGGAAGAGACTCGCGACGACGGCGAGCCGCACGGGCAGGCGCAGCTGCGAGTAGAGCGGCAGCTCGTGCAGGAGGACCCACGGGGCCTTCGGGTGGATCTCTCCGCACGAGAGCGCGATGAAGACGACCGCGAGCGCGAAGAACCGGCCGGCGCCCCGGTCGCCGACGAACAGACCGATGATCGCGAACAGCACGACGAAGCTGCCCACGTAGAACTCGCCCGCCCCGGCGCCGAGGCGCGCTCGCCGTGACCGACGGCGAGCCGCGCGAGCACGACGAACGGCGAGTCGGAGTCGTGTTGCTCGAGGATCCGCGGGAACTTGCGGACGATCTGCAGCATCGGCAGCACGCGCACCGCCGTGACCCCGAACGAGACCACGCCCATGGTCGCGAGCGTGACGGCGGGGCGGTGCCAGGGGACGCTGTCGGGGCCGTCGCTCCGGAGGACCGCGCGCACGGTCTCGATGACGAGCAAGCACAGGAGGACGATGCCGGCGTACAGGGTCACGTAGGTGCCGCCCGAGAGCACCATCCAGGCGATGAAGAGGCCGCCTCCGACCCGCCACCGGATGTCGCGCAGGCCCTCCTCGAACGACAGCGCCACCCAGGGGATGAGCTGGTAGGCGAACATGAACAGCCAGCCGAGGCCGGCGAGGTAGTTGAAGTGCCCCGAGCAGGCGAAGGCCACCCCTCCCATGGCGGCGCCGATCACCGAGGCCTGGTGGCGGCGCGCGAGGCGGAACGTGCCCTCCATGCCGAGCAGCACCATCAGGAGCGCCGCCAGCTTGCGACCGGGCTGGGTGCCGAAGATCAGCCGCAGCACGAAATCGGGGGAGAGCGACGTGTCCGGTGGGTTGGCGAGGCCCGGCATGCCGCCGCAGAAGTAGGGGTTCCACGACGGCAGCTGGTGGAAATCGGCGATGGTCTTCCGCGCGGCCTCCTCGTGCAGGAGGATGTTGTGCTCGTCGTGGTAGTAGGCGATCGCGTGGGCCGGGTCGCGGAGCAGGCCGGGCAAGAACGCCGCCGCCGCGATGCACCACACGATCAGTCGCGCGAAGAAGCTGGCGAGCAGGATGTCGCTCAGGCGCTCCTGCTTCATTGCTTCTTCCGCGGCTGCAGGGGGACCGACTTCGGGTTGAGTGGCTTGCCGTCGGGCCCTGGCCAGTGCTGGCGAATGCCCTCGTCCAGGATCAGGTAGGCCTGCGTGAGGCTGATGCGGTGGCGTCGCGCGAGGTCGGACTGCGTGCCGCGCTCCATCGCGCAGCGGTGGTCCTCTTGCGACCAGGGCTGACCGGGGAAGCCAGAGACGCCGATGGCGATGTTGGAGGGCTCGTGGGAGGCGATGTCGAGGAAGATCGCGCGGCGGTCCTCCTCGCGGAGGCCGAACCGGACGTTGCCCTGATCCGGCGGCAGGCTCGGCGGCGGCCCCCCGCGTCGCAGCTCCTTGGTCACGTTGCCCAGGGTGATCAGCGCCGCGACGATCAGCACCGCCTGTACGCCGAGCTCGGCCAGCACCACCCTCCGGTTCCTGGCCACACGCCCCGGCGGCAGTCCCCCGAGGAACTGCAGCGAGAAGGGCCACGGCGGTCGGTCGGCGCTCATCGAGGCGCCGCCTTCATAGCGATGGTGCGCGCGCGAGGCGAGCGCTCAGGATCCCCGCAGATCCCACCACAGGCGGCCCATGTCCCCGAGGGCGCGGCGGATGTTCTTCACGTTCGCCGAGCTCGGGGTGCCGTGCTCGCGCCGGTGGTAGTCCACCACCTCCTCCACGACCCGCAGCCCCTTGCGGTGGGCGCGGATGATCTTCTCGGGCGTGATGAACGACGTGGCGTCGCTGATCGCCGGGAAGCCGAGCACCTCGCGCCGATAGATCTGGATGAAGTTGTAGTCGGTCACCGTCGACCCGAAGAGCACGTGGATCAGCGTGCGGTTGACCCACGAGACGAACCGCCGCGGCCGCGAGGTGCCCGGGTACGTGCGGCGGGCCGCGACGACGACGTCGGCGGGGCGCTCGCCCGGCGCCGACACCGGGACGAAGTGCCGCAGCAGGGTCGGCAGGTCGTCGAAGTCGAACGGGTAGTCCATCGCGTTGTGGGTCACGAGCGGGAGCCGGGCCTCGGAGAACCCACGCCGCAGGCTGCCGCCCTGGCGGAGATTCTGCGCGTTGTGCAGCACGCGCACCTCGGGGTTGTCGCGGGCGAACTCGTCGGCGAGCTCGCCGGTCCGATCGCGGCTGCAGTCGTTCACGACGAGGATCTCGAACGTGCCGACGTGCTTGCGCAAGGCCGCGAGCGCGCGCGGCATGGTGGCCGGGAGGTTCTTCTCCTCGTTGTAGGCCGGGATCACCACGGACAGGGCGAGATCGGGGAACGTCGGCATGCCGAAGGGGGCAAGCTAGACGCTCAGAGCAGCCGTCGCCAGTCGAAGGTCGCGTCGATGGGGCGGACGACCCGCGCAGGGACGCCGTAGGCGAGCACCGCGTCGGGGATGTCGCGGGCCACGACCGCGCCTGCGCCGACCACCGCGCCCGCGCCCACCTTCACGCGCGGCGCCAGCGTGACGCCGGTCGACACGAACGCGCCGCGACCGACCACCACTCGCCCACCCATGCGGACGCCCGGGCTGAGCGAGGCGCCGTCCTCGATGACGCAGTCGTGCTCCACGATGACGCCGGTGTTGATCACGACCTGGGCGCCGACGACGGCCTCGGTGTGCACGACGGCGGTGGGGAAGACCACGGTGCCGGGACCGAGGCGGGCCGAGGGCGAGACCATCGCGCTCGGGTGGATGGCGACACCGAACCGCGCCCGGGGATGACGCTGCGCGAGCGCCTGGCGGACGACGTTGTCGCCGATCGCGAGCAGGGTGAGGTGCGTGTCGTCGAGCGACGCGACCGGACCCACGACGGGCGCGCCGAGCACGGTCTGTCCCTTCAGGGCGGCAGAGTCGTCGAGGAACGCGACCTCGTCGTCGGGGTGCGCCGCGCGGAGGATCTCGAGGAGGATGCGGCCCTGGGCGCCCGCGCCCACGATGCGCCATCGTTCGGACATGGCGGCATCGTAGTCCGCTCAGGGGGCGGCGCGAGGCTTCGTCGACCACAGCTCCCAGTCGCCGGATCGGAGCAGGAGCTCACCGCGTCGGTAGGCGATGGTGACCTGGAGGGGGGTGGGCCTCCAGCCGTGCACGAGGACGAGGTCGTTGTTGGCCCAGATCGCCTCGTCTTCCACCCAGTAGGTGTGGTTCACGCCGACCTTGTGCGGGTCCTTGCGGTAGCGCACCGGGTTCATGCCCCCCACCGCGGGGTTGTCCACGCACTGGCCGAACTTCTCCGCCATGTACCACTTGTCGACGTGCCAGAAGACGTGGGTCCGGAAGTAGTTGCTGTCGGCCCGGATCGCGTTGACGAAGTGCATCCGCTGCCGCGGTGGCGCGGCCGCGAGCACCCGGCGCAGGCCCGCGATCTCGCCCGAGTAGTGGTTCAGCGCCTGGTTCCAGGCGAAGAAGTGCACGCCGATCAGCGCCAGGAGCCCGAGCAGGATCGGGCGGCGGAAGGCGAGTGCGGGCGGCTCGAAGAACACCGGCGCGAGCCACAGCGCGACGGAGAGCTGCCGCGAGCCGATGACCGCCTGCTGCTCGGTGTGTTCGGGCAGCACGAAGAACGAGCCCACGGTGAGCAAGAACGCGAGCTCGAGCAGCAGCGGGCGACCGCGCCGCGGGCCGGTGAGTCGCGCGCAGACGAACGCGAGGGCCGCGAAGCCGAGGAGGACCTCGAGATCGAGCTCGCTGTTCCCGAGCACCTTGAGGTAGCCGGACATGTCGCGGAGCGCGTCCTCGACGTAGCGGAAGGCGACCGGCTTGGGGGAGGGGTTCGAGAACGTCCACTCGCCCGGCCGCGGCATCACGTCGAGCGCGCGGCGGAGCCAGCGACGCAGCAAGAGCAGCGAGGGGGCCACCGAGGTCAGAGCGAGGAGCCCTACCGCGGCGAACCTGCGAAGGCGCCTCTCCTGGAACGCGGCCACGAAGGTCCAGGCGCAGGCGATCACGCCGAGCCACAGGTAGACGTGGACATGCGCCAGGAACACGAGCACGAACCCCACGCTCGTCGCGATCCAGCGCCCGACGGTGGGGCGGTCGAGCAGGAGGTAGAAGGCGATCAGCGTCAGCAGGAAGAACGGCGCCGCGAACACGAAGTTGGCGAACCCGCAGATCCACACCTCGGAGTAGACGAGCGGTACCGCGACCAGCGCACCCCACGCGGAGCGACGGAGCTTGCGCAGTGCGTACAGCGACGCGAGGGGCACACCCGCCAGGTAGAACACCATGGCCGCGCGCATCGCGACGCCGACTCCGACCCAGCGGCCGACGGTCCCCGCCAGCACGTACAGCAGCGAGTTGGTGCCGAGCGCGTCGATGGGGGTGTAGAGGTCGGTGTAGATCGACCCGGGCCGGCCGCGATCGGCGACCACGGCCGCCATCGCGAGGTGATGCCCGAAGTCCTGCATCGGGTGGTACGGCAGGCGCAGGTAGGTGAAGAGGCTGACGGCGAGCGCCACGAGGAGGGCCGCCACGGGGGCGACGGTCAGCCGCTCGACGGTCGGGTCGTCGCAGGGATCGAGGCGCCCGAGCGCGCGATCCAGTCGGTTCAGCACCCCCCGCACGGCGCGGGTTGTAGTGGATGGGGTAGACCTTGTCGAAGCGGCGGCGAGGTGGAGCCCAGCGCGAGCGGAGTCGTGCTTGCCAAGTTCGTGGTCACGCGCACGATCACGAGATGGCGTCCAAGATCACGGCTCTCCTCGCGGCGACGTCGCTCGTGGTGGCCTGCAGCGGAGAAGCTCCCGCCGAAGAGGCCGCGCGAGATGCGGGCCCAGCTGACCCCGCTCCGCCCGGTCCGCCACCTCGCCTGCTGTGGGCGTCCTCCCTGTATGGCTACTCAACCCCCAAGGTCGCCACCGACGGCGATGGAAACGTCTACGTGGGCGACGGCACGTACCCGCTCCCGCCTGCTTGCAAGCCGGACGACAGTTCCACCGTCACCAAGCTCGATCCCTCGGGCAAGCAGCTCTGGGTCCGCTGCTTCCCCATGTCCTTGGCGGACCTCGCGGTCGGTCGCGGTGGTCGCATCGTCGTGGCCACCGTGGGCAGTCTGGACTTCGTCGACGTGCACGGCCTCGACGGGGAGGGGGTCGAGCGCTGGGTGTGGCATGGCCGCACCGGTGGCGTCAACCCGATCGCGCGGGTCGCCGTGGGACCGCTCGGGCACGTGATCGCGGCGGTGGGCGCGGCGCCGATGGACCGGCCGGCAGAGCGAAAGATCCGCGTGCAGCAGTTCCTGCCGGACGGCACACCCGGATGGGTTCGCGGGCTCGACGACGGGTACATCCTGGAAGCTCTCGCGAGCGACGATGCGGGCAGCTACTTCGTCGGTGCGGAGGGCCCGGCAGGCAAGTACGTCGGCACAGGTGGGCCGGAGGAGATCGCCTGGTGGAAGCTCGATTCCACGGGGGTGCCACGTCTCACCCGCCACTTGCCTGGCTCCTACCTCGTGCAGCTCGCGGCGGACGACCGCTTCCTCTTTCAAGTGAGTGTCGCCGGCAAGAAGACCGAAGTACGAGCCTTCGACGCCACGACCGGGGTCGATGCCTGGCAGGTGGACCTCCCCAAGGCGGACTACGGAGGATGCGCGATCGCTGCCGCCGGGGAGGGACGACTGGTGGTCGTGACGTCCCAGCCGGGCGCGGTCTCCTGGGTCAAGGTCCTCGCCTCGCTCGACCTGTTCGACGACCGAGGGAAGAAGGTGTGGTCCACCTGGCACCCGACCCACAGCCCGACCGGCATGGACGAAGAGAGCGCGCCGACGAGCGTCGCGGTGGCGGCCGGCAAGGTGGTGGTCGGTGGGCAGTTCACGGGAGTGGTCGACTTCGGGGCGGGCAGCTACGGCGCCACCAGGGCCAGCTTCCTCGCCCGCTTCGAGCTGTGACGATACGCTCACGGACAGCGCAGCGTGCTCCCCGCGCGCGCCGCGTGCGCTTTGGCGTCGTCGTCCAGCTTCATCGTCGCCTCGAGCCGCGCGAGCTCTCCCCACAGGCACACCCGCGTCCGCCCCTTGCCCTCGGCGAGCGCGCGCATGCGCAGCAGCGGGTTCGCCCCCTCCGGCTCCCAGGTCACCGCGAACGCGCGCCGGATCTCGACCCCGCGGTCGCCCGCCTCCGCCGCGCGCGGCTCGCTGAACGCCGGCCGCAGCCCGAGCCAGGCCACCCCCGCCACCAGGAGCACGCGCGCCGCGACCCCTAGCAGCGAGTCGTTCGCCGGCCACAGCGCCGCGAGCAGCACCGCCGCCGCGAGGCACCCGAGCACCACCCGGAAGTACGTCGCCGAGTGCACCCCGAACACGTGGCCGAGGTGGTAGGGCGCGAACCCGGCGCGCGCGTACGGCAGCGCGAAATCCGGCAGCGGCCGCACGAGCTCCTCGGGGACCGTGTTGTAGACCAGCCCCACGAACCCGATCTGCACCACGCTGGCGCAGGCCAGCCCGCCGGCGATCCCGCGCAGCCAGAGCCGCGCCCCCGGGTTCTTCTGGCTGATGCGCTCGAGGCCGTACGCCGCGCCGCACGCGAAGAACGGCGGCGCCGCCCCCACGAGGCGCGGGCCGATCGTCCAGCCGCCGCGCCACACCACCGCACCACTGACTGCGACCACCAGGATGACCATGGCGACGATCGCGAACGTGACCGCGAGCCGCTGGGCGCCGTGCGTCTCGCGCCGGCCGTGCGGGTAGAAGATCACCGCCGGCACCGCGAGCACCGCGAGCCACATGAACGGGCTCGTGCCGAGGAAGCCGAACGTGGGGTTGAACAGGAGGTCGACGCAGTGCTCGAGGTTCGGCGGCTCGATACCGAACAGGCCGCGCACGTGGAACGCCTTGTACGAGGCGTTCTCGAGCATCTTGTGGCCCGGCGTGAAGGGGTCGCCGTAGGCGCGCCACTGGAACAGCATCAGCACCGCGACGTCGATCGCGCCGCCGATCCCGAACGCGACGAGGCGCGTGGGCCGGTAGAACGTGAAGAGCGCGTAGACCCCGAGCACGGCCGACACCACGAGGCCGTGGTACTCGAGCACGGTGCACAGGCCCGTCAGGAGGCCCGCCAGGAACGCGCGCTTCCAGGACCGCTCGCGGGCGTCCGTCGCGTGGTCGAGGCGCTCCTCGGTGATCACCGCGAACGCCGAGAACGCCGCGCAGGCGAACGCCGCGTGCGACACGAACATCTGCGCGTAGGCGAGGAAGTTCGTCCCGAGGCCGGCGGCGATCACCGCGGTCATGCGGAACACCACGTCGGGCACGAAGCGGCGCAGGAACCGTTCGAACCAGATCAGGAACAGGAAGCAGGGGATCTGCGTCGTGAAGAACCGCATCACGAAGGTGGCGTCGCGGAGCCACGCGGCCTTCTCGACCGGCGGGGAACCGACGCCGGGTGGGGTGCGCCCGCGGAGCCCCTCGAGCTTGACCCACGTCCAGTAGGGGACCACCCCGAGGTAGCTGATCGCGGGGCCCTTCACCGAGTAGACGTGCTCGACCTTGGTCACCGGGTCGGGCGCCTTGGCCATGTCGTTGATCCAGCCGTGCCGCTGGACCATGCGGTCGATGCGGAGCGTGCCGTCCTCGACCAGGGCCATGGTCATGTAGGTCCGCACGTTCTCGTTGGGGTTGTTGACCGCCGCGAGGTACGGGAACACCGACAGGATCACCACACCAGCGAGGGCCAGGCACAGCGCGACACAGCGCGACGGTCGCAGGAGCCCAGGCACGCGCCGCTTCTAGCAAGCTTCCCCGGATGGACCAAGCCCTGGCCCGGGACGTGCACATGGGAGCCCCGGGCGCTAGAGTCCCGCCCCTCCGCATGTCCCAAGACCTGTTCGCCAATCACGTCCCGCTGATGCGCCCCTGGCTCGGCGAAGAAGAGGTGCAGGCCATCCGCGAGGTGGTCCTGTCCGGGTGGGTGTGCCTCGGCCCCAAGGCCGCCGAGCTCGAGCGGCGCATCGCGGCCATGGTGGGCGCCAAGCACGGCGTCGCCACCAACTCGGCCACGAGCGCGCTCCACCTCACCATGCAGGTGAGGGGCGTGAAGCCGGGCGACGAGGTCATCATCCCGACCTTCACGTGCATGGCCAACGCCAACGCGGTGGTCATCGCGGGCGGCGTGCCCACGTTCGCGGACATCGACCGGCGCACCTACAACCTCGACGCAGCCGACGTCGAGCGCCGCATCGGCCCCAAGACCCGCGCCATCATGATGGTCGACCAGATCGGCCTCCCCGCCGACCTCGACGCCATGAAGGCCGTCGCCGACAAGCACAGCCTCCTCCTGTTCGACGACGCCGCCACGGCGTTCGGCGCCAAGTACAAGGGCCGCTACCTGGGCGGGCACGGCGTCCCCACCTCGTACAGCTTCCACCCGCGCAAGATGATCACGACCGGCGAGGGCGGGATGATCATGCTGGACGACGACGCCTGGGCCGAGCGCGCGCGCGTGCTCCGCTCGACCGGCGCGAGCGTCTCCGACCTCAAGCGCCACGAGGCCAAGGGCGCGCTTTTCCAGGAGTACTTCGAGTCCGGCTACAACTACCGGCTCACCGACATCCAGGCGGCGATGGGCCTCGTGCAGCTCGACAAGGTCCCCGCCATGCTGCAGCAGCGCGCCGACCAGGCTGCGCGCTACCACGCGCTGCTCGCGAAGCTAGAAGAGGTCGAGCCGCCGTTCGTCCCTGAGTGGGCGACCCACGCCTGGTCGTCCTACTGCATCCGCTTGCGACCCGGCGCGAAAGTGTCGGCCGACGAGGTCGTGCGCCGCATGGCCGAGCGCAACGTGAGCTGCCGGCGCGGCATCCAGCCGCTCCACCACGAGCCGTATTTCCGCGACCGCTGGGCGAGCGATCACTTCCCGGAGACCGAGGCCGCCGCCAAGGAGACCCTCTTTCTCCCGATCTTCCCGGGGCTCACCGAGCAGGAGCAGCTGCAGGTGGTGGCCGCGCTGGAGCAGAGCCTGCGCGCATGAGCGTCACGAGCGAGCCCCGCGTCGAGACCCCGCAGGCCCGCAGCCTGCGCGGGCCGATCCTGCTGCTCGTGAAGCTCGGGCTCGCGGCGGCGCTCGTCGGCTGGCTCGTGCACAAGCGCGCCCTCGACTTCGGCGCGCTCCGCTTCCTCGTCGTCGACCCGCGGCTCTTCGTCGCGAACCTCGCCGCGTTCATCGCGTGCTCGGTCGTCCTGTCGACCGCGCGGTGGTGGCTCTTGCTGCGCACCATCGGCGTGCGGTTGCCCGCGGGGCGCGCCACGGCGCTGCAGCTCATGGCGCTGTTCTTCAACGTCGCCATCCCGGGCAACATCGGCGGCGACTTCGTCAAGGCGCTCTACGTCGCGCGCGATCAGGGCACGCCGCGTGCGCCGCTGCTCCTGCTCGTCGCCATCGAGCGCGTGCTCGGGCTCCTCGGCCTGGTGTTCATGGCCTCGATCGCGGCGCTGGTGCGGCCCGGCGTGTTCGCCAACGCCGCGCTGCGGCCCACCCTCGTCGTGGTGCTCTTGCTCGCGGCTGGAGGTGTCGTCGGGCCCGTCGTCTTCGCGCTGCTGCTCCGCTGGCTCGGCCCCCGGGCGGACCCTTGGCTCGGCGGACCGTCCCGCGTCGCACACATCGTCGCGCAGCTGGTCGCGGGGAGCCGCTTGGTCCTCCAGCGGCCGCTCCTGCTGCTGCTCGCGCTCCTCTGCTCGATGGCGATGCATGGCGTCGCCATGGCGTATTTCACGCTCCTCACGCGCGTCGTCGCGGGGCACGCCGTGGACTACGGCGCGGTGGCCACCGTGTTCCCCATCGGCCTCCTCACCACGGTGCTGCCGCTCTCGCCCGCCGGCATGGGGGTCGGGCACGTGGCCTTCGATCGCCTCTACCAGCTGGTGGGGCTCACCGGCGGCGCCACGGTGTTCAACGTGTTCCTGCTCGGCCAGCTCGTGCCGTGCACGGTCGGGGTGCTGCCCTACCTGATGCTCCGCATCAAGGACACCGTGCGCACGGCGAACAACGAAGCGTCGACCGCAGACTGACTATTCGAGGACGACCTCGGCGATCGCGCCGCCCTGGCCGGCCCACGTCTTGACCACGATGCGCACCTTCTCGACCGGGGTCTTGCCGACCCCGAGGTCGATGCTCCGCCAGTCGGGCTTGAGCGAGAAAGGCCCGAGGTTGGTGGGGATGGTCTTGATCGGCCGCCCTCCGCTCCACACCTCGATGTCGGCCTCGAGCACGCCGCGGTCGGGGTTGCCGCTGTTCTTGCCGTTGAGGATCTTGATGCGGGCGAACGCGCGCGGCTTGCTCGGCGCGACCTCGAGCCAGCCCGGCGTGGAGTCGGGCAAGAGCCACTCGGTGGAGTCGACGCCGTCGGTCACGTTCGCCGGGGCGAAGCGTGCGCCCCAGCTGGTGGAGGCGTCGATCTTCAGCGCGACGGGACGCCGCGCGAGCCACGCCCCGAACACGAGCGAGGCGATCAGGAAGAAGGCTACGCCACCGACCCGCGTCCGGCGAACGCGCACGCGCTCGGCGTCGTCGAAGGCGAGGGGCAGGAGCACGGCGTCGAGGGCCGCGTGCAGGTCGACGAGGGCCTTGAAGAGCGCCTGGTGCTCGCCTTCGACCTCGGCGTCGAGCACCGGGAGGCGTTCGCTCGCCGAGAGCGCCTTCTCTATCTCGGTGCGCTGCTCGTCGGGCAAGGGGGGGGCCTGGTCGGCGCCGCTCGCGGCGTGGGCGAGCTCCAGCGCGGCGCGCGCCAGCGCGAGCGCTTCTGCGCGGCCGCCGTACGCCCAGAGGGCCTCGGCGGCTTCCTTCTTCTGCTGCGCCTGGTGCACCTTACGCTGGAGCGTCGTGCGCTGCTCGGCCGGCATCTTGGCGGCGCGCTGCTCGGCGTCACGCAGGAGAAACCACTCGCGGACTTCGGTGGAGAGGGACGACATCGCGGCGGTCGTACGCTACCCAACCGATCGCGCAGCGTCGAGCCCGTAGGCCTCGATCTGAGCGGCCGTCAGCGCGGCGACGTCGGCGCCTGCGTAGAACGCGCGGTACCACGCCACCGTGCGACGAACGGTCTCCTCGAGCGGCCACCGCGGCCGGAAGCCGAGCTCCGCGACGGCGAGGTCGATCGCGAGGCGGAGCACGCCGGCCTCGTGCGGGGCGCTCGCGTTGCTGCCGTCGATCCAGCGGCCCTCCCCCCACGCCACGACCAGGCGATCCGCGAGCGTCGCGACGTCGCAGGCGTCTCCCGCCGCCGGCCCGAAGTTGTAGGCCTTGCTGTGCTGCGCCGCGTCCGGTCCGAGCAACCGCGCGGCGAGCGCGAGGTACCCACCCAGTGGCTCGAGCACGTGTTGCCATGGGCGCACGCTGCGCGGGTTGCGGACCACGAACGGATCGCCCGCCGCGAGCGCGCGCACCGCGTCGGGCACGAGCCGCGCCTCCGCCCAGTCGCCGCCGCCGATGACGTTGCCCGCGCGCGCGGTGGCCAGCGCCACCCCGTGCTCGGCGAGGCGCTCGGGCGCGAAGAAGCTCCGCCGGTAGCTCTGGGTCGCGATCTCGCACGCCGCCTTGCTGGCCGAGTAGACGTCGTGCCCGCCGAGCGCGTCCGGCTCGCGATAGCCGTGGACCCACTCGCGGTTCTCGTAGCACTTGTCGCTCGTCACCACGACGACCGCCGCGCGCGTCCTGGCCTTGCGCAGCGCCTCGAGCAGGTTGACCGTGCCCATCACGTTGACCTCGAGGGTCTCGTGGGGCTCGGCGTAGGAGCGACGCACGAGCGGCTGGGCGGCGAGGTGGAAGACGACCTCGGGGGCGAGCGCCTCCACGAGGGCCTCCAGCTTCGGCCGGTCGCGGACGTCGCCCTCGATCGAGCGGCAGCGCTCGCCGACCCGCGCCGCGGCGAACAGGCAGGGCTCGGTGTCCGGCGCGAGCGCGTACCCCGTGACCTCGGCGCCGAGGGTGGCGAGCCAGGTCGTGAGCCACCCACCCTTGAAGCCGGTGTGCCCGGTCACGAGGACGCGTCGCCCGCGCAGGATCTCGAGATCGACGGTGCTCATCTGCGCACCGAGGATAGCGCACGCCGGCGTCGGAGCCGGCCGACCACGAAGAGGCTCGTGAGCGCGACGGCCGTCGCTCCGGTGATGCAGAGACCGGCGGTCAACCGCCGCGGCCAGTACTGCAGGTGGACGTGCTGCTTGCCCTGCGCCACGTCCACCACCAGCAACAGGCGCTGCTCGCGCACCGTGCCCACGTTCGAGCGCCAGCCGACGTCGTAGGCGCTGTTCAGGAGCACCCGCGCGGAGCCCTCCGGCACCTCGACGTCGAAGTCGAACGTGCTCGGGGTGCGCTTGACGTTGGTGACGAGCGCCCGGTCGCTGCGCGCCTGCGGGACGTCGCCCGGCCACAGCGGCGCGCCCCAGCCGAACACGAACTCCTGGCGACACCCGAGCCACGCCCGGTTGTCGCGCGGCTGGTCGGGCCAGTTCGCGAGGTCCTTGAGCGCGTAGTGCAGGTTCGCGGCCGGCTTTCGCTCCTCGAGCGGTTTGCCCCCGACGCGGCTCGCGACCACCCGCTGGTCGAGGATGACGGTGTCGACCACCGTCACGAGCGCGGCCGAGCCGAGCGCGCCGATCGCGAGCGCCGCGAGCAGCCGCAGCCGCGGGAACCGCTGCGCGAGGAAGCGCGGGACGCGGTCGAGCGCGAGCCCCCCGGCGAGCACGAGGATCATGAACACGAAGATGCGGAACCGCGACGGCACCCGCATCGCCGTGAAGGGGAACACGCGCTCGTGCAGCCAGGCCCACGGCGCGTCGTCGTCGTAGCCCCCCAGCATCAGCCAGAAGCATGGGATCAGCACGACCCACATCCAGCGCGCGCGCCGGATCGCGACCAGGAGCCCCACCGCGGCGAGCGCGAGGCCCGGCAGCCCGAGGAAGCTGATGTACTCACCCCACACGTACTGCTGGCCGGGCAGCTTCGGCCACCACCGCCACTGGGGCCACAGGAACATGGCCTTGAGCGTGTGGGCGCGCGCGAGGTGGTCCCAGTCCGACTCCATGTGGCGCTTGTGGATGGCGAACTGCTCGGCGAGCGGCAGGAGGCGCGCGGCCGAGAGTCCCACCATCGCGACGACCGTGACGAGCGCGGCGACGGCGATGCGCGGGAGGCGCCGCGGGGTCGCGCGGGTCAGGGTCTCGAGGCCCAGCACCACCGCGCCGAGGGGCAGGGGATACGTGCCCCCGTCGTACACGATGAGCGCGAGCATCGCGCCGAGCCCCACCGCGGCGCCGAGCCCGTGCTCCGCGCGGCGCCACAGGTAGATCAGCCACGGCATCAGCCAGAACGAGACGAACGTGAAGTGGGCGCCCGCGACCTGGCTGGTGAGGGTCGCGCCGAAGCCCCACATGGTCGCCGCGAACGCCGCGCCCACCTGGCCGAGGCGCAGGTCGCGCCGCGCGAGCAGCCACATCCCGAAGAACCCGGCGAGCGCGTGGGCGAGCTGCCAGACCATGCTGGTGATGTTCGCGTTCACCGGCTGCAGCGCGAGCAAGAGCGGCGAGACCACGAGCGACTCCGGGTGGTCCCAGAGCGGGATCCCGAGGCAATCGTAGGGGTTCCACAGCGGGAGCTCGCGGGCGCGGAGGGCCGCCTTGCCGACCTCGATCTGGTGGAGGAACCGCTCGCCGTCGCCGGTCGGCGTGGTGGGGTAGGCCGCGATCATCGGGCCCCAGACGAGCGCGAGCAGCAGCAGCGAGAGCCACAGGAGCCAGTTCCGTCGCAGCCACCGGGGGAGGAGGACGCGGAGCACCGGCGGCATCGCTCAGGCCCGCCGGCGGCGACGGAGGAGCGGGGCGGCGAGCACCGTGAGCGTCGCGAGGACGCCCAGGCTCGTCAGCGCCACGCCGGTGAAGAACCCGCGCGGGCGATACTGCAGGACGACGTGGTGCCGGCCCGCGGGCAGCGCGAGGTCGAGCATCAGCGCGGGGCTCTTCGCCACGCGACCGATGCTGGGTTTCCAATCCGCCGAGAAGCTCTGATTGAAGTGGACGACGGTGGGGCCCGGAGCGTCGACGTCGAGCACCCAGGTGTTCTGGCGGACCAGCACCTTGCTCAGCGTGCCGGCGTCGACCCAGGCCTGCGGCACCTCGCCCATGCGCAGCGCGCGCGCCGGGGGCAGCTCGAGCGACAGCGAGTAGCAGCTGTCGGTCCCGAGGTTCTTCATCGGGTTCTCGGCCTTGCGCGCGAGGTCGTCGAGGCCGGGCTCGAGGTGGTACGGGCGCGCGAGCGGGTCGAGCTTCGGGAGCGGCGCCTGTTGCGGCAGGTCCTTGTAGAGCTTGCGCGCGGCGGCGAGCGGGTCGGCCGCGGCGAGCACCCCGGCGGCGAGCAGGATGGCCACGAGGTGGGGCCGCTTCACGGCCTTGATGGCCTCGTGCAGCGCGACGGCCGCCGCGCCGGCGATCGCCAGGTCGACCACGATGATCCACCGCGAGGGCACGTTCATCTGGTGGAACAGGGGGAGCCGCGAGAGGATCACGAACGGGGCGTTGGGCGAGCTCACGCCCCGGGTGAGCAGCATCGAGCCGACCAGGAGGAAGAACAGGTCCCACCGCCGCGGCTTGAGGATCAGCGCGGTGCCGGCGCCCGCGATGCCCATGCCCACCACCAGCGGGCCCACGTACCCGCGGTACTCGTCCGCGCTGTAGTTCACCCCCGCCGGGCGGTTGATCTCGGCCTCGCCCAGCATGGCGAAGAAGTGCGGCCACTGCGGCGAATCTTTCTCGGCGAACACCCGCGGATAGCGCGTGATCAGATCGAGCATCGGCACGAGCTTCACCGCCGCGAGGCAGATCCCGAGGCCGAGCGTCAGACCGAGCACCCGACCGACGGTGGCCGCGCCGACCCCGTGCGCGAACACGCGCGGCACCGACACGAGCAAGAGCGCGACGACGGTGAACGCGAGCGGGTAGAGCCCGCCCTCGAGCCCGACGAGCCCCAGCGCCACCCCGGCGCCCGCGGCCGCGCGCACGTCCCGCTCGCCCATGCGCGCGAGGGCGAGCACCCAGGGCAGCAGCGCTACGGCCGCGAAATGCAGCCGGAATCCGCCGTGGAACACCACGCCGCCCGCCGCCGCGAACACCACGCCGGCCATGAACGCGGGCAGCCGGTCGACGAGCAGCGCGCGCCGCGCCCACGCGTAGCCGCCGGTGATGCCGACGATCGCCGCGACGAGCAGGTAGCCGCGCACCATCGCGTCGCCGCGGACGCCGAAGAGGCCGGCGACCAGCGTGCCGATCACCGTGGTGTCGGGGTTGCCGAGGTAGGGGCTGCCGCCGCACTGCGAGCGGTCCCAGAGGGGGAAGCCGTCGCCACGCAGGAACGAGGTGCGCGCGACCTCGAAGGCGCGCACGCCGAGCTGCCCCTCGAGGCCGGGCGTCGAGCCGCGCAGGTACATCGCGCGGAGCGCTTGCGCGACGACGATCGCCGCGGCCAGCACGACCCCGCGGACGGCCCACCGCCTCAGCGCGGCCTGGGTCGCTCGACGCATCCGGCTACTCCAGCACGGCCTCGGCGAGGGCCGCGCCCTGGCCGGCCCACGTCTTGACGACGATGCGGACCTTCTCGACGGGCGCGCTGCCGGTGCCGAGCTCGATGCGGCGCCACTCGGGCCTGAGCGAGAACGGCCCGAGGTTCACGGGCAAGGTCTTGATCAGCTTGCCCTGCGACCAGACCTCGACGTCGGCGTCGAGCACCGCGCGGTCGGGGTTGCCGCCGCCCTTGCCGTTGAGGACCTTGAGCCGGGTGAACGGCCGCGGCTTGAGGGGCGAGAGATCGATCCAGCCGGGCGCGAGATCGGGGAGCTGCCACTCGGTCGCATCGGCGCCGTCGGTGGCGAGCTGCGGCGGGAACCGCGGGCCGTTGCTCGCCGACGCCTCGGCCTTGAGCTGCACCGGGCGGCGCGCGAGCCACACCGCGGCGACGATCGCGGTGAGGACCAGCAGCACCACCCCGCCGACGCGGACCACGCGCACGCGGCGGCGATCGACCTTGTCGAGCGCGACGGGGAGCAGGGCCTCGTCGAGCTTGTTCTGCAGGTCGACGAGCTTCTCGAACTGGCGCTCGTGCTCGGCGCGCAGGTCGGCCTCGAGCTCCGGGACCGCCTGGGCCAGCAGCGCGTCGGCGGCGGCCTTGCGCTCCTCGGCCACGACGGGCGCGCCCTCCACGTCGAGCGCCGCGCGGGTCAGCTCGAGGGCCGTCCTCGCGAGCCCCAGCGCCTCGGCCCGCGATCCGTAGGCCCACAGGGCCTCGGCGGCCTCACGCTTCTGGTGCGCGCGGTGGACGAGGCCGTGGAAGGTCGAGTGCGCCGCGGCCATGCCCGTCGCCCGGGACTCGGCGTCGCGCAGCAGGAACCACTCGCGCAGGTCGGAGGCAAGGGAGGCCATCGGCGAGGGGCCGCACGCTACCCAACGGATTGCCGAGCGTCGAGCCCTCCCGAGGCCGGGTTGCCACAGGAATGCTACATTGGCCAGATGTCCTTCCGGTCGATTCTCGGTGTGGTCGCGGTTTCCACTTGCATGCTCCCCGTCGCGTGTTCTTCGGACGACGGGGGCACCCCGACCACCGACTCCGGGGTCGACACCGGCGCCGACACCGGCCCGCTCGACCCGCTCGCGGTGCCCTGCACCGACACGAAGGACGCCGTCTACGGCGCCCCGGGCGCGCTGCCGGCGGACAAGGGCGCGATCCTCAAGTGCAGCCCCGCCGACACGATCGCCAAGGCCGCCCTCCAGGCCAAGGTCGACGGCATCGGCTACAAGGGCAAGGCGCTCACGAGCGGCTACCGCAGCTACCGCATCCTCTACCGCACCGAGCGCGGCACCAAGACCCCGAGCGCCGGCTACACGAGCGCGATGGTGTTCCTCCCCGACACGCCGCGCGCCGCCAAGCTCCCGCTCGTCCTCTTCGGGCGCGGCAGCCGCGGGCAGGCCGCCAAGTGCGCGCCTTCGCGCCTCGAGCCCGAGGGCGCCTACGTGCAGGGCGACTACGACGCGGCGGTGCTGCCGCTCGTCGGCGCCGGCTACGCGGTCATCGCCCCCGACCTCTCCGGCTACGCCAACTTCGGCGCCGCGGACAACCCCGTCGCGGCCTACGGCAACGCGAACGACTCCGGCAAGGCGCTCCTCGACGGCAGCCGCGCCCTGCGCAAGCTCGTCCCCTCGATCCTCAGCGACAAGGTCGTCCTCGTCGGCCACTCGCAGGGCGGTCACGTCGCGCTCTCGGGCGCCGCGCTCTCGGGCACCTACGGCGTCGACGGCACGCTCGCGGGCGTCGCGCTGTATGCGCCGCTCTGGCTCGCCCAGCGCACGTGGGGCGCGCTCCTGCTCCTCGCCGACGTCTACCCGATCGCCACCGAGCCCACGCCGAACGCCGTGAGCATCTGGTACCACTACACGACGAGCGAGCTGCTCGACGGCCCGGGCCACGGCGGCGACGTCTTCAAGGCCGACAAGCGCGCCGCGATCAAGACCTTCGTCGAGTCCGACTGCTGGGCGAAGAACTACCCGAAGCTCGAGGCGCTCGGCACCAAGGCGACCGACCTCTTCGACCCGCGTTCGACGCGGCCGTCACCAACGCCGCCGCCGCCGGCTCGGCGTGCCCACCGCCGACCCGGGCAAGACCCTCTGCGAGACCTGGCTGGCCCGTTACAAGGCCGACCGTCCTCGCTCTCCGCGGTCAAGGCGCCGGTGCTCTTCATGTACGGCGCCAGCGACACCACCATCCCGCCCCAGCGCGTCACCTGCGCTGATCGACACGATGGAGAAGGACGGCGTCAAGCCCACCTACTGCGTCGACCCCGACCAGGACCACGGCGGCATCGTCCGCGCCAAGTCGAGCTACGTCGCCGACTGGATCGGCAGCGTCGCCCTCGGCGAGACCGCCCCGGCGGCCTGCGCAAAGGGCAAGGAAGCGATCCTCGCCACCGACGGCAAGCCCGCCACCTGCGACCCGATTCCCCCGAACGATTGAGTTCTCCCGGACGGCGGAGGACACCCCGTCCATCGACCGGCAGAGACTATCGACCGATAGTTTGCGGGTCGAAGGTGGTCGCGCTGTAACCGGGTCCCCTCCGGAGGTTCCCATGAGCAGCACGTCGAACAGTGGCTTGGGCAAGGGCATCGTCATCGTCGCCGCGAAGCGCACCGCGTTCGGCACGATGCAGGGCGCTCTCAAGGGCATCACCGCCAACGATCTCGCCGTGCACGCGGCCAAGGCGGCGCTCGCCCAGAGCGGCCTGAGCGGCGCCGACATCGACCACGTGATCGTGGGCAACGTGCTCCAGTCGAGCGCCGACGCCATCTACTGCTCGCGCCACGTCGGCCTCAAGGCCGGCGTTCCGATCGAGGTGCCGGCCGTCACCGTCAACCGCCTGTGCGGCTCCGGCTTCGAGGCGCTCATCCAGGGCGCGCACCGCCTGCTCCTCGGCGAGGCCAGCGCGGTGCTCGTCGGTGGCACCGAGAACATGACCCAGGCCCCCCACATCATCCGCGGCGGCCGCGAGGGCTTCGCGTTCGGCAAGTCGCCCGCGATCGAGGACTCGCTCTGGAGCTGCCTCACCGACAGCTACTGCAACGCGCCGATGGCCGTCACCGCCGAGAACCTCGCCACCAAGTACGGCATCACGCGCGAGCAGTGCGACCAGTACGCGATCACCTCGCAGAAGCGCTGGGCCGAGGCCAACGCCGCCGGCGCGTTCAAGGACGAGATCGCCGCCATCGACCTCCCTGGCAAGAAGAAGGCGCGCCGCCCGTCGCCTTCGCGACCGACGAGCACCCGCGCCCGCAGTCGACGATGGAGTCGCTCGCCAAGCTCCCGCCCGTCTTCAAGAAGGACGGCGTCGTCACGGCCGGCAACGCGAGCGGCATCTGCGACGGCGCCGCCATGCTCGTGCTGACGACCGCCGAATACGCCGCCCAGAAGGGCCTCACCGTGCTCGCCAAGCTCACCTCGTGGGGCGTCGCGGGCGTGGATCCCACGCTGATGGGCATCGGCCCGGCGTACGCGATCCCGAAGGCCCTCGACCGCGCGGGCATCAAGCCGGGCGACGTCGACTTCTACGACATCAACGAGGCGTTCGCCCCGCAGTGGCTCGCGTGCGCCAAGCACCTCGAGATCCCGCTCGAGAAGGCCAACGTCAACGGCGGCGCGATCGCGCTCGGCCACCCGCTCGGCGCCTCGGGCGCGCGCATCACGGCGAACCTGGTCTACACGCTCGCGCAAGAAGAACAAGAAGATCGGCGTCGGCAGCGCGTGCATCGGCGGCGGCCAGGGCATCGCGGTCGTCATCGAACGGGCGTAGCTCCGGCGTACGGGGCGTGTGGGGCCCACCGGGCGTGGCGGGGGCCTCCTCCGAGCCACCGGGGCGCCCTCACACGAGCCCGACCGCTGTCGCGCCTTCCAGCGGGGGCGCTGCGCGTTGCTTGCAGCGGAGTGTCTTTGCGGTGTCTCGGAGGAGGCCCCCGCCACGCCCTCTCGGGAGCACACGCCCGTGGCCTCCGCTTCGGGGGGGGCTCGAGCTCTGCTCTCGGGTCGGCGCGAGATGCGGCACTCTTGCCGCGCGGCGCCTTCCGACGCGGCCGGACGCTTGGTCCTCGCGAGGAGGCCCCATTTTTCCGCGCACGAATGTAAAGCGCGTGTTTTACATTCGTGCGCGAGAAAATTTCGGCCCCGCCGCGCGGGTGGGTCCACGCCCGCGATCGCACCACCGCCACTTCGTGGTGTGGACTCGTGGTGTGGATGGCACCACCGCACGGCACTGTCCGCGGTGGTCCTCCACCCGCGCGTAGCAAGGTGGGAAAGAGCGAGGACGCCGACGCCACCTCGCAGAGACCGCAAAGACACTCCGCTGCAAGCAACGCGCGACGCCCCCGCTGGAAGGCAGGACAGCGGTCGGGCTCGTGTGAGGGCGCCCCGGTCTCTGCGAGGTGGCGTCGGCGCCCGCAGCGGTGTCGCCGCCAGGCCATTCAACGAGCGCGATCGAGCTTGGCGCGCACCGTCTCCAGCAACAGTTCCTCCGTGAACGGCTTGCTGAGGAGCTCCGCGTATTCGGGCAGCTTCGCGCGCTCGAGCGCGTCTCCGGGGTAGCCGCTCATGAACAACACGCGGATGTGCGGCCGCAGCGAGAGGAGGCGCTCCACCATCTCGGGCCCCGACATGCGCGGCATCATCACGTCCGAGAGCACGAGGTCGATCGGCCCCGGGTGGCGATCCGCCAAGAGGAGCGCGTCGCCCGGCCCCGGCGCGGAGAGCACGCGGTAGCCCGCCTCGCCGAGCAGCGCCGTGACCACCTCGCGCACGGCGGGGTCGTCCTCGACGACGAGGATCGTCTCGCCGACCCCGCTGCGGGGCGGGCGGCTCTGGGCGACGGGGCTGATCGGTGGCTCGGTGGGGCCCTCGGCCGGCAGGTAGATCGTGAAGCGAGCGCCGAAGCCGGGGCGCGTCTCGAGCTGCACCGTGCCGCCGGCGCGCTGGACGATCCCGTAGGTGATGGCGAGGCCGAGGCCGGTGCCCTGGCCGGCGTCCTTGGTCGTGAAGAACGGCTCGAAGACGTGACTCGCCACGTCCTCGGTCATGCCCGGGCCCGTGTCGGTCACCTCGATGCGTACCCAGCGGCCAGGGGTGAGCCCGAGCGGGCCGGTGGCGATCGCGTCGAGCGCGTCGACCGCCGTGGTGAATCGCAGGATGCCGCCGTCGATCATGGCGTCGCGCGCGTTCACCGCCAGGTTGATGAGGATCTGCTCGAGGCTCGTGCGCGCGAGCCGCACCCGCCCGCCCGCCAGCACCGTCGTGATCTGCACGTTCTCGCCGAGGCTCGTCGTGAGGAGGCGGACCGTGTCGCGGATGACGGCGTCCGCGTCGATGACGTCCGTGCGCACGTCGCCGCCACGGCTGAACAGGAGGAGCTGGCGGGTCACCGCCGCGGCCCGGTCCGAGGCCTCCTGGATGCGCTCGGCGTGCACGCGCAGGGGATCGGCGTTCGGCAGGTGCTTCTCGACGTAGCGGGCCGCGTTGACGATGACGAACAGGAGGTTGTTGAAGTCGTGGGCGACGCCCCCCGCGAGGCGGCCGAGGGACTCCATGCGCTGCGCGCGCCGGAGCTGCTCCTCGAGGCGATCGCGCTCGGTGGTGTCGGCGTAGACCGTGAGGATGGCGGGCGCCTCGCCGAAGCTGAAGTGGGTCGATCGCAGCTCCACTCCGAGCGACGAGCCGTCGCACTTGAGCATCGTCTGGCGCGCGAGCAGCCCCGGTTGTCCGTCGCGCAAGAGGGCGTCGCGTCGGGCCGCCGCCGCCGGGCGGTCCTGCTCCACGACCGTGTCGAGCGCGCGCTTGCCGAGCAGGGCGGGGAGCTGGTAGCCGAGCATGCGCGCGAGCGCCTCGTTCACGTAGACGAACGCCCCGTCCCGCTCCACCGAGAGGCCGACCGGCAACAGATCGAGGAGGCCTCGCAGGCGCGCCCGCGAGGCCGAGAGCTCCGCCAGCGCGTCCTCGCGCTCGGTGACGTCGTGGATGATCGACAGCAGCTGGGTGCGTCCGCGCACGACGACCGGGCCGCTGTTCACCTCGACGCGCCGCACCTCGCCGTTGGCGAGGCGGTGGGGGAACCGGAACAGCGTGCGCTCCTCGGCCCGCGCGCTCTCCATCTCGGCGCGCACCTCTTCGGGCGGCAGCGTGTTGAGGTCGTGGATGCTCATCCCGACGAGGCGCTCGCGCGGGTACCCATAGAACACTGCCGCGGGCGCGTTCGCGTCGTCGATGCGCCCCGTCACCGGGTCGATGAGCAGCTTGATCGCCGGGTTGTGCTCGAAGAAGTGGCGGTAGAGCGACTCGGCCTCGTCGATGGCTGGATCCGGCGTGCCGAGCGGGCGCACGTTGCGTCGCAGCACCAGGATGGCGACGGCCTCGCCGTCCTCGAACAGCGGCGTGCAGGTCATCTGCTGCACGAGCCCGTGGCCGTCCTTGTGCTTGGTGTGGACGGAGCCCACCCACGACTGCCCCTCGGTGAAGAGACGCTCGGCGATGGCCTTGTGGAACGCGCCCTCCGGGTGATCGTCGCGGAGCACCGGCGGGACCGAGCCGATCACCTCTTCGGCCGCGAAGCCCGTGGCGCGCTCGAACGCGGCGTTGGCCGCGAGGATGCGGCCGTCGCGCCCGATGATCTCGACGGGATCGGGGTGGCGCGCGAGCGCCTCGGAGAGCGCGCGAAGACCCTGCACTCAGCGCCCTCGGAGGTGATCGCGGAAGGCGCGCGCCTCCGCGAGCGCCGTGTCCGCGTCGGCGGCTCGGACGACGAAGTGGCCCATCTTGCGGCGGGGCTTCGGCTCGGTCTTCCCGTAGAGGACGACGTCGACGACGCTCGGATGATCCTTCCAGCAGCTCAGATCGAGGCCCTGGCCGGGTGCGCCCCGCCCCTGCTCGATCCACACGTCGCCGAGCAGGTTGCCCATGCAGTACGAGCCGGTCGGGTCGACCAGCTGGGGCTCGTGCAGCGGCAGCCCGAGCAGCACCCGCGCGAGCACGTCGTACTGGCTCGCCGTGCACGCGTTGCGGGTGACGTGCCCCGAGTTGTGCGGTCGCGGCGCGAGCTCGTTCACGTAGACGTGCAGGCCGGCGGCCGCGAGGCCCGAGGACCGACGCGCGGCGGTGCGGCCGACGAAGAACTCGATGCACAGGACGCCCTCGAGATCGACCGCCCGCGCGGTGCGCAGGGCGACCTCGCGCACCACGGCGGCGACCTCGGCGGGCACCCGCGCCGGCACCAGCGTCAGGTCGAGGATGTGACCCTCGTGGGCGTTCTCGAACAGCGGGAAGGTGACCTCGGCGCCGGTCTCGTCCCGCGCCACGATGCAGCTGACCTCGACCGCGAGATCGATGATCTCCTCGAGCACGCACGAGAAATCGCTCTTGCGCTCGTGGAGGGCGAGGATCGCGGCGGCGAGGTCCTCGTGGCCGGCCACGTGGAACTGCCCCTTGCCGTCGTAGCCGCCGCGGATCGTCTTGAGGATGAACGGGTAGCCGAGCCGGTTCGCGGCCTCGCGGAGCTCCGCCTCCGAGCGCGCGACGGCGAACGCTGCGTGGGGCAGCCCGCTCGCGGCGAGGAACTGCTTCTCGAGGGCTCGGTCCTGGGTGACCTCGAGCACGCGGATGGAGGGGACGATCCGGAGGGAATCGCCGAGCGCGCGCAGGGGGCTCCCGTCGATGTGCTCGAACTCGTAGGTGAGGACGTCGAGGCCTTCGACGAATCGTCCCACCGCCGCCTGGTCCGACCAGGGGGCCGACACGGCCTCCCGGAGGCGTCGTACACCAGGGGCCCGGGGGTCGGCGTCGTAGATGCGGACCTGGGCGTCGAGCGCGAACAGCGCCTCCGCGAGCATGGTCCCGAGCTGTCCGCCCCCGAGGATTCCCACCTTTCGCACGTGCCGAAGCTCACTGTGTGCTCGCCGGGCTGCAACCGTTGTATCCTCGCGTCGTGCTTCCCTTCTGTCGCGCCCGAGGCTCGGGCGGGCTCGTATGGCTCCTTTCGCTGGCCCTCGTCGTGCCGGCCGTGCCGTCGGTGCTCGCGACGCGCGCTTCCGCCGCGCCTGCGCCCGCGCCGTCGAACGCCGAGGCCGAGGCCAAGCGCCACTTCGACATCGGCCTCAAGCTCTACAAGGAGAAGCTGTACGAGGCCGCGCTCACCGAGTTCGAGCAGTCGTACGAGATCGTCCCGCGGCCCAGCGCGCTGCGCAACGTCGCCCAGTGCCACCGCGATCTCAAGCGCATGGCCGACGCCTACGCCGCGTACGGCAGGCTCCTCTCCGTGCACGCGACGCAGCTCTCGCCGAAGGAGAAGGACGCGGTCCAGAAGGCGCTCAAGGAGCTCGAGAACGTCACGGGCACGCTCACCCTCACCGTCAGCCCCGACGGCGCCACGATCCTCGTCGATGGCAAGAAGGTGGGCGAATCCCCGCTCGCGAGCCCGGTCCGCCTCGACGTCGGCCCCCACACCGTCAAGGTGCAGAAGGACGGCTTCCTCACCCAGGAGAGCCCCGTCAAGGTCGTCGCCCAGCAGCAGGGCACCTTCGAGGCCAAGCTCGTCGCCGAGGTGAAGACCGGCACCCTCACCGTGCGCGAGAAGAGCGGCGCCGCGGTCAAGGTGTGGGTCGACGACAAGGAGATGGGCCCGGCCCCGTGGACCGGCGAGGTCTCCCCGGGCTCCCACACCGTGGAGCTCAAGGGGAAGAAGTTCGCCTCCCCCAAGCGCACCGTCCAGGTCGCCCTCAAGGGCACCGTGGAGCTCGTGGTCGAGGCCAACGCGCTCCGCGGCCGGCTGCGCGTCGAGACCCTCAACAAGGTCGGCAAGATCTTCGTCGACGACGACGAGGTGGGGAGCGGCACCTGGGAGGGCGAGGTCAAGCCCGGCTCCCACGAGATCCGCGTCGAGGCCGACGGCTTCGAGCCCTACAAGCACCTCGTCGCGGTCGAGCAGGGGCAGACGGTCATCGAGCCCGTCACCCTCGTGCCCAAGTCCGGCGCGACCGGGCCGACCCCGGCGTCGTACATCGGCCTCTCGGGCCGCTTCGAGCTCCTCGGGGGCTTCTCGCTCTCCGGCGCGGGGCAGGAGATCTCTCCCGCGGCGGGTGTGCCGACCGACGAGCACGCGCCGATGGGGGGTGGAGCGGGCCTGCACCTCGGCTATTCCTTCGGCCTCCTCCAGGCCGAGATCGTGGGAATGTTCCTGCTCGACTACCACCAGGGAAAGCGCACCTTCAGCGGCGGAGTTCCCACCAACGCGAACTTCTACGCCGACGCGGCGAAGAAGCGTGCGGGCGACGGCTTCAACCGGACCGAGAAGTACGAATATCTGGGCCTCGCCGGGTATGGCGGGATCGGCGGGCGCGTGACGAGCCAGGACGACGCGGTCCGGTTCACGTTCGGCGCGAGCTTCGGCTTCGCCTACCGCTCCGTCGACCTCAAGCGCACCACCTACGACGACGGCTGGAAGCCGGGCGCCGTGAGCTACCTCGCCCCGGCGCTCGTGCTGGACGGGGGGCTCTTGCTGGGGAGCACGCCCGGGGTCCGCATGACCCTCGGCGCCATGCTGTGGATCGACTTCCCGAGCAGCGACGGCGTCTACACCGCCGACGAGCCGGCGGGTCGCAACATCAGCGCCACGTTCGGCTCCACCACCTACGGGGCGATCCTCGACTCGCCGGCCCAGAAGGTCCGCAGCGGCCCCCAGATCTACGTCGGCCCGACCCTCGGCCTGCAGTTCGGTCGCTGAGGCTCAGTCCTTCTTCGCGGCCGGCTTCTTTGCCGGCTTCTTCGCGGCCTTCTTTGCCGGCTTCTTCCCGTCGTCGGCCTTCGGCGTCTCGGCCTTCTCGGCCTTGGGCGCGGCGGCCTTCTTCGGCGCGGCGGCCTTCTTGGCGCCCCCGCGACCCGGCTTGCCCCGCTTCGGCTTGGGCGCCGCCGCCATGCGGACCCGCAGGAAGCCCATCACCTCGTCGGCCGTGATCTCCTTCGGGTCGGTGCCCTTGGGGAGCGTCGCGTTGGTGGTGCCGTCGGAGGCGTAGACGCCGTATTTGCCGTCGAAGATGCTCACCGGCCCGGCCGCGCCCTCGAGCGCGCCGAACTCGCGGAGGGGCGTGCGCACGGTGGCCTGCTGGCCGCGGCGCCCGCGGAGCTTGGGCTGGGCGAGGAGGGCGAGGGCCGCGTCGAGCTCCATGGTGACGCCGTCGCGCCACCGCTCGACGTTGCGCGTCTCCTTGCCGCAGCGGAGGAACGCGCCGTAGCGACCGAGCGCGACGACGATGTCCTCCTTGGTCTCGGGGTGCGCGCCGATGGTGCGCGGCAGCGAGAGCAGGGCGTCGACGTCCGCCTGGGTGACGGCGGCCTGGTCGACGTCGTCGGGGAGCGACGTGCGGCGGGGCTTCTCCTCGGCCGCGATCTCGGCCTCGGTCTGCGCGACCTCGAGGTAGGTGCCGAACCGGCCACTGCGCAGCGTGACCTCGCGGCCGGTCTGCGGGTCCTTGCCCACCACCACGGGGCCGCTGCTCTTCTTCACGATGGCGGCGATCGCGGCCTCGACCGTCAGGTCGGCCGGCGGCACGTCGTCCGGGATCGAGGCGGTGTTGCCGACGCCACCGGCGCCGCGCTGCACGTACGTGCCGAACCGGCCGACGCGCACCACCACGGGCTCGCCCGACTCCGGGTCGTTGCCGATCGCGATCGCGGGAAAAGGAATCTCCTCGACCTTGTCCTCGACCTGCTGGGCGAGGCCGACCTCGCCCTGCTCGCCGCGGTAGAACGACGCAAGGTAGCCGACCGAGTCGCGCCCGCCGTCGGCGATCTCGTCGAGCTCGTCCTCCATGCGCGCGGTGAACTTGAGGTCGACGAGCTTGCCGAAGTGCTGCTCGAGCAGATCGGTGACCGCGAAGGCGGTGAACGTGGGGACGAGCTCGTTGCCGCGCTTCCACACGTAGCCGCGGTCGACGATGGTGCCGAGGATCGAGGCGTACGTGCTCGGGCGACCGATGCCGGCCTCCTCGAGCTTCTTGACCAGCGTGGCCTCGGTGAGGCGCGCGGGCGGCTTGGTCGCGTGGCCCTGGGGCAGCACCTGCTGCGCGCGGACCTCGCGGCCCTGCGTGAGCGGCGGCAACAGCGACTCCTGGCCCTCGATCTCCGAGTCGGGGTCGTCGCTGCCCTCGACGTAGGCGCGGAGGAACCGGGAAACTCGATCTGCCGACCGCTGGCGGAGAAGCGCAGCGTGTCGGCGCCCGCCACCACCTCGATCTGGGCGCTCGTGCGCAGCACGCGGGCGGCCACCATCTGGCAGGCGACGGTGCGCTTCCAGATCAGCTCGTAGAGCTTGAGCTGGTCGGGATCGAGCCAGCGGCGCAGGTCTTCGGGGCGGCGCGTGAGGTCGGTCGGGCGGATGGCCTCGTGGGCCTCCTGCGCGTTCTTGCTCTTGGTGCGGTAGCGGACCGGCTCCTTGGGGAGGTACTCGGGGCCGTAGTTGCGCTCGATGAGCTCCCGGCACTGGGAGAGCGCGCGCTCGCTCAGCGTGAGGCTGTCCGTACGCATGTAGGTGATGAGACCGGTGCGCTCGCCGTCGAGGTCGGTGCCCTCGTAGAGCTGCTGCGCGATCTGCATCGTGCGCTTGGCCGAGAAGCGGAGCTTGCGGTTGGCCTCCTGCTGCAGCGTGGAGGTCATGAACGGGACCGGCGGCTTCTCCTGCTCGGGCCGGGTCTCGAGCTCGGCCACGCGCCAGGGCGCCGACTTCTCCGCGCGGGCGCCGAGTTCGGTCGCGCGCGTCTCGTCGAGCACCGCCACGTCCTGGTCGGCGAGGGCGCCGGTCGTCGAGTCGAACGACTTGCCGCTCGCGACGCGTTTGCCGCTGACGCGCGAGAGGCGCGCCTTGAAGGCGGTGCCGCCGTCGCCGCTCAGCGTGGCCTCGAGGTCCCAGTAGCTCGCGGACCTGAACGCGCGTCGCTCGCGCTCGCGGTCGACGAGCAGCCGCACCGCGACGCTCTGCACGCGCCCCGCGGAGAGCCGCGGCGCCACCTTCTTCCAGAGCAGCGGCGAGAGCGTGTAGCCGTAGAGGCGGTCGACGATGCGGCGGGCCTCCTGCGCGCGCACGAGCGACTCGTCGATGTCGCGCGGGCTCGAGATGGCGGCCTTGATCGCCTCGGGGGTGATCTCGTGGAACACGATCCGCTTCACGCGGACGCCCTTGCCCGGCTTGAGCAGCTGCAGGATGTGCCACGAGATGCTCTCGCCTTCGCGATCCTCGTCGGTCGCGAGCAGGAGCTCGTCCTTGCCCTTGGCGGCGGCGCGGAGGGCGCTCACCCGCTGCTTCTTCTCCTCGGGGACGATGTAGAGCGGCTCGAAGTCTCCGTCGACGTTCACGCCGAGCTTGGACCACTTCTGCTTCTTCAGCTCCGGCGGGACGTCGCTCGCGCTCTGCGGCAAGTCGCGGACGTGGCCGAAGCTCGCCTCCACCTGGTAGGACTTGCCCAGGTAGCCTGCGATGGTCTTGGCCTTGGCCGGGGACTCGACGATGACGAGGGTACTCATGACGGAGGGGCGGCTCTGATACCGGTCCGCACCGTCCCCTGTCTAGGTACCGAACAAAAGCGCCCGATATTGGGCCAGCTCCGCGATGCTCGCCCGGATGTCGTCGAGCGCGGTGTGGTTCTTGTCTTCCTTCCGGGGGATCGCGTCGCGCCCCTTCCAGGCCTGCACGAGCACCTTGAGCGAGGAGACGTCGACCTGCCGGTAGTGCAGGAACCCCTCGAGCTGCGGCAGGTGGCGCTGCAAGAAGCGGCGATCCTGGTGGATCGAGTTGCCCGCGAGCACCCCCTCCCGGTACCGGCAGTGCTTCGCCACGAGGGCGATCGCGTCGCGCTGGACGTCCTCGAGGCCGTGGGGGCTCGTGCGCACCTTCGCGAGGAGGCCGTTCCTGGTGTGCATGTCGCGCACGAACGGGCTCGTCCGCGCGAGCACCTCCTCGGGCTGCCACACCACGCGCTCCAGCTCCTCGATGGGCACGAGGTCGTCGCCGGTCACGATGATCGCGAGCTCGATCACCGCGCAGCTCTCCGGGTCGAGCCCGGTCATCTCCAGATCCATCCAGACGAGCTTGAGGTCGGACATGGGAGAGAGGCCTATCACGGCACCTCCTCGTCGAGCACGGGCACCTCCTCGCCGGCCAGCACCTTGTGGGCGCGGTCGAGATCGAGGGCGCCCTCCCACCGCGAGACGGCGAGGGTCGCGACCCCGTTGCCGACCAGGTTGGTCAGCGCCCGCGCCTCGCTCATGAAGCGGTCGATGCCGAGGATCATGGCGAGCCCCGCCACCGGCACCGTGCCGACGCTCGAGAGCGTGGCGGCGAGCGTGATGAACCCGCTCCCCGTGACGCCGGCCGCGCCCTTGCTGGTGAGGAGCAGCACCCCGAGGAGGGTGAGCTGCTGGCCGAGGGTCAGCGGGATGTCCATCGCCTGGGCGACGAACATCACCGCCATGGTCAGGTAGATCGAGGTGCCGTCGAGGTTGAACGAGTACCCGGTCGGGATCACGAGCCGCACGACCTGCTTCTCGCACCCGAGGTGCTCGAGCTTGGCCATCATCTGCGGCAGCACCGACTCGCTCGACGAGGTGCCGAGCACGATGGCGAGCTCCTCCTTGATGTAGCGGAGGAACGCGAAGATCGAGATCCGCGCGGTGAACCACGACACCGTCGCGAGCACGACCAGCACGAACGCGAAGCACGTGGCGTAGAAACAGGCCATCAGCTTGCCCAGCGAGACCAGCGTGTGCAGGCCGTGCTTGCCGATCGTGAACGCCATGGCGCCGAACGCGCCGATCGGCGCGACCCGCATCACCAGGGCCACCACGCCGAACAGGCCGTGCGAGGCGTGCTCGAGCGTGACCACGAACCCGCGCGCCTTGGGCCCCGCGTTGGCGAGGGCGATCCCGAACAGCACCGCGAAGAACAGGATCTGCAGGATCTCGCCGCGCGCGAGCGACTCGACCACGTTGTTGGGCACGATGTCCGAGAAGAACTCGGCCAGGGAGTGCTGCTTGGCGGCCTGCGCGTATTGCTCGACCGACTTGGCGTCGAGCTCGGCGGCCTTGGCGTGGATGCCGAGACCCGGCCGCACGAGGTTGACCACGACGAGACCGATGATCAAGGCCAGCGTGGAGATCGCCTCGAAATAGAGGATCGCCTTGAGCCCGACCCGCCCCGCCTTCTTCATGTCGGTCGCGCCGGCGATGCCCACGACCACGGTGCAGAACACCAGCGGCGCGATGATCATCTTGATCAGGCGGACGAAGACGTCTCCGAGCGGCTTGAGCTTGGCGCCGGTCGCCGGGAAGAAGTGCCCGACCAGCACCCCGAGCACGATCGCGGCGAGGACTTGGAGGTACAGGCGCTTGCCCGCGGCGGCCTTCATCGGCCGTCACCGTATCGGGAGCGGTCGAGAGATGAAACCTGCCCGTCGACGTGGCACCCTACCCCCCATGGGCATCTTCGATCGCGCCAAGCGGGCCATCTCGTCCAACGTCAACTCGATGCTCGACAAGGCCGAGGACACGCGGAAGATCGTCGACCTCACCATCGAGGAGATGAAGGAGCACATCGCCCGCGCCAAGCAGGACGTGATCGGCAGCGTCGCCGCCGAGAAGCAGCTCCGCAAGCAGTGCGACGAGCTCCGCACCCAGATGGAGAAGTGGGAGCAGCGCGCGGTGCTCGCGGTCAAGGCCGGCGACGACGCCCTCGCCCGCGAGGCCCTCAAGCAGAAGAGCCGCCTCTCCGCCGAGCTCGCGTCGGCCGAGAAGCAGCGCGAGGCCCAGCTCGGCCTGGCCCTCGAGCAGCGGAGCCGCCTCCAGGAGATGGAGCTCAAGGTCAAGGAGGTCACCGCCAAGAAGGGCACCATCGTCGCCAAGGCCGAGATCGCCAAGGCCGGCGGCGGCTCCGAGGCGCTCGGGGCCAAGCCCGGGTCGAATGCCTTCGAGGACTTCCGCAAGATGGAGGAGAAGATCGACGAGCAGGACGCCCACGCCCAGGCGCTCCGCGAGCTCGACGACGACGCCATCAAGGACGCGGAGCTCGAGTCCAAGTTCCGCCGCCTCGAGGCGAGCGGCGTCACGCCCGAGGGCGGGCCGAGCGCGGTCGACGACGAGCTCGCCGCCCTGAAAAAGCGCGTCCGCGTCAGCAGCTGACGGAGCGACCAGGCGGAGGTCCCGCCCGCCAGAGCGGGTTTCTGTTGATTTGAGACAAAGGTTGGACGAGAAGAGCTGGTGCCCATCGTCGTCGCCGTTCGTCGCGGAGGAGAGGCGGTGGCGGCAGAGGTCCTGGCGCAAGAAATTCGCGCCACCCTCGAGCGCGCCTCGGTGAGCGGCGCCCGCCTCGTCGGCGTGGCCGCCGATGGCGCCTCGTTCGGCTTCGACGACGACGCGCTCGAGGACGCGATCGACCTCGCGGTGTCCTTCGTCAGCGCGGGTCATGCGCCTCTGCGCGTCGGCATCGGCCGCGGCGATCTCGCGCCCGTCCGCGAGCCCTCCTCCTTCGACGCCTTCGCGGTCGGCTCGGCCGCCGCGCGCGCGACGGCCCTCGCCCGCGTCGGCGGCGACGGCGAGGTGCTGGTCGACCTCGAGATCCCCGAGGCGCGGAGCGGCGGCCTCCTGTCGCTCGGCAAGCGCGTCGCGAGCCTGCACGACCTCGCGGGGGCGCACGTCGGGAGCCGCTTCCGCGCGATCGTCCTCGACCACCGCGAGCCGTTCCGACGCGAGGGTGGTGCCTCCGTCGAGCGCATCCAGACCCCGCGCGTGATCGGTCGCGAGGCCTCGCTCGCGATGGTCGACGCCGTCATGCCCGGCGGCCTCGCGGTCGTCCGCGCGATGCCGGGCGTCGGCGGCACGCGCTTCCTCGAGGAGCTCCAGTCGCGGGCCTCGCGCGCGCTCTTCGTCGAGCCCGTCGGGTGCTCGGTCGAGCCGCTCGGCGCCCTGCGCGCGGCGCTCGCCCGCAACGAGCACCGCCGCGAGCGGACGAGCACGGTCGACGACGCGCTCGCTGCGCTCCTCTCCGGCCAGGGCGTCGACGTGCCTGCGGCGAGCGACCTCCTCAACGCGTGGCTCGAGGTCGCCGGACACGACGCCCACGACGAGCGCAGCTGGGTCCTCGTCGACGACGCGAGCCTGGTCGACCGCGCCACTCTCGAGGCGATCGGCCACGCGGCGAGCGTGCCGGACACCCGCATCGCCGTCGTCGTGCGCGTCGACGAGGGAGACGTGCTGCCGCCTGCGCTCGCGCAGCTGGTCGTCGAGGCCGAGGTCACGCTGCGACCGCTCGCGCCCCACGAGGGCGCCGCGGTGGTGGAGGAGGCGTGCGGGCCGGGCGTCGCCCCCGAGGTCGTGCGCCGCTGGACCCGTCGCGGGGGAGGCATCCCGCTCGCCATCCTCGAGTCGCTCCGCCACGGGCTCGCGCTCGGAGACCTCGCGGTCCGCACCGGCGAAGGGGGCCGCACGGTCATCGTCCCGCGGTCCAAGACCTCCGGTCGCGGTCGCACGCTCGGCCCTCGCGGCTGGATCGCGCGCCGCGCGACCGCGCTCGGCGTCGACCGCCCCGAGGACCGCCTGCTGCTCTCGCTCTCGTGCCTCGCCGGCTCCAACGTGGAGCGGGTGCGCCTCGAGCAAGCGGCGAGCGAGCACCTCGACGTGTCGCCGCCCGCGGTCGACGCGTCGATCGCCCGGCTCGTGCGCGAGGCGCTGCTCGTCGAGCACGCGGGCACGCTCTCCCCGAGCTCGCGCACCTTGCGCGACACCGTGCTCGAGAGCCTCGACGAGGGCACGCGCAAGGCGCTGCACGCCGCCTACGCCGCCGTGGTCGCGCGCACGTCGCACGGCCTCGATCTCGCCGAGGGCGCGCACCACGCCGCGCTCGCGGGGGACCACCTCGGCGCCGCTGCGCTGGCGGGCCGCGCCGCCGAGCGCTGTCGTCGGGTCGGGCTCACCGAGTGGGCCTCCTCGCTGCTCGCGTTCGCCCGCGCCGAGGGCGGAGACGTGGCGCCGTTCCCGACCACGCCGTCTCCGGCGCCGCGGCCGTCGATGCCGTCGCCCGCCCCCGAGGTCGCGCCGCCGTCGATCACGCCGGAGCCGCCCACGGTCGCGCAGCTCGATCGCGACGGCCCGGTCTCGCGCACGCTGCCCGACGTCGCGCCCCGCTCGCGCACGATCCCCGAGCCGTCCCGCGCGGAGCCGTCCCGCCCCGAAGCGTCGCGACCGGCGCCGCGTTCGTCGGCCGAGGCGCGGATGACCCTCGGGGTCACGCACCTGTCCACCGGCCAGATCGCCGCGCTCCCTGCGCCGCCGCCCGTGCTGATCCCCGAGATCGTGATGCCGGTGATCGTCGAGGAGCTCGAGTCCGACGTCCTCGAAGAAGAGCCGCCGTCCACCCTCGGCAACGACGAGGCCGCGTCGGTACGCGACGGCCTTCGCCAGCTCGGCGACGCGGCCCGCAAGGCGCTGGCCACCGCCGACCTCCAGGGCCTCGACGCGGCGCTCTCGGCCATCGAGGTCGTGGGGGGCTCGCGCAACGCCCTCACGCGCCTGCGGGGCCTCTCGGCGGTCGCTCGTGGCAAGGTCGACGAGGGGCTGTCCCTCCTCCGCCGCGCCCGCGCGCAGGCCACGACCGACGCCGAGCTCGCCCGCGACGCGCTCGCCCACGCGGTCGCCCTCGACGTGGCGGGCCTCCGCGACGACGCCATCCTCGAGGCGATGACCGCCCTCGCGATCGAGCGCAAATCCGGGGGGCCGGACCAGCCTGCTCGCCGTGTCCTCGCGCGTCTCGTGGGAGCTCCTTGACGGTCTCCGGGGAGCGTGCTTGATTCCCTCCCCCTTTTTCGCGAGCGGTAGCCCGACATGAAGCGCACTTTCCAGCCCAGCAATATCAGTCGTCGTCGTACCCATGGCTTCCGCGCTCGCATGGAATCCAAGGGTGGGCGCAAGGTCCTCCAGAACCGCCGCCGCAAGGGCCGCTGGCGTCTGACCGTCTCCACCTACGAGAAGTAGGCGGCCGCGTGGCCGGCGGGGAGCCTGCGACGAGCGGCTTCCACTTCGGTCGCGCTCGTCGGATCAAGTCGCGTCGCGAGATCCTCGCCGTGCAGCACGGGGGGTCGCGGGTCCACACCGCGCACTTCCTGCTCATCCTGGGTCGCGGCCCCGACACGACCGCGGCCTCTCGACTCGGCATCACGGTGACCCGCAAGGTCGGCGATTCGGTGCGGCGCAACCGCGTGAAGCGGGTGGTCCGCGAAGCGTTCCGGCTCGCGCCCGCTTTCCTGCCCAGCGGCGTCGACCTCTTGGTGATCGCCAAGGCCGGCGCCCCCACGCTCGGACTCGCCGCGGTGCAGGCCGAGTGGGCCGCCGTGCGTGGTCTCGTGGAGCGGCGCGCGCGCGAGGTGCTGGCCCGGTCGGGCCCAGCCGCAGCCGAGCGCTTGACGGGGCCGCCCGCGATGACGACCAAACCGCGGTGAACTGGCTGCTCCAGCTGCCGATGCGCCTCCTGGTGGGCCTCGTGCGCCTCTACCAGGTCACCCTCGGGCTCTTCATCGGCGGGCATTGTCGGTTCGAACCGAGCTGCTCCAACTACGCCATCCAGGCTCTCCGGCTCCACGGGGCGCTCCGAGGGGCCTTGCTCGCAGCCCGCCGCGTGAGTAGATGCCACCCCTTCCATCCGGGCGGCTACGACCCGCCTCCTCCCAAGGCCCCCCCCTCGACGGGGCCTTCGGCGCCCCAGGCCCCCCGATCCGGGGCCCCCGATTCTCGGGCCCCCTAGAACTCTGACCGACCGACGACGCAGAAGAGAAAGAGAAGACGAGCAATGGAGCGCGGTGGACTGCAGCGGATCCTCCTCATTGCCGCCGTGTTCTTCGGCGTCTTCTTCATCTTCAAGAGCTGCAACAAGGGCAACGAGAAGGCCGCGCAGCTGATCTTCGAGACCAACGACCGCCTCGACCTGCCTGCCGGCAGCCCTCCGAGCGAGGTGTGCGCCATCGACACGCCGGCGTTCCGCGCCGAGGTCGCGCCCTCCGGCGGCGGGCTCTCGAGCTACACGCTCAAGGGGCCCAAGTACGTCGAGGGGAACGGCCCGATCGACCTCGCCTTCCGCACCACGAGCGACGGCAAGGGCGGGCGCTTCTACGACTACGCGCCGCTCCGCACCTATTTCCGCAACGACAAGTCGCAGGGCCAGGTCCCTGGCGATCTCGTCACCTTCTCGGTCAAGAAGTCCGGCGCCGGCTGCGAGCTCCGCCACGTGCGCGCCGACGGCGTCGAGATCGTACGCACGATCCAGCCGAGCGCGCGCCCCTACGAGCTCGAGGTCGCGACCACGGTCAAGAACCTCGGCTCCACCAAGCAGAAGCACGCCTTCTCCACCGCGCTCTACGCGCTGCAGCTCAAGTCGGAAGAGGGCGGGATCTTCTCGCGTCCCTCGCCCAACGGCACCTTCACGGTCGGCTGCTCCGAGTCGGGCAAGGTCGAGCGCCGCGACCACTCCGCCGCGACCAAGAACTGGCTGCTCAAGAGCGGCAACGTCGACTGGGCTGCGATCTCCAGCAACTACCTCGGTCAGGCCCTCGTGCCCGAGGCCGGGCAGGGCGCGCGCTGCGCGATCCTCGGCGAGGAGCGCCGGGAGGCGGCCGGCGCCGAGCCCTCGCAGACCCTGTTCCGTGCGTACGTCGCGTATCCCGATCGCGAGCTGTCGCCCAACGAGTCGGTCACCTACCGGCAGGTCGCCTACCTCGGCCCGAAGGACCGCGACCTGCTCGCGGCGGCTTCGGGGGGGCGTCACCTCGACCAGATGATCGACCTCGGCACGTTCGCCGTGATCGCCAAGCTGCTCGTCCGCTACCTCGGGTTCCTGCACGGGATCATGGGCAGCTGGGGCATCGCCATCATCCTGCTCACGGTGACGGTGCGCCTGCTGCTCATGCCGCTCACCATCCCGCAGATCCGCTCGTCGCTGGCCATGCGCCGCCTCAAGCCGGAGCTCGACGCCATCAACGCCAAGTTCGCGGACGACGCGCAGGCGAAGATGCTGGCGACCACCCAGCTCTACAAGAAGAACAACGTCCAGCCGCTGCTCGGCTGCTTGCCGGCGCTGCTCCAGATGCCGGTGTGGTTCGCGCTCTACACGTCGCTGCAGACCGCGATGGAGCTCTACCACGAGAAGTTCGCGCTCTGGCACGACCTCTCGGCCGCCGACCCGCGCTACATCCTGCCGCTCGTGCTCGGCGCCACGATGTTCGTGCAGCAGAAGGTCACGCCGATGCAGATGGACCCTGCGCAGCAGAAGGTGTTCCTGTACTTCATGCCGGCCATGTTCACGGTGTTCATGCTGTTCCTGCCGGCAGGCCTCGGCGTGTACATGCTGACCAACTCGCTGCTCGGCATCCTGCAGACGGTCGCGGTCGAGCGCTACTACCAGTCGGTCGAAGGCGGCGGCGGTGGTGGCGGCACGGTCACCGTGAAGGTCACGCCGACCGGCAAGGAGCCGCGCCCCGCGCGAGAGCTCGCCCGCAAGGACAGCTGAGCCCCCCAAGATTTCGCGCCTCTAGGCCCGTCGAGCAAGCGCTCGAGGGGCCCACGCGCAGCAACGGAGAACGATCGTGAGCGAAGAGACCAGCAAGGCAGACGAGTTCGGGGACGACGCCCCCGAGGTGAAGGACGCGGACGGAGCGGGCCCCGCGCCCGACGACGGCAAGGCCGACCGTGCCCTCGCGTTCGTGCAGGACATCATCGACAAGATGCAGGTGGGCTGCGCCGCGCGGATCGTCAGCAACGACGCCCGCCAGGTCGCCATCGACATCGCGGGCGAGGGCGCCTCGGTCCTCATCGGCAAGCGCGGCAGCACGCTGTTCGCCCTGCAGTTCCTGGCCAACCGTGTGGTCAACCGCGGCCCGTCCGGCCGTCGCTACGTCGTCCTCGACGTCGAGGGCTACCGCGAGCGTCGGGAGAAGGGCCTCGCCGCCGTCGCGCTCAAGCTCGGCGAGCAGGCGGTCCGCGAAGGCAAGGTCATCACCTTCGATCCGATGAGCCCGCGCGAGCGGCGCGTCGTCCACCTGGCGCTCGCCAAGTACGACGGCGTGCGCACCGAGAGCCAGGGCGAGGGCGACCAGCGCCGCGTCCAGATCATCCCGACCAAGGTCGCGCGCTAGTTCGCGCGCGGGTCGGCGCACGATCTCCCACCCATTTGCCGGCCTCTCCGATCCAGGGGCCGGGCTCCTCCGTAGCTCCTCCCATGGGGCTGCCACTCCTGCGTCCGAGCGTGCCCCCGGCGCCGCCCGTCGGGGCGACCGTCGCGGGCAAATACCAGCTCGAGGAGATCCTCGGCCAGGGGGGCATGGGCGTCGTCTACGCGGCGCGCCACCTCGTCCTCGGCCAGTCCGTGGCGATCAAGTTCCTGCGCTCCGACAGCGGCTTCACCTCCGCGCGAGCCCGGTTCCTCCGCGAGGCGCAGAGCGCGGCGCGCCTGTCGAGCGAGCACGTCGCGCGCGTCCTCGACGTGGACGTCAACGAGGAGGGCGCGCCCTACATCGTGATGGAGCGCCTCGTCGGGACCGATCTGCTCGGTGCCCTGCGCAGTCGCGGGCCGCTGCCGCTGGCGGAGGTGGCCGAGTGGATCGGTCAGGCCTGCGCCGCGCTCGCCGAGGCGCACGCCCAGGGCATCGTGCACCGCGATCTCAAGCCCTCGAACCTCTTCCTCGCGCGGCGCGCCGACGGCACGGTCGTGCTCAAGGTGCTCGACTTCGGGATCGCCAAGGTGGAGTGCGACGACGACGCGAGCATCACCCAGGCCTCCGGCGCGGTCGGCTCTCCCGCGTACATGTCTCCCGAGCACCTCCACGACTCTTCTCGCGTCGACGCGCGCTCCGACATCTGGGCGCTGGGCGTCATCCTCCACGAGTTGCTCAGCGGTCATCACCCCTTCGAGGGCAGCGGCCCCGTCGCGCTCGGCGCGAGGATCGCCCTCGGTCGCGCGATGCCGCTCTCCGACCACTGGCCCGACGCGCCGCCCGAGATCTGCGCGATCGTCGCGCGCGCCCTGGCCGTCGATCCGGCCGACCGCTTCGCGTCCGTGGCCGAGCTCGCCGCGGCGCTCGCCCCGCTCGCCCGTGGGGACGGCCCCTCGCGCGCCCGGGTGGCGAGGCAGCTGCTGTCGACGAGCGAGCGGACGGTCGCCTTCGTCGCGGAGCCGCCTCCGCCGAGCGCACCCGGGCCGATCTCCTCCGTGCAGCTCGCCACCGACCGCTTCCGCCGTCAGCACGAGGAGCTCGCCACCCTGGCGGCCGCGCTGATCGGCGAGCTGCAGGTGCCGCCCGCCGAGCTGGTCGCCAAGGCCGGGCCGGTGCGCCGCATGGTCGCGCGCTTCGCCGGCAAGCTCTCGGTGCACGCCACGATGGAGAACGACGCGCTCTACCCGCGCTTGCTGGCTCACGCCGACCCCGCCGTGCGCGCCAAGGCGCGTGAGCTCCACGACGAGGTCGGCCAGCTCTACGGCACCTTCGGCGAGTACGCGCAGCGCTGGCCCGGCACCGCTTCGGTCGAGGCCGACCCGACCGGGTTCGCCAAGGACACGATGCGCGTCCTCAAGCAGCTCGGTCGCCGCATGTTCCGCGAGCACGAGGAGCTGTACCCGCTCGTCGACGCCGTCTGACTCAGAGGTCGAGCAGCGCGCGGAGCGTTGCTGGCAAGGCCTCGGCTCGCGTCGACGGGGCGTGTTCCCCGAAGTGGGCGAACCAGCGCCGGTGCTCGTCGAAGAAGCCCTCCCGCTGGGCGCGGTGGGCGAGCAGCGCCGTCGCCGCCTGCTCGAGCGGCGCGTGCGCGAGGGCGCCGGCCCGCTGCCGGACCTCGGCGACCGTGGCCTCGTGCAGCGCCTGCCAGATCGGGTGCCAGCTCGGGAGGTCGTCGTCGGGCACGCCCACCCAGATGCGATCGCCGCGCACCCGGCCGCGCAGCCGCAGCGAGCGCACGCCTTCGACGCGCCTCGCCGTGATCGAGGGGGCGACGGCGACCCGCGAGGCGAGCCCCGCGAGCACCTCTTCGAACGAGCCAGCGGGTCCCGGCAGCGCGGCCAGATCCTCGAGCTCGGCCGCTGCGCGCAGCACCTCGGCGGCGGGGCCGAGCGCCACCAGCGACGGCAGGATCTCGGGCGCCGCCACCTCGTGCGGGGCGAGGCGCGCGAGCTCGCGGTCGGCGCACGCCTCTGCCTGCGCCGGCGTGTCGAACAGCCACGCGACCAGCTGGAGGTGAGCGAGCGTGTGGTGATCGGGGGCGAGTACGCCGAGCGTGGCGGCGTCCTCGGCGAGGGTCCGCGTGCGCGCGGGCCCGAGCACCCGTTCGACGCGCGCGATCCACCGCGGGTCGTACACCGAAGGCGCCAGGTGCGCCGTCGCGCGGACGTGCGCGAGCACGTGGAACACACGCTCGGCCCAGGCGAGCACGGTCACGCCTGGGAGGTGCGACGGGTCGAGATGGGGGAGACCTCGGCGAGCCCACCGGCGAGGCCGACCGCCTTGTCGAGCGTGTCGGTGAAGTAGACGTGCTCGTGCTCCGAGCCGATCTTGGCGCGGTCGAAGATGCGGCGCGGCTCGGGCAGGGGGCCGGCGATCACCACGAGCTTCTTCTGCTTGCGGAGCCGGTCGATCGCGCCGTCGAGCGCGACGATGCCCGTGGCGTCGATGGTGGGGACGCGGCCGAGCGCGAGCACCACGACCCGGACCTTGCCGTCGACGGTGTCGAGCTGGCCCATCGCGTTCTGCGCCGCGCCGAAGAACAGCGGGCCGGCGATCTCGTAGATCACCACGCCCTCGGGCAAGTGACGCTCGGTCTCCGGATAGTCCTCGTCGATGAAGCGGACCTTGGTGAGCTCCGCCATGCGGCGCATGAAGAGGAGCGCGGCGAGCACCACGCCGACCGAGACCGCGATCACCATGTCGAAGACGACGGTGAGCAGGTAGCAGCCGACGAGCACCGTGATGTCGCTCTTCGGGGCCACGCGGAGCATGCGCAGCGCGTGGTGGATCTCCGACATGTTCCAGGCGACGAGCAAGAGCAGCCCCGCGAGCGCCGACATCGGCACGTACGCGATGGTGGGGGGCGAGGACGAGGATCGCCACGAGCACCACGACCGAGTGGACCATCGCCGAGACCGGGGTGCGCCCGCCGGCGCGCACGTTGGTCGCGGTTCGCGCGAGGGCGCCCGTCGCCGCGATGCCGCCGAAGAACGGCGCGACGATGTTGCCGATCCCGAGGGCCACGAGCTCGGCGTCCGGGTCGTGCTTCTTCTGGGTCATGCCGTCGGCGATGACGGCGCTGAGCAGCGACTCGATCGCGCCGAGCATGGCGATCGCGAACGCGGGCGAAGCCAGCTCGCGCACCATGGCGAACGAGAGCCCGTGGTTGCCCCACGGGATCATCGGTCGCGGCGGGAGCGGAGGGATGCCCGCGTACGTGTGCCCGTCGACCACCGTCTGGAAGCGGCTGCCGATGGTCGCGACCTCGAAGCGGGGGAAGACCTTGTGGAGCAGCGTGGCGATGACCGTGACGGTCACGATGGCAATGAGCGGCGCCGGCACGCGCTTGGTCCAGCGCGGGACCGCGAGCAGCAGCGCGAGCGTGCAGGCCGCCACGCCGAACTCCGCGAACGAAACGGTCGCGCGCGCGTCCCACAGCGCGTGCAGCTTGCCGAACCAGCTCTCCGGCATGTGGGCGATCTTGAGGCCGAAGGCGTCCTTGAGCTGCAGCGTGGCGATCACCGTGGCGATGCCGGCGGTGAAGCCCGTGGTCACGGGGTAGGGGATGAAGGTTATGAGTCGACCGAGACGCGCCGCGCCCATGCCGACCAGCATGATCCCCGCCATCAACCCGGCGGTGAGCAGGCCGCCGAGGCCGTACTTGAGGACGATCGGCGCGAGGATGACCACGAAGGCCGCGGTCGGGCCGGTGACCTGGAACTTCGAGCCACCGAGCGCCGCGACGACGAAGCCCGCGACGATCGCGGTGTAGAGCCCGTGCTGCGGGGCGACGCCGACGGCGATGCTGAGGGCCATCGACAGCGGGAGCGCGACGATGCCCACCACGAGGCCCGACAGGACGTCGGCGCGCAGGGTCGCGCGGTCGTACCCCATCGCGATGGCCTTGCGCATGGCCGTGGCGATCGGGATCTTCGGCCACCTTCGGGAGGGCCGGGGCTCCTGGACGGGATGTGGAGACGACTGGACGGTCACAGCGGACGCTTCACCTTACCCCCCGTCGGTACCCCGGGCCAGCAAGCAGCAGGCACGTGCTCCTTGCGTCGTGCTACCGAGCCCAGGTGCGGATCCTGCGCGCGATCCCCTCTCTGCTGTGCTGCTCGTCGCTCTCTTCGCGGCGTGCGAGTACGCCGTGCGACGCTTCCACCTTCCCCTGCCGGGCGGAGTGCTCGGCGCGGTCGCGCTCGCGATCGGGCTCTTCGCCGGCTTCGTGCCGCTCCGCTGGGTCGAGCGCGGCGCCGACGTGCTGCTCGAGTGGCTGGGCTTGTTCTTCGTCCCCGCGGGCGTCGCCATCCTGCGGCACGTCGGGGTGCTGAAGCGTGACTTTTCATCCGTCGTGATCGTGGTCGTCGTGAGCACAGCCGTGACGATGATCGTCACCGGTCGCCTCGCCGAGCGGAGGCACGGATGAGGCCGTGGGTGTGGCTCGCGTTGCCGGTGACCGTCGGCGTCTACCTCGTCTTCGTGCGGCTCCACGCGCGTCGCGCCTCGACGTTCACGCTGCCCGTGCTCGGGACCCTCGTCGTGGTCACCTCGCTGCTCGCGCTCACCGGCTCCGATCTCGAGGCGTACGGGACCACGACGTGGCCGCTCCAGTGGATGCTCGGTCCGGCCACCGTCGCGCTCGCGGTGCCCCTCTACCGCCAGCGCGCGACGTTGCGCGCCCACCTCGCGCGCGTGCTCGTCGCGGTGTCGATTGGCTCCATCGTCGGAGCCGCCTCGGCCATCGGCCTCGCCCGAGCGCTCGGGCTCTCACGCACGTGGATCGCCTCGCTCGCGCCCAAGTCGGTGACCACGCCGGTCGCGATGCCGCTCGCGGAGCGCCTCGGCGGTGAGCCCTCGCTGGCGGCCGCTGCGGTGCTGGTCACGGGGATCCTCGGGCTCGTCTTCGGCGCCCCGTTGCTCGATCGAGTGGGGGTGCGCTCGGCGCTCGCGCGGGGCCTCGCGTACGGCGTCGGAGCGCACGGCGTCGGCACCATGCGCGCGCTGCAAGAGGGCGAAGAGGCGGGCGCGGCCGGCGGCGTGGCCATGGTTCTCGCGGCGATCTTCACGTCGATCGTGGTCGGTGCGCTCGTCCGCTTGCTCGGGTAGGCTCGCCGCCATGCAGATCGCGCTGGTCGGGTTGGGCAAGATGGGCGGCAACATGGTGCAGCGGCTGCTCGGGGGTGGGCACGAGGTCGTCGCGTACGACCGCAGCCCCGAGGCGGTGGCGCACGTGGTCGAGAAGGGGGCCGTCGGCGCGAGCTCGCTCGCGGACATGGTCTCCAAGTTGAAGGCACCGAAGACGGTCTGGTTGATGTTGCCCGCGGGCGACCCGACCGAGTCCACGGTGCGCGAGATCGCGGCGCTGCTCGGCAAGGGCGACGCCATCATCGACGGCAGCAACGCCAACTGGCAGGACACCAAGCGCCGCGCGCACGAGCTCGAGCCCAAGGGCATCGACTTCGTCGACAGCGGCACGAGCGGCGGCGTGTGGGGCCTCAAGAACGGCTACTGCCTAATGATCGGCGGCGCGAAGCCCACGGTCGACCGCCTCTCGCCGATCTTCACCACGCTCGCTCCCCCCGACGGGTGGGCGCACGTCGGCCCCGCGGGCGCCGGGCACTTCGTGAAGATGGTCCACAACGGCATCGAGTACGGCCTGATGCAGGCCTACGCCGAGGGCTTCGAGATCCTGGAGAAGTCGGAGTTCTCGCCCGACCTCCACCAGGTCACGCACCTCTGGAACCAGGCGAGCGTCGTGCGCAGCTGGCTGCTCGAGCTCGCCGAGAGCGCGTTCCAGAAGGACGCCAAGCTCGAGGGCATCCAGGGCTGGGTCGACGACTCGGGCATGGGTCGCTGGACGGTGCAGGCCGCCATCGACGAGAGCGTGCCCGCGCCGGTCCTCACGATGGCGCTGCAGATGCGCTTCCGTTCGCGGCAGGATCAGTCGTTCGCCGCCAAGGTGTGCGCCGCGCTCCGCAACGAGTTCGGCGGGCACGCGGTGAAGAAGGCGTAGGCTCCGAGGGCCCCCGGGACACCCTGGGGGCTCGCAAACGGTCAGCCGCAGCCACCGCCGCCGCAGCCACCGCCGCCGCAGCCACCACCGCCGCAGCCACCGCCGCCGCAGCCACCACCGCCGCAGCCACCGCCGCCGCAGCCACCGCCGCAGCCACCACCGCCGCAGCCACCACCCTCGCTGCGAGGTGGACGGCGTACGGCCTTGCGCGGCTTGCTGCGCGCGACGCGAGAGAGAATGAGGCAGTGGGTCGGGTCGGTCTCGTCGTGCAGCAAGACGACGTCGTCGCCAGGGCCGAGGCCGCGACGGGCGAGGGGGGCTCCGAGGACCGAGGCCTGCACGGCCACCTCGCCGGCGAGGAACTGCACCCGTACGATCTTGCCGCCGCGATCGGGTCCACCAGGCTCGACGTCCGTGACGCGGGCGATCACCTCGCGGCCGTGGGTGTAGACGCGGTCGCGGAGCTCCGCCTCTCGCTTCTCCCACCAGCGCACGGCGGGCAGCAAGCCGAGGACGACGAGCGCCATCACCACCGACAGGCGATACCAGCCGAGGAGCAGCATCGGCACCGACACGAGGCCGACCATCAAGAGCGCGAAGCCGAACCGATACGGCGCGACGATCGCAGGGGGAAGGCCCACCTCCTTGCGGATCTTGGCCGACAGGACGCGAGGCTCGAACGGCTTCTGGAGGGTGACGACCCTGGGCGCGCTGTCCTCGTCGAGATCGTCGTCGCGATCGTCGTCGTCGACGAGCGCATCGACGACGCTCGACATCTGCGGGGAGACGAGACGGCCTGGGCCACGACGAGAGGGTAGCAGATCCTGGTCGGAGGTCCGGGCCCCCGACACCGGTGGTCGGTCAGTACGGATCGGGGTGGTAGCCGCCCGGGGAGGGGCGGGGCGGTGGTGCCGTTGCCGGCGGGCTTCGGCGGAGGCGTCCACGCGGCGGCGGCCTTCTTGGCGAGCTTGACCGTGCGCGCGGGATCGCCGACCGAGAGCTTCACCTTCTGGGTGTCGTAGCCGTCGCTGTCGATCTGGACCGTGAGCGGCTTGTCGACCGTGAGCTTGCACGGGGTCTTGTCGCACAGGACCATGCCCGCCTCGTCCCGGATCCGAGCGCCGGTGGGCTCGGTGTCGATGTCCACCTTCGGCACCGCGGGCGCCGTGGAGACCGCCACTGCCACCGTGGTCGACTTCGCGGGCTCGGGCTTGGTCTCGCTGGCCTTGGTCTCGGTGCTGCTGGTCGTCGGCGCCGCGGTGGCCGTGCCCTCGGTCTTGCGGGTGCTCAGCGCGACGATCACGCCGACGAGCGCCACCGCCGCGACGGCGAGCGCGACCACGAGCCCCTTGCCGCGCTTCTGGGGCGGCGGCGCGGTGGAGGAGCTCGTCGCCGGGACGGGAGAGCTCGGCGAGGGCGAGAGCGCGGAGGGTTGCGGCGTGAACGAAGCGCTGGCCCGGAGGAGGGCATCGCTCGAGATCGCGTGCAGCGCGCCGGTCCCGGTCACCTGTCCGCCCGGGGTCTGCCGGAGCGCCTGCAGCGCCTCGTCCATGCTCGCGAAGCGCTGCGCGGCGTCCTTGGCGAGGCAGCGACGGATCACCGACTCGAACGACTCGCTCGCGTCGCTGTCGGGGCGGACGCTGTGCACCGTGGGCACCTCGTCGTTGACGTGGGCGAGGAGCGTGTCGACCTGGTTCGGCTTGTCGAAGGGCACCCGCCCGGCGATCATCTCGAACATCAGCACGCCGAGCGCGTAGATGTCGGTGCGCGCGTCGACGTGCTCGCCGCGGATCTGCTCCGGCGACATGTACTTCGGCGAGCCCATGAAGAGCCCCGCCTGGGTGAGGTCTTCGCTCGAGTCCTGCGCGACGTTCTTGACGAGCCCGAAGTCGAGCACCTTGGCGAAGTCGTTCTCGTCGCCCTTGTCGACGAGGAAGACGTTGGCGGCCTTGAGGTCGCGGTGCACGACGCCGAGCGCGTGGGCCTCGCGCAGCGAGCGGCAGACCTGGCGGGCCACGTGCGCGGCGCGGGCCTCCGTGAACGGGCCGTCCTCGCGGAGCGCCTTCGCGAGCGTGCGCCCGTCGAGGAACTCCATCGCCATGAAGTACGTGTTGTCGTCGGTGACGCCGTAGTCGAAGATCGTGACGGTGTTGGGGTGCGTGAGCTTGCTGCCGACCGAGGCCTCGAGGAAGAACCGCTTGCGGAACTCCTCGCGCTGCTCGGAGTCGGCGGGCGGCGTGAGCACCTTGACCGCGCAGATGCGACCGAGCGGGGCCTGCTCGGCCTTGTAGACCTTGCCCATGCCGCCCTTTGCGACGAGGGAGAGGATCTTGAATCGGTCGTGAAAAACCTGACCCACGAGGGGGTCGGCCGGGGCGGCTGGACGTTGGCTCTTGCGTTCGGACATGCTGCTCCTGCGAGCCCTACCCCTCACGCCCTGATGGCGAGTCGCGGTGGGTCTCGTTCTTCCTCCCTGTCTGTCTCGTGGGAACGAGGCAGAAGAATGTGACCCATGGTAGCCATCCTTTCGTGAAAGTGCTGCCCACGTTGCGTTCCTGGCTCGCCGAAGCACCGTTTTCTCTGACGATGTCTTCCGGCTTCTTTGGATTTTTCGCCCACACGGGGGTCCTCGAGGTGCTGGAGGCGGAGGGACTCCTACCTCGACGCCTCTCGGGCTCGAGCGCCGGCGCCCTGGTGACCGGCGCCTTCGCCGCGGGTCTCGCGCCGGCGCTGCTCGCCGAAGAACTCCTGCGGATCGAGCGCCGCGATTTCTGGGATCCGACCCCGGGCGCGGGGCTCCTCGCGGGCCGCCTGTTCCGCGCGAAGCTCGAGTCGCTGCTCCCCGTCCAGACGTTCGAGGCGTGTCGTACCGAGCTCGCGCTGTCCGTGTTCGACCTGCGCACGCGCTCCACGCGGGTGCTCGACCGCGGCGCGCTCGCGCCGGCGATCCACGCGAGCTGCGCGGTGCCCGTCATGTTCCACCCCGTGCGTCACGCGGGGTCGTGGCTCGTCGACGGCGGCGTCGCCGATCGCCCTGGTCTGCTCGGCATGCCCGAGGGCGAGCGCGTGCTCTTCCACCACCTGTCGTCGCGCTCTCCGTGGCGGCGCAAGAAGGGGGCGTGGGCGCACCTCCCCGAGCGCGCGAACCTCACCGCGCTCGTGCTCGAGGACTTGCCGCGCTCCGGACCGTTCGCGCTCGAGAACGGCCGCCGCGCCTACGAGCTCGCCAAGCGCGCCACCCGTCGCGCGCTCGATCGCCCGCACGCGGCGGTCGTGCGCGAGCACGTGTGAGCCTCACTCGATGGGGATCGCGCCCTCGACGATCTCGATCGCCGCGCCGCCCGGGCCGAAGGTGACGGTCGCGAGATCGATGCGCACGACGCGCACACCGGGCTCGTCCGCGAGCACGCGGCTCCAGAGGCGCTTCGCGGCGCGGCCGAGCGCGCGCCGCTTCTTCCAGTCGATCGAGTCCATCGCCGAGACGAGCGCGTCGGCTCGGCGTCCACGCACCTCGACGCACGCGACCACGTCGCCCTTCTGCGCGACGATGTCGATCTCGAGGCGTTGCAGCCGCACGCGTCGACCACGCACGTGCCAGCCCTCGGAAACGAGTCGGGCGGCGACTGCGTCCTCCGCAGCGCCGCCCGATACGTCTTGCATGGCCCGGACTCGGACCCGAACTCAGGGCGTGAGATCGGCGCCGCAGCTCACGCTCTCGCCGCCGGTGATCTTCACCTGGGTGTCCTTGATGCAGTAGCTGCCCCACTTGCCCTTCGGGAGAAGACCGCAGCCGCCCGTCTTGGAGTCGCAGAGGCGCTGGCAGGTGTAGCCCTTGGGGCACTGACCACGGCCGAGGCCCGGGCAGAACGCGACCTGGTTGGGGTCGATCTCGGGATCGTCGGGCACGTCGCAGCGGCAGGAGCAGTAGACCGCGTCGGAGGCCTGCCGGCTCTTGCACTGCGGCTCGACGGCGAGGGCGACGGGCTTCTCTTCGAGGTCGCCCAGGATCGGGCAGCAGAGTTCGCCGGGATAGACGCCGCCGATCGCGTAGAGACCCGGCTTGTTGGCCACCGCCTGGCACTTGCCGGTCTGACCGGGCTTGTTGTTGTTGCCGAACGGGCAGGTGACCCGGCCGCGGAAGTAGTGCACGAGACACACGCGGGTCTCGCAGGACGTCGAGTTGACGTCGATGGTGAGGTCCTTCTGCTCGAACGAGCCCTGGGTGGGCTTGAACTCGTCCTCCGGCGTGCAGGGGTCACCGACGCCGGTGGTGCCACAACCCAGGGCGCCGAAACCCAGGGCGACGGTGAAGACGATGCTGGCGAGAGAACGGTGCATGGACGCGGCTCCGAACGCCCCGGCGGGGCTAGCAATGAGCAGACGGCTTCGACCAGCGCTGATTACAGCGCCATTTCGGTCCCGCACGGTACAAGCGGGCCGAAGCCGTCGTCAATGAATTCCTGATGCAGGTCGTGAGGTGTCTGGAGGGGGCTTGGGGGCCCAAGGTCCGGTCCGTCACGGGTTCGGAAGCGAGAACCCCTCCGCGCTGTGCCGTGGCCGTCCCAGAGGCCGCGAGTGTCACGTCGGGAAGACACGCTCGCCGGCCCGGAGCCGACGAGCGGCCCGAGGTTCTCGTTGACAATGCTCTTTCGGCCCTCCTAACATCCTCGCGCCTGAAGCTTCGTTTTCCTCGGTAATTCTTGCAGTTTTCCGCCGCATCCACCTTGTCGTTGCCGGGTGCGGGCCGCGCCGGCGTAGTCTCGAGTCGCCTCCGGGCACGCGAGCCACGTCGATCGGCGAACGGGCAGCGTCGTCTTCCTCCCAACGATTTCACGGCAGAGGGGCCCCCCATGCGGACGCGCGCAATCGGTCGTTTCGTGCTGTTCTCTTCGGCACTCGCACTCCTCGCGGGCAGTGCGTTCGCGCAGCCGAAGCCCCCGAAGGGCGACAAGGACAAGGACAAGGGCGCCGCCACGGCGAAGGAAGACCCGAAGGGCAAGAAGGAAGACCCGAAGGGCAAGAAGGAAGACCCGAAGGGCAAGGACCCCAAGGGCAAGAAGGGCAACCCCGACGTCGAGGACCTCGGCGGCGACGAGGCCGAGGTGAAGGCCGGCGCCCCGAGCCCGCAGTTCCAGAAGGCCAAGAAGTACCTCGACCAGGAGCGCTGGGCCGACGCGGCGGTCGAGTTCCACAACGTCCTCCGCAACAACACGGACGACGCGGGCAACACGCAGCACGCCAAGTACTGGCTCGCCGTGGCGCTCTACCACCTCGAGTACTACCAGGCGTCGTACACGTACTTCTACGAGATCGCGAAGCAGCCGAAGCACCTCGACTTCGAGAAGACGCTCGGCTGGATGGCGCGCCTCGCGACGCAGCTCCCCGAGCCCGCCGACATCATCGGCCACCTCGGCAAGTACACCGAGGAGCAGATCCAGGCGACCGCCAAGGGCTCGCCCGAGCTCCTCGCGCAGCTCAACTACCTCTACGGTCGCTACAAGTACCGCAAGGGCGACTTCGAGAAGGCGGCCACGCTCTTCGCGAACGTGCCCAAGGCGAGCAAGTACTACGTCCAGGCGCAGTTCTTCACCGGCATCACCTCCATCCGCAGCCGCAAGATCGCGCCGGCGGTCAAGGCGTTCGAGAACATCCTCGAGCACCTCAAGGAGAACCCCGACGCGCTCGCCAGCAAGGACGAGGCGCAGCGCTACAAGGACCTCGCGAACCTCTCCATCGCGCGCGCCTACTACTCGGCCGCCATCAAGCAGCCGACCGAGGGTGAGTTCGTCCCCGACCCCGATCGTCTGACCGCCGCCGTCGTCGCCTGGAACAAGGTCGACATCGCGAGCGAGTACTGGCTCGACGCGCTCTTCGAGGAGTCGTGGGCGTACTTCATGGCCGGCGACTACCCGCACGCCCTCGGCAACATCCACACGATCGAGTCGCCGTACTTCCCGAACAGCGTTCTATCCGGAAGCGCAGTTCCTCAAGGCGATCATCTACTTCACCAACTGCCAGTACGAGAACGCGAAGATCATCGTCGCGCAGTTCGTGAAGAAGTACCAGCCGGTGCGCGACGGCATCGCCAAGGTGCTCGAGAACCGCTGCCCGGGCCCGAAGCCCGACGACGACGGCAACGTCGCGGATCTCTCCCCCGAAGAGGCGAAGAAGTGCCTGAATTTCCTCGAGGACGTGAAGGCCGGCAAGGCCCCCGAGCTCCAGGGCGAGAAGGGCAAGCCGCTGAAGCCGGTCGTCGAGGGCGCCTTCGACGATCGCGAGATCCTCAAGAACCTCGAGTACATCCGCGTGATCAAGGCCGAGGCCGACCGCCTCAAGAGCGCCAAGGCCCCCATCAAGGGCTCGCAGCTCGCCGGTGAGCTCGCCTCCACCCTCGAGAACGCGCAGAGCGACGCCATCGGCAAGGCCGGCGCGCTCGCCCGCGGCCGCTTCCTCCGCGCCCTCGACGATCTCGACGAGCACCTCGGCAACGTGCAGACGATGCTCATCGACATCCTCGCCGGTGAGCGTGGTCAGCTCGAGAAGCTCGGCGACGCGAAGGCGGCCGAGATCAAGAAGCAGCAGACGGCCCTCAAGGGCCTCGGCGACGTCAAGGCCGACGAGGAGCACTACCTCTGGCCGTTCGAGGGCGAGTACTGGCGCGACGAGCTCGGCTTCTACCGCCAGAAGGTCGTCAACATCTGCGGCGGCAAGAGCTGATTCCAGCTCTGCGCCTGGTCACTTCTTCTGATTGATTGCAGCCCAAAGGTACACCTGAGGTCGAAATGAACTGGAGACTGTCCATTGGGAGTATGGCGTTCGGCGTGGCGTTGCTCGCGCACGCACAGGACGCCTCGGCGCAGGCCAAGCCCGCGCCGACGGCGGCCCCGGTCACGGGTGCACCGACGGGCACGAGCACCCAGGGCGGGTGGCTCAAGGCCGGCGCCAACGAGTGCATCTCGGGGGAGGCCAAGAAGGCCCTCTCGTCGTGCCCCGGTGGACAGCTCAAGAAGGCCTCGGGCAAGAAGGGCGGCCCGAACTTCGTCGAGCAGGACGTCCAGCAGAAGAAGACCGAGAAGAAGATCGACAAGCCCGTCGCGATCGACATCCCGCGTCCCTCGCCCGAGCTCTCCAAGAAGCTCGAGACGAGCCTGATGCAGGAGATCTTCGCCCTCGAGAAGCAGCTCGAGAAGACGAAGGTCACCAACGACAAGCACATCACGCTGTCGCGTCGCCTCGCGGAGTCCTGGTACGAGCTCGAGCGCCTCAAGCAGGGCGAGGCGCTCGACCTCACCACCAAGATCCTCGAGGGCGAGAAGAAGAAGCAGAACGTCGACGCGCTCAAGACCCAGCGCACCAAGGCCGAGACGCTGCGCGACAAGGCGCAGGGCCGCGTGGTCGAGCTCTACAAGATGATCATCGAGAAGCACGATGACTATCAGAAGCTCGACGAGGTCCTCTACTACCTCGCCTACGAGTACGAGCAGCAGAAGGCGACCGACCCGAACGACAAGGCGCAGATCAAGAAGGAGCGCGAGTCGAAGGAGAAGGCGCTCGCCGCTTACCTCGACCTCATCAAGAAGCGCCCCAAGAGCAAGTACGTCTCCGCCGCGTACATCGCCTACGGCGACCTCTACTTCGAGGACGCGCTCAACGGGAAGATCGACTGGAAGATCCCCCTCGAGGCGTACGACCGCGTCATCGCGTCCGGCGAGCCCCCGGAGAACAAGCAGTACGGCTACGCGTACTACAAGAAGGGCTTCATCTACTGGAACCAGGGCAACTACAAGGAGGCGGTCACCTCGTTCAAGAAGGCGATCGACTTCGGCCAGAAGTTCCCCGATCTCCCCAAGGCCCCGCAGATCGCCGAGGAGGCCCGCAAGGAGCTCGTCCCGGTGTACGCCGAGTACGGCAAGGCCGAGGAGGCGTACGGCTTCTTCAGCTCGATCTCCGGTGACAAGGGCGGCGACAAGACCAAGACCATCGGCTTCCTCGAGAAGCTCGGCGAGGAGTACCTGGCCCGCGCGCACCCCGAGGAGGCGCGCAAGCTGTTCCTCGACCTCAAGGGCCTCAACCCGGCGAACGCGTGCTTCTACGAGACGCGCATCACCGAGGCCATCATCAACAAGAGCGCGAAGGACAAGCCCGCCATCAAGACCCAGCTCACCCAGCTGGTGAAGACCTGGACGGGCTACCGCGACAGCGCCGCGCCCGCCGAGAAGAAGCAGGCCTGCGGCAACCAGACCGCGTGGCTCCTCGCCGAGCACGCGCTCGCGTGGACCTACGAGGCCATGGGCGACCTCGGCTGCCCGCCGGACCCGGAGAAGAAGGCTGCCAACCCCAAGGCGCGCCCGGGTACCTGCAACAAGACCACCCTCGAGCACGCCATCGGCGCCTTCGAGCTCATCCTCGGCAACCCGGTCACGGGGAGCAAGGCCACCTTCACGACCTTCGACGGCTACAAGTTCAACACCAAGCGTCCCGAGGACGCGCCCACGATCCCCAAGCTCAAGTACGCCTACGCCGACATCCTGTACGGCCAGCAGATGTGGGACAAGTGCGGCCCGGCCTTCGACGAGGTCGTCGCGCTCGATCCCAACTCCGACGTCGCCGGCGACGCCGCGTTCGCCGCGGTGCTCTGCTACCAGAACATGTACGACAAGGAGTACAAGGCGAAGGACAAGCAGGAGAACAGCAAGGGCAAGGGCACCGTCGGCGGCAAGGAGAAGGGCGTCGACGACAACGTCAAGAAGGCCAACGCCCCGAAGGACATGACCGCCTACCAGGCCAAGATGGTCGGCGCGTTCGACCGCTTCGTCTGCTACGTCAAGCCCGACGCCGCCTCCAAGTCCTACAAGGAGGACCAGGAGAAGCTGATCGAGATCAAGCACCGCCGCGGGTTCCTCTACTACGACTCGCAGCACTGGGACGAGGCCGCCGAGGCGTTCAAGGAGGTGGCCGTCGGTCACCCCGAGCACGAGTATGGCGTGGTCGACGCCGGCTTCTATCTCGACGCCGTCGTCCGCATCTACCTCTACGCCGACCCGGCGCGCTCGAACTGCGGCAAGCAGATGAGCGACGACGTCAACGGGCTGATCAATCTCTACTGCGACAAGGAGAAGGTCACCGCCCGCCTCAAGGACAAGAAGAAGGCCGAGGAGTTCTTGAACACCTCCGGCGGCATCTGCGACCGCATGATCGCGGCGCGCGCCGACCTCGAGGCCATCAGCGCCCAGGACCTCGCCAAGGCCGAGAAGTTCGAGGAGGCCGGCGACAAGTTCCTCAAGCTCGCCGACGACGTCTGCACCGGCGCGCTCGCGCAGTCGGAGCTCGACAAGAAGGCGACCGAGGCCGGGGCCAAGAAGAAGGGCAAGCCCGGTCAGCCCGTGAAGGAAGAGGCCTCGGCGTGCGACGAGCGCGGCGACGTCTACCTCTACAACGCGGCGATGAACTACCAGCGCGCGTCGAAGATCAAGCGCGCCATGGACATCCGCCAGGGCCGCATCCTCAAGAAGGTGGAGTGGAAGAGCAAGGAGACGTACCGCCTGACCATGAAGGATCTGGCGGACGACTACCGACGCATCGCGCTCTACGGCTTCGCGGCGGAGTGGTACGAGAAGTTCGCCCAGGCCGACGCCAACATCACCAAGTACCTGGAGCTCGTGCAGAGCACGAAGTCGTTCCAGGAGCAGCTCGGCAAGAACCCGGGCAAGAAGGCGGACGACGTCGCCAAGGACTACGTCGACGAGGAGCGCGCCTCCGCGCTCTCGAACGCGGTTCTCCTCCGCCTCGGCCTCGGCCAGGAGGAAGAGGCCATCAAGGACAGCGAGACCTTCGACAAGAAGTTCGGCGCCAAGCGCAAGGACCAGGCGCGCCAGATCTTCCTCGCCATCGGTGAGCACTACATCGAGCAGGGCGAGTGGAAGAAGGGTCTCGACCGCATCGAGAAGTTCATCAAGAACTACGATGCCACCGCGCGTCTCGACGAGAAGTACCACACGCGCGCCATGGCCGGCCGTGCGTCGCGGGCCCTGAAGCAGAACGCTGGCGCCGAGAAGTACTTCGGTGAGATCCGCGCCGACTGGGGCAAGGACCGCAACGGCAAGCGCAAGGAGCTCGAGGACTACGCCGCCAAGAACCCGGGCGCCGCCTACTCGGCCCGCTCGAACACCTACGGCGCCGTCGCCGAGGCGCTCCTGTTCTTCGCGGACAAGGAGTACGACAAGGCCAACGCGCTCAAGTTCGAACCCTACAAGGGCGGCTCGGACGACAAGGCCTGGACCGACTACTTCACCAAGACGTTCGGCCCCTACATCAAGAAGCGCATCGACCTCAACCAGCCGGCGTACGAGTCGTACGTGAAGGTCTTCTGCCTCGGCGAGAAGATCGACCCGGCCGAGTGCACCCGTGAGTGGAAGGACCTCGGCGAGGCCTACGCGTCGAAGTTCGTCGTCGAGGCCTCCAGCAAGGCCGGCGACCTCTACGCCGACACCTACGACAAGGCCTACAACGCTCCGCTCGGTCCCTCGCTGACCGACCTGCCGAGCGACGCGCCGAACATCAAGAAGGAGAAGGGGATCCTCCGTCGCCTCTTCTACAACAAGCTCGACCAGGTCGCGCAGCCGATCATCCAGCCCGCCCGTACCGCGTTCAAGGAGTGCCTCGAGGTCTCGACCCGCGCGCAGTTCTTCGACGAGTACTCGGAGCGCTGCGAGAAGTGGCTCGCGAAGAAGTTCAAGAACGAGTACCGCACGCTCGCCGAGCTGCGCCCGTCCGCCGGCCTCGTGGGCTCCGGCATCAAGGACCGCGCGTTCCTCGTCGACAGCAAGCTCGTTCCGTTCGACGTGGCGGGTCGCAAGTGACTGGGTCTCAAGTGGAGAAGAAGATGAACCGCAGCTTCGTTCGTTCGCTCGGTACCTCGTTCGCGTTCGCCGTGGCCACCGCCTCCGTGGTGGCCGCGTGCGGCACCCCGCCGGCCGCCAACAACCCGGTCAAGACCGGCGGTGGCAAGACCGTCAGCACCAACGTCCAGCCCGGTGGAGCGGAAGTGAAGCCGGAAGCGGCCGACGCCTTCACGCAGGCCGTGCAGGAGTTCAAGAAGCACGAAGAACAGCGCGACTGGGACGACGCGAGCTGCTCCGCCGTCTCGGCGAAGTTCCTCGCGGCCGGCAAGGCCCAGGGCGACAAGTTCCCCGCCGCGCACTACAACGCCGGCGTCACCCTGCTCCGCTGCAGCAAGGAGGGCGACGCCACCGCCGAGTTCGACATCGCGCTCGCCGAGAAGAAGGCCCTCGCCGCCGCTTCCAGCGACCCGAAGGTCAAGAGCGATCCCGAGTTCCACCAGGTGTGGGTCCAGAAGGCGATGATCCGCTTCCGCAAGGGAGACATCGCGGGCATCGGCGAGGCGATCGAGACCATCACCACCAAGGGCCTCGACCCGGACGGCTCGCAGAACGTCGAGGCGTTCGTGTCGCTCGGCCTGCTCTACCGCGAGCGCTGGAACCGCGACCCGAAGAACCCGCTCACGACCAAGAAGGACGACTACGGCTTCGCCGACGACCTCGCGCGTGCGCAGTTCTGGCTGCAGAACGCGCTGTCGATCAACGACGCCTTCATGCCGGCCTACAACCAGCTCGCCCTGTTCTACCTGGACAAGGCCCGCCATGTCGGCAAGAAGAAGGCCGAGTTCAGCGCCGCGATGAAGAAGGATCCTTCGCTGAAGGACAAGCCCAAGGCGGACATCCAGACCCTCGAGCTCGGCCTCCTCGTCGCCGAAGAGGCGAGCCGCCGTGACGCGGGCTACGCCGGCATCTGGAACACCCAGGGCCTCATCCTCCTCGAGATGAACCGCACCTCGAGCGCCACCAAGGCGTTCGCCAAGGCCACCGAGAAGGACGGCAAGTTCTTCGAGGCCTGGATGAACTACGCCGCGATCAACCTCCAGTTCCGTGGCTGGGTCGAGGCCGCCAAGGGCTACGAGAAGGCCAAGGATCTGCGCCCCAAGGACTACGACGCGAAGCTCGGCTACGCGGTCGCTGTCCGTGGTCAGCTCGACGGCGCCTTGACCTACAAGGACGAAGTCGCGCGCAAGCAGGGCGACTGCACCGACCCCGAGAAGGGCGGCACGCCGGCTTGCAAGGAGATCACCGCCAAGGCCCCCGGCATCATCGCCGAGCAGGAGGGCAAGGCGAAGGACTACTTCACCAAGGCCAACACGGCGTACGACGCCGCGCGGGACCTCGATCCGAACCGCCCCGAGGCGCACTACAACAAGGCGCTCCTCGTCGAGAAGTACAGCTTCAAGGTGGACTCGAAGATCACCACCCTGATGGCCTACGAGCAGGCCGAGAAGCTCTACAACGAGTTCGTCACCAAGTTCCAGGGCAAGCCCGAGTACGAGAAGCTCGTGAAGGACGCCAAGAGCCGCGCCGAAGAGGCGGCCAAGTCCGCCGACTTCGAGAAGAAGGCGATGGCCACCCCCGCCCCCGCCCCGGCCCCGGCTCCGGCCCCGGCCGGTTCCGTCGTCGGTGCCCCGGCGCCGTCCGCGTCCGTGAAGAAGTAACGCTCTTCTCGCTCGGTCGACGCCTCCCCCCTCTCCCGAGGGTCGGAGGCGTCGGTTCTTTTTGTGTCCCGTCGGGAACTCCTGCCGACCCCTCGTGTCGGTCTCTACGAACGGCGCCGGTGCTGCCCAGGGGCAGCCGATAGGCCCCGCACAGGTTCGACGCGACAGGAGCAAGCCTCCGCCGCGTGAAGGAGAGGTATTCCCCATGGCCCCCACCACGTCTTCCGCCGCCTCGATGTTCACCGCCCAGAGCTCGGACACCTTCGGCTACCGCCTCGTCAAGCGCGCGGACCTCGCCGCCTCCGAGGTCGAGGACGACAACACCTCCGCGATCGAGGTGATGGTCGGCTGGGGTGAGAACCTCCTCCACGTCGCGCACCTCACCGGCAAGAAGGGCTTCGCGCTCGGCGAGGACGGCGACTTCGCGGTGCCCGCCGAGAAGCTCGGCTCGCTCCGCCTCGGCCTCGTCGAGGACGGCGCGCTGATCGTGCCCGAGGGCGCGAAGGGGCACGTCGACTTCGGCAGCGAGCGTCTCAGCCTCGACGAGCTGCGCGCCAGCCAGCGCCTCGTGAACGGTCGCCTGCCGCTCGCTCGTGGGCAGAAGGCGCGCCTCGAGCTCGCGGGCTTCACGGTGCACGTCGCGGCGGTCGCCGCCGGCAAGAAGCTCTCGGGCGGCACCAAGCGTCGCCGCGCGCTCGGCCTGTGGGTCGGCTCGGCGCTCCTGCACGTGGGCATCGTGACCGCGCTGATGATGTCGCCCGGCAACTCGCTCGACGACGACTCGGCGGGCCTCGACAAGTCGACGGCCGCGTACCTGATGCAGATGCAGAAGAACAACGCCGAGCACGAGGCCAAGGAGCAGGAGTCCGACGCGACGGCCAAGACCGACGGCGAGAAGGCGGGCAAGGACGGCAAGGCGCACGCGGGCGTCGAGGGCACGATGGGCTCGCCCAAGGCGAACGTCACCGGCGGCCACTACGAGGTGAAGGGCCCGCCGGACAGCGCCGAGGTGAAGCTCGCCAAGACGCGCGCGCTCATCGAGTCCGGCAACATCGGCGCCATCGGCGCGCTCAGCGCGGTCTTCGGCGCGAACCCCTCGGCCATGACCTCGTTCGACGGCGCCGACGTCACCATCGGTCGCGACCCCAACGACTTCCAGGGCAACATGACCGGCGACCACGGTGGCGACTCGTGGGGCTACAACGGCCTCGGCATGAAGGGCGTGGGTCCGGGCGGCGGCTGCATGATCGGCCTCTGCGACGGCATCGGCCTCGGCACCGTCGGCGACTTCGGCACCAAGGGTCCGGGCAATGGCTGGGAGACCGGCCCCGGCGGCAAGGACCTCAAGCACAAGACCAAGACGGTGAAGCCGCCCGTCGATGGCACGACCGACATCACCGGCCGGCTCCCGCAGGAGACCATCAAGCGCATCGTGCACGCGAACTTTCCCCGCTTCCGCGCCTGCTACGAGACCGGCCTCAAGAAGGACCCGGGCCTGCGCGGGACGGTCATCACGCGGTTCATCATCGACACCACCGGCGCCGTCGAGTCGGCCTCGCAGTCCGGCGGCACCCTCGAGGACGGCAACGTGAAGAGCTGCGTCCGCAACGTGTTCGCGGGCCTGAGCTTCCCCGAGCCCGAGTCGGGCAAGGTGATGGTCACCTACCCGCTCTCGCTCGACAACGAGTGAACGGAGCGAGCGAGCGGAGCGAGCGAAGTGAACGGCGGCCGCCTCCACGGGCGGCCGCTCCAGCAAAGGTGAACGGAGCGAGCGGAGCGAGCGAAGGGGGCGGCGGCCGCCCCGCGGCGGGCCCCCCCGCAGGGGGGGGGGGGAGGGGGGGGGGGGGGGGGGGGGGGGGGGGGGCCGCCGGGCCCCCGAGGGGCCTGGGTGGCTCCTCGCGCTGCTTTGTGGTTCGCTCGGCGCGATGCGTCGCGGGCTCGTTCTCGGTCTCGTCGCCGCTGCGAGTTGCACGCCTGCGGCCGGGCCGGGCTCGGTGCCTGCAGGCAACGCCTGCTGGCCCATCGTCCCGCTGCGCATCGAGGAGCGTGACTACGGCCAGCCGTGGGAGCCGGTGCTCACCCTCGACGCCGAAGGGCGCGTCCGCCGCAAGGCGGGCACGTTCGGGCTCCTCGCCGACGACAAGTTCGACATGACCATGGGCGGCTCGCTGGTCTGCTTGCCGAACCGTTACGTCGAGCAGAACGGCGCGAAGACGGCGCTCCACCACGAGCCGGACGGCGCGCTCGTCGAGGGGAGCCACCGCGTCTTCGTCGCGCCGGACGGCATGGTCACCTTCGTCAAGGGCGGGCCCGGTGCGGGCCGCGTGCGGGTGATCGGCACGCTCGACGAGGGTACGCGCCGCACGGCCGCGCTGCTCGCGTTCGCGGCGTTCCTGTGAGCCTCACTTCGGCGTGAAGTGCACCGAGGTGCTCACCTTGGTGGGCAGGCCCTTCGCGCTCGGCGCGAACGTCGCCGCGGCGAACGCCGCGGTCGCGCACTTCACGAACGCGGCATCCTTCACCGCGGAGCGAGGGCGGTCGACCTTGGCCTGCCCGCCCGCCGCCGGCACGAGGAGGTCGACCCCGAAGTCGAACGCGGACTTCGTGGGCAGCGTCGCCCAGCAAGCGGCGAGCGCGTCGAACTGCGCCGCGATGGCCTTCTGGAACGGAGCCTTCGTCGCGTCGTCGTTGGGGCCGCCGCCGATGTGCATGCCGATGTTGCGGAGCTCCACGGCGGGCTTGGTGGCCGGGACGACGCTCTCCGGCGCGGGCGCGGTCGCCACGGCCATCTGTGGCGCCGTCGGGAGCTCGATGGAGGTCGGGGCCGCGGGCGGCGATGCAACGAGCGGCGCTGCTGGTGGCGCGGGCTGCGCCGTCGGCGTCGGTTCCTGTCGCGCACACGCACAGAGGGGGATCAGGATCGAGGAGAGCGCACGGCGCAGCATGGCCCTCGACTAGCGGACCTCGCCGCCGAGGGCCCAGATCACGACATGAAGTGCACGACGTCGTCCGCCGCGATCGGGATCGCGCGGGTGAGCACCTCGGGCGCACCGTCGGTGCACAGGACGTCGTCCTCGAGCCGGATGCCGCGCACGTCGCGGAACGCCTCGAGCCGACCGTTGTCGAGGTCGTTGGCGAACGGCGCCGCGACCTCGCCGCCGAGGATCGCCGGCACCTGGTAGAACCCGGGCTCGATGGTGACGCACATGCCCGGCGCGAGATCGCGGTCGAGGCGCAGGTAGGCGTCGCCGAAGCGCTTCGAGCGGGCGCGGCCCGGCGCGTAGCCCGCGCGGTCGCCGAGGTCTTCCATGTCGTGCACGTCGAGGCCGAGCAGGTGCCCGACCCCGTGCGGGAAGAACACCGCCCCGGCGCCGCGCTCGATCAGGCCGTCGACGGCGCCGCGGAACACGCCGAGGTGCACGAGCCCCTCGAGCATCACGCGCGCGGCCGCGAGGTGGATGTCGCGGTAGCGCACGCCAGGGCGCACCATCTCGATGCCCTTGCGGTTGGCCGCGAGGACGAGGTCGTAGATCGCGCGCTGGGTCGCGCTGAACCGCCGGCTCGCCGGGTAGACGCGGGTGACGTCGCTCGCCCAGCCGGCGCGGTTCTCGGTGCCGGCGTCGACCAGCAGCAGGTCACCCTCTTGCACCGTGCGGTGCGCGTGCTCCGCGTGCAGCACCTCGCCGTGGGTGGTGACGATCGAGCCGTAGGCGGGCGTGCCCTCGACGGCGGTCATCTCGGCCTCGATCGCCGCCTTCACCGCCGCCTCCTTCACCCCGGGGCGCAGGGCGCGGGCGCCCGCGCGGTGGGCGCGCTCGGTGATCGCCGCGGCGTCGCGCATCTCCGCGAGGGCGGCCGGGTCGTGGTGGAGACGGAGGGCGACCATCGCGTCGGCGAGGCGCGCGTCGGCGCCCTCGAGGCGCGCGCCCGAGCGGGGCGCGACCGCGCGGCCGAGCACCTCACCGAGGAACGCGGCGGTCTGATCCTCTTGCGGCGGCAGGGTGGCGATGGCCTTGCCGGCGATCGCTCCCGCGAGCGCGTCGAGCCAGCGCACCTCGTCCACGCCGGTCGCCGCGCGGATCGCCTCCGGGCTCTCGACCTCGCCGTGCCAGAGCGCGTCGTCGTCGGCCGGGCGCTCGAGGAACAGCACGCTGCGCCCGCCGTCCACGAGGAGCGCGGCCCCCGCGAGCGGCTGCCCCACGAGGTAGAGGAAATGACTCTCCGCGCGGAACGGGTAGCGATTGGCGGCGTAGTTGCGGGCGCGGGGTCGACCCGCCGCGAGCAGCGCGGGCTGCCCCCCGAGGTGTTCGGCGAGCTTGTTCCGGCGAGCGACGAAGGCGGCGGCGGCGGTCTCTTGCACGGCGCGAGTCTAGCGCGTCGCCCGCCGACCGTTCGAGCTAGGCTCAGCTTCCCCGTGTGCTTCAACGCCCAGGCGAGCTTCGGCGCCGCCGTCGCCCTCACCGCCATCGGCGCCGTCAGCCTGCGCCGCGTCACCCGCCGCGCGCTGCTGCCGTTCGCCGCCATTCCGCTCCTGTTCGCGATCCAGCAGGTCTCCGAGGGCATGCTCTGGCGGGTGCTGGTCACCGCGCCGTGGGGGCGGAGCGCCGACCCGATCGGTCGGGTGTTCCTGTTCTTCGCCCTCTTCGTGTGGCCCTCGTACCTGCCGCTGTCGCTGTGGATCGCCGAGGAAGAGGCCCATCGCGCTCGCTGGCTCGGGCTCCTGACCGGCGTCGGCACGGTGGTCGGCGGATACCTCATGGGGTGCGCGGTGCTGCGCCCGTCCTATGCGTGCATCGCCTTCGGCAACCTCTACTACGGCGTCGACACCGACGCGGTGCTGCGGCCGCTCGTGCCGTTCGTGTACGTCGCGACCATCCTCGCGCCGCTGCTCGTGTCCTCGCTGCGCGGGGCGCGCGCGATCGCGCTCGTGGCGCTCGCCTCGTTCTCCATCGCCGGCACGCTGTTCCGCGTGGGCTTCGCCTCGGTCTGGTGCTTCTTCGCGGCGGTGCTCAGCGGCGTCGTCGCGATCGTCGCGGGCCTCGGCCGCGAGGTCCCTACGGCCCGCGCCGCCTAGCCTGCGACGCGGACGAAGTACTGCCGAGAGCCGCGCACCTCGAAGTGCTCGACGATCCCGCCGTCGAGCGCCGCGAGCAGCCGCGTCGGCCGGAACGCGCGCGGGCCTTCCGCGGCGACGAACCCGACGTAGAACGAGTCCACGTCGTGCCCGAGCATGAGCGCCCAACGCATGAGCTCGTCGACGTCGGTGCGGATGCGCGCGCCCTCGCTCGGCAGCGCCCGAGAGAGGAGGTCGCCCTCGAGCCACGCGAGGGTGGAATCGTCCTCGTCCGGGGACTCGACCTCGACGAACACCGCGCCCGAGCGGCGCGCGTCGCTCGCCAGGATCTGGCCGCCCGGCACGCGAGGCAGCCCACGCGACATGGTCGCGCGGAGGGCGGACACGATGCAGCCGCTCATGTCGAGGGGGACGTCCACGCGGAAGGTGCACGGGACGACGTGAAAGGCTCGGGGGCGGTCCCACCGTTCGAGGCGGACCTCACGGGTCTTGCAGTCCATGGCGTGCGGTCGTCGCTACCGGACACACCCGCGATCGGCCAAGTTCGAGGCAGCGATCGCCGGTCAGGACTTCGGTACGCACACGTCGCGCACCACGTCGCACCGCTGGTCGAGCCCGCAGCCCTGGGTGCCGCACGGGATCTTCTCGCACCGCTCGGTGATGGTGTTGCACGCGAGGTTGGTCGGGCAGCCCGCGATCTTGCAGCCGCCCGCGGTCACGTAGAGCACGCCGCCCACCGCTGCGTTCGCCACCGCCGGGCCGACCTTGCCGCCGCACCCGAGCACGAGCACCGCGAGGGCGAGCGCGCGCCTCACCACAGCACGTCCTGGTCTTCGGCGACGCCGAGCACGCCATCCAGCGTGACCGCCCGCCCACCCGCGCGCAAGGTGCCACGGTACTTCCCGATCGGCTGGACGAAATGCGATTTGACCACGACGAGGTTCTCCTCCTCGGCGTGGAGCGCGTGGGGCGTGAACGCGAGGTCGACGTTGCCGCAGGTCGTGCGGATGTTCCACGGCGCGAGCGGGCGCTTCTCGTCGAACGAGAAGATCCCCTCGCCGACGGGGTAGAGGGCGTCGTCGAGCCACACCCCGCACTCGCGCTCACCGAGGAACCCCTCGACCAGGTTCATGCCGACCCGCGTGCCGTCGGTCGCGTGTCCGAGCAGGTAGGCCCACTTCCAACGCGTGTGCCGCGCGAGCAGGCCGTGGGTGTAGTCGTAGCCGCCGAAGGCGTCGTCCAGCGGGATGCGCGCGCCCGCGACGCGGGCCTCGCCCGTGACCGTGAGCAGCGCCTGCTTCTCGGTCGTGTTGAGCACGCCGCCCGGGATCGGCCCGACCGCCGACAGCGGCGGGCGATTCGTGCGCGCGTCGAGGCGCGCCTGCAGCGAGAGCCCGGGGAACCTGGCGTGGACGTCGATCAGGCCGCCCTGCCGGCGCAGCTCGGCGAACGCCCCTCCCGCGAGAACCGGGCGTGCGCGCCGTCGGCGATGGTGTCGCTGACCATGCCCCGCGGTGCTCGGGCCGAGGGCCGTGCGATCCGACAGCAGCGTGCCGTCGCGGTAGACGAACGCGAACGTCTTGGTCGCGTAGCCGAGGTCGACGATCGCGAGCCCGACGAACACCTCGCGGTTGGCGATGGCCACGTAGACCCAGCGCTTGCGCATCGCGAGGCGACGCAGCATCGAGACGCGCAGCGGCGCGAGGTCGACGTGCGGCAGTGGCCCGGAGAACGAGCCGAAGGCGGGGGAGCCATCGGCTCCGACGATGGCGCGCGGCGGGGTCTCGAGCGTTCGCATCGCCGGCATCATAGCCCGGGCGGGTCAGCCCAGGAACGCGAGCGCGTGCAAGAGCGGGCGCGCGGTCTCCGGTGCGGCGAGGGCGGCGCGCAGAGCCGGGTCGAGGGCGATCGGCTCGTGCCGGCGGTTTCCGACCCAGGCGAGCTCCGTCGTCGCCGCGAAGGCGCGCGCAACCGCCGTGGGCGCTCCCTCGGCAGAGAGCCCGAGGGCGCGCGGGCGCAGCACGAGCAACCCCGCCTCGTGCAGGGCCACGTGCTCGTCGTCGAGCGCGCCGATCGGCGCCGCGTCGGGGTGGACCGCGGTCGCGCGTTCGAGGTCGGCGGCGACGCGGGGCGACACCTGCACGTCGACGTCGTCCGCGCGGAACGAGTCTCCGACCCGCTCGAGACGCGTCTCGACGAACCAGCCCTCGCCGGGTCGTGGCCCTCGCGGGGCGTCCTCGCGCACGAGGAGCGAGCAGCGGAAGCTCCGACCACGAGCCCAGTCGAGCGCGCGTTCGACCGCGATCGGGTCGTCGCCCACGAGCGGAAGGAGGGCTCGCCTGGTGCCCGCGGTCGGGTTCGCGAGCGGGTCGGCCTCGCACAGGAACGAGAGGCCGGCCGCGCCCGCCTCGGCGACGAACGTCTCCACGGACACCGGGTGGTTGTGCTCCTCGAGGAGCTCGTGGAACAGATACCCGTCGTCGGCTGCCGCGAGCCGCGCGCGCTCCTCGTCGAGCGCCGCGCGGTAGGCGCCCGTGCGCGGCGCGGACCGATCGAGGTAGGCGAGCAGCTCCTTGGCGGCGGATACCGCCTCGCCCGCGCCTCGCCCCGCCGTGTGCGCGCGCAACATCGCGCGGAACGCCCCGCGGAGGTGCCAGCCGGGCAGCACGTTGTAGCTCACGAACGCGACCCCCGTCGGGGTGAGCACCCGGCGGATGGCCGCGAGCAGCGCTCGCCGATCGTCCTCCGGGATCCACGACCACACCCCGTGCGCGATCACGTAGTCGAAGCGCCCCTCGACGGTCGTGCCGCTCGTCGCGCGGAGCTCGACGTTGCTGGGCACGAAGGGGGCGCGGGCCAGCTCGGCGGCCGCCAGATCGACACCGACGAAACGTGCGTGCGGCAGGTGGGCGGCCATCGGGAGCAGGTTTCCACCGCTGCCGCAGCCGATCTCGAGCACCGCCGCCCCCTCCACGGCCGGCGCCGCGATGCCCGCGAGGCGCGCCATGCTGCACAGGTGATCGGGGTGGGTGCGCGGATACGGGAGGCTCGTGTAGGGGACGGCCTCGTACGCCGCCGCGCCGCGCCGCTCGATCATGTTCGTTGTGTAGCACCCCCCCGACGATCCGTGCTCCGATGGGAGCGTGGATCTCGACCCGCGCGACGTCGAACGAATCCTCGCTGCCGAGCACGCCGACCCGCACACCATCCTCGGTGCGCACCTCGTGGCCGACGGCGTCGTCGTCCGCATGTTCCGACCGGGCCGCCTCTCGGTCCACGTCGAGCCCGACGATCCGGCCTTGCCGGCCCGCGAGGCGGTGCGGATCCACGAGGGTGGGCTGTTCGAGGCCCGCTTCCCCGAGGCCAAGGCCATCTTCCGCTACCGCATCGACGGCGAGCGCGACCCCTACGCCTTCCTCCCCACCCTCGGTCCGCTCGACGCGCACCTGTTCCACGAGGGCAACCACCTGCGGCTCTACGAGGTGCTCGGGGCGCATCCGCGCACCATCGACGGCGTCGCCGGCGTGTCGTTCGCCGTGTTCGCCCCCGAGGCGCGCGCGGTGCGGGTGTCGGCCGATTTCAACCTGTGGGACGGCCGCCGTCACACGCTGCGCCGCATCAGCCCCCACGGGATCTGGGAGCTGTTCGTGCCCGACGTGCCCCTCGGCAGCGTCTACAAGCTCGAGATCGTCGACGCGCGGGGCCGCGCGCACCTCAAGCTCGATCCGTTCGCGTTCCAGTGCGAGGTGCGCCCGCACAACGGCGGCGTCGTGCACGGCCTGCCGCGCGCCGAGTTCCACGACGAGGCCTGGCTCGAGCGCCGCAAGGCCACCGATCCCCGGCGCGCGCCCATGTCGATCTACGAGGTGCACCTCGGTGGGTTCGCGCGCGTGCCGCACGAGCGCGGCGTCGGCGCGCAGAACCTCCCGGGCGGCGGGCACACCGGCCGCTTCCTCACCTACCGCGAGATCGAGGAGAAGCTGGTCCCGTACGTGAAGCACATGGGCTTCACCCACGTCGAGCTCATGCCGGTCACCGAGTACCCCTACGACGGCTCGTGGGGCTACCAGGTCACCGGCTACTTCGCCGCCACGAGCCGCTACGGCTCGCCCGAGGATCTGCAGCGCCTCGTCGATGCGTTCCACCGGGAGGGCATCGGCGTGCTCCTCGACTGGGTGCCGGCGCACTTCCCGCGCGACGCCCACGGCCTCCGCCGCTTCGACGGCAGCGCCGTCTACGAGCACCTCGATCCGCGCCAGGGCGAGCACCCCGAGTGGGGCACCATGGTGTTCAACTACGGCCGGCCCGAGGTGAAGAACTTCCTCCTCGCGAGCGCGCTCTTCTGGCTGGAGCGCTTCCACTTCGACGGCCTGCGCGTCGATGCGGTCGCCTCGATGCTCTACCTCGACTACGGCAAGAGCCATGGGCAGTGGGTCGCGAACCGCTACGGCGGCCACGAGAACCTCGCCGCGGTCGACTTCCTCCGCGCGCTCAACGAGGCCGTCGACGAGCGATGTCCGGGCGCGATGGTCATCGCCGAGGAGTCCACCGCGTGGCCGGGCGTCAGTCGCAAGACCCACCTCGGCGGCCTCGGCTTCTCGTTCAAGTGGAACATGGGCTGGATGCACGACACGCTCCAGTACTTCTCGATGGACCCGCTGTTCCGCAGCCATCACCACGGCAAGATCACCTTCGGGCTCATGTACGCGTGGAGCGAGACCTTCGTCCTCCCGCTCTCGCACGACGAGGTCGTGCACATGAAGGGCTCGATGATCGGCAAGATGCCGGGCGACCCGTACCAACGCTTCGCCAATCTGCGCGCGCTCTACGGGTGGATGTGGGCCCACCCCGGCAAGAAGCTCCTGTTCATGGGCAGCGAGCTCGCCCAGGAGCGCGAGTTCAGCGAGGCGCGCTCGCTCGACTGGCACCTCGAGCACGAGCCCGCGCACGCGGGGGTGCAGGCCCTGGTGCGCGCCCTCAACGAGGCCTGCGCCGCGCGCCCCGAGCTCTGGGAAGCCGACGTCGATCCGGCTGGTTTCCAGTGGATCGACGCCAACGACCACGGCAACAGCGTCGCCTCCATCCTGCGCTTCGACCGTCGGCGCTCGCGCTATCTCGTGTGCGTCCTGAACGCGACCCCGATTGCCCGTCGGGGGTATCGTGTCGGTGTGCCAGTGGCAGGCGACCATCGCGTCGTGCTCGACACCGACGACCATCGCTTCGGCGGCAGCGGTCAGGGCTGCGGAAGCCTGGTGGCCGACTCCATCGCCCACCACGGACAGCCCGCTTCTCTGACGATCGATCTGCCGCCGCTCGCCACCGTGTGGCTCGAGGGCCCGCAGCTCGACGCGGCGCCCGTCGAGCCCACCGACGCCTGACGCGGCGATGCCGACCCTCCTCACGCGTGAGCAGGCGCTCGAGCGGATCCGCGCCGAGGTGGGCCGTCCCTCCTGCCTGATGTGCGCGCTGCGCGACGGGATCACCCGCACCTGGGTCCTCCACGACGCGGACGACGTGCTCGTGCTGGTCCCGCGCTTCGTGCGGTGCTTCGGCCACGTGCTCGTGATGCCGCGCCCGCACTGCGTCTCCTACGGCGAGGTGGACGACACGCTCTGGGCCCGCGTCGAGCGCGCGAGCCTCCACGCAGCGCGCATGCTCGAGCGTCTCCGCGCGCCCCGCCGTGTCTACCTCGCGTCCACGGGCTCGGCGGCGGGGGAGCTCACGCAGAGCTCGGTCCACCTCCACGTGCACGTGCTGCCCGTCGAGGACCCGGACACGCGGCCCGCCGACGTCTTCAGCTGGTCGGAGGGCATCTGGAGCCAGACCGACGAAGAGCTCGACGCCCTCGCCGCGACGTACCGCGCTGCCTGGTGATCAATAGGTGATCGTGCCTGGCTGCGCGAGCGGGTGCACGACGCAGTCGCGGGCGGTCCCGTCCTCGTGCACGAAGCACACGAAGTCGATCGTGGCGTCGAGCGCGACCATCGGGTGGTGCCAGACCCCGGGGTGATAAGCGATCGCCTGGGCGCCGTGCGCGACGAACGCCGAGAGCGTGGCGAGGTCGGGGGCGTCGCCACCGAGGGCGACGATCACCAGATACCGGGCCGCGTTCATCGGCACGAACATCTGGGTCGAGCAGGGGTGCTTCTCGAGCAACCGCACCGGGAACGGCCGGCTCGTCTGGGCGGCGCACCGGAACACCGAGATGGCGAGACGTGCCCCCGGCCGCTCGTTGCACAGGCGGGTGGCCTGGTCGAAGCGAGCCGCCGTGCCCTGGTTGGCGGCGAGGGATCCACCGGTTGCTTCGATCACGGTCCCGTAGGGGGCGAACGCCGCCGCCTCGAGGGCCGCCGCCTCGACGGCACGTGTGTTCCACGCGTCACCCATGTGTACGAGCCTACACGCGCGCGAACCAGAGTGCGCCGGCTCGGGGGCTCTGCGAGCTCAGACGCCGAAGGCGGCTTCGCGCGCCAGCTCGGCCCGCAGCTGGGCGAGGCGGGCGCCGAGCTCCCCGAAAGACAGGGGATGCATGCCGCTCTCGACCTCGTCGAGCTCCTCCCGCGCGTACCCACGCAGCGTCGAGCGCTCGAGCGCGCGCCGATCGGGGTGGGGGAGGTTGGCCATGACGGCTTCCTATTAAGCATTCCTCGTGCCAATGGGAAGCGTTTTCGATTTCCCTGTGAAAAGCCCGCTGTCCCTGCTGTCCCACAATGTAGGCTTGTCGCATTCTTGCCGCGGGGTGGGCATCCGCGTCTCTGGCAGCGATGTCAGAGGCGTCTACCTGTGGTGACGCCTCTCCCGAGGGGCCCGTTGCAGAGATGCAACGCGGCTTTCGAGAAAGAACGCAGCAGGAGCGGGCCCAGGGCCCAGTGGCCGAGGGCCCAGTGGCCGAGGGCTCAGTGGGCGAGGGCTCAGTGGCCGAGAGTCAGCCGGCTGACACCGACGATGCCGCTGACGCCAACGGCGCGGACGGGGATGGTCGGCTCCGGGATGATCAGCATGCCGCCGGGCAGATCGCCGTAGCGGTAGAGCTGCGCCGTGATCTTGGTGGTGCCGGTGTCGGTGGTGACCTCGAGCTCGTAGGGCTCGCCCGCGGGCGGCGTGTCGAGCACGAGCTTCTTGCCCCACACGAGCTTGCCCTTCGGATCGACGCGCACGATGCGGTACGCCTTCGGGCTCGCGACGATCCCGATCTCGGACTTGACCGCGTTGACGAAGCTGATGCGGTCGTAGAGCGCCTTGTACGTGTAGTCGGAGATCCAGCGTGGCTCGCAGTAGCCCATGACGTCGTAGTAGCCGGGATCGTGGAGGTCCTTGCTCTCGAGGTCGAAGCCGTACACGCCGATGGAGCCGTCCGAGTAGGGGAACTTCTTGTCGACACCACGAGGGCCGCCGCAGGGCGCGTGGCCGCGCCCGTGCGCGTGTCCGATCTCGTGGGCCATGGTGTCCGCGGACTGGCCGTCGGCGTAGCCGACCCCGATGCTCGCGCGTCCGGTCGCGTCGTTCGGGTTGGTCAACTGTCCGGACAGTCCGAGGACACACCCCCCCTTGCAGTACTTCCAGAACGAGTCGTTCGGCTTGAAGAGGCCGTAGTAGTAGACGTCCTTGGGCGCCTTGTCGGCCGCCCGCAGCTCGATCATCGCCTCGAGCAACGAGTCCCACCCGGTGCCGTCCGCGTCGGTCGCGTCCTTCCAGTCGTAGGGCTCGTGCGCGGTGACCTCGACCTTGGCGGTCGGGTACATCGAGTAGAGGGTGTTGGCGTAGCCCGCGAGCGCGTCGGCGCTCGTGTCCGGGACACGGTTGCTGCCGTCGGCGCCGTAGCGCACGGGCACGACCACGATCTTGAGCTGCGGCCCGGAGCTCTTCGCGAGCAACGGCTCGAACACGTCACCCTCGGGGACGCGCGCGAACGGCTCGCCGCCCGCCTCGGGCACGAGCGTGACGGCCAGCGTGCTCGTGCCGTCGAGGGCCTCGCCGGGCACGTCGAAGTTGAAGGTGGAGCTGAGGTCGGCCTCGGTGGAGGCGTTGGGCCCGACCGACCTCTTCGCGTCGAAGGTCACCGCGACCCCGGCGGCGTTCTTCAGCGTGAGCGTCGCCTTCACGTTCTTGCGGGTCCAGCCCTTGGCCGGCTTGGTGCCCACGCGCACGAACGCAGGGCGCCCGACGATCACCGGCACCGACGACTCCGCGCGGAGGCCGTCGACGAAGACCGGGATCTTCACGGCCTGGTTGAACGACACCTCGGAGATGGTGAGGGTCTGCGCGACCGGCGCGGGGGCTTCGACGCCCGCGTCCGTGGCAGGCAGCACGGCCTCGCCTTCGGTCGTGTGACCTCCACAACCACCAGCGACCACGGAGAGCGCCAGCGTCAGGGACGCGGCGAACAAGGGCTTGTGCATCGCGCGGGAGGCTAGCACCCGAGGTGGCCCTCCGCCGCCCAGAGACTGAACGCTTGCGCAGGTATGTATGCCTGCGGTAGAACGATCCAATGAGCACCCCCAAGGACTTCCTGAAAGATGCCGTTCGCGAGAAGGCCGAGCGCGACCTGGCAGCCCTCGACACCCGTCGCACCGCCATCGAGGCCATCGCCCAGGCCACCGCGCAGGTGGCCACGCTCGCCTCGGTGCTGGCCCAGGCCACGCCCGCCATCGCGAGCACCGCGGCCGACGCCGCGGCCATCACCCGCCTCAAGAAGCTCCGTCGCGCGCTCGACGAGGCCCGCGTGCACGCCGACGATCTCGCCCTCGCGCTCGACGTCGACGCCCAGCGCACCGCCATCGCGGAGGCCCGCGCTGGCATCCACGCGGCGCTGGTCGCCGCGGGCATCGAGGCGGCAGACCCCGAGGTCCTCGAGGTCGAGGTCGTCGAGCTCCCCACGCGCGAAGGCCACCGCAAGGGCTCGGCCGCGGCCTAGCGTCGGCCCGCGGTCTTTGGCCAGACGGCCCGAGGTCGGCTACACGTCGCCTCGTATGCCGCGCGCACCGTCGGCGTTCTTCCTGCTCGGTCTTCCTTGGCTGGTCGCGATCGCGGGCGTGGCGGCTCCGGCGCGCGCCGACGACGAGGTGCCGCGGAACCTCCCGCGCCTCGTGAACGACCCGCACCGCATGCCGTTCCTGCCGAGCGGTCCCGACAAGGTCGCCCTCTCGTTCCACGGCGAGCTGCAGCTCCGCTACGAGAACGACAGCCGTCTGCGGCTCACGGCGCCGGTCACTGCGCCCGACCAGCTCGCTCTCGGGCAACGCAACTGGGCCACCCTGTGGCTGCGGCTCGGTGGACAGCTGAGCGTCTACGAGACGTTGAAGGTCGTCGTCCAGGCCGACCTCGCGCCGAACTGGATCCTCGGCGACACCACCCAGGGCGTCGGCGCCGCGGGCGATCGGGCGCGCGACGAGACGCTGCCGCCGTTCGCGCGGCTCCGTTACGCCTACGCCGACCTCACCACCGGCGTCGGCCTGTTCCGCCTCGGGTTCGTGGGCAACCACTGGGGCATGGGGGTGCTCGCCAACGACGGCGATCACGCGCCCCTCTTCGGGGACTACAAGCTCGGGTCGATCGTCGCGCGCGCGGCGTTCGCCACCCGCCCGCTCGGCAAGACCTCGCCGTGGGTCGTGGCGGTGGCCGGCGACGCGGTGGTCTCGGACGCGACCGCCTCGTGGAGCCGCGGCGACCGCACCTACCAGGCGGTGCTCAGCACCTACTGGGAGAAGGACCACACGCAGTTCGGCTTCTTCGGCACGCGGCGCTGGCAGAGGGTGCGCGAGGAGGACGGCAGCGGGAGCGACGGCCGCAACGACGTGTGGATCGGTGACGTCGCCGCGCGCACGGCGACCACGCTCGCCGACGACGTCTATGCCTACTTCTCCGCCGAGGTCGCGGTCGTCCGCGGCAAGACCACCGCCATCCGCTCGCTCGACCACCTCGAGCAGACCATCGCGTCGTACGGCGGCGCCGTCGTCATCGGCGTCGTCGGACGCAGCAAGCCCGAATCGGGGCCGAGCCTCGGGCGCTGGGTGGTGCAGCTCGAGGGTGGCTACGCGAGCGGCGACGCCGACCCGTACGACGGCACCGTCCGGCGCTTCACGTTCGACCCGAACCACCAGATCGGGCTCGTGCTGTTCCCGTTCCTCCTGCACTTTCAGACCGCGCGGGCCGCGACCAACGCGCTCGATCCGTCGCTCGTGGCGCGACCGATGCCCGGCGCGCGCTTCCTCACGTCGAACGGCGGCGTGTTCGGCGCGCAGTACCTCAACCCCACCGTCGTCTTCCGACCCTGCAAGTGCCTGGATCTCAAAGCGGGCGCGGTCGTGGCGGTCGCCACCAGCGACGTCGTCGACCCGTACCGCACCGCCACCACGGGCGAGGCCAACTACGAGGGTGGCTCGGTCAAATCGCGCGATCTCGGGCTCGAGCTCGACGTCGGGGCCGAGTGGCACAAGGGGCTCTCGGCCGCGACCCTCCTCCAGCTCGGCGTGCAGGCGGGGGTGCTGTTCCCGGGCCACGCCTTCGACGACGCCGGCGGACTCGGCAAGAAGCCGCAGTCGGTCGTGCAAGGCCGCGTCGGCGTGCAATTCTGAGGCAACCAATGGCGTCCTTCCTCCAGCGACTCCTGGCCCGCGCTCTGCCCTTGCTCGTCGTGGTCGCAGCGGCCAGTGGACCGGGCTGTGGCGTCGACGAGGCCCCGGGGGGCGTCCGCCGCACCACCGAGACCGGTGGGCCCAAGGTCGTGTTCGACCTCGGGCGCAAGCCGCTGCCCGAGATCCCGCTGCCCAACGACGTCGCCACCTGGCCCGATCCGAGCTCGCGTACGGGCCGCCGCCTTAACGTCTCGATGCTCGCCCCCACCGAGATCGAGCGCCACGCCCGGGAGCAGTTCGGCAAGCTCGAGGGGTTCGGAACCTTCGCGCCGATCAGCATCCCCTTCGACCGCCCGCTCGACGCCGAGGACGTCAAGGCCCACCACGCCGAGGACGACTTCGCGCCGGAGGACGACGTCGTCTACCTGGTCAACCTCACCACGGGTGTCCCGGTCCCGCTCGACCTCGGCGGCGGCAACTTCCCGGCCACCCTGCGCGAGCTCTCCCGCTACTGGCCCAACGATCCGCACAAGGGCGAGGCCAACCTGCTGTTCGAGACCCGCGAAGAGGATCTCGACGGCAACGGCGTGCTCGATCCGGGGGAGGACACCGATTTCGACGGCGTGCTCGATCACCCGAATTTCCCCCAGGGAAAGCGCCCGGCCAACGGGGTCGACGGGCTCTACACGTTCTACGAATCGGAGACCAACAGCCTCATCCTGCGGCCGATGATCCCGCTCGACGAGCTCACCGAGTACGCGGTGGTCGTCACCGATCGCCTCAAGGGCAAGGACGGCAAGGCGGTGCAGTCGCCGTTCGCGTGGGTGCACCACCCGTCGCAGAAGGCCTCGGTCCAGCGGCTCGCCGACCGGATGGCGGAGAAGCCGAAGTACTACGGCCTCGGCGCGCACCCGATCGACCACGTGCAGTTCGCCTTCACGTTCACCACCCAGGCCACGGTGCGCGATCTCTTCGCGTGGAGAGACGGCGCCTACGGCAAGGGCAAGGCGGCCTGGATCGGCAACGACTACCCACCGGACATCAAGCCCATCAAGGCGGTGGGCAAGGTCGACGCGGACGACACCGACCCGGCCAGCTGGGCGAGCGCCCCCGAGTGCGTGGAGCAGAACACACCCAAGGAGTCCCGCTTCGTCGCGCGCGTCACGCCCAAGTTCAAGGAGACCCTCGGCAAGATGGTCGACCAGGTGTTCGGCCTCGGCGGCCCCGCCGGCAAGCGGCTCGTCGACGGCTACGACTTCGTCGACCACATCGTGGTCGCCACGCTGAAGGTGCCCTGGTTGCTCGGCGACGTGAAGGACGTCTCGCCCAACGCCACCATCGACTACGACCCGAAGACGGGGGCGGTGAAGCACTCGGACACCGAGGTGTCGTTCTTCCTCGTGGTGCCGAAGCCGTCCGTCGGGCACAAGCAACCGTTCCCGGTCACGTACTACGGCCACGGCTACACGGGGAACATGACCGAGGGGCTCGCCTTCGCGGGCGAGCTGGCGCGGCACGGCGTCGCCACCCTCGCGATGAACGCGCCGGGGCACGGGCTCGAGCTCGACGACGGCACCTACGCCCTCGCGGCGGGGTTCTTCCGCGCGGCGTGCCTGCAGCCGTTCGCCAAGGCGTTCGTGCGCTCGCGCGTGCGCGATCTGAACGGCGACGGCCTGCTCGCCAACGAGTCGGGTCGCGACTTCTGGAGCGCGTACCTGTTCCACACGCGCGACCTCGTCCGCCAGGCGGCGCTCGAGGAGGTGCTGGTGACGCGCGCCCTGCGCACGTTCGACGGCACCCGCAAGTACGACTGGGACGGTGACGGGGTGCCCGATCTCGCCGGTGACTTCGACGGCAACGGCGTCCCCGACGTCGGCGGCGAGGCCAATCGCTACTACGCGTGGGGTGGCTCGCTCGGCGGGATCCTCTCGTCGCTCGCGGGCGCGGTCGACCCCTACGTCACGGCGACCGCGCCCATGGCCGGTGGAGGCTCGCTCAGCGACGTCGGCATCCGCTCGTTCCAGGGGGGCGTCGTCGAGGCCGTCGACCTCCGGGTGATGGGCCCCCTCATCGTGAGCGTGCCCGCCGAGTCGCGGTTCGACTTCGAGCGCGACGGCGCCGGGAAGCTGAAGCTCGACGACATGGGCAAGCCGATCCCGCTGCCCAAGGACAAGCAGAAGCGGACCGCGTGCGTGGCCGGGGACAAGAGCCTGCGCTGGGTGGTGGTCGATCTGAACGACGACCTCGAGATCGAGATCGGCTGCCTCGCGCACGACAAGGTCCAGGAGGGGGTCGACGTCGTGGTCGAGAACCACACGACGGGCGAGCTCCGGTGCGCGCGCGTGACCAAGGCCAAGTCCGACTCGGGGAGGCCGACTTCCGCATCGCGCTGCCCGCCTCGCAGGACGACGCGGTGGTCATCGCCACGTACAAGGCGGGCTCGGTGCAGCGCTACGGCAAGGTCTGCAACGTGGGCGAGGGCGTCGCGCCGCTCGCGCTCGTCTCCACCTGGGGCGAGCGGGGGGCCGCCTACCAGACGCGCAAGTGGGACGCGGGCAGCACGCTGGTCGCGCCCGCGGAGGGCTTCGGCCTCAAGCGCCAGACGCCCGACTTCCGCAAGCTCCTCGCGCTCTCGCAGATCGCGCTCGATCCGGCCGACCCGGTCACCTTCGCGCCCTACTACTACGTGAAGGCGCGCTTCGACGAGAACGGGCGCGTCGTGCCCCCCGCGGGTGTCCTCACCCTGAACACCGTGGGCGACATGAACGTGCCGGTGAACACGGGGATCGCCGCCGCCCGGATCCACGGCGCCATCCCCTTCCTGCGCCCGGAGAACGTGCTCGCGCCCGACTATCCGGACTACGTGGCGCCCGACGGTCTCCTCTCGCTCTACGGGATGACCCCCAACAAGTTCTTGCTGACCAACCACGTCATCGAGGGCATCGCGTGGCTCGGTCGCCACCCGGCCGGCGCCGGTTGCGCGCCCGATGTGTCGGGCTTCCCGGGGTGCACCGACGCGGCGACCTATCCGTCGGGCTCCAAGGTGTGCGCGAACGCCCTCTTCGATCCCGAGGACCTCGCCGAGGGCAAGATGCTCTACGCGCACCAGCGGCCCGCCGTCCCACTACGGCTCGCGCGCCTCGCGAAGGCGGGAGCGTCGGGTGAGGAGAAGACCGTGTGGGCCCCGCGCCTCGACGCGCAGAAGACCGGCTGGCGCCCCAGCGGCACGCTGGCCGGGGTGCTCACGGCGTACATCGTGCCGCAGGGCGTGCACGGGTTCGATCCGCCCGACCCGTGCAAGAACTTCGACACGGGCAGCTACCTGACCAACGTCCTCGCGCACTACTTCGCGACCGAGGGCACCGACCTCTACTACCTCTCGCACCCCAACGAGCACCGCTGCGCAGCGGTCACCGACCCCAAGGCCGCGACCGCTTGCACGTGGCCCTGACGCCCCTCGGGCGCGGGCCTCAGGCGCGCGGAGCGACGCGCTCGATCTGTTCGATCAGCGTCGACATCGCGAAGGGCTTCTCGAGCACCGGCACGCCGCGCATGGAGCTCGTGGTGCGGTGGCCAGTGATCACGATCACCGGCAGCGTCGGGTGGCGATCGCGCACGTAGTCGAGCAGCTCTACGCCGCCGACCATCGGCATGCGCACGTCGGTGACGAGGACGTCGGGTAGGCGACCGTCGACCATGTCGAGCACCGCGTCGGCGCCGCTCCCGTGCGTGGTGACTTCGTAGCCGCCGCGGCGCAGGGCGCGCTCGAGGATCTCGAGCAGCCCGGGCTCGTCGTCTACGATCATCACGCGGGTCACCGAGACACTGTACTCGCCGTGCGACGTCGCTGCGAGGGCAGCGCGAGCAGCTCGCGCAGTACACGCCCGGTCGCCGTCTGCGCGCGCGCAACCTCCGCCGGTGTGCCAGCGGCGACGATACGGCCGCCTCGCGCGCCGCCCTCCGGACCGAGCTCGACGACGTGGTCCGCGCTCGCGATGAGGTCGGGGTGATGCTCGACCACGACGAGCGTGTCGCCCCGCCCGACGAGCCGGAAGAGCACGTCGACGAGCCGACGAACGTCTCCGCGATGCAGACCCGTCGTGGGCTCGTCGAGCACGTAGACCGTCGGTCGATGTCGCCGCGACTCCTGGCCGAGCTCGGCCGCTAGCTTGAGGCGCTGGGCCTCTCCACCGCTGAGCGTGTTCGACGCCTGACCGAGCATCAGGTAGCCGACGCCGAGATCGTCGAGGACGGCGAGCGGCCTGGCGATCGCGGGGAAGGCCGCGAAGAACTGGGCGGCGTCGGCGGCGGTGGTCTGCAGCACCTCGCCGATCGACTTGCCGTGCCAGCGCACCGCGAGCGTGGCCGCGTCGAAGCGCAGCCCGGCGCACGCCTCGCACGGCGCGACGACGTCGGGGAGGAAGCTCATCTCGCTCACGAGGAGACCCGCGCCCTCGCACGCGGCGCAGCGTCCACCCGCGGCCGCGTTGAAGCTGAACCGGGCCGGCGAGAAGCCACGCACCTGGGCCTCGGGGGTGCTCGCGTACAGCTTGCGGATGGCGTCGAAGACGCCGAGGAACGTGGCGGGGACCGAGCGCGGGGTGCGCCCGATCGGTGATTGATCCACGGCGAGCGCGCGCTCGACGGCCTTGACCCCGGTGAGCTTGTCGAAGGGCAACGCCGGCTCGGCCTCGAGCTCGAGCGCGCGGCGCAGGGCCGGATAGAACACGCGCTGCACGAGGGTGCTCTTGCCGCTCCCCGACACCCCCGCCACGACGGTGAGCCGCCCGAGCGGGACACGGAAGTCGACGCCTTGCAGGTTGTGCCCCCGGGCGTTGGTGAGCACGAGCTCCTTCGCCTTGCCCGCATACGTCTCGGTGCGGGCGGGGGTGCGATCGGCGAGCGCGCGTGCCGTCGGCGAGCTCGGGTCGCCGAGCACCTCGGCGACGGGCCCCGAGGCGACCACGTGACCGCCCTCGCGACCACCCACCGGGCCGATGTCGATCACCCAGTCCGCCGCGCGGATCGTGGCCTCGTCGTGCTCGACGACCATGACCGTGGAGCCGGTGTCGACGAGCGCCCGCAGGTTGTCGATCAGGCGCTGGGTGTCGCGCGGGTGCAGGCCGATGGTGGGCTCGTCGAGCACGTAGAGCGCGCCGGTGAGGCCCGAGCCGAGCTGCGCCGCGAGCCGCAGGCGCTGCATCTCGCCGCCCGAGAGCGTGCGCGCGGGTCGATCGAGCGACAGGTAGCCGAGCCCGACCCGGTCGAGGAAGGCCACGCGTCTCGCGAGCTCGGCGAGGGCCGCGCCCGCGAGCGGGTGGGCACCGAGCTGCTTCACGAGCGCCTGCGTGCGCACCACGGCGTCGCTCACCGGGCGCGCCGAGAACGCGGCGTAAGTCTCGCCGGCGAGCCGGACGCCCCGCGGGATCGGCGCGAGGCGGGTGCCCTGGCACGCCTTGCAGACGCGGGTGTGCGGCTCCTCGCCGACGCGGCCTTCGCCCTCGCACGCCCCGCACCGGCCCTGCGCGGTGTTGAACGAGAACCAGCGCGGATCGAGCTCGGGCACGCCCTTGCCGCACTTCGGGCAGGCGCGGGTCGAGCTCAGCACCCACTCCTTCGGGCGCCGGGCGAGCGTGCGTACGAGGAGCTCGCCGTCACCGCGCCGCAGGGCGTCCCGCAGGCGCGCCGTGTCGAAGGTGCTCGGGGCGCCCTCGGCGGCCACGAGCTCGATGGTGTGTTCCTTGTTGCGCGCGAGGCTCGGCGGAGGCTCGATCGCGACGCGGGCGCCGTCGACGAAGGCCTCGCGGTAGCCCGCGCGCGTGGCCAGGGTGAACACGTCGAGGTGGGTGCCCTTGCGCGCGCGGATGGCCCGCGACAGCACCATCACGGGCTCGTCGAGCGCGGCGATGCGGTCGAGGATCGTGCGCTCGTCGATGGCCTCGATGGCCGTGTCGCAGCCCGGGCAGTGCGGCGTGCCGACCTTGGCGTAGAGCAGGCGCAGGTAGTGGGCGACCTCGGTGACCGTCGCCACCGTGGAGGTGCGGCCGCCGCGCGTCGTGCGCTGCTCGAGGGCGATCGAGGGCGGGACCCCGAGGACGGTCTCCACGTCGGGCCGTGGCAGGGTGGGGAGGAACTGGCGCGCGTAGGCGCTCAACGTCTCGAGGAAGCGCCGCTGTCCCTCGGCGAAGATCACGTCGAACGCGAGCGTGGACTTGCCGCTGCCGGAGGGCCCGGTGACGACGACGAGCTTGCCGCGCGGGATGGTGAGCGAGACGTCCTTGAGGTTGTGCTCGCGGGCGTGGCGCAGCACGATGGCGTCGGGCGTGGCGTGCGGTCGGGCGTCGACGCGGACGCTCGCCGTCACCTCGCCGCGCAGCGCGAGGCCCGTGCGGGTGGCGGCGTGGGTGACCGCGTCGACCGTGCCCGCGGCGACGATCCGGCCGCCCTCGGCCCCGCCGCCCGGGCCCAGGTCGATCACGTGATCGGCGGCGCGGATCACCGAGAGGTCGTGCTCCACCACGATGACCGTCGCGCCCTGGTCGACGAGCGCGTCGAGCGCTGCGACCACCTTGTCCACGTCGACGGCGTGCAGCCCCGCGCTCGGCTCGTCGACGATGACCAGCGCCTCGTGGGCCCGCTTGCGCGCGGCGAGCTCGCCCACCTCGACCAGGGCCCGCGCGAGCTTGAGGCGCTGGGCCTCGCCACCGGAGAGGGTGGGCAGCGGCTGGCCGAGCGGGAGGTAGCCGAGCCCCACGCGCTCGAGCGGCGCGAGCGCGCGCTGCAGCTTGACCCACGCGCTCGACGGCATGGCCTTCGGGTTCCACGCCGCCCAGGCCATGACCTCCGAGACCGTCTTGCCGAGGAGGTCGGCGACGCTGTGGCCGCGCACGAGCACCGAGAGCACCTCGGGGCCGAAGCGCTGGCCCTGGCAGACCGGGCAGAGCACCGCCACGTCGGCGAGGAACTGCATCTCGACGGTCTCGTAGCCCTCGCCCGAGCACGTGGAGCACCGCCCGCCCTCGCTGTTGAACGAGAAGTGGGCGGCGGGGAGGCTCGCGCCGCCGCTGCCCGTGCCCTCGGCCGCGAACAGGACCCGCACGTGGTCCCACGCCTTGGTGTAGGTGGCCGGGTTGCCGCGCGAGGTGCGCCCGAGCGGCGCCTGGTCGACGGTGATGACCGCGCCGAGGCCGGCGACACCGGCGAGGACGTCGTGCGCGAGCGGGGCCTCCAGCGTCGCGTGGCCGAGCGCGCGCGAGACCGCGGGCGCGAGCACCGCGCCGACCAGCGTGGACTTGCCGCTTCCCGAGGGCCCCGTCACCACCGTGAGCATGCCGAGCGGGAAGTCGACGTCGACGCCGCGAAGGTTGTGACCGGAGACGTTGCCGAGGTGCAGTGCACCACGGGACGTGCGCTTCCTCGGAGCGCGCGGGGCCGCAGGATGTCCAGCCGCGGCCAGGGCTCGTCCCGTCGGGAGATCGGCCCGCTCCGCGAGGGCGATCGGGGCCCCGTCGAACAGGATGCGCCCGCCATCCGGGCCCGCGCCCGGGCCGAACTCCACCACGCGATCGCACGCCGCGATCACCTGGGGGTCGTGCTCGATGACCACGACGGCGTTGCCCGCGTGCGCGAGCGCGCGCAGGGCGTCGACGAGGGGCGGGATGTCGGTCGCGTGGAGGCCGACGGTGGGCTCGTCCACCACGAACAGCGCGCCGACCAGCGAGGTGCCGAGCGCCGCGGTGAGGCTCACGCGCTGCGCCTCGCCGCCCGAGAGCGTGCGCGCCTGGCGGTCGAGCGCGAGGTGCCCGAGCCCGACGGCCTCCAGGTAGCGCAGGCGCGAGAGGAGCGCGTCGCGCGCGCGCGTGGCCCCTGCGTCGCTGCAGGCGAGGGCGAGCAAGCGCGCGTGGGCCTCGGCGATCGAGAGGCGGTGCCACTCGGGGAGCGAGAGCGCATCGACGCAGTAGCTCCTCGCCTCGGCGGCGAGGCGGCTGCCGCCGCAGTCGACGCACGGGTCGTAGCTGCGGTAGCGCGCGAGGAAGACGCGCACGTGCATCTTGTAGGTGCGCGCCTCGAGCCACTTGAACCAGGCCCGCACGCCCGGGAACACACCGGCCTCGTAGCCGCCCGGTTCACCGTCCAGGATCAACCGGCGCTGCTCCTCTCGGAGGTCGCGCCACGGGACGTCGAGCGGGATGCCCTCGCGCCGGCACAGCTTGCGCAGCTCGCCGCGCTCCCACTGGGCGCTCTTGCCGGCCCAGGCGCGGATGGCGTTCTCGGCGAGGGTCTTGCCCTCGTCGGGCACCACCTTGCTCCAGTCGATCCCGATGGTGCGCCCGAAGCCGCGGCAGGTGGCGCACGCGCCGGTCGCCACGTTGTACGAGAACAGACCAGCGCTCGGCGGGTCGAACGTGCGCGCGCACGACGGGCACGCGAGGCCGCGCGCGAGCGCGATGGTGGGCTCGTCCTCGGGGTGCACGAGGGCGCGACCGCTCGCCGCGAACGCGCGCTCGAGCGCCTCCTGGATGCGGATCGGATCGTCGAGGCGCGTGCGATCGAGGATCACCTCGAGGGGCCCGGTGATGGCCTCGCTCGGCGGCACGTCGTCGATGGTGCGCGCGACGCCGGCCACGAGCAGCCGCCGCAGCCCGTCGCGTTCGAGGCCCTCGCGCAGGATCAGGTAGTCGTCGGGGGTGTCGACGCGGGTCGGGTAGGCGACGACGGCGCGCACGGCGCGGGGTTCGAGCTTGCGCGCCGCGGCCGCGGCGTCGATGCGCACCGCGGTGACGCCGCAGTCCGGGCACACCGGCAAGGCCTCGCGCGCGAACAGCGCGGCGAGGTAGGGCTCGATCTCGGCCATGGTGGCGACCGTCGAGCGGCTCGACTTGACCGGGGCGCGTCGATCGACGGCGACGCCCGCCGCGACGGGCTCCACCGAGTCCGCCGGCGGGCGATCGAGGCGCTCGAGGAACTGCCTGGCGTAGGGCGAGAACGACTCGACGAAGCGCCGCTGGCCCTCGGCGTACAGCGTGTCGACGGCGAGGCTCGACTTGCCCGCGCCGGAGGGGCCCGTGAAGGCGACGAGCTCGCCTTCGCGGAGGGAGAGGTCGACCCCGCGGAGGTTGTGGGTGCGCGCGCCGCGCACCACCGTGGCGTGCATGGGGGTTCGTCGTACGAGTGGCGCCGGGTCGCAAGCTCGGCCGCGCGATCGCGGCGCAGCTGTGGTTCAAAAAGAGAAACGGGGACCACCGAGGTCCCCGTCCCGATCCAGGATGGATCGTGGCTCAGTTCACGGCGTGCAGGGCGGCGGGCCGTCCTGGCAGGCGATGATGCAGACCCAGAGGTCGGTCGCCTTGGCGTCCGTGATCTTGCCGACGCAGATGTTGGCGCAGGACTTGTCGCCGGCCGGGCAGGCCTTCACGCACTCGAGCGAGGTGTTGAACTGCGAGGTGCAGGTCGAATCCGCCGCGCAGAGGTCGTTCTCGGCCTTGCAGGCGACCTTCTGGCAGTCCGAGCACTTCGTGCCCGTCTCGATGGTGCCCGTGTCGGTCGTCGTCCCCGTGTCGACCGCGGTGCCCGTGTCGACCGCCGTGCCCGTGTCGGTGCCGGCCTCGGTGCCTGCGTCACTGTCGGTCGACGTGACGGTACACCCGGTGATGGCGAACGTGCCGACCGCGGCGATCGCAAGAATGTTGAGAAGCTTCATGGGAAGAGGACTCCTTCTAGGTTGGGGACGAGACTTCGGGCTATCAGAGGTCGGGTCCGTGTGCAAATTGCCACCGCGCATCGATGCGCTGGCGGAGCGACGTCGGCCGCTCCGGCGACTCGGAACGGCCAGGCGAGCGGACCGACAAAAAGGCTAAGCCCCCACCACACTCGCTTTCCGCTACCGTTGCTGCCTTCCGGCCCTGGCGGGTTTCACAGCGCGCTGTTGGTGAGGGCACGAACGTCTTGCGACGACGAGACTCGTATAGAGCGCGACGACTCGCTGCGCAAGCACGCAGTGGCCGGGACGTCGCGTTCATCCACGGTCCGACGGGTGAGCGGGCGAGGGATTCAATCCACTGCCGGCAGGAAAGCACCGGAAAGACTCTTCAGGGTTGACACTGCACCCCTGGTCGCGCCATACCGCGCGACGGAGAGATGACCGAGCGGTTGAAGGTACCTGATTCGAAATCAGGCGTACCCTCACGGGTACCGGGGGTTCGAATCCCCCTCTCTCCGCCACGACTGTCGCGTCGCCCGTAGGCCCTCACCTGCGTGCGATCGCGGCGGGTCGGGAGAGGTGACCGAGTGGTCGAAGGTGCACGACTGGAAATCGTGTGTACCGAAAGGTACCGAGGGTTCGAATCCCTTCCTCTCCGCAACACAGAGCCGAGTCCCCCCCGCCGCCTGGGTCGGTAGGGGGCTCGCTCGGAGTGCGTGTGTGCTCTTGTTCGGGCTCCCCGGAGGGGCGCCGGAGCGACCTAGACGCGGGGCAGGTCGGCGCGGCTCATCAGGTGCTGGACCCAGAGGCTCGTGAGCTTCTCCTGCGCGGAGCTCGCGCGGAGGCGGGCCGCGAGGAAGGCGAAGTCCACCTGGTCCATGTCCTGGTCCTGGTCGAAGCAGGTGAACACCGTGGTCTTCTTGCCGGTCCGCGGGTCGACCCACTGCTGGAGGCACTGCGCGCAGATCTCCTTCATCATGCACTGCATCGGGGAGTTGATGCTCGCGATGGCCTTGTGCTCCTTGCGCACGAGCTGACTCAGCTTGCCCTCTCCGTGGCGTGACGCGCGTACGGCGGCCATCATCCGGTCGCTGCCGATGGCGATGATGCGGTTCATCTCGGAGAGCTCGAAGGGCCGCGCCGAGGTGACCCGGCGCTCGCCGTAGGCGACCATCGCCTCGACGATGTTGCCGACGAACGTCGCGTCGCCGGGCCGGCGCGCGACCGGAGACGGCGCGAGATCGCACGACCACACCACCACGTCGGCGGCGGCCTCGATGTCGTCCTCGTGGTAGACGTCGCGCGGGTTGCGATAGCCCGCGAAGTACACGACCTTGCAGCCCGCGGCGCGCAGGGCCTTGCCGATCGAGAACAGCACGGCGTTGCCGAGCCCGCCGCCGCAGAGGACGACGTTCTCGCCGCGGGGGATGTGGGTCGGGGCGCCGGTCGGGCCCATGAGGACGACCTCTTCGCCCTTCTTCAAGGTCGCGCAGAGGCGGGTCGAGCCGCCCATCTCGAGGACGATGGTGGAGAGCAGGCCCTGCTCGCGATCGACCCAGGCCCCGGTGAGCGCGATGCCTTCGGTGACGAGCGGCGTGCCGTCCACGATCGGGGCGTTCGCCTCGTAGTTCTGCAATCGATAGAACTGGCCTGGCGAGAACCCGCGCGCAGCGCGCGGCGCGCGCACGATCACCTCGACGATGGTGGGCGTGAGGCGAATCACGTCGTGCACCCGCGCGACGAGCTCGTCGTCGAGCGTGCGGGCGAGATCGCCGAAGCGCGCGAGGTCGGCTTCCCCGGCGTCGGCGAACAGCTCCGCCACGTAGGGGTGGCCGTCCTTCGCGCTGGCCATCGCCTTGACCACGCTGCCCGCGTAGCGCGGGAGGTTGTCGCCGTAGAAAGAGACCACGTGGCTACCGTCGCAGTAGCTCGTGAAGAAACCCTCGGGGTCGGGCACGGTGACCAGCGCGCCGTCCTTGCGCTCCACGCGGTGCGGGAGGAACGCCTTGGTCTTCGGGTCCATGACGAAGGTGCCCTCTCGTTCGCGCTCGTAGGTCACGTTCGGGGAGGTGCCGGCCGCGATGCAGATGGTCCGCGCGGCGAGCTCGAGGGTGCTCTTGTCCTTGCGCTCGAACACCATGGCGCGGGCGGCGCCGTGCTCGTCGACCAGCACCTCCTTCGGCGAGAGCTGCTCGGCGAAGTGCACGCCCTCCTCGAGGGCCTTGATGATCTCCTCGTGGTTGAGGCGGTAGGCCGGCGACTCCTTCATCGTGCGGCGGTAGGCGATCGTCACGCCACCCCACGCGTCGATCAGGCGCTGGAAGCTCGGGGCGCGGCCCTCCTCCGTGGCGCGCGCGCGCTCTTCCCGGATCGCGCGGCCGTGCGCGACCTGCTCCTGCAAGATGCCCCGCTCCTCGGGGTCGAGGACGAAGAACGCCTCCTCGCCCTTCTCGGCCTCGAGGCGCTCGACGCGCGCGAGCGTGCGCTCGCACTGCACGACGTAGTAGGCGGCGAGCTCGGTCGCGGTGTCGATCGCCGTGAGGCCACCGCCGACGACGACCGCGGGCAGGCGCACCTGGAGGTTGGCGAGCGAGTCCCGGCGGAACGCGCCGGTGAGCTGCAGGGCCATCAGGAAATCGCTCGCCTGACGCACGCCACGCGCGAGCCCGTTCGGGATGTCGATCAAGGTGGGCTTGCCGGCGCCGGCGGCCAGGGCCACGTGGTCAAAGCCCAGCGACCAGGCGTCCTCGAGCCCGAGGGTGCCGCCGAAGCGCACGCCGCCGTAGAGCCGGAACGTGTTCCGGCGCAGCAGGTTGATGGCGGTGAGGTCGTTGAAGTTCTTGTCCCAGCGGATGGTGATGCCGTACTCGGCGACGCCGCCGAAGCCGACGGGGCGCCGCACGTCGAGCTCGTGCGCGAGGGAGGACCAGTCGTGCACCGGCTCCGGGAACACCGCCTCGGCCCCGTGGTGCCGCCCGACGAGCCGCGCCGCGAGGGGCTCGATCTTGAGGCCGTCCACGCCGACGACGCCGAAGCCCTCGTTCAGGAGGTGCAGCGCGAGCGTGTAGCCCGCGGGGCCCATGCCGACGACGAGGACGTTCTTGCCGTTGTAGGGGCGCGCGTGCGGCCGCCGCGCGTTCAGCGGGTTCCAGCGCGTGAGCAGGCCGTAGATCTCGACGCCCCACGGCAGCGCGAGGACGTCGGTGAGGGCGCCGGTCTCGGCGAGCGGGATGTTGACGGGATCCTGCTTCTGGTAGATGCAGCCCTTCATGCAGTCGTTGCAGATGCGGTGACCGGTGCCCGCGCACGCGGGGTTGTCGATCACGACGAGCGCCAGCGCGGCGAGCGAGCGGCCCTCCCGACGCACCTCGTGCATCTCGCCGATCCGCTCGCCGAGCGGGCAGCCGTTCAGCGCGACGCCGAGCGGGTTCTGCTTGATCTGCTTGGTCTTCGGGTCGACGAGGCCGGCGCTGCACGAGTCCTTCTCGCGGTCGTGGCAGAGGATGCAGTAGTCGACCTCGTTGGCGACATCGAGCCGCGTGCCGCGTCGATCGGTGAGCGCGAAGCCGTCGCGCGGGCGGCGCGTGTCGAGCGGGCCCGAGGTGATCTCCGGGACGTCCTCCTTGCGACGGAGGTGGACGAGCTGGTCGTGATCGACGGGCTGGGGAGCCCGGAAGCTGGCCCAGCCGGCCTGTTGCGGGCCCTCTTTCTGCCAGATGCGCGCGTGCGGACCGGCGGCCTGGGCGAGCGCCGCGAGGCCGCGGGCCACCGCGTCGACGATCTGGGTCAAGGTGGCCTTGGCCTGGACGAGCGGCTCGCCCTCGACCGCCGACCAGCCGAGCGCCACGCGCCAGGCGTCGACGGTGGCGAGCTCGTCGTCGGTCACCGTGGCGCCCCCCCTGGCGAGGGCCTTCGCGCAGCGATCCTCGAGGTCGAGCAGCGGGGTCACCGCGTGCGCCACCGGGACCTCGGCGATCGCCTCGAGCCGCGCGGTGACGGCGAGCACCCGCGTGAGCTCCACGTGGGCGGCGTCGACGTCGGCGACCTGACCGACCAGCTTGGAGCTGCGCTTGCGGTACAGGTCTCGCTTGAGGCGCATCACGGCGTGCTCGTCGTCCGCGGCGCGGTGCAGCGCGGCGACCGCGTCGGTCACCCCGAACAGCTCGGCGACGAAGGCCTCGAGGTGGCGCGAGACGCTCACGAGCAGCGCCGACTCCGCGGGCCCTTGCACCGATGCACCCTTCGACGCGCGATAGGCCTCGAAGGTCCCCGACAGGCTCGGGTCGGCGGCCGCGAGTCGATCGCGGAACGTGCGGTCGAGCGCCGCGAGGGCGTGGGGTTCGTAGAGGTCGCGGTACGAGAGGCCGAAGGCGGGGACGAGCTCGGACATGGACGGTCGCCCGCCGTTTGGCACGCGCGCGCAGCGGCGACCAGAGGCTCGTTCGCCTTTCTGGAACGGCGTTCGCTATAGCGTCGGCCAAGGCTGTGCTTGCCCCACCCACGAGGGCACCGTGCCGAGGGCCCAGCTCAGCGACTCAGTTCCAGACGCTCTTTCCGAGGGTGGCCGTGGCGCAGGCGACCTCGGCCGCAAGGGCGGCCTGCGCGGCCGGGCGCGACTTGCGCACCTTGCCGAGGAAGGCCTCGAGGTGGAGGCGGGCGCGCACCCGATCGCCCATGCGCGACGCGAGCTCGCCGAGGACGAACCGCCCGTAGCCCTCGCCGGAGCTGTCCTGGGAAAGCTCGTGGAAGGCAAGGTCGAGCTCGGAGTCGCGGCTCTTGCCCGTGGCGTGGTGGGCGAGGACCAGCTGGGCGCGGAGCAACGGCTCGAGCGTGCCCGGCGCCTCGAGCGCTTGCTCCAGCGGGGCGATGGCCTCGGCGCTGCGGCCGACGGCGTGGAGGAGGCTCGCGAGCGTGGAGAGGTGCAGCAGACGACGCTCGGGGGGACTCGCCGCGATGGCCTGGCGGAGGTGCTCGACGGCGCGGTCCCAGGCCGCCCGGGCCTGGCACGCGCGCGCGGCGTCGTGGTGGGCGACGTCGATCATGGGATCCTGCGGGCCACGGAGCGAGATGGCCTGACACGCGGCCTCGTAGGCGTGGTCGAGGGCGCCCCGCTCGAGCTCGCCCAGGTAGAGCTGACGCAGGAGGAGGGCCTGGGTGTCGGGATCGGGGTGGCCCGACAGGCCCTCCCGGGCGGCCTTGGCCCGGACTTCTGGCGTCCTGGCGTGGAGGGCGCGGTCGAGCGCCTGGGCCGCGGTGGCCTCGGCCGCCTCGGTCGCGCGCTGGATGCCGCTCACCGTGCGCCCGGTCGCGCGCTCCCCCGCGGTCCTTCGACTCTGCGCGCGGTGCCGGTCGAGCGAGACGACGGTGCCCTGCGCCTCACCAGGTTGGGCGCCTGGTCGCGAGCGGGCTTTTCGAGCCATCTGGTCGAACATAACACGCGTCGTCGAACATGCACGTTTCCCACAGCGCACTCGACGGAGATCACGAGGGAATCTCCGTTCGTCCTCGGACGTTTCCTGTCCGGTCCCGGTTGCGTTCAGTGGTTGACGACGACGGCTTCCCGCGCAAGCCCGAGCACCTCGGCGGCCTCCCGGAGGCCCCCGATCATGCGGGGATTGCCCGCCGCGAACACCAGGCCGCCCCCGAGGCGCAGGCCGCGCCGCACGGCGACGTCCTGCACGTAGCCCTTCTCTTCCTGGGGGAAGCGGGGCTCCTCGCGCGAGAGGCACACGAACACCTCGAGGCCAGCGTCCTTGAACCGGGCGAACTCCTCGGCGAGGGTGCGCTCGCTGCCGTCGCGGATGCCGTGGAGGAGATAGGTGTGGGTGGCCTCGCGCGCCTCGATCCGCGCCCGCGCGGCCGACAGCACCGCCGCGATGCCGCTGCCCGTCGCGGCCAGCAGCAACGGCTGGTGCGAGGCCTTCTCGAGGTCGAAGCCCGCCCCTTGCGCGACCGAGACGGTGACGGTGTCGCCGATGGCGAGCTTGGCGAGGCGCTCGGCCATGGCCCCGGACTCCTTGACCACCAGCTCCCAGGTGGGTGACCCGGGCGTGGACGCGAGCGCGAAGTAGCCGCGCGTGGCGGCGCCGATGGTGGTCTCCGGATCGAGGATCAGGCCGTGCTGCGGCCCGTCGTGGCGCAGCTCGACGTACTGCCCGTGCTGCACGTGGCTCGCGACGACCTCGGGAGGCGGCTCGAGGAGCAGTCTCTGGAGGCCACCTCCGACGGAGTGGCGTGCGAGCAGGCGAGCGTGCGGCATGGTCACATGGGGGGTGGGACTTCGAGGCCCTTGGGCGGCTTGCGCGGGCCCATGATCCACGGAAGCGAGAGCTGGTGGAAGTTGTAGTCCGCCTCGAGGCCCGCGAGGACGCTGGCGAGGCCCCACTGCAGGCGATTGACGAAGGTGTGCTCGACCGGCATGTGGATGGGCTTCGGGAGGTTCGGCAGCACCTCGCCCTTCTTCCAGACGATCTTGCGCTCGCCGCGCACGATGAGGGCCACGTTCTCGCGCGCGTTGCCGCGGTCGTGGAGGAACGGCTCGTCGATGACGAGCGGCTGCATCACGTGCTCGGTGTACGCCTTGTAGAGCGGCCAGCCCTCGGCGTCGGTCGGGTCGAAGCCGTAGACGTCGACCAGCGCGCGCTCGAACTCGGGCTCGTCGTGGGCGATCTTGGCGCGCAGCACGCGCTTCATGCCGGCGACCATCTTGTCGCTCATCACCCGGATGCAGCCGAAATCGAGGAAGGCGACGCGCACGTCGTCTTGCTTGTGCGGGTCGACGATGAACCGGTAGTTGCCCGGGTGCGGGTCGGCGTAGAGGACGCCGTACTCGTAGAGCGCCCGGAACATGAAGGTCCAGATGGTGCGCGTGGCCACCATGCGCTGCGACCACGGGGCCGTCTTGCAGAAGGTCTCGTAGTCGATGCCCTCGATGAACTCGCTCGTGATGACGCGCTTGGCCGTGTAGGCGTGGTGCACCTCGGGGATGACGATGCGCGGGTCGCCGGCGTGCATCTCGCGGAAGGCGTCGGTGGCCGTGGCCTCCTGCCGGTAGTCGATCTCCGCCATGAACACGCGGCGGATCTCGTCGAGGCCCTCCTTGGTCTGGTAGCGGCGGCCGATGGGGGCGATCATCTGCTCCATGAGCGCGACCGTCTTCAGGTCGTTCTCGATGGCCTTGTCGATGCCCGGGTACTGCACCTTGACCGCGACCTTGTCGCCGTTCTTGGTGTGGGCGCGGTGCACCTGGCCGATCGAGGCCGCGGCGAACGGCTCGCTCTCGAACCCGTCGAAGACCTCCTGGGGCGGGCCGCCGAGCTCTTCCGTGATGACCTTCACCGCGGCTTCGGGCGAGAGCGGCGGGGCCTTGGCCTGCAGCTTCTTGAGGACCTCCTGGAACTTCTCTTCGTAGCCAGGGGGCGCGAGGCCGTCGATGTAGCTCGCCATCTGGCCGAGCTTGAGCGGCAGGCCCTTCATCTCGCCGAGGGTCTTGAGCATCGCCTCGGCGGTCTTGCGCGCCTCGACGAGCAGCTTGGCGCGCTGCGCGGCCTCCTCGTCCTCGGTGAGCTCGCCCGCGAGGCGCTTCCTCACGCCGGCGATCGCCAGCGAGGCGGCCTTGGGCGCGAGGGCGCCGAGCTTGGCGAGGCGTCCGAAGCGGCCGGTCGGGGGGCGGGAAGGGCGTTTGTCGTCGGACATCCGTGGAGGGCTCGGGACGATCGAGCATAGCCGCTGTCGGAGCGGGAGGGGGGAGCGACGTGGAGCGCCGGAACCTGCTTGACGGTACGCGGCCGCGCCTCGACGCTTCCCGCATGTCGGACCTGGAAACGGCCAAGAAGGCGCTGCTCGAGGGGATCACGTCGCCCAAGGTCGAGGCGCTCGTGGAGGCGATGTTCCTCGCGGCTACCGCCGACGGCGAGCTCGCGAACGAGGAGATGCTCCAGTTCACGGCCACCTTGGGGGCGCTGACCGACAAGGCGTTCGACGGCGAGGCGGTCGCGGCGATGCTCGAGACGTTGACCCGGCGCGTGCGCGAGGAGGGCCGGCAGGCGCGGCTCGCCGCGATCGCCCAGCGCCTCCCCGAGCCCAAGACGCGGGAGACGGCGCTCATCCTCGCCGCCGCGATCACCGCGAGCGACGGCGAGATCAAGTCGACGGAGAACGATCTCCTGGCGGACCTCGCGGAGGCGCTGCTCGTCGAACCAGGGCGAGCGAGCGAGCTCATTTCGCGGGTGCAGCGGCGCGCCTGACGGACGGCATTTCAAGCCCCCGGGCTGAAGCCCGGGGCACCGACTGCCGCGTAAGCCCGGGGCATCAACCCCGGGCTCGACGTCACCCAGGGCTGGCTGGACTCCCTTCTGCAGGTCCTCGGCAGCGAGAGGTTCAGCCAGCGATTTGGGAAGTGAAGCCCGGGGTGCAAGGCCCCGGGCTTGCGGTGCCGTCGGTGCCCCGGGCTTCAGCCCGGGGGATTCTTCGACGCGCCCCGCAGCGAGTCACTTCCTCCGCGCGTAGGAGCCGCGGCGGCCGCCGGCCTTCTTGGTGGTGGTGCCCTTCTCGCCGCCACCATAGAGCGCGCTGCCCTTGCCGCCCTCGTAGACCGAGGTGCGCAGGCTCGGGTCGGCCTTGCCGATCGCGCGGAGCTGGTCGCGGAGCTGGGCCGCCTTCTCGAAGTCGAGGCTCTCGGCCGCGGCGAGCATCTGCTCGCGCAGGAACTCGATCTGGGCCTCCTTGTCCTCGGGGCTCGCGTCCTTGGCGAGGCGCGGGACGGCGGCGTAGTCGCGGTCGGCGCCGCCGGGCGCGAGCTCCATGATGGTCTTCTTGACCGTCTCGGGGGTGATGCCGTGCGCCTCGTTGTAGGCGATCTGGATCGCGCGGCGGCGCTCGGTCTCGCCGATGGCGTGCTGCATCGCCGCCGTGACCTTGTCGGCGTACATGATGACCTCGCCGTGCATGTTGCGCGCGGCGCGGCCGATGGTCTGGATGAGCGAGCGCGGGGAGCGGAGGAAGCCCTCCTTGTCGGCGTCCAGGATGGCGACGAGGGAGACCTCCGGCAGATCGAGGCCTTCGCGCAGCAGGTTGATGCCGACCAGGACGTCGAACTCGCCGCGGCGCAGGTCGCGCAGGATCTCGATGCGCTCGAGGGTGTCGACGTCGGAGTGCAGGTAGCGCACGCGCACCCCGAGCTCGAGGTAGTACTCCGTGAGGTCCTCGGCCATGCGCTTGGTGAGCGTGGTGACCAGCACGCGCTCGTCGCGGGCCGCGCGCGCGCGCACCTCGGCGAGCAGATCGTCGACCTGGCCGCCCACCTTGCGCACGTGGATGACCGGGTCGAGCAGGCCGGTCGGGCGGATGACCTGCTCGACCACCACGCCCTCGGCCTTCTCGACCTCCCAGTCGCCCGGCGTGGCCGAGACGTGGATCACGCGGCGCATGTAGCGCTCGATCTCCTCGAACTGGAGCGGGCGGTTGTCGAGCGCGCTCGGGAGGCGGAAGCCGTAGTCGACCAGCGTCTGCTTGCGGGCGCGGTCGCCGCGGAACATCGCCCCGAGCTGGGGGACCGTCTGGTGCGACTCGTCGAGGACGAGCAGGAAGTCCTCGGGGAAGTAGTCGACGAGGGTGGGCGGAGGGTCGCCCACGTTGCGGCCGGAGAGGTGGCGCGAGTAGTTCTCGATGCCGGTGCAGAAGCCCACCTGCTCGAGCATCTCGAGGTCGTACATGGTGCGTTGCTCGAGGCGTTGCCGCTCGAGGAGCTTGCCCTCGGACTCGAGCAGGGCGAGCCGGCTCGCGAGCTCCTCGCGGATGCCGACGATCGCGCGCTGACGCTCCTCGTCGGGGGTGACGTAGTGGGAGCCCGGGAACACCGAGTAGGCCTCGAGGCTCTTGCGCACCACGCCGCGCAGCGGATCGACCTCCTTGATGGCCTCGATCTCGTCGCCGAACAGCTCGATGCGGATCGCGGTGTCGTCGCGGTCGGCGGGGAACACCTCGACCACGTCGCCGCGCACGCGGAAGGTGCCGCGGTGGAAGTCGGCGTCGTTGCGCTGGTACTGGATGTCGACGAGCGACCGCAAGAGGGCGTCGCGGCGGATCTCCTGGCCGACCGAGAGATCGACCCGCATCTCGTAGTAGGCCTCGGCCGCGCCGATGCCGTAGATGCAGCTCACCGAGGCCACGATGATCACGTCGCGGCGCGACAGCAGCGAGCGGGTGGCCGCGTGGCGCATGCGGTCGATCGCGTCGTTCACGATCGAGTCCTTCTCGATGTACGTGTCGGACGAGGGGACGTAGGCCTCGGGCTGGTAGTAGTCGAAGTAGCTGACGAAGTACTCGACGGCCGCGTCGGGGAACAGCTCGCGCATCTCGGCGTAGAGCTGGGCGGCGAGGGTCTTGTTGGGCGCGATGATCAGGGTCGGGACCCCGAGCTCGGCGATGACGTTGGCCACCGTGAACGTCTTGCCGCTGCCCGTGATGCCGAGGAGGACCTGGTGCGGGTCCTTGCGTTCGAGGCCGGCGAGGAGCGAGGCGATGGCCGTGGGCTGGTCGCCGCGCGGGGAAAAAGGGCTCTCGAGGCGGAAGGTTCGCGGGGCCGACACGCCCGTTCGATGCCCCGTCCGGGCCGGGGGTGCGAGGCCCGGGTTGAAGCTCGGGTGGTTCGCCCGTATTCCACTGGTCCGATGAGCGGAACCCACGCCCTCTCCCCTGTTGCAGCGGCCTTCGAGAGCGAGCTCCTCGCCGCGCGCGTCCTCGTGATCCAGCCCGGGTTGCACCTCGAGGCCCCCACGGCGCGCAAGAACGCCTTCGACCAGGAGGTCGAGGTGCGGCCGTACACGGACGCCACGTCGGCGCTGCGTGACCTGCCGGCGCGCGGCGCCGCGTTCCTCTCGGTGGGCGCGCTGGTCGACGCCCGCGCGGCGTTCCGCGACCTCGTCGATCAGCGGCGCGCCGTCGTCGTGCACGCGGTGCTCGGCGGGACGGCCCGCGACGTGCTCGACGCCCACGCCGCGCTCGACCTCGGCGGCCCGGCGCTGTTCACGCGCGACGGCCAGGACGGCGCCGATCTCGCGGTCGTCGCGCATCGCCTGGCGGAGGACGCCGAGGTGCCCGTGCTCGTGGTGCACGAGGCGGACGAGCCGGCCTCGAAGGTGGTCCCGGCCGACGCGGCGCTGGTGCGGGGCGTGCTCGAGCCCGCGCCGCCTCCGCTCGGTCCTTCGGAGGGGCGTCGTCATCGCGTCGCGGGCGAGCGCGCGCCCTTCGCGCTCGCCTCGGCGCTGCGCGCGTTCGAGCGCTTCGCCGGTCGCAAGCAGGACGTCGTCCGCGGGGTCCGCCTCGAGGGGGCGAGCATCGTGCTCGTCGCGGCAGGTGGCGTGGCCCTCGCCGCGCGCGCGGCGATCGAGGAGCTCGCGCACAAGACGGGAGAGCTGCCGGTCGGCCTGCTCGAGGTGGTCTCGCTCCGCCCGTTCCCGGGCCGCGAGATCGTGAAGGCGCTGAGCCGCGCCCGCGCGATCGCGGTCGTCGAGCGCGCCGACACGCCGCTCGCGCAGTCGAGCTCGCTGGCGCTGGCGGTGAAGGCGGCGTTCGCGGACGCCCTCACCTGGACCCCGGGCTATCCCGGGATCGGGCGCGTGCCCGCGCTGTTCTCGGCGTGCATCGACCCGAACCCGGAGCCGCGCGATCTGCTCCGCGTGGTCGAGCGCATCCACGAGGGTGACCTCGCGCCACGTTCGTTCGTGGTCGAGCGGCCGTGATCCTCGCTGCCCGCGGCCTCGGAGTCGTCGGGCTCGACGGCCGGCCGCTGCTCGCGGGCGTCGACGTCGTGGTGGAGCCCGGCACGTGGACGGCGGTGCTCGGGCCGAACGGCGCCGGCAAGACGACGCTGCTGCGGGCGCTCGCGGGGACGCTGCCGCCGAGCGCGGGCGTGGTCACGCTCGACGATCGCTCGCTCGCCTCGCTCGAGCGGCGCGCGATCGCGCAGGTGCTCGCGGTGGTGCCGCAGGACGTGCCCGAGGCGCCGGGATACTCGGCGGGCGAGGTGGTGGCGATGGGGCGCGCGCCGCACCAGCGCGCGTGGGCCCGACCCTCGAAGGAGGACGAAGCGATCGTCGACGAGGCGCTCGCGCGGTGTGGGCTCACGGAGCTCGCTCGGCGCGAGTTCGCTTCGCTCTCCGGCGGCGAGCGGCGTCGCGTGCTCGTGGCGCAGGCGCTCGCCCAGCGCCCGAAGATCCTGCTGCTCGACGAGCCGGCGGCGTTCCTCGATCTGCCGGGCGCGGCGTCGCTGTTCGACCTGCTCGCGGCCGAGGTGGAGCGCGGCATGGCGATCGTGACGGTCGTGCACGACCTCGGCCTCTCGCTCCAGTACATGTCGCGCGCGCTCTTGCTCTCGGCGGGGCGCGTCGTGGCCGCGGGGCCGACCGACGAGGTGCTGCGCGAGCCGGCGCTCGCCGCGGCCTTCGGCGTCCCGGTCGCGCGCGTCGAGGCCGATGGCGTCGTGGCGTTCAGTACCAGCGCACGTCGAAGTCCGCGTCCGTGAGGCTCGTGAAATCGGCCTCGATGTGGGCCTTGCGACCCATGAACGCCACCGCGCCCTCGAGGTTGCCGAGCGTGCTGCAGTCGAGCCACGGGGACCAGTCGCGGTAGGAGAGGCGCACGGAGCCGCCGAGGTCGCGCGCTTCGCAGTGGCCGCTCTTGCCGGTCATGGCGTGCACGCGGGGCATCGCGAGGAGCACCCGCCGCGCGTCGACCGCGAGGTGCATGAGGACCCTCCCGGCGCCGGACTCGGCGAAGCGGCGAGCATTGCGCTGGTGCAAGCGTCGGATGGCCTCGCGCGGAAAAGTCCCGCTCCGGCGGACGAGCGCGAGGACGAGCCGCGCGTGGTCGCGCTGCGGGTAGTCGGAGAACGGCAGGTAGCGGCCGAGGCGCGGGGGAGCGTCGAGGGTGGGGAGCAGCCGCTGGACCGCGTCCGGGCCCAGCTCCGCGAGCACGTCGGTGAAGAAGAGGCCCTTGAGCACGTGGTCGGGCGGGGTCTGCGCGAGCCGCTCCTCGAGCGGTCGCTCGCTCGGTCCGAGGACCGAGTCGGGGTCGACGACCAGCCGCGCAGGGAACATCCACGGTCAACCTACCGTGGTAGCCTCGGACGAGCCATGAACGTCAACCGGGTCTTCTTCCCGCAAGCGCTCCTCGACGAATGGACGGCCGACGAGCGCGTGGAGCTCACCGGCGATCAGCTCGTCCTGCGCGGCGAGGGGCGGCGCTACCTGATCTCCGAGGCCGTGCACGTGCTGCGCGACGCCGCGGGCGGCGGCGATCGGGCGGGGCTGGTCGGCAAGGTCAAGACCCACGAGCAGCTCGCGGAGCTCTCCGCCGAGGTGTTCGAGGGGTCGATGATCATCGGCGAGGAGGCCTACGACGTGATGCCCGGGTTCGTCGGCGAGCCGATGGGCGCGCCCGAGCCGAGCAAGCCCACGGCGTCGGTGAACGAAGAAGACCTCCTCGCGCAGTTCCTGCTGCAGAAGCTGTGAGCGTCAGCGCGCGCGGGAGAGGATCCGCGCGGTGAAGCTCGGGCGCAGGTAGAAGCCGCGCGGCACGGTGGCGATGGGCTCGCCGTCGCGGTCCCACGCCACGGTGCGCACGCTGCCGTCGCGGGCCTTCGGGCGGATCTGCAGGTGCACGCCGTCGCGCGCGGTGAGGTCCTCGATGTGGCCGGCGCCGATGCGGCCCATGAGCTCGTCGAAGTCGGCGCCGAGCGCGCGGTCGTCCTCGGCGTCGAGCTGGTAGAACACCGGCCGCGCGATGCGGGTGCGATCGACGACCGGCACGAAGAGCACGTGGGCGAGCTTGCGGCGGGCCCACGAGGTGGCCCACGCCTCGTGCTCGGCGCGCAGGAGCGAGATGCTGCACACGTAGGTGGACTCGCGCGGGCGTAGTTGCTCGTCGACGGGGATGGTCTTGAGCTCCACGCCGAGGTCAGGGAAGTCGTGCTGGGCGACCGAGCCGCCGGTGGCGCCGAGGACGCGCTCGATGAGGTCGCCGACCTTGCCCTTGGTGTGCAGGCCGGTCTTCGCCTCGCCCCCGAGCTCCTCGGCGAGCTCGGCGAGGGTGCGGCCTTCGAGCGCCAGCGCGCGGTCGCGCAGCTCGGCGAGGTCGCGCGGAGGCTCGGCTTCGCCCAGCGCAGCCACTCGACGACTCAGGGTCGCGACGAGCGGATCGGCGGGCTTCTTCATAGCTGCTGCGAGCGCCAGCCGACGTGGACACCAGCGAACAGCGCTCCCTCGTTGCCGCAACAGCGCGCGGTGTTCGTGGCGTAGTAGAGGAGTCGCACCGAGAAGCCAAAGACCCATGGGGCATCGAGCAGGTCGATACGGAGTCCACCGCCGACCGCGAGGTCGTTGCGCGGGTCGGGCCAGTGAAATACGGCCCGCCTCGCCCATGCACCGGTGACGAAGAGAGACGGTTCCCATCGACCTAGCGTCCACGGATGAAGAACGACATCTCCCCCCACCAGCATCGGTGAGTGCATGCACCCGCCCTGCTCGGGGCCCAGCTCGACGCACCCTTCGTCCCCACGCCGCACGAGACCCGCGACCTGCCCCTGGAAGAAGGCGTCCACCGTCAGAAACGAAGAGCGTGCCCCGACGCTGGCGCGAAGGTCCCACCCTGCCTGGGGCGGGTCGAGCGTGACGCCGGTTCCCACCGAAGCCTCCAGGCCGACAGGGCCGGACAGCGATACAGCCACTAACAACGCGCTGACCATCGTCCACCTCTCGCCGAGCGGGAGCTCGGAAGCCTCGGAAGCTCTCGTATCGACGTCATCGTGCACGCCGGTGAGCCTCGTCGCGAAGCGCTCGGAAGGGGTGCTCACAGCCGCAAGTGTACGCCGAGCACGCCGCCGAAGCCGCTCGGGTCGACCGAGCCGGCGGTGAACACGACCTCGCGCGACTTGCGATAACCCCCCCTCGACGAACAATGCGACGCGCGGGTCGAGCGTGTAGCGCAGGCCGACGAAGCCGCGACCCTCGAGGCCCGTGCGCCCGTCGGCGGGCGGCGACCCCGGGTCGGTGGTGAGGCGCGCGTGCCGCACGCCGAGCGAGGCGCCGAGGTAGGGCGACCACGGGCCCTGGTCGAAGAACGCGAAGGACAACGGGAGCCCGAAGCGGAAGATCGAGCCATCGACCGTGCGGTCGTTGAGCGGCGTGGTGCCGAAGCGATCGAGGCCACCCTGCAGGAGCACGTAGAGCGCGCCCGACCCGAGCGGGATGCGCGCGCCTTCCTCGACGACGAGCGAGCCACCGGTGCCGAGGCCGTCGGCGGCGAAGTGCCCGCCGAGGCCCACGCCGAGCACCGAACCCACCTTGCGCGGCGACGTGGCCGCCGGTGACGGGCCCTTGTCCTCCACGTCCGGCTGGCTCGAGACCGCGACGGCCGACTCCTTGCCACCGACCGTGAAGCGCACCTGGCCCTTGGCGTCGGCGCGGAGGAAGCGCGCGACGGTGGAGTAGGTGCCGCCCTTCTCGGCCGAGACCGGCGTGGTGCCGAGCCCCTCGTCGGCGCTCACCTGCACCGCGAGGCCGTCGACGGGCATGCCGGTCGCGTCCTTGGCGATCAACGACACCTTGCGCGTCCCGCCGACGAGCGGGCCGGCGACGGTCTCGAGGACCAGGGGCCCCGCCTTGGCAGCCGGCAACGCGAGCTCGGCCTGGCTCGCGGTGCCGCCGGGCTCCGCGCACGTCAGCACGTGGTCCTTGCCGGGCGAGAGGGGCACGGGCGCGCTCATGACGGCCAGCGCCCCGCCGTCGACGGCGCACGCCGTGCCCTCGATGAACACCGAGGCGAGCTTTCCTGGCGTCGTCGCCGTGGGCAGCGCCCCCTCGACGACCGTGGCCCGCACGACGTCGACGATCAGCACCTCACCGAACGGCCCCTCGAACTTGTCTCCGTCGTAACCCGAGACGCGCGCGTAGTACTTGCCGGGGACCAGGCCCTTGGCCTCGAGCCGCGTGATGTCGACCGCGACGATCGCGTCGGCGACGAGGTCGTTGAAGCGCTCGTCGCGCGAGACCTGCACGTGCCACTTGGTGGAGGTGGGGCCGGGGCCCTTGCCGTGCTCGAAGCGACCGGCCTTGTCGCCGGTGAAGTCGAGCGTGGCGGCCGTGGCGAACGCGACGCGTGGCAGGCGCTGGGTCCACGCCGGGGCGGGCGGCAGTGGCTTGGGCGGGGTCGGCACCTTGCCGACGAGCGCCTTGCTGCCGAACCCGGCGGGCACGTCGACGGACTTGCCGGCCGAAGCGATCGTGCCCTTGCCCTTGTAGACGGCGAGGCGCGCGGTCTTGTCGTCGTCGACGTGGAGCTTGGCCTCTCCCGTCGAGAGATCGACCTTCGCGCCGGGCGTGGCGAGCACCGCGGGCTTCTTGCCGGCGAGCTCGCCGAGGTGCGCGCGCAGCGACCCCTTGAGCAGCGTGGTGTCGGCGGCGGTTTTTTTGGTGGCGGCGTTGACGTTCGTCGAGCCGAACACGATCACCAACGTCTCCTCACCGAACTGCAGGCGGGTCTGGTCCTTGAACGTGATCTCGGCCGACGACTCGTTCTGGGTGGTGACGCGGTGGCCGCGCAGGAGCGGCTCGTTCTTGGTGCCGGGGTGCGGGGCCGGCGTGGCCGCCTCGACCTTGTTGCGCAGGAACGTGAGGTGGGCGTCGGGGCCGGGCCGCGGCACCTTGAGGACGGTGCCCGGCTTGAGGTTGTGGGGCATCGGCCCGAGCTGCGGGTTCAGGCTGTGCAGGACGCCGTAGGCCTGCGGATCGCCGAACACCTTGGCGGAGATCGACTCGCAGTTCTCGCCCGGGCCGACGACGTAGTCGAGGAGGTCTTCACCCGCCGCCGACGGCGCGACGAGCACGGCGAGCGGCGCCAGGAACACGATCGATCGGCGGAAGGACATGGTCTCTCTCAGGCGTGGCGGCGCGAGCGCAGGAGCTTCTGCACGCGGACCGCGATGGACTCGTCGCTCGCCTGGGCGAGGGCGACGTCGCTCGCGCCGGCGCGGATCAGCATGGGGGTGGAGGACACGGCCTTGACGTCGACGACGACGATGGCGCGGCGCTTGGTGGTCGGGTGCGAGCGCACCGAGGGGATGCGCGCCTCGGCGCCGTCGCCGGGGATCAGGACCGCGCGCACCTCGGCCGCGTCGGGCCCGCCGAGCTCGTCCTCGGCCCACGCGGTGACGAGGAGACCGTTGACCGACAGCGCCGAGCGCAGCGCCTCCACCCTGGCGCTGGGGAAGCCCCACAGGGCCACCCGCTCCTTCGGTTGGTCGGTGCTCTCCGCCGGTGGGCGTACCGAGGGGACCCGCGGTGGCAGCGCGCGCTCCTCGCGGGTGAGCACGGCGTTGCTGAGCCGGGCCGTGACGCTCGCGGCGAGGAGGGAGGCGTCGTCCTCGCCGGCCAGCGCTTCGGTCAGCCGCGCGCGGAACTCCGCGGCGCTGGGGCGCTCTTCGACCTTCTTGGAGAGCGCCGCGCGGGCGAGCGCCTCGAGGCCGGGGTGCGGCTCGCGCTTGAGGCCGACCTCCTTGACGCGGGGTGGCTCGACGAACATGTGCTGCGCCATGATCTCCATGGGCCCTTCGGCCATGAACGGCGGCACGCCGGCGAGCAGCTCGAACAGCATGACGCCGAGGGCGTAGACGTCGGTCTTGGGGCCCACGTCGCGGCCGCGGCACTACTCGGGGGACATGTAGACCGGCGTGCCCTGCACCGCGTTGGTCTTGGTGAGCCGCTGGCTGCCGGGCTCCTGCACGAGCGCGAGGCCGAAATCGAGGATCTTCACGCGCTCGTCGGCGCCCTCGCCCACGACCATGACGTTCTCGGGCTTGAGGTCGCGGTGGACGATGCCGGCGCCGTGGGCGACCTCGAGCACCTCGCACACGCCGCCGAGCAGCCGGACGACGCGCTCCTCGGCGAGGACCTTGCCCTGCTGGAGGATGACCTTGGCGAGGGGCGTGCCCTCGACGAGCTCCATGACGATGTAGAGGTCGCTGTCTTCTTCGCCGAAGTCGTGCACCGCGACGATGCCGGGGTGACGGAGCCGCGCGAGGGCGGTGGCCTCGCGCTGGAACCGCGTGCGGAGCTCGGTGCTCTTGGCCCACTCGGCGAGCAGGAACTTCACGGCCACCGGCTGGTCGAGGAGCACGTGCGTGGCGCGGTAGACGAGCCCGAAGCCGCCTTGACCGATCAGCCCGTCGATGCGGTAGCGACCGCCGAGCGTGTTGCCGATCCGTGCGGTGGCGGGCATGCGGCCGCACGTGGGACACGACATGGCCGGGTGGATGTCGGGCTCGCCACACGCGGCGCAAGCGACCGGCACGGCGCGGGTGCGCGCCTGGGACGCCATCGTGTCGTGCAGCCAGATCTCCGGATCGCTCATCGGACCTCGGCGATCGTTACCAGCTGCTTCTTTCCACGCAAGGGGTGCTCGCCCAGGGTGGCGTAGGCGAAGGCGTCTCCCGCGGCCGTCATCGTGTCGGCCGTGACCAGCGTCTGGCCGGGACGGGCCAGGGCCTCGAGGCGGGCGGCCACGTTCACGGCGTCGCCGATCGCGGTGTACTCCATGCGCGCTTCGCTCCCGAGGTTGCCGACGAGGGCCTCGCCGGTGGAGACGCCGATGGCGAGGCGGCACTCGATGCCGTATTTCTCCTTCCAGCCCGGGGCGCTCGCCTCGACGAAGCGGTGCATGTCCTCGGCCGCGGAGAGCGCCGCGACCGCGTGATCGGGCTGATCCTCGGGGGCGCCGAAGATCGCCATCAAGCAGTCGCCCATGAACTTGTCGACCGTGCCGCGGTGCCGGAACACGACCTCGGTGAGCACGGTGAAGAGCTCGTTCAGGAACGCGACCACCTGCTCCGGAGAGGCGGCCTCGGCGAACGGCGTGAACGAGACCACGTCGGCGAACAGCACGGTGATGGCGCGGCGCTGGCCGCCGAGCGCGAGGTCCTTCTCGCCGCTCGCGATGGCCTTGGCCACCGTCTCGGGCATGAACCGCGAGAGATCCTGCTCGATGGCCGCGCGACGCGAGAGCTCGATCTCGCCCGAAGCGATGTCGGCCGCCATGCGGGTCATGGTGGACCCGAGCTGCTCGAGCTCGTCGTCGGTGTGCACGGGGGAGGGCGTGAGGAACTCGCGGCGACCGTAGGCGGCCGCGAGCGCGCCGAGCGCGCGGATCGGCTGGATCGTGCGGCCCGCGAGGAACGCGCCGATCGCCGCGACGAGGGCGAGGAACCCCACCGTGTAGAGGATGGTGAGCCGCTGGGTCTGGGCGAGGTGCGCGAACACGATCGCGTACGGCCGGCGCACGACCACGAGCCACGTGCGCAGCGGCCGCACGGTGCCGACCATCCGCTCGCCGTTCTCCGCGTCGAACGCCTGCACGAGCGCGATCTTGGGGACCGCCTTGGCGATCGGGCCGAGGTCGTTCTTGGCGAACAGCTCCTTGCCGGCGAGCGATCCGCCCGGCGCGAGGGTGCCGCTCTCGACGCCCGAGGCCACGACGCGCCCGCTCGTGTCGACGACGACGAGGGTGTCGCGCCGTCCGAGCTCGCGCTCGGCGATCTCGCCGACCGAGGCCGAGAGGCCGTCGGCGCGCAGGTAGCCGACGAGCCACGCGCGCGGCTTCTTGGCGCCGTCCTTGCCGAAGAACGGCTCGGCGTAGCGGAGCAGGATGCGGCCGCCGACGATCTCGACCGGCAGCCAGCCGCCGCCCCCGTCGATGGTCGACGCGCTCGCCGGCAAGGTGTCGGGCGGCTTCGGTGCGACGGTGCCGTTCTGCACGATGGCGTCGAGGAGCTTGCCGTCGCCGTCGTAGACCGCGACCTGGCCGAGCGCCGCGGACTGGGCGAGGGTCTCGCGCGCGAGATCGAGTCGGGCCTCGTCGCTGTCGATCCGGCCGTCGGTGAGGAGCGCCCCCACGCGGTGGGTGGTGGTGGCCGCCTCCTGGATGGTGCCGTCGACGATGGCCGCGATGCGCCCCGAAGCGGCGGCCTCGAGCTCCTGCTCGGCCGTGAAGATGCCGTCGCGCTGGATGCGCAGCGCGGAGACGGCGAGCGCGGCGAGCGGCACGGCTCCGGTGAAGAGGAGGGCCAGGGTCCACCGAGCGCGGAGCTTCACGGTGGGGGGAGCCTAGCGGAGTGGGGCCTCGGGGCCACGTGTGTCGGAACGACACGATGGGTCGGAACGACGCGCGTCGTCTTCGACCGTGATGGCCGAAATGCAAGGGATCCCCGGTCGAAGCGGGCGGTACGTGGGTTGCTGAGGCCGCCGTCCATGCGAACCTCGGTACTCCTCGCCGCTTCTCTCCTCACCTTCGCCGTCCTGCCGAGCGCCTCCGCCGACGAGGCCCCCAAGGAGGCCCCGAAGGAGGCCCCCAAGGAGGCGCCTGCGGCCTCGAAGGCCGGCGCCGTGAACGGCGACACGACCAACCACTTCGGCGAGAAGGGCACGCTCGCCATCCACGTGACCACCGGCCCGATGATCGGTGGGCTCACCAACGGCGGGACCCCCACCTTCGGCATCGAGACCGAGAAGGTGAAGCCCGAGAACGGCGACGAGCAGAGCAACACGTACTTCTACGTGAACCCGCGCATCCACTACTTCCTCGTCCACAACGTCTCGATCGGCGGTGAGCTGCTCGTGGCCAAGGCGCCGGGCCAGACCACCGGCTGGGGCTTCATGCCCAAGGTCGGCTTCGACCTCCTGTTCGGCGAGACGGTGTCGATCTACCCGCAGGTGGGCGTCGGCTTCCGCCACGTCGGCAACGACACGGTGTCGAGCAACTGGCTGTTCGCCGACATCGACCTGCCCCTCATGTTCCACCCCGTTCCGCACCTCGCGGTCGGCCTCGGGCCGCAGTTCACGTTCACCCTCTACGAGAAGACCAAGCTCGACTCGGTTGCGGGCTCGCTCGAGAGCAAGACCTCGCGCACGAGCTTCCGCTGGCTGACCGCGCACCTCATCGGCTGGTTCTGAGAGGCCATCATGTCCGCCAAGACCACGCTCCCCGCCATCCTCGTCGCCCTCCTCGTGGCCACGCCCGCGTTCGCGGACGACGTGCCCGCAGGGACGGCCGGCACCGGGGCGGCCACCAAGGGCAAGTCCGACATCGTCACCGACACCAAGGTGGAGACGGCGGCCAAGAAGGACCCGAAGGACAAGGACGCGACAGAGTGGTCGGTGCAGGGCGGCCTGCTCGCGACCTCGGGCAACACCCAGTCGCTCGCCGTCACGGGCGGCACGGCGTTCCGCCTCCGCAAGAAGGACGACCAGCTGAGCGCCGCGGCCGCGGTGAACTACGCCCGCGCGAGCACGCCCGCCAAGGGCGACAAGCCGGCGACGCCCGCCGATACCACGGTCGAGAACTACCAGGCGAAGGTCCGCTACGACCGGTTCATCAGCGGTTCGTTCGTGGGGTTCCTCGGCGTGCAGGGGCGTCGCGATCGGTTCGCCGGTCTCGACCTCCGACTGCAGATCGACCCCGGCGTCGGCTACTACTTCATCGACACCAAGCCGATCGTGTTCTGGGCCGAGCTCGGGTACGACTTCATGCACGACATCCGGCGCGACGACGCGCTGCTGCAGAAGGACGGCACGACGCTCGACAAGTCCTCGAGCGTACACAGCGCCCGCGCGTTCGTCGGCTACAAGAACAAGATCAACGCCGGCACCGCGATCTCGTTCGCGCTCGAGTACCTGCAGGGGCTCTCCAACACGGACGCGTATCGCTTCAACGGAGAGATGATCGTCTCGGCGAAGCTGACCAAGACGTTCAGCCTCGCGACGAGCTTCGCGTTCCGGTACGACCACGCCGCGCTGCCGGGCAAGGAGAAGCTCGACACGGTGACCGCGGCGAGCCTGGTCTACAGCATCTTCTGAGCGCCCCGACTACCCGAGCGGCAGGTCGAACCAGAACGTCGACCCACTCGCGAGCTCGCTGTCGAAGCCGACCGCGCCGCCGTGCAGCTCCACGATCGTCTTGACGATCGAGAGGCCGAGGCCGGTGCCCGACACGCGCCGGTCGGAGCGGTCGGCCTGCACGAACTTCTGGAACAGCCGCGGGCGCACCGACTCGGCGATCCCCGGGCCGTGATCGTGCACCGAGACGCGCGCGCGCCCGTTCGTCACCGCGAGCTCCACCACCACCTCGCTCCCCGACGACGAGAACTTGGTCGCGTTGGTGAGCAGGTTGGTGACGACCTGCGCGATGCGGTCCGGATCGACGTGGACCAGGAGCGGCGAACCGAGTGCGCCACGGAGCACGAGCTGCACGCTGGTGCGCGCGGCGAACGGTCGGTCGCTCTCGACCACTCGACCGAGGAGCTCACGGAGGTCGATCGTCTCCTTCTCGAGGCGCGCGTGCCGCGACTCCATCTTCGACAGGTCGAGGATGTCGTTGACCAGGCGCAACAGCCGCTCGCCGTTGCGCTGCGAGATGTCGAGCAGCTCGCTGGCCTTCTCGGAGAGCGCACCCTGTACGCGCAGGAGCGCGAGGGATCCGAGAATCGAGGTCAGCGGGGTGCGCAGCTCGTGACTCACGGTGTTGACGAACTCGCTCTTGAGCTCGTCGGCGATCCGGCGCTCGGTGACGTCCTGCAGGATGGCGACCCAGCCGGTGCGCACCTGCTCCTCGTCCTTCACGGCCTCGATCGCCATCGACACGGGCACCGCGCGACCGGCGCTCGTCTCGGCGGTCCACTCCTCGCGCACGCCTTCGCGGCGCTCGAACGCCGCGAGGAAGCTCGCCGCGCTCTCGTGGCCGCGCGTCTCGTCGGGAGAGAGCAGGGTAGAGAACGCGCGCTTGCCGACGACCTCGGCCGCGCGCAGGTCGAACAGCCGCTCTGCGCCGACGCTGAACGAGCGGATCACGCCCTCCCGGTCGGTCGCGACGATGGCGAGCCGGTCGGCCGCGCGCAGCACCCCCTGGAGGTTGTCGAGCAGGGCGAGCTGCTCCCGGTGCTTGTCGCGCAGCGAGTCCATGGTCTGCCCCATGCCGACGAGCGACATCGTGTGGAGCGCGAGGGCTGCGAGGCTCTTCCGCTCGCGCTCGTCGAGCGGTCCGTCTCGCCGGCGCCGGGAGAACGTGCACAGGGCACCGCGCGCGAGGCCCCGCTCGTCCTGCAGGCGCACGCCGATCACGGTCGAGAGATCGGTGCCCGCCACGGCCTCGGCGAAGCGTGGATCGGCGCCGAGGTCGGTCACCACGAACGGCTCGGCCTGCAGGAGGGCGAAGCTGCAGAGCGGCAGGAGCCGCTGCACACGCTCGCCGCCCACCGCGGCGGACCACTGGGTGCCCGACTCGTCGAGGAGCGCGAGCACGCCGAAGCTCGTGTCGGCGAGGGCCATCGCGACGTCGACGATGCGGGCGAGGGAGGCATCGGCGAGGTCCTTGAGCTTGCCGTGCACCGTCATGGTGGAGGCGTGCACGGGCCGGGTCATTCGCTCTCCTCGCCCTTCTTGTCCTCGAGGGCTCGCTCGAGCTTGCGATAGAGAGTCTTGCGACCGATGCCCAGCACGCGCGCCGCCACTGCCTTGTTGCCACCGTAGGTGGCGAGCACGTGGTCGACGTAGCGCCGCTCGACCTCCTCGAGGGTGGGGAGCGACTCGGACACGGTGGGCACGAACGACTCGGTGGTGCCGATCGTGGGCGCCACGCGGAGACGCTCGGGGAGATCGTCCGGGCCGATCTCGTCACCGCGGCAGAGGGCGACGGCGCGCTCGATCACGTTCTGCAGCTCGCGCACGTTGCCCGGCCAGGCGTGGGCGAGCAGGCGCGCGGCGGCCTCGGGCGCGAGGGTGGGCATGCCCTTGTCGGCCCGCCCCGCGTGCGAGCGCAGGAAATGGGTGGCGAGGGCGAGCACGTCGTTGCCGCGCATGCGCAGCGGCGGGAGCGGTACCTCCACGACCTGGATGCGGAAGTACAGGTCCGAGCGGAACCGCTTCGCCTCGATCTCCTCCTCGAGGTCGCGGTTGGTGGCCGCGACGATGCGCACGTCGACGGGCACCTCGCTCGAGCCACCGACCGCGCGCACGGTCCGCTCCTGCAGCACGCGCAGCAGCTTGGGCTGGATGGCGAGGGGCAGCTCGCCGATCTCGTCGAGGAACAGGGTGCCGCCGTGGGCCTCGACGAAGAGCCCGTCGCGCGCGCTGCGCGCGTCGGTGAACGCGCCGCGCACGTGGCCGAAGAGCTCGCTCTCGAGCAGGTGCTCGGGCATGGCCGCGCAGTTCACGGCGACGAACCGACCGGGGCGACCGCTCGTCTCGTGGAGCGCGCGCGCCACGAGCTCCTTGCCGGTGCCGCTCTCGCCGGTGACGAGGACCGTGCTCTCGCTCCTCGCGACGCGCCGGACGAGGTCGGCGACCTCCCGCATCGCGCGGCTGTCTCCCACCATGCGCGGGAGCTGGGGCACGCCCCGATCGCGGAGGCGGACGAGCTCCGCCTGGAGCCGTCGACGCTCGACGGCGCGCTGGAGGACCACCAGGAGGACGTCGAGGTTCGGCGGCTTGGTGACGAAATCGTAAGCGCCGGCCCGCACCGCGGCGATCGCCACGTCGATGCGGCCGTGCGCGCTGAGCACGATGACCGGCAGCTCGGGCCGCAGCGCGAGCGCGCGCCGACAGAGCTCGAGGCCGTCCATGCCCGGCATGGACAGATCGGTGACGATCGCGTCGAACTCCTCGGCCACGAGCGCGTCGAGCGCTGCGTTCGGGTCTCCGTGGGTCACCGCGTCCACCTCGTCGGCGACCGCCGTCGCGAGGTAGGTGAGGAGGTCGGGGTCGTCGTCGACGAAAAGGATGCGGGGACGCTCGGCCACGGGTCGTGCCATGATTGCGCAAAGCCGTCCCAGGGACCAGGCAACCCCAAGAGGCAACCAAAGTGAGCCGTGGAGATCCGTAACATCCTCTTGGTCGACGACGAGGCGGACATCCGCACGGTCGCGGAGCTCTGCCTGCGCGAGCTCGGGGGCTTCACCGTGGTGCTCGCGGCTTCGGGCCCCGAGGCGCTCGAGGTCCTCGCGGGCGCGTCGTTCGACCTCGTGCTGCTCGACGTGATGATGCCGGGCACCGACGGCCCGACCACCCTCGCGAGCCTGCGGGCCGCGGGAGTGCACACGCCCGTGGTGTTCATGACCGCCAAGGTGGGGGCGGACGAGGTGGCCCGCTACCGCGCGCTCGGGGTGGTCGCGGTGATCGCCAAGCCCTTCGACGTGCTCGCGCTGCCGGCCCAGATCCGCGCGATCGGCGAGCGGCTTTGAGCGTCGACGAGCGGCTCGCGAAGCTGCGCGAGGCCTATGGAGCCGCGCTCCCGGCCAAGCTCGCGGAGCTCCGCGCGGGGCTCCTCGCTGCGAGCTCAGTGGAGACCGTCGCCGCGGCGCGCATGCTCGCCCATCGCCTGCGGGGCACCGCCGCGACCTACGGCTTCCCGGAGGTGAGCGAGGCCTGTGCACGCATCGAAGACGCGCTCGAGGCGAACGCCGCACCCTCGCCCGACGAGCGCACGTCGCTCGCCGCGACCCTCGAACGCTAGCTCGCTCCGTTCACTTGTTGCACTTGCGGGGCGGCGGCTGAGCCATGTCGGTGCAGCCGCCTTCGAGCTCCACCGCGACGCCGTTGCCGACCGGGAGGAACGTGGGGAAGCCCGGGGTGCACTCGCTGAACGTGAGGCGCCCCGAGAGGCCCGCGCTGGCGAAGTGGCCCATGATCGCCTGCAGGTGCAGGTTCGACGACATCGGACCGAGCGGGATCAGCGGCGTGCAGTTCACGCTCACGTGCGCGCGCACGCCCTTGTGCTTGTCGAGGAAGCGTACGACGCCCCCGAACGCCTTGAGCTCGGCCGGCGTGATCTGCCCGGTGCAGGCGAAGTCGCCGGGGATCTTCTCGTCGAGCAGGCGCAGCTGGTCGGCCTCGATGGTGAACACCTTGCCGTCGAAGTGGAAACCTTCGTTCTGGTTGGCGACGAACGCCGAGTCGTTGCAGGTCTCGCCCGCCGCCGCCGCGACGGCGTCGATCTTGCGCAGCGTGATCTTGAGCGGCGTCGAGCAGTCGACCGAGAGGCCACCGCCGAAGAGGCCGCTGCCGCCGTTGCAGGCCTCCATGTTGCCGCCCGAGGTCGCCTTCTGGGCCTCGCTGCCGCTGCCGCCCGCCACGCCCGGGCCTCCGCCGGGCAGCGCGGCGCTTCCGCCGACGTTCGCCTTGGCGCCGCTCTGCGTGTAGAACGCGCCGACGGTGACGTAGCTCACCACGTGGGTCGCGCCGGCGCAGCTGCCGGCGAGCTGCACGTTGGGAGGCACGTCGGCCGTGTAGTCGCCGGGCGACTTGTAGCGAATCTCGAGCGAGCTCGACTGCGAGAACTCGCCGGAGAACGTGCCCCACGTGAGCGGTAACGTGGCCTTGGCCTCGTCGTGGCTCTTGAGCACGAGGCTCTGCTCCGTCATCGAGAGCGCGCGGTAGGTGTACGTGCCCGGCACGAAGCAGTCCTGCAGCACGTCGAGCTTGCCCTGATCGAGCCGCACCGCGATGAGCCCCTTGCCGCTGCGCGCCTTGTCGCTGAGCTGACGGGCCTCGATCGGGTCGTAGCCGAACAGCCAGACCGAGACGGTCATCTGCTGCCCCAGATCTCCTGGCCCGAGCTCCGGCGGCTTGGTCCGACAGCCGAGCCCGAGCAGCAGCGCCGCCCCGATGACGTGCATCTTCCCCATGCAGGGAGGATATCCGAGCCGGGGGTCGACCGGACCCCCATGATCGAGGCTCCCTTCGACCCGAAGTCAACTCCCGAGCTGCGAGAGCGCGTGGGTGACGTAGTGGTCGAGGGCCCTGCGTTGCTGGTCGGGGTCGGTGATGTGGGCGGTCTCGGGGAGGTAGCGCGCGCGCACCGCCGCTTCGAAAGTCGCGCGATCGGCCGGATCGCGGCTCGTCCAGGCGCGCTCGAAGGCCGCGCGCATCGCGGCGTCGAGCTGCTCGACCGAAGCGGGCGCCGCCGACGGTGGCGCAGCGACGGCGAGCTGCCCACTCTGCGTCGCGAAGGTGGGAGGGGCTGCGCCGACGAAGGAGGTGCGCTCCACGATGGGCAACGCGGGGGCGGGAGCCGCGAGCGCGGTGCGCGCCTCCTCGACCCGCGCGAGGAGGCTCGGGAGGATGGCGTCGTCGAGCTCGGCGAGCGCGCGCGCGGCGACCTCGGCCAGCGCGGGATCGAACGCGGCGCACCGGTCTCCGAGGCGCGCCATCGACGCGCGCACGAGGGTCGCAGCGGCGGCGTAGGTCGTCACGACCTCGATGGCGACCGGCGCCACCGTCGGTGAGGAGCCCGTGCGCGCGAGCAGCGTGGGCACGCGACCCTGGAGCTCGGCGTCGAGGCGCTCGACGTAGATCGCGGCGTTCTTGCGCGCGAGCTCGAGGGCGTGGGCGGTGGCCGGTGGCTCGGCGTGGCCCGCGACGAGCCAGCGCGCGCCCTCGGGCAGCGGACTGCGCGCGGCGGCCGACTGGGGCAGCTCACCGAACGCGCGTCCGACGAGGAGCTCGGCGTCTTCTTGGGGGGGCGCGAGCGGAGACGCGCGCACGACCGCGGCCGCGCACGCGAGCCACCACGCCGCGTGGCGATCGGCCGCCGCCGCGCGCCGCAGCAGCGCGAGCTCGAGCGCGCGGGCGTGGGCGTGGGCGTCGACGAAGCCCGGGTGTGCGCCCTTGCTCGTGGCGACGAGGGCCGGCACGTCGCCGGTGCACGCCGCGCCCTGACGCTCGAGCTCGCCGAGCACGTCTTCGCCGATCGAAGGAGGGCCCGCGCTCATCGTGGACGCGAACCTACCACGCCCGCGACGGCGAGCGCGCCCCAGCCGATCATGAAGGAGATCCCGCCGACGGGCGCCACCGCGCCGAACGCCCGCGGGCTGCCGAAGGCGAGCGCGTAGAGGCTGCCACAGAACGCGACGAGGCCGACGGAGAAGGCGATCCCCGCGACGCGGGTCGCCCGCTGGTGTGGCCACTGCGCGGTGGCGAGCCCGGTCAGCAGGAGCGCGACCGCGTGGTACATCTGGTAGCGCGCCGCGGTCTCGAACGAGCGCAGCGCGCGGGCGTCGAGCTTGCCTTCGAGCGCGTGCGCGCCGAACGCACCGAACGCGACCGCGAGCAGCGCCACGACGGCCCCGACGGGGAACAGCCACGTGTCCCGGGCGCCCTCTTTCTCCACGACCATGACGGGTCGCTAGCACGGCGGGCCGCGTTGTATGATCCGCGCGATGCGTGAAGCCGCCCTCGTGCTCGGCCTGTGCACCCTCGTCGCCTGTGGATCGCCGCCCGCCGCCAAGACCGGCGAGGGCGGCACGACCCCGGCGAAGAAGACGACGACGACCGGCGACGTCGCCGACAAGGAGCCGGAGCCGAAGGCCCAGCCCACCTACAAGTACCCGGCGCCGTTCATGGAGCCCGACTGCGCCGTCCCGCAGGCCGAGGGGTATCTGCCCAACGCCAAGCAGGTGGTGGCCGACGTGCGCAAGGCGCACTGGAAGCAGCTCGAGGCGTGCGCCGAGGCCGCGCCCCCCGGGGAGAACGTGCACGGCGAGGTGCGCACGCAGTTCCGGCTCGACCCGGACGGTGTGCCCCGCTGCGTCGAGGCGCCCGGGGCCTCGATCAGCCAGGTCGACGTCGTCCGCTGCGTGATCTCGGTCTACCGCACGTTCCGCTTCCCGCCGCCCAAGAACGGGAGCGTGCGGGTCACCGACGGCATCCAGCTCGACGTCTCCCACGAGGACGAGTGAACGCGTACCGCGAGGGCCTGTCGGGGGCGTGCCCGCGGTGCGAGGGGGCGCTGACCGGGACCGACCGCGGTGGTGTCGGGCTCGACGAGTGCGGCGGCTGCGGCGGCGTGTTCCTCGGCCAGACGGCCGTGGAGAGCGTCCTCTCGGACGACGGCGTCCGCGCGAACCTCGCCGCGGAGCTCGCCCCGCGTCCACGGTACGTGGAGCAAGGGGTGCGCTACCTGAAATGTCCGCGGTGCGCGCGCGCGATGAACCGCAAGGTGTTCGCGCGCGTGAGCGGCGTGATCGTCGACGTGTGCAAGGACGACGGCGTGTTCTTCGACGGCGGCGAGCTCGGCGCGGTGCTCGCCTTCGTCGATCGCGGCGGGCTCGCGAAGCAGGCCGCGCTCGAGGCCCGCGAACGACAGGAGCGCGCGAAGGGAGGCGCGGAGGCCGAGCGGCCCGCCGACGATCTCCAATCGCTACGTCGGCTCCGATTCCGGGCTCGAGGCGAGCTCCGACCTGATCGGTCTCCTCGCCGAGCTGTTCCGCTAACATGCGCCCGATGAAGGCCCTGGCCCTCCTGCCGTTCGCGCTCGTCGCCGCGTGCGACAAGCCCACGCCCCCCGCGCCGAGCCCGGCGCCCACCACCGCCGTGGCCTCGACCGCCGCGTCGAGCTCCGCGACCGCCGCGCCGAGCCCCAGCGTGTCGGTCAGTGCTTCGGCGAGCACTTCGGCGAGCGCCCCCTCGGCGGCGATCGGTCCAGTCCCCGTGCTGATCGACGCGGCCGGCAAGCCGCTGCCGCAGACCGAAGAGAAGCCGTCGCTCCGCTCGCTCTCCTGGGAGCAGCGCGTGAAGCTCCTGTTCCGCGCGATCCAGGTCGACGACCCGAAGATCGCTGCGCCGGCGTTCTTCCCCCTGATCGCCTACCGCGAGGTGAAGAACGTCGCCAACGCCGAGGCCGACTGGAACAACCGCCTGATGAAGGCCTACGCGCGCGACATCCACAAGGCGCACGAGCAGCTCGGCAAGGGCGCGATGGACGCGCAGCTCGTGGGCCTCGAGGTGCCCGAGGACAAGGCGCAGTGGATGAAGCCGGGCAGCGAGGGCAACAAGCTCGGCTACTTCCGGGTGCTCAAGAACAAGCTCCGCTACCTCGACGCCGCGGGCAACCCGCACGCCATCGACATCACCTCGCTGATCTCGTGGCGCGGCGAGTGGTACGTGGTGCACGTGACCGGGTTCAAGTGAGGGTCGCGCTCACCGGCGCCACCGGCTTCCTCGGGCGCTACCTGGTCGACGCGCTGCTCGCGAAGGGCTTCGAGGTGGTCGGCGTCGCGCGCGACCCGGACCGCGTGCCGGAGCTCCGCGATCGGATCGCGCTGCGCCGGGCCGATCTCCTCGAGCCCCGCACGCTCGTCGCCGCGCTCGAAGGCGTGGACGCGCTCGTCTCCAACGCGGCGCTGTTCTCGCTGTCGGAAGGCAGCCCCGCCGCCTACACCCGGGTCAACGTCGAGGGCACCCAGAACCTGCTCGCGGCCGCGCGCGAGGGCGGCCTGCGGCGCCTCGTGCACGTGTCGTCGGTCGCGGTCTACAAGGGCTTGCCGTTCTTCCCCGCCGACGAGCGCCACGCGCAGTGGAGCGAGCGAGACCGGCCCTCGCGGTTCACCGCCTACGCGATCTCGAAGGCGCTCTCCGAGCAGGAGTGCTGGCGGTCGTGCGCGCGCGACGGGATCGCGCTGACGACGGTGCGACCCTCGGCGATCTACGGCGCGTTCGACCCGAACTTCACGCGCGTGCTGCGCCGCTGGCTCGCGTGGCCGATCGTGCCCGCGCCGGTGCTCGCGCGGCTGCCGTTCGTCTACGCGGGCGACGTGGCCGACGCAGTGGCCGAGTGCCTCGCGCGGCCCTCGAGCATCGGTCGAGCCTACAACGTGGCGGGCGAGCCGTGCTCCCCGCGCGCGCTCGCGCAGGCCTTCTACGCCGCCGGCGGCGGTCCGAAGCGGCCGCTCGTCCCGGTGCCGCTCCCCTTGTTCCGCAGGTTCGAGAGCGCCGCGGCCGTCCGCGACCTCGGCTTCCGCAACCGCCCGCTCGTCGAGGGTTTCCGCGACTTGCTGGTGCGCGAGCGCGCGGCAGGCCCATCGCGTATGCTCTAGCCCGCATGCGCAAGCTCTTCGCGCTCTCCTTCCTTCTCGGCTCGTTCGCGGCGCTCGGCGTCGCCTGCTCGGCGCAGCGCTCCGACGAGGTCCTCGACGGCTCGGTCGACTCCGGGTCGATCAACCTGGACGCGGTCGGCATCGACGCCGTGGGGGACACCAAGCTCGACCCCGACGCCGCGTGTGGCGCGGTGCGCGAGCAGGCCACGAGCAAGCCGCTCAACCTGTACGTGGTGTTCGACAAGTCCTCGTCGATGGGGCCCGAGGTCACGTCGACCAAGTGGGCCGGCGCGCGCAAGGGGCTCGGTGCGTTCGTCGCCGACCCGAGCTCGACGGGGCTCCGCATCGCGCTCAATTTCTTTCCGCGCAAGGCCGATGGCACGCCGGTCTGCGACTCGGCCGCGTACATGACCCCGCGCGTGCCGTTCGACGTGTTGCCCAAGAACGGCAAGCCCCTCACCGACGCCATCGACGCCGAGCTCCCCGACGGCTTCGACACCCCGATCTACCCCGCGCTCGGCGGCGCGATCCGGCAGCTGATCGAGGAGCTGAAGACCCGGCCCGCCGAGGCCGCAGCCGTCCTGCTCGTGACCGACGGCGCCCCCGCCGGGCCCGCGGCGACGTGTGGCACGGTCAACCCGGAGGACGCGAAGGTGATCGCCGACCTCGCGGCCACGGGCCTGAGCAAGGGCATCTATACCTACGTCGTCGGGCTCCCCGGCGTGAACGTCGCCGTCGCCAACCAGATCGCGGTGGGCGGCGGCACCACTTCGGCCGTGCTCGCCACCGACCCCACCGCCGTCGAGAAGCAGTTCCAGGATGCGCTCTCCACGGTGCGCGGCAAGGCGCTGCCGTGCGAGTTCGAGCTCCCGACCAAGGTGGCCAAGGGCGAGATCTCCTACGGCCTCGTCAACGTCGAGTACAGCAAGGGGGGCGTGCCGCCCTCGACCACGATCTTCCAGACCACCGACTGCAGCAAGGGCGGCTGGCGCTACGACGACGCGGTCAAGCCCACCAAGATCATCCTCTGCCCGTCCACGTGCGCCGAGATCAAGTCCGACCTCAAGGCCAAGATCGACATCCTCCTCGGCTGCAAGACGCAGATCAAGTGAACGAGCGGCGGCTCAGGAGAGAAATCCTGTGACCACCCCGCAGAGCTGCTCGGGCTGTTCCCACATCGGCAGGTGACCGCACCCGTGCAGCACCGCGAGGTGCGCGTGCGGGATCTTGCGCGCGAGGAGCTTGCCGTTCTCGAACGGCACGAGCGGGTCGGCGTCGCCGTGCACGACCAGCGTCTCGGCCTCGATGTGGCGCAGCACCGGGTAGCGGTCGTCGCGCAGCACGGCCTGCAGCTGGTAGCGGTAGGTGCGCAGCGGCGTCGGCGCGCCGAGCGCGCTCGCGACGATGGCGTCGACCGTGTGCGGGTTCTTGTCCGCGAACCCCGGCGCCGCGATCCCCGCCATTCGCGCGCGGACGATCTGCGCCGCGGGCGTGCCCGGCTCGGGGAACAGCACCTGCACCGCGCGCGGGTGCGGCCAGAAGACGCGGAGACCCCCCACGTGGGTCGACATCAGCACGAGCTTGTCGACCCGCCGCGGCGCCTGCGCGGCCACGCGCTGCGCGATCATGCCGCCCATCGAGATCCCGACGACGTGGGCCCGCGCCACGCCGAGCGCGTCGAGCACGCCGATCGCGTCGTCGGCGAGGTCTTGCAGAGAGAACGCGCGGTCCACGCGGGCCGAGCGGCCCGTGCCGCGGTTGTCGAAGGCGATCACGCGGTGGTGCTGGGCGAGCGCCGCCGGGAACGCCTCGCCCCAGTCGCTCGTGCGGCCGCCGAGCCCCATGAGGAGCAGCACCGTCGACGAACTGTCACCCCTGGAAATCCAGGCGAGATCGTGGTCGCCGACCCGGACCTTGCCCTCGCGCTCCCACCCCGCGTTCGACGGTGTAGATTCGTGCACCATGTCTCGACTCGCCCTCGCCTTCGCGTCCATCGTCGTCATCACCGGCTGCGGCCGCAAGCCCGCCAAGGGCCCGCAGAACCAGATGGGCATGCTGGAGGGCGGTGCGTGGACCCAGCCCGAGAAGAAGGTCCAGAAGACCGCGACCATCGTCGACGCGGGCGAGCTCTATTCGAGCATCAACCAGGGCGATTGCATCCCCTGGCCGAGCGCGCACGTGAAGCAGGCCGGCGGCACGAGCGGCTGGGGCGGCTGGTACCCGAAGAACGGCATGAGCGGCACCGTCGTGTCGAGCTCGCCCCACTGCAGCAACCCGGGTCTCACGGTCTACATCGTCGACTTCGGCGACAATCACTACGCCGCGCTCAACCAGAACGGAGTCACGATCTCCGAGGGCGGGAGCGCGCCGCCCGTCGCCGCGGCCGCGCCGACCGTTCGCATCGTCTCCGCCGGCAAGGTCTACCCGATGATCAACACGGGGGACTGCCTCACGTGGCCCGACGCCTCCTCCAAGGCGCTCGGCGGGACCAACGGCTGGGGGGGCTGGTCCCCGCAGAACGGCGACACCGGCGTCGCGATCGGCAAGAGCAAGCACTGCAGCCAGTCGGTCACCGTGGTGTTCGTGAAGATCGGCGCCAAGGTGGTGCCGATCGACGAGAAGGGCATCGCCTACGTCACCGGCTCCACCGCGGCGGTCCCGTGGGCCGGTACGCCGGGCGTCGCCGTCACCACGCCCACGCCGGGGCCCGTCTCCAAGGTCGGCGCGGGCACCGTCGACTCGGGCCGCGTGCGCCTCGTCGACGTCGGCGAGGTCTACACCAGCATCAACACCACCGACTGCCTGCAGTGGCCCGACGACGAGACCAAGAAGCTCTCGGGTTCGAGCGCGTGGGCCGGCTGGTCGCCGAAGGACGGCGACGTCGGCGTCGTCGTGTGGAAGTCGGCGCACTGCAACGGCACCACCACGGTCCTCGTCGTCCGCGTCGCCGACAAGTACTTCGTCCCGATCGGCAAGAAGGGCGTCGCCCCGGAGTGAGCCCGCGGCTCAGGGCAGCACGACGACGGGCGCGCCCTTGTTCGCGCCGCCGCCGTCGCCGAGCTGACCGAAGTCGTCCTTGCCCCAGCAGCGCACGCCGCCCTTGGAGAGGCGCGCGCACGTGTGGTGGTCGCCCGCCTGGATCTCCACGACGTCGCCGAGTCCGCTCACCGTCACGGGGCTCGCGCTGTCGGCGTGGCCGCCGTCTCCGAGCTGCCCGTAGTTCCCCTGACCGAAGCACCGCACCGTGTGGTCTGCGAGCAAGGCGCAGGTGTGCGCGCCGCCGAGGGCGAGCTGCACGACGCCCGCGAGGCCCTTCACCTTCGCGGGGGCGGGGCGGTCCTTCTTCGCGTCGTCGCCGAGCTGGCCGTGGTCGTTGCCACCCCAGCAGCTCACGCCGCCGTCGGTCGTGCGCGCACAGACGTGCTGCTCGCCGACGCGCACCTCGGCCGCGACGAGTCCGGGGACAAGGGTAGGGACGCGGCGATCGGCCGTCGTACCGTCGCCGACCTTGCCGCGCGCGTTGTCTCCCCAGCAGAGCACGGCGCCGTCGTCCTTCACGACGCAGGAACTCCACCCGCCGAGCGCGAGCTGGCGCACCCCACCGAGCACCTTGCCCGGCGCGAAGCGGTCCTTGTCGGCGCCGTCGCCGAGCTGGCCCTGCAGGTTGCCGCCCCAGCACCACACGTCACCAGCGATCCGCACGCACGAGTGCGAGGCGCCGACCGCGATCGCGTCGACGTGGGTGAGGCCGACCACGGGCACCGCCGACGTGCGGTCCTCGTTGGTGCCGTCGCCGAGCTGCCCGAAGGCGTTGTAGCCCCAGCACACGGCGCCGCCCGACGCGGTGATGGCGCAGGCGTGGTAGTCGCCGATCTCGATCTGACGCGCGCCCTGGGCGAACCCGAGCTCGAGCTTCTGCGCGCCGATCTCCTCCGATTGCTCCTGGGCGAGCGCGCGTCCGTGGCACTGGATCGTCGCGCCCTTGCGCACGCACGTCTCGTCACCGCCCACCGCGAGCGGGTCGGGCTCGCTCGTCGCGGTCGGGCTCGCGACCTTCGGCGCGCTCGAGCCACAGCCGACGACGCAGAGGACGACCAGGGAGCCGAGGCGCATGGCCACAATGGACACCGCGCTTGGGTGAGGGCTGCAAGAGCGTCCGCGGGTCAGACGGCGTCTGGAATCGTGACAGGTGGGAGATCGGCCAAGTGCCTGGAACTGCTTGGAGAAGGCCGCGAGGACGGCTGGCACGTCGCCTGCTGTAGTGCGGGTGTGCCGGCGCTCCGGTAACACCCAGGAGGATTCCCATGGCTCTCTCGTCGATGCTCCGTTGGTCGTTCGTCGTCTCGGTCGGTCTCGCCTCGCTCGCGGGCTGCAGCGGCCCTGCGGCGCCCACGGAGAGTGGTGGGGTCGCCGTCGAGGGTTCGTCCGTCGAGGTGGCCGCCGCGAAGCCGGTCGCCGCGACCGCCGACGCGAAGTTCAGCCGCTGGCTCGTGAGCCCGAGCGGCAAGGTCCGCGGCATGCTGCTCGAGGACGGCGGCATCGTCCACGTGAAGGGCAAGGACCTCGACACCAGCAAGCTCACCGCGGGCGACGCGATCCACGTCGACGGCCTCGCGATCGAGAAGGACGCGCGCAAGGTCTACATGTTCGCCGGCGTCACCAAGGGCAGCGACGAGATCGTCAAGAAGCCCGAGCACGCCTCGAAGATGATGGGCAAGGAGGGCTTCGGCGGCTGGAAGAAGCACCACGAGAAGGGCGCCGCCGCCGCGGATGGCCCGAACAAGAAGCACGAGGGCAAGAAGCACGAGGGCAAGAAGCACGACGGCTGGAAGAAGCACCACGAAGAGGACCTCAGCAAGCTCGAGACCATCTCGGCCGAGGGCACCATCGCGGACATCCTGCCCGCGCGTCACGGCAAGACGCTGCTCCTCTCCGACGGCTCGCTCGCGTACCTGAAGCACGACGCGAAGCTCGACGTGAAGAAGGGCGACACCGTGAAGCTCACCGGCAAGGGCGGCACGTACCCGGCCGGCAAGGCGCTCTTCGTGAAGACGGCGGTCCTCTCGACCGGCACCGTCGAGCTGTGAGCTAGCAGCAGGGTTGGAGCGGGGGCGTGGCGAGAGCTGCGCCCCCGTTCTTGTTTGCAAAAGCGGCGCTCGCCCGCCGCCGTTCACTTGATCCGCGTCGCGCAGCCGAAGGCGATGTCGACCTTGCCGGCCTTGTCGGCGCTGACCGCGGTGCACGAGCTCGTGCAGAGGTAGATCTTCGTCGGCTTGACGGGGTCGTCGTAGTACCAGCCGCCGGCCGCGGTGCAGCCGTCCTTGCCGGTCGGCACGTACACGAGCGTGTCCTTCTTGCCGCTGCCGCTCGTGTACTCGACGTTGACCTTGCCCGGGTCGATGGTGCTGCCGTCGGGAGGGGCGGGGATCGAGAAGATGCAGGGGATCTTCTCGGCCACGGCGACGGCCGCGGTGAGCGTCTTGAAGAGCGCGGTCCAGTCGGCCGTGCAGATCGAGAACTTGAGGCCGCCCGTCGCGTCGGCGAGCTTGTAGTACTGCATTCCCGGCGCCGCCGCGCCCTCGGGTGGGAAGCCGCTCGTCTGACACGCGCCGGTCGGGTTGGTGAACGTGGGGGCCACCTTCTCGGACGCGATGGCGTGCGTCTTGAACCCGTGACCGAGGAGGCCGGCCCACTGCTTGTAGAACTCCTCCGCCGTGAGGGGCTCGCTCTCGTCGTCGGTGACTGCGATCAGGTGGGTGATGGCGAGCGGGCGCAGGAAGCTCTTGTACTTGGGGAACTCCTCGATCACGGCCTTGAGCGGGTCGTGGGAGGCGACGTCGCGATCGACGAGCAGGTAGCTCGGGCTGCCGCCGAGGGGCGGCGGCACCTTCACGAACGCCGACGAGGTGATCATCACCACGTGGTAGTCGATGCCGGCCTTGGCCATGGCCGTCGAGAAGGCGTTGAGGTTGTCCTGCACGCGCTTGGCCTCGTTGTCCATCGAGCCCGAGCTGTCGACGACCCACACGAGGTCGACGGGGGCCACGGACGGCTCGGCCTTCTTGCTGATGGCGGCGCACGAGCCGGTGTCGTCACCGGGCGTGCCGAGGTCGACGCCGTCGTCTCCGCCCCCACCCCCACCCGAGTCGGACACGCCGAGGTCGAGTCCTCCGTCGGAGAGCACGCGGATGTCCTCCTTGGCGGGGGAGCAGCCGAAGGAGAGGAGGGCGAGAAGAAGCCAACTGCGCGACGACATACCGGCAAGCGTACCGGGATCGCGCAGTTCGTCAGCTGTCTCGCCGGCGTGATGTTTTGCTGCGACGTGTTAAGCGCTCTTGCGGCGCGCGGGCCCGGCGATCTCGCGGAGGTCCGGATCGACGACGCGGTTCTGATCGTCGACGAGCACCACCGTGGGCCGCCACCCGGCCGCGTCGGCCGCGTCGACCTCGGCGAAGGTCGCGATGATGACCTTGTCCTTCGGCTCGACGAGGTGCGCGGCCGCGCCGTTGATGCAGATGACGCCGGAGCCATCGTCGCCGCGGATCGCATACGTGGTGAGCCGGGTGCCGCGCGTGACGTTCCACACGTGCACGGCCTCGTGCTCCAGGATCTTCGCCGCGTCCATCAGCTCGCCGCTGATGGTGACGCTGCCCTCGTAGTCGAGGTCGGCGTGGGTGACGGTCGCGCGGTGGATCTTGGACTTGAACAGATGCAGGCGGGTCGACATCGGGCCTCCGGTCCTGGCCGTCGGGGTCCAGGCCTGCGCGGAGGTTGGGCGGGGGCCTCTGCCGGGTCAACCCCGGCGCGTTCACCCGAGCCGCTCGAGCACCGCGATCACGTGCTCGGGGGATTTTTCCGCGATCTTGCGCAGCAGATCGGCCGACAGGAGCGCGAGGGTCGAGCCAGCCTTGGCGACCACGGTCGTGGCGGGGGAGATGGCGTGCATCGCGTCGCGGACGCCCACGAACCGGTCGACGCCGACGGTCGCGATGGGAGGCTTCTTGCCGGGCTTGCCGTCGTGCACCACGAGCTCGCCCTTGGTCACGAGGCACGCGACCTTGGGGGTCTCGTCGGCCGCGATGATCACCGTGTCGGCGTCGACGTGCTCGATCTTCTGGATGCACCCGAGCAGCTCGTCGCGCACCAGCACCTCGAGCTGCGAGAGGGTCTCGTGCATCGAGAAGAACGAGTCGATGCCGTGGAGCTGCTTGGTCGCCGCGATGCGGTGCCGCAGGTCTTCGTTCTCCTTCATGAACTTCTTGAGCGACGAGGCCTCGATGGCCCACACCTCGCTCGGCCGCTCGGCGCGCAGCGTGGCGGTGCACCGCGGGTCGTCGTCGACGAGCACGCTCGACTCGCCGAGCAGCCACCCCGGGAAGCAGCAGCGCACGAGGCGCGAGGTCTTGCCGTCGCCGTTCTGCAGCCACACGCCGACCAGGCCGCTCTTGATGACGAACACCGTGCGCGAAGGCTCGCCCTCGCGGACGAGCGCCTTGCCCTGCTCGAGCTTGTGCAGGACCTTGTGGTCGCCGAGCCAGTCCTCGTTGTCGCGGCCGACGCCGTAGAGCTGCGGGCATTCGTAGATGGTGCCGATGGGGCGCATCCGCTCGCGGCTGTCGTCGAGGAGCCTTCGGATCGGCGACCCCTGGAAGCTCTCCGGGCCCATGATCTCGACCGAGAGCGAGGAGAGCTTCTCGAGGGTCACGAGGTCGAAGCGATCGGCGAACTCGCGCGCGGCGGCCTCGAGGTGCTGCACCGCGAGCGCGGGGTTGCCGAGCTTGCGCTCGACGACGGCCATCCACACGAGCACCGCGCCGCGGCGGTCGGGGGCCTGCAGCAGGCGCGGCATGATGAGGCGCGCCTTCTCGAGCGACTCGTTGTCCCCCTTGCCGACCAGGAGCTGCGCGCGGGCGTAGAGCGCCTTGTCGTCGAGCGCCGCGGTCGAGGGCGGGGCCTCCTCCTCCTCGTCCGCGCCGAGGTCGCCGAGGAGGCCGCTCAGCTCGGAGTCGGGGCTCGCGAACGGATCGTCGCCGACGGCGGGCGTCTCGATGGGTCGACGCGCGGCCTCGAGGATCTTGTCGACGTCGAGCGGGTTCGCCATCGCCCCGTGCTCGTCGACCTCGAGGTCGACCACGAAGACGTCGCCCGTGGAGGCCGGGATCACCACCGAGATGAGCCAGATTCCGCCCGCCGCGCGGCGCACGAGCCTCGCGTCGCGCGCGACGACGAAGCCGCCCCACTCGGCGAACAGGTGGGTGCCGACCGCCGACAACACTTCTTCGCGCGTCACGCAGTCGAGGATAGAGCCGGGACTGGTGAAAGGACAAACTCGCTACGCGAGCCGGCTGGGTTGGCTCTGTCGCTCCCGGACCGGTCCTCCGCTCCGGGTCAGGCCTTCTTGGCCTTCTTCTTCTCGCCCTTCTGGGCGGGCCCGCTCGCGGCGCGGGCCACGGCCAGCATCTCCTCGGCGGCGCGCCGGGTCGTGTCGGTGAGCTTGGAGCCGCCCATCATGCGGGCGAGCTCCTCGACGCGCTCCTCGGTCTCGAGGCGACGCACCACGCTGACCGTGCGGCCCTTCTGCTCGCGCTTCTCGACGTGGAAGTGCACGTCGGCGAAGGCGGCGATCTGGGGCAGGTGGGTGATGCACAGCACCTGGTGGTGGCGCGCGACCTCGGCGATCTTGCGGCCGATGGCCTCGGCCACCGCGCCGCCGACGCCCGCGTCGACCTCGTCGAACACGTAGAGGCCGGCGTGGGCGTCCTTGCTCGCGAGCACCCGCTTGACCGCGAGGAGCGCGCGCGAGAGCTCACCGCCCGAGGCGATGCGGCGCAGGGGGCGCGGGTCTTCCCCGGGGTTCGGCGCGATAAGGAGCTCGACGCGGTCGATGCCCGTGCGGCCGAGGCGCGCGCGGGAGGCGTCGGCGTCGACGACCAGTCCCTCGTCGCCGTCGGGCGCCGCGACCGTGGCGACCTCGACGACGATGCGAGCCTTGCCCATCGACAGGCTCGCGAGCTCCTGGGCGATGGCCTCGCCGAGGGCGGCGGCCGCCGCGCGCCTCGCCTTCGAGAGCGCGCGCGCGAGGGTCGTGGCGGTCCCGAGCAGGGCGGCGCGCTCGCGTTCGTGCTGCGCCATCTTCGAGTCGCCGGCGTCGAGCGTGGCGAGCTCCGCGGCGAGCGAGTCGCGGAAAGCGAGCAGCTCGGTCGTGGTGGGGCCGTGCTTGCGCAAGAGGCGTGAGAGCTCGTAGAGGCGCTCCTCCACCTCGGACAGGCGGTTCGGATCCTGGTCGACCGACTCGGCGTAGCGGCCGAGCGCGTGCGCCACGTCGCGCAGCTCCGTGGCCGCGGACTCCACTTGCCGGACCAGCGGCGCGAGGCGCTCGTCGAGGGCGGCCGCGTGACCGAGCTCGGCGATCGTGCGGCCGAGGGTGTCGAGCACGCTGCCCTCGGTGCTCTCGAGGCGGGCCTCGGCGGCGCTGGTCACCTCGGCGAGCTTGGTCCCGTGGCGCAGGCGACCGCGCTCGGCCTCGAGCGCCGACTCCTCGCCGGCCTCCGGCGCGAGCTTCTCGATCTCGGCGAGCTGGAAGCGCAGGAAGTCCTCGCGCGCGCGGAGGGTGTCGAGCCGGCTCTGCTCCTCGCGCCGCGCGCGCTCGAGCGCGCTCAGCTGCTCGACGACGGCGCCGAGGGCCTCGCGGTCGGCGTCCAGGCCCGCGTAGGCGTCGAGCAGGCCTGCGTGCGAGGCCGGGTCGCAGAGGGTCTGGCTCTCGTGCTGGGAGGCGATGTCGCAGAGGCCGCGCGTGAGCTCGGCGAGCAGCGCCACCGGCACGAGCCGTCCGTTGACGAAGGCCTTGGAGCGACCCGCGCTCGAGACGACGCGCCGCACGAGCAGGCGGCCCTCGTCGCCCACCTCGGCGAGCCCGGCGTCCTCGAGGGCGCGGCGCAGCGCCGGCAGCGCGCCGACGTCGAACGAGGCCTCGACCTCGGCCGACTCGCAGCCGGTGCGCACGACCTCGGGGCGGGCGCGACCCCCGAGCACGAGCGCGAGCGCGTCGACGAGGATCGACTTGCCCGCGCCGGTCTCGCCGGAAAGGACGGAGAGCCCCTTGCCGAGCTCGATCGCGAGGCCGTCGATGAGGACGAAGTCGCGGACGCGGAGCTCCTCGAGCAAGGGCGGCTCCTTCAGCGGCTCGCGGCCTCGCGGGCGCGCTGCTGGGCGACCGCGACGACCTTCACGAACAGCCCACGCAGGAACGGCGTCTCGCTCGGCCGGTCGCTGACCACGCCCGCGCGCTTGACCGCGTCGGCCACGAGCAGCGCGTCGATCGCCTTCTCGAGCGAGCCCGCGGCGTGCAGCGAGAGGGCGCCGTCGCGCAGGCGCGTGAAGTAGAGCCGCTTGCGGGCGTCGTCGAAATAGGCGTCGGTGGCCTCGTCGATCGCGGTGTTGACCGCGGTGTCGATCTCCTTCTGCTGGTCGTCGGTGGGGGGCGCCTCGGGGTTGATGCCCACGATGCCCTGCACCTTCTCGTTGATCGACTCGAGCAGCGCCACGGCGACGGGGTCGTCGGGCAGCCAGGAGGCGAACTCGGGCTCGTCGTGCAGGCGGAGCGACCCGCCGAGGCGGGCCTTCGCCGCGTCGTCCGCGGGCAGCGACAGGCCGAGGGCGTCGATCGGGTGGGCCTCGCTCTTCTGGTCCGGCCCGACGAGCAGATCGCTCGCGGCGTCGAGGCCCATCGGGAGGACCTGCTTGCCGGCGACCGACTGCGCGCGGGCGTCGGCGATGCGCGCGCGAGCCCAGGCCACGGGGACCTCCATCGGCGCGCGGCCGGCGCGGGCGAGCCACGCGTGCCAGATCTGACGGAGGTTGCCGGCCGTCGGCGTGCCGCGCTCGAGCTTCACGATGCCGACGCGGTCCATGGTGGTGACCTCGACCACGTCGGTCGAGCCGGTGCTGTTGATCTTGGCGATCCACCAGATCTGCGCGCCGCGCCCGTCGGGGAACAGCGCGCGGGCCTCGACCGACGCCTTGGGCGCGCCGATGGCCTGCGTCACGTGACCGACCTCGGGGATCGCGATGCCGCGCGACTTGAGGATGCCGAGTCCACGCCGCGCGGCCTTGCGCAGGGCGGCGGGGGCCTCGTCGACGCGCGCGACGGCGGCGACCGCCCCCGCGTTCTTGGCGTCGATCCAGGCCGTCACGAGCGCCTCCTGGTCGGCGGCGGAGAGCGCCGCGGCGAGCGACAGCGCGTTCTCGGCCGGTGCGGCGACGAGCGAGGCATCGAGGGTGGTGACGGCGGCGGATTTCTTGGACATGGGCTCCTCGGATCAGGCGAGCGCGACGAGGTCGATCTCGACCTTCGCGCCACGGGGCAGGGCGACGACCTGCACGGTCGCGCGAGCGGGCGGCGCGCTCGGGAAGCGCTCGCCGTAGATGGCGTTGACCTTGGCGAAGTCGCCGAGGTCGATGAGGTAGATGGTGGCGCGGACGACGTTCTCGAAGGAGGTGCCGGCGGCGGCGAGCACCGCGGCGAGGTTCTCCATCACCCGCCGCGTCTGCACCTCGATGTCGCCCTCGACGAGCTGACCCGTCGCGGGATCGAGCGGGATCTGGCCGCTCAGGAACACGAGGCCGCCGGCCTTCACCGCCTGGCTGTAGGGGCCGATCGCGGCGGGCGCCGCGGGGGTCGAGACGATCTCCTTGGACGCCATGGTGGCAGCGGCGCTAGCAAGGCGTGTCGCGAGCGTCGAGGTCGGATATGAATCCGGCATGGACCGACCGATCCTCGCGCTGGCTGCCGCTGTGGTGCTGGGTTGTCGGAACGAGGCGCCCCCGGGCCCGAAAGCGGCCGCTTCCGCCAGCGTCTCGACGGTCGCGAGCGCGCCCGCGCCGAGCGCTTCGGCCGCGCCGTCGGCCAGCGCCCCGCGCCCGTCAAACCCACGACCCGCTTCCTCGCCCGGCTGCTCCCGGACGAGTCCTCCGCGTCGACCGAGTTTCACGACGCCAAGAACGGCGAGCACCACCCGGCCAGGCACGCCTTCGATGGCACGCGCGCAACCTCCTGGAATCAGGACGGAAAGCCGGCGGTGAAGGTCGAGAAGGGCGAGTGGCTCGAGGCCAGGTTCAAGAAGAAGCAGTCCCTCCACGTCCTCCGGATCGACACCGGTTTCAACGATTGGTCGGCCAAGTTCGGCGATCTGTTCCTGCGCAACTCGCACGTGAAGAAGCTCACGGTGACGATCGATGGAGGTGCCCCGATCGTGCGCGAGGTGAAGCCCGACGAGCGGGTGGTCACGGTGCGACTCGAGCGGCCGCTCGAGGCCAAGACCGTGCGCGTGACGTTCGACGACCTCTACGCGGGCGACCGCTGGCCGGAGCTCGGGATCACCGAGATCGGCTTCTTCGGCGACCCGCCCAAGGTGGTGGACGAGGCGGCGACGTCCAAGACCATCGCGGGCATCGACGCCAACTACGAGGCCGACAGCGCGGGCCGGGCGGCCGGGCTCGCGATGGACCTCGGCATGCCCATCCCCGCCGAGCTCGTCGAGAACCAGCGCGCGCGGATCACCGACACGTGGGCCGACCTCGACGGCCTCGGGCGCGACTACCGCGTGGTCTCGCTCACGTTCCGGACCCGACCGAGCGGCGGCACCCGGCGGCAGATCCTCATGACGGCGATCCTCGGGCGCGTCGCGCCGGGCAAGCTCGCCTTGCTGGCGTCCGATCTCATCGTCGCGCGCCCCGACGAGTTCGGCTTCGACAACCAGACCAGGCTCGAGATCGCGCCCCACCTGCACGCCGAGGACCGCGACGATCTCGCGCTGCGCTGGGCCCACGCCTCGCTCGATCCGAGCGGCCAGCGCGTGAAGCAGACGGGGCTCCGCGTGTGGAGCTGCATGCACGGCTTCCCCGAGCCGGTGTTCGAGCAGATCTTCGACCGCGCCGAGAAGACCAAGAACCAGAGCGATTTCGAGCCGGTCGAGCTCGACGCCGACCACGGCAAGGTGGGGATCCGGATCGCTGGTGCCGTCAAGGGCAGCTTCGCCTGGCACGCGCCCTCGGGCATCTTCGTCCCGGAGTGAGCCGCCATTAACCCGGGCGTTCGAGCGGCCGTAAGGTCGTCCCGGAGGTCCTTCATGCTTCGACTGCGCCCGACCGCGCTCGCCTTGCTCGTCAGTGTTTCCGCGTGCGGCCTCGGTGCGTGCGGGGGCGGGAGCGGGAGCACCGACGAGCCGGGACTCGACGCCGGGGACGATGCGGCGCTCGATGGCGGCGACGACAGCCTCGCGGACACGGGCAGCGATTCGGGCGCGGTCGACACGGGGACCACCGAGGACGCGAGCGAGGTCGGCGACGACACCGCCGCCGACACGGGGGGCGACTTTGGAGGTGGCGAGACCGCCGACGAGGGTGGTGCCGACACGGCGAGCACCGACACGGGGACCAGCGACACGGCTACCGGCGACGCGGGCGCGGCCGACACCAGCGCGGAGACCGGCGCGACCGATTCGGGCGCGGTGGACACAGGGACCGACACCGGACCCGATCCGTGCGGCGCCCTCGCGTGCACCCTCGACAGCGACGGGGACGGGATCCCCGACTCCGTCGAGGGGCGGTGCGCGGCGACGCCGACCGACACCGACGGCGACGGCACGCCGGACTACCTCGACACGGACAGCGACGGTGACGGCATCCCCGACAAGGTCGAGTGGGCCGCGGGTGGGTGCGACCCCACGGCGGCGCTGAACGACGCCGACGGCGACGGCGTCCCCAACTTCCGCGACCTCGACTCCGACGGCAACGGCCTCCCCGACAAGGACGAGGCCTGCCCGCCGGTCGGCATGCCGGGCCGCCCCGTCGGGTGCGGCTTCGCCACGCCCTCCGACTTCGACGGCGACGGGGTGCCCGACTTCCTCGACCCCGACAACGACCACGACTCGGCCTCCACCGACAAGACCGTGGGCCTCGACGACAAGTTCGAGCTGACCAACGCGGCGGGCACCTACGTGGGCCTCGTCGACACCGACGGCGACGGCGTCCCCGATCTGTGGGACCGCGACGCCGACGGCGACGGGATCTTCGACCTCGAGGACGGCCTCGGCGACCCGGACAAGGACGGCAAGCGCAACTTCCAGGACGTCGACAGCGACGGCGACGGCGTGGGCGACAAGTGCGAGGGCACGGTCGACACGGACGGCGACGGCAAGGCGGACTACCTCGACATCGACAGCGACGGCGACCTGTTGCTCGACAAGGACGAGGACAAGGACTTCGACTGCGTGGTCGACACGAACGAGACGAGCCGCATCAAGAAGGACACCGACGGTGACGGCATCGACGATCTGATCGAGACCACGCTGATCGGCGTGGCGGGCGCGAAGGACCCGGCGCTCACGCCGGCCAAGGCGGGCAAGTTCTACTTCGTCGTGCCCTACTCGTTCGACGGCTCGGCCAAGCCCACGCCGACCAGCTCGCCGCTCGCGCTCTCGACGGCGCTCAACAAGGGCGACGTCGGCTTCGTGATCGACCGCTCGGGCTCGATGGCCGGCGAGATCGCCAATCTCCGGACGAGCCTCTCGACCACCATCATCCCAGCCCTCAAGACGCGAATCCCGGACCTCGCCGTCGGGGTCTCGGCGTTCGTCGAGTATCCCGTCAGTCCACACACCAGCTCGGGCGACTTCTCGGTGGTGCGGCCGTACTACTACATCAACGGCACCAACGGCTTCGTCACGACGATCACCGCGAACTCCCAGGCCGCGGTGAACTCGCTCACCACGCAGGGCAACCTCGACTGGCCCGAGTCCGACGTGCCCGCGATGTACAAGGCGCTGACCGGCGCCGCGCTGACGTGGCCGGGCACCGTCGGCACCGCCGACCCCACGCCGAACGCGCGCACGGCCGACGTCCCGCCCACGGGGACGTTCGGCGCGCTGCACTTCCGCAAGGACGCGCTCACCGTGCTCGTGAACATCACGGACGCGCCGATGCACAACGGCAAGCGCGCCCTCAACAAGGCCCCCACGGGCGTGAGCGGCGACTACGACACCGCGCTCCGCCACTCGTACGCGAGCACCGTCGCGGGCGCGCCCGACGTCGACCAGGTGATCACCGAGCTCAACAAGATCGGTGGCAAGTTCATCGGCGTCGGCTCCGACGACGGCGGGCGCCCGCTCGCCGACGACACCTACCCCTACGCCCACCAGGCCTACATCGCCGACAAGACCGGCTCGTACGTCCCGCCGACCGCGTTCACCGGCGGCACCACCCAGTGCAAGACCGGCCTCTCCGGCGCCAACGTGACGCCCGACGGCCTCACCGTGGGCGGCGTGAAGAACTGCCGCCTCGTCTTCAGCATCGCGGCCGACGGCACGGGCCTCAGCACCTCGATCGTCGACGGCGTGATCGCCATGCTCAACACCATCAAGTTCGACGTCTACGTCGAGGCCTACAACGACGCGGCCGAGACGACCGACGTGGTGACGAACTTCATGGAGAAGGTCGACCCCCAGCCCACGGGCGGCACCGACCCGGTGAGCGGCGCCACCTGCGAGGTGTTCTCCGCGACGGTGCTGGCCGACAAGCGCAAGACGCCCAAGGCGGTGCTCGGCGCCGGCGACATCAAGGAGACGATCACCGGCCTCAACCCCGGCAAGTTCTACTGCTACAGCGTGGTCCCCAAGGCCAACACGGTGATCGCGGCCACGAGCGGCGTGCAGACGTTCAAGGCGTGGCTGCGCGTGTGGGCCGAGAAGCCGGGCAGCTCGCTGATCCTGGGCTCCGACCGCGAGGTGCTGTTCATCGTGCCCCCGCTCGTGAACTGACCGCTCGCGCCGCAGTCACGCCGGGTGCTCGTCGGGTGACAGCAGGCCGTGTCGCCGCCACCCGACGCGCGCGAGCCACGTGTGGGCCGCGGCGACCGGCGCGTCCTCGAGGTCGGCGGCCGGCCGACCCCGGAAGCCATCGCACCACGGCGCGGACGAGCACGGATCGAGCCGCGTGGGGACGCGGACCTGGTGTTTCTTGAAGTTGAAGAGCACGTAGGCGAGCGCGAAGCGGACCTCGCGCGGGGTGCGGAGCGCGCGGGTGTGGTAGCGATCGTCGAGTACGCGGCCTCTGCGGCCACAGGCGCGGTTGACCGCGCGCGCGAGGCGGATGCCGAGCGAGCGCGCCCCCGCCCGAAGGGCGCTGGAATCGTGCGCCTCCACCAGCAGGTGCACGTGGTTGTCCTGCACCGAGAAGTGCACCACGCGGAACGCAGCGCTCTGCGCTGCGCGCAAGGCAGCCACCACCGCCGGGAACACCTCCATCGAGCGCAGCGAGGGCAGTCCCGACATACACCGGAGGGTGAGGTGCACCGGGGCCCAGCCGACGTGCGTCGGTCGGGGGCGGTGGGGGACGAGCGGCCGCGGCGCCATGCGCCGACGGCCGGCGCCCGTGCGACGCCCACCCCACCCGCGGGTGCGGGGGAGCTCGAGCTGGCGGGGTGCAGCCTTCACTTGATTGAGCGTATAAAGTGCCGCGGGAAAGTCAAGGCCCCACGAGAGGTCGGGTCCGGTGTACGGACATGGGTGACGGCTTGTGCGGACCCATGGGTGACGGCCCGTCCTTCTGTCCAAGGACATGGGTAACGGCTGCGCAAGAGGCGAAAAGCTGGCCGGGATAACCGAACGAAGTCACTCCGCGCTCGATGCGACCACGTAGGTGTCACCGGTCGTGCTCGTGATCGTGACGCTGCTGCCCGAAAGCGGCGGGACCCGAACGATGCCCGTGCCTGTCCAGACGACGGTCACCTCCGCAAGGCCGGCCGCGGCGTCGACCACCGGCGTGCATGCGCGTAGACGCGCCCACGGCAGCACGCCCTCTCGTTGCCCCAGGAGCGCCCCTCCCGCGGGATCGGCCAGGCGAGCGAACGCCAGCGCGAGGAGCGGCGGCTGTCCGGTCGCGCGCCGAGCGAGGGGCCTCGTCACGCGGGACGGCCGCCCACGTGGAGCGCGAGCCGCGCCACTCGTGCAGGAACGCGGGGAGGAGCGACATCCCGTAGGATGTGCCGCGAACGGGGGTCGGTCGCCCGCGAGTTCCGGCCACACCGTGCCGAGCGGTCGTCGGACGGCACGGCACCGATCACGCGCGCGAGCTGCGCCTGGCCTCCACGAGGAACTCGGCCGCGGAGCTCGCGCGGTGGCTGGCGGCGGCGTGTTGCACGAGGTGCGCCGTCTCGGGGGGGCGAGGGGCAGGAAGGTGTCGCGAGAAAGGGACGCGGTGCGTCCCGGCGGCTTCGCCGATGGTGCCCAGGATCGTGACGACGTCACCCCGCGGCGTGCAGCCCCACCAGGTGCGGGCAGCGCGGTGAACGCCTGCGGGCTGACCGCCCGCGCCGTCGTCGAGACGAACACCGTCACGCGGCCGTCCTGGTCCACGTCCGTCGGTGGCCCGAAGGCCGACACGACGCGAGCGGAAACCGACGGTGGCGCGCGCGTCGAGGCGCGCCCCCGCGCTCGCGAAGCTCGGCTCGCCCCCATCTCGTCGTAGTACGCGAAGTGCGCGCCCACGAACACGAGGTGGCCCTGCACCTTGGTCCACGTCTTCAGCTTCCGGTCGTGGAGCTCGAAGGTCTTGGTGGTCGACGGGGGCTTGTCCGGGGGACTCGGAGCGTCGAAGGGCCGGCTGTCGATGTCGCGTCGAGGCAGGGGGCGGAGCGGCACGGCGCGCTTCGAGAGGGGCGTGCGACGGATCGTGACGCTCGCGGTGGCGGCCGGCCTTACGAAGAGAAGCGCCGAGTGGAGGACGCGCGATCCGGCCTGCCACGAAGTCGCTCGACCCGATCCAGCCGATCGTCGGGACCACGACGTGCCCTGTCGCCGGCACCGCGGGAGGGCCGTGGCAACGCAGCGCAGACGCCGCGGCGACGACCGCGACGGCCCTCCTCACCGCGGAGTCCCGCCGGTCTGCGCCCACCCCGGCGCGTGGACCGCGACACACGAGCGAGCGGCCCCCCGCGACGCCGAGGGCGACGCGGGGCAACCAGTCCTTCGTCCTCACACCCGCCCCCTCACATCTTCGTCGGGTCGAGCTTGCCGTCCGGGGTGAGGCCCGCCTTCTTCATGATCTCCTCCTGCGTGCTGCCGAGGGGCACGGGTGGCTTCGCGTCCACGCGGTCGACCACCAGCTTCGTCTCGGCGCCGGTCGAGTGGATCTCGACGCGCAGCCAGTGGTCGTCCGTGGCGCCCTTCACGAACACCTTCGGGAACACCGTGCCGCCGGGGCCGACCAGCGCCTCGCCCGCGGTCGCGTTGCGGCGGACGAAGTTGGCGAGCGCCTCCGCGGAGGCGGGCACACTCGCCGTGACGCTCTGGCCGAAGCGGGCGTCGATGCGGGTGCCGCGCGGCAAGGGCAGGTCGAACGCGCGCTCCACGCCGGGCGCGATCTCCGTCTCGGCGAGGCGGTCGGGGGGAACCTTCGCGTTCGTGCCCCCGACCTCGCGCTCCGGGGGGCGACGACAACCGACGGTGAGCAACAACAGCCCGGCACACAGGGCGGGCGAGCGAGGCAGGACCATGGCGACCGGCCGAGTGTACGCCGATCTACTCCACGACGTTGGCCCACGACTCGAGGCGCGCGGTGGGCTGCGGCGGCTTGAGCTTGCGGGTGAACGTGTTGGTCTTCGAGCCCGTGGCCGCCGTGCCCTTCGGGCCGGTCTGCGCGACGATCTGGAAGTCGCCCTGGTTGATCGACGAGAGCGTCATGTGCGAGCTCGTGTCACCGAAGTACGGGTCGGTGCCGAGCGCGGTCGACGAGGTGCTCACGCACGAGGGACGCTGGGTGATGCCGGCGCCGAAGACGATCGTGCCCGGGTCGAGCGGGAAGCAGCGGAAGAAGCTGTCGTACCCGACGCGCGCGTCCTGGTTGTTGTAGACCGGGTGGGTCGGCTCCGGGCAGGGCTTGGCGGCCGCGGTGGTGTCCGCCGTGTCGGCCTTCAGGAAGCGCGCGAGGGGCACCGGGGTGCCGTCGACGCCGTACTGGCCCGGCTCGGCCTCCACGTAGTCGACGCCGAACAGCGAGCCCTGTCCGTCGAGGCAGGCCGCACCGCTCGCCACGCCGGGTGAGAAGGTCGAGAAGTAGAGGACGCCGTTGAACAGCGAGAGCGGGCCGGTCGGCGTGATGCCGCTCGGGAAGCGCAGGTGCCAGTTGACCTTGGTGGTGTACGTGCGGACGCCCGACGAGACGAAGGTGCGCTCGGTGAGCGAGTACACGTGGTTCAGGTTGGTCGCCGAGAAGTTGTTCTGGTCGCCGGTCGCGTAGTTCACGACCACGTCGCCGAACCGGTCGACGCTCACCACCGGCAGCGTGGAGACGGGGCCCCACTTGGCCTGGTCGGCGTTGGCCGCGTCGCCCGGGAAGTACGCGTCGTGGAACAGCGAGAACGTCCACTGCTGCGGGTCGGTCGCCGAGAAGTCCGCGCGCCAGAGCCCACCGTCGATGTCACCGACGAACGCGCGGGTGGTGACCGCGCCGACGCCGGCCGGATAGAGGGCGACCGCGCCGGTCAGCGGCGAGTCGATCCCCGCGTACGCCGGGGTGAGGGACGACTGCACGACGTACGCGCGGCCGGCGGCGATGATCTGCGCCGCGGCGCCCGTGGGCTCCGGCGGGCGCGCCGGGATCGAGCCGGTCTTGCCGAGCGGATCGTTGCGGAACGAGCGCAGGATCTTGCCGTCGTAGAGGCGCACGACGGTGAGGCTGTTGCCCGGGCCGGTCCAGCAGCGGACCTTGTTGCGGGCCGTCGTGAAGGTGTCGGCGGAGACCGGCGGGGTGTTCCAGCGGTCGCAGAGGCCGGTGTTGAAGATCGTGCCCTCACCACCGGGCAGGATGACGACCGGCGTCTCCGCGCTGACCGCGCTGTCCTTGTCCGTGTAGTAGACCGTACCGATCGAGGGCTGGCCGGGGTGCTCGCCGAACAGCTCGGCGCCCACGTTGGTGTTGGTCAGCTGCCACATGAACTGCGGGTTCACCGGGTCGGTCACGTCGAGCGCGTAGAACCCGTGGCCGGTGCTGAGCGCGGACACCATCACCGTGCGCCAGTTGGCGACGCCGCCGCGCGCGTTGGCCTTGGTGCGGCCCCAGAGGGTCGAGCCAGTGCCGAAGGCGACGTCCTTCACGATCGAGGGCGCGTCGTTGAGGAGCGCGTGGGCCCCGCCGTACTGCTTGCCGATGTGGGGCAGGATCGCGGGGGGAAGGAACGACCAGAGCTCGAAGCTGGTGTCGGCGTCCGTGGTGACGTTCGACTTGAAGGCGTGCAGCAGGCCGTCGTGGGTCGAGACCAGCATGAATGGCTGGCGGGTGGCCCAGGTGGCGCGGAACGCCGTGTACGACTCGTCGCGGATCAGCGCCGAGGGCGGGCTCACCGAGGTCGGGGTCGCGTGGTAGATGTCGCCGAGCTCGTTGCCCACGCGGTCGAGCCAGGTGGACTTGGGCTGCGGCAGGCCGAGCGCGAAGTTCAGGTACTTCTGCTTGCACTCGTCGGGCAGCGCGGTGTCCGAGCAGCTCGTCGAGGTGAGGCCGAGCGCCGCGAACGGCACCGCCGACACGAACGACGAGTCGGCCGCGCTGATCAGGCTCCCGGTACGCAGCGCCACGCCGTCGAGGTCGGACACCGTGAGCCGCGGCCGCAGCGAGTCGCCCGACGGGGTGACCGGCGACGCCGTCTGCCCGTTCCAGGTGAAGAACTTTCGCGTGGCCTGCTTGTTCAGGTTGTTCGCGAAGTCGTCGCCCAGCGAGGCGTCGATCGGCTGCTGCACCGGCGTCATGACGCCGGACACGTTCTGGCAGGTCCAGCGCACGCGCTCGAGGATGCCCTGCCACGGACCGAAGGCGTTCACCTTGAACGAGGATCGGAACTCGGACTGGCCGCCCGCGGTGTACGAGGCGCCGGTGAAGACGGGCAGCGTACGGGACGTGGAGACCGACGCGGTCGCGTCCGCCATCGCCTTCATCAGCGCCGCGCGCAGCGTGTCGGCGTCGCTCGCGAACACGGCGCGGTTCGACCCGCCGTTGTAGGCGATCTCGTGCAGGCTGCAGCACGGCTTCTTCGGGTCGGTGTCTGCCATCGTGCTGCAGACGCCCGAGGCCGGATCGACGGTGGAGCAGTCCACGGGCGTGCCCGCGTCGTCGGAGATGGAGAAGCCGACGACGAACGTGGTCACCGGCTTCTTCCCGGTCGGCGGGTGCGAAAGATCCCACGCCACGTCCTGGGCGCGCTTGGACGGGCAGCAGCCGCTCGAACCCGTGGTCGCGCACGCCGGGTAGACGGAAGCCGCCTTCGGATCGGAGCTGTTCTCGCAGGCCTTGCGCAGGTCGGAGTTCGGGAAGCCGTCGGTGATCAGGATGATGAACGTGCCGCGGCAGTCGTTGTTCGGATCGGCGGTCGGGCCCTGCGGGTCGTTCCACAGGTACTCCTTGGCGTCGGCGAGCATCGGGCCGATCGGCGTCGCGCCGAACGGGCGCAGCGCCATCATCGCGTAGCGGATGCGGTCGTTGACCGAGCGCAAGGCCGTGGTGGTGTCGGTCGCGGCGAACGGCACGAGCGGCCCTTCCCACGGAGGGGCCGAAGGGTTGCGCGCGCCGAGCTCGAACTCGTGCGTGGTCAGTGACACCGGGTCGATGGCGCAGCCGAGCGGCCAGCCGTAGGCCGGCGTGGAGCCGGTGCCCGTCGCCCACCCCGGGAAGTAGCTCCACTGCCCGTTCATGCCGGCGATGGCGTTGTGCGTGGTGCCGGTCCAGCCGGTGTCCTTGGCCGTCGCGCTGTCGAACGTCATGAGCGCGAAGCGCGCCTGATCGCGGAACGTGTCGAGCAGGCCGAGGCCGTCGGTCTTGAAGTCGGTGGCGAGGCAGGTGCCCGGCGCACCGAGGGTCGTCCCCGCGAGCTTGCGGAAGCCGAAGTCCGTGACGCCCCAGGTGTTCCAGTCGTCGGGCCAGCTCTTGGTGGTGAGGAGCGTGGGCGCGCCGATCGTGCAGCCGTTGGAGATCGGGCGGTAGTGCTGGAGGTAGTAGTCCTTGTCGTACGGCGCGGTGCCGCCGAGCCCGTACTCGTTGATGAAGTCGGTCGAGTTCCGGGCGACGCCGAGCATCTGGTAGCCCTGGATCGAGCCACCGAGCACCTCGAGGGCCTGGATCCAGCGGTTCTTCTCGGTCGAGAGGCTCCCGGCCGCCACCGCGGGCAGCGAAGCGTTCGGGTTGCGCTCCATCGAGCCCGACGTGTCGAGCAGGATGAGGACGTTGGGCAGCGGCGGGGTGACGTCGGACTGCGCGCGCGCGGTTCCGGTCGCCGTGGCGAGCGCGGCGACGGTCGCCGCGCCGAGGAGGCCCTTCAGGAGGTGGCGACCGTGCGTCGTGGTGAAGTTCTTCATGGCGACGCTCACTTGGTGATGGGGCCGACGACGACGTGGCCGCGACCGGTGACGAACAGCGCGTTGAGGCCCTCACCGAGGGACCAGTCGACGGTGCCGTTCAGGTTGTCGTCCCGGAACACGACGCCCGTGGACGTGACGGCGAAGTCGACGAAGTCGACCCCGACCGCCGCGTTGGTGTCGTCCTGGAAGCCGGGGACCAGGCGGGTGACCTTGTAGGCGTCGGTGATCCGGCCACGAAGCCGCCACCGGTGCTGGTGATGCCGAACGTGCCCGGCGTGCCGCTGGCCGGGATCGCCGGCACGATCAGCTTCTCGCTGGTCATGCCGAGGCGGTTCTCCACGTCCTTCGGATACACGTGGTAGCAAGGCGCCGGGGTCATCGCGAGGCCCTTGTTGGCCTTGCAGGCCTCGCTGCCGGTGAGGACCATCTTGAGGTAGTCGCGCGGTGACGTGGCCACCTCTTGCGCGACCGCGTAGGCGCCGAACCCGGAGAGCTCGATGGCCGCGTTGCGCTGCCGATCGTAGCCGGCCGACTGCACGTCGAAGTGGGCGTTGCTGACGGCGAAGGTGCCCAGCGCCGACAGGATCATCAGCACCATCATGACGACGAACATCGTCGCGCCACGCTCACGCGCGCGACGACGCTTCGCCCGCCCGTTCTGGGCCAACCGGGGCCGGGAGATGCGGTTCACCATCGGACACCCTGCTGGTTGACGAGCGAGACCTCGCCCATGACGCTGCGCGCGCGAGTACTGGTTGGTGCCGAGCTTGTAGCGGAGGAGGCCGATGCCGCCGTCGTCGATCGGCACCGAGCGGTCGTAGTCGCGGGTGCGGACCGTCAGGCGATAGCGCACCGATCGGATGCGCTGCGGTCGGATGGACGGGCCACCCGTCATCGTATCGCCGCCGTAGACGGAGTTGTTGGGGTCGCCGAACTCGTACGAGAGCAGGTTGGGTGGGGTCTGCACCGTGGCCGACTGGGGCACCGAGGTGTCGACGGTGAAGGCGAATCCGAGATCGACCGCATACTCGGCGACGATCTCCTCGGTGCCGTCGATGGGCAGGCCGTTCTGATCGAGCTCGCGGCGCACGAGGTCGTACTTGTTGGCCTCGCCGACGCTCGCGTCGCTGTAGGCCCACTTGAACAGCGTGTTCGCGGACAGCGAGTACACTCCGTACTCCACCGTGGAGACGGGGTTCACCTCGTAGCCCATGCCGATGCCCTGGACGCCACACCGCTTGTCGGAGAGGCCCGCGCGGTTCGCGACCGCGGGCGCGGCGGTGGTCGTGATGACGGGCCGCCCGCCCGCCGCGATGCTGGAAGCCTGCACGAGCAGGTACTGAGAGCAGCCGAGGTCGTTGCGCAGGCGGATCATGCGGCCCGGGGCGAACACCGCCTGCATCACGTTGGTCGCGCTGCCCGTCTCGCCGACGGTGAGCAGGCGCGCGGTCGAGCCGACGATGACCTGGAGCGTGATGTCCGAGCCGCCACCGCTGGCCGAGGGCTCGATCGCCGCCACTTGGTAGGAGTCGGTGGTGGAGTAGTTGCCCTGCAACACGATGCGGTCCGGGTAGAGGCCCTGGGCGGCGCTGAGCGGCGCGTCGAGCGCGGCCGTCGCGGCGGTCCCCTGCTTGTAGTGGATCGACTGGATCCGCGCGGTGAAGCCCATGGAGCCCACCGGCACCACGTTGGGGTCGAGCCGATAGTTCGGGGTCGACATGAACCCGGCGCGTTCGATGTCGCCGCGCAGCCGGTCGACGCCGAGTCGCAGGTTGCCCTGCGACGTGGCGAGGCGCCCCTCCGTCGCGAACACGCGCGTCGCGCCGCGGCTCACGAGGAACGCCGCGAAGATCACGAACAAGCCGGCGACGCTGGCCACGAGCAGCTCGAGGAGCGTGAAGCCCTCGGCGCCCCGACGTGCGCTACGACGAGCGATCGGAGAAGGGCTCATGTGTCGGGCCTCTGGATCGCCGCGGCGGCGTACACCCAGTGGAAGTTGAGCTGGTCGAGGCCGATGGTGGTCTCGGTGCCGCGCGGGGACATGCAGAGCCCGGTCGCGGTCATGCCGTAGGTGCCGTACTTGACCGCGTCGGCGAGCGTGCGCTTCTTGAAGAAGACGCGGACCTCGGCGCGGATGAGGCTGTCCGTGTAGATCGTGCGCAGCTTCATGTGGGTGCAGTAGACGACGTTGTTCAGCTGGCCCGCGCCGTCGGAGAGCAGCACGTCGTTGCCGCTGAGATCGAACGCCGGTGAGGCGAGGCCCTCGAGCGAGCTCGCGTTGGGGCGGATCCAGACGTTGGAGGCGGAGCTCACCTCGAACAGCCACGCGGTCTTGGTCAGATCGGAGGCGCTGGCCCCCGTCGCCATCGTCCAGCGGTTCGCGTCGCGCCGCAGGCGCTGCAGCCAGGTGCGCGCCGCCGCGTTGGCGACGGTGAACTGCTGCGCGGACTTGTTCGACGAGATCGTCGTGGCCTGCAGCGCCACCACGCCGAGGAGGCCGATGGTGAGCACGGTCAGGGCCATCATCACCTCGATGAGGGTGAAGCCCCGCGAAGCCCTGGAGGCCCGGGAGAAACGGTGGGCCATCAGCTCGCCTCCACCTGCGGGATGCCCGCCGGGGTCACGCGCACGACGCGCTGGATGCCGACCGGAGCTCCCGAGCCGTTGAGGCGCTGGATCAGGTAGCGGCCCGTGTCCGAGCCGAGCGGGCGCACCCAGGTGCCCGTGCTGTTCCACCAGGAGTTGCCGCCCGCGGTGATGCAGTAGTCGCGCGCGGCGGGGGTGGTGCCGTAGGCGTCGGAGATCGCGGTGACGCGGATGTTCTTGCCGACCCAGTCCGACACCGTGTCGTTGGTCTTGCCGGTCCCGAAGTCGATCGACGCGAGGGCGAGGGAGTCGGCCGTGGTCCAGGACATCGCCGTGCAGCCCGGCGTCGGACCGCCCGTGAGGCTCACCGCCGCGCGCAGCTCGAAGCGCAGGCCGCCGGCGCCGTTGGTGACGCGGACCACGTGCGCGCCACCCGTCGCCAGGGCGCGGTTGCGCGCGATGCGGAACATGCCGGAGATCTCGTCCGCGGCGCGCATGTTGTGGCGATCCTCGAGCACCCCGCCGAGGGTCGGGCCCGCGAGCACGAGGAACATGCCGATCATCACGATGACGGCCATGAGCTCGATGAGGGTCACCCCGCGCTGGCGGCCAGCAGGTCGAGACGGGTGGCGGACGGATCGCATGGCGAGGACACGGGTAGCAAGCCATGTGCCGTCCCTGGCACCCTCGGTGGGGGCTCGATTCCCGACGCTTCGTGAAGCCCCCCCCTCTCCCCTGGGAAGCCTTTGCGACGCTATGCAGAAAGTTCAGACCCCCCCACGCTGACCCCACGCCCTCCCTCGTGTAAGGAGCGGCCATGTCTCAGCGCCTTTCTGTGCTCGCCCTCACGGTCCTCGCCGCTTGCAAGGAAGACCCCAAGCCCACGCCGCCGCCGCCTCCTCCCGGGCCCGTGGTGGTCGCGAGCGGCTCGGGCTCGACGGCGGGCAAGTCGCTGTGCGATCCCGCGGCGGTCGGCATCGTCGACGCGAAGGTCGCGGCGCTGCTGCCCGACCTCGTCGAGGGCCACTGCGTGCTCAAGACCGCGCCGGCGAAGTCGTTCGGCGAGGGCACCCCGACCAAGATCGAGAACGTCTCCGACATCATCGACGGCGCTGGGCAGGTCTACTCGGGGAACTACTACGCGAAGCGGTACGACCAGCTGAAGTACGTCGACGGCAAGGGCACCGGCGCCGAGGTCGAGATCGTGCTCACCACGTTCGACAAGCCCGAGAACGCGTATGCGCTCTTCACGTACCGCGTCGTCGCCAACGCCGACCCCGACCCCGAGGTGGCCAAGTCGAAGGACCGTCGCCCCTGGCAGGTCGTGAAGGGCGGCGGCGCCGCTGCGCTCGGCAGCGCGGCGCTCGTGCTCTGGAAGGGCAACTACCTCGTCGAGCTGAGCTACAGCCCCGACGCGACCAAGGACAAGGCCGCGGCCATGAAGGCGGCCGACGATCTGCTCCCCAAGCTCGCCACGGCGATCGGGGACAAGCTCCCGGGCACGACCGACCTCCCCGCCGACGTCAAGGCGCTGCCCTCCGCGGCCGAGGGCGCGATCGCGCTCGGCGTCGACTACGTACCCCCCAAGTTCGCGCGGCCCGAGGGCAAGGCCGAAGCGCTCGTGCTCAACGTCGCTGGAGGCTACGCCGCGGCGTGCATGAAGGAGGGCAAGAAGCGCTTCCGCGTGCTCGCGTTCGTGCGGGAGGAGAAGGACGCCGCGCGCGACATCGTGGAGACCTTCCGCAAGCTGCCGGGCAGCGTCACGCTCAAGGACAAGGAGATCGGCGACGACGCCGTGCACTTCTCCTTCGCGGTCGGCCAGGGTGGCGCGGGCGCGGCCGGCAAGGCCGAGGGCGTCGCCGTCCGCCGCGGCGCGGTCGTCCTCGCGGTGATCGACGAGGAGCTCGTGCTCGGCGATCCCGCCAAGAAGGAGGACTGGCCCCGCACCACCAAGGACGAGAAGGTGGAGAAGCTGAAGAAGCTCTTCGCCGCCCGCGCCGCCGCGCCCGCGCCCGCGCCCGCGGCCTCGGGCTCCGTCACCGGTGGGGCCAGCGCCCCCGCTCCGAGCGCCTCCGCGCCGAAGTGATCGAGGGGCTCTTCATCCACCCCATCAAGGGGTGCGCGCCGATCGCCGTCCAGTTGGCGCGGGTCACGCTGCGAGGCCTCGAGGACGACCGTCGCTGGATGGTCGTCGACGAGGCGGGCCGCTTCCTGAGCCAGCGCGAGCTGCCGGTGATGGGCGCGGTCGCGGTGCGCGTCTCCGGCCCCGATCTGATCGTCGACGACGACCTCGCGCTGCCTCGCGACCTCGCCGAGGGTCCCCGGCGAGAGGTCGCCGTCTGGAGCCACACCGGCGAGGCGCTGGTCCACGAGGCGGGCAGCGCGTGGTTCTCGAAGCGTCTGGGCCGGCCGTGCTCGCTCGTGTTCATGCCGGACGACGTGGTGCGGCCGGTGAACCCGGCGCGCGGCCGACCGGGCGACCTCGTCTCGTTCGCCGACGGCTACCCGGTGCTGCTCGCCACCGAGGCGTCGCGCGCAGAGGTCGAGCGCCGCGCGGGCGTGCCGATCGCGATGGCGCGGTTCCGTCCCAACGTCGTGACGAGCGCGCCTTCGCCGTTCGACGAGGACCGCTGGCGCAGGCTCTCGCTGGGCGCGGTCTCGTTCCGCAACGTCAAGCCGTGTGAGCGATGCGTCGTGACGACGCTCGACCCGATCACGCAGGCGCCGGGCAAGGAGCCGCTGCGCACGCTCGCGACGTTCCGCGCGCGCGACGGCGCGGTGTGGTTCGGCGTGAACCTGATCCCCGACGGCGAGGGCGAGCTCCGCGTCGGCGATCCGGTGCAGGTGACCGAGTTCCAGCCCCCGTTCGTCGAGGCGGGCTCGGGCGACGCGTGAGGTATATGCTTCGCGGATGCGCGCGCACCTGCCCTTGCTCCTTGCACTCGTCGCCGTCGGCTGCGGCGACTCGACCGACGGCGCGATCGACGACGGAGGCCTCGACGGCTCGGTCGACGATGGCAGCGTGACCGACACCGGCGGCGTCGTGACCGACGGCCCGCCCCCCGCCGAGACCCCGCCGCTGCCATCTCCCGCGTGCGCGGCCGCCGGCGGCAGCGCCACCGTCGCGGCCCCGACCTTGAAGCTGACGCTCAAGGACCGCTGGGAGGAGGGCTGGCTCGGCTCGCCTGCGGTCGCCGACCTCGACGGCGACGGCAAGAACGAGATCATCGTGCCGCGCGGCAACGCGGTGCTCGTGTGGAACGCCGACGGCACCCTCAAGTGGAAGTACACGACCGCCGGCGGCCGCATCTGGGCGAGCGCCGTGGTGGCCAATTTCGTGGGCGACGCCAAGCTCGAGGTGGCCGTCGCCGCGCGCGACAAGGTCTACCTGCTCGACGCCGCCGGGAAGATCGTCGCGCCGTTCCCGGTCACGTTCCAGGACGAGCTCCGCTCCCTCGGCGCGGGCGATCTCGACGGCGACGGTTCGCTCGAGCTCGTGGCCTCGCTCGCCAAGGGCGGCCCGACCGACGTGCTCATGGCCTGGCGCGCGAGCGGCGCGGCGATGCCCGGGTTTCCGCCCAACGGCAGCGGCGCGAGCGGCTGCGCGGGCACCAAGTGCTACCTCGCGGGTTGCTACGATCAGAACCTCGCGATCGGCGACCTCGACGGCGACGGCAAGGCCGACCTCGTCGCGCCGCACGACAACGCGTACGCGAGCGTGCACCACGGGAGCGGCGTCGCGTTCGACTCCGACCCGGGGTTCAAGAACACGAAGAAGATGCCCGGCGTGCGCTACCTGCACGCGCTCGCGGAGGCCCAGCAGGGCTATGCGAACAACGAAGCCACCGCGCTGCAGGCACACTTCACCAACACCGCGCCGGCCATCGCCGACCTCGACGGCGACGGCAAGCTCGACGTGCTCATGCTGGCGAGCGTGCAGAACGCCGCGCAGACCGACCGCCTCAAGGGCGTCGCGGTCTGGGCCGAGCGCCCCGACGGCAAGCGGCTCGCCGGCTGGGACCTGCCCTTCCACGCCCCGAGCTACCTCGCGGGCCTCTGGGACTTCGACGGCACCAACGTCGTCGCCGCCACCAACCAGCTCACGGTCGCCGACCTCGATCCGGCGAGCGCCGGCCCCGAGCTCGTGTTCGCGGGCTTCGACGGCAAGATCCACGCGGTCTCGGCGCAGAAGAAGGAGCTCTGGTCGTTCACCTACACGACCGACGCGCGCGTGCTCACCGGCGGCGTGGTGGTCGGCGACCTCTCGGCCGACGGGGTGCCCGAGGTGGTGTTCACGAGCTACTCGCCTGACGAGGGCAAGTCCGCGCTGTACGTCCTCGACGCGAGCGGCAAGCAGCTCCACCGCATCGCTCTCCCGAAGCGCGGCGCGATGCCCGTTCCCACGCTCGCCGACGTCGACGGCGACGGCACCGTCGACATCGTCGTGTCGCTCAAGGACGCCGAGGACAAGGTCGAGAGCGTCCGCGTCTACTCGGTGCCGGGCTCGAAGACCAACTGCCTGCTCTGGCCCACCGGCCGCGCGAACCTGCTCCGCAACGGCACGGTGCCGGTGAAGAAGTGAGGAGCGTCGGCGCGCTCGTCGGCGTGCTCCTCGCGGGCCTCGTGCCTACGCCCGCGCGGGCGTTCGTGCCGCCGACGTTCGCGCCCGCGACCGACCTCGCGGGCACCTATGCCTTCTCCGGCACCGACCCCGACGGCAACCCGGAGACGCCGGGCATCGCGCGCATCTCGCGCCTCGCGCCCAACGTGTACGCAATGGTGGAGGAGAGCGAGGGCAAGGTGATCTCCGCCTCGCGCTGCCTCCGCGACGGAGACGTCTTCGCCTGCGGGTGGGGCAGCGGGCCGACCAGCGACGCGGGCACGGCCATCCTCACCCGCCGCGCGGACGGCGGCTTCGAGGGCACTCTCCTCGAGGTCGGTCGCCTCGAGAGCCGCCGCGCGCGCGCGGTCGGCACCGGTCCGTCCTACGCCCTCGAGGCGTTCTCGAGCGGCATCGCGCAGCCGGTCGGCGCCATCAACCTGGTCTACGGCAACCGTGGCATCGCCGTCATGACCCAGCCCATGGCGCGGGGGACCGCATTCCTCGAGGGGGACCTGCTCGTGCTGGGCGTCGGCACCCAGGGGTTTGCCGGCACGGTCGTCTACCGCATCGTCGGTCGCACGCTCATCGGCCGCTGGATCGACTTCAGCCGCAGCGGCGTCGGCACCGAGACGCTCTCACGCCTCTGACCAGGGCTCGCCGCTAGGGCTGCTGGAAGCACTCGGCGGCGGGCGGCGCCTTGTCGATGATGCCGATCTCCACGAGCTGCGCGCCGAGCGTGCGGAACCGCTCCTCGCTCATCGAACCGAGCGTGGCGCCGGGCGGCGCGACGAGCGGGCGCTGCGCCTCCGCGGCGGCCGTGAACGTCTCCTGGTCCATCGCCGGGTTGAGCTTGCCCATGGTGGCGTTCGCGGGCTTGGGATCGGCGAGGTACGACTTCCAGCCCTCGGCCGTGGCGGCCACGAACGACTTCACGAGCTCGCGCTTCTCCTTCAGGAGCGCGCCGCGCACCACCACCACCGCCGCGTACGGGTCGAACCCCGTGTCGCGCGCGGCGATGACCTTCGGCGTCGCGCCCTTCTTGCGCACCGCGATCGGCTCGCTGGTGACGTAGCACTGCTGCGCGTGCTCCTTGTCGGCGAGGAACTTGGCGACGCCACCGTCGTAGGGCACGAGCGTCACGCCCTTGAACGCGTACTTCTTCTTGAGCCACGCGCCGAACGGCAGTCCGGGCTCGATCGCGAGGGTGCCGCTCGCGAGGTCCTCGAGCTTGCCGACGCCACGGCTGTCGTGGACCATCACCCCGAGCGGCGACGACTGGAAGGTCGCGAACACCGCCACCACGTCGATGCCGCGCGCGCGCGCGATGACCACGTCGTCGGCGCCCGCGATCGCGAAGTCGACCTTGCCGGTGGCGACGAGCTGGATGACCGGCACCCCCGCGCCCCCCGCCACGATCTCCACGTCGAGGCCGGCCCGCTGGTACGCGCCTGCGTCGCGCGCGGCGTAGAGGCCCCCGAACTCGGGCTCGGCGACCCAGTTCAGCTGGACCTTCACCTTGTTCGCGCCGCCCGCGGGGGTGCGCTTGCAGGCGGGGGCCAGCGCGAGGAGCGAAAGGGCGAGGAGGAGCGAGCGGCGACGCATGATCATTTTGCGCATATCGGCTCCGCACGCGCGGCGCTAGCTTCCCCGCCCGATGCCCTACGACCGCGCCCTGCTCAAGAAGAGCTTCCAGATCCTGCACGCCCGCGAGCCGCACATCCCGAAGCACTTCTACTCGGTGTTCTTCAAGCTGCACCCCGAGATGGAGGCGATGTTCCACTCGCGCAACGTGCAGGAGCTGATGTTCGCGCGCACCCTGGTGTCGATCATCGACAAGGTCGACGACGCGCCGTGGCTCGACGAGCAGCTCGACGCGCTCGGCAAGCGCCACACCAAGATGAACATCAAGCCCGAGATGTGGCAGTGGTTCCAGCACGCGCTGATGACCACCTTCGAGGAGATCGCCGGCGACGACTGGACGCCGGAGATCGAGGCCACCTGGACCGCGGCGCTGACCGACATCACGACCCGCGTACGCAAGGCCGCCGAGGCCAAGTGAACGCCGCGAGCGCCGCGCCCGAGGCCGATCCGCTGGTCGGGCCGTTCTCGCAGGCGCTGCTCGACGACCTGATGTACGAGCCGAGCGTCCTCTTCTTCGATCGCATCGAGGAGGTGGACCGCAAGGCGAGCCGCATCGTCTGTCGCATGCCGACCGACCAGCCGATGCCGTTCACCGACCACCAGCGCGTCCACGCGGTGCGCCACCCGCGGCACGTCGGCGGGGCGGTGATGATCCAGCTCACCGGCAACCTCGGCTTCATCCACGCGCGCGAGCTCGAGGGCCTGCGCCACAGCGACGGCTGGGTCGGGTTCGGCACCCACATCAAGAGCGCGGTGTTCCGCAAGCTCGTTCGCCCGGGCGCGCCGCTCCTCTGCGCCTGCACCCAGGCCAAGGTGCGCCGCGGCAAGTCGCGGGTGTTCTCGATCTACCGGTACCAGTTCCACCACGAGGGCCAGCTCGCGTTCGAGAGCGAGCAGGCCGCGATGTGGCTCAAGGTCGAGGGCGAGAACGCGGTCCCGCTCGCGCTCTAGCCGCGGGTGCTACCGTTCGGTCTTGGCCGCGCGGGGACGTCTGTTCGAGCACGGGGTGAGCTGGGGGAACGTGCTCCCGTTCGCCGCCGTGCACGTCGTCGCCGTCGCCGCGGTCGCCTGGGTGGGCCCGAGCTTCAAGGGCTTCGGCGTCGCGCTCGCCTTCTACTTCGTGCGCATGTTCTGGGTCACCGCCGGCTACCACCGGTACTTCTCCCACCGTTCGTTCCGCACGTCGCGCGCGATGCAGTTCGTGTTCGCGTTCCTCGCCATGTCGAGCGCGCAGAAGGGCGTGCTCTGGTGGGCCGCGCACCACCGCACCCACCACAAGCTCAGCGATCAGCCGGGCGACCTCCATTCGGTGCTGCAGAAGGGCTTCTTCTGGGGCCACATGGGGTGGGTGATGTCGAACGACACCGTGGCGACCGACACGCGCCAGGTCCCCGACCTCGTCAAGTACCTCGAGCTGCGCTTCCTCGACCGGTTCTGGATCCTGCCGCCCACGGCGCTCGGCCTCGCGCTGCTCGCCGTCGGCGGCCCGTGGCTGCTCACGTGGGGCTTCCTCGTGTCGACCGTGCTCCTCTGGCACGGGTCGTTCAGCATCAACTCGCTCTCGCACATGTTCGGGAGCCGTCGCTACGCGACGACCGACAACAGCCGCAACAGCGCGCTCCTCGCCGTGATCACCCTGGGCGAGGGCTGGCACAACAACCACCACCACTACCAGCGCTCGACCCGCCAGGGGTTCTACTGGTGGGAGTTCGACCCGACCTACTACGTGCTCGCCCTGATGCAGGTGGTCGGTCTCGTCTCGGATCTGCGCGGTCCGCCCGCGCACGTGCGCGACGTGCGCGCGGTCTACAGCGAGTAGGACATGTTCATGGCCTTGCGCACCTCGCGCAGGGTCTTCTCTCCGACCTCGCGGGCGCGGACGATGCCGTCGCGCAGGATCGACTGCAGGTGGTCGGGCGCGGCCTCGTACCGCTTGCGCTCAGCGCGCATGGGCGCGAGAAAGGCGTTGAGCGCCTCCGTGAGCGTGGCCTTGAGCTTGCCGCCGCCTCCGTCGCCGATCCGCGCCGCGACCGCCTCGGGCGTGTCGTCGGTGCAGGCGGCGATCAGGCGCAGGAGGTTGCTCACCTCGGGGCGGCCGTCGGGGTCGTAGGCGATGTTGCGGTCGCTGTCGGTCTTGGCGCCCTTGATCAGCTTCGCCGTCTCCTCGGCGGTGTGCTTGAGCAGCACCGCGTTGCCGCGCGACTTGCTCATCTTCTGACCGTCGAGGCCGAGCACCACGGGGATGTCGGAGAGCAGCGCGTGCACCGGCGGGAACACGTCGGCCGAGAAGCGCTCGTTGAACCGGCGCGCCACCTTGCGCGAGAGCTCGAGGTGGGGGAGCTGGTCCTTGCCGACCGGCACGAGGTTGCCCTTGCAGAACAGGATGTCGGCGGCCTGGTGCAGCGGGTAGACGTACATCGCCGCGTTCACCGTGCGCAGGTTGGCCGCCTTGATCTCCTCCTTCACGGTGGGGTTGCGGTCGAGCTCCGGCATCGAGACGAGCGGCAGGAACGCGAGGAGCAGCTGGTTCAGCTCCGGCACGTGGCTGTGCGGGAAGATGGTGGAGCGCTTCGGGTCGAGGCCGGCCGCGAGGTAGTCGAGCACGACGTCCCGCACGTTGTCCTCGATCGCGTCGGCCGTGTCGCGGTCGGTGAGCACCTGGTAGTCGGCGACGACGATGAACGTCTCGACGCCCAGATCCTGGATGCGCACGCGGTTCTGCAGGGTGCCGAACAGGTGGCCCACGTGCAGCGCGCCGGTGGGGCGGTCGCCGGTCAGCACGCGAAACCCCTTGGTCTCGCCGGCCCGCAGCTTGGCCCAGGTGGCGTCGCTCCTCCGCTGCGCCTCCTTGAACGTGCTCGCAGTGTCGACCACCTCTTCCTGCGTCGTCTCCTCGGTCATGCGCCTTCCTAACGGAGGCGGGCGCGGCTCGCAAAGGTTCAGGGGCGCGCTTCGCGCTCGAACTCGATGGCCCGCGGGAACAGCACGTTGTTCTCGAGGTGCAGGTGCTCGTGCAGGTCGCGCTCCAGCGCCGAGAGATCGGCGTGCACGGCCCGCAGCGCGGCGCACGAGCGAGGCGGCGCCGACCAGCCGTCGGTCACCTCGCGGAGCTCCTGCAGCGCGTCCTCCTGGGACTCGTGCTCGAAGTGCATGATGCGCACGGGGTAGTCGACGGTGGAGAACGGCGCGCGCGTGCGCCCATGCTGCGAGAGCACCTTGATGTAGGGGAAGACGTGCGCCTCCTCCTTGTCGAGGTGGCTCAGCAGGTCCTCCTCGAAGCCGTCGAAGACGCGATCGAGCTGCACGAGCCGGGTCCAGCCGTGGTGGATGCGCAGGGCCTCGGCCAGGTTCTGCCGGACCCGTCGACAGAGCGCGCGCGTGAACAGGTGGTGGCCCTCGACGATGTGGTCCATCACGTCGTCGAGGGGCGCGATCAGCCAGTCCATGGGGTTGTCCCGGGGCCGGCTCACCGCGCGCTGGATCTGTCCGAGCACCCGCTCGAGCGGCGCGTGGGCGGCGGCGCAGGCGTCGCGCAGGCTCTGGGCGCCACCGAGGTGGTAGTCGATCCTCTCGTGCTCGAGGATGCCGACGACGAACGGCAGCCGGGCGGCGAGCGTGCCGACGGGCATGGACGGATCGATGCTCATTGGGTCCTTCCAACTGCGGGGAGCACGTTGTGTTCCTGGGCTATCGACCAGCCAACTACGCGCAGTCTGCCAAAGGATTGTCCGCAGGACTTGCGCAAGCGGCAAAAATCTACGCCCAATGCTCGTGCTGAGCTAGGCCTGTATACAGGGCGCATACGAAACCTCTCGTGGGCACCCTAGCCAAGGCGCCAAACTATCGCCATCCTGAGCTTCGTAGACGACACGGCGTATACAAGAATATCCAGTTCATCCTACGGAGGCTCCCATGACCCTGACCCGCTCGTTCCTTCCTCTCGTCGCGATTGGCCTCCTCGCCGTCGGCTGTGCCGGGAAGGATGCCTCGTCGACGCTCTCGGCCGAAGGGCAGGCGCTGGTCGAGGACGACGCCGAAGCGAGCTCCAGCGAGAGCGATCTCGAGAGTGGCCTCGAGGAGCCGCTGAGCGGCGCCGCCGAGGGGGGCGAGGTCGACCTGACCGCCACCGCGGACACCGTCGCCGAGAGTGGTCGCAAGAACCCGGGCATCTTCTTCCAGCCCGCGGGCTGCATCGTGAGCACGCGCGCGGCCAACGTGGTCACCCACGTGTTCACCAGCTGCACGGGCCCGTACGGCATGACGACCTTCAACGGGACCGTCACCTCGACGTGGAGCAAGATCGACAGCGGCGTGCAGGTCGCCCACTCGACCAAGGGCTTCCAGATCAACGGCGCGACCGTCGATCACGACGTGACCATCAAGTACACGAAGGTCGGTGGGGTCTACACGAGGACCCGCAGCGGCAAGTCGTCGGGCAAGACCGCCAAGGGCCGCACCATCGCGCACGACGCCGACTACGTCACGGTCTACGACGCCACCTCGCGGTGCATCAAGCGCGACGGCAGCTCGAGCACGACGATCGGCGGCGCGGCGTTCTCGCGGTCGATCAAGGGCTACGAGCGCTGCGGGATCGGTCGCCTCGGCTGCCCGAAGGGCGGCACGTTCACGCTCACGCGCCCCAAGCTGTCACTCGTGATCCAGTTCCTCGGCGGCACCCGCTACGACGTGGTGTTCAACGGCGACACCTACGAGCGGAACCTGATCTGCGTCGCCAAGTGAGCGCCGGCCGCGCTAAGGTCGGCTTGAACTCGGGCGGCAGGGCCGACCCCTCTCCCCAGAAGTACTTCTCGCACTCGGCGAACCAGGTCTTCTGGTGGGTGGGGTTGGTCATGTCCAGGCGGTACTCGTTCACCAGCATCTTCGAGTGCTCGAGCCACAACCGCCAGCCGTCCTTGGAGACGGAGTCGTAGAGCTTCTGACCGAGATCGCCCTTGAAAGGCGGCTTGTCGAGGCCAGGGAGCTCCTTGCCGAGCTTGATGCAGTGGACGAGTCGTTCGGACATGAGACCTCGGAACGCTGAGACCGCAGGACCGCCGCGGCATCCACCGTCTAGCATGAGAGGGGTGCGTCGCGGGATCTCCATCGTCGTCGCGGCCCTCGCGCTCGCCGGCAGCGGCACGGCTGGGGCCGACGCGCTTCCCTACGTGGCCCTGCGCGAGGATCTTTTTCGCGCATCATCGAGTCGCAGGAGTCCGGAGGCTGGCGCATCGATCGCTACGAGGTCGAGGACATGATGCCGGCCACGCTGATCTCCGTCTGCCAGGTCGAGCCGGCGGTCCGCGAGCAGATGCTGAAGGATCTCGACGCCCAGATCGTGGCTGCTGGCGGGCCGTTCGCCGAGGCGTGGGCCAAGAACCCCAAGCTCTCGGCGCACAAGCGGCTCCTCACCCTCACGCGCACCCGGCTCTTGCTGGCAGAGGCGCACGCCCGGGCCCCGAAGGAGTGCCCCGCATACCTGCCGGTCGATCCGGCGTTCGCGGGCGTGCAGACCGACTTCCGCCGCGTCTCGCTCAACCTCGAGACGGGCGGCGTGCTGCAGCTGCGGCGCATGAACGGCAAGTGGACCTACGGTGGTGGCGGTGTGCTGCGGGCGCTCCTGAGCTACGGCACCGGGCGCTTCACGTTCGCCGTCGGCCCGGAGTTCTCGGGCGGGCCGATGCTGCGCCCCGGCACCACCGACTTCGTCATCAACTACTTCCCGGCGGTGCCCGTGATGCTGCGCATCTGGGACCATACCTGGCACTACGACTTCGAGATCGCCCCCGTGGCGCTCTTCCAGGCCGACGACTTCCGGCTGAGCTTCGGCATGCGGGTCGGTGGGGCGGTCGGCGTGATGGCGCGGCGGTCGCGCGGCGTGCTCCCGTGGGCGGGCCTCCAGATGGGGTTCGAGACGTACCCCGGTGGGGCGCGGCCCCCGATGCAGTTCTTCCGGGGCGGGTTGCGGGTCGGGCTCGTCTGGAACTGAAACCGTCGCTCACTTCCCGCCCGCGACCGCCACGCTCTCGACGTAGACGGTGATGTCCACGGGCGGGGGCGCGGGGCCGCAGTCCATGGATGCGGAGCCGGGTCCGACCCCGCCGCCGCTGATCGCCACGCCCGTCATGGCCGCCGTGGTCGATGGCGTGGTGAGCGTGACGGTGCGGAACCCCGTGTCGTAGGAGCCGTCGGCGCCCGGCTTGTCGGGCAGCACCACCGACGTCGAGTCGACGCTCGGCGCGAGGCCGGGGCTCGCCGCGAGGAAGTGCACCGCGTTCTTGCTGGCCGGCATGCTCCCGGTGAACCGCGGCTTGCCGACCACCCGCACCTTGAAGGTGGCCGTCCCCGAGCCGACGAGCACGGTCGCGAAGCCTCCCTGGCTGTAGCTGCCGCAGTACGAGACCGAGAAGGGACCGATGGCCCAGCACTTCTTGCCCTCGCAGTCGGCCGGATTGACCGCGCCCCAGATCTTCGCGCCCGCGCCGGTCACCGACGCGCTCAGGTCCAAGCTGCTCGTGGACAGGATGGGCACGCCCAGGAGATCCGTGCCCGACACGAAGCCGGTGCTGCCCGCGGCGCTCGCGTTCCCGGCGGCGTCGTGGACGAGCGGCAAGGGGACCACGCTCGCTTCGACGTCGTTCCACTCGCTCCAGCGGAAGCGGAAGCCCCGCTCGCGAACCACGTTCGGGGTCCCCCACGCGAGGTTGGTCGTGATCTTCTTCGCGGGCGTGCTGAATCCGAGCACCGTCGCCGACGACAGCGCCTCGCCGAACGGCTCGTCCGCGAGGAGCTCGCGCTCGTCCCACACGAGCGGCACGGCGCCGAACGCCGCGATCGTGCGCCCCCGCCACTTCGGTGCCTTGGTGTCGGCGGCCAGCGTGAAGTGCGCGGTGACCTTGCCCATCCAGCCGACGTCGCCCGAGAACGCGGAGGCCTTGCCCGTCGCCGTGCCACCGATCGGCACGCCCTTGGCGTCGAGTTCGAACGTGAAGGTGTCGTAGCTCTCGGTGACGCGGGCCGAGCCGCTCGTCCCCGAGATCGAGAAGCTGAGGTCCTTGCCCGTGTGCAGCGTGGCCTTGATCGCGGCGTCCGCCGCGAGCCCCTGCGGCTCGCCGAACGGCGCCATGATCGCGCCCGACACCGCCGATCCGTCGAGGTCGAGGCGCCCGGTCCAGCCCTTGGAGATCGAGGAAAGCGAGCCGAACGAGCCGGCGTCCCACTCGAGCGTCGCGTCGGACATGACGAGGGCGTAGGAGTGCCAGCCGACGAAGGGGACGTTCGGGTCGGACTCGCTCTCTCCGGACGTCTTGCCGCCGCAGCCAGCGAGCAGTGCAGCGAGGGTCAGCGCGAGGAATCCATGCGGGGCGTGGGCCATGACCAGCTCCATCGCACGTCGCGTGCCCGCGCGTTTCCCGCGAACATTCGCCGCGATGTGCCACCCACCGAGTGTGCCACCGACCGCGTCTACGACCGCGCAGTCCGGCGCTTCGGCGAGAGCACCGCCCGCAGGTGAGGCACCGCGACCTCGACGAAGGCACGAACCTTCGCCGACGTGGCCGAGGCCGCGTGGACCACGTGGACCGGCACCGGCGCCGGCTCGTGGTCGGCGAGCAACCGCACGAGCCGACCGGCCCGGAGCTCGTCTTCGACCTGGTAGGAGAGGGCGCACGTGACCCCGACGCCATCCACCGCGGCGCCGACCGCGGCCTCGGCGGTGTTGACGGTGAGCACCGGTCGCACGGCGACGCGGACCTTCCGTCCGCCCCCTTTGCCGGCGCCGAAGGTCCACGTGTCGGTCGCGGTCAGCGCGGAGAAGCCGATGCAGGCGTGGCCCGCGAGGTCGGTCGGGGCCTTCGGCCGGCCGCGACGCGAGAGGTAGTCGGGGCTCGCGCAGGTCACGCGGTGGAGCTCGCCGACCTTGACCGCCACCAGCGCGGAGTCCGGGAGATCGGCGATGCGGATGGCCACGTCGATCCCCTCGTCGACGACGTTGACCACGCGATCGAGCAGGAGAAGGCGCGCGCGCAGGGCCGGATGGGTCGCGAGGCAGCGCTGCAGCGCCGGCCGCACGTGGAGCGCGCCGAAGCGGGTCGGGGCGGTGACGGTGAGGAGCCCCTGCGGCGCGCCGACGGCCCCCGCGGCCTGCTGCTCGGCCTCCGCGAGCTCCGCGAGGACGCGGCGGCACGTGGTGAGGTAGCGCTCTCCGGGCTCGGTCAACGCGAGCGAGCGGGTGGTGCGCCGCAGGAGCTGGGCCCCGAGTCGCGCCTCGAGGCCGGCCACCGCCCGCGTGGTCGAGGCCGGGGAACAGCGCAGCTGCCGGGCGGCCGCGGAGAAGCTGCCGGCGTCGACGGTGACCACGAACGCCCGCATCGCCTCGAGCCGGTCCATCTTTGCAGGATACGCACAGATGGCTTGCAGAGCATGGCCATTCTCTCAGCGCGCAGCGATGGCCAAGCTGTCTCCACCGACAGATTCCGTCGGCCCGACAGGAGCACTCCCATGCGCATCGCCCCCCTCGATCCCACGACCGCCTCCGGCACCACCAAGGACCTCCTCGACGGCGTCCAGAAGGGCCTCGGCGGAACGCCGAACCTGTTCCGCGTCGCCGCGCAGTCCCCCGCCGCGCTCGAGGCGCTCGTCTCCCTCTTCGGGGCCGTCGGCAAGGGCAAGCTCGACGCTCGCACCCGGGAGTCCGTGGCGCTCGCCGTCTCCGAGTTCGACGCCTGCGACTACTGCCTCTCCGCGCACTCCGCGCTCGGCAAGCGTGCCGGTCTCTCCGACGCCGACCTCGAGAAGGCGCGCCACGCGACGGCCGACGACCCGCGACGCGCCGCGATCCTGGCGCTCACCCGCGCCGTGGTGGAGAAGCGTGGCCGCGTGGACGACGCCGCGCTCGTCGAGGTCCGCCGCGCGGGCCTGAGCGACGGCGAGGTCGTCGAGGTCGTCGCCAACGTCGCGCTGACGATCTTCACCAACTACCTCAACGAGCTCGCGGGGACCGACATCGACTTCCCCGTCGTCCACCACCACCCGCGCTGAGCAAGACGATGCCCCGTCCCTCGAGCGACGTCGCCTTCACCCCCGCGGTGAAGGCCGCCCAGACGCAGCGCGGATCGCGCGCCAGCTACGCCCAGGTCGAGCGCTCGGGGGGCTTCGCGACCGAGGTCGACGACGACCTCGCCGCGTTCCTCGCCGAGCGCGACAGCTTCTACCTCGCGACGGCGAGCGCGGAGGGCCAGCCGTACGTGCAGCACCGCGGGGGCCCCAAGGGGTTCGTCCACGTGCTCGACGCGCACACCCTCGCGTTCGCCGACTTCGCCGGCAACCGTCAGTTCGTCTCGCTCGGCAACCTCTCCGAGAACCCGCGCGCGTTCCTGTTCTTCATGGACCACGCGCGCCGGCAGCGCATCAAGGTGTGGGGCAGGGCGCGCGTCGTCGAGGACGATCCCGCGCTCCTCGCGCAGCTCACCCCCGCGGGCTACCCGGCGCGCCCCGAGCGGGTCATCGTCTTCACCATCGAGGCGTGGGATGCGAACTGCCCGCAGCACATCCCGCAACTCCTCCCGGCGAAGGAGGTGCACGCCGCCCTCGACCGCAAGGACGCCCGCATCCGCGAGCTCGAAGCCGCGCTCGCTCGTCAGGGCGGGTAGGTGACCGTGTCTTCCGGCTGCCGCGACGCGAGCACGAGCAGTCGGGCCTCGTCGGGGCCGCGGTTCTCCACGTGGTGCGCACACCCGGGAGGGATGACGACGAACTCGCCGCACGCGAGCGGCACCTCGCGTTCGCCGTCGATCACGACCACCGCGCCCGCGAGGACCAGCACGAGCTCGGTCACGTGACTGTGGGCGTGCGTGGCCGAGGCCCGACGCCCCGGCGAAAGGACGTCGTGGTGCGCGAAGACGGGCAGGGCGCCCGTCGGCAGCACCGCGGAGAGCGCGTAGGCCTCGCCGCTCCGCGCCGACCGGAGCTCCTCGTGGGGCAGGGCCGAGAGCCGATGGGCCTCCATCCTAGAGCGACTCCACCGCGGCGCTCGTGCAGCCCGCCGGCGCCGTCACGGGGTTGCACCGCGAGGGCGTTCCGCTCGGGATCTCCACGAAGTAGCTGGTGCGCGGGTCCTTCGCCGGGAAGTCGGTGCTCACGATCTGCGCGCCGCTCGCGAGGGCCGCGTCGAGCTGGGTGCGATCGCCGGCCCACCCCGCGTCCACGCTCCTGTCGGCGAACGTGCGGACGATGAAGCCCTTCTTCACGAGGGCCGTGATCGCGTCCTTGCCCGCGAGCGCGCCGTTGCGCACCAGCACGGCCGCGAACGGATCGGTCTCGTCGGCGTCGGCGAAGAGCAACCTGTCGGCGAGGTCCTTGCGGCCGTGGGTGTAGGCGTCGCGGTAGGCGTCCGAGCGATCGAGGTAGAACAGCACGCGCCCCCGCGTCGCGCCGAGCGTGGGCCAGCCCTTGCTCGTCACGGCCTCGCGCAGGCTCGCCGCGCCGCCCTTCACCTCGTCGGGGTGATCACGAGCTCGCGCGGGAACACGCTCAGGATCTCCCGCTCCAGCGCCACCGCGCGCGCCTCGCCCGTGTCGGTCTCCCAGCCGTCCTTGGGCTCGAGGTGCACGAAGAGCGGGTGGTGCGAGGGGTGCGCGTCGGACCACGCGCGGAGCTCGGCGAGGCAGTCGGTGAACACGCGGCAGGTCGTGCCCTCGTCGAAGATGGGCAGGTGGTAGACCTCGTAGCGACCGCACGCCTCGTTCCAGTGCGTGTCGAGCTCGATCCCGCGCACGCCCTGCTCCGAGAGCTGCTTGCCGATCGACGCGTGGGTGTACTGCCATTCGGCGGCGCCGCCCTTGGCCGGCTGCACGTGGTAGCTGTTGTGCGTCGCCTCGAGCTGGAGCTCGTTCAGGTGCAGCGTGGCGTCGAGCGGGCCAGGCGTGCCTTTGGTCGTGCGCGGCTTCCCGACACCGAGCGCGGGCGGGCAGAGCGGGGCCTCTTCGCCCTCGTCGCTCGCCACGTCGTTCACCGGCGCGCTCGGAGCCGTCTCGCCGTGGCAGCCGACGATCAGGGCGAGCCCGAGGAGTCCGCGCGACCAACGGTTCATCGCCGAGAGCGTAGCGGACCGGTGACCACCCGGTGACGGTCAGGTGCGCGCGCGCTTCTTCGCGGGGCGCGGCTTCGGCGGCGGCGTGAGCTCTTCGACGGGCGGAGGCTCCTTCGCCGGCGGCAAGGGCCGCGGCGGGAGGAGTTCGGGCTCGACCTGGATGGTCTGCGCCATGAAGATCGCCGCGTCGAGCTTGCGGAACCCGCGCTTGCGGTACCACCCGAGCGCGTTCTCGTTGTTCTCGGCGACCTCGAGCACCAGGTGGGTGAGCCCCCGCACCCGCGCGATGTGCTGCAGCTGCTCGAGCACGAACCCGCCGATGCCGCGCCCGCTCCAGTCGGGGTGCACCGCGAGCTCGTCCACGAACAGCGGCCGCATGTCGCGCGCCTCGAAATAGCGGGGGTTCAGCCAGGTATCGCCGCCGACCTCGTAGGTGACCTCGGCGTACGCGACGATCTCCTTGCCGACGTAGAAGAGGAGCTGCTCGACGCCCTCCTCCTCGTAGGTCTCGAGGAACCGGGACTTGGTGCGCGGCCGCTGGTACTCGACGGTCGCGCGGTTGACGTCGCGGAACGAGAGCTTGAGGAACTCCCACACCCGGTTGAGATCGCGCCGGTGGATCCGGCGCACCTCGATCACGGGCTCCTTCTTCTTGCGCGGGCGGGGCTGCTTGTCGGCGGCGTCCGGCGTTGCTGCGCGCTCGTCGGCCACGTTGCCTCAGGGGCGCTTGATACCGGCCGCGTTGCCGGCGTCGAGCTTCTTGTCGACCGGGTAGTTGTTCTTCTTGGCGAGGTAGGCCGTGATGGCCCAGTACTCCGCGTCCGACAGCGACGTCGGCTTGTCGCTCGGCATGTTGCCCTTGATGTAGTCGAAGGCGTCCTTGGCGGTCTTGTAGTCGTCGAAGCCCTTCGGGCCCACCAGTGCCGGCGCCTTGGCCTTGCCCTCGCCGCTCGCGCCGTGACACGAGGCGCACGCGGCGCCGTAGGCCTTCTCGCCGAGGGCCATCTGCTCCTCGAGCGTGGCCGGCTCCTTCACGTCGCTCTTGGCGCCGCCGGTCTCCGCCGGCTTGCCACCACCACAACCCACCGCCACCACAGCCCACAGGGACATCACCGAGAGAAGGACAAAACGCATGAGAGGTAGCCTATCGAGGGCCGCAACAGCCAACAAGAGCCTCGATGACTACCTCTCACGAGAACGCGGCCGTTACTTGGAGGCCTGCATCGCGATGAAGTGGAAGCGCGAGATCTTCGCCTGGCCGAGCGTGTACATCACCTCGGTCATGACGCGGAAGCTCGTGTAGCGGTCGAAGAGGATCATGGCCTCGACGCCACCGGGCTTGTTCTTGGCCTTGGCGTTGGCCTCCTCGACCTTGACCGGGTTCTCGACCGCGGCGAGGAGCGGGGCGATCTCGAGATCGCTCGGCGTGCCGCGGGCCTTGAACTTGGGGGCGAAGCCGTGGGGCGAGTCACCCGGGCAGAACACGAGCTTGTAGTTCTCGTGCGGCTTGGGCGCGTCGGCCGGGTTGGTGAAGCAACCCGGGACCTCGATGCCCTTGAGCTCGTTGCCGTTGATGAGGACGTGTTCGCGCGAGACCACCACCTGGATGCCGTCCTGCGCCGCCTCGCCCTGGAGGATCGACGTGGGGAGCGCGAGGTCGTTGGTCTGCGGCATGTTGGCCGAAGACGCCGACAGGCTCTTCAGGAGGAACACGAGGATGATGGTCATCATGTCCATCATCGCCGTGATGTTGAGGAAGTTGACCTCGTGCGCGACTGCGTTGCGGCGCTTGTACTTGCGCAGCTCCGCCTTGAACTTGGACATCGACGCGGCCATCGTTCAACCCTTCAGCACGGTGAAGACGACCTGGGGGAAGAGCTCGCCCTTCTCGTCGGAGCGCAAGGCGTCCATGGCCTTGACGATCTCCTGGAAGGGGACGTTCGGGTTGGCGGTGATCATCACCTGCTTCTCGACGTCGGCGTTGGGCACCTGCTCCTTGAGCCGGCGCGCGCACTTCTTGAGCCCCGCCTGGTCGTAGCGCTTGCCGTCGAACGACTCGGCCGCGGGGGCCGAGACGCGGGGCAGCGTGATGCCCGAGCCGACGCCCTCGCAGCCAGGGGCGATCGAGGCGCCCTTGCCCTTGATGACGTAGCCGTCGCTGGCGATGATCACGGTGAGGTTGAGCGACTCCTCGGCCGGGTTCGACTTCACGCCGCCGCCGCTGCCGGCCTTGGGTGCGTCGGCCATCAGCGAGACCGTGAAGGTCACGCTGATGCTCGCGAGCACGAACATCAGCACGTTGGTGATGATGTCGAGGAAGGGGACGATGTTGAGCTCGCCCGCCTCGTCTGCCGGATCGAGCTCCTTGGGCGCTGCGATGCGGCGAATCTTCGACCGCTGCGCCGCCGAGAGCTTTTCCTCACCCGCCATGGGGGATCACTGTCCCTTGGTGACGGCGAGGAGGTTGAAGATGCGCTCCTGGGTGGCATCCAGGTCGTGCAGGATCTTCTTGCTGTTGGCGTGCAGGATGAGGTGGGCGATCATGCAGCTCACGGCGATGCCGAGGCCGAACGCCGTGTTGCCCATGGCCTCGGAGATACCGGCCGCGAGGCGCTGCTGGCGCTCGGCGGCGGAGAGGTTGCCGGAGGACACCGCGGCGAAGGTCGCGATGAGGCCGGACACCGTGCCGAGGAGGCCGATGAGGGTCGCGATGTTGGCGAGCGACCACAGGGTGCCGATGCCGCGCTCGACGGGCGGCTTGAGCTCCGAGAGCTTCTCGCTCATCGCCGCGTCGATCTCGTCGGGGCCACGGTTGGCCACGGTGAGACCGCTCTTGACCAGCTGGAGGATGGGGTAGCCACCGCTACCGGCCTCGCACAGCTTGATCGCGCGATCGAGGTTGTTGGCGGTGACGAGCTTGCGCACCTGCGCGTAGAACTCCTTGGAGTTCACGCGGTACTTCGCGAGCTGGAACACCGTCCGCTCGATGATCAGCGCGACGACGATCGCGGAGATCAGGAGGTTGAAGTACATGAAGAGGCCGCCGTGCTTGAAGAAGCCAGCGAGGCCACCTTCACCACCCTCTGCTGCCGCCGCGTTGAACATCGACCCGAACGCCGCATCCACGAGCGAAACCATCCCCGGACTCCTTTCGAACGCCGTCACGATTCCAGCTCGGCGCCCATCAACCCACTTGGCCCGCCGAAGAGGTCTACCCGACCTCGGCTCTCGACGCGCTCACGCCACGATCGAGGAGCGACTGCACTGCGACTACAACCGCCCGCCATTCGCGAGCCTGGAGGACTGTACTTTACCCGCCGCGCGCGAGGCAAGCACCGCGCGGAGGGGGCTCGTCGCGGTTCCAGATCCGTGCGTCGCGGACAATTCTACGTGAGGCAAAACCCGAGCACTTCCGCGCATCGAGGCGCTTGACCAGGGGGGGGGCCCCGGTATCCTGCAGGCCTGGCTCAGCTTCGTTCGCCACGCGATCGACGAGGAGCAAGGAGCACGACGGAAGCAATCACGAGTTTCTTTGACCTCTCCGTCGAGTTCTGTTGACTTCTCGCCCCGATTGTCGTGAATCACCAAGTCCCCATGACCTCCGTTCGGAAACTCTCTCGCGCGATGCTTGTCGCTGCGAGTGGGCTCGAGCGGAGAGGTTCTGGAGGGTCTCATCCCGCCTCTCGGCGCCGATGAGCAGTCCAGGCTGGCATCCCGTGAACGGCATCCCGTGAACGGGTTCCTCCCCTGGCGAACGCGATGAGCAGAAGAGTTTCGAGACGGAGATCGGGCTGACCCCCACTCGCTAAAGCTGGCCGCGTGTGGGCGGCCCCATGCAGGAGGACGCGAATGTTCGCTGAGATCTGGACGCACTATAAAGAAGGTGGATGGCCGATGTGGGTGATCCTCCTCTGGTCGGTCTTCGTCTTCGCCATCATCATCGAGCGCGCGCTCTATCTCTGGGGCGGCTCGATCGCGAAGGACGTCTTCATCTCGACGATGCAGAAGTGCATCCTCGCGGGTGACGTGCAGAAGGCGGTCAAGATGTGCTCCGCTGCGAACGCGCCCCTCGCGCGCATCGTCCAGGCGGGCCTCATCAAGGTCAACCGCCCCGACGAGGAGGTCCAGGCCGCGCTCGACGAGGCTGCCCTCCGCGAGATGCCGAAGATCACCCACCGCACGGCCTACCTCGGCCTGCTCTCCAACCTCGCCATGCTCACGGGCCTCTTCGGCACCGTGCTCGGCCTGATCAAGTCCTTCGGCGCGGTCTCCAAGCCGGGCGTCGACCAGGCCCAGAAGGCGACCATCCTCGCGGAAGGCATCAGCGAGGCCATGAACTGCACCGCGTTCGGCCTCATCGTCGCCATCCTCGGCCTCCTCGGCTTCGCCGTGCTCAACGGCAAGACGCAGTCGGTCGAAGACGACATCAACGAGGCGACCGTGCAGGTCATGAACCTCATCGTCAGCAACCGTCAGAAGGTGAACCTCGGCGCGGCTGCGCCCGAGGGAGCTTGATCTGAGGGGCGCCTGATTCCGAAGGTCGCCTGATCCGAGGAACTTCGAGCGGTCAGCGCTGTCTCAGCGCTGACCCTCGGACCCGCCCTCCTCTCGTCGAGACGAGGGTCGGTCCGAGACGACGTGTGACTGTGACGAAGCGTGACTGTGACAAAGCAACCGGTGGCTGACGGCAGCAGGAGAAACCGATGGGTGGCGTAAGCACAGGTGGTGGTGGTGGAGGAAAGCGGTCGGTCGATCAGGAGATCAACATGGTCCCCTTCATCGACCTCCTCATGGTGACCATCAGCTTCCTCCTGATCACCGCGGTGTGGTCGAGCATGGCGCGCATCAACGCGAGCGCGCAGGTGCCGTCGAACAAGAAGTCGGACACCGAGCCCAAGAAGAAGGACAAGGAGCCCGCCGTGCTCCACGTCCGCGTCTCCGACAAGGAGAAGAAATTCATCCTGCAGTGGCAGGCCGGCACCAAGACCGAGGACATCATCTCCCTCGAGATGGAGCAGGACGCGACGGGCAAGTACCCGAAGCTCGAGGAAGAGATCAAGAAGGCCTACGTCTCCGGCCAGGGCCCGCAGAACCTCTCGGGCGACGACGTCTCCTGGCTCCAGGCCGAGGCCGACGATCACGGCGCCAACAAGCTCAACCAGGCGATCATCCACGTCGACAACGCCTTCCCCTTCTCCGAGGTGGTGAAGGTGATCGACGCCATCTACATGCCGCGCCGGTTCGTGTGCTTCGTCCCCAAGCCCCAGTGCTGCGGCAAGCCGGACAAGTCGGGCAAGTCGGCCGACGGTTGCCCGCAGGCAGCCGACGACGTGCCGGCGTTCAACGTGGCCTTCTCCGCGAACTGACGAGGATCATCCGATGAGCGGCCCCAGCAGCAAGCTGTTCGACGTCCACCACCCGCAGATCGCCAAGCCGGGCAAGCGTCTCATGACGCACATCCCGCTGCACTTCGTCCGCAAGAAGGTCGCGGGCGGCGGTCGCCGGTCGATGGAGCAGTCCCTCAACCTCACCTCGATGATCGACTTCCTCATGGTCGTCGTCATCTTCCTCCTCTCCACGTTCAGCGCGAGCGGCGAGCAGGCGGTGCCCAAGGAGGTCAAGCTCCCGAGCGCCCGCAACGTGCAGGAGATGCTCCTCGCGCCGATGATCGCGGTCGCGGGCAAGGACGTCTACGTCGACAGCAAGCCGGCTGGCTCCATCGTCGAGGCCCTCGACGCGATGGAGCAGGGCAAGACGGCGGTCCCCACCAAGCTGACCGACCTCGAGACCAAGCTCAAGTACATGAAGGAGACCTGGAAGAGCACGCACGCGTCCGACGCGCCGTTCCCCGGCATGGTCGTGCTGCAGCTCGACGAGAAGCTCCCGGCGTTCGTCGTCAAGAGCGTGTTCTACACGGCCGCGCTCTCCGGCTACGCCAACATCAGCTTCCTCGTGAACAAGAAGGGCAAGGGCCAGCCCACCGAGGGTGGCGGCGCCGCCAAGGAGTGAGCGCTGTTCGAGTTCCACGGATCGGCTGAGGGCATCGCGTGAGCATCGACGATTCCCCCGACGAGGGCCCCAGCGATGGGGCCCTTTCTCGTGGTGGACGCAAGCAGACGATCCCCTGGGGCATCGTCGGCGCGATCGCCAGCGTCGTCTCGCTCGCCGCGCTGACCTACTACTACTATTACAATCGCGGCCTCTCGGGAGACCTCCGGAAGCTGCTCAAGGAGCGCGCCGCGCTGGCCGCGCAGATCGCCGACGACTACGGAACGGTGCGCGGCAAGATCGAGCCGTGGACCGTGCAGCTCGCCGGCACCTGGCCGGGCGACTTCGTGCACCCCGACGCGCGCCTCCTCGGCTGGCGCGAGCGGCCGGCGCTCTACGTGCGCGTGCGCCTCGCCGACGCGAACAGCAACGACGGCGTGCACACCGCGGCGCGCACCTCTTCGCTCGACGCGATCTCCGGGTGCCTCCTGCGCAGCAAGGGCGTGGGGCCGTGGTCGTGGGGCGACACCGTGGTGCGTGCCGAGATGCTCGGCCCCGACTTCCTCCGCGACGTGCGCGAGACCGTCAACGACCTGCGCCTGCGCAACCTCACCTACGCGCTCGAGTACTACAAGACCAAGGATTTCCCCGAGGCGCGCGATGCGCTGCGGCAGGCCGAGCACGCCATCCTGGTCGTCGACGAGGACCCTCCGAGCGGTGTCCCCGCGAGCTCCGCGGCGTTCGGCGCCGACGCCACGCCGGCCCAGAAGATCCTCTCGACGCCCCACCCGGTGCGCCTCTCGCTGCGCCGCATCTCCGACGGCACCGAGCTCCTGCGCCTGCGCCGCACGCCCGAGGGCACGCTGATGCAGGTCCAGGGCGACCCCACCCAGGGCGCCGCGGGCAAGGAGATCATCGTGGCCCAGACGCTCGGGTGCGCGCTCGCCAACGAGGCGCTCGCGCTGGTCGGCGAGAAGGCCGGCGTCGACCTCGCGCAGAAGCCCACGCCGATCAGCTCGCAGGTCGTGGTGCCCTCGGCCTCCGCGTCGGCGGCGCCGTCGAGCAGCGCGGCCCCGTCGTCCTCGCAGAAGCCATGACCGACCGCCCGCAGGCAGGGCGGCCCGGGTTCGCGCGCCGCGCCGACGTGCGCGCCCTCTTCGTGGCGCTCGTCGTCTCGGGGCTCGCGACGGCCGCCTCGTGGCTGCTCAAGGACTCGATCGTGGCGACCGCGGTCGGGGGCGTGTTCCTCGGCGCGACCTGGCTCCTCGTGCTGCGGCGGCGGGACTCCGACGTGCAGGGGTTCGGCCTCTCGCTCGGCGGCATGCTCGAGGTGCCGCCTGCGCCGTGGTCGCGCACGCTGCGGGCGGCGCTCGGCGCGCTCGCGTGGGCCGCGCTCCTCGGCGCCCTCATCTACCCGGCGTACGTGATGCTGTTCGCGCGGTGGTGGCACCCGCACAAGCTCGGCTGGGCGCTGCCCCCCAAGGCCTGGGACGCGATCCTCGGCCAGCTCGTCGTGGTGGCGCTGCCCGAGGAGGCGTTCTTCCGCGGCTACCTGCAGACCGCGCTCGACCGCGCGTGGGGCCGGCAGATCGAGGTGCTCGGCGCGAAGGTCGGCCCCGCGCTGCTCGTGTCGAGCGCGATCTTCGCGGTCGGCCACTTCGCCACCATCCCGAACCCGGCGCGGTTCGCCGTCTTCGTGCCGAGCCTCCTGTTCGGGTGGCTGCGCGCGCGCACCGGCGGCGTCGGCGCGGGGATCGCGTTCCACGCCATGTGCAACCTCCTGTCCGAGGGGCTCGCCCGCGGTAGCGGACTCATGCCCCCGGGCATGTGACCAGCGTCGCGAAGGCCGAGTCGCGACGCATCGCGCAGACCCCTCGACGGACCGCGTCGAGGTGATGAACCCCCTTGGATTCGAGGCCGACGCACAAACCCTTTACGTGTGAAGAGCCTTGCCCTAACGCCGACTATACTTCTCCCATGAGCGCGATCTCCGACGACGAGCTGATCTTCGACTGGAACGTCGTGAACCGCCGCGGGCGCCTGCTCGCGACCGGGGTCACCTTCTTCGACGAGACGCTTCGCGACGGGATCCAGAACCCTTCGGTCACCGATCCGAAGACGGCGGACAAGCTCGAGCTCATCCACCTCATGGACGAGATCGGCATCCACGTCGCGGACATCGGCCTGCCCGGCTCGGGCAAGCGCAACTACGACGACGTCGTCGCGATCTGCCAGGAGATCGACCGCGCCAAGCTGAAGATCCGCCCCGCCGTCGCCGGGCGCACCGTGGTGTCCGACATCACGCCGATGATCGACATCGCGCAGAAGGTCGGCATGCCGCTCGAGGTGTACACGTTCATCGGGAGCTCGCCGATCCGCCAGCTCGCCGAGGCGTGGGACGTCGAGACCCTCGTGCGCCGCAGCGCCGAGGCGATCGACGTCGCGGTGAAGGCGGGGCTGCCGGTCTGCTACGTGACCGAGGACACCACCCGCTCGCGGCCCGACGTGCTCGCGACCCTGTTCAAGAACGCCATCGACCACGGCGCCACGCGGCTCTGCCTGTCGGACACGGTCGGTCACGCCACCCCCGACGGCGTGCGCAACCTGCTGCAGTTCACCAAGAGCGTCATCGCGGGCATGGGCCTCCGGCATGGGTCGCCGTCGATGGGGGCGGGGGCGCCCGACGGCTCCACCAAGGGCACCATCGGGATCGACTGGCACGGCCACAACGACCGCGGCTTCGCGCTCGAGAACGCCATCTGGGCGCTCGAGTTCGGCGCCGATCGCGTGCACGGCACCGCCCTCGGCATCGGCGAGCGCGTGGGCAACGCGCAGATGGAGCTGATCCTCATGAACCTCAAGCTCCTCGGCGAGCTCGAGGGGCAGGACACGACCAAGCTCGTGCAGTACTGCGAGACGGCGGCGCGCGCGTGCCACTGGCAGATCCCCATCAACTACCCGCTGGTCGGTCGCGACGCCTTCCGCACGAGCACGGGCGTGCACGCGGCGGCGATCATCAAGGCCGAGCAGAAGGGCGACGCGCACCTCGCCGACCGCATCTACAGCGGCGTGCCGGCGGGGATGTTCGGGCGCGGCCAGGACATCTGCATCGGCTTCATGAGCGGCGCGAGCAACGAGGCCTACTGGCTCAAGCGCCGCGGGTTCGAGCCGAGCAAGGAGCTCATCGACCGCGTGCTCGCGCGCGCCAAGCAGAGCGACCACATCCTCTCCGACGAAGAGGTCCTCGCGGTCGTGAACGCGCCGGCCTGACCGAGGGGCTGACCGAGGGAGCCGACGGCCTTTGTGCAGGCGGCGCGACAGTAGGGTATCGTCGTGACCGTGGGGACCAACGACAAGCCCAGTGCCTCGCCGCGCGCGAGTGTGTTGCCGCGACCGAACACCGAGGCGCCACCGCGCCCGCGCATGCCGTCCGCCGACGCGCCGTTCCGCCCTTCACGTCCGCCGCCCGAAGCCGCCGCGGCGCAGGTGCCGAGCATCCCGCCAGCTCCGCGCGCTCCTTCGATGGAGGCGCCGGTCAGCGTGCGCGAGAACAAGCCGCCGACCACTCCTGCAGCCGGACCGCCGCGGGCCTCGGTGCCGCCGCGCCCTGGCGCTGCGCCCGCGGGTGGGCTCGCCCCCCGCGCCGTGCCCAAGGTCGAGCGCGCCAAGCAGGCCGCCGGCAAGAAGGGGCCCGACGAGGAGTACTCGGCCCTCGCCACGGGCGATTTCGCCCTCGAGAGCGACCACGGCGACGAGGTCGAGATGCTCGAGACGGGCGACTTCACCATCGACGACGTCTCTCGTCCCGGGGTGCCTCGCCCCAAGAAGTGAGCGGAGCGAGCCTCCAGCCACTGAGGGCGGAGGATCTTCCCTGCCCACGAGCGCACCGCGTATGCTCCCACCGTGGCGTCGCTCAACACGGCATCGCGGGAGCTGGTGCTCAAGATCGTCTACTACGGGCCCGGGCTCGGCGGGAAGACGACCACGCTCCAGTCGCTGCACGAGGCCTCCCCGCCCGAGCGGCGCGGCAAGCTCGTCTCGCTCGCGACGCCGGTCGATCGCACGCTCTACTTCGACTTCTTGCCGCTGCGCCTGCCGCCGATCCGCGGCCTCGCCGTGCGCCTCCAGCTGTTCACGGTGCCGGGGCAGGTCTACTTCAACGCGACCCGGCGGCTCGTGCTGTCCGGCGCCGACGGCATCGTGTTCGTCGCCGACTCGCAGGCCGAGCGGCTCGACGCGAACCTCGAGTCGCTCGAGAACCTGCGCGAGAACCTCAGCGAGCACGGGCGCGACCTCGCCTCGCTGCCGCACGCCTTCGCCTTCAACAAGCGCGACCTCGCCGATCTGCTCACCATCGAGGAGCTCGAGCGCGCGCTCAACCGCCACGGCGCCCCGGTGTTCGGCACCGTGGCCACGCGCGGCGACGGCACGCTCGCGACCCTCGAGGAGATCACGCGACGCGTGCTCGTGGCGTACGAGGCGCAGCTCCCCGTGCCCTCGCGCCCCACTCCGCCCGCTGGCTTCTCGATGGACGAGAGCCCGAGCGTCGAGGTGCGCACGCCCGCGCCGCCGCCCGTTCGGGCGCAGAGCCCCGAGGACGAAGCGGTGGTCACGAGCGCCAAGGGCGCGCCGCCCCGCGCGCCAGCGGAGGGCGACGAGGTGCTCACCTCGGCCCAGCCCGGCGGCACCTTCCTCGCCGATCTCGACCGCATCGAGGAGAACGCGCGTCGCGCGGCGCAGTCCCCTGAGCTCGCGGACGAGGTCGAGAGCGTCGTCGGCACCAGCTGGGACGCCGAACAGGCGGCCGAGGCCGGTCCGCGGACGGTCGGCTCCCGGGCCGCCCCGCTCACCCTCGCGCCGCGCGCGGGCCTCAGCTTCGCGACGCTGTTCTCGCCGGTCGAACGCCCGGCCGTGCACGAGATCGAGGCCGCGCTCACGCACGGGGCCCACACCGAGGCGCTCGCGGCGTGCGACACGGCGCTGGTGCGCATGCTCGCGCCGGTCGCCGCCCTCGTCGGGTGTGGGCCGCTCGATCCCGCGTTGCCGCTGCTGGTCGGGATCGACGGGCGCCGCTTCCTCTCGTTCCGCTCGCTGGTCCGCCGCGCCCGTCAGCGGGGTGGGGTGGGCCCGCGGGACGCGCTCGAGGCCTACGCCTTCGTGCTCGAGGTGCGGGCAGCGCTCACCCACTGGGAGACCGTCCGCGCGTCGAACGGCGCGAGCGCCCCGCCGCCACGGGAGCCGTTCGCCGCGCCCGACTCCACGCCGCCGCTCCCGCCCTCGAGCATCGCGCCGCCGCCGCTCTGACCCGAGCGCTTCGTTCCGCTCAGAGTCGGCCGCCCATGGAGGCGGCCGATGCTTCGGCTCGCTTACGCTCGCCTCAGCGGGCGTGGACCCAGTCGAACCACACGAGGGCGTCGAGCTCGGGCTTGCCCGTGCTCGGGTTCCAGACGGGGGCGTGCGGCTCGCTCTCGAGGGTCGCGACGGCCGCGCGCGCCTCGTCGAAGTAGCGCGCCCGCTCCTTGGCCAGCTGGCTGTCGGAGAGCGGCTGTTCGTGGTCGCCGGCGGCGAAGCTCTGGGCCGCCTCCTCGAGCGCCTCGACCGTGAGCTCGATCGGCGGCAGATCGGGCCGCGGGCGCGCGCGGTGACGCCACACGCCGTCGCGCAGGCCCAGCTCGTACGCAGGGGCGAACGCGCGCCCGTGGTCGGCGACGAACTCGACGGCGCGCATGAGGAACTCGAAGTCTGCCTCGTCGACGTACCAGGGGATCGAGAGGCGCACCCAGCCCGGCTTGAGGCCGTTCCATCCCTGCGCGATCTGCGCCCGGAACTGCTCGGAGCGCGCCCGGTCGATGCCGAGGAGCCGGTGCCCGTAGGGCCCGGCGCAGCTACACCCCGCGCGGTTCTGGATCCCGAACAGGTGGTCGAGCAGGGCGCTCACGAGGTCGTAGTGCAGGCGATCGATCTCGAACGACACGATGGCGAGGCGCGGCAGATCGAGCGGCCCGAGCACCCGGATCCTCGGGTGCCGGGCGAGGCGCGCGCAGGCGCGGGCGGCGAGCTCGGTCTCGTGGGCGCGGATCGCCGCGGGGTCGGCCATCTCCTTCACCAGGAACGCCACGCCCGCGCGGATGTCCCCCATGATGTCGGGGGTGCCACCCTCCTCGCGCTCGTCGAGCTTGTGCACGTAGTCGACGGCGTCGTGGGTGCACCCCGCCACGTAGTCGACGGTGCCCCCACCCGGACGCTCGGGCTTGCGGCTCCGGAACAGCTCGCGGTGCGCGACGAGGAACCCCGACGACTGCGGCGCGCCCACGAACTTGTGCGACGAGACGAAGATCGCGTCGAGGCGCGCCGCGGGATCCGCGGGGTGCATGTCGATCGGCACGTAGGGCGCCGCGGCCGCGTAGTCGAAGAACGCGTAGAACCCGTGGGCGTGGAGCACGCGCGCGACGGCGCTCACGTCGGAGAGGATGCCGGTGACGTTCGACGCCGCCGAGAACGTGCCGATGCGGAGCGGGCGGCTCGCGTAGGCGGCGGCCTTGGCGGCGAGATCGTCGAGGTCGATGCGGCCCTCGACGTCGAGCTCCACCTCGACGACGTCGGCGATGGACTCGAGCCAGGGCAGCTCGTTGGAGTGGTGCTCGTAGGGGCCGACGAGGACGATCGGGCGCTCGGCGGCGGGCACGTTCGCCGAGAGCTGGTAGGCGCGCTCGAGCGGGTCGGGGACGCGGACGCCGAGGAGGCCGACGAGCTTGTGGATCGCGGCGGTGGCGCCGGAGCCGCAGAACACGAGGACGTCGTCCGCGGAGGCGCCGACGGAGCGCCGGACGACGCGGCGCGCCTCCTCGCGGAGCTCGGTCATGATGCGCCCGGTGGAGCTCACGGCGGTGTGCGTGTTCGCGTAGAACGGCCGCACGCGGCGCATCCACGCCTCGACGAAGTGCAGGTAGCGGCCCGTGGCGGTGAGGTCGGCGTAGCAGATGAGGCGGCGACCGAAGGGGGTCTCGATGGAGGCCCGCCGACCGACCTCGTGCTGCCGGACCAGGGACGCCATCGACGCGAAGCTGCGCATGGGCGTGCAGTAGCACCGTGGTGCGCTCGGTGGAGGGGGTGGCGCTCTCGAGCGCTCCGTTCACTTGATTCCAGTGCCGCAGTCCACGAAGTTCAGGGTGGTATCGATGCGGAAATTGGACTCGCTCGTGTGGCGCTCGGCGAAGAAGAAGTCGAGCGGGTAGACCTTGCCCTTCTCGATCCCGAGCTCGGCCGCCCGGGCGTCGAGGTTCACCTCGGCGTCCTGTGCACCGTGCACGCCGCCGAGGTCGATCACCAGCTTGCCGTTGATGAACGTGAAGAGGTCGTCGTCGCCGGTGAACTTGAACGTCTCGCCGCCCTTGTAGAGGAACGTGGTGCGCAGCTCGTAGGTGAAGTGGAAGTTGTGGTCGCGGCCCTGGTTGCCGAACCCCTTGCCGTCGAGCGGGAAGAAGGCGCTGCTGCTGAAGGTGAACACGCCGCCCGCGCCCGGGGTCATCGTGATGGGGAACGACGAGGCGACGTTCACGCCGGCGGTGTCGCGGAACCACTGGTCGAACGGCGCCTTGCCGTGGGTGGTCTTGGTGCCGGTGCCGCCGGCGTAGACCGGCTTGCCGTCGGGCCCGAGCGACTTCTCGACGATGCCCGGGTCGTCGCCGAGCTCCTTCTCGAAGTCGGGGTGATCGTCCTTGAAGTCGCGGAGGATGCCCGTGAGGGTCTTGTCGCACTTGTTGCCGGTGTCGCCGGTGCCCGTGCCGTCGCCGGTCGGTGCGTCGAGGCCGCTCGACGAGCCGGTGTCGGTGCCGCCGTCGAGGCTGATGCCGCCGTCCACCTCGCCGAGGCGATCGCCGTCGATGGAGCCCCCACCACAGGCGACGAGCAGGAGCGGGAAGAGAAAGATCGTTCGGCGCATGAGGGCAGCGTACCTCCAGTCAGGGATCTTGCACGCCATGTGCCCGATCACGGAGTCGGACGACAGTCGAGGCGCAGGAGCTTCCCACCCTTGGCGTCGCGGTGCAGGTAGAGGACGCCGCCCTCGTCGGCGACGGCGAGCTCGCGGAACGTCTCGTGGGGATCGAGGCTCGCGGGGGCGCTCGTCGTGCCGATCACCGCCCCGTGGAGCGGCTCGAGGCAGTAGAGGACGATCTGCGGCTCGCCCGTGGTCTGGCCCTTGTCGTCGACGGCGCTGCCCAGGGTGCCGACGTAGATGGTGCCGGCGAGATCGGTGTCGAGGAGCACGATGCCGGTCAGCACCATCGTCGCGTTGATCTGGCGCGTGAAGCGGTTGGCCTCGGTGTCTCTCGCCCGCGCGGCGACGAACACGCGTTGACCGGGGACCTCCCCCATCCACGCGCGGATCCACGACGAGCCGTCGCGGGTCGGGCGGCCGGGCACCTCGTCGCGCGTCGGGTCGGCCTTGCCGTCGGTGCCGCCGAGGCGGAGCACGGTCTCGTGCTCGCGCTCGACGTAGACCTTCTTGCCGTCGACGAACACGCCGCTCACGGCGCCGCCCTCCTCGATGCCCTTGCCCTCGAGCGTCAGCGAGCCCACCGGCTTGCCGTCGGGGCCGTAGAGCGCGACCTGCTTGTCGACGAGGCGATCGAGCACGGCCACCGTGCCGTCCTTGCCGATCGCGAGATCCTGCGGCGCCTTGAGCGAGAGCGCGATGGGCTCGAGCGGCTTGCCGTTCTTGTCGACGCGGACGAGTCGACCGTTGACCTGATCGAGCACCCACGTGGTGCCGTCCTTGTCGACGACGAGGCTCATCGGCCCCTCGGCGTTGCCCTCCTTGCGCTCGATGCGTCCGAGCTCACCCTTGCCGCTGCCCCACGCGAACGAGGCAACCTCCTTGGTCTTGCTGTTGTTGGACGGCGCGTTCGCGCTGCCGCTCGTGGAGGCTGCGACGACCGGTGACGGGCTGTCGCCGACGCTCGCCGCAGTCGGCTTCGCGGGCGCGCTCGAGGCAACGGCACCTGGCTGCAGCGGAGCGACCGACGGCGCGCGCGCGAGCCACGCCGCGAGCCCGAGGGCACCGAGGACGAGGGCGGCGAAGATCCAGCGACGATCCATGCGGGCGGCGATCGAAGCACGATCCGAACCTCGCAGCGCGATCCGAAATGAAGCGTTTTTCCCGCATGAAACCACATCTCCCACCTTTCCCTTCTGTCCGAGCTGGATGACGAGTGGACGCCGAGTGTCATGTGCGTGCGATCGAGATCGCTGCCACGGTGCGCGTTTTCCATCGTCGGTGCGCGCTTCGGCGTGGCACGCGATTCGCTGAGGAGACGGGCATGTCGGATCTCCTCCGCTCCCTCGGCCGCCTCGCTCTCCCCTGTGGCGTCGTCGCGATGCTCTCGCTCGGCGCGGGCTGCTCGGTGGAGCGCGCCGCCGACGGCGACGGCGAGAGCACCGAGCTCGTGGGCGCCGAGGAGGACGACGGCACGGACGGTCGCGGCGCGGAGAGCGTCGTCGGCACGGTCGCCGTCGGCCAGACGCTCAAGACCAACGCGGCCCTCAACCTCCGCAGCAGCGCCTCGACGTCCGCGAAGATCCTCCTCGTCATCCCCAAGGGCTCGAAGGTGACGGTGGTCTCCGCCACGCCGAAGAGCGGCTGGTACAACATCAAGTTCGCCGGCACGACGGGCTGGAGCTTCGGCGTCTACCTCGATCCGACCTCGTCCTCGGGTGGGTCCTCGGGTGGGTCCTCGGGTGGCTCGGGCGGCGGCTCGGGTGGCAGCCCCGACTCGACCGACTTCATCACCCGCGCGAAGGCCGGCGTCGGCTTCTCGTACTGGTGGGGTCACGGCCGCTGGTCGATGGCCGGCCCGGGCGGCTCCACCCCCGCGGGCTCGTGCTCCGGCTCGTGCCCGAGCTGCTCGCACTCCGGCAGCTACGGCGCGGACTGCTCCGGCTACGTCGGCAAGATCTGGCGCGTGCCCTCCTCGAACTCGGACGTCACGGTCGACCAGCACCCGTACTCGACCGGCAACTTCGTCGCGGACACGAGCCTCTGGCGCACGGTCTCGCGCGGCAGCGTCGCGAAGGGCGACGCGCTCGTCTACAACTCGGGCGGCGCCGGTCACATCTTCCTCTACGAGAGCGGCGACGGCTGGGGCTCGATGTGGGCGTACGAGGCCAAGGGCTGCTCGTACGGCATCGTCCACAACCTCCGCACCGCGAGCAGCGCCTACAAGGCCATCCGCAAGAACTGAGGCGCGGCGCGAGCGCGCCGTCTGGTCCGGTGTTGCGGTGCGTGCCATCCTCTCGGCATGCGCCTCGCCCCGCCCGCGCTCGTGTGCGTGACGAGCCTGCTCGTGCTCGGGGCGTCCTCGTGCTTCGGGTGCGACGACCCCCAACCATTGCTGACGGAGAGCTCGGACGCGACCGCCGACACGGGCACGCGCGACTCCGTTGTCCGTGACACCGGCCCCTGGGACACGGGGTGGCGCGACACGGGCGGCGAATTGCTCGGCCGGACCTGCGAGCGAATCGTGACGGGCTTCAAGTGCCCGACCCTGGAGCCCAAGGTGGGCCAGAGCGTGTGCACGGACGCGATGCTCGAGCAGTTCTTGAGCTGCTTCAGCCCCGATTGGTCGTCGATCAAGTGCTCGGCGGCGCAGAAGGCCTTTCCCGAGTGCAACAAGTGTGTGCTCGGCGAATGGTTGGCCGAGGACCGATTCGACGTGGCCGCCTGTGTCGTCGCCGTCGCACCGAAGAGTGTCTGCGCGGTCGCCGTCGGCTGTGCCTTGGCATGCCGCGATGCCGCGTGCCCTCCCACGGTCTGCGACCAGACACCGGGGTCGGGGATCCGGGGCGGCAGTGAGTACGAGGACTGCCTGCTCACCGTGGAGTCTGCCGGCTCGTCCACGAAGCCCAAGGGCGCTTGCTACGAGGTCGCGGCGAAGGACTACGCGATCTGCGCGGCGAGCCCCGATCTGGCCGTCTGCTTCCCCAAGGTGAAGCGCGATCTGCTGCCCTTCTACCGCGGCGCCTGCCGCGATGGCGGAGACTGGTCGCACGCGATCGAGGCCACCGACGCGGGCAGCGACGCGCTCGACGCCCCGACCGCTGACGTGATGGACGGTGCGACGGACAGTGTGACGGATGCGCCGACCGACACCTGACGCGCTCGCGCTGGTCGTCGGCGCAGCCCTGTGCGGCTGCGTGTCGACGAACACCTACGCGGTGCCGCGGACGCTGGCGCCCGGCGAGTCGAGCCACACCGTGGCCGTCGAGATGTTCGCGGCACAGAACGACTGCGTGAGCCGCACCCCTTGCCAGCAAGGATCGCACGAGTTCCTGCTCACCACACCCGTCTACGTGGGGCGTCGGGGCATCGTCGAGAGCCTCGATGTCGGGATCACCCTGGGCGCGAACGCGGCGGTCGATCTGAAGTGGCAGGTCGTGCGCTCGACGCACTTCGACCTCGCGGTGGCGCCGGCGGTGGCGGGTCCCTTCGTGTTCGCCGTGCACGCGCCGGTGCTGGTGGGAATCAACCTCACGGACTGGCTCACGGTGGTGCTGCTCGGCGGGTGGACGATGCTGCTCACGGAGCAGGACGTGCAGGTGCCGTTGAGCGACCGCAATCCGTTCCACGCCAAGGGGAGCGCCCTGCGGCTCGGCGCGGGCCTCGACGTGCGCATTCCCGGCCTCTTCGCCCTGCACCCCGAGGTGAGCTGGCTGCGCTTCCGCGAGCAGGACGGCACGGTGCCGACCCTGCTCACGTTCGGCTTCGGCTTCCGGTTCGGCGGTTAGAGACCCTACTCGAACCCGACGATGTCCCAGGTGTCGCCGGCCGCGTTCCATCGGTAGGTTCCTCCACGCCCGCACCCCGAGGCGCGGTGGGTGGGCTGGCCGTTGGCGCCGTCGGCCCCCGGGATCGGTGCGATCGTGATCGGGCTGTCCTTGCAGTTGAGCGTGATCTTCGCCGATGTCTCGAGCTTGCCCATCGTCGCTCCACACCCCGCAACGCTCGTCACCAGCACGCCGAGAAGCATGGTGCCATTCTTCGTCATCGCGTTCCCCCTCGACCTGGATGGTGGCACGAACGCGGGCCTGCAGTCGTGCAAACTCGGCCTCGCGTTCACGGGCGCAGGTGAACGCGTTCACGGGCGCAGGTGAACGGGTCAGCCCTCGGCGAGGAGCGCCGAGTCGGCGGCGTCGACGTCGCGCAGGAGGTCGACCCCGTGGCGGAGGAACCGCAGCGCCGCCGCGCGTGGGCGAGCGTCTCCCTGCGCGAGCGACCACTCCGCGTGTTCGCACAGCAGCGCGAGCGAGGTGGCGCGGCCGAGCGTCATCGCGAAGCGCCGGGCCCCGGCCTCCATGCCGGGCCGGTCGTCGCTGAACGCCCGCAGCACCCACCCGCGCGCGGCGTCGAAGGCCTGGCGCGCGACCTCCGCGGCCGCCACGAGGGCCGCGTCGCGCAGCGGCTGGGCGAGGCGGGCGAGCTCGCGGTCGAGCGCGGCGAGCCCGTCGCCGTGGCCGAGGGCGCGCAGCGTGTCGAGCGAGAGCACGTTGGTCGTGCCCTCCCAGATCGGGAGCACCTGCGCGTCGCGGAGCAGCACCGGCACCCCGGTGTTCTCCACGTAGCCGGCGCCGCCGAACACCTCGAGCGCTTCGCTGGCGACGGCGACGGCCTGCTTGCCGGTCTGCAGCTTGGCGATCGGCGTGAGCAGACGCAGGAGCTCGAGCTCGTCGGCGCTCGCCTCCTTGCACTCCTCGCGGCCGAGCAGCCCGACCACCCGGAACGTGAGGAGGAAGGCCCCCTCGAACTCGGCCTGCATGCCGGCGAGGGTGTCGACGTGCAGCGGCTTGTCGGCGAGCTTGGCGCCGAACGCGACGCGGCGCTGGCCGTAGTCGCGAGACAGCGCGATCGCGCGGCGCATGCCGGACACGGCGCAGACCGCGTTCCAGGTGCGCGTCGCGTTCAGCATCGGCGTGATGGCGCGCACGCCGCCGTCGAGCCCCGCGACGGGCACCGCCACCGTACCGTGCAGCGAGAGCTCCGCGGTCGGCACCTTGCGCGTGCCGAGCTTGTCCTTGAGGCGGTGGACCGTGATGCCGTTGGAGCGACCGTCCTCGCGATCGCGCTCGAGGTAGAACAGCGCGAGGCCGCGACCCCCGGCCGGGTTGCCCTCGGGGCGCGCGAGGGTGAGGGCCATCTGGCTCGTGGTCGCCGAGGTGAACCACTTGTCGCCGAACAGCTGCCACTCGTCGCCGACCTTCCTGGCGACCGTCTCGGAGATGCCGACGTCGCTGCCACCGGTGCGCTCGGTCATCCACTGGCCGCTGGTCCAGGCGGTGGCCGGATCGCGGCTGATCAGGTGCGCGACCGCGCGGTCGATCAGCGGCTGGTTGCCGTGCACGAGGAGCGTGCGCGCGGCGCCGTCGGTCATCGCGAGGGGGCACGAGTACACGTCGGTCGAGGGAGCGAACAGGTAGACGAGCGCGAACTGGTGCACGCGGGAGAGCGCGCCGTGCTTGCGCTCGTAGGCCGTGCCGACCACCCCGTGCTCGGCGGCGATGCGGGCGGCCTCCTTCCACAGCGGGGAGACCTCGATGCGATCGACGCGGTTGCCCCACGCGTCCCACTGCACGAGCGTGGGCTCGTTCAGGCGATCCTCGAGCTGCATGCGGTAGAGGGAATCGCCGGCGAGCGCGCCCATCGCCGCGAGCGTGGGGAGGATGTCGTGCGCGGCGTCGGTCGGCAGGGCGCGCGCGAGGTAGCCGCGGAGGACGCGGTCGTCGGCGAACGAGTCGCCGAGCGTGGGCGGGGACTGGACGAAGCTCACTTCCCCACCTTCTCGGCCACCGGCTTGGCCTTCGGCGGGCGGCCGCTCGTGGCAGCGAGGCCGTGCAGGAAGGTCCACTGTGCGGCGGTGACGCGCGTGACCGACAGGCGGTTGCGCGTGAGCATCTGCATCTCGGCGAGCTCGGGGGCCTCCTTGATCGCGTCGAGCCCGACGGTCTTCTTGAGCGGGTAGGCCGGGGCGACGTCGACCACGCTCCAGTCCTCGCCGGGGGCGGTCGGGTCGGGGTAGGCGGCGCGGACGACCTTGACCACGCCGACGAGCTCCTTGCCCTCGTTCGAGTGGTAGAAGAAGCAGAGGTCGCCCTCCTTCATGGCGCGCAGGTTGTTGCGCGCCTCGAAGTTGCGGACGCCGTCCCACATCGTGCGGCCGTCCTGCTGCAGACGGGTCCACGCGTAGACCGTGGGTTCGCTCTTGATCAGCCAGTAGGACGGGACGGCCGCCGGGGGCGCGGCGGGCTTCTTCGGGGCGCGGGTCGTCTTCGGCACCGGGCGATGGTAGTACGCCCGAACCCATGGGGACCATCGCGGTCGCTGGAATCAGCGGCTACACCGGACAACGGGTGCTTCCGGGCCTGCCCGCGGATGCGCGGCTGCTCTTGCGTCCGTCGACGGCGGGCCGCGCCCCGTGGAAGGACGACGCGCGCACGGTCGGGGTCGACCTGCTCGACGAGGAGGCGCTGACCGGCGCGCTCGCAGGCGTCGAGACCGTCGTCTGCCTCGTCGGTACGACCCGCGCGCAGTTCCGCCCCGCGACGGACGACGAGCACGCGGTGAACTACGACACCGTCGACATCGGCATCCCCCGGGCGCTCGCCGCCGCGGGCAAGCGGGCGGGCGCGCGGCGCTTCGTCCTCCTGAGCTCGTTCGGGATCGAGAAGGGGCCCGGCGCCTATCCGGCGGCCAAGCGCGAGGCCGAGCGCGCCGTCCGCGAGAGCGGCCTCGGGTGGGTGGTGCTCCGCCCGAGCTTCATCGTGGGTCCCGGCCGCGCCGCGCCCCGCGCGCTCGACGTGTTCTGGGCGCCCGTGCGCCTGTTCGCGCGCGGCTTCGCCGACGATCTCCGCTCGATCGACGTGCAGGTGCTCGCGCGCGCGGTGTTGCGGACCGCGAGCTCGGCCGAGTGGGACGGTCGCGTGCTCGAGGGGCGTGACCTGCACGCGATCGCCGGATGAAGCTGCAGGAGCACGTCCCGCTCGCGCCGCGGACCACGTTCGCGCTCGGTGGTGCGGCACGCGGATTCGTCGAGGTGCACGACGAGGACGAGGTGCGCGAGGCGCTCGCCTTCGCCCGTTCGCGCGGCTGGCCGGTGCTCGTGCTCGGCGGCGGCAGCAACCTCGTCGTGGCCGACGCCGGCTTCGCGGGGCTCGTCCTCGCGATGGCGTCGCGGGGCGTGCGCGTCGACGACGGTGGGCTCGTCACCTGCGCGGCCGGCGAGCCGTGGGATCCGTTCGTCGAGGCCATGGTCGCGCGGGGTCTCGCGGGGCTCGAGTGCCTCGCGGGCATCCCTGGGCTCGTCGGCGCGACGCCCATCCAGAACGTCGGGGCGTACGGCCAGGAGGTGAGCGCGTCGATCGTCCGCGTGCGCAGCCTCGCCGTCGACACCGGCGAGGCGCGCGAACGCACCACGGCGGAGTGCGGATTCGGGTACCGCTCGTCGATCTGGAAAACGGCCCCGATTCGCGAGGTCGTGACCGAGGTCACCTTCCAGCTGCGGCCGGGCGGCGCCGCGTCCGTACGCTACGACGAGCTCGCGCGCGCGCTCGCGAAGGAGCCGGACCAGAGCCTCGCCCGCGTGCGCGAGGTCATCCTCGGCCTGCGGCGTGCCAAGTCGATGGTCTACGATCCGCGGGACCCGAACCACCGCAGCGCGGGATCGTTCTTCATGAACCCCATCGTCGACGTCGCGGTCGCCGACGCGATCGCCGCGAGCACGGCGCCGGCCGTTCCGCCGCGCTTCCCCGCGGAGGGCGGCAAGGTGAAGCTCGCCGCGGCGTGGCTCATCGAGCGCGCAGGTTTCCCGAAGGGCACCCGTCGCGGCAACGTCGGCCAGTCCTCGGCGCACGCGCTCGCCCTCGTGCAACACGGTGGGGCCAGCGCCGCGGAGCTCGTGGCTTTCGCCGAGGAGATCGTGGCCGCGGTGCGGGTCCGCTTCGGCGTGACCCTCGAGGCCGAGCCGTTGCGCGTCGGGTTCTAGCGAGACACGACGCGGCTTTCGGCATCAGAGGTCCGGCCGCGCTTCTCTGCCTGCCGTTTCGTCTCCCGCCGGGTGGCGTGGGTGGAGGGGGTTGGCTATCCTACGCGCCCCCTCACCTCCGATGCCTGCACCGTCGATTCCTGGCCTCGAGCTCCTGCCCAACGCGGCGGAGGCCTACCGCGGCGTCCTGCAGGGCATCGAGCACGCGGAACGCTCGATCGACGTGCGCGCGTTCGTGTGGTGCGACGACCGAGCCGGCAACCGCCTGGCGGAGGCGCTCCTCGCCGCCGCCGAGCGGGGCGTGCGCGTCCGCGTGCGCAAGGACCGCATCGCCGCGCTCTACGAGTACATGACGGGCCCCGGGCAGAGCTTCTTCCACAAGCGGGTCGACCGCGTGCGCGCGCTCCAGGCCTGGATCCTCGGCCGCTTCTACGGGGCGGCGCCTCTCGTACCGCAGCAACCGAGCGATCTCGCGACCGCGCTCCTCGACCACCCCAACGTGACCGTCGAGCACGAGGCCAAGCGCTTCGATCACGCCAAGGTGTTCACCTTCGACGACGACCGGCTCGTGCTCGGCAGCATGGGCATCGGCGACAACCACCACGACCACTGGCACGAGATGATGGTCGGCCTCCGGGGGCGCGAGCACGTGGAGCGCCTCGAGCAGCGGAGCCGCGGCGAGGCGCCGTTCGACCCGACGCGCGCCGTGGACTTCCTCGTCCACCGCCGCGGCGTGCACGCGCCCGCGAGCCTCGCCGACGACCGGGTCGCGCTGCTCGATCGCGCCCAGCACACCCTCGTCATCGCGATGGCGTACCTGGGCGACACGCGCTTCACCAACGCCCTCGTCCGCGCGGCGGAGCGAGGCGTCTCGGTGCATCTGGTCACCTCGCGCTCCGACGTGAACGGGCACCTGAACCTCGCGACCTGCGACGCGCTCCTGCGCCGCACGCGCAAGTCGGGCAAGCTCACCATCTCGCTCACGCCACAGATGGTCCACGCCAAGGTCGTGGTGCTCGACGGGCGATTCGTCGACCTCGGGTCGGCCAACTTCACGCGGCTGTCGCACGGGGTGTACGAGGAGGTGAACGTCTACCTCGACGACCCGGTGTTCGCCGCGCGGGTCGAGGCCGCGATCGCCACGGTGGCCGACACGGGCGAACGCGTGGAGGGCCGCTTGAAGGGCGCCTCGCTGCCGGTGTTCCTCGAGCGGGTGGTCGTCGCCTACCAGACGCGAGGAACGGGGTGAACCGCAGACCGAGAACAGCCGCTCCGGTCGACGCTCTCACCGTCGCGCGCTAGGTGGGCGGCCATGACAGAACCCGAGCGCCCCGCGTGCGTGCTCGTCGCGGTGCAGCTCCCCGACGTCGACGATACCCAGCACGCGGCCGATCTCGCCGAGCTCGGACGCCTCTGCGCGACGCTGGGCCTCGACGTCGTCGCCACCATCACCCAGCGCCGCCCCAACCTCGCGCACACCGCGGTGCTCGGGGAGGGCAAGCTCGGCGAGCTCGCGGCCCTGACCGGCGGCAGCGGTCACGTGGGCTCGACCGCGCCGCAGCGCAAGGACAAGGCGCGCCTCCGCCGTCAGGCCGAGGAGGGCGACCACCCGAGCGACGACGACGTGGACGAGGACGACGAGCCGAGCGGTTCGGGGACACCGCGGCGCAAGCCGACGGTGGTCGTGGTCGACCACGAGCTCACGCCGAGCCAGATCCGCAACCTCGAGCGGGCCACCTCCGCGGAGGTCATGGACCGCACGGGTGTCATCGTGGAGATCTTCCACCGCCACGCCAAGACGCGTGAGGCGCGCCTGCAGGTCGAGATCGCGCGGCTCACCTACGTGGCGCCGCGCATGCGGGAGAGCGGCGGCGGCGCGGAGCGACAGGCCGGGCGCGGCGCCGGCGAGAGCAACCTCGAGCTCGACCGCCGCAAGGTCCGCGACCGCATCGCCGAGCTGCGCGAGGAGCTCGCGGCCGTGCAGCGCGACCAGGACCAGCGGCGCCAGAACCGGCGGCAGGCCCGCCGCGTGGCGCTCGTCGGCTACACCAACGCCGGGAAGTCCTCGCTGATGCGGGCCCTGACCGGGAGCGACGTCCTCGTCGCCGACAAGCTGTTCGCCACGCTCGACACGACCGTCCGTGCGCTGCACCCCGAGGTGAAGCCGCGCGTGCTCGTCAGCGACACGGTCGGCTTCATCCAGAAGCTGCCGCACGACCTCGTGGCCTCGTTCAAGTCCACGCTCGACGAGGCCCACGAGGCCTCGCTCCTGCTCTACGTGGTCGACGCGAGCGACCCGACCCACGAGCACCAGCTCGAGGTGACCCGCGAGGTGCTCGCCGAGATCGGCGCCGACGCGATCCCGAGCAAGCTCGTGCTCAACAAGTGCGACTGCCTCGACGACCTCTCGCGCGCGGCGCTGCGGGCCAAGCACCCCCGGGCCATCCTGCTCTCCGCGCGGGTGCCGGCCGACGTCGCGCGGCTGCGTCAGATCCTCGTCGACTTCTTCGACGAGGGCGCCGAGGAGGTCGAGCTCGTCGTGCCCTACGGCAAGCAGTCGCTCGTGGCGCAGATCCACGAGCGGGCCCGCGTGCTGTCGGAGACCTGGGACGAGGCCGGGGCCCACCTGCTCGTGCGAGCCCAGCCAGTCGAGCTCGACAAGCTGCGCAGCCTGCTCAGCCGTTAGGCCGCAAAAAAATCTTCCGGGGGCTGTCGATCTCCGGTCTCCTCGTCCGACTCCCGGGTGAAGGAGACCAGAACCGATGCAATACGTGCTCTTGATCCACGCCGCCGAGTCCCGCCATGCCACCATGACCAAGGAGGCCGGCGCGGCCATCATGGAGGCCTACGGCACCTACACCAAGGACCTGTTCGCGACGGGCCGGGCGGGGGACTGCGCCGCCCTCGAGGGCACCCACACCGCCACGACGGTTCGCGTCCGAGAGGGCAAGCGCGTGGTGAAGGACGGCCCGTTCGCCGAGACGCGCGAGCAGCTGGGCGGCTACTACACGCTGAACGCCGAGACCGAGGAGGAGGCGCTCGCCTGGGCGGCGAAGATCCCCGGCGCGAAGGAGGGCACCATCGAGGTGCGCCCGATCCCCGCCATGGGCATGCCCGCGGCCGCGCCGGGCAAGGCGCTCGACCCGAAGGCCCACAAGGAATACCTGCTGCTCATCTACGAGGACGAGGGCATGTGGGCGAAGCTGAGCGAGGCCGAGTCGAAGGCGATCTTCGGCAAGTACTACCAGTTCACCCAGGAGATCCAGGCCTCCGGGCACTACCTGGCGGGCGAACCGCTCGACAGCGTGAAGAAGGCCAAGAGCGTCCGCCTGGAGGGTGACCGGCGCGTGGTCCGCGACGGACCGTTCGCCGAGACGCGCGAGCAGCTCGGCGGCTACTACCGCATCCTCGCCAAGGACCTCGACGAGGCCATCGCGATCGCGGCCCGCGTGCCCGCGGCAGAGACCGGCACGATGGAGGTGCGTCCGGTGATGGACACCAGCGCGTACGCGTGAGGTTGACCGCGGAGGGGCGAGCGTCGACGATCGCGGGCCGTGGAACCGGCCCGCGCCCTCGTCGACCTCGTCCGGGGCGAGCGCACGCGGCTCGTCGCGACTCTGGTTCGAAGTTACGGGTTCGATCTCGCGGAGGATTCGATCGACGCGGCGATCGAGGCCGCGCTGCAGCAGTGGCCGGTCGAGGGCACGCCCGCCTCGCCGCGGGCCTGGCTGCTCTCGGTCGCGCGACGACGGGCCATCGACGCCGTCCGCCACCGGGTCACCGCGGAGCAGGTGCACGACGCGCTCGCGCTCGTCGCCGACGAGGCCGCCGCCGAGGAGGAGGGCGCTCGGTTCCCCGACGACCGGCTGCGGCTCGTGTTCACCTGCTGCCACCCGCGATCGCGCGGGACGCCCAGGTGGCCCTCGCGCTGAGGTGGATCTCCGGCCTCTCGACCGAGGAGATCGCGCGCGCGTTCCTGGTCCCCGTGCCCACCATGGCCCAGCGGCTCACCCGCGCGAAGTCGAAGATCGAGGCCGCGCGCATCCCCTACGAGGTCCCCGAGGCGCGGGAGCTGCCGGAGCGGCTGTCGGCCGTGCTCGAGGTCACCTACGCGATCTTCAACGAGGGCTACGTGGCCACGGCGGGCAGCGCCCTCCAGCGGGTCGATCTCGCCGAGGAGGCGCTCCGCTTCGGCGAGCTCCTCGTGACGCTGCTCCCCGACGCCGAGGCGAGGGCGCTGCTCGCGCTCCTCTGGCTCGTGCACGCGCGCAGGGCGGCGCGCTGCACGGCCGAGGGAGACCTGGTCCCGCTCGAGGAGCAGGACCGCAGCACGTGGGACCGCGCGGCGATCGCGCGGGGCAAGGCGCTGCTCGCGGAGGCGCTCGCGACGGGGGCGCCGACCGCGTACGCGATCGAGGCCGCCATCCAGGCGCTGCACGACGACGCACCGAGCTTCGCGGCCACGGATTTTCGGCAGATCGTGACGCTGTACGGGATGCTGCGCGCGCGCACGGAGGCGCCGATCGTCGCGCTCAACGAGGCGGTGGCCCGCGCGATGGTCGAGGGCCCGGAGCGCGCGCTCGCCGACGTGGAGGCGATCGAGGCGAGCGGAGCGCTCGGCGCGCACCACGCCGTGCCCGCCGCCAAGGCCGACCTCCTGCGTCGTCTCGGTCGGGTCGAAGAGGCGCGAGCGGCCTACGACGCCGCGATCGCGACCGCCAAGAACGAGGTCGAGCGCCGCTTCCTCACGGCGCGACGGGCCGCGCTCTCGTGATCAGAGGTGCGCGCCGAGCGTGAACAAGATCGTGCGCGGGGCGCCGACGGTCACGTGGCGCTCCGGCACGAGCCCCGTGTTCGCGCCGAAGCGCGACGCGTAGACGAACTGGCCGTCGAACCAGCGCGCGCCGAGGAGGTTGAAGCAGTCGACGCCGAGCTCGAGCTCGGCGAGTCGCACGCCCGCGGAGGCGTCGACCAGGAACACGTCTTCGCCGCGTTCGCCGTAGGGGAGCGGCCGGTTCACGAGCGAGGTGAGCGCGACGCCGAGCTTGCCGAACAGCGCCCGACGGCCCAGGTGGCCGAGCTCCGGGGTGAACGACAGGTCGCTCCGCGCGACGAGCTGGGGCACGTAGGGGAGCAGATCGCCGACCGCGTAGCCGTCGCCGGCCGCGGTGAAGGTCGCGCGGGTGTAGGTGAGCGAGTGGCTCGACACGAACCACGGCTGCGGCTTCAGCACGATCTCCGGCGGCCCCGCCGATCCGCCGCGTGGCGGGCACGCGCTGGTTGCGCGCGGTCGCGGGGTCGAAGGCGAGGTCGTCGGAGAGGCTCGTGTGGAACACCGAGGCGCTGGCGGCGACGACGGACACCTCGCTCCAGCGCACGCCGAGCTCGAGCGAGCGGACGGTGGTGAACGGGGTGCGCTCGCCGTCGGCGAGGGCGCGCGCCTGGGGAGAACGAAACCCCTCGCCGTAGCTCGCGACCACGTGCAGCGCCGAGACCGCGCGCAGATCGACGGTGAGCTTCTTGCCGAGGTGCGCGCCCTGGGCGGAGCGCGCCTCGCCACCTTGGTCCGACGTCTGGTAGGCGAGCCCGTCGAGGCGGAACCCACCGCGGAGCACGAGGCGGGGCAGGGGGCGCAGCGCGAGATCCACGAACGCCCCGACGTCGGTCGCGACGATCTTCGCGAGCACCTGCGTGCGGGTCACGCGACCGTCGAGCGTGGCGAGGCGGCGCTGGGCCTGGTCGACGAGGTCGGTACGGAGCGCGAAGCCGACCTCGAGGGTGTCCTTCTCCGAGAGCAGCGAGAGCTTGCGCTGGTGGTGGCCGGTGGCGCCGAAGGTCCACGCGCGGTTCTCCTGCTGGGTCGTGTCACCATTGGCAGGATCCTCGAGCGCTCCGGTGAAGTCCTGGCGCAGCAGCAGCGAGCGGTGCACGAGGTAGGGGGCGAGCGACCAGTGCGCGCCCGGCTCGTCGTGGCCGAAGTCGAGGACCAGCTGCGCGCGCGAAGACGCGCCGCCCTGGTGCGGGTCGTAGGTCGAGAACCGGTCGAGACCGCGCGCGAGGTCCGCGACCCGCAACACGCCGGCCGAGTCGAAGCGCGAGGCGAACGCGGTGGCGAGGACGCGGAGCGAGGTGGCGTGCCCGAGGGAGAAGACGTGCTGGCCGAGGGCGCTCGCGCGCTGGGCGGCGCGCGACGGGCCGAACCCGTCGGTGGACCAGGCCTCGGCGGCGGCGAACGTGGCCTCCGGCGCATCCTTCGGGTGGTAGGCGAGGAACAGTCGCCGCTCGCCGAACGAGCCGTAGGTGAGCTTCGCCGTGGCGCCGGGCTCGTCCCAGCCGAGGTCGAAGCGCAGCGTGCCCGCGACCGCGAAATCGCCCTGCCGTGGGTCGTAGGTGCCCGGCGTCGAGCGCACCTCGCGGATCACCTCGGGCATCACG
>JADJMO010000008.1 GCA_016709545.1 Myxococcales bacterium
TCGACGGTCTTGGTGGCGGGTTGCTTCGGTGTCGCTAGCTTTCCGCGCTGGGCTACAGCCATTGGCGGCAGCTGGGAAGGTCCGAACCGGCTGCGCGCCCCGACGGCCTCGCGGGGGAGCCCCTCGCGAACGAGGCGGTCGATGCTGGCCAGCGAGGTGCCCAGCGCCTTGGCGAGCTCTCCACGCGAGAGCAGGCGGGCGGCCTGCGGTGGGCACTGCTCGGCGAGGGCCCGGCGCACGGCGCGTTCCGTAGCGTCCTCGACCGCAGTGAGGAGCAGAGCCAGCAGGTTGCCGGCGGTCAGGTTGCCGAGCGCTTCGGGCCCGGATGTGGCGTGCTTGCGCTCGCCGGAAACGGTAGAATCGATGGGAGTCATGGAGCTGGTCCTCCGTGACGAAGCGCGTCGGCTGCACACACCTGTGGCCGGCGCGTTCGCCTTTTCAGGCGGCCGGTCGGCCTGGGTTGGTGGCTTCGAAGTCGGCGGGTGTCAGCGTGGTGAGCCCACGACGCGCCGCGAGGCCAGCACCTTGCCGGGGAGACCGGGACCTGCGTGGCGGTGGTGAACTGCACTGCCAGGTTCCGACATGTGGCGGCGATGTCCGCTGGGATCCGTGACTGGGCGCAGTGACTGGACTTCATGCCGACCAGCGTGCGTGCGCCACCGCTCCGGGCTATCTGCCGATTGTTCGAATCAGCGGTTCCCCCGGCGTCGTTCCTGCCTTTTCTTGAGCCATCGCGTCCACATGGTGCTGAGGCTTCGTGTGTTCGGTCGGGTCCTCGAACCACGCAACAGGTTGTGAGTCGCGTCCCAGGGGGCCTCGACACCCCGCCTCGGACGGCCTCCCTTCTGCCCGTCAGCGTCGAAGGAGGCCCACGCCAACACTGCGTCCCACCAAGCTTCTGGCGCCGCATCGTACCAAACGGCATCAAACGTCAGCGTGGCGAAGAAGTAGATGTCACCGCTGTTCGGCACACTCAACCAACGCCTTGCTGCTCTGCGGACCTCGGCGATGAGAACCATCATCTCCGCTGTCTTTGCCGCCTTACCAGACGTGCTGGATTCGGACTGGCACAGCCAGGGTCTGCTCGATCCGAAGTTCGGCCTCTGTCCGCTCTGCCCGTGTCGGCTGGCCAACAAGCTCGATGCATCGCTCCAGGTCAGGGTGTCTGGCTCCTCCATCTCGTGCTGGGAGGCGCGTACGCCCGTGCCAGCAACGGTCACAGCATCTCGAACAAGTCTGGCCGCAGTGTGAAGGGCAGCCCACACAGCGCGCTGACTGGAGGCTGGGAGCTCACCGAGGTGCTCAGGGCCCCGCCATGCCGCACGATCAACTGCTCCGAACGCAGGTTTGATGCAAGTCGCTGACCGGCAGGCAGGTCTCCTCGCCCTCCTCGATGCCGGTGAACGCGCTCGCCGCGCCGTGCCCGTTCCAGCGAGTCTCGATCGAAGGCCGCGGCGGTCGAACCGCGACGGCTGACGATCGCCGATCCGCCATAGCCCCAGTGTGCCGACCGCCGGCCTGACCGGATGACAAGTGCCGCCGTGCCCTGAGCGTCCGCATCATTACTCCCTCCGTCTCACGCCGCCGTGCGCTTCCGCGAGAACAGCGCCCCGTTCAGCCGCTTGCGCTTGAAGTGGTACGCCTCGATCAAGGCCCGTGGGGCCGGGGTCGCGTTGAAGCTGCGGTTGCATTCGCCGCACGTCGGCATCGTCGCCTCTATGCGGGCATCGCTGGCAGCGTCGTGGTGGTGCACCTCGCCGGTGAACGCGCCGTGCTCGTTGAACAGGTCCACGTCGCAGAAGGGGCAGCGCCCGCCGAGTGCCCGGGCTGCCTCGATGTGGGCCTCACGGGTCGACGCGGTCGGCGTCTTCCGCTTGTGCGTCAGGTGCTTGCCCACGCCGTGCTCGATGGCGCCGACGCGTTCGGCGATGGCGGCGAGGTTGCGGGCACGTGCTCGAGGGTGCGTTCTAGGCGCTCGATGCCCGCCGCCGCTCGGTTCACGGCGCGGGCCAGTGGTCTGGTCATGAATCGCATGGGACCTCCGTAGTGGGGCAGGAACGCCCCCCACGACGCCCCTCGCGAGAGAGGCGCCACAGGTGACGTCCCTGCTACTCCGCGGCCACCGCGCCAGCGTCGCCCCAGAGTTCGGCCTGCTCGATCTCGATGACCTCGATGTGGTTCAAGGCGACCTGGGCGAACGACGCCAGCCGACGGCTGAACTGGGCGACCGCCCGCAGGTCGAGGTGGTCGAGCGTGTCGCTGTCGCTGTTGTTGGCGTTGTGGGCTCGCGCCTGTCCACCAAGGCGCCGATGGCCACGACCGTCAGCACGTCGCCGAGCAGCACCGCGTTGTCGTCGCACTCCGGGCCGGTGTCCTCGCCGCGGGCAGCGTGCGTACGGCGTCGATGATGTCGAACGGCGAAGCCGGGACTTCCCGACGTGGCTCGCCTCCCTCATGACCCAGCGGCCACGGCCCTTGGGACCCTCCACGGTGACCGTCCCGTAGCCGGGCACCTCGATGCGCGTGGCGGGCATCACTGCACCACCTCGGCGCCTTCCGCGGCGCTGGCCCACACGGCGGCCTGGTCGGCCTCGATGGCCTCGACCTCGCACGGCGACGGACCGAACTCGGCGAGCGCCTCGGCGAGCTCACGCAGCACCGTGGCGTCCGCGGCCGCGTGGGGCCCCTCGACGGCCTTGGCGCCCCTCAGGAGCGCGCTCACGCGGGTGAGTGTGTTCTCGAGCAACTCGCTCGGGTCGGCGGCCCTGCCGAGCAGGCCACGGACCCACGCGACGAGGTCCGACGGGTCGACGGGTGTGGAACTCTCCAGCACGACGATGGAGGTGACGGTGCGAGCCATGGTGTTCTCGTTCTGGTCGGGCACGATCGCCCGCCGGTGGGCGGGTTCCTAGCTCCTCCGACCACACGCAAGGCTGCGGATTACCGTCGCTTTCCGCGTCAGAGAGGCGGCCTCCGGAGCCAAAGGTCAGAGGTTCGAATCCTCTGTGGCGTGCAGCTCTCGACCTCGTACGCAGCGCACGATCTGACCGGAATGCCTCACGCCGTGGCGAACGTGCTCGCCCACCGTGACACGTGGTCGTAGTCGGACACTCTCGCTGGGGTGCACGGCGTGGACAGGAACTCGCGCACCACCTCCACGAACCGGGCCGGCTCGTCGTGGTGGAGGTAGTGGCCGCACCCCTCGAACGGCACGAACGTCGCGCCCGCCATCCCGGCCGAGAGTCGCTTGCCCTCCGCGAACGGGACGATGCGATCGCGCGTGCCCCACAGGACCGCGATCGGGCGCGACCCGACGTCGTCGAGCAGGCTCGGCGGGGGGCGGAGCACCTCCCAGACCCAGTGCGCGATCGTGCGCGCGGGCTGCTCGTCGAGCCACGGCTTCTCGAGGTGCAGCTCCGGGCTGGCGGACCTCGGCAGCGCGGGCGCGGCCACCAGCACGAGCCGCCGGACCTTCGCCGGGCACTCGCGCACGAGCATCTGCGCGACCGCCCCCCCGAACGAGTGACCGAGGAGGTCCACCTGGACGCGGTCGAGCAAGGCCAGCATCTGGGCCATGACGTGGCCGCAGCGGTCGGGCGGCGAGCTCGAGGTCGGCTGCTCCGACAGCCCGTGGCCGGGCAGATCGGGCAGGAGGACGAGCCGATCCTGCGAGAGCGCCGCCGCGACGTGGCGGAACGTGAGGCTCGAGTCGAAGAGGCCGTGCATCATGACCAGGGGCGGCGCGAGTCCGCGGTCCAATCCGAGCTCGGTCCAGTGCAGGCGGACGCCGTCGATCCGTGCGTGGCGGTCGTGGAGGTCGAACATGGAGCGACTCTCTGCAGTCGCCGTGCCGCGCGCAGTGGGGCCGGGTTCTTGCAGTCACGCCCGCGATGGCTCGTCCTTCCACGGCGTACGACGACGACCTCCACGCGCTGCGCATCCAGCTCGTCCGGCTGCAGCGGCACGTGATCGAGAGCGGGCAGCGACTGCTCGTCGTGGTGGAGGGCCGCGATGGCGCGGGCAAGGACGGCATCATCAAGCGCATCGTCAAGCACCTGAGTCCGCGCGAGACCCGCGTGGTCGCGCTCGGCAAGCCTTCGAGTCGCGACGAGGCGTCCTGGTACTTCCAGCGCTGGGTGCACCACCTCCCGGCGGACGGCGAGATCGTCCTGTTCAACCGCAGCTGGTACAACCGCGCCGGCGTCGAGTGGGTCATGGGCTTCTGCGACGCGAAGGAGCGCGAGGCGTTCCTCGAGGACACGCCGCGGTTCGAAGATCTCCTCGTGCGCTCCGGGATCATCCTGCGCAAGTACTACCTCGACATCGGCAAGGCCGAGCAGAGGCGCCGCCTGGCCGATCGGCGGAAGAACCCGCTCAAGCAGTGGAAGGTGAGCCCGATCGACGAGGTGGCCGTCTCGCACTGGCGCAAGTACAGCGAGGCCCGCGACGAGATGTTCCTCCGGACGCATACGCCGAGCGCTCCGTGGATCGTGGTGCAGGCGGACGACAAGCGGGTGGCGCGCGTCGAGATGATCAAGAGCCTCCTCGGCAGCGTCGACTACGCCGGCAAGCACGCGCGCCGGCTCGTGGTCGATCCGAAGGTGGTGTTCACGTACGGCGCGTCGCCCGACGAACGCCCCATCGTCTGAGGTACGTCAGCCTGGCCAGACGAGCGCGCGGGCGCGCGGCCGCAGCACGAGGTAGGCGAGCGCGCTCGCGACGATCGCGACGCCGAGCGCGCCGGTCCCCGCGAGCAGGAGTCGCCTGGGGATCGCGACGTAGATCGTCGAGACGAGCGCCGCCGCGAGCAGCAGCCACGCGGCGCCGTGTACCCCCGCGAGCGCCCGCAGCCGTGCGAGGCGCCCTCCGTCGAGGTCGGCGAGGCGCTCGAAGAGGAGCTGTTCCTGGCGCCAATACGTGTAGATCACGGGGATGATCTCGAGCGTGAGGAACGCCGAGGTGATGAGCCCGCCGATCATCGGCACGGCGATGCGGCGCATCACGTCGGCGCCCGAGCCGCTGGCGAACAGCAGGGGGACGAGGCCGACCAGCATGGTGGAGACCGTCATGAGCTTGGGCCGCACGCGCAGCACCGTGCCCTCCATGTGGGCCCACACGATGTCGTCGAGGTCGCGGATCTTGCCGGCGGCGCGGCGCTTCTCGTAGGCCTGGTCGATGTAGACGATCATCACGATGCCGGTCTGCGCGGCGAGGCCGACGAGCGCGATCACCCCGACCCACACGGCGGTCGAGACGCGGTAGTCGAGCAGCCACATCAGCCAGACGCTGCCGACCAGCGCGAACGGGATCGAGAGCAGGACGATCAGCACCTCGATGGCGTTCTTGAACTGCAGCCACAGCAAGAGGACGATGATGCCGAGGGTCAGCGGGATGACGAGCTTCATGCGCTCGGTCATCTGCTCCATCAGCTCGTACTGGCCGGTCCACGAGAGCGCGTAACCGGGAGGCACCGCGAGGGCTCCGCTGGTCTGCGCCTCGCGCACGGCGCGCTTGGCGTCGGCGACGTAGCCACCGAGGTCGCGCTGACCCTGGTCGACGTCGACGTACACGTAGCCGACGAGCAGGCCGCCCTCGTCGCGGACCATCGGCGGGCCAGAGACGATCTTCACGTCGGCGAGCATCCCGAGCGGCACCCAGCGCTGGCCCGCGGCGGGCGCGGGGCTCGAGGGTGCGAGACCCGCGGGCTCGGGGCCTCCGCTGAAGACGCCGGGCGGGAGTATCGGCATGCCGTTCGCGCCGATCCCCGGCACGTCCGCCACCGGCCCGCCGAGCGACGGCGCGGTGGGCGCCGAAGAGCCGCCGCCCTCCATGCCCGACATCTGCGCGAGCCGCGGCCCTTCGCTCGGGACGAAGAGCGCGCCCGTCTTGCCGCCCATCGACGGCGCGGCCCCACCACCCCCCACCGGCACGAGCACGCGGCGGAGCTTCTCGAGGTCGTTGCGGAGATCCTGCGGGTAGCGGAGGTTGATGGTGAAGCGCGCGCGGCCCTCGATGGTGGTGGACACCGGCGCGCCACCGATGGCGGCCTCGACGGTGCGCTCCACCTCGCCGACGGTGAGCCCGTAGCGCGCGAGGTCGTCGCGGCGCGGGATGATGTCGACGTAGAGGCCGCCGAGGTTGCGCTCGTAGACCACGCTGCGCGTGCCCGGCACCTTGGCCACCACCTGCTCGAGCGCGACCCCGACCTTCTCGATCTCGTCGAGGCTCGCCCCCTGGATCTTGATGCCGATGGGGGTGCGTACGCCGGTCGACTGCATGTCGATGCGGGTCTTGATCGGCATCGTGAACGCGCTCGTCCACCCGGGGAACATCATCTTCTTGTTCATCTCGGCGGTGAGCTCGTCCCAGGTGATGGGGCGCTCCTCGGGCCAGTAGCCGCGGAGCGAGCGGCGCAGCCAGTTGGGGGCCCACCGGGAGTACCAGCGGGGCGTCTGGATCTTGCGCCACTCCGCGACCGGCTTGAGGCGGATGGTGGTCTCCACCATGGTGAGGGGCGCCGGATCGGTCGGCGTCTCGGCGCGGCCGATCTTGCCGAACACGCTCGCCACCTCGGGGAACGAGCGCAGCACTTGGTCCTGCGCCTGCAGCTGCTGCTTGGCCTGCTCGATCGACACGTTCGGCATCGTGATCGGCATGTAGACGATGTCGCCCTCGTCGAGCGGCGGCATGAACTCGTGCCCGAGCTTCGGGTAGAGCGCGACCGCCGAAACCATGGCGAGCAGGCCGAGCGCGATGGTCGACTTGGGCTTGCGCAGCGCCACGTACACGAACGGCTTGTAGATCGCGATGATGAACCGCGAGACGGGGTGCCGGTGCTCGGGGTGGATCTTCCCGCGGATCAGGAAGTCGCGCATGGCCGGCGCGAAGGTGATCGAGAGGATCGCCGAGGCGAGCATCACGAACGTCTTGGTGTACGCCATGGGCCGGAACAGCCGCCCGGCCTGCCCGTTGAGGGTGAACACGGGCAGGAACGCGACGGCGATGATGAGCAGCGAGAAGAAGATCGCCGGCGACACCTCCTTGGCCGCCTCGGCGAGCAGGCGGTGCCGGTCCTCTTCGGTGTGCGGCTGCTCGAGCTTCTTGTGCGCCGCCTCGATCATCACGATCTCGGCGTCGACCGTGGCGCCGATGGCGATGGCGATGCCGCCGAGGCTCATGATCGTCCCCGGGAGGTCGAGGAAGTACATGGGGATGAACGCCAGCGCGACGGCGAGCGGCAGGCTCATGATCGGCAGGAGCGAGCTGCGCACGTGCAGGAGGAACAGCAGGATGACCACGCTGACGACGAGGATCTCCTCGACCAGCGCGCGCTTGAGGGTGGCGATCGAGCGGCCGATGAGGTCGGAGCGGTCGTAGGCGATCTCGACCTTCACGCCGGGGGGCAGGCTCGGCTCGAGCTCGGCGAGCTTGGCCTTCACGCGCGCGATGACCTCCTGCGCGTTCTCGCCGTAGCGCATGACCACGATGCCGCCGACCACCTCGCCCTTGCCGTTCCAGTCGAGGAGCCCGCGGCGGATCTCGGGGCCGAACTGCACCTTGCCCACGTCGCCGATGCGCACGGGCGTGCCGGAGCTGACCTTGAGGGCCACCTTCTCGAGGTCGCCGAGCTTCTGCACGTAGCCGCGCCCGCGCACGTAGTACTCGCGGCCGGAGAGCTCGAGGACGCGCCCGCCGACGTCGTCGTTGGAGTCGCGGATGGCGGCGGCGACGTCCTGCAGCGTGACCCCGAACGCCTTCAGCTTCTCCGGGTCGACGGTCACCTGGTACTGCTTCTGGAAGCCGCCGACGCTCGCCACCTCGGCGACGCCGGGCACGCTCCCGAGCGCGTAGCGCAGGGTGAAGTCCTGGAACGTGCGCAGCTCGTCGAGGCCTTGCTTGCCGCTCTTGTCGACCAGCACGTACTGGAACGTCCAGCCGATGCCGGTCGCGTCCGGGCCGATGCGCGGGTCGACGCCGGCGGGCAGGCGGCCCTTGATCGACCCGAGGTACTCGAGCACGCGCGAACGCGCCCAGTACGGGTCGGTGCCGTCCTCGAACACCACGTACACGAACGACATGCCGAACATCGTGAAGCCGCGCACCGCGTGGACCTTCGGCGCGGAGACGAGCGCCGAGACGATCGGGTAGGTGACCTGGTCCTCCACGAGCGGTGGGCTCCGGCCCATCCACTCGGTGAACACGACCACCTGTGGGTCGGACAGATCCGGGATCGCGTCGAGCTTCACGCGGCGGATCGACCACACCGCGGCGAGCGTCGCGAAGGCCACGGCGAGCAGCACGGCGAGCCGGTGCTTGGCGCAGGCCTCGATGATCCGCGAGAGCATCTACTTGCCCTCGATCGCCGCGCGCAGACGGCTCTCGGAGTCGAGGAGGAAGTTGCCGGTCGTGACGACGGTCTCGCCCTCGACGAGCCCGCTGCGGATCTCGACTTTCTCGCCGGCCTTCACGCCCACCGTCACGAGGCGCGGCTCGAAGCGGCCCCCGCCCTTGTCGACGAACACGTACTGCAGCTCGCCGGTGTCCACGAGCGCCTCGCGCGGGATGACGATCGCCGTCGCGGAGGGCAGGGCGATGGACACCGTGGCGTACATGCCCGGCGTGAACTCCATGGTCGGGTTGTCGAGCTCGACGCGCACCTTCGCCGTGCGCGTCGCCGGATCCACGCTCGGGTACACGAGCTTCACCTCGCCGACGAAGCTGCGGTTCGGCAGGCTCGCGAACGAGATCGTCGCCTTCTGCCCGAGCTTCACGCGCGCGAGCTCGCCCTCGTACACGTCGGCGAGCACCCACACGCGCGAGAGGTCGGCCAGGGTGTAGAGGTCGGTCCCGGGCTGGAACGAGAGCCCTTGCACGGCGTTCTTCTGCAGCACGAACCCGCTGGTCGGCGCGACGATGCCGAGGGTCTTGCTCGGCTTGCCGCTCTTTTCGATGGCGGCGATCTCCCACGAGGAGACCCCGAGCAGCTCGAGCCGCTTGCGCGCGGGGCCCGTGAGGTCGAGGTCTCCGCCGAGGGTCTTGGCGGTGAGGTACTCCTGCTCGGCCAGGTAGATCTGCGGGCTGTAGACGACCGCCAGGAGCTCGCCGCGCTTCACCTTGCGGCCGGTCTCGCCGACGACGACCCCCTCGACGAACCCGGCGAATCGCGTGCTCACCTTGACGATGCCGCCCTCGGGCGCCGCGACGACGCCGAGGGTGCGCACCTCGGGGCCGAGCGACTCCTTGGTGGCCTTGGCGGTCTTCATCCCGACGAGCTGCACGCGGTCGAGCGAGAGCTCGATCGGCGCGAGCCCCGGCACCTTCGCGCTCACCCCGGCCTCCACGCCGGCGTCGAGCGTGCTCTTCGGGACGAGCTTCATCTTGCACAGGGGGCAGCGCGCCTCGGCGCTCTGCCCGGTCTCCTCGGGGTGCATCGGGCACGCGAAGAGATCGCTCGCCTCGTGGCGGTGGCCGACGTGCGAGACGGGCGCCGTGGCCGCGTCGCGCTTGACGAGCGCCATGCCGCAGATCGGGCACTCGCCGGGGCCCGCCTGCACGACCGCGGGGTGCATCGGGCAGTACCAGGTCTCGGCGCCCTCGGTCGCGTGCGAGTGACGGAGATCGAGCGCGTAGCCGACGGACAGGAACGCCACGGCCGCCATCACGAGGACGAGCAGCCAGCGCACGACCGCCATCGCGCGGTGGCCGGGAGGCGGCGGCTCCTGTCCCTCGGGCAGCTCGCTCATGGCGCGCTCTTCTTGCCGAGCGCCGAGAGCGGGGCCCCGAGCGCGCGCTCGATGTCGGCGAGGGCGATCTCCACCTGGGCGATCGCGCGGCTCCGCTCGATGCGCATCTGGAGCCAGGTGCGCTCGGCGTCCACCACCGACAGCGCCTCGCCGCCGCCCGCGCCGTAGTTGGCGAGGGTCGCGTCGAAGGTCTTCTTGGACTGGGGGAGCAGCTTGGTCTCGACGAGCTGCAGCGTGGACCGCTGGGCGTCGTAGCGCGCGAGCGCCTCCTGCACCTGGAGCAGGATCGCCGACTCGATGGCCTTGACGGTGGCCTTGTCGGCCTCCACGCCGGCCTGCGCGGCCTTCACCTCCTCGGAGCGCTGCGAAGAGAGCCACGGCAGGCTGAACTGCACCATCGCGCCGTACGCGTGGGGCATCGGCGACATCGGCATGAGCTGGTAGTCGAGCCCCACCATCACCATCGGCCACTTGGCCTCGCTGTTGGCGGCGTCGACCGCGGCCTCGCCCTTCTTCACGCTGGCCGTGGCGGCGGCGATCTCCGGGCGCTTCTTCAGCACGAACGCGCGCACGTCCTCGATGCGCGGCGCGACCACGGGCGCCGAGGGCTCCGCGGGCGGGCCGAGCGGAGCCTCCACGGCCCGCCCCATGAGCGCGTTGAGGCGGGCGCGGCTCGTCACCTTCTGCTGCTCGAGCACGAGGACGTCGCCGTGGATCTTGCTCACCTCGAGCTCGAAGCGCAGCAGGTCACCCTGCGTGGTCTTGCCGCCCACGAGCTGCACGCGGGCGAGCGCGAGCAGCTTGCTCGTCACCTCCATGTGGTCGGCGTGGATGCCCTTCTCGTGCTCGGAGGCCCAGTAGAGCGACCAGGCCTTGTGCACCTCGGAGACGACGTCGAGCTCGCGCGTGCGCAGGGTGCCGATGGCGATCTTCGCGTCCTCCATGGCGATGCGCGTCTGCGCGTCGAGCGAGCCCGCGGGCGGCAGCGTGAGCCGCACGCCGAACATGTGCATCTGCGCCGAGCCGAGCGCCCACGGCTTGTTCAGGGGCTGGCCGAAGATCTCGTACTTGAGCTGGAGATCGGGGAACCGGCCCGAGGCCTTCACCCGCGCCATCGCGGCCTGCGCGCGCGCCCGGGCCTCCGCGACCAGCGGGCTCTTCGCCAGCGCGACCCTGGTCAGGGCGTCGAGGCGGGCCTCCTTGGCGACGGTGGCCTCGTCTTCTTGGACGGTCGGTCCAGGCGCGGCCTCGGGCTGGGTCTCGGCCTGGATCTGCGGGTAGTCCGCGGGAACGCGGCCCCCGAACGCACAGCCAGCGACCGACACCGAGGCAACGAACAGCCAGCGCGCGCGCATCTGCACCTCTCGCGACAAAGAGGGCTCACCGACCCCACCCCTCGTCTAGGCGCGAGATCGAGGGTCGTGACAGGCCCCTGGCGGTGACTGTGGGTGCTACGGTCCGGGGGCCGTCGGGAGTCTCCTCGACGACTTGGAAGGGGGCTCCCGTGGGTGACAAGTCGCCGAAGGCCAAAGACAAGGCCAAGAAGCAGGACACTGCCGAGAAGAACCAGAAGCAGGCCAACGCCAACGAGAAGGCGGCGAAGCAGGCGGCCAACAACCCGAAGAAGAAGTGAGCGTAGCGAGGCTCCGCTCGCCGCTCGGGTAGCGAGCCGTGACCGACCCTCCCATCGTGGGGATCGGCGCCAGCGCCGGTGGCCTCGAGGCGCTGGAGGCATTCTTCCAGCACGTCCCGGTCACGACGGATCTCGCGTTCGTCGTGGTCCAGCACCTCGATCCCACCCAGCACGATCTGTTACCCGAGCTGCTCCAGCGAGCGACCAAGCTCGTCGTGCGTCAGGTCGTCGACGGAGTCCGCGTCGAGCCTGGTCACGTGTACGTGATCGCGCCCGACAAGGAGCTCTCGCTCACGCGCGGCGTGTTGCGCCTCTCGGTGCCGACCGCGCCTCGTGGCCAGCGCCTCCTGATCAACGCCTTCTTCCTCACCCTCGCGCACGAGCTCGGCGAGCGCAGCGTCGGCGTCATCCTCTCGGGGATGGGCTCCGACGGCACCCTCGGCCTCCGCGCGATCCGCGAGGCGGGTGGCGCTGGCTTCGTGCAGGCGAAGGCCTCCGCCAAGTTCGAGGGCATGCCAGAGAGCGCGATCGACGCCGGGCTCGCGGACGTGATCGCGCCCGTCGAGGAGCTCCCCGCGCGCATCGACGAGTTCGTCCGCCAGGGGCATTACTTGCCGCGGCCCGAGCCAGCCCCTCCTGGGCTCGCCGGCGCGCCCCTCGACGCCATCGTCGCCATCCTGCGCGCCTCGTCGGGGCACGACTTCTCGCTCTACAAACCGAGCACGCTCTACCGGCGCATCGAGCGACGCATGAGCCTGCACCAGCTCGCGACGATCGAGGACTACGTCCGCTACCTGCGCGAGACCCCGCGCGAGGCGAGCCTCCTCTTCGACGAGCTGCTCATCGGCGTGACCTCGTTCTTCCGCGACCCAAGCACCTGGCGCAACCTCGCCCGCGCCCTTCGAGAGCGCCTCGCGACGAGTGCGCTGGACGAGTCCCTGCGCGCGTGGGTGGTGGCCTGCTCGAGCGGAGAAGAGGCGTACACGCTGGCGATGATCTTCGACGAGGTGCGGGCCGAGGTCGCCCCCGACAAGAACGTCACCCTCAAGATCTTCGCGACCGACCTCGATCCGGCGGCGATCGAGCGCGCGCGCGCGGGCGTCTACCCGAGCACGATCGCGGCGGACGTCTCTCCGGAGCGGCTCGCGCGCTTCTTCGTCCAGGAGGATCGCGGGTACCGCGTGGGCAAGTCGCTCCGCGACCAGGTCGTGTTCGCGACGCAGGACGTGCTGCAAGACCCGCCGTTCACCCGGATCGACCTGCTCACTTGTCGCAACCTGCTCATCTACCTCACGCCCGAGCTGCAGAAGAAGCTGATTCCGCTGTTCCACTACAGCCTCGTGACCGGCGGCCTCTTGCTGCTCGGCAACGCCGAGACCGTCGGCGGCTTCAGCGATCTGTTCACCCCCTCCGGCGACCGGCTCTACGTGCGTCGCCCCCTCGTCGCGGGTGTGCCGCCCATCCCCCCCGCCGCGTTCCTGCGAGTCCCCGTGCCTCCGCGAGGTGTCCCCGTGACCGAGTCGACCAAGTCCCCCCCGACCCCGGCAGGCCCTGGACTCGAGGCTGCGGAGCAGGTGCTGCTGCAGCGCTTCGTGCCCGCAGCCATCGTCACCTCGCGTGAGGGCGAGGTGCTCTACGTGACCGGCCGCACGCACCGATTCCTCGAAGTGCCGGCGGGCAAGGCGCCGTGGAACCTCTTCTCGCTCGCGCGCGGAGGCCTACGTCATGCCCTCGAGCAGGCCTTCCAGAAGGCGCTGATCACTGGCACCAGCGTCGCGCGGAGCGGCGTCGCCGTCGAGCCCGGCGCGAGCCCCATCGATTTCGTGGTCGAGCCGCTCACCGAGCCAGGCGCGCTGAGCGACACGGTGCTGGTGGTGTTCAGCGAGGGGCCGACCCCTGTGGCTTCCGAGTCCAGCCCCGTCGAAGACACCGCGCTCGAGGCGGCGCTGCTCGAGGCCCACACCGAGCTGCGCGCGACCCGCGAGGAGATGCGGGTCTCGCAGGAGGACCTGCGGTCGGCCAACGAGGAGCTGCAGTCCACCAACGAGGAGCTGCAGTCCACCAACGAGGAGCTCACCACCTCGAAGGAGGAGATGCAGTCGATGAACGAGGAGCTGCAGACCGTGAACCGCGAGCTGCAGAGCGAAGGTGGACGAGCTGTCGCACGTGAGCAACGACATGAAGAACCTGCTCGACAGCACCGGCATCGCGATCCTGTTCCTGGACGACGCGCTGAACGTCCGGAGGTTCACGCCCCAGGCGGCGACCCTCATCAAGCTGATGCCACGCGACGTGGGACGGCCATTGTCCGATCTGTCGACAAACCTTGAATACCCGAGCCTCTACGACGACGCGCGCCGGGTGCTGCGCACCCTGGTGGTCGAGGAACGGTCGATCACGACCCGTGACGGGCGCCGCTTCCAGGCGCGGATCATGCCGTATCGTACCGCGGACAATCGCATCGACGGCCTGGTCCTGACCTTCATGGCCGATCGAGACGAGCAGTCCGTTCGGCGCGGCGATTAGCCCAGTGTGAGCCGCAATGTTGCCGCATTGTGTGTGCTAGGGTTCGCGTCGGAGGGAGCCGTGCTCAAACCCGGGGGTCTACGGTCGAAGGCGGAGAGCTGGCTGGCCACCGTCGAGGAGCCCGGGCCGATCCACAACAGCACTCCCGACGCCGCAGACCTGGTCCGCGAGCTCCGGCTCCACCAGGTCGAGCTCGAGATGCAGAACGAGGAGCTGCTGCGGGCCCACCACGAGCTCGCGGCGGCGCTCGCGCGGTACTCGGCGCTCTACGACCTCGCGCCCGTCGGATACTTCACGCTCTCGTCCAACGGGACGATCCGAGAGGTGAACCACGCCGGGGCGGCGATGCTCGGCGAGACCCGGGCCCACCTCGTCGATCGTCGGTTCGGCGTGTTCGTCTCCGAGTCGAGCCGCCCGACCTTGGCCAACGCCCTCGACGAAGTCTTCGCAGGCCACGCGACCATCGGCTGCGACCTGGCCCTCCGGCTCGAGGGCGCTCCTCACGCGATCGCCGTGCACCTCACCCTCGCGCGTGAGGCCGGCGACACCGACTGTCGGGTGATCGCGGTCGACATCACCGAGCGGAAGCGGGCCGAGGAGCGCCTGCAGGCCTCGCAGAAGCTGGAGGCCATCGGGCGGCTCGCGGGCGGCGTGGCGCACGACTTCAACAACCTGCTCACCGTGATCCTCAGCCACGCCTCGTTCGCGCTCGAGGACGTCGAGAAGGCGTCGCCCCTGGAGCAGGATCTGGTGAACCTGAAGGTGGCGGCGGAGCGGGCGGCCGCGCTCACCCAGCAGCTCCTCGCCTTCAGCCGCCAGCAGGTCCTCAAGCCCGCGGTGGTCGACGTGAACGAGCTCGCCGCGCGCCTCGTGGTGCTGCTCCAGCGGCTGCTCCCTGAGCACATCGACCTGTCGTTCCAGGCCGACCCGGAGCTCGGCAAGGTCAACATCGATCCCGTCCAGCTCGAGCAAGTGCTCATGAACCTCGCGCTGAACGCCCGCGACGCCATGCCGGGGGAGGTGAGCTGCGGCTCTCCACGGCCAACGTGAACGCGCATCATGTTCGGCTCCGCGTGCAGGACACGGGGGTCGGCATGGACGAGGCCACCGTCGCGCGGGTGTTCGAGCCGTTCTTCACCACCAAGGAGGGTGGGCGAGGTACCGGGCTCGGCCTCGCGACCGTGTACGGCATCGTGCGGCAGTGCGGCGGCGAGATCGAGGTGCACACGATCCTGGGCAGTGGCACGACGTTCGACGTCACGCTCCCGCGGACGCACACCACCCCCCCGCCCCGTCGTCTCCACGCCCGACCGCGATCACGAACCGGCCCATCAAGTCGTCCTCGTGGTCGAGGACGAGGCGGCTCTCCGGGCCATCTTCCAGCGCATGCTCGGCTCGGCGGGCTATCAGGTGCTCGTCGCCGACAGCGGCGTCTCCGCCCTCGAGCTCGTCGGCACCCACACGGGACCGATAGACCTCGTGGTCACCGACGTGTTGATGCCCAAGATGTCGGGCGTCGCGCTGGCCGAGCGGCTGCGGTCGAGCCACCCCGAGACCAGGATCCTCTACATGTCGGGCTACTCGAACGAGGTGCTCGGGCCCCAGGGCGTGCTCACGCCCGACACCCACTTCATCGGCAAGCCGTTCACCGCGAGCGAGCTCGAGGACAAGGTGCGCGAGATCCTCGCCACGGCGCCTCGACCCACTCTCGACTGACCGGACCGGACCATCGCCGCGCGAGACACGAGTGCTACCTTTCGTGGCCCGTGCGGTTGTTGCTGGTCGACGATCAACCCGAGATGCGCCGGCTCTGCGAGGTCGTCCTCCGCGCCGAGGGCTTCGTCGTGACCTCCGCGGCCAACGTCGAGGAGGCCGAGGTGGCGTTGCAGGGGCCGTTGCCCGACGTGGTGCTCCTCGATCTGTGCATGCCCGGTACCGACGGCTACTCGATGGCCGACGCGCTCGCCGCGGATCCACGCACGCGTGCGGTGCCCATCATCCTGCTCACCGCGACCTCGTCCACGCGGAGTCTGTCCTCCGTCGTCGGCACCATCGCCAAGCCCTTCCGACCGACGCAGCTCGCCGAACAGGTGCGCGCGCTCCTCGCGACCCGGACCTGAGGTCATGCCTGCCCACGACGTCCTCCGTCTCGAGCTCGCGCGCCTTTCGCAGGCCTACGCCGAGAGGGCGCCCGCCGTGGTCTCCGAGCTCGTCGCCACGGTCCGAGCCGGCGCGCTCGCGGAGGCCCGCGTCCTCGTGCACACGCTCAAGGGGAACGCGGGCACCTTCGGCCTTCCTGCGCTGTCAGAGGCCGCCGAGCTCCTCGAACAGGCGCTGCTCGCGCCGACCCCCGCAGAACTCGAGGGCGCCTGCGCGGCGCTCGAGCGCGCCGTGTCGGCCGCCGAGGTCGCGGTCACGCTGCCGGCCCCGAAGAGCCTGCCCACCACCGATCTGTGGCTCCACGCTGGCACCCGCATCGGCAACCTCGAGGTCCGCGGCGTGCTCGGCGAGGGAGGCATGGGCGTGCTGCTCGACGGCTACGATCACGGCCTCGGCCGCCGCGTGGCCCTCAAGATCGCGCGCGACGACAGCCTCACCGACCTCTTGCGCAAGGAGGCGCGGGCGCTCGGCGCGGTGCGCCACCCGGGCGTCGTGCAGGCACTCGCCCTCCTCGAGCACGAGGGCCGCCCGGTGCTCGTCATGGAGCGGCTCTTCGGGCGCACGCTCGCCGACCACCTCGCCGCGCGCGCGGTGATCGGCGCCCGCTACTCCGTCGACGAGGTGGTCCACATCCTCACCCGCGTGGCCGAGGCGCTGGTGGCGGTGCACGAGGCTGGGCTCTCGCACCGCGATCTCAAGCCGAGCAACCTGATGCTCACCAGCAACCACGGGGTCGTGCTGCTCGACTTCGGCGTCGCCGTGGCCGAGGTGCACGCGCACCGTGGAGTGGGCGCGACCGCTTGCTACGCGGCACCCGAGCAGGTCGCCGGCCGGGTGCGGCCCGGAGAAGGTCCGCTGGTCGATCTCTACTCGCTCGGCGTGCTCGGCTACGAGCTCCTCGTCGGCGCGTTGCCCACGGCGGGCGCGGTCTCGGTCGCGAAGGTCCTGGAGGTCCGCGCTGACGTCCCGCGCGCGCTGGTCGAGATCCTCGGCGGCCTCCTCCGCGAGGACCCGAGCGAGCGGCTCGAGAGCGCCGAGGCCCTCCTCTGGGAGCTCGACGCCCTCGTGCGCGGACGTCGCCGGGGTCGCGATCGTGAGCTCCTCGTGGTGGAGGACTCGCCGCCGATGCAGGCCATCCTCCGCGCCATCCTCACGGCCGCCGACCCGATGGTCCACGTGCACGTCGCCGAGAGCGCCGAGGAGGCCCTGCGGGTGCTCGATCGTCAGCGCATCGATCTGATGGTGGTCGATCTCGGGCTGCCTACGATGAGCGGCCTCGAGCTCGTACTCTACCTGCGCGGCGCCGACCGGCACGTACCTGTGGTGGCGATCAGCGGGCGCGCCACGCCGGGCGATCGAAAGCTGCTGCGCGCGGCGGGGGTCGTCGAGTTCGTGGCCAAGGGCCCGCAGTTCCCCGACGCCCTCACCGCCGCGTACCAGCGCCTCGTGCGCGGCCCTACCTCGGCGCGAGGGATAGAGGCGTGAGCAAGCGCCGCGGGAGCTGGACCTCGGCGTGCTCGATCGCCACCCGTAGCTCCTCCACGAGCCGCTCGAGCGCGGGTCGGCTGCCCTCGGTCTTGGAGCGAGCCTCGAGCTCCGCCGCCACGTGCGCGATGCGGCGAAAGCCGAGGGTGCCGGCCGCGCCCTTGATGCTGTGCGCCTCGTGGGTCAGCGCCTCGCGCTGGTCCTTGGCGAGGGCGTCGCGGAGCGCCTGCAGGCGACGCGGGGCGTCGGCGAAGAACACCCCGCTCAGCTCGCCGAGCAGACCGCCGTCGCCCCCTGGGAGCGCCGCGAGCTCGGCCAGCACCCGCGTGTCGAAATCGACGGGGCCCTCCGCGTGCGGGCGAACGTCGGCGAGCGCTGCGCGCAGCTCGGGCAAGCGCAGCGGCTTGCTGAGGAAGTCGTCCATGCCAGCGGCGAGGCACGTCGCGCGGTCGTGCGCCGAGGCGTTGGCGGTCAGCGCGATCAAGCGCGGCCGGTCGACGCCGTGGGTGTGGATGATCTCGCGCGCGGTCGTCGGTCCGTCGAGCCCGGGCATGCGCATGTCGAGCAGCGCGACGTCGAATCGCTCGGCGGCGACGCGCGCGAGGGCGGCGCGACCGTCGCTCGCGACCTCGGGGTGATGGCCCGCGCGCTCGAGCATGCGCACCATGACCATGCGGTTGATCGGATCGTCGTCCACGACCAGCACCGACAGCGACACGGTGGGCGTCGCCGGCGTGATGGGTGGAGGGGTCAAGAGGCGCCCGACGGCCTCCTTGAAGGCCGTCGCGACGGCCCGGGAACGCAGCGGCTGTCGCACGACCCTCGAGGCCTCCTCGACCGGCGTGCCGACCGCCGCGGCGATCACGACCGGCACCTTCGCGTCCCGGATCGAGGCGCGGGTCGCGTGGCTCTCGTCGCCACGCAGCGCCACGAAGAGGGCGTCGAGGTCCCGGGGCAGCGCCGTGAGCTCCGCCACCCGTGAAGGGACGGCCCCGAGGTAGGCGACGAGATCGAGGAGGTCGCGCGCCTCGGGCTCCTGCGCGAACACGCCGACCTGCAGCGCGCCGAGCAGCGCCTTCTCTGGCTCGACGGCGCGGGCGAGGAACCGGAACCCGAACGTCGTCCCGCGCCCGGGTGCGGACTCGACGATGCGCACGCTGCCCCCGAGCTGCTCGGCGATCGCGCGCGAGATCGCGAGGCCGAGCCCCGTACCGCCGAAGCGTCGCGCCGTGTCGGCCGACGCCTGGGAGAAGGGCACGAACAAGCGGTCGGCCTCCTCGGGCGTGAGCCCCACGCCCTCGTCGCGCACCTGGAGCTCGACGACGCCCTCGCTGCCTGGCGCGGGGAGCTCGACGACCACGATCTCGATGGTCCCCTTCTCGCTGAACTTCACCGCGTTGGAGAGCAGGTTCGTGAGCACCTGACGGACGCGCAGGGGGTCGACGACCACCCGCGCCATCGAGACCGAGGGGCGACGCTGGACGAGGCCGATGCCGCGCGCGCTCGCGGCGAAGGCCACCATGTCGACCGCCTGCTCCACGAGCTCGAGCAACTCGACGGGCTCCGCGTTCAGCTCGATCTTGCCGGCCTCGATCTTGGAGTAGTCGAGCACGTCGCCGATCAGCGCGGACAGCGCGTCGGCGCTCCGCTGGATGGTGGCCATCGCCTCGCGTTGCGCCGGGTCGAGCGAGGACTCGGCGACCACGCTCGTCATCCCGAGGATCGCATGCAGCGGCGTGCGCAGCTCGTGGGTCACCGTCGCGAGGAACGCGCTCTTGGCGGAGGAGGCATGGAGCGCCGCGTCATGGGCGCGCTGGAGCTCTTCGCTCTGCGCGGCGATCGTCTCCTTCTGGGACTCCACGGCCTCGATGTGGCGATCTGCCGCCGCCCGCGCGGCGATGGCGAGGGTGGCCACCATGACGTGGAACCACGCGAGCTGCAGGGCCAGCTCGGGCGTGCCGAGGACGAACTCGGGCTCCACGATCCGCTGTCGCGCGGCCCACCCGACGACCACCATCCCGACCGCCGCGATGCTCGCCCACGCGATGCCCTCGCGCGTGCCGAGCAGATACGCAGCGGGGAGGGTGATGGCCGAGAGGATCCACGGCACCGACGTGGCCGCGAGGCCGTTGGAGAGCGTGATGGCTCCCGCGATCACCAGCATCGACGCGAGGAAGACGTGGGTCGCGAGGACCAGTCGACCGGCCCTGCGCTCCCTCCTGACGAACAAGAACAACGCGATCATGGCCGCGAAGCCCACGGTCTGCAGGACGGCGGTCCGCGGCCGTCCGAGCGCCACGTTGCGGACCGCGTAGAACAGGAAGCTGGCCCCGAGGACTCCGCTCATGAGGCGGAGGTGACCGGCGTGGCGAGTCTGAGCATCCGTCGACATGGCGAACCCGCCAGCCGAGGAGGGGTGGCGAATATGTTCACATCATGCACCCACGGGGGCCCGAGTTGCTATCATGCTCGTCGCGTGCAACCCGACGAAAACAACACACAGTCCTCCGCTGGGTCCTCCGCTGGGTCCTCCGCTGGGTCCGCCGGTGGGTCATCCAGTGGGTCGTCCGACGATGCGCCCGATGCCTCGAAGGGCGCGTCCGTCATCATCGTCGAAGACGATCCGGTCGTGGCGCTCACCCTGCGCCGAACGCTCGAATCCGCCGGATATCGGGTCGACGAGGTGCTCGCTGCCGCGGGCGACGTCCTGTCCGCGTGCGTGCGTCACCACCCCGATCTGCTGCTCGTCGACATCATGCTCGCCGACGGCGACGGCATCCATCTGGTGGAGAAGCTCCGCGAAGCGGTGGCCAAGATGGCTGTCGTGTTCGTGAGCGGAAAGACCGACCGGGAGACCTTCGCGCGCGCCGCCGAGGTTGCCCCCGAGGGCTACGTCGTCAAGCCGTTCACCCCCGCGCAGCTGCTCGCGGCGGTCGACATCGCGCTCGGCGCCTCGCAGCAGCAGGGCGCGCCGATCTCGCTGAACGACGTGGTCGGCATCGAGCGCCTCAGCCCCCGCGAGAAGGAGATCCTCGGCCGCCTGATGGATCACCGCCGCCCGCCGACGATCGCGCAGGAGCTCCACCTGAGCCCCCACACCGTCCGCAACCACCTCAAGTCGATCTACGCGAAGCTCGGCGTCGGCTCCCAGCAGGAGCTGCTCGACCGCGTGTTCCGCCGCTAGTTTCCGCGCCGTGGGGCGCGAGCTCCACGATGCGGTCTCGCACGAAGCGCACGGCCTCGTCGTCGTCCACGGCGGCCCGGGACAGGAGCTCCACCGCCGTGCCGGCGAGGGTGAACGGCTTCTTCGCCACGCGCAGGCGCGGGTGCATCGCGACGATGTCGCGCGCGACCATGGCGGGCAGGGTGGCGACCAGCGCCGTGCCCTCGACGACCGCGCCGATGCTCTGGAAGCTCGGCACCGACACCCGCACGCGCCGCTGGACGCCGAGGAGGTCCTCGACGATGCCGCGCAGGTCTCCGTTGTACGAGACGATCACGTGGTCGTGGGCGAGGTAGCGCGCGAGGGTCGGACGCACGCCCAGGTCGGCGTGGCGTGGGTCGAACAGGCAGACGAACGAACCCACGAACAGTGGCTGGCGCCCGGTACCGACGGGCAGGTCGTCCGCGACGGTCACCGCCAGATCGACCCGCGCGTTCGCGAGCGCCTCGCCGATGGTGCGGAACTGCACGGGCACCACCACGAGGCGCATGCGCGGCGCCCGCGCCTCGAGCACGCGCAGGAGCCGCGGCAGGAGCCAGAACTCGTTGGCGTCGGAGAGCCCGAGGCGCAGGACCCGATCGCTCGTGCGCGGGTCGAAGGCCGGGGGCGCGCGCGTCGCCGAGACCAGCGCCTCGAGGTGGGGCTTCACGCCCTCGAGCAGCCGCAGCCCGCGCGTCGAGAGCGCGAGCCCACGCCCCGAGCGCACGAACAAGGGCGCGCCCACGGCCTCGCGGAGCCGGCGCAACGCTGCGCTCACGGCGGGCTGGGTGAGGTAGAGCCGCCGCGCGGCCTCGGTGACGCTGCCCGCCTCGGCCACCACCACGAACACGCGGAGCAGGTTGAGATCGAGGTCCCTCTCATAAGCCTCGTTCATGGGTTTCATCCATCCTATTCGCTGGCGCTCTCGAAGGGGAGCCCTAGGCTCACTCGCATGATGAACGCAGGAACCCTCCGCCTCGGTGAGACCGGTCCCCATGTCTCGCGCCTCGGCCTCGGCTGCATGGGCATGTCGGGCATGTACGGCGCGAGCGACGACGCCGCCAGCATCCGCACCATCCAGGCCGCCATCGACCGCGGCGTCACCCTCCTCGACACCGGTGACTTCTACGGCCAGGGCCACAACGAGATGCTGATCGGTCGCGCCCTCGAAGGCCGACGAGATCGCGTGCAGCTGTCGCTGAAGTTCGGCGCCCTGCGCGGGCCCGATGGCAGCTGGATCGGCGTCGACAACCGTCCCGTCGCGGTGAAGAACTTCGCGGCCTACAGCCTGAAGCGCCTCGGCGTCGACGTGATCGACGTCTACCGGCCGGCCCGCCTCGATCCGGCGGTCCCGATCGAGGACACCGTCGGCGCGATCGCCGATCTGGTGAAGGCCGGCTACGTGCGCCACCTCGGCCTCTCCGAGGTGGGCGTCGAGACCATCCGTCGCGCGCACGCGGTCCACCCCGTCGTCGACCTGCAGATCGAGTACTCGCTCGTCTCGCGCAAGCCCGAGGAGAAGATCTTCCCCGTGCTCACCGAGCTCGGGATCTCGGCCACGCTGTACGGCGTGCTCTCCCGCGGCCTGCTCTCCGGCAGCAAGCCGAGAGGGGCGGGGGACTTTCGTGCCTACCTGCCGCGCTTCACCGAGGGCCACCGCGCGACCAACGACGCGGTGGTGGAGCGCCTCTCGCGGCGTTCGCGGCGGCGCGGGGCAGCACGCCGGGACAGACGGTGATCGCGTGGGCCCTCGCCAGCCAGCCGGCGTTCGTCCCCGTGATCGGCGCGCGCACCGAGGCGCAGCTCGCGGACATGCTGGGCGCGCTCGCGAACCCGCTCGACGCGGTCGCGGTGGCCGAGCTCGAGGCGCTCGTCCCGCGCGACGCCGTCGCCGGCGATCGCTACGCGACCGCGCAGATGCAGCACCTCGACAGCGAGCGCTGAATTCGGAGCAGGAGTGACGAAGCCAATCAGGTGCCGGTGAGCCGCGCGCCGGGTTGGGTCGTCGCGGCGCGCACCTCGTCCATGTCGAGCGCGCGCACGCGGCGGAGGAGCTCGTCGATCCCCGAGGCCGGCAGGAGGCCGGGGCGGGAGTACACGAGGATGCCGTCGCGCAGCACCATCAAGAGCGGGATGGAGCGGATCTGGAGGGCGTTGGCGAGGTGAGGCTCGGCCTCCGTGTCGACCTTGCCGAACGTGCAGTCCGGGTGCCGCAGGGCGGCGGCCGCGAAGATCGGCGCGAATGTCCGGCACGGGCCGCACCACTGCGCCCAGAAGTCGAGGACGACGATGCCGCCCCGCTGCACGACGCTGGCGAAGTCCGCGGTGGTCACCTCGAGGATCGGCATGGCTCCGATCAGAGCCAGCGCGTCCCCCCGAGGGTTCGCGCCGTGCTCGCCTTCGACTAGGGTGGCGGGATGGATCCGCTGGTCGAACGCGCCCGTGGTGGTGACCGTGCCGCCGTCGAGGCCCTGCTCGCGCAGGTCGCCCCCGCCGTGCACCGCTTCGGCCTGCGGATGTGCCGCAACCCGACCGACGCCGAAGACGTCCTCCAGGACACGCTCCTCGCCGTGGCGCGTCACATCGGAGACTTCGAGGGGCGCTCGTCGCTATCGAGCTGGGTGTTCACCCTGACCCGCACGGCGTGTGCCCGGCGGCGGCGTGGGCTCAAGAACCAGCCGCCCGTGAGCGACGAACGCGTCCCCGAAGCCGCCGCCGAGACCCTCGATCCCGAGGCGTTGCTGGAGGGGCAAGAGCTCGCCTCGGTCCTTCGGCGCGCGCTCGATTCGCTGCCCGAAGACTACCGTGAGGCGATCGTCCTCCGCGACATGGAGGGCCTCTCCGCGCTCGAGGCCGCCGCGGTGGTGGGCCTCTCGGTCGACGCGCTCAAGAGCCGGCTGCACCGGGCGCGTAGCGCACTGCGTCTCGCGCTCCGTCCACTCCTCGAGCAGGCCGCGCCGCCGAGCGCGAGCTGCCCGGACGTCGCCACGATGTTCTCGCGGAAGCTCGAGGGCGACCTCAGCCCCGATGATTGTTCGGCAATGGAGCAGCATCTGGTGGGATGTCCCGCGTGCGGGGCCGCGTGCGACGCCCTCAAGCGCGCGCTCCTCGCGTGTCGGCACACGTCCACGGCCGAGGTGCCGCCCGAGGTGCAAGCCCGGGTTCGTGCCGCAGTGCGTGCATGGACCGGCACGCTCTGACCGAGTCTCCGCGCGCAGTTCCGGGTGGTGGGCACCCACCGACGAGTCTACCCTCCACTCTGCTCGAACCCTCCTCGGGTTCGCCGGAGGGGGTACGCGATGTACGACTGGAATCGCGTCGAGGCCCGATCATGGACGGGGCGCTCGATCGCCTTGGTCGACGAGACGCTGCGCGACGGGCTCCAGAGTCCCTCGGCGATCGACCCGCCGATCGAGGTCAAGCTCCGCATCCTGCACGCGATGGCCGATCTCGGCGTCGACATCGCGTCCGTCGGTCTGCCCGCGGCCGGCGCGCGTACGCAGCGCGACGCCAACGCGCTCGCGACGGAGATCGCCAGGCAGCGCCTTCCGCTCCGCGCGAGCGCCGCCGCGCGCACCGTCGCGAGCGACGTGGAGGCGGTGGTCGAGATCAGCCAGCGCGCCGGCATCCCCGTCGACTGCTACGCGTTTCTCGGCAGCTCGCCGATCCGCCTGTACGTGGAGAGCTGGTCCTCGGGCTGGCTCGTCGAGCGCGTGCGCGCCGCGGGCGAGGCCGCGCGCAAGGGCAACCTCGCGTTCTGCCTCGTCCTCGAGGACACCACCCGCACCCGCCCCGAGGCGCTGCACGAGCTGTTCTCGGTCGCGGTCGACGCGGGCGCGGTCCGCATCTGCCTCTGCGACACCGTCGGCCACGCCGACGTGCGCGGCACCCGAGCCCTCGTCGAGTTCGCGCGCAGCACGCTGGTCGAGATCGGCGCGCCCCACGTGCAGCTCGACTGGCACGGACACAACGACCGCGGCCTCGCGCTCGGCAACGCGCTCGCCGCCGTTCGCGCCGGCGTCGACGGCGTGCACGGCTGCGCGGGCGGCTTCGGCGAACGCACCGGCAACGTGCCCATGGAGCACCTCGTCGCCCAGCTCGCCGAGCTCCGCATCCGCGCCGCCGTGCCGAAGCCGGTCATCGCCGCCTACGCGCGCACCGCGCTCACGGCGATCGACTCGTCGCACGCGGCCCACACCCAGCGGCAGAACACCGAGCCGCTCGTGCCGCTCTCGTTCCGCGTCAACGGCGACGCTGTGGATCTGGCCGTGCGCCCGAGCCGCACCCTCCTCGAGGTGCTGCGTTACGACCTCGACCTCGTCGGCACCAAGCAGGGCTGCGACCAAGGCGAGTGTGGCGCCTGCACGGTGCTCGTCGACGGCGAGCCGGTGCTCTCCTGCCTCACGCTCGCGGCCTCCACCGCGGGCCACGACGTCACCACGGTGGAGTCGCTCTCGGGCGCGCCCAAGCTCGATCCCCTGCTCGACGCCTTCGACCACCACGGCGCGGGCCAGTGCGGCTTCTGTACGAGCGGCATGCTGGTCGCCGCCAAGGGCCTCCTCGCGCACACGCCGCGCCCGAGCCGCCGCGAGATCCAGCACGCGATCAGCGGCAACCTGTGTCGGTGTACCGGGTACGGTCCGATCGTCGACGCGATCGAGGCCGCCTCGCTCGCCCCGATGGATCCTGCCCCCGTGCTCCCCTTGCCCGGAGCGGGCCCCATGCCCGCCGCGCTGCCGCCGCACGCCTCGAGGTCCAAGTGACCGGCCTGGTCGGCAAGCCCGGGCGCCGCGGTGACCTCGTCCGGCGCGTGCGCGGCGAGGTCTGCTTCACCGACGACCTGCGCCTCCCGCGCATGCTGTTCGCCAAGATCCTGCGCTCGCCGCACCCCCACGCGCGCATCGTCGGCCTCGACGCGACCAAGGCGCTCGCGCTGCCCGGCGTGGTCGCCGTCCTCACCGGGAAAGACCTCCCTGTCCGCTTCGGCATCATCCCGTGGACCCCGGACGAGCACTCGCTGGTGGTGGAGAAGGCGCGCTTCGTCGGCGACGGCGTGGCCGCGATCGCCGCGCTCGACGAGCGCACCGCCGCGCGTGCCTGCGAGCTCGTCGAGGTCACGTGGGAGGTGCTGCCGCCCGTGCTCGATCTCGACACCGCGCGAGACCAGCCCGCGATCGGCCTCGGGGCCAGCGGCAAGGACAACGTCAGCAAGGTGGTCGACCTCGCGTTCGGTGACGTCGACGCGGCCCTCCGCGGCTCGGCTCTGGTGGTCGAGGGCGACTACCACTTCGAGGGCACCGCGCACGCGCCCATCGAGACCCACTGCGCGCTCGCGCGCTACGACAGCGACGGCCTGCTCACCGTGTGGTCGACCACCCAGGTGCCCCACTACCTGCACCGCGAGCTCTCCCGCGTGCTGCAGCTGTCGCCGGCGCGCATCCGCGTGATCCAGCCGCCGGTCGGCGGCGCGTTCGGCGGCAAGAGCGAGCCGTTCGGCCACGAGATGGTGGTCGCCAAGCTGGCCATGGTCACCGGTCGGCCCGTGAAGATCCTGCTCACCCGCGAGGAGGAGTTCTACGTACACCGCGGGCGCCACCCGATGCGCATGCACTTCGCCGTCGGTGCCCAGCGGGACGGCAAGCTCACCGCGGTCGACGCGAAGACGGACATCGACGGCGGCGCGTACTCGTCGTTCGGCCTCGTCACCACCTACTACTCGGGGCAGCTGCTCACGCTGCCGTCGTTCGCGCCGAACTACCGCTTCTCCTCCACGCGCTACTTCACCACCAAGCCGCCGTGTGGCCCCAAGCGTGGGCACGGCAGCGTGCAGCCGCGGTTCGCCTTCGAGATCACCCTCGACAAGATCGCCGTGGAGCTCGGCCTCGACCCCATCGAGATCCGCCGCACCAACGCGGTGCCGGGCAACAGCACGCTCAACGGCATGCGCATCACCTCCAACGGGTACCTCGAGTGCCTCGCCCGCGTGGAGGCGGCCTCGCAGTGGAAAGAGCGCCGCTCTAAGCTCGGCTTCGGGCGGGGGCTCGGCGTGGCCTCGTCGGCCTACATCTCGGGCACCAACTACCCGATCTACCCGAACGAGATGCCCCAGAGCGCGGTGCAGCTCAAGGTGGACCGGTCCGGCGTCGTGACCGTGTTCAACGGCGCGAGCGAGATCGGTCAGGGCACCGACACCCTGCTCGCCACGATCGTCGCCGACGAGCTCGGTCTCGATCTCGGCTGCGTGCGCGTCGTCTCCGCCGACTCCGACCTGTGCCCCGTCGACCTCGGCGCCTACTCGTCGCGCGGCACGTTCATGAACGGCAACGCCTGCCTCATGGCGGTGCGCGAGGTGAAGCACAAGCTCGTCACCGCGGTCGCCGAGAAGCTCGCGGTGCCGCCCGCCGACGTGTTCGTCACCCGCGGGTTCCTCGCCGCGCGCGGCCTCGAGAACCAGGCCATCCCGGTGGACGAAGCCATTCGCCTCGCCGAGGCCAGGTTCGGCACGCTCGGGGCCACCGGCTGGTACAAGTCCCCGCCCGGCCTCGGCGGCAGCTACCGCGGCGGCACCATCGGCGCCTCCCCGGCGTACTCGTTCACCGCCCACGTGGCCGAGGTGAAGGTGGACGTCGAGACCGGCTTCGTCGAGGTGGTCAAGGTGTGGTGCGCGCACGACTGCGGCAAGGCGATCTGCCCTTCGCTGGTCGAGGGCCAGATCGAGGGCAGCGTCTACATGGGGGTCGCCGAGGCCCTGCTCGAGGAGCACCTCGTCGACCATCGCGGGCTCCACGCCGGGCCCAATTTCCTCGACTACCGCATCCCCACGAGCCTCGACGTGGGCGACGTGGAGGCCCTCATCGTCGAGTCCATCGACCCCGAAGGCCCGCTCGGCGCCAAGGAGGCGGGGGAGGGCCCGCTGCACTCGAGCATCCCCGCGGTGGCCAACGCGATCTTCGACGCGGTCGGCATACGGCTCGATCGCCTGCCGTTCTCCCCGGCGCGCGTGCTCGCCGCGCTCGAAGCCAAGAGGAGCGTCTGATGCTCCCGTTGCCCTCGTTCGCGCTGTACGCGCCCACCACCCTCGACGACGCGCTCGCGCTGCTGCGCGACCACGGCCCCGACACCACCCTCATCGCGGGCGGGACCGATCTGCTGCCCAACATGAAGCACGGCCTGCTCGCGCCGCGCCACCTCGTGTCGCTCGCGCAGATCCCCGCGCTGCGTGGGGTGTGGGTCGAGGGTGACGTCCTCCGGCTCGGCGCCATGACCAACCTCGAGACGGTGGCCGCCCACGAGGTGGTCCTCACGCGCGCCGCGGCCCTGGCCGAGGCGGCGCTCTCCGTCGGCGGTCCGCACCACCGACGCATGGGCACCCTCGGCGGCAACCTGTGCCTCGACACCCGCTGCCGCTACTTCAACCAGACCTACTTCTGGCGCGAGGCTCTCGGCTTCTGCCTCAAGAAGGACGGCACCAAGTGCCACGTGGTCGAGGGCGGACAGCGCTGCGTGGCCGCGGCCTCCAACGACACCGCGGCCGCCCTGCTCGCGCTCGAGGCCACGATCGAGCTCGTAGGCCCCGACGGCGCGCGTTCGCTGCCGATCCGCGACTTCTACACCGCCGACGGCATCGCCAACACCACGCGGGCGCCCCAGGAGATTGTCGTCGCGGTGCGCGTCCCCCTGCGGCCCGCGCGCGCGAGCGTCTACGAGAAGCTGCGCCGCCGCGCCGCCATCGACTTCCCGATGATCTCGCTCGCGGCCCGCCTGGACGCCGAAGAGGGGCGGGTGAACGCGCTCGAGATCGCCGTGTCGGCGCTCGCCGCGCGCCCCCGCATGATCCGCGCCGCCAGCCAGGCGCAGGGCAAGTCGCTCGCCGAGGTGCCGCGCGCCGCGATCGCCGAGGCCGCGTTCAAGGAGTGCGCGCCGCTCCCCAACATCGAGGGCGACCCGGCGTGGCGCAAGAAGCTGGTCCGAGTCCTCGCCGATCGCGCGCTGCGCCGGCTCGGACTCGGACCCGCCTAGCAGCTTCAGATCGACTTGAGGAACACGAGCCGCGCGCTCGACCGGAAGCCGAAGCGGTGGAGGAACACCTGGAGTGAGAAGGCGTCGTCGGCCACCTCGGTCTCGAGCCGCTCCACGTGCAGCGCCGCCAGGTTGTCGACCATCTGGGTCAGGAGCGCCCGCGCGAAGCCCTTGTGCGCGAACCCTGGGTCGACGCCGATGGTGTCCAGCGACGCCGTGGCGTCGACGTGGCCGAAGTCCCCGAGGTCGACGCGCGCCATCGCGAAGCCGACGACGAAGCCGTCGTCCTCGACCACCAGCGAGACCGTGATGGCCGACTCGGTGAGCGCCTCGTCGAACTTGCGCCGCAGGTACTCGCGGCGGTCCTGGCCGGTGATCTTGCCGTCGATGCGGACCACCTGGTCGTAGTCGCTCTCGCGCAGCACGCGCACCGTGGGCGGCACCTGCTCGATCTCCTCGTCGGTCTCGGGCAGCGGCATGCGCTGCACGCGACGCTCGAGGATCCGGCGCGGCGCGAGGGCGAACTTGCCCGCGTCGAGGAAGCGCAGCATCGAGTGGTTGTGCCAGTCGACCTGGGTGACCAGGCTCGCGATGCTCCGCGCGCGCATGAGCTCCTCGAGCGCCGCGACCATCTTCTGGCCGACGCCCGCGTGGCGCGCCGACTCGTCGACGCCGACCGCCTCGAGCACGACCGCCGCGCCCGGCCTTCCGTACTCGCCGCCGGCGAGGCGCGCGAGCAGGAAGCCGACGAGCCCCTTGTCAGTGATGGCAGCAATCTGCAGGTGGCGCTTGGGCCAGCGGATCGCCGAGTCGAGCCGGCGCTGGAAGTAGCCCCGCCGCGCGCTGCCGGCGCTCTTCTTGTCGAGGGCGACGACGGCGTCGAGATCGCTCTTGGCGAGCGGACGGATGGTGACCTGGGTGGTCATGCTGCGCCTCCGAGCTGGGCGGTGACGACGCCGAGCCGCCCGCGCTTCGCGAGCTGGTCGTGGCGGTACGCGCCGAGGATGCCGGCCCCGATCGCGCCGGCGAACAGCGAGAGCTCGTGCGAGCGCGCCGTGAGCGGCGGGAGCGGCTTCTTGGCCTTGTTCTGCTCCTTGCTGAGCTGGTCGCAGAGCACCGAGACGAGGCCGGTGTCGAGCGCGAGCCCTCCGGTCAGCGCCACCATGCCCTCGGCGCCCGCCGAGCGGAGCAGGCGCACGAGGCGCCCCGCGATCGAGATGTGGATGCCGCGGAGGATGTCCCCCGCGGTGAGCCCGCGGCTCACCATGTTGATGACGTCGGTCTCGGCGAGCACCGCGCAGACGCTGGAGACCTCCTCCTTCACGCCCGAGTCGCGCGAGAGCTGGCCGACGTCCTCGAGCGGTACGCCCAGGTAGCGGGCGATGTTCTCGAGGAACTGACCGGTGCCGCTGGCGCACTGGCTGGTCATGCGGTGGCCGAGCACCTTGCCGCGCTCGTCCATGCGGATCGCGCGGGCGTGCAGGGCGCCGATGTCGAGGACGGCGCGCGCCTCCGGCACGAGGAACAGCGCGCCCCGTGCGTGGGTGGTCATGCCGTAGAAGTGGCCGGTCGCGAACTCGACCGCGTCGACGTCGCCGGTGCTGGCGACGTAGCAGAGGTCCTTGGCGTCGACCTTGGCGCGGATGCAGGCCTCCTCGTAGGTGGCCTTCACCACGTCGAACACGTTGCGGCGGCGGATGCGCTGCACGACGGTCGCGAGCAGCTCGACGTCTTCACCGGCGTTGCTCTTCACGACCGCCACCTTGATGGCGCTCGAGCCCGCGTCGATTCCGAGGGACAGTTGCATCACAGCACCTCCGACCGCGATTCGCGGATGAAGTCGGGCAAGGGCGGCACGCGGCCCTCGCGCAGGTCGTCGAGGGCGAACGCCGCGCCGCCGAGCGCGCCCATGTAGATGCTGTCGGCGTGGGCGTTGAGCGTGATGTCCTTGCCGTAGTTCTCGTCGACGAGCTTGCGCAGCACCGCGAGGGCCATCGGGTTCTTGCACACGCCGCCGGTGAACGTGAACTCGTTGCGCACGCCGCCGCTGCGGGCGAGGAGCGACATCGCGCGCAGGATGATGGCGTGGTGCAGGCCGGCGAGGATGTCCTCGCGGCGCTGGCCGAGGGCGAGGCGCTCGCGGAGCTCGGCCCCGGCGAACACCGTGCAGGTCGAGTTCACCTTCACGAGCTTCTTGGACTGCATGGCGAGCGGCCCGAGCTCGTGCAGGCCGAGGGAGAGCTCGTCGGCGATGTAGCCGAGGTAGCGGCCGCAGCCGGCGGCGCAGCGGTCGTTCATCTGGAAGGAGGTGACGACGCCGTGCTCGTCGACCTGGATGGCCTTGGTGTCCTGGCCGCCGATGTCGAGCACCGTACGGGTGCCGTTGAACACGCGGTGGGCGCCGCGCCCGTGGCAGAGGATCTCGCTGCGCACGGCCTCCTTGGGGAACGGCAGCGTCTGCCGGCCGTAGCCGGTGCCCACCACCACGAGCTCCTCGATGGGCTCGGCGGTCGCCGTGACGACGGCTCGCTCCAGGCGATCGCGCACGCCTGGCACGCTGTCGGTCTCGAGCCGACGCACCGCGCGCACCAGCAAGCCCGCCGTGTCGCGCGGGCGCATGCTGGTCTCGACGTCGAGGATCGCGCGGTCGTACTGCGCGACGAGCGGCTCGAAGGCCACCTCGCCGCCCTTGCACCGCTGCTCGGCCTCGGCGACGAACAGCGCCCCGGCGACGTCGCGGAAGAAGTCGCTGCGGCGCGGCGCGCCCGGGGCGAACAGGGCGGGCGCCCCCTTCTCCACCGCCTCGAGCACCACGCGGGCCATGCGGCGGACCGCGTCGCGGTCGGCGCGCTGGTTGGCCTCGAGGTGCTTCTCGATGGTCTCGTGCAGGGCGGTCAGGTCCTCGAGGAACAGCTCGAGGCGGAACGCCTCGCGGAGGTGCTCCATCCAGGCGAGCGCCACCTCGTCACCGGTGAGAGCGCGCGCGAGCATGTCGAAGCGCGCCGCGGTGTGGGCCTCGATGCGCGCGACCGCGCAGGCCACCTCGTAGTTGCTGCGGCTGTTGGTGATGCCGCGACCGAGCACGTGGCCTTCCTCGTCCAGGATCACGGCCTTGGTGGTGGTGGAGCCCAGGTCGATGCCGATGACGCACTTCACGATCCACCTCCCACGATGGGCAACGCGACCCGCTTCTCCCTCGTCGGCAGCGGTCCACCGCCCGACTTCTTCCGCGCGGCGAGCACCTGGAGGAAGCTCTGCACGCGGTTCTCGATGTTGGCCTTGCCGAAGTAGCGCGGGTCGACGAGGTCGGACTCGATGAACCCGCCCGGCACGCCGGTGCGCTCCTCGAGCTTGCGCAGCATGAGCAGCTGCCCGACGCTGAACGAGTTGCACGACTTCACGCTGTTGATGAGGAACCCGTCCGCCGCGTAGTCCTTGATGTACCGCTCGAGCAGGTCGAGGCGCGTAGGCAGGCCGAGGTTCGTGTAACAGCCGAGGCAGTAGTCGGCGAGGCTCTCGAGGGGCTTCTTGGGGTCGTGGCGGAACCCGTTGTCGTAGAGCCCGCCCACCCGCGTGTACGTGCTCGCGACCACCGTCGCGCCCTCGCGGCTGAACATGCGCCAGAAGTCGTAGAACGAGGTCCAGTTCGGCGGCCCTTCGACCACGAGGCGGTACTTCTCCTCGCCCATGTCGCCGTCGGGCGTGACCGGGCCCTTGCCGAGGCGCACGCGCTCCTCGATCTCGGCGCGGAGCTCCTGGTAGTAGAGCGCCGCGTCCTCGCTCCCGCGGAACGACGAGAAGATCGGGCCCACGTAGTAGACGCCGCCGAAGTAGCCGTCGATCGGCGAGGGCTTGTGCCGCGCCGACTCCCACACCGCGACGAGGTCCTCCTCGGCGCGGGCCGAGAGCGCGAGCCGCCGCGAGAGCTCCTCGCGATCGAGCTTCTTGCCGGCCACCTTCTCGAGGGCGGGGATGACCTCGCGCTCCAGCTGGTCGACGATGTACTTGCGCATGTCGGCGCTGATCACCCCGTCCGTCTGGTAGGGGACGTGCAGCATCACGACCGGGCAGTCGTACTCCTGCTTGAGGAGCTCGAACCACTTCATGAACGTGAAGCAGCCCGTGTACGAGAGCAGCAAGAGGTCGGGCTCGGGCAGCTTCTCGCCGGTCGGCCCGAAGTTGCCGCTCTTGAGCATGCCGAGGTCACACTTCACGTAGGTGCACACGTCCTCGGAGTGGCCAGATTTCTCGGCCTCCGCGATGTACCCCGCCGACTTCTTGCGCATGCCGCTCTGCAGCGCGTTGATCTCCGGCAGCACGGGCAGGAGCTCGAGCGCGCCGAGCAGCTCGGTCACGTTGCCCGGCACGAACGTGTAGACGACCTTCTTGCCCTCCGCCTTCGCGCGCGCGAGCGCGGCGAAGTGGTCGGCGATCATGCGCTTCTGGCGAAGCTGGCTCTTGTCCTTGTCGGCTTCGGTCTCGCTCATGACGCTGCTCCCCAGAGCTTCACGGCGTCGGAGAACGCGCCGGCTTGCTCCCTGATGACCTGGAATTGACCCGTGTTCTCGGCGAACTTGAAGCTGGTGTGCGGGACCCCCGCCTTGGTGAGCGCGTGCTCCAGCATCGGCTGGTCGAGCAGCGCGGGGTCGCAGAACGAGGCGGCCGCGAAGATGACGCCGTCCGCGTGGGAGGCCTTCACGCGACCGATGAGCCCCGCGCCCTTCACGAGATCGCCGATGTAGCGCGAGGCGGTGTCCCGCCCGCGCTCGAGGTAGGCCCGCGAGAGCGCCTCGATGGGGTCGTCGTCGCCGGGGATGTCGCCGTCGATCATGCGCAAGCCGAGCTGGAAGTCGTCGTCGACGATGTCGCAGCCGGAGCGCTCGAGGGCGCGGATGAGGTCGAACGGGGGCTGCTCGCAGAACGAGCCCACGAGCACCACGCGGACGTTGTCGACGGGCCGCGCCTCGCGCTGCCTCACCGCAGCGAGGAACTCGCGCACCATCGCCTCGTGCTCGGCGGCCGGGAGCGTCGCCCCCGCGCGGATCACCAGGTACGCCTCGCTCGCCTTGACCCGCCACGGCTCGGTGCGGCGCAAGAGATCGAGCTCGGCGATCGCGGCCCTCCGCGTGTTCTCGCGTGCGATGGCCTGCCGCAGCGCCTCGGGTTCGAGGGGCTTCGCGCCCCGCTTCACGAGCTCGCCCGCGATGCGCTGCATCTCGTGCACGTAGAACTTGCCGCCCACCGCCATGTCGAAGTTCTGCGGAAGGTCGACGTAGAGCGAGAGCTTGTCCGGGAACAGCATCCGCCACATGCCGCCGAGGTTGCGGATCACGTCGCAGATCGACGGGAACAGCACGGCGTCGAGCGCGTCGAGGTCGCCGCACAGGCCGAGCTCCACGGTGCTGCGCGGGATGTGACAGATGTACGACTGGAAGTAGGAGTCACCGCGGATGATGTCGATGGCGTCGCCGCCGCCGAACACCGCCACGGGCAGCGCGCCCATCGCCTCGATGAGCGGGCGCGGCACGTAGATCGGGAGGTACCCGACCACGAGGCCGTCGGGGTGCGCCTCCTTCCACGCCCGCACGGCGGGGAGCGTGCGGTCTTCGACGAGCGCGGCGGCGCGCGACACTACGCTGGATGCGGGATCGCTCATGACCTCGGTCCTCCACTCGGTTTCGTCAGGGGGCTCGTCTTCGCAGGCGCGAACGCCGCCGCCGCGCCCTTGCGGGCGAGCGTGGCGATCGAGGCGGCGAGCACCTCGGGCGGACCGTGCCGCTCGGGTGTGTACCAGCCGAAGATCCAGTTCAACATGCCGAACACGTTGTACGCAGCGCGCTCGACGGCCATCGCGTCGGCGCCCTCCGGCCCGAGCGCGGCCACCACCTCCGCGCCGAGGTCGAAGTAGCGCTGCTTGAGCGCGCGGATGGCCGCGCGGCGCGCGGGGGGCAGCGCGGATGCCTCCACCACGAGCACGCGCATCACGTCGGGCTTCTCGACGAAGAAGCGGACGTGGTTGTCGACGAAGGCGTCGAGCCGCGCGTCGGGGTCGGTCGTGCTCGTGAGCACGGCCTCGGCCGACTCGATGAGGCTCTCGAACGAGGTGCGCTGCAGCTCGAAGAGGATGTCCTCCTTCGACTGGAACAGGTTGTAGAAGCTGGCGAGGCTGCGCCGCGTGCTCTTGGCGAGGTCGCGCATCGACATGCCGTGGTAGCCGTGTCGCGCCATCGCCGTCGCCGCGCGGAGCATGACCTCCGCGCGGCTCTCGTCGCGAGCGACGGCGCGACGGGTGGTCATCGATCCACCCACACGGGCGCCCGCTTCTCCAGGAACGCGGTGATGCCCTCGTTGCCGTCGTGGCTCGGCAGCAGCCGCTCCACGTAGCGAGCCTCCGCCGCGTCGAGCGGCGCGCCGAGGCTCGCGAAGATGCCCGAGCCGCTGCGCGCGGCGAACGTGGCCTCGCGCAGCGCGAACGCCGAGAGCGGCGCCAGGTGCTTGTCGAACCACTCGGTCGCGATCCGGTCGAGGTCGGCCTCGCCCGGCACCATCGCGGTGATGGCCCCGCGCGCGTCCGCCTCCTTGGCGGAGATCTCGGCGCCGGTCGTGACGAGTCGTTCGGTCAGCGGCGCGCCGAGGCGGTGGTGCCCCAGCACCGCGAGCACCGGCGGTACCACCCCGAGCTTCACCTCCGGGCAGGCGAACACCGCCGACTCCTTGGCGAACAGGTAGTGACACGCGAGCGCGAGCTCGAAGGCGCCGCCGAGGCAGCGGCCCTCGACGAGCGCGGCGACCGGCACCGGGAACGCGGCCACCGCGCGGATCGTGCGGTGGAAGGCGGCGAGCATGCCCGGCGCCTTCTCCTTCACGTGTTCGGGGACGTTGGTGCCGAACGAGAAGTTCGACCCGCTGCCGCGCAGGGTGACCAGCTTGAGCTTGGCGTTCTCGCGGTGCGCCTCGAGCGCCGCCTCGATCTCGCCCATCATCTCCATCGAGAGGACGTTCGCCTTGGGTCGGTCGAGCTCGATGCGCAGGATCGCGCCCTCGAGCCTGGCCTTCGCGGCCGCGGTGGTCACTTCTGCTCCGCCTTCCGACGCGCGCGGGCCGAGGGCGGGAGCACCTCGTCGATGAGCGCCTCGTCGAACCGCACGCCCTCGGCCAGCCGCTTGCGCAGCAGCACGAAGTCGATCTCGCGCTCGTTGCGGTCGCCGTAGTGGAACGCGGCGAAGCCGGCGGCGGCCTCGGTGTTCATGTTGAGCGAGAGCCACGAGCGGCTCGTCTCGGCGTTCTGGAACCAGTGCTCGAGCTTCTTCTTGCGGAGGCTCTCGAGCGTCTTGCGCGTGCAATCGGGGAACGTGTGCAGCAGCTTGGTCGCGAGGCGGTCGACGACCTGGTCGAGGGGCGCAAGGTCCACGGAGAGCGCCTTGGCCTCGGCCTTGGCGGCGTCGGCCGCGGCGCCGGTCTTCCACTCGCCGAACACGATGCGACCGTGCTCGTCGGAGTAGCGGTCGGTGACCGCGAGCGGGTTCGGCACGTAGGTGCCGTCCGCCTTCTTGTGCACCGGGACGATGTCGTTGAGGAGGCCGAGGCGCATGGCCTTGTGCGCGCTCCACGGCTCGCACAGCGAGAGCGACTCCGCCGCGTAGGCGAACCCGACGTAGAGGTGGAGGAAATCGGTCGCGCCGCCGTCGGGCGCCGAGCCGTGCACCGGGCCGGCCTGCCCGAAGCGCGCGTGGTCGCCGGCGACCGAGTAGTCGCACGCCATGCCGATCTCCTGGCCGCCGCCGATGCGCATGCCGTTCACGCGGCAGATCACCGGCTTGTCGCAGGTGAGGATGCCCGTGACCATGTCGTTGAAGAGCCGCATGTACTGCAGGTATTCGAGCGGCCGGCTCGCGTAGTAGCTCGCGTACTCCGCGGTGTTGCCACCGGTGCAGAACGAGCGGTTGCCCGCGCCGGTGATCACCACGTTCACGCACCGGCGGTCGGCGCTCGCGCGGCGCAGGCCGAGGATCATGTCCTTGACCGCCGACGTCGTGTACGAGTTCAGCTGCGCCTCGTTGTCGAGGGTGAGCCAGACCTGGTGGAGCCCTTCGACGGGCTTGCCGTCGCGCCCGAGCACCGGCCGCTGTTCGTAGCGGATGTGCTTCACCTCGTGGTTCTGGACCAGATCGTGGTTCAAGAGATCGACCATGGAACGTGCTCCTTGCAGACAGCTAGGCGAGGGGATCGAAGACGATGCGCTTGACGAGTCGGTGGTGCGCCATGTCGTCGAGCAGCGCGTCGATGCGCGACATGGGGGCGTGCTCCACGAACGGAGAGATCTGGACCTTGCCGTCGTAGATGAGACGGAGCACCTCGGCGTACGCGTCGGGTGGACAGCCCCAGGTGCCGTGGATCGTGGCGTCGAAGGCCATGAGGTTGGAGAGGCGCACCTCGATCGGCTTCGGCGAGTACCCCGCCTGCACCATCGTGGAGGCGGGCCCGATCAGCGTGAACGCGAGCAGCTGCCCGTCGGGGGTGCCGCTGCACTCGAAGATGCGGTGGGCCACCGAGGGGATGCCCCACTCCTTGGCGATCGCCTGCACCTCCTTGCGCACGTCCTTCGGCGCTCGGCCCTTGACGTCGATCGCGCGCTCGGCCCCGAACTGCTGCAGCATCGTCAGGCGGTCGGCCGAGACGTCGCAGGTGATCACGCGCGCCCCGAGGGCCGCCGCGATCTGGATCGCGTAGCCGCCGACGCCGCCGGCGCCGACCACGATCGCGAGGTCGCCCTTGGCGAGCGCCGCACGTCGGATCGCCTGGTAGGCGGTGGAGACCGCGTCGGCGACGACCGAGAGCTCGCGCCAGTCCACGTTCGAGGGCGTGTCGTCGACGAGGACCAGCGCGTCGGCGGGCACGATCACGTGGGTCGCGAACCCGCCGTCGATGTCGTTGCCAGGCATCTTCTGCGCGGGGCAGGCGTTGCCGCGGCCCGCGCGGCAGAACGCGCACTTGCCGCACGGCATCACCGCGGGGACGAGCACGCGCTTGCCGACGAGCGCCTCGTGCGCGCCGCGCGCTGCCACCACCTTGCCGACGATCTCGTGCCCGAGCACGATCGGCAGGCCCTTCTTCGGGGCGACGCTCCCGTTCTGGAACCCGAGGTCGGTGTGACAGAGGCCGCACGCGACGACCTCCACGATGGCGTCCCCATCGCTCCCGAGCTCGAGATCGATCGTCTTCCGCACGAGCGGCTGGTTGGCAGCCAAGAGGACGTACGCTTCTGCGCGCATGGGTGAACCCCTCCTTGTTTGCTGAGCGGCCACCCGTGGAGGCGGTCGACTTCCCCTGGACCATGCTGGACGAACGTTCGTTCATGCATGACCTATGTCATCGACCGTGACGACGCGCTGCGGCGCCGCCGTCGGTTCGCGCGAGAGGCCAATCGTCGCTACAGTCGAGGGGTGCAGGACCCGGCGTGTTTGACCTGTCCGATCGGGGCCGCCGCCGGCGTGGGCCGCGGCGCCGCCTGTCCCATGGCCGCACGCAAGCGGCCCGCGGGATCGTGCATCCACGTCGAGGGTGAGCCGGTCGAGAGCGTCTTCTACATCAAGCACGGCGTGGTCACCCTCGCCCGCGATCGTGACGGAGCGGCGGTGCCGCACGGTTTGCGCCGAGCCCGATCTCTCCTCGGGCTCGAGGGTCTCGTCGAGAGCGAGTATCGCGACTCCGCGCACGCGCTCACCGACGTCACGGTGTGCTCGGCGCCGCTCGAGCGCCTGCGCACGTTCGCGGAGAAGCCGCAGGGCGCGCGCGCGCTGCTCGAGGCCACGCTGAGCGCCGGCAAGTCCGACACGCCGCTCCGCGCGACGACGGACGGCAACGCGAAGGCGCGCGCCGCGCGGTGGTTGCTCGACGCGGCCGAGCCCGTCATCAAGCTGCGGCGGGTCACCCTCGCGGGGCTCATCGGCATGCAGCCGGAGACGCTGTCGCGCGCGCTCGCGGTGCTGGTGCGCGCGGGAGCGATCACGGTCGGTCGCGGTCGGATCGAGATCCGCGATCGCAACGTGCTGCGCAGCGTCGCCACCGGCGCCACGGCCGCCCGCAAGCGGGCGGGTGCCTGAACGAGGGCGAACCACCTCGGGTCGGAGGTCACGATCGGGGGTGCTCGACCAGAATGTCTTGAAATCACAAGGCTTTCAGGGATCTGTGCAGAATACTGGTCCGGCGTTCAGCACTGGGTGTACGTACCCCTGTATGAACGCTCAGTCCCTCGTCCTCCGCGCCCTCCGCTCCATCCACCAGGAAGGGGTCTCCCCGAGCTGGCCCCGCCTCCTCGCGGTGGTCCCGGCCGATCGCACCGAGGTCCTCGCGGCCGTGCGCGCGCTCGACGCCGCCGGTCTCCTCGACGCCCGCACGTTGCGCCTCACCATGCTCGGGTTCGCCACCGCCCACGCGCCCAAGGTCGTGGTCGACGAGCGCCGCAAGCACCCGCGGCTGCGCAAGGCCGGCCTGGTAGCGTAGTCTCCCGCCACGATGCCGCCGCCGGAGGACTCGTCGAAGCGAGCCGCCTTGCCCAAGGGGGGCATGCTGGGCAGTCGCTACGAGGTCATCCGCGAGCTCGGTCGCGGCGGGATGGGGGTCGTCTACGCCTGCGTCGACCGCGCGACGGGCCAGAAGGTCGCGCTCAAGCGGGTCGAACGTGCCGGTCGCCCTCTCGGCAGCGGCGACACGTTCTGGTTCCACCAGGAGGCGCGCGCGCTCGCCTCGCTCGACCACCCGACCATCGTCCACGGCCGCGATTTCCGGCGTGCTCGAGGACGGCCGCCCCTACCTCGTGATGGAGCTGGTCGGCGGACGCTCGCTGCACCAGCTCATGGAAGGCGGCGCGATGGCGTGGCCGGTCACGTGGTCGATCGTCGATCAGGTGCTCTCGGCGCTCGCCCACGCCCACGCGCGCGGGGTCGTCCACGGCGACCTCAAGCCGCAGAACATCATCGTGGAGCCCGGGCCGTTCACGGCCACCGGCCCCGGCGATCCGCGGGTGCACGTGCTCGACTTCGGGCTCGCGTTCCTGATCCGCGATCGCCACGACCCACGGCTCGACGGCGCGACGGCGCAGGCCATCACCCTCCCTTCGGGGGGCGGCACGCCAGGGTTCATGGCGCCCGAGCAGATCCGGCGCGCGGTGCCGCACGTCGGGCCGCCCACCGATCTCTACGCGCTCGGGTGCATCTGCTTCCAGATGCTCTCCGGCAACCCGCCGTACCTCGTGCTGCGCGAGGGCCCGCACGGGCAGGAGTACGACGAGGAGGCGATCCTCCAGCTGCACAAGCGCGCGCCGATCCCGCGGCCCGAGCTGCCCTCGGACGTGCCGGAGGGCGTCGCCGATCTCGTCGTCCGGATGCTCGCCAAGCGCCCGTGGCGACGGTTCGACTTCGCCGGCGAGGTGCGCAACCGCTGGGAGGCGTTCCGGCCCACCTCGCCGAGCGCCACGTTCGAGCTCGACGACTACGAGGACGACGAGGGCCTCGTGCCGCTCCCTCGCACGAGCGCCCCCGACACCCGCATCGACGTGTTCACGGTGGCCGCGCTCAACGCCGCGCAGCCCGTGACCCCTTCGCGCACTGCGCCCGAGCTGCTCGGCCTGCGCCCGACGCCGTTCGTCGGGCGCAACCACGAGCGCCTCGAGCTCCTGCGTCTCGTCGATCTGGTCACGACCAAGGACGGGCCCACCCACCGCATGGCGCTCCTGGTCGGCGAGGCGGGCACCGGCAAGTCGCGGGTCGCCGAGTGGATCTGCGAGCGCGCCCACGAGTCGGCCAAGCTCGTGCCGCTCCGGGCCCGCTACCGCCGCATGAACGGCCCGCTCGACGGCCTCAACGGCGCGGTCCTCGCGCACTACGGCCTCGAGCGCGTCGATCGCCTCCTCGTCGAGCAGGCGCTGATCAACGTGTGGGAGATCGAGAAGGACGACGACGAGGGCATGACCTGGGTGGCCGCCACCGCGGAGTGGCTGCGGCCTTCGGCCTACACCCGCGCCGCCGAGCCGCGCAGCGAGGGCAAGAGCGAGCGTCGAACGCGCGAGCGCGCGCCGCTCGGGCCCACGGGCAAGCGATTCACGCTGGACGAGCCCGAGCTGCGCTGGCTCGTCATCCGCCGCGTGCTCGAGCGGATCGGCCGCCAGCGCCCGATCCTGCTGTTCCTCGACGACGTCCACCACGCGCCGCCCGGCACGTTCGACGGCCTCGCGAAGATCCGCCGCGAGGTGCCCCACCTGCGCATGCTCATCGTGGCGACTGCGCGCCAGGAGTCGCTCGTGGGAGACCGCGCCACCGACCGCCGCCTCGAGGCCATGCGCCGCACGTTCGGGGGGCCGCGCCTCGACGTGGGCCCGCTCGACTCCACCGAGACGCGCTCGCTGCTCGCGGCCGCGCTGCCCCTCGACGACCGCGCGCTCCACGAGGCCGAGGCGCGCAGCAAGGGCAACCCCCTGTTCGCCCTGCAGCTGATCCACGCCTGGGCCGCGACCGGCGGGCTCGAGCTCGTCGGCAGCCACTACCGCGTCAAGGACGAGGCGCTCCAGAACCGCGCCACCACGACCGCGGAGCTGTGGGACGAGCGCATCCGCGCGCTCGACCCGAAGCACGGGGCGGCGTCGGAGGCGGCCTCGGCGCTCGGCGTCGAGTTCCGCGGCGACGTGCTGCGCCGGCTCGTCGGCTGGGTGGTGGGCCTCGGCGGGTTCGGCGTCGCGGTGGCGGGGGCGATCGACGCCCTGCTGCGGGCGCACATCCTCGTCGAGGGCGGTGAGGACCGGTTCCGGTTCCAGCACGCCCTCCTGCAGGAGCACCTCCTGCACCGGCTCTCGATCCGCGCCGACGCGCGCGAGGTGTTCCTCGCCGCCGCCGAGGCGCTCGCCCACCACCCGCTCTCGGGCACCCGCCGCGTCGTACGACAGCGGGTGCAGAACCTGCTCCGCGCGGGCGACGGCGACTCGGCGGCCGAGCTCCTGCTCGACTACGTGGCCGAGGCGTGGAGCCGTGTGCGCGACGCGAGCCGCACCCTCGAGGACCTGAACCTGCTCGACGTTCGTCGGCTCGACGTGCTCGCCGCGGGCATGAACGCGGGCGGGCCACTTGCTGCCATTCCTGCCATCACGCCGCCAGCGATCTCGCCGATCTGGGCGGCGCGGCACCTGCGCTGGCGCGCCGAAGCCCTGCGCCACGCGGGTCGCTTCGACGAGTCCAAGGAGGCGGCCCTCCGCGCGCGCAAGACCTTCCTCGCCGAGGGCGACGACCGCGAGGAGGCCCACGTGCTGCGCTTGCTCGGCCACATCGCGAGCGAGCGCGGAGATCCGGCCGAGGGCCGCAAGCTGGTGGCCAAGGCCCTCACCACCTTCGACCGCCTCGACGACGAGCGGGGCCGCGCCTCGTGCGAGGTCGTGCTCGGCGAGGTCGACTACCTGCTCGGCGAGCACGTCTCGGCCCGCGACGCCCTGCACCGCGGCGCCCGACGGTTCCGCACCGTGGGTGACCCGCTGGGCCGCGCACAGTGCCTGCTGCTGCTCGGCCTCATCGAGCTCGCCGAGGGTATCCTGCCCAAGGCGCGCGACCTGCTCGCCGAGGCGCGGGTCGAGTTCGACGGCATCGGCTACCGCCTCGGGCTCTCCCAGTGCGACGTGGCCCTCGCCCACGTGGAGCACCGCGCGGGCGACCTCGAGGGGGCGAGGCAGCGCGCGCTCGCCACCCGCGGCGCGCTCCGGGCGCTCGAGAACCCGCGCGGGCTCGCCGGGGCCGAGCGCCTGCTCGCGATGATCGCCATCGACCAGGAGGACACCGAGGCCGCGCAGAAGCACGCGGCCGAGGCGCTCGACCTCTACTCGAAACTGGGCGACCCGTGGGGGCTCCTCGAGTCGCACCTGCTCGTCGCGCAGATCGCCCTCGTGCGCGGCGCGCTCGACGAGGCCAAGGAGGCGCTCGGGCAGTGCGAGGCCCTCGAGGTGAACGAGGCCGAGCCCCAGCAGCACCACCACCTCACCCGCGCGTGGCTCGCCGCCGCGCAGAGCCAGTGGAAGCGGGCCGCCGCCGCGATCGGCGAGGCGCAGAGCGTGTTCGCCGATCCGCGCCGCGTCGGTGATCACACGACCCAGCTGCTCCAGCGCTTCGCCACGCTGCGCTGGAAAGACCCGGTCGCCCGGGCGGTCGCGGCCTGGCTCGAGCAGATCGGCGGCATGCGATCGACCGGGCAGTTCCCCGTCGTGGAGCGCGACGAGTGAGGGTCGAGCTGTGCACCAACCGTCTCGTTCTGCGCACGGCGGAGCCCGCGCTCGCCCCGGCGGTGCTCGCGTATTTCGAGGAGAACCGCGCGCACCTCGCGCCGACTTCGCCCCCGCTGCCGGCCGACTTCTACACGCTCACCGGCACCGAGCGCCGCCTCGCGCGCGCCGAGGAGGAGCTCGCGCACGAGCGGCAGGTGCCGTTCTTCGTGCTGCAGGGCAAGGAGGTGATCGGCACGGTGAACTTCAACCAGTGCTGCCGGGGCGTGTTCCTCGCGGCCTACGTCGGGTACGGGATCGGGCACCGGCACGAAGGGCGGGGCCTCATGCGCGAGGCGCTCGAGGCCGCCATCGGGCACATGTTCGACGAGCGCGGCTTCCACCGCATCATGGCCAACTACCTGCCCACCAACGAGCGCAGCGGCGGCCTGCTCCGGCGCCTCGGGTTCGTGGTGGAGGGGTATGCGCGCGACTACCTGTTCATCGCGGGCGCCTGGCGCGACCACGTGATGACGTCGCTCACGAACCCGGACGCGCCGCCGCCCGTGGTCTGACGCCGGCGCTCAGGGATCGGTGCGGCGACGTCGGGTGTGGTGCGTGTCGCGGTCGCGGTCACGGTCGCGGTCCCGCTCGCGCTCGCGGTGGTCGTCGCGCTCGATGTCGGGGACCACGCGCTCGAGGCGGTTCTCGAGCATCTCCTGCACGAGGGCCCAGAGGCGGTCGGTGTCCTCGCAGTCGGCGAGCAGGCCGAGGGGGATCTGGAAGCCGCCCTTGTCGGAGCGCCCACCGCCGTACGGCTTGCCGTCGCGGTCGCGGCCGAACGCGGTCTGGATGAACACGGCCGGATCGACGCTCGGGCTCGTGGTGCGCAGCGAGCCGTCGACGCGATCGTCGACGACGCCGTAGACCAGGACGGTGTCGAGGTCTTCGCGCATGAGGATGTAGTCGGCGGCGGCGCCGATGGCGTCGCGGTCGCCCGAGGGGACCATGCCGACGCCGGCGAAGGCGAAATCGCGCACCACGGAGAGGTTGGCGAGGGCGCGGCCGAGCACGTCCATCGCGGCGGCGGAGACCGTGCGGCGGCCGACCCGCTTGAGCACCTCGGCGTCGCAGTAGGCCTTGGCGTACGCGGCCGCGGCGAAGTCGGCCGGCGTGGCGAGGGTGAAATCGTCGGTGTCGGTCTGGATGCCGAACAGGAGGGCGGTGGCCACGCGGGCGTCGTCGCGGCGCTCGCCGTCGAGCGGGGTGAGCCCACCTTGCAGGTACTCGGCGTAGATCGAGCACGTGGCGCCGATCGAGGGCCGCACGTCGACGAACGCCGCGTCGAGCTTGCCGCTCAGCGCGCGGTGGTGGTCGACCACGGTGAGCAGCTTGAGATCGGCGGGGATCTCGAGCGAGGCCTCGGTGGTGCAGGTGTCGACCAGCGAGAGGTACTTGTAGTGCGACAGCTCGTGGCTGTTCGAGATCTGCTGCATCTCGACGTTGAGCAGCTTCACGAGGGCGCGGTTCTCGCGGTGCGAGACGGGCAGGACGTGGGCGATGGTGGCCGGGACGCCGAGCGACTCGCAGATGCGCTGGTGGGCGAGGGCGCCACCGATGCTGTCGGGGTCGGGGTGGCCGGTGAGCAGGATCACCAGGGGCTCGCCGGCGATCCCGGTGAGCACGCGCTCGAGGCCCTCGCGCGGCGGAACCTTTTCGTGGGGGCCCCCGGTCACGCCGGACAGCGTATCGCGGGCACCGTTGGCTCGACCACCAGCGACCGAGGCCGTTGCGCCGACCTGTGGGGGGACCGGCGAAGTCAGATTCGATGGCATGCGGGACCACCATTTGTGCGCGTCGGCCGCCGCACTGCAAGGGTCCCGTGCAGAGGACTGGTCGCGCGTTCCGTGACCTTGGTAGGTTGATGCGTGTCATGAGGTGCTGGAGGTGGGTCCAAGGGTGTGTGACGGGCGCGGCGCTTTTCGGCTGTCAGCGCGATCCGCCCCCGCCCTCGTCGATGGGGGCGGCGTCGGCTTCGGCGAAAGTCGTGCCGTCGACCGGCGGGTCGGTCCTGGTGCCCTCGGTGTCGGCTCCGGTGTCGGTATCGGCCGCGGTCCCCTCGGCGTCGGCCTCGGTCGCCGTCGCCGATGCCGGCACGATCGACCCGATGCGCCCGGAGGACTGGGAGCTCGGTCCCGGCAAGTGGACCTTCGAACCCGACGGCACCCTCGCCTGCGAGTGCAAGTCCAACAGCCACGTGATCTGGTGGAAGGCCAGCCAGCCCAAGGACTTCGACGCGGCGGTCGAGGTGCAGTTCCTCGGCGACGAGTCGAGCGCCGGGCTCCTGTTCCGCACGCAGGGGCAGGACTTCTACAACGACATGAGCTTCTACCAGTTCGAGTGGTACACGCGCGGTACGCACCACGACAAGCGGCTCTCGCTCATGCGCAAGAACCCCTACTGGGTGCAGATCGTGACCCCGCTGTATCCCGAGGCGCCCTACAAGAAGTGGATCGACTTCCGCGTGCGGGCCGAGAAGGACCACCTCGAGGCGTTCATCGACGGAGAACGCGTCTTCGACAAGAAAGACGCCACGTTCGTCCGTGGCGGCCGGCTGGGCTTGCACGTGTTCCAGCCCCGGCGCACGCTGTTTCGCAAGTGGAGGCTCACCGTTCTCTAGGCTACGTACCCGCGGTGTCCTTGCGCGCAGCCCTGCTCCTCGCCCTCGCGTCCTCGTTCACGGCGTGTGGCCAGGGCAGCCCCGACGTGCCTGGGGTCATCGGCGACGCGGGCGACGACACCTCCGCCACCGACGCCGCGCTCGAGGCCGACGCGGCGCCGCTCGAGCCGTTTCCGGTCGTGCGCCTCGCGTGCGTCGGGACCAGCAGCCTCGCGAAGGATCTGCCGCCGGGAGAGCCGTACGGCGCCCTCGAAGGAGAGCTCGTGTCGCTGGTGCCCCCCGGGACCAAGGGCTGCCCCGAGGACCCGGACCACCTCCACCTGCAGGTGCGGGTCGGCACCAAGCGCTACGACGTCGCCGTCAACATCGACTCGACGAGCCACGAGCCGCTCGGGTTCACGACCAAGTCGTTCGGGCCCGCGCAGCCGCCGCAGGGCTGGGCAGCAGAGACCTTCGACTACCCCCGCGATCTCGGCATCGTCTCGGCCGACTTCGAGAAGCTCGACAAGGCGGCGCTGCTCGCGCGGCTCATGAAGGAGCTCTCCACGGCGGCGCGCATCCGCGTGTACGGCCGGGCCTACGCCGACGGCACGGGCCTGCACAACATCCACCGCAACGGCAAGGACCGCGACGGAGGCCTCCTGATCCGTCGCGCGAACGCCAGCGGTGACCGGTTCCTCGGCCTCCGGTTCGCGACCGACGTGTTCTAGGACGTCGGAGCTGGTCAGAAGACGCTGCCGGTCAGCTCGGTGAACAGGCGCTTGCCCGTCTTGGGATCGAACAGCTCGAGGTAGTCCTGCCCCGCCTCGCGGCCGCGCAGCGCGAGGGCGCCGGCCGCGATCGAGACCGACGTCGCGTTGAAGTACTTGCTGTGGCCGATGGGGAGCAGCTCGACGTCGCCGCGGAAGCGCACCGCGCCCGTGGCTGGATCGAAGCCGAGCAACGACGCGCCGGTCGCGATGGCGTGGAACGAGGCCACCGCCAGCGTGCCGTCGAAGAGCACCGCGCTCGCGCTGTCGTTCAGCTTCTCGGTGCTGGTCCAGCGCACGACGCCCGTCGGGGAGAGGAGGCGGGTCGTCGGTTGCGTGGCGAACAGGCCGTCGAGCGCGCCCGTCTCGGTGGCGACGGTGGTCGCGATCTCCTCCTCGAGGCGCGCGAGCTCGGCGCCGTCCTTCAGGTCGACGACCACCGCGCGCCGTGCGCCACCCGACGAGAACCAGGAGCTCACGAGGACGAACCGGGGCCCGAGCTCGCGGACCTGGAAATACGTGCCCGGCGGGTCGGTCGGTTTGCGCAGCGGGTACTTCTTGTGCCACGCGAGGGCCGGGGCGTCGGTCACGCAGGCGACCTCGAAGTCGGGGCCGGGGGCCGACACGGCGCAGGCCGTGCCGTAGGCGCTCTCGACGAGGGTCGACCGGTGCCCGTACGGCGCGAACGGCAGCGCGACCGCGCCGTGCGACGCGGCGGTGGTGCCGTCGAGCACCTCGATCTGGTGGTCGCTGCGCAGGACGGCGAGCCGCGCGCGGAGGGGCAAGAGCGCGCTGGCGTCGGCGGCGAGGGTCTGGGCGCGGGCCACGCCGTCGGCGCGTGGGTAGTGGGTCACGGTCGAGCCCTGCGCGTAGAACGCGCCGCCCGACGTGGCGCCGAGCACGCTGCAGAGGGTGGCCGGCTTGCTCCACCGCAGCGCCCCGGAGTCGAGCGAGAAGGCCTGGAGCACCGCGGTCTTGCGGTCGAGGAGGTAGGCATCGTCCGCGCGCGCGGCCTCTCGTCGCGGGAGCTCTGGCGTGAGCACGTGACGGACGGCGCGCAGGCGCAGATCGATCGATTTTCCATGCAGGAGCGTGAACTCTTCGCGGGGTGGGTCCTTCGGTGCCGGATCGGCGTCGGCCTTCGGCGTCGGGTCCGGGACGATCGCGCGGGTGTCGTTGCGTCGACACGCGAGCCCCATCGTGATGGCGAGGAGCGGGAGCCAGCGCATGCCGACAGCGTACCCGGCCTGGGCTCGACGCACCTGCAACGCGCGCGAACCCGGTCTAGGCTGGAGGCTCCATGCGTCGGGTCGTCGCCCTGCTCTCCCTCTGTGCGCTCTCCGCGGGGTGCAGCAAGGGGCGCGGTCAGCTCCACCGCGGGCCGCCGCCGATGGTGCCGGTCGTCGCGCCCGACCCGCACACGCCCGAGGCGCGGGCGCGTCGGCTCGTCGAGCAGCTGCGTGATCGCAAGTTCGCGGCGGTGCGCGAGGCGTTCGACCCGACGATGACCGCAACCATCACCGAGGCCGCCCTCGGAGCCGCGTGGGACGGCATCGTCCAGCGCGCCGGCCGCATCGAGCGCATCGAGTCGGTCGTCGTCGACCCGGAGAAAGACGGCTTCCGCGTCGCCCGTGTGAAGAACGAGCACTCGTTGCACGGCCTCGAGGTGCGGGTGGTGTTCGATCGCGCATCGCGCGTCTCGGGCCTGTGGTTCGAGCCGCGTCCGCCTCCCTGGGCTCCGCCCGCCTACGTGTCGCCGACGGCGATCACGGACCGTCCGGTCGACGTGGCCGGGCTGCCCGGCACGTTGACCCTCCCGAAGTCGCGCGCGGGCAAGGCGCGCGCGGTGCTGCTCGTCCACGGCTCGGGGCCGAACGACCGCGACGAGACCCTCGGTGGGCGCAAGCCGTTCCGCGACCTCGCCGAAGGCCTCGCCACCAAGGGCCTCGTGGTCCTCCGCTGGGACAAGCGCAGCAAGGCGGCGCCGGAGACCCTGAAGGGCGCGTTCGACCAGGACGCCGAGGTCACCGCCGACGCGCGCGGCGGTCGACCTCCTGAGCCGCACACCCGAGGTCGATCCGAAGCAGATCTACCTGGTCGGTCACAGCCAGGGCGCGCGCATGGCCCCGCGGATCGCGAGAAAGGAGCCGCGGATCGCGGGCCTCGTGCTGCTCGCGGGCGACACGCGTCCGTTCGAGGAGCTGCTCGTCGACCAGCACCGCTACCTCCTGGGGCTCGGCGGGCTCGTCGGCGCCCCGCTCGAGGAGCGCCTCGCGGGCATCCGCAAGGAGTGCGCGATCGCGCGCGACAAGAAGGGCGACCCGGCGGAGCTCGTCACGATCGCCGGCAGCAAGGCGCCGCGTCAGTATTGGCAGGATCTGCTCGCCTACGATCCGACGGTGCCGGCGAAGGCGCTCACCCTCCCGATGCTGGTGATGCAGGGGGGGCGCGACTACCAGGTCACCAAGGTCGACTTCGACGGCTGGACCAAGGCGCTGACCCGACCGGGCGTCGTCTTCCGCTTCCACCCGCCGCTCGATCACCACTTCGTGATCGGCGAATCGCCCTCGACCCCGACGACTACAAGTGGTCGGGGCACGTGGCGGGGAGGTCGTGGCGGACATCGCCGCCTTCGTGCTGGGTACCCTCGCGTCGTGAGCGACGAGCGGGGGGGCGTGCCGGAGGTCCTCGCCGAGGACCTCGGCGCGCTGCGCCCGAAGCGCACCTGGCCCAAGTTCGTGTTGATGCACCTGACGATCCTCGTCGTCGGGGTCTCGCTGCTGCGCCACTACCGCAAGGTGCCGCACCGCCCGCGCGTGCTCGTCGCGATCGAGGTGGAGGGCGCGTACTACGCGGGCTCCGAGCCGGCCGAGATCCTCGCCGAGCGGTTCGGCGAGAAGGCCGCGAGCCTCGGCCTCGAGATCGTCCACCCGCGCGACAAGGACGCGCTGGCCGTCCTCCAGAAGAGCGACCTGAAGACGGCAGCGCAGCAGCTCGACGCGGCGTACGTGCTCGTCGGCAAGACGCGCGTCGAGGCGATCGCCTACCCGCTCCCGAACGCGGTCGCGCCCTACTACGACGTGCGCGGCGAGGTCGATCTCGTGCTCACAGTGCCCGGCGAGCCCGACGTGCCGTGCGGTACGCTCTCGGCGCTGGTCGGCGCGCCCGATCGCACGCTCGCCCTGCGGGGCGTGGCCGAGAGCCTCGCCGATCAGGCGATCGATCTGTCCGTGGGGCCGATGCTGAGGAGCCCTTCGACGGCGAAGTTCTCCACGCTCAAGACGAGCAAGGGGGAGGCGGTCCTCGCGCCGGCGTTCTCGTGGCTCTCGGCGCGCGAGCGGGCCGAGCGCGACGCGCAGGCCGCCTACGCGCGCGGCCTCGAGGCGCGCAAGGCGGGCGAGAAGGGGCCGCGGCCGGTCACCTTCGTGGGTGCGCTCTCGGCGCACGACGAGCTGCTCGGGGTCGGCAACGACCTCGTCGTCGCGACGGCGGACATCCGCACGACCCTCTCGTTCGAGACGCGACAACCTGGATTCCAGCGCCAGCTGCGGCGGGTGGAGCTGTGGCCGCCGGCCGGGCCCGCGCGCACCCTCTACCGCGGGGCGGGCGTGTTCGCGTTCCCCCACGAGGCGGCGCCGCCGCTCGTGCTGGTGGAAGATCTGTTCGGCTACGCGCGGTCGCTCACGGTGGTCGAGTCGAACGGGCTGCGTCGGCTGCAGGTCGACCCCGATCACCGCTGGGACGGGCCGCGCGTGTCGCCCGACGGTCGTCACGTCGTCGTGCAGGATCGGCCGTGCGCGACCTGCGCCGCCGAGCTCGTCGTGTTCGCCCTGGGCTCCGGCAAGGCTGTGTTCCGCGTACAAGGCGACGCGTTCCACGGGTTCACCTGGCTCGACCCCGGGGGCTTCGTGTTCGTGCACCGCAGCAAGGACAAGGATCCGAAGAACCCGGCGCTCGCGAAGGACGGCCTCGCGGTGTTCCCGGTCGCGCTCTCGCCGAGCGGTGACACGGCCACCCTCGGCGGTCCGTTCGTCGTACCCGACGACGAGCTCTGGACCTCTCCGACAGCGCAGGGCGGCAAGATCGCCTTCGAGCGCAGGAGCGGAGACAAGGGCATCGCGGTCCTCGAGTGGGCCACGTTCGCGGTGAGCAAGCGGGCCGCGGGCGTCGACGCGCGCGCGCTCTCGTGGGGGCCGGACGGTCGCATCGCGTTCGAGCTCCACGACCCCAAGCTGCCCGAGGAGATCGCCGTCGCGGCCGAGGACGGTGCGGTGACCGCGCTCACCAAGAACCTCGTGCACGACCGCGGCCCGCGGTTCTCGCCCGACGGCAAGCGCGTGTGGTTCACGTCGGAGGCCGACGATCCGTGGTTCCCCGGTCAGCGCACGGTGTCGTGGGTGGCCTGGGTCGCGCCGTGATGGGGCGGTGGCCGGTCTCGTTCACTTCCGGTCGAGCGTGAAGCGGGCGATCGCGAGGCAGAGGAGGGCGTTGGCCACGAGCCACACCCGCGTGAAGAACGGGCCGACCGGCGTGGTGACCGCGCCGCGCACGGCGAGCTCGGTGAGCAGGGCCGCCGAGCCGAGCGCGAAGCCGCCGAGGAGGCCACGCACTCGCGCGACGCCGTAGAGGAGCGCCGTCAGGCCCATGGCGGGCAGCGCGTTGGCGAGGGGCAGGAACCGATGCAGCCGCGCGTCGAGGAGCAGGTCCCACTCCCCGAGCGGTCGCTGCAGGAGATCGACGACCCACCGCAGGCCACCGAGGCGCGGGCCGAGGCCGAGCAGCGGGGCGAAGAACAGGAGGCCGGTGCCCGCGAGCAGCACGCCGAAGGGCACGCCGAGGCCGAGGCGGAACTCGCCGCCCTTGCTCCGGACGCGGCGCGCGAGCAGGAAGCCGAACACCACGGCGAACACCGCGCGCAGGGCGACCTGCAGCCAGTGGGTGTTGGCGACCGCGCGGCCGGCCTCGAGGATCCCGGCGCCGTACAGCTCGGGCTGACCCTTGGGATCGGCGGCGCCGAGCAGCGCCGCGCGCACGGCCGTGGGATTGGTGATCCCCTGACCGACGAGCAGGGCCGCGGCGCCGGCCACGTGCGGCGAGGCCATGCTGGTGCCGCTCCACTCGCCGAACATCTCGCACTTGTCGGTGCCGCCGTTGCACACGGTCTGCTGGGTGACGTCGACGCCCGGCGCGGCGATGGCGACCTCGGGCCCGCGCGAGGAGAACCAGGCGATCTCGTCGTGCGAGTCGCTCGCGCTCACCGCGAGGACGCCGGGGAACGCGGCGGGGTAGCCGACGTCGAAGTGGGAGTTGCCGGCGGCGGCGACGATGACCACGCCCTTGGCGAGCGCGTAGCGCACCGCCGCGGCCAGCACCTTGCTCGGCGATGGCCCACCGAGCGAGAGGTTGATGACCTGCGCGCCCTCGTCGGCGGCGAAGCGGATGCCAGAGGCGACGTCGGCGTCGCTGCCCCAGCCGTCGCCCGAGAGCACCTTGATCGGCATGAGGCGCGCGCAGTGGGCGAGGCCCGCGACACCCTTCCCGTTGTGGGTGGTCTGCGCGATGGTGCCCGCGACGTGGGTGCCGTGGCCGTGGTCGTCGGCGGCCTCGGGGCGGTCGTTGACGAAGTCGTAGCCCCCGACGCAGCGGCTGCCGGTCAGGTCGCTGCCCACCGAGAACGGGCCCTTGTCGTAGCAGGCGACGCCGGTGTCGATGACCGCCACGGTGACGCCGCGCCCGCACCCGTAGTCCCAGGCGCGCTCGCTGCCGACGCGCGGCAGGTGCCACTGCTGCTTGTAGAACGGGTCGTTCGGCACGAACGAGGCGAACCGCCGGTGCATCGGTTCGACCAGCTCGACCCGCGGATCGGCGGCCAGCTTGGCCCGCGCGGCGGCGCTCGCCCCCTCGACGCGGAAGATCTTGTCGTGCGCGTCGCTCCACTTGCTGTTGGAGAGCAGGGTGACGCCCGCGTCCTTGGCGATGGCGGCGAGGGTCGCCTCGTCGGCGTCGTCCTTCACGTCGACCGCGAGCTCGCCGCCGATCAGGTCGTCGTTGGTCGGCGGCGCGAAGGTGGGCTTCTGCGCGCCGGCCGCCGAGCCCGGCAGGGCAGCGAGACCCACGAGGAGACTGGCGAGCAGGGGGGCCGCGACGCGCATGGCCCTCACTGTAGATCGTCGGGGCCGCTCGCGCTCGCCCTGGATTCCCGGGCCAGGACGGGAATCGCGAGGTCGAGCGCGGCGTTGAGGTCGTCCTCGCGGATGACCAGCGGCGGCATCAGGCGGATCACGTCGCCCCGCGTGTCCTTGGCGAGCACCGACACGTCGCAGAGCTCGTGGGCGACCGCGCGCGCGATCTTCTCGTGGTACTCGACCGCGATCATGAGGCCGCGGCCCCGCACCTCCCGCACGGCGGGGTGGCCGCGCAGGGCGCCGCGCAGGCGCTCGAGCGCCCGTCCACCGAGCTCGGCCGATCGCTCGGCGAGCTTCTCGTCCTCGAGCACGTCGAGGGCCGCGAGGGTGACGGCGGCGGCGAGCGGGTTGCCGCCGTAGGTGGAGCCGTGCGAGCCCGGCGTGAACACACGCATCACGCGGTCGTCGGCGCAGAGGCAGCTCACCGGGTAGAGCCCTCCCGAGAGCGCCTTGCCGAGCACGAGGAGGTCCGGGCGCGCGCCCTCGTGCTCGAACGCGAACATGCGGCCGGTGCGGCCGAGCCCCGTCTGGATCTCGTCGAAGCAGAGGAGCACGTTCGCGCGCGTGCACGCGGCGCGCACCTCGGTCAGGTAGCCGTCGGGAGGGATGCGCACGCCGCCCTCTCCCTGGATCGGCTCGAGCAACACGCCGACGGTGTGGGGCCCGATCGCCGCGGCGAGCGCCGCTGCGTCGCCGAACGGCACGAGGCGGAACCCCGGCGTCGGCGGGCCGAAGTGACGGGTGTAGTCCGGCTCGTCGGAGAACCCGACGATGGTGGTGGTGCGACCGTGGAAGTTGCCCTCGGCGACCAGGATCTCGGCCGTGCCGTCGGGCACGCCCTTCTGCTCGTACCCCCACCGACGCATCGCCTTGAGGGCGGTCTCGACCGCCTCGGCGCCGGTGTTCATCGGGAGCACCTTCTCGTAGCCCGAGACGCGCGCGATCCGCTCGAGCATCGCCCCCATGCGGTCGTTGTGGAACGCGCGCGAGGTGAGGCTCAGCGTCGAGGCCTGCTCGACCAGCGCCTTCACGATGCGCGGGTGACAGTGGCCCTGCGACACGGCGGAGTACGCGCTGAGGAAATCGAAGTAGCGGCGCCCGGCGGTGTCGAAGACGAACGCGCCCTCGCCGCGCGCGAGCACGACGGGCAGGGGCGCGTAGTTGTCCGCGCCGTAGGTGCGGGCCAGGGCGATGGCGTGGTCGGCGGTCATGAGGGCACCATCCGGGTTCCGAGCTCGTGGGAGAGGGCCTTCTCGAGCCCTCGCATCGAGGAGATCAGCACCTCGCCGCCCCCCGCCTGGAGGAACGCGCACGCAGCGAGGATCTTCGGGCCCATGCTCCCCGGCGGGAACTGACCCGCCGCGTGGAGCGCGAGGGCCTCGTCGAGGGTCAGCCGGCGCAGGGCGGCCTGCGTGGGCTTGCCGAAGTCGCGGTAGACGAAGTCGACGCCGGTGAGGTCGACCAGCGAACGAGCCCTCAGCATCGTCGCGATCAGGGCCGCGGTGTGGTCCTTGTCGACCACCGCCTCGACCCCTCGGAGGGCGCCGCTGGCCTCGCGCACCACCGGGATGCCGCCCCCACCGCCGGCGATCACGACGTGCCGGGTGTCGAGCAGCGCGGAGATCGCGCCGAGGTCGAGGACCTCGATCGGGCGCGGCGAAGGCACGACCTGGCGGTGCCCCCGCCCGGCGTCCTCGACGAACCGCGCGCCCCGTTCGTGCGCGATCCGCGCCGCCTCGGTCTCCGAGTAGAACGGGCCGATCGGCTTGTCGGGGTGCTGGAACGCGGGGTCCGCCTCGTCCACGCGGACGAGGGTGGCGAGCGTGGCGATCCGCGCTTCGGCCCCCGCCGCCCGGAGCGCCTCGCGGAGCGCGATCTCGAGGTAGTACCCCATCGTGCCCTGGGTCGCGGCGACGTAGACGTCGAGCGGCACGGGGTCGATCGTGGCGCGCGCGGCGAACCCTCGATCGAGCTCGCGGCCCACCTGCGGACCGTTGCCGTGCACCAGCACGAAGCGCTCCCCGGCGGCGATCCGCGACGCGAGGGGGTGGCACGCGGCGTGCGCGTGGGCGATCTGCTCGGCGGGTGAGCCGCGCTCCCCGCTGGGCCACATGGCGTTGCCGCCGAAGGCCACGACGGTGACAGGGTGGGTGCTCATGAGGTCCTCCTCTCGAGGAACACGTGGACGACGTTGGCGAGGGTGCCGTCGTCCTCGAGCTCGTAGCGGACGCGGGTCGCGGGGCACGGCAGCGTGAGCACGTGCGCGAGGTCGATGGGCGTACCGATCAGGATCGCCTCGGCGTCGCACCGCGCGATCGTGGCCCCGAGGTCCGCGATCTGCGCGGGCGAATACCCGACGGCGGGCAGCGCGGCGCCGATGTGCGGGTAGCGCGCGAAGGTCTCCGCGATCGAGCCGACGGCGTGTGGGCGCGGGTCGACGAGCGCGCCGACGCCGATCCGGTCGGCGGCCACCCGCGCCGCGCCGAAGCGCATCTCGCCGTGGGTGAGCGTGGGGCCGTCCTCGATCAGGAGGACGCGCTTGCCGCGCACCAGCTCGGGCGCGTCGACGGTGATCGCCGACCGCGCGACGAGACACGGGATCCCGGGCCGGATCCGCGCTGCGCTCTCGCGCACCGTCGCGAGCTGCTCGGGGGTGGCCGAGTCGGCCTTGTTCACGAGGAGCAGATCGGCCGCGCGCAGGTTGACCTCGCCCGGGTGGTAGGCGACCTCGTGGCCTGGGCGGTGGGGATCGAGGATCGTGATCCACAGATCGGGCGCGTAGAACGGCGCGTCGTTGTTGCCGCCGTCCCACACGATCACGTCGGCCTCGCGCTCGGCTGCGGCGAGGATCGCCGCGTAGTCGACGCCCGCGTAGACGACGCACCCGTTCTCCACGTGGGGCGCGTAGTCCTCGCGCTCCTCCAGGGTGACCTTCGCGCGGTCGAGGTCCTCGATCGTCGCGAACCGCTGCACGCGCTCGGCGACGAGATCGCCGTACGGCATCGGGTGGCGCACGACGACCACGCGCCGCCCGCCGTCGCGCACGGCGCGGACCACGTAGCGCGCGGCCTGGCTCTTCCCGCACCCGGTGCGGACGGCGGTGAGGGCGATGACGGGCCGCCGTGAGCGCAGCATGGTCTGCTTCGGCGCGAGGAGCCGGAACCCCGCGCCCGCGGCGAGCGCCCGGCTCGCGAGGTGCATCACGGTCGGGTGCGCGAGGTCGCTGTACGAGAGCACCACCTCGTCGACGCCCAGCGACCGGACGAGGTGCTCGAGCTCGGCCTCGGGGTCGATGTCGATCCCCTCCGGGTAGAGCGTTCCCGCGAGGGCCGCGGGGAACCGGCGCGCGTCGATCCCCGGGATCTGCGTCGCCGTGAAGCCCACGACCTCGACGGTCGGGTCGTCGCGGAACACCACCTGGAAGTCGTGAAAGTCCCGCCCGGCGGCGCCGAGCAGAAGGACGCGTCTACGCTGGTTCATCGCGGCACCACCTGGGTTCCGTCCGTCACCGCGTCGCCGGGGTGCAGGACCACCACGTCACCTTCCACGAGCCCGCCCTTGACCTCGGCGAACTCGTCGTTGCGGGCACCGAGCTGGACGACGCGCGACTCGGTGCGTCCGTTCTTGATCACGTAGACCGACCAGGCATCGACCTTGCGGAACAGGGCGCCCGCGGGGACCAGCGGCACGTTGGCCCACGACTCGGTCGTCACCGTCACCTCGACGCGGTAGCCGTCGCCGAGCGCCTTCCACTGGTCGTGCGGCGTGACGAAGTCGGCGACCACGTTCACGCGCTGCTCCTCGATGCCGAGCGCCGACACCTTGGTGAAGCCGCTCGGCTCGACCTTGCGCACGCGCGCGAGGAGCTCGCCGGCGCCGCCCCAGTGCGAGATCGCCGCGTCGGCGCCGGGCTTCACGCGCACCGCCTCGGTCGAGAGCAGGTCGACGACGATCTCCATCCGGGACAGGTCGCCCACCTCGAGCAGCGGGGTGCCGGGCGCCACGAGCCCCGCGCTCTCCTGGTAGACACGGAGCACGCTGCCGGTGACCGGGGTCTTGAGGATCGCGGCGAAGCCCGTGCCCGGCTTCTCCGACCTGCGCGACGGCGAGCGCCGCGACCTGCGCCTCGTAGGCCGATACCTGACCGGAGAACTTCGCCGACTCGAGGTCGCTCTTGGCGGAGCGCAGCTTGAAGTCCACCCCCTCGAGCTCGACCTGCGTGGCCGCCGACTTGTCGTAGAGCGACTTGATGCGGTCGTAGTCCTTCTGCGCGGCCGCGATCGTGGTCTTGGCGAGCTCGATCCGCGCGTCGGCGAGCGACTTGGCGGCGTTGGCGGCGGCGAGCTTGGCGGTGGCCTGGGCGCGGCTGCGGTCGTCGAGGAGCGGAGGCGCGGACGGCGCGATGGCGAGCAGCACACTGCCGGCCTCCACCGCGTCGCCGGGGCGCAGCTCGAGGCGGGGCATGTCGCCGGCGAGGGGCGCCGACAGCACGTAGCGGTCCTTCACGCGGGTCTTCCCGCTGCCGGTGACCGTCACCCGCAGGCTCCCGCGCGCGATCTTGGCGGCGTCCACCGTGAGCGGCTTGGGCCGCGCGGCCCGGATGGCGAGCACCGCGACCACGATCACCGCGAGCCCGAAGAGGACCCTCCGCACCCACCTGGCCACCGCGCCGTTCTTCGCCTTCATGTTCAATCCCTCGCCTTGAGCACGGAGACCAGATCGAGCCGATCGACCCGCCGTCGGACCAGCAGGCTCGACAGGAGGGCCGCGACGCTGACCACGACGCACGCCACGAGGTAGCTCCGGTCGCTCACGTCGGCCTGCAAGCGGTAGAGGTCGTTGGCGAACTTGGTGGAGATCTGGTCGGTGAAGTACTTGCCGACCACGCAGCCGAGCGGCAGCGCGACGACGGTCAGCGTGAAGAGCTCGCCGAGCAGGATCCGCGACACCTCGCCGCGGGTCATGCCGAGCACTCGCAGGCTCGCGAGCTCGCGGCTGCGCTCGGCGAACGCGGTGCGGGCGGTGTTGTAGACGACCGCGAACGCGATCACGACGGCGAAGATGCCTTGCATGGCGCGCATCACGCCGAGGCTCTGGTCGAGCGCCTTCTTGAAGCTCGCGAGCGAGGCCTCGCGGAGCAACACGCCGCCGATGCCCGGGGCGCGCTTGAGGGCCTGGTGGAGCGCCGAGGCGCCCCGGTCGTCGAGCGCGAGGGCGAGCGTCGTCACCGAGCGCTCCTCGCCGAGGACGCGGCGCAGCGTGTCGAGCCCGACGTAGGCGTTGATGCCCACCATCTCGTCGACGAACCCCGCGACGCGGAGGCGCACGGTCGTGCGGGGGAGGTCGAGCATCTCGACGTCGACCGGGTCGCCCAGGCGGACGTGGAGCGCGTCGCGGAGCCAGAGCGTGAGCAGGACCGCGCCCTCCGGCGGGTCGTGCCCTTGGCCGTGCAGGTCGACGACGCGGCGGAGCCTCGGGTGGGGCACGAGGCCTTCGAGGGTCACCTCGCGGGCGTATTGCCCCGTGTGCAGCCGCACGGGGATCGACCGCGCGGGCTCGGTGCGCAGGATCGTGCCGTCGGCCGCGGGGAGCGAGCGGAGCGCGTCGAGCGTCGCTGGCCGGGCGAAGGCGACGACCGCGTCGTTGCGCTGCACGTCGTCGTACTGGAGCCGGAGCATGTGCGCCATCGCGTCCTCGGTGAACTGACCGACGACGACGATCCCCACCGCGAACGAGAGGCCGGCGAGCGCGAGGGCGCTCCGCACGGGTCGACGGAACAGGTTGCGCAGCGTCATGCGGCCCTCGACCGAGAACAGCCGGAGCAGCCCGACGCGCTCGAGGATCGTGCGGCCGAAGCGGGCCGGCGCCTCGGGGCGCATCGCCTCGGCGGGCGGGAGCTCGGCGGCCTGCCGCACCGCGAAGACGGCGCCGAGCAGCGCCGACGCGAGGCTGATGCCGACCGCGACGAGCACCGTGTCGGTCGGGAGCCGGAACGCGAGCGTGGGGAAGCGGTACCAGGGCCGGTACATGTCGACGAGGCCACGCCCGAGCCACGTGCCGAGCCCGAGGCCGAGCCCGGCGCCGAGGGTGACGATCACGAGCGCGAACGCCCCGTAGTGCGCGGCGATGCGGAGCTTGCCGAAGCCGAACGCACGCATCGTCGCGATGGTGGTCCGCTGCATCTGCACGAGCCGCGAGACGACGACGTTGAGGAGGAACGCGGCGACCGCGAGGAACAGGGCGGGCACCCACGTGCCCTGCGCGCGCAGCTGCACGAGCTCCTCGGACAGGTAGCGGTGCGAGATGAGCTTGTCGCGGCCGTGCGCGCCGACGCCGCCGTAAGGGGCGAGCAAGGTGTCGAGCTTGCGCAGCACCTCGGGCTCGTTCGCGCCCGGCATGAGGGTGAGCGCCACGTCGTCGAACGCGCCCTCCATGTCGAGCGTCGAGGCGAGCGCGCGCTGTCCCATCCAGAGCACGCCGAACCGGCGGTCGTCCGGGAAGATGTCCCCGCCGCCGAACGCGAACACGTATTCGGGGGCGGTGGCGATCCCCACCACGCGCAGGGCGCGTCGCCGGCCGTTGACGATGGCGTCGAGCTTCGCGCCGGGCACGAGGTGGTGGGCGAGGGCGAACGCCTCGCTCACGATGGCCTCGTCGACCCGCTCGGCGTCGATCCATCGCCCGTGGCTCAGGTGGAGACCGTTCAGCATCGGGCGCGGGTACTCGGGGATGGACACGAGGCGACCCGTCGCGGGCTCCTTCATGGTGGGGACGTCGATCACGACCTCGGCGACCACCCGGGCCTCGACCTGGCCGACGCCTGGGATCTCGGCGATCCGCGGGAGCAGCGTGCGCGGGGCGCGCTTGCACCGGGCGAACACGTCGGCGAGGTGATAGCGAGCGTAGGCGTCGTCGCGGGCCTCGCGGATGGCGGCGAGCGCGCCGAGCGAGGCGACGAACGTGGCGACGGCGCAGGCCACGACCGCGGCGATGGCCAGCGCCTGGGTCTTCATGCCGAGCAGCTCGCGGACGAGCTTGAGGGTGAGGGTGCGCATGGGTCACCAGTGCAGCGTCGCGACGGACGCGCGCGTCGCGTTGCGGTGCTCCTCGGTGATGGCCCCGCCGCCGAACGAGATCACGCGGTCCGCGATGGCGGCGATGGCCACGTTGTGGGTGATGATGGCGACGGTGGTGCCGAGCTCGTCGCGCACCCGCACGAGCGCCTCGAGGACGCTCTTGCCGGTCTCCACGTCGAGCGCGCCGGTGGGTTCGTCGCAGAGCAGCACGCTCGGGCGCTTGGCGATGGCGCGCGCGATGGCCACCCTCTGTTGCTCGCCGCCGGAGAGCTGGGCCGGGAAGTGGTCCAGGCGGTTCGCGAGGCCGACGCGCCCGAGCGCCTCTTCGGGCGACATCGGGTCGTCGGCGAGCTCGGTCACCAGCGCCACGTTCTCGCGCGCCGTGAGGCTCGGGATCAGGTTGTAGAACTGGAAGACGAAGCCCACGTAGTCGCGCCGGAAGCGGGTGAGGGTGGCGTCGTCCTCGCCGAGCGCGTGGGTCTCGGCGTCGTCGCGGTCGAGGAAGCGCACCTCGCCCGAGGTGGGCACGTCGAGCCCGCCGAGGATGTTGAGCAGCGTGCTCTTGCCGCTGCCCGAGGGGCCGAGGATCACGACCAGCTCGCCGCGCGCGATGTCGAGATCGACGCCACGCAGCGCCACGACCTCCATGTCTCCCATCGGGTAGACCTTGGTGAGGGCGCGCGCGACGAAGACCGAGGGGCCACACCCCCCGATCCAGCAAGGGAAGCGCCGTGCGCGATCTCGCGGGCGTCTGGCCTGCCGGGGCTGCAACGCTGGCGTGTCCGCGAAAGAACTGCGGTCGCTAGCTCGACAGGACCCGGAGCGAGCCGCGGACGACGCCGTAGCCACCCTCGGCGCGGAGCGCGCGGAACACCTCGGCGGGGGAGGTCTTCTGCTCGAGCAGCGACCGGTACGCCCGGACGATGCGGCCGACCTCCTCGTCCGCTTCTCGCACGAGCTCGATGCGGAAGCGCCGGGCGCCGCTCCGCACCGCGCTGGCGACGAGCCCCGCCGCGCTCTGCGCCGCCGCGTGGAACACGGTGTTGCGGCAGCCGACGTCGGCCTCGACGGGGTGGTCCATCCCCGCGCGGTCGCGCAGCGAGACCGCGTGCCGCTCACACGGGCGCCCACAGTCCTGGAAGTCTTTCCCCTCGGAGAGGAGCGCGGCGATCACGCAGTGCTCCATGTGGAAGAGGGGCATCGGGTGGTGCACCACGAGCTCGGCGAACGGCCCGAGCCCGCTCGCGAGGAGCGCCTCGAGCTGGCTCGCGTCGAGGTCGAAGGACGGCGTGAAGGCGGCGAGGCCGCGCGACAGCACCTCGTGCGCGCTGATGCGGTGGGTGACGTTGAGGGAGAAGTCGCCGATGCGCAGCGCGGAGCCGCCGCGATCGCGGAGCGCGCCGAGCCCACGCACCAGCAGCGCGTCGGGGGCGAGCGAGGCGAGGTAGCGGTCGATCTTCTCCTCGCCGGGCTTGCGGATGCGCGGCGGCGCGACGCCGACGAAGCGGGCGCCCCCTCGCGCAGCGCCCGCAGGGCGACGCCGGTGCCCGTGAGCTCGAGGAAGTCGAGGTAGACCCCGTCGGCCCCTGCCGCGAGCGCGGCGCGGGCCTGCGCGACGTTGCGGCAGAGCGCGAAGAGGCCGGCGGGGGGCGGCGTGGTGATGGGCAGCGCGCGCTCGGCGAGCGACACCGCGGTCACGTCCGTGGTCGCGTGCGAGCGGTGCGCGACCTCGCCCAGCGCCGCAACGAGGGCACGCCGCGCGCGGTTGAGCGCCGAGACCGGGAGCATCACCTGCTCGGGCAGCGCGAGCGTGAGCGCGCCGAGCACGAACGGCGTGTCGCCGAGCCGGCCGAGCTGCGCGCGCAGGGTGGCCTCGTCGAGCGGGCGGTTCTCGGCGCGGACGAGCGCGGTGTCGACCGTGACCTCGGCGGTGCGGCCCCGCGACACGCCGCGCAGCACGGGCGGCTCCCCGAGCGCGCCCGTGAGCGACAGGTCGAGCGGCACGCGGTGCGGCTCCTGCTCGATCCGGTCGCGCACGGCGCGCTCCACCTGCGGATCGTTGGTCTTCCACACGCGGTGGCCGACGAGCGGCGCCTCGCGGTCGTGGTCGGGCCCGAGCCACACGTGCACGCGCTCGCCCGGCTCGCCGCGCTCGACCTCGAGGCCCCCGCGCGCGATGGCCCACACCCGCCCGCCGACCTCACCCGCGCCCTCGCGACCGCCCTCGACGACGCACGCCGTCGCCCTTGCTGAGCGGGCGAGAGAGCACGATCTCCAGCTGCTGGCGTCGTCCCGGGTGCAGGCGCACGAGCTCGCCGACCGGCAGGCCGCGGTGGTCGCACGCGCGCCCTTCCACGAGGCGCTGATGGTCGACACCGGCGAGGAAGCCGGGCCCCGAACCGCGCGAGTAGGTCTGCAGCGCCTGCTCGCGGACCGCGGGTTCGATGCTGGAATCGATCGCAGCTCGGTACAGCCGCGTGGTCGCGGCGACGTACTCCGGGCCCTTGAGGCGCCCCTCGATCTTGATCGACGAGACGCCGATCGCCATCAGCGCGGGGATCAGCGCGGAGGCCTCGAGGTCTTCGGGCGAGAGCAGGTACGCGTCGTCGCCGAGATCGCGCACGACGCCGTCGACCACGAGCTGGTAGGGCAGACGGCACGCCTGCGCGCACGCGCCGCGGTTGGCGCTGCGGCCGCCGATGGCCTCGCTCGTGAGGCACTGGCCCGAATACGAGATGCAGAGCGCCCCGTGCACGAACACCTCGAGCTCGGCGTCGGTCTCGGCGCGGATCTTCGCGATGTCGGCGACCGACAGCTCGCGGGCCAGGATCACCCGCTCGGCGCCGAGCTCGCGGGCCAGCTCGACCGAGCCCGCGTCGGTGCAGGTCATCTGCGTGGAGGCGTGGAGGGGCAGGGTGGGCGCGATCGCCTTCACGATCCGCGCGACCCCGAGATCCTGCACGATCACCGCGTCGACCCCCGCCGCGGCGCACGCGCGGATGGCCGCCTCGATCGCCGGCAACTCCGCGTCGAACACCAGCGTGTTGAGCGTGACGTACCCGCGCACGCCGTGGGCGTGGAGCTCGTCCATGGTCTTGCCGAGCGACGCCGCGTCGAAGTTGGTGGCGCGCGCCCGCGCGTTGAAGCCCTCGAGGCCGAAATACACGGCATCCGCGCCGGCGCGCACGGCCGCCCGCATCGCGGCGGCGTCGCCGGCGGGGGCCAGCACCTCGGGACGTTCTCGGGCCATCGTCGCCATGCTTAGCATCCACCACCTCGCGATGCCGGACCCGCGCTTCACCCCCACCGCCGTGCGCTCTCCCTGGAAGGCGCAGACCACCGAGATCGACTGGGCCGACGGCCACACGGCGATCTACCCGCACGAGATCCTGCGCGGCTACTGCCCGTGCGCCGGTTGCCAGGGCCACAAGGTCGAGATCGCGTTCGTCCCCGGGGGCGACACGAGCATCGCCAAGATCGAGCCGGTCGGCGACTACGGCCTCTCGTTCGAGTGGGGCGATGGCCACGCCACCGGCATCTACACGTTCCGCTACCTGCGCGGCCTCTGTCGCTGCGACAAGTGCGTGCCGCGCGAGCAGGCCGAAGAGCGCCCGACGCTGAATCGCGCCTAGATCACTTGGTCTCGGAGACGATCTTCTTCAGGTTCGCGTAGTCGATCGGGTCGGAGAGGATGGTGGAGACGGGCCCGCCGAACGGCAGGAAACGCGCGAGCTTGCCGTCGGTGCCGTAGACGTAGAGGTCGTCCTTGACGCCGCCCATCTTCTTCCACGCGGTGACCGCGTCGGTGTCCTGGAGCAGCGGGTAGTCGCACTTGCTCACCAGGTTGGGCTGGTCGGCCACCGCGTCGAGCGAGTTCACCGCGACGAAGGCGATGTCCTTGCCCTCCAGCTTCAGCTCTTTCTGCATCGCATCCAACCTGGACGCTTGGTTCTGGCAGAACCCTCACCAGGCCGCTAACAGCGCGACGACGGTGACCTTGGGCTTGAACGCCGAGAGGCCGTACTTGGTCTTGAAGCCCGGGCTCTTGGGCTGGAAGTCCTCGAGCTCCCACGTGGGCATCGGGGCGCCGATGCAGGTGGTGGCCGGGTCGCAGGTCGGGGCGTCGCTCGCGTCGGCGAGCAAGCCGTCGGCCGCGCCGTCGGTCGCGTCGCCGGCGTCGAGCCCGCCCTCGACGAGGCGTCGAAGGTCTCGGCGAGCCCATCGGTGCCCGTGTCGCGGCCCGTGTCGCGACCCGTGTCGAGGCCCGTGCTCGAGTCCACCGCGGCGTCGACGGCCACGGGCGTGTTCTCGCCCGCGCAGCCGAGGGCGACACCGAAGAGGGGCGACGCGAGCGAACGCATCCCGGAGGATGCCACGGCCGCCCAGGGTGTAAAGGCGCTCACTTGCAGCAGCGGAAGCCGGTCGAGTAGTCGTGGTAGCTCGGGCCGTGCGCGGTCGTCTTGTACAAGCAGCCGTCGCCGTTCTTGTGGGTGTCCATGTAGTAGCCACCCTGGAAGTGCGAGGTGCCGGCGCCGTCGCCGGTCCACTCGTGGAGGTTGCCGACCATGTCGTGCACGCCCCAGCCGTTCTTGCACTTGGCGAGCGCGCCGGTCTTGCTCAGGGTCTTCGGCAGCGCGTTGATGCGCGGGTCGTTCATCTTGTTGGGGTCGGCGAACGCGTCGGGCCCCGGCCCGAACAGCTCGACCACCGGGTGCTGGCGGGTGCCGTCGCCGTTGCAGCGACCGGCGACCTCGTCGTCGCCGTAGGGGTACTTGGTGGGGTTCTTCCCCTGGCAGGCGTTCAGCCACTCGTCGGGCGTGCACAGGCGCTTGCCCGCCTCCTCGCACGCGGCCTTGGCCTCGACCTGCGAGATGTAGCCCTGCGGGACGATGCCCTTCTTGACGACCGCCTTCACCTTGCGGCCGGCCACGGGCGTGTAAGGCGAGTGGTTCTTGGTCTTGCCGCCGGGGAGCACCTCGACGACGCCTGCCTCGTACTTGTCGATGCAGTAACCGCCGCTCGCGTTGGGGATCGGCGCCATGCCCGCGGGGCAGCCCTTGGGCGCGCTGCCCACGACCTTCGCCGTGACGAGCTTGCTGTTCGTCTTCACCGGCGCGGGCGCGAGCGAGGCGGTCTTCTTCTTCGGCGCGGCGTCGAGCACGTACGTGCCCGTCAGCGTGGCCGCGACCACACCGAGCACCACGAGACTGCGAGTCCCACGCATCCCCGTTGGTGTAGCGCTGCCTCGGAGTGTGGGCAAAATTCGCGCGATGTGTCGGGAAAAGACCCACCCCCGAACCCCTCGTTCAGGGCAGCAGCTGGGCGAGGCGGGCCACGATCATGTCGAGCGCGATCTCGTTCTTGCCGCCCTCGGGGACGATCACGTCCGCCCAGCGCTTGCTCGGCTCGACGAACTGCAGGTGCATCGGGCGCACGGTCGCGTAGTACTGGTCGCGGATCGACTGGAACGTGCGGCCGCGGTGCTCCATGTCGCGGCGCACGCGCCGCAGCACGCGGATGTCCGGGTCGGTGTCGACGAACACCTTGATGTCCATCTGCGCGCGGAGCTCGGCCTCGACGAACACGAGGATGCCCTCGACGATCACGATGGGCGCCGGCGCGACGACGCGGCCGCCGTCCTTGCTGCGGCCGTGGTTCGTGTAGTCGTAGACCGGCACCTCGATCGAGCGGCCGGCCTTGAGCTCCTCGAGGTGGCGCACCAGCAGCTCGGTCTCGAGCGAGGCCGGGTGATCGAAGTTCACCTTCTCGCGCTCCGCGAACGAGAGCTCCGAGAGATCGCGGTAGTAGCTGTCGTGCTCGATGAGCACACAGCTGTCCTTCATGCGCTCGGCGATGCGGCGGGACACGGTGGTCTTGCCGGACCCCGTGCCGCCGGCGATTCCAATGACGATCGGCGGCGGCTTGACGATGTCGACCTGCATCGCCCCGCGTACTAGCGTGGCCGCGATGCGCACGCACGGCCTGCTCGCGTCCCTGACGTTGATTGCCTGCGCGCCGGCGCCGCCTCCTCCGCCGAACCCACCCATGGCCTCTCGACCGGCCACCTTCGTGGCGACGGCCACGCCCTCGACGCCTTGCGCCCAGGGGCGTGCGCTGCGCGAGGCCGCGCGGGGCCACCTTTCGGCAGGGAAGCTGGAGCGGACCGTCCGGGTGCTCGGCGACGCGGACCAGCTCTGCCCCGACGAGGCGCCCCTCACCTGGCCGCTCCTGCTGTCCACGCTCGTCGATCTGGGCAAGTGGGCCGAGGCGCGTGCCCTCGCCACCCGTATCGACGCGACCCCCGACGCGCCCGAGGACGCGCGGCTCGCGGTGATCGAGGCCAAGGCGCGGCTCGCCGATCTCGACCACCCCCCGAACCCGAGCGCCCGGGCCGAGGCGGAGAAGAAGCTCGTCGCGGCGTCGACGGTCGCCACGAGCGACCCCAGCGCGGCCAAGGCAGCGTTCCTCGACGCCTGGAAGCTCGACCACCCGAACGGCCCCGCGCTCCTCGGCGCCGCCGTCGCCGCGCAAGCGCTCAAGCAGCCGGTCGAGGCGCGGCGCCTCTTCGATCGCGCGGCGGTCGACCTCGAGCGCAGCACCGGCCTCACCCTCGAGCACGAGCTCGCCAACGGCTTCGGCGGGTTCGTCGAGGCCCTCGCCTACGGCCAGACCAAGCTGTTCCAGCCCCTTGGCAGCAATGGCAGCAAGCCCGTGCTCGCGGTCGCGCACAAGAACCAGGTGTCGGTGCTCGACGCGCAGAGCCTCCGCGAGCGCGTGCGCCTGCGCGGGCACACCGCCACGGTGATCGCGGTCCACGTGCTCGGCGACGGCGCCACCGCGCTCACGGCGGCCCGCGACGGCACCGCGCGCGCGTGGGACCTGAAGACCGGCAAGGAGAAGCACCGCTTCGCCGGCCACGACGGCGCCGTGCACGGGCTCGCCATCTCCGAGAACGAGACGCTGGTCGCCACCGTCGGCGCCGACGGCACCGCGCGCGTGTTCGACCGCGCGACGGGCGGAGCGCTGGCCACGCTCGCCCAGGGTGGCTCGGCGCGGGCCGTCGCCTTCTCGCCGGGCGGCACCGAGCTCGCCGTCGCCACCGACGACGGCAAGGTGCTCGTGTGGGAGTGGAAGACGGGCGCCAAGCTCGCCGCGCTCCACGGCCACAAGGGCTCCGTGCGCGCGGTGCTGCACACCGGCGCGCTCGTCTACACCGCGGGCGAGGACGGCACGCTGCGCGTCTTCGACCGCAAGTCCTCGGCGCAGAAGCACACCGCCGCGCACCAGGGGCCGGTCGTCGCGCTCGCGCTCTCGCCGGACAAGAAGCGCGTGGCCTCGGCCTCGCTCGACCAGACGGTGCGCACCTGGTCGGCGCAGCTCGCCCCCGAGAAGGTGCTCGGCGGCCACACCGCGATGGCGCTCTCGCTCGGGTTCTCGCCCGACGGCAAGTCGCTCGCGACCGGCGACTTCGACACCGTGCACGTGTGGGACGCCGCAGCGGGCACGGAGCTCTCGCGCGTGGAGCGGCACACCCACCCGGTCGGGTCGCTCGCGTTCGTGGGCGCGACGGAGCAAACGCTGCTCGTCGGCACCGGCGACGGCGCGGTGCGCGCGTGGTCCATCGCCGGCATCCGCCGCTTCGTCGGGCACACGAGCACGGTCACCGCGGTCGCGCCCGACCCGCTCGGCACGTGGTTCGTCTCGGGTGGCCTCGATGGCCACCTCCGCCGCTGGACCCTCGCGCCCTACGATCCGAGCCCCGTGTTCGACGTGCCCGCGGGCAGCGTGCAGGCCGCGGCCATCGCCAAGGACGGCAAGACGATCGCCGTCGCCACGCCCGACAAGTCGCTGCGCCGCTTCGACCCGTTCGGCGCGACCATCGACGACGGCAAGGGCCCGGGCGCGTACGGCGTCGCGTTCTCCCCCGACGGCAAGCGCGTCGCGTTCGCGGCGATCGGCAAGGTCGTGGTGGTGCGCGAGACGGACTCGTTCGACGAGAAGCTCCGCCTGATGGGGCACACTGGCAGCGTCACCGCGGTCGCGTGGTCGGCCGACGGCGCGACGATCGCCTCGGCCTCGGCAGACAAGACGGTGCGCCTGTGGAGCGCGAAGAACGGCGCGCCGCTCGCCACGCTGCAGCACGGCGAGCCGGTGCACGCGCTCGCGTTCCGGCCCGTGTCGTCCAGCGACGGACCGTGGCTCGTGACCGGCGCGGCCGACGGCTCGATCCGCGCGTTCACCGCCGGATACAAGGAGCTGATGAAGTTCGCGGCGCACACCGACGTGGTCACGGCGCTCTCGATCTCGTCGGACGGCGGCCTCCTCGCGACCGGCAGCAAGGACGGCAGCGCCCACGTGTTCACGCTCCCCGGCGCGCAGCGCAAGCTCACCCTGCGCGGGATCTCCCAGACCGATGCGGGCTATGCGTTCGCGCCCGACGGCGGCTTCGTCGGCTTCGGCGAGGTGCGCGACTACCCGGTGTGCCGCCTCGGCGCGCTCGCAGTGCGCTACGAGCTCTGCGAGGAGCGCTTCGTCCGCGAGGATCTGCTCCGCGGGGTGTTCGGGGGGAAGTAGTGGAAGCGTCGGTCGACCTGTCGGGCGTCGAGTTCATCGAGCTGCACGACGCGTGGGTCGAGCGGCTCGTCGTCCAGGGCGACGGGCGGGGTCGGGGGGGGGGCGCTGAGGAGGAGCTGCGAGGTGCGCTTCGACGACGGCGGTCGTGTGCGAGCAGACACACCACCTGGGCGCTGACGGCTCCACTCGACTGAGCAGGCCGGTCGACACGAGCGCGGCTGCGAGGGTTGAGCCTGAGTTCGCGAACGGCTGCGGCGCCAGCGGGGAGGACGGTTGCGTCCAGCGCCTCGTGAAGACCGCGCGGCTTCGCCTACCCCCAGGTCGAGCCGGGGGCGAGCTCTGACGGGTCAGGGCCCACGAACCAGCCGCAGCGCTGGCCGATCTCCGTCACGCGGTTCACCAGCGGGACGAGGCCCTGGTTCTTGGCGAAGAAGTCGTGCACGCCGAGGATCGAGAACCGCCAGTGGTCCGCCGGGTCGTCCTTCGCGGTCACCACGAGCACGCGGGCCTCCGCGCCGTTCGGCGAGGCGCGCAGCATGGAGAGCGTGTCGACGCCGTCGATGCCGCTCGCTCCCAGGTCGAGCAGCACGAGGTGCGGGGCCGTGCGCTCCGCGATCGCGATCGCCTCGGCGCCCGACTTCGCGACCGACACGCGCACCTGGCGCCGATAGAACGCGAGCATCGCCGCGCGCGCGGCCACCTTGCGGAAGCTCTCGTCGTCGTCGACCACGAGGATGCGCAGGATGTCCTTGCCCTGCCCGCCCTCGGGCTGCGAAGGCGCCGGCTCCTCGTCTCCCGAGCGCCAGTGGGCCATCGCGTGGTCGAGCGCCGCAGTGACCGCGGCGAACCCCTCGTAGCGGTCGTTCGGGTTCTTGCGGAGCATGCGCGCGATGATGCGGTCGAACACGCGCAGGTTCGGGCGGATCGAGGAGAGCAGCGGGGGCTCGGTCTCGGCGTGCGCGTGCAGCACGTCGGCCACGTCCTCGAACGGGAAGGGCAGCTGCCCGGGTGAGGAGCTCGAACGCGGTGACGCCGAAGGCGTAGACGTCGGCGGTGGGCCCGATCATCTCGTTCTTGGCCTGCTCGGGCGGCATGTAGTGCGGCGAGCCGGCGACGATCTCGCTCATACGACCGTCGTTGGGCAGCGCGAGGCCGAAATCGACGAGCACCGGGCGACCGCTGTCGTTCTCGATGACGATGTTGCCGGGCTTCACGTCGCGGTGGATGAGGCCTTGCTGGTGTACCGCGGCGAGCCCCGAGGCCACCTGGCGCAGGATGGTGAGCACCCGGTAGGCCGGGATGTGGGCGCCGTGCTCGAGGTGCTCGAACAGGATGGCGTCGAGGTCGCGGCCGTCGACGAACTCCATCGCGAAGAACATCTGGTCGTCGTGCGCGCCGAAGGCGTAGATGCGCACCACGTGCTCGTGCCGCACGCTCGCGAGCGCCGAGGCCTCGCGCTGGAAGAACTCCACGACGTCGGCGCGGGCCGCGAGCTCGGGGGCGATCACCTTCAGCGCCACCCGGCGCCCGAGGCCCACGTCCTCGGCGCGGTAGATGACCCCCATGCCGCCGCGCGCGATCTCGTGGTCGAGCATGTAGCGCCCGTCGACGAGCGGCACCGAGCGCATCGACACGACCGGCGCGGAGTCGGGCGGGAGCTTGAACCCGGCCCGGGACGAGCGGACCCCTTGGGTGCGGACCTTCATGGCCGGAGCAGTCTACAGCGCGACGTTGGGAACGGAGAATGCCTGACCGACGGTGATCAGGAACTGGACGGGGGGGACGTCCGAGGGCCGGTGACGATCGATCGGCACCGCGACGTCGCCGCGGACGACCAGGCGGTCGAACTGGGGCAGGAGGACCCGGAGGCCGAGGCCGGTGCCGTAACGGGGCTCGACGCCCGCCTCCGTCCGGTAGGCCGTGCCGACGTCGACGAACGCGACCACCCCCCAGAGGGTCTTGAGGATGTCCACGGAGGGCGATCGCCACTCCAGCGAGCCCACCACGTTGTTCGGGGCCCGGAAGTAGTTGGTCGGGTAGCCGCGGGGCCGGGTCTCGCCGCCGAACTTGGTGTTCAGGTTCAGGTAGTTGCGGAACCGCTGCAGCGTGCCGAGGTCGAGGACCAGGCGCCCGAAGCCGAGGCGCGGCGTCACGACGCGCAGGCGGGCGTCGAGGCTCGCGTCCGAGACGGTGTCGGTCTGGGCCTCGACGATCCCCTCGGCGGAGACGCGCACGAACCCGTCGTGCAGGCGCTGGGTGTACTGCGCCACCACGTCGAGGCCGAGGAAGTCGCGGGTCGAGCCGATGGGCTTGGCGCTCGCGTATACCTTGGCGCCCAGGTCAGCCCCCAGGCGGAAATCCTCCTGGAGGCCGAGGATCTCGACGTCGAGCGTGCGCAGGAAGTCGCTGCGATACGTGCGCAGCTGCACGAAGGGCCCGACCCGCGTGTCGCTCACCGGGACCTGACCGAGGAAGTCGTCGGCCGCGGCCGGCGCGTAGGGCGAGAGGTCGTACGTGGCGTATTTGCGCCCGTCGAGCTGCATGCCGAAGGAGACGTCGGTCTTGCGCGCCCAGCCGAACGAGCGCGTCACCGCGGCGATCGCAGTGGCGAGCTTGCTCCGGTACTCGAACGGGATGCCGTCCTTGTCGGGCGTGCGCTTCGAGTCGAAGAGGCCGAGCAAGCCGTTCTGGTAGAGCCGCGTGACCTCGTTGCGGTAGTCACCGGCCACCTTCCACGACCACGGCGTGCGCGAGGAGAACAGCGGGTACTGCACCGTGAGGGCGAGGTAGCTGCCCTCGGGCCCGCCGTGCTCGCGGCTCAGGATCACCGCGGCGTTGGCGATGACCTGCACGCGCGTGCCGGCGAGCCACGGGATCTTGTAGTACGCGCCGAGCAGGTGCGAGAGCGGCTGCATGAAGTACTGCACCGAGGCGATCTGGTGCGTCCCGAAGGCGTTCTGCTCGCTCGGCTCGAGGTAGAGGTTCTCGAGGCGCCCGTTGGCGAACCGGTAATTCGAGTTGAGCCGCAGGCTCCACACGTCCTTGGTGATGACGAGGAGGCGCACCTTGCCGGGCGAGTTCCCCTTGGTCGCGACGATCAGCACGATCGAGATCTGCGCGGCGAGGTTGCGCAGGTTGCGCGCGCTCTCGTCGACGACCACCTTGGAGTACTTCTCGCCGACGCCGGTGAGGAGCTCGCGGTCGATGGTGTACGGCTTCGAGGTCCAGTGGAAGACGTTGAGCCACTGGGGCAAGGGGTCGCGCTTCTCGAACACCTCGAGCGGCACGACGTCGATGGCCTCGATCTCCTTGCCCTCGGGGTCTAGCTCCTGGGTGCGCCCGGTGCTGGCGAGCGCGTTCGTGATCGTCTCCTTCTCGTACGGCGAGTACTCGTGGGTGACCGATTTCGGGGCCTCCTCGGCGTGCACGCGGGGAGCCTCGAGCGCAGCCCCGAGCGCCAGGGACGCTGCGACGAGCGAACGCCTCCGGATCAGTGACACGCTCCTGCTCCGAGCTCGCACTTCTGTCCCGTGGGGCAGTCGTAGTCACCGCTGCACGAGCCGCACGCGCCGGCCTTCACGCACGCGTGCTCCTTGCACACGAACCCCGGCGAGCAAGACGAGGAGCTCTCGCAGCCCTTGTCGCAGAAGTTGCTGCGGCAGTGGTAGGGCGCGCACTCCTTGTCGACCTCGCAGCGCGTGGGCGGGGTCGGGTGGCACGGATCCTCGGCGCCGGTCTTCGCGGGCGACGAATTGCAGCCGGCGAGGAGCGCGAGGGCGAGGAGGAGCCGCATCGCGCGAGCATACTCACATCGAGGCGCCGCCCACCGAGGCAAAGCGCCCCGCAAAAAAACAAAAGAGCGCTGCACGGCGGGTGCCGGCAGCGCTCTCGGAACGGTCGCCGCCTCTCTCGAGGCCGACCGAATGCAGCTCAGAGCTTCGCGTAGCCCTGGAGGAGGAACGCGATGACGAAGCCGAGGAGCACGAGCGACTCGATGAGGGCGAGGCCGAGGATCATCGGGGTCTGGATACGCGGGGCGGCGCCGGGGTTGCGCGCGATGCCCTCGAGGGCGGCGGCGGTCGCACGGCCCTGGGCGGTGGTGCCGCCGAGCGCAGCGGCCGCGATGGCGATGCCGGCGCCGAGGGCCGCGAAGCCCTTCGCGTCAAAGGCGGTTCCGCCGACCTTGCCGGCCTCTTCCGCGGCGGCCTGCGCAAAGGCGAGCGAAGACGTCGCGAGGGTGGCGAGGGCAGCACCGGTGAACACGAAAGCCTTCTTCAGCGACATCGGAGTCTCCTTGTAGAATCGGGGCGGCGCTTAGTGGATTTGGGCGCAGTTGGTGACAATCGGAGGGACGTGAACGACGGCCCCGCTTCACCTCTCCTGGGAGGCGGGCGGCCGTATATCAGTGATCGTGCTCGGTGGCCATCGAAACGTAGATGGAGGCGAGCAGGCAGAAGACCAGGGTCTGGACGACGGCGACCAGCGTGCCGAGCATCATGAACGGCAGCGGGACGACCAGCGGGACCAGCGAGATCATGATGCCGAGCACCAGGTGGTCGACCGCCATGTTGAGCATGAGGCGGACTGCGAGGGTGATCGGGCGGATGCAGCTCGAGATGATCTCGATGGGGAGCAGCAGCGGGGCCAGCCAGATCACCGGCCCGAGGAAGTGCTTGAGGTAGCCGACGCCGTTCTCCTTGAGGCCGTAGTAGTTGTAGACCACGAACACGAAGAGGGCGCAGCCGAGCGTGACGTTCAGGTTGGAGGTGGGCGCCGAGAGGCCCGGGACCAACGAGAGCATGTTGCCGAAGAAGATGAACATCGCGCAGGTGCCGATGAACGGCAGGTAGCGCTTGGCCCGCTTGGCCCCCATCATCTCCTTCATCATGTTGTAGAAGGACTCGATCAGCACCTCGACGACGGTGCGGATGGAGAGCTTGTTCTCGGGGACCACGGCCTCGTCGAGCTTCTCGATCTTGGCGCGGGTGATCTGCGCGAAGACGAGCACCATCACGCACGTCAGCACCGACCAGAGCAGGGGCTCGAGCCCGTAGCGGCTGACCGGGACCCCGAACAGGGACTTCATCCCCTTGAGGTTGTGGTCCACCGCCGGCGGCAGGTGCGGGATCAGGTACGAGAGGAAGGACGTGTGCTCGGGCATCGGGGTTCCGCGGAGATCGCCAAGGAGTTAGGGCCCCTGACGTGAAGCGGCGACCCCGCCTAGCACGATTCCGGGCACGAGGGAGCAAAGACCGCACAGCACGCCGAGCACGCTCACGTGGCCCGAGCGGAGCAGGAGGAACAGTCCCCCGAAAAGGGCAAGGATCTTCACGGGGTAGGCGAGCCCCCACAGGCCGGCCCGCTTGCTCTCGCTGGTCATCGCGCGACCCACGCGCGCGAGCACGAGGAAGTTCACGATCGTGATCGCGGTGCCGACCAGCACGGAACCCGCGAAACGCACGCTCGCGAGCAGCAGCCCGAGCGCTGCGATGACCACGCCCGACCCCAGCACCGCCACGGTCACGGCGCGGATCGTGGGATCTCGGCCGTCCTCGCCGAGCGTCATGGTCGCTCGTCTTCGTCGCGGTGGAGGTTTCGCTCGCGCTTCGCGGCGGCCTCGGCCTTCTCTTCGCGTTCGAGCTCCTCGAGGCGGAGGCGGGCGCGCTTGGCGGCGTCCCAGATGGCCTTGAAGGCGGCCGCGATCCCGAAGAACGTGCCGATCAAGGTGGCGGTGCCGCGCTCGCCGAACCACTTCTGGTCGATCTTCCGGCCGACCCAGAAGCCGAACAGGATGCAGAGCACGAACTCGATGCCGACGGCGCCGACATCGCCGAGATCACGCCATTTGTCGGTCCGCTTCACCCCGCCTCCGTAGCATGCCCGGGGCCCTGGGCCGGACGGTGGCTAGAACTTGCCGGCGAGCCCCAGGATGGCTCCGCCTTTCGTCGGGGCGACGAAGGCCATGGGCACGCCCTGATCGGCGGCCGGCTTGGTGGGCCCATCGACGAAGATGGAGGGCCCGGCCGAGAAGAAGACGATCCCCCCGATCACCGCCATCGCGAGGCCGACCCCCGCCGCGCCCACGAGCAGGTACTGGGCCGTCTGGAACCGCGAGCGGCAGTCGGGGTCGGTCGAGTCGCAGAACTTCACCGCCGCGTACAGCGTGAAGCCGGTGATCAGGATTCCGCCGGCCGCGAGGGCGCCGCCGGCCAAACGGAACGTCGGGTGGCCCGGGTCGTAGCGGAGCTTGGTCGGCTGCTCGAGGCGGAGCTCTTCGGTCTCCTCGCCGATCGTCACCCGGTACCGTCCCGAGGGCAGCCGGAGCACGCAGGGGCCGTCGCAGGTCTTGGAGAGCGGGGAGAAGGTCGCGTCTGGATCGAGCGGGGCCACGCGGAACGGGCGGCCCTGGGCGTCGATGCGCAGCGGGACGTCGTCGGCCGCGGCCACGAGCGAGCTGGTCGCGACGGCGAGGGCGATCGCGGCGGTGGCGCGCACTACCGTCCACCTAGCACCGAAGCTGCTCTGGACCACGGCGGTCGATGTCCGCCCCTTCTCGTTGCGGAGTCCCGGGGGTGGAACTACGGTCCGCCCCGTGGCGGGACAGGGCGAACGACCGAAGCGACCGACGGAACCACCGGCGGGATCTCCCGCGTCGACCAGCGGGGGTCGCAGCCCTGCGCGCGTGCCGCCCCGCGGTCCGCGCGTTCAGGGGCGCGTCGTCGCGCTGACCGGCGCCGCCTCGTTCCTCGGGCGCAACCTGGTCGGCGTGCTCGAAGAAGACGCCTCCGTCGCCGGCATCGTGGCCCTCGACGTGCAGGCACCGCCCACCGCCGGCAAGAAGACCCGCTTCTACGAGATCGATCTCACCCGGCCGTCGGCCGAGGTGCGCATCGCCGAGGTCCTGCGCGCCGAGGACGTCGACACGTTCCTCCACCTCGCGTTCCTCTCGTCACCCTCGCACGCGCCCGCCTACTCGCACGAGCTCGAGTCGGTCGGCACGATGCGTGTGGTCACTGCGTGCCGCTCCGCGCGGGTGCGCAAGCTCGTGCAGGCGTCGACCACCCTGCTCTACGGCGCGCGCCCCACCAACCCGAACTTCCTCTCCGAGCGCCACCCGCTGCGCGCCCGCCGCGACGACCCGTTCTTCGCCGACAAGATCGAGGCGGAGCAAGAGGCGCTGCGCCTCGGTCAGCGGGGCTCGGGCACGCTGGTCACGGTGCTGCGCACCGCGCCGATCCTCGGCCCCACGGTGCACAACACGCTCACCAAGTACCTGGGTCGCAAGCTGGTCCCCACCATGATGGGGTTCGACCCGCTCGTGCAGTTCCTGCACGAGGTCGACGCGATCGCCGCGTTCAAGCGCGCCATCGACCGCGACGCGCCCGGCATCTTCAACATCGTCGCCGACGGCGTGCTCCCGCTCTCCACGGTCATCAAGCTCGCGGGTCGCGCGGGCGTGCCCGTCCCGCACCCGCTCGCGCGTCCGGCGCTCGAGGCGCTGTGGGTCGCGCACGTGGCCGAGGCCCCGTCGTCGTTCATCGACTACCTGCGCTTCCTCTGCGTGGCCGACGGCCGCAAGGCGCAGCGCGAGCTCGGCTTCACGGCCACCTACACCACCCGCGAGGCGCTCGTCGACTTCGCGAGCGTCCAGCTCCTGCGCGACGTGCGGCTGATCCACGACCGCGACAAGGCCACCCCTGACAAGGACACCGTGGGCGCCACGGGCGCGAAGGCAGTGACCTCCGCATGAGCAAGAAGAAGCCCAAGAAGGCCGAGCCCAAGCGCGCACGCGCGACGAGCGAGGTCAAGACGAAGCCGAGCGAGCCGCCGCACGTGATCGCCGAGCCGTCGACGGTGGAGCCCTCGGTCGACTTCTCCGCCAACTTCGCGCCCGCGAGCGCCGTCGATGCCGCGGAGAGCGTCGAGGTCGCCGAGAGCGCGCCGCCCGAGAGCGGGCCCAAGAGCACCAAGGAGAGCAACGCCGACGACGACAGCGCGGCCGACTACGGCGCCGATCTCGTGGCCGAGATCTCCGCGTACGTGCCCGACGTCGCGAGCGACGACGTGCTCGACGCCCCGGCTCATGCAGAGGGGCACGCGCCGCGCGGCCTCGGCGGCGACGTCGGCGGCGAGCTCCGCGCCGTGGAGGCCGAGGTCGACCGCATCCTGCACGAGCACGTGCGCCTCGACGAGCCGCCCGGCGTGGCCGAAGGCCTCGGCCTCGGCGCCGCGTTCCGCGTGGTCGAGCGCCTGCGCGAGGCGATCCCGGTCGAGCTCCCGGGCGAGCAGGGTGGCACGCTGGTCGACGCCGCCAAGGACGTCCTCTCCACCGACTACTACCTCCGCCAGTGGGGCCGCCTCGGCCTGCGCAACCGCAGCGAGGAGGTCGACGAGTTCGGCCTCGATCCGGTCTACGAGGCGCGCTTCCGCCCGTTCTTCGACCTCCTCTACAAGTACTGGTTCCGCGTCGAGGTCGAGGGCCTCGAGAACGTGCCCGACGACGGCCGCTGCATCCTCGTCGGCAACCACTCGGGAGTCCTGCCGTACGACGGCATCATGGTGCGCACCGCGGTCCGCCGCGCGCACCCCGCCGCGCGCGAGGTCCGCTGGCTCGCCGAAGACTTCGTCTACCACCTGCCGTTCCTCGGCGCGTTCATGAACCGCATCGGCGCGGTGCGCGCGTGCCAGGAGAACGCCGAGCGCCTGCTCGAGGGCGAGCGCTGCGTCCTCGTGTTCCCCGAAGGGATCAAGGGCATCGGCAAGCTCTGGCGCGACCGCTACCAGCTGCAGCGCTTCGGGCGGGGCGGCTTCGTGAAGCTCGCGCTGCGCACCGGCGCGCCGATCATCCCCGTCGCCATCGTCGGCGCCGAGGAGTCCGCGCCGATGCTCTACAAGGTCGAGTACCTGACCGAGGCGCTGGGCCTGCCGTTCGTGCCCGTCACGCCTGGGTTCCCCATCTTCGGGCCGCTCGGGTTCATCCCGGCGCCCACCAAGTGGCGCATCAAGTTCCTGCCCGCGGTCGACCTCGAGGGCTCCGGCCCCGAGTCCGCCGACGACGCGCTCCTCGTGAACCGGCTCGCCGAGCGCGTGCGCGGCACGATCCAGGAGTCGCTCGACAAGACCGTCGCCACGCGCAAGAGCGTGTTCTTCTGAGCACGCCCGAGACGTCAGAGCCGTCGGGCCTCCTGCTCGTCGACAAGCCGGCGGGGCCCACCTCGCACGACGTGGTCGCGAAGGTGCGCCGCGCGCTCCGTACGCGCGCGGTCGGCCACGCGGGCACGCTCGATCCGATGGCCACCGGCGTGCTCGTGGTGTGCGTCGGCGAGGGCACCAAGCTGGTCGCCCACCTGACCGGCCACGGCAAGCGCTACCGCACCACGATCAAGCTCGGCGTCGAGACCCACTCGCTCGACGCGCAGGGCGAGACCACCGCCGAGCGGCCCATACCGAGCGACTTCGCCGCCCGGCTGCCCGCCGCGATCGAGGCCGAGCGCGCGCGCACCCAGCAGATCCCGCCGGCGGTCTCCGCGATCAAGGTGGACGGCCGCGCGGCCCACAAGCGCGTCCGCGCCGGCGAGACGCTGGAGCTCGCGCCGCGCGACGTGAAGGTCGAGGCGCTCGAGGTGCTCGCCGTGCGGGCCGACGAGATCGACCTCGAGGTGACCTGCAGCAAGGGCTACTACGTGCGCTCGCTCGCGCGCGACCTCGCCGCTTCCCTCGGCACCGTGGGGCACCTCGTCGCGCTCCGTCGCCTGGTGAGCGGGCCCTTCGTGATCGAGGACTGCACGCCGCTCGACGGCGACCTCGCCTCCGCGCTCGTGCCCTTCGACGTCGCGGTGCGCCGCCTCTTCACCTGCGTCACGTTGACCGACCTCGGCGTGCTGCGCGCGCGCCAGGGCAAGCGCCTCGCGGACGACGATTTCGTCACGCCCCCCGGGGAGGGGCTCGTGGCCTGGCTCGACGCTTCCCTCGCCCCGATCGCCCTCGGAGAGCGCACCGAGAGCGGCCACGAGGTGCGGCGTGGCATGCGCGCACCCTAGCCAGCGCCGGATTCATCGGCCACGGCGCGCGGCACGTGCGCTGACGCCCTTCTTTGACTAGCCTCGGAGGCATGCTGGGCCTCGCCTCTCCGACCGACGATGCCTGGGTCGAGGCGGCGCTCGCCGACATCCCACGGCTGCTGTCCGACCACGCGCACTGCGAGATGAAGGCGGCGACCAACGCGCTCTCGCTCGCCGTCCGCTACTGCGACCGTCCCGCACTCGTGCAGGCGCTCGCCGCCATCGCCGAGGAGGAGACGAGCCACTTCCGCCGCGTGCACGCGATGCTCGTCGAGCGCGGCCTCCCGCTCGGCACGCCGCCGGTCGACCCCTACGCGGCCGAGCTGCGCCGCTCCGCCGAGGTGGGCCGCGGGCCGAGCGCGCTCGTCGATCGCCTGCTCGTCGCCGCGCTCATCGAGGCGCGCTCGTGCGAGCGGTTCCGCTTGCTCGCCGACCGCTGCACCGACCCGGAACCCCGCGCGCTGTGGCGCGAGCTGCTCGCGAGCGAGGCCGGCCACTACCGCACGTTCCTCGACCTCGCCATCGCCGAGGGCGAACGTGACGGCGCCACCGCCGACGAGGTGCGCGAGCGCCTCTCGCTGCTCGCGGTCCGCGAAGCCAAGATCGTCGCGCGGCTCGCACACACCGACGATCGCGCCACGGTGCACGGGTGAGCACGGACCTCCTCACGCTCGACCGCAAGCTCGCCCTCGCCGCGCGAGCGCTCGACGGGTGGCGCGCCGAGATCGCGGTCGACGGTCGCCGCGACGACGACGATCCGCTGGTCGGGTTCGCCGAGCTCACCTCGCGGAGCCTGATCGATTCGATCGAGAAATCCGGCTTCGATCTGGTCAGCACGGTGCCACCGCTGCTGCTCTCCACGGGGCTCCACGAGGCCACCAAGGAGGCGCCGTTCGCCGACCCGCTGGCCGAGCTGCGCGGACCGCTCGCCTCGTGGTGCACCCACCTGCACCTCGCGCGCCTGATCCGCGAGGCCACGGCGGTGCGCGCGGCGGCCATGCGCGACGAGCGCGAGGCCGATACGTACGGGCGCGTCGCGAGCCTGCGCGCGATGCTGCGCTCGCTGTGCCGGCCCAAGCAGGCCGGTGGCGTGCCCGAGGCCAAGGCCGCGGTCGCCATCACCGACCTCGCCCCCCAGCTGCTCGACGGGATCATCGACGAGGAGATCCGTCGCCGCGAGCTCGGCGATCCGATCGGCCCGCTCGCGCGCTGCTGCGTGCAGACCGACCCGAAGGTGGTCGCGGCGGCGCAGGCCTACCTGCACGACACGGAGGACGAGGCGCGCGAGCAGTGGGGGCACGGCGCCAAGTCGGCCGGCCGCCCGCTGAAGAACGCGAGCTGGGTCGACGCGTTCGCCGTGCGTCGCGCGGCGGACGTGAGCGAGGGCTGGCCCGCCGCGCTGTCGGGGCGCTGGCTCGCGGAGCTCGCGCGCGGCACGGAGCTGCTCGCCGGGCTCAAGGTGGACGTGAAGGTGGACGCCGGGCGGTCCACGCCGCGCGCGTCGTACTCGGGGCTCTACCTCGTGCCGCCCACGGGGGCGTGGACGTTCGCGCACGCGCTGCACGCGCTCGGCGGCGCGCTGCACCTGTTCGGTCGCGACGACAAGCGCCCGTTCGCACCGCACTCGCCGCCGCACGACCAGCGGCGCTACGTGATGGGCGAGGCGTTCATGGCGCTCGTCAGCACCGAGGCGTTCCACGCCCGCGCGCGCGGCGTGTCGAAGGCGAAGGCGCAGCACGCGGCGCGGAGGCTCGCGCTCACGCGACTCCTCGAGCGTCGGCAGCTCGCGCTCCGCGTGGTGCTCGCGCCGGAGCTCGCGCGGGGGCGCCGCGCGTTCGTCGAGGCGTTCGGGGGGCTCGCGGAGGACGCGCTGCTCGGGGAGGCGCCGCGCGAGCTCGCGTCGCTGCTCGGCGCGCCGGGGCCGCTCGGGCCCGCGGAGGACGCGGCGCGCTTCCTCGCGATCGGGCCGGGCGAGGCGCTGTTCCAGTCGCTGACGGAGCGCTTCGACAGCGACTGGTGGCGCAACCCGAAGGCCGCCGCCGCCATCCGCGACCGCTGCGCGGTGGGGTGAACTCCGCGGTCGTGGTCGCGATGAGGCTGGCGGCCGTCACGAATCATCGTCACAACGTGGCACGCACATCTTCCATCACTGACTCAGGTCGCGGAGGCGTTCGGAAGCGGCAGCGCTCCCGCCGTCGGCGCGCGTCGCGACGCGAGGGCGAGCAAGAGCCCGATCAGCGGGAAGAGCGCGACGCCGCAGTACAGCACGCCGATCCGCGTCCCTTGTTCGCAGGCGTCGGCCTTGCGCGCGGACTCGCGGGCGTTCGCGTCGAGGTCGCGGTACGAGGCGCCCATCGCGGCGGGCGGCGCGTCCCAGCTCTTGGCCACGCTGGCCTCGCGTAGGAGCGCCGCGCGCGCCTCGCGCTTCGAGTGGGCGGCCGACTCGCGGTAGCTGCTCTCCTGATCCGCGGAGTAGAGCGCGGTGCCCGCGCCGAGGCCGACGAAGTACACGATGCCGAACACGTTGAGCCGCACGCGCGCGCGGCGCTGGAACGCGAGCCACGGTGGCGAGCCGACGCCGAGGCGCTTCGGCGGGTGCTTGGCCCAGCGCAGGGCGACGAGCACGAAGAGCGTCGCTGGCACGATGCCCAGGAGCCCTTCGCTCCACGAAACACCCTTGTATTCCAGGGTCGCGAGGAAGAGGACCGAGAGGACGAGGAGGCCGAGGCCGAGGAGGATGCGAGCCAGCACGTGCATGGTGCGCAGGTAGCACCCGCCTCGGGCGGAGGCGCGCCAACCGACCCGTCCTGCGCGCCAACCTCGGCTATCCTGGGCGCGTGGAGCCGGCTGCCTCGCTCGCCGCCTTCGTGCAGGACCCCATCGGCCGCTACCTCGTCGCCGGCACCAGCGTCGTGTGGTGCGTCTCGTCGACGCTCGGTGGCGCGACGACCTGGGGTGCGCCCGACGCGGAGACGGCCCGCCAGATCCTCGCGCCCTACGCGGCGCTGTGGTCTCCCTCGATGGCCGAGGAGGTCGACGTGTTGCTGGACGGACGGCGCATCGAGCGGATCGACCCCGACGCGCTCGGCGTGCTCCTCGCGTGGCTCGGCGAGCGTCGCGCAGCGACCGTCCGCAAGGTCCGCCAGCAGGTCGGCGTGATCGCCGAGGGGCTGATGGGCATCACCCTGTCGGGCATCCTGCCGACGGTCGGCGAGACCCACCCCTTCCGGGTCGTGACCGATCTGCACGAGGCGCACCGCCGGCTCGGGGGCGATCCGGCGCTCGCCGACGAGATCGAGTGCTACGTCGACCAGGCCATCGGCACCTCGATCGAGGTGCGGCGTCTGCGGGATCTGCTCCGCGGCCAGCACGTCTCGATCGGCGTCGACGACGCGGCGCGCGCCCTGAACCTCTCCACCCGCTCGCTGCAGCGCGCCCTGAACGGCGCCGGGACCTCGTTCCAGCGCGAGCTCCGCGATGCCCGCTTCGCCGAGGCGAGCTCCCTCCTCGTCGCGACCTCCGACAAGGTCGCGACCGTGGCGGCGCGGGTGGGGATCACCGAGAGCGCGTTGACCCAGATGTTCCGCGACCGCACGGGAAAGACTCCCGCCGAGTTCCGGGCCGCGCAACGCTGACCCTCAGTCGTGGGGCTTGCACTTCTGGGTGCAGGTCTCGAGCTCCGCGTACACCTTCGCCGCCATCACGCACGGGGCCTCGCAGGCGTAGACCGTGGGCTCCTCGGCCTGCTCCTTCTCCGCTTCCTTCAGGCACTCCGTGCGGAACGCGTCGCGCTCGGCGGCCGTGGGCTTCGCGTCCATGTCGGCGAACGTGAGGTCCACCGCCTTCGTGCACACCGCCGCGGGCTCCGGCAGCGGAGGCGGAGGCGGCACCTCGGTGGTGGCGGTCGGCGTGTTGCGACACCCGAGGAGCACGAACAACCACACGATGCGCTTCATCGGAAGGCCCACCCGAGCGCCGCGGCGACGCACACCAGCGCGACCCACACGAGCCACTGCGGCACCGATTTCACCGGCGCGTTCGGGCGCTCGATCGCGTGGCTCTGCTCCTGGTCGTGGTTCTCGGCGAGCCACTGCACGCCCGCCGAGGGCTCGACCCCCGCCGCCACGCGCACGAGCAGCAGCGTGGGCTCGCGGTCGGCGAAGGGGTTGGTCACCCGCAGCGCGAGGGCGTCGTCGCTCACGCGGGGCAGGGTGACCTCGATCGTGCTCGCGTCCACGCGGTAGGCGCCGCTGCGCCCACACGCGTCGCACCCGCCGCCGTCGCAGAGGTCGCACCGGATCTTCGCAGGCACCTCGACGGACAGCCGCGCGCCGTCGCGCAGCCACTTCTGCGGCACGACGATCGACACGCGACCGCGGGGCGCCGTCACCTTGGCGTCGAGCGCGGCCGGGTCGAGGAGCTTCAGCATCAGGTGCGCTGGAGGACGCCGATGAAGGGCAGGTTGCGGTAGCGCTCGGCGAAGTCGAGGCCGTAGCCGACCACGAATTTATCTTCGATGGTGAAGCCCAGGTAGTCGATCGGGACCTGCACGCGCGTGCGCGACGGCTTGTGCAGGAGCGCGCAGATCTTGAGGCTCTTCGGCTTGCGGGTCTGCAGGAGGTCGAGCAGGTAGTTGAGGGTGAGGCCCGTGTCGACGATGTCCTCGACCACGATCACGTCCTCGTCCTCGATCGGCCGGGTGAGGTCGGCGACGATCTGCACGACGCCGCTCGACTCGGTGCCCTCGCCGTACGAACGGACCGCGAGGAAGTCGACGCGCAGGTGGTTCAGATCGATCGCGCGCACGAGGTCGGCGGCGAACACGAACGAGCCCTTGAGCACGATGACGATGACGGGGCGCTTGCCCTGGTAGTCCTTGTGCAGCTCGGCCCCGAGCGCCTTCACGCGCTCGGCGATCTGCTCGGCAGACAGGTAGGTGACGATCTGTTCCATGCTCGGCCGATCCGAGCCTAACAGCCGAGGCTCTGCAAGCGGGCGCGCAGCTTTTCGCACGCCGCCACCTTCCCCCCGAGCTTGTCGAGGCGGGCCTCGACGGCCTTGCTGGCCGCGCAGCACTTCGGGACCGGCTCGCCGGTCTTGCAGCCGAGGAGCAGCTCCTTCTCGGCCGCGTCGCCGGCCGCGCGGGCCTCGCCGACGGGGAGCTTCCCGCTCGACTCGATCCACGCCGAGCCGGCGAGCCCGCACCCCCGGGCGAGCTCCTCGACCTCGGTGCCCACGCCGTCCTTGCCGCACGCGGCGACGACGAGCCCACCGAGGACGAGGGCCGACAATCTCGGTGAAGCTCTGTCGGCCGCCCGTGGAGGCGGCCGAGGTTCGCTCCACTTCGTTTCGCTCACTCGGTCTCCTCGATCTCCGTCGGGCCCATGACGCGGTACTTGGTCTCGACGTGGCTGATCAGGTCGAGGAAGTACTTGTCCATCTTGGCGCCCGGCGTCTTGACCGAGTCGACGTAGAACGTGCCGCGCGCGCACTCCGGGTCCTTCGCGTCACCGCGGCAGCGCCCGTCGACGAACACCATGATCATCTTCTGGAGGCGGGTCGCCTTCGAGGAGAGGCCCTGGTTCATCAGCGGGGTGACGAGGAGCACGAACGCCTGCAGGTCCTCCGGGCTCTGGCCGTAGCCGTGGAGGAAGTAGACCGTCGGGTACTTGAGGCCCGCGTTCTCCTTGGCGTGGTAGCCCGGCGGCAGGATCACGGTCACCGGGCCCGTACGCCCGCTCTTGTCGGCGAACGGATAGGTGCACGACTGCGTGCCCTCGCACGGGCCGAGGCCGTCCACGTCGGGCGGGTTCTCGGTGAACGTGGTGTCGCCGTCGGGCCAGCGGGAGCCGATGTAGAACAGACCGGTCTGGATGCGGCGGAACACCTGGTCGGCGTAGCCGACGTGCTGACCGTCGCCCTTCTCGATGTTGCGGTTGGTCGAGTCGATGTTGCCGTAGCGGAGGTAGACCGTCTTCGACAGGCCCTTGAAGTCGAGTTCCTTCGGGTCGAACGCCTCGTTGTCCTTGATGTCGACGTTCGGGAAGTGCTGCCAGTCGTTGAAGATCATCGTCGGGCGGTTGCGCCCGATGAAGCCGCCCAGGTAGTGGTAGCCGACCGTGCCCCAGTTGAAGATGTCGCGGATGCCGCCGTCGCTGTAGTAGTCGAGGGCGTCGAGGGCCTTGTCGTCCCACGGACCGCCGACAGGGGGCTTCGACCAGCCGTTGATCTGGAACCGCCCGTCGCGGTCGAAGAAGGTCTGCAGGCCGGTCGCGATGTCGAACTTGCCGTTGCCCTCGCCCGTGTCGTACGGGCAGGTGTCGCCGCTCGGGCACTTCACGCCGTCGAGGCCCACGTCCTCGAACTTCTCGCCCGTGTCGAGGTGGCTGTTGTTCTCGGTGCCGAGCGGGTTGTACTGCGGATCGTAGTCGTCGCCCGCCGGGTCGGGGTTGGTGGCCGCGTCGTAGCCGGCCTCGTCCTTGCTCGCCTTGCCGTCGCTGCCGAAGTCGTCGAACGGCTCCCACGGCTGCACGATCGTGGGCTCGCCCTCGTCGCGGACGCCGTTGCCGTTGTAGTCGACGGCGACCACCATCTCGAGCGGCTTCTGACCGCCGGGCGCCCACTTGCCAGGCTGACCGGGCTGGCTCGCGCCGTCGCAGACCTTGATGACGGGGAGCTTGCCGTCGGGGTTGTAGCGCTTGTCGAAGTACCCGGTCTTGGCGACCGTCGCCTTCGTCGGGTCCTTGCAGTAGTCCGGCGCGCCCGGCCCGGTGTCCTCGATGATCGGCGCGGGCGGGTCGATGCCCGCGGCCACCCACGGCCACTTGGTGTTGGTGCTCGCCGGGTTGCCCCACGCGGCGGCCACGTCGCGGAAGATGTTCACCATCGAGTCGCGCCCGAACGTGCCGCCCGTGCCATCGACGCCCTTCTGGTGCCACCAGTTCTCGTACGTCTGCACGTGCTGGTAGAGCTCGGTGGGCTTGCCCGGGTCGGCCTTGCACGGCGTCGTCGGCACCGGATCACCAGCCTTGCGCTCGCAGAACCCGCCGTAGTGGTTCTTGAACGAGTAGGCGAGGAAGTGACCCGCATCCATCGGGCCGCCGAGCGGCGCGATGACGTCGAACATGTCGTGGTGGTTCATGCCGAACATCGACGAGCCGATGCCGCCCATCGAGAAGCCGAACACCGCGCGGTGGGTCAGCTTGCGCTTCTTCTTCACCGTGCCCGCGTTGGCCGGGACGAACGGCTGGTAGGTGCCGAGGCGAGGCGCGTCGAAGCGCAGCACGAAGCCCGCGTCGCGCCGCTCGATGCGCGGGTTGGTCATGGGGACGAACCGCGGGGTCTTGAGCGTGTTCGACGTGTACTGCATGCGCAGGTGCCGGAGCTTGCCGAGCTGCGGGATGATCGCCGGGTTGATCGGCACCTCGAACTGCAGCTCGCGCAGGAACTTCTTGTCGCTCGGACCGAACGTCACCGCGGGGCCGAGGGCGAGGTAGCCATCAGGACCCTTGCCGTCGGCCTTGCAACCGATCGTCGCGTCGAACGGTTCGACGGTGGACGCGTCCTCGAGCGGGTCGATGCTCGCGGGATCCTTCGTCGCTCCTGCCGAGAGCGCGAGCGACGCACCAGAGCCTTTGAGGTTGCCGCCGGGCGCGATCTTGCCGCTCGCGTCCGCCGCGCACGCCGGGAGATCCTTGGCCCGGACCTCGACGTCGATCGTCGCCGTGCGGGCGCCCCACTTGGCCGTGACTGTGGTCTTGCCGGCCGACACGCCGACGATGTCGATGGTCGTCTCGGGCTTGGCCGGCGTCGGCGTGAACGTGCCCTCGACCTTGGCGGCCGCGCCGTCGACGTTGATCGGAATGGTCTGCGCGGAGCAGACGTCCGGCTCGATGTACACGCGCACCGTGCGCTTCTCTCCCGGCGCCACGACCACGAGCCGCGCGTCGAAGCGGATCGCCTTGTTGGGATCCGACGCCTCGAGACACCCGTCCGTCGAGTCGACGGCGGCATCCGGGTTGGGCTGATTGTTTTCCTCGCTGCCACATCCGACGAATCCGTAGAGTCCGACGACGAGGGCCAAGGCGGTGCTGGAAGAGGCGAAGCGCGCGACGGCAAGCTTGGGCATCCGGACATCGTAGCGTGATAGGAAGCCTGAAATGCGAGGAGCTTGCGCCGCCTGGCCATTGCCGTGCTCCTCGTGCCGCAACGCGTTGCGGCAGAAGACGATCTGGATGATCCGACCAAATGGCTCAAGGAGCTCGACCTCCAGGCCGGCGTGGTGGAGGCAGATCTCCGCCTGCGCGAGCTCGATCTCCGCGACCGCGTCCGGGTGCGCCTGTCTCCCTACTACCTGCGCTCGGAGCAGATCCACCTGTCGCTCGGCAAGTGGGGCGTGCGGGTGGTGGGGTCCGGGATCCTCGGGTTCTGTCCCTGCGAGGATCCGCCGGTGGCGATCGGGTTCTCCGGCGGATGGGCCGGCCCGCCCGACGAGCTGATCGTCGAGGGCCCGACCCTGCGCATCGCGGGGGTGCCCGTGTTCTGGCTCCCCTATCTCTGGTTGCGCAGCCCGCGCAAGCTCGGCCTCGGCCTGCCGCAGGTCGCGTTCCGCGGCATCGACGGCATGTTCCTCGGCCAGACCGTGCACCTCCCGCTCGGGCGCGGCATGGAGATCGGCGTCGGCGGCTACACCCGCGCGGGCTTCGGCGCCTCGCTCGACTTCGCGACCGACACGAGCCTCACCCGTATCAGCTTCGACGCGCGCAGCGCGGGCGCCGTCGCTGGCTCGGGCGCGCCGAGTGGCCTCGGCCTCAACCTCGACCTGCGCGGCGATCTCGGCCGCGGTCCTTCGACGGTGGCGTGGGACGTCTGGGCGTTGCGCGGCGCGCGCGGCGTCCGCACGACGCTCGATCGCGAGACGCTCGCCCACCCGTTCGATCACGCCACGGCGGCCGCGCGCGTCGGCCCCGCGGGGATCGGGTTCGAGCTGCTCGGCGTGCGCGGTGGCGATCTCGGGCGCGTCGACCTCGCGCGCTCGCAGGTGTTCCTCGCGGAGTCCTTCGCGCTCGGCGACCGCGGTGGCGCGTATTTCGCCACCTCGCTCGGCCCCAGAATCCGGGCCGGCTACGCGCCCGATCTGCTCGCCGACGCCACGTTCGGCCTCGAGCTCGGCGGATCGCTCTCGACGCTGTCGTGGACCACCACCGCGCGCCTCGACGGTCGCGGGGCGCGCGGCGACGATCGCGCGTTCGCGGGCGCGGCCGAGGCCCGCGGTGAGCTCTCGTGGCCGCTCGCGCGACCGCTGGATCTCGAGCGCGCGCGCGGCGGCCCGCGGGTGGTGCACGTGATCGAGCCGCTCCTGCGCACATCGGCGATCGTCGCGGGGCACTCCGGTGGCGACCCCGCGCTGCTCGGCTTCGTCGCGCGCCCCTCGCTCGACGCGGGTCAGGCGGTGCTCGGCGCGGTCGGGCTGCGGAGCCTGCTCGGCACGACGGGTCTCGCGCCCGGCCTCGATCCCTGGATCGGCGCGCTGCGCGGCGAGCTCTCGGTCGGCGTGCTCGCGACCGCGCGCAGCGAGGGGATCGCGGCGCTCGAGCTCTCGCACACCACGCGCGACGCACGCGGCGGACGCTTCGAGCTCTCGCTGGCCGGCGCCGCGACGCGTCCGTTCGGCGGCGACCCGCTCGGCTGGGTCGGCCTCGCGCGCGCGCACTGGGACCACTCGCGCGACGGCCTCGGCCTCGAGCTGCGCACCAGCGCGCGCGACGCGGTGCCGGTGCTGACGGGCCTCGCGGTGCTCGGCGCGGAGCTCGGCCCGCGGCTCGGCCAGACGACGTGGCTCGGTGCGAGCGGCGTGACCGCGGGGATGGGCCTCGCGCTGCCACGCTTCTGGGGTCTGCGCCTTGGCGCCGAGGTCGACGGTTTTCGCGACGAGAACGGCACGCGCCTGCTCGAGGCGCGTGGCACGCTCCGCTACCGGCATCCGTGCGGGTGTTTTCGGTTGTTCGTGCGCGGTGGGCACGTGCTGGGCCGCGAGGGTGTCGACGTGCTCGCGAGCGCGGACCTCACGGAGAGTCCGCCGTGAGGCACATCTGTTTCTTCGGAATGTGCGCGAGCGCAATCGAAGTCTGTCGAGGACATCGGCGGCGTGCCGCGAACTCGGCACGAGCGGAAGGACGATTGCTAGGGTCGCCCCCGCGAGTCATGGTCTTGCCGGCGGTGATGGCGGGGAGGCGAGCAGAGGGAGCGAGTTCAGGACGAAGGGCGACCATGAGATTGTTGCAAATTGTGCTCGCAGTCGCCTGCTCGACCGGATGCGGCGCTCGGGTTCACGACGAGACAGATGCCGACGTCGGCGACGCAGCCCTCCCGAGGGACAGCGACGTAGGGGGAGCCGACGGTTCGGCCTCGTGCAGGTGTGCTCTGGATCCGAGACCACCCAGTTTCTCCATACCCATTTGCGTGACTCGTGAGGCGCAGGAGGCCGCCCGTTGCTCACGCTTCGCAATCTAGAGGTCCGATCGGCTCGTTGACGCCGACCACCGCGCCTTCGCCGGCGTCGCCGAGGCCATGGCGGACCTCACGGAGCCGCCCGCAGTGCGGGTGCCACACGAAGCGAACCGCACCGCGAGCGGAGTGACCGTTGCGAGGCTGGGGATCGGGGCGTAGTAGCATCAGAGGATGGTCTCCTGGTCGGCCCTCGCACATGGCCGAGACCATCGCCCCCACCCGCTGCGAGCGAGTAGCACGCTGCTGTTGACCGCGCTCTTGCTGGGCTGCGGCAAGGACGAGGCCTGTCAGGTCCAGCCCGACACCGGCGCAGTCGATGCGAGCAGCGAGACCAACGACCCGTGCTGCCCGGCCCGACCTCCCGGCGGGGAGGAGTGCACCACCATCGGCCTCGTCTGTCGCTATCCCTGCGGCATGCCCGGCTTCCCCACCCGTCGCGTCGACATGATCTGCAAGGATCGCGGGGACGACATTGGCATCGTGACCTGGAACCCATTGAAGGTGTACCCCTGCCCATGACCCCTCGGACGGCGGCGCTGGCAGGAGCGATGTTCCTGTTGCTGCATGGCTGTGGCCACGCGGAGAGCGATGCTTGTCAGGCCCAGCCCGACACCGGCGCGGTCGATGGGAGCAGCGAGACGAACGACCCGTGCTGCCCGGCCCGACCTCCTGCCGGGGAGGAGTGCACCACAAGGGGCCTGATCTGTCGCTACCCGTGCGGTCTCGAGGGCTATCCGATTTCTCGTGTCGATGTGATCTGCAAGAACCGCGGGGACGGCCTGGTCACCTGGAGTGGCTACAAGGAATACCCCTGTCCCTGACTGCGGTTCGAGGGGCTCACTCCTGCTCCGCCTCGGCCCGCGCGACGCACTCGTCGAACAGCTCCACGAACGCAGGCGCGTTCGCCTGGAGGTAGCGACGGCACTCCTTCGCGTCGATGCCGCCCTTGAGCATCTCGATCACGTCCACCTGGTCCTTGCGCCGCGGGGACTTGAGCTTCAGGTACACCAGCGGCGCGGCCTCCATGAACACGCCCGGCGTCGTCGTCATCGTGGCCTCGAGGAAGCCCTCGTCGGCGCCCGGCGAGAGCAGATCCACGGCGACGCCGTCGACCTGGAACGGCACCTCTGGCCGCATCGTGACGAGCCCGCTCGCGTGGTGGTGGAAGGCCTCTGCGCCCACCAGGAAATCCACGTCCTTCGTCGCCCGCGGGTAGCCATTGGCCCCCACCGCGAGCCCACCCACCACGACGTGCCGCACGTTCGCGGCGCCGAGGGCCTCCGACGCGAGCCGCAGCGCGTGCAGCACCTTGGGTGCCACCACGTCGATCAGGAGTCTCGGATCGGGCTTGGCCATGCGACTCCTCCGTGGGCCGGTGATGGACAGATGGGGACGCGCCAGCACCCGATCAGTATGCCCTAGATCAGCGGTAGGATTCACTGGATGCCAGCTCCCGACGCCGACGAGCCCGCCGATCTGCCAGAGGTCGTCGATGTCGACATGACCGACGAGGAGCGTGAACGCCTCGACGCTGCGCTCGAGAGGAGCATGGCCCAGGCGCGAGCGGGCCAGCTGGTCGACGCCGACCAAGTCATCCACAGGCTCCTGGCCCGCGGTCCCTAGATCTCGATCCCGATCCGGGCGCCGCCGCCCTCGCGGTTCTCCGCGATCGCCTTGCCGCCGTGGGCCTCCGCGATCCGGCGCACCAGCGAGAGCCCGAGGCCGAGCGAGCCCTTCTCCTTCGCCGTCTGGTCCGCGCGCTGGTGGAACGACTCGAAGATCGCCCGCTCCTCGCCCGCCCGGATCCCAGGGCCCCGATCCTCCACCACGAACCGCACCTTGTCGCCGACCTGCTCGACCCGCAGCACGTCGACGCCGCCGCCGTGCCGCTTGGCGTTGTCGATCAGGTTGGTCAGCGCGCGCGAGAGCAGTGTGGGGTCGGCCACCACCGTGGGCGTCACGCCGTTCTCGTCCACCACCAGCAGCCGCGAGGCCTCCACGCCGCCGCGCTCGAGGGCGCGCTTCGCGACGTCGCCCGCCTCGAGCGCGGTGGGCTCGAGCCGCGAGAAATCGAGCCGTGCGCTGGCCAGCAGCTCGCCGACCAGCTGGTCGATCTCCATGACCTCCTCGTCGATCTTCCCGATCGAGCGCGGGTCGCCGAGCTCCACCAGCAGGCGGATGCGCGCGAGGGGCGTGCGGATCTCGTGCGACACCGCGGCGAGCAGCTCGCGCTGGTCGGCCATCTGGCGCTCGATGCGCTCGGCCATGTCGTTCAGCGCCGCGGCGAGCACCGCGATCTCGCCGCGCGCCTCCTTGGGAAGGTCGATGCGGCTGGCGAGCTTGCCGCTCCCGAGGTCGCGGGCCAGGCGCGCGAGCTCGTCGTAGGGGCGCGCGAGGCGGCGCGCGACGAACCCCGAGGCCGCCCACACCACCGCGATCGCGGCCAGGATCCCGAGGAATCCGCTGCGCGGAGAGCGGCGCAGCTCACCGCTGCAGAGGAGCACCTTGCCCTTGCCGTCGACCGGCGCGGTGAGCAGCGGCTTGTCGCAGCGGCGGCCGACGACGAGCAGGGGCGCCCCGCTCACGTCGGTCAGCGTGACGTCGAGCGTCAGGTCCTGCGCGAGCCGCCGCGCGCGCCGCTCGCGGGCCACCGGGTCGTCCCAGGTGTCGCCGAGCTCGTGGCCGACGAGGGTCTTCGCGCGCTCGAGCTCCTTGCGCCAGCTGAACTGCCCGCCCGTGAGGTTCGAGACCAGCGAGGTGATCGCCGCGGTCGCGAGGATGGTCGCGCCGAACCACACGAACATGCGGCCGCGCAGGCGCGCGCGCAGCAGGTTGCGCGGGTTGCGCCGGCGCCCGTGTCGGTGCCGGTGCCACGGCGGGCACGGTTTCTCGGAGGGAGGGCTCAACGCGTCTCGTCCCGGGCGAGCACGTAGCCCACCCCGCGCACGGTCTTGATGAGGCGCGGCGACCGCGGGTCGTCCTTGAGCTTCTGGCGCAGGTGGCTCACGTGCACGTCGACCGTGCGCTCGCCGACGGCGACGTCGGAGCGCCCGGCCTCCGAGAGCAGCGCCTCGCGCGGGACCACGCGGCCGGCGCGGCGCGCGAGCGCGACGAGGAGGTCGAGCTCGAGCCCGGTCAGATCGAGCCGTTCGCCGCCGAGGCGCGCCTCGCGGGCGGCGATGTCGATGCGAATGTCGCCGACCACGATCGTCTCGGACAGCGCCTCCGGGGTCGCGCGGCGCAGCACCGCGCGGAGACGAGCGAGCAGCTCGCGCGGGGAAAAAGGCTTGCTCACGTAGTCGTCGGCGCCGATCTCGAGCCCCACCACGCGGTCGGTCTCGTCGCCCTTGGCGGTGAGCATGACGACGGGGATGCGGCTCTTGCGGCGGATGCGGCGGCACACCTCGAGGCCGTCCATGCCGGGCATCATCACGTCGAGCAGCACGGCGTCGAACGCCCCGGCGTCGAGCGCGAGCAGCCCGCTCGGGCCGTCCGCGGCCCACGTCACGTCGACCTCGTTCTGCTCGAGGTAGCTCGCGAGCAGATCCTTGAGCTTCAGGTCGTCGTCGACGAGCAACACACGGACGGCCATGGGGACACTCTATCGCTTTCGAGATCCAGGGAGAAAACGACGCAGCCCCCTCCGGTGTCGGAGAGGGCCGCGTGGGCTCACTTCTCGTGCCTCGCGGCGTCGATGCAGACCTTGGCGACGTGGCGCTCGAAGTGCTGGCGACGCTCGTACTGGCAGCCGCGCATGTGACGGAGGGCCGAGGCGTACCCGGCGACCGTGCCGAAGGCGAGCACGGCGATGAGCAGCTTGCGCTTCATGACCAGAACCCTCCCTCCACCATGTCGGCCAGGATCTTGCGCTGACGCTCGTCGAGGGCGTCGTGGATCTTGGAGAGCGCGCCGACGAAGGCCTTGCGGACCTCCTCGATGCGGCCGTCTTGACGGGCGAAGGTCTCCCCCATGAGCACGGCATCGAAGCCCTCGGCGCGGAGCGCCTTGGCGACGTCCTTGCGAGACTCACGGAGCTCGGCGCGCTGGTTCTTGGCCACGTCGCGGAACTCCTCGATGGCGTTGACGATCACGCGCTCCTGCGCCGGGGTCGCCTCGAGGCGGGCGAGCAGGCGGTAGACGAACGCGCGGGGGCCGAAGCCGAAGCCGCGACCGAATCCGCGGAAGCCGCCGCGGTGGCCGTGGTCGTGGTCGCGGTGGTCGTGGTCGCCGCGGTAGGGGCCGTGGTCGCGGTCGTAGCCGCGGTCCCAGCTCTCGGGGCCGTAGCCGGGGCCGCACGCGCTGCGCCCGTAGCCGCCGCAGCCGCCGCCGCCGTAGCCGTAGCCTCGATGCCAGTGGTGCCCGCGACGAAGGGTGGCGATGAGCCCGATCAGGCAGGCGGTGCCGATGATGAATCCGAACATGGTGCGTGTTCCTCCTTGGGTAGGAAGGAGGGTGCACACCGACTGTGAAGACGCCGCCGCACCGGCCGTGAAGAAGTGTGTTTTGGGGCCGGCTCCCAAAAACGACGGCGCCCACCCCCCGCCAGAGAAGGAGGGGGCAGGCGCCGGAACCGCGGTGAGCGGGGTGCCTACAGGTTGACCTTGTAGGAGATGGTCTTGTCGTCGCCGGTGAACGGCTTGGTCTTGGCCTTCTTGAAGCGCTGGGCGACGCAGGTCTGGGTGGCGTCGGAGTAGGGCGCGGGCGGGTCCTTGGCGAACTCGGCCGAGAGGACCTTGCCGTCCTTGGCCGAGAACTTGAGGACGATCTTGGCGTCGCCGCCCTTGCTGCCGGCGGTCTTGCAGTCCTCGTAGATGACCTTCTTCAAGGCCTCCTTGGTGGCCTCGGCGTCGAACGGCTGGGTGGGCTTCTCGGTCTCCTTGGGCTTGCCGAGGTCGACGCCCTTGGTGAAGTCCATCGGCCCGCCGTCGATCGGCTTCTCTTCCTTGCCGGTGAGCTCGATCGTGCCCTCGGCGACCGCGCCGCCGCCGGTGACCACGGCCTTGAGCTGGTACTTGAGGTTGGGCTCGTACGGCGGCTCCTTGCGGAGCGTGACGAGGAAGTAGAACGAGCGGCCGTCCGTCGAGGGGAACTGCTCGACCTTCTGCACGAAGTCGACGACGCCCTTCTTGTCGATCTTGTAGACCATGAGGTTCAGAGCCGGCGTGTCGAGCGGCTTCTTGAGGAAGACCATCATGTGCAGCGGCCACTTCTTGTCGCTGTTCTCCTCCTTCTTGGCGATCTTGTGCGCCGAGAACCAGCCCGGGCCGCCGACCGAGGCGGGGGGGGCCTGGTCGAGGAAGAGGATCTGACCGGCGAACGCGTCGGCGAGCGGGTCCTTGGCGGGAGGGGCAGCATCGGCCGTGGACACCGTGGAGGCCGCGAACCCGGCGCCGAGCACGGGCGCGAGGGCGAGAGCGAGGAGGCAGGAGAAGCGGCGAACGGTGGGACGGAGCATGAGCAGACCTCTCTTCGATCGGGGAGCAGCCCTCGGGACACGGGGACGGCGGTCCAAGACTACCGCCTCCAGGGCGTCAGACGGGCGAACGTCCTGGTCATTCGATCGAAGGCCGTTCCCACTGTCGACATCTTCCCCACCTGAACGGGGACGTTCACCTGGAGCCCCTTCGTTCATGAATTGACATGCCGGGAGCGCCCGGGCACATTTTCCGTCGGACGTCGCTCGCACGAGCTGCACGTCTCCCCGCACGAAATCGCCGGTTCCCCGGCGAGGCCACGCTCCCCCGAAACCAGGGTCGTGGCGGCGGGGGGGGTCAAGAAAGGGAGACATGGCCACGGGTTCCTCGACCAGCGCAGCCGCGACCGACGAGGCGAAGACGAGCAAGTCTTCGGGCCCCGACCCGCTCATCGGCCGTCTGGTCAACGAGCGCTTCAAGATCACGGGCCTCATCGCGCGCGGTGGCATGGGCAAGGTCTACAAGGCCGAGCAGGCGCCCCTCGGCCGCGTGTGCGCCGTCAAGGTGCTCAACCCCAACTACAGCGGCGAGCACGACCCGGAGTTCCACAAGCGGTTCTTCCTCGAGGCGTCGATCAGCGCCAAGCTGACCCACCCCAACACCGTCACGATCTTCGACTACGGCCGCACCGACGACAACGTCTACTACATGGCCATGGAGTTCCTCGAAGGGAGGACCCTCCACCGCGCGCTGCGCGACGTCGGCCCCTTCACCGAGGACCGCGCCACCCACATCGCGCGCCAGATCTGCCGCTCGCTCCGCGAGGCGCACTCGCTCGGGGTCATCCACCGCGACCTCAAGCCCGCCAACGTCTACCTGATCGAGCACGGCGACGAGGCCGACTTCGTGAAGGTGCTCGATTTCGGCCTGGTGAAGAACCTCGACGAGGCCGAGGGCGAGAGCCTCACCAAGACCGGGCTCTTCATGGGGTCGCCGAAGTACATGGCGCCCGAGCAGATCCGCGGCGAGCACGTCGACGCGCGCACCGACATCTACGCCCTCGGCGTCATCCTCTACGAGATGATCACCGGCAAGGTGCCGTTCGACCGGCCCAACTCGGTCAACATCCTCATGGCGCACGTCAACGAGCCGGTCCCCGCGCTCCGCGACATGAACCCCAACGTCGACGTCAGCGAGGCGCTCGAGGCCGTCATCTTCAAGTGCGTCGCCAAGTCGCCCGACGACCGCTTCAAGTCGATGGACGACGTGCTTGCGGCCCTCAAGAAGGCCGGCAGCGGCGCGATGACCGGCACCATGAGCGGCGTCGATCGCTCGGGCGCGTTCGACCTCCTCTCCACGACCGGCAGCTTTACTCCGCAGCCCACGCCGAGCTCGCTCTCCGGCGCGCTCACGCCGCTCTCACCCGATCCGGGGAGCGGTGCCTTCAACACCACCGGCGCCGGCGCGCTCAGCGCGGGCAACGAGCTGCGGCCCAAGAGCAAGATGCCCCTGATCCTCGGGGGTCTCCTCGTGATCGGCCTCGTGGTCGCCGTCGTCGTCCTGGCGAGCTCCAAGGGGGACGGCCCCTCCACCGCGAGCTCTGGTTCGACGGTCGCCAGCACCGCCGCCACCAGCGCCACCGCCAAGGCGAGCACCACCGAGACGGCCCCCGCCTCCACCACCGCGCCCACGGTCGCCGCGGTCGAGAAGGTCAAGGTCGACAGCGAGCCCTCGGGCGCGATGGTCAAGGACGAGTCGGGCACGATCCTCTGCGACAAGACCCCTTGCGACATCGTCGTCGACGACAAGCCCAAGAAGCTGACGATCGACCTCAAGGAATACAAGAACGAGACGATCGCCGTGAAGAAGGGCGACCCTTCGCGCCAGGTCAAGCTGACCAAGGCCGCGGTGTGGATCCCGCCCAAGAAGGACGACACCAAGAAGGATCCGGGCGGCGGCGGCACCCCCAACAAGGACTTCAAGGGCGATCCGTACTGAAGTGTCGACGGGTTGACTCGCGGGGACGGCACGGCCACCGAGGGTGGGTGCTGCCCGCGGACGCCGTCGCCGAGATCACGAGCGGCAAGCCGCGCCCCGCGTATCTGGTCCTCGGCGAGGAGCAGGTGCTCGCCGACCGCGTCGTGACCGCGGCGCGCGCGCACGTGGTCGAGGCCGCGCTCGCCGGGTTCAACGTCGACGTGTTCGACGCCACCGACGCCAAGGACGTGCACCGCGCGATCGAGTCGGCCAACACGATGCCGATGATGGCGCGCCGGCGCCTCGTGGTGCTCAGGGGCCTCGAGCGCCTCGACAAGGCCGGCGAAGAGAAGCCGAAGGTCTCGCCCACCGACGCCCTCGCGGACTACCTGGAGAAGCCCTCGCCGAGCACGTGCCTCGTGCTCGTCGCCACCAAGGTCGACGGGCGGCGCCGCCTCTCCACGGTGGCGCGCAAGCACGACCTCATCGTCGCCTGCGACCCGCTCAAGCCGCACCAGCTGCCCTCGTTCGTGCGCGACGAGGCCAAGCGGCGTGGCAACCCGATCGGGCAGGACGTGGCGTCGGGCCTGGTCGATCTCGTGGGCTTCGAGCTCGCGGGGCTCGTCGACGCGGTCGAGCGCCTCTCGCTCTACGTGGGCGCGGGCAAGCCGATCGACGAGGACGCCGTGATCGCCTGCATCGCGCGCGTGCGGGTGGGCTCGGTGTGGGGGCTCTCCGACGCGCTCGTGGCCGGCGACCGCGCGACCGCGCTGCGCCTGCTGGACGAGAACTACGACGCGCGCGACCGCGGACTCCCCCTGCTCGGCATCCTCGCCTCGGCCATGCGCAAGACCTTGAAGATGCGCGTGCTCCTCGACGCGGGCGCATCGGTGGACGACGCGGCCAAGCGCGCGGGCGTCGCCCCGTTCAAGGCGCGCGACACCGCGGCGCAGGTGCGCAAGGGCTCGCTCGGCGATCTCGAGCGCGCGATCCAGGTGCTGGCCGAGGCCGACGTGGCGCTCAAGGGCAGCAAGCGGCCGCCGCTCCTCGTGCTCGAAGAGGCGATCCTGCGCATGACGGCTAGGCCGGCGCGTCCTTCCTGACCTTGTTCGTCCGGGTGAGCAACAGAGTCCCGAGGAGCGCCGCGCCGGCTGCGCCGAGGAACGCGACCCGCGGGTGCAGGGTCACGAGGAAGCCGAACGCGAGGTTCGCCGGCAGCAGCATCGCGCCGTGCACCGCGTGCTGCGCGCCGAACGCGGCGCCGCGGGCGCGCGGGTCGACGAGCTTCGCCATCAGGGCCTTCTCGGCCCCCTCGCCGAGCCCGTAGTGGACCGCGGAGAGCGCGAACACCAGCCAGAAGCTGTGGTACCCGGGCGCGAACGCGAAGGCCACGTAGGCGAGAGCGTAGACGAACCAGCTCATGAGCAGCACGGGCCGCGGGCCGATGCGGTCGGCGAGGGCGCCCCCCGGCGCGTTGAGGAGCGCCTTGCCGAGCTGCAGCGTGACCCACGCGATGGGGACGAAGCGCAGCGGCAGGCCCAGCTGCGAGAGCCGGAACAGGAGGAACGAGTCGGCCGACGCGCCGAGCGCGAACACGCCCGTCGCGACGAGCAGCAGGCGCGCGTCGTCGGACAGCGGGACCACGCTCGTCTCGGCGTGGGTCTTCTTCGCGATCACGACGCCGCGCACGGCCCACGCGGCGACCAGCACGGCGAGCGCACCTGGGACGATCGAGAACGCGATCACCTTGCGTACCGAGAGCCCGGCCGAGAGCAGGCCGAACGCGAGGAGCGGCCCGATCACCGCGCCGAGGTTGTCCATCATGCGGTGCACGCCGAACGCGAGCCCCCGCTGCGCCTCGGGGGTCGCCTCGGTGAGGATCGCGTCGCGGGGCCCCGAGCGCAGGCCCTTGCCCGTGCGGTCCATCGTGCGCGCGAGCACGATCTGGAGCGGCGTCGTGCAGAGGGCGACGAGCGGCTTCGCGAGGGCGGCGAGCCCGTAGCCGAGCACCACGAAGCGACCGTGGTTGTGCTTGCGGTCGGCGACGCGGCCGGCCCACGCCTTCACGAAGCTCGCGACGAGCTCAGCGGCACCCTCCATCGCGCCGAGCGCCATGGCGCTCCCGAGGAGCGCGGGGAGCAGCGGGTAGACCAGATCGGCGGCCGCGTCCGTCAGCAACGAGACGGTCCCGAGCGCCCAGACGGCGGTCGGGAGGCGACGTGACGGGTTCGGAGTGACGGAGTCGGCCAACGAGCATCCAAGGACAGGTGGCTGGTCCTCCCAGCCGTTCCGTCCTACACCACCGCAGTCCACCCGCGTCGCCGTTTCGAGGAGAATCCACTGAGATGCACGTCCCCCCGAGGATCCGGCCTCAGGTCCAGCTCGCTGGTACCGCCGAGGAAAACGCTTCCGCCCTGAACCAGAACGAGCTGAACGTTCGAGATTTGCCTGGCTCCGTGACCATCGAGGCGCGCGCGCCGGTGCCCACGCCCCTCGGCCTGTTCGACATGGCCGTGTTCCGCTGGGACGGCGACGACCGCGAGCACGTCGCGATGATCCGCGGCGACGTGCGCGGCCAGTCGGGCGTGGCCGTGCGCATGCACAGCGAGTGCCTCACGAGCGAGGTGTTCCACTCGCTCAAGTGCGACTGCCGCGAGCAGCTCCACGCGGGCCTCGAGGAGATCGCCCGCCGCGAGCTCGGCGTCGTCCTCTACCTCCGCCAGGAGGGCCGTGGCATCGGCCTCGCCAACAAGATCCGCGCGTACGCGCTGCAGGCCGGCGGCGCCGACACGGTCGACGCGAACCGCATGCTCGGCCTGCCCGACGACGCGCGTCGCTACGACATGGCCGCGCTCATGCTGCGCCACCTCGGCGTGGAGAGCGTCCGGCTCATGACCAACAACCCGCAGAAGGTCGAAGACCTGCGCGGGCTCGGCGTGCACGTGGTGGAGCGGTTGCCGATGATCGTCGCGCCGAACCCGTTCTCCGCGGGCTATCTCGAGGCCAAGCGCCTGCGCATGCGCCACCAGCTGCCCCCGCGCCTCCGCGCCGTCGGCGACGCCGACGCCGAGTAGCGCGCGTCCGCTGCTGCACGCAGACACTCGACGTACTCTCCGAAGACCATGCAGCCGCTTCGCGCAACGGTCCACCAGGGCCGTCTGATCGTCGACGAGCCGACGGACCTTCCGGAGGGTGAGGTCGTCTACCTCCACCCGTTCCATGGTGTCATTCCGGTCGCCACCGATGACCTCGCCGAGGATGAGCGCGCAGCGCTGGACCAGGAACTCGAGGCCTCCCTGGCAGAGGCAGACTCCGGCGAGACGGAAGACTTCGCCGCTTTGCTCGGGGAGCTTCGCAGACAGCTGTGAAGTTCCTCGTCTCGAAGCGCGCACGGCGACAAATCGAGCGAATTCAGAAGTGGTGGGTCACGAATCGGCCTGCTGCCAAGAGCCGTCTTCCTCGACGAGCTGGTTGCCGCAGAAGAAGCGCTCCGCGCCAACCCTGAACTCGGCGCGATCTACCTCGAGAGAGGTCCGGTTCGCCGCGTCCTCCTGCCGAGGACCCACCACCTCTTGTTCTATCGTTACCGTCCGACAGAAGCCGATCTCACGGTGTTGAGTGTGTGGGGAGCCGTTCGTGGCCGCCTGCCACTGCTCTAGGGTGAGGTTCGGCGCGTGCTGCGCTATTCCTGGTTCGTGACCTCGCCTGCGCCGTTCCCGTGGCACGCCTTGCGGCGCGTCTCGCGTGGAGAGACGCGGGCCGTGCGACAGCTGGGGGTGGCGTTCGCGGGGGTGTCCCTCGTGGCGGTGTCGCGCGCCGGCACCGAGATCCTCGGGCACGCGACGCGGGTGCGCGTGCGGAGTCGAGCGCTCGTCCCGCAGGCGCCTGCGCCCCGTGGCGGCCCGAGCTTCGGACTCGAGACGCCGCACGGACGCGCGCAGCTCCAGCTCGACGCGGAGCTCGTGCTCGCGGCCGTCGGCGCGCTCGCGGGCCAGAAGACCCTCCCTCGCGTCGCGCTCGGTCGCGAGGTCCCGGACGAGGTCGCGGGCGCTGGCGCCGGCATCCTGCAGTGGCTCGCGCGCGCGGTCGGCGTGGAAGCCGAGCTCGCGATGGGGCGTTCCCTGCGCGGCGAGGTGGCGGTGTTCGAGCTGGCGGTCGAGGTCGGTGCCCTCCGCGGACAGGGGCGCCTCTGCGTGGAGGTCCCTGAAATCGCCGTGCCCGCGCGCTCCGATGTCCTGGTTCGTCTCGACGCCACCCCGCTCACCGTGCGGATCCTCGGCTACCGCGGCTTCGCGCCCGGCGGCCTGCTCGCGCGCCTCGCGGTCGGCGACGTCCTCGTGGTCGATCCGTGCCCGGCGGTCCTCGTCGGCCGGGTCGCCTTCGCGGCCGAGCCGCTCCCCCCCGAAAACGGCCGCCGCCGCGTCCGCCTGGGGGGGGCGCTTGCCGCCGGGCCGCCGCCGTCCGAAGGGAGATCCCCCATGGCGGACACGGACGAGCCCGGCGCGACGGTCGAGATGGCCGCTCTGCCGCCGCACGCAGGGGAGCCGCGCGCGCCCGAGCTCGCGCAGGCGCTGGCCGAGCTGCCCCTCGAGGTGCAGATCGAGCTCGGCACCGCGACCATGACCGCGCGCGCGTGGTCGTCGTTCGCGATCGGAGACGTGCTCGTCGTCGATCAGCGCGTGGGCGAGCCCGTCGCGCTGCGGGTGTCTGGAAGGCTCATCGGTCGTGGCGAGCTCGTCGAGGTCGACGGCGCCGTCGGGGTCCGGATCACGGAGAGGGTCGTTTGATGCGTCGCACGGTGTTCGTCGTGGTGTCGGTGATCGGTCTCCTCGCTTGCAACAAGGACGAGGCGGGCAGGACAAGGGCGCGGCCCCGGCGTCGTCGTCGGGCGCCGTCGCTTCGGCTTCGGCCTCCGCCAAGGCCTCGGCTTCGGCCGAGGCGCCCAAGGATCTCGCGGTCGGAGGCGCGTACGACGCCAAGGCCGGTGAGGTCCGCCTGCCCAAGGACGCGCCGCCTTTCGTGGAGCCCGAGGGCGGTGGCGCCACCGGCGCCGGCACGCTCGCGCTCGTGTTGCCCGCGAGCGACGGCGACGTGATGGGCACCGGCGACGGCGCCCTCGGCGCGCAGGTGTTCAGCGGTCGCCTCGAGGAGGGCCGCCTCACCGGCACGCTCGCGCCCAAGGCGGCCGACGCGACGCCGGCGTTCTGGGGCACGGTGGACGCCAAGGTCGACGGCAAGGGCGACACGCGCACCGTCCAGGGCACGCTCCGCGCGAGCGGCAAGGACGGCAAGATCGTCCGCGAGTCCGCGTTCACCCTCAAGAAGAAGTGAACGAAGCGAGCGGCCGGGCGTGACCCCCATCCTCGTCCGCGGGGCGCGCACGCACAACCTCGCGGACGTCACCGTCGAGATCCCGCGCGGCAAGCTCGTCGCGATCTGCGGGCCGAGCGGCGCGGGCAAGTCGTCGCTGGCGTTCGACACGATCTACGGCGAGGCGCAGCGGCGCTACCTCGAGGCGCTCGGCAACGTGCCAGGCGTGTCGCGCCTGCCGCGCGCCGACGTCGACGCGGTGATCGGCCTGCCGGCGGCCGTCGCGGTCGGGCAGCGGGGGATCGGGCGCAGCTCGCGGTCGACCCTCGGCACGTCGACCGAGGTGCTCGACGTGGTGCGGGTGCTCTACGCGCGGCTCGCGACCGCGCGCTGCCCGGTGTGCAGCCGACCGCTCGTCGCCGACACCCCGCAGCAGATCGTCGACGCGATCCTCGCGCGGCCCGCGGGGACCAAGCTCACCGTGCTCGCGCCGCTCGTCCGGCAGCAGAAGGGTGATCTCGGCCCGGTCCTCGCGCGGCTCGCGCAGGACGGCTTCGTGCGCGCGCGGCTCGACGGCGCGCTGATCGACCTCGGGGCGCCGCCCGCCGTGGACCCGCGCAAGGTGCACGAGCTCGAGGCGGTCATCGACCGCATCGTGGTCAAGGAGGGCGCGCGCGCGCGGCTCGCCGACAGCGTGGAGCTCGGCCTGCGCCTCGGCGAAGGCCGGCTGCGGATCCTCTACGAGCCCGGTGAAATCACCTCGTTCGCCGCCCGCCTCATCTGCGCCCACGACGACGGCTCGCTGCCCACGCCCACCCCGGCGCTGTTCTCGGCGAACCACCCCGACGGCGCGTGCGCGACCTGCGGCGGCCTCGGGACGCTCGCGCCGAAGAGCGAGGCCGACGAGCGCGAGGACTCCGAACCCGGCCTGCGCGAAGACCCGCGGGAGCCATGTCCGTCGTGCAAGGGCACGCGAATGTCGCTGCCCGCGCGGTGTTTCGACCTCGGGGGCGTCGCACTCGACGCGCTGCTCGCGATGCCCTTGCCCGGCGTGATCGCGCACCTCGATGGCGTGCTCGCGGGGCTGACCGTGCCGCTGCGCGCAGCGGTCGCGCCGCTGTTCGACCTCGCGCGCGGTCGGCTCGTCGCGCTCGCCGAGGTGGGCCTCGGGCACCTCTCGCTCGGCCGCACGACCGACACCCTCTCGGCCGGCGAGCGCATGCGCGCGCGGCTCGCCACGCAGATCGGCGCGGGCCTCACCGGCGTGCTCTACGTGCTCGACGAGCCGAGCATCGGGCAGTCGCCGGCGGAGGTCACCCAGCTGCTCGGCCTGCTCCGCGACCTGCTCGCCCGGGGCAACGACGTGCTCGTGGTGGACCACGATCTCGCACTGCTCCGCGCGGCCGACCACGTGATCGACGTCGGGCCCGCGGCGGGGCGCGAAGGTGGGCACGTCGTCGCCGAGGGGCCGCCCTCGACGCTCGCCGGGGTCACGGGGCCGTGGCTGCGTGGCGAGGTCGAGCTGCCCGCGGTGAAGCTCGCGCTGGGCAAGGGCGCCTTCGCGGTGAAGAAGGTCCGCACCGCCAACCTGCGGGGCGTCGACGTGGAGGTCCCGAAGGGCGCGCTCACGGCGGTCGTCGGGCCGAGCGGCGCCGGCAAGAGCGCGCTCCTCGAGGCCTTCGCGCGCGCGCACGCCGAGCTCGCCGTGCGCGTCGACGACACCCCGCTCGGGCGCACCGCGCGCGCCTCGGCCGCCACCGCGCTCGGGATCCTCCCGCGCCTGCGCGACCTCTTCGCGCAGCTCCCCGAGGCCAAGACGCGCGGGTACAAGGCGAGCCGCTTCTCGCTCCACAGCAAGGGTGGTCGGTGCGAGGCGTGCCTCGGGGAGGGGACCACCCGGGTCGAGCTCGTGCTCTTGCCGGACACGCGCGTACCGTGCCCGGTGTGTCGCGGCGCGCGCTACGACCGCGAGACCCTCGAGGTGCGCTACCGCGGCGCCTCGATGGCCGACGTGCTGTCGATGGCCGTCGACGACGCGCAGCGCCTGTTCGAGTCGTTCCCGAAGATCCGGGGACCGCTCGACGCGCTGCGTTCGGTGGGCCTCGGCTACCTCGCGCTCGGCCAGCCCTCGCCCACGCTCTCGGGCGGCGAGGCGCAGCGCGTGAAGCTCGCCCGCGGGCTCGCCCAGGGCAAGAGCGGCAAGGACGCCCTGTGGCTGCTCGACGAGCCGACGGTCGGCCTGCACCCGAGCGACGTCGCGCGCCTGCTCGAGGCCCTCGTCGCGCTCCGCGATCAGGGCGACACCGTGGTGCTCGCCGAGCACGATCCAGCGTTGATCGCGCGGTGCGACTTCGTCGTGGAGCTCGGCCCCGGCGCGGGCGCCGCGGGCGGCACCGTGGTCGGTGCGCGGCGCCGCCTTTGACGTGATAGAGGTCCGCCCCGATGCCCCTCACCGGCCACGCCACCCGCGGACTCCGCGCGCTCGCCCACAAGCTCAAGCCGGTCGTGCAGATCGGCAAGGAGGGCGTCACCCCCGGCGTGGTCAAGGCCATCGCGCAGGCGCTCGTCGACCACGAGCTGCTCAAGGTGAAGATCCTCCCCGAGGCCCCCGAGGACCGGAAGTTCATCGCCGCCCAAGCCGCCTCGGGCACCGCGAGCGACGTCGTGCAGCTCGTCGGTCGCGTGGTCACGCTCTACAAGCCGCACCCCAAGAAGCCCAAGATCCCGGTCCCCAAGGGCTACACGGCCCCGGCGCCGATCTCCCGCGCGCGCGACGAAGACGAAGAAGAGTAGCGCCGAGCTCGACCCACGGTGCGACCCCGTGACGCAGGCCCCGGGCTTGCCGCGCTGGTGGGCTCGATCCAAGACAACTCGATGCGCGCGCTGCACGTGCTCGGCGGTGGAGTCCTCCTCGCCTTCCTGCCGAGCTTGGTCACGGTCGCGTCGGTCGGCTGCTCCTCGTCGGAGACCCCGGCCGCCGTCACGGGCCCGTGCGCCGACGGCGGCGCGATCGTCCGGCTCGGGAGCTTCACCGACGAGGCGTGCCTCGCGTTCGTGGAGGCCGAGCAGCGCAAGCAGGTCGTGAACGACCCGACCCGCGCGCCGCAGTGGTCCGGGCCCTCTGCGGTGCTGGGCACGGGGGGCAAGCTCGCGGCGGCCACGCCGCCCACGTTCACCTGGTCCAAGGGTACCCTCGCCGCGCGCTTCTCGTGGACAGCGACAGCCCACGCCCACGGCATCACCACCGGCGACGCGTACGTGCTCACGTTCCGGGACGGCGCGGGCAAGGAGCTCTTGCGCGTGATGACCACCAACCTCGGCTTCGCCCCCGACGCGGCCACGTGGGCCAGGCTCGCCGTGGCGAGGAGCCTCGTCGTCTCGCTCGTCGGCGCGCGTTACACCAGCAACGAGCTCGCCACGGGCGTCGCGCCCACCGCCCAGGCCGACCTCGCCTTCACGGTCGAATGAAGCACGCACTCTTCCTCGCGGCGCTCTCTGTGTCGTGCACCGAGGTGGTGCTCGACGACCGAGCCTACGACGGCGGTCCGTGGACGAGCGAGCGCCCGAGCCACGCGATCGACAAGGCCTCGCTCGCGGTGGTCACCAACAACGCCTCCGACACGATCTCCCTGCTCGACCTCGCCAAGAACGAGGTCGTCGCCACGGTGCCGATCGACCTCGATCCGCTCGCCGTCGACGGCCCACACCACGCGGTGATCGACCCTTCGGGCGAGTTCGTCTACTCGCCGCTGGCCTACCCCGCGCCGACCCTGGCCCTCGGGCCCCACGCGGGGCACGGGTCGTCGACGACGCCCGGGATCCTGGTGAAGTACCGCACCAAGGACCTCTCGCGCGTCGGCGCGCTCACGGTCGGCGAGAACCCCGGCGACGTCGCCATGACGCCCGACGGCAAGATCGTCGTGGTCTCCCACTTCGACCTGCGCCGCGCGACCGAGGGCATGGCCAAGGGGCTCGCCATCGAGGAGCTGCGCGCGCCTCTCGTCGTGGTCGAAACCCAGCAACTCAAGTCCCTCTCGCGGCCTTCCCCCTGCATCGCCGCGCACGGCATGGCGATGACCAAGGACGGCAAGACGCTCTACCTCGCGTGCTACGGCGAAGACGCGATCGGCAAGGTGTCGCTCGTCGATCCCCGCGCGCCCGTCGTCGAGCTCGCGCCGCTGGGAGCGGCCCTCGTGCGTCCGCCGATCGCGCTCGGGCCCTACTTCGTCGTGCTCTCCGACGACGAGGCCACGCTGGTGGTGAGCGAGACCGACGGCAAGGCCCTGCGCCGGCTCGACCGCGCGACGCTGAAGACCACCGCGCGCCTGCCGCTCGACGGCGCAGTGTTCGGCCCTGCCGCCACCGCGGACGGCGCGTGGCTCGTCCCCGTGCAACAGCTCGACGAGCTCGTGCGCGTCGACGCGACCACCTTCACGGCCACCAAGACCCGCGCGTTCACCAAGGCCGACTGCGTGCGGCCCCACCAGGTCGCGCGGCGGGCGGGCCGCTACTTCCTCGTGTGCGAGGGCGACCACGTCGCGCCGGGCGCGATCCTCGAGATCGACCCCGTCACGCTGGACACGGTGCGCACGTTCGCGGTCGGCGCGTACCCCGACGTCATGGCCTTCCCCGCGGGGCTCCCGTGAGGCGGGCGCTCGCGTTCGTGCTCCTCCTCGGCTGCACGGCCACCGAGGAGCAGGTCGTCACGCCCGAGCAGCGCGGCGAGGCGCTCGTCGACGACCGCGGCTTCTCCGACTCGAGCTTCAACGCGTTCCAGTGCACCCATTGCCACGCCAAGGTCACGCCGCCGGCGGGCAGGCTCCTCCCCGCCCCGCCGCTCGCGGGTGCCGTGAAGCGGCCCACCTTCTGGAACGGGCGGTTCCTCACGCTGTTCGAGGCGGTCGACTACTGCCAGCAACAGTTCATGCGTGGGGCGCCGCTCGATCCGACATCCAAGAAAGCGCTCGATCTGTACGCTTACCTCGGGTCGATCGCCGCTCTCGGGCCCACCACCGCGCAGCCGTTCCCCGTGCTCCTCGAGATCAAGGATCTCCCGCGCGGCGACGCGGCCAAGGGCGCGCAGGTGTGGGAGGCCGCGTGCAAGAGCTGCCACGGCGCCCCGCACAGCGGCACCGGTCGCCTGAAACCGCCGGTCGGCGACTCGCCGGTGAGTGTGGTGCCCGAGGAGACGATCGCCTTCCACGGCGCCGACGGCCCGGACGTCATCCGCCAGGTGGTGATCGAGAAGATCCGCCACGGAGGATTCCTCGGATTCTCCGGGAGAATGCCCCCGTATCCGACCGACGTGCTCACCGACGCGCAGGTGGCCGACCTCCTCACGTTCCTCGGCCTGTACGACCTGAAATGAAGGCGCTAACCCGCTCCGCCTCGTGATCTCGCTCACCAACGTCAGCAAGCAGTACGGCGGCCAGGTCCTGTTCCTGGACTCGTCCTTCCAGCTCAACCCCGGGGAGAAGACCGGCCTCGTGGGGCCGAACGGCGCCGGCAAGAGCACCATCTTCCGGCTCATCACCGGCGAGGAGCTGCCCGACGACGGCGTGGTCGACCGCCCGAAGCGCGCCACCATCGGCTACTTCCGGCAGGACGTGGGCGACATGAAGGGCCGCACGGTCCTCGAGGAGACCATCGCCGGCGCGGGCGAGCTCGCCGATCTGCACCACGAGCTGCACGACCTCGAGGTGCGCATGGGCGACCCGGACGACCCGGACTTCGACCGCGTGGTCGAGCGCTTCGGCGACGTGCAGACCCGCTACACCGAGCTCGGTGGCTACGACCTCGAGCCCCAGGCGCAGCAGATCCTGGCCGGCCTCGGCTTTCCCCCCGAGCAGATCGACGGCGACGTGGGCCGGCTCTCCGGCGGCTGGAAGATGCGCGTCGCGCTCGGCCGCATCCTGCTCATGCGCCCGGACGTGCTGCTCCTCGACGAGCCCACCAACTACCTCGACATCGAGTCGATCCTCTGGCTCGAGGAGTTCCTGCGCGGCTACGAGGGCGCGGTGCTCATGACGAGCCACGACAAGGACGTCATGAACCGCGTGGTCTCCAAGATCGTGGAGATCGACGGCGGCCAGATCCGCACCTACTCGGGCAACTACGACTTCTACGAGCAGCAGCGCGCGATCGACCGCGTGCAGCGCGAGGCCGCCTACGAGCGCCAGCAGTCGATGCTCGCCAAGGAGCAGCGCTTCATCGACCGGTTCAAGGCCCAGGCCGCCAAGGCCGCCCAGGTGCAGAGCCGCATCAAGAAGCTCGACAAGATCGAGAAGGTCGAGCCGCCGCGCCGGATCATCGAGAAGACGTTCGACTTCAAGCCGTGCCCGCGCTCGGGCGACGACCTGATCAAGGTCGACCACGTGAGCAAGGCGTTCGGCCCCAAGGTCGTGCACGACGGGATCGATCTGCTCGTCCGGCGCGGCGAGCGGTGGGCCGTGATGGGCGAGAACGGCGCCGGCAAGACCACCCTGCTCAAGATGATGGCGGGCGTGGGCCAGCCGGACTCGGGCTCGGTCACCATCGGCGCCTCGGTCGTCCTCGGCTACTTCGCGCAGCACCAGATGGAGCAGCTCGACGGCCAGAAGACGGTCCTCGAGGAGCTGCAGGCGCACTCGCCCACCACCAACCTCGGCGTGCTGCGCAACCTCGCCGGCGCGTTCGGGTTCCACGGCGACGACCACGACAAGCCGATCCGCGTGCTCTCCGGCGGCGAGCGCGCGCGCCTCGCGCTCGCCAAGATCCTGTTCGATGCGCCGAACCTGCTCGTCCTCGACGAGCCGACCAACCACCTCGACATCGTGACCAAGCGCGCGCTGGTCCGGGCCCTCGCCACCTACGAGGGCACAATCGTGTTCGTCTCCCACGACCGCGCGTTCCTCCGCGAGATCGCGACCCGCGTGCTCGAGCTCGCGCCGGGTGTGCGGCCGCACGTGTACGGCGGGTCGTACGACGAGTACGTCTCGGCCAGCGGCCACGAGGCCCCCGGCATGCGGCAGAAGCGCTAGCGAGGCAACGAGCCGCGCGTGAGAAGGCCCCGCCCCGAGGGGAGCGAGGCCTTCCTCGATCGTCCGTCGATCACTTCACGAGACGCAGGCGGATGCCTCCGGTCGCGACCCCGTCCGGGCCACGCTGGACGATGTCGAGCTCGTAGGCGTCGTGGTCCTGGAACCCCGGCGGCTTGGGGATCTCGATGACGCCTTGCACGCGCTCACCGGGGTTCTGTCGAACGCGGATGATCGCCGTGCGTTCGAGTTGCAGCGACCCGTCGGAGAGCTGCTTGGCGCCCCGGACGGGTTCGATCCGGGAGAGCGTGGGCGCGCCGAGCCCGACGCGGGCGGTCGCGGCGGCGTCGGGGGCGAAGTGCGTCCCGGCCGGCAGGTGCAGGACCCCTTGCAGGTGCCCCGCGGAGACCCGGACCGGCGTGTCGCTGAGCAGGGTGTATCCACCGCCGTGCGTCGGCTCCACGTCGGCCGCTGCGGGCCTCACGTTCGGCCGCCCGGGCACGTGCGTGAGCCGGAGCGAGATCGGGGCGGTGCCGGGCACGTTCGCGGCCTCCACGTGCAGATCCGCCAGGTCGTGCTGGTCGCCGACGTTGAACGAGAACCGCCACGGGCTGTTGGCCTGGACGACGGTCATGTTCCGCTGCACCAGGTTGTTGCGGATCGGCTGCATGCTGGTGATGTGCTGGCCGGCGTCGCGGACGAGCAGGTCCTCGAACGGGTAGTCGTTGTCGGCCTCGACCAGGGCCAGCGCGCAGACGTGGGCGTTGCCAGTCCCGCTGTACCAGGGCAGGTGACCCGTGATGTTGAACTCGGCGAAGCCGCTGGTGTTCGGCTGGAGGACGCCAAGGTTCACCTCCTGCACGCCGGGCTGCCCGGGCACGTGCGCGATGGCGTAGTTGGTCGCGGGGTTCGGTCCCGTCCCCAGCCAGTCGATCGGGAAGCCGAAGCCCGTGCCCGGGTTGTTGAGCACGAGGCGGACGCGCACGTTGGTCGCGGGGTTCGGGCCCAGGTTGTGGACCCGGACGTAGGCCCAGGCTGGCGCGGCCGTCGGGTCCTTGAACACCGTGTCCGCGTTCGGCCCGAAGCTCGCGTCGTTGACGACGTGCTGGGTGTCGAAGATGAGGATGTCGGAGTTCGCCCAGAACGCCGCGACCCCCGACGGTTCGGCGCCGAGGTCCGTGGCGCCGTCGCGGATCATGACGTCGGCGAAGTCGGTCAGCTGCTTCGCGTCGACGAGGCCGTACCCCACCTCGAGGGAGCTCGAGTAGAGGTCGTTCGGCTGGTAGGTCCAGCCGTGCGGCGTGACCTTCCTGGCGGTGGCCTTCAGCTGCTTGATCACCTGGGGGACGGTGAGCGCCGGGTGCTGCGCACGCAGGAGGCCGACGATGCCGGCGACCGTGGCAGCCGCGGCCGAGGTGCCGCGGAAGTCGGTCACGTAGGCGTTCGGCGCGGAGTCGTCGGTGGTGCACACGGAGAGGCCCGTCGCGACCACGGTGAGGCCAGAGACGGTCGGGCTGCCGGGCTTGGCGTACCGGGAGCCGAGCGCGCTCGCCGCGGTCGACGTGAGGCGGGGATCGTTGGCTCCGCTGATCTGCGTCGCGCCGACGGCGACCACGCCCGCGACGCTCGCCGGGAAGAGCACCTCGCTGCCGGCGGCGCCGATGGCGGGTTCGGGGAACGGCGTGTCGCCCGCGGCGCAGACCAGGACCGTGGCGACGGCCGCGCTGGTGACCGCGCTGTTCGTCATCGCATCGTCCCAGCCGGCGCCCGCCAGCGGGAAGCAGATCACGTGCGCGTTGCCGCTGGGGCCGCTCCCGTTGGTGGCCGCGTTGAGCGCGGCGATGAGGTCGCTGTTGCCGGCCGGGCCCGTGTTCGCGCTCAGCGACAGGAAGTAGAGGTGCGCCTGGTCGGCGAGCCCCGCGATGCCCACCGCACCGACCGGCGTCGTCGACAGCTTCGCCCACAGGATGCCCGCGCAGCGCGTCGCGTGACCACCGATGCTCGTGCCGTCGCCGCGCACAGGCCCCCAGAGACCGGAGCTGAAGCCCGAGTACTGGTTCGCGCGGCCCGCCTGGTCGACGTCCTCGTGGGCGAACAGGATGCCGCCCTCGTCGATGAGCGCGACGTTGACGCCCGTACCGCGTGTATGGTCCCACGCCGGGCCGAGGTCGCTGCGCTGGACGCTCGCCTGATCGCCGTTCGTGTAGTGCGGATCGAGCGGCGTGAGGCACTGCGTCTCGAGCAGGTGGTAGCACTCGTACGAGGCGTGGCGGACGACGTGCGCCAGCGTGGGGTTCTTGGCGATCCGCTCCGGCAGCCCGAACACCGCGTCGCGCGAGCGAAAGAACAGGAACGGCTTGATCAGCTTCGTGCGCTCTTCGTCGAGCGTCAGGCCGAGCTCGGAGAGCAGGCGCTGGGCGAGAGCTGCGTCCGTCGCGTCGACGAGCAGCACGTGCGGGTGGATGGAGATGAGCCCCTCGGGGCCGTGCCCCGCGAGCTGGTACACCGGCGAGAGCCAGTCGAGCGCATCACCGGCGATCTTCGTGGTGCTCGCGATCAGGGCCTCGGGGGACTTGCCCTGGAGCCACACGTGGAGCTCGCGATGGGCGACGGGCTTGTGCAGCTTCGCGGCCTTGAAGAGATCGGTGCCGAGGTCGCGGTCGACCTCGGGGGCCTTCGCGATGGCCTCGAGCTGGTCCTTCGAGAGTGGCTTCTTCAAACGAGCCGCCAATCGCGAACCAACCAACGTCAACTGCTTTCCGGAACCGTGCTTCAACGTCGTCGGAAAGGACATGTCTCCGCCTCCTGTGGGGGCCGCATGCGACGCGCAGGGGGGGCCTTCGGTCAAGCGAGGATTCGGTGTTGTTCGAACATTGCTCGCGAGCAATGTCCAAGACACGCTTGCGTCGAGTCTGGAATCGACACTCTGCGACCGAGAGCCAACAGCCATTGATCTCGGCGGTGTTTCGCTGCGAGGCTCTCCCCATGCGCCCATCGATCGTGGTTGCGTCGTCGTTGTGCTGGGCTGCGGGTTGCTCGGGAGCAAGCTCGGGCACCGACGTGGATGCATCGGCGCCGACGCCGACGCCCACCACCACGATCTCGCAGACCCCTTCGCCGGCGGCCCTGCGTTTGATCGAGGCGGCCGTCGTCAGAGACGACGCGCTCGTGGCGCTGGTGAAGCCCCGCAGCGAGGCTCTCCAGCGCACGAAGAGCGGGCTGGTCTCCGAGGGATTCCGCGCGGCCGACGCCCGGGTGTTCCACGAGCTCGGCTTGTCGTTGCCCGAGCGCGCGAGCGGCGCGATCGCGGTCATGCGCGGTCAGGACGCTCGCTACGGTCTTCGGCTCGAGCTCGCCGACGGCTCCACGTCCACGGTCGTCCTCGACGAGGGGCGCGCCGTCTACGCAGACGCCCTGCCCGGCGTCGACGCGGTGTGGGCCAGCTCGGCGCACCGGGCCGAGCTGTTCTTCGTGGTCCGCAAGCCGTCCGGCCCGTTCGCGGTCGATCTGCGCGTCACCCTGGGGGAGCGCATCACGCGCATCGACGGCGACGACGAGCGCGGGTTCCGCCTGCTCGACGACGCCGGTCGGACCGCGATCGCCATCCCGAAGGCGTTCGCGATCGACGCCACCGGTCAACGGCGCAAGGTGACGATGAGGCTCGATCGAGCCCACCTCACGCTGTCGCTGGACGTCACGGGGCTGCAGGCGCCGATCGTGGTCGATCCTGCGCTCGAAGCCCCCACGTGGACCTTGATGGCTCCCGCCACCTCGCCGCCCGTCCGCTTCGCCGGGGCGATGGCCTACGACTCGTTTCGCAAGAAGAGCGTGCTCTTCGGCGGCAGCGGCGCGGGCGGGCGATGGTGCGACACCTGGGAGTACACCGCGGGCGCGGCGAGCGCCTGGGCCGCGGTCGGGCCCTCCGTGCCCTCGCCGGGGTCGTGCCCCGCAGGCGTGCCGCCGCTGCGTGAGTTCGCCTCGATGGCCTACGACGCGACGAACAAGCTGACGCTCCTCTACGGTGGCCAGGCCAGCGCGCTCCTCGGCGACTTCTGGAAATGGGACGGCACCACCTGGACCCAGCTCTGCACCTCGGGTGCGTGCTCCACGACCAACCCGGGCCTGCGCGCGGCGCCCCAGCTGGCCTTCGACAGCGCGCGCAACGTGGTCGTGCTGTTCGGTGGCGTGAACGCAGGCGGCTATTTGTGCGACACCTGGGAGTGGAACGGCGCGACGTCCGTCTGGACGCAGAAGCAGCCCAACACCAACTGTGGCACGACCCAGCCCGTCGCCGTCTTCGGCGGCGGTTTCGCGTACGACAGCAAGCGGGGGGTCTCCGTCCTCTTCGGCGGCGAGAACTCGTCCGGCAAGGGTGAGGGCACGGTCTGGGAGTACAACGGTACGGCCTGGGCCAAGAAGACCCCGGGCGCTCCGGTTCCGGTCGCGCGGCGTTACGTGTCGATGGTCTTCGATTCGGCGCGAGGGCGCTCCGTGCTGTTCGGTGGGCAGACCGAGCCGTCGAACTTCCTCGGGCAGGACACGTGGGACTGGGACGGCACCGCGTGGAAGCAGTGGACGACGGCGCCCGTGCCCAACTGGCGCTTCGAGACCGCGGCTGCGTTCGACCAGAAGGCCGGGCGCTTCGTGATGTTCGGCGGCTCGGTCGGCGCGAGCGCCACCGCGACCAGCGGCACACGCAGCCAGGAGACCTGGGAGTTCCACACCTACGGGGCCGCCTGCACGCTCGGGACCGAGTGCGACTCGGGGATCTGCGAGGACAACGTCTGCTGCGAGACGGCCTGCGCCGCGTGTCACCGCTGCGACGCCGCGGGCTCGGTGGGCAGCTGCACGGCGCCGGCGAGCGCGATCACCAACGCCGAGGACACGAGTGGTGCCCTGTGCAGCGGCACCTCCTACTGCAACGCCGGTGGCACCTGCGTCGCCAAGGTCGTGAAGGGGGGCGCCTGCACGACCGCGGGCGGCGGCGGGTTCATGTGCGCCACTGGCAACTGCTACCTCACGAGCCCGACCGCGGGCGTGTGCTGCGACACCGCGTGCACCGGCGGCTGTCAGGGGTGCACGGCGGCGGAGACAGGGGGCGCCACCGGGACGTGCGCCAACGTCTCGGCCGGCGGCAAGCGCACCGACACGACCGCCACCGTGGCCCTCTGCACCGCGGGGAGCGCGACCACGAGCTGCGGCAACGACGGCACCTGCAACGGCGCAGGCGCCTGCCGCAAGTGGTCCACCAGCACCCTCTGCATCCCCTCGTCGTGTCCGAGCGAGACGACCGAGAAGAAGCCCTCGTTCTGCGATGGGTCGGGGGCCTGCGCCGCGACGGCCGCCACCTCGTGCGCCGCCGGTTACGCCTGCGTCTCGGGGGCCTGCAAGACCGCCTGCACCGTCGACACCGACTGCGCCTCCACGCACTACTGCACGGGCGGCGCTTGCGTCGTCAAGAAGACCAACGGCACGACCTGCGTCGCGGGCAACGAGTGCTCGAGCGGTCAGTGCCCGACGCAGGACAAGGTGTGCTGCGACACCGCTTGCAGCGGGACCTGCGAAGCCTGCACCGGAGCCAAGAAGGGCAGCGGGAGCGACGGCACGTGCGGCGCCATCGCCGACGGCGGAGACCCCGACTCGGAGTGTCCCGAGCCGCCGGCGTTCGCGTGCGCTTCGGCTGCCGGGATGGGTGTCTGCGACGGCGCCAAGAAGTGCCGCGCGTTCGCCAAATCCGGGACGGCGTGCGCGGCGGGCACCACGTGCACCGCCGGCGAGCAGACCGGCAAGGCGTGCGACGGCGCGGGCAACTGCATCGCGGGCAGCGTCACCAAGTGCAGCCCCTACAAGTGCGACGCCGCCGGCAGCGTGTGCCTCGCCAAGTGCACCGTCGACGCAGACTGCTCCGACGCGAAGCTGTTCTTCTGCGACAAGCTCGGGCTCTGTCAGTCGCGCAAGGCCAACGGCGCCGACTGCGGCGACGCGAACGGAATGCGCCGTCGGCGCGAGCTGCGCCGACAAGGTCTGTTGCGACGACGTGCACCGGGCAGTGCGAGTCCTGCGCCGAGGCCGCCACCAAGGGCACCTGTACTGCGGTCACCGGCGACCCGCGCCCGGGTCACACGAGCTGCACGGGAGACAAGGCCAGCGGGTGCGCGGGCACCTGCGACGGCAAGAACCGCGCGGCCTGCTTCTACGACGTCGGCAAGGAGTGCGACGCGACCTGCGCCAGCAACAAGGCGACCATCAGCAAGTGCGACGGCACGGGTGCCTGCAAGGCGGAGCCGGCAGCCGCGTGCAACGGGTACAAGTGCACGGCCGACGGCAAGCGTTGCGGCATCAGCTGCACCACCAACGACGACTGCGAGGGCACCTACCGCTGCGACACGAACAAGTGCGTTCCGATCGCGGCGAAGTGCTCGGCCGACCTCAGTGGAGTCGACGACGGTACGGGCAAGGTCACGCCGTGTGGCACGTACAAGTGCCGCGGCGCCAAGTGCCTCGAGACCTGCACCAGCACCGACGACTGCGTCACGGGCAACGTCTGCGACGGGAACAAGTGCATCCCGGCGCCCTCGACCAACACCGACCCGACCGGTGGCGGGGACGATTCGGGCGGGTGCGGCTGTTCGGTTCCCCGCGGGGGCAACCCGATGGCGGGCATCGTCGGGACCGCGTTCCTTCTCCTGATCGGGCTGCGTCGTCGCCGTCGCTGACCCTTCCCACCGAGGTCTGCCGGATCCATAGTTAGGGCATGAGCCGCTCTAGCACCCTCGGGCAGCTGGATTTCACGGTCGGCGACCTCGCGGGCAACGTGGAGAAGATGCTCGCGGTGTGTGCCGCCAGCACGGCGCCGCTGGTCGTGTTCCCGGAGCTCGCGATCACGGGGTATCCCCCGCGCGACCTGCTCGCGGTGCGGAGCTTCGTCGACGCCGTCGACGCGGCCGTGCTCGATCTCGTCGCGCGGCTCCCGGCCGGCAAGACGGTGCTGTTCGGCGCGCCCCGTCGCCGCGGGGGGCCCGGTCGCGCGCTCGTGAACGCGGCCCTCGTCGCGCGGCGTGGCGAGCTCGTCGCCGAGATTCACAAGGCGCTCCTGCCGACCTACGACGTGTTCGACGAGCAGCGCTACTTCGAGCCCGCGCCGTCGCACCACCCGCGCACGTTCCTCCTGGAGGACGGCACGCGGGTCGGCGTCGTGATCTGCGAGGACATGTGGAACGACCGGATGCTCTGGCCCGAGCGCCGCTACGACCGCGACCCCGTCGCCGAGGCCGTCGAGCAGGGCGCCGAGCTCCTGATCAACCTGAGCGCGTCGCCGTTCGTGCAGGGCAAGTGGGACACGCGCCGCAAGCTCGTGGGCCACGCCGCGCGGCGCTGGGGCGTGCCGGTCGTCTACGTGAACGCCGTGGGCGGCAACGACGGCCTCCTGTTCGATGGCCAGAGCCTCGTCGTGGCGGCCGACGGCGCGCCGGTCGCCGAGGCGCCGCTCTTCGAGGAGGCCACGCCCACGATCGACCTCACCACGCGCACCGCCTTGCTGGAGCGCGATCCGCTGCACGTGCTGCACCTCGCGCTCGTCACCGGCGTGCGCGACTACGCGCGCAAGACCGGCCTCCGGCGCTGGGTGCTCGGGCTCTCCGGGGGCATCGACTCGGCGCTCGTCGCGGCGATCGGGTGCCTCGCGCTCGGCGCCGAGAACGGCACCGCGCTCGCGATGCCGAGTCGCTACTCGTCGGACCACTCGGTCGAGGACGCGCGCGTGCTCGCCGACGCGCTCGGCCTCCGGTTCGAGATCGTCCCCATCGAGCCCGCGCACGCCGCCTACGAGCAGATGCTCTCGGCGCGCCTCGGCCCCGAGCCGGCCGGCGACGTCACCTGGGAGAACGTGCAGGCGCGCGTGCGCGGCGCGACGCTGATGGCCTGGGCCAACCGCGAGAACGGCCTCCTGCTCACCACCGGCAACAAGAGCGAGTGCTCGGTCGGCTACTGCACGCTCTACGGCGACATGTGCGGCGGCCTCGCGGTGATCGCGGACCTCTGGAAGCACGAGGTGTACGCGCTCTCGCGGTGGCTCGACGACCACGTCGTCGCGGGGCGATCCCGAAGAGCACGCTCGAGAAACCGCCGTCGGCCGAGCTCCGGCCGGGCCAGCGCGACAATCAGTCGCTGCCACCCTACGACGTGCTCGATCCGATCCTCGAGGCGCTCGTCGAGGAGGAGCTCGGCGTCGAGGGGGCCGCGCAGAAGACGGGCCAGCCCGTCGAGCTCGTGCGGTCGCTCGCGCGCAAGGTCTACCTCGCCGAATACAAGCGCCAGCAGTTCGCGCCGACGTTGAAGGTGAGCCCACGCGCGTGGGTGGGCCGCGACTACCCGATCGCCCACGGGTTCCGCGGATGACCGCGCACGGCATGAGCGCCGCCGAGGTCGCCGCGTGGCGCGCGCGGTGGGGAGAGGGCCCGCACGTGGCCGCCGACGTGTGCATCTTCGCGCTCCGGGAGGGGCGGCTCGTGGTGCTGCTGATCCAGCGAGGAATCCCGCCCTACCGTGACACCTGGGCGCTGCCTGGCGGGTTCGTGCAACGCGACGAGGACCTCCTCGCGGCCGCGCGCCGCGAGCTCGCCGAGGAGACGGGCCTCGCGGATCTCGACGACGTGCAGATCGACCAGCTGGCCACGTTCGGCGCTCCGGGGCGCGACCCCCGCGGACGCGTCGTGTCGGTCGTGTACACCGCCCTGGTCTCCTACGAGCGGGTCGCGAAGGTGAAGGGTGGCGACGACGCCGCCGACGCGCGGTTCTTCGAGCTCGACGGCCACGTGCCGCTCCGAGAGGGCAGGGCGCTACCGCTCGCCTTCGACCACGCCGAGGTGCTCGCGCACGCCGTCGAGCGCCTGCGCGGTCGGGTCACCTACACGACCGCGCCGTTCGCGCTCATGCCCGAGACCTTCACCCTCGCCGAGCTCCAGGCCGCGTACGAGACCGTGCTCGGCAGCGAGCTCCACCGCCGCGCGTTCCGCGAGCGCATCGAGGGCGAGGGGTGGGTGGTGCCGACCGGCGAGACGCGTGGGGGGCGTCATCGCCCCGCCCGCCTGTTCCGCGCGCGCACCCGCGGCCTCGAGTGGATGCGGCCCTGGCCCGAGGCCAAGAAGGTCCCGGGCGCGCTCTCGCGGGAGGGCCGGTAGGCACTTCCGTCATTGGGTACTAGTCTTCCTGGACTTGTCCTCTCCTGCTTCGTCGTCACGCGCATTCGCCTTCGCCACTCTGTGCGCGGTCGGCCTCGGCTGCGCGAGCCGTGAGGCGCCGCTCCGCGCGGACGCGGGCGACGACGCGACGGACGACGCCGAGGTCGCGGTCGACGCAGGCAAGCTGCCACCCGGCGCGGAGGCGGCCCTGGCAGAGAACCACCGGGCGTTCTGCAGCTCGTACGCGGCCTGCTTCCCGGCCTATTTCACCACCTACTACGGCGACGTGGAGACCTGCGTCGCGCGCCGGCTCTCCGCGAGCATGGCCGCGCTCTTCGGACCTGGCTCGACCCTGACGACCGACGACATCGTCCTCTGTGGCAAGAGCTATGGAGCGAGCATCGCGTGCGACGAGATCCTCCGGCTGTTCTTCGAGAACCCGGTCGTCCCAGCGGACTGTCGTCTCCGCGGCACGTTGCCCAACGGCTCGCCGTGCGCGGGCTCGGACCAGTGCAAGAGCGGCGCGTGTCGCTCGACCAGCGGGGTGCGGGGTCTGTCAGGATCGCGTCCCCTCGGGGGGCGTCTGCACCATCGACATCGACTGTGCCGAGGGTCTCGCCTGTCACCGCAGCAAGTGCACACCCTTCGTGGCGCGGGGCGGCGCGTGCGACACCACGACGCCGTGCCACGTTGCGGACGCGTGCGTCGCCGGCAAGTGCGAGGCCCGCAAGAAGCTCAAGGAGGCCTGCAGCTCCGCCGTGCAGGACTGCGACTTCACGACCTGGTGCCATGAGACGACGAACACGTGCGAGCCCATCGGGCTCGGCAAGCTCGGGACCAGCTGCGGGCAGCTCTCCACCGGCGGCTATGCGCTCTGCGAGTTCGGGCTCAAGTGCAAGGGGACGACCGTCGGGGTCTGCGTCGACGCCGCGAAGCTCGCCGCCTCCTGCTTCAAGACCGGGCTCACCGGCTCTCAGTGCGAGACTCCCCTCGTGTGTACGGGCACTTGCATCCAGCCGAGCACCGACTCGTGTCGCTGAGCAAGCACCCGGAGTGGGGCGACGGAGCGTCCCACCTCGTCCCACACGTCACCTCCAAGACTCGATTCCGTCCTGCGTCCGACACGAGAGGTGCTAGCGTGCAGAGTCGACGGTCGAGATGAGCGCGGCGGTCCCGAACGAACCTGGCGGCAACGAAGTTCCGGCCGGCCCCGCAGGGCCGAGCGCCGAAGAAACCCTGCCGCGCCGTTTCGGCAAATACACGCTGCTCCGTCGCATGGCGACGGGCGGGATGGCCGAGATCTACCTCGCGCTCCAGCGCTCCGTGGCGGGCTTCGAGAAGCTCATCGTCATCAAGCGCATCCTGCCGGCGATGAACCAGGACCGCGGGTTCATCGACATGCTGCTGCACGAGGCGCGCGTCGCGGCGACCCTCTCGCACCCCAACATCGTCCAGACGATCGACGTCGGCCAGGTCGACGGCACCTACTTCATCGCGCTCGAGCACATCCACGGCGAAGACCTGCGGTCGATCGTCCGCCAGATGAAGAAGAAGGGCGTGACCGAGTTCCCGGTCGAGCACGCCATCGGCATCATCCTCGGCATGTGCGCGGGCCTCAGCTACGCCCACGAGCGCCGCGACCTCGACGGCACCGCGCTCAACATCGTCCACCGCGACATCTCCCCGCAGAACGTCCTCGTGGGCTTCGCCGGCGACGTGAAGATCGTCGACTTCGGCGTGGCCAAGAGCGGCGCGCAGACCCAGGAGATCACCAAGAGCGGGCAGCTCAAGGGCAAGGTGCCCTACATGTCGCCCGAGCAGGCGCGCGGCGAGGAGATCGACTGGCGGAGCGACGTCTTCGCCATCGGCGTCATGCTGTTCGAGCTCACGACGGGCAAGCGCCTGTTCAAGGGCGCGACCGAGTTCGAGACGCTGAAGCTCATCATCGAGCGCGACTACCCGCGCCCCTCGTGGGTCTCCCCGAACTACCCGGTCGGCCTCGAGAACATCGTCATGCGCGCCCTCGAGAAGGACCGCGCCAACCGCTACCAGTCCGCGCGCGAGATGCAGGCCGACCTCGAGGCCTTCGTGCGTGACGAGAAGCTCCCGGTCAGCAGCATCGCGACCGCGGAGTTCATGAAGATGCTCTTCGAGGAGAAGCTGGCGGCGCAGAAGGAGGCCCTGATGCAGGGCCGCCAGCTGGCCGACATCATCGCCACCGAGATCATCCACAACGAGCGCACCGAGGCGGGCGCCGAGTCGGGGCGGCTCTCCACCACCAACGTCACGAGCACGAGCAGCGGCGCCATCGCCCTCGGCAGCGTGCCGCCGCCCGCCAAGGGCAGTCGCGGCAAGGGGCTCGTGTTCGGTGTGCTCGGCCTCGCCGCCATCGGCGCGGGCGCGTTCGTGATGACCCGCCCCAAGCCCGAGGCCAAGGCCGAGACAGCCGCGGCTTCGCCCGAGCCGGCCAAGGCCAAGGCCAAGCTCGTGGTGAAGAGCGAGCCGGCGGGCGCCCACATCTGGATCAACGGCGAGCCCATCGCCGAGAAGACCCCGGCCAACCTCGAGAACCTCCCCATTGGCCAGATCGACGTGAAGGTCGGCATGGAGGGCTACGCGAGCAAGACCGAGAAGATCACGCTGGCGGCCGGGGAGCCGATCACCAAGAACTTCACGCTGCAGAAGGGCGTCGTGGTCATCGAGATCGCGGGCCACCCGTCGGGGGCCAACGCGAGCCTCGACGGCAAGGCCATCACGTTCGGCGCGAGCCCCGTGAAGATCGAGGCCACCCCCGGCGACGCGCACACCATCATCGTGTCGGCCGCGGGCTTCGTCACCAAGACCATGAAGGTCACCGGCGAGATCGGCGAGACCAAGAAGCTCGACGGCGCCCTCGACAAGATCGTCGCTGGGGGCCCGGCGCCCGCCAAGACCGGCGAACCCGCCGTCGCGCCGCCGCCCACCGGCAACGGCAAGCTCATGGTCTCCGCCAGCGGTGGCTGGTGCAACGTCAGCATCGACGGCAAGCCGCAGGGCGCTACGCCCACCGGCGCCGTGGACCTGAGCGCGGGCGTGCACACCGTGAGCTGCACGGACTCCAACGGCAAGACCATGTTCCAGTCGAGCAAGGTCAACGTCGGGGAGACGAGTCGGGTCAAGTTCTCGCTGTGAGTCCTTCGATGTCTGGCGCCATGGCCGGCGAACCCCAATCCCCGCGCCCCCCCGAGATCACCTACACCGGTGGTCCGATCGAGGAGGGCGTCACCCTCGAGGGCCGGTATCGCGTCGAGAAGCGCCTCGGCGAGGGCGCGATGGGCGCCGTGTTCCTGGTGGAGCACATCCAGCTCCGCAAGCGCTACGCGCTCAAGGTGCTGCTGCCCGAGTCGGTGGCTTCGCCCGAGATCATCGCGCGCTTCGAGCGCGAGGCGATCGCCGCCGGCAACATCGATCACCCGAACGTCGCCAAGGCCACCGATTTCGGTCGGCTGGCCGACGGCTCGTTCTTCCTCGTCCTCGAGTACGTGGGCGGCCAGAGCCTGCGTACGCTGCTCGAGAACGAGGGCGGCCTCGAGCACCGTCGCGCGGTCGGCCTCGCGCGCCAGGTGCTGGCGGCTCTCCACGCGGCGCACTCCAAGGGCGTGATCCACCGGGACATCAAGCCCGAGAACGTGATGCTGACCCACACGAGCTCCGCGGGTGGAGCGGGCGCCTCGGGCTCTTACCCTGCGCTCGGCTCCGAGATCGAGATCGCGAAGGTGCTCGACTTCGGCATCGCCAAGGTCACCGAGGAGCTCACGCCCGCCTCCGAGGCGGCCGCCGCGCAGCCGCTCACGCGCATGGGCGCGATGTACGGCACGCCCGCCTACATGTCGCCCGAGCAGGCGATGGGCGAGGCCATCGACGTCCGCGCGGACCTCTACGCCACCGGCGTCATGCTCTACGAGATGCTCGCCGGGCGTCCGCCCTTCGACGGCGAGCCGCTCGAGGTGGTCATGCACCACCTCCATGACCCGCCGCCGCCCCTCGTCTCGCCCCGGGGGCCCATCGATCCGGCGATCCACGCCGTCGTCGACCGACTGCTCCAGAAGGACCGCACCGCGCGGTACGCCACGGCCCAGGAGGCGCTGGACGCGCTCGACGCCATCGAGGCCTCGTTCCTCGTGGTGGTCGCGCCGATCGCAGGGGAGGGCGTCGAGCCTCGGCCGCGCAAGCGCGCCTGGCTCCCCATCGCCATCGGCGGCGGCGCGCTCGCGTTCGTGCTGATGCTGGCGCTGGTGCTCGGCGGGAGCGACCACGAGCCCGAGGCCACCCCTCCGCCCAAGAAGCCCAAGAAGACGATGGTCGCGGAGCCCGCTAGCACCAGCTCGGGCGGCAACAGCTCGGGGGGCAAGGCCGAGCCACAGAAGGACGACGACGGCCCGAAGGTCGAGTCCTCCACGGCCCCCTCGGGGTCGGCAGTTGCCGCGGCGTCGGCTTCGGGGTCGGGGAAAGCCAAGGCCCAGAAGAAGAGCCTGGTCCAGAAGATCAAAGGCCTGTTCTAGCGGCGGCAGCTCTCCTATATGCGGATCGCCATGTCGACCGCCCTCGAGCACCCCTCGTCAACGTCGAACGTCCACGGCGCCTTCGTGCGCGACCGCCTGGGCACCATCCTGGCCCTCGCGCCGCTCGGGGTCTGGGTCGTCAACCACCTCTGGAACAACCTCGCCGCGTTCCAGGGCGAGGTGCAGTGGCAGAGGGCGGTCACCGAGCACGCGCACCCGATCTCGGAGCTCATCACTTTCACGCTCGTGCTGGTGCCGCTCTTCATCCACCTGATCTGGGGCCTGCGCCGCCTGCGGCACATGAAGCCGAACAACGCGAGCTACGGCTACTTCGGCAACCTCAAGTTCCTGCTGCAGCGCCTCTCGGCGCTCGGCGTGCTCGCGTTCCTCGGCGCGCACCTCTGGCTCGCTTTCATCTCGCCGCGGTTCTTCAAGCACCAGCCCGAGCGCTTTGGCGACATTGCCAGCGAGATGGCGCACAACCCGCCCACGCTCGTCGTCTACCTGCTCGGCACCCTCGGCGTCGCCTACCACCTCGCGAACGGCGTCTCGTCGTCGGCGATGGCCCTCGGCCTCGCGATCTCGCCCCGCTCGCACAAGCGCTTCGACAACCTCGCGGCCGTGCTGCTCGTCGTGTTCCTGACGATGGCCTGGGGAGCGATCTACGCGCTCTACCGCGCTGGCGCCGCCATGCCCGTCCACTGAGCTCGGCGTACAAAAGCAAACCAGCGCTCAGCGCTCGCAGTCGTCGCAGGTGCCGCGGAGCTGGATGGCGACCGCGTTCTTGCGGACGCTGCGGGGCGCGCCGCGGCCGACGTCGAGCTTCACGCTCTCGGCGGGCAGGCACTGCACGTCTCCGCAGCTGTCGCAGACGAAGTGCGCGTGCTCGCGGTCCTCGTGGGCCTGCCCCTCGGCGCCGAGCAGCTCGAAGCGCCAGACGTGGTCGCCCACGTCCGACCGCCGCACGAGGCCAGCCTCGGTGAGGTCGATCAGGTTGCGGTAGATGGTGGCGCGGTCCCAGCCCTCGGGCGCCAGCTCCTCGGCGAGATCGCCGTGGGTGACGGGACCGCCGTGGGCCTCGAGCCGCTGGAGCACCGCGACCCGGGGCGCCGTGACGCGCAGCCCGACCTCGCGGAGGCGGGCGCGGAGGGCCTCCACGGGGGTGCCGGACTTCGCGCGTGCCATGCCTGGACGATAGCCCTCGACGGGCCGACTCGCAACCCGAACGTCGTTGCATTCGAGTTGCAATACCATCCGCGAGGCGGTAGACCGCAGCCCCATGCGAAGGCCGTGGCTGTCCGCCAGCTTTGCCCTCGGCCTCGCGCTGGGCGGGTTCGGCGTGGTCGAGCGCGCGCTCGCCGACCTCGTGGGCCCGGTGTGCAAGAACGGCGCGCCGCCCGACTACCCGGCCGAGGGCGACGGACGCCCCGTGGTGATCAAGGTGGAGCTCGTGCTCGGCGCCGACGGCCGCGTCGAGAACGTCACGGTGCTGTCGCGGCTGCCGGAGGACGCGCCCAACGCGCTCGACGCGCGCGCCATCGAGCACGCCAAGACCCTGGTGTTCGAGCCCGCCTACAAGGACGGCGTCGCGATCAAGTCCAAGATCGTCTACGCGGTGCGCTTCAAGCCCACCCTGGCGAGCGTGCCCTCGGGGTCGGTCTCGGCCTCCGCCTCCGCCTCGGCCAAGCCGTCGGCGTCGGCGAGCTCGAGCCTGTGGGCGGGCGCGAAGCCCTCGGCCTCCGCGCCAAAGGCCGCCTCCGCTCCGCCGTCCGCTTCCGCAGCCGCGCCCGTCGGGTCCGCGGGGCCTGTCGATCTGAAGGTCGAGGGCGACAAGCTCCCGGCGCCGCGCTCGGCCAGCGACTACCGCATCGACGAAGATCTGCTGCACGTGGCCCCGCACGCCACCGGCGCCGACATGCTGGCCGCCGCCCCCGGGATCTACGTCGGCCACGTCGAGGGCGACGCGGTCGCGAGCACCATCTTCCTCCGCGGCTTCGACGCGCAGCACGGCCAGGACATCGAGCTCAAGGTCGGCTCGGTGCCGATCAACGTGCCCTCGCACCTGCACGGTCAGGGCTACGCCGACCTCGGCTTCCTCATCCCCGAGGTGGTGCAGCGCCTGCGGGTGATCGAGGGCGTCTACGACCCGCGGCAGGGAGACTTCGCCGTGGCGGGCAGCGCCCATTTCGAGCTCGGCGTGCGCGAGCGCGGCTACCACGTGAAGACCTCGCTCGGGAGCTTCCGCACCAAGCGGTTCGTCGGCATCTGGGCGCCGCGTGACGAGTCCGACGACACGTTCGGCGCGGTGGCCGTGCGGACGACCGACGGCTTCGGCCCCGGCAACCGCGGCGGCATCTCGGGCTCGGGCCTCGCGCAGTACGGCTTCGAGCTCCCCGCGGGCTACCGCCTGCTCGTGTTCGCCTCGGCGTACGGCGCCCGCTCCGGGCTCGCCGGCGCTCTGCGCCGCGACGACTACGACGCGGGCCGGGTGGGGTTCTTCGACAGCTACCCGTACCCGACGGCGCAGGCGCAGTCCGCGTTCGCGTCGCGCGTCTCGCTCGGGCTCGAGATCGACAAGACCACCGAGACCGGCGCGCACCTCGAGACCACGCTCTGGGTCACGCTCACCGATTTTCGCCTGCGCGCGAACTACACGGGCTTCACCCAGCGCGCGGTGATCGACCCGACCCGGGTCGGCCTCGGTGACCTCGTCGAGCAGGGCAACGCCGACACCGCCGTCGGCGCGAGCGCGCGGTTCCGGACCAGCAAGATCCAGCTGACCAAGGACCTCGTGGCCCACGTCGAGCCGGGGTTCTCGCTGCGCGCCGCCACGAGCGAGCAGCAGCAGAACCTGCTGATGCCGCCCGACAACCAGACCTGGGATCGCCGCATCGACGCCACCATCCGGAGCACCGACCTCGGCGCCTACCTCGACCTCGACCTGCGCGCGTTCCGCAAGCTCAAGGTGGCCGGCGGCGTGCGCGCCGACGTGCTGTTCTACGACGTCGACGACCGCCTCTCCAACAGCGACCCGAGCTTCCGCCGCGTGAGCTACGTGCCGGGCTACCGGCGCACCGCGCTCGGCGTCGCCGCGGGTCCGCGCGCCTCGATCGAGTATGCGCTCCTGCCGTGGCTCACGCCCGTGCTCTCCTACGGCGTCGGGTATCGCTCGCCGCAGGCGCGGCTCCTCGCCGAGGGGGAGCGCGCGCCGTACACGACCGTCACCTCGTACGAGGCCGGCGTGCGATTCGCGAGCGAGGGCGAGCGGCTCGTCGCCTCGCTCGCCGCTTACCGCACCAAGCTCTCGGACGACCTCGCGTTCGACCCGGGCGAGAACACCCTCGCGCGGATCGGCCCCACCTCGCGACAGGGGCTCGCGGCCTACGTGGTCGCGCGCCCCTGGGATTTCCTGCTCGGGAGCGTGAGCGTCACCTACGTGCACGCGACCCTCGACGCGCCGCCCGTCGCCACCGCCGACAACCCGAACCCCGCCTACAAGGAGGGTCAGCGTCTGCCGTTCGTACCGACCCTCGTTGCCCGCGTCGATCTCGGGGTCCGCGGCACGCTCGCGGGCCACGGTCACGAGCGCCTCGTCGGCCGGGCAGGCACGGGCTTCAGCGTGATCGGCGAGCGGCCGCTCCCCCACGGGCAGGTCGCCGATCCGTTCGCGCTCCTCGATCTGTCGTTCGGTCTGCGCTTCCGCGAGCTCGAGCTCGGGATGGACGTGAGCAACGTCCTCGACCGGCGCTGGACCGACACGGAGCTCCACTACTCGTCGAGCTGGCCGACCCGCGAGATCCCTTCGACCATCCCGGCCCGGCACTTCGTCGCCGGCGCGCCGCGCACGGTCACCTTCTCCCTCGCGGTGCACCTGTGAGGGCCTTCGCGCTCGGCTTCTCGGCGTGGGTGCTCGTCGCGTGCGGCGACACGGGGCAGCCGCTGGTCAGCCACCCCGTGTTCGCGGTCGGCACGGCCACCCGCACCACCAAGGTCGGCGACTGGGACGTCACGCTGTCGGTCGCCCGCGTCGGGTTCGGTCCGGTGAACTTCTGCGCGAGTCGCGCCGCTTCGCCCGAGCTGTGCAGCGAGCCGCTCGCCGAGTGGGCCGCCACCGCCACGATCGACGGGCTGTCGGAGACCCCGCAGCTCCTCGGTACCGTGAACGGCTTCGCGGGCACCGTCCAGTCGCTGGGCTTCGCCTACGCGATCCCGTGGCTCACGACCGAGGACGCGCCCCGGCCGAAGTCAGGCGCGCCCGGCGGACACTCGGCCCACCTCGAGGGCTCCGCGCGTCGTTCCAAGGACGGGTTCGTGCTCGCCTTCGTGGCCGACGTCGACGTGCGGCCCGTGGTGCGCGCCCAGCCGGCGGTCAGCCTCAGTGGTCTCTCGCAGATCCTCGCCGCCGACACCCAGCGACTCGACGTGCGCTTCGATCCGAGCGCGTGGGCGAGGCAGATCGACTTCGACGCCCTCGCCGCCGGAGGCCCCACCGCGACCGTCGTGGCCAAGAGCCAGGCGTGGGACGCGCTGGTCGTCGGCATGACCGCCCTCGCGCCTCCGACGTTCGTCTGGACAAAATGAAATCACGTTGCTCTTGCAACGAGATTGCGATAACGTGGCCCCATGAAGAATCACGCGGTCTTCCTCCTTGGTCTCCTCGCGGCCTGCAGCGGTAGCGAGGCCGCCGTCGGCAAGGGCAACGTGCAGGTGTTCGTGGTCCCCGAAGATTCGATCTCCGCGGGCCTCGAGCCGGGCACGGGGCTCGAGAACCTCGTCGACGGCTGGAAGGTCGAGTACACGAAGTTCCTCGTCACCATCGGCAACTTCCGCGCGCGCAGCTCGACGAGCGGCGCCACGATCTCCGATCCGACGATCTACGTCCTCGACCTCAAGAACGCGCCCGCGGGTGGCTACGTCACCTTCGAGGCCAAGTCCGTCGACGCGATCACCTACGACAAGGTCGGGGAGGACATGCCCGCGGCCGGCCCCACGGCGAAGGCGCTGCCGCCCACCACCGCCGCCGATCTCGCCCTCATGACGAGCAAGGGCTACGCGCTCTACTTCGAGGGCGTGATGACCAAGGCCGATGGCAAGTCGTGCAAGCCGGGGAGCCGTGACCCGAAGGACTGCGTCGCTGCCACCAAGGTCACCTTCAAGTGGGGCTTCGCGATGGGCACGGCCTTCGACGACTGCGGCAAGGACGGCAAGGCTGGCTTCGCGGTCCCCGCCGGCGGGACGGCCGGCATCAAGCCCACCATCCACGGCGACCACTGGTTCTTCACCGATCTGACCGAGGGGGTGGAGGTGACGAGTCGCCGCGCGCAGTACGTCGCCGACGCCGACCTCGACCATGACGGGGAGACCACCCTGGCCGAGCTCCGAACGGTGAAGGCTGCGGACGCCTTCCCCACGGACCTGTACAAGCTGTCAGGAGCCATCGGCGGCAAGCCGATTTCCTCGGCGTACGACTTCGTCGAGGCCCAGGCGCGCACACTTCACGACTTCCAGGGCGACGGCGAGTGTCCGACCCGGACCATCCTGCGTTGAGGTGCCGCCCGGCGGCAGCTTGACGTTTGCCGTCCTCTCTCGAACAATACGGGGTCTACGGAACCCCGCCCCGCGGAGGTGCCTCGATACTCGGTGAGTCTGCGCGCGGACTCGCCCACGGTCGTCAGGTCGTCAGACTCCTGCGGGTGGAGGTCCTTACATGCTTCGGTTGCGCTTTCCCTTCCTCTCGGTCGCCCTCTCACTCTCCGTCTTCGGGTGCGGTGCCACCAAGGACACCGGTGGTCCGGGCGATCTGACCGGCGACACCGGCACGGGCGGTGACGGCTTCACCCTCGACGGCGGCGACGACGCGCCCGAGGGCAGCACGTCGCTCGACAGCCTGGACCTCGATCCCCGAACGCCACCATCGTCATCGACACGACGACGAGCCCGGCGAAGGCCGCGACGCTCACCTACAAGGCGATCGCGCGCAACAAGGACGGCTCGTCGACGGACGTCGCGGGCACGGCCACCTTCACCATCGACGACACGGGCCTCGGCAGCTTCGCCGGTCCGACGTTCACGTCGGTCGACGCGCTCCCGGGCGGCATCCTCGGCACCACCACCACGGTGCGCGCGAACGAGGGCTCGCGCAGTGGTCTCGCGAACCTCACCATCATCCAGCTGCGTCGCCAGCCCGACGCGCCCGGCACCGGCGACTTCTACTTCGAGGTCCCCTACAAGGCGCCGGCCACGCCCGACAAGGACGTCCTCAAGTTCGGCACCAAGATCCAGCAGGTCGACGTCGGGTTCAACATGGACACGACCGGCTCGATGAGCGGCTCGGTGTCCAACCTCCAGACCAACCTCTCGTCCACGCTCATCCCGAACCTCAAGAAGGTCATCCCGAGCGTCGGTGTCGCCATCGTCGACCACAAGGACTATCCCGTCTGCTCCCACGGCAGCGCGGGCATCGACTTCCCGGTCAAGGTCTACCAGGTGGTCACCACCGACATCGCCAAGGCCCAGGCCGCGACGGTGAGCTGGTCAGCCAGCGGCGGTGCCGACGGCCCCGAGTCGCAGGTCCCGTCCATGTGGCACATGCTCACCGGTGGCGCCTTGAACTGGAGCGGCGGCACCGTCGCCAAGCACGTCCCCAAGGCCGGCACGGTCGGTGGCGTCGACTTCCGCGCCGGCGCGCTGCCCGTCCTCGTGCTCATCACCGACGTCAGCTGGCACGACGCGGCGCGCGACCCGTACTGCAGCTCGGTCACCTCGCCGCCCGTCGTCGCGGACGTGAAGAAGGCCTTCGCCGACACCAAGGCCAAGTTCATCAACATCACCTCCTACGACGAGGCGCAGGCCGACGACCTGTCGGACGCCACGAAGTCCAACATCCCGCCGGGTGCGTTCGCGGCCGGCGCCAAGGACTGCCCCACCGGCGTGAGCGGCGCCAAGCGGCCGGCGACCGGCCCTGGCGGCAACTGCCGGCTCAACTTCCTCCACAGCGGCGGCACGGGCGTGAGCGACCAGATCGTCAAGGCGATCCAGGCCATCAGCGTCGGCAGCATCTTCGACGTGACCGCGCAGCCGGCCAACGACCCCACCAACCCGTCGCTCTCGGACGGCGGTCCGCCCGTCGACGCCACCCAGTTCATCAAGGCGCTCCGCGCGATGAGCGAGGGTGACGCGAAGGCCGGCTGCCCGTCGGCTTCCACCAAGGACACGGACGGCGACGGCATCGACGACACCTTCACCGGCGTGAAGGTCGGCACCCCGGTGTGCTTCGAGGTCATCCCGGCCATGAACATCACCGTGCCCCCCAAGCCGGTGGCGCAGTTCTACAAGGCGTTCATCAACGTGCTCGGCATGCCGGGCAGCATCAAGCTCGATCAGCGCTTCGTGCTCTTCCTCGTCCCGCCGAAGGAGATCGCCAAGTGAGCCACGGTATTCACGGAGGTCCCATGCTTCGCTTCTCTCGTTCCACCGGTCTCGTCGCGCTGTTCGCGCTCTCTGCCCTGGGTTGCGGCGCGAGCCGTGAGGTCTCGACTGGCGAGCTCGAGGACGGTGGCACCGACACCGGTGGCACCTCGGACGAGGGCATCGACCTCGGCCCCACCGATGGCGGACCCACGCTCGAGAGCCTCGACCTCGACCCGATCAACGCCACGATCATCATCGACACCACGAGCACTCCCGTGGTGCGGGCCGTCCAGACCTACAAGGTCACGCAGAAGAGCGCCGACGGGACGACCAAGGACGTCACCGCGGACGCGACCATGACCGTCGACGACCCGTCGCTCGGCACGTTCGCGGGCACCACGTTCACCTCGACCGATGCCCTTCCCGGCGGGGTCAAGGGCGTCACCACGGTCGTCCGTGCCAGCGCGCTCGGCAAGTCTGGCGCCGCCAACCTCACGATCGTGCAGCTCCGCCGCGCGCCCGACAAGCCCGGTACCGGCGACTTCTTCTTCCTCGTGCCCTACAAGGGCGCGCCGAGCCCGGACAAGGACGTCCTCAAGTTCGGCACGAACATCAAGCAGGTCGACGTCGCGTTCGCGATGGACACCACGGGCTCGATGGGTGGACAGGTCGCCGGCCTCAAGGCCTCGCTCTCGAGCACCATCTTCCCTGGCCTGACCAAGGCCATCCCCAGCGTCGGGCTCTCGGTCGCGTACCTCGACGACTACCCCACCGGCAGCTACGGCTCCCCCACGTGTGGCAAGGCCCTGCCTGGTGACCTGCCCGTCGGCATCCTCCAGGTCATCACGACCGACCTCAAGAAGGCCCAGGACGGGGCCAACAAGCTCGAGACCCACTGCGGTGCGGACGGCCCCGAGTCCCAGATCCCGGCCATGCAGCACATCCTCACCGGCGAGGCCCTCCCCTGGCCGGGCGGTAGCGTCGCCAAGCACACGCCCGCCGCGGGCACGACCGGCGGCGTCGACTTCCGCCCGGGCGCGCTCCCGGTCATCGCCCTGATCACCGACGTCAGCTGGCACGACGCGGCCTCGTCCCCGTACTCGTTCGCCGCGCCGAACATGACGACGCTGAAGGCCGCCTTCGCCAAGGCCAACGCGCGCTTCGTGGACCTGACGACCACGTTCGCCCCGGAGACCCAGGCGGACGAGCTGTCCGACGCGACCAAGAGCGCGCTGCCACCGGCCGCCTTCGGCGCCTGCGCGGCGGGTGGGACGGGCACCTGCTGCACCGACTCGGGGGGCAAGGGTCGCGCGGCCACGGGCCCTGGCGGCACCTGCCGCCTGAACTTCCGTTACACGTGCAGCGGTGGCACCTGCGACATCAGCACGGGCATCGTCAACGCCATCAAGGCCATCAGCGCCGGTTCGGTGTTCGACGTCACGGCCACCTGGGCGAACGACCCGGCCAATCCCCCGGCCGAAGCCGGTGGCCCCCCGGTCGACGCCTCCAAGTTCATCAAGAACCTGCGCGCGATGAAGGAAGGCGACGCCAAGGCGGGCTGCCCGGCGGCGACCACCAAGGACACCGACGGCGACGGCATCGACGACACCTTCGTCGGCGTCATCGTCGGATCCCCGGTGTGCTTCGAGGTCATCCCGGCGATGAACATCACCGTGCCTCCCAAGTCCATGGCGCAGTTCTTCAACGCGTTCATCAACGTGCTCGGCATGCCTGGTGGCATCAAGCTGGACCTGCGGTCCGTGCTGTTCGAGGTGCCGCCGACCGCCGAGGTCCCCAAGTGACCGCTCGCTAGCTATCTCTCGCGGTCGCCCCGATGGGCAAGAACGACGGGTGTGCGCATGTGCGCGCACCCGTTGGTTCTTGACGGGCCTCCACGGCCAGGCACATTCGACGTCCCTACCTCATCCGCGGAGTCCACCATGCGCGTCGCGTCTCCCCTGGCCCTCTGGCTGATCGGCTCCCTCGTCGCGTGCTCCGCCGGCAAGAGCGGCGGTGACGATCGTCCGCTCGCGGACGGCGCCGCCGACGCGAGCAGTGGTGATGGAGGCGACGATGGAGGCATCGTCATCCCCGAAGACAGCGACCTCGACGCGACGCCACCCTGCGAGGGGCTGAAGTGTCAGCAGGTGGTGTGCGACGATGGTGGCACCACCAGCGTGAGCGGCACGGTGTTCGATCCGGCTGGCAAGGTGCCGCTCTACAACGTCATCGTCTACGTGCCGAACGCGCCGCTCGATCCGTTCCCGTCGGGCGCCTCGTGCGACAAGTGTGGCGCGATCGCCTCGGGCTCGCCCATCGTCACCGCGCTCAGCGACTCGAAGGGCAAGTTCAGGCTGACCAACGTCCCCGTCGGCAAGGACATCCCCATCGTCTACCAGGTGGGCAAGTGGCGTCGGAAGGTGATCCTCCCCGAGGTCAAGGCGTGCACGGACAACGCGATCACCGATCGCAACCAGAGCCGTCTCCCGCGCAGCCAGGCCGAGGGCGATCTCCCGCAGATGGCCCTCGTGACCGGCGGGTGCGACGAGCTCGAGTGCCTGTTCCGCAAGGTCGGCATCGCGGACAGCGAGTTCACGAGCGCGTCGGGCAAGGGCCGCGTGCACATGTACAAGGGTCAGGGCGGCGGCACGGTCGCCGGCATCACCGACGCGCAGCCGTTCTGGAGCGACGTCAAGCAGCTCAAGAAGTACGACATCACGATCCTCTCGTGCGAGTGCAGCGAGTACCCGACCAACAAGGGCACCGACGCGCTCAACGCGATGGCGGGTTACCTGAACGCCGGCGGTCGCGTGTTCGCCTCTCACTACCACTACTACTGGTTCAAGAGCGGACCGCCCGATCTGCAGTCGACCGCCACCTGGAGCACGAGCGGGATCGCCAGCAACCCCTACCTGATCGACACCACGTTCCCGAAAGGCAAGGCGTTCTCCGATTGGCTGATGACCGTGGGTGCCTCCACGACGCCGGGGCAGATCACGCTCAACTCGGTGAAGAACGACGTGACGACGGTGAACAAGGCCACCTCGCAGCGCTGGGTCTACAAGGACGCGCCCGAGTCGGCGAAGTACTTCTCGTTCAACACCCCCGTCGCCAAGCCCGCCGAGTCGCAGTGCGGTCGCGCGGTGTTCAGCGACATCCACGTCTCGAACGAGGCCGGTGGCGGCGCGTTCCCGGGGAGCTGCACGGGGCCACGGATCTCGCGGCGCAGGAGAAGGCGCTGGAGTTCTTGTTCTTCGATCTCTCGTCGTGCATCCAGAAGGACGGGGAGCCGCCGAAGGCGCCGCCACCCAAGTAGGGAGGAGGTCGCCGCGCGGGGGGTCGGGCCACCTCTCGCGGGACGCAGCCCGCCCTGTACCTGAGGGGACGTTGGATCGGTCGCGCTGCGCGCTCCCTCAAGGGGCGGGCTGCTCGCCGGTCGCTTCGCTCCGCGGCGCTCCGCGAGAGGTGGCCCGACCCCCCTCGTGCGCGGCTCGTTCCTATCGTCGGGTGCGGCGGTTCTCTGGCTCGGTAGGGGCGGAGGTTGCTCGTTGCGGGTTGCGCTGCGCGCTCCCGCCTCTGTGCGGATCGTTCCTCACGGGTGCGGGTCGTTCCTCGCGGGTGCGGGTCGTTCCTCGCGGGTGCGGGTCGTTCCTCGCGGGTGCGGATCGTTCCTCTCGGGGGCGGCAGGTTCTGCGGCCGAGAGAGCGGGGGGCGAGGGTCGGCTCGGCGGGGGCGGTGCTACGATCGGCGCGTGCGAAGGTTGGTGGTCGGCTTTGCCGCGGTCGCAGGGCTCGGGTGCGAGGCGCGGGTGACGCGGCTCAAGGCGCCTCCCGATCCGAAGAGCGTGACGTTCGTCGCCTCGAGCGAGGTGCGTTCGGTCGTGGTCGGCTGGAACGACATCTGCGTGCTGATGGCGGACGGCAACGTCCGGTGCAAGCGCGACTGGCGGCCGGACGGCAAGCGCGGGCTCATGAGCTTCGCCTACGTCGCGGGCGTCAAGGATGCCGTGGGTGTCTCGGTCGGCATCGAGCACGCGTGCGCGACGACCGCCAAGGGTGCGGTCCTCTGCTGGGGGAGCAACGAGGTCGGGCAGGTGGGCGGGGATGAGGCGGTGGTGCGCATCGGTCGTCCCGTGCCGCTCGACGGGCCCGCGGCCGAGGTGCGCGTCGGCGAGAAGCAGACCTGCGCGCGGCTCGCGACGGGTGCGGTGCGCTGCTGGGGCGCCGTCGCCGGCACCGACCACGCGCCGCCGACGCCGATCGACTGGTTCGCGGACGCGGCCGCGCTCGACGTCTCGACGGAGGCGGTGTGCACCGTCACCAAGGCGGGTGTCGTCCGTTGCTCGTTCGCCGGCGCACGCCCGCTCGAGCCGGTCGCCGAGGGCTCGGTGGCGAGGGCGGTGGCGCTCGGGCGGTTCCGCGGCTGCGCCCTGCTCGCGGACGGCACGGTCCAGTGCTTCCAGCTGCAGCGGCCTGCGAACGCACCCGTGACAGGGAAGGTCCCTGCCTTCGGCGAGGCGGTGCCAGGGCTCACCGACGTGGTGCAGCTCGGCGCGGGGCTCTCGCACTTCTGTGCGCGCAGGAAGGACGCCTCGGTGTGGTGCTGGGGCTCGAACAACTACGGACAGCTCGGCCACGGCGATCGCGAGGGCTCGAACGCGCCGGTGCCGGTCAAGCGGCTCCCCGACGCGCTCGAGCTGTCCGTGGGTGGTGACCGCACCTGCGCGCGCAAGGCGACGGGCATGGTGGTGTGCTGGGGCGCCGACCTGCTGGCGGACTCCATGTACCGCGCGCTCACCGGCATCCAGTCCGACCCCGGCCCTCCAGGGCCCCACGACTCGCTCGCACCCGAAGAGCTGCGGGTCCCGATGGGAGGCACGCCATGAACCGCCCGATCCTGCTGACCGCACTGACGTCGCTCGCGTGTGTCGTGCCGCTCGCGCGCGCGGCGCAGCCCCCGCCGGCAGCACCCGCGACCGCCAGCCCTCCCGCGGCCGCCCCGGCGAGCGCCGAGACCGAGGAGACGCCCGGAGAGATCGCCGACACCGATCACGAGGCCAACCGTCTACGGATCGGCGCCGGGTACTTCGGGCGGTTCGACGTGCCGCTCGGCAACCCGGGCGTGCGCGCCGCGGGCGAGGTGCAGCCGACCCACCAGATCGGCGTGCGCTACTGGTTCCGCCGACGGCTCGCGTTCGAGGTCGCCCTCGGAGGAGGCGTGCAGTCCGGCTCGCCGAAGACGCTCGCGTGGTCGGCCCGGTTCTCGCTGCCTGTGGCGCTGTTCGTCGAGAAGCACCTCACGTTGTTCGTGGCGCCGACCGTGGCCTATGGGCAGGGCACCGAGACGGTGAAGGGCGAGAGGACCGTCTCGCCGATCACGGGCCTCGAGCGCACTCCGCCCGATGCGCAGCACACCGGCCTGCGCCTCTCGATCGGCGCGCGCCTCGGGGCCGAGCTCCACCTCGGCTTCCTCGGCATGCAGCGCCTCTCGCTGATCGGCTCCGTCGGCCTCGACGCGAGCTACCTGCGCGGGGTCTCGAGCGCCGCGCTGGCGCCCACCACCAAGGACCCGGACCCCAAGGCGGTCGACTCGCGGTCGAGCAAGGTGTCGCTGCGCACCACGTTCTCGGACGATCCCTGGGCCTCGTTCCTCGGCAACGTGGCGATCGTCGGGTACTTCTAGGGGACCGCGCCGCACGTCTCGACGGTCCGCACGAGGCAGCGACCACGAACGCACTCCGGGGGATAGCCCGCGCAGGGGTGCGCGCCCGCCGAGCCACACGCGGCGCCCTCGAGCAGCGCGGGAGCGCAACGCCCGTCGACGCAGCGGGCGGGTGGCGTGCACAGCGTGAGCTCGTTGGCCGAGAGCGAGCACGGCTCACCGAGTGCCGCCGAACGCGCGCGCGCGCAGTGCAGCGTGACCGAGCAGAACGCCGCGTCGAAGGGGTTGCACTCGTTGAGGCCTCCGCACGCCTCGTCCAGCGCGCGCCGCGGCTTGCACCGGTCGAAGTCGCAGAACAGCAGGCGACCGCAGGGGGCGTTGGGCCCACAGGTCTCGCCGACGATCCGGGGCCTTTCGCAGACCCGCGCGGACGTGCACACGAGCCCGCGCCCGCACGCGCCCCCGACACACGCCTCGCCGACGGTCGGCGGCGCCTGGCACGTCCCGCACGCGGTGTCGTCGCCCCTGCCACAGAAGGTGGTGACGCACTGCTCGTCGAACGCGCACGAAGACCCGACGAGGAGGCCACCCGGCGGGGGAGCGCAGACGTCGGGGTAGCGCTCGAGGAACGTGGGGCAGGCCATCGCGGAGACCTCGCGGCCGCACGCCTCGAGATCGGCGAACGTACGGTGAGAGCCGCCGAGACCCGCGCGCCGCAGGCAGTCGTCGCGCAGCTGCGTCGTGCAGAGCGAGCCGAGCCCCACCTCGGCCTTCGCATATTCGGGGGCGCAGGTCTCGAGCCGGGCGCAGAGGGTCTGCGCGAGGGCGCTGCAGGCCGTGGCGCGCGGCGAGGACTCGCGAAAATCGCCGGCGTCGGCGCGGGGCGCGCTCGGCCCCGGGTCGCAGCCGACGAGCGTCACCGCGAGGAGGAGCGCGCGCCTCACGGGCACGCCTGGTACATGCGGAAGGTCTTGTTGGAGCCGCACATCCAGCGGCTCGCGCCGACGTGGCCGATGATGCAGTCGACGAAGGCCTTGGAGAAGTCGCGAATGTCCTTCACGGCGAGCAGGCAGCCCTCCGCGTCGAACACCAGGTAGAGATCGCCGCACTCGCTAGCCACCGCGGCGACGCAGGTCTCGTAGGCCTTGATGAGCGCGAAGCGCGGGCCGAAGTCGTCGATGGGGCAATCGCCCGGGCGGGTCGCGCAGGCTGGACCGGGCGCGACCTCCTCGGTGCGGGCCTCGGACGTCGTGTCGAACGGGCTCGCGTCGAGGTCGGCCTCGAGGGCGGTGTCTTCGCTGGCGTCGGCCTTCAACGAGTGGAGCGAAGAGCGGGAGGCACACCCGGCCCAGGCGATCGTCGGTGCCACCACGGTCAGGGCGCGGAGGGCGGCGCGCACGGACAGAGGCTATCCTGCGCCGTGGGATTGGTCGAGGCGGTGCGCGATGTTATGGGTGGTCGGGCGATGTCCCGAGGGCCTGCAGCGCTGTGCGCGATCGCGGTGTCGGCGTTGGTCGGTCGCGCCTCGGCCGAGAGCGCCGAGGCTCGTCTGCGCGCCGAGGCCGGGCCGCCGGTCGACGAAATGCCGTCGGTCGGTGGCGCCACCGGGCTCGTCCACACGGTCAGCGCGCGCACGGGTCCGGTCGGCGCCGTGCGCTCGGCGCTGATGTTCGAGGGCTTCCGGGCGCCGTTCCTGTGCACGAAGGAGCAGCCGTGCGGGGGCCTCGGGCGGGCGGAGCGCGCCACGCACGTGCACACGGGCCTCGCGGTCTCGATCGGGGCGACGCTCTTCGCGGGGGTGGAGGTGTTCCTGGTCGGTCGCGCCTCCTCGAACCGCAGCTCGGGATCGCGCGTCGCGGGGCTCCCTGACGACGTGCTCGAGGTCATCGGCGACACGACGCTGGGCGTGAAGATCGTCCGCCCGCTGTCGGACGGGTTGCACGTGGGGGGTGCCCTCGAGCTCCTGTTCGGCAGCGGACCAGGGCGGGTGGGGCTCTCGCTCGGCGCGACTAGCGCGCGGGTCCGAGGGCTCGCCACCTACGCGTTCGACGAGGCGGGCGTGCACCTCCCGCTCCGCCTGCACCTCGGGCTCGGCTACCTCCTCGACAACACCGCGCGACTCGTCGAGGACGTCGAGGCCCAGCGGAGCCTGGACGCGCGTGCGCCCCAGCAGATCAGCCGCATCGAGCGCTATGGCCTCGGCATCAACAAGCTCGATCGCGCCGAGCTGGAGGTCTCCCTCGAGTGGGTCGCGCGCGCGCGCGTCCGCCCCTTCCTGGAGTACGGGCTCGCGGTGCCGATCGATCGACGGGGTGCGCCGTGCACCAACCCAGCCGCCTCACCCGACCCGGCGTTCCGGCCCGACGTCGAGGACTGTGGGATCTCGTTCGGAGCCCTGCCCTCGCGGCTCACGCTCGGGGTCCGCACCTCGCCGTTCGTCGGAGAGAGCGGGACGATCTCGGTCCTGCTCGGGATCGACGTCGGCCTCACCGGCACCTCACGCTTCGTCTCGGGGCTCGCGCCGCAGGCGCCGTACACGATGTGGCTCGGGCTCGCGGCGTCGCTGCAGGCCTCTCCGCGCCCTCCCGAAGTCGTGAAGGTGAACGTCGACGTCCCGGTGGTGCCGCCGATGGTCACGCTGCGTGGGTTCGTGCACCCGGTGGGCAAGGCGACGCCGATCGTCGACGCGAAGGTGATCTACGTCGGGGCCGCGCGGCCCGACCTCTCCACCGACGGCACGGGACACTTCGGCGACGACGTCCCGCCGGGCACCTACGAGCTCGAGGTCCGGGCGCCCGGATACCTGCCGAACCGCTGCGGCGGGACCGCGGTGGGCCGCGCGCGCAAGGCGAACTCCATCGTCACCCCGTGGCCGCCGGAGCCCGGGCAGGCCAACGTGCTCCTGCTCGACTGTCCCCTCGAGCCGGCGCCGTGACCGTCCGCCGCGCCGTCCACGATCCGACGCTGCGCGCGAGGGTGATCGACGTGCGCCCGCTGCACTACGCCGCCGGCGCCGACGCGGCCCTCGATCGCCCGGCCCACGTGCGCGCAGGCTCCGCCCTCGCTCGGGTGGGCAGTCGGCTGGTGGTCGTGCAGGACGACGCGAGCTTCTTCGCGGTGTGGGACGGCGCGGTCGTCGATGCGGTGGCGCTCCCGAGCGACGGCGGTCAGCGGTCGTTCGACGACGCGCGCGGGAACAAGGCGGCGAAGCTGGACCTCGAGGCCGCGTTCGCCCTCCCCGACGGGACGGTGTTCGCGCTCGGCTCCGGGTCGACGCGGGCGCGCGAGCGCATCGCCGTGCTCGAACCGAACGGCTCCGCGCAGCTGTTCGCGGCGCCGGCGTTCTACGAGGCCCTGCGCGCCGACGCGGCGTTCGCCGGCAGCGAGCTCAACCTCGAGGGGATTGCGCTGTTCGAGGGGGGGCTCGTGCTGTTCCAGCGGGGCAACGGGGCGCCGCGCGGTGAGCTCCTGCCCCGCGACGCGACCGCGCGCGTCTCGCTCGACGGGTGGCGCGCGTTCGTCGCCGGGGGGCCCGTGCCTCCGATCGAGGACGTCGTCGAGTGGGATCTCGGGAGCATCGACGGGGTGCGCCTCACCTTCACCGACGGCGTCGGCGCGTTCGGGACGCTCCACTACCTGGCCGCCGCCGAGGCCTCGCCCGACGCCGTCGCCGATGGGCCAGTGGCCGGCGTCGCGCTCGGGGTGCTCGGCGAGACGCCGCGCTACGCGATCGTCGAGGACGAGCGCGGACGGTTCCTCGGCAAGGCCGAAGGGCTCGCGTTCGACCCGAGCGACCGGCGACGCGCATACCTGGTGATCGATCGCGACGATCCGGAGCGCGCCGCCGAGCTGTGCACCGTGCAGCTGGAAGGGCCGTGGTGAGCCGCGCTAGCAGTCGTAGCCGAGGAGGCCGCAGGCGCCTGCCGAGGTGCAGGTCGGCGCGACCTCACCGTCGACGCAGGGCTTGAACGGCTTGCCCTTCAGGTGCTTGGGACGCGCGATGGGCACGGCGGGATATCGCTTGGCCGAGACCCAGCAGTCGTCGACCGACTTGCAGGCGACGACCGTCGGAGGCGGGGGAGGCGGGGGCTCGGTGCTCGCGGGCGCGAGGGGGCTCGGCGCGGTCGGGGTCGGCGTGGTCGCGCTCGCGCTCGTGCTCGGGGGTGGGCTCGTGGTCGCGGTCGGAGCCGGGAGCGGCGGGCTCGGGAGCGGCGGGCTCGTCGGCGAAAGAGCGACGGCGCTCACCGAGGACTCGGGAGCGCCGCCGTCTCGCGTGTCGGGCACTCTGGCCGGCGTGCACGCAGCGAACACGAGCAACAGCAGGAGGCCGTTGCTCGCCGGGTTCACGGGAAGATCTCGCGCTCGCGGTAGACCACCGCGATGCGCTGGAGCGCGATCGCGTAGGCGGCGACGCGCAGGTCGACCTTCTTCTCCTGGGCGAACGTGACCACCTCGCGGTAGGCGCGCTTCATCGTGGTCTCGAGCTTCTCGTCGACCTCTTCGAGGGTCCACGACTCGCTGCGCTTGTTCTGCACCCACTCGTAGTAGCTGACGGTGACGCCGCCGGAGTTGGCGAGCACGTCGGGCAGGATGGCGATGCCGCGATCGAGGAGGATCTTCTCGCCGAGCGGGTTGAGCGGGCCGTTGGCGCCCTCGCCGACCATCTTGACGTCGAGGAGGCGAGCCTCGTGCTCACCGACCTGGTTCTCGAGCGCGCAGGGCAGGAACAGGTCGGCCTTGGTGCGGAAGAACTCGTCGCGGGTGATGGCCTTGCCGCCCGGGTAGCCCGCGATGGAGCCCTTCTGGGCGACGTGGTCCTGGAGCTTGTGGGCGTTGAAGCCCTCGGGGTTCGAGAGATAGCCCGAGTGATCGCCGACCGCGATGCACGACGCGCCGAGCTTGCTGAGGAGCACGCTCGCGTGCGAGCCCACGTTGCCGAAGCCCTGCACGGTGTAGGTCGCGCCCTCGAGCTCGAAGCGCGTGTCCTTCGCCCACTCGGTGATGCAGTGGACGAGGCCCTGGCCGGTCGCCTTCTCGCGGCCGAGGGTGCCGCCGCTGGCGACGGGCTTGCCGGTGACGACGCCCTTGACGGCCTGCTTGTTGATGTGGCCGACGGTGTTCATGAAGGTGTCGGTCATCCACGCCATGACCTGGCCGTTGGTGCCGACGTCGGGCGCGGGGATGTCGTACTCCGGCCCGATGTTGGCGCCGAGCGCGTGCACGAAGCGACGGCTGATGCGCTGGAGCTCGGCGCGCGAGACCTCGCGGGGGTTGAACTTGATGCCGCCCTTACCGCCGCCGTAGGGGATCCTCATCAGCGCCGCCTTCCACGTCATCATGGCGGCGAGCGCCTTGAGGTCGTCGAGGCTCACGGTCTCGTGGTAGCGGATGCCGCCCTTGAACGGCCCGAGCAGGTTGTTGTGCTGGATGCGGTAGCCCTTGAACAGGCGGACCGAACCGTCGTCCATGCGCACCGGGAAGTGCACGATGAGCTCGTTCTTCGGCTGCGAGAGGATCGAGGCGACCCACGGCTCGAGGTCGATGACCTTGGCTGCGCGATCCAGGTAGTCCTGGACGACCTTGAAGAACTCGTACTTGTGCTCGGCCGGCGGAACGGTGGCGGCCTTCATCGACTCGCTCGGGGCGCTGGACATCTTGGAAACCTCCGGAACCTGCGGGGGACTGACGACTTCTTCGCCATGTAGGGGCAGTCTGGTAGCAGCGCCGAACACGCTCTGCCATCGCGCACCGCATCATTCACTGCGGCAATTTTTCCGGTTTTTTCGCGACGCGAAGGAGCTGCGCGCCGAGGTCGGGCGTCAGCGCCAGAGCACGTAGAAATACGTGATGGACGCGGTGAACAGGAGCGCGTCGATACGGTCGAGGATCCCGCCGTGGCCGGGCAGGATTCCCCCGCTGTCCTTCACGCCGGTGGAGCGCTTGAACAGGGACTCGACGAGGTCTCCCGCCTGCCCGAAGGCGGCCCCGACGACCGCGAGGACGAGACCCTGCACGAGCGGGAGCGTGCCCCGCAGGAAGTGCAGGCTGGCCCACACGGCGCCCAGCGCCGCGCCCGCCAGACCACCGATGCTGCCCTCGATGGTCTTCTTGGGGGAGACCGCTTCGTAGAGCTTGTGCTTGCCCAGGAACCGACCCGCGAAGTACCCGCCGGTGTCGGAGAACCAGGCCATCATCAGCGCGAGGACGACCCAGCCCGGATCGAAGTCGCGCCGCAAGAGCGCGAGGAGCGTGGTGGGGATGGCGGTGTAGAGCGGACCGAAGGCGAGGGTGGCCGCGCGGAGGCCCGCGGTCTGGATGTCACCGAGCCGGAACAGCGGCACGAGCACGCCGAACAGCGGGACGCCGACCAGCAGGGAGAGGAGCACCTTGGGGTTGGTCCCCCACCGCCAGATGATGACGGCGACGGCGAGGCCCATCGCGGCGCCGATGTACTGCGTCGGCTTGTCGTCGGGGGCGACCATGGCGCCCAGCTCCAGCATCGCGACCACCACCGCGGTGGTGGTGAGCAGGAAGAACCCGATGGGATCGATGCGGTAGAGGAGGGCCCAGATCGCGGGCACGAAGACCACCGCGACGAGGAACCGTGCCAGCAGGTTCGACACGGCTGGGCACGGTAGGTGGGGTGAGACCGTTGCGCCAGCGAGAACCGCTGGAGGGCCGGCGGCGATGCCCTCGCTTTCGGGTGGTTGCACGCGGAGTGCGCTACTCTCTCCAGATCGGAGGTCGGGATGGTTGGGCTTCGACGCTGGGCTTGTCTTCTCACGTTCTCGGGTCTCTCGGCCTGCTCGGCCGGCAACGACAAGGACGCGCCCGCTGGGGTGGACGGGGGTATCAAGGACTCGACCACCAGCGGTGACGCCACCGATCTCGACGTGGTGGTCGACACGACACCGACCGACGGCGCGTGTGGCGGCGCGACCTACGAGGCCAAGCAGGCGCCCGCCTCGCTGATCTTCGTCCTCGACGCGTCGGACAGCATGAACACGGGAGGCAAGTGGTCCTCGGCGGCGCTCGCGATCGTCTCGGCGATCGACAGCGACTCCTTCGACACGATGTCGCTCGGTCTGCTCGCGAGCCCGAGCTCGCAGGTGACGGGACCTTCATGCGTGCTCGGCTTCCCGGTGGCGTGTGGCAGCCCCGCGCTGCCCCAGATCGCCATCAAGCCCGCGGGCAAGGACAAGTCGAGCGCGTCGACCGGTGTGCGCAAGCAGATCTACGACTGGCTGGCGGCGAATGCGCCCAAGTCGGGATACGACGGCACGCCGCTCCACGACGCGCTGAAGACCTCCTACAACTACCTGCGGCTGAGCGCGGCCAAGACCAAGCTCATCGCGGTGGTGATCTACGGACGGGTCCCCGAGCTGCGCCTCGCTGTCGACCCGTGGTGGCTACACGGACATCAACGGGTGCCAGGACTGGGAGTACCCCGCCTCGTTGATCAAGCTGATCAAGGACGCGCACGACGACAAGGCGTTGCCCGTGCAGACCTTCGTGGTCGGCGTGCCCGGGAGCGACACGGTCGGCGCGGACAAGAACACGCAGCCGCCGTACATCTCCTTGCGGGCTCTGTCTTCGTACGCGAAGGCTGGGTCTCCCGAGACGGTCGACCCGGCTTGTGACGGAGACTTCAACGACAAGCTCCCTGCGGCGGGTGGCACGAAGCCAGCAAAATCCTGCCACTTCGACATGTCGGGGTCGGGGGCCTTCGACGCCACCAAGCTCGGCGACGCCATCCAGAGGATCCGCGGTGCGGTGCTCGGGTGCGTCTACGACCTGCCCACCGCAGACGGCGGAGGGACGGTCGACAAGGGCAAGGTGAACGTCAAGCTCGAGAGCGGCGGCAGCAGCACGGACCTCAAGAAGCGCTCGGATCCGAAGGACGACTGCGCCGCCGATGGCTGCTGGGACTACGACGCCGATGGCAAGGTCGTGCTGATCGGCAAGGCCTGCACGACGGCGAAGGCGACGACGACGGGGAAGGTCTCCATCGTGGTGGGTTGCGCGACGATCGTGAAGTGAGTGACCTCGCCGACGGGCGCTGGCTGGCGCTCGCCGGTCAAGGGCGATACGGCCGGTAGCCTCCGGAGAGGAGCCACGTGCGCGCCGGTGCGTCGGCGCGCTCCTTCGCGCGACCCCCGTGCGGTGGGGGTGGGTGGAGGTCGAGCGAGGCCCAGTCGTCGAAGAAGGGCGCGGTGGAGAACGGGTCGAGCGCGACCTCGGCCGGGATGTGGTGGGTGCGGTTGCGGAGCACGTAGCGGAGGACGGTGCGCACCTCGCTCGGGGTGCGGAGGGCGCGCGCGTGGGTGCGCGAGGCGAGCACGCGGCCGCCGCGGCCCATGACCCGGTGGAGCGCGTGGGTGACGTGGGCGGCGAGCGCGCGCAGGCCGGTGGTGAACGCGCGGTGGCCCTCGACCTCGACGACGAGGTGCACGTGGTTGCCCTGGATGGAGTAGTGGACGACGCGGAAGCCACGCTGGCAGAGCGCGCGGAAGGCGCGGCGCAGAGGGCGGAAACACCGCTCGGCGCGCAGGTTCCAGACTCCCTTCGCGACGCGCAAGGTGACGTGTTGGGGGTGGTCGGGGGATGCGTCGGGGCGACGACGGTGCGACTCGCTGCCCTGCTTGCGGGGGCGGCCCGCACCCTTGCGCGCACCACCGTGGCCGCGGGTCGCAGCCGGACGGGCCGACGAAGGTCCAGCGCGAGGGGGGACGCGTGCGCTCACCAGATGAATATGGCGCTCCATACCCGGCGCGCAAGGCGGAGCATGAGCGCTCGTGCGCGCAAGGGGGAGCGTGAGCGCTCGTGCGCGCAAGGGGGGGCCGCGGGGTCAGAGGGGAGGGAGCTGGGCGAAGGGGCGCGCGTCGTGGGCAGGGAGGATCAGGAGGTCGGGGTAGCGGGCGGCGAGGGCGTTCATGCGCAGGAGGTTGTCGCGCACGCCGGCGGGGTCGTGGTCGACGGCGGTGCGGGTGAGCCACGGGCGCTCCTCGCGTTCGAGGATGCCCTCGCGCTGCCAGGCGAGGTCGCCGACGAGGGCGAGGCGCTGGCCGGTCGGGAGGTGCACGAAGACGATGACCGAGCCCGGGGTGTGGCCGGGGGCGGGGACCACGACGATGGAGCCGTCGCCGTGCACGTCATAGCTGCGCGGGAAGCCGAGGTAGGGGCCCTGCTCGAAGGCGTAGTCGACGTAGCGCGCGGTCGGGATGCTGCGCGCGATGTCGGTGATGGTGCCGCCGTCGGCGATGAAGCGGCGCTCCTCGGCGGTGATCCAGACCGGCACGTCGGGGAAGTCGGGGATGCCGCTCACGTGGTCCCAGTGCGCGTGGGTGAGGAGGATGGCGCGCAGGTTCTTCGCGTCGTAGCCGGCGGCGGCGAGCTGGTCGGCGGCCGGGCGGCCCTTGTGGAGCTTGCTGCCGGCGCGGAAGAACCAGGGCATGCTGGCGAACTGGGCGTCGATGCCGCGGCCGAAGCCGGTGTCGATCAGCACGTCGCCGCGGGGGTGCTTCACGAGGAGCGCGGACATCGTGAAGTCGCGCTTGTCGGAGAACGCGCCGCCTCGGTAAGCGATGGCGGCGTTGCGCGGGATGATGCCGGTGGGCAGGTGCACGACGCGCATGCCGGCAGGGGGTGTGGCGCTCGGGGTGGGCCCCGCGTAGGGGGGCACCGGGGGGAGAGGCGCGGCGGAGAACGTCCGCGCGAAGAGCGCGACGAGCAGGGCGAGGGCGATGGGGATCGCCACGAGCCAGCGCTTCGTCCTTCGCGTCATCGACCCGAGGATAGCCGACGCGAACTCGCTCGGTGCTACATCGCCTTGCGCGGCCTTCGGCTGCGCTTCGGGGCCTCGTCCTCGAGTGCGCCCTCGGGGAGGGTCGATCCGATGCGGGTGACGGCGCTGTCGGGCGGGGCTTCGGGCGGCGCCGCCGCGCGCGACTTGCGCGGGCGCGACTTCGGCTTCTCGCTGGAGGTCGGCGCAGAGGTGACGACGCTCTCGGAAGGCGGAGCCGTCTTCGTCTTCGCGCGGCGCTGCGGCTTCGCCACAGCGCTCGCATCGCCCGCTGCGTCGCTCGCGGCGTCGGTCGTCGCGGCGCTGGTCGCGGCGCTGGTGGTCTCCAGGTCGGTGGTGGCAACCTCCGCGGGGGGCTTCCGGGTGCGTCGCGCCTTCGGCCGCTCGCTCGGCGCGTTGGAGGGCGAGCCGGACTGCGGGGGCATCGTGATGCTGATGGGCATGCCCGGTTCGCCGAAGATCCCGCGGACGAGCGGGACGCCGGCGCTCGGCGGGATGGAGGGATCCCGCGGGGCGGGGGGCGAGAGCGAGCGCACCTTCTCCATGAGGTTGCCGATCGCCGTCGCGCGGAACACCTGGCGCTCGACCGCGGTCGCGATCTCGTCCTCGCGCAGGTTCATGTTGGGCGGGGTCTCGCTGGCGTTGACGATGAGCGAGGGGCGCGGGGCGACGTCGGAGCGGCCCCCTGGCGACCGAGCGCGCGCATGCGCACGTGGAACGCGCGGAACGCGGCGTTCACCCCGAAGACGACCATCGCCGCCGCGAGCACGAAGAACGCCATCTCGAGCAGCGAGGACACCCGCCCGATCAGGCGCACGACGAGCAGCGAGGCGAGGACGACGAGCAGCCCGCCGCTCGCGCCGACGGTGGCGCGGAAGAGGCCCTGGAGCCACCGGTCGTCGTGGCGCGCGGCGGTGACGGCGGCCTCGCAGGCCTCGCACACTGCGTTGTCGGGGAGGTGGTCGCGACAGAGGGCGCGCTTGCACGCCGGGCACTCGTCACCGAGGGTCGGCTGCGCGCACTTGGTGCACAGGAGCCGGGCCGGCGCCTCGACGATCGTGGCCGATGGCGGCGCCTCGTCCTCGGGCTTCTGCGCGGCGGGAGCGAGCGTGCGGATGGGCCCGTCGCCCGGCGACCGCTCCTCGAGCACGACGGCGCGGAGCGAGGTCCAGGCGGCGCTCACCTGCTTCGCGTCGAGGCCGAGGATGTCGTGACTCGGCTCGGCGATCACCGCGGCGACGGCCTCGGGGTCGGGCTCGTGGTACGCCCGCAGCGCGGGGGCGAGCCGGTCGGCGAGGCGCAGGATGCACACGAGCGCGGCCTCGCGCCCGCCCTTCGCGTAGAGGCGCTGCGGCGCGTGGTGGTAGGCGACGATGGTGGGGATCGGGTCGGGGGATCTGCCACGCGCGCAGCACCGTGGAGCCGAGCATGGCGTGGTCGAAGCCGAACTCCTCGCGCTCGCGCTCGGCGACGTTGGACTCGTCGGTGAGGGCCCCGAGCGGCTGGTAGCGTTGCTCCTCGGACTGCAGGAGCATCGAGCGACCGATGTCGTGGAGCAGGCCGATCGCGTAGGCCTGCTCGCGCGACTCGCCGCTGAGGAAGGCGAGGTGGGCGGAGAGCACCGCGACGTCGTGGGCATGGGCGGTCAGCGCCTCGGACACCTCGGAGTCGTGGGTGAGGAAATCCATGAACGACGACGCCGTCGCCAGCGACGCCACCGCGCGCACGCCGAGCATCACCACTGCGTGACGGATCGAGCGGCAGCGGTAGGACAGCGCGTACCCCGCCGAGTTCACCACCGAGAGCACGCGCGCCGCGAGCGCCGGGTCGGCCTCGAACACCTTGATGATGTCGTCCACCGGCGCCGTGTCGAGGTCGAGCGCGCCGATCGCGGCGACCGTCGTCGGGGCTGCGCGCACGCCGAGCTCGCGGGCCACGGTGGCGGCGAGGCTCCGCTTCGCCTCCTCTTTCCCTACCTCGTCGCTCAGGCCGAACCAGAGCTCCTCGTCGAGGTCGAAGCTCGAAGTGGGACGTGTCGATGCGCGTGCCGAGGGGCGCGCGGAGGGCTTCAGCGACGGCTCGCGCGGCGGCGTCAAGCTGCTGACGCGGCGTGCCTCCGGGCTGACGCTGGCGGAACGCCGGCTCTGGGCGTCGAGCAGAGAGATCCTGTCGTTGCGGGTGGACACATCGTCGAGATGTGCAGGAACCCTGCCAGTTCAGGAGGCGGTGTCGCTCTGGAGCACGGTGATGAGGTGGTGCAGATCATCGACGGTGTAGGGCTTGGGGAGGCACGCGGTGAAGCCGTGCGCCCGGTGGTTCGCCATCACCGGATCGTTGGAGTAGCCGCTCGACGCGACGGCCCGCGTGCTCGGGTCGACCTCGAGGAGGTGGGCGACCACCTCCTTTCCGCCCATGCCACCGGGGATGGTGAGGTCGAGGACGGCGAGGTCGAACGGTTGGCCTGCGTCTCGCTGGCGGACCCAGGACGCGACGGCCTCGCTGCCGTCGGCCACCGTCACGACCTCGTGGCCCCGGGCGCCGAGGATGCGACGGGTGACGTTCGCGATCATGGGTTCGTCGTCGAGGACGAGGATGCGCCAGGGGCGCATGGTGGCGGGGCTCGGCGGGGGTGGGGGCTTGGACCAAGGCTTCGCCGACGCGGGCAGGAACACGGAGAACCGGCTGCCGCGCCCCGGCACCGACTCGACGTCGATGTGGCCCTCGTGGTTGCGAACGATCGAGTAGGCGGAAGCGAGCCCGAGGCCGCTGCCCTTCTGCTTGGTGGTGAAGAACGGATCGAAGATCTTTTCGCGGATCTCGGGCGCGATGCCCGAACCCTGATCGACGACGTCGATGCGCACGTAGTCGCCCGCCGGCAGGGGCTCGCCGGCGTCGACGCCGAGCCGCACGTTGGTCAACGTGACCACGACGGCGCCGCCCTCCACCATCGCCTGGGTGGCGTTGAGCAGGAGGTTGTGCAGCACCTGCGAGATCTGCCCCGCGTCCGCGTGGATCGACCAGACGTCCGAGGGGACGTGCAGCTCGCAGCGACTGCGCGAGCCGGTGAGGGCCAGCGTGACGGACTCCTGCACGAGCTTGGCGACGGCGATCACCGAGCGCACAGGCGCGCCACCCGTGGCGAAGGTGAGGAGCTGTCGGGTGAGGTCGCTCGCGCGCATCGTGGCCGTCTCGGCGTCGACGAGGTGCGTCAGGGTCTCGGGCCGGGTGGTCTCGACGAGATCGGCGCGGGCGAGGCCGATGTTGCCGGCGATCGCGGTCAAGAGGTTGTTGAAGTCGTGGGCGATTCCGCCGGCCATGACGCCGAGCGAGTCGAGCTTGGCGATGCGTTGCAGCTCGTGCTGCAGGTGGGTCTCGGAGGTGGTGTCGCGGAAGATGAGTACGACCCCGACGATGCACCCGGCCCGATCGTGGATCGGCGCGCCGCTCTGCGCGAAGGTGCGCTCGGTGCCGTCCCGCATCGGCATTCGCATCGTGCCCCGACGCCCGACGGGCCCACGACTCGCGAGCACCTCCTCCACGAGGTTCGCGATGCGCAGGACCTCGACCAGCGCCTTGCCCTCGGCCTCGCTCGCCCGCTCTTGCGTGAGCTCCTCGGCGGCGGCGTTCATGAGCGTGATGCGGCCCTCGACGTCGGTCGCGATGACCGCGTCACCGATGCTGCGCAGGGTGACCCCAAGCAGCTCCTTCTCGGCCTCGAGCGCCTCGGTCACGCGGTGCATCTCGCTGACGTCGTGGACGATCACGAGGAGCGGGGCCTCGTCGCGCGCCGGCTCTGACGAGGGGGGAGCGCTCCCCGAGCGAGGCAGGCGCTCGTGCTCTCGCTGCCCGGCGAGGCGGGCGAGGAACTCTCCCCCGTCGTGCTGACGGACCCGGACCTCCATCACCTTGTGCCGGGGGGCGTTGAAGAACGCGCGATAGCGAGCGTTGAAGACCTCGCGGTCGGCCGGGACGAGGTGCTCACCGAACGGCGTGCCGAGCAGCGCCCGCCCCTCGGTGCGGAGCATCTGCACCAGCGTCTCGTTCGCGTTGCGGATCATCCCGTTCGCGTCGAGCGTCATGTACCCGAGCGGAGCCTGGTTGTAGAGGCGTGCGTATTCGTCGCGCGCCTTCTCGACGAGGAGCTGGGTCTCGCGGAGCTCCTCGTTCTGGATCTCGAGCTCGATCTGGTGCACGGACAGATCGTGCAGCAGCGCCTTGAGGTCCTGCGGGAGCGCGGGCTCACCTGCGTCTCTGCGGGCGAGCAGCGCCTCGGCTCGATCCCTCAGCATGCGGCTGCGGTCGCCCGGACCGCGCTCGCTTCGCGGATCACTCATGGTCAGCCCTCCCCGGAGCGTGGGGCGTGGTTCTCGATCTCGTGCACCAGCACGGCGAAGCGGCCAGGCTCGGTGCAGTAGGCCTTCACGTGGAAGCGCTTGCCGAGCGTCGCGTCGAAGGTCTCGAACTCGACCGGCTCGCCGGACGAGGCCACGTGGGCGTAGCGCTCGAGGAACTGGGGCTCGTTCGCGGGGAGCACCTCGCGCACCCGCTTGCCGAGGATGTCCTCGCGCCGCAGGCCGGTGAGCCGCGCGTAGGAGTGGTTCAGGTCGAGGTATCGGTAGTCGCTGGCCTTGCCGGCCTCGTCGAGGATCACCTCGTGGATGGCGAAGCCCGTGGTGAGCTCGTCGAAGAGGCGCCGGTAGCGCTCCTCGGTGTCGCGCGCGCTCACCTCGGCCTGCTTGATGCGAGTGATGTCGACGAACGTGAGGACGGTGCCCGAGAACGCCTTCGGCCCGACCTTGTACGGCAGCATGCGCATGAGGTGCCAGCGGCCGTCGCGGGTGCTCACCTCGCGCTCGATCGGCCGCGCCGTGCGCTCGACCTCGCCCAGCGTGGCCTGGAAGTCGAGGTCGAGCAGGTAGTGCGCGATGTGACCGATGGGCCGCCCGACGTCGCTGTCGAGGAGGTGGAAGATGGTGGCGATCTGGGGCGAGAAGCGCCGGACCTCGGCGTTCTCGTCGAGCAGGAGCGTGCCGATCTGGGAGGAGGCGAGCAGGTTGTCGACGTCGTTGTGCAGCTCCGTGAGCTCGATGATCTTGCTCTGCGACTCCGCGTTGACCGTGAAGAGCTCCTCGTTGGTGGACTGCAGCTCCTCGTTGGTGGACTGCAGCTCCTCGTTGCTCGCGAGCAGCTCCTCGTTGGTGGCCTGCAGCTCCTCGTTGGAGGTCTCGAGCTCCTCGATGGTGGCCTGCAGGTTCTCGCGGGTGAACTGCAGCTCCTGCTCGAGCTCCTGGAGGTGGATCTCCGCCTCGCGGGAGAGATCGAACGAGAGCACCTCCTTGCCCGGCTCACCCGGTACGACCAGCTGCTTGGGGACGCCGATGAACACGGCGACCAGCGGCTCCTGGCCCTTCTTCTCCGGCATCGGCTTGATGCGGAGCTCGACGGGGCGCACTTCGCCGTTCTGGCGCACGCGCAGGTTCGAGAGGCGCAGCTCCTGGCGCTGCCGGAACACGCGCTGGATGCCCGTGGTCAGGGGGACGCTCAGATCCTTGACCGCGAGCTGGCCGATGTCGTTGACCAGGCGGCCCGACGGCAGCTTGAAGTACCCGTCGGCGTGGCCGACGACGTGGAGCACCTCTTGCTGCGCGTTCACCACCACCGAGAGCGGGAGCAAGTCGTCCGAGACGGTCTCGAGGAACCGCTCGAGCAGGCGCTCCTCCTCGGTGAGCCGCAGGGGCTTCCGGCTGCTCGAGAACCGCGGTCTCCGCTCGCGGAAGCTGATGTCGGCCGACGAGTGCAGCGTGCCCTCGCCGAGCTTGAGCTGCCGGCCCTTGGACCGGTAGAGCTTCCACTTCGCGTCGAGCGACTCCCACAGATCGACCGTGTCGCCGGTGGTCTCGCTCGTGCCGAGCATGAGCACGCCGCGCGCCGCGAGCGAGAAGTTGAAGTACTCGAGCACGCGCTTCTGCAGGACCGGCTGCAGGTAGATCAGCAAGTTGCGACAGCTCACCAGCGAGATGTTGGTGAACGGCGGGTCCTTGATGAGGTTGTGCGGCGCGAACACCACCATCTCGCGGATCGTGCGCGCGATCTGGAAGCTCTCGTGCTTCTTGAAGAAGTACTTGGAGAGCAGCCGGGGCGAGACGTCGGCGGCGATGCTGTCGGGGTAGACGCCCGCGGCGGCGAAGTGGAGCGCGTCGCGGTCGATGTCGGTCGCGAAGATCTTCACGTCGTGCGAGATGCCCTGCGACTCCATGTACTCGCGGGCGAGCATGGCGAGCGAGTAAGCCTCCTCGCCCGTGGAGCAGCCGGCCACCCAGAAGCGGATCTCGCCGTGGCCCTCGCGCGCGAAGAGCTCTGGCAGGAAGTTCAGCGCGAGGCGATCGAACGCCTCGGGGTCGCGGAAGAAGCTCGTGACGCCGATCAGGAGCTCGCGGAAGAGGGTCATCACCTCTGACGGCGAGCTGCGCAGGAACGCCACGTAGGCGCCGATCTCCTCGATCTGGTGGACGGTCATGCGGCGCTCGATGCGGCGCGAGACCGTGCTCGGCTTGTAGAACGTGAAGTCCACCTTGCAGTGCTCGCGCAGGGTCGCGAACAGGTGGGCCATGCTCTCCTCGTCGGTCAACATCACCGAGGTGCGCTCGGTGTTCGCGACGTAGGGGTGCTTGACGAAGGCGAGCAGCTGCGCCGGCATCTTCTCCGGCGCGAGCACGAAGTCGGCGAGGCCCGTGGAGATCGCGGCGCGGGGCATGCCGTCGAACTTGGCGGTCTCCTCGTCCTGCACCATGACCATCCCGCCGTACTCCTTGACGGTCCGGATGCCCCGCATGCCGTCGCTGCCGGTGCCCGAGAGGATGATGCCCACACCCTTCTCGGCCTGGTCCTCGGCCAGCGAGCGGAGGAAGACGTCGATGGGGAGGTTGATGCCGCGGTGGGGGCCCTGCTCGGTGAGGAGCAGCTTGCCGTGGAAGATGGTCAGGTTCTTCTTCGGCGGGATGAGATAGACGTGGTTCGGCAGGACCAGCATGCCGTCCTCGGCGCGGTGCACCGGCATGGCGGTCTTCTTCGAGAGGAGCTCCACCATCAAGCTCTTGTAGTCGGGCGACAGGTGCTGGATGACCACGAAGCCGAGACCCGAGTCGGTCGGCATGTTCAGGAAGAAGCTCTCGATCGCCTCGAGGCCCCCCGCGGACGCACCGATCGCCACCACGTGCGTGGGCGGAACGGCGATCGGGCTCGGCCCCTGTGCGGTGTCCATGGCTGGCTTCCTCGTCGTCTTGGTCGAAGAGTGCTTCGACCGACAGTCTCAGGTCCGTCGAAGGTTGCTGTCTACCCGCAATGGACCACCAAGCTAGCCAGATTATCGATAAAACGGCAACCGCAACGCACCTCACGCGCGGGGCTTGAGCAAAGAGCAAATGTGCGGGGTGGAGGTGGTCGGGCAGCGTTGCTACACGTCGGGCGTGCGCCCGCTCCTCCTCCTCGGCTCGGCGTGGCTCGCGTGCACCCGCACGGTGGCACCCGCACCCGCCCCTGCGCCGCTCGCCTCGACCACGGCGTCCACGCCACCTTCGCCGATCGCGCGGCGGGTGGTGCTCGTGTCGATCGATGGGCTCAAGCCCGAGTACCTCGCCGAGGCCGACGCGCGCGGGCTCGCGATCCCCGCGCTCCGCCGCCTGATGAAGGAGGGCACGCGCGCCGACGCGATGACATCGGTGTACCCGACGGTCACCTACCCCGCGCACACGACCCTGATCACCGGCGTGTCGCCGAAGGCCCACGGCATCGTGAACAACCTGCCGTTCGACCCCCACGGCAAGAACCAGGACGGCTGGTACTGGTACGCGAGCGACGTGAAGGTGCCGACCGTGGTGGACGTCGCGCGCAAGAACCACCTGCCCACGGCCAACGTCTACTGGCCCGTGACCGTCGGCGCCGCGTTCGACGCGAGCTTCCCGCAGGTCTGGCGCGCGCAGAACGACGAGGACGACAAGCTGATGCGCGCGCTCGCGACGCCCGGCCTCGCCGACGCCGTGGCCAAGCAGTACGGCTCGATCCCCGCCGAGCACCGCACCGACGTCGAGCGCGCCAACGCGGCGGAGTGGATCCTCGGCCACGATCGTCCCGCGCTCGCGCTGGTCTACTTCACGGACCTCGACACCGAGCAGCACAAGACCGGGCCGTTCTCCAAGGGCGCCTACGCGAAGCTCGAGCTGATCGACAAGCAGCTCGGGCGCCTGCTCGCGGCGAGCGAGACGGCGGGCACGTTCGCGCAGACGTCGTGGATCGTCGTCTCCGACCACGGGTTCGCCGCCGTGCACAGCGCGGTGAAGCCGAGCGTGCTGCTGCGCGAACGCGGCTTCCTGACCGTCGGCGGTGGCAAGGTCACGAGCTTCCGCGCGGCGGCCTGGAAGGCGGGGGCACCGCGGCGATCGTGCTCGCCGACCCCAAGGATGCGGCGACGCGCACCGCGGTGCTCGCGGCGTTCGAGGAGGCGAAGAAGGACCCGAAGAACGGCATCGCCGAGGTGGTGCCCGGCGCCACCGTCGAGGCGGCGGGCGGGTTCCCGGGGGTCGCCGCGGTGCTCGTGGCGGCCGACGGGTTCGTGTTCGCCAACGGCCACGACGGGCCGATGGTGGTGCCGAGCTGGGACCTCGGCGCGCATGGGTACCCGCCCACCGACCCGCGCATGCGCGCGTCGTTCCTCGCGGCCGGTCGCGGGGTGGTCGCGGGCGCGAAGCTCGGCACCGTGCGCATGATCGACGTCGCGCCGACGATCGCGGCGCTGCTCTCGCTGTCGCTGCCGAGCCCCGAGGGCGCGCCGATCGCCGGGCTGCTCGCGCCGTGAGCGCCCTCACCCCCCGCGTCCGCTTCGATCGGCACGAGCTCTCGGGCGCGTTCGGCGACATCGGCACCGACCTGCCGCTGCTGATCGCGCTCGTCGCCACGTGCAAGCTCGACGCGGCGGGGGTGTGCCTGATGTTCGGCCTCCTGCAGATGGCGAGCGGGGCGCTCTACGGCATCCCGATGCCGGTGCAGCCGCTCAAGGCGATGGCCGCCATCATGCTCGCGCAGAAGCTCTCGCCCGGCACGCTCGCGGGCGGCGGCCTGGTCATCGGGGTCGCCATGCTGCTGCTCGCCGCGACGGTGCTCCTCGACTGGCTCGCGCGCGTCGTGCCGAAGGAGGTCGTGCGCGGGATCCAGCTCGGGCTCGGGCTCACCCTCGCGACCCTCGCGCTCAAGTACGTGGGGACCGACGGCGCGCCGGGCTACGTGCTCGCCGCGGTGTGCCTCGCCGTGCTGCTCGTGCTGCGCGGTCACCGGCGGATCCCCGCGCCGCTCCTGGTCATGGGGTTCGGAGTGCTCTACGCGCTCGTGCAGCTCCGTGGGCACTCGCTCGCGGGCGTGGTGGGCCTGCGGTTGCCCACGTTCCACGCGCCGACGCGCGTCGAGATCACCCAGGGGGCGCTCCTGCTCGCGCTGCCGCAGATCCCGCTCTCGCTCGGCAACTCGGTGATCGCGACCAGCCAGACCACGCGCGATCTGTTCCCGGACCGAGCGGTGTCGGTCCGCAAGATCGGGGTCACCTACGGGCTCATGAACCTCGTCGCGCCGTGGTTCGGCGGCGTACCCGTGTGCCACGGCTGCGGCGGCCTCGTCGGGTTCCACGGCTTCGGCGGGCGCACCGGCGGCGCGCCCATGATCTACGGCGCGATGTACGTCGTGCTCGGGCTCGCCTTCGCGCCCGGGTTCTCCGAGGTGGTGCGCGTGTTCCCGATGCCGGTGCTCGGGGTCGTGCTCCTCTTCGAGGCCCTCTCGCTCATGACCCTGGTGCGCGACGTCGCGACCGAGCGCAGCACGCTGTGGGTCGCGGCGGGCGTCGCGGCGGCGGTCGTCGGGCTGCCCTACGGCTACCTGGTCGGCCTCGTGTTCGGCACCCTCGTGGTGGTCGGCGTGCGGCGCGGCCTCGTGAAGCTCGACGATCCGGTCAACCCCCCGCCACCGGCGGGATGAGCGCGACCTCGTCGCCGGCGCGCACGGGCTCGTCCCACGCGGCGTAGGTGCCGTTGATCGCGACGCGGATCGACCCGGCGTAGGGCACGAGGCGCGGGTAGCGCGCGCACACCGCGTCGAGCAGGCCACGCGCGGTGAGGCCGCGCGCGACGGGGAAGGCGAGCTCGGCCTCGCCGATCATCTCGCGGGCGCCGGCGAACGCGAGGAGCTTCACGGTGTCGCTCATGGCTTGGCCTCGTGGTGCTCGTGCCCGTGACCGACCGGGAAGTGGTGCCGATCGGCGCGGTGGAGGTGCTCCTCGCCGGTGCAGCGCGCGTCGACGAAATCGACCCAGTAGGGGCCGTCGGGGCCGTGCTCGCGCTTCCAGATCGGGACGCGGTGCTTGATGGCGTCGATCAGCGCGCGGGCCGCGCCGAACGCCTCGCCGCGGTGCGGGGCGCTCGCGGCGCAGACGACCGCGAGGTCGCCGATCTGGAGCGCGCCGACGCGGTGGGTGACCGCGAGTCGCACGCCGGGGAACTGCGCCTCGACCTCGGCGACGCAGCGGCCCATCTCGGCGACGGCCATGGTGGCGTACGCCTCGTATTCGAGGAGCGTGACCGGCTGGCCGTCGGCGTGGTCGCGCACCGTGCCGAGGAACAGCACCTGGCCGCCCGCCGAGGGGTGGGCGACCGCGGCGAGCACGTCGTCGACGACGATGGGGCGGTCGACGAGCGCGATCCGCTCGCCCGCGCCGCGCAGGTAGTGACCGGAACGCCCGCCGTCCTTCTCGAGCAGCTCGACCGCTTCGATGCGCGCCTCGCGGTCGAGGCCCTTGATCATGTCGTACGCGGTGAGGGCGCCGATCGAGGCCCCCGCCATGGCCTCCATCTCGACGCCGGTGCGCCCGACGCACTCGGCGCGGACGACGATGGTGAGCACGCCGCGCGGATCGACCGCAAATTCGGCGGCGAGGTGCGTGAGCGGGAGCGGGTGGCAGAGCGGGACGAGGTCGCTCGTCCGCTTGGCGCCAGCGATGGCCGCGACCCGCACCACCGCGGCCACGTCGCCCTTCGGGGTCTGTCCGTCGAGGATGGCCCGGGCGACCTCGGGTCGGGTGCGCACACGTGCGCGCGCCACGGCGATGCGGTGGGTCTCCGCCTTCTCGCGCACGTCCACCACGTGCGCGTGGCCCTGCGAGTCCAGGTGGGTCGGCCGGTCCATGCTCCGACCCTACCACCGTCGAGCCAGCGTCACTTGGCGCAGCGGAACCCGACGGTCGCGGAGCGGAGCTTGCGCGCCACCGAGCCGACCTGGGCGCTCGTGCGGCCGCTCACGTCCTTGGAGAAGCCGATCTGCTCGCTGCGCCAGTGCTCGCCGAGGATCCAGCGCACCGACTCGTGCTGCGAGGGATCGGCCGCGACCCACTCGGCGACGTTGCCGGCGAGATCCTGCGCGCCGAACGGCGTGACGCCCGAGGGATGGCTGCCCACGGTGCACGTGCCGAGGATGGTGCGCTTGAGGCTGCTGCCCGACCAGCACAGCTGATCGGCGGCCGGATCGTCGCCCCAGGGGAAGGTGGTGCCGGCGCCCGCGCCGCGCGCGGCCCAGGTCCACTCGGCGAGCGTGGGCAGTCGCTTGCTGGCCATGCCGCAGTAGGCCTCGGCCTGGTCCCAGTCGACGCAGTTGATCGGGTGGTCGGGCTTCTTGAGCTTGCCGTTGCAGAACCCCTCGGCGTCGAGGTCCTTGTCGGTGCAGTTGCCCTTCTTGGTGCACTCGGCGAAGTCGGAGACGGTGACCTCGTGGACGTCGAGGCAGTAGCTCGCGACGCTCACGTGCTCACCCTTGGTGCTCGAGAAGAACGTGCCCCCGGGGACGATGGCCATGTTCGGGGGGCAGGTCTTCGGCGGCTCGGTGGCGATGACGAACGACTTGCTCGCGGGGGCCTTGGCGGCCTCGGACGCGGCCGCGGTCACCGGGCTCGGTGGCTTGCTGTTCTTGAACACGACGGCCCCGACGCCGCCGATCACCAGCGTGACCACCGCGATGCCGAGCCACAGGCTGCGCGAGGTCTTGTGGACCGGCAGCGCGGGCTCCGGCTCGTCTGGCAGCACCGCGGGAGCCCCGGTGGAGGCCTTGGGGGAGAGGCTCGAGATCGGCAGCGTGGCGCCCTGGCCGATCGTGTCGGACGCCGGCCCGCGCCCGGAGCTCACCGGCGTCGAGCCCGGAAACGGCGTGTGCACCGGCAACATGGGCGGCGTGCCGAGCGCCGGCCCGAGCTCCACGGGTGAGGTGCCCGCCACCGCGAGGATGCCATCGAGGGCCTCGCGCGCCTCGCGCACCGAGGCGAACCGGCGCTCGGGCTCGCGCACCACGCACCGCGCGAACCACTGGTCGAACCCCGCCGGCAGCCGCTCGGCGCGCCCGATCTCCCGCGCGCGGTCGCTCGCGGCCGGCAGCGCCTCGAGCACCACCTCGCGCAGCAGCGCGGCCGCGCTCAGCACCTCGGCGTTGGCGACCTTCCAGTAGAACTTGCCGGTGAAGGCGAAGAACACGACGAGCCCGAGCGACCACACGTCGGTGCCCGCGTTGATCGGCGCGCCGGTCTCGGTCTGCTCGGGCGCCATCCACAGCGGCGTGCCGATCGCCGCCGTCTGCTGCTGGGTCGCGACCTCGGCCACCAGCTTGGCGATGCCGAAGTCGAGCACCTTCACGGTGAAGGCGACGCCCTCGCGGCGCGCGACGGCGAGGAAGATGTTCTCGGGCTTGAGGTCGCGGTGGATGACGCCGACCTTGTGCGCGGCCGAGAGCGCGTGGCACAGCTGCGAGAACACCTCGCGGACCTCCCACGCGGCGAGGCCCCCGCGCCGGCCGACGAACGAGGCCATCGTCTCGCCCTTGAGGAGCTCCATCGCGAGCCACGGCGTGCCGGTGCGCGGCTCGACGCCCGCGCCCGTGACCTGCACCACGTGATCGCTCTCGATGAGCGCGCTCACCTTGGCCTCTTGCACGAAGCGCTGGCGGGCCTTCTCGTCGCCGGCCAGCTGCGAGTGCATGATCTTGAGGGCGCGGCCCGCGCCGGTGTGCACCTGCACGACCTCGTAGACGGCGCCCATGCCGCCCTCGGCGAGCGGCCCGATGACGCGGTAGTCTTCCGCGAAGGTCGAGCCCTTCTCGAGGTGCAGGAGCCGCGACATCCGTGCTCAAGGTAGCATCCGCTGCTAGCCTGTCGCGAAGTGATCGCTCTCCAGCCCAGCGTTCCCCGGGTTTCCACGTCGCGCGCCGAACGGGCGCTCGCCGCCCTGCACCGGACGCTCGGCGGTTCGCGGGTGCTCACCACGGCCGAAGCCTGCGGTCGCTACGCGCGCGACGAGTCCGAGACGGTGGCGACCTTGCCCGATGGGGTCGTGATCGCGAAGGACGCGGACGAGATCGCCGCGGTGCTCCGGGTCTGTGCCGAACACGAGGTGCCGGTCACGCCGCGCGGCGGCGGCAGCGGTCGCACCGGCGGGTCGGTCCCGGTGGCCGGTGGCATCGTGCTCTCGATGGAGGGCATGCGCGGCATCAAGGAGCTCTCGCGCGAGGACCTGCTGATCGTGGTCGAGCCCGGCGTCATCACCGGCGACCTCCACGCCCTCGTCGAGAAGGAGGGCCTGTTCTACCCGCCCGACCCCAACTCGCTCGGTGTGTGCGCGATCGGCGGCAACGTCGCCGAGAACGCCGGCGGGCCGCGCGCGTTCAAGTACGGCGTCACCCGCGACTACGTGCTCGGGTGCGAGGCCGTGCTCATGGGCGGCGAGCGCATCCGCGCCGGCAAGCGCACGGTGAAGGGCGTCACCGGCTACGACGTGACCGCCACGCTGGTGGGCAGCGAGGGCACGCTCGGGGTGTTCACCGAGATCACCCTGCGCCTCCTGCCGAAGCCCCCCGAGGTGCGCACGCTGCTCGCGCTGTTCTCGGCGGTGAAGGGGTGCGGTGACGCCACGAGCCAGATCGTCGCGCGCGGGCTCACGCCGCGTTGCCTCGAGCTGATGGACGAGATGGCGCTCGGCGCGCTGCGGGCGAACGGCGCCGCGGTCGACCCGCGCGCCGCGGCCCTGCTGCTCATCGAGATCGACGGCGACCACGACCTCGACCGCGACATGGAGCGCATCGGCGAAGCGTGCATGGACGCGGGCGCGATCGACGTCGTGGTGGCGCAGGACGCGGCGCAGCGCGACCGCTTGTGGGCCGCGCGTCGCGAGCTCTCGCCCGCGGTGCGCAAGCTCGCCAGGAAGAAGCTCAGCGAGGACGTGGTCGTGCCCCGCTCCAAGGTGACGGCCCTGCTCGAGGCGTGCGCGCGCATCCGCGAGCGAGAGGGCCTCAAGATGCTGGCTTACGGGCACGCGGGCGACGGCAACCTGCACGTCAACTTCTTCTGGGACCACGAGGACGAGCTCCCGCGCGTGGACCGCGCCATCGAGGCCTGCTTCCGCGAGGTGCTCGCGCTCGGCGGCACGCTCTCGGGCGAGCACGGCATCGGCGTGCTCAAGGCTCCGTACCTGCCCCTCGAGCAGTCGCCAGCCCTCATCGCACTACAGAAGCGCATCAAGTCGGCGTTCGACCCCCAGGGCCTGCTCAATCCGGGCAAGATCTTCCCGGTCGCGGGCAAGCCCCACGCGGCCTGTTAGCGCGTTTGTCCGATCGCGGGCCGTGCGGTTGCAGCAGCGCCGCTCTGCGACCATGCTGCGACGATGCGCTCTTGGATCTCCTTGTCTTTCGCCTTGCTCGTCGGCTGCAGCTCTCCCACCCGCGAGGCCGACGACGGCGGCTCTGACGCCGCCACCGGCGACAGCGCCAGCGACACCAGCGGCGATGGCTCCACGAAGAACGCCTGTGGAGGCTCGGTCGCCCTGGCGCTCGCGCCCGGCGACGCGTGTGGGGCCTGCGGCAAGGTCGAGTGTTCCGGCACCGACAAGGTCGTCTGCAAGGACGCCGGGTTCAACGCCTGCGGCGGCTGCGGGGTGCTCACGGGCACCCTCGGCGACAAGTGCGGCGCCTGCGGCCTGCAGCGATGCTCCGCCGACAAGAGCAAGATCGAGTGCCAGGACCCCGGCAAGAACTCGTGTGGGGGTTGCACGGCCCTCGCCGGCAAGCCCGGCGACAAGTGCGGCGGTGGCACGTGCGGCACCGGGGTCTTCATCTGCGATGGCCTCGACGCGCTGAAGTGCGAGGGGGTGGCGGGCGCGAACGCCTGCGGCGGTTGCGGCACCCTCGAGGGCACGCCCGGCGCCGCCTGTGGCGGCGTCTGCAAGACCGCCGTGTGGAAGTGCGCCGCCGACGGCGGCAGCGTGGTGTGCACCGACCCGATCCCCAAGGAGATGGCACCGGGCAGCGTGTGTGGCACCTGCAAGACCCTCAAGACCATCTGCGCGAAGGGCGGCCTCTCCACGTTCTGCCCCGGCGACGACACGAACGACTGCGGTGGTTGCGGTGTCCTCCCGGGCATTCCCGGCGAGGCCTGCGGCCTCTGCGGCGTCTACGTGTGCCAGCTGACCAAGCTCGTGTGCAAGAGCCCGCCCAAGTGCATCCCCGATCTGTGAGCGTCTAGAACGCGAGCGTGCGCACGGTGACGCGCGAGGCGAGCGGCGAGTCACCGCTGCCCTCCTCGCACACGAGCAGGAGCGAGCGGGGGCCCGTGGGCAGCGCGTAGGCGCAGCGCGCGGCGATCGCGGCGGCTTCGGGAGGCAGCTCGAGCGGCGCGGCGCGCACGGGCAACAGCATCGTCTTGCCACCCGCGCGCAGCAGCGGGCCGTCGCCGGCCTTGCGGAACGGCAGGTACGCGTAGGTGTCTCGCCAGCTCGCGTCGCCGTCGAGCCAGCGCGCGGAAGGGCCCTTGCCGGTGATCGACGCGACGAGCGCGGCGCCTCCCGGCGTGGGCACCAGCGTGGCCTCCTCGAGCGGCCCCGGGGCCTCGGGGCGGAGCTGGACGAGGCGCCCGTCGGCGTCGAGCACCACGAGGAAGTAGATCTGCGCGACGCTCAGCACCTTGGTGCCGGCGTGCCCGAGGATCGCGACGCCGCCGCCCTTCTTGGCCACCGCCGCGAAGCGCGACTCGCCGAGCGCGCCGTAGTGGTGCTCCGTCGTCGGCAGCTTGGTCCACGCGCCCACGTTCGCTGCCTTCGGATCGATCGGCGCGACCGCGAGCTCGGTGCTGCGCTCGGGGTGCGGCAGGTAGAACGCGTGCGCGACGGTGCCCTTGCCCTCGTTGGGTACGAGGCCGAGCACACCCGGGCCGAGGTTGCCGCTGCCGAGCGGGACGGGGGGGCTGACGAGCGCGCCGGCCTTGGGCCCGGTGGCGACGAGCACGCGACCGTCCTTGAGCGCGACGAGCCACTCGCCCCCGGCGCGGGCGGCGCGGGGCACCGACGCGCGCGGCCACGAGAGCGCCGCGGTGGTGCCAGGATCGAGGGTGAGGGCGGAGTTGCTCTTGACCTTGCCGTCGGTGGAGAGCCGCAGCACCTGCGCGCCGCCCTCGGCCGCCACGATCGCGATCGCCTCGTCGCCATCGACCCCCGCGAACAGCAGCTGCTGCGGCGCGGGGCCGATCCAGGGCGGCGGGAGCGGGACGCCGAGGTGCTCGCCCTCGACCTTGACCACGAGCGGCAGCGTGCCCGACGGCGTGCGCGAGCCGAGCAGGCCCCAGGTGAAATAGCCCTCGGAGGCGAGCCGGGCGACCTCGAAGCTGCTGCCCGGCGGCGGCGCGAAGCCGAGGTTCGAGGGGACGATCTTCACGCCGGGCCCGATGCGCAGGAGCTTCTGCGTCGTGAGGCCGATGGTGCCGATGACGTCGGCGGAGAGCGCGACGTCGCCGCCCGCGCCCGCGAGGTGGAGGCCGCCGCCGTAGGGAGGGAGATCGAGGCCCTTGCGCACGAAGCGGAACATCTCGAAGCCGTCGGGGGTGGACGCGAGCACCGCGCACGCGCCGAGCTCCACCACGACGTCGAGCGCGTGGGCCTCGAAGCTCGGGCGCGTGAGGCGACGCGCGGGCGAGATCGACTCGCCCGACGGCGAGAAGCGCCGCACGTAGACGCCGGGCTTGGGGGAGGCCTTCTCGGTGGGTGTGGTGCCCGGGGTGTCGAGCGCGCCGTCCACCTGGTCGGCGTCCCAGGCGAGCAGGAGGTGGCCGTCCTCGCTCGTGGCCCGCGGTGATCGGCTCGCCGTGGTGAGCTTGCTCGGCGTGCCGCGCGCGAGCAGCTTGGCCTGCGCGTCGAGGAACGCCGCGTCGCGGGAGAGGCGCGCGAACGTCACGCCGTCGCCGTCGCGCCCGACGAGCCCGATGTGCGCGGAGAAGGGCACGATCGCGGCCACGTGACCGAGCTTGCTGGTCGCGCCCTTGGCCTCGTCGACCCTGGGGACGCCCGCGACCAGCGACACCTTGGCGACGCGGACGCCACCGCCCTTGGACGACGCCGCGAACCACACGAGCTCACCGTCGGAGGCGGCGACCGCGGGCACGTCGTCGTCGTACGCCGGCACCACGGTGACCGGCGCGCCCCACGCGGTGGCCTTGCCCTTGAGGCTCCACGTGCGCAGCACGTACACGCCGCGGCTGCGCCCGAAGGCGAACACCGCGGACTTGGTGACGGCGATGGTGGTCGGGAGCGGCAGCGGAGCGTCGGGCGCCATCCCGCCGACGAGGCCGTTCGGGCTCGAGAGCACCACGGCCGCGGGAGGGTCCAGCGGCGGAGCCGGGATCGTGGTGCCCGGCTCGGCGCTCGGCGCGGAAGGATCGATGTCGGTCTTGGTCACCTTGACGGTGCTCTCGCCCTTGCTCGGGTCGACGGGCTCCGCACTCGGGACGCAGGCGACGAGACCAAGGACTGCCCATGCCCTGCGCATGCATCCATACTAACCGCGCCGAGCGCATCCGCGTAAGCTGCCTCTTGCGAGGCCCTCCACCGATCCTCGGCTCGAGCGCCTGCTCGGCCTCGCGGTGCACGACGGCGCTTCTCCGGTCGGGCTCGTGCTCGAGGCCCGCCTCGGGGAGGGGGGCATGGGGGTCGCGTTCCTCGCGCGCGCGACCGAGGGCGTCCGTTCGCCCTGGCTCGCGGCGAACGAGCAGTGCGTCGTGAAGGTGCTGCTCCCCGAGGTGGTGATCGGCGACCCGGAGCTGGCGGCCCTCTCGTTCAAGAAGGAGGTGGTCGCGCTCGCGCGCCTCCGCGAGAAGGTGCCGCCGTGTCCTTACGTGGTGCGCTGGTTCGACGCCGGCGAGTTCCTCGTGACCCTGGCGGACGGCACCGAGATCGGCCTGCCGTGGTGCGCGATGGAGCTCGTCGACGGGCGTCCGCTCGGCACCACGCTCGAGGATCGCCTCTCCCGCGCGCCCGAGCCGCTCGAGCCCGCGCGGGCCGTGGCCCTGGTCGAGGGCATCGCCCGTGGCCTCGCGGCGGTGCACGCGGTCGGCCTCGTCCACCGCGATCTCAAGCCGTCCAACGTGCTCGTGTGCGGCGTGCCTCCCCACGAGCTGGCCAAGCTCGGCGACTTCGGCGTCGCGCGCGCCGCGGGGCTCGGCGAGACGTTCGACGTGACGGTCGGCACGACGGGCTACTGCGCGCCGGAGCAGATGGAGGGTCGAAGGCCCGGGGGGGGCGACGGCATCGGCCCGTGGAGCGACGTCTTCGCGCTCGGCGCCATCGTCTACGAGATCTTCGCGCGCGCGCCGATGTTCGAGGCGAACAACGCCATGCAGTACGCCGGGCGCATCATCGCGCGCAACTGGACCCGCCTCGCCACGCGCAGCGATCTCGGCCCCGCCTACCGTTCGAGCGCGAGCCGCGCGCTGCTCGAGCGGCTCGACGTGGTGCTCGACCGCGCGACCTCGCCGCGCTCTCCGGGCGGCGGGGTGCTCGGCATGGATCTGCCCGTGCCGCTGCGCCACGCGTCGGTCGAGGCGCTGCTCGACGATCTCGATCCGATCCTCGAGGGGCTGCGTCGGCTCGGCTCGGTCGCGGCCCCGAGCATCCTGCGCCGCGAGGCCACCTCGAGCTTCACCTTCGAGGTGGGCCTGCCTTCCCCGGCGCCGATCGTGTGCGCGGCGGTGCGCAGCGACGGCGCGGCGCTCGCGTCGACCGGCTCGGAGCTCGTGTTCTACGACGGCGTGCGGTGGGTCCCCATGCCCGCGCGCCCCGGCGACGCGATGGCGGTCGCCATCCTCAACCCGGGCGCGGGCACGTTCGTCGTGGTGCGCGGAGACGGCGACGTCGAGGTGCTGCCCGGCGGTCGCACGCCGTACGCGTTCCGCCTGCCGTTCGGCGTGCGCGCTGCGCCGGCGATCGTGGGGGACCCGGAGGACGAGGCCTACCTCGTCGTGCACGCGGCCCACGGCGAGGCGCTCGTGATGCGCCTGCAGCGGCGCGTCGGCGTGGTGCACGCGCGCCTCGGCGCGGGGCGACCCACGTCGGCGATCGGCGTCGGCGAGGGGCTCGTGGTCGGGCTCGAGGACGCGGGCGCGGGGCGCGCGGTCAGCGTCGATCGCCGTGGTCGCGTGACGCCGCTCACGCTCGACGGCCGCTCGATCCACGACCTCGCGGTCGACGCGGCGGGGCGCCTCGTGGTCACCGGGCACGAGGTGGAGCGCGTCGCCGCGCTGCCCGACGGTCGGGTGTTCGGCTTCGGCGCGGGCACGGTGCGCGAGCGCGGCGCGGACGGTGCGTTCGCGCTCCTGCACCGCGAGCCGAGCCTGGTCGACCAGCCCCTCCGCGCGGCCATCGCGACGGGGGCACGGCTCTACCTCGTCCACGGGGATGGTCGGGTGCTCCGCGGCATCGGGTAGAGCCGGTCCAGAAGTTTGCCCACATTCACCCACCATGAGACCGTGGGGGCGTGAGACGAGCAGCGATGTTCCTCGGAGTGGTGGCGGCCTGCGCCGGTGGCGCGACCGGCCGGAGACTGCCGGCGGTCGTCGCCGCGCCGAACCCCGCTCCCATGGCCACGACACCGGTCGTCGCGCCCGTCGCGAGCGCCGTGGTCGCGCCCGTCGTTCCCGCGCCGAAGTGCCCGGGACCCGAGTCGTCGGGCGAGCGCCACGTCGCGGAGCTCCAGGCCCCCGACGGGCCGCGCCGCTACCTCGTCGACTTCCCGAGCGCGCCGGCCCGCGTCCGCTCTTGCTCGCCTTCCACGGGTGGGGTGGGTCTCCGGCGCAGATCGAGGCGACCACGCGCGTCGTCGAGCGAGGCACCGCGCGCGGCTACGTCGTCGTGCGACCCCTCGGCTACAACCGCTCGTGGAACGCGGGCACGTGCTGTGGCCTCGCGAGCGAGCTGCACCTCGACGACGTGGCGTTCGCGCGCGCGATCGTGGCGCAGGTCGCCGGTGGGGCGTGCATCGATCGCGACCGCGTCTACGCGACCGGCTTCTCCAACGGTGGGTTCCTCGCGCACCGCCTCGGGTGCGAGGCCGCGGACGAGTTCGCCGCGGTGGCGTCCGTCTCGGGCACGTTCGGCGTCGCCACCTGCAAGCCCTCGCGGCCCGTGCCGGCGCTGCACATCCACGGCGCGCTCGACGGCATCGTGCCCTACGGCGGACACGAGGAGAAGCACTGGAGCTCGGTCGCGACCGTGATCGACCGCTGGCTCGCCGCCGATGGCTGCAAGGGCGCAGTCTCCGACGAGCTGTTCTCGGCGGGCAAGGCGCGCTGCGTGCACAACACCGCCTGCGCCGGCGGCGCCGAGGTCGCGCTGTGTCGCGACGGCGGGGCCGCGCACACCTGGCCGGGCGGCCCGAAGTCGACCGGGTGGGGTGGCAGCCAGGATCTCGACGCGACCAAGACGATGCTCGACTTCTTCGACCGTCACCCCGCCAAAGCGAGCGAGCAGAGCCTGTAGCTCACGCGATGCTGATGACGGCGACCGTGGCGTTGTCGCGGCCGCCTTGCAGCAGGGAGTTCGTGACGAGCACGCGCGCCATGGCGTCGGGCGTGCGAGCGTCGCGCGGGATGCCCCCGATGAGCGCGTCGAGCTGCTCGGCCTCGGGGAAGTAGTTCCATACACCGTCGGTGCACAGCACGAGTGTGCCCGGCTCGTCGAGGTCGTGGACCACGACGTCGGGGTGGGCGTGGGTGTCCGGGTCCCCTCCCTCGAGCGGCCCGAGGCAGCGCGTGAGCGCGTGCGCCCACGGGGACTGGAGCGCCTCCTCGAGCGTGGTCGCGCCGCTGGCGAGCGCCTCCTCGAGCCACGAGTGATCGCGGGAGAGCGCGCCGACGCGCTCGTCGCCGAGGTAGTAGGCGCGCGAGTCGCCCACCCAGCCGACGATCACGTGGCGGCCGCGGATGGCCGCGGTGACGAGCGTGGTCCCGAGGGTCTCGCCGGCGGCGACCGCGGGCTCGTCGCAGAGCGCGTGGTGGGCGTCCATGATGGCATCGGTCATGGACTGCGCGTCGATCTGGTCGGCTGCGCGCAGCGAGGCGAGGCAACGCTCGACGGCGAGTCGGGACGCGATCTCGGCGCGCGTGGCCGCGGAGACACCGTCGGCGACGGCGACGAGGGTCCACTCGCCGTGCACCTCGATGGCGGCGGCGTCCTCGTTGCGCTCGCGGTGCAGGCCGATGTCGCAGACGTAGGCGGCGTGTGGAGCGTCTTCGCCGGGCAGCGGCGAGAACGGCGCCACGCGAACGAGATCGGCGCGCACGGCCTCGGGGTGCCGCGCGAGATCGCGGTTGCGCTGGCTGTGCGGCAGCACGAGGTGCAGGAGCGCGGGGGGCACGAGCAACGGGCGCAGCCTCCCCGCGAGCGCGCTGCCCAGGGACTCGACGATGCTGCGCGCGTCGATGCGCTCGCCCTTCGGCAGCTTCATGGTCCCGCGCAGTCGACGCATGGCGAGGCGCGAGCCCCAGGCGAAATCGCCGGCGCGCGGCGTGAAGGTGAAGCCCGCTTGCTCGACGGCGAACGCGACGGCGAGGGCGCTCTCGAGCGCGGGCAGGAGCGAGAGGCCGTGCGCGTCGACGCCCCCTGTCGACGGGCGGCTCAGCGCGAGGAAGGCGCCGATGGTCGGGTCTTCGCCGACGTCGAGGACCTTCGGCATGTCGGCGCGATCGGCGAGCGCCTCCAGGGCCGCGCGCTCCACCGCGAGCGCGCGCTCGCGCCCGAGGGCCAGCGTGACCTCGACGCCGTCCGGGCCGACGCCGACCGGATCCGGTTCGCCGCGGGCCTCGCGCACGACCCACGCACCGAGCCTGGTGCCTGCGCTCGGTCGAACGGTCGCGGTCCTACGCAAGAACGAGCCCTCCCTGCAGCCATTGCAGTCGCCACGCCCACCACGAGCGCTCGCTCATTCCACGAGGCTTTGCCGCGCCTGTAAAGGACCGAAGCGAGACAGCGCGCCCTCTCACGACGGGAAGACCCAGGAGAACAGCTCCGAGCGGCTTGTGACCCCGCATTTGGCGTAGATCTGGGTGAGGTGCTGGCGGATCGTCTTCTCGCTGTTGTTCTCGAGCCGAGCTATCTCGCTGCTCGGCAGGCCCTTGAGGAGCAGGCGGGCGATGGCCAGCTCCTTGTCGGTGAGGCGGGCGCGGGACAGCGCGCGATCGACGAAATGCTTGGAGCTGTCGGCGTCGGCGAGCACGCGCTCGAGAACGGCGCGCAGCTCCGGCACCGAGAATGGCTTCTCGAGCAGGAACGCGGCCCCGCCGTTGAGCGCGAGCTTGACCTTGGCGAGGTCGGCGAACGCGGTGATCACCACCACCGGCGGCTTCTCGGCCCTCCCCGTGACCTCGGGCAGCAGCTTGAGGCCTCCGTGCTGGTCCTCGCCGAGCACCACGTCGAGGACCGCCACGTCGAACACGGTCTCCGCGAGGGCCGCGCGGGCCGCCACCACGTCGCCCACGGCGACGCACCGGAAGCCGGCCCGCTCGAGGCCACGCGCGAGCAGCTCTCGCGCGTCCTCCTCGTCCTCGACGAGCAGGAGGTTCCTCACGTCGAGCCCTCCAGCGGGATGCGCAGCTCGAACGTGGTCTCTCGTTCGTCGGCCAGAGTGAGGTCGCCGCGCATCGCCCGCGCGAGCGCCCGCGCGATGGAGAGACCGAGGCCGAGACCGGACTCCTTGGTGCTCGAGAGCGGGTCGAACAGGTGCTCGCGGATGGTGGGGTCGATCCCCGGGCCGTCGTCGCTGACCCGCACCGTGGCCTCGGTGCCCGCCTGCGCGACCCGCACCGTGATGTGACCGCCGCCGCGCGCGCGGAGGGCCTCGAGGCTGTTGCCGAGGAGGTTCTCGAGCACGATGCGGAGGTGGGTCGGATCGCCGCGCACCGCGAGACCGGAGCCGCTCTCCACGTGCAAGTGGACGCCGTCGCGTCGAGCGAGCACGGTCATCTCGTCGGTCACGTCGCGCACGAGGGCCGGCAGCGAGAGGCGCTCGGGGGAGGGGCCTGTCGCCTCGGCGAGCGAACGCAGCGGCTTGAAGCTCTCGCTGATGCGATCCATCTGCACGCGGGCCCGCGTGAGCAGGCGCTCGCGGGTCTCGTGGTCTTCACGGGCGATCTCCCCGATCTCGCCGAGGACGAGACCGAGCGCGTGCAGCGGGTTGCGCACCTCGTGCAACGTGGCCGTGGCCACGACCCAGACTGCCTGGTCCCGCTCGGCGCGGTGCAGGCGACGCGCGAGGTCGTCGGCGCGCTCGGAGCGCATGCGCCAGAAGTAGACGCTGATGCCCAGGGCGGCACCGGCGAGGAGCGGGATGCCCCGGTCGACGAAGGCGTGCGCCGTCACCAGATGGGCCACGATGCGGTGCGCACGGTCGAGGTTGTCGAACAGGCTGTTGAGGGCCGCATAGAGCGCGCCGCCGAACAGCCCGAGGGCCACGTGCAGGTAGAGCGCCGGCGAGCGACGGGCCGAGGACATCGAGGTCGAGGCTAACACTCGGCCTCCCGCGCCTCCCCGACCCTCCGACATTTGTCGGAAGGCCCCGCCACCCGAGAGACCTAGCGTTCCGTCGATGCGCCCGCTGGCTCTCGCCATCGTCGCGGCAGCAGTGGTCAGCGCCGCTCCTGGCCGCTCGCAGGAGGCGGTGTCGAAGCTCGAGGGTGAGGCGCCGGGAGCCGTCCAGCGCGTCGATCGCGCCACCGCGCTCAAGCTCGGCGCTGCGCGAGGCCCTGGCGTGGCGACGGCTGCGGCCGCGCTGCCCGGAGGGACGCAGGCCAAGGAGGTCGCGCACGCGACGCTCGTGTTGCCGCCACGCCTCTCGATCGGCGCCGGCCGCCGGTTCGGCCCCGACGCCGGGTTCGAGGTGCAGCTCGGCGCGATGCTCGACATCCCGCTCGGCCCGGTCGGGAGCGCGAGGGCCAACACCGCCGCGGCGCACCTCGCCTCGGTCTCGGCCGACGTGAAGCGCGCACGGCTCGACGGGGCGCTCGCGGCCGGCGTCGCGTGGTCGCGGGCGCTCGAGGCCAGGGGCATCCTGAAGCTCCGCGCGACGAGCGAGGTGCACGCCAAGACCATCCACGATCTGGCCAAGATCCGGGTGAAGTCGGGCGCGGGACAGCCGGTGGAGGGTGCGCTCGCCGCGGCCGAGGTCGGCCTCGCCGGCGCGCAGACGCTCGACGCCGAGGGGCTGCTCGTCGACGCGCTCGCGCAGCTCCGGCTCGCGATCGCCGTCCCGACCGGCGACCCGATCGAGGTCGCGGGCGAGACCTGCAACGCGGACGAACCGCTGGTCGAGGAGAAGGCGGCCCTCGCCGCGGCCAGGGACCAGAACCCGACGCTCGTGCTCGCCCGGGCCCGCGCGGCGAGCTCGCGCACCGAGGTGAAGCTCGTGTCGGCGACGCTGACCCCGACGCTCGGGGTGGGCGTGACCTTCCTGCGTGGCAGCCTCGGCGAGCAGGTGTGGCTCGGCACGGTCTCGTTCCCGCTGCCGTTCGCCGACCCGGCCGCGTTCGAGCGGGCGCGGGCGCTCGGCCTCGCCGACGTCGCCGAAGCCGAGGTCAAGCGCGTCGAGGCGCAGCTCGAGAAGGACGTGCACGTCGCGGTGCACGACCAGAAGCACACGCGCGAGGTGCGCGACAAGCTCGGGAGCGACGCGATCGTCCCCGCGCGCGAGGCGCTGCGCCTCGCCAGGATCCAGTTCGAGAGCGGCACCGAGGTGGTCACGCTGGTGCTCCTTTCGCGCCAGCGACTCATCGCGATCGAGGAGCAACACGTGCATGCCTGCGGCGAGGTGGTGCGCGCGGATCTGCGCCTCCTCCGCTTGATGGGGAGGCTCCCGTGAGGAGCCTACCCATCGTGCTCACCATGCTGCTCGTGGGGATCTTCTCCGCGTGCGGCTCCAAGCGCGAGGTCGCTCCGACCGCGCACGTCGCCTCGGCGTCGAGCAGCACCCTCGTGACCGTCGCGGCGCCGTTGCTCGCGAGCGGCCGCATCACGCTCGGCAAGGTCGAGAAGCGCCTGCCGCGCGCGGAGCGGCGCTTCCCGGGCGAGGTGGTGGCGGGCGAGGCAGGGCGCGCCGAGGCCGGCGTGCTCGTGGCCGGTCGCATCGCGTCGATCGAGGTCGGCGTCGGCGCGGTGGTGAAGAAGGGCCAGGCGCTCGCGTGGGTCGACGCCCCCGAGGTCGGCAAGGCGGCGGCGGAGCTCCTGCGGGCCCGCGCGCGCGCGGTGGTGGCCGGCAAGAAGCTCGCGCGGCAGCTCGCCCTCGAGAAGGAGGGGGCCACCAGCGGCAACGCGGTCGACGAGGCCCGCGCCGACGCGCTGGTGGCCGACGCGGACCTCGCCGCCGCGCGCACGCTCCTGTTCCAGCTGGGCGCCGGCGAACCCGGGAGCGAGCCCTCGGCGCTCGGCATCCGCGTCGCCGTGCGCGCGCCGATCGACGGGGTCGTCGTGCGGCGCACCGCGGTGCTCGGCGGCGCGGTGGCGCCCGAGCACGCCCTGTTCGAGATCTCGGCCAAGGAGCGGCTCGCGGTGCTCGCCTATGTGCCCGAGGGCGCCGAGGTGCCGACCATCGGCAGCGTCGCGCGCCTCGTGCCGAGAGTGACCGCGGGCAGCTGCGAGGCCACGGTCACGGCGGATCTCGGCCTGATCGAGGGGGCGCGCCGGGCCCGCACGCTGCGCATCGAGCCCAAGGCCGCCTGCGGGTTCCTCGTCACGGGCGGGTGGGTCGAGGTCGGCTTCGCCACCGCCGCGCCCGCGGTCACGAGCGCGGTGCTCGTCGTCCCCGCCGAGGCGGTGATCGATCTGCGCGGGGTGCCGGTGGTGTTCGTGCTCGTCGAGGAGGGCGACAAGCTCGTGTTCCGCCCGAAGAGCGTGCGGCTCGCGCCGGGCCTCGGGCTCGACGCGGTGATCGAGGACGGGCTCTCCGAGGGCGAGCGGGTCGCCGTGCGCGGTACGCTGTTGCTCAAGGGCGAGCTCCTGCGCGGCGAGCTCGAATGATCGCCCGGCTCGTCGCCCTCTCGGTCACCCACCGCTTCGCGATCCTGCTCGCGACGATCCTGCTCGTGGTGGTGGGCGTCCGCGGCTACGTCACGCTGACCGTCGACGCGGTGCCCGACGTCACCAACGTGCAGGTGCAGGTGCTGACGAGCGCGCCCGGGCTCGCGCCGCTCGAGGTGGAGCAGCTGGTCACCCGTCCGGTGGAGCTCGCCATGACGGGCACCCCTGGCGTCAGGGAGATTCGCTCGATCTCGCGCAGCGCGATCTCGGCGGTGACGGTGGTGTTCAACGACGACGTGAGCCTCGAGTCGGCGCGCTCGCTCGTGTCGCAGCGGCTGCCCGCGGCGCGCGAGGCCATCCCGCCCGCCGCCAAGCGCCCCGAGCTCGGGCCGCTCACGACCGGCCTCGGCGAGATCTACCACTTCACCGTGGAGTGGCCGGGGCACGACCCGCGTGACGTCCGCACGCTCTTCGACTGGGAGATCGCCTACTCGCTGCGCTCGGTGCCCGGCGTGGTCGAGGTGAACGGCTGGGGCGGCTGGACCCGCCAGATCGAGGTGCGCGTGCGGTCGGCCGACCTGCGCGCGCTCGGCGTCTCGCAGCGCGACGTCGAGGAGGCGCTGCTCGGGGGCGGCTCCAACGTGGGCGGTGGGGCGCTCGTGCAGGGCGGTGAGCAGGTGCTCGTGCGGCTCGACGGCCAGTACCGCACCGCGGCCGACGTGGGTGGCCAGGTCGTGGCCACGCGCCCGGGAGGGCTCGCCGTGCGGGTGCGCGACGTGGCCACGGTGACCGAGGGGCAGGCGTTCCGCACCGCCGCGGCGACCGCCGATGGCAAGGGCGAGACCGTCTACGGCATGGTCCAGATGATCGCCGCCGGCAACGCGCACGAGATCGGCAAGCGGGTCGAGGCGCGCCTGGACGAGATCCGCGCCCGGCTGCCGAAGGGTGCCAGGGTCGAGGCGTTCTACGACCGCGCCCACCTCGTCGACAAGGTGCTCGCCACCGTCAAGCGATCGCTGCTCGAGGGCGGTGTGATCGTCATCGGCGTGCTCCTGATCTTCCTCGGCGACGTGGCGGCGGGCCTCGTGGTGGCGACGGCGATCCCGCTCGCCATGCTCGGCGCCTTCGCGGTCATGAGCGCGCTCGGGATGAGCGGCAACCTGATGAGCCTCGGCGCTCTCGACTTCGGCCTGGTGGTCGACGGCGCGGTGGTGGTCGTCGAGGGCACGCTCGCCACCATGGCCGCCCGCAAGCTCGACGCCCGCACGGCGCTCCTCCGCGAGGCGAGCGCGGTCGGGGGGCCCATCGCCTTCGGGGTGTTCATCATCGGCGTCGTCTACGTGCCGGTGCTCCTGCTCGAGGGCGTCGAGGGCAAGATGTTCCGGCCCATGGCGTGGACGGTGCTCTTCGCGCTCGGCACCGCGCTCGTGCTCACGTTCACGTGGGTGCCGATGCTCGCCTCGGTGGTCCTGCGCAAGGCGCACGACGGCGACGTCTTCATCGTCCGCGTCGTGCGGCGCTTGCACCAGCCCGCGCTCGACTTCTTCCTGAAGCGCCCGGTGGTCGCCGCGGCGGTCGCGGTCGCCCTCGTCGCGGTCGGGGTCGGCGCGGGCAGCCGGCTCGGCGCCGAGTTCGTGCCTCGCCTCGAGGAGGGCGACCTCGCGATCCAGGTCACCCGGCCGGCGAGCGTCTCGCTCGCCGAGGCGATCGAGGGCACGCGCACCATCGAGCAGGTGCTCTCGCGCTACCCCGAGGTGGTGCGGGTGGTGTCGCGCACCGGCAGCCCCGACGTGGCGACCGACGTGATGGGCATCGAGCAGAGCGACGTCTTCGTGATCCTGAAGCCGCGCGCCGAGTGGAAGACGGCGAAGGACCGCGAGGCGCTGGTCGGCCTGTTCGAGAAGGACCTCCGCGCGGCGCTCCCGGGCACCGCGTTCGGCTTCACCCAGCCCATCGAGATGCGCTTCCAGGAGCTGCTCGGCGGTCTCAAGAGCGACGTCGGCGTGAAGATCCACGGCGACGACCTGGTGGTGCTCACGCGCCTCGCGCGCGACGTGCAGCGGATCCTGGCCGACGTGCCGGGAGCCGCGGACATCCGCGCCGAGCAGACCACGGGGGCGCTGGTCGCGACGGTGCGGCCCGACCCCGAGAGGGTAGGGCGGCTCGGCGTCAAGCTCGAGGACGTGCGCGCGACGATCGAGGCCCTGCGGGCGGGGCGGCCCGCGGGCTTGCTGGTCGAGGACGAGCGGCGGTTCGAGATCGTCGTCAAGCTCGAGGTCGCGCCCCCGGCCACCGCGGCCGGCATCGCCGCCGTGCCGCTGCCGCTCGGCGATGGTCGTGTGCTCTCGCTCGGCGACGTGTGCTCGGTGGTGGTCGGCGAGGGCCCGGCGCAGATCAGCCGCGAGTTCGCCCGTCGCCGCGTGCTGGTCGAGGCCAACGTGCGCGGCCGCGATCTCGCCTCGTTCGTGCGAGATGCCAGGGCGCGGCTCGACAAGCTCGCCCTGCCGCCGGGCTACCGCATCTCGCTCTCGGGGCAGTACGAGCAGCTCGCCCACGCCTCGGCCCGCCTCGCCGTGATCGTGCCGGCCACCCTGCTCGGGATCTTCGTCTTGCTCTACTTCACGTTCGGTGAGGCGCTGCCCGCGCTCTTGATCTTCCTCAACGTGCCGGTCGCGGCCAGCGGCGGGCTGGTCGCGCTGATGCTGCGTGGCCTCCCGCTCTCGATCTCGGCCGCGGTCGGCTTCATCGCGCTCTTCGGCGTCGCGACCCTGAACGGCGTGGTCCTGCTCTCGAGCATCCGCCAGAAGGAGGCGGAGGGCATGGACGCGCGCACCGCTGCGGCGGCCGCGGGTCACGACCGGCTGCGCCCGGTGGTGACGACGGCGCTCGTGGCCGCGCTCGGGTTCCTGCCCATGGCGATCGCGAGCGGGAGCGGTGGCGAGGTGCAGCGGCCCCTGGCCACCGTGGTCATGGGCGGCCTCGGCACCGCCACCTTGCTCACGCTGGTGCTCCTGCCGTCGCTGTATGCGTGGGTGCGAGGCCGCTGATGACTCGCTCGCCCGAGGCCTCCAGGCTCGCGTAGACTGGCGGATTGAATCGACGGGCGTCGAGGCTCGTCCTTTCGTCTGCGGAGGCTCCATGTCGCGTCTCGTGTCCCCTCGGTCGTTCGTCCTCGGTCCGCTCGCGGCCGGTCTGGCTCTGGTCGGGCTCGTCGTGGCGCCGGAGTCCCGCGCCGAGACCAAGGACGCCAAGGCCGCGCCCAGCGCTTCCGCGTCCGCGTCCACCGGTGGCGGCAAGGTCAACCGCGAGGAGTTCGAGGCCGCGCTCAAGCCCAACCTCAAGGAGATGCGCGACTGCTACGACAAGGCCCTCAAGAAGGACGCCGTCGCCGAGGGCGAGGCGGTGCTCATCATCGAGACCCAGAACGGCAAGGTCCTCAAGGGCGAGGTCGATCGGCCGCACAGCAGCCTCAAGCTCGAGGAGGCGCTCAAGTGCATCGAGGGCGTGGTCAAGAAGATCAAGATGCCGCTCGCCAAGAACGAGAAGGGCGAGCACGACCCGAAGGCCAAGGCCACGGTCAAGTACCCGGTCGAGTTCTCGCTCGGCATCGACGTGAGCGGCGGCGGGATCAAGACCACCGGCGCCAAGATCGAGTACGAGAAGGTCAAGCAGGTCTTCTTCTTCAACAAGATCGAGATCGGTCGGTGCTACCTCGAGGCCTACAAGGCCAAGAAGGGCGTCGCCGCGATCGGCAAGCTCCTGCTCAAGGTCGAGGTCGCCGGCGGCAAGGTCGGCAAGGCCGGAGAGGTCACCCCCGACACGACCCTCGCCGACGCCGACATGAAGGCTTGCATCTACGACGCGGTGAAGAAGTTCAAGTTCCCGCTCGCCAAGGACGCCAAGGGCAACGACGACGAGAAGGCCACGAGCGTGATCGTCTACCCGATGGAGTTCAAGGGGCAGTAGCTCACAGCTGCAGGTCGGCGCCGAGCATCGCCCCGCTCGGCACCACGGTGATCCACGGGGTCACGCGGCGGGCGGTGACGCTCTCTCCGTGCAGGTAGGCGTCCCACGCGCGGTTCGCGGTGAGGGGCTGGGTGAACAGCCGCAGCTCGCCGACGGCGCTCCCCGAGATCACCCCGAAGAGGGCGCTGCCCACGCGGCCGTGGAGCTTCCAGGCGACCGCGCCCACCCCGACGTTGAAGGCGATCGAGAGCGCGTGCATGAACCAGTGCCGGCCCTTGCGCTCGCCGATCGCGTCGTCCCGCAGCCGCAGCTCGAGCTCGGCGAGCTTCGCGCACGAGCGGGGCTCGGGCCCGGCCGGGGTGAAGGTGTCGTGGTGCTTCTCGGCCGGCAGCCGGGTGACCAGGGCGAACCCGAACGCGACCACCGACTTGCCCATGCCGAGCTGGAGGTCGATGCGGTCGGCCTCGGACCGGGCGCCCGGGAGGAGCCCGGCCTGGACCGTTCCCGTGAAGAGGAACGACGCACGCCAGGCCCAGGCCCAGGTGGTCGTGTCCCGGCCGGCCGTGGCGAGCGCTTGCTCCACCTTTGCCTGACGCACCTCGTCGGACTGCTGGGCCAGCGCCGGGTCCGCCCCTTCGGGCACCGGACAGGCCGCTCGTGCAGACGAGACGGACAGGGCCACCACGGACAGCACGGCGAGGGTCCGCACCACGGGGAGCCTATCTTGAATGCTAGCCTGCCGGTTCATGAACCGTTCCTTCGTCGCCTGTGCCTTCGTCCCCCTGGTCGCCGTGTTCGCCGCGAGGTCCGCTTCGGCCGACCCCGTGAAGCTGAAGGTCGGCACCGCCGCGGCGCCCGACTCACCGTGGGGCCAGGTGTTCAAGACCTGGAAGAAGGCGGTCGAGACGAAGACGAACACGGCGGTCTCGTTCGACTTCTACTTCAACTCGACCCAGGGCACCGAGGCCACCATGGTCGACAAGATCAAGGCGGGGCAGCTCGACGGCGGCGCCTTCACCTCGACCGGCCTCTCCAAGTTCGACAAGCGACTGCTCGTGATGCAGCTGCCCGGCGTGATCCGCAGCTGGGCCACGCTCGACGCCGTCCGCACGGTCATGGAGCCCGACTTCACCAAGTACCTCGCCGAGAAGAAGCTCACCGTCGCGAGCTGGGGCGACATCGGGCCGGCCCACTTCCTCTCCAAGGGCTTCACGGTCAAGGGGCCCGACGACCTCAAGGGCAAGAACCCCTGGGTGTACTCGGGCGACCCGGTGCTGTCCTCGGTCTACACGAAGATCGGTGGGGTCAACGCCTTCCCCGCGGAGCTCATGTCGGTGCTCCCCAGCATCGACACCGGCAAGATCAACTGCCTCTCGGTGCCCGCGCTCGCGGCCGAGATGCTGCAGTGGAACTCCAAGTTCGATCACGGCGTCGACGCGGTGAACGGCATCGCCGTCGGCGCGATCGTCCTCTCGACCGACGCCCTCGACAAGCTCCCCCGGCGACGGCAAGTCGGCGGTGCTCGACAGCGCCAAGGCGATGAACAGCTCGAACGCCGGCCTCAAGCAGAAGCTCCGCAACGAGGACGCGGCGGCCTGGGATCGCTTCAAGAAGCGCACGGGGGTGACCATCTTCGTGCCGACCGACACGGACAAGGAGAAGTGGCGCCCGGTGTTCAAGGCAGCGATCGACTCGCTCAAGGCGGGCACGTTCGACGCCGCGCTCGTCGACAAGGTGGTCAACACCGCCAAGGCCAACGGGGGCGGCTGATGCGCGCTGCTCGCTTTCTCCGCGTCGCCCTCGCTGGCGGCTTCGTCGCCTCGGCGGTGGCCTGCTCGGCGGGTGGTGACAAGAACGACAACCCGACCAGCCTCGACGGCGGCACCGACGGGAGCCTGTTCCTCGACGGCGGCCTCGGCGACGGCATCGCGGCCGAGGGCGGCAACGACGACGCCGCCTGCGCCTCGGTCAAATACGACGGCAAGAAGATCCCCGCGAGCCTCCTCATCGTCCTCGACCGCTCGGCGAGCATGGACAAGGACGGCAAGTGGACCGGCGCGGTCTCGGCGCTCAAGACGGCGCTCGCCGCGGCCGACGACGACCTCCCCGTGGGCATCCTCTACTACCCCGAGGGCAAGTTCGACACGAGCAAGTCGGTCGGCTGCATCCTCACCCCGACCGCGCCCGGCTGCGCCGCCCTCCTCAAGGACAGCGGCTGCACCGACATCAAGAAGACCCCCTACGTCGACATCGGGCCGCTCAAGACGACGCGCGCGCTCATCTCGTCGTCGATGGACGCCACCAAGCCCACCGGCGACAACACCCCGACCCGCTGGGCGCTGAAGAACGGCTGGTCGATCATGCAGACCACGAGCGCGAAGGGCGATCGCTTCGTGCTCCTGGTCACCGACGGCGAGCCGACCACCTACTCCCCCGCGTTCGGCGGCTTGCCCGAGATGTCGGTCGAGTGCAGCGACCAGGCGACGATGGAGAAGGAGACCACGGGTGCGTTCACCGGCACCCCGGTCGTGAAGACGTTCGTCATCGGCGCGCCCGGCAGCGAGAAGGCGGCCACGTTCCTCTCGCACCTCGCCATCAACGGCGGCACCCGCCGCACGGCCACCTGCACGACCGACTGCCACTACCAGATCGGCTCCGGCTCGTTCTCGGCCGATCTCGCCAAGGCCCTCGGGGAGATCACCGGCAAGATCGCCACCTGCATCTTCGAGGTGCCCACCGGCACCGACGTCGATCCGGCGAAGGTGAACGTGGTGCTCGAGACCGCGGGCGTCGGCGCCGACGTGCTGCGCGACGAGTCCCACGCCGACGGCTGGGACTACACCGACGGCACCAAGTCCAAGATCGAGCTCTACGGCCCCAAGTGCGATGCGCTCAAGGCCGACCCGGGCAAGCTGCTCGTGAAGATCCTCCTCGGCTGCAAGACCAAGGTGAAGTAGCGCCGCCGCTCACTCCACGACCTCGACGAACCGCGGATCGATGGTGAGCGTCCCGTACTTCGGGAAGCGCGCCACGATCTTCGGCTCGGGGCCGCGACGCCACTCGACGAGGACGCCCTCTCCGAACTTGCGGTGTCGCACCCGACGCCCCGCGATCCGGTCGTCGCCGTGGTCGTCCACGGGGTCGTGGTGCACGTCGTCGTGGTCGAGGTGGACGTGCTCGTCGCGCTCGACGAACCGCTCGCCCTCGGCCCGCGCTGGCGCGCTCGGGCGCTGTGGGTGCGCGAACGGCTGCGAACGCGGCATCGAGGAGGGGCATCTGCGACGTGCCGCGCGGCCCGTACGACGAGGACCCATACGACGAAGGAGGGGCTCCGTGAAGAAGGCGGGATCCACCCGTCGTAGCGCACGTGCTCGAAGTCCTCGCGCGGGAGCTCGGTGAGGAACCGGCTCGGCCGTCCCGGCCGCACCTGCCCGAACAGCACGCGCGAGGTGGCGTGGGTGAGCACGAGGCGCTCCTTGGCGCGCGTGATGGCCACGTAGGCGAGGCGCCGCTCCTCCTCGATGTCCTCCTGCTCGCCCTCGCGGCGATAGGGGAACAGGTCCTCCTCGAGGCCGGTGAGGATCACCGCGCGGTACTCGAGGCCCTTGGCGGCGTGCACCGTCATGAGGGTGACCGCGTCGGCGTCCCGCGCGGTGCGCTCGTCGCCCGCCGTGACGAGCGCCGTCTCCTCGAGGAACGCGGCGAGGCTCGGCGCCTCGTGGGCCTGCTCCCACTCCGCGATCGAGCCCACGAGCTCGCGCACGTTCTCGAGCCGCGAGACGGACTCGTCGGTGTCCTCGTCTTCGAGGCTGCTGGCGTAGCCGCTGTCGTCGAGCGCCCGCTGGGCGAGCTCGCTCGGCAGCGCCCCCGCGGCCTGCGTGCGCCCGAGGCCGTCGAGCAGGTCCTGGAACACCGCGAGCTTGCGCCGCGCCCCCGCGGGCAGGTCGGAGTCGATCGTGCCCCGCACGAGCCCGGGCAGCGCCTCCGACAGCGGCAGCTCCTCGCGGGTGGCCGCGGAGACGAGCCGCTCGACGGTGGTCGTACCGATACCCCGCGGCGGGACGTTCACGATGCGCAGGAAGTCGACGTCGCTCCGCGGGTTCACGACGAGCCGCAGGTATGCGAGCAGGTCCTTGACCTCTGCGCGCTCGAAGAAGCGCTGCCCGCCGAACACGCGATAGGGCAGCCGCGCGCTGCGCATCGCCTCCTCGAGCACGCGGGACTGCGCGTGGGTGCGGTAGAGGACGGCCATCTCGTCGAGCACGAGGCCGTCGCGCCGGAACGCGAGGAGGGTCTCGGCCACCTGCTGCGCCTCGTCCCGCTCCCCGGTCGTGGTGCGCACGACGAGCGGCGAGCCCTCCTCGTTCTCGGTCCAGAGGTCCTTCGGCACCCGGTCCTTCGAGCGCGACACCACCGCGAGCGCGGCGCGCACGATGCGCTGGGTCGAGCGGTAGTTCTGCTCGAGGCGCACCACCTTGGCCTCGGGGAAGTCCTTCACGAACCCGCGGATGTTGCGCACGTCGGCGCCGCGCCAGGAGTAGATGGACTGGTCGTCGTCGCCGACCACCGCCAGGTTGCCGTGGGGGCGCGAGCGCGCGCACGAGCCGGTACTGCACCGCGTTGGTGTCCTGGAACTCGTCCACCAGCACGTACTCGAACTTGCGCCGCAGGGCCGCGCCGGCGGCCTCGAGCGGCGTGAGCGGCGGCGGCGGGAACGTGAGCTCGTCCTCGTCGCTCGGCCGCGCCTCCAGCATGCGCAGCACGTGGAGCAGGAGGTCGTCGAAGTCGCAGGCGTTGCTGTCGCGGAGGCTCTTCTCGTACTGCGCGAACACCGGCCGCACCACCCGGTCGACGTATTCGTCGCCCAGGTCTTCGGGGCCGAGGCCCTCCTGCTTGTGCGCGTGGATGCGGCCGAGGACGATCCGTGGCGTGAACTTCTTCTCGTCGACCTTCTGCTCCCGCAGGATGCGCTGCACGAGGCTCTTCTGGTCCCCGTCGTCGTAGATGACGAAGTCCCGACCGAGCCCCACCGCGTCGTGATGCCGCCGCAGCAGCTTGGCGCAGGTGGCGTGGAAGGTGCCCACCCACAGGTCTCCGGCGAGGGAGGGCCCGAGCAGCCCGACGAGCCGCGCGCGCATCTCCTGGGCCGCCTTGTTGGTGAAGGTGACCGAGAGGATGCGGTAGGGCGCGACGCCATGGGTGGCGACGAGGTGGGCCACCCGGTAGGTGATGACCCGGGTCTTCCCGCTGCCCGCGCCGGCGAAGACGAGCAGCGGGCCGTCCACGTGGGTGACCGCCTGGAGCTGCGGCTCGTTCAGCTCGGCGGGCACCTCGGACACCTCTTCTTCGTACCACCCGGGCGCGCGGGACACCCGGCCAGGCTGTGCTCCGCAGGGGGGGGTTGCCCGAACGCGCGGGTGGGGGTATCCCCGCCCCTCCGCCGATGAACCCGATCCCCTCGAGCCGTACCCCCACGATGGGCGGGCGCGTGCAGCGCGACGTGCGCTTGCAGGCCGCGCTGGCCCTCGTCATCGGCATCGCGGTCGTGGCGGTGCCTTTGTTCATCTGGGGCCGCGGCAAGAAGAAGTCGGGCACCGAGGCCTCGGCCTCCGTGAGCGCCTCGGCCGAAGACGCGGGCCCGCCGACGGTGGTCTTCGGCGACGCCGGCGCCACCGTGTCGGTCGACGCGGGCGGTCGTGCCCTCACCTTCGGCGAGCCCCGCTACCTGCGCTGCCAGGACCCGGGCCCCTCCAAGACCCCGGCCGAGAAGTGCGACCACCTCGGTGCCCTGGAGGAGCTCGTGACCAAGGCCATCGCCGAGCGCGCGGCCACCTGCTTCCCCGCCGCGGGCACGGCCCAGTCGATGACCTTCGCCGTGGACGTGAGCTTCAAGCGCAAGAAGATGAAGCTGCACGACGCCAAGGAGGGCAGCTCCATCCCCGCGGCCAAGCGCAAGGGCATCGCCAGCTGCGTGGAGAAGTCCCTCGGCACGCCCAACTGGGACACCCTCCCCCACGCGCACCAGCGCTACGTCTTCCACGTCATGGCCACCCTCGGTCCGGCCGTCAGCACGCCCCAGACCAGCCCCTCGACCGGCGCCCAGCTCCCAGCCCCCTGAGTACGGGCCCCTCGAGCGGCAGTCCCGACGCGGCCTTGACCCGTCGCGGACCGCCAGGTAGGGTCCGCCCCCCCAACGGTGGCCGTAGATCAGCTGGTAGATCATCGGATTGTGGCTCCGAGTGTCGTGGGTTCGAATCCCATCGGTCACCCCACTGCTTGAACAGCGTCCTGGATTGCCGAGCGCGTCCCCCGATGGAGGGGGGCGTGCTCGCTTCCACGGCGCTGCGCCAGGTGACTCTCGAGGAGGTGGGCGAGCGCGACCTCGCGGGCCGAGACCAGTCCCCGCGCACGACCTCGGGCATAGGCCTCGGACATCGACTCCATGTCCGCTCCTTCACGACAGAGCTGGTCGAGGGCGACTCCGACCCGGACCACGGGAATGGATCCGACACAGGTCCGTTCGCTGGGACCCAAGCGCTCGAACGACAGCTGGACACCCCACGGGCGCCGAAGGCGGCGGAGACTGCACGTGAGCGGCAACGTCAGACGAAGCGTCTCTGTGGGGCTCGTGGTCATGGGCCAGAGACCGTACAGACGGAGGGCCGTCTCGTGACTGAAGACGGCATCCATCCCGAGGCGTTTGGCCCAGAGCCAGGTGACCGCGTGGCGCTCGCACTCGGCATCCGGCCATCGCCGGAAACGGTAGATGCCCCGCTCGATGCGAACGAACGTCGAGCGCCGAGCGTGGACGAGCGCCTTCGAGAAGCCGTGGTGCCCGGCTTGTTCGAGCGTGAAGTAGCCGGCTTGTGAACAGGCCAGCGCGGCAAGCAGATCCTCGCATGGCCGCCCGAAGACCAGCCGGCCGCGGCGGACTCGACCTGTAGTGGCGGTCTGGTGAGGGGTGCTCGACGTGTCCATCGAGAGAACCTAGCTCTCGAGCACGTCGCCGTGCACTGCACCGACGGACATTCTCTGTCAGCGTTGCTGCCGATGGACCGTGCGGAGACCGAGGGGGTCTCCCGATTCTCCACGAAGGTCAAAGAATCTTTGACCTTCGTGTGGAGCGTCATGAATCGTGACTTCGCAGCAGCTTTCAGTGCCTGTCGCACGAAGGTCAAAGATTCTTTGACCTTCGTGGAGAATCCGCGACCCCCTTACCCCCCCGGGTGCCTTGGCCGCAACACTCGGTGGCACGTCGGTAGGAGGCGCGGCACCCTCGTGATCGCGGCCCTGGCCGCGCCGTTCGTCGTCGCGGCCTGCGGGCCCGAGCCCGAGGCCAAGGGACCGGCCCTGGTGTCGTCGGTGAGCGCGGCGCCCACGCCGTCGCCCTCGCCGGTCGCGAGCCCGGCGCCGAGCCCCGAGCCGCCCACGCCGCCGCCGCCGCCCGCGCCGGTGGTCGAGGAGATGGCCGCGTCGGACGACCCGAAGCCGCTGCCCACCGCCAAGATCACCGCGCCGGCCAACGACGCCTCGATCGATCCGGCCAAGGCCAAGGACTTCGAGGTCAAGCTCGACGTGAAGAACTGGACGACCGCCGAGGGCGACCAGCACGTGCACCTCATCCTCGACGATCACCCCTACAAGCCGATCTACGACCACAAGAAGCCGGTGAAGCTCTCCGAGCTCCTGCCGGCCGGCGCCGAGCTCACGCCGGGGTTCCACGTGCTGACGGCGTTCCCGAGCCGCAAGACGCACGAGTCGGTCAAGGGGAAGGGCGCGAGCTCGCAGGTCGTCTTCTGGGTCGGCAAGAAGGGCAAGACGCTCTTCGACGCGAAGAAGCCGCACGTGATCTACAGCCGGCCCAAGGGCGCCAACCTCGGGCCGATGGGCGCCGAGCTGATGGTCGACTTCTACCTGACCAACACGCTGCTCGACAAAGGCGAGAAGGTCCGTTGCACGATCCGCGGGCCGAAGCTCGTCACGCCGGTCGTGTTCGAGTTCACCAAGTGGGCGCCGAAGGTCGTGAAGAACCTCCAGGCGGGCGACTACGACGTGCAGCTCGAGCTGCTCGACAAGAACGGCAGCCCCTTCGAGGGCCCGCTCACCGCGACGACGCGCACCAACGTCAAGGTGGACCCGGCCGGCACGCCCGAGCCACACCACCCGACGGCGGCGCCGTCGGCGAGCGGTAAGTAGCTTTCCGTTGCTGAGCGGCCGCCCGATGGAGGCGGCCGCCGTTCACTGCGCGGCGCTCACTTCTTCAGGAGGCCTGCAGCGGCGAGCTTCTGACCGAGGCTGCCGAGACCGGCCGGGGTGGAGGGCTTCTGGCCCTTCGGAGCCTGGCCGCTCTTCTTTGCGGCGGCGGCGGCGGGAGTGGCCCCGACGCCCTGCGCGCCGGCCTGGGCGCGGAAGTCGTCGAAGCGGTTGCGCTCCTCGTCGGCCTCGAGCGCGGTGAGCGAGAGGCGGATCTTGCCGGCGCCGTCGATGGCGACGATCTTCGCCTTCACCTCGGTGCCGACGGGGAACTGCTTGTGCGCGTCGCCGCCGCGCTTGTCGATCTCGGAGGCGGGCAAGAGGCCGCGCTGACGGTGGCCGAGGTCGAGGAAGACGCCGAAGCGCTCCACGTTGCTGACCTTGCCGCTCACCACGTCGCCGACCGAGAGGCGGGCGATGGCCGCGGTGCGCTCGGCCTTGGTGACCGAGCCCTCGAGGCCGAGCGAGATGCGGTGACGGCTCGGGTCGACCTCGAGCACCTTCACGCGCAGCACCTCGCCGACGGCCGGGAGCTTCTCGCCGACCTCGCTCGCGTGGAGGAGGCCGTCGAGGCCGGGGGCGAGCTGCACGAACGCGCCGAACGCGGCGTGGCGCACGACCTTGCCCTCGCGGATCTCGCCGACGGGGATGGTGACGTTCTCCCAGGGCGACTGAGAGAGCGCCTTGAGCGAGAGCGTGATCTTCTTGTGGCCGGGGCGCTTGGGATCGTCCTCGACGCGGAGGACCTGGACGTCGACGGCGTCGCCGATCTTCACGACGTCTTCGGGCTTCACGCCGCGATCGTGGGAGAGTTCGCTCGCGGGGAGCAGGGCCTCGACGCCGCCGAGGTCGACGAACGCGCCGAAGTCGCGCAGCGAGACCACGCGGCCGGGGAGGGTGGTGCCGGGGACGAGCTTGCCCTCGAGCTGCGCGCGCAGGCCCTCGGCCTCGCGCTCGAGGAGGGCGCGGCGGGAGAGCACGACCTCGCGGCCGCCCTCCTTCACCTGCGTGACGAGGAACGAGAGCTTCTGCCCGATGAACTGCGCGAGCTCGGCGAAGCGGACGTCGACCTGCTTGGCGGGGCAGAAGGCGCGGACGCCGTCGACGGTGACCTCGAGGCCGCCCTTGTTCATGCCCGAGACGAGCCCCTCGACGGGGAGCCCGCCCTCCATCGCCTGCACGAGGCCCTCGGCGCCGCGGCCCTTGGGCGCGACGGTGCCGAGCTTGACGGCGCTGTCGCCCTCGGCGGCGATGACCACCGCGCGCAGCACGTCGCCGACCGCGGGGCGCTCCTTGAGCTCGAAGAGATCGAGGTACCCCTCGCGCTTGCCGTCGAGCGTGACGAAGACGGCGTCCTTGCCGACGCGGACGACGGTGCCCTGCACCGACTGCCCGGGCGAGTACCCGCGCGTGCGCGTGGGCTTGGACTTGGCCTCGGCCTCGAAGAGGGCGGCGAACGAATCAGCGGGGTTCCCGTCGGACATCCGGCACGGGTACGACGGCGCCAAACGCCGCGCAACTACCAGCTGAGACCGATCTGGGCGCCGAACGTCCACTGCTTGGGCAGGCCCTCGAGGCGCTTCTTGCCGTCGTCGTCGGCCGCGCCGTCCGCGGGGTCGATGAGGTCGGGGGCGGCGGTGAGCATCAGGTGGGCGATCTCGTAGCGGATCGAGACGCCGAGCAAGAGCCGCTGGCGCCGGTAGGCGCGCATGTTCTTGAAGACGACGTTGTTGTTCAGATCGAGCTTGGCGGCACCCGACGTGGCGTCCTTGAGGGTGCCGTCGGGGAGCTTCTCCTGGCAGTGGAACTCGCCGGTGTCTCCGGCCTTGCGCTCGTCCGGGGTGGCGGGGCGGGCGTTGCAGTTCCTCAGGCCCTCGACCGCGCTCGTGGTGTCGATGACCGACGAGTCCGCGTTGATCCACACCATCTGCCAGCCGGCCATCGGCGTGATCACCACCTGGTTGGCGATGACGAAGGCGCGCGAGATCTGGATGTCGAACGAGGGGACGGTGACCTTGACCTTGCTCGAGCCAGTGAGGGTGTGGACGTAGCCGCCCGCGGAGAGGTCGAACAGGCTGCGGAAGCCCTCGAACGGCGAGAGGCGGATGCCGCCGCCGAGCGCCACGAGCTCGGTGTTGGCCATGTAGCCGACCGAGCCCTGCAGCTCGAAGCCGTAGGGCAGACCCTTGCGACCGGTGACGCCGTACAGCTGGAGCACGCTGTCGGGGCTCGCGTTGCTCGAGGGGAACTTGTTGCTCGCCGTGATGGCGCCCTCGGTGCCGCGCTGCAGGACGTCGCCGTTGTTGCTGACGGTGGTGATCTGGCCGAACAGCGAGAGCTCGAAGCCGCCGTAGCCCGTGGTGCGCGCGGGGTGCATCGGCAGCGGCGCGATCGCCATCGCGTACTGCGAGAGGAGCTTGGCCCAGGCTGCGTTGTCGGGGCGGAAGTAGTTCGCGTCGAACCCGCCCGCCGCGTTGCGCTGCACCGTCCCGCACTTGATGCTTGAACTCGTGTCGCAGGTGGTCAGGCGATCCGGCGCCAGATCCATCGGGTTCGCCCGGGCGACGCCTTCTCCGGCGCCGGGCACCGGCAGCACTCCGGCGAACAGGCTGGAACCTGTCGCGAACGCGAAAGCCAAGGTCCGGCGTCGAAGCATGGTCGTTGGCAAGCTAAAGGGAGCGTCCCGAGACCGTCAAGATGGCTCAGCGACCCCGCCTCCGTGTCCCCCCTGCCACGCCACCCTTCCACGTGGTGCTCCTGGAGCCAGAAATCCCCCCGAACACGGGAAACGTGGCCCGAATCTGCGCGGCGACCACCTCCCCCCTCCACCTGGTGGGGCCCCTCGGATTTCGCATCGACGAGCACGCCGTCCGGAGGGCCGGGCTGGACTACTGGCACCTGGTCGACCTGCGAAGACACCTTGACTTCCCCCACTTCGTCCATGCTTTCGGGCAGGAATCGCCCGGCGGGAGGCGGCTCCTCTTCACGGCCCACGCCCGGACGAGCCTGTACGACGCCGAAATCCGGCCGGGAGACGCCCTCGTGTTCGGTCGGGAGTCGGTCGGGCTGCCCGAGGAGCTCTGCGCTGCCCACCCGGACGACTGCGTCGGCATCCCCACGAGCGGGGGCGTCCGCTCCCACAACCTGGCCAACGCGGTCAGCATCGCCGTCTACGAGGCGCTGCGACGCACCGGCGCGCTCTCCCGGCCGTTCGCCGAGGATTCGTGAGAGCTCACCGCGCACCGTTGCGATAGAGTGACGGCGCGATGGCGGGCGGTTCGGTCCTCGAGACCACAGACGACAAGCGCGGCGTCGCGTACACGACGGGCTCCGGCTTCCTGCGCATCAGCGAGCTCGTCGGGGGCTTCGCGCTGCTCTTCGGCCGCATCGCCGCGCGCCTGCTCACGTTCCGGTTCGACCGCGAGCAGACGTTCATGAACCTCTACAAGATGGGGGTGAAGTCGATCCCCATCGTGGCGGTGACCGCGCTGTTCACGGGCGCCATCATGGTCATCCAGGCCGCGCCGCTGGTGCAGCGGTACCAGGCGTACGGCCTCCTCGGGTGGGGCGCGGGGTTCGGCACGCTGCGCGAGATCGGGCCGCTGCTCACCGCGCTGATGATCAGCGGGCGCGTCGGCGCCAACAACGCCGCCGAGCTCGGCACCATGTCGGTCACCGAGCAGATCGACGCGATGCGCACGCTCGCCATCGATCCGGTGGCCTACCTCGTCGCGCCGCGGTTCGTCGCCATCGTCATCACCTTGTTCTGCTCCACACTCGTGGCCGACTTCCTGGCGCTGTTCGGCGCGGCGTACAGCGCGGGCCCTCTGCTCGGGGTCGATCCGCAGGTGTTCTACAACGGCCTCACGGCGGGGCTCCTCAACTTCGGGGACGTGGCGCACGGCCTCGTGAAGAGCGTCGCGTTCGGCGCGATGATCGCCCTCTCCTCGTGCTTCTTCGGCCTCAACGTGCAGGGCGGCGCGCCGGGCGTCGGGCGCGCGGTCAACGCCACCGTCGTCGTGAGCGCCGCGAGCATCTTCGTGATCGACTACTTCGTCTCGGCCCTGGGCACCTGACGTGGCCGCGAACGAGCCGCTGAGTTCGCGCGCGGAGGATCTCGCGCCGCCGCCGAAGGAGCCGGGGTTCGTGCACCAGCTCGGGGCGTTCGCGATCGAGGCCTTCGGTCAGGCGCGCGACCTCTACTCCGTGTTCGTGCGGACCCTCTACTACTCGGTCTACGGGCGCCGCGAGAAGGGCATGTTCGCCCAGCAGGTGTTCGAGCAGGGCAACCAGTCGGTCTTCTTCCTGACCGTGTTCATGGGGTTCTTCGGGATGATCCTGGTGTTCCAGGCGGGCGTGCAGGCGCTCCGCGTGGTGCCCGATCTCACGCTGCTCGGGGCCACGTTCCTCCAGCTGCTGGTGCGAGACCTCGCGGCCTCCATCGGCGCGCTCATGCTGGCGACGCGCGTCGGCGCGGGCATCGCCGCCGAGATCGGCTCGATGGTGGTGACCGAGCAGGTCGACGCGCTGCGCATGTGCGCGGCCGACCCGATCGAGTATCTCGTCGTGCCGCGCTTCAAGGCGGGCATCGTGGCCACGACGGCGGTCATCATCTGGAGCGCCGGCGTCGCGTTCGTGAGCGGCATGCTCACCGCGTGGGTCTATTTCGGCGTCAACCCGCGCACGTTCGCCAACCTCGGCATGGTCGGCCACGGCGACCTCATCGTCGGCCTCACCAAGTGCCTCGCCTACGGCGCGGCGATCCCGATCGTGAGCGCGCAGTCGGGGCTGAGCACCTTCGGCGGGAGCGAGGGCGTCGGGTCGGCCACCACCCGCGCCGTCGTCAACTCCTCGCTCGCGGTCATCATCCTCAACTTCTTCATCAGCGCCGCCGGCCTCATCCTGTTCCCGGGCGCGACGCAGTGAGCGTGCGGCGGTTCGCGGCCATCGGGGACGTGCACGCCGAGGACGGCCGACTGGCCAAGGCGCTCGAGCGGCTCGCCCTCTACCGCCTCGACGCGATCCTGTGCGTGGGCGACGTGGTCGACGGCCGCGGCGACCCGGCCCGCTGCTGCCGGCTCCTGCAGAAGGCTCGGGTCCAGACCGTGCGCGGCAACCACGAGCGCTGGCTGGTCAACGGCGAGATGCGCGACCTGCCCATGGCGACCGCCGACATGACCATGGACGCGGGGAGCTGGGCGTTCCTCGCGCAGCTGCCGGCCACCCGCCGCATCGACACCATCGCGGGGCCGCTGCTGCTCTGCCACGGGATCGGCGACGACGACATGGCGCGGGTGCTGCCCGACGATCCGCTCACCGAGCTCGGCCCGCTCGCGCAGCTCCTGGCCAGCGACTACGAGATCGTGCTCGGCGGCCACACCCACCAGCGGATGGTGCGCGGCGCGTCGGGGCTCACGCTGCTCAACGCCGGCACCCTCGCGCCCGACGGCGGCGCGCACGTCCTCATCTGCGACCTCGAGCAGCGCGCGGTCGAGTTCCTCGACTTCGACGGTGACGAGCACCTCGTCGACGGACCGCGCTACGAGTTCGGGCGCCCCGGCGACGACATCTGGGGCGGCAGCTGGTGAGCGGCGGCTCACCGAGAGGCCTCACTCGTCGGTGACGAGCTTGTCGACCGCGTGCACCGGCGCGCCGTCGCCGGCCATCAGCGGCGCGATCGCCGAGAGCACGAGGCGGTGACGCGCGAGCGTGCCCTTGCCGGCGAACAGCGGGCTCTTGACCTCGATCGAGAAGTGCCCGCCGCCGTGCGCGGACACCTGCACCACCGCGCCCGGGAGGGCCGTGACGATGCGCGTTTCGAGCTCTTGCGTGACGTCGGCCATGCGCGGACTCTAGCCCGAACGCCGACGGTCGGTCACCACTCCTCGTCCTCGACGAAGCCCGCCTCGCGCTGGGAAGCGATGCGGCGATCGGCGTCGCGCCAGGCGGCGGCGGGCGAGGGGAACGCGGCCTTCTTCTCGGGGCCGGTTCCCTTCTTGATCAGCAGCGTGCGGCCGACGAGCGCGATCGACCACACGTCGTCGCCGCGGCGGAACGTGCGCGCCGTCCGCTCGTCGGTCGAAGCAGACGGGCTCGGCGCGTTCGTGCTCTCTGCAGCCGGCGGGCTCGGCGCTGCCGGTGCGGCGGCGGTCGGCGCTGGACTGGTCGGGACGGCCGCCTTCACCGGTGGCGGCGCTGGAATCGGGCCGACGGGGCGGGCGGCACCCTTCGCGATCGGCGTCCAGCGCACGTCGTCGCGCACGCCGACGTAGCTCGGGAAGCGCGGCACGCCGTCCTGGCTGAGCTCCTGGAAGCGATAGGTGACGATGGCGCCGATGGGCGGGGGATCGCGGCGCTCGTCGTCGGAGAGGCCGGTGCCCACCGAGAAGCGCGTGCCGTCGGGCATCTCGCAGTCGAGCGCGCCGAGGCGTCCCTTGTGACGTCCGGCGCCGGGCAGGTGTCCGACCACGCGCGCCTCGGCGTCGTGGAAGGTCTTCACCTTGAGCAGCGTGTGCGAGCGGCCGATCTCGTACCGGGAGCGCGGCTTGCGCAGCATGAGCCCCTCGCCGCCGAGGCCTTCGACGTGGGCGAGGGCCTCGCGCAGGTGGTCGGTGCCGCGACAGAGCTCGTGGGGGTGGGCCTCGACGTGCGCGAGCCCGGCGGCGCCGATCGTCTCGCCGAGGGCCGCGAGGCGGTCCTCGAACGGCGCGTCCATCGCGGGGGCGTCGAACACGACGTAGCGGATCTCCTTCCAGAGATCGGAGCGGTCCTGGCGGCGCACGATGCTGACCGTGCGCTGGAAGCGCTTGCGACCGCCGAACAGCTCGCCGTCGAGCGGGGTGCTCGGGAGGCCCTCGAGGAACCAGTCCGGCGCGAAGAGCTGGTTGCCGAGGCGCGACAGGATGCGCGTGCCGTCCCAGTAGGCGCGCACGCCGTCGAGCTTCTCGCTCATCCACCAGCCGGTGAGATCGACGTGCGGCTCCCAGGGGTGCGCGAGGAGCAGCGGGGGCACGCCCGCCTCGGACTTGCCGCCGCTGGGCTTGCTCCCCCCCGAGACGCGGGTCGGGTGCGGGGCGTCGGTCGCGCCGATGCGCGCGTTCTCGACGGCCTCTCCGCGGAGCTTGCGCAGGTGCTTGCACGAGCGGCGCTCGATCCCCGCAGACTGGTTGCGCCATGCGGGGCAGCTGCAGGAATAGACGCCGCCGGTGTTGCGCAGCACGTACGGGGTCGCCCCCGAGCCCTGCATTTCCCGGCTCTCGCCGTCGGGGATGTCGTCGAGCGGGGTGAGGTCTTCTTCGGATGTCTCGGTGTCGTCGATCTCGTCGTCGCTCACGGGAGGCAGTCTAGGCCTCCCGGGAACGTCAGTGGACGAGGAACGCCGCCGTCCACGCGCCGACCAGGGCGACCACGGTGGCGGCGAGGTAGGCGCGCTGCACGTTGGCCGACGTGGGACCCGTGGGCGCACCGATGCGGGTGACGATGCCGAGCCCCGCGCCCGCGGCGAACCCGAGGACGTGCGCCCAGACGTCGGAGTGGGGCGAGGCGCCGAGCATGCCGAGGAGGGCGAGGCCGCCGACGATCGGGCCGACGCGGTCGGTCCAGCGACGGACCCCCTGGGCGCGGTTCTGCACGAGCTGCGAGGCCGAGAGGAGACCGACGATGGCGAACACCGCCGTGGACGCGCCGATCGACCGGTGCGGCTGGTGGAGCACGAACAGATGGACCGCGGTGTTGAACAGGTTGCCGAGCGTACCGGCGAGCAGCGCGAGGAAGAGGCCCTTGCCCGGGCCCACGCGGCGCACGAGGAACGTGAGGAACACGGCGCCGGCGAGGGCGTTGCCGACCACGTGCCCCGCGTCGGCGTGGAGCGTGAGCGCGGTGATGGCGCGGTGCCACTGGCCGAACATCGAGACCAGGCGGTCGTCGGAGGTGCCGTAGACGAAGAAGCGGCTCGCGTGCGAAGCGGGGCCGGTCACGAAGGCGAAGAACGCGGCGAGCAGGCCCATGGCCAGCGGGCCGACGAGGGTGGCGTCGGGGTAGGCGAGCCGCTCGCGGACGGCGCGCGGCCGGACGAAATCGCGGTTCTCCTCCTCGTACGAGCGCAGGGCGTCGACCGAGCGGTCCACGTCGCGCGCGGCGACGCTGAAATAGAAGCCGTCGGGCCGGGTGGTGAGGCCGTGGTCGATCTCCATCGAGCGGAGCACGAGGGAGTACTCGCTCAGCAGGCGGCGATCACGAATGGGGCCGATGAGCCCGAGGTCCATGGATGCTCAGCATGTGGCGCCCCGGGCGCCCTGTCAGCCCCCCTGTTTTGCTAGTGCGCTTTGCTGCCACGTGGGTGAAACCGCACTCCACGACCGTGCATCGCGCGCGAGGGTCTGCGCCGGCCGCGACGGTGCATCGCGTCTCCGTCTCTGGAACGTCCGCACCAAGCGGCGGCAGCTCCCGCCGCGAAGCGGCGCGCGGGGGCGTTCGGCGGGTCTGTGACGCGCCGAGCCGCAGGCGAGGAGCGGCACGGCCACCGAACCCCGGGGGGCGCGAGCCCCCCGCTACAAATCAAACCGGCCGCCGAGGGTCAAGCCGGTGAACGAGTAGGTGGAGCGGGCGCTGTCGGGGATGCTGCAGTCGCCGCCGCCGCACCCGCCGTTCGAGTCCTGCTTGCGGGAGAACATCCCGACGACGCCGGCCACGCCGAGGTCGAGCTGGACGTGGCGCGAGGGGTTGAGCGCAATGCCCACCCCGAGGCGCAGGATGTCCCAGCCGCCGAACTGGTAGTGACCCATCGGCGAGGCCGACGAGGCCGAGGAGATGTTCCCCGGCATGGTGCTGGTGGTCGAGTAGTAGGGGACCTCGAGCCAGCGGTAGCCCATGCCGAGATCGAAGGTGAAGCCGAGCGGCCCGCGCGGGTTGGTGTTGGCCTTCATCCCGAGGCCGAGGCCGTGGCTCGTGGCCTTCTCGTCGTTGGCGGCCGAGAAGCGGCCGTACTCGTAGAAGCCGTAGGCCATCCACGCGGGCGAGAACCGGTAGCCGAGGTCGACCTGCAGGGCGGTGCCACCGCCGAGCGTGTCGCGCATGCCCTGCGAACCCTTGTAGTACTCGCTGTTCTCGCCGGGGCGCAGGAAGTTGAGTCGCAGGCCGACGGCCCAGGTCTCGCGGAAGGGAACGGCGCGCGGGTGGTGGGCGAGGGCCGGGTGGTCGTAGGCGGGCGGCGGCGCGTACACCGCGGGCGGCGGGGGCGCGGGCTTGGGGGCCACCACGATCGTGGTGACAGGGGGCGGCGCAGGGGTGACAGGGGGGGGTGCGGTCGTGCCGCCGCCACCGCCGATCACGATCTTGCCCGAGACCTGGAGGCTCAGGAACTGCGACCACTGGAGGACCTTGAGCTCGCCGCTCGGGAGCTTGAGCGTGACGTGGTCGCCCGGGACCACTTCCTGAATCGTGCCGGTGAGCACGTCGGACGTGCCGGGTGCGCCGGGGACGACCGGCGGTAGGGTCGCCGTGCCCACGTCACCGACCTGCGGGACCTCGCCGCAGAACCAGCCGGTGCATTCCTCGGCGTGGGCCGAGGCGCTGACGAAGGGGGCCGCGAGGGCGGTGAGGGCGACGAAGGCGATCGAGGTGCGCATGGCGGGGCTCCGTGCCTGGGGTCTTCGCAAGAAGCGTGCGCGCTGGGACCCCCTTTGGCAAGCGACGAAAACCCCCCGACCAGACCAGGTCGTGAACCCCCGGCCACGGTGCGCTGCGGCGACACTCCCAGGGAGTTGGTGTAGAACGCCGCCTTCGTTGCATGGGTCGCCCTCGGCGCCCGTCTGATCGCTCTGGAGGATCCCGCATGACCCGCACGTCGATGTTCCTTGCCCTCGGTCTCGCGCTCGGCACGTCCGCCTGCGTCGTCAGGGAAGCCCCACCGCCCCAGCCGCAGCCCAACGGCGCAGCGCCCGCGCCCACGCCTGCACCGACCGCGGCGCCGGCCCCGACCCCCGCTCCCACGGCCGCGCCTGCGCCCACCCCCGTCGGTGGTCCGACCGCGGCGCCCGCGCCCACCCCGATGCCGTTGCCCGGGGGCTTCCCGACCGGTCTTCCTGGCGGCACGCCGGCTCCTGGCGGCACGCCGGCTCCGGGCGGCGCCAAGCCGGGCCTCACGATCCCGGGCGTCTGCGTGCCGATTGGCTCGTGGACCAAGAAGTTCGACAACGGCATCCCCGCGAGCGGCACGGTCGACATCGGCACCCCGGTGCTCTTCAACCAGTTCCCGGTCAGCGACGGCGTCGTGGTCGGAACCATGCCCGCCGGCACGCTCAAGGGCACCGGCGCGATGACCTCGACCAACGACCTCAGCGTCGACGTCACCAACGGCGGCTACGTGCTCAGCTACACGTGCAAGTTCGGCAGTAACTGCACCGAGGGCACCTGCACCACCACCAAGGGCGGCCTCGGCGGGTTCAAGCTGCAGAAGAAGTGAGCGAAGTGAGCCGCAGGCGAACGCAGCGACCAGCGGCCGCCTCCATGGGCAGCCGCAACAGCAAGTGAGCGAAGTGAGCCGCAGGCGAACGCAGCGAACAGCGGCCGCCTCCATGGGCAGCCGCAACAGCAAGTGAGCGAAGTGAGCCGCAGGCGAACGCAGCGAACAGCGGCCGCCTCCATGGGCAGCCGCAACAGTAAATCAGGGTGAGCGACCACGACGCGCGACGAGAGAGACAGCGGCGAACCGGCCCCATGGGTCGGCTCGCCGCGCGCGTTCGTGAGTCCGTCGCCAAGAGCGGGCGCATCTTCCTGCTCGGGCTCGTCGTGGCGTGCGGCGTCGAGGTCGTCGTCGACCTGAGCTCCACGCTGCGCGAGGTGAACGTGCTGCGCACACGCATGCGCGACCGTGGCACGAGCTACGTCGCCATCCTCTCGCGCTCGTGCGTGGGGCCGCTCGAGCGCAAGGACTCCGCCGAGCTCGCGGCCATGAGCCAGGGCGTGTTCGACGACGAGGACGTCGTCATGGTGCGGTTCGTCGGCGCCGACGGCGCGCTCCTGCACGAGCACGTGGACGAGGCGCAGGCGACCGCGTTCCAGGGGAGCAAGGGCGAGGAGTTCCGCGCGTACTACGCGCACCAGCTCGGGCGCGACCTCGACGGCGTGCTGCGCGACCTCGCGAACCACCGACAGCGGATGGAGAAGAGCCGCTACCGCGACTTCGTGCAGAGCTACAACGACTTCGTCGACGGCGTGGCGGCGAAGTTCACCACCAAGAAGCCCTCCAAGGACAACCCGCTCGTCGTCTACCAGGACCGCCTCTACGACAAGCACAAGCGGCACGACGGCAGCTCCACGTGGGCCGTCGGGCTCGTCGTCGACGCCAACAAGAAGCCGGTCGGCGCGATCCTGGTCGCCTTCTCGATGGAGCGGACCAACACCGCGATCGCGCGCAAGTATCTGCAGGGCGTGGGGATGATCGCGTTCTTCGTGGCGCTCATCCTCATCCAGAACGTGAGCGCGCGGCGCGACAAGCTGCGGTTGCTCGACCTCGAGGCGCGCCAGGGCCACGCGCGGCGCGCGATCGCCCAGGGGCTCCCCGAGCCGAAGAAGGACGCGCGGTTCGCCGCCGCCGGTGCGGTCGACCAGTCGCCCATCGCCGTGGACGGGTCGGTGTACGACCTGTCGATCACCGACCGCGGGCTCGAGATCCTGCTCCTCGATCCGGACGGCGACGGGATCGACGCCGCGCCATCGCGCTCCACGCGCTGCGGGTGCACCGCGAGCGTGGGGCGTTCGTGGGAACGGTGCTCGACACCGTCACCGCGATCGGCGCCGACGTGGCCGAGATCCCCCTGAGCCGCCCGATCGGCATCGTGGTCGTGCGCGTGGACGTCGAAGGGGTCGTCGAGGGCCTCGCCACCCGCTTCGGCGGCGCGCGGGTCGTCGCCGACGGTAAGGTCGTGGCGCTCGCCGAGGAGCCCGAGGAGCAGGCGCCCGAGCGCATCCTCCCGCCGCTCCGCAGCCTCGGCGGCGTGCTGCCCGTGGGCGGCTTGCTGGTGGTCGGCGGCGGCGACGCCCCCGGCGCGGCGATCGACGAGGACGAGATCACCAAGCTCGTGCGGAGCACCACCAGCGTGGCTACCAGCGTCGCGAGCACCGTGGCCTCCACCGCGGCCCGCGTGGTCGTGAAGCCCAGCGCGAAGGCCAAGGTCGCCGAGGTCCCGGAGCCCATCGACCTCGACGCCCTCGCTGCGTTCGTCGCGCGCGCCGAGAGCGGGCGCGCCGTCGAGGACCTCGCGCACGACGCGGCCACCTGGGCCCGCGGGAACTTCCGCGCGCTCGTGGGGCGCGACCTCTCGGTGGTCGTGGTGCAGCGGCTCGCCTAGCGATCGAAGCGGAGCACGACGACGTCGTCGTCCAGCGCGGTCCACGACCGCCCGACGAGGCGCTCGGCGAGGGCAGTGTCGGCCGCGTGCACGAACCCACCGAGGGAAGAGCGGCGCGGGTGCGCGGCGCGGATCGTCGGGCCCTCGAGGTCGAGGACGGCGCGCGCGCCGCGGCGATCGACGGCGAGCGGGACCGCGAGGCGGCGCTGGATCCTGCGGGCCGCGAGCGGCGCTCGGCGCGCCGCCTCGGCGAAGATGGCCTGTGCGAGCGCGATGGCGGCCGGGCACTCGTAGCTGCAGGGGGCGAACGGCACGACCGCGTCGCCCGTCTCGAGCAGGAGGTGGTCGAGCTCCCAGCGCGGGTGTTCGGTGTGGGCGTCGCGGGCGCACGCGAAGGCCTCGGCGACGTAGGCGCCGTCGGCGGCGGGATCGAGGATCACCCGCTGCGCATAGGCCGTCACGCAGCACGTCGGGTATCCGAGCGCGACGCCGAGCGCGCGGTACTGCGCGGCGCGCGCCGCGACGTCGGTGCACGGCGCGAACGTGACCGCCTCGATCGCGGCGACCGCCTCGGCCGCGGCGAGGGTCGGCGCCACGTAGAGGAGGCGGAGCTTCCTGGCGTGCTGGCCCTCGTCGTCGATGAACGTGCCGTCGGCCGCGCACACCGCGAGCTCGAGCGCGCGGTAGCGAGCGACGAAGGCGGCCTCGTCCGCCGTGGTGCTGAGGCGGATCGCCGGCTTGAGCCCGGCCCGCAGCGCCACGAGCTCGGTGTCGACGCGGGTCTGGTCGTCGAGCAGCGTGGGGATCTGCGCCTCGCGCCCGGCCACGATCGCCTCGTGGATCTCGGCCTGGATCTCCGCGGGATCGCGCGGGAGGAGCGGCCGGTCGGGCACCGGCTCGAGCAGGAAGCGCGCGATCTTCGGGACCGCGTGGGCGAGGCCGAAGAGGCGGCCCGCCACGGGCGCGAGGCCTTCGGCGATCGGTAGCACCACGTCGAGCGGCAGGTCCTGCGCGCGTGCGAGCCCGCGGAGGCGCGCCGCGATGCGATCGGTGCGCGCGAGCGCCTCCACGGTGACCCGCACCCGGAGCCCAGCCGTGGCGCGCAGGCGTCGCAGCAGCGTCGGGTCGGCGAGGCGCGCGCCGTCGGTCGTCGCGACGATCTCCGGGGAAGCAGCCGCGCGATCGAGCTGGGCGAGCGCGTCGTCGGCATCGAGGTCGACGAGGGCGCGCACGCGGGCAGCGTACTACACTGGCGGGCGATGGAGCCCGAGCAGCAGGTCGAGATCCAGCTCGGGCACTTGTGCAACAACCGCTGCGTGTTCTGCGTCAGCGGGCAGCGCACCGCGATGGGCGAGGCGCACCCGGTGGCGGCCGACCCGGTCGTGGCCAAGCTCGAGGAGGCGCGCGCGCGCGGGATCGACAAGGTCACCCTGCTCGGCGGCGAGCCCACGCTGCAGCCCGAGTTCCTCGCGATCGTGCGGCGGGCCGTCGCGCTCGGATACCGCGAGATCGTGGTCTTCACCAACGGCGTGAAGACCGCGCGCGCGAGCTTCGTCGACGAGATCCTCGCGACCGGTGGCAACTTCACGTTCCGCCTCTCGTTCCAGGGAGCGACCGCGCGCGCCCACGAGCGCACCACCAAGAAGCTCGGCTCGTTCGGGCGGCTCGTCGAGAGCCTGGCGAACCTCCACGCGCGCAGGCAGCGCATCACCGTGAACATGTGCGTCGTGCGGTCGAACCAGGACTCGGTCGAGGCGTTCCCCGCGCTGCTCCTGCCCTACGGGGTGAGCCAGCTCCACCTCGACATGGTGCGCCCGCTCGACGCCGGGGTGCGCACCGAGGCCGAGCTCCGCGAGATGATGCCGCGCTACTCCGACCTCGTGCCCGCGCTCGAGCGCATGATCGCGGGGTTCCCGCCCGGCTTCGACGTCAACCTCGGCAACCTGCCGTACTGCGTCGCGCAGGACCTCGCGGAGCACATCCACCACGACGGCGAGAAGACCTACACGGTCGCCGTCGACCACGACGACGCGCTGAGCGAGCCCTGGGACAAGTACGAGACCAAGCGACGGGACAAGCGCAAGCCCGCGTCGTGCAGCGACTGCGTGTACGAGCCACGCTGCAGCGGCGTGTTCGAGACCTACGAGCGGTTCTACGGGGTCTCCGAGCTCGTGCCCGTGCGCACCCTGCCGGTCGTCGATCGGGGCCTCGCGTCGCTGCGCGAGCTCGCCGGCCGCGCGGCCGACCCGCGCATCGGCGCCGGGCTCCTCCGTCTGCATGGGGCAGGCCCATTCGCAGAGCTCACGGTGCGCGGGGCGCGCCTCCGCGAAGACGGCCAGGCCGCGGCGATCGACCTCGAGCACACGAGCGGCGTGCGCGTTCGGCTCGCCTTCGCGGTGCAGGGCGCGCGGCTCGCCGGCCGCTACGCGCTCGATCGACCGGCGCCCTCGCTTTCGGGGCCGGGGCTGACCGCGGGCGTGCGGGCCGCGATGACGGCGCTGCTCGCCGAGTAGTGCGCGTCCCAGCGGGCGAGCTCGTCGAGGAGGGCGCGCCCTGCGGGCGTCGGATCGGCGTGCGCGAGCAGGAGCGAGATCCCCTCGTGGTTGCTCGCGACGATCTGCGCGAACCGCTGCGCGAAGCTCGGGTGGGCGGCGAGCGGGTCGGAGGCCGCGAGCATGGCCTCGTAGAGCCGCGCCACCGGGACGAAGGCGTGCGCGGCGAGCAGCACGCCGTGCAGCGGGCGCGGGTCCGGGCGCACGGGGCTCTTGTAGACGGCCGCCGGGTCGTTGCGGAGCACCTCGTCGACCTCGAACAGCGCGTTGAGCTTGCCGTGGCTGAACTCGTGGATCAGCGCCTCGGTCATGGTCATCGGCTGCGGGTGGAGCGTGAGGTAGATCGTCCCGATCGCCTCGCGGTACGAGGCCGAGAGGTGCGCCTCCGGGTCGTAGCCGACGGGCACGAGCTGCTGCACGTGGAGGTCGAACTCGGCGCGGAGCTCGGGCAGGTGGCGCTCGATCCGCGCGAGCGCTTCGCGCAGCGAGGCGCACCACTCGTCCGCGGAGCGCCCGCCGAGATCGATGCGGTTGCCCGCCTTGTTCGGGTGCGCCTCCAGCATCGAGAGCGGGTTCTGATCGGCGAGGGCGAGCACGACGTCTCCCACCACGGGGACGAACGGCCGCTCGACGCCCCGCGGGTCGCGCGGATCGAACGTGAGCGCTCTCACGCGGATCTCGCGCGACGACGCGACGAGTGTCGCGCCGGCCGGCAGATCGAGTGCGAAGCGGCCCGCGAGCGATACGAGCCGCGGCGGCAGGCAGCGGAGCTCGACGGGCGCGGGCAAGGCGCCGAGCACGGCGAGCTCGACCGCGAGGGTCGCGACGAGCTCGGGCACGAGCGCCGGGTCGCCGTCGCGCGCGCACCGCACGAGCACCGCGACGTTCGCGCGGCGGAGCACCGCGGAGAGAGCGCCCGCGCGGTCGGGCATCGCGGCGAAGGCGCGCGCGAGGCCGGCGAGGTCGGCGCGCAGGAGCGGGTCGGCGGTCGGCTGGCGGAGGATCCGGGAGAGATCGCCCACCAGCCGTCGCACCGCGTGCGACAGCACCTCGCGCCCCGTCGTCGATCCCGCCGCCGGCACCGTGAGATCGGCGTAGATCGCGGGCGAAGGCATGGCCGAGCAGGATACCATCGCCCCGTGACGCGCTGGCTGCCGGTCCTCCTCCTCGCGATCGTGCACCTGCTCGTCGCGTGGCCTGGCGCGGGCGAGCGCGGGATCATCGCCGAGGAGGTGCAGCCCTATCTGCGCCACTACCCGAAGGTGCTCGAGGAGTCGGCCGAGGTGCGGTTCGCGGCGCCCTACGACGATCCGGCGCTGCTCGTGGCCATCGACGCCGGCCGCCCGGTGACCCCGCGGTGGGTGGGCACCACGCACTGGCCGGAGCTCGCCTTTCACGGGCCCGATCGCATCTATCCGCTGCTCGTCCGCGGCCACCAGACCGCGCTCGGCAGCGCGCCAGGGCTCGCGTTCGGGCCTTGGCTCGGCGGCGGCATCGCGGGGGTGCGGCGCGCGTCGGTGCTGCTCGGGCTTGCGCTCGTGCTGCTCGCGTACGCGCTCGCGCGGCGGCTCGGGGCGAGCCAGCGCGTGGCCACGCTGGTCGGTCTCGCGTGCGCGCTCTCGCCCGGCCTCTGGTTCTTCGCGCGCACCGGGTACGGGTTCGAGCTCGGGAGCCGCGTGCTCATGCTGACGACGCTGGTCGTGGCCGCGCCGCTGCAGCGCATCGGCGCGCGGCGCGCGATCGGCATCGGCCTCCTGTTCGCCCTCGCGGTCCTCGCGCGCGCCACCATCGCGGTCACCCTCGCGCCCCCGCTGCTGCTCCTCCTGTTCCATCCGCGGCGATTCCCTGGTTTTCGTGGCGTCGCGGGCATCCTGGGCCTCGGGGGGGCGCTGCCCCTGCTCGCCTTCGTCGTCGTGAAGGCCCTCCTCCCGCTCCGCGCGGCGCCCGCCGCCGACCTCGCGCTCACCTCGCTGTCGGGGCGCACGCTGGTGGCGTTGCCCACGGCGTGGATGCAGCTCGCGTGGGTGGTCGACCCGCGGGTCGTGCTGTCGGCGCTCGTCGGGGGTGCGGCGAGTGCGCGGCCGGCCACGCTGGCGGCGCTGCTCGGGGCCGTGGTGACGGGCGTGGCCCTCGTCCGCTGGTGGCGTGGCACCGCGCGCGAGGGCGAGCGGCTGTTCGTCGCGGCGCTCCTCGGCAACGCGATCCTGGGCGCCTTCCTGTACGGCGATCCGCTCCAGTTCCAGCTCGGGATGGCGCTCGAGCCGCTGTTCGTCCTCGCGGTCGCCGTGCAGCTCGACGGCGTCTCGATACGGGGCCGCACGCCCGTGTTCGTGGCCGTGGCGGCGCTGTTCGTCGCGCGCATCGCCACGCTGGCCTCGCTCGCCGCGGAGCAGCGGCGCACGGACAACCCCATGCTCAGCGGGCGCGCGCAGCGAGCCGTGGTGGCCGCGCTCGCGACCGTCCCCGGAGAGACGGTGGTGACGACGGCTTACGACCACGTGGGCGTCCTCGAGTCGTGGACGGGCGAGGCCCTCCGGCCCATCCACGCCTGGAAGCTCCTCAAGGTGGCGGGCGCCGACGACGCCGTCGCCGTCGAGCGCTGGCGGGCGATCTTCGCGGCGCGGCGGGTGTGCCACGTGCTGCTCGGCCGGGCGCAGAGCCTGGTGGAGGGGCCGTTCACCGACCACGCGCGGGTCTCGCGCGCGCTGCTCGCGGTGGCCACCGCGCAGGGGAAAACGCTCGTGCGCACACCGATCGTCGGCGACGGCGGCGGTGTCGTGTTCGAGCTCGTGAAGGTGTCCCCGTGCGAGTGAGCGAGCCCGGTCGGAGGAGCCTCCTGGTCACGCTCGGCGTGTTCGTCGGCCTGGTCGTGGCCGTGAACGTGGCCTCGCGGCTCGCGCCCCGACCGCCACCGCGTGTCGTGGGCTCGGCCTCGGCGCCCGCGCCGTCCTCGTCACTCGGCGACGACGTGGAGCGATACCTCGGTCCCCTCGCGAAGGGCACGGCCTTCGAGGGCTTCCGCATCACGCGCGTGGACCCCCTTCGTGACGGGCGTCTCACCCTGCAGGTCGGCACCTGGTCGATCGACCTGCACGCGCGCGACGACCACGCGCCGAAGCCGCTCGCGGAGACCGCGCAGGTGGCGCTCTACCTGCGCGGCGCGGGCGCCACCTCCGCCGAGGCCCTCGCGGCGTGCACGGCGCTCGGCAAGGCGCTCTCCCTCCGCGAGGCCGCCGGTGCGAAGGCCCCGCCGCTCTCGCCGCTGCCGCACTAGACTGCGCGCGATGTGGCTCGAGCTCGCCCTCGACTACCGGTGCAACCTGCGGTGCGTCGGGTGCCACGCGTGCTTCGACGACGGCGCCTCGCTCTCACCCTCGGCCACGCGCGCGCGGCTCGAGCAGGCGCGGGCCCGCGGGGTCACGCGCCTCTGGCTCGGCGGCGGCGAGCCCACGCTGCGCGACGATCTGCTGCGTGTGGTCGCGACGGCGCGCTCTCTCGGCTTCACCACCCTCTGTCTGCAGACGAACGGCCTCCGGCTCGCCTACCCGGCCTACCTCGACGCGCTGCTCGCCGCCGGCGTCACCGAGTTCCGGGTCAACGCGAAGAGCCACGACGCCGCGGTGCACGACCGACTCTCCGGGCGCGACGGCGCGCACGCGCTCCTCGTGACGGCGCTCGGGTCGCTCGTCGCACGGAAGCAGCGCGTGGTGGCCGACCTGCTCGTCACGCGGTCGAACGGTCCCGCGCTCGCCGAGACGATCCGGTTCTTCGCTGGGCTCGGCGTCTCGGGCTTCTCGCTGTGGTGGCTCTCGGCGGTCGACGACGAGGTGGCGTCGGCCGAGGTGCCCCGCTTCGCCGACCTCGGCCACGCGCTCACCGCCGCGGCCGAGACGGCTCAGCTGCTCGGCGTAGGCCTCGAGAGCCTGCACACGCCACCTTGCGTGTTGCCGCCACCGGTGCGCGCCCTCTACCACCCGGTCTCGGAGCTCGCGCTCGTCGTGGTCGAGCCGCAGAACCGCACCTTCGACCTCGAGCGTTCGCCGATCGAAGGTGGCGCCTACCTGCCGGGTTGCGCTGGATGCTCCGTTCGCCCGCGCTGCCTCGGCCCGCGCGCGGACTACATCCACCTCCACGGCGCCGCCGAGTTCGTCCCCCTGTGACCGCGCGGCGAGCTACGCTCTTGCCCGCATGACCGCGGCCACGCTCCCCCAGGATCTCGTCGAGACCGACGTCGCCGACGGCACCGTCCGCCTGCGCGTCGACGCCCAGCTCTACCCGCTCGAGGCGGTGTACGCGGCGGCCTACGTCTTCATCGACCGCTGCTACGTGTTCCTCGATCGCGAGGGCGAGCGCCTGCGCGTGTCGCTCTCGCCGAAGGACGGCGCGCTCGACGAGGCCGCGCTGCGCGACGTGGTCGGCGAGTTCACCAACGAGCTGCTCTCGTGCGCGTGGCGCAACCAGATCGCCCGCGACAACCGCGCGACCCTCGAGGCCGTCACCGCGCAGGCGCTCGCCGGCGCCCGCGGCGCGCCCACGCTCGCCGAGCTCGAGGCCTTCGACTTCTCCGAGGAGACCTTCGACGACCCGCTCGGCATCGCGATGAGCTGGGAGGAGAAGTACAAAAAGAGGGAGCGGAGCGAGGCGGAGCGAAGCGACCAGCGCCGGCCTCCATGGGCCGGCGCAGGGGAAAGAGGGGGGCGAGCCGTGATCGAGCTGCGGTTCCACCGTGGCCTCTACGACGGCAACGCCATCGACGCCGCGCTCAAGGTGTTCGCCGAGCACGCCCGGTTCGAGCAGCGCGTGGACGACGAGCACTTCGTCGTCGCCGTCAGCGCCGACGAGGACGAGCGCGTCGTCGCGCGCGAGCTCGCCAACTACGCCCTCGGGCTCACCATCCGCAGCGCGAAGACGGGCGGTGTCGCGTGAAGCTCGTGCAGATCGGCCGCCCGAGCGCCACCTTCGCCCTGCCGTTCAAGCACCGCGCGGTGGGCGGCAAGGTGCTGATCACCAACACCGAGGGCAACTTCCTGCTGCTGACCGACGACGAGTTCAAGGCGTTCGCCGAGGGCACGCCGGCGAAGGGCTCCGAGCTCTACACGCGCCTCGCCGAGCGCAACTTCGTGCGCGGCGCCGAGAACCAGGAGCAGATGGTCGCGCGCCTGCGCGCCCGCAAGGGGTTCCTCTCGTACGGCCCCAACCTGCACATCGTGGTGGTGACGCTCCGGTGCAACGAGACGTGCGTCTATTGCCACGCCTCGCGCGCCAACATGGACGCGGTCCACACCGACATGACCAAGGAGACCGCGGAGCGCACGGTCGACAAGATCCTCGAGACCACGAACCCCAACGTCACCCTCGAGTTCCAGGGCGGCGAGCCGCTGGTCGCGTTCCCGATCGTGCAGCACATCCTCGAGTACGCGCTCGAGAAGAACAAGAAGGTGGGCAAGCAGCTCGAGTTCACCATGGTCTCGAACCTCTCGCTCATGGACGAGGACAAGCTCCGCTACCTCGTCGAGAACAAGGTCCAGATCTGCACGAGCATCGACGGGCCGGCCCACCTCCACGACAAGCAGCGCAAGCTCCCCAAGCTCTCGGCCCACCAGGCGGCCACCCACTGGATCCGCCGGATCAACGAGGAATACGCGCGGATCGGCCTCGATCCGAACCTCTACCACGTGGAGGCGCTCCTCACGACGACGCGCGAGACCCTCCCGCTGTGGAAGGACGTCGTCGACACCTACGTCGGCCTCGGGTGCAAGGCGCTGTTCCTCCGCCCGGTCGACCCGTTCGGGTTCGCCGACCGCTCGGGGCCCAAGGTCGAGTACCCGCGGCGCGAGTACCTCGAGTTCTACCGCAGCGCGGTCGACTACATGCTCGAGCTCAACAAGCAGGGCGTGCAGATCCTCGAGCGGTTCGCCGCCATCTTCCTCACCAAGATCCTCGGCGGCGAGGACCCGAACTTCCTCGACATCCGCAACCCGTGCGGCGCGGGCATCGGACAGGTGGCCTACAACTACGACGGCTCCCTGTTCACCTGCGACGAGGGGCGCATGCTCCACGAGATGGGGGACAGCACGTTCCTCATCGGCGACGTCGACACGAGCTACCGCGACCTCATGGGCCACGAGACGGTGCGCGCGCTCGCCCTGGCCTCCAACCTCGAGGCCCAGCCCGACTGCGTCAACTGCACCTACCAGCCGTATTGCGGCGTGTGCCCGGTGCACAACCACAAGACCCAGGGCACCCTGTTCGGGCGGATGCGAGAGAGCACCTTGTGCGCCGTCCACAAGGGCATCCAGGACTACCTCTTCGAGAAGATCGGGGCCGGCGACCCGGAGATCGTCTCGATTCTCCAGAAATGGACCACGGTGCGGGATCGGACCCACTTCCTGCAGAGCTGCGCGCTCTAGTGGCGTCGGCGGGGGTCCGGGGTCTATACTGACGAATCCATGGCCGAAGAAGTCCGGAAGAAACTCCCGACCTTTCGGCGTGACGCCGGCGGGATGCTGTCGGCCACCGAGCGGCGGATCTCCGACACGGCCCTCGAGAACAGCGGCAAGGTCGAGGGGTCGCCAGGTACCGACGGCAAGTTCTTCGGTCAGCACTGCTCGCACGGCAGCCACGGCAGCCACGGTTCGCACGGCAGCCACGGCAGCCACGGCAGCCATGGTTCGCACGGCTCGCATGGCAGCCACGGTTCGCACGGCTCGCACGGCAGCCACGGTTCGCACGGCAGCTGGTGACCGGTGTCAGCGGTCGCTGACGCCCGCGCGTGGGAGCCCGACATCGGGGCGCGCATCCAAGGGCGCCGCGAGCGCGTGCACATCCTGACCGGCGCGGTCTGCAACAACAACTGCATCTTCTGCATGGAGGAGGACCGCGACGCGCGGTACGTGACCAACTCCGCCACGACCGACGAGACCGTGCGCGCCATCCTCGGCAAGAGTCGCGGTGCCGAGGAGGTGTGCTTCACCTCCGGCGAGCCCACGCTCAACCCACGCCTGCCGCTGTGGGTGCGCTGGGCCCGCGAACACGGCGCGGCCCGGGTGAGCGTGATGACCAACGGCCGCGCGCTGTCCTACGAGAAGTACGCCGACAAGCTCGTCGCCGCCGGCATGAACCGGTTCTACGTGAGCATCCACGGGCACACCGCGAAGCTGCACGAGGGGCTCACCCGCACGCCCGACAGCTTCGGCCAGACGGTGGCCGGCATCGAGGCCATCGCGCGCCGCAAGGGCCGGGGGCTCGAGCTCCACACGAGCACCGTGCTCACCAAGCGCAACCTGCCGCACCTCGCCGAGATCTACGCGTTCCTGCGCGGGCTCGGCGTGGACCAGGTGGTGTTCAACGTGATGCAGGCCAACGGCCGGGCCAACACGTTCTTCGAGCAGATCTTCCCGCGCTACACCGAGATCGCCGCCGAAGCGGCGCGGTTCGTCGCCGAGGCCGCGGAGCGCGAGCCGCGGGTCGAGGCGTTCTTCGTCGACATCCCGCTCTGCACCACGACCGCGCTCCCCGACTACAACCGCGGTTACGTGGAGAGCTACGTGCACTACGAGCCCCGCGGCGCCGCGCACGATCTGGCCCTCGCTCCGCGCGACGACGACGGCGGCCCGCTCGTCCAGATCCGCCGCTCCGACCTCGACGACGCCGAGCGGAAGAAGCAGCCCGCGTGCGCGCAGTGTCGCCACGACCGCGCGTGCGAGGGCGTGTGGTCCAACCACCTCCGCCGCCACGGCTGGGACGAGTTCCAGCCCGTCCCGCGCTGACGATGGTCACCGCCGCGTCGACCCGCGAACGGACGCTCTCCCGGGCGTTCTCGGCCCTGCGCGCGCGGCAGTGGGCGCACTTCGCGGTGCTGCCGCTCGCGGCGGTCGACGCGCGGACGTCGTGGGGCCGCGCGGGTCTCGGCGTCGCCGTCGCGTGCGCGTGCCTCGCGTACGCGTACGGGCTCAACGCGATCGCCGATCGCGCGACGGATGCACCAGAGAAGAACCCGCTCGCGGGGCTCGACCAGCCCCCGGACGCGGTGCGCCTCCTCGTGCTCGGCGCGGCAACGATCGCCCTCGGCCTCGCCGCGCCGCTCGGGGTCGTCGCCGCCTCACTCGCTGTGGCGTCGCTGCTCGCGGGCACGATCTACAGCGTCGGCCCGCGGTGGAAGGCGCTGCCCGTGCTCGGCGTCGTCGCCAACACGGCGATCTTCGCGCCGCTGCTCGGGCTGCTCGGCCACGGTGCGCGGCTCGGCCCGCTCGCCGCGGTGTTCGTCGGGCTCCTCGTGCAGAGCCAGCTGCTCCACGAGCTCGCCGACGCCGAAGAGGACGCGCGCGGCGGCGTGCGGACGACGGCGCAGGCCCTCGGCGCGCGCGCCACCCGGCGGGTCGTCGTGGTCTCGGCCACGCTCTCGGCCGTGGTGGCGGTGGCGCTGTCGCGCTCTCTGCCGGTGGCCATCGCCACCGTCGCCGCGCTCGTGGCCGGGACCGTCGTCGCGCTCGTCGTGCGCGCGCCGGCGGAGGCACGGGCCTGGCACCGTCGCGCCTCGGTGATCGTCGGCGCGGTCGTGTTCGGTGCCGGGCTGCTCTCGTGAACCGCGTCGCGCGGCGGGTGCTGCCGGCGCTCCGCGGCGCCCTCGGGCTCTCCCTTGCGCGCGCGCGTGGCGTGCGGCGGCCGTACTCGATGACCTACATCCTCACGCACCGCTGCAACTTCCGCTGCGCGTACTGCGACATCCCCGACGCCGCCGGCTTCGAGATGTCGACCGCGCAGTTCCAGGGGGCGATCGACGAGTTCGCCGCCGCGGGCTCGAGCCGCGCGAGCTTCTCGGGGGGCGAGGTGCTGCTCCGAGACGACGCGATCGCCATCGTCGGCCACGCGCGGCGCCGCGGCCTCTTCACCTCGATGAACACCAACGGGTGGCTGGTCGAGGAGCGCATCGCCGAGATCGCCGAGGTGCTCGACATGATGGTGGTGTCGATCGACGGCCCGGCCGAGGTGCACGACCTCGTGCGCAAGCGACGGCGCTCCTACGACCGCGTCCTCGGAGCGATCACCGCCGCCCGCGCGCGGGGGATCGCCGTCGCCACCATCACCGTGATCTCGGAGCAGAACCGGCACGTGGTGCCCGAGGTGCTCGACCTCGCCGCGCGGCACGGGTTCTGGGCCTATTTCCAGCCCGCCTACCGCGATTGCTTCGACCACGGTGCGGGCCTCGATCCGGCCCTCGACGGCCCCGCGCTCCGCGGCCTCGCCGACGAGCTCCGTCGCGCGCGGGACGCCGGGCGACCGGTCGCCGCTTCGCCGGGCTACCTCGATCGCCTCGCGCGAGGGCCCTCGTTCGGCGACTGCGGCGCGTGCCACGCCGGGCGCTACTTCGGCACCGTCATGCCCGACGGCACCGTCGTCCCGTGCCACCTCGTCTCACGCGACGCGGTCTACCCGAACGGGCTCGAGGTCGGCTTCGCGCGCGCCTTCGCCGAGATGCCGCACCCCGTCTCGGGGCCTGGCTGCGCGATCAGTCCCTACCAGGAGACCGACCTCGTGTTCGGCCTCGATCCGCGCGCGATCGGCGCCGCCTTCACCCGCATGATCCACGCGCCCTGATCAGGGGAGCTCACCAGGCCAGACCTTCACGCCACGGCGCTCGATGGCGGCGGCGATCGCGGCGCGCTGCTCCTCCTGCCACCGCGCGTCCGGCACGTGCGCGAAGCGGGGCTCCGCGAGCTCGCGCGTCGCGCCGTAGGTGCCGTACAGCACGTCGAGCCGCGCCGACGTGACGCGGTGGGCGAGCGCCTCGGCGAGCCCCTCTACCGAGCCCGGGAACATCGGCTGCACGATCGCGAACGTGCGCACGCCCGCCGCGCGCAGGGTCTCCAGCGTCCGCAGCCGCTCCTCGATCGACGCCGCGCGGGGCTCGAAGTGGCGCCGGACCTCGTCGTCGACGGTGGGGATCGAGACGCCGGCCCGCGCGCCCGGGATCGTCGCCAGCAGGGCCGCGTCCTCGACGATGGTGGTCGAGCGCGTGAGCACGAGCACCGTCCGGTCGCCGCCGTGTTCGCGGAGCACCTCGAGGCACCGCCGCGTCGCCCGCTCCCGCGCCTCGATCGCGTGGTACGGGTCGCTGACGATGGGGCACAGCTTGATCGGCCAGGCCGGCAACGACGCGAGCTCGCGGCGCAGCACGTCGGCCGCGTCGACGCGCACGTCGACCCACGAGCCCCACGGCGCGGGCGCGAGCCCAGCGAGCCGGCGCAGCGGGTCGAGCCGCGAGGGCGCGTAGCAGAACGTGCACCCGATGAGACAGCCGACGTAGGGGCTCAGCGTGTAGAAGCGCTCGTCGCCCTGGCCCGCCGGCTCGAGCAGGGTTTCCCCGCGGACGTGGCGCACCCGCTCGTCGCGCGTGGACGAGGCCGCGATCGCCGCGACCACGGTGTCCTCGTTCTCTGCGGCGATCTCGGCCACCCGCGCGCACACCCGCTGGCCGAGCGCGCCGTCGGTCGGGGCCGCGCGGTCCCCGAGGCGGTAACCGAAGGTGAAGTGTCGCGAGCGGGCGGCGTGCGGTCGACCCTCGCCGATCGCGTCGACCTCGACCACGACCTCGCGGCCCTCGGTCTCGATCACCAGCCGCAGGCCGAGCTCGGCCGAGGCGTGACGGAGGAACAGGCCCTCCGCGAGCGGCTCGCCGACCTGTGCCGGAGCGACGAGAGCGAGCAGCGCGCGCCGGAGGTCGCGGGCGTCAGTCATGCTCCGCGCGGACCTTGCGTACGATGTCCTCCTTGGAGACGAACACCGGCGAGAGCTCGCCCAGATCGTAGTGGTCGCCGAGCTCGAACAGGCCGCCGCACACGTCGTCGAGCGAGCAGTGGTTGCAGCACTCGGCCTTGGGGTGGCGGAAGTCGGTCTGCCGCACGGTGCCCTTCTCGTCGAGGAAGTGCACGATGCGCTCCTCGCCCTTGACGATCTTGCGCGTCTCGGTCGAGCAGTGCGCGAACTCGGTCATGTAGCAGAGCGGCACGCGCTCCACGCGGAACGTGCGGCCGGTCTTGTGCAGCCAGCGCATGGCGCGCGCCAGCGAGAGCTCGAAGTCGGCGAGGCGGTGCGCGGTGTCGCGGTTGGTCTCGGCGCGGCCCATCGAGGGGTCGAGGTTGTTCCACACGAAGTGGCGGAGGAACGGGAAGCGCGTGGCCCACACCTTCACGTTCTCGTCGAGGTGGTCGGCGTTGAACTTGTTGATGACGGTGTTGACGTTCACGACGACGCCGGCGGCGCCGAGGTGGGCGAGCGCCTGCATCGCGAGCGCGTGGCTGCCGCGCACGCCGGTGAGGAAGTCCTCGAGGTCTTCGCGGCAGGAGTGGATGCTCACGTGGAAGTGGCGCAGGCCGGCCTCGGCGTAGCGCGCCGCGAGCTCGGGTTCGCTGCCGAGCCGCGACCCGTTGGTGATCATGCGCACGTGGAGCCCGCGCTCCACGGCGTAGCGCGTGATCTCCGGGATGAGGTCGGACAGCGAGGGCTCGCCGCCGGTGAGGATCACGCCGAAATAGCCGCGCGTCGCGAAGTCGTCGACCTCGCGGCGCGCGGTCTCGAGGTCGAGCATGTAACCGGACGAAGGGTTCGAGCAGAACCGGCAGTACTGGTTGCAGTGGCGGACGATCTGCATGTAGCCGAGGTTCGCCATCAGTCCCCCTCCTCGCGATACAGGTCGCCGAACAGCGTCTGCAGCGCCTCGCCGGTCTTCTTCTCGGCGCTGCGGGGCACCTCGGCGAGCGCAGGCTTGACCTTGCCGAGCATGGGCAGGGCCACGCGCGCGGCCGCCGGCGCCGACGGCACGGCGCGCTCGAGGGGCGGCGCGACCTCGCCCTCGCCGACGAACAGCGGGTGGGCGGGGGCGATCGGCGCGTCGTCGCGGGGAGACAGCTCGTCGCCGGCGAACCGCGCCAGGTACTCGGGCTCGACGCCCGGGCACAGAGGGCGCGCAGCGCAGCCCTCGCACATCGGGCCGTGCGCGCGCGTCGCGCTCGGGAGCGCGCGGTCGGTGTGCGGGCCGAGCAGGCACAGCGGGGCCCCTCGCAGGAACGCGGGGAGGCGCAGCGTGCCCGCCACCTGGAGCGCATAGAGCGCGAAGGGGACGGCGATCCCGAGGCGGGGGACCACGCGATCGAAGCGCTCGGCTGCGCGTCCACGAACGCGGGGCACGGCGAGGCCGTGGGCGGTCGCGCCGCGCGACGAGACGAGGCGCACGATGGCGGGCAGGTTGCGCGCGTTCGACCGGGTGATCAGCGTCGTGACCCCCACCGCGAGCCCTGCGGCGCGCGCCCCCGCGAGCGCGGTCAGCGTGCGCGTGAACGAGCCCACGACCCCGGTGTGGTACTCGTGCACGGGCGCCGCTTCGCCGTGCAGCGAAAGGTGGACGTCGGTGAGCCCCGCCTTCGCGAGCCGCTGCAGGGTCTCGGGGTCCGCGCGGTTGCCGTTGGTCTGCAACCCCACCGCGCCGAACCGGGCCGCGGCGTCGCCCACGATGGCCTCGAGCTCGGGGTGCAGCAGCGGCTCGCCACCGACGAACGTGACCCCTTCTGCCTGGAGCGAGGCGAGCTCCGCCCGCACCTCCTCGCGCGATCGCGGGCCCTCGTCCTCCAGGCCCACCTGCGCACACGACACGCAGGCGCCGTCGCAGGCGCGGAGGAGCTGGACCGCCGCGCGCTGCACGGGCTTCAGGCGACGTCGAGCGCCGTGCGTTCGCCGAGGGTGAGGAGGCCCGCGGGCGGTGCGTCCTCGTGCTCGGCCAGGATCGAGGCGAGGGCCATGGCGCCGAGTCCACGCGCCTCGTCGGTCGGCGTGGCGCCATCTCCACCGTTGCGCAGATAGACCGCGACCTGGCTGCGGATGCCGATGCCGGTGTGCGGCTCGCTGGGATCGGCGCGCAGCACGTCGAGCCGGAACGTGGCGCCCGAGGGCGCCGCCATCACGACCGGCACGCCCCCGCGTTCGAGCGCGCCGACCGAGACGATGGCGTAGGTGCCCTCACCAGGCACCCCGAGCTCGGCACCGGTCAGATCGTCGAGGTAGTGGCGCGCCGTGCCGCTGCTCTCGGAGGACCCGCTCGCGCGAGGCCGGATCGGCAAACGCGTGAGCACGGCCCCCACGGCCAGGCCAGCAGCACCACCGACCAACACTCGTCGACGAGACGCCTCGGGAAGTGCCATCTCGCAGCAGCTTACCGAATGCCTCCGGGCCGCGCCAAGCGCCGCCCGCGAGGTAGGACACTGGATCACAGCCCGTCGGGGATGGGTGCGGTCGCTTCGGTGCGCCGGATCCGCTCGGCGACGAGCGCCATCGCCCGGGCGAAGTCGTCCTGCGTGGGCGGTGGGCCGCCGGGGCGAGCGTGGCCGTAGGTGAGCGCGTACCGCTCGGTGGTGAGGGGTGGGTTGGGCGCGTTCTCCTTGCGGTGGACCCACACCGTGATCCCGGCCCCCTTCTTGTGCTGGAGGTCGACCGCGAGCTCGGGCGTGTCGTTGGGCGCGCGCTCGAGCTGGATGCGCTCGACCGTCCACTCCCCGAGCACGTCTCCCGCTTTCAGGTCCTCGAGGAGGGAGGGCCGCGCGCTCTCCGACGGCGCCACCGCGACGGCGCGGCGGGTCGCAGGGCCTGTCGTGCGCGCGCAGTAGACCGCGAGGACGACGCCCGTCGCCAGCACCGGGAGCACGCGCAGACCGCGGGACACGGGGCCGAGCGTAGCGGTTCCTCTGTAAGGTGACCTGCGTGGCGTCGTTGTCTCGCCCGATGCGCGTCTCGGTGTCGCTGGTCGTCGGGGCCGTCCTCGTGACGAGCGCGGCCGACGCGCGTCCGGACCCCTCGTGCACGCAGGAGCAGGCCGCCACGCTCGAGATCGCGCCGTGGATCGCGGCCGGTGGCGGGGTGCGGCGCGCCGAGGGCCGCACCACGGGGATCGGCACCCTCGCGCTCGACACGGGCCTCACCGTCCCCCTGCACGAACACGTGCGCGTCGGAGCGTGGGTCGCCGGTGGGACGGTCGACTTCGCGTCGTTCGACGTGGCGGGCGGCGCGCGCCTCGAGCTGCAGGAGAACGGCTTCGTCGGGTCGCGCTCGAAGCTGTTCGGCGTCACGGGCCGCTACAGCCTGCTGCTCGACGGCGGCGTGGGCACGCGCGTCGGCGGGACTGGCGACGGCCCCTTCGTCGCGGCCCGCCTCTCTCTCGGGTTCGTCGCGCCGAACCGGCTCTATCACCTCTACCAGTTCCACTGCGCGTGCGAGCCGGCGCCCGATCAGGGGCCTTCGCGGTGTCGACCGGAGCGGGGGCTCGTCTCCGGGGCGCGCCCGTTTGTCGCGGTCGGCCGCTCGTTCGACGGCGCGCGCACCGAGGTGACCTTCGGCCTCGAGTTCGAGGTCATCGGCGCGGGCTGGTGGATCGGCGCCGCCTTCTGACCGACGCAAGAGCTGCAAGACCGCCCCACTGGGGCGCTCGTGTTCTGCGTCAGGGACGCAGGGCCTGCGACGTCGGCGCTGGATCGCCCCGCGAAGCACGAGCGATCCGTGGGCACGAGCCTTGCGGACATGGAATCCGTCATGAAGTGGTCCTGGAAGCTCGGCCGCGCGTTCGGCATCGACGTCTACCTGCACGCGACGTTCGCGTTGCTGCTCGGGTGGGTGGCGGTCTCGACCTACCTGCGCACGCGGGATGTCTCGACCATGGTCTCGGGCGTGATCTTCATGCTGGTGGTGTTCGCGAGCGTGCTGTTCCACGAGCTCGGGCACGCGCTGACGGCGCGCCGCTACGGCATCCGCACCCGCGACATCACGCTGCTCCCGATCGGCGGGGTCGCGCGCCTCGAACGCATGCCCGACAAGCCCGCGCAGGAGCTGGTCGTCGCGCTCGCGGGTCCCCTGGTCAACGTCGGCATCGCCGCCGTGCTCGTGGTCGCGCACCTCACGACCGGGCACTCGCTCACCGACATGGGCGACCTCGCCCACCCCGGGCCCATGCTGACGCGGCTGCTCTGGGTCAACGTCGGGCTCGCGATCTTCAACCTCGTCCCGGCGTTCCCGATGGACGGCGGCCGCGCGCTCCGGGCGCTGCTCGCGATGCGCGGCAACTACGTGCGGGCCACGCAGACCGCGGCCCGCCTCGGTCAGGGGATCGCGCTCCTGTTCGGCGTGCTCGGTCTCATGTTCAACCCGATGCTCGCGTTCATCGCCCTCTTCGTGTGGATCGGCGCGGCGAGCGAGGCCGCGGGGGTCGAGATGCGCGCGTCGCTGCACGCGTTCCCCATCCGCAACACGATGCAGACCGAGTTCCACACGCTCTCCACCCACGACACGCTCGCGGTCGCGACCGAGCGCCTGCTCACCGGATCGCAGGGAGATTTTCCCGTGCTCGACCCACACGGCGCGCTGGTCGGAGTGCTCACGCGCAAGGCTCTCGTCGCGGGGCTCGCAGCCCGTGGGCCCGACTCGACGGTGGGCGAGGCGATGGAGCACACGTTCTCCACGGCGGCCCCCTCCGAGATGCTCGACGTCGCCCTCGAGCGGCTCGGTGCGTCGGGCACCCGCTGCCTGCCCGTCGTCGCCGACGACCACGTCGTCGGCATGGTGACGAGCGAGCACATTGCAGAGCTCATGATGGTCCGCGAGGCGCTGGCCGTTCAGGCGAAGGGGGGCGCGGGCGCGAGCTCTCTCGGCTAGCTTGGCCGACCATGCGTCGACTCCTCGCCCTCTCGCTCCTGGTCGCGTGTGGGGGCGAGACCGTCGCCAGCGTCCCACCGAAGCCCCCCGCACCCGCATCCAGCACCTCGGTGAGCGTGGCGCCCGCACCGGCGCCCATCAAGCGTCGCCTCGCCATCGTGATGATGTCGCGACCGTCGGGATTCGTGGAGACGACGGTGCACGCCGACGGCCTCCACGAGGAGGCGCTCGAGATCCTGCAGAACGGGCGTGGCCCCAAGGTGCGCTCGAGACTCCGGGTCGACGCGGACGGCCTCGTCACCTCGTTCGAGGCCACCGGCCAGACCGAGATGGGCGTCCCGATCGAGGAGCGCTTCGTCCGCGAGGGCAGCGTCGCGCGGTGGACCGGCAAGGAGGAGAACGGCGAGGCCAAGCCCGAGGGGCCGGCCACCTACTACCCGCGCGCCGAGGGCGTCGAAGGGTTCGCGATGCTCGTGCAGGCGCTCGAGAAGCACGGCGGCAAGCTCGCGCTGTTGCCCGCGGGCGAAGCCCGGCTCGAGAAGGTCGGCGAGGCCGACGCCAAGGGCAAGGCAGGCACCGAGCACCTCACGGCGTGGTCGATCTCGGGGCTCGAGCTCGGGCCGACGCGCTTCTTCCGCCGCGGCGACGGTTCGTTCTGGGGCGTCGCCTCGCCCTGGTTCTCGATCGTCCCCGAGGGGTTCGAGGGCGCCATCGACGCCCTCGTCGAGGTGCAGCGCAAGTTCGAGCGCGCCCGGCAGGAGGCGCTCGCCAAGGAACTCCGCCACGTGCCCACCGGCGCCGTCGCGATCGTCCACGCCCGGGTGCTCGACGTGGACAAGAAGCAGTGGCTGCCGGACCGCACGGTGGTCGTGAAGGCCGGCAAGATCGTCTCCGTCGGCACGGGCAAGCCGCCCGCCGACGCCGAGCTCGTCGACGCGCAGGGCAAGGCGCTCCTCCCCGGCTTCTGGGACATGCACGCGCACCTCGGCCCGAGCGACGGCCTGCTCGACGTCGCGAGCGGCGTGACCACCGCCCGCGATCTCGGCAACGACCCGGACGACCTCGACGACCAGAAGGCGCGCTTCGACGCGGGGACCGCGATCGGCCCCCACGTGCTCCGCGCCGGGTTCATCGAGGGCCGCGGCGAGAAGGCCGCCGCCAGCAAGGTGACCGCAGAGACCGAGGTCGAGGCGCTCGCGGCGGTCGAGTTCTATGCCAAGCGCGGCTACGAGCAGATCAAGATCTACAACTCGATCAAGAAGGAGCTCGTGCCGGTCCTCGCGAAGGCCGCGCACCAGCGCAAGATGCGCGTCTCCGGGCACGTGCCCGTGTTCATGCGGGCCGAGGAGTGCGTGCTCGCCGGGTACGACGAGATCCAGCACGTCAACATGCTGTTCCTCAACTTCTTCGTCGCGCCCGACACCGACACGCGCACGCCGCTGCGGTTCTCGCTGGTGGCCGAGCGCGCCGCCGGGTTCGACTTCGCCGGCCAGCCGTTCCTCGCGTTCGAGAAGCTGCTCGTGAAGAAGAAGACGGTCATCGATCCGACGCTGAACGCGTTCGAGAACCTGTTCCTCGATCGGCAGGGCGTGCTATCGACCTCGGTCGCGCCCGTCGCCACCCGCCTGCCCGCGCAGGTACGGCGACAGTTCCTCGTCGGCGGCCTGCCGGTGCCCGAGGGCAAGGATCAGACGTACAAGGACTCGTTCGCCGCGGCGCAGAAGATGGTGCGCCTGCTCCACGCCGCCGGGGTGCCGGTGCTCCTCGGCACCGACTCGCTCGCCGGCCTCATGTTCCACCGCGAGCTCGAGCTGCACGTCGAGGCCGGGATCCCGGCCGGCGACGTCCTGCGCAACGCGACCCTCGGTGCCGCGAGGGTCATGGGCAAGGACCAGACGACCGGCTCGATCGCGGTGGGCAAGGACGCCGATCTCGTGCTGATCGACGGCGACCCGCTCGCGAAGATCTCCGACGTGCGCAAGGTCGTCACCGTGTTCCGCGGCGGCGTGCGGTTCGACGCCGCGGCGGTCTACCAGGCGGTAGGGGTCAAGGGACCCTGAGCGCTAGCCGCGGGGGTGCAGCACGCAGCCGCCGGTCACCTCGCCGGTCCAGCGCGCCTTCATCGCCTCGCGGAACGAGGCGAGCGGGAAGGTGTGCGAGACGTGCGGCGTGATGAGCCCGTCGGCCGCCCACTGCAGCACCTTGGCGAGGCGCGGCGGGCGGCTGCTCGGGTCGAACGCGGTGGAGATCGCGGTCGGGCACCCGAGCACGTCGAGGCTCTTCATCATGACGAGGTTGGTCGGGAGCTGGTTCGCGTTGGGCGCGCCGCGGAGGCCCTTGCCCTGCGCGACGAACGGGGTCGAGGCCCACCCGACGATGAGGAACCGCGCGCCGAAGCGCACGCAGCGCAGGCTCTCGAGCGAGATGTCGCCGCCGACCGCGTCGTACACGACGTCGACGCCGGCGCCGCCCGTGAGCGCCTTCACCTCGTCGCGGAACTTGCGCAGCGTGCCGTCGGGGCCGGTGACCGAGATCACGTGGTCGGCGCCGTGCTCGCGGACGATCGCGAGCTTCTTGTCGGAGCGGCCGGTGGCGATGACCTTCGCGCCGAGGAGCTTGGCGACCTGCACCGCCGCGAGGCCGGTCGCGCCCGAGGCGCCGTGGATCAGCACGGTCTCTCCGGCGGCGAGGCGGCCGCGCGTGACGAGGCAGTGGTACGCGGTCTCGTAGGCGCCGAGGAGCCCGGCGGCCTGGTCGAACGAGAGCTCGCCGGGCAGCCGGTGCAGCGCCTCGACCGGAGCCACGACATAGGAGGCGAACCCACCCCACTGCTGGTAGGCGCCCAGCGACCGCGGTCCGGCGAGGAAGCCGTCGACGAGCACGGCGTCGCCCTCGGAGAGGCCCTGCACGTCGGCGCCCTTCCACGCGACGCGCCCTGCCATCTCGAGGCCGGGCGTGTAGGGCGGCTTGGGCATGTGCTGGTACTGGCCGCTCGTCATCAAGAGGTCGACCCAGCCGACGTGCGCGGCCTCGACCGCCACGATCACATCCCTGGAGGAGAGCTGCGCCGGGTCGGGCGCGGGCATCTCCACGAGCGACATCTTGTGCTCCACGGCCTCGAGCGGGTTCTCGGCGAACTCGGACACCACGACGCGCGAGCCAGGGGGGAGGGGGGCCATGGGCCGCTTCTACCGCAGCCCGGCAAAAGCCACGCAGGAGAGTTTTTTCGCGCACCCGGTGCGACATCGGTGTCCCACCCCTGTCTAGAGGGGGGCGGCCCACCTGCGGGCCCAGGAGACGACGATGGAGATCTGGAAGCACATCGCGGTGGTCGGTCTTTCGGCGCTCGGGCTGGTCGGTTGCACCCCGACCCCGGAGGAGACCTGCCAGAAGCTCGAGGACCTGAGCAAGACCGACCCGTACGGGTTCAAGTTGTCCTGGAGCAAGTGCCTCACCCGCATGAACGAGATCAAGGACCGGGACTCGTCGGCCTATCGCTGCGCCGCCAAGGGCATCAAGGGCACGTCCAGCATCGACACCGCGCTGCTCCTGGTCTCCATCTGCGACAAGAACGGGCCGAGCGCCGAGAAGAAGAAGAAGGACAAGGACAAGGACGACGACGAGCCCAAGAGCTCGAGCAAGACCGCCACCAAGAAGGGCGGCCACGCGAGCGACGACGACTGACTTGGAGACTCAGGTCGCCGCCACCGCGCGGTTGCGTCCGCCGGTCTTGGCCGCATAGAGCGCCTTGTCGGCGCGCTCGATCCAGGTGTCGGCGAGTTCTCCGGTGCGCACCCCGGCGTATCCCACGCTGACGGTGACCTGGATCGCGTGGGCACCGTGCTTGACCGTGAGCGCGCGCATCGCCTGGAGGGGCTTCTCGGCGAGCCGGACCGCCTCCTCCATGGTGGAGCCCGTGAGCACCACCGCGAACTCCTCGCCGCCGTAGCGCGCCACCACGTCGCCGCGGCGCGGGAAGCAGCGGACGAGGGCGTCGGCCACCTCCTTGAGCACCGCGTCGCCCGCGGGGTGACCGTAGTGGTCGTTCACCCGCTTGAAGTGGTCGACGTCGATCATCAGCAGGCAGCAGGGCTCGCGCGCGAGGGCCGAGAGGCCGACCGAGCGCTCGAGCACCTCCTCGAGCGTCTTGCGGTTGTAGATGCGGGTGAGCGGATCGAGGGCGCCCTCGCGGTTGGCCTCCTCGAGCTGTTCGCGCAGCGAGCGCAGCGTCTTGCCGAGCTCGGCCGCCTGCCGCCGCGCGCGCTCCTCGCGCTCGTGGACGACGTCCGCGAGCACGTTCGCCGTCAGGCTCGCCTCGGCGCGCAGGGCCTCGTAGGAGTCGCTGGTGACGGCCTCCTTGAGGCGCTCGACCCGCTCGCGCAGCCGGGTGTCGGTGCTCTCCTCCGCCCCGAGGGAGCGGGTGAGGGTGGTCACGAACGACCACAGCGTGCTCCGCAGCTCGGTGATGGTGGTGGAGACGTACTCGCGCTCGAACTTTCGGTGCTCGGTGACCGCGCGCACCATCGCGTTGAAGTTGCGTCTCGGGGCGCGTGCGCCGCCGCTCTCCTCGGTGCCGGGCACGGGGCCGCACACGAGGATGTGCGTGGCCCACCCCTCGAGCTTCTTCTCGATGCTCTTGGCGTTGAGGTCGCCGAGGTCGAAGGCGTTGCGCGCCAGCGCGCGCAGCACCGCGCCGAGCGCGTCGAGGGCGTCGTTCGCCGCGTCGTCCTCGGGTTGGGTCACGGCGTGCGTACCGCTCTGCCAGGGCGGCGGCTCGGCGTCGCGCACGGTCACGGGCTCCTCACGACGTTTCCTCCAGAACATGGCGATCGAGGAGACGGACCGCGCGGGAGGACCTTGAACCGGCTATGTCGAGAGTGCACGCGCGACGCTGATCGAGGCCGCCTGGCGCCGTCCGGTGCGACCCCCCGCCCACGCCGGATCGACCGTGCAACCCAGGGCGTCGGCCATCTGGACCGCGTCGCCCGCGCGCCGCCCGAGGAAGCGCATGGCCGTGGTGCGCAGATCGACGCGCGGCGGCAGCGCGAGGCCCTCGCGGAGGAGCAGCTCGATGGCGTAGAAGCCCCACACGCCGAGGACATCGCCCTCGTGGAAGAACGCGGCGAGTCGGGCCTGGAACGCGGCGCGGTCCTCGCCGGCGAGCACGCGGTCGGTCGGGATGCCGGTGTGGTGCGCGAAACCCGGGGCCAGCGGGCGGCTCGGCGCGACGAACGCCTCGAACCGCTCGCCCGTCTCGACCCGCTCCATCACCAGGTGGACGACCTCGGGGTGACCGCCGTGTTCGGTGCCGCGCGGCCAGGCGTTGGCCTCGCCGTAGGCCACCACGAGGCCCGCGCGGCGGAGCGGCAGCTTGCGCACGCGCGGCTTCTGGTTTGCCTTGCGCGCGAGGGCGGCGTGCAGATGGCGGCTCTCGGCGCGCTCGCGGGCGATGCGGATCTGGTGGTCGACCATCGCGTCGAAGGCGCCGAGCACCGCGCGCACCGACCCGCCCCCGCGCAGCGGCTCGAGGCACTCGAGGGCGGCGACCGTGGCCTCGATGGTGGAGACGCAGTGGTCGGCCGGCTCGCGTCGGATGCGGTAGTTGCTCGGCTGTGCGGGCTGGAACGCATAGCGTGGCAGGCGCGCGAGGGCCGGGTTCACGCGGAGGAGCTTGCGCGCCTGGGCCCAGGTGCCGTCGACGACGACGAGCGTGACCGGGGTGCTCGGCGGGTTCGCCGTGAGATCGACGGCGTCGGGGCCGGGCGCGAGCAGGATCGCCGGAGCCTCCGGGTCGGAGATCGCGCGCTGGAACGCCGGGTCGTCCTCGAACTCGACGCCGACGAGGCGGGTCGCGCCGAGGCAGCGCTCGACCATCCAGGCGGTGCCGATCGCGTTGTCGCTCTCGCGCGGGTGCTGCACGACCACGACCTTGGTGCGCGGCGCGCAGGTGACCAGGGCCTGGCAGATGCAGACCAGCGGGGGCCTCTGGCAGCCTTCGCAGTAGGCGCGGGACATGGGGCGGGGGGGCGGGACGCTAGCCCAGCGACCGATTCGAGGCGACCAGCCGTCGCCGTCCGGTCGATCCGCCGCATTCTCGTGTGTCTTCGCGCGTGTTCCGGTAGAAGTGGTCGGGCCCCGAAGCGGGTTGGGATCCATGGCCGACAAGAACCTGGAGCAGCTGCTCGACGTCCTGCAGAGCGCCCTTCTCGTGAACCCGGGCGACGGGTGGAAGCGCGTCCGCCTCGGTCAGACCCTGCAGAAGCTCGGGCGCCTCGACGAGGCGGTGGTGGCGTTCCGGCGCGCGGTCCGCGACAAGCCCGACTACCCCGAGGGGCACGCCGCGCTCGGCAGCGTGCTGGCCGAGCAGGGCAACTGGGCCGAGGCCGAGCCCACGCTGCGCAAGGCGATCGAGCTCAAGCCCGGAGCTCGTCGAGCCCCACGTCGAGCTCGCGCAGGGTACGCGCGGCTCGGCCAGCACGAGAAGGCGGCCATCGAGTTCAAGGCGGCGCTGGCGCTCAAGCCCGATCTCGTCTCCTTGCTGCGGGAGGCCGCTGCGACCGCGATCGCCTCTCGCCGGTTCGACGAGGCCACGGAGCTACCTGATCCGCGCGCGCGAGCAGGCGCCGACCGAGCCCGAGATCTTGCTCTCCCTCGGGCTCGCGCACGGCGAGCTCGCGGCCTGGCCGGCTTCGCGCGAGGCGCTCGAGGCCTACGTCGCGCTGCAGGCGGGCAACGTCGAGGCGTGGGTCGCGCTGGCGCGGGCGTGCGCGGGGACGAACGATCGACGCGCGACCATCCATGCGCACGAGCGCACCATCGCGCTGCGCGCCGACGACCTCGTGGCGCACGAGGGGGCGGGCCTCGCCTACGCGCTCCTCGAGGAGCACGAGCCGGCGGTGCGCTTCTTGGAGCGCGCGGCGGCGCTCGCGCCGGACCGGGTCGCGATCCACCGCGCCCTCGGCGAGAGCCTGCTCGCGCTGTCGCGCTTCGAGCCCGCGGAGCGCGCGTTCGCCGCGGCCGTGCAGCTCTCGCCGCAAGAGGCGCCCTTGCACGTCGCGCGCGCCAAGGCGTTGCTCGGGCTCGGCCGCGACAAGGACGCGGCCGAGTCGCTCGAGCAAGCGCTCCGCTTCGACGGCACCCTCATCGAGGCGCTGCTGCTGCTCGCCAAGGCCTACCAGCGCCTCGAGCGCTCTTCGGACGCCACCAACACGCTGCGTCGCGCGGTGGCGGTGCGCGAGAGCGACGCGGCGCTCCACTGGGAGCTCGCGATCCACCTCGAGGCGCTCGGCCACTTTCCCCAGGCGCTCTCCGCGTTCCGCGACGCCGCGCAGCGCCGCACGGGGTTCGTCGAGGCCTACCTGCACGCGGCCACGTGCGCGACCGAGCTCGAGCGCCTGCCCGAGGCGGTCAGGAGCTCGAGACCGCCATCGCCGCCGCCCCCGACCGCGCGGAGGCGCACCGCCGCCTCGGCATCACCCACCGGGCGCTCGGGGATCACGGCGCCGCGGCCAAGGCCCTCGCCACGGTGAGCCGACTCGACGCCGAGGACGCCGAGGCCCTCGTGTGGCTCGCCGACAGCCAGGGCCGCATCGGGCAACGCGACGACGCGCTCTCCAACATCCGCCACGCGCTCCGTCGTCGCGGCGACGACCCCGAGGCGCGCGCGTTGCACGGCCGGCTCCTCGCCGAGGCGCAGCGTCACGCGGAGGCGATCGACGAGCTCGAGGCCTCGCTGCGCCTCCAGGCCGACGTCCCCGAGGTGCTGTTCCAGCTCGGGAGCAGCCAGCGCACCCTCGGCAAGCTGGGGCCCGCCGAGCAGTCGCTCGCGCGCGCGGTGCGGCTCGTGCCCAAGGAGCCGCGCTACCAGGACGCGCTCGGCCAGCTGTTCCTCGAGCTCGGCCGATACGAAGAGGCGGTCGAGTCGCTCGAGCAAGCCGACCACCTGCGCGCCAACGACGCCTCCACCCTGCGCGCGCTCGGCCTCGCGTACCTGCGCTTCGATTCGCCCCGCGAGGCGCAGCGCACGCTCGAGAAGGCGCTCGCCCTGGGCCCACCCTCGGCGACCGCGCAGCTGCACCTCGCCAAGGCGTGCGAGACCCTGAAGCAGCCCGACGAGGCGCGCCGCGCGCTCCTGGCCGCCGTCCAGCTCGACCCGAAGCTCGCCGAGGCGCAGCTCGACCTCGGCGTCTCCTACGCGCGCACCAAGGAGCTCGACCTCGCCGTGCGCCACCTCGAGGAGGCCATGCGGCTCGCGCCCGAGGTCACCCAGGTCTACTTCGAGCTCGCGCGCGTGCGGCGGCTTCGCGGCGAGACCGACGACGCGGTGCAGGCCTGGAAGCAGCTCCTCCGCGCGCGACCCGACGACGCCGACGCGCAGTTCGGGCTCGCCGAGACCTACGCGCACGGCGGTCGAGACAGCGACGCCCTCCCCGTGCAGCAGGCCGCGATGCGCCTCGATCCCGCGCGCGCGGGGGCGCCGCGGCTCCTCGGCGAGATCCTCGCGCGCCTCGGTCGACACGACGACGCCATCGCCCCGCTGACCACCGCGGTGGAGGCCGAGCCCGCCGACGCGGCGCTACTCGCGCTCCTCGCCGCGTGCCAGGAGAAGACCGGCCGCACCGGCGACGAGATCGCGGCCCTCACCCGCGCGGTCGCCGCCGACCCGACCAACGCCGCGCTGCAGCGTCGGCTCGGCCTCGCCCACCTCAAGGCCGCGCACCCGGTCGAGGCGATCGCCTCGCTCACCCAGGCGCTCACGCTCGACCCGAAGCTCCTCGATCTCGAGGCGCCGCTCGGCGCGCTGCACCGCGAGGCAGGGCAGAAGGCCGCGCGCATGGGCGACCACGCCACCGCGGCGACCGAGCTCGCGAACGCGCGCCGCTACCAGCGCACCGACGCAGAGCTGTGCGTCGAGGAGACGACGTCCCTGCGCGCGCTCGACCGACACGTCGAGGCGCTCGCCGCGGCGCGACGCGCGAGCGAGCTCGCGCCGGATCGCCTCGAGGTCTGGCAGACGATCGGCGAGCTCTGCGACGCGACCGACGATCCGCGCGGGGCCAAGGCCGCCTACGAGAAGGTCGTCACGTCCCGCCCCGAGCGCTTCGAGGCCCAGCTCGGCCTCGGCCGCGCCCTCGTACGCCTCGGGCTCGACAAGGACGCGACCGTCCCGCTCGCCCGCGCGAGCGAGCTGCGCCCCGAGGACGTCGCGGCGCTCGAGCCGCTGGCCCTCGCGCTCGAGAAGGACAAGCAGCTCCCGGCCGCGCGCGACGCGTTCGCGCGCCTCGTGCGCCTGCGCCCGCTCGACGTCGATCCGCTACGTCGCCTGGCCGCTTGCCACGTCGCGCTCGGCGAGGACGAGCCCGCGCTCGCCGCGCTGACCACGCTGTCCCGGCTGGCCCCCACCGACCTCGAGGTGGTCGCGACCATCGCGGCCTGCGAGGAGCGGCTCGGCCGCATCGAGGCGAGCGTGGTGTCCCTCGAGAAGCTGCTCTCCGCCGAGCCGGAGCGCACCCCGGCGCGGCGCACGCTCGCGCTCGCCTACGCGCGCCTCGGTCGTCACGCCGAGGTCGTGCCCGCTGCGACCGTCGTCCTGCGTGGTCGCCCGGACGACCCGCCGCTGCTGCTCGCGCTCGCGCAGGCCCTCTTGCGCACCGATCGCGCGGCAGAGGCGGCCGATCGCGCCACGGAGCTCGTGCGGCTGACGCCGGACCTCGCGTCGCTCTCGGTGCTCGCCGAGGCGGAGCTGACCCTCGGTCACGACGACGCGGCGACGAGCGTGCTCGAGCGCCTGCTGCCGATGCCCGGCGCGGCCGCCGACGTGCCCACGAGGCTCGACGCGCTGACCCGCAAGCGCGCCGCGGCCCTCGAGGAGCGCAAGGACCTGCTCGGCGCGCTCGCGGCCTACCAGCGCTCGGCGCAGCTCGCGCCCGACGACCCGGCGCTGCCGCTCGCCATCGGGCGCTGCCAGCACGGCCTCGGGCGCGCGCAGGAGGCGCTCGACACGCTGCGCGAGTCGCTGCGCAAGCACCCGAACCACGACGGCTCGTGGCTCTTGCTCGGCCGCCTCTACACCGAGGGTGGCTTCGCGCGCGAGGCCGCCGAGGCCTACCGCAAGGTGCTGCTGGTCGACGCCCGGAGTTTCGACGCGCTCTCCGGCCTCGGGTTCGCGTGCGCGGATCTGGGCCTCACGGACGAGGCGAGCGAGGCCCTCGGCAAGGCCGCGCAGCTGCGCCCCGACGACGTGGCGGTCAAGACCCGCCTCGCCGGCCTCCACCAGAAGAGCGGTCGCAGCGACGACGCGATCCGCGCCCTCCTCGATCTGCGAGGCCTCCGCGCGCTCACGCCGGACGAGCTGCGCCGGCTCGGCCTCTTGCTGGGCGAGGCGGGTCGGCACGGAGAGGCGATCGATCCGCTCGTCGAGGCGCTGGCTTCCGCGCCGCAAGACGTCCCGTTGCTCGAGGCCCTCGCGCGTGCACACGAGGCCGACAAGGACGACGCGGCCACCGCCCCCGTCCTCGCGCGTCTCGTGACCGCCGCGCCGAACCACGTGGACGCGTCGTCGCGCCTCGGCTTCGTCTACGCGCGGCTCGGCGAGCACGGCCGAGCGGCGGCCGCGTTCGAGGCCGCCCGCACGCGCGAGCCCGCGCGCGCCGAGACCCTGCGCGCCCTCGCGGCCTCGTACGAGGTGCTCGGAGACGAGCCCGCTCGCCGCACCGCCCTCGAGGCACTGGTCGCGCTCACGCCCGACGACGGCGCGGCCCACCGCGCGCTCGGCCTCGCGTACGAGGCGGCGAAGCGGGTCGATCGCGATCGCCTCGCTCGGGCGCGCGGACGATCTCGCGCGGCACCGACGGCGACGCCCGCGCGCCTCACGCGGCTGCACCTCGAGCGCGCCGGAGCCGGGGGCGCGGCAGAGGCCGACCTCGGCGCCGCGCGCCGCTTCGCGACCGACGACCCGGCGCTCCTGCTCGACGTCGCCCGCGCCTACGCACAGCGCAAGCTCGTGAAGGACGCGGTCGCGACCGCGCGCGAGGTGCTCCGTCGCGTGCCCGGCGACGTCGACGCGGCGCTGCTCGTCGGCGGCTTGCTCGAGGGCGAGGGAGACCCGCGCGGCGCGGCCGAGGCCTACGAGCACGCGCTCCAGCACCGCCTCGACGCGGTGGAGGCGCTGTTCGGCGCGGGCCGCACGTACGTCGCGCTCGGCAAGGCGCGCGAGGCGGTCGCGATGCTCCGTCGCGCCGTGCAGGTCGAGCCCGCGCGCGTCGAGCTCCATCGTCTGCTCGCGACGACCCTCGCCGGTCTCGGAGAGAAGGAGGACGCCGTCGCAGCGTACGGCGAGGTCGTGCGCCTCGCCCCCGACGACGCTGCCTCGCTGCTCGCCCACGGTCGCCTGTTCGCGTCGCTCGGCCGACACGAAGAGGCGCGCCCGGCGTTCGAGCGCGCGCTCGTGGTGCGCCCGGGCGACGCGGAGATCCTGCTCGAGCTCTCGGCCACGCGCGCCAAGCTCGGGCTCGGCGCCGAGAGCCTCGAGGCCGCCGAGCAGCTGGCGAAGGCCGCGCCCGACGACGCCCGCGCACAGCGCTTGCTCGGCGAGGCCTACGTGGCCGTCTCGCGTGAAGCGGAGGCGATCACCGCGTTCGGTCGCTCGCTCCTCCTCGACAAGAACCTCGGTGAGGTGGCCGAACGCCTCGGGGGTCTCCTGCACGCCCGCGCGCGCCGCGGCCTCGACGACAAGCAGTGGGACCAGGCGCTCCCCGACCTCGAGCGCGCGGCCGAGCTGCTCGTGCAGGATCCGGAGCCGTGCCTCGACCTCGCGCGCACACTCGGTCGCCTCGGTCGCCTGCAGGACGCGATGGCCGCCGCCCAGCGCGCGATCGATCGCCGCCCCGACCACGTCGCCGCCTTCGTGTTCCTCGGCGCGGCCCAGGCCAAGGTCGGGCTGCACGAGCCGGCCGCGGCGTCGTTCGCCTCCGCGGCGCGCTTCGACAAGGACTCGTTCCCGGCGCTGCTAGGGCTCGGCCTGTCGAGCGTGGCGCTCTCGCGCAACCGCGAGGCCGAGGACGCGCTCGGTCGCGCGGCCGCGCTGCGCCCCGAATCGCCCGAGGTGCACGTCGCTCTCGCGCGCTTGCTGGGCCGCTCGGGCGCACCAAAGAGGCGGTCGCCGCGTGGGAGCGCGTGCGCGCGCTCCGCGAGCTCGGTCCGGACGAGCAGCGGGCGCTCGGGCGCCTGCGGGCCACCGAGGGCGACAGCGGCGGCGCCGTCGAGGCGCTCGAGGTCGCGGTCGCGGGCGGCGCCACCGACCTCGACACCCTGCTCGACCTCGCCGGGGCCTACGAGGCGAAGGGGCGCACGGACGACGCGATCAAGACGCTCGAGAAGGTGATCGCTGTTTCCCCTGACCACCTCGGCGCCAACGCGCGCCTCGGCGCGTGCCTCGCCAAGGTCGGTCGTCACGAAGACGCCGTGCGCGCGCTCTCGATCGCGCGCCGGGCCGAGCCGCCGCCGCTCGCCGTGCTGGAGCAGCTCGCCGAGAGCCTCACGCACCTCGGGCGCAAGCTCGACACCGTGCAAGCGCTCACCGCGCGCGCAGCGCTCACCCCCAACGATCCCAACTGGCTCGCGCGGCTCGGCGCGGCGCTCTCCGACGTCGAGCGCGACGAAGAGGCGGCGACCGCGTTCGAGCGGGCCGCGGCGCTTCCTGGTGCGCCGCCCGACACCACCACGCGACTCGCGGAGGCGCACCTCGCCTCGGCGCAGCGCGAGGCCAAGAACCAGCGCTGGGAACCGGCGGTCGAGCGCTATCGGCGCTGTCTCGCCGTCGACCCGAAGCACGCCGTCGCGCGCCTCGGGCTCGGGCGCGCTCTCCTCGCGCTCGGTCGTGTCGACGAGGCCGCCTCGGCCGTCGAGGGCGCGCTCGGCGCCGAAGCCACGGCGCGCGAGGCTGCCACGTTCCTCGGCCACCTCTACCTGAAGCACGGTCGCTACGACGAGGGCGCGCGCGTGTTCGCCTTCGCGTCCGAGCGCTTCCCCGACGTGTTCGCCTTCGCGCTCTCGCTCGGCCAGAGCCAGCTGGCGATGGACCGCCTGCCGGAGGCGGCCAAGGCGCTCCGCCGCGCGGTGGCGCGCGATGCCACGCACGTCGTCGCCAAGCGGCTCCTCGCGCAGACCCTCGACGCCCTCGGCGACGCGGGCGCGCGCGCGGCGTGGGAGGCGGTCGGCGAGGGGGGCGGCGACGCGGACGCGGATCTGCGCGTCGGCCTCCTGTATGCGGGTGAGGGCCGGCACGAGGAGGCCATCGCGGCGCTCGTGCGCGCCAGCCGGAGCAAGCCAGACGACGTCTCGCTGCACCTCGAGCTCGCTGCGTCGTACGAGGCGCTCGGGCGCTTCGCCGACGCTGCGCCATCCCTCTCGATCGCCGCGCGCGCGATGCCCGCCGACCCGGCCCTCGCGGCCCGTGTCGGGCGCGCGTTCGTGGAGATGGGTCGGCCGCGCGAGGCCGTCGAGCCGCTGCGTCGCGCGGCGCGTGCCAGGCCCACGCTCGATCTCCTCGTGCGCCTCGCCGACGTCCACGAGCAGCTCGGCGATTCGGCCGAGGCGCTCGACGCCATCGAGGCCGCCACTCGCCTCGCGCCCGGCGACGGCGTCCTCGCGCGCCGTGCAGCGCTCGGGCGTGTGGCCGTCGGTCCGCCCGAGCTCGCGGTGCCCTCGCTCGATCGCGCGATGTCGCTCGCGCCCTCCCCCGATCTCACCAAGGCGCTCACCGAGCTGTGCCGCAACGAGGCCCGCCGCGCGCTCGGCGAGGGCCGCCTCGACGACGCCCGCCCCTGGCTCGCGCGGCTCGTCGATCTCGACCCTAACGACGCCGACCTCGGGGTCGCTTACGCGCGTGCGCTCGACTCCGAGGGTCGACGCGAGGACGCCTGGGAGCTCGCGGGACGCATCCTCGAACAGCACCCCGAACACCTCGGCGCGGCGATGTTCGTGGCCGCCAAGTTCGCGCGGCAGGGCTACCACGACCAGGCCGCCGACGCGCTCGCCGGGGCGCAGCCGCACCACCCGGACAACGTCCCGCTGCTCCTCTTGCTCGGCGATTCCTGCCTCGCGTCGGGGCGCAAGGAGGAGGGAGCGGTCGCGCTCGACCGCGCCCTCGCGCTCGATCCCCGTCTGCGCGACGTCGCCGCTCGATCGGGCCGCGCGTGGTACGAGCTGCAGCGCTGGCCCGAGGCCGCCGCCGCGCTGACGCGCGCCACCCGCGAACAGTCCGAGGACGCTGCGCTGTGCGAGGCGCTCTCCACCGCCGAGCAGCAGTCGGGGCGCTTCGACGCCGCGGCCGCGGCCTGGCAGCGCGTGATCGAGCTCGGGCGCACCGACGCGCCGGCCTACGTCCACCTCGGCACACTGCACGAGCAGGCGAGCAAGCCGGAGGCCGCGTGGCACGCCTTCCACCGCGCGTTCGAGGCCGACGGGCAGGACGTCGACGTGATCCGTCGACTCGCCGAGGCCACCCAGACCCTGGGCCGCACGGGCGAGGCGGTCCAGTGGCTGCAGCACGGCGTGCGCATAGCGCCCCGCGACGCGAACCTCCGCTACACCCTCGCGCTCGGTCTCCTGTCGATGGATCGCCGCGCGGAGGCGATGGTCGAATACGAGGCGCTCGGTCGCCTCGACACGGCGCTCGCCACGCAGCTGTACTACGCGCTCGGCGGCCGTGGATGATCGAGCTGCGTGCGGCCCACGACGACGACTACGAGATCTTCACCCACCTGTTCCGCGAGCTCGCTGTGCCGGATCCGACGCCGTCACGACAGAAGTGGCGGGACGAGATGGCGCCTCACGCCGCGGTCGCCCTCGAGGACGGCATCGTCGTGGGGTACTGCTACTTCCAGATCTTCACCGAGGTCGGGTACGTGCGTCACCTCGTCGTCTCGCCGACCGCGCGCCGCGGCGGCGTCGGGCGAGCGCTCATGGCCGACGCGCGGGGACGCTTCTCCGAGGCGGGTTGCACGCGGTGGTGCCTCAACGTGAAGCCCGACAACGTCCCCGCGATCAGGCTCTACCAGAGCCTCGGGCTCGAGGTGCAGCGCGAGTCCGCGACGGTCCGGCTCGCGTGGAGGCACGTGCCGCGGCTCCCGACCACGACCGCGTCGGCGGTGCTGGACGATGCGTACGACGAGGCGGTGGAGCATCGGTTCGACCTCCCGAAGGGGCAGCTCTCGGCGGCCCGGGCCCTGCCGGGCCGGGTGCTGGTCACGCTGCTCGAGGGCGGCGTCGTCGTCGGCTTCGCGTCGTTCGACCCGGCGTTTCCCGGCGCCTTTCCTTTCCGCGTCGCGACCGCCGCGCACGCACGACCCCTGCTCGAGGCGCTCCGGGCCCACGCCGCGCCCGACGACGACTGGGTGAGCGTCGTGGTCGACGACGGTCCGCTCGTGCAGCAGGCGTTGCTCGCCGCCGGGGGCGAGGTGCGCCTCCAGATCCTCCACCTCGCGGGTCCTCTCGCGTGAGGCGGCTCCTCACGCTGTTGCTCGTCGGGTGCTCGACCCGGGAGCCCGCTTCGGTCAAGGCCGCAGCCAACCCTTCGACGGCACCGAGCCCGAGCGCCGCCGTGAGCACCCCGAGCGCGCCACCCCCGTGACCGCCAGCGTCGCGCGCGCGCCACGCCGACTGAGGTGTGCAAGAAGCTGAGCGACGAGTGCGACCACGGTTGCCCACCGCTCGAGGCCGGGCGGGGCTGCCTGAAGAAGTGCGGCTGCAAGTGGATCGGGTGTCAGCGCAGGTGTGACGACGCGGGCGAGGTCGACTTCACCTGCCACTGACGGGGCGAGCGCGCCGCGCTACGCGAGGTCGATGGTCTCCAAGGGGTTGGTCGTCGTGGGTGTGTGTGGCTTGCTCGGCTGTGATCACGGGGGCGCGCCGCCTTCCGGTCCGACGAGCGCTGGATCGACGAGCGCTGCTTCCGCCTCGACGTCGAGCGCGCCCTCCGCCTCGACGATCGCGAGCGCTCCCGCGTCGGCTTCGGCCGTGGCCTCTACGCCGCCGCCGCCCCCGCCGCTCACCGTCCCGAGCACGTGGACACCGTTCGCCAGCAAGAAGCTCGGCTTCAGCATCTCCTACCCGAAAGACCTCTTCGAGCTGAAGGAGACCGCGACGCAGGTCACGCTCTTGAGCAAGCTGTCGCGCGACGAGCTCGGCGGGGATCCCAAGCCGAAGAAGTGGGTCTACGGCGTCACCCTCCTCGGGAGCAAGCTCACGCCCGAGGGCTACCTGGAGAAGGAGTTCAAGCCGTTCTACACGGCCGCTTTCCCCGGCAAGAAGTTCAAGGAGACGGAGTCGATCACCGCCGTGAAGGTCGCCGGCAAGGACGGCTACCAGCTGTTCGCCGGGGTCGAGGGCTACAACCAGCGGGTCGTCGTGCTGCCCACGGGCAAGGAGAGCTTCGTCCTCCAGCTCCGGTCGATCGGCGGCGTGATGGGCCCGAACATCCCCGAGGACGAGCAGGTCAAGACCTTCGACCAGCTGCTCCTGTCGTTGAAGCTGGACTGAGCGGCTACGCCGGCAGCTTCCACGCGTCGTGGGTGAGCATCGCTTCGAGCTTGGAAATGGCTGGATCCAGGGTCGTCGGCGAGAGCGCGTGGCCGCTGCGGCCGACCGCCGTGAGCAGGTAGCGCTGCTGGCCCGCGACGAAGATGCGGTGGAGCAGCGTCTGGCCGTCCGCGTCTTGCACGAGGACCGAGAGCGGCGCGGGTCCCCCGGTGGTCACCACGCGGTCGGCGATCGTCAGCAGCATCGACCACACGCCCGCGAGCAGGTCGGTGTGCTCGGCCCCGCTGCTCGTCGCGAGGGGCAGGCCCGCCTCGTCGCTCACGAGCACCGTGCCGAAGCCCCCGGCGTGCGCGATGGCCTCGAGCAGCTCGGGGAGCCGATCGCGCGTGCCGCGACCGACCGGCAGCGCCGCGAGCGCCTTGGCCAGGCGCTCCTTCTCCATCAGCGGCGCGAGCACGCGCTGCACCTCGCGGAGCTGACCCTCGGCCTGCCCCTTTCCTCGCTCGGCGAACCGGGAGACGAGCTCACCGAGCTCGGCGCGCGCTGCCCCGAGGTCGTCCTGGTTGCGCTGCAGGAGCTCGCGGGTGCGGGTGAGCTCCTGGCGGAGCGCCTGCGCCTCGCCCTGGACGCGCGCGTGATCGGCGCGCAGGGACTGGGTGTCGGCCTGCAGCGCGGCGGTCTCCACGAGCCGTCCATCGGCGTAGTTGCGGGCGGCGTCGGCGGTGCTGCGCAGGCCGGCGAGCTCCGCGGCCAGCTTGGCCTCGTCGGCGCGCAGCCGGTGGGTCTCGTCGCGCAGCCGATCGACCTCGGCCATCTGGGCGCGCAGGTTGGCGCTCGCGAGCTCGGCGTCCTCACGCAGCGCGTCGCGCGCGCCGACGCCGCGCCGCGCGGCGAGCAGGAAGCCGGAGGTGAAGAAGGTCGCTGCTCCGGCGGTGCCGAGGATCAGCGTGACGAGCATCATGGAGTCTTCTCCGTCGGGGTCGAGGGGCACGCGGGGACTCCCCGCACTTGCACGGTCACACGTCGATTGTCCGCGGCCTGCTCTTCCTTGCCCTCGATGGGCTGGTAGGCACCGAAGCCCCGCACCACGAGCCGTGTCTTGGGGATGCCCATGCTCTCGAGCAGGGCGGCGACCGCGCGAGCGCGGTGGTGGCTCAGGACCACGTTGACCTCCTCGGCCCCCGTCGCGTCCGCGTGCCCGTCCACCAGGAGGACGGCCTCCGGGTGCGCGTTCGCGTAGGCGACGACGGCGGCGAGCACGGCCTTGGCCTCCGTGGGCGCGTCGATGAGCCCCTGCGCGAAGGGCACCGAGGCGAGCGGAGCGCAGGCCACCTTGGCGCTCACCGTGGGGGCGGCGACCACGCTCGGCGTCGGCGCCGGCGCGGCGGTCGGCACGGGCTTCTCGATCACGATGACGGAGGGCGCGGTCGGGGTCGGCGCCGAGGCCGCGGCCGGCAGCTCTGCCGACCAGACGAAGGCGCCGAAGAGCAGCACCCCGAAGCAGGCGGTGATCGCCCCCGGCCACGGGCCGCTGTGCTCGAAGGGGAGCTCGTGCCTCATCGCCCGTATCCCATCGAGCGGAGGCGACTCAGGTTGACGTCGAGGCTCGGCGTGTGGTGCAGCTCCGCGGCCTCGGTGAAGGCCACGAAGGCGTCGTCGTAGCGCTTGTCCAGGAGGGCCTCGACGCCGCGCTCGTAGAGCTCCTCGAACGAGCGCCGCACCCACCCCCCGCTCTTCATCGGCTCGGGTGGGCGCACCGAGGGGGCGGGTGGGAGCGAGGAGCGATGCCGCGTGGTGAGGTCGTCCCAGGCGAGGTCCGCGGCGTCGTCGTTGCGGCTCTGCTCGTCCTCGAGTCGCATCGTCTCGAGCAGCAGCTGCTCGCACGAGCCCGAGAGTGTCCGCGCCGTCGGCGTGGGGTGGGTGGCCTCGACGGTGACGTCCTTCGCCGTGACCAGGCGGCGGAACGCGGCCGCTCCGTCGCCCTTGGGGTCGTGCGCGTGCCAGGCCTCGCCGTCTCGGATCACCACTTCACCCACCTGGGCACCTTCGCGGCTCACGACGAGGTGCACCGAGCGGCGACCGAGGCCGGCGAGCTGGACGTAGTCGGCGAGCCCCGAACGGTGAGGTGTGCTCCGGGGGGCCGCCGAGGTGCTGGGTGACGAGCTTGCGCAGCGTGGCGAGGGTGACCGGCTTCTCGAGCAGGATGATGTCGTCGCGGGCCGGGATCTCGAAGCGCCGCAAGAAGCCCGAGGCGAAGATGATCGGGATGCGGAGGCCTCGCCGCTCGAGATCGACGAGCAGCTCGACTCCCGAGCCGTCGGGGAGGTCGAGGTCGGAGATGAGCATGTTCGGCGGCATCGCGGCGATGAGCTTGCGCGCCTCGGCCTTGGTGCCCGCGTCGACGATCTCGACGCCCGCGAGCTTGCTCAACCCACGCACCACCGAGGCGCGCAGGACCGGCTCGTCCTCGACGACCAGCAGGGTCGGCATCTCAGCCTCCGTAGAACTTGTCGATCATGTCGAGCCCGCACTGGAAGGTCTCGGCCCAGCGGAAGAACTTCTCCACGAGGTCCTTGCCCTTGAAGACGCTGCCGTGTTGCGGCGCGAGGGTCTCGATGTCGAGCTTGCTCGCGCGCTTCACCCACGCACGCATCGCCGCGTTGCCCGCCATGTAGCGGGCGTGGAACCCGTCCATGTAGGCGCGATGGGCCTCGAAGTCGGTGACCTCGTAGCCGGGCGCGCCGAGCGAGGCGCCGAGGTCACCGGTGTACAGGATCTTGCTGACGGGATCGTAGAGCTGGAAGTTGCCCGGCGAGTGGAGGAAGTGGGCCGGGATCACCTCGAGCGGGCAGCCGTCGAGATCGATGGTCATGCCGTGATCGGGGATCGGCAGCAGGCGCGTCTCGACCAGGCGATCGAGGCCGAAGTGCGGCACGAAGCGGGTCCACAGCGCGGAGCAGTAGGCGGTCGCGTCGGTCGTCATCAGCCAGCCATTGGTGGCCGCGACGATGTCGGGATCCTGGTGCGACAGGAACATGTACTGGAGCTTCGCGCTCCCGAGCTGCTGCAGCGTGGCCGACAGGACCTTCGAGTAGACCTTGTGGCCACCCGGATCGAGGATGATGCCGGCCTTCCCGTGGATGATGATGTGCTGGTTGGCCTGGACCGCGAGCCCGCCCTTGTTGAAGTCCTCGAGCAGGACGTTCTTGTGGCCGGGAGCCTCGAACAGCGTGACATTGGTCGCGTTGGACATGATGGCTCCTCTCACAGGACCTTGCGGAGATCTTCGATGGCGCGGCGCATGTCGAGGAACAGCAAGCCGAGCTTGGCCTGTTTGCTCGCGAGGCCGAGTAGCAGCGTGCCGTGACCGGAGCTCATCATCGCTGCGTAGCCCTCGCTGCCGCGGACCAGCACCTCTTGCACGTCTCCGCGCTCGAGCTCGCTCGCCGCGCGGGCGCCGAGGCTCGACAGCGTGGCGCTCATGCCCGCGATGCGCGACTCGTCGACGTGCTGAGGTAACGCGCTCGCGATCATGAGCCCGTCTTCGGAGATGAGGGCGCAAGCCTCCACATCCGGCGACGAGCTCTGCAGCGCGCGCAAGATTCTGTTCAGACTGTCGACTCGGGACATGTCGTGCCTCCTCGCGTGCGGGCAGGCACGCGCAACGTGACGGTCGTTCCACTTCCGGGCGCGCTCACGATCGAGAGCTCGCCATGGGCCCGCTCCGCCACCTGGCGGCAGATCGCGAGGCCGATGCCCGAGCCACTCTCCTTGTCGGTGAAGAACAGCTCGGTGCAGTGCCGGGCCACCTCTTCCGACATGCCCTTGCCGGTGTCGGACACCTCGAGCTCGAGCCAGCCCTCTGCCGTGAGGCGCGCGCGGACCTGGATGCTCTGCCCCGGACTGCACGCGTCGATCGCGTTGCGAACGAGGTTGAACACCACTCCCTTGATCGCTTCCCGCGCGATGGGCAGGAGGGGCATGGTGCTGACCGCGCTGGTCAGCGTGAGCTCCCTCCGCGCCGCGGTCGGCTGCAGGATCTCCACGGCTTCCTCGATCGCCTCGTCGATGGCCTGGTGCCGCCCGCTCACGATCTGCCCCTGGAAGCCGCCGATTCCCTGGAGGCTGAGGATGAGCCGCCGCACCTCGGCGAGGATCGTGTGCAGATCGTGCTGCAAGTGCCCTGAGGCCTCCTCGATGAGGAGCTCGAGCATGGTCATCACCGCGGCGAGCGGGTTGCGCAGCTCGTGGAGGATCGTGGGCAACACGTCGCCGACCGCGGCCATCTGCAGCAACCGGTCGCGCTCGCGGCGGAGGCCAGCCAGTGCCGACACGTCCTGGAAGAGCACGACCAGGCCGACCGCGTCCGTAGCCTCGAGCTCGGAGAGGCCGAAGCCCAGCGTAAGGGTGCGACCGTCCGGCCGCGTGTAGGCGATCTCTCCGCGCCCGTCGGCACCGGTGCGTCGGCGGAGTTCTTCGACCGGTGCGATGCACCGGTCGATGGGCATCCCGAGCACGTCGACCACGTCGACCCCGAGCATCGAGCAAGCGAACGGGTTGCACTCCACGACGTTGCCGGCGCCGTCCAGCGCGATGACGCCCGCCTGGACCACGTCGAGGACCCGCGTCGATCGGGAATCTCGGCCTCCGTCGACGCGCAGCCGCGTGGCGGACGCGGCGAACGGCTTCCTCTCCGGGACAGGCACAGGGTGGGTCGAAGCAATGGCCGAGCCACCCACGGATTGGCCCATTTCGTCGCTCGCGCTCCGCCAAATGTCGACGCAGAGGCCGCGCAGCCGACGAATCGGCTGCGTGTGCGCAGGCGCCTTCAGTGGAGCCATCGAGATCTCGCTGCGATTGTCGCGGAGGTTCCTGCTCTGTCAGTGGACCTTGCCAACGTGAGGTCGGCGGCATCCCGGCAAGCCGTGCGCGAGCGCGAATGGACCGCGCTCTGCGCCTGACCCAGTCTTGGCCATCACGGGACTTCGCAGAGCTCCGATCGCGTGAGGAATCGCTGGCCGGTCGGCGCCTCGAGGGAGAAGCCACCGCCCCGCCCGGGGACGCAGTCGATGATCAGCCGTGTGTGACGCCACAGCTCCCACTGATCGGCGCCGATGAAGAACGGGCAGCCCTCGATCTCACCGAGCAAGACGTCGCGCGCGCCCGTCACGAACTCGCCGAGCGGGTAGCACATCGGGGAGCTGCCATCGCAGCAACCCCCCGACTGGTGGAACATCAGCGGACCGTGCGCCGCCCGGAGCGCGCGGATCAGCTCCGCGGCCCTGGGCGTGCACGTCACCGTGGCGGTCGAGCTCAGAAGAACCCCATCGGCTTCGGGTCGTAGCTCACGAGCAGGTTCTTCGTCTGCTGGTAGTGGTCGAGCATCATCTTGTGGGTCTCGCGCCCGATGCCGCTCTGCTTGTAGCCGCCGAACGCCGCGTGCGCCGGGTAGAGGTGGTAGCAGTTGGTCCACACGCGACCGGCCTGGATCCCGCGCGCCGCTCGATAGGCGGTGTGAACATCGCGCGTCCACACGCCGGCGCCGAGGCCGTAGAGCGTGTCGTTGGCCTGCGCCACCGCGTCGGCCTCGTCCTCGAACGAGGTCATGCTCACGACCGGCCCGAAGATCTCCTCCTGGAACACGCGCATGCGGTTGTGGCCCTCGAACACCGTGGGCTGCACGTAGTAGCCGCCTGCGAGGTCGCCGCCGAGATCGGCGCGCGCGCCGCCGGTGAGCACCTTCGCGCCCTCCTTCTTGCCGATGTCGAAGTAGCTCAGGATCTTCTCGAGCTGGTCGTTGGAGGCCTGCGCGCCGACGGTGGTGGCGGTGTCGAGCGGGTTGCCCGGCTTGTGGCCCGCGGCCCGCGCGACTGCGCGCTCGGAGAACTGGCCGTAGATCGACTTCTGCACGAGCGCCCGCGAGGGACACGTGCACACCTCGCCCTGGTTGAGCGCGAACATCGCGAAGCCCTCGAGCGCCTTGTCGAGGAAGTCGTCGTTCTTGGCCATGACGTCCTCGAAGAACACGTTCGGCGACTTGCCGCCGAGCTCGAGGGTCACCGGGATGAGGTTCTCCGAGGCGTACTGCATGATGAGGCGGCCGGTGGTGGTCTCGCCGGTGAACGCGATCTTGGCGATGCGCTTGTTCTGCGCGAGCGGCTTGCCGGCTTCGATGCCGAACCCGTTGACCACGTTGAGCACGCCGGCCGGGAGCAGGTCGCCGATCAGCTTCATGAGCTCCAGGATCGAGGCCGGGGTCTGCTCGGCGGGCTTGAGCACCACGCAGTTGCCGGCGGCGAGCGCGGGCGCGAGCTTCCACGCCGCCATCAGGAGCGGGAAGTTCCAGGGGATGATCTGGCCGACGACGCCGAGCGGCTCGTGGAAGTGGTAGGCGACCGTGTCGTCGTCGAGCTCGGCGAGCGTGCCCTCCTGCGCGCGGATGCAGCCGGCGAAGTAGCGGAAGTGGTCGATCGTGAGCGGCAGGTCGGCGGCGAGCGTCTCGCGCACCGGCTTGCCGTTGTCCCACGTCTCGGCGACGGCGAGCTTCTCGAGGTTCTGCTCGATGCGGTCGGCGATCTTCTCGAGCACGCGGGCGCGGTCGGCGGGCGAGGTCTTGCCCCACTTGCCCTTGGCGGCGTGGGCCGCGTCGAGGGCGAGCTCGATGTCCTCGGCCGTGGAGCGCGGGATCTCGCAGAAGCCCTTGCCGGTGACCGGCGACACGTTCTCGAAGTACTGCTCGCGCTTCGGCTTGACGAACTCGCCGCCGATGAAGTTCTGGTACCGGCTCTCGAAGTGGACGAGCGCGCCTTCGGTGTTGGGCTTCGCGTAGATCATGAGACCTCCAGGGTTCGGGACGCTGGGCCTTCGCACGACGCGTGCTCACCCGTGCTCGTAGCGATTCGCGCCGCAGCGCTCGCTTGCTGCGTCGCGTCGTGTAGCGAAACGCAACAGCTCGACCGGACGGCGCTACGACCCGGAGCGGAGGACCGGACAGGGACGGTCCGGGAGCGACAAAGCGACTCGCGCTGCACTCCGCCTTGACCCGAGGATCACCGACGGTATCGTCGAGGGAGGGCGCTGGGGCTCGCGGCGGCGGATCTCGCGCTGGGGGAGCGCTTCCACGAGGGCGCTGCTCCGACGAGGACGTGTGCGCGCATCCGGTGCTCGTCCGGTGGGCGCGCGCGCTGCGTGCAGGAGCGGTCCCCGACGGGCCGTCGCTGCCACTGGGTGTGACCGACCACGCCGTGCGGGAGTCGCGCGCGCGGCTCGAGCCGTTGATCGACGTGGGCTCGCCGTTCGAGGCCTTCGCCGAGGCGGTCGAAGAGGCGGGCTTCGCGGCGTTCCTCGCCGACGTCGACGGCGTGGTCGTGCGCCGGCAGGGCAGCGGCGCGCTCGACCACACCCTCCTCACCACCCGCTTGCTCGAGGGGGCGTGCTGGGGCGAGCCCGCGCGCGGGACCAACGCCATCGGCACCGTCGCTGCCGAGCGAGCTCCGGTCGCGGTCGTCGGGGCCGCGCACTTCGAGCGGCGCAACCACGCCCTCGTCTGCTACGCGGCGCCGATCCACGACGTCCGCGGCGAGCTCGTCGCCGTGCTCGACGCGAGCGGTCCGGTCGCCGCGGCGGGCGCGTTCGCCCACGCGGCGGTCATCGCCACCGCCGCCACCCTCGAGGCCACGTGGATCGGACGCGCCTACGAGGGTGCGCTGCCGGGTGGCCTGTTCGCGCTCGAGCGCGTCCTCGCGGCGCTGCCCCACGCGGCCATGGTGGTCGAGCGCACCGGGCGCGTCCGCCTCGCGAACGCCGCGGCCCGCACGCTGCTCACGCCCGCCGATCGCCGCGACGCGCGCCGGTTCCTCGTCGGTGCCCCGTCGCGTGACCTGCGCGTGGAGGTCGAGGAGATCGTGGACTCCCAGGGAGCGATCGCGAGCCTCGTCCACCTGCGCCCACGCGCACCGAAGAGCACGCCCTTGGTGGAGGAGCACCCCGCGTTCGCGGCGATCGTCGGCCAGGACCCGGCGATCGTCGAGGCCCGCGCGCGCGCCGCGCGGTTCGCGCGCACCGAGCTGCCGGTCGTGCTGCTCGCCGAGACCGGCTGTGGCAAGGAGCTGTTCGCGCGCGCCGTCCACGCGGCGAGCCCGCGCGCGTCCGGGCCCTTCGTGGCGATCAACTGCGGGTCGCTCAGCGCGTCGCTGCTCGAGAGCGAGCTGTTCGGCTACGGCCCCGGGGCGTTCACCGGCGCGCGCAGCTCGGGCAGCCACGGCAAGCTCGCGGCCGCGCACCGCGGCACGTTGTTCCTCGACGAGGTCGCCGAGATGCCGGCGCCGCTCCAGGCGCTCTTGCTGCGCTTCCTCGAGGAGGGCGCGTACTACCGCGTCGGCGAGACCAGCGAGCGCCACGCCGACGTCCGCATCGTCGCGGCCACCTGCCGGGATCTGCCCGCGCTCGTGCAGAGCGGGGCCTTCCGGAGCGATCTCTACTACCGCATCCGCGGGGCCACCATCCGCCTGCCCACGCTGCGCGAACGCACCGATCGCCTCGAGCTCGCGATCGCCCTCGTGGCCCGCCTGTCCGCGCGCGCCGGGCGCGCTCCGCCCACGCTCGGCCCCTCCGCGCAGGCGTTCATCGGCACCCACGGCTGGCCCGGCAACGTCCGCGAGCTGCGCTCGGCGCTCGAGCACGCGCTCGCCCTGGTCGAGGGGCCCACCCTGGAGCGGGCGCACCTGCCCATCGACCACGAGCCCCAGCCCACGAGCCTCGACCACAGCGAGAAGACGACCCTGCTCAGCGCGCTCGACGCGGGCCACGGCAACCTCAGCGAGACGGCGCGGCTCCTCGGCGTGGCCCGCACCACGCTCTATCGCATGATGCAACGCCACGGCCTCCGCTCCTGACGCGGTAGTCTCTCGCGGTGAGTCAGGCCCACGACACCTCGCACATCCTGCAGTCGCTGCTCTCCAACGTGGCCCTCGCCGCGGTGAAGCTCGCGGCCGCGTTCTACACCGGGTCCGGCGCGCTGCTCGCGGAGGCCTTGCACACGACGACCGACTCGCTCAACCAGGTGCTCCTGCTGATCGGCGTCCGCGCCGCGCGCAAGCCGCCGGACGCGACGCACCCGCTCGGGTACGGACGCGAGCTGTACTTCTGGTCGTTCCTGGTGGCCCTGCTCCTGTTCTCCGCGGGCGGCCTGTTCTCCATCTACGAGGGCGTGCACAAGCTCGCGACCCCGGCGCCGATCGAGCACGCGTGGGTCGGCTTCACCATCTTCGGCTTCTCCCTCGCCCTCGAGATCCTGGTCACCGCGGCCAACGTCCGCCAGATCCGGGCCCTCAAGGGGGACCAGGGGTTCTTCGCGTTCGTCGTCGGCTCCAAGGAGAGCGACCTCATCGTGGTGTTCGGCGAGAACGCGGCCGCGCTGATCGGCACCGTCCTCGCGTTCCTCGCCTTCTTCGCCTCGTGGAAGACGGGGGATGGTCGCTTCGACGCGCTCGGGTCGATCCTGGTCGGCGTGGTCCTCATCGGTGTCGCGATCTTCCTCACCATGGAGGTGAAGTCGCTGCTCATCGGCGAGAGCGCCGACCCACGGATCCGCGCCGTCGTGGAGCGCCTCGCGGTCGAGGACCCCCGCGTGAACGACGTGCGCGAGGTGATCACCGTGCAGCAAGGCCCCGGCGAGGTGCTCGTGGCCCTCAAGATCTCCTGCCCCGCCGAGATCGAGGCGCGGGCGGTGTCGCGGATCATCAACGACTTCGAGGCGCGCTTGCGCGCCGAGATCCCGCAGGCGCGGTGGATCTTCGTCGAGCCCGACCTCGACGGCACGTCGTCCGTGCGCAGCTAGGTTCTCAGAACAGAAGGCAGTCGCCCTCGTCCACCGCGCTCTCGCTGGACTCGACCACCGGCAGGAAGACGATCTCGGGGCTCGGCAGCGCGCTGAAACGCACGGCGATGCCCTCGCCGCGATCGGTCTGGAACTGGTGCGCCGCCTTGGCCGTCGGCTCCGCGGTCACCGTGGTGACCTGCCCGCTGATGACCGTCGGGGTCGCGAGCTGGATCACCACCCCGTGCCCGAGCAGGCGGTTCTTGATCCGCCCGCAGAGCTGGTTCGCGAGCTCGCCCGCCCAGTCGAGCACCGCCTCCGGGGTCGGCTCGCCGCACGGCAGCGACCTCTCGAGGACGCCCTCCGGGGCCTCGAGCACGAGCGCTCCGCGCAGGTGCTCCCCGGCGAACCCGAGCACGGCGATGGTCGTCGCCGAGGTGCTGCCGGGGAGGAGTCCACGATACTCGAGCGAGATCTCGACGCCCTCGAACAGCGCGAGCGCACAATCGGCCACCAGCTGGTGCAGGCAGTCCCAGTCGCTCTTGTCCACGAGGCATCGAACGGACGCCCGCCGGCGCAACTTGAACTCGTGACGAGTCGTCGCCGTGGCGTTCAGATCTCGGACTGCGTCTTGATGATCCGCGAGACGACGCCGTACTCCTTGGCCTCCTCTGCGCTCATCCAGTAGTCGCGCTCGGTGTCGGCGAGCACGCGCTCGATCGTCTGCCCGGTCGCGTCGGCGATCGCCTTCTGGATGCGGCGCTTGGCCTTGAGGATCTGCTCGACCTGGATGGCGATGTCGGTGGCCTGGCCGCCCGCGCCGCCGCTCGGCTGGTGGAGCAGGAAGCGCGTGTTCGGCAGGCACAGGCGCCGGTCCTTGGGCGCCGAGAGGTAGATGTGCGCCGCGGCGCTGCCCACCCAGCCGGTGCCGATGATCTTCACCGGGCAGGGCACGAAGCGGATCATGTCGTGGATGGTGTCGCCCGACTCCACGTGACCGCCGGGCGAGTTCACGAAGACCCGGATCTCCTTCGACTCGCTCTCGGTGGCGAGGGCGATCAGCTGCGCGGTCACGCGCTGCGCGAGCTTCATGTCGATGGAGCCGAACACGAACACCGAGCGCGACTTGAAGAGGCGCTCTTCCATCGCCTCCGAGGGCTTCGCTTCGATCTCCGGCTTCTTGTCGTCGTCGTCTTCCAGCCAGATTGCCATGGGATCTCGTCCTTGTCGGGGTACGGGGAGCTTCTAGCAGTTGCGGCGCTCGGCCGCGCAGGTTCCCATCGTCGCATGCAGCCACGACCCACGGGCGCGCAGTCCTGATGAGCTCCCCCTACGATCACGGCCTCGACAAGCGCGCGGCGAACTACGTCCCGCTCACGCCCGTGTCGTTCCTCACCCGCGCGGCGGCGGTCCACCCGGACCGGGTCGCCATCGTGCACGGCCCCCTGCGTCGCACCTGGCGCGAGGTCGCGGAGCGCTGTCGGAGGCTCGCGAGCGCCCTCGCGGCGCGGGGCATCGGCCGTGGCGACACGGTCGCGGCGATGCTCCCCAACGTGCCCGCGATGGTGGAGGTGCACTTCGGCGTCCCGATGAACGGCGCCGTGCTCAACGCGCTCAACACGCGGCTCGACGCCGAGAGCATCGCGTTCACGCTCGCCCACGGCGAGGCCAAGGTGCTGCTGGTCGACCGCGAGCTCGCGCCCGTCGTGGAGCGGGCGATCGCGATGGCCGGTCGGGAGCTCCTCGTGATCGACGTGGACGACCCCGAATACTCGGGGCCGGGCCACCGCATCGGCGCGCTCGAGTACGAGGCGCTCCTCGCCGAGGGCGACCCCGCGTTCGTCGCGCCGGGCCCCGCCGACGAGTGGGACGCCATCTGCCTCAATTACACCTCGGGCACCACTGGCAACCCCAAGGGCGTCGTCTACCACCACCGCGGGGCCTACCTGAACGCGATCTCGAACGCGCTCGAGTGGGACATGGAGAAGCACGCGGTCTACCTGTGGACGCTCCCGATGTTCCACTGCAACGGCTGGTGCTTCCCCTGGACCGTCGCGGCGCGCGCCGGGGTCAATGTGTGCCTGCGCAAGGTGGAGCCCAAGGCGATCTTCGACGCCATCCGCGAGCACCGCGTCACCCACTACTGCGGCGCGCCGATCGTGCACGCCACGCTGATCAACGCGCCCGCCGAGCTCCGCGCGGGCATCACCCACCGCGTCCACGCGATGGTCGCGGGCGCGGCGCCCCCAGCGGCGATGATCGAGGCGATGGAGACGCTGGGCTTCGATCTCACGCACGTCTACGGCCTCACCGAGACCTACGGACCGGCCGCGGTGTGCGAGAAGCACGCCGACTGGAGCGAGGCTCCCCGTGGGCGAGCGCGCGCGCCTCAACGCTCGGCAGGGGGTTCGCTACCACCTGCAGGAGGCCATCAGCGTGCTCGACCCCGACACGATGACCGAGGTGCCCGCCGACGGCGAGACGATGGGCGAGGTGATGTTCCGCGGGAACATCGCCATGAAGGGCTACCTCAAGAACCCGACCGCCACCGAGCAGGCCTTCGCGGGCGGGTGGTTCCACAGCGGCGATCTCGGCGTGCTCGGGCCCGACGGCTACGTGAAGATCAAGGACCGCAGCAAGGACATCATCATCTCCGGCGGCGAGAACATCTCGAGCCTCGAGGTCGAGGACGTCCTCTACCGCCACCCGGCGATCCTCGCCGCGGCGGTGGTGGCCAAGCCCGACCCGCGGTGGGGCGAGACCCCGTGCGCGTTCCTCGAGCTGCGGGCGGGGGTCACCGTCACCGTCGAGGAGATCGTGGCGCACTGTCGCCAGCACCTCGCCCACTTCAAGGTGCCGCGGGCGGTCGTGTTCGGCGAGCTCCCGCGCACGGCGACCGGCAAGATCCAGAAGTTCGAGCTCCGCGCGCGCGTGGGGTCGGTCTCGGCCATCGACGTCTAGAACGCCGCCGCGCCGACGATGCCCACACCGACGAGCGCGACGGCCCAGATCGCCGTGCGCAGGTACGCGATCCCGGCGAGGTACACGAAGAAGTAGGCCACGCGCGCGTAGAAGAAGATCGCGCTGCCGAGCGCCACGTTCGCCGGCGCCGCGGTGCCCCTGACCGCCACTGCCACCGACACGGCCACGAACAGCAGCAGGTTCTCGAGCATGTTCTTGGCCGCGCGGTCGGCGCGCGCCGCGAGGGGCGTGGGCTCGTCGAGGTCGTCGCGGTTGCCGAAGGCGACACGCAGCCCGGCGAGGCTCCAGCCACGGGAGCGCAACAGGCTCGCGGTGAGGAGCATGACCCAGGTGAGGAGGGCCGAGAGGACGAGGTAACGCGCGTGCGACATCGCCGGAGGGTCGCACGCGGAGGCGCAGGCCGGGCACTGCAAGGTTGCGATCGCCCTTTGCACTTTGCGCGCACGGCCGATGGCGAGACCATGGCCCATGCGAACCCGAATCGCCCTCGTCGGGGCCTCGCTCTTCGTCGGCACGACGGCAGGCGCGGCCGAGCTGCGGCCCCACGTCGAGGTCGATCCTCTGCCCTTCGTCCGCCACGGTTACGGCGCGCAGGTCGGGGTGCGGCCGTCGGCGCTGCACGGGGTCCGACTCGCGTTGGCGAGCTTCATGCTCGACGTGCCGGATCTGGTCACTCGCTTCGGGGGCAACGAGGGCTTCCACGCGCGCGTCCGCCCGAGCGGCGCGCTCTACGCGCTCTACTATCCCTACCCCCACGACAGCGTCGCGGTGGGCGTCTCGATCCGCTACCTGCGCCTGACCTACACGCACGACGAGCGGCCCGATCTGGAGACCGCGGTGTCCCAGATCTCGCCCGAGCTCGTGGCAGGTTTCCAGTGGCACCCGACCTCGCTTGGGTTCTACCTGCAGCCGTGGATGGGGCTCGGCGTCGTCGCGTGGCAGTCCAGGGAGATCGTGGTCGGTGCTCGCGCGTACACCGCCCTCCCGATCTCACCGTTCTTCACCGTCAACCTCGGCTGGGAGTGGCCCTGAGGAGAATTCGGAACGCTCCGCCCGAGGCGCTGCGCGCCGAGCTCTACGTCCCGCTGGCCTGATCGCGGACCCAGCGCTCGACCCCGTCCATCCCGTCCGCGAAGGAGATCCGCGGCCGATACCCGAGCCGCTCCCGCGCCCGCGCGATGCTCACCGCGTGCGGTCGCTGCAGGAACCGCACGGCATCGGCCCGTGCGGGAGGCTCCTTGCCGAGGCGATCGAACAGCTGCTCGGCGCCGGCGAAGGCCACGGTCAGCAGCGGCGCCGGGAGGACCCGAACGGTCTTCCCGATCATCGCCGCGAGCCGACCGAAGTACTGCTCGATGGGTAGCCCCACCCCGTCGCTCACGTTGAACGTGCCGTCGACGCCCTGGTCCACGGCGAGGAACACGGCGTCGCAGAGGTTGTCGACGTGCACGTGATTGATCACCCCACCCGGGGTGGGCAGCACGAACAGCCCCTGCCGCAGGAGCCCGAGCGGGCGCACCACCCAGGGTACGGAGCCCGGACCGTACACGTCGCCCGGGCGGACGACCGTCATCGGCATCGTCCCGCGGGCGTCGTGGGCGGCGAGCTCACTCTCGATCTTGGTCTGGCAATACGGGTTGCCCTCGCCCCGCACCGGCCCCTCTTCGTCCACGAGCTCCGGGTAGTCGAAGCCGTAGACCATCACGCTCGAGAGGTGCACGAAGCGTTGCACCCCCGCCGCCCTCGCGGCCTCCACCATCACGCGGGTGCCGTGCACGTTCACCCGCCGATACGGCTCGGGCGGCCCGCCCTCGGCCACCACGGCCGCCGTGTGGAAGACGACGTCGGCGCCCTGCACGAGCCGCTGGGCCGCCCCGCGATCGGCGACGTCTCCCTCCTGCGTCTCGTGGCCCGCCCGCCGCGCCTCGGCCGCCGCGCGGGGGTCGCGCTCGAGGCCGACGACCTGATCTCCGCGCGCGACCGCCCGCTCGGCGAAGCGCCGACCGATGAAGCCCCCGATGCCGGTGATGGCGATCCGCACGGCTCGCGCTCAGAAGGGCAGGTCGAAGTTCTCGTCGATCCGGCGAACCACGTAGTGCGCGCCGTCGCCGAACACGTCGAGCTTGATCTCCCCCTTGACCTTGACCTTGCCCCACGGCCCAGCCGACATGACGGGCCCGCTGGTGATGGGGCGGGGCGCGTTCTCCCTCTTCGCGATCCAGATCTCGTCGTTCGAGGTGAGGATGGCGTGGTCGTATTCGTCGCTCGCCTTCCACTCGTAGTTGGCGATCGGGTAGCCGTTGTCGCGGCTCACGACGTCGAGCTTGATGCTCCACTTGGCCGTCGGACCGATGCCCTTGGGCGCGCCCATCTTCAGCCAGATCCGGCTCGGGACGTAGTACTGGGCGCCGTTGAAGGTGCCGAGGTCGGGGCTGAACTTCCAGAACATCCAGTCGAGCGCGCGGTGCTGGGCCTGGATGTCCCCCGCGAGCTTGTCGAGGCTGCCCGTGTAGCCGAAGTCGTTCTTGTCGCTGAACCAGTCGCTGACCGCGTCCATCTTGGTGGTGGAGCCCCACCGCGAGTGACGGAGGAACTGCTCGAGGTCGTCGAACTCGGAGGCGATCCAGCTCCCGAGGCCCTGCAAGCCGAGCCCGACGATCGCGACCACGACGCCCACGCCGGTCTCGGCCGCGAGGGCGCCGCCGACCGTCATGGCCGCGCCGACCGTGCGCAGCGAGTGCCCCGCCTGCTCGCCGAAGTTGGTGGAGTTGTAGGCGTCGCGGGCGGCGAGCACCGTGTCGATGGTGCTCGAGATCACGGCGAGCACGGGGGCGATCTTGATCGCCTTGCGTACGCCGCCGATGGTGTACGAGAAGCTCTCGAGGCGCGGGTAGATCTTGGTCATCGCCGAGTAGGCGTCGATCGTCGACCCGAGCAGACCGACCCCGGCCCACACGTCCTTGCTCTCGGCGAGCTCGGCCACCGAGAGCTTGAGGTTGAAGATCTCGATGCCCATCGCGAGGCGGTGGAGCGCGGGGCCCGCGATCTTGAGCGCCTGCACGCTCCCTGGCTCGAGCTCCACGTGGTAGTGGCGCGCGAGCGCCTCGAGCCCCTTCTTGGCGGCGGCCTTGTCCGCCCGGCGCGCGATGGCCTCCTCGGCGCGGCGCACCGCGCGGGGCTTGATCTGCTTGAGCTCGATCTTGTGCCGCTCGCGCATGAACTTCACGAGCTGCGGGAGCGCGTCCTTCTTGTAGGCCTCGACCCATTTGGGCGCGTAGAACTCGAGCAGCCCGCCCACCGTCTCGGCGGCGGTGGCGTCTCCCTTGCGGCCGGCCTCGAAGAGGAGCTTGGCGCCGCCGTCGGCGATGGGGATCGACTTGCTGAAGTCCGCGTCGACGATCTTCTTGAGGAAGTCCTGGCCCCGCGGCATGTCGGCCAGGCGAGAGTGCACCGCCACCACCACCTCGCCGACCTTCTTGTAGGTCTCGTCGGCGGTGGTCGCGTGGTTGTAGTCGGCGACGAGCTGGGAGAACGGGTTCACCCAGCTACGGTCCTCCTTGCGCTCGTTCGACAGCCCGAGCTTGCCGGGCGTGAAGTAGAAGGTGTCCGAGCTCGCGGAGCCGCGGAGGCTGAAGCTGTCGCGCTGGTGCGACTCGCCGATCCAGCGCATCAGGTCTTCGAGGCGGTTGGTCGCCATCCGGAGGAGCTTGCGCTGCTCCTCCTCCTTCTTGCCGAGGTAGGGTCCGAGCTTGTTCCACACCACGTCGACGTACTTGTTCGGCAGGTTGTGGATGCGCTTGGCGAGGACGTATTCGCTGTCCTGGCTCAGCTTCGCGAGGGCCGAGTGCCATTCGCTGACCGCGTCCACGTAGGCGTGCGTGCGCCGCATGGCCTCCTTGAACGGGTCGACGAGGTGGAGGAGGAACGTGAGCGGCTTCTGCGCCTTGATGGCGTCGAGCTGCTCGAAGATCGGCTTGTACTCGCCGCCCGCGGACTCGGCGGCGTCGGTGTAGAACTCGTCGAACAGCCGCTGGCAGCGGCTCGCGAGGAGCGGCCCGCTCTCCACCATCTTGGCGAGGCCGGCCCAGGGGATCTGGTGCGGCGCGAGGAGGAACCAGAGCTGCGCGGTGCCGCCGCCGACGGATCGGATCGCCGCCTGCAACTTGGTGCGCTTCTCACCGGACGCGGGGCGCGTGTCCTTGCCCTCGTTCGCCTTGAGGTCGACGAGCTGGAACGACCCGCCCGCGAAGGCGAGCTCGGCCCCGAGCTGCATCTTCGATCCGGCCTTGTCCTGGGAGACGAAGACGTAGACCCACTTCTTGTCGATCTTCTCGGAGAGCTTGCGGGAGAAGGTGCGCAGGGCGGGCGCGTAGCCGGTCACCCGCTGCACCTGGTAGACGCCCGGGAGATCCTGGGCCTTCACGTCGTAGATCGGGTTGCCGAGGTCGTCCTCGTAGCGAGGGTCCCAGCGGTTGCCGTACGAGCCGTAGAACATGCTCAGCGTCTCGAACACGACCTTGGGTTGGTCGGGCGAGCCGATCACGCGGCGCATGCCGTAGAGCTCGTAGATCGCGAAGATCTCCTTGAAGGCGACCTCCACCTCGATGACGGCGGCCTTGGTCGGCGGCTTCTTCTCGGGCTCGCCCATCTCAGGCCGCTCCTTCGCCGGCCTGCCAGTCCTCGAACAGCTTGTCGCCCGGATGGTCGAAGTCGAACTCGCCGTAGCCGTGCTCGATCATGTCGGCGTGCATCTCCCGCTCCTGGTCGACGACCTCTTCGTAGCGGACCTTGTCGAAGATCACCTGCGAGATCTCGGCGTCGTCGAAGCGGGTGAGCTTGTAGAGCTTGCCCGGAAGCAGGTTCTCGAACTTGAGCTGCAGGTACTTGTCACCGGGCACGAGGTCGTCCTTGGCCGTGAGCTCTTTCTTGTAGGCACCGTCGGTGCTCTCGAGCGCGTACTTGGGGAACGCCACGTCCGGCGAGGAGGGCATGATGAACGAGATGGTCATCCAGTCCGGGAGCATCACCAGCACGAGGGTCTTGAGCACCTCGCTCTCGACCGAGGCCACGAGGTTCGTGCCGTCGATCTCGACGCGCTCGGGATTCACCGCGTCTTTCGGCGGCTCCTCCGGCTGGGTCTTGTCCTTCCAGCGGGGCTTGATGGCGTCGCGCACGGCCTTCTGGTTGGTGATGCGCGCGGAGCCGAACGACGCCGGCACGTCGGGCACCTTGATCTTGCCGCTGCCGGGGGTGGTCACCTTCTTGCGCGTGCCCTCGTAGGCGAACTCGAGCTCCACGCCGTCGACGGGCTTGCCCCACGCGTCGACCACCATCACCTCGAACCAGCCGAGCTTCTCCTTGGCCGGTGCCTCCTCGTTCTTCAGCGCCTTTTCGGCCTTGGCGCCCGGGTTGGGAGGCAGCGGGGGAGGCGGGTGCAGCTCCGCGACGCGGTAGAAGCCGAACTCGATCTGCCGCTCCAGCCAGGCAGCGAGGGTCTCTCGGCGGCGGTACTCGTCGAGCCCGTGCTCGAACGACTGACCGCGGTCGTGGAACAACCGCAGGAGGTCGCGCGCGTTGTGGGGATCGTCGAGCCAGTGCCCCACGACCCCCTGCGCCTCACGGATCCCGAGGACACGCTGGTGCTCGGGACTCGACCCGTCGGCGGGCGTGAAGATCTCGTGATCCGTCGCGATGTGACGTAAGCGCAGAGCCCGGCGCATCCAGCGACCTCCCTTGGGAGGACAGAGTCTATCGGATCCGATCGGCCTTGGGCGACGACAGAAGCGATGGCCGATATTGTCCGATGGCGGTCGCGGCAAAGCACCCCCGTCAACCTCGGGCCCCTCCGCCAACGCGATGACGCCACATCGGCGCGGCCCAGCCCATTCGGCAACGGTCGAGCCCCGCTGGCGCGGCACGACGGGTGCACCGCGAGCCAGTGCGGACCTCCCCACACTCGCCGAAGGACTCCTCCCGATGAACTGGTTCAACAACCTCAAGGTCAGGACCAAGCTGCTCGCGGCGTTCGCGCTCGTGAGCCTCGTCATGGTGACGCTCGGAGTGCTCTCCGCCGGGAGCCTGCACCGCGTCTCCGACAAGATGCGCGCGATGTACGTGGACTACACCGTCCCCGCCACCAACCTCGCGACGTTCGCGTCCAAGCTCTCGCGCTACCGCGCGAACGTCATCAACGGCATGGCTCTCGGCGATGCCGCCCGGATCGACGAGCTCGTCTCGAGGCAAGCCAAGCTGCGCGGAGAGATGGAGAAGATCCTCAGGGACTACGGGGCCACGAACCTCGCCGTCACGAAGGACGGTCGAGACGAGCGGCGCAGCCTCGAGGCTCTGAACAGCCAAGCCCAGGGCTACTTCGCGGCAGCCGAGCACACCCTCGGTCTCGTTCGCCAGGCCGCGGCCGCCGACGCCGACAAGAAGGTGGCCCTGCACGCCCAGGCCACCGCGTACGCGTCGAACGAGGCCGGGCCCAAGGCGGTCGCGACCGTCGAGGCCTTCGACGAGCAGTCCGCGATCATCGCCACCATCGCGGGCGAGATGGACGCGGCAGGGGCGAGCGTCGCTGCCTCCGCCACCCGCTGGAACGTCGCGGGGACGGTCTTCGCGATGGTGCTCTCGATGATCCTCGGCGTGTTCATCGCCAGGAAAATCTCGCAGCCGCTGGCCCAGGCCGTCGGCGTGCTCCGGGCCGTCGCCGGGCGGGACCTCACCCAGCGCCTCGACATCGACACGCGCGACGAGCTCGGGGCGCTGGCGGAGGCCATCAACACCGCGGTCGTGGCGATTCACCAGGCCCTGAGCGAGGTGCGGACGGTCGCCGACGAGCTCGCCACCGCCTCGCAGGAGCTCTCCGGCGCCGCCGACCAGATCTCGAGCGGCGCGCAGGAGCAGGCTTCGGGCCTCGAGGAGACCGCGGCGAGCCTCGAGGAGGTCGCGGCGACCGTGCGACAGAACGCCGACAACGCCAAGCAAGCAGCGCAGCTCGCCGCGAGCTCGCGGACCATCGCCGAGAAGGGCGGCGCGGTCGTCGGCTCGGCCGTCGAGGCCATGGGCGACATCACGCAGTCGTCCAAGCGCATCGGCGACATCATCACGACGATCGACGAGATCGCCTTCCAGACCAACCTCCTCGCGCTCAACGCCGCCGTCGAGGCGGCGCGGGCCGGCGAGCAGGGGCGGGGCTTCGCGGTGGTCGCGGCCGAGGTGCGCGACCTCGCCCAGCGCAGCGCGGCCGCGGCCAAGGAGATCAAGAGCCTGATCGGCGACTCCGCCGAGAAGGTCGCCACCGGCTCGCAGCACGTGAACACCAGCGGGGAGACGCTGCGCGAGATCGTCACCTCGGTGAAGCGGGTCACCGACATGATCGGCGAGATCGCCGCCGCCTCCAACGAGCAGACCACCGGTATCGAGCAGGTCAACAAGGCCGTCAGCCAGATGGACCAGGTGACCCAGTCGAACGCCGCGCAGACCGAGGAGCTCTCGTCCACGGCGCAGAGCCTCGCGGGCAAGGGTGAGCAGCTGCAGCGGCTCGTCGCTCGGTTCCGGCTCGACGCCGGCGACGACGCAGCGGTCAGCCGACCGCCCGCGCCGATCACGGTACGGAATGCGCCGAAGGCCGCGAAGCCCGCGCGACGTCCCCCGGTAGCCCCGAAGCCGCGACTCGCAGCCGCGCACTTCGAGGAGTTCTAGAGCCAGCGAACGAGCGGAAGGGAGCGTCTCCGAGGGACGCTCCCTTCGTCGTCGCTAGGTCTTCTTCGGGTCGACCTTCGGGTCGACCTTCGGCTCGTCGTCCTTCTTGAGCGTGAGCTCGGCGATCGCGTCTTGCAGCCGGATCTTCGCCATCATGAGCTTCTCCTGCTGGTCGACGAGGTCGAGGGTGGTCTTGGAGACCTTGTCGCTCGTCTCCTGCATCTTCTTCTCGAGGTCCTTCATCAGCGGCCCCGCGCTCTTGACCGCCTTGAGGGTCACGAGCTGCATGTGGAGCTCGTCCATCCGGGTGCGGTATTCGCCGAGCTGCTCCTTGGTGGTCTCGATGCGCTGCTCGAGGTTGCCGATCTCCTGCTGGAGCTTCACGATGCGGGCGACCTGCTCCTTGAGCGGGCCGGCCGTGGCCGCAGACGAGACGTACGCCTTCACGGCGTCGAGCCCGCCCGGCGACCGCAGGTCGATGGTCTTGAACACCGGCGTCGTCTCGGAGATCACGATCTCCTTCTTGGCGCCCGGTTCCACCTCGATCCCGAGCACGTGCGCGGCGCCGATCTTCTGGACCGCGACGAAGCCCTGCTCGTCGAGGGTGTAGCCCTTGGGCACCGTGTGGCGGATGTTGATCTTCGCCTTGTGGGTGAGCCGGTTGTGGAACACGAGCTTGGTCGTGCGCGTGTGCTTGCTCTCGGTGGAGAACACGCCGCGCTGCACGGCGAGCACGCGGAGGATGTCGTCCTTCTGCCCGTCGTTGGTCTCGACCACGATCTGGCGGTCGAGCGCGAACGGGATGAACGCCGAGGCGTGCGGCGGGATGGGCTCGCTGATGCCCTCGCCGATGAACTTGCCCTCGCCGAACACGGTGACCGGGCCGCTCTCGAGCGTGCTCTCGGTGGGGTTCTCGAGGCGGATGGCGCGGAACGGGAAGGTGAGGTTCCCGCGCGGACTCTCCGGGTCGTAGAAGTAGACCACCTCGCCCTTGGTCGAGCCCTTGACGATGGAGATCATCGCCGAGTTCGCCTTCTTGACGCTCATCTTGCCCGGCGACTCGAAGTGCGAGGTGCCGATGGGATCGCCCGTGCCCTCGGTGGGGAGGCCCTTCGGCGGCGCCTTCGGGGTCACCTCGACGATGCGCACGCCGCCGTTCTTGCCGGGCACGAGCCCCTTGCCGACGGCCACGATGTTCTCCGGCGGCACGCCGCGCGCGATCAGCTGCAGGCGCACCCGACCGGCGCGCTCGAGCGAGGCGCCGGCCTTGTCCACGTCGGCTTCGGTCGCGAAGCCCTCCACGACGACCGGCTTCTTGCTGGCCGCGAGCTTGTACGCGGTCGCCTCGAACGCCGGGTCCGCGGGCACCGCGGGGGGTGGTGGGGGCGCCGTGGTCGCGACGTTGGGCTGGGTCGGAATCGACTTCATCTTCCCTCCCCCGCCGGCTCCATATCCAGAACCGGGCTTGGGGTCCGAGGGCTTCTGCGCCGCCGCCGGCGCGCCCGTCACGGGCGGCAGCTTCTTGCTCGCGTCCGCCAGCGTGATCTTCTCCGCCGTCTTGTCGTCGAGCGTGGCGACCTGCAGCTCGGCCTCGCCGCCGTAGGTCGCGCCTCCCATCGGCGGAGCCGTCGCGAAGAGCTCGTCGGCGTGGAGGGTGTCGCGGTTGACGACCTTCACGGACTTGAGGTCGAACTTGAACGAGAGCGCCGAGCTCGACCCCACGCCGAGCCGCACGTCGACCCAGTCCTCACCGGAGGTGTTGTCGACGATGGCCCAGCCCTCCATCGTGATCTTGCCGTCGTTGCCGAGCACGATGCGGTAGCTCGGCTTCCAGCTCGGCGCCTCGGTCACGTAGGTGAGCTTGAGGTCGTGCGGGGCCTGGCCGCCCAGCCGGATCTCGAGGTCGACGAGGCCGGTCGACGAGGCGGGCAGGGTGGTCGGATACGAGATCGGCGCCGGCTCCCCGGTCTTGGTGTCGGTCACCGTGAGCGACTTGAGGAAGTCGTCCAGCTTGTCGGTCGGCACCGAGACCTTGAGGACGTTGCCCTCGACGTGCGCGTAGCGCTCGAAATAGGCGATTCCGTTGCGGTAGACGACGACCCGGCCGAGGGTGGTGTCGGGGCTCTTCACGTAGGTGGTGGTGGTCGGACCGCAGCCGACGAGCGCAACCAGGCAGGTCGCGCCCAACAGGTGAGCGAAGCGAGCCGCAGGCGAGCGGAGCGAACGGCGACCGCCTCCATGGGCGGGCGCAACTGCCGACAAGTGGGCGAGGCGTCTCATGATCCCTCCAACGGTGGGGTGTCTCCGCCCTTACACGTGCGAGGAGGCCCGAGGATCTGACGCCCTCGCGCGCGCCTCCGCCTCGAGGAGGGGGACGCTCTCCTCCGCCGCCTCGGCGAGGGCGCTCGAGAGCGGGCGCGCCCGCCCGCGGTCTTGCGTGTGGGCCGCCGCCTCGAGGGTGCGCGCGATGATCGCTACCCGCAGCGCGCCGAACGTGGCGGCCGTCGACGCCAGCGAGTGCGACTCCGCGCCGACCCTGCCGAGCTCCCCCTCGATCGCGGCCGCTACGATCTTCGCCACCCGTGCCCGCAGCTGGGGCAGGAACTCCACGATCATCTCGGGCACCTCCTCCCCCATGATCTTCGTGAGCTCGTCCAGCGCCCCGCTGTCGAGGACGTCGAGCTTGAGGGAGCGCCCGGTCTTGCGCGACTGTTGCCGCCGCGTGTCCATCGCGCGATTGACGGCGCCGAGGAACGAGCCTCGATCGAGCGGCTTCCCGAGGATCTCGGTCACGCCGGCCTCGAGCAGCCGGCGCCGATCGGCCTCCTGCACGCTCCCCGTGTAGGCGATGATGGCCGGGGCCTCGGGGCGACTGCAGATCCGCCGCGCGACCTCGTCGCCGTCCATCCCCTCGAGGTGCAGATCGAGGAGGACCAGGTCGACGGTCACGCGGTCGAGCACCTCGAGCGCCTTCTCGCCGGAGGGGGCCTCGAGCACCCGCAGACCGAGCTGCTGGGCGGCGTGCCGAGCGACCCGCCGGTTGATGGCGTCGTCGTCCACCACCAGCAGCGTGGCGTCGACGGTGGAGGGCGTGTGGTAGCTCGGTCGACGGGTCAGCGCGCGGTGGGGGGCCTCGAGCGCGGTGAAGAGTCGCGTCGCGCGGGGAGGCAGGAGCATCACCCGCGCCTCGAGCTTGGCCGCGAGCTTCTCGGCCTCGGCCAGCTGACTCGCGGGGGCTGCGAGGACGAGGCGGCTCTTGAGCCGCAGGGGCGCGAGCGCCTCGGCGCGGTCGAGCCCACCCTCGGTCGTGTCGATGACCACGGCGCGCGCGTCGAGCCGACCCGCCGCGAGGATCTCGTCGGCGGTGGTCGAGTGCACGACCCTCGCCTCGATCTCGCGACCGACCGCGAGGAAGGCCCGCGCGGTCGCCGGACGCTGCGTGATCACCAACACGACCGGCATCCCCATGAGCGTCGTGAAGCGCGGGTTCACCTCCTCGGCGCCGAGCGGGATCGAGACGCGGAACTCGGTGCCCTGGCCCGGCGAAGAGTCGACGACGATCGTCCCGCCCCAGCTCTCGACGAAGCTCCGCGCGATCCACAGGCCGAGCCCTGTGCCCGCGCGGCGGTCGACGAGCTCGGCCGAGACCTGCTCGAACGGCTGGAAGATCCGGCCGACGTCTTCCTTCTTCATGCCGCGCCCGGTGTCCTCGACCGAGATCCACAGCATGGAGTCTTCGCGCGTGATCTCGACGGTCACCGCCCCCTTCTCCGTGAACTTCACGGCGTTGGAGACGAGGTTGCGGAGCACCTGCCCGACCCGCCCCGCGTCGGCCGGCACCACCGCGGGCACCGCGAGGTCGGCGATGGCGACGATGTCGAGTCCCTTCGCGTCGGCCTCGGTGGCGAAGGTGTCCACGACGTCGGCGACGAGGCCCCGGACGTCCGTCTCCTTGAGGACCACCTCGACGCGCCCCGCCTCGATGCGCGCGATGTCCAGGAGGTCGCTGAGCAAGCGCGACAGCGACTCCGCGCTGGTCGAGAGGGCCCGGACGAGCTCGCGCTGGTTGTCGGTGAGGCGGGTGTCGGCGAGCGCGTGGCTCATCCCGAGGATGCCGTTGAGCGGCCCCCGCAGCTCGTGGCTGGTCATGGCGACGAAGCGGCTCTTGTTCTCGGAGGCCCTCACCGCCGCGTCGTGGGCGCGCTGCACCTCCTCGGCCTGGGTCTCGATGGTGCGCCGCCGCGACTCGAGCAGCGTGACGAGCGCGTCGCTCGAGGCCCGCCACTCGCTGCCGAACGCGTAGAGGACCAGCGCGAGGGCCACGACGACGAACACCTGCTCGGAGGGTCCCTGCTGCACGACCGGTCTCCCGAGCCACGACGCGAGCCGCGGGACGGCGACGATGCCGAGGAGTCCGATCGCGAGCCAGGTCCGCCGGACCAGCGGCCGTCGGAAGAGACCGGTCACGAGCGGCAGGAGGGCGAGGTACACCATCGTGGGGGCGCGCGCGCCGCCGTTGAGGACGGCGACGATGACCAGCGCCAGGCACGAGCTCACCGCGACGATGGAGAGCGCAGGGATCCGCGGAGCCCTCCGCGCGAGGAGCACTCCGAGCGTCGCGAGCGCGCAGGCCACGACGTGGACGAGCGCGACGAGGTATCGCTCCCTCACGCGGTGGAGGACCGCGAACCCCCCCCCGGCCAGCGCGACGATCGACGAGAAGCGATGCAGACGGACCAGGTCCGTCTGCTCGTTCGGCGCGCCCTCGTCGATCACTCCTCCCCCGCCGTGACCCAGCCGTTGGACCGAGCCAGCCGGCGCAGGGTGGTGACGAGCGCCTCGAAGTCGATGGGCTTGGTCGCGAACGTGCGCACGCCGAGCATGGCGAAGCGGAGCCGCGTCTGGTTGTCGGTGGTGCCGCTGAGGACGACCGCGCGCACGGCCTCGCCCTCGGGGAGCGCGCGCACGAGCGAGAGGAACTCGACGCCGTCCATCCCCGGCATGGCGTAGTCGAGGACGACGAGCTCGGGGAGCTCCTGCCGACACTTCTCGAGGGCCGCGCGCGGGTCGGTCGCGCGCTCGATGGTCAGCGGAATCCCCGCGAGCGCGACGTGCAGGCAGCGCGTGACGAGCCGCCCGAAGAGGGGGTCGTCGTCCACGACCAGCACCCGGACGTTGCCGTCGAGCGTCGGATCGTCGTGACGCCCGATGGCTTGCGTCAGCGCGTTCCCGAGCGCCAGGCACGTGGGGTAACGATCCTTGGGCTCGGGGGAGAGCGCGCGCAGGAGCACGCGATCCAGCGGCGCGAGCTCGGCGCGCGCGCTCGAGGGGGCCGGCAAGGGCTCCTGGCCACGGCGGAGGATCTGCATCGTGGCTGGCTCCTGCGGGAACGGCAGGGCGCCCGTGAGCAGCTCGTAGGCGACGAGCGCGAGCCCGTACTGATCGGTCAGCGCGCTCGCCGGCGAACCTCGGAGGAGCTCCGGCGCGAGGTACTCCGGGTGTGCCGTAGATCAGGCCGTCGCCGACGTCGTCGCGATCGAGCGCGACGCCGAAGTCCACGACGACGACGCGACCCGTGTCGTCCTCGACCATCACGTTCTCGGGCTTGACGTCGCGGTGCACGATGCCCTGCGCGTGGGCCACGCCGAGCCCGCGGGCCGCAGCGGCGATGATCTCCACGGTGCGCGCGAGTGGCATCGGTCGTTGCGCCTCCAGGTGCACGTCCCACAGCTCGAGCAGGCTCTTGCCGTCCACGAGCTCCATGGCGAAGTAGGGCTCGCCCTCGACGAACCCGAACCCGAAGATCGTCGCGAGGTGCGCGCTCCGTAGCCGCGCGAGCATGGCCGCCTCGCGCCGGAACCGCGCCGCGCTGTGGAGCCCGGTCGCCGCGGACCCGCGCAGGATCTTGAGGGCCACCACCCGCTCGAGGTGGATGTCCCGGGCTCGCCAGACATCGGCCTGCGCGCCGGCGCCGAGCGGCTGCTCGAGGCAGAAGCGTCCATCGACCTGCCGGCCGGGCGTGAGCACGGTGGGCACGGTGACGCGATCGGACGCCTCTCGCAGGAGGTCGGCGGTCACAGCCGCCGCTGGCCTCTTCGCGGAGGGCAGCGGACCGGTCTCCGTTGGGAGCATCGATGACCCCTTCTGGCTGGCTGGATCGGGACAGATGGACGGCGGTCCTGACGGTCGGTGGGCGCGAGGGCGGACGGCAGCGCGAGCGCAGGACTCCTGGAAGAGTACGGCCGCGCGCGCGGAGTCTTGAGGTCCGTGTGCAAGGCCGTGAGTGCTCGACCCTTTCGTCATGCGGCCCTGCGGACGGGGCAGGACTGGCCTCGGCCTTGCTCTGGGTCTCTACATGGCCCTCCATCGGCCCGCGCGCGGTGATCCACGATGGCTCCTCGCCCTCTTCGTGGGTGCCGCCGCGACACAGTGTGGCGAACCAGCGCCAGCCGAGGAGCCGGTGAAGCCATGCGACGAGTGATGCTCGCGGGTGTGGTGGCCGCGCTCGTCGCGACCCGCGCGCACGCCGACATGCCCTACGGCAACGTCGTCGCCCTCGAGGAGGTCACCGTGCTCGGCACCGCACCGGCACGGGTGCGCCTCGCCGGCGGCTTCCTCTCCTGGGTCGAAGGCGGCGCCTACGACGCGGGCGTGAAGGGCTCGATCGAGCTCGTCTGCCCCGACGGCCACGACGTCGAGTGCCGCGCGCAAGGAGCCGAGCTCCTGGCCGCGCGCGAACGCGGCGACTGCATCGCGATCGGCTGGGACTCGGCGCCGCTGACGCCGGGGCCCACGCCGGCGAGCTGGCCGCGGCGGGGCATCCGTGCGCTGCCGGCGAGCGACCCGCTGTGCGTCCGCGCGCGGGCCGCGATGCCCCCACCGCCTCCGCCTCCGCCTGCAGAACCGCCCCGGCCGCGTGAGCTCCCGCGCACCGAGTCGTACGGCCGCTACCTCCTCATGGTCGACGGGATCAACCTCGTCACCGCGCCGTTCCTGGTCGGGATCGGGGGCTACCTCCTCGCCGCGCCCATCGTGCACCTGCAACACGACAACCCGGGTCGCGCCGCGATCAGCCTCGGCATGCGCCTCGCCTTCCCGATCGTCGGCGGCCTGGTTGGCGCGCTGGGCCCGAACGACTGCCCGCGCGAGGCTGTGGTCTGCGTGCCCTGGCCAATCCTGACCGGCCTCGCCGTCGGCATCCTCAGCGCCGCCATCCTCGATGCGGCCGTGCTCGGCTCCGGCGCGCCTGCTCCCCAGAAGAAGATCTCCATCACCCCTCGGATCGGCCTCGGCTACCTCGGCGCGGCGGTCCAGTTCTGAGCCATGGAAGCAACTGGCAGCATCGCTCGATGTCTGTGTCGGCCGCCCATGGAGGCGGCCGATACTTCGCTCCACTTCGTTTCGCTCAGTGCACCCACCGCGCGAGCACCGCGTCCGCGGCGGCCTTCGCTTCGGTGAGCAGCTCGCGCTCGAGGGCGTCGCTGGCGTCGGTCAGCTTCTTCGCCTCCGCCTCCACCCGCACGAGGAACCGCTGCACGCTGGGCGCCGCGCGCGGATCGTCCAGCGTGTCGAGCACCTGGACGATGCGCGTCTGCACGTGCAACGGAAGCTTTCCCCCGTCGAGCGCGTCCATCAGCGGCGTCACCGCGTCCTTCGACTTCGTCTCGCCGAGGGCGTCGACCGCGATCGAGGCGTTGCCGACCGCCTCCTTGGCGTCGCGGATCGACTCGGCGCGCAGCCACCGATCGAGCGTGCGGATCGCCTCCTTGCGCTCCGCCATCGGGAGCAGCGCCGCGAGCTTGCCCACGCCGTCGATGGCGGCCGCCGCCACGTAGCCGTTCGCCGCGAGGTCCACCCGGTAGAGCTCCGCGAGCGCGCCGACGTCCTTCGCGGCCACCGCGTCGTCGATCGCCTTTCGGCGCACGAACGGGTCGGTCGAAGCGAGCGCGACCACGAGCGCTCCGCTGTGGGCACTCGCGGGGGCCAGCGGGGCGGTGCTGGCGATCACGGCGACCGTGGTGGGTGGCGTCACGGTCGGCGAGCTCGCGATCGCAGGCGTGGTCACGCTCGGCGCCGCGGTCGGACCGGTCACGGAGACCACCGGGTCCTTCGCCACGAGCCGCCACGCGGCGAGCCCGACGAGGGCCGCCAGCACCCCGAACAGCGCGAAGGTCTGGCGTCCCGTCAGCACTTGGCGAGTTTGCAGTACTCGGTGCGCAGCTGCGACATCGTCTTGATCGGCTGCCCGTAGCGCCCGGGCGGCAGCGAGGCCCACTCGTACGAGATCTTGTTCATCACGTTGGTGAACTCGGTCGCCGTGAGCGCCCGGTCCGCCGGGATCGTCGCCTTGCGCCACGCGATGAGGGTCATCGCGCCGGTGGTCTGGTTCTCGGGGCGGAAGTTCGGCAGCTTCAGGCCGTCCCAGGTGGTGCTCAGGAACTGGTAGCGGCCGGCAGCCGTCGAGCAGTAGCCGCCCGAGCAGATCGTCTTGCGAGGGTGCCCGTCGCAGCTCGCGAACGTCTTGAACGAGAACATCACGTCGTAGCCATCCTGGCTGTAGCCGCGCGTCCCCTCCGCGTAGGCGATCGTGTCGAGCAGCGCCTTCTTCGGCGCGCTGACGATGCCGATCGCGCGCGCCGGCGAGCACGAGCCGCCCGCCGGGGTCGTGCCGCCGCTCGTCGTGACGCGGTCGAGGTAGACGCCGTAGGCCCAGCCGGTCTTCGCGCCGCGCTTCACCTGGTACCAGCCCGCGCTCGGCTTGCCGGTCACCGCCGTGACGAGCGTGCCCTCGGGCATCACCTCGAGGATCGTCGCGCTCTTCGAAGCGCTCGCGCGCAGGTTGAGCGCCGCGTTCGTGCGCAGCTGGGCGCCCGCCGCGAGCGTCTCCGCGACCGACTCGGCGCCGCGGAGGTCGGCGTCGTCGTCGGGCTCCTCCGCGCCGACCAGGCCATCGATCGGCTCCTCGTGCTGCGCCGCGCACCCGGCCACCGCTGCGAGACCGACCGAGAGGACCACAGCGAGGGCGCGGAGCGACATGGAGCGCGGTCTTTTCAATCCGCGTACCAGCGCGTCCCATGCGGGATCACGCAGCGATCCTGCAGCTTCGCGACGCCTGCATGTCTGCACGACGTGACATTCGTCCGTGGGTCGATACGGCGTGGATGTAGGTGGATGCAGTGAACGAGGCGCGCAGAATGTGAACGGCCGCCCATGGAGGCGGCCGATGCTTCGCTCCACTCCGTTTCGCTCAATGAAGCGCGAGACCCGTGGCCTCTCGGGCGAGCGCCAACCACGCGGCATCATCGTCGGGGCAGTGCGCGACGCGGATGCCCTCGGTCCGGGCTTCGGCTCCGTAGAAGACGACGTGGCGCTGGCGGCTCGGCCAGTGGGCCTTCACCTCGCCGAGGAACGCGTGACCGTCCATCTCGCGCATGGTCGCTTCGCCGAGGATGCCGTCGATGCGGGCGCCGGACTCCAGCAACGCGAGCGCGTCGAGCCCACTCTGCGCGACGAGCACCTCGAAGTCGTGGCGCAGCGCGCGCTCCATCCGGCGCAGCCGCACGAAGTCGCTGTCGACGAGCAACACCCGGGGGCGCTGACGATCGCTCGGCGGGGGCGCGACGTCCGCACGCAGGGTCAGCGGGAGGAACACCATCGCGATGGCTCCCTCGCCCTCTATGGCGTCGATGCACAGATCCCCGCCGAGGCGTCGGACGATCTCTCGCGACATGGAGAGGCCGAGCCCCGTGCCCCGGTCGGGGCCCTTCGTCGTGAAGAACGGCTCGAAGACCGACGACAAGACCTCGGCCTTGATGCCGACCCCGGTGTCGCTGACCGCGAGCAAGAGCGTGCTCTCGTCCTCCCGCACGCTGATGCGGAGGCGGTGCATGGGGCGCTCGATCTGCTGCATCGCATGGCACGCGTTGGTGACCAGGTTGCTGACAATCTGGACGAGGCGCGAGCGGGGAGCCACAAGAGCGGGATCGGATCGGAGAAGTCGAGCTCCACGTGCACCACGTCGGGATCGATGGGAGAGAGGCGCAGCGCCTGCTTCACCACCGTGGCGACGTTGACGATCTCCGGTGCGACGTCCTTCGACTCGACCGCCGCGATGGTGCGCAGGTCGCGGGCGACGTCGCGAATCACCTGGAGGTCTTCGAGCGAGTCTCCGATCAGGCTCGCGGCGCCGTCCTCGCGCAGGAGCGTGATCAGCTCCGCGACCGCCGTCCGCGCCTCCTCGAGGCCATGCGGCGTCGGGTGACAGAGCAGCTCGGCGACGCGAGCCACCTCCGTGCGCACCTCACCGACCAGGTCTCCGAGCGCCTCCATGCTGAGGCGCAGGGCCGCCGTGGGGTTGTTGATCTCGTGCATCGCGCCCGCGACCACCACCCCGAGGGAGGCCAGCTGTTCCTTGTGCCGATTCGACCGCTCGGCGTCGGCGAGGCGAGAGACCAGCGCGGCCCGCTCGACGCTCGTACGGACCGAGAGCGCGAGCAGCTCGGGGGTGAGGCCTCGATAGGGCAGGACCTCGTCGAGGCAACCGCGCAGCGCGCCCTCGTCGAGGACCCCGATCAGCACGACCGGAGCCTCGCCCTTGCGCAAGGTCTCCGCGAGGAGGGTGACTTCACCCACCAGGAGCTGGGCGTCGACGCCCGACGAAAGGAGCGTCTGACGGACGTGCATCGCCCGCGAAGGGGTCGTGAGGATGTGGGTTGTGAACGACCTCCCCGACATCGTCGAGAGAGCTTAGCAGCACGCTCGTGTCCTGCTTGGGCCTCCTACCTTTGCCCCCATCGGAGCAGAGCTGCCACACAGTTCATTCCTGCGCCGTGCGCGTAGAGCACCACCTGGGCGCCTGGCACGAGCAGCCCCTGCGCGCGTGCCTCGAGCAGATTGGCGACCACGCCGCAGGCCCCGACGTGGGCGATGCGATCGAACGTCGAGGGTGCGCGGACGCGTGGCACCCCGACCGCCTCGGCGAGCGCCGCCGGATACCAGGCCGCGGGCTGGATGCTCGACAGCACGTCGACGTCGGTCCCGTGGATGCGTGCGCGATCGAACAGCGCGCCGAGCGTGTCGACACCGAAGTGGAGGAGGCGCGACGTCATGCGATGGGTCGCCAAGCGATCGGCGCTCGCGGGGTGCATCGCTTCACCCGCAGCGTGCCAGGGCGTCCCGCTGCGCCGCTCGAAGCTCACGGCCGCGTGCATCGAGCCGTCGACCGAGGCCACGTCGGCGCGTAGACCTTCCCCTCGCGCGCCGGGACCGACGACGAGCGCGGTGGCCGCGTCGCCGAAGATCGCCGACGCGGGCTGGGCGTAGTCCAGCGTCGGCGACACGACGTGCGACTGCACGAGGAGCACCCGGCGAGCGCGGCCGCTCTCGATCATCGCGCTCGCGACGACGAGCTGCGCGATCACCGATGCACACACGGCGTCGAGGCCGAGCGCGACCGCGCGCCGGATGCCGAGGTGCGCGGCGATGCGCGCCGCATCGGGGGGCGACACCCGCTCGGGGACCAGGGCGTGCGAGAGCACGAGGTCCACCTCGCTCGCGGAGATCCCGGCGTCGTCGAGGGCCGCGCGCGCCGCGAGCGCACCGGCCTCGCTGGACGTGGTGCCCGTGACGACGTGTCGCCGCCGCGCGCCACGAAAGGGGTCTCGCTCGTGGACTGCGGCGTGGCGCTGGGCGAGGGCTCCGATCGCGTCCTCGGTGGGATCGATCCTCGTAAGGTCGTCGCGTCGCAAGCGCTCGAACTGCTCGCGGAACGAGGGCGGCCAGTCGTCGTTCTGGCGGATCGTCTCGGGGAGGAACATCCCGAGGCCGTGGATCGTGGCGCTCATCGCCCGCCCTCCTCGGAGAAGTGCTTGAGCGAGGCGAGGCGGGTCTGGACCGAGAGGTGCTCGCTCGGATCGATGCGCACGTCGAGGACCACGGGGCGCTGGATCGAGAGCAGCGCGGAGAGCCGTCGCGAGTCCAGATCGCTCGGCGCGTCGACCGTGACGCCGATGGCCCCGCAGGCGCGGGCGAGGCTCGCGAGGTCGGCGACGTGGGCCGGGAGACCCGGCGATCGACGCCCGAAGATGTGCTCGAGGCCCGCGTCGACCATCCGGTAGCGTCCGTCGTTCAAGACGACGAAGGTGACGTTGATCCCGTTCTCGGCGCAGGTGAGCAGCTCGCCGGCGTGCATCGCGAGGCCGCCATCCCCGCAGATCGCGACCACCGGCGTCGTCGGATGCGCGACCTTGAAGCCCATCGCCGCGCAGAGCCCGCTCCCCATGGAGCCGAGTCCGGCGAACATGTGGAACCGCTCCGGCCCGTCGACCCGGAGATGATGCACCGCGAACGCGGCGTGCTCACCGATGTCGACCGTGAAGATGGTGTTGCGCGGGAGCGCCCGCTCGAGGGTCGCCATGAGCCACTGCGGCTTGATCGGCACGCTCTCGTCCGTGCGCCGCGGGTCGTCGTCGAGCACGAGTCCAGTCGGGTACGGGCGCATCGACCGTGCCGGCAGGGCCGCCCGCATCGCCGCGAGGCTCGTTCGGGCGTCACCGACGATCCCGAGCTCCGTCGGGTGGTTGCGACCGATGGCGGTGGGGTCGTGATCGACCTGGATCAAGGGCCCGCCGAGGGTGGCGGTCCAACCGTTGGTCGAGATGTCGCCGAGGCGCGAGCCGACGACGAGGGTGGCGTCTGCGCTCGCGAGGTACTCGAGGGCGCGCGCGTGACCGCCGAACCCGAGCACGCCCAGGTAGCGGGGGTGACGCTCCGGGAACGTCCCCTTGCCGTGCGTCGTCGCCGTGACCATCGCGTTGGTGCGTGCTGCGAGGTCCTCGATCTGGACCGCCACACCGCGCCCTCGCGCGCCGTTGCCGAGCACGATCGCCGGACGGGTCGCGCCGGCGAGGAGGCGCGCCGCGACCTCGCACGCACCGCGGTCGGTGGTCGCGGGGGCCGCGGCGATCGCTCCACCGAGGCTGTGCGCCCGCACCTTCGCCCGCGCGACGTCGATCGGCAACGAGAGGAACACCGGCCCCGAAAGGGGGCCGCTCGCCTCGGCGAGTGCCCGGCGCACGAGCGGCTCGAGCGCCGTGGGCCGGTCGACCCGGGCGGCGAAGCGAGTCAGTGGTCGGGTGAGGGCGAGCACGTCGAGCCCGCTCGGGCTGCCGTCCTGGAGCGCGAAGCGTCCGACGCTCGCCGTCGAGATCTCACCGGCCACGACGAGCAGCGGGATCCCCTCACAGGCCGCTGCCGCCAGGCCCGTGAGCGCGTTGGTGAGACCTGGTCCCGAGGTCACGAGCACGAGCGCAGCCCGTCCCGTGGCCCGGCCATAGCCCATCGCCGCGAACATCGCCGCGGTCTCGTGACGACACGTCACGACCTCGAGGGAGGGACGATCGCCGAGGGCATCGTAGAGCGGCATGATCGTGCCGCCCGGCAGCCCGAACACGACGTGGATGCCGTGCGCAAGCAGCGTGTCGAGCAAGAGATGAGCGCCGCTCGTCTCGCTGGCCTCGCGAACGAATGGGTGTGGAGTGACGACTTCTTGGGTGTGCATGATTTCCTCCCGGGGTTCGCGCGCCCGAGAGCACCGAGCGTGCCGTAGGTCGATGTGGGAGCATCGCTGCGCGAGCAGGTCGGCGTGGGAGGTGTCGGTTGGCCGGAAACGTCCAAGGCCTGGTCGAAAACGGCCGCCGGCGACGTATGTTGGGCCCGTGAAGGTCCTGTTGGTCGAGGACAGCCGCCGACTGCGGCAGGTCCTGCGTGCAATGATCGGTCGACTCGGAGACGTCGACGTGATCGAGGCCGAAGACGTCGCCACGGCCCGACTGGCCCTGGAGCGAGTGGCCGTCGACGCCATGATCCTCGACGTCCGGCTCAGCGATCGTCCGAACGATCGGGGTGGCTTCGACCTGTTGCGCGAGCTGCGTCACGCAGGCCGCGTGCTGCCCACCATCGTCCTCACCTCGTCGAGCGAGCTGGAGGACGTGCGCGAGGCGTTGCGGCTCGGCGCGCGCGACTACCTCCTCAAGGACGAGCTGAGTGCGCAGGTCCTCGTCCCGCTGCTCGAGGAGCTACGCGAGCCGCCACCGAGCCGGGTGGTCCGCGCGGCCACGCTGGGCGAGGTGCTCGGCTCTTCGCCAGCGATGGAGTCCTTGCGACAGCTCGTGCTGCGCGTCGCGGACACCCCCTCGACGGTGCTCCTGCGTGGGGAGACGGGTGCCGGCAAGGGCCTCGTCGCCCGCGCGCTCCACCGCGCGAGCCGGCGAGCGACGGAGCCCTTCGTCGTGGTGCACTGCGCGGCCATGCCTCCGACGCTGGTCGAGTCCTCGTTGTTCGGTCACGAGCGCGGCGCGTTCACGGGCGCCGATCGCCGGGTCCGCGGGCACCTCGAGCTGGCCGCTGGGGGCACGCTGTTCCTGGACGAGATCGCCGAGCTCCCGCTCGAGATGCAGGCCAAGCTGCTGCACGTCCTCGACGATCGGACCTTCCGACCGCTGGGCGCCGAGCGTGAGGTCACCCTGCGGGCGCGGATCGTCGCGGCGACGCACGTCGATCTGCCCGCGCGCATCCGGCAGGGCCTGTTCCGCGAAGACCTCTACCACCGGCTCTCGGTCGTGGTGGTCACGGTGCCGTCGCTGGCCGGTCGAGGCGAGGACATCCGCGAGCTGGCCGAGGCGTTCGCGGCGGCCCAGCCGCGGGGCCTCACCTTCACCCCGGAGGCGCTCGAATGGCTGCGCCATCGGCCGTGGCCAGGCAACGTGCGCGAGCTCCACAACGTGATCGAGCGACTCGCGGTGCTCGCCGAAGATCCCCACGTCGACGTCGCGACCCTCGAGGCCCTCGTGCCGCCGACGGAGATCACGACCCACGTCGGCGAGGCGGTCCAGACCCTGCTGCACCTGCCCGCCCCCGATGGCCGATCGCGCCTGCACATGGCCGAGGAGAAGCTGCTCGCGGCCGCGATGCTCGAGTGCGACGGCAACAAGAGCGCCGCCGCGCGCCTGCTCGGCGTGCAGCGCAAGGCCTTCCAGCGACGGCTCGATCGCCTGCGACGGAGCGGCTGAGCCGCGAAGAACGTCCGCCTCCGCGCCTACCAGCTGACGTCGACGATGCCGTCGTTGGGCCCCAGCATCTCCACGCTCTCGATGCGGCCCTGGACCCCGCACATATCACAGACGCTGAGGATGCCACCGACCTGCGCGCTCTCCACGTAGACGGGCTCTCCCTCGATGCGCACCCTGGTGCGGCGGGTGGCGATGGGCTCGATCAGCCAGCGGCCGTAGGTGGCGATGTGGCTGCGGCTGCGGGCGACCTGCTGGAACAGGCCGAGGGGCGTCTGGGAGAAGCGGATGAGCGAGACGAACGCGCGACCGACGACGCTGCGCGCGAAATAGCGAACGGACTCGCGATGGAGGTCGCGCATGCCCTCGTGGACGCGTTCGGGCGAGGCCACGCTGGCGCCGGCGACGACCAGGCGGTGCAGGTAGTCCGCGACCGGATACATGCGAAAGGTGACGTAGTCGGGCGCGCCGACCTCGGCGTCGAACGCGGCGCCGAGGGCCTCGCCGCGGCGCCGGACCTCGTCGTGCAGCATGGCGAACCAGACCCCACGCACCTGCTGATCCGGCGTCACGCGGGAGAGGCGTTCCACGATGTCGCAGTGCTGACTCGCGGCGGCGAACGTGTCCACGGCGCCCAGCATCGCCTCGAATCGTTCGGTCCGACAGGGCCAAGCGCCTGGGTGAGCTCTTCGGTGCGGCTCAGCCGCGACGGTCGCGCTCGTCGGGCCGGTCGGTTGAGGTCGATGCACATCCGACGACGAAGCGGACTCGGCTCGCGACGCTGCACGAGGCGCGTCGCTGCATGGTGGCGGTCGGCCGGTCGTGGCGCGCAACCGGCGCGTGGCTGCAAAGGTGCGCGGTCCACGCGCCGAAAGCAGGGATTCAGCGCGTAGGTCGCTGGATCGGCCCGTGCAAGGGCTTGCCGAATGGACCTGTCCCCGATGTTGCGCGCGTCCAACCTCTTCGCGGGTCTCCCCCCGGAGTGCGTCACGGAGCTGGCCCACCTCGCGGTGCGTCGGCGCTTCGAGCGGGGAGAGCAGATCTTCCGCGTCGGTGAGCGCGCCACGTTCCTCGGGGTCGTCACCCATGGGCTCGTGAAGCTCGTGCGCCCGACGAACGACGGCGCCTCGTGCATCGTCGCGATCTGGGGCCCGCGACAGACGATCGGCAACCTCGCGGTGATTGCCCGCGAGGGCTACCCCGGCAACGCGGTGGTGGTCTCCGCCGAGGCCGAGGTGCTCACGCTCGAGGCCGAGGCCATCCTTGCCGCGGCCGAGCGTCGGCCACCGATCGCCTGGGCGCTGGCCCGCTCGCTGACCGAACACGGATACGCCCTGCACGACAAGATCGGCATCACCAGCGCAGGGCCGGTGGAGCAGCGGCTCAAGGCGCTGCTCAGCCACCTCGCGGAGCGCTTCGGTGACGAGTTCGACGACGGCATCCACATCCCGGTGGTGCTCTCGCGGGGGGAGCTGGCCTCCATGGTCGGAGCCACGGTGGAGACGACGATCCGCGCGATGAGTCGCTGGCAGAAGCAGCGGGTGGTCGAGACCACCGCCGAGGGCTTCCGCATCCTCGACCCGAGCTGGCTCGCGCGGGCTGCCGCGCGGTCCGCAGCTTGAGGCTACTTGCGCACGAGCGCGCCGTAGTGGAAGTCGTTCGAGTAGCCCTTCGCGAAGCCGCACAGCGCGGTCAGCTCGCTCGACTCGAACGTGGCCGGTCCATCGCCGACCGAGTAGCCGTACGACTTGAACTTGGTGCCAGCGGGGACCGCGCACGGCGGGCCCGTGAGGTCCTTGTTGGTGAAGAGGGTCGCCTTGGAGAGGAGGACGAAGTCGGCCTTGTCGCGGTCCGGCTTGGTCGCGCACGACGACTCGAAGTCGGTGCCGAGCACGAGGCCCTTCAGGAAGTCGCCGTCGAGCTTCTGCGGCGCGCCGTTGCTGAACGCGAAGCCCCCGAAGCGGCTGAAGTCCACCGCGACGACGAACGGCGTGCCTGCGGGCAGCGTGGCGCCCGAGCCTTCCCAGCCGCCCCCGACCGCGGGTGACTCCACCTTCGTGGCGACCCGCAGCTTGCCGGTGCAGTAGCCCTCGAGCGCCGCCGGGATCGCGGTGGAGGTCGACTCGGGGGTGGACGACGAGCAACCGAACACGGACACGAGAGTGACGAGGAGGAATGAGCGCATGGCTGGCCGCAGTGCAGTCCTCGTGCCCGCGTCGACGCAGCAAGGAGCGCTCGATCCGCGAGAGATTCGTGAGCGGCGTCCGACCGCGCGAACACGGGGCGACGGTCCCGGAGCCCACACTTCCAGGGGATCGTGCGCCGCCGTCGGATCACAATCCTTGCAGCGTCGAGTTCACGATGGTGAGGCTCTTGGTGTTGGTGCCCACCGCGGTGCCCGCGTTCTTGGTGGCGCCCGAGGCGACCACCGTCCAGTAGCCTCCGGTGTTCCCGGTCATCGTCGAATCGATGATCGAGAGGGTGCCGCCGAAGTCGTTGCTCGTGAAGAACAGCCCGCCGCCGAACGCGCCCCTTCCCGCAGCGTTGCCGAGCACCGCCGTGCCGCACACCTTGAGGTTCACCGAGGCGCCGTCGCTGTAGATCGCGCCGCCGTTGCCGCCGGACCCACCTGGTGCTGGCCGTTGTTGATGACGCTGCACTTGGTCGCGTCGTCGCTGTTCGCGCCGTTGCCAATCCCCTGGTTGCCGGTGAAGAGGCTGTCGTAGATCTCCAGCGGGCAGAACAGCCCGCCGAACGCGCCGGCGTTGGCCGCCTTGTTGTTCTTGAACGTGCTCTTGACGATCAGCGCGCCGTTCTTGCTGCCGACGACGTAGATCGCGCCGCCGCCGGTGTCGGGGCCGACCGGCGCGCCCTGGTTGCCGGCGAAGATGGCGTCGATGACCGTGAGGTTGCCGTCGCGCATGTACAGCGCACCGCCCTCACCGTCGTTCCAGCCCTGCGAGCACGGCGGCGGGGCCTTGGGGATGGCCTTGGTCGGGGTGGTCTTCCCGTTGACGAAGTTGATGTGCTGCAGCGTGAGCCGGTTGTCGTTCTTGCGGAAGTCGGCGCTGTACCAGCGGAGGATCTGCACGGTGCCGCCGCCGTCGAGGGTCACCTTGTTGCCGCCGTCGATCACCGTGCTCTTGGTGGTCGGCAGGTCGAGCGTCCCGGTGACGAGGATGGTGACCGGCGCCGCGCCGCAGTTGAACGTGACGATGCCGCCCGCGTTGACCGCGGTCTTCAGCGCCGCGAAGGTGCAGCTCGCGGCGGTGCCGGTGCCGACGACGGTGGTGGGCTTGGAGACGTCGGCGGGGGTGCCGCCCGCGGGGATGCCGGCCTTGCACGAGCCGTCGGGGTTGCCCGCGGTGCCGAGGGGACCGGTGTCGGGCGTACCCGTGTCGGCGGGCGGCGTGCCGGAGTCGGTGGGGGTGCCCGTGTCGGTCGGCGACGTGCCCGAGTCGGTGGGGGTCGTGCCGTCGGTCGGGGTGGTCCCAGTGTCGGTGGGGGTGCCGGTCTCGTCGACCGTCGCGGCGTCGTCTCCCGTCGAATCGCCCGGGGCGTCCGAGCCCGAGCACCCCGCGAGACACGCCAACACCACCGCCCCGATCGCCGTCGTCGTCCTCATGGCACAGGCCTCCTGAGGGGGAGAGGAGAGGAGGGCGCCGGATCGGCCTCAGGATTTCTGTGGAATGCTGTGCGGACACCGGAGGCGCTATCGTCGGGCATGGTCCCTCGAGCAAGTGGACTGCTGCTGGTCGGCGCGATCGGGTGCGGGGCTCCACGGGTCGAGGCGGACCACCATCCGCTCTCCGACGGTCACATCCACTCACCAGCCGAGTGTCGGGGCGTCGAACCACCGAGCGACCCGCTCGCCGTCTTCGTGAAGCCCGCCAAGGGCAACCTGGTGGGACACCTCCCCCCGCCGAGAAGGATGCCTTCTCTCGCTTCCATACGAGCCACGACTACGTGGCCCCGGCCGAGAAGCGATCGATGCTCGCGGTCATGTTGCGCGCGACGGAGCGAGGAGTCTTCGCGCAGGGAACCTTCGTGGTCGCGGTCGGGCAGGGAGAACTGGGACTCTTCGTCCACGCGCGGGCCAACGCTCACCTGGCAGCGGAACAGGCCCTGGGGGCGAGTCCTCCGCGACCCGAGCTGGCCGATGCCGCGCGGCGCGAAGCTGCCCGCAGTGCGGAGCACGTCGCCAGCCTGCGCTTCGACCTCGCCAAGATGGGGCCTGACGCGTCTGCGTGGCTGGACGGTCGATTCCTCTGGGACGGGGCGTCGATCGAGGTCGTCGCAGGCACCTACCGCCTGGCGATGTTCAGACAGGGGGTATGCGTCCAGAGGCCGCTCTGGGCGAAGGGCAAGGAGCGGACACGCATCGAGTTCGCGAGCGCCATCGAGGTGGCCCCCGACACGCCCTGAATCTCGCCGAGGTGCATCCCGGCGAGCGCAGCGGTAGCTCGTGCGCGATGCGCCTCGCGACCGCCCTCTCCATGCTGGTCCTCCCTCGCGTCCGCGGCCTCGGGCTGCGGCGAGTCCACCACCACGCCCACCACCGATGGCGCGACGACGGATTCGGTCGAGCTCGACTCGGCCTTCGTCGACAGCTCGGCGCCGACGGACGATGGCGTGGACAGCCGCGGGGATGCGAGCGACGGCGGGGACGACGGCTCCATCGACACCATCGCCGACGCTGCCGACGCGGCGGCGCCGTTCGACATCCTCGGCGCCGCCTCCGGCGAGGTGCGGTGGGCCTGCGGCCGCCGTGAAGTCGACCGCCTCGGTGACGCTGGAGGTCCCGCTCGTCTTCGACGCCACCGAGAAGTACGAGCGCGCGCGCCTCTCGCCCGGCGGCAAGATCGTGTTCGACGCGCCGAACGCTGGCGGCAGCTCCAAGGAGTCGGAGGTGATGACCTACGAGCTCCTGCTGAACTGCGCGGGCGCCACGCTGCTGAAGACCGAGACCGAGATCAAGTACGGTCCGCCGCCGGACGGCGGGGCGGCCACCATCACCGATCTCCTGGTCTCGATCGGCGGCGACAAGATCGGCGTCAACCCGAAGCGCGTGTTCAAGCCGCTGCCGCTCTCGATGACGGACGCCGAGGTGCGCACGCAGCTCGTCAAGGACTTCGAGTCGATCAAGGCGAGCAGCGCGCGGGTGCTCCCGAGGACCGCTGGGTCAAGCAGATCCTCCACGTCTGGGTGCCGAGCGCGACCTACTACGACGCGGTGAAGCGCGTGCTGCCCACGATCGACGACGCGACGCGCTCGAACACGCTGGTGCTCATCACGCGCACGACAGGCGGCGGGTTCCTCTACCGCGATCCCGATCCCGCGCCCGGCGCCGAGTGCCCGCCGATCAAGTGAGCGAATTTGCCTTTTCGCTCCCGGACCGTCCCCGTCCGGTCCTCCGCTCCGAGTTCAGGCGGCGAACAGGGCCGGCACGAACCGCTCGAGGATCTCGCGCGACTCCGAGGGGGTAGGGTAGCCGGCCAGCGAGTGCACCTCGGCTGGCATGGTAGGCGCGCCGTCCTCGAGCAGGCGCTGGACAGCTGCGTCGCGCGCCGCCGCGACCCGCGCGCGCGCCGCGGGCTCGAGCTGAAGCTGGATCCACGCATCGACGGCCCAGGAGAGCTCCGCGTGTCGCGCCTCGTCGGCCGCGATGCCCGCGAGCACGCGCTGGACGTCGGGATCCTGCGCATGCTCCGCGGCGAACGCTGCCACGACGGCGCCGAACGTCTCCCGCACGCAGCCCTCGGTCGCGTTCTCGAGCGCGATGGCCTCGAGATCGCGGAGCTCGGGGGTCGGGCCAGTCACCACCACAGGCGGCCTCGCGCCGAAGCGCCGCGCCAGTCGACCGACCTGTCGCGCGTGCCGGATCTCGTCGCGCCTCGCGCGCTCGGTCGCCACCACGAGTGCCCGCGGAGCGCCGTGCGCGACGAGCTCGCGGGCGAGCCTCGCGAAGGCGACGATCGAAGCCGCCTCCAGGTGCGCCGCGAGCGCGAAGTAGCCACCGAGCCCCGCGCGCGGGCCGACGGCCGCGAGGCCTTCGGGGCGTCGCCCGATCGCGCAGTTGGAGTCGCCCTCGACGAGCACCTCGCTGTCCACCTCGGCGGTGCTCCCATCCGGCCGCACCAGGGTGACCTTGCGGAGGATGTCTCCCCACAGGTGTTGCCCGTCTCGGTGACGATCTCGTAGCCCGCGGCGACCTTGCGCGCGTTGAGGTAGTTGCACTGGATGCGGTGGCCGCTCTCCGACAGCAGGAGCGCGGCCTCCTTGGCGCTGTCGACGGGCTGCAGGAGCGTGCGCAGATCCGCGAGCGTGCGGTAGGCGCGGACCTCGTCCCCCCGGGTCGTCACGAGGAAGCGCAGCATCGGGACCTCCCCGGAGCCCCAGCCTCCGCTGCCCGAGCTCGCCTTCCAGAGCTGCGTGGCGCACGCCGCCGGGTCGGTCGCGGTCGCGCACGCCTTGCCGTCCTCGTCGACGACGCTCGGGGTCCCGTAGCCTCCGTAGAGCACCACGTAGTCGACGCCGAGGGTTCCGACGAGCCCTCGCACGGGGTGGTACTTGCCTTCGGCGCTGCAGACGCTCAGGTCGTAGCGCGAGAGGTCGATGGTGTGGCCGGCGCACCCGGCGCTGGCGCCGAGGCTGCCGAGCGCGATGGCCCGCAGGAGATCCGGGAAGCGAAGCATCCTTCCAGCGTACGCTGCGTGGCGGATTCGACCAGAGTCCGTAACGCCGCCGCGCGTTCTCCGACGCCTGCGCTGCGTCATGCCACAGGGGCGAGGGGAATCGAGGAGTCGTGTGTCCTCGTTTGTCTCGGCATGAACTTCACGCCTAGGATGCCGTCCATGAAGCGCTCGTCGTTGCTCGCTCTGCTGGCGCTGTCGTTGCTCCATTGCAAGTCGGAGCCCAAGACCGACAAGCCAGCGCCGGCAGCAGCTGCGTCGACCCCGGCCACGGTGGCTTCGAGCGCCGCGTCGGCGAGCGCCTCGGCCTCCGCGCCGGTGGTTGCCAAGGCGGAGCCGCGCAAGGGACCGCGCTGGCTGCGCAAGCTCCCGGGCGACGCGGTGTCGGCGTCGACGGAGCTCGCCAAGGGTGGCTTCTATCCCGGCAAGCGCGCGTTCGATGGCTCGCGCGCCACCACCTGGATCGCCTCGCCCAAGCCCAAGTCCACCGACCCGGAGTGGCTCGAGGCCAAGCTGAAACAACCGAAGAAGATCTGGGGCGTGCGCTTCGACGCGGGCCTCGTCGACTTCGGCGCCAAGGACGGCGATCTCTTCGGCGAGAACTCGCACGCCAAGAAGGTCTCGATCCTCCTCGACGGCAAGCAGGTGGCCACGCGCGAGATCGGCGCCGAGCAGCACGGCGCGTTCATCGAGCTCGACGGCACCGAGGCCAAGACGGTGCGCATCGTGTTCGACGAGGTCCACGCGGGCAAGGGCGCCCTCGCCGTGACCGAGGCCGCGATCCTCGGCGACGCGACCGACGGTCCCCCGCAAGACCTCGCCGAGCTGAAGAAGTCCGTCGAGACGATCACGAGCCGCTGGGAGAAGTGGAGCGCCTCGGACGCGGTGCAGCTGATCAACAAGGTCGGCGCCCCCATCCTCGGCGATCTGCTCACCGACCAGCGCTGCCGCGTGTCGCTCGACGAGGTGGATCTCGATGGGCAGCCGGGCAACGAGCTCCTGATCCGCCTCACCTTCGAGTACAAGCCCGAGGACCCGCCGGCCGACCCGCCCACGCCGCAGAAGCGCATGGTGTTCTACGCGATCGCGCTCGGCGCGGTCGAAGGCGGCAAATACGTGCACATCGGCTCCGACTACCTCGTGCAAGAGGGCCGGCCCGACGGCTTCGACGCCGACGCCACCAAGGTCACCGTGCAGCCGCTCCACCGCGCCAACCTCTCCGACGTGGTCTTCACGTGGCTTCGCGAGCGGCGAGAACGCCACGCGCTCGTCGGGCATGCGCGCCTGGACGTTCGAGCGGGGTTCCTCGAGCCGCTGATCGACGTCGCGTTCTCGCGCGGCAAGGACGCCGACGAGACGGTCGACGTGACCACCTCCGGGGCGGCGCCCGCGAAGCTGCAGATCGGCGGTGAAGGGCGAGGCCAAGGCCACGCTGTCGTTCGACGCCGCCTCGATGCTCTATCATTGAGCCCTGCGGGCCCCAGTGTGACCCGGGCGCACGCTGCGGGGTCCCCGAGATCGCGGGGATCTCGCAGTTGCGCGTGGCCCGCGACTTGCTGAGGGCGCGACCATGTTCCTCTCCCGTGTGATCCTCCTCGGTGGGCTCGCCGTCGGCGAAGCCGCCGAGGAGCCGCCGCCGCCGCCCCCTCCGCGCTCGTCGGTGAACGCCTTCGGGCAGACGTTGGCGGTGATGGGACAGGTCGGCTTCGGGACGCCGACCGGGTACTACGGCGTCGCGCTCGAGCTCGCGCCGATCCCGGAGCTCGTGGCCTCGCTGGGCGTCGGCCTCGGCAGCGGTCCGTATTGCAAGGCGCGCGACGCACAGCCCACCTCGTTCGACGCGGTGTGCGCGCGCTGGCACCGCGACGTCCAGGTCGCCGTGCAGGGCCGCTATCGGGTGGTCACGCGCGGCAACTCGGCGCTCGCGCTCGGCGGGGGCTACTCCACTGGCGGCTACACCTGGGTCGAGTTCACGACGGACGGGCCCGCGTACAAGACCACGGAGCGCGCGCACTGGACCAACGTCGAAGCGTCGTGGGAGGGGCGACACGAGAGCGGCTTCTCGGCGCGGCTGTTCCTCGGGTACGCGTGGATGCTGAACCCGAGCTCGCTCGGGTGCGTGGGCTGGGGCGCGGGGTCGAGCTCGTTCGGCCACTGTACGACGGGGCACGCGGGCGACGGCCACCGGCTGTTCTACCTCGGTGCGGCGGTCGGCTGGGCGTTTCGCTGACGCGCAGGCGTTCAGCGTGACTTGGCGCGCGCCTCGTCGAGGAGCTGGCGCAGCACGACCCCGCGATGGGGCAGGCGGCGTTCGACCCACTCCACCGCCTCCTCGAACGTGCTCGCCACCGTCTGCTCGCGGAAGCGCTGCGGGGCGAGCCAGTTGAGGACGGTCATGACCCCGCGGATCAGCGGCGACGTCGAGACCAGTACCGCGATCGCCTGTGTGTGGAGGGTTCGTGAGCGCTCGGCGATGCGCTGCCGCCACTTGGCGTTCGGCGGCGGGTTGCCGTGCTCGACGACGGTCACGACCGCCGCATCGGCCCGGCCCCCGGCCAGCGTGTCCAGCTGGTCGACGGCGGCCAGATAGCGCTCGAAGTCCGCGTCGGTCTTGGACGAGCCACTGAAGTGGAAGACGGCAGTCCCGGAGAGCGGCTCGTAGGCGAACGCGAACACAACTCGGAGAATAGCGAGGCCAGCGCGTCGGGGGATTGGTGCTGGTATCCTACGACCATGGTGCGTCGTGACGCAAACGGTGTCGGGTCCCCCTCTGGGGAACTCTCACCCGCTGCTCGCTGCGCGTCTCCAACGGGTGCGAGTCCCGTCTCGGTAAGCGTCGGTGCGCCGAGTAGCAGGCCCCCGGCACGGAGCGAGAGCGCCGTGGCCGAAGCGGGGCGTCAGAAGTCCGCGAAGCGGCTCAAGCCGCACAGCGGAGAGCAAGCACGCAGGCCGCAACATGAAGTGAAGCTTGCAGCCTCGACACAGCAACAATCCGGGAGCCGAGCCGCTCATGTCACGGCGAAGGCAACATCCGGCGCGGGAGCACCGAAGCTCGCGACGGATCCTGGCGGGGTAGGGAGCGCAGCATGCGTGCAAGGAGATGCGCGGAACACGAGAGACCCGTCTGCGCAGCCGTCGTCGCGGCAAGGCGGCTCGTATAAGCCGAAGGCGAAATCGAGCGTCGCGCAGCGGGAGTCCGAGGGGTTCGTAGTACCGGAGAAGACGGTGCGAGCCGTTGGAACGAACGTCGTGCAGAACAACGCGGCGGGAGGGAAGGGACCTTGGGGTGGTCATGCAGGTGGAGCAGGTACGCGCGAGGGAATGACCGGCAAGACCGGATCCAACGACCCTGGCGGCCGAAGGCCGCGCAACAAAGTGCAACAACTGCAACGCCTGCTGTGGGTCGGAGCCAAGCGGGCTCCGGGTAGACGCTTCCACGCCCTGTACGACCACATCTACAGGCGTGACGTCCTGTGGGAGGCGTGGAAGCGAGTGAAGGGGAACAAGGGCGCGGCGGGCGTCGATGCCATGACGCTCATCGCGGTCGAGGAGTACGGGGTCGATCGCTTCCTGGAGGAGATCGAGTCCGCGCTCCGCGCAGGTACGTACCGGGCGGCGGTGGTGTTGCGCCGGTACATCCCGAAGGCTGATGGGAAGAAGCGGCCTCTGGGCATACCGACGGTCAAAGACCGGGTGGTGCAGATGGCGGCGAAGCTGATGTTGGAGCCCATTTTCGAGGCGGATTTCCTTCCGTGCTCGTACGGCTTCCGACCGAAGCGGAGCGCGACGATGGCGCTGGAGGCCTTGCGCAAGCGGGGTGCGAAGGGTGGCCATCACGTGTTCGACGCCGACATCCGTGACTACTTCGGCAGCATCGACCACGACAAGCTGATGAAGCTCGTGGCTCGTCGCGTCTCGGACCGGCGGATGCTCAAGCTGGTACGGCAGTGGCTCGAAGCAGGAGTGATGGAGGACGGCGTGGTCTCCCGCGTCGTAGCTGGCACGCCGCAGGGAGGAGTCATCTCCCCCTTGCTGTCGAACATCTACCTGCACGTGCTCGACACTCTGTGGATGCGCCACAGCGCCCCGATGGGGATGCTGGTGCGTTACGCAGATGACTTCGTGGTGATGTGCCGCACCAAGAAGGACTGCGAGCAGGCCGAGCAGCGCATCCGGGTCATCCTGGAGCGTCTCGGTCTCGAGCTGCACCCGGACAAGACGAGGCGAGTCGAGCTCTACGACGGCAAGCAGGGCTTCGACTTCCTCGGCTGCCACCTGCACAAGCGCCTGAGCGGCACGCTCTTGGAGAAGAAGGGGCAACGCCTCTACTTCCTCCAACGCTGGCCGGCGCAGCGCTCGATGCGGCGTATCAGGCAGCGCCTGAAGCAATTGACCTCAACGTCGAAGACCCACGCGGACCTCCGTGAGGTCATCTCCGACGTGAACCCCGTGCTCCGGGGTTGGGGCAACTACTTCTGCACCGGGAATGCCCATCGCAAATTCGTCCAGATCGATCGCTACGTCGTCGACCGGCTTCGCTCGCTGCGTATCAAGCGCAAGGGGCGCAACCTCCGTCCCGGCGAAGCAACGAAGTGGACCCGCGAGTACTTCGAGAACCTCGGCCTCCACCGCCTGCGCGGGACCATTCGCTACCCGGATCAACCCTTCTGGAAACAGGAGGCCGCGTAATGCTGCGACCCGAGAGACCACCGGTAAGCCGTGTGCGGGAAATCCGCACGCACGGTTTGAACGGGGGTTTTGCCTCACGCCACCTCTTGGTGGCAGAAAGCTGAATCTACCAATGCGGCGCGCTCCCCCGTCCGTCGTGGCGGGTGCCCTCCTCGCGTGGCCTCGGCAGCGAATCCGACTACGTCGAGGCGGTGGTGGCGCACGTCGCGAAGGGATTGCCGAGCGCCTGCTGCTACACCCGCACAGGCACCGTCGGGTCCGATTGCATCACGAACGCCCGCACGATCTGTGGGTTCGTCGAAGGCGCCCAGGTCACCTCGCAGAAGGTGGAGCGCTTCGGGGAGAACTCGGGCGCGATGGTCACGCTCGAGATGAGCGGGCCGAAGGGTACTGGTGTGTGTCGCTACCAGGTGCTCCGCGAGCACGGCAAGCTGATCGTCGACGGCGGCAACTGCGCGCGGCACTGACGCGCGCACCGTGGCTGGGCCGCGTAGGCGCGCACGAACGCTCGCTGGTGGAGGTTCGCGAACAGCGCGGGAGCGACGAGCGACAACGCCGCGGCGCGCAGATCGCAAGGTCGCACTAGTGTTCTGGTTTGCGCGGGATGGCAGCTATGGCAGCAATCTATCAGAGGCGTACCACGCTTCTTCGACCTACCAGATGACTTCGGTCGGGACCGAGGTGCGCTCCGAGCTGCTCGGCGTGCCCCAGCCGAGCTCGCCGAAGTTGTTCGCGCCCCAGCAGAGCGTCCGCTTGGTCTTGGTGTGGACACAGTTGTGGAACATGCCGGCCGAGAGCAGCACCGCGTCGGTCACGTTCGACTTGGCGGGCGAGAGCCGGTAGTCGCTGACCTTGATGGTCGCCCCGTCGCCGGACTGGCCGCGGTTGTTCGAGCCCCAGCACCACACCGCACCACCGGTCTCGCGGGCGCAGGTGTGCTCGAAGCCCGACGAGAGCTCGGCGAAGAGGGTGGGCGACACCTTCACCGGCAAGAGGCGGTTCTCCACGCTGCCGTCGCCGACGAGCTGGCTCGCGCCCCAGCACCACGTGCCGTCGGCGCGGACGGCGCAGGCGTGGATCAGCGACGCCGTGATCGCGCTCGCGTCGCCGATGCCGCTGACCGGGGCGGGCGTGCGCGAGCTGTCCTTGGTGCCGTTGCCGAGCTGGCCGGAGCCGTTGTAGTTGCTGAAGCACTGCACGGTCTTGTCGGCGAGGAGCGCGCAGACCAGCGAGGTGAACGAGGTGCCGCCTTCGTTTGCGTTCGCGAGGTGCTGCACGTTGGCGAGCCCCGTGACCTGCACGGGCACGTTGCTCTGGGTGAGCGAGGTCGTGCCGTAGTCGCCGCCGCGGCCCCAGCACCAGACGGTGCCGTCGGTCTTGAGCGCGCACGTGGCGGAGAAGCCCGCGGCGATCTCCTTGACGCCGGTCAGGCCGGTCACGGGTGTGGGCGTGAGCGAGTCGGTCGCGGTGCCGTTGCCGAGCACGCCGAGCGCGTTGCCACCCCAGCACACGACCGTGCCGCCCGCGCGGAGCGCACACGCGTATTCGACGCCCGCCGACACGGCGATCGCGTCGGTCAGGCCGGTGACCTGGACGGGACGGCCGACGGGATCGAAGGTCTTGGCACCGTTGCCCAGCTGCCCGACGTTGTTGCGCCCCCAGCAGCGCACGGTGCCGTCGGCCAGGGCCGCGCACGTCATCTCGCTGCCCGCGGAGAGCGACTTCACCTCGGGGCCGCCACCACCACCGTCCGTGGGGGTCGACGTGTCGGTGCCACCCTCCGTAGGGGTCGAGTCGATCGCGGCGTCGGAGCCCGTGTCGGAAGCGACATCGGAGCCAGCGTCCACGCCACCGTCGGCCGAGTCCTGCTGGGTGACGCACGCCGGCGCGAGGAGGGTGAAGAGACCGAGGGTGAGGAGCGGGGTACGACGCATCGAGGCACGGTAGCAGCAGGAAAGCCCTGCCATGGCGCGTCGAAGTTCGAGCGAATTCGTTACGGAGTCTCGTCTCTTGGTCAGTAGAGGTGTTCGAGGTGGACCACCTCTGCACAGGGCCGGCACATGGAGGAGGGCACGCCGGTGTTGCGGCGGGTCCGGCCGGCGACGGCCTTGAACACGGGCCCGCTCTTCTGCTCGTCGCAGAGGAGGCAGGCGTTCAAGCCGCCGTCCTCCTGGTGGTAGGGGGCGGTGAGCAGCGAGAGGCAGACGCCGAGGCACTGGCTGCGCGTGTAGCGCGTGTTGTAGGCCCAGATCTGGGCACACGCGCGGGTGAAGCCCAGCTTCTGCAGACAGACGGTGTTCTTCTCGAGGTCGGTGCCGGCGTCGAGGCCGCAGCTCCGCACCGGCTCCGTGAGGTCGGGCTTGCTGGCGTACACCGCGAGGTCGGCGAGGGAGGAGCAGAGCCCGCAGCGATCGTCGTGGGTCATGGAGGCGCCGCTCGCCGTCGCCTCGGCCCGCGTCGCGAACGAGGCCAGTCGGTAGGTCTTCTTCGCGCGGTCGACGACCTGCACGGCGCACACGCCGGTGGTGGTGGTGGGAGGGGAGGCGTACGGGTCCGCGGTGAGCTCGGCAGGGGGATCGAGGAGCGTCCACGACAGCAGCTCCGCGACCCGGTCGGACGACCACGTGGGCGCGGTCCAGGCTGCGTCGCCGCATCCGCACGTGGGTCGACAGGTCGTGTCGTCGAGCCCGGTCTTGTCGTTCGGGACGCCGAAGAGGTCGGTGCAGGTGCCCGCCTCGGGCGCAGGCTCGGTCACCTCGCGCGAGGTGCACGCGGCGAGGAGGAGCGCGAACGCGGAGCAGAGGGGGCGCACGTGGACCAGCATACCGATCATCCGCCGCTCGCCGGCGGCTCGAGCGCGTCGAGCGTCGACTTCTCGTAGTCCGCGTCCTCGCCTGGATAGCGCAGCACGGCGCCCTTGCTCCTCGCGATCGACGCCACGAGGCTCTCGCCAGCGGGGAGCGTGTCGGGCAGGGAGCGGTAGATCGGGTCGGCGTAGGCCTCGTCGGCGTTCACCAGGGTGAAGCCTTCGTTCGTGAGGGCTTGGAGGACGTCGCCGAGGAACAGGGCGTTGAGGAGCGAGTGGTGGACCAGCAGCGTGTGGGCGATCGTCCGACCGAACAGATCGCGCGCGAGCCCGTCGTAGTGGCGCGCGCGGTCGACCATGTGCGCCACGTACGCCGCGCGGAAGGGGGCGAGGTCTGCCGCGGGCTCGCGTCGCAGGCGCTTCGTCAGGCGGGCGTCGAAGGCCCAGTCCGAGGCGTCGATGGTGACGTGGCCGTTCGTGTAGCCCTGCGCCACCAGCACCTCGCGCGCGAGGTCGCGCTTCTCCTTGGTGTCGCCCTCCTTCAAGAACGGGAAGCGAAAGCGCCGCGTGAAGGTGCGGTGCGGTCGGATGACAGCCTCGCCCTTCTTCAGCTCGGCCGCGAACTCCACGACCGTCATCGCGGGGTCGTGGAAGTACCGATGCGCGTAGGAGTGGTTGCCGAGGGCGTGCCCCGCGGCGCTCCAGCGGTGCAGGAGCTTCGCGCCCTCTTCGGAGTCCACGCGCTTGCCGCACACGAACAGCGCGGCCAGGTGTCGTCGGGCGGCGAGCGTGGCCAGGATCGCCGCGTCGCGCGCCGCGACGTCGAGGCGCGGCGTCTCGACGAGGCTCGGATCGTCCATCGTCACGGCGAAGCGCCGCGCGCGCGAGACAGGTGCGGGCGCGCTCGTCGGGCGGGCCGCGCAGGCCGCGAGCGCCGCCGAGGACCAGAGGAAGACACGCCGGCGCATCGGAGGTCACGGGAGCACGAGCGCCCGCGCGGGCCAACACGACGGCCTCCTCCCGCCCGCCCCGAAGACCGTTCACAAGGTCGGCTACGCCGGGTACACCAAGGCCGTGAAGAAGATGCTCGAGGAGGCCGTGCAGGGGAGCGGTGTGGACCGCCTCGACCCCGCCGAGCGCCGCGTCGTCGAGGCCGTGGCCGCGGCAAGAAAGGAAGACCCGCAGACCACGCTCGATCTTTTCTCGCAACCGGACAAGCCGGCGATCGTCGATGGGTGCCTGGCGCGACTTCGACTCCTGACGGCGCCGGGCGAGCTCGACCTGCGCGGCCTGGGTGGCTTGGTCGAGGTCACGGTGGTGTGGAGCGCCAAGCTCGCTTCGCTGGTGCTGGGCAAGCATCCACACTTGCGGTCGTTGGTGCTGAATCGGTGCATGCTGACGACGCTGGATGTCGGCGGATGCACGGCGCTCGAGACCCTCGAGGTCGAGCAGAACCGACTGACCGAGCTGATCGGGCTGCCAGCCACGCTGCGAAAGCTGAGCTGCAGCCAGAATCCGCTCGGTGCGCTCGACGTCCACGAGCTTGTTGGGCTCGAGGAGCTCATGGCCTTCCAGTGTGGCCTCTCCGCGATCGACCTCTGCAACCTCCACCGCCTCCGCAATCTCGCCCTTCACGACAACGCGCTCGCCGAGATCGACGCGCGCGCGCTCGCTCGCGCGGAATCGCTGTACCTGAACGGCAACCGGGGCCGCGTGCTCCTGCCCGACGCTCCCGGGCTGACCCACCTTTCCGCTGACGACGCGCCCCTCACTTCCTTCGACGCCGCACCCTATCCCCGCCTGCAGTTCCTCTCGCTGCAGAGGTGCGGGCTGTCCTCGCTCCATCTCGAGAACGCATCGCTCGAGTCGCTCTCGGTGACGGGGAATCGGCTCACCGTCCTCGATCTGAGAGCGACCCCGCGCCTCAGACAGCTGCGCGCCGCCGACAATCCGCTGGCGCGAGTCGATCTGAGCAACCTCGGTCGTCTCACCACGGCGACGCTGCCGCCGAGCGCCGAGGTGACCTGCACCGAGCTCCAGCTTTCGCTCTTGCCCGAGCTGCGCGCACGAATCGGCCTCGCCAAGCCTGCGACCGCGATCACCAAGATGGATGCCTTCCAGCTCCACCGGTTCGTGCAGGAGTACAACTGGGACGATGGCGCGAAGAAGCTCTCCGAGGTGATTCGCCACCCGCAGTGCGATCGCGCGACCGCGCTCCTCGTCTACTGGCAGAGCCAGCCTGACGAATTCGCCGCCTACCCGACGCCCGCCGACGCCCCGCCGGCCGAGCGCAAGTGGGTCGAGCTCCTGCGCGAGATCGAGGCCAAGGTCGCCGCGCGCGGATTCGCGACGGCGCGCATCGGCTTCGACGTCCACGACGTCGATGGCGTCGATCTCTCCGACACGGACCAGCGCATTCCGGCCGCGATGCGCGAACCGGTGCGACCTCCTGCCGGGCCGCGCGTCGTCGTTCCGCCATCGGTCGATGGCGCGGGCAAGGCCGCCGCCGCAAAGGCGAAGCCCGCCAAGAAGGCCGCACCGAAGAAGAAGCCTCCCGCGAAGAACTGATCCGAGGCGTGGGCGGCGGGGACATTGCCTATGCGCAATACGGTCCGGCACACCCATGAACCGTGTCGGTGGGTTCACTCGGGTCGACGTTTCTCGGCCGTCGCAGCTGGAACGCCGCGTGCTGTCGGGCCGCCATGTCCAAGCTACCTCTCTTCATTCTCGCCGCCCTCGGCGCGGGCTGCTCGTCCTCCGAGGAGCCCATCGAACGGCAGTCGGCCGCCCTCGGCGAGCTCTCCTGCGCGACGACCGCCACGGTCGACACCAACATCGTGGTCCAGACCGAGTCGGACTACCACGCCGCGCCGCCCTCCTACGGTCAGGCGAGTTGCCAGGGGCAGTGGGTGATCTCGCTGGAGTACCCTCCGACGGACGACTGGTTTCGCCTCCGCGCCAAATCAAAGGTCCCGAACACCGCCAGGATCTGCGCGGACACCTCACTCCAGGTCGGCGTCTACACGGCCACCGGCAGAGTCCCGCAGTGGACGTTGCAACAGGTGATCGTCCGCTCGGGGGTCTGGGGTGTCCACGGGTGCGAGTTCCTGGGCGACGAAGACGCGTCGTTCGGTTACGCGTTGGGTACGCAGGGAACCAAGCTCGCAGCGTCCGTTCGCTACCGCGGAGCTCCGTGGCCCTTCCAGATGTCCATCTTCTGAAGGCCCCTGCCGTCCGGCTACGACGCCACCACCCGGAGAGCACGCGACGCCTTCGGCGTGGTGTAGGGTGCCGCCGATGCGACGCGCGGCCCTCCTCCTGCTCCTCTCGGCGTGCGCTTCCCGCACCGCCCCGCCAGTGCCCCTCGAGACGATGCTCGGGTCCACGAGCGCGACGCCGAGCGCGACGTCGAAGGACGCAGTAGCGAAGCGAGGCTACGTCTGCCCCGAGGCAGCCCGCACGGTCCTGCCGAGCGATAGCCCCTCGACAGCCGCTCCGGCGTCGAGCAGCGGTCCAGCCCCTTCGGCGTCCGCGTCGCCCACCACGCCGAAGGCCATGGTGATGATGCGGGAGACCGGCACCGACATCCGGGGCCTCCTGCCGCCCACCGTCATCAAGCGAATCCTGCGGGCCAACTTCCCCCGCATCCGCGCCTGCTACGAGGGCTTGCTGAAGCGGGACCCGAACAGCAAGGGGCTCGTCGCGACCGAGTTCGTCATCGGCCAGGACGGCCACCCCGAGTGGGCGGACGCGCGGAGCGCGGGCACGACCGTCGTCGACGAGGCGATGCTCGACTGCGTGGAGCGCGTCTTCGCCTGCATCACCTACCCGGCCCCGGAGCAGGGGCGAGTGTTCGTTCGTTATCCGATCGACTTCCAGCTCGTGGAGTAGAACAGGCCGCTCACCGCTTCTCGCCGAGCGAGAAGAAGTTGCCGGAGTCGTCGACGAACATCGCCTCGATGCCGTACGGCATCTGGCGCGGCGGGCCCTTGAACTCCACGCCCTTGGCGAGGAGCTCCTCGTAGGTGCGCTGGATGTCGTCGCACTGCAGGACACCCCCGCCGAGCTTGCCGCGCTTCACGAGCTCGCCGAGAGCGTCGACGGTGGCCTGATCCATGAACGCACCCGCGGTGAGCGCCATCAGGATCATGCAGTGGTCGGCCTGCGTCTTCGGGGCGACCGTGAGCCAGCGGAACGCGCCGAGCGTGGCGTCCTCGCGCACCTCGAAGCCGAGCTTCTCGGTGTAGAACGCCTTCGCGCGCTCCTGGTCGAACACGTAGAGGGTGGAGTGGCTCTGCTTGAGGATCATGCCGGCAGGCTAGGGCGCGGCGCGGACCGTTGCTTCTCCGAAAGTGACCGGCGCGTGGTGCTCGAGGAAGCAGCCGGGGATCCACACGGCGGGCCACAGCTCCGCGCTCGGGAGGACGGTGCGCACGCGACGCTGCCAGTCCCGCGGGGAGACGCCGACGCGGCCGGCGAAGGTGCGGCTGAACGTGCCGAGGCTCGCGTAGCCGGCCGTGAGGCAGGCCTCGGTCACCGAGGCGCCCTTGGCGAGGTCGCGCTTGGCGTGCTCGAGCCGCAGCTCGACGACGAAGTCCCGCGGCGTGCGGCCGAAGGCGCGCGCGAAGGTGCGGAGGAAGTGCTCGCGCGACATGTGCGCGTCGGCCGCGAGCTCCACGAGCGAGGGCGCGTCCGCGGGTGCGTCGCGCAGGCGGTCGCGCGCGCGGAGCAGGCGCCGCAGCGTGGCGGGGTGGAGGACCATGGCTCGATACGCGTCACTCCACGTGGACGACCACCGTCTTCTTCTCCTCGTCCTTGCCGCGGTAGACGCGGGTCACCACGATGGTGGCGTCGCCGACGGCGGCCGCCTTGAACGTGTGGAGCTTGCGCCCCGCGTCGCCACCCGGGGCAGGGTTCTTTGCGTCGAGCACGACCTCGCTCTTCTCGAACGTGACCGCCTTGCCTTCGACGGCCACCGAGGAGTCGATGCCCACCGACCCGTGGTGCGGCGCGGCGTAGCGGAGGCGCTGCCCGACCTTCACCGTCGCCTTGCCCTCCTCAGGGAGACGGACCGCGTCGTCGGCCTCCGCGGCCTTGTTCTCCGCGTTCTTGCAGCCAGACACGGGGAGCAAGACGAGGGTGAGGGCGACGTACGCGCAGCGCAGCATCCATGGTGGATATCCATTGCTGCGACGCCCGACAACAGGCGCGATGCGCGGGCTGTGCGCAGGGCAGCGTGGATTCAGGACTCCCGGAAAGTGGCAGGCGCCTGCCACCCGGATGGCACGCGCCTGCCATTCTCGTCTCGCGCTTCACGAACCTCACTTCGCGCAGTCGTCCTCGCAGGCAGTGCAGTGGTCGTTGCGCGTCACGAGCTTTGGATCCTTGGGATCACGAGCGAAGGCCACGCAGCGGCCCGCGATGCACCGAGGAGGGGCGGCCAGCTGGTTCGCGCAGCCATCTGCGCAGTGACGACCGTGCAGGTCGAACCACACCTGGTTGACCGCGCCCTCGCGGCACGCGTTGACGCAGTCGGTCGCCACCGAGCAGGCCCATCGGTCCGCGGTCGGCGCCGTCGGTGCGGACTTCACCGACGCGATGGGCCCTGCTTCCAGGGGCAGCACCGCCGGGCCCTCCCGACAGCCGAGCAGCAGCACGAGGGAGAGCGCGGTTCGAGGCATGTCCGTGGTCTAGCCCGCCACCGAGCGGCGCCGCGACATACTATCGGCCGCGATCCCGCGTCATGACGCTCGGGCAGGCGCCCGCCATTTGAGCGGAGTCACTTGGCCGGGTCCGTCGAAGGGCAACGGCAAGACCCGTCAGGCCTTCTTCGCTCGAGCTGCCGCGCAGCCGCAGGAGGGGGGACAGGCACAGTCGGGCGGGCACCTGCAGGTCGGGCCGCAGCAGCACTCGCCCTCGGCCGGGGGCTGTCCGCACTTGCACGGGCCGGGATTGCAGCAGGGACACGCGGTCTTCTCGGTCATGATGCGTCCTCCAGGGAGTGTGGGCGAAACAATCGCCCCGGTAGACACCGCAGGGCTCTCGATCATTGCACGGACCGCGCGTGGGGGCTCGGGTCGACCGTCACCGATCGAGCTCGAGGTCGATCTTCTTGCATGGGTCGAGCACCTCTGCGCGCGGCGCCGTCGGGTCGAGCAAGCCCTCACCCGGTGCCCACGGGCGCTCGCGGAGATAGAGGTCGACGAGGGCCTGACAACGGCGCAGCGCGCGCGTGGCGTCGTCGTCGCGCACGACCAGCTCGAGGATGGGCGAGTCCTTCACCAGGCGGACGTCGAGGTCGAGCGACGCCTCGCCGGCACCGACCACGCGCCGGTGGAAGGTGGGGTCGCGCAGGTACTCCGCCTGGCTCCGCAGCAGCGGCTCGATCGACGACGAAGACGGGATGGAGTTCCCGAGGACGCGGGGCGCCGGCGCGCGCAGGAGGATGCGCGCGACGGCGTTCGGTCGGGGCCGGTGTCGGCACCCGTCGAAGAGGACGAGACCGAGCAGCAGGATCCCGAGGCCTCGCACCGAGGCAGTGTAGCCCAGGCATCGGTGATGGCTGAGGCCGACCTACTCGATAAGGGGCGAGCTCGTCCCTGCGTCGTGAGCGGCCTGCGGCGAGGCTCGAGCTAGGATCCCTGATCCGAACCAACCGTTGGTCCGCGAGACATGATGGCCGCGTTGCACCACCCGCTCCTGGAGGAGCTCGATTCGTCGCTGGCGTCCTTCGTGCCGAAGGAGCCCGTCGCCTTCTCCGGTAGCTGGACGACGTCGCGCCGCCGGACCTATGAACGCCACGCACAGGATGGCAGTGGCTCGGGCCCCTTCGTCGACGTCGTGGACCATCGATGGCGCGGCGCGGTCTCGAGCGCGATCCCCTTCGCCGGCGTCTTGCTCCTGCTCACGCCGACGGAGCTCCATTGGGTCAAGTCCGGCCCCGCGGCGTTGACCCACCCCGTTGATCTGTCGCTCACCGCCCTCGCAGACGACTCGCCCGAACGCGCGACCTTCGGCGCCAGCATGGGTGCCGCTCATACGCCCGCCGTCCCTGTGAGCTACGACGCGGACCTCTCGCGAGTCGTCGCGTTGGGTCCGTTGGCCACGACCACCGGCTGCGTGACCGGTGTTGCTCGCGCGGATGGCGCTGCGTTCTTCGTGCTGCTCCTCCCAGGGAGTGCCGTCGAAACGGGACGCAACCGGCTGTGGCGCCTTCGGGACGCGCTCACCACGCGTTCGCTGTCGCCGTCGGTCCGCGACCTTCTCACCCGCGGGCGCAGTGGGATCCGCCCGCGCGAGCCTTCGAAGTGACTCGACCTCACGCGCGAGCTTAGCGAGCGATCGCGGTGACCGTCCGCGATGCGGCGCTCGATGGCCTCGATGACCTCGTACCGATCCGACACGAAAGTCGCCGGAAACGTCCGCACGCCGCCTCCGCTCAGGGTGAGCACGATGCGCGTCGTACTTCCGCCCTTGCGCGCGTGGGTGACGGAGTCGAGCTGGGCGAACGGCAGGTCCCAGGCCCGCAGCTGGAACACACCGACGTTCGGCACGCGCAGGGCCGTCTCGCCGAGCACGATGGCGCTGTCGAAGAACGCGGTGTAGACGAACAGCGGCAGCCGCACGACGAGCACGAGCACGAAGCCCGCGGCGAGCGCAATGGCGACGACGTTCAGCACCACCTCCGGCACTTTGCCAGCGAGGCTGGCGAGGATCCCCAGCGCGACGACCGGCACGACCATGGGCACGAGGACTGTCTCGATGAACACCCACCCGAGCGAAAGGGGGAACGACGTCGCGCCGGCGTTGCGGGGCATGGAAACGTGATGATACCGCCACGACGCGCGTGGAAGCCCCCACGTGTTCACACCATTCGTAGCGGGCAACTGAGCCCGTCGCCGCTGCACGGCAAGTTGGGGCCAATCGCAGACGATCTGCATGACGACGCAACTCCTGAGACTACGTCAGCAACAGCATCCGAATGACCGAATCAGCTCGGACACGACCTCCGCAAGTGCTGACAGCGGCGACGACGAGACAGACTACGGACAGGGGAACGTCGGTGACTGAATGCGCCATACCCTGTCTTTTGTGCACAAGATGTCATACGAAAGTGTGAGGGGCGACTCGCCACAGCCGTAGTGGCAGATTGCGCCCACGTGCTCGCACGGAAGACCCGATGAGGTCCCCGAGCCGTAGAGGCCACAGATCGGCGCATCTGTGCCTAGATCTGCGGATGCCGAGTCGACGCTCGCATCGCTAGCATCAGCCTGCCGGCCTCCGCACGACGCCAAAGCCACGAACAGTCCGACAGTGGTCATCGCGAGAACGCTCTTCATTGCAAGCGGCCTATGCGCCGTGACATCCACTGACCGGACAACAATTTTGACACGCACCGTCTTGTCCTGCTGGATCTGAACCGACCTACGAGACTCGCACCTTCAGAAGCGTACCCCCGAGCGCACCAAGAACTGCCAACCGATCTCGCCGCTCCCGGACAGACCCTGGCCCACCCCCGGTCCCACCTCGAGCATCAGCGCAGGCACGCTGACCCCGCAGTACCCGTAGTAGACGGACAGCCACGCCGCGGTCCTCGCGGGGCCGCCATCCGGGCGATCGAAGACGAGGTGGGCGCGAAGCGGAGTCGCTGGACCTCCGTGAGGCGCAGGTCGGCGGTGCCACCTCGAGCGCAAGGCTGGCGCCGAACGACCACGACGAGAAGGCCCGCCAGTGGACGCTGGCGCCCACACCGAGGGCCCACCATTCCTGAGCTCACGCTCACTCTCGGGCGTCACCTGCCCGCCGGTCGAGACGATGGCGACGACCTCGGGGGTCACTTGGGCGGACGCTCGACCTCGCCCGTCGGCACCTTCGGCGGGGCCTTGTCCCACCGGATGTTGTCGACGATCGCCGCCGAGTCCAGCACGCCGTCGCTCGTGTCGTTCACCGTGAAGCGGATCACGATCTTCTCGCCCGGCTCCACCTCGAACTTCGCCGTCAGCCAGCCGGTGCCGCCGCCGTACACGTAGCGGACGCCCGAGCCGCCATCGATCGTGTCGTCCGTCGTGGCCGGCGTGGCGCTGGCGCCGTCGAAGTTCGTGCCCTTCAGCGTGCCGGCGACCGTCGCGTCGCCCTCCGTGCCGACGCAGGGCGCCGAGGAGAGCGCCTTCGCGTCCACGCCCGTCACGCTGCCCGGCTTCGGGCACAGCTGGAAGAAGCCGCTGTTCACCGTGATCGCGCGGCCCTTCGCGTCCTTGGCCACGTTCGCGCCCGCGACCTTCTTGCCGGTCACCAGCGCGAAGAACGCGTCGTTGAACGAGCTGTTCCAGAACTGGCTGAACTCGCTCGAGAAGAACGCGAAGTCGAAGCTCATCGCCTTGGCGTTCGTCGGCACCTGGATGAAGAGCCGCACCTCGGCCCAGTCCTGGATGTTGATCAGGGAACCCGGGGAGCGGCGAGGCGCCGTTCGAGAGCTGCTTGCAGTCGTCCGCGGTCAGCGGGATCGCGGCGCACCCGCCGCTCGCGGGGAACAGATCGAGCGCCTTGGCCGCGCGCGGATCCTTGCTGCCCCACGGGCCGTTCTGCAGGCCGAAGAACGAGTCGCCGACGCGCGGCTTGTTGTCGCCGAACGCGTTGACGATCTTGCGCTGGCTCGCCTTGGTCGCGGAGCCGCCCGCGGCGCCGAACTCCGCCTTCACGAGCGGGTCGAACGGCACGCCGGCCTTCGTCTTCGCGCGCTGCGGGCAGAGGTCCGCGGAGCGGCCGAAGTCCTTCGGGTCGTCCGAGGTGACCGACACCGTGCAGGTCTTCACGGGGTTGTCGACCGTGCCGTCGCAGTCGTTGTCGATCGTGTCGCCCTCGAAGTCGTAGGCCTCGGGGTTGATCGTCGCGTCCTTGTCGTTGCAGTCGCCCTGCGCGACCGTGTAGCCGTCGCAGTCGAAGTCGGGCTCGGCCGTCGTGCCGCAGCCCTTGCCGCCGCCGGTCTCGGTCGGGAGCGGCGCGTCGACGACGAAGCCTCCCTCCGTCGCGCCGGTGTCCTCTTCGGTGGAGCCGTCCTCGACGGCGCCGTCGGTGCCGGCGTCCTTCCCGAACGTGCCGGCCGGGCCCTCGTCCTTGGCGGGCGAGCACGCGGCGACGGTGGAACCGAGCAACAAGGCGACCCAGGGACCCAAGCGCGACATGGCCACAGGGTTGTCACGCCGCAGGGGCCCCAGCAAGATACTTCGCACACGAAACGTTGGGGCTGACCAATTCCGCCAGTGCCGTCCTTGTGGCGGCCCGCGCCGACCGCGGGTACCTCTAGCGCCCATGCTGAACGTCCAGAACGAGACCATCGCCCGCCTGCGGGATCGGTTGAAGGAGCGGGGCGAGCGCCCCTCGTTGTTCGCCACGGATCTGAGCGCGATCGTCGCGGCGCAAGGCAACGACGTGCCGGCCGACGTGCTCCTCCGCTTCGACGCGCTCTGCGAGGCGATGTACCTGATGGCCACCGCCGACGGTCACCTCGATCCGGCCGAAGAAGACACGCTGCGTGGCGCGATCCGCGAGCTGTCCGAGGGCACGGTCCGCTCGGTGCACATCCGCTCGATGCTCGAGGGCGCGCAGCAGCGCCTCGCCAAGGAGGGCAAGGACGCGCGGGTCAAGGCCATCGCCCACAACCTCAGGGGCGACGAGCCCACGGCCGAGGCCGCGTTCGTGCTGGCCGCCGCGATCGCCTTCGCCGACAACGAGATCGCCGACGAGGAGAACGATCTCCTCAACGACCTCGCCGAGGCCCTCGGCATCGACGAGGACAAGGCCAACGCCCTCCTCGACGAGCACCAGATCGGCGGCAGCGAGTAGCTTCAGCTGTCCTTCGCGCAGCGGAAGCCGAGCCACGCCGCGCGCTGACCACTCGACGCCGACGTGCGTCGGGTGGTCGAGAAGGTCTCCATGCCGTTGAGGTCCCACGCCCCGCCCCGGACCACGTGGTCGGTGGAGCCGGAGACCGGCGTGGGAGGGCCGCTCGGGTTCGAGTAGGGATCCCACCAGCTGTCGGACACCCACTCCTCGACGTTGCCCGACATCTCGAGCGCGCCGTACGGCGAGGCGCCGAGCGGATAGGTGCCGACCGGCGCCGTGAAGCCCCAGCCGTCGTCTCCCGTGGCCGGGTCGGGCCACATCGAGGTGTAGGTCTCGCCGAGCTGCGCCATCGCCTCGCGCTGACAGGCGATGTCGCAGCCGTTCATGTGCTTGGCGGTGGGCGCGACGTCTCCCCAGGGGAAGGCGCGGCTGTCGGTCCCGCGCGCGGTGAGCTCCCACTCGGCCTCGGTGGGCAGGCGCTTGCCCACCCAGCCGCAGTACTTCACCGCCTCGTCCCACGAGACGCAGTTGATCGGGTGCTGCTCGAAGCCCGGCTTGTCGTAGGTGCAGATCTTGGTGTGGTTCGGCGAGAAGGTGTCGCCGTGGGTGAGCGCGTCGCACTGGCCGGCGCTCACGCACGCGCGATACGAACCGGCGGTGACCTCGGTGCGATCGATCAGGAACGACTTGACGGTGACCGAGATGCCGCCGGGAGGATTGCCGTACGACTGGCCGCCGGGCCACTTGGCCTCGGCGCCCATCTTGTAGGTCGCCCCGGGCACGAACACCGAGTCGCCGCGGTGCTCGAGCTTGCCCTTCACGACCGGGGGCACGAAGGCCGCCGCGGGACCTGCCAGGGAGCCGACGAGGGTGGCGAGGCTGAACAGGGCGGCAAGCGCGAGCTCGGAGCGCACGAGAGCGAACGTAGCACCACCGCATCGCTGCCGCTAAGCTCGCGCCGTGAACATCCACCTCGAGCACGACATCCGTCTGGGCGAAGACGCCTTCTGGAAGACCTTCTTCGACCGTGGCTTCAACGAGCGGCTCTACCGCGACTACCTCCACTTCCCCGAGTTCGAGGTGACCGAGCAGACCGAGACCGAGACCGAGATCCGTCGCAAGCTCCGGGTGCTCCCCAAGCTCGACATGCCGGGCGCGGTGCAGAAGGTCCTCGGCAGCTCGTTCCGCTACGTCGAGGAGGGCACGTTCGACCGCAAGTCGAAGACGTGGCGCTTCAAGACCATCCCGAGCCTGCTCGCCGACAAGACCAAGAACGAGGGCGTCCTGCGCGTGGAGGCGGCCGGCGACGACAAGGTCAAGCGCATCCTCGACGTGAGCCTCGAGGTGAAGGTGTTCGGCCTCGGCGGCACGCTCGAGAGCACGTTCGAGAAGGCGATCCGCGACGGCTGGAACAACAGCGCCCGGTACATGAACGAGCAGGCCGCCAAGGGCCCGTGACCCCGTGTGACGCCCGCGGCCGTGTCGGCTAGCGCGGTGCCATGTCGCGTCCGCTCCTCGCCTCCGGCCTCGTCCTCGTCAGCGCCTGCGGGGCCGGAGACCTGCGCCCCGTGCACAACACGGTGGTGGTCGCCACGCCGACCACGACCACCACCGCGGCGCCCGCGCCCAAGGGGCCCACGGAGGAGGACGCGAAGAAGTTCCTCGTCGGTGTCGACAAGGAGCTGCGTCGCCTGTGGACCGCGCAGTCGCGGGCCGACTGGATCAACAAGACGTACATCACGGTCGACTCCGACGAGCTGGCGGCCGACGCGCAGGAGGCCCAGATGGCCTACCTCAACCAGGTCATCCCGCAGGCCACCCGGTTCGACGGCCTCGCCCTGCCCGAGCCGCTCCGCCGGCAGCTCACCCTGCTCAAGCTCGCGAGCCTGCCCACCCCTTCGCCCAACGACGCGAAGAAGCGCGCCAAGCTCGCCGACCTCACGGTCTGGCTCGGCAGCGAGTACGGAAAGGGCAAGTACACCCCCAAGGAAGACAGCAAGCTCCCGAAGCTCGCCAAGGCCTACGGCGTCAAGGAATCGGCCTGGAACCTCGAGGATCTGTCGCGTTTGATGGCCAAGGAGCGCGACGCCGCCGTGCTGCTCGAGGCCTGGAAGGGCTGGCACGCGACCGGGCATCACCTCAAGGCGAAGTACAAGGAGTACGTCGAGCTCGGCAACGAGGGCGCCAAGGAGATCGGCTTCGCCGACATGGGGGCGCTCTGGCGCGCCGGCTACGACATGACCCCCGAGGCGTTCGAGCAGGACACCGAGCGCCTCTACACCCAGATCAAGCCGCTCTACGAGCAGCTCCACTGCTACGTCCGCAAGCAGCTGCGCAAGAAGTACCCGGCCGAGAAGATCGGCCAGAAGATCCCGGCCCACCTGCTCGGCAACATGTGGGCGCAGGACTGGAACAACGTCTACGATCTCGTCGAGCCCTACCCGGGCGCCGCCAAGCTCGACGTGACCGCGGGCCTCAAGAAGAAGAAGGTCGACGAGAAGGGCCTCGTGCGGATCGCCGAGAAGTTCTTCGTGAGCGTGGGGCTCGACCCGCTGCCGGAGACGTTCTGGGAGCGCTCGATGTTCACGCAGCCGCGGGATCGCGACGTCGTCTGCCACGCGAGCGCGTGGGACGTGAACTTCAACAACGATCTCCGCATCAAGATGTGCGTCGAGATCAACGAAGAAGACCTGCTCACGGCGCACCACGAGCTCGGACACAATTACTATTATCATTACTACTACAAGCTCCCGATGCTGTTCCAGCAGGGGGCCAACGACGGCTTCCACGAGGGCATCGGCGATACGATCGCGCTCTCGGTCACGCCCAAGTACCTGCACGACATCGACCTCGTCCCCACCGTGCAGAAGGACGACAAGGCCGCCCTCGACTTCCTCATGAAGACGGCGCTCGGCAAGATCGCCTTCCTGCCGTTCGGCAAGCTCATCGACCAGTGGCGCTGGGACGTGTTCAGCGGCAAGACCAAGCCGGGCGACTGGAACAAGGCGTGGTGGCAGCTGCGCGAGCGCTACCAGGGCGTCGCGGCGCCGATCGCGCGCACCGAGGCGGACTTCGACGCCGGCGCGAAGTACCACGTGCCGGGCGGCGTGCCCTACGTGCGGTACTTCCTCGCGCACGTCTACCAGTTCCAGTTCCACCGCGCGCTCTGCAAGGCCGCCGGGCACACCGGGCCGCTCCACGAGTGCTCGATCTACGGCAACAAGGACGCGGGCAAGAAGCTCGAGGCCATGCTCCGCCTCGGCGCGAGCAAGCCGTGGCCCGAGGCGATGGAGGTGCTGACCGGCGAGAAGACCGCCGACGCCGCCGCGCTCCTCGAGTACTTCGCGCCGCTCTCGAAGTGGCTCGCCGACCAGAACAAGGGCGAACAGTGCGGCTTCTGAAGGTCTGGCTCGTCCGGCACGGCGAGACGGACTGGAACCGCGAAGGGCGCTGGCAGGGGCACACCGACGTCCCCTTGAACGCGGAGGGTCGCGCGCAGGCCGAGGCCCTCGCCGCGCGGCTGCGTGGGCAGCGCCTCGCGGCGATCGCGACGAGCGATCTCTCCCGCGCGCGGGAGACCGCGCAGGCCGTCGCGCAGGTGCACGGGCTGCCGGTGCTCGGGCCGTACCGCGAGCTGCGCGAGCGCGGCTACGGCGTGTTCGAGGGGCTCACCCGCGAGCAGTGCGAGGCGCAGTACCCGGACCTCGTGCGCTCGGGGCCGCCGCTCGGGCTGCTCGAGCCGCCGGGCTCCGAGCCGCGCAAGGAGGTGGGCGCGCGCCTCGACCGCATCGTCCGCGCGCTCGTGACGGAGCACGGCGACGAGCACGCGCCGGTGCTGCTCGTGAGCCACGGCGGCGCGATCCGCACGTTCCTCTCGCACGCGACCGAGGTGATGGTCCCGCCGGTCCCCAACACGGGGATCTACGCCGTGGACTTCGACGGCTCTCGCTTCGTGTCCCCCCGGCTGCTCCCATGAGCGACGATCTCGAGGAAGCCCTCGTCCACTGCGCGAGCCTCTATGTGAGCGGCGACACCGAGGGCGGATTCACGGCGTTCCGGGGTCTCCGCAAGCGGGTCGATGGCTACGCGCCCGCCACCCCTTTCGCCAAGAAGAGGATCGAGGTGCTCATCGAGCTCGATCAAGTCAAGACCGCCTGCGCGGCCAGCCCCGAGCTGTTCGCGGCCCTCGCGCGCGCGGGGCTGGTCGACGACCAGGACGCGCTCGACGAGCTCGTGCAGAAGCGCTGGAACAAGGGAACGGCGCCCGGGGCGTCCGCGCTCCGGGACGGCTCGCACCTCTTCGTCGCCTACCGGGCGTCGGTCGAGCTCGTGAGCGGCAAGAAGCGCATCGAGATGGCGGTCCTCGGGGCGATCGCGCTCGCCGCGCTGGGGGCCTTCGAGCTCATCCAGGCGTTCTGGAGCGGGTTCCGCTAGCGCTTGCAACACGCGGAGATCCTCGGCGATCCTCGGGCCATGAGCGCAATCGCGGGTGGGGCAGTGGCCGGTCTCCTGATCGCCAACAACATCGGACGCACGACCAAGGGGATCGAGAAGGCCAAGGAGACGTGGCCCGCGCTCGGCGAGCGTGGCCTCACGGTCGCCGTCGAGGAGACCAGCGGCTTCGCGATCGCGACCGGCAAGGATCGCCCGAAGGCGCACGGCGAGCTCGGCGGTCACCCGGTGGTCGTGCAGATCCTCACCGACTTCGTGCACTGCGCGCGCACCGAGATCGTCGTGCAGCGCGCCGGCGCCGACGCCAAGGTGGGCGTCTACCCGAGCCCGGGCGGCGTCCTCGGCCAGCTCCGCGACTGGCTCCAGAACGACATCGAGATCGGCGACGAGGGCTTCGACGCCGCGTTCCTCGTCACCGGCAAGCCCGCGGAGGCCGCGAAGTCGGCGCTCTCGAGCGCCGCGTTGCGCGAGAGGATCGCCGGGCTCGCGGGCGGCTCGTTCGCCGGCCTCGAGCTCGACGCGGAGCGCGTGCGCGTGACCCTGAGCGGCGTGGAGACCGACCCGGCGACGCTCGGGGCGGCCCTCGATCTCGCGCTCGCGGCCGCGGGCTAGCGGCGTCGACGCGCGGCGCGCACGGCGAGCAGCAGCGCGAACACGAGGCCGCTCGACCCCGCGGCGCGCCCGAGGTGGCAGCCGCAGCCCTCGTCGGCCGGTGGCGTGGCTGGCGTCACGGGACCGGCGTCGACCGGCCCCGCGTCCGGCGTCGGGATGCCGAGCTTGTCGCGCGTGGCGGGCCACTCGCGCGGACACAGCGTGCGGGTCGGCGTGCCGCTCGGGCACTCGAGCTGCGAGAGCTGGGCGAGCTTGTAGAGCGGCGCGAACGACGCGCCGTCGTCCTTGCTGAGCCCCAGCGTGAACCCGTCCGGAAAGTCGGCGCTGCACGCGTAGAGGCCGGCCGCGGCCCACGTGAGGCACCGCGCGCCCACCGCGCTCTTCGCGGTGAACACGTGGTCCTTCGTGGAGGCGACCACCACTCCGTCGCTGGGCCCGCCGTACGCGATCTTGCTGCCGTCGGGGCTCAGCGCGAGGCCGAGCATGCTGCCCTTGCTGGCAGCGACTCGGGTGAACGACGCGCCGCCGTCGGGCGAGAACAGGAGGTGGTCGGTCGTGCTCCCGGATTTGGGGTCGGCCGAGACGCGCACGTAGATCCGGTCGGGGTCCTTCGGGTCGACGGCGCTGACGAACGCGGCGAGCCCTCCCTCGAGGTCGACGGGGCTCCTTCCACGACGCGCCGTGATCGTCGCTCCGGTAGAGCAGGCCGACCCGTCGGCGGGGCCGACCTCGCCGTCGGCGCCCGCGTCGGACGGCACGCCTGTGCGGCTGCCGCTCGCGTAGAGGCGCTCCTTGCGGCTCGCGGCGACCTCGATCGTCTCGGCGTTGAAGGTCGGCGGCAGCGCGGCGCCGAGCTGCTTCCAGGTGGCGCCGCCGTCGACCGACTCGCCGACGACCACCGTGAAGGTCCCTCCGGCGCTGCCGCTCGAGGTGATCGCCACCACGCGCGAGGGGTTGCTGGGGTCGACGGCGAGATCGATGACGTAGAGCCCCGTGAACGGGGCCGCGTCGCTCGTGAACGTGCACCCGCGGTCGGAGCTCGTGGCGACGCCCGCGCCGAACAGGCCGGCGAGCAGGCGCCCCTCGGCCGTGACAGCAATGGCAGGATCGAGGGTGCCGCCGTAGCCGATGCTCGTCTCGCACAGCCAGAGCCACCTGGCGCCGGCGTCGAACGACTGCAGCACGCCGTACGTGGTGCGCATCGTCAGGCGGGTGGGATCGGTGGGCGCGACGACGAGCTGGTTCGCATAGGGAAACCGCCCGTTGGCCGCGGCCGTCGCCGGCACGAGGACGAGCGCGAGCGCGGCGATCGCTCGCTTCAAGACCGCGAGCCTCCCTCGATCCGCGGCCCGGCGACCAGCAGGTAGGCGCCGAACGGACCCTCGGCGAGGATCTCGACGACGTCGCCGCGCAGTCGCCCGCGGAGGCGCTCGACGGGGCCGGGGTCGTCGTCCGGGTCGCCGAGATCGGCCACGATCTCCGGGCGTCCGTCGCGCAGCACCGCGAGCGAGGTGGCGCCCGGCTCGTAGAGCGCGCACAGCTCGAGGCCCGCGAACACGAGCGACGCCGAGCACCCCGCGGGCGGCGAGTGAAGCGCGGGTCCGGTCACGAACCCCACGTCGCCGTCGGGCGGTAACGACGAGACCACGAACGCGCGGTCGGCCCTCCGGGTCTCGCGCGCGAGCGCCGGGGCGAACCGCGCGTCCTCGAAGCCCTCGTCGATCTCGGTGTCGCGCTCCTCGGCGAGCAGCGATGGGTCCTCGACCACGAACGACTCGTCGATGCCCTCTGCGCCGTCGTCCATGGCGCCGTCGTCGAGATCGGAGAGCGACGCGTCACGGGTGTCGGTCTCGTCGGCCTCGTCGCTGTCGTCGAGGAGCCCTCGCTCGGCGGACGCGAGCAGCTGGTGGGGGACCTCCACGTCGGAGGCCACGTCGTCGAGCGCGCCGGTCGCGGCGAAGTCGTCGCCGATGGCGGTCCGACCGACGACCTCCCCTCCGAGCGGCGCGTCGTCGAGGCCGTCGTTGGCCTCGGTGTCGCCCGCGAGCGGGCCCACGTCGACCTCGCCGACGATTTCCTCCTCGACGTGGGCTGCGTGCGTGGGGCGCAGCGACTCTTCACTCATGGCACCTCAGGATTGCCCCTGGCCCCACGGAGGTCCACCCGGCGTGCCGGGGTGGCCCGTAAGGCTGCTGCTGCTGGGGTTGCTGCGGCTGCTGTCCGTAGGGTTGCTGCTGTCCGTACGGCTGCGGCTGTCCGTAGGGTGCCTGCGGGACGAACGGCTGGGTCGGCTGCGCCTGCGGGACGAACGGCTGGGTCGGCTGCGCCTGCGGGTACGGCTGCTGCGGGTACGGCTGCTGCGGGTAGGGCTGCTGCGGATACGGCTGCTGCGGATACGGTTGCTGTCCGTAGGGCTGCTGCTCGTACCCGGGCGGCGCGTATGGCTGCTGCGGGGGCTGCTGTGCGTACGGCTGCTGCGCCCCGTAGGGCGCGAACGGCGGCGCCGCGTTCGCGGTCGCGAGCGGTCGCGGCTCGGGCCCGTGGATCGCGTCGTCGAGCCTGAGCGCGTGGCGCACGAGCCCGTAGAGGATGCCCATGCACACGACGACGATGACGATGACCTCGAGGAGGCCGACCGCCGGCTCGGGCGGGGCGAAGCCGAAGAAGCCGCCGCTGAACACCGCCCAGTCGTAGGTGCCGTGGATCAGCACCGCGAAGAACAGCCCGAGCGCCACCCACCCGAACGCCGAGCCCTTGCTCATCTTCCCGCGTCCGACGAAGTACCCCATGATCCCGGAGCAGACCGCGTGGAGCGGCACCGCGGTGAACGCGCGGAGGAGGCCGACGCCCAGGTTGCCCGCCGAGTAGAGGACGTTCTCGAGCATCGCGAACCCGAGGCTCGCGGCCGCGGTGTACAGGATGCCGTCCATGACCTCGTCGAAGTACGGCTTGCGCCAGAGGAACAAGAGCACGACGAGCAGCTTGAACGACTCCTCGGTGGTCGCCGCGACGAGGAAGGCGTTCAGGAAGCCGCCTTGCTCGTTCACCAGCGACTTGCCGAGGACCTCCATCAGCACCATCTCGACGCCGGCCGCGGGGAGGCAGGTCGCGACACCCCAGAAGACCATGTTGCGCACGGCGCCCGGCGGTTCGGGGCGCTTCTCGTCCCACTTCTTGAACAGCCACAGGAGCAGGAATGCCGGCGCCAGCGCGAGCGCGATGGTCAAGCGGATCATCGCCCAGGTGTATCACCAGCGGCGCAGAGAGGCGCGAGAGTTCAGCGATCGCGGCCGATCCACACGATCCACACGAAACCGAGCACGAAAAGGACGGCCAGCGCCATCGCGGTCCGCGAGAGGCGGGTACGGGCCGGGGGCGCTCTGCGGGTCAGATAGCGCACCTCGACGAGCTCGCCGCCCACCGACAGGAGCGCGATGACGCACGCCGTGCCGACGGTGCGCGCGAGGAGCGCCCGCTCCGGGGCGTTGGCCCCGGGAGGGAGGCGCAACAGCTGGTAGACGATGAGGCCCGAGAGCCCCGCCGCGACCCAGAGCGGGAGCTGCGCGAGGCGCGGGAGCACGTTGCGCGGCGAGAGGCGCGGCGGGGGTTCGTGGTCGACCATGGCCGCGTCGAGCTCGCGCATCGCCACGCGCGCGGCGTCGTCGCCCGCGCCGATCGTCGGGCCGCCGCCGCCCTCGGATCCCTTGGGCACGGCCACGGCCTGCGGCCGGATCAGCACGATGCCGATGGCCGTCCAGGCGAGCGCGCCGACCAGCACCTCGACCGGCTCGGCGAGCGTGGTGGGCGAGGTGGGCCCGAGCACCCACGCCGCCGCCGACGGCAGCACGAATCCACCGAGGACCACCGGCACGAGGTGCCGCGTACCGCGCGAGAGCACGAGGGCCGCGGCGAGGATGCCGCACCCCGCGAGCCCCGCGGCCACCCGCGGAGGCCACGGGCTCCCGAGGAAGAACCCCGCCGGGCGCACGGTGGTCCACCACGCGACGAAGGCAGCCACCACCATGGGGCCGATGTCGCGCAGGAGCGCGTCGCCCTTCGCAGCCTGCGTGCGCGTGTCGACCGGAGGCACGGCGTCGAATCTAGCCGAACCGGGCCCATCGCGTCAGGTCGCTTCCCCGGGCCTTGCCCGTTCGCGCGCGGGATCGCATGATCGGGCTCTTCACCCAGTCCTTGGTTCGCCCCACGTGCCGCCGCTCCGGCGCTTCGCCCCTGCGCGCGTCACTTCGGGCTCACGGCTTCGCTTTCGGAGGTCTCATGCGTCGTGTTCTCACCCTGGTCGTCGCCACCCTCGCCGTCGCCTGCAGCTCGAGCACGGTCGAGACCACCGAGTCCGACGTCGGCAGCGACGCCACCGGCGACGCGGTCACCGACACGCTGGCGACCGACACCCTGGTGACGGACTCGGCCGCCGGTGACTCCACCGCGGCCGATTCGAGCCCGACCGACTCCACGCCGACCGACTCGATCGTCGTCGGCGACGCGCCCGCCGACTCCTCGGGCAAGTCGTGCGGCGGCATCCTCTCCGACTCGTGTCCGAGCAAGGGCGAGTTCTGCAAGAAGGCGATCGGCTCGTGCGCGGGGCTCTCCGTGCCGGGCACGTGCACGGCGATGCCGAGCGGGTGTCCCAAGGTCCTCGACCCGGTGTGCGGGTGCAACGGCAAGACGTACGACAACCCCTGCTTCGCCGACGCCGCGGGCGTCAACGTGGCGAGCAAGGGGGCGTGCTCGACCACCGGCAAGACGTGTGGTGGGAAGCTCGGCGGCACCTGCGCGGGGACCGAGTGGTGCGACTACCCGGACGGCGCGCTGTGCGGCGCTTTCGACTCGCCTGGCGTCTGCAAGCCGCGCCCGGACCTCTGCCCCGGCGTCGTCTCGCCGGTCTGCGGCTGCGACGGAAAGGTCTACAACAACGCCTGTGAGGCCAGCAAGGCCGGCTTCGACGAGCGCAACGCCGGCAAGTGCCCCTGACCGCTACAGGAGCCCGGAGCGCTTGGCGAACATCTCGGTCGCCGTCTTGGCGGCGCCGAGCGACGAGCCGATCCCCGTCGCGACCGCGTTGACGGTGCCGTCCTTGAACACGTGCCAGTTCCAGCGTCCGTCGCCCTTGGGCTCGACCTTCAGCAAGAACGGCCCCGCCTTGCAGCTCCACAGATCCTTCGGGGCCTTGCTCCAGTCCATCGCGCGAGCCTAGCGGACGCGTCAGGACCGGACGAGGCTCGTGGGCTCGATCGTGGCGCTCGCGACTTCTTCCGCCGGCGCGTCGCCGACCACCGGCAGCCCGAGCTTGCGCCACAGGCCGGCGTCGAGCAGGTGGCTGCCGCGCACGTTGCGCAGAGCCGCGAGCATGCTCTGCTTGGTGCCCGCGTTCTTGCGCTCGAGCTCGTCGAGCAGCGCCTGCATCTGCTTGCGCTGCAGGTTCTCCTGCGAGCCGCAGAGGTCGCACGGCAGGATCGGGAACCGCTCGAGCTCCGCGTACCGCGCGATGTTCGACTCGGCGGCGAACACCAGCGGGCGGATCACGATGTTGCGCCCGTCGTCGCTGCGCAGCTTGGGCGGCATCGCCTTGAGCTGCCCCGCGAACACGAGGTTGAGCATGAGGGTGGCCAGCACGTCGTCGCGGTGGTGGCCGAGCGCGATCTTGGTGCAGCCGAGCTCCTGCGCGAGCGAGTAGAGGATCCCGCGCCGCAACCGCGAGCACAGGGAGCAATAGGTCTTGCCCTCGGGGACCTTCTCCTTGACGACGCTGTAGGTGTCCTCGTGCACGATGCGGAAGTCGTAGCCCTGCGCCTCGAGCCAGCCGCGCAGGCGCTCCACCGGGTAGCCCGGGTGGCCCTGGTCGAGGTTGACCGCCACGAGGTCGAACGAGATCGGCGCCGTCTTCTGCATGCGGCGGAGCAGGTGCAGCATGGTGTAGCTGTCCTTGCCGCCGCTGATGGCGACCATCACCTTGTCGCCCTCCTCGATCATCGAGAAGTCGCGCACCGCCTGGGCCATGTCGCGGGTGAGCCGGCGCTCGAGGTGCGCGTGCTCCTCGGCCTCGGAGCTGGGCTGGAACGGCGTACGGGCGGTCACGGCGCGGGGTGTAGCACGCGGCAGCGGGCGGGCGAGGCGCCGAGCCCGGCGCCACTCGCCCGGCTGCCGAGTGGCCCCGAGCGTTCAGGTCGCCCCTCGAGAGTCCGGCTCGACTTCCTGGGCGCCGTTCCGGGTGACGCCCCCCTTGGCGAGCACGAGGAAGAGGCAATCCTCGAGCGCAAGACCGTCGTGCGTCTCGCCCCGCGGCACGAACGCGTACTGCCCCGGCGCGAGGGTCACGTCCGCTTCGACCTTGCCGTCCAGGCTCTTCCTGTTCTCGATGCGAAGGGTGCCCGAGAGCATGTAGGTCTCCTCGCCAGCTGGGTGATGGTGCAGCGGCGCTCGGGCGCCTCTGACCATTCGAATCAAGAACGTCATGCCTCCCTCCTCGTGGAGGCGAAGGAGCCGGAGCTCCACGCCCGGGGCGATCGGACGGAAAGGGGAGGCTTCCTCGGCTGCGACTTGGTTCATGCGAGGACGATGCGCTCTGCCGCTTCATGTGGCCACTGCATGTTTCGCATGGTTACATGGTCATTGCTCATGTCCTCCACGCTCGAGGTCCGCCATCTCCGGCTCGTGCGTGCGATCGCAGAAGAGGGCGGCCCCACGCGCGCAGCCGCTCGGCTGCACCTGTCGCAATCGGCCGTGAGCCATCAGCTCGCGGAGCTGGAGGCTCGCCTGGGGGTCGCGCTGTTCAGACGGGTGCGACGGCGGCTCGAGCTCACACCGGCCGGCGCCAAGTTGCTGGACACCGCGCGCAGCTTGCTCGGCGAGCTCTCCCGCGTCGAGCGAGAGATTCATCGTGCCGGTGAGCGGCCGCGCGAACCACTGTGCCTCGCCGTGGAGGGCTTCACGAGCTACCCGTTCTTTCCGAAGCTCGTCGGCACGCTCGCGCGCGAGAGCCCACTCGTCGAGCTGCGCATTGCATTCGAGGCCACGCGCGAGCCGTTGGCGGCGCTCCTCCGCGGCACGCTCGATCTCGCCATCGTGAGCAGCCCGGTGCGCGACGCCGGTCTCGTGTCGGTCCCACTGTTGCACGACGAGTGGACGGTCGTCTCGGCGCCGAGTCACCACCTCGCCAAGCGGTCCTACGTCAGCGCGGTCGAGCTAGGGCGTGAGCTGTTGTTTGTACCCGATGCGCCGCGGAGCGACGTCGAGCGCCTGCGTGAACGTATCGCGGCCGAACGCGCGACGATGCCGCGTGTGCACCTGTGGTGTCCCGTAATTCTGGCGGGTAGCGATCCCGAAATTCTGGCGGGTAGTGTCCCGCCAGCTGCTTTTCCGGGCCTCCGGTTGCTGGTGGGCTCTCTTCGGAGGCCCGACTGTGATCGACGTCATGACCCGTCTCAAAGTCCATCACCTGGCCGGCGCCGGGACCCCCAGACCGCGATTGCGACCACCTGCGGCATCGGGCTGCGCTCCGTCGAGCGCATCGTGGCCGAGCCCGAGCCCACCATCGCCGAGGTCGCCGCTGGCATGCGGCTCGACGCGCCACGGCGCGGACGGCCTCCCAAGGCGGACGATGCGATACTGGCGCGCGTGCAGAAGCTGCTCGAGGACGAGCCGAGCATCATGGCGACCGAGGTTCTTCGGCGGGCCCGAGGTTGGGGTACGCCGGCGGACGCAGCGCGATGGCGAAGCTCGTCAAGCGCCTGCGACCTTCTCCCGTCGCCGAGCCTGTGATCTGCTTCGATGGCCTGCCCGGCGAGTACGCGCAGTTCGACTTCGGCGAGGTGCTGGTCACCTACGAGGATGGCACCGCCGACCGGATCGTGTTCTTCGCTGGGCGCCTCAAGTACTCGCGCTTCATGCACGTGCGCGTGACCAAAGACCAGCGAGCAGAGTCGGTCGTGCGTGGCCTGCTCGATTGCCTTCATGCCTTCGGTGGCTGTCCGAAGGGTGGGTGTTCGACAACCCACGGACGATTCGCGTCTCGCCTATCGGTGTGAAGCCCATCAAGCTCCACCGATACCTGCGCGACCTGGTCGCTGAGATGCGCGTCATCCCGACGTTCTGCGCGCCTCGCTCCGGCAATCAGAAGGGCAGCGTCGAGCGGCTGGTGGGCTTCGCGAAGCACAGCTTCTTCTTGGCCCGCACGTTCCGTGATCGCGCCGACCTCGAGGCACAGCTCGCCGACTGGCTGCACGACGTCAACCATGTGCGAGCGTCCGACGCCACGGGGCGCATCCCGGCCAGGCCCTCGTCGACGAGGCGCGCTGGCTCGCCGAGCGACCCCTCGTCGCGACCGCAGACGAGTGGGTTCTTCACGAGCCTGCCGTCGTCACGCCGATGGGCACCGTCCGCTTCGCCGGGACTTCGTACTTCGCGTCGGCGCGACTCCTCGGCGCCCCAGCCACGATACTGGTACGGGCGCGCACTATCGAGGTCACCGTCGGCAGCAAGGACGCCAGCGTCTATGCCCGCGCCGATCACACCGGCGAAGTCCGCCGACTGCCCCATCACCGGCAGGAGGTTCTCGCAGTCGTACACGGCCACCGGAAGATCGCCACGTTTCGACGGCAGTGCCTCCTCGAGCTGGGTCCCCCCGCCTGGGACTTCCTTGGCGTGCTTGTCCACCGTTGTCCCGCCGGTAGCTGGGAGGAGCCGTGCTCGGATCTCTTCGACCTCCTCGCGGTTCATGGCGACGACGCGCTCCGCGACGCGTTCGCGAAGTGCGTCGAGGGCAAAGTGTTCCCGTCGACGACGTGCGGCGTGTGCTCGGGGAGGCGGCGTGATGAGCACCCTCACCGTCGACATGGGCGCTCTGCTCAAGCGCCTCAAGCTCGCCACCGTTGCGCGTCTCCTCGCCGACTACGAGCTGCGCGCAGCCAAGGAGGGCTGGTCGCATCGTGATTTCCTCGGACTCCTGCTCGCAGAGGAGGTCGCACATCGCTCGAACACCCGCGTGCAGAGGCTCGTGCGGCACGCGCACTTCCCCTCTCTCAAGACCATCGAGGAGTTCGACTTCATCTTCCAGTCGACGCTCGGGCGCAACCAACTGGGACCGTTCCTCGGTCCAGGTTCGTTACTGAAGGAGGAACCTGATCCTCTCCGGCAAGCCGGGACGCGGAAAGACCCACATCGCCGTTGCCGTCGCCTACAAGGCCATCCAGAACGGCTTCGACGCCAGTTCGTCACGGCATCCGATCTCATCGACGAACTCCACGCTGCCGCCGGCGATGGCGCTGCGCGCAGCAACCGCTGCGTACGTCGAGCAGCCACGCGTGCTCGTCATCGACGAGGTTGGCTACCTCCAGTGCGCGAGCGACGCAGCCAACGTGCTCTACGGCGTCGTCGACCAGCGTTGCCTCAAGCGTCGCCCGATCGTCTTCACGACCAACAAGGCGCTCAAGCGATGGGGCGAGGTCCTGCACGATGCTGAGGCTCGCCGAGGCCCTCCTCGACCGCGTTCTCGAGCGCGGCCAGCACATCCGACTCGCCGGACCCTCTTTCCGGACACGCGCAGTCGATCCGAAAATCCCTCGACGGCGACGAGTCCTAGGCATCTCCACAAATCCACAATCTTGATCGCCATCGCACCGACCGACTCCATCGGCTCGACGGCGATCCATTTGTCCTTCCCTGCTTCTACCCGTGCGCTATCGTCCACCCGCCAGACTTTCTGGACGATCCCCGCCAGACTTTCGCGACGTCACAGCACCGAATCCCGCTGACGGACACGCTCCTCGGACTCGTCGCGGCTGCCTGGCCGGGTGGCAGCCCAACAGGTCGGACGTGGTGAGATCGTGGCGCGCCGCTTCACCAGCGAGAGCCTGCCGGAGACCTGGTTTGCGGTGTACCGGCGCGGCGCGGAGGGGCGACTGCCGCTGGCCCGCGTCGCAGACCTCCTGGTCGGGCTGGGGATGAAGAAGCGGCGAGTAGCGAGCGCGGTCGCGCCGCAGCCCGTGGGCTCCGTCAAGGCGTGAGCGGCTCGGTCACGCTCGCCTCAGACAAGATGAAACGGCCGGCTGCCTGCGCTGAGTGCGCGGGTTAGCCTGGAATCTGCGAAGAAGCGCGGCCAGAGCCGCAAGCGGAGGAGCCGGCCATGAACGAATCTACCATCTGGGTGGGTCATGGATGTTCACGCAAGACGGTGACCCTCGCGGAGCTCGTGGGTGAGAGTCGAGCCGCTGGTTCGCAAAGTCCCGAACGATCCGCGCAAGCTGCGCGAGACGTTTGGGCGGTTGATGAAGAGGGGGCGGGTTCAGGCGTGTTACGAAGCCGGAGCCTGTGGGTTCGAGATCCAGCGGATGCTGGACGGGATGGGAGTTGCCTGCCAGGTGGTTGCGCCCTCGCTGATCCCGTCGAAGCCAGGTGACCGTGTGAAGACGGACCGTCGCGATGCGGTCAAGCTCGTGCGCCTGCTCAGGGCAGATGAGCTGACAGCGATCGTCGTGCCGACCTCGGACCAGGAGGCGGCCCGCGATCTCGTCGAGCTCGCGACGACCTCCGTAAGCGCGCATCGCAGCCCGCCATCAGCTGAGCAGTTCCTCCTTCGCCATGGCCGCCACTACACGGCTGGTGTCGCGTGGACGCAGAAGCACGGGAACTGGCTGAAGAGCCAGATTCGAGCAATCCCTGCTGTGCGTGACCTTCGACCCACCTCGGTCAGCTGGAGTACCTGGATCTCCGCATGGCCGCGCTCGACGCGGAGATCGCCAAGCTAGCCAAGTCCCCCCCTTCGAAACACGTGTGGCCGCTCTGACGTGCCTGCGTGGAGTCTCGACGCTCACCGCAATGATCCTGCTGACCGAGCTCGGGGACCTCCGCCGATTCAAGACGCCACGTCAGCTCATGTCGTACGTCGGAATCGTTCCGGGTGAACGCTCCAGCGGCGAGTCGGTACGACGTACAGGCATCACCAAGACTGGCAACGCCCACGTACGCAGAGCGCTCGTCGAAGCCGCGTGGGGCTACCGAAGTGCGCGGACCACCAGGCACTCGTGCGCCTCCTGCGTCCAGGCCCAACCAAGGAGGTCGCATCCATCGCCGTCAAAGCGACGACTCGTCTCGCGCGCCGCTTCGGCAGGCTCAGCGCTCGAGGCAAGAAGCCCCAGGTCGTCGTCACGGCCATCGCGCGCGAGCTCTGTGGCTTCATTTGGGCGCTCGGAGTCGCCGAGTTGCCCAAAGCAGCCTGACCAAGAGCTCGGTGTCGCGAGAGCAGCGGACGAGGGCCGACCGGAAGGAGAACCCTCGCCAGTCTCTTGCGACAGGACACCCTGACTCGCGCACTCAGACCGAGGCAGCTCCCGACGGCTCACTGTCATGCGGCTCTACTCTCGAGCAACCCGCGAATCCTAGAGTGACTCACCGTCGTCGATCGCCTCGTCCCCTGCTCCGCGACACCGAGCGAGACCAGAGACAGAACGCGCCCCGTCACTTGACAGGCCGTTTCATCCTAGAGAGTGTGAATCTTTGTCGGCCGCCCGTGGAGGCGGCGAGACTTCGCCTCGCTGCGCGAGGCTCAGCGGCCTTCGAACTTGGGCGTGCGCTTGCCGACGTAGGCCGCGAGGCCCTCGCCCGCGTCGTGGCTCGCGAACAGCTCGGCCTGCAGCTCGCGCTCGAGGGCGAGGCCCTGCTCGAGGGGCATGTCCGCGCCGGACTGGACCGCGCGCTTGATGCGACCGACGGCCAGCGGGGCCTTGCCGGGCGGCCCGAGGCGCTTCGCGTACTCGACCACCTGCGACACGAAGTCGTCGCGCGAGCTCGCGTCGTAGACGTGGTGCACGAGGCCGAGCTCCTGCGCCCGCTCGATCGGGAAGGTCTCGCCCTCGACCATCAGCTGCATCGCGCGCGCCTTGCCGACCAGCCGCGTGAGGCGCTGGGTGCCGCCGGTGCCGGGCAGCACGCCGAGGTTGATCTCGGGGAGCCCCATCTTGCCGGCCCCGCGTCGCGCGATGCGGATGTCGCACGCGAGGGCGATCTCGAGGCCGCCGCCGACGCAGTGCCCGTTGATGGCGGCGATCACCACCATCGGGGTCTGCTCGAGCCGCATCAGCGTCTCGTTCGCGTGCAGGCAGAAGTAGTATTTGAAGGTCTGGTCGACCTCCGAGAGCATGCGGATGTTGGCCCCGGCGCAGAAGAACTTCTCGCCGTGCCCCGTCAGCACGATGGCGTGCACCTCGTTGTCGAAGCGCGCCTCGAGGATCGCGCCGTCGAGGTCCTTCATCATCTCGTGCGTGTACGCGTTCATGGGGGGATCGTTCAGCACGATCGTCGCGACCCCATCGCTCACCGAGTAGTCGACCAGCCCAGGCATGGCCGGCACCGTAGAACAATCAAACGGGCTCGGGCCAGTGGGAGAGGCCGACCAGGGTGCCGTCCGGATCGCGGACGTACAGCGTATACGGTGATTTCCGCTCGATCGGCACTCCGGCCGCGGCCAGCCGGGCCTCCCAGGCGGCCCGCTCCTCGCGCCCGATGGCCAGGGCCACGCAGTGGAGGCCGGGCGCGGCGTCGTCGCGGGGGTTGCCCGAGGTGCCCGCCCGCTCGAGCGCCAGGAATCCGCGGTCGAGCGAGAGCCAGACGCTCCGGGGGCGCCCGTGGTCGTCGTCCCAGCGGCGCTCCACGGGGAGGCCCACGACCTCGACCCAGAACTGCTCGGCCCGCGCGAGATCGGCGACGACGATGGCGAGGTGATGGACGGCCCGCATGACGGGCGAGTCGATCACGTTCGCCGCAGCCGACAAAGCGCGATTCGCCCGAAGGCGCTCCCCCGCGGCAACGGGTTCAGCCGAAAGGGCACCAGCGGGAGCCAGGCGCTCGAGTAGGCCCACGCCTCGACGACGAAGCCGGCGTCCTTGGCGTGGTGCTCGAGCAGCCACCGCGGCATGGGCGTGATGTGACCGTGGACCAGGTCGGTGTGCGGGTCGCGCAGGCGCCACGGATGATCGAAGAACAGATCCCATTGTCCCACCCCCAGGAAGAGGAGGCGCGAGAGCGCGCCGGTCAGGTTCGGTGTCGAGACGATGGCGACCCCGCGGGGCCGCACGACGCGCCCGAGCTCACGGAGGAACGCGCGCGGGTTCTCGAGGTGCTCGATGATCTCGACCGCCATGGCCGCGTCGACGCTGCCGTCGGCGAAGGGCAGGGGGCGCTCGAGATCGGCGTCGATCAGCGGCACGTCGGCGCGGAACTGCTGGGTGTACCGCTCGACCGCGGTGACGTCGTGGCCGAGCGCCGCGAGGCGCGTGGAGAGGTTGCCCCGGCCTGCGCCGAGGTCGACCACCCGGCAGGGCGGCGCGCCCGCGAGCAACGACAGCGCGACGTCGTGCGTGTCGCCATAGGCTCGTGGTCCCTCGACCGAGAACTTGCTGCGTAGCCACTCGATCGGAGGTGCGAAGGAATCGGACAGCGAAGTGAGGAGCGTCATACGCACCCCCTTCGCAAGCTGCATGCCCGTCTTGCTTCGGTGGGCTCTCGCCCCCCGATGGGCTCGCCGTCGCGCCGCGCCTCCGGGCGTGTCTCGCCATGATCGCTCGCCCTACGGCGCGTCGCCGGCTCGCCCGGCCCCCCAGCGCGCCTGCGGCGCGGGAGCGAGGCGTGGCCCGGTCGTTGTGTTTGCTCGTCGGCGCGCTGGCTCGCGACGCAGGGCGTCCTGTTGGGCGCGTGCGGCGGGGCAACAAGGGGTGTTGTCGGGGGCCACGCGGGCGTCGTGGGCACACGTGGCAGGGCGATCGCGCGTGGGCGCGCGGCGCACAGCTGCAGCGCGGCGTGCGGGGCGGGGCTCAGCGGGCGGCGCGGCGGAGGCGGAGGGAGTTGGTGACGACCGACACCGACGAGAGCGCCATGGCCGCGCTCGCGAGGATCGGGCTCAGCTGCACGTGCAGGAGCGGATAGAGCGCGCCGGCGGCGACGGGGATGCCGATGACGTTGTAGCCGAAGGCCCAGAACAGGTTCTGGCGGATGATCAGCGTCGTGGCGCGGTAGGCGTCGATGGCATCGAGGAGGCCGCGGAGGTCGCCGCGCACGAGGGTCACATCCGCCGCGTGCATGGCGACGTCGGTGCCGCTGCCCATGGCCACCCCCACGTCGGCGCGCGCGAGGGCGGCGGCGTCGTTGAGCCCGTCGCCGACCATGGCGACCGCGTGCTCGCCGTGCGCGGCGGCGATCGCCTCCGCCACCGCGACGACCTTGTCCTCCGGCCGCACCTCGGCGCGCACCTCGGGGATGCCGAGCTCGGCCGCGATGCGCTCGGCCGTGGCGCGACGGTCGCCCGTCACCATCACCACGCGGATGCCCCGCGCCGCGAGCGCGACCATCGCCTCCTTCGCGTGCGGCCGCACCGCGTCGCCGAGGCCGAGGACGAGCGCGGGCACGCCCTCGATCGCGACCACCACCGGCGTGAGCGACCGCGCGAGGATCTCCTCTTCGGCCACCCGGACCGCGGCGTCGTCCGGCGCGGCGAACGCGCGGGTCCCGACGCGGACCGCCCGTCCGTCGACCGTGCCCTCGATGCCCTCTCCGCGCACGGCGCGCGCGTCCGTGACCGCGAGCCCGGTCTTCGCGGCGGCGGCGATCGCGCGGCCGAGCGGGTGTTCGCTCCGCGTCTCGAGCGCCGCGGCCAGCGCGAGCGCGCGCTCCGGGTCGGCGTCGCCGATCGCCTTCGTGACCACGATCTCGGGGTGGCCGACGGTCAGCGTGCCGGTCTTGTCGAGCAGGATGGTGCCGATGCGGTGGGCCTGCTCGAGGGCGGCCCCCGAGGCGAACAGGAGCCCGCGGCTCGCGGCGGCGCCGGTGCCCACGAGGATCGCGGTCGGCGTGGCGAGGCCCATGGCGCACGGGCACGCGATGATCAGCACCGAGACGAAGGCGAGCAACGCGTGCGGGAGCGCGCCCCGTCCGGGCATCAGCGCGAGCCACCCCACGGCCGCGAGCACCGCGAGGACGATCACGACCGGCACGAACACCGCGCTCACCGCGTCGGCCACGCGCTGGATCGGCGCCTTGTCGCCCTGCGCCTCCTCCACCAGCCGGACCATCCGGGCGAGGGTGGTGTCGGCGCCGACGCGCGTGGCCTCGATCTCGAGCGCGCTGCCGCCGTTCACCGTGCCCGCCGCGACGCTCGAGCCGACGCTCTTCTTCGCGGGCTCGCTCTCGCCCGTGAGCATCGACTCGTCCACGGTTCCCTCGCCCACCACGACGCGACCGTCCACGGGGAACCGCTCCCCCGGTCGGACGAGCACGGTGTCGGCGGCCACCACGTCGTCGGCGTCGATCTCGAGGTACACGCCGCCCTCGCCCCGCACGCGCGCCGTCGGCGGCCGCAGGGCCGCGAGCGCGCGGATGGCGTCGGCCGTGCGCGTGCGCGCGCGCGCCTCGAGGAAGCTGCCGAGCAGGAGCAACGCGAGGATGCCGGAGACGGCCTCATAGTAGACGTCGGCCGCGAGCCCGGCGCGGTGCAGCGCGTGCGGCGCGACGGTCGCGGCGACCGACCACACGAGCGCGGCGCCCGTGCCGATCGCGACCAGCGTCGACATGTCTGCGCTCTTGCGGCGCACCGAGGCCCAGGCCCGCACGTAGTAGCGAGCCCCGGCCCACCCGACGACGGGCATCGTGAGCAGGAGCAGGAGCCACCGGACCCAGCCGAGCTCCATGGAGTGCCCCGCGTCGTGCCCGTGCATCAGCGGCATGGACACCGCCATCGAGACGCCGAAGAGCACCATCGCGACGGTCATCTTCCGCGCCAGATCGCGCCGCTCGCGCGTGTGCTCGTCGTCGGCGCGCGCGCCGAACGCGCTCTCGTCCTTCGCCACCGGTGCGCCCGGGTCGTAGCCCGCGTCCTCGACCGCGGCGCCGAGCGCCTTCGACGTGGCCAGGCTCGGATCGATGCGCACGGTCGCCCGCTCGGTCGCCAGGTTCACTGCGACCCCGAGGACCCCGGGCTGCTTGCGGAGCGCCTTCTCGACGTGCGCCACGCACGAGGCGCAGGTCATCCCTCCCACGGGCAGGATCACGGTCTCGGCGCGCGGCGGCTCGGCCTTCGCCGTCGCCAGCTCCACCTCAAGCCTCGGGGATCGCGGGGTAGCCAGCCTCGGCGAGCGCCGCAGCGATCACCTCGCGGGTGACCTTCTCCGGGGTGTACTCGAGGCCGACGTGGCCGACGCTGACCTCGGCCGCGCCGACGCCCTCGATCTTGCCGAGCGCGCGCTGCACGTGGCGCACGCAACCCTGACAGCTCATCCCGGAGACCTGGAACTTGGCTTGGGCAGACATTGGGACCTCCACTCCTCCTAGACCCGCGCAGCCAGGGCGTGACACTGATCTTCTTGCGGCGCTTCGCCCCTTCGCGACCTTCCGGGCTTCACGGGTCTTCTTCTCTTGGATGGGCCGAGGGCCGGTGGAGGTTCGCTGTCACGAATCTCGAGGCCCTGCCTAGAAGGACAGGAGGTTCTGATGTCCCTGTTCAAGAAGCTTCTCGTCGCCGCCGCCCTGGTCGCCGTCCCCGCCACCGCCTGGGCCGCCGTCCACGCCAACGACAGCTGTGGATGCACCCTGGGCGGAAAGTGCTCCTGCGGCGCCCACTGCCACTGCAAGTGAACGGCGGCGGTCGCCGTACTACAGAGTGCACTGCCCCCGATGACGGATCTCGCCCACCTCGACCACGAGCTCGCGCGCCTCGCCGACGGCGATCGCAGCGTGTTCTCGTCGGTCTTCGGGCTGCTCTCCCCCATCGTCCAGCGCTTCTGTCGGCGGCGGCTCGGCGACGGCCCCGATGCCGCCGACGCCGCGCAGATCGCGCTCGAGAAGATCTTCGCCCGGGCGAGCGACTACGACCCTGCGCGTCCGGCGTTGCCCTGGGCGCTCGCCATCACCGCGTGGGAGTGCACCACGGTGCGCACGCAGCGTCGGCGCGCGCGGACCGAGCCGCTGCCCGAGACCGAGCTCGACGCGGAGCTCGAGGGCGCCGACCACGCGCTCGCCCAGCAAGCGGACCGCGCCGCCCTGCACGAGGCGCTCGCCCAGCTCTCGCCGAGCGACCGGGCCACCCTCGAGGAGGCGTTCTTCGACTCGCTCGGCGAAGACGCGAACAGGGGCCCGAAGGACGCGTCGTTCCGCAAGCGCAAGGAGCGAGCTCTCGGTCGACTACGAGCACTGTGGAGAGGAGCGTTCGGCAATGGCTGATCCGATCGAAGAGCGGGCGCGACGCGCCTACGAGAACGGACGCCGCGTGCGCGCCGCCGAGCTGTCGGCGCCGTTCCTGGCGATCGGCGTGCTCGCCATGGTGACCGGCACCCGCGTCTCCACCGCCATCTTCGTGAGCCTCGCGCTCACGTTGCTCGCGTTCGCGTTCCTCGTGCGCGGACAGAGCCTCGGCCGCGCCGTGCTGCCCGGGCTGCTCCTCGGCCTCGTGCCGTTCGGCTGTGCCCACGCCGCGCAGCACGTCCCCGCGAGCCTCGGGCACCTCTGCACCGGCAGCCAGTGCGTCTCGTGGTGCATCCCCATGTGCGCCGCGGGCGGCTTGATCGCCGGGGCGTGGATCGGTCGGCTCGCGCGCCGCGCGGCCTCGCCGTTCGTGTTCGCCGTCGGCGCGGGCTCGCTCGCCGTGCTCACCGGCTCGCTCGGGTGCGCCTGCGTCGGCCTGTCGGGCGTCGCTGGGGCGGCCCTCGGCCTCGGCTCCGGGCTCCTGCCCACCCTCGTCTTCCATCGCCGTGCCGTCGTCTGATCAAGAAACACAGAGAGGTTCCGATGTCTCGCTCGTCCCTCGTCTTCCTCGCGCTGTCGCTGTCCCTCGTCGTGCCCGCGGTCGGGTGCAGCTCCAGCCAGAAGGCGCCCGACTCCGCAGCCTCGGCAGCCTCCGCCACCTCGAGCAGCGCGAAGGGGGTCGTCCCGCCCGGCGAGGCCAAGGTCGGCGATCGGTCGTACTGCCTCGTGAGCAAGGAGGAGTTCGTCGTCAACGCCGACTCGCCGAAGGCGGAGTACGAGGGCAAGACCTACTACTTCTGCTGCAGCGGGTGCGACAAGGCGTTCTCCAAGGACCCGAAGAAGTTCCTCACCAAGTGACCGCGGCCGCCGGAGGCTCCATGCGTGTGATCCCGAGCATCGTCGTCTCGATCGTCCTGTTGACCGGGTGCAAGAAGGCCCAGCCATCGGCGCCCTACGTGGCGACCGGCGGCGACGTGAACATCGTCGCCGACGACAATGGCTTCACCCCGAGCAAGGTCGAGATCCCGAAGGGCAAGGCCACGCGCCTCGTGTTCAAGCGGACGAGCGACGGCACGTGCGCGACCGACGTCGTCTTCCCCGAGCTGTCCGTGAAGAAACCGCTCCCGTTGAACCAGCCCGTGGTGATCGAGGTCCCTGTGGGCGAGGCGCGGACCTACGCCTTCCATTGTGGAATGGGCATGTTCAAGAGCTCGGTGGTCGTTCAGTGAGAGCGTCACACACTGCGGCGGTCGGTGCGGTCCGCAGGGTGAGGAGACCGTCGCAGCCGTCACCTGCCCGCCTCGCGGGCGCGGACTGCGGCAAGATCGGCGATGGCTGCGGTGGCGCGCTCGACTGCGGCACCTGCACCAAGCCCGGCGAGAGCTGCGGCGGTGGTGGTACGCCGAACAAGTGCGGCGGCATCAAGTAACGACGCCTCGAGCGACGGACACCCTGTCGACTGCGGTCACTCTCCGGAGTGGCCGCGGTGTTTTTTGGAGGCTTGAATGACCCTCCCGACCGTCACGTCTGATCGTTGCGCGGGCGCAGTTTGAATATGCACGGTGGGTGGGGCAGGTTGTGCCTTCCTGTCGATGGGACCGTGAACGACCGGCTCCGGTCTCGCCCGACGCTTCGTCGCCAAGGTAGTGAATTCAGATACTTAGCAAAACGCCGTCGCTGGCATGAGGACTGCTGACAGCAGTTTCCATGAACCCCATCCAGACCGCGCTCGTGATCGACGCTGACGAGACCCTCGTGAACCACGTGCTCACTGGCCTGCGCAAGCGTGGGCTCGAGGCACGCTGGGCCAAGGGCCCGACGGATGCCCAGCGTGTCCTCCGCGAGTCACCCGCCGACCTGATCCTGATCGATCTCTTCAACCCCTCGTCGTGGGGCCTCGTGGTCCTCGAGCAGGTCCGCAAGGCCGCTCCGGGTGCGGTGCTCGCGGTCGTCACCGCGCAGGCCGAGATCCCGCTCGTCGTCCAGTCGATGCGGCTCGGCGCCGATCTCTTCATGTCCAAGCCGGCCGATCTGGACCGGTTGCTCGCCGACGCTCTCGCGGTGCACGAGCAGCCCCGCCCCGACATCCAGGCGGCTTCGGTCGATCTGCCGACCCTCAACCTCGACCAGCTGGAGCGGCTCTCCATCGCGCGAGCCCTCGAGAAGAGCGGGGGCATCGTCCGTCGCGCCGCGCGCATGCTCGGCATCGACCGCCGCACCCTGCAGCGCAAGCTCCGCCAGCTCGATCGCTGAACTCGAAGAGTGGTAGGGTGCCGCGCAATCCCCGTGCGGCGCCCCTCGGATTCACGGTTCCTATGCGTCGGTCTCGTGACGCTCCTCTTTCCGCGGTTGGCCATGGCCAACCCTCTCTCCACCTTCGGCTGGGACGCCGACTCGGCCGCCGTCGCGGGCAGCAACCTCGCGGTCGGCCGTTCGCCGGGCGTCGTGCACGCGAACCCGGCGCTGCTCGACGAGATCCCCTCCACGTTCACGTTCGGCCTCGTCTCGTACACGCCCCGGCTCGACATCCAGCTGATGAAGCGGCCCGCAGGCGCGGACGTCCCGCTCTCGATCTACGGCTCGAGCCTCGGTAGCCAGAGCGTGCAGGATCGAGCGCTACCGACCGCGGAGCTCCCGCACCGAAGGGCCGACACCCACGTCACGAACGGGGATTCTCGCCTGGTGCTCGGCCTCGTCACGAGCCCGTACAAGGCCGTCAAGGTCGGCGTGCTCCTCACGCTCCCCATGTCAGGCGGAGACGCGGCCAACGTGGCCACGCGGTACGACGACGAGCGCCAGGGCACGTTCGACAACAAGCTCGGGTTCACCCGGTTCGGCGGCTGGAATCGCATCGCTGGCGTGGCGTTCGGCGCCTCCTTCGCGCCCTGGGACTGGCTGTCGATCGGCATCGGCGCGCAGCTCTCCGCGCAGGCCCAGGCCAAGCTCCAGGTCTACGTGCCGGACGCCGCGGTGCAGGACTACGCGCAGTCCAACCTCGAGACCAACGTGGGCACCACGTGGCGCAGCGTGCTCGGCGTGCGCATGCGCCCGAAGAAGTGGCTCTCGGTGGGCCTCGTGTTCCGGGGCGAGTCCTACTTCCGCATCGACGCGGTGAGCGAGGTCGTGCTCTGGAACTACCACGCGGCCGACCCCGATCGCACGGTGCCGAAGCGCACCCAGCAGTCGTTCCCCGTGGTCACCGAATACCAGCCGCAGGAGCTCGGGCTCGGCGTCGCGGGCCTGTTCGACAAGGTCACGGTGCAGGCCTCCGCCACGCTGCAGCGCTGGTCGCGCTACCTCGACCACCACGCGCAGGCCCCCGAGGATGCGGCCCTCGTGGCGGGGCGGAACATCGACACTTCGGCCTACCAGTTCCACGACATCGTCTCGTTCGCCGGTGCGATCACGCTCCGTCCGGTGGCGGCGCTCTCCACCACGCTCGGCGCCGCGTTCCTGCCGAGCCCGGTGCCGGCGCAGGTCGGCCGCACGACCTACGTGGACAGCAACCTCTTCGCGTTCACCTTCGGCCAGCGCGCCGACATCGTGGTGAGCAGCCGCAAGGTGTGGCTCTCGCTCGCACTGCAGCTCTGGCAGATGCAGCAGCGCACCACCTACAAGGACCCTTCGCAGATGGTCGACGAGATGCCCGACGATCTCCGCACGCTGCGCACGGGCGAGAAGATGCCCGAGGCGCGCGGCCTCCAGACCAACAGCCCCGGCTACCCCGGCTTCGTCTCGCAAGGGACCGCGCTCACCACGACCTTCTCGATTGGAGTCGAGCTGTGAAGCGCGCCTTCCTCCTCGCGGTGGTCTTCGCGGCGTGCAGCCCGGTCGACGACGGGCAGCCGCCGCCGGTCGGCACGTCGGGCACCACCTGCACGGGCGACCTCGAGTGCGGCGAGGGCCGCCACTGCGCCGCCGGCCTGTGCGCGATCGACTGCACGAGCTCCAAGGACTGCACGTTCCTCGAGCCCGATCCCAAGGCCACGCCCACGCTCGCGTGCTCGGCGTGCGGGCGCTGCCTGCCGAAGGGCCTGCGCGACGACGGTTGCCTCGCGCCGGGTGACCGCCCTTGCAGCGTCGAGGCGGACTGCGCGTCGCTGGGCGCCAAGTGGGCGTGCTCGGCGAGCAACACGTGCGCGCCGCGGTGCACGGCGACGAGCGGGTGTGGCGAGCTCGGGCGCGGGTTCTCCTGCGGCGACGCCGGGGTGTGCGAGCGTCGGTGCACCCGCGACGCGGAGTGCTGGTTCCACGGGTTCAAATGGTCGTGCGCGCTGCCCGCCGGGGTCGACGGCGAGGCGAACGCGCGCTCCGCGACGCCCATCGTCGGCACGTGCAAGGCCGGGTCTCTGTCGTATCCCGTCGTGACCAAGACCGATCCGCTTGCGGCGCGGCTCGCGGGCGTGTGGGGCATGATGCTGTCGGCGGCGGTCAAGACCAACGACATCCCCGTGCTGACCAGCGTCGACACGGTCTCGGTCAGCCACCTGCTGGTGCGCGTCGACCGCGACGGCGAAGGGGTGCGCATGGCGGTCAAGCTGTGCACGGCCAAGCTCACCAACTTCGAGCTCGACGACACCGAGAAGATCCAGCTGTTCAAGGTGGCGCTGCCCGACAGGAACCTCGACGCGATCGATCCGATGCGGATGCTCGTGGCGAAGGTCGACGCGGCGGGCTTCACGACGGCGCCGTTCGTCGATCTGCGCGGCGCCACGCTGGCCGATCCGGCGAACGATCCGCTGCCCACCTACAAGGACCTCGGCAAGCAGCGCGACCAGGACCACGACGGGTTCCCCGGGCTCACGAGCAACGTGAGCGGGGTCCTCACGGGCAACCTCTACCAGGCGCAGCGGCTCAAGGGGACGATCTCGTTCTCGGTGGTCGCCGACGATCACCTGCAGGGGCCGCTCGACTGCGTACAGGACCAGGCGGTGCTCGGCGCCACCAACCCGCAGCTCGTGAACGACAGCTACTCGGTCACCCACGCGCAGAAGGACCGCACCTACGTGCGCATGGTGCGCCTGCGCACCGAGGCCACCTGCACCGAGGTCATGCGCCTCGGCGAGCAAGAGACCGGCTGGCTGGTGCACGTGCCGCACTACGATCCCGGCAAGAAGCCGTAACGGCTCCGTTCACTTCTTGATCGGCAGCGGGATCGGCAGGCCGCTCGGCGAAGGGAACGGGGGCGGCGAGGGCAGCTCGGGGACGGAGATCACGATGGGACCGCCGCTCGGGGAGGGCTGCGGCCACGCGATGGGAATGGGCCACGCGATGGTGGGCGCGGCCGTCGGCGCGGTGGTCGGCGCCGTGGTCGGCGCCGTGGTCGGTGCCGTCGTGGGGGCCGTGGTGGGCACCGTCGTGGGGATCGTCGGCACCGTGGGCGGCGTGGGCGCCGTGGTCGAGGCCTCCACCATGCGGGCCGGGCCGTACTCGAGGAAGAACTTGCCGTAGAACCGCGGGCGCACGCGCAGCACCCACGAACCGGCGGTCGGCGGCGCGAAGGCGAACGCACCGGTCGGGGCGTCGCGCTCGGCGACCGGCACGAGCTCGCTGCCCGAGAGGCTCACGTCGTCGATGTAGAAGCCGACCTTGCTCGTGCTCGGGTAATACGAGCCGCCCTCGTGGTCGTAGACGAACCGCAGGCGCAGCCCCGTGCCGTCGAACGCGCCGAGCGGCACCGTGTACGTGGAGAAGCCCGAGTCCTTCACGCCGTCGGGCGTGCCGACCGCGGGGTGGGTCCACACCGTCTGCCAGGCTCCGCTGCCCTCGCGCTTGGCCTCGAGCCGCGCGCTCTGGCCCTTCGCCGCCCACATCAGGCGCGCCTTGAACGTGAGGCTGGTGCTCTTGTCGGCCAGCACCGTGCGGTCGATCTCGAGCGTCTGCGGCTTGGGCTCGGGGTGGGCGAGGTGGTAGCTGGCCGCGCCCGTCGCGGCCACGTCCTTGGCGATGGGATCGTACCCAGGAGACGTGCTGGCCACGAGGTTCGCGAGGCCGGCCTCGGCGCCGAGCGCGAGGGCGAGCTTCTGCGTGCGCGCCTCCTGCACGCGGTAACCGTCGGCGCGAGGTACGGCGTTGACCACGTAGGGGTTCTGCGCGCCGACCTTGGGGGTGGCCGAGCCGTTGACCACCGGGGCGACGGTGTCGGCGCCCGCGACCGCGGGATCGAACACGGTGACCGGATACGTGAACGACCGCGTCTTGCCGTCGACCAGCACGCCCTCGAGCGTGACCTGGTAGGCGAGGTCGCTCGCGGGGCGAGGGTGCACGCCCCAGCCGTCGCTCGGCATGCCGTCGGGCCGGAACACGATGGAGCTGTCGCCAGCGCCGCCGGTGCTGGACTCGATGGTGACCGCGAGCGGCACGCCGGCCCTGGTCATGGTCACGGTCGCCTTGCTGAAATCGGCCTTCGGAAAGGACGCGGACCAGCGCGCGAAGACGACGTTGTACGGCACGAACCCTTGGGGGGCCAGGCGACGAGGGGATCGCGCACCTCGGGGCGCGGCCCCGGGGCGGAGTCGAGGACCCAGAGCGCGTTGGAGGGGGAATGGGTCCCCTGCTTCGCCACGTCGCCGGTGCCCATCTTCTCGGTCGTCGGGTAGAGCAGCCAGCGACGGTGTCCGACGGCGGCGTTGTTGCCGCCCGGATCGAGCATGTAGGAGGAGATCGCGTCGGGCCCGTTGTCCGCGAGCCCGAGGTTGGAGCGCGACGCGGCCTCGGCGCCGTCGTCGGAGTAGTGGGTCCAGCTCTTGTCCGGGTAGTGCGAGAGCTTGCCGTTGGCGCTCATGATGAGCGCGGCCTTCTGCGCCTTCTGGCTGTAGACGGGATCGAGCGTGATGTCGGCGGGGACGCCGGCCATCGCGCGGTACCAGTTGATGCGCAGCGCGGTCGCGTCCTTGAACGAGGCCGAGGTGGTGCCCGCGACGCCGAGGTCGGTGTTGCCGGTCCACTCGACGGGCTGGCCTTCGCTCGCGGTGTATACGGTGCGGTAGAACACGCGCGCGGCCTCGCGCGAGGTGGGCTCGACCGAGAGGCCCGACTTCCAGGAGCGCGGAGCCCCGCTGCCCGCGAGCCCCAGCTTCTTGGGCGGGGTCTTGGGGGCCACCTTGGGGGCGGTCGGCGGGTCTCCGATCTGCGGGGTCCACCCGGCGAGGAACGGCAGGGCAACGAGCCCGAGCACGGTGAGCGGAAACCTTCGCGTCATCGATCCTCTCCCTGGCAGACGAGCCGTCGGCGACGAGGATTCACTCCTCGGCGGGCGGCGCTGGCATCCCGCCAAGATACTCCCGGATCCACTGGGGCCCCATGGCGCTCATCCGGGCCGTGAACACCCGCCGGAACGGGCCCACCTGCACGTCGATCCCCTCGATCTCCTCGCCGCCGACCAGGAACTTCACCGGCTTGTCGCCCACGGCCTTGGTGACGGAGACCTTGGGTCGGCGGTGGTGATCGAGCCCCGTCACGGTGACCTTGCCGAGCGCCTTGGTGCTGCGGAGGACGAACTCAGGACCTTCTTGCTCGATGGTCAGCGGCGGCGTCGGAGCGGAGGGGACGAGGTAGCTCGCGGCCCACGGCTCGGACTTCGCCACCGTCTCCGCCTGCGCGTCCGAGAAGCGCTTGGCGACCGGGCCCACGGCCTCGAAGGCGCGCGCCACCGGCCCCACGACGAGTCGGGGCGGGCCCCCCACGTCGATGACGAACACACCGAGCCGCGGCGCGGTGGCGCCGGCGTAGACGACGGTGGAGTCCATGACCGAGGTGGCGTAGTCGGCGACGAACGCGGAGGAGGTGAGCCCGTCGACCTTGCGGGCGCGGAACAGATCGAAATACCAGCCGGTATAGGTCGCGGGGCCGCCGCTCCCGGGCGGTCGGTACTCCGCGATCATCGACAGGAACTGCTTCTGCGCCAGGGTGAGCGCGCGGCCCGCGAGCTCGTCCTCGGCGATGCGCTTCAGCACCTCGAGCGTGCGCGCGAAGCGCACGAAATAGGCGTGCGCGCCGAGCTCGTCCTTGGGATCGAGCTCCGTCATCACGCGGTCGCCGCGCTTGCCGTACTCGAGGAGCGCGTCGTACACCGCGGGCACCGGATCGACCCAGCCATCGGGGATCTCGCACCCGGCCGCGCCCACCTCCTGCCCCGCCATCAGGACGAAGTTGTGGCGCAGCTGACCATAGGCCGCGACCACGCTGTTCACCCGCAGATCGCCGAACGCCTCGGTGCCCATGAACGAGGGCAGCGTGCCGGCGGGGTGCGCGGAGAGGCCGCGGATGGCGCCGAGCCACGCCGAGTAGAGGTCGTTCTCGGGGAACGGCGCGCTCAGCATCTTGCGCGCACGATCGAGGTTCTGCGCGAGGACCGGCGCGAAGTCGGTGAGGTCCTTCTGGATGAAGGCCTTGCCCCGATCGTGCCCGAGCACGTAGGCGATGTCGCCGGCGTGGGGCAGCGGGCGCTTCGGGACCTCGTCGTTCAGGAGCAGGTGGAGCGCCGCGGTGTCGGGCACGATGCGCGGGCCGAGCATCGTGAAGATCACGGGGAGCTCCTTGACGCCCTCGGGCATGGGGTGGAGCCGCGCGGTGCGGGCGAAGCCCTTGCCGATCGCCGTCCGCAGCGCCGGCGCGGAGGCGACGCTCGGCTCGCTCACGCCGGCCTTCTTGCGCAGCTCGCGCAGGTCGGCGAACGACACGTCCTCGCGCTTGCCGGCGAGCAGCGCCCACGCGCGGTCCAGCTGGTCGATCGCCTTGTCGGCGCCGCCCTTGTCGGCGAGCTCCACCAGGCCGAGCGCGAGCGCCGCCTCGAGCGGGGTCTCGCTGGGGTCGAGGGCCGCGCCGGGCTGGGAGCTGCGGCACGAACGCGAGACCAGGTTGAGCTCGAGCCGCGACAGCCACATCGCGGCGCGGAAATACGGGGCGAGCTCCTTGTCGTAGTGCCCGCGCGGGAGGTAGGCGCCGAAGTCGACGGCCCGCTGCCGCCCGAACAGGGCGATCTCCGCGATGCCGTCGTGCTTCTTGATCCTGGCAAGGAGCTCGCGCGCCTCCGCGTCGGTGCCGAGCGTGCTGTGCACGTCGGCGTCGGTGAGGAGCGAGCGCGCCACGGTGAGGTAGAGGTCGGCCGCGCGCGCGACCTCCACGGGCCACCTGGGTGCGCTCTCGGCGAGCGCGCAGTGCATGGCCGTGAGCGCCTGCCCGAGGAGCGGCGCGAGCCGCTTGGCCTCGAAGGCCTCGATGAGCTTGTCGTTCGACGCGTAGACCGCGTGCAGGATCGCGTCCGACGAGACGTACACCGGGAGCTGGGACTGGTAGATCTCGTGGAAGGCCCACGAGTACGTGCTCGTGAAGGCCGGCTCGGTGACGACGAAGCCATTCTTGGCCAGCGCCGCCTTCTCGGTCTTGGAGAGGTGGAAGCGTCGGTCGACGAGGTCCTCGTATTGCAGCTTCTGCTTGCCGTCCCACGGCTTGGCCTTCACGAGAGGGCGTGGGGTCTTGTCGGCGAGGATCGCCTTCTCGGCCGCGGCGAGGTTGAGGTCCGCCATCTCGCACGTGAGCTTCGGATCGCTCGGCTCGGTGACGGTGTCCTCCGCGCTCGCCTCCTCGGGCACGGGGAACATGCCGATGGGGCCGCCGCAGCCCTCGGGCGCCACCACGACGAGCGGCGCCGTCGACGCGCTCGCCAGCGGCTTCGGGCCCGCGACCTCGGGGTTCGGCGGCGGACCACACGCGACGAACGCGCCCACCCCGACGAGACCGAGCGCGAAGAGCGACCGTGAGCGCGAACCTCTGGTCATGAGCGTGGCCTCCTGGCCTGGGAGCGTACACCCGGGAAACGAAACGCAGCGGGCGCCGATTCCTAGACCGGCGCGGTCACCGGGAGCGCCGTCGCGCGGCCGCGGGGCAGGCGTGCCCGCAGGGTCGCGACCAGATCGTCGCGCGTGCTCTTGTGGCGCGGGTCGTCCCACAGGTTGCGGCGCTGCAGCGGGTCCTCGACCACGTCGTAGAGCTCGCCCTCCTCGCCGGTGTAGTGCGGGATCGCGCCGGGGCGCGCGATGGTCGCCTCGAGGATCGGGAAGCGGCCGCCCTCGTCCCTGGTGCTCGCGAGGTACGAGGTCACGAGCCAGCGGTCCACGAACATCGTGCGCAGGTGCATGCCGACGTTGCGGAACTGGCTGTCCCACTCGGTGAGGACGAAGCGGCGCGCGGCGTCGCTCGAGGTCGGCAACGGCGTGCCCTCCATCCACGGGGGCACGGGCACGCCGGCGATCGCGCAGAACGTCGGCGCGAGATCGACGAGGCCCACCGGCTCGCGCACCACCGCGGGCGCGACGCCGGCGCTCGGGGCGGGGCGCCACACGAGCGGCACCTTGAGCAGGGCGTCCACGTGGTACGGCCCCTTGAACAGCAGGCCGAAATCGCCCTGCAGCTCGCCGTGATCGCTGGTGAAGAACACGTCGGTGTCCTCGTCGAGGCCGCGCTCGCGGAGGAACGCGAGGAGCCGACCGACGGCCTCGTCGACGAGCTCGTTCTCCACGTGGACCAGCGCATTGATCTCGCGCAGCTGGTCGTCCTGCAGCCGCGCCGGCACGAAGCGGGAGGAGCCGCCCTCGGGGTTGTGGAAGCGACCCTCGTACCAGTCGAGCCAGTGGCGGGGCTTGTCGGCCAGCACGCGGTAGAGCGCCTTGCCGGGGTGTCCCTCGGGCAGGGGGACGTCGCGCCACGGCACGCGCCGGTGCTCGCTCGCGGGCGGGTCCCACGGGTGGTGCGGATCGGGGAAGCTCACCCACAGGAAGAACGGCGCGCTCGGATCGTGTGCGCGCAGGAACCCCTCGGCGCGGTCGCGCACCCAGTCCGTGTGGTAGAGCCCGCGCGGGATCGGGTTCACCTTCACCTCGGGCGCGCCGGTCTCGCCGCCGCCGAGGCCGCTGAGGAGCCAGCCGAACCCGAGCAGCGCGCGCGGGTGCTCGTGGGCGAGGAAGCGCCCGTAGTGGGTGGTCGGGATCGGCGCGTGCACCGCGAGCTCCACGTGATCGAACCCGAGCCACGGGCCGGTCGAGTCCGCCGGCGCGAGCTGGTTCTGGGGGAACTCGCGGCGCAGATCGAACAGCGGCTCGAAGTGCGCCTTGCCGACGAGGCCCGTGTGGTAGCCGGCGTCGGAGAGCACGCGCATGATCGTGGGGCTGTCCTCGGGCAGCGCGACGCCGTTGCACACGACCCCGTGCGTGCGCGGGTACTGGCCCGTCGCCATCGTGGCGCGCGACGGCATGCACACCACGTTCTGCACGTGCGGCCGCGTGTAGTTGATCCCCTCGCGCGCGAGCCCGTCGACCGCCGGGGTCCGGGCGAGCGTGCCGCCGTTGCAGCCGAGCGCGTCCCACCGCTGCTGATCGGTGGTGACGAAGAGGATGTTGCGTCGTCGGGCCATGACCCCGATGCTAGGCCCGATGACCGGAAGAGCGCGCGGGATCCTGGCGAAGACCTTGCGCGTCCTCGGCGCGCTGCTCGCCCTGTTGCTGGTGGTCGTCGGCGTGGGTGTCGCGCTCACGTGGGCGCCCGATCGGCCGCTCGACGCGCTGGTCGCGCGGTGGGCGCCGCCGCCCTCGCAGTTCGTCGAAGTGAAGGGCATGAAGGTGCACCTGCGCGACGAGGGACCGCGCGACGACCCGGCGCCGATCGTGCTCTTGCACGGCACGAGCGCGAGCCTGCACACCTGGGAGGGCTGGGCCACGGCGCTCCGCCCGACCCGGCGGGTGATCCGCTTCGACCTGCCCGGGTTCGGCCTCACGGGGCCGTCGCCCGACGGCGTGTACGCGATCGAGTCGTACGTGGCGTTCGTGGTCGCGGTGCTCGATCACCTCCACGTGCAGCGGTGCGTGATCGGTGGCAACTCGTTCGGTGGGCACGTGAGCCTGGCGGTCACGCTCGCGCACCCCGCGCGCGTCACGCGGCTGATCCTGGTGGACGCCGCGGGCTACCCCTCCGAGGTGAAGTCGATGCCGCTCGGGTTCCGGCTCGCCCGCACGCCGGTGCTCAACCGGCTCGCGTCGGTCTCGCTGCCGCGACGTCTCATCGAGTCGAGCCTGCGCAACGTGTACGGCGATCCCGCCAAGGTCACGCCCGAGCTGGTCGATCTCTACTTCGCGCTCGCGGTCCGCGCCGGCAACCGCAAGGCGCTGGTCGCGCGGTTCGAGCAGGCGCCGAGCGGGCCTCTCGCGGCGCGGTTCGGGGAGATCCGCGTGCCGACCCTCGTCCTCTGGGGTGGTCGCGATCGGCTCATCCCGCCGAGCCACGGTGCGCGCTTCGAGAAGGACATCGCGGGGAGCAAGCTCGTGACCTTCGACGACCTCGGACACGTGCCTCAAGAAGAAGGCCCGGACCGCACGGTGTCGGCGGTCCAGGCCTTTCTCTCGTCGAACTGAGCGGCTCAGTCGTCGTCGTCGTCGTCGCCGGGCTTGCCCGAGGGAGCCGCCGACGGCGCGGCCGAGGCCGAACCCGAGGCCGCGGGGTGCGGGTGACCGCCCATGCCTTTGTGGTGCTTGCCGCCCGGACCCATCGCCATGTTGGCGGCGAGCTTCTCGCGCTGCTCCGGCTTGAGGATCGGGAGGAGCTTGTCGAGGAAGGCCGAGTCCATGCCGCCGTGGGCCGCGCCCGGGCCCTTGCCCGTGAACAGCTCCTGCTTCTTGGCGTCGAAGCCCTCCTTCTCGAAGGCGGTGTTGACCGCCTCCATCTTCTTCTTCCAGGCCTCGGGGTCGTGCGCCTTGGCGTCTTCCTTCGGCAGGATCGCCTCGACCTTCTTGGCCTGCGCGTCGTCGAGCCCGAGCTCCTTGGTCATGTGGGCGACCTTCTCCTTCGGGTCGTGGCCCATCTTGCCGCCAGGGCCGCCCTTCGGACCCATCATCGGGCCCTTGCCCTCCTTGGCCTTGAGCGCCGCCACGAGCGCGGTGCGCTGCGGGGCCTTGAGGAGCGCGTGCAGACCGTTGAGCGCGTCGAGCTCCTTGTCGCGGTGGGTGATCATCGCCTTCTCGGCGGCGGCCTTGAGCGGGTCGAGCTTGGCGGTCTCGATCTTGCCGGCCTTCACCTGCGTGACGAGCTCGTCGTGGTAGGCCTTCATCTCGGCCGGGGGCGCCGGATCCTCGAAGCCCTTCTCGATCTCGGCGAGCTTGGTCTTCTGGGCCTCGTCGAGGTCGGTGAGCTTCTTGGCGGCGTGGAAGTACATGCCGGCGAGGCCGAACCGGGCGCGCTTGTGCTTGGGGGCCGCGCTCGCCGAGGGAGCGGCGCTCGCGACGGTGCTCGCGCTGGCGCTGGCGCTGACGCTCGCGGTCGCCGAGGCGACGGTCGGCTTGGCCGACGAGGAAGCGCCGGCGGCGCCGCCCTCGGGCTTCTGATCACACCCGAGCGCGAGACCCGCGCCCACCAGCGAAACGAAAACGAGCTTCAATGCGTTCACTTCGAACCTCCAGGTAATCCAACAACTGCGTGCCAGCGCTTCACACGCCGACGTGGGTCGCGGATTGGGGCCGGACGCTCGCACGGTCGGTCGGGCTTGCCAAGAGGGCAGCGCAGTGAAGCAGGCGTGAACACACGGTCAGCGCAGCTGCACGACCTCGTCCTCGACCGCGAGTATTTCGTCCAGCTCCGCGAGTTCACGACGGAATGCCAGCTCGAGCGTCTGGCCCAGGGCGTGGCGGGCAGCGCTTTCGTCGTGCACGAACGCGCGCACGGCTTGCTCCATCGCATGCGTGGTCGCGAAGCGATCCTCGGGCGAGGGCGACAGCGCGCGCGCGACCACCTGCTCGAGGCCCGCGGGCTGCGGCGTGTCGAGGAGCGGGGCCGAACTGGCCATGGAGCGCTCCAGCTCACGGAGCGAGCCGCTCTCGCGGAGACGTCGACCCGAGAGCAGCTCCCAGAGGATGACTCCCATCGCGTAGACGTCGACGCGACGGTCGGCGCGATCGCCCTCGTACTGCTCGGGCGCCATGTACGCGAGCGTGCCCTTGACCATGCCGGTCTGCGTCTGGTGCACGCTGACCTTGGCCTTGGCGACGCCGAAATCGAGCACCTTCACGCGCGGCGGGAGCAGATCGCTCGCGACGACGAACAGGTTCCGCGGCGTGACGTCGCGGTGCACCACCTCGAGCGCCGCGCCCTGCTCGTCGCAGAGCTCGTGGGCGTAGTGCAGGCCGGCGAGCGCGTCGGCGACGGCCACGAGCCACGCCTCGCGCGGGACCCGCAGGTCGAGCTCGCGCGTGCGCTCCACGAGCGCGGAGAGCGTCTGCCCGCGCAGGTACTCCATCACGAGGAACGTGGCGCCCTTGTGCTGGGCGACGTCGTGCGTGCGCACCACGTTCGGGTGGTTCATGCGGCACGCGATCTGGCCCTCGTCGTGCAGCATCGCGATCAGCGTCGCCTCGAAGGCGCGCTCGCCCCGCAGCCGCTTGACGACGGCGTGGTCGCGCGAGAGGCGGTCGCGCGCGAGGAACACCTCGGCCATGCCGCCCCGCCCGAGGAGCAACAGGAGATCGAAGTGACCGAGCGCGCCCTCGCCAGAGAGATCGGCGAGCGGGGGCTCGGGCTCGAGCTCGCGACGGAACGCGGAGGCGGCGAGCGCCTGGGCCACGAGATCGGCGAGCGACGCCGCGAACATCTGCTCGTCGATGGTGAACGACCGGCGCTCGCCGACGTGCTCGTGGCACAGCACGCCCACGAGCTCGCCCTGCGCGCGGATCGGCGCGTCCAGCATGGAGGTGATGCCCAGCGGCTCGAGGTAGGCCTCGCGGAACTCGGCGGTGCGCGGGTCGTTGCGCGCGTCGTCGGCGGCGAGCACGCGGCTCTTGGTGAGCGCGTGGAAGTAGCGAGGGTGCTCGGTCGCGGCGAGCACGACCCCCGCGTGGTGCGCGCCGTCGAACAGGTTGGCGCAGCGCAGGCCGTCGGGCTCGACCCACCACACGCTCGCGCGCGCGATGCCGAGCTCGCGGGCGGCGGCCTCGGTGATCGTCCGGAGCGCCGCGGGGAGGTCGCCGGTGCGCAGGGTCGGATCGGTGGCGAGCGCCACGAGCACCGCTTGCCAGCGCTCGTGTCGCTCCGCCGCCGCCCCCGACTGCATGGGGCCAAGGGTACGCGATCGATGGAGGAGTCGCACCCGTCCTACTTCGAACGTCGGCGACGCAGCCCCAGCAGACCGAGTGCGGCCGCGAAGGCCAGTAGTCGGCCGCTGGTGTCCCGGGTGCCTGGGGTCGTGCAACCGCAGCCACCGTCTTCAGCGAGCGGAGCGGCGGCCACACAGGCCTTGACCGCAGTGTCGCAGGCCACCCCGGGGGCGCAGTCGTCGGAGGTCGCGCAGGACTTCAGGCAGTTGCCGTCCGTGCCGCAGCGGTAGGGAAGGCAGGAGCTCGATACACCGGTCTTGTCGATCGACGCGAGGCCATCTTCGCTGCACTTCGACCCCTGGATGCACGTGCCGGCCGCGCAGGTGAATCCATCGGCGCAGTCGCCCTCGACGGTGCAGCTCGACTTGCAGCCGCTCGACGCGGTGGCGTCGCAAGCGAACGGCGTGCAAGGCTTCGGATCGGGCAGCGCGCAGCCACCCTTCCCATCGCAGTTGCCGTGCTTCTGGAAGCGCTTTTCCGCGGTGCAGACGTCGGCACCACACGAGGTGGTGGCGCCGTTCTGGAACCCCGTGCACTTGTCGCGGGTCGCGCCGTCGCAGCTGCGCTTGGCGCAGTCGTCGGTGCTCAGGCTGTCGCAGGTTGCCCGCGAGCCTCGCGGGGCTCCCGTGGCGGGCGTGCACTTGCCTTCGCTCCCGGTGAGAGCGCAGGCCTCGCACTGCCCATCGCAGGGAGTGTCACAGCACACGCCGTCGACGCAACGACCGCTCGCGCACTCCTCGAGCTTGGTGCAAGTCACCCCGTTGCGCTTGAGGCACGTGCCCGCGACGCTGCTGGGTGCCGCCGCACAAGCGCTGCCCTCGCCGCAACCCGCGACCGAGCAGCACACCCCGTCGGCGCAGAACCCGGACGCGCACTCGGAGAGGTCGGCGCACTTCTCGCCGAGCGGTTGCTTGCCGATGCAAGACCCCCGCTTTGCAGAAGCTGCCCGTCGCGCATTCGTCGCTCGTGGTGCAGCTCGTGAGGCACGCGGTCGGTCCGCAGTCGTAGGAGCCACAGGTCTTGGAAGCGGGCTTGCACGCGCCACCTCCGTCGCAGGTGCTGACGCCCTTCTCCACCCCGCCACTACAGGACGGCGTTCCGCACGCGGTCGTGGTGCTGGCGTTGACGCAGGACTTGGTCTCCACGCCGTTGCAGCGGAGGCCACACTTGGGATCGGTCAAGGTTCCGCTGCAGGCGGCGTGGCCCGGCAACGGTTGCCCGACGATCGGGATGCACTTGCCGACGGAGCCCACCTGGTTGCAGGCCTCGCAGGAGCCGTCGCACTTGCTGTCGCAGCAGACCCCGTCGACGCAGGCCCCGCTGGCGCAGTCGGTGGAGACCGCGCAGGCGGTGCCGTTCAAGCTCTGGCAGATGCCCTTGGTCGTGCCGGCGGAGCAGGACTTGCCGGCTCCGCAGGAGGCAACCGCGCAGCACACGCCGTCCGTGCAGAAGCCGCTGGTGCAGGTCGATGAGGTCGTGCAGCTGGTGCCGAGACCTTCGATCGGCACGCAGGCTCCCGTCTTGCAGTAGGACCCCGTGGCGCAGTCGGTGTTGGTGGTGCAGCTCGACTTGCAGCTACTCGCTGCGCACGCGAAGTAGCCGCACGACTTCGGCGTGTCGCTGCAGGAGCCCGAGCCGTTGCAGACCGAGATGTGCGTCTCGACGCCGCTGACGCAGGTCGCGGCGCCGCACGACTTGGAGCCGGTGGGGTAGCGGCAGGCCACGGCATCGGTGCCGTTGCAGGTCGCCCCGCAGTCGCTGCCCGCGCCCGTGCCACCGCACGCCGGGCGCGTGCCGTGGGGGGACCCGGTCACGACGGTGCAGGTTCCGATCTTGCCGGTCGCGTCACACGCCTGGCACTGTCCGCCGCACGCAGCGTCGCAGCAGACACCATCGACGCAGAAGCCCGAGCCGCATTCGCCGCTCGAGGCGCACGACGCGGCATTGGGCTTCGCGCACGTACCGAGCGAGCCAGTCACGTTGCAACGGGCGCCTCCCGAGCAGCTCGCGCTGCTGCAGCAGACACCATCCACGCAGTTGCCGCTCGCGCACTGGTCGGCGGTCGCGCAGGTGAGCCCGGCGCCGAGCTTGGGGGAACAGACGCCAGTGTTGCAGTAGTACCCACCGCCGCACTCCGTGCTCGTGGCGCAGGTCACCTTGCAGCCGGTCGCACCGCAGGTGAAGGCTCCGCACGACTTGGTCGGCTGGTTGCACGTTCCGGCGCCGTTGCAGGTTCCGGCGCCGGTCTCGACGCCGGCGGTGCAGCTCGGGCTGCCGCAGGCGCTCGTGCCCGCGGGGGCGTAGGTGCAAGACGCCGCGGTCGCGCCATCGCAGCGCGCGGCGCACGGCCCCGAGCCGGTGCACGCCGTTCGGGTACCGTGAGGCGCCCCGGTCACGGTCGTGCAGGTGCCCGGGACGACGTCGCAGGCCTGGCACTGGCCCGTGCACCCCGAGTCGCAGCACACGCCGTCCACGCAGAAGCCGCTGCCGCACTCCGTGCTGGAGGTGCACGTCTGGGCCTTGTTCTTCTTGCAGGTCCCGAGCGAACCGGCGTAGTTGCAGGCTCCACCTGCGCAGGATGCGCTCCCACAGCAAACGCCGTCGACGCACTGGCCGTTCACGCAGTCCGCGGGTCCCGTGCAGGTGCTGCCGACCTTGCCCTTACAGAGTCCAGCGTTGCCTGCGATCGGTGTGCTCGCCGCACACTGGGCCGATCCGCAGGTCGAGAACTTGCAGCAGACCGAGTCGGCGCAGTTGCCGGAGCTGCAGGTGCTCCCGACGGTGCATGCTGTCCCATTGGGGGACTTGCAGGCCGCCGAGCCATTGCACACGGTGCCGCCCGTGCAGCGGCCCCGAGGGTCGACGAGGTCGACCGCGACGTTCTTGCAGGCCCCAGGAGACGAGGGGTCTGCACATGTCTGGCAGGTGGGACAGTCCGTCTCGCAGCACGTGCCTTCGATACAGACCGGCGTCCCACCGGCCGGTGTCGCAGTCCGCGGCGCTCGAGCAGGAACCTCCGCGGACGTAGAGCTCGTAGGCGTAGTCGCGGAAGCCGAAAGAGTAACCCACGGCCTGGACCACGCGCCGTCGGCCCGCGTGGTACGCGATCTTGGCGTCGTCGTTCGCGAGGCCGATTCCGCAGCTCGAGCCGCCGACCGAAGCGCCGCAGAGCAGGGACCACTTGAGCGTCGTCGGATCGAACTCCCAGGTGTCGTCCGCGCTGCTGATGCCCGCTCCTTCGAAGCGGTATCCCCCGAACAAGATGAACCGCTTGCGGTTCGAGTCCCAGGTCAGTCCGGCGCCCGATCGCGGCAACGGACCAGGGCTGCAGACCGGCGTGCCGGGCACGCTGCAGACTGCAGTCCAAGTGGAGGTCGTGGGGTTGAACAGCCAGGTGTCTGCGAGCTGGCCGAGGGTGGGGTTCGAACCACCGAACAGGAGGATCCGGGTGTCGTTGCCGGCCATCGACGCGTTGACACGGGCGACCGGCCTGTTTCCCGCCGCGGTCACCTTGGTGAAGGTGTTGGCGGGCGCCGTGGCCGGGAGCACCCAGAGGTCGGCGGCCGGTCGGCCGGAACTCTCGAAGCCGTCCGTGAGGTGGCCGCTGGCGTTCCGCCCTCCGAGGATCACCAGGTGCGTGGAGGTCGACGCCATCGAATGCTCTGCACGCGCCGTGACGCCGCAGGACGGGGAGCCCGGAATCCCGCAGAAAGGGGCCCACCCGTTGCCGTCGCTCAGGCCGACGCCGAGAGGTAGGTGGTACAGCCGCTCGTGCAGCCTCCGAAGTACACGATCCCGGCGTAGGGCAGTCCACCGCTCGCCCACTGCGTGGCGGCGTGGTTCGTGGTCGGACTCACCACCGGGTCCGCCATGTCGAACCAGGTGGTGCCGTTCCAGCGATACGCCTCGGTGGTGGCCGTACCGACCGACGGTCCCTTGTTGCCGCCGAAGATCACGACGCCGGGAACCCCCCCACCGGCGACGTAGGCGAGAGAGGCTCCATCGCGGCCTCCTCCTGGTATGCTCGCAATTCCCGACACATCGGCACGGAGATCACCGGATCGACGAGGACCGGGTAGGTGAGTCCCTGTGCGTCGAGCGTCAGCGACAGTCGGTCGCCGTCGACCGTCATGGGCACCGCCACGCGATGGCGTCGATGGCGAACGCGGGATCCACCCGCAGCGCCGCGTCGCCGCGCTTGTCGAGCCACTCGATGGCCCCGCCCGGAAGGGGCTCCTTGCGCAGCGTGAGCTCGCTCCCGAGCGCGAGCGTGATCTCGAAGCGACGCGGGGACTTCGAATCGCGCAGCACGAAGAACAGCTCGCTGTGGCGCTCCCCGGACATGGCCACCACATCGGTCGAAGGCCAGACGTCGGGGTAGACCACGCGACCCTGGTCGACGACGCCCACGCTGCCCTGGGCACCGGTGAGCGAGGCGCGGAGCGTCCAGCGTTCGACCCGCGCCGGGCTGAAGCGGAACGTCCCGGTGGCGTTCGCGGGGAGGTGCGCGCCGAGCTTGCTCCAGTCGTGGGCGTCGGGCTTGCGGAACGGCTCCGAACCGAAGCCCGTGAGGTTCGGCTCCGTGACGGCGGCGAGCCCGTTCTCGCGTGGCAGGAGCGCCTTCTCGGTCTCCTTGGCCTTGCTCGCGAGCTGGACGGCGAGCTCGAGGGCCGCGCGTGCGCGCGCGGGGTTCGCCGTGAGCGGCGCGCTCTGCGCTGCGATCCCACCGTCGACGGTCTGTTCCGGGCCGGACGGTCCACTGCACGCCGCGAGGAAGACACATCCGGATGCCCAGCGAGAGAGACGGGGGGCTTTGCTCGACATGTCGCCGAGGCTCCGATTTCACCGGAGGCGTTTCCAGTCCACGGGCTGCTCAGACGCTGCTCGGCGAGGGGCGAATCTGCTCAGTTCCTGCTCACGGCTGTGCTTCGTGGCGAGCCCAGAGCAGCTGGACGAGACGGTCTGTGGCCTCGGCCAGGCGACGGCGGAACGTGCTGTACGCCATGCCGAGAGCTTCTGCCGCTCGCTCCTGGGACTTGGCGGGGTCGAGGTACGTGAGCCTGAGGACGCCGTGGAACTCGTCTCCGGGGATGCGCCTTCGAGTGCGGCGATCTCGTCGCGAAGGATCGCGGCAAGCGCGCGAACCCGCTCCGTCCGGGTGGCGCGTGCCCCGCAGCGGAGACCGACCATCGGAAGGTCGACCAAGGGGGAGTCGCCGAGCCGTGTCGGATCGTGGAAGACGCGCAATGCAGCACGAACGGCCGGTGCGAAGGCCTCGTAGTCCACGGGGCGTTGTGGTGCGGGAGGCTGGCTGCCCGCTGCTCGCGCGAGAATGTTCGACACCCACTCGATCGCGCCGCGACCCCGACGGTCCTGGAACGCCGCCCTGTACGCACGCCCGCCGAGCTCGAAGGAACACGTTGGGAGTGATCTGCCGCCCGTGAACTCGATGGTGCGTTCGAAGAACTCCGTTGGCCCTCCGTACATGAAGTAGAGCGCGAGGTTGCGGATGCGGAGAAACGGCTCCGCGTTGGCCAGGAGAGCTGCGGCAAGATCGGGGCAGGGCTCGTGGTACTGGAGGGCGGTCATGTACCAGCGCCCGTATAGAATCGGCGCCGAAGGCGCCTCCCCCATCAGTCGCACAACCTCCGGCCAGACCACCTCGGTGGCGGGATCGATGGCCCTCTCGGCTGCACTGGTCCGTTCCAACCGCAGGTTGGCGGTGAAGGCGAGGGCTGTCCCATTGTGGCCCCGCATGACACGGAACGCGTCTGGCTGCAGCCGCCACCAGTGATCGAACACCCGCGCGGCCTCGTCTCCTTCGTGGCGCGACACCATCGCCCGCAACGTCTCGCCGTCTGCCGCTCGAGCGGGGGTGATGACGACGTCGAGGTCAGGGGGCGGTGCGAGCACCGGACCAAGGTTCGGGATCTTGGTGGCCAGGAAGGCGAACTCCGCCATGGCCTCCGGAAATGCCTCCTCGGGAATGTCCGGCAAGCGTGCCGCCCAGTAGTGCAAGGCGCGCTGGAGGAGCTCGCGATCGAAGGCGGGCCTCCTCCAGGCGAGGTCGGTCGCGATGATCTCGCGGGGTAGATCGTGCGGGAAGAGGCCCCGGGGTGTGGTCTCGACGAAGCTGAGCGAGCGGAGCCAGCGAAACGCGGTGCGCGCGTCGATGTCGGGGAGCATGGCCGAGAGGAGGTCCTCGGTGGTGGTGCGCAGCAGCGCGCTGACCTCGACCGCCTGTCGCAGAGCCGGGTCGGTCACGCCCGCGAGGAACTGCTCGCAGAGCTCGCCGACCACGTCGGGCGACTCGGTTGGCACGAACGGCGCGGTGGGGTTCTCCAGCTGACGCTCGGCGCCGAGCGCGAGCGAGAGCGGATGTCCCTTGGCGAAGCGGGAGAGGCGCGCGATGGCGTCGCCTTCGAGGCCCCGGCGCCGCAGGTAATCCTCGGCCTCGTCTGCAGCGAGTGCGTCGAGGGCGATCTCGCGGATCGCCGTGCCCCAGGAGGGCATCGTGCGCCATGGCACGCCGGGCAGGCCGCGCCCCGCGACGACGAGGCGCACGCGGTCGCCGACGAGCGCGAGCAAGGCGTCGCGGTGGCTGCCTTCGACGAGCTCGAGGAGCTCTCCGGTGTCGACGAGGAGGACGACGAGCGGGGCGTCCTTGCGCTCCTCGAGCGCGACGCCGAGGAGATGGAGCAGGGCGAGCGTCTTGCCCTGGGAGCGTCGGGCGTCGAGGTAGACGGCCTCCTTCGCCTCGCGCTGGAAGGCGTGGAGCAGGCTCGTCTTGCCGATCCCACCGGGCCCGTGGATCACCACGACGCGCAGGTCGTCGGCGGGCTCACGCAACCGACGCAGCAGCGCGAGCTCGGAGCCCCGACCGACGAACCGCGCCGTCAGACGCTCTTGCTCTTGCTCCAGGAACGAAGGGCTCACGAGCGCGGGCGTATCTCGCTTGCCCGTCGCCCGGCAAGGGCCCCTAGAACAGCTTCACGCCCTTCAGCAGCGGCTCGAGGTCCTTGCGCTTGCCCGCGGTCTCCGTGACCACGACCTTGCCGTCGTTCCCGATCGCGTAGGTGGCCGTCATCACCTTCTTGTACGGCGGCTCCGTCTTCGCGAGCTCGTCGACGGCGTCCTTGTCCTCGCCGGTGAGGCCGTCCATGTAGCTGAGCTCGTCGACCTCCTCGACCGGCACGGTGACCGGGCAGACCGTCTCGCGCTTGTCGTCGCCGAGCACGCAGAGGGTCACGTTCCTGGTGAGGTAGGTGTAGAGCTGCAGCCCGGCCATGTTGGAGTCGGCGTCGGCCTGCTCCCAGGAGACCTTCACGACCTTGTGGTTGCCGAACGTCTCGTCGGCGAACCCCGTGAAGCGCGCCTCGTTGTGCACGCCGAACGCGCCGGGCTCGTAGTCGGAGCCGAGGTCGGCGACCTTGCGGAACCCCTTGGGCACCTTGGAGACCAGGAACTGCGGGTGCCCACCGAGGCCGTCGAGCTCCGCGCCGGCGCCCCACTTGAACACGTGCAGCACGAGGCTCGGGTGCTCGACCTTGCGCATGAACCCGAGCGGCGCGCCGGCCTCGGGGACCATGCCGAGGTCGTCCCTGCCCTTCTCGAACAGGCACGCGCGCATGGCCTCCATGGTGGGGAACACGCCGTCGCACGGGCCGACCGTCCCACCGACCGCCTCGAGCCGCTTCTTGACGATGTCGTTCGCGCGGAGCTTGTACGAGGCCTGGTAGTGCGCGCGCGCGGCCGCCTTGTCGCCGAGCTTCTCGTCGACGAGCCCCTCGTTGAACAGGATCATCGCGCGCAGGTTGGCGTCGGACGCGGCGGCGAGCGCGAGCTTGTTGGTGGCGCGCGCCTTGTCGTCCTCGCCCGCGTGGTGCTGCGCGTAGCCGAGCTCGGCGAGCGCGCGGGTCGTTCGGGCGCGCGGCGACGGCCTCCTGGAACTTGGCGGCGGCGTCGGCCCACTTCTTCTCGCCGGCGAGCTTGCGGCCCTCGGCGAGCGCGGTGGCGTAGGTGGTGAGCTTGGCCTTGCCGACCTTGGGATCGGCGGAGCCCTTTGCGGTGGGCTTGGTGTTCGCGACCGTCGAAGGCGCCGTGGACGCGGAGGCGGACGCGCTGACCACGGTGCTCGCCTTGGTGCTCGCCGTGGCCGAGGGCGTGGTCGCGGTGGGGGGTGGCGTCGGCTTCTCGCAGGCGGAGAGCGCCATCACCCCGAAGATCCACGCCGATCGCAGCTTCATGGCGCGAAGCTACCACGACCGTGCGAGCCCAGCCTTTCCCCGGCAAAACCCGCCCGGACGGAAAATGCGAGGGTCGCCTCACATTTTCCGGAACGGTGATACCGTTCGTCGGATGGACCCGAACGCAGCGAAGCCCAAGGTCATCCTCCGCCACTGCGACACCTACGATCCGGAGCGCATCCGGCGCATCGTCCGCGAGGGGCTCGAGGAGCTCGGCCTGCGTCCTTCGGGGCGCACCCTCCTCAAGCCCAACGTGGTGGCGAGCGGCCCGCTGTTCGAGCACGCGCACACGCGTCCCGAGTTCGTGGAGGGCGTCATCGGCGCGCTCCGCGACCGCGAGGATCCGCACGCGCGCATGACCGAGCTCGCGGTGGGCGAGCGGTGTGGCATCACGGTGCCCACGCGCGCCGCGTTCGAGGGCGCCGGGTACTACCCGATGTTCGAGCGCACCGGCGTGAAGCACTACTGCTTCGAGGAGGTCCCGCAGGTCGAGATCCCCTACACGCACGAGGGTCGCCTGCGCGACTACGTGTTCACGCCGGAGCCGGTCGCCAAGGCCGACTTCTTCGTGAACATGCCCAAGTTCAAGTCGCACCCGTGGACGACGGTGACGTTCTCGATGAAGAACTACATCGGCATCCAGGACGACCGGCACCGCCTCATCGACCACGACCACAAGCTCGACGAAAAAGTCGCCGACCTGCAACACATCATCCAGCCGCAGTTCATTGCCATGGACTGCATCATCGCGGGCCAGGGGCGCATGCTCACGCCCATCCCCTTTGACATGAACCTCATCATCATGGGGAACAACCAGGCGGCGATCGACGCGGTCGGGTGCAACATCATCGGTGTCGACCCGCACACCGTCGCGCACCTGCGGCTCGCGAGCGCGCAGGGCTTCGGCCCGCTCGACCTCGACGCGATCGAGCTCTCGGGCGACGTCTCCCTCGAGGAGGCCAAGGCGCGCGCCAAGGGCTTCAAGGTCGGCCTGATCCGCGTCGAGAAGTACTTCGAGGGCACCAACATCACCGCGTATGCGGGCGCCCCGCCCGACGCCGAGCACACCGACTATTGCTGGGGCGGCTGCCCCGGCGCGATCGAGGAGTCGATCGAGCTGCTCCGCCTCTTCGACGAGACGACCGACGCCAAGATGCCGCGGCTCCACGTGGTCTTCGGCGCGTACAAGGGCGCGATCGACGCCAAGCCCGGCGAGAAGGTGATCTTCATCGGCGACTGCGCCGAGTGGGAGGGCTACCTGCCGAAGAAGTCCGGCGCCGAGCGGCTCGTGCAGATCCGCAACGTGTACAAGGGCCGTGAGTCGAAGGATCCGCACCACGCGAAGCACGACGACATCTACGCCAAGATGGTGAGCGTCACCGCGAAGCTGTTCGCCGCCGGCGACGACGCGATCCGCCTCGAGGGGTGTCCGGTGTCGGTCGCGGAGCAGGTGCTCACGCTGGTGCACATCGCCGGCACCAAGAACCCCTACTTCGACGGGCAGATGGTGCTCGAGTTCAACAAGGCCTACCTCGGCTGGCGCGCGAAGACCGCGGCCCAGCGGCTGCGCGGGCAGCCCTATCAGATCCCTGGGCGCACGGTCCGTGGCGAGGCCGCGCCGGTGATCAAGGAAGAGACCGCGACGTATCCGCGCCACGCCGACGCGGAGGAGTAGGCCTCTTCGTTTCGCAGAGTCCGTACTTCGTGCGGCCCGTCGCCACCGATGTTGGCGATCGGAGCCCATGCGACCTCCTGGGCGCGGCCTGCTTGTTGCTGGGTCGCTGGTCCTACTCCGGAGGTTCCCATGCGCTTTGCTTCGCTTGCTCCCTCGTTGGTCGCAATCCTCGCCGGCTGCGCCGGCAGCAACCTCGAGGTCGCCGAGATCGTGGACGACGCGGCGGCCGATGCGGTCACCGAGACCGCGACCGAGACGGGGACCGATGCGGGCGCCGAGACGAACACGGACGCTCCCGCCGACACCACGCCGCCCGCCGACACGACGCCTCCTCCGCCGACCTGCGTCGCACCCACCGCCGACTCCACCGACCTCTGGGTCGACGCCGCCGTCGCCACGACGGGCAAGGGCGACGGCGGGTGTCCGTTCAAGACCATCGTCGAGGCGTCGTCGTTCGCCCTCACCACGGGCGTGAAGCGCACCCTCCACGTCAAGAGCGGCAGCTACGACGAGAAGGACGCGGTCCGCCTCGAGGTCGGCGTGACCCTCGTCAGCGAGGGTGGGCGCAGCAAGCTGACGGGCGGGGCGACAGCGGCGTGTGCTCCTTCGGCCGAGCGCTGCGTGTTGTCGATGAAGGCCGCAAGCATGCTCGAAGGGTTCGACGTCGACGCCAAGAGCGTGGGCATCGGCGTGTTCGGCCCCGGGGGCGCGCCGACCCTGCGCAAGAGTGCGATCAAGAACGCGCAGAAGGACGGCGGCGTGTTCACGAGCGGCGCCGAGCTCGGCCCGGAGATCCACTTCGACGAGAACGGCAACGCTGGCGCCGTGGTCCGCGGCGGGCGCGCGCACGTGATCGGGACCGGCAACAGCTTCGACAGCAACAAGGGCAAGGGGATCTGGGTCGGCAGCACGTACATCGCCGGCGGTGGGCTCCTCCTGTACGGCGCCGAGCTCGACTTCGAGGGCGGATCGGCGAGCAACAACGCCTCGGGTGGCGTCGCTGGGACTGGAGCGTGCCGGGACCGAGCGGCGCGCAGAAGGTCACGGGGCTCGTCGCGAAGGGCAACCAGGGCGGTGGTCTCACGGTCCGCCCGCAGTCGAACCTCGTCCTGCGCAAGAGCACGCTGACCAAGAACGGAAGCTACGGGCTCTGGCTCGCGTACAACGCGACGCAGAGCAACGTGTTCGATCTCGGTACGGCCGTCGGCGGCGCGCCGGGGGGCAACGTGTTCGGCGGCGCCAGCGAGAAGAACAGCAAGGTCGGCATCTTCCTCTGCCAGTCGGGCAAGACCGCTTCGCAAGCGGCGGAGGGCGACTCGTTCAGCGTCTGCCCGCCCTCCCAGGCGCTCGTCGCCAACTGCGACCAGTTCCCGAGCTCGTACCACGACGTCGGCTACGTGCCGGCGGGTACCGTGGGGACGACGCTGGGAGCGAACCCGATGGTCGCGGCGACCTGTACCGTGGGCCCCTGAGGGCGCGTCGCGGCCGGACGCGCTATCCTCCGCGCTCCCCGGAGGAGCCCATGGCCGACGACATCAAGACCTTCGAAGACTTCTGGCCCTATTACGTGAAGGCGCACACGAGCAAGGGCAACCGCCGGCTCCACTTCGTCGGGACGAGCGCCGCGCTGGCCCTCGCCGCGACGGGCATCCTCACCCGTCGCGCGCGGTTCCTCGCCCTCGCGCCGGTCGTCGGCTACGCGTGCGCGTGGATCGGCCACTTCTTCGTCGAGGGCAACGTGCCCGCCACGTTCGGCCACCCGCTCTGGTCGTTCCAGGCCGACTTCATCATGTGGAAGAAGATCCTCGACGGCACCATGGACGCCGAGGTCGAGAAGTACACGCGCACCGCGCCCACCAACGGCGCGTCCGTCGAGCCGGTCGCGGTCGTCGCGAACGACACCACCGTCAACTGAGACTCAGTCGGGCAGCGTCGAGGCCCCCGGGCTGAAGCCCGGGGCACCGACTGCCGTGGAAGCCCACCTACGGCGGGCTCGCGAAAGCGAGGCCTCATTCGGCTGCTTCGAGGCTGAAAATGCGGCCTTCCGTGCGATGAGCTGGAGCCCGCTCCAAGCGGGCTTGCCCCCGCAGTCGGTGCCCCGTGCTTCAGCACGGGGGTTGGACCTCAGTCGGGCAGCAGCCAGGCCTGCACCTCGACCTCGATCTCGTCCTTCACCGTGAATGCCCCGAGGGGGCCCTTGATCTCGGCGAGACCGAGGGCCTTCATCGAGAGCGTGCCGCGCGCGGTCACCGCGTCGCCCGCCACGCGCGGGCTCAGGCGCAGCTTGCTCTTGTGGCCCGCGAGGACGATCTCGAGGTCGTCGGTGGACCGCGCCACGATCTCCACCTCGGCCGCGCCCTTCAGCGTGTCGTCGCGCATGCGGCGCTCGATCTCGCGCACGTCGCTCGCCGAGAGCACCGTGGTGTCGAGCTTGTCCTTGTGGAGGACGCCGACCACGCGGAGGTCGCTCGGGCGCACCTTGGCGCGGCCGCTCCACTTCCCGCCCTCCTCCTTGGCCTCGCCGCTCGCGAAGCGGCCCTCGAGCTCGAGGTCGTGCGCGAGCGCCGAGAGCAGGCCCTTGGCGCGGGTGCGGAGCACGTAGCGGGAGCGATCGAGGTCGAGGCGCATGGTCCGGTTCCTGGCGCTGCGCGCGCCGCGCGGCAACCACGAGGACGGATCGTCAGACGCCGAGGCGACGGTGCCGCAGGCTCGGGAGCTGCGCGCGCACGTCGGCGAGGCGCTTCGGATCGAGCGTGGCGAGCGCGAGGCCCACGCCGTCGCTCGCCTGCGCGATCACGTCGCCCCACGGGTCGGCGATCAGCGACTTGCCGTAGGTCTGGCGGCCCTCCGGGTGGCGGCCCCACTGCGCGGCCGCGAGCACGTAGCACTGCGACTCGATCGCGCGCGCGCGGAGCAGCACGTGCTAGTGGTCCTTACCGGTGAACACGGTGAAGACAGCCGGCACGAACAGCGCGTGCGCACCGCGATCGACGAGCGCGCGGTACAGCTCTGGAAAGCGCACGTCGTAGCAAATCGTGAAACCGAACCGGTAGCCGTCGACGTCGACGGTGACGACCTCTTCGGGGGTGCCGCAGTCGCTGGAGTCGCTCTCACGCAAGCGCGTGCCGTCGGCGAGATCGACGTCGAACAGGTGGATCTTGCGGTAGACGGCGCGCACGACGCCCGCGTCGTCGAAGGCGAGGTGTGCGTTGAAGGGGCGCTGCGGGTCGGGGCCGGACAGCGCGACGCCACCAGCAAAGAGCCACAGCTTGCGCGCGCGCGCGATCGAGGAGAGGGCGCCGAGGACGGGGCCGTCGGGCGTGGTGCCGAGCGCGGGTGTGGGCTCGGCGGCCGCGCGCTTCTTGTCGGGGTGGCCGAGGCCCGCGCAGCCCTCGGGCAGGCACACGACGCGCGTGTTCGCCCGGGCCGCCAGCGAGTCGATCGTGGCGAGGTTCTCGCGCAGATCGTCCTGCGCGTTCATCTGGGCGACGGCGACGGACAGCGGGGCCGAGGGCAACGACATCGTCGTGCCGTACCACGGTCGCTGCGCGCGATCAGTTCTTGCGGCGGGCGAGCGACAGCGCGCCGAGGATGAAGGCGATGGCGACGAACCCGCTCGAGTGACCGCCGACGGTGCAGCCGTACTTCACGGTGGGATCCTGCGCGGCGTCGCCGCTGGTCTTGTCGGCCGGCTCCACGCACTTGTTCGCCTGGCACACGAAGCCGTCGGTGCAGTCCGTGTTCGCCTTGCAGTGCTCCTGGCACAGGGCGGCCACGCAGCGATACGGCGCGCAGGAGTAGGCCGTCCCACCCGACGAGATCACACCCGTGCCATCGGCGGAGCAATGACCCAGGACCGCCGAGTCGGTGGCGCCCATGCCGTGTCGTGGACCGCCGGTGTCGGTGGACGGCGAGGTGTCGGGCGTGACACGGCGGTGTCAGGGGATCGACGTGTCGAGGGCCCCAGGCCGGGTCCAGCGTGCCGGTCTCTGCGTGGGCCAGGGCAGGCAGCGACAGGGCGACGGCGAAGCCGAGGGCCAGGACCTTCATGCGATGAAGGCCTCAGCACGTCCCGGGCCATCGCATCCACGAAGAATCCCGCATGGGCAGCGCCGCGGCCGTGGCCACGGCACAGCCTGACCCACGAGGGAGGCGACCGCCGTCCCCTGCGCTAGCGTGCGGCCCCCCATGGCCGACCGACCCATGATCGAGCTCACCGGCGTCCGCCGGTCGTTCGCCGACGGCGTCGTGCTGGACGGCCTCGATCTGCGCGTCGACGCCGGCGAGTTCGTGTCGCTCGTGGGCCCCTCGGGGTGCGGCAAGAGCACGCTCCTTCGCCTGGTCGCCGGGCTCGATCGGGCGGACGGCGGCGAGGTCGTCGTCGCCCGCGAGGAGGGCCTCGCCTACGTGTTCCAGGACGCGCATCTGCTGCCGTGGCGCACCGTCGAGGGCAACGTCGCGCTGCCGCTCGAGCTGGCCGGGGAGCGCGACGTGTCGCCGCGGGTCGGCGCGGCGCTCACCGCGGTCGAGCTCGCGGGCGTCGGGCACAAGTACCCCGCAGAGCTCTCCGGCGGCATGCGCATGCGCGCCTCCATCGCGCGCGCGCTCGTCAAGAAGCCGCGCCTGCTCCTGATGGACGAGCCGTTCGCCGCGCTCGACGAGCTGACCCGCCAGCGCCTCGACGAGCGGCTGCGCACGCTGTTCCTCGAGCAAGGCCTCACCGTGGTGTTCGTCACCCACTCCATCGCGGAGGCCACGTTCCTCTCGACGCGCGTGGTGGTGCTCTCGAGCCGGCCGGCGCGCATCGTCCACGACGCCCCGGTCGACCTGCCCGCGGAGCGCAACGCCGTGACGCGCGGCACCCCTGCGTTCGCGCGCGTGACCGCCGACCTCGTCGCGGCCCTCGAGGAGGGTGAGGCGTGAAGCAGCTGGGCCCGCCGGTCGTCGCCGCGCTCATCGGCCTCCTGCTCTGGGAGCTGCTCGCCCGCGGGCTCCACGTCGAGCCGTGGCTCCTGCCGCCGCCGAGCACCGTCGCGCGCGCCGCCTTCGCCGCCCGCGCGGAGCTCCTCGGCGCGACCCTCACCACGGGCACGACCGCGTTCCTCGGCTTCTCGCTCAGCGCCGTGGTCGGCGTGTCGCTCGGGGTCGTGCTGTCGCGCTCGCGGCTGCTCGAACGCGGGTTCTACCCCTACGCGCTGCTGCTCCAGACCGTGCCGATCGTCGCCATCGCGCCGCTGCTGGTGCTGTGGTTCGGCATCGGCCCGCGCGCGGTCACCGCCTCGGCGTTCATCGTCTCGGTGTTCCCGGTCGTCACCGGGACGCTGAGCGGCCTGCGCTCGGTCGACCCCGCGCTGCACGATCTATTCACTCTCTATGGATCGTCGCGCACGCGGCGGCTGCTCTGGCTCGAGCTGCCCTCGGCAGCGTTCTCCATCGCCACCGGCCTGCGCGTCGCCTCCGGCCTCGCGGTGATCGGCGCCGTGGTCGGCGAGTTCGTGGCCGGCTTCGCCGAGGGGCGCCCGGGGCTCGGCATCGTGGTCATGTCGTCGTACCGCCAGCTGCGCACCGACGTGCTGTTCGGCGCGGTGTTCTGCTCCACGCTGCTCGGCCTCGCGCTGTTCTCGTTCGTCGGCGTGTTCTCTCACCTCTACCTCCGCAAGTGGCACGTCGCCGAGAAGGACCCGCGGTGACCCTCCTCCGCGAGGTGCGCGAGAACCTGCGGCTCGCCGTCCCCATCATCGCCACCCAGCTCGGCATGATGGCGATGGGGCTCGTCGACACGGCGTTCGTCGGCCGCGTGGGCGAGCAGGCGCTGGCCTCGGTCGCGCTCGGCAACAACGTGGTCTTCGGCACGAGCATGTTCCTGCTCGGCCTGCTCATGGCGGTCGAGCCGGTGGCCTCGCAGGCCCTCGGCTCGGGCGACGGTCACCGCGCGCGCGCCGCCCTGCGCGCCTCGCTGCAGCTCGCGGTGGTGCTCTCGATCCCGACCGCGCTGGTGACGGTGTTCGCGCTGCGTCTGCTGCCGCTCCTGCGCATCGACCCACAGATCATCCCCGGCGCGCGCGACTACGTGTTCGCGCGCCTGCCATCGATCCTCCCGTTCTTCCTGTTCATGGCGGGCAAGACCTACCAGCAGGCCGCGAACCGCCCGCGCGTGGCGCTCGAGGCGGCGATCGTCGGCAACCTCGCGCACGTGGCGCTGTGCTTCCCGCTCGTGTTCGGCGTGCGCGCCCTCCACTTGCCGGCGCTCGGCGGGGTCGGCTCGGCCATCGCGACCACCGGCTCGACCGCGCTGATGGCGGTGTGGGTGCTCGGCCCGCGCGCCCGCATCCCGGGGGACGCCCCCGACTCGCGTCGCGCCGACGAGATCGACGCCCGCGTCAACCCGCGCATGCTCGGCCAGCTCTGTCGGCTCGGGTTCCCGATCGGTCTCACGCTGACCGCGGAGGTCGGCGTGTTCGCGCTGGTCGCGCTCCTCATGGGGCGGTTCGGCGGGCGCGCGGTGGCCGCGCACCAGATCGCCATCGGCCTCGCCTCGCTCTCGTTCATGGGGGCGCTCGGGATCGCGCAGGCCACGTCGGTCCGCGTCGGCATGGCCATCGGCGAGAAGGTGCCCCGCGGCTCGCGCCAGCGCGGCGGCGTGGGCATCGTGCTCGGGGTCTCGGTGATGGCGTTCTCGGCGGTGGCCTTCTGGTTCGCGCCTCACGCGCTCGCGCGGCTGTTCACGCCCGAGGCGCCGGTCATCGACGCGGCGGTCACGCTCATCCGCATCGCCGCGGTCTTCCAGCTCGCCGACGGCACGCAGGTGGTCTCGGCCGGGGCGCTGCGGGGCGCCGCGGACACCACCTTTCCTCTCGTGGCCAACGTCGCCGTGCACTGGGGCATCGGCCTGCCGCTCGCGCTGTTCCTGGCGTTCCACCGCGATTTCGGCCCGCCCGGGCTCTGGTACGGCCTGACCGCGGGGCTCGTCGGCATCGCCATCGCGCTCCTCGCGCGCTTCCTGTTCCTCACGCGGAAAGACGTGACCGCGCTGTCGTGATCCGCTAGCCCGTCCCGATGGCGTCCTCGCATCCGCACTTCGACGACAAGGGGCTGCACTGGCACCACAAGCTCGACGAGGCCCTCGCCGTCGCCCAGAAAGAGGGCAAACACGTGCTGGTCGAATACGGCCGCAAGGCGTGTGGCAACTGCAAGATCCTGGTCGAGGCGCTGCTGCCCGCCGTCAAGGCCGAGGTCGACGCGGCGTTCGTGCTCCTCGCGACCGACTGCGACGCGCCCGAGCCCGCGGTGCGCGCCATCGGCGGCCAGCACATGAGCCACGCGCGCGCCCTCCCGTTCGTCCTCTACCTGCGCAGCGACGGCGCGTTCGTGCACGGCACCCAGGGCGCCCGCACCAAGGACCAGCTGCTCCACGACTTCATCCACGGGCGCGAAGACCCGGACCACCACCACCACGAAGAGCACGATCACGGTCACGGCCACGACCACGGCGGCCACGGCCATCACCACTGAGAGGCGACATGACCCGCGTCCACAACTTCAACGCCGGCCCCTCGGCGATCCCCCTCGTCGCGCTCGAGCAGGCGCAGCGCGAGCTCCTCGAGTTCGAGGGCACGGGCATGTCCATCCTCGAGCACTCGCACCGCGGCAAGGCGTTCGAGAAGGTGCACGACGAGACGCTCGGCCTGATCAAGAAGCTCATGGCCGTCCCCGACACCCACGACGTGCTCCTGCTGCAGGGCGGCGCGCACGCGCAGTTCGCCATGATCCCGATGAACCTGCTCCCCGCCGGCAAGAGCGCCGACTACGTGCTCACCGACGGCTGGAGCGACCGCGCCTTCGAGGAGTGCAAGAACGTCGGCGCCGCCCGCGTCGCCGGCAAGATCGAGGGCTACGGCCGCATCCCGCGCGCCGACGAGCTCTCGCTCCACGCCGACGCGGCCTACGTGCACGTCACCTCGAACGGCACGCTGTCCGGCACGCAGTGGCACGAGTTCCCGGAGACGGCGGCCCCGCTCGTCGCCGACATGTCGAGCGACATCCTCTCCCGCCCGGTCGACGTGGCGAAGTTCGCCCTGATCTACGCCGGTGCGCAGAAGAACATGGCCCTCGGGCATCACGGTCGTCGTCATCAAGAAGGACGCCATCGCCGCGGGTCGCACCGACATCCCCAAGTACTTCCGCTACTCGACCCACGCCAAGGAGCGGTCGCTCTACAACACGCCGCCCACGTTCTCGATCTACCTCGCGCGCAACGTGCTCCGCTGGCTGGACGCCGAGGGTGGCGTGGCCGCGATGGCGGAGAAGAACCGCAAGAAGACCGACCTGCTCTACGCCGCGATCGACGCGCGGCCCGACTTCTACCGGGCCCCCGTCGACAAGGCGAGCCGCTCGCGGATGAACGTCGTCTTCCGCCTCCCGACCGAGGAGCTCGACTCCAAGTTCTGCGCCGAGGCCGAGAAGGCCGGGATGGTCGGCCTCAAGGGCCACCGCTCGGTCGGCGGGGTGCGCGCCTCCACCTACAACGCCGTGCCCCACGCCTCCGTCGAGGCGCTGGTGGCGTTCATGGACGACTTCGCCCGCAAGGCCGGCTAGCCGCGCCCGAGGGGTGGACCGGACCCGCCGCGCTTGGCATGCTCGGCGGGTGCGTCGCCTGTTCGTCTCGGTCTCGGTCGTGCTCGTCGGGTGCACCTTCCCCGAGCACCAGTTCCGCGACGACACCGACGCGAAGCCCGACGTCGCGATCGACGCCGTCGTGCTCGACGGCGCGCTCGACAGCGCCGTCGACTCGAGCGTCGACGCGACCGACGCCGCGACCGACAGCGTGGTGGACGTCGGCTCCGACGCGCCCGCGCCCACGAGCTGCACGGACCCTTCGATGACCTCCTTCTGCGCGCCGATCGTGGGGCTGGTCGGCGCCTACGCGGTCGACGGGCTCGGCACCGAGTACTGCGCGAGCGGCGTGTGGTCGCGCGGCTTCGAGGTGAAGGCGGCCATGCGCACCGTGCCGTCGCCGGTGCCCGCCAAGATCACCGAGCGCGTCGTGGTGCGCGCGCTGCTGTCCTCGTACGGCTACCACGTTCACGTCGCCGTCCTCGACGACCCGCGCATCGTCGTCGACACGAGCGACTACACGCAGGGCGACGCGGTCGAGCTGTTCCTGCGCGGCGCCAAGGCCGCCACCGGCGATCTGGTCGCCGATCAGGCCGTGCACGTCGTCGTCACACCGCCCACCGCCACGAGCGGTCCGAACGCGGCGTACTACGTCGGCGGCAAGAAGGGCGCGGGCCTGCCGGGTGGCGCGTTCGCGGGGCGCATCGTGGCCGGTGGCTGGGAGGTGGAGGTCGTGCTCCCGTGGACGACGATCAAGAACGAGCCCGCCCCCGGCGACAAGATCGGGTTCGACGTCGCCGTCGACGTGAAGGACGACCCTTCGCTCTCCGCCCGCGAGGTGCGCGCGATCATGAGCTACGAGGCGGTGGCGAGCTCACCGACCTGCTCGGCCCTCGGCACGCCCGCCGACCCGGCCTGCGACGATCGCACCTGGTGCGCGCCGGTCGCGTATCTGAAGTAGAATGGGGCCTTGAGCATCGAAGAGACGGTCTCCACGGTCGACCCCGCGTTCTCGCCCGATGGCGCGATCGTCACCGTGCTCGCCGGCAAGGCCAAGGGCACCTCGGCGCGCATCCCCGGCGATCTCGGCGCCGAGCTCGTGGTCGGCAAGGCCGAGGACTGCGGCCTCGTCGTCCCCGACGACACGGTCTCGCGGCGGCACCTCGCGTTCAAGCGCGTCGAGGGCGGCATCGAGGTGCGCGACCTCGGCTCCACCAACGGCCTCAAGATCGGCGGCGCGCGCGTGCAGGTCGCCCTCGTCTCGCCGGGCACCATCGTCCGCGCCGGCGACATCGAGCTCCTCGTCCGCGTCGAGCTCGCGGGCGTGCAGGTGCCAGTGTCGGAGTCGAGCCGGTTCGGTCGCGCGCTCGGCACGAGCCTCGCCATGCGGCGCATCTTCGGCCTGCTCGAGCGCGTCGCGCGGAGCTCCGCCACGGTGCTGCTCACGGGCGAGACGGGCACGGGCAAGGACGTGCTCGCCCACGCGCTCCACGAGCAGGGCCCGCGCGCCAGGGGCCCGTTCGAGGTCGTCGACTGCGGCGCGGTGAGCCCCAACCTCATCGAGAGCGAGCTGTTCGGCCACGAGCGCGGCGCGTTCACGGGCGCGGTCGCGGCGCGCGCCGGCGCGTTCGAGCGCGCCCACAACGGCACCCTGTTCCTCGACGAGCTCGGCGAGCTGCCGCTCGACCTGCAGCCCAAGCTGCTGCGCGCGCTCGAGAGCCGCGAGGTGCGCCGCGTCGGCGGTAGCAAGACCATCGCCGTCGACGTGCGCGTCATCGCCGCCACCACCCGCGATCTCCCCCGCGCGGTGCGCAAGGGCGAGTTCCGCGAAGACCTGTGGTTCCGCCTCGCCGTCGTGCCGATCCACGTGCCGCCGCTCCGCGAGCGCCTCGACGATCTGTCGCTGCTCATCGGCCGCATGCTGGAGAACGAGCCCGACCTCCTGGTGTCCGAGGGCACCATCGCGGCCCTCCGCGCCCACGACTGGCCGGGCAACGTGCGCGAGCTGCGCAACGTGATCGAGCGCGCCGCGGTGATGGCGCGCGCCTCGGGCGACCCGGAAATCCGGCTCTACGAGGCCCTCTCCGACGCCGCGAGCCCCGACCTCGATCCCGAGGACGTGTTCCGCTTCCGCGCCGGCACCACCTGGCGCGAGGCCAAGGCGCGGGTCGATGCCTTGCTCGAGCGGCGCTACCTGAGCTGGCTCCTCGAGCGCCACGGCAACAACGCCTCCGCGGCCGCGCGGGAGGCCGAGCTCGATCGCAAGTACCTCGCCGAGCTCGCCCGCAAGCACGGCTTGCTCCGCCGTTGAGCCCGGAGTGGGAGTAGGATCGCCCCATGGTGGGGCTCGTGCTCGTCGCGGTGTCGGGTGCGGTCACGGGCCTCGTGCTCGTCTGGATCGCGCGCTGGCTCGCGGCGCCACCCGCGGGCTGGGTGGAGACGATGCGGCGCCTCCTCGCGGCGCGCACGTTCGCCGAGGCCGAAGTGGGCGACGAGGTGCTCCTCGACGGTGTGATCGTGGAGAGCGAGGACACCGGGATCGTCGCGCCGATCCACAAGCAGAAGGCGGTGTACGTCGAGATCGAGGCCACCGAGGAGCGCAGCTCGAACAGCGAGGCCTCGTTCGAGCGCGTGTTCACCGAGAAGGCGTCGGTGCCGTTCCAGCTCTCGCTCGCCGACCGCCGCTGCGTCTCGGTCGAGATCCCGCTCGGCGCCGACCTCGAGGGCCTCCCCGAGACCTGCACCGCGCCCGTCGTGAAGCCCTCGGCGGCGCTGGCGGAGTTCCTCACCGTGCGGGGGCGCAAGCCGCCGGACGACGGGGAGTTCGTCCGTCGCCGCGAGTACACCGAGCGCGTCCTCGCCGTCGGTCACCACCTCGTCGTGCTCGGGCGCCGTCGCGAGCGGGTGCCGCCGAGCCGCCACCCGACCTACCGCGGGCACGAGGGCAGCGCCTACGTCGAGGTGTCGTTCGCCGACGCCAAGCACTCGGGCGACGAGATCGTCGCTCGCGGCAGACCGGAGAGGGCCACCGGGGTCTTCGTGGGGCTCGCCGTGGCGCTCCTCGTGCCGGTCTCGTCGCTCGTGGCGCACCAGCTCGGGGTGATTCCATCGATGGAGTTCGGCCTCACCTTGGCGCTGCTCGGGGTCCCGATCGGCACGTTCCTGCTCTGGCTCGCGTCGGGGTTCGTGGCCGCGTTCTTCGACTAGGCGGTCGATCCCTCGACAGGCCGCTTCCGCCCGAACACGACGAGCCCCAGCGCGCCGAGCAGTCCGCAGATGCGCCCGACCGCGTCCAGCAGGCCGTGCGCGCGATAGCCGTCGTCGACCGGGGTGCTGCGCTCGGGGAGCGGCTCCTTCTCGAGGGCGGCCACGAGATCCGGTCGCCCCCACGCCTTGCCGGAGAGGTCGTAGACCACGGTGCGCCCCTCGCGGATCGCGTCGACCACCGCGGCGTCGTCGTCTCGGGTCGCGAACACGTAGGTGCGACACAGCCCGAGCGGCGAGAAGCCGTGGTAGTCGGACGAACCGATCGGGGTCATGCGCATCCCCTCGGCGTGCGCGCGCACGTAGAACTCGCGCATGTCGGCCCAGCGGAACCCGCGGTTGCCGGCCGGGTCGGCGTAGGCCACCGGGTGCATGAGCTCGGTGCCGTCGAGCCTGGGGCGCGCCGCCTCGTAGGCGTTCCAGAACTGCTTCGCGGGGTGCGCGGCGATCGCCACGCCGCCTTGCGCGTGCACGCGGTCGACCAGCGTGGGGACGTCGGCGTCGGGGGCGATGCGTCGGTCGAGGCCGAGTGCGATCAGGTGGAACTCCTTGAAGGTGATCTCTCGCCGACCACCACGGTCGGCCCCCCGATCGCGCGCGAGAACGCCCGGGCGAGCTTGCCCGGGAACACCTGGTTGTGCTCGGTCACCCCGACCACGTCGAGGCCGCGTCGGCGCGCGTGCAGCACGAGATCCCAAGGCCCGAGGAAGCCGTCGGAGAACCGCGTGTGGGCGTGGAAATCGCCCGCGAGCACGCGGTAGCCGGCGCGGGCGACCACCGGCCGCGTGGGCAGGCGGTCGTAGGCGGCCCCGAGCACGAGGCCGACCGCGAGGAGCACGAACGGCGCGCGGCTCACCGGTACCCGAGGAGGGGCTGGAGCTGCCCCTGTGCGAGGTACCACCCGACGATGCCGCCCACGTAGACCAGGTAGAACGTGAGCGTCGCCGCGATCGCCCGCCCGCGCGGCAACGCGTGGCCGGCGCGGTAGGAGGCGTGGGTGAGCAGGATGCCCGCGAACGCCGTCGAGAGGACGAGCGCCGGCAGGATGCCCCGCCGCAGCGCGAACGCCCCGACCGCGGCCGGATCCGAGACGAGCACGCACACCCCGGCGACCAGCAACAACAGCAGCTGCCACGGCGCGTGTCCCGCGAAGTAGAGGCCGAGCGCGTCCCGTCGCGAGCGCGGGCTCCGCGCGACCGCGTGGCCGGCGAGCACCGCGAGCGCCTGCCAGGCCGGGACGAAGCCCCACGTCACCACGATCGACGCGACGTGGAACGGCACCAGCCGGCCCGCCGTGGTCAGGGACACGAACACGGCGAGCACGAGCTGCAGGCGCAGCACGCCGAGCCACGGCGAAGGCGGCGCTTCCCCGAGGCGGAGGTAGCCCCGGAAGGGGGCGCGGAGCAGGAGCAGTTCTTCGGAGAGCAAAGGAGGCCGATCTGGGATGCCTTGCGTCGTCGAAGGGTGCGCGCATGATGCCGTCGTGCTGGTCCACGACTCGCTGCCCTTCGCGCCCGGCGCCGGTCCGTTCCGGATCAAGGGCAACGCGTACCTCGGCGCGCTCGCCTACACCAAGATCCACTGCGAGCTCCCCGCGGTGCTCGGCAAGCTCAAGAACCCCGATACGGCGGCGTTCCTGGCGCAGCGGTTCGTGGTGGGCGGCTTCTACGACGTCGGGCCCCTCGCCACGCTGGCGGTCGCGGCGGCGCTGACGGCCGGGCGACCACACCTCACCTGGCTCAAGGAGCAGGGGCGTGACGTCGCCGACAAGGACATCGGCGGCGTCTACCGCGTGCTGCTCGCCCTCGCCTCGCCGGCGCTGGTCATGCGCCGCCTCCAGCGTACCGCGAGCCAGTACTTCGACTTCGTCGAGGTCGAGGTGATCGAGCGCGAGGATCGCTGGGAGACCATCGGCAGCGGCATCCCCGAGGGCGCCATCCACACCTACATGGCGACGACCGAGGCCTACCTCGTCACCGCGCTCGAGCGGGCCGGCGCCAAGGGCGTGCGCCACCGCTGGCTCCCGCCCGAACCCGCGGGCCACAAGCACGGGGTCGCGGTGCTGCGCGTGCGCCGCGAGGTCGCGTGGGCCTGACCGAGGTGGTGCGCAGTTTCCCTTTGCGCGCGGCCCGAGACGAGGCACCAACTCCGGGATGAGCGGAATCGCCCGCACGAACGCCACCGGTGGCGAGGGAATGCTCCCCGAGCTCCTCGCCTGGTCGTCCTCGCTGCAGTTCGACCGCGCCCTCGTGCGCGAGGACCTGCTCGGCAGCGCGGCCCACGTCACCATGCTGTCACGGGTGGGCCTCGTCCCCCTCGCCGACGCGACCCTCCTGCGCAAGGAGCTGCTCGCGATGCACGCGGCCGCCGAGACGGGCGCGTTCGCGCTCGCCGACGGCGAAGAGGACGTGCACATGGCCGTCGAGGCCGAGCTCGGCGCGCGCCTCGGGGCGAGCGTGGCCGGTCGCCTGCACACCGCGCGTTCGCGGAACGACCAGGTCGCCCTCGATCTGCGCATGCACGTGCGCGAGCAGGCGCGGCTGTCCCTGCTCGCCTGCCTCGCGCTGCTGCGCCAGCTCACCGAGCGGGCCGCCGCCGAGCACCACGTGCTCTTGCCGGCGTATACCCACCGGCAGCGCGCGCAGCCGACCACGGCGGGGTTCCTCCTCGCCGCGTGGGCGTCGTCGCTCGCGCGCGGGGCCGAGCTCCTGGCCTTCACCCTCGAGCGCGCCGACCGCTGCCCGCTCGGCGCCGGTGCGTGCTCGGGCTCGTCGCTCCCCATCGACCGCACCCTCACCGCGCGGCTCCTCGGGTTCTCGTCGCCCACCGTCAACGCGCTCGACACCGTCGGTGACCGCGATTTCGCCCTCGATTTCGCGTGGGCCGCGGCGCGCGTGCTGCTCTCGCTCTCGCGCCTCTCGACCGACGTCATCGACTACGCCACGAGCGAGTTCGGCTTCGTGAAGCTCGACGGCGGCATCGCGGCGGGGTCGAGCATGATGCCGCAGAAGAAGAACCCCGACATGTTCGAGCTCGTGCGCGGCGAGTCCTCGCGCGCGGTCGGCAACGTGGTGTCGCTGCTCACGCTCGTGAAGGGCCTGCCCACCGGCTACAACCGCGACCTGCAGGAGGATCGGCGTCCGCTGCTCGACACCGCGCCGCTGCTGCTCGGCGCCCTGCGCGCGGTCTCGCTGAGCCTGCCGCACGTGCACTTCGACGGCACCCGCACGGCGGCCGCGCTCGCCGACGGCTCGACCCAGGCCACCGACCTCGCCGAGGCGCTCGTGCAGCACAAGGGCGTGCCGTTCCGCGAGGCCTACAAGGCCGTGGGCGCGCTCGTCCGCCACGCGCTCGACGCGGGCGTCACCCTGCGCGCGCTGTCCGTCGCCGAGGCGCAGGTGTTCCACCCCGCGTTCGACGCCCCGGTGCTCGCGTCCCTCGACCCGGCCGAGGCCGCCGCTCGCAAGAAGAGCATCGGCGGCACCGGCGCGGTCGAGCCCCAGCTCGAAGCCCTGCGCTCCGAGGCCGATCGACTTGCTGCCATTGCTGCCAGAATCCCGTCCCTCGCGTCCCTCGCGGCGCGCATCGCGGAGGAGCCCCTCGCATGACCAAGCGTGATTTCCTGAAGATCGCCGATCTCTCCCTCGCCGAGGCCCGCGACGTCTTCGGGCTGAGCCGCGCCATGAAGTCCGCCGAGAAGGGCAGCCACCGCAAGGTCCTCGCCGGCCGCTCGGTGGCGGTGGTGCTCGAGAAGGCCTCCACCCGTACCCGCGTGAGCTTCGAGGTCGGCGTGGCCCAGCTCGGTGGGCACCCCGTCGTGCTCTCCACCGAGGGCAGCCAGCTCGGTCGCGGCGAGCCGATCAAGGACACGGCGCGCGTGCTCTCCGGGTACTGCGACGCCATCGCCTTCCGCACGTTCGCCACGGCGCGCCTCCACGAGATGGCGAGCTCGGCGACCATCCCGGTGCTCAACGCGCTCTCCGACGACGCCCACCCCATCCAGGTGCTGTGCGACGTGTTCACCATCGAGGAGGTGTTCCGCCGCGAGGGCATCGCCGACGGCATCGCCGGGCGCAAGATCGCCTTCGTGGGCGACTGCTCGAGCAACATGGCGCGCTCGTGGGTCGAGGCCGCGCAGATCTTCGACTTCCAGCTCGCGCTCGCCGCGCCCAAGGGCTACTTCCCCCCCTCGTACGAGGTGGAGTCGGCCAACGGCAACGTGTCGCTCCACTCCGACCCGCGCCGCGCGGTCGAGGGCGCCGACGTCGTCAACACGGACGTCTGGGCGAGCATGGGCCAGGAGGCCGAATACAAGGCCCGCCTCGCCGCCTTCGCGGGCTTCACGGTGGACGAGAAGATGCTCGCTGGCGCCGAGAAGCACGCCATCGTGCTGCACTGCCTGCCCGCCCACCGGGGCGAGGAGATCGACGAGGCCACCTTCGAGGGGCCGCGCGCGCGCGTGTGGGAGCAGGCCGAGAATCGCCTCCACGTGCAGAAGGGGCTGCTCTGCTTCCTGCTCGGGGTCACCCCGTGAGCGCCGAGCGCGCTCGCCACGAGGCGCTCAACAAGGAGCTCCAGGCGCACGCCTACCGCTACTACGTCCTCGACGACCCGACGGTCACCGACGCCGACTACGACCGCGTGTACCGCGAGCTCGTGGCCCTCGAGAAGGCGCACCCCGAGCTCGTGCACCCCGGCTCGATCACCCAGCGCGTTGGCTCGGTCCCGCGCAGCGATCTGCAGAAGTACGAGCGCAAGGAGCGGATGTTCTCGCTCGACAACGCGTACGGCGAGGCCGACCTGCGCGACTTCGACGACCGCGTGAAGAAGGGCCTGCCCGACGGCGAGGCGTACGCCTACGTCGCCGAGCCCAAGCTCGACGGCGCGAGCCTCGAGGTGGTCTACGAGATCGAGGGCACGACCGCGCGCCTCGTGCTCGCCACCACCCGCGGCGACGGCAAGACCGGCGAGATCGTCACCGAGAACATCCGCACCATCCGCGGGCTCCCGCTCACGTTCGAGGTCGACCCGGAGTCGGCGAGCAAGACCAAGGTCCTCACCCTGCGCGGCGAGGTGGTCATCTACCGCAAGGACCTCGAGACCATCAACGCGGTCCGCGAGCAGGCCGGCGAGGAGCCGTTCATGAACCCGCGCAACGCCGCCGCGGGCAGCCTGCGCATGATCGACCCGCGCGAGGTCGCGAAGCGCCCCCTGCGCCTCGCGCTCTACCACCTGGTGGAGGGCGACGAGCTGCACGCTACCCACGCCGAGACCCTCGCGTGGATGGCGGGGGCTCGGCCTCCCGACCCACCGCCGCGAGGTGCGCTGCGCGTCGCTCGACGAGGTGCTCGCCACCATCGCGCGCTTCGACCACGAGCGCGAGCACTACCCGTTCGAGACCGACGGCGTGGTGGTCAAGATCGACAGCTACCGCCAGCACGGCGTGCTCGGCGAGACCGCCAAGTTCCCGCGCTGGGCCGTGGCCTACAAGTTCCCCGCCGAGCGCGCGCGCACGGTGGTGCAGTCGATCGAGATCCAGGTCGGCCGCACCGGCGCGGTCACGCCGGTCGCCAACCTCGACCCGGTGCTGCTCGGCGGCACCACGGTGTCCCGCGCCTCGCTGCACAACTTCGAGCAGGTCGCCACGCTCGACGTGCGCGTCGGCGACACCGTCGAGATCGAGAAGGCCGGCGAGATCATCCCCCAGGTCATGTCGGTCATCGTCGAGAAGCGGCCGGCGGACGCCGCCGCGTTCGTGGTGCCGACGGCCTGCCCCGAGTGCGGCGGCGCGCTGTTCCGTGACGCGGGCGAGGTGGCGCTGCGGTGCACCAACGCCCGCTGCCCAGCCATCGTCACCGCGGCGATCCACTACTACGCGCGCCGGTTCGCGATGGACATCGACAACCTCGGCCACGTGCTCGTGACCGAGCTGGTCAAGAAGGGCCTCGTCGCCGACGTCGCCGATCTCTACGACCTCGACGTCCCCAAGGTGGCGGCCCTGCCGCGCATGGCGAAGAAGAGCGCGGAGAACGTGCTCAAGGCCATCGCCGGCAGCAAGGAGCGCACGTTCGACCGGCTGCTGTGCGCGCTCGGCATCCCGCAGATCGGGCAGGTCGCCGCCAAGCAGCTCGCCGAGGTGCTGCCCTCGCTCGACGAGGCGCTCTCGCTCGGGGCAGAGGGCGTGGCCGAGCGCGCCGGGCACATCCACGGCTTCGGCCCCGCGATGATAGACGCGCTCCGCGCCTACTTCGCCGACCCGGCGTCGCGCTCGATCCTCGACAAGCTGCACGCGCGCGGCGTCTCCCGTCCGTTCCAGCCCGCGCAGGCCGCGACCACCGGGCCGCTGCTCGACAAGAGCTTCTGCGTCACCGGGGTGCTCACCAAGAAGCGCGAGGAGGTGCACGAGGACATCCGCAACGCGGGCGGCACCGTGCACGACTCGGTGAAGGCGGGCACCACCTACCTCGTGGCCGGCGACAAGACGGGGGCCTCCAAGCTCGAGGCCGCCAAGAAGCGTGGCACCCAGGTCATCGACGAGGCCCAGCTCTACGCGCTGATCGCCGGGGGCTGACCGTGTGGCTCGTCGTCGCCGGCGAGCCCTCGGGGGATCGCACGCTCGCGGCCATCGTGCGCGCGAGCGGCGCCCGCGCCTTCGGCATCGGGGGGGAGGCGCTCGCCGCCACCGGGACCGAGCTGCTCGCCCACGTGCGGGATCTGAGCGGAATGGGGCTGTTCGAGCTCGGCGCGCGCACCCGCCATCGCGCGCGCGCTGGCGGCGCTGGTCGCGCGGGTGCGAAGGTCCCCACCGGAGCGGGCCGTCCTCTGCTCCTGGTCCACCGGCAACGCTCGGCTCGGCGCGTGGCTGCGCGGCCGCGGGATCCCCGTGACGTGGGTCTCGCCGCCCGAGGTGTGGGCCTACCGCGGAGGGCGACTGCCACGTCTCGCGCGCGCGGCCGATCGCTTCGTGCCCACGCTGCCGTTCGAGGTCGCGCTGTGGCGCTCGGCCGGCGCCGACGCGCACTACGTGGGCCACCCTTCGCTCGACGTGCCGATCCCGGAGCGCCCCGAGAGGCTCGCGTCGATCGCGGTGTTGCCCGGGAGTCGCCCCGCCGAGATCGAGCGCCTCCTGCCGCGCTTCGTCGAGGCCGTGCGCCTCCTCGCCCCGCTCGACGCCCGGGTCGTCCGCGCGCCGTCGCTGCCACGCCGATCGGTCGAGATGCTGGAGCGCTGCGGGCTTCCGCTCGTGCCCGTCGATCCGCGGGTCGGCGCGTCGGGCCTCCTGCCCTCGTTCGACGTGGCGCTGGTGGCCTCCGGCACCGCCTCGCTCGAGGCCGCCGTCGCCGGCGTGCCGCCGGTCGTCGCGTACGCGCTGCACCCGCTCACCTACGCGCTCGCCCGGAGGCTGGTCGACGTCTCGCACGTCGCCCTGCCCAACGTGATCCTCGTGCGGAGCGGGCAGTCGCCGGTGTTCTCGGAGCGGCTGCAGGACGCCGCCGCCCCCGCGATCCTGGCCGCCGATCTGCGCCGGGCGCTCGCGGATCGGCCCCGCCTGCGCGCCGCTGCGGCCGCGGTCCGCGCCGCGCTCGATCCCGGTACCGGACGGTCGTTCGCCGAGGGCGCGGCGACGCTCGTCGATGCTACCGTCCCTCTCGGATGAAGCTCGTCCACGCCGCCGACCTCCACGTCGACAGCCCGATGCTGGGGCTCTCGCGCTACGAGGGCGCGCCGGTCGAGCGGCTCCGCGGCGCGACCCGTCGCGCGTTCGAGGGGCTCGTCGAGCTGTGCCTGCGCGAGCGCGCGCGCTTCCTCGTGCTGGCCGGCGACGTGTTCGACGACGACTGGCGCGACATGAACACGGGGCTGTGGTTCCTGAAGGCCCTGGGTCGCCTCCGCGAGGTGGGCACCGACGTCGTGCTCGTGCGCGGCAACCACGACTTCCAGCTCACCGCGGCGCTCGCGTGGCCCTCGTACCTGCACGAGCTCTCCAAGGAGGGCGAATCCCTGCGCTTCGAGCGCGAGGGCGTCGTGTTCCACGGAGCGAGCTTCCCCAGCCGCCACGTGCACGAGAGCTTGCTGCCACGTTACTGCCACGCCCTCCAGGGCCTCTGCAACGTGGGCGTGCTCCACACCAACGCGACCGCGAGCCGCGAGCACGGCGACTACGCCCCCTGCACGGTCGAGGACCTGCTCGACAAGGGGTACGACTACTTCGCGCTCGGCCACGTGCACCGCCGCGCGGTCCTGCACCGCGCGCCCTGGGTGGTCTACCCGGGCAACCTGCAGGGCCGGCAGTTCCGCGAGGACGGCCCCAAGGGTTGCATGCTCGTCGAGATCGACGAGGCGCGCGTGTCGAGCGCCCGCTTCGTCGACACGTCCGTCGTGCGCTGGTTCGACCGCCGCATCACCCTCGCCACCGACGACGACCTCGACGCCCTGCTCGCCCGCGCCCGCGAGGAGCTCCGCGCCGCGGCGGGAGCGTCCGAGGGGCGGCTCGCGGCGGTGCGCCTCTCCGTCGAGGGGGCGTGCGCGGCCCACGCGGCCGTGATCGACCGCGGCGGCTGGATCGTCGACCAGATCCGCGCCGACGCGACCGACCTCGACGACGCCGTGTTCCTCGGCGAGGTGCGCCTCGACACCGCGCCGGCCGCGACCATCGAGGCCCTCCGCGCGGCGCAGGGGCTGGTCGCCGAGCTGCTGCGCGAGATCGAGCGGCTCCGCGCCGACGAGGTCGACCTCGCGGCGCACGCCTCCGCGCTCGCGCCCATCGCCAACAAGGCGGGAGACGTCGTCGACGTGGAGGACCCTGCGTTCGTCGCGCGCGTGCTCGACGCGGCCGAGGCCTTGCTCGCCCAGCGGCTCACCGAGGGCGAGGGATGAGGATCCTCGAGCTCGGGCTCCACGGCTTCGGGTGCTTCTCGGGGCAGGTCCGCATCGGGCCGCTCCCCGGCCGCGACGACCGGCGCCTGGTCGTGCTGCACGGCGAGAACGAAGCCGGGAAGTCCACGGTCTTGCACGCCATCCGGTGGCTCCTCTTCGGCGGCCCCACGGGCAAGGCCTTCGCGCCCGAGGGCGACGCCGCGCGCCTCGACGTCTCGGCGACGGTGGCGCTCGAGCGCGGCACCCACACCGTCCTCGATCTGAGCCGCACCCGCGCGCGCGGCGAGCTGCGCGGCGTCTCGCGCGCCTCCACCGACGAGGTCCGCGAGGAGTGGATCCACGGCATGCTCGGCCACCCGAACCGCACGGTCTTCGAGACGGTGTTCGGGTTCTCGCTCGAGGGCCTCGCCGAGGGCGCGCGCACGCTCGCGCACGACGCCGTGCGGGGCGCCATGTACGGCGGGCTGGGCGGCGCCTCCCGGCCCGACGAGCTCCGCAACGCGCTGATCGAGGAGCGCGAGACGCTCTTCAAGGAGCGCGGCCGCGTGCAGAAGGTGAACGCGCTCGCCCACCGCGTGGGCGCGCTGCGCGCCGAGCTCAAGCACCTCACGCTCTCCAAGGACGCCCTCGGTCGGCTCGAGACCACGGTCGAAGCGGCGCGGGCGGCGGTGGCGAGCGCGAAGGGTGATCTCGACGCCGCCCAGCGTCGGTTCACGGTGGTGAAGGCCGAGGAGGACGCGCTCCCCGTGCTCCGCGCCCTCGACCGCGCGGAGGCCGAGCTCGCGGGGCTCGGCGTGGTCCCTGCGGTGTCGGACGCCGACGAGACCGACGCCCTCGTCGAGCGCTGGGCCAAGGCCGGCGACGAGCGCGCCCGCGCCCGCACCGATCGCGCGCGCCGGCACGCGGAGCTCGTCACGCACGAGACCACGCTGCTCGGGCTCCCGGCCGACGAAGGGGGGCTCGACGCGGACGCGCTCTACGATCGGCTGCAGCACGCGCTGGTCGCCCGCGACGAGGCTCGCGCCACGCTGCTCGTCGCCGCGAACGCGCGCGCCGAGGTGCTGGCTCGCGCCGAGGCGGCCGTCGCGGATCGGGCCGGCTGGTCGCTCGATCGCCTCCGCGCGGCCCCCCTGGAAGGGGCTCCGCGGCTCGCGTTCGAGCGGGCGCTCGCGGAGCGCGAGGTGGAGGCCGAGCGGCTGCGCGCCACCCTCGAGGAGGACGAGGCGCTCGCGGCCGACATCGCCGAGCTCGAGGCCCTGCTCGCGCGCGCCCCGAGCCCGCCCGATCCCGCGCCGCTCCGCGCGTTGCTCCCCGACCTCGCCACGCACGAACCCGCTCGCCGCCGACTCACGGTGGTGCGCGAGGAGCTCGCCGAGCTCTTCGCCAGGCGGGCGCGGCTGCTCGCGCGGGTGGGAGACGCGACGACGCTCGCGCGCATCGACGACGAGGAGGTCGCCGCGCTGGTCCGCGTGGCCGAGGAGCAGCTCTCGCGGGCTTCCCGCCTCGCCGAGCGCGTCGAGGAGCGCGAGGCCGAGCTCGCCGAGGCGTCACGGGCAGCCGCCGTCGGGGCCGCCCTCGCGGTACCTACCGAGGCCGAGGTCGAGGCGCTCCGCGCGGCGCGCGACGAAGCCGTGGGCGGCCCGCTCGGTGAGCTGCGCCGCCGCATCGCCGCAGCCGATGGCGCCGTCGACCGGCTGCGCGCCCACGCCGACGTCGTCTCGAACCGGGCGCGCGCCGAGGCCCGCGTCGGGGAGCTGCGGAGCGCCCTCGAGCGCCTGACCGAGCAGCGGCACGCCCTCGCGCTCGACGAGCTGGCCACCACCGCCCGCGTCCGCGCGCTGACCAACGGCCACCTCGATCGACCGCTGTCGCTCCGGGGCGCCGTCGCCGACGCGCGCAGCCTGGAGGCGGTCGAGACGGATCTCGCCGCGAGGGAGCGCGAGATCGCGCGCCTCGAGGCCGACCTCGCGCGCATGCGCGGGGCCCTCGAGGGCCATCTCCCCGCGGGCACGCTCGACCCGGAGTCCGCGGTCCGTCGGCAGATCGAGAAGAGCGAGCGGCTGCTCGCCGAGCGCGAGCAGTGGTCGGCCCAGATCGCGCGCCAGAACGCGCGTCGCGCCGTGCTCGCCGCTCGCCGCGCGTCGTTGCCTCCCCCGGAGCAGATGCTCGCGGCCCCGCTCGCCGCGCTCGGCCTCGACCCGCTGCCGGTCCACGTGGCCCGCGAGACCGTGCAGGCGCTGGCGGAGCTGCGGCGTTCTGTGCTCGAGGCCGACCGCGCCCACGCGCGCGCGGAGGTCCGCCTCGCCGAGAACGAGCAGAGTCTCGTTACTGCCATTGCTGCCATCCCGGCGGCCCCCGCCGACGCCGACCCGCGCACCCTGCTCGCCAAGCGCACCCAGCGGCAGAAGGAGCGCGAGGCGCGGCTCCTCGTCGAGACGGCCCGTGACCGCGCGCGCGCCGAGCTCGCGGTCGTCGACGATCGCCACCGGCTCGCCGAGCAGGCCCTCGAAGACCTGCGAGTGCTCCTCGGCGCGAGCGACGACGACGACGCCGAGCGGATCCTCCGCTTGCGCACGCGCGCCGCCGCCCTGCGCGCCGAGATCGCGGAGGGCCAGCAGAAGCTCGCCGAGATCGCGCGTCGCGCCCCCGAGCCGTTCGTCGCCGAGGCGCGCGCGCTCGGCGAGGCCGGCGTGAAGACCGAGCTCGCGGTGGCGGCGCGCATCGTGGCCGAGGCCGAAGCCGCCTATGGCGCGGCCGAGCGCGCGGTCGGCAACGCGGCCCGCGAGCGCAGCGAGGTGGACGGCGGCGACCGCGCGGCCGAGCAGGCCGCCGAGATCGAGCGGGTGCGCGCCGAGCTCACGACCCACGTCGAGCGCTGGTGCGTCCTCACCCTCGCCGATCGCCTGCTCGACGGCGCGATCCGCCGCTTCGAGCGCGACCACCAGCCGGCGTTGCTCCTCCGGGCCTCGACCCTGTTCGAGGCCATGACCGGCGGTCGCTACCTGCGCATCGTGCGCCCGCTGGGCGAGCAGCGGGTCGTGGTCGAGCGCCGGGACGGCGAGAAGTACGAGCCCGAGCGGCTCTCCACCGGCACGCGCGAGCAGATGTGGCTCGCCCTGCGGCTCGCCTACGTCGAGCGCTACTGCGCGGCCGCCGAGCCGCTCCCGGTGGTGCTCGACGACGTGCTCGTCAACTTCGACGAGCGCCGCACGACCGCCACCCTGCGGGCGCTGGCCGAGGTCACCGCGGTCACGCAGGTGCTGCTCTTCACCTGCCACGAGTCGCTGCTCGAGACGGTGCGCCTCTCCGGCGTGCCCGCCGCGGTGCTGCGGATCTGAGCGTTGCCGGCCGTGCGCCGCGCTGGCACCCATGGGCCATGCGCCTCCTCTTCGCCCTCGCGTCCGCGATGCTCTCCGCGTGCACCCCGAGTCGGCCCCCGGTCGTTCCGACCGCCGAGGCCGAGGCCGAGGTGCGCCGCGCGCTCGACGACTTCCACGACGCCGCGGCCAAGGCCGACGAGGCGCGGTACTTCGCGCACTTCGCCAAGGACGGCGTGTTCCTCGGCACCGACGCCACCGAGCGCTGGGACGTCGCCGCGTTCCGCGCCTACGCCCACCCGCATTTCGCGAAGGGCAAGGCGTGGACGATGCGCGCCAACGTGCGCTTCGTCGTCGTGCGCGGCGACGTGGCCTGGTTCGACGAGGCGCTCGAGACCGAGAAGCTCGGCCCCGCGCGCGGCAGCGGCGTACTCGTGCGCGAGGGCGGCGTGTTCAAGCTCGCCCAGTACAACCTCGCGATCACCGTCCCCAACGAGCGCTTCGGCGCCGTCCGCGCCCTCCTCGAGACACCACCCCCGAAGCCGTGATCAGGGCCGCAGGACCAGCCAGGTGTCTTCGCCGACGCGGGTGGCCGAGACCAGCGAGAAGCGCCTGGCGACGGCCGGGCTCTCCGGCGAGGGACCGACGAGCGAGGGCCGCCCGCCTTCGCCGAGCACGATCGGCGCCGTGAACCAGTCGAGCTCGTCGACCAGCCCGGCTTCGACCAGCGCGCCGGCGATCACGCCTCCGCCCTCGACGAGCAGCTCGACGACCCCTTCGGCGCCGAGCCGCGTCAGCACCGCGCGCAGGTCGAGGCCGCGCGAGGCCCGCGGGATCCGTGCGACGCGCACGCCCGCCCGCTCCAGCGCCGTCACGCGATCGGCGGGTGCGTCGTCCGCGACGAACACCCAGGTGGGGATCTGCCGTGCGGTCTCGACCAGCTTCGCCGCGAGCGGCAGCCTTGCTTCGGAGTCGACCACCACGCGCCGGGCGGGGCTCCGCGCCTCGATGGCCGGCGCGTCGCGCGCGGTCAGCGACGGGTCGTCGGCGAGCGCGGTGCCGATCCCCACGAGCACCGCGTCGGCGCGTCGACGGAGCGCGTGCACCTCGCGGCGGGCCAGCTCCCCCGTGATCCACTGCGAGCTGCCGTTGGCCGCGGCGATGCGGCCGTCGAGCGAGGTCGCGAGCTTGAGCCGCACGAAGGGCACCCCCGTGCGCACGTGTTTGGCCCACGAGGCGACCAGCGCCGCGCAGTCGGCCTCGCAGACACCTTCGATCACCTCGACGCCCGCCGCCCGCAGGCGATCGTTCCCACCCCCGGCCACGTGCGGGTTCGGGTCGCGCACACCCACGATCACGCGAGAAATCCCCGCCGTGAGCACCGCTTCGGTGCAGGGCGGGGTGCGCCCGTGGTGGTTGCAGGGCTCGAGGGTCACGTAGAGGGTCGCGCCGCGCGCCGCCTCGCCCGCGTCGCGCAGCGCGGCCACCTCGGCGTGGTGCTCGCCTGGCCGGAGGTGGAAGCCACGCCCGAGGACCACGCCGTCTTTGACGACCACCGCGCCGACGTGGGGGTTCGGCGCCGCGTCGCCCTTCTGCGCCTCGGCGAGCGCGAGGGCCATCGCGGCTTCGTCGCTCGCGACGTTCATTCGCGCGGGACCTTCACCCCGGGCGTGGACGGGCGCGCGTGCGCGCGGTGGGTGAGCCGCTGCAGCTCGTCGAGGAACTCGCCGATGTCGTCGAACTGGCGGTAGACCGAGGCGAACCGCACGTAGGCCACCTGGTCGAGGTCACGCAGGTGGTTCATGACGATCTCGCCGATGGCGCTCGAGGGGATCTCCTTGTCGCCGGTGGCCTCGAGCTCGCGCTCGACCGCGTTGGCCACCTCGTCGCGCGCCGCGGCGGACACGGGGCGCTTCTGGCACGCGCGCTCGAGGCCGAGCAGCAGCTTGTGCCGGTCGTAGGCCTCGCGACGCCCGTCCTTCTTCACGATGAGGGGCATCGCCTCCTCGAGGCGCTCGTAGGTCGTGAACCGACGCCCGCACGACTCGCACTCGCGGCGCCGGCGGATCGCGTCGTTGGCGCCGGTGGGGCGGGAGTCGATGACCTTGTGCTCGAGGGCACCGCAGCCGGGGCACTTCATCGCGCCTCCTCGTGGAACGACTCGGCGGCCGCGAGCAGGCCCGGCAGGCCCCCCGTGTGGACGAAGAGCACCCGTGCGCCGGCCGGCACTTCGCCCCGCTTGATCGCGAGCCCGAGGCCGAACATCGCCTTGCCCGTGTAGACCGGGTCGAGCACCACGCCGCTCGTGCGCGCCACGTCGACGAGGAACGCGCGCTGCTCGCTGGTGGTGACCGCGTAGGCGGGGCCCTTGCCGGCGTCGTCGACGACGAACGGCGGGCTCGCGGGCAGACCGCTGCACCGCGCCCGCGCCTCGTGCATCTGCGCCTCGACGCGGCGCTGGAAGTAGTCGGCGCTGTCGCACACCGCCATCGGGCGCACGGTCCTCGCCACGCCGTAGCGCGCGGCGCCGAGCGCGATGCCCGCCGCCGTGCCGCCCGACCCGCACGCGTGGACGATCACGTCGAACGGTCGCGGGTCGCCGGCGAGGCCGCTGTCGATCTGCGTGCGCACCTCGCGCATCGCGCGCACGTACCCGAGCGCACCGAGCCCGTTCGAGCCGCCCTCGGGGACGACGTAGGGCTTCTTGCCCGAGAGCTCCAGGGTGCGCGCCGCCGCGGCCATGAGCTCGTCGCGCGTGCGGTACTGCTCACGGGTGATGGGGCGGATCGTGGCGCCGGCGAGCGCGTCGAGGAGCACGTTGCCGGTCAGCGGCAGCGGCGCGAACGGGTCGTCGACGCGGAGGAACAGCACGCACGCGAGCCCCAGCCGCGCGCACACGAGCGCCGTGGCGCGGGCGTGGTTCGACTGGATGCCGCCGGTGGTGAGCACCGTGTCGCAGCCCTGGTCGAGGGCCTCGGCCATCAGGAACTCGAGCTTGCGGAGCTTGTTGCCCGACTCGGCGCCCCCGGTGACGTCGTCACGTTTGACGAACAGCTCGCACCCGAGGCGGGCCGAGAGCTGCGGGATCTGCACGATCGGCGTCGGCAGGTGCGCGAGCGCGATGCGGGGGAGCGCGTCGAGCGGGTCCATCACGCGAACGTCACGAGCCTCGCGCCGGCCTCGATGGTGGCGCCGGCCTGCGCGTGGATCTCGGCGACCACTCCGCCGGCCTTGGCGCGGAGCTCGTTCTCCATCTTCATCGCTTCGACGACGACCACGCCCTGGCCCACCGCGACTTCGTCGCCGACGGCGACCAGCACCTTGGTGACTCGCCCCGGCATCGGCGCCACGATCACCTTCTCGTCAGCGCCGCCCTTGGTGCGGCGCGCGGCGGCGCTCGCCCGCAGGCGCTCGCTCTCGATGCGCCCGTAGATGCGGTGCCCGCTCGCGACGATGCCGACCTCGGGTGGGAGGCCCTCGAGGGTCAGGTCGAGGACCTGGCCGTCGATGCGGATCGAGAGCGACCCGTCGTCGATCTCGACGACGTCGGCCTCCACGAGGCGGCCCTCGACCGACACCGTGAGGGCGCCGGTCGGCAGGATGTCGACGTCGACCGGGCGTTCTCTGCCGTCGAGGGTCACGTAGTAGCGCATGACGCGCCCTCCGTACCGCGCGACGGCGCGGAGCGCTACTCCTCGGCGCCGCGCAAGGCCGCGAGGACGCCGAGGTCCTCGAGGGTGGTGGTGTCGCCCTTGGTCTCCCGGCCGGCGGCCAGGTCCTTGAGCAGACGGCGCATGATCTTCCCGCTCCGCGTCTTGGGCAGGGCGGCCGCGAAGCGCAGGCCGTCGGGTCGCGCGAACTTGCCGATCTCCTTGGCGACGTGGTCGAGCAGCCTGGCGCGCATGGCGTCGTCGGGCTCGTGGCCACCCTTGAGGGTGACGAAGACGACCAGCGCCTGCCCTTTGAGGTCGTCAGGGCGACCGACCGCGGCGGCTTCGGCCACCGCGGGGTGCGACACCATCGCGCTCTCGACCTCGGCGGTGCCGATGCGGTGGCCGGCGACGTTGAGCACGTCGTCGATGCGGCCGACGATCCAGAAGTAGCCATCCTCGTCCTGGCGCGCGCCGTCACCCGTCGTGTAGACGTGCGGCACCTCGGACCAGTACTGCGCCTTGTAGCGCTCGTCGTCGCCCCACACCGTGCGCAGCATCGAGGGCCAAGGGCCCGCGAGGATGAGCTTGCCGCCCGTGTTGCGCGCCACCTCGGTGCCATCCTCGGCGACGATCCTGGGGGCGTAACCGAACATCGGCAGACCGGCCGAACCCGGCTTGGCGTCGACGGCGCCGGGCAGCGTGGTGATGGCGATCGAGCCCGTCTCGGTCTGCCACCAGGTGTCGACGATCGGGCAGCGCTCACCGCCGATCACGCGGTGGTACCAGAGCCACGCCTCGGGGTTGATCGGCTCGCCGACCGTGCCGAGCAGCCGCAGCGAGCTCAGATCGTGCTTCTTCGGCCACTCCTCGCCCGTGCGGATGAACGCGCGGATCGCGGTCGGCGCCGTGTAGAGCACCGTCGCGTGGTGGCGCTCGACGATCTCCCACAGGCGGTCGGGCTTCGGGTAGTTCGGCGCGCCCTCGAACATCAGGCAGGTGACGCCGCACTGGAGCGGGCCGTAGGTGATGTACGAGTGGCCGGTGATCCACCCGACGTCGGCGGTGCAGAAGTAGAGGTCGTCCTCCTTGAGGTCGAACACGTAGCGGGTCGAGAGCTGGGTCTGCAGCAGGAACCCCGCCGTCGAGTGCAGCACGCCCTTGGGCTTGCCGGTCGAGCCCGAGGTGTAGAGCACGAACAGCGGGTGCTCCGCGGGCACCTCGGCCGGCGCCGCGTGCTCCCTGGTGGGCGGAAGATCGTTGGCCGAGGTCAGGCGCACCACGGTCTGCTCGAGGGCGAAGGCGCGCGCGAAGGCGTCGTCGTCGAGGGCCGCGTTCTCGCGCTTGCGCAGGTGCACGATCACCGAGCGCAGCGTGGGACACTGGGAGGCCGCGGCGCGCGCCGCCTCGAACAGCTTCACCTCGCCGCCGCGGCGGTAGCTCATGTCCTGGGTGATGAGCGCGACCGCGCCGCAGTCCTGGATGCGGTCGCGCAACGCCTCGGCCGCGAACCCGCCGAACACGACGGTGTGCACGGCGCCGATGCGCGCGCACGCCAGCATGGCGACCACCGCCTCCGGCACCATGCCGAGGTAGATCGCCACGCGATCCCCCGCGTGGACCCCGAGGTTGCGCAGCTTCGCCGCGAGCTTGCACACCCGCGCGTGCAGCTGCGCGTAGGTGAGGGTCACGACCTCGGGCTCGCCGTCGTTGCCGATGGGCTCGCCCTCCCAGATCAGCGCCGCCTTCTGCCACGTGGGGGTGCCCTGGAAGCGATCGAGGCACGCGACGGAGGCGTTGAGGACGCCGTCCTCGAACCACTTGGCGTGGGGCTCGGCCCAGGAGAGCGCCTTGGTCGGCGCCTTGAACCAAGGCAGCTGCGCCGCCTGCTCGAGCCAGAAGCCCTCCGGGTCGTCGATCGACCGACGGTGGAGGGCCTCGTACTCCTCGCGGCTCTTGACCCGCGCGGCGGCGCGGAATTCGTCGGAGGGAGAGAACCGGCGCGACTCCTTGGAGACGCTGAAGATGTTGCCTTCGGACATCGGTCCGGAGGGTAACGGAACGGTGGCTCTCGAGTCGACGGGATTGCCCGCTGGCTCGCTGCGTCAGCGGCCAGCACCATCCGGAGTCGCTCAGCTCGCCTTGCGGCCCTCGACGCCCAGGAAGCGCCAGCGACCCCGCAAGAGCGGCAAGGACTCGACGTCGGTCAGCACCCCTCGCACGTCCTCGGACGGGCTCAGGGACTGCACCGGACGGACCTCGTCGGCGGAGCTGATCTTGGACTGAGACGTGGATGCCGGGATGTGGGTCATGACAGGCTCCGAACCTCCCCCAGGACGACAGGCGGGCAAGCTGGCCAGGAGCGGCCAGCCGTTTCGATGACCACCGTGTAGGCACGATGTGTCGACCTTGCAAACCCCTTCGCATGCGAATCGTTCCCGCTGGACTGTTCCGGCGAGACAACGCCCACGAGTTCCCGACGAAACAGCGGCAGGTCGACACCGTCGGCGCCTGAGAGAATGTGAATCTTCGTCGGCCGCCCATGGAGGCGGCCGATGGCCGATGCTTCGGCTCGCTTACGCTCGCCTCAGCCCGCGAGGTCGCCCGAGGCGAACAATGTTCGCACGTCGGTCGTGACCGCCAGGTAGGTCGCGAGCAGCTTGTCGGCGGCCTTCTCTGCGGGCCCGTCGCGGTGACCCATCGAGCGCGCGAGCGCCTTGAGGCCGGGCGCCCCCTCCTCGAGCAGCACCGACTTTCCGCCGTGCAGCACCCGTGCGCGCTGTTCGATGCGACGCAGGAAGCGGTAGCCGTCGCGCAGGGTGGTGGCCTGCGCCGAGGACAGGTGGCCGCGCGCTTCGAGCGCGTCGATCGCGCCCAGCGTCTCGGGCGTGCGGAGCGCGCGATCCTTGCCGTGACGCATCTGCATCCACTGCACCGCGAGCTCCACGTCGACCAGCCCGCCGCGCCCGAGCTTGGGGTCGTAGCGCCCGGGACGCTCGCGCGCGAGCTCGCGCTCCATGCGCTCGCGGATGCGCACGAGCTCGTCCCAGTTCGAAGCGCCGCGCTCGTAGGCGGCCTCCTCGGCGATCTCCGCGACCAGGTGCCCGAGGCGCAGGTCGCCCGCCGCGGGCCGTAGCCGCAGGAGCGTCTGTCGCTCCCAGTCGGCGGCCTTGGCGGGCGCGCCGTCACGCCCGAGGTGGTAGGCGCGAAACGCCTCGAGGGAGACCACGAGGTGGCCCTGCTCGCCGCTCGGGCGCAGTCGAGCATCGAGCTCGTAGCCAGGGCCCGCCTCGTGCGGCGCGCCGACGAGCCGGATGATCCGCTGCGCGATCCGCGCGTACACCTCGCCCGCGTCGAGGGGATCGAGCCCGTGGTGTGCGGCGATGTTGGGGTCGTAGACGAACAGCACGTCGAGGTCGGAGCCGTAGCCGATCTCCCGACCACCGAGCTTGCCGAGCGCGAGCACCGCGAGCCCGCGCAGGCTGCCCGAGAGGCCACGCCGGCGCGCCATCTCCTCGAGGGCGAACCCCGTCGCCGCGTCGAGCGAGGCGTCGGCCATGATCGACAGCGCGCGCGACGTGGTGCGCAGGTCGATCTCCCCGGCGAGGTCGCGGAGGCCCACGTCGAGCTCGAGGGCGCTCTTGGCGCGCCGCATGGCCCCGACGAAGATCTCCGGATCTTGCCGGTCCTCGTGCGGCAGCCGCGCGATCTCCTCGGCCAGCATGCGCGCGCCGCGCTGCTCGTCCACGTGGCCGGTGCGTCCGGCGAACAGCATGAGGTCGGCGAGCTCGGGGTGCCCGACCAGCGAGGTCCCGAGGTAGGCGCTCGCCCCGGAGAGGCCGACGAAGCGGGAGAGGGCGCGCTCGTCGGCCGCGAGCGCGCGCACGTAGGTCTCGACGCTCGGCGGTGACAGCCGCTCGAAGAAGCTACGCACGATCCCGGCGGCGAGCTCCGGGTCGGCGGCGTCGAGGATCGCCGTGACGAGGCCCGTGACGAACCGCGGGTGCTTCTCGCGCGTGCGCCCGCCGAGCGGCGCGTCGGGGCGGCGGCCGAGGGCCAGGAACGCGAGCGCGAGGTCGTCGGTCGGGGGCGCCGACTCTCCGGACTCGGCGGCAGCGAGCGTGCGCAGGACCTGCTGCACGCGCTCGTCGGCGGCCGTGACCCGCCCGGGCGCGAGCGAGGCGAAGCGCTCGGCGATGCGGCTCCGGGCCGTGTCGAGCGCCTCGAGCAGCGCGGCGTCGTGGCGATACCCGAGCGAGCGCGCGAGCCGCTCGAGCTCCACCCCGCCCTCGGGCAACAGGTGCGTCTGCACACCGGTGGCGATCTGCACGCGGTGTTCGGCGCGGCGCAGCAGCAGGTAGCCGGCCTCGATGTGACGGGCCTCGCGGTCGCTCACGTAGCCTCGCGCGCGCAGGCGACGCAGGGCCTCGAGCGTGTTGGTCGCGCGGACCCCGGGATCCTTGCCTCCCCACACGAGCTGCAGCGACTGCACGAAGAACTCGGCCTCGCGGATCCCGCCGGGCCCGAGCTTCAGGTCGCGCAGCGGCGCGTCGGAGAGCTCGGCGCGCGAGCGCTGCACCATCTCGATCATCTCGCCCACGATCTGGGGATCGACCGCGCGCCGATAGACGAACGGCGAGAGCTCGGCGAGCAGCGCCTGGCCCACGGCGAGGTCTCCGGCGACGGCGCGGGCCCGCAGCAACGCGGCGCGCTCCCAGCCGCGCCCGAACGCCTCGTAGTACCCGATCGCCGAGGCGATCGAGTTGGTCAACGGACCGCTCGCACCCTCGGGCCGCAGCCGTAGATCCACGCGCGCGCAGAACCCGTCGTCGTCGTGCTCGTCGAGCGTCGGCACGAGGCGGCGCGCGATCTTGGTGAAGGCGTCGAACGGGCGGAGCGCGTCTGGATCGCTCGCGTCGGTCCTGCTCGCGAACCCCTCGTCCGCGCCGTGCACGAACATGAGATCGATGTCGCTCCCGGCGTTGAGCTCGAGCCCGCCGAGCTTGCCGAGGCCGATGACGCAGAACCCGTTGCGCTCGCCGTGGTCGTCGACGACCTTGCCGAAGCGCTCCTCCACCTGCGCGCGCGCCTCGAGCAGCGCCACCTCGAGCTGCGCCTCGGCGAGGTCGCTCCACTCGCGCGCCGTCACGTCGATCTCGTTCTCGGGCTCGAGTTCGCGCAGCGCGATCCGGAGGCGAGCCTTGTTGGACGCGCGCCGCAGGCCCCGGCGCACGCGCGCGAGGTCGTAGGTGCCGGTCGTGGCCTCGCACGCGACGAGCAGCCGACGCACCTGGTCCTTGCGCTTGCGCGGGACGCTCCACCCCTCCCGGGCGAGCTCCTCGAGCGCGTCGGGGCGCGTGCGCACGAGGCCTCGCAGCGCGGGGTACGCGGCCGCCAGCGCCGAGGCGATCGCGAGCACGCCCTCGTCCTTGCTCGCGATCTCCGCGCGCGCCTCCGCGGCGGCGGCTGGATCACAGGCGTCGGCGAGCGCGCGCAGCCGGCCGAAGCGAGGGTTCATCGCTCACTTCTTCTTGAGGAATCGGCCGAGGAGGGAGTCGTTGCCCTCGTCCTTGCCCTTGCGGTCGCGCTCGTTGCGCATGGTGTAGAGGCGCACCTCGCGCGCGGCCTCCACGTGCCGCGGGTTCTGCTCGGCGATCTCGCGGAAGTCGCGGATGGCGTCGCCCATGCGGCCCGCGGCCTTGAGGAGCATCGCGCGCAGGAACTTGATGCGCTCGCTGCGGGGCGACTCGGCCAGCGCGACGCCGATCTTGAGCAGCAGGTCGTCGTACTTGCCCGACTCGCGCCGCTCGGGCTCGTTGGCCATGATCCAGCAGTAGAGCGCCACGTGCTCGGGGTCGGTCGGGTCGCCCTCGTAGGCCTGGACCGCGAACGGCTTGGCCTCGGCGAGCTGGTTCTTGCCGACGAAGAACTCCGCCTTCTGGAACGCCGAGTGCGCGGACATCACCCGGTGCACCTCCTCCTGATCGGCGGTGGAGATGCCCGCGGCCAGCGCCTTCTCGTAGTCGGCGCGGCGCGTCGGGTCGGTGAGCACCTGGTAGGCCTCGGCGAGGCGCGTGAAGATCGTGGCGACCTTCTCCTTCTCGTTCGCGAGTTCGGGCGGGAGGCGGTCGGGGTGCCACCGCTTGGCGAGCTGGAAGTAGGCGTTCTTCACCTCCTCGATCGACGCCGCGGCCTCGACGCCGAGCGCCGCGAAGTGGCTCGCGTCCTTCAGCTCGGAGAGCTTCGCCTCGATCTCCGCGCGCCGGCCCGCGTGGGGGTCGGGTCGGGGCTCGCTCCTCGGATCGCGGTCGCTCTTCGGCGCCACCTCGACGGCGCCCTTCTGGAGCGGCGTGCCGATGCGCTTGAGCGCCACCCGGACGACCGGCGAGGGCTGCCGGCCGAGCGCGGGCGGGGGCATCTGCACGGACGGGGGAGCCGGCGCCGCGACCGCCACCGGCATCGGCTCGATGTGCTTGAGCAGGAGGAGCCCGTACAGGAGGAGCCGCACCGTTCGCGCGTCTGCCACGTGCGCGTCGAGCACCTGCTCGATGCTCATCGCCGCGAGGCGAAGGAGCTCGACCACCTCGCGCTCCGGGCGGGTGAAATCGAGGCTGGAGAGCGGCGCGCCCGGCTTGATGCGCAGGGGCGTGCCCTTGACCCGCTCGAGCGTGGCGTCGGCGTGGGGCATCGAAGGGTGCGCGCGCACCGAGGCGAACACCGCCGGCGTCGGGTCCACCGGGTAGAGCTCCGGGCCGCCGAACTTGGAGAGGAAGTCCACGTTGTCGTAGTACGCGTAGCGCGTGCTGGGCGGCCGGCTGAACAGGTGCCCGAGCTTGCGAGCGATCTGGGTGCGCAGGCCCTTCTCGAGGGTGGGTGCGTCGATCTTGCCGGCTGCGAGCAGCACCTGGCCCTGGAGCACGCCGCCCTTGCCGAGCGCCATGAGCGACTCGTTGTAGGCGAGGTCTTCGCTGGCGCCGATCTCGAGCAGCACGCGCCCGAGGTGCTCGACCGGGTCGGCGATGCGGATCTTCGCGGGGAGGCCGTCGACCAGCGTGAGCACGTCGGCGGCTGCGGCGTCGTCGTCGCCCTCGGGACGGAGCACGAGCGCACCACGCAGCTTCTTGTCCACGCAATAGACCACGAGGTGCGCGAACGGCGTCTTTCCGAGCACGCCCTGGGCCGTGGGCTCCATCGATCGCGGATGGTAAGAGGCTCAGACGTGGAGGTCGAGACCCACGTCTGCCGCGCGGACGGAGTGGGTCAGCGCCCCGATGGACACGACGTCCACCCCGGTGGCCGAAAGCGCCGGGATGCGCTCGATCGCCACGTTTCCGGACGCCTCGACGGTCACCTGGTCCCCTTTCTGGGCCCGGACGCGCCGGACGGCCTCCTGGGTCGTCGAATCGTCCATGTTGTCGAGCAAGACCACGTCCGCGCCCGCCGCGAGGGCCTCGTCGAGCTGCTCGAGGGTGTCGACCTCGCACTCGATGCGCGTGGTGTGGGGCGCGTGGGCGCGGGCGCGCTCGATCGCGGCGCGGACCGACCCGCAGACGACGATGTGGTTGTCCTTGATGAGCACGGCGCTCCCGAGCATGTCGCGGTGGTTGTGGCCGCCGCCGCACCGGACCGCGTACCGCTCGAGGACGCGCAGCCCCGGGGTGGTCTTGCGGGTGTCCACGATGCGCAGGTGGCCGCCCGCGGGGATGGCGTCCACGAAGGCCCGGGTCGCCGTGGCGATCCCCGAGAGCCGCTGCACGAAGTTGAGCGCGACCCGCTCGCCCATCAGCAGCGCGCGCGCGCGGCCCTCGACCCGGAGCAGCGCGCCGCCGGCCGCCACCTTCTCGCCGTCGACCACGTGGTGCGTGACGCGCACGCCGGGATCGACCCGCGCGAAGACGCGCGCCGCGAGCACGAGCCCGCAAGCGACGATGGGGCCCCGCGCCACGAACTCGCCGCGCCCCGCGTGATCGGGCGGGATGCACGCCTCGCTCGTGAGGTCGCCGCCGGCCAGGTCTTCGGCGAGCGCGCGGTCGAGGATCGGATCGACGAGGGAGGCGAGCGGGAACGCGGGGACCATGCCCGGTGGTTAGGCTCACTTGGTCAGCGTGGCCAGGGCCGCGGCGACCAGCGCCAGCAAGAGGAGCGCGATCGCGACCTTGCCGAACGAGAGCGGCGCGTCCTCCTCGTCGGGCTCGAAGCGGGGAGGGGGCCTCCGGCTCGCCGGCCGCGAAGAGGGCTTCTGCACGAGCACCTGCTCGCTCTGTCGCGAGCGCTCGATCGCGTCGACGAGCGCGTCGGCGAACGCGCTGCACGACGGGTAACGGCCCTCGGGATCGAGCTGCAGCGCGCGCGCGAACGCCTGGTCGACCGCGTCGGCGAGCCCGGGGACCCGCGCCGCGAGCGGGACCTGGCTGCCGGTCGTCATCGAGTCGTGGATCTTGCCCGGGTCGTCGCCGGGGAACGCGCGGCCGCCGCACAGCGCCTCGTAGAGCACCGCGGCCAGCGAGAACTGATCGGCGGCGACGGTCGGCGGATCGGTCCAGGCCTCGGGCGCGAGGTAGGCCTTCTGGCCCCGGTGCTCCTCGTCGGCCGGCAGCAGCGTGACGCCCTCTTCTCCCAGCTCGACCCGCGCGGGCACGATCGCGCCGTCGATCTCGCCCTTCGCGTGCAGCTCGTCGAGCAGCTTGCCGAGCGTGCGCGCGACGTCGACCACCTCGGCGAGCTCGAGGGCGCCGCGCTCGAGTCGGACGTCGAGCCGCTCGCGGATCACGGGTCCTCCTCCGGGAGGTGACAGGCGACCGTGTGGCCCTCGTCGAGCTCGCGCAGCGCGGGGACGTCCTTGTCGCAGAGGCCCGGCTTGGCCTTGGGGCACCGCGGGTGGAACGCGCACCCGTTCGGCGGATCGAGCGGGCTCGGCACGTCGCCCGAGAGCACGATGCGCAGGCGGCGCTTCTCGGGATCGGGCACCGGGATCGCGCTGAGCAGCGCGCGCGTGTACGGGTGGCGGCGGTGCTCGTAGAGGTCCTTGGCGGACGCGAGCTCGACGATGCGCCCGAGGTACATCACGGCGACGCGGTGGCTCAGGTACTCGACCACCTTGAGGTCGTGCGAGATGAAAAGGTAGGCGAGCCCGCGCTCCTCCTGGAGGTCTTGCAGCAGGTTGACGATCTGCGCCTGGATCGACACGTCGAGGGCGCTGATCGGCTCGTCGCACACGAGCAGCCCGCCCTTGGCGTCCTGCATCACCGCGAGTGCGCGCGCGATGCCGATGCGCTGGCGCTGCCCGCCGGAGAACTCGTGCGGGTAGCGCGTGAGGGCGTCCTTGCGCAGACCCACGCGGTCGAGGAGCGAGAGGACCATCTCCTCCTCTTGCGCGTCGCTCTTGGCGAGCTTGTGGATCTGGATCGCCTCGCCCACGATCTGCCGCACGGTCATGCGCGGATTGAGGGAGGAGTAAGGGTCCTGGAAGACGATCTGCATGCGCCGCCGCAGCGGCCGCAGCTCGGAGACGCCGAGGTTCGTGATGTCGCGCCCCTCGAAGGTGAGCCGCCCGTAGGTGGGATCGAGCAGGCGCAGGACGGTGCGCCCGAGGGTGCTCTTGCCGCACCCGCTCTCGCCGACGAGGCCCACGGTCTCGCCCTGACCCACGGTGAGCGACACCGAGTCGACCGCGCGCAGCTGGCGCGGCTTGCGGAACAACCCCTGCTCCACGGGGAACCACTTGGAGACGCGCTCCACCACGAGCTCCGGGTCGCTCGGCGCGAAGGTCGGGCGCTGGCTCACGGCGCGAGCTCCTTCGAGCGGATGCACCGCGCCGCGCGGTGGTCGCCGATCGCCGCGAGCACGGGCGTGCCCTCGCGGCAGCCGTCGATCACGAGCTCGCAGCGGTCCTGGAACCGACAGCCCTTCGGGAGGGCGCGCAGGTCGGGCACGATGCCCTCGATGCTCGGGAGCCGGCGCGGTCGCTTGTCCGGGTGAGCGGAGGACCCGAGCGAGGGCAGCGAGCGCAAGAGGCCGCGCGTGTAGGGGTGGCGCGGCGAGGCGAACACCTCGTCGACCGGCCCGCGCTCGACCACCTGCCCCGCGTACATGACCACGATGTGGTCGGCGTATTCGGCCACCACGCCGAGATCGTGGGTGATGAGGACGACGCTCATCTCGAGCTCGCGCTGCAGCTTCTTCAGGAGCTCGAGCACCTGCGCCTGGATGGTGACGTCGAGCGCGGTGGTGGGCTCGTCCGCGAGGAGCAGCTTGGGCGTGCACGCGAGCGCCATCGCGATCATCACCCGCTGCCGCATGCCACCCGACAGCTCGTGCGGGTAGGCGTCGACGCGCTCCTGGGGCGCGGGGATGCCCACGAGCTCGAGCATCTGGATCGCGCGAGCGCGCGCCTGCTTGCGGCTCTTGTCCTGGTGCACCCGCACCACCTCGCCGATCTGGGCCCCCACCGTGTAGACGGGGTTGAGCGAGGTCATCGGCTCCTGGAAGATCATCGAGATGCGGTCGCCGCGGACGTCGCGCATCTCGCGCTCCGAGAGGCCCATCAGGTCGCGGCCCTCGAACAAGATCGCCCCGGACTCGATCCGCCCCGGCTCCTCGATCAAGCGCAAGATGGACAAGGCGGTGACGCTCTTGCCCGACCCGCTCTCGCCGACGACGCCCACGATCGACCGCGCCGGCACCTGGAACGACACGCCGTCGACCGCGCGCACGACGCCTTCCTCGGTGCGGAACGAGGTCACGAGATCGCGGACTTCCAGGAGCGGCGGTTCCATCGAAGCCGGGCCGAGCTTACTTCATCGCGGCCGCGCCCGGTGCGCTACCATCGCCGTCCCGTGCCCGCGCCGCCCTCTCTGCCGCCGCCCGCCGGATCGATCGCGCCCCGCGAGGGGTACCGCTCCCTGCTCTCGGGCTCGCGCGAGATGCGGCGCGACCACGCGATCACCCGCGAGGCCTGGTTCTCCGGTCTCACCGCCGAGCGCAAGGTCGACCTGCTCTTCGAGCTCGAGGTGCTGCTCCGCGGCCTCGCCTGCTTCGCGAATCCGCGCAACCACCCGGGGCCCCCGCGCCGCACGATCATCGCGGCCGTGGATTTCCGCGAGCCGTTGCGGGTGGCCCGCGAGGGCATGGTCCGGGTGGCGTCCCTCTCGCGCACGCTGCTCGGCGAGGACGAGCGGGTGTTCGTCTTCCAGCGCTACCTCGAGCAGATGATCCCCGAGGACACGGCGCGGTCCCGGTTCGTCCGGGCGACGGCGGCCCAGGAGACACCTGAGCAGTCGCTCCTCGCCCTGCGCTACGCGTTCGGCCACCTGGTCGAGATCGTCGACGGCCTGCTCCGCGTGGAGCGCCTGCCGTTCCGCACGTTCTACGCCACGATGGGCATGCAGCAGCGCGAGGTGGCCCGGAACACCTATTTCAACCCGCTGCGCGCCCTCGAGTTCCGCCCCGAGCTCGACCGCATCAAGAACCCCGAGGTCTTCGCGCTGGTGCAGTCGGTCCCGGGCGAGGAGGCGCACCGCCTGGTGGCGCTCTCGTTCCTGACCTTGTTCCGCATGCTCAAGACGCTCGCGCTCGCGGACTCGCTGGTGGAGCTCTCGCACAACGAGCCCACGGCGCTGTACCGGGCGCACCTGGCCCTGGCCGCGCTGCGGGCCGAGGCGCGGTCGCTGGTCGCGTACCTGCGGGCGCACGCGGGGGCAGAGCTGGCCGAGGGGTTCGAGCGCGAGCTCTTCACGATCAGCAGCAAGGCGATGCACGCCCGCTACGAGTCGCTGCTCGCCGAGGGCCACCGCCTGGTCGGGATCAAGGCGGCCCTCGAGGGCATCGCCGCGAAGCTGCGGCTCGAGATGCGCCGCACGTTCGTGCGCGAGCTGCCGCCGATCGACGCGCAGGAGCCGGCCCCGGAGCTGCGCAAGAAGATCCTCGCGGCCACGGAGTCGCTACGACCGGCGCTGCAGTCGATCATCCTGTTCCTCATCCGCGCGCTCGGGGCGCGGCTCGACGCGCACTTCGTGTTCGACGACCTCGCGGCCAAGCGCGAGGTGGGCGAGCGGCTCCGCAAGGACGTGTGGATGTTCGCGCAGATCGTCCGCGGGTTCGCGGCGAAGGCGGCCATCATCCGCACGCCGGACAAGAGCGACCGCTGGGCCAGCGTGGAGAGCTTCCGGTTCGTGAAGGAGTTCCTCGGGTACTTCAAGGCGATGGGGTACCCGCTGCTCCGCACGAACGACTACCCCCGGTTCGACCAGTTCCTGTCGGCCATCGGGTCGCTCGAGGAGACGGACCTGCTGGATCCGCAGCGGATGGGGCGCGTGGTGGAGGAGTGCGAGGCCTTCCATGCGTTCTTGCTGGATCTGTTCGAGGGGATAGGGAAACGGGAGGAACTTGCCGGAACGCCGTTCGACCGGCGAAGCGCAGCGGAAGCATTGCGGATGTATTTGGGGGGGTAGTGTCGATTTAACGCACACGTTGGGCTACACGCGCCGACACAACCGGCAGGTAGCCCCATGAAGTCCTCTCACCGCCTTGGTTTCGTCGTCTCCACCGCCGCTCTCTCCTGGTTCCTCGGGGGGTGCGCACAGAACGAATTCGCGACGCTCTGCGACCTCCATCCAGAGCAGTGCTGCGATCTCAACCCCGAGCTCGAGGTGTGCCGCGACGGCAGCACCGGCGAGACAGGAGAGACCAGCGTCGAGGCCGGCCCCGACACGGGGACGGAGGCCGAGGTCGGCGAGGAGGTAGGGGACACCGGCGACGCCGACGTCGCGCCCGACGCGCCCGACGGCGAGACCGAGACGGGCGGGCCCATCTGCACGAAGGACGAGATCCGCTGCACCGGCGCGACCCTCGAGCAGTGCTCGAGCGATGGCATGATGTGGCTGACGGTCGCGACCTGCCCGAGCGCCGAGACCTGCGACGCGAAGGCCGGCCGCTGCACCGCGTGCACGCCCGACGCGATCCGCTGCGACGGCACCAAGCGCAAGCAGTGCGACAAGTTCGGCAAGGCGGAGCTCGAGGTCGCCACCTGCGACACCCTCGAGCTGTGCCTCGCGGGCACCGGCACCACGTGCGGCAAGGCGGCCTGCGCGGTGGGCGAGAAGAAGTGCGAGGGCGCGACCGCCAAGGTCTGCAACGCCGGCCGCACCGGCTTCGACTCGACGCCTTGCGTCTCGGCTGGCCTCTGCAGCGGTGGCGTCTGCGCGACCCCGGCGTGCGCGGTCGGAGAGAAGCGCTGCTCGGGCACCTCGGCCCAGACCTGCAACGCGGACCGCACGGGCTGGGACACGACGGCCACCTGCGCCACGTCGGCCCTCTGCAGCGCCGGCGCCTGCACCACGCCCGCCTGCGCGGTGGGCGAGAAGAAGTGCGTCGGCGCCGCGGCGCAGATCTGCAACGCGGACCGCACCGGCTTCGACACGACTGCCACCTGCGCGTCGGCCTCGCTCTGCAGCGCCGGCACCTGCTCGGGCGCGGTGTGTGCGGTCGGCGAGAAGAAGTGCGTCGGCGCGCTGGCGATGATCTGCAACGCGGCCCGCACCGGCTTCGACACGGTCTCGAACTGTGGCACCGCGGCTCTCTGCAGCGCCGGCGCCTGCACCACGGCGACCTGCGCGGTCGGCGAGAAGCGCTGCTCGGGCACCTCGGCCCAGGTATGCAACGCGGATCGTACGGGCTGGGACACGACGGCCACCTGCGCCACATCGGCCCTCTGCAGCGCCGGCGCCTGCTCGACGGCGGTCTGCGCCGTGGGTGAGAAGCGCTGCTCGGGCACTTCGGCGCAGGTCTGCAACGCCGGACGCACCGGCTGGGACACGTCGGCCACCTGCCTCACGGCGGGGCTCTGCAGCGCGGGAGTCTGCGCCACACCTGCGTGCGCTGCTGGTGACAAGCGCTGCTCGGGAGCTCTCGCGCAGACCTGCAACGCGGAGCGCACGGGCTGGGACACAGTGACGACCTGCGCCTCGGCGGCCCTGTGCGGCGCCGGCGTCTGCACAACGCCCACCTGCGCCAGCGGTGACAAGCGTTGCTCGGGCACCTCGGCCCAGACCTGCAACACGGACCTGACGGGCTGGACGACGACGGCCACCTGCGTGACCTCGGCCCTGTGCAGCGCGGGCGCTTGCTCGCCGCCGGTCTGTGCTGCGGGCGCGAAGCAGTGCTCGGGTACAGCGGCGCAGACTTGCAACGCCGGGCAGACCGGGTGGGACACCACGGCCACGTGCGCGACGGCGGCGCTGTGCAGCGCGGGTGCGTGCACCCCGCCTGCGTGCGCGGCGACGGACAAGCGCTGCGTCGGTACCGCAGCGCAGTCGTGCAACGCGGACCGGACGGGCTACGTGACCACGGACACCTGCGCGACCGCCGCGTTGTGTAGCGTCGGTGTTTGCACGGCACCCGCGTGCGGCGCGGCGGAGAAGCGTTGCTCGGGGAAGAAGGTCCAGACTTGCAACGCCGACCGGACCGCGTTCGCCGACACGGAAACCTGCGCCATCGACTGCGATGGCGGGAGCGCCGCCGCCTGCCTGAAGGTGACGCAGCTCGTGGCGGGCGAGCAGCACACATGTGCCTTGATGACCAACAAGACCCTGCGCTGCTGGGGCATCAACGACTCCTGGGGCGCCCTCGGTGTGGCCGGCACCGCACTGCGCCCGACTCTTGTCAGTGGTGTTTCCAGTGTGGTTGCCTTGACCCTTGCTCCAAACAGTACCGCCGTACTGAAGGCCGACGGGAGCGCGCTATGGTGGGGGAAGGCCCTGCAAGTGACTACAAGTATTGGACCAACAGCCATTCCTTTCGGAGTAAGCGCAAGCCCTAAGGATATCGCACTAGCCGCAACTCACTTGTGTATTAGGGATTCTGACAACTACGTAAAGTGCCTTGGCGGGAACGGCTTTGGGGCGCTTGGCAATGGGACAAAGGTCGACTCCTCGAGTTTGGTTGTTGCGACAGGTTCTTTTGGAACAGGCCCGATCGCGGTCGGAGGAGACGCAACCTTCGCAGTCCTTAGTACGACTGACTCGAGGGGCTGGGGTTTCAATGGCAGCGGATGGCTTGGTGATCTCAGTACAACTGATCGCGCCTCGCCCGTCCCGACCTACTTGGGCGCAGCGGAGATCCGCTGCGGATCACTCCCAAACCTCTCGTGCGCACGCTTTCCCAGTGGTGCAGTCAAGTGCGCAGGAGATGCTCCTTTTCTGGGGGCAACGATTACGTCCCCAATCACCATCTCGGGTCTCACCAACACCACCCAGCTTGCTGTTGGAAATCTGTCTGCCTGTGCACTGGCCTCGGACTCGACAGTCCGTTGCTGGGGAGATGGAGCGCTAGGTGATGGTGGTGGGTCTTCCTCGACGCCAGTCGTGGTCACAACCGGGGCTCAAAGTGTGGCGGTAGGGTCTGGGTATGGCTGTGTCCTGTTGACCGATGGCACGACCGTCAAGTGCTGGGGACCAAACGTCCATGTCGGAATCGACACAACCACCGGCGTCAGCACGACCCCAGTCGCGGTTCTCTGGTAGAGTCGTCGCTGTCCAAGCCCCCGTCATTCGCTTGGATCAGCAGGTCGCCAGGCATGGATTCCGCGGTTCCAGTCTGGCCGACGCAGCAAAGCTGATGCTGTCACCCAGGTCGGCACTGGCAACCGTAGGTGGAGCATTGTGCGAGTGTGCACTCGCCAATCCGTATCCAAGAGAGCCGCTTGCGTGAGCGCCTGAGATCCGGCAGGCACGCGGCCGCCCTTGTCGCGGTGCGGTCTACGCGTTCGCTACGGCGGCGCGGGCCGCCTTCCGCGAGCCCTTGCGTGATCCCAGAACCAGGGCGCGAATGGCGCAAACTCAAGCCCATGGTCGGCGGGCCCGTACCGAAAGACGCTTGACTGGTCTCGAGGTCGGCCTAGAGCCTGCACGACGCAACGAGGGGCGAAGAGGCAACGGGCGGGCGGCAAGTCTTGACCATCGAAGCCGCAGAACAGCGATGGTCTGGCGGGGGCTCGTTCCACGCCGGCGTTGGCGCACTCAACTGTGCTGTCAGGTCAGGCGGCCTTCAAGGTCTGTAGACCTTACCGTCACCGTAGAAGGTCGAACCGCTTGCGAAGTTCGATCCGCCCCAGATGACCGCTTCTTTGCCTGTCCAGATAACACTCGGTCGAGAGCGGGCCGTCGGAGCGTCGGTGGTATCCATGGAAGCCCACTTGTCGGTGAGGGGATCATAGGTGGCTCCGCCCGCAACAGCGGTCCCGCTGGAACTCGAGCCATTCCCGCCACCCCACACCCACAGCTTGTCCGCGCCGAACCACGCGGCGGAAGCGAATCGTGTAGGTGTGGCGAGCTCGCTATCTGTTGGAGAGGCTATCGACGTCCAACTTCCGCCGGGGGTATACTTTGCGCCCGTCTTCTTGCCATAACTCGGACTGATGTACGTGCCAAAGCCGCCATAGACGAGCAAGTCCTTCCCGGACCAGATGCCAACATGTTCGACGCGTCCGTCGATCTCGACCGCGGGATCGGCGAACTTGGTCCAGACGTTGGTCTTGGGATCGAAGCGTGCGCCGTCGCGAAAGAGGGCAGATGGGGAGGTCGGAGAAGAGCCGGAGGCGCCGCCCCAGACAATCATCTCGGTGCCGGTCCAGACCGCCGCGTGGCCCCAGCGACCGCTGATGGGCGCTGTCGGCAGCAGACGCCAGGTGTTCGTGGCCGGGTTGTACGCTAGCGCCGTCGAGCACGCATACGTGGAGGGCATGCCTGGTTGAACCCGCCCCAGACGAGCATCTCATCGCCCCCCCTGGTCGTCGTCGACCATACCGCATTGACCTGGGAGCGAGCGGCGAGAGGCCCGCCACTGATGGCTTTCCACTTGTCGGTTGCCGGATCGTAGATGCCGAACCGACTTCGGCGGCCGTAGCTGCTGTAGGAGCTGTAGTCGCGCTTCGTGGTCTCAGCCCCCACCACAGATCACCATCGCACCGCCCGTCCAGATCGACGCTGTGATCAAAGCGACCGTATCCCGAAGCACTGCTGGCATCGTGGTCGAGTCGATCAGCTTCCACGTGTCCGCAAGAACGTTGTACGAGGCGCCGTTCTTCTTCACGTGTACGAAGGGCTGACGTACGCGCCGAAGCCGCCCCAGAAGATCGCTTCCTTGCCAGTGCAAACTGCCGAGTTCTTGAAGCGGCCATCGAGGCCCGGGCGGGGCCGCCATCGTGAGTCCACCCCTTCGGCGCCGCGCACGGCACCGAAAGCACGTCCGGGTACTTGCAGGTCTTCGAGCAGACCAGCGTCCGAACCTCACCCGCCACCGTGCAGGACGCCGTGGAGGTCTTGATCTCCCCCTCCGCGCACTCGCCTTCACCCGTGCAAGTCCCGGTGTTCCAGGTGCACGTGGTGTTGTCGCAGGTGTCGTTCTGCTTGCCGCAGTTCCCGCAGTCCGTCGTGCGCTTCTCGCCGATCGAGCACTCGGCACCCGAGATCTCGTCGCCGCAAGCGCCCCAGGAGCCCCACGATCCCGAAGACGTGCAGCTACGCGTCTGCGTCCCGCACATGCCGCACGCGCGCTTGTCCGTCAGCGGCGGCGTGCACTTCTCCGGCGTCTCCGGCGTCGTGTCGCTCTTGCCGGTGTCCGTCGCGTCGGAGCCGGTGTCCGGCAAGGCATCGCCCGTGGAGCTGTCCCCACCGCCGCTGTCCTTGGGGATGATCACCTCGGCGTCGTCGACGGTGGCGCACGCCAGCATCGAAGCCGAACACGACAGAGCCAAGCCGAAGAAGGCAATACGTTTCATGGGTCTCGTCCTCGAGGGAAATCAGGGGCGGTAGATCTTGCCGTCGCGCAGGTAGCTGGAGGTCGAGCCGTAGCCGCCCCAGATGATCGCTTCCGAGCCGGTCCAGACGGCCGAGTGGTAGTAGCGGGCGGTGGGCGCGCCGCTGCTCGGCATCGCCTTCCACGTGCCCGTCGTCGGGTTGTAGCTGGCGCCGTTGTCCGAGTAGCTGATGGAGTACGGGTTGCCGCCCCAGAAGAAGAACTGGTCCGCGCCCCACCAGGCTGCGTGATAGTAGCGCTTGGGGTACGTGATCAGCGTGTCCGCCGGCGCCGGGATCGTCGTCCACGTGCCGGTCGTCGGGTTGAAGATCGCGCCGTCGCCCTTCGTGTAGGTCGGGCTCACGTAGCTGCCGTAGCCACCCCAGAAGATCGCCGTGTTGCCCGTGGCGCCGCCGGTGATGCCCGACGGGAGGTAGCGGGCGTCGAGGCCGGGAGACGCGAGCGTGGTCCAGGTGTTGGCCCCCGGATCGTAGGAGTAGGCGTCGTTGCAGTACGAGCTCGAGCAGCTGCTCGAGTAGCCACCGAACACGATCATCTTGCCGCCGGCGTAGGCCGCTGCGTGGTAGTAGCGAGCGCTCGGCGCGCCCGTCGTGGAGAGGGTGCGCCAGGCGTTCGTGCTGGGGTTGTAGGCCGCGCCGGTGTTCAAGTAGCTCGGCGAGTAACCACCCCAGACGATCATCTCGGTGCCGGTCCACACCGCCGTGTGCCCGTAGCGACCGACGAGGGTGCTCGGGCTCGCGAGACGTGGGGCAGCGTCGTCCACACCCCGGTGCTCGGGTTGAAGCGCGCGCCATCCGCCAGGTAGCTGGAGGAGCCGCTGCCACCCCAGACGATCATCTCCGTGCCGGTCCAGACCGCCGTGTGGCGATACCGTCCACCGATCGACGGGCTCGAGTTCGGAGCCCAGGTGTCGCTGGTCGGGTTGTAGGACGCCGCGTCGTTGCAGTAGATGCTGCTGCACGAGCTGCCGTAGCCGCCGCACACGACCATGTTCGAGCCAGTCCAGATCGCGCTGTGCTGGTAGCGGCCGTAGAAGGTGCTGGGCGGATCCGCCATCGTGTCCCAGCCCTTGGCTGCGGCGCACCCGCTCCAGTCGCTCCAGCCGCAGGTGCTCGTGCACGTGCGCGTCTTCACCTGCTTCGGCGTGCTGCACGAGTACTGGGTTTCGACGTCACCCTCGTTGCAGATGCCCTCGCCCGTGCAGACGCCGTTCTCCCACTCGCAGGTGGTGCTGCACGAGTCGTTGCGCGTGCCGCACTTGCCGCACTTCACGTCGCGCGTGGAGCCGATGTCGCAGACACCTGTCTCGCCGGTGCACGCGCCCCAGGGCAGCCAGATCTTGTCGCTGCCGCACAGACGCTCGTGCGTGCCGCACTTGCCGCAGGGCCCGGTGCCCGTCGCACCCGGCGTGGGGCAGGCGAGGCTCACCTCCGCGGTGTCCGCCGTGTCCGCGACATCGCCACCACCCTCCGTGGTGCCCGTGTCCGTAGGCGGCGTGCCGGTGTCGACGCTCGAGTCCGTCTTGCCGGTGTCCGTGCCACCGGTGTCTCCCGCCGACGAGTCGACGGCACCCGTGTCTTCCGAACCTGTGTCCTCCGCGCCGGTGTCGTCACCGCTGGCGGGAGTGTCCGTGCTCGAAAGCAAGCGACGGAGCTGAAGGCGAGCGCACAGAGCGCGGCCGAGAAAGAAAGGCGAGCGTGAGTCATCCAACCCCTCATGATGAAGCGACCGTGAGCGGCCAGCATGGCGCAACCGCGGCAAAGGTCAATTCTTACGATCTCACTGGAAACCGTTCCCGCCACACGACCGGAACGGCTACGTCTCACGACACGCGTTCGTCACCGGAACCCAGGCCACAAAACGCCGACACCGCCCGAACCCGATGGGGTTGGAGCGGTGTGAGCGAGTGAACGACGAAGAGCGGGAGACTACTCTTCCGATTCGTCGCCACCGGCGGTCGTGACGACCGGGCCTTCTGCAGGAGCAGCGGCCTTCTTCGGCGCGCGCCGAGCCTTCTTGGCCCCACCCTTCTTGGCGGTCTTCTTGGCAGCGCCCTTCTTGGCGGCGCCCTTCTTCGCGCCACGCTTTGCAGCGGTGCGCTTGGCGACCTTCTTGGTCGCCGTCTTCTTGGCGCCACGCTTGGCAACCTTGGCAGCAGCGCCCTTGGCGGGCTTCTTCGCAGCCTTGGTGGTCTTCTTCGCAGCAGTCTTCTTCGCAGCCTTCTTCGCAGCCATGGTCGTACCTCCCTGTGCAGTACGTGCCACGACATATATCGTCACCTAGCGTACCTGTCAAGGTGGGTTGTGGAAAAATTGTTGGCCCGATGTGGACTTCTGGTGGAGGCGCCTGGCCGAGGTTGTCCCAACGCAAGTCCGGGGCGGTTTCGCTGCGAAAACCCGTTGACCGCCCTCGGTCGGCCCCCGTTAGCGTCCCCGCCATGAACGCTCGCTGGATCTCCACGATGGGCCTCTCGATGGCGCTCACGTTCTCGGGTGGCGCCCTCCTCACCAGCCTCTCCGGCTGCGGCCACAACGAAGAAGAGTGGCAGTCGCAGCTCGACAAGGAGAAGAAGCTCCGCGCCGACTTCGACGCCGAGAAGGCCGCGCACGACAAGAGCAAGGCCGAGCTCAAGAAGGTGCAGGGCGAGGTCGATCAGCTCAAGAAGGATCTCTCCGCCTTCGAGGACATGAAGAAGCAGTTCGGCGACGAGAAGGACAAGAGCGCCAAGCTCACCAAGGCCCTCGCCGAGTCCGAGGCCCGCGCCAAGGCGCTCGAGGCCGCGAAGAAGCGCCTCGAGGCGCTCAAGAAGAAGCTCGACGAGCTCAAGAAGTTCAACCTCAAGGTGGCCGTGCGCCACAACCAGATCGTGATCGATCTGCCGGGCGACGTGCTCTTCGCGCCGGGCTCGGAGCTGCTCTCCAAGGACGGCAAGGAGGCGCTCATGAAGGTCGCCGACGTCGTCAAGAGCGACCCCGACCTCCTCAAGCGCCAGTATCAGATCGTCGGCCACACCGACAACGCGCCGTACGCCGGCGCGTTCAAGGACAACGTCGGTCTCTCCGTGATGCGCGCCCGCGAGGTCTATCAGTTCATGACCGCGCAGCCCGACGCCAAGCTCAAGAAGGACGGCGCAGGCCTCCCGGCCGAGCACTGGAGCGCGGCTGGCTACGGCGACCTCGACCCGATCGCGGGCACGCGCGGCACGCAGACCCCGGAGCAGAAGAAGCTGAACCGCCGCGTCGAGATCGCGATCCTCCCGGACGCGAGCGAGCTGATGAAGCTCGACGTGGAGTGACCGAGAAGGTCGCTGCCTTCGACATCGGCACCAACACGGTGCTGCTCCTCGTCGCCGAGCGCGGGCCAGATGGTCCGCGCTCTGTGTTAGAGCGGGCCGAGATCACGCGCCTCGGTCGCGGCGTCGACAAGACCAAGCGGCTCGACAACGACGCGATCGCGCGCACGCTCGCGGCCCTCGAGCGCTTCGCCGCCGAGGCCCGCGCCCTCGGCGTGACGCGCGTCGCAGCGGTCGGCACGAGCGCCTCGCGCGACGCGGAGAACGGCGCCGAGTTCCGGGCCCGCGCGGCCGCGATCCTCGGAGGCACCGTCGAGATCGTGAGCGGCGCGCGCGAGGCCGAGCTCACGTTCCGCGGCGCGCTCGGCGGGCTCGGGATCACGGGCTCGCACGTGGCGGTGATCGACGTCGGTGGCGGCAGCACCGAGATCGTCGTCGGCCAGGGCGAAGAGCTCGTGTTCGCGCACAGCTACGACGTCGGCAGCGTGCGGCTCACCGAGCGCCACGTCCCGACCGACCCTCCCACGCCGGCGGCACTCACGGCGGTGCACGCGGCCGCGCTGCAGACCTACGCCGATCCGAAACCCCCCATGGGGCCGGTCGACGCGGTCGTCGCGATCGCGGGCACGGCCACCACCTACGCGGCCATCGAGCTCGGCATCGCGCGCTACGAGGAGTCGCCACCGCACGGCGCCCGCCTCTCGCTCGACGCGCTCGAGAAGCGCATCGCCACCCTCGCGGCCCTCCCGCTCGCCGCGCGCGGTCAGGTCGTGGGGCTCGACGCCAAGCGCGCCGACGTCATCGTGGCCGGAGGCATCGTGTTGCTCGAGGCGGCCCGCGCGCTCGGCGCGCGCGAGATCGTGATCAGCGACCGCGGTGTCCGCTGGGGCCTCGCCGACGAGCTCGTGCGCCCGGGGCCCGGCCCGGGGCGGGGGCGCGCCCACGGGGGGGGGGCGGCCCGGCGGGGAGGGGGGGCGGGGGGGGGGGGGGGGGGGGGGGGGACCGCGGGGGGGGGGGGACGCGGTCGAGTGAACGCCGGGAGCCCCCGCAGCAACTCAGCTTTTCGACGTGCCGCAGTGCACCAAAAAGTCGTTGACACGGCTGTTGGCAACAAGTAGAGTGCGCCCGCCTGCAGCGATCCGTCTACGGTCGGTGCGGGCTCTTCTCGTCTCCACGGATGGCCTCCGCTTTCCCTGCTGCAGAGCAGGTCCAGAGCAGGATTTCTAGCAAAGGAACAACGACCCTCCACCATCTGTTCATCGACAGCGTGCGCCGCTCTAGCACCGTTTTCGCTCTTCCCGCGAGGATTCCCCCTCAGGTGTCGCTCCGAAGGCTCGTCCCAGGATCGACCCCACGTATGCGGCTCTCGTACGCGCTCCCTCCCTGCTGCGACCCATTGCGTGGGCCGGCATCGGACGGGGCGCGTTTCCATCGCCGCGGCCAGGTGAGCCAGCGCTGGTGACCCAGCTCTGCCGAAGCCCGCCGAAGCGAATCAAGCAAAAGGAGACCTTCTCTATGTCCGTTGGCACCGAAATGCAGTTCAAGGTCGGCGACAAGGCCGTCTACCCCGCTCAGGGTGTGGCCGAAGTCGTCAGCATCGAGGAGAAGGATATCGCGGGCAACCGTCAGCGGTTCTACGTGCTCCGCATCCTCGATACCGACCGGAAGATCATGGTGCCGGTGATGAACGCGAAGGCGGTCGGGCTGCGCAGCGTCATCAGTGAGGACGAGATTCGGGAGATCTTCGACATCCTGCGCGAGCGCACCATCGCCTTCGACAACCAGACCTGGAACCGCCGCTATCGCGGGTTCATGGACAAGATCAAGACGGGCTCGATCTACGACGTGGCCGAGGTGCTCCGTGACCTCTACCGCCTCAAGACCGACAAGCAGCTCTCGTTCGGCGAGCGCCGCATGCTCGACACGGCCCGCACGCTGATCGTCAAGGAGATCGCGATCGCCCGCGGCCAGACCGAAGACCAGGTCCGCAACGAGATCGAAGTGATTTTTCTCTCGAACTGATCCCGACCGAGCACGCGAGGCCTCTGCCAGTGATGGCAGGGGCCCGTTGCTTTTTGTGCGCCTACACGGCGCGGGCGAGGCGGGCGAAGACGCCGACGTCGCGCACCCCGAGGAGCAGCGCGCCCTCGAGCGTGGCGTCGATCGTCGCGCGCACGGCGGCCTCGTCGTCGCTCGGCTTCGCGAGCCCCTCGCCGAGGGCCGCGAGCGCGTCGGTGGAGGCGAACATGTCGCCGCCGAGCTCCACGCGCCCGTCTGCGCCACGCCGGGCGCCGAGCAGGCCGATGGCCTCCTCGATCATCGCGGTGAACGGCGGCTCGTCCGCGTCCACGCGGGTCATCGGCAGGCTCGCAGGCGCCTCCGTCGCGACCGAGTCCTCGGCCTGAAGAGCGTAGGCGGCGACGATCGCACCGACCACGGCGTCGGGATCGATCGCGCGCCCGAGCACCGCCTCGAGCGTGCTCGGCGTGCGACCGAGGAAGCGAGGGGCGATGGCGCCGTGGGCGAGGTCGAGCTCCGCGGCGAGCTCGAACGACCGCGACAGCGCGACGATGGCCTCGAGCGTGGTCGCGCCGGTCGAGCGCACGTGGCCGAGCCCGACCCAGGCGATCGGCGCGGCGCCCATGAGGACGATGTCGCGACCCCCGAACGTGGTGGGCTGGCTGCCGAGCGCGTCGAGCGCGCGCAGGAGCGGGCGCACGTGGCGGTTGAGCGCGCGGTTCGGGTCGCCGACACCGCCGAGCACCGCGGGGTTCGTGAGCGCGAGGGTGACGTGGACCTGCCCTCGGCCGACGCGGAGCGCAGGCCCGCCGGTCGCGCGCCGCACGAGCGAGAGGCCCGAGCCGTCGAGCCGCGGCAGATCGATCGTGGACTTGGCGCGCTGGAAGGCCCCGAGCGCGATCGCCTCGCCGACCAGCGGCGCGACGGTGAGCGTGGCCTCGAGCGGCACCTCGAACGACGCGCGGGCGCCCGCGTTGCCGCGGAGCGCGGGCCCACCGATGCGGGTGACGTCGAGCCCGCGGAGCTCGGAGACGTGCAGGCGCGGCACTCAGTTGGCTCCGGCAGAGGGCCCGCTCCGTCCGCCGAGGCGCGCGAGCTGGCCGGCGAGGACGTCGCGCACGAAGCAGACCCGCGCGGCGGGATCGAGCAGCTCGAGCGCCGACTGGCGATCGGAGGCGTCGAGGATCAGCCGCTGCGCGCAGAGGTCGGCGAGGCGGGGGCCGGGCAGATCGGCCTCGGGCACCGAGAACCGAAAATCCGGGTCGCGCGCGCGGACGAACGCGACGAACGCGCGTGCCGTGGCGGAGAGCGCGGCGACCTCTGCGCCTGCCGGCTCGGACAGGAGCTCGCCGAGCAGCAGCGCCCGCGCGCGGCGATAGGGCGCCACGAAGGGCAGCTCGAACAGGCGCACGCGCGCACACCCCTCGAGCACCAGGTTGAAGCGACCGTCGGGGAGCGGCTCTGCCTCGACCACCATGCCGACGCCCGCGACGATCGCGATCGGCGGGTCGGCGCCGCCCTGGCCCGGGCCGAGCAGCTGGGTCACCGCCATCGCGCGGTGGCCCGCGAGGCAGTCGCTGGTCATCTTGCGGTAGCGCGGCTCGAAGATGTGCAGCGGCAGCCGGGCGCCCGGGAACAGGGTGACCTGCGGCAGCGGGAACACCGGCAGCGCCTCGAGCGCGTCGTCCGGGACCTCGAGCACGGTCAGCCCGCGCCGAAGATGGGGACGGTGGCGCCGTGCAGGGCGGCGGGCGCGTCGAGCGCGGTCCACACGATGGTGGCGGCGACGTCGTCGGCGGTCATCTGCGGGGCGAACCCCGAGCCGCGCAGCATGGCGGTGTCGACCGATCCGGGGAGCACGGCCATGGTCTGCACCGAGGTGCCGCGGAGCTCCTCGGCGAGCGCCTTCATGAAGCCGACGAGGCCCCACTTGGAGGCGCAGTAGGCCGAGAGCTTGGGCGTGCCGAGGGTCGCGCTGATGGACGAGACGTGCACGATGCGCCCGGCGTCCTGCTCGCGCATCGCGGCGAGGAACGAACGGCTCACGAGGAACGGTCCCTTGAGGTTGACCGCCACCACGTGATCCCATGCTTGCTCGGTGGTGTCCTCGACCGGGGCCCGGTGGACGATGCCGGCGTTGTTCACCAGCACGTGGGGGACCCCGAGCTCGCGCAGCACCCGCGCAGCGGCCTCGTCGACCGCGGCGCCCGAGGAGACGTCGCACTCCACCGCCAGCACCCGGACCCCCTCGGCGCGGGCCTGCTCGGCGACGGCCTCGAGATCGCCGGCCACGCGCCCGTACAGCGCGAGATCGAGCCCGCGGCGGGCGAAGGCGAGGGCGGTGGCCCGGCCGATGCCGCGCCCGCCCCCCGTGATGACTGCGATGCGATTCATGACGCCTGCAGGGTACCCGAGACCAGCGCGGCGAGCACCAGGCCTCGCGGATCGTCGCCCGCGAACGACATCGTGCGCACGATCGCGGCCGCCTTCTTCGGGCCGTGGTGGGCGAGGCAGCCGTGGGACAGCTCGAGCCTGCACCCCGCGGCGCGAGCCCCCAGCTGCTCCACGAGGTCGTTCGCGATCGCGAGCCCGACGTCCTCCTGGAGGGCGAGCCGGTGCGCGCGCGCGTCGACGAGGCGGGCGAGCGCGCCGAGGCCGACCACGTGTGCGCCCGGCACGAACGCGATCGCCGCGAAGCCGCGCGCCACCGTGAGGTGGTGCGGGCACACGACGTGGGTCTCGATGGCCTGCATCGCGACGACCTGCTGGCCGGAGGGCGCGGGGATGCGGCTCCCGAGGATCGCCGCGACGTCCATCGCGTAGCCGTCGAGGAGATCGTCGAGGTAGAGATCGGCGACGCGCTGCCCCGTGCCCTCGAGCGCGGCCTCGGTGGCCGGATCGTGGCCGATCGCGCGCAAGAACGCCTCGATCGCGGCGGCCGCAGCGGCGCGGTCCATGTCAGTTGTAGAGCCGCGCGGCGACGGCGCCCTCGATGCGCTTGCGCCCGGAGAAGCCCTCTTCGAGGCCGTGGTAGTGCTCGATGGTGGGCTCGTCGTGCATCCAGCACAGGTAGACGACGCGCCCGTCGACGCGGCTGTAGAAGTCGACGAGGCCGGTGCGCGCGTCCTTGAGCACGACCCCCATCGTCTCGAGGCGGTTCCAGCCCTGCTGGTAGCGGTCGACGTGCTCGCGCAGCGTGCGCTTGGCCGAGAGCACCGTGGGCGCGTCGCCCTCCTTGTCGGAGAGGTCTTCGGGCGCTTCGCCGACGAGCTCACCGAGCTCCACGAGTCGACGTTCGAGGTCGGCGCGGCGGGCCAGCTGCTCGGCGACGATCACCCGTACCTCCGGCAGGAGGGCGCGGGCCTCTTCGAGCGTGAAATAGCGACGAACGGTCATTCTCCTCGTACTCCGCGCGGGCATCGCAGGTCTCGTAGACGGTGACCCGGCACAGGCCCGGCAAGGTGGGCTGCAGGCGCTCCCAGATCCAGCGCGCGAGCACCTCGCTGGTCGGGTTCTCGAGGCCCTCGATTTCGTTCAGGTAGTAGTGGTCGAGCCGCTCGAGGAGCGGCGCGAAGGCGGCCTGCAGATCGTAGAAATCGACGTACCAGCCCGTGGTCTCGTCGACCGGTCCCTGGACGGCGACCTCGACGCGGTAGCTGTGGCCGTGCAGGCGCGCGCACTTGTGCCCCGCCGGCACGCGCGGGAGGCGGTGCGCGGCCTCGAACCGGAACTCCTGGACCAAACGGGCTCTCATCGGGCGCGGACGCTAGCACTACTCGGCTAGAACGGCCGCCCGGGGCCCGCCGCCCCGGTCTCCGGCGCGAGGACACGCTTGACGGGTCGCGCGCACTGACCGATGAAGCGGGTCTCTTGGACCCCGCGCCCGCGCTGCCGCGAACGTTCGGTCGCTATGTGCTCTTCGACCTCGTCGGCAAGGGCGGCATGGCGGAGATCTACCTCGCGCGCGCCAAGACCGAGGAGGCCGGCGGCGCCCGCCTCGTGGTGGTCAAGCAGATCCTCCCCGAGCTGTCGCGCGACGCCAAGTTCGCCGAGGCCCTGGTGGTGGAGGCCAAGCTCGCCGCGCGCCTGTCGCACACCAACGTGGCGCAGGTCTTCGACCTCGGCGCCGAGCAGCAACCCGACGGCCGCCGGCTCTTCATCGCGATGGAGTACGTCGAGGGCCTCGACCTCAACGAGCTCCTCCGCCGGTGTGCCCGCGAGAAGGTGCCGCTGCCCGTCGAGTTCGTGCTGCTCATCGTGATGGAGGCGCTCCGCGGCCTCGACTACGCCCACCGCCGCAAGGACGACGAGGGCCGCCCGCTCGGGATCGTCCACCGCGACGTCTCGCCGTCCAACATCCTGGTCTCGGTCGACGGCGAGGTGAAGCTCTGCGACTTCGGCATCGCCCGCGCGAACGACAGCGCCGACGCGCTCTCGCCCGACGCGATCCAGGGCAAGGCCGGCTACATGAGCCCCGAGCACGCGCGGGGCGAGCCGCTCGACGCGCGCGCCGACGTGTTCGCGGCGGGCGTCGTGCTGTTCGAGCTCCTCGCCGGCCGCCGCATGTACCGGGCCGACAAGGACTCCGGGGAGACGTTGCTCGCCGTCGCGCGGCGCGCCGAGATCCCGGAGCTCCCGGTGCGCTCGTTGCCGAGCGAAGACGAGCTGCACGGCATCCTGCGCAAGGCGCTCGCCGTCCGCCGCGAGGAGCGGTTCGAGTCGGCGGCCATGATGCTCGACGACCTCCAGCGCTACGTCGCCAAGGCGCGCCTCGTCGCGAGCCCGATCCGCCTCGGCGAGTGGCTCACGCAGCACTTCGGCGCGGAGCTCGTCGCGGCCCGTCGCGCCCGCGAGCGCGCGATCAAGGCGCTCGAGGTGGGGCCCGTCGCGCAGATCACGCCGAGCGTGCCGGCGGTGATGGCCCCGGTGGCGCCGAAGGTGGCCGCCCTCGAGCCGACGCCCGCCCCCGCCGCGCTCGAGCCGAAGGACGCGCCGGTGGAGGCGCCGCTGATGGTCGCGCCTCCGCCCAAGAACCGCTCGCTCCTCGCCGTGACGGTGCTGCTGATCCTCGCCGCGATCGGCATCATCCTGTTCTGGACGCGCCGCTGAAGCGTGGTCAGGTCCGCGCGCGGCGGCGGGTGAGCATCAAGAGCCCGAGCGCGGCGAGCCCCGCGTAGGTCCGGGGCGTCGACGACGTGGACGCGTGCCGGCACCCGCACCCGCTCTCGTCGGTCGTGGTCGGGGTGCCCTCGTTGCCGGCGTCACCGCCGTCGGCGACAGGGCCGCCGTCCGGATCGACCGGGAGCGGCGCGCCGATCGTGAGGGTGGCCGCGGTCCAGCCCTGCACGTCGGCGTGCACCTCGACCGCGGGCTCGAGCCACCCCGTGCGCTTCGCCGTCGCGCTCTTCGCGATGCCCACGGCGAGGACGTCGACGCGGGCCCCGGCCGCGCCGGGCAGCGTCGTCGTCAGCGTGTCGCCGTCGGCCTCCGCCACGCGCTTGCCCGCGACGTAGAGGCGCACCTTGGCGACGCCGTCGGGGTGGGTCGCCTTGACCACGAACGGCGTGGTCGCGCGCGCCTCGCCGAGCGTGACCTCGGGCCGCTTGGCCCAGGGCGTGAGCAGCGGGTCACCGAGGTGCAGGTTGTACCAGGCGAGGAACTGCTGGTGGAACAGGAACGCCTCGCCCGCCGAGTACCCCATCGTGTAGTGGAGCAGCGCGCCCGCGTTCGGGAACACGTTGTTCTTGGGCTCGGCCACCGTGCCGTGCACGAAGCTCGCGCCCGCGCGCACGAAGCGGGCGATCGAGGTCTGGCTCTCGCTCGCGGGGCAGGTCTTGCCGTCGGCCGAGCAGAAGAAGTTCTGCGGCACGGCGCCGAACGAGGTGAGGTTGTCGACGACGGCGCCGGGCGCGTAGGTGTTGCCGGCGATGGCGTCGCGCAGGCTGTCGGCGCCGGTGAAATAGGCCGACACGGTCTTGCCGGTGAGCTTGCCGTCGAAGGTGGGGAGCCAGGTGGCGTCGAAGCCGGCGGCCTTCAGCACGCGGGTCGCGTGCTCGCACTCCGGGTCGCGCGCGCCGCGGGCGTCGTCCGCGCCGTGCATGCAGAGCAGCGTGCCCTTGGGCGGGGTCGACTTCTCCGCGTCGATCGCGCGGGTGATCAGCGCGGCCGCGTCCACGAAGTCGAAGCCGTCGAGGCGCGCGACCACGTAGAGCTGCTTCTGCACCTTGATGGAGGCGCCCTTGTCGACGACGCCGAGGCGCGTGAAGGCGGGGGGCGCCACCTTCTGACGCACCACCTGGGTCGAGGACTTGTACCAGTCCTGGTAGGGGTTGCTCAGCGTGAACTCGGAGCTCAGCCCACCCTTCGCGAACAGCGGATTGGCGACCGAGGCCGAGTCGGTCTGGGCGAGGGTGGCGATCTCCTTGCCGTCCTTGGTGCCGTGGCCCACCTGGAGGAGCGCCTCGAAGCCGACGTCACCGGTGGGGAGCTTCACGAGGTAGGGGAGGCCGCGCACGGTGACGAGCGCGTCGATCTCGTCGGGCTCGGGGGCCGCCGTGAGGCAAGCGTCGAGAGGCTTCCGCACCTTGCTGTCCCAGGTGGTGAGGTCGATCGAGGTGACCTTGGGATCGAGCCCGGAGAGCGCGCAGACGTGCCCCGCGGGGAGCGCGCGCGCCTTGACGTACTGGTCGGCGACGTCCTTCGCGCCCACCGCGTCCGCGTTGTAGACGACCATGACGTGCGCCGGTCCGAGGCCCGCCATCGCGAGCCGGGGGGCGAACAAGGCGAGGGCGGCGAGGGGGGCGACGAAGGCGCGCATCCGAGGAGCGTACCCCAGTCCACCGCCTCGAGGGCCGGGCCGGGTTGCAGCCACGGCCGGCTCGTTCCACGCTCCACGGCCCATGGATTCCCCCCTGCTCCGGGTCGGTCGCGGTCCCCGCGAAGTGCCGACCGAGGACCACCCTACCTGCTCCACGCGCTCGCTCGGCCTGCTCTCCGACGCCCCCGACGACGCTCCGGTGAAGGTGCACCGCCGCTTCGATCGGCTCGCGCGGCTCGTCGGCGACCCGGGCGTCGATCGGCTCGCCCGCGCGCACGTGGTGGTGTTCGGGTGCGGCGGCGTGGGCTCGTGGGCCGCCGAGGCGCTCGCCCGCAGCGGGCTCGGCCGGCTCACGCTCGTCGACTTCGATCTCGTCTGCATCACCAACACCAACCGCCAGCTCCACGCGATGAAGGGCACGGTCGGCAAGCACAAGGTCGACGTGATGGCGGAGCGCCTGCGGCTCGTGCACCCGACCGCGCGCATCGACGCCGTCACGCGGTTCTACGAAGGGCCGGCGCGCGACGAGCTGCTCCCGGAGGGCGACCGCCCCGACTACGTCATCGACGCCATCGACAACGTCACCGCGAAGCTCGACCTCCTCGCCACCTGCAAGCGCCGCGGGATCCCGGTCATCAGCGCGATGGGCGCGGCCGGGCGCCTCGACCCGACGCGCGTCCAGGTCCGCGACCTCGCCCACACCGTGCGCGACGGCCTCGCCAAGGACGTGCGCAAGTGGCTGCCCCGCAAGCACGGCATCGAGCCGGGCGCCGACGGCACGTTCGGGATCGCCGCGGTGTTCAGCGACGAGCCCATGCTGCCCCCCGCCGAGGTCGGCGCCGACGGGAAGGAGGGCTTCGCGTGCGTGTGCCCCCACGGCGGCAACACCCACCACTCGTGCGAGAAGCGCGCGCGCATCGACGGCACCGCGTCGTTCGTCACCGGAGCGTTCGGTCTCGCCGCGGCGGGATGGGTGGTCCGGTACCTCGCCGAGCCCGAGGCCGCGCGCCGCACCACGCAGACGCGGCACCGTCACTCGGCGCGCAAGGCACCCCGCAAGTGAGCTAGCCCCGAGCTCTTCGACGCGCGAGGAGCTGCAGCCCGAGCAAGAGCGCGGCGATCCCGCCTGCTCCGCCCGTAGTGGAGCCCGAGGTGGTGCAGCCGCCGGCCGAGGCCGTCGACACCGAGAGCTCACCCGCGTCCGTGGTGGGGCCGGCGTCGCCGTTCGGATTCGGCGGGGTCCCGCCGTCGGTGGCCCCAGCATCCGTGGGCCCCGCGTCGCCGTCGGCGGTGACCTCGATGGTCCAGGCAACGGCGTCGTCCTTGGGCCCGCCCTGGTCGCCGAACCACGCGGTGCCCTCCTGCACGAGCCCGAAGTGCTCGACGTAGGTGCCGGGCTTGGCCGGCGCGTGGAGGGTGAACGAGATCTTCTCGAGCCCGCCTGGCGCCACCGTGCCGGTGACCGCGCCGGGGCGATCCGGCTTGGCCCAGCTCGCGTCGGCGAACGCGCTCACGCGATCGCGCGCGACCGTGGTGCCGAGGTGCGTGGACGCGTTCCAGGTGGCGGTGCCGACGTTCTGCACCTCGAGCCACGCGGTGGCCGTCGAGCCCGCCTTCATCGTGGCCGGGTGCGCCTTTCCGGTGACCTTCGCGCCGTAGGCCGCGGTGCTGCGGGTGAGCGCCTGCAGATCGGCGAGCGTGCCGTTGAACACGTCGAGGTCGACGTTGCCGCTGATGCCCGAGACCGCGCCGGTGCTGCTGTACTGGAAGAAGCGCCAGTCGGACCAGCCGTTCGGCAGATCGGGGCACTTGGGCCCGTACGCCGCGATCCACAGCCAGCTCTTGCCCCACGCCGTGGAGCCGACGTTGTCGTTCCAGAAGTACTTGCCCGTGTAGATGATCGGCTTCTTGCCGGTGCCGGCCTCGACCACGGCCATCCAGGTGGTGAGCTTCTTCAGGATCGTGGCGGCGGTCTGGCTGTCGGTCGCCTCGACGTCGCACGTGACCGGCAGATCGTTGTCCCCGAGCTTGCCCACCTTGGAGACGACGATGTTCGCGAGCGCCGTCGGGTCTTCGCCCGGGCGGAAGAACTGGTAGGCGCCGCGCACGAGCCCCACCTTCTTGATGCCGGCCCAGTTCGCCTCGAACTGCTTGTCGAGATACGTGCCGTCGCTGATGCGCGCGATGGCGAAGGTCTTGCCGCTGGCCTTCACCTTGGTCCAGTCGATCGTGCCCTGCCAGGACGAGACGTCGATGCCCTCGACGGTCGAGCCCTTCGCGCAGACGACCACCTCTTCTTCGGCGGTGCGCAGATCCTCGGGGCTGCCGCTGCAGGCCGCGACGAGGGCGACCGAGGAGACGAGGAGCGCACGCAGGAAGCGACGGGAGGCCATGGAGCGCGGAGTGTAGGACGGTTGCGCACCGGCGCCCGCGCGCGTGGGCGCCGTGCGTCGACAGTGGACGAGTGCCTCTCGGTTGCGTGGATTCGTCACCTGCACGAGACGTCATCTCGGCGTGACGCCCACGATGGTGACTACAGGTGCAGCGCCTCGCGGAGCAGCTGCATCGCGTGCGAGCGATGGCTCGTGTCGTCGCCGACGATGCGACGCGCGAGCGCGAGCGCGGCCCTCCGATCGCCGACCGGAGAGTCGGCCCATCGCGTCCCCACGTAGCGCGCGGCCTTGTGCGTGCCGAGCAGCGTGACGCGCGCGAACGCCGCCGCCCCCGCCTCGCGCAGGGTGGCCATGTCGACGCCGGCGAAGCGTTGCTGCAGGTCGAGCTGGATGGCGTGGACGATCGCGCGGTCGTCCTCGCCGAGGCACGAGATCGGGTCGCAGGGCAGGCCGTCGGCGAGGGCCACGACCGTGGCCGCGTGCACCGCGACGTCGGCGCCGTCCGGGAGATCGTCGACCGCGTCGGGCTCGCCCGGGCGCAGGTCGAGGATGGCGATGCGGAAACGGATGGCGCGGGCGCGCGCGAGCAACACGCGCAGATCGGCGCTGCGCTCGGTGTCGATGTCGGGCCCGTTGTCGAACGGTCCGAGCATCGGCAGGCTGCGCACGAGGCCGTCGCGCACGCTCTCGGTGAGCGTGACCTCACCGCTCTTGTAGTAGTCGCCCTCGAGCGTGGTCTCCTCGATGCGGGGCAGATCGACGAGGGTGGACTCGCCCTCGAACCCATGATCGGCGTGGCCGTACCCATACGGCGTGGTGTGCTCGGAGACGACGAGGGGAGGGGGAGGCGGCGCGAGCGTTCGCGGTGCCTCGACGATCGGGAACGCGAGGGTGAAGGCCACCGCGCGGTCCACCTCTTCTCCCGCCTGATCGAGGGCCTCCACCGCAGCGCGCAGGTCGAGCGGAGGCGCGACGAACGCGGGAGCATCGTCCGCACGGGGGAACCCGCTCGGGTGGATGGGGTGCCTCACGCTGGCCAGCATACACGTCACTTCCGTGACGGGTCGGTTCTGAAGCGCCCGTGCGCGGACGCACGCCGACCTGATTTTTCCTGCTCTCGCGCAGAGTCTGGGCGGGAGGAGCAGGGAACGTGGTTTGCTAGTGCACCGCCGCCCGATGTCCCTTCGCCCCTCTGCCCTCGCCCTCGTCGTCGCCACCTCCGCCCTCGCCGTGCTGGCCGGCCCCACGGTCACGGCTGCGCCGGTGGACCCGCTCGGGGGCTCCACCCCGCCTGCGAGCACGACCCCGACCGGGGGTTCCGCCAAGCCCATCGCCCCGCCGCCGACCCGCGCGAAGATCGACCCGAACCTGCAGGCCGTACTCGCGTTCCGCGCCCGCTTCGGCAAGACGGCGCCCGGCTATCGACCGAGCGAGCGGCTCGAGCGCGACGGGGTGTTGCCCGTCACCATCCGCTTCACCACGCCGCCCGACGACGCGCGGGTCGCCGCGCTCACGACCCGCGGGGTCGAGTGGGAGCGGGGGGCCGTGCCCTACGCGAGCGGCGTGGTCGGCGCCAAGGTCTCCGCCGTCGGGGTCGCCGCGCTCTCGGCCGATCCGACCGTGGTCCGCGTCGAGATCGATCTCCCGCGCGAGGTGCCCCGCCCGCTCGACGGCTCGGCCACCGAGACCGGGGTGGACGCGGTGCGGCGCTCGTTCCGCGCGAAGGACGGCACGCTGCTCGACGGCAAGGGCGTGCGCATCGTCGACATCGACAGCGGGTGCTTCGTCTTCCACCCCGCGTTCTTCAAGCCCGACGCGGGTCGCCTGCCGTGGGTGGACGTGAACGGCGACGGCGCGTTCACGCCGGACGTGGACGGGGTCGATCTCGACGCCTCGGGGACCATCGAGGCCGCCGAGGTCCTGCACGTGCTCACCGCGACCGGCATCGCCCACGCGGGGTTCGTGCCCGCGCTCGACTACCTCTACCTGGACACGAACGGCAACGGGAAGCGCGACTTCGGCGCCGGGTTCGACGAGACCACGCCGGCCTACGGCGAGCCCGTGTTCGTCGCCGACGACGTGGACGCCGACGCGGTGGTCGCCCCCACCGAGAAGCTCCTCCGCCTCGGCACGAGTAAGATCGCGATGGCGCGCGGCAGCCGCAACTACACGCGCGGCGCGGCGCCCTACGGCATCCTCGACTACGGCAAGGCGGTCACCAAGACCGACGCGACCATCGCCGACAGCGGGCACGGCACCGGCGTCGCCGGCATCCTCGTCGGCGGGGTCCCCGATCGCTCGCGGCTCCTCGGCCTCGCGCCGGGCGCGGATCTGCTCACCGTCGGTTACAGCGGTCGCGACCCGACGGGCACGCTCGGCTCGGTGCAGTGGGCGATCGACCAGAAGGCCGACATCATCCTCACCGAATACGCGCCGTACACGGGCTACCCGCTCGACGGCTCGAGCGAGGAGGAGCAGCTCCTCGACGCCGCCGTCGACAAGGGCATCGCGGTGGTGGACCCGGCCGGCAACCTGTCGACCGGCTTCAAGCACCGCACGGTGAGCCTGCCGATCGGCAAGACCGACCTCGCCCTGCGCACCGACACGTATTTCCGCGGCAGCCCGTACATCGCGCTGACCGTGCTGCACCGGGGCGCGGCCAAGCTCACGGGTAAGCTGCTCTTGCCGGGGGGAGCGAGCCTCGACATCCCGACCGACTCGACCGGCGACTTCACGCCCGTCGGCGACGATCGCTATCTCAACGTGGTACGCGAGACGAGTCCAAGGGGCACCCATCAGATCCACCTGCAGCTCTATCGCTACACCGACACGGGCACGCTGCCGCTGCCGTCGGGCGACTGGACGCTCTCGCTCGAGTCCGACACGGCCACCGAGATCGACGCCTACGCCGGGGACGCCTACAACTCGTGGGCTTACGGTTTCGTGTTCGACAAGAACACGCCGAACCGCACGATCTGCCACCCGGCCACCAACGACAAGGGCCTCACCGTGGCGGCCTACGTGCTGCACGGCGAGAAGGAGTACCAGCCCTTCGGCAAGCAGGGCGAGCTCGCGGGCTACTCGTCGCTCGGACCGCGCCTCGACGGCGTCGCGGGGATCGATCTCGCCGCGCCGGACAACCCCTTCTCCACGGCGGCGCCGGGCAAGCTGACCCAGCTCTTCGACGTCCTCTACGATCCGTTCGGCGGGACCTCGGGCGCGGGGCCCCACGTGGTCGCCGCGCTCGCGCTGATCAAGCAGGTGCACCCCGAGCTGTCGGGCGCCGCGCTGCAGGCCGCGCTGCTCGACCACACGCGCAAGGACGCCTTCGTCACCGACGACGCCAACAAGTGGGGCAAGGGCAAGCTCGATCTCGCCGCCGCCCTCGGCGTCCCGCGCAAGGTAGGCAGCCCCCCGACCGTGAAGCTGACCGCTTCGGAGAAGCCGCAGGTGGGCCGGCCGATCACGCTCACCGCGCAGATCGACGACGACGCACCGGGCTCGAAGGTGCGGTGGGATCTGGACGACGACGGCAAGGTCGACACCGAGTGGTCCACGACGACGACCCAGCAGCTCAGCGTCGACGCCGAGTCGAAGCGCGTGGTGCGCGTCGAGGTGCTCGACGCCGACGGCTACCTGCGCGGCGCGAGCATGGCCCTCGTCGTCGGGCCGTACGTGGCGGATCCGGTGGCCCCAGCCGAGACGAGCGGATGCGGTTGTCGCACGACCCCCCGCGCGCCGTCGGCGTGGCCCTGGGCGCTGCTCGCCCTCGGTCTGCTGGCGCGCGCCCGCAAGCGGTGACGCGACGCCCCTGTGTCTCTTCGTCTCCCCTCGAGCTGGGCACGGACGGGCACAGGGGCGAGCCGCCACCCGAGAATCGAGCCGAAGCGAGGGCTGATCGAGGCCCTGTCCGGTGGCGTAGTGGTTGCAGCCAGCGCGCGGCATGCGTCCTCGCGCCTTCCGCCTGCTCGTTCCCTGCCTCGCCCTCTGTCTCGTGTTCGGCGTGCCCGTCGGGTGTGGCGGATCGGTCGACGCTGCGGCGCCCGACGCGGGTCCCTCGCCCACGACGACCACGACACCGACCACGACACCGACCACGACGCCGACCACGACACCGACCGGTACGCTGGGGACCGGCCTGCCCCCGCGTCCCGCGACCGATGTGCCTGGCAGCACCGCGTCGTTCGCCGCCGACCGCGTCTTCCTCGGCACGACCGACCGCGCGGGAAAGGTCTCTGGGGGAGCCTGGGGCTCGTTCGGCTTCGACCTCGATGGTCGCGCGACGAGCGCAGAGGACAGCAAGTACAACACCAACGTCTGCCTTCGCGTCGCCGGTTCGGGGCCGCGGGCCGTGATGGACGGCGAGGCCGGCATCGACAACGGCTTCGGCTCGCAGGTCGTACCATTCTTCAAGTCCCTGAAGGCGGACGTCGAGGACCAAGTCGTGTCCCAGGTGGCCGCTGGCGAGTGGACCTGGGTGCTCGTGCTCGACGATCTCGGCGGCGATGACGACGCCAAGGTGCCTGGGCACCTCTACCTCGGGCGCAAGCACCCTGGCACGCCGAAATTCACCACCGCGGACCGCTGGCCGGTCCGCGCAGAGGTGTCCTTTCCGAACGGCTACACGAGCAAGGGCACCTGGGTGAGCGGGAGTGCCTCGTTCGTGCTTCCGCTGGTGATGGGGAGCACCCTCGCGCTGCCGCTGGAGGTCGGGCTCGCCAGCTTCGAGTTGGCCTCGGGCAAGGGGACGATCGGCGGCGGAGTCCGGCGGGACGAGCTCATCGCCGCATTCACCCCGAGCTTCGAACGCACCGGCGTCTGTCGCGGCACCGTGGCCTACGATCAGGTCATGATGGTCCTCACCCAGTCCATGGATCTGGTCTCGGGCGCACCATCGTTGCAGGATCCCACGAAGACCTGCGATACGCTTTCCGTCGGCCTGGGCTTCCACGCCTTGCCGACCGGTGTGCCCGTGCCCGGGGCCGTCGAGCCGGAGTTGCCGCCGAGCGGCTGCCCCTGATCGACGGCGCGTACCCAGCGCGGCCGTACTAGCATCCAAGCGGTATGCGATGGTCCCTGGTGCGCGAGCGGCTCCAGGCCTTCTCCGGGCGTGAAGGCCCGGCGAACGATCCCGTGCCCGAGGGCGAGGCGCGCGCCGCCGTGGCCCTCATCTTGCGCCCGCGCGACGAGAGCACCGAGATCCTCTTCATCCGCCGCGCCGAGGATCCGCGGGACCCATGGTCCGGGCACATGGCGTTCCCGGGCGGGCGCATGGACCCGGAGGATCGCGACGCGCACGCCACGGCCGTCCGCGAGACCCACGAGGAGATCGGCCTCGCGCTCGACCAGCACGCCGTCTCGCTCGGGCCGCTGCCCGATCTGCCGGCGATGGCGCGGGGCAAGCGGGTGGGGCTCACCATCTCGCCGCATGTGTTCCTGCTCGAGCGCGGCACGCCCGTGCTCGCGCCGAACCACGAGGTCGCCGAGACGATCTGGGCCGACCTCGCGCCGATCGCGGCCGGCGAGGTGCGCACGTCGTTCCCCTACGTGTACGAGGGCCGCAGCCTCGAGCTCCCCGGTCACAAGCTCGGCGAGCGCGTCGTCTGGGGGCTCACCTACCACATGCTCGAGTCGTTCCTCGGGATCGTCCGGAAGTGACCGGCACCGCGGCGCAGTACGATTGCGTGGCGTGCGGCGCCTGCTGCGTGAACCCCGACGAGAACCGGCAAGAGGGGTACCTCTGGTACCTCGAGGTGCGCGACACGCCGCTGCTCGAGAAGAAGGATCTGCGCAAGAAGCTCGTCGTGCTCGATCCGGACGGCGTGCCGCACCTGCGGCTCGAGCGCGAGACGGGGCGCTGCGTCGCGCTGCGCGGCAAGATCGGCGTGCGCGCCACGTGCTCGATCTACACGCTGCGGCCGAAGGGCTGTCGGCTCCTGATGCCGGGCGATCCGCGGTGCCTCCTCGCGCGCAAGGAGCGCGGCGTCGATCCCTAGCGCGCGCGATCCTCGGGGGTGTCCCAGTCGAGGACGGTGCGCGCATCGGTCGGCGTGAACACCTCGGCGCCCGCGCGCTCGACCACCGCCGACAGCGCGCGACGGCCCTCGGCGAGGAGCGTCGCCACGACCGGCCGTGTGCGTGGGGCGTGGTAGCGCGCGAACAGCGGCTCCCAGTGCTCCAAGGTGCGCGCAGCGAGCACCGCCGCCGAAGAGGGCGACGCCACGAGCGCAGCGAGGTCGGCCTCCGCGACGAACGGCATGTCGCAGGCGAGCGCGATGGCGTGTCCATCACCCGCCTCCGCGAGCAACGCCGCGAGCCCCCCGAGCGGGCCCACGCCGGTCGGTGTGTCGACGAGGCGCGGGAGGTGGGCGTGCGGCGCTCCGTCGCCCACCAGGAAGACCCGGAGGCCGAGCCCCTCGGCGAGCGAGACGGTGCGCTCGAGGATGCTCGGGCCGCCGGGGGTCGGCAGCGCGCTCTTGTCCACCCCCCCCATGCGGGTGCCCCGTCCGCCCACGAAGAGCCCCAGAATCACGCTCATTCCAGCACCTTGCCCGAGAGGGAACGGGGTCCGCAACCCGAGCGTTGGTGCCCCATCGCCTCCTGGATTCACCTCTTGCCCCGCCGTGGGCGCCGCGGGAGAACCGCCGGCCGCGGCCCGTCGCCTGCCGCTTCCTTTTATCCCCATGTCCGAATCCGAATCCAAAGAGACCAAGGAATCCGCCGCGTCCGAGGAAGCTCCCGAGGGCGCTTCCAAGGAGGCTTCCCCGTCGAACGAACCGGGGGCCCCCGAGGCCGAGGCGAAGGACGAAGGGCCTGCGAAGGACGCTGACGGCAAGGACGCGGACGAAAGCTCCACGAGCGAAGAGCCGCCCGCGAGCGACGAGCCGGCCGACGCGAAGAGCAGCGAACCGGCCAGCGACGCGGGCGAAGCCGCCGAGGAGGCGCCCATGGGCTTCCTGCGCGGCGGCCACGCCCTGCAGCTCAAACGCGGCCTCTTGACCTTCGGCATCGGCGCGCTCGTGCCGATCCTCATCATGTCGCGCGACGTGCAGTGGCGCTGGGGCGTCCCGGTCGGCTTCCTGTTCGTGCTCGTCGCGGCGTTCGGCGCGCTCGACATCATCGGCTCGTTCGAGGACCACCTGCCGTGGCGCCGGGGCCTGCCCAAGAAGGGCGAGTTCGGCGTCGCCACGCTGCCGCCGGCGCGCGTGCGCAAGGAGATCATCGACGGCGCGGCCGCCCTGCGCCCCGCGGCCGCCACGTTCGTCGCGCTCGTCGCCACCATGTACCTGATGGGCACGGCCGTGGGCTGGGCCTCGGGCCTCGCGGTGATGGTGGGCTGGGTCGCGGTGTGCGCGCTCGGCTTCCGCACGCTCGCCGCGCTCGGCCTCGTCGACGACGAGTCGCGGCCGCTGCAGGAGCGCGAGGGCTTCTGGCTCATCGTGTTCTGCTGCGTCCTCTACCTGCCCACGCTGGGCGCGCACTCGCTCGTCGATCCGTGGGAGACCCACTACGGCGAGGTCAGCCGCGAGATCCTCGCGCGCGACGACTGGATCACCATCTGGTGGGCCGAGGAGGGCTTCTTCACCAGCAAGCCGATCCTCGACTTCTGGGTGCAGGCGCTCGTGATGGCCACGTTCGGCGTCGGCTTCCGGCCCGACAAGATGATCGCCCCCAAGGAGATCGGCGGCGAGCTGCAGCACCCCGAGTGGATCGTCCGGCTGCCCTCGCTCGCGCTGTCGGTCGTCGCGCTCTACCTCGCCTACCGCGCGATTGCCCAGATCCGCGGCCGCCGCGCGGGCCTGCTCAGCGCCATGGTGCTCTCGACCATGGCGTACTGGAACATGCTCTCGCACCAGTCGATCACCGACATGCCCTTCGTGGCGTCGCTGACCGCGGCGATGTGCCTGCTCATCATCGGCCTCACCACCGACGACGACCGGACCGTCGAGGGCACCACCATCAAGTTCGGCAAGCGCACGATCACCGTGAGCGCGTTCCACCTCGCGGTGGGCGTGATCCTCGTGCTCGCGCTGCCGCAGGTGTTCTACCTGGTCTCGCGCAACTTCACGCTGCTCTCCGAGGGTGGGCCGCTCTTCGGGTGGGGCTTCGACCGGCACCTGGACTCGTTCAAGACGGGCTCCGGCCTCGAGTGCTGGATGTCGCCCACCACCGGCGACTCGTTCGAGCGCCTGATGCGCATGGGCAAGTGGCCGTGCGACGTGCAGCCGTACGCCCACAAGGAGCTGCAGCCCGCGCTGCAGGGGCTCATCTGGCTCGCCGCGCTCGGCCTCCTCGTGGCCTGGAACCGCAACGAGCGCCGCATCTCGCGCCTCTGCTTCCTCGTCGCCTGGGTGTTCGCCAGCGTCTCCACCATGGGCAAGGGCGTGGCGGGCTTCGTGCTCCCCATCGCCGTCGCGGGCGTCTACGTGGTGACCGCGCGCAAGTGGAAGGACATCCTGCGGCTCGAGCTGTTCAGCGGGCTCCTCGTCCTCGCCACGGTGGCCGCGCCCTGGTTCATCGCCAACTACATCCGCATGGGAGACGAGTTCTTCCAGCAGCTGTTCATCCACCACATGGTCAAGCGCGCGCTCGACCACGTGCACGACACCAACACCGGCGACGACGTCAGCATCCGCTACTACATCTGGCAGCTCGGCTACGGCATGTTCCCGTGGACGGGGCTCGTGCCCGCCGGCCTCGTCTGGTGGATGCGCCAGCGGTGGGGTCAGAAGGCGGCCGTGCTCACGGTGGAGGACGAGCGTCGGCGCGACGTGTCCACGTTCCTCGTGATGTGGTTCGTCTTCTCGTGGGGTCTCTTCACCTACATGAAGACCAAGTTCCACCACTACGTCTTCCCGGCGGTCCCGCCGGCGGCGCTCCTCACCGGCCTGTTCCTCGACGACATGCTCGGCAAGGCGCGCGGCGAAGACGAGGCGAGGCCCTCCATCGTGAGTCGCCTCCCCTGGATCCTCGCGACCACCGCGGGCGTCGCGCTCGCCGCGTGGGGCCTCTCGCGGCTCGTGCCCGGCACGTTCTTCGGGTGGTTCGACCCGAAGGCGATGACCTCGGGGCCCAACGCCTCGCTCGATCTCTCGAGCCCCATCGCGCCGGCGCCGGGGCTCGGGCTCGCGCTCGCGTTCGTGGGCATCGGCATCGCGCTCTTCGCGCAGCGGCTCGCGCCTCCCGCGGCCGTGGGCGTGGACGAGGGCGACGCCGCCGAGCGTACGAGCCGCGCCACCATGCTCGGCGCCGCGGCCGTCGGCGCGGCGTTCGTCACCGCGCTCGTCACCCGCGATCTCGGCTCGCGCCCCGAGTCCGACATCAAGGGTCAGGAGCGCCTCATCCACCTCTACACCTATCGCTACGACCGGCTCTGGCCGCGCGAGGTGTCGTTCACGCCGGCGCTCGTCGGGTTCGGCCTCGTCGCCACGCTGTTCGTCGTGCTCCTCGTGCGCAAGAGCCTGCGCCGCCAGGCCACGTTCGCGCTGGTCGGCGTGGCCACGCTGTTCTCGGCGTGGACCCTCGACGTCTACATGATGAAGGTGGCCCCGCACTGGGGCCAGCGTCCGCTCTTCGAGGCCTACTACCGCGACCGCAAGTCCGAGAAGGAGCCGCTGGTCGCGTTCGAGATGAACTGGAAGGGCGAGAACTTCTACTCCGGCGGCCGGCTCATCGAGTTCGGCAACGGCATGGGGCAGGGGGCTACCGCGGGCGAGCGCGCCAGCGACCGCATGCGCACCTGGCTCAACGACATGAAGACCAAGACGAAGGCCATCTACTTCGTCACCGAGGCCGGGCGCGTCGGCAAGATCGACGACATGCTGCGCGGTGCCCTCGGGCCGCCCCCCAACGGCAAGTCGTGGACCGAGCGCATCACCACCGACGAGCAGACCAACAAGTTCGTCGTCGTGCGCGCGCGCTGGAACTGATCGCGGATGAGCGTGCGCCTGGTCTGGGAGGGGCGCGACGACGCGCCGCTCGCCAGCGAGGGCGCGCTCGTCCACGTGGAGGGCGAGGGCCCGCACGAGGTCGTCGAGGGGCCGAACCTACCGGCCCTCCGCGCGCTGCTCGCGACCGGCCGCACCTACGGGCTCGCCTACCTCGACCCGCCCTACTCGAGCGCCGCCGACTACGCGCACACCGACGGGCGCGCGGCCTACAGCGACAAGTGGAGCGACCGCGACGCCTACCTCACCGCGCTGTTCCCCTGCCTGCGCCTCGTGCACGCCCTCCTCGCCCCGCACGGGACGATCTGGGTGCAGGTCGACCACCGCGCGAGCGGGCTCGTGCAGCCGCTGCTCGACGAGATCTTCGGCGCCCAGCGCCTGCGCAACGTCATCGCGTGGCGCCGCGCGCCGCCGCTCGGGCGGCAGGTGCAGAGCGGGCAGTTCCCGCGCAACCTCGATCTCCTGTTCGCGTACGCGAAGAGCGACAAGCCGCGCTGGCACCCGGTGTGGGGCCTCCTGCCGTTCGACAAGAAGAAGGCGCGCCTCGACCCGACCAATGGCCGCTACTTCACCACCGCGCCGCGCGGCGACTACACCGACGAGAGCGTCGCGCGCCTCGAGGCCGAGGGCCGCATCCACCGCACCGAGAGCGGCAAGGTCTACGTGAAGTACTGGCTCGAGCAGGGCGAGGACGGTCAGCTCTACAAGCCGAAGGCGGTCGACGCGGTGTGGGACGATGTCGCGCCGCTGCGCCACGCCTCGCCGAAGGAGCGCACCGGGTACCCGACGCAGAAGCCCGAGCCGCTGCTCGCGCGGATCGTCGAGTCCACCAGCGACCCGGGCGACGCGGTGCTCGATCCCTATGCGGGCTCGGGCACCACGGGCGTGGTCGCGGCGCGCCTGGGACGCCCGTTCACGCTCGTCGATCAGAGCCCCGCCGCGCTCGACACGATGCGCGCCCGGTTGCGCGATCTGCCCGTGCGCTGGCTGCGGACCTGACCCGATCGGGCGAGAGCGCTACGATGGCCCGGATGCAGAAACGGCTCTGGCTCCTCGGGCTCCTCGCCGCGCCGCTCGCGCGCGACGCCGTCGGCAAGCCGATGTGGGTCGACCCGGGCGAGGTGCCGTTCCCCGACGGCGTGCAGAGCGCGGAGATCCTCCGCGAGGACGAGGCCCTCGTCGCCTCGCCGGGCGGCACGCGCCGCGCGCTGATCGCCGCCGGGGTGCGCCTGCCGATCCTCGGGGCCGTGCGCGGTCCTGGGTGCCTGTCGCGCTGGCTCCTGGTCGGGCCGCTCGCGTACATCTGCTCGGACAAGGTGAAGCTCTCGATCGACCCGCCGGGGGTCTCCGAGACCATCCACCCGCAGCCGGCCGATGGACTGCCGTTCCGCTACTACTTCGTCGGCGCGAACGGCGGCGAGGCCTATGCCAAGCTCTCCGACGCCGACGACGAGACCGTGGCCGAGCAGCTCGAGAAGGGCTGGGGCATCGCAGGCGTCAAAGAGGTCTCGCACGGCGGCAAGACGTTCGTGCTCACCCGCAAGGGCCGCTACGTGCCGCGCGCGCAGGTCGGTGGCGTGGCGGCGTACGCGTTCCACGGCGAGCCGCTCGAGGGCAAGCTCGGCGTGGGCTGGGTGCTGCCGGACAAGGCCAACGTGGTCGCCGACACCAAGGGCGGCGCGAAGGTCGTCGGCGCGCGCACGCGTCTACAGCTCGTGTCGGTGCTCGAGAGCAAGAGCACCGGCAAGGACACGTGGCACCGGATCGGCGACGGTCAGTGGATGCGCGCGATCGATCTGCGCGTGCCCACGGCCGCGTCGGCGCCGAGCGAGGTGCCCAAGGGCGCGCGCTGGATCGACATCGAGCTCCAGCAGCAGACCCTCGTCGCGTACGACGGCGAGCGACCGTGGTTCGCCACCGTCGTGTCCACGGGCAAGGTGGGCACGCCCACCCCCAAGGGCGTGTTCCCCATCTGGGTCAAGCTGCGCTCGTCGACGATGTCGAACGCCGACGACGCCCAGACCACGACCGAGGACGGCACCCCCTACTCCATCGAGGAGGTGCCCTGGGTGCAGTACTTCTCGAAGGGCATCGCCCTCCACGGGGCGTTCTGGCACCGGAAGTTCGGCTTTCCGCACAGCCACGGGTGCGTGAACCTGGCCCCGCTCGACGCCATGCGGCTCTTCGACTGGACCCTCCCGAGGCTTCCCCGGGGCTGGGACGCGGCCTTCCCGACCCCGGCGGAGCCCGCCACGTGGGTCCGGGTACGCTGAAAGAGGGGTCTTCGCGGCGGGGTGGCAGGATGTGCTTCCCAAGAGCGGGTGCTTTCGTGCAACATCACCGTTGCGCACCCCACTGCCTGACACGAGGAGGGACCGTGGCGGACAACGAGTCGAAGGGCCGGATCAGCTTGACGGATGCACGATCGGACAAGCGCAAGCAGAGCCTCTACTTCCCAGAGGAGATGCTGCAAGAAATCAAGGACGAGGCGGCCCGCTTGGACCGCTCTCTCTCCTGGGTCGTCCAGCGCGCGTGGAAGATCGCGCGCCTGGAGATCCGCAAGCTGCCCAGCGTCAACGAGGTCGCGGGCGGCGAAGACGACGACGAGGAGTGAGCTCCTCCAGGTCCCGGCTCGACGAGCTGGGACCTGTTGTCGACGGAGGGTCGTGGGTCGTCGACGGAGGGTCGTCGACGGCTCAGCCCGCCACGCCGAAGGCGCGCGTCGCGAACGCCACCAGGTGGCGCGCCATCCAGGGCGCTGCGACCGCCGTGGCCACGACGACCGCGATCATCTTCGGCAGGTGGCCGATGGCTGCGTCCTGGAGGCTCGTCGCCGACTGGAACGCGGAGGTCACCAGACCCACGAGGGCCACGGCGGCGACCACGGGCAAGCTCAGCGCCGTGGCGAGCAGCAAGGCTTCTCGGGCGAGCGAGAAGGCCGCGTCCATCTCAGCCGCCGTCGGCCGCGTCGGTGCCGGCTTCGGTCGCCGCCTCGGCACCCGAGTCACCCGAGTCGGTGGCACCCGAGTCGGTCGCCGTCTCCCCGGCGTCGGTCGCGTCCGCGTCGGTCGCGTCCGTCGTCGTGCCGGTATCGGTCGGCGTCTCGGCCGCGCCGTCGGTCGTGCCCGTGTCGGAGACCGAGCTCAGGCAGTTCAGGTCGCTCGGCTCGCAGCAGACCGTGCCGCTGCACTTGAGGTTGTCTTCGCAGTCGCCGCCGAGCCCGCCTGCGGGGGTGTTCTTGATGTCACAGCGCTCGCCGACGCCTTGCTTGCCGCACCCGATCACCGAGCAGCCGAGGAGGGCGACGAAAGACAGTGCAGAGAGGACCCGACGCATGGGCGGGGCCTTACCACGGCCGGGGCGTGCGAACTAGACGGTGATCCGCGCGCCCTTCGGCACGACCGTGATGCCGCCCTCGGTGACCACGAAGCCGCGCGCGAGGTCGGCGGCGCGGTCGAAGCCCACCTTGAGGTTCGCGGGGAGCGTGACGTCCTTGTCGACGACGCACTTCTTGAGCTTCACGTGCCGGCCGACGTGGACCCCCTCGAACACGACGCACTCCTCGATCTCGGAGTAGGAGTTCACGCGCACGCGCGGGCTCAGCACCGAGCGATGGATGCGACCACCGGAGATGATGCAGCCGTTGCTGACGAGCGAGTCGGTCGCGACGCCGGTACGGCCCGCCTCTTCGCGGTGGACGAACTTGGCCGGCGGATCGTGGGAGATGCCGGTGCGGATGGGCCAGCGGTTGTTGTAGAAGTTGAACTGCGGCTGCACCGCGACGAGGTCCATCTGGGCCTCCCAGTAGGCTTCCACCGTGCCCACGTCGCGCCAGTAGCCGCGCTCGCGCTCGCCCTCGCCGGGCACGCGGTTCTCGGCGAAGTCGTAGCAGAACACCCCGCGGCCGCTCGCCACCATGTAGGGCAGCACGTCGCGACCGAAGTCGTGCTTGGTCTCGTCGTCGGGGATCTTCGCGTCGCGCGCGATCTCGTCGACGAGCGCCTGGCGATTGAAGATGTAGTTGCCCATGGAGGCGAGGCAGAAGCCGGGCTTGCCGGGCATCTCCGGCGGGTCCTTCACCTTCTCGTGGAAGGCCATCACGCGACCCTCGGCGTCGACCTCGAGCACCCCGAAGTCGAAGGCCTCGGCCTTGGGGACGGGGATGGCGGCGATGGTCACGTCGGCGTCGAGCGCCACGTGGGTGTCGATCATCTGCCGGACGTCCATCTTGTAGACGTGGTCGCCGCCGAAGATGGCGACGATGTCCGGGTTGTCGTCGTCGATGACGTGCTTGCACTGGAAGACGGCGTCGGCGGAGCCCTTGTACCAGGTGGCGCCCGTGCGCTGCTGCGCGGGCATCGGCTCGATGTAGTCGTCGGTCATCGCGGCCAGGCGCCACGCGCGCGATGTGCTCCTCGAGCGACGCCGACTTGTACTGGGTCAGCACCTTGATGCGGGTGAGCCCGCTGTTGACGAAGTTGGAGAGGACGATGTCGATGATCCGGTAGCGGCCGCCGAAGGGCACCGCCGGCTTGGCGCGCTCGGCGGTGAGCGGGAACAACCGCTTCCCCTCACCGCCAGCGAGGATCATGGAGAGGACGTGGGGCTCACCGAGGACCGGGACGCGCTGCACGCGACGAGGATATCAGTTCTCGGGCGCGCCGCGCGGCCAGCCGTCAGGGATCTGTGCACGTGAGACGCGCTTCTCGAACACCGCGGCAAAATGTTCCTCCGCGGCGGTCGCCAGCGCAGGAAGGGGCGCAGGTTTCGCGCCGAGGGCCGCGAGCGACGTGACGCCGCGGTCGCGGATCCCGCACGGGACGATGGCGTCGAAGGCCCCGAGCTCCGTGGTCACGTTGAGCGCGAAGCCGTGCATGGTGACCCAGCGCGAGAGGCGGACGCCGATGGCGCCGACCTTTGCCGGGCGCACGGCCTGCTCCTCGCCCGGCCAGTTCTTCGGGTCGGCGAGGTCGACCCAGACGCCGATGTGATCGGGGGGCGCGCCCGCGCCGGCAGCGAACCCGTGCTGCTTCACTAGCCGAATCATCACCTCGGCGAGGTCGCGCACGTAGCGACGCACATCTTGCCGACCGGGCTCGAGCTGGAAGATGGGGTAGGCCACGAGCTGCCCCGGCCCGTGGTAGGTGACGTCGCCGCCGCGGCCGGTCTCGTGGAGATCGAGGCCGATCTCGGCGCGGCGCTGCTCGTCGACGAGCACGTGCTCGAGCTTGGCCCCCCGGCCGAGGGTGACCACCGGCGCGTGCTCGAGGAGCAGCAGCGTGTCGCCGATGTTCCCCTCGATCCGCGCCTGCAGCAGCTCTTCCTGGAGCGCGTGGGCCTCGGCGTAGCGAACCCGTCCGAGCCAGTAGGACGTGACCTCGGCCATGACGTCGGATCTAGGCCGACGGGAGCCGTCCGGCTAGGTTCCGTCGATGGATCCCAAGGGCCGCACCTACCTCGTCACCGGCGCGAACATCGGCATCGGCCGCGTCACCGCGGAGAAGCTCGCGGCGCGGGGAGGCCGCGTGTTCCTCGCGTGCCGCTCCGAGGACAAGGCGCGGCCGGTGATCGACGGCATCCGCGCGGCGGGTGGGTTCGCCGAGTTCCTGCCGATCTCGCTCGACGACCTCGGCTCGGTGCGCGCGTGCGCGAAGCTGTTCCTCGAGCGGGACGAGCCGCTGCACGTGCTGATCAACAACGCGGGCCTCGCCGGCCAGCGCGGGCTCACCAAGGACGGGTTCGAGCTCGCCTTCGGGGTCAACCACGTCGGGCCGTTCCTGCTCACCCAGCTCCTCTTGCCCAAGCTCGAGGGCGAGAAGGACGCGCGCATCGTCAACGTGGCGAGCAAGTCGCACTACCGCGCCAAGACCATCGACTGGGACGCCGTGCGCCGGCCCACCGCGAACCTGACCGCGCTCCCGGAGTACGAGGCCAGCAAGCTCGCCAACGTGCTGTTCACCAAGGAGCTGTCGCGGCGGCTCGGCGGCAAGGTGCGCGCGTTCTCGCTCCACCCCGGCGTCGTCGCCACCAACATCTGGAGCGGCGCGGTCCCGTGGGGGATTCGCCACGCGATCAAGCTGTTCATGAAGACCGAGGAGCAGGGCGCCGAGACCACCCTGCACTGCGCGACGAGCTCCGACGTGAAGGACGGCGCCTACTACGACGACTGCAAGGAGCGCCGCCCGAGCCGCGCCGCCGACGACGAGGCCCTGGCCAAGGAGCTGTGGCGGCGGTCGGAGGCCTGGGTCGCGGCCTGAGTCGTCTTCGGCAGTCGAGTCGCGTCGCTTCTCCAGCAAGAGTCTCGGGCCCCCGGGCTGAAGCCCGGGGCACCGACTGCACCGCAAGCCCGGGGCATCGACCCCGGGCTTCACGCCCTGCAGGGCTGGCTGGCGGTGTCGCTGCAGAAGCCAGTCTCGCCAGATCGTCGTGACGTCGAGCCCGGGGTTCATGCCCCGGGCTTCTGCTGCTGTCGGTGCCCCGTGCTTCAGCACGGGGGAGCCCTCGTCGCCGCCTAGCGCTCCACCACCGCCGGAGCAGCGGCGCCGCTCGGCAGGAGCCGGTAGGCGTGCACGCCCGCCGTGGTCGCCAGCAAGAGGATCGCGTGCCCTTTGCCGGGCAAGAGCCGGAAGTCCTTGAGCGTGGACGGCGCCGCGCCGTTCTCGTCACGGAGGTCGTCGAACACGAGGGTGTCCACGCCGCCGGCGAACTCCTCGGCGCGCGCGATGCGCAGGCGCAGGCCGCCCTGGTCGCCCGCGCGGTAGACCACGCCGAGCTTGCCGCCCATCTCGAGCGCCTGCACGTGCTTCACGTTCGACGGCGCGATGGGGAGCTCGTTCTTCATCGCCGCGCGCAGGTCGATGCGCCAGGGCTCGCACTTGGTCACGGTGCAGTGCCACGCGGTGACCGTGGGCCCGTCGAAGTCGACGACGCGGGTGACGTAGGCGTCGGACGCGGTGCACGAGAGCGTACCGCCCGCGCCCGCGACCGTGCGCGGCGGGAACCAGCGGCCGTCGAGGTGGAAGGCGATCGATTCGCTCCCGCTCCCGACGACGCGCATCACGGTGGCGCTCCCCGACCGGCACGCCGAGTGGCGCGGGTTGGTCTCGGAGAGGCCGCTGAACGGCACCACGCGGCCCACCTCGGTGTCCTCGGGCTTGCCGTCGACGAGCTTGCGCGTGAAGAGCGCGTGCCCGAGCTCGGGGTCGAAGCGCTCGATGAACAGATCGCCCCACGCGTAGGCGACGCCCATGCGGTGCACGCGGTCGTCCTTGCGGGTGGCGACGACCTCGTCCTTGCCCTTCTGCACGAGGTGGACGGCCTCGCCTTTCTCGTCCCAATTCACGGTCGAGAGCGCGCCGTCGACGGCGACGTGCGCGCCGACCAGCGAGAGTGTGCCGAGCGACTCGCCGGTGTCGGCGCGGAAGATGCCGCGATCGCCGTGGAGGCCGCCGGCGAACAGCACGGGCGGGGCGCCCTCGTCAGCGCTGCCGAACGGGTGCGCGCCGGCCGGCACCTTCGCGTTCGACGCCTTGCACACGAGCCTCTGCGCGGTCGAGGCGCACACGATCGGCGCCGCGCTGCCCTCTCCCTCGACGGTGAACACGAGGGTGTCGCCGCGCATGGGCGCCACCTGCACGTTGGCGAGGCGCGCGCCGGTGCCGCTGATGCGCGTCTCCTTGGGGAGCTCGTGCGCCGCGAACACCGCCGCGGCCTTGGGCGGCGCGGGGCCGTCGCTCCCGACGCCGGACAGGCCGAGCGCGAGGCCCTCGCCGAACACCTTGCCGATCGGGCCCGCGACGGCCTCGGCGCCCGCGCTGCCGTGGAGCTCCTTGAGCATCGCCTCGATGGCGGTGCGGAGGTTCTCGGTCTTGGGCAGCACGGAGGCGCCGTCGAGCAGGGTCTTCTGCAGCGCGCGCGCGGGCTCCTCGCAGCGCGCCGGCCAGGCTCGCCGCGTCGGTCTGCGGCTTGCCGATGACGGCGAGCTGCAGCGCGCGCGCCCGCGCGGTGGCGTCGGCGGCGCTCGTCGGCGCGGAGCCGAGGAGGCACCGGGTCGACTTGCCCCACGCGGCGTCGATCGCCGCGCGCTTGGCCTTCGCGTCCTGCCGGGCGAGGAACACGGCCCCGCCCACGGCCACTGCGCCGAGGACGAGCACGGCGGCGACGACCTTGGCCTTGCCACTCTTCGGTTGCGGATCCATCGAGAATTCCCCCTCGCGCGGCTCAGTCGTCCCAGCCCGAGACGAGCGGGCTCGGCGTGCCGGTCGTGATCAGCCACAGCTGGTGCGCGGCGCGGGTGGCCGCGATGTGCAGCAGGTGTCGCGCCTCGTCCTCGGCCGGGTACGTGTTGGTGTTCACGTCGAGCAGCACCACGTAGTCCCACTCGAGGCCCTTGACCTGCCGCACGTCGGTGACGTCGACGCCCGCCTTGAACGGGAAGTCCATCACCCGCACGCGACGCAGGTTGGGGATCTCGGCCTGCGAGAGCACCTCCCAGTAGACGTCGGCCTGCCAGGGGTGGCGCGCGATGAGCGCCACCGAGGCGAGCGGCTCGCGCGAGGCGAGGTCGCGCAGCGTGCTCGCGAGGAACGCGGCCGCGGCGCCCGCGTCGTGGAACAGGTGGCGCTCGATCGGCGCGCCGTCGCGGGTGGCGACCGGCGGCACCTCGGGCGCGAGCGGACCGAGCACCTCGCGGGCGAGCGCGAGGACCTGGCGCGTGGAGCGGTACCCGATCTGCAGCGGCTCGACCTCGACGTGCGGCAGCCCGAGGCCGCGCAGCGCGGGGGCGAACTCGCCGAGACCCACGTCGAGCGTGAGGCGCTGGGCGACGTCGCCCGACAGCGTCATGGAGCGCTCACCGTCGACGACCGTGGTGCAGTCCACGAGCACGCCGAGGTCGATCTGCGCGCAGTCCTGCACCTCGTCGACGAACACGTGCTCGTACTGCAGGGTGGACTTGCCCTTGCCGCGCAGCGGGCCGCGCAGCTTCTGGTAGAGGCGCAGCACGAGCGCGTCGTCCTCGGGGTCGAGCGCGGCGCCGAGGCCCTCTTCCTCGTCGACCGCGAGCCCGTCGACCCCCTCGCGCGGGGCGAAGTCGTGGCGATCGTCGTCGTCGTCGTCGTGGCGGTGCGAGGGGCGCTCGTCGTCGTCGCCGCGGCGCGGCTTCTTGGGGACGAAATCGTCGGTGTCGTGCGACTCGGCCTGGTGCGCCTCGAAATCGAGGGCGAGCTGGCCCTGCTTGCGCTCCTCGTCGTCCTTGGGCACGTGGTCGCGCGCGTCCTCGCCGGTGTACTCGGTGTGGGTGGGCTGGCGCGAGAGCACGACCTCGCAGCGCTTGGTGCACCAGCGCATGGCCTCCTCGACCTCCGCCTTGGTGAACGGCGCGAGGCCGTTCGGCGTGGGGGCCTTGGCGATCGCCTCGATCACGTGGCGATCGGTGAGGAGGTCGGCCCACACCGAGACGACGTCCTTGGCGCGGCGCGAGAGGCGCGTGAGCGTGTGCTCGACGAGCACCCGGGAGCCGCTCGGGGGTGGGGGCCGACCGAGCTCGGGGAGCACGAGGGTGCCCTGGAGCCACTTGCGCAGGCCCTGGATCCGCGCGTGCAGCGCGTTTCCTGCCAATTGCTGCCAGGCGCGCAGGATCGGGTCGGCGAGGTCCTTCGGGACCTGCTCGCAGACGCGGCGCAGCTGCGCCTCGAGCTGCTCGGCCACGTGCGCGACCTTCACGTCGAGCGCGGCGAGCAGGCCGGGTTCTTGAGCTTGGTGACGGCGAGCGGGGCCTCGTCGGTGACGCGCGAGGGGAGCGAGGGCAGGGCGCGGAGGCGGGCCTCGCGCTGCCAGTCGGCGAGCGTGGTCACGATCACGTTCGGCACGTCGAGCGCCGGGAGCACGCGCGAGGTGTACGAGGCGAGCGCCTTGCTCGGCACGATGACGATGACCTTGTCGGGCGTGAAGCGCTTGGGCGCCTGGAACGCGAGGTAGGCGATGCGGTGCAGGCCGACGGTGGTCTTGCCGCTGCCGGCGCCTCCCTGGACGACGAAGATGCCCGCCGAGGGGCGCGCGATGGCCTCGAACTGCTTCGGGTCGAGGAGGGCGGCGATGTCGGGCAGGAACTTGTCGCGCCGACCGACGCCGTCCTCGCCCCTCGCCGGAGCCGAGCTGCCCTGTCTTCTGTCCGCCGCGCGCGTCGCTCGGGAGCACCGCGGTGCCCTGGCCGCCGGAGAGGCGGATCGAGCGCGAGGCGAGGGTACGCCAGCCGGCCTTGCCCTTGACGTAGGTGGCCTCGGCCGCGCCGACGCGCACGAGCTTGCCCTCGAGGATCGTGACGTCGCGGCGCGCGACGACCTCGCCCTCGACGTCCTTGTCGCCGAACGACTCCTCGTACGGGTCGCCCTCGGCGTAGCGGTAGTAGATGCGCGAGACCGGGGCGTTGCGCCAGTCGACGACGCGGACGCCATATTCGGGATCGAGGTAGGTGCCACGGCCGATGCACACGTCGCGCAGGCGCCCGTTCTCGAGCAGGCGCATGTGGGCGAAGTACGGCGACCGCGCGTCGAGGCTCATGGTGGGCACCTCGCTGCGCCGCGCGGCCACGGCCTGGAGGCGCTCCATCTGAGCGATGAGGGCCGGGGCGTCCTCGAGGCGGACCTCGGAGAGCTCGTCGCGCAGGGCGAGCAGCTCGGCGTCGTAGTCCTTCTTCACCTGTCCGGCGCTCGCCAGGCGCTCGATGCGGGCCTTGAGCGAGCCGAGGACGCGGGCGAGGACCTTCTCCTCGTCCGAGATCACGGCCGGCACGGCGGTCTCGCTGCCCGGGTTCTCTGCGGTTTCGGGGTGTTCGGTGGGCATCTTCAGCTCGACTCTCGGGCGTTCACGACCCGCGAGGGTGCTCGCGGGGGGTCGTGGGGAGTAGCCAAACGGGTGGGGCTCGTCGAGGGCGCCGGTTTTCGCCTACGATCCAGCCGATGCGCCCCCTCCCCTTCCTGCAGACCCTCCTCGTCCTCTGCTGCGCCCTCGGTTGCGGAGGGGGGCTCAAGCTGAAGCTCGTCAATCAGTCGGCCAAGAAGCCGAGCAACGTCGCGGTGTACTTCAGCGTGCAGACCTCGGACGGCGAGCCGGTGGGCGGGCTCACCGCCGACAAGTTCGTGATCTACGAGGACGGCGGCAAGGTCTCCGACTTCGAGAGCAAGCAGACCATCCTCAACCCGACCATCGCTGCGGCCCACTACACGCTGCTCCTCCTCGACATGAGCGGCAGCATCGTCGAGTCGAAGAAGGTCGGTGACGTGGTCAACGCCGCGAGCAAGTTCACCGAGAAGGTCGGCAAGTACCACAAGGTGGCCGTGGCCACCTTCGACGGCTCCACCGAGATCAACGGCGTCGTCCCGTTCACCGAGGACCAGAAGCAGGCGCAGGCCGGGCTCGACAAGCTCCTCACCTACAAGCCCAAGGACCCGTCCACCAACCTGAACGGCGCCGTGATCGAGGGCCTCAAGGTGCTCCGCAAGGCCCTCGACGCGGAGAGCAAGCCGCTCAAGTTCGGCACCCTCGTCGTGTTCACCGACGGCACCGACCGCGCCGCCCGCGTCAAGAAGGAGGACGTGGACAAGGCCCTCAAGGACGACCAGTACAAGGACTTCGAGGTCTACGCGATCGGCGTCGGCGCCGAGATGAAGGACAGCCGCCTCGAGGACATCGGCAAGAGCGGCACCATCAAGGAGGGCGACCCCAACAAGGTGGGCGAGGCGTTCGACAAGGTGGCCACGCGCATCTCGGCGGCCATGCAGAAGTACTACCTCTTCTCCTACTGCACGCCCTCGCGCGCCGGCGAGCACGAGGTGAAGATCGAGGTCTCGAACGGCAAGCAGTCGGGCTCGCTGACCTACAAGTTCAAGGCCGACGGCTTCGGGCCCAACTGCGACCCGAACACGGCGCCCGACTTCGACCTGCAGCACCCGGTGGAGAAGGACGCGCCGGGGGGTGGGAAATCCGGCGGCAAGGTCGAGGTGAAGGGCGAGGTCAAGGGCGAGGTGAAGGCCAAGTGACCCAAGCTTCTGCTCACTGAGGCGTCTTCGCCTCCATCGGGGCTCGCGTGCCCCCGTGGAGGTCTCATGCGCAAGCTCGTAGCCGTAGCCCTGGTCGTCGTGTGCCTTCCCGCCGTCGCCTCGGCCGGCGAGAAGAAGAAGGAAGACGTCGAGCACATCGAGTTCAAGGACGCCGACACGCTCACGACCCAGCACGGCCTCTCCGAGGACATGCGCGTCGGGGCTCGCAAGATGGGCGTGCGCACCATCCTCGTGCGTCCGCGGCTCCAGTTCGTGATCGAGCTGCTCAAGACGATCGAGAACCTGTAGCTCCGAGCCGGGTATGCTCCGGCCCCATGGCCGAGATCGTCCCCTGCACCGAGCTGCACCCGATCCCCGACGGCGAGGTCCGGCTGCTCGGCGCGGTGCGCACCGTCACCGGCGCGATGACCCGCGTCGACGTCCCCGGGGCCCGCGTCCTCGTCGATTGCGGCGTCCCGCAGGGGGCCGACGGGCGCGGTTTCCGGCTGCCCGACGCGGCGTCCGAGGCGCACGCGCTGGTGCTCACCCACGGTCACCTCGACCACATCGGCAGCATCCCGACGCTGCTCGATCGCGGCTTCGACGGGCCGATCTACGCGACGGCGCCCACCCTCGAGATCACCGCGCTGTCCCTGGAGGACGGCCTCGGCCTGCAGGGCGCGGCGCCCCGCGAGATCGAGCGCGTGCTCGGGCGGTTTCGCGCGCTCGCCAAGCCGGTGCCCTACGACCGCGCGTTCGACGTGCGCGGCGCCACCGTCGCCTTCCGTGAGGCCGGCCACCTGCTCGGCTCGGCGAGCGTCGAGCTCCGGCGTGGCCGCTCGCGCGTGGTGCTGAGCGGCGACCTCGGTCGGCCCGACAGCCCCATCCTGCGCGACCCGAACACCGAGTGGGCGCGCGACGTCGGCCCCGTCGACCTGCTCGTCATGGAGTCCACCTACGGCTCGCGCGAGCACGCCCACGACCACGCGCGGATCTCGCGGGATCTCGAGGCGATCCTGCGGTCTGCCGTGCAGCGCGGCGGGCACGTGCTGGTCCCTGCGTTCGCGGTCGGCCGCACCCAGGTGCTGCTCTGGTTCATCGACGATCTCGTCGAGAGCGGGCGGGTGCCGCGCATCCCGGTCGCCATCGACACCCCGATGGGGCTCGCCGTCACCGACACCTACCAGCGGTTCCGCAAGCTGTACGACAAGGAGTCGCTCGCCAAGCTCGCACGCGGCGACGACCCGCTCGACTTCACCGAGCTGTTCGCCGTGCACCGCGGCAAGGACTCGCGCCGCCTGCTCGACCACGACGGCGCGCTGGTCGTGATCGCCGGTTCGGGCATGTGCACGGGGGGCCGCATCGTGAACCACCTGATCGAGGGTCTCCCCGACCCGCGCACCACGGTGCTGTTCGTCGGGCACCAGGCCGAGGGCACGCCGGGCGCGCGCATCCTCGCCGCCAAGGGGCGGGGTGGGCGGGTCCAGGTGGGAGACCGCGAGGTCGAGGTGCGCGCCGAGATCGCCGTGCTCAAGGGCCTGTCGGCGCACGCGGACCGCAAGGAGCTCACCGCGTGGATGAACCACCTCCCGGGCCTCGCGCGGGTGGCCCTCCACCACGGTGACGAGGAGGCCCAGCGCTCCTTCGCGGCCTACGCGGGGTAGTCACTCCCCGAGGTGCATGCGGTGCTGGGCGTCGTCGAAGCCCTTCTCGGCGGCGGGCTCCGGCCACAGCCACGACACGACGAGCCCCGCGAGGAACGAGGCGGGCATGGTCACGATCGCCGGGTTCTTGAGCGGGAAGAGGGCCTTGGCCTTGTGCAGGAGATCCACCTGCACGGTCGGTGACAGGAAGATGAGGACGATCGCCGAGGTCGTGCCGACGACGATCGCGGCGACCGCGCCCCGCGTGGTGCACTTCCGGTAGAACATGGAGAGCAGCAGCGCGGGCAGGTTCGCGCTCGCGGCCACCGCGAAGGCGAGGCCGACCATGAACGCCACGTTCTGCCCCTTGAAGGCGATGCCGAGGGCGATGGCCACGAGGCCGAGGGCGACGGTGGCGAGCTTCGCGACGCGCATCTGCTCGTGCTCGTTGGCCTTGCCGTTCTTGATCACGCTGACCCAGAGGTCGTGGGAGAGCGCCGCCGCGCCCGAGAGCGTGAGGCCGGCGACCACCGCGAGGATGGTGGCGAAGGCGACGGCGCAGATGAACCCGTAGAACGCGCTCCCGCCGACCGCCTGCGCGAGGAGCGGCGCCGCCATGTTGCCGCCCTTGTCGACGGCCGTGATGGCCGGGCGCCCCACGATCACCGAGGCCCCGAAGCCGAGCACGAACGTGATGAGGTAGAAGGTCGCGATGATGCCGGTGCCGATGAGCACCGAGCGGCGCGCGGTGCGCGCGTCGGGCACCGTGTAGAAGCGCATGAGGATGTGCGGCAGGCCGCTCGTGCCGAACATCAGCGCGAGCCCGAGCGACACCGCCTCGATGGGGTTCGACACGAGCTTGCCGGGCGCGAGCACCTCGACGCCGTACCGGTCGGCGGCGGCGGCGAACAAGCGCGCCGGGTTCATGCCGAACCGCGAGAGCACGAGCAGCGCGAGGAGCATCGCGCCGCCGAGCAGGAGCACGGCCTTCACGATCTGCACCCAGGTCGTCGCGATCATCCCGCCGAAGAGGACGTACGCGAGCATGACCAGCCCGACGACGATCACTGCGGTCTCGTACGACAGGCCGAACATCAGCTTCACGAGGTTGCCGGCGCCGACCATCTGGGCGATCAGGTAGAACGCGACCACCGAGAGCCCGCCCAGCGCGGCCGCCACGCGCACCGGCTTCTGGCGCATGCGGTAGGCGACGACGTCCGCGAACGTGTACCGACCGAGGTTGCGCAGCGGCTCGGCGACGAGGAACGTGACGACCGGCCAGCCGACGAGCCACCCGACGGAGTAGATGAGGCCGTCGAAGCCGGACTGCGCGACGAGCCCCGCGATGCCGAGGAAGCTCGCCGCGCTCATGAAGTCGCCCGCGAGCGCGAAGCCGTTCTGGGTCGCCGTGACGTTGCCGCCCGCGGCGAAGAACTCGGCGGTGGTCTTGGTGCGGCGCGCGGCCCAGCCGGTGATGCCGAGCGTCACCGCGACGAACAGGAAGAAGAACGCGACGGCCGGCTTGTTCACGGCGCACCCCGATCGCGCTCGGCAGCAGTGGCATCATCGACCCGGACCCCGGCGAGCTCGGTGTCGTACACGCCGTTCGCCCAGCGGACGTACACGAACGTCAAGAGCCACGAGGCGAGGATGACGATCGCCCCGAGCACGATCCCCACGCTGAGCCCCGGCGACACGAGCCGCCCGAGGAGGGGCTTGTCGAACGCCACGAGGAGGATGAAGCCGAAGTAGACCGTCATGGTCACGGCCGTCAGGAACAGGGCGAACCGGAGGCGGCGGGCCGCGATGCGCGCGAGGCGGGGGCTTTCTTGCACCGCGGGAAGGTATCCCAAACGCTTGCTTTTCCACCCTGTGGATAACTTGTTGGACAACTCCCGGTCGGGCGCGGAGCCGAGAAGCGAGTCGTTCCATAACCATTGGAAACCAAACCAGAAATCTGAATTGGTTACAGGCAGGTGTCTTTGTCGCTTGACCTGTGGAGGACCCTCTGGATCGTCCGCTCGCGCCGGGCGAGGCCTACATCGTCTCCCCAGCGCGGGGCGCAAAACCTGCTGCCACCACTGTCAACGCATAGAGACGCTATGTCGCACCCTCAGGAGCCCAGCTCGACCGCGATGGCGATCTTCGCGGCGCCGCGCTGCAGCACGAACACGACCTTGGTCTCGTGCTGGAGCGCGCCGAGCGCGGCGAGGGCCTCGTCCGGGGTGCGGAGCGGCAGACCGTTGGCCGACACCAGGCGGTCCCCGTCCTGCACGCCGAACTTGCCGAGCTTGCCGACGCCGTGGAGCGCGAGCCCGATGACCTTGCCGTTCTCGTCGCGGACGGGGCGGGTGCTGGCGCCACCGCAGCGGCTCGCGAGCGCCTCGTCGAGCTCGGCCTGGGTGACGCGCAGGGGCGCCTTCGCCCCGCTGTCGGTCGGCTTCTTCGGCGGCAAGAGCGTGGCCTTGCGTGGCGTGGGTGGAGGCGCCGCGATGCTGACGGATGCTGTCACGCTCGGAGGCGCACTCGACGCTGGGCTGGGCGCGACCGCCGGCGTGCTCGCCGCGGCGTGGGCCGCCACCTCGGCGAGGGGGCGGGCGAGCGACGGCACGAGCGCGAGGGCCGCCTGGCGGACGCCGAGCGCGAGGGCCGCCGCGATCACCGTCAGGCCGAGGAGGCGAGCGGCGACCGAGCCCTTCACGGCGCGGCGTCTCCGCGCACGCGGCGATCGATGAACTGCCAGACCTCGTCGCGCCCGAAGTCCTCCACCGCCGAGAACCCGACGACGCGCCGACCCGCCGCCGCCGCCACCGCGGCGAGCGCCGGCTTGCGCTTGGACTTGGGCAGGAGATCGACCTTGGTCGCGACGACGAGGGTCTCGAGCCGGGCCTGCCCCGGGCGCTCGGCGCTCGCGAACTCGAGGAGCTGGAGATCGTCGTCCTCGAGGCCCCGGCGGACGTCGCAGAGCACGACGACGGCGCGCAGCGTGGCGCGGGTGAGGATGTAGCCCTCGAGCAGCGGACCCCAGCGGAGCTTCTCGGCCTTGCTGCGCTTGGCGAAGCCGTAGCCCGGGAGATCGACGAGGTGCACCGAGAGGCCACCGCGCGTCTCGGCGAGGAACACGTTGACGCCGCGCGTGCAGCCCGGCGTGGACGAGGTGCGCACGAGGCCGCGGCGCTGCACGAGCGAATTCATCATGCTCGACTTGCCGACGTTGGAGCGTCCGCCGAAGGCAATCTCGCTGAGCGCGGGTGCGGGGAGGGCCTCGGCCTTCTCCGTGGTCGCTGCCACGAATTCTGCGCGCAGCACGTCGAAGGCGTCGCCGTTCATAGTCCGCCGATCTTGGGCTTCTTCTTGGTCCCGGAGGGGACAGGGCCGATCGGCGGCCCGGTGGGGATCGTCGTCGGTGTGGTCGTCGTGGGGGGAGCGGTGGGGTGGGGGGCGGTGGTGGTGGGCGGGGCCGTGGTCGTGGTGCTCGGGAAGGTCCAGCCCGGCGGCAGGTAGCTCGGGTACGGCTTCGTCGAGGTGGAGGTGCTGGGGGACGGGATCGTGCTCGGGACGACCGTGGTGCTCGGCAGCGTCGTCGTGGTGGTCGTCGTCGATGGCTTGGGTGGCGTGGGGGTTCCGGTCGTGGGGGGCGCGACGGTCGGCTTGGGAACGGTCGCCTCGGTGGGCTTGATGGCCGGATCGTCGTCGGGCTCTTCAGGGCCCGTCGCCCCGGGCTCCTTGGTCTTCTTCTTCTTCTTCTTGCCGCCCTCGTCGCCGCCGGTCGCGGGCTGCGCAGTGGGCCCGCTGCTGCCGCCGCCTCCGCGGGTCGCGAAGTAGATGCCGCCGCCGATGAGCGCCACCGCGAGGAGGCCGAGCACGACGAACAGCGCCGTGCGACCGCCGCCGCCACCGCCATCGTCGTCGTAGTCGGGCGCGGCCGCGGGGATCATCGGCGCCGGCGTGACCGCGGGTGCGGGCGCGAACGGCATCGCGTTGGGCAACGGCGCGGCGGCCAGCGCACCCGGTGGCGGCGTGGGCTCGCCGATCAGCGTGCGCTGCGGCTCGCGGCTCCCCTCCGGCGTCGCCGCGGGCCCGGGGAACGGCGCCATCATGGCGGTGCCCGAGCCCGTCGGGTTGGGCGCTGGCGTCGGCGCCGTCGGAGCCGGGAACGGCGCCATCGGCTCCATCATCGCGGTCGCGCCCTTCACCAGCGGGGGCGCGGGATCGAGGCTCCCGCCGGCCGCCACCGGGTCGGTGGACGCGAAGGCGATCGGCCCCGGACCGAAGCCGATCGGCACCGCGGGGTTCAGCGCCGGCGTGCCCTCGGGGCCGGCCTCGAGGCGCGCGATCACCCCGTTCGAGCGCAGATCGGCGAGCGGCTTGAGGGCGTCGGCGAACGTGGTGGCGCTCGAGAAGCGACCGCTCGGCAGCTTGGCGATCGCGCGCTCGACGGCGCCGGCCAGCGTGGCGTTGAGGTCGGGGCGCACCTGCCGGATGGGGATCGGCGGCTCGGTGCAGATCTTGACGATGATCTCGTTGTCCGAATCGCCGTCGTAGGGGCGCTTGCGGGTGAGCATCTCGTAGAGGATGACCCCCACCGAGTAGAGATCGCTGCGCGCGTCGGCGGCCTTGGCGCTCTTGGCCTGCTCGGGCGACATGTACGCGGGCGTGCCCATCGACACCGACGTGCGGGTCATCGCCCGCGAGTCGTCGCCCATGATCTTGGTGATGCCGAAGTCGATGAGCTTGACCCAGTCCGGATCACCGGCATGGCCGACGACGAAGCAGTTCGAGGGCTTGAGGTCGCGGTGGACGATGCCGCTGTGGTGGGCGACCTGGAGGGCGCGGAGCAGCTGGAGGGCGAAGTGCACCGCGCGCGCGGGCTCCATCGGCGCGTCGGTCTCGACGATCTTGTCGAGGTCCCGCCCCTCGAGGAGCTCCATGACGATGAACGGGGTGCCGTCCTCCGTGGCCTCGACGCCGTAGGTGTGGACGACGTGCTCGCAGGCGAGGCGGGTGGCGGCGGTCGCTTCGTTGGCGAACCGGCCCATCATGCCAGGGCGCGCCGCGATCTCGGGGGCGGGGAATTTCAGGGCGACGGGGAAGTTCTGGTTGAGCTCGGTGGCCCGGAACACGGCCCCCATGCCACCCTCGCCGAGCATCGCCTCGACGCGGTAGCGGCCAGCCACGATGGTGCCAGGGGTCGGGTACGCCTGCATGCGGCCGAGATCCTAGGAGGGATCGCCCGCAGCGAACAGGCGCTTCCGGGGACGACAGGGCCGCGCTACGTCGTTCTGCGCCTGATGACCGCTGGAACGCCGCAATCCCTGCGCACGCGCTGCCTGGCCTGGGCGCTCCTCCTGTCTCCCGCCCTGCTCGCGGTGGTCCCCGCGTGCAAGAAGAAGCCGGTTGCCGGCGCGCCCGGCGCGGCCTCGTCGTCGCAATCGGGCTCGGTCGCCCACGCGGCGCCGCCCCCCTCCATGGCCTCGGCCGTGCCCACCGGCGCCACGCTGGCCGCGGTCGCCCTCACCACCTGGGTGCACATAGAGCCCAAGATCGGCCAGACCAAGCTCGGCTACCTGCGCTCGGGCGCGATCGTCGCCCGCGACGACAAGCCCTCCGGCACGAGCGGGTGTCAGGGCGGCTGGTACGGCATCAAACCGGCCGGGTACGTGTGCGTCGGCGAGAACGCCACGCTCGACCTCGAGAACCCGGTGGTGAAGGTCACCAAGCACCGCCGGCCCGACCTCGAGAAGCCGATGCCGTACCGGTACGGCTTCATCCGCACCGTCTCGCCGCAGTACCTGAAGGTGCCCAACAAGGAGGAGCAGCTCCAGTACGAGTTCAAGCTCCTGCCGCACCTCGATTTCTACAAGAAGCACGAGGCCGAGATCAACGCGCTCTGGCCCGGCTCCAACGACGTCCCCGAGGCCGAGCGGGACAAGGTCCTGAGCAAGCCGCAGGTCAGCCACGACGCCGGCGGCGCGAAGAAGAAGCACAAGGACAAGGACGACGACGACGAGGCCGACGAGCCCGCCGAGGAGGAGAAGGGCCCGGGCCTCGGCAAGCTCTCGCTGGTCGAGCTGTTCGGCGCCGACGGGCCCAACGACAAGGTGCCGTGGTGGCTCGCGGGCCCCGACCGGTCCATCCCGCACCTGTCGTCGTTCGTCGCGCCCAAGCACGCCGTCATCGCCGGCCGCGTGAAGCGCCACACGGGGCTCGCGTTCATCGGCGCGTTCGAGACGCCCGAAGAGAACATGCTCCGGCGGTTCGCGATCACGACCGACCTGCGCCTCGTGCCGATCGACAAGCTCAAGCCCAACGTCGGCTCGCAGTGGCACGGGTTCTCGCTGAGCGACGATTTCACCCTGCCGATCGCCTTCGCGTACCCGCCCGAGGCCAAGAAGGATCCGAAGAAGCGCCGCGCGATCAAGGTCTACAAGGGGGTCGACGCGGGCAAGGTCACCGAGGACGGCACCCTGTTCTTCCGCCAGGCGGTCGCGCTCACGGGCAAGGACAAGACCCTCGACGGCGCGCGCTACTTCGAGATCAAGGACGCCAAGAACCCGGGGCGCTGGGTCAAGAAGGACGACATCATCATCGCCCGCAAGCCCGACGAGTGGCCGACCTACGCCAAGGGCGACCAGAAGTGGCTCGACGTGAGCATCATCAAGCAGACGATGATCCTGTGGGAGGGTGACAAGCCGGTCTACGTCACGCTCGTCTCCACCGGCCAGGACGGCATCGGCGACCCGAAGACCACCAAGAGCACCGTGCGCGGCACCTACAAGATCCGCGAGAAGCACGTGACCACGACGATGGACGCCAACGAGGTCGGCAACAAGTTCGAGCTCCGCGACGTCCCGTGGGTGCAGTACTTCGAGGCCGGCTACGCGCTGCACGCCGCCTACTGGCACGACGTGTACGGCACCCCGCGCTCGCACGGCTGCATCAACATGGCCCCCATCGACGCCCGCAAGGTGTTCATGTGGACCGACCCGCCGCTGCCGCAGGGCTGGCACGCCGTGCAGGCCCACGAGGAGACGGGCAACGGCACGATCGTGTACACGCACATCTGATGCTGGACGCCGTCCGCAAGGCCTGCCCGACCGCGCTCTACTCGACGGGCGTGAAGCTCGCGCGCGACGGCGCGGTGCGCTTCGACAAGCGCGACGCCCACGAGGCGGTCGCGCGGGTGATGGTGCCGAACCGCGTCGTGCCGCCGACGGTCACGCTCTACCTGGAAGAAGAGGAGTGGTCGTGCGACTGCGACTGCCGCTTCGACGCCTGCGAGCACGTGACCGCCGCGGTGATCGCGCCCGCGCAAGCGCCGGCCGTGGTGGCGCAGGTGGAGGGCGAGCCCGTGCGAGAGGCGCCGAGCGCACCCGCCATCGTGTATCGCCTACGCACGGTCGACCGCTCGCTCGTGCTCACGCGACACCTGCGCGAGGGGGAGAAGGAGACCGAGATCGGCCCCTCGCTCGCCCAGCTCGTCGCGCGCCGGCGTGATCTCGCGCCGACCCACGACGACCTCGCCCTCGATCGCGTGCTCGCGGGCAACGCGCGTGGCCTCGTCCTCGTCGCCAAGGCGGCCGAGATCCTGGGCCGCCTCGCGGGGCGGGAGCTCACGCTCGACGGGGAGCCCGCGCGCACGTCGGGGGAGCCCGTGGCGCCTCGCGCGATCGTGAACGACACCGAGACCGGGGTCTCGCTGCGCATCGAGCGCGACCCGAGCATCACCGCGGTCGTCGCGCGCGGCGTGGTCCGGGTCGGCGAGCTCCTGCGACCGATGGCCGAGACCGAGCTCACGGGCGACCTCCTCGAGAAGCTCCCGAGCAAGCGGGCGTTCGGGGCCGCCCAGCTCGGTGAGCTGTGCACCCGGGTGCTGCCGGCGCTCGAGTCGCGGATCGAGGTGATCGTTCGCGCGCACAAGCTCCCGAAGGCCGTGCGCGACGCCCACCCGCGGATCGTGCTCGACGTGGCGCACCGTGAGGAGGGCCTCTCGGTGGTGCCGCTCTTGGTCTACGGCGACCCGCCCGTGGCCCGCGTCGACGGCGAGTCGCTGGTGCTGCTCGGCGATTCGTCCCCCACGCGAAACCGCACGGCGGAGAAGTTCCTCCTCGCCAAGCTGCGCGACGAGCTCTCGCTGATCCCGGGTCGTCGCGTGGACTTCAAGGGGCGCGACGCCGCGGTCTTCGCGGGGCGCCTGCAGGCGTGGTCGGTCTCCGACCCGGAGCGCGCTCTCGCCCAGGAGCGGCCGCTCACGTTCTCGCTCGAGGTGGACGATCTGCGCGCGTCGTTCGACTTCGTCGTCGAGGGGGACCCGCCGCGCCACGTGGACGCGGAGACGGTGCTCCGGGCGTACCGCGACGGTCTGCCGTTCGTCGCCGTGCCGGGGGGAGGCCTCGCGCCGTTGCCGGGGCCGTTCCTCGAGGCCCACGGGCGCGCGCTCGAGGCGCTGCTCGCCGCCCGCGACGCGGACGGCGTGGTCGAGAAGGCCGCGGTGCCCGCGCTCGCCGAGCTGTGCGCGGCGCTCGATCGACCGCCGCCTCCGAGCTTTGCGCGGCTGCGCCCGTTGCTCGAGGGCATTGCTGCCATTCCTGCCGCGGAGCTGCCCGAAGACCTCGTCGCCGAGCTGCGCCCCTACCAGCGACAGGGCATCGATTGGCTCTGTTTCCTGCGAGAAGCGGGGCTCGGCGCGCTGCTCGCGGACGACATGGGGCTCGGCAAGACGCTGCAGGCACTTGCTGCCATCCGCGGTCGCACGCTGGTCGTGGCGCCGAAGAGCGTGGTGTTCAACTGGCAGGCCGAGCTCGCGCGGTTCCGCCCCTCGCTCACCGTCGCCACCTATCTCGGGCCGAACCGCGCGCTCGACCCGCGCGCGCAGGTCACGCTGACGAGCCACCCCATCCTGCGCCAGGACGAGGCCACGCTCGCCGGCGTGAAGTGGGACCTCGTGATCCTCGACGAGGCGCAGGCGATCAAGAACCCGCAGGCCCAGCTCGCGCGCGCGGCGTTCGCGCTCTCGGCCGAGTCGCGGATCGCGCTCTCCGGTACCCCGGTCGAGAACCGCCTCGAGGAGCTGTGGAGCCTCATGCACTTCGCGGCGCGCGGACTGCTCGGGGGGCTCTCCGATTTTGCGCGCGCTACGTGGGGCCGATCTCGAGCGGCGACGAGGCGATCGCCGCGGAGCTGCGCGCGCGGGTGCGGCCGTTCCTCTTGCGGCGCACGAAGGCGCAGGTCGCGATCGATCTGCCGCCGCGCACCGAGATCGTGGTGTCCGTGGAGCTCGAGCCCGAGGAGCGCACGGTCTACGACGCGGTCCGCGCGGCGACCCGCAAGGACGTCGTGGAGCGCCTACGGCAAGGGGGCGACGTGCTCGCCGCGCTCGAGGCCCTGCTCCGCCTGCGGCAGGCCGCGTGTCACCGCGGGCTTGTGCCCGGCCAGCAGGCCGACACCTCGTCGAAGGTGGAGCGGCTCGCGGAGCTCGTGGCCGAGGCGGTGGCCGAGGGGCACAAGTGCCTCGTGTTCTCGCAGTGGACGTCCCTCCTCGATCGCGTCGAGCCCCACCTCACGATGCCCTTCACCCGGCTCGACGGGTCGACCAAGGACCGCGCGGCGGTGGTCGAGCGGTTCCAGACCGACCCCGAAGTGTCCGTGCTCCTGCTGTCGCTCAAGGCCGGAGGTGTCGGCCTGAACCTCACCGCCGCCGACCACGTCTTCCTCCTCGACCCGTGGTGGAACCCCGCGGCCGAGGACCAGGCGGCCGACCGCGCCCACCGCATCGGCCAGGACCGCCCCGTGCTCGTGCACCGCCTGGTCGCCAAAGGCACGGTGGAAGAGGGGATCCTCGCGCTCCAGGAGAGCAAGCGGCGGCTCGCGGCCGCGGCGCTCTCGGAGGGGGCGGCCGCGGCCACGCTCGGTCGCGAAGAGCTCCTCGCACTGCTCGAGCTCTGACCGAGACACACCTCGGGTGAGGTGGCATTGATCCAGGACAAGTCGAGGAATCTCAGCGGGTTGGGTCTCCGTGACAGATCGGACACGGTAGACTGCAGAGTTCATGATCACGCCGTCGAGCAGCGTGTCGTTCGCGGGTCGCATCGGGTGGCTCGCCACCTCGACCACCGACGACGCCGCGCCCTTCGTCGGCCGGGTGGCCGAGCTCGCCCGGCTGCGTGCGCTGTTCGCCGCCGGCAGCTCGGTCGTACAGCTCGTCGGGCCCTCGGGCATCGGCAAGACCCGCCTCGCGCGCACCTTCGCGCGGCAGCGTCGCGGCGACTTCCAGCGCGCGTGGGTGTGCGACGTGCGCGAGCTCGTCGAGCCCGACGACGTGCTCGTCGCGATCGTGCGCGCGGTGCTCGGCGATGCGCGCGCGGCGGTGCCCGACCCACGCAAATCGGCGCCGCGCGTGCTCGAGCGGCGGGGCAAGGCGCTCGTCGTGCTGGACGACGTCGACGCCTCGGCGCGCTCTCTCGCCGAACCGCTCGCCTGGCTGCTCGCGGCAGCGCCCGACCTGCGGCTCTTGATCACCGGCCGCACGCTCGTGCCCACGGTCGAGGGCGCGCCGTTCCTGCTCGGGCCCCTGCGGTTCGAGGAGGGTGTCGCGTCCGAGGCGTACGAGCTGTTCCTCACGCGGCTGCGCGCGCTGCGCCCCGACCACCGCCCGTCGTCGCGGGAGCAAGGGGCGATCGCGTGGCTGTGCGAGCGGCTCGGTGGCGTGCCGCTCGCGATCGAGATGGCCGCCGCGCGCGCCGCGGTCGAGGGCACCGAGGCCGTGGGGCGTGCGCTCCCCGTGTCGCGGCCGCTCGAGAACCCGACCCCCGAGGCCGCGGCCGCCGCCGCGATCGCCTCGGCATTCAGCCTCTTGCCCCGCGCCGAGCAGGCCTGCCTCGCCCAGTGTTCCGTGTTCGCGGGCAGCTTCGGCCTCGACGCGGTGCGCGCGGTCGTGCAGCTCGAAGCGGGCGTCGACGCGGCCGACGTCGTGGTGTCCCTCGCGCGCCGCAACCTCCTCTCGACCACCCAGCTCGCGCCGCTGCGGTTCGCGATGGGCGCCTGCGTGCGCAGCCACTCGGCCCAGGTGCTCGAGACCTCGCTCTCCACGTGGGAGGTCGACGAGCGGCACGCGCACTTCTTCGGGCGCCTCGCCGAAGCCATCGTGCTGGTCGACCCGGAGCGCGGTTCGGCCTGGCTCACCGACGCTCTCCGCGACCGCGACAACCTCGACGCGGCCATGGCCTTCGCCGCGCGCAGCAACGAGCCCGCCCTCGTGTTGCGCCTCGCGTGGGCGCTCGACGCGGTGTCGCGCGGCGCGGGCATCACGGGCTCCGAGCTCGCCTGGGTCGACCAGGCCCTCGCGCTCGACGACGGCACGATCCCCGCCGTGCTGGTCGCGCACGCGCACGCCATCCGGGCCCGCGCCCTGCTGAGCCTGGGCTGGCTCTCCGAGGTGCGCGTCGCGGGCGAGCGCGCGCTGCCGTTCGCGGTCGAGTCCGGCGACGAGCGGCTCGAGAGCACGCTGCAGCACTCCATCGGACAGGCGTGCTTCCAGCTCGGCGAGATGAACGAGGCGCTCGCGCGGTTCCAGCGCGCCCTCGTGCTCACCCGGGCCCGCGGCGATCGACCCGCCACCTCCGCGGTGCTGCAGCAGCTCGGCTCGGTGTACCAGTCGCTCGGCGACGGCGCCGAGGCGCGGAACCACCTCGAGGCCGCGCTCGCGCTCGCGGTGGCGGCGGGCGACGGCCCCGCCGAGGCCCGCGCCGCGATGAGCCTCGGATCCTACTACCTGGAGCAGGGCGAGCTCGACGCGGCCGACGGGCTCTACCAACGCGCCCGCGACCTCACGCGCGCGCTCCGCATGCACCGGGCCCACCGCATCGTCATCGCGTACCTCGGCGTGCTCGCCTTCGACGCGGGGCGCCTGAACGAGGCCGAGTCGCTGCTGCGCCGCGCCGCGGTCGCGAGCGGCGAGGTGGGCGACCTGCGGGTGGAGGGGATCTTCGAGGGCGTGCGGGGCGCGGTGCTCGCCGCGCTCGATCTGCGCGACGAGGCGCGTCAGTCGTTCGCCCGCGCGCGCGCGCTCCTCGGCGGGAACCTGTTCTTCTCGGCGGTCATCGACGTGCACCGCGGCCACCTCGATCTCGCCGACGCGCGCGTCGAGACCGACGCGGTGCGCGCGCGCTCATTGCGCCTCGCCGCGCGCATGCGGATCGAGGACGCGCACTCCGCCGGAGAGGCGCGCACCGGGGCGGCCGAGGGGGACCACCGCTCGCTGGTCGAGCGCTCCGACGACGCCCGCATCGCGGTCCGCATCCTCGAGAGGGCCCTCGCGCGGCCCGTGCTCGAGGCCGTTCCCGGGTCTCGCCGGTGAACCCAGGCTCGTGCTAGCTTCGCAGCTCCATGTCCCGCTCGGTCTTCTTCGGCTTCGTCACCCTCGCCCTCGCCCTCGGGCCCGCCCTCTTCGGCTGCGACAAGGCCGAGCGCTGGGGCTCGCCGTGGGCTGCCGGCAGCGCGAGCGGCGCGAGCTCGGCCGTCGAGCCGGGCGCCGCCAAGCCCGCGGCCTCGACGCCCGCTGCTCATCACTGATTGACTGATCCCAGACCCCCGGAGGGTCCCAGCATGTCCGACGTCTCCGCGGTGTTGGTCGTGGGCGCGGGGCCCACCGGCCTGGTGCTCGGCACCGAGCTCGCGCGCCGGGGTGTGCGCGTCCGCGTGGTCGACAAGGCCCCCGAAGCGAGCAAGCTCTCTCGCGCGATCGTGCTGCACGCGCGCACCCTCGAGATCCTCGACTCGCTGGGGATCGTCGGGGAGCTGCTCCGGTCGGGCCACCAGCTCGGGGGCGCGCGCCTGTACTCGGGCGAGCGGCTCGTCGTGTCGGCCAGCTTCGACGAGCTCGACACCCGCTTCCCCTTCGCGCTCGCCATCCCTCAGTACGAGACCGAGCGCCACCTCGAGTGGGCGCTGCAGTCGCACGGCGTGAAGGTCGAGCGCGGCGTCGAGCTGACCGATCTCGTGCAGCTCGACGACCGCGTGCGCGCGACCTTGCGCCTCGCCGATGGGTCCACCGAGACCGTCGAGGCCGCCTACGCGGTCGGGTGCGACGGCGCGCACTCGCTGGTGCGCAAGAAGGTCGGGCTCGAGTTCGAGGGCGAGCAGTTCCCGGAGGGCTTCTTCCTCGCCGACGTGCGGTTGCGCGCGCCCGCGATCCCGAGGGAGTTCATCACCACCTACTTCACCGAGGAGGGGATGCTCGCCTGCTTCCCCATGCCCGACGATAGATTTCGCCTCATCGCGACGAGCCCGGTGGAGAAGGACGGCGCGCTCACCCTCGAGGAACTGCAGGAGTGCCTGGATCGTCGCGCGCCCGGTGGAGCCATCGCCTTCGACCCCGCGTGGCTCGCGCGCTTCCGCGTCCATTCGCGACAGGTCTCGGCGTACCGCAAGGACCGTGTGTTCCTCGCCGGTGACGCCGCACACATCCACAGCCCCGCCGGCGGGCAGGGCATGAACACCGGGATCCAGGACGCCCACAACCTCGGGTGGAAGCTCGCGCTGGTGATCGGCGGTCACGCGCACGACGTGCTGCTCGACAGCTACCACGCGGAGCGCCACCAGGTCGGCGCCGCGCTGCTCCGGTCGACGGAGCTCGCGACGCGGGTGGGGACGTTCAAGAGCCCGGTGGCGCGCGCGGTGCGCGATCGCATCGCCCACTTCATGTCGAGCCTCGAGGTGGTGCAGCAGCGGATCATGCGGTCGATCGCCGAGCTCGACCTCGACTACAAGGCGAGCCCCATCGTCGAGAACTTCCAGGAGTCGCTCTTCACCGCGCGCGTCGGCGACGAGGCCGCCGGCGAGGGCCCGACGATCCGCGCCTGGCGCGAGTTCCACGCGGCGCCGCACGCCGGGGCGCGCGCGCCCGACGCGACGTGCCTGCTCGATGGCAAGGAGACGCGGCTCTCGGCGCTGTTCGGCGGGGGCGCGCACACGCTGCTGCTGTTCGACGGCCGGGCGGCGACCGAGCACGGCTACGACAACCTCGCGCGGATCGCCGCGGTGGTACACGCGCAGCACGGCGATCGAGTGCGCGTGCACGTGGTGGTGCCGCGGGCGGTGCGTCCCTCGAGCCTCCCGGGCGACCTCTCGGTGCTGCTCGATCCCGAGGGCGAGGTCGAGCACCGCTACGGCGCCGCGTGCGAGTGCGCGTACCTGATCCGGCCCGACCTGTACGTCGGCTTCCGCATGCAGCCCGCGGTGCCCGAGCGCCTCGTGCGCTACCTCGAGCAGACGCTGCGACTGCGCTAGGCCTCGCCCTTGGCGCCCTGGGCGTAGCGCTGGGTGATCTCCTCGACCGCGACGGAGAGGTCCTCGATCGCGCCCTCCTTGTCGCCCTTGAGGTAGGCGCGGAGGCCGTCGACGGCGACCATCGCGATGGAGGCGTTCACCCGCCGGTCGGCCAGGACACCCTGCACGTCCGGGTTCTTGAGGAGATCGACGATCTCGTCGAACAGCTCGTCGATCTCGCGGGTGACGGACTCCGGACTCGTCATGCCGTTCGGCGTAGCCCGCGCTACGCTCGCGGCCAACCATGAAGCGCACTTTCGTGTGGTCGCTGGTCGTCTTCGGTCCGGTCTTCGGCTTCGCGGCGCCCGGCTGCGCCAAGAAGCTCACCAAGGACGAGTGCAACGCGATGCTGGGCCGTTCGATCGGCATGCTCGCCTACCCCGGTGGCTCGGGAGAGCCGCGCAACGAACTCGGCCTCTACGGCGGCATCCCCGGGCTCGACGTGGAGAAGCTCCGCAAGGACGCGAAGGGACCGACCAAGGCGGCGATCGAGGAGTTCGACAAGGTGTGCATCGGGGCGACCGATCAGGCCGCGTTCCTCTGCGCGCGGCACGCCAACGACGCGACCCAGCTGTGGGCCTGCGGCGGCATGGTGAGCGAGGCCAAGAAGGCGGCCACCCTCGCCAAGGACATGCTCCCCCGGAAGTACGACGCGAACCAGTGCTCGGCCTACGCGCAGCACGCGATCGCCATCGGGGCCCTCACCGCCGACGACGTCAGCAAGGCCGTCCAGGACTGCGACACCTGGCTCCCGATCGGGCGGTACGATTGCCGTATGGCCGCCAAGGACGCCCAGGCCTGGAAAACCTGCCCGTAGCGTGATACTTCGCACGCTAAGCAATGGCCAGCCCGCTCTTCGACAAGGTCCTCATCGCCAACCGCGGCGAGATCGCCCGCCGGATCGCCCGCACCTGCAAGCGCCTCGGCATCGCGACCGTCGCCGTCTACAGCGACGCCGACGAGTCCGCGCCGCACGTCCGCGAGTGTGACGAGGCCGTGCGCCTCGGCCCCGCGCCGGTGAAGGAGAGCTACCTGAACGTCGAGGCCATCCTCGCGGCCGCGAAGCAGACCGGCGCGCAGGCGATCCACCCGGGCTACGGGCTCGTCAGCGAGAAGGGCTCGTTCGCGCGCGCGGTGGTCGAGGCGGGCCTCGTGTTCGTCGGCCCCCCGGGCGACGTGCTCGACCAGTTCGGCGACAAGATGAAGGCCCGCCACGTCGCGCTCGCCGCCGGGGTGCCGCCGGTCCCCGGGATCGACGCGCCGCTGCCCGCGGGCGACGTCGAGATCGCCCGGCAGGAGTGCGCGCGCATCGGCTACCCGATCGTGGTCAAGGCGGTGGGCGGCGGCGGCGGCATTGGCATGCAGATCGTCCGCGACGAGGCCGGCCTCGAGCGCGCGCTGAAATCGTGCAGCGACCGCGCCGCGCAGGCGTTCGGAGACGCGCGCGTCTACCTCGAGCGCTACCTCGAGCAGCCGCGCCACATCGAGATCCAGGTGTTCTGCGACACCCACGGCAACGCGGTGGCCCTCGGCGAGCGCGAGTGCTCGCTGCAGCGTCGGCACCAGAAGGTCCTCGAGGAGTCGCCCTCGCCGCTGCTCGACGACGCGGCCCGCGCCACGTTCTTCCGCCGCGCGCTCGACGTGGTGAAGCACGCCAACTACGTGAACGCCGGCACGGTCGAGATGATCGTCGACGCGCGCAGCCCGGCCGAGCCGTACTTCCTCGAGGTGAACGCGCGCCTGCAGGTGGAGCACCCGGTGACGGAGATGTGCACGGGGCTCGACCTCGTGGAGGCGCAGCTCCGCGTGGCGAAGGGCGAGCCGCTGCCGCCGGAGCTCTTGTCGGTGCAGCGCCGCGGGCACGCGATCGAGGTGCGCATCTACGCGGAGGAGCCGCGCAAGGGATTCCTGCCGCGCCCGGGACCGATCGACCAGGTGACCTGGCCGAAGACGGACGCGGGCCTGCGGGTGGACGCGGGGGTGGAGCAGGGGTCGAAGGTGACGCCGTTCTACGACCCGATGATCGCGAAGATCATCGCGCACGCGCCGGATCGCGCGAGCGCGATCGCGCGGCTCGACGCGGCGCTGGCGGAGCTGTCGATCGGGCCCTGCATCACGAACACGGAGTTCCTCCGCGACGTGCTGAAGAGCGAGCGCTTCGGCAGCGGCGCGTACGACACGCTGTTCGCGGAAGCGTTCGCGAAGCAGCCCCGCACCTGACGATTGCGAGGGCGGCGGCGCGTCGGTAGGACGCAACATGTCCACCGAAGTCGAGACGTTCGTGCCGTGGGCACCGATCCCTGGGGCGCCGGCCCGGCCGAATCCACGCTTGTCCGGCCTTCACTTCACGCAGGGTGACCTGGTGGTCCAGCTGCTCGTGGGAGAGAGCGACACGCCCGCCCGGATGACCTTCGAGTCGGTCGTGGCCTTCCGGGCGACGGACGAGGGCAACAAGCTCGAGCTCTGGGCCGGCCACGATCAGTGCCTCGGCGGCCTCCACCTCGTGGAGCACTCGACCTACCTCCGCGAGACCTGCGCGGAGAGCTGCGACGTCCTCGAGGCCGAGGGGCTCGTGCACTACGCGATCTACACGGACAACGAGTGCGTCGACGTGATCGCGCGCCGTCCACCGAACGTGGTCGTCGGGGAGCTGCGGCCGGGGCACTGCTGCGACTGGATGGAGCGCCAGGTCGCGGTCGAACCATGGGAACAGGCGAGCCCGGATCGAGCCGTACGCTTCTCGACGAAGTACTGTGAGTACGGCATCGCCATGGGCGGGTCCACGATGCGCATCGCCCACTGTCCCTGGTGCGGCAGTGACCTCCCGGCCTCGCTGCGAGAAGCTGCGCTCGCCGAGGTGGAGTGGAGCGGCCTCGATCCTGCCGTCGACGCGCGCACGGCCGACCTGCGGATGGAAGGCTGGCGGAAGATGTGACGGACTACCCCGGGAGCGCGCGGGTCGTGCGCAGGGACGTGAGGATCGTGTCGAGCTCGGTGAGCTCCGCACGCGCGAGGCGGGCATGGAGCTGGTCGTCGACCGGGATGGCGAGGAGCTCGCACACACCGAGGATCGCCTCGACACGTCCCTTGGCGAGTCCCACAGCAAGTCCTTGATCGAGCCCCTCGACGCGTCCCTTGGCCATTCCTTCGGCGAGCCCTTGCGTGAGACCTTCGGCCCGTCCCTCGGCCCGCACGGTTTCGTGGACGGTCTCGAGGAAGAGTCGTTGCTTCAGGCGCGCCTCGTAGAGGGCGCGCGCGGCCGGATCGGCCGAGAGCCGCTCCAGTGCTTCCTTCGCCTCTGCCATGATGGGGTGCTCCTTGGCCAAGGATTCTAGCTCGCCGGCGTCGACGGTGCGAAGGAAGCGGACCCAGTAGTGGAGCAGGTCGTCGGGCGCCGCATCCAGCAGCGGCAGCTCGAGGAGGTGGATCTCGAGGAGCTCCTCGTCGCCGAACGGCGTGTGGTCGTGGACCTCGCGGAGGGCGTAGATGGCGTGGAAGCGGCCGCTGATCCGGGCGTCGAGGAACACGATGCCGATGACGCGCTCGAGCTCGGTGTGCGGCTGGCCGCGTTCGAGCTGGCTGCCGAGGACGCGCGCCCACTGAAAGAGCCAACGCTTCTCCGAGTGCCCGCGCGGATCGCACTGCATCTCGACGTTGACCCGGCCGCCGCCCTCGAGCCGCACGAGCAGATCGACGAACAGCGCCCGGTCACCGGCCTGCTCGGGGAGGAGTTCGCGATTGAGGACGGTGACCCCGAGGATGGGCTGTCGTGGCCGGAGCACCGCGGTCAATAACGAGATGAGGAGCCGCTCGTTGTCCGGCTCGGAGAAGAGCATCTTGAAGGCGATGTCGACCTTGGGGTGGAAGAGCGCGGCCATGCCGAGCACATAGCCAGCGCGGGCCCCGTGCGCCCGCCGCCGGCGGTCAGGGAATGTCCGCCGTCGCGAGCCATGGCCGTGTTACGGCTTCACTCGAGAATGCTCGAAGGTTTTCGTGGGTCGAGGCGTCAGGTCGGGAGCGCGCGGGTCGTGCGCAGGGACGTGAGGATCGCGTCGAGTTCGGTGAGCTCTGCCCGCGCGAGACGGGCACGGAGCTGGTCATCGACCGGGATCGCGAGGAGCTCGCACATGCCGACGATCGCCTCGACGCGCCCCTTGGCGAGTCCTTCGGCAAGACCTTCGGCCCGCACGACTTCGTGGACGGTCTCGAGGAACAGTCGCTGCTTGAGGCGCGCCTCGTAGAGGGCGCGCGCGGCCGGATCGGCCGAGAGCCGCTCCAGTGCTTCCTTCGCCTCTGCCATGATGGGGTGCTCCTTGGCCAACGATTCTAGCTCGCCGGCGTCGACGGTGCGAAGGAAGCGGACCCAGTAGTGGAGCAGGTCGTCGGGCGCCGCATCCAGTAGCGGCAGCTCGAGGAGGTGGATCTCGAGGAGCTCCTCGTCGCCGAAGGGCGTGTGGTCGTGGACCTCGCGGAGGCCGTAGATGGCGTGGAAGCGCCCGCTGATCCGGGCGTCGAGGAACACGATGCCGATGACGCGCTCGAGCTCGGTGTGCGGCTGGCCGCGTTCGAGCTGGCTGCCGAGGACGCGCGCCCACTGGAAGAGCCAACGCTTCTCCGAGTGCCCTCGCGGATCGCACTGAGGACGCTGACCCCGAGGATGGGCTGTCGTGGCCGGAGCACCGCGGTCAACAACGAGACGAGCAGCCGCTCGTTGTCCGGCTCGGAGAAGAGCATCTTGAAGGCGATGTCGACCTTGGGGTGGAAGAGCGCGGCCATGCCGAGCACATAGCCAGCGCGGGCCCCGGGCGCCCGCCGCCGGCGGTCAGGGAATGTCCGCCCTGGTTCAGTGCTCGCCGCGCTCGTGCGGCGGGATCCGGCCGAAATCGCCGTCCATCTCCGCGGCGCCCCACGCGAAGGCGACCGTGGCCGCCACCATCTGGTCGAGGCCCTTCGGGTCGATCTTGTCGAAGGTGTCGTCCGCCGAGTGGTGGATGTCGAAGTACCGCGTCGCGTCCTGCGCGAAGGCGATCTGCGGCACGCCCTGCGCGCGCAGCGGGGAGATGTCGGAGCCGAAGTGCTCGCCCTTCACCGGCCCCGCGATGCCGAGCGATGCGAGCGGCAGCGTGAGCGCCCGGAGCTTGGGGTCCGCGGACGGCGCGGCCAGCGCGTCGAGGCGGAAGATCTTGTCGGTGCCGAGATCGAGCTCGAGCGCCACCACGTGCTTGCCGAGCTCGGCCTCGTGCGCCTTCGCGTAGGCGACGCCGCCGCGGAGCCCGTTCTCTTCGTTCGCGAACAGCACCACGCGCACCGTGCGCCGCGGATGCGTGGGCCGCGCCGCGAGCAGTCGCCCCGCCTCCAGCACCACACCCACCCCCGCGCCGTCGTCGAGCGCGCCGGTGCCGAGGTCCCACGAGTCGAGGTGCGCGCCGAGCAGCACGATCTCGTCCTTGGCGCTGCGGCCCTCGACCTCGCCGACGACGTTGGCCGACTCGGCGTCCGGCTCCTTGTGGCAGCCGAGCACCAGGCGCACGCGCGTGGGCCCCGCGTCGGCGAGCCGGCGCAGCAGCATCGCGTCCGGCACCGCGAGCGCCGCGGCCGGGATCGCGGGGACGCCGTCCGCGTAGCGCAGGCCACCGGTGTGCGGGAGCCGCGCGTCGGACGGCGTGATCGACCGCACCAGCGTCGCGACGGCGCCCTTCTTCGCAGCGGCGCTGGGCCCGCGACCGCGCACGTCGACGGCGCGGTTGTAGCCGAGGCCGTCCTTGGTGCGCTCCATCGGCTTGTCGAAGAAGACGATCTTGCCGGCCACGGACGTGTCGGGCAGCGCGGCGAGCGCCTCGAGGGACGCCACGACGACGACGTCGGCCTCGACGCCACCTTCGGGGGTCGGCACCGATCCCCCGAGCGCGGTGAGCGTGAGGGCGTGCGCGTGTGGGGCCGTGACGGCGCCGGTCTCCACGCCGCGCACCCAGCGGGGGACCATGACCTTCTCGGCGCGCACGTGGGTCAGGCCGAGGCTCTTCATCTTCGCGAGGCCCCAGGCGACGGCCTTGGCGTCGCCTTCGCTCCCGGCGAGCCGGGGGCCCACCTCGTCGGTGAGGGAGCGCACGTGGTCGGCGGCCTTGCTGCCGGCGAGCGCCTCGTCGCGCAGGGATTCCGCGGGCGCGCTGGGGGGCGCGGCCCACGCCTGGCCGTGGTGACGCTTGCACCCCAGCAGCAACGCCGCCGTCAAGAACAGCCTCCTCATGGTCCCCTTCTACCGGATCTGCCGTGCCGAGGCCGCGGGCTCCGGAGGGTCCAGCCAGTCGGCGCCCAGCACCTCTCGGGAGAGCTCGTCAAGAGTCTGGTTCGTTACAATCATGGTGACATTGGTCATCCATCTTGGCGCGGCCTTCCGCTCGCGCAGAGATCGCTTCTTGCGCTGGAGCAACCATGCTCACGATTTAGAAGTCGTCACTGAACGGCGCCTTGACCCGGCCCATTGCCGCCAGTACCCCGCTGCGCCCATGGCACGGCTGGTAGCCACCACGAATGGACCTTCGCGCGCGCAACTCCCGGCGAGCTCGCGCCGACTGGAGGGCATGCGTAACAGGGGGTGTTTCGAAACAGGGTGTTTCGAAACAGGGATCGAGGGCTCCGCGAAGAGACGGAATTCAGCTGAAACATCGGCGAATTCGTCCTTGATCCAGCGCAATCTGGCCGGCACGAAATCCGCACATGGGGGCGCCGTGTTCGCTTCGCCCCTCGCGTTGGCCCTCCTCCGCGCTCCTGCTGGGTGGCTGCCTCACGGAAGGCGCGCTCCCGCGGACGACGAGGCGGGCGCCCTGTCCGAGACCGCCTCGCTGCTCGGACCGGAAACCGGGGAGGAGGTCGCTGAGATCGATGCAGACGCAGAAACCGCGATCTATGCCGAGACAGAGGCCAGTGTCGATGCCGATCCAGAGACACTGGATTCCGCGATCGTGGAGGCTTCAGACGACGCTGTTGCAGAGACAGAGGCCGCCCTGTCGCTGGCCTGCCTGGACGGTGTGCGCGACCCCGTGGGTGAAGAGTGCGATCTCGCCGGCCATTCGGCCCGATCGCTCTGCAGCTCGACGTGCGCCTCGAGGGACGTCCTGGCCTTGCCGGCGACCTCGATAGACGCGGGCGTGCCGCTCGGCAAGCGGTCTCTGGGGCTCGGACGACACACCGTCGCGGCGGACCCCAGCGGGCTGGCGGTGGTGTTCGGGGAGGACAAGCCCGCGCGCTTCGCGATCGCGCGGTTCGACAGCAAGGGGATCGCGAGCGATGTCGCGGTGCCGATCACCACGGGCGGCGCCGCTCCTGCCGGAAATCCCGTGGTGGCACCTCTCGGGAGCGGCGAGTTCGTCGGCGCGTGGACGACAGCGATCGACGGCGACGGTCCTGGGATCGCGGTGCGTGTGATCGGGGCTGGTTCGCTCGGTCCGCTCGTGAAGGTGAACGTCTCGACGGGGTTCACGCAGCGGGACCCGGACGTGCTGCGGGTCGGTTCGCAGCTGGTGTTCGCGTGGACGGACAGTTCGAGCGCCGCGCGGGGGCCGGATGTGAAGTACCGGCTGTTCTCCACCTCGCTCGCGCCCCTCGGTGGCGAGCTCGAGCTCGCCGGCACGCTCGACAACGAGACCGACGTGGCGCTCGCACCGTTCGGCTCGAGCTGGATGGCGGCGTGGCGCGCCGGGGCCGCGAGCGGGGCCACGGAGACCATCGTCGCGAAGGTCGACGGCAAGCTGTTCTTTGCGGGACCGGGGCTGCGGTCCGGAAGGGGCGAAGCCGGCGGTGGCGGAGCTCGATGGCACGCACGTGGCGATGGCGTTCCTGGTGGGCACGGGGATCTCAAGGCCTCGCTGGCAGCGTGGGCCCGAGGGCTCGTCTCGGTGTGGGAGGACTTTGGTTCCGGGCTCGCCGCGACGGCGATGCATCCGGACGTGGTGGTGGAGTTCGTCGGAGTGCCTGTGCTCCGGCTCGGAGGCGGTGATGGTGGCATCTGATTGGGCTTGGCTGTCGGTGGTGCTGGTGTGCGGGTGCTCGTCGACGACGAACATCACGAACGCGAACTGCGGCCCGGGGACGGTGCTGAAGGACGGTGTGTGTGTGGCCGCCGACGTCGATGCCGGAGACGACAGCGTCGTGGTCGACTCGAGCGCGCCGGAGGACGCTGCGGTCGAATCGGGGAGCGACGCACTGGTCGATACTTCGACGGCCGACGGCGAGACGGGGCCCGTCACCCACCCCGACGACGATCCTTGCCCGACGGGCCTGAAGTTCCCGCTGACGCCCGAGAGAACTCAGGAACTGCTCGGACACATGCGGCGTGAAGAAGCCGCCGGAGTGCGCCACGTCCTGCCTGCTTCCGAGCACCAAGGTGTTCACTTTCGGCGTCCCCGGACCGGGCATGGGTGCGTACACCCCGCGGCCGGACCCTCGAAGATGTGCAAGGAGCCGTGTGGATCGTCCGGTATCGCGGCGTCGGTCCAGGTGCAAAGACTGGGCAGTTTCGGCGTCCCCGCCGCGCCAGGTGAAGCGCCAGCCGTGGCGGTACATCACCGGCACGCCCCTGCAGCCGGCCGCTTCATGCACACGCGCAGCTGCTGGCTGCTACCGATTCGCGCAGCGTGAGCCCGTGAGCGTGTACACGACGGACCCCGATGCGCCGGCCCGCAATATCGAGATCACCGCCGCCATGGGGCGCGGGAAGTCCGGGCCTTGCCTGTGATGGGAAAGGACGAGGGAGACATGATCCGCATCGTCATCCACTCCGTGCTTTGCGACACGAGCAGCGCCCGCCTCTGTTCGCTCTGGTCATCGCCTGCGTCTCCTCAAGCGTCCTGCGCCGGCGCCTGCTCCAGTGAGAAGCCGGGGCCAGCCGACCTTGGCAGCGACCTGGATGGGCGAGATCCACTTATGGGGTTCGCTCCGCGCGTCGCTTCGACATCGGTCCTGCGGCAATCCAGCGTGTCGACGACCGGCAACACACCTGCTGGCCCCGTGCCCGTCGGCCTGAAGCTCCCCGATGCCTTCCGTCGCGTCCGGCTCGAAGACCGGCACCAACCCAACCGCACTGCTGACCAAGGAGGTCGTGGTCTCCACGCCCGACGGCGGTGCGACTGTGACCGACGCAACCGATGAGGGAGAGGCTCGAGCCTGGTGGCTGCTCGCTGGCGCAGCGTACGAGTGCGGATTGGGACGGGAGCCGGGCGTGTGCTCGACCGGCGCGCCTTGGTCCGCCAAAGGCCGTGGTCATGCCGCCGTGGAAGCCGCGGCTGGGATCAGTTCCGAACCCGTGGTTCATCTTTCCTGCTCCCGCCCAGAGCTGCGACGAGCAGCTCCAGCGCCAGCAGATCATGCTCTGCATGGCGGACAAGCTCGACGAGGTGGCGGACGCTGTCGGCAACGTCACGTGGTCGAAGGTGCCGAGCGACGCGAGCTCGATCCCGTCGCCGTTCACCATCCCCGAGGGGCCGTGGACCTTCCCTCCTCAGGCCGAGAAGGATCGCTTCATCGCACGAGACCTCGCCATCTACACGCTGGCGAACCTGGCGCTGACCGATCTCGCTCAGCCGACCAACGACATGGGCCCCGACATGAATGGCGGCAGCTTCGCCAAGTCCGTGTGCTCGGAGGCGTACGCGCGCGCCGCCGCGGATGCGAAGTATGCCAAGCGAAACCGGAAATTCCTGTTCGATCTCGATCTGCCGCTCGGGGCCGAGGAGGCCGATGACCTCCTGCTCAAGGCGGACAAGTTCAACCTGAGCCAGAAGGTAGAGCTGACCGACGCCCGCGCGCGGAACGTCGGCGCATTCCGGCTCCTCATGGACGCCCACATCCTCCGGGCGAGCGGCGGCTGCCGGAGGATCTCATCCGCAAGTCGGTCACGTCGGATCTGGCAGGCGCCGAGCGCCGGAGAGCGCGCGCCACCGATCCGCGTCGTGGCAACGAGCCCTGTGGGCGCAGAACGCGACGGCGCCGGACGGCGGTGACGCGCGGCCAACAGAAGCCTCGCCCACGCGGTCCGCATCCTCGAGGGCAGGTGGGAACTCGGACCGGGCATGCCCCCGACCGTCTTTGACCCGAAGTGCGGTGGCCTCGGACCGATGGACCTGCTCCGCGGCGCGTACGGCCCGGACCTCACGGCACGGCAGCTCGACTACCCGATCCAGACCAAGGAGCACCGCGTCGCGCTCGCCGCGGTGCAGACCTCTGGCATCGTCGTGCCGGACTCGGTGGCCGCGACCAAGGACGGCGCAGCACTGAAGAAGGCGGTGACCGACCAGCTCGTGGCGACCGCAGCAGCCCGCGAGGGTTACACCGGCGTGGCTTCCATGGACGACACACGCAAGCGGTCGATCACGGCGGCCATGGACGGGGTGACGGAGGCGGACCTCCGCTTCGCGCTCCACCAGACGTACAACGCGTATCGTCAGCTGACGACGAAGGGCGACGCGGTGATCCCGACGGCGGGCCCCGAGGGCGGCATGGTGAAAGCCCCGATCGTCGCCGCCTCCGTCACAGCGCTCGGTGGAGCGACCGCGGTCCAGAACGCAGTACCGCGGGGCGATCTCGCGGGCCCGACGCGGGCTCGCACAGCCGGCCTCGCCGAAGCGTCGGAATGCAACAACTGGGGAGGTGGCTGGGGCGCGATCTACACCGATTGGGCTTTCACGCCCACGTTCCAGAACGCCTTCGCCATCGGTCAGACCTTCTGGCGACGACTCACAGTGATCCGCCAGGTGTCCTCGGACATCGCTGGGCTGACGGAGAAGCAAGACGCAGGCAGCGTCGCTGGGCTGGCAGCGGCTGAGCACCGTACATGGGCTGGCCCCGGGCAGTTCGCGACCTACGCAACGCCGGCCGAAGGCGGGATGTTCGCCGAGAACGTGGAGATGCTCGTCTACGGCCTCGACCTCGCGGAGTTCGGCGTGACCACCATCGACGCGGTGAGCGATCGCCTGGCCCTCGTGTACGGCGAGCCTGGCCTTGCCGACTGCGTGGCCGGAACGCGGGAGACGTGCCCCACCGACCTCGCGGACTACGTGACGATCCCCAAGGCCTCGTCGAAGCTCGACTACCTCACGCCCCGCGACACGGGCATGGATGGCGTCGCCTACTATCTCCAGTTCGACGCGCCGGGCAAGGGCAGCACGGGCAAGCCGACTTTCCTCGGGAGCACACCGAATACGACCGGGAAGCACCTCTACGTGGTGCTACGCCGCGATCCGAAGGCCACGGCTCCCGGGTCGGCCACCAAGGCGCGTGGCAGGGTGCTGGGGACCATCGCTCTACGTAGTCCATGGGAGGTCACCGTCTCCATCGTCAGCTCGCTGCAGGCCGAGCTGCTCGACGGCGTCCTCGGCGTTGGGCGATCGGCCAGCCCGTGCTGTCTTCCACGGGAGATGCGACGACCAGCGTTCTCGCCGAGTTACTGCACTAGCGGTGTGCCCAGGAACCTGTTCGTTCCTCTGGAGAACGAGATCACGGGTGACTCGGACGCCTTCGAGAACTCCTGGAAGCACTATATGCAGCTCGCCGAGAAGGCGGCCGCGAAGGCCGACGAACTCGGCGAGAAGATGGTCACGCAGGGCCTCACTTCCGACTTGCGCCGAGAGGCGGCGCAGGAGGAGCTCGCGCGAGCCTGTGGCAACTACACCAACCTCGACGAGATCTCGTCCGACAAGAGCAAGGTCATCGCGCCGGTCGGAGACGCGGCCATGAAGTCGTGCCTCTCGGGCGACAACGTGGACGTGGTCCTCCTGACCAAGGAACCGAAGGCGCTCGTGGGTCTCCTCGACAGCGACACGAAGGACGAACGCACCGTCTGGCTCAAGCTGAACGTCCTCAAGTGCCCGACGGCGATGCCGCCTGGCACGCCCCCGACCTTCCCGCCGCCGGAGAACGAGCTGTGTGGCAAGGTCGCCTGTCGTTCGCAGCGCTTCGGCATCGCGGGTGAATACGAGGACGATGGTGTCCCGAGCGCCGCCGAGTGCGCGTCGGTTCGTGACGTGGGCGCGAGTCTCGCGGGCGGCGCCTTCGACGCCGAAGGCCTAGGGCGCCTCGGCCTACCTGGCTTCATGACGACGTCGGCGCTGCGCGATCGCGTCGTTGGCCTTCGGCTCTCGACACGTGTTGCGACGGACGGGAAGCTGGTTTGGCGTCTCGAGGCCAGCGGAGCGACCCTCCTCGACTCGGCCGATCCGACCATCTGGCCGGGGTGCCAGCGGACGAGCCCGTCGACCTGCGATCCGGTGAAGAACCCCGCGATCGACGTCTTCCGGCCGCTGCTGCTCGAGGACAAGGCGACGACCGCGGCGTTGAACGACGACGACATGGTGCGCATGCTCTGGCAGCTCCAGGGCGCCGTCTTCACCCTCGCGAGCTGGTCCGGGTCTGTTCCAGCAGGCGTGTTCAGCCACCCGGTGGTCGCGGCGGACTTCGCTGCCTCGGGCTGGAGCACCGACCCGACGGCGTCGGCGCCGACGATCTTCGGGGCGAGCCGGTTCGCGACCGTTCTCGGCGTGTCGCAGTTCGACACGGCGGCAGTGGGTGCCACCGGCAACACCAACGACGTGGCCATCATGGCGGGCAGTCGACCGCTCACGTTCAAGTGGTCGACCCTGTCTCGGCCCGTGCTCCCGAGCTGGCTCGGCACCCTCTATGCGTCGCCCGACAATCGATACCGCGAGATCGACACGGTCAACGACGATCCCCGGAACGATCGACGCCGACGGCAAGCGGAACGGTGCGTTTGCGACCGCGAGCTTGGCGAGCCGGCTCGGGGAGACCGCGAACAAGTTCGCGGCCCGTGCGCTGGAACCACCGCAGGCTCCGTGTCCCATAGCACGAGTTCGCTCGCCGCGAATCACCTGGCTGCACAGAAGAGCGTCGCCGCTCGCAAGCAGCCCGACGGGAAGATCCGCGTCTGTGGGACTGGAGGGGGCTGGGCACCGACCCTCGAGCTGAAGCTCGACGGCCCGACCGTCACGCAGAGCACGTTCGCCGACAAGATGTATTACCTCGTGTCGAGGGACGACTGGACCGGCGAAGAGGACGACGACTATCGGGCGGCCTGCAAGGGGTTCGAGGGCAACGATCCCGAGAACGCGACGAACCAGACCAACATTGTCCCGCTCTTTCCCGCGGACTACCCGGACCATGATTACAAGTCGGACGGCGTCGAGGTGGCTGCGGTCTGCGGTCGCTTCGAGGATCGGGGCGTCCCCGGCGAATCCGGGCCAATCTGCGGGTACTCAAACGCGGATGGCGTTCGGCAGATCCCTAAGAGCTGCGTGGTCGATGCACTGGTCAACAAGTCGATCCACAAGAGTGTCCGCCACCACGGCTATCGCCAGTACACCCAGCGGATGACCCTGCCTCAGGTGCAGCCCGGGTCAGCGCGTGCAGGCCTATGTGAACGCCTACGGACCGCGAACCCCTGTGCCGCCGCCGGCGAGTTGACCATCGCCGCAGCCCTCGCCTGCGAACTCGGCCAGGTCAACGCCTTCCCGGTCTCGCGGGAGCCGCCGAAGATCGAGACGCGCGACGACATGGCCGCGCTCGCGCGCTGGCTCGGTGAGGCCTCGAAGCGAATCCGGCGTCAGGCCAGCCGGGTGCACCTCGAGCGGCTGCCCGCGGCGGTGGTCAAGGATCTCCGCGAGGGCACGGTCACGCCGGCGATCGGTGGCGACATGGGTGCGAAGCGAATGGAGATGGGCCAGTCGGTCAACGGCATCGCCCAGTCGCTCATTCGCGCGTCGGAGCAGATCGCGTCGGTCAAGTCCGCGCTGGACATGGCCTACCTCACGATCAAGGGGGTCGACTACCGAGGGAAGATCGAACAGCTGAACGTGTTGCGATCGCGAATCGGAATCTACCGCGACCTCAGCGACCGCGCCGCCAAGGCAGCCGGGGGAGCCGCCGCCGCTCTGAGCATTACCGGCGGCGCTGGCGATGCGGTCGGCGGTGGCCCGCGCTGGCGAGCGGCATCTACTGGGGCGAGAAGGAGCTCAGCGCCCTCAGCGCTTTCGGAGACGACCACCGACGAGAAGATCAACGATGCCAACAAGGCCCTGAACGTCCTCCAGGACAACCTCCGCAAGTCGTTCAGCAACCTCAACGACGTGCTCCTCCAGCTCGCGACGAGCGTCTCCCAGTCGCTCGCGATCGGGAAGGTTCTCTCGGGGCTGGAGTCCAAGGCGCAGTACGAGGCGGCCAAGGGGGCAGGGCTCGACTACTTCGTCGATCCGGCCACCGGGAAGGCCTTGCCCATCCCCGTCAACACCGTGCAGCGGCGGATGTTCGACATCACCAAGCGGCGGTACGACCGCGCGCTCGTCGACGCCAAGTACCTGGCCTACGTCGCGCGGCGCGCGATCGAGCAGCGCATCGGCCAGCGACTCGACACCATCCCAACGCCAGTCGGAGCGTTGCCTCCGCCCCAGCAGTGGGCGGACGACGCCTGCCCTGTTGGAGGTGGACTACGCGAAGCTCCGGAAGGCCGGCGCGGTCGGCAGCATCGAAAGGACGGCGGCGTCGACGTGGTTCCGAGGCCGAGAAGAGCGTCGTTCGCGACTTCGCCGAGCAGTACATCGGCGACTACGTCGGCAAGCTCGGTCTCTTCATCGAGTACTACAATATCCAGTATCCCTCGCACGAAGGGGACGACATCGCGGTGTTGAGTCTGCAGGACGACCTCGGTGGCTGCATGGCCGAGGCGCCCAACCTGCTCGTGCAGTCCTGCCAGCTCTCCCGCTCCAGCACGAAGAACGGCAAGTCCGTGGGTTGGATCGCCAACGCGTGCGGCACCGGGGCCACGAAGTGCGCCCGAACGGCCGCGGGCGTGACGGTTCCGACAGCGCCAGCTGGGCCCATCGCCACCAACCTGGGTGGTTTCAGCTGGCTTTACGACGGCGCTCCTGACAGCTGGACCGTAAGCCCGCCGAGCTCGCCTGCGCCGCTCGGTCCGGAGTCGCCGACACCTCCGTCGTCGAGCACGCCGACGGCAAAGCCCGTCACGCCGCCGACGCACAGCATCGGGCAGCTCGTGGATCTGAAGCCAGGCCAGCACGTGCTGTCGTGGTGGGACATGGCGCGCAAGTCCGACGGCGGACCCGCGATCGCGGCGACGACGGTGCGCTACCGCGTGGCGGTCCTCGACGCGAAGGGCTCGGCCATCGCGGTGTTCACCGAAGTGCCGTTCTACGACGGCAAGAACGGGTGGAGCCCGCGTCGCTCGGTGTCGTTCTCCGTCGAGACGGCCGGCACCTTCGTGGTCGCGTTCTCGCCGTCACTCGACACCCTCGGAGAGTGGCTCGCTCCTCGTGGCCAACGCGCAGCTCGAGCGAGACGAGAAGGCGGCAGGGGCGTCGGAGTACGTCGGCACCGAGTGGAGTCGCTTGCGCCTCACGACGCAGTGCCCCGCCGGTGCGAAGGCAAAGGTGCAGACGAAGTTCGAGCATCGTTGCGACAACGACGTCTGCTTCCACGAGTTGATCGCGCCGCTGCTCATCGACACGTCGCAGCTCAGCGTCGGCAAGGGCGCGCTCGTCGGCAAGCTCGCGGGAGAGAACTTCAACTTCCGCCACATGACCCTTGGCGTGAATCTGGTCGGCACGGGCCTGCGTGACTGCGGGGCGACGCCCACGGCCAGCTGCTACGGGTCTGGCTACCTCGAGTACACCCTGCAGCACGACGCATACAACACCGGCATCGGGCTGGGATGGAGGCGCAGACTTCTCAACCCCGGCGGCGCAGCGATCCGCCACGGCAAGGCCCTCGCTGCCGAGCGGTACATCACGATGCCGATCGGATCGGCCGACACAGGGCTCCTCTTCACCCCTGCGATCGAGAAGGTCGAGCTGAAGGGGCGCCCGCTCGACGGGAGCTACAAGTTCCGGATCTACGACCAGGAAGCGCTCCGCTGGGAGCGGCTCGAGGACGTGCAGATCGTCCTCAAGTACCGCTACTGGTCCGCCATCCAGCCGCAGCCGCCGGGGCTGAACCATGATGACCCGTCGCGAAGCCCGTCGGCTCGCGCGCAGGGAGTGGGCGGAGCAGCGCTTGCTGGTCCGCCGCTTCAGGGCGCCGATCGCGTTCGTCACCTGCGCAGCGTTCTGGCTGTCGCTCGCGTGGATTGTTCCGCAGCCCGCGCGGGCGCAGGAGGCGGAACCCATCAGCGAGCCCCTGCCGACCACCGAAGGTGCGTCGCCCACCGTGGCGGCGCCGAGCCCTTCGGAAGCGAAGCCGTCGCCAGAAGCAGCGACAGGCCCCGCGCCCACCGCGCCGACGGGTGTCGACAAGGCGGGGCTGCCCGACGTGGCGCAGAAGGCCGAGGCGCCGATGGCGACCGTCGGGCTCCCGACGGGGGCCAACAAGACGGGTGTGTCGTCGCAGGCGATCTCGGTGCCGCAGGGCACCGGGAAGATCCAGGGCATGGGCGAGAGCTTCTCCGCCCAGTTGTCGACCGGCATTGCAACGTTCGCAGTGCCCTTCGCGCCCCCTCGGCGCGGTGGCGCACAGCCTTCGCTCGGGCTCTCGTACTCCTCTGGCAACGGCCACGGCATCGCCGGTGTCGGCTGGGAGATCGGAGCGCCGTACATCGCGCGGCAGACCGACCGCGGCGTGCCCCAGTACAAGGACGGCACCGCGTGGACGCCGCAGCAGGACCGGTTCGTCTTCAACGGCGGTCAGGAGCTCGTCCCGATCTGCCTCGTGGGCACCGACTGCACCGGCAAGCTCATCGCGGGTGAGGTCATCCCGGCGACCTTCAACGGCTGGCAATACTTC
>JADJMO010000009.1 GCA_016709545.1 Myxococcales bacterium
GCCGCCCTACGAGCCCGCGAGCAAGACGTCGCGCCTCTGCCTCAGCGTGGATCGCTCTGACGGCTCGTATCGCGCCGAGCCATCGACCAGCACGGGGACACGCGTCCGCCCGACGCCGGCCGTGCTCGCGGCGAAGTCCGGCAAGCTGGCCTATTCGCTGGTTGGCGGACTGCGAACACCCTACGGCGCACGGCAGACGCTGACCGACCTCACCACCGGCACCTCGAAGACAGCGAACCTCGACTACGACGAGCACATCGCCTTCGACGGGTTCATCGGCAATGCAGTGGTGCTCCGGACCTGGCTGGACGAGGGTCCCGGGTGTGGGCGGTGGCTGCTCGACCCCACGAAGACCTGGCCTCTCGTGACGTCTTTCGGCGTCGACCTCGGCAACTGCCAGGGCCACCCGACCCTCCTTCTCGAGGCGACGAAGGGGCGGACGGCGTTCGTCAGTGGCGACGGGACCTCGGTCACGTTCGTCGACGCGAGTCTGCTCGTGACCCGGGTGGAGATCGGCGGCGCGGTCACTCCAGTCGACGGCAACCTCGAGATCCTCGTCGGCGACGCAGGCCGTTGGCTCTTCGCGTTCGGCAGCGGACAAGCGGCCGACGTGGTGGAGCTCGAGGTGGACGCGATGAAACTCGGCCGCTCGTTCTCGCCAGCGATCTGCCCGCCTTGATCGAGGTGTGGGCTTCACTGCGCACCTCGTTCCGCCGATGCGAGGTCAGAGGCGCTCGAAGCGGGCCTGGAAGAAGCGCAGGTGCTTGGGCTCGTAGACCATCTTGAGGCCACGGGCCTTCTTGCGCTCGTCCCAGACCGCAGCGACCGACTCGGCCGTCACGTCCATGTGGGCCTGGGTGTAGACGCGCCGGGGGATGGTGAGGCGCACGAGCTCGAGCCGCGGGTGGTGGTTCTCCCCGGTGAGCTTGTCGCGACCGGCCGAGACGATGCCGCGCTCCATGGAGCGCACGCCCGAGTCCTCGTAAAGGGCGGCGGCGAGCGCCTGCGCTGGGAACTGGTCCTGGGGGATATGCGGATAGAAGGCCTTCGCGTCGAGGTAGACGGCGTGCCCACCGATGGGGCGCACCACCGGGATGCCCCAGGTGTGGAGCTGCTCACCCAGGTACTGCACCTGCCCGATTCGGGCCTGCATGTGGTCGTCGGCGACCGACTCGACGATGCCGCGCGCCATGGCCTCCATGTCGCGGCCGGCCATGCCGCCGTAGGTGTGCAGGCCCTCGAAGACGACGACCAGGTTGGACGCCTCCTCGTAGAGGGCGGGATCGTTCACGGCGAGCCAGCCGCCGATGTTGACGAGCGCGTCCTTCTTGCCGCTCATGGTGCAGCCGTCGGAGAGCGCGCAGAACTCGAGCAGGATCTCGGCCACCGACTTGCTTGCGTAGCCCTCTTCGCGCTGCTGGATGAACCAGGCGTTCTCCACCGCGCGCGTCGCGTCGAGGAAGATGCGAATGCCGTGTTGCTTCGTCAGCGCCCGCACGGCCCTCATGTTCTCCATCGAGATCGGCTGACCGCCGGCCATGTTGACGGTCGCGGCGACGCAGACGTAGGGGATCTTCTCGGCGCCGACGCGCTCGATGAGGGCCTCGAGCGCGCCGAGATCGACGTTGCCCTTGAACGGCAGCTCGATCGCAGGGTCATGGGCCTCGGGTACGACGACGTCGACGAACGTGCCGCCGGCCGCCTCTTGGTGGTGCCGCGTGGTCGTGAAGTACATGTTGCCGGGCACGTAGTCGCCGGGCTTGATGCAGATCTGCGAGAGGATGTTCTCGGCGCCGCGCCCCTGGTGGGTGGGGGTGATGTAGCGATAGCCGTAGTGCTTCTGGATCGCCGCCTCGAGGTTGTAGAAGTTCTTGCTACCGGCGTAGGCCTCGTCGCCGAGCATCATGCCTGCCCACTGCCAGTCGCTCATCGCGCTCGTGCCGGAGTCGGTCAGGAGATCGATGTAGACGTCCTCGCTGCGTAGCAAGAAGGTGTTGAAGCCGGCCTCCACGATCGCTCGCGTCCGCTGCTCGGCGGTGAGCATGTGGAGCGGCTCCACCATCTTCACCTTCCACGGTTCAGCCCAGGATCGCTTCTCGGGTCGCGGCGTGCGGATGGTCATGGCCCCGCGTATTGCCTCAACTCACAGGCGCTTGGAATAGCCTCGTGCGTGCACAATCTGCGCGGGTGTCAGCGACCACATTCGTGCGACCTTCATGACGCCGCGCCCCATCAATCGTCATGCACGTCCGAACCCTACGGTCGCGTACCCCAGCCGACCTCGCCACGAGGCCTGATAGCTGTGCATCAGGGCGGGTTCATCTCTGCGCGCACTTCGGCCAGTCGTCGCTCGAGGAATCGGCGTTCGGTGTCGTTGCCGACCAGCTCGAGCGCCCGCCGGTAGCTCGATTCGGCGACGGAGAGCGACTTCAGCCTCCGGGCGAAGTCCGCGCGGGCGGCGTGGAGCAGGTGGTAGTCGTCGAGCGTGCCCTCCCTCGAAAGAGCGTCGACGATCGCGAGGCCCGCGCCCGGACCTTCGACCATCGCCACCGCCACCGCGCGGTTGAGCGCGACGACCGCCGACGGCTGCAGCTCTTCGAGTCGGCCGTACAGCCGGACGATTTCCTTCCAGTCCGTCTCCTCCTTGGTCTTCGCCCGCCCGTGCACAGCAGCGATCGCGGCCTGGAGCGTGAACGGTCCGACGTCGCCTTGCATCGCCTCGAAGGCGAGCGGGAGAGCTTCCTCGATGTGCGCGCGATTCCAGCGGCTTCGATCCTGTTCGTCGAGGACGACCACGTCGCCGGCGTCGTCGAGGCGGGCTTCGCGTCGCGCGTCGTGGAGCAGCAGGAGCGCGAGCAGCCCGGTCACCTCGGCCGGAGGCGCGCCACCGGTGAGGCCGTGAACGAGCCTCGCGAGACGAATCGCCTCCGCCGAGAGATCGGTGCGCACGAGCGAAACGCCGCGGGTCGCCGCGTAGCCTTCGGTGAAGACGAGATAGATGACGGTGAGAACGGCGTGGAGCCGCTCGGGCATCTGGGCGGCCTCGGGCACCACGTAGGGGACCTTCGCGTCGGTGATCTTCCGCTTCGCCCGCACCAGACGTTGCGCCATCGTCGCTGGCGGCACGAGGAACGCGCGCGCGATCTCGTCAGTCTCGAGCCCGAGCAGGGTGCGCAGCGTCAGCGCGACCTGCGCCTCGAGTGCGAGCGCAGGATGGCAGCAGGTGAAGACGAGACGCAGACGATCGTCAGGGATCTCCAGCGCTGGGGCGTCGACGTCGCCCTCCAGATCGGCGGCGTAGGTCTCGAGCTTGCCGGCCAGCACGCGCCTTCGTCGAAGGCGATCGATCGCCATGTTGCGGGCGGTCTGCACCAGCCACGCGCGCGGGTGTTCGGGCACGCCCTCCCGGCGAAAGCGGTCGACCGCGGCCTCGAAGGCCTCCTGCGTCACCTCCTCGGCGAGCGCGATGTCTCCGGTGAGGCGAATTCCATGGGCGAGGACGCGGCCCCATTCGGCGCGATAGAGCGCCGAAATCGCTTGGTCGATGCCTTCGGTCATGACCGATCCTAAAATAGTGGTCCGTGGGTGTCGATCGGCGCCGGCGCCATTCGATTCAGGTACGGAGGTACGAGACCGATGAAGTACATGTTGCTCACCTACCTGGACGAGAAGGCCTGGCTCGCGCTCCCCGCGGAGGAACAGGAGCGGCAGATGAAGGCGTGCGGGCCGCACGTCGAGAAGCTCCTGCGCACGAGCAAGCTCCTCGCCGGCGGGCCGCTCCATCCGACCACCACCGCGACGACGCTGCGCAATCGCGAGGGGAAGCGCATGATCACCGACGGTCCGTTCGCCGAGACGCGCGAGCAGCTCGGGGGCTACACCATCGTCGAGGCCGACGATCTCGACGATGCGATCGCGATCGCCGCGGGATTTCTCGGTGAGAGCACCCTCGCGTCGATCGAGGTGCGACCGATTCTCACGTTCGACGGAACCCCGGCCGCGCCGCCGAGAGTGGGAAGCTCGTGAGGCCAAGTTAGCCTGATTGGCCCAGGGGCCCAGAGGGACCGCGTCGTCGACGCGCCTCGCGCCACACGGGGATCGTGCGCGTTCACGAGCGCTCGTGAACGCGTCTTCCGGCGAGTGGTCGGCCTTCGCCGAGATACCGATGCCATGGCGGTGCCATCCGCACTATGACGGCGCATGAGCAGCCTGCCTCCGTGCCCCAAGTGCCAGTCCGAGTACACCTACGAGGACCGCGGCCAGCTCGTCTGCCCCGACTGCGCCCACGAGTGGCAGGTGGCGGCGGAGGCCAGCGCGACGGGTGAAGCGGCCCGCGTCGTGCGCGACGCCAACGGCACCACGCTGCAGGACGGCGACAGCGTCATCATCCTCAAGGACCTCCCGGTCAAGGGCGCGCCGCGGCCGCTCAAGGCGGGCACCAAGGTCAAGAAGATCAAGCTCGTCGAAGGCGACCACGACATCGACTGCCGCATCGAGGGCTACGGCGCCATGCAGCTCAAGTCGCAGTTCGTCCGCAAGGCCTAGCGCCCTCGAAGCCTTGCCCGCGCTTCCATGAGGGCAAACCCCAGCAGATTCAGCCCTGGCCAGGCACTGGGGTTCTCGGCATCGGGATCGCCCGCCGCCATGCCGATGCCCCAGATCCGATCGGCGGGACTGGCTTCGACCAGCACCCTCTCCCCTGTCTCGAGCAGGAACGCGCGTAGCGTCGGGTGCTGTCCGAACTTGGCCACGTTCCCTGCAACGACGATGTCCCACCGCTGCCGCAGCCACACACCTTCCTCGAACCCCTCGACAGAGCGCCCCAGCTTCTTGGCTTCGCCGGGCGTCCTCGCCGCAACGATCTTCGCCAAGATCGCCTGATCGTCGAACAGGCGCGCCTTGCAGGCCATCATGTAGTGTTCGGCGGTTCGATAGCCGACGCCGTCGATCGTGAACGGATGGCCCTCCCACCATTGGCTGAAGCAGGATTTCGAGATCGAGCCGTCTCGCGCCGGCGTGTGGCCCCAGAAGAACAACCACTTCGGCGCCCAGCCGCGCGACAGTGCGAGACTCAGCTCCTCACGCGTGCGCGGCTCGTAGGTCATCGTCCCAGCTTACCTGGCAGGCTTCGCTCGGCCGACCCAGCCGATCTCGCCGGCAAGAGCGAGACGAGACCGGGATCGAGGCGCGCCGTGAGCGGCCCCGAACGGTGCGCCCGTCGCTTCGCTCAGTGGCGCCCGCCGCTGAGCGCCGATACGTTGGCCGCAAGGCAGGCATGGGAACGACATACCGATTCCTGGCGACGGTCGAGGAGGCCTCGGTCGTTCTCGACTGGTTTCGGTCTTTGCCGGAGCAGGTGGTCGAAACGACGCGCGAAGGCGGCTCACTGTTCCATTTTGGTGGGTTCGGACCGCGCCACTCGGAGGCGAAGCAGTCGCCGCTCGTGAACGTGTTCCTGCCTGTCAAGAAGCGCGGTGTGTTGACCACGATCGGCGAAGTCCATTTCCTGGCGACGCCGATTTCTGCGTTCCCGGGGCTGAACAAGATCAACAAGGGGTTTCGTGCGTGGCTCGGAGACAAGCCATGCGTGTACTCACATCGGCCAGCGTTCGTCCATGAGTGGAGCTACTTCCTCGAGGGAAGCGCGAAGAACTGGGATCCTGACATCTTCGCTCTCCCTGACGGATTGGCGGCCTTGAAGCGCGGATGTTACTTCGTCGCAGAGTGTGACGACGATTTCGTGTTGGATGGCATTTGTCGATCGCTGGAGCTGCGAGGCGTCGAGGGCGTGCAGCGGCCGACCTAGGAGGGTAGGTAGAACCAGTGGGAGGTCGCGGGTGAAGCGGCCCGCGGACGTGATGAGCGTGATCGGCGCCAGGGACGTGAGGGGACAGGGCGGCTGGCCGAACCCGGCTGGCTGGGCTCCGCCACCGGGACGCCGACCGATCTCGTCACGGGGCGATGACGAAGCCCTTGCCGTTCCATTTCCAGAGCTCGCGCGTGGACTTCGTCCCGGACGTGTGGACGAGCGCGTAGGCGAGGAGCCCGCCCTTCGTGCCGCGCACCAGATCGATCGCCACCGTGTGGTCGGAGCAGTTGCCGGCGATGTCTGCGTCCGCCACGATCTGGGCACGGTTGGGGAACACCCGGTGGATCTTCAGATCCCGGTGGCAGCAGCACCCGCCCTCGCGGACGAGCAGGGGCGTGCCATCGTCGGCGACGTCCACGGACGAAGCGGGCAGGCGGTTGAGCGGGAAGAACGTGTCCTTCTTGCGCAGCAGCACCAGCGTCGCGCCGACGTCGCCGTCGTACGCCGACGCGAAGGTGACGGTGACGTCCTTCTGGCCGTCGCCATCGAGGTCGCGGTAGTCCGTCGACGGACGCAGGTGCGCCGACGCCTCCCTCCGCGCCTTCTCCACCTCCTTCTCGCCGGCGTCGGGATCGTCGGCCGTCTTGGCCTTGCCCGCCTCGACCGCGGCGACCGACGAGCGCTCGTCCCACAGCTCGCGGGCGATCCACACCGCCTGCTTGATGCGGCGCTCGTCGTCGTCGCGCGCCTGCAGCACGACCGAGGTGGACGCGCACCGCTTGGCCGGGTCCTCCGTCGCCGTCGCGACGACCGTGAACGCCACCGCCTCGCCGCTCGCGAGGGCGACGCGGTAGGTGACCACCCCGGTCGCGGGATCGATCGTCGCGCCCTTGGGGAGGCCGAGCGCCGAGTACCGGAGCGAGAGCGCGGTGGTGGCCTTCTCGCGCGCCTCGTCCGCGTCCTCGCCCGCCGCCGGCGTCCCCGGGGCGTAGGCCGCGTGCCGGAGGATCAGCAGCGTGCCGGGCGCCGCCGTGTAGCCACCGGCGCTGCGCAGGTCCTGGAGCAGCGGGTGGACGGCATCGCCGTCCCAGCGCAGGTCGGGGTGCGCCGCGCACGTCGCGACCGGCGGCGTCGGCAGCGGCGCGGCGGAGGGAGCGGGCGGCGCGGCGGCGAGCGAGGAGGAAGACGCCGTGGCGGACGGAGCCGAGGACGCCGAGACGCTCGGCGTCGCCGAAGCCGCGAGCTCGGGCTTCGTCTCCGTGGGTGCCGTCCGACGGCAGCCGAGGAGCACGACGAGGAACCACGCGTGCGGGCGCATGGGCGGAAGGTACCCACGATGGGGTCGGCGGGTGAAGCCACGCACGCGTCGGTGGCGCCCCGCCGCTGAGAGGTCCGCCCTCCGCAGCAGTGGTGGCGCAGCGCCGCTGCGTCCGCGGCTGGACGGCGTCGGTGGCCTCTGCTTCGCTGATTCGAGCCGCGCCGTCGGCATCGTGAAGGAGTCTCCTCATGTCGCGATTGAAGACGGTCTGTGCGCTCGTCGTCGCCATCGCCGCGCCCGCCTGCGCGTCGAAGGCTCCTCCCGTCGCCCGGCCGCCGGTCCTGGCGCCCAGCGTGCAACCGGCCGCTTGGGAGAGCGCGCCCCTGCACGCGTCTGGGCCCATCAAGCTGCGCCGGCTCCACGAAGTCGGCGATTCCGTTCGGGCCCACTTCAAGGGGCACGCGGTCACACTCGCGAAGCCGGGACAGGGGGTCACGGCCCCGGCTCCCGGGCCTGTGCCCATGGAATTCGGGGGCACGTGGGAGCAGCGCATCGTCGACGTCGCCACCGACGGGTCGTTCGTGGCGCTGGGTTGCATCGAAGGCGCTCACGTCAAAGGACCCGACGGGAAGGAGGCGATCGAGTTGCAGTGCGGCGTGAAGCCCGTTCGCGCGTCGGCCCGGAACGAGTGGCCGCGCACGGATCCACCCGTTCCGCCGGGCCCGTACGAGTCGTTGACGGTCGACCTGACTCCAGGGCTGGACCACTTCATCACCCCCATGCTCTATCCCGAGGCGCCGATCGCTTCGGGGGCGACCTGGACGCACTCCGATCAGTGGGTGAAGGTGGAGGGGAAGAAGGCGCCGAACCACGCGCGTGTCGACGTGAAGTGGACCTTCCTCGGCGTCGAGAACAGTGGCGGAGCACTCTTCGCGCACCTCGCGTGCGACGGCACCTTCGAGTCGAGGGTGCACGTCCAGGACTCGAGCGGCGCCACGCTCGCGAAGGCCCGAGCCGGCGGCAGGATCCTGTGCGCGTACCGGCTGGCCCTGGCGGACGGCGTGAGCTCCGACTGGCGGGTGGACTTCGAGTCCGAGGGTGAGAGCACCGCGCGACGGGGCACGACCGAAGAGACCTGGCACACGCGGACGAGCGGCCACTTCTCGGGCGGATACGCGCTCTCCCGCGCGGGGAAGGCCCCCGCGGGCACGTGATGCCGCGCGCCCTGCGCCGCGATCGCGAAATCGACCGGGCCGCTCCTTCTCAACGAGGCTTCGGCCAGCTGCCGAGGAACCGCATGCGCTTCTTGCCGCGTGGGGAGAGCGCTGCGTCGAACACGCACTCCTCGTGCAACAGGAGCGCGTTCGTCGGCTCGACGCCGATCGCCGCAACCACCTTCGCCGCCAGCTGCTTGTCCTTCGAGAGCAACCCCACGAGCGCCGCGGGCGACGCCTCGTCGAGGAAGGCGTTGAAGGGCAACAGCGGCGGCTCGATGACGAAGCCGTGCTGCTTCTCGAACTCGCTCGAGTCGACGTGGCGCTCGAGCTCGTCGAGCGAATCGAAATGACCGGCCCAGATCGACAGCCACCCTGGCTTTCGCGGGAGCGGTCGCCCCTTCGCCTTCTTCGTCGCCACGCGCGCATTCTGCCCCCGAGGCGACCGCCTGTCAGGTGCCGTCGCGGCTCACGGCAGCGGCTGGGATCGGGCCGTGGGCGCCGAGAACATGTGCGGCCACCCGTCGCTGCCCCACGTGATGCGATCGACGAGCACGCCTCGTCCCGGAGGAGCCCCGACCTTCCCGGCGACCCACGCGTGGTACACGTGCACGTCGTCGCCGCGCGGCCCCACGATCACCGAGCCGTGCCCCGGGCCGCTCCACCACGCGTTGCTGCCGACGATCGGTCCGCTCGCCTTGGTGAAGGGGCCGAGCGGGGACGAGGCGCGCGCGACGCCGATCGCGTACGCGGTGCTGGCGTACCCGTTGGCGCTGTAGAACAGGAAGAAGCTGCCCCCGTGCGCGATCATCCACGGGCCCTCGACCAGCCCGCCCTCCCACGGTTGATCGTTGGTGAGGATGGTCGTGGGGCTGCCGGTGAGGGTCACGCCGTCGTCCGCGAGCGGCTGGATGCGGATCGGCGTCTTCGCGCCGACTGCGTTGCCGTCGACCTTCCAGAGCAAGTAGTGCTTGCCGTCGGGGGCGGTGAACTCGTGGGCGTCGATGACGCCCGGGCTCGGATCGTGGACCAGCGGCTTGCCGAGATCGGTGTACGGACCGAGCGCGTCGGTCGCGGTCGCGGCGCCCACGGCGAGGCTGCCGTCGGCGCCGTACTTCGCGCTGAAGTAGGCGACGTAGCGCGTGCCGACCTTGTGGATCTCGGGAGCCCAGAAGTGACTCACCGCCCACTTCGGCGTCTTGCCGGCCGGGAAGATCTCGCCCGCGTTCTTCCAGTTCACGAGATCCGTGGAGGTGCGCAGCGGGAACCCGCCGCCGGTGCACGCCATCACGTAGCGCGGGCCGTCCTCGAGCACGCCGGGATCGGGGCAGTCGGTCGGCACCACGGCGTTCTCGTACAGCCCCCCGCACTGCTCGTAGCGGAACGACATGGAGCACGCGTTCGACCCCGAGAAATACGGCGTCCATCCGTTGGTGAGCGTCGCGGTGGACTGCGAGCCGGTGTTCGCGCACGCGCCCCCCCACCCGACCTGGCCCGCGACCTCGTCGTGCTGCGCGGCGTGGCCGGGCCCGTGGATCCACGCCGCGCCGTAGGTGACGCGGGTCGTGCAGTTGGCCTTGGGCGCGCTCGGGCACGACCCCGACTGGTCGAGCGCGAGGACGCAACCGCCGTGGCCACCGAAGTAGGGCTTCCAGCCGTTCGACAGCGTCGCGTAGGAGTTCGCGCCCTCGTCGACGCAGGTCCCGTCCCAGGTCACCACGCCGTCGACGTCGTCGAATCGCGCGGGATGATCGGCGCCGTGGATCCACGCCGACCCGTAGGTGACGCGCGTGCGGCACGGCGCAGGGGGCGGCGCCGTCTCGGTCGTGCTCGCGTCCTTCGCGTCGGGGCTCCCGTCCGCCGCTGCGGAGTCGCTCCCGACCTCCGCGGCGTCGACGACCGCGGCGTCGTCCGTCGCCGTTTGCTCCTCGGAGCAGGCGACGAAGAGGAGGGCGAAGAGCGTGCGGGGCCGCATCCGACGACGATGCTATCGCGCCCCTCGCGGGCTGCCACTGCGTGGACACCACACCCCACGCAGAGACGCGTCTTCCGTTCACCTGCGCCCGTGAACGCGTTCACGGGCGCTCGTGAACGTGAACCACTCACGTCCGCCGACATGCCGTGAGCAGGCAGCGTGAAGCGCGCGTGTCGTCCACGGCGCCGACGTACGCGGTCCTGGTGGATCGCTACGCAGGGGCGCTTCGACGCTGGCCTTGTTTCCCTCGGATCGTGGCCTCGGCGCCCGCCGTGACGCGCCACGGGGCATGGCACGTCGGATGCTGGTCCTCGGCGCATGAAACCCTCTGCCATCCTCGCCCTCGCGCTCGTCGCGGAGGCTGCGGCCCAAACCCCGATCCCGAGCCCACGCCCGCCGCGGAGCCGAGCGTGCGCCCCGCGGCGCGTCCCGCCATCGACGTCTCCGGTCCGTCGCGCGCCTACGCCATGGATGCGCTGCACCTCGGTCAGGTCGACCGCTCGGGTCGGCAGAGTAGCCAGGCGTGGGCCGCGTTCGGCTACGATCTCGACGGTCGGCAGACGACGAAGACGGAGGGCGCGAGTTGCAAGGGAGAGGCCCGGCGCGTCGACGGGAAGGGTGGCGTCGACAACAGCTTCGGCGGCGACCTGATGGCGATCCTCCTGTCGCTGCGATTCGATCTCGAGTCCGCGACCAGCGGGGACATGCCCCGAGGGACCTGGACGTGGGTCCTCGTCCTCGACGACGTCGGTGGCGACGACGACGCCAGGGCCGCTGGGCACCTCTACCTCGGGGTCGGACACGCCGGCTCCCCGTCCTTCACCGCCGCCGATCACTGGCCGGCCACGAAGGTGGCGGACTTCCCCGACGGGTACGTGGCCGCGGGCACGTGGGTCAGCGGAGCGCCGCGCGCGATCGACCTGCCGATGCGGCTCGGAGGCCATCCGCTCGCCCTCTCGCTGAAGGAAGCCTTCGTCACGCTGCGCCTCGCCGACGGCGCCGGGATCGTGGCGGGCGCACTGCCCCGCGAGAGCTTCGAGCCCCAGTACGTCGCGTTGATCCAGGGGGTCCAGTCGTGCATGACGGGCCCGCGCTACGACGAGATCTTCCGCTCCCACGTCCGGTCCGCCCTCGATCTGCGGCTCGGATCGGCGGATCCCTCTGCGCCGTGCGACGCGGTCTCGTTCGGCGTCGGCTTCCACGCCGCCCCGACCGGCTCGGTCCTGCCGAGCGCGGCCCCGCTCGAACTGCCGAAGGGTGTCGTGGGGTGGTGCACCGGCAACTTCTTCAAGCAGCTTGCTCCGGGATCGTACGTCTCGCCGCTCGACGCCGGCACGGACTGACAGGAACTCGAGGACATCAGAAGCCCGCGAGCCTGGCGCCTCCGCCGAGATACCGATGCCACGGCGGCGCCACGCGGCCGCTCGAGGCCGGCACCAAGGTGAAGAAGATCAAGCTCGTCGAGGGACATCGACTGCGGCATCGAAGGCTACAGCGCCATGCAGCTCGAGTCGCAGTTCGTCCGCAAGGCCTAGCACCCTCGCAGCCTCGCCCGCGCCTCCATGAGGGCGAACCCCAGCAGGTTCAGCCCTGGCCAGGCACTTGGGTTCTCCGCACCGGAATCGCCCGCCGCCATGCCGATGCCCCAGATCTGGTCGGCGGGGCTGGCTTCGACCAGCACCCGCTCGGCCGTCTCGAGCAGGAACGTGCGAAGCGTCGGGTGCTGTGCGAACTTGGCCACGTTGCCCGCGACGACGACGTCCCAGCGCTGCCGCAACCAGACCTCTTCCTCGAACCCTTCGACAGAGCGCCCCAGCTTCTTGGCTTCGCCGGGCGTCCTCGCCGCGAGTATCTTCGCCAGGATCACCTGATCGTCGAACAGGCGCGCCTTGCACGCCATCATGTAGTGTTCGGCGGTTCGATAGTCGACGCCGTCGATGGTGAACGGATGGCCCTCCCACCATTGGCTGAAGCACGACTTCGAGATCGAGCCGTCTCTCGCCGGCGTGTGGCCCCAGAAGAACACCCACTTCGGCGCCCAGCCTCGCGCCAGGGCCAGACGGAGTTCTTCACGCGTGCGCGGCTCGTCGGTCATCGTCCCAGCTCACCCGGCAGGTTTCGTCGCGCAGAGCGAATCATCGCCTCTTTCTGCGGTGTCCGTCGATGTCCCAGTGGTCGAGTCGCTTCTGCGCGTAGCCGGCAATGATGGCGTTGTCCCCCGCGGCGAGGTCGATCAGCCTTTGTCGAGCTTCGGGCGTGCCAATGTCTGCGAGTGCCCACGTACATCTTCGCGCAAGGCCGAAGCACTCGTCGTACTCGAGATACGGCTGTTGGGCGTGAGCGGCGGCAAAGAGTGACTCCACCGAACTCGGGTGCTGCAGGGTCTGCAGCGCACGCGCGACGTCCTCGTGTACAGTGTGCCACGACTGCGTGAGCACCTCACCCAGCGTGTCCGCCAAGTCGTCGGTCAGGTCGGCCTTGCAGAGAGCTGCGAGCGAGGATTCGAAAAGCGCCGCGTCTCGCAGCTCAACCGCGCGGAGAAGCTGAAGTCTGAGGGTGCCCGAGTCCATGACGATACTCCTCTGCTCAACGCTCGATTCGAGGGCCTGGGCAATGCCGGCTCTTCCGGGAGGTGGTAGGTAGGTCTCGGGTAGACCCGCCGGTCTCCCGGCGGGCCCCCCACGGATCCGGACGTGCGGATTTCCCGCATCCGGCTCTTCATGCCTTGGATTTGCCCCATGACGAAGCGCGAACGCGCGGCGGGGGCAACGGGTAGCGCTCGAGGATCTGCCCCATGCGCTCCCAGTCGACCCATCCACGCTGCGAGCGGCGCGACAGCCAGGTGCGCCACACGCGGGTGACCTCGTGAAGAAACCGCGCGAGCAACTCCGAGTTCCCGGCAACGCCGTAGTACGCGTAGTGCCCTCGCAACTTCTGCACGAGAGTTCGCCACTGCAGTCCAATCGGAGAGTGTCGATGCTCCTTGCACCACTCCGTCACGCGCTTGAGGGCGCGGGCGAAGCGGTCGTTCGCTGTGCGGCGCTTGACCACCCAGTTGCCTCGCCGGGACAGGGCCCAGTGATGCCTGAAGCCGAGCAGGTCGAAGGAGCCCGGATCGTCGCCGTCATCGGACGTGCGGCCCGGCCTCCGAAATGAGACCAATCTTGTCTTCTCTGGGTGGAGCGTCAGCCCATACTTCGCGAATCGTTTCGGGAGCACCTCATAGACGCGACGCGCATCGTCCTCGCGCGCGAAGACCATCACGAAGTCGTCCGCATAGCGAACGATCACCGCACGGCCGTTCAGCCGCGGGATCACGTCGTGCACGAACCACTCGTCCAGCACCTCGTGCAAGTAGACGTTCGCGAGCAGCGGCGAGATCACCCCACCCTGCGGCGTGCCGGCGTCGGCGTGTGAGAGCACGCCTTCTTCCAGCACGCCCGCGTTCAACCACTTCCCGATCAGGCGCAGGATCACGCCGTCACGGACTCGCTTGCGAAGAATCTCCCGGAGATGCGTGTGGTCCAGGGTGTCGAAGAACTTCGAGATATCGACCTCCAGAACCATCCCGCCCGCCATCCGCATCGTCGCGCTCTGCAGGACTTCGAGCGCGTCATGCGCGGACCGCTTCGGTCGGAAGCCGTACGAGTGGGCATGAAAGTCCTGCTCGTATACGGCCTCCAGCACCATCGCGACCGCGCGCTGAAGCACCTTGTCCTCGAACGTCGGGATGCCGATCGGACGCGTCTTCGTCCCATCACCTTTCGGGATATGGACGCGACGCACCGGCGGAGCACGGTAGTCGCCCGACTTCGCACGTTCGAGGAGCGAGCTGAGATTCGCGTCGAGATTCTCCGCGAACTCCGCTGCCCCTCGTCCGTCGACGCCAACCGCGCCGTCCTTCCGCGTGCGACGGTACGCCTCGCGCATCCACTCGACGTCGATGTGGTGCGCGAGCGTCGTGAAAGCCATCGCCGGATTCGCCTTCGCAAGTTTCGCTATCCGCTCGAGTTTTGTAGAGACGGTGTTCGAGCCCTGTGTCTCGGCCATCTTTCCCTCTCGCGATTCCATGACACGGCGCCCCCTTCCCTCCAGCGGGTCCCGTCGAGTCGGTTCCCCGCCTTCATCGGTACAACGAGGCGCTCGGACTCCTCGCGCTCCCCGCAGCGCTCGCTGTTCGCTCGCACCATGGTTCCGCCGACGACGCTCAGCGCGACGCCGGCGAAGAGCCCGAGGTCTCCCAGGTTCCTGGAGAACCCTCGCCTACATGCCGCCTTCTCAGACCCCCGGGGAGACCACCGCGTCAGGCCATCGGGCTGCGCCCTTCTCGTGCTCGCGGCGGTGTTGCCTTCCGCAATTCCTACAACGTCGGCTCTCCCGGCGACTTGATTTCGAGGCTCCATCACGCGGCCTGCATGCTCGCTGTCTACGCTTCGCAGCCACGGTCGCCCGTTACTTCTCTACAGCCACGCAAGACTCGCTTCCGGCTGGTGGCCCACCTTGGCCGGGCGGGATTCGTACCCGCAGGGTTCCATCGTGAGGTTTCGGTCTTGGCTACTTCATGACGTCCTCCTCACCCAGGCTTCTCCTGGCGCACAGGAATCCCAAGCGTCCTCGGCGGATTCCAGCGTTCGAGTTTACATATCGCCCATACCCCGATCTACACTCTGGACGGCCCGTCCGCACGCGAGGTGCCCGAGGTGCCTCTCTGGCTCACGCTGATGTCGCTGCTGCTCGCGATGCACGAGCGGGCGGGCGGGGCTGGCCGACCTGCCGCCCTGGTACGATCTCGCGAAGGGCTACGGCGTATCTCGCGCTGGCGGGCGTCAGCAGGCCCGAGCTGCTGGCGCGCGGGCCAACGCGTCGGTGGATGTCTCACGATCTGCGGGCCACGGGCATCACTTGGATGGCGGTGCGTGGCGACGATCCGCTGAAGATCCGGCAGCGCGCGGGCCACCAGCACATCGCCACCAAGATGCGGCTCGCCGAGGACGTGCGGGCGGGGTTTGGGGAGGCGTTCCCAGAAGTGCTCGGATGGCGCGCTTGACCCTCTGCACGGCCTCCTCCGTGCTGCGGACGCCTGGTCAGCGGAACGACCGATCCGTGACACAAAGTGACGGCCTCGTAAATCTGCGCTTGCGCTGGGCGATCGACGCCTGATGCTCGCTTGCCTTCTCCCGAGCGAGGGATAGCATGTGCGGATGTCGAGTCTCTTCCGTTCGACGGCAATTGCTGCCATCACGCTTCTCGGCTGCCCAGAGCTCGCCCGCGGAGATGTTGGCACACCAATTCAATGTGCGCGTTGTTCACTCGGAGCGTGGACGGCTGGTCCCCCCTCTTGACCCGTATCGGCGGCTCGTCGTCCGACTTTACGCTGCGCCATGGCACCCTCCAGTACGCACACAACACAGACAACCTCAGCTACGTCGTGAACAATGGCTGGGTTCAGACCTGGCAGTTCAACGTTACTGCCTTCTCCAGCGAATCATACTACGACTGGCTGGGATACAAGAAGGCCACAGATCCAAACCCTAGCAGTAAGCTGAGCGGCACGCCCTCCTTCGGGTACTACGGAGTTAGTAACGCTGGAGGCCAAACCACGCCCATTGAGATGGAGTGGTACGCGGACGGGAGTTACTCGTCCAGTGGCGTGACGATCGATGGCATGCGCGCGTGCTGCGCCGAATCCCAAACGAGTGGAACGCTCCAGTTTCCTCGTCACCAGCGGGTGACTGGCAACCTCTTTGGAAGCGGCGATGTTGTCTACCTAACATTCCCCGGAAACTCGGACAGCTCGATCCACGAAGCTCTTGTGATGTGGTCGTACGCCTCTGGAGCGGACTTCGATATCTACGCGCGCTGCGGTGCCAAGCCGACTGCCTCCGACTACAGGTCAGACTCAACCGGGAACTTCGAGACAATTCACTTCGGTGGAGGCGCGTGCGGATCGAGTTGGTATGTCGCAATCAAGTCCTTTTCTGGGTCCGGGAACTTCAATTTGATGTGGACCCAACACAAGTCAACGCAGCACCGCGACCTTCGCGCGGGCTTCAACTTCACTGCCGGTTCCGCAGATCTTGCTACCGCGCGAACGGAGCTGACCAACTGGGCGCGCGCGGTATTCGGCGCAACCGAGGGCAACAGCTACATCGCGTCCATTACTCTCTACAACAACGTGCCTGGCTCGGGAGGTTCGTCCGGACAGTGTGGGCAATGCGGCGGTCAGACCTGTGACGTGTGCTTCTGGGGAACAACGAACACGTCCTTTGGATCCTCTACAGGGTGCAGCGGAACAATCCAGAACACAGTCAACGCCGATTGGACTGGCAACGTGTTCTATACGTACACCAATATGGTGCATGAGTGGGGACACACGGGACAGTGTCTGGGCCACGAATACTGCAACTCCAGCGTTTCCGGTTGTGCCACATATCCTCCTGGCGTCGACGGATCAGTTATCTTCAATCAAAGCAATCACTGTCCGATGTTCAACGCGCAAGATGACCGCAATCACAACTTCTGCATCGATAGAACCTGGCTGAAGGACGGCTACTTCTCCGACGGATCGTCAGGTTCGGTCTTGCCAAATACAAATCCACAGGGCGAGTCTTGTTGGCGGCACTTCCAGTCGAAAGTCACCTACATGCCGACCACTACTCCCGACAACTACGACTTCGTTGACTTTACCCCGAATGCCACAATCTCTCCCGATTGGGTTGGTAAGACAATCAATTGAAACCGAGGTGTCTAGCAATGCCGTCAATCATCTACCGGATCGGCCTGCTTGTTGGGCTCCTCAGCGGTTGCCAGCAGTCAGCGCCCCCCCTCACGGACGCAACCCCGTCGCCCGCGGCAACGCCGTCGGGGGGCGAGCCAGCGCCCACAAACGCTCCACCGCCGGCGCTTCCGTATCTTCTCTTCGAGCCGGCCGATCTCACCAGCGATACGGGGACGACGGTTCCCCGCGCTGTTCTGTCGCCTGGCGGGTCGACAGACGGGCGGAAGGCTGCGATTGCCGCCCTTGAGTCCAGTCTGCGCGTCGTTCTCTGGCCAGAACTTACTGCAGTCACCTCAAAGACGGTAGTCCGAGGTGCGGTTGGAGATGATGTTCCGACTGGTGGCCGCGCGTTCTTCGAGCTGACTCCCTCGGATGCGCTTGAGAATCGGTGGTACGCGATCCTATTGCCGTCGGTGCCGACGGGCGTCCGACTACCACCGGTGGTTCCTGGGGCTGACTACTTTCCACTGCAGTCCGGTGGGATCGTCGCACGTTTCAGGCCGGGACCGGATGCAACCGTTCGGCGGGTGGTTATCTGCAAACCCCTGGCAAAGATCAGACGATTTCTGTGCAGTTCTCGCAGAAGCTCACTGGCTTGCCCACTCTGAGTCACGGTGGGGCTGCGTGCGACGGCGCCCCGACCCCTGAGTTCTATGAGGTAGTATACCGCTGCAGTGGTTCGCTTACTGGAATCACAAGCCTTACATTGGGCGGCTCGTTCCAAGCCGCGTCAGACAAGTCCGTGAGCGGAAAGGGACAACTCTCACGCTTGACTTCGCCAAACTGCCTACCATGGATTCATGTTGGCATGTCCGTCCAGAGTAGCGGTGCCTATCTTCGGGTGCTTTCCCTCCTGTTGACGGTGGCGTGCTCGAGCGAAGCCACGAGTCCTGGATCGGATGGCTCAATCGGTGACTCGGGCGGCAGCACTGACGGGGACACGTCGAGCGTTGATGGGGGGTGTTGGGTCTACAAGGATGAGTGCTGTCGTCGCACGTCCAGCGGTGGATATGACTGCACGAAGACTGGTGACGGTCTGTGCTACGTTGCTTGCACATCTGCCGCTGACTGCAAGGACAAAACGCGGCCCTTTGCTCAATGCAGTGCATTTGCGCGCATGGCGACTCGCTGGTGCCTCTTCGACGCCTTTGCAGGCAGACGGAGGCTGATGATTGTTCAGGTTCCGGTTTGTGAACCCATCGAGTTGAGCGGGGCGAAGAATGCGTTCGCCTGACCGTGGATTTCGGGCTCCCTCGCCGAGCGTCGGGCCCAGCGCACGCCAGGAGGCCCTTGGGTCGAAGGAAGGGAACTCGAAACGCCAGGGCTGATGCTACCGCAAGAGCGCTGGATCGCTTGGCGTCACAAGTCTCGACTTTGGGCGGTCCACGTAGCTCTAGGCTGCGTCACCTTGGATTCGCGCATGGCTGGGCGGGACTGCTATACGCTCTCTTCGCCGGGCATCGACGGAACAGCCAAGAGGGTAAGTAGTCCAAGTCTGCTCGTAGCTCCAAGCCTCGGCTTTACATAACCGAGATTACGCGATCTCGCGCTGCGGTAGGCTCGATCCCCCGCACCGTCTCTGGTGAACCAATGCAAGCAGGCGTCTCTTGGAGGAGACGCCACATCTCGACGCGTTGGTTGCATGTCAGTCGTCTGGCGGAGCCGATGGACAGTCGTCGTACTCGCACTCGTCTTCGGCGCGGGTGCCGGACGGACGGGGCTGGGAGCGCTCCGCGACGGCCGAAAGGAAGCGAGCGGCTTCGGCGGCATTCTGGACCGCGGCGACCAGGCGCATTCGGCCCTGGCATCGGGGACAGACGAGCACGTCTTCGGCGAACGTCCGGCGGAGTAGCTTGCTCCACTCCATGCGAGGAGAAGTCGCGAGGAGAGTTCCGTGGAGGGCGCGAGCATGGTGAGGCTCGGTGATCGTAGCGAATGGAGCGCGACCTGCCACCGGCGGCGATGCGAGCACCGTGGGCGGCCGAGCGGGTGGGATGCCTCGCTCGGGGTTTAGGGGAGCCTGTCGAGGCAGGGGCCGGGTGGAGGACGTCGGCTCCTCCGTCTTCCTGGGCTGTGCGGGTTCTGTGGGTTCTGGATGCGTCGGCCGAGCAGGCGCCCTGACCCCACGGACCCCACGCGGCACGATCGCGCTGCGCCAGCGGGAGCTCGGCGCGAGCACGCCGTGATACCGCAGGAACGGGTGACGGGGCGGCGGCACCAGCGCCGCAATGCGGGCCAGCAACTCCACGGGCTGCAGGATTCGGTGGGTGGCGTTCTTCCGTGGGTGCTGCAGCTGGTAGGCGATGCGTCCGTCGGGCAGCACCGAGAGACGATGCAGCGCGAACGGCGGTCTGGCGCAGTAGCGAACCAACCGTTCGCGAGCCACATCGTCGTCAGCGCCGATCCGGACGGCCGCGTGCAGGTTGAAGCCTTCGAGCGAGACCGACGCGCGACCGTCAGGCCGCGGCTCGTCCCGGTCGGCCTTGCCGTCGTCTGCGTGCCCCTCGAGGTGGTCGAACAGTCCCTGCTGGACGGCGACTTGCGCGCATCCGACGAGGGCGTCGGCGTCGAGGTCCTCTTCGCGGCCGAGCGGATGGGTCGCGAGCCAGCGGGCCACGCCGGCTTGCACCTGCAAGAGGACGGTCATGAGATCGGCACGTGTTGGCGCGAATGCAGGGTGGAACACCGGCGCCCCCTGCCCCGTGCGCGTGAAGAGCCCCTCGAGGAACAGCACGTGGAAGTGCACGTGCAGGTTCAGCGAACCTCCGAAGCGCTGCACGAACGTGACGGCGCCGGCGCGTCCCTCCTTCGGGCCGGCGACGCGGTGCATCCAGCGCTCGACGGCTCGGTAGAGGATCTTGTCGATGGCGTTCACGAGCTGCGGATGACGGGCGGCGAGCGCGCGGAGCGCGTGTGGCAGCGAAAGGACCCACTGGCGGATCGGCACGTTGGGCAACACCCGGTCGACGAGGTGTGCCGCCGTGTTGGCCATCATCCGCCCCGCGCACGACGGACACGTGCCTCGCTCCTTGCAGGAGAAGGCCACCACGTGGTCGAGGCTGCACGCCTCACAGCGCAGGCGCAGGAAGCCGTGCTCGGGGATGCCGCACCGCAGGTAGCGTTCGAACGCCCTGCGGACGTAGACCGGCAGGGCACGCGCGTAGCTCTCCTCGGCGTGGCGCAGGAACGAGCCGAGGTGCTCGCGCACGACGGCATGGAGCACCGTCTGCTCCGGACGGTGGCGAGGATGGGACCGCGCCGTGCACGACACACGTCCCGCCTGGCGAGAACCGTGCGCGCCGCTCGACGCGCAAATCCTCGGCAATTTCGCCAAATTGTGAGGCCGAACCGCCGGCGGTCGCCGGCGGCCGCCGGCGTACACGCGCACCGCAGCCGCAAGGCCTGAGCCGGCTAGGCTCCGCCGATGACCTACTGGGGCTCTCCACCCTCGTGAACGTGTTGCTCGCCGTGGTGTCATCACCCTTCGAGCGTCACCCCCGTCCAGGCCTCGCTGCGGGCCCACAGCGCCTCCGCGAGCCCCCGATCGATCGCGTACGGCCGCACCCCGTGGTTGCTCGGCTCCTGCACGACGACCGCCACGTCGCAGTCCTCGCAGTACACGCCCCCCTTCCCCTCGAGCTGCGGGCTCGTCGCGGCCCAGACCTGCGTCGCCGCCCCCTGCTCGACCGTCTTGAACCGCATCGTCAGCCCGCTCGAGATGCTCGGCGCCTCCGCGACCGTGAGCTTCCCGTCGACCACGCCGAAGGCGCGGCGCTCCTCCTCCGAGAGGTGCCGCATGAGATCGGTCACGATCCCGCCGGGGTGCACCGCGAACGCGCGGATCCCGCGGGCGCGGCCGCGCGCGTCCAGACCGACCGCGAACAGCACGTTCGCCGTCTTCGCCTGTCCGTACGCCGCCCACTTGTCGTACGGACGACGCTCGAACCACGGATCGTCCAGGTCGACGGCGCTGCGCTGATGCCCGCGCGACGACAGGGAGATCACGCGCGCGCCGTCGGCGAGCGTGCGCCAGAGCCGCACCGTCAGCTGGAAGTGGCCGAGGTGGTTGACGGCGAACTGCGACTCGAAGCCGCGCGCATCCCGCGACAGCGGCGCCGCCATGATGCCCGCGTTGTTCACCAGCAGATGAATCGGACGTCCACGCTCGACCATTCGCGCAGCGAGCGCGTCGATCGACGCGGGATCGGCGAGGTCCATGGGCAGCAGCTCCACGCGGTCGATCCCGGCGAGCGCTGCGCTGGCCTTCGCCGGCGATCGCACCGGCACGATCACCGTCGCCCCCGCCTCGGCGAGCACGCGCGTGGTCTCGAGCCCGATGCCCGCGTAGCCGCCGGTCACGACGACGTCCTTGCCGACGAGCGAGCGCCCACCCAGCACATCACGCGCCGTCGACGAGAAGCCGAAGCCGGAGGGGAGCGGAGCCTGCGGCGTGTCGTCCATGGGTGTCGAAGCAGGCTAGGACGGTCCGGGTACGCCGCAACACCTCGGCGTGCGGCTCCGGGCGCCTCCTGGAGTGGCCGGGGTTCCTGCAAGCGAGGCTTGCGGCGTCTTGGATTTCGCGGGGTCTCGCCGCGCCGTAGGGTCTCTTCGTCGAGCGGCGCACCAGCGCCCTCGCCATGACCCGAACGCTGACCGCAGCCGGACGCGCCGCGCTGCTCGGGGCCGCGTGCACCCACGCGCGCCCCACCGAGCCCACCTCTGTGAAAGGAGCTACACCCATGCACTCGACCTCGACCAACGTCACCACCCCCGATGTCCTCGCCGTCGTCGATCTCCACGTCGCCGCCTTCGACCCGTGGAAGAGCGGCTTCGACGGCCACGCGAGCGCCCGAGAGGCCGCTGGGGTGCTCTTCTCCCGCGTGAACCGCTCCGCGGACGACCCCACCGCGGTCACCGTGTGCCTCGGCGGCGCGGACCTCGCTTCGCTCCGCGCGTTCCTCGCGAGCCCGGAGCGCGCGAAGATCATGAAGGAGTCCGGCGTCGTGGGCGCGCCCACCACCACCCTGACGACGCCCGTCGAGGACCTCACCCTCAGGGACCGTCCCCTCGCCGGCGCCTTCGTCCGCCACCACGTGGCCGACTTCGACGCATGGAAGCGCGGCTTCGACGCCCGCGCAGGCGCCCGCGCGAAGGGCGGCGTCGTCGGCCACGCCATCGCGCGCGGCAAGGACGATCCCGCCGAGGTCATCGTCTACCTGCAGGCCGAGTCCCTGGCGGCGCTCCGCGCGTTCGCTGCGTCCGACGACCTGAAGGCGGCCATGGCCGCCACCGGCGTGATCGGCGCGCCGCGCGTGTCGTTCGTGCAGTCGTTCGCCACCCAGCCGTGAGCTCAGGGCGTCCGCCCCGAGTACCGCTGACCCTCGGCCGCGAAGTGCTCGACGAGCAGGTCCACCACCGCCCGCACGCGCGCCGAGTCGCGGTGCGACTGGTGGTAGACGATCCACAGGTGGCTCGGAGGCGACGGGCTCGTCGAAGACCCGCACGAGGCCGGGCCGGTCGTGGAACGACGGGCACGGACGACCCCGATGCCGGCGCCGGACGCGATCGCGTACGTGACGGCGTCGGGGTTGTCGAGGCGCATGGTCGGGGTGTGGCTCCGCCGTCGCTGCTCGATCCACTTCGGCCCAGGCACCTCGGCGAGCGCTGCGTGATAGAGGACGAGCGGCTGATCGGCGATCTCGTCGTCGGTCGAGGGCAGCGGGCGTGGGTGGTCGGCCGAGGCCACGAGGAACCAGCCGATGTCGACGCCGCGCCGGGCGACGAGATCGGTGGTGGTCGGCTTGACCGCGCGCAGCGCAACGTCGGCCTCTCCCTTGGCGAGGTCCACCATGGCGAGCTGCCCCGTGAGCTCGATCGTGAGGCCGGGGTGGCGCGCGCGACCCTGCGCCACGATCGGCGAGAGCGGCAGGACCGTGGCCGGCGTGCACGACACCTTCACGAGGCCCGAGACGCCGGTCTTCGCGGCGCGCACCTCGCGGGTCAGCGCCTCGAGCTGTTCGGCCACGCGTTCGGCGGTCTCGAGCGCGCGGCGGCCCTCGGCCGTCCACGTGAGCTCCCGCCCGCTGCGCACGACGAGCTGCGCGCCGAGCGCCTCCTCGAGGGCGGTGAGCCGGCGCGAGACGGTGGAGCTGTCGACGCCGAGCAGACGCGCCGCGCCCGCGACGGAGCCACCCTTCGCGAGCGCAGCGAGGACCCGGAGGTCGCTCCATTCGAGGTCCATTGGCGACAGTCTACCCGCGGCAGCACCTCAGGGCATCGTGTGGAACGATACGTCGTCGACCACGATACAGGTGCCGCGAGCGGTCGAACCGATCTGGACCTCCACGGCTCCGCCCGTCGCTGCGCGAGGCGATGGTGATCGTCCCGTCACAGGACCCGGCGTGCCTCGACGAGACCCGCGTCGAGGCGTGGAGGCGGGCGATCGACGCGGGCGAGCGGCCCGCGGTGGTGGCGCTCGCGTGGCACAAGCTCGAGGCCTATGTGCGCGCACAGGTGCCAGCGCGTGTGATCGAGAAGAGCTGAGTCGTGTCTCCTGCGGCGCGCCGCTGCTGCTCGATCGAAAGGAGGCCCTTCCCGATTGCAATTCGCGATGTGGGAGTCAGACTGGGCCGCATGCATCGGGTGTTGCTCTGCTGTTCACTCCTCGGGTGCGGCGCCATGACGACTTCGAGCACCACCGAGACGGGGCTCGATACGTCGTCCGATGCGGGTCCGAGCGACGCGATCTCCGACGCGACCGCGGTGTCCGACAGCGCCGAGGCGGCGCCCGAGACGGCGCTCGGCGATGGGACCGGTTGCCAGGTGAAGGAGGTGCTGGCGACGCCGATCGGGGACAGCGGCACCGTTCTCTACACCACCCGCTTGTCCGATCCAGATCCGGGTGCGACCACGGCGCGCATCGAGGCCGACAGCACCGGCAAACTGACGGTGGTCTGCACCGCAGCTGGGCGCGAGAGGCTGCGCCTCGAGTTCGGTCCCTACAAGGCACTCGGATCGTACGACCTGGCAGTGGGCAAGCTCGTCATCGATGGCAAGACCTCGGACCGCGTCTGCTCGGTCAGCGTGTCCTCGGGTGGGAGCGCCGGGGCGCTCCGAGGGTTCGTGCGATGCCCGACCGAGCCCTACTCGGACGCCAACGTCTTTGCGCACACCGAGCCCCCGATCGGACTGGCTGGGTTCGAAGCGAAGCCTTGATCCCGGGGAATCAAGGGCACCCAGCGTGTTCCCAGCGGGCGACCGGCATCACGCTGGCGATGCCCGGAGTGTTCGCCAGATGGTCAGAGCGCGAGCAGCTCGTCGAAGCGGGCGAGCACGTGGTCCGCCTCCTCCACCGCGCCGTACCCCCACGTCGCGTGGGCGAACCGCACCCCGTTTGCGCGCGCGGCCGCGCGGTCCCCCTCCGTGTCGCCGACGAACAGCGGCGAGCCGAGGCCGTTGCGCGCCATCACGCTGCGCAGGTTCGTGGCCTTGTCGCGCCCGGTGTTCCCCCAGCACTCGAAGTCCACGAAGTGCCCGCCGAGCCCGCTCAGCGCGAGGAAGTTCTCGATGTACCCTTGCTGACAGTTGCTGACGATGCACAGCGGCCGACGCGCGCGCAGCGCGGGCACGAGCTCCAGCACCCCGGGGAACACGTGTGGCGGCGCCGCCGAGTCGCGCTCGGCGATGGCGACGTTGTCCTCGACCGCGGTCTCGTCCGAGAGCCGCTGCAGGAGCTCGCCCGAGAGCTCCGGGAACGCCGCCTGGATGGCCTCGAAGTGCGATTTCCCCGTCACGGCGCGCACGTCGGCGGCCGTCACGCGGCGCGCGAGCCCGAGGCGTCCGAGCACGCGGTTCCACGCGAGCGCGCAGGTGGCCGTCGTGTCCCAGAGGGTGCCGTCGAGGTCGAAGATCAGCGCGTCGAGCACGCCGCCACGTAGCACGTCCGTCGCGCTCGGGCGCCCTCAGCCGCCGGCGCCGAAGTTCTGCGTCCAGTAGTGCTTGTACTTCGAGCTCGCGCCCATGAAGTACCCGACCCCGAGCTGGGTGTACTTGGGGTTCATGATGTTCGCGCAGTGGCCGTCGCTGTTCATCCACTGGGTCATCGTGGCAGCCGCGGTGGAGTTGCCGGCGGCGATGTTCTCGCCCATCATGCCACCCTTGTAGCCGGCGGCCTTCATGCGATCGAACGGCGAGCGGCCGTCGAGCCCCGTGTGACTGAAGTAGTTCTTGGTCGCCATGTCCTGGCTGTGCAGGCGCGCCGACTGCTGCAGCTGCGGGTGCATGGTGAGCGGCGGCGCCGGACCGAACTTGCCGCCCGTGCGACAGTCGGCGCCCGCGGCGCGGCGCTTGTTCGTCTCGTCGAGGATCTCCTGCTCGAGCGACGCCGAGGCCGCCGGCCACCCGTCGCCCGGGCCGGTGTCCGCGGGCGGCGGCGTGCCCGTGTCCTTGGGCGCCGTGCCGGTGTCCGTGGCGCCGGTGCCCGTGTCGGTCGGCGCAGCGTCGGCGCCGCTGTCGTCGGTCACCCCGCTGTCGTCGGCGGGGGCGCCGGTGTCGTCGTCGCCTCCTCCGATCCCGCCGCTCGAGCAACCCGTGACGAGGAGGAGAACTGCCAGCCACCCTGAGGGAGCACGCATCCCTGACAGAGTGTCCGACGGCGGCGATTCCGGCCAGCCCCGACCGTCACCGGTGCAACGTTCCATCACGGCGGACGCGGACGCCCATTTTTTGGTCCTGCACGGATGTAAAGCGGGCGTTTTACATTCGTGCGAAAACAAAATGGCGCTCCCCCCGCCCGGCACCCGTCAGTGGACGAACTTGTCGCCGCCCCACGTGTAGGTGACGTCCTTGCCCCAGGGGAGCACCAGCGGCTCGATCCCCGTGTCCGCCTCCTTCCCGAACGGCCAGGTCTTCTCGGTCCACCCCTTGGCCGTGCCGCGCATCAGCCCGATCTGCCCGGGAGTACCAGGCTTGGCCGTCACGATGCGCAGCTGCGCCTCCACGCGCGAGCTCTCCATCGCGCGCGCCGTCTCGACCGTCAGCACCGGCGACAGCGCGAGCCCGTGCCCTTGGGCGCCGGCGAGTAGATGGTCATCACCTCGCGCAGGACCTCCTTGTCGCCGCCCGGTCCGGTGAGCTTCGCGCGCACGATCCCTCGCACGATCACCTCGTCGCGGCCGTCGCCGGTGAGATCCTTGGCGACGACCTCCATCACGTCCTTGTCGCTCGCGAAGCGCGCCATCGAGACCACGAAGTACCCGCCGTCGCCCGTCGCGATCACGAGGTCCTTGCCGAACACCGCGGCCCGGCCCTTCTTGCCGATCACGAGCACCGCGTCGGCCTCGACCCGCGGCGCGGTCCCCTTCGGCAGGCCCTTCTCCTTGCGGTACTGGTCGAGCGCCATCGTCACGAGCTCGCTCGTGGCGAGGGGCTTCGGCGCCGTGGGCTCCGCGGGCTTGTTCACCACCACCGGCGGCAGGTCCGTGGGCTTCTGCGCGGTCTCCTTGTCCTTGGTGAACAGCGCGCCGTTCCAGGCGAACGTGCGCTCCTTCACCGCGCCCCACGGGAACAAGATGGGGTCGACGTCGACCGAGATCGGCTCCTTGTAGCTCGCGACGTCCCAGCCCTTCGGCGGCTGGTAGCTCACCGTCGCGGTGGGCTTCTTGGCGGTGCCGCCGAAGGTGACGACGTCGGTGAGCGCGTTGCTCCCCGAGCTCACCAGCGTCTCGTGGCCGAAGATGCGCGCCGGGGTCTCGGCGTTCTTCACGCCGTTCATCGTGTAGACCGAGAGGGACTCGCGCGTGGTCGCGCCCGCCTTGACCCGCGTGGTGATCAGGAGCTCGGCGTGACCGTCCTGGTTGACGTCGCGCGCGTCGACCGCGCTCGGGTCGCCGAGCAGCTCGAACAGGATCCACTGCTTGCCCTCCTTGTAGGTGGGCCCGAGCACGAAGACGTAGTGACCGGCGAAGATCGCGCGCTCGGACAGCGCGTCGCCGAGGAGGTCGGTCGTGACGTCCCAGGTCACGTCCTTCCACGAGAGCTTCTTGCTCGCGAGCCCCGTCGCGAGCGACTGCTCGGGCTCGGTCGGGAGCCACCCGAGGGAGAGCGGCGACTCCACCGATCCGGGGCCGGTCGCCTTGATCGCCCGCAGCGTGGTGCCGTCGCCCTCGTACACCCGGACCGCGCCGCGGAGGCCGACGCGCACCTTCTTCGCCTCGGGGAACGCGCTCCAGGGGACGAACGCCTCGACGCCGTACCCCGGACCCGCCTTGCGGGGCGCCTCGACGATCTGGGCGCCGTCGATCGTCTTGCCCGCCCCGGGCCCGGCCCGGAACTTCACCGCGCCCGCGCTCGATCCGGGCACCCCGGCGTACGCGCCGACCTCGTAGGTCACGAAGTCGGTCGCTGCGCCCTTGCCGACGCCGCCCTTCGGGAAGGCGACGATCAGGGACACGCAGTCCTCGTTGGGGCCGAAATTCGCGGTCCGACCGATGGCGCCGCTCTTGACCACCTCGGCGCCGAACCAGATCCCCTTGTCGTCGTAGCCCGCGACCACCGTGGCCGTGGCCTTGCCGGCCTTGACCACCTCGCTGGCCGGCGTGGTGCCCGGCCACTCCTTGACCAGGCCGTCGATCTTGATCGCGTTCGGGGCGAGGTGATCGAGGATCAAGTCCGCCCGGGCCGCCCCGGCCGAGGCGAGGGCAGCGAGGGCGGAACCGAGGGCGACGGAGGTCCGGAGCGCGCGCATGGAACTCCCATGGTAGCGCGCCTTTCGCTCTTCCCGCGCGGGGACCGAAGCGACTAAGGTCGCCTCGTGCACGTCGCCCCTCGCCTCCTCGACGGACCGCTGATCCTGCGTGCGGCGACCCGGCTCGATGCGCACCCGATCACCCGCATCCTCCGCGAGGGCGCCGACGACGGCCTCGTCACCCGCAGCGACGAGGTCGACGCGGGCGCCGTCTCGCGTCAGATCGAGCTCGCGCGCGCCGCGGCCAACAGCCTCTACGTCGTCGCGGCCCTCCCTGGCGAGAACCCGCTCCAGCCCGACGACGACGAGGTGGTCGGCCTCCTCCTGCTCGAGGGCGCGCCGCTCCACCGCCTGCACGACGTCGCGCGCCTCACCATGGCCGTCGCGAGCGCGCACCGCAACAAGAACATCGGCCGGCGCATGATGCAGTACGCGATGGAGGTGGCCGACGCCTCGGGCCGCATCCGCAAGATCGAGCTGCTCACCCGCGCCAACAACGCGACCGCGATCCACCTCTACACGAGCCTCGGCTTCGCGGTGGAGGGTCGCCTGGCCGCGCGCCTCCGCCTCGACGACGGGTCGTTCCTCGACGACGTCTGCATGGCGCGCTTCAAGCCATGAGAGCGCGCGCCCTCGCCTTCGTCGCCACCGCCGTCGTCGGCGGCGCCCTCCTCACCGCGCAGGCCGGCAACAACGCCGGCGGCGAGGCCCGGAGCGGGCTCGCGAGCGCCTCGGCGCGCAAGGCCGCCCCGAGCAACGCCGTCGTCGTGGTCGACGTCGACAAGGCGATCGCCCAGGCCTCGCAGCTCCTCGACCGCGCGGACAAGCTGCGCCAGCTCGGCGACCTCGCCCGCGCCGATCTCGCCGAGGAGGCCGCGCTCGAGTGGGCCCACGCCGCGCACGCCGCGCTCGACGCGCACGAGATCGCGCTCGACGCCGACCACCTCGGCGAGGCCGCCGACGTCGCGCAGAAGAAGGCCGACAAGGCGCGCACCGCGCTCGACGCCGCCATCGAGCGCCGCGCCACGCTGGCCGCCGAGCTCGCCAAGCTCGACGCCGAGGCCACCGAGAAGGCGATGGAGTCCCTCAGTCAGAAGCCGAAGGGCAAGCCAGGCAAAGGGGGCAAATGAGGCGCCCGCTGCTGCTCGCCCTCGCGCTGCTGGTCGCCTCGTGCGGCAGGCCGGTGCGGCCGATGGTGCTCGGTCAGCTCGACGCGCTGCGCGCCGAGCCCGCCGTCGCCGCGAGCAAGTCCGGGAGCCCCGCCCTCTACGCGCACGCCGAGTCCCTGCGGCTCGCCGCCGAGCGCGCCTTCGAGGCGGGGGACCCGGCCACCGCCGATCTGCTCGGGGCGCGCGCCGAGGCCGCGTACCAGCGCGCCGCGGCCATGACGAGGCGCACCGTCGCCGTCCTCCGCAAGGACAAGGAGGGCGCGCGGCTCGACGAGGCCAAGGGGCGGCTCGAGGCCGACGACAAGGCGCGACTCGACGCCGAGATCGAGGCCGACAAGCTCGGCGCGGCGATCGCCGTGCGCAAGGAGGCGCTCGCGCCGCTGTCGAGCGGGCCCACCACACCCGCGCGCGAGGCGGCGCGCTGGCAGGTCACCCGCGAGAACGTCGCGACCGCCGATGCGCTGTGCGAAGGCGCGTCCCTCCTCGCCCCCAAGGCCAAGGGCCTCGCGGACGCCCAGAAGCTCCTCTCCGAGGTGAAGGCCAAGGTCGAGAAGGGCGGCAAGGACTCGCCGCTCGACGCGTCCACCCGCGCGCGCGCCCTGTGCCTCAAGGCGCTGAGCGTCGCGCGCGACACGCTGGTGAAGAGCGGCGGCACCGCAGGCGACGCGCTCGTGGCCGACCTCGAGAAGGCGGGTGTCATCGCGTCCCGGGACGAGCGTGGCATCGTCGTCACCCTCGCGCAGTCGCCCAAGCCGGCGTCGTTCGAGGGCGGCAAGCTCACGGCGCACGGCAAGGGCGTGCTCGACACGGTGGGCAAGCTGCTCGCGAAGCACCCCGCCTTCGCGGTGGTGGTCGTCGTGCACGCGGCGCCCGGCGCGCTCGACGCGACCCGCGACAAGGCGCGCGGCGACGCGGCCAAGGCGGATCTGCTCGCGGTGGGCGTCGATCCCACGCGCGTCTCCGCGCTTGCCGTCGGGGCGGCCCAGGGCATCGTCGACGACCCGAAGCGCAAGGCCGAGAACGAGCGCGTCGAGATCGTCCTCGTCGTGCCCTGACCCGTGCTCGATCGGCTGCCTCGCATCACCTTCGTGCTCGGCAAGGGCGGCGTCGGGCGCAGCTCGGTCGCCGCGGCGCTCGGCGCGACGCGGGCGGCGCGCGGCGAGCGGGTGCTCGTGCTCGAGTGGACGGTCGCCGAGCCGATCGCGCCGTGGTTCGGGCTGCCTCCGGCGGGCGTCGTACCAATCGAGATCGCCGAGAACCTCTTCGTCGCGAACTACGAGCTCCGCTGGGCGCTGGAAGCCTATTTCGTCGACCACCTGAAGCTCCGCCGGTTCCACCGCCACGTCGTCGACGGGCCGCCCATGCGGCGCCTCATCGAGGCCGCGCCAGGGATCGCCGAGCTCCTGTTCCTCGGCCAGCTGTGGTGGCTCTCGACGCTCGCGGCCGAGGAGGCCGACCTGCGCTTCGACCGGATCGTCGTGGACGCGCCCGCCACCGGTCACGGCGCCTCGATCCTGAAGCTGCCGTCGACGCTCGCGAGCCTCGGCGCGACGGGGCTGCTCGCGCTCGAGGCGGGCCGCGTGCACGAGATGATGGCCGACCCGGCGTGGACGGGCGCGGTGGTCGTGACGCTGCCCGAGGAGCTCGCCGTCGAGGAGACCCTCGCGCTGGTCCCACAGGTGACCCACGACCTCGGGCGCCCGCCGCTCGCCGTGATCGTGAACCGCAGCGTGGCCGACCTCGGCGCGCAGGATCCGGGGCCCGACCTCGAGGCGCTCGCCGCGCGGCTGTCGCCCCCCGCGCGCGACGCGCTCGCCACGATCCTGGTCGATCTGCGCGCCCGCGCCCGCCGCGAACAGGAGCTGCGGGCGAAGCTCGGGGGCCCGATCCTCGCGCTCGAGGATCTGCTCGTGGGCGGCCCGATCACGCCGCGCGAGGTGGTGCGCACGCTCGCGGCCCACCTCCGGGGCGCGCCGTGAGCCCGCGTCTCCACGTGCTCCTCGGGGCCGGCGGCGTCGGCAAGACCACCCTGGCCGCGGGCTACGCGCTCGCGCTCGCGGGGCAAGGTCGGCGGGTGGGGCTGCTCGGGATCGATCCGGCGCGACGCCTCGGGACCGCGCTCGGCCTCGCGCTCGACGACGAAGCGCGGCCCGTGCCCGACGCCGGCGACCTCTCCGCGGCGGTGCTCGCGCCCGCGCAGTGCCTGCCGCGCTGGGCCGCGGAGGTCGCGCCGCCCGAGGTCGCGCGACGCCTCGCGACCAACGCCTTCTTCGTCGCGCTGGCCGAGCGGCTCGCGACCGCCAACGACGTGTTCGCGGCGATCCGCCTCGCCGAGTGGATGGAGCGGGATCCGACGCTCGACGACCTCGTCGTCGACACGGCACCCGGAGAGAACGCCATCGAGTTCCTGCGCCGCCCCGAGGCGCTCTCCGCGTTCCTCGAGGGGCCGCTCGTCGCCGGCCTGCGGCGGTTCGCGCGGGCCGAGCGCCATGGCCTCGCGGGGCAGGTGCTGCACCGGGCCGCCGAGCGCGCGCTCTCGGGCCTCGGGCGGATCGGCGGGAGCACGATGCTGCTCGAGCTGGCCGATTTCCTGGCGCTCGCCGAGGACATGCTCGAGCGGATGGCCGAGCGCCTGGGCGCCGCCCGCGCCGCGATGGCCGCGCCCTCGACGGAGATCCTGCTCGTGGCCGCGCTGCGCGACGACGCCGCGGACACCGCGCGCGCGATCGCGGCCGCCCTCGCGCCGCTCGGGTTCCGGCCGGGCGCGACGGTCATCAACCGCGCCCTCGATCCGGCGCTCGGCGAGGAGCTCGCCGGCAGCGACCTCGCGCCCCTCTCTCCGCGGTCGCGCGCCATCGTCCGCTACGCGCGCGCCGAGGCGAGCCTGCAGGCGCGCGTCGTGGCGGAGCTCTCGGCGCTGGCTCCCCGCTCGGTGCTGTTGCCGGCCGCGCGCAGCCTCGAGGGCGACGTTCGCCGGTCGGGGCTGCTCGACCTCGGCGAGCGCCTGCACCACCAGCTCTCAGCGTGACAGCCCGAACGCGAACAGCAGCGAGAAGATCAACACCACCCTGCCCGCCGCGGGCGTGAGCGGGATCATCTCGGCGTGGGTCTCCGACCGCCACACGCGCGCGGCGACCGACAGCGCGAGCGGCAGGGTCGCGCACGGCAGGAGCACGAACGGCCCGAAGCCCGCCCGCAGCCAGAACCAGACGGGCACCGTGTACGCGAACAACATGAGCGCCGTGTACTCGACGCGGCTCCACCGCGGTCCGATGATCACCGCGAGGGTGCGCTCGCCCTTGTTGCGGTCGTATTCGAGGTCGCGGATGTTGTCGATCACGAGGATGCACGTGGTGAGCGCGGCGACGGGGAGCCCCGCGACGATCGCGCGCAGCGGCACGGTGCCCGGCGGGAACCACAGGGGAAAGCCGCCGAGGCGCGCGGCGGCCTGCACGTAGTAGGTGGCGCCGACCGAGACGAGGCCGAAGAACACGAAGAACAGCGGGTCGCCGAGGCCGTGGTCGCCGAGCGGGAACGGTCCGGCGGAGTACGAGAGCGCGCCCGCGATCGACGCGAGCCCCACGTAGAGCACCGGCAGCCCGGCGACGCCGATCAGGTAAGAGCCCCGCGAGCACCGCCACGCCGAAGGTGGCGAAGATCGCGCGCCGCAGCTCGGCGAGGGTGATGACGCCGGTGTTCACCGCCTCGACGAACTGCGCGTGCTCCTCGTCGTCGGGGTGGCGCGAGAGGTTGTAGTAGTTGTCGGTGAAGACGCCGCCGAGCTGCACGAGCCAGCCCGCCAGGAGGGCGAGGAGCGCGGGGCCCACGGCGAGCACGCGGTCGTGCGCGGCGAGGCCCATCGCGACGGCCACCGGCGCCGCCGCGGTCGGGAGCGTGTGCGCCGGGTAGAGCAGCATCTCGACCCACACCTGCTTGCGGGTGACGGCCATGGACGCCACCGTAGTACGGGGGAATCGCCGCGGGGCGATTCGCTCGACGGTCAGCGCGCGACGAGGTCCGCGAGCCACGGAACGTCGACGGGCGTCGCCGTGATCGTCTTGCCGGCCTTCTCCTTCGTGATCTTCTGCCACCACTCCTCGTCCGACAGCCGCGCGAAGTTGCTCGTGACGACCTCGTCGTAGGACGACACGAAACCGCGATATTCGCGCGGCGTGCAGGTGGCCCCGGAGCTCCCCGAGAGCGTGACGCTGAAGAGGCGCGGCCGGCCGGTGGCCACGTGCAGCACCTTGCCGACGGGGTTGCCGACCTCGTCGGTGGGCTGGGTGTGGACGTCCGCGATCGTCGGCTTGGCGTGGAGGGCGCCGTCGCGGTGGTAGTGCAGGTCGGCGTACCACCCGTGCGCCTCGAGCACCGTCGCACAGCCGCCGTGGCGGCCGTCGATCGAGACCATGTGGTTCATGAAGTCGAGCTGCGCCGAGGTGAGCGCCTCTCCCCGCCGCTCCTGCTCGGCGATCTCGCGCAGCTTCGTCGACACCTCCCGGAGGTGGGTGAAATAGGCCCGCACCTTCTTGGCCGCGTCGGGCGCCAGCGGGAGCAGGTCGACGAGGCCGACCCCTTTGTCCCCGAGCCGCGCCATCGCGGCGTAGAACGCCGGGTACGGGTCGACGTAGGCGTCCGGGTACTCGCACGCCGCCATCGCCGTGAACGACTGCTTCGCGTAGAGCAGGTTGTCGTGACGCAGCTCGGCCCACGACGCCAGCTGCGCGTTCAGGAGGCGCCGCGACCACGCGTCCGACTGCATCGGGGCCGGCAGCACCTTGTCGGCCTCGGCGCTCGGCGAGAGCTCGCGGATCGCCGAGAGCCACAGGTGGTAGACGCTCGTTTGCCAGAGGTCGGGGCCGAACCCGGCGCCCTCCTTCGCGATGCCCTCGAGGGCCGCCGCGTACTCCGGGTTCTTCTCGAGCTCGGGGCCGAGCAGCCTCCTGGCCGCGGGGTTGCCGAACACCGCCCAGCCGACGTCGAGCGGGTTCGGCATCATGCGGTACGACTTCAGCGCGCCGTAGGTCACCGCCGAGAACACGTGGCTGTCGAACACGTAGCGCTGGCCGAGCGGCAGGAACGAGAGCTCCTTCACTCGAGGGTGCAGCAGCTGGCTGCCGATCTTCTGGTTGGCCTCGACCTCGAACGCCTTGCCGATCGCGTCGTCGCCGGCGGTCGGAGAGAGCCCCTTGTGGGCGCGGTCGAACCCCGGGAGCGACATGGAGTCGGGCGGGCCGACGAGCACGCGCGTGGCGTCGTCGATCGCGCGCCAGGCCTTCTCGGCGCGCGGGGTGACCGCGGCGCGGAGCAGCTTCACGCCCTCGAACGCGCGCTTGTTCACGACCCACGCCTCGCCCTTCGGGTCCTTCTGCGCGAAGCGCAGCTCGGTGCGACCGAGCCACATGGAAGCGCGGAAGTAGCGCTGCAGCTCCGGCGACTGCGTGTAGTGCCCGCGCGGCTTCAGCATCGAGAGGTCGACGAGCAGCTTGTCGCCGAACAGCGGGAGCTCGGCCATGCCGGCGGCCGCCTCCGCGTGCTTGACCAGCGCGTCGGCGGCCTTGGTCGTGGGCTTGCCGGTCAGGAGGCCGAAGGCCACGTCGAGGTAGAGCGCGACGTCGGCCCGCGTCTCCGGCGTGGCGCTGGACTTCGCGACGGCGCCGCGCAGCTCCTCGAGCATCACCGTCAGCTCGGGGGCAAGGGCCGCCTTCTCGAGCTGGAGCAGGATGTCGTCGTACGAGGCGTGCCAGGCGTGCAGGAGGGCGTCGGCGGTGAAGTACACGGGGTGGTGCGACCGGAACACGCTCGTGTACCCGACGTGGAAGCTCGCCACCTCCTCGGTCGAGAGGACGAACCCGTTCTTCGCGGAGAGCTCGGCCTCGGCCGCCGTGAGCTTGCGCGCGCCGGTGTCGAGCACCTGCGGCGGCAGCTTGGCGTTGCCCGAGGTGCGGGTGCAGCCGACGACCAGCGTGGCCAAGAGGAGGGCGTGGGCGGAGCGCATGGGGTCCTACGATGCCCGAGCGCACGGCGTGTTGGGAGCTGGCTGTCCACGACGGACGGCGTCGCGACGCGTCGGGTGGTACGCTGTCGCCCCATGCGGTCCCTGGCTGTCTTCCTTCTGCTCGCCTTCGCCACCGGTTGCTCCGCAGGAGGCGACAAGGGCGACACGCCCGCCCTCGGTGACACGGGCACCAAGGCCGATGGCCTCGTCGCCGACGTCGTCGAGGACACCGGCGCGATCGATCTCGACGGCTCGCTCGACCTCGACGGCGCGCTGGACGGCACCACGACCACCCCGCCCCCGGCGGAGGTCTACGCGCACTCCGCGGACACGCTCTACAAGCTCGACCCGGACACCAAGGCCGTCACGGTCATCGGCCCCTTCAAGGGCTGCTCCAGCGTCGTCGACATCGCGCTCGACGAGAAATCGAACCTCTACGCGTCGGCCGGCGGCATCTACAAGGTCGACAAGAAGACCGCCGTCTGCACGAGCGTCGGCGGCGGCTCCTTCGCGGGCAACTCGCTCTCCTTCGTGCCGGTCGGCGTGCTCGATCCCATCAAGGAGGTGATGGTCACCTACAGCGGCAGCCAGTACATGCGCGTCGACATCGACACCGGCGTCACGACGAACCTGGGCACCCTCGCCGGCGGCTACGGATCGAGCGGCGACATCGTCAGCGTCAAGGGCGGCGGGAGCTACCTCTCCGCGTACGGCCCGTCGTGCAGCGACTGTTTGCTCGAGGTGAACCCCAAGACGGGCGCGCTGATCAAGAACTGGGGCTCGCTCGGGACGGGCGGCGTCTACGGCCTCGCGTTCTGGGCTGGGAGCATCTACGCGTTCGACAGCGGGGGCCGCATCTTCGAGGTCACCTTCGGCGCGAGCTCGATCACGACCAAGGAGATCCCGATCAAGTCCAAGCCGTCGGGGCTCTCGTTCTGGGGCGCCGGGTCGACCACCGCGGCGCCCACCAAGCCCGTGAAGTGACCGCTCACGGAGCGGGCGCGGGCGGGATGAACACGCCCTTGCGGTTCTCGCACGCCTTCTGGTGATCCGCCGCGGTCGAGAAGTAGATCGTGTCGACCGACTCGCGCGACGTGCCGCAGCGGGCGAGGCAGCTGCCCTGCGGCGACGGCTTGCACGGCCCCTCCGAGAAGGTGCCCTTCACGTTGTCGCAGACCTTCCGCGCCTGCGCCTCGTCTTCGCCGCCCGAGCCCGTGGCCTGCGTGCAGACATTGCCCAGGGTGCCGAACGCGAACTCGCAATGCCCGTAGATGGTCTTGGTCGGCTTGGCATCGGGGCGCAGACCCACGGCTCCTCGGCCGGCGGCGCGCTCGACTTCGGCGAGGGCGACGACGAGCCCCCGCCGCACGCGGCCAAGACGAACGACACGGCGACCACGAACTGACTGACCTCGCGCATACGGTCCTCCCCTCGGCCGAGCGACTGCTCGTCCGCGAGGAGCAGGCTAGGCCCGACGCGGGGCCAGCCGATACGCCATGACCATGGGGTGCCGCATTCGATCAGCTGCCGCAAGGGGAAGGCAGCGCCAGCGGGTCGACCGACTCCCCGCCTGTGATGTCGGGCGAGTAGGCCACGTCGACGTAGGCCGCGGGCACGGCGTCGCAGTTGGCGACGGCAGCCTGGGTCGGAGGACAGCTGCCGAAGGAGCAGCCGTTCGCCTGCTGGCTGCCCGTCTTCGGTGAACGGCAGAGGAACAGGCCGGCCTTGCCGTTCTTCGCGGACGCGAGCCCGAAGACGTTGTTCCCCATGTCGGCGCCGCCGATGTCGAGCAGCGTCGTGCTGTCGTACGACACCGAGAGGCCGTACAGCGTGTTCTTGTTGAGGGTGCACTTGCGCAGGGTGACCTGCCAGCCCTTGGCGATGAAGACACCCATCGAGCGGTTGCCCGTGGCGGTGAGCTGACTCAGTGTCTGCACGCCGCCGGCGCCGCCCGCGTCGAAGAACACCCCGGTGTGGTTGTTGTTGGCCGTGGCGCCGCCGTCCACGAACAGGCTCGCGCCCTTCAGGACGTGGATGCCCGAGCCGGACACGTAGGTGGCGCCGATGTACGTCCCGCCCTTGTTCCCGTCGAACGTGTTGCCGATCCCCGTCACGTCGACGCGTCCATTGCGCACCATGACGCCGGAGTACGCGTTGCCATCGATGTGGGTGTTCGGCCCGAACTTGGCGCCGACACCGAGCACGACCACGCCGTCCTTGAGCATGCTCCTCACCGTGGTGTTCACCAGGCTCGGCTGTGGCGCGGCGGTGCCGCCGGACGCGACCACACCGTTGGCGACCGACCCTCCTTCGATGGTCAGGCCGTCGAGCTTGCTGTTCGCGTCGAGCTGGAAGGTGCACGAGTCCCCGGAGCTCGCTGCGCAGGGCGTGGTGCCCTTGCCCACGACCTTCACCGCCCCCGATCCATCGGCGCGGTACACCTCGGCGGAGCGCACCTTGATGGGGACGACCTCGGGATACGTGCCGGCGCGGATCAGGACGGTGCGCGGACCCGCTCCGTTCGGGGCGCCCGCGGCCTCGGCGAGCGTGCGGAACGGACAGGCGGCCGAGCCATTGCCGCCGGCCGCCGCCGCAGCGTCCACGTAGACCGTGGTGGTCGCGGGCTTGACGGGTTCGCCGCACGAGCCGCCGCCGTCCAGCACGACGGCGTCCAGCGCGTCGGCGACCGCGTCGCCCCCGGCGTCGACCCCCGCCCCGGAATCGGTGGCGACGTCGGCGGTCCCGGTTCCGGTGTCGGAGCCCTGGGGTGGCGCGATCGTGAAATCGCTGCTCGAACAAGCGACGAGGCCCACAGCCAGCAGGATCGGAGCGATTCGCATGACACCTCCCAGGAAGAAAGTCCTCGAAGACTAGCACCTGTGCGAGAGATGCCAGCCACCGATTCAGCCGACGACCTTGCGCCGCGCGGCGTGCTGGATCGGGGTCTTGGTGTTGGCGTCCTTGGCCAGCTGACGGAGCTCCGCCGGGCCCACGTGATCGAGCAGCTTGATGGCGGTGCCCACTGGCGTCTTCGGGTTGCGCACGAGCGCGATGGCTATCTCGGACCGCTGCGCCCACTCGCGCTTGTCGGCGATCTGCTGGAGGATCTGCGGCGAGACGGTGCGCATCTTGGCGATGGCGGCCACCTCGTCGAGCTGCAGGCCCGGGTTGCGCAGCACGTGCCCGTGCAGCGCGGGGACGTTGTCGCGCAGGATCGCCATGCGCTCGTCGCGGCTGCCGCGCAGCGCGAGGCTCACCCGCGACGGCGCCGGCGCGGAGGCGCGGCGGCCCCCGGCCTTGGTCTCGGCCTCGAGATCGGCGGTGGACAGGTAGACGTGCTCCGCGTCCTGATCGTCACCGCTCGCGACCCGCGCCGAGGCCGCGAACGCCGCGAGCGCCGGCGCCGTGAACGTGACGGCCACGCCGACGCCGGGGAAGGCCTGCACCACCTGCGCCTCGAGCAGCAAGCTCTCGCCGTCCGGCGCCACGAGCTCGAAGGCGATGGGCGCGAACTGGGCGAGCTCTTCGGGGGGCTCCACGCGCACGAGGTATCCGCCGCGCGCGAGCTGGGCGTCGAAGTCGACGCCGAACTCCTCGGGACGATGCCACGTGACGCGGAGCCGCACGGGAGAAGGGTACCGACCCTGCGACCCACCGTCAGCAGCCACGGCGTGGGGTGGACGGGGGTCCGCCGTCCGTGCGACCGCGCCTCCGGGTGCTGCTCCCGATCCTGGCCGCGATCGCGCTGATCATCGTCTGGCCGGCGGGACGTGGGCCCGGCGTGAGCCCCGCGGCGGCGTGCAGCTACACGCCCATCACCTTCGCCCGGGCGCGCGACGCACCCGTGATCTTCCTCGGCCGGGTCGTGCGCACGAAGGCGGCCGGCAGCGAGACGCTGGTGACCTTCTCCGTCGAGCGCGTGTTCTCGGGCTGGGTCACCGACGAGGTCACCGGTTCGACCTCCAGTGGAGCCTCGTGCGGGCTAGAGAACGTCGGCTTCCAGACCCAGTGGCTCGTTTTCGCGGGGAGCGACCTCGAGCTGCGCGCGAACTCGGGCACGCGTCGGATGGACGATCGGGGCGCGCAGGCGTGGCTCGACGCGCTCGGCGCGGGATACCCGCCACGACAACACTCGCTCGCGACGTTGTTCGATCCAGAGTCGGGGTTCGACGCCTCTGCCGCGAGCCGGCGCGTGTTCGACGGCACCGCGCTGATCGTCCTGTCGCTCGGTGGCATCGGCTGGCTCCGCAAGCGACGCGCGAGAGCCGTCTCGTGAGGCTCGTACCCGTCGCACTCGGCGTCCTCTTCGGCTGCGCGCGCGAGGCGGCCATCGCCCCCGACCCCGCGCCTGCGCACGAAGCCGGCGCGGTCGAGAGCCGTCGGTCGTCGGTGCGACCACCCTCGCGCGGGCCTTCGACGCAGATCGTGTCGCTGCCCAGGCGCGGTACGGCCTCTCGACGGACGACGCGAGCGTGCGCCCGCCGTTCCTCGTGACCGGCCCGCTGATCGGGCTCGACGAGCTGTATTCCGGGTTGGATCGCGTGCGTTTCGGCGACGCCGAGCGTGGCTTCGCGGCCTGCTACGTGCCCGTCATCACACCGGTCATGAAGCGCTGGAAGGTCGGTCGCACGGTCGTCGTGCGGACCCACGGCGTGTACTCCTACAGCCCGGGCCAAGTGCTCCTCGAGTGCGAGTTCGTGCAGCCGGATCCGAACGGCCCCGTTCCGGCCAGCACGCTCTGAGCACGGGGGGCGAATTTTGGCGCCGCACGAATGTAAAGCGGGCGTTTTACGATACGATCGCTCGATGGACGCGGGGTCGGTGCGCCGGTCGCTGGACGCGTTGCGCGCCCCGCTGGCCGACGCGCTCGCGGTGGAGCTCGGCGAGCTCGATCGCCGCATCCTGCGCCTGTGGACCGGGCTGGTCGTCGCCGGGATCGGCGTCGGGCTGGTCACCGCCGTCACCGCCTCGCGCCCACTCGGCCTCGCCTCGGCGGCCATCTCGGGCCTGTTCGCGGCGTTCTTCCTCGGCGCCGAGGCGCTCTCGCGGCGCGGCCGCTTCCCCCGCGCGCTCCCGCTCGTCGTCGCCGTCGTCGAGGCCACCATCCCCTGGGCGTTCTCGCTGGTGATCGGGCTCGTGCAGGGCCCGATCTACGCGATGGCGTCGTGGGTGCCGCCGATGCTGTTCTCCGCGCTGATCGTCGCGCAGACGGCCCGCTTCCGCGTCGTCGCGCCGCTGGTCGTCGGCGCGACCGGCGCCATCGCGCACCTGCTCCTGTACCTCCTCGTCGTGCGCCCGCGGTTGCCGGTCGACCCGCCGCTCTTCGCGCAGGGCACGCTGCAGATCACGCGTGCGATGTCGCTCCTCGCCGCGGGCGCCCTCGGGACCGTCGTCGGCCTCGCCACGCGCCGCGTGATCGGACGCGCCGAGCGCGAGGTGCGCGCACAGGATCTGTTCGGAAAATACCGCCTCGTCCGCCACCTCGCCTCGGGTGGCATGGGCCTGGTGTTCGAGGCCCTCTACTGCCCCGAAGGCGGCTTCTCGCGGCGCGTCGCGGTCAAGCGCATCCACCCGCACCTCGCCGAGCTCGAGACGTTCGTGTCGGCGTTCCGCGCCGAGGCGGAGCTCTGTGCCCACCTGACCCACCCCAACATCGTGCAGGTGCTCGACTTCGGCCGCGTGGGGCAGACCTACTTCCTCGCGATGGAGCTCGTGGAGGGCGCGCCGCTCTCGGCGATCGTGCGTCGCCAGGTCCGCGCGCGAGAAGGCCTACCCGAGGGCGTCGTCGCGCGCATCGGCGCGTGCCTCCTCGCCGGCCTCGCCCACGCGCACGGTGGCGCGCGCGACGAGGCGGGCAAGGCGCTCCACGTCGTGCACCGCGATCTGTGCCCCGCCAACGTGCTCCTCTCCGCCCACGGCGACGTGAAGATCTCGGACTTCGGCGTCGCGCGCGCCCTCGGCGACGCCGCGCAGGGGCACACGCGCAGCCTCGAGGGTCACGCGCCGTACATGGCCCCCGAGCAGGTGCGGTGTCTGCCGTTCGACGAGCGCGTCGACCTGTTCTCGGTCGGGGTGGTGCTGTGGGAGCTGCTGGTCGGTCAGTACCTGTTCCGCCAATCGACCGAGCACCAGACGCTGCTCGCGGTGATCGAGGCCACCGTGCCGCCGCCGTCGCTCTCGCGCGCCGTCGACCCCGCGTGGGACGCGTTCTTCGCGCGCGCCCTCGCCCGCGAGCCGGACGACCGGTTCCCCACGGCGGACGCGATGCGCGCGGCGCTCGAGGCCATCCCGGGGGCGCGCGCCACGGACGACGATCTCGCGGCGCTGGTCGCCGAGGCCCAGAAGAAGCCGGCGCAGGTCGAGGAGCCCGAGGCGCCGACCACGCGGGACACGTGAGGCCACCGTGGAGTCGACTCCGCCCGACTGTGGAGTCGACTCCGCCCGACTGTGGAGTCGACTCCGCCCGACTGTGGAGTCGACTCCGCCCGACTGTGGAGTCGACTCCGCCTCACTGTGGAGTCGACTCCGCCCGAACCGACCTGCCGCTCGGAGGCCGGGGCAACGAACAGGCGTCAGCGCGAGAGGCCGAGGAACCCACCGATCGCGGCCAGCGTGGCCGCGGGTGCGTCGACGTGCGGGAAGTGCGAGGCGCGATCGAGCCACACCATCTTCGCGTCGGGGATCGTCCGCGCGAGCCGCCGGCCCACCTCGGGTGGGACCATGGGATCGTCCTCCCGGGTGTAGAGCAGGAGCAGCGGCACCGGGAACGGTCGCGTCGCCTCGAGCGTGCGCGCGAACGCCGCGAACGCCCGCGGATCGAGCGTCTCCGAGAGGTAGCGGAAGAAGGCGTCGCACCCGTCGCGCGCCGCGAGCGGCCGGCCGTACTCCTCCGCCTCCTCGAGCGACTTCAGCGACTCGTCGAAGTAGTGCACGTTGCGGTGCGCCCAGCGCAGCGGGTCGCGCGCGACGATCGCGTGCAGCAGCGCGCTCGCCCCCGGCAGGCGCGTGGCGAGGCGCAGCGCCTGGAACCGCGCCGACGGGAACATCGGGGCGTGGATGCACACGAGACGGCGGACCAGCTCGGGGCGCTCCACGGCGAGGCGCATCGTGAGGTAGCCGCCCATGGAGTTGCCGACGACGTCGCTGCCCTCGATGCCGACGGTGGTCATGAAGTGGCCGAGGAAGCGGGCCAGCACGTCGGGCGCGTAGCTGCCCCGCACCATGTCGCTGCGGCCGGCGCCGGGGAGGTCGAGCGCGATCACGCGCCGGGTCCGGGCGAGCTCGGCGAGCACGTAGCGGAACGAGTAGCTCGTGGTCATGAGGCCGTGCACGAGGAGCAGCGGCTCGCCGGTGCCGAGCTCGCGGTAGTGGATGCGGACGTCACCGAGCTCCGTGCGCGGGACGACGACCTCCTTCGACGGCGTCGTGAAGTAGTCGTGGGGCACCCGCGGCTGGGTCGGGAGGTCCTGGAAGCGCCCTTGGACGAAGGCCCGTGCCATCCGAGCACTCCAGCACGCCTTCCTTCGTCACGGCCAGCCCGGCCGTCTTCGAAGTCGAGGAGCCCGACAAGGCGCCCCTCGGCGTGGCCGAGATGGTCACGGGGCGGTGCGTTCCACAGGTACGACACGCCCCCACGCCCGACTCTGCTTCTGACGCGCGCGATCGTGGCGTACGTTCGCGCAGAGCTGCGGCCCCATGTTCGTGAACCGTACGCCCTTCCCCGCGCTCGACGTCCCGACGATCGATCCCACCGGCCGCGACGTGGTCGTGGCGATCCTCAAGGTCACGGGCGAGGTGGTCGACGGGCAGGTGCGCTTCGCCGACGAGCCGAGCCCGATCCGCGCCTCCGACGTCACCTGGGACGACGAGCCCGCGGCCAGCATCAAGTTCCCGAGCGACGTCTGCGTGCAGAAGCGGGGTACCGACGTGATCGTCGTGGGCCACGCCCAGGCCCCCGCGCCGACCGAGGCCATCGACGTCGCCATCAAGGTCGGCGAGCGCACGGTGTGCCTCTGCGTCCACGGGCCGCGCGTGTTCATGCGCGGCCTCGCGGGCGTCGTCGTGGGCCCCGCGGTGCCGTTCGTGCGGGCGCCGCTGCGCTACGAGCTCGCCTACGGCGGCAGCGCCGACGAGGGTCAGGTCGTCGAGGCGCGGAACCCGGTCGGGTGTGGCATCGCCGTGCGGGCCGCCGATCTCCTCGATCGCCCGGCCCCCCGCATCGACGACCCGGAGGCGCCGTACACCCGCGCGAGCGCACACCCCACCCCCGCAGGCTGCGGCGCGATCGCCGCGCACTGGTCGCCGCGGCGCGAGCACGCCGGCACCCTCGACGAGCACTGGCAGAAGACCCGCCTGCCGATCATGCCGCTCGACTTCGACGCGCGCTTCAACAACGTCGCCCACCGCTCGCTGCTGTTCGACGAGCCCCTCGCGCCGCGCGAGCGCATCGCCATCCTCGGCGTGCGCGAGGACGGCGGCGTCTTCACCTTCGAGCTGCCCGAGCTGCCCGTCTTCCGGTTCCTCGGCCGCTACAGCAGCGGCGCCGCGCGCGAGGAGCGGCCCTCGATCGACACCGTGCTCGTCGACACCGACACCGCGCGCGTCGAGCTCACGATGCGCGCAGCGTTCCCCCTCGGCCGCAAGCGCGAGGTGCTGCGCGAGCTCCTCGTCGGGGCCCATGCCGGCTGAGCCGATCCACGTCGAGCTCTTCGTCCCGCCGCTCGAGGGCGAGGGCGAGGTCGTGGCCGCGGTGTCGATGGATCGCTACGCGGCGATCCTGGCCGGCTTCGCGGAGGGCCTGCCCGCCGGCGAGGTGCTGCTGCACGAGGGGGTCGAGCCCCGCGCCTGGCCCGCCATCGAATCCATGTGGCAGGACCACCTCGACGCCGACTTCGACCGCGGGGGCACGCTGCTCGAGGAGCTCGACCGGCGGATGTTGCTCCATCGAGATCGGTACACGCGCCCGATTCCGCCGCTCGACGAGGACCTGCGCGCCTACCTCGACTTCGATCGCGGCTGGTCGGCGCGCGAGGACGGCGAGACGCTGCTCGAGGCCATCGGCCTGCGCATGACCGACCTCGCGCGGCTCGACGCGGCCTGGGACGCGCGCCTCGAGAAGAGCGCCGAGCTCCGCGCCACGTGGACCAAGCTCATGGGCGAGGAGCCGGGCCCGTTCCCCGTGGTCGCTCCGCCCCCGCCGCAGTCGCTCCGTGGCCCGGCGCGCGACCCGATCCCGCCCCTGCCCGCGGAGCCGGCCGCTGCACCGGCCGACGCGCCCCCGCCGGTGTTCTCGGCCCTCGAGCCCGACCTCGATCTCGAGCAGTACGCCTCACTCTGCGCCGAGCTCCACGCCGGCGTGCACCCGGAGGAGGAGGTCTTCGCGCGCTACGGGCTCGCCGATCCGGCGGCCCGCGAGGCGACCTCGGCCTCGTTCCAGCGGCGCTTCGCCGAGGACCCGCTGTCCCTCGAGCGCTACCGCTCGCTCTACCACCTCGCCACGCTCGTCTACCGGAGGCACGAATGACCGGACCCGGTTTCGTCGACGCCCTGCACCTCGCGAGCAAGGTGTTCGCGGACGCCCAGGTGGTCCGCGTCGAGCTCGACGAGGCCTGCAACCGGCTGCCCACGGCGCGCGTGCAGGTGCTCTCGTCCGACCCCGACGTCGACCTCGAGGCGGGCCTGTTCACCTCCGCCGTCGTCACCTTCGACGACGATCTCGGCAGCGAGCCGCGCGTGTTCGAGGGCCTCGTCCGGAGCCTCCGCTACGCGGGCCCCACGAGCGGCCGCCACCGCTACGAGCTCGAGCTCGCGACGTTCGCGTTCCCGCTCACGCTGCGGCGCGGGCACCGCATCTTCCAGAAGCAGTCGACCCAGCAGATCGTGCAGCAGCTCCTCGACGAGGCCGGCATCGAGGCCGCCCGGGTGCAGTATCGCCTGTCGGGTCGCTACGAGCAGCACGGCGAGGTCGTGCAGTTCGGCGAGTCCGAGTGGGCGTTCGTCGAGCGGCTGCTCGCCGACGAGGGCATCTCCTACTGGTTCGACGCCGACGACGACGGCAAGTCGGTCCTCGTGCTCGGCGATTCTCCGAACGCACACGGCCCGATCGCCGAGCCGACCGTGGTCTCCCTGGTGGACTCCGGCGGGGGGGCGATGACCGCCCTGCCCCACCTGTCGGAGCTCGAGGTGGTCGAGGAGCTGGCCCACGACGTGACGCACGTCCGCGAGTACGACGTGCGCAAGCCGGATCACCTGCTCGAGGGCCACGCCGGCAGCGGCCTCTTCGAGTGGTTCGAGTTCCCGGTCAAGGTGCAGACGCCCGCCGCGGCCAAGCGTCGCGCCGAGGTGCGCCTCGACCAGCTCCGCAGCCTGCAACGGCACGCCCTCGGCAAGAGCGTGTGCTCGCGGCTGCGTCCGGGTCGGGTGTTCCTGCTGAGCGGCGCGCACGGTGGCGACGAGGCGATCGACGGCGAGTGGCTGGTCGTGGCCGCGACCCACGTGGTGACGCGGGCGACGGCGGAGAACGTGCATGCCGAGCCGTACACGTCGCGCGTGACCCTGGTGCCGCACGCCAAGCAGGCGTTCCGCCCCGCGCCGAATACGACCCGCCCGATCATCGAGGGCTTCGAGACCGCGCGGACCACCGGCCCCTCGGGCGAGGAGATCCACGTGGACGACCTCGGCGCGGTCAAGGTGAAGTTCCACTGGGATCGCACGCCGATCGAGGACGACCGATCGTCGCCCTGGGTGCGCGCCGTGCAGTTCGGGACCGCGGCCTCGATGCTCCTCCCCCGCGTCGGCTGGGAGGTCCCCGTCGGCTACCTGCACGGAGACCCCTCGCGACCGTTCGTCGTCGGCCGCGTCTACAACCCGCTCACGCCGGTGCCCTACGGGTTGCCCGGCGCTGCGGCGACCGCCACCCTCAAGTCCGCGACGAGCCCCGGCGGCGGCTCGGCGAACGAGGTGTCGATGTCGGACGACGCGGGCAAGCAGGTGCTCGCCATCACCGCCTCGCGCGACCAGACCGTGGCCGCGGGCGGCGACTACGTCCGCAAGGTCGGCGTCCACGAGAACCGCGACGTGGGCATCGCGTTCGAGTCGAACATCCTCGGCAGCCTCACCAACAGCATCGGCGCCGCGGCCTCGCTGAGCACCGACAGCGAGCACCGGCTCTCGAGCAAGACCCTGATGGCCTTCACCTTCGGCGCCGTCGACGTGCTCTCGACCAAGGGCTTCCGCAAGGTGATGGTCGCCGGCGCCATCGGTGAGGCGGTCGGCGGCGCGCACATCATCCAGTGCAACCAGGAGAACCTCATGGTGACCGGGGTCTTCCGACGCCACGTCTCGGGCCGCTCGCTGGTCGCGGCGGGCCTCGCCTTCGGCGAGACCGTCGCCGGCTGGCGCAAGCTCGCCGTGGGCGGATCGTGCACGATCCAGGGCCTCCTCGGGGTGTCCGAGGAGAGCAAGGCGGTCGCCAAGGTCGACACCGGCAACGGCCGGGAGACCGCGGGCACCGACGTGCTGCACAAGGCCGCGAGCGCGGTGTTCGACGTCTCCGGAGCGCTGTCGCTGCACACGAGCGGGAAGCTGCTCGTCCACGGCCCCAAGATCACGCTCAAGGGCACCTCCATCACCATCGACGGCGGGACCAAGCTCGAGATCGGAGGCGGCAAGGTGAAGTCGTCGAACAAGGTGAAGATCAAGGCCACCATCAAGCGCAAGCAAGCGTCGAAGACGGGGGACTGATGAACCACCTCACCTCCGTCGAGCTCACTCTGGAAGGCCAGCCGGGGCGCCCGCAGGTCTCGAGCGTGCGCGGCATCGAGCGCCTGCACGAGGTGCCGCGCTACGAGGTCGCCTTCCGCTTCGAGGGCACGCCACAGCCGACGGTCGACGCGGCTGCGCTCATCGGCGGCGCCGCGAGCCTGCGCCTCGCCCATCCGGGCGGCCACCGCACGATCCACGGGATCGTGCGCTCCCTCGAGGTGTTCTTCGACCACGTCGAGCTCTGCCTCGAGCCCCGCCTCTCGCTGCTCGGCGACACCACCGACCACCAGACCTTCCTCGCCGAGGACGCGGTGGCCATCGTGCGCGCGGTCTCCACCGAGCACGGCGTCGACCTCCGGAGCACGGTGTCGCGCACGCTCGAGAAGCAGGACCAGCGGGTCCAGATCTACGAGACGGACCTCGAGTTCCTGTCGCACACCCTGGCCCAGGAGGGGATCTTCTTCTTCGTCTCTCACGACGACGACAAGGACGAGGTCGTGCTCTGCGACGAGCCGAGCGCCTACCCGGACCTGCCCGGCGGACCGATCCGGTACGCCGACGACCAGCACCTCACCGGTGGCGACGAGCTGGTCTCCGAGCTCTCGCTGGAGAAGACCGCGGTCGTCGACCAGGTCACCCTGCGCGACTGGAACTTCGAGAAGCCCGCGGTCGGTCTCGAGGTGGAGCTCGAGGCCGGCGATCGCGGCATCGAGCACTACGAGTGGCCCGCCGGCCACCGCACCAAGGCCGAAGGCAAGACCCTCGCGCGCCTGCGGCTCGAGGAGTCGCGCTGTCGCAAGACGGTGCTCCGCGGCACGAGCAACTCCTCGCGCCTCGCCGTCGGCCACGTGCTGACGATCGAGGACACGCCGCGGGCCGACCTCGGGGGGCGCTTCTTGCTCGTCGAGCTGAGCCACGATCTGAGGCCGCGCAAGGCGGAGAAGGGGCGGCTCGGGAACTCGGATCACGTGGTCGCGTTCACCGCCATCCCCGCCGACGTCCCGTTCCGCCCGGCGCGCGCGCCCCGCCCGTCGATGGGCGGCGTCGAGACCGCGGTGGTCACCGGCCCGTCCGGCCAGGAGATCCACACCGACGAGCACGCGCGCACGAGGGTGCGGTTCCGCCACGAGCGACGGCGCAAGGCCGACGACACGAGCTCGCACTGGGCGCGCACGATGCAGCCGCCCACCTCGGGTGGCGCGATGGTCCCGCGCGTGGGCTGGGAGGTCCTCCTGACCACGTTCGACGGCGCCGGGGACGCCCCGCTGCTCCTCGGGCGCCTCGCCAACGGGGTGCACGTGCCGCCGGAGAAGCTCCCCGGAGGCAGCGTCGTCAGCGCGTTCGGCACGGCGACCACGCCAGGGGGCGGCTCCGGCAACCTCCTCAAGATCGACGACACCGCGGGCGCCGAGCGCGTCCACATGGTCGCCTCGCGCGATCTCACCAGCACCACCGAGAACGACCACGCCACGTTCGTCACCGGCCACGAGAAGGTGACCATCGGCTCGAATCTCACGAGCTCCATCGGCGCGCGCACCGCCATCAACGTCACGGGCCCGATCGTCTGGAACACCTCGGCGACCCACACGACCTCGGTCAAGAGCAACCAGAAGGTCGTGGCCCCCGCGCTCAACGAGCTCGTGGTGGCCGCGCGCATGATCGACGTGCTCGGCGATCACAAGATCACCGCGCTCGGCGGCTACGTCCGCCGGGTCGTCGGGGTGAAGGTCGTGCTGCCCATCGAGCTGCAGACCGAGACCGTGAACGGCGGACAGTTCGTGAAGATCGGCGCCGGGAGCACCATCCTCGCCGGCACGGGCGTGACCATCACCGTGCACATGGCGAGCACCGAGACCATCGACGGCAGCCGCAGCATCACGGGCAAGACCTACTCGTTCAAGGCCAAGACCTTCCAGCACAAGTTCATCGGCAGCTGGAACCGCACCGCCGCCGGTGACCTGACCGACGAGACCACGAGCGGGAGCCTCGTCTACCGGGCCTGCAGCGGCGCCAAGCTCAACGGCTCGGAGGGCACGGTGGTGCGCGCCGACGACCAGATCGTGCTCGAGGCCAGGGGCGCGAAGATCACGATCACGCCCGACAAGATCACCATCGACGCCAAGTGGCTGTCCAAGGAGGACATCCTCGACGGCGACATCCAGTACGAGGGCTAGCCGATGGACGTCACCCTCACCCTCGAAGGCTCCGCCGCGCTCGACGTGGTCGCGCTGCACACGCGGGAGCGCCTCGGCGAGACGAGCGTCTTCGAGCTCGAGTGCTTCACGACGGCGCCTCCGCGCCTCGCGGACCTGGTCGGCAAGGGCGCGGCGATCGTGCTCCACGGCGGGCCCGGTGCGCGCACGCTGCTCGGCACGGTCACGCGCGCCTCGATGATCGCGAGCTCCCACGGCGGGTCGGGGCGACGCATGCGCCTCGTCGTCTCTTCCGCGACCGCCCACCTGGCGCTCCGCCGACGCAGCAAGACCTTCCAGCGGATCACGGTGGCGAACATCGTCAAGGAGGTGCTCCTCGCCGCGGGGATCCCCGCCGACCGCGTCGACGTCTCGCGCGCCGGCAAGGGCAAGGAGCGACGCTGGGTCGTCCAGTACGACGAGACCGACCTCGCGTTCGTGCGGCGGCTCTGCGAGGAGGAGGGCCTGTTCTTCCGCTTCGAGGAGCGCGACGGCCACGAGACCTTCGTGCTCGACGAAGGCGGGCTCGAGCCCCCGCCCCTCGCCCCCGACACCCTCTCCCTCGTCGACGAGCACTCCTCCCTCGGCAGTCAGCCGGTCGCGGTGCGTCTCTCGCAGGGCCGCAACCTCCGCGCGGGCAAGGTGCACGTGCACGCCTACGATCACGAGAGCCCCAAGCTCGAGCTCGCCGCCGACAAGACCGCGGGCCACGCGCGCGAGAAGGCGCTGGAGCGTCTGTTCGCCTCGCCGCCCCGCACCCCGAAGGGTGAGGAGGCCACGCGCGCCGAACGGCTCCTCGAGGCGGTGCGCACGGACGCCGAGACGATCCACCTCACGACCAACCACCTCGGCATCGCCCCTGGCCTTGGCTTCTCGCTCGAGTCGGCGTCGGAGCTCCTCTCGACGCCCCCCTCCGAAACGCTGCTCGTCGTGGCGGTCGAGCATCACTTCCGGCGCGACGCGGAAGCTCGCATCGTCGTCGAGGCGCGGACCACGAAGACCCCGTATCGCCTACCCCTCGTGACCCCCCGCCCGCGGGCCCCGGGCCTCCAGTCCGCCATCGTCACCGGCCCCCCGGGCGAGGAGATCCACGTCGACGAGCTCGGGCGGGTCACGCTGCACTTCCTGTGGGATCGCGAGGGCAAGACCGATCAGGGCAGCAGCCCGGCGTTCCGCGTGGCGCAGGCGAACACGCCCGGATCGCTGATCCACCCACGCATCGGCTGGGAGGTGATCGCCGCGTTCGAGGGGGGTGACCCGGAGCGACCGGTCGTCCTCGGGCGCACCTACAACGGCAAGTTCGGGCCGCCCGCGGCGCTCCCCGCGAACAAGACGATGACCTCGTGGAGCAGCGTGAGCTCGCCCGGCGGCAAGGTGCGGAGCGGCGTCACGTTCGACGACGCCGGCGGCCGCCAGCACCTCGCCATCGCGAGCCACCACCTCCACTTCGAGGCGACGCGCGACCACACGCGCAACGTGAAGAAGAACGAGAGCCACAAGGTCGACGGCAACTCCTCGCTGAAGGTCGGGGGCAACTTCCTGATGGCCTCGGTCGGCGCGCTCGACATGAGCGCGAAGGGGCCCATCGCGATCACCGTCGGTGCCCTGCACAAGACCACCATCGCCGGCACGCAGTACGTGCGGCTCGGGGTCTACGGCAGCGAGGTCGGCGGCGTGTTGCTCGAGAAGATCGGCAACCCGGTCGAGGGGTTCAAGGCGCTCGGGCGCGCCGCGATCCTCTCGATCCCGGGGGTCGTCGGCGGCGTCCTCGGCACCTCCGCCAGCGTCGGCCTCAAGATGCTGGGCATCGCGAGCGAGACCATCGGCTTCGCCGCCGGCTACGCGGCCGCGGCCGACACCGCGCTCGCCAGCGGCGCGTACCAGGACCGCGCGTTCGGCGCGATCGGCCTCGCCAAGGCGCCCGCGCCGACGGGTGGCGCGCAGCTCCCGCCGGCGCCGACCGACGCCCTGCACAACCAGGGCAACTACGTCGCGGCCGGCACCGGCATCGTGACCAGCGGCACCAGCGTGGCCGCGCTGTTCGGCAAGAACGCGCCGCCCGGGATCGCGGCCGGGCTCGCCGGCGTCACGGCGGTGAGCGGGTCGATCGCGCAGGGCGTCGGCGTGATGGACGACTTCCGCGAGATGGACGCCGCGCAGGGGGACGCGCAGTCCGGCGGCGGCGCGGCGACCAGCGCGAGCAAGGCGGCGGGGCCGGTCCTCGGCGGCGCGGGCAAGCGCGACACCAGCGTGATGGGCGGCATGTTCGAGCGCATCGGCGCGCTCTACTCGGTGACCACCCCGGGACCCGTCACGCTCACCGTCGCCGGCTACTCGCGCACCAACGTCGGGGGCTCGCTGACCGTCCGCACCGCCATGAAGTACGGCTACTCGGCGCGCACGGTCCTCACGATCAAGGTGTCCGGCTCGCAGACCATCCGGGCCCCGACGACCGTGACGCGGGAGGCCACGGCGAAGATGAAGATCACCTCGCTCGGGGACGCCAGCGCCCGCGCGCGGGGCGCGATGTACGTGCTCGGCAAGGGGGGCGTCGGCCTGATCTCGAAGGCCCCGCTCACCATCAAGGGCAGCGACGTGACCTTCGTCGTCGGCGGCTCGAAGCTCACCATAGAGAGCAGCGGGATCTCGATCGTCACCTCCGACCTGGTCATCAACAAGCAGTCGGTCGTCGACAAGGTGGCGTCGCACACATGAGCGTCGTGGTCGGCGCGGAGCTCGTTACCCCCCGCGGCGCGACGCTCGCGGAGAACGTGTTCTTCCTGCGCGCGGGCGTTCGCACGACCTCGCCCTCGCCGTTCGTCGACGCGGACGGCGAGCCGCTCCGCGTGCAGTACTGCCCCTGGCTCGGCGCGGCGCTGCCGCTGTCCGAGCGGCTCCCGCGGCTGGTCTCGGCCGCGCTGCGGGGCGTGGGGCCCGCCCTGCCCGGCGACGATCGCGCGGTCGCGCTCCACCTGGTGCTCGACGAGCGCGTCGGGGCCGACGTCGTCGCCGCGCTCGAGGCGCTCGCCCGCGAGAGCGTCGCGCGACGCACGCTGCGGCCCGCGGTGGTCCACCGCGGCGCGGCCGGGGCCTTCGCCGCGCTCTCGGCGATCGACGGCGATCTCGCCGATCCCGCGATCGGGGCCGCGATCCTCGTCGCGGTCGACTCGTTCCTCGACGAGGCCCGCCTCGCGGAGGCGCTGCTCGTGCCTTCGCCGTGGGCAAGGCGCGCCCCCTCGCCTTCGGAGGGCGTCGCGGCGCTGATCCTGACCGATCGTGACACCGCCCGCGCGCACCTTCGCCCTGTGCTCGCCGAGGTGCTGCACAGTGCCACCACGGTCGGCGAGCCGGGCGACGACAACGACCTCCCCGTCGACGGCTGGGCGACCACCGCCCTCCTGCACGGCCTCGCCCAGCAGACCGCGCCCATCGTCGCGGCGTTCGGCCAGAGCGCCGTCGACGCGCTGCGCACGCAGGAGTGGATGTACTCGGCGGCGCGCACCAAGGAGCGCTTCTCGGCCTACTACCAGAAGCTGTGCCTCGAGAGCGCGGTCGGCCTGCTCGGCGCGGCGTCGGGCGCCGCGAGCCTCGCGTTCCTGGTCGGCGTCGCCCGCCACGAGGCCTTCGACGTCCCCTCGGGAGAGGCGGGCAACCTGCTCGCCTGGGCCATCTCCCCCGACCGCACGCGCGGGCTCGCCCTGCTCGCGGTCCCCGACGCCGCGTTCCGGGACGCCGCCCTCGGCGGAGGCTTCGATGGCGCGTGACCCGGTCGCCGACGCGCTCGCGGCGATGGCCGCCCTCTCGCTCGCGATGCCCGGCGCGCGCGACGCGCTCGCGGCGGTGACGGCGTCGCTGGAGCGCGATCGCCGCGTCGACCTCGCGCGACCGCTGTTCCGCCCGGTGCTCGACCTGCACCACCGCGCGGTGCTCGAGCAGCCGCGCGCCGCGGCGCACGCCGTCCTCGCTGCGTGGGAGACCTTGCTCGAGCCCGCCTCCCGCGAGGAGCTGCGCTTCCTCGTGGAAGCCCCCCCGGTCACGCCAGCGCCCGTGGCCACCGTCCAGCGCAGGGCGCCACAGGTGAGCCCGTTGCCCTGGGCCCTCGACGCACCCCTCCCGGAATCCGACGAGCCCGGAGCGGAGGAGACCATCCCCGAGAGGCAGGAGGTCGCGAAGCCCTCTGCGCACCCGTCGGGGATCGCGCGCAAGCCGGGACCGCCGCCGATGTCGCTCGCCACGTTCCACGCGCGCGTGCTCGAGGAGATCGTCGATCGCGTGGCCATGCTGGCGAACCACCGCGCGACGCTGCCGGTCTCCGAGCTCGCGTCACGCGACGCCCAGCTGCGAGCCCAGCTCGATGCGTTCCAGGTGCTCGGCCCCGCGCGGGGCGCCATGCTCCTCGATCTCCACGCACGCACGCTCGACGACCCCGATCCGCAGCGCCCCCTCGCCTTCGTGCTCCTGCTCGGGACCCTCCCCGGCAGCGACGCGCTCGCGGCGACCGAGCAGGTGATCCGGGCGCTGCCGAACCACGGGCCCCGCGGGCTGCGCGCCGTGCGCACGACGGGCGAAGGCTTGTTCCTCTCCCCCCATCCCGGCGTGATCGTCGCGGCCCAGCGCTTCGCGCGCGCCGATCGCGCGGTGCTGCGCGGTGCCGCGATCGAGTGCCTGCTGCGCACCGCCGCGCCGACGCTCGACGACCTCGCCGACGCCCTGGTCGACCCCGAGCCCGTCGTCGTCGCGACCGCCCTCCGCGCGCTCTGCCACGTGCCCGAGGCGCAGAAGGTGCCCGAGATCGCCGTGCGCCTGCTCGATCACCCCGATCCCGAAGTCGCCTTCCAGGCGGCGCGGACGACGACCCTGTTCGGTCTCGACGAGGCCCGCTTCCGGCTCCGGTCCGGCGCGGGACTGGCACGCACGCTGGGCGAGCGCGCGGTGACGATCCTGGCCCTCACCGGCGAGCTCTCCGACATGGAGACCGAGGAGGCGATCGTCCGCCGGCTCGAGCCGACCCCCTCGCTGCTCGGGTCGCTGGGCCGGTTCGGCAACCCTCGCGTCGCGGCGTTCTTGCTCCACTACCTCGCGCGGGAAGAGCTGCGCGACGCCGCCCACGACGCGCTCGTGACGCTGTTCGGACCGCTGGTCGAGGGAGAGGCCGCGCTCGACCCCTCTGTGTGGCGGGCAGAGATTCGCAGGCTCGCGCCCGATCCGGAGGTGCGGCTACGCAGGGGTTTGCCGCATTCACCCGCCGCGGTCGCCGCGGAGATCGGGTCACGCGCGCTCGACCGCGCGGAGACCGCGCTGCGACTCGACGAGCTGATGGTCGAAGTCGGGAGGTTCTTCCCGAGCGACCTGACCGGGTGGGCGCCGTCGGTGGAGCGAGTGATCGAGTTTGCCACGAGTAGATTCGCGCAAGAGGTTGGCCATGCCGAACAAGGTCGTTAGAAAGCGTCGAACCACCAAGGCCGTCGAGCTCGGACCGGGCCTGCACGCGGCGACCCTCGAGCTGCAGGTGGCCTCGCCCGCGGGAGGATTCCGGGCCCGCCTGCCCGACGGTCGCGTGGTGGTCGCGCACCCTTCGCCGGGTGTCACCACCCGGCTGCTCGACGACTGCCTCCGGGCGCGCCGCGTCGTGCTGCTCACCGACGGCTCGAACGGTCCGCTGATCCTCGGAGCGCTCCAGACCGACGTGGGCGCGCGCGCCGATTCCCAGGAAAACGTGGCGCTCGAGGGCCGCACCCTCGACCTGTCGGCCAAAGATCGCATCACGCTGACCGTCGGCGAGACGCGGCTCACCCTCGAGAAGGACGGCGCCGTGCGCTGGGTCGGCGAGCGCATGACGCTCGACATGGGCGCGCTCGTCCAGATCCTCTCCGCCAACGTCCGGTTGCCCTGACGCCATGGCCACCACCCTCGGCGGAAAGAAGATCGTCACCAAGGCGAGCGGCCACAAGGCGCCGTGCATCCCGGCGGTGAGCCTGTTCCCGCCCCAGCCCGCGCCCGTGCCGACCCCGATCCCGTTCATCGTCCAGTCGTCGAAGGCCAAGAAGTTCTCCAAGAAGTGCCTCAAGATCAACGACGCAGAGGTCGTGGTCAAAGGCACCACCTTCGACGTGGAGAGTCCCGGGAACACCGGGTCTCAATCGACGGGCGCCGACCTGATCTCGCACGTCGAGGTCAAGGAGGCGACGGCCGACGAGGGCGACGGCCGCGTGCAGATCGACAGCCAGCCCGTGGCGACCACGACCCACCGCGTCCGCGCCAACATGCCGACCGGCGCCTCGTCGATGCACCAGGCCAACGGGTTCTGGATCGAGGGCGGCGGGCTCGGCATGGGGCCTTCGACCAAGACGGGGCGCGGGTCCAAGTCCGGCTCCGCGAGCGACCCGAACGACGCGCTCTCGATCAGCGATCCGGTGGCGGTCTCGAGCGGCGCCGTCGTCGACCGCGCGCGGGATCTCTCGCTCATCGGGCCCATCGCCTTCGCGCTCGATCGCCGCTACTCGTCGGCCGCGGCGCGTCGGGTCGGTCTCCTCGGCGCCGGCGGCTTCCGGCTGTCGGTCGAGGCGTTCGTGCACGTCGACCCCGAGAACCCTGCGGTCTGCGAGTACCAGGCCCCCGACGGCCGTCGGATATGGTTCGACGCCCTCGGCGACGGCGAGCAGGGCTTTCACCGGCGCGAGCGCCTCCGCCTCGAGCGCGACGGCAACGGCTACACGCTGCACGCGCTCGACGAGCGACAGAGCCGCCTGTTCACGCCGACGAAGAAGGGTGGGCCGGCCGTGCTGCGCGAGATCCGCGACGGCTACGGCAACACGGTGCACTTCGAGTACCAGGACGGCGCGCTCGTCCGCGTGGTCGGCGCGGCGGGACGCGCGCTCCGGTTCTCGCACGAGCACGGCCGCGTGGTGCGCGTGGAGCTGCTCGGCGGGACGAGGTCTTCGCCGCGGTGACCTACGCCTACGGCGCGCTCGGCGAGCTCGTCGCCGTCACCGATCCCCTCGGCTTCGCCGAGCGCTACGCCTACGACGGCGAGGGCCGGCTCACCGGGAAGACGCTGCGGAACGGGCTCCGCATGCACTACCAGTACGGCGAGGGCGGCCGCTGCGTGCAGGCCCGCGGCGACGGTGGGCTGCACGAGGTCTCGTTCGAGTACGACCTCGCGGCCCGCACGACCACCGCGTCGGGCACGGTGTCGCGCCGCTACACCTGGGACGAGGACGGCTTCGTGGTCCGCGAGGAGACGCTCGCGGGCCTCGTACTGAGCGAGACCGAGTTCGACGAGGACCACCACCCCACGGTCGTGCGCTCCGCCGGGGGCGTGCAGGTGGGCTACCAGTACGACGCGCTCGGCGACCTGATCGAGGCCGTCGATCCGAACGGCAACGTCACGCGGTTCCGCTACGAGCAAGACGTCCTGCGCGAGCGGATCGACCTCGCGAGCGACGACGCCCGACCGCCGATGAAGACGCGCTTCGGCTACGACGGCAGCCTCTCGCTGTGCCTCGTCCGCTACCCGTCCGGGGTCAATCGGGCCTTCACGCGCGACGCCCACGGTCGCGTCGTCGTCGACTCGCTCGACGGGATGGTGCTCGCCGAGTTCGCCTACGACGAGCACGGCAACGTGGTCCGCGAGACGAGCCTCGGTGGCGCGACGACGGAGCGGGAGTACGACGCCCTCGGCCGGACCGTGTTCAGCCGCGACGGGTACGGCAACTGGTCAGGCCGAGCGCATCCGCAAGGTCGAGAACCCGCTGCACGAGACCTGGGAGTACGTCTACGACCGCGTCGGCCGCGTGATCGAGGTGAAGACGTTCGACGAGCGACGCGTCCGCTACGCCTACGATGACGCTGGCCGCGTCGCGCGCATCACCCACCCCGACGGCGGGATCCGGGAGTTCGCCTACGACCCGCTGGGGTTCCCCATCGAGGACCGCACCGACGACACCACGGTGGTCTTCGAGCGCGACGCCAGCGGGTTCGTGCGCGTCGCCCGGGCCACCGACGCGGCGTCGGTGGAGACGGTGGTGGCGTTCGAGCGCGACGCCTTCGGGCGGGTGGTGGTCGAGCGACAGGGCGAGCACACGCTGCGTTACACCTGGGATTCGCTCGGCCGCGTCGTGGCGCGCACCCTCCCCGACGGCACGACCACCCGCTACGTGTACGACGCGACCTGCGCCCTCAGCGACGTGCACCACGGCGAGCAGCGCGTGTCCCTGCAGCGCGACACGGCGGGGAACCTCGTCCGCCTGCACCTCCACGGCGCAGGCGTCGACGTGATGCGCCGCTACTCCGCCGAGCTCCAGCTCGAGCACGAGCGCGTCACCCACCGACGCGTCGACGGCCAGTACACCGATCTGGTCGGCCGCTCCTACGACTACGACGCGCAGCATCGCCCGGCGACCGTGCGCGACGATCGCTGGGGCCGCGAGCGGTTCGTCCACGACACCGTGGGCCGACTCCTCGGCGTCGAGGGAGACGCGGTGCGCGCGCACCTCTCTCACGACCCGACGGGCTCGATCCTCGCGCTCTCGGTCGGAGACGCGGCGTCGCGGCACGAGGTCGCGGCGGGCAACGTGCTCCGCGCCGACGGCTCGGCGCGCTACGAGACCGACGAGCGCAACCGGCGGGTCCGCAAGGTCGAGGCCGGCGACCGGGTCACCACCTACGAGTGGGACGGCCGCGACCGGCTGCGGAGCGCGACGCTGCCCGACGGGACGCGCGTGCTCTACACGTACGACGCGCTCGGGCGCCGGACCAAGAAGGTGGTCGTCGGGCCCATCGACGACGAGCTCGTGCAGCGTGCGCTCGCGGGCGAGGCCGTGGATGCGGCGACGGACGTCACCGAGACGGTGTGGGACGGCAACGCGCTCGCGATGGAGATCCAGGGCGACGGCCGGCGTCGGGCCTTCGTGCAGCATGCGGCGTCGCTGCTGCCGCTGCTGCAGGTCGAAGAAGGGCACAGCTACCTCTACGTGACCGACCCGCTCGGCGTGCCGCGCGAGCTCGTGCGCGACGACGGGACGCTCGCCTGGTCCGGCGTCCAGACGCCCTACGGCGAGCGCCTGCGCGAGGAGGGCGAGGCGGACGTGGCGCCCCCGTTCCGGCTCCACGGGCACGTCTACGACGAGGATCTCGGATTGTGCTCGACCCTGCACCGCTGGTTCGACCCCGCGGTCGGCCGATTCCTCACGCCGGATCCCCTGGGCATCGCGGGGGGAGAGAACGTGTTTGCGTTCAACGGTTCGCCGACCACCCACGTCGATCCGCTCGGTCTGCAGTGTTACGTCCTCAGCGACCCGATGGCCGCGACGTTCACCAACGGGCAGTACAAGGTGGTGGTCGTCCAGCAGGACACCGTGATGCACCGCGCGGGCACGCAGTCCAGGACCGGAGGCGCGTTCTACGACTATCGCCCCGCCGGATCGGTGCAAGAGGTGCGGCGCGATCAGGCCGTCCTGCCGCAGTGGCCCAACAACCCCGACGGGAGCCGCGGTGGCCTCTCTCCGATCGACTACAGCCACCGCGCCACGGTCACGGCGGGCACGGTCACCTACGTGGGGCCGATCGCACCCCAACGCCCCCTCGACGCAGCGGGCAACAGCGTGCCCCTGTACAATCCGAGCAACGACCCCCACCCGGGTGGCGGCAATCAGGTGTTCATTCCCTGGTCCGTGCCCCGCGACGGACAGGGCGGCACCGGGGCGGCCGGCAACATCGTCAGCGACCCGAGCCAGCCGGGCGCGCCGCTGCCGAACGGGATCATCCTGCCGTGACGCGCGTCGTCGGCCGGGACGATCTGGCCGAGACCGAGGTCATCGTCTCGCTGGACGCGCCGACCACGCGACCCGACGTGCTCTACGGCGCCGCGCGGAGCCTCGCCCACGAGGCCGATCTCGCCTCGCTGGGAGGGGTGCGGGTCGCGCACGATCCGCCGGCGTTCGTCGGGCTCGGCGGCGCATCGAACGCGCTCGATCCGAGCTCCGTCTTCGTCGCGGTCGGCTCGGGGTTCTCGGGCATCCGCGGCACGATCGAGCGGGGGCTCGCGGAGCACCGAGGCCATGCGGTGCTCGTGCCCGGGAGCGTCGGGCGCGCGGAGACGGAGCGCTACGCCTACGTGCAGAAGCGGTTCGCTCGGACAGCACCGCGCCTGCTGGTGGGAGGCAGCGTGCGCGTCGTCGAGCTCGCCCGCAACGAACGCGGCGACCGCTGCCTCCTCGCCCGCGGGCCGCTGGTCGGTGCACCGCTCGCCGAGCTCGTCCCTGGAGCGCTCGGGGCCCGCGACGAGGGCGACGCGCCGCCGGAAGACTTCAACTGCGACTTCGACGTCCGCTGGAGCACCCGCAACGCTACGGCCGGCGGCGTGGACGTCGCGGTGCGGATCGCCCTCACCATCGACGCCGAGACCGTGAGCGCGCTCTCGGAATCGTCGGTCGTCGCGCGCGTCCCCGATGCGTTCGGAGCGGTGCCCGCGAGCGGGGCGCGAGAACCCTGCGCGGTGCTGATCGTCGCCGAGAGCGGCGCCGTCTACCTCGCCGCCCGCTTCCAGCGCGGAGAGCTCCTGAACCTCAAGTAGGCGGGCAGTATGGCTTGCCGTCCTTCAGGAAGGTGTCGCGCAGACCGATGCGCGCGTGCTTCTTCCTCGAGATCACGGCGATCGAGGTGAGGTCGACCATCGGCGCGCAGCCCATGGTCCCGGTGGGTGAGGCACCCGGCCCCGAGAGGATGCTGCGCGTGCTGACGACGAGGTAGTCGTCGTCGTCGGAGAACGCCGAGACCGTCGATTCTCCATCGCCGGCACAGCGCCATTTGACGCCGCCGCGACCCGCCGAATAGGCCCAGGTCTCGGACGCATCCACGTCGAGCGCGGTGACGTGACCGAACATCGACAGGTCGCCGTAGCTGTCGGCGGCTGCCACGTCGACCGACGCGCAGGGTGGCAGGCCGCTCGGACACGTGTCGGTGGTCACGCCGCCCTTCACGACCGCCGCGTCGCCCACGACCCCGCACGACGAGCGCTCGACCTTGCCTGCCGCTGCGGTCGTAGGGTTCACGTCGTTGGAGACGGCGAACCACACCAAGGCAGTGTCGTCTTCGGCGAGCTCGCCGACGAGCCCGAGGTTGTAGGCGATCGCGCCGCGCAGCTTGGCGTCGGGCAGGCTGTGGGCGATCCTCCACGCGCGCACGAGGTCGACGCTCGCCGGCAGCGCGCGCTTGAACATGACGAACGCGTACCCGCGCTCGGCCAGCGCCTGGGCGCGCTCGGCCGCGTGATCGATGCACCCTTCCCACGCCTCGACGGCCTTGCCGAGCTCGCGGATGGCGTCGGCCCAGTCCTTCTTCGCCATCGCCGTGCGACCCGCGGCCATGGCCGGCGCGTGGGCGGCCAGAGCAGCCACGGGGTCGCACGGCTTCGGCGGTGGCTCGGGGATCGGCGTCGGCGCGGGCGCGGGAGCAGGCGACGGTGACGGCGCCGCGCTCGGCACCGGCCGGGCCGTGACCGAGGCCACCGGATCGGGGGCGGCCTTGGGCGTGCGCCGGCACGCGATCGCGAACACGGCGACCACGAGTCCAGCCCATCGTGTCCTCGTCACCAGAACCTCCACCACGGCTTCTTCCTCGTCAGCGCTGCCGTGTGTCCCACGCCCTGGAGGTAGACTTCCACATCGAACCGCTCGACGGTCCGCGGCTCGAAGGCCACGCCCGTCTGCGGATCGTACACGTGATGGTTGCCGGCCTCGCCAAGGACGCGCAGGTAGCCGAGCACACGCGCGAAGACGGCCTCCGCCTGTGCGGCGTCGTACCAGTAGGGCACGGTGATCGACGCGCCATCCGCGCCGAGGACGAGCTGGACGGCGCAGCGGTCGTCGTTCGTGTCGAACTCGAACGCGTCCTCTCCGATCCGCTGCACCGTGAGGTGCGGATCGTGGTGAGCGATGGCCTCGGCGAGAGCTGCCCGCTGCGCGCGAGCGGCCTCGTCGAGGATGCGCGCGGGCTCCTCTGCCTCTGCTTCCTCGCGCTCGAGATGAGCTTCTGCTTCCTCGACGCTCGGTCGCGGCCCCACGGCCCGGTAGGTGTGGAGATCGTAGCTCACGGTCGGTCTTCGCGATGTCTATCACGAGCTTGGATCGCACGACCGGTTGGGAGCGGTTGCGCCGAGCTACCCGGTGGCGCGCTCGCTGCGGCTGGTTCGCGTGCTTCTCTGAGCGGGACCTCCGGGATCGCTTCCCCACCTTCCGCAGGTCGGCGTGGGAGCCGCCGGAGAGCTCGTGGCCACCACCGAGCTTCTCGAGCGTGTACTTGGCCCGCTCGCGCCCTTGGTCTGCACGAACGTGGTGACGCCGAGCAGGGTCCCGGTGTCGGGGAGCTTCGCGCGTGAGGATGCGGGCGTGCACCCGCGCGACGCGGGCGGCATCGTTCCTCTTCCATGCAGCCCGCGCCCGAACCGAGACTCCCGCCCGGCCCCCCCGTGCGCCGCGGCCTCCGCGACGCGATCCCGTTCTTCCTGGGCTTCGCGCGCGATCCACTCGGGTTCGTGGGAGGCCGCTTCTCCACCTACGGCGACGTGTACTTCGTCCCGAGCCAGCGCCCCGGCGAGCCGGGCCTCTACGTGCTCCGGCACCCCGACCACCTCCACGCGGTCCTCGTCACCCACGCGGCGAAGATGCGCAAGGAGCACAGCGCGTTCGAGCAACTCTCGCGCGTGGTCGGTGAGGGGCTCTTGACGACCGATGGCGAGGTCTGGCGTCGGCAGCGCCGGCTCCTGCAGCCCGCGTTCGCGCAGGCCCGCCTCGCCACGTACGCCACCACCATGACGCGCGAGGCCGCCCGGGTGCGGAGCGGCTTCTCCGACGGGCAGTCCCTCGAGCTGAGCCGCGAGATGATGGAGCTCACGCTGCGGGTGGTGTGTCAGACGCTGTTCAGCCACGACGCCTCGAACGACGCCGACGACGTGTCGCGGGCGATGGTCGTCCTGCAGGACACCGTCTCTCGCCCGGACCTCTTGCCGAAGTGGTTGCCGACGCCGGGGGGCGGCGCCGGTTCCGGCGCTCGGTCGAGGCGATCGATCGCATCGTCTACCGCATGATCCGCGAGCGCCGCGCGGAGAGCCCCGAGGCCGCGCCGCAGGATCTCCTGCAGTCGATGATCGCGGCGGTCGACTCGGAGGGTGACGGCGCAGGCCTGAGCGAGCGCGAGATGCGCGACCAGCTCGTGACGCTCTTCCTCGCGGGTCACGAGACCACGTCGCACGCGCTGACCTGGACGTTCTACCTCCTCTCCCAGAACCCTTCCGCGGAGCGCGCGCTGCACGAGGAGCTCGACCGCGTCCTCGGGCGGGGCCGAGAGGCGCGATTGCCCACGTTCGAGGACCTCCCTCAGCTCCCGTACACGGAGATGGTCCTCAAGGAGTCGATGCGCATCTACCCGCCCGTCTACTTGCTCGCGCGCCGCGCAGCCGAGGACGTGGAGATCGGCGGCTACGTGATCCCGAAGGGGAGCGAGCTCGTGCTCTGGGTCTACCTCACCCACCACGACGCGCGCTGGTTCCCCGAGCCCGAGGCGTTCCGCCCCGAGCGCTTCACCCCCGAGGCCGAGGCAAGCCTGCCCAAGAACGCTTATGTGCCGTTCGGCGCCGGACCGCGCGCCTGCATCGGCAAGACCTTCGCGATGATCGAGGCGCGGCTCCTGCTGGCCACGATCGCCCAGTCGTTCCGGCTGGAGCACGCGGAAGGGCACCGGGTGGCGATGAACCCCCGCGTCACCTTGAACCCGAAGCACGGGATGAAGATGGTCGCCCGCGCGCGCTGACGGCCGCGTGTATCCTCCGCGCCATGCGTCGCTGTCCGTGGGTGCTCGCCGTCGTCGTCGCGACCGCCTGTCGACGCGAGCCGGAAGCCAAGCGCGCCCCGGAGGGCACGAGCGCCGCGCCCGAGACAGGGACACTCGCGCTCCCGGAAGGGTTCGTCGAGCCTCGAGGCCGAGGCGACGACGCCATCCCGAGCCCCGCCCGGTCGCTGTGGATCGGTCCGAAGGCCGTGCGCCTCGAGCCGCGCGGGAAGTCGATCGTGGACGTGCCCGAGGACGCCGTCGGCGGCTTCCCGGCGGAGACCAAGGACCACGGCGCGGTGGGCCTCCTGGTCAAGCCGATCGCCTCGGAGCTCGGCCGCGTGACCGGTGGCAAGCTGGTCCTGCACTTCGACGCGCGAACGACCTACCGCGTGCTCCTGGAGGTCGCCTTCACGGCCGGGCAGCAGGGCTTCGACGACCTCAGCTTCGCGGTGCGCAAGGCCGATGGGGGCGAGGGCGCCGTGCGCATCGTGCTGGTCAGACCCGAGAAGCTGGAGAAGCTGAAGCCCCTGTCGGCGGAGCTCGACGCGGCCTCGCCCACGCAGGAGTGCCAGGTGAATCCGGCCGTGATCGTGGGCAGCGACGGCTACTTCGTGAAGGCCAACGGAGCCAGGATCGCCCCGGGCTGCGACGGGCTCGGCAAGGGAACGACCCTGCCCCGCCGCGCCGGCAAGCTCGAGCCCCAGGCCCTGACGGCGTGCCTGGCGAAGATCCGCGATGCCAGCAAGTGCAGCGAGCCAGAGCGGTCCATCAGCTTCACCGCCAACCCCGACGTGGACATGCAGTCGCTCGTCGACACCATGGACGCCGTGCGCAGGGACGGGACGGGCAAGGCCCTCTACCCGGACCTCGTGCTGACGGTCATGCACTGACCCCCGGCCGGGCCGCTCTCAGAACACGGCCAATCCACGCCAATCTCTGTGATTGCTGATACTTGCAGAACGATCGGCGCACCTGGTCGATCTCGGCGGGCGTGGTTCGACGTGTTCATGCCGGCTGCCTCAAGGCCGAACCCTCGAGCCCACAGGAGAATTCACATGGAGAGCGCCTCCCTCGACGTCGACACCACCACCTCTGCAGCCACCCCCTCGCGCGCGGCGCTCTGGACGGGCCGGGTGCTCACCGGCCTGATCGCGGCCTTCCTGCTGTTCGACGCGATCGGCAAGCTCGTCCCCGTCGCGCCGGTGGTCGAGGCGACGCAGAAGCTCGGCTTCGCCCCGGGAACCATCCGCCCGATCGGCGCCCTGCTCGCCGTGTCGACCGTGCTCCACCTGGTGCCGCGCACGCAGTTCGTCGGCGCCGTCCTGCTCACCGCGTACCTCGGCGGCGCCACCGCGACGCACGTGCACACCGGCACGCCGTTCTGGTTCTCCGTCGCGATGGGGGTGCTGCTCTGGATCGCGTACGTCCTCCGCCAGCCCCTGGTGCGGGCCGTGCTCTGACGCAGCACGTCGCTCGACGGACTCGGGACGACGCTCAGGGCGCCGGCCGTGCGCCGATCTTGCCGGACTTCTGCCACGCCTCGAAGCAGCGCGTCGTGAGCGCGTCGAGCTCCGCGAACAGCGTCGGCTCGATCGTCTGGAAGGCGAAGCTCGACGTCCCTTGCAGACGCTTGCGCAGGTGAATCGAGATCTCCAGCAGGTCGGGGTCGGTCTGCAGGGGCTGGAGGTGCAAGCTCGTGTGGGTCCGCCCCACGCGGACACTGCCGAAGAAGAGCGGCTTGCCGCCCGGCCCCGCGGTGTACGTGTCGAGCGAGTACTCACCGGGCTGGTCGCTCGTGACGACGAGCGCGGGGGCGTGTCGGAGGAGCACCTTCCGCAGCGACACGAAGAGCAGCGCGCCGGCAGCGGAGCCCGTGCTCGATCGCGCGCTCGCCGCCGCGCGCGTGCGCTCTCTGGTCTTCTCGCCGCGCGCGTTCAACCTGGGGGAGACGTAGGCCATCGGGCACCCTAGCGCGGTGGGGCGCGCGGCGTGTGTGCTAGCGACTCGAGAGCTCGTCGAACAGCCGGAGCCCCGCGCCGATCGTGCCAGCGACGCTCGGAAACCCGGCCGTCGCGTTGACCAGCCACAGGTTGTCGAGGGCGCGCTGCGGCCGCCGACCGAAGCCGACGTTGGCGGGCGTGAGCGCCGAGCCGTACGAGTTGCCCTTCGGCGCGAAGCAGTAGCGCTCGTTGGTGACCGGCGTGCCGGTGACGCGCATCACCAGGTGATCGCGCAGACCTGGGACGTATTCGGCCTGGATGAGGTCGAGGATCGTGTCGCGGATCCGCTTCTTCTCTCGGTTGTACGCGGGCCGGTCGCTCCGTCGCAGGTTCGCGAAGCGATCGTAGTCGCACGACGTGGCGACCTCGAGGATCTGGTCGCCTTCGGGGCAGAGCCCCGGCTCGCCGCTGTGGAGCGTCGGCGTCGACAGGAACAGCCACGGGTCCGACAGGTCGTGCCGCAGGAGCTGGTCGTCGTAGACGCGGTTGAGATCCGCGTGGGGGTAGCGCCAGACGTTGTGCGAGCCGAAGCCGTGCTCGCGGAGGTCGAGGCCGCGCACGCCGAGGTACATCGTGAACGTCCCCGAGGAGTAGTCGTAGTCGAGGAGGCGCGACTTCCGCTGCAGCGCTCCGCCGGCGAGCTCGGCGGTGCGTCGCGGATCGACGTTCGAGACGTAGCGATCGGCGGTGAAGCGCTGACCGTTTCTGGTGGTGACGCCGACGACCCTCTCGCCCTCGGTGTGGATGCGCTCGACCTCGTGCTCGAACAGGATCGTGCACCCTTCGCGGCTCCGGACGGCCTCCGCGATCGACTCGACGAAGTGGAAGTAGTGGTGGCGCGGGTAGTAGGCGCCGCGGTCGTAGTTGGCGACCAGGGCCACGTGGAGCAGCAGCGACACGTCGCGCGGCGGCAGGAGGTAGTCGCCGCACTGCCCCGCGAGCACGCCGCGGAGGAGCATGGGCATGCCGACGCTGTCGTAGAGGTCGTCCAGCGTCCACCGCATGTACCGGAGGAGGTGACGGCAGCGGACCACCGCGGGCAGGAGCGAGAGGGAGAACCGCTCGGGCAGGACGTCGAGTCGCTCGAGCTCGTCGGCGATCGTCCGGACGACGTCGAAGTAGGCGCGGATCGGCTGCGCCGCCCAGGGGTAGCGGTGGATCAGGCGGTCCCGGCTCTTGGAGAGGCCGTTGGGGATCCGGTGGCGCTGCCCGGCGACGACGACGTGATCGAAGCCCTCTGGATCGAGCCGCACGAACGGCACCTGGTCGACCAGACCGAGCGCGTCGAGCAGGCGGTGGATGGTCTCGCCCTCGCCGCAGCCGAAGATGTAGTGGACCTGCGCGCAGAAGCGGTAGTCGCCCGTCCGGAAGGTGTGCGCGTAGCCGCCCGGGACGTCGTGCGCCTCGAGGACGAGCACCCGTCGACCGGCGTTCGCGAGGAGCGCGGCGACGGTCAACCCGCCCATCCCGCTGCCGATGACGAGGTCGTCGAAGTGGGTCACCGCGGCGATGGTGGCACACTCGGGCCTGGGGATCGTATCTCGCCCTTGATCCTTCGCGCCCGCGCGCGTCTCATGCTCGCGTGCGTCCCTCGCGCGACGTCGACCCGAGCCACGCGGGATACCTGCGCGCGCGGCCGGCGCTCCACACCGGCTTCGACCGGCGTTCGCTGCACCTCACCATGCGGGACGGCGTCCGCATCGCCGTCGACGTGTGCCTGCCCTCGGGCGCGCGCGGCCGACTGCCGACGATCGTGCGCCAGACGCGCTACCTGCGCCGCTTCGCGGTGCACCCGCTGCTCCGGCCGCTCCTGCCCGCCGCCACCCTCGATCCGATGAACGCGCCGATGCGCGCGCTGTTCACCTCGCGCGGCTACGCGTGGGTCGACGTCGACGCGCGCGGCTCGGGGGCGTCGTTCGGCGAGCGCCCCTGCCCCTGGTGGCTCGACGGCGAGGTCGCCGACGGGCGCGAGATCGTGGAGTGGATCGTGGGGCAGCCCTGGTCCAACGGCTTGGTCGGGTCGACGGGCGTCTCCTACGAGGGCACGACCGCGGAGTTCCTCGCCACCGTCGGGCACCCCGCGGTGCGCGCCGTGGCCCCGCGCTTCTCCCTGTTCGACGTCTACACCGACGTGGCCTTCCCCGGCGGGCTCCACAACGCGTATTTCACGCACGCGTGGGAGACGGCGAACGCCGCGCTCGATCGCAACGATCCCGGCGTGATGGTGGCGCTGATCTACGCGCTGCAGGCGTACGGCGCGTTCGATCCCGCGCTCGTGCGCCGCCTCGACCACCCTGCCCTGCGCGCCGCGGTGGCGCGCGTCGTGACGGCGGGGCTCGCCGGCGTGGCCAGGGTCGACGACGACCAGAGCGGCGAGGCCCTCGCCGCCGCGCTCCGCTCGCACGCCGAGAACTACAGCACCCACGCCGGCGCGGTGCATGTCACCTTCCGCGACGACGCGCCCCCCGACGCGCCCGTGCCCGGCCAGGGCTCCGACTTCTTCAGCCCGCACACCTACGTCGATCGCGTGCGCGACGTCGCGGTCCTCGGCTACGGCGGCTGGTTCGACGGGGCCTACGCCTCCTCTGCGATCCGGCGCTTCGAGGCGCTCTCCGCGCGCGGCGTCGACGCGCGGCTCCTCGTGGGTCCGTGGATCCACGGCGGCCAGCTCGACCTCGACCCCGGCGCACCCGGTCCCGCCGCGCAGTTCGACCACGCGGCCGAGCTCCTGCGCTTCTTCGATCCGCACCTCGTCCCCGAGCGCCGCGGCGAGGACGCGACGCCCCGCGTACGCACGTGGGAGCTCGGCGAGGGCGGCTTCCACAGCCACGACGTGTGGCCTCCGCCCGAGACGACGACCCGCGTCTTGCATCTCGACGCCGCAGGCCACCTGCGCGACGCGCCGACCGAGGGGACGCGCACCGCGGACGTGGCGCGCACCACCGGCGCGGGTCCGCGCAGTCGGTACCGCACCCTGCTCTGCCCGTTCCTGCACGCCGACGGCAGCGGCGCCACTGGCACCGACGCGTTCACCTTCGAGAGCGCGCCACTCTCTGACCTGACGGTGGCCGGCCACCCCGTGCTCGTGCTCCACCTCGCGTCGAGCGAGCCCGACGACGCCGTGTTCGCCTACCTCGAGGACGTCGATCCTCTGGGTCGAGCGCGGCTCGTCAGCGAGGGTGGCCTGCGCACGCTGCATCGCACGTCGCTCACCACCGACGCGCGCGGGTTGCCGCGGGTGCACGCCACGTTCCTGCGCGCCGACGCCCTCCGCCTCGCCCCCGACGAGCCCGCCACGCACTGCCTCGAGCTCTTGCCGCTTCACCTGCGCGTGCGACCGGGGCACCGCCTGCGTCTCCGCCTCACCGGCGCCGACGTCGACCACTTCACGACGCCGCCGGGGCCGTCGACGGTGCGGTGGCGCATCGACGTCGGCCGCTCGCGCCTGCTGCTCCCGGTCGTACCGCGCTGAGTACTGGCGCCAGTATTTTCACCGTTCCTCGAAGATTAGGCCGGATCTACGATCGGGGGTCTGCACTCGCTCAGTGCGGTCCCGGTGACGCGCTCGAGCTCCGCGAGCAGCCGCGCGCGGAACCCGGGGTCGTGGACGGCGGGGTGCGGCTCCACCCTGCGCTGGTGGTGCCAGTAGCCGCCGGTCGTCCTCGCCTCCGCGTCGTCGCTCGTGGCCAGCCACTCCTGGGTGAGGTGGCCGAGTCGCAGATCGTCGGGCGCGTTCGGGCCGCCCATCCTCGTGGGCACCCAGCCAGGATCGACCGAGTTGCAGAGTACGTCGGGCCATCGCTCCGCGACGGCCGCGGCGAGCGCGGTGACGAACAGCTTGGTGTCGGAGTACGAAGCGGTGGCGCGGCGGCCGGTCCAGTCCAGCCCGTCGAGCGTCGGGCGCCCGCCACGGTGCATGCCGCTGCTCAGATAGATCAGGCGCTTCGGACGCGCGATGAGCGCCGTGAGGAGGTACGGCGCGACCACGTTCACCGGGAGGACCGTCGGGTCGGAGTACACGCCTGCGTTGTGGACGACGGCGTCCATGGTGCCGAGCGCGTTGACCTGGTCGGCGACCGCGCGGGTCTGCTGCGCGTCGACCAGATCTCCGAACACCGCCGTTGCGCCGCGCGCGAGCAGGTCCTGCACGGCAGGGAGTCGCTGCTTCCCGCGAAGGTGACCGACGACCTCATGGCCTGCGCCGAGCAGCGTCTCTGCGGTCGCTCTACCGAGACCGTCCGCGAACCCGGTGACGAAGATGCGTGCCATGGCCTCGTCGTAGCCCGGGAGAGCCGCGGATCGATCCGGACCTACGGTTGTTTTCCACAGGGCGCTGAAAAAGTAGGAAGTCGTGGAGCGTCAACGTGCACCGAGCTTGCGGCCTCGGCGAAATCGAGCACAACGGGACGCGCTGGCGCGGTGCGCGCCACAGGAGGCTCCATGCGCTCGACAGTCCTGTTCTTCGGCTTGGCGACGGCTTGTGCGATCTCCTGGGCCGGCTCGGCCTCCGCGGACTACAGCGCCAAGGGTTCGGTCGCGACCACCACGACGAACCTCAAGGCCGGCTTCGGCGGCGCGACGGGCGGCAAGCTCGTCGTCCCCAACGCGCCCGGCACCTACCCCCTCATCGTGGCGAGCCACGGGTTCTCGGCCAACGCCGACAACCAGGTCGGCTGGGCCGAGCTGTTCGCGAGCTACGGGTTCGTCGTCGTCGCGCCGACGTTCCCGGGCGGGTTCTCGCCCGACCACGTGAAGAACGGCGTGATCATCAAGACCCTCGTCGCGGATCTCGACGCCGCCGACACGCCGGCCAAGGGCAAGATCGACAAGACCAAGATCGGCCTCGAGGGTCACAGCGCGGGCGGGCTCGCCACCACCCTCGCCGCCGCCGAGGTGGTGCCCGCGGCCACCGTGCTCTTCGATCCGGTCGACAACGGGGGCCTCGGCAAGGCGGCCTACGCGAAGCTCTGCGCGCCGGTCCTCTCGTTCTTCGCGGGCCCGAGCTCGTGCAACAGCAGCGCGGGCTGGTTCGACTTCCGCACCACGTCCAAGGGACCGACCACGTCGTTCCGCGTGAAGGGCTCCACCCACTGCGACGGCGAGAACGCGCCGCGCTCCCTCTGCGGCCTCACCTGCGGCGGCGCGGCCGACCCCACGCGACAGAAGGTGTACGGGCGCTACGCGACGGCGTTCTTCCTCGCGAACCTCAAGGGCGACAGCGCGGCCGCCGCGACGCTCACGAACACCGTCCTCTCGGCCGACGGCGAGATTGGCGAGGTCTCCGTCGGTGGCGGCCCGAGCTGCACCCCGGGCGGCGGCGACGCGGGCGTGAGCGACACCGGGGTTCCGACCACGGACACCGGAGTTCCCACCGGCGACACGGGCACCCCCACGAGCGACACCGGCACGCCCACGTCCGACACGGGCCCGCTCCCCACCACCGATTCGGGCGGCGCGGGCGACGCTGGCGGCGATTCGGGGAGCCTCGACGGCACGACGGACGCGGGCGGCTGCTCCTGCACGAGCCCGGGCACGTCCACGCCCGCCCAGGGCCTGCTCGCGGTCGGCCTCGGGCTCGCCGCGCTGGTCCTCGGTCGCGCGCGTCGATCGCGCCGCGACTGAGGCTCGCTATGCTGGCGGCCCATGTCCTACGACCTCGTGTTCTGGAAGGGCTCGCCGTCGAGCAAGCCGGCCGCCGTCTTCCAAGCCCTCTCGGAGGGGCAGCCGGTCGAGGACCTCGTGCCGCTCGGCATCGACGAGATCGCGCGCGCGTTCGAGCTCGAGTTCGGCGCGCGCGTCCGCTTCGACGAGGGGCGCCTCTCGGGGCCCGCGTTCGACGTCTCCGTCGCCGACGACGGACGCCACTTCACCGTGTGCGCAGGGTGGAGCGTCGTCCGGGACACCGCGAGCCGCAAGGTCCTCGCCCAGCTCCGCAGCGTCGCGACGCGCCTCGGGTGTCACACCTTCAATCCGCAGCTCGAGGTCGCGTTGCCGGCGCCGAGCCCTCGAAGCGTCCCGGCGCCGAGCGACGAGCTCGAAGCGCGTGTGCGCCTGACCGACGCGGCGGAGGACTGGGCTCTCTACGCCGCCGAGTTACGCGCGAAGGGTGATCCGCGCGGAGCGCTCATCGACCTGCAGGGTGAGCTCATGGCGATCTACCGGGCGGCGGGCTTCCCGCTCCCGAAGGACGCCGCCACGAACGCCCTCCGCGCGCGGGTCGACGAGGCCGAGAAGCCGGTCGAAGCGCAGCGGGCCGCGGCCCAGGCCGGGATCCTGAGCGACTGGATCGCCCAGCGCCACGTGGAGCTCCGCGCCGACCGCGGCTTCGTCCACTCGGCGACGGTGCGCGCGAAGGTGGAGCCCGTTCTCCGGACCTGGCCCCGGATCGTCGGCGTCCTCCTGCGCAACGACACCACGCGCCTCCTGCGATCGCTCGAGGTCGTCGCGCCGGGGAGCTTCGACGAGGTGTGCCAGGACGGCCTGCAGGCCATCGCCGCCGCACCCTTCGCCGACAGCCTGAGGACGCTGACGATGGAGACCCACCACCTCGGCGCGCTCGGCGACCTCGGGCCGATGCTCGCGGCGGCGAGCGAGCTCCGCAGGCTCACGCTGACGGTCGAGTCCGTGCTCCTGCGACCGTTCCGGCACGCGAAGCTCGAGAGCCTCGAGCTCTGCACCGTGGTGTTGGACGACGACGACGTGACCGCCCTCGCGACCTCGGAGCTGCCGGAGCTCCGCAAGCTCACGCTCGCGCCGAGCCCCTACGCTCCCGGCGCCAGGCTCCCGGTGACCGGCCTCGCGTCACTCCTCCGCAAGACCTCTTCGGTCAGCAGGCTCAGCCTCGGCGCGTACGCGAACGTTCCGGAGGTCGTCGCCGAGCTCCGGAGAGGAGAGCGCTTCTGCGAGCTCACCGAGCTCCGCCTCGAGGACGCCGACGAGTCCGTGGCCCGCCTCCTCCTCGACGCGGGCGCGTCGCTCGGCGCGCTCGAGACCCTCGTCCTCGGCGCCGCGAGCGGGTGCTCCGTCGAGACCGCGCGCGAGCTCGAGCGCGTCTTCGGCGCGCGCCTGTCGATGCGACACGCCCGGGCCGAGCGCCCCGCGGAGGCGCGCCCGAAGCCGCAGCCCCCCGCGCCTCCTGCGGTCGTCATGCCGGCGCGTCCCCCGCGCGCCGCGCTGCCGGAGGTCGAGGAGATCGAGGAGGGCGCGCGCGTCCGGCACGCCAAGTTCGGTCCTGGCGTCGTCACCGAGCTCGCCGACGACCGCGCCGCCGTGCGCTTCGACGACGGCACCGTACGTCGGCTCGCCCTCGCCTTCCTCCGGCCCGACGCGTAGCTCCGCGAGCGGGTCACCGACCGAACGAGTGCCCGCCGCCGGCCCGCTTGGCCTCGTACATGGCGCGATCGGCAGCCTCTATCAGCGCCTCGGCGCTCGTACCGTCCTTCGGGTAGACGGCGATGCCCAGGCTGGCGGACACGCGGAACGTCTGCGGGGTGCCGCGCACGTCCAGCACCGCCGGAGCCTGGATGACGGCCACGATCTTCGCGGCGATCGCCGCCACGGTGGACTCGTCGGTGACCTCCATCAGCAGGTAGAGGAACTCGTCACCACCGTGGCGGCTCACGGTGTCGTCCTTGCGCGTGTTCTCCTCGAGGCGGCGGGCGACCAGCCGGAGGATCCCGTCACCGACCTCGTGGCCGTGCTCGTCGTTGATGCGCTTGAAGCCATCGAGGTCGACGAACATCACCGCCAGGGTCCGATCGTGCCGTTCGGCCTGCGCCAGGCCGTGCTGCAGCCGATCGTCGAACAGGGCGCGGTTGGGCAGACCGGTGAGTGGGTCGTGGAGCGACGCGTGGCGGGCGATGTCCCCCTGCTCCGTCACGACAGCCAGACGGAGCTCGAGGTGGTGACGTTCCTCGATCTCGTGCTCCAGCGCGGCGTTGACGCTCGTCAGCTCGGCCGCGGCCTCCTGCACCTTGTCCTCGACGGCCACCGTCTTCTCGCGGGTCGCGAGGTCCTTGCCGAGCTCGTCGTTGACCACGGAGAGCTCGGCCGCACACTCCTCGACGAGGTCCTGCACGTACTCGCTCTTCCCGAGCACCTTGGTCAGCGATTTGTCAGGACGGACGGAGACAGGCCCGGACTGCGGGGGGATGAGCGTGGGCATCGGTCCTCGCGGGTGCAATCGAGAGGCCGTCCGGAACGCTGCGGATTCCGTGCGCCGGCTCGCGTTGCCCTCCGACGAACCTGTCGTACCGAGGCGAATCGCCCCGCTCTGCGGTGTGGACTTCGTCGACGCCTTCGTGTGCTCGACGATGGGGACGGCCGTCCCGTGGACATTGCCTTTGTCTCCGGGCACCTGTGCGATTTATTTAGCATGATTGTTCCCGATGGCGGGTCGCCGTTACAACGTCCCTCGGTGCGATTGTCTCGTACCGGCACGGCAAGCGAGCGGCTCCTGCGAGGCAATTCGCCCCGTCGCTTCACGAACGTCCCGGAGCGCCCGTCGCGCAACGGGCGAGCTCCGCAAAGTGATTCCGAGCAAACTCCAGCTCCATGGTTAGCATCAACTCTCGCTGAGGTGCTCGGCCCATCGCCGGTGTCGGCCCGCGAATCATCCGTCGAGCTGCGCCGCATCTCGCAAGGAGTCCCTTTGACTACAGTCATCGAATCGAACCGCAGCACCCTGGGTGCCCTTCTCTTGACCGTCTCGCTCGCAGCGCTCGGTAGCGGCTGCGAGAGCTCCGACACGCAGAGCGCCGACGGAGCGAGCGACGGCAGCGTCGACGGAGCGAGCGACGGCGGCGTCGATGGTGCGGGCACCGACACGGGGACGCGTAGCGATGCGACCGACGCCGACGCTCCCGAGACGGAGACGGTGGACGTCGGGACGCCCGCGGCGCCGACCGCCGTCCACCTCGGCACCGCGGGCACCTTCGCGGTGCTGGCCAAGACCGGTGTGTCGACGGTGCCGGCTTCGGCCATCACCGGCAACGTCGGCGTCAGTCCCGCCGCCGCCACGTACATCACGGGCTTCGCGCTCACGACCGACTCGACGAACGTCTTCTCCACCTCCACCCAGGTCACCGGCAAGGTGTTCGCCTCGGACTACGCTGCCCCCACGCCCGCGATGCTCACCACGGCGATCGGCGATCCGCAGCTCGCGTTCACGGACGCCGCCTCGCGGGCACCGAAGACCACCGAGCTCGGCGCTGGCAACATCGGAGGCCTGACCCTGACCGCAGGGGTCTACAAGTGGGGTACGGGCCTGCTCGTCCCCACGAACGTGACCCTGGCCGGGAGCGCGACCGACGTGTGGATCTTCCAGATCGCCAAGGACCTGACCGTGAGCAACGGCGTGAAGATCACGCTGACGGGGGGCGCGCTGCCGAGGAACGTGTTCTGGCAGGTGAGCGGCTTCGCAGAGCTCGGGACGACTGCGCACCTCGAGGGCATCGTGCTCGCCCAGACGGCGATCCGGCTGCGCACGGGAGCTTCGGTCACCGGTCGACTGCTGGCCCAGACCGCGGTCGAGCTGGACAACAGCACCGTCGTCGCGCCGTAGGCGGCCACTCAATCGTCGGAGAAGATGCCCGCGAGCCACCCCGACACGGCGCGCACCGCGGGCAGATCGCGCTTGGACTGGTGCACGACCATGAAGAGGCTGCGCGACGGGATCGGCCCGAGATCGCGGGCGCCGACGCGCGCGGGGCGGACCTCTTCGACCCCGCGGAGCCGCGCCGCGAGCTGCCGCGGGAGCACCGCGACGCCGGTCCCGGCCTCGACCAGGAACCCGAGGGCCTCGACGTCCTCGACGAGCACCCGCGCCGGGCGGGAGGCAAAGGCGCGCTTGGCGTGGCGCTGCTCCGGGATCTGCGCGAGCGAGCCCGTGAGCCCCACCCACGCGACCTCCTCGTGCAGCTCGAGCGAGCTCGCCGCGTAGAAGCCGAAGGTCTCGACGCTGAGCCGGCGCGCGGTGAGCTTGCCGCGTTCGGGTCGCGCGAGCCGGAGCGCGATGTCCGCCTCGCCGGCCGCGAGGCTGTCGTTCCGGTTGCTCGCGAGGATGCGGAGCCGGAGGTGAGGGTAGTCGCGGAAGAAGCCACCGAGGCGCCGCGACAGCACCCAGCGCACCACCTCGCCCACCGTCGTGATCGTGACCTCGCCGCGCAGCTCGGGGGTGTTCTCGAGCGCGGCCCCCGCCGCGAGCGCCCCGTCCACCATGGGGCGAATCGCCTCGAGGAGGAGTGCGCCGCGTTCGGTGAGCCGGACCGGTGACTCGCGCAGGAGCAGGAGAGAGCCCGCGTTCTCCTCGAGCCGCGACAGCTGCCGGCTCACGGTCGACTGGCTGACCCCGAGCGCCTTCGCGGCGGCCGTGAGGTGGCCGGTGCGCGCGACCGCCTCGAACGTCCGGTACCACTCCCAGGGGGACTCGGTAGGCATGCAGAGACGGATGACTAGCATCCGCCGGAGGCGGTTGTCATCCGCATGCGCAGCCGTCAGATTCCCCGCCGACATGAAGATCCAGGTCCTGCGAAACGCGACGACGCTCCTCTCGGTCGGAGGGCACCGCATCCTCGTCGACCCCATGCTCTCCGAGCCCGGCGCCTTGCCAGGCTTCAAGGTGTTCGGCGGAGGGCGACGCCCGAACCCCTTGGTCCCCCTGCCCGCGACGGCGGCCGCGGCGCTCGCGCAGGCGACGGCGGTCCTCGTCACGCACGAGCACCCCGATCACTTCGACCGCCCCGGGCTCGACTTCGCGCGCCGACGCGGGCTGACGGTCTGGGCCAGCCCCGTCGATGCCCCGAACCTGCGGCGAAAGGGCCTCGACGCGCGCGAGCTCCGGGACGGCGTGCTCGGCATGGCGGTCGAGGTCGTGCCCTCCCGCCACGGACGCGGACTCCTCGGGTGGCTGATGGGGCCGGTCGCCGGCGTGTACCTGGCGCACCCGGACGAGCCGAGCCTCTACGTCGTCGGGGACTCGGTGCTCACCGACGCGGTCCTCGACGCGATCGATCGACTCCAGCCCGACGTGATCCTCGCGCCCGCCGGCGCCGCGAACATGGGGCTCGGCGGCGACATCCTCTTCTCGCTCGACGAGCTGGTCGCGCTCGCGCGGCGCGCCCCGGGAGAGATCGTCTTCAACCACCTCGAGGCGCTCGACCACTGCCCCACCACGCGGGCCGGGCTCGCGGCGCGCCTGGCGGCGGAGGGGCTGCTGGAGCGGACCCGTATCCCGGCCGACGGCGAGGAGCTCGTCTTCGAGACGCGCAAGGCGCCGCACCGGAGACCTCGCTCGACGGCTGCGCCGGCCGGTGGAGCGCAGAAGTGGATCACGGCCCGCTTTGCCGGGACGTGAGGCCGACGTCAGCCGCTCGAGAGCAGCTTGGGGCACTTCGTCTGCACCACGTCCGTGGCGGGGGTCGGGAGGGTGGGCCCGGTCCCCGACGCCGTGACGGTGCTGCAGGCCTTCGGGTCGGCGAGTCGCAGCAGGATGTCCGTCTGCTCGCCCATGTAGGCCCGGTACTCCGCCGGGGTCAGGCCCTTGCAACTGGCGGCCTTGGTCGCGAACCCGGCGCACGGGTCCTTGGGCGTCCCCGCGTCCTCGGCCGGCTTGGCCATGCAGTCGTCGTACGCGGCCTGACACTTCGCGCGGGCGCTCGCGTCGTCGGCGGCGCCCGCAGCCGCGAAGGCTCCGGTGAAGGCGCACAGGACCCGCTTCATCTGCTCGTCGGTGAGCTTCTTGCCCGCTTCGGCCGCCGCGTCGCGGCAGAGGGCGGTGGCCTCGTCGGCGGTCATCGACTCGAGCGTCTTGCCGCCGTCGCCCACGGGGGTGGTGCCGCCGTCGCCCACGGGGGTGGTGTCAGGAGGGCTCGAGGTGTCCGCGCCGACTTCGACGGCTGCGTCCGTGCCTGCGTCGGTCGCGGCGTCGTCGGTGCTGGCAGGCGGGTCGGTCGAGGAACAAGCGAGGGTGCTGAGGGCGGCGAGGAGAGACAGGGCCATGGGGGTGCGCATGGAGCGGCCCCACGCAAGGTCGGTGCCGGCGTGATCGCAGCGCGAATGCGGTCGATCGTCGACGAACCGATCGCGGGTTCACGTTCGCCGTGTGGGTCTCCATTCAGCGTCAGCCCGCCACGGCGACGCGTTGCGCCCTCACATCCGGCCGTTCACCACCGCGAGGATCGCCGCCTCCCTGGCGATCGCCTCGCGCTCGATCCCGGCGGCCTCGGCGGTGATGCGGGCCACGGCGTCCTTGTCGTCGTACGAAGCGCAGTTGATCTTCACGTTGAGGTGCGCGCCCAGCACGGCGGAACGGGCGCAGAGCGCGCCGACGCCGGCGTCGGAGACCGAGGCCGCGTTGCCGATCTCGGCCATCGCCGCGATGACGTCCATCGAGGCGAGGGCCTCCTTCATCACCTGGAGCGGCACGTCGATCGCGAGGCGCGTGGCCTCCTGGATCGCCCGCTTGCGCGCCGCCTTCTCGGCGTCGGTGCCCCTCGGCAGACCGAAGGCGGCCATCACCCGGTCGAACGCCGCGGTGTCCTCGTCGACCAGCCGCAGGAGCGCCTCGTAGCGCGCCTTGCCGGCGACCGCGTGGTCGCTGAACTCCTTCCACCGGGCGTCCCACCCCCGCTTGTGCGACGAGAGGTTCGCGACCATCGTGGCGAGCGCGGCGCCGAGCGCGCCGAGCGCCGCGCTGATCGACCCACCACCCGGCGCCGGTGACTCCGACGCGGTCTCCTCGGTGAACGCGCGCAGCGACAGATCGACGAGGCGCCTTCCCCTGGGGGCTCGCGCCGCGATCGCGTACTCGACGATCTTCTCCTCGGGGCGAAACGGCGCGAGGTCGGAGAGGCCGAGCGAGCGGACCGCGATCTTGATCAGCTCGGCGTCGGACACGCCCGTCGATCGCTCCTGCTTCTCGAGGAAGTAGCGCCCCGCGTCGAGCATCGCCCGCAGCGGGACGAGGCCCACGAGCTCGGACCCGGTGACGCGCACGCCGCGCGCCGCGGCGGCCCGGACGCACTCGTCGAACGCCACGTGCAGCGGCGTGACCGAGACGTCGGTGAGGTTCAGCGACACCTGCGCGACGCCGTACTCGGGGATGTACCAGCCGATGCCCTTGACCGAGCGCAAGGTGCCGGGCTGCTGGCGCATCACGCCGTCCTCGCCCTTCACCTCGCGGCCCTTCTCGCGCACGTCGAAGGCGATGGCGTTCGCCCGCCGCGTGGAGGTGGTGTTGAGGTTCACGTTGTAGGCGAGGAGGAAATCGCGCGCCCCGACCGCGGTCGCGCCGCTCTTCGCATCGAAGGTGGAGGGGCCGAAGTCGGGCGCCCACGCCGGGTCGCGGAGCCTGGCCTCGAGCCCCTCGTATTCGCCCGCGCGCACGTCGGCGAGGTTGCGCCGCGCAGGCGTGCTGGCCGCGCGCTCGTAGCAGTAGATGGTGAGGCCCACCTCGTCGCCGAGGCGCTGGGCGAGGCGCCGCGCGAGCGCCGCGGTCTCCTCCATGGTGATGCCGGCGACGGGGACGAGCGGGCACACGTCGAGCGCGCCGAAGCGCGGGTGCTCGCCCTGGTGCTGCCGCATGTCGATGAGCTCCTTGGCCTTGGCGGCGCCGCGCACGGCGGCCTCGAGCACGGGCTCGGGCGCGCCGACGAAGGTGACCACGGTGCGATTGGTCGCCTTGCCGGGATCGACGTCGAGCAGCATGACGCCCTCGACCGAGGAGATGGCCGCGGTGATCTGCTGGATCACCGCCGGGTCACGGCCTTCGCTGAAGTTGGGCACGCACTCGACGAGGACGCTCATGGCGCCTGTCTACCCAAGGCGCGCGCCCCCCGCTAGCCCTGCCGCTCGTGGAACCCGCGGCCCGCGAGGATGTCGGCCGCGCACCGCTCGGCCCGCCGCGCGCGCGTCTCGCTCTGCTTGGCGCCCGAGACGTGCAGGACGTGGCTGCGGCGGCGGCCCGGGGTCAACGCCGCGAAGGCCCGCGCGAGAGCAGGGTCGGCCGCGAGGCGCTCCGCGAGCTCGGCGGGCATGGGCTCGGGCGCGCCCTTGGGCTCGACCTCGGCGCCCGCCCGCTCGAGGGCGATCGCCTGCTCGACGAGGCGACGCGCGACCGCCCGGCGGGCCATGACCTCGGCCTCGGTGCGGAACGGGAGGAAGCGCACGAAGCGCGAGTTCTCACCGGGGCTCTCGAGCACGGAGTCCGGGTCTTCGAGCGCGGCGCCCTTGAAGAACTGCAGCACGCAGCGGTCCACGAAGGAGGCGATCATGACGACGTTCTTGCCGTCGAGCGTGTAGGTGGGCGAGCCCCACTTCATCTCCTCGGTCAGCCCGCACTCCAGCACGAGCGCGCGGAGGGCCACGAGGGCCTTGGTCCACTTGTGCACCTTGCACGCGGGGGTCTGGTACTTCTCGCAGCGGCCGCAGCCGTCGCGGAGGTAGGCGTCGACGCTGGTCGTGTTCATCGCCATGGAGGGCGAGTCTAGCGGGAGCCGTCAGCTCGGCGGGCGGGTCCGGTACTGCACCTGGGCGGCGAGCTCGCCGAGCTCGTGGCGCGTCTTGAGCGCGATGGCGCGCAGGCCCAGCAACAGGCGGATGATCTCGCCGCCGGCGAACACGACGAGGCTCGTGAGCACCCCACGGACGAGCTGTGGCAGCAGTGGCAGCAACGAAGGCTCGGGGACGAGGAGCGGCGTCTTGAGGGCGGGTCGCATCAGCAGGTAGTCGCGGTACGCATTGCTCTGCTGCCCGTAGGCGGCGACCACGCCGTAGACGGCGAGGCCGAGGTACAGCACGGCGAGGACCTTGAGCACGAGCACCATCGCGCGCAGCAAGCGTGGCTCGGTGAGCGTGACCTCGAAGTCGGTGGAGTCGTCCATGGTCCCCTTCGTCGGCGAAGAGGCAACCGCGTTACGAAACTCGTTGTGGACCCGGTGTTCGGGACCACGCACGATGCCGGACATGGAGCTCTTTCCGCGGATCACAACCGACCCCGAGCAGTGCGGAGGACGTCCCTGTGTTCGAGGCATGCGCATCCGGGTCACCGACGTGCTGAACCTCCTCGCGACCGGTCTTGCGATCGACGAGGTGCTGACCGAGCTGCCGGACCTCGAGCGCGACGATGTGATCGCGTGCCTCGAGTTCGCCCGCCGTCGCGTCGATGCTCGCGGCATTTGCTAGCATCCACGCGTGACGCCGCCGGCGAGCCCCTTTGCGGAGTTTCTCCCGCTGTCGGCCGACGAGCTCGCGGCCCTCACTCCATACCTGCGCCCCGTGCGCCACGCAGAGGGCGCCGTGCTCGTGCGCGAAGGCGACCCGTGCCGCGAGGTGCTGGTGATGACCGAGGGCCTCGTGCGCTGCTTCTACGACCACCGCGGCCGCGACGTGAACCTGCGCTTGCTGTGCGCGCCGGCGGCCGTCGTGCCCTTCGCGTCCTTCGTGCGGGGGGAGCCGGCGAGCGAGACCATCGAGGCCGTCGAACCGGTCGTGGGCCTGCGGCTCCGCCTACGCGACTTCGCGGACGAACACCCCGGCGCGCTCGCCGAGCGGATCGGGCGGGTGCTCGCCGAGCGCCACTACCTGTCGATGGAGCGACGGCTCCGCACGCTGCAGTGGAAATCGGCCAAGGAGCGCTACGACTACTTCTGCGCCCACGTCGAGCCCGCGATCGTGCAGCGCATGCCGCTCTACCACGTCGCCTCGTACCTCGGTGTCACGCCCGAATCGCTGAGCCGGGTCCGCCGTGCCCGCGCGCAGTCGCGCGCCGGTCGAACTTGATCGATGTCAAGGCGTCGCGCCGAAGGACCCGGCACCGTTCGAGGCGTGTCGTTGCCCGTACTGCTCGGACTGCCCTATTCCCCGTGGACCGAGCGCGCCCGCTTCGCGCTCGACCACCACCGCATCGCCTACCGCTTCCGCGAACACCGTCCGCTGCTCGGCGAGCTCGCGCTCCGCCGCCTCGCCCACCGTGCCGGTGCGCCGAAGCCCACCGTGCCGGTCTTCGTCGACGACGGTCGCTTGCTCTTCGACTCGTGCGCGATCGCCGCGATGGCCGACCGCGTCGGCCACGGCCCGAGCCTCCGCGCCGACGCGCCCGAGACCCTCGCCCTCGCCGCCCGCCTCGAGCCCGGGCTGAACGCCGGCCGCGCGCTCGTCTCGGCCGCGGTCCTCGCCGATCCCGAGGCGCAGCGCGAGGCGGTCCAGCCCGTCGCGCCCGGCCCCCTCGCCTACCTGGCCCGGCCCGTCGCGCGCGTGGGTGTCCGCTTCCTCACACGCAAGTACGACGCGGATCCCGAGACGCTCGCCGCCCACCTCGCGACGATGCGGGCGACCGCCGAGGGCCTGCGCGCGGAGCTCGGGGGCCGCACCCATCTGCACGGCGACACCCTCGGGTTCGCCGATCTCCTCGCCGCGTCGTTCCTCCAGTGCGTCTCGCCCGTCGACCACCCGCTCATCCCGCTCGGCCCCGCGACCCGTCGCGCGTGGCGTCGTCCGGAGATCGCCGACGAGTTCGCCGACCTGCTCGCCTACCGCGACGCGCTCTACGCCGCGCGGCCCTGCGCCTAGCCCGGCTGGCCAGCGGCCGAGCCGAGCCGGGTCCTGGACCGTCCACGAGGCAGCCGTCGCGAGAGGGCGGAACGAGCCGCGTCGCAGGAACCCGAGTCCCAGCACGCTGTCGCTCGGCCCATGCGCACCGCCGCTCTCCTCGTGCTGGCCCTGCTCGGCTGCGGAAGGCCCGTCCGCTCGCCCTGCGGCGAGACCGGTTTCGGTCGACTCACCCGGATCACGGCCGGCAAGGGCTTCACGTGTGGCCTGACCAACACCCATGCGGTCATCTGCTGGGGATCCAACGCCGACCACGCGGTCGGTTCCGCGAAGGGCCCTGGCGCGCAGCGGCCCCATCGGGTCATCGACGACGCGGTCGACGTCGCCGCTGGATGGACCCGAGCCTGCGCGGTGCGACACGACGGTCATGTGCTCTGCTGGGGGTTCGAGGGGTTCGATGCGCTGGTCGACGAGTCGCTGCGACCCGGTCGGTCCTCGCCCGTCCCTCGTGCGGTGGAGGGGCTCGCCGACGCCCGCACGATCTCGTGTGGGGGCTTCACCTGCTGCGCGGTGCGCACCAACGGCCGCGTCGCGTGCTTCGGCGACAACCGCTTCGGGCAGCTGGGCGACGGCGGCAAGGTGACCCGCCCGTGGGCAGCCGACGTGGCGAACCTCACCCACGTCGTCCAGGTCACCGCCACCGGAGCGCGCTCGTGCGCGTTGCGAAGCGATGGCACGGTGTGGTGCTGGGGCCTCGCCCTCGATCAGGGCCTGGGCGACGGGAGCACGATCGATCGTGCCGTTCCCGGTCCCGTGCCCGGCGTGAAGCACGCGACCTCCCTCGGGGGCGGCGCACAGTCGATCTGCGCCGTCGCCGATGGCGAGGTCGTCTGCTGGGGCACGCTCCCCTCGAGCGGCGTCGACGAGCCCCCTCGACGCCCGGGATCGATCGGCTTCCTGGCCTCCTTCGATCCGCTCGCCGTCGAGTCCGGCGCCACGGTCGAGAGCCCCATCTGCGTGCGCTCTGCCGGCGGAGAGGTGGCTTGCCTGGGCAACAACCTCCATGGGCAGCTGGGCAACGGGACGACCGAAGGAGAGCGGAGCCTCGTGCGCGTGGAGGGACTCAGCGACGTCACCTCGATCGCCGTCGGCGGCGCGCACGTCTGCGCGCTGCGCCTCGACGGGGAGCTCTGGTGCTGGGGCAGCAACGAGTCCGGGCAGCTCGCTGCCCCCGACGAGCAGGACCACACCCGACCCACCCGCGTGTTCTTCCGCGAGGCCTGGGACAAGCCCGCGCTCTCGACCTGCCTGTAGACTCGGTGCTCATGCCGATGCCGACGCAAACCCTCGGGGTGGTGCAGTTCCGTGGCCGCGAGGACGTGACCCTCGAGCTCGATGGCACGTGCGATGGCGCAGGGCTCACCTGGTCCCCGGTGTTCGAACCCGACCGCGAGGGCGCGCGCCTGCGGGTGAACCTGTGCCTCCTCCGCCTCTTCGACCTCGGCGTGCGCGGGCTCCCGGGGCCCCGTTTCGACTACGTCGAGGCCCTCTGGCGCGTGCGTGGTCGGTGGCGCAGCGCGCCCGCGTGGCTGGTGTTGCGCTGCGACGTGTGGCCGACGGTCCCGCGTTGGCTCGCGGCGGTGTTCGATCGCTACGACACCCGCGCGCCCGAGCGCTTCCGCGTGGAGGGGGACGCCCGCGGCCTCGCGGTCACCTTGCGGGCCGACGACCGCGACTTCTCGCTGACGACGACCGCGGACGGCGCCATCGCGTCCGCGCTGTCCTCGGGGCTCTCGCTGCTGACCCTGCGAGGAGGCGCGGTGCACCACATCCCGTGGCAGGACGACGCGACGGCGCAGGCGATGAGCTACTCCTGCGCCGTACGCGACGAGGGGCTCGGGCGCGCGAGCTTCGGCGCGCCGGTCGAGTGGGCCCCGCGCGCCGTGGTGTCGTGGGCGCGGGTGCACGCCTGCGCGCCGGCGTACCGCGTCCGTCAGAGGTAGAGCGCGAGGGCGCTGTGGTAGGCCACGCGGTCGAACCACAGGTCGCGCCACGGCTGGTCGAGGGGCGACTCCGCGCCGACGGCGTCTCCCCACGCGGGCTCTGACCAGACGACGCAGTCCTCGCGCACCTCCACCCGCATGCGGACGACGCCACACCCTGGGTCGGCGCACTCCGGGCACACGTAGAGGGTCGCGCGCGTTGGCGCTCCCGTGGCGCGAGGCAGCAGCTGACGGGCGTATTCGCGCTCGGCGCGACGGTCGAGCCAGCCGAACACGGAGACGAGATCGCCGAGCTCCAGCACGTCACGGAGACTGCGTCGGTTGATCGCGAAGTCTCGGTAGTCCCGCCGGGCGCTGTGCGCGCCGCCCGCGCGCGTCGCTTCGACGAGCGAGAGCTCGTCGAGGCCGGATTTCTTCCGCGGGAGCGCGCTTCGCAAGACGCAACCGAGCGTACCGTGGTTTCGCGGCTGCGCTACGTTCCTGGCCATGATGGCACGAGTGCTCGCCGGCCTGCCGCGGCTCGGTCTCGGCGGCGAAGGGGTGCTCCGCACCTTCGGGCGCGAAGGCGACGCGACCGCCGTCCTTCGAGCGGCGCTCGCCGGGGGCGTGCGTTACTTCGACTGCGCCCGCGCGTACGACGACTCCGAGCGGTATCACGGCCTCGTGTGGGGCGCGGATCCCGCTGCGCGCGCGGAGGTGTTCCTCTGCAGCAAGTCGGCCTCACGCGACGCCAAGGGGGCGCGTCAGGATCTCGAGGGCACGCTCGAGCGCATGCGCGTCGAGCACCTCGATCTCTGGCAGATCCACGACGTGCGGACCGACCGGGACCTCGCGAAGATCACCGGTCCGGGAGGCGCGCTGCACGCGTTCGAGGCGGCGAAGCGCGAGGGCCTTGTTCGGCACCTCGGGGTCACCGGGCACCACGATCCCGCCGTTCTCCTGCGCGCGGGCGAGGAGCGGCCCGTCGAGACGGTGCTGATGCCCGTCAACGTCGTCGAGAGCGTGCTCGGTGGATTCCTCGACGTCGTGCTGCCCGCAGCGCACGCGCGCGGGCTGTCGGTCATCGGGATGAAGGTGATGGGCGGCGGGATGTTCACCCGCGCCGGGCTCGCCCCGGCGTCGCTGCTGCGCTGGGCCCTCCGCACCCCCGCCGACGTGCTCGTCGTCGGCTGCGCCTCGCCGGCGGAGGTCGCGCAGGACCTCGCGCAGGACACGCCGCTCGACGACGAGGAGGCCGCCCGACTCGAGGCGACCGTGCGCGCCCGCGCCCGACAGCTCGCCTACTACCGCGGCGTCGTGTGAGCCCGCAGGTGTCGGGAGTGCAGCTCGGGCTGGACGCGGACGCGCGGACTCGCGATGGTCACGGGCATGCCCACCGTGGAGCTGTACGGCGACCAGACCCTCGACGTCGACTCGGACGACTACGTCGCGCGTTCGTACGACCCGGAATCGGGCGATGAAGTGGAGGCGGTCATCGAGGGGCTCGACGACGTGGTCCTCGAGTGCGACGAGGTGGATCTGGTCCTCGACTACCCCTTCGAACAAGAATATTGCGCCCAGCTCACCGGGCAGATCACCCTCCGACAGATCATCGACGCCATCCGGCGCGGCTTCCGCGAGATGTACCGCGGCGCGTCGCACGCGCCGATCGCCGGGTTGCCAGGCAACGAGGACGTCAAGGGCTCGTACGGCGATCGACCCCGGCCCTCCCATCCAGAGTCGCGCGGCGGTCGCCGAGATCACGCCACCGCCCACCTGCCCGCTCGACCCGCCGGTCGCGTCGGACCCGGCGAAGCCGATGCGCTTCGACGCCTTCGCAGCCGCGCTCGCCGAGCACATCGACCGCGCCTCGCCGCCGCTCGCAGCCGAGCTCGCGGCCCTCGCCGCGCGCCATGGGCTCGACGCGACGGACGCGAACCTCGCGCGCGACCATCGCCGCCTGCGCGCCCTCTTCGAGGCCACGCGCGACGGAGGCTTCTTCCGCCTGCGCTGGGCGATCACCAACCAGGATCCCTCGTCGCAGCGCATCTGGGCAGAGTGGGCGAAGAGCGCGGCGCTCGGCGCGGGCCCCGCGTCCGCGACGGCCGAGTGCGACGAGATCAGCGCGCTCACCTCGTTCCTCGCGGGCAGCGTCGGCGTGAAGCCGGTGGGCCTGTTCTACCCGACGTGGAACCACACCATCGTCGCGTGGCAGCCGCCCGGGGCGACCGTGAAGGGCACCCGCGTGCTCCTGCCCACGACGCAGGTGTTCCTTGGCTGTGACGACGGCTTCGACGCCGCCGACTTCGACCCGAAGGCGCAGAAGCACGTCTGGGCGTACACCCCGAAGGACGTGGCGCTGCACGCGATGGTGCCCCAAAGGACGGTCGCCTTCTTGCTCGGCCAGATCGACCGCTGGGTCCCCGCGTCGACGGATCTCCTCGCGCTCGTCCGCCTCGACCGCGCGCGTCGACTGCACTCGAGCGTCGCGCCGTGCAAGCACGAGCGCGCAGTGCTCGCGGGGCGGCTCGTGCGCAACCGCACGTGCGCCGACGAGGCCGCGCTCGCGCACTACTGGACCGAGGAGCTCGGCGAAGCGCCGGCCCCATTCGAGGAGGCGCTGCGCGCGCTCGCCCCTCCCGGGTAGAGTCGCGGCATGGGCGAGACCCTCGCGGGCTTCACGTGGCAGGACTGCATCGACGACGTCGTCGGGCGGCTCGGCACGCTCACCGCGGTCGCCGAGCGGCTGTCGGCCGAGAACGGCTTCGCCGAGGACGTGGGCTCGATCGAGCGCGCCCTGCGTCGCCTGCGGACCCGCGGCCAGCAAGCCGGCGGCAAGTGGGGGGCGCGTCTGCTCGCCACGTTCGGCCTCCCCGGCAGCGTCGAGGCGCGCCTGCGCTGGATGGCCGCCTACCACTCGCGCTTCACCGATCTGCCGGTCCCCGTGGCCGACGATCTGCTCCGCCTCTGGGAGCACCCGCCGACCACGGAGCGCCGCGAGGCGCGCGCGTTCCTCGCGCTCGCGCGCGCGTCGCTCGAGCTTCGCAAGAACGACCACGCGGCGGCGCTGCGCAGGCTCGATCCGCTGATCCGCGAGCTCGATCGGCTGCCCGCGGAGGCCGCCGTCGAGCTGCTGCTGGTGCGCGCGTTCGTGGCCAGCGCGACGGCCCCCGCCGAGGTCGCGCGGTGGCTCGGCGAGGTCGGGCCGAGGCTCGCCCAGGTGACCGACTCCGAGGAGCGCGCGTGCCTCTGCGCGCGGCTCGCGGACCAGCAGGCCTACGAGGCGAACCGTCGACGGGACTTCGCCGCGGCCGAGGCGGCCTACCGCGCCCTCCCCACCGAAGGCCCACCGTTCGTCCTGTGTCGGCGCGCGAACGGCCTCGCCTACGCCCTCCACCGCCAGGGCCGCGACGAAGAGGCCGCCGCGCTCGCCCGCGAGGCCGCGCGCCATGCCGGCGACGGCGGGCACGTGCGGCTGCGCGTGATGGCCCTCTCCATGCTGGCGCACATCGACCCGCGCGAGGTCGCCGCGCGGGAGCGCGCCGTCGCGATCTCGCGGCGCCTCGAGGACGAGACGCTCCTCTTGCGCCTCGAGCGCGCGGCGCTCAATCCAGGGAGATCTTGAGCCCCATCTGCTGCTTCATGTGGAGCAGCGCCTCGGCGTTGCCGCGCGCGTCGTCGACGGGGTCGTGGGTGTGGGCGGTCTTGCGCAGGTGCTTGAAGTTCGCGAACGTGTCGTTCACCAGCCCCTTGTAGAGCGAGCCGAGGTTCTGCGAGCTGTGTCCGAACGGGTCCTTCCCGAGGAAGTGGTGGAAGTACCAGTGGACGAAGCTGAAATCGAAGCCGTTGTTGTCGGAGATGAACACGAGCCGCTTCGTGCGCAGCGCGCCGAGCCAGTCGGCGAAGCGCTGCATCACCTCCTTCGGCTCGTCGAACCCGAGGACCTGCTCCCGCGAGAAGCCGCTGACAGCGAGGGCCTCGGGGTCCCACGCCTCGGAGATGGGGCGCAGGCGCCCGTAGAACGTGCGCGAGAGCCCTGGCTCCACGACGACCGCACCGAAGCAGACCATGGAGTGGTCGCCGGGGATCGGGCCGTCGGACTCGATGTCGACCATGATGTACATGCCCGGAGTATGCGGAGCGCGGCCGCCGACCGGAAGGACACGATTCCGGACACGCGGCACCACGAGCGTCCTTCGTGGCAGATCGCCGCCGTGCACGCGCGCTCGCGAACGAGCATGCACCTTGCTTGGAGCGTCTTCATGAAGCCTTCGCTCCCTCTCCTCTTCGTCATCGGATCGCTCTCGGCTGGCTGCGGCAGCGCGGCGGATCCCGCGGCTCCCACCTACGAGACCAAGGCCCTCGCGGTCTCCGGCGACTGCGCGATCATGCGCGACCGCACGGTGCGCTGCTGGGACAAGACGGGCAAGGCTGTCGCGCCTGTGCCGGATCTTCACGACGTGCAGCGGCTGGCGAACTTCGGTCAGCCGCAGTGCACACTGCTCGCGTCGGGCTCGGTCGCCTGCTGGGGCTCGACGACGGGCCTCGACGTCACGCACGGCGAGACCAGCCAGCGGCTCGGGCCGCTCGACGTCGCCGCGGCGAAGGGCGCGCTCGACCTCGTCCCGGGGGGCGCCGAAGGCACGACCTGCGCAGTGATGGCCGGCGGCCGGCTCGCGTGCTTCGGCGCCGCGTGGTCGAAGTGCACGTCCGGATGCACGCTGACCACGCCGCCCGGCTGCGAGTCGGGCGTGAAGCAGGCGATCGCCACGGGCTCCGAGACGGCCGTCCTGCGCACGGACGGAAGCGTCCACGCCTCGTGCAGCGCGCCGGCCGATCCGCTCGGACCGGCGGTGGCGTTCGCGGCGGGCTCCTCCCATCGGTGCGCGATCGGCGCCGACGGCACGCTGACCTGCCACGGCCTCGACGTCGGGCAGCTCGGTCGTCCGGTTCTGACCAAGGACGCGCCGCGCACCGTCGTCCTCTCGGAGATCGGCGCAGTGGCGGAGGTGGTGAGCGCGATGCACGAGACGTGCGCCCGGACGGTCTCGGGCGACGTGTGGTGCTTCGGCGTGACGTCGAGCACGGGCGCGCGCCGCGACCCGGCGCGGATCGAAGGTCTCGGCAAGGTGGCCGCGATCTCGATGAACCTCTGGACGACGAGCGTCCTCGATGTCGACGGCGGGGTGACCTCCTGGACCCCGTTCGACCCCAAGCCCACGAAGGTGCGCTTCTGATCCGAGTCAGGTCGCGAACCACCCGAGCCACTCGGTGACCAGCCCGAGTCGCTCGCGGTCCAGCGTGTAGACGCGCGTGCGCCCCCGCCGCTCGTGGCGGAGCAGCCCGGCGTCCTCGAGGACCCGGAGGTGGCGGGTCGTCGTCGGCCACGCGTGCTCGAAGCGCGCGGCGAGCTCACCCGCGGTCGCGCTCCCGCCGCGGAAGTGCAGGGTCAGCAGGATCTGCCGTCGCGCGGGGTGGGCGATGGCGTCGACGACCTCGTCGAGCGCGCGCAGCTTGGCGATCGGCGTCATCGCCGCCGCCTGTTCGGGGGAGCGGAGGGGCTTCAGAGGCGCTCGACCTCGCAGATGACCAGGTCCTCGAGCACCGGACCCATGGGCTCCCAGACCGCCATCACCTCGGGCGTCTGGTGGGCGAGATCGGCGGCGTTGCCGTCCTTCCACTGGAACCACTCGATGTACGACGTGCGCTGCTTGCGGACGTCGAACGCCTTCCACACCACGAACGGCTCCTTGGTGCAGAGGCCGGCGGCGCGCAGGGCGGGCTCGTGCTTCTTCACGAGGGCCAGCAGCTCGGCCTCTTTCCCGGCCTTCGGGACGTAGGTGACGATGTTGGTGACGGGCGCGTCGGGGTTCTCGCGGTGACGTTTCTCGTGCTGGTCGCTCATGGTCGCCTCCAGGGTGAGGTCAGACATTTAGCGATTTCGCTAGATGTCGTCCAGGACCACCGTCGCGGTGCTCGAAGAAGTCCGCCGGGGGATGCGCATCCTTTTGCGGCCCTCGGTCGTCGTAGGGGCATGAAGACCGTCCTCGTCCGCTACAAGACCACCGCTGCCCACGCCGACGCCAACGCTGTGCTGGTCGGCGAGGTCTTCGCCGAGCTCCACCGCTCGACGCCCGCCGGGCTCCGTTACGCGAGCTACCGGTTCCCCGACGGCGTGACCTTCCTGCACGTCGCGACCCACGCCGACCCGAACCCGCTCACTTCGTTGCCGCAGTTCAGGGCGTTCCAGGAGAAGCTGCGAGGGGCCTGCGTCGAGCCACCCGTCGTGACCGAGGTCTCGACCGTCGGCTCGTACGAGGCGGCGACATGAAGTCGCGCACCACCAGGAGCGCGTTCCGCATGGAGTGCGCGATCACCGCGACCATCGCCGCGCCCCCCGACGCGGTGTGGGCGCTCCTCACCGACGCCGCCGGGTTCCCCGAGTGGAACTCCACCGTGGCCAGCATCGAGGGCGAGATCGCCGAAGGCCAGCGGCTGAAGCTCCGCCTGCCGAACGGCGACCGCGTGTTCACGCCCAAGGTCTCCGCCGTCGAGCCCGGGCGCGCGATGACCTGGAGCGACGGGATGGCGCCGATGTTCCAGGGCGTGCGCACCTTCCGGCTCACCCCGCGCGACGACGGCACGACCGACTTCGAGATGCGCGAGGAGTTCCGCGGCGTGATGCTGCCGATGATCAGGGGCTCGCTCCCCGATTTCGCCCCGATCTTCGAGGCCTACGCGCGCGATCTCAAGCGTGCCGCCGAGGCCCGAGCCGGCGGCGCGAGCTGATACGTTCGTCCCGTGGCCGAGACCCCCAGCGCGTTCGCCGAGATCCGTGAGCAGTTCCTCGCGATGGTGGCCGACCTGCGGCCCGAGCTGCACCGCTACTGCGCGCGGCTGACGGGGTCGGTCATCGAGGGCGAGGACATCGTCCAGGACACGCTGGCGAAGGCCTTCTACGCGCTCTCGCTCTCACCCGAGGTGCCGGCGCTGCGGCCCTGGCTGTTCCGCATCGCCCACAACACGGCGATGGATTCCTTGAAGAGCCATGGCCGCAAGTACGTCGACGTGCGCGACGACCTCGACGCCATCGCCTGCTTCGAGGACGCGCCCGATCCGGCCGTGGTGCGTGCTGCGCTCACGCGGTTCCTCGCACTCCCCGTCACCCAGCGGAGCGCGGTGATCCTGAAGGACGTGCTCGACCACTCGCTCGACGACACCGCCGCGACGATGGGGACGACCGTGCTCGCGGTGAAGGCGGCGCTCGTGCGCGGCCGCCGCACCTTGCTGGCGGGCAAAGACGAGGAGGCCGCCGTGAGCGAGAAGGCCCAGAGAGATCTCGAGCGCTACGCGCGCCTCTTCAACGCGCGCGACTGGGACGGCGTGCGCGCCCTCGTGTCGAGCGACTGCGAGCTCGACCTCGTGTCGCGTTCGCAGCGCCGCGGCGCGCAGGTCGGCATGTACTTCGGCCGCTACGAGAAGGAGGACGTGCGGCTCGCGCTGGTGCGCCTCGAGGGTCGCCTCGCGCTCGCCGCCCATGTCGCCGGCGCGACGAATCCTGCCTATTTCATGCTGCTGGAGGTCGTGGACGGCCGCGTCACCTCCATCCGCGACTACCGCTACGTACCGTACATCGCGGCCGAGGCGCCCTTCGAGCCGGTCGGCGACCCGCCTGCCGGCACCTGAACGGCTCGACTCGACCGCGCGCACGCCAGGATGCAGGCCGCGGTCAGATCACGTTGCCGACGGTGAGCGCCAGGAAGGGACTCAGACCACTGCCTTCGGGGAGGCGGGCGGCCCCGACGGTGAGGGCGGTGACCACGGGCGGACGGCCGAGGGTGGCCTGGATGCCGCCGGCGCTGACGCTCGAGCCGCCGTCGGTCGGCTTCCGGAACTGCCCGTCGATGCCGAGCCGGAATGCAGGACCGAAGGCCATCTGGCTGCGGATGGAGACGACGTGCTCGAGCGTGAGCCGTTCTTGCCACCACCGCGCCACGCCGTAGGCGACGTCGAACCGAGTGGCGGCGTGGCGCACGCTGAGCCCGAGGGCGGCGTCTGCCGAGGCGACGGTGGCGAGGGGCAAGGTGCGCGAACCGGCCGCGAGCGACACCGCGAAGGTCCCTGCATGGTCCCCTGCAAGACGGACGGCCACGCGCGCGTCGGGCGTCACGTGCTGCGTCTGGCCGCCGCTCCAGCGCGTGGCCTGCATGCCGAGAGAGAGGGTCACGCGATCGATCGGCGCGCCGAACACCGCGAGGCTGGTGTCTCCCGGCGCCGAAGCGCGGCTCGAGAGGCGACTCCGGCTGACCAGCCCGAAGCGCCCAGCCTCCGTGCCGACGACGCTGTCGGTGAACGCGAGCGCAGGGAGGTGGTCGGGAAGGTCGACCGGCGTGGCGAGAGGAGCGGACGAGGCGACGAAGAGGAGAGCGACGAGCATTGCCCGGTTCGACGAGGACGCTGCCGCCGCGATGCATGGGGGTGGCAGAGTTTCCCGACGCGAGCGAGCGGCCGGACAAAGGAGTTCGAAGCTTGACCTCGCGCAGGCGCTACTCGAGCTTGACCTTCGCGCCGGTGGGCAGCTTGGCGACGACCTTCGTCTCCTTGCCGTCGCCGGACTCTTCGTCGGTCCACGCGGCGAGGGCGACCACCGTGTCGGTCGTGACCTTCACCGTGTAGCCCTGCTTCAGGCCCGCGCAGTACTCGCCGAGGTCGGTGAAGCCACCGTCCTTGGGCTTGAGGAACCCGCTCTTCTTCGCCCCGCCCGCCACGGCGGTGACGACGCCGTGGTCGACCTGCAGCTTGGTTCCCTTGCTGTCCACGAGGTGGATCCGCAGCCGCGTCTCCGAGCAGTCGCCGTTGTCCGGCATCGCGATCTCCTCGACCCGCAGCGTGATCGGCGAGACCAGCGCGGTCGCGTCGAGCGGCTTGTCCTTGCCGTCCTCGAAGCCGCGCTCGCTCCACTTGAGCTCCTCGCGGACGATGCGCAGGCCGCCCTCCTTGGCGGCGAGCTCGAGCACCTTCTCGCCGTGGTCCGCGAATTTGCCGCTCTTCCAGCGCTGGACGAAGGTGAGCGTGACCTTGCCGTCCTCCACCTTGGTCGCGAGGTTGTCCGCGGCCACGGTCTGCTTCTTCCCGAACAGCTTCTTGCGGTCGGTCTTCCAGCCCTCGAGATCGAAGGTCTTCTCCTTGCCGTCGGAGGTGCGGCGGACGCCCTTGAAGCTGGCGTCGTAGAGCGCGGCGTAGGCGTCGAACTTCCCGTCGTTCTGGGCCGCGACCCACGCGTCGAGCAGCTTCTTGCCGTCGGCGCCGAGGTCGACGGGGGGCGGCTTCGCGGAGGCGGAGGCGGACGCCGTGGTCTCGGCCTTGGGCGCCTTGGCGGTCTCCTGCTTCTTGTCGTCACAGCCAACGACGAACAGCACGCACAACGACACTCCCGACACCCAGGTCAGCGTTCGCATCGAAACCTCCCGGCCGCGAGGATAGCAGCCGCAGCGGGTGCGACGCGGCGCAACCGTTCACCGCACCTTCCCGCTTGCGCCGAGCTGAGTCTCTGCGCCGTCGTCGCGACACCCCAGCAAGGTATCGTGTGTCCCATGCTTCGTCCCACGTGGTCGGTCGCACTCGCCTCCTGCTTCGTCCTCGGGTGCAGCTCGGACCCCCCGGTCCCCACCGAGTGCGTCACGCCGTCGGTCTCGTGCGCCGGAGGCTGCGTCGATCTGGTCGCGGACCCAGCGAACTGCGGCGCCTGCGGACATCGATGTGGCGACAGCGAGGTCTGCAGCGACGGTACCTGCCTCCTCGACTGCACTGGCGGGAGTACACGCTGTGGGGGCCGATGCATCGACGTGGAGCACGACCCTGCACACTGTGGGGCGTGCGGTGTCGCGTGCGCCGATGGAGAGGTGTGCGCGAACGGGAAGTGCTCCGCGTCGTGTCCCGGGGGCACCCTTCGCTGCGGCACCCGGTGCGTCGATCCCCTGTTCGACCCGCTCCACTGCGGAGACTGCGCGACGGTCTGTCCCGCCGGTCAGGTTTGCGGCGCCGGTCGTTGTGGCGTCGAGTGCGGCCCGCCGTCCACCCGCTGTGGCGACCGCTGCGTCGACCTCCGCTTCGACCCGAAGAGCTGTGGCGCGTGCGATGTGAGCTGTGCCGACACGGAGGTCTGCTCGAGCGGTGCATGCCGTGATGCCTGCACCGGGGGCACCAAGCGCTGTGGGAGCAAGTGCGTCGACTCGGACTTCGATCCGTTCCACTGCGGCGCCTGCGACAACGCCTGCGCGCCGGGCCAGGTGTGCGCCGCTGGGGTCTGCTCCGTGAGCTGTGGGGTCGGGCTGACCAAGTGCGGGACTCGCTGCGTCGACGCGGCGAACGATCCGCTCAACTGCGGCGGCTGCGGCCGGACCTGCATCACCGGCGCGGCGTGCACGAGCGGTCTGCACTGGCGGAGCGGGATCTGCGGCGAAGGCCGGAAACTCTGCGGAAGCCTGTGCGCCGACACCCTCACCGACGACCGGAACTGCGGTGGGTGCTACGTCTTCTGCGCCACCGACAGGCTGTGTAACGCCGGCGCGTGCGTCTGCGGTGCGGGGAAGACGTCCTGCGGTGGCGTGTGCACCAACGTCACGACCGACCCCAAGAACTGTGGATTGTGTGGCGTCGCGTGCGGCGTCAACGAGGAGTGCTCGAGCGGCGCCTGCGCGTGCATCTCCGGGACCACCAAGTGCGACGGTCGGTGCGTCCGCACCGACCGCTCGCCCACGGACTGCGGGACCTGCGGGACCAAGTGCAGCGCGGGTCAGGTCTGCACCCGAGGCGTGTGCGCGACGGCATCGGCGTCCTGGCCGTCGATGGGCAACGACGTCGCACACACCGGCGTGTCGACGGTGGCACTGAAGCCACCGCTCTCGCTCCAGTGGACGACCAGCGTCAGTAGCGTCGCTGGGGCTCCCGCTCGTCCATCCGTGATCGACAAGAATCGGGTCATATCCGGGATACAAACGTACTATTCCGGCGTCGTACCCGCGCTCCGTGCGCTGGATCTCTCGGACGGACGGGAGGTCTGGAGCGCGTCCTTCGCGACAGGGTACTCGAGCTACCCAGCCGTCTACGGCGGCAAGGTCTACGTCGGGAACGCGGCCAGTTCCTCGACGAAGCTGTGGTCTCTCGACGCAGACTCGGGCTCGCTGGCGTGGACGCTCCCGATGGGAGGACAGAGCGACGTCTACTGGCCGCCCATCGTCGTGGGGACCAAGCTCTACACCAACGGAGGCACGTACGGTGGGCTCTACTGCTTCGACCTCTCGACCCTCGCGCAGGTGTTCTTCAACGGCGAGCTCGAGCAGGTCGACGAGTGGAGTCCCGCGTCTGCAGCCGGTTTCATATTCTCCCTGACGAAGGCGAGCCTGCGCGCGCACGACCCATCCACCGGAACCGTCAAGTGGAAGGTCACCCTCCCGACCGACACCGACCGCACGGCACCCGTCACCGATGGGACGCGTGTCTACGTGATCGGTGGGACCTGGCTGTACGCAGTCGACATCGCCACCGCCAAGCTCGTCTGGTCGGTGCCGGGGGCCTACACCGGTTTCCCAGCTGTCTCCAGCAGCACGGTGTTCGGCGTGTCGGGCGGTTCGTTGCTCGCGCGGGACGCGGCGACCGGCACCCTGCAGTGGGCCGCTGGCGGCGACGGAGCGCTGTCGTACCCGCCGATCGTGGCCGGGGGTTACGTGTGGGTGGCGAGCGACGCCGCCGTCTTCGCCTTCGACCTCGTGACGCACGTCCAGACGTGGAAGTCGCCCGGTCCTGGTGGCTTCCTGTCCGTCGGCTCCGATCGGCTCCTCGTAGCGACGTCGACGGGCACCGTCGCGGCATACCTCTCCGCGCCTTGATTCCGCGTGCGCTCCGCACGTCCGGCAACGAAGCTACGGGCAGAGCGAACGTCGGTTGGCGGTGAGGCCGTGCAGGACTTCGTGGAGATGGCGCACCGCCTCGGGCTCCGACGGCGGGAGCTCCTTCCACGCGTTGACCCAGGTGATGGTCGACGCTCCGGCTTCGAGGAGAGCGCGCGATGGGTATGCCGAACGATAGAGCGCAGAGGTCTTCAGCGCCGTCTGCACGTCGGCGTGGCGGAAGGCGGCGTTGACATCGGCGGGGGTCCAGAGATTGCCGTTGTCGCCGAGCTGTGTGTCGCAGGTCCGCGCTGCGGTCGGTGTGGCGAGCGCGAGGCGCACGGCGCCGGTGGACCAGAAGGAGAGCGTGGCGTCGTCCTCGTGATACACGAGGAGTGGCGCCGCCGTTGCGGCGGTGGAAGCGGACGGCTTGGCCTCGGGCGTTTGGGGGGCGCTGAGCGGTCGCTCGTCGTGGCAGGCCGTGAGCGCGAAGATGAACCAGGCGAGAGAGTGTGCGCGCCACATGGTTCGATCCTACCTCCCACACATGTCGTCGGAACCAATCGGTCGTCGGCGCCTCAAGCCGTCCGCAGCACCAGCTCCGGCCCGCGCACGCGCGACCAGGCCGACCGTGACAGCACCGCCTCCGCCCACCCCATGATCCGCGGGTACATCCCGAGGTCCAGCTCCATCTCCAGGAGCCGCCGCAGCGTGGGCGCCCACCCGCAGTCCGCGATGCTGAACGTCCCCGCGCAGAACCCACCCTGCGCGTCCGAGGCCAGGATCACCTCGATGCCCGACAGCGCCAACCGGACGTTCGCCTCGAGGCGCTTCTCGTCCTCCACGTCGCGCACCCCGTGCGGGAAGTTCGAGAACAGGTGCCGCTCGAGCGGCGCGATGCGCGGGCGGAACGTGCAGCCGAGCACGTCGAGCATGCGGTCCACCTGCGCGCGCAGGCGCGGGCTCCGCGGGTAGAGCGCCTCGCCGCCCTTCGTCTCCGCGAGGTAGCGCAGGATCGTGTTCGACTCCGTCAGCACGAAGTCCTGGTCCACGAGCGTGGGGATGAGCCCGAACGGGTTGATGGCGAGGTACTCCGGCGAGCGGGTGCCGACGCCGAACATCGCGACCTCGCGCGATTCGTAGGAGAGCTCGAGCTCCGCGAGCAGGAAGCGGACCTTCTGGGCGTTGCTGGAGAGCGGATGCTCGTAGAGGACGAGACTCATGCAGACGGGTTCTCCGTGCTCGCCGCCGCCGGCTTTTTCTTGCCGAAGAGGTACACGAGCAAGATCGAGAAGAAGTACAGCAGACAGAGCGGCACGCTGACCAGCGTCTGGCTCACCACGTCGGGCGGGCTGAAGATCGCGCCGACCGTGAAGGCAATCAGAATGAAGTAGCGACCGAAGCGCCAGAGCTGCTTGTGGTCGACGAGCCCGGCCATGCCGGCGAGCAGGAGCGCGAGCGGCAGCTCGAACGAGATGCCGAAGATGAGCACCGACTGGAGCACGAAGTCGAAGTAGCCCGACACCATCTGCATCGGCGCGATGCGCATGTTCGTGCCTGGGATCGGGGCGTGCTGGGTGAAGAAGAACCGGAACGCCATCGGCAGCGCGATGTAGTAAGCGAACGCCGCTCCGGCCACGAACAGCACCGTGGCGAACGAGACGAAGCTGATCGTGACGCGGCGCTCGTTCTTGTAGAGCCCCGGCGCGACGAAGCCCCAGATCTGGAAGAAGATCGCCGGGCTCGCGAGGAACAGCGCCGCGTACATCGCGACGCGCATGTAGACCGCGAACGGCTCGGCGAGCGCGCCGTGGAGCTCGGGGAGGTCCTTGAGGTTGCTGAGCTTCCAGGCCTTGGCGAGCGGCTTGGTGATGAAGCCGAGGAGCACCTCGGCCTTCCACCAGCAGATGGCGAAGGCGATGACGTAGATCTTGAGCGCCCGCATGATGCGGGTGCGCAGCTCGGCCAGGTGGTCGAGGAACGACATCCGCTTCTCGTCGTCGAGCTCCTGTTCGGTCTTCGCGGAGGCGGACATCTACTGCGCGGCCTCCGAGCCCGGCTTGTCGATGGGCTTGTCGATGGGCTTATCGATGGGCTTCTCGGCGGCGGGTTGCGCGTCGAGCGCGGCCGCAGCCGCCCCGTCCTCGAACGGCGAGCGGTCGGCCTCGGGCCCTTCGGCCTTCTCCTGTGCCTTCGGCTCTTCGGCCTCGGGCTCCTCGGCCTTCGCGTCGACGATCTCACCCTTGGGCTCGGCCTCCACCGCGACCGCGCCCTCGGCGGGCCGGATCACCGGCATCGGGTCGACCGCCGGACCGCCGAGGCCCCAGGGCGAGTCGGCGTAGACCATGGCGTCTTCGGGCAGGAGCCCCGGCGCGTCGGCGCCCATCGTGGGGTACTCGCGCTCGCGGCGCGCGCGCGCCTCCACCAGATCCACACCCGGCAACCCGAGCTGCGCGGGCTGGTCGCCCTTGTAGGCGTCGATGCGCTCGATGTGGTCGGCGAGGCGCTCGAGGTCCTGGAAATCGCCGCGCAGCACCTCGTCGAGGCCCGTCTCGCGGCGGACGTCGGCGATCGCGCGCTTGGCCTGACCGAGGATGCGGCCGGCCATCCGGAGGACCCGCGGGAGATCCTTGGGGCCGACCACCACGATGGCCAGGAGAGCGATGACGAGGATTTCGCCGAAGGACATGGGACCGGGAGGGCTCGAAACCCTCGGTCTAGCATGGGCCGCCGCCCGGAAGGGCACGTGCAGCCCGGAAGTGACGTCGCGAAGGGGCGCAGCGCCGTAGCGGCGGCCCACCCCGGCGACACGTAGGGCAAACCAGGAACAGAGCTAGAAGTCGCCGAACAGATCCTGGATGCGGGCGTCGAGCGACACCGCGATCTTGTAGAGCGAGCTGATCGATGCCGACGACTCCGCGCGCTCGATCTGCGAGAGCAGCGACACGCTGAGGCCCGTGCGACGCGCCATCTGCTTGAGCGTGAGGTTCTTGTCCTTGCGGAAGTTGCGGATGGTGTCGCCGATCGCGCGGTGGAGCTGCTCCTCCGGCGTGCGGGCGAGGCCCTTCTTGCGCATCACGCGGTCGAGCACGTCGCGGAACTCGTCCACGTTGAACGGCTTCTTGATGTAGTCGACGGCGTCGAGCTTCATCGAGGCGACCGCGGTCTCGAGGTTCGGGTACCCCGTGAAGATCACCACCGCGATGTCGCTGTCGACCTTGCGGATGCGCTTGAGCACCTCGATGCCGTCGAGGCGCGGCATCATGAGGTCGAGGACGATGAGGTGGTAGCCGCCGTGACGGACCTCCTCCTCGACCTGCAGGGGATCACTGAGCGTCTTGACCTGGTAGCCATCCCGCTCGAGGAGCGTCTGCATGTAGTCGAGGATGGCGCGTTCGTCGTCGACGATGAGGATGCGGATGGCAGGCAGCTGAGCCGGCATGGAGGTTCAGTGTAGGTGGATCCGTCCGGAGTGTTCAAGCCAATTCTTCGGTGCGAACGGCCGGGGATTTGGTGGGGGTGTCCCCGATCGTCTCCCCTGCAGACCCTCGTCGACCCACCGACCTGGCGACCCGGATCGGGACCGCACACGAGCGTTCGTCACGCGTGGCGTGGTGTCGTTCGCGCGCTGCGACGCGACCGTCGCGCACGACTTGGCGCGTCACCGAAAGGCTCTTGCGCCTCGCGCGGTTCCGACGAAGTGTCCGCGCCGCCAACGCTGGGAGCCTTCATGAGCGCGACCAACCCGACGCAGGAAACCAAGTCCACCAACGCCGGCTCCGCAGCCGAGCCCAAGTCCAACGGAGGCACGGCCGTGCAACCAACGCAGCGAGGGGCCCTGCCCGGGGTCATCCACGAACCAATCCGCGTGATCCGTGACGACGGCTCGCTCGACCCCGCCTGGGACCCGAAGCTGTCCGACGCGCAGATGGTCGCGCTCTACGAGCAGATGGTGCGCACGCGCATCATCGACGAGCGCCTCGTCACGCTGCAGCGCCAGGGGCGCATCGGCTTCCACATCGGCTCGCTCGGCGAGGAGGCCACCATCCTCGGCTCCGCCGCCGCCTGCCGCCCGCAGGACTGGATCTGGCCCTGCTACCGCGAGTTCGGCGCGCTGCTCATGCGCGGCATGCCGCTGCAGGCCTACGTCGACAACATGTTCGGCAACGCCAACGACCCGGTGAAGGGTCGCCAGATGCCCGACCACTACAGCGGCAAGCCGTACAAGTTCGGCTCGGTCAGCTCGCCCATCGGCACCCAGATCACCCAGGCCGTCGGCTTCGGGTGGGCGGCCAAGATGCGCAAGGACGACCTCGTCACCCTCGTCTACTTCGGCGAGGGCGCCACGAGCTCCAACGAGTTCCACAACGGCGCCAACTTCGCGGGCGTGTTCAAGACGCCGACCGTGTTCCTCTGCCGCAACAACGGCTGGGCGATCAGCGTGCCCGCGCACAAGCAGTCCGGGTCGCAGACCTTCGCCGACAAGGCGGTGGCCTACGGCATCCACGGCGTGCGGTGCGACGGCAACGATCTGCTCGCGGTCTACGCCGCCACCCGCCAGGCCGTCGAGCGCGCCGCGCGCGGCGAGGGCGCGACGCTCGTCGAGAGCCTCACCTACCGCCTCTCGGGCCACTCCACCTCCGACGACCCGAAGGCCTACCGCAAGGACACCGAGGTCGACGCCTGGAAGAGCAAGGACCCGAACGTCCGCTTCCGCGCGTTCCTCGACAAGCGTGGCCTCTACGACGACAAGCGCCAGACCACCCTCGAGGAGCAGACCGCGGCCGAGCTCGCCGACTGCGTGAAGGCGGCCGAGGCGGCCCCCCTGCCCTCGCTCGAGTCGATGTTCGACGACGTCTACGCCGAGCTGCCGTGGCACCTGCGCGAGCAGCGCGCCGAGCTGCTCGCCGGCCCGCGCGCCAAGGGCCACGGTCACTGAACCCACTGAGTCTTCTAAGGTCGGAGCGAACATGCCCCAGATGAACATGGTGCAGGCGATCAACGACGCCCTGCGCCTCGAGATGAAACGCGACGATCGCGTGGTCGTGCTCGGCGAGGACGTCGGCAAGGTCGGCGGCGTGTTCCGCGTGACCGCGGGCCTCTACGACGAGTTCGGCGAGGACCGCGTGATCGACACCCCGCTCAGCGAGGGCGGGATCATCGGCACCGCGATCGGCATGGCGCTCTACGGCCTGCTCCCGATCCCCGAAATCCAGTTCGGCGACTTCATCTTCCCCGCCTACGACCAGATCGTCAGCGAGCTCGCCAAGTTCCGCTACCGCTCCGGCGGCGAGTACCCGAGCAAGCTGGTCATCCGCACGCCGGTCGGCGGCGGCATCCGCGGCGGGCACTACCACTCGCAGTCGCCCGAGTCGCAGTTCATCCACGTGGCGGGCCTCAAGGTCGTCTGCCCGACCAACCCCTACGACGCCAAGGGCCTGCTGCTCGCCAGCATCCGCGACCCGGATCCGGTGCTGTTCTTCGAGCCCAAGCGCATCTACCGCGCCGCCAAGGGCGAGGTGCCCGAGGGCGACTACACCGTGCCGCTCAGCAAGGCCGCCGTCGTGCGGCCCGGCAAGCACCTCACCGTCGTCACCTGGGGCGCCATGCTCTACGAGGCGCTCGACGCCGCGAACCAGGCCGCCCAGAAGGGCATCGAGGCCGAGGTCATCGACCTGCGCACGCTCTGGCCGCTCGACATCGACACCATCGTCGAGTCGGTGAAGAAGACGGGCCGCGTGGTCGTGGTGCACGAGGCGCCCAAGACCTGCGGGCTCGGCTCCGAGGTCGTCGCGCTCATCAACGAGAAGTGCTTCCTGCACCTCGAGGCGCCCCCGGCGCGCGTGTGCGGCTTCGACACGCCGTTCCCCTACACGCTCGAGATGGAGTACCTCCCGCTCGCGCACCGCATCCTGCCGCAGCTGGTCACCACCGCGCAGTTCTGAAACGGACGAGGAACGACAACCATGTCGCGCTGGGAATTCAAGCTTCCGGACATCGGCGAGGGCGTCACCGAGGGTGAGGTCGTCGCCTGGCTCGTACAGGTCGGCGACGTGGTCCGCGAGGACCAGCCGATGGTCGAGGTCATGACCGACAAGGCCACCGTCACCATCACCTCGCCCAAGGCCGGCTCGATCGTCGAGCTGTTCGGCACGGTCGGGCAGGTGGTCAAGGTGCACTCGCCGCTCGTCGCCTACGAGCTCGGCGGCGCCGCGCCGGCCGAGGCCGCGAAGGCGGAGGCCCCTGCGAAGGGGGGCGATGCGAAGGGCCCCGCCGCGACCGCGGTGGGCGACATCAAGGAAGACCTCCCGGGCATGTCGATCGGCGGCACCACGATGGGTGCGCCGTCCGTCGCCGCCGCGCCGGTCGCGGCCTCGTCGGGCTATTTCGCCGACAAGCCGCTCGCCACGCCGGCCACGCGCAAGCTCGCCCGCGACCTCGGCGTCGACCTCAAGCGCGTGCCGCCCACCGGCTCGAGCGGTCGCGTCACCAAGGACGACGTGCAGCGCTTCTCGCAGACCGGCGCGTCGAACGGCGCCGCGGCCGCCGCTCCGGCCGCCGCTGCCCCCTCGCGCGAGGCCCCGCGCGGACGCGACCCGGTGAAGATCGCCCCCGCCGCGCCCGAGCTCGCCGCGCTCGAGGAGCGCATCCCGTTCGTGGGCGTGCGCCGCAAGATCGCCGAGCGCATGTCCAACTCGAAGAACACGGCGGCGCACTTCACCTTCGTCGAGGAGGTCGACTGCAGCGCGCTCAAGCCGCTGCGCGAGCGCCTCAAGGGCAAGGCCGAGAAGAGCGGCGTCAAGCTCACCTACCTGGCGTTCATCGCCAAGGCCGTGGTGGCCGCGCTCGCCAAGTTCCCCACCCTCAACAGCGCGCTCGACGAGTCGACCAACGAGCTCGTCGTCCGCAAGTACGTCAACCTGGGCATCGCCGCCTCGACCGACGCGGGCCTCATGGTGCCGGTGCTCAAGGGCGCCGAGCGCCTCTCGATCGTCGAGCTCGCGCGCGAGATCGAGCGCCTCGGCCTGGCCGCCAAGGAGAACAAGATCAAGCCCCAGGAGCTCACCGGCTCCACGTTCACCATCACCTCGCTCGGCGCGCAGGGCGGCCTCTTCGCGACCCCGATCATCAACTTCCCGGAAGTCGCCATCCTCGGCGTCCACCAGATGAAGGAGAAGCCGGTGGTCCGCGACGGGCAGATCGTGATCGGCCAGGTCATGCTGCTCTCGCTGTCGTTCGATCACCGCATCATCGACGGGCACGTCGGCGCGGCGTTCGCCTACGAGATCATCCGGCTGCTCGAGGATCCGGATCTGCTCCTGCTCGAGGGCTGAGCGCCAGGGTAGGTTCAGGTAGGTCCCGACGCTTTCGGGGCAGCCCGAAACGGCCATGTTCGCACCCCGCTGCCGGTGGGGCGCGATAAGCTGGTTGTGCGAAGCACGGATGGCCACCACGCTCGACGACGATCCACGCAGGGTTTCCCTGGCCGACGCCACGGCCGGCGAGACCCTCGGGGGTCGCTACGAGCTGCTCGGCCTGCTCGGCAGCGGCGGGATGGGCACGGTCTACCGCGCCCACGACCGCGAGCTTGATGAGGTCGTCGCGCTCAAGGTCATTCGCCGCGAGCTCGTCGCCCAGCCCGACGTGGTCGAGCGCTTCCGCCGCGAGGTGAAGCTCGCGCGCAAGGTCACCCACCCGAGCGTGGCCCGCGTGTACGACCTCGGCGAGCACCACGGCGAGAAGTTCCTCACGATGGAGCTCATCGAAGGACACTCGCTGCACGAGGTCCTCCGTGAGGCAGGCCCGCTCGAGCTCGCGCGCGCGTCCACGCTCGCCCTCGCGATGTGCAAGGGGCTCGTGGCGGCGCACGACGCGGGCGTGGTGCACCGCGATCTCAAGCCCGAGAACGTGATGCTGGCCACGGACGGCCGGGTGGTCGTCATGGACTTCGGCGTCGCGACCGCTCTCACGACCGGCACCGAGGTCGGGCTCACCCAGCGCGCGGCGATCGGCACGCCCGCGTACATGGCGCCCGAGCAGTTCGGCGGCGACGGGCCCGTCGACGCCCGCACCGATCTCTACGCGCTCGGCTGCATCCTCTTCCAGCTGACGACGGGGCGCCTGCCCTTCCCGGGCACCACCGTCTCGGCGGTGCTGAAGGCGCGGCTCGTGGGGCCCGTGCCCGACCCGCGGCGCCGACGACCCGAGCTGTCGGACGCGTGGGTCGCGCTGATCGGGCAGCTCCTCGCGATCGAGCCGAGCGCGAGGCCCGCGAGCGCGCGCGCCGTGCTCGACGCGCTCCAGGAGATCCACGGCGAACAGGGCGTCTCGACCCGGGCGCCCACCGTGCTCGCGCCGATCGAGAGCTTGCGCCTCTCGGAGCCGCTCCAGCACACCCTGGGGCCGCCGACCGGCGCTCCGGTACAAGTGCCCGCGCTGCTCGCGACGACGCCTTCGGGCGCCGCGGTGGGTCGAGCGAGCACTCCCTCGCGCGGGATCCGGTCGGTGCTGGAGCCGCAGCACACGCCGAGCGCGGCGCACCGCACGGGCCCGCAGACGGGGCCGCAGACGGGCCCCCTGAGCGGTCCGCCGTCGGGCAAGACCGTCGCGGTGTTGCCGTTCAAGAACGTCGGGGCGCCCGACGATGGGTTCGTCGCGGACGGGCTGTGTGAAGACCTCACCGACACGCTGTCGATGAGCGGCGGCCTGCGCGTGCGACCGAAGAGCACCGTGGCGCGCTACGCGGATCGGCCGGACCTCGACGGCCAGGCCATCGGCCGCGAGCTCGGGGTGGTCGCGGTCGTCGAGGGCTCGGTGCGCCGCGCGGGCAACACGCTCCGGGTGACGGCCCGCGTGATCACCGTCGAGGACGGCTTCCAGATCTGGGCCCGTCGCTTCGACTCGAGCATCGGGGATCTGCTCACCCTGAGCGATCTGATCGCGCGCGCGGTGGCCGAGGTGCTCGCCTCGAGCCTCAACGTGCCGGAGCGGCAGTCGCTGACCGATCCGCTGGCGGTCGAGCTGTACCTGAGGGCGCGTCAGGCCTACCACGGGCTCTTCGAGGAGAGCGCCATCCGCGCGCTCGATCTGTTCTCGCAGGCGCTCTCGCACGCGCCCGACGATCCGATGATCTTGTCCGGCTACGCGCTCGCCGCGGCGCGCCGCGGGTTCTTCGGCGACGGTGGCCTCGAGGGCGCGCGGGTGGCGGCCGAGCGCGCGCTGACCCTCGCGCCCGATCGCGCGGAGGCGCTGCTCGCGCTCGCGGCTGTGGCCTTCCAGGACGGTGATCTCCCCACCGCCGTGCGCACGCTGCGCCGCGCGCTCGCCCGCACGCCGAACCTCCCGGAGGCCCAGCTCACGTGGGGCCGGATCCACGCCGAGATCGGCGCCCACGCCGAGGCCCTCCGCGCCATCGAGCTCGCGCTGTCGCTCGACCCGACGATGCTCGCCGCGCACCGCGAGCGCGCCCGGCTCCACTGGTTCCTCGGCAAGAAGGAACGTATCGGCCGCCCCGATCCGAACGACGCGTCGGGCCGGTACATGGATCAGTTCCGCTTCCTCTGCCTCTGGGAGCGCGACCGCGAGGCGGCGAGCCGGCTGCTCGCGGAGATGCCCGCGCAAGGCGTCGTGTTCGAGCGCGCGCGCGGCGTGCTCGCGGCGTTCGTCGGCGGCGCGCCGGTGCGCGATCAGCACTTCCGCAACGAGGCCTCCACGGCGAGCCGGCGGCGCCAGGCGTTCGACGCCCAGCTCGACGCCGAGCTCGCCGCGCTCGACGGGCACGACGAGGCGGTGGTCGCGGCGATCGCGCGCGCGGTGCAGCACGGGCTCGTCGACGGCGCGTGGCTCGACGGGTGTCCGCTGCTCGCGGGCGCGCGGGAGAGGCCCGAGTTCCCTGCGCTGCGGGCGCGGGTCGAGCACCGCATCGACGACATCCGCCGAGCGCTCCGCGAACCCTGAGGGTTCAAGAATGGCCCGAGCCCGGCTATGACGCCGGGGATGACCGAAGGCCCCGACCCGGACGACCAGGCCCCCGAGCCTGGAGCGCCGCCCGTGGTCGCGGAGTCTCTCCGCGAGGAACCGGTCGACCCAGAGGCCCCCGAGGAGCTCCTCGGCCTCGCGCCCCCCACTCCACGCGCGCGCGCCACGCGGTGGTTCCTGATCGGCGCCGTCGCCCTCGGCCTGCTGCAGATCCCGCTCGCGCTCACCGGGCGGCGGGTGCCGTCCGCGCGTGCGGCGGCGAGCGCTCCGGGGTCTGCACCGCGCATCGTCGCGCCGGTGCCGTCGGTCTCCGCGTCGGCGTCGGTGGCGGCGAGCCCCAGCGTGATGGCGTCGATCGCGCTCGTCGATCCCGACGCCGGGCCGCCTCCGTTCCGGCTCTCGTCGCTCGACGGCGATCCCACCCTCGAGGCCATCACCGCCAAGGTCGGCAAGCGCACCTGCGGCCAGGCGCTGGAGGCCATCGGCGTCTCCAAGCCCGACGTCGCGCGCCTCGCCGCGGCCATCGCCAAGGTGCGCAAGCTCGACGTCTGCCACCCGCAGGATCGCCTGGTGGTGCTGTGGAACAAGACCGACCACGTGCTGCGCGGGTTCGAGCTCGAGTGGACCCCGGGTGACATCGTGCGGGCGTACGACCCGAGCTTGCCCGTGCCGAGCGCGCCGAGCGCGGGGGATGCGGGCGTCGACGGAGGCAGCGTCGCCCTGCCAGGATCGCTCAAGGTCGAGCACGTGCTGCTCCCCGTGAGCCACCGTCGGCACGCGGTGGCGCTGGTGGTCGGCGCCGATCTCACGGCTTCGATCAAGGAGGCGGGGCTCGACGCCTCGCTCGTCGAGGAGCTCGACGACGCCTTCGCCTCGCGCGGCGACCTGCTCCCGCCCGCCAAGGGCTCCATCCTGCGGGTGGTGGCCGACGCCACCTACGTCGCCGGCCGCTTCGACCGCTACGACGAGCTCGTCGCGTTCGACTACGGCCCCCGCCCCGGCCTGCCCTCGGTGCGCCTCTACCACACGCGCGACCCGAAGCTCGCGGGCAAGTCGCACGGGTGGTTCGACGGTAAGGGGCACCAGCCGGTGCGCGGCAAGTGGCGCATGCCGCTCGCCTTCCCGCGCGTCACCTCGCGCTTCAACCCGAAGCGCATGCACCCGATCCTCAAGGTCGTCACGCCGCACAACGGGTGCGACTTCGGCGCCCCTGCGGGCACGCCGGTCTACAGCATCGGCCCGGGCATGGTGATCACCCGCGGCGACGCAGGGCCGAGCGGCAACCTCGTGACCATCCTGCACGAGGGCGGCTACGAGTCGGGCTACGCGCACCTGTCGCGGTTCGCCCCCGGGATCGTGCCGGGCACCCACGTCGAGGCCCGCACGCTCATCGGGTACGTCGGCTCCACGGGCCGCTCCACCGGCGCCCATCTGCACCTCTCGGTGAAGAAGAACGGCATGTTCGTCGACCCGCTGGTGCTGAAGATGGACGCGACGCGCGTGGTGCCGCCCGCCGAGCGCGACGCCTTCGCCAAGCGCAAGGCGGAGGCCGATTTCGCGCTGGATGCGATCGGGTGGCCGAAGATCGACGCGAGCGCCGCGCCGGCCCCGAGCCCTTCGGCCTCTGCCTCCCCCGAGGGCGAGGAGCTCGATCACTGACTACTTGCAGACCGCGCTCTTCTTCACCGAGCCGTACGCGATGGTGCGGATCGGGTGGCTCGGGGTGAAGGCGCCGGCGGGCAAGGCGTCCCATACGAGGCCGTCCTCGCTGCGGTAGAAGGCCTGCTTCTCGTACCACTGCATCCAGCCGCCCTTCACGCCCACGAAGGTGCCGGTGGAGGCGCTCCACGCGACGGGGCCGAGGTCGGGGCCGTTGCCCGCGACGCTGCGCACGCTGGTCTTGGACTTCGTCCAGACCTTGCCGTCCGCGCTCTCGAAGCGCTGGCGGGCGCCGCCGACCGCGCCCCACGCGTAGAACGTCTTGCCGGTGAACACGGGCGCCGCGTCGATCGTGCCGCCCACGTTGCTCGCCGTGAAGGTCTTGCCGCCGTCGCTCGAGACGCACACCACGCCGTCCGCGCCGAACACCGCGAACGCGCTCGCGGCGCCGGCAATGCCCTGCACGTTGTTGCCGCAGGTCGCGGGGAACGTGGTGGGCTTGCGCCACGTCTTGCCGAGGTCGGCGCTGATCACGAGGTCGGGCTTGGCGTCGGAGAGCAGCATCACCGCACCGATGCCCTCGACGAAGGCCGCGCTGCGCACGTTCCACTGGTCGGTCGGGGCCTCGGTCACGTTGGTCCACGAGAGCCCGAGATCCTTGGAGACGCGGCCGGTGCGCGAGGCGGCGAGGAAGCCGTCGTTCCAGACCATGCCGCCGAAGGTGGTGCCCTCGAGCACCTTGGTCCACGTGACGCCGTCGTCGCTGCGCCGGATCGAGCCCGGCTTGCCCCACCCGAAGGTGGCCAGGAAATAGCCGCCGCCGGAGGTGAGACCGCGGCCGGCGCCGGGGTCGTGGTCGCAGTCGTTGCCGCCCTCGAAGCAGCGGATCGTCGGCGCGTCGGAGCGATCGGCGACCCACGTGCGGCCGTCGTCGCAGGAGACGGTGGTGCGGCCCGCGTGGCCCTGCGCGACGAACGCGGCGGTGGTGCCAGGGGGCGCCTCGGGGACGGTCGTGTCGGTGGCGCTGCCGGTGTCGACGGGGCTGGCGTCGGTCGCGGTGTCGACGCCTTCTTCGAGGGCGACGTCGGCGCCGGAGTCCTCCTCGGTGGGGGCCTCGGAGGCGCTGCTGCAGCCGGTGACGAGGAGCGCGAGGAGGCAGGTGCGAAGGCCGGTCATCGAGGAGGAGAGGCCGGCACGGGGGCCGATCGGCTCAGGAATCGGAGTGCCTCACCACACCCGCACGAACGTGCGCCGGCGGTCCCGGTCCCCCGTCCCGAGCTGGCCGTCGGCGTTCTCCCCCGTGCCGTGATGCGGCCCGCAGCCACCACGCGAACAACAGTCTGGCCCCTCAACCCAGCCGGCGCGCGAGGCTCGCTCGGATCGCTTCGGAGGGCGCGGCGTCGAGGGCGGTCGCTCGATGTTGCGCCGCGAGGTCGGCGTGACCCGCGCGCCGATGGAGGTCGGAGAGCACCGCAGCCCACGGGTAGGAACCGAGCAGCCAGGAAGGGGGCGAAAGGCCGTCGATCACAGCGAGGCCGGCCGCTGCCCCCCGCCATTCGCCGACAGCGACGGCGCGGTTCAGCGTGTGCAGCGCCGACGGCGCCACGCGATCCAGCAACTCGTAGCACTCGACGATGCGGTCCCACCGTGTCTCCCGAGAGGAGGGCGCGAGACAGTGCTCGGCAGCGATTCCGGCCTCGGCGTGGTACCTGGAGAAGACGGGCCCCTCGGCCGCGCGAGCCAGCCAGGAGAGCCCCACCGCAATGCCCCCTTGGTCCCAGAGGGAGCGGTCTTGCTCCTCGAGGAGCAGGAGGCCACCGCTCCCGTCCTGTCGGGCGGGCATGCGCGCCTCGTGCAGGTGCATGAGGGCCAACAACGCGAACGTCTGTGGGGTGGCGCCGAGCGGATGGGCCGCCAGGATCGTCGTGAGCCTCCGGGCTTCTTGGCAGAGATCACGCCGGATCGCGTCGTCGGCGTGAGAGGAGAGGTAGCCTTCCGTGAAGAGCGTGTAGAGGACCGTCTGCACGGCAGGGAGCCGCGAGGCGAGTTGCTCGTTCGTGAGATCGGCGGCGAGCAGGGGCGACTCCCGGAGGCGCTCTCGCGCCCGTCCGAGCCGCTTGTAGACGCTGGCTTCGGTGATGAAGAGTCGCTCGGCGATCTCGCGGACGTCGAAGCCGCACAGGGTCTTGAGGGCGAGAACGAGCTGGGATTCCACGGAGAGTCCGTCGTCGCAGCAGACGAAGAGCATCCGCAACAGATCGTCGCTGACCTCTCCGGACAGCACCGCGATGGAAACCTCGCTCGGCGGCGCGAGCTCGGTCCGCAGGTGCTCGGCGGCGAGCTCGCTCCGACGGATCCGCGCGCGCAACTCTCCCGCGAGCTGGTTGTACGCGACGCGAACCAGCCAGGCTGCGGGGTTGTCGGGCACGACACCTCGAGGCCACGACTCGACGGCCGCGAGCAACGCCGATTGGACGGCGTCTTCGATCGCCTCGAGGTGCCGAGAGCCCGCTCGTCGCACGAGGATGGCCACGAGGCGGCCGTACTCGTGTCGGAAGAAGTGATCGTCGAGCGACGGGTTCATCCTGGCGCGTGAATCTCGATGACCTCCACGCCCGACCCAGGGCGGACGAGCCCGGGACACGCCCGTGCGATCTGGACGGCTTCGTCGAGGCTCGCAGCGGACACGATCATGTAGCCGCCGACCAGTTCTTTCACCTCCACGAACGGTCCGTCCGGCGCCGGATCCGCCGTGGCGACGCGCCCCTGGCCGAGACGGCCACCGAGGTCCACCAGGTTCTTCGCGAACTGCTCGCGCCACGCGTTGAACTTGGCGTACATGGCCTGCATCTGGGCGGGGGAGGGCTTGTCGGCGCTGGCGGGGTCGGTGGGGACGTTGCGCTGCAAGCAGAGGTACTTCGGCATGTCGTTCTCCTGGGAGGTCCTGGCGCCGGTCGGCGTGACCGGTTGTCCCATGTCGCGGGAGCGACGGCACTTTGGACAGGGCTCTCACATTTTTTTGCGGGGCTGTCGTGGAGGGGTGGCTTGGTGCGTCTTCGGAGGGAGACCGCGTATCGCGGCCCGACACCAAGGAGTGCGCCATCATGTCGTCACCGTTTGTCTGGTTCCACCACAACGGCAAGAAGCCGAACGAAACCAAGAGCTTTCTCCGGTCGTTGCTCGGCTGCGACACCTCCGACGGTCCAGGGGGCATGACGCTCCTGACCAGGGGCGACGGCCCGTTCGCGGCGATCGGCGGCGCGGCCCACGGTGACCGCGACGAGTGGATCCCCTTCGTCACCGTGGACGACGTCGACGCGGCGACGAAGCGCGCCTTGGCCCTCGGAGCGTCGCTGGTCAGCGACAAGAGGCCTGGACCCGCGGGAGAATTCAGCGTGGTGAGAGACCCGGGCGGGGCCGCGCTCGCCCTGTGGAAGAAGGCCTGAAGCAGCACGTGGAGGCGCGAGAGACGACGCTGCTACCTTGCTGGAGCCGACGATGACCACCTACGCCCTGCTCATCTACCGGACGGCGCCCGCGGCCGAGGCCCTGCCGGAGCTCGACGAGCGTGAGGCGTTGGCTCGTCATCGGGCGCTCCAGAGGGACGCTCACGAAAGCGGTGACCTCCACGCCGTCGCCCAGCTCGACGCGCCACATTCGGCCCGCAACGTCCGCGCGCGCGCGAACGGGCACGAGATCAGCGATGGACCGTTCATCGAAGCAAAGGAGTGGCTCGTCGGTTTCTACCTCGTGGACTGCGCCGACGAGGAGCAAGCGGTCGCGCGCGCGGAGGGCATCTGCGTCGACCCCCACCACGTCATCGAAGTGCGGCCCGTGAACTGGCGATGGCGACCCTGACCCCTGCCCAGGCCGACGCGCTGCGCAGGGTCTACCCGAGCCTCCTCGCCAAGGTCTTGCGCTTCACGGGCTCTTTGCCCGATGCGGAGGACGCGGTTCACGACGCGGTCGAACGCGCCTTGTCGTCTTGGACGGTCTCGACGTTGCCAGAGGCTCCTGAGGCGTGGCTCTTGACGGTCGCTCGGAACTCTCACCGCGATCGGAGGCGGCGGGCGCGGCGGACCGACAGCCACGCCGACGCCGTAGAGGTGCTCGCGCGCCTGAGCCCGTGTGCGCAGCTCGTCGCGGCCAGGCCGGAGATCGGCGGAGGCTTCGGCGACGAGTTCCTGCGACTCCTCTTCGCCTGCTGTCACCCTGCCCTCGAGGACGGCGAGAGCGCTGCCCTCGCGCTGGCCACGGTCGTCGGGCTGTCGAACGACGAGGTCGCCCGCGCGTTCGTCGTGGCGCCACGCAGCATGGAGCAGCGCCTCACCCGCGCGCGCAAGCGGCTCCGGGAGAAGGGCGACGTCGAAGGCACCACATCCGAGCGCAGTTCGGGCCGCCTGCCGGCCGTGCTCCGGACCGTCCACCTCCTCTTCAACGAAGGCTACTGGTCGGGCGACGACGAGACGCCGATTCGTGGTGACCTCTGCCGACTCGCGCTCGGGCTCTCGCGATCTCTCGTCGAGATCTACCCTCGCGAACCCGAGGCGGCCGGCCTGCTCGCGTTGTTGCTGCTGCACGAGGCCCGCCGGCCCTCGAGGCTCGACGAAAGTGGCAACCCCGTGCCTCTCCCAGACCAGGATCGAACGCAGTGGGATCGGGGGGCGATCCGCCAGGCATCCACGATCCTGGAGCAGGCGCTCCACGCGGGTCTCCCCGGCCCGCTGCAGACAGAGGCCGCGATCGCCGCCACGCACTGCATGGCACGCTCGGCCGACGAGACCGACTGGTCGGAGATCTCCGCGCTCTACGCGCTGCTCGAACGTTTCCGGCCCACGCCTGCGGTCCGGGTCCATCGGGCATTCGCTGTCGGCAAGGCTCGAGGCGCTGCAGCGGGGCTCGCCCTGCTCGAGCAGGCCGACGTCGACGTGACGAGCTACCCCTACGTCCACCTCGTGCGTGGCGCCCTCCTTCAAGAAGCGGGCGAGGTACGCGACGCTGTCTGGTCCCTCGAGAAGGCGGTGGCCTGCGCGCGGAATGCCCACGAACGCAGGCAAATCGAGGAGCGGATCGCACGTCTGGAGGCCCGAACATGACGACGTCGGAGAGACTCTTCTGGCAACTGGCCGCCGCGCTCCAGGACGAGGACCCGCGTGTGAGCGAGGGCACGATCATGAACGGGCGATGTCTGCGGGTCGGCAGGAGTTCCTCGCCCTCGTCGACTACAAGGGCTCGGGCCTGGTGGTGAAGCTCCCGAAGCGGCGGGTCGACGAACTCATGGCGGAGGGTGTCGGGAAGCCCTTCGCGCCGGCAGGAAGAGTGTTCGGGGAGTGGGTCTCGATCCCGACGCCGGATCGGCAGCGCTGGAGCGACCTCCTTCGCGAAGGGCTCGCGTTCGTGGGCGGCTGACCCGCGTCACCACACCCGCACGAACGTGCGCCTGCGGTCCCGGTCCCCCGTCCCGAGCTGGCCGTCGGCGTTCTCGCCCGTGCAGTGCACGGCGCCGTTCGTGTCGAGCGCGCACGTGAACATGCGGCCCGCCGTCGCCACGCGGACGTTCGGCAGCGCCACCGCCGTGAACGCCTTGCGGCCCACCGTGTCGCCGAGGCCGAGCTGCCCCTCCTCGTTGCGGCCGGTGCAGAGCAGCGCGCCGTCCTCGTGCACCAGGCAGGCGTGGAACGTGTCGATCGAGAAGCTGCGCACGGGCGCCGGATCCAGCTGCCGCGGCCCGTATTGCGTGGTGGGCGTGGCGAGCCCGAGCTGGCCGAACGTGTTGTCGCCGAAGCAGTGCAGCGTGCGGTCGCGCTTGCGCGCGCAGCTCGCGTCCTGGCCGAGATCGAGGTCGAGCCAGTCGGTGTCCGTGCCCACGCGCGTGGGCGTACGGAGCTGGATCCCCGCGGTCGAGGGCTGCCCGAGCTCGCCCTCGGTGTTGCGGCCCCAGCAGAGGAGCTCGCCCGAGGCCTTCACCGCGCAGGCGTGCCCCTGCCCGCCCTGCACGCGCTGGTAGCCGTCGCCGATGCGCACCGGCACGAGCGAGGGCGCGCCGGGGTAGCCGTCGCCGAGCCCGAGCTGGCCCTCGACGTTGGCGCCGAAGCCCCACAGCGAGCCGTCGGCGAGCACCACGTAGGTCGTCTCGTAGCCGGCGCCGAGCGCGACCACCTTCGAGGGCAACGTCACGCGGGTCGGCGTCGCGCGGTCCTTGGTGTCGCCGAGGCCGAGCTGGCCGCGCTCGTTCGCGCCGAAGCAATGGAGATCGCCGCCGCCGTCGACGGCGCAGGTCGCGTCCTCGTGCAGCGCGATCGCCGACCAGTCGCCCGGGACGATCGTGGGGACGAGGCGGCTCGTGGTGTCGCCGGTGCCGAGCGCGCCGCGCACGTTGCGGCCCCAGCAGGCGAGCGTGCCGCCGCGGAGCGCGCACGTGTGGTACTGGCCGGCGACCACGGTGCTGGCCTCGATCACGGCGCCATCGAGGGGGGCGTCGGCGAAGGCGGTGTCGGTCGCGGCGTCGCTCGCAGCGTCGGCCGTGGCGTCGCCGACGGGGCGCGCGACGATCGCGTCGACGTCGATGCCGCAGCCGACGAGGCAGATCGCGAGCAGCGCGCGCCTCACGGGCCACCCCCGATCCCCGCGCCGAGGAACAGCCCCGCGCCCGCGAAGAAGCCGCCGAACGACACCTCACGCTCGCCGACGACGTTGGCCCGCAGCGTCGAGAACGTGCGGCCCGCGAGCACCTCCGCGCCGAGCCGCACCGGGCCGAGCCGTAGCGTGGGTCCGACCGCGATCAACGCCTCGAGGCTCCCGCCCGACGCGCCGCGCGCCTCGAACGCGGGGTCGTCGATGCGGCCGTCGAGGCGGGTCCAGCGACCACCGACGAACAGCGTGGCGTCGAGCGCGAGCACGCCGACCACGTGGCGCACACCGACTCCAAGAGGAGCGCGGTCGACACCGCGGCGACGGAGCCGGTGCTGCGCACCGCCGTGCCCGACTCGAGCCCCGCGTCGAAGACGAACCGCAGCGCCGAAGGCAGCGCGAACGTGGCCCGCACCGAGGGCGCGAACGTGCTGAACGCGGCCCCGAAATCCCGGCGACGCAGGCCGATCGCCGCGCCGAGGTCGACCTCGGTGCGCCGCGGGGTCACCACCGTCCGCGCCGCGTCGTGGGCCGCGCTCGTGAGCTCCGGCGGCGCCTGGGTCACGGGCACCGGCACCTCCTTCGGCGCCGGCGAGAGCAGCTCGAGCCACGAGGTGAGGAACAGCTGCGAGATGGCGAGGGCCATCGTGCGCTCGCGGCCCTTGGACTCGGTGGGCATCGGGAGCGTGCGCTCCAGCGTCTTGCCGGTCACCGGGTCGTCGACGCGGATGCGCATCTCGGCGCTGGCGCAGGTGATCTTCACCTTGGGCAGCGTGACCGCGGTCTTGTCCGAGAGCAGGTGAGCGAGCTCGAGCGCGAGCACCCGCTCCACCTCGGCGAGGTCGAGCGCGCCGCACCCCTCGGCGCCGACGGGCACGACCACGGCCGCCCGCGCGAGCGAGGGCGCGAGCACCACGAGCAGCAGGGACAGGCTTCGCTTCATTCCGCGAGGAGGAGCATACGCTGCGCGTGCAGGCCCTTCGGGTGCAGTTCGAGGTAGCGCTTGGCGGTCGTGCGGGCCCGCGCGGCGTCGCCGGCGGATTTCCACGAGGTGGCCTCTTCGGCCAGGGCGTCCTCGGCGAGCGCCCCGCTGACCTTGGCGAAGGCCGCGGCGGCCGCCGCGTGGCGCCCGCGTCCACGCTCGACCTTGCCGAGGGTGAACCACGCGCTCGCGGCGCGGGGATCGCCCGGATACGTGGTCACGAGCGTGCGCAGCTGCTCGGCCGCGTCGTCGAGGCGACCCTCGGCGCGGGCCTGATCCGCGCCGGCGAGGAGCGCCTCCACCGTCGGCTTCGGCTTGACCGACGGCGCGACGGAAATCGTGGCCGTGGTCGTGGCCGTGACGCTCGGCGCCACCTGCACGGGCGAACGCCACGCGGCGACCTCGAGCGCCTCCCCGGTCGTGAGCTTCACCGCGCGGCCGTCGCCGCGGACCAGCACGTTGCCCTCGACCACCTTCACCTTCACGGTCTTCTCGGTGAGCTCCACGGTGAACGTCGTGCCGTGCACCTCGACCTCGGCGTCGGCCACCGCGACCACGAACGCGCGCGCCGGCGCGTGCGTCACCTCGTAGCGCGCGAGGCCCTTGGTCTGGGTCAGCCGTACGCTCGTCGACGACTGCTCCTGCACCGCCACGCGCGCGTCGCCCACGAGGCGCACGAGCGAGCCGTCGTGCAGCATGACCTGCGCCTCGCTCACGGGCGCAACCGTCGGCGTCGGCGCGTTCGCCGCCACCTCGACGCGACGGCCGCGCACCGCGAACCACCCGAACGCGACCAGTAGTACGGCCGCTGCGGCGATGGCGAACAGAGCCCCCCGCGGCCGCTCGTGCGCGCCGATCCGCGGCTCGGCCTGGATGCGCTGCAGCACCCGCTGCTCGCGCAGCTCGTTCCACGCGGGCGCGAGGCGCCGCGCGGCGCGCACGTGTTCATCGTGCTCCATGGAGCCTCCGGTCGATCTTCTCCTCGGCCTCGGCGATGCGTCGCTTCACCGTGGCCAACGAGACGTTGCAGAGCTCGGCGACGGCGGGCAACGTCTCGCCCTCCACGTGGTGCAGGACCCACGGCAGTCGCGTGTCGGGGGAGAGGGTCTCGAGCACCTCGTAGAGCTCGTCGACCCGGCGCTGGTCGTGGGGGTCCGAGGCCTTGGGGCTCACGAGCTCGACCGCGCGCTCGAGGAAGCGGAGCCGGCGCCGACGCGCGAGCCGCTTGTGCACGCGGCGCACCGCGATGGCCGCGAGCCAGCTGCGCAGGCCGGCGGGATCGCGGAGCTGGTGGATCGCGCTGAGCGCGTCGAGGAAGGTCTCCTGCAGCACGTCGTCGACGTCGGGCTCGCGACCGGTCAGCCGGAACACCACCCCGGCGAGGTAGCGCGCGTGGCGGTGGTAGAGGGTGGCGAACGCCCGTGAATCCCCGCCCCGCACGAGCTCGACCAGGCGCGCGTCGTCCACCGGGACGGCGACGGGGCTGGGACGTGCGAGGGCCATCGTGGAGGAGAGGCTACGACCCCCGGCGATCGGCTCACCGAAATTCGTCGCGGAGGACCGGACTGGGACGGTCCGGGAGCGACAAAGCAAATTCGTGAGCCGATCCGTCGTTTCCCGGGCCTCTCCCCCCCGATGGACAAGAAGCGACGCTGGACCGCGGGGCAGCGGCAGAGCTTGGTGAGCGTCCTCGGCCTCTGCCTGGCCGTCGGTTGCTCCGGCAAGATCGGCGGCAAGGACGATGGAGAAGCGACGGGGACTCCTGGCGTGACCCCCGCCACCTTCGAGTGCGACGCGAGCGCCGAGCCGACGGAGCTACCGCTGCGCAGGCTCTCGCGCGTCCAGTACGTGAACAGCGTCGCCGAGGTCGTGCGCCGCACGGTGCCAGCGCAGGCCACCACCGTCCTCGCGGGCCTCGAGCCGCTGTTCGCGCGGCTCCCCGAGGACCGCCGCGTGGCCAAGGACGACGACAAGCGCGGCGGCTTCCGGCGCCTCGACCAGGTCGTGCAGCAGGGCCACGCCGACGTGCAGTACGACGTCGCGGTCGCGCTCGGCAAGGCGCTCACCGGCGACGCCAAGACCCTGGGCGCCGCGGTCGGCGCGTGCGCGACCGACGCGGACACCGGCAACGACGCCGCGTGCCTCGACGAGTTCATCCGTCGCTTCGGCCTCGTCGTGCAGCGACGCCCCCTCGCCGACGACGACGTGAAGTTCTACCGCGACATCGCCGGCACCACGCCGGTGCAGCCCGCGGCGCTGGCCGACGTGATCGCCACCCTGCTCGCGAGCCCACGCTTCGTCTATCACGTGGAGCACGGCGTCGGCACCGCGACGACCGCGCCGCTCTCGGGCCACGAGCTCGCGAGCCGCCTCGCGTATCACTTCTGGCAGAGCATGCCCGACGCCGAGCTGCTCGCCGCGGCCACGAGCGGCAAGCTCGACACCGAGGCCGGGTACGCCGAGCAGGTGGCGCGCCTGTTCGCGGACCCGAAGACCGACGCCGCGCTCGACGTGTTCGCGCTCGAGTGGCTCTGGCTCGACGACCTCCCCGCGATGGACGGGCGCGTGGGCGACCCGGTCTTCGACGCCTTCGCCGCCGGCTTCACCCCGACCCCTGCGCTCCGTGACGCGCTCGTCGCCGACACGCTGGCCGCGTTCCGCCACGTCGTGCGCAGCGGCGGCGGCTTCGCCGACTTCTTCCTCGAGAGCCGCAGCTTCGCCAAGGACGCCGACGTCGCCAAGATCTACGGCGTCGCCCCCATGACCACCGACCCCCTGAAGGTCGACCCCGCGCGCGTGGGCCTCCTCACGCGACCGGCGCTCCTCGCCACCGGCTCCGCGAACACCCGCCCGATCATGAAGGGCGTCTTCATCCGCAAGGCGCTCCTCTGCGACGAGATCCCGCCGCCGCCCGCGGAGGCCGCCAAGGTGAAGCCCGAGCTCTCCGATCACCAGACGACGCGCGAGGTGGTCGAGGCGCTGACCCAGCAGAAGGGCACCGCGTGCAACGGCTGCCACTCGACGCTCATCAACCCGCTCGGCTTCTCGACCGAGAACTTCGACGCGCTCGGCCGCCCGCGCGCGACCCAGCGGCTGTTCGACGCGACCGGCAAGCTGGTCGCCGACAAGCCCGTGCTCACGACCTCGATCCCGCAGGTCACCGCCGACGACCAGCGCCCCTCGAGCGGCGCGGCCGACGTCACCCGCTACCTGCTCGAGAGCGGTCGCGTGCAGGCGTGCTTCGCCCGCCAGTACTTCCGCTTCACCTTCGGGCGGCTCGAGGACGACAAGAAGGACGGCTGCGCGCTCAAGGCCGCGGCCGAGGCCACCAAGGGCGGCAAGAGCGTCGCCGAGGTGTTGCGACAGATGGCCCTGGCTCCGGCGTTCCGCCGGCGGACGTTCCGATGACGGAGAAGCGCAGCATGGATCGACGCATGTTCCTCCGCGGCGCCGCGGGGTTCACCCTCGCGCTGCCGTTCCTGCCCTCGCTCCTGCCGAGGGCCTCGGCCGCGCCGCCGACCAAGCCCAAGCGGTTCGTGCAGTTCTGCACGCAGCACGGCGGGGTGTGGGGCGCGAACATGTTCCCGGGCGACGCGGTGCTGACCGAGAAGCGCGCGTACGCGGGCCACGAGATCCGCCGCGGCGACCTCGTGCGCACGCTGAAGTCGGGCAAGGCGCTCCTGGTCGACGGCGCGGGCGGCGCGGTCGACACCGCGGTGCTCTCCGCCTCGCCCGAGGCGCTCACCGCCGCCATCGTCAAGAAGATGAACGTGCTCCGCGGGCTCGACATCACGTTCTACATCGGCCACCACACCGGCGGTCACCTCGGCAACTACGCCCGCAACGACGGCAACGGCGACGACGGCAAGAAGATGCAGTCGCAGCCGCGTCAGACGATCGACCAGGTGCTCGCGTGGTCCAAGTCGTTCTACGACGACCTCACCTCGATCAAGAAGCGGGTGATGCTGGTCGGCAACCGCATCAGCTACAACTTCGCCGACCCGGCGGCCCGCACCGGCGCGATCGAGGAGGTCACGGGCACGCGCAACTCGCTCACCCTGTTCGACGAGATCTTCGTCCCGCCGGACGCGGGCGGCCCGAAGCGCGCGCCGATCGTCGACCGCGTGCTCGCCGACTACAAGCGAATGCGCGAAGGCGACCGGCGCCTCTCCACCGACGACAAGAAGCGCCTCGACGAGCACATGCAGCGCCTCTCGGAGCTGCAGCGGCGGCTCACCGTCACGGCGAGCTGCGGCGGCGTCTCGCGCCCCGGCAAGGGCTCCTCGGCGGTGACCGCGGCGAGCGGCTACGACCTCGATCCCGCCCGGCAGGCCGAGTTCTACGGCCTCATGAACGACGTGATCGTGGCCGCCTTCATCTGCGGCACGAGCCGCATCGCGGCCATCAACGCGGGCGAGACGTTCTCCACGTTCAAGGGCGACTGGCACCAGGACGTGGCCCACAAGTGCGCGACCGCGGCCCAGCAGCCCACCCTCGCGCGCGCCCACCAGTGGTTCTTCGAGAAGGTGTGGCTCGACCTCGTGAACAAGCTCGACGCGGTCGACCTGGGCGACGGCACCAAGCTGCTCGACTCGACGCTGTGCTCGTGGACCCAGGAGTCGGGCAACTACACCCACGACGCGCAGTCGGTGCCGATCGTGACCGCGGGCGGCGCCGGCGGCGCGGTGAAGACGGGCAGCTACTGCGACTACCGCAACCTCGCCAAGGTGGTCACCCCGGGAGACAACCCCACCGAGAAGAAGTGGATCGGCCTCACCTACGAGCAGTGGCTCACCACGGTGCTCTCCTCGATGGGCGCGACCACGGCCGAGACCGAGGCGGCCGGCTACGGCAACAAGGGCGTCACCTTCGCCACCACGCAGTGGATGCCGTTCAAGGACGGCGAGATCTACCCGAAGACGGTGTTCGACCGCATGGGCGAGGGCCTGCCGTTCCTGATGACGTGAGGGAACCGCGCGGGTCGGTCGGTGTCGCTCTCCCATGCGCGGGTTCCAGGCGACGCTACTCGCGGTCTCGACGCTCGGCTGCGTGGCCCCGCTCGGCCGCGAAGAGACGGTGGTGCGCCGTGAGCCCGCCGGAGCCGAGCGGATCTGCCACCTCGCGGCGCGGGTCGGGAAGGATCACGTCACGTTGTTCGGGGTCGACGGAGTCGGCGTGCGAGCGATCCTCGAGCAGCGCGTCACGATCCTGGCCCACTTCGAGACCGCTGCCGCTCGCACCCAGGTCGAGGCCTCGAGCGGGGGGTTGCACCTGCTCGGCTGGATCGAGGCGGAGGCCCTGACGACGCGGCTCGCGCGTGACCTGTCGGTCGTCGACCACGAGGTCAACCTCCCCGCAGGCACGTGGGTGGGGGTCCGCGCCGTCGGCAACGGCGCGTACGAGGTCCGACCTTCGAGCGGTCGGTTGGCCCGGGCCGTGGGCGCCGCGCGGTGCCTGGACCTCGACCCACCGACCGCTCCTCTCCGGCCACCGAGATCCAGCCGCGCCCCGCGGCAGCACACGTCGCCCTCGCGGGCCCGCCCGTGACGCTGCACGCCTCGCCGGGGGGACCTGTGCTCCTCGTCGTCGAGGCGGGTCCGGTCCTCGAGGCGAGACTGCACGCCACGTACGCCGGCTGGAGCCAGATCTCGCTCGAGGACGGCGCCGAAGCCCACGGTTGGCTGCCCGCCGGCGCCATCACGCCGCTCGTGAGCAAGGGCTGGAGCTGCGGCTGTGGCGACTACTCCACGCGGCTCGTCCCGACGACCCATCGGGTCGCGCGACGCGCGCCCGTCTATGGCTCCGCCGTCGGCGGCGCCCCGATCGGCTACGTCGACGCCAGCAGCCGTGTGCACGTACGAGCTCGCAACGGCGCACGCGCGTCCATCGACGTCGTGGGCGCCATGCGCCCGGGTCCCCTCGGCTTGTGGGTCGACGCGCACGATCTCGTCGAGAGCGACGAGGTCTCCCCGCTCGCCGCCTTCCTCGGTGACCTCGGCGCGTGATCAACCGCCGTTGCGGGTCACGACCTGCTCGAGGCCGGGGATCGAGCCGTCGGAGGTGACGCCCGGCAACACGCGGACGATCTTCATGGTGCGGGGGTCGATCACGAAGCAGGTGGGGAAGCCGGTCGCGCCCTTGGGCATGAAGTCGAGCTTCGGGTCGGCGCCGACGTCGAGCCCCAGGTGGAATCGCGTCTGCCAGCGGTCGACGACGGCCTTGTAGGCCGGCTTGCCGCCGGAGTCCTGGCCCAGCACCTGGAGGAAGCGAGCGCCGCGCGCGCGCCACGCCGGGTACTCCTTCGGGAGCCTTGCTGCCTCTTGCTGACAGACGCCGCACCACTCCGCGGCGACGATCACGTACACGCCCGTGATCCCCTTCTTGCCGTCGGGGTCGTAGTAGTCGCGCATCGCGAGCTTGGTCCACTCGCCGGTGCCCTCGCGGTAGCCCTCGATCTCGACGTCGGGGAACACGAGCCCCTGCTTCGTGCCCGCGGCGCCGTCCGGGTAGGCGGGAGGTGGGGGATCGGACGGGGGATCGGTCGCGGGCGGGTCGGTCGACGGGTCGGTCGCCGGCGGATCGGTCGCCGGGTCGGTCGCCGGCGGGTCGGCCACGGGTGCCGCGCAAGCGACGAGGAGGGAGAGGAACGGGGCGAGGACGAGCCGCATGGCCCATGGGTGGCGGCGCGCCCCGAAAACGGCTCACCGAGGTGCCGAGCCCTCGACCGAGGGGTATGACCCGTCGCGATGTCGCACCTCGTCCTCTCGGACCACCACGTGCGGGTCAGCTACTCGGTGCCGCGTCGGCGGCCGGGCTGGGACCTGAGTGAGGAGACGATGCCGGAGTCCATCCCCCACGACCTCGCCGGTTCGATCCGTTGCTCGCGGGGCCCCTCCGCGCACGGCGGCCCGTACCGCCTGCAGACCTGGGTGCGCGAGGGCGACGAGTTCTTCCGGACGCACGCCGCCGATGCCCCGGCCTTCTCGCCGTTGATGAAGGCGTGGCTGGTCCCATCGCCGGATGGACGACTGCTCCGGATCGCGGACGATCAGGATGGCACCCACCTCTGGCCCACGGCCCAGGAGGCTGCACTCGCGCGGGTGGCCGAGCTCGAAGCCGAGCTCCGGCGCCGCTGAGCTAGCGACGCTCGGCCTTCACGGGCAGCCCGCCCTTCGGGCGCAGCGTCACGCTCGGGACGAGCTCCACCTGGTGGCCCGGATCGATCGACAGCCGCACGCGCTGCGCGATCGTCGAGAGCAAGAGCACCCCCTCCATCATCGCGAACCCGTGGCCGATGCACATGCGCGGCCCGCCACCGAAGGGCCAGTACGCGAATCGGTGCAGCTTCTTGTGCGCGTCGCCCGCCCAGCGGCTCGGGTCGAACACCAGCGGGTCGCGGTGGAAGCGCGGGTCGCGGTGCAGGTTCCACTGCACGACCCAGAGCTGCGTGCCCTTCTCGATGGGCTCGCCGCCGACGACCACGTCGGTCACCGCCTCGCGCCCGGTGGACCACGCGGGCGGGTAGAGCCGCATCGCCTCCTTGAACACCTGCTCGGCGTACGCGAGGCGCGGCAGATCCGCGTGGGTCGGCGAGCGCCCGCCGAGCACCTCCGCGAGCTCCGCCTCGAGCTTCGCGCGCACGTCGGGGTGCCGCGCGAGCAAGAGGAACGTGAAGGTGAGCGCGATGGCGGTCGTCTCGTGGCCGGCGAGGATCAGCGTCAGCGTCTCGTCGCGCAGCTGGTCGTCGCTCATGCCCGTCCCGTCCTCGTCGCGGGCGGCGATCAGCATCGAGAGGAGATCGTGGCCGTTGCCGGTCTTGCCCGCGCGGTGCGACCGCACGAGGTCGCGCATGATCCGGTCGAGCTGCGCGACGCCGGCGACGAAGCGGCGGTTGAGCGGCGTCGGTAGCTTGTCCCAGTGGGGCACGCCCATCGCGATCGGGTCGACGTACCGCGCGAGCACCGCCTCGAGCGCCTCGCCGATCTCGTCGGCGAGCGCGTGGGTGTCCACGCCGAACAGCGTCCGACCCACGATCTGCAGGGTGAGCTTCATCAGGTCGGCGTGCAGGTCGCGCCGCTCGCCATGGCGAAACGCGTCGACGGTGGCCTCGGTGGCCGAGACCATCGCGTCGGCGTAGCCCGCAATGCGCTCGCGGTGGAACGCGGGCTGGGCGAGCCGCCGCTGGCGTCGCCAGAGATCGCCCTCGCTGGTGAGCAACCCCTCGCCGAGCACGCGCTTCAGGTCGCGCGCGAACATGTCCTTGGAGAAGTGGCGGTGCTGCGTGATGAAGATGTCCTCGACCAGGTCGGGGTCGTTGACCAGCACCGCCTTCAGCACGGGGAACTCGATGCGCGCCATCGGTCCGACCCGGGAGGCCTCCTCGAGGAAGGCGAACGAGTCGCGCGCGTAGGCGGCGAAGTGTCCCACCACCGGCAACCGACCACGCGCGAAGGGAATCATGCGCCTCCACGATGCCCGCGTCGGAGCTGGGTTGCACGTTCAGTTCATGAGGCGCGGATCGACGGGCGCGTCCGTCGATCCGTCGACGATCGGATCGCCGTCGGCGAGCGCGCGCTGTCGCACCGCGTTCTCCTCGTACTCGCGCTTCTTCTTGGCCTGGGCCTCGCGGGCGCTCGCGCGGTCCCACTCGCGGGCGGCCTCGCGGTGGGCGAGGACACGGGCGGCGTCGTCCGCGGCGGCCTCCGCCTTCTGCTCGGCGGCCTCTGCGCGTGCGACGTGGGGGTTCCGGCCGAAGCTCATGCCGTTGGGGTAGCGCAGCCAGCCCATCGGGTCACGGCTCGTAGAAGAGGGGCGCCCGGAAGCGCACGAACGACTCCACCTGACGGCGACCGCGATCGTCGAGGTCGACGAAGGCGAGCCCGACGCCCGGGGGCACGTCGCCCGAGGCGGCGCGCACCCAGCAGACCTCGGTGACCACCTCCATCGGGTCCGTGGTGCCGGGTAGCTCGACCCGGACGGTGACCCGGTCGCCGACCGCGAACGGGCGGAAGGTGGCGACGAACACGCCGCCCTCCGAGACGTTCTCGGTCAGCCCGAGGTAGAAGTTGTGATCGCTCACCATGTCGATGGCGAGCTGCGCTTCGACGCGAGGGGCCTTCCGCCGGGGGTCATGGACGAGCGAAGGCGGGTCGCTCGCCACCACGAATTGGGCATCCATGCCGATCCTGGAACGGACCACCGCCCAGCACCTTGAGCGCCCACCGCCCTTGACGCGGGGGACGGAAAGCTCGACTCCTCGTGACCCATGCCCGCCCTGAACGAGCGCCTGCAGGCGGTCGCGCGCGACCTCGAATCCAAGTTCCTCGGCCGCAGCGAGGTCGTCCGGTGCATGCTCGTCTCGGCCCTCGCGGGCGAGCACCTCGTCCTCATCGGTCCGCCGGGGACGGCCAAGAGCGCGCTCGTGCGCACCTTCTCCAAGCTCTGCGACGCCCGGTACTTCGAGTACCTGCTCACGCGGTTCACCGAGCCGAACGAGCTGTTCGGGCCGGTCGACATCGCCGCGTTCCGCGAGGGCACCTACCGCCGTCGCACCGCGGGCATGCTCCCCGAGGGCGAGATCGTGTTCCTCGACGAGGTGTTCAAGTCGAACAGCGCGATCCTCAACTCGCTGCTCACGCTGCTCAACGAGCGCCGCTACGTGTCCGGCGGCGCCACCCTCGAGTGCCCGCTGCTCACCGCCATCGGCGCCTCCAACGAGGTGCCCGCCGACGCCGATCTCGCCGCCATCTTCGACCGCTTCCTCCTGCGGGTGCGCACCGACTACCTCGACGCCTTCCACTTCCAGGACCTGCTCCAGCGCGGGTGGGAGCTCGAGGCCAAGCTCACGACCCAGAAGACGACGCCGCTGCTGAGCGCCGACGAGCTCCGCGCGGCCCAGCGCGCGATCGCCCAGCGCACCCAGTTCACCGACACATTCCTCTCGGCCTACCGCAGCCTGGTGCTCCAGATCCGCGCCGAGGGCATCGGGCTCTCCGACCGCCGCGTGGTCAAGCTGCTCAAGCTGTGCGCGGCGAGCGCGTTCCTCGACGGCCGCACCGCCCCCGACGCGAGCGACCTCTTCGTCCTGCAGCACGTGTGGAACGCCGAGGACCAGGCGGCCATCCTGCAAGGCCTCGTCCAGCCCGTGCTCGAGGCGCACTACCGCGAACACCCCGAGACCCGACGCCTCGGGGCCGCGGCCGTGGGCCTCCCCGCCATCGAGGCCGAGATCGAGCGGGTCCGGGTCGTGCTCGCGGGCACGGGCGCCCTCTCCGACGTCCAGCTGTTCGCCCAGCTGCGCCTCCTCGGCGAGCTCAAGACCGCCCTGTCGAGCCAGCCCGAGGCCAAGGCCCGGGAGCTCGCGCAGCGGGTCGACGTGCTGCTCGACGCGGCCTTCAAGGGTGGGCGATTCGGCGCGCTGTGACTTTCGCGCGCGCGCGGCTAAGCTCGGCCCGTGGCTCTGCGCACCTTCCGTGTCCTCGACACCGCCCCCCTCGTTCGCCGGGGGGTCATCGTCCTCGAGCTCGACCACCCGAGCCCCGTCGTGGGCATCGCGATCGGCATGGCGATCGAGATCGTCTGGAAGGATGGCGGGCGCGAGAAGGTCGAGCTCAAGGGCCTCGGGTTCGCGAGCAGCACGCCCGACCACGCGCACATCATCGTCGGCGCGCCGAAGCGCGCGGACTTCGAGAGCGTCGAGCGCATCGAGGTCGACCCGGGCGCCCGCTGAGCTGGGCGTGCCGTTCGACACCCACGTCCACCTCGAGCATCCGGCCCTCGGCTCGCCGCGCCTCACGTGGGAGCGCGCACGCGCCGCGGGGTGGATCGCCTCCTCGCCGTGGGCGTCGGCCCGGCCACCTGGTCCGAGACCGTCGCCGCCGCCGACGTGATCGGGGTCGACGTGGCGCTCGGCATCCACCCGGAGCTCGTGCCGGAGCTCGACGATGCGACCTTGGATGCCGCGCTCGCGGCCTTGCCGGCGCGCCTCGTCGACGCGCGCGCGATCGCCGTCGGCGAGTGCGGCCTCGACGGTCCGAGCGGCGATCTCGACCGCCAGATCGCCGTGCTGCGCGCGCACCTCCGCATCGCGCGCGAGCTCTCGCTGCCGGTCTGCCTGCACGTGTTCCGGGTGCAGGAGCGCGCGCTCGCGGTCGTGCGCGAGGCCGGCCCCCTGCCCGCGGGAGGCGTCGTCCACTCGTATTCGGGCTCCGCGGAGCTCGTGCGCAACTGGGCGCGACTCGGCTTCTCGTTCGCGTTCGGCGGCGCGCTCACCCGGAGCAACGCGCGCCGCCCCCAGCTCGCCGCGCGCGCGGTCCCCGACGAGCTGCTCCTCGCCGAGACCGACGCGCCGTTCCAGCCCGCCGGCGAAGACGCGCGCGACCGTGCGCACGGCGAGCCCGCCGATCTACCGCTCGTCCTCGCCGCGATCGCGGCCGCGCGAGGCGTCGACCCTGCAACCATCGTTGCGCTCACCGACGCGAACGCGCAGCGGCTCTTCGGCCCTCGTCGTGACCCGATCAGGGGAAGAACAGGATCGGGTGGTCCGCCGTGAGGTCGAAGTGCACGTGGTCGAAGTGCGAGGCGTTGTAGTTGGGTGAGATCCCGCTGTCGAAGGCCTCGGTGGCCGCGACGTCGCAGAACGTCTGCCAGAGCACCCGCGCGTCGCTGGTGTCCGGCACCGGCTTCGCCGCCGTCTTGCCGCAGGTGGCCTGACCGACCTTGCCGTGGAAGTCGTGCTGCACGACGAGGTGCTTGCCGCCCTTGAGCTTGAACCCGCTGATGTCGATCGCGAAGCCGATGCGGTGACGGAGCGGCGCGCCCGGATCCACGATCACCTGGTTCGGGCGGTGGAACGACTTCACCATCACGTGGGTGACGCCGTGCTTCTTCACCGTCTTGGCGAGGTCGACCAGCGAGACCGCGAGGCGGCAGTCGATGGCGTCGCCGGCGGCGATGGTGCGCTGGTCGTAGGGGCGACCGGTGTCGAAGTGCACGTCGTCGATCGGTCCGGTGAGGATCACGGGCTGCGCGATCTTCGGGGCCCCCGGCGCGGCCACGTGCGGGACCTTCAGCTTCTTGAGGGCCTTCTCGCAGGAGCCAGGGTCGAGCGCGCCGTGCTGCACCGATTTACGCGATGCGGCAGATTCGGTCCGCGGCGTCGCCAGCGCCAGGGTGGAGGCGACGCCGAGGCAGCCCACGGCCCGCGGAATGCGGCCGAAAAGTGGTGCCCGCCACTGCGACATCGTCCCAGGGGCTAGCACGGCGTGGAGCCGCTCCCCAACTTTCGACCCTGCACCGCAAACAGCCACGGCCGATTCCTTCCGTGCGGCCGGAGTGGGTGGAAGGGCTCCTTGTTGCCTACCTGCACGACGTGTCACGTATGCAAGGCCACGATCCCCGCCCGCGTCCCCGCAGGAGCCCCACCGATGCGCTTTTCTCCGTCTTTCTTCGTCCTCGGACTCGTCGCCTCTCCCCTGTTGGTCGGCTGCTCCTCCGGAGGCCCCGTCGAAGACCCCGGCCTCGGCAAGGCGAGCGCACCCGTCATCAACGGCAGCATCGACAAGCCCGAGAAGTTCCCCGCCACGGTGCTGATCGAGACCCTCGTCGATCCCGCGAAGGGCCTCGGCGCCGGGTGTTCGGGCACGCTGGTCGGCACGCGCGTGGTCGTGACCGCCCGCCACTGCGTCAGCAACTACGACGAGCGCACGCGGAACTTCGGCGCGGACTACGACAAGGCGAACATGCACGTGTGGTACGGCGCCGAGCCGCGCGGCACGCCCGACAACTCGGTCATCAAGATCGTCTACCCGCCGTCGTCCACCATCGACAACGTCGACATCGCCCTCCTCGTCCTCACCAAGCCCGCCACGCCGACCTTCGCCCCCATCCGCCTCACCAAGCCCCCCAAGACCGGAGCCCCGGTCGCGGTCGCCGGGTACGGCCTGAGCAACGACGGAGTGACCAGCAGCGCGACCGCCTTTCATCCTCGCTACAAGCGCGAAGGCCTCAACATCTCCGCCGTCGGCCCGGCGGGTGGCTACGTCGGCACCAAGGAGCTCGTGCTCGGGGAGTCGATCTGCTCCGGTGACTCGGGCGGTCCGGTCTACGACGGCTACTCGGGCGCGCTCCTCGCGGTCACCTCGCGCGGGGGCAACGGCACCGCGCCGTCCGCCTCCCAGCCGTGGGCCGGCTGCGTCGGCAGCAAGACCTACAACATCTTCACGCGCGTCGACGGCTACGCCGACCTCATCAGGGCGACGCTGGCCGAGGTGGGCGAGGTGCCGTGGGAAGAGGGCACCCCGAAGCCCACGCCGACCACGCCACCCGGTCCGACCCCGGGCGACGTCGGCGCCACGTGCGCTGGGCCTTCCGACTGCACCTCGAAGCTCTGCATCTCCTACGACGGCAAGAACCTCTGCTCGCAGAAGTGCACCGACAAGAGCACCTGCCCCGCCGGCATGGACTGCGCGGGTGGCTTCTGCGTGCCGGGCACCACGGCGCCGGTCGATCCGCCCGTCGACGACGCGGGCACCGATCCGCCGGCCGCGACGCCGGCCTCCGAGCCCACCACCAAGGGTGGCTGCACCACCGCGCCGGGCTCGAACGGAGCCCCGAGCCTCGCCTTCGGCCTCGTCGCGGGCCTCGCCGTCCTCGTCACCCGTCGTCGTCGCTGAGCCACTGGAGCGTTTCCCATGGATCCCGTCCGATTCGGTCTGACCTCGGCGATGGCCGCGGTGTGCCTCGCGCTCGTCCCCGGCTGCGGCAGCAGTCCCGAGTCCCTCTCCTCCACGGCCGCGCCGATCATCAAGGGTGAGCCGAGCCCCGAGTCCGAGAACGCGGCGGTCGCCGTCGTCCTCACCTCGGGCGGCGGACTCGCCGGCAGCTGCTCCGGCGTCATCGTGGCGCCCACGATCGTGCTCACCGCGCGGCACTGCGTGTCCGAGACCGAACCGGGCGGACTCGCCTGCAACAAGGACGGCAAGTCGCTGGGCGGCGGTGGGGTGCTCAAGGATCACGTCGCGAACGACCTCGCCATCCTCGTGGGGCCGAAGGCCTCGTTCAGCTTCGCGGCGCGCGGCAAGAAGGTCATCCACGACGGCGCCAAGAACCTCTGCAACCACGACTTCGCCATCATCCTCCTCGACAAGCCGATCACCGGGACGCCGATCGCCACGATCCGCCTCGACACGGCGCCGGTGAAGGGTGACCTGCTGACGGCCGTGGGCTGGGGCACCTCCGATTCGCCGGGCATCGCGCGCCGGCACCGCACGGGCATCCCCGTCACCGTCGTGGGGCCTGGCAACAGCCCGCGGGGTGGCGGCGTCGGCCCCGCCGAGTTCGCCATCGGCGAGGGCATCTGCTCCGGCGACAGCGGCGGGCCTGCCTTCGACGAGAAGACCGGTGCCGTCATCGGCGTCGTCTCGCGCGGCGGCAACGGCAACCCCGACACGAGCAGCGCCATCAACGGCTGCATCGACACCGCCGAGTACAAGACGTCGAACTTCTACACGCGCACCGACGGCTTCAAGGACATGATTCTCGCGGCCTTCGCCGAGGCGGGGGAGAAGGTCTGGCTCGAGGGCGAGCCCGACCCGCGCAAGGCGGGCTTCGGCCTCACGTGCGCGGCGCCCGAGGACTGCCAGTCCAACTGGTGCCTCGGCGCCGGTGGCAAGAACTTCTGCTCGCAGGTGTGCGCCGACGACAAGCCGTGCCCCGAGGGCTACTCCTGCAGCGACGTCGGCGGCACCAAGCTCTGCGTGCCCACCCCCGCGGCACCCCCGCCGGCGGCCCCGGCCTCCGGCAGCAGCGGCGGATGCTCGGCGAGCGGCGCCACGCCGATCTCGACGGGCCTCGGCTTCGGCGCGCTGCTCGGGCTCGCCGCGCTCGTCGGCGTCGGACGCCGTCGACGCTGAGGGTGGCCTCCTCGAGGACGACGCAGGCGCGCGTCGCGATCACGTTGCCGGCCTCGGGCGGCCGCCTCGTCGTCGTCGCCGACACGCACTCTGCACCCCACCCCGGCAGCGCGGCGCACCTGGCCGCGCTGCGACCGGACGCGATCCTCCACGCGGGTGACATCGGCGACCTCTCGGTGCTCGACGAGCTCGCGACGATCGCCCCCGTCCACGCGGTGCGGGGCAACATCGACGTCCACGCGAGAGAGGTGCCCGATCACCTCGTCCTCGACGTGACCTGCGAGCAGGGCCCCAGCCTGCGCATCTTCATGGTCCACATCGGCCTCGACGGCCCGCGGCTGCGCGCCGACGTGGACCGCAAGGCGCGCGCCGAGGAGGCGTCGCTGGTCGTGTGCGGGCACTCGCACATCCCGTTCGTCGGGCAGCAGCGGGGCCTCACGCTGTTCAATCCCGGGTCGATCGGCCCGCGGCGCTTCCAGCTGCCGATCCTGTTCGGCACCATCGATCTGGCGCCGACCGGCGCGCGGCTCGCCCACTTCGAGGCCGCGACCGGCGAGCGCTTCGACCCGAAGCGCGCCGCCGCCGACCGCGCAGCCGCGAAATAGCGGTGCCCCCCGAGCGGGGACCCCACCCCGAGGGTCGAGCAGGGACCCGAGCGAAGTAGCTTCGCTCGGGACGCGCCCTCGTGGGCGCGAAACCCGGCCGCAGGCCGGAAAATCAGGGCTCGAAGTCGTAAGGGAGCACCTCGGTCGAGGCGAGGTTCGGGATCGCCTTGGCGATGGCGCCGGCGAGCTCGCCCGCCGTGCCGACCACGACCACCGCGAGGTCGTCGCGCGAGATGCGCTTCTTGATGGCGGCGTTGGCGGCGTCGAGCGTCGTCTGGCCGACGCGCCCCACGTAGCCGGTGTGGTAGTCCGAGGGCAGCCCGTAGACCTCCTCGTCCACGGCCTGGCGCACGCGCTTGAACGGCGTGTCCACGTCGAACGCGTACTACTCCGAGAGGTAGCTGCGCGAGAACGTGAGCTCCTCCTTGGTGATGCCGTCGGCGAGCCACGCCTCGAGCAGCTCCAGCTCGAGCGCGACGCACGCCGCCGCGTCGGTGGCGGCGGGGAAGGTCCACATCGAGAACGCCTCGCGGCGCCGATCGATCGGCAGGCGCGCGTACGCGCCGTACGACCAGCCGCGCTTGCTGCGCACCTCCTTCATCAGGCGCGCCGTGAAGGTGCCGCCGAAGGCGGTGTTGCCCACGTGCAGGGCCACGTGATCGGGGTCGAGCGGGTGGGTGCCGAGACCACCGATGAGGATCTGGGTCTGGGTGCGCGCGGGCTTGTCGACGAAGACGAGCCGCCGGCCCTTGGCCATGGTGGGCTCGGTCGAGGGGTCTTTGAGCGCAGGGCCATTGGGCAGCGCGGCGACGAGCGGCAAGAGGTGCTCGTCGAGCGCAGCGCGGTCGATGTCACCGGCCACGCCGAGCACCACGTTGCCACGGCGCAGGTGGAGCGCGTGCGCGTCGAGCAGCTCGGCCCGTGTGCGCAGGGGGATGGTCTTGGTGGTGCCCGAGAGGCCGCGCCCGAGCGGGTGCGCGCCGAACACCGCGCGGCGGAAGAACCGCGACGCGAGGCCCTTGTCGTTGTCGCGGGCCTCGACGAGCTCGGCCACCGCCTCGCGCTTGAGACGGGCGAGCTCGTCGGCGTCGAACGTGGGCCGGAGCAGGATGTCGGTGAGCAGCTTGACGAAGGGCGCGAGGTTGCGCCGGATGACCTGCGCGTGGACGTTGATGGAGGACGAGGAGACGTCGACCGACACCTCGCCGCCGAGGCGGTCGAGGGCCTCCTCGATCTTCTCCGCGCTCATCGACTTGGTCCCGCGCCGGAGCATGCGCCCCATCAGGCGGGTCGAGCCGACCCGATCGTTCGCCTCGAGGGCCGCGCCGCTGCGGAACGCGAGCGCGATGTCGACCAGCGGCAGGTCGTGGTTCTCCCCGAGGAACGCCACCGCGCCGCCGCCGGCGTCGATGCGGACCGGGGGCGCGCCCGAGCTCGCGAAGGCGCTCGGCGCGGCGCTGGACATGGATGGGCGGTGCAAGAGCAGGGAGGACAGCGTGGAGAGCGCGAAGCGGCGGGTCATCGGAACCCCCACTTGCGCGACTTGCGGGGGAATCTCGCCGGCTTCTTGGGCGCCTTGGCCATCGCCCCGCCCGCCTCGTCCTCTTCGTCAGCCTCGGCGTGGCCGGCGGTGCCGTCGGGAAGCACCACGACCACGGTGCGGTGCATCGCGACCAGGTACTTGCGCGCGACGGCCTGCACCTCGGCCGCGGTGACCGCGCGGTAGGCCGCGAGGCGCGAGAACCCGGCGCCCGCGTCGCCGAGCAGCGTGTCGTAGAAACCGATCTGCTCGGCCTTGCCGTTCACCGTCTCGAGGCCCTGCAGGAAGCCGAGCTCGAGGCGCGACTTGGCCCGTTCGAGCTCGTCGTCGGTGACGCCGGACTTGGTGACCGCGTCGACCTCGACCTGCAGCGCGGCCTCGAGCTCCGCCGCGGTGTGCGTGCCGCGCGCGGCGGCGTACATCTCGTAGAGCCCCGGGTCGGCGAACGTGCTCACCCAGCCGCGGAGATCGGTGGCGAGCTCCTTCTTCTGCACGAGGGCCTTGTGCACGCGCGCGCCGCGCCCACCGAAGAGGATCTCGTTGAGGATGGTGAGCGGGACGTGGTCCGGGTCCGACAGCGACGGCCCCTTGTAGCCGAGCATCACCTTCTCGGTGGTGGTGGGCTTCTTGACGGTGACCCGCTTCTCCTTGGTCTGCGCGGGCTCGACCGAGACCTTGCGCTCGGGGATCTGCGCGGCCGGGAGCGCGCCGTAGTGGTCCTGCAGGATGCGCAGGGCGCTCTCCTCGCCGAAGTCTCCCACCGCGACCACCGTCACGTTGTTGGGCGCGTAGTAGGTCCGGTAGAACTTCTCGCAGTCCTCGGTGGTGAAGCCCTGGATGTCGTCCATCCAGCCGATGGTCGGCCAGTGGTACGGGTGCGACTCGAAGGCGGTCTGGTAGAGCAGCTCGTTGACCGCGCCCTCGACGTCGTCGTCGACGCGGTAGCGGCGCTCGTTGGCCACGACCTCCTTCTCGCTGCCGACCTGCTTGTCGCGCAGCACGAGGTTGTGGAGGCGGTCGGACTCGAGCTTCGCGGCGAGCGACAGCTTCGAGGCAGGGGAGGCTCTCGTGGTAGTAGGTCCAGTCGACCCAGGTGGCGGCGTTGGACTCGGCGCCGTTCTCCTCGAGCGTGCGGTCGAACTCGCCCGCCGCGAGGTGCGTGGTCTCGTTGAACATCAGGTGCTCGAACAGGTGCGCGATGCCGGTCTTGCCGGGCTTCTCGTCGCGCGAGCCGACGCGGACCCACGTGTGGTAGCTGACCACCGGCGCGCCGTGCTCGGGCAGGAGCAGCACGCGGAGGCCGTTGCCCATGCGCCAGCGGCGCACCTTCATGGAGGGGCCGAAGTCGACCTCGCCCTCGAAGGCCACGTGGGCGAGCGGGGGCCTCCCCTGGTTGAGCGCGTCGGCCGCGACGGCCTCCTTGGGTCGGCAGCCTTCGGCGGAGGAGAGGGTCGCAGTCATCAGCACCAGGGTCGTAGCGCGAAGCAGCCGGGAGATCCGCACGGAACGCCCTTCTATCGCTTCTTCGACTCGAGGTGCTTGCGCAGCGAGCTCGCGGTCTCGACGAGGTTCGGCCGGATCTTCTCGGCGAGGAACGCCTCGACCGTGGCCGCCACCTTGCCGGCCAGGAACCGCGGCACACCGCTGACCTTGCTCCCGTCGATCGAGAGCGAGCCGCGGATCTCGAGCCGCGTGCCGCCGTCCTCGAGCGCGACGAAGCGGTTCTCGCCCTCGCACCGCACGGCCTCGGTGAACGACCGGGTCTTGATGCGCCACCCGCACGACCACCTGGCCTCGTCCCAGCGCGCGTAGTCGTCCCACGAGAGCATCGCCTCGCTGAGGAACGCGCGCCGCGGCCGGGATGTCGCCACCTCCGTGCCAGACGTTGTGCAGCTCGATCACGCCGCCCTGCTCCACGCGCGACAGCACCTCGATCTTCCGCACGTTGGGCAGGTAGTCGACCAGGGCCGTGAGCTCGTCGCGGTAGGCGGCGAACACGACGGGGCGAGGGAAGGCGAGCACCGCGTCCGCGGAGAGATCCATCGTGTCCTCAGGTGGGCCCGATCACCCGGTTGCGGCCGCTGTTCTTGGCGACGTAGAGACGTTTGTCGGCGCGCGCGACCAGCAGGTCGCCGTCGATCGACTTGGGGCCGCCGAGCTCGGCCGAGAGCTCGCCGAGGGCGGCGACGCCCATGCTCGACGTGATGCTCAAGGCGCCGGTGCCCCACGGGATGGCGAGCCGCTCGATGCCCTTGCGCAGGCGCTCGGCGAAGGCGATCGCGTTCTCGAGGTCGATGCCGCGGGCGAGCAGGGTGAACTCCTCGCCGCCGACGCGCGCGAACACGTCCTCGACCCGGATGGCCTTCATGATGGCCGACGAGAGGGCCCGGAGCACGGCGTCACCGGCGGGGTGTCCCCAGGTGTCGTTGACCTTCTTGAAGTGGTCGATGTCGAGGATGATGAGCGAGAGGTGGGCGCCGTGCCGGAGCGCGTGGGCGATCTCGCTGCGCAGGCGCTCCTGGAAGTGCTTGCGGTTGTAGGCGCGGGTGAGCGGGTCGCGGACGGCGCTCTCGTAGAGCTGCTGCTGCAGCTGCGCCTCGAGGTCGTCGAGCTGGTTGAAGCGCAGGATCACCTCGGTGCCGACCTGCACGCGGTCGCCCTCGCTGAGCTTGCGGAACGTGACGCGGGTCTCCTCGACGCCCTCGGCGAGGACGAAGGTGCCGTTGGTGCTGCCGAGATCCTCGAGCACGAAGGCGTCGCCCTGGCGCACGATCCGCGCGTGCTTGCGCGAGACGCCGTCGCTGTCGAGGTGGACGGTGGACTGCGGCCCGCGGCCGAGGATGGTCTCCTCGCGGTCGAGCGGGAACATCTCTCCCGCCCGCGCCCCGGCCATCACCGTGAGGTAGGCCGCCCGGGCCTTGGGCTCCGCCGGCGGACGATAGGCGCGCGCGCCCACGACGGTGGCGCCGACCTGCGTCTTCTCGAAGTCGTCAGGGCCGCCGAGGTCGTCGAGCTGCCGCGGCGGCACCATGGAGGCGAGCACGAAGTCCCTGGAAGGCGGATGAGGACTGGCAGACTCGCGGAAGCCCGGACGCTCCGGCGTGGTGCGCGCCTCGCGCCGATGTAAGGCGGTCGGATCGTCGTCCGCCTCGAGGCGAGGGTCCGCGCGCTTGGGGGGCTCCGGCATCCAGCGCCAGAACGTACCCCGAAATCGGGGCGAGGACAGCGTCCGCGTGGACCGAACTTCCGGGCCCCACCGGCGCGAAACGCCGGCTAGGATGGGCCCCCATGCATCGCTCTGCTCCCTGGGTGGCCGTCGCCGCCCTCGCCTTCGCCACCTCCGCCTGCCCGCCGCCCGCCAAGAGCGGAGACTCCCACCCCCTCGCCCGCAACCTGGCGCCCGAGATCTCGGTGCAAGTGGGCGGCAAGGAGTGGAGCCCGGCCTCGGCCAAGGGCAAGGTCCTCATCATGGACTTCTGGGCCACCTGGTGCGTGCCCTGCAAGGAGTCCTTCCCCCACCTCGACGCGATCTACCGCAAATACAAGGACAAGGGCCTGCAGGTGGTCGGCGTCACCGGCGACGACGACAAGGCCCTCGTCGACAAGTTCGTCAAGGACACCAAGGTCACCTTCCCGATCGGCTACGACGCCAGCAGCAAGGGCACCGAGACGTACAAGGTCGACAAGATGCCGACCTCGTTCGTGATCGATCGCAAGGGTGTCATCCGCTACCCCCGGCGGCTACACCTCGGACGACGCAGCCCAGATCGAGAAAGAGGTGCAGGAGCTCCTCGCCGAGGAACCCTGACCGGGGTACGGTGACCGTTCCATGGGCGAGCCCGCACGGCCTGTCGAGCAGATGGCCGCAGCGCCTGTGAAGGGTGCGCTAGAGCGGGTGTGTCCCACCTGCTTCGGGCGCTATCCCGCCGATTTCAACGTCTGCCCCAAGGACGCGACCAAGCTCGAGAACGCGAGCGGCGACCGCAGCGAAGACCCGCTGCTCGGCGCGGTGCTCGGCAGCACCTACAAGGTGGAGCGCGTGCTCGGCGAGGGCGGCATGGGCCGCGTCTACGAGGCGAGCCACCTGCGGCTCTCGTCGCGGCGGTTCGCGGTCAAGGTGCTGCACGCGGAGTACGCGCGCAACAACGACGTCCTCTCGCGGTTCCAGCGCGAGGCCGAGGCGGCGGCGTCCATCGCCCACCCGCACGTGCTCGAGGTGTTCGACGTCGCGCGTACCGACGACGGACGCCCCTACATCGTGGGCGAGCTGCTCCAGGGCCAGGACTTCCACGAGTACCTCGACAAGGTGCGCCGCCTCGACGTGCCCACGGCCATCGCGATCTCCCGCCAGATCGCCTCCGCGCTCCAGGCCGCGCACGACAAGGGCATCGTCCACCGCGACCTCAAGCCCGAGAACGTGTTCATCGTGCGCGGGCTCGGCGCGCCGTTCGCCAAGATCCTCGACTTCGGCATCAGCAAGGTCGAGGGCAAGGACACCGCGCTCACCCGCACCGGCATGATCATGGGCACGCCCAACTACATGGCGCCCGAGCAAGCGCGGGGAGAGAAGGTCGACGCGCGCATCGACGTCTACGCCCTCGGCGCCATGATGTACCGGATGCTCACCGGCAAGCGGGCCTTCGACGGCACCGACGCCACCCAGATCATGACCGCGGTCATGACCGAGGAGCCCAAGCGCCCGCGCGCGCTCGCGCCCGATCTGCCCGAGGCCATCGAGGTGCTGGTCCAGCGCGCGATGGCCAAGGACCCGGCCGATCGCTACCAGAGCATGCGCGAGCTCGACCGCGAGCTCACGCTGTTCGAGGCCCCGGCCGAACACGGCAAGGGGCCGGTCGTCACCATCGCGCCGACCGACTCCGGAGCGCCGGCGGACCAGCACGCGCACACGTTCTACGGGGGTGCCACGCCGGCGCCCCCCGCCACCGCGGTGGTCTCGCCGCGCGGCGGTGGCGAGGCGGAGACCAAGGGCCGCGACGCCAAGCTCGCCCGCCCCACCCTCGTCGTCCTCACGCCGCTCACCGCGATCTGGGCGCTGGTCGTGCTCGTGGCGGGGGTCATCGGGCTGATCCGCGCGGCGGCCGGGCGCGAGGCCACCGACACCGAGGTGCTGCTCGTCGTGGTGTTCGCCGGCGTGGCCGCGATCATGCCGCTGGTCGCGTTCATCGCGCACGTGGTCCGCAAGGTCTGGCCCTCGTCGGTCAAGGCCCTCGAGATGGCGCGCGATCTGCGCTGGCTGCTCGCTGGCTCGATGGCCGCGTACGGCGCCGGAGCCCTCGCCGTGCGCTTCGTCTACGGCGTCCCCTCGCACCACATGAAGGAGGTCGCGAGCGGCGTCTGGGACATCGCCTTCCTCCTGCTCGCCGTACTCGGTGGCGCCATCTTCGGCGGCCTCGGCCCGCTCGGGCGGATCCGGCGTCGACTGCTCAACGCGTGACCCTCCCCCCCCACGACGTCGCCGTGACCCCCGCCGCGCCGAAGCAGACCGATCTGGCCGACCGCGCTCCGGTCCGGTCGCGGAGGCCCGGCCCGCGTGACCCGGCCGCGGCGTACCGGCGCATCGCGTGGCTCCTGATCGCGCTCCTGCTCCTCCCGAGCGGCCTCTTGATCGCGATCGGGACCATCCTGATGGTGAAGGGCGGGAGCCCCGACTGGAACGTGGTCCTCGGCACGCTGACCCTCGTGTTCTGCGGCCTGCTCGCGACCGGCAGCGTGCTCGTCTGGGTGTTCATCGCCCGCGAGACCGGGCTCTCGCAGCTGCAGACCGATTTCGTGAGCAAGGTCTCCCACGAGCTCAAGACGCCGCTCACCTCGATCCGCCTCTTCGTCGAGACGCTGCGCCTTCGCCGCACGCAGGACCCGGAGAAGGTCCAGCAGTGCCTCGACCTCCTCTCGCAGGAGACCGAGCGGCTGACCGAGCGCATCGACCAGCTCCTCGAGTGGGGCCGCATGGAGGGCGGGCGCAAGGTCTACGACCTCCAGCGCGACGACGTGAACGCGGTGGTGCAGGAGTCGGTCGAGCACTTCTCCCCCGCCAAGCTGCAGGGGGATGCGCAGCTCGAGGTCCACCTCGGCGAGGGGCTCCCACCCGCGTTGATCGATCGCCCGGCGCTGTCTTCGGCGATCCTCAGCCTGCTCTCCAACGCCTACAAGTACGGCGGGCGACCGCGCCACATCACCCTCACCACCGAGCTGGTCGACCACGAGGTCTACATCCGCGTGAAGGACAACGGGCCGGGCATCCCGCTCCTCGAGCACAAGCGCATCTTCCAGAAGTTCTACCGACGCGACGACCGTCTCTCGCGCGAGCAAGAGGGCTCCGGCCTCGGCCTCGCGATGGTGGCCCACATCGTGAAGGGTCACAAAGGCCACGTGGAGGTCGACAGCGATCTCGGGAACGGCGCCACGTTCTCGCTCGTCCTGCCCGCGCATCGCGGCCGCTGAGGCGGTGAAACGTGCTATCGGTCACGCTGGATGGCCCCCGCTCCCCACATCGTGATCGTCGAGGACGACCCTTCGATCACCGTCGGCCTTCGCATGAACCTCGAGGCCGAGGGCTATCGGGTCACGGTGGCCGACGAGGCGAAGCCGGCCTCGCCGCGGCGCGCGCCGAGGGCGTCGATCTCGTGGTGCTCGACGTGATGCTCCCCCACGTCAACGGCCTCGAGATCCTGCGCCTCCTCCGCAAGGAGGGTCGCACGATGCCCATCATCATGCTCTCGGCCCGGTCGACCGAGATCGACAAGGTCATGGGCCTCGAGCTCGGCGCCGAGGACTACGTCACCAAGCCGTTCGGTCTCGCCGAGTTCCTCGCCCGCGTGCGCGCCGCCCTGCGCCGGGCGAGCATGGGCAAGCCCGAGCCCACCACGCCCACGGTGCACCGCTTCGGGGAGATCGAGATCGACGAGGGCACCCGCGAGGTCCGCCGCGGCGGCGCGCCGGTGGAGCTCACCGCCACCGAGTTCGACGTGCTCGTGGCGCTGGTCGAGGCCCACGGTCGCGTGCTCTCGCGCGAGCAGATCCTCGACCGCATCTACGGCCCGAACCACCACGGCACGGCGCGCACCATCGACAACTTCTTGATGCAGCTCCGCTCCAAGCTCGAGGCGGATCCGCAGAGCCCGAAGCACCTGCTCACCGTGCGCGGCGTCGGCTACCGCCTCGTCGCCTGAAGCGCGGCCCGCTCTGGGTCTCACTCGTCCCGGAGCGGGACCGAATCGGCCGCGTTCGCCCTCCAGAAATCAGCGATCGGTCCGCGCCGAGCGTTGGCCGAGATGTTGCTCTGGCAGAGGCCGGAGGTTCTCGTCATGGCCGAAGTCAAGGAACGCATCGATCGGGATCGCATCTCCGTCGCGCCGCGCGCGCACCTCGAGAGCGTGCCACCGAACGTGCGCACCGAGCGGGGTCCGATCCTCGGCGGGCACCCGAGCATGCACGCGCTGCTGACCACCATCCGCCGGGTGGCGCCGTCGTCGTGCACCGTCCTCGTGACCGGCGAGCGGGACGGGCAAGGAGCTCGTGGTGGCCGCGCTGCACGAGGCGAGCCCGCGCCGCGACAAGCCGCTGGTCACGGTCAACTGCGGGGCCATCCCGGAGAACCTGCTCGAGAGCGAGCTGTTCGGGCACGCCAAGGGCGCGTTCACCGGCGCCCACGTCGCGCGGCAAGGGCGCGTCGCCGCGGCCGAGGGGGGCACGCTGTTCCTCGACGAGATCGGCGACATGCCGCTCGCGCTCCAGGTCAAGCTCCTGCGCCTCTTGCAGCAGCGGGAGTACTCGCCCGTCGGCGAGGACCGCGCGCGCAAGTGTGACATCCGCGTGGTCGCCGCGACCCACCGCGATCTCGAGGCCGAGGTGGCCGCGGGTCGCTTCCGCGAGGACCTCTACTACCGCCTCGAGGTGGTGCACGTGGCGCTGCCGCCGCTCCGCGAGCGCGGGAGCGACGTCGAGCTGCTCGCGCGGCACTTCTTTCGCCTGGCCGTGGCGCGCTCCGGGCGCGGCGACCTCCTCGGCATCTCTCCCGAGGCGCTCGCCGCGCTGCAGGCGCACGACTGGCCCGGGAACATCCGCGCCCTCGAGAACGTGATCGAGCGGGCCGTGCTGCTCTCGATCGGCCCCTTCGTGGAGCTGCACGATCTGCCGCCGAAGGTGCGGGGCCACGTCCCCTCCCCCGGCCCCGCGGTCGTCCTGCCCGACGACGGCTTCGATCTGCGCGCCCACCTCGAGGCCTACGAGAGCTCGCTGATCTGCAAGGCCCTGGACCGCACGGGCTGGAACAAGGCCCGCGCCGCCGAGCTCCTCGGCATCAACCGCACGACGCTCGTGGAGATGGTGAAGCGCAAGCGCCTCGTGGGGTGAGCCGCCTGGGCGCCGGGGCGCGTCAGTGGGTCTGCAGCGCGGTGAAGCTGCGCACGCGCTTGGCCCACGGATCGTCGGGGTGGGCCTCGAGGAACGTCGTCGCCTCGGTGCGACCCTCGGGCGCGCGGTCGAGCGCGAACAGCGCCTCGACGATGGCCGCCGTGCGCTCGCCGCTGTCGAGGCTGTCGGGGAAGCGGGCGTTGCCGTCGCGCGCGAGCAGAAGGCGCGTGGCCTGGTCGGTCGAGCCCCGCAGGAGGCGCATCAGCGCGGATTCGTCCTTGGGGATCACGACGCTCCCTGCCGCAGTGGGCGCGGCGGCCGGGGCCGCGACCGAGGCGTTCGGGGTGGGGGTGGCCACCGCCGCCACCACCGGCGTGGCCGCCTTCGCCTCGTGCGCGCCGGGCGCGCAGCACGCCGGCACCTTCTTCTTCGTCTGCTGCGTGTACACGAACGCCCCCGCGCCAGCGACGGCGATGCCACCGAGGACCAGGTACTTGCGGAGGATCACGGGGAAGAGCCTAGCACCCGGGCGCGCCGCGTCACTTCGCGGCGTGCTTCACTTGGCATAGCCCCACTGCTTGAGCGCACTCTGGACCTCGGCCGCAGCCGCGCCGCCCGCCACGCGCTCGGGGCCGCCCGAATCGCCGCCGATCCGCACGACGAACACGCCGTCGTCGATGGTGGGGTCGACGAACGGGAACGCCCGCGCCGCCGCGAAGGTGCGCGTGCCCGCGTCGAGGATGCCCCGCGAAAGCCCGGGCACGGTGACGCCGAGCGGCCCGCCGAAGACCATGTCGTCGAGCAGCGTCTTGTCGTCGAAGGTGAACGTCCACTCGAGCGGCGCGAGGTCGGGGAGGACCGTGAGGTCGAGGCCGACGAGGGTCTCCTTGGCGGTGACCGCGTCGACCGTGAGCAGCGACTCGCCGGGCTTCACCGCGTCCTTGCTGATCCCGAACGGGGCGAACGCGAGGCTCTTGCCGCCCTTGACCCGGATGGTCGCGAAGACGCGGCGCACCTTGCCGGCGCCGGCGAAGCGCACCATCACGATCGGCGCGGCGCCCGCCTTGTCGTCGGTGCTGGCCGCCTTCTTCGGCGCCAGGGCCAGCTGCAGCCGCGCGCGCAGATCCGCGACGGTGGCCGCGTGCGCGGGCGAACCCGAGAGGCTCTTGCTCTCGCCCGGGTCTTCGTCCAGATCGAACAGCTCGTCGGCGACGTTGATGGTCGCGCCCTCCTGGTGCACGAGGGTCACCTTGCGCGCCTCGTTCTCGCGGAGCGCGTAGCGCCACTTCCCCCAGAAGATCGCGGCGCTCGCGCGGCCGAGGGTGACGATGGGCCGCTCGGGGGCGCGCTGACCGCTCTTGGCGAGCGCCACGAGATCGATGCCCTGCCAACGCGGGTCCTGGTCGAGGTGGAGCACGCTCGCGACGGTCGGGGCGAGGTCGAGGTTGCTCACGCGCCCGTCGACCGCCTTGCCCTCGGGCACCACGCCGGGCAGCGAGAGCAGGATCGGGATGCGCGTGGTCTCCTCGTACATGGCGAACGCGTGGTGGAACCGCGTGTTCACCTGGTCGAGGCCCTCGGCCACGAATTCGTGCGCCTGGCTCAGGGTCTCGCCGTGGTCGGCGGTGACCACCACCAGCGTCTTTTCGCGCAGGCCGAGCGCGTCGAGCTCCGCCATCAGCTTGCCGATGGCCGCGTCGTCCTTGCAGGCCTCGGCCATGTAGCGGGCCACCGAGTCGTCCCGGGGCCCGAGCGGCGGCTTGGGCACGCGCGCCACGCACTCGTCCGGCGGATCGTAGGGGTCGTGCGGCGAGTTGTAGTTCACGAAGTAGAAGAACCGCTCGTCCTTGTGCGCGCGCAGCGTGGCGAGCGCCGCCTCGGTCACCTCGTGGGTGTCCGCCGTGCGGTAGCGGAAATCGTCGACCCGCTCGAACCCCATGTCGACGCCGACCGCGGCGTACCCGAGCATGAAGTTGTTGTTCACGATGGCGTCGGTGCGCGCGCCGGCGCGGCGCATGGACAGCGCGAGCAGCGGCGGCTCGCTGCGGTAGTAGGCGTCGAGCATCGGCTCGGGGATGATCCAGGGCAGCGGCGACAGCCCCAGGTCCTTGCTGTGCATCCCGGCCAGCATCGCGAGCGTGCCAGGGCGGGTCCAAGGGGCCGCGCTGATGGCGTCGCGGTAGACCGTGCCGCGCTTGGCGAGCGCGTCGAGGTGCGGCGTGAGCCCGGGGATCGACGGGAGCAGCGTGTCGCCCGGCGGGCGCTTGGCGGCGCGCTTCTTCGCGTCGGCGTTCGGGTCGTGGAAGCTCGCGATCACGTCGGGGCGCAGCGAGTCGACCACGATCCACAGCACCGAGTAGGGCAGCCGCGTGGGCCCGCGGCGCGTGATGCGGGGCGCGCCGAGCAGCGCGAGCGCGGGTGGCAGCGCCCCCTCGGCGGCGACGGCGGCGTTGGGGCTCGCCTCGGTGCGGATCTCGAGCTCGACGTCCTTGCCGGACCAGCGCTCGAGGTCGTAGCGCACCGAGCCCCAGCGATCGCGCTCGAGTGTGGTGACGGTGACGCGGCCGATCTCCTCGGCCGGCCCCTGCCCCTCTGATGGTGGTGACGAAGCGCACGTCGCCGATCGCGCGGCCCTTCGCGCCCTCGCCCACCCCCGAGCACCGCGGGGTCGAAGGAGAACGCCGCGTGGGGCGGCAACACGAGGCGATACCGGAGGCTCGCCGGCGTGGGCGCGACGATGGCCTCGCGCTCGGCGTACGAGCCCTCGGCCATGTTCCACTGGCGCACGTCGAAGGTGACCTGCTCGCCGGTCTTCATCGTGACGGTGTGCGCCTTCTCGGTGGCGCTCGTGCGCAGCGCGACCAGCTGGACGAGGCGCGCGCGCGGGTGGCGCAGCGTGTCCTTCCAGGGCGCCTGCATCCGCCGCCAGTGGATGGTGAGATCGGCGAGGCCGCGCTGCATCTGCGGCATGTCGACCTGAGCGCCGCCGAGCAGCTCGGTGAGCCGGTAGGCGACCTCCTCGCCGTCGGCCGCCGTGGGCGGCGCGGGCGCCGTGACGGTCTTCGAGGCGATGGGTGGCACGGGCGTGAACGAGTGCTCGACCGGCGCCCGCCCCTGGGCGGCGCGCACGCCGACCACGGCGAGCCCGACCCCGACCGCGAGGCGGACGGCCTGCTCCCAGCGCGTGGTCACGGCAACCTCAACGCGGTGCTCGAGCCTCCGAGCTCGAACGTGCGCGGGACGATCATGCCCTCGCGCTCCTCGACCCCCGGATCGCCCAGGATCCAGCGGAACAGGAGCCCGCGGAGGCGCAGCGCGTCGGCCTTGCGCGGGCCGAAGAGATCCACCTTCTCGGCCGGGTCGACCTTGCGGTCGTAGAGCATGAAACGGGGCCCCTTGCGGGTCGGCACGTAGACGAGCTTGAGGTCCCCCTCGAGGATCATGCGGTGCTTGGCGGCGACGATCAGGGGCTCCATCTCGGCCCGCATCACCACGTCGTAGGCGAGCCGCGGATCGAGCTCGGTCGTCTGGGCGACGTTCGGGTACGGGATGCGCAGCGGGTTGTCGCCGCCGCTCGGGAGCTCGGGGATCGACTCCGTCATCCACACCTCGGTCTCGGAGAACGCCGGCAGCGAGGGCAGCGAGCCGCCGTCGATCGCGGGCCGCAGCGAGCGCCCGATCATGGAGACCGCGGCGTCCTTGGGCGCCCCGACGAGCTCGAGCAGCGTGGGGGCGAGGTCGACGTCGCGGACCACCGAGTCGACGCGGGTCGGCCCCTTGCCGGGCACGCGGATGGCGAGCGGCACGTGCACGACCTGGTCGCCGAACAGGTGGTCGCCGTGCCCCTGACCGTGACCGTCGTCGAACAACATCTCGCCGTGGTCGGCGGTGACCACGACGATGGTGTCCTCGGCGAGACCGCGCATGCGCAGCGACTCGAGGATCTGCGCGGCCGCGTCGTCGACCGACGCCACCGCGCCGTCGTAGAGCGCGCGCACCTGGCGGATGTCCGCCTCGTCGAGCGGCTGCTCCTGCCCGAGCACGTTGGGCTTGTGGTACTTGAAGCGCCCCTTGTACGAGGGGTCGCCGAACCGCGCGTAGTAGGGCGCCGGCGCGGCGTAGGGGAAGTGCGCGGTGGAGAAGAACACCGTCAGGAAGAACGGCGCGTCGCCGTCGAGCTTGTCGAGTGCCCGCAGCGTGTCCTTGGCCACGAACGACGGATCCGCGGCCTGGTTCAGCTCGCGCATCGCCGGCAGGATCGCCCGACCAGCGCGCCCGTGCAGGAACGGCAGGAGCGGGGTGGCCTGTGACAGCGCGCGCGTGGCGATGAGCGTGTGGAAGTTGAAGGTGGGCGCGTCGACCGTGTCGAACCCGTAGCGCACGCGCGTGAAGATGTCGGCCGCGTAGTCGCCGACCACCGCGCTCTTGTACCCGAGCTTGCCGAGCCGCTGCGGCAGCGCGGCGAGGTCGCGCGCGCGGTCCTCGTAGCGGGGGAACATCGTGCGCAGGCCGTGCTCGTGCGGCTCGCGCCCGGTGAGGATGGTAGTCCACGAGGGCAGCGTGCGCGGCAGCGTGACGTAGGCCCGGGTGAACTGCGCCCCGGTCGCCGCCACCTGCGAGAGGTGTGGCGCGGTGCGCCCGACGAGCCGGTCGTCGCGCAGCGAGTCGACCGCCAGGATCAGCACGTTGGGCCGCGACTTCTTCACGCGGGCGTGCGGGACGCGCGTCTTGATCGCGAGCCCCGATGCGAGCAGCACGATGGCCCCGAGGACCGGCACGAGCACGCGCCCGTGGCGCCGCAACCACGGCCGCGCGACGCGCCAGCGCTCTTGCAGCTCGTGGGCCTTCGGTCGCCACCACGCGAGGACGAGCAGGACCGCGAGGGCGACCACGCCCGGCCGACCGAGCCAGTCGGTGACGAACACCTCGGCGCCGCGCCGCAGCGCGGACTCCGAGTGGTACATCGTCTCGGCGTAGAGCTGCGGCATGCCGGCGATGCCCCACCCGAGGACGAGCAGGTAGACCGCGACCACGAGGCCGAACCGCGCGAGGAACCGGCGCCCGGTGGTGCTCGGGCGCCGCAGCACGAGGAGCAGCTCGACGACCACGCCGATCGCCGCGCCGAGCGCCGCCGCGACCGCGATCAGCGAGTAGGTGAGCGCGCGGACGTCAGCCTGGAAGCTCCGCTTGGCCAGGTCGACGATGGCCGTCGTACGTACACCGAACACCTTGTCGTCGTCGCCCCCCGCGAAGGCGCGCTGGGTGAGGAGGAGCACGAAAGCAGCACCGATCACGGGCGCGGAGACGACGAGCTCCGCCGCGCGCGCCACCCCGGCCAGAACACGGGGCCCACCCTTGGTCGCCTCCTTCGGGGTGTCGGACATCGGGGCCTGCCTGCCTAGCACGCCCTCCCCGGGGGGAGCGAGGCGCCGCGACAGACCGCGACAGGCAGACGCGCGCCTGCGCTGGGTACGCTTTCGACCGAGATGGAGGGCCTCGACCACGTGGAGATCGGCGGGCGCTACCGGGTGATCGGACCGCTCGGCGAGGGCGGCATGGCGAAGGTGCTCCTCGCCTTCACGACCTCCGCGGCCGGCGTCTCCAAGCTCGTGGTCATCAAGCTGCTGCGCCCCGAGCTCGCAGGCGACGAGTCGTTCATCGACATGTTCGTCGACGAGGCGCGCCTCGCCGCGTTGCTCTCGCACGCCAACGTCATCCACACCTACGAGGTCGGTTCGGACGAGCAGGGGCACTTCCTCGTGATGGAGTACCTCGAGGGCCAGGCCCTGAGCTCGCTCTACAAGAAGCTCCCCCGCGACCGGATGCCGCGCGACCTGCAGCTGCACGTGCTCGGCGAGCTGCTCACGGGGCTCGACTACGCGCACGACCTGACGGATCGCAACGGACAGGCGCTCCACATCGTGCACCGCGACGTGAGCCCCCAGAACGTGATGGTGACCTACGACGCCCAGGTCAAGGTCCTCGACTTCGGCATCGCCAAGGCCATCAGCAACAACACCGCCACGCTCACCGGCACGCTCAAGGGCAAGGTCGCCTACATCTCGCCGGAGCAGGCCCTCGGTCAGCCCGTCGATCGCTCGGCCGACGTCTTCGCCGTGGGCGTCATGTTGTGGGAGGCCCTCGCCGGCCGGCGCATCAACCAGGGAACGACCGACGTCACCCTGCTCACCAAGCGCCTCGCGCGCGAGGAGCCCCGCATCCGCGACGTGGCCCCCGACGTCGACCCCCGCCTCGCCGAGATCTGCGACCGCGCCATGGCGTTCGAGGCCGCGGATCGCTACCCGACGTGCGGCGCGTTCCGCGACGCCCTCGATCCGTTCCTCCCCCCTTCCGAGCGGCGCGAGCGCACCCGCGAGCTCTCGACGCTCGTCCGCCAGCTGTTCTCGGACGAGCGCGAGAAGCAGCGCGCGCTCGTCGACGCCGCCCTCCACGGCGCGAACCTCTCGGTGAGCGCGGTCTACCCGGCGCACCGCGAACGCACCCCGAACCGCGAGCAGACCCCGAGCCTCCAGACGGCCCAGAGTGTCAACCCCGAGCCTTCGAGCCCCGCACCCCCGGCGGCGCGCTCGGGTGGGCGGGCGTGGCTGATCGGCGCCGTGCTCGCCGCGGTCGCGATCGTCGTCGGCGTGCGGATGATGCCCCGCGAACAGCCCCGTGACGCGGCCTCGAGCCCGAGCCCCGCGGTCAGCGCGGCCGCGCCCGCGAAGTCCATGATCGCACCCGCCGACCCGGTGGTGATCGACGCGCCGGCGGCGCCCGTCGTCGCCACGCCTCCATCCTCGCCCGCCGCGGGCACCTTCGTCGCCGCGCAGCCCGCGACGAACGCCAAGCCGGCGGTGGCGCCGAAGCCCACCGCCGTCGCCGTCGCCTCGACCGCCGCGGCCACCACGGTCGCCGCTGCCCCCACGCCGTCCGCCGTCCCGACCGCGACCGCGCCCCCGAAGAAGGGCAAACACACCATCGACGACAAGGACCCGTACGCGCCATGAAAGCCCTCCTCGCGATCCTCGCTCCCTGCGTGGTCGTCGCTGCGGCCCACGCGGGCGAAGACCCGAAGGTGGCGGAGGCCCGCCCGCACTTCACGCGCGGCGTCGAGCTCTACAAGGACGGCGACTTCCGCGGCGCGCTGATCGAGTTCCAGCGCGCCTACCAGATCGCCCCGAACTTCCGCATCCTCTACAACATCGGCAAGGCCAACCTCGAGCTGCTCGACTACCCGGCGGCCCTCGTCGCGTTCGAGCGCTACCTCGCCGAGGGTGGCGCCGAGGTGCCGACCGACAAGCGCACGGAGGTCGAGGCCGAGATCGAAGCTGAAGCAGCGCGTCGCCTACCTCACCATCGAGTGCAACGCCCCCGGCATCGAGATCTGGGTCGACGAGGTGATGGTCGGCAAGACGCCCTTCTCCAAGGAGGTCGTCGTCGGCACGGGCCGCCACAAGGTGTCGGTGAAGGGCCAGAGCCCCGAGGTCGTCGAGGTCGCCGGCGGAGACCACACCACCGTCAAGCTCCGGGTCGACGTGAAGCCGACACCCCTCGGCCCGAAGCCCGCGCCGAGCCGGACCGGCGTCTGGGTCGGCGTGACCGTCACCTCGGCCCTGCTCGTCGGCACGGGTGTGTTCGGGTACCTCGCCCTCAGCAGCCGGCAGGACTTCCGCAACGCGGCCGACGCCGGCCCCCTCGGTGCTGCCGACGTCGACGACCGGGAGCGCAAGATCAGGCGCTTCACCCTCACCACCGACATCCTCGCCGGGGCCACCGTCCTCGCCGGCGCCGTCACCCTCTATTACGTGCTGAGCCGCACGGATTCGGGACAGCCGGACACGAAAGTGGGCTTCGGCCCAGGTTCCATCCTCCTGGAGGGCCGTTTCTAGTCACTGCTCTTGATTCGCCGCGAAAAGACGCGAAACAATGGGTGGGTGTCGTCCTCGGACCTCCGACCCTGGTTCGAAGCGCTGACCGCTCGGCTGGAAAAGAACGACCACACGGGCGCGATCGAGTTCCTGGTCGAGCGCTCGGCCGAGCTGCTCGCGGTCCCCGGGGGGCCACAGGCGCTGGTCGCGTTCCTCGCCGAGGCCAAGGCCCACCAGGCGCCGCGCGATCCCTGGACCCTGCTCGGCGCCGCCGACCTCGAGGCGCTCTGCGAGTGGAGCTCCGAGACCGCCGAGACGCCGCTCCACCACGCGCTCGGCGCCTTCTGCCGCCTCGAGCTCGACCGGACGCTCGAGACCGGCGCGTGCAGCGTGTGCCTCCACCCCGCCGGGCCCGAGGCCGAATCGGCCCATCGGCTCGCCCGTGGCTGCCACCACGTCGCGGCCGGGCGCTTCGTGGAAGCCGTCGCCGAGCTCGACGCGCTCTTCGAAGATCCCAGCGTCGAGGCCCCGTTGCTCCGCGTCGTGGCCGGCATCGTCGGGGCGCGGGCCGTGCTCCGCATGGGCGACGCCCACGAGGGTCGCCGCCGCTTCGCCGCGCTCCGCTCGCTCACGAGTCCGGGCAGCGGCCTCTGCTCGCTCGTCGAGGTGCACGAGCTCCGCGCGATGCTCTCGGGAGGGGACGAGCTCGAGCAGGTGCGCACGCGCGCCGAGCAGCTCGCCAGCGGTGAACAGGCTGCCCACGTGCGCACGCTCGCGCGTCGCTTGCGGGCGTTCGCCGACGTGTTGCTCGGTCATCCGCCGAGCCGGGCCAGCTTCGAGGCCGGCGCGGAGGCCCACCTCGACGGCGCCGAGGTCGCGGTCCTCGCCGGCCACACCGTCGCCGTCGCGCCGCTGCTCGCGGTGGCCTCGTCGTGTGCGCGCGACGGGCGCCACTACCTCGAGGCGCGGGCGCGCATCCTCGCCGGGATCGCGTCGTTCGCCGAGGGGACGGCCGCGGCCCGCCGTCGCGCCGAGAAGGAGCTGGCCCTCGCCCGCAGGCTCTGCGACGACCGTGGCTACCAGCACCTCGCCGCGCGCTGCGACCTCGTCGAGGCCCTCGCGGCGGATCGGAGCCGCGATCCGACCGCCCACGAGCGGCGCCTCGAGAGCGTCCTCGAGACCTCCACCACCGTCACGATCCTCGAGCGGCTCGCCGAGGCCGCGCTGCACCGTCGCCCGCTCGACCAGCTCCACGCCGGCGATCGGCAGCTGCTCGATCTGCTCGGCTTCGCCAGCTTGCCGGCCTTCACCGTGGACGACGGCACGGGAGCCCGCCTCGTCGGCTCCCTCGATCTCGAGCGCTGGCAGGGCCGCGCCGACCTGGTCGTCGACCTCGATCGCGGCGAGCTCGTCGCCAGGAACAAGGTCGTGCGCGGTCAGGCCCGCATCGTCGCCCTGCTCGCCCACCTGGTGGGCGCGGGCGCGCGCGCGGTGGAGGCCGACGAGCTGTTCCGCGGCGTCTGGAACGCGCGCACCTACGCCCCGCTCCGGCATCGCAACGCGGTGTACCTGGCCATCGCCCGCACGCGCCGCATCCTCTCGCCGCTGCTCGGCGAGGCCCCGATCGTGCGTCACCCGAACGGCTGGCGGCTTCGCGACGACCTCTACGCGATCGTCGTGCGCGCGATGGCCCCGCTGCCTACGGCGACGGCGCGCTCGTCAGGTACGTGACCGTCTTGGCCTTCACGATCACCGTGCGCTTCGCGTAGAGCTGCCCGAGCGCGTTGCGGCCCGTGAGGGTGACGTTGCCCGGCGGGATGTTCACGAACCCACCGAGCCCGGTGGCGTCGGTGGCGAGCGCGTCGGTGTTGGGCAAGCCGCCCTCGTAGTAGTAGCCCTTGGTGTTCGGCCCCTTGAGCGAGGGCGACAGCGAGACCCCCGCCGCCGTCTTCCCCTCGCAGTCGAGGCTCTGGCTGAGGAGGTGGCCCGCGGTGTCGTCGACCGAGCCGCCGACGAGCGCGAGCAGCGCGTCGATGTCGGTCTTGGAGAGCGCGTGCAGCGGCTCTCCGCCCGCCTTGACCGAGTCCTGGTCGTCGTAGAGCGGGGGGCTGACGATGATGGCCGGCATCAGCGGCGCAGGCGGCGTGGCCTTGAAGTAGCCGTCGAATCCGCGCGGAACGGTGAGCGCGAAGATGCCATCGGTGTCGGTGGTCACCTCGGCGGTGATCGGCTTGGTGCACTCGGGATCGAGCTTGCCGCACGCCACGAACACCACGCCCTTCACGGGCTTCTCGCTCACGTCGACGATGCGGTTGCGGGTGGTGCGCTTCTCGCCGGTGCTGTCGAGGGGCCAGCTGATGCTGCCCACGCACCCCCACGGGCCCGAAGGCACGGTCTCGCTGGTGTCGGCGCTGGTGTCGACGGCCGTGCCGGTGTCCGACTTGCTGCCTGCGACGCACGCACCCTGGTAGCAGGTGGAGCCGGCCCACGCGGGCCCCTTGCTCGTGCAGTCGCCGTCGATCGAACACTGGCCGAGCTCGGCGGGCACGATCAAGGTGCAAGCGCCCGCGAGCAGGAGCCCCGAACCCAGCGCGACCCGCACGACCGATCTCGACACCCGATCAGGGTATGTGCCGCCGCGCGGCGTCGATCTGTCGCGCTCTGTCGCGGTGGCCCGGCCGGTGCGCTACCAGGAGGCATGCGACTCGGAGAGCTCGACGTGCAGATCGTGGGCCCGGTGGGCGGCAAGGGCCCGGTGGTGGTGCTGCTCCACGGGTTCAGGGCTCCGGGAGACGATCTCGTCTCTCTCGCCCGCGTGCTGCGCGCGCCACCGGGCACCCGCTTCGTGTTCCCGGTCGCGCCCATCGATCTCGGCCGCGCCTACGCGGGCGGCCGGGCCTGGTGGTTCATCGACCTCGAGGCGCGCATGCGCGCGGGTGGCCGGAGGGACGTCCGCGAGGTCCCCGAGGGCCTCTCGCAAGCGCGCGCGCTCGTCGACGGGCTGCTCGACGACGTGGCGCGCACCCTCGCCCCCGCGGAGGGTCAGCTCGTCCTCGGGGGCTTCTCGCAGGGCGCGATGCTCGCGCTCGACGTCGCGCTGCGCTCGGACCGCGCGCTCGCCGGGCTCGTGCTGATGTCCGGCACGCACCTCGCGGCGGACGAGTGGGCCGCTCGGCTGCCCGCGCGGCGAGGCCTGCCCGTCTTCATGAGCCACGGCCGCGACGACGAGCTCCTGCCGTTCGCCACGAGCGAAGCCCTCCGTGACGTGCTGACGGCCGCCGGGCTCCCCGTCACGTGGGTGCCGTTCGGCGGAGGCCACGGCATCCCGGAGCGCGTGCTCGAAGGCGTCGGCGACTTCTTGGAGACGACGCTGGGTCAGTAGGCCCAGGAGAGGCCGACGCCGACCACCTGGGCGCTCGCCGTGTAGCGACCGCCGTTGATCTTCACCTGACGGTCGTCGGGCGGATCGTTGGCGCGGATGGCCTTCACCTTGGTGATGGCCGCCGATCGCGGATCGACGTCGACCGCGAACCCGAAGGTCCACGCGAGCACGGTGTCGAGCCGCAGCGTGCGCTTGTCGCCGACGTAGATCGAGGCGCCGATCGCGGTCTGTACCTTGTCGACGTCGACGGTGAGCACCGAGAGGTACTCGGCGGGCACCGCGCTGCGCTCGAACGAGGCGCCGCCGCGGATCTGCATCGGGTATCCGCCGAGCGAGAACGCGCGCTCGAAGCCGCCGTGGATGCTGAACGTGTCGCGGAACCCACGGGCCTGCGCGAGCACGCCCACCCGGTATGGGTCGGCGAGCCCCGCCACGTTGCGCAGCTGGATGCCGGAGCCGATCGGCGTGATGGAGATCTGGTCGTGGATCGACCAGCCCTCGTAGAAGATCGACAGCTCGAGGCGGGTCTTCTTGCCCTCGCCGAGGCGGGTCTCGAGGCCGCCGCGGATGATCGCGGGGAGGCGGAACTTCACCTCGGCCTCGCTGCCCTCCACGTAGGCGTTGCGGAACATCTCGGCGCCGGGCAGCCGGATCTCGCTCTTGGCGCTCGCGGAGATCCAGAACGGCAGCTGCGCCGAGAACCCGAGGCGCACCTCGGCGCCCGGCTGGTCGGAGACGATGGCGATGGCGCCGACGTTGGCCGACGGCGCGACGATCGGGCCCACGGTGAGCTGCGCGGTGGCGTCGTACTGCGGGTCCTCGCCGGCGCAGAGCAGGTTCTCGGGCGGACACGCGGAGAAGGCGAGCCGCGAGGCGAACGTGCCGGTGAGCATCTGCACGCCGAAGCCGATGGTGAACTCCTTGATCGGCTGGTAGCTCGCCCACGCGCCGAGCACCGCGAGCGCGGAGCCGTCGAGGGTGAACAGCGAATACCGCTGCGGCGGCGGCACCTTCTTGCCGCGGAACTCGATGTCGGTCTCGGGGTACGAGGTGAGCGCGGCGTAGGGCGCGAGCACGCCGATCGCGAAGTTCATCTTCCTCGACGCCGAGGTTGTTCGAGACGGCGAGGGTGGGCAGCGGCAGCACCGGCGTCGTGCCGCTCACCTCGGGGTAGTAGTTCGTGCCCTGGATGGTCTCGTCGCCGGTGGCCGGGTCCTTGACCAGGGTGCGGCGCTGGAAGCTGGTCGAGTACCGGAGCCAGCTCGCGTCGGCGAGCACTGCGTTTCCGGCGAAAGCGATGCCGGCCGGGTTGTACCAGATGGATCCGAGGTCGTCGGCGCCCGCCACGAAGGCCCCGCCGCGGCCGATGGGGCGCACGCCGCGGTCCGAGAAGTAGAGGCCGGCGGCGCTGGCGCTCGAGGCGGAGGCGAGGACAAACGAAGCGGCGAGCGCCGCCGACGAGAGGCGACGCCCGAGGGCAGAGTGGTTCATGGAAGGTTGCGATTCTTGACGATGGTGTACAGCTGCTCGAGGCCGCGGGTCTTGTCGCTGAGGAACTCGTGGACGTTCTTGGCGACGCTCCCGTAGTCGGGCGGGGCGAACGGATCGGCGGCGCCGGTCGGGTCGGCGCGGTGGATCTCGGCCACCACGTCGACGAACACCTCGATGGGGGCGGGCTCGCCCTTGGCCATCGGCGTGACCGCGTTGGCGAGGATCTTCGAGAGCACCCGGCGGCCGCCGTGCGCGGCGCCGAATTCGCCCTTCTCGAGCGCGGAGACCCGCTGCAGGAGGTCGAGCGACCGCTTGGTCGCGCCGTCGGGCGCCGCCGCCACCGCGAAGGCGTGGAACAGCGGGACGAGGTTCTGGTCGTCGGCGAGGACCTGCAAGAGGTCGTTCGACGCGGTGAGCACGCTCGGCAGCGCCTCGTTCTTCGAGGCCTGGTCGGCGAGGTACACCAGCAGATCCTGGATCGAGGCCCGGGCCTTCTCGTCCGCGTAGATCTTGTCGACCAGGTCCATCGCCGTCGCGAAGGTGGGCCCGGAGAGGGTCTCGGTGAACGAGTTGACCAGGCCGGTCTTGGTCCAGGCGTCGAAGTCGCCCTTGGCGCGGTGCTCCGCGAGGCGGTCTCCGATGAGGTCCACGAGGATCGGGGTCACCGTCTGCACCCCCTTGTTGCGCATGGCGGACTTGGTGAAGTCGCCGCCGGGGGCGTCGATGGTGAGGAACACGTCCACGATCTTGCTGCGCGCTGCGCGCCAGGTGGCGTGGTCCTTGTCGCCGCCGGTGTAGGTCCACCGCCCGTCGAGGCCGTTGAGGCCGTTGGCGAACAGGTAGAACAGCGTGACCTGGTCCACCTTGCGGCCGTCGTTGAAGGTGGTCGAGGCACTGCCCTTGCGGTCCACGAGGCCGACGTTCTTGGCCGGATCGAGCAGGTCACCCACCAGCGAGGCGAGCACGTCCTGCGCGTTCTTGCCGTTGACGGTCATCGTCTTGGCCGTCTTGCTCACCGCGTTGAGCGCGGGGAGCAGGTCGCTGCCGAACGCCTCGGCGAGGATGCCCTCGTAGGCCCGCGCGTTGGACTTGTAACAGAACTTCGGGTTGCTCGCGGGGGTACCCCCGTCGACACACCGCACCGGGTTGCCGCCGGGCGACCAGTAGCGGTGGAGGATCTGCATGATCTGCAGGAAGTACCGCTCGCGCCCCTTGCCGTCGGCGCGCTTCTTCACGAACGGGAGCACGACCGGCTGCAGGCCCTTGAGGGCGTCGAACGCCTCGCCCATGAAGATCGTGCCGCGCTGCCGCTCGCGGATCAGCTCCGCCTCCGACGAGCACTTGCGGGTGCCCTTGCTGCCGACGAGCGGGCAGACGTTGCTGGGGATCGGGTCGGTGAGGTCGCTGACGAACTTGTTCGGGTTGCGCCACATGACCATGCGGTTGAGCGCCTCGATGGTCGGCGTCTGCTTGAGGCCGGTGATGCCCGAGGAGCCCTCGAGCAGGTTGTCGACGTTGCCCGAGCCGATGATGGCGTTGAGCGCGCTGACCAGGCCGTCGGTGACGGGGAGCTTGCAGCGATCCTTGCCCGAGATCTCGTCTTTGCCGCCCGCGATGCAGCCGAGGTAGAACTCGGCGAGGTCGGGGACGTTGAGCACCTCGCACTCGTCGTAGGTGCCGAACAGCGGCAGCTTGACCGAGATGGGCCCGAGCTTGGTGTTGATGGTGGCGCCCGGCCGGTTGCACGCGCGTACGCCCCACGCGTCGCTCATCAGCGAGAGGAAGCGCTGGAACAGGCTCCGGTTGGTCTCGCCGTCGGCGGCGCCGAGGTCGGTCTTGGTCTTCGGGTCGCTCTTGGACCCGCCGCCCGTGACGTTGAACCACGGGTCGTTGAGCTGCGGACACTTCGAGTCCGGCTTGCTGTCCTTGGCCCAGCAAGTGTCGGCCGCCGGGTTGTAGTCGATGACGTCCTTGTTCGCCGCGAACAGCGACATGCCCTTCGGCAGGAGGAGGACGTTGTCGTTGGCGAGCGCGTCGAGGACGTCCTTGAGCACCGCCGGCTCGGCGGCGATCTGCGCGGCGACGCCAGCGAGCTCGTCCCAGAGCGCGGCCTTGTCGTCGAGGTCGACGGCGGCGTATTCGGGCTTGTTCGCGATCTCGCGGAGCTTCATCACGGCGCCGAGGAGGCGCGCGGTCTCCGCCGGGTGGTCGCGGGTGAGCTGCTTGGTGAGCTCGAGGTAGTCGTCGACCTTGGGCAGCGCGAGGAAGCGGCCGAAGGCGTAGACGAGGTCGGCGAGCGGCGCGTTGCCAGCGTCGAACTTCTTGTAGGGCAGCGTGAGCTTCTTGCCGGCGTGGTCCGGGTCGTCCCACGACCCGGTGGCGTCGACGCGGTCGCCGAACTGCGCGCGCCCGACGTGCACGAAGTCGAGGAGCGGCCCCGTGGCGGGCGCCGCGAGCGTCTTGGTGTCGCGCAGCAGCGCGTTGAGCATCGTGCGCGAGGCGTCGCCGTAGCGGTAGAGCGGCGCGCCGCCCGCAGCGACGAGCGCGCGACCAGCCGCGTCGCGCGGATCTTTTGCGCCCTTGAGGCCCGAGACCTCCAGGTAGGCGAACGGGCTCGCGAAGGTGAGCGGCTTCTTGCTGCCGTCGACGAAGCGACCGAAGTCGTCCACGTCGGGCAGGCCGTCGCCGTCCTTGTCCACGGCGCCCGCGGGGATACCGGTGAAGCTCGCGAAGCCGCGCCCGTCGCGGAACAGGAAGGGCAGCGTGGCCGCGCCCGCCTCCGCGTAGCCGTCGGCCCAGGTGGGCGCGAAGCCGGCGGGGGGTGCGTCGACGAGCAGGTTGCGGAGGATCTCGCTCGTGAGCTTGGGCTTCTGGTTGGCGAGGCCGGAGAAGCGATCGGTGTAGCCCGTGATGGGCTTGCGAGCGGTGGGCAGCGTGGCGGTCGCGAGCTCGAGCTGGGCGACCTCGAGGACCTTGCGCAGGTCGGGCTCGGCCGAGCCGCCGGCCCCGAGGACGCGGATGGCGTCGTCGGCGAGCGCGTCGAGCTTTTCGTAAGCGAGCACCGGGCGGGCCGCGCCGAGGGCCACCGGCAGCGAGCGATACCCCTTTCGACCACCGATGCGCGCGAGCGCCGCGCGGAGCTCCACGCCCCGCTGGACCTTGGCCTTCTTCACCTCGGGCTCGACGCCGTCGTCGGCCTTGCCGTCGTAGAACACGGTCTGGAAGATCGCCGACAGCGTGCGCGTGGACTCGGGGAGCGTGTCGTCGTCGTAGAGCGGCGCGAGCGCCACCATCAGGTCCTGCAGGTCCTTGTGCGACGAGCTGCCGTCCGGGTTCTTGACGTCGGGGAACGTGGCGTTGAAGGCCTTGATCAGCTGCGGCCGGTAGCGGACCATGACCGCCACCTTGGGCGGCATGGGCCGGTCCTCTTCGGCGTAGTCGTCGGCGTAGGTGCCTTCCGCGGTCGCGTGGCAGACCGCGCGCGACTTGCGACCCTCGAGGTCGGCCGGGTCGGCCCCCGCCGCCATGCGATCGCAGAGCGCGGCGAACAGATCGTCGCCCAGGGACAGCAGCGCACCCGAGCGCTGTTTGGTGTCGAACTCCTGGGCGCAGGACGCCCCGAGCACGGAGAAGGCAATCACCGAAGCGAGACCCGCGCCGCGCAGGCCTCGTGAGAAGGATCCAAGCCGCATATTCGTCCCCTCGCCAGGCGAAATCGAACGGGATTCAGCATACGCGAAGACCTGGACCCGGGCGAGCCAGATTCGGCGGCGGAGGTGTGGGCAAGAGGGGTTTGCCAGCCCGCCGCGCCGGGCATAGCAGGCTGCCCATGGACCTCTCCCACATCCGCACCTTCGGCGTCGTCGGCGCCGGTCAGATGGGCCTCGGCATCGCGCAGGTGGCCGCGCAGGCGGGCTTCACGGTGCTCGTCTCGGACGCCAACCTCGAGCTCGCCCAGAAGAACCTCGCCAAGCTCGGCGGGTCCCTGGACAAGCTCGTCGAAAAGGGCAAGCTGCCCGCCGACGTGCGCGCGGGCATCGGCGCGCGCCTGCGCGCGGTGGCCGGTCCCGCCGACTTCGCCGAGGCGGACCTGGTCGTCGAGGCGGCGACCGAGCGGTTCGACCTCAAGGTGCAGCTGCTCGCCTCGGTCGACGCGGCCATGAAGCCGGGCGCCATCCTCGCCACCAACACGAGCTCGATCTCGATCACCAAGCTCGCCGCCGCGACCAAGCGCCCCGAGCTCGTTGCCGGCATGCACTTCATGAACCCCGTCCCGCTCATGAAGCTCTGCGAGATCGTGCGCGGCGTTCAGTCGAGCGACACCACCGTCGCCACCGTCACCGCCCTCGCGCAGAAGCTCGGCAAGACCACCATCGTGTCCAAGGACGCGCCCGGCTTCCTCGTCAACCGCGTGCTCATCCCGCTCATCAACGAGGCTTGCTTCGCGCTGCAGGAGGGCGTCGGCACCGCCGAGGATCTCGACACCGGCGCCAAGCTCGGGCTCAACCACCCGATGGGGCCGCTCGAGCTCGCCGATCTCATCGGCCTCGACACCTGCCTCGCGATCGCCGAGGTGCTCCACCAGGAGCTCGGCGACGACAAGTACCGGCCCGCCACCAACCTGCGCAACCTCGTCGCCGCCGGCTGGCTCGGTCGCAAGACCGGCCGCGGCTTCTACGACTACGCGAAGAAGTGACCCGGTGTGAGACCCATGAGCCCGGAAGTGACGTCGCGAAGGGGCGCAGCGCCGTAGCGGCGGCACGCAGGGCGAACAAAGCAAGCAGTGTGTAGGTCCGTTCGCGTTGACGGTACCTCTACCGAGAGGTACTTCGCACAGTCGTCGGCGGAGCGGCCCCCGAGGCGGCCGCAGTTCACCTCGTCCGCTCCGTTCACCGAACCCCAGCCAGAAGGTAGTCCGCATGTCCGTCTCCCAGCCGCGTCGCAACGTCAGCAAGGCCCAGCTCCTCCGCGAGCGCCTCGCCAAGCCGGGTCCTCTGCTCGTCGCCGGCGCCCACCACGGCCTCTCCGGAGTGCTCGTGGAGCGCGCGGGCTTCGACGCGATCTGGGCCAGCGGGTTCGAGATCAGCGCCTCGTTCGCCACCCCCGACGCGAACATCCTCACGATGGGCGAGAACGTCGCCGTCGCCGAGGCGATCGACCGCGTCACCGGCATCCCCGTGATCGCCGACTGCGACAACGGCTTCGGCAACGCGATCAACGTGATCCGCTGCATCGAGGCCTACGAGCGCGCGGGCATCGCGGCGATCTGCATGGAGGACAACATCTTCCCGAAGCGCTGCTCGTTCTACGCCGGCGTCAAGCGCGAGCTCGAGTCGGCCGAGGAGTTCGCCGGCAAGATCAAGGCGGCGAAGGACGCGCAGCGCGACGACGACTTCGTCGTCATCGCGCGCACCGAGGCGCTCATCGCGGGCTGGGGCATGGACGAGGCCCTCAAGCGCGGCAAGGCCTACGCCGACGCGGGCGCCGACCTCGTGCTGATCCACAGCAAGAGCAAGTCGCCCGACGAGGTGCTCGGCTTCGCCAAGGCCTGGAAGGAGCTCGCTCCCAAGACCCCGCTCGTCTGCGTGCCCACCATCTACAAGGGCATCAGCGCCGAGCAGCTCCACGACTCGGGCTTCAAGGTGGTCATCTACGCGAACCACGCGCTCCGCTCTTCGATCAAGGCCATGCGCGACACCCTCGGCGCCATCGCCAAGGAGCACAAGGCGGCCGCGGCCGACCCGTGGATCGTCTCGCTCGAGGAGGTCTACGACCTCGTCGGCGTCGACACCATGAAGCACCAGGAGGAGTCGTTCCTCCCGGCCGGCGGCGAGCGCGTGAACGCGGTCGTCCTCGCGGCGGGCAGCGGCAAGGCCGTCGGCCCCGTCGGCGCCGAGATCCCGAAGGCGATGCTCGACCTCAAGGGCAAGTCGATCCTCGAGCGCCAGGTCGGCGCGCTCAACACCCTCGCGGTCAAGGACATCGCGGTCGTGCGCGGCTTCCAGGCCGCCAAGATCAACCTGCCCAACGTCCGCTACTACGAGAACACCGAGTACGAGACCACCGGCGAGGCCGTCTCGCTGCTCAAGGCCTCGGCGGAGATCGTCGGCCACAGCAAGACCGGCGAGGGCCGCTCGCTCGTCCTCTACGGCGACATCCTGTTCGACACCGTCATCGTGCAGAAGCTGCTCTCGGCCGACGCCGACATCGCCATCCTCGTCGACCGCACCCTCGAGCAGGCCCGCGCCGAGATCGAGGCCCGCCCGCGGCTCGACCTCGTCCAGCTCGCCAACGCCCCCGCCAACACGGGCGCCCGCGCCATCTCCGCCAGCGGCGACCTCCCCGACGTCAAGCGCGTCGGCCAGCAGATCGCCGTCGCCGAGGCCCACGCCGAGTTCGTCGGCATCGTGATGGTCACCGACAAGGGCGCCCGCGCCCTCGTCGAGACCTACCAGCGCGCTCTCGAGGCCGGGAAGAAGTTCGGCGAGGCCGCCGATCCGAAGACCGCGTCGCTGCCGGACATGCTCCAGGCGGTCATCGACGACGGCAAGGTGCCGGTCAAGGCCGTCGAGACCTTCAAGGGCTGGATGGAAGTCGACACCTTCGAGGACTACCAGCGCGCCTGGGCCGCCGTCGCCGGCTGAGCCTCGTCACGACGACGCGGGCGCCCTCGAGAGAGCTGGCGCCCGCGGTCTTTTTGGGGATCGAGCGCCTACTTGACGATGGTGATCGAGCCCGTGAGGGTCCGCGAGTAGGGCACGACGCAGGGGGCGCCGGGGTTGTCCACGTAGACCACCAGGGAGTAGGTGCCAGGGGTCGAGAGGGGACCCGTGGTGGTGAGGGTCTGCCGGACGGCGTTCCAGCCGCCACAGCCCTTGCCCGCCACGGCGGGAGCGAGGCCAGCGCCGCCCGCGCAGTTGCTCCCGTTGATCCCCAGCCGAGGGTTGCCGAGCGAGCCCTTGGAGAGGATGAACAGGTTGAACGTGGACCCGACCTTGGGCGTGGGCGGATCGACGAGGATGGCGTCGGTGACGCCGGACGCGAGGTCCTTGCAGAGGTCGTAGCCGTCGGTGCCCTTGCACGCGTCGTCGACCACCCCGTTGCAGTCGTTGTCGACGTCGTCGTAGCAAGCATCCTTGGCGAGAGGCGCCGTGGCCCCCTCGCACCCCATCCAGCGCCCGGCCTTGCACGCTTGCGTGCCGCCGACGCGACAGGGGCTCTTGCTGCCTCGGTCTCCCAGGAAGCAGTCGCGGAAGGCGCCGGGGGTGGCGCAAGCACACCCGACGAGGTCGCCCTTCTTGGGATCGCACCCCGCAGTATCCGCCACGGCATCGGCAGGTGGGGCCTCGACGCCGATGTCAGCAGCGTCGGCGGCGTCCACCGCCGAATCCGCGGCGCCGACGTCGAAGCTCTCGCTGCTGCACCCGACCAGCGCCACCGCGAGGGCCCCGCCGAGCAGGCCCCTCTCGGCGGCTACGCGAGCGGCAACGACCACCGATTCAGTTCACCTTGATGTCGGAGTCGAGCGACTTCTTCTCGATCAGACACGAGTCCTTGTTGCACACCCCGAACGAGAGCTCGCCGCCGATCTTGGTGGCGCCCTTGGCGGGGGTGAACTTGACCGTGAGGACCATGGTGCAGCTGTCCTGGAGTCCTTGCTGCACTTGGTGAGGGCGAAGGCCGAGGCGTCCTTGAGCTTCTCGATCTTGGCCTGGGCGTAGGTCACGTTGGCCGACCTGAGCACCTTGAACTTGCTCGGGAACTCGTCGTTGACGTGATACTCGCCCTTGGTCTTGACGATGATCTGGAAGGTGCCCTCCTTGCCCGCGGCGTAGGAGGCCTCCGGCTTGAGCTCGATCTTGTAGTTGGTCGCGTCGACCGAAGCCGAGCCGACCGCCGACGCACCATTGGGAGAGCCCACAGCGCCCGCAGCGGCCCCCGCGCTCTTGTCGCACGCGACGACGAAGACGGAGAGACCGAGGACTGCCGTGCCCGAGACGACCGCGATGCGCTTCATGGTGTTCATCGATAACCTCGCCGGAGCGACCTTTCCAGTTGCTGTCCCACTTCTTTCTGGACCGACGGCAGGGGCGGTGGGTTGATTCACCGCCCTTCCACGCTCCGGCTGCCGTTCAGAACGGAATATCGTCGTCGGTGCCTCCCCGCCCGCGCCGCCACCCCCGAAATCGTCGCCGAAATCGTCGGCCGGGGGCGCCGGGCGTCCGCCACCGCCACCGCCGCCACCGCCGCCACCGCCGCCGCGCTCGAAGCTCGGGCGCTCGTTGCGGAAGCCACCGCCACCGCCGGCACCACGCGCGCCCGCGTCGTCGCGGGCACCACCGCCGCGACCGCCGGCGAGGATGATGTTGTTGGCCACGATGTCGGTCCGGTAGTGCTTCTGGCCGTCCTTCTCGTAGCTGCCGGTCTGGATGCGACCCTCGACGAAGATGGTCGAGCCCTTGGACAGAATCTTCTGCAGGGCCTCGCCCCGCTTGCCGAACACGACGACGTTGTGCCAGTCGGTCCGCTCCTTGCGCTCGTTGGTGCGCTTGTCGAAGTAGCTTTCGGTGGTGGCGAGCCGGAGCTTGAGCACGGCCTGCTCTGCCGACTGACCAAAACGGAGCTCGGGATCGGCACCGAGGTTTCCGAGCAACATGACGCGATTGAGCCCTTCAGCCATCTGAGTCCGCTAAGCCGCGCGGCCATGGCCGTCAACGCGCCTTGGACCCTCCTTCCGCCCCGGCGGACATTCCTTGTCCGTCACGGCCAGACGACGACCACCCAGCCCTCCGCGCCTCCGTCGCGCGCGACCACGCGGGCACCGGTGGCCACGGCCACCCCGGCCCGCACCTCTCCCCAGGCGAGCGCGGCGCGGGCGCCGATCTCCATGCGTCGGGCCGAGAGGGCGGCCTCGGAGGCGAACGCCGAGGCGCGGCGGGGCTTGCGCGGATCCTGGTCGCGATCGACCGTCGCATCGAGCGGTCGTCCCAGCGCGGCGAGCACCGCGTAGTAGCCGTAGTCGAGCCCACCGCCGGGGAAATCTCGCGTGTCGAGCAGCACCTTGGTGCCCGCGGGCACGGCGTTCGCGAGGGCGGCGCCCGCCGCCACCTCGCGGGCACGAGGCGCCGCGTCGTACCAGCGCAGCGAGCGGTGGAGGCGCACCCCGACCCAGCCGGCGTAGGCCAGCGCCGCGGCCACCCCGAAGCCGAGCGCCCTCTTCGGCGAGACGACCGCGAGCGCGCCGCCGAGCGCGTCCGCAGCGAAGAACACCACCACGAGGGCGGGACCCAGCAGCGCGCGCTCCGGGTGGTGGGTCGGCGCGCCGTCGCGCACGTCGCCGGCCACGAGCACGACGAGCTGCAGGCCCGCGAGCGCGAGCGGGCGACCCCACGCGAGATCGCCCGACCTCGAAGATCTGCTGCCGCTCCGCGTGGACACCGCGCCGACGAGGAGGGCGCCCAGCACCTCGCGCATCTCCTCCACGATCCCGAGCGGGTATCCGAGCAGGCGTGCGCGCAGCGGCGGCCCCTGCCCGAGCGCCCGCCGGTAGCTGCGCACGAGCCCGAGGTAGCGGAACGGCTGCCCGAACGCGCGCCACTGGTAGAGCGTCCACCCGACCGGTCCGAGCAGCGCGAGCGCGGCGGCCGCGAGCAAGGCGCCGCGTGAGCCCTTGGGCCCCCGCAGTGCGTCCACGGTGGTGAGGAGGGCGAACGCGGCTGCCACGACCCACGCGTCGTACCGGCTCAGCGTCGAGACGAGCAGCGCACCGCCGCCGAGGAGCCGCGCCCGCGGGTTCGACGAAGCGAGGGCCAGGCACCCGATGGCGGCGCAGACCGCGGCCGGCACCTCGGGCACGGTGGCGACGCCGAGCTGCATCGACCACGGCATCGCGGCGGCGGCGGCGGAGGCCGCGAGGGCGCGCGAGCGACGCATCCCCACGCCCACCGCGAACGCGCCGAGCAAGGCGCCGAACAGCGGTCCGGCCGCGAAGGAGAGCGCGCGCGCGGCCGCGAGGCTCGCGCCGAACACGCGCAGGCCGGCGCCGACCACCCAGAACGGCAGCGGCAGCCAGCTCGTGCCCGTCGGGTCGAGGTGGGGCGTGGCCGCTTGCTTCTGCGCGAGCACGACGCGCGCGAAGTCGTCGTCGCTGACCACCGAGAAGCCGAGAGCGCGGATCAGGATCGCGCCGACCACGCGCGCCATCGCGGCGCCCACGGCGACCAGCAGCAGGTCGCGCAGGAGGCGCGATCGATCGTCCGGCCGATCGACCATGGGTGCCGTCGCTCAGAGAACGGCGGGACTCAGTGGCTCGCGGACGGCGCGGGGATCAGGGGGAGGATCGGCGCAGCGGAAGGCGCGGCACTCCCCGGCGCGGGCACGAGCGGCTCGCCGGACGCGGCACCCGAGGGAGTTCCGGGCGCGATGGGCAGCGGCATCTCGAGCGGAGTCGGCTGCGGGACGATCGGCGGGACGATGGGCGGCGCGCTGGCCGAGGGCACGGCCACCTGCCCGGCGTAGACGACCTTGGCGGCCTCCTCGTACTTCGACGGGCCGCGCTGCGAGGCGAGGCCGGCGAGGAGCAGCGAGGTGAACATGAAGGTGAACGCGCAGACCTCGGTGAGCTTCGTGAGGAAGTTGCCGGCGCCGGCGCCGCCGAAGACCTGCTGGCTCGCGCCACCGAACGCCGCGCCCATGCCGCCTCCACGGCCCTGCTGGAGCAGGATCACGAGGATGAGGAACACGCAGACGAAGACGTGGATGATGGTGACGAGGATGGTCATCGAGGGTCCGAGAGACGTGGCGTAGGAAGGCGAGGGAGCGCGCGGAAGCCGCGGAAAGCAGCCGGCCCCTTACTCCGTCCGAGCCGGACGGTCTAGGAGCTGACGTGCTGCCCGCAATATGGCCTCGAACGACGCCGCGTCCAGGGAGGCCCCGCCCACGAGCGCCCCGTCGATGTCGGGTTGCCCGAGGAGCTCGGCCGTGTTGTCGGGCTTGACGCTGCCGCCGTAGAGGATGCGCGTCTTGCCGGCCAGGACCGGGTCGCGCTCGGCGAGGGCCTTGCGGATGGCGCCGTGGATCTCCTGCGCGTCGGCGGGAGTGGCGGTCTTGCCGGTGCCGATGGCCCAGACCGGCTCGTAGGCGACCACGACGGCCCCCTTGCCGGCGACGAGCACGTCGGTGACCGCCGCGAGCTGGCCGAGCACCACCTCGAGCGCGCGCCCCGCCTCGCGCTCGGCGAGGGTCTCGCCGATGCAGACGATGGGGTGGAGCCGGTGGGCGAGCGCGGCCTTGGCCTTCTGCGCCACCATCGCGTCGGTCTCGCCGAACAGCTGACGCCGCTCGCTGTGGCCGACGATGACCCAGGTGCACCCCGCCTCGAGCAGCATCGGCGGCGAGATCTCGCCGGTGAACGCGCCCTTGTCCTCGGCGTGCACGTTCTGAGCGGCGACGCGGAGCGGGGTCGTGTGCTCCATCTCGGCCATCTCGGCGCAGGTCATGGCGACCGCCGCGAGCGCGGTGAACGGCGGGGCGAGGACGATCTCGACCCCGTCGATGCGCGCCGCGCGGCGGGTGAGCTCGGCGGCGAGCTCGATCGCCGACGCGCCCCCGTGGTGCATCTTCCAGTTGCCGGCGACCAGCGGGATGCGCGCCGCGTTCATGTCAGCGCCCCACCGCGGCGCCGCGCAGCGCCTCGATTCCGGGGAGCTTCTTGCCCTCGAGCAGCTCGAGCGAAGCGCCACCGCCGGTGGAGATGTGCGAGATGCCGGCCGCGACCTCTTCGCCGGCGGCGTGCACCGCCGCGGCCGAGTCGCCGCCGCCGATCACCGAGAACGCGGGCGACTCGGCGCGCGCGGTCGCGGCGACGATGGCCTTGGCGATCCCGAAGGTGCCCGCCGCGAACGGCGCCTTCTCGAACAGACCGAGCGGGCCGTTCCAGAGGATGGTGCGCGCGTTGGCGAAGGTGGCCGCGAAGGCCGCCACCGTGCGCGGACCGACGTCGAGGGCCATCGTGCCGGTCGGCAGCCCCGTACCCACGTCGACGATCGACCCCTCGGTGGCGTCGAGGCTCTTGGCCACGACGACGTCGGTCGGCAGGAGCAGCTCCACCTTGCGGCGGTTGCTCTTGGCCTTCTCGAGGATGGTGCGGGCGAGCGGCAGCTTGTCGGCCTCGATCTTGGAGGCCGCCATGTCGACGCCCTGCGCGGCGAGGAACGTGTTGGCCATCGCGCCGCCGATGAGGAGCGCGTCGACGCGCTCGAGCAGCTGGTCGAGGACCTCGATCTTGTCGGACACCTTGGCGCCACCGAGCACGGCGACGTACGGGTGCGGCGGCGCTTCGATCAGCTTCGAGAGCGCGGTGATCTCCTTGATCATCAGGAGGCCTGCCGCGCGCTCGGGGACGAGCCGCGCGAGCGCGTGCACGCTCGCGTGGGCACGGTGGGCGGCGCCGAAGGCGTCGTCGACGTAGACGTCGCACAGCTCGGCGAGCTGTCGGGCGAACGTCTCGTCGTCGGCCTCTTCTTCGGCGTGGAAGCGCAGGTTCTCGAGCAGACACACCTGGCCGGTGCGCAGCTCCTTCACGATGCGGCGGGCCGCGTCGCTCACGCAGTCGTCGGGCAGGAGCACCTCGACCCCGAGCATCTCGGAGAGGCGCGCCCCCACGGGCTCGAGGGAGAGCTTCTTGTTGTCCTTGCCGGGCTTCGGCCGGCCGAGGTGCGACGCGAGCACGAGGCGCGCGCCGTGCTCGAGGGCGTGGCGCAGCGTGGGCAGCGCCTCGCGGATGCGCGTGTCGTCGGAGACGACGATCTTGCCGTCCTGCTCCTCGAGCGGGCAGTTGAAGTCGACGCGCACGAACGTGCGACGCCCTTCGAGGGTGAGGTCCTTGATGGAGTGGATCCCGTCGAGCATCGCCATGGGGGCCTCCTTCTCTCAGAGCTTCGCGGCGAGGATCTTGCCGAGGTCCACCATGCGGTGGGAGAAGCCCATCTCGTTGTCGTACCAGGTCTGGATCGAGATCAGCTGGTCGCCGATCACCTGGGTGAGCTTGCTGTCGACGATGGACGAGTGACGGTCGCCGATGAAGTCGCTGGAGACGAGCTCCTCGGTCGTGTAGCCGAGGATGCCGGCGAGCGAGCCCTTGCTGGCCTCGAGGAGCGCGGCGTTGACCGCGTCGCGGGTGGCGGCCTTCTCGACCTGCACGGTCAGCGAGACGATGGAGACGTCGGGGGTGGGGACGCGGATAGCGAGGCCGTCGAGCTTGCCCTTGAGGGCCGGGAGCACGAGGCCGATCGCCTTGGCGGCGCCGGTCGAGGTGGGGATCATGGAGAGCGCGGCGGCGCGGGCGCGGCGCAGATCCTGTGCGGGAGATCGAGCACCATCTGGTCGTTGGTGTACGAGTGGATGGTGGTCATCTGGCCGCGGAGGATGCCCCAGCCCTCCTGCAGCACCTTGGCCACCGGCGCGAGGCAGTTCGTGGTGCAGCTCGCGTTGCTGATGATGTGGTGCTTGCTCGGGTCGTACTCGTTCGAGTTGATGCCGACGCAGAACGTGCCGTCGATGTCCTTCTCGCCCGGGGCCGAGATGATGACCTTCTTGGCGCCGGCCGCGAGGTGGGCCTTGCAGCCCGCCTGGTCGCGGAAGTGCCCGGTGCACTCGAGCACGATGGCGACGTCGTCGGCCTTCCAGGGGAGCTTGCTCGGGTCCTTCTCGGCGGTGACCTTGATGGTCTTGCCGGCGATGACGAGGGCGTTGTCCTTCACCTCGACGCTGAACGGCGCGCGGCGGTGCACGGAGTCGTGCTTGAGCAGGTGGGCCAGCGTGGCGGGACTCGTGAGATCGTTGATGGCCACGAGCTCGAGATCCGACTCGTTGCGCTCCAGCATCGCGCGAACGATGCAACGACCGATACGTCCGAACCCGTTGATCGCAATCTTGGTGGCCATGGCGATTCCTCCGTCGATGGGCGGCGGACGCTAGACCCAGGTTCATCTCGCCGCAACGGCGCGATCGCTGTTCGACGAGGTCGTCACACGAGTGGACGCATCGCTTGCGCAAACCGCCCGAGCCAGTCGACGTAGGCACGAAGCCGTGCGCGACCGTCGTCGGTGAGGTGGTATTGCGACAATCGACGGCGGCCGTCGAACGTGCGCTCGACGCGCATCGCGCCGGACTCCTCCAGGGCGCGCAGGTGCGCGCTGAGGTTGCCGTCGGAGAGGGCGAGGTCTTCACAGAGGCTGCGAAAGCTCACCCCCGGACGACGAGCGATCTCGGCGACGATCTCGAGGCGCGGATGCGCGAACAGCCGGGCATCCGATGGTCGGTGCCGGAACGCGGCATCCTCCACTTCTTGGCTCATTCCAGGCGTCAAAGTCCCCTCCCCGCCAGGCGTTTTGCCTGACAAAGGGAGCATACATGAGGCGAATAGATTGCGCCTAGCTCATTGCGCGCAGTCTTGGCTAGACGCGGAGCTGAGGACGGAGCCGACGGAGGGTGGCTTTTCCGAAACCCTTGATCCGGAGCAAGTCGTCGATCGACTTGAACCGGCCCAGCTTGTCGCGCAGCGCGAGGATCGCGCGCGCGCGGCCCGGCCCGATGCCGGAGAGGCGGCGGAGGTCCTGCTCGCTCGCGCGGTTGAGATCGACGATCAGGGCGCCGTCGCTGAGGACCTCGAGCGCCGGCTTGCTGTCGGCAGCTGCGGTCTCCACCTCGGCTTCGGGCGTGGCGTCGACCGACGAAGACGAGGCGGGGCCGACCTCGATCTCGACGCTGGAAGGCAGTGCGGGCAGAGCGCCCGCGACGCCAGCGCTGGACGCGGGCCGACTCAACCAGAACAGGAGCGCGCCGACGACCGGCACGAGGACGAGGAGGACGCGGGTGCGGGTCATGATTCGACTCCGGAGGAGTGCGTCGCGCGCGAGGGACCCCGCCGGTGAGACCAGCCCCACCGACGAAGGCCCTCGCGCGCGCCGCGATCAGAGCGCCGCCCGCAGGTCGTCGCGCCGCTCGTCGCGACGGGGCGTGGCCTGGTCGCGCGGCGTCCAGTCGCGCACCTGCAGCTTGCCGTTCAGCGGCAAGGCATCGAGGTGCAGGTTGAACGAACCGTCGTGGTTGATGTGGGCCCAGCCGATGTGGACCCAGATGCTCTTGGAGCCGGGCCGATCCACGATCGTGTAGACGGCCTTGCTCGCACGGCTGGGGTTCTGCATGGGGATGGTGTCGATGTCCAACATGGGGTTCTCGCTTTCTGCGCAGAGCGCGAGCCCAGCCATTGCGCGAGGGATGCCAGGTCGAAGACCCCTGATTTCTCGATGAATCCGCTCGGCGCCGCCGGCGGTGGACGATTTCCGCCGGCGGCCGCCGCCGAGGGCTGGCCGGCCCCACGACCAGGCCGCTAGACTGCCCGCCCATGATGGATGATCAGGCGCCCGAGCAGGCCAGCGGCGAGTCCGAGTCGAACGGAGATCCGAGCCACGGTGATCTGAGCCGGAGGGCGTTCGTCGCCGCCAGCGCCACCGCCGCCGCCGCGCTCACCACGCTGGGTGTCGTCGGCGACGCCGCCGCGGCGCCCCCCGCCCCGACCGGGTCGCTCGCCGCGAGCCCGCCCGCCGGTTTCACGCCGCTCTCCGTCCCCGGCAAGATCGTGCGGGTCAACAAGGCGGGGTCCCTCCAGGCCAACGGGCTCTACCCGAACCCGAACGACGCCAAGGCGATGCTCGAGAAGGCGATGTTCGAGTTCACCGGCGAGAAGTCGCTGGGCAAGGCGTTCGCGCGCTTCGTCCACAAGGACGACAAGGTCGCGGTGAAGCTGAACGGCATCGCCAAGGGCAAGAAGTTCGGCACCAACAAGGAGCTGGTCGACTCGATCCTCGCGGGTCTCATCGAGGCGGGCATCCCGGCTTCGTCGATCGTGGTCTACGAGCAGTATCCGTCGTTCCTCGCGGGCACCCGCGTCGACGCGAGCAACGTCCCCGCCGGCGTCAAGACGGCCACCCACAACAACAAGGACATGCTCACCCCCGCCATCCCGATCCTGGACGGCAAGGGGAAGATCATGACCAAGTTCGCGCGCCCCCTGATGGAGGCGACGGCGGTCATCAACGTCTCGCTCATCAAGGACCACGCGATCTGCGGGTACACGGGCTGCCTCAAGAACATGACCCACGGATCGATCGACGTGCCGCACGAGCACCACGGGCACCACGCGAGCCCGCAGATCGCCAAGCTCTACGCGCACGAGGCCATCAAGAGCCGCGTGCGGCTCCACATCACCGACGGCTACAAGCTGATGTACGACGGCGGGCCGGTCGAGGTCGTCTCGTACGTGCCGCACGAGGCCGTCTACGTCGCCACCGATCCGGTCGCGATGGACCTGTACGGCTGGGAGCTCGTCGAGAAGGTCCGCAAGGACAAGGGCCTCAAGACCCTCAAGGATGCGGGCCGCGAGCCCAGCTACATCGCCGCCGCCGCCGACCTCGGGCTCGGCATCGGTGACCGCGCGAAGCTCGTCGTCAAGGAGTTCACGGCCTAGTCGCTGCCGGCCGCCGCGCCACCGCGAACACGCCCGGCTCGATCTCGCGGACCTGCCCGCGCACCGTGAGGCCACCGAGCGCCGCCGTCATCGCGGAGGCGCTCCGCTGCGTGAGCATCACGAGCTGGTCGATCGTCGCCGGCCGCTCGGCGAGCCGCGCGAGCACGTCGTGCTCGTCGGCGCCGAGGAACGGCAAGAGCTCCTGCGTCGTGGCGCGGGCACGCGCGCCGACGGGACGGAGCTCCGACACCCGAGGGACGATCGAGTCGCCGCGCAGGTGTCGCAGCAGCTGCTCGGGCGCGAGCAGGGGCTGCGCGCCGCCGATGGACAGCTCGAGGCCACAACCGGCCATCGACTCGTCCCACGGAGAGCCGGGCACGACCCACAACCGGCGCCCCGCCTTGCGGGCGAAGTTCGCCGTGTTCCGGGCCCCGCTCTCGATCGGCGCCGCCGTGACCACCACGTGATCGGAGAGGCACGCGATGACAGCGTTGCGGGCGTGGAAGCGCGGGCGCTGGGGGCGCTCGACGATGGCGACCAGCGCGCCGTTCTCGCGGATGCGGCGGAACAGCGAGGCGTTCTCGGCCGGCACCCAGGCGTCGATGGCCCCGGGCAACACGGCCACGGTCTTGCCCCGCGCCTCCAGAGCAGCGCGATGGGCCATCGTGTCGATGCCGCGCGCCCCGCCGGAGACGATCACCATCCCGGCCTCGGCCAGCGACCACGCGAGGCGCCGCGTGAACTCCAGGGCCTCGGTGCACGGCCGGCGTGTCCCGACGATCGAGACGGCGGCGAGGCAGTCGAGCTGGGTCGCGAGCGGTCCCTCGGCGACCAGGACCGCGGGGGGATCGGCGTCGTTCAGCCGACGAGGAAATCGTGGATCGAGCGGGTGCAGGCGCAGCATGCCCGTCGTCGGCGCGAGCCCACCGAGAGTTGCTCGGTCTCTGCGCAGCGAACGACGGGCATCGACCGCCCTGCAGCGGGCTCAGCCCCCCTGCAGCTCAGGCCTTGGGGGCGAAATCGAACAGCGCGACGAGCTCGACCTTGTCGGCCTTCTTGCGCTCGAGGATCGTGTTGACGGCGCGAAGCAGGCGGCTCTTGGTGGGGCCGCTGACCGGCTTGCCCGCGTAGATCTTGCTGAGGGTGACCTCGTTGAGGGGCCGACCCGAGCGCGGCTTGCGGGTCTCGGCGGCGCCCTTCTTGTCGCCCTCTTCCTTCTTGCCCTGACGCTTCGCGAGGCGGAGCGCGCGATCCGCGGGGCGCAGCGACTCGAGGTCCGCCGAGACGGCGAGGAGCTGGCGCTGGTCGATCTTCTGGGCGGTGAGGAACTGTTCGAGCTTCGACGACATCGGGAGTGGCCTCGACGAGGGGTGAGAGATGGGCCGCGCACCCTAGCGGAGGCGACCCCTCATCGGCAAGGGGCGGCCGTCTCCGCGGGCTCAGCCCGTCCCGGTCTCGGTGGTCTCGGCGCCGGTCTCGGTGACGGGGGTCTCGCTCGGCTGGCCGCCGCTCGCGCGCAACGCCTCGCGGAGCTGCTCGACCAGCTGCCGGGTCGCCGCCTCGAGCGCGTCGCCGCGCGGCACCTCCACCTCGACCACCACGTGCAGCGCGCCGCGACCACGCCCCTTGCCTTCGAGCTTCGGGACGCCGCGACCCCGGACCACCACCACGTGGCCGGGCTGGGTGCCGGCCGGCAGCTCGATCTCGAGCGGCTCGTCGTCGAGCGTGGCCACCGGGAGCTTGGCCCCGAGGATTGCGTCGGCGACGCCGACCTTGAGCCGCGTGGCGAGATCGGCGCCGTGACGCTCGAAGCGCGGGTCGGGCTCGAGCTCGATCTGCACGAGGACGTCTCCGGCCTGGCCGCCGTTCGGCGCGGGCATTCCCTGGCCGGGGATGCGCAGGACCTGGCCTTCGTCGATGCCCGCCGGGAAGCTGACGACGACCTTCTTCTGTCGCGCCTCTTGTCCCTGGCCGCGGCACTGCGTGCAGGGGCTCTTGAGGATGCGTCCCTCGCCGCGGCACGTGGGGCACGGCGCGGTGAACATGACGAAGCCCCGCGCGTTGGAGACCTGTCCGGAGCCGCGGCACGTGCCGCACGCCGTGGGCTGCGTGCCTGGCTCGGCGCCGTTGCCGTTGCACCGCTCGCAGGGCGCGGGAAACGCGATCGCGAGCTCGCGCTTGCAGCCGAACGCGGCGTCCTTGAGCGGCAGCCGCTCCTGGACGCGCAGATCGGCGCCACGGCGTGGACCGCGGCCGCGCCCGCGCTGGCCACCCCCGCCGAAGAACTCGGAGAACAGATCCTGGAAGTTGCCGAAGATGTCGCCGAGATCGACGCCACCCGGGAAGCCTCCTCCCCCACCCTCGAGGCCGGCGAAGCCGTACTGGTCGTAGATCGCGCGCTTCTGCTCGTCGGAGAGGACCTGGAACGCCTCCGTGGCCTCCTTGAAGCGCTGGGCGGCGACGGGATCGCCGTTGTTGCGATCGGGGTGGTGCTTGAGGGCGGCCTGCTTGTAGGCCTTGCGGATCTCGTCTGGCCCCGCCTCGCGCCCTACCCCCAGCACTTCGTACAGATCACGGCGTTCGTCCATGGGGATATCGAGGCGCTATCGGTGTCGAGACGCGTTGCCCACGAGGAGGGGTCAGACGCTGTCGCGCAAGCTGAGGCTGGTCAGGCGGCCTGTCAACGGGTGACGACGCACGAAGTGGAGGGCGCGGGTCAGGAGACGCCACGCGACGTGGCGCGCTGGGCCGAGAGCTGGGCCGAGAGCTGGGCGATGAGCGTATCGCGCTCGGCGAGCGCGGCGCGGAGGCTCGCGTCGTCTCCTGGGCGAGCCGGCGTTCGAGCTGCGCGGCGCGTTCGTGCTCCTGCTGCAGGGCTTGTCGGAGCGCGTCGAGCTCCGTGCCCTTGTCGGCAGGCAGGTTCGGCACGTCGCGGGCGGGCTCTGCGCCGAGGACCCGCTGCGCCTCCGCCTCGACCTGTCGCTCCAGCTCGGCGACGCGCCAGAACGCGCTCTGCAGATCGGCCTCGCGACGGGCCGCGTCGCGCGCGAGCTGATCGCGCTCGGCCCGGGCGGTCACGAGCGCGTTCTCGAGGGACGCCTCGAGCGCCGAAGCGACCGGCTCCACCGACACCTGTGCGGTCTCGAGCTCGGCGAGCAGCTCGTGCAGCATGCGCTCGCGGCGGTCGTTCTCGGCGCGGGCCGCGCGCAGCTCGGCGCCACGCGCGCGCAGGGCGGCCTCGAGCTCCTGGACCTCTTGCTCGTGGGTCTTCTGCCCGTGGAGCAGCTCGCGCTGGAGGCGCTCGGCGAGGGCCTCGGCGGCCCGCGCGTGCTGGGTCAGCACGGTCATCGTCTCCTGATCGACGTTGGAGCGAGAGGAGTCCTCGGCGAGCTGGTTCTCGAGGCGGTCCTCGAGGCCCTTCGCGCGGGTCAGCGAGGCGGCGAGCTCGCGCTCCTTCTCGTCGAGCCGGTGGCGCAGCTCGCTCTCGGCGCGGGTCTGGGTGGCGAACCGCTCGCGCAGCTCGCTCACCTCGGCGAGCGCGTGCGCGAGCTCCTCCGCCATGCGCTGCGCCTCGGCGAGCGGCACGCCTCCACGGACGCCGGGCGTCGCGAGCTGGGTGCGGGCCTCGATGAGCTCGGCCTCCAGCGTGAGGCGGAGCTCGCGCAGCTCGGCGAGCTCCGGCTTCACCTTGGCGAGCTCGGCCTCGAGCCGGCGCTTGGCGCCGCGCTCCTCCTCGACCTCGCGGGGGAGCTTCGAGAGCTTGTCGCGGAGGCGGCGCACGTCGTCGAGCGCGGAGGCGAGCTCGGCGTGTTCCCGCTCGGCGCGGAGGCCGGCCTCGCCGGCGCGAGCTTCGGCCTCGGAGCGCTTCTGGTCGGAGACGAGGAGGCGCGCCTCGAGCTGCTCCACCAGCGAGCGATCGACGCCCGTCTTCGCGAGCTCGTCGCGGGGGAACTGCACGAGGTCGAACGCCTCGAGCACCGAGGCGCCGCCGTGCTGGGCCACCACCGCGACGAACCACTCGGGGGCCTCGGGCGATTCGGTGAGCGACGTGTCGAACGCGACCGCGGGCTCCTGATCGGGGCCGAGCTCCGCGACGGCATAGGCCGCGAACGGCACCACGCCGAGCATGCGCACGTCGGCGAACTGCAGCGCGCAGAGGTCGTAGAACGCGCGGTACGAGGGCGCGGGGACGTTGGCCTCGGGGGCCGGCAGCCAGGGAGAGCCCCCGGCCTCGTTGCGGCAACCGATCAGCGCGACGCCGCGGGCGCCGACCAGGCGGCGGACCTGCGCGAGCACCGACTCCGGGTCGCCGAGCAGCGCGAGATCGGGCGCGAAGACGAGGTCGAAGACGCCCTCGCGGAGCCCCAGATCGAGGGCGCGGAGCGGCGCGAGGACCAACCCCTCGCCGTCGCTCTTGGCGGGCTCGGAGGGCGGCAAGGACGGGTCGTACACGTGCACCGCCCTCGCCCCTCGATCGAACAGGAGTTCGACGAGGCTCGGGTCGTTGGGCGCAAGGAAGGCCACACGGCGCCCGGATACGAGCGGCTCCGCGTGAACGGCGAGGACATGGGACGGAAACACGGGGGGCGGAGCCTAGGAGTGCGACGGCCCGAAGCCAACTGCCGGCGCCACGAGGGCCCTCGGAGTCCTTCTTCGCTCGGGTAGCGTGGCGTCCTCGGTCCCCAGGATCGCGGCCTCCGCGCGGGTCAGGAGCTCGAAGACCCCCTCCCTGGCCTGGGAGGACAGGCGCACGGCCGTGACGCTCTCGGTCGGGTCCCGACCGAGGGTGCGCACCACCTCGAGGTCCTCGGCGAGCGCGCGGAGGGACCGATCGGCGGCCGAGCCGGCCTCGGTGCGGAATAGGATCTCGAGGCGCAGTTCGACGCCGGCGAAGCCCTCGGAGGTGCCGGCGCCGGCTTCGATGCCGACGAGGCCGCGTGTCCGCGCCTCCGCGGACGGCTCGAAGCGCACGCGGACGTCCGCCGGGCCCCGCGCGCCGGCGCGCTGCACGAGCTGACCGCGCGCGGCGAGCGGCGCGAGCAGCTCGAGAGCACCCCTGGTGGAGCACGGCGCGATCTGCGCGCGTCGGCCGGTCACGAAGAGCGGCGCGAGGACGACGACGTTCATCGCCACGGCGAGGGCCAGCCGGGGGTGCGTGCCACCGAGCAGCGCGGCCGCGAGGGTCGCCCCACCGATCACGACGAGCGCCGCGAGCGCGCCCGGGAGACCGCTCGGGTCCACGAAGGAGGCCGGCGGGAGCGGCGGCGCGGGTGCGCGCGGCACGCGCAGCCAGCGACCCGCGGTGCGGGCGGAAGGGGCACGGGGAGGCCGGAGCACGGCCAGCGACATCGACAGGGCGATGCACGGCACCGCGAGGGGCGCGGGGAGGAGGAGGGTCGCGAGGGCCGCGCCACCGACGGTGAGCCCGTAGGCGGCCGCGCGCACGTCGTCGGACAGGAACGACACGAGGGGCCGAGGCGGCGGGAGCTCGAGCCGCGTCGCGAGCGCGCGCACGGCGCGGTCCCGCGCGCGGAGGGTGAAGGCCAGCAGCAGCCCGAGGAGCCCGGCTCCGATCGCGAGCGCGACCGGACGACCGCGCGCGCGGGTGCCACCGAGCGGTCGTGCGTCCACGTCGTTGGCCCCCGTCGCCGCCGCGAGGGCCGGGAACGCCTGCGGATCGACGCGCAGGATCCACCGCGCGTCGTCGTGCGGGGGCACGTGCGGTCGCACGATGGTGAGCGTGTCCTTGGCCCCCTCGCGCTTGACGGTCACGAGCGCGAGGCCGTCGATGGCGTGCTCGACCTCTCCGACGTCGGCGACGGTGAGGCGGGGCTCACCGACGGCCGCCGGCAGGACCACGGTGACCTTCCCGTTGTCGTAGCCCTCGGGCCAGCGGGGCGCGCCGAGCGCGAGGCGGAGCGCGCTGCCGTCGCGGACGATGCGGTGCGTGCGGACGAAGTCGACCCGGTAGCGCAGGTGGACGGTGAACTCGCCGCGCGGCAGCCCATCGGCCCCGAGCCGGACGCGCAGCTGGCGCGGCTCCTTCGCGGGCTCCGCGAACGCGGGCGAGACGTTGCCCTTCGGATCGGTGACGGTGATCGGCCAGCCGAGGCCGTCCATGCCGGCGACGGTCGTCGGGTCGGTGGGCGCGGTCGCGCCCTCCTCGATCCCCTCCACGACGAAGGTACGGAAGTGCTTCGAGGTCACGTGGATCCCGACGTCCTCGACCACCTCGGCGATGCCGTCCTTGTCGATCACGACGCGCCGATCGGCCGAGCGGAGCGTGGCGTCGCCCCACACCGCCGTGGCGCCCGCGCTCGAGGGCGCGAGGGCGAGGACGGCCCCGATCACGGCGGCGGCGAACGAGCGGACCCGCATGTGCCTCCCGCCTTACCGAGGGGCGGCGCCGCGGGCCGAGTTTTCGGCAGGGGGCTCGCTGGGCTAGAGGAGAGGCATGCCTCGATCACGCTGGCTCCGCCCGCTCGCCGCTGGGCTGGTCGCTGCTTCTGCACTGCTCCTTCCGGCGCGGGCCTCGAGCGAGGCGGCGCCCAAGCCGGGCGCCATCGCCGCCGAGCTGGCCCGGCTCGCCGCGGGCGCCGAGGTGAAGGGCTTTCACGTCGGCGTGGAGGCCATCGAGATCGACACCGGCCGCGTGCTGGTCGCCGCCGGCGAGCACCAGCCGCTCAACCCTGCGTCGAACGCGAAGCTCGTGACGGCCGTCGCCACGCTGGTCCTGCTCCACCCGGAGCACCGCTTCGAGACGGGCCTCTACGGCCCCTCGGGCAAGGGCTCGGTGCTGTCGGGGCCGCTCGTGCTCCGCGGCTTCGGCGACCCTTCGCTGCGCACCGGCGACCTGTACGCCATGGCGCTCGAGCTCAAGCGCGACGGCGTCAAGCGCATCGACGGCGGGATCCTCGTCGACCAGCGCTTCTACGACGAGGCGTTCGCGCCGCCCGCGTTCGAGCAGCAACCGAACGAGTGGATGCCGTTCCGCGCGCCGGTGGCGGCGATCTCGCTCGACGAGAACGCGGTCGTCGCGACCATCCGGCCGGGGGGCGGCGACCACGCGATCGTCTCGTTCTGGCCGCCGGGGTTCGTCGAGGTCGAGGGGACCATCAAGCTGAACGAGGGCGGCGGCACGAACGTGCAGTTCGCGCTCTCGGCGCACCCGACCGACCCGTCGCGCATGCTCGCCAAGGTGAGCGGGTCGATCCCTGCGAGCGTGAAGGGCGTGACCTACACGCGCCGCGTCGAGGACCCGCGCCTGCTCGCCGGCTATGCGCTCAAGGCGATCCTCCAGGACATGGGGATCGAGGTGAAGGGCGACGTGAAGGCGGGCGCCGCGAGCGCGCACACGCTGCTCGCGAAGCACAAGTCGGCGCCGGTCGGCGCGTTGCTCCTGCCGGTCGGCAAGGACAGCAACAACTTCTACGCCGAGACGATGATGAAGGTGCTCGGCGGCGAGAAGAAGGGCAAGCCCGCCACCACCGCGAACGGCGCCGAGCTCGCCACCAAGCTCCTCGAGAAGATCGGCGCCTTCGACACCGGCGTGGTGGTCAAGAACGGCAGCGGCCTCTTCGACGCCAACCGCGCCACCGCGCACGAGCTCGCCACGCTGCTGCGCTGGGCGTGGCGCGAGCCGAGCATCCAGCCCGAGATGGCGGCGCACCTGAGCGTCGGCGGCGTCGACGGCACGCTGCACGGTCGCTTCAAGGCCGAGCACGCGCGCCGCGCCGTGCGGGCCAAGACCGGCACGCTCGACGACGCGGTCGCGCTCAGCGGCTACGTGCTCGCCCCGCCGGGTCGCAGCCCCGTCGCGTTCTCGATCCTCGTCAACAACTGCAAGGGGCGGGTCGCGCAGGCGCGCGGCTTCGCCGACCGCATCGTCGCGAAGATCGTGCACGAGGTGTGGGGCGGGACCTGAACGTCGAAGGAGGCCCCCCGGGCTGAAGCCCGGGGCACCGACGGCGGGGGCAAGCCCGCCTCCCGGCGGGCTCCGACTCTTCGCACGGAAGGCCGCGGTTTCAGCCTCGGAACGACGCGCCGATCTTCCCGCTGCGGGTTGTCTGCAGCGAGAGGTCCAGCCAGCGATTCGGGACGCGAAGCCCGGGGTGATAGGCCCCAGGCTTACGGTGTCGTCGGTGCCCCGGGCTTCAGCCGCTGAAGCCCGGGGGCCTGGATCGACAGGGTCTCACTCCTTCATGTGCTTGCGCATCTTGCCGAGCGCCTGCTCCTGGAGCTGGCGGATGCGCTCGCGCGACAGGTTGTACTTGTCGCCGATCTCCTTGAGCGTGAGCTCGTCCTCGTCGTCGAGACCGAAGCGCCAGCGGATGATCCGCGACTCGATCGGAGAGAGCGTGGTCAGCAGGCGGCGGACCTCGTCGTTCCACTTCGCGTTGGCGATGTTGTCGTACGGGGTCGGGACGCCCTCGTCCTGGAGGAAGTCGATGAACCGACGCCCGTCTTCGTCGCCCACGGGGCGGTCGAGGGAGAACGGGGTCTCGGCCCAGAACCCGCGGACCTTCTCGAGCTTGTCGGCGGGGATGCCCGTCTCCTTCTCGAGCTCCTCGGTGAGCGGCTCGCGCCCGAGGCGCGCGATGATGGTCTGCGTCGCGCGCATCACCCGGTTGTAGGTGTCCAGCATGTGGACGGGGATGCGGACGGCGCGGCCCTTGTCGGCGAGGGCGCGGCTGATCGCGTGGCGGATCCACCACGAGGCGTAGGTGGAGAAGCGATAGCCCCGGCGGTGATCGAAGCGCTCGACCGCCTTCATGAGGCCGATGTTGCCCTCCTGAATCAGGTCGATGAGGGGGAGTCGGCCACGGTTGTAGCGACGAGCGATCGAGACGGCGGACACGAACTTGTTCTTGGCCCGCAGCGAGGCCGCGCGGGCGGCGTCGATACGGTCCATCCACTTGCGGTAGTCGCCGGTGGGCGCGTACGTGGCGTGGGCGGAGGCGTCTTCGTCGGACACCCGGTCGTCGAGGGTGGCCTCGCCCAGCCGGCGCGCCTCGACCTCGGCGTGCTCGATGAAGAGACGATCGCTGTCGGCGATGCGGAGCTTCTTGCCGGCCGCGTGCGCGACGGTGCTCCACTTGACCCCGGCCTTGCCGGCCTTGGCGTCCTTGGCGGTCTTCTTGGCCTTGGCCTTCGCGGGCTTCGGCTCGCCCTTCACGAGGAGCTGGCGCAGCTCGGCCAGCTCGGGGATCGACGCGGGCGCGACGGTGACCGAGGTGAGATCGGCCTCGAGCAGTGCGAGCATGTGCTCGAAGGTGTTGGGCGACGAGAAGATGGCGACCCACTGGTGCGCCTCGCACTTCTCGACGTCGACCGCGGCGGCCACCTCCTGGGCATGCGTCATGACGGCGTGACCCGCCATCTCGCGGAAGTACCGCGTGAGCATGGAGTCGCCGCTGTCGTCGACGCGCTCCTCGACCACAGTGACCGATTCGGACTCCAGATCGGCGAGGTTGGGCTCGGCGAGGTTGGGCTCGTCGGGAACGCGCTCGTCGACCTCTTCGTCGGTGTCGTGTCCGCCCCGGGTGTCCTTGGGCGGCTGCGCAGGCATCTCGTTGGGCGCGGCGAGGCGCTCGGCGGCCGACGGCCCCGTCTCGGTGCGACGGCGCCGGGACGGCAGGATCTGTGGCGCATTGGCGCGACGCAGCGGGCGCTCGGCGAGCGAAGGGGGAGCCGTCGCGGTGGACGGACTGTCGATCTGGAGCTTCTTACGGAGCGGAGCAGTCATGGGCGCCTCCACAGAGGAGTTGGGAGCCGATGTGGGTGTGCCAACGGGGGAAGGCCTGGACGGAGTCCGCGGGGAGGTTGGGGCCTTCGAAGTTGTCCCCTTCGAAGTCGCCCTCTTTGCAGTTGCACCCTTCGTAGTTGCATGGGCGCTGGTTTGGGGTAGACCGCGTGCAAGAGGACGTTCGTCCTTCTCTCGAGCATGCGATCGCCGGGACATGTGTTCCTGGAGTGCAACGCATGTGCCCAGGTCGTGACGGTGGTCGAGAGCGCGACGATCGTGGCCATGGTGCCTCCTTCCCGATCTTGGATGCACGAGCGGTCACGACGTTTGCGCCACCCCTCGCGCAGATTCATCAATCGCGATACGCACGGCGGGTGAAAACGGTTTCTGGGCGCACGACACGCGCTGCCGAAATCGCCTTCGAGGCGGTCTCGGCGCTCGCGCAAGCGACCGTCGCCGTGTGCGCGGGGAGCCTCGTCCGAGCGCTCGCTCCGTTGGCACCTGTGTCCGCAGGTATGACGCCGATGTCCCGGTGGTGGGCCGAGCGCTCCCTTCGTGCGGAGCCTCGCACCTGGGCGTGGCTGGCCGTGGTGGCGCTCGGCCTCCGTGTGTGGATGTCGGCGGCCGCGACGGCCGCCCAGAGCCGAGCGGCAGCGCGGGCGGGAGCCGCGGCGCGGCGCGAGGTGTTGCGCGCTGCGCTGGCCGATCCGCGGGCGATCGGACTGGGATCGATCCTCACGCTGCCCGAGCAGATCGAGCAGGCAACGCGGGCCTCCCGCCTGCGCGTGCGCGCGACGCTCCAGCTGTCCGTCCTCGGCGCCACGGCGGTCGTGCTGGATCCGCCCGCGGCGTTGCTCCTCTTGCTGGGCGTCGCGATCTTCGGCGCTGTGTTGCGGCCCATCCGTCGCGGGCTGCGCCGTGCGCACGCCGAATCGCTCGCGGCCGCCACGGCGCGGGTGGACGCGGTCGAAGGCGTCATCACCCACGCCTCGGTGTGGGCCGCCTGGGGCGGAACGCCCACGGTCGTTCGCCGTACGGACGCGCTCGCGCAGGAGAGCGAGCGGCTCGGCGTCGTCGCGGATCGTCGACAGGCACTGGCGTCGGGGCTCAACGAGGTGCTGGCCGCGACGGCCATCGCGCTGCTGGTGGGGGTGGTCGCGCCGAGCTCGGCCACGGCGCGACCGACCCTGCTCCCTCTGCTGGTGGTGTTGCTGTCGACGTATCGGCCGCTCCGCGATCTCGGCGACACCGCCGCGGCGCGGGCCCGGGGCGCGCTGGCCAGCGACGCGCTCGCCCGACTGCCCCGGTCGGGGGAGCTCGGCGTGGTGCGAACGTTCGCCCCGGGCGTGCTCGAGCTGATCGGCTTCGGCGTGGACATCGGAGGCCCGACGGCGCGTGCCGGGATCGACGCGAGCGCCCGACCCGGCGCCCCGCTGGTGATCGTGGGGCCTCCCGGGGCCGGGAAGAGCGCGCTGCTCGAGGCGCTCGTCGGCGCGCGCGCGCACCACGGGCTCGCGCGGTACGGCGGGGGGAGCCCCTGGTCGGTCCGCCGGGGCTCGGTCGACCGATCGCCTGGGTGCCGCCCTCGCCCCCACCCTTCCGGGGACGTTCGCGGAGAACCTCTGTCCCCATGCACCGGACGACGCGGCCCACCTCGTCCGCGCACGCGCGGTGCTGTCTGCGCTCGGCGACGAGCGCCTCGCGACGTTGCCCGACGACACGTGGCTCGGCCCGCGGGGACGGAGCCTCTCGAGCGGTGAGGCCCAGCGGGTCGCGCTCGCGCGGGCGATCGCCAGCGATCGGCCCCTGCTGGTGCTCGACGAGCCCACCGCCAACCTCGACGCCGAGGGAGAAGCGCGCGCGATCGAGGTGCTGCGCGCGGCGGCCCAGCAGCGGGTCCTCGTGCTGGTCACCCACCGACCGGGACCGCTCACGCTGGCGGCGTCCCAGCTCGTGCTGCGCGACGAGCTTCAGGGCGAGGGCAAAGGTGCGTATGCGCAGCGAAAGCCCACCCTCGAGTCACGGACCACGGACGGATAGGCGTTGCGATTGGACACGCGGAGGCTGTGGACCGCGTCGTAGTCCCAGCTCCCGCCCCGGACGACCTTGCGTGGCGAGAGCGGATCGCGGCGGACCGGGTCGTGGTCGGGCAGCTTCGACCACGCGAGCGGGTCGTAGTCGTCCTCCACCCACTCGAGCACGTTGCCGGCCATGTCGAGCGCGCCGAAAGGCGAGGCGCCCTTGGTCGCGGCGCCGACGGGGCTCGGACCGTAGCCGTTGCAGGAACCCCACAGATCGCCCCAGAAATCCGCGTACGGGCAATCCGGGAAGAAGCTGCCCCAGGGGTAGAGGCGGTCGTCGTTGCCCCGCGCGGCGTGCTCCCACTCGACCTCGGTCGGCAGGCGGCCACCGCGGAACTTGCAGGCCTTGCGCGCGTCCTCCCAGTCGACCTCGGTCATGGGGAGCTCGGCCCCGAGGAACGCGGGGAGGCGCTCGTCGCACGCACCTGCGGCCACACAGGCTCCATACTGGGAGACGGTGACCTCCGTCCGGTCGATGCAGTAGGCGCCGAGGGTGAACGTGCGGGTGGACCGCTCGTCCGGGTCGAAGTCGAGGTCGGGCCGGGTGCCGATCGGCGCCGGTCCGGCCGGCACGAGGACGGCCTGTTTGGGACAACGCAGTGGCTTGGCCACCGCCCCGGACACCCAGAGGGGAGCGGCGCAGAACACGGTGGTTGCGACCACGAGAGTGCTCGCGCGCATGCCGTTGCATATCACGGCGCGCAGGGTGGACGTGCTAGGTTGATGTTCGGTGGATCCTCACGCCCGCGCTGCCCACGAGCCTGCCCTGGGCGAGCCTGTCCTGGGCGAGCGACCGGAACCGGGCGGTCTGGCCGAGGCCCTCCACGACGCCTCCAACGCCCTCACGGTCGTGCTCGGCTGGCTCGAGGAGGCGGGGCGTGAGGGGCAACCCGAGCCGTTCGTGCGACGGGCCATCGAGATCGCGGCCAAGAAGGCGCGCGAGGCGCGGGCGCTCTCCCGGGAGGCCATCGGGGCGGCGCCGCCCCGCGAGCAGCCCCGGGGGGCGAGCGCAATCCTGCGAGAGGTCGTCGAGGCGCTGGCGGTCGAGGCGGAGCGGGCCGGGGTCACCATTCGCCTCGAATCCAGCGGCGAAGACCCGCAAGTCTCATGCGGCGCACCGCTCGGTCACATGGTGACCAACCTCGTCCTCAACGCCCTCGCCTGGAGCCCGCGTGGTGGGGTCGTCGTGGTCGCCGCGCGATCCGTGGGCCGCGAGCTCGTCCTTCACGTGATCGATCAGGGTCCGGGGATCCCGGCCGATCTGACCCCCACCCTGTTCACCGGTGGCAGCAAGCGCGCCGGGGGGGCGGGGATCGGGCTACGCCACGCCCGCCAGACCGCGCGCAAGCTCGGCGGTGACCTCCGCCTGGTCGAAGGCCCGGAGCTCGCGCAGCTCGCGGCCACGCTCGCGCTCGGCACGGGGGGCCATGGAGGGGGCGGCCTGGGTGTGGCCGGCGGGTGCTTCGAGCTGCGGGTCCCGAACACCTCGACCCAGAGCGAGATCCCGCGCAACGCGGCGAGCTCGCAGACCCTGCGCTCCGCGGTGGTCGGCACGCGGGTGCTCGTGGTCGAGGACGACCGCGCGGTCTGCGCCCTCCTCGACGCCGGCCTCGGCGCCCGCGGGTGCGAGGTGATCGCGGTGCACGACGACCACACGCTGCGCCAGCGCCTGTCGACGATGGGCGTCATCGACGCGGTCCTGCTCGACCTGTCCCCCATCGCCACCGACATCGAGGGCGCGATCGCGGCGGTGCGCGCCGCCCACCCCGACGCAGGCATCGTGTTCATCAGCGGCTCGTCGACCATCGCGGCCGCGCAGATCGCCGAGGTCACGCCGCGCACCCGCTGGGTCCGCAAGCCGTTCGAGCTGGCCGAGATCACCGCGGCCATCGCCGAGCTGTTGCCCCGGCGCTGGTGACCCATGCGTCGCCGGACGTTCCTCGGGTCGCTCGCGGTCGTCGCGGGCTGTCGCAACGCCCCGCGCGCCGAGGGCGTCGAGGTGGTGGTGCCGAGCGATCCGCTGTCGCTCGATCCGCGCTTCTCGGTCGACGTCCACGGCATGCGCCTCTCGCGCCTCGTGCACCTCACGCTCACACGGCCCGACCCGACGACCCTCGAGCCGACCGCCGCGCTCGCCGAGACGGTCCACTGGGAGAAGGGCGCGGTGGTGGTGACCCTGCCGAAGGACGCTCGCTTCCACGACGGCAGCCGGCTCACCGCGCGCGACGTCCTCGCGAGCTTCGCGGCGCTGGCCGACGTTGCGCTCGGCTCGCCTTCGCGGCGGGTGCTGAGCCAGCTGGAGACGCCAGAGGCCCTCGATGGGGAGACCGGGCGCGTCGTGCGGTTCCGGGGAAAATCCCCGCGCGCCACTCTGCTCGGCGACCTCGACTTCCCGATCCTGAGGGCCGACGAGGCCGCGCGCCCGCGCGACGCGGTGCTGACGGGGTCGGGGTCGCACCGCCTCGCGAGCCGCGCGCCCGGACTCGTCGTGCTGGAGCCGGCCGGCGCCCGCCCGGGGCGGAGCACGCTGCACGTGCGCACGGTCCGCGACGAGGCCGCCCGCGCGATGCGCATCCTCGGCGGGCGCGCGGACGTAGTGGCCAACGCCCTCGGGCCCACCCTCGCCCTCTCGCTGCCCTCGCGCAGCGACGCGCCCGCGGGGCTGCTCGCGCGCACGTATCCCTCTGCGTCGACGACGATGCTCCTGCTGCAGAACGAGCGGCCGCCGCTCGACCGACCGGAGGTCCGGCGCGCGATCGCCGAGGCGATCGACCGAGCGGGGCTGGTCGCCGGCAAGCTCGGTGGCGCGGGGTCGGTGGCGCGCGGCCTGCTGCCCCCATCGCTCGGGGTCGCCGCGCCGCCCGAGAGAGCGTGGGCACCCGAGCGGGCGCGCGCCGCGCTCGCGGGGCAGAGCGGCCCCCTCGTGCTGGTGACGGGCGTCGACCGGATCCGCGTGGGGATCGCACGGGTGATCGCGCAGGCCATCGGCGACGCGGGGATCCCGGTCGAGGTGCGCACGTTCGAGCTCGCGACGCTGCTCGCGCGCCTCGGCGCGGGAGATTTCCACCTCGCGCCGCTGATCGCCTCAGAGCTCACGGATCCGGACAACCTGCGTTGGTACCTGCACTCGCAGGCGATCCCTCCCGCGGGCGCGAACCGCGCGCGGGTGCGCGACCCCGACCTCGACCGCTGGATCGACGAGGGCCTCGCCGAGACGGATCCAGCCGCGCGGCGCGCCCTCTACGCGCGCATCGAGGCCCGCGTGCACGAGCGCGCCTACGTGCTGCCGCTGTTCCACGAGCACCACGTCGCGCTGACCTCGAGCCGCGCGCACGCCTTCCATCCCACGGTGGACGGCCGCTGGTCCACGCTGGCCGACGTCTGACGGAGCGTCGCGCGACGTGCTACCGGCGCGTCGTGAAACCCATGCTCCCGGGGGAGCTCGCCGCGCTGGTCGACCTGCTCGAGTCCCTGGTGGAGGAGCGCACGCTCCTCGCCGACGCCCCGCCCGACCTCCGCCACCGCCTGCTGGTCGCCGCCGGTCGCGTCTCGCGCCCCTCTCGCGAGGAGCAGCGGGCGCTGCGCCGCGCGATGGACCGCCGCGATCGGCAGGAGACCCGCGCCGCGGACACGCTCGCCCGCGACGCCACCGGCATCCGCGCCGCGCGGCGCGCGCCGATCTTCAGCGCGCCCCCCGCCCTGCCCGAGGCCGAGCGCCCGACCCCGGGGACGCTGCGCGAGACGGCCAAGTGCTACGTGTGCAAGGCGGAGTTCCGCGAGGTGCACTCGTTCTACGATCAGATGTGCATCCCGTGCGGGGAATTCAACCTACAGAAGCGCCATCAAACCTCGGATCTGCGCGGGCGCTACGCCGTGGTCACCGGGGCCCGGGTGAAGATCGGCTACCACGCCGGGCTCAAGCTGCTGCGCGCCGGCTGCCACGTCATCGTGACCACCCGCTTCCCGCGCGACGCGGCCGGCCGCTACGCGAGCGAGCCCGACTACCCCGAGTTCCACGACCGCCTCGAGGTCCACGGGCTCGATCTGCGCCACACGCCCAGCGTCGAGGCCTTCGCCGACGAGCTCGCGGGCCGGCTGCCCCGGCTCGACTACCTCGTGAACAACGCGTGCCAGACGGTGCGTCGCCCGCCGGGGTTCTACCGTCACCTCGTCGAGGCCGAGGCCCACGCCGCGCTGCCGGGCGGCAAGCTCTCGGGCCCGGCGCTGCCGCCGGCCATGCTCTTGCCGGGAGACCAGGCGGACGATGTCCGTTTGTTCCCGATCGGCAAGCTCGACGCCGACCTCCAGCAAGTGGATCTGCGCTCGCACAACAGCTGGCGCCTGACGCTGGCCGAGGTGCCGACGATCGAGCTGCTCGAGGTGCAGCTCGTGAACGCGATCGCGCCGTTCGTGCTCGCCGCGCGCCTGAAGCCGCGCATGCTCGCCACGCCGAACCCGGACAAGCACGTGGTGAACGTGTCGGCGATGGAGGGGCAGTTCTACCGCACGTTCAAGACGGACCGGCACCCGCACACGAACATGGCGAAGGCCGCGCTGAACATGCTGACCCGCACCTCGGCCGCGGACTACGAGAAGGACGGGATCCACATGAACAGCGTGGACACCGGCTGGATCACGGACGAGGACCCGCACGAGGTCGCGGAGCGCAAGGTCGCGGTGCACGGGTTCTCGCCGCCGCTCGACGTGGTGGACGGCGCGGCGCGCATCCTGGCCCCCATCTTCGACGGGGAGCTGACGGGCGAGCACGTGCACGGACTGTTCTTGAAGGACTACAAGCCCTGCGCGTGGTGAGCCGCCCAGCCGTCAGAAGCGAGCCTCCACGCCGAGCTGGGTGATCGCGAGCAGCGGGCCCGACGGTGTGGATCTCGCCGCCCCCGATCTCGTATGCGTAGCGGCGGAGCGGCACCAGCAGATCGAGCTGCAGGCGCGCGAACAACGGGCCGACGAGGCGGGTGGCCAGCGTGAGGCCCGGCCCGAGGCCGCCCTGGTGCTTCACGGCGGAGGTGGTGGCGGGCGCGCCGAAGCCCTCGGCCTCGACCCGGGTCCAGGTTCCGACCAGGGCGCCGACGAGCTCGATGCGTGACGATGGATCCAGCCACGAGAGGCCCACGCGGAGGCCGAGTGTGTGACCCGCGAAGAGCCCGCCTTCGTCGACACCCCGAGGACCGCGGCCCGCTGGCTGCGATCGACGACACCGAACAGGCTCGCCCGGAAACGCCCGAGCGCGCGTCGAGGCCGAGCGCGATCCGGGGGTGATCGCCGGGTAGACGCCGTACGTGAGGGCCGCCGCGATCGAGACGCCGAGCCACGGTGCCGACCGTGGGCGCGGTGGCGCCGCTCTGGGCACGTCGACGACCGCGGGCGGGACGGGCTGGGCGACCGCGACCGGCTGCACGACCGGAGTGGTGAGGACCGGCGGAGGCTTCGGAGGCGCAGCGGCTGGAGCGGGTGGAGCCTTCGGCGCGCCCACGCGGTCGGGGCTCACGACCAGCGCGATCAGCAGCGCCGTGGCGTCCGCCAGCGACCGACAGCTGGTGGCGTCGAGCGTGCGACGCCCCACGCTCGATGGATCGGCGCCGACCAGCGTGGTCAGCTCCACGCGCCATTTCGCCTCTCCGAGGTGGGTGACCTTGGCCTTGGCGGCGACCGTCACACTCGTCGGTTCGTCGCCGATCAGTCTCCGTACCTCGGCGAGGACATAGGCCGCATCCGGGCATTCGTCCGGCGGCGCCGACCACTGGAGGACCACGGGGGGCGCAGGGGTGCCCGCGAGCACCGAGCTCGCCGTGAGCAGCAGCCCTGCGACCGTCGCCGCTCGCCCCATCGTCGCAAGCTAGCGCGTCGGCACCGAGAACCACACACCCACGTCCCAGGGGTCGGGCGGTGCGCCGTCGGTCCACGCGCCCGCGTCGGCCCACGGGACGTCGCCGTCGAACGACGCGCCGACGTCGGGAGGCAGCGCCGCGTCGAAGGGAGGCGGCGGATCGGGCGGTACGCCGCCGTCGACCGAGCTGCCGATGTCGGGCGGGAATCCCGCGTCGAACGAGGGGCCGCCATCGGGCGGATCGGGCGGCACGCCGTCGTCGAACGGGAAGGCGTCCGGCGGAGGGCCCGAGTCGAACGTCGGCCCCCCGTCGGGCGGGAATCCCGAGTCGAACGCCGGACCGACGTCGGGCGGCAGCCCGGAGTCGAACGTCGGCCCGCCGTCGGGAGGAAGCGGACCGGCGTCGAGGGCGAGCCCCGTGTCGACGGTGGGCGCCGCATCGGGCCCCGTGGCGTCGGCCGTCGGGACCTCGTCGCCCCCGTCGGAGCCGCCGAGCGACACCTTCTCGACGGCGCCACAACCGGAAGAGAGTCCGAGGGCGGTCACCGATATCATCCAGCCAAGAATTCGTTTCATGGAGTGCCCTTTCGCGCCGGGGGCATCACCCGCCCCGACCGTCTGTGGCCGGAGGGCTCCGAGTCCGTTTTGCTTTTGTTCGCCCTTGCTCATTCGAGGCCACAGGCGGCGCGGATGCGCGCGGCCATCGGGGCGCCGGGGTTGGCCGCGAGGTACGTGGTCGCCGCCGCCCGCGCGCCGGGGTCGCCGGTGGTGCAGCGCGCGACGACGTGCAGGGCCTTGCGCTCCTCGGCCAGGCTCCCGGTCGGGAACGCGGCGGCGTGGCGGTCGAGCAGCTTCTTGGCCAGGGCCGCGTTGCCCGCCGCCAGCGCCGCCTGGGCGTCGCGCAGGAGGGCGAGCTCTTCGTCGATGCCCGCGCTCGCACTGACGGAGGCGGAGGCTGGCGCCATCGGTGGCGCGACGGCGTTCGTCGCCTTGGCCGTGACGGACGATGCCGCCGGTGGGCTCGTCGAGGGCACGACCACCGCGGCGGAGATCGTCGCCGATACCGTGGGCGCGACGACGCGCGGAGCCGACGCACTCGCGACGCTGTTCGCGGCGGGAGGGGTGGCCCTCCGCGCGACCACCACGCCGCCCCCGAGCACACCGAGCACGCTGGCGACGATCACGAGCTTGGTGGTCAGCGAGACGCCGAGGGTGGCGGTGGCCGCGCCGACGGTCGGCGCCGCCGCGGTGGTGGCGGCCACGAAGGCCCCTGCCCCGAGCCGACGCGCGAGCGCCGAGCGGCTGCGGGCGCGATCCTCGCCGCTGGGCTCGAGCCCCGCGCGACCCGCGCCGAGGATCCTCCGTGCTTCCGGTCCGAGCTCGCTCACGTGCCCTCCTGTCCCGCCGTGACCACGAAGGCCGCGTCGCGCGCGCGATGGCGTTCCACTGCCGCGGCGAAGTCCCCACGCGCCGCGCGCAAGCGGGTGTAGACCGTGTTGACGTTGGTGCCCGTCGCCTCGGCCACCTCGGGCGCGGTCATCTGCTCGAGCTCCACCAGCACGAACACCTCGCGGCGGTCGTCGGAGAGCTCGGCCAAGAGGCGCAGCAAGAGCCGCGCGGCCTCGGCGCGCTCGGCCTGGTTCCCCGGATCGTGCCCTTCGCCCGCGATGGCGTCGTAGTCGTCCACGGGGCTCGTGGGCTTGCGGGTCAGGCGACGACGCTCGTCGCGCACGATCCGCCGCACGATCCCGTAGAGCCAGGTCTTGAGGCTCGAGCGCCCCTCGAACTCGGCGAGGCGGCGGTGCACGACGATGAAGGTCTCCTGCACCACGTCGTCGATGGTCGCCCCTTGCACCCCGAGCTGACGGACCGTGCGCCAGACGAAGCCGAAATGCTCGTCGTAGACCTCCGCGAACGAAGGAATCGGCAGGCGCGGGGCGGCGACGGCGGTCATGGGGAGGGCCAGGCGCCGGGTGAGTGGCCGGCCGAGCGCCGATCCATTTGCGCCGCGGCAGCCGCGCGTCGCCCCCGAAATGGCTGGCCCTGAAATGGAGCGCCGGCGTCAGTCGTCGGCGTCCTTGGGCTTCAGCTTCTTCTCGAGCGCGCAGTACTGGTGGCCGTCGTCGTCCATCAGCTTGCAGGCCTTCTTGATCGACGCGTAGGCCTTCTTGGCGGAGACCGGCACGCCGTAGCCCTTCTCGTACTGGGTGGAGAGCAGGCTGCAGAAGAGCGGCTCGTCCTCGTCGCACCACTTCTTGTTGATCTCCTCGGCCTTCTCGCCGTCCTTCTCCACGCCGCCCGAGCCGTAGATCAGGGCCAAGGAAAGGTAGAAGCAGCCGAGCGAGTTGCCGCCGTCGCAGAGCTCCTCGAGCTTCTTCTTGGACTTCTCGACCTTCTCGCTCTTGTCGATCGACCAGGCCGCCGTGAGCACGCAGCCCTCCACGATGTCGGCCTCGCAGGCCTTGCGCGCGAGGGACTCGGCCTTCACCTTCTCGGCCTCGGTGCCGAAGTGGGTCGCGTGGCCCCAGAGCGCGCAGCCGAGCTGGTCGTCGGCCTTGCACGCGTCCTTCGCGATCTCGATGTACTTGTCGTTGTTGTACTTGGGACCGCCGGGGCGCCCCATCATGTACGCGGTGCGGGCGCACGCGTAGGCGTCGTCGGCCTTGCAGGCGGTCTTGTAGAGCTTGTAGGCGCCCGACGGGTCCTTCTTGCCCTTGCCGAGCAGCTTCATGTCGGCGAGCTTCACGCAGCTCTTGGTCTTGCCGGCGTCGCAGGCCGTCTGACACGCCGCCTCGTCCTTGTCCTCGGCGCACTTCTTCTCGGCCGACTTGCACCCGACGAGACCGACGATCAACGACACTGCGAGGAGGGGTCGCACCATGGGGGCCAGGATACGATCGCCCACCGGTCGGCGTGAACCAATCCTGCAGACCCTCTCGGCGATCCTCCGTCGATCACTCCAGTGGACGTGTCCACGACGTGGGCCAGGTCGGCCGGGGCTACCCCGAGAACGTGACTCGGTCTCCCCACGCCGCGCGCAGTCCCTTGCGCTGCGCGGCGGCGAGACCCACCACGCTCAAGGCGCGCAGCTTCGGGAAGACCGCCGGCGTGACCGCGTCGAGCAGCGCGCGTGGCGGGACCGAGTCCGTGAAGTCGAGCGTCAGCGCCTCGAGAGAGGCACCGGCCGGGCGCAGCGCTTCGATCGCGCGCGGCGTGAAGTGCTCGCCCTCCCTCGCCTGGACCGCGGGCGCGAGCACCAGCGCGCGCAGCCCGACGAGCGACGGGCCGAGGATGCCGAGCGAGGTGTCGTCGACCCAGTCCCGGTTCATGCCGTAGGTGCCGAGCGTGTTGTAGAGGAAGAGGCCGTGGAGCCGCCCGAGCGGCAACGCGGCGAGCTTCTTGGTGAGGAGCCTCGTCTTGATCGGCGTCACCCGCAGGACGGCCTCCGGCCCGAGCGCGCGGAGGGCCTCGAAGTGCTCGATCAGTCGCTCCACCGACACCGTGGCCTGGGCCACGAAGCCCGGCGTGCGCTCGCTGTCGACCCACTCGCTCACCAGCTTGCGCGCGTCGCCGAGCCACTTCCCGCGGTCCTTGTCGCGGAGCTGGATCGCGCGCTTGGTCTGCGCGGCCGTCGGCTTCTCGAGGAGCGCCAGAGCAATATACTCGCCGCGGCTCGCCTGCCCGTTCTCCATCAACCAGTCGGCGTACACGGTGAGGGTCTCGCGGTCGGTGGGCGCCTTCCACAGCTGCTCGAGGATCTTGGCCGGGTCCTTGGCGCGCTTCGGCGCCGGCGCCGCGGGGGCGGCTGGCTTGCCCTCGAGGAGCTTGCGCAGCGCCGCCGTCGCGAGGCTGTGCGCGGTGGCCCCCCGCTTGTCGGCGAGGTCCGCGCGCGCGCCGGCGGCGACGAGACGCTCGACCATCGCGGTGCGGCGCTTCTTGACGGCGATGTGCAGGGCGGTCGACCCGCCGTCGAACGCGGAGGCGTCGATCACCGCGTTCACGTCGACGCCCGACGACAGGCCGTACTCGAGCGCTTCCGGCAGATCGTAGGTGCACGCCACGTGCAGGAGGGTCGACCCTCCGCTCACGAAGTCGCCCTTGGCACCGGCCGCGATCAGGAGCTTCACGAGTTCGCGCGCCTTGCCCGCGCCGAGGTTGCAAGCGAGCTCGAGCACCTCGGGGCCGAGCGGGGCCTTCGCCCGCAGGAGCGCCGTCGCCATCGCGGTGCGCGCCTCGACGTGCGCGGCGGTCGCGTACGGCGACCCGTCGGCCACGAGCTCGAGGGGCACCCGCCCGTCGTCGGCCGCGGGCCTCGCGACGTCGCCACCGAGGGACAGGAACTCGAGCATGGTCGCCTGGTCGCCGAACCGGCACGCCCACTGGAACGGTGTGTCGGAGGCGTCGCCCGTCTCGGGCTCGTTCACCGAGCGAGGGGCCTTGCGCGCGAGGTCGTAGGCCTTGGCGAAGGACTTCTTCCGCAGCAGCGTGAGCAGGTCGTTCGAGCTCATGGCGCGCGATGGTATCCGAAGTGAGGCCGCTGAACCGAGGGGCTATCGGCCGCCGAGCAGGTCGCCTTCGACGGCTTCCACGACGACCGGATCGTCCTGCTCGGGGGTGTGCGGCTTGCCCTCGAAGTCGATGAAGTGCCCCGAGCGGTGGGCCTTGGTCTCGAGGTAGAAGCGGTTGTACTCGTTGGCCGGGATGACGTGCGGCACGCGGCTCGTCACGCCGATCCCGTGGCGCACCAGCTCCTCGACCTTCTTCGGGTTGTTGGTCAAGAGGCGCACCGAGCGCACCGTGAGGCTCGCCAGCATGTGGGCCGCGACCCCGTAGTCGCGCTCGTCGTCGCGGAAGCCGAGGGCGAGGTTCGCGTCGACCGTGTCGAGGCCCCCGTCCTGGAGCGAATAGGCGCGGATCTTGTTGAGGAGGCCGATGCCCCTCCCCTCCTGCCGCAGGTAGAGGAGGATCCCCCGCGGCTCCCGCGCGAGCCGCGCCAGAGCCACGCCGAGCTGGTCGCGGCAGTCGCAGCGGAGCGAGCCGAGGGCGTCGCCGGTGAGACACTCCGAGTGCAGGCGCGTGAGGACGTCGCTCTGCCCGAGGACGTCGCCGTGGACCAGCGCGACGTGCTCCTTGCCGTCGCGGTTGTTCCAGAACGCGACGATGCGGAACCGGCCGAACCGGGTGGGTAGATCGGCGACCGCGTCGATCTTGACGCAGACCTGGTGCACGCCGAACCCCGCGCAGTCGTGATCGCGGTCGCGCTCGACCAGTTCCTCGAGAGACCCCAGCGGGGTGAGGGCGTTGGCGCTGGGGGGGTCGCTCACAAAGACCTTGTGGACCGTTGATCCATGGAGCGCAATGCGGGCCGTCACTCAGCGGCGCTGCGGAAGCGTGTAGTGCGGCACCACCGACAGGAACTCGTCGGCGAAGCGCCGGGCGTAGTCGTCGAGCAGGCCGTGCACGCGCGCGTGGCTCGGCGAGCGAACGATGAGCCCCGCGTGGAACGGATCCGCGCTGCGGTCGAAGATCTCCGGGTCGTCGTAGCGGGACAGGTCGGGGCGCTCGGTGCGCGCCAGACACTGGACGAGGCCGGCATATTCGGTGCGGCGCGGCGGGAGCACGTAGGGCACGGCGCCCTTGTCGATCTCGACGTCGGCCCACTCGGCCCACAGGTTGATGCCGGTGGCGGCCTCGATCACGTCGGCCACGTGCGCCCCGCCGACCCGCGCGCCGGCCTCGAGGAAGTAGGGTCGCCCGTCCTCGGCGCTCCGGATGTACTCGAGGTGCGAGACCCCACGCAGGTAGCCGAACTCGCGCAGCACCTGCTCGTTCAGCGCCTCGCACGCGGCCCAGTCCCGCGAGCCGCGGTCGAGCGTGGCGGTCGAGAACACGCCGCCCCCGTGCGACACGTCGAACGGCGGGATACCGTTCTCGTGCACCTCGGTGAACACGATCTTCCCCTCGGACACGATCGAGTCGACATGTCCCACCGTACCGGGCAGGTACTTCTCGAGCAGGTAGTTCGAGGACTCGTCGCCGAGCGACTCGATGATCTGCCAGAGCTGCTCCTCGGTCTCGACCTTGCGGATGCCGGTGCTCGAGGCCTCCATGCGCGGCTTGAGCATCCATGGAGCGGGCACGCGCTCGGTGAACGCGCGCACGTCGTCCCAGTGGAGGACGCCCACGAACGGCGGCACCGGGATGCCTGCCTCCTCGGCCCGCACGCGCATGGCGAGCTTGTCGCGGAAGACGCGGGCGCGCGTGTCGCCCATGCCCGGCACGCGCAGGTGCTCGCGCAGGTGCGCCGCGGCCTCCACCTCGACGTCGTCGAACGGCACGATGCGGTCGAAGCGGATGGTGCGCGCGAGCCAGCTGATCGAGCGGATCGTCTGCGCCATGGTGACGCCGTCGGGCTCGGCAAGCACGTCCTCGACCAGGTCGCGTCGCCACGGCTTCTTGTGGAGGAAGCTCTCCTTGGTGAGCAGCCACACCCGCGCGCCACGTTCCTTGGCGCGCTGCAGGAAGCGGTCACCGGTGTTGAAGCAGGCGAGGGCGAGGATGTTCATGGTGGTCACCTGCGTGGAGGCCTCGAGGCAGAGTACCTGGATCGGGAGCCGAGTCGCGGGCCGCGAGCTCTCACAGCACCTTCGTCACGATCTCGCGGATCACCTCCTTGGCGCGCGCCACCGCGCGGGCGTCGGGCTCGCCGGCGAGGAGCTCGAGCGATACGCCCTCGAGCGCGGAGACGAGGGCCAGGTACAGAAGGGCGTCGTGCTCCTTCCCCGTGGTGCTCCGCACCGCCTCGTCGAGGAGCCGGACGAGCTCGGCGCGGAAACGCCGGCGCGCCGCGTAGATCGGCGAGTCGCTGCGGAGCGCCTGCTCCACGAGGACGCGGAGGAGGCGCGCGTTGGTCACGTGGTAGTCGAGGTAGACGTCGATCCCGCGGAACAGGATGTCGAGCGGAGCCTGGGCGTGCTCGGCCGCGTCCGCCATCTCGCCGAGCAGCTCCTGGATGGCGAGCTGGTAGACCGCCGCGAGCACCTCCTCCTTCCCCGAGAAGGCCTTGTAGAACGTGCGGCGGGCGATGCCCGCGGCCCCGAGGATGTCCTCGACCCGGGTGGCTGCGAAACCGAGCCGGGCGAACACCTGCGCCGCGGCGCCCACGATGCCGGCGTGCGCGACGCGGGAAGGGCTGGCACTCACGTCTTGGATATACCATGTATCCAGCAGAACAGCTTGTTTTCATGCTTCCTCAGCGCTGCCACTTGACATCGGTATACACGTTGTATACTTGGTCGCATGTCGGTTCGCGGCGCGGGGGCGCTCTACGAGATGGTCGCGCCGGGTCGCCCGCTCTACCGCGACGCGCACTACCTCGCGGCCGACGTCGAGCTCGACGCGCGCGCAGCGGGCCCGCTCGTCCCCTTCCCCTTGCGCCTCGGGTCGCCCGCCCGCGCAACGGTGTTCACGGCGTGGTTCCCCGACACCTCGTTCGGCTCCGTCTACCGCGAAGCCGGCGTCTTCTTCCACGTCGTCCACGGGTGCACGCCCGCCGTCTTCTGCCCGTGGATGGTGGTCGACGACGACGTCGCGCTCATCGCGGGCCGCGAGCTCCTCGGGTATCCGAAGAAGCTGGGCGAGATCTCCTTCCGGTTCGAGGGCGACCACATCGAAGCCACCGTGAACCGCCGCGGAGCCCACCTCCTCACCATGCGCGCCCGCGTCGGCGATCGCCTCTCCTCCGCGCCGCCGATGCTGGGTCGCCCCCACCGCAACGTGCGGACCTCGCTCGGCGTGGCGCTCCCCAAGCTGATCGCCTTCACGCCGCGCGAGACGATCCGCGAGGTGCGTCACGTCGAGCTGACCCTCGAGGTCGGTGGCTCCACCCGCGATCCGCTGGTTTCGATGGGGCTCGGCGCGGTCCAGGCGGCCCGGCTCCATCGCGTCGATCTCGCCGCTGGGTCCCTGCCCCTGCCCGTGGCCCCCGTCTCACCGCTCTGGCTCGCCGACCACACGCTCCTGCGCGGCCACTGACCCCGGAAGAGATCGATGAACACCAAGACCTCATGGAACGACGCGCACGTGCTCGTCACCGGCGCCGCCTCCGGCATCGGACTCGCCACCGCGCTCGAGCTCGCGCGAAGAGGCGCGCGGCTCGCGCTCGTCGATCGCGACGAGCCGAGGCTCGAGGCGGCCCGCGAGGCGGTCGCGCGCGTCGGCCGCGCCCCGACGGCCCACCGCCTCGACGTGGCCGACCGGGAAGCCGTGGGTGCCTTCGCCGAGCGCTTCGTCGTCGACGCCGCGCCGCTCGATCTCCTGGTCAACAACGCCGGCGTGGCCGTGGTGGCGCCGTTCACCGCGACGAGCGCCACCGACTGGGACTGGGTCTTCGGGGTCAACGTCCGCGGCCCGCTCGAGCTCACGCGCGCGCTCCTCCCGCCCATGCTCGCCCGCGGGCGCGGCCACCTCGCGTTCGTCGCGTCGCTGGCCGGGCTGATCGGCGCGCCGGGCATGGTGGCCTACTCGACGACGAAGTTCGCGCTCGTCGGCTTCGCCGAGGCCCTCCGGCTCGAGCTCGCCGGGACCGGCGTCGACGTCACCGTCGTGTGCCCGGGCTACGTGCGCACGGGCCTGCACGCGGCGACGCGCTACCAGAACGTCGGCTTCCGTCGCTTCCTCGACGCGCCGCCGCGCTGGTACGGCCTCGAGGCGGACGAGGTGGCGCGCGCCCTCGTCGGGGCCGTGGAGGCGAAGAGGCCGCTCGTGGCGCTCGGACCGGAGGCGCTCGGCTGGTACCTGAAGCGCTTCTCCCCAGCGCTCTCGTTCGCCCTCACCCGGCTGACGGCCCGGCTCGCTGGCGTGATGGAGGCGGGCGGATGCACGTCGTGATCACCGGCGCCTCTTCGGGGCTCGGCATGGCCATCGCGCGCGAGATGTCGGCGAGCGGCGCCGACCTCACGCTCGTCGCGCGTCGCCGCGCCGCGCTCGAAGGCCTCGCCGCGGAGCTGCCGGGGCGATCGCACGTGGCGGTGCAGGATCTCTCCGATCCGACCCACGCCACGGATTTCCTCGCCGGCGCCGAGGAGGCGCTCGGCCCCATCGACGTCCTCGTCAGCAACGCCGGTTCGCTCACGCTCGGTCCCGTCTCGACGTTCGACCCCGTCGAAGGCGAGAAGATGATGGCGGTGAACCTGCTCTCGCCCGTCCGCCTCATGCGCGCGGTGTTGCCCTCGATGCTCGAGCGACGGAGCGGTGTGATCGTGAACGTCACGTCGGTCGCGGCCTACGTCACCCTGCCGGGGTGGATCTACCAGTCGGCGAGCAAGCGCGGCAGCGCGGCGTTCTCCGAGGGGCTCGCGGACGAGCTCGCGGGCACCGGCGTGCACGTGATGACGGTCTATCCCGGGATGACCGACACGCCGATGACCCAGGGCGGGCTCGAGGCCTACGGTCGCACCGGGCTGACCCGGCTGGTGCCGCTCGGCGACCCAGCGGAGATGGCCCGGCGCCTCCGCCGCGCGATCGACAAGCGTCGCCGGCGCATGACGTATCCCCGTTCGTATGCGCTCCTGCGCGCGTTCCCGCGCACCGCGCAGCTCTTCGCCTCGCTGTTCGCGCCCCGCCTCCCCGCCTGAACTCGATCCGCCGAGACCTGCGGCGGCGAGCGTCCGACCACGCCATTTCACATACGCGTCCGTATGTGAACCCGTCACCGACCGAACCAAGGAGCAGAGACCATGTTCACCCCCGCCCGCTTCGCGCTGACCCTCGCCGTCCTGTCGACCACCGCCTGCGCCGTCGACGCCGATCCCGCCACCGACGACGAGGCCGCTGCGACCCAGTCGGACGCCCTCGCCTCGTGCGGCTGGCTCGCTGGAGGCAGCTGCAAGGGAGTCCCGGTCGGGGACTGGCGCTCCCCGTACTTCTGGGCGGACGTCTACCTCGCCAAGTTCGCCCGGGAGCGAAAGGCGTTCAACGAGACCCTGGAGCCGGGACCGAAGCGCCTCGAGAAGCCGCGCACCGTCGTCCTCGTCACCGGCGTGACCATCCGCGCGGCCTGGTTCGACGGCATCGCCGCGCGCCTCCGCCGCGACGGCTTCCGCACCGTGACCTACGAGCCGCCGGCCCTCCTGACCGGCGACCTGTTCCCAGGCGTCCAAGGACCTGGGGGCGTTCCTCGAGCGCGTGCAGGCGGAGAGCGGCGACGACAAGATCGACGTCCTCGCCGAGTGCACCGGCGGGCTCATCGCGCGGCCCTACATCCAGTCCCTCGGCGGCGCCGCCCACGTGTCACGGCTGGTCACGTTCGTGTCGCCGCAGCACGGGATCGCGGCGGTGCCGCTCGTCGCGCGGGTCGCCGGCTGGCCGGCGCTGCGTGACCTCTCCCCCGGGAGCGCGTTCCTCCGAGCGGTCAACGGCGCGCCGATGGCCACCGGCGTCCCGGTCACGTCGATCTACACCTGCACCGACGAATACATCCAGCCGTACACGACCTCGAAGATCCCCGGCGCCACGAACGTCGAGATCTGCGGGGCTGGCTTCGTCGGCCACTTCCAGACCATGTACGATCCCAAGATCTACCTGCTGATGCACGACGCGCTCGTCGCCGAGCCGAAGGCCCCCTGAACGAGCGTCAGCTGTTTCCCCGACGCTTCGTGCGCGGTCGACGAGCGAACAGGGAGGCCGCGTGCAAGAAGAGGACGACCGGCGCGGCGTGGCGTCGCCCCGAGCTCGTCGAGCAGCCCGTGTCTTCGTCCACGACGGCGGCCGGACCACCGTCGGGCATCGCATCGGTGTCGGGCGCGCCGGTGTCGGGCGCGCCGATGTCGGGCGCTCCGGTGTCCGGCGCCGCGGCGTCGCTGGCAGCATCGGTGACAGCATCGGCAGCATCGGCAGCATCGACCCCCGCGTCCGTGGACGGCGGCACGTACGTGCTGCCGGGCGACACCACCGTGACCGTGACCCGCACCTTGCTGGGCATGAACAGCTTCGAGCGCGCGTCGCCCACGTTCTCGGGCGCGGGCTTCACGTTCTTGTCGTCCTTGAGGATGAGGGCCGACTTCAGGATGCCCTTCGTCCAGTCGACCTGGGCGTACTGGTAGAAGCTCGGGAACGGCGTGGCCCAGGTGTACACGCCGGTCGTGGTGTAGATCGGCGATTGATCCGTGCACGCGTAGCTGGGCGTGCCCTCGAAGCAGATCTGGAACCGCGTCTTCTCGGCGCTCGGCTTGGTGAACACCTCGAGCCGCACGTGGACCGTGCCCGCAGTCGCGTAGTCGACCGGCGCCTTCCAGTTCTTCGGCGTCTCGGCGGAGGGGGGCAGCCGCAGGTGCGAGTCCGTCGTCGTCGTCGCGGAGTGCTCGTAGGTGACCTCCGCCACCACGAACTGGGCAGCGAGGGCGGGCGTCGGCACGAGCAGGAGGGCGGCGACGAGGGCGGAGCGCATCTTCGGGAGGGTACCGGTTCGTATTCGCACGGAATACGGATTCGCTGGGCCGGGCTTGGAGCGCCTAGGGGGCGGTCGCCGACGTCCGGAGGATTTGCTCGGCGAGCCTGACGAGCGCGACGGACCGCATCCACCGCCGGCGGGCGACGCGATCCGTCAGCCACTCGCCTGCCCCAAGTCATCGTCCGCTCCGTGAGTCACTTCGTGGGGAAGCCGCGCTTCTCGAGCAGCGCCTTCACGTCCGGGTCGCGGCCGCGGAACAGCCGGTAGGCCTCCGCTCGGTCCGTCGAGTTGCCGGGCGCGAGGATGTACTTGCGCAGCTTGTCCGCCGTGGGCTTGTGGAACACGTCGCCGGCCTCGTCGAAGGCCTTGCGGGTGTCCGCGTCCATCACCTCCGACCAGAGGTAGCTGTAGTACCCGGCCGAGTAGGCGTCGCTCGTGAACAGGTGGTTGAACTGCGGCAGGCGGTGCCGCAGCGCGACCTCCTTCGGGGCGCCGAGCTCCTTCAGCGTGTCGCGCTCGAACGCCGCGGGATCGAGCTTGTCGTCCGGCCCCCACGCCTTGCTGTGGAGCTCCATGTCGACGATCGCCGCCGTCAGGTACTCCACCGTGGCGTAGCCCTGGTTGAAGCGACCCGCGGCGAGGACCTTGCTCACCAGGGCCTGCGGCATGGGCTTGCCCGTCTTCGCGTGCTTGGCGAACCGATCGAGGATCGGGCGCGTGAGCACCCACATCTCGTGCACCTGCGAGGGGTACTCGACGAAGTCCCGCGGCGTCGACGCGAGCCCCGGCCACACCACCTCCGACAGCAGCCCGTGGAGCGCATGCCCGAACTCGTGGAACAACGTGCGGGCGTCGTCGAGGGAGATCAGCGTGGGTTGCCCCGTGGGCGCGGCGACGAAGTTGTTGTTGTTGGAGACGATCGGCGTGACCACCGTGCCGGTGAAGCTCTCGTGGCCCTTCACCATCGACGCCCACGCCCCGGAGCGCTTGTGCGCCCGCGCGAAGTAGTCGCCGTAGAACAGGCCGACGTAGGCGCCGGTGGCCTTGTCCTTCACCTCCCACACCCGCACGTCGGGCCGGAACGTGGGCACCTTGCCGGTGATCTCCGTGAAGGTGATGCCGTACAGCTGCTCCGCCATGTAGAAGGCCGCGGCGATCATGTTGCCGAGCTCGAAGTAGGGCTCGATCTCCGTTTGATCGAGCGCGTACTTCTGCTGGCGGACCTTCTCGGCGTAGTAGAGGTAGTCCCAGGGCTCGACCGCCGCGACCTTGTCCTTCGTGGCGAGGATCGCCATGTCGGCGACCTCCTCCTTCACGCGGCCGGCGGCGCCGACCCACACCTTCTTCATCAGGTCGCTGGCCTTCTTGGGGTCGACCGCCATGGTGTCGGACATGCGCCAGTGCGCGTGCGAGGCATAGCCGAGGAGCTTGGCGCGCTCGGCGCGGAGCCGCACGATGCGCACGATGGTGGCGTTGGTGTCGTTCTTGTCGCCGTTGTCGCCGCGCTTCTTGAACGCCTTCCACACCTTCTCGCGCAGGTCGCGACGCTTGCTGCTCTGGAGGAACGGGTCGACGCTCGACCGCGTGTTCACGACCGCCCACTTGCCGACGAGCCCACGCTCCTTGGCCGCCGCGGCGAGGGCATCGACCAGTGATGGGGCGAGCCCGGCGAGATCGTCCTTCGTCTCGAGCACGATCCACGTGTCCTCGTCGGCGAGGACCTTGTTGCCGAAGTCGGCGAAGGCGACGGCGAGCTCCTGGTTGATCTCCCCGAGGCGCTTCTTCTGGTTCGCGTCGAGCCGGGCGCCGGCCCGCACGTACTGCTCGTGGACCAGCTCGACGAGGCGCTTCTGGTCGGGGGGCAGCCCCGCGCGCTTCTCGTGCACGGCGGCGATGCGCGCGAACAGCGCATTGTGGAACGTGATCTTGTCGTAGGTGGCCGCCTGCTTCGGCGACCACTCGCGGTCGATCTCCTGCACGTCCTTGGTGGCGAGGTTGCCCGTGAACACGCCGAACAGGTTCTCGGCGCGGCCCTCGTGGCGGCCCGCGTCCTCGAGCGCGCGGATGGTGTTGTCGAACGTGGGTGGCGAGGGGTCGGTCGCGATGACCTCGACCTCGGCGAGCAGCAGCGCGAGGCCGACCTCGAACGCCTTCGGGAAGCCCGCGGCCTTCGCCTTGTCCCACGGCGGGACGCCGCCGTACGGGCCGGCCCACGGCGCGAGCAACGGGTCCTCTGCGGCGAGCTTGCGCAGCCGCGCGACTTCTTCGACGGCCTTGGCGTGCGGATCCTCGGTGGGCTTCATGGGCTTGGCCTCGTGCGACGGAGCGGGGGGCGGGACGGGGGTCGGTGCGGGCCCGCAGGCGAGCAGCACGGCGAGCGGCAGGAGGTACGGTCGCTTCATCGGAGCGCGCATTGGCCGCCACGCCCGGCCGGCGGTCAAGGGCCACTGCGGGCGATTCCTGGCTGCACCTGTGTTATCCAGCGCCGCATGAAGCAGCTCTCCTCCGTCGTGGTGTTCGCCCTCGCCAGCCTTGCCGCATCGTCGGTCGAGGCGGACAGCAAGTGGATGGAGGGGAAGGTCACCTACAAGTTCGCCGGCATCGACACGGCGTTCACCGATCCCGCCGAGGCGTGCAAGGCCGGCGTCGCCCTGCTCGCGAAGAGCGGCAACAAGAAGACGTTCGTGAGCGTCAAGGAGGGCACGTCGAGCACGATGATGACCTGCATGCTCAAGGAGTCGGACGGCAAGAGCTTCGAGCAGAGCAACATCCTCACGAAGGTCCTCCAGTGCCCGGAGACCACGAGCGCGAAGAGCACGAACAACTCCGGCAACTTCGCCGACGTCAAGTGCAAGTGCGACGACAAGAACGGCTGCCCCGCGCCCGGGAAGCCCGCGATGAAGCCCGATGCGAAGCCCGCGCTGACCGGCAAGTGGATGGACGGGGTCGTCACCTACAAAATCGGTGGCGTCGACAAGGTCTTCGATGTGCCGGCCGACGCGTGCAAGGCCGGCGTCGCCCAGCTCGCCAAGAGCGGCAACAAGAAGACCTTCGTGAGCGTCAAAGAGGGCACCTCGAGCACGATGATGACGTGTTTGCTCAAGGAGTCCGACGGCAAGGACTTCGAGCAGCTGAACGTGGTGTCGAAGATCCTGCAGTGTCCCGACGGCACGGCCGCGAAGAGCACGAACAACTCGGGCGAGTTCGCCGACATCAAGTGCAAGTGCGACGACAAGAAGGGCTGCCCGGCCCCCGGGGCGCCCACGGTGAAGGTGCCGGACGTGAAGCCCGCGCTGACCGGCAACTGGATGGATGGCGTCCCGGCCTACAAGATCGGTGGCGTCGACAAGGTCTTCGATGCGCCCGCCGAGGCGTGCAAGGCCGGGGTCGCAGAGCTCGCGAAGAGCGGCAACAAGAAGACCTACTCGAGCGTCAAGGAAGGCACCTCGAGCACGACGATGACCTGCGTGCTCAAGGAGTCGGACGGCAAGGTGTTCGACCAGCTCAACGTGGTGACGAAGCTCTTGAAGTGCCCGGCCGACACGGTCGCGAAGAGCACGAACAACTCGGGCGAGTTCGCCGACATCAAGTGCAAGTGCGACGACAAGAAGGGCTGCCCCAAGAACTAGCTGGCTGCACGCTCACCGGCAGACCGTGAAGACCTCGCTGCCGGTCTTCGGCGTGCTGTCCCCGACGAACCGGAGCGTGCCCGCCGAGCCCGCCTTGGTGCAGATCGGGCCGACGACCGCCGGGACGGTGGAGTAGCAGAAGCCTCCGCCCGTCCCGAGCGTGAAGGTCGGGTCTTCGAGGCACCCCTTGGTGACCTCGGCCGACGCGCGTCCCGCCGTCAGCTGGCGGACCTCGCACACGAGCCGGCGCCGACCATCCGAGCCGACCGCGATGAGGTTGTCGCCCTCGACGATGGGCTGCACGACCTCGGCCCTGGTGAGCCCGTCGCTGCCGATCACGGCGAGCTGCAGGCGCATCGGCAGCGCGGCCTCCGCCATCGTCATCGGCGGGAAGACCGCGTCCGCCGTCCGCCGGCAAGGCTCCTTGCCCGGCGTGCAGTAGCCCGTGCCGGCGCCGGTCCCGGTGAGGGTCTCGCACGTCTTGCCCTCGAACGTGCCCGCCTGCATCACCTCGACGACCGTGCACGCGACCGTCCCGTCGGCGTCTCGTGTGAGGGTCCTTCGCAGGCACTGGCTCCCGAGGGCCGCGCGGACCCGAGCGGCGAGGCTCTGCACGATCGGCGAGAAATCCTCGTTGCAGATCGAGGCCGCGAGGCCGCTCGCTCCGAGGCGCTCGAGGATCCGCAGGTGCCGCAGGCCCGGGAAGGCCTTGTAGTGCGTCTGCTCCGTCCTCGACTTGCACAGCGGACTCTTGGTGGCGGCGTCGGCGCCGAGCCGCTCGCAGTCGTCGGCGCCCGTGGTGCCCGCCGGGCGCGGCGCGATGCACGCATACTGGAGCTCGTCACCCTCCGGGGAATCGCGGTCGCCCCCGTGGACGGGATCGATGGCGCGATCACCGAGGAAGCGCGGCACGCCGACGCGGGGCCCGATCGACTCGATCATGTGGGGTCGCGCTTGGCGAGGTCGGGGCTCGTGAGCTTCTCCCAGTCGGCCGCCGAGAGGGCCTTCGGCGCGCCGCTCGCGTCGTGCAGCAACCCCTTCGGCGCGCCGAAGATCGCGGTCACGAGCACGAGGCTCGGGTCGCGGAAGCCACCTGCATAGAGCGGGTTCTGCCCGAGCTTGCCGTCGGAGCCAGGGACGGTGACGTTCTTGAAGGCGTTCACGTAGCGGTCGCGGCTCCAGAGAAAGTTGAAGCCGAACCGCTGCACCTGGTGGAAGCCTCGCAGGCTGCGCCCGTCGGCGTCGTTGTTCAGCTTGTCCTTCGCCCAGGGGCGCCCACAGTTCGCGTCCTTCGGATCCTGCAGGCACGAGAAGCAGCCCTTCGCGGCGAGCAGGTCGGCGCCGTCCGGCTCGACGTCGTCCGGCACCGCGTCGCACGCCTCCCAGCCTCGCGCCATGGGCGACGTCGCCCACGGGATCCAGTTCTTGCCGACGGGTCGCAGCGAGGCGTCGTTCTCGTCGGACAGGAGGACGATGGCCACGAACGAGTCAGGCCGGAGGAACGCGGCGCGCTGCGCGAGGAGCTCGGTATCGGTGCCGGCCATCACCACGTCCCCGCTGCAGTCGTCCCCGCCAGGGCCGAACGTGCACTTCACGTCGGCCTTCGCGTAGGGCGGCGGATCGACGAGGAAGTGATAGAGCGCCTCCCAGGTCTCTTCGTAGCCGCAGCCCACCTCGCCGACGGATTGGATCACGCACGACGCCCCGACCTGCAGCACCTGCGCGCCGTCGCTCCCCACGAAGCGAGCCCCCGGATCGCGCTCCGGATCGAACACCCAGGTCAAGGGGGACGCCTCGATGGGAAACGGACACGTCGCGCGGACGGGCGTGGCCGTCGGGCTGGTGACCTTCCAGCCGAAGCCACGCGCCTCGCTCGCGCGCGGCAACAGGTGCGCGCGGTCGTCGTTCGACTTGTTGGTGATGGCACGCTCGCACGCGCTCGTCCCGTGCGAGCCGAGCGAAGACGTGATGACGCCGATGTGGACGTCCGGTGTCCCCTTCGACTCGAGGGTCGCGTCCGTCAGCCTGGCGATCAGCTCGGGGACGCGCTGCGCGAGCAGGCCCTGCTTGTCGGCCATGGAGGGCGAGTTGTCGATCACGAACAGCAGGTCCACCTTGTCGATCTGGCCCACGCGGAGCTTGTCGACGATCGGCGCGCCGGGCCCGCCGTCGTCGATCCCGGAGTCGGGGCGCTTTCCAGGATCGTCGACCTTGTTGCAGCCGAGGGCGACCGAACCCACGAGGAGTGAGCGAACGAAGGTGCGGCGCATGAGGGCTCCTGCTGGAGCGTCGTCGCATGGAGGTTCGGGGGAGCCAAGGATGCGAACGCGGCGCAAGCAATCGGCCGGTTGCCTATCTCCGGATTGCCTGACGGTGCCGAGGCGTTGATCGCCCGTGGCCCGCCGAAGAAGCGATGGATACACATCGGGTCGATACGCGTGGATCCTGCTTCTCCTCGTCGGCTGTCGCCGCACCGCGCCGCAGGAGGCCAAGCGGGAGCTCGTCGCGTCCGTCGCATCGGACGTATCGGCCTCCCCCTCGCCGACGCCCGCGGCCGGCGCCGCGTCCGCTCCGTCCGCCGCGCCGCCGACGCCGCCGGCTGCGGCCTGCGCCGTCCACCCCGATCTCCGCTGGGACGCCGACGCCACCCACCCGTTGATCCGCGATCTGCGAAGCCCGGGCGGGTACACGGTGGCGCCCGGCACGCTGACCATCCTCGCGCACACGGCCTACGCGCCGGGGATCCCCGGGCCGGACGAGGAGCCGAGCGAAGCGCGCGAGCGGGCCACGACCGCGCTCTCGCTTCGCTATTCGGCGCTCGGTCTCCCGAAGAGCGCGACGATCGACCCCGCGACCGGAGAGGTCACCTACCGGGTCGCGCTCGCGCGAGCGGCGAGGCAGCGGCGTTCACCGTCGTCGCGACGGCGACGGCGGACCCGGCGAGACGCTGCATCTCGACCGGCGTCGTCCTGCAGGCGCTCGACGACGACGAGCGTCGGGTGAAGCAGGCGGTGTGGATCGCGCGCGAGCTGTGGAAGGAACGCGCCGACCTGGTCGCGACCGAGGTCGGCAGGGTGAAGACCTACGAGGACCCGGACGCGGGTGAGAGCGAGGTGGAGAAGGTTCGCCTGGACGCGCGGGCGCGGCTGCGGCCGAACAGCGAGTACAAGGACCTGGACGGCGACGGTCTGAAGGACGTCGCGCTCACGTTCGGTGCTGCGTACGACCACGACATCGGCGCGACGCTGGTGTTGGTCCGAAGGAAGGACACGTTCTTCCCGCTCAATCGCATCCCCGCCTCGTCGCTGGACGTCGCCGACGACGGCACGCCGCTCCTCGTCCGCGGCGGAGGCTGCTGCTGCCATCGAGAGATCCTGATCCACCGCGTGTTCGGCAACCGGGTGCAGGACGTGGCCAGCGTCGACCTCGCCGGCAACTGCTCCGACAACACGGTGGCCATCGATCTCGTCCGGGGCACGACCGGGGGGCTGCTCGCCTATGCGCTCGTGCGCACGACCGGCGGCAACTCCACGCGCGAGCTCTGGAAGTGGAACGGGAAGGGCTTCGTCATCGCGCCGTGATCGCCGAGCGCCTCACGGGTCGAGCGGCTGACAGTCCGTGAGCATCGCACTGACCTTCTCGTCGGGGGTCGGAACACGCGCGCGGACCACGAGACGCTCGCCCTCGTGCACGACGAGGGGAGCGGCGGTGGCGCAGTCGAACTCCTCGTCTGGGAGGACGAACGAGAGGATCTGCTTGTCCGCGGCGTACTTGCGCAGCCGGGCCTCGAAGGTGAGCCATTGATTCGGCACCAGCGGGTCGGGGAGCGGGGATGGATGGACCCCGAGCGCCTTCGCGCTCACCCCCGAACATGCGGAACTCCCCGACCCTCACCGCACAGCCCTCGACGCTCAAGAGGACGCGGTGTGGCTCCGGTGATGGGGATGCCTGCGCCCGGCAGTGGCGCCTTCTCGACGACGATCGTCAACACGCCTTCGACGGTCGCCGTGCTCCCCAGGACGAGCGGCCTCGCTGCCATGAAGCAGTCCACGCTCGTCGTGCTGTCGACGGTCGGGGCAGACAGGGCGATCGAGTAGCCGCCCTCGTGACGCGCGTCGATCTTGCGCACGACACCGGCGAGGCGGACCTTCTTTCCCGCGAGGGGCTCGTGCGGTACGGGCACCGGTCCAAAACCGTCGAACTCGCGGGTGGGATTCCTCGCGAGGATGGCCGTGAGGCGGTCCCGGTCCGCCTTTTCGTGCAGCGGCACGTCCACCGGCGAAGTGTGCTGGGTTGGAGGGGGAGCCGCGGGGGGCGTGGAGTGGCACCCGCCGGACAGCGCCAACAAGAGCATGCACCGACCCGGACGTGCCGTCGTTCTTGCGTGGCCGAACATGGTCGTGCCTCCCAGTGCCGCTCGAAGACCGACCGCGTTGGGGTCTTCGGAATGGAGCAAGCATAGGTCGAGCTGAAGACATCGACGTGGCCGGAGGAGCACCGCCCACCCGGTTTCGACTCGGAGCAGTTCGACTTCGGACAAATGACCATGGTCCTCCGGAAGCCGGACACGACAGGATGCGCAGGTGGCTCCCCTCGACCCTCGGGCTCTCCAGGCTGACCTTCTCACCAGCGGGAGGCCCGTCGCTGGGTTCGGCCCCGTGGACGTCGGTCGCAGCGCTACCACCCGTGGCGTCGTGACCACGAGGCACGGCGAGAACGTCGAGCGCTTCTACTCCCACGGGGCAGAGGCGCGCGCGCGCGAGGCGAACGGCTTCCTGTCGTTCGGCTACTGGAAAGACGAGACCAGGGACTACGACGAAGCCACGGAGAACCTGCTGGATCTCGTGCTCGAGCAGGCAGAGATCGACCGTCCGGACCTGATCCTCAACGTGGCCTGCGGCAACGGGATCGAGACCGAGAGGATCCTGGAGCGTCTGCAGCCACGGCGGATCCACGGCCTCGACATCACGCGCGCTCACATCGACACGTGCAAGAAGCGCGCGGCGGCCCGGGGCCTCGAGGACCGGATGGTGTTCGAGCACGGCGACGCCTGTCAGATGCCCTTCGCCGCCGAAGCCTTCAGCCATCTCGTCTGCGTCGAGGGGATCACCCACTTCGACACCCGCGAGCGCTTCTTCGCCGAGGCACACCGCGTCCTCCAGCCAGGAGGGATGCTGATGCTCTCCGATTCGATCCTCCACCGACTGCCTCCCGGTATCGGCGACGAGATCGCTTCACGGGTCACCTCGCGGCTGTGGCACGTGCCGCGCGCGAACTGGATCGACATCGCGGGCTATCGACGCCAGCTCGAGGCGAACGGGTTTCGCGTGGAGTTCGTCCGGTCGATCGGCGACCGGGTGTTTCCCGGCTTCGCATCGTTCAACGTGCGTCGGGAGGCGATCGCGAACAGCATCCGGGTGCGCGGGCTTCCCGTCGGCCTCGGCCTCGCGTTCATCTGCTGGCTCCTCGGTGACCTCCATCGCCGCGGCATCCTCGACTACGTGCTCGTGAAGGCCTGGAAACGCTGAGGGCTCCCCGCCACGGGGCGCGACAGCGCAGCGGATGGCGCGTCAACGGGATGGTGCTCCGACGCCCCGTGCGTGGAAATCGATCGCCAGCGTGGTGGCTTCGCGGGCTCGAGCGTCAAGCCCCTCGTCCCGGGACGCGTCCGCCCCTAGGATCACCTGCGCATGTTCCTCCGACCGGCGTCGTGTCCGAGTTGCGGCGGCCCCGTCCCCGAGGAGGCGATCGGCCGCTCCTTCGCCACCTGCGCGCACTGTGGCGCGACGTTCTCGCCCAGCGGGCGCGCCGTCTTCCGCGCGCCTTTTCGACGCTCGCTCGAGGAGGCCGAGGCCGCCGTCTCCCGCGGCGCGATCCAGCTGCGCCAGCGCTCCTACGTCCCCGAGTGCACCCTCGCCGAGAGAGACCACGCGGTGGTCGTCCTCGCCCGCGTCGAGGTCCCCGTCGTCGAGCGCGTCGTCCTCAAGCTGGCGCGTTCGGCGGAACGCGTGGAGCGCGAGCGCGCCGTCCTCTCCGCGCTCGCAGAGGCCGACGTGCCCGGCCGCGCGCGCTTCACGACGCGCCTCCCCCAGCTGGTCGCGAGCGGCGTCGCCGAGCTCGACGACGCGCGCACCCCCGCGATCGCCGTCCGCGCCCGCAGTGGCTGGCTCCACACGATGCGCGACGTCGCCGACGCGTTCCCTGACGGCGTCGACGGGCGGCACGTCGTCTGGATGTGGCGTCGCGTCCTCGAGACCCTCGGCTTCGCCCACCGCGCGGGGTGGGTGCACCGTCGCCTCTCCGCGGATCACCTCGTCGTCGGCGCGCACGATCACGGCGTGCTCGTCGTCGGCTGGGCCGGCGCCGCGCAGGTCGGCGTCGCCGAGCCCCGCGCAGACCTCGCCGCCCTCGCGAGGGTCTTCGACGGACGTCGGCGCCCCCCCTGCCCGAGCCGCTCGCGACGCTGCTGCGCGCGTCGCTCGACGGTGCCCACGCCGACGCCTGGGCGCTCGGGGACGCCGTCGGTCACGCCGCGCGCGCGGCGTACGGGCCGCCGGCGTTCCACCCGCTCTCGCTCCCCGCCTTCCGTCGCTGAGTTCGAATCCAAGGAGAAACCATGGGATACGGCGACTACAGCCACACGGCCCACGAAGCGATCACCGCCGCCCGCGCCACGCGGGCGCGCCAGGAAGTGTTCACGCAGCGCGAGTGTCACCCGCTCATGAACCCGAAGGGCGTGCGCGTGCGCGAGAGCCGTGACTCGCCGGAGCACCCGAGCTCCCTCGCCATCGCGTTCGCGCTCGACGTCACGGGGTCGATGGGCGACATCCCCGATCTGCTCGCGCGCCGGGAGCTGCCGAAGTTCATGAAGGTGCTGGGCGACTGCGGCGTCACCGATCCGCAGATCGTCTTCCTGGCGGTCGGCGACGCGACGTGCGATCGCGCGGCCCTGCAGGTCGGTCAGTTCGAGAGCACGGCCGAGCTGATCGACCAGTGGCTGACCTGGTCGTTCCTCGAGGGCGGCGGCGGACCCGGCACGTCCGAGTCGTACGAGCTCGCCCTCTACTTCCTCGCGCAGCACATGGACCTCGACTGCGTCCGCAAGCGCAACCGCAAGGGGTACGCCTTCCTCACCGGCGACGAGAACCCCTACCCGGCGGTCTCCAAGCACCAGGTCGAGGCGCTCTGCGGCGACGTCCTCGACGAGGACATCCCCTTGAAAGAGGTGGTCGCGGCGTGCACCGAGACCTTCCACCCGTTCTTCCTCATCCCCGACCTCGACCGGCGCGATCGGTGCGAGCGCACGTGGCGTGACGTCCTCGGTGACCACGTCATCGCGATGGAGGCGCCGGAGGACACCTGCTTCGTCGCGGCAAGCGTCGTCGCGCTCGGTGAGCGGCACGTGACGGACCTCGACGCCATGGCGCGGCGGCTCGAGACCGCCGGGGCGCCCCGGGATCGCATCGGGCCGATCGTGCGCGCGCTCGAGCCGTTCGCGGGCGCGGTGACCGAGGCCCACAAGGGGGGTGGCGCGCGCACCATCCTCGACGGGCTCCGCGCGTGGCTCCGCCGCTGAAGCGCGCCTTCGCGGTGGTCGATCTCGGGTTCGGCGACGCCGGCAAGGGCGCGCTGACCGACGCGCTCGCCCGCCGGCACGACCTCGAGCTCGTGGTCCGCTTCAACGGGGGGGCGCAGGCGGGCCACAACGTGGTCACCGCCGACGGGCGCCACCACACGTTCGCCCAGGTCGGCGCGGCGACGTTCGTCTCCCCGGCGGTGCGCACGCTCCTCTCCCGCTTCGTCGTCTTCCACCCGACGGCGCTGCTGGTGGAGGCGCAAGTCCTCTCCACGAAGAGTGTGCCCGACGCCCTCGATCGGGTGCTCGTGGACGAACGCGCCCTCGTGACGACGCCCTACCAGCAGGCGGCCTGCCGCATCCGCGAGCGCGCGCGCGGCGCGGCCCGTCACGGGAGCTGCGGCGTCGGCGTCGGCGAGACCGTGGCGGACGCGCTGGCCGATCCAGGAGACGCCATCGTCGCGGGTCACCTGCGGGACCCGGGCGCGCTGCGACGCCGACTCGCTGTGCTCCGCGCGCGGGAAGCACGCGGCGCTGCTGGAGCTGGCTGACCCGGCGCGCGACGCCGACGATCTCGCGATCTTCGCCGACGGAGCGCGCATCGAGCCGTGGATCGAGGCCGCCTCGTCGCTCGCGCGCAACGTGATCGACGCCCGCGCCAGCGCCATGCTCGTGCGGCGCGCACGCGGCGTGGTGTTCGAGGGGGCGCAGGGTGTTCTCCTCGACGAAGACCACGGCTTCCATCCGCACACGACCTGGAGCCGCTGCACGTTCGCGAACGCGCGGGCGATCGCGGACGAGAGCGGGCTCGACGTGCCGCTCGAACGCATCGGCGTGCTGCGCGCCCACGGCGTCCGCCACGGCGCGGGGCCGTTTCCGACCGAAGATCCGAGCCTGCCGCGCACCGAGCGGCACAACGCGACCGGCCCGTGGCAGGGCGCGGTCCGCGTGGGGCACCTCGACCTCGTGCTCCTCCGCTACGCGCTCGCGGCGTGCGGTGGCGCGGACGCGCTCGCCGTGAGCCACCTCGACGTGGTCGGTCCTGCCCACCGGGTCGCGGTCGGGTATCGGGGAGACCTCGGCGCAGTCGCTCTGCGGCGCGACGAAGAAGGGACGACGCTCGAACTCGCCACCGTCGCGGACCTCGCGGCCGCCGAGCGCCTAGGGCGCGCGCTCGCCGCAGCGACGCCCGTGCTGCAGCCGCTGGTGAGTCCAGTGACGACGATCGGGGACGCGACGAGCTTGCCGATACGGGTGGAGGGCCGTGGTCCGCGCGCGATGGACTGGACGCTCGGCACCTGATGCCTGGGCCAAGAAGGAGGCGGTCGCGCCTGTGACCCGCTCGGGCGCCGTGACCCGGCCAGAACTGAAGAAGAACTGAAGGAGCGCTCGATCCTCGCATGCAAGGCTGGTTTCGATGCCGAACCGAGCCTCGATCGCCCTCCTCGCCCTGCCTTTGATCCTCGTCGCCGTCCCCTTCGCGTGCAGCAAGGACGAGACGCCGCCGGAGACCCCCGGCCCCACGGGGGGGATCGATCCGGACATCGGCAAGACCTTCTCGGCGAGCGTCGGCCCCGAAGGTGGGACGCTGGCCGGGACCAGCAACGGCATCGAGGTGATGGTCCCCGCGCGGCGGCTCGCGAGCGCGACGACGCTCACGCTCCTGGTGAAGGATCCAAACGCGCTGCCCCAGCCGGCGGACTCGCTGAGCGCCGCCTACGAGCTCGGCCCCGACGGTCAGACGTTCATGGACGAGGTGACGCTGTCGATTCGCGTGACCAAGCCCGTGCCCGCGGGCGAGATGCCGGTCATCAAGGTGCTCGATCCGAAGACGAACACGTGGACCGTGCTCGATGGGTCGCGCACGGTGTACGACGGCCGGGGTGGCGCGCGGGTCATCGCGCGCTCGGGGCACTTCAGCACGTACACCACCGGTCACGCGCCGTACGTGCTGCCCGACGAGAAGTGCCGGGCGCCGTTGAACGGCGGCGTCCTCGGGGTGTTCACCGCCGACACGCTGAACGTCTCCGGCGCGACCGTGACGAAGCGCCAGCAATCGAAGGGCGACCTGAAGATCGAGTACTCGTCGGAGTGGATCGCGAACAGCCCGAGCGTCACCGTCTCGGGCCTCGGCGTGATCGACGGCAAGGGCGAGTGGAGATACTGGCGCGAGTTCGGGTACACGAGGGACGCGAGTGGCAATACCGCGGTCAAGGCGCCGACCACGGAGCAGGGCTTCGTCGTCTCCGGGGGGAAGTTCTCGTTCAACGTCGACGTGAAGTCGGTCGAGCCGCTCGGCGCCCCCGGATACGGCGTGATCCACATCGACGATCCGTGCCTCGGCGCGGTCGACGTCAGCATCCAGTGCGGCCCTGGATGCTCCGGCCCGATCGGCGACGGCGGAGCGGACGGATCGAGCGACGCCTCGGCCGACGGGGCGACCGACACGGGAACGACCGAGACCGGCGGAGCGTGCACGCCGTCGCTCGGCAACATCACCGGCCACGGCGGCGCGCAGTCGGTGGTCGTCAGCGGGCCGAAGCTGGTGTCCGCGACCGGACCGACGGTCGTCTCGACCGCGCTCGACGGCACCGGCCCGCTCACCATCATCACCGCCACGACGGGCGAGTCGTTCCGCGAGGTGAACACCTCGGGCGGGATCGTGGTCGCGAGCCCCAACGGCGGCACCGCCCGCATCGGACGCGCGCCCGCCGACGGCAGCGCCGCCGCGAGCTTCTTCGATCTGGCGACGTACACGGCCTACCAGACCGCGCTCGCCCTGGGCCCGGTCGCGTACGTACCCATCGCCGGTCACGTGGTGACCGACGGGACCACGATCCTCCTCGAAGAGCGGACCTACGGCGGCCTCATCGCGCTCAACGCGTCGTCGATGATTCCGGTCGGGTTCCTGCTCGGACCGAGCACCGACCGGTCGCTCACCGGCGTCACCGCCATGGTGCTGCAGGGCAATCAACTGGTCACGGTCATCGATCGTTCCGGCCTCGGCCTCACCCCGCTCTCGGCCGTGCGTGTGTTCGACGTGAGCACGAAGTCGGCGATGACCATCGCTGGGCAGGTGCTCCGCACCGACGGCCGGAGCGCCGCGCTGATCTGGGACGGCGCGCGCGGGCGTTACCTCTACTCGACCTCGACCTCACCGACGACCCCCGGCATCTGGGCGTTCACCGTCGCGAGCAGCGGCGTCCCGACCGCGCCCACCTCGGTCTTCTCCATCACCGGCAAGCGGCAGCTCCGATCGCTCGCGGTGGCTGGTAACGCCGTGGTGGTGGCGACGCCGGACTTCACCGTCACCCCGGTGAGCACGCAGGTCACCATCCTCGGTGCCGGCTCGGGCGGCGGTCTGACGATCCAGGGCACGCTCGCCCTGCCGCGCGTGGACATGTACGGGAACAGCCTCGGCGCGTCGACCGACGGCGTCTTCGTCGCGCCGGAGTCGACCGCGGACATCCAGCGCGTATCGCTGACCGGTTGCCTGTGATCACTCCCTGAGCGAACGAACGCGCGACCGAAGCTCGCCGGGGAGCGCGCGCGCCTCGGCGAGCAGGGTGGTCATCCCGAGCTCGCGCGCGGCGTCGAGGCCGACGGTGACCTCGTCGATCGCGCGCCGTCGATCGCCGCTCGCGTCTCGCGACCAGCGCACACCCGCGAGCTCGATCCGCGTGCGCGCCGCCCAGCCGAGGGCGCCCATCGCCTCGGCCGCGGCGAGGCCACGTTCGAGCTCACCGACGGCCTCGTCCAGCTCGCCGGCATCGGCGGCGATCAGGCCGATCGCGCGCGCCGTGGGCCCGAAGTACAGCGAGCAACCCGCGGCGACGAAGTGCTTCACGTCGAGGGCAGCCAGCTTGCGTCGGAGCACGGCGCCCGCCCTGCCGTCGTGCAAGAGGACACTCGTCTCGGCGAGCAGCGCGACGGCCCCGAGGTAGTTGAGGTCCGGCGCGATCCCGGCGAACTCGTCGCGCGCCAGCTCGTCGAAGCGTTGCCTCGCCTCGTCGAGGCGCCCCGTGTGCGCGAGGATCCACACGACGACGGATCGCCAGGTCGTGTCCCAGGGGATGAACTCGGCGACGCTGCGTGCGAAGGCCTCGATCTCCGAGAGGCGTCCCTGCTCCCGGAGGAGCGCGACCATCTCGATCCAGTAGACGAGCGTCGCGTTCGCGTCTCCGACGGCCCGCCCCATCGAGAGCGTTTCGTCGGCGAGGCGGTCGGCCTCCTGCAGTCGGCCCGCGAGCAGGGTCGTGACCACCCCGAACCGCGCCGCGATGAGCCGGAGCCAGGGGAGCCTGAGGCTCGCCGCCTCGCGCAGGTGCAGCGCGAGCTCGGCCTCGAACTCCTGCTTGCGACCGAGCTCGAGCAGATCGCCGATCGTCCAGATGCGCGCCTCGCACGCGAGCGACCAGTCACGCGCAGCCAGCGCGGCCGACACGGCCGCACGCGCGACGCGCAAGCGCTCCTCCGCCGGGGCGTCGCCGCGGTAGGTCCAGCGCCACGCGTGCAGCGCGATCGCGAGCGTCCGCTCCGCGCCCAGGCGCTCGGCCATGGCCACCGCCTCGCGCGCGAGCGCCTCGGGTGCGCCCCGATCGGGACCGAACGCGCTCGCGAGCGCGAGGCGCGCCGAGAGGCTCGCGCGGAGGACGCTGTCCTCGGCGGGCAACATCGCGAGCGCCTCCTGCAGACGTGCGATCACCGAGAAATCGACGATGTTCTTCTGGGTCGCCGCGAGCTCGTCGACGGCGCGGGCGACCAGGGTCACGTCCCCGGCCGCCTTCGCGAGGTCGATGGCCCGCTCGATGCTGTCGACCGCGCGCGGCGCCTGACCCGCGCAGCGGAAGGCGGTCCCGAGCTCCGTCGAGAGCTCGGCGTCGAGGCGCGGATCGGGCGCCTTCGCGAGCGCGACCCTCGCCCGCTCGAGCAACACCAGCGCGTCCTCGTAGGCGAGTCGCTGGTGCGCTTCGCGCGCGGCCTCGCGCAAGTGGAAGACGGCCGCGGCGGCGTCGCCCGCCGGGGACGCGAGGTAGAAGTGGTGGGCGAGCTCGGCCTTTGCCGTACCCGGCGTGCGCGAGAGGACGTCCGCGATGCGCCGGTGGGCGCGCGCGCGCTCGTCGGGCGGCAGGTCGCCGTAGAGGGTCTCGCGGACGACGGAGTGCGCGAACGCGTATCGACCCACGCCCACCTCGCGCAGGCGGCCTCCCTTGATCGCGGGGGCGAGCGCGGCGAGGGCACGCTCGGCGGGGACCTCGGCAGCGTCGCGCAGCACGGCGACGTCGAGCTCGTTCCCGATGACCGACGAGAGCGAGAGGAGCCCGAGCGTCTCGGCCGGCAACGCCGACAGCGAGCGGCGAATCGCCTGCGACACGTGGTCGGGCACGCGGAACGAATCGAGCACCGGCGCGGCGTGCTCGAGGCCCCCACGCGTCTGCAGCGCGCGGAGGAGCTCGCCGACCACCAGGGGATTGCCGCCGGTGACGTCCATCACCGCCTCGAGCACCGCGCTCTGCGGCTTGCGACCGAGCCGCTGTTCCAGCCAGCCCGCCACCTCGTCGGGCGAGAGGCCGTCGAGCTGCAGCCGCGGAGCATCGCCGAGCGCCGAGACCAGTCGCTCGAGCGGACCGCTCTCGCTGTCGCGGAACGTGGCGAGCGCGAGCACCCGCGTCGTCGGGAGCTCCGACGCGAGGTACTCGAGCAAGAGCAGCGACGGCTCGTCCGCCGCGTGCAGGTCTTCGAGCGCGAGCACGATCGGCTGGCGGCGCGACGCGTGTCGCAGCAGCGAAGCGACCACCTCGAACGCACGGAACCGCGTGCCCGCGCCTTCGCTCGACCCCCGTGCGGTCCCGCGCGGCCCCGACGTCGGGAGCGACGGGAGCAGGCGCTCGACGTCGAGCAGTCGATCGGCCGTGATCTCCGGCGGCCGCAGCTCCCACAGCGCGTGCAACGTGGCCGACCACATCGCGAAGGGTTCGCTGCCCTCGCCCTCCTGACATCGGCCCCACAGCGTGCGCGCGCCCCAGCCGGAGGCCTCGGTCGTGAGGTGCTCGACCAGCGTCGTCTTCCCCACCCCCGCCTGACCCTGCACGAGGATCACACCACCGGCGCCTCCATCGGCGGCCGCGAAGCGTTCACGCAGACGCTCGAGCTCGCTCGCTCGCCCGACCAGCCCGTGCGCCGCTGCCCGCATGGTCTCGCTGGGCCGCACCCCGCGTTCCCGCGCTTCGGCGACGAAGCGGAAGCCGAGGCCACGGACGGTCTGGATCACCGCCTGCTTGTCACCGTCGTCGTCGACGGCCTTCCGCGCGAGCGAGATCACCTGACTCACGGCGCCGTGGGTCACGACCACGCCGGGCCACGCCTCGCGGAGGAGCTCCTCCTTCGACACCACGCGGTCGCGATGGCGCAGCAGATAGCCGAGCGCCTGGAAGACCTGGCGCTGCATGGGCACCACGCGACCGTTCCGCCGCAGCTCGAACCGGTCGGAATCGAGCGCAAATACGCCGAATGCGAACGTTGCCACAGCCCCCGACATCCGGGGTACCTGGAAGCGTGCGACTGGTCAACGCAGAGCGATCCTGCTGAGCTGACCGTGAGGAAACGCACGGCCTGCCCCCGCAACGCCCTCCCTCCAAGGGACGGCGTCGCGGTGCGGCACCGGGAAGCCCCGTCGATCCGCTCGTCGCGGCTGCGCCCCGAAATTGCAGGCGGCCGTCGCATGCGTCGCCCGCTCCCCTCGGCCCTCTCGCTCGTCGCGCTCGTCTCGTCGGGCTGCGGGGGCGGCTCCTCCACCCCGGCGCCGCCGTCGTTCGTCGCACCCCCGGCCGCGCTTTCGCTCGAGGAGGGCGGCGACGTCAGCCAGTGGGTTCTCCGTGAACTCGGGATCCGGGCTGACCGCGTCGGTCCTCCCCATCGAGGGCTTCGACCTCGAGATGCTCGAGTTCGAAGACGAGCCCAGTATCCCCCCCAGGCTCGACAGCACGCGTCGCTTCACCGTCCATGCGCACGCGCGCTTCGGGGCCGCGAGCGCCACGACCCAGGTGGTGCTCACGCGCGCGGGCGAAGAGGTGCTGCGCGCCCCGCTGACGATCACCGTGACGTCGCTGCGCTGGCGGCCCTCCACGACCTGGAAGGCCGAGGGCCCCGAGGCCCGCGAGCACGGGGCGCTGATCGTCGACGAGGCGCGGGGGCGCGTGATCCTGATCGGGGGCAGCGGCTACGCGCCGTACGGGACCCCGCTCGCCGACGCCTGGGCGTTCGGCCTCGCCGACCAGCGCTGGACGAAGCTCACCATCACGGGAGACGCGCCCGCGGCGGGAGGCTCTCGCCGCGTCGCGTGGGTCGATGCGGCGCACGTGTACCTGTTCGGCGGCTACGGCGAGGGCAGCGCCGTCGACGCGGATCTCTACCGCCTCGATCTGTCGGGCGACACCGTCGTGTCGAAGAAGCTCGCGCACACCGGCGGCGCGCCGGCGCGGAGCCTCCACGCCTTCGCCTACGACGGACCCGGCGATCGATTCGTGGTGTTCGGTGGCGCGAGCACGAAGGCGCTGGCCGACACGTGGACGATGAAGATCGCGGGCGACACGGTCACGTGGACCAAGCTCGACGCGACGGGTCCGAGCGCGCGGTACGGCTTCTTCTATGGCTTCGACGCGGGCCTGCGGCGACTCGTGATCTTCAGCGGCGCCCAGCGGTTCTCGCCGCTCGATCCAGCCCAGGACACCTGGGCCCTCGACCTCGGGAGCAGCCCGCCGACGTGGCGCGCGATCGCGACCGACTCCCTGGCGCCGCCCGGTCGCCGCAACGGGTGCTTCGTGTACGACGAGCGCCGCCACGCCTTGTTCGTGTTCGGGGGGACCGCCGACGCGAAGGTGACCGAGCCCGGCTTCTTCGTGCTCGACGCCCTCCCCGGTCGCGAGCGCTGGACGAAGCTCGTGCGCGACGGCGAGCCGGCGCTCCGCTCGAGCGGCATCGGGTTCTACGACCCGACGCGCCGCCAGATCACCTGCGGCTTCGGCAACACGACCTCCGCCGTCTACGCCGACTTCACCGCCTTCGGTCCCTGAGCCCGCCCGGCGTCGACCTCGCCGAGCGCCAGTCACCAGAGGTCGACGCGGCGATCGAGGACCACGTCGGGCGGCGTTGCGAACAGGTTGGTGGAGGGGCGCGCGTCGAACGCGACGTGGACGATGTGGTCCTCGTACCAGGGATCGTCGTACGCCTGGTAGCGGCCGTTGAAGCGGACCAGCAGGCGTTGCCCGGAGGGCAGCGAGAGCCTCGCGTCCCTCCGACGCGGGCGACCGCAAGGCCCGCTGTCCCCGTGGAAGGCGACCACGAGCAGGCCCTCCGATTCGGTCAGCGTCAACGCCTCGGACACGCGCAGTCGCTCCTGCTCTTCTTCGCGCACGGTCGGCGCCTTCGCGGAGGTCCGGTGGATCGTGTGCAGCACCGAGCGCCGCGTCGAGGCGAGGAGCGCGTCGGGCAAGGGGTAGCTCGTCGGCAACCTGGCGCGGCGCTCACGACCCTCGGCCCCACGGTCTCGCTTCGTCCAGACGGTGACGATGTGCTGGAGGACGACCATGCGAGCCGTGGTGAAGATGCCAGCGCGCCGCGCGATCCCGCAAGCGACGGGTCGTCGGAGGGGCGGGGCCCGGAGATCTCCCCGCAGGAGTCCGACCCAGTGAGCGCCGGTCCGGCCGCGCGTTCCGCACGACAGGCGCGCGCAGATGGCGGACCATGCCCCCATGCCCTCCGAGCGCTCCTACTCCCACGGAACCAGCACGACCCCCCTCCTCGGCGAGACGCTCGGCGAGAACCTCCGCGGCACGGTCGAGCGCTTCGGGGATCGCGAGGCGCTGGTCGTGCGCTCGCAGGGTTTCCGCGCGACCTACGGCGAGCTCTGGCAGCGCGTGACGGCGACCGCGCGGGGCCTGCTCGCGCTCGGCGTCAAGAAGGGCGATCGCGTGGGCATCTGGTCACCGAACCGCTGGGAGTGGGTGGTCCTGCAGTTCGCGACGGCGCGCGTCGGCGCCATCCTGGTCAACCTGAACCCTGCCTACAAGACGGCCGAGATCGAGTACGCCCTGCGGCAATCGGGCGTCTCGGTGCTCGTGCTGGCCAAGGCTTTCCGGCAGAGCGACTACGTGGCGATGCTCGCCGAGGTCCGGCCGCGGCTCCCGGCGCTGCGCGACGCCATCGTGATCGACGACGACTGGGACAAGCTCGTCGGCGCCGGCTCCTTCGTGACCGAGCAGGCGCTCGCCGAGCGCGAGGCCACGCTGCAGTTCGACGATCCCATCAACCTCCAGTACACGTCCGGCACGACGGGCTTCCCCAAGGGCGCCACGCTCACCCACCACAACATCCTGAACAATGGCTACTTCGTGGCCCGCGCCTGTGGCTACACCGAGCGCGAGCGGGTGTGCATCCCGGTCCCGTTCTATCACTGCTTCGGCATGGTGATGGGCAACCTCGCGTGCACCACGCACGGCGCGTGCATGGTCGTGCCCGGGGAGGCGTTCGATGCGCTGGCGGTCCTCGAGACGGTCGCCGCCGAGAAGTGCACGTCGCTCTACGGCGTCCCCACGATGTTCATCGCCGAGCTCGAGCACCCGCGCTTCGACGAGCTCCGGCCGACGACCCTGCGCACCGGGATCATGGCGGGATCGCCCTGCCCGGTCGAAGTCATGAAGCGCGTGCAGTCCGACATGGGGATGGGCGAGGTCACCATCTGTTACGGGATGACCGAGACCTCGCCGGTGTCCACGCAGAGCGGCCTCGACGACCCGCTCGACAAGCGGGTCGGCACGGTCGGTCGCGTGCACCCGCACGTGGAGGTGAAGATCGTCGCCCCCGACACCGGAGACGTGGTGGCGCGAGGCGAGCCCGGCGAGCTCTGCACGCGCGGCTACTCGGTGATGCTCGGGTACTGGGAGGACGCCGAGGCCACGCGGATCGCGATCGACGCGGCCGGCTGGATGCACACCGGCGACCTCGCGACGATGGACGCGGAGGGCTACGTGAACATCGTCGGTCGCATCAAGGACATGATCATCCGCGGCGGCGAGAACGTCTATCCGCGGGAGATCGAGGAGTTCCTGCACACGCACCCGGACATCGCCGAGGCGCAGGTCATCGGCGTCCCGAGCGAGCGCTACGGCGAGGAGGTGATGGCCTGGGTGCGGCCGCGGCCCGGCACGCACCTCGACGCTGCCGCGCTCGAGGGCTACTGCAAGGGGAGGATCGCCACCTACAAGGTGCCGCGCTACTGGCGGATCGCCCTGGAGTTCCCGATGACCGTGACCGGGAAGGTGCAGAAGTTCCGCATGCGCGAGATCGCGGTGGAGGAGCTCGGTCTGCACCGCGCCGCGGCGGTCTCCACGGCGTGAGCCTCCGACAGGAGTTCGACTCGCGCGAGAATCCGTGCGGTCGTGACGACCGAAACCGCCACTCGCGCGGCCCGCGGCAACACCACGCTGCCACACGCTTGCAGGAGCTCGCCGTTCACCTGCGCCCGTGAACGCGTTCACGGGCGCCCGTGAACCGCCTACCCCCGCGGCTTGCTCATCCCGAGCCACTCGCGGAGCCGCTGCCGCAGATCCAGCGCGGCCCGCGCGCGGTGGCTCACCACGTTCTTCTCCTCCTCGGAGAGCTCCGCCATCGTGCGGTCGCCCGGCACGTCGCGCACCAGGAACACCGGGTCGTACCCGAACCCGCCCTGCCCGCGCGGCGCCGGCGCGATGAAGCCCTCGCACGCGCCCGTGCCCTCCACGAGCCGGTCCGGCTGCGTGGGATCGAACAGCGTGAGCACGCACCGGAACCGCGCCGTGCGCGGCCCCACCGAGTCGCCGAGCGCGGCGAGGTTGTGCAGGAGCTTCTTCGTGTTGTCTGCGTCCGTCACGTCCTCGCCCGCGTAGCGCGCGCTGCGCACCCCGGGGTCGCCGTTCAGCGCGTCCACCTCGAGCCCGCTGTCGTCCGCGAGCGCCGGCATCGCGAGCGCGGCCGCGTAGCCCCGCGCCTTCTTGCGCGCGTTCTCCTCGAACGTGTCGCCGTCCTCCACCACCTCGATGCGGCGGTTGGTCAGCGACGCCACCGACACGAGCTCGAGCGGCAGATCCTCGAACAGCGCCTTCAGCTCGCGGACCTTGTTCTTGTTCGCCGTGGCCACCACCACCGTGCGGCGGGCCATCATCGAGCCCGTCCAGAGCCGCTCCGTCACGACGCCTCGCGGACGATCAGCGTCGACAGATCGACCCCGTGCGCGAGCAGCGAAGCGCGCTGGATCGCACACAGCCGGGAGATGCCCTCGGGGCCGAGGTCCACCATCGTGTCGACGTCCTTGCGCGGCACCGGCGCGTCCTCGGCCGTGCCCTGGATCTCGACGATGTCGCCGGCCTCGGTGGCGACGACGTTCAGGTCGACGCGCGCCTTGCTGTCCTCGACGTAGATCAGATCGAGCGCGAGGCCGGTCTTCACCCAGCCGACGCTGATCGCGGCTACCGGCGCGCGCAGCACGGGCCCCGCGAGGTCGCCCTTCTTGCGGAGCTTGTCGAGCGCGAGCGCGAGCGCCACGAAGCCGCCGGTGATCGAGGCCGTGCGGGTGCCGCCGTCGGCCTCGAGCACGTCGCAGTCGATGCTGATCGTGCGCTCACCGAGCCGGTCGAGCAGGACCGCCGCGCGGAGCGAGCGGCCGATCAGGCGCTGGATCTCCTGCGTGCGCCCCGACACCGAGCCCTTGCGACCGTCGCGGCTCTCGCGGCGCGGCGGGTTGGCGCGGGGGTGCATCTGGTACTCGCCGGTGACCCAGCCCTTGCCCGTGCCCTCGAGGAACGGAGGGGTCTTGGCGTCGACCGAGGCGGTGCAGAGCACCACGGTGTTGCCGGCGCGGTAGAGCACCGAACCCTCGGAAGGGCGATGGAAACCGACGTCGAGGGTGGGCGTACGCAAGTCACGGGCACCCCGCCCGTCAGGCCTCTCACTCATCCGGCGCTTCTACCACGGCAGGCCGGCGTTCGGAGGCCGACGGCGCGGGAAACGTGAGGCGGAACTCGGTGCCGCGCGGGCTCCCCGGCAGGCAGGCGATCCCTCCCCCGTGGGCCTCGAGGATCTGGCGCGTCAGCGGCAACCCGAGCCCCGTGCCGGTGGATTTGGTCGTGAAGAACGGGTCGAAGATGCGCGCCCGCACCTCCTCCGGGATGCCCGCGCCCTCGTCGGCCACGCTGAGCTCGACCGTCGCGCCGAGGTGACGCACGCCGAGGGTGAGCGTGCCCCCCTCCTCCATCGCCTCGCGCGCGTTGCGGATCAGGTTCACGAGCGCCTGGCGCACCTGCGCCTCGTCGATCGACACCACCGCCGGCACCTCCGGCAACGCGAGCACCACCTGCACGCGCGCGCGCTCGAGCTCGGGCTTCGCGAACGCCGCGACCTCACGCACCAGGGCCCCGAGATCCACGCGGTCGGGTCGCGGCGAGGGCAACCGCGCCACGCGCAGGTACTCCTCGCTCACGTCCGAGAGCCGCCCGACCTCGCGCACGATCGCCGTCAGGAGCCGGCGCGCCTCCGCGCTCGCGTGTTCGCTCGCCAGCGTCTCGTCGAGCAGCTCGGCGTTCAGGCCGATCGACGACAGCGGGTTGCGGATCTCGTGGGTGACGTGCGCGGCCATCTTGCCAATCGCGGCGAGCCGCTCCGCCTGCAGCGCGCGCTTCTGCGCCGCCGCGGCCTCGCTCACGTCGTCGGCCACGAGCAGCGCGCGGCGCGCGTCGTCGCCGCGCATCGGCACCACGCGCACGTCGAGCACGAGCGGGTCGCGCCCCTCCTGCGGCAGGGTGACGGCGCTGCGGGCCGCAGGCTCGGTGCCCTCGTCCGCCGCCGCCGACACGTCCCCCGCGACGAGCGCCCAGAGCGCCGGCGACACCTCGGCCAGGCGCCCCCCCTCGCTGGCCCCGAGCAGCGTGCGAGCCGCCGGGTTGGCCGCGTCGATGCGGCCGTCGGCGCGCAGCGCGAGCACCGCGGCGCGCAGGTGGTTGACGATGTCCTCCTGCCGGCGCTGCAGGCGCAGCAGATCGGCGTCGCGGCTCGCCACGCCCTCCACCATCGCACCGAACGCCGCGCCGAGCTGCGCGATCTCGTCGACCGCCTTGGTGTCGGGCCCCGGCAGGAGCTCGGCGGGCACGGGCGAGCGGTCGCCGGCCGCGATCGCCTTGGCGCGCTCCGTCAGGCGCCCGAGCGGCTGCAACCGACGCCGCACGTCGCGCGTGCCGAGCGCCGCCACGACGAGCGACACGAGGGCGAGGCCGACCGAGATCACGATGGCCCGCTGGTCGCGCGCGACGCCCTCCTGCACCACCGCGCGGCGGCGCTCGCCGATCCGCCCCGCGAGGTCGTCGAGGCGGGTCGCGGCCCCGCGCTCGCGCGCCGAGAGCGCCCGCAGCAGGGTCTCGGCCCGCGCCTTGTCGTTGGCCTCGAGCGCGCCGAACAGCGGCGGCAGGTCGCGGGCGGCGCCGTCGAGGTTCTTCTCGAGCGCGTCGATCTCGCGCAGCACCTCCTCGCCGAACGCGCGGGTCGTCGGGTCGGGCGAGGTGACGAGGCCGGCCCGGATCGCCGCGCGCGCTTCGGCGAGCACCGCGGGGCGCCCTCGCGCCACGGTGAGGAGCCAGTCGCGCGTGGTGCCCGCGGCGCGCGGGTCGTCGAGCAGGCGATCGAGGCGGGCGGCCACCGTCCACTGCGCGGCGCGGGCCCGGGCGAGCGCGGTCTCGAGCGGCGTGTACCCGAGGCTCAGCGCGGCCACCTCCTGGGCGGCGCGCCGCTGGGCGAAGAGGCCGGCGGCGACCGTGGCCGCGAACGCGACGACCACGACCGCGAACGCCGCGAGCACGCGGCGAGACAGCGAGCCGGCGCGCTGCTCCACGGCGGGTCAGCCCGCCGACCCATCCCCGAGGGCGGGACGCGCCGACGCGGCCTCGAGCGAAGCCGCCACGACCGACACGAGCAGCCGCACCTCGACCCCGCTCTTGCGCAGGTTGCGCGCGGCGCGCGGGCACGCCGTGACGACGATGCCCCCACCGGCCGCGGCGTGCTCCGCGGCGCGCGATTCGGCGATGGTGCGCGCGACCTCGGGCATCGTCTCGGGGAGCAACCCGCCACCCCCGCTGCACGTTCCCCACTCGCGCGAGCGAGGCAGCTCGGCCGGCGCGGCGCCGAACACGCGCGCGAGCACCTGGCGCGGCGCCTCGTAGAGCCCGAGCCCACGCCCCATCGCGCAGGCGTCGTGGTAGCGCACCGCAGCCGCGCCCAGCCGACCGAGGCGCGGGAGGCCCGCGGCCGCGAGCTCCACGAGGTGGACCAGCTCCGTCGGCGGCAGCGCGAGCTCGCGGCGCGGGTAGGCGACGCGCAAGGTCTCGAGGCACTCCGCGTCGGCCACCACCAGCGTGTTCTTGCCCACGAGGCTCGCCGCGAGGGCGCTCGCGTCGGCGAGGAGCCCCGGGCGATCGCCGGCCGCGAACGAGTCCCGCCCGCAGCACCCGCGCAGCACGGCCACCGGACGACCCACCAGCTGCGCGGCGGCGACGATGGCGTCGGCGAGCGGATCGCCCGGGTCGTCCGCGTCGACCCCGCAGCCGACGAGCACCGCGACGTCCGCCGCGTCGTCGACCCGCGCGCCCCGGGCTCGCGCGCGCAGGATCGCTGACCCCACCGCGCGGGCGTGGTCCTCGCTGCGCTCGCTCCGCCGAGAAACGTGGGCCTTCACCGCGGCCGGCGCGACGCCCGCGGCGAAGTACTCGGCGCGCGCGTCGAACAGGGTCTCGGCGGGCTCGTTGCGCAGGTCGCACGCCTGACGGCACGCGCGACAGCCGGTGCAGGCCCAGGCGAGGGCCGCGTGCGACTCGTTCCTCGGCAGCGACCCGCTCGCGACGAGGAAGGCGTCGCTCATCTTGCCCCACGGGGTCGTGGTCTCGCGGCCGTCGGCGGCCGAGACCGGGCACGCGGCGCGACACAGCTTGGGGCAGAACGTGCAGGACTCGAGGGCCCCACGGTGACCCTCGAGCAGGGGGAGCGACATGCCGGCGAGCTTAGAGCGGCGCGACCGCGCGCACCACGCCCGGCAGACCGACGAGGTTCTTGACCGAGACCGCCTTCACCTTGGCCTTGCCGACGGGCACGACGAGCATGCCGCCGGGGAGGTGGTCGTAGGGATAGAAGTGCCCGACGACCTCGGCGCTCGAGCCGTCGGCGCGCTCGATCGTCACGGGGCGTGCATCGTCCCGCGGACCCCAGCCGGTCTCGACCGCCGGTCCGAAGCTCAGCGCGCCGTGCTCGTCGACCGAGAACATCTGGTAGTTCTCGACGGGTCCCGGCACCTCGCGGGCGACGCCGTAGACGAACGCCATGCGCTTGGCGAGCGCGCCGAAGGACCAGTCGCTCACCCACGTGGGCTCGCAGTAGCTCATGAAGTCGCGCACGTTGGTGGCGGGCACGAGCTTCTGCTCGATGACGTCCCAGCTGATGGGGCCGATCTTGGCGCCGCCGTAAGGGTATGCGGGATCGGCGTCGCCCAGTGTGCCGGTGGGCGCGCCCGTGGGGCCGGGCGAGCACGGCGAGTGCTTGCGGCCGTGCCCGTGTCCGACCTCGTGCACCGCGGTCTCGGTCGACTGCTCGCCGCTGTAGCCGAGCCCCACGCTGGCCGCGGTCCAGCTGTCGCCGGGGTTGGTCGCGAGCGGCGACAGACCGGCCACGCACCCGCTGACGCAGTAGCTCGCGAAGCTGCTCGCGGGCTGGAACGCGCCATAATAGTAGACGCCCTTGGCGGGCGCCTCCTTCTGCCGCAGCCCGATGATCGCGTTCAGGATCTGGTTGAACCCGGTGCCGTTGCGCTGGATCGGCTGCGACCACGCGTAGGGCTCGCTGCGCACGGTGATCTCCACCTCGCGCGCCGGGTAGATGCGCATGAACTGCCTGCGATACACCTCGAGCTGCTCGGCGCTCGTGTCGGGGAGGCGACCGCTGCCGTCGGCGTTGTACTTGATGGGGACGATCATCACCTGGAGCTTCTCGCCCGTCGGGATGGCGCCCAGCGGCGCGGCGCCGTCGGCGGGGTAGCGCGCGGCGTCGGCGCTGCTCGGCGAGGTCTGCCCCTTCTCGGTCAGGAGCTCGACCGAGAACGCCGTGTCGGCGGCGATCACGTCGACGTCGAGGGTGAAGTTGAACGACGACTCGAGCGCCTCGTCGGTCGACGGCCCGAGGACCGACTTCTTCTCGGTGAAGGTCTTCTTCGCGCCGCCGCTCTCGAGCACGAGCTTGGCCACCACCTCGCGCGCGGTCCAGGTGTCGTCGGGCTTGACGTAGACGCGCAGGATCCCCTGCCGCCCCACGATGACCGAGGCGTTCCCCCGCGGCGACGCGGCGCCGTCCTTGGCCACGCTCACCTTCGGGCCCTGCATCACGGCCACCTCGGCGACCGCGAGGCCCTTGGTCCGCTCCAGGCCCGCCGTGGGCAGGACGTCTTCTTCGACGCCGGTGTCCACCGGCGCGTCGGTGCTGGACTTGGCGGAGCAGGCAGCGGTGAGGACGAAGAGCAGACCAAGCGAAGAAATGCGCATTCTTTTTCCCTAGGAGATGGCCCCCCATCCCGTACCCGCGCCCGCCCCTGACCAGACAGCGAACAGACGCGGATCGCGACCCGATCAGTCGGCGAAGGCGACGGGTGCGGCAAGCCGCACGTCGAGGCTCGGGACGACGTCTCGGACGCGGATGGAAGAGTAGCCTGTGGTCGGCTCCGGGACGAGCAGGTATCCGCCCTCGAGATCGCCGTAGGGGTAGTAGTACCCCGTGACCGTCTGCGTCTTGCCGCCGCCGAGGTCGAACACCACGTCGCGCGGCGCGCCGAACGGCTGGTCCGTGAGCGTCATGCTCTCTCCCCACGACAAGGTCGCACCTGCGCCTACGTTGACGAATCGGTACCTGGTCGGGGCGGTCGTGGTGCCGAACATCATCGCCGCGCCGTTCACCGTGGCCATGCGCGTGGCGAGCGCCGCGTAGGTGTAGTCACTGATCCAGGTGGGATCGCAGTAACTCATGAAGTCCTTGGTGCCCGAAGGTGAGAACAGCTTCTTGCCGACGAGGTCGTACCCCCAGGCGCCGATGCTGCCGCCCGAGTACGGGTACTTGGCGTCGCCGCTCGTGCCGCACGGCGCGTGCTCGCGTCCGTGCGCGTGACCGATCTCGTGGGCCGCCGTGTTGGCGCTCTGCGCGCCCGTGAACCCGACGCCGACGCACGCCCGCCCGACGGAGTCGGCGGACGAGGTGAGGAGCCCACAGAGCCCGGTCACGCAGCCGCCGCTGCAGTACGAGCTGAACGAAGACGCGGCCGCGAACGCGCCGTAGTAGTAGGTGTCCTTCGGGGCGCCGTCGCTCTGCCGCAGCTTCACCATGGCGTTGAGCGCGTTGCTGAAACCACTCCCGTTGGCGGAGATGGCCGAGGCGTAGGGGTAGGCCGCGCGCACGGTGATCTCTACCTGCTTGGCCGGGTACATCGCGTAGAAGGCGCGGCGGTAGGTCTCGACCTGGGCGGGCGACGTGTCGGGCAGCCGGTTGCTGCCGTCGGCGCCGTACTGGATCGGCACGATCTTCACCTTGAGCACCTCGCCGGTGCTCTTCATCGGCAGCGCCTCGGTGCCGGTGGCGGGATAGCGCGCCTTGCTGCTGTCGCCCGCCGCGGGCGCGCCCGTCTTGGACTGGAGGACGACGGAGTACTGCGTGTCCTTGGCCAGCACGCCGACCGGCACGTTGAAGTTGAGCGTCGAGCCGAGCGACGCGTCCGTCGAGGCCGCGCTGACCGTCAGGCTCGCGGTGTAGTGCTGCGTGCCGCTCGCCGAGATCAGCGCGAGCTCGCCCTGCACGTCGCGCGGCGACCATCCCGCCATCGGCTCCACGAACACGCGGACCAGCGCTTCACGGCCGACGATCACCGGCGCGAGGCCGGTGGTCTTCGCGCCGTCGCGGGCCACGCTCACCTTCACGCCCTGGAAGAAGGCGACCTCCTTGACGGCGAGGTTGGTCATCACCGGCAGCCCGGAGGGGCCAGGATCCGGCGGCGGAGGCGGAGGGGCCGTGTCCGTCGCGGGCGTACCCGTGTCCGTCGAGGGCGTACCAGAGTCCTTGCCAGGCGTTCCCGAGTCGGTGGGGTCCGTCGCAGCGTCCGGGTCGGTCGGATCGACCGTCGAGCCCGTGTCTTCCTCGGGGTTCTCGGGGTCCTGGCCGACCGACGGGCCGCCCACGGCGCCCGTACAGGCGGTCAGGGTCGCAACCAGCAGGATTCCGGGGAGCTTGTGCATGACTTCGTCCTCCGAACGGGGTGGGTAGGGAAGACGGTGCCCGCTCCCGAGCATTATGTCCAGCACGGGATCGGCCCCGAACGTTCGCGGGGTAACATTGCGCGCCGGGCCCAGCGAGCGGAGCGCGAGCGTAGGGAGCGAGCTGCGCCCACTCGAGCGTTCCTCCGCTGCCCGAGACCACCTACACGGTCCCCGCGTCCCCATGCCCGAGCTGCCTCCCCGAATCGGCCACCATCGCATCCTCGGCGCGCTCGAGTCCGGGTTCCTCTGCGACGTCTACCGCGCCGAGACCGAGGGCATCGGCCGCGGCGTGGTGCTCAAGGTGCTGCGCACCGCGGCCGGCAAGGTCAGCGCCTCGCACCGCCGCTTCGAGCGCGAGGCGCGCCTGCTCTCCGGGCTCCGTCACCCGAACGTCGTCGAGCTGCTCGACTTCGACGAGGGTGTCGCCGGAGAGCGGCCGCCGCACATGGTGCTCGAGTACGTGGAGGGCGCGTCGCTCGGCGAGGTCCTCGCTCGCACGCCGCGACTCTCGCCCGAGGAGGCCGCGGCCATCGGCCTCGAGATCGCGCGCGGGCTCGCGTACGCCCACGCGCGCGGCGTCGTGCACCGCGACGTGAAGCCGAGCAACGTGCTGATCGGCCGCACCGGGCAGCAGGCCGACACGAGCCACGATCGCATCGTCGTCAAGGTGTCCGACTTCGGCATCGCGCTCGAGGGCGCCGAGGACAGCGAGGCGGGCGACGCGGTGGGGACGCCCGCGTTCATGGCCCCCGAGCAGCTGCTCGGCGAGGTGGTCGACCACCGCGCGGACCAGTTCGCCCTCGGCATCGTGCTCTACCAGATGCTCGCCGGCGCGCGCCCCTTCGACGGCGACGACGGTCGACCCGCGATCCAGCGCGTGCGCCGCGACCCCCGCGGCCGTTCCGCCAGCAGGGCGTGGTCGTGCCGCGCGGCATCGAGCGCATCGCCATGCGCTGCCTCGGCAAACGCCCCGCCGATCGCTACGACTCCACCGACGATCTCGTGCAGGAGCTCACCACGTTCCTCGCCGAGCGCCTCACCGCCGATCTGTCGCCGCTCCACCGCCGGGTCCTCTCGCGCGCCGGGTTCCTCGACGAGCGGCGCTCGGTGCGCGAGGAGTCGATCGATCCGGCCCGCGCCCGCCGCGCGCCCCTGCGCCCCGCGCGGTGCCGCTGCGCCCCACCGTCGCCGGCATCGTCGCCTGCGCGATCGCGATGCTCGGGGGTGGCGTCGCCCTCGAGCTCCGCCACGCCCGCGCCAACAAGGCCGCCCTCGCGAGCGGCTCGCCCCTCGCGGAGCACGGACCGGCCGGGTACGTGCGCGTGCTGTGCCGCCCCTGGGCGCGCGTCTCGATCGACGGCACCGAGGTCGACACGACGCCGATCGGGCGCCTCCTCCGCGTGCGCCCGGGGCGCCACGTCTTCACGTTCAAGCACCCCCAGGCCACCGAGAAGCGAGCGGTCGAGGTCGGCGTCGACCAGACCGTCACCGTCGAGGTCGTGCTCCCCGTGCCGCAACCCGCCCACCCCGACGAGTTCCTCCCACCGCCCGTGCCGAGCAGCTCCGCGTCCGCCTCCGCCAGCGCCTCGCAGAAGCCGGAGTCCGTGCCGTCCACCCTCGCCCCGCTCGATGGAGGCCCCTGATGAAGCGCCGCACCCTCTCGCTCGCCCTGTTCCTCGGCGCCCTCGCCCTCTCCGGCGACGCGAGCGCGTTCACCCACGTGGTCCGCAAGGGCGAGACGCTGGCCTCGATCGCCAAGACCTTCTACGGCCGCACCGACCTCGAGCACGTGCTGGTCGGCGCCAACGCCCTCGACGCGCAGGGCGGCAGCATGATCGCCGCCGGCATGCGGCTCGAGGTGCCCACGGTCGGCCACCAGCGCACCGCGCTCGGCGACACGTGGGGGATGCTCGCCGACCGCTACCTCGGCGACGTGAAGCAGGCCGCCGTGCTCGCCGAGGCCAACGGCACCCACCCCTGGCTGCCGCCCGATCCCGGCAGCGAGATCGTCATCCCCTACGTGCTCCGGCACTACGCCTCGGCCAACGAGACCATCTTCGATCTCTCGCAGCGCTACCTCGGCGACAAGATGCTCGCCTGGAAGCTGGTCATCTTCAACGACCTCAAGGGCAACGACATCAAGCGCGGCGACGTCGTGCTGATCCCGCTCGAGTCGCTCGTGCTCACCGCGGACGGCGAGCAGAAGGCGAAGGAGGAGTCGGGGCTCGCCCTCGGAGGGCTCGGGGGTGGCAAGGCCCGCGAGCACCAGAAGGAGATCGAGGCCAAGCTCACCACGCTCCAGCAGCAGGTCGTCGAGGGGCGCTGGGTCGAGGCGGTGGCGCTCGGCAGCCGCCTCCTCGGGATCGGCGACGCCACCCGCAGCCAGCTCGCCCGCATCGGCAAGCTCACCGCGACGGCCTACGTGGCGCTCGACGCCACCGGCGCCGCCATCGAAGCGTGCCGCAATTACCTCGACAACGCCAACGTCGTCCACCTCGAACCCGAGACCACCTCGCCCAAGCTCCGCGCCGTCTGCGGCCGGAAGTGAGCGCAGCGAGCCGGAGACGAGCGGAGCGAACGGCGGCCGCCTCCACGGGCGGCCGCTCCAGAAAAGTGAGGCCGTCGCGGCCAGGACGACCCGGGCGACTGGGTAGGTAGAGAGGCGCACCCGCGGCGCGAACGGTGGTTCGGCCCTCTGCTTGGCCAAATCCACCCTGGCGCGTCCACCTTGCTGTGACTAGTGTCCGATGCATGACGGACAAGAAAGCCCGCCCGGAGGAAGAGATCGTGTTCGGGGACGATTTGCCCGTCCTGCCGATCCGCAACGCCGTTCTGTTCCCCGGCGCAGTCGCGCCGTTCGACGTGGGCCGCGAGAAGAGCGTCGCGCTCGTCGAGGACGTCGACAACCTCGGCGCCCCCGTCATCGCGATCTTCGCCCAGCGCGACTCGTCGACCGACGACCCGGGCCAGGACGACCTCTACGTCCACGGCTGCGCGGCGCGCGTCCTCAAGGCGCTCAAGCACTCGTCCGGCAACTACTCGCTCATCCTGCAGGGCATCTGCCGCATCAAGCTCGAGCGCATCCACCAGACCGCGCCCTACCTCAAGGCCAAGATCGCCCGCCTCGACGAGGCCTCCAGCAACGAGGTCGAGGCCGAGGCGCTCGCCATGAGCCTGCGCGACATCGCGAAGCAGGTCATCCAGCTGATGCCCGAGCTGCCCCGCGAGGCGGGCTCGCTCATCGACAGCATCCAGGCGCCCGGCGCCCTGGCCGACCTCGTCGCCGCCAACCTCGACGCCCAGATCGAGGAGAAGGCCAAGATCATCGAGTGCACCGAGGTGAACGAGCGCATCCGCATGGTGCTGCGCCTGCTCACCCGCCAGCTCGAGGTCCTCCGGATGCGTGAGCGCATCAACTCCCAGATCAAGGAGGACATGGGCAAGAACCAGCGCGAATACGTCCTCCGCCAGCAGCTCAAGGCGATCAAGGAGGAGCTCGGCGAGGACGACGGCGACCAGGGCGATCTCGACGGCATCGAGGAGCGCATCGTCAAGGCGCAGCTCCCGAGCGAGGCCGAGACCGTCGCCAAGAAGCAGCTCAAGCGCCTGCGCAGCATGCAGGTCGGCTCCGCCGAATACACCGTCGTCCGCACCTACCTCGACTGGATCCTCGACATCCCCTGGCACGTCTCCACGCAGGACGTGATGGACATCCAGGCCGTCCGCAAGATCCTCGACGAGGACCACTACGGCCTCGAGAAGGTCAAGAAGCGCATCCTCGAGTACCTCGCCGTCCGCAAGCTCAAGCAGGACAAGAAGGGCCCGATCCTCTGCCTGCTCGGCCCGCCCGGCGTCGGCAAGACGTCGCTCGGCCGCTCGATCGCGCGCGCCCTCGGCCGCAAGTTCCACCGCATCTCGCTCGGCGGCGTGCACGACGAGGCCGCCATCCGCGGCCACCGCCGCACCTACGTGGGCGCCCTCCCGGGTCAGCTCATCCAGGGCATGAAGAAGGCGGGCACCGTGAACCCGGTGTTCATGCTCGACGAGGTCGACAAGATCGGCCACGACTTCCGCGGCGACCCGGCGGCGGCCCTCCTCGAGGTGCTCGACCCGGAGCAGAACCACACCTTCGTCGACCACTACGTCGAGATCCCCTACGACCTCTCGCACGTGATGTTCATCGCCACCGCGAACATCGCCGACCCGATCCCCGCCCCGCTCCGCGACCGCATGGAGATCCTCGAGATCCCCGGCTACACCCGCCGCGAGAAGCTCGCCATCGCGCGCCAGCACCTCGTGCCCAAGCAGATCGAGGAGCACGGCATCCCCAACGTGAAGGACCCGGTCACGGGCGCGCCGCCGAAGCCCGGCCAGAAGGGCACCTCGCTCCTCGAGATCACCGACGACGCGCTCGAGAACATCATCGACGTCTACACCCGCGAGGCGGGCGTCCGCTCGCTCGAGCGCCGCGTCGCCGACGTCATCCGCGGCGTCGCGGTCAAGGTCGCCGAGGGCGATCTCACCCCGCGCAAGGTCGAGAACCTCGACGAGCTCCACGAGTACCTGGGCGCGCCCAAGTACACGTCCGAGGTCGCCGAGCGCACGGAGGACTGCGGCGTCGCCACGGGCCTCGCCTGGACGAGCGTCGGCGGCGAGATCCTCTTCATCGAGGCCACCACCATGCACGGCTCCGGCAAGCTCCAGCTCACCGGCCAGCTCGGCGACGTGATGAAGGAGTCCGCGCAGACCGCCCTCTCGTTCGTGCGCTCGCGCGCCGAGCAGTACGGCATCGCCAAGGACTTCCTCGACAAGCGCGACCTGCACATCCACATCCCCGCCGGCGGCATGCCCAAGGACGGCCCCTCGGCCGGCGTCACCATGCTCACCGCCCTCGTGTCGCTGCTCACCGGCATCCGCGTGCGCCACGACGTCGCGATGACCGGCGAGATCACCCTGCGCGGCCGCGTGCTGCCCATCGGCGGCCTCAAGGAGAAGGTCCTCGCGGCCCACCGCGCCGGCATCAAGCGCATCATCGCCCCCGAGCGCAACAAGCGCGATCTCGAGGAGGTGCCCAAGGAGGTGCAGGACGTCGTCGAGTTCTGCTGGGTCTCCAAGATGGACCAGGTCCTCGAGCTCGCCCTCGACTCGATGCCCAAGCCGATCGAGAAGACCGAGCCCGAGGCCGCGCCCTCGCCGAACTGAGGTCGGACCGCGTCAGCGGCCCGATTTCGCCGAGCTCCACCTGACGTCGCCCCTCGAAGTGCGGCGTCGGCAAGGCGCCTGGTCGAACTGTGGGCTCTGGCCGGGCGCTGATCTCGCCCGACCAGGCTCGGGCAGAGTGCGAAGCGCTTTGCGCACTCGTTTCTCGGGCGATCGGCGAGGTGCGTCATCCCACTAGATGCACCGGTTCCCTCTTCCGCACCAGACTGTCCGTGGTACGCGATTGCGCGTGACGGTCGACAAGCCCAACGGAACCACGCCCAAGAAGCCACGCCGCACGCAGGAAGAGCGGTCGGCGACCACCAAGCACGCGCTGCTGGAGGCCACGCTCACCTGCCTCGACGAGCTCGGGTACGCGGCCACGAGCACGACCGAGATCGCGGAGCGCGCCGGCGTGTCGCGCGGCGCGCAGCTGCACCACTACCCGACCAAGGCGGAGCTGGTGGCGAGCGCGGTCGAGTACATCTTCCAGAAACGGCTCGACGAGTTCCGCGCGAGCTTCTCGGCGCTGCCGGCCGACGCCGACCGCACCACCGCGGCCATCGAGCTCCTGTGGAAGATGACCAGCGGCCCCGCGTTCCACGCCTGGCTCGAGCTCCTCGTCGCCGCGCGCACCGATCCCACCCTGCGCGCGTCGATGACCAGCATCAGCGCGCGGTTCTGGGCGGGCGTGCGCGGCGCATTCCACGAGGCCTTCCCCCACCTCGCCGGCGTGCCCGCGGTCGACAACGCGCCCTGGTTCACGCTCGCCGTCATGCAGGGCCTCGCGCTCGAGCGCATCGTGCTCGGCGACGACGCCCGCATCGACCTCGGCCTCGCCATCATCAAGGGCCTCGGCGCGAAGACCCTCACGCCGCGGTCGTAGAGCACTACGCTGGGGCGATGAGCGTCCTCGGCAAGCTGGTCGAACTCCTGTCGCTCGAGCGCATCGAGCAGAACCTGTTCCGCGGCCAGAGCCAGGACCTCGGCTGGGGCACGGTGTTCGGCGGCCAGGTGCTCGGGCAGGCCCTCTCGGCCGCCACCCAGACCGTCCCGAGCGACCGCCCGGTGCACTCGCTCCACGCCTATTTCCTGCGTCCCGGCGACGTGAACCGGCCCATCGTCTACGACGTGGACCGCATCCGCGACGGCAGCTCGTTCACGACGAGGCGCGTGGTGGCGGTACAGAACGGCGAGGCGATCTTCAACCTCGCCGCCTCGTTCCAGCAGATCGAGGAGGGCTTCGATCACCAGGACACGATGCCGTTGGTGCCGCCGCCCGAGACCCTCCCCACCGACGGCGAGCGCATGCGCGCGCAGGCCGACCGCCTGCCCTCGGTCCTCCGCGAGCGGCTGTTCGCGGGCGAGCGTCCCTTCGAGATCCGCTCGGTGCAAGGCACCGACGACCCGGTGCTGCCCTCCGCCCTGCCCCCCGAGCGCGCGGTGTGGTTCCGCACGGTGGAGCGGCTGCCCGACGACCCGGCGATCCACCGCGCGCTGCTCGCCTACGCCTCGGACTACGCGTTCCTCGGCACCGCGCTGTTCCCCCACCAGGTCACCTGGCTCTCGCCCGGGATGCAGGTCGCGAGCCTCGACCACGTGCTCTGGTTCCACGCGCCCAGCCTGCGGGTCGACGAGTGGCTGCTGCACGTGATCGACAGCCCGCGCGCGGTGGGAGCCCGCGGGCTCGTGCGCGGCCGCGTGTTCTCCGCCGACGGCCGCCTCGTCGCGTCGACCGCGCAAGAGGGATTGATGCGCCAGCGGGTGCGGCCGGGCGCCTAGTTTAGTGGGAGCAGACAACTCGACCCCCCGAGTCAGGGGGGCCGAGTCAGGGGGTACCGACGTGACCTTGCACGAGATGGGGTCAGCCAGGTCAGGCACGCATATGAATCCACGACTATTTACACGAGTACACTTTTTCGCGCGATGATACACGGAGGCCAGGCCGAATTCGACCTGGAGAAAGGGCTCGTGCGTGTTCTGGATGCACACGCTGCCGGACATGGCCTGAACCACTAACGTTTGTCCAGCAGCCACCATTCCATCGTAGCTCTTTGGATTGGAATCGCAGGGTGTAATCTGCCCTGCGCCGACAATGACACGAACCGCCTTGGGTCCGACGTTGTGCACGAACACCTGCCCCAACGGCGTTCCCCCAGTGGTTGACGACGCTCCCGCGACGACAAGTCCAGCAACGGCAACTTGAAGCGCTACCACTTGTGCGCGCATCGGCCTCCGAGATAGGGCGCACGCGTCGACCCGAGTTCGAGGGCACTCTCCTGAGCTCGCAGGTATTGCTCAGCGCTGCTGAAGGCCCCTCCGCGCACGTAGTGAACCGCTGTTGGGTTCGCAGGCTCTGGCGATGCACAGTCGACACAAGGCAGCATCGTGGCAGCCTCACCACCGGAATCTCGCGTCTGCTCGAAGACGCTTCCGGCGAGGTCGAGATGACCCCAGAGACCCGCGCCCTTTGGGCGCGACCCCACTGGAAGCAGGGGAGCCGGCTCGCCAACGGCGACCGCATAGAGCGCGTACGACGGGTCGACGGTCGCATTCGTGGACGGCACCGACCATGGATAGAACCGTTGCCAGGCCCCTCCGGCAGCCGCGAAGGTGTACTCGAGGTTGGTTGGAAGCCTCCCATTGTCCCAAACGCAGAAGGCGAAGACCTCGATCCACGCCAAGCAATTGATTGGAAGCCGTTCGTTGGCTCCGGGCACATCTGTCCAGGTGGACGCACCAAGGCCATCCAGGAGGCATGACTTCATACCTGAAAGTATGCTGTCAGCTGTCGGCGCGACCCAATCGCTGCGCCACCCGAAGGGATCTCCACGTGAGGCGCCGCTGCCAGGCTTCGGGATGCCCTCTCCGCGCCGAAGCGCCGCTATGAAGTTGCGGAACCGGCCAACTGTCACCTCGTACTTGTCGAGTCGGAACGCTCCCACCGTTGCGGGGTAGCCTTTACCCTTGAGTTCAACACCGTCGTAGAGTCGCTTGAAGTCCCCCCCCGGCACGAGCGGCGCTGCGCAGCAGTCATCCTTGCCGTCCAGGCCGCACGAGTGGTCCGCGCCGGGGGTCATTGGCAGACAACTCAGGGACTCACCAGGACCAGTGTCGCCACCACTGTCGGCAATCGACTCGGCGCCGACGTCGACCAAAGTCTCGGCCAGCCCGCCGTCACCCTCGGCAGGACCCATGACGTTCCCTCCGCATCCAACGATGCATAGAAAAAAGAAGAGGGCTACTCGGAGTGGCAAGGGACTCATCGCTTCACCAGGGTTTGGCAGTCAGAGCCGGACCACGACGTGCGCAAGGGCTCGCGCAGGCCCGGGCGCTCCAGGGCTGGGCGAGGCATCTGGGTCGTCCACATAGAACGTCGGTCCAGGCTGGACGGTCAGCGCTGACGGAATGGCTGTACCGAAGTCGATCAAGCCCCGACCAACCAGACCGCTGGCTCGCAGCTCGATCCGATGCAGTTTGTTCTTCGCAACTCCTTTGGTGAGAACCCAAGCGTAAGCTGTATCACCCACGTAACTTGAGGTATGGACGACGGGCTCGCCGTCGAGATCTATGCAGCGAATGAATGCCGGTGAGAGCGTACCGTTGGCAAACGAGCAAATCCTGGCTCGTCCTTCGAAGCGCAAGAGAACGGACACCGCGAGCGCCGGGACGCCACCGGCAGGCTTGGTGGTGGCCCCTTCTGCTCCGGCAATGGAGATGGGCACTCCAAGCCCCTCGAACACGCCCGACGCTGATACGGGATTGAATGCCTCCGTGAGGCGGGTCACCGTGTATCGGTCACTTGGTAGCGAAACCAGCACCCACACGTTGAAGCCGGAGTAGCTAACTCCGATCGGTGTGCCGGCTAGACTTGGGAGGCTACTCAAGAGCCTCGTCGACAGCGCTGGCGGTGAGAAGGAACCAACGCTTCCAAAGGCGACCGGAAAGCGTTGGAGCTTCGTGGCGGTTAGGACGACAACATCGTCCTGCACCACGTTTGGGTTGAGCATGAGACCAACGGTTGGGTCAGCGCCGGTCCCAAGGTACCGTTGAAATGGCGGGACCTCTATGCCATCCAGACTCCGGTAGCGGTGGAGTTCAGCCAATCCCCTCATGCCAACGAACGTGTACGTTGGGACGTCCGAGGCCGCTGCAACTGGTGCCGTCACCTGAAGCGACGTCGGAGTACTTGGAAGCGGAAACTCTTGCTTCAGCGTCGTCGCGCCCACATCGAAGAACTTCACACTGCTGGTTGGTGCATCGGTCGTATAGAAGACACGCTCAAAGGAGCCAATCTGCAGAGGATGCTGGCCAGCAGGCACTGCGAAGACTGCCGTCGGCAATGTCGTGATCGCAGCGACGGAGTATTCGTAGCTCCTAATCTCATATCGCTCCGGGACTGGTGGGAGGACCGGAGGCGTGGGTATGGGCGAAGGAAGGCTGCCACTCGCTCCGCCAGACGGACCAGGGCTTCCAACGCAGTCGGGAGGGGGAGGGGCGCGGCCGTCGCTTCTAGGTTGAGGCGGCTGGCACCCACACCGCTTCGGCTCGCCTGCAGCCCCCGCCAAGCACCTTAGGCTCGCGCAGCAATCCCCGTCCGCCTCGCAGAGTTCAGCGAAGCGAGCGCATCCGCACTTTCCGCCAATGCATCGGCCTCCGTCACAGCACAGACTTCCCGCGACACACGTGGAGCCGAGAGGCAGACACTTTGCGCACAGGTAGTCGTTTGGAAGAGTGGGATCGGAGACGTGGCAACCTCCAGTCTTCGCAAGGTAGGTTACAACTGCCCCGCTGACCCCGTCGCGGATCGACCGGAATCCGCTATTGCAGCAGTCGTCTGACAGTGAGCCTCCTCGACAGGGGGCGTTGTCGGCGACGCAGCAGCGCTTGCTTCCGTCGGCGTTTGGGAGACAGCTCAGCCCCTTGGAGCACGGACAGTCGGCGTCGACTTCGCAGCCCGCGCGACACCAGCCAGTTGTCGTCAGACCCTTCACGTCACCAACGGGGTTTACCGTCGGGTCGCAGACCGCACCGGACTGGCAGACACCGCACCGCGGTGCGGCGACAACCCCAAACGCAGTGTCGCACCACTGCCCGGACGGAAGCGGCCCCTCAACTGGTACGCAGATGGCCGGGGGCTCGGGTGTGGAGGCCGCCCCCCAACCAATGCCGCAGATGAACTTGTCTGTGGGAGGTGAGCCGTCAGCTCCACCAAGGCCATATTGACTCCCCGGCCGAACACAAATCTCGCCGCCGGGGCAATCGTTGACTGCAACGGAGCAACTCTTGGGTGCTCCGGCCAATCGCTCAAGACATCGTGCTATGCCGTCTGGGGCAATCCGACACGTGACCGTTCCTCCAACAGCAGCGCTCCGACCTAGGGCATCGACGCATGTCGGTCCGCAACTATCAACAACCTGGCAGGCACTGCCTGGCGGAAGCGCCGTCACGCACTGGTTGTTGCAACTCTGAATGGTGCCAGCTGGACACGCGCACGCGCAAGCTACGTCTGCCCCGCAGGTTGTGGGCTCGCACACACACGCTGCTGGCGGGCCTCCCGGCCCGCAGGTGGCTCCAGTCAGTGCGCCTAATGCGACCAGCGCCATCAGTAGCACGCAGGCACGCGAAGCGGGTCGCATGCGAGATCCGTAGCGACCCGGCGCTGAATCATCAAGGCCCGTCATCCCACCTTCGGCTTCATGTGTTGGTCGGTCGATGACCCCATAGTGTTCTCCTCATTCAGGTGTCACCTTCCGTTCCGTCCAAACCAGCAGGCGGCCAGTAGCAGTCGTCATCGCGGCTTGTACGCACGGTCGGCCGCACCTTCCTGTCGGAGCTGGGTCGTGGAAGACGGCACGTTGTCGTGCATGCATGCTGTCGGTCCTGGGTCGTGGCGGACCCAGCGCCTCCTCGTCGAGTTTGGGCTTGCGTTCACGCGGCGACGGCTCCGAATCAGTCGCCCAGACGGGCTCTGCCGCCAATCAACGCCGAGGAACACAGGGGCGGCGTCGTACTCGTAGAACCGTCTGGCTGACGACGAGCAACATAGAGTGGCGACCGCGCCAACGGTCAGCACGGAGCGAGAGGGAGCACCCGCATCACCGTGCCGCCCTCGTCGCGGGCCGAGGCATCGATGGTCCCGCCCATCTCCATCAGCAGGCGTCGACACAGGAACAGCCCGAGCCGTGCCCCTGCGCACGCCCGGTGTGGAACGGCGCGAACAGCTGGTCCCTCACCGCGCTCGGGATGCCCGGGCCGTCGTCCTCGACGGTCAGGACGACGCACTGCCCGTCCTCGGCGAGCCGGCCGCGGACCCAGATGTGCCCGCGTCGATGGCTCTCCTCGAGGGCCTGCGCCGCGTTGGTCAGGAGGTTGAGGAGCACCTGCCCGAGCTTCATCGCGTCCGCGGCCACCGGCGGCAGCGCGCCGACCTCGCGCTTCACCTCGGCCACCCCGCGCAGCCGCGACGCCGCGAGGCCGAGCACCGAGTCCACCGTCAAGGCCATGTCGGCGGTGGGCGCGGGCCCCGTTGGGTGCGGGCGAGAGAGCACGAGCATCTCCCGCACGAGCGCAGCGATGCGGTCGACGCCGACGCTGGCGGTGCGGACTTCTTCGAGGATCTGGAGGGCGAACGCCTGACTCTCGGGGCGGTGGGCGGCGCTCTCGAGCTGGTGGAGCGCGAGGTTGAGGCTCGCCTGCACGAACGTGAGCGGGTTGTTGATCTCGTGGGCGATGCCCGCTGCCATCGTGCCGAGGCTCGCGAGCCGATCGGCGTGCATCAGGCCCGCCTCGAGCGCGCGCACCTCGGTGACGTCCTCGCCGATGAACACGTACCGCTCCTCGCCTGCCTCGTCCGGCAGCGGCGCGACCTTTCCCACGAGCGTGCGGGGGCCGTGGGCGAAGTCGTACGTCACCTCGAACGGCAACGGCCGCCCGGCCGCGCGGGCCTTGCGGAACCGCGTGATCGCGCGGCGGACGTCGTCGAGAGGCACGCCGATCTCGCGATCGCTGGCGCCCCGCAGGGCCTCGACCGACATCGCGAGCAGCTCGCCGGTCTTGGGGTTGTCCGCCACGTGCACCAAATCTTCACCGCGGATGGTGCGCAGTCCGATGGCGATCGGCGCGTGCTCGAAGATGCCCTGCACCAGCGCCTGCAAGCGCTCGACCTCGCGCTCGCGGTCGCGCAGGTCGGTCACGTCGAGGTTCACGCCCGCCGTCCCGATCACCTCGCCGCCGCGCGTGACCGGGGCGACGAAGTTCACGAACGAGCGCGGGCGTCCGTCGAGGATGTAGTGCACCTCGCCGCGCACGATTTCCCCGGTCATCGCGCGGGCGTTGTTGGCGCGCCAGATCGCGACCGTCTCGGGCCGCCCTCCGGCATCCTCGGGCTTCGAGCCGACCAGCCCCGGCCATCGCGCGACGGCAGCGGCGTTGGCCCAGATGCAGGTCTGGTCGCGATCGCGCAGCCACAGATCGAACGGCAACGCGTCGACGAGCGCGCGCAGCTCCAGCAGTTCAGCGGTCACTCTCTCGCCCCCAAGCCGAGCATCCTACCGCCAGGCGAAGTCGCGGGGAATCACCCCGAACGTCAGCTGCGCCCGGTCTCGGCCGCGATCTCCCGGTACACCGCGAGGGTGTCCTCCGCCGTGTGCCGCCACTGGTAGATCTGCGCGCGCACGAGCCCCCGCGCGCGGAGCTCCGCCGCCAGGTCCGGATCCCCGGCGATCCGCTGCAGCGCCGCGGCGATCTCGTCGACGTCGTGGGGATCGACGAGCAGCGCGGCGTCGCCGGACACCTCCGGCATCGACGAAACGTTCGACGTGACCACCGGCAGGCCGCTGCCGAGCGCCTCGCACGGCGGGTTGCCGAACCCCTCCTCGAACGAGGGGTGACAGAGGCACGTGGCGCCCCAGAACAGCGCCTGCAGCTCCGCCTGGGGCACGTTCTTGAGGAAGTGCACGCGGCCCTCGAGGCCCTCGTCCCGGATGAGATCCAGCAAGCGAGAGCCCTGGCCGAGCCGCTGCACGAGCGCGAGGTGCATGCCCGGCTCCTCGTCGAACGCGCGAGAGAACGCGCGGATCACGCCCTCGTGGTTCTTGTAGCCCGCGTACTGGCCCACCGTGAGCACGTAGCGCGCGGCGCCCGGCACCCACTTCTGCCGCGCAGCCGCGGCGGCGGCGGCGCGATCGGCCTCGGACTCCGCGGGGCGCCAGCCGTCGGCCACCCCGAATGGCAGGACGGACGTGCGCGCCGCCCCGGACGGGGCGAGCTTGCCGATCTCGCGCTTGCTCGCGTCGCTGATGGTGTGGATGCGGATCGCGTCGCGCAGCGTGCGGCGGATGCCGTGCTGGAAGAACCGGGTCTCCACCGCGCCCCACGGCCCGGGCTTGCGACAGCGCTCGGGGTGGGTCATCCACATCACGTCGCACAGCGTGATCATCGCGGGCACCGGCAGCCCCGCGGGCAGGATGTTGAACGTGCCGTGGTAGAGCGAGACCCCGCGGAAATCGACCAACCGCGGCAGGAGCCACATGGTCTCGGGGCCGTTCGGGTCGTAGGGCACCACCACCTCGTGCACGTTGGGCGCGAGCGAGAGGCGCGCGGGCGCGAGCGGGTGCTTGAGCAGCAGGAAGTGGAGGTCGGGCGCGAGGCGCGGCAGGTGCTCGACGAGCCCCTCCACGTAGGGGCCGATCCCGCTCGGGCGTTCACGGATGTACCGGCAGTCGAGGGCGATCATCGCTGTTCGCGGACACCAGCGCGGCGATCGAGGAGGATCAAGATCGCCGGCAGGACGACCAGCGCGGCGAGGATGCAGGTGAGCTCCCCGAGCACGGCGGCGAGACCGAACGACTTGACCGCGTTGTTGATGGACCGCATCAGCACGACGTAGCCGAGCGAGGTGGTGAGGCTGCAGAGCACCACCGCGCCGCCCGTCTCGCGGACCGTGTGGATCACGCTGCCCGGCCCGTCGAGGCGCCAGCGGTTGACCACGTTGATCGCGTAGTCCACGCCGATGCCGAACGTGATCGGCACCGCGATGAAGTTCAGGAAGTTGAGCTTCATCTTGAAGAAGTAGAAGGCGCCGCCCATCCAGGCGATGCCCATGGCGAGCGCCAGCACGACGAGCACCGCGGCGCGCTTGCCCTTCGGCCCGCGGGTGAACGCGACGGCGACCACCAGCGCGGTGCCGAGGAACGACAGCACGATGGCCTTGGGCGACTCCTCCCAGACGCCGGCGAGCATGTCGGCGAAGATGACCGCGCGCCCGCTCCCGATGATGGTCTCGCCGCTCGGCAGCTTGGTCTCGCGGTAGGCGTCCGCCCAGATCTTGAGGTAGCGCGCGTCGCGGACGCTGCGGCCGTCGGTCGGCGCGATGTAGACGATGCGGCCGCGGGTGCCGTCCTTCTCGGTGAACGGGCGGGCGACGCGCTCGGGCAGATCGGTCACGCCGTAGGCCGTGATGTCGGCCGGCGGCAGGAACGGCTCCATCTCCTTCCAGTCGGCGTCGGTGATCTTGCCGAGCTCGCGGATGCGGTCGATCCGCTTGCGCATCGCCTTGAGCAGCACGACCTTCTCGGCCTGCTGGTCGGGGACCAGGTCGAAGATCGAGACCGCCTTCTCGAACGGCTTCTGGCCCGGCGGGGCCGCGTCGCGACGCGCGTGGAGGATGGTCACGAGCGGCTTCACCTGCTCGATCTTGTCGACCATGATGGCCATGCCGTCGGGGCCGGTGCGACCGGTGAGCGGCACGACCACGTCACCGAGCTTGCTCGCCGCCGACGGCTGGCCGCGGTCCTCGTTCTCGAGGCGCCACAGCTCGTACTCCATCGGATCGTTGCGAATGTACCGGTACGAGGCCCAGCCGGCCCACGCCGTGAAGGCGAGGCCGAGGACGGCCACCAGCGCGGGCGCGCGGCGCGCGAACCAGGCGAACGGCGCGCCGTAGGGGATGCCGGCGTCGATGCGGGACTGGATGCGCCCGAGGAACGTGTCGGGGTGCACGCCGTGGGTGGGCGCGACGCGCTCGAACACCACGAGCAGCGGGATCATGAACAGGTAGTTGGCGAGCCAGCAGAGCAGCATGCCATAGCCGCCGATGGCGCCGAAGTCGCGGAAGCCGCGGAAGTCCGTGGTGGCGAGGCTCACGTATCCGACGCCCGCTGCGGCCGCGACGGTGAGGGTCGGACGCCAGGTGTCGCGGTAGGCGATGGTGACGGCGTCGTGCAGGCTCGCGCCCTCGCGCCGCGCCTCGTTGTAGCGGGCGCGCAGCAGGATGCCGTAGTTGAGGCCGTTGCCGAACACGATGGAGACGAGGAACCCGCTCGCCGTGTTGAGGTGGCCGATGACCAGCCTCGTCAGCGCGAAGCACCACAGCACGCCGACGCCGATGGAGAGGCCCATCGCGACGACGGCGCGGATGCGGAGGAAGAACAGGAAGTCGACGAGGAGGATCAGCCCGATGCCGGCGGCGCCGACGCTCGCGAGGTCCTCCTTCACCTGGCCGTACTGCTCCGCGCCGGTGATGAGATCGCCGGTGTAGCCGACGGTGACGCCGGGCGGCAGCACCTTGGCGACCGCGCCCTCGACCTTGGCGCGCAGGGCCTTGGTGCGCTCGAGGTCGCCCACGTTGACGGGGGTGCGGATGACCGTGATCAGCCGCGTCCCCTCCTTGTTCATGTAGTAGCCGTCCAGGTAGGGCGGCCCCTCGGCGCCGCCCTTGGACTTGTCGACGCCGAGCTCCTTCTCGATGGTCGCGCGGGTGATGGCCTCGGGGACGTCGCCGGTGAGGCTCCCGTGGACCTCGTAGTCGTAGCGGTCCTCGATCTTGTCGTGCAGCTCCTGGATCTTCTGCAGCGAGAGGAACAGCGCGCGCCGCTTGCCGAGGAACTCCTGCTCGGCCTTGACGTTGTTCTCGACGGTGCCGACCCAGTCGGTGCCGAGGGCGCGCAGCTCGAGCACGGCGGCGTCGCCGAACTTCTGCAGGGCGAGCTTGTCGTTGCCCTCGGCGACCACCACCAGCGTGGAGACGCCCGCGGTGCGGCCGCCGACGCGCTGCAGCTCCTTCACGCTCGGCTTGTTGTCGGGCAGGAGCGACTCGAACCCGGTGTGCAGCTCGCGCTTGCGCGCGAGGAACACCGAAGGGATCGTCAAGAGGAGCCCGCACAGGAGGCCGAGCCAGGGACGCTCGACCTGCAGTCGGATGAAGCGCGCGAGGAAGCCAAGAGGTGCCCCAGCCTCACGCGGGGTCGGGTCGGACATGCGCGGCTACGGGTAGCACGAGTCGGTCCACCTCGATCGGCCTGCGGTTCCGGCCGTCGCACCGCGTCAAACCTTGCCGTTCAGGCCGAGACGGTGGGTCGGTGCGTACGGTCGTACCCTGTGCCTCCGTTGCGCCACGACGACACCTCCGCCGGCCGGACCGTGAAGAAAACGTCACGGTGGAAACTCGCCTCCGGGGCCCGGCACCGGCATCCTAGCGATTGTACGGGGTTCGCCCTTCGGCCCCGTCCCCGGTACGCCCGTTGCAAGACTCCTGGGCGTAACCCCTCTTGGAGGTTTCCCATGTCCCGCTGGATCGCCCGTTCCGCCGCCGCCGCCGCCCTCGCTTCCGCGTTCGTCTTCGGCTCGGCCTTGGCCGTCGCTGGAGACGCCTACGCGCCTCCGTCGACCGACGCCCAGGCTGTCCAGCTCTACAAGGCCGGCAAGGACGTGAAGTCGAACTTCGAGCACCCCACCGCCAAGGTGAAGTGGGGCCGCGCCTCGATCTTCGTGAACGCGCCGATGAAGGACGTGAAGGCCGCCATCATCGACTACGGCAACTGGTCGACCTTCATCACCAAGTTCCAGAAGAGCAAGGTCCTCAAGAAGGACGGCACCGGCTCCGAGGTCTACCTCCAGCTCCCGATCATGAAGGGCGCCGCCACCATCTGGGCCGTCGAGAAGTTCGGCGCGCCGGTCGCCGAGGGCAAGGGCGAGAAGATCGTCGGCACGATGGTCAAGGGCAACGTCGACGACCTGCAGGCCATCTGGCACTACCGCCCGGTCGACGAGAACCACACGGTCATCACGCTCGAGATCTACACGTCTCCCAAGGTCAGCGCGCCCGCCACGCTGATCCTCAAGGAGATGGAGGATGCCTGCGGCGAGGGCGTGCTCGGGGTGCGCGCCCGCGCCGAGGCCAGCGTCGCCGTCGCCAAGAAGAACTAGCTCTCGCGACGACAGCAAGCCGAGCTAACCGTGCCCGCCCACGAACCACTCGAGGGCGGGCACGATTGCGTCGACGGTGGGCCGTGGATCGGTGGGGTTGAACCAGGCGAACGGGTCGGCGAGCGTGCGCGGCTCCGAGAGCGACGCGCCTCCTCGTGAGCACTCGATGAGCAGAGCCTCCGCGCCGTAGGCGTCGCAGAGGTGGTCGAGCTCCATGCCGTGGGCGAAGGCGCCTGGCACCCAGCGCGACGACTGGAGCACCTCGTAGGGCGCGTGCATGCGGTCGCGGACCGATCGCGCGATCGCCCGCAGGCGATCGATCGCGACGGGCGGGGCCCAGCGGCCGCCGTACGCGTGGAGGATCTTGTTGCCCACGCTGTGGAGCGAGGCCGCGGTCGACCATGGCGCCGGCGGCGACCTCGCGGTCGATCCGCGCGACCACGGCGTCGATCTCGGGCTCGAGCGCGCGCGCGGCCGGGGTTCCACACCGGCACGAGCCGATCGAGCAGGCGTGGCGCGCGAAAGTGCGTCGGAAATTGCGGTTGAGGTCGACCCACGTGCGTTGCCGCGACGGAAGCGGCGGCGACCCGCCAGGCGATCGCGCTCGACCGCGCAGTAGCCGTCGACGTTGACCAGCGGGAAGAAGAGCACCCGCCGATCCACGGGCGGCGTCTCGCGGAGCCGTTCGAGGAGCGCGAGGCCGACCTCGACCCCGATCCACTCGAGCGCGTGGATCCCGGCGAGCACCACGGTGACCCGACGCGCATCGGCGGGGCCGAAGGTGACCGCGTGGAGCGGACGTCCTTCGGACGAGTGTCCGATCACCTCGGACACTCCGCGAGCCACGAAGGCCTCCACGGCATGGTGGCTGCGATAGGGAGCGAGCACGTCCATGACGCAGTCTTAGACACGTCGCGTCAGAGCTGCCAAGGGGCGCGGGGCCGCGAGAAGAAAGCCCTTGTCAAGAAACCTACATGCGAATACATAAGCGCTCATGTACTCCATCGGCCGACTCGGGCTCGCTGTCGTGGTGCTCACGGGTTGTGCGCTGGGCCCGGTCGACGAGGACGAGGCCACCTCCGAGTCCAACGGCACCGAGGAGCTGAACGTCGGCAGCGTCGAGGCCGCCGAGACGGCGAGCTGGGGCTCGGCCACCAACTGCAAGCCCATCCCCGCGCTCGAGACGCTGAAGTCGCCCGAGATCGTGGTCTCGCTCGACGGTCTCACGCTCCACCTGCGCGACCGCGCCGGCACCTACGATCGCGTGTTCCCGGTCGGCGTCGGCGCGATCGACGGCGGCAAGTCCAAGACCCCGGTCGGCAAGTTCTACACGGGCGCGACGACCGCCGAGGTGAAGGACAGCGGCTGGGGCTACTACTACCCGTGCCGGATCTGGTGGACCGATCCGGACACGCGCAAGGCCTCGCCGGTCTTCGCGGGGCTGCCCTTCATCCGCCTCGCGGGGCCGCCCACCGCCGGCTACGCCCTGCACGGGCCGATCGACGGCTTCACCGCACCGACCGGGGGGAGCCTGCGTCGCGGCTACGTCTCGCACGGCTGCGTGCGCATGGCGTCCGCCGACATCCTCGAGGTGTACGCGCGCATCCGCGGCAAGTCCAAGGTCCCCGTGCGCATCCAGCAGGAGGTCGAGCGCGACACGGCCAGCGCCGCGGTCGACGTGGGCGCCAGGTGGATCGGCAGCGAGTGCAAGGTGGACACCGACTGCAACTACACCGGCGGCAAGTGCAGCCTCGGCGCGACCGGCGTCGGCACCTGCACCCTGCCCTGCACCCGCACCTGCCCGGACCGCGCCGGCGAGGTGCCCACGTTCTGCGCGAGCACCGGCCAGTGCGTGCCGCAGGCCTCCACCACGTGGAACGACGCCTGCGACCGCTACGCCGGGCGCTTGAAGTCGAAGACCACGACCCGCCCCGACAAGAGCGCGACCGCGACCGTCTGCGCGTCGTGAGGAACTCGCCGGGAAGCCCGGTGTCCGATCGAGGATGTTGGCCTACCGCGAGGCGGAGCTCGACGAGAAGGCGGGACACACGGTGCTCTCGGGGCGCTGTCGCTCCTGCTCGCCCTCGCCCTCGCGGCCATCGCAGGGCTCCAGCTCGCTGCGGCCTTCGATGCGCCGTTCTGCCAGTGGCGCGTGGTGGGCCGGGACGTGTGCGACGTCGTCTACGAGAGCGAGGCGGGCTTCCTCTGGTTCCGCGTCTGCCGCGAGCTGGCGGAGTTCCCGGGCGCGGCCGTGTTCGCGGTCCTCGCGATCGTCGTCGCCTGGTCGCTCGCGCAGCCGGCGACGGTGCACGTCGACGAGCGCACGCGGAGGGTCGTCGCGCGCACGCGACGCTGGCCGCTGCGCGCGCGGATCGTTCGCCTGCGCGTGGACGACATCCACCTGATCGCCGCGGAGAGGTGCTCGGGGTGCTGTGTCGCTGGGTGGCGTTCGACGAGGCGGGGAGGCGGATCGTGCTCGGGCCGCTGCGCCTCGGCGCGGGTCGCGACGCCGCCAGACTCGACGCGCGCGTGCAGTCGATGCGCGAGAGTGACCGCTCAGTACAGGGTGAGATTGCCCGTGATGGCGTCGATGGCGGCCGCGTCGGCGGGCCGATCGCGCAGCAGGTCAGGGTCGGCACGCCGCCGAACTCGGTGCGACCGGCGTCGCGGATCAGGTGGGCCGGCAGCCCCGCCGCGCGCGCGCGGGTGAACACGTCGACCAGCTCGGCCTCGGACTCGACGCGGACGCAGATCTTCGCGCAGTGCTCGAAGAGCCAGCTGCGCAGCGTGGCGTCGAGGGTGAGCGTCGGGCTGTCGCCCTGCCCGCGCATGCGCTCGACGAGGAACGCCATCGCCGCGTGCGAGCCCTGGGCGATCTCCTTGCCGCGCCGCATGTGCAGGTCGCGGCGCATGACGATGACCTGCTTGACGCTCATCACTTCACGTCCATCGAGGGGCAGTGGATCGCGTGCACGGTCCCCTTGATCGTGCCCTCCGCGAAGGCGAGGGCCACGGTGGCGTCGAAGGCGCACGCGCGCGCGGCGTCGGGGGCCGCGCAGGGCTCGAGCGCGGCGGCCGAGAGCGTGACGCTGGTGGCCGACGACTTGAGGGGCAGCGCCGGATCGAGGCCGAGCAACGTGGCCTTCAGCCCTGGATAGCTCGCGGCCGCGAGCGCGCCGGGAGGCCGCTCACCACCACCGTCGCCTGCGGATCCTTCTTCGGCGGGGGGGCAGCTGCCGTCGCTGCCGGCGTGCAGCTCGAGCGAGGTGGCGACGGGGCCCGCGTCGCCCAGATCCCAGCCGAAATACGCGTGATCGAAGGCCCACGTGCGGCCGGCGAAGCTGCCCGTGGCGCCCGTCGGCGTGCTCACCGCGCGCGCAGATGGGCCTGAGGCGAGGAGGCGACGTCCACGCAGCGGGGAGCTTCGCGCCGCACCCGGCGGCGCACGGCCCGGAGCACACGAAGCCCGTCGCGCCTTCGACGCAGAGGCCGGTCTCACAATCGAGCGCGGAGGCGCAGGTATCGACGCCCGCCTTCCCCTTCCCCCGCGGTCCGACCGCGCAGCGGCATCCCTCGGTCGCGCAGTCGCAACGCTGGCCTTCGGGGCAGTCCTGGTTGAACGTGCACGCGGCGCCCGTCACGCCAGGTCGGCCCGGTCGTGCCGGTGTCCGCGTCGACGGGCGCGTCGGCGTTCGACGACGAGCACGCCACGAGGGCGCAAGCGAGGGCCAGAAGCGGGCGCATGACGCGACCGGTCTAGCACACACGCCGCGGGCTTCACCTCGGCGCGCGGTCGAGCACGTGCCGGACGTTGCCGAGCAACGCGTGCGAGGTGAACGGCTTCTCGAGCAGGGAGACGTCGGGAGCGAGCACGCCGCGGTGGGCGATCACCTCGTCGGAGTAGCCCGAGATGTAGAGCACCGCGAGCTTCGGAGCCTTCTCGAGCAGGAGCGCGGCCAGGGCCGGACCGTCCATCTCGGGCATCACGACGTCGGTCACGAGCAGCCGCACGTCCGGGGGTGCTCGAACGCCGCGAGCGCCTCGCGCCCGCTGCTCGCCACGATGACCTCGTAGCCCGCGCCGGAGAGCACGCGCTGGACGAGGTGGCGGAGGGCGACCTCGTCCTCCACGACGAGGACCGTCTCGCCACCACCCGCCTTGGCCACGAGCTCCTTCGGGGCGGGTCCCAGCGGCAGACGAGAGTCGGCCGGGAGGAACACCCGGAACGTGGCGCCGGCTCCGGGCTCGGACACGACCTCCACACCACCACCGCTCTGCTGGACGATGCCGTAGACCATCGCGAGGCCGAGCCCGGTGCCCTTGCCCGCGGCTTGGTGGTGAAGAAGGGCTCGAAGATGCGCGCGCGGGTGGCCTCGTCCATGCCGATGCCCGAGTCGCTGACCGAGAACGATACGTAGTCCCCCCGGAGCCAGCACGACCTCTCCCGGGTTCCTGCCGTCGACGCGGAGGCTCGACGTCTCGATACGGATGCGCCCACCGTCCGGCATCGCGTCGCGAGAATTGATGACCAGGTTCATCAGCACCTGCTCGATCTGCCCCGGGTCGGCCATGGTCCGACCGAGGAGCGGGCCGGGCTCGAACGTGAACTGCACGTCCTCGCCGATCACCCGCATGAGCATCTTCTCGACGCCGCCGATCAGCGCGTTGAGGTCGAGCGGCTGGGGCTTGAGGATCTGGCGCCGGCTGAAGGCGAGCAGCTGCCTCGTCAACGCCTGGGCCCGCAGCCCCGCGCGCCGGATCTCCTCGAGGTCCTCCCGCAGCGGCTCGGCCGGCGAGACCTGCTCCATCGCGAGGTCGGTGTACATGCCGATCACGCTGAGGAGGTTGTTGAAGTCGTGCGCGACGCCGCCGGCGAGCTGGCCGATGGCCTCCATCTTCTGGGCGAAGCGCAGCTGCTCCTCGGTGTCGCGCTGGTGGGTCACGTCCACGAGGACGCCGGTCAGTCCGGCAACCCGGCCCTGCAGCACGAGCGGGCGCGTCATCGAGCGCACGTGGTGGACGTGCCCCGCCGCGTCGACGAGGCGAAAATCGAAGGGCCCGGGCGGCGCGCCCGCCATGCGCTCGGCGCGGCTCTCCTTGAGCCGCGGCAGATCCTCGGGGTGGATGAGGGGATCGAGCGGCTTGCCGACCAGCGCCTCGGGCGTCCACCCGTAGCGGGTGACGGTACGGCTCGCGAAGGTGACGAGGCCCCCGACGTCGGTCGAGAACACCACGCCGTCGGTGTTCTCGACGAGCGTGCGGTACCGGTCCTCGCTCTCCCGCTGCCCGAGTTCGGCCTGCTTGCGGGCCGTGATGTCCTCGACGACCGTGACGTGGAAGGTGGGCGCCTGCCCCTCCTGCCACGTGCGCGACACGGTCAGATCGACCCACACCGCGTGCCCATCCTTGTGGCGGTAGCGCTTCTCCTTCCGGTAGCGAGGCACGGCGCCGTCGACGAGCTCGGCCAGGCTCGCGTCGTCGGCCGCGAGGTCTTCGGCCACGGTGATGTCGCGCCAGGTCTGGCCCACCATCTCGTCCGGGGTGCGACCGACGATCTCGGCGTAGCGCGCGTTGACGCGCACGAACCGCCCGGTGCGCGATTCGACCATGGCGACACCCACGGCCGCGTGCTCGAACATCGCGCGAAACCGCTCCTCGCTCTCGCGCAGGGCCTCCTCGGCGAGCTTGCGCTCGGTGATGTCCTGGCTGGTCGCCATGCCGGACACCGGGCGCCCACCGACGAAGCGCACGCTGGCCCGGACCGACAGCCAGCGGATCGCGGCGCCCTGCCCGACGCGGTGGTCGACGGACGCGCGCCCGTTCGCCGGATCCAGCCCTGTGGTGAAGGCCAACGCGACCCTCGCGCGATCGTCAGGGTGGCTCAATTGCAAGAGCTCCTCGATGCTGAGGGTCTCCTTCTTGACCCCCACGTGCGCGCGGGCCCGCTCGTCGAGGTACAGCAGTTGCGTCGAAGGCTCGAGGCGCCAGATCCCGAGCTGCGCGGCCGACACCGCGAGCCGCCCCCGCTCCTCGCTCTCCGCCAGGGCGCGCTGGGTGCGCTGCTCCGCGGTGAAGTCCTCGATCATGAACGCGACGCGCTCGTCGCCCGCCGAGAACACGGTGATCTGGAGGTGCTTGCCGAGCGCGTCGTGGAACCCGTCGAAGCGGCACGGCACGCGGGTCTCGGCCACCCGCGTCAGATCCGCCAGGCGATCCCCGTGGCCGAACACCTCGCTGCCGAGGCGGCCGCGGGCGCGCTCGCGGGGGATGCCCAGGTGGGTCTCACAGGCCGGGTTCGCGTCCTCGATCCAGTAGTCGAACACCCGCGCGTCGGCGTCGCGCAGCAGGCGCCCGACGACCACCGCGTTGTCCAGGGAGGCGAGCAGCGCTGCCTCCCGTTCGCGGGCGTTCGGGTGCTGGGCCGGTTCGTCCTCGGGCAAGCGGATCTCCGGAGCAAGCAGTGCGCGCCTTCACGCAATCGGCGCGCCGCCCACTGCAGAAACACCGCGGGACCGCGCATCGCCGAGGGCTTCTCGGATGGAATTCGTTCGCGTCCAGCAAGCGGTGCGCCAGCGCAAGTGAGCTATACGGTAGAGGTCAGCAGAGACCGACGCGATCCCCATGTTCATGGGGCACGACGCGCGAGGTCGCGCACACCCGCGCTGGCGCCCCCGGCAGGAATCGGACCTGCGACCTTCGGTTTAGGAAACCGCTGCTCTATCCACTGAGCTACGGGGGCCGAGGCGCGCTGGTCTAGCACGCCGCGCCGCCTGCCTCACGGCTTCTTCTGGTCCGCCGCGGCCCGGAACACCCCGCGGGCCATCAGCGAGCGCTCGGCCTCCATGCGCGCGCGGTTCACCCGGCCGCGAGCTTCCCACACCGCCTCGTCGTCGGGCGCGGCGCGCACCGCGTATTCGGCGAGGTGTCCCGCGAGCGCGAGGCGCCCTCCCCGCACCAGCGCCTCGGCGCGTTCGGCGAGCCTATGGGCACCGCCCGCGAGGAGCGCGATCTCACCGGCCAGCTCCGCCTCGCGCGCCGGCTTCAGGTTCGCGGGGTTGCCGTCCCACCAGCCGCCGTAGAGGCGCCAGGTGTTGCGCACCACGAACTCCGGCTCGTCGTAGAGCGGGCGCAGGTAGGGCCGCTCGAGCAGGTGCGCGGGCGCGCGGACGCTGCCGAGGATGTCGTCGAGCGTGGCGCCCTGGTTCATCATCGCGACCGTCTGGTCGTGCAGCGCCTCGAGCAGCGAGGCGGTCTCGTCGAGCGCGCGCGACACGCGGTCGGCGCCGAAGATGGGCGGGCCGTGGCCGGGGCACAGGACCTCGGCGTCGAGCGCGCGGATGCGGCGCAGCGCCTCGGCCCACTCGCGCGGGTAGCGCTGCACCTTCTGGGGGTTGCCCGCGTTCGGCGCGGCCCAGATGAAGAGGTCGCCGGTGCACACCACCTTGCGCGTGGGGAGCCAGACCCACGCGGCGTCGTCGGTCTCGCCGCGCGCGTGGACGATCTCCACCGGCTCGCCGGCGAGCTCGAGGCGCAGGCGGTCGCGGAACGTGCGGTCGGGGTAGCGGAAGGTCTTCGGCCACTCGACCGCCGACTGGAACTGGCGCGCGTTGATGCACGAGTTCCACCCCTGCGTGCGCTTGTAGCGGTCGAAGCGCGCGGGCACGTCCTCGTGGGCGATGACCTCGGGGGCCTTCGCGCCGCGGCTCTTCGCGTCCTCCTCCCACTGCTCGACGCCGAAGCAGTGGTCGACGTGGCCGTGCGTGTAGACGATGGTGCGGGCCGGCGCGTCGAGCACGCTGCGGATGCCCGCGAACACCTGGCCGTAGAGGATGAAGCTCCCCGGGTCGACGATGACGAGGCCCTCGCCCGTGCGGATGGCCGTCGCGTTGGCGAAGCTCGAGACGAAGGCCACGCTGTCGGCGACCTCCTCGGCCTGCAGGATCGGGACGAACGGCGGCGACTTCTCCGGATCGACCTCACCGTTCCAGTACTTCTCGAAGTGCTCGCGGATCGCGCCCATGGGGGCCATGGTCGCACGACCTTGGCCACGCCGCAGCGGGTTGGCTATGACGCCCGGATGCACGCCTCCTTCGCGCGTCCGTTGCTGGTCGGCCTGGCGCTCGTCGTCGTCCCCGCGGCTTGCAGCCGTCGCGACGAGCCGAACCCGCCGGCCCCGGGCGTCGTGCCCGGCGCGGGCTCGGTCGACAAGTCGATGGCCCCGCCGCCGCTGACGGTGAACCCCGCGGTGCTGCGGCCGAAGGTCCCCGGCACGGCGGCTTCCGCTTTCGGCCTCGGCGTCGGCTTCGGCTTCCGCCAGCGCCTGGCCTCGGCCTCGGGTTCGGCCTCGGCGTCGGCGAGCGGGTCGGCGGTCGCGGCCTCGCCGCTCGTCGGCAAGGTGCTCGGCTACTGGAAGTTCGCGCGGTTCGACCTGACCGACAAGGCGACCGCCGAGCGCTGGGCGAAGGTGCCGCCTCCCACGCAGATCCAGATCCTCTCCGAGGCCCCGCAGGCCACCATGGAGATCACGCCGAACGCCTTGGTTTCTCGCCTCCCGGGGGTGCCCGACAAGACGGTGAACTTCACGGTGCTCACCGAGGCCGACCCGGACCTCACGGTGAAGACCGCCGACGGCAAGAAGCTCCTCCGCGTGCTCGACGCCGACAATCTCCGGGTGGAGGACCTCGACAAGAAGGACGGCCTCGTGGCGATCTTCACCCGCAAGAAGCTCGGGATCGCGCCGCCCGCGCCGATCGCGTCGTCGGCGAAGCCCAAGTAGCCTTTTCGGGGATTCATTCGCCGCGACGGACCCGGGGTGCTAGGACCCGGCGCCCGCCGTCATGCCTACGGACCCGTCACTCATCCGCAATTTCTCGATCATCGCGCACATCGACCATGGAAAGTCGACGCTCGCCGATCGCATCCTCCAGATCACGGGTGCGCTGCAGCAGCGCGAGATGGTCGAGCAGTTCCTCGACAAGATGGACATCGAGCGGGAGCGCGGGATCACCATCAAGGCCCAGACCGTGCGCCTCCGCTACAAGGCGCAAGACGGCCAGATCTACACGCTGCACCTGATCGACACGCCGGGACACGTCGACTTCAACTACGAGGTCTCGCGCAGCCTCTCGGCGTGCGAGGGCGCGATCCTGGTCGTCGACAGCACCCAGGGCGTCGAGGCGCAGACCCTCGCCAACGTCTACCTCGCCATCGAGCAAGACCTCGAGATCATCCCGGTCCTCAACAAGGTCGACCTGCCCTCGTCGGACATCGACGGCACCAAGGAGCAGATCGAGACCGTGATTGGCCTCGACTGCACGGAGGCCGTCGGCTGCAGCGGCAAGACCGGCGTCGGCGTGCCCGACATCCTCGAGCAGATCGTCAAGCGCGTGCCGCCGCCCAAGGAGCTCAACCCCGACGGCCCGCCGCGCGCGCTGCTCTTCGACAGCTGGTACGACAGCTACCGCGGCGCCGTCGTGATGGTGCGCGTGATCGACGGCACCCTCCGCAAGGGCCAGAAGGTGCGCTTCATGGCCACCGGCCGCGACTACGAGATCACCGAGATGGGCGTGTTCACGCCGCACCCGGTGGCGCTCGACGAGGTCGGCCCCGGCGAGGTCGCTTTCCTCGCGGGCAACATCAAGAGCGTCCACGACACCAAGATCGGCGACACGGTCACCGACGCCAAGAACGTCGCGACCGAGCCCCTCCCCGGCTTCAAGGAGGTCAAGCCGATGGTGTTCGCGGGCATCTTCCCGACCGACAACGCGCAGTACCCCGACCTGCGCGACGCGCTCGACAAGCTGCACATGAACGACTCGGCGTTCGGCTTCGAGCCCGAGACGAGCGACGCCCTCGGGTTCGGCTTCCGCTGCGGGTTCCTCGGCCTCCTGCACATGGAGATCATCCAGGAGCGGCTCGAGCGCGAGTACAACCTCGACCTCATCACCACCGCGCCGAGCGTGGTCTACAAGGTCTACAAGAGCGACGGCACCACCATCGACGTCGAGAACCCGGCGCGCCTCCCCGAGCCGCAGTACATCGACCACATCGACGAGCCGATCTTCAAGGTCAGCATCCACGTGCCCAAGGAGTACGTGGGCGCGGTGCTCGCCCTCTGCGAGGAGAAGCGCGGCATCCAGCGCTCGCTCAGCTTCGCGAGCGCCGACCGCGCCATCGTCGTCTACGACCTGCCGCTCGCCGAGGTCATCCTCGACTTCCACGACAAGCTCAAGTCCAACTCGCGCGGCTACGCCTCGATGGACTACGAGCTCGCCGGGTACAAGACCGAGCCGCTCGTGCGCCTCGACATGCTGGTCAACGGCGACCCGCTCGACGCGCTCAGCGTCATCGTCCACAAGGAGCGCGCCTACCACCAGGGCCGCCGGATCGCGGAGAAGCTCAAGGAGCTCGTGCCGCGCCAGCAGTACGAGGTGGCCATCCAGGCGGCGATCGGCGGCAAGATCATCGCCCGCGAGACCATCCGCGCCCTGCGCAAGGACGTGACCGCGAAGTGCTACGGCGGCGACATCAGCCGCAAGCGCAAGCTCCTCGAGAAGCAGAAAGAGGGCAAGAAGCGCATGAAGCAGGTGGGCTCGGTGGAGCTGCCGCAGGACGCGTTCCTCGCCATCCTCAAGCTCGAGGATTGAAGTGGCGCCGCCGCGGACCCCCGGCTCGGGCGCGTCGCCCCTCGCCACCCTCCTCGTGGTGGTCGGCATCGTCGGCATCGGCTGGCTCGCCATGCGCAAGATGGTGCAGAAGCAGGTCGACGCGCACCCGGCGGTGTCGGCGACGGTCGGCGGCGGCGTCCCCGTGGTGCCGCAGGTCCCGGCGGCGATCGCCGACGACGCGGGGAAAGCCGGCCTCATCCGCTTCGACCTCACGGTGCGCATGGACGGCCTCGACGTCAGCGTCGACGGCGCGCCAGCCTGCCGCGACGGCCACCACCGCAAGGTCGCCCGCAACGCGAGCAACGCGCCTGGCTCGTTCGACGAGGCCGCGCTGACGGCGTGCCTGCAGCCGCTCCTGCTCGCGGCCGGCGCCAAGCGCCCCGTCGCGCTGCTCGTGAAGGCCGGACCCGCGGTGCCGAGCACCTACGTGGACGCGCTCGTCGCGGTGCTCAAGCGCATCGGCATCCCGGACGTCATCCCGCCGACTTGAGCTTGGTCTTCTGCTTGCGGCGGTAGACGCGGTGGTCCTCGCGGACGGCCGCCTCCATCGCCTCCGAGGCGACGACGAGGAAGTCCCGCTTCACCTCGCCGATCTCCTGACGAGCCTTGCGCGCCGCCTTGCGGTCGCTGAGGTGCACGTTGGCGATCTCCGTGCCCATCGCGCGCAGCAGCCGCACGGCGTCGGTCGTGGGCAGGAGCTCGTCGAGCTCGACCCGCGCGTTGTTCGGCGAGAGGCGGCGCACGGTCCACCCGCGGTCGAGGTGCAGCATGGGGTCGGGCGAGCGCACGGCGCCGGCGAGGATGGCCGACTGGGTGTCGTGGTCGCCCGGCTTGCCGTCGAGGAAGGCGTTGGCCGAGGGCAGCCACACCTTGGCCTCGCGCGCGACGAACCCACCCCGTGACTTGGCGAGCGCGACCCAGCGCGGACGCCCGAGGCTGCCGACCCCGGCCACGCGGCGGGCGAACGTGATGTCCTCGGCCCCGTCCGGCAGCGCGGCGAGCAGCACCTTCTTGAGGATCGGCTTCGGCACGCCGGGGCGGATGGCGGTCTTGAGGTTGTGGAAGAAGCGCGTCGGCTTCTTGAGCCGCCCGGTGGCGAGCGCGCCGAGCCAGTGGTTGTCCTCGGCGAGCACGAACGGGTGACCGCCCGCGTCGAGGCCCTCGGCGTAGCCCGCGAGGATCGCCGCGCACGCGCGCGCCGCGTCCACGCGCAGCCCGGCGTCGGCGATGGCGAACCGGACGCTCGTGGCGAGGCGCACGAGGTCGGCGGTCCAGGCGAGCGGGTAGCCCTCGTCGAAGTCGTTCACGCCCCACGCGAGGCGGCCCTCGGCGTCGCGCCACGTGCCGAAGTTCTCCACGTGGAGGTCGCCCACCGCGGGCACGACCGCGCGCGCCGCGAGCTTGGGGCACACGACGGGGAAGACCTGCGCCCAGCGGTAGTAGGTGCCGCGCAAGAACGCGAACGGCGAGGTGCGGAGCAGCGTGTGCTTGCGCTCGAGGTCCTCGGCCACGACGTCGAGCTTGGACTTGACCCAGGCCTCGTAGGCGCGCGTGGCGGCGTGGATGTCGGGCAGACCGGTGAGGCGGCGGTGATCGGCCACGCGGCGAGCCTAGCAGCGAGCGCTTTCGGCTTCCGCTACCGTTCACGCGTGGCCGACCGGGAAGCGCTGTACCGCGAGATCCTCGCGCACGACGACGACGTCGACACGCAGCTCGTGCTCGCCGACGCGCTGATCGACTCCGGCGACCCGCGCGGCCGCCTGCTCGCGGTGCAGCGGGCGCTCGAGCTCGACCCGTGGAACGCCGACCTGCAGCGGGACGAGGTGCGCCTCATCGACCGCCACGCCGATGCGCTGCTCGGCCCGCTCGCGCTCCACCGGTACGACGACGGCCTCGAGCTCACCTGGCACCGGGGCTTCGTGCGGGGCGCGGCGATCGACGAGCAGCACGTGTCGTCGAGCCGCCTCTTGGACGAGCTCCTACAGATCCCGGCGGTCGAATCGCTCTCGGCGCTGCGCCTCGGCCACGTGCTCGACTTCGAGGGCTGCCGCGCGTGCCTCGTCGCGCGGCGACCGGCGCTGCGTCGGCTGGAGTACGGGATCGATGCGCACGGCAACGCGGTGTTCGAGGAGGGGAACCTCGCCCCGCTGCTCGAGGTGCTGCCGACCCTCGAGGCGTTCGTCGGGCCCAGTGGCCACCTCGGCCGCATCCGGCTCCCGAAGGTGCGCTCGTTCGACCTGCGCTACGTCTCGAGAGACCTGTCGGCGCTCGTCGACGCCGAGTGGCCGAGCCTCGAGTCGCTGCGGCTCGCGGGTAGGGCCGATCGCTACGACTTCGTCGACGTCCGACCTCTGCTCGACGCGCTCGGCGCAACGACGAACCTCCGCGAGCTCGCGCTGCTCGGCATGGAGATCTGGGACGATGACTGGGGCGATCCCACGCCGGCCGACCCCCTGGTCGAACACCTCGCCGGCTCGCCAGTACTCGCGCGGCTACGTCGGTTCGAGCTCGACGGTCGCATCGGCACGACCGGCGTGACCGCGATCCTCGAAGCCGCCCCGGCGTTCGCCCACCTCGAGGAGCTGGTGCTCACGGTGGCCGACGTCGACGTCGATCTCCGCGATCGGCTCGCGCGCGTGGCCCCACGCGTCCGACTGCATTCGCCACGGTAGAGCGCGGCGATTCGACGCACGTCGCGACAGGACGCCCACTCAGGCGCCTCTGCCGTGGCCGGTGGAGCCAACCAGGGACGAAGAGGGGGCTGCAGATCCGGGCTTCCTGTTCATCTCGAGACCTTGGCCGTGCAGACGGCGTGCCGGCATCGGTCGTGCAGGTCGAGCGCATGCCCGACGCCTCGCCCCTCGATCCGCCCGCGCGCGTGCTGCTCGCCGAGGACGACCCGGACCTGCGCGCCACCCTCCGCGCCGTGCTCGAGGAGCACGGCTACGAGGTGCTCGCGGCCGGCAACGGGAGCGAGACCCTGGCCATCCTCTCGGGCGTCGCCAGGCACGCGCTGCCGCGGCCGCACGTCATCGTGAGCGACGTCCGCATGCCCGGGCTCGACGGCCTCGATCTGCTCCGCGCGGTGCGGCTCGCCGAGTGGACCACACCCGTCGTCCTGATGACCGCGTTCCCGGATCTGCGCATCCGCGAGCGCGCCAGCTGGCTCGGCGCCTTCGCCCTGCTCGAGAAGCCTCTCGGTATCGCGCGGCTCCTCGACGTCGTTGCAGCAGCGCTGTTGCGCGACTGATATCCTGGCCGGATGTTCGTCGTCTGCGCCGACTGCCGCCGCCACATCCGCAAGAGCGAAGCCGCCTGTCCCTTCTGCGGCGGTGGCCGCTACGTGCACCGCGAGGCGCCCGATCTGTCCGGCCGGCGGCTCGACCGGCTCGCGCTGCTCACCTTCGCGACGAGCGTCGCCGCGTGCAGTGGCGGGCAGACCGCCGCCCCGACGACTCCGGCCCCGACGAGCTCCACGTCCACGTCCGCCCAGCCGTCGGCATCGACCGAGGCGACACCGGCTCCCGCACCGACGCCAGCGCCGGCCCCCGGCCCAGATCCCGCACCGACCTCGTCCAACGTCTCCGTGGCACCGACCAACGTGCCTGGCCCGGGCGTCGCGGCCTACGGCGCCCCGTTCCCCGGCCTCAACCCGGGCGCTCCCGGCATCGGCGCCTACGGGGCGCCCTCGAACCCGGGCCTCGGGAGCGTGACGATGACCTGGAAATCCCCCACCGGCACCATCGAGGACACCCGCGTCCTGCGCTCCCGCGCGGCCGCGCTGCGCGCCTGCTACCAGATGGAGCTCGCGAAGGACCCGACCCTCGCGACGAGCTGCAAGCTCGAGGCGGCGATCGGCGCCAACGGCAAGCCCACCAAGGTCGACGCGACCTGCACCAAGGGCCCACCCTCGCTCGGCGCCTGCCTGAAGGCGCGCGTGGTCCAGGCCACCTTCGTCGAGGGCGAAGCCCGCAAGGCCGGCACGGTCATCGACTTCAAGCCGAACTGAGCTGCATCGACGCGCCGTCGGGGCCGTCCTACGGACAACCCCATGACCCGTTCCCTCTCCCGAGTCGTCCTGACCGTCGCCCTCGCCGGCACGCTGGTCGTCGCCTGTCGGCGCGAGAAGCCGGTCGAGGCGCCCCCGCCCGCCGCGCAGCCGCCGCCCCCGCCGCCGCCGCCCTGCGACGTGGTGGGCAGCTGGCAGGCCCAGCCCGCGCTGCCGCTCGGCCCGCAGCAGATCGAGATCACGGCCGGCAACAAGCCCGGGGTGTTCAACGTCCGCGCCAAGAACGGGGCGAACATGGGCGTCGCCACCGTCAACACCGGCACCAGCGTCCCGGTCGACACCGCGATCACCGATCCGGTCTACAAGTGCTCGGTCGGCGCCGACTGCAACACGATGACCTGCGCCTTCATGGGCGGAGCCTCGCCGGCGACCTTCAAGCGCCTCTAGACACCGTGCGCGTCGCCGGCAGCTTCGACCTCTTCCGCAACGTCCTCTTCAGCAACGTGTTCCTGCTCGACGGTGGCCCCGGCGACCGCTGGCTGGTCGACACGGGTCACTGGAGCGAGCGGCTCTCGCTGCTCGTCGCGCTGCGCCGTCGCGGCCTCTCGCCGCGCGATCTGACCGGCGTCCTCCTCACCCACCTGCACTCCGATCACGCGGGAAACGCGCGGTTCCTGCAGCGCCAAGGGGTGCGCATCCACGCCCACCGTCGCGACGCCGAGACCCTCGCGAACAGGAGCCGCACGCGCATGACCCGCGGCGCGGGCTCGTTCGTGGCGGGCCTCCTCGCCGAGTTCGAGAACCACTTCCCGGCCCACCTCGAGGTCGACCGCGCGCTCGACGAGGGCGACACCGTCGCGGGCCTCGAGGTGCACTGGGTCCCGGGCCACACCGAGGGCTCGGTGTTCTACCGGCACGAATCGACGCACACGCTGCTCAGCGGCGACTCGTTGCTCACGGCCATCCCGCCGCTCGTCGTCCAGCGCGGCATGGCCCTCCCCTACCCCACGTTCACCGTCGACCTGGAGCGCGCGGTCGCCTCGGTGCGAGCGTTCCACGCGCGGGGACACCGCTACGAGCACCTGCTGCCCGGCCACGGACCGCCGCTCGTCGGCGGGGCGCGCGGCCAGGTGCTCGAGTTCCTCGCGACCCAGTGACCCTTCAAGCGGGTGGCGGGATCGACGTCATCCGGTCGCGCCACGGGGTCTCTCCGCGCGCCGCCGAGGCCGCCATCATCTTGCGCAGGGGCTCGAGGTGCGACGGCGTCACCGAGCGGTACGCGTCGGCCCGGACCAGCTGACCGAGCAGCTCCTTCACGCGCGGCGCGGGATCGAGGAACCAGCGGAGCACGCGCGTCCGCGCCTCGGCCGGCAGCCGGTTGCCCGCCATGATGACGTCGTTGGGGATGGGCCCGATCGTCGAGAGCACGCGGACCGGTCGGGGATCGCCGCCGTCGGGCGCCGTCCACGCGGCGTGCAGGATGCGACCGCTGTGCGTCTCGACCTTGCAGAACGTGGCACCCACGTCGATGCGATCGCTGAGGAGCGCGTCGACGACCGCGATGTGGCTACCGAGGAACGCCTCGTTGCCGAAGAAGCCCCCGAGGCGATGGCCGGCGGACGCGAGGTGCATCTTGGGCACGAGGTGGCCCGCGGCGCTCGCGCGGTCGACCCACCCGGCGCGCAGGCCCTGGAGCCCCTCGAGCGTGGTCGGCCCCGACGGGCGGACGATCAACGCGGAGTGGAACAGCGTGGAGCCGCGGCGCACCGGCGTGACCACCAGCGACGCGCCGGCCCGGTCCTCGACCTCCGCCGCCATGACCGGCGGCATCCACGCGAGGCCGAGCTCGCCGCGCTCGAGCCCCCGCGCGAGCTCCGAATACGAGAGCGCGTGGTGCGGATAGAACACCGTCCCGACCTCGCGGGAGAGCAGGTCGCAGAGCTCGGTGAACGCGGCGAGGCTCGCGTGGAAGTCGAGCGAGCGCGCGAGCCCGAACCCGAACGAGCCGCGACCACGCATCATCGGGTCAGCGTACTACGACTCGCGACGATCCACCGCGCCACGGAATGGCCTAGAATGTAGGAGGTCATGCTCACCAAGCTCTCCGCCATCCCCGACCTGCACGCCCGCGCGCTCGCGCTCGGGGAGCGACTCGCGAACGACCCGGCGGCGCTGGCCGAGCTCGACGCCCTCGTGCGGCGCGCGATGAACGGCGGGGGGCCCGAGCGGGACGTCGTGCTGGCCCTCGTGCACCTGCGCGTCACGCGCGACGACCTGCCCATCGGGGCCTGGCGCGCCGAGGCCGACCGGCGCTCGCTCGTGGCGGCTTCGCTCGTGCTGCGCACCGACGGCGCGTACCGCAACCTGCGCCCCCGCGGCAAGCTCACCGAGCCCACGGCGGCGAGCTCGAACCTCGTCACGCTGGCGTGGAAGACCGCGCCGCGCGACCTCTACACGCGGCAACAGCACCTGATCCGCAACGCGCCGCTGCGCGAGCGGCTCCTCCGCGACCCCCGTCCGGAGGTCATCGCGGCGCTGCTCGACGTCGACACCACGACGGTGGCCGACGCGCTGCGGGTCGCCGCGCGCCGGCCCTCGAGCCCCGCCCTCGCGCGCGCGGTCGCGGCCTCGCGCTGGCTCGGCCAGCTGCCGGTCCGCGAGGCCCTCGTGCGCAACCCGTTCACCGAGACCTGGCTCTCCCTCGTGCTCCTGCCGACGGTGCGCAGGGTGATCCTGCTCGCCGCGCCGATCGATCCGGAGCTCGTGCGCGCGGTGCGTGCCCTCGAGGCCTAGGCGCGGAACAGCGCCACGGCCGCGTCGACCTCGGCGAGGATGCGGCGCGCGCGGTCGAGGAAGAGCGCGCCGGCCGGGAGCAGCTCGACCCCGCGGGGGGTCCGCGCGAACAGGCGCTGGCCGAGCTCGTCCTCGAGCGCGCGGATCTGCCGGCTGAGCGGCGGCTGGGCGATGCGCAGCCGACGGGCGGCGCGCGACACGTGGCCCTCCTCGGCGACGGCGACGAAGTAGCGGAGCTGCGGCAGGGACACGGGGACAGTGTAGCGCCCTTCCCGGCGGTGGCGAGGCGAGGCACGCTGTCGACATGCGCTGGCTGTTCCTCGGGTTCGCGATGACCGCGTGCGCGCGCAACGACGCGAGCGCGCCCACGGCGGTGCCCTCGACGGAGGCCGTGAAGACGGCGGAGGCGCCTTCGCCCCAGAAGTCCGTCGCCGCGCTCACGCCGGAGGAGGCCTGGTCCGGGGTGCTCGCCGCGCTGCAGGCGGGCGACGACGTCGCGCTGGCCCGGTACGCGACCGTCGACGGCATCGCCTCGCTCGAGAAGCGGGTCGTCGGCGAGCCGAAGAAGACCGCCTTCGCGCGGTGGGGCAAGGGCTGGTCGGCCTGGGAGATTCGCTGGACCAAGCGCGAGCCGGCGCGCGCCGAGGCCAACCTCGGCCCCCAGGTGAAGGAGCACGGCCTCGTGTTCGTGAAGACCGACGCGGGCTGGAAGCTCGATCGCTGGACCCCGGGGGAGTAGATCGAAGAGGTATTGGATCGCCGGCGGCCGAAGTCGCACGCTGGCCCCATGATCGAGCTGTTCGCCGGCAAGGACCGCACGCGCCTCCTCGCCGCCGGCCGCGCCGCCGCGGCGACCCTCGCCCACGTGGGCGAGCGGCTCCGACCGGGCATCTCCACCGCCACCATCGACCAGTGGGTGCGCGCGCACACCAAGGCCCTCGGCGGCAAGCCGAGCCAGCTCGGCTACCACGGCTTTCCGGCCTCGGTCTGCACGAGCCGCAACGAAGTCGTCTGCCACGGCGTGCCCCGCGCGGACGTGGTCCTCGGCGAGGGCGACATCGTCAACGTGGACGTGACGACGGAGCTCGACGGCTTCCACGGCGACACGTCGGCGACGTTCCTCCTCGGCGAGGTGTCGAAGGAAGGTCGGCACGTCGTCGACGTGGCGCGGCGGTGCCTCGAGGTCGGGATCGCCGAGGTCCGCGACGGCGCCCGGTTCGGCGACGTCGGCGCCGCGATCCAGGCCCTGGCCGAGCGCGAGGGGTGCAGCGTGGTCCGCGACTACGGCGGGCACGGGATCGGCCGCGCGATGCACGGTCCGCCCCACGTGGCCCACCACGGCAAGCGCGGCACCGGGACGCGCCTCCGCGCCGGGATGTGCTTCACCATCGAGCCCATGATCAACCTCGGTCGCCCCGAAGTGCGGGTGCTCGACGACGAGTGGACGGTGGTCACCGCGGACGGCCGATGGTCCGCGCAGTTCGAGCACACGGTGCTGGTCACGGAGACCGGCTGCACGGTGCTCACCCGAGCGACATGAGGCAGGCTCAGTCGCAGGCGTGGGCGACGATGAGCACGCCGCTGCAGTCGTACCAGCCCTCGTCGGGGGTGCCCTTGGACTTGCACTTCGGGGTGCAACCCGTGCAGTTGCTGTTGCGGGGCTTGGGCAGGCCACACCCGACCCACGCGCCCGACGGCGTGCACTGCGGCGGACACGCCGGCTTGCCCGAGGTCTGCCCGCCCTTGTCGCTGCCGCTCGGCACCACGGGCGGCCCGTGCGGGGCGGTGCCGTTCTCGTAGTCCTTGGCGCCGTCGGCCGGCGACATCGGCTTGGTGACCGCGGTCGTCTTGCTGAGCGGCTGGCTGGCGCACGACGCGAAGACCGAGCCCGCGGCGAACAGAGCGACGAGGATGGCGCGGTTCATGGAGAGATCGTGGTGCTCCCCTCGCGGGCGGTCAACCGGGAGGTGTCACGAGGTCGATGACGATCTGGCCGTCGTCGACCGTGATCCAGACCACGTCGCCCCGCACACCGGTGCCGCGGAGCAGCACCTCGGCGAGCGGTGCCTCGATGCGCCGCGAGATCTCGCGCCGGATCGGGCGGCCACCCATGCTCGGGTCGAAGCCGCCCTCGTCGAGGAGCAGCTCGATCGCCTCGCGGTCCACCTGCAGGCGCAGGCCGCGGCTCTTCTGCAGGTCGGCCTCGAGCTTGCGCAGGGCAATCTCGGCAATGGCGAGCGCGTCGCCGCGATCGAGCGGGTGGTAGACGATGACCTCGTCGAAGCGATTGTAGAGCTCGGGGGGCAGCGCCGCGCGGGCCGCCCCGAGCACGCGCGCGTCGGTCTCCTTCTGCTGCGCCTCCGGGTCCGGGCCCACGACGCCGAAGCCCATGCGGCGCGGCTTCTCGGCCGCCGCCTCGGACCCGAGGTTCGAGGTGAGCACGACCACGGTGTTGGTGAAGTCGACCGTGCGGCCGCGACCGTCGGTCATCCGCCCCTCGTCGAGGAGCTGCAGGAGCGCCTCGAGCACGTCGCGGTGGGCCTTCTCCATCTCGTCGAAGAGCACCACCTGGTAGGGACGGCGGCGCACGGACTCGGTGAGCTGACCGCCGTCCTCGTGGCCGACGTAGCCGGGCGGCGCGCCGAGCAGGCGGGCCACCGTGTGCGGCTCGCTGTACTCGCTCAGATCGATGCGGGTGAGCGCGGTCGCGTCGTGGAACAGGACCTCGGCGATCGCCTTGGCCGTCTCGGTCTTGCCGACGCCCGTCGGGCCCAGCAGGAGCGCGCTGAGCAGCGGGCGCTGACCACGGAGGCCGGCGGCGCCGCGGCGCAGCGCGCGCGCGATGCGGCCGATCGGCTCCTTGTGACCGACCACGCGCGCGGCGAGGTGCTTCTCGAGCTCGAGGAACCGGTCGGCGTCGCGCGCGAGCAGGCGATCGACCGGCACGTCGGCCATCTCGGCGACGACCTCGGCGAGGGCCTCGCGGTCCACCTTGGTGCGGCCGGTGCGCTTGGCGCGCGCGCCCGCGAGATCGAGCGCGGCGATCGCCTTGTCCGGCAGCGCGCGCGACGGCACGTAGCGGACCGTCCAGGCGACGGCGTCGTCCTTGGCGTCGGCCTCGAAGGTCACGCCGTGGTGGCGCGCGAGCACGTTGCTCGCGGTCTCGACCACCGTGCGCGCGGCCTCGGGATCCAGCTCGGGCACCTCGACGATCGAGAACCGCCGCGCGAGGGCCGGATCGCGCTCGATCGAGCGCTTGAGCTCGCTCGGCGTCGTGGCGCCGATGCAGGGGAGCTCGCCGCGGGCGAGCGCCGTCTTGAGCTCGTTGGCGGCCTCCTCGCCGGCGTCGCCGCCGAGGAGCGCGTGGATCTCGTCGAGGAACAGCACGACGCGGCCCTGCATCGCGAGGACCTCGCGGCGGATCGTGCCGAGGCGCTCGGCGAGCGCGCCGCGGACCCCCGTCCCGGCGAGCAGCTCGCCGATGGGGACCTCGACGAGGATGCGATCCTCGAAGCCGGCGACGCCGAGGCCGGCCGCGATGCGCTGGGCGACACCACTCGCGATGGCGGTCTTGCCCACGCCCGGCGCGCCGACGAGGCACGGGTTGTTGGCGGTGCGCTTGGCGAGCACGTCGAGGGTGCGCTCGATCTCGGCGTCGCGGCCCACGATCGGATCGAGCTCGCCACGGCTGGCGAGCGCGGTGAGGTTGACGCCGATGGTGGCGAGCGCGGGCGCGAGGCGCGGATCCAGGTCGAAGCGGGTGGGCTCGGAGGGGACCTTGGCGAGCGGCTTGTGGCGCTTGGTGTTCTTCGGCGGACGCGGCCGCACGTCGATCAGGGGCGCGTGGTCGCGCGGCTCGTCCTCGACCGACAGGACCACCGGGGGCTCTTCGGGTTTCGACGGGGGGGCCTTCTCCACCTCGGGCGCGGGCGGTGGGGTGGTCGGGGTCCGGCTCGGGAGCGGCCGCAGCGGCAAGGGGCGCAGCGCGATGGGTCGGGCCACCGGCATGGTGCCGCTCGGTCGCGCCTCTTCGCGCTCCATCGCCGGCTTGCGGCGGGGCTCGATGGCGCCGGTCAGGTGCTGGATCAGCGCGCCGCGCAGGCGACCGACGTCGGTGCCGAGCTGGGTGAGCGCGCGGTGCGCGGCCATCGTGCGGTCGTTGCACATCACGAGGAGCACGTGGCCCCCCTCGACGTCGGCCGCGGTGGCCGTCATGCGGCGGGTGCGCCCCGCGACCTCGCGCGCCTGATCGAACAGCTTGTCGAGGCCCGAACCCTCGTCGTCGTGCGAGATGCGGAGCGCCTTCTTGAGCTTGTCGGGCGTCGCGCCCCGCTCCGAGAGCAGGTCGCACGGCAGGCCCTCGCGGCTCGAGAGCGCCACGAGCACGTGGAGCGTCGTCGCCCGTTCGTTCCGCTCCCGGGCGAGGTGCTCGGCCTCGCGCCGCAACGTGCCGAGGTCCGTCGCCGCCTGTACGGGGCGAGCGGCCGACACGGGGGGGACTCCTCCTCTTTGCCCGAACGAGCCTGCGCGCATCCCGAGCCGGATGCCACCTCGCCGCACGAGCGGCCAAGTTCACGGCAAGCGTTCAGCTGCGCCGGACGGGCAGCTCGACGACGAACGTGGTCCCGCTGCCCGCGACGCTCCGCACCCAGACCCGCCCGCCGTGCTGATCGACGATGGACCGCACGATCGACAGGCCGAGGCCCGTGCCCCGCCCCGCGGCCTTGGTGGTGAAGAACGGGTCGAAGATGCGCACGACGTTCTCGGGGGAGACGCCCATGCCGTTGTCGCTGACCGACACCTGCACCCGACCGTCCTCGGTGAGGGTGGTGTGGATCTCGACGACGCCGTCCTCGGCCCGGCCGGCGTCCTGGAGCGCGTGGCAGGCGTTGGTCACCAGGTTGACGAACACCTGGGTGAGCTGGCCGCGGAGGCCGACCGTGGGCGGCACCGCCGGATCGTTGTGGACGGTGACGCGGATGCCGCTGCCCGAGACCAGGTGCTCGCAGAACACGACGGCTCGGTCGACCACGTCGCCGATCGCGACGAGGCCGGCGGTCTCCTCGTCGGGGCGCGCGTAGGCGGTGAGCTCGCGCGAGAAGCGCAGGATGCGGTCGGCCGACTCGCCGATCCGGCGCAGGCGCTCCACGTCGGCGGCCTCGAGGCCCGAGCGATCGAGCTTGCGCGTGAGGTAGCTCGCGTACGTGACGATCGCGGTGAGGGGGTTGTTGAGCTCGTGGACCACCTTGGCGGCGATCTGCCCGACGCTGGCGAGCTTCTCGCCCTGGATGACGCGCGCCTGCAGGGCCCGGACGTGGGCGGTGTCGTCGCGCTGGGAGGACAGCGCCTCGGCGCCCGCGAGGCCGGCGGCCAGCACGAGGGCGCCGCGCTCGACGAGGTCGGCCAGCAAGGCGCTGCGCTGGGGGTCGCGCGCCTCGAGGACGTCGGCGACGTGGAGGCTGCCCCGCCCTCCCAGCGGGCCGAGCGCCGGGCCGCCGAGCGGCACGATCCACTCGTCGGGCAGCGCTGGGAACATGCGCCGCGGAGGACCCTCGCTGCCCGGATCGATCTGCAGGACCACCGAGCTCGCCTCGCGCGACAGCGCCGTGACGATGCGCTGACTCTCGTCCACCCGGACGATGGCGCCGACCGCGACCGACGGGATGGCGTCGCGCACCGCCTCGCAGACCGCGCGCGCGATGGCCTCGGGCCCCTGGGCGAGCGGCAGCGCGGCCGCGATCGCGAGCAGATCGGATTGACCCGTGGAAAGGTGCGGCGGCGGCTGGGTGACGCTGCCGAGGAGGGGCGTGGGCGCCCGCGCGAGCGCGCGCCGCGGCGCCACGTGCGACGACGTGTTCGGACGCTGGCGCTCCGTGGCCCAATCGGGCGTGGAGCTCCGGTCCTGCTCGACCGACGCCGGGCCGGTGTCGTGCTCGGGGCGCTCCGACTTCGGATCGCTCACGGCCCGCCTCCCTTCACGGTGCCGGCGCCCTTGCCGCCCTTGCCGGAGTCCGGCCTGTTGGAGTCGGGCTTGGTGGAGTCCGGCTGCGGGCTGCTGTCCTCGCGGGACGCGCGGTCGAGGTCGAGGATGCGGGCGCTGCCGACGTAGGACTTGGTCTCGTAGCGGGTGATCTTGCCGATCTTGCGCACGATCTCGGCCATTCGCTCCGCTTCGCCGACGATGATGTCGGCGGCGTGGTGCTGGGGCGTGCCGGGCTCGAGGCGTCGCCGCAACAGCTCGGCGTAGCCCATCACGCTGGTCAGGGGCTGGTTGAGCTCGTGGGCCGCGGCGCCCGCGAGCTCGGCGACGATGGTCTGCTTCTCCTGGATGCGCAGCTGTTCCTGGGCGTGCTCGAGGCGCTGCTCGATCCGCATGCGCTCGCGCAGGTCGGTGAAGATCCCGACGGTGCCGATCGGCTTGTCGGCGCGGGTCATCAGCGCGGCGTTGAGGATGATGGGGACCCGCTCCCCGGTGACCGCGACCGCGTCGGTGCGGAATCCCTCGAGACGGCCGAGCCCGCCGAGCTCCTCGCTGCGGATGAGCCGCATGATCTTGCGGGCGATCCCCTCGGGGTAGAGCCGCTCCACGCTGGTGCCGATCATCGCCGAGGCGGGGCAGCCGTAGACGCGCTCGGCGGCGCGGTTGAACAAGAGGATGCACCCGTGCATGTCGGCGCTGACGATCGCGTCGACCGAGCTCTCGATGAGGTGCTCGAGGAACTCCTTGGTCTGCGCGAGCTCGATGACGCCCTCGCGCTCGTTGGTCACGTCGCGCAGGCTGAGCAGCACCGCGCCCGACTCGTGGAGCACGGAGCTCCAGGTGAGCGCGAAGATGCGCACGACCCCGTCCTTGCGGCGGATGCGCAGGTCGGTAGCCACGTGCTTGTTGGGCGCCCCCTCGGCCGGGCGCATGGAGCGCGCCTTGTCGCGGTCCTCGGGCAGCACGACGTCGAGGATCCTCTTCCCCTCGAGGTCTTTCTCGTCGTAGCCCGTGAGCTGGCGCGCGCGTGGGTTCGTGAACAGGAGGTAGCCCTCGGTGTCCATGACGAGCACGCCGTCGTCGAGGGACTCGAAGAAATCGGCGTACCGCTGCAGGCCACGCATGCGCCGCTCGGCCTCGTAGCGCGCGTAGGTGATCTGCTGGGTCTGGTCGCGGAGCGATTGCAGGATGCGCGCGTTGCGCAGGCTCACCGCGGTGGTGTTGGCGAGCGTGCGCAGGAGGGCGAGCGTGCGATCGTCGAACGAGGTGGCCTCGCGCGCGCGGAGGAAGAGGACGCCCATGGGCCGGTCCTCGAAGAGGAGCGGCACGATGGCGAGGGTGGCGAACGGGATGCTGCTGTTGCGTTCGGGACCACGGACCGTCTGCATCAGCGGGTGGGTGGCGGCGTCCTCGATCAGCAACGGCCGGCGCTCGGCGATCGCGTGCCGGATCTCGGGGTACTGGTTGAGGTCGATGGGGAGGTCGCGGAGCTTCTGATCGTCGGACGAGACGACGACGAAGCCGGTCGCCTCGTTGTCCCGCACGAGCACGATGCTGACGCGGTCGACCTTGGACACCTCGGCGGTGCGCACCACGACGGTGTGGAGGATCTCCCGCAGGTCGAGCGAGGACGCGAGCGCCTGGGTGAGCTCGACCAGGACCTGCGCGTCGGCGTTGCGCTGGGCGAGCTCGTCTACGGCCGCCTTGCGCTCGAGCTGCTTCCTCGTGCGGGCCACGAGCTCGGGGAGCTGGAGCGGGCGGAGCACCACGTCGTCGGCGAAGCCCTCGAGCAGCCCGACGCTGTCGTCGTCGGCTTCGACCACGCAGAGGCGCGCCACGGGCTCGGGGCCGAGCAGCTCCCCGAGGCGAGCGCGGGCGTCGGACATCCCGGCAGGCGGGAGCGCGAGGACCACGAGCGCGGGTTGACCGGCCGCCTCGACGTGGGTCGTCAGCTCGTCGAGGGAAGCGACGCCGACGGCAGGCATGCGCGCCTGTGCGAGGGCCGTGAGCACCTTGCGGCGCTCCGCCTCGTCCGCGTCGACGACGACCACCTGGGCCACTCGACCGAAGTGTAGCAGGTGTGACGCTCGAACCCCGACGGATGCGCAGCGCTTCGCCGATGAGGAAGCACTTCGATATGTCCGTTCCTCCGCAGGCCGGAGAACCCACCGCCTTCTCAGAAGAAGATGCCGCGTCTCTCCTTGAGACCACGGTTGATCATCGACTGGATGGTCGCGCGCACCATCCAGACCTTCTCCTCGATCACGCTGTCGTCGTCGTCCGGGTCGCCGTCGAAGAGCAGCGGCTCGCCCACGTAGAGCCGGTATTTCACGGGGAGCGGGAGCTGCCCGCCGGGGATGAGGAACTGCGGCATCAAGGGGAAAGAGGGCATCCCGAACAGGCGCGAGACGGCGTCGACGTTGCCGAAGTTGAGGTACTGCTCCTCGGCACCCACGACGGCGATCGGCACGATCGGGGTCTCGGTCTCGAGCGCGAGCCGCATGAACCCGAGCCCGAAATCGGTGAGCTGGTAGCGGCGCGAGATGGGCTTGCTGATGCCGCGCGAGCCCTCGGGGAAGACGAGCAGCATCTCCTCGTTGCGGAGCAGGGTGCGCGCGTTCTCGGGCACGCCGACCACCTGCCCGCAGCGCGTGAAGAACGTGCCCACGAACGGCAGGGTCTGCGTCCACTTCTCGACCATCGAGCGGATGAAGCGCGGCGGCTCGGCGTCGAGGAACATGGTCGCGCCGATCACCATGCCGTCGAGGGGGAGCTGTCCGCTGTGGTTCGAGATCAGGAGCACGCGCCCGCGCGGCACGTTCTCGATCCCGTGTACCTCGGTGCGGAACCACACGCGGTGGAGGAACGCGGCGACGATCATCGCGTACTTGGCGACGTCGGGGTCGAAGCCGAACGGATCCACGCCGGTCGGGCCGAGCCGGATCGGCAAGCGATCGAGCCGGTCCTGGAAGTCGGGCCCGAGCAGCGCCGCGGCGAGCGCGTCGAGGCGGGCGCGCACGGCCGCCGTCAGGCCGCGGGCCGCGGGGATCGCGTCGCGGGCCAGCACCGACAGCGCATGCGTCACGTCGCCGAGCGGGTCGTCCATGGGCAGGGGGCATGGTACACCGAGGAAGAGGGATGTCGCGCACGCTCGTGTCACTGGTCGGCTCGCTGCTCGCCTGCGCGCTCGTCGGCTGTGGTGACGGCAGCACGGCGGCGCCGGTCGAGGCCGACTCGAGCGTCGAGGAGACCGCCGCCGAAGTGGAGCCCGACGTCGCGATCGAGGCAGAGGCGGGCGACGACGCCGTGGCCGAGACCACGCCTGGCGGAGAAACGGGCGACTCGGCAGCGGACGCGACGGTAGACACCGCCGTCGTCGACACCGACAAGCCCGACGACGGCAGCGGCAGCTTCGTCTGCGGCACCGAGGTGTGCGGCAAGAAGTTCCAGATCTGCCAGCGCGCGGCGACCCCGGCGAGCTGTCCCACGGACGAGGCCGGCCCCTGCCCGGTCGGCTGTCCGGGCTGCGCCGAGCTGCCCTACAACTGCGCCAAGCTCCCTGGGACGTGCTTCTCGTTCCCGAGCTGCGGGTGCATGCTCACCGTCCTCTGCGGCTCCTCGACCAAGGGCACCTGCACCGAGGTCGACGGCGCGTACACCGTCGCATGCCCCTGATCACGCCCCCTGCCCTGCGGCCCGGCGATCGGATCGCCGTCGTCGCGCCGAGCTCGCCGTTCGATCGGCTGCGTTACGACCGCGGGCTCGCGTGGCTCTCCGCCCGGTACGCGGTCACCACGCGCGACGACCTGTTCACGCGGGCGGGCTATCTGGCGGGCGACGACGCGCGCCGCAGGGACGAGCTCTCGGCGGCGGTCGCCGATCCGACGGTGAAGGCGGTCGTGGCAGCGCGGGGCGGCTACGGCGCCACGCGGTTCGCGCACACCCTGGACTGGGCCGCGTTCGCGCGCGCGCCCAAGTGGCTGGTCGGCTTCTCCGACGTCACCGCGCTCCACGTGGAGGCCACGCGCGCGGGCGTGCGGTCACTGCACGGCGCGATGGTGTGCTCGCTCGGCGATGCCGACGAGGAGGCGCGCGGCCTCTGGCGCGCCGCGATCGAGGGTGAGGCCTTGACGCCGTGGACCGACCTGCAGCCGTGGTCGCGGGGAACGGCGAAGGGCCCCGCATTCGGCGGCAACCTGGCGCTGCTCGAGGCGTCTGCGGCGAGCGGTCGGCTCGTCGTGCCCGAGGGCGCGATCCTGTTCGTGGAGGACACCACCGAGCGGCCGTACCGCGTCGACCGCATGCTCACCTCGCTGCTCGTCGGCGGTCACCTCGCGCGGGTGGCCGCGGTCGTCGTCGGTGGGTTCACCGACTGCAACCCGGGGCCCGACGGCGTGACCGTCGAAGACGTGATCCGCGAGCGCTTGCTCGGGCTCGGCGTCCCCGTGGTCGCCGGCGCGCCGTTCGGCCACGGCGACGACAACCGGCCGTGGATCGTGGGCGCGCCGTGCACCGTCGAGAGCGGCGACACGGCGCGGGTCGCGCTCGGCTAGAGCCGGAAGGTCGCGCCGATCGAGAACATGTTGTAGCCGGTCTCGAGCTTGCCGGTGTTGACGATGGTGCACGTGCGGTACGACGGCACCGACTGCCCAGGACAGGCGTTGCGGTAGTTGTTCGGCGCCGCGATGCTCGGGTCGCTCGGGTCCGGGTTGTCCGGCCGCGTGCCCGCGAGGCCGCGCAGCGAGCCACCGGTCGCCGTGTTGTCGAACGTCTCGACGAAGATGTGCCCGTAGCCGATGGACACGTCGGCGAACGAGGCCGCGCGCAGCGTGGCGCCGAGGAAGAACCCGAGCATGCGACCCGGGTGGAAGTCGAGGTTCAGGTACTGCGGGTCCTGACCGCGGGTCTGGAAGAAGCCGCCGAGCCGCAACCCGAGCTTGTCGGGGACCGCGACGTATTCACCACCGACGCGGATCGCGAGGGTGTCCTGCCACTTCTTGAGGATCGACGCGTCCGGCGGGACGTAGCTCGCGCACTTGGTGAGCGCGGTGCCGTCCCTCGGGTTGACCCCGAGGCCGACGCACTGCGGATCGGTCGGGAACAGCACGGTGATCTGCTGGAACGAGCTGTTGTGCGAGTACTGGAAGTCGATCTCCACGTCGAACACGTCGTGCTTGAGGAAGTCGCGGCGGCCCTGCGCCGGCGGCACCACGCCCGCGCGCAGCTTGTGGTAGCGGACGCCCATCCGGATCTCCCACGGCTGCGGGAGGCGGAACTCCTCGAACTTCACCGTCGTGTCGACCGCGCGGGTGGCGGGGGAGCCTTGGTCGCCGTAGAACGGACCGTTCAGGGTGACCTCGCCCCCCTTCTTCACGATGTCCGCGCTCCAGCGGAACATGAAGCCGATGTCGAACTCGGGGCTCGGCGAGGCGAGCGCGCCGAGCACGAACGCGGGCGTGAAGAGCTGATTCCACTTGACCGTCGAGCGCACGGCTGGGGTGGGCCCCTGCGCGGCGTCCTGGAGCGCGCTCTGCGAACCCTGCGAGCTGACCTGTGACTCGAAGAAGGTCATGACCGCCTGGAAGCTCGCGCCGAGGCGCAGCCCCGGGAGCACCTCGGCGCCCACCCCGAGGGTCGGCATGATGATGCGCGCGTTCTTCGCGAGCAGCATGAAGCGCTGGGGCGGCGGCGCGGGCGTGCCATCGGACGTGGTGAGCGGGCGGTCCACGCCGTCGGGCCACAGCGCCTTGCCGGTGCCGCTCGGGGTCCAGAGCGGCGCGAAGCCGATGCTGACCTTGGAGCTCACCGCGTAGTTGAAGGCGAGCTGCGGGACGATGCCCACGTCGCTGATGCCGTTCTGCTTGCAGACGGTCGGGAAGGGCTTGCCCTCGTAGTCGCCCGTGGGGAACTTGGAGCCGCCGTAGTTGCCGCCCGAGGCGTAGTTGCCGGCGCGCGAGAAGCACTGCTTCTGGTAGGTGAGGTTCGTGTTGACCACGAACGCCGTGGGCTGGCCGGCGAGGCCGGCCGGGTTGAGGCCGACGGCGAGCGGGTTGTCGGCGCGCGCGGTCCAGGCGCCGCCCCGCCCCATGACCTCGGTGCCGTTCTCCGGGATCTCGAAGCCGTTGGCCGAGGCCCTCCCCGCGACCAGCAACACGCCCGCGCCCGCGAGCAGACCCAACGAATGAAGAACGCGCTTCGACTGACGCCGCATGTACCTGCCTCCGTCCGGCGCGCGAGACTAACGGAGTCGAATGGACAGTCGAAAGAGATTCCGGATCTTTCGTGCACGTCGGACGGCGTTCGTCGCGCAGCGCGTCATCCGAGGCGGAGGCCGCGCGCGAGCACGCGCCCATTGACCAGATCCGCGGCCCTCATGGCCCGCTTGCCCTCGAGCTGGGCCTCGAGCACGCCGACCACGCCGCTGCCGCAGGCCACGAACACGCCGGATTTGTCGGCGACCGCGAGGGTGCCCGGGCCGTGCTCGGTCATCGTGGTGGTGGTGTCGACCCGCTGGGTGCGGAGGATCCGGAGCACGCGGCCGTCGGGCAAGGTCGTGCTGGCGCCGGGCCACGGGGACATCCCCCGCACGTGGTCGTGCACGGCCGAGGCGGGCTTGCTCCAGTCGATCCGACCGTCCTCCTTGCGGAGGATCGGGGCCAGGGTGGCCGCGGCGTGGTCCTGTGGGCGCGAGACGAGGCGCCCCTCGACCGCGTCGACCAGCGACGCGCGCACGAGCTCGGCCGCGAGCGCGCCGATGCGCACGCCGAGCTCCCCCGCGGTCTCGTCGGGGTCGATCGCGAGCCGTAGCTCCGCGAAGACGGGCCCGGTGTCGAGGCCCTCCTCCATCTGCATCAGGCCGACGCCCGTCTCCTGGTGACCGCGCACGATGGCCCACGTGATCGGCGCCGCCCCCCGCAGCTGCGGCAGGAGCGACGCGTGCAGGTTGAGGCAACCGACCCGCGGCGCGTCGAGCACGTCGCGCGGCAGGATGCGCCCGTAGGCGATCACCAGCGCCAGATCGGCCCGCGCTTCTCGGAGCCACCCGGCGAGCGTACCGTCGCGCACCTTCACCGGCTGGCGCACGTCGAGCCCGAGCTCGAGGGCGCGCACCTTCACCGGTGGCGCGGTGAGGTTCATGCCGCGCCCCGCGGGCTTGTCGGGCTGACACACGACGAAGGGCACCTCGGCGATCGCGTGCAGCGCCTCGAGCGCCGGGACCGCGATGGCCGGCGTGCCCATGAAGACCGCGCGCATCAGACGCGCCCCTTGGGCTCGCCCGCCGGCAACGTGGCGACGAAGGCCTCGAGCGCCGCGTCGACGCGGGCGGCGTCGCGACCGTCGAAGGTGAGCTTGGTGCGGTAGGGCGCGCCGATCCACGCCGGGTAGCTGCCGATCTCGACCTCGGGGTGCTGCGCGACCACGGCGTCGAGGAGCGGCTTGAGGTTGCCCTCGTCCATGTCGGTCAGCACGCCGCGCGAGACGAACGCCGAGGCGCCGAGCCTGCGGAGGCGCGCCCGGATCGCGCCGAGCTTCATCTGGAAGACCTGCGGGATCCCCGGGAGACAGAACACGTTGCGCACGAGGAACGCCGGCCAGGGGAGCTTCTTGCCACCGACCTCGACCACCTCGCCCTCGGGGCCATCGGCCTCGGAGAGCAGCTCGGTCCCGACCGGCAGATCGGCCATGCAGAGGTGCCCCTCGGTGCAGCGCGCGCCGTAGAACCCGCGCAGCAGCGACGCGATCTCCTCGCGCCGCTCGAGGCCCACGCCGAAGGCATCGGCGACCGCGGCGAGCGTGACGTCGTCGTGGGTGGGGCCCACGCCGCCCGAGGTGACGAGCCAGTCGTGGGTGGAGGCGAGCGCACGCACCTCGTCGCGGATGACCTCGCGGACGTCCTCGACCATCACCACGCGCGTGAGCCGCACGCCGAGCGCGCGCAGGTCGCGGGCGAGGACGACCAGGTTCGCGTCCTGCACCTTGCCGGACAGGAGCTCGTTGCCGATGAGCAGGACGGCTGCGGTGGGCGCGGGCGACATGGCGCGATGTTAGGCGTCCCCGTCGTCGGCGGCGATGACGTCGGCGTCGCCGAGCCGGGAGAGGAGCCCGAGCAAGAGGACCGCCGCGACGCCGGCGCCGACCCCGACGGCGAGCGAGACACGGGCGGGAGCCTCGCCGGTGGCGAGCGGATCGAGCGTGCCGTGCGCGCGGTAGGTCGTCGCGAGCTCGACCCCCCGATAGCCGAGGTGGAGCGCCATCGCGGGCAGGACCGAGCTGGTGGCCGCGCGGGCGTGCGCGAGCGCGAGGCCTAGCACCACGTAGAGCGGCAGCAGCTTGGGCAGGAACGCCGTCGAGACGAGCGCGAAACCGAGGGTCGTGGCCACGGTCGCGGTCGTGCGGCCCTCCTTGCGGAGCACGCCGTGGAACAGCGCCCCCCGGAAGAGGATCTCGTCGGCCAGGGGCGCGACCAGCGCGAGCGCGAGGGTGCCGAACACGCGTGAGCCGCGCGGCACGAGGGCGAGCGCCTGCGCGATCTCCGCCGAGCGCTGCGGATCGGGCGCGCGCAGCAGCACCCAGCGCTCGAAGGCCGACAGCGGCAGGTAGGCCGCCGCCCCGGCCACGCCCGCGACGAGCAGGACCGCGAAGCCCACGGGGCGCGCCCCGACGAGCTCGGTGAGCTCGGCCTCCGGGGCGTGGACCCGGGCGACCGCGAACACCACGACCAGCACCGAGGCCGTGTAGAGGAGCGCGGAGGCCACGCCGTCGCCGGCCGTGCTGGGCTTGAGGGTCAAGGCCAGGTCGGCGAGGAGGACGTACAGCACGAGGACCGCGGCCGCCCAGAGCGCGGCGGCGACCGGCCCGAGGGGCCGAGAGAACGGGGAGGTCGTCATGCGCGGTCGTCCGCCATAGAACGGGATCGCCGGTTCTACTACCCAGGTCAGCCCTTCCGGCCTTCGAGGAGCTTTCACCCCTCGCCGGACCACGCTACGCCCCGCGCGTGACGCAGAAGCGGCCCAGCAAGCAGGACGTGATGACCGCCCTCTTGACCAAGGACCCGAGCGTGTTCGTGCACTTCGACCCGCGCTGCGACGGCGTGGTGTTGCCGCCGCACCTGCGCAAGCAGCCGCGCGTGGTGCTGCAATACGGCCTCAACATGCCCGTGCCGATCCCCGACCTCGAGGTCGGCGAAGACGGCCTCGGCGCCACGCTGTCGTTCGCGCGCACGCCCACCTGGACCTTCGTCCCCTGGACCGCGGTGTTCGCGATCGTCAACGAAGAGGGCCAGGGCATGCTGTGGGAGACCGAGGTGCCGCGCGAGGTGCGCGAGGAGCCGGCCAAGGTCGAGCCACCGGGCAAGTCCGAGGGCAAGTCCGAGGGCAAGTCCGAGGGGAAGAAGGGCAAGGCCGACCCGAAGGGCGGCAAGAAGGGCGCGCGTCCGCTGCTGCGCGCCGTCGAGGGAGGCGCCCCCAAGTCGGAGCGAACCGAGCCTCGGGAGGCGCCGCGGGTCGTGGAGGCACCGGCCGAGGCCGCGGCCGCCGAGGTCGAAGCGGCGAAGCCGGCCGCGGAGACCGCAGCGCCGGAGAGCGTGCCGCCCGAGCGGCCGAAGCGAGAGGCGAAGGCGACGGACGACGCCCCGCCGTCGAAGGACGACGCCCCCACCCGCGAGCCCCGCGAGAGCGACGAGATCGTCGAGATCCCCGAGACCGCGGCCAAGAAGAAGCGCGAGCTGCCGCCCTGGCTGCGCGTCGTGAAGTGACCAGCTACTCGGCCGGCACGTAACGGAGCGAGAGCGCCGCCGCGACCGCCGGCGGCACGTAGCGAGTGACGTCTCCCCCGTGGGTGGCGATCTCGCGCACCAACGACGCCGAGACGAACCCGCGCTCGACGCGCGTGGGCAGGAAGACCGTGTCGATCTCCGGCTGCATGTCGGCGTTGGCGTGGGCGATCTGCAGCTCGTACTCGAAGTCGGTGGCAGCCCGGAAACCGCGCACGATGGCGACCGCGCGCCGCGCCTTGGCGTAGTGGATGAGCAGGCCGTCGAACTCGTCGATCTCGACGTTGGGGACGTTCCGGGTCACCTCGCGCAGGAGCGACATCCGCTGCTCGTTGTCGAACAGGGGCTGCTTGGTCGCGTGGCGGCCGATGGCCACGACGACCCGGTCGAACAGGGCCGCCGCCCGGTGGACCACGTCCAGGTGGCCGAAGGTGACGGGGTCGAAGCTACCGGCATAGACGGCGAGGCGCATGCGGGGCGGGAGCCTAGGCGCGCCTCCGGGGGAGCGTCGAGCGGTTCCTGACGGCCCCCCCTTTGCTTCCCCCGAAAGCGTGACTACCTAGCGGAGATCACATGCTCCAGTGGGTCATCCAGAAGTTCGTCGGCACGAAACACGATCGCGATCTGCGCAAGGTCCGCCCGCTGGTGGCCGCGATCAACGACCGCGAAGAGGCGCTCAAGAAGCTGACCGACGCGCAGTTGCAGGCCAAGACCCCGGAGCTCAAGCAGCAGCTCGAGAACGGCGCGTCGCTCGACGACATCCTCGTCGAGGCCTTCGCCGTCTGCCGCGAGGCCTCCCGCCGCGTGCTCAAGATGCGGCACTACGACGTGCAGCTCATCGGCGGCATGGTGCTCCACTGGGCAAGATCGCCGAGATGCGCACCGGCGAGGGCAAGACCCTCGTCGCCACCCTCCCCTGCTACCTCAACTCCCTCTCGGGCAAGGGCGTGCACGTCGTCACCGTGAACGACTACCTCGCCCGCCGCGACTGCGAGTGGATGGGGCGCCTCTACAACTGGCTCGGCCAGAGCACGGGCGTCGTCGTCAACCAGCAGAACGAGGAGGAGAAGCGCCTCGCCTACCGCGCCGACATCACCTACGGCCAGAACAACGAGTACGGCTTCGACTACCTGCGCGACAACATGAAGTTCAGCGCGCTCGAGTACGTGCAGCGCGAGCTCAACTTCGCCATCGTCGACGAGGTCGACAGCATCCTGGTCGACGAGGCCCGCACCCCGCTCATCATCAGCGGCCAGGGCGAGGCGGCCTCGCAGAAGTACATGGTGGTCAACGAGATCATCCCCAAGCTGCGCAAGGACGAGCACTTCGTCGTCGACGAGAAGGCCCACTCGGTCACCCTCACCGACGAGGGCGTCGACATGGCCCAGGAGCTGCTCTCGACCGACAACCTCTTCGACCCGAAGCACCTCGAGGTGCTCCACATCCTGAACCAGTGCCTGCGCGCCCACACGCTCTACCGGCGCGACGTCAACTACATGGTCCAGGAGGGCAAGGTCCTCATCATCGACGAGTTCACCGGCCGCGTGCTGCCGGGGCGTCGCTGGAGCGACGGCCTGCACCAGGCGGTCGAGGCCAAGGAGCACGTGCGGATCCAGGAAGAGAACCGCACGATGGCGACCATCTCGTTCCAGAACCTGTTCCGCCTCTACAAGAAGCTCGCCGGCATGACCGGCACCGCGATGACCGAGTCCGAGGAGTTCCACAAGACGTACAAGCTCGAGGTGGTGCCGATCCCCACCAACAAGCCCATCGTGCGCAAGGACTACCAGGACGTCGTCTACAAGACCGAGAAGGAGAAATTCCAGGCGGTCATGCAGGAGATCGAGGAGTACCACGGCAAGGGCAACCCGATCCTCGTGGGCACCGTCTCGGTCGAGAAGTCCGCCGCCATCGCGCGCTTGCTCGAGAAGAAGGGCATCAAGCACGAGGTGCTCAACGCGAAGCACCACGAAAAAGAGGCGTACATCGTCGCCCAGGCCGGCAAGCGCGGCGCCATCACCGTCTCCACCAACATGGCCGGTCGCGGCACCGACATCATCCTCGGCGGCAACCCCGAGATGATGGCCAAGTGGGAGTTCATCCAGCAGGAGCGCCAGGAAGAGCTCGACGGGCCCGACTTCAAGGCCCGCGTCGGCGAGCTCGAGCAGGAGTGCGAGGACGAGAAGAAGGAGGTCGTCGAGATCGGCGGCCTGCACATCGTCGGCACCGAGCGCCACGAGTCGCGCCGCATCGACAACCAGCTGCGCGGCCGCGCCGGCCGCCAGGGCGATCCGGGCAGCTCGCGCTTCTACCTGTCGCTCGAAGACGACCTGATGCGCATCTTCGCCGGCGAGCGCGTGAAGATGCTGATGGAGAAGATGGGCATGCCCGACGGCGAGCCCATCGAGCACCCCTGGGTCACCAAGAGCGTCGAGAACGCCCAACAGAAGGTCGAGGCCCGCAACTTCGACATCCGCAAGCACATGCTCGAATACGACGACGTGATGAACCAGCAGCGCATCACGATCTACTCGCTGCGCCGCGCCCTGCTCGAGGGCACCTACTCGCCCGAAGAGCACGACGAGGACGGCAAGCCCACCGGGCGCCCGCGCGTCATCACCCCGCTCAAGCGCATCAAGGCCGACGTCGAGAAGGACGTCCTCCAGGTGTTCTGCTCGTACGGCAAGGCCAAGGACGACGTCGAGACCAAGGTCGAGAAGATCGAGCAGATCGCCTCGCTCGACAACTGCGAGCAGCTGGTCAACGACATCTACCACTACTTCGGCTCGCGCCTCGACCAGAAGGCGCTCGAGAAGTCCAAGCCCAAGGTGGCCTACGCCGAGGCGGTGGAGCAGCTCGCGGGCTCGCTGCAGCAGCAGCGCGAGCGCGCGCTCGACCTCATCGAGTCGATCATCGGCACCACGCTCCAGGCCACCTGCCCCGACAACGTCCCGCCCGAAGACTGGGAGTGGGCCGAGATCAAGGGCGGCTTCCGCGACACCTTCGGCATCGAGCTGCAGGAGGAGGAGCTCGAGCACTTCCACGACGTGGAGAAGCTCGCGCGCTGGCTCTACGAGAAGGCCAAGACCCGCTTCGTCTCCAAGGAGAAGGAGATCGGCACCGGCCTCTACCTCCGCATCTTCCGCTCGGTCTACCTCGAGGAGATCGACCGCGCCTGGGTCGACCACCTCACGAACATGGAGCACCTTCGTGACGGCATCGGCCTGCGCGGCTACGGCCAGCGCGACCCGAAGCAGGAGTACAAGATCGAGGGCTACGAGATCTTCGTGAACATGGTCGCCGCGATCAGCGGGTCGGTCGCCACGAAGGTCTTCCGCGCCGAGGTTCAGCGCGAGCGCGCCGAGCGCCAGGCCGAGAGCCTCGAGATGGAGCGCCTCGCCGATCTACAGCGCCAGCTGCAGGCGATGCTCACCCGCCACGACGAGCCCGCCGGCCTCACCGGGGACGTCGCGCTGCTCGAGACGGCCGCGGCCGCCCTCGACGCCCCGCGCCGCGCGCTGCCCGCGGTGGTGCCGCTCGACGACGACCCCGACGCACCCGACGGCCCGCCGGAGTCGGAGGAGGAGATCGCGGCGGCGCTGGCCCGCGCGCAGCGCCGGATGGCCCGCATGTCGGGCGCGCCCGAGGCGCCGGCCGAGCCCGCCAAGCCCATCGTCGAGGGCGACGAGCCCTGCCCCTGCGGCAGCGGCGAGCCCTTCAAGCAGTGCCACGGCGAGTTCCTCTGAGCGGGAACGGGTAAGATGAGGGCGATGGCCGTTCGGCGCGTCGCCCTCTTCTGTTTCGGCGCACTGACGCTGACGTTCGGCTGCGGGGATGTGCCCGCAGCGCAGGACACCGCGGACGCCCGGCCGGACGTCGAGTGCTTCGGTGGCTCCATTCGGTGTGACGACAGCGTGGTCCGCTTCGATCGGTCCTACACCCGTCGACTCGAGACGTACGAGTGCAGCAAGGGCTGCCGCAAGGACGACGGCGCACGGCGTGTCCCCAGTGACCCTGCGTCGGCGTTTGAGGAGTCTCGCCCCAAGCTGTCGGGTGACACGTGCCTGGCAAACGACGACTGCGTCCCATCGGCGGCTGCGCTCGAGTGCGTCGGTGGCATCTGTCGGGCGCGCGCCACCACGGACGCCGGGGGCGGAGACGCCGTGGTCGGCACGGACAGCGGCGATGCAGGCGACCAGTACACCGCCGTCCATATAGAACCAAACGCTCCGCGGTCGTCCAAGAGACGATGGCAAGAGTGCTATTCGAGCCGACCAAGAAGCAGCTACCCACCAGGTCACCAACCCGCACACGGCGCTGGATTTCTTGGGGTTCATGCGAAAGGTTGTTCGTGCGTATCCTGATCAGGAGTTGCACGTCATCCTCGACAACTCCTCGACGCACAGCACTGACGATGTCGCCGCGTGGCTCGCTGAGAATCCTCAGGTCACGTTCCATTACACGCCGACGAGCGCATCTTGGCTCAATCAAGTTGAGGGCTTCTTTGGCATCCTCGGCAAGCAGTCGTTGAGCACCGTCGACTTCCGACCATTGGACGAAACCGACCGCCGCCATCAGCAGGAGCCACGAGCGAATGCTTGACCGTACTTCGACGGCGGTGTTCTAGGGCGGCTCGACGGGCTCCTCGCCGATCACCAGCTTGGCTGCCTCGCTGACCCGGACGTGCACGTGGTTGTCGTGGTTCGGCCAGTGCTGGAGGTGGGTGCCGTCCGAGTAGAGGGGGACGAGGCTCGTCGCGATCACGCCGTCCTTGGCGAGCGGCGCGGCCGCGGGGCGAACCAGCTCGATGAGCTCCTGGTCGAGGAACATCATCGTGACGATGCCGCCCTCGTAGAACCCCGCGAGCTCGCGCGCCGTGGCGCGGGCGTCGAGGCCCTTGGCGGTGCCGTTCACGCACGCGCGCCCGCCGTCGACCGAAGACGTCGTGCAGAAGCTCCGCCACGCGGACCCGCCGTCGCTGCCGTAGAGCGAGACGTCGACGTCCTTGCCGCGCTGGTGCGAGGCGTGGCGCGGCGCGCCGACGTCGTTGCCCGGGGTCTCGCCGTCCCACTGCGAGAAGTCGTACGGATAGAACGGGAGCTTCTTCATCGCGATCATGCGGCGGCCCGCCGAGCGCAGCAGCATCAAGAGGTCGCGGCGGCCGAACTGGTAGCGGAACACGGTGCCGCCGTCGTGCGCGTAGCCGTCGACCGCGGGGTCGTTGGCCAGCGGGAGCTGCAGCAGGTGGCTGCAGTCGCTGGCGCAGGTCAGGCCGTCCGCGAACGGCGTGCGGGTGATGGTGAGCGTGCCCGTGAACGCCGTCGTCGAGGTGACCCGCACCCAGAAGGTGGCCGCCGCGTCGCCGTCGAACACCGCGAGCGTGCGCAGCCCCCCTCCCCCGTCGGTCTCGCCGAGCGCCTTGCGCGCGCCCGCGGTCCAGCGCTCGACCTTCATCACGACCGGCTGCGACGAGGGCGAGAACGTGAGCATGAAGTGCAGGTGCTCGCCGGGCTTGGTCTCGACGCGGAACACCGCCTCGCCCTTGGCGGGCACCGAGACCGGCTGCTTGCCGTCGACGCCGGGCTTCTCGCCGTCGACGGGCGGTGGCGCGACCGGACCCGTGTCGGGTGCGACGGTGTCTCCGACGGCGTCACCTGTGTCGGGAGAACCGACGTCGCCGCTCGTCTCGGTCGCCACGTCGACGGCCGCGTCCAGGTCGGCGTCGCTCGTCTCGCCGGGCTCGGTGCCGCTGCAGGCCGCGAGGAAAGCGCAGAGAGGAAGCCCGAGCCAGCGCACCATCCGGCGAGGGTACCACCCCTTCGGAACCGGCGCCCGGTGGCGGGCATCGTTGGTGGGTGACCCCGCGCGCCCCCGCTGCCCACTTCGACCGCCCCGAGCACCGCGCCCTCGACCGCGCCGCCCTGCGGCTCGAGCGCATGCGGTCCACCGCGAACTTCCGCGACGGGCGGTTCTGGAACCCGAGCGGCGCCAAGCCTGGCCTCACGCCTGGCAACCACATGGGCTTGCTCCGCGACTGGATCCAGAACGGCGCGCGACGCACGCCCCCGGCCCCATGCCCATGGTGTCGCCAGTGTCGGCGTGGCGCGACCCGGCCCGCACCGACCTGCGGGCCACGTGGCTCGGGCACTCCACGGTGCTGCTCGAGATCGACGGCGCGCGCATCCTCACCGATCCGGTGTGGGCCGACCGCGCCTCGCCCACGCAGGCGTTCGGCCCATTGCGCTTCCACCGCGCGCCCGTCTCGCTCGCCGAGCTGCCACCGCTCGACGCCATCGTCGTGAGCCACGACCACTACGACCACCTCGACGCCGACGCCGTCGGTGCGCTCGCGCGCCGCACGCGCACGCCGTTCTTCACGGCCCTCGGGGTCGGCGCACACCTCGAGCGCTTCGGGGTGCCGCCGGAGCGAATCACCGAGCTCGCGTGGTGGGAGCAGGCCGAGGTGCCGCGCACCGACGTGGTGATCACCGCGACGCCCGCGCAGCACTTCTCCGGGCGCGGCCCGTTCGACCGCAACCGCACGCTGTGGGCCGGGTGGGCGCTCGCGAGCCGGCGCCACAAGGTGTTCTTCTCCGGCGACACCGGCCTCGAGCCCGCCTACCCCGAGATCGCGCGCCGGTGCGGGCCGTTCGATCTCATCATGCTCGAGGTCGGCGCGTACCACCCTGCGTGGGGCACGATCCACCTCGGCCCCGACCAGGCTGTGCAGGCGCACGCCGCGCTCGGCGGCGGCGCGTTCCTGCCGGTGCACTGGGGCACGTTCGACCTCGCGCTCCACGCCTGGGACGACCCCATCCTCGCGCTCGAGCGGGCGGCCCGCGACACCGAGCTGCCGCTGGTCGCGCCCCTGCTCGGCGAGGCGCGGGTCATCGGCGACCGGGACGACGTGCGGCGCCAGCCCCAGGTGTCATGGTGGCGTGACGTGGTCCCGGCCTAGCGGACGTGGATGCGGACCGCGGCGGCGGGTATCCTGTCGCGATGTCCTTCGTCCGCTCCTCGGCCTTGGCCTTCGCGCTCGTGTTCGTCGGCTGCGGTGGCACCGACGGCGAGATCGGCCCCGCACCCGAAGACGCGGCGGCCGAGGTGGACGATCCGTTCCAGCCCGACACGGGGACCCTCGTCGAGGACACGTCGCTCGCCGACACCGGCGCGGGCGAGGCCGCGACGGACGCCGACGCCGCCAAGCCGGACGCGCCCAAGCCCGACGCGGCCACTGCGTGCCAGGCCGCGCTGATCGAGCTCGGGGTCTCGTTCAAGACCACCGCGGCGCGCGGCGTGGTCGACGCGATCAAGCTCAACGGGCCGATCAACGGCGTCACCTTCGCGAGCGGCACCAGCACGACGACGATGGGCGACCCGGTCGCCTGCGAGTTCGTGAAGACGCTGCACGCCTTCGCGGGGCTGGCGAAGAGCAAGGGCTTCGTCCGCATCGGCACGCTCGGGAGCTACTGCTACCGCTGCTGCTGCGCGTGGAGCAGCACCAACTTCTGCCGCGGTCTGTCCGACCCGGAACCCTCGTGCGGCACGTCCGGGTATTCGACCCACTCGTGGGGCCGCGCGGTCGACGTGCGCTACCTCTACAAGGCCGACGGCACCCGCTACGACATCAACGACGCGACCCACTGGGTGAAGTACGGCAGCACCGACACCTGCGTGCGCGGCCTCGCCGACCAGCCCGCTGGCAGCATCAGTCAGCAGCTCTACCAGCTCGCCTGCGACGCCACGAAGAACAAGATCTTCGGCATTGTGCTCACCCCCAACTACAACGCCGCGCACCGCAACCACCTGCACATGGACATCGGCGAGAAGGGCACGCCGAGCAGCTTCACGACCAAGAGCCTGCCGCTCGGGCCGGCCGCGGACTTCGTCGGCATCGACGACGCGCCGGTCTCCGACGCCTGCGGCGACGAGTAGCGGGCACAGTCGCCGGCGTGGGGAGTGGAGTCCCCGCGCCGCGGGCTGCGATCCGCGCGAATCCAGCAGATCTCGCCCGGGCACGCCCGCTGCAATCGCCGGAGGCATGCGCACCCCGCTCCTCGCCCTCCTCCTGTGTCTCCCTGCCTGCGCGGTCGACGGCGCGGGCGACCCCGACCTGAGCGCCGCCGACACGGGTTCGAGCACCGACGCTGGTCCCGACACGGACCCGACCCCGAGCGAGGCCTCTTCGAGCTCGGACACCGGCGCTCCGGCAGAGACGGAAGCGGGCGCGCCCGACACCGGGGCCACGCCCGAGGACACCGGGACCAAGCCCGCCACCGGCGACAAGAAGGTCATCGCCTACTTCGCCGAGTGGGCCGTCTACGGGCGCAACTTCCACGTGCCGGACGTCGACGGCTCGCTCGTCACCCACCTGAACTACGCCTTCCTGAACGTGACCGGGGGCGAGTGCGCGATCGGCGACAGCTACGCCGCGCTCGACAAGGCCTATCCGGGCGACACCTGGGACGCGGGCGTGCTGCGCGGGAGCTTCCACCAGCTGCAGCTCCTCAAGGCCAAGCACCCGAAGCTGCGCGTGCTGCTCTCGATCGGCGGGTGGACCTGGTCGGACGGATTCTCCGCCGCCGCCGCGACCGACGCGGGCCGCAGCAAGCTCGCCAAGTCGTGCGCCGCGATCATGAACAAGTACGGCTTCGACGGCCTCGACGTCGACTGGGAGTACCCGGGCGGAGGTGGGCTCGCGGCGGGCAAGCCCGAGGACACGCAGAACTTCACCAAGCTCCTCGCCGCGTTCCGCGCGGAGCTTGGCGCGGGCAAGCTGCACAGCATCGCGGCGCCGGCCGGGCCCGCGATGATCAAGAACCTCGAGCTCGCCAAGATCCACGGCTACCTCGACTCGATCAACGTCATGTCGTACGACTTCCACGGCGCGTGGGAGAAGACGGGCGACCCCTCGCCCGCCGGCTGGGACACGGACGCCGCGGTGAAGGCGTACCTCGACGGCGGCGTGCCCGCGGCGAAGATCGTGCTCGGCGGCGCGTTCTACGGGCGTGGCTGGTCGGGCGTCGGCGCCACCGCCAACGGGCTCTTCCAGCCCGCGACCGGCGCCTCACCCGGCACCTACGAGGCGGGCGTGCTCGACTTCCACGACCTCGCCGCGAACTACGTCCCGAAGTACAAGCGCTACTGGGATCCCGTCGCCAAGGCCCCGTGGCTCTACGACGCGGCCAAGCAGATCATGATCAGCTACGACGACGCCGAGTCGCTCGGCGTGCGCGGCAAGTACATCGTCGACCGCGGCCTCGGCGGGATGATGATCTGGGAGCTCTCGTCCGACGACAAGGCGCACACCCTCGGCAAGGCGGTCTGGGCGTCGCTGCACTGAGACGGCGAATCGACGCAACTCTTCGCAGTCTCTTGCCGACCCCGGGGCAGGAGGCCTGAATGAGCACCGTCGACCCGCTGAAGCAGAAGTCCGTCCTTCCCCCCCTCGACCTGAACCCGCCGACCAAGGCCGACGCGGCCAAGAAGAAGCCGGTCGATCTCGACTACGTCCCGCAGGCGCCGCCGCTCCAGGTGAACGGGCTCTTCCCGAACACCGCGACCCAGGGCCCCGGCGTCAGCGCCAGCGTGTTCGGGCCAGTCTCGCCCGACCCGAAGGCCCTCGGCGACGCCGAGCTCGCCAAGAAGACGTCGCAGCTGTTCGCCACGATCAAGGCCAACCCGGGCAAGGCCAACGCCTACGACCTGAAGCTCGCCGGCGCGATGGTCGCGGAGATGGGGCGTCGCGCGAACGACAAGCTCTCGGCGCCCGTCGACCCGACCAAGCTGGGCAACGGCGAACTCTTCCAGCGCCTGCTCCTCGTCGACCTCAAGAAGCAGGCGGGACCGCTGAGCAAGGCCGAGGCGGACAACGCCGCGAAGCTCGAGGCGGAGTGGAAGAAGCGCACCGCCAACGACCCGACAAAGCAGCTCGCCGAGGCGCAGGTGAAGCGCGAGGCGCTGAAGAAGGAGATCGCCTTCCAGTGCGGCACCGCCGCCGCGGGCGCCCTCGGGATCGCGCCGCTCCCGAGCGCGGTCGGGTTGCTCGGCTCGGCGGTGATGGTCTACCACGAGGCCTCCCAGGGCCACTACGGAGCCGCCGGCCTCGAGGTCGCAACCACCGGCGCGGCCCTGCTCCTGCACGGGACGCCATGGGGAATTGGTGTCGAGATCGTCGCCGCCGGCGTGAACCTCGCCAAGTGCGGGGCTTTGATCAAGGACCTCCACGACGCAGACCAGCACCTGAAGGATCTCTCCAGCGTCGCCAAGGGCAAGCCGTGATCGGCTATCGCGAGGGTCTCCGAGCCATCGAGGTCCTGCGCTTCGAACACCGACCCTGGTGGCCCACGGTCATCTTGATGTTCCTCGCGAGCCTCCACGCGCTGACCTGGGGCAGCGCCTGGCTCCTCCTCCCGGCGCTGATCGTCGTCGCCGTCTTCTGGGCCCGGCGGCCTCGCGTGGTGCTCGAGCTGGACCACGACCGCCAGACGTTGCGCGTCCAGCGCGTGGGACCCGGGCGCGGCGGCTTCGAGCTGCCCTTCGGCTCGATCACCAGCGTGGCGTGCGTCGCCGTGGGACGAGAGAACGCGCTCGTCGTGCGCGACCAGGACGAGGAGGCCCACGTGGTCGTCCAGGGCATGCCCACCGAGAGGGACGCCGAGCGCCTCCGCGAGCTCCTCGCGCCGGTACGCGGCCCACGGTGAGCGCGTCGGCAGCATCCTCGAGGCCTGTCCGAGAATGCCCGCCGGGCTCGATACCCGGAGGCACCGACTGTGCTCGACCTCGAGCTCGTCCTCACGCTGCAGAGTCTGCTGGCTCCTTGCGATCGAGCGACCGAGGGCTTGACACGCTCATCTCTCAATCTATGCTCTTTCGAGATGGCGCGCCGATCCGTCCAGATGTCGCTCCCCCTCACCTCCGGGTGGGGAGGCAAGCGCGTCGGCGCGGGTCGTCCTCGCCTGGCACCGCGGGCGCTCGTGCCCCACCGTCCGCGGCCGGTCCACCAGGCCTCCTACCCCGAGCACCTCACCTGGCGCTGCGTCGCGGGGCTGGGCTCCTTGCGAGGCGCCGAGGTGTTCCCGGCGATCGCAGCGGCGCTGTCGGCACACCGCGCGGCGGGCGCCGCGTTCCGCGTCGTCCACTTCTCGGTGCAAGACACCCACCTCCACCTGATCGTCGAGGCGCAGGATGCTCGGGCCCTCCGCCTGGGCGCCCAGGGCCTCGGCGTGCGGCTCGCCCGGGCGATCAACCGCGCGCTCGGGCGGCGGGGGCGGGTGTTCGACGACCGGTACCACGCCCGCGCGCTCCGCACGCCGCGCGAGGTGCGGATCGCGCTGGCGTACGTGCTGCACAACTTCAAGAAGCACCAGGTCTGGGTGCCCACGGTGGTCGACCCGTGCTCTTCGGCGCTGTGGTTCGATGGGTTTCGTGAAGTACGAGGTGCGCCGCTCGCGGCGCGAGCGGCGGTCCACGCCCCCCGCACCTGGCTCGTGCGGGTCGGCTGGCGGCGTCACGGGCTCGTCTCGGTGCGCGAACGCCCCGCCTGATCGGCGCGCGCCAAGCTGGCCCTCGGCGAGGACCCGAACGACGTCTACCGCTTCCTCGATCTCGAGGGCGCCTCGCCCGAGCTCGCGCAGGAGATCGTCCACAAGGTGCTCGCCGAGCAGGCCGCCCACGTCCGGTACGAGGGGCGCGTGCACGCGCTGTCGGGCGGTGCCGCCCTCGCGATCGGGCTGTGGCTGCTCGACGTCTACGGGCCGCACTTCCAGCGTGGCCTCGGCACGTTCCTGGTCGGCCTCGCCCTCGGCGGGGTCGGCGCGTACTACCTGGTGACGGGCGCCTTGAAGGCGATCCGCGGGCGCTCAGGCCTGTCCTGACCGGATCGCGAGCGCGAGGACGTGGGCCGCGACATCCGTGCCTCCGCGGTTCGAGCTCGCCTGCGCGCGACCCGCGTGCTGGGTCGTCGTCACGACGCCCTCGCTGGCCGCGATGGCGCGCCCGGCGTCGAGGGCGCGACGCGGGCGCTTCTGCTTCGCGAGGCGGTCGTCGTGGGGGATCGGCGCGGCGGCCTGGATCGCCGCCACGAGCGCGGCCAGGCCCTCGCGGCGGGTGCGACCGGCCCGCGCCCCGAGCCCGCCGAAGCGCGTGAAGGAGTCGCTGACCAGCCACGGATCGACGCCGGTGGTGCGGAACAGGTAGAGCACCCGCGCGTTGGCGAAGCGGCCGTCGACGGAGCCGTGAATCGCCTCGATCTCGTCGCCGAGAGAGCGCGAACGCGTGGTCACCGAGACCTCCTCGGCCTCGGAGTGCAGCGCCTCGACGATCACGAGCAGCTCCGACCAGGGGAGGACCTCCCCGCCCTCGACGTCGACCAGCCCGTGCTCGGCGAGCGCGAAGTCGCGCAGCGGGTGCATGTCCGCGGACGAGACCACGTGATCCAGATCGCACGCCACCGCCCCGTGCCCCGCGCCGCGCAGGCAGGCGAGCACCGCGGTCGCGCGCGCGCGGTCGTCGGTGACGAGCACGAGGGCGGGATCGGGCACGGCGAGCCGCGTGCGCAGATCGAACGCCGCGAGCCCGGAGCAAGCCCCGAGCTCGGGAAGGAGCGGCTCGAACGACCCGCCCCTCCTGGTGACCGCGACACCGAAAGCCACGCCCTCCCTTTCAGCCGAAGTTGACGCTGCCCTCTTTGCGCTGGTCGGCGAGCTCCCAGAAGCGCTGGGCGATGTCCTTGGCCTCGAGGGTCGCGTTGCCATGATCGAAGGCGGTGCCCTTCACCATGCCGAGCACCACGACCTCGCCGACGTACACGCCCTTCGGGGCGAGCGCGGCGCGCAGGAGGCCGACCGTCTTGTGCTGGGCCGCCTTGCCGATCGCGAGGCCCATCGCCTGGAACTGCACGGCCATCGCGTCGACCGCGGGCTCGTAGAACGCGAAGCCGCCGCCGGTCACCAGCACGGCGCCCTTCTGCGCCTCGAGGTCGGGCAGCGCCTCCTGCACCGCGGTGACGAGGCCCACGACCGCGACGCCAAACGCCGCGTGCAGCTCGCTGTCGGGCGCCGCGAGGAGGTCGCCGGCGCCGCCGCCGTACGCGTTCCAGTGGATCGCGGCGATGGGACCGAGGCCCCGCGCCTCGCGCACGAGGCCGCGCACGGCCTTCGGGTCGGAGAGGTCGGTCGGGAACGCCTTCACCGTGACGCCGGCGTCGGCGAGGCTCTTCGCGGCCTTCTCGAGCCGCTCCGCGTTGCGCGCGACGAGGCCGACGGAGTAGCCCTCGCGACCGAAGCGACGCGCGACGGCGTCGGAGATGCCAGGACCGTGACCGCACACGAGGATGGTCTTGCTCATGGGGCAGGAGCGTAGACGAGGCGCCCTGCCCTTTGGACCCACCCTTTGGGGGAGGAAGCTCAGCCCGAGAGGATCTCGCGCGCGGCCCGCTCCCCGCTCTGCAAGGCGCCGTCGATGTAGCCGCTCCACACGGTGGCCGTCTCCGTCCCGGCCCAGTGCAGCGGACCGGTCGGCGCGCGCAGCGCAGCGCCGTGCTGCGTCAGGAGGCCCGGCGGGCAGAACGCGCCGTAGCAGCCGCGCGCCCACTCGTCGTGCTCCCACAGCTTCTCGGCATACTGGCGCGGCGCGAGCGCCCGCTCACCGAAGTACTTCGCGAAGCACGCGAGCACCTTCGCGCGGCGGTCTGCCTCCCCGAGCCTGCCGAGGGCGCGTGCGCCGTCGCCCTCGACGAACCCGCACCGCGACGCACTTGCCGGCCGCGCCCATCGGCATGCCCTCGTGGAGCGCGGCCCGGGAGCGCGGCAACGCGGGGACGAACTCGACCTCGTTCGCGAGGCGCGGTGGCAGCGCGACGACCGCACGCCGCGCGCGCACGACGACGCCGTCCGCGGGCACCACCACGTCGTCGCCCCACTCCACGCGCCGGGCCGGACAGGACTTGCGGACGACGAGTCCCTCGGCCATCGCCTCGGCGAGCCGCTGCATGCCTCCCTTCACGCGGGTCTCCTGCGCGCCCCCCTCGGTGCCGAGCAGCGAGTCGGTGCCGAGGCCGGAGCGGATGTAGAAGAGCGCGTGCAGCAGGGAGTAGTTGTCCGCGTTCTCGGCGAACACCGTCTCCATCCCGATGGCCAGGAGCTCGCGCGCCTGCGCGTTGCCGACGTGCTCCCGCACCCACGCGCCGAAGCTGACGGCGTCCCACGCCGCCGCGTCCTTGGCCTTCCACGGCGCGTCGAGCGGGACCTTCTTGGCCATCCAGTCGAGGCGCGCCTGCGCCCACCCGACGCCGAGGAGCGCGAGCAGCGGCAACTTGGGGATCGTGCCGCGGTAGCGCGTGCGCTTGCCGCGCCAGAGCAGGACGTTCTCCCCGCGGTCCACGTGGGGTAGGTCTCGATCGCGTAGCGCCCGAGCCAGTGCAGGAGGCGCTCCTGTCCGGCCCCGAGCCACTGGCCCCCGAGGTCGACCCAGGTGCCGTCGTCGAGCGTCGTCGTGTAGACGCGCCCGCCCACGCGGTCGCGCGCCTCGAGGACGACCACGTCGCGCCCGGCGTCGGCGAGCTCTCGCGCGGCGGCGAGGCCCGCGAAGCCCGCGCCGAGGACCACCACGTCACAGCGAATCTCTTCCATCGTCAGACCCCGTCCTTCGCCGATTCGCGCGCCCAGAACCACCGCGCGACGCGCGCGCCGCTCGGGCGTCGCGAGGACCGCGCGGCCCCAGAGGTCGACCTCGACGCGGTGCCGCTCCCACGCGTCCGCGGGCGAAGCGGCCTCGAGCGCGGCGCGATCGGCCTCGAAGATCGCGCGCGCCGCCTCGTGGTCGCGGACCATCACCGCGCGGTGCAGGCGCTCGCTGCGCCAGAACAGGCTCTCGCGATCGGCCTTTCCGGCGACCGGGACCGGCCCGGTGTCGGTGTCGAAGGAGAGGGGCTTGAACACCGAGAGGCACGGCGCGCTCGTGCCCGTGGCCCAGATCTCGGTGCGCTCGCCGAGGCGCGCGATCAGCGAGCCGGTCGTCTGGCCGGAGGTGCGGGTCGGCAGGAGCCCGCGCGTGCGCGCAGGGGGCGGTCATGCGCAGGCCGCGCTGCGGATCGTGCCCGCCGTGGTCGCGGAGGGCGGCCATGCAGCGCGCGAGGTCGGTGCCCTCGCCGCCGTCGCGCGCAGAGAGCGTGCGCAGCGAGCACGCGCGGCGGACGTCTCCTCCGGACAGGAAGGCCATGTCGGTGCGACCGAAGGCCTCGCGGAACGAGAACGGCCGATCGTCGCGGTAGAAGCCGCGGCGCCGCGCCTCCTCGAGGGTCCCGGGGCCGATCCGATCGGGCGCGTCGATGGTGAGCACGTTGCTCGTGGTGCGCACGCCGCGGACGCGCACGGCGGCCCAGCAACGGTCGGCGGTCTCGAGCAGCCAGGCGCCGCGGCGGTCGGCGATCACGAACGCGTTGTGGTAGCGGAACCCCGCGCTGCGGAACCCGCACCGGCCCCCCTGCCCGTGCCGCGCGAGGAGCCCGGCGAGCAGCTCGAGCGCGTCGTCGGCGGTGCGCGCCTGCTCGAGCGCGAGGCGCAGGAGGTCCATGCCGGTGAGGCCCACGCGCGCGACGGGGAGCCGCGTGAAGACGGCCTCGTTGCCGATGGCCACGCCGTACTCGTTGACGCCCATCTCGGCGCCCCACATCCACGCCGGGCGCGAGAGCACGACGGCCGCGCGCGGCGCGGGCTCGGGGATGGGGACCCAGGTGGCGCGCCGCTCGATCGCGGGTCCGGCGGGGTGGTGCTCCACGACCTGCGCCTCGCCGGGCTCGCGGTCGCTGTTCTTGGCGAACCACACGGGCCCGCTCGGCGGGACGACGACCATGGTGTCGCACATGCGAAGGGGAGGCTACCGCAGTGCGGTCACTCGCAGTGACAGCTCTCGAGGGCGCGCGCTCGGTCCGAGACGGGGAGCAGGGCGAAGAACGCGCGACTCACGCTGCAGTCGGCCCGACGGTAGGTGGTGACCCCGGCCTTCCACCACGAGACCGCGCGACAGAACCTGCTGAGGCCGATGCCTTCGCTCGGCGACAGCCAGAGGACGCCTTCGATGGCGTCGTCGAGGGCGGGGATTCCTGCGAGCTTCTCGGCCGCGCGGACGATGGTCGCGGCTTCGGCCGGAGCGACGGAGACCTCGTAGCGGTGCGGTCCGCCGATGTAGTCCTTGGTGTCGGCAAGGACCGGCGCTGCTGAGCCGCGCCAGCCGCGCGCGACGAGCCTCGGGTACTTCGGCACGGTGTAGACGGTGGCGACGGGCGCGACCTCCGTGATGCCAGCGTCGTGCCCGTCGGGTCGGTGGCAGGCGATGGGCATCACCAGCCAACACGCGATCGTGGGTACGAGGACGGCTCTCGACATCATGGTCCAGGCAGCAACTACGGCGTCATGCGCGGGCACTCGGAGGCCCGAGACCACTCGTAGTCCTCGCGTCCTTCCTGGTCCAGCGACTGGTACAGCACCTCGGCCACCGCGTGGGTCACCGGCCTGTAGCCGCTGTTCTCGAACCGCAGGTACCAGCATTGCTGCACGATCGACAGCCGAGAGACGGTTCCATTCGTGTAGAGCACGTCGACGACCCACTTGTAGTCTCCGACGTTGGCGCTGTCGGGATCCGGCTGCAGCGGCGAGGCTGCGCGAAGCTGGCTGAAGACCCGCTCCCAAGACCGGAGCAGGGCTGGATTCGTCTGCTGTACTGCACGCGACCGTGGCCTCTCGAGCGAAGCGGTCTCCTCCGGGGGCACGATGCCGGCGATGTGCCCGCTATGGAAATAGATGGTCACCTGCTGGACATGGGGTGTCTCCGTTGCCTTGCACCCTGCGGGCAATGCAAAGACGAGCAGGCCTGCGGCAACGACTCCCGACCAATGGCGCACGGCGGCTTCCTCCTGAGACCGAACCATCCGTGGCTGAGAATAATCCCCGCTTCGGCGCCCTCCAGTCCCTACCCGCCGACGTGTCGGGTTCTCAACTCTTGACGTGGCGCAATCCCTGAATCTGCGCGAGACGATGGGAGTAGAACGGCTTGTCGTTGAAGTAGACGTCGTCGACGGCCGCGAGCGGCAGCATCTTGCCATCCCCGATCATCGACTCGACCGCACGGAACGCGCGCAGCTTCTTCATCGACGAGACGAATCCGACCGACTCCACGGTCAGGCGCGAGAGGACGAGCACCTCGAGCTGCTCCAAGCCAGCCACGATCTCGATGTGATTGAGCCTCTTGCAGACCGAGAGCCTGAGCGTGTGGAGGTTCGGGGCACCGAGGATCCCGTCGAGGGAGAGCAGCTTGGGCGCCCGGAAGATCTCGAGGCGCTGCAGCGCTTCGAAGTTCAATCCCTCGAGCGACTGCAAGCCGGTCTGTCTCAGCTCGAGGTCACGCAGCGATCGGAGTGCATGCCAGGAGCGAAAATCACCACTGCGCGGCGCGAACTTCTGCAGGCACAGCTCTTCGATGCTTCGACAGTCCTCGAGTCGACAGCCTTCGGACCACGCGTCGCGGTACGTGTTCAACTTCGGCAACGCACCGAGGTCCAGCTTCTGCGCCTCGACCAGGACCAGCCGCTCGAGCGCCTGGAACTCGGCCAGCAGCGACAGATCCCAGGTGAACGCCTCCCTGGCATTGATGGCGAGCCCTCGAATCTCCGCCGCGTAAGGTGCAATCTTCGATAGGTTCTGCTCAGGCCAGCTCGTGTAGACCAACCCGAGGCACTCAGCGTTCGTGGCGAGATACTCCTGAACGCTGCCTGCAACGTCGTCGTATCTGGCCGTGACACCCGTGACTCGATCGCCCATTCCTGCGTCGCTCATGCTCCGTCGTCCTCCTGTCGAAACGAGTCACTGCGACTGTCGCCGGATCTCCTTCAGCCACTTCCGCGCCCGCGGAAAGCCCGTCGCCGCGGCCCGCTCCAGCCAGAAGTCCCGCCAGCGCGTGCTCGCCCGAACCCCGTCTCCATCCTCGTAGCACTCGGCGAGCGCGACCTGCGCATGCACGTCTCCCTTCCGGGCGGCCTTCCGGAACCAGGCCGCTGCCTCGGTCGCAGATTCGCGGACGCCGACGCCCCGCGAGTACGAGACGCCGATGTCGTACTGCGCGTCGGGCACGCCCGCCCGCGCAGCGCGGAGCAGCATCCTCGTCCCGCGCGGTATGTCGCGCTCCACCACGGGGCGCTTGCCGTGGAGGTACCAGGTCCCGAGCGCATAGACCGCTCTTGGGTCACCCAGGCGAGCCGCGCGCACGAGCAGCGCGAAGACCGGCCGCGGCCACCCTCGCGCTTCGCTCCGCGCGAGCTGGAGGGCCTCGTCGTATTCAGGAGATCGGGTCGCCATTTCCTCACCTCGACGCGCGGATTCCACTACTCACACGCGCACGCCAGCAGGGCCTTGTTCTTGTGGGAGACGGGCAGGAACCCTGCCAGCGAAGCTCGACGTGTCGAGCTTCACTGTCACAGGTCTCGCGAAACAGGGATGTCAAACAGCTCCTCACTCAACGGATCGTAGGCTAGACCAAGCTCGCGTTCGTCAATATCGAACGCAGCTGCCTTTACTTTTGCAAATAGCAACACCTCGACCAACGCCAACTCCCGGGCACGCATATCGGTATCACCGACTCCGTTCTCCGGAACACGCTCGACGAGCCTCAATGGCCATCTCCCGCACGCAATAGAGCAGGTCGCAAAGGTAGTTCTCTTCGTCGGACTTCATGTTCGGTGCCGCGAGTCCTTTCTACGGGCCACGCCTTCGCAGCACACAGTCTCTCCGGCTACAAGGAGCGCGTGGAGCGCACGCTGCAGAAGGCGGGCGTGGACGTGGTCCGCGTGCTCTGGCAGCCCCTCGCGCTCGACTGACCCGCACCTTGTCGCGCCCGCCCCCGCGCCCCTACCGTCGCGCCATGTCGCTGGAGCGTCCTCTCCCTCCGCACCTCACCGTCGACCAGGGCCTCACCACGTACCTGGCCGAGAACGGCTTCGACCGCGCCGCCTACGACGCGCGGTGGACCCCGGCGTCTTTCCTGGGCATCCCCGTCCCCGTCCTCAACACCGAGCGCCACCGCTTCGGCATCATGCGTCACGATCTGCACCACGTGGCCACCGGCTACGGCACCGACCTGGCCGGCGAGGCCGAGATCAGCGCCTGGGAGGCGCGCCGCGGGTTCGGCGCCGTCGGCCTCTACGTCTCCTCCATCGTCGGCAGCCTCACCCTCTTCGGCCTGGCCGTCTGGCCGCGTCGCGTCCTCCGCGCCCTCTCCGCGTCCGGCAGCACGCACCCCAATCTGTTCCTCGACCGCGTCCCCTACGAGGTCGTCCTCGGGTGGACCATCGGCGAGCTCCGCGCCTACCTGGGCATCCCCGCCGAGGGCCTGGCCGGCGCGCGCCGCCTGCACGATCGGGCGCCTGACATCGCGCATGGCGCCCCCTCCGCGCCCGCGGGATGAGAGGGGCATGAAGCTCCTCGACGATCTCCGCGCCGAACACGAGGTCATCGATCCCATGGTCGGCGCGCTGCGCACCTACGCCGCGCGGCGGGTCCGCGGCGAGGCCGACGCGACCGACGCCCCGCGCTTCGTCGCGTTCTTCCGCCTCTACGCCGACCGGTACCACCACGCCCGCGAAGAGGACGTGCTGTTCCCCGCGCTCGTGCGCGAGCTCGATCTCCCCGCCGATCGCGGCCCGATCGTCGCCCTCACCGTCGACCACACGCGCATGCGGCGCCTGTTCGACGAGATCTCCGAGCTGCTCTCCCGGAAGGAACTGGTGGGCGACCACGGCGCGCGCCTCCTCCGCCTCGCGACCGAGTGGTCCCACGCGCTCTGGCTCCACATCGACGCCGAGAACTCCGTGCTGTTCCCCGAGAGCGCCGATCGGCTGCGCCGCGCCAACGTGCTCGATCTACCCAACCGGGCGCCGACCGACGACGAGGCCGCCGCCCACGCGAGCGCCGCGGCCCTCATGCTGCGCCACCCGCCGCTGCGCGACGACACCGTCATCCGCGGCGAGGGCTGCTCGATCTGCCCGAACCACGGCACCACGTGCGAGGGCGTCGAGCGCGAGTGGTGGAGCGACGAGGAGAAAGAGGAGTTCCCCGATCACGTGGGCTGACGGCGCGCCTGCTGCACCACCGCGGTGAGGTCGTCGAGCACGAACGGCTTCGACAGGAACCCCTGGAACGACCCTGGTTCGAGCGCGGCCTCGAGCCCCTCGCGCGCATACCCCGACGAGAGCACGACCGGCACCTGGTTGCCGCTCTGCCGGATGCGCCGCAGCACCTCCGCGCCGTCGAGCCCGGGCATCGTGAGATCGAGCACCACGACGTCGAGCGTGGTGCGCGCGAGCACCTCGAGCGCCGCGGCCCCGTCGGGCGCCTCGAGCACCTCGAAACCATCGAACTGCAGCGCCTGCACGAGCAGCTGGCGCACGAGCGGCTCGTCGTCGACCACGAGGATCCGTCCCCCGGCCGTCACCACCTTCGGCGTCACCGCGGGCGTCGCGGCGGGCGCGTCGTACGCGGGAAGCGCGACCGAGAACGTGCTGCCGACGCCGAGCGTGCTCTCGACGAGCACCGCGCCACCGTGCGCCGAGACGATGCCGAGGCACGACGCGAGCCCGAGGCCGTGCCCCTGCTCCTTCGTCGTGAAGAACGGCTCGAACACGCGTCCGACGGTGGCCTCGTCCATGCCCACGCCGTCGTCGCGCACCTCGAGCAGCACCCACTCGCGCGCGGGGGACACCGCGCCGAGCGCGTCTTGCCAGCGCCCACCGAGCGCAGGCACGCGCTGGGCCTTCGCCCGGATGTGTCCCCGGCCCTCGCGGAGCGCGTCCGACGCGTTCGTGAGCAGGTTCATCACCACCTGGGTCAGCGCCGCGCGATCGGCGAGGACGGTGGCGCCGGCGTCGATCTCGAGCGACAGCTCCGCGCCCTTGGAGAGGCTCGCGGCGAGCAGCCCGTGCAGCTCCTCGAGCAGCGGCCCGAGCGCGATCAGCGTGCGCGGGCCGGTCTCGCGGCGGCCGGCGTAGACCAGCATCTGCCGGGTCAGGTCCGCGGCGCTGCGACCCGCGCTCCGGATGCTCTCCGCGATGGCGCGGTCTTCGCCCACGAGGCGGCGCGCGAGCAGATCGGCGTTCCCGAGCACGCCGACCAGCAGGTTGTTGAAGTCGTGCGCGATGCCCCCGGCCAGCACGCCGAGGCTGTTCAGGCGCTCGCTCCGCTCGACGCGCTGCTCGAGGCGGCGGCGCTCGGTCTCGTGTCGACGGGCCTCACGCAGGTCGCGCAGCCCCGAGACCCGCACGGGCTCGCCCTCCAGCGTCGAGTACACCGCCGTCACGGCCGCGGGGATCTCCTCGCCGTCCTTCGCGCGCAGCATCGTCTCGAAGGTACCGATCCGCTCGAACTCGGTGGAGGACCGCGGAATGGCCACGAACTCCTCGACCGTGCGCCCGATCACCTCTTCGCGCTGGTAGCCGAGCAGCTGGGTGAGGCGCCCGCGCGCGTCGAGGACCACGCGGTCGCGGCTCAGCACCATGATGTCGAAGGCCTGCTCGGCGAGATCGCGCAGCCGCTGCTCGCTCTCGCGCAGGAGCGCCTGGGTGCGCTCGCGAGCCGTGACGTCGCGGAACGCCACCACGCGCACCGGCCGCTTGCCGAGACGGCCCTGCTTGGCCTGGAGCTCGGCGCGGAACTGCGAGCCATCCTTGCGCGTCCCGGTGATGACGTATTCGCCCTCCACGCGGTTCTGCATCCGCTCGAGGACCTGCGCGCGGTCCTCGGGAACGACGCACAGCTCGAGCGGCGCCCGGCCCAGCACCTCCTCGTGGCTGAACCCCAGCATCTCGGACATGCGTGCGTTGGCGTCGATGATCGACCCGTCGACGTGCACGAAGAGGCCCTCGAACGATGCCGCCGAGAGCAGCTCCATGCGCTCGTGGATCCGTTGTCGCTCCTCCTTGTCGGCCAAGCGGGCGAGCGCGGCCCGCAGCAGCGGCTCGACGACGACCGAGAGCTCCGGGGCGCAGGCGAAGTGCACCGTCTCACCGTGGTGCTCGAGCGGCCGCGTCCCTTCGCCGGCCTCGCGCGCCACCCGCACGCCGTGCTCGGAGAGCAGCGTCGCGAGCGTGGACAGCCCCGTCTCCGGCGCCTCGATCAGCGCAGTGAGGGCACGGGCGAGGACGGCCGGCGGGAGTGACACCTCCCCACATCGTAGAGCAGAGGAACCGGCCGGGAGCGAACCGTTTGTGCGCGACGGAATGTGGGTGACCCTGCGCGGCCATGTCCCTCTTCCCCAAGCTCGAAATCGCCGTCGATCACGGTCTCGTCCTGCTCGTCGAGACCACCGCCCTCGTCCGGCTCGCCCACGGGCTCCTGAAGGCCCTCGAGCCGACCGTCGCCGAGCTGCCGGACACCCTGCGCGAGGCGCGGCGGGTGCTCGAGAGGCTCGATCGCACGCTGGGTCAGTAGAGGCAGATCACGGTCACGTCGGTGGTGGCCACCGCGACGGGACCGAACCCGGTCTGGAGCGCGATGAGATCCGAGCTGCACCAGCGGTGGACGGCCGTGGTGCACGCCTGGCTCTCCAGCGTCGACAGCGTGCACTTGGCGTCGAGCTTGGGGATGTCGCCCCAGGGAACGCCCGGGTTCGGGTAGCAGTCCGGCGCGCCGATGCCGACGACGGTCATCGTCTGGTCCGCCGCCACCGACTGCAGGATCCCCGTGGCGAAGCCGCGCTTCTTGGCGGCGAGGTGCACCGCGGCGTCGCAGGCGCGCGAACCGAGATTCGCGGTCGTGCACGCGCCCCCGAGCACCTCGGTGGAGGGCGCAGTGTAGGCCTTGCCGGCGAGGCACACGATCGTGGCCTCGGTGGCGTTCGGGTACTCGACGGGGCCGAAGCCACCGACCGAGCAGCACGGGTTGCGCGCCACGCAGAGGTCGTGGATCTTCTGCCGACAGCCGAGCGCGTCGGTCGAGCTGGGCCCGCACGGAGCGAGGTCCGTCTGCTTGACGACGAGGAGCTCGTTGAAGCACGAGCCCGCCTCGCAGCTCGCGGTGTCGGGCCCCGTGTCGGGCGCTCCGCCGCTCAGGTCGCTGGTTTCGATGGTCAACGTGCACGCCGCGACCAGGATCGCGAGGAGACCGAGGGCCGCGAGGACCCTCATCGGAACACCCCGGACAGCCAGACCCCACCACCGCCGGCGAGCGGAGTGACCGAGACCTGCAGCGCCGCGGGGGTCGGTTCGGTGCCGCGCCCGGACAGCGCCCACACGAGCGTCGCGCCCCCGAGCGCGAGGACACCGACGCCGAGAGAGACGTCGGCGAACAGCATGCGGCGCTTCAGACCGTCGACGTCTTCGCTCGCGCAGGCGGGCGCACAGGTGGTCCGCAGCTCGTTCGCGCGGCTCCTCGCCCCGAGGCCCAGCACCGCGAAGCCGCCGAGCGCGACGACGCCGACACCCCCGAGGATCCAGGTGCCGAGGGGGATCGAGGCCTTCGGCGCCTCGGTGCTCGGCGGCGCCGCCGGCGCGGGGAAGGTGATGGTGAGGGTCCGGTTCTTGACCCCTTGCTGGACCAGCACCTGCTCCTTCACCAGGGGCAGCTTGCCGTGCTGGAACTCGAAGGTGTGGGCGCCGGGATCGACGCTGATCGCCTTGCCGTCGAGCTTCTCGAGCACCACGACGCCGTCGATGGTGACCTTGACGTCGATGACGTCTTTGCCGCCGGAGTCCTTGGCCCCGATGACGATGCTCGGCAGCGCGTCGTCCAGCTCGCCGAGGCGCCGCGTACAGTCCTTGCGCACCGGTGCCGGACAGCTCTCGCGCGCGCACGCGAGGAGCTGCTCGCGGGCGTCGATGAGCTTGCCGTCGGTCTTGAGGGTCTGCGCCTTGTCGCTGGCCTGCACGCACGCGATCTTCGCCGCCTTCGCGTCCTTGGCGTCGGCCGCGCGCGCCGGCCCGGCCGCGAGCACGAGCCCGAGGGTGAGCACCAGGCGCTTCACAGGCAGTTCATCTTCCACTGCTTGTTGCCCTTCGCGTCCATCACGTAGGGCGGGTCGCAGTCCTTGGCGGCCTCCACCGCCGGCTTCGGCGGCTTCGGCGGCTTGATCGGCGCGGTCGCCGAGGCGCTCGCGACCGGCGCAGACGACGCGGATGGAGCCAGGGAGCGCTGCTCGCCGCGCTGCTCGCGACGCTCTTCTCGGGGCTTGTGTCGCTGCTCACCGGCGCCGCCCCCGCCGCGGGCGCCGGACTCCGCGTGACCACGAACAGCACCACCGCCGCGCCGAGGAGCGCGATCACGCCCACGACCCCGAACACCACGCCGACCCGGTGGCCGGACGACGGTGTGGCGGTGACCGAGATGCTCGAGATCTGCGACGGGGGCGTGGAGGGTGGGGCGGCGGGCTCCTCCTTCGGGATGCGCACCTGCGAGCTGCTCTCGACCTCGGCGACCTTGGCCTTGCGCGTGCACAGCGTGTCGGAAGCGACGCGCTCCACCCACTCGCCGACCTCGGCCGCGGTCGCGACCGGCCCGACGGCCTCGATGGCCTGGGCCATCTCGCGCGCGTCGGAGTAGCGCGCGTTCGGATCCTGGGCGAGGGCCCGCGCGACGATGGTGTCCCAGATCGGCGGCACCGCCCCGTCGACGTGGCTCGGGAGCTCGTAGCGGGCCTCGCGGATCATCGTGATGATCGCCGCCTCGTTGTCGGCCTCGAACAGGCGTCGGAGCACGAGGGTCTCCGCCAGCACCGCGCCCGCGGAGTAGACGTCGCTCCTCCGCGAGACCGGCTTGCCGCTCACCTGCTCGGGCGACATGTAGGGCACCTTGCCCTTGAGCTGCCCCTGGTGGGTGGTCTGGAGCCGACCGGTCGCCTTGGCGACGCCGAAGTCGATGACGCGAGGGACGCCGTCGACCCCGACGAGGATGTTCTGGGGCGAGACGTCGCGGTGCACGATCTCGAGGGGACGCCCGAGATCGTCGGTGGCCTCGTGGGCGGCGTGCAGGCCGCGCAGCGCGCCGGCGACGATGGCCGCGACGATCGGCAGCGGGATGGCCTCGTGGCTCTTGCGCGCGAGGCGGATCAGCGTGGAGAGCGCCGAGCCGTGCACGTACTCCATGACCACGAAGAGCTGGCCCTCGTTCTCGACCACGTCGAGCGTGGTGACCACGTTGGGGTGGCGCACCCGGGCCGCCACCCGCGCCTCGTCCATGAACATGGTCACGAACTCGTGCTCGCGCGCGAACTGCTCGTGCATCCGCTTGATGGCGACGGTGCGCGTGAAACCAGCCCCACCGAGCAGCCGCCCGAGGTGGATGCTGGCCATGCCGCCCGACGCGATCTCGTCGAACAAGGCATAACGCCCCACGATTCGCATCGGCGACACGCAGGGAGTCTATCAGAGGGCGCGGGCGATGAGGCGATCGATGGCGGCGAGGAGCGCCGGGCCACTCGGCTTCGCGCCGAGGTGAGCCACCCGAGGGCGGAGGGGGGTGCCCTCGATCACGCCGAGGACGACGAACCCCAGCTCTGGGAAGCGGGCCGCCATCGCGGAAACGACGATCTCGCTCGTGCTCGCGCTCACGATCGCGACCTTCGCCGGCGGTCCGGCGACGAGGGCCGTGACGTCGGTGAACGACTCGACGACGTCGACGTCGAAGCCACCCCCGAGGAGGTGGCGCGCGAGGCTGACCCGGACGAACCGGTCTTCGTGGCAGAGCAGGGCGCGGGGGCGGAGACCCACGCGCACGATGCGACCGCGCGACGGAGGCGCCTCGACCTGGCGCTCGGGGATCGCCGCCCGGAATCCGGAGACCTTGCGGTGGAGGCGGCGCGTGAGGCTGTCGAGCACCGCCGCGGCCAGGTGCTCTCCGAGCTCGTCCTCGAGCGTCGGCCGCACGTGCTCCTCCAGGAACGCGATCAGCGCCTCCGGGCGCGCCGGCAAGGCCTCGAGCCGGGCCGCCAGCAACGCTGCCTGCAGGAACGCGCGGACGTCGACCTCGCCACCGAAGGCGACCTGCAGTTCGTGGACGAGCGACGCGTGGACGTCGAGCTGGGGCAGCGAGCGGGGAATGGGGGCCTCACTGAGAAGCCTCCTTCATGAGGGTCGGAGGCGCCAGGGTCTTTCGCCTTGCGCCAGCGCAGGCTGGGTCAGCCCAGCCCGAACTCCGGCCCTTGCTTGCCGAGCATCACGCGCTCGTAGACGTCCGGCAGGAGCCGCGAGAGCCACCACGCCGACTTGCCGACGGAGCTCAGCACGAGCCGGTGTCGGCGTCGGGTGACCGCGTCCACGATCGCGGCCGCCACCGAGGCCGGGGTGTCGACCCGGCCGACCACCACCTTCTTGGCGTTCGCCGTGGAGCCGTCGCCCGCGAGGGCGTGCGCGTCGATCGCGGTGTCGACGTACGAGGGACACACGAGGAGGACATTCACCCCGAGCCCCCCGACCTCCGTCCGCAGCGAGTCGAAGAACCCGTGCAGCGCGTGCTTGCTCGCGGCGTAGCCGGTTCGCCCCACGAGGGGCGCGAAGCCCGCCACGCTGGAGACGGCGACGATGGTGCCCCGGCGCGACGAGAGGCTCGCGAGGGCGGCCTGGGTGCAGTGGACGGCCCCGAAGAAGTTCACGTCCATCACCCTCCGCAGCACGCTCGCGTCGGTGTCGGCGAGCAGGCTGCGGTGCGACAGCCCCGCGTTGTTCACGAGCACGTCCACCCCGCCCCACGCGCGCACGACCGCCTCGACCGCCGCGGCGCACGCGGCCGCGTCGCGCACGTCGCACGGCAGCGCGAGCACCTCGTGACCGTCACGGACCATCGAGCGCCGGGCCTCCTCGAGGCCGGCAGCGTCGACGTCGAGCAGGGCCACGCGGGCTCCCTCGCGCGCGAAGGCCCACGCCGTCGCGAGCCCGATGCCCCCGGCTGCCCCCGTGACCACCACCGCCTGGTCCCGGTATCGCCGTTCGTCCCCGAAGCGCGAGCGGCACCAGACCTCGAACGCCTCTCGCGAGGTCTTCGGGGTGTAGCCGAAGTCAGCCTTCAACCGCTCGCCGGAGAGCACCGGTCGATGGGCGAGGAACGCCACCTGCTCCGGGCCGTAGTCCGTGAGGCCCCCGCGCCGCAGCTGGGCGATGACGAACCGCAAGCCCCCCGACGGCAACGGGAGGAAAGGCTTGTGGAGCCGCGCGGCGATCTCGCGCAGCGTCATCACCCCGTCGCCGGCGAGGTTGTAGATCCCGGTCGCGTCGCCGTGCACGCCGCGCACGAGACAGGCGACCACGTCGTCGTCGAGCACGAACACGAACGGCGTCTCGGCGTCGCGGAGGCCAGTGATGGCCGGTCGCTCGAAGATGGCCGTGATCTGGTTCTTCGCCCCCACGCCGAGGATGGTGCCGGGCCGGAACACCAGCTGCCCGAGCTCCGGGTGACGCGCGCGGTAGCGCGCCAGCATCTCCTCGACGAGGCGCTTGTGGTGCGAGTAGGCGAACTCCTCGTTGCCGCGCAGCGGCTGGTCCTCGTCGAGCACCGCCGCGTTGTCCGCGTGGTACCCGTAGGCGGCGCCGCTCGAGGTCACGATCAGGCGGCGCACCCCTTCGGCGACGCACGCGCGCAGCACGTTGTCGGTGCCGAGCACGTCCACCTCGTACTGGACGTCCCGCGGCATGCCCCGCGTCGGCGTGACGATGGTGGCGAGGTGGACGACGGTGTCGATCTCGTGGGTGGCGAGCGCGTCGGCGAGCGCCGCCTCGCGCACGTCGAGGGTCAGGTACACGACGCCGGGCAGGCGCTCGCGGGGTGGGCGAACGTCGGTCGCGACGATGGCGCGGAGCTCGCCGCGGTCCTTCGCCAGCGCCTCGATCAGCTTGTGCCCGACATAGCCGCTGGCTCCGGTGACGAGGACCGCTCGGCTGCTCATGCCTCGGGCTCCTGGTGCATGTCCTTGAACGTCTTGAGATCGGGCGCCCACATGTGCTTGACCGGATCGACGTCGACGTGGATGACCGCGCACTTGCCCGAGGCGATCGAACGCTCGATGGCGCCCCGGAGCTCGCGCGGGTCGCGCACCCGCTCGCCGTGCGCGCCCATCGCGCGCCCGAGCGCGTCGAACTCGATCTCGCCGAGGTCGGTGTTGATGGTCTCCTCGGGCGAGAGCGACTTGAACACCAGGGTCTTGATCGGCTTGAGCGCGAACTGCTGGTTCATCTTCACCATGCCCCACTGCTTGTCGCAGAGCACCAGGTAGACGACGGCGAGCTTGTTGCGCACCGCGGTCTCGACCTCCTGCGGGTGGAAGCCCATCGCCCCGTCGCCGATCACGCAGTAGACCTGGCGCGCCGGGTGGGCGAGCTTCGCGCCGAGCGCCTGGGACACCCCGGCCCCGAGCATCCCCATCTTGGCGGTGCCGACCAGCGTGTTGACCGATCGAACCTCGTGGAAGAACTGCGCCCAGATGGTGGTGTTGCCGCCGTCCGCCACGAGGATGGCGTCGTTCTGGAACACCTCCTGGCACACGCGCGCGACGTGCGCCGGGCGCATGGCCGGCGCCTGGTCGGCGCAGGTGCTGGTCGAGCTCCTCGCGGCGGGCCCGGCACGCGGCGCGCAGGGCTTCGAGGTGCGCGCGCCGCCCCTCGAGGGACGTCGCCGCCGCGCTGCCGGCGCAGCTCGGCGGCGAGCGCGCGGACGAACACCTTCACGTCGCCGCGGATCGCGAGATCGACGGGGCGGTTGTTGCCGAGCACGTCGGGGTCGATGTCGACCTGGATCGTGCGCAGGTCCGCGGGCTTGCCCCAGTACGGCGCCTTGCCCCACCAGTCGGTCTCGCCGAGCCGTGAGCCGAGCACGAGGGCGACGTCGCTCTCGGTGCGCGCCCGGTTGACGGCCTCGACGAACACCATCGAGATGGCGTGGCGGCTCCGCTCGTCGATCGCGGCGCGGGCGCCCCAGCTCGTGGTCACGGGCGCCTCGATCAGCTCGGCGAGCGCGCGCAGCTCCTCGTAGGCGCCGGCGTGCATCACGCCCGAGCCGGCGTGGATCATCGGCCGCTTCGCCTCCATCAGCATGCGCGCGGCCGCCCTCACCTGGTCCGGCGGCGGCTCCATGGGCGCCGTCGACCGATACTGCGCGGGCGCCCGCAGCCACGTCGGGTCGAGCTCGTAGGCGGTGTTCATGACGCTCTCCGGGACGTCGACGTGCACGACGCCGGGCCGGCCCTCGAAGCAGAGACGCAGCGCGTGGCGCATGGTCTCGGCGAGGCGCTCGATGCCGTGGACAGCGCAGCTCCACTTGGTCATCGGCCGCGTCACCTCGACGTGCGGGAAGTACTGGTAGGTGCCGCCGCGGTCGGGGTAGGTGATGCCCTCGCGGCGCGAGCTCGTGATCAGGAGCACGCGGTTGCCCTCGGCCTGCTCGACCGCGACGCCGGGGAGGATGTTGGCCACGCCCGGGCCGTTGCTCGCCATGCACACGCCGAGCTTGCCGGTGAGGCGCGCGTAGGCGCCGGCCATGTGGGCCGCGCTCGTCTCGTGGCGCGGCGTGACCAGCCGGATGCCGTGCGGGCCGAACCCGGCGAGTAGAGACCGAAGTAGGTGCCGTCGACGATGCCGAAGACCTTCTGCACGCCCTCGGCGGCCAGCATGCGCGCGATGAGCTCCCCACCCTTCACCTTCGGCTTGCGGACTTCGAGCATCGACATGGCGAACCCTCCGAGAGAGAGGGTGCTCCGCGTTGACCGATCGGTCAATAGCAATTTGACCGTTCGGTCAATCCGGGCCAGGATCCCGGGGATGCCGAAGAAGAAGGCGCCTCCGAAGGAGGCCACGGCCGACCGGATCCGCGACGCCGCCGACGAGCTGTTCTGTCACGTGGGCTACGACGCCGTGAGCGTGCGCGACATCGCCGACCGCGCGGGCGTGAACAAGGCCCTCGTGTTCTACCACTTCACCTCGAAGGCCGACCTCTTCGAGCGCGTCCTCGAGCGCTACTACGAGGCCCACCGACGCGCGCTCGCGTCGGCGTTCGAGGCCGAGGGCTCGCCGCGCGAGCGCATGCACCGCATGATCGACGCCTACCTCGACTTCATGGCGGAGAACGCGCGCTACGCGGTGCTCGTGCAGCAGCAGATCTCGAACCCCGAGACCCACCCCCTCGTCGAGAAGAACCTCGCGCCGCTGTATCGCTGGATCGAGCACGCGATCTCCGAGGTGGCGCCGCACGCCGGCCCCGGCGGTCCGCGGCAGCTGTTCGTGACCTTCTCCGGGCTCGTGATCAACTACTTCACGTACGCGCCGATGCTCGCGCGGGTGTGGGACCGGGACCCGCTCGGCGCGCCGATGCTCGAGGAGCGGCGACGCCACGTGCACTGGATCGTCGACCTCTTGCTCGACGACATCGAGCGCGGCGCCCCGTGAACGAGCCTGACGAGGTCGGACTTGCGTGAGCCGGACGAGCCAGGCACCGTGGGTGGATGCACCGCACGCTGGCCGCCCTGCTCGTCCTCGGTCTGTCCGGCTGTGCCACCGCCAACGACGACGACGCGGCCAGCCGCGACGCGGCGACCGACCTCGGCGTGGCCGACGTCAGCGACGCGGCAGCCACCGATGCGAAGGACGCTGGCGACGGCGCCCTGGTCGACACGGGCACCGCGGTCGACACGGGCGGCGCGGTCGATACGGGCGTCGACACGGGCACCGCGGTCGACACGGGCACCGCGGTCGACACGGGCACGCTCGACACGGGCACGCTCGACACGGGCACGCCCGACACGGGCACCGTGGACACGGGTACGCCCGACACGAGCGGCTGCACCGTCTCTCCGGTCACCGGCTGCGCTTCCGGCGTCGTGGTCATCGGCCACTACGGCGGCGGGGCCCGCACGATCGACATCGCCGCGGGCAGCACCAGCTTCAAGCTCGCCTTGCTCAGCTACGATCCCACGAGCTGGACCCTGACCGGCGCCACCACCCGCGTCTCGAGCCTGCAGATCTTCACCTACGACGCCGGCACCACCATCGCCGGCAACACGGGCATCTCCACCACGATCCAGACCGGCCCCACGGGCACGTGCAGTCCGTACACGTACGCGAGCTCGATGGGCGAGTGCCCGGCGCACACGGGCTGGGCGGGCTGCAAGTTCTCGGTCGCCGGGACGAGCGCGTGTCACATGGAGGTGGGGCTCACGGGCGCGTGCTCGTATCCCACCTACTCGTGCCTGCGCATCGCGCCCTGAGCTCCACCCATCAAGGGTGCGGATCGACCGCGTGTCCGGCCAGCCACGCGGCGCGCCTCGCCCACCCGCCGAGCGCGCGGTCGTCCACGCCGCCCGGGTGCACCGCGTAGGCGCGCTCGGCCGCGAGCATGCGCGGACCCGCGGCGGCGAACCGCACAGCGAGCGCGGGCACGTCGACCGCCGCCCGCGCGATCTCCGCCACGAGCCGCGGACCGAGCGTCGGCATCCGCTGCAGCAGCGCGGCGCTGGTGGTGGCCGGGGTGACGAGCCCGGAGGTGAGGAGTCGGTCGACGTCGTCCTCGCCCAGGCTCCCCGCGAGCCGGCGGATCACGTCGTAGGCCGCGTGGACTCCGCCGCGCTCGCGGTGGAAGCGCGCCTGGTAGTCCGCCATCGACGACGCGGCGCCCGGATCGTCGCGCGACGCGGTGGCCCGCTCCAGCATGCGCGCGGCCAGGAGGCCGCTGCCCACGCCGCTGCCGTGACCGGGGAACGTCTGGCAGGCCGCGTCGCCGACGAGCGCGAGCCCCGGCGCGGCGAGGCGATCGTAGGGGCGGCGCACGGGGATCATCGACGCGCCACCGAACACCACGGCGCCGACCCACGGGTTCTTGCGCTTGAACGCCTGGAGCAGCGAGGGCCCATCCAGCTCGGCGTGGGTCGCCTCGACGCCGGTGAGCAGCTCGACCTCGTCGGCGTCGAGCTCCACGCGCACCCCGAGGGTCGAGAAGCCACCCCCGACCCCCGACCACGTGAGCACGCCATCGCGGTCGCCGTGGCGGGCCAGGAACGCCCGCGCGCCGGCGCGATCGGCGATCGAACACACCTGCTGCGCCGCGCTCACGAGATCGCCGCGCTCCACCGGGAGGCACCGCCGCGCGAGCGCGCGAGAGCGGACACGGAGCTCTCCCGCGAGGCCGCTCGCGTCGACGAACAGCGCGGCCTCGAGCCTGGTGCGGCGGTCGCCTTGCTCGATCTCGAGGGCCACCGGCCGCCCCTCGGAGCCGTGGTGCTCGAGCTCGAGGAGCCGCGCCTGCGCGAAGAGCTCCACGCCTTGCCGCTCGGCGTCGCCGCGCAGTCGGTCGCCGAGGGCACGCATGTCGATGCCCCACATGGGCCGCTCGAGCTCCACGCGCGGCGTGCCCGCGCGGTCGAGCATGGTGATCGGCACGCACGCGCACCGCCGCTCGGGAGGCTCCGGGCGCGCGACCCCCGCCTCGTCGAACAGCCACGGCGGGATGTCGTTGATCCAGCGCGCGCCGGCCACGTCGAGGCGACGGCGCTCGACGAGCGCGACGCGGCGACCGCGCGCGGCGAGCATGGAGGCCGCGGCGGCGCCGGTGGAGCCCGCGCCGACCACCACCACGTCGAACCGCCGGGGCGTGCTCATGCGACGGAGGCTACCAGCTGCTCTGCCGAGTATGCTCGGACCGTGCGCATCGGCATCCAGACGTGGGGCACCGAGGGGGACGTCCGGCCGTTCTTCTCCCTCGCCAGCGCCCTCCGCGACCGCGGGCACACCGTGAAGGTCGTGTACACCAACGTCGAGGGCCGCGACTTCGGGCCGCTCGCCGCGCAGTGCGGGGTCGAGGCGGTCGGCGTCGGCGGCGAGTACTTCCGTGCCAACGCGGAGCGGAACGGCAAGCGCGCCCAGGCCAGCTTCGAGCTCGGCAACCCCTTGAGCCAGCTCCGCCTCATCGTCGAGGACCTGATGGACCCGGTCGCGATGGCCATGTTCGAGGCCGGCAAGGCGCTCGCCTCCGAGAGCGACGCGATGGTCGGCCACTTCCTCGCGCACCCGGCGGGGTCGGCGGCCGAGGCCTCCGGCATCCCGTACGGGGTCGTCGCGCTGCAGCCGATCTTCGCGTCGGCCCACTACCCCCCGGTCGGGATGCCGGCGTTCGCCAGGTGGCTGAACCCGCTCAAGTGGAGGCTCGTCGGGCGGGTGCTCGAGTCCGTGTTCCGCGATCGCGTCAACGATCTCCGCACACGGGTCGGGCTCGAGCCCGTCCGCGACCTGCACCGCAACGTGCTCGAGCACTGCGCCTTCGGGCTCGTCGCGGTCTCGCCGTCGCTGTTCCCGCGTCCGCCGGACTGGAGCCCGCACGCGGACGTCTGCGGGTTCCTCGGGCTCCCCGACGCGGCCGAGCCGTGGGAGCCGGAGCCCGCGCTGCGCGCGTTCCTCGCCGACGGCCCGCCGCCGGCGTTCCTGTCGTTCGGGAGCATGTTCAACCTCGACGGCGATCGCACGAGCGCGGTCGTGGCGAAGCTCGCGGAGGCGGTGGTGATCGCCGGGACCCGCGCGATCATCCAGGCCAAGGAGGAGGTGATCGCGCGAGCTCCGGAGCACGCCTCCATCGCCTACGTCGCGCGCGCGCCGCACGCGCGGCTCTTCCCGTCGTGCTCCGTGATCGTCCACCACGGAGGCGCAGGGACGACCCAGTCGGCGCTGCTCGCCGGGCGCCCGTCCGTCGTCGTGCCGCACGCCGCCGACCAGTTCTACTGGGGTGACCTCCTCCACCAGCGAGGCGTCGCCAGCAAGCCGCTCGCCGCGCGCGCGCTCACCCCGAAGGCGCTCGCCGCCCGCCTCCGCTTCGTCCTCGAGCGCCCGGATCTCACGCGGCGCGCCGGAACGCTCGGAGAGGCGCTCCGCACCGAGCGTGGGCCGGAACGCGCGGCCGAGCTCGTCGAGCGCGCGTTCGCTCGAGGTTAGAGGCTCTTGCCGTCGTACTGCTTGATGGTGAGCGCGCCGAGGTCGACCCCGTCGAGACAACGGACGTTGATCGCGACCACCTTGGCGCCGTCGGGGCGGAGGCCCCGGGCGAACGAGGTGACGCCGCACGTCGAGCAGAAGTTGTGGTCGATGACGTGCTTGTGGAAGCGGTAGTGGGTGAGCGCGTCCTCGCCGCTACGCAGCTCGAAGCGATCCTCGGGCACGAACGCGAGCAGGGTACCCTTGCGCATGCACATCGAGCAGTTGCACGCGACGGCCGCGTCGAGCGCGATCTCGACGTCGTACTGGACCTTGCCGCAATGACAGCTGCCGTGATGCTTCGTGGGTTCGGCCATGGCGACGGAGTGTAGCGCGCTGCCATCGGACCGTGACACGCACCGCCCCTCCGCCGTGGCAAGATGGAGCCCATGGAGCCGTTCGGCCTGGGAATCGCGCGGAGCAACGAGCCGGTCGCCGCCGAAGAGCAGCTGCGCGCCCTCGGCGCGGCGATCGCCGCGAGCCTCTCGATCGAGGTCCGCCCCACGCAGACCAAGGACTACCGCGAGCTCGCCGACGCGGTCGCGGCGCGCGAGGTGGCGATGGCCTGGTTGCCGCCGCTGGTCGCCATGGAGCTCTCGGCGCGCGAGCTCGCCGAGCCCATCGCCCTACCCGTGCGCAACGACGCCACGAGCTACCGCGCCGCGCTCTTCGTGACGGTCGGGGGCCCACGTTCGCTGTCGGCGCTCGGTGGCTCGCGCGTCGCGTGGGTCGACCGCGCCAGCGCCGCCGGATACGCCGTGCCCCGCATGATGGTCGCCGCGGCCGGCCACGACCCCGCCACGTTCTTCGCGACCGAGTCGTTCTACCAGAGCCACGATCGCGCGGTGGACGCTGTGCTGGCCGACCTCGCGGACGTCGGCGCGACCTACTGTCGGACCGACGAGGCCGGTCGCGTGCTGTGGGCGGGGTGGGCGGAGCACGACGGCCTGTATCCCGAGCGGGTGCAGGTGGTGGCGATGTCGGAGCCGATCCCGAACGACGTCTGGGTGATCGGGGCCGCGGTGCCGGCGGAGCGGCGGGCTGCCCTGGTCGAGCTCTTGACCCGCGCGGGCCCGGTGCAGGAGCAGGCCTGTCGGCTCCTCCGCGCCGAGCGGTTCGTGCGCGCCGAGCCCTCCCACTTCGGCCCGCTCGAGACCCTCGCGAGGCGCGCGGGTTGACCTCCGTTCACCGACGTCGGTGAACGCGTTCTCCAGCGTCGGTGAATGCGTCGCCGAGCTCTGGACGGACTAGGCTGGCGACCCGTGAGCCAGGGTGTCGACACCGTCTCTTGCACGCGCTGCGGCAGCGGCGTGCCGCTGCTCGTCCTCGAGCGGTCGGTCGACTGCCCCCACTGCAAGGCGCCCATCGAGCTCGCGGCCGCGGACGTCGAGGCCCTCACCCGATACCGCACGGAGGTCCGGGCTCGCCTGGACGCAGAGCGGGGACAGCGCGCGCGCGAGGAGAGCTGGAACCGATCGTTCGGCGGCCCGGACGCGAAGAAGAAGAACCACCCTCTCTTGCCCCTGCTGGTCGTCGGGACCGTCGTGCTCCTCATGGGAGGGCTCATCGGCGCGCTGCAGGCCGCCGGCGCTTCCAACCAGACGATGTCCAACGTCGTCCCCGCCGCCTTCTTCGGCATCTTCGCGGCGGTCTTCGGCGGCTACCTCGTGTGGTACCGCTCGGGCCGTACCCAGCGAGGACGGCCCTCGAGAGCGCCACCGTGCACTGCCCGAAGTGCGGGAGCCCTCACGCGCTGCGCGTGGGCGAGGTCCTCGATCGCTGTCGGTTCTGCTCCGCCGCGCTGCTGCCGGACGCCGGGGTCAGGGAGCGAGGCCTGGCCGCGGCCGACCACGCCCTCCTCGAAGCCGAGCTCGCACACGGCCGGGCCGAGCGGCGCGGGATGCTCACGGTCTCGGCGTCGAGCGGCGCGCGGATCGTCCCCTACCTCGTCGTCGGCTCGTTCCTCCCCATCACGCTGTTCGGTGCCGTGGCCTTCACCATCTCGTTCCTGGCTGGTCAGGAGAAGGACACGAGCGCCAGAGGCATCCTCCTGCTGTGGGCGGTCGCGCTGCTCAACGGGGGCCTGCTCGGCCTCGTCTACCTCTTCCGGCGCGCGCGGCAGGCGCGGATCGACGCCCTGCTCGGCGGGCTGTGCGCACGCTTCGCCGGCCGGCCCCTCGCCGACGCGTGGGCGGCGAACGCTTGGCTCGATCGCCACTGGGCCGGCAGCGTGCCGATGCAGCACATGTTCCGGGGCGCGCACTACACCACCGCGACGTTCACGGTGCAGGGCCTCCCCGCGCTCGCGATCGTGAACCCGGTAGGGGCGAGCGAGGACTACCCGGCGTTCGTGGCGTTCCGCGTGAGCGCGTGGCTCCCTGCACGAGAGGTCCCGCATCCGGCGGTCGCCGCCGCGCGCGCGGCCTGCGCCGGGGTCGGGCTCGGGCTCTCGGTCGAGCGCGCCGGGCTGGTCGCGGTCGCGAGCGAGGGCGCCGTCCGCAGGCTGATCGAGTCGCCCGAGCCGCTGCGACTCGCCGGCGCGCTCGAGGAGGTCGGACGCGCGGCCTACGCGCTCGGCGGAACGCGGGTGGATCTCCCTGCCCCCTCGCCCACCAAGTAGGTGCCGGGTGGCCCGGTCGGGGCGAGCGCTTCAATCGTCGTAGAAGATCGGCGTGCGCCGCGCGGCGAACGACTGCAGGGTCTTGCCGACCTCCTGCGACACCGCGAGCAGTCGCACGCCGAGGCCGACCGGCATGTCGTCGCCGGCCTCGCGGCCGGGTCCAGTGCACCTGGCCCGCGACTTTCACCGGTTCCTTGCCGTCGATCTCGAGCGACAGCTCCACCGTGGCGCCGATGGGGCGCTCCTCGTAGGTGGCGACGAAGACGCCCCCCTCGGCGACGTCCTGGCTGAAGCCCAGGTACAGGTTCGAGTCGCTCGCGCCGTGCAGCAGCACCTCCAGCGAGAGCGGCGCGGCCTCGGGGCGCACCGCCATCATGCGGCGCGAAGACCGCCGCGAGACGGGCGCCGACTTCGGCCCGGGCAGGCTCTCCTCGACGATGATCGTGGCCGGCCGGCTCGAAGACGACTGGTGGCGCGCGGTGCGGCTGACGTGCGCGATGACCTCGAGGGTGGGGAAGATGTCCTCGCCGTCGTGGTGGAAGATCTCGCGCCCGATCTCCGCGAGCTCGCGGTACGAGCGCTCGAACAGCGTCCACATGCGGTGCAGCGCGCGGCGGGCCTGTTGGAGCTCCGGCGTGTCCGCCGAGAACAGGTGGTCCTCGAGCACGCGCGCGAGGCGGCCCGTCGATTCGACGAGGCCCGGGTCGAAGCCCTCTACCGCGGCGAGGTCGGCCTCGTTCGACTCGACGTGGGCCGCGAGCGTGCGCAGGTCGAGCGCGAGGTCGATCGGGCCGTAGCTCAGGCGCACCGTGCGCAGGGCCACCTCGACCGAGGGCAGCAACGCGAGCCGCTCGGTGAGCAGGGTGGCGAGGTGGCTGCGGCGCGCGCGGCACTGCGTCTCGAGCTCCTGGGGCACGACGATCGCGCGCGGGCTGCGCGGCGCCACGTCGAAGCTCTCGACCACCCCGAGGAGCGCGTGCGCGAGCATGTCGAGGTCGTCGAGCAGCGCGTGGTCGAACCCGTCGAGCGTGGCGAGCTCGGCAAACCGCGCCTTGCCCTCGTCGCTCTTCGCGAAGTCGACCAGCGCCATCGCGGCGAGGGCCGCCACCTGTGGATCCACGTGCGGGGGCGCGATGTCGCTCACGGAGAGGGAGAGCAAGCGGGCGTGCAGCGACTGCACGCGCTCCTGGTGGGCGGATCGGGGGGCCATGGCGAGCTTCCCGGTGTAAGCCCCAGGATAATGTGGTGCAAGGGAAACGCGGCAGAAAGCTCGGCGCGAGCGCGGCGAGGGTCGGTACACTGGGGCAATGCGCCTCTTCTTCCTCGCCTTCGCCTGCGCGGCTCTCGTCGGTGGTTGCTCGAGCGGTGGCGACTCGACGGGGTCGTCGAACGACGCGCTCGCCGGCGCGCGGACCGCGTGCGTCGACGGGATCAACGCCTACCGCGCGACCCTCGGCCTTCCAGCGTATGCAGCGTGGACCGACCAGAGCACGTGCTCCGACCAGGAGGCCGCCTCCGACTCGCAGACCGGCAAGGCCCACGGCGCGTTCGGCAAGTGCACCGAGATGGCCCAGAACGAGTGCCCTGGTTGGCCGGGGCCGCCGGAGACCATGATCGGCGGCTGCCTGAAGATGATGTGGGCCGAGGGGCCGGGCACCGACTTTGCGAAGCACGGCCACTACATCAACATGTCGAGCACCAAGTACACGAAGGTCGCGTGCGGCTTCTTCCAGGCCGCCGATGGCAAGTGGTGGTCGGTCCAGAACTTCCGCTGAGCGTCAGTAGTGGGTCGGTGCGCTGGCGCCTTCCCCCCGCAGCGTGACGAGGATGCGCTGGTAGACGGTCGCGTCGAAGAACGGGTCGAAGTGGTCCACGTAGTGCCCACAGAACTCGACGTTGGTGGCGCCCGTCACGGCGGAGGTGCTGTAGGGCACCATCAGCGTGTCCGCGCACGAGTAGATCGAGGTGAACCGGAGGCCCGCGGGCATCGAGGCGCCGTTCAGCGTCTTCATGAACGGGCTGCTCGGCTGGATGTCGCGGAGCGCTTGCCACCCCGTGACCCACGAGGCGACCGGCGCGGCGTAGGTCCCGTGATGGGCCGAGACGAACGTCACGAACTGGTCGAGCTTGGCGCTCCCGCCGAGGACCTGCGCGTAGTAGCGGGCGGCGACCCCTGCATCGCACTGGGCGACGAGGTGCAGCCGATCGATGCCCCGCGCCGCGCGGAGCTCGTCGACCTTCGCGCCGATGCGCGAGGCGCCGACGGCCAGGCTCTCGGTGAAGAGGTCGGCCGGCGCCCACACGACGGGGTCGAAGCCGTCCCGGCGGAGCCGAGCCTCCATCGGCTTGAAGAACTCCGGGCCGATGGTCGTGCCAGGCACCAGGAGCACCGTCCGCCGACCGCCGAAGGCGGGGAGCTTCGGGGTCGCCTCGATGGGCGCCGCGATCTGGCGCCGGTGCTTGTACGAGAAGAACCAGCGCCAGGCCTCGGGGCTGTTGCCGAGCGCGGCCTCGGTCGCGACGGCGTCGTCTTCGCCCTCTTCGGGGCCCTGGGCGGCGCAGCCAGCGAGGGCGGCGGAGACGGTGACGAGGGCGACGAGCGAAGCGGTGAACTTGTGCATCTCGGGTACTCCGGTCTGGGGTTGCTCCCAAGACGGAGGGCGGCTGCCGCGGTCGCAGGAAAAAGTGAGCGGAGCGGTGGCCGACGATTTCCTGCGACCGCGGGCCGTGGGCGCCGTCTTGGAGGGCCCCGCCTCCCCCCACTCCGAGTCACTCGTGCGCCTCCCCCTCCGTTCCATCGAGCACCGACCAGCTCAGGTCGAACTGGCTCTCGACCAGGCGAAAGACGCTGTCGAGGTCGTGGCCCTCGAGCCCGAGCCGTGTCCGCAGATCGCCCTTGGTGCCCCGGGCGAGCGCCTCGCGCGCGGAGACCAGCCAGCGCGCCACCGTGGCGCGGTGCACGCCGTACAGCGCGCGGAACCCGTCGATCGAGAGGCCATCGAGCAGGCTCTGGCGCAGGAGGTTCCGCTCGCGCAGCGAGAGCCGCCCGGCCGCCACGTCGATCGAACGCCGGAGCTCGTCGCGCAGCGAGGCCTTGAGGTGCGCGCTCTCGGGGTCGAGGCCCGGACCCGCGTCGAGCGCGGCGTCGGCGAGCTCCCGCTCCTCGCGTCGACCGCGGCTCAGATCGAGGGCGATCCGCGCGGCCGACACGCGGACCCACGCGTGCAAGGCTCCCCGGCCCCGATAGGCGGTGATCTTGGGCGGGCTCTGCTCGGTGGCGACCACGAGCTTCTCGAGCACGAGCTGCCGCACCTCTTCGAGGCGGTCGCCGGCGGCCGGGACGATGGCGTGATCCAGGTCGGCGACGATGTCGTCGCGGAAGCAGGCGAGCGCCACCGGCAGCTGGGCCGCACAGCCGCACGCGAGGTACAGGTCGTCGCAGTGCAGCTCGGCGAAGGACCCGCGGTGGGCGTCGGCGGGCAGCCTCGCGGCCAGATACTCGACGTAGCGAGCATCGTCGAGAGCGACCGTCGGCCAAGCGCGACGGGCGTCGGCGAGGATCGCGGCGAGCAACGGCTCGAGATCGTCGTCTGGAACGTCGGCCAGCGCCGGAGCAGCGACCACACCGCGCAGAGCGTTCGAGAGTGGTGTGCTTCGCATGGCGAACCGCTCATCATACACACCTCGCCATGACCGACTGCGCCCACGAAGACGACGTCGTCGCGTTCGTCGGGCGACCTCTCGCCCACGGAGGCCCGCGCGCTCGAGGTGCACCTCGACCGGTGCGTCACCTGTCGACGGCTCGCCTCGTCCCTCGCGCGCACGACGCCCGGCCTCACGACCCCCGTCGCGTTCCAGGCCGGAGACCTGCTCGGTCGCTACCGCCTCGTCGAGCGGATTGGCAGCGGCGGCATGGGCGACGTGTGGTCGGCGTCACCGGTCGAGGACCCGTCGGCGCGGGTCGCCCTCAAGCTCCTGCCCCGGCTCGATCCCGATGCGGTGATGCTCTTCAAGCGCGAGTTCCGCGCGGTGGCCGACCTCTCGCACCCGAACCTCGTGGCGCTGTACCAGCTCGGCTCGGCGCCCTGTGGCGAGTCGGTCGTCTTCTTCATCGCGATGGAACTCGTCGACGGGGTGGGCTTCCTCGATCACGTCCGGGGAGACGAGCGTCGTCTGCGGTCGGCCCTCCGCCAGATCGCCGCCGGTCTGGCGACGCTGCACGCAGCTCGCCACGTCCACCGGGACATCAAGCCGTCCAACGTGCGCGTCGCGCACGACGGTCGGTTGGTCATCCTGGACTTCGGGCTGGTCGCGTCGCTCTCGACCGAGGAGCGACGCATCGCCGGGACCCCTGCCTACATGGCGCCCGAACTCCGCGCGGGTGGACCGCCGACGGCCGCCGCGGACTGCTACGCGCTCGGCGTCCTGTTGCACGAAGCGCTCGCCGGGACCCGGCCTCTGCGCACACCGACCACCCCGCAAGGGGCTCCCGACCTCGCCGCCCTGTGCCTCGCCCTGCTGGAGCCCGATCCCTCGGCGCGCGCCGATCTCGCGGCGATCGCCGCGGTCGTCGGCGGCGTGGTGGGTGCAGACGCGGCGGTGACCCCGTTCGTCGCGCGGGAGCTCGAGCTCGCCCAGCTCCGAGGCCTCGCGGCCGAAGTCGGCGCGGGAGCCACGCGCGTGGTCGAGATCACCGGTCCGCCCGGGGTCGGCAAGTCGACCCTCCTCCGGCGCGCCCTCGAGGAACTGCGACGCGAGGCGCTCGTCCTCGAAGGGCGCTGCTACGACCGCGAGTCGGTGCCGCACAAGGCCATCGATCCGCTGGTCGACGAGCTGGTGCTGCACCTCGTGCACCTCCCGCCCGACGAGCGAATCACACCCGTGGGCATCGAGGGGCTCGTCCGGATGTTCCCGGCGCTGGGGCGAGCGTTTCCTACCGCGATGCCGATTGGCCCGGCCCCCGACCCCTGGGCTTCGCGCCACGAAGCGATCGGAGCGCTGCGCGGGCTGCTCGCCGCGCTGGCTCGGCGCCGACCGCTCGTGCTCGCCGTGGACGACTGGCAGTGGGGAGACGAGGACAGCGCGGCGCTCCTCGCGGAGCTGCTTCGCGGCTCGCTCCACTCGGTGCTGCTCGTCGTCGTGCACCGCGAGGGCGACGCGCTCTCCCGGCACGGGATCGCCACCATCCAGATCGACCTCGCGGCGCTGTCGATGGATGACTCCGCTGCGCTCGCGCGACGCATGCTGTCCGCGGCGAGCTCGGAAGAGGCCGCCTCGATCGCGCGCGAGTCCCGGGGCAATCCCCTGTTCATCGCGGAGCTGGCCCGCGGACGGGACCACGCCCCGAGGTCGCTCGACGAGGCCATCGCCACCCGCTCGGCAGCGCTGCCGGCCGCGGAGCGGCGTCTGCTCGCGGCGATTGCCGTGGCCGGTCGCCCCATCGATCGGAGCGTGGCGACCCACGCGGCGGGCGTCGGATGGGGCGAGGGGCCGCTCTCGCGGCTGCGCGCCGAGCGGTGGGTCGAGGCGCGACAGGGACGCCTCGAGGTGACCCACGATCGGGTCCGTGAGGCGATCTACGACACGCTTCCCGAAGGCCAGCGCGCCGAGCTGCACGGGCGCATCGGCCGCGCGCTCGAGGCCCGCGGCGAGCCCGAGTGCGAGCTCCTGCTCGAGCACTTCCGCTGCGCCGGCGATCTCTCGCGCGCACAGCGCTACGCAGAAGAGGCCGCGCGCGTGGCGATGACGGCGCTCGCGTTCGATCGCGCCGCTCGCCTCTACGCCGAGGCGGTGGCGATGTCGGCGCGCGGCCCGGACACGAAGCTCGGTCAGCTCCACGCGTTGCGCGCAGAGGCGCTCGGTGCGGCTGGCAGGGGGGTCGCCTCCGCCGAGGCTTTCGCCGCCGCGGCCCGCCACGCGTCCGCCGACGAGGCCATCGAACACGGGCGGCGAGCGGCGGAGCAGCTCCTGCGCTCGGGTCGCGTCGACGAGGGACTCGACGTGCTCGGCTCCGTCCTCGAGCAGATGGGCACCCCCCTGCTCTCTCGTCCCCGCGCGGCCGTGTGCTCCATCGCGGTGCGACGCGTGGAGCTCGCCGCCCGACGCGCGCTGCGGCGCCACTTCCACGCGCCCTCCGAGCCCGAGCTCGTCCGCGCGGTCGATCTCAGCTGGCGCGTCGCGTCCGCGCTCGGAACGGTCGACACGGTACGCGCCGCCGCGTTGCACACGCGGGCGCTGTCGCTGGCCGTCCGCGCTGGCGACCCCGCGCGTCTCAGCCGCTCTCTCGCCTCGGAAGCGGTGTTCGCAGCGACCGGCGGGCCCTCGAGCCAGGCGCGCGCCGAGCGCCTGCTCGCGCTCGCGGCACACAGCGCGCGAGGGGTCGACGAGTCCGCCGTCCACGGCATGCTCGAGGGCGCAGCCGGCCTGACCTGCTACCTCACGGGCCGGTTCCGCGCGTCGCTCTCGCGATGCGATGCCGCCGAGCGACTCTTCGCCGCGAGCGCCGACGGTTCGTGGGAGCGGCAGACGACGCGCCTCTACGCGCTCCTGTCGCTCTTCTACCTCGGCGAGCTCCCCGAACTGCGGCGTCGGGTGTCCGCGCAGCTCGCCGAGGCGATCGACCGCGGCGACCTCTACGCGTCGACCTCGATCCGGACGGCGCTCACCAACGTCGCCTGGCTCGCGGCCGGCGACGTCGACGAGGCCCGACGCGCGGTCGAGGAGGGCGAGGCCGTGTGGTCGCGCCGCGGGTTCCACCTCCAGCACCACTGGAGCCTCCTCTCTCGGGTGCAGATCGACCTCTATCAGGGGAATGGGGAGGCCGCCCTCGCGCGCGTCGCGGCGCGCTGGAGCGCGCTCTCGCGCTCGTTCCTCACGCGCATCCACGTGGTGGAGGTCGAGGCCTTGCACCTGCGCGCTCGGGCTCTCGTCGCGGCGGCCCATGGCGGCCAGGCGACGAGGCGCCTCGCCGACGCGGAGCGAGACGCCCGCACGCTCGAGCGCACGCGATCCGCCCACGCGCGAGGGCTCGCCGGCCTGATCCGCGCCGGGGTCGCCGCCCGACGCGGGCGGTTCGAGGAGGCGGCCAGCCTGCTCTCCGAAGCCTCGCGACGACTCCTCGCGTGCGACCTGCGACTCTTTCGCCTGGGCCGCCGAGCGGAGGCTCGCGGAGCTGTTCGGCGACGTGGCCCAGGTCCAGCGCGTCGACGCACGCTTCCATCCCGACGCCATCGCCGAACCGGCGCGGCTGGCCGCGATGCTGGCCCCCGGTTTCGACCGGGCGTGAGACTCAGAGCCCGAACACGCGCTGCGCGTTCCCGCCGAGGAACAGCGCCTGCGCCTCCGCGTCGAGCTCCAGGGTCGGCACCTCGGCGAGGCACGCGGCGGGGTCGATCATGGGGAAATTGCTCCCGAAGAGGACCTTCTTGCGGCCGTGGCCGCGCAGGTACTCGACCAGCTCGCGCGGGTAGCGCTTGGGCTTGTACGCCGAGGTGTCGATGTGGACGTTCGGGTACTTGGTGGCGAGCGCGATCATCTCCACCGTCCACGGGTAGCCGATGTGCCCGCCGACGATCACGAGCTCGGGGAAGTCGAGCGCGACCTCGTCGAGGTAGGGGATCGGCCGCCCCGGCTCCGACGGCATCATCGGCCCGGTGTGCCCGACCTGCAGGCAGAACGGCACCCCGAGCTCGCAGCACTCGGCGTAGAGCGGGTAGTAGCGACGGTCGTTCGGCGGGAGGTTCCAGAGCCACGGCAGCATGCGCAGCGCCTTGAACCCGAGCGTCTTCACGCAGCGCCGCAGCTCGCGCACCGCGTCCATCGGCCGGTGCAGGTCGACCGACGCGGCGCCGAAGAGCCGGTCCGGGTGCGCGGCCACGAGGGCGGCGACCTGGTCGTTCTCGAGCATCGGACCGCGCGGGCCCCACCACGCCGAGACCAACCCCTTGTCGACCTTCGCGGCGTCGAGCGCGCTCAGCGTGAACTCGTCCGGGATGGTCTCCGGCAACATGCTCGGCTCGATCCCGCGCCAGCGGCTGAGCGAGGCGAACATGGGCTGCCGCAGGAACGCGCCCGTCGGGTGCTGCATCCAGGCGTCGACGATCATCACGGATCCCGGTGCACGGTGTCGGGCGAGAACGCGGGCAGGCACACGGCGACGTACTCGGCGCCCCTCGTCTCCCGGCGTCGAGTAGCGCACCCACTCGCCGCCGCGCGTGATCACGGTCTGCCCCGCGCGCACGTCGAGCGCGCCGCCCTCGTACTCCACCCGCAGGGTGCCGCGGATCACCAGCGTGTACTCGTCGAACTCGGGGCGCTGGCCCGGCTCGACCCACCCTCCAGGCGATCGCATGTGGGCGATCGAGAGCGCCTCGGCGCCGGTGTTCACCCGGCCCACGTGCTCGTCGATGATCTTTGGTTTGTTGCCGGCGGCCTCGATGCGGGTGGGGTGTTCGACGAGCGTGGGCATGGCGCGGAGTGTACGATGTCCGGCATGCGCAGCGCACTCCTCTCGGCCTTCCTGTTCCTGGTCGCGTGTGGTGGACAGACCACGGCCGAGCCGACCGACGGCTCCACCGACGGGACCACGGACGCGGGCTCCGACGTCGCGGTCGACACCGGGACCGACACCGGCGTGGACTACTTCTCTTGCGTCGCGGCCGGCGACTGCGTCCTCGGCTTCAACACCTGCTGCGGGCCGTGCGGCATCCCGAAGCTCACCGACTACACCGCGGTCAACAAGGCCAAGGCCGAGGCGTGGGCGAAGAAGGCGTGCGCCACGCCGATCCCCTGCCCCGACTGCGTGGTCTGGGACGAGCGCTCGCTGATGGCGTTCTGCACGGCGGGCAAGTGCACCGCGGTGGACGTCCGCACCGACCCGGTCTCCGAGTGCGCGACGGACGCGGACTGCGTGCTGCGCACGGCGGAGTGCTGCGAGTGCGGTGGCGACGTGGCGCACCCCATCGCCATCGCCAAGAAGAACCTCGCCGCCTACGCGGGCAAGGTCTGCCCGCCGGACACCGGCTGCACCGAGTGCGCCCCGGTGTATCCGAGCACGTTCCGGCCGGCGTGCGACGCGACCAAGCACTGCGTCGCGCAAGCGGTGAAGTGACGCCCGACGGCCGGCTCGTCACGAAAGGGCCCCTCACGGCCACGCACGGACATGCAGCCCCCTCGCTTTCGCCTGTTCGTCGCGGCCCTCGCCCTCGGCTGTCGCCGAGACGAACCCCCGCCCTCTGGGAACGCCGTCGCGAGCGCTCCTGCCAGCGCCAGCGCGAGCACGCCGCCGTCGCCGCTGGCCCCCGCCTCTTCGGCCCTGGCCGTGGCGCCGAGCGCGCCGTCCGTCGCGCCCTCGGGCTCGTGCCGCTCGTTCGAAGGGACGAGCACGCCCTGCCCCGCGGGCTCCGTCTGCTTGCGCGGACCCGACGGGGCGAGCGTCTCGTGCGTGGCCTCGTCTCAGGCCTACTGGAACGTGCCCTGCGGCGTCGTGACCTGCGCGGGGACGAGCTGCGTGGATCCGAGTCGTTCGATCTGCGAGGCCAAGCGCCTCCAGGCGATCAAGGGCCCGCTGCCCCCACCGGACCTCGCGCGGGGGGGGGGGGGGGGGCGCGCGCGGGGGGGGGGGGGGCGGGGGGGGGCGGGGGGGCCGGCGTGAACGTCAGGCGCGTGGGCCCGGCACGCCGAACCCGGGCCAGAGGACGCGGTCGCTCGCGATCTCGTGCTCGAACCAGCGATGGAACCCGTTGGCGAGTACCCACTCGATGCGGTCGCCACGCCAGAAGATCTTCTTGCGCTCGTGGGCGTCGCCGGAGACGAACTCGGCGAGGAACCCCTTCACCCGCTCGAGATCGCGCGCGAACACGGGGTGCGCGCGCAGGCGCTTGAGCCACGCGTGGACGCGCGGGAAGCGGGCGACATCGTAGCCGACTCCGAAGGCCTTCGTGGCCGTCAGGTGGGGGAACAGCGCGACGTCGGCGATCGAGATCGCGTCGCCGGAGACGAACGCGCGGCCCTCGAGGTCGCGCTCGATCGCCGCGTAGACCGCGTCGAGGTCGCGCTGCGCAGCCGCGAGCATCCCCTCGGGCATGCGATCGTCGCGCTCGGCCCAGGTCCAGTACGAGAGGTTGATGAGGATCGGGTCGATCGCCGTGTCCGCGCAGCGCTCCCACGCGCGCGCGTGGACCCAGGCCGCCGTGTCGGCGGGATGGAGGGCGGGCGCCGGCGAGATGCGCTCGAGGTAGGCGACGATGTCGGCGGAGCCCACGACCACGAGGCCGTCGTGGACGATCGCGGGACCTCGACGCGCCCGTTGACTGCCGCAGGGGGGCTTCACGGTTGGCGAGCAGGAGGCCGTCGATGGCGGTGTACGGCAGGCCCTCGAGCTCCAGCGCGAGCCACACCTTGCGCGCGAACGGACTGAACGCGTTGTCGTAGAAGGTGATCATCGCTGGACGATAGGGCCGGTCGGCGCCTCCGGCGAGCCCGACGTGAGGGTCGAGCGTCCAGGGCTCCGATCGCGAAGACCCCGTGAAAACAAGCACCGAAGAAATCATCGTCGACGATGACTCCTCCCTTACGACCCCCGACCGGGCGGAGCACGGCACGCGAGGAACGCGCGGACGGCAGGATCCTCGGTGAGACCGAGCGCGCGCTCGAGGCAACGGCGCGTCCTCGGGATCGAGAATCCGCTCCGCCAGGCGGGCGCGGGTCACCCAGTACGGTTGGTAGCTCGCGACCTCGTCCCGATCGAGCACGTCCAGCGCAGCGTGCGCGGCGTCGTCGACGTCGCCTCCTCGAGCAGCGCGGCCGCGCGGCTCACCGCGACACCCACCGGGGTCGGCGACAAGTGACAGGGCGATCCGAAGGGCGACCACGACGCCTACGCTAAGTGCACCGCGGCCGCGGCAATGACGAGAAGGTCGCGAAGGCGTGTCAGACGCCCGCCACGCCCGCTGGGTCACACTGAACTGAATCGTGCGGCGCACGTCGGATCGAAGGGGCCCCTCCGCGCGCGAGGTGTCTCTCTGGCACCACAACAGACCGACCTTCGCCTCGGGGTCGAGCGGCGTAGAAGGCGTGCTCGCGCGGCATCAGGCCGAACGGCGAGACGAGCCCAATTCCGTGAATCGCGTGGACCACGGGTCGCGCTCAGAACGGACGCGCCGTCAGCTTCGCTCGGTCGTCGTCCTCGAGCGATCCCAGGAAGCCACCGGCACCGACGTAGGTTCATCGTGCCTCCTCGCGCGCTCATGCGCGATGGCAGACTCGATCACGCCGCAATCCTCGGGCAGGGTACCGACCGGCGAGTAGATACCCCGGCGAGCATGGCGCTCACGTCTTGGAGTTCACCACCGCGAGGATCGCGGCCTCGCGGGCGATCGCCTGCCGCTCGAACTCCACGGCTTCGGCCGTGATCAGCGGGGCTACCGAGCTCGGCCATCACGACGATGCAGGTATCGCGCTCGCGCACCAGCGCGTCCACGCAAGCGTCAACGCCCAGCGCGGTAGGTCACCAGCATCAACGCGATCGCGACGACGTCGAGGACGATCGTGGACCACACCGCCCGGGGCCGGGCCAGGTCGGGCGCGTGTGCCACGGCCTTCGCATACGAGGTGGTGATGGCGGCACGAGGGAAGTAGGCGACGAGCAGCCCCGCGAACAAGACCTCCACCGTGAACATCGGCGGAAGGCCGAGCCGCGCGACCAAGTCGATCCCCGGAAAGCTCACCGCGCGTCGATCCAGCCCGCGGCGACGGCCGTCACGAGCCCCGTCCACACGAGCAGGATGATCTGCCCTCCCCACAACGCCCTGACCGCACCGTGGATCCGTCCGCTCGCCTCGACCCGCCGCAGACGGCCGAACTCCTCGGCGAGCTCCGCCGGGAGATCGCTGAGATCCGCGGCGAGCCGACGCGAAGCGTGAGCGATGGCCAGCCCGAGCTCCACGAGCGTCCGGATCGTGTCCCACCCATCGACGCTGAGCTCCACCCGTCCCTCCTCCACCTCGACCCTCGGCCGGAGCTGGCGCAGCTTGGGCGAGACCGCCGCGTCGAGCATCGTGTCCGCGACGAGCGTCGCGGGGGCCCCTTCGATCGCGTAGGTGGCGTCGAGCTCGAGTCGCCGATCTGTACGTCGAGCGCGCGGCCCGCGTCCACGTCCTGCGATGTCGCGGCGTTCTCGAGCGTCAGGCGCATGCGGAGGAGTGGCGCCGCGCCCTCCACGCGCACGAGCGTCTGCTTGGGGTCGTCCTCGTCGCTCGGGACCAGCGTGACTTCGACGGCGAAGCCCTGGGCGACGAAGGAGAGCCCGTTCTCGCGCGTCTTCGCCGCTTCGAAAGAGACCGCGTCAACAAGCGCCGCCCTCACCCGGCGGGCCCTGACTTCATCGAAGCCGTAGGGCACGACGACGATCGCGAGCGCCACCAAGAGGATCGGCGCCGCGTCGCGCGCGTGGTTGCTGTATGCCGCGAACGCGAAGAACGCGAGGGGGAGGAACGCCGACGCCACGCGCCGCACGAGGAGCCGCATGGGTCGAGTGAAGCCGAACAGGAGCGCATTGCACAGGCTCCTTCACCGTGCGATTCAGGGGGCTCCGGGGGTCGAGTTGGTGCGACACGGCACGAACGATGGAGGACTGCGACGACGGCAACAAGGCGAGCGGGGACGGCGCTCGTCCGGATGTCAGAACGAGGTGAATCGAGGACGACACGTCGCCGGCCGACGCGGTCGCGTCGAGCGCGATGGCCGTCACGCGAGGAGGACGCGCGAAGCTTCTTCGTCGATGGAGGTGTTTCCTCGAGGACCTCAGCGCGCCCTCGGGCTCGCGCCGGGTCGGCGTCTCGGGCATGGTCGACGTCCCGCGCGTCCCGCTTCAACGGGCGCACCCAGCCGCAGCACGTGCTCGGCGAGGAGGATACCATCGGGGTGGTCTTGCGCGTCACCCGTGATCCCCGTCGACGAGCTCCGGCTTCGCGACGTCGTAGCCGCGAAGCTGCCGGCGCCCTCGGTCAACAGCCGCACGACCGTGGCGCGAGCCCGTACTTCTGCAGGTCGCGCGCGGAAGAAGTCGCGCCCTTCACTGAGGGGGCCTTCGGCCTCAGGAGGACGTTGACGTTGCCGCCGAGGGCGAGAGCACGTCCAGTTGCGTGACGCCTGAAGTTCGCCGGCTCGACGGAGGATGCCGAGCGAAGCCCATCGAGCTGGCTCCGAGCGTGCGGTAGTGGCCCTACCACGCCGGCAGAGACCGTCTGGTGTCGAATTGTTGGAGGGCGAGCACGCCTGAAGAACCAACGGTGCCTGGGCCTTGGGGAACTGGCCCAATGACTCGGGAGCTGCTGCAGCAGTACTACGGCACTGCGATGCGCCTACAGTTCTGAAGGTTCGCATCATCAACATCGAGTATTGCCTCAATGCTTGGGGTGCCGTCAATTGTTCGTGGCACCAAGACGAGATAGCCGTGCCACCAACGCGCCTCTGCTCGCTGTTCGAGGAGTCGCTTGAGACAAGCTTGATCGATCGCTGCATCATACCCACACATTCTCTGAAGCAGGACTCGGCCACGTACCACGTGCAGACTAAAGAGTATGTCCGAATTCGCAAACTCCAAACTATTGCGAATGCAGCTTCTGAACTCACGCGCGCAACGTTTATATACTTCGTTGCACTGCTGTAGTCAGCCGCATTGGCGGCCCTTGAAGCGCGCGTCTGTGAATGAGCTGGGCGGATCCGGGGTGTGGCTCGTCTACTATTTGCCAGCGGTCAGTTCGTTTGTTGCATGCGCTCGCACAGAATGCAATGAGAGGCGCTGGCGAGGCGCTCACCCAAGCGAACAGTCTCTTTGCAGAAATACGCATCGTAGGAGCCCAATCCTCACCCAGGCCTGGCGCACCGGACGTCCAATCGTCCTCAGCGGACTTCGGCGTTCTAGCTTCATATCGCCCACACCCCCGATCTACTGCAACGTATCATCGCGAAATGGCAGTCACGACCTTGCCGAGTTCATGAACGACACTGGCTCCGGAGCTCGCCACACTTCGTTGGCGGTGCCGCTGGTTCCGACGATGTCCGACCACCCGCTGCTCGAACTGCAGACCGACGATCCTGCGGGACCAGCTACCGCCTTCTCCATGCGGAGCATCAGCTCCCACGAGGACGGGCGCCAAGAGGCCATCGCACAGATGCTGCCGCTGCTCTGGGGCGCTTCGTGGAAGGTCTTGGATCTGATGATCGAGCTTGGGCTCGCCAACGTGCGACCGGCTCCAGTTCCGGTGCGTTGGCCAATCCGCGTCAAGGTCGAGGCTGCAAACAACCGCGAAGGCACCATTCCGCAGCTCTCGGCACCTGCCCGCGACGCCTTGTGGGCCGCATACTCAGCGACCCAACAAGCTCGGCACGCACTGGTTCACCGATGCGCGCACATCGGACGCGATGGAACGCTGACGCCGCACGACGACCATCGCCAACCGCTCCAGCCGTTGACGGCCGCGCAGCAATGGGCGTTTTGCCGAGCGGTGCGCCGTGCTGCTGAGGGAGTGCTCGCGGGCATACTGTCCCCGCGCGACAACGAAGACATCACGTACAACGCGAGCATCGCGTCGGGACAAGCTATCCCTTCCATTGAGCGCCGCGGGGTGGGTTTGGTGCTCATGAACCTGCCTGCCTCCCGAGTTCCTCGATGTCGGTGCCATCCGCAGACGCGTCGCCAGCAGCCGGTGCAGTGGGTGGATATCCGGCTTCGCACCGCACGTGGAGATCTCGGAGGCCCACTCGACGACGTTCGATGCCCTATCGAGGTGGACCCCGAGAACCCTCCGCCGTGGCTGCGGCGAGTCTGAAGACGTCCCGCACTTGGTACCGCGGGTTGTCCCGGGTGCGGGTCCGGCGCTCTCCGTGCGGGCGGACGAGAACTCGTGAGCTACGGCGGAAGGGGTCGTCACCGCAGGCGCCGCGGTCTTGTCCTCGCACTTCCAGTCCGGCGCGGCGCAGCGAGGTCGCCGCAGTTGGCGGGGAGCGTGGACTTTCTCGCAGAGACGCCCCGGTACTTGGTGTCCGGTCGACCACGCCCACTTCGAGCCGGCACCGTCACCGGCCGCGCACGCGACGACGTACTCGAACGTCAGCCCCGCGTAGCGCCACCCGCAGGTGCTTCGCGGCGGCTTCGTCCCGTCCGAGCTCGCGTCGGTCGCCACCTCGACAGCGACGTCCGTCGCAACCTCCGGCACGACCGCCGCGTCCTCCCCACCCGCCGCGGTCGAGCAAGCGGACATCGCGAGGACGAGCAGATCGCGAACGCCCCGGCTCACGCCGACTCCACGATCACCCGCTCGTCCCCCGCGTGCCCCACCGCGAACTGCACCAGGGCCCGAGCAACCGCGGCGCCGAGCGGCGGTCGTTCTCGCAGGACGAGGAACCCGTCGGCCTCGATGCTGATCACCACCGCCGGCCACGGGTCCGTCGCCTCGACCCGGTACTCGAACACCAGCCCCCTCGCCCGTGCAGACCAGCAAAGGCTCGAGCCCGCGCAGGAACCTCCCGGCGCATACGGCCGAGGGTCGAGCGGGTTCTGCTCGAACCGGACGAACGTCTCGAAGCCCACTACTTCGCCGTGATCCACCCGTCGGCCGTGAGCAGCTCCGCCGACAGCACCCGCGCCGCCGGCGGCGCGCGCACCGTGTTGTGCAGCACACGAACCGCACGTCGAAGATCGCGTCCGTACGCAGCCGCCCGACTCGCGACGCCCATGCCGCCCGCGAGGTCGCGATCGAGCCGCGTCTGCGGGCGCGCGTCGTCCTCGAAGTACGAGGAAGGGCTTCGGCGCGCTCGGCAGCCCGAGCTCCTGCGGCCGACCGACGAAGCTACGCCACCGCTCGAGGATCTCCTCGCGCGCGGGCTTCCCTGGTGAACGAGGCGAACACCGTGGCGAGGTGGCCGTCCGGAGGCGGGCACGCGCACGACTGGGCCGAGATGAGCGGCGCGCTCGCGTGGACGATGCGGCCGTCGGAGATCGAGCCCCACAGCCTGAGCGGCTCCTTCTCGCTCTTCTCTTCCCGCCCTTGATGAACGGGATGACGTTGTCGACCATCTCGGCCAGGTCTCGAACGTCTTGCCGGCGCCGGAGATCGCCTGGTACGTGCTGACCGCGACCTTCTCGAGGCCGAACCCGCGCAGGGTGCAGCGCGGGCACGTAGCTCTGGAGCGAGCAGTTCGGCTTCACCGCGACGAAGCCGCGCTGGGTGCCGAGGCGCCGCCGCTGGCCTCGATGATCTCGCGTGCTCGGGGTTCACCTCGGGCAGCATCATCGGGACGTCGGGCGTGAAGCGGTGCGCCGAGTTGTTGGAGACGAGCGGGGTCTCGCCGCGGCGTAGGCCTCTTCGAGCTTCGTGGCCTCCTTGTCCATGTCGACCGCGCAGAACACGAAGTCGACCTGGTCGGCGATGGTCTGACCTGCGCCGCGTCGAACCCGTACGCTCCGCGGCCGCGGCCAGGATCGAGGGGCAGAGGCTCCGAGCTGCCGACGGCCTGCGGTGCTGCGGCCCGCAGGATCGCGCTCGGCCACCAAGGTGACCTCGTACCAGGGGTGGTTCCCGAGCCAGCGCGAGGAAACCGCCGACCGACCATGCCCGTCGCCCCCGACCACGCCGACCGCCGAGCTTCTTCTCCATCTTCGTGGGGAACAGGCTAGCGGCGCAGCGGCGGTTGCGAACCGACTTCCCCCGTCTGCCGGGGAGTAAGCCCGCGCCTCGATGGACAAGGTCTTCCCTGACGCCAAGGCCGCCTCGCCGACGTCCCCCACGGCGCCACGATCCTCGTCGGCGGCTTCGGCCTCTGCGGCATCCCCGAGAACTGCATCGCGGCGCTGCGCGAGCTCGGGACCAAGGACCTGACAGTCGTCTCGAACAACTGCGGCGTGGACGACTTCGGCCTCGGGATCCTGCTTCGAAACAAGCAGATCAAGAAGATGGTGTCGTCCTACGTCGGCGAGAACAAGGAGTTCGAGCGGCAGTACCTCTCCGGCGAGCTGGAGGTCGAGCTCACGCCGCAGGGCACGCTCGCCGAGCGCCTCCGCGCGGGCGGCGCCGGCATCCCCGCCTTCTACACGCCGACCGGCGCGCACACGGCCATCAGCGACGGCGGCCTGCCGCTGCTCTACAACGCCGACGGCTCGGTGAAGAGGCTGCCGAGAAGAAGGAGATCCGCACCTTCGACGGCAGGGACTACGTCCTCGAGCCCGCGATCACCGGCGACTTCGCGCTCGTGAAGGCCTGGAAGGGCGACCGCTACGGCAACCTCGTCTACCGCCACACCGCGATGAACTTCAACCCGATGATGGCGACGGCCGGCAAGATCACCATCGCCGAGGTCGAGGAGATCGTCGAGGTCGGCGCGCTCGATCCGGATCACGTGCACACGCCCGGCGTGTTCGTCCACCGCATCTTCCAGGGCGCGAAGTACGAGAAGCGCATCGAGCGCAGCCGCACGACCCGCCCGCGAGCGCTGAGGAGGACGACCGCCCTCACCCGCGAACAGATCGCCCGCCGCGCCGCCCAGGAGCTGCGCGACGGCTACTACGTGAACCTCGGCATCGGCATGCCGACGCTCGTCGCGAACTACATCCCCGAGGGGGTCGAGGTCGTGCTCCAGAGCGAGAACGGCCTGCTCGGCATCGGCCCCTATCCGGTCGCCGGCACGGAGGACGCGGACCTGATCAACGCCGGCAAGGAGACGGTGACGATGCTCCCCGGCTCCGCGGTGTTCTCCAGCGCCGACAGCTTCGGCAGATCCGCGGCGGCACATCGACCTCGCGATCCTCGGCGCGATGGAGGTCTCCGAGAAGGGCGATCTCGCCAACTGGATGATCCCCGGCAAGATGGTCAAGGGCATGGGCGGCGCGATGGATCTCGTCGCCCGCGCGAAGCGCGTCGTCGTGATCATGGATCACGCGGCGAAGAACGGCGCGCCGAAGATCCTCGACGAGTGCGCGCTCCCGATCACGGGCCGCGGCGTCGTCCACAGGATCATCACCGATCTCTGCGTCATCGACGTGACCGACGAAGGCCTCGTCCTGCGCGAGCTGGCGCCCGGGGTCTCCGCGCGCGAGGTGCAGGAGCGCACGCAGCCGACGCTCAAGGTCCCGCCCGACCTGGCCGAGATCAAGGTCGCCTGAGCATGGCCTGGCCGGAAAAACCCCCGACGCCCGACGCCAGCGAGAAGACGCTCCGGCGCGGGCGTATTCCGGCGCTGCGACGGCTGCGGCGCGACGCTCTGCCGGCAGCTCCGGCCGAGCTTCGAGGTCTGCCCCCAGTGCGGCCACCACCACCAGCTCGACGCCGACGGCTGGCGCCGGCTGCTGCTCGACGACGGCGTGCTCGACGACTGGGACGCGCACCTCTCCCGCCGATCCGCTCCAGTTCTCGGACGGACGGGCCTACCGGGAGCGCGTCGCCATCGCGCAGAAGAAGACCCGCTCGCACGAGGCGATCGAGACGGGCCGCGCGCACATGGAGGGCCTCGCGGTCGCCTACGGCGCGTTCGTCTTCGCGTTCATGGGCGGCAGCATGGGCTCCGTCGTCGGCGAGAAGATCACGCGCATGTTCGAGCGCGCCGCGAAGGATCGGCTGCCCGTCGTGCTGCTCCAGGCCTCGGGCGGCGCGCGCATGCAGGAGGGCATCCTCTCGCTCATGCAGATGGCCAAGAGCGTCGCGGCGCTCGAGCGCTTCCGCAAGACGCAGGCTCCCCTTCCTCTCGGTGTGCTCCACCCACGACGGGCGGCGTCGCGGCGAGCTTCGCTTTCCTCGGCGACGTCAACATCGCCGAGCCCGGCGCGCTGATCGGCTTCGCGGGCCCCCGCGTGATCGAGACCACCATCCGCCAGACGTTGCCCCCCGGCTTCCAGCGCCCCGATTTCCTCGTCGAGCACGGCATGGTCGACCATCGTCGCGCCGCCCCGGGGATGCGCGCCGAGCTCGGCTGATTGCTCACTCACTTCGCCGCCTAGGCACCCGTGCTCGCGCGCGCGCGGTCGGCTGCGCGCTCTCAAGCGGGGGGCGCGTCGCGGAAGCTCGACGGCGCCGCCGCGGCCTACACCGCGATGGGCGCGCCCGTCGATCGATTCCGGTGCTCCACGTGGCCGGCACCAACGGCAAGGCAGCACCTCCAGCGATACTCGCCGCCATGGGCCAGGCCGCGGGGCTCCCGCACAGGCCTCTACACAAAGCCCCACCTGCTGCCGGTTCGCCGAGCGCATCGGATCGACGGCACCCCGATCGACGACAGTGCTCGCCGAGCACTGACCGTGGTGCTGGATCAGTTCCCGGAGCTCACGTTCTTCCCGGTGGCGACCCTCGCCGCGTTCCCGATCTTCGCGGAGGCGGGGTGGAGCTCGCGATTGCTCGAGGTCGGCCTCGGCGGGCGGCTCGACGCGACGAACAGCGGTCTGGCGCCCGCCCGCGCCGGCGGTCCACCTCGGTCGGCCTCGATCACCGGGAGTGGCTCCGGCGACACGGTGGCGCTCATCGCCGCGGAGAAGGCCGCCATCGCCAAGCCCTGGCGTGCCGATGGTGCTCGGCCCCTCGACGACGAGGCCCGCGCCCGGTGGTCGCGACCGCCGGGCGCGCGCTGGCGCCACGATCGTGCACGCGCGGCCCGGCGTGCTCGACGGAGACGCGGTCCTGTTCGCGCACGCCGGACGCACTCCGTGCGCGCGAGCTCAGGCTCCACAGTCGTCACCAGCGGGAGAATGCCGCGGTGGCCTGCCACGTGGCGTGGACGTCAGGGCTGCTCGACGACGAGGGCCATCGCGCTCGGCCTCGCGAACGCGCGGTGGCCCGAACCGCCTCGAGGCCGCTCGACACGCCCGAGGGCGCGTGCTCCTCTGACGGAGCCCACAACCCCGACAGCATGCGCGTGCTCGTGGAACACCTCGACGAGCACCCAGGGCCCGCCCGGGCGCTCGTGTTCGGTGCGATGGGCGACCGAAGACTTCCACCGCGATGGTCCACTCCCCTCGCGCGCGCTGCCGCGCGCGGGTCTACGTGACGCCGACCCTCACGGGCTCGACGCGTAGCGCCACGCCCCCGTTGCGCTCCTCGCGCTCGATCCGGGGGGGGCGTCGCGGCGGGCTTGACCTCGCCGAGGCGCTGGCCCGCAGGCCGTGGGCCCAGCCGGTGATCGTCGCCGGGGGCCTGTACCTCGTGGCGGAGGCGCGCTGCTCCTCGGCCTGCCGCGCGACCCTCAGGTGGGCTTATGGTTCGCGCGCACGCGTCTGCCGCCGGCGGCCCATCGCGGCGTGCACCGGTAGCCGTTCGGGCGGCTGCCAGCGCCGTCCCCGCACCGACGCGAGCAGTAGCTCTTGAAACAGCGGCGGTGACGCGCACCCCACCGCTGCACGTGCTGCCCTCGCTGCGAGCCTCGCCGACATCGGTGGGGTGGTGCCGAAATAACCCTTCGGCGGCGGATCGCTGGACGTGGACTGGCGCGGGTACGCCGAGGGACTTGAGCCAGTCGATCCACGGCCCGACGCGCGTTATATGAACGTTGCGGTTTGCCGCGCTGCCGTCGCAGGTGGGCCCGCGCGAGCACGCCGACGATGCGACCGCTCGCCTCCTCGAGGCCGGGCTGCCGCTGTCGCCGGAACAGGTGGACTCGCCGACCACGAACT
>JADJMO010000010.1:0-215000 GCA_016709545.1 Myxococcales bacterium
CATCAACAGCGGGTCGGTGAGCTGCGAAGTGCCGCGCAGACGCTGGACGACGATCCGCGCCGACCAGTGCGCCCCCTTCAACATCGGCATGGCCCCGAGCGGTCGCTCGGCGACGGCGCTGGTGCTCCCGCTGGCGCTCGCGGCCGTCGGCGCGCTCGGCCTCGACGCCCGCAGCGAGCACGCGGCCCACCCGGCGCCGGCGACGCCGACCGTCCCCACGAGGAACCACACGAACCGATCCCCACCCGCGCGCGCCATCCTCCGACGCTAGTCCAGCGCGACCACTCCGACACCCCCTCGCAACCCAGCGCAAGCGCGATCGCTTCGGATCTTGCGTCGTGTTCCAGACGCGTTCGCACGAAGGTCAAAGATCCTTTGACCTTCGTGCGGAATCCACAGACCCCCTCGCCCCGGCGTCACCGCTTCGTGGGCAGCGGGAACCGCACCACCGCCGTCTTCGCCTTCCACCCGACGTTCGGGAACACCGACAGGTGGTAGACGTGCCCGTCCGGCGCGATCGTGATCCGCCCGATCCGCGGCGGCTTCGCGAAGCTCGTCACCGTGGCGCCGTCCGCGCTGATCTCCACGATGTCCGGCACAGTACTGTTGATCTCGGCGTACACGCGGCCCGTGAACCGATCGCGCCGCATGCTCGTCACCGGCCCGGCCAGCGTGGCCCACGGCGTCGTCGTCCCCGTCGCGAGCTCCAGCAGCACGACCTTGCTGTCCTCCGTCGCGACCAGCAACCGACGCAGGTCGAACACCGCCGCTGCCGTGATGCGCGACGCGAGCTTCGTCACCGTCGTCGTCTTCGACGTCACCAGATCCAGCCGTTGGAAGTCGCCGTTCACGTCCACGTTGCCGGCGTACAGCGTTTTGTTGGGGTCCCACACGAGCCCGTACGGACCGGTGTCGATCGAGCTGTTCTTGAACGGCCCCGCGCCGCTCGTCGACTTCGCGGGCAACACGTTCGGCAGCGGCCGCGTCGCGCTCGTTCGGTCGAGGTGGATGATCCCGAGCCGCCCGTCGGTCCCCGTCTCCACGCACCCGCACGCCGCGCAGCAGATGTAGCTGGCCGCAACGTCGCCGAGGTCCTTGAACTCGCCTCCGGGGATCTTGAGGACCGCGACCTGCCCCATGTTGAGGTTGGTCGTGCTCTTCCACTCCGTCAGCACCCCCGCCGGCGTGAGCTGCCGCAGGTAGTCGGGGCCCGAGATCATCGTCGCCGTGTAGGCGGTGCAGATGTCGTCGAAGTCGAGATCGAATGCACCCTCGCCGTCGGCGCCGTTCACCAGCGAGCCCACGAAATCCGCCCGGTTGAGCTCCGTGAGCGGCGCCGGCGTGCAGAACGGCGCGGGCCGATCGCACGGGCAGTCCTTGCCCCAGCACCGCCCCGTGTCGTCGCACTCCTGGTCGATGCACCCGCCGAGCGCGGCGACGCACGAGCCCTTCCCGTCGCACATCGTGCCGGGACCACAGGCTCGACCTGGCACCGAGGGGTTCGGACAGGGATCGAAGACGCCGGTCGTGAAACACGCCGCCGCCTTGTCCTTGCACTTGCCATCGCCGTAGTCGCACGCCGCCCCAGTGGGACAGGGGTTGCTGTCCTTCGGCCGACAGTCCTGCACGCACACGCCCTTGCGGCAGCTCTTGCCGTCGCCGACGCAGGTGGCCGCGCTGCAGCCGACGTCCGGCGTGGTGTCGACCACCGCGTCGCTCGCGTCCGCCGAAGAGCTGTCGCTGAGCGCGGTGCCCGGGTCCTCGCTGCTGCCACAGGCGCCGACCAGGAACGCGAGGCCGAGGAGGTCTCATGAACGCTACGGTAACACCCCTTCGCTCCAGCATCGCCGCCTGGCGATGCCGGCATCGGTCGAGCAGGGCCCCCGCGCGTGTGGCAGCACCACCTGCAACGGGAGGACGCTGAGCCGCGGCGGCTCCGTAGTCGCCACGAGCCGCGGCTCCCCGTACGGACGCAGCGCGAGGACCGGCAGCCCGATCCCGTACACCAGCGCATCGAACACGTGGATCGCGACCAGCAGCCGCGGCAGCCACCGTGGTCGACGATGCACGCACGCCCCGCAGCGGTAGATCCCCTTCCCGAGGCGCACGCAGTCCACGCACACGAGATCGCCGCACTCTGCACACGCACCGAGCGGCTCGGCCGCCCGCGCGCACCCGCAGACCCAGCCCGGAGCGCGATAGGGCGACACGGCCTCTCCGACAGCCCGCTCTCGAGCGAGTTCCGCGCGCCGCGCCGATCCAAGCTCTCGCCATCGCCGGGGTCAGAGGCCCATACTCGGCGCCGTGAAGCGCATCGTGCTCGGTGACAACGCCGCCGTCCTGCCCACGCTGCCGCGGCGGTTCGCGCGCCTCGTCTACGTCGACCCCCCGTTCAACACCGGCAAGGTGCAGGCCCGCAAGCGCATCCGCGTGCAGGCCACCGCGGGCCAGGGCACGCGCGGGGGCTTCGCCGGCCGCCGCTACGAGGTAGAGAAGGTCGCGAGCAGCACCTACGCCGACGACTTCGACGACTACGTGGGCTTCCTCCTGCCGCGCATCGAGGCCGCGCTCCGGTGCATGACCAAGGACGCCTCGCTCTTCGTGCACCTCGACTACCGCGAGGTCCACTACGTGAAGGTCGCCCTCGATCGCCTGCTGGGCCGCGACAAGTTCGTCAACGAGATCGTCTGGGCCTACGACTACGGCGGGCGCCCCAAGAAGCGCTGGCCGGCCAAGCACGACACCCTCCTCTGGTATGCGCTCGATCCGGAGAACTACGTCTTCGACTTCGCCGCCATCGACCGCATCCCGTACATGGCGCCCACCCTCGTCGGCGCCGAGAAGGCCGCGCGCGGCAAGACGCCGACCGACGTGTGGTGGCACACCATCGTGCCGACCAACGGCCACGAGCGCACCGGCTACCCCACGCAGAAGCCCCTCGGCGTGCTCGAGCGCCTGATCAAGGTGCACTCCGCGAGGGCGGCACCGTGCTCGACTTCTTCGCCGGCAGCGGCACCACGGGCGAGGCCGCCGCGCGCAACGGCCGCGGCTTCGTGCTCGTCGACGACAACCCCGACGCGGTGAAGATCGCCGCCGCCCGCCTCGCGCCCTACCGGCCCGAGTGCGTCGGCTTCAAGGCCACTCCATCCGGATCCGCGAAGCGTCGACGGTGAACACCCGGAATCCGAGCCGCTCGTAGAGCTTCGCCGCCGGGTTGGTCGCGAGCACGCTGAGGCGCAGCGGCACGCCGCGATCGCGGGCCGCGTCCATCGCCGCGCGCACCACCGCGCTCCCCACCCCTTGCCCACGGCACTCCGCGACCAGCGCGAGCTCGTCGAGGAAGTCGTGGTCCTCGCAGTGGAGCACGCAGACGTAGCCGATCGCTCTCCCGTCCTGCTCCAGGATCTCGAGCGGCAGGCTAGCGAACTCGGCGTCCGCGTCGCGCCGCCTCCGCGCGTCGTCCCACCCGAACAGCGGCTCCGCGTAGCCACGAAACGCCTCGCGGCGCAGCTGCCAGAAGAACTCGCGGTCGCCCGGCTCGGCGCGGCGGCGGGTCCACGGTAGCACGCCTCCTGCGTAGCACGGCGCCCTCCCCGATCCGTGCGATGCTCGATCCGTTCGATGTTGCCCGGCGCGTTGATCGACGACCGCTTCGAGATCGAGCGCCCCGCGAGCGCGGGCGGCATGGGCGTGGTGTATCGCGGGCGCGACCGCGCGACCGGCGACGTCATCGCGCTCAAGGTCATGCAGGTCGCCGCCCACGAGGTCCGCGATCGCTTCGAGCGCGAGGCGAACATCCTCGCCAAGCTGCGCCACCCCTCGATCGTCCGCTACGTCGCGCACGGCAGCACGCCCGATGGAGAGCCCTTCCTCGTCATGGAGTGGCTCGACGGCGAGGACCTCCACGCGCGCCTGGCGCGGCAGGGGCTCACCTTCGACGAGCGTCACCCTCGGCAAGCGCGTCGCCGAGGCGCTCGCCGTCGCCCACCAGCGCGGCGTCGTCCACCGCGACCTGAAGCCCCCGAACCTGTTCCTCCCGGGCGGCGCGATCGACGCGGTGAAAGTGCTCGATTTCGGCATCGCGCGCCTCTCGGGCGGCGCCCCGGGCGCGCCCCGCACGGGCACCGGCCTCCTGCTCGGCACCCCGGGCTACATGGCCCCCGAGCAGGCCCGCGGCGACCGCGACATCGACGGGCGCGCCGACGTGTTCGCGCTCGGGTGTGTGCTCTTCGAGTGCCTCACCGGTCGGCCCGCGTTCGTCGGCGACCACCCGATGGCGATCCTCGCCAAGATCCTCTTCGAGGAGGCGCCGCGGGTCTCCGAGCTGCGCGCCGACGTCCCCGCGGTGCTCGACGACCTCGTCACCGCGATGCTCCGCAAGGACCCGGCCGACCGGCCGCGTGACGCCCGCGATCTCCTGCGCCGCCTCGACGCGCTCGGCCCGCTCGAGGGCGCCGCCGTCGCCCCCGTCACCACCCACGCCCCCGCGCTCGGCACGTTCGAGCAGCGCGTCGTGGCCGTCATCGTCGCGGCCGTCGCCACGGCCTCGACCGCGGTGAGCGGCGCCGACGAGGCCTTCGCCGCCACCCAGCTCGACCTCGGCGCCGCCACCACCGACCCGATCCGCGCCCTCGCCGCCGGCTTCGGCGGGCACGTCGAGCGCCTCGTCGACGGCACGCTCGTCGCCACCTTCGCGGGCGGCGCGGGCGCCACCGAGCAGACCCGCAGCGCCGCGCGGTGCGCGCTCGCCCTGCGTGCGCGGCTCGAGGGCGTGCCCATCGTGCTCGCCACCGGTCGCGGCGTGTTCGCCCACCGCGTGCCGGTCGGCGACGTGATCGAGCGCGCGGTCGCCCACGCGCGCGCTCCCCCGCGAGGGCCCCGCCTTCGTCGGCATCGACGACACCACGTCGGGCCTGCTCGACGGGCAGTTCGACGTGCGCGAGAACGCCCAGCGCCTCGAGCTCCACGGCGAGATCGAGCTCGTCGACACCTCGCGCAAGCTGCTCGGTCGGACGACGCCGTTCGTCGGTCGCGAACGCGAGATCGGCACCCTCGAGGCCATCGTCGACGAGTGCATCGCCGAGCCCGTCACGCGCGTCGCGCTGGTCACGGGCCCGGGCGGCATCGGCAAGACGCGCCTCCGCAACGAGCTCGTCGCGCGCCTCGCCGAGCGCGGCGTGGAGGTGTGGGCCGGGCGCGCCGACTCCATGCGCACCGGCTCCCCGTTCGCCGTCCTCGCGCCCGCGCTGCGCCGCGCCGCGGGCCTCCTCGAGAGCGAGCCGCTCGAGGCCAAGCGGCGCAAGCTCCGCGCGCGCGTCGCCCGCCACGTCCGCGCCGAGGACGTGCCTCGCGTGAGCGAGTTCGTCGGAGAGATCGTCGCGGTCCCGTTCTCCGACGAGGCGAGCGTGCAGCTCCGCGCGGCCCGTCGCGACGCGGTGCTGATGGGCGACCAGGTGCGCCGCGCGTTCCTCGATCTCGTGGTCGCCGAGACCCGCGCGCAGCCCCTGCTCCTCGTCCTCGAGGACCTGCAGCACGGGGATTCGCCCTCCATCGAGCTCGTCGACGCGGCCTTGCGCACCGACCCCGAGAAGCCGCTCATGGTCCTCGCGCTGGCCCGGCCGGAGATCCACGACCGCTTCCCGCGCCTGTTCGCCGAGCGCGACGTCCAGGAGGTGCGCCTCGGCCCGTTGACCCGTCGCGCGGCCGAGCGCCTGCGGGCGACGCCCTCGCCCAGCGACCGCTCGGCAAGGAGACGCTGGGGCGCGTCGTCGAGCGCGCCGCCGGCAACGCCTTCTACCTCGAGGAGCTGATCCGCGCCGTCGCCGAGGGTCACGGCGACGCGCTGCCCGACACCGTGCTCGCGATGCTCCAGTCCCGCCTCGAGGCGCTCGAGCCGGAGGCCCGCCGCGTGCTGCGCGCCGCGAGCGTGTTCGGCGGCGCCTCGTGGGCGTCGGGCGTGCGCGCGCTGCTCGGCGGCGACGAGGCCACTACCCCCCGCGCGTCGCAGAAGGGCCGCGTCGACGACTGGCTCGAGGTGCTCGTGGAGCGCGAGCTCCTCGTGCGCCGCGGCGAGCGCCGCTTCGCTGGTGAGGCCGAATACGGCTTCCGGAGCCCGCTCGTGCAGGAGGGCGCGTACGCCATGCTCACCGATCAGGACCGCGCGCTCGGGCACCGGCTCGCGGCCGAGTGGCTCGAGCGCGCGGGCGAGCGCGACGCCTTCGTGCTCGCCGAGCACCACGAGCGCGGCCAGGATCCCGCGCGCGCCGTCGATCACTTCGTGCGCGCCGCCGAGCAGTCGCTCGAGGCCAACGACTTCCTCGCGGCCGTCGCGCGCGCCGAGCGCGGCATCGCGGGTGGGGCCACCGGCGAGACCCTCGGGGCACTGCACGGCGTCGTCGCCGAGGCGCGACGCTGGCGCGGCGAGGCTGCGGAGGCCGAGCGCGCCGCCGAGGCCGCGATCGCCCTCTTGCCGCGCGCGAGCCGGCGTTGGTTCTCCGCGGTGGGCGACGGCGTGATCGCCGCCGGCAAGCGCGGCAACTCGGAGAGCGTCGGCGCGCTCGCGGCGCTGCTGCGCGACACCGAGCCGACCGAGTCCTCCACGGGCGCGGCGATCGCCGCCCTCTCGCGCGCCGTGCTCCACCTCTCGTTCGCCGGGCGCTCCGACGAGGCGACCACGCTCGTCGCCCGCATGGAGGCCATCGTGCAGGCCTTCCCGGAGGTCGACGAGTCGATCCGCGCGATCCTGGACCGCACCCACGCCTCGCGCGCGGCGCAGGCCGGCGACATCGCGCGCTACCTGCGCCTCTCCGAGTCTGCCCGCGCGGCCATGGAGCGCGCCGGCGACCTGCGCGCGGCGTGCGTGCAGGCCGGCAACGTCGGCGACGCATACGCAGGGCTCGGCATGTTCGCCGAGGCCGAGCGCGTGCTCCGCGAGACGCGCGACGCGGCCGACCGCATGGGCCTGCGCAGCATCGCGACCAGCGCGCGCACCAACCTCGCCCGCGCCGTCGCGCAGCAGGGTCGCTCCGAGGAGGCGCGTGCCCTCGCGACCGAGGCCGTCGAGGTGATCCGCGCACAAGGCAACCGACGCATGGAGGGCTTCGCCCGCGTCTACCTCGCGGCCACGCTCCTCGCCGCCGACCCGACCGCGGCCGAGATCGAGGCCCGCGCCGCCCTCGAGGCCTTCGCGGCGAGCCCGGCGGCGCGACCGCTCGCGCAGGCCACGCTCGCCGAGGTGCTGCTCGCGCGCGGTGAGGACGAGGAGGCCGTCCGGCTCGCGAGAGAGGCCATGGCCGCGCTCGTGACGCTCGGCGAGATCGAGGAGGGCGAGGGCATCGTGCGCCTCGTATACGCGCGCGCGCTCGCCGCGATCTCCGACCCCGAGGCTCTGGCAGCGGCGAAGAGCGCCGTCGCACGCCTCCAAGCGCGCGCCGATCGCATCGGCGACCCGACGCTGCGCGCGAGCTTCCTCGAGCGGGTGCCCGAGCACGCCGCGACCCTCGCGCTGTGACAGCTACGGGCAGGTGGCGTCGGTGAAGAACTTCCTGCCCTCCTTGATCGCCTGACAGGCCATCGAGCAGGTGGTCTCGCCGCAGATGCGCACCTTCGGGTTGAAGCCGGTCGTGCAGTCGCCGGCCGTTCCGCTGCGACTGGTCCGCCAGCAGGTGCCCTCCGACGAGACGCAGCCCGCGATGGTCTCTCGGCCCTGCACGCAGACCGTGCCCCCGGGGCAGGAAGGGCCGGTCAGCGTGTTGCACTTGGTCGCGCCGGTCGTGCACGGTGCATTCGCGACGATGTCGGCGTTGTAGAACACGGCGAACTCGCTGTTCCAGTAGGTGATGCCGTCGCACCCGCAGACCGGCTGGAACGCCGATGGTGCCGCCGGCTTGGGCTTGCACACCCCCTTGGCTGCGCCGCCACAGAGGACGCAGTAGCTCGTCGTCGCGCACTCGCTGCTCTTGCTGCACGCCGGGCCGGCGTCGCCAGCGCCGCCGTCGACGATGACCCCGCTGTCGGTCGGGCTCGTGCCGGTGTCGCTCGTGCTGTCGGGCGAGGTCCCCGTGTCCACCACCGCGTCGGCCGGCTTGGTGTCCGTGCCCCCGTCGCCGGTGGCGGCCACCTCGAACGACGACCCCGCGCAGCCACTGGTGGAGAGGAGACCGACGAGGAGCCACCGATGCATGCGCTCGATCATGCCACGCGTGCACCGAAGATCGAACGACCGATACGCACCACCGTCGCGCCTTCTTCGATGGCCACCTCGAAGTCCTCCGTCGTCCCCATGGAGAGACCAGACAGCCCGAGGCCCTGCGCGGCCTCGCGGACCGCACCAAAGTGCGGGCGACAGGCCTCCGGCGAGATCATCGGCGGCATGGTCATCAGCCCCACCACCCGGATCCCCGCGACGTTGCGCACCTGCTCGTACAGACGTCCCACCTCGGCGAGCGGGACACCCGTCTTCGTCGCCTCGTCGGCCACGTTGACCTCGAGGTAACAATCGAGCGGCTCTTGCCGGCGCGCGCCCAGCGCCTCCGCGACCTCGAGCCGATCCAGCGCGTGGAACGCCGAGGCCACCTTGGCCACGTATTTCGCCTTGTTGGTCTGCAGGGGACCGATGGCGTGCCACTCCACGTCGGGCACGTGGGCGAGCGCCGCCGCCTTGTCGCGGAGCTCTTGCGCGTAGTTCTCGCCGAACACGCGGTGCCCGGCGGCGATGGCCTCCTCGATGTCGGCCAGCGGCTTCAGCTTGGAGACGGCCACCAGCGTGACCGAGCCGGGATCGCGCCCGACCCGCGCGCACGCCGCGGCGATGCGCGCCTTCACCGCGGCGAGCCCCTCCGCGATCACGGGAGCCTCGCGGCGAGCGTCCAGTGACGGTCGCTCGTGCGCGTGACCGACGCCGGATCGAGCCGGAGATCGCGCGCGATCGCCCGCACCTCGTCGAGGGTGAGCGCCGCGCGGAGCGAGGCCTCGAAGAGCGCGCGCTGGGTGGGCGTGTCGTTCGCCGCGTGGAGCGCCGAGAGGCTCGCGACCGCCTCCTCGTCGACCGGTCGCTCGAGGTCGCGGATGAACAGGAGCCCCCCGGGGCGAAGGCAGCGCACCATGTCGGCGAGCGCGCGCGCGGGCTCGGGGATGTGGTGCACGATCGAGTTGCTGATCACCGTGTCGAAGCCCGCGGCGGGGAGCCGGCTCTCCTTCGCGTCGGCGAGCTCGAGCGTGATCCGGTCTTCGGACCCGGCCCGGGCGACGTTGGCGCGGGCGACCGCCAGCATGTGCGCCGCCAGATCCGTCGCCAGGACCGTGCAGGTGGGCTCGAGGGCGCACAGCTGGATCGGGATGCGGGCGGTGCCGGTCCCCACGTCGAGGACCCGGCCCGGGCGCGGCGAGAGGGCCAGCAAATCCTCGGCGAAGCGGCGGTTCACCGACCCGTGGTCCATCGCGTCATAGGCCTCGGCCTCCTCGGCGGTGTCCATCAACTCGGGCTCGAGCACGCGCGAGAGCGGCGACGGCATGGACGAGCGATAGCCGATTGTGGTTCCATCGTCCTCATGCGTCGGAAGCACCTCGTCCTCCTCGGCCTCGGCACCGCCTTGCTCGGCAGCGCGGTCGGCACGGCCCGCTGGGTCTCGGCCAAGGACAAGAAGGAGGACGCCAAGCCCGCCAAGCCCAAGGGCGTCTCCGAGTACGACGGGCAGATCAACGACGCCAACAAGTCGTTCGCCGCGGGCATGGCCGGCGGCGCCACCGACGACGCGATCGCCAAGTACCGCAAGGCGATCACGATGGACCCGACCCGCCCCGAGGGGCACCTGTTCCTGGCCGGCGCGCTCTATCACAAGGGCGAGTTCGCGAGCGCCGAGGAGGCCGCCACCACCGCGGTCTCGCGCAGCAAGGCCGATCTCAAGAACTTCGCCAACTGGCACGGCAAGGCGCTGTTCGTCGTCGCGACCATCAAGGAGACCCTGAAGAAGCCCGACGAGGCCAAGGTCGCCTGGAAGGAGTACGCCGACTTCGCCAAGGACAACCCCGACAAGCCCTACCCCGAGGGCTCGGGCGACGCGCCGCCGGTGCTGCTCAAGGTCTACCCGGCCAGCGCCGCCGATCGGCAGGCGAAGCTCGAGGCCTACAGCAAGTCGATCACCGACTACGCCAAGGTCAAGGAGCTGATCATGAAGCGTCAGAAGGAGCTCGGCATCGACCCGACGCCGAAGCCCGCGCCCTGATCCGGCGCAGGGATCGGAGGGTTCGGTGCCGCGTTTGACGCGGAGGCGAGCGTGGGCGATCGCGCTGGTCGCGACGTTCACGATGGCGATCAGCTACGTCGATCGCCAGACGCTGTCGGTGCTCGCGCCGACGGTCACCGCCAAGCTGAACATCGGCGAGGAGGCCTACGGCTGGCTCGCGGCGGCGTTCTCGCTCGCGTACCTGATCGGCGCTCCCGTCGCCGGGCGGGCGATCGACAAGGTCGGGGCGCGGCGCGGGCTGCTGTTCGCCGTGCTGGTGTGGTCGGTCATCGCGGCGAGCCACGCCCTCGTCCCGGGGTTCTTCGCCCTGTTCGCGCTGCGCATCGCGCTCGGGTTCGCCGAGGCGCCCTCTTTCCCGGGCGCCGCGCAGACCATCCACCGCGTGCTGCCCCCCGCCGATCGCGCGCGCGGCTTCGGCGTGCTGTTCACCGGCTCGTCGATCGGCGCGATGATCGCGGCGCCCCTCTCCACGGTGCTCGAGGCGCGGTTCGGCTTCCGCGGGGCGTTCGTCGGGGTGGCCATGCTCGGCGGCCTCGTGTGGATCCCGCTCTGGTTGTTCGTCACCTCGGGCGCCGACGCGCGCGCCGTCCTCGATCGGACCGAGCAGGAGACGAAGGAGCCCGCCCCGCCGATCTCCGAGGTCCTCCTCCACCCGGCCGTCCTCCGGGGCATCGTCCTCGTGCTGGCCAGCGCGCCCGTGATGGCCTTCCTGCTGCTGTGGGGCGCGAAGTTCCTCGTCGCGCAGCACCACCTCGTCCAGAAGGACGTCGGCCGCTACCTGTGGATGCCACCGCTGCTCTACGACCTCGGGTCGGTCGCGTTCGGTGACCTCGCCGCGCGCCGCAAGGGCAGCGACTCGCCTCGTGCCCTCCTGTTCACGGCGATGTTGCTGACCTGTTCCATCGGCGCCCTGGGACTGCCGAAGACCCCCTGGGGCACGACTCTCCTCTGCGGAGTGGCCATGGCGGGTGGGGGCGGCCTCTTTGCGATCCTCACCGCCGACATGCTGGCCCGCGTGCCCCCCAACGCCGTCTCGCTGGCCGGGGGCCTGACCGCCGCGGCGCAATCCCTCGCGTACATCGTGGCGAATCCGCTGATTGGCCGCAGCGTCCAGCGCACGCACACCTTTGCCTGGGCGACAATGTCCCTCGCGGCATGGCTCGTGCCTGGATGCGTCCTCTGGCTCCTGTGGAAAGCTCCCCCGATCGTTCGTTCGTCTTCGGACAGCAGCTGACCCTTGCCATCGAGCGGGCAGTAGGTGCTACGTTCGCGGCCTCGCAATTCTGGAGGTCACATGAAGCAGGTGTTCTTCGCCGTCGGGTCGATCGTCGCTGCCACGTTCTTTGCGGGCTGTACCCCGAGCCCCGAAAAGGTCTGCGCCAAGGTCCTCGAGCTGGCCGAAGCAGACATGAAGGACAAGAAGGACGACGAGAAGAAGTTCATGGAGGCCATGATGAAGGCCTTCAAGGAAGACTGCGTCAAGGAGGCGACGAAGGAGAAGGAGAAGGACGGGGACGCGTACAAGAAGACCGCGACCTGCGTCATGGACGCCAAGAAGCTCGACGAAGCCATGAAGTGCGACTTCGGCAAGGGCGGCGGCAAGGACGACAAGAAGAAGGACGACAAGAAGGACGAGAAGAAGGACGAGAAGTGAGCGTCCCTGGGTAGAGCGCCTTCGCTCTGCCTCGTCTCTGTTCTCTGGTCGGGCGTCCGTCCTCCTCAGCTCAGCTCCGCGAAGGAGGGGGCTGGGTGGTCGGGCGCCTTTCCTTTTCTCCGGGGAGCCTCTCATGGCGTTCCGCCTCGAAAACCGGGTGCAGCCGTACGCGTGGGGCTCGCACACCGCCATCGCTCGTCTCCAGGGTCGGTCGACGCCGTCGAGCGCGCCCGAGGCCGAGCTCTGGATGGGCGCCCACCCGCTCGCGCCCTCCGTGTTGCCGGACGGCGAGCGCCTCGACGCCTTCGTGCGTCGCGACCCCGGGCACGCGCTCGGCGCCCAGGTGCAGGCCCGCTTCGGCGACCGCTTGCCGTTCTTGCTCAAGGTCCTCGCCGCCGAGACCCCGCTCTCGCTCCAGGCCCACCCTTCGGAGGCCCGTGCGCAGGAAGGGTTCGCGCGCGAGGAGGCCGCCAGAATCCCGCGCGACGCGCCCCACCGCAACTACAAGGACCCGCACCACAAGCCCGAGCTCCTGGTCGCCCTCGAGCCGTTCGCCGCGCTGTGTGGCTTCCGCGCCATCCCCGAGTTGCTCGCGTTGTTCACGACGATCGGCGTGCCCGAGGTGGTCGCCCCCCTCGCGGCGCGGCCCGACGCCGACGGCCTCGCCGCCACCTTCCGCGCGGTCGTCGCCGATCCGCGCCACGTCCCGGCCGTGCTGGCGGGCTGCGCGCGCCACGACGGAGGGCCCTTTGCCCCGGGCCTCCGCTGGGCGGAGCGCATCGCCGCGCTCTACCCCGGCGATCCCGGCATCGTCGTCTCGCTGCTGCTCGAGGTGCTCGAGCTCGCCCCAGGTCAGGGGGTGTTCCTCCCCGCTGGCAACCTGCACGCCTACCTGTCGGGCGTCGGCATCGAGATCATGGCGAGCTCGGACAACGTGCTGCGCGGCGGCCTCACGCCCAAGCACGTCGACGTGCCCGAGCTGCTCGCCACCCTCGATTTCGCGGCGCCGCGCACCCGGCCGCTCTCGCCACCCGACGCGCGGGAGACCGTGTGGGACACGCGCGCGGGGGCGCGCGAGTTCCTGCTCTCTCGGGTGCACGTGACACCGGACACGCCGTTCGCCACCGCCGTCACCGGGCCCGAGATCCTGCTGTGCACCGAGGGCGAGGCGCGCATCCGGAGCGGAGGTCCGGGAGCGACAGAGCCCATCCGCACGGTCGCGCTACCACGTGGCGCCGCGGCGTTCGTGCCCGACAGCGACGGTGACTACGTCCTCGAAGGAGAAGCCTCGGTGTTCCGCGCTCGGGTGCCCCTCGACGACGCGCTATCCTGACGGGCTCATGCGTCGCATCGCCCTCGCCGCCCTCGTCGCGCTCGCTGCCTGCTCGTCGACGAGCGATCCGGCGCCCCCGCCCCCGCCCGTCGTCACGACCGTCGGCGGCATGAGCGTGCGGCTCGAGCCCGACCCGCTGCGCCTCGTGATCACCGCCGCCGACGGCCGGGTCCTCTTCGACGGCCTGCCGCCGCGCACCATCGACGCGCCCACCGAGGAGACCGATCCCCCGCCGCTGACCGGGTTCGCGGTGCGCGACGTCGCGACCAAGGTCGAGATGTCCTACGGCTCGTTCCAGCTGAAGGACACGCCGACCACGTGGCGCGTGGCCACGCGCGCCGATCGCGTGGTCGCGGCGACCGACGCCGTGTCCTTCGACGCCGTGAACGGGAGCGGCCTCGTGGCCAAGGTCTCGGTCTCGACCAAGGCCGCCGGCGAGGTCGCCATCGAGATCGAGCCGGCCGCCGCGCCGCCCGCGGGGAGCCGCACCTGGACCAACCTCGGCGCGCGCTGCGCCGCCGACGAACGCTTCCTCGGCTTCGGTGGGCAGGCCCGCGACGTCGAGCACCGTGGCACCGTGGTGCCGCTGTTCGTGAGCGAGCCCGGCATCGGCAAGCGCGAGGACGACCTGCCCACGCCGATCTACTTCATCTCCGGCACGCGCCACGCGAGCTCGTTCCCGGCGCCGATCTACCTCTCCAAGCGCGGCTACGTCGGCGCGCTCGACGGCTTCGGACGGGCCCTCTTCGGCGTGTGCGCCGAGGAAGACGTGCTGCGCATCGCCCAGGACTCCACCGCCTCCCCCAAGGGTCGGTTCGTGTTCCGCATCTTCGACGGGCCGCGCCCCGCGCAGGCGCTCGAGCGCGCCACGCTGCGCTTCGGTCGCCCGCGCGTGCCGCCGCGCCTCGCGTTCGCGCCGTGGAACGACGCCATCTTCGGCACCGCCGCGGTGCAGGCGTACGCCAAGCTGCTGCGCGACAAGGACATCCCCTCGAGCGCGATCTGGACCGAAGATTTCCGCGGCGGCGCGTTCGTCGGCGACGACTACAAGCTCTCCGAGGAGTGGGCCGTCGACGAGACCCTCTATCCCGGCTTCGACAAGATGATCAGCGACCTGCACCAGCAGGGTTTCGCGTTCTTCAGCTACTTCAACACCTTCGTCGAGCAGGACAACAACGTCTGGAAGGAGGCGCAGCCGAAGAACTACCTCGTCCAGAAGGCCGACGGCGCGCCCTACACGTACCTCGGGGTCAAGCAGAAGCAGACCGGCATGGTCGACCTCACCGACCCGGCGGCCAAGGCGTGGATGGCCGGCAAGATGAAGGAGCACTTCGCGCGCGGCGTCGACGGCTTCATGGCCGACTACGGCGAGTGGCTCCCGCTCGACAGCAAGCTCCGCGACGGCAGCGACCCGTGGGCCACCCACGACCTCTACCCGCAGCTCTGGCACGAGGCGGTGCGCGCCGCGGTCGACGCCGACGGCCTCGGCCCCGCGGCCTCGCCCAAGGAGCGCCGCGTCGCGTTCCTGCGCTCCGGGTGGCTCGGCGTCGCGCCGCTCGCCGACGTGATCTGGGCCGGCGACCAGCGCACCGATCTCCAGGCGGACGATGGCCTGCCCACCGTTGTGGCCATGGGCCTCGGCCTCGGGATCGCCGGCATCTCCACCTACGGCTCGGACATCGCGGGCTACCAGACCGCGCTCACCGTCCCCGCCACCAAGGAGGTCTTCTTCCGGTGGACCGAGGTCGGCGCGTGGTCGCCCGTCATGCGCACCCACCACAGCACCTCGCCGAAGAAGAACTGGGCGCTCGACCGCGACGAGGAGTCCACCCAGCACTTCCGCCGCTACGCCATCCTCCACCAGCAGCTGCTCCCGGTGTGGGAGTCGCTCGCCAAGCAGGCCCACGACACCGGCCTGCCCATCTGGCGCCACCTCGCCCTCGCCCACCCCGACGACGCGGCCTCGTGGGGCGTCGGCGACCAGTACTACGTCGGGCCCTCGATCCTGGTGGCCCCGGTGATGGTCAAGGGCGCGAGCGCACGCAAGGTGTACCTTCCGCCGGCGCCGGGCTGGCTCCCGTTCGAGCCCGGCCCCGCCGTGGCGAGCGGCACGCGCGACGTGACCGCGCCGCTCGGAGAAATCCCGGTGTTCGTGCGCGCCGGGACGATCCTGCCATTGCTGCCAGACACGGTGCGCACCGTGCTCTCCGAGGCCAAGGGCCTCGTGCGGGTCGAGGACGTGAAGGACGACCGCGTGGTGCTCGTGTTCCTCGGCGCCGACGCGAGCTTCACCGAGGTGGGCGGCCTCTCGTACGCGCTCACCGGCACCGCCAAGCTCGCCGACGCCGCGGGCGCCACGTGGAACGGCGCCGCGCTCGCTGCCTGCGCCGCCACCCCCGTCGCGCCGTGCCTCGACAAGAAGACCGACCAGGTGAAGGCGTTCGTGGTCGGACCGGGCACGCTCGCCTTCGGCGCGGCCAAGGTCGAGGTGAAGGGCGGCGACGCCGCGCGCGCGCTCGTGCTCGACGTGCGAGGAGGCTGACGTGCTCGAGACCGTCGCCGTCCACAACCTCGAGGTGCTGTGCAAGATCGGCATCTTCGAGTGGGAGCAGGGCGTCGCGCAGAAGCTGCAGCTCGACTTCGAGCTCGGCTTCGACTTCTCGCCCGTCATCGAGTCGCGACGCCTGGTCGACACCATCGACTACGCCGACCTCGCCAAGAAGGTCGAGGCGCTGCTCCACGGCAAGAACTTCGGCTACCTCGAGGTGCTGGTCGACAACGTCACCGACCTCGTGTTCGAGCAGTACCCGGCGCAGTCGTTCCGCATCGCGGTACGCAAGTTCTCGCGCGAGGTGCCCACGGCGGCGTGGGTCGGCGTGGAGCGCAAGCTCTCGCGCCTCGAGTGGCAGCAGCGACGCGTGGCGCGCGGGCGTGGCGCGGTCCCCGTGGCGGGCCCGACCGGGCCGCAGGATCTCCGCGGCAAGGTCGCGCTGGTGACCGGTGGGGTTCGGGGCCTCGGCAAGGCCATCGTCGAACACGTCGCCGCGCGCGGGGCCCACGTGGCGATCCACTACCGGGCGAGCGAGCGCGCCGCGGTGGAGCAGTGCGAGGCGCTCGCGGCCGCCCACCCGGGCCAGCGGTTCGTCGCGGTGCGCGGAGACCTGAGCGACCGCGCGAGCACCGCCGCCCTCGTGCCGACCGTCGAGCAGGCGCTCGGCGCGGTGGACGTCCTCGTGGCCAACGTCGGGCACTACGTCACCAAGTCGCTGCTCGAGGTGAGCGCGGCCGAGCTCGCCGAGTCGCTCCTCGTCAACGTCGAGGCGAACTTCGTGGTCGTGCGCGCGGTCCTCGACGGCTTGCTCGCGCGCCGCGCCGGCTGGGGGCGGGTCGTATGCATCGGCCAGGCCGGCGCCACCCAGGTGCTCGCGCGCCCGTTCAACTCCACCTACCACGTGTCGAAGACCGCCCTCGCGGTGCTCGCCCGCACGTTCGCGCACCTCGCGGGTCCCTTCGGCGTGACCGTCAACCTCGTGAACCCAGGTGTGCTCGAGACGTCGATCGATCTGCCGGCGCACATCGACACCAAGATCCCCGTCGGCCGCCTCGGCACCGCGCGCGACGTCGTCGGCGCGGTGGGCTACCTGCTGTCGGACGAGGCCGCGTACATGAACGGCGCCGCGCTGGACGTCTCGGGTGGCTACGGCCTCGAGGGCAGCGCATGAGGCACACGCTGCCGCTGTTGCTCCTCCTCTTCGGGTGCTCGCCGCCCAAGGACACGTTCGTCGGTGGCGTGGGTGAGATCGCGCGGTGGGAAGAGACGAGCGACGGTCACGTGCGCATACCGCTGGTCGCCGGCCTCGCCTGGGATCCTGCCCAGGCTGCGCCGGGCACGCTGCTCAAGGTCGCCGCGCGCGAGGGGCCCACGGTCGTCATCGTGACCGACGTGCCCGATGCGCCGTCTCCGCGGGCGCTCGGCACCTGCGCGGGGGCCCACGCCTCGCGCATCGCGGTCGCCGCGAGCAAGGGCGGCATCGCCATGACCGCACCGACGGTCGACGACGACGTCCGCAAGGGCAAGCACGTGCCGCGTGTGCACTACGCCGTGGCGCTCGACGCGAAGGACGCGGCGCGGCCGGCTTCGCTGATGTCCTCGTGGACCTACGTGCTCGTCGGGGACCGCTGCGTCGCGCTCGGCGTCAGCGCCGTCGTGCGTTCGAAGGTCGACGACACCGGCTCCCCCGATCCCGAAGATCTGCACCGCCTCGAGCGCGTGTTCAGCGCGATCGCCGAAGGCGTCGAGACGAAGTAGCTGTTCAGCCGACGAGGCGGCGCAGCATCTCGACCAGCTCCGGGGCGCGCATGGAGCGCGGCACGGCCTGGAACTTCTTCACGCGGGCGGCGGCCAGCACGTCGTCGGGGAGGGCGTCGCCACCGAGCAGCGCGACCACGCGGAGCTGTGGGTTGCGCGCCACCATCGCCGAGAGCACGAGGTCGACCTCGCGCGCCGCGAGATCGACGATCGCCACGCCGGGGAACTCCTCGACGCTCGCGATGTCGACGATGCTGTCGATGACGGTGACGTCGCAGCTCGCGGCCACCAGCTGACGCGCGAGGCTCGCGCGGGTGAAGCGGTCGCTGTAGACGAGGAGGGTGCGGATGCGCACGCGCGAGCCGGAGCTGCGCGGTGGGTTGCTCGACGACGCGGGCTCTTCGCTGCGCGGGTCGGGCCGGCTCGTCGCGGGGCGCGAGGAGGTGGCCAATGAGGTTGCGGGGGGCACCGACGGCGAGTCGAGCGCGGTGAGGTCGGCGTCGATCGAGCGCACGCCCGACTCCGAGACCTCGACGCCGCTGGCCTCGCGCGGCCGCACCGCGTTGGTGAGGTTGTCGAGGAACTCGGCCACCGCGCGGGGTCCGAGCTCCTCGGTCAGCGGGCCCACGAGGTGCGCGCGCGCGAAGTCGAGGATGGCCGCGGGCTCCGCCGGCAACGACGTGCGCCGCGCCGTCCGCAGCGCGGCCTGCACGAAGACCCGTGCCCCTGGATCGCCGGCAAAGGCATCCTCGAGCACCTGGAGGAGCGCCCTCTGGGCTTGGTTCAGGGTCGACGAGCGGGGCGTGGCGGGAATGGCTTCCTCCAGAGCGAGACCAGGGCCGTACGGCCGCAGCCCTCGCTGGGGTAAGGTCTCTCCCAATAGATACGTCACGGGGCGACCGTTTTCGACACCCGTGTAGAACAGAGGTCTTGTCCCGATGCGTCGAGCTGTCCGCATCTTGCTGATATCGTTCGGTTTGTCCCCTTTGGTCGTGGCTTTCCTGCCGGCGCCGGCGGCCGCACCTTTCCTCGGTTTCTTCCGTCTCCAGTGTCACGGGCTGGTCGATCGGGTGCTGACGGTGTTCGGCCACCGGTTGCCGGTCTGCTCGCGGTGCACCGGCATCTACCTGGGCCTCGCCCTCGCCGCGGCGCTGCCTCGACCGCGCTTCGCGCCGAGCGTCCTGCGGGTCTGGCTGTTCGCGGCGGGCGCGCTCATGGCCCTCGACGCGCTCGTCCTCGAGGACCGGGTCCCTGCGCTGCGCATCCTCACCGGGCTCCTGCTCGCGTGGCCCGTCGTGAAGCTCGTGCTCCCGGAGCCGTCGTCACCCATCACCGAGGCCCCTGTCACGAGGTCGCCCACAGCCCCTTGACCCATATTCTTTCGTGTGCGAAATATCGGGGGTGAGTCGTGGGTTCCCAGACGAGCTGAAGGCGCAGGTCGACCGCATCGCCGAGGCGATCATCTACCTGTACACCGAGTCGCGGAGGCTCACGAAGGACGAGGCCCAGAAGGTCGGCCTCACCGGCCCGCAGCTCTCGGTGGCGAAGCTCCTCGAGCAGCTCGGTGACCTCTCGCTCTCCGAGCTCTCGGAGCGCATCAACGCGCAGAACAGCACGGTCACCGGCATCGTCGACCGCATGGAGCGCGAGGGCCTCGTCGACCGCAAGCGCAGCGCCGAGGACCGTCGCGTCATCCACATCCGTCTGACCGACAAGGGGCAGAAGCTGGCGCGTTCGATGTCGTTCGAGCCGTTCAAGATCTTCCGCGAGGCCTTCGAGGAGGCGCTCACCCCCGCCGAGCTCCGCGAGCTCGTGACCCTGCTCGACAAGCTCGCGACCTACGTGCGCAGCCGCGTCGACGGCCAGAACGGCCGCAGCAACGGACACTGATCTTCTTCGTCGACAACCCAAAACCCTGGAGGACTCCATGTCCGATGCGCTCGCCGGTCTCGGCAAGATGCCCAACCACGAACCGCGCGACGTCTGCGTGGTGACCTGCGCCGTCACCGGCGTGCTCGCCAACCGCGACCAGTGCAAGAACATCCCGTACACGCCCGAGGAGATCGGGGAGGAGTGTCGGCGCGCGCACGAGGCCGGCGCCTCGGTCGCCCACATCCACGCGCGGCGCGACGACGGCTCGCCCACCTTCGACCCGGCGGTGTTCGCGCGCATCAAGGAGGAGGTCCGCAAGCGCTCCCCCGTCATCCTCAACTACTCGACCGGCACCATCCTCGACGACGTGCGCGATCAGTGCACGTACATCCGCGAGACGCGCCCCGAGATCGCCGCCCTCAACATGGGCACGATGAACTACTCGAAGTACTCCGAGAAGCGGAAGTACTTCGTCTTCGACATGGTGTTCCCGAACACCTACGAGAAGATCATCAAGCTGCTCTCGGCCATGAACGAGGCCGGCGTGCGCCCCGAGCTCGAGTGCTTCGACACCGGCCACACCCACGGCATCTGGCCGCTGCTCGACATGGGCATCTTGAAGCCGCCGCTCCAGTTCTCGTTCATCCTCAACGTGCTCGGCGGCATCCCGCCGACCCTCGAGTCGCTGCAGCTGCAGACCAAGCTCATCCCGCCCGGCTCGGAGTGGGAGGTCATCGGCATCTCGCGCCCGCAGTGGCGGATGATCGCCGCGGCCCTGGTGCTCGGCGGCAACATCCGCTGCGGCCTCGAGGACAACTTCTACCTGCCGAACGGCGAGATCGCGCAGAGCAACGGCACGCTCGTCGAGACCGCGGTGCGCATGGTCCGCGACGTCGGGCGCCGCCCGGCCACGGTGGAGGAGGCGCGCAAGATCCTCGGGCTCGGAGCGCCGCAATGAGCGAGGCCCGCGCCTACCGCAAGCTGATCGTCGGCACCGCGGGCAAGGTGACCACCCTCACCTTGAACAACCCCGAGCGCCGCAACGCGATCGGGCCCGAGATGATCAACGAGCTCCGCTGGGCGCTCGCCGACGCCGACGCCGATGCGGGCGTGTCGGTGGTGGTGATCACCGGCGCGGGCAAGGCGTTCTGCGCGGGCGCAGACTTCGCGGCGATGAGCGCCGGCGGCGAGGACGGCGGACTCGCCCCCTTCGACGGCGACGGTGGCGACTACGCCAAGCTCCTCTCGACCCTGTGCAGCTACGGCAAGCCGGTGGTCGCCAAGGTGAACGGGCACGCGATGGGCGGCGGTCTCGGGATCGTCGCCGCGTGCACGCTCGCCCTCGGCTCCACGAGCGCGCAGCTCGGCACCCCCGAGATCGACGTGGGGCTCTGGCCGATGATGATCATGGCGGTGCTCGCGCGCCTCGTGCCGCGGCGGCGCCTCGTGCAGATGATGGTGCTGGGCGAGCGCATCGAGGCCCACGAGGCGGCGGAGATCGGCCTCCTCAACGAGGTCGCGCCGCCCGAAGATCTGGACGCGCGCGTGGACGCCCTCGTCGCCAAGCTCGCGGGCAAGGCGCCGCTCGCGATGCGCCGCGGCCTCGGCGCGCTCCACGCGCAGGACCAGCTGAAGCTCGAGGAGGCGCTGCCGCTGCTCCGCGCCGAGCTCGGCGTGCTGCTCGGCACCGACGACGCGCGCGAGGGCCTCATGGCCTTCATGCAGAAGCGCCCGCCCGTCTGGACGGGGAAGTGAGCGCGGCCGCCACAGCCAACAAGTAGCGCGCAACTCTCGCCACGCTCTGGCCGACGTCCCGCCATGGAGGCTCGAAGGCATGCCCGGTGGTACGCTGGTGACGATGCAGGAGACGGTGTCCGTCGCCGAGTGGGCGCTGCTCGACCACGACCGCGCGCGGGGGGTGGAGCTCGTCGACGGTCAGCTCGTGGAGGGTGAGGTGACCGACCTCGTCCACGAGATGCTCGTGATGCGACTCGCGGCGCTGCTCCACGCCTGGTTCTCCGTGCGCGGCGGGCTGGTCGCGCTCTCGAACGTGGGGATGGTCGTCGGTCCCGAGCGCGGCCGGCAGGCCGACCTGAGCGTGTTCCTGTCGCGACGACCGGAGCGGCGAGGGCCGGTGACCGTCGCACCCGACGTCATCGTCGAGGTGGTCTCGCCGGGCGCGAGGAACAGCCGCCGCGACCGAATCGAGAAGGTGGACGACTACGCGCGCTTCGGCGTGCCGTTCTACTGGCTCGTGGACTCCGAGCTGCGCTCGCTCGAGGTGCTCGAGCTCGTGGACGGGCGCTATGCCCACGCCGCGTCCGCCGTCGCGGGGACCCTCGCCGTGCCGGGCTTCGAGGGGCTCGTCGTCGACGTGGATGCTCTGTTCGCCGATCTGGACTGACTCCGGCCCCTTGACGCGCGGCGGCGCCCCGAAGATGTTTCGCGTGCGAAGCATCTCGCGAACCCGGAGAAAATCAGGATGGCCGACTCGCTCCTCCGTCAGCTCGTCAAGGACCTGGAAGCCCGCCGCGAAGAGGTGCGGCGCATGGGCGGCGAGGACCGCGTGGCCAAGCAGCACGCGCGCAACAAGCTCACGTGTCGCGAGCGGCTCCACCAGTTCTTCGACGACGGGCTCTACTTCGAGGTCGGCACCCACGGCACGCAGATGGGCCTCGCGGCCGGCCCCGACGGCAGCGACAAGCCGGCGGCCGACGGCGTGGTCACCGCGTTCGGCAAGGTCGACGGTCGCATCGTGTGCTGCGCCGCCTACGACTTCACCGTGAAGGGCGGCAGCATCGGCGCGACCGGCGAGGAGAAGGTCACCCGCCTGCGCTCGATGGCGCTCACCGGTCGGCACCCGATCGTGTGGTTCATCGACAGCGGCGGCGCGCGCATCGACCCCGGGTCGAGCCACGCCGATCAGATCTCGCAGTTCGCGGGCACCGGCTTCCTGTTCCGCGAGCAGGTGGTGATGAGCGGCGTCGTCCCGCAGGTGGCCGCGATGGTGGGCCCCGGCGCGGCCGGCACGGCCTACATCCCGGGCCTCGCCGACTTCGTGCCGATGGTGAAGAACATCGGCTCGCTCGCCCTCGCGGGCCCGGCGCTGGTGAAGGCCGTCACCGGCCAGGACATCGGCGAGCAGGAGCTCGGCGGCAGCAAGGTGCACTGCGAGACGAGCGGCGTCGGCGACTGCGAGGTCCCGACCGACGCGGAGTGCGTGGCGCTGGTGCGCCGGTATTTGGGCTACTTCCCGCAGCACTGCGACGAGGCCCCGCCGGTGCTCCCCTGCACCGACCCGATCGATCGCCGCGACGACGCGATCCTCGACCTGCTGCCGGATTCGAACCGCAAGCCGTACGACATGTACAAGCTGATCAAGATGCTCGTCGACCACGGCGAGTACCTCGACATCAAGCCGCGCTTCGGCCGCTCGCTCATCACCTGCCTCGCGCGGATCGGCGGGCGCAGCGTGGGCATCGTGGCCAACCAGCCCATGCACCTCGGCGGCATCCTCGAGAACGACAGCGCGGACAAGGGCGCGCACTTCATCCAGCTCTGCGACGCCTTCAACATCCCGCTCGTGTTCTTGCAGGACGTGCCCGGCTTCATGGTGGGCTCCAAGGTCGAGCACGCGGGCATCATCCGCCACGGCGCCAAGATGCTGCACGTGATGAGCGCGGCCACCGTGCCCAAGCTCACGGTCGTCGTGCGCAAGGCGTACGGCGCCGGCTACTACGTGATGTGCGGCCGCGCCTACGAGCCCGACCTCATCGTCAGCTGGCCGAGCGGAGAGGTCAGCGTGATGGGCGCCGAGGGCATGCTCGGCATCGCGGCGCGCAAGCTCTTCGGCGACGCCGAGCCCCCGCCCGAGGTGAAGGCGGGCATCCTCGAGCAGATCCGCGGCCGCATCGACATCTACAAATCGGCAGGCTGGGGCTACATCGACGACGTCATCGACCCGCGCGACACCCGCCGCGCCCTCGCCTGGGGCCTCGAGCTCGCCGCGCACAAGCAGGCGTTGCGGCCGCACAAGAAGCACGGCGTGATCCCCGTCTAGCGATCGGGGGCGCGGAGACCCAGCGCGCCCAGCGTGACGAACCGGCCCATTTCTCGGCCTTGCGCGCTCCGTGACGCGCCGCAGATTGATGGCCATGGTGCCCACTCACGTCCGTCCGCCCGCGGTCGCTGGGACGTTCTATCCGTCGAGTCCAAGGGTGCTCGACGAGATGGTCCACGATCTCCTCGAGCCGACGCCGCGCATCGCCGCGCCGTGCCCCAAGGCCATCCTCGTGCCCCACGCGGGCTACGTGTACTCGGGCCCCACGGCCGCCCGCGCCTATGCGCGGCTCGCGCCCTACGCCCGGCAGATCGAGCGCGTCGTCCTCATCGGTCCGGCGCACCGCGTGTTCGTCGAGGGGGTCGTGTCCCCGGGCGTGAGCGAGCTGCGCACCCCCCTCGGCGACGTGCCGGTGGATCTCGAGGCGCTCGCCCTCGTGCCCATGGTCACGGTCAACGCCGCCGCGCATGCGCAGGAGCACTGCCTCGAGGTGCAGCTGCCGTTCCTCCAGGTCGTCGCGCCCCACGCCAAGGTCGTCCCGCTGCTGGTCGGGAACGCGAAGCCCGAGCTCGTGGGGGCCATCCTCGATGCGCTGTGGGGCGGGCCCGAGACCGTCCTCGTCGTGAGCTCCGACCTCTCGCACTTCCTGTCGTACGACGAGTGCCGCGTGGTCGACCACGCGACGGCGGCGCACATCACCGCGCTCGATCCGAGGCCGCTCTGCCCGGGCGAGGCGTGCGGCGCCGCGGCGGTCAACGGGCTCGTGTGGGTCGCGCGCAAGCGGGGCCTGCACGTGCACGTGCTCGATCTGCGCAGCTCGGGCGACACCGCGGGGAGCCGCGAAGAGGTCGTCGGCTACGGCGCGTTCGCGCTCGAACAGGAGGGTGGACCATGAGCACGCTGGCCGCCGAACTCTCTCGCCATGCCCGCGCGGTGATCGCCGAGGCGCTCGGGGGTCCCCGCGCCTCCGACCCGCCGGCCGAGGCCCGCCGCAAGGGCGCGGCGTTCGTCACGCTGCGCTTCCGGCAGGGGCGCCTCCAGGGCTGCATCGGCACCCTCGAGGCCCAGCGCTCGCTCGCCGAGGACGTGCGCCGCAACGCGCTCGCCGCGGCCTTCGACGACCCGCGCGCGCGGCCGCTCACCCTCGCGGATCTCGCCGACCTCGACGTCGAGGTCTCGCTCCTCTCGCCGCTCGAGCCGGTCGAGTTCCACGACGAGCCCTCGGCGCTCGCGGCCCTGCGGCCCGGCGTGGACGGCGTCGTGCTGAGCGCGCTCGGGCGGCGCGGCACGTTCTTGCCGCAGATGTGGCGCGAGCTCCGCGAGCCGCGCCGGTTCCTCGACGAGCTCAAGCAGAAGGCGGGCTTCTCGCCGCGGTTCTGGAGCGACGACGTCCGGCTCGAGCGCTACACCGTCGACGAGCACGTGGACCGGGCCGGCGGACCGGAGGCCCTCGCGAAGCGAGCGGCGTCGTGAGCGCCCGCTGGTTCCACCGCGACGGCGACAAGGTCCAGTGCGATCTCTGCCCGCGCGACTGCCGGCTCGCCGACGGCCAGCGCGGGCTCTGCTTCGTGCGCAAGCGGGAGGGCGATCAGATGGTCCTCACGACGTACGGTCGCTCGAGCGGGTTCGCGATCGACCCCATCGAGAAGAAGCCGCTCCACCACTTCTACCCGGGCTCGAGCGTCCTCTCCTTCGGCACCGCCGGCTGCAACCTCGCGTGCAAGTTCTGCCAGAACTGGGACATGTCGAAGTCACGTGACATGGACACGCTGAGCGCCGTCGCGAGCCCGGAGGCGATCGCGCGCGCCGCCGCGGAGGCCGAGTGCCCGAGCGTCGCGTTCACCTACAACGATCCCATCGTGTTCGCCGAGTACGCGATGGACACCGCCGACGCCTGCCACGCTCGCGGGATCTCCACGGTGGCGGTGACCGCGGGTTACGTGCACGAGGGCCCGCGGCGCGACTTCTTCGCCAAGATCGACGCGACCAACGTCGACCTCAAGGCGTTCACCGAGGAGTTCTACCACTCGCTCACCGCGGCCCACCTCGAGCCGGTGAAGGACACCCTCCGCTACCTCGTGAAGGAGACCAGGGTGTGGACCGAGATCACCACGCTCCTGATCCCGGGCCACAACGACTCCGAGAAGGAGATCCGCGAGCTCGCGCAGTTCGTCGCGGGCGAGCTCGGGCCCGACGTGCCGCTGCACTTCAGCGCGTTCCACCCGGACTACCGCATGCGCGACGTGCCGGCGACGCCGTTCGCTATGCTGCAGCGCGCGCGGCGGCTCGCGATGCAGGAGGGCCTGCGGTACGTGTACACGGGCAACGTCCACGACGCCGAGGGCGACACCACGTTCTGCCCTTCGTGCGGCGCGGGGGTGATCGTCCGCGACTGGTACGAGATCGCGCACGCCGATCTGCGCGACGGCGCGTGCGGCCGCTGCGGCACCCCAATCCCCGGCCATTTCGACGCGCAGGTCGGGCACTTCGGGCGACGACGGCTGCGCGTCGCCGTCGGGTAGCGCTAGCATCGCGGCGTTGACCTACTCGCCCGTCGCCGATCTCGGCATCGTCGCCTGCTACTTCAACCCGTGCGGCTTCCGCGTGCGCGCCGAGAACTTCGCGCGGTTCGTCGCGCCGATCCGCCGCGGCGGGCTCGAGCTCGTGGTGGTCGAGGCAGCGTTCCCGGGCGAGCCGTTCACGCTGCCGGCCGCCGAGACGCTGCAGATCCGCGCGCGCGACGTGATGTGGCAGAAGGAGAAGCTGCTCGACGTCGCGGTGGCGGCGCTCCCTGCGCGGTGCACCAAGGTCGCGTGGCTCGACGCCGACGTGCTGTTCGAACGCGAGGACTGGGCGGTCGAGGCCTCGCGCGCGCTCGAGACCCACGCGGTGATCCAGCCGTGGGAGGAGGCCGTGCGCCTGCCGCGCGGGGCCATCGCCGCGGGCGCGGAGGGAGAGGACGTGTTCCGCGGGTTCGCGGCGCTGCACGCGGCCGACCGGGCGCTGCACCTCTCGGGCAAGTTCGAGCACCACGGTCACACGGGCTTCGCGTGGGCCGCGCGGCGCGAGGTGGTCACGCGGCACGGCTTCTTCGCGGCCTGCATCGCGGGCAGCGGCGACCACATGATGGCGCACGGGTTCCTCGGCGACTCGGAGTCGCCCTGCATCGCGCGCATCGTCGGCAAGCGGGGACCGCACGTGGCGCACTTCCGCGACTGGACGTGTCGCGTGGACGACCTCGTGCAGGGCCGCCTCGGCCACGTGCCGGGGCGCCTGCTGCACCTGTGGCACGGCACGATCGAGAACCGGAGGTACGTGCAGCGCAACAAGGAGCTGCTCGAACTCGGCTTCGACCCCAAGACCGACGTGCGGGTGGGCGAGACGGGCTGCTGGGAGTGGGCCAGCGACAAGCCGGAGCTGCACGCCTGGGCGCGGCGCTACTTCGCGGAGCGCCGCGAGGACGAGGACGCCTGACGCCAGCTACCGCGGCTTCACGAACGCCGCGCCGTCGCTGCGCGTGCGCGCGAGGTCGAGGTGAAAATGGTCGACGTGGTGGCGGTCGAAGAACGGCGTGAGCACGCTCGAGAACACCTCTTCGTCGTAGGCGCGCCGCGCGACCTTCCGGAGGAACGCGGCCTCCCTGGTCGTGGCGACGGGCTGCTTCGGCGCGAAGTGGTCGTAGATCTTGATCGAAGTCCCGTCCTCGAGGACGAACTCGGCGACGTCGATGGCGTTCGCGTAGCTGTGCTCGCTCACCCAACCGGGGAACGCGAGCATCGGTCGGCAGTCGAACGTGCCGAGGTGGTGGATGTGCGCGACCCGACGGTCGAACGCGCGCACCGCCTCCTCCTGCACGATCGTCTCGAAGCGGGCGATCGCGAGCGCCATGGTGCAGGTGGTGAGCACGCTCGGCGACCACGCGATCTTCGCGGGGCTCTCGCGGTAGGCCACCACCTGTGGGGCGCCACAGACGATCTTGGTGTCCGGCTGGACGAGCGGCGTCAGCTTGTCCGGCTGGTAGGCGATGGAGGCCGCGGCCAGATCGGCCTCGCACGTGGGCCGAACGTCGGGCGGCTTGACGAGATCGTCGTCGAGCGGATCGACGTTGGCGTAGGCGAAGGGGCTGCGGGAGGCCGGCGCGGTGGGCCCCACGTCTTCACGATCGGCCTCCGGGCGATCGGCCACGACCGAGGCTGCCCACGTGGAGAGGCAGAACAGGGTCACCCGGCCGAGCATGCCTCACGAGACCACGAGCGAGCGAACCCGGCATAATTTGCCGTGGAACGGCCGACCGAGCGTCGCTAGATCTGCCCGACCCACCCCTGATCGTGGGCGCGAAACCGCTCGCGAATCGCCGTGTCGAGCGCGAGCGGGAGCGGCCCCTTCGCCACGGCTTCCGCGGCGCGTCGCAGGTGCTCGACGCGGCGCGTCCCGACGATGGCGACCCCCACCCCGGGCTGGTGGGCGGCGAAGCGGACGGCGAGCTCGTCGGGGGCCTGACCCTCGAGGTCGAGCCCCATCGCCTGCCACCGCTCCCAGTACACCTCGGCGTAGTCGCCGACCGGGCGCTGGTCGAAGCGCCACGGCGCATTGGCGAGGGGGCGCTTGGCGATGACACCCATGCCACCCCGTGCGGCGCGCGGGATCACCTCGTCGAGGCCGCGCTGGTCGCACACGTTGACGCTGGTCTCGATCGCGCCGAACCGGCCGGAGGCGACCGCCCACGCGAGGGCCTCACCCTCGCCCGAGTAGCCCATCACCTGCACCTTGCCGGCGCGCACCGCCGCGGCGAGGGCCTCGACCACCTCACCGCGCTCGAGGGTCTCGCGGGGGCAGCTGTGGAGGAAGAACACCTCGAGGCGATCGGTGCGCAGACGCTGGAGGGCGGCGTCGACGCCCGCCGTGATGCACGGCCCCGTCCAATCGGGGATTCCGGGCGTTCCGTAGCCGCCCTTGGTCGCGAGGACGAACGCGTCGCGTCGCCCGGCGAGCGCGCGGCCGAGACGCTCCTCGGCCTGCCCGTAGCTGCGCGCGACGTCGATCACGGTGACCCCCGCGTCGAGCGCCGCGCCGATCAGCGCGTCGACGCCGGCGTCGTCGATCTCGGGGCCGCCGAGGTGTCCGGCGCCGAGGCCGAGCGCGGGGACGGGGAAGGGAGCGGAGCCGAACGGGCGCACCATTGGTTCACCCTAGCTCGTCCTCGTCGAGGTCGGGCAGCGCCCCAGTCTCGAGGTAGCGGGCCCACAGCTCGGGGTGCTCGTGGGCGATGCGCGCTCGGAGCGCGGGTGGAGAGACGCGCTCGATCGGCTTGCCGTCGGTGCTGCTGCGCGGGCGGTGGCCGAGCTCGCGCGGGGCGTAGACGGTGAGCTCGACCGGAAACACGTCGGGCACGAGGACGTGCACGAACTCCTGCGGCTTCCCGTGCTTCACGATGCTGACGTGTTGCACCTCGTGCACCCAGCCGAGGGCGCGCACGTGCGCGGTGACCTCGCGGTGATCTTCGGCGAACACGTGCAGATCGACGTCGCTGCCGCTGCGCACGTGCCCGGTCGCGACCGACCCGATGAGGCGGGGGAGGAACCGCGGGAGCGCCTCCATGGCCTCGAGCGCCACGACGCGCATGGCGAACAGACGACGCGTGCGGTCGTCGCCCTCGATGTCCTCCACGAGCTCGAGGAGCGCCGCCTTGATCTCGCCGTTCGAGGGCAGATCCGTGGGCCGGTAGCGCAGCCCGCGCGCCCCTTGCCGGCCGAGGAGCCGCTTGGCCGCGAGTCGCTTGGCCGTGAAGTACTGCTTCACGTCCTCGCCGTACATGATCTGGGCGGCCAGCTGCGCGATCGCCTCGCGGAGCCCACCCTGTCGCTCCCAGCTCACGACGGTCCGAGGTGCGCGAGCACCGCGCGCAGCCGGGCGAGCGCGCCACCGACCACCGTCCCACGGCGCGGCGCACCGAACAGGCGCTTCTGGATCACCTGCTGCGAGACGCCGAGCCGGCGCGCGATCTCCGACTGGGAGAGGCCTTCGAAGAAGAACAGCTCGACGGCCTCCGCTGCTTGTCGGTCAGCGCCGTCGAGACGGCGCGGCGGACCTCGTGTTCGATCCGCTCAGAGTCCGGAGTTCCTTCCATGTTCGGTGAGGGCGGCGAGCGCCGCGTGAGGGGTGACGACCCGCGCGTGGACCTGCCGTCCGCGCACGTCCCAGCGCCGGAGCCGCTCGAGATCGCGGAGCTCGGGGCTGCCGTGGAGGCGCCGCCGCGTGCGACGCGGGTCGCGCAGCAGGTCGAGGTGATGACGGACGAGGAACACGACGCGGTCGGTCACGAGCCCTTCGAGGAGGTCTGCGCCGACGAGGTCGTGGTCCGGCCCCGGGATGGATTTGCCCACGTCGTGGAGGAGCGCCGCGGCCCAGAGCTCGCGGTCTTCGGTCTCGGAGCGCGCGTGCTCGAAGACCTGGAGGGAGTGGAAGAGAGCGTCGCCCTCGGGATGATAGCGGACCGGCTGGGCCACGCCATCGAGGGCCTCGAGGAGGTCGAGGAGATCGGTGTCCATCTACCCATGGGGGTGGCTACACCCACCTCCTTGGTTCACTCCTCGCGGAGGCGAATCGGGCCGAACTTGGCCGGATCGAAGGCGGTCGGGGCCTGCTTGGCGTAGAACGCGCGGACCTGGTCCATGTCTTTCTTCACGTCGCCGGTCAGGTGGATCGCCGGACCGAGGCCCGCGCGCTTGCGGGCGAAGTCGAGGTAGCCGGGGACCAGCGGCACCCCGGCGCCGAGCGCGATCCGGTAGAAGCCGGACTTCCAGTGCTCCGCCCGCGCGCGGGTGCCCTCGGGGGGAATCGCGAGCACGAACTCCTCGCGTTCGCGGAACTGCGCGATCATCTGATCGACCATGTTGGTGGCGCGGCTGCGGTCGACGCCGACGCCGCCGGTCACGCGCACCAGCGGCCCGAGCGGGCCCTTCACCCACGAGTCCTTCACCATCCACTGGGTGCGCACGCCGATGCTGTGCGTGAGCATCACGAGCAGGAGCCCGTCCCAGTTGCTCGTGTGGGGCACGGCGAGGAGCACGTACTTCTTCTCGCTCGGGACCGGGCCCTCGAACGCCCAGCCGACGAGGCCCAACGACGACGCGGTGACCTGCCTGGCTCTCACCCGGTGGAGGAGAGCACGAAGGGCCTCAGAACGACACGGGCAGGTCGATCTGGAGCATGTGCACGTGCTTGTCGAAGATCTGACCGCGGAGACCGATCCCGTAGGAGATGCCGGGGTGGAAGGTGGCACCAGCGCTCTTGACGGTAGCACGGACACCCCCGGCGACGCTGAGGTTGTCACGCTGACTCGGGTCCTTCCCCACGGCCGCGGGGGTGGTGACGAAGCGCTGGTACCAGAGCTCGCCGCTGATCGCGACCTCGGGCACGACGTAGTAGCCGATGAGCAGGCCGCCCGTGCTGTTCACCTTGAGGGTGTCGCTCTGGACGAGCTCACCGCGCACCCGGAACGCGGCGCTGACGTTGGCCTCGATCTGCGCGGTGAAGCCGTGGCCCACGAACCCGAAGTCGATGCCGAGCGGGACGTTGAGGTCGTTGGCCGAGAACATCGCCCCGGCCATGAACGCGCGAACGAGCGTGCCGGCCCGGTGGGCCGCCGCCACGCTGGCGGCGGGGCTGTTCCCGCCGCCGCTCGCGGTCGGGAGCACGACCCCGCTCGACGCGGCGAAGCGGAACCAGCGACCGAGCCTGGTCGCGCCCTGCACGCCGAGCGCGGTGTTGAGGAAGCCCGCCGTCGGGCTCTCGCCGCTCGGGCCGTAGCGATCGACGCCCGTGCGGAGCGACACCGCGAACGAGTCCGACACCTTGAGGCTCGCCGACACGAGGTGCACGCTCTCGAAGTATCCCTTGTCGGCCACGGTGTAGGGCGCGAAGGTCTGGTCGATGCGCACCGCCGTGCCCACCCCGAGCCCTCGCAGACCGAACGGCGCCACCGCTGGTGCAGCGCCGGCCGAGGTCGGCGTGGTGGTCGGCTCGGGTCTCGGCGGCTCGTCGGCCAGCGGTGCGGCGGCGTGGACCGCGCTCGCGACGAGGACGAGAGCGGCGACGGACGTGACGGTGAACGGCTCTTTCATGACGCCTCCGCTCGCCGTTGACGGTCCGGGCGTGTTTGTCTTGAACCGATGACCTATGGACCTCCTGGCGGCTCAGGCCTGACGATTTCGCTGCAGGTCCGCCGAAACGGGCCGTTCCGATCGGGGTTTGCGCGGGCGCGGGCTCGCCATTAGGGTGCGCCGCCATGTCGACCCCCCTCCCCGTCGCCGACGTCCCCAACAACCAGGTCACCCTCGCGGGCACGACCTACTCGATCCAGCCGCTCGGCGAGGACGAGTTCACGGTGCTCGTGGCCGGCGTCCCCGTCGGCCGCATCGTCTACACGTTCGGCGCGGGCAACGGCGTGCCGGAGGGCGACGCGATCTCGGAGGAGGCGCTCACCGCCATCGCCGACGCGTGGTTCACCGCCACGGCCACCTGATCTCGCGAGTCACTCCGACGGCGTGTCGTGCAGCAGCCCACCGCTGATGGTCTCGGCCCGCTGTCGCTCCGGGTGCGACACACCGAGCCGGAAGAGCTTCTTGACGTCCTTCGGCACCTGGCTCCACTTGCGAAGGAGCTTGCCGTTCGGGTCGCGCAGGTAGAGCAGGTAGACGCGGTTGCCGAGGAACGAGCGCACGCCGCTCCAGGTGCCGTCTTCTCCCTTGAACGAGATGACGTCGAACGAGCGGAACTCCACGCCGACGACGATCCCACGGACGAGGCTGCGGAAGCGCTTGGTGCCCTCGGCGTCCACGCGCGGCTCGGCCCTGGGTGAGAGCCACTCCTTCTGCGCGGCGTGGTCGAGGAACATCTCCACGAGGTCGTCGAGATCGCGCCGGAAATCGGCCGTGCGCAGGCGCGCGCCGAGCCGCTGCTGCTCGAGCCACGGGAGCAGCTCCGAGGTGTTCTTGTAGGTGCCGACCCCCATGAGCGCGGAAAGGACCAGCGAGACGATCACGACCGTGCGCAGCGTCTTGCGGCGACCCGAGAGCCCGAGGGCGTAGGTCGTCGACAGCATCGGCATCAGGTAGAGCGTCGCGAGCACGAGCACCACGAAGAGCTGCGCGACGAGCAGCTTCGCGGCCACGTCGGGCCCGAGGTACGGCGGGTAGATCGTGAGGTAGCTCGTGGCGGCCTCGAGCACGAGGACGACCGCCACGACCAAGAGGACGCGCAGGTGCAGCCAGATCTCGCGGCGCACCACCTTGGACGCGATCGAGCCGATGATCGCGTAGAACGGGTAGACGGCGTAGACCAGGAACGAGCGCGGCCGGTGCTCGCGGTAGAACGCGTCGAGATCGCCCGTGATGCGCAGCGTGCCGCCGAGCAGCTTGACCTTGTCGAGCAACGAATAGCACTGGAGCAGGTTGGTGCCGGAGCCGAGGAAGGCGATCACGAGGAGCACCACGACCAGCACCACGATCACGTGGAACTGCCGGAGACCGACGGCCATCGACACGAAGATCGGCGTGAAGAAGACGGCGAGGATGACCCGGACGACGAGGCCGGCCTTGCCGCTGGCGCCGAGCGGTTGGCTCGCCCAGGCCGGGAGATCCGTGGTGGGCTGGCTGGGCTCGTTCATCGTTCCTCGCGAACCTAACCAAGCCGGTCGATCCCGACCATTGCTTTCTCCCGACAGCGCGCCGGTGGGCGTTCAGCCCGTTCGGGCGTCGCGCAGCCAGCGGTTCTCGATCTCGGCGCCCCGCGTCCAGCCGTCGGCGATCTGCTTCTCGAACGTCTGCTCGATCATGGAGCCGACGGCGAACACCTTGGCCTCGATGTCGACCGCGAGGTGGCGCGTGACCTGTCCGCCCGCGGGCACCACGTGCACCCGCCCCTCGACGCGGACCTTGTCGGCGAGCGTGTTCGGCGTCATCCGAAAGCGCCACACGCCGCTCGCCTTGTCGAGCGTCCCGGTCTCGGTGAAGCGGAACGACGACCCCATGAGCCTGGCGAGCGGCGCGGGCACGCTGGGCCGCGGCTCGGCGAGCACCGTGCGGTGCACGTGCGTCGCGTCGTCTCGCTGCTCGACGGTCTCGTAGTGGGTGAAACCGAGCTCACGGAACAGCCGCGCGTTGAGGTCGCGGTCGAGGAAGTGGGCCCAGAACGTCTCGACGTCGCAGTCGATCCGGTGCTCGAGGACGAGCTTGGTCATGGACCGAAGCTAGCTCAGCCCGTGCTCAACATCTCTTCTTCGAGGCGGGCGCCGTCCACGGTGAACCGAACGATGAGCTTGTCACCGTCGAGCTCGATCTCGTGGGGGACCGGCGGATCCGCCGGGAAGAAGCGGCCGTGGGAGAACCCGCGCGCGTCGAGCCAGAAGAGGTGGAGCCCCGCGCGCCCGCGGCCGTGGACGAGCACGTAACGGCCCCCCGCGAGCACGAGGAAGTCGAGCGAGAGGAACCCGATCTCGTCGAGCTGCTCGGAGCTCGGGAAGTCCGGCCCGAGATCGGGGAGCTCGGGGAGGTGCGCGCGCAGGTACTTGTGCAAGGCCTCCCAGCGCACGACCGGCAGCGAGGGCAGTGGCCGCGGACCCACGACGAACACCGGCAGCGAGCTCGGGTCGAGCCGGGCACGCTCCACGTGTTGCACCCAGCGCGTCGTGAGGCCGCCCTTGTCGATCTCCGCGTCGGACAGCGCCTTGAGCCACCAGTGGAACGGCGTGAGGTCACCGCGACCCGCGCGGCTCTCGAGGGTGACCACCGTCTCCCACAGCGGACGGCGCGGGCGATAGACCCCGCCATGCGCGCGCACCGCGGTGGCCGCCACGTAGATCGCGCCATGGATGACCAGCTGGGCGAGCTCGCCGCGGGCGATCGCGGCGTCGCGCGCCGACCTCGTGAGCGCAGCCCCGAGGTGGTGGATCGAGGCGTCGGTGAAGTCGAGGACGAGCGAGTCCTTGCCGAGCGCACGCGGGCCGAGGTGGGCGAAAGCCTCGGCGATGCCGTCGAGCTCGCGCACGAGATCGACCCCTGTCGTGGGCAACGCGTCGGTGTACCGCGCGCCGACCAGCTCGCGCAGATCCGCGCGCTGCTCGGGCGGATACAGCGGGAAGAAGTGCTGGGCGAACAACGAATCGGGCCCGTTCATCGCCTCCCGAGTAGTGTACGCTGCCGGCCGGTACAAGGATGCTGGTCTTCGTCCTCCACCCCGACGTCGAGGTGCTCGCCGCCTTGACGGGACGCATGCGCGTGCGGGGGCTCGAGACCGCGCACGCGACCGAGGCCGCGCCGCTGCTCGAACGCGGTCAGAAGCAGCGGCCCCTCGTCATCGTCGCCCCCGACCACGCGACCAGCGTCCGGGGCGCGGCGGAGCTCGCGGCGTTGCGCGGCGCGTTCCCGGGGACGCCCGAGATCCCGATCCCGCCGCTCGATCCCGCCGACGAGGTGCGCGTCGCGGCGGTGGTCGACGCGGTCACGAGCGCGATCGTGGCGAGCGCGCCCGCGGACAAGCCCGCCGCTGGTGCCGGCGAGGTGCGCGGAGATCTCGCGCAGATCCCGCTGCCCGATCTCCTGCAGCTCCTCTCGATGGGCAAGAAGACGGGGACCCTCACCGTCACCACCGGCACCGGAGGCGGCGAGCTACGCCTGCACGACGGCGAGGTCGTCGACGCGATGTTCCGCCGCACCGAGGGCCTCAAGGCGGTCATTCGCCTGCTCGGCGAGCGCGACGGCGCGTTCCACTTCGCGCCCGACGCCTCCCCCACGCTGCGCCGCATCGTCGAGCCGATGTCCACCATCCTCATGGAGGGCACGCGCCAGGTCGACGAGGTGCGCCGCCTCCGTGAGGCGCTGGGCTTCAAGGGGGCGCAGGTCGCGCTGCAGGTGGTCGACGCGCGCGCGTTCGACGCCGACCCGACGATCAAGGACACCGCGCGCCTCCTCGCGAGCCCGCGCCTCCTCGACGAGCTCCTCGACGACGATCCGCGCACCGATCTCGAGATCCTCCGCGTGCTCGGCCAGATCGACAAGGCCGGCGCGCTCGTGCGCCTGCCCCTCGGTGAGCTGCGCCCTTCGCTCGGCGGGCCCGAGGGCCTCGTCGTGCTCCGCGGGCTCTTGCGCCGGCTCCGGCCGCGCGGGTATCGCGGCCACGCGCGGCTCGTCCTGGTCGGCAAGCCCGCCACCATCGCCCGCGCGCGCAAGGCGGCGGCCCGGATCGCCGAGGCGGCCCCCGGCGCCGACGCCGGGTCCGAGACCACGAGCGATCGCGTCATGGAGTCGACCGTGGTCCTGCAGCTCGGCGAAGGGGTCACCCTGGAGCTCGTCACGCTGGTCGATCGCCCCGAGCTCGTGCCCACCTTCCCCATCGTGCTCGCGGGCGCGGTGGGCCTCGTGTCGCTCGATCGCCCGAGCCCCGCGCTCGGCGAGCTGGTCGAGGAGCTCGAGGTCGCGCTCGTCGACGCGCGGAGCGTGGCCGAAGCGTTCGAGGATCGCCCCCTCGAGCCCGGCGATCCGGTGTCGCTCGCGGGCGTGATCCGCGGCGCGATCGAGGGCATGGGCGCGACCTAGCGCGCGGCGAGCTTGGTGCGGGCCAGCTTGGTGTCCGCCAGCTTGGTGCGGGTCAGCGGCGGCGCGACGCGCGGCGGGCTCGTGAGCGACTCGAGCGGCACGGCGAGCGCGGCGGCGAGGCGCTGCGCGATGAACACCGACGGACACAGCTCGCCGCGCTCGATGCGCGCGAGCGTGTTGGGCGCGATGCCGACGAGCGCCGCGAGCGCCACCTGGGTGTGGCCGCGGACGCGCCGCGCGTGCTGCACGGCCGCGGAGAACGTGGCGAGGAACTGCTCCTGCGCCGTCTCGCTCGGAGCGGCCCGGGCCCGCGCCACCCTAGAACTTGCCCTGCAGGCTCACGAACGCGCCCTGGGTCTTGCCCTCGCGCGAGGCGAGCGGCGCGACACCGACGCCGGTGACGCCCTCCTTCTCCTTCTCGATCAGGTCCTCGCGGTGCGGCGTGGTGGCGAGGTCGATGATGCCGAGGGTGAGCGGCGCGGCGAATCCGAGCAGGAACGGGCCCTGCCACTTGGTGTCGTCCTTGTCACCCCAGTCGACGAGCGCCGCGGTGGCGAACGAGGCGACGCGCAGGCCGGTGAAGATGAGCCCCTTGGTGGTGTCGCCGACGACGAAGCGCGGGATGCTCGGGGTGAGCGTGAGGATCGCGCCGTAGGTCATGAGCGAGGCGCGGGCGCGCGCCGGGTCGGCGGGCGCGTAGCCGCCGTAGTGATAGGTGCCCGAGCTGTCGGTGTAGCCCGACTGGTAGGGGCCGTTGCTGGAGTGCTGGATCAGGTAGACGACACCCGCCACACCGGTGCCGACGCCGAAGAAGATCGTCGAGGCGAGCAGCGCCGCCTTGCGGTCGGGATCGGGCGCGTAGCGCGGCACCGGCGCGTAGACCGGCTGCGCGGAGTAGGGCTGGTAGGGCGCGTAGGTGGGGCACGGTCCGCCGTTCGGGCCGACCAGCGTGGGGTTGCCCTGCACCACCACCGTCGAGCAACCGGTCGCCGTGACCGTGCCGCCCCCGGCCGTGGGCGCGACCACCGTGACCCCGCCCGAGCCGGGCGCGGTCTGCACCACCGTCGTGCCGCCCGCCGGCGTCTGGGCCGTGGTCGGGGCCTCTCCCTCGCGCGCAGCGAGCGCGGCCGTGGTCCCGAACAGGGAGAAGGAAGTGCAGGCGAGGAGGGCGAAGGTGGTGCTGCGCATGACGACGAACCCCCTAACAAGAACCGGGCCACAGCATTCTTGCACGATCGCGGGCAGGGAGGAGAGGCCCCGCCGTGAACCGCGGTTCTCGCGTGCTTCTGGCACACAGGCTTGCTGCCGCAGGACCGCCAGTCCAGATTCTCCTCCGTGAGTCCCTTCGCCGAGCGCCGCGCGCGCCTGCTGGAGTCCGTCGGCAGGCGCACCGCCGCCGTCTTCGTCGCGACCCCCAACGCCCTCCGCAACAACGACGTCGAGCACGAGTTCCGGCAGGACTCCGACGTCTTCTACCTCACGGGCTTCGACGAGCCCGACACCGTCGTCGTGCTCTCGCCGAACGGTCACGTCCGGGAGGAGGGCAAGGACCCGGAGAAGTCGCTCTTCACGATGTTCGTGCGCCCGCGCGATCCCGAGCGCGAGGTGTGGGACGGCTACCGCGCCGGGCTCGAGGGCGCGACCAGCAAGTACGGCGCCGACCACGCCTACCCCTACGCCGAGCTGACCAAGCGCCTGCCCGAGCTGCTCGCGGGGCACGACGCGGTCGTCTACCGGTTCGGTGGCGCGTTCGACGAGCGGCTGTTCGCGGCGATCCACCACGCGCGTCGCACCGCGGGCCGCACCGGGCTCTCCGCGCCCACCCGCATCGTCGACCCCGTCGAGGTGCTCTACGAACACCGGCTCCGCAAGACGCCGCCCGAGCTCGAGGCCATGCGGCGCGCCTGCGCGATCACCGCCGAGGCGCACGAGAAGGCGATGGCCATCGCCACGCCGGGTCGGTACGAGTTCGAGCTCGAGGCCGTCATCCTCGAGACCTTCCGCCGGCACGGGTCCGAGCGCCCCGCGTACGGCTCCATCGTGGGCAGCGGCGCCAACGCAACCGTCCTCCACTACCGCCGCAACGACCGCAAGATCGAGGACGGCGACCTCGTCCTGATCGATGCGGGTTGCGAGTTCGGGTACTACGCCTCCGACGTCACGCGCACCTTCCCGGCCAACGGCCGGTTCAGCGACCCCCAGCGCTCGGTGTACGAGGCGGTGCTCGAGGCGCAGCTCGCGTGCATCGAGATGGTCAAGCCCGGCGTCACCCAGGGCGACCTGCACGAGAAGGCCGTGCGCGTGCTCACCGCGGCGCTGCTCCGGCTCGGCGTGATCGAGGGCGACCTCGAGGAGGCGATCGAGAAGGAGGCCTACAAGCCGTTCTACATGCACAAGACCGGGCACTGGCTCGGGATGGACGTGCACGACGTCGGCGCGTATTTCGTCCCCAAGGAGGACGGCTCGATCGACGGCAAGCTGCGCCATCGGCCCCTCGAGCCGGGCATGGTGATCACCATCGAGCCCGGCCTCTATTTCGGCATCGGCGCCGAGAAGGCTCCCGCGGCGCTGCGCGGCATCGGCGTGCGGATCGAGGACGACATCCTCGTCACCGAGAACGGCCACGAGAACCTCACCGCCGCGATCCCGAAGTCGGTCGAGGACGTCGAGCGCGCGTGCCGGCGAACGCCATGAGCGTCGCGTCCGATCGCCCGCCGCCTCCGCGTGCGAGCACCGAGGTCCCGAGCGGCGAGATCACGCCGGTCTCGTCGGTGCGCCGGCAAGGAGAGATCCGGAGCCGCCAGTTCCTGGTGCACCGACGGTTCGCGGAGCAGCGCTTCGGCCTCGAGGGCCTCGGCGTGCCGCCCGAGCTGCTCTCCACCGAGCTCCCCGAGTGGGTGCCGTGCGGCTGGGTGACGACCCTGGTCGAGGCGCTCTTCGACGGCCCGATGGGGCGCGACCCCGAGGCGCTCCACCGACACGCCGAAGCCATCATGGACGAGGGCTTCGTCCGCGATCGCGCCGCGCTGTTCGAGGTGGCGACCCTTTCGATGATGCTGCGCCACGCGGGCCCGCTGTGGCGAGACGAGCTCAGCTCCGGTCGGCTCGTGGGCTTCAGCACCGAGACCGAGGGCACCCTCGTGCTGCACGATCACCCCTGGACCGAGTCGGCGGCGATGCGCGCGCTGCTCGGTCGGGCCATCCAGCACGGCCTCGCCAAGCTGCGCCCGGGCACTACGGTGTCGTTCGATCCGGAGCCGCAGAAGACTCTGGTGATGACGATTTCCTTTGTCGCTCCCGGACCGTCCCCGTCCGGTCCTCCGCTCCGGGCTCGCTTCTGAGCGCCCGCCGTCGCTGGTAGGCGGCGACCAGCGGACGGGCCACGAGGTAGGCCGCGAACGCGACGACTCCCGCGACCAGCACGCCGCCGAGCACGCACGCGAGCAGCGCGTTGCGCACGACCGAGACGCGCTCGTCGAGGTCGGGCCCACGGCGGCATGGGTCGACTCAAGATGCGACAGCCGATGCGGATCTCCCAGAACACGAGGAGGCCCCACAGCGGGATGATCACGAGGTGAGAGGCGAGGAACGCGACGAGCTTGCTGAGCCGCGCGGCCCACGCGAGGCCGAGCGTCGTGAACGAGCGCAGGCCGAGCACCGGCGGCACGGGCGACGCGCTCACGAAGGCGCCGAGCGCCACCGCGAGGGCGAACTCGTGCGGGGTGGTGTCCTCCGCCAGCGCCATCTTGAACAGGTAGCGGATGCGCTGGACGCGGCGCTGAGCCCAGTTCATCCGCCCTTCTTCTCTCGCTTCTTCTTGGCGAGATCGGCGAGCGAGCCCTCCCCCTGGGCCTCGGGCTTCTTCTTGGGCTCGCGCACGATGACGGGCGCGGCCGGGCGCTCGGGCTTCTGCGCGGCGGCGTCCTTGCGCTTCTGCGCTATCGCGGCCGCGAGCCCGGAGGCGGCGGCGGTCGGGTCGGCGCGCGGGCGCTCGACCTTGGCCGTGGCCGGCTGCACCTGGAGCGGGGCGGTGGCCTTCTGGGTCTTGGGCAGCGCCACCTGCACGACGGGGGCGCTGGTCTTCGCCACCTTGGGTTGCGCCGGCGCGAGGTGCCGCTGCGGCAGGCCGAGGCGGCGCGCGGCCACGCCGAGCAGCATGAGCGCGAGCGCCGCGGGGAGCAGGAACGGCGCGAGCGGGAGCGGCGTCGGGCGCAGGCCGGTGCGCCGCGTGAACACCCCGCCGAGGGGCGCATCGACCACGCCACCGGTGACCTCCGCGATCCGCTCGAGGGTGCGGCGGTCGCTCCCGGTCGGTCGGAGCTCGTCGGCGCGCGAGAGCACGGTCGCGGCGAGGCCCGCCGGCTGGTTGCCCTTGCCGTCGTCCCCCACGTCGATCGCGCGCACGACGTAGGCGCCGGGCGTGCCGATGGGGAGCTGCGTCGCGTAGGTCCCGCCCGGACCCGGGAGCAGCTCGAGGTCGCGCGGCAGGCCGTCCGGCCCCTCGACGTGCACCTTGAGGTGCAGGAGCCCGGCGGCGCCGCTCAGCGAGGTGGGCTCGGCGGTGACGTTCAGCACGCCGTCCTTGGCCTGCGCGTCGAGCTTCACGCGGGCCTCGTCGGCCTTGCGCCCGACCTCGCGCGCGAGCTGGGTCATGAGCTGCGCCGCGCCCGGCCACAGCACGAAGGGCCCACCCCACTGGTCGGTGTAGTCGCTCGCCCAGGCGCCGCTGTGGCCGAGGCCGATCGGCCAGGTCACGAGGATCGGGTCGCCCTCGGGGCCGTCGAGGAGCAGCTGCGCGCGCGGCTTGACCTGGGTGACGACGTAGCCGCGGAGGCTCGGCGCCTTCTTCCAGTCGATGCCCTTGAGGGTCGGCGAGGCCGAGCGCACGCGCGGGACGAACTCCTCTTCGTGCACGCTCGACTTCGCGGCCAGCACGGTCTCCTGCGCGAACACCGCGGGGAGCTTGCGCGCGTCGGTGATGAGGTAGAAGCGGCCGCCGCCGAGCTTGGCCATGTCGGCGAGCGCGGGCACGTCGCAGCCGTCGCCGAGCGCGATGACGCTGGTGGTGATGCCCTTCTTGGCGGCGGCCTTCACCAGGCTCGGCGCGTCGGTGCGCTCCTCGGCGTCGGCGCCGTCGGAGAACAGCAGCATGTGCTTGATGCCGTGCGTCTCCTTCTCGAGCGCCTTGTAGCCCTCGCGCAGCGACAGATCGATGAAGATGCCGCCGCCGCCGACGCCGACCGCCTTGATCTTCTTGCCCGTGGCCACCGGGTCGAGCACCGGACCCATCTTGATGGTCTCGTAGATGGTCGTGTCGACGTGCCAGACCGCGAGCCGGTCGTCCTTGCCGAGCAGCGCCGCCGAGCGCGCGGCCGCCTCGTTGGCGAGGTCGAGCTTGTTGTACTTGTCGTCGACGCGCGCGCCCATCGAGCCCGAGAAGTCGATGACGATGAGCTCGGAGAGCTGCGAGCGGCGCTTCTCCTTGACGAGGTCGAACGAGACCGGCGCGATCTCCTCGATCGGGGTCTTGCCGTAGCCACCCGGTCCCATCGACGAATCGCTGCCGAACAGCAGCAGGCCGCCGCCGAAGTCCTTCACGTACTTCGCCATGGCCTCCATCTGGCTCGGGAGGAGGTCGCGCGCGGGGATGTCGGCGAGGACGACGAGGTCGTAGGCCGCGAGCTCGGCGAGGTCGGTGGGGACCGAGAAGCGGCCCTTCACGGTGACCCGGTAGCCCTCGTTCTCGAGCGCGACGCGGAGCGGGTTGGCCTTCTTCTCCTCCTTCTGGAGGACGAGCACCATCGAGGGCCCGCGCACGCGCACGAACGTGGTGGCCTCGTTGTCGTCGGCGCTCGCATCGAGCTTCGCGTCGAGCGGGCGCACGTGCATGTCGTAGCGGTGGAGGCCCGGATCGGGCGCCTTGTCCTTGTAGCGAACGACGTCCTCGCCGCTCGCCACCTTGGTGACGAACTTGGCGATGGAGACGCCGTCGCGCCTCACCTCGACCTCGACGTCGATGAGCTTGTCGCTCGGCGGCGAGTGCACGACGGCGCGGACCTCGATGGTCTCGCCCTCGTCGGCGAGCGAGGGGCCGCGCGCGGCGACGACGCGCACGTCGGGCAGGACCTGCTGGTCGAGCACGATGACGTCGATCGGCACGCCGAGGGCGCGGGCGCGGGCCGCGGCGGCGAGCGCGTCGCCGCGGTTCTGCACGCCGTCGGACACGAGGACGATGCGCCCGCCGCCGGCCGCGAGCACCTCGTCGACGGCGCGACGGATGCCGGTCTCGAGGTCGGAGGCGTCGCGCGCGACGGTGGGCTGCACGGCGCCGCCGCCCTCGTTCTTGGCGTGGAACGGCTCGGAGAGCGAAGCGGTGGCGCCGAACTTCACGACGGCGAGGCGGTCGTCCTTGAGCATGGCGAGCTCGGCCGCGGTGAGGCCCTCGCGCACCTTGGCCTCGGCGCCGGGCACGAGCTCGATCGAGCGCGACACGTCGACGAGCACGACCACGTTCATGCGGTCGGCCGGGCGCACGACCTCGACGTCGCCCGCGGCGAGGATGGCGCAGGCGAGCGCGAGCCACGCCAGGACCGAGGCGGCCAGGCGTCGGCCGCGCGAGAGCGCGACATCCGCCCGGACGAGCCGGACGGCCACGAGCACGGCGACCACCGTCAGCGCGGCGAGCGCGAACGGATGGCCGGCGTGCAGGGCGTAGGCCGCGGGCTTCACGACATCGGCAAGGTAGCGCGGAAAGGCGCCCGAGTCCGAGTCGGGACGTCCCGCGGGCGGGTCCGCGCCGTTTCAGGCCGGCGCGACCGAACCGGTGAGCGACCGGACGAGCCGCTGTAGCTCTTCGATGTCGAGCGGCGCGAGGTGGCCACCCCGCCGCCGCACGGGCTCCGAGAGCGAAGCAGCACCCGGGCCGCCGACGATCCACGGCACCGCGCCGCACGCCTTGCCATAGGCCGCGAACAGCGTGCGGGTGTCCTCGGTCGGCTCGACGACCACCGAGAGCGCGACCAGCGCGGGGCGGTCGCGCGCGATGCCATCGGCCACCGCCTTGGGTGGCACGCGCGCGCCGAGGAACAGGGGCCGATACCCCCAGCTGGCGAGGTGGAGCGCGAGCCCGAGCAGGCCGAGCTCGTGCTGCTCCTCGTCGATGCAGGCGAGCAGCACGCGCGGGGCGGGGCTCGGTGGCATCATGAGGCGCAGCCGCGCGAGCAACACCTGGCGGATGATCTGCGAACCCGCGTGCTCTTCGGCCACCGAGAGCTCGCCCTTCTCCCAGAGGCAGCCGATCTGGGCGAGGGCCGGGGAGAGGACGCTGTCGTAGCCGCGGGCCGGCCCGTTCTCGAGCGCCAGGTCGAGCGCGGCGCGCAGGCCCTCGCCGTCGAGCGCCTTGACGGAGCCGAGGATGCGCTGGACGAGATCGGCGCCCTGGACGGGGGCGAGGTCGGGGACCCGACCCTCGCTGACCGCGAGCTGCGCGGCCTCGGCAGGGCGGACTCCAGCGGCGCACAGCGAGGCCATCCGACGGACGACCGCGACGTCGTGCTCGCTGTAGAGCCGGTAGCGAGCTTGCGTGCGCGAGGGCTCGGGCACGCCGTAGCGGCGCTCCCAGGCGCGCAGCGTGGCCGCCGGTATGCCGGTGAGATCGGCGACCGCTTGAATCCGGTAGCGAGGGACCGAGGGCACGCCTCCCGAAGGTAGCGCGGTCGCGCGCGGTCGCGGCAGCGAAGTGACGACGACGGGTTCCACCTCCGACAACTTGGCCCCCACCTCGCGGCTGTGGCTCCGTCGGGCCCACTGGAGGATCTGCCAATGCTGCCGCGCCCGACTCCCCCGCTCGTCGCCCTGCTCTTCGCCTCGTCCACGCTGGTCGTGTCGGCCAACGCGGAGGAGCCGAAGGCCAAAGCGAAGCCCGCGCCGGTGGCCGCGGCCGCTTCCGCCAAGCCACCTGCCCACCCGCACAAGACCAAAGCGCACGCGCAGCTGAAGAAGAAGCCGCTGCCGCAGCTCCCCGCCAAGGAGACCGCGAAGGCGGAGCCCAAGAAGGTGGAGAAAGTGGAGCCGAAGGCCGAGGCCAAGGTCGACCCGAAGAAGGCCACCACCGACGAGCCCCCGCCCGAGCTGACTGGCGCCCTCCCCCAGGCCAAGCTCGCGAACAAGAAGGCCCAGGACAAGAAGCTCGGCGCCAAGACCGAGCCCAAGAGCGACCCCAAGAAGGTGGAGCCGAAGAAGGCCGAGCCCAAGTCGGTCGAGCCCGCGAAGAAGGACGACAAGAAGCACAAGCCGGCCAAGCTCGGCGCGCTCGAGGAGTCGTTCCCGCAGCTCCACAAGAAGGCCGAGGCCAAGAAGAAGCTCAAGAACTGCCTCGCCCCCGCGGTGCACTTCACGCGGCTCGGCGACGCCGACGGCCAGACCGTCTCGCTGACCACGTGCGCGGGCGGCACCGCGCCCGGCGCGCTCGACGCGATCAGCATCCTCGCCCGCCCCTACGACGTGGCGGCGCCCGGCGACAAGCCCGAGAGCGTGCTCTCGCTGCCGAAGAAGCAGCACAAGGCGAGCAAGGCCCTCGCGACCGACAAGAAGGAGATCGCCCCCGGCATCCGCCGGCTCGACCCCGGCATGATCACCCGGCTCCAGGCGATCGCGAGCCACTTCCCTGGCAAGACGATCACCATGGTGAGCGGCTACCGCCCGCAGTCCAAGGGCAGCCCGCACCAGGCGGCCCGGGCGCTCGACATCCGCATCGACGGGGTGACCAACGAGGCGCTCGTGACGTTCTGCAAGACGATGCCGGACACCGGTTGCGGCTACTACCCGAACTCGTACTTCGTCCACGTCGACGTCCGCCCCGCCGGCGTCGGCCACGTCTACTGGATCGACGTGAGTGGGCCCGGTGAGAAGCCCCAGTACGTGAAGACCTGGCCGATCCCCCTGCCGACCGCCAAGGGCCCGACCTCGACCACCAAGGACAGCCCGGCGCCCAAGTCGACCGACGACGTCGAGGTCCCGGTCACCATCGAGCCCGGCAAGATCGGCCCGCTCGAGGACGACAGCGACCTGCACTGATGTGATACACCGTGCGGATGGCTTCGGTCGCTCCGCTCAAGCCCCTCCGTTACGCGAAGACCAGCGCCCTCGCGCAGCTCGTCGCCCCCCCGTACGACGTCATCGGCGAAGCCGAGCGCGGCCAGCTCGCCGCCCGGCACCAGCACAACGTCGTGCGACTCATCCTCCCTCGGCCTGCGTCGGGCGCAGAGGAGTCCACCAAGTACGCCGAGGCCGCGCGCATCTTCACCGGCCTCCGTGAGGAAGGCGCGCTGGTCCGCGACGAGGAGCCCGCGTTCTACGGGTTCTCGCAGGCCTTCGCCAACCCGGTCACCGGCGCGCTGGTGCGTCGGCGCGGGTTCCTCGGCCTCGTGCGGCTGCAGCCGTTCTCGGACCGCGTGATCCTGCCCCACGAGCGCACGCTCTCCGGCCCCAAGGTCGACCGGCTGTCGCTCTTCCGTTCGACGCAGACCAACCTCTCGCCCGGCTTCATGCTCTACCGCGACCCCGCGGGCGCGCTCGAGCCCGCCCTCGCCTCCGGGGTGGAGCTCGCGCAGTTCACCACCCGGTCGGTGAGCGAGAAGAGCGAGATCCAGAACCAGCTCACCAAGATCGCCGACCCGGCCGCCGTGCGGTCGATCGTCGCGCACCTGCGCGAGCGCCAGCTGCTGATCGCCGACGGCCACCACCGCTACGAGACCGCTCTCGGCTACGCGCGCGAGATCGAGGAGAAAGTCGGCCCCACCCCCGAAGACGCCGAGCACAAGTGGTTCATGGTGTTCTTCGCCAACGAGGACGACCCGAGCCTGCTCGTGCTGCCGACCCACCGCCTCGTCTACGGCGTGGCCGCCAAGGTCGGGTTCGACGAGATGCTCGCGCGCATCGCGGATGCGTTCGTCGCCACGCCCATCGAGCGCGGCCAGGCCGTCGCCAAGCTCGCCGAGGCCGGCAAAGAGGGGCCCGCGCTGGTCGTCGCCGACCGCGCGCGCACCGTGCTGCTCACGAGCAAGCCCGGCTTCGACGCGGCCGCGCACCCCACCCTCGGGCAGCGGCCGCCTTCGCTCCGCGGCACCGACGTCGCCATCCTCCACGCGGTCGTGCTCGAGCACGCGCTCTCGATCTCGCTCGAGGCGCAGGCCAAGCAGACCAACCTCACGTACCTGAAGGACGCCGAGGAGGCGCTCGGCCAGATCGCGCGCGGCGAGGGCGACTTCCTGTTCCTCATGAACGCGACCCCGGTCTCGCAGGTGCGCGCGGTGGCCGAGGAGGGCGAGGTGATGCCGCAGAAGGCCACCTACTTCTACCCGAAGGTCCTCACCGGCCTCGCCATCCACACGCTCGACCCGGAACGACGGGTCGCCGCGAGCTGGTGACCGCGCCCGCGGTCCTCAACCAAGGTGTCGAGGTCCGGGACGCCGGCCCTCGCGGACGCGGCGTCTTCGCGACGCGCGCCTTCGAGGAGGGCGAGACCATCGAGGACTGCCCGGTGATCGAGGTGCCCGAGGCGGAGCTGCCCGCGCTCGCCTCGACGATCCTCGCCTCGTATTTCTTCCAGTGGGGCGGCACGGGCGACGAGGGCGCGGTCGCCCTCGGCTACGGCTCGCTCTACAACCACACCAACGCGCCGAACGCGATGTACGTGCGCAAGCGCGAGCTGCGGCTGATCTCGTTCGTGGCGGTGCGCCCGATCGCCGAGGGCGAGGAGATCACGGTCAGCTACCACGGCGGCTTCGGCCAGCGCACGAAGGTGTGGTTCGAGATCGAGTGATGGCCTGCGGCGTGGGTGAGCACGCCACGCGGGGCGCGATCCGGATCTAGAGGACGTACCCGAGCTCGGGGCTCAGGGCGATGGAGCTCTTGTGGAACGAGCCGTTGCCGCGACCTATTTCCTTGCCCGAGGCGGTCTCGACCACGGCCTCGGCGAGGAACACGTTCTTGCCGGCGTGCACCACGCGACCGCGGGCGGTGAGCTGCCCCTCGCTCACCGGGCGCACGAGGTAGGTGGTGAAGCTCACCGTGACCACGAACACGTCCTCGACGAGCGAGCTCGTGGCGAAGAAGCACGCGTCGTCGAGGAGCTTGAAGATCACCGAGCCGTGCACCGAGCCGGCGGCGTGGAACAGCTCCGGGCGGACGCGCAGGCCGATGGTCGCGGCGCTCTTGTCGATCGCGATGCTCGGCTCGTAGAACCGGTTGATCGGCGCGGAGAGGTACATCGCCTCGAGCTTGCGCAGGTGGACTTCGCTCATCGGGCAGATGATGACACGGGTTCGCCGCGAGGGGGACCGCTCAGACCTGGCCGCGGAGGGTGAGGAGAGCACGCAGGGGACTCGACGGCGTCGGCGGGGAGGGCAGCCAGCGGCGGACGAGCGCATCGTGCTCGACCTGCAGCTTCCGGGCGCGACCGTCCTGGCCGATCGCGTCGAGCGTGCGCACGCGCAACCGAAGAGCGGGACACAGACAGGGCTGCCCCTGGAAGCCGGTCTCGCGGAGCACGTGCACCGCCTCCGCCGCGAGCAGGTCGGCCTCGATGGCGCGACCCCAGTCGAGGAACAGCGCCGCCAGCGGCAGCCGCGCGCAGTGCCCCGTGCGCAGGAGCGCGGCGAACCGGTTCTCCGCCTCGTGGAAGCGGCCCTCGAGGTGGCTCAGGCGCGCCTCGCGCTCGGCCACGCTGCGCAGGAAGCCGGGGCCACCCTCGTCGAGGAGCAGCGCGACGTGCAGCGCGGCCTGCACGTGGACCAGCGCCGCCGGGGCCGCACCCCGCTCGAACGCCGCGTCGGCCGCCGTCTGCGCGAGATCGAGCAACGGCACGCTCGGCCGATCGAGCGACGCGGTGCGCATCGCGCCCTCGAGCAGGTAGTGCGCGCGCGGGTCGCCGAGGTCGAGCAGCAACCGACCGAGGTCGAACGCCACGTTGGAAGGCAGCCCCTCGCCGAAGCGGTCGTCGAAGGGGCTCGCGAGGAGCTTCTGCTGCAGCTCGTGGGCCTCGGCCGAACGCCCGGTCGCGCACAGGGCGACGACGAGGACCGCGAGGTCGTCGAGCTCGGGCTCGGCGAGCGCGATCACCTCCTGGAAGAGCCGCACGGCGTCGACGAACGCGTAGTGACGGAACGCGGCCCAGGCGTTCTCGCGCAGCGGCGCGAGGCGGTTGCGGTCGACGCGCTTCTGCTTGCGGACCCGCCCGGCGAGGTAGACCTGCTCCACGCGACCTGCCTGCTCGGCGCGCTCGGCGAACTCGCGCGAGAACTCCTCCTCGCCGCGCATCGCGGACAGTCGCGCCAGCGCGGAGAGCACGCGGCGGTTGGTGCGCGACGAAGGCGGCGGCTCGTCGGCGGCGAGGGCCCCCTCGCGATAGGCAAACGAGCCGTGCCGCGCCATTCCTCCATTCTAGCTCGCTTCAGTGTTCATGTCTGACGGCCGCCCATGGAGGCGGCCGAGACTTCGCCTCGCTCCGCTCGGCTCAGTCGTCGTCGTCGACCACCACGGGCAGGCCCGCGGCCTTGCGGGCGAGGCGCCAGCGCACCTCGGCCTCGAGCTGCGGCGAGAGCTTCTCGAGCTGCTTGCCCTTCATCCAGCGCTCGACCTGGCGATCGAGCTCGGGGTTCTCGTCGACGTCGGTGAGGTCCCAGGACGACGAGAGGAACTTCTCGGCGCTCGTGCCCGTGCCGCCGCAGGAGAGCGGCCACTCGCGCGGCTTCTTGGTCCACGGCGTGTAGTCGGGCGTGCCGGTGAACAGGTCGAACGGCAGCGCGGCCTTCTCGACCTGCACGTTGGGGTAGGGCACGCCGTACACGTGCGCGATGATCTTGTGGATCGACGACACGTCGATGTGGGTCTTGCTCACGTACTTGCGCTTCACCCACGGCGAGATCATCACGAAGGGCGTGCGGTGGACGTCCACGTGCTCGCCGCCGACCGCCGGGTCGTCCTCGGTGATCATGATGAGCGTGTGCTCCCACTCCGGGCTGTGCGTGATCGCGTCGACGATCATGCCGGTCGCCTCGTCGTTCACCGCGATCATCGCGTCGGGCGGAGGGGTCTTCGGGCCGACGCCGACGGTGTGGTCGTTCGAGAGGGTCATGAACACGAACGGCCGCAGGTCACACCGCACGCGCCAGCGCCCGGCCACGTGGCAGGACTTCTCGGTGTCGGGGTAGCCCATGCTCTGGATGAAGCCACCGGGGTACTTCGCGTCGAGCGGGAGCGCGCCCGGCTGCTTCTCGCGCGGTACGCCCATGGCCTCACCGAAGATGTCGACGCCCACCTTGTTGCGCATCAGCCAGTCGAACAGGCCACCCTCGACGGTGACGCCGATGTCGAGCACGCCGCCGGAGGGGAACGGGGTCCTGCGGATGTCGCGCTCGTAGCCGTCGACCGCCCAGGTGCGCTCGTTGTGGTCGCTCGAGCGCCCGTAGATCGCCCAGAAGTGGCCTTGCTGCGAGAGCTCGGCGCTCGTGTAGTAGTTGTCGGAGTGGGCGAAGTCCTGCGCGAGGCCGCGGAGGTTCGCCCAGATCTTCGCCTGCGCGTTCGCGTCCTTGCCGAGCACGAGCTTCGGGTCGCCGTCGACGCCGGGGAGGTCGCCGAAGAGCGCGTCGAAGGTCTTGTTCTCGCGGAGGATGAACACGACGCGCGTGATCTGCTTGGATGGTCCGCTCTTGTTGTCCTTGGGGATCGGGAAGTCGTACGCCGCGCCGCCACACTCGACGGTCGGCGCGCCCGCGAGGCCAGCGACGTCGAGGCCCTTCTTGACCGCGGCCTCCCCGGCGACGAGATCGGCGGCCGACGGGAAAGGGATCGCCTGCACCGACCCGTAGGTGCGCCCCATCACGTCACCGTCGTGGATCTCGAACTTGATCGGGTTCGGTCCGTCGAAGCCGGCCCGCATGTTGGCGACGACGAGGCCGCCGTCGTCGAGCAAGCCCACACCGCCCGGCCACCACCCCGTGGCGAGGCGGCCGACCGGCGTGAGCTTGGGGGGCGAGGCGCTCAGATCCACGTCCCACGCGGAGAGGGCGTTCACGCCCGCGAGCGACGCGTAGAGCCGGTTGTTCTTGGCGTCGAAGGCCACCGACGAGGGATCGAGGCCGTGGAGGCCATCCTTCACGTCGACGGGCACGGGCGTGGCCGATCCCGCCACGCGATCGACGAGCGTGAGGGTGTCGCCGAAGGCGTTGGCGACGGCCATCCAGCGGGCGTCGAGGAACGTGATGCCCTGCGGGTTCTTGTCGGTCGGGAAGCTCCGCGTGGCCTTGCCGGTGTCGAGGTCGAGCTCGACGACCCGCTTGCCGCCCCACATCGTGACGTAGCAGTAGCGCCCGCTCGGATCGCGTGGGTCGAACGCGGCGGCGAAGGTCTCCTTCTCGCCGAGATCGATCTCGGAGAGCTTGGTGCCGTACGTGGCCGAGGTCGGGTCGACGTCGTAGACGAGCACCGTGCGCTCGAGGATCGGCGTCGCGACGAGGCGCTTGCCGTTGGGCGACGCGGCCACCGCCGAGAGGTGCCAGGGGATGACCTTGCCGTCCTTGTCCTTGGCGGTGGGCAGCTTGAGCGACCTGGCGTCGGCCTTGTCGAGGGCGCCGGCCGCGCCGAGCGTGAGCGCCTGCACCACGCCGTCGCTCGTGGGCAGGTAGACCGTGTCGGGCGCGACGAACGCCGCGGAGCTCCCGAGGGTCTTCGGCTTGTCGAACCGCACGAGCCCCGTGACGGGGTCGGTGCCCGCGAGCAGCTTGTCGACGTCGATGGCGCGCGCGACGTGCGCTCCATACCCCGTGTCGACGGTGATCGCGCGCCGCTGACCCGGGATGGGCAGCACGAACGAGGGCAGGCCTCCGGTGAGATCCTTGGTGGCGAAGACGAACTCCTTGCCCGCCGGGGTCACGCGGCGGCCGTCGGGCAGGATGCGGGTCGCGCCCTCGACCGCGACCTTCTTCACGGCCTCGCCGGTGGGTGTGGTCGCGGTGCACGCGCCCTTCGCGGCCACGAACTTGGTCGGATCGTAGGCCGCGCAGGTGTCGGCGTGCGGGATGGATCCCCACGCGCCGAGGCTCGGACACTGGTAGCCGCTCGCCACGTCGACGCAGTCCGCGTCGAGCGGGCAGTCGTAGCCACACGAGCGTGGCGCGACCGAGAACTCCTCGGGATCGGGGCCGGCTTCGGCGGTGTCGAGGGCCGCGTCGGGCTGCTGCTCGGCGTCTCCACCGCACCCGCCGACAGACCCTGCAAAGCAGAGGAGACCGAAGAGGCAGAGCGAGCGCGCCTTCATGGCCGAAAGGGTATGAGATCCCTCTTGCGGCTGCACGACAGTTGTCGCACAAGCCTGCGTCGTGCAGGGGATGGACGATCGGTGCGCGAGCTGCGGGGCCAAGAAGCCCGAGGTCGGAGAGATCACCCTGGCGAGCAAGATGGGGTGGCGGCTGCTCCGTCGCCCGACCGACCCGAGCACGGGCGACGCGGGCGCGGGTGGCGTGAACCTGGTGTTCGAGTGGTTCTGCCCGACCTGCGCGCCGAAGCGGAAGCTCTAGTCACGCCGTCACTTGCGCTGGGTGCACTTCACCTTGGGGGTGAAGCCGGACACCGGTGAGTCGAGGAACGTGAGCACCTCGACGGTGGCCTTGGGCGCGACCTCCACCTTCACCACGGTGGGGTTCACGTCGGTCGAGACCTCACAGTCGGCGATCTTGGGGCACGCGCTCGTGAGGATGACGACGTGCTTGAAGCCGTAGCCGTTGCTGCGCGCTTCGCCCTTGAACGCGACGCACGAGGGCGCGGCGGCCTGCGCAATGGACGAGCTCGGCCCTCCGACCCAGCCTGGAGTCACGGGGAGGAATGCTCCGAGGGCGGCGAAGGCGAGGGCGAGCATGCACTGACTATGGCCACGGTAGAGGCTGCCAGCAAGTTCTCGTCCGACTAGGATGCGCGGCCCATGGCCCGCGAAAACCTCGGTGTGCTCGGTTACGACTCCTACCACTTCGCCGTCCGCGACCTCGAGCGCAGCCGGCAGTTCTATGCAGACAAGCTCGGCTTCGTGGAGGTGGCGCGCGCGGGAGACGAGCTCACCGAGAAGAGCGGGCAGAGCTCGGTCGTGTTCGCCGCCGGCGACGTGCGCGTCGCGGTGTCCACGCCGAAAGTGGGGCACCCGGGGGCCCAGGACTGCAAGGCCGCGCGCTACCTGCGGCGCCACCCGGCGGGGGTGATGTCGCTCGGGTTCCGCGTGAAGGACCTCGAGCACACCTGGGACACCCTCGAGGCGCGCGGGGCCACCATGCTCGCGGAGCCGATCGAGGCGACCGACGAGCTGGGCCGCTACCGCGCGTTCGAGATCGCGACCCCGCTCGGCGACGTGGCCTTCCGCTACGTGGAGCGCACGGGCAGCTACGCGCGCTTCGCCCCGGGGTTCGACACGCTCGACGCGACGTCCAAGCCCAGGAACGTGTTCGGGATCGACTGCATCGACCACGTGACCTCGAACGCGCTCACCCTCGCCCCGCTGGTGCTCTGGTACCGCGAGGTGCTCGGCATGGAGCAGTTCTGGGAGATCAAGTTCCACACCGTCGACGTGCACTCCGACAAGGATCGCCTGCGCCAGGCTGGCAGCGGCCTCAAGTCGCTCGTCTACTGGGACCCGGAGTGCGGCATCAAGTTCGCGAACAACGAGCCCATGCGACCGTTCTTCCGCGACTCGCAGATCAACAAGTTCGTCGAGGACAACAACGGCGCGGGCGTGCAGCACGTGGCGTTCAACGTCCCGAAGATCATCCCCACCGTCGAGGAGCTCGAGCGCCGCGGCGTGCAGTTCCTGCCGACCCCCGGCGCCTACTACGACGCCCTGCCCGCGCGCCTCGAGCAGCTCGCGATCCACAACGTGCAGGAGCCGCTCGACGAGCTGCGCCGCCTCCAGATCCTGCTCGACGGCTCCGACGAGAAGTACATGCTGCAGATCTTCCTGCGCGACGCGGGCGCCACCTACAACGACCCGGCAGCGGGTCCGTTCTTCTACGAGATCATCCAGCGCGCCGGAGACCCAGGGTTCGGTGGCGGCAACTTCCGCGCGCTCTTCGAGGCGATCGAGCGCGAGCAGTTCAACCAGCGCATCCAGCCGTTCGACTGAACGGGACGAACGGGAGCGAAGCATCGGCCGCCTCCATGGGCGGCCGACGAAGATTCACACCGTGACGAACCGCAGCGAGGTGCGCCGCGGCGTGAAGGCGCGGAGCAAGCGGATGCCCGCGAGCAGCCCCGCGACGTCGACCGTCGCGGCGAGCAGGTGGTCGTAGGCGAACGCCGACAGCGCGGCGCCCTTCGGCAGCTCGGTCATGCGGGCGCGGCGGAGGGCGAGCGGGAGCACGTCGTCCGCGAACGGACGACCGACGACGGCTTCGAGGGTCTGCAGCAGGAGGGCGCGGGACTCGGTCGGGGCGGACATCGCGGCCCGGACGAGGCAAAGTGGATACCAGGGGACAGCGGCGGAAAAGCGGCCAAATCACGGGAGAACGGTGGGTCGAATCGACACACCGTATCGCCGCGACCCGCGTCACTCCTCCTTGGGAGGCTCCGTACCCGCCCGGTGCTTCGCGAGGAGCTCGTCGATCCGCACCCCGTCGATCACCAGTCCCTCGACGTCGGCGTCCTCGATCACGACGCCGCTCAGGTCCACGTTGACGAGCCTGGCTCCGCGCAGGCTCACGTCGTCGAACACCGCCCCCTCGAAGGTGACGTTCTCGATGCGGGCCGCCTTGGCGTTCACGTCGTCGAACCGCGCGCCCTCCAGGGTGACGTTGTGGAAGGTCGCCGCGCCGAGGTCGACGTCGTCGAACGTGGCCTCGCGGAGGGTCTCGTCGTGGAAGCGTCGGGGGTCTTCGGACATCGCGGGTGACATCCTAGCGGACCCTCCCGCGAGGTGCTTCGCGCCCGCGCCGATCCGTGCTTTCTCGCCGCCCCATGGCCCGCATCCACCGCACGCTCCCCAAGGCCGGCACCAAGGTCGGCATCGCCTTCTCCGGCGGCCTCGACACCCGCTGCGCCGTCGCGTGGATGTCACGCAAGGGGCTCGAGGTCCACTGCTACACCGCCGACCTCGCGCAGCCCGACGCCGACGACGTGTCGGCCATCCCCGCCGTCGCGATCGAGCATGGGGCCAAGGCGGCCAAGGCCGTCGACTGCCGCGAGTCGCTGGTTCGCGAGGGCATCGTCGCCATCCAGTGCGGCGCGTTCCACCTCTCGTCGGGCGGCAAGAAGTACTTCAACACCACGCCGCTCGGCCGCGCGGCCACCACCACCGCCATCGTGCGCGCCATGCGCGAGGACGGTGTGCACGTGTTCGGCGACGGCTCGACGCACAAGGGCAACGACATCCAGCGCTTCTACCGATACGGCATCCTCGTCGATCCGGAGCTCACCATCTACAAGCCGTGGCTCGACCAGGCCTTCGTCGACGCGTTCGGCGGGCGCACCGAGATGAGCGAGTACCCGACGCCAACCTGCTCGGCGCCACCCACGAGGCCAAGGACCTCGAGCGCCTCGACACCGGCATGCGCATCGTCGAGCCGATCATGGGCGTGGCGCCGTGGCGCCCCGAGGTGGCCATCGCCACCGAACGCGTCACCATCGAGCTGCTCGCTGGCGTCCCCGTCGCCATCGGCGACGTGCGCGGCTCGCTGCTCGAGGTGTTCCTCGAGGCCAACAAGGTCGGCGGCCGCCACGGCCTCGGCATGAGCGACCAGATCGAGAACCGCGTGATCGACGCCAAGAGCCGCGGGATCTACGAGGCCCCCGGCATGGCGCTCCTGCACATCGCCTACGAGCGCCTGCTCGCGGCGATCCACAACGAGGCCACGACCGACCTCTACGCGACGCTCGGGCGCAAGCTCGGCCGCCTCCTCTACGAGGGCAAGTGGTACGACCCGGAGGCGCTGCTCCTCAAGGACGCGCTCACCCGCTGGGTCGCCCCCAGCATCAGTGGCAAGGTGGTGCTGGAGCTCCGTCGCGGCGACGACTGGTCGATCGTCGACACCCGCCCCGTCTACTCCTCGTACGATCCCGACAAGCTCTCGATGGAGAAGGTCGCGAGCCCCGCGTTCTCGCCCGAGGACCGCATCGGCGCCCTCGAGCTGCAGAACCTCTCGGTCGGCGACAACCGCGCGCTCCTGCTCCACCACCTGGGCGCGATCAGCGGGCACACGCTCGCGGGCGACCAGGTCGCCGGCCTGCTCGGCGCCAAGGACCCGAAGAAGGCCTAGGCGGCGCGCCGGCGGCGCAGGCCGAACGGCAACAGGATCAAGCCGATGAGGCCGATGATGGCCACCACGATGAACCCGGCCATCTGCAGGATGACGCACATCTCGTTCACCGTGGTGACCGGCTTGTAGTCCTCGCTGAGCTTGTCGGCGTCGAGCTTGTGCTTCGCGTCGAAGGTGAAGCCGTGCTCGGCGTAGAACGGCACGTCTTCGGGGTCGATCTTGCTGTCCTTCGGCGCCGGCACCGAGAGCGTGACGAGCTCACCGGTCGCGAGGTCGTACGCCGCGGGCCCCTTGATCCAGGGCATGTCCGTGTAGATCCACGAGCCCTTCTGGAAGCGCGCGTTGGAGAAGATCCCGCCCTTGGTCTGGCAGGCGCCGCAGAGGCGGAACAGCGGAAAGGCGTCGCCGTACTTCACGATCGAGATGCTCGGGTGCGGCCCGCCGAAGCCCCACACCTGGAACGCGCGGCGGTCGTCGACGACGTAGAGCTGCTTGTCGTGCTGGCGACCGAACGAGAAGCTCGCGCCGCGGAAGGCGAAGCCGCTCGCCCCGAACGCGTAGTAGAGGTTGATGAGGACGATGGCGACGAGCGCCGCCCGCGCGCACACGACGTAGAGCGCGGGGAAGAGCGGCGGCTTCGGGGCAGTGGTGTTCAACGCCGGCGGCGGAGTCCTAGCAGAGCGAGGGCCGCGAGCCACAAGGGTGCGCTCGCGGGCCGGCCGCTGGTCGAGCACCCGCCGCTGTCGGTCGAGATCGGCGCGCTGGCCGCCGACACGCACTTGCCGGAGCCGTCGCAGGCGAAGCCGTTCTGGCAGTCGTTGCTCGAGTTGCACTTGTCGAGGCACACGCCGTCGCGGCAGACGAACGCCTCGCACTTGGTCTTGCTGCCGTCGGCGGCCTGCAGCGTGTCCGTGCCGATGCACTTCGAGGTGCGCGGCACGCACTTGGCGGTCTTGTCGCACTCGTAGCCCGTGCCGCAGTCGACGTCGGTCGCGCAGGCCTTCTTGCAGACCTTTTCGCCGTCGTCGCAGGCGTAGGGGCTGCACGGACCGACGGTGCCGGCGCACGAGGCGGTGTTGGTGCCGTCGCACGACTTGCTCTTGCAGCTGTCGCTCGCGTCCTTGTCGCAGTCGGCGCGGAGGCCGTGCGGCTTGCCCTTGATGGCCACGCACTTGCCGGCCTGGCCAGGGACGTCGCACGCCTGGCACTGCCCGTCGCACTTGGTCTCGCAGCAGATCCCGTCGACGCAGATCCCCGTGGCGCAGGCCTCGTCGCGCGCGCAGGGCGAGCCGGTCGCCTGCTGGGGGATGCACTTGCCGGCCTCGCAGAAGTGCGCAGGGTTGGTGCAGTCGGCCTTCACGAGGCAGCTGGTCTTGCAGGCCGTGGCGCCGCAGACGTAGTCGCCGCACGCCTTGGTCACGTCACCGCACTTGCCAGAGCCGTTGCAGGTGCTGGCGTGGGTCTCGATCCCCGTCGTGCAGGCGTTCGCACTGCAGGTGACGGTGGTCGCGGCGAATCGACAGCCCTTGTCGGTGCCGTTGCAGGATTCGGCGCAGGTCGGGTCGTCGCCGGTGAGCGGCGCGCGACACGCGGGCCGGGAGCCGTGGGGCGAGCCGGTCACCAGCTTGCAGGTGCCGCGCGATCCGGTCACGTCGCACGCCTCGCACTGTCCATCGCAGGCCTTGTCACAGCAGGTCTTGTCGATGCAGAAGCCCGAGGCGCACTGCCCGTCGCTGTCGCAGTCGGAGCCGTTGGGCTGCGAGGTGAAGCGCTCGGCGGTGACGGACGGCAGGGTGAGCACGCCGTCGGTGACGGCGCGCACCCCGCCGACGAGCAGCATGCTGCCGTCGTCGAGCACCACGCCCTGGTGCGCCCCACGCGGCTCGACCATCTTGCCGGCCGATTTCCAGGTCATGGTGACGAGGTCGAGGACCTCGGCGTCGGGGTTGGCGCTGCCCGAGATGATCGACTCCTGGATGCCGCCCGTCATGATCAGGCGCCCTCCCGAGAGGAGGCCACCGACCGCGATGTAGCGCCTCGTCGCCATGAGCTGTGGCAGCGGCGCCCACGTGTTGGCCGCAGGGTCGTAGATCATCCCGCCCTGGCTCGGCACGGTCGCGGACTCCGAGGTGGCGCTCGTGATGGCGCCGCCGACGAGCAGCGCCTTGCCGGCGTTGGGACCAGTGGTCGGCACCACGCCGAACGCACCCACGCGACCGACGGGCAGATCGGCGGCCGGCACGATCGTGGACGTCGGGCCGGAGACCTTCACTATCGAACAGGTGCGGATGTAGCGCTCGATCCCGCCCCCGCCGCCGCCCCCGCTCGAGGTCGAACCGCTGGCGACGAGCACCCGACCGTCGGCGAGCACGACGAGGTTCGGGTCTCGCGTCGCGAACGGCAGCTTGACGGAGGGCATCGGGGTGCTGAGGCCGTTGCTGTCGACGGTGAACATCGAGTCGTGATCGCTGGAGTTCTGGCGACCTCCGACGACGAGCACCTCGCCGGTCGACACGGCCACGGCCCCGTGGGAGCGACGCTCGGAGCTCATCCCGGACGGCCCTGGGAAGGCGGGCATGGTCACGGCGGCAGCGAAGGTGTTGGTGGCCTCGTCGAAGATCTCGAAGGTGGTCTCGGTGGTCGTGGCGTTGTAGCCGCCGACCAGGACCACCTTCTTGTTCGTGCCGCCGAACCAGGTGGCGGTGTGCTCCGCGCGCGGCCGCGCCATGTTGTTGGTGGTCGCCTTCCAGGTGTTGGTGGCCGGGTCGAAGATCTCGGCGGTGCTCAGGCGATCACCGGTCGTGAGGACCTCCCCGCCGGCGAGCAGCACCTTGCCGCTCTGCAGCTTGGTCAGCGTGGCCGACACGCGCGAGAGCCCCGAGGGCGAGGCCGCGGCGACCCACGCGGGATCGATCGCGATCGGCGCGGTGAGCCCCTCGGTGTCGAGCCGCGCCTCGAGCGTGCGGCCGCGGAGGGCGAGGGTCAGGGGCCGACGAATCCCCGCGGCGTCGATCGCGAACGCAGGCTCGCTCGTGACCCGGACGATGCCCTTCTGATCGACCACCTCCACCTTGCCGTCGACGACCTGCACGGTGGCGACCCCGGGCCCGTAGCGCAGGTCCCACGACGACAGCATCGCCGCCGCGCGCGTGCGCGCGAGTCGCAGCTCCTCGACCCGGCCTGCCTCGCGGGCGTACACGAGGTCGAGGTCGGCCGCCGCCTCGCGGTAGACCGTGCTCCCGGCGACGACCACGCCCTTGGAAGCCTCCCTCAGATCGCGCGGCGTGACCTCGAGCCAGACGTCGCCCTGACCCACGCGGAGGGCGGCGGCCGCGTGAAGCGGGATCTGCGCCGCCAAGGCCGGTCCCACCTTCAGCGTGGTCGGGAAGGCGCCGAGCCGTTGCAAGGTCGCGACGATCTCCTCGGGCCGCTCGGGGGCGGGGCTGGTCGTCGACGAGCAGGAGAGGACACCGAGGGAGAGCAAGCCAGCAGTCGGGACGATCCAGCGCATGGATCGGAGTAGACGCGGGACCTCGGGCGCTCGCAAGGCCCCTGGCCCCCCCCGATCAGAACTTGATGAGAGGTCTCACGACTCGAGGATCGCCATCGTGTACTGGTGCACGGCCACGGTGAGGCGGTTGCCTTCGCGGCGGCACTGCTCGGCGCGGAACGCCGGGTCTGGCGACACGAACGTGACCTGCTTGGCCGTGGCGAGCTCCGGGTAGGTCAAGGTGATGTCTTTGCGCATCACGGTGTACTCGGACGCGAAGGGCAGCGGTGCACGCCCCTTGGCCGCGACGAGCTTGTCGGGCGCGCCCGCGTAGTTGACGAAGTGGAGGAGGGTCTTGGTGCCGAGGCGCGAGCGCTCGATGTGCACGTCGCGGAAGGCAGCGTCGTCCATCGTGAACGGGCGCGCGCCCACGCTGTCGAGGAGGGTCGCGACGAACGCGAGCGCCGTGGGGTCGTTCTCGCGGAAGTACGTGCGACCGATGCGGTCCGGGTGGAACGCGAGGGTGCCCGCGCCCCCCGAGCCCGCGAGGGTGGTGGGCGTCGTGAGCCCGACCAGGCCGAGCGCGGTGTCGAGCCGCGCTGCTTCGGGGCGGGCGCGCCCGAGCTCGTCCTCGGCCCCGATCAGCATCCCGCCCGCGCCCGTGCCGGTGACCAGCAGGTGACCGCCGCGCGCGCGGTAGTCGGCGAGCGCCTTGACGTGCATGTCGGCGACGTGGGTGAGGCTCGGCACGAACAGCACGCGGTACTGCGAGAGCGCCGCAAAATCGTCCTCGAACAGCCCCACCAGCGGCACGATGTGGAACGGCGTGTGGAGGTGCGAGAGCGCCTTGAAGAGGCCGCCGTAGTCCGCGCACCACTGGGTGTCGGCGACGCTGCCGCCCCAGAAGAACGACTTGTCCGCCTCGTACACCTCCGGGTTGAGGACGAAGTTGGTCGCGCTCACGAAGAACGACGTGTCGACGGGGCCCTGATCGACGTAGTCGCGGGTGGCGCTCGAGTGCACGAGGCCGACGGTGGGCGCGACCACGGCGTCGAACAGGAGCTCCTTGTGCGCCTTGATCCACCGGAACATCCGCGTGCGGAAGTCGCTGCCCACGGTGGTGACCATCTGGGGGGTCTTGGTCTCGTAGGGCGGGCAACCGCAGGCCACCGCCGCGCCCATCACGAGGCCGGCGTCGACCGCCTCGTGCCCGTAGGAGAACACCCACGAAGGGCCGCCGCGATCGGCCGCCTTGGCGAACTTGTACGCGCGGAGCTTGCAGATCCAGTCGTCCTTGACGGCGGGGCGCATGCCGAAGTCGTTGCTGACCGAGTCGACCTCCCACACGCGGTTCATGCTGCTCGGCAGCGCGACCGCGGGCGTGCCGGGGAACGGCTTGGAGAGCTGGTAGCGGGTGCGCGCGGCGCCATCGAGCGCCTGCACGGTCGCGATGTCGGTGTCCATCGTGACCGTCTCGATGATGATCTCGAACCTGGGGTTCACCGACCGCGCGTGGGCGAGGATGTCGGTCGTGAAGCGGTGGATCTCCTCGCGGCGCCAGGCGATCCACGTGCGCCAGACCGGGTCGCTCCAGTCCTCGCGCAGGCCGTCCATCGAGAGCCCCGTGTCCTGCTTGAACTTCTTGATGCACGCCGGGTTGAAGCAGCACCAGCGCAGCACGGTGTCCATGTAGAGCGGGACGTCGATCCAGAGGCCATCGAGGCGCGTGGCCGCGAGCTTGCGCACGCGCTCGAAGAAGTAGTCGCGGTATCCCGACGCGTGGCACATCCAGGCGCTCTCGGCGCCCGGATCGACCCAGTGCTCCTTGGTGCCGTAGAAGACGTTGGGCTTGCGGTCGATGCTCACCTGCACCCAGTCCGGGTACAGCTTGAAGATCGAGGGGATCTCGGGGCGCTCCGCGTCGGCGGTCACCACCTCGAGGCTCGGCATGTACCAGACGCACTTGAGGCCGTGCTCGTGGCACTTGCCGGCGACGGTGTCGATCTGGGCGATGCGGCGGTCGAACGCGGGGCCGAGCAGGTAGTCGGAGAGCACCGAGTCGCCCTCGACCACGCTCGCGCCGGCGAGGACGGCGGCGTTGAGCAGCGCGTCGGCGTCCTGCTCCTCGGGGTCGGAGAAGTCGATGCCGGCGATCCGCGCCTGGTGGAGCCAGCGCGGCCCCGGGTCGTCGGCGACGAGCACCTCGGTCCTGGAGACGCAGCCGAGCGGCAGCGCGAGCGCCGAGGCGGTGGCCGCCGAAGCCTGCAGGAACGACCGCCGACCCAGCGACCGACCGACGCGTGACCCACCCGACCTGTGCCGCATGACGGCCTCGTTCTAGCACGAGGTGGCCGAACGGCCCGTGTACGACCATACTCGGCCACGATGCTCCGATCGGCGCGGTTGTTCCTCCTCTCTGGCCTCGTCGCGCTCGCGCTCCAGCCCGCGTGCGGCGGCGACGACCCGCGCCCTGCTTCGCCGCCGTGGACCGCGGGCGAGACGCTCGGAGGCCTCGACCTGAGCCGCGACACCACGGCCGAGGCGATCGGTCGACTGCTCGATCCGCTCGTCGCCCAGCACGTCACCACGGTCGTCGTCACCTCGCCCGCGAGCCACTACCTGCCCGACAGCGAGATCGAGTTCGCCGCGCAGCTCATGGAGCGCACCGCCGACGAGGCGCACCGCCGCGGGCTCAAGGTGGTCTGGACCGTCCCCTCGCTGAAGGTGATCTCGCCCGACGGCGTCGACACGAAGATCTCCATCGCCAACGAGCACCCCGACTGGCTGTCGATCCCCGCCGAACCCGTCGAGGAGGACAGCCCCGACGAGATCGCGTTCATGTGCCCCGAGGGTGGCTATCGCGCGCAGCTGTTCACGCGGACCGCCCGCTTCGCCAGCACCGGGATCGACGGCCTGTTCATGGACGCGCCGAAGATGCCGCCGCCGCGCGGCGCGGCGCCGTTCCTCTGCGCCGACTACCAGGCCAAGTTCAAGCGCGAGACCGGGCTCGACGTGCCGACCCGCGTGGACTGCCTCGGCGACGACGCGCTCAACGCCGCCTGCTTCACCGTGTGGAGCGACCCTTCGTTCCGCCGCTTCGTGCGCCATCGCCACGACGAGCTCGCCGGCCTGCAGACCGCGCTCGTGGGCTCGGTGCGCGACCGCAACGGCGGCCAGTTCCAGATCTGGTTCCGTGACACCGAGATCGACACCAACGACGCGACCGAGACGGGCAACGACGCCTCGTTCGTGCCGACCACCCAGAACCTCGCGCGCCTCTGGGACGTGCCGGGGCTCTCCGGCAACGAGGGCATGCGCCGCGCCACGCAGCGCGACTGGGTGAACCGCCTCTTGATGGCCAAGCTCGCGCGCGGCATCGATCGGCGCACGGGCTCGCGCACGTTCATGACGAGCTCGGGCGACCGCGACTGGGACGCACAGGCCGTGATGGGCATCGTGCTCGCCGAGCAGGGCAGCCCGTTCGAGGTGCGCACGCCGTTCGAGACGGTCGGGGTCGGCGCCGACTACCGCACCCGGGTCTACGGCTGGGTGCGCGCGCACGAGGCCGATCTCTACGGCGGCGCGCCGCTCGCGAAGGGGGCGGTGCTGCACGTGCCGGCCGCGCGCGACTACGTCGACTACGGCGCCGGCCTCGGCCTCTACTCCTCGACCGACGCCCCCACAAACCTCATCGGCGGCGGCGCGCCCAGGCCCGACGCCACGTTCTGGACCAAGGCCCTCGACGCCAGCGTCGACGAGCTCGAGGTGGTCGGCGAACAGCGCGGCATCGGCCGGCTGCTCGTGCGCCGCCACGTGCCGTTCGTGATCGAGAGCCTCGAGAAGGTCACCGCGGCCGACCTCGCGGGCTACTCGGTGGTCTTCGCGCCGAGCGCGATCGCGCTGTCCGACGCGCAGATCGCCACGCTGAAGGCCTACGTCGAGGGCGGCGGTCGTCTGGTGTCGACGGCGCTCGGCCTCGGCGCGATGGACCAGCTCGGCGCCCCGCGCGCGGCTGCCCCGTTCGATCTCGTCACCCCGGCCCAGGAGTCCGTCGTCGAGAAGCCGCTCGGCAAGGGCACCTTCGTGCACGCCCAGGCGCTGATCGGTCGGCGCCACCTCCGCTACGACGATCCGTTCTCCGTCGCGTTCGTCGACAACCAGCTGCTCGCCGCGGGTGTCGACTCCATCGCGCCCGCCGCGAGCCCCGACGTGCACGTCGAGCCGTGGTCCAGCGGCGAGGCCATGACCGTCCACGTCGTCTCGTTCGCCGGCCTCGACGGCTCGGGCAACGCCCCGACCGACGAGACCGCGGTGCCGCTCGTGCTCTCGGTCCCGCGCGCGGTCACCAAGGTCACGGTGAGCTCGCCCGACGAGGGCGCGGTCGACGCCGACGTGCCCTTCACCCCCGACGCGAGCGACCCGAGCCGCGTCGCGCTCACCGTGAAGGTGCGTCGACACGCGATGCTGAAGCTCGCCCTCGGGGGCGGGCCGCTGACGCCGAAGCCCCTCGTGGTGGCGCCGGTGATCACCAAGGTGGCCGACGCCGAGGGCTACGCCGGGCACTCGATCGCCCTCGAGGGCCAGGGGTTCGGCAGCAAGGCCGGCAAGGTGCGCTGGGGCGACACGGCCTGCACGGTCACCCTGTGGAGCCCGACGCGCGTCGCGGCCTACGTGCCGAGCGACGCGGCGCCCGCGACCAAGGACGTCGTCGTCGAGGTGGGCGGCGCCGCGCTCCCCGGCAAGCCGTTCACGGTCAAGGCGCCCGCCAAGCTGCCCACCAAGCCCATGCTCGACGGCCTCGCGTTCGTGAAGGGCAAGCTGCGCTCGGCGTGGGGCGGCGTGTTCACCAACTACGTCGACCGCGTCGACACCCCTGGCGCAAGCGAGGTCTACCCCTACGGCCACCACCAGACCGCCGAGCACCTCGGGCTGATGCTGTGGGTCACCGCCGGCATGCTCGACCACGAGGCCTTCGAGGCGGCCTACGGCTTCCTCGACAAGCGCATGTTCTCGCCGCGCCGCGACCTCGCGAACTGGGCGGTCGACAAGACCGTGGGCGCGCCGATGCTGCAGAAGGACGAGTCCTCGGCGCTCCCGCTGAACGGCAACGCCCCGCTCGACGACTTCCGCGTGGTGCGCGGCCTCTACTCGGGGTGGCTGCAGTGGAAGGACGAGCGCTACCTCAACGCCGCCCTCCGCGCGGGCGACGCGCTCTACCGCACCTCGGTCGGGCGGAGCGAAGACCTCGTGGTCGAGTACCCCGACGGCCTGGTCGCCTACGCCTACAACTGGCCCGAGAACGCGGGGCTCGGCAAGACCGACGACGAGGTCGTCCCCATCGACTACGCCGACCTCTTCACCATGAAGTGGCTCTCGCAGCGCGACCCGCGGTGGAACAAGGTCATCGCGTCCAACGTCTCGCTGATGGAGCGCGCGGCGATGGCCAACGGCCAGTTCTACAACTCGTACCTCCCGCTGACCAAGGAGCTGTCCGGCGACTTCGAGTACCGCGACACCGTCGCCGCGACCAAGATCAAGACCATACAGTCTCTATGGATCGCCATCCACCTCGCGCGCGTCGGTCGCAAGGACAAGGCGCAGAAGGCGCTCGACTTCTACAAGGCGCAGTACACGGCCAAGGGGCGCGTCGCGGAATACCTGAACTACGACGGCACCGACGTCACCGCGACCGAGCTGCCCGAGGCCCTGGCCAACGGCGAGGCCCGCATCTACGCCCAGCTCGTGCGCCTCGCCCTCTACCTGGGCGACGCCACCTTCGCCGACAAGATCGTCACCGAGAAGCTGCTCCCTGACCAGGTCGTCTTCGTCGGCTCGCCGCTCTACGGCAGCTTCGGCCAGGACTCCGCGGCCGACGGCGACGCCGAGGCGTGGAACACCCTCGAGACCCTGCTCGCCCTCTTGCTCCAGCAGGGGAGCCCGGTGCTCACGCAGACGTATCCGGCGCCCTGATCCCGCGCCCGGTCAGGGGGCGGGTGGCGGTGGTGGCGCGGCCCCGGGGCCGGTCGAGAGCGGGAGCTTCACGCCTACGACGAACATGAGGCCGTCGCCGGGGTGGTTGCTCGCACCACGACGATCGAGCGCGAGGATCCAGCGCGGCGAGACCCACAGGATCCCGAACGACACGAACGGCGCGAGCTGCAGCGACCACTGCCCTCCCTCGCCGGAGACCGGGAGCTCGCGCGCCGCCGACACCTCGAGGCCGACCAGCTCGTACCCGGCCTGCACGCCGAGCGCGACGCGGGGACGCCCCACGTGCTCGACCTGTCCGGTCGCGCCCACGTAACCGTGCCCATCCAGCCAGTGAGCGACCGACAGCTCGAACCCGAGGCCGGCGCGCGAGAGATCGGCCACCTCGCCGCGGATCGGCGCCCACGACACCCAGGCGACGCCAGGGAGGAAGAAGGTACGGCCAGCGAGGGAGCGCTCGTGGGTGGCGCGCGCGAAGAGCCCCGGCTCGCGGGGCGGAGCCGGTGCCACGGGCGCGGCCGCGAGCGCGACGAGCAGCGGGATCACCGCCCCACCGTAGCGCAGGCCGCCCGAACCGAGCGAGTCGCGGTAGGATGCGCGGCGTGGCCGCGTCCGTCGTCGATCGTATCCTGGGGTTGGCCCAGAACACGTTCCGAGAGGCCGCGCGCGACCGCGTGCCACTCGCCCTGTTCGGCGCCGGCCTCGGCATCGGCGTCACGAGCCTGCTCGTGGCCGCCATGTCGCTCGGCCGCGACCGCTCCGAGGTGGTCGCGGTGCTCACCACGGCCTCGCTGTCGCTGTTCTCGCTGATCGGCGCCATCGTCCTCGGCGCGACCCTCCTCTACAAGGACCTCGAGCGGCGCACCGTGTTCCCGATCCTCGCGCGCCCGATCCGGCGGGGCGAGCTCCTGATCGGCAAGCACGTGGGCATCGTGGCCACCATCGCCACCTTCGCGTTCCTCGAGGGCGCGCTCGCGCTCACGCTCACCGCGCTGTCCCGCGACGACGTCCCAATGGCGCGTGCACTCGGGGGCTGGGGCGTCGTCTTCCTCGTCTCCACGGCGGTGCTGCTGCGCGCGCGCGACCGCTCGACCCCGCTGCTCGTGCTCGCACCCCTCCTGTTCTCGCTGCAGTTCGCGCTGGTCGGCCCGCTCGGCGATCTGCGCAACCTCGTGCTCGCGAGCGTCGTCCTCGCCGTGCTCGAGGCCACCATCGTGGCCGCTGTGTCGCTGGTGTTCGGCGCGTTCTCGTCGCCGTTCCTCACGGCGCTCTGCACCACCGGCATCGTGCTCATCGGCCGCAACGCCGACCTGCTCGCCAAGCTCCCCGAGCGCACGTTCGGCCCCACGCTCGTCGCGGTCGGGAGGGGCCTCGCGCGCGTCGTCCCGAACCTCCACATCTACGTGCCGCCGCGCGTCGTGCTGAGCGGCCACGCCGGGGGCTCGCTCGGGGGCTACCTCGGCGAGGCTGCGGCCTATGGCCTGCTCTACGCCATCGTCCTCCTCGTGGTCTCCACGCTGATCTTCCGCCGGCGTGACTTCGCATGAAGCGCGCCCGCGTCTGGGTCTTCGGCGTCCTCTGCGTGCTCGGCCTCCTCACCTCGCGGGCCCTGCTCGAGGGGCGGGCCGCGGTGCGCCGCGCCGACGAGTGCCTCCGCGCCAACGACACCGAGGGCGCGATCGCCCACGCGATGCGCGCCGCCAAGTGGTACGTGCCCTTCGCCGCGCACCCGCGCGAGGGGTACGACCGCCTCCGCGACGTCGCGCGCCGCGCCGAGTCCACCGGCGATGCCGACACCGCGCTCGTCGCCTGGCAGGCGATCCGCGCCGCCGCCAAGTCCACCCGCTCGTTCTACGTGCCCTACCAGGACCGCCTCGACGAGGCCGACCAGCGCATCGCCGCGCTCCTCGTGAGCAAGCCACCGCCGGGCGTCGACAAGGACAAGGGCAAAGATGCGCTCCTCGCCGAGCACCGCGCGCTCCTCGCCCGCGACGACGCGCCCCGCCCGCTCGCCGTGATCGCGCTCTACCTCGGCCTCGTCGCCTGGATGGTCGGCGCCTACCGCGTGGCCCGCGAGCTCGACGCCTTCGGAGGCCTCTTGCCGAGCGACCGAGACGGACGCAAGAATCGCCTGCTGTATGCCGCCGCCACCGCCGGGGTCGGCATCGTCGTGTTCTTCCTCGCCCTCACCCGCGCCTGAGATCGACAGCCACGGCGGCCGTGCTAGACCCTGCGCCCCATGCCGTCCGCCGAGGTCGAAGCCAGGTTCCGCGCGCTGTTCGCGTCGCGGCCGGTCGTGCTCGCCCCCATGGAGGACGTCACCGACGCCGTCTTCCGCAAGCTGTGCCGCGACCACGGCGCCGAGCTGTGCGTCACCGAGTTCGTCAACGTCGAGGGCCTGCTGCGCGGCTGTCGAATCGCCTCGCGCAAGATCGACCTCGCGCCCGACGACCGGCCCACCGCGATCCAGATCTACGGCTCCGATCGCGACCGGCTCGCCGAGGCGGCCGCCGTCGCCGAGGCCTCCGCCCCCGCCTACATCGACATCAACTGCGGCTGCTGGGTGCCCAAGATCGCGAGCCGCGGCGCGGGCGCCGGCTGGCTGCGCGACCCGAGCGCGATGGTCGAGATGGCCGCGATGGTCGTGCGCTCGGTGTCGCTGCCCGTCACGGTCAAGACCCGCATCGGCTGGGGCCCCGAATCCGACATGCCGATCGTGGAGCTCGCGCGGCGCCTCGAAGACGTGGGCGTGCGCGCGCTCACCATCCACTGCCGCACGGCGAAGATGGGCCACGAGGGCGCCGCCGACTGGACCTGGGCCGCCAAGGCCCGCGCGCGCGTGAACATCCCCGTGCTCGTCAACGGCGACGTGAAGTCCGGCGAAGACGCCGTGCGCGCGATCGAGACCACCGGCTGTGAGGGGGTGATGGTCGGGCGCCGCGCGATCGAGCACCCCTGGGTGTTCGCGGAGTGCCGCGCGATGCTCGACCGCGGCGAGCGGCTCGCCCCGCCGAGCGCCCTCGACCGCATCGCCCTGTGCCGCACCCACCTCCTCGCCAACGTCGAGGCGCGCGACGAGCAGCACGGCGTGCAGTGCACGCGGCGCCACTTCTCGGGCTATCTCAAGGGCATCGCGGGCGCGGCAGCCCTCCGTCAGGGCCTGAACACCACGAACACCCTCGCGGGATGCCTCGCCATCCTCGACGAGGCGCAGGCCCGCGTGGAGCGCGGCCTCTCGGCGACCGATCGGCCGGTGCTCTCCCGCGAGCAGCTCCTCTCCGCCCGCTCGCCCGACCCCGTCGGACTCTGATGCGCGCACTCTCGGGCTAGCCCGCGTAGATCCCCTCGACGATGGTGGCGTCCTCGCCGACGAGGTAGACCCGCTCCTCGTGCGCGAAGACGCGCAGGTAGTTCCCGGACGCGGGGAGCTCCGCCGGGATGCGACGCCAAGCGCCGGCCTCGTCGCGCCGCAGCACGCGCGCGTTGGCCGAGCACGCCCACGCCGCGCCGTCGGGCGCGACGCACACCCCGAGCAAGTCCTGGGTGGTCATGACCTTCTCGATCTCGGGCCGCAGGTGCGCCACCTTCGGGATCGAGAGCGCGTGGCCACCGGTCCCCACGGCCACGAAGCCGTCCTGCACCGGCCCCGCGATCGCGCGGAGGTGCCCGGAGCGCTCCCACGGCAGCCGCGAGAGCCCCTGGTCGTCCAGCCGCACGAGCGCCCCCGCGTCGCCGCACGCGAACGCGACGCGCTCGTCGGCGAAGATCGCCGCGCGCAGCGGCCCCTGGTCGGTGGCCTCGAAGAGGCGGCGAAAGCCCGAGGAGAGCACCTCGACCGCGAGGGCGTGTCCCGCGCGCTCGCCGACCGCGAGCACGAGGTTGCCGGTCGGATCGGCCGCGATCGCGTGGAACGCCACGTCGGGGTCGGGGTATCGCCGCACGTCCCAGAGCGCGCCCCCGTGCAAGAAGGCGACCGTGCCGTGCGGCCCCGCGAACGCGAGCGCGCCGTTGGGCATCACGGTCAGGCCGTGCAGCTCGTGCGGGAGCATGCCGATCGCGAGGGGGACCGCGGTCCAGCCCTGCGGGGTGCGCTGCACGAGCCCCGCGGTGCCGAGCGTGGTGATGACGTTCTGCGAGAAGACCGCGTCGCGTACGCGCGCGCCCGGCGTGCCCGCCGACAGCAGGCGGAACGACCACCGCGTCGGCTCGCCGAGCGAGCGGCGGGGGGTCGAGGGGTTCGACCGTTGCGCGTGGCTGTCCGGCCTCGTGACCGCCGGAGGGAGGGGCGGGAGCGGCGGCGCCTGGATCGCGGTCGACGGCGCCGCGTCGTTCGTGCCCTTCAGCTCCACCTCGCGCAAGAGCGGGTCGACCAGCTCGAGGATCGCCGCGATGGACTGCGGGCGCTGGGCGGGCTCGGGCGCGAGCGCGCGCTCGAGGGCGCTGTCGAGCCGCTGCACGAGGTCGAGGCGATCCGCGAGCTCGCGCGGCAGGCGCCCCACGTGCTCGATCAGCTTCGGGCGACGCGCGGTCGCGATGAGGCGCAGGGCCTCGAACGGGTTGCTGCGGTTCGAGGGGAACGCCTCGGTGCCGGTGAGCAGCTCGAACACGATGGCGCCGAACGAGAACACGTCGGTCCAGGGGCCCACGCGCGGATTGCCCGGCTCGTACTGCTCCGGCGGCGCGTACGAGAGGCTCACGCCCGCGAGCGACTGGGTCGACGTGGCGCGGACGTCGACCAGCTTCACGATGCCGAAATCGGTGACCTTGGCCACCTCGCGCCCCGCCTCGCTCGAGATGAGGATGTTCGACGGCTTGAGGTCGCGGTGCACGATGTTCTGCGCGTGGACGATCTCGAGCGCCTTGCCCACCTCGCGCAGGATGCGGCGCACCCGCTTGACCGCGAGGCCGCTGTCGCGATGCGCCTCGAGCACGGCGTGGAGCGAGTCGCCGTACACGAACTCGAGCACGGTGAACGGCAGCCGCGCGCGGGCCATCGGGTCGGCCCCGGCGAGCGGCAGCGGGAAATCGGCCTCGCCGTGGTCGAAGAACCGGACGATGAACGGGCTCGGGTTGTGCTGCGAGAGCCGCTTCAGCGTGTCGGCCTCGCGGCGGAACCGATCGAGCGCGTCCTTGCTCGTGGTGTCGGGGCGAAGCACCTTGACCACGACCGGGAAGCCGTCGACGTCGTCGTAGGCGGCCTTGAACACCCAGCCCTGGCCGCCCTCGCCGATGACCGACTGGATGTAATACTGCGCCGCGTTGCCACGCACGACCGTGCCGAGCATGGCTCGACAGTCGACGGGCAGGATCGACATCATCGCGGGACCGACACCTTGGACCTACCGAGTAGACCAGAGCGGCCGAGGGGACGCCACGCCCCGGCCGCGCAGCCCATTCTGCGTCAGCCCGTGGTGGACGTGCCGTTGCAGACCTCGGGGGTGGCCATGCCGATCGCGATGCTGCCGCACTTGCCCGCGTCGCAGCTGAGCGAGGAGCACTCGTCGAACGTCGAGCAGCTGGCCCCTCCTGGGAGGCCGGGCTGGCACTTCAGGTCCTTGCAGACGTTGCCCTCGATGCCGCAGCTCAGGTCCCCCGGCCCGACGCAGGCGTCGCCGGTCTTCTTGGCGACCTTGCAGGTGCCGCTGCCGCCGGCGTCGCAGTAGAGGCCCTTGTCGCAGTACCGGACGGTGGAGCCGGTGTAGTTGCACAGGCTGCCGACGCCGTTGATCTGGTAGACGCGGCAGCGCTTCAGCTTCTCGTCGCAGAACGCGAAGCCCCCCCCGCCCTTGCACTGATCGGGGATCTTCGGGTTGCAGGTGTCGCCCGGCGCCCGGGTCCCGTCGAACAGCTGCGAGCACGGCTGGATGCCCGAGATGTACGAGAGGAAGTCGACGTTGCAGGTGCTGAAGGCGGCGACGTAGCCCTTGGCGCAGGCGTCGAGCTTGCTGCCGTCGAACTTGACGATGCCGGCCTCCACCTGGTCCATGCGGAACCCACACCAGCTGCGGGTGCCGGCCGTGCAGGCGTCGATGTCGAAGGGGATCTTGCTCGCCTCGCAGCACGCCTTCGTGGGCGCGCCGCAGATGGCCGCGATCAAGGCGTCGCACACCTTCTTGCGATCGCCAGGGCCGACCTCGACCGGGACGTCGGCGGGGGCGTCGACGATCGGGGCGTCTTCGGTCGCGGAGTCGCTCGCGCTGTCGCTCACATCGGCCGAGCCGTCGGCCGCCGCGTCGAGGCCGGGATCGACGCCATCGCCGAGCTGGCGGCCGCCACACCCGACGAGGAGGATGGAGAGGACGAGTGAAGGCGCGCGCATCAGCCACCCCCGCAGAGGTCGCGCGTGGCGATCGGGAAGCTGGTCGCGCCGCACTTGCCGCCCGTGCACGACCACGAGGCGCACTCGGACTCGCGCGTGCAGAACGCGCCGGCGGGCTTGCCCTCGGTGCACTTGTTGGCGCCGCCGAACGGCGAGCCTCCCTGGCAGACGTAGCCGTACCCGCACTCCCACCACGCCGAGGGATCGCAGCTGTCGCCGGGCTTCTTCGCGGTCTTGCAGGTGCCCTTGCCGGACGTGCCGCCGAGCGCGCAGTAGAGCCCGAGATCGCACAGCGCCTGCACGTCGCCGCTCGTGGTGCAGGGCGCGTCCTTGCCGACGACCATGTAGTTCCGACAGGTCGTCGCGCCGCTGGGGAACGTCGGATCGGGGCAGTCCGCGAACGTGCCCGGCGCCGCTGCGCACTCCGCGTCGGCCTTGCACGCCCCACCAATCGGCGTCTTGCCGCCGAACAGCTGCTGACACGCCGGGTAGGTGCGCACGAACTCGATGAGGTTGACGTTGCACGCCGTCTCGAGCTTGTTCCAGGCCTCGATGCACGCCCCGAGGGCGCTCGGGTCGAACTTCTTGGTGCCCGCCTTGGCCGCCGCGACGGACTCACCGCAGCTCGCCATCACGTTCTTGTGGCAGGTGGGGTCGTCGTAGCCGAGGCCGCTCTTGCTGCAGCAGGTGTTGGCGGCCTTGCCGCACACGCCGTCGGCGAGCTTGCTGCACACGGTGTCGAGGGTCACGGGGGGCGCCGTGTCCACGGCGGTGTCCGCGGGAGGCGAGTCGGCGGTGGCCGTGTCGACGCTGCCGTCCGTGGTGCCGACGTCCACGCCGCCGTCCTCACCGCCGTCCTCACCCCCGAAAGCGGTCGCGTCGACGCTGCTGCCACACCCCGCCAGCAATGCGCCGACCCCGATCCATAAGCTCTTCATGGGATTGCCCTCCGGCCAAAGCCAAAGCAAATCTAGCAGCCATCGTGGCCAAGCGACCTCGTGACAGCGGTGCCGACCTCTTTTCCCGCGCGGCGGCGGAGGACCGCGGCACCACGCCGCTCGCCGAGCGCATGCGACCGCGCACCCTCGACGACCTGGTGGGACAAGAGCGACTCGTCGGCGACAAGGGCCCGCTCCGCCGCGCGATCGAGGCCGATCGGCTGCCCTCGCTCATCCTGTTCGGACCGCCCGGCGCGGGCAAGACCACCATCGCGCGGCTCCTCGCCGAGACCTGCAAGGCTCGCTTCGTCCCGTTCTCCGCCGTGCTGAACGGAGTGCCCGAGCTGCGCAAGATCCTCGAGGAGGCGCGCGAGGCGCGGGTCTACCGTCGCGAGCGCACGATCCTGTTCGTCGACGAGATCCACCGCTTCAACCGCGCGCAGCAGGACGCCTTCCTGCCGTTCGTGGAGGACGGCACGATCACGCTCGTCGGCGCCACCACCGAGAACCCGTCGTTCGCCGTCAACGCCGCGTTGCTCTCGCGGTGCCGCGCCATGCGGCTCGATCCGCTCTCGGTGCAGCACCTCGTCACGGTGCTGCGGCGCGCGCTCGCCGACGACACGCGGGGCCTCGGCGCCCTCGAGCTCGAGGCCGAGGACGAGGCGCTGTCGGCGATCGCCGAGCTCGCCCAGGGCGACGCCCGCCGCGCCCTCACCGCGCTCGAGCTCACCGTCGACCTCCTGCCACCGGGCGCTCCGCTCACCCTTGCCGCGGTGCGCGACGCGCAGTCCGCGCCCAACCTCCGCCACGACAAGAAGGGCGACGACCACTACGCGGTCGTCAGCGCGTTCATCAAGAGCATGCGCGGGAGCGACCCGGACGCGGCGCTCTACTGGATGGCCCGCATGCTCGAGGCCGGCGAGGACCCGCTGTTCGTCTCGCGGCGCATGATCATCTTCGCGAGCGAGGACATCGGCAACGCCGACCCACGCGCGCTCTCGGTGGCCGTGGCGGCCGACCAGGCGTTCCAGCGCATGGGCATGCCCGAGGGCATCCACCCGCTCGCGCAGGCCTGCACCTACCTCGCGACCTCGCCGAAGTCGAACGCCGCGATCGCCGCGTACATGGCGGCCGCGGAGGACGTGCGCGCCCACGGCTCGCTCCCGGTGCCGCTCCACCTGCGCCCCGGCTCCACGGCGATCGACCGCGCCGACGGGTTCGGCAAGGACTACTCGTACTCGCACGAGGAGGAGGGCGCGTTCAGCGGCGCGCAGCGCTACTTCCCGGATGCGCTGCCCGAACCGCGCTACTACGCGCCCAAGGGCTCCGGGTTCGAGGCGCAGATCCTCGCCCGCATAGAGGCCTGGCACCGGGCGCGCGTACGATGAACCTCGAACACTCGCCCGATCCCGACGGCGCGGACTGCGTCGCGTGCGGGCGCTGTTGCCACCACCCGCCGCACACGGTCTCGGTGCTCGAGAGCGACGAGGCTCGCATGGGCGAAGAGACGGTCCGGCGCCTGACCGTGCTGCTCGATCGACCGCCGTTCTTCCGCTTCGTGGTCAACGCCGGAGAGCACTGCGGCGCCCTCGACGTGTCGGTGCCGGGTGCGTTCCCGTGCGGGATCTACGCGGTGCGACCGGAGGGGTGTCGCGAGGTCGAGCCGGGGTCGCCGTGTTGCCTCGAAGCGCGACGCCTCGGTCACCTCGGATCGAGCGTCGAGTTCAAGCGGTGACGAACGGCGGCGTGAAGTCCGCCGGCGCAGGGACCTCGAGCTGCAGCGTGCCACCGTCGGGGTGTGGCGCCTCGATGCGCAGCGCGTGCAGATACAGCCGCGGCAACCCCTTCTGCAGGTCGGCAGGGCCGTAGAGCGGGTCGCCGACCAGCGCGTGCCCCACGTGGTGGAGGTGCACGCGGATCTGATGCCGTCGACCGGTGATGGGGTGGGCGAGGAGCCTGGTCGCCTTCGGTCCGACCTCGACCACCTGGAGCTCGGTCTGCGAGGGCTTGCCGCGCACGAGATCGACGCCCATGCGCCCGGAGCCGAACTGGCGGAGCGGCGCGTCGACCAGGCGCAGATCGGCGGCCACGCTGCCGTGCGCCCACGCGAGGTAGGTCTTGGTGACGCTCCGCGCCTCGAACGCCATCGAGAGCGCGCGGTGCGCCGCCGCGGTGCGCGCGAACACGAGGAGCCCCGAGACCTCCTTGTCGAGGCGGTGCACGACGAACAGCCGCTCGCCGCGCGCCTCCTCGAGGAGCCGCTGCACGGACGGCACCGCGAGGTCGCGCTCCGGGATCGTGGCGAGGCCGAGGGGTTTGTCGACGACGAGCAGCGATGCGTCCTCGTGGACGACCGGGATCACGAAGCCAGTCACGACGAAGCCGTCACGGGGCGCAGGAGATCATCTTCTCGGCGCACGCCGTCTCGTGCAGCTGCTCGCTCCAGGGCGAGAGCGCCTCGGGGTAGAAGTAGAAGCTCGAGCCCTTCGGCAGGGCGAGGAACTGCTCGGCGGTCAGGCCCTGCGAGGGCCGCGCACCGAACGCGGGCGCGGGAGGGAGCCCGCCGCCGCCGGGGAGACCACCGCCGCCGCCACCGCCGGGGAGCCCTCCACCCAAGAGACCGCCGCACTTGCTGCCGCACGTACCGAGCAGGCAGGTGAACGTGGAGATCGCCGTGCCCGCAGCCTTGAGATCGCCGTCGAAGCACTTGGTCACGCACGCGAAGTCGAACCCGCCGAGCCCGCCGCCGCCGCCGCTCACGCAGTTGGTGACCGTGCACGCGAGGCCGCTGCGGCACTTCGCGTCGTTGATGCAGGCGTTCACCGAGGCGCCGCACTTGTCGCGCACGCAGCCGAGGCAGTCGCCGATCGGTCCGCCGTCGGGGATCGGGAGCACCTCCCAGATGTCGATGAAGCGATCGGGGCCCGCGTCGGGCTTCGGAGCGTCGGGGGGGGGCGTGAAGGTGTCGGGAACGCTCGTGTCGATCGAGGCGTCGGTGCTCGTCTCGCTGCCGCCGTCGCTCGGATCGATCGCGCCGAGCGCGGTGAGGTCGTCGTCGGACACCCCGGTGCGGCCGAGGCAGGCGGTGCCCGAGAAGGCCCCGCCGAGGAAGACGAACCCGAGAGCCACGGAAGGGAGGAAGCGTCGCATCGTGTCTCGGACCCTACCCCCGTGGGAGACCCCGCACCAACGTCGGAGACGGCAAAATCCGCGCATACCGTCGTCGGAGCAAATTTCTTCGTACGTGAAGGATGTGGGCCGGACCGCGGATGTGAACGACAAAAAGCACGAACGACAGGACCTCTCGGTGCCTGCCGTCCGACCTGCCTGCGCGCGTCGTCGCCGACGCACGCAAGAGGCTATTCGATCACGAAGAAGCGGCGGCCGGCGCGCTCGACGCCTCGGGCGCAGCGCTGCTGCCCGCACCCGCACCACCGGTCTCGGCAGGCTTCTTGTCGCCGCCGCAGGCGACGAGGATGAACGCACCGATGACACCGACTGCCATAACCGTCAGAAACCGCTTCATCTCAAAGCCTCCGAGGTGACGCGCGGCGGCGCCGCGCAGGGATCGTTCCGGGGAACGGTGGGAGACGATACACCAAGTCACCCGTTGTCACGCCAGAACTTTGCAAGGATTTGTCTGGGACCATGACGCAGTGCCGGCTCCCCCCCGGGGGCCGGGGGTGGTAGACGATGGCACGATGCCGACGCTCCGGTGGTTTCCGAGGCAAGGCCCGCCGCGCGCATTCGCCGTCTACAAGGCGGTGACCACGCTCGGGCGCACGTTGGGGAACGACGTCTCGCTCGAGGTGCCGGGGGTGGCCGAACATCACGCGCAGGTGGTCTTCGACGGCCGCGACTTCAACCTCGAAGAGATCGATCGGCACGCCGACATCGCCATCAACGGCAAGAAGAAGCGGCGCGCGCGCCTCGTCCACGGCGACCGCCTCACCCTCGGCGAGGCCGAGCTCGCCTTCTCCATGTTCGCGGAGGCCACGGTCGCGCAGCACGCGAGCCAGCGCGACCACGACACCGAGCGCGACCACGCGACCGACCCCGACGTGCACATCGCCGGCGGCAGCGAGCTCGCCGGGGTGCGCAAGCTCCACGAGTTCTCCGAGCGCTTGATGGTGCACGCCAAGGGCAACATCGACGAGCTCCTGAACCTCATGCTCGACGCCATCGTCGAGCTCACCGGCGGAGAGCGCGGCGCGTTGCTCCTGGTCGAGGAGTCGTCGGGGCCCGAGGCCACCCGCGCGCTGTCGCTGCGGGCGGCGCGCGACGTCAAGAAGGAGACCATCACCGACGCGACCGGCACGGTGAGCGACAGCGTCGTGCGCCGCGTGCTCGAGACGCGCCGCCCGCTCATCGTGAGCGACGCGCTCGCCGACACCTCGTTCGGCAAGAGCCAGTCGGTGGTGGCGCTCAACCTCTCGAGCGTCATGTGCGTGCCGCTGCTCGCGCAGAACGAGCTGCTCGGCGTGCTCTACGTGGGGAGCGGCAAGGTCAAGGGCCTCTTCGAGAAGCACGCCCTCGACCTGATGACGATCTTCGCCGGTCAGGCCTCGCTCATCCTGCAGAACGCGATGCTGCTGTCGTCGCTGCGCGCCGACAAGGAGAAGCTGAGCAAGGAGCTCTCCGACAAGCGCTTCGGCGACATCATCGGCTCGTGCCCCTCCATGATGGAGGTGTTCAAGAAGCTGCAGAAGGTCGCCGGCACCGACATCAGCGTGCTGATCACCGGCGAGACGGGCACGGGCAAGGAGCTCATCGCGCGCGAGCTCCACCGCCGTTCGCCACGGGTCAACGGGCCGTTCGTCAGCATCAACTGCGGCGCCATCCCCGAGAACCTGATCGAGGCCGAGCTGTTCGGCCACGTCAAAGGCGCGTTCACGGGCGCCATCGCCTCGCGCCCCGGCAAGTTCCAGGCGGCCAACGGCGGCACGCTGTTCCTCGACGAGATCGGCGAGCTGCCGCTCAACCTGCAGGTGAAGCTGATCCGCGCCCTGCAGGAGCGGGTCATCTACCGCGTGGGCGACAGCAAGCCCGAGAAGGTGGACATTCGCGTCGTCGCCGCGACCAACCGCAACCTCGACGAGGAGATCAAGCGCGGCGCCTTCCGCGAAGCCCTCTACTACCGCCTCAACGTCGTCAACATCTTCCTGCCGCCGCTCCGCGAGCGCGGCGACGACATGCACATCATCGCCAAGACCCTCCTCTCCAAGTACGCGGAGGAGATGAACAGCAAGGTCGCCGGGTTCGCCCCGGCCACCTTGACGGCGATCCGCAAGTACCCCTGGCCGGGCAACATCCGCCAGCTCGAGAACCGCATCAAGAAGGCGCTCGTCCTCTGCGACAAGTCGCTCATCCAGCCCGAAGATCTCGACCTCGGCCCCGAGGCCACCTCGCCGATCCTCCCGCTCGAGAAGGCCAAGGAGGAGTTCCAGCGCAAGTACGTCCTCGAAGCCCTCGAGCGCAACAACGGCAACCGCACGCAGACCGCCCGTGACCTGGGCGTCGATCCGCGCACGATCTTCCGGTACCTCGAGGCCGAACGCGGGGCGACGCCGCCGGGCGGCGAAGATGGCTCCTGATTCCCACTTTGCCTGACAGAGGCAGCCGCCTCCAGGCAAGCAACGAAACGCGGGGGAGGTGGCAGCGGATCGCCCGTAGACGGGGCCTTCGCCGGATCGCGGCCGTGCTATGCGGCCGCCCATGGTGCTGGCTGACCACCCCATCGAACAACGCGCCTCGACCTCCGTCTCACGGACCATGCGCGCACTCCGGTTCTCCTTCCTCGGCTTGGTGGTCGCCCTCGCGGCCTGCTACCGGCCTCCGCCCCGCCCGCTGTACGCCGATGGCCCCCGCGGCGCCGACCGCGACGGCGACGGCGCGGCCGACATCGACGACGCCTGCCCGGACGACCCGGAAGACGGCCTGCCGCCCAAGGCGAACGACGGCTGCCCGGCGGACGACCCGGACCAGGACGGCATCGGCTACAAGTTCGACAAGTGCCCGTACGCCAAGGAAGACGGCCTCGCGCCGTACCCGAGCGACGGCTGTCCGGGCAACGACGCCGACGGTGACGGCGTCGCCGACTCGGTCGACAAGTGCCCCGGCGCCAAGGAGGACAACCTCCCTCCCAACCCGTCCGACGGCTGCCCCTCTGCCGACACCGACAAGGACGGCATCGCCGACGCGGTCGACCAGTGCCCGACCCAGCCCGAGACGTGGAACGGCTACCTCGACGAGGACGGCTGCCCCGACGGGGCGCCCGCCGGCCTGCAGATCAGCATCGACATCAAGATCTCGCTCGTCGTCATCCCGAGCGCGCTCAAGATCGATTTCCAGGCGGGCACCGCCACGCTCACCGATCCGAGCAAGGACGCGCTGGTCAAGGTCGCCGGCGTGCTCAAGGCACACCCTGAGATCACCCGGCTCGAGGTCGAGGCGCACACCGGCATGAAGGGCGACCCGACCCAGAACCTCGCCCTCAGCGAGCAGCGGGCCAACGCGGTCACCAAGGCGCTCGTCGCCAACGGCGTCGAGAGCGCGCGGCTCGTGCCCGTGGGCTACGGCGCGTTCTGCCCGGCCAAGCAGTCGATCGACGACGTCGACGAGATGCTCAACCGCCGCGTCATGTTCCGCGTCGTGCAGACCAACAACGTCTGGACCGGTGTCCCGCGCGGGTGCTGGAGCGCTTCTACCCAGAAGGTCGATCCGACCAAGAAGAAGCCGCTCGTCATCGAAACTCACGGCGGAGGGATGTGACCATCATGTTCGCGAAATCGATTCTCTCAGTCATCGCTGGCGCTTCTCTGCTCGTGGCCTGCGGGCCGAGCAAGATGCAGATCGACCCCAAGAACGTCGCCAACGTGGTGGTCCGCCCGGCCTCGGGACAGAACCTCTTCTGCCCCGGCGACAAGTTCCAGGTCGAGATCGTCGCCAAGCTCAAGGACGGCACCAACTGCAGCAGCATCAACCCCGACCTCGGCTGCATGGGCAAGAAGGACTCGGTCATCGACGCCAACATCCTGCGCGTCGAGGCCACGCCGGGCGCGCCGGCCGGTGGCCCGCACCCGTTCGTGTTCGTGCCCGATCCCAACCCGCTGCACACCGCCGCCACCGGCATGCGCCTCAAGGCGTGGATCGTCGGCGCGACCGGTCAGCAGTCGGACAGCGCGTTCGCCGAGACCGTGCTCAAGCCGGTCTACCAGTGCCAGGCGATGAACACCCTCGGCGCACCGCCCCCCATGGGCCACGGCATGCACGGCGGCCCTGGGCCCGCGCTGCGCGTCACCGCCACCACGCTGTCGACCCCGTTCTATCCGGACGCGGTCCTCATCCGCATCGACGCGACCGAGCTCGGTCTCACCCGCTACGTCATCAGCCAGTCGGCCGACATGATCGTCCGCATCGCGTCCAAGGGTCAGGACGGCGCGCGTGGCTTCCCCGGCGCGCACGGCGTCGCAGGCTCGCGCGGCTCGAACGCCTCGAGCACCTGCGGCAAGGGCGGTCGTGGGCAGGACGGCGGCCCCGGCGGCCTCGGCGGCCCGGGCGGCAACGGCGGTCCCGGCGGCTTCGTCGAAGTCCTGATGGACGCGAAGGCCTCCGACAAGATCAGCGCGCGTCTGCGCATTTCGAGCCCCGGTGGCAACGCCGGCCCCGGTGGCTGGGGCGGCTCCGGTGGCCCGGGTGGCTCGGGTGGCTCCGGCGGCCCGAGCGGCGCGGGCTGTACGGGCCAGAGCGGCGAGAACGGCCACAACGGCCCTGCCGGTCCCCCCGGACCATCGGGCATCCCCGGCCCCTCGGGCCCCGCGCCCACGTTCGGCACCGCCCCGCGCGAGAAGCTGTTCGCCGGCGAGCTCGGCGTGATCCAGCAGATCGAAGCCACGCCTGCGCCGAAGTGATCTGAGTCGTTAGAGCGCGACGAACTCTTCGTCCCCGTACACGCCGACGTAGCTGCGGAGCAGCTGGCCCGAACAGAGGCCCAGCCAACCGCAGCGGTCGGCGTGTCGGCATTTCACGGTCGACGTGCGGATGCCGGTGGCCGGGCTCGGACCGCGGCGCAGCGCCACGAGGGCCGCCGCGCGGGGCGGTTCGACCTCGTGCAGGGCGGCGTGCAGCACGCACGGCGCGAGCCCCGCCACGCTCGCGAGCGCGCGCACGTCGAGCGAGGTGGCGACGAGCGCGGCGGCCACCGCGCGCTGGGGCAGCGACACCCGATGGAACGCGTCGTCGGGCGACTCGGTGTCCGGGAACGGCAGGTCCGCCGCGAACGGCAGCGCGCGCTGCTGCGCGAGCGCGACGATCGTGGGGAGCGCGGCGAGCACGCGCGGGGTCAGCACGGTGTGCAGCGTCACGGGCACGGCGCGCGACGCGAGCGCGTCCAGCGCCGCGATCACGCGGTCGAACGCGCCGCTGCGGCCGACCACTGCGTCGTGTGTGGCGGCGTCCGCGCCGTAGACCGGGACGTGGAAGCGCAGTCGCTCCGGCGCGACGGCCAGGATCTCGTCGAGCAGCGCCGCGTCGAGCCGCGTGGTCGGGCCGTGCAGCTCCACCGACGCGAAACCCCGCTCGCGCGCGGCGGCGAGCAGCGGGACGATCGAGGGGAACGCCAGCGGGTCGATGCCCGTGAGCCGCAGCGCGCGCTGGCCCTCTGCTGCTCCCTGCTCGATCGACCGGAGCAGGGCCCCCGGGTCGGGCGCCGACACGCGCGCGAGCGGGATCGAGCAGAACTCACAGCCCTGTCCACACGGGCTGTCGAGCTGCAGCTTGAGCTCCGGAGCGGCATCCCGCGCCTCCTCGAACATCGGCAGCCGGCGCGCCGCGCGCGCGCCGCCGGTGAAGTCGAGCAACCAGGGGGCGCCACCGTTGCGCGGGATCTCCCCGACGAGCGCTCCTTGCCGCTCGACACGGAGCGCGTGCGGCGCGCGGATCACGCGGTCGCCCCGGGTGAGCACCTGCACCACGCTCGCGCGGAACTGGGCGAACGCCGCGCTCGCGCGCGCGCCCGGATCGAGCCCGAGGTTGTCGTGCGAGAGCACCCGCTCGTAGACGAAGCCCTCACCGTCGCGCACGGCACCCTCGAGGAGGGCGAACTGCCCGTCCTCGCCGAGCACCGCGACCGAGCGCAGGGCCCGATCGAGCGCGGCTGCGTAGGTCGGCCGCTCTGCGGCGATGGCGGCGAGCGTGCGGCGCCCGAGCTCCGCGGTCGCCTCGCACCCGGGCGAACACGGGAAGTGCGAGAACGCCCGCAGGTGGGCCGCGACCCAGTTGCGCTCGGGTCCGAAGCTCCGGTCGCCCTGCGCCTCGGCGAGCCGCCGGACCAGCGCGCGATCGCTCTGCTCGGCGCTGTCGGCGAAGGCCTCGACGCAGCACGCCGGATACCCGAGCAGCGCGCCCATCCGCAGCACGAGCGGGCGTCGGTCGTGGAAGCTCGCGACCGACGCGGGCTCGAGCGCCATCGCCTCGGCCACGATCTCGGGTGTGGGCGCGACGAACGCGATCGTGCGGGGCCCCTCGGCGAACACCGCGGCGAAGAGCCCCGCCTCGCGGGCCACGGTGGCCGTGCGCTCCGCCTCTTCGCGCGAGGGTCGCTCCTTCTTCATGAGCTCGCGGAGGCCCGCGCGGAGCTGCACCTGCTCGCGATCGGGGCTGCCGCCGACCGAGTCGGCCCACGACCGCTGCGCGGCGGCGCTCGTGACCTCGCCGCCACGGATCGGCCGCAGCTCGTCGACGCCGTACATCTCCGCGTAGGTGGTGCGGATCCCGTAGCAGCGGCGGTCGAGCTCGCAGGTCGCGCAGACCGGCGCCTTGGTGAACCCGGTCGCGCGCGCGCGCTCTTCGTCGGGCAAATCGTGGGCGAAGTGCGCCTCGCGGAGCCCGAGCGGCAGGTAGCACGCGGGCACCCCGCACTTGGACTCGAACCCCGTCCACACGAGCCCGCGCTCGAGCGCCGCCGTGTGCGCGGCCTCGAGCGCCCAGGCCACGTCGGAGAACCGCGGGATGAGCTTGGTGTCGCGGGGGACGTTGTCGGTCGAGGCGGCGACGAACGAGAAGTTCGCGTCGACCCTGGCGTCCGGCAGGCCCGCGCAGAGGACGTCGCGGACGAACGCCGGCAGGGTCGGCAGCTCGGCCACGTTGTAGCCGCACAGCACGAAGTTGAGGCGCACCGCCACGCCGCCCGCGAGCAGGTTCCGGATGCCGGCCACCGTGCGCACGAACGTGCCGGGGGCCGCGGTGACCCGGTCGCACACCGCGGCGGTCGTGCCGTGCAGGCTCACGAACGCGCGCGTGAGCCCGGCGCCCACGAGCTCCGCCGCGAACGCCGGGTCGGCCATCTTGATGGCGTTGGTCTGCAGCTCGAGGTCGCGCACGCCGACCTCGCGGGCGAAGCGCAGGTACTCGACGACCCGCGGGTTGAGCGTGGGCTCGCCCCCCGAGAGCTCGAGGGTCGCGCCGCGCTCCGCGACGTCCCGGATCTCGCGCTCGATGATCTCGTGATCGATCGGCGGCAGCTCGCGCGACACGAAGCAGAAGTCGCACGCCTGGTTGCAGTGGAAGTTGATGCGCACGATGCGGCGCTCGAGCACCCTCTCGCCGGAGTCGACGAAGAAGCTGCTGCGATACTCGGAGAGCACGCGCGTGCGCTCACGGCTCAGGGGCACGAGGCCCTCGATCGGGTCGCGCTCGGTGAGCGGACGCACCTGCGCCGCCACGCGGCTCGCGAGCGGCGTGAGCGGCCCCGGACACACCGAGCGGAGGACGCACCCCTCGCAGGCGGCGATGCGCTGGTGCTGGCCGGTGTCGCGCGCCACGAGGGCCGGCCCGGTGCGCAGGATCGCGCGCACGCGCCCGGGGTCGGCGAACAGACACGGCGGCAGCTCGCCGTCGACCGCGGCCACGACCGGCAGACCGCTCTCCTCGCTGGCGGCGATCGCGGCCTCGAGCTCGCGCGCCGCGTCGGCGAGGTCGAGCGGGGCGAACCCCGGCGGTCCGGTCGGCACGTAGCGCGCGACGACGCGGTCGAGGCCCGGCCAGCGCGCACGCGCCCGCGCCACGAGGTCGGCGAGGGATCCGCGGGTCTCCGGGACCAGCGCGACGGCGAGCTCGGTCGCGACCCCCGCGGCCATCAGGGCGTCGAGCCCGGCGAGCGTGCGCCCGTGCCCGCCCGGGTCGCGCGTGAGGGCGTCGGAGCGTGTGGCGTCGAGCGTGTTGAGCGCCACGCGCGCGATCGATGCCGAGCGCCGCCACGCCGCCGTGGGCGTCGAACGCGGTCGCGTTGGTCTCGAGCACGATCTCGCGCACGCCGAGGTCGCGGGCGAGCCGCACGAGGTCGCGCAGGTACCACTCGAGGGTCGGCTCGGCGCCGGTGAGCACCACGGTCTCGACGCCCGCCTGCGCCGCGGCGCGGACGGCGGCGATCGCGCGGGCGGCGCGCGCGCGGGGCGGGGTGCGCTCCTCGCCGCGGGCGAGGCAGAACGTGCACGCCTGGTTGCAACCGCGACCGAGGGTGATCTGCTGCGTCGAGGGGCCCTTGCTGGTCGGGCGATCGTTGGGCGCGACGAGCAGGCGGGTGGTCTTTCCTCGCTTGCCGCGCGCGACGCCGGCGGCCGCGTCGAGCGCCTCCTCGAACACCTCGAAGAGCGCGGCGTCGTCGAGCCCGGCGGCGTCGAGCACCGCGCGGTGCACCTCGGCGACCTTGGCATCGACGAAGCGCCAGGGCTGGTCGGCGTCGTAGCCGCGGCGGCGTGCGTCGCTGTCCTCGGGGCGGGCGAACGCCTCGAGCAAGAGGCCGTCGCGCTTCGCGAGCCAGTAGAGCGGCAGGGTCGGCTGCAGGCGCAGCTGCGAGAGCAGGGCCTTGCCGCGGAACCGCTCGAAGCCGAGGCGGCGCATCGCGTCGGCGTTGATGCGCAGATCGGCGAGCGTGGTCCACGGCGTGAACAGGATGAATCCGCCGGTCGGGGTGACGCGGAAACGCTTCGGGAAGCGCTCGGTCCAGTCCTGCATCAGGTGGACGACGCGCTCGAGCTGCGCCGCGCTCGACCCCTTGTGGAAGCGCACGAGCTCGGCGTCGGAGAAGTTCTCGAAGCCGATGAGATAGAAGCCGAGCGGGGTCGGGAAGCGGCCGGCGAGCGCCTCCTCGATCTCGGGGCGCAGCTGCAGGAGGTAGTCCGCGCGCGCCGAGAGCAGCACCTCGCGGTCGCCGAGCGGCAGCCCGCGGAGCGCGTCCCCGAGCTTGCCGAGGAAGCGGACCGCGTAGTCGTCCTTGATCGCGATCTGCCGGACGCCGGGCCGGTCGCGGAGCACGGCCTCGATCTGGCGGACGAGCAGGCCGATCGCCTCCTCCTCGGTCATGCGCTCGTAGGCCTCGACCTCGCAGAACGTGCAGCCGGCGGTGGAGACCTCGGGCGGCATGGGCACGCCGTCGAAGACGCCGCTCCGGTTCGGCACGTTGCGGTAGGCACAGCCGAGGTTGGCGACCACCACGGCGCGCTCGGGGTTGGCCACGTTCTTCGAGAGGGTCCGCCGCGCGCGGTGATCGAAGGCCGCGTCGCCGAGCTCGTCGAGCAGCGCGAGGCGTCGGTTGCTCGTGCGTGTCCGCGCGACGGTCTCGCCGGAGCGCACGACGAGGCCGGGCACCTGGTCGAGCGACCGATGCGCGGCGACGGCCTCGACCACGGACCGCGCGACGGCCCGGCTCGGCTCGACGACGGCCGCCTCGAGCAGACCGCGATGGACGAGGTCGTCGCGCGCCCACCCCACCACCCGGAGCCCGAAGAGCGCGCGGACGAGCTCGTCGGACCAGGCGCGCTCGAGGAACACGAGGTCGTACCCCTCGAGCCCGGCGCGCAGCTCGCGCAACTGCTCTGCTTCGGGTCGACGCTCCTCGAACAGGTAGTCGACCGCCTCGGCGTCGTGGCCCGCACGGCGGAGGTCGGTGATCGCGGCGACCTCGACGGCCTCGACGAAGAAGTGGTCGGCCATCTTGTACGGATGAAGAAAGGCGATCCGCACGGTCCGAGTATCGTGGCCCTGCTCCGGTCGGTCAAACCGCTACGATGCACGGTGGGCGATGAAGGCACTCATCAAGGTCGGCTACGGGTGCAACAACCACTGCACCTTCTGCCACACGCTCGACGTGCGGCACGTCGACGGCGACTCGGCCGAGGTGGAGGCCAAGATCGACCGCGCCGCCGCGCTCGGCCACACCATGATCGTGCTCTCGGGCGGCGAGGTGACCATGCGCCCCGAGCTCCTGCGGTGGGCCGCGCGATCGGCGGCGCGCGGACTCGACTTCGGCCTCGTCACCAACGGCCGCGCCCTCGCCTACCCCGAGCTCGTTGACAAGCTGCTCGCCCTGCGCCTCCGCTACGTCTACCTGTCGCTGCACGGCGGCACGGCGCGGGTCCACAACCTGCTGGTGCGCGCCGACGCCTTCGAGCAGACCTACCGCGCCATCCAGAACCTCTCCGGCAAGGGGCTCGATTTCACGGTGAACACCGTGGTCACCCGTCAGAACCTCGACCACCTCCGGCCCGTGGTCGACGCGATGCTGCCATTCACTGACACCGTGCTGAAGTTCTCGATGGTCCAGCCCAAGGGCGGCGGCGACAAGCACTTCGACCGGCTGATCCCCCCCGTCAGCGCGGTCGCGGCGAAGGTGAAGGACGCGATCGACTACGGCCTCGAGCGCACCCTGGGCCGCGGCCTCTACGCCCACGACGGCATCCCGTTCTGCCTCTTGCCGGGGCACGAGGAGCGCTACGACGACCTCAAGACCCACCGGTTCGCCACCATGATCGAGATCGGCGAGCCGGACTTCTTCCCGGTCGACGACCGCGCCAAGGTGCAGCCGCCTGCGTGCGACGCCTGCGCCATCCGCGGCGCCTGCCCAGGGCTCTACCGCGGCTACGCCGAGGTCCACGGGGTCGACGAGGTGAAGACCGTGCACGGTGTCCGGTCCAACTCGTTCGACTACGTGTTCGAGCGCGTGGTCGGGTCGCTCGAGCGTGGGTGCCCGGTCCGGGGCGACGGGCCCACGCCGTGGGACCGCGGCCGCCACGTGTTCGTGCAGAAGGGCGAGCGGGTGGCCCGTTACCGCGCCTCGACCCGCGATTTCACCGACCTCGAGATCGAGGAGACCAAGCACGCGCTCGGCCAGGTCTACGTCGACGTCTCGCGCAAGGAGGCGCCCGACGACTTCGCGCGCGACCTGCGCAAGCTCCGGCGCAGCGCGCTCTGTACGGGGTGCGAGAGCGAGCACGCGTGCGCCGGCCTGTTCGAGCTCGTGCGCGCAGACGTCTTCGGCCCCGACGACGCGCGCGTCCGCGATCTGCTCGCGGGCCTCGAGGGGGCGGTGCTGGATGTCGGTTGCGGCGAGGCGCCGTACGCCGACGTGCTCGCGCCGCGCATCGCGCAGGGGGCGATCCGCTACCACGGCGTCGAGCCCGAGGCGGCCCGCGTCGAGGCGCTGCGCGCGCGTCTGCCCGGCGCCACGCTGCAGGTCGGCGTGGCCGAGGAGCTCGCGCTCGGCGCCCGCTTCGACCACGCCCTCGTGCTGCGCTCGTGGAACCACCTGCGCGATCCCGAACGGGTCGTGCGCGCGCTGCTGGAGCACGTGCGGCCCGGAGGCCAGATCCTGGTCGTCGACAACGTGGCGTTCGGGCTCCTGCGCGCGCCGGACCAAGCTGCTCGTGCGCACGCGGGCCGCGCTGGGTTCGAGCACCACCGCAACGACGACGCGGAGCGCGCCGCGGCGGTGTTCGCGCGCCACGGCCTCGCGCCCGTCGAGCGGAGAGACGTGGGCCCAGAGACCAGCAACCAGTGGCTGCTGCGCTACGAGCTGCCGGGCACCGGCTCCATCACCGCGTAGCCGTGCGCACGGACGAAGTTCACGTGCAGGCCGTCGCAGCCCGCGTCGTGCACGCACCCACGGCACCGCAGCGACTTGGTGCGAAAGTGTTCGGTCGTGTAGCGGCGGGCGTAGCGGAAGATCTCGACGCGCCCGTCGGGACCGGTCATCGCGCTGTCGAACACGACGGGGCGCGCGCGCGACAGACGACCGCTGATGCACGCGGGCACGCCCTCGACCGGCACCTCGCGGGGGAAGGTCGCGAAGAACGCGCGCAGGTCGACGTCGTGCGCGCTCGCCTCGGTGAGGCGGTCGTAGGTGGGCTGCCGCACCACGAGGCGCGGCGGCGCGCTCGCCAGCGAGCGTAGCCACGGCTCGTTGTCTCGCGTGAGGTCGACCACCACCTCGAACGCGCCGGCGCCCGCGAGCAGCTCCGCCGCGTGGTGCGCGTGTCGGCACACCACCCGCGCGAGAGGGAGGCCAGCGATCGTCTCGGTGAGGCCGGTGGGGTCGTCGAGCTCCAGCTCGAGCGCCCGCGCGCCCGGGTAGCGGGCGACCACGGGCAAGACCTGGGCGAGGGAGGGCGCGCGCACGAAGAGGATCTCGGCGTGGCCGCCGACCTCGTCGAGGGTGGCCGGCACGCGGGTGCGCAAGGGACCGGCGGGGATCACCGGCAGCCTCCGCCCTCGGGTCGGCGGTGCCTCGGGGACCTGCACCGGGGCCCGCGCGGGCCGGGTCTTGCGGGCGCTGGCCGGGTCGCCGCCGAACACCGGCGCCTGCTGCGCCTCCCACTCGGTGTCGACGCGCAGCACGGCGAACCGCCGCTGGTCGAGCGTGTCGAGCACGCCCTCGAGCGTGTCGCACAGCGGCTCGAGGTAGCAGTGCTTGCAGCGCGCCGGCTCGCGGCAGTCGAGCCACTCGCCGCCCTCGATGAGGCGCGCGAACTCCTCCTTGCGGCCGCGGATCTCGTCCTGCAGCTTGTAAGGGTCTTGGATCAGGTGCTCGTAGCCCTCGAGGTGCTGCGGCGGGAACCGGTTCATCCAGAGGTGCACGTCGTCGCGCCGCGAGTACGCGAGCGCCTCCTGCAAGTACGGTCGCGCCTCCTCGAGGTCGTAGAACAAGGTCTCGCGGCCGTCGGTGAAGGCGCGCCCGAACGGGATGACCTGCAGCAGGTCGAACTCCTTGACGCCCATCTCGGTGTACATGCGCAGCATCTCGGGCAGGTGCCGGACGTTGGCGCGGTTGATGACCACGTCGATGTTCACGATCGGGCGACCGTCGGCGAGCGCGTGGCGCAACCCCGCGAGCTCCTCCTCGAACGCGCCCTTGGTGCCGACGAGCGCGTCGTGCACCTTGGCGTTGGGGCCGTGGATCGAGAACGTGATCTCGGAGAGCCCCTCGTCGACCGCGCGCCGCAGGAACTCCCCGTAGGAGAACCGCCGCCCGTTGGTCACCGTCTGGATCTTCCGGTAGCCGGCGAGCCGACCGAGGCGCACGAAATCCACGAAATTCGGGTGGATCGTGGGCTCGCCGCCCGAGAGGATGAGCCGCGTCGCCCCCTTGCGCCGACCGTCGAGGATCTGCGCCTTCACCTCCTCCCGATCGCGCATCTCCCCGGTGTGGGTGTGCGCGTCGAGGCAGAACACGCAGTGGTCGTTGCAGTCGAAGGTGAGCCGTACCCAGTTGCGCTTCTCGTGGGCCGCGTCCTCGTGGCTCGCGATCTTGCCCTCGCGGACGGGCTCCAAGGACATCGCGCCACTATAGCAGTCGTGAGCTGGCGGACGTGACGCGCGGATGCGATGATCGCCGCATGACGCAGCGGGCGATCGTGATCTCTCCGCCCCTGTCGGTGGCGCGGGACTTCATCGACTACCCGTACCTGAGCGATCTCGGCGCCGTGCAGCTCGCGGCCGTGCTGCGGGCTGCGGGAATCGCGGTCACGCTGGTCGACGCCTTCGCCCTGCCGGGCTCGGGACTCACCCCCGTCGGTGACCGCCTGCTGCTCGGCGCCCCCATGGCCGAGCTGCTCGCCGCCTCGCCGCTCGAGGGGCTCGGCGCGCGCGATCTCGTCGTCGTCACGTATGGCCCCTTCCACCGTCCGCCGGCGCGTACCGCCGAGCTCGGCGAGCTGCTCGCCGCGATCCGCGCTCGTGCACCCGAGGCCTACCTCCTCCTCGCCGACGCGTACCAGTCGGGCCAGCACTACGTGGAGGCGAGCGTCGAGGCCGTCCTCACCGCGCACCCCGAGGTCGACGCCTGGCTGAAGTACGAAGGCGAGGAGACCCTCCTCGAGATCGCCCACGCGGTCGCCGAGGGCCGCGGTCCGCGCGGCGGTGTCCATGGGGCCGAGCCCGACCTCGACGCGCTGCCGTTGCCCGCGTGGGATCTGGTCGACCTCCGCGCGCGGGACCGCTTCCTCGCGCGCTTCGTCCGCGACCTCGGCCGCGGCGCGTGGGCGTTCCCCGTCGACGGGCGCACGCTCCCGCTGGTCACCTCCCGCGGCTGCCCGTTCCGTTGCGTGCACTGCAGCTCGAACCCCGGCCGCGCGGAGGGCGCACCCAAGACCCAGCGGCGGCTGTCTCCCGAGCGCCTGCGCGCCCATCTCGAGGCGCTCGTCCGGGTACACGGCGCGACGCGGCTCGCGGTCCTCGACGAGCTCGTCAACGTCCACGCAGCGCACTTCGACCACTTCCTCTCGCTCGTCGAGGCGCTCGACGTGGCCTTCGACGTGCCGAACGGCATGCGCGCCGACTACCTCTCCGCCGCGCACCTGCGCCGCATGCGCGGGCGCGTCACCACCGTGAGCGTGAGCGCCGAGAGCGGCGTCCCGAGGGTGGTGCGCGACGTCGTCGGCAAGCAGCTCGATCTCGCCGAGGTCGCCCGCGTCGCCGAGGACGCCCACCGCGAGGGGGTGCCTCTCCTCATCCACTTCATCGTGGGCCTGCCAGGCGAGACCGCCGAGGAGATCAACGCCACGCTCGCCTGGGCGCTCGAGCTCCACGACCGCTTCGGCGCGTGGCCCGCGGTGCAGTTCGCGACCCCGCTGCCCGGAACCGCGCTCGCCAAGGGTCGCGCGTTGCCGGTCGTCGACGACTGGGGCCCGCACTTCCAGACCGCGCCGAGCCAGCCCGGCGCGCTCGTGTCGGCCGCCGATCTCGTGCGCTTCAAGTGGACCTTCGACCAGCGCCTCGCGGCCTCGCAGGGCCCGGCCAAGCTGATCATGAACGTCACCTACGTGTGCAACAACCACTGCACGTTCTGTGCGGTGGGCACGCGCACGCAGGTCGACGGGCACCCCCCGCGCCAGCGCGAGTACCTCGAAGAGTACCGGCGGCAGGGCGTGCGCATGGTCGACTTCGACGGCGGCGAGCCCACGCTCCACCCCGAGCTGCTCTCGCTGGTGCGCTACGCGCGCAAGCTCGGCTACGAGCGGGTCAACGTCACGACCAACGGGCGCCTGTGCTTCTACGAGGACTACGCGCGCAAGCTCGCCAACTCCGGCGTCACGACGCTCCTGTTCAGCGTGCACGGCCCCGACGCCCGCACCCACGCCCAGCAGGTCGGCGTCGCCGAGGCCTTCGAGCAGACCGTCGGCGGCATCCGCAACTGCGTGCGTCACGCGCCGGCCGGGGTCGAGCTCGGCATGAACGTCACGATCACCAAGGGCAACTTCCGGCTGCTGCCCGAGCTCGCCGAGCTCGCCCTCGACCTCGGCCTCCCCTGGCTCAACCTGCAGTTCCTCACGCCGTTCGGCCGCGCGACGCAGTGGGTGGCCCCCGACACGGCGGAGGCCGCGAAGATCGCCTGCGGCGTCATCGATCGCCACCGCGACCACATGAAGATCCAGCTCATCAACCTGCCGTTCTGCTTCGCGCCGGGTTACGAGGCGCACCTCCTCGGCGACCTCTCCAAGCTCGAGCGCCACATGGTGTTCGTGAACAACGAGTCGGTGAACCTCGCGCAGTACCTGGCCGAGCGCCGCACCCGCAAGCCCGTGTGCGCGAGCTGCCCGCACGCCTGCTTCTGCGGGGGGTTCTACGACCTCGAGTCCTCGCCCGAGCCGCCATGGCTGGTCGCGCCCGAGGATCTGCTCCGGCCCATCCGTCGTGCCGCGCCGTGAAGCTAGGCGCGTTCGTCCTCGCGATCCTGTTCTCGGTCGTGCTCTCTCGCCCGGCCAGCGCGCGGTGCGGACCGGAGGCGCAGGAGTGGGTTCGCCGTTGCGCCAAGGCCGAGGCCGTCCCCATGTCGCTCGGCGGCTGCCCGGCCGGCGTGGCGATCGTCGAGGTGCCCACCGCCGCGCTCTCCGTCGAGCTCTCTCGCGCACCGAAGGGCTTTCGGCGCGTGGGCGCGTTCGGCCTCTCGCCCATCGGCGATTTCGCGGACTGGAAGCTCGAGCCCGCCGCTCGTCGGCAGGCCTTCGACGCCCTTGCTGCGTGCGTCGAGCGCGAGCCACCCGAGGCCCTGCTCACCCGCGAGGGCGCGCCCGCAGCGCCGTCGTCGCCGATCGCACGCATACCCTGGCTGTTCGTCGTCGCGGCCGTGCTCGCCGCGTTCGTCGCGTTCTCGCTGCGCGCCTCGCTGCGTTCGATCGGCCTCGGCACCGCTGCGTTCATCGCGATCGTGCTCGCGCGTCGGGCGTCGACCGCGGCCACGTTCTTCCACCAGAACGGGCAAGGACCCGACTGGATCGCCGCGGCGCTGCGTGGGGACGCCGGAGAGTACGGCCCCGGATACCCGGAGCTCTTCGGGTGGATCGCGACGCGCGCGCGACGCCCCGACCTCGCAGTGTTCGTCGCGCAGGAGCTCCTCGCGGCCACCGTGCCCGTCGCGGGGTTCCTGCTCGTGCGCGCGGTGGGAGCCTCCCGCGCGGTGGCGCTGGCCGTCGGTGCGCTCCTCACGCTCGACCCGGTGCTCGTGCGGCTCGCGAGGAGCGAGTCGTATTTCGCGACCATCGTCGCGCTCCTGTTCCTCGCGGCGGCGCTGCTCACGACGGCGTTCGCGGAGACCGCGCGGGCGCCGCGACTCACCGCGACGGTGGGCGCGGCCCTCCTGATCGCGCAGGCCGGCCGCATCCACCCGCTCGCCTGGGTGCCGTGCGCGATGGTCCCGCTCGTCCTGCTGACGCTGCCAGGTCGAGGACGCGCGCGCGAGGCCAGCGGCGTCGCGCTCGCGTGCGCGGTGGCCTCGACGCTCTGGGTGCTGCCGACGATGCGCGCGGCGCTCGGCGGTGCGCTGGGCCACGGCTTCCTGCCCGGGGCTCGGGCGCTGTTCGTGGAGCGGCTCTGGCCCTTCGCGCTCGCGCTCGCGATCGTCGGTGGGCTCGCGATGGCTCGGGTGACCCGCGCGTTGGCGCTGCCGGTCGGCGTGGTGGCCTTCACGACGGTGATCGCCGTGGCCACCAACGTGGTGCGCGCCGACGCCCCGGTGATCCGCAGCTCCTACCTCCACCTCTTTGCCCCTACCGTCCTCGCGGGACTGGCCGTGCTGGCGCGATGGCAGGCGACGCTGTGGCTCGGGCTCGTCGCGGCGGTGGCCCACGCCGCCCTCGATCGGAGCACGACGGTCCTCCCGACCGACGCCCGTGAGCTCGCCTTCGCCCTCGAGTGGCGTGAGACCCTCCCCACCGACGCCGAGGTCGCGGCCCTGCAGCGCGTGGGCGATCGCGTGCTCACGCTACCGCTCTTTCCCGGCCGAACCGCGGCCACCGTGGCGTTGTCGCGAGTGGGAGACGCGCGCTTCACGCGGCCCGCGCGCTTCTACGTCCGCACGTCGCTCTGCGCGACGCCCGAGGGCGCGCCCCTCTGCGCGGCCTTCGAGAGCACCCACACTCTCCGACCTGTGTCTCGTCGAACCTTCGAAGCTCGAGCGAGCCTGCCCTGGCTCCCCCTCCCGCCCCACCCCATCGAGGTCGTCGTCTTCGCCGTGGAGTGATCGCGACTCGCTGCTATCATCGATGGGATGCGGCGCGAGCACTGGACTTCCCTCGTCGTCGCCTCCTTGCCCGTCGCGCTCGCTGTGTGGCTCACGGGAGTGGGGTGTGCGACCGGCGATCAAGTCGAAGACGACGGCCCCGAGACCGGTCCGGTCGGTGACGGTGGAGGCGACACCTCCACGGGCGACGCGAAGACCGACGGCGGCGCCGACGCACCCAAGGACACGGGTCTCAGCTGCCCCGACTCCGGTGCGTTGAACACCTGCGCCACGGTGCAGGACATGGGCACCATCGCCGCGGGCGCCAGCAAGTCCGTCACGAGCTCGCTGCCGATCACCGGCGCGAGCGAGCGCTGGTACAAGGTCACGTTCCAGAACCTCGACCAGCCGAGCGTGCACCCTCGCATCAAGATCAGCGCCACCGCGGGCGGCGCCGACGCGGGCACGCCGTTCCTCTTCGAGGTGATGAAGTCGTGCTCGAAGGACAACGTCACCTGCGGCGACGAAGACGCGACCACGGCCACCAAGGTCGCCGACTTCGAGATGCGCTACCGCGACGACCCCGACGGCGGAGACGGCGCGCCCCTCGAGGATCCGCCCGATGGCCCCGACGACGCGCGCATCCCGATCAAGGTCGGCACCGGCGGCACGGTCTACATCCGCGTCTTCCGCGCGAGCACCACGCCGCCGACCGTGTGCGACACGTTCAAGATCGACTTCACCAACTGAAGGCCTAGAGGTTGGCCTTGCCGGTCAAGAACTGGCCGGCGATCCCCGCGGCCGGCCAGTCGAAGGTCTCCTCGAGCACCTTGCCGTCGACCGACGTGAGACGGAGCGTGAACGGTCCCTTGCCGAACCCTCCACCGTCCGTCAGCGTGCCGTCGCTCCCTCGCGTCAACGCGACGTACGCCGTGTGGTTCTTGCTCTTCACCTCCACCTTGGCGAGCGGCAGCCGCGCATTGCGCACCCAGAGGCTCGTCCACCACTCGCTCGAGCCGGTCTGGAACTCGTACATCACGTTGCCCGTGGCGGGACACTCGGCGAAGGACCAGGTCATCTTGCGCGGGTACTCGCCGCTGTCGAGCAGCGCGTAGGCCTCCGGGCTCACGTCGATGCTGTTGGGCGTGGTGTCGCCGTAGGTCACGACGCGGAGGATCGCGGACTTGCCCTTGGCCGTCTTCACGGAGATGCAGGCGTCGCAGTAGTTCGCGACGTTCGGGATGCCGTTCCAGAGGCCCGCGAGCAAGAGGCCCTCGGCCTTGCGCACGGCGGTCGCGTATTTGGTGCCCGGGGCACAGGCGTTGTGCCATTTGGTCTCGTCCAAGTCGACGGGACCGAGGTGGAACTCACCACCCTCGTGCGGTGTGCCGATGGGCGTGCCACCGCCCGCGTCGACGGGCGGGCCGGTGTCGACGGGCGGCGTGGTGGTGGTGCCGGTGTCGACGATCGGATCGCCATCCGCGGTCGTGGCCGCGTCGGACGTCGAATCCACCGGATCGGATCCACACGCAGAGAGACCGAGCAACAAGAAGAATGCGCGACGCATGTTCGAAGCGTACACGAGCCCGACGACTCGTCGCGCTCCGCGAGCGGCACGCCTCGTGCACCGTCTCGGGAGGGGTGCTCCGATGTCGCAGACCATTGTCGCCAGTGTCATGACCACGCCGCCGATCACCGTGCCCGCCCAGGCCACGGTGCGCGAGGCGCTCGCAATCCTCGAATCGCTCGCGCTGCGTCACCTGCCGGTGATCGACGACCAGCACCGACTCCTCGGGGTCGTCAGCGAGCGCGAGCTGCACAGCCTGTATTCGTCTCGCATCGAGCTCACGGTGGACGCGCCGCTGCTCGCGCGCGCGGCGCTCGGGCGACACGTGAGTCTGGTCATGATCAAGGACCCGGTCAGCATCGAGGCCGAGGCGCCGCTCCGCGACGCCATCGAGAAGATGCTGCAGACGCACCTGAGCGCACTGCCGGTGCTGCGCGACGGCATCGTCGTCGGCGTCCTCAGCTACGTGGACGTGCTGCGCGCGTTCCATCGCCTCTTGTGATTCGCCGCACGGATTTCGTCCAGCGGCACCCCCTGCGGCCCCCTCGCCGTCGACGTCACGTTCTCGAAGCTGAAGTGACCGCTGGGGGGCGCGCATCAGCACTCGCCCAGGGCCACCCGGACCAGCGGCCACGCCGAGAGGGCGCGTCGCTCGGCATCGACGAGCGCCTCCCTGAGCGCGCGCCGATACGCCAGCACCGGCCTCGTGGCGGAGGCTCGCTTCGCCCGCTCGATGGCCATCTGGAGATCGTTCAGGTCGCCGAGCCGCGACTGGAGATCGACGAAGCACTCCGGCCGATCGGCGCCGGACCACTCGAGCGCGAAGCGCACCCGCCGCACCGCGCGGCGGAAGGCGTGCATCGCCTCCCAGTCGCCCTCGACCAGCGCCTCTCCGCGGAGCAGCGCCTTCGTGGCGAGTCTCCCGGTCTCGCGAACGACCCGTCGAGCCGTGAGGGGCTTCGCACGTTCCAGTGACGAGACGAGCGCGGCGGCGCGCGCGCCCCGCATCACGCGCGACAGAGCCTTCGCTGCCGTGACGCGCTCCTTGCGCAGCTCGACCGCGAGGCTGGGAGGCATCGCCGGCTGCGAGAGCTGGACATCGAGGTCGCGCACCGCCGCCGCCGCGCGACGCAGCCAGCGAATCTCGGCACCGAGCGCGTCGTCGTCCGCGAGCAGCACCCACACGCGCAGGCGCGCGAGCGCGACGCGGAGCTGGTGCACCGACGCCGGCGTCACCTCCTCGGCGAGGACGCCGAGGTGCAGGCGCAGGTGCTCGAGCGAGGGCCGAAGCGGGATCCGTGCGGCCATGCCGCCGACGATGCTCCGCCCCGGTCAGAGCCGCAACGGACCCGCGATGCTCACCAGCAGTCGTGTCCACCAGGGCAGCTGCCCTCGGGGTCGGCGTCCGCGAACGGCACCTTGGCCTCGTACTCGATGTACCCGGCCGCGCAGGTCTTGCCGAGGTCGAGCGAGAGGCACAGCGCCTCGCGCGAGTAGAGCTTGCTGCTCTTGTTGCTCGCCGTGAGGCGCAGCCGGAACGCCACCGTCTTGCCGTCGGGCAGCAGGCCGACGTCGCGCAGACCCGAGTTGGCCACGCCGACGGCGATCGCCTGGGTGCTCTTGACGTCGAGGTCGATGGTGAACGCGTCGCCGCCGAGGCCGTCGGTGCGCCGCATCAGCGTGACCACGGGCCCCTCGCTCGGCTGCACGAAGCGGTCGAGGCCCGCCATGGGGCCGCTGAACGCGGTGAAGGCGCGCGTCGAGAGGTCGAACCAGCCGAACGGCGACTTCTCCTGGAACACCGTGGCCTCGGCCGAGACCTGACCGCTGATCCCGCTGGGGCCGATCGTGAGGGTCGCCGCGGCCTTGGCCTTCACGCGCGTCTTCACCTTGATCGAGGCGTCCACGAGCAGGCCCTTGCCGTCGCGAGACAGCGCGAACCGCGGGAGGGCGTTGCCGATCGGCGTGAGGCTGAACGCGAGGCTCTTCGGGTCGATGACCATGAGGTGGTACTGCGGGCCGTCCTTGCTCGGGATCTGCTTCGGATCCGCGAACATCGAGGCGTCGATGCGCTGCATGTCGAGGTAGGCGACCACGCGGCCGCCGTCGGCGGGCATCGCGACCGGGCCGAAGCCGGGGAGGTTCTTCACGAACGTCGGCGCGGCGCCGAGGTCGATCACGCTGACCGGGTCGGGGTTGGTCCAGGTCTGGGTCGTGTTGGCGGGCACGTCCTCGGCACAGAACGTCGGCGAGAGGAACGCGCGCGTCTCGTCGGGGAGCACCTCGATCGGCGCGGTGCAGTTCGGCACCGCGAGGCGCGCCACCGGCGTGAGGCCGCTCAGGTCGGCGACCAGCACCTTGGTCTCGGGCTTGTGGTCGGTGAACCGAGTGTCCGACGCGACGAGCACCTTGTTCGCGGTCGGAAGGAACGCCGCGAACGAGGCGACGCCGCCCAGCTCCTCGCTCACCCGCACGGCACCGCTGGCCGCGTCGAGCACGCGGATCTGGTGGTCGTCGCCCTGCACGATCGACCGGTCGTCCGCCGACACGCGGAGCAGCGACACCTTGGCCATCGGCGTGCTCTGCCAGGCCTTCTTGCCCGTCGCGAGGTCGAGGCCGACGACGGAGCCGTCGGTCGCGAGCGCGTAGCCGAACGCGGCCTTCGGCGAGAAGACGAAGCGCGTGGGCTGGAAATCGAGCTCGGTGAAGGTCTTCTTGCCGAGGTCGTAGATCACGCTCACGGCGTTGCGCTGCGCGAACACGTAGTCGCCGCGGGGGGAGACCGTCATCGCGCCCGTCAGCAGCGTCTCGCCCTGGGCGCCGCCCTTCGTGCGGTCGTTGGCGTTGGCGCCGCCCTCGAGTCCTGCGGCCGCGTCCTGTGGGACGCAGGCTACCGAGAGAGAAGCGAAGAGAGCGAGGCGGAGGAGCGTCGAGCGAAGCATGGACGACCCTTCAGCAACGGCGGTGCCAGCGGCGGATCCGCAGAAATTCCCGGCGATTCGCGGATCCTCGAAGGGCCCTTTGTGAACGGGGCTCCACGATCGACCGGACAGGCGAGGATTGCCCTTGGCGCGAGGCCCGACGCTCGCTCTCCTCTCACGATGCAGAGAGCCGTCGCGGCGACGTTCGGACTGATGGTCTCGACGATCCCCGCGTTCGCCCACGCCGACGAGACCGCGCCCGCCAACGTCGTGAGCGTCGGGTACCTCCGCACGTGGGTGTTCGGCGACGCCGGGGTCACCTCGCACGGCCTCGAGGCCACGTACATGCACTACCCGGTCGCGAAGAACTTCCTCGCGTACTGCGCGCTCGCGCAGTTCGAGACCTACGGCGGCGCGTACCGGTGGGCGCTCGGCGGGCAGCTCGCGATGGGGTTCGTCGGCGTGGAGCTCGCGCTCGCGCGGCGCGGCGCCGACACGCTCCACGACGCCACCTTCGGGGTGCACGCCGCCCCCTATCTGTCGGTGGGGGTCTTGCACCTCGCGCTGCGGGTCGTCTCGCCGATCGGCGGAGCAGACGGCCGCTACCCGACCGAGGTCGGTCTCACGCTCGGTATCAAGGTGCCGGTGCCCATCGATCAGATGCCCGAGCTCCTGCGCATCCGCGTGCCGGCCGGCCGGCCGCTGCGCGGAGCCGACGGCACCGCGTGGCTCCCAGAGGTCGTCCTCGGCGCGTGCGGCGCGGTCGAGCGACCGCTGCTCGGCGAGACGTCTTCCCGCCGCGTCGCGGCCGCCCGCTTCGTCGCCGACGGTCAGCTCGAGTGCGCCGCGGTCGCGAGCTTCCTGCGCCTCGCCGAGGAGCTCCGGGCGCTCGCCGTCGACCCCGCGCTCGTCGACGCGGCGCTCGCGGCCGCCGAGGACGAGGTCCACCACACCGACCTCTGCTTCGCGCTCGCGAGCGCCTTCGCCGGCGTGCCGCTGGCTCCTGGACCGAAGCCCGAGGTCTCGCCGCGACGCCTGGACTGGTCCACGCTGGCCGTGGAGTTGTTCGTCGACGGCTGCTGCGGAGAGGGCCTGGCGGCCGAAGCGGCCAGGGAGGAGGCCACACGCACCGACGACCCGGTCGTCCGGGCTGTCCTCACCACCATCGCCGACGACGAACAGCGCCACGCCGAGCTCGGCTGGCAGATCGTGACCTTCTGCCTGCAGGTCGCGCCCTCGGTCCGTCGCGATCTCGACGCCGCGATCGCGGGCCTCGACAGCGAAGGTCCGTCCCTGGCGGCTCGCGTCCGGCGAGGCGCCGTTCGACGACTGCGTGACAGCCACTGACCCTTGCCGAGCGGCCGTTCACCGCCCATCGTACGTCGGTGCGCACCGTCTTCTTCCTCTCGGGAGCTTGGATTCTGGGTTGTTCGGCGCTGGGTTGCTCGGCGCAGGGTGAAGACCCGGGCGGGATCGACGGAGGGAGCGATGCACGGAGCGACGTCGTGGCGGAAGCGGTCGTCGACGGCGGCGACGACGGGTTCATCGCCGACGTCCCCCTGATCGAGACCGGCCCGCCCCCCGTCGAGCGCGTGTACGCCAACACCGATCAGGATCTGTGGCGGATGGACCCGGCCACCAAGACCATCAGCCGCATCGGCGACTTCGTCGACGCGTCGGGCACCGCGCTCGCCGAGCCCATGACCGACATCGCGGTCGACAAGGCCGGCAACCTGTTCGGCAACTCGGTCGGCAAGATCTACACGCTGAAGCTCCCGGCCGGAGACACCGGCAACGTCACCGCCACCGTCCTCGTCTCGCTCCCCGCGAGCAGCCCCCGCATGTACGCGCTCGGGTTCGCGCCGAGCGGCGTGCTCGGCGCCGCCGAGGCGCTGATCGGCGGCGACGCGGCCGGCGATCTCTATCTCATCCCCACCGACGGCAGCGCGCCCCTCGGCGTCGGCACGTTCGGCAAGGTCACGGCGAGCGATCCGGGCGGCGGCGCCGCGGGCGACTACTGGCAGCTCTCGGGCGACATCGCCTTCTTCGAGGGCACCACGGGGCCGATCGGCCTCGCCACGCTGCGGCCGTGCACCAAGCCCGCCGACACGGCCACCTGCAAGAACGGCAACGACGTGCTCGTCGAGATCGACGTCACCGCGCTCGCGAAGAAGAGCGCCACGAGCAACCTCAAGAAGCGCTTCATCGGCACGAGCGGCACCGGCTTCGGTCGGCTCTACGGCCTCGGCGCCTGGGGCGGCGAGGCGTTCGCGTTCCAGCGCTTCTCGACGAGCGGCGCCACCACGACCGCCTTGTTCCTCTCGATCTCGCTGGTCGACGGCAAGGGCAAGATCGAGAAGGACTTCCCCACCATCGCCGCCGCCAAGAACGGCTGGAGCGGCGCAGGCGTCACCACCAAGGCGAAGATCGACCTCAAATGAGCGTGACCCTCGAGCCCCGCGTGAGGGTCGAGGGTCCCACCAGTCGTCCGTGATCAGGCCGGGGTCGGCTCGCCGAAGGGCATCGGCGGGGGCGGCACCGAGGCCGCCTTCGCCGCGACCAGATCGTACTTCTTCAGGAACGCGAGGCCCTTGAGGCCGCGGAACGCCCAGAAGCAGAGCACGAACCCGAGCACGAACACCCCCGAGCCGCCAAGCAGGATGAGCGTCCAGTTGGGCTCGTCCTTGCCGAAGCCCTTCTCGAGCAGCTTCTCCACCAGAGGCTCTGCACCGAGCACGAACACCACCGGGAAGACCTGCGCCCAGAGCAGCGCGAGCGTGCCCCAGCCCCAGAACTTCTTGTGAGCAGAGAGCGGCACCTTGTCGTGGAAGCGCTGCTGGAAGATCTTGTGCGCCTTGCCGAGGAAGAACCCGGTCGAGACCAGCACCACCATCACGTTGAGGACGAGGAACACCACCGTGCCGGCGAGGCTCCCGAAGATCAGACCCGACGAGGCGTCCGGCGTCTGCACGTAGATCACGTCGACGAAGAACGTGTTGAGGAAGTTCTCCACCGCCGGTCGCACCGCGAGCGCGAGCAGCTCGCCCGAGAGCAGCGTGACGACCGCGAGCAGCACGATGAGACACAGCGTCGCCAGCAGCTCGCGACCCACCTTGCGGAAGGCCTCCTTCACGACGCCCTCGGTGTTCTCACCGGCGGCCGCGCGCCCCGGCAGCTTGATCAGCTCGACCAGCATCGGCTTGGCGCCGACGAGGAAGAGGAAGATCGCCATCGTGGTCATCACCAGGGGCAGATAGTCGAAGATCCAGAGCATCCCCTTGAACCACTTGGCGGCGGCGAGGAACGGCTGGGCGTCCTTGGCGATCTTCTGGACGTTCTCGAGCAGCGCGACCGGCACCGACTCCTCGCTCGAAGAGAGCTGGTCGAGCGTGGGCTGGATGAGCTGCGGGCCGAACGAGATGAGGTGATCCGCCGAGTCGCCGATGCCGTCGAGCGCGGCCTCGACGATCTTGATCTGCGGGTTGGTGAACTTGGCGAGCGCGCCCTGCACGTTCTTGAGCAGCATGACGATCGCCGCGAACAGGTTCATGACGATGACCGACGCGAACGCCGCGATGGCGCTGGTCTTGAACAGCACCCCGAGCTTGCCCGGGTACTTCTTGGCCAGGAAGATCGGCATCAGGAGCAGCAGGAAGCCGAGCATCGACACCCAGCCGAGCACCATCGACAGGCGCTCCATCTTGGCCTCCTGGGCCTTCTCCATCTTGGCCTCGATCTTCCCGAGGACCTTCTCCTTGATCTTGGGGAGGATCCCGCGGATGAACGCGGCGTACTTCTCGGGATCGTGCGAGGCCGCCGCGGTCTCGCCGGCCTTCTCCTCCGCCGGGGACATGTCGCCCTCGCCCTCGGGGCCGGCCTTGGCTGTCGCAGGCGCGGCCTCGTCGCCGTCCTTCTTCACGGGGTCGTGCGCCTTGGCCTCGGCCGAGGGCTCCTTCGCCTCGTGCGCGGGCGCGGCCGCGGCCGGCGCCTCCTTGTTCAGATCCTCGGGCTCGTCCGCGCGGACCTCCGGCGCGACCATCAAGGCCGCACCGAGGACGAGCGCGCCGAGCTTGCCTGCCCAGCGGATGTTCATCGGCTTCTTGCTCCGCGCTCAGCGACCGCTGGTCCAGAGCTCGTTCATCGCGTTCTGGCCGAGGAGCGGCACCGCCGGGAAGAACAGGATCGTGAGCACCACCCAGGTCGTACCCTTCGGCTGCGCGTCGGTGCGCCCCTGCTTCACCTGCGCTTCGTGCACGAGGCGGGCGAGCTTGGCCACGTGCCAGAACCCGGCGATGCCGAGCGTGAGCAGGCTGATGACGAAGTCCTTCGTCGGGGAGACCTCGGCGTCGGACTTGCCGAGGTAGGCCTTCATCTCCGGAAGAGCCTTGAAGTACAGCCAGATCATCCACGCGATCGGGAAGAACAGCGACAGCACCGTCCAGACCGCGCCGCTCCGCACCTCGCCGCGGGCGCCGAAGGTGGCGGGGTTGGACTGGACGGGGGCGGCGACGTACGAAACCTGCGAGGCCATGGGCGTGCTCTTGGAAGCGAGCCGATTCAGCCGGCTCGCCCCCCTGACGCACGCCCACCCGGGCCGTCGCAGAAAATCTCGAACCTGATTTCAGTGCTTGTGGGCCTCCACCGTGCTCGCCTGGGGCCCCTTCTCGCCGAGCTCCTCGACGAACCGGACCTCTTGCCCGAGGGCGAGCTGGTCGAACCGGTCGTGCAGGACGGCGTTGCGGTGGAAGTAGACCTCCACCCCCTCGGCGCTCTCGAGGAAGCCGTAGCCCTCGTACCCGAACAGCTTCACGATCTTCCCGCGTGTGGTCGCGCCTTCGTGCTCGTGGCGACGCGGGCTGTGCTTGCGGAGGTGCTCCTTGAGGGCGTGGACGGCGTGGTCGACCCCGTCGTCGATGCCGGCGTAGACGTCCTCGCGCGGGCCACCCGCCGAAGGGCGGTTCCCGACGACGAGCGCGTGGCCAGGCAGGGTGAGGTCGACGCGGACGTGGTAACGGTCCCCTTGCTTGTGGTGGCGGTGCGGGGTCTCGATGACGACCCGGCAGCTGGTCAGGCGGTCGTGGACATGATCGAGCTTGGCTGCGCGCTTGTGGACGTAGTCGGTGATGGCGTCGGTCGGCTCGAAGTCACGAAAGGTCACCTGGATCGGATTCAACATGCGGCCTCCTGGGGCTTGCCCACCACTAGGCAAAGTGTGGGCCCGACCGGCGAACTGCGCGTGAACGGCGCGCGCAACTGCGCGAAACCAGGCTTCTGACTGCAAACGGTTCGCCGATCGCGCGCGTTGCACCCACCTCAGGCATCGAGGTCGGACAGCACCGTGGCGACCTGGTCGAGCGTGGGGCGCAACGCGCGCTCGCGCTGGAGCATGCGCTGCACGAGATCGAGCAACGGCGCGGGCAGATCGGGGCGCACCGCCGCGAGGGAGGGAATGGGCAGCGCGGTGATGGCCTGGAAGAGGGGCCCGTACCCCCGGCCCTCGAACGGACGCGCGCCCGCGAGGCACTCCCAGAGCATCACGCCCAGCGACCAGACGTCGGCGCGCGGGTCGACGTCGCGGGCGCCCCCGATCTGCTCTGGCGCCATGTAGTGCGGCGTCCCGAGCAACGCGCCGCTCCGCGTGAGGTCGACGCCGGCATCGAGGCTCGCCTGCACGAAGGTGAGCTTGGCGAGGCCGAAGTCGAGGATCTTGGGTACGACCCGCCCGCTGACGGTGGCGAGAAAGACGTTGTCGGGCTTGAGGTCGCGGTGGACGATGCCCTTGCCGTGCGCCGCCGCGAGCGCGTCGCAGAGCGGCCGGAACACCGGCCCGACCTCGTGACGCGCCAGCGCCCCCACCTGATCGAGGTGCTCCCGCAGCGAGCGGCCCTCGAGCAGCTCCATGATCATCACCATGCCCTCGACGTCGGGGCGATCGGCGCCAGGCAGCTCGCGCAGGTCGTAGACCTCGACCACGTTCGGATGCCGCAGGCTCGCCGAGATGCGCGCCTCGCGCAGGAACCGCTGGGCGTGCTCGCGCGAGGCCGACTTGAGCAGCTTCACCGCGACCCGGCGCCCGAGCTCGACGTGCGTCGCCGACCACACGATGCCCACGCCGCCCTCGCCGAGCCGCGCGTCGAGGCGATATCGATCGACCAGATCACCGGCGACCAGATCGGGGTAACGCGAGCTCACCGACATGACGGGCGCGTCGAGCTGGGGGAGCGTCGTGGCCTCGTCCGCCGCGCGGCTCTCGCTGTGGCTCGTGCGCGCCACCGCCGCGACCAGCATGCGGCAGGCCGGGCAGCCGTCGAGGTGCGCGAGCAGCGCCGCGCGACGCGCCTCGGGGGTGCCCGCGTCGACCAGCGCGAGCACGTCGTCGTCGTCGAGGCACGCCATGCGCGTCGAAGCGTAACCGCAGTCGACCCGGCGTTGGTAGGATCGGTCGGTGGACCGACGCCTGGCCGAAGCCCGCGCGAGCCTGCCGCGCGTCGCGGTGGACGAGGCCGCGCTCGCCGCGCACGTCGCGCGCGTCGACCCCGAGGGCACGAGCGAGCGCCTCGCCGATCTCGTCGTCGCCTTCGCCGCGGCGCGCGGGGACGCGACCGCCATCGGCCTCGTCGAGGAGATCCTCGTCGACATCCGTCCCTCCCTGCTCCTGCTCCGCCTGCCACCCGAGGCCCTCGACGAGGTGCTGCAGCAGGTGCGAACGCGCCTCTTGATGGCCTCGCCGGACGGCGCCGCACCGCGGCTCGAGGCCTACGGCGGCAAGGGGCCGCTCGGTGCGTTCGTGCGGGTGGTCGCCACGAGGGTCGCGCTCTCGGCCAAGCGCGCGCGCGATCCGCTCGCGGGCACCGACGACGGCCTCGCCACGCTCGCCTCGGATCAGGACTCGGCGGAGCTCGCGACGCTTCGCGCGACCCACGCCGAGACGTTCCGTGCTGCCCTGCACGCAGCGCTGGGGGAGCTCGAGCCCGAGCAACGGAGCGTCCTGCGCCTGCAGCTGCTCGATGGCCTCGGCGTCGACGAGATCGGCCTCGTCCACCAGGTCCACCGCGCCACCGCGGCGCGCTGGATCGTGCGGGCCAAGGAGGACTTGCGCCGGCGCACGCGCAAGCAGCTCGAGGCGCGCCTCGCCCTGCGCGGGCCGGAGCTCGAGAGCCTCGTCGCCGCCCTGCAGAGCCGCCTCGACCTGAGCCTCGAACGGGTCCTCCGCGACCTGAGCTGACGCCGTGCGACACGCCTGTTCAGGCGGGGGCGCGACTGGCACGACGCCCCGGGCTTCGCTAGACCTCCGCACGATGTCCGCCGTGCCTGCGCCGCTCCGCGAGGGCCTCACGGTCGGTGATCGCTACCGCCTCGTGCGCAAGCTCGGCGAGGGTGGCATGGGCGTGGTGTGGGCCGCCGAGCACCTCGTCACCGGCAAGGGCGTCGCCCTCAAGCTGCTCAAGTCGCGTGACGTCACCTCGGTGCGCCGCTTCCTCCGCGAGGCCAAGATCGCGGGCACGCTCGCCCACCCGGGGATCGTCGCCGTGCACGACGTGCTGCAGCTCGAGGACGGCACGCCGGCGATGGTGATGGACCTCCTCGAGGGAGAGTCCCTCGCGCAGCGCATCGCCGCCGCCGGTCACCTGCCGGCCGACGAGGTCGCGCGCATGTTGTTGCCCGTCGTCGACGCGGTCGCGGCCGCGCACGCGCGGGGCGTCGTGCACCGCGATCTCAAGCCCGAGAACGTGCACCTCTCGCCGCGCGGCGGAGCATCCACGTCACCGTGCTCGACTTCGGCATCGCCAAGGTGCTCGAGCCCGAGACGCGCGCAGTCACCCAGACGGGCGCGGTGCTCGGCACGCCGCACTACATGGCCCCGGAGCAGGTGTTCGGCGATCGCACCGTCGACGGCGCGGTCGACGTGTGGTCGCTCGGCGTGATCCTCTACGAGGCGCTCTCGGGCCAGCGCCCGTTCGAGGGAGAGAACTACGGGCAGGTGTTCAAGGCCGTCGCGCTCGGCAAGGCGCCGCGTCTGCCCGCCGAGGTCGACCGGCGGCTCGCCACCCTCGTCGCGCGGATGCTCGAGCGCGACCGCGACGCGCGTCCTTCGCTCGGCGAGGTCCGCGCGGTGCTCGCGAAGGTCGGTGGTGCGAGTGCCCTCGACAGCCGGCCCACGCTGCCTCCGCTGTCGAGCACCGCTTCGGCTCCGACCGGGCGCGGTGGGAGACTCGTGGCGCTGGGTGCAGTCGCCGCGCTCGCGACCACGGCCTTCTTCGTCCTGCGCCCGCGACCCGAGGCGAAGTCGGTCGCGACCACGCCCGTCGTCTCCACGATTGCGCCCGCGTCACAGGTCGTGGCGCCGGTCGCGAGTGCGAGCGCGTCGGTCGACGTGAAGGCCGCCGCTGCACCGTCGACGTCCCAGATCCCCGTCGCGCCGCCGAAGCCGATCGCCACCACGACGCCCCAACCCGTGACCGTCGCGGCGCCTGCGAAGCCAGAGCCCTCGCCGTCGACCAAGCTCCCCGGGGGCGTGCATGGCGTCTCGCCGTACTGAGTTCGCGCTCGCCCTCGCGCTCGCGCTGGCCGCCCCTGTGAGCGCGGCCGACGACGCCGACGAGGCGCGTGCCGCGTTCGAGGAGGGCACCAAGCTCGTGGTCGAGGCGCGCTGGTCCGAGGCGCTCGCGGCCTTCGAGCGCGCCGAGAAGAAGAAGCCGCACCCGGTCACCACCTTCGACATCGCGGCGTGCGAGCGCGCGATGGGCCGCTACACCCGCGCGCGCACCACGCTGCGCCGCGCGCTCCGCGAGCACGAGACCGGCGAGCACGGCAAGCTCCCCGACAACCTCGTGGTCGACGCCAGGGCCTGGGATTCGGAGATCGACAAGCTGGTCGCGCGCGCCGCGATCACGCTGGTGCCCGACTCGGCCAACGTGCTCGTCGACGGTCGGCCGCTGTTCCTCGAGTCCAGCAAGCCCACCGTGCTGGTCGCGGGCGTGCGTGCCCCCGGCTCGGGCGAGGTGCCACCGACGGCGAGCTTCACCGTCCTGCTCGATCCCGGCCCGCACGTCTTGCTGTTGCAGCGCAAAGGGTTCACCGACGCCGTGGTGAACCGCAGCTTCGTCGGCGGCACCACGACCACGCTCGAGCTCACCCTCGACAAGCTCCCCGCCACCCTGCGCATCACGGCGAACCGCGAGAGCGCCCTCGTGACCGTCGACGGCAAGGATCTGGGCCCCGCGCCGCTCGACGTCCTGCGCCCCGCGGGCACCTACCACGTGGTCGTCACCAAGGTCGGCTACACCACGTTCGACCAGACGGTGAAGGTGGGCGCCGGCGAGTCGCTGCGCGTGAGCGCGACCCTCCCCGTGGACGAGCCCTCGATCACCAAGCGCTGGTGGTTCTGGGCCGGCTCGGCGGCGCTGGTCGGCGGCGTCGCGCTCGGCACCTGGTACCTCACCCGCCCCGCGCCCGCCCGACCCGAGGTCGACGGCGGCACCCTGGGCTGGAAGATCCAGGTGCCCTGATTTTGCCAGGGTCTCAGGCAGGAGTTGTCTGGTCCACGTGGCCGGCGGGCTGGTGCTGGCAGAGCGGGTCTTCGCCGAGCAGGTCACCGCTCGCGAGGTAGGCGCGGGCGCGCGAGCCACCGCAGGCAGTGCGGACCTCGCACGCGCCGCAGCGGCCGTGGAACGAGTCCACGTCGCGCAGCGAGAGGAACAGCGGAGCCTCGCGGTAGATCTGGAGCGCGTCGCCGCTGCGCACGTTGCCGGCGGCGACCGGCAAGAAGCCCGAGGGGAACACCTCTCCGTCGTGCGAGACGAACATGATGCCGTTGCCATCGCGGATGCCGGCGGCGTGGCCGCGGCCGGGGGCGGAGAGCCGCGACTCGGCCACGATGCGGCGGAAGTGCGGCGCCTCGGTGGTGGTGACGATCATGCCGGGCAACGTGGCGCGCTCGGCCAGCCACCCGAGCAGCTTGGTGCAGGCGTCGGCGGAGATGGGCTGCAGCACGACGCCACGTCCGACCGTCACGAGGAAGAACAGGCTCCAGCGGGCCGCGCCGATCTGGCGCGCGAGGGTCTCGATGCCGGGAATCTCCGCGAGGGTCTCCTCGGCGACGAGCGTGTTGACCTGGAACGGGAGCCCGAGCTCGCGCGCCTGCTCGCCCGCGATCAGCGTGCGCTCGAACGTGCCCGTCACACCGCGGATGCCGTCGTGGACCGTCTGCGTCGCGCCGTCGAGCGAGAGCGAGATCGCCTCGACCCCCGCCTCCTTGAACGCGCGGATCGCCTCGCGGGTGAGCCGCGGGGTCGCGCTCGGCGAGACCGAGATGCCGAGGCCGAGCGAGCGGCCCTTGGCGATGAGGTCGAACAGGTCGGGGCGCTCGAGCGGATCGCCGCCGGTCAACACGACGTGCGGCTTGGGGGTGCCCGTCGCCAGCTCTTCGAGGAGCTTGAAGCCCTCGGCCGTGCTGAGCTCTTCCGGTGCGCGGTGGGTCGCAGCTTCTGCGCGACAGTGCCGGCAGGCGAGCCCACAGGCGCGGGTGATCTCCCAGTAAACCCGCATGGGGGCCTGGGAGAAGGAATGACGAGCGGTCATGCGCCCGTGGCTGTGCAAGCTCGGGGCCAGACGCCCGGGCTAGCCGGGACGGACGCAGCGAAACCCGACGTGGAGATAGGCACCCTCCACCTGCCGTTGACGCACGGCGGCGGCGATCTCGCGCGGCGCGTGGATGATGCTCCCGCCGCGGACCCCGAAGCCTCCCAGCATGCCCGGCACGAACGTGCACGTCGGGTCGTGGAGCACCGCGGTGGTGGCCGGGTGGAAGCACGGGCCGCTCTGCGGCTGGAAGGCATCGCGCGTCCACTCCGAGACGTTGCCGGCGAGATCGAGGACCTCGACGCCGCCGAGCAGCACGCGGTCGCGCGCGCGCCCGTCGAGGCGGGTCACGGCGTAGGGGAGGCCGAACGAATCGGCGCCCTTCTTCGGGCGACAGTTGCCGTTGTAGGCCGAGATCTCGGCCGGCCCTCCCGGGAATCCACCGTGTCCCCAGATGGCGTCTTCGCAGGCAGGCAGGTCGTCGCCCCACGGGAACCGTCGGCCGCGCATGCCCCCGGCCACGTACTCGAACTGCGCCTCGGTCGGCAGATCTCCGCCGCGCGCGACGCAGTGGGCGCGCGCGGACTTCTGCGAGAGGCAGACGATGGGGAGCGCGTCGCGCGGGGACGGCGTGCTCGTGTACGTGCACCAGTCCTTGGAGTCGGTGCCCGTCTCCGAACCCGTCCACGGGAGGACCGCGGTGGCCGCGGCGAGCTCACGGAACGCCGCGACCTCGACCTCGTGGACGTCGACGTAGAACGGAGAGAGCACGATGAGGTGGGGCTGGTCGGCGTCGGTCTCGGCGCGCGCGATCAGCGTGGGATCGCCGCTCAGGTAGGCGCCGCCGGGCACGCAGGCCATCCCGCTCGGGGCGGGTGCGGAGCACGGTGTCCGGCCCGCGCTGGCCCACGTGCCCACACTCGGTCCACCGCTCGGGTCCACCGCGCGCGGTGCGTCCTTCGTGCCGACGGGACGCGCGAAGGTGTCCGTCGGCAAGAACACGCGCGCGTCGACCGCGCCCTCGACGGGGATCGGCGGCAGCGAGACCCACGCCTCGAGCCCTGGTGGCAGGTCCCCGGCGAGGGCGGTGCTCCGCTTGTAGAGCAACACGTGCAGCCGCACGACCTCGCCGGGCGCGCCGACGACGGTGAAGCTCGCGCCAGCGGTGAACGTCTCGGCGTCGGCGTCGGTCTCGCGCAGACAGTCCGCGCAGCGGCCGCCGTCGGCGCCGCGCAGCACCTCGATCCACAGCGCGTCGAACAGCGGGATGGGTGCGTGTTCGTCGAGCGGGGGCCCGCGCACCCGCGACGGCAAGGGGGCGTCGGTGTCGAGCGTCACGCGTACGTGGCCGACGGGCAGCGCGCTCGTGCGCGTGCCGCACGCCGCGACGATCGCGAGCAGCAGGAGCAGCAGCGCGCGAAGGGTCACGGCGCTCCCTTGCGCATGCAGCGGAACGAGATGTCGGTCGGGATCATGAGCCCCCCGAGCGGCAGGCGCGCGGTCGACATCATGAGGAACGGCTGCAGCCCCCAGCCACCGCCCCGGCTCGTGTGGCGCGAGGTGTCGCCGGCGCCGCACGTCGGATCGTGGATCGGCTGCGAAAGCCAGCACCGCGATCGGAACGGCTGGAACACGTCGCGCGAGAACTCGGCCTGCCCTCCCCCGAGGCCGTGGATGGAGAGGCCGTGGCCGAGGATCGGCGTCTCGTCGCCCGGGCCCTCGGTGACGGGGCCGGGCGTGTACGGCTTGCTCCATGGCTTCTGGATGCACTCGGTGCCACCCACCACCGGGTCGCGCTCGCGCCCGTAGACCTGCAGATCGCAGCGCGGAGGCGCAGTGCCCCACGGGTACGGCGTCTTGCGCGGTCGCCCCGCGGCCGAGGCCACCCACTCGTAGTGCGCCTCGGTGAGCAGGTCGCCGCCGGCGAACCGGCAGAGCGCGCGCGCGGTGTGCCAGGGCAGGCAGTTGAGCGCGAACACCTCGCGGCTCCCGTCACCGGGGAGCGGTGCCGTGGAGAAGGTGCACTGCTCGATCGGGTCTTCGGTGGGCGCGAGCGGCAGCGGTTTGTCGTTGGGGATGGGGAGGTCTGTTTCGTCGTCGACGGCGAACCCCGCCGCGAGCGCCTCGCGGTAGCGCGCCACCGTGAACTCGTAGCGATCGACGCGCAGCGCCGGCACGTGCACGAGGCGCGGCGGGTTGGTGCTCACGTCGCGCCCGTCGATCAGGCCCACGTTGCCGAGGATCGGGTCGCCGAGCACGAACGTGCCACCGCCGACGCACACCTCTTCGTCGAGCAGCGGCGTGCCGTCCTTGGCGGTGTGTGGCGGGCGCGGCGTCTCGGTGCAGGGTGCAGGACCGAACGCCGTGCCGACGAGCGAGGTGGACGGGGGCGGTCCGCTTTCGGCGCTGGCGGCCACGCGCGCGCCGTTGACACAGGTGGTCGCGTTCGCGAGATCGACCATCGTGCCTGCGCACGCGGCGCGCAGCACGACGCGGGCGGTCGCTCCCTCGGGTCCGAGGGCGACGCGGGAGAGGTGGTCGACCGTCACCGTCGGGATCGGCTCGGAGCGGGGGGTGACGTCGACCCCGTCGGTCAGGAGTCGCGGCAGGTCCGTCGCCGCGGGCAGCGGGATCACCTCGGCGGCGGGCAGCGGTCCCGGGCGCTCCTCGAACCGTTCGCCGCGGTAGTCCCGCACGAGGCCCCGCGGATACGCGCGCAGGCGGACCAGCACCGAGCGCGGGCGGTCGTCGGGCGCGAACACCGTGAAGGTCGCCGGCCAGCCGCGCGGATCGGCGCGGGGGACCTCGCGCGACTCGATCCACGTGCCGTCCTCGAGGTAGACGTCGAGTCGGAGCTGCAGGGCGAGGCGATCGACGGGGAGATCGGTGTCCACCGCCAGCGTGACCTGCGGCAGAGGCGGCAGCGTGCGCGCGCACCCCGTCGCGTCGGGCAGGAGCAGGAACGCGAGGAGGAGCGCCCGCCTCATGGGGAGACCTCGCCACGTCGTCACGCGCGAAGCAAGGCGCGGGCTCAGGGCTTGGCGCCGACCTTGGTCGGGTAACCCTGTGTCTTCCAGTGGAAGAAGCCCTCGTCGAGCACCTTCACCTTGGTCCACCCCGCCTTCACGAGCGCATCCGCGGCCGCGCCGGACTCCGCGTGCGGGCAGGCGCAGTACGAGATGATCGTGGCGTCGCGCGGCAGCTGCGAGAAGTAGTCGGTGACCGAGTAGAACGGCACCGAGACCGCGCCGGTGATGTGCTCGCGCGAGTAGTCTCCGGGCGCACGCGCATCGAGGAACACGAGGCGCGCGCCGCGGTCGAGCTCCGCCTTCACCTTCGCGGCGGGCGCGTAGGGGCCGGCGTCGAACACCGCGTCGGGGCCGGTCGGGTTCACGACCGGGTTGCCGAGGTCCTTGCTGGGCAGCTCGGTCGGCGGCTCGGTCGCCGGCTTGGCCCAGCTGCGCACGAGCGCCGTGAGGTCACGCAGGTTCTGATCGGTCAGCGTCGCGCCGAAGCCCGGCATCGGTGTGCCCGGGCGGCCGAACTCGATCGCGTGGCGCACGAACCCATCGCTCGCCACGGCGAGCAATTCGGGGTTCGCGATGCTGATGTACTTCTGGCCCTTGCCCTCGACGCCGTGGCACTCGAGGCAGAACGTGGCGTACACCGCCTGGCCTCGCAGCGGCTCGCCGCCCGTCACCGGCGCGCGCACGTCCACGCTCGGCTTGCTCTGGAACGCGCGCAGGAACGCGACGAGCCGGTCGACGTCCGCGTCGGACAGTGGCCCGCCCGCGGCCTTGCCCCACGCCGACATCGTCGTGCCCGGACGGCCGCGCGCGATGCCGCGCCGGATCAGCTCGTCGCTCGCGGTCGCGAGGAACTCCTGGTTGCCGAGCGCGGTCGCGTTGTCGGCGACGTAGCCCTCACCCTTCTTGCCGTGGCAGAGCGCGCAGTAGCGCTCGTAGAGCAAGCGGCCCTCTTCGATGCGCGGGTCTGGCGGGGACTCGCTCGTGCAGCCGACGACGAGGCACGTGATGAGGCTCAGCCAACCGACCCGGGGCGACATGGGCGAGATCTAGCAGCGTGGAGCACTTCGCGCAGCCGAGCCCTGCCCTTGATCAGTCGTCGCTCTTGGGCTTGTTCTTCTTGGCCGGCTTCCAGCCCGACGTGCTGTGGCAGTCCTCGCAGGTCTCCGCCTTGTTCTCGTGGCGCTTGGCCTTCTTGTACGCGTCGCGGTGGCAGTCGATGCAGAGCTTGCTGGTGCCCTTGTAGACCGGCGGCGAGCCCTTGTGACACTTCAGGCAGGAGGCCTTCTCGTGCTTCCCCGTCAACGGCCACTCGTGCTCCACGAAGGTGGGGTGCCAGCCGTTCTGGCTGTGACACACCGCGCAGGTCATGGGCTTGCTGCCCACGTGGCGCTTCGCGTGCTCGTACTCGGCGAGGTGACAGGTCACGCACTCGCCCGCATGGCCCTTCGGGAAGGCCTCGCCTTGGCTGCAGCCTCCGACCAGGAAGGCGAGCGCGATCAGGGACCGGGGGGTCAAAACTTCTCCTCGTGGAACGCGAAGCCGAGGCGCTCGCAGATCGGTCGGAGCTTCTGCCCGAGGCCGTGGGGGCCGCAGAAGAACACCTCCACCGGCTCGGGCGCGTGGCGCTTCTGGACGGCACCGAGCAGCGTGTCCCAGTCGGGCGGCCCGAGATGGGTGTGGGTGCGCAGGCCCGTGAACATGTCGCTCCTCCCCGCGCTCCGCATCGCGTCGCGGGCGAGCTCGAGGCCGAGCGAGGTGGCGCCGGCGCGCCCCGCGGTCATGCAGAGGTGGATCTCGAGCATCTGCTTGGCGTCGCTCTCCTCGAGGTCGCGCAGGAGCGCAGCGAACCACTCGAACGAGTACTGGTCGCGGTTGAGCCAGAAGAAGTGCGCGTGGGCCAGCTGCGAAGGACGGTCGCTCTTGCCGTTGCCCCGGAGCACCAGGCTCTCGAGCACGCTCGCGAACGGCGTGACGCCGATCCCCGCGCCGATGAGCACCACGTTCCTGGCCGCGAAGATGCGCGCGGTCGGGGTGCCGTAGGGACCGTCCACGTAGGCCACGAGGTCCTTGGGCTCGTTGCGCTCCTCGACCACCCGGCGCAGCGCGGCCGACCAGTTGCCGAGCGAGCGCACGTGGAAGCCGAGGTTCGGCTGCTCGGGCGCCGAGCTGATGGTGAACGGGTGCCACTCCCGCTGGGCGATCGCGGGGATCCGCAGGAAGGCGTAGTCGCCGGGCTGGAACGTCATCGCGCGCGGGCGGGTGAGCTCGAGCCGCGTGACCCCGGAGCGGAGCGCCGCGGTGGCCACGATGTCGGCGCGGCGCCCGCGGCGAGCGAGCCGCAGGGCCTGCTCGACGAGGAACGCGAGCAACGGCAACCCGGCGAACAGGAGCACGCGGGGCGCGTGCACGATCACGAGCCCGATCCACACCACGTAGAGCAGGTGGGTGAAGTAGAACAGCTCGAACCGGCGACCGCGGCGCACGAACGGCAGCGAGCACACCCACATCAGCGTGAACACGGCCAGCAAGAGCGTGCCGGTGAGGCCGATCGTCGTGCCGAACAGGAGCCGGTCGAGGCCGCGTGGGTGGCCGCTCGGGTAGACGACGAGGAACGCCGCGGCGTGCACCAGCGCCACGACGAACAGCACGTGCCCGACGATCTGGTGGAAGGTGATCGCCGAGTCGAGCGGCAAGAGGCGACCGAGCGCGGTCGGGCGCACCTTGGTGAGCAAGCGCCGCATCATCGGCAGGAGGACGAGCGCGGCGTCCAGCGACAGCATGGTGCCGAGCGCGCGGCCCACCTGCATCAGCGGGTTCGCGCCGCGCACGAGCCCGCGCCCGAGCACGACGCCGAACATCGCCAGGTTGGCCAGCACGAACAGCGCGATGAAGATGGCGGGGCCTCGGTCGGGCGCGATGCGCGGACCGTCCTCTTTCGATCCCTTGCCGCGGTCGAGCCAGCGGAGGAGGTCTTCGTTCGGCGAGATCCAGATGGCCTCGCTCCGCACCATCCGGGTCAGCAGGTCGGGGCGGGTGGCCACGTGGGCCTCGAGCTCCTCGAAGCTGAGCTTCCCGTCGCCGTCGCGATCCGCGCGGCGGAGGAGCTCGCGCACCAGCGCCTCGGCGGGCTGGGTGACCCGCTCCTTGGTGTCGCTCTCCGCGAGGCTGATGGTGATCATCCGCAGGAGCTCGTCGCGGTCGAGGCTCCCGTCGTCGTCGTGGTCGTGGATGCGGAACGCGAACCGGAGCTTCTCGCGATCGGTGCCCGCGACGAGCGCGCGGATGCCCTCGAGGAACTCGTCCTTGCGGACGACGCCGTCGCCGTTCTGGTCGAGGACCTCGAGGACGCGGCGCGCGAAGTACGGGTTCTGGAGGTGCAGCGCCTTCTTGAGATCGTCGAGGTCGATGACCGCGTCGGGACCGGCGTGCTCCGCGAACGCTCGCTCGAGGATCGCGAGCAGCTCGCGATCGATCGAGGACGGCGGGCGAGAGGGCGGCGACAAGGTCGCTGTATGTACCGCAAGGGCGCCGGCACGAGGCAGGCTTCCTCATGACCATCTCGGCCACGCGTCAGGGGTCGACGACGCCGAGGCGATGCATCCACGCCGCGAGCTCCGCGCCGTGTCCGCCGCGCGCCGCGAGCACCCTCGCCACCCGGATCCGATCTTCCGGCGAGCGGTTCTGACTGACCTTGGCCCTCACCTCGATGCGCTCCACGTGCAGCGTGAGTCCAACGATGGCGTCGAGCAGGGCCTCGATCTCGGCGGCGGGCACGCGGTCGCGCGACCACGGGAAGTTCTCGATGGCCTCGTGGTGCGCCGCGAGCGCGTCGAGCAACGCCGTGAGCTCAGGCCTGGGCATCGGCGCCGAGACGCGGCCGCGCGCGGTCGCCACGAGGTAGTTCCAGGTCGGGACCTCCTCGTCGGGGTGGCCGTACCACGTGGCCGAGACGTAGGCGTTCGGCCCCTCGAAGAGGACCGTGGCGCGCCCTCGCGCCGCCGCGAGTCGCGCCACCGGGTTGCTCTGGGCGAAGTGTGCGCGCAGCTCGGTGAGCGTCCCGCGCGCGTCGAACGACGCCACGAACGGCGCGTGGCCCACCACGACCTCGTCCTGCTCGTCGACCGCGATCAGCGTCCCGAACGGGTGCGCCTCGACGAACGCGCGTACGGCGGCCGGGTCGGTGACGGTGAACGGGTTCACGCTCCGAGTACACACCCGCGCCGCCGGCGAAGCAAAGCGCGGTCAGGGATAGACGGGCGCGAGCGTGGTGACCGCGATCGGCGCCTTGGCCGGCGCGTACGCGTTGTCCACCTCGCCGTCGACGACGCGCATCGGGTCGTAGCCCTTCTCACCCCAGGGGGTGTCGAGCCGCATGGCCTGCAGGAGATCGGCGTAGGTCGCCCTGGCGCCGATCACGCCGTCGACGAACCGCGCGAGCACGTCGCCACCGCCCCACACCCAGCTGGGCAGGCCGTTCACGATGGTCTCGAGGTTCTTGCTGCCACCCGGCTTCATGTCGAGGAAGTCCTTCTGGTAGTAGTTGAAGGACAGACAGCTGTTCACCATCATGATCTGATAGCGATCGTTCCAGTTTCCAGCGCCGTAGTTGGTCGGCTCGAGCGGGCCGTGCCCGAAGTGCGAGTGGCCGTTGTAGAGGAACACGTCGCCGTACCAGAACGCCTCGAGGTACCGCCACTGCGCGTGCTGCCGCGCGTCGGCGCTGCCGTCCTCGTAGCCGTAGAACGTGCGCAGCTCGACGGTGACCGTCTTCTGCACGCCCTTGCTGTCCTTCACCGAGAGCGGCAGGTCCCAGTAGATCCAGCGCTCGGCGAGCTTCTGCATCACCTGCTGGCGGAGGAGCTTGATCTTGGCCGCGTCGGCGCCGACCTCGGCCGGGTAGCCCGACTTGTCGACCACCCAGGTGAGCGCGCGGTCGTAGGTGATGCCCTCGAGCTTCTTGCCGTCGACCTGGAAATCCAGCAGCCAGGTGAACGGCGCGGTGTGGGTCGGGCGGAGGTTCGGGCGGGCGCGCAGGATCGTGCGCAGGAAGCGGGCGGCCTCGACGCCGAGCACGTCGTCCGGGTCGTTCTCGTCCTTGTCGACGCCGAAGAACGCGTAGATCACCACCTGGGACTTGTCGGTCCCGATCCCGAACAGGCGGTCGTACTCCGGCGCGGCCGGGCTCCCCGCCTTGACCGGGTCGAGCCGCGCCGTGATCGGGAGGAACCAGCGGTTGGCCTCGGCGCTCGAGATCGTGCCTGGCGACAGCTTGGCGGCCGCCGCGGTGATGGCCTGGCCCTCGGCGGTGATGCGCGCGCGACAGGCCGTCGTCTGGGGCATGAAATGGTACCAGAGCGAGTCGGTGTCCGTCGTCACATCGTCCGAGCAATCGCGTTTGAGCGCGTCGGCGTGGGCGGCGTAGTCGTCGGCGAGGAGCACGAAGTCGACGGTGCTGCGCTTGGCGAGCGTGTTGGTGACGACGGCGCGGTCGTCGTAGCGGTAGGTGACCTGCAGCTTGCGTCCGACCTTGCTGCCCTTGGCGTCCACCACGTCCACGACCACGCGCGCCCACTTGGCCGGGTCGGTGTTGGCGCGAGAGGCGCGGTCGTTCAGCGCGACCTTGGGCTGGCGGAGGGCACCGAGCGCGGTCTTCACTTGTCTGGCGATGGCGGTGCGGACCACGTCGTCGTTCGCGGCGGCGTCCACGTAGACGCGACCCTCGAAGTGGATCCCTCGCTCGGCGGAGGTGACCCCGGTGAGGGCGTCGTCCCCGGCCTGGCTCTCGTCGTCGGCCCCCGCGTGCGGCGCAGCGCAGGCCGCGAGACCGAGTCCAACCGAGGCGATGAGCGAGAAAAGCTGGGTCTTCATTGGCGTCACCCCTGCCTGAGTTACTAGGCGACGCCCTATGTACTACATCGGACCCGATGTGCAACCGCCTCCTACCGCACAGACGTCCCGGACGGGACCCAGCGGGTGGCGGCCCAGCGGACCAGGAGGGGGACGAGGACGATGGGCCCGAGCAGCGCGAGCGCCATCCGGACCCCCGGCCACGCGCCCGGCCGGAACACGAGGTAGCTGCCGTAGGTGACGAGCGGCGTGGCGGCCGCGACGAGCCATCCGTGGAGGCCGGTGGGGGGCGCGTGGCCGAACAGCTTCAGGCGGACGACGTCCCAGAACGCGCCCGAGAGCACGAGCCCGATCGCGATGGGCACGGTCACCATCATCGCGAACACCCAGCCGAGCCAGCGGCCCCCGAGCAGCGGCTCGGTGGGCCCCGAGCGCGCAGGCGAGCGAGACGGCGAGTACCGCCGTGCCGACGGTGCCGAGGGTGAGCGGCACGAGCCAGCTCGAGAGGCGTTGGATGCGCATGGAGGAGAGACGTCCGAGGGGCTTGGAAGATTTCGCCGCTGGCCCTCAGTGGAAGATGCCGAGGATGAGCGCGTTGCAGGCGCTGACCAGGAACCAGGCGATCGCCGCCACGAAGCAGCCGCTGATCTCCACGCCGCGCACGACCTTCTGCGCGATCAAGAAGATGATGCCGTTGAGGATGAACGCGCCGATGCCGAGCGTGAGGATCGTCCAGGGGATCGAGACGAACCACAGGACCTTCCACGCGACCGCGTTGAGGATGGCGACGACGACGGCGAACCCGAGCGCGTCCATGAAGGAACGGGCGCGCATGCCTGGCAGGAACGCGGCGACGAGGAGGACGCTGACGGCATTGACGAGCAGCTGCACGAGGGTCGAGGCCATGTGCCCCGCAAGCTGCGCACGGCGCGACGGTCGAGCAACGGCCTCGGCGGCGAAACATGCTGTCATTGCTGCCAGAACACCCTCGCAAGCCGTTTCGCGATTCCGTCCGACGTGACATTCCGGCGACGCGGCAGGTGCCAATGCGTCTTTTGTGTGACGCGCCGGTGCCTAGTGCGAAACCCCCGCATGGCGCCTAGCCACAGGCGGAGCCCGAGCGATTAGGGTTCGCGCCCGTCGATGCCGGTCTTGTACGCGCTGCTGCTGGGAGTGGTGGAGGGGCTCACCGAGTACCTCCCCGTCTCCTCCACGGGCCACCTCGTGCTCGTGTCGCACGCGCTCGGCCTGCACGACGACGCGACCAAGACCTTCGAGGTGGTGATCCAGCTCGGCGCGGTGCTCGCGGTGGTGGTGCACTACCGCGCGCTGCTGCTCCAGCGCGTGGCGGGCGTGTTCCGCAAGGACCCGGACGCGATCCGCCTGTTCTCCGCGCTGCTCGCGGCGTTCGTCCCTACGGCGGTGGCGGGCCTGCTCTTGCGCAAGGCCATCAAGGCCCACCTGTTCGGCAAGGGCCCCGTCGTGGTCGCGCTCATCGTCGGCGGCGTGCTGATGATCGTCTTCGAGCGCCTCGTGCCGCGCACCAAGGCCACCCTCGAGAAGCTCGAGGACGTGACGCCGAAGCACGGCTTCCTCATCGGGGTCGCCCAGTGCGCGGCGCTGTGGCCCGGCACCTCGCGCTCGATGGCCACCATCGTCGGCGGGCGCGCGCTCGGCCTCTCGCCCACCGTGGCCGCCGAGTTCTCGTTCTTGCTCGCGCTGCCGGTGCTCGGCGCCGCGACGCTGCTCGACCTCTACAAAGGGGCAAGGCGCTGGTCGCCACCTCCGCCGCGCGGCTCTCGCTGTTCGTCGGATTCGCGGTCTCGTTCGTCGTCGCCTGGGCCGTCATCGGCTTCTTCCTCCGCTTCCTGCGCACCCGCGGGCTCGCTCCCTTCGGCTTCTACCGGATCGCGCTCGGCATCCTCGTCCTGCTTCTCCTCCCCTGAGTACGGAGTGTCCCATGTTCGGCAAATCCTCCTCTGACGCGCTCTTCTTCGACGCCTTCCGCAAGCACGCCGAGCACACCCTCGAGGCGGCCCAGGTGGTGCGGCGCATGTTCGACCAGCTCGACCGGGCCAAGGAGCTCGCCAAGGAGGTGGTCGAGAACGAGCACGCCGGTGACAGCATCACCCACGAGACGATGCGGCGCCTCCACGAGACGTGGATCACGCCGTTCGACCGCGCCGACATCCACACCCTCATCTCGCGCATGGACGACGTGCTCGACCTCACCGAGGCCGTGGCCAAGCGCGTCGTGCTGTTCGAGATCGACGAGGCGCGGCCGCCGGTGAAGGAGCTCGCCGACATCCTCGTGAAGTCCTGCGAGATGCTGCTCGAGGCCACCAAGGAGCTCCCGAGCCTCAAGAAGTCGCCCCGGGTGCTCGAGGTCTGCACCCAGCTCGGCCAGCTAGAGAACGACGCCGACGACCTCTACCGCAAGGCGATCGCCCAGCTCTACAAGGCCGGTAACGACCCGCTGGTGGTCATGAAGTGGCGCGACATCTTCGACGCGCTCGAGACCGCCATGGACAAGTGCAACGACGTCGCGAACGTCCTCGAAGGCGTGGTCCTGGAGTATTCCTGATGTTCACCGCGCTCGTCGTCATCATCCTGCTCGCGCTCGCGTTCGACTTCATCAACGGCTTCCACGACGCCGCGAACTCGATCGCGACCGTGGTCTCGACCCGAGTGCTCTCGCCGCGCGCGGCGGTCATCTGGGCCGCGTTCTTCAACTTCATCGCGTTCCTCGTGTTCGAGTCGCACGTGGCCGGCAACATCGCCAAGGGCATCGACGCCAAGACGGTCTCGCTGCTGCTCGTGGGCGCCGGCCTCATGGGCGCGATCATCTGGAACCTCATCACCTGGTACTACGGCCTGCCCTCCTCCTCGTCTCACGCGCTGATCGGCGGGATGGCCGGCGCCGCGATCGTCAAGACCCACGGATTCGCGGCGCTCGACGCCAAGTTCTTCATCAAGACGGCGGCGTTCATCATCGTCTCGCCGGTCGTGGGCCTCTTGCTCGGGTTCCTGCTCATGAGCCTCGTGCGCGGGATCTTCGGGCGGATGGCCCCCCGCAAGGTGGACCGCGGGTTCCGGCTCGCGCAGCTCGCCTCGGCCGCCGCCTACTCGCTCGGACACGGCGGCAACGACGCGCAGAAGACCATGGGCATCATCGTGATGGCCCTGGTCGCGACCGGGAAGATCGCCACGGTGAAGGGCAAGGCGCCCCATGTGCCGCTCTGGGTCGTGCTCGCGTGCCACGCGGCGATGGGCCTCGGCACGATGAGTGGCGGCTGGCGCATCGTCCGCACGATGGGCATGAAGATCTGCAAGCTGCAGCCGGTCGGCGGGTTCTGCGCCGAGACCAGCGGCGCTCTGACGCTCTTCGGTGCGACAGCGCTCGGCGTGCCGGTCTCCACCACCCACACCATCACCGGCTCGATCGTCGGCGTCGGTACGACCGACAAGCTGTCCGCCGTGCGCTGGGGAGTGGCCGGTCGAATCGTGTGGGCGTGGATCCTCACCATTCCCGCGGCCGCCGGGATTTCTGCGCTGACCTACCTCCTGCTCCGCGCCTTCGGCGTACCGGGCTGAGCGATGGAGGGGCGTCGCGGCCGCTTCTTCCTCGCCGCTCTGTTCGGCCTCGGGCTCGCGTTCCTCGCGTGGGTCATGGGCCAGCGCTTCCTCGATCCCGCGATCGCGCTGGCCGGCGATCGGGGACGCGATCTGGTGGGGCTGCTCGTGGTCGGCGCGTTCGTGTGTGGCGGAGCCATCGCGTACACCGCGGCGTGGCTCGTGGCCGAGTCGCTCACGTCGCTCACCCGCACCGCCCGCGCGATGCGGCGTGACCTCGGCATCCGCACCCACGTGCAGGGATCGGACGAGGTCGGACAGCTCGCGGGCGCGCTCGACGAGCTCGCCGGCTGGCTGTCCAAGGAGAAGGCGTCGCTGGAAGAGGACCGCAACCGCCTGGTCGCGATCCTCGAGTCGATGGGGGAGGGCGTTCTCGTCACCGATCCCCTCGACGAGGGTGGCGAAGTGGTGCTCGCCAACGCTCTGCTCCGTGACATGCTCGTGCTGGATCGCTCGATCCTCGGCAAGCGGCCCGTCGACGTCCTGCCGGATCTCGGGGCGGTGTTCCAGAAGGCCGAGACCGAAGGGGGAGCGGCCGCCGAGCTCGAGCTGACCGGCCTGAAGCCCGGCCGCATCCTGGTTCGTGCGCGGCCGATCCGCGGGGTGCAGGACGACAAGCTGCAGGGGCTCGTCGCCGTCTTCACGGACGTCACCGAGCTGCGCCGCCTGGAGATCGTCCGCCGGGACTTCGTCGCCAACGTCTCTCACGAGCTGCGCACGCCGATCATGGCCATCGGGACGTCGACGGAGACTTTGCTTGCGGGTGCGCTCGAGGATCCGGAGGTCGCGCGCGACATGGTCCAGATCGTCGACCGTCACTCGAACCGCCTTCGTCAGCTGGTCGAGGACCTCCTCGAGCTCTCCAAGATCGAGTCCCGCGGCTTTCGCCTCGAGCGCGCCGACGTCGAGCCGCGCGTGGTGGTGGAGGCGTCGCTCGAGGCCGTGGCCGTGGCCAGCCGGCAGCGGGGCGTGCGCGTGGAGCCGCTCTTCGGCGAGGGACTCGGCACCGTACGCACCGACCGCCGCGCGCTCGAGCAGGTGCTCGTGAACCTGGTCGACAACGCCATCAAGTACGGCGGGCCCAAGCCGGTGCAGGTGCTCGTCACGCGCAACGCCGGACAGCTCGACATCGAGGTCCGCGATCAGGGTCCCGGCATCGAGCCGCGCCACTTGCCTCGGTTGTTCGAGCGGTTCTATCGCGTGGACGCGGGCCGCTCCCGCGCGGTCGGCGGCACGGGTCTCGGGCTCAGCATCGTCAAGCACCTGGCCGAGGCCATGGGCGGCACGATCGAGGTCAAGAGCAAGGTCGGCCAGGGCACGTCGTTCTTCGTGCGCATCCCCGTCGAAGGCCCCCCCGACAGCGTCGTCATGAAGGTGTAGTCTGCCCGCGATGGGCGACGATCCGGAGAGCGACGCGCTCGAACGCGAGCTCGAAGACGAGCGCCGGAACCGTCGGCAGGGCTTGCGCCGCCTCGCGCTGTTCGTGCCCCCCCTCGCCGCGCTCCTGGTCGCCGGGATCGCGCTCGGCCTCTCGCGGCCGCGGGACGTGTTCGCGGGCCGCGCTTCGATCGCGGGTCGCCCGCCGGCCGACGCCCCCCTCACCTTCCGGGTCATGGTGATCCGCGCGCTCGGCGGCGTGACCGTCACGACGCCGGCGCCCGGGCTCGAGCTGCGCGTCTCGCACGGTCGTGTCGGATCGACGGACGACGACGGCGCGGCCGAGGTGATCGTCGACGCCCCGCTCCCCGCCGAGATCACGCTCGAGGGCCGCGTCGACGGCGCGTTCCGCCCGCTGCTCACCTTCTCGACCGGCGCGCTGCCACCGCCGCGCCCGGACGACGGCCTCACGGCGCTCTCGCGCAGCGGTGGCTCGCGCTCGGGGGCGCTGGTCGTCGACGCAGCCCCGGAGCTCTCCGCCCTCGCGCCGCCGCTCCCTGGTGCGGCGTGGGTCTGGGTCCGCGATCTGGCAGGAATGGCAGTATCGGGCGCCACGGTCACGCTGACGGGTGAGGCGGGCCTCGACAGCGATCCGCCGGCGGGGCTCACCGACGCGAACGGGCTCGCCCGCCTCCCGCTCGCCCCAAGCTGCCGCCCGTGCTCGTGGCCATCACGGCGCGCCGGGGGATCACCGAGGGCACGTTCCGGGGAACCCTCGGCGCGGTGCTCGCGCCCGCCGTGCCACCCGGCGACGGCGTGATCGCTGGGTCGACGGTGGAGCTCCGCGCCCCCGCCACGCGCACCTACGTCTACGCGGACGTTCTCCAGAACGGCGTGCGCGTGCTCGGCCAGCGGCTCGCGTTCCAGAACGGCGTCGCGAGCCTCGCGCTGCCACCGAACCTCAAGGGCGTCATCGACCTCTCGGTGTCCTCGTCGGCGACCGCCGGTCCGAGCGACGACGCGGCCCACGTGGTCTCGTGGCCGCTGGTGCTCGCCGCCGACGCGCCCGATGCCTGGGCCGCCGTCGCCGTGTCGCCGCGCCTGCCCGAACAGGTCAAGAAGACCGACCCGTCGCTGGGCGCGTACCGCGCCGTGGTGGCGGCCACGCTCGCCCGCGCGCGCATCGCGTTCGTGCCCCGCGGGCTCGAGCTCGACGGCCTGCCCAAGGTGCTGAACGAGGAGATCGGGCGCGTGCGTCGCGTGCGGCGCGGGGCCACGCTCGGCATCCTCGGCGGAGGTCTGCTCGAGCTCGGGCTCATGCTGGGGCTCGGGATCTTCGCGACGAGGACGGCGGTGGACGACGCCCTCGCCCGCGAGCGCGGCGAAGACCCGCGCCACGGAACGAGCAGCACGCGCAAGATCGTGGGCCTCTTGTGCGCTGGGATCGGGATCGTCGTGATGGTGTTCGCCGCGATGGCGCTCATGGCGTGGGGGATGCCGTCGTGAAGATCGCGCGCCCGACCACCATCCTCGCGCTGCTCACCGCGCTGAACTTCCTCAACTACGTCGACCGCTACCTCGTGGCGGCGGTGTCGCCACGCTTCCAGGAGTCGCTCGGGCTCAACGACTTCCAGACCGGCCTCGCCATCAGCGCGTTCATGGTCGGCTACTTCGTCACGAGCCCGCTCTTCGGCCAGCTCGCCGACTCGAAGAGCGCGAAGCCGGGGCGAAGGACCCTCCTCATCGCGATCGGCGTGGCCCTCTGGAGCGTGGCCACCGTGCTGTCGGGGTTCGCGCGCGACGCGACCACGCTGGTGCTGGCGCGGGTGCTCGTCGGCGTGGGCGAGGCCAGCTACGCCACCATCGCCCCCACCATCATCGACGACCTCGCGCCGCCCGACCGTCGCAACAAGTGGCTGACCATCTTCTACCTCGCGACCCCGGTCGGGAGCGCGCTCGGCTACCTGCTCGGCGGGCTCCTCGAGCACAAGCTCGGCTGGCGGGCGGCGTTCTTCGTCGCCGGAGGGCCCGGGATTGCCCTCGCGGCGCTCGCCCTGCTCGTGGTCGAGCCCAAGCGGCTCGAGAAGGACGAGCCCACGGCGAGCGCGGGGGCCTACCGTCGTCTCCTCGGCGCGCCGCTCTACGTGGCGTGCGTGGCCGGGTTCTGCATGTACACGTTCGCGCTCGGCGGGTTCGCCGCGTGGGCGCCGAAGTTCCTCTACAAGACCCACGCGATGGAGCTCGCCAAGGCCGACTTCGGCTTCGGCACCGTGGCGGTGCTCGCCGGCATCGTGGGTACGATCGGCGGCAGCTGGATCGCCGACCGCACGCTGCCGACGGCGGCGACCGAGGAGGAGCGCGTGCGCGGCTACCTGCGGTTCTGCGGGTGGGCGACCCTCGCAGCCCTCCCCTTCGCCGTGGCGACGATCGTGGCGCCCACGCCGCTCGCGTTCTTCGTGGCGATCTTCCTGTGCGAGGCGGCGCTGTTCGCGAGCACGTCGCCGATCAACGTGGTCATCCTCGGCTCGGTGCCGCGCGACCTCCGCGCCACGGCGATGGCCGCCAGCATCTTCGCGATCCACGCGGCCGGGGATTTCCCGAGTCCGCCGCTGATCGGCTGGCTCGCCGACCGCTCGAGCCTCAAGAACGCGCTCCTGCTCCTGCCCGTGGCCGTGGCGTTGTGCGTCGTGATCTGGCTGCGGGGCTCGCGGCGGCCGCTCGCTCGCGTGGAGTGAACGAGGGCTTGCGCGCCCCGTCTGCAAGAGCTGGAATCGCCGCCATGCGGCTCGCTTTCGCCCTCGCTCTCTCGTTCGTCGGTCTGCTCGGGTGCAGCTCGGAGGAGGCCACCGCTGCGGTCGACTCCGGCCCCAACAAGTGCGAGGCGGCGGGCTACGTGTGCGAGAGGAACTCCCCCTTCCTGTGCCGCCCGGGCTTCGAGTCCGCCAAGGGCGAGGCGGCCACGGCGTGCGGCTCGGTCGACGGGTTCGCGATCCCCTGCTGCCACATGGCCGTCGACGTGGACACCGGCGTCGACACCGGTCGGATCGACACCGGCGCGGGCGACGCCGCGACAGACGGCACGACCGAGGCCTCCACGGACGCGACCACCGACGCCGCCACCGACGCCACCGACGCAACCTCGACCGACGCCGTGGCAGACGGCTGATGGAGCGCTTGCGGTTCGGGCTGATCCCCGACGAGGCCAACGCCACGCTCGCCGACGACCTCGCCCGCGCCGCCGGCGAGTACCTCCACACCGACGTCGAGGTACACCGCGCGACCGACTACCGCGTGCTCGCGTCCTCACTCGAGCAGGGGCGCATCGACTTTGCCTGGGTGCCCCCCGTGGGCGCGGCGCGGCTCGTCACCTCGGGCGTCGTGCGCGATCTCGCGCTCACCATGCGCAACGGGCAGTCCACCTACCTCACCGGCCTGTTCGCGCTGCGATCGAGCAAGATCGAGACGCCCGCCGATCTGCGCGGGGTCCGCGCGGCGTGGGTCGATCGGGAGAGCGCCTCCGGCTACATCGTCATCCGCGCCGCGCTCCGCACGGCTGGCGTGAGCCTGGTGCAGGCGTTCTCCGAGGAGCACTTCGTGCGCAGCCACTCCGAGATCGCGCGCGCGCTCGCCACCGGCAAGGTCGACGTGGGCGCCACCTGCTTCAACTTCGTGAGCGGCACGGTCGAGATCGCGCGGTCCGGCTACAAGGATCACGGCGGCCTCCGGGACGAGGACGTCCGCCTCGTCGCCCACGCCGGCCCGATCCCGGCGGACGTGCTCGCCGCGCACAAGTCCGTCCCCAGCGTATCGTCACGGCGCTCGCGGCCGCGCTCGTCGACGCGCGCTCCCGCAGCTGCACGCCGCGGCGAAGGCGCTGGTGCACGCCGACGGCTTCGTGCGACCGGGGCCCGAGCACCGCGAGATGCTCGTCTCGCTCCTGCGGGTCGTCGACAGCGGCAAGACGATCCCGCCACCTGGGCGGTAGGCAGCCCCGGACCAACCCCCGCGCCGGGCCATGCTACAGGCCCGCCCCCTCCAACAAAGTGGTCCCCGTTGCGTTTCGCCGATCTCCCTCTCCGCCCGAGTCTCCTCTCCGCCGTCGCCGCCCAGGGCTACACCGAGCCCACGCCCATCCAGGAGCAGGCCATCCCCTTCGCGCTGCAAGGGCGTGATCTGCTCGGCCTGGCGCAGACGGGCACGGGCAAGACCGCGGCGTTCGCGCTGCCCACGCTGCACCGGCTCGCCGAGGGCCGCCGCGAGAGCCGTCCGCGGATCCGCTGCCTCGTGCTCACGCCGACCCGCGAGCTCGCCGCCCAGATCGCCGAGAGCTTCACCACCTACGGTGAGGGCACGAACCTGCGCAACGCCGTCATCTTCGGTGGCGTCGGGCAGGACGCCCAGGTGCGCGCCCTCCGCTCGGGGCTCGACATCCTCGTCGCGACCCCCGGCCGCCTGCTCGACCTCGGCGAGCAGGGCTTCGTCGATCTCTCCGGCGTCGAGGTGTTCGTGCTCGACGAGGCCGACCGCATGCTCGACATGGGGTTCCTCAACGACGTGCGGCGCATCATCAAGAAGCTGCCTCCCAAGCGCCAGACGCTGTTCTTCTCGGCCACGATGCCGCCGGACATCCAGTCGCTCGCCGACGCCATCCTGGTGGATCCGGCGCGCGTGACGGTGACCCCCGTCTCGTCCACGGTCGAGAAGGTGGAGCAGTCGGTGTTCTTCGTCGAGCGCGGGGACAAGCGGCGCTTGCTCGTGCACCTGTTCTCCGACGCCGGGGTGCGGCGCGCGATCGTGTTCACCCGCACCAAGCACGGCGCCAACAAGGTCACCGAGCACCTCAACGACTCGGGGATCCGCGCCGAGGCGATCCACGGCAACAAGTCGCAGGGCGCCCGCGAGCGCGCCCTCGCGCACTTCAAGGAGGGCTCCACGCGGGCCCTCGTCGCGACCGACATCGCGGCCCGCGGGATCGACATCGACGACGTGACCCACGTCATCAACTTCGAGCTGCCCAACGTGCCCGAGAGCTACGTGCACCGCATCGGCCGCACGGCGCGCGCGGGCGCGAGCGGCGCGGCCTATTCGTTCTGCGACGCCGAGGAGCGCGAGTTCCTGATCGACATCGAGCGGCTGACCAAGCTCCACCTCACCGTGGTGGGCGAACACCCCTACCGCTCGTCGATCCCGGCGCCGCCGCCCACCGATCTCGTCGGGCGCACGCGCTCGGCCTCTTCGTTGCTCCGGCCGCAGACCGGCGCGCGCCCCGGGCACGAGGCGCACCCGCGCGGCCCGCACGGCGGCGGCTCGCACGGCGGTGGCGGTGGTCGCCGGCGTGGCAACCGGCGCTAGCGCTTCGACAGATCCAGCAGTCCCTCGCGCGCGCGGAACGCGCGGTCGTCCGCGCCGAGCTCGGTGAGCACGTCGCGGATGTGCTCGGCGATGCGCTTGTAGGTGCGCAGGCGCGGCGGCTCGGCGTAGAACCCGTCCATGGCGAGGGGGGCGCCGAAGGTGAGGGTGATGGGCTCGCCGTCGCCCGTGAAGTTGCTGCTCACCTGCTTGGGCAGGTCGTTGAGCAGACCGAGGACGAAGAACGGGATGACGATGGGCTTGGCGCGGAGCACCATCTGACCGACGCCGATCTGGGCGGGCAGCAGCGTGTACGGGTCGTCCGTCTTGTTGCGCGTGCCCTCGGGGTGCATGCCGGCCACGACGCCGGGCTCCTTCAGCATCTCGCTGATGAGATCGACGGTGTACTCGTTGAACACGCGCGCGTCGGGGCGGCGCATCACGGGCGGGTACATGGCCCACGCGCTCATCAGCGCGTTGACGACGATGCCGTCGGGGCGCTCGTAGAAGTAGTCCCCGCGCACCGGGAAGAACATCTTGGTGACCCAGTCGGTGTTGCGCAGGAGCACCGAGCTCATGACGTACATGTCGAAGAAGCTGCGGTGGTTGCCGACGAACAGGACGCCGCGGTCGGGGTTCAGGTTCTGCAGGTGCTCGAGGCCGCGGACGCGCTGCAGGCGCTCGGTCGACACGTGCACCCAGCTCATGCCGACCGTCTTGAGGAACTTGTGCGTGGCCCGCTTGAGGAGGCGCTGGCGGTTCATCGCGTCGGCGATGCCGAACGCGAAGCGCTCGAAGGGGGTCAGGACGGCGAGTTGCTCTTGGGACGGCTGCAGCATGACGGGCCCGTGACCATAGTCCGACCTCCCGGCGAAATCACGGGCAGGCGACGGAGGGCAACGCTGCGGGCTCGACGCCATAAGTGCTGAGAACCGCACGAAGAATCAGCGGCAGGGCCTCCCCGTCGAGCCGGGCGGCCTCGCCGGCGGGGACGTCGAAGACGGGCTTTCCCGACGGGTGGTCGGGCGGAATCGGGATCGGGTCCCGCAGGAGGATGCCGATCACCTCCTGGCTGCCGGCAGAGACGACCGGCCCGCCGACGTCGCCCGAGCAAGCGTGCGCGTCGACGTGGAGCGAGGTCGCCGTGACCGCGCGCACCGGCCCGGCGAAGCCCACGCCGCGTACGCCGATCGAGCCGCTGGTGCACCGACCGAAGCCGACCACGCGCACCGACTCGCCGAGCGCGACCGAGCGGTGCAGCCGCATGCGCAGCGGCGCGACCGCGAGGGGCGTGTGCGTGATCAGCGCCGCCACACCGAGGCACTCCCGCTCCTCCACGGCCGAGACCGGGATGCTGGCGTAGCTCACCGCTCCACCGCCGAGGCGCGCGCGCAGGCGCAGGGCGCTCGGATCGATGACCTTGTCGGACGACACCGCGCCGATGTCGACGAGGCACGGTCGCGAGGTGAGCACCACGCGCGGCGCGACGACGGTGCCGGTGCACTCGCCGTCGCGGCTCTTCACACGCAGCACCGCATCGAGCGGATCGAGGAACGGATCGGGGACGTGCGCGAGGACGATCGCGGGCTCGCGACCGGAGACGGTGCAGCCCGCTAGGATGCCCGTGAGGTAGATCGACGCGAGGACCCGACGCACCCGAAGAGCCTAGCGCGCGCCGAGCGACGGGGCCGAGTGCAGCGGGTGCGTCGGACGAATCCCCTGCGTGCGCGCTGGGGCCCCTGCCCCCCATTTTGCGTCGCTGCGCGGGCGGCACGAACGTTGAAGCCTCCTCGGCCATGCTCCCCAAGCACATCCTCGTCCCGGTCGACTTCCTCGAGACGAGCACCAAGGCCCTCGACTACGCGCTCGACCTCGCGGCGAAGGTGGGGGCGGAGGTCACCGCGTTGCACGCCTACGTGATCCCCGTGGTGGGGTTCCCGGACGGCGCGCTGATCGCCACGGCCGAGATGGCCTCGCGGATCCTGGATGCCTCGCAGAAGGCCCTCCAGGAGCTGATCGAGCCGCGCAAGGCGCGCGGCGTGAAGATCCACGTCCTCTTGCACCAGGACGAGCCGCGCACGGCGGTGCTCAAGGTGTGCAAGGAGGTCGGCGCGGACCTGATCGTGATGGGCACCCACGGTCGGAGTGGTCTACCCCGCGCCCTGCTCGGGAGCGTGGCCGAGGGGGTGCTCCGGCGAGCGGACGTGCCCGTGTTGATCCTTCGGGGTCCGGAGTGACGAACATGCGCAAGATGAAGATGCGAGAGGCGATGACGGCGAGTCCCCACACCATCGGGCGAGAGCAAGCCCTCACCGTGGCCTGGGACCTGATGCGCAAGTTCAACATCCGGCACCTCCCGGTGCTCGACGGCGGCAAGCTGATCGGGATCGTGTCGGAGCGTGACCTGCAGGTGCTCGACGGCATCCCCGGCGTCGATCGCGGCAAGGTGAAGGTCGAAGAGGCGATGGCGCAGGAGGTCTACGTCACCTCGCCGGACGCCCCCCTCGCCTCGGCGTGCGAGGTGATGGCGCTCCACAAGTACGGGTGCATCGTGATCGCCGAGCTCGGCAAGGTGGTCGGGATCTTCAGCACCGTCGACGCGGTGCGGATGCTCGCCCAGGCGCTGAACGAAGCGAGCTGAGCCCTCGCTTCGTCTCGCCGCGTCCAGGTCAGCCGCCTACCATCACCGCAGCCGTCGCCCGCAGGTTGGCGGCCGTGCGCGCGGCCTCGAGCGCTCGCTTGAGCATCGCCGCGGCGTCGGCCTCTCCCTCACCCCCTGGATCGACCAGCGGCTGCGCGAGCACTCCATCGAGCTCCCGCGACGCCGCCAGGGCGAGCTCGCCGTGGCCGAGCTCCACGTGCTGTTCACTGAACCCCGCGAGGGCGATGCGCCCGAGTTCGACGGTGGCCGGGCCGGCCGGGAGCCGACTCGCTCGCCCGTCGCGCACGACGAACGGCGGGGCTTCACCCGCCATCCCGTACGAGAGCCAGCGGCTCGCGTGATCGAGGCGAAGGCAGGTGACCGTGGCGGTGAGGGAGTAGCGAGCGAGCGCCTTGTTCAGCGCCGACAGGAGCGCCGACGGCGAGCCGTTCTCGCGGGCGACGTCGCGCGTGATCTTGCGCTCGATCTTCATCACGTCGCGGGTGCGGGTGAGATCGAGGGAGCGCCCGACGAGCAGCATGAGGCCGATGTCGCCGAGCTGGACTCCGTCGAGGAACGTGCCCGAGGCGGACACCTGCGCACCGACCTCGCGCTCCGGTTCGAGGAGGGCCACCGGGGTGCGCTGCCGCTGCGGCGTGAGCGAGGGCGCGCGGGGGGGCGACGAGGTCAGGATGGCCGGTCGCGCGAGCTGTGCGCCGAAGAGGGTCGCGATGCGGGGGCCTTCCATCGGCACCGAGGCGGGCTCCTCGGCACCACCCGCGATGCGGAACACGAAGGGGCCGATCCGCAGCTCGTCGCCCGTGTGCAGGTGCACGGGGCCGTCGGTCGCGCGGACGCCGTTGACGATGGTGCCCGTCTCGCTGCCACAGTCGGTGATCGAGAGGCCCTGGTTCGGGTCGAGCTGGAGCGTGGCGTGCACACTCGCGACCGCGGGGTGGTCGAGGTGCACGGCGCTCCCTGGGCCGCGGCCGATGACGAGGAAGCCCATCACCGGTACCCGCAGACTTCCGCCGATCTGCACGAGCTCCAAGGTCATGTTCGCGTACGGCGTATACCCTGGAGTCCGGGGGAACGTCGACGAGAGAGCGCGGGAGGAGCGGGAATCCATGGCAGGAGGAGACAGGACCAGGGTGACCGTCCTCTGTCGACCGGGCCAGGATCGCGTTACTTCACCACCACCGACGTTCCGGTCGGAATCTTGATGAAGATCGTGCCCCCCACGTCCTTGGTCCAGGTCCACCCGCTCGGCGCGGCCTCGAGCGCGGCGAGGTCGGCCACCTCCGTGAGCCCCGAGACGGACGCCGGCTTGGCGCGCGCGATCAGCTCGAGGACGAAGCCGTTCTTGAACTCGGCGCCGTCCTTCAGGTTGATCGTGAGGGCGCCGCCGGCGGTCGAGTGCTCGACGCGAGCGCCGTCGAAGAGCTCGAAGGCCCGACCGGGGCCCGGCGCGATGCGGACCCAGAGCAGGCCTGGCGTGGTGGCGTAGCTGTCCACGAGCGCGGGCTCGGTGGTCGGCGCCATCGCGTCGATGGTCGGGCGCAAGAGCGGCACGATCCCGCCCTCGACCAGGAACAGCGGCAACGTCTCGAGCGGCGCGGCGACCGTCGCATTGGAGCCGTCGTCGTGGGCCTCGCCGGTCCAGTAGTCGTAGAAGCGCCCGGCGCCCTTGGGGAAGCTCACCGCGCGCGTGCGCTGCCCCTCGGCCACGACCGGCGCGACGAGCAGGTGGTCGCCGAACATGTACGCGTCGTTGGGGTGCGCGCCGAGCTCGGGGTAGGCGAGCCCGAGCGGTCGCTGGATCGGCCGCCCGTCGACGAGGAGCTTCTGGGCGTAGCTCCACTCGTACGGGAACAGGCGCAAGTGGAGCCGCGCGTAGGTGCGGTACCAGCCGAGCATCTCGGCGTCGAAGCCGGTCTTGGGATCGGCGACCCACGGCACCGTCGAGTCGCCGTTGCCGACCTGCATCACGCTCGAGAGCGCGGTCTGCTCGAACCACCGGGTGAAGAGCTCCTTCTTGGGAGGACCGTGGCGATAGCCACCCGTGTCGGACCCGTAGAACGGGAAGCCGGAGGGCCCGAGCGTGAGGCCGGCGATCACGGAGGCCGGGAGCCCACCGACCGCGATGTAGCTCTTGCCGCTGCTGTCCTTGACCTTGTCGCGGTGCTTCGAGAAGTCGGCGTCGAGGTCGCCGGGCCAGAGGATCGGGCCGTTGACCTGATCGCCGACGTTCGCGTGGCGACACAGGAGGAACCCGCCGTCCTTGGGCAGGAGGTCGGCGTAGAGCTTGTGGTAGAGGAGCGTGTAGCCGGCGTGCATCGTGCGCTCGTCGCTGCCGTCGCCGAACTCCCACTTGTTGCGCGCGGCGGTGAGCCCCGGGACGATGTCCTCGGCGTAGTCGAGCTTGAAGCCCTCGACCTTGCTGAGCACGGTGTACGCCGAGACGAGCGCCTGCCACCAGTCGTAGGCCCTCTTGTTGGCGAGGTCGATCGGCACGCCCCACTTGTTGAAGTTGGGCCCGTGGGTCTTCGGGTAGAAGCCCTCGCTGGTGGCGCGGTCGCGGTACACCTGCGTGTTCGGGTCCTTCTCGTCGAGGTAGGGCACGTGCCAGATGGCGACGCGCAGGCCGAGGCCGTGCACCTTCTCCATCATGGTCTTGCCGTCGTAGTACTTGACGGAGTCGAAATCGAACGTCTGGACCGCGCTCGCGTAGGGGCGATCGATCCAGAGGCCGGTGGTCGCGAGATCGTTGTCGCGCAGGGCCTTGGCGTCGGCCATCACCTCGTCCTGGCCGGTCGTGTCGTTGCGCCAGAACCAGGGGCCGAGCGCCCAGCGCGCGGGCAGGCGCGGCTTGCCGGTGACCGCGTGGTAGTGCTTGGTGAGGTCGAGCGGGTGCGCCTCGGCGAACAGGTGGAAGGTGAGCCCTTCGGTCCTCGTGGCGACGCCGGTGCCGAAGGCCGCGTCGACGCGGTCGGCCTCCTCGCTGGCGACGGCGAACGCGCCGGGGCGCAGCGTGTTCACGAACAGGCCCCAGCCGCGCGTGCCGAGCAGGAGCGGGATCGGCGCGTGCGCCTCGTTGTACGAGCTCTCGAGCTCACCATCGAGCTCGATCTGCATCGCGCGGATCTTGCCGCGCTGGTTCACGTCGTCGAAGAACTCGCCGAGCCCGTAGAACCCCTCGGTGGCGTCGCTCCGCGTGCGCAGGCGCAGGTAGGCGATGGGGCCCTGCACGTCGGTCAGCGAGAGCTTGAAGGCACCGGGGAGCGCGCCGGTCGCGATGCGAAGGACCGCGGTGGCGTTCTCGGGATAGCGCAGCGTGAAGCTGCTCGCGTCGAGCGGCTCGATGCGATCGGGGACGAGCCAGCGCAGCGAGTCCGGCGGCCGGTTGAGCGCGTTCTCGACGTAGAGCCAGTACGGGTCGTAGTTGGCTTCGTCCTTGACCGCGTCGAGGGCGCCGAGCGCGAGGGCGTCCTTCGGCAGCGTGACCCTGGTCGCACCCTTGTACGAGAGGACGAGGGTGCCGGCGTCGAGGTCGACGACCAGCTTGCTGTCCCCGCTGTCGAACGCGCGGGTGCCCTGGGGCGCCGGGGCGGACTCCGAGCTGCAGTGAGGGAGGAAGGCCAGCGCCACCACCGAGGAGGCGAGGGTCGAGGAGCGAAGAATGGGGCGCACGGGCAGGAGCGTAACCCGAACGTGCAACGCCCGCCCCCGGCCAGCATCCACTGCCCAGCCATGAAGCAAGTCTGGATAAGCCGCGCCGGTTCGCCGGAGGTCCTCGAGGTCCGTGAAGCCAAGGATCCGGAGGCGGGCAAGGGGGAGCTCCGCATCCGGGTGAAGGCCGCGGGGATCAACTTCGCCGACCTGATGGCCCGCGTGGGCCTCTACCCCGACGCCCCGCCGATCCCCTGCGTCGTCGGGTACGAGGTGGCCGGCGTGGTCGACCAGGTCGGCCCCGGGGTCGAGGGCTTCGCCGTCGGCGACCGCGTGTTCGGGATGCCGCGCTTCGGCGGGTACACCGACACCCTCGCGATCTCGGCGGAGCAGGTGTTCCACATGCCCGAGAAGATGAGCTTCGAGGAGGGCGCGGCGCTGCCGGTCGTCTACCTCACCGCGTACACGATGATGATGTTCACGGGGAACCTGCGCCGCGGATCGAGCGTGCTGATCCACTCGGCCGCGGGCGGCGTGGGCATCGCGGCGATCCAGCTCGCCAAGACGCGCGACTGCGTGATCTTCGGCCGCGCGAGCAAGGGCAAGCACGAGTACCTGCGCTCGATCGGCGTGCAGCACTGCATCGACAACGACGAGGACTACGTGGCCGCGTGTCGGCGCGTGGTCGGCGACAAGGGCATCGACCTCGTGCTCGACCCGGTCGGCGGCAAGTCGTGGCGCGAGGGCTACGATCTGCTGGGCCCGTGCGGGCGCCTCGTCGGGTTCGGGCTGTCGTCGGCGGCGAGCGGCAAGACGCGCAACCTGTTCCACGCGCTCGGCCAGGTGATCCGCATCCCCAAGTACTCGGTGCGCACGCTGATGGACGACAACAAGACCGTCACCGGCGTGAACATGGGGCACCTGTTCGGTCGGCTCGATCTGCTGCGGCCGCAGTTCGAGGATCTGCTCGCGATGTACGAGCGCGCCGAGATCGCCCCCAAGGTGGACAAGAGCTTCCCGTTCTCGCAGGCCGCGGCGGCGCATCACTTCATCCACGACCGCAAGGCCATCGGCAAGGTCGTGTTGATCCCCGACTGAGCCGGGGCGGAGCGGGTTCAAGGCAGGGGGCGCCCGTGCTAGCTCGCGCGGGCCATGCGCACGACTTCGTTCCCCGGGGACCAGATCAAGGTGCTGTTGCTCGAGGGCGTCCACAAGAGCGCCATCGAGCTGTTCGAGGCCGAGGGTTCCAGGTCGAGGCGCTCAAGCACGCGCTCGAGGGCGAGGAGCTCGCGGCGCGCGTCGCCGACGTCCACGTGCTCGGCATCCGCAGCAAGACCCAGGTGCAAGGCCCGGCGCTCGAGGCCGCGCGCCGCCTGCTCACGCTCGGGTGCTTCTGCATCGGCACCAACCAGGTCGACCTGAAGTCGGCCAACGCGCACGGCGTCCCGGTGTTCAACGCGCCGTTCTCCAACACGCGGTCGGTCGCCGAGATGATCCTCGCGGAGATCGTGGTGCTCGCGCGCAAGATCGGCGACTGTTCGCGCGACCTGCACCAGGGCATCTGGACCAAGGCCGCCGTCGGCTGCTACGAGGTGCGCGGCAAGACCCTCGGCGTGATCGGCTACGGCCACATCGGCCGGCAGATCGGCGTCATGGCCGAGATGATCGGCATGCAGGTCGTGTTCTACGACATCGCGCCGCGGCTCCCCATGGGCAACAACCGCGCGATGAAGTCGATGGCCGAGCTGCTCGCCGCGTCCGACTTCGTGACCCTGCACGTGCCGGAGACGCGTGAGACGGCGAACATGATCGACGCCCCCGAGCTCGCGCAGATGAAGAAGGGCAGCTACCTGCTCAACGCGAGCCGCGGCTCGGTGGTGGTCATCCCGGCGCTCGCCGCCGCCGTGAAGAGCGGGCACCTCGCGGGCGCGGCGATCGACGTCTACCCGGAGGAGCCAGCGGCCAACGGCCCCGGCTTCGAGTCGGAGCTGCGCGGCCTGCCCAACGTGGTGCTCACGCCGCACGTGGGCGGGTCGACCGCCGAGGCCCAGGAGGCGATCGGGCGCGAGGTCGCGACGGCGCTCATCCGGTTCGTGAACCAGGGCGCGACGACCGGCGCGGTGAATTTTCCCCAGGTCGAGCTCCCCGCCCTCGAGGGCCGGGAGACCCACCGCATCCTCAACGTGCACCGCAACGTACCGGGCGTGCTCCGCGACATCACGCGCATCGTCTCGGACCTCAACGCCAACATCGAGGCCCAGTCGCTCTCGACGGATCCGGACATCGGCTACCTCGTGATGGACCTCGGGCGCGACGTGGCCGACGAGGTGCAGAAGGCGATCGCCGCGCTGCCCACCAACATCCGCACGCGCATCCTGTTCTGACGATCGATTTCCAGAATCCTCCAAGCCCCGGTCGCACTCCTGTTGGTGAGGGCCGGAAGACGGTCCCGAACCTGGAGGATCCGTCATGGAACTGCTGGCCAAGAACGAGCACGGGGTCGATCGCGCGGTGCGGGTGGTGCTGGGACTCGTCGTCCTGTCCCTGTATTTCGTGGGTCCGAAGACCCCCTGGGCCTTCCTCGGGCTCGTCCCGCTCCTGACGGGGCTGATCGGCTCCTGCCCGCTGTACACTCTCTTCGGGATCTCCACTTGCAAGATCACGCCGCCCCCGACGACGAAGACCGCGAGCTGATCGCGCGCGTGGCAGCCGGGCGAGCGGGCCGCGTTCGCGGCGCTGTGCCGGCGCCACGGCGGGAGCGCGCTGCGGCTCGCGCGCGCGCTCACCGCGAACGAGGCGACGGCGGACGACGTCTTGCAGGACGCCTTCCTCGCCGCCTTCCGCCACGCGAAGACGTTCCGCGGGGAGTCGACGGTGCGGGCCTGGTTGTTCACGCTCACGCGCAACGCCGCGTTCCACGCGCGCAAGGACGTGGCGCGCCGCGAGGTGCCCGACACGCCGCTCCTCGAGCTGGGCCTCGCCGCGGGCTTCGGGGACGATCCCGAGAGGGCCGCCTCGCTGGCCGAGGATCGCGTGGCGCTCGAGGCCGCGCTCGCCACGCTGCCCGAGGAGGAACGCGAGGTGCTCCTGCTTCGGGATCTCGAGGGTCTCACGGGCGAAGAGACCGCGCAGGCGCTCGCGATCGGCGTACCGGCGATGAAGAGTCGGCTCCACCGCGCGCGACTCCGGGTCATGGCTGCACTGCGAAGGAAGGAGGTCGGTCATGCAGGAGCGTGAGGTCGCCGGCATCACGTGCGGCGGCGTGCTCGCCGAGCTCGCGGACTACCTCGACGACGCCGTCGAGCCGGCCGTGCGCGCGCGGATCGAGGCCCACCTGCGCGGGTGCGACCAGTGCGAGCGGTTCGGCGGTGCCTACGCGGGGACGGTGAAGGCGCTGCGGGCGCGGCTCGCGCCGGCGCTCGACGAGGCCCGGCTCGCGCGGCTGCTCGAGGCGACCGAGGATTGACGCGGCACCCGGCGTGGCCCTACGCCCGCGCCATGATCACGCTGCAGCCGATCGGCGTCGTGCGCTCCACGCGGAGCGTCGTCGAGGACGACCACTGGGACCGCGAGGAGGCCTCGATCGAGCTCGATCCTCCGTTCGGCCCCGAGGCGCTCGCGGGCCTCGACACGTTCTCCCACGTGGAGGTGCTCTTCCACATGCACCAGGTCGACCCGGCGCGGATCGAGCGGGCCGCGCGCCACCCGCGCAACGACGCGAGCCTGCCGCTCGTCGGGATCTTCGCGCAGCGGGGCAAGAACCGCCCGAACCAGCTCGGCACCACGGTGTGTCGCGTGGTGCGCGTCGAGGGGCGGCGCCTGTTCGTCGCTGGCCTCGACGCGGTCGACGGCACGCCGGTGGTCGACCTCAAGCCGTGGGTGCGCGAGCTCGGCCCCCGTGGAGAGGTGCACCAGCCCGCGTGGATGGACGCGCTGATGGCGCGCTACTGGGGCTGAGGCTCGGTGGGGGGCTCCGCCGCGGGGGGCGTGGGCTTGTGGGCGAGCCGCGCGCGCAGGGCGGCGACGAGCTTGCGGAACGCGTCGCGATGGAAGAACGCGAGCGCCGCGAAGCACCCGAGCCAGAGCGCGAGGGCTGGCGCGAGGGCCGCGGTGGTCACGTAGTAGATGCGCACGGCGAGCGGACGATCACGGGGCACGAGCTCGCGTTCGACGACGACCCAGCGCGCGGCGCTCGGCAGCGGGAGCGCGACGGGCTGCACGCCCTGGACGATGCCGGTGGCGTAGTGATTGGTGGCGAAATTGCCGGCCTCGCCCTTGCCGCCCACCTTCTTGTCCTCTTCCTTGGCTTCGAGGCCGGGCGGGACCCCGTATGCGGAGGACGCCGCTCCCATGGGCGCCGGGCTGATCGGCTGGCCCTGCACGCTCGGCGGCTCCTCGCTCTTCATCGCCGCCACCGTCCGGTCGTCACTCCAGAAGGCCGGTTCGAGGTTGCGCGTGCGCGACGACGAGGCCGCGACGGCGACGATCGTGGTCAGCGCGGCCGCGCCGACGAGCCCCCCGAGCACGCGCGTGCGCTGCGTCCCCTCGAGCACCCGCGCGAAGTAGGTCGCGAGCACTGCCAGCACGACGGCGCCGGTCGCCGCCGCGAAGGCCCCGATCGAGACGAACCCGAGGCCGCCGAGGGCCAGCGCCCCGAGCACGCGGTCGCGGGTCCGGGTGAAGGCGAAGGTGGAGACGAAGGCGGCGATCGCCAGCGCGACGAGCCCTTCGAAGCCGACGAACCACTGGGCGCGATCGCCGCCCAACGCGACGACCGGGTGCACGTTCGTGGGCAACCCGACGCGGACCGTGGTGCGGCTCGCGGTGAGCGGCATCGCGGAGGGATCGATGGAGAGCGCGCCGCCGAGGAGCCCCCAGCGCGACTCGCCCACCGTCTGGATGCGCCCCTGGTGCACGCCCTTGCGCAGCGGGAGCAAGATCTCGGCGAGCGCCGGGTCGCGCCGCATGATGCGCTCGCCCACGCCGTCGGTGGCCTGGAACACCGGCATCCCCACGGGCAGCACCGGCAGGTGATCGAGGCCGCTGTTCTCGTACGTGAAGAGCTCGTCGCCGACGACGTCGCCGTTGGCCGTGATCACCACGGTGCGGTGGTGGTCGCGCACGACCGCGCCGAGCGCCTCGACCACCGCGAGCGCCTGCACCGACAGCGCGAGGTGCTGGCCCTTCTTGGCGAGGAACAGGCGCGCGGTGGGCTGCGTGCGCGGGATCGGCGACTCGGCCGCGTCGAGCTGCGCCGCCGAACCAGGCTCCACCTTCGGGGTCACGCGGTGCTCGGCGTCGGACTCGACGAGCCACCACTCGAACGGCGCGCGGCCGTCGGGCACGAGGGTCTTCTGGGCATCGGGCAGCGTGCCGGTGACCGTGATCGTGGCGGACTTTCCGGCCGTCGGGAGCACGAGGTCGCTCGCCTCGACCTTCCAGCCGGCGACGCCGGTCACGTCGAGCACCTTCTCGCCGAGCGACAGCGGCAGGCGCACCACACCGAGGTCGACGCCCGAGCGGAGCACGAGGCGGTACTCGAACGAGGTCTCGCGCTGCACGCGGATGGCGCGCGAGAGCTGGAACACGGGAGGCTCGGTGGTGGCCTTCGCGTCGCCCGCGTCGAAGTGCACCGTGGTCTGGGTGAGGCCCGAGAGCTTGGTGCCCTCGACCATGCGCCCCGACGTGAAGTCGGTCTCGAGGGCATTGAGCGGACCCGGGATGACGAGCGCGCTCTCCTTCTCGAGGAACAGCTTTCCCTCGATCACGAAGCGCCCGCCCTCGCCGCCCCTGGTCACCACGAAGTAGTGATCGCCCTCGAACCCGACCGCCGCGGCCTTGGTGCCCTTGCCCTCGACCTCGCTCACGTCCTCGACGCGCACGCTGGTGGGCGTGCCGAACAGCGGGATCGCGACGGCGTGCGAAGCGAGCGCGGTCCCCTCGAGCCGGAACGTGAGCGTGCCCTTGTCGACGGCGCCTCCGAGCGAGAGCTTGCTCAGCACGAAGCACTTCTCGGTGCACTTGGCGGTCGACTTGGCGGTGAGCCACTGCGCGACCGCGTCGAGCTCCTTCACCGAGGAAGGCTCGTTCTGTGCGAGGGCCGCGCCGGGAACGGCGAGGACGGCGGCCACACCGGCAGACATCAAGATCGAGCGCATGCGAACGGTCTCCCTTCGGCCCACTGGGCCCACTCCCCCGAGACGGATGGGAGCCTACGAGGATCTCCCCGGGCCCACCGACGGTTGATGGGGCGCGATTGTTCCCTTGCCGCCTGCTCGGTTTTCGGGAACGCACGGGGGTCGATGTCGCGCTTCGTGGGTCCAGCGTCGACCGGGCGCGTCAAATCCGGAGAAATCTGGCAGCCGGAGGACGTGGTCGCGGCCCGCGAGAGCGGTGGTCTGCCTGCGCGTTTCGTCGTGCCGGCCCCCGCCGCCGGGATCCATACGCTGGGACAACCGCTGGTGATCGTGCAGGCGCCGCCAAGGCCCGGGGACGTCGCGTGTCTGGTCTCGGGCGAACGCCTGGCCTTCCGCCGGGTCCTCGCGGTGCACGGCACGCTGCTGCGGCTGCGGTGCGACATCGGCCCGTTCGAGGACCGATGGGACGCGCCGATCGTCGGGTGCGCGGTGTCGCGGCCGATCGACCGGCTCGCGGCGCTCGACCCGGAGCGCTTCACCGAGCTCGGGTGGCGCGCGGCGATGGCGGCGGCGCGCTACGCGGCGGCGCAGCGGTTCCTGCGCCCGCGCGGGGGACCGCGCCTGACGGTGGCCTCGCTCGAGGACCGCGACTGGCCGCGGGTGCGCGCGTTCTGGGCGGCCACCACCGACCAGACGCTGGCGCCGTTCGCGGCCGGCTACCAGCACGCGGTGGGTTTGTTCGACCGGCGCAGGCTGGTCGGGGTCAACATCCACCTCCAGGTCGGCAACGCCTCGTACTCGGCGTTCACGCTCGTCGACCGGCGCTACCGCGGGGTGGGCGGGGGGCGCAAGATGATCGAGCGCGCGGTGGAAGACGCGCGGCTCCGCGGCCTCTCGCTGGTGTACGTGCACATCCACGCGCGCAACCTGCCCTCGATCGCCGCCTACTCGGCGGTCGGGTTCCGCGCGGTGCGCTGGTGGTCGGACGACGCCGACCCGCTGCTCTCGGCGGAGCGGCAGTGGCGCGTGTTCGAGATCGGGCTCTAGACGAGGGCGGCGCGAACGGCCTCGATGCGGGCGTCGACGGCGCCGAAGGTGAGCAGCAGCCCGCGATCGAACGCGTACGGGCCGAAGTCCGTACACGCGCGGAAGAAGAACGCGACCTCCTCCACTGGCTCGTCGGCCATGTCCACCGTCATCACGTGCCGCGCCTCGGCCTCCTCGTCGGAGAGGTCGAGCGTGGCCTCGACGAAGGCGCGGTCCGCGGCGTCGTGCCACGCCTCGGCGAAGCGACCGCCGCTCACGAAATAGCGGCAGCCAGCGGATACGAGGTGTCGAGCGAGCACCTCGGGCGGATGGCCTCGATCGTCCCAGATCAGGCAAGGGAAGGCCGCGCCCCCGAACGGGAGCTCGAACGGCACGGGCTCCGGCAAGTGGACCCACGCGATCAGCCGGTGGTCCGAGGCGATCCACTCGATGGGCGCGTTGCTGCCACCTGCTGACACGGGGTCAGGCCTTCGTCAGGCGCACCTTGAGGAGCGCACCCTCCACCTCGACCTCCTTGGCGGTCGGGTCGGTGTCCTCGCCGTCGACGAGCACGAGCCCCGAGGCGCAGAGCACCGCTTCGGCGATGGTGGCGGTGTGCGTGCGGAGCGCCGCCATCGTCGCGGCGGGCCCCGTGACCCGCACGTCCACGCGGTCCTGGAACTCGAGGCCGAGCTCCTTGCGCAGCGTCTGCAGGCGGTTCTGGAGCTCGCGGGCGATGCCCTCGGCCTCGAGCTCGGGGGTGATGCGGGTGTCGAGCACCACCACGCCGACGCGGTCGCCGGCGGCGGCGAAGCCCTCGCGCGCGATGACCTGCACCTCGACGTCCTCCTGGGTCACCTCGAGCGGCTTGCCGTCGATCAGCACCCCGGGGACGATCGCCTTGCCGTTCGTGACGAGCTCGGCGCGGAGCGAGCCCGCGTCGACCGTCTCGAGGGCCTTCTTCACCGCCTGCACCTCCTTGCCGATGCGCGGCCCGAGGGAGCGGAAGTTGGGCTTGAGCTTGAAGGTGACGAAGTCGCCGGCGTGGTCGGGCGCGACGAGCTCGACGACGTGGACGTTGAGCTCCTCCTTGATCACGTCGAGGTGGGCGCGCAGGCCCGCGGCGCGCTCCTTGGCCATGACCACCGTGGCGGTCGCGAGTGGGCGGCGCACCTTGAGCTTGCTCGCGGTGCGCACCTGCAGGCCGAGCGAGACCACGGCGCGGGCGTCGGCCATCTCGCGGGAGAGCGGCTCGTCGATGCGCGCGACGTCGGCGGTGGGGAAGTCGCAGAGGTGCACGCTGGGCGGCGCGCCGGGCTCGTGGACCAGCGCGCGGTAGGCCTCCTCGGCGAGGAACGGCGTGAACGGCGCGGCCACCTTGGCGATGGTGACCAGCGCCTCGTGCAGGGTGCCGTAGGCGTCGCGCTTGTCGGCCGAGGCCTCCGCGGTGCCCGCGGCCCAGAAGCGGTCGCGCGAGCGGCGGAGCCACCAGTTGGAGAGCGACTCGGTGAGCGCGACCAGCGTCTGCGCCGACTCGTACACCTCGTAGCGGTCCATGTGCGTGGTCACGTCGCGCACGGCGAGGGCGAGCTCGGAGAGCAGCCAGCGGTCGAGCGGGCTCGCCGGCACCTCGGCGCGGCGGTGCACGCGCGGATCGAAGCCGTCGATGTTGGCGTAGATGGTGAAGAACGAGAGCACGTTGCGCAGCTTGATCGCGAAGTCCTTCTGCAGCGCGCGCACGTTGGAGAGCGAGTGCCGCGTGTTGGTCCACGGCGGGCTCGCCGCGTAGAAGAACCAGCGGAACGCGTCGGCGCCCGGCGCGGGGGTGCTCAGATCCTCGAAATAGACGCACTGCTTCTGCGGCAGGCGGGGCACCTCGACCGGCTTCACGTCGAGCCCGCGCGGGTAGAGCTCGGCGCCGACGGCGGCGCGATCGGCGTCGCCGAGCACGACGACGCGGCGCGGGAGCTTCTTGTGCGCGCGCACCACGAACGAGCGCGGGGCGCCCTCGCCGACGTAGACGTCGACCTTGGCGCCGTCCTGCAGATCGAGGCCGTCGAGGTCGTCGCGGGCGACCGCGCACTCGCCCGGCTTCACCTCGACGCCGGACTGCGCGGCGTCGATCACCGCGAACTGCATGCGCACGCGGTCGAGGATGACGTCCGGCGGGGTGTAGTTGCCCTTGCCCTTCGACTCCTTCTTGCCCTCGCGGTCGCCCACGTGACCGAGCACGATGCAGGTCTTGTAGGGGTGCGCCTTGCTCGTGGGATCGAGCCCGAACTCGGCGCGCGTCTTCGCGTCGAACACGAGCGTGCTGATCATGAGCAGGCTGTAGAACCAGCCGCGGGTCTGGTCGATCGCCTCGCTGATGAAGTCGGCGGGCCACTGCGAGCGCATGCGCTCGATGGACCCCTGCTGGTGCGGAAAACCCCACTGGGCGAACGGCATGCACCCCGAGTCGAACCAGCAGTCGATCACCTCGGGCACGCGGCGCATGGTCTTGCCCGTCTTCGGCGACGGGAAGGTCACCTGGTCGATCCACGGCTTGTGGACGATGAGGTCGTCGCTCAGGGTCGGATCGGCCTTCTTGGCGGCGTGAAAATGGTCGAAGGCGCGCGGGTTCAGCTTCAGGATCTCGTCGACGCTGGTCGGCGCGTGCATGTCGGTCGGGTCGTCCTCGGAGACCCACACGTTGAGCGGCGTGCCCCAGAAGCGCTCGCGCGAGAGCGCCCAGTCCACGTTGTTCTGCAGGAAGTCGCCGAAGCGGCCCTCCTTGATGTGCGGCGGCAGCCAGTTCACCTCGCGGTTGTTGGCGATGGCGTCGTCCTTGTGCGCGGTGGTGCGGATGAACCACGCGGGGCGCGCGAACTGGATGAGCGGGTCGTCGTCGGCGCGCCAGCAGAACGGGTAGTCGTGGCGATAGAGCTCCTTGAGGAGCAGGAGCCCGCGCTGGTGGAGATCGTCGAGGATGCCCTTGTCGGCGTCCTTGACCCACTTGCCCGCCCAGTTCGGGACGTCGGCCTTGAACGTGCCGTCGGCCTCGATGGCGCAGAACAGCTCGAGGGGCTCACCGAACGTGCGCTCGAGGCGCTTGTGGGCCTGGTTGTCGTCCTCGCCGAACGCGGGCGCGATGTGGACGATGCCGGTGCCGCTGTCGAGGGTGACGAAGTCCTCGACGATCACGCGCCAGTACTTCACCTCGCCCTTGGCCGTCCGGTCCGCCGCGTGGTCCTTGGCGTAGAGGTCGAACGGCGGCTGGTAGCGGAGCCCCGCGAGCGCGGAGCCCTTCACCGAGAAGCCGTCGACGCGCTCGCCCTTGGTCTTCTTGGCGAACTCCTCGGCGAGCGCCTCGGCGACGAGCACCGGACCGGTCGGGGTCTGCACCGCGACGTAGACCGCGTCGGCCTTGACCGCGGCGTACATGTTGGAGGGCAGCGTCCACGGGGTGGTCGTCCACGCGGCGAGCGCGAGGCCCGCGGGGGCGCCGGTCGGCGCGTCGACCAGCGGGAAGCGCACGAAGCAGCTCGGGTCGTCGACCTGCTTGTAGCCCTGGCCGACCTCGCCCGAGGAGAGCGCGGTGCCGCCCTGCGCCCACCACCACACGACCTTGTGGCCGCGGTAGAGCAGGCCCTTCTGCAGGAGCTGCCCGAGCGCCCACCACACGCTCTCGACGTAGGACTTGTGGTAGGTGACGTACGCCGCGTCGAGGTCGCACCAGAACGCGATGCGCTCGGTGAGCCTTCGCCACTCCTCGGTGTAGCGGAACACGCTGTCGACGCAGCGACGGATGAACGGCTCGACGCCGTACTGCTCGATGGCCGCCTTGCCGTGGATGCGCAGCTCCTTCTCGACCTCGACCTCGACGGGCAGGCCGTGGGTGTCCCAGCCCGCCTTGCGGTCGACCCGGTAGCCGCGCATCGTCTTGTAGCGCGGGAACAGGTCCTTCATGACCCGCGTCAACACATGGCCGTTGTGGGGCGTGCCGTTCGCGGTCGGCGGTCCCTCGAAGAACACGAACGGGCCGTTCGGCGCGGGCCGCTCGAGCGTGCGCTCGAAGATGCGCTCGCTGCGCCAGAACTCGATGATGGCCTTCTCGGACTCGGGGAACCGGAGCGAAGTGTCGACCTTGGGGAATACCGGCATGGCAGAGCCACGCTAGTCCGACGGCTGACGGGACGGCAATCGATGCTACCGTTTCCCCCCATGACGATCTCTCGCAAAGACTTTCTTCGGCTCTCGGTGACCTTCGGCGGCGTCGCGGCGGCGGCGCATCTCGTCGGCTGCGGCAGCGACGATCCGGCCCCCAGCGGCACCACGGACACGGGCACCGCGACCGACACGGGCACCGCGACCGACACCGGCACCGCGACCGACACGGGGACCAAGACGGACACCGGCACCGCGAGCGACACGCCCGCCGAGGCCGCCGCGTGCACCAAGGTGAGCCCGGAGATCGCCGGCAACCACGGCCACGTCCTCGACGTCCCCTTCGCCGACCTCACCGCCACGGGCGACAAGACCTACGACATCAAGGGCAGCTCGGTGCACACCCACTCGGTGACCCTCACCGAGGCGCAGCGCAAGGACATCGCGGCGAGCAAGACCGTGATCGTCACGTCGACCGACGGCGGCGCGCTCCACACGCACACCATCACCATCACCTGCGCTTGAACGCGACGTGAGCGAGGCCCTCGAGGTCCGGCTCGTAGAGAAGATCGGCTCGATCCCCGAGGCGACCTGGAACGGGTTGCTCGGGGAGCGTGCGTCGCCGTTCCTCGAGTGGGCCTGGCTCGAGGCGCTCGAGCGCGCGGGCTGCGTCGGCGCCGACAAGGGCTGGCTCCCCCAGCACGTCACCCTCTACCGCGACGGCAAGCTGATCGCCGCCGCGCCCGCGTACCTGAAGGGGAACAGCGAGGGCGAGTTCGTCTTCGACTGGCAGTGGGCGAGCTTCGCCGAGCAGAAGCTGGGCATCGACTACTACCCGAAGCTCGTCGTGGCGGTGCCGTTCACGCCCGTGACCGGCGAGCGGATCCTCGTCGCGCCCGGCGAAGACCGCGCCGCACTCACCGAGATGCTCGGCGTCGCGGTCACCAAGATCGTGCAGCAGCTCGGCCTCAGCTCGGGCCACGTGCTGTTCCCGCGCGAAGAAGAGGCCGACGCCCTCGTGCGCGCGGGACTCGTGCGCCGGCTCGGCGTGCAGTTCCACTGGAAGAACCAGGACTTTGCCACCTTCGACGACTTCCTCTCGTCGATGGGCTCCAAGAAGAAACACCAGATCAAGCGCGAGCGGCGCGAGGTGAAGGCGCAGGGGATCGTGATCGAGACCCGCCGCGGGTCGGATCTCGACGAGGAGACCCTCGCCGCGGCCTACCGCTTCTACCTAGCCACGGTCGACAAGTTCGTGTGGGGCCGGCGCTACCTGAACGAGGAGTTCTTCCGGCTGATCGCCGAGCGCTGGGCCGACGACCGCCTCGAGGTGGTGGTGGCGAAGCGCAACGGCGTGCTGGTGGGCGGCGCGGTGAACGTCCACAAGGACGACCGCCTCTACGGCCGCTACTGGGGTGCCGACGAGGACGTGAAGTTCCTCCACTTCGACGTCTGTTACTACCACTCGATCGAGGAGTGCATCGCCCGCAAGGACGCGGTGTTCGAGCCCGGCGCCGGCGGCGAGCACAAGGCCCGCCGGGGCTTCGCGCCCACCAAGACCTGGAGCGCCCACTACCTCCGCGACCCGCGCATGCGGCGGGTGATCGCCGACGTGTGCGCGCGCGAGGCGGCCCACGTGGAACGCATGGTGGAGACCGGCGAAGAGGAGTAGTCCGCGGGCCTCCGTCGGCGAAGAATGCGCTACGCGAATCCGCTCGCCTGACGGGTCAGTTGCAGAGGCCGAGGAGGCCCGGGCCCTCGAAGATGCACTTCGCGGGCGACGTCGGCTCCTTGCACGGGATCGCCGGACACCCGACGGTGCACTTCAGCTTCGCGAACCAGTTGGCCATCGCCTCGAGGCTCCGCGTGGCGTCGTTGGCCAAGCTCGCGTTGACCTTGCACCCGCAGAAGTCCTTGGCCACGGTGATGCTGCAGTCGGCGTCGCACGCGCACCGCCTCGCCTCTGGCAAGGTGGTCGCATACTTGAGGGTCAGCGCGTCGCAGCCGAGCCCAGTCACGTCGGGGGTGAAGGTGCTCACGGGCCGCGGACAGAGTGGGCCGTCGGGGGCCGTGTCCCTCACGGGCGGGCCGCTGTCCGGCGCGTCCGGCGCGTCCGGCGCGGTGTCCACACTCCCCGTGTCCATCGTCGACCCGGTGTCGACCCGACGCATCTCCGGCGGCGTCGCTCCCCCCGACGTCGAACGTGGAACTGCTGCAACCCAAGAGCCCCAGGAGGCAAAGCGCGCCGATCCGCATGCGTGAACCGTACCGCCCCACCACCCAGGCGCAACCGCCATCACGGGGGCCGATACGGTCACACGCGCGCAAAATGGCCGCGCGGCGCGTCCGTCTCCAGGCACGCCGCGCGTTTCGGGATCCGAGGTTCAGTCTCCGCCGCCGCCCCCACCGCCGAGCGGGCCGTAGCCGAGCCGGTGCCCGATCTCGCGGACCGAGTCCACGAGACCCATGTACTTCACGAGGGCCGCCGCCGCGTCGATGTCCGCGACGATCGGCTGGTTCGCCGTGTCGCGCTCGAACGTGGGCCGACCGAACGTGTCGAGGATCACCGCGCCGGCGCCGTCACGCTTCACCTTGTACGCCGCCGCCGCGAGGGCGTTGGCGTGGGCGAGCATGCGGGAGCCGATGCCCTTGTCCACCGACTTGCCGTCGATGAGCTCGGCGCCGTACTTGCGGGCCACGTAGGTGTAGCCCGACGCCGGGTCGGTGAACTTCGCCGACCACTCGTCGGCGAGCGCGATCGCGTCCGTCGAGCCCTCGATCCACACCCGCAGCTTGTTCACGAGCGCCATGTCCGTCGACAGGCGGGAGAACAGCCCGGCGAACATCGCCGTGGCGAGCTGCTGCTTGTAGCCGAGGTTGGGGAACAGCACCGAGGCGCCGGCCGGGCGGACCGGCGTGGCCAGGGTGAGGTCGATCTGCTTCGGCGAGGGGTTCTTGCCGTCCGCGGCGGTGACGTAGGGGCCCACGCTCTCCCAGTCCTCGGCGAGGATGCCGCCGACGAGGCGATCGATCGCGTCCGGGAGGTCGTTGCGGAAGTTGATCTTCACGCCGCGGCCGTCGAGGAAGTTCTCGCGCGAGATGGTGAACAGGGTCGGGCGACCGTCGACCAGCGCCTGCATGGCCATCGTCTTCTCCACCGAGAAGCCCGCGTGGTTGATCCAGTGCAGGTAGTCCCAGGAGCCGCCGAGGTCGTTGTTGTAGTCCTCGCCGACGTAGCGGCCGTCGACCACGTTGATGGTGAACGCGCCGCCCGTGGTGGCGCCGCTCGTGTCGAAGATGCTCTTGAGCGAGTCGACGCCCTTGCGCCCGTCGGACACGGAATAGGCGCCCGGCTCGGGCATCAGCACCGACTTGACCAGCATGTTGAACATGTCGGCCTCGGCGAGGGCGTACGGCTTCAGACCGTTGTCGTCCTCGAGGTCGGCCGCGCTACCGCGGCCCACGCTGGTGGCGATGAGCCAGTGGAACGCGCGCATGCGCTCGAAGTACCGGTCGGCGGTCTGCGAGGGGACGCGCTTGTAGTAGTACTCCTTGTTCTGGCGCCGGAAGTAGCTCCAGGGGTAGCTCATGTCGTAGCGCTTGATGGTGTTCTGCACGACCTCGTACGGGTCGGCGCCCGCGTCGCTGTCGTTGGTGTGGAAGTACGAGTTGTGCGTCGTGCCCCAGCGGTAGTGCCAGCGGAGGCGATCCTTCTTCTCGACGTTGTCGGTGCCCGTGTGCCACACGTTGCCGTTGAGACCGGGCTGCAGCGCGTCGCTCTTGAAGTCTCGCCAGGCCCAGACGTCCTTCGGGGTCGGCGCGCACACCTTGCCGTGCACGATGCGCCAGCCGCCCTTGGCCTTCTCCTCCTCGGTCGCCGGGCGACAGTCACGGGCCGGATCGAACACCTTCATGAGGCGCGCGGTGTCGGTGTAGTGCTTGAACTGGCCCGACCCGGTGATGATCAGGTCGCGCTCGATGAGCTGGGAGTAGTGCTTGTACTTGAACTGCGTCTGCTGCGCGTAGGTCATCACCTTGTCGTCGAAGGTGTCGAGCACGCGGCCGTAGAGCGCCTTCATCGTGTGGTAGTCGTACGTGCCGAGGCCCACGGTCTCGCCGAAGCGCTCGAGCTGGTACTCCATCGTCGAGGTGTTGCCGAAGTAGTCGATGCCGGGGCGCGACTCGCCCGCGAGCCCGGCCTCGTCGGCCGTCTGCGGGTCGAGGTACCGCGGACCCATGCACGAGTCCTCGGCGCCCGCGCGCGGCTTGCCGGCGCAGGAGGTGGCGGCCTTGCCCTCGTTGGTGCGGAGCTGCCAGTACTGCGGGTTGAAGTTCGGCGCGTCCCACGACGAGGCGAACTGGTGCAGCATGCCGAGCGAGTGGCCGATCTCGTGGAGGGCGATGCCCTTCACTGCCTCCTTCCAGAGGTCGTCGTAGATCTTCTTGCCGCGCTCGACGACCGAGAGGTCGCCGTACTTGGCCTTGAACCAGCCGGCCGCGCCCGGGATGTAGACCGAGCCGGTGACCGGCGCCTCGTTCTCGAGGAAGCACACGCCGCGCAGGCGCAGGCCCTCTTCGATGATGGCCTTCATCGCGCGCAGGCGGCCCGGGTCCATGCCGCGGAGCGGGGAGGCCACGTCGAGCGCGGCCGCGCCGAGGTCGCCCGGCTTGGCGCCGAGCCCGTCGAGCATCCAGTGGGAGTCGACGAGCTGCGCCTCCATCGTGGTGCCGTGGAGGTTCTTGGCGAGCGCGTCGAACTCGAGCTGCGCGGTCGACTGCACCGTCGGGTTGGACGTCGACTTGGCCGTCGTCGTCATGTAGCTCGCGAGCTTCTCGTCGGCGGTCGTGCCCGCGAACGGCTTGCCCTCGGTGCCGAGCGCCAGCTTGAGGCTCGGCAGGTTGATCATCGCGAGGCGCTGCTTCATCTCGAGCTCGGTGAGCCCGGGGCTGCGCCCGTCGGTCAGCATCTTGGCGTAGGTCGCGGCCGGCGTGTTCTCGATGATGTCCTCGAGCTTCAGGTCACCGAGCGCGAGCTGGATGATGTCGCGCTGCATCGCCGCGGCGAACGTCGCCGAGCGGCCCATGATCTGCGCCGCGGCGCCGATGATCTGCCCGGTGAGCGGATCGGCCTCCCAGTTGGCGATGCCGCCCCACGGCGCGCGTGACTCGTAGGGCCAGTAGAAGACGAAGTTCTTGCGGATGTCGCCGACGCGCGCGAGGGCGCCGGTCTTGCCGCAGGTCTCCTGGTCGTCGTAGCTGCGCACGGGGTTGTGGCAGAACGTGAGCGCCACCGCCTTGCCCTTGGCCGGGGCCTTGGGCTTGTCCACGAGCCACCCGCCGTAGCTCACCATCACCTTGGTGTTCGGGTCGCCGGTGCTCTCGAAGAACTGCGCGTGGCAGCCCTCGCGGTCGCCGTCGCCCGTGCGGCGGCACTCGACCTCCTTGGAGAACGCGAGCGCGCCGCTCATCAGCTGGTTCCACGAGAAGATCAGGTCCTCGAGGGTGCCGCGGCCCGTCGCGTTGCCGTTGCCGTCGACCGGGTCGAGCAGCTCGGGGGGCGCGTCCTTGTTGATCCAGTAGCCGATCGGCCGGATCTCGCGGTCGCGGTAGGGGATGGTGCATTTCCCGATGTGGACGTCGCACTGCGAGCCCTTGCTGCCGGCGTACCCGGTCACGCCGTTCGCGCAAGCGTCGGCCGTGCCGTCGCCGTCCTTGTCCGCGTTGTCGGAGCAGGCGAAGCCCTGGTGGCTCTTCATCCAGTTGTTGTGGACGTTGGCGAACTTCTTGTAGCCCGCGTCGGTGTACCCGTACTGCGGGTCCCACTTCTGCCGGCCCGCGGTGACGATGCCCACGCTGAAGCTGTCGCCGAGACCGCCCGGGTTGCCGACCACGTCGAGCGCCGCCTTGGTGTTCTCGAGCGGCTCGAAGTCCTCGTCCGCCGCGATCTTCACGAAGCTCGAGCGGACGGTCGCCTCCTGCGCGTCGCACTCGTAGGTGCCGCTGCCGGTGTAGATGCCGTACACGAGGCACGCCGGCACGGTGCCCGACAGATCCGAGAACGGCGAGGCCGCGCGCGCCGGGTCGACGAAGTACTTGCTGGTGACGTCGAGGTAGCCCTCGTCGGGCTCGAAGTGGGGCGCGTCGTCCGAGGCCGGGTCGGTGACCGCGTACTCCATGGGCGTGATGGAGAGGTTGCCGAACACCTGCCCGGTGAACAGCTCGTTCCACATCGGGTTCGACTCGACGAGGTTCTTCGACCAGTCGACGCGCATGTAGTCGCGCGCGAACCAGGGTCGGTCGACCGAGTTCTCCTCGACGAGGTTCTGCTCCTCGCCCGTGATCGGGTTGTAGGCCCGCCGGATGTCGAAGTGGCTCTCGATGCGGTAGGCGGCGACGACCGTGCCGTTGTTGATCTTGATCAGGCTCGACTTGGTCTTGTCGTCCTGGCCCTCGGCGATCTGGTACGCCTTGCGGGCGATCAGCATCGACTCGGTGACCTCCCACTTGATGCGGTCGATGTGGCCCCACGAGCCCACGCCGACCAGCGACTGGCTCACCGAGGCGTCGACGACGTAGCTCCGGTAGCGGAACTCGGGGTCGTCCTTCGGGTCGTCGAGCTTGTCGCCCAGGAAGAAGTGCTTGTTCAGCGCGTTCGGCTGCACGCGGCTGATGGCGTCACGCTCGCTCGCGCACGCGCTCGAGAGCGCCATCACCGCGCCGATCAGCGGCAGCAGGGACACTCCCTTGGACCAACTCCTGCGACTCATCGAGGCCTCCTCTGCCCTCGACACGAGGGCACTGTCATGGGCGCGTCTCCGCGCACGAGATCGTTCGGAGGCGACGAATAGCAAGGCGTGGACCACGCGCGTCTCGCGCGCGATCTCGGCCACGCTGGAGCCCGCGCGCTGCGTCGTCACTTTCTCGACGCCCGCCCGCGTGCGGGCTCTCACATTCCGCTCACCGTGATCGCGGAAAATTCCGCGAGAGCCCCGGAGCCCTCACGGGCTGCCCTCGTCGGCGGGCCAGATCCCGACCGAGCCGCCGACCCAGTCCATGCCCTTGTTCTGGTCCACGCCCAGCATCTTGCCGCGCGAGAGGCGCACGAGGTTCAAGACCAGCGTGGGCGGCTCGCCGAGGCCACGGAGGAACATCATGCGCACCTCACCCTTGACCCCCTCGCCCGAGGGCATCGGCAAGGCGGGCTCGTAGGCGATCTTCTCCTGCAGGATCCAGCCGCTGCGCTGCTCGCGCGGCACCGCCACGAGGTCGGCCTCGGTCGGGTCGACCTTCACGCCCGAACCCGCGAAGGAGAACAGCGGCTTGAGCACGTACCGGGAGAGGTCGCGCGGCGCCGCGTCGAGCTCGGACAGGTAGGTCGCGCGGGGCACCGCCACGTGGTCCACGTGCGGCAGCGTGTACTTGGACCACACCCAGTACCAGTTGGGGTGCGGGAACCACGAGACGTCGAGGTCGTCGGTCCAGCGGAACGGCAGCTCGACGCCCTTCACCTCGAGCTCGTCGAAGACGATGCGGTTGTAGATCCGCCGCACCTGCTCGAGGCGGCCGTTGCGCTTGCGGATCAGGCGGCGCCCGTCGCGCTTCAAATCGGTCGGGCACGCGGACTCGACGCCGGTGAGCTGGTGGGTCGCGACGAAGTCGGCGTAGGTCTTCTGGGCGGCTGGATCGAGGTCGAGCATCACGACCTCCTCGGCCGGCACGCCCGCGAGCAGCGCCTTCTGGAACGCGGCGACGAAGGTGTCGCGCGTGTGCCCGGAGTAGAACAGCGACCAGTCGCGCGGCATGCCGGGGATCTGCCGCAGCTCCTCGGTGAGCGCCTCGGTCTGCTTGACCATGAGCGCGTAGAGCGACGGGAAGCCCTGGAGCTCCACCACCCGCCCGTCGAGCTCGCCCGTCTCCGCGTCGCGCACGATGGCGAAGTCGATCTGGAGGCAGCTCGCGAGATCGTCCATGCCGGGGACGTCGTACTGCGCCGGGATCGCCGTGCGCATCTTGTCGATGGTGGCCTTCGCCGAGATCTGGGTCGCGATCTCGCGCGCGTGCCGGGCGAGCTTGGTGCGGAGCGAGAGCGGCAGGAACAGCGGGGTCTCGGCGATGCGGAACGGGATCTTCACGTCGAGCATGCGCTCGAGCCGCTCTACGTAGCGCTGGTAGAGGCCTTCGGAGTAGTGGGCGTTGTAGAGCGCGCGGAGCGGCCGTTCCATCGTCGAACAGCCTACCAAACTCCGTCAGAGCCCGTACTTCTTCATCTTGTCCAGCAGCGTCCCGCGGCTCGTGCCGAGGCGCCGCGCGGCCTCGCTCTGGTTGCCGTGGGCGGCCGCGAGCGCGCGGACGATGAGGCTCCGCTCGAGCGCCTCGACCTGCTCCTTGAGGGAGAGGCCCTCGGCCGGCTCGGCGTCGGACCCCGGTCGCGGCGCTTCCCCCGCGAGCGCCTCGACCCCCAGCTCGCCGCCCGGCGACAGCGCGACCATCCGGGCGATGGTGTTCTCGAGCTGCCGCACGTTGCCCGGCCAGGGACGCTCGGCGAGGCGCGAGAGCAGCGGCGCCGACAGCGAGCAGCCGACCCCGAACCGCTCGCCGTACCGCCGCGCGAACTCCCGGGCCAGCGGCGCCACGTCCTCGCGGCGCTGGGAGAGCGGGGGCACGAAGAGCTCGACCACGGCGAGCCGGTAGTAGAGGTCCTCGCGGAACCGGCCGGCCTGCGCCTCGGCGAGCAGGTCGCGGTGGGTCGAGGCGACGATCCGCACGTCGACCTTCTCGACCCGCCCCGAGCCCACCGGCTGGATCTCGCCCTCTTGCAGCGCCCGCAGGAGCTTGGCCTGCGTCGCCAGCGGGAGCTCGCCCACCTCGTCGAGCACCAGCGTCCCGCCGTCGGCCTGCGCGAAGTACCCGCGCCGCGCGGCCTGCGCGCCCGTGAAGGCCCCGCGCGTGTGCCCGAACAGCTCCGCCTCGGCGAGCTCGCCGGGGATCGCCGCGCAGTTGAACCGGACGAGCGGGCCCTTCTTGCGCTTGCTCTGGGCGTGCAGCAGCGAGGCCACGATCTCCTTGCCGGTCCCCGTCTCGCCGCGCACGAGCACGGTGATGTCGCGCCCCGCCACGCGCCCGACCGCCTCGAGCAGCCGGTGCATCGGCGGGCTCTCGGCGACGATCGTGGTGCCGATCGCGCGCTCGGCCTCGAGCTGCAGGTTGCGCTCGCGGAGGCGCCGCAGCTCGACGGCGCGCTCCACGGCCAGCGCCACCTCGTCGATGTCGAACGGCTTGACCAGGTAGTCGTGCGCGCCAGCCTTCATCGCGCCGACGGCCACCTTCTCGGAGCCGTGCGCGGTGAGCACCAGCACCGGCAACGCCGGGTCCTTCTCGTGCAGCGCGCGGAGCAAGGTGAGCCCGTCCATCTCCGGCATCGCGTAGTCGACGATGGCGGCGTCGAAGCCGTCACCGTGGGCGAGCGCGTCGCGCGGCGAGGTGAACGTGGCGAGCTCGTGCCCGCGATCGCGCAGCACCTCCTTCAGCGTGAAGAGGACCCCGGGCTCGTCGTCGCAGAGGAGGATGCGGGCCAACCCGCTGGAGCATAGTCAGGCGTGCCGGGGAACGCGAAGGGTCGCGGTCGTGCCCTGCCCCTCCTCGCTCGCGTACCCGAGGGTGCCCCCGTGCTGGGCGATCACCGCGCGGGCGAGGCACACCCCGAGCCCCGTGCCGCCGTCGCGCGTCGTGAAGAACGGCGTCCCGAGGCGCGCGAGGGTCTCCTCGCTCATGCCCGGCCCCGAGTCCTCGATGGTGACGCGCGCGTCGCGCTCCTCGGCCACCACCGTGACCACGATCCTCCCGCCCTTCGGCGTGGCCTCGAGCGCGTTGCCGACGAGGTTGAGCAGCGCCTCCTTGAGGCGTCGTGGGTCGCCGCGCACGGGCACCGCCGTGGCGCCCTCGCGTGACAGCGCGATCGAGGCCTCGGCCACGCGCGCCTCGACCACCGCGAGGGTGTCGTCCACCACGCGCCCGAGGTCGATCGCCTCGACGTGCAGGTCGTCGAGCGGCCGCGAGAACGAGAGGTAGTCGCGCAGGATGCCCTCCATGCGGTCGACCTCGGAGCCGATGACCGCGAAGCGCTCCTCGGAGCGCTCGTCCGCCGCGGTGCGCCGCAGCAGCTGCACGAGGCCCTTGATCGAGGCGAGCGGGTTCTTGAGCTCGTGGGCCACCTTGGCGCCGAGCGACTCGAGGTCGCGGCCGTGCGCCTTGGTCTCCACGAGGACGTGCTCGCGCATGCGGTCGAGCTTGCCCTCCACCTCGGCGAGCTGGTCGTTGAGCGAGTTGAACGCCTGGTAGAACACCGTCATGCCGAACAGCGCGTTGATGGCGACGATGGCCGTGTAGTACGGGGCCGCCGGCACCGGCCCCGTCCACCACCGCGGCGCGAAGGCGATCGCGATCACGCATGCCGAGACCCACGCCAGGGTGACCCGGCTCTCGGCCGCGCGCCCGAACGCCATGAGCGTGCCGAGGAACACGGGCAGGAGCCCGACGGCGAGGGGCCCCTGCAGGCCACCGGTGATCGACACGTTGACCGCGACGAAGGTGAAGGTGACGAGGTTCGAGGTGAACATCGTCCGCAGCGGGAGCGAGTGCTTGCCGCGGTAGCGGAGCAGATCGAAGAACTGGAACGCGAGGTAGGTCGCGTAGACGGACACGACGGCCACGATGCGCGGGCGCGGGTAGCCGCTCAGGTAGAGCAGCGTGGAGGCGAGCACGCCGATCGGCATCGTGATGAACGGGCGCCGCCGGATGAAGGCGGTCGCCACCTTGCGGCGGGTCGCCTCGCGGATCGCGGCGAAGTCGGTCGGGGCCGAGGCCATGGGAGCGATGCTGCGACCATCGTGCCACCCGCGAGAAGCCGAAATCGCTGCGCCAGGAAGGCGACACCTGCCGGAAATCCGACACCTGGGTGCAGGGCTCTCCGGCACCTCGACCGCCCAGGAGCCCACAAAAACGCCAGCATCGTGGCTGGCACGGGCATTGGATGGGGGCCCGCATGACCACGACGACCATGGACGAGGCGACCGAGAAGGAAGCGCCGGCCGTAGCCCCCGCTCGCTCCAAGAACCGCGCGCGCATCGTCTTCCCGGTGCTGCTGCTCGCCGCGACCGCGGGCATCGGCGCGCACTACGCCAAGACGATGGGCACCGAGTCCACCGACGACGCGCAGATCGAGGGTCGGCTCTACAACGTCTCGCCGCGGATCGGCGGGCGGGTGGCCAAGGTGCTCGTCGCGGACAACCAGCTCGTCGAGGCGGGTACCGTACTGATCGAGCTCGAGGACGAGGTGCAGAAGGCCAAGCGCGCGCTGGTCACCGCGGACGTCGGCGCCGCCAAGGCGAGCCTGCTGTCGCTCGAAGCGCAGCAGGCCCTGACGGAGAAGAACGTCGCGGCAGGCTTGAAGCAGGCCAAGGCCGGCGTGACCCAGGCCTCGGGCGCCGTGTACTCGAGCACCGCCACCGTGCCGCAGGCCAAGAGCGACATCGTCGCCGCCGAGTCGCGCCTCAAGCTCACCGAGACCGAGCTCGCCCGGGTGAAGGCGCTCTACGGCAAGGGCCTCGCGACGCAGATCGAGCTCGACGCGCGGCAGGCGGCGCACGACCAGGCCGTCGCCTCGCTCGACGCCGCGCGCGCTCGCCTCGTCGGCGCGCAGGCCTCGGTGGCGGGCGCGGCGGGTGGCCTCGAGGTGGCCGGCGCCCGGGTGGAGGCGGCCGAGACCGGCCCCGAGCAGCTCGCGGTGGTCAAGGCCCAGGTGGAGCTGGGCAAGGCGCGCGTGCAGCAGGCAGAGGCCAACCTCGCGCTCGCCAAGCTCGATCTCTCGTACACGAAGGTCCTGGCCCCGGCGCGCGGCGTCGTGTCGCGACGCTCGGTCGAGGTCGGTCAGATGGTCGACCCCTCGCGCCCGCTGCTCGCCGTCGTGCCCAAGGACGACCTCTGGGTGGTGGCGAACTTCAAGGAGGACCAGATCGCCCACATGAAGCCGGGCCAGCGCGTCGACGTGAAGGTCGACACCTACGGCCGCACGTTCACCGGGCAGGTCGACAGCCTCGCCGCGGCGAGCGGCGCGCGCTTCTCGCTGCTGCCACCCGACAACGCCTCGGGCAACTTCACCAAGGTCGTGCAGCGGGTGCCCGTGCTGGTGCGCTTCACGCTGCCGACCGACATGGAGCTCCGCCCCGGCATGAGCACCACCGTCGTCGTCCACCTCAAGTGACCATGACCACCGAAGAGCAGACGCTCATCACCGGGCCCAAGGTCGGGATCACCATCGCCGCGATGGCGGCCGCGCTGATGGCGGTGCTCGACATCTCCATCGTCAACGTGGCCCTGTCCGACATCCGGGCGAGCTTCGGCACGCCGCTCGACCAGATCGCCTGGGTCTCGACGGGCTACATGATGGCCAACGTCGTGGTCATCCCGATGACCGGCTGGCTGCAGCGCCGCTTCGGCTACAAGCGCTATTTCACCGCCTCGATCCTCATGTTCACCGCCGCGAGCGCGCTCTGCGGCCTCGCGTGGAACCTCCCCTCGCTGGTGCTGTTCCGCATGCTGCAGGGGCTCGGCGGCGGCGCGATCATCCCGACCGCGCAGTCGATCCTGTTCGCGCGCTACCCCCGCAAGGAGCACGGCACCGCGGGCGCGCTGTTCGGCCTCGGCGCGATCACGGGCCCGCTGCTCGGCCCCACCGTAGGCGGCTACCTCATCGATCTGTTCTCCTGGCACTGGATCTTCCTCATCAACGTGCCCATCGGCCTGTTCGCCGCCTGGTTCGCCTACCGCAACATCGAGGAGCCCGGCTACGAGCGGCCCGACGAGCCGATCGACACCTATGGCATCGCGCTGCTCGCGGTCGGCATGGGCTCGCTCCAGTACGTGCTCGAGGAAGGCAACCGCAACGACTGGTTCCAGAGCTTCGAGATCGTCGTGCTCACCGCGGTGGCCGTCGTCTCGCTCGTCACCTTCGTCGTCCGCCAGCTCGAGACCCGCTACCCGGTCGTCGATCTGCGCATCTTCAAGAACGTCGCGTACAGCGCGGCGACCGGCATCAACTTCCTCGTCGGCGTCGCGCTGTTCTCGGCGACCTACCTGTTCTCGCTGTTCTGTGGGGCCGTCGTGCACTACTCGGCCAAGGACATCGGCCACGTGTTCCTGGTCGCCGGCCTCGTCCAGATCGTGTGCATGCCGCTGGTCGGCCGCTTCGGCCACAAGGTCGACGGGCGGGCGCTCCTGTTCCTCGGCGTGCTCGTGGTCGCGTTCAGCCTCTACTTGACCACCCAGTACACCCGCAGCGTCGGCTTCTGGGACCTGACCAGGCCGCGCATGGTCCTCGGTGCCGGGCTCTCGCTGATCTTCATCCCGCTCTCGATCCTGGCGCTCTCCGACCTCGACCCCAAGCTGCGCGGCAACGCGACCGGCCTCTTCAACCTCACCCGTGAGCTCGGCGGTTCGATCGGCACCGCCTGGATGGGCATGCTCGTCACCGACGGCACCCGCGTCCACGCCGCCCACCTCGCCGAGCACGTCACCCCCTACGATCCGAACACCCAGCAGCAGGTCGCGCTGCTCACCCACACGGTCGGCGCCGGCACCGTCGACCCGACGAGGACGGCGCACGCCATCCTCCAGCTCCGGGTGGTCAACGAGTCCATGGTCCGCGCCTTCACCGACGCCTTCGCCATGGTCAGCGCCGTCATCGCCTGTTCGGCCCTGCTCGTCTTCTTGCTGCGAAAACCGGATGGTCCGGTGGAAATCGCCGGCGCCCACTAGGCGCGCGGTCCGGTCCGCCCCAGCGTCCCGCGACCTCGGCCTTGCGCCCTGTCTCCGCCTTCGGCATCTCATCGCCCGTCGAAAGGAAGGCCATGTCCCGCCTCGCGCTCCTCCCCATCGCCACGACCGTCGTTTTCGTCGGGCTCGCCCAGGCCCAGACGCCGAAGGAGCCCAAGGATCCCAAGGCCAAGCCCGCGGTGAGCGCCTCGGCCTCGGCGTCGGCTCCGGGCCCGACCGGCCCGTCGGCGAACGACACCCCCGTCCCCCTGCCGCAGATCCCGCTCGGCAGCGGACCGCCCCTCACCGCCGACGAGGCGGCGAAGCGCGCCGTGGCCACGAGCAAGCAGGCCAAGGTCGACGAGGCGAAGGTCAAGGCGGCCGCCGCCGCGGTGGACCAGGCCTTCGTCGGCTACTTCCCGCGGCTGACGATCCAGGCGAGCTACACGCGCCTGTCCCCGGTCGACCCGGTCAGCCTCGGCAGCGACCAGGCCTACAGCGTGGCGGTCGCCAAGACCCCCGGGGTCAATCCGGGAGCGCCTCTGCCGACCGGCGCCATCCTCGTGGCGTCGCCCTCCTTCTCGTTCCCCGTCCTGCTCAACCAGTATTCGCTGAGCGCGACGCTGGTGGTGCCGATCAGCGACTACGTGTTCCGCATCTACGACAACCACAAGTCGGCCCTCGCCTCGCAAGAGGCGGCCAAGTGGACGTCGAAGGTCAACGAGGTGAACACCGCGGCCGACGCGCGGGTGGCGTTCTACAACGTGCTCCGCGCGCGCGGCACCGTGGTCATCGCCAAGTCGGCGGTGGCGCAGGCCGAGTCGCACCTCAAGGACCTCAAGGTCCGCCTCGAGCTCAAGGCGGTCACCACCGCCGACGTCTCGCAGGTCGAGGCCAGCCGCGCGGGCGCCGAGCTCGCGGTCATCAAGGCCGAGAACCTGGTCACCATCACCGAGACCAACCTGCGCATGCTCATGCACTCGCCCGACGACGAGGCGTTCTCGCTCGGCGAGGACCTGATGGTCGAGATCCCGAAGTACACCGGCGACCTCAAGACCCTCAAGGCCGACGCCGCGAGCCGCCGCCCCGAGCTCAAGGCCATCGACGCCCAGATCGCCGCCATCGAGTCCACGAGCAACGTGGTGTCCGCGGGCCTCTACCCGCGCCTCGACGGCGTTGCGCAGCTGCTCACGGCCAACCCGAACCAGCGCGTCTTCCCCTCGCAGGAGAAGTTCCTGACCACCTGGAGCCTCGGGCTCCAGCTCACCTGGTCGCCGAACGACACCTTCGTCGCGAGCGCCCAGAAGAAGAGCATCTCGGCCTCGACCGAGCAGCTCAAGGCCACGCGAGAGCAGGTCGCGGACGCGCTGATCCTCGACGTGACCAACGCCTTCGTGAAGGTCCGCGAGGCAGACGCGTCGGTCGTCTCTACGCTGGCCGAGCTCCGCGCCGCCGAGGACACGCTCCGCGTCCGCAAGGAGCAGTTCCAGCTCGGGGGCATCACGAGCACGATCCTCACCGACGCCGAGGCCGACGTGACCCGCGCGCGCTTGAACCACCTCAACGCGCGGGTGGAGCTACGGATCGCCCGCGCGCAGCTGAAGAAGGCCACCGGCGAGGTGTAAGAAGACGAACCGTGCGACGTTGTCGGGCATGACCGCCCGCGACCGCATCCTCGCCCGACGGGCCGCCTTCGTCGCCGCGGCCGTGGGCACCCTGACGAGCGAGGCGCGGGCGGAGTGCCCGGAGCCGCCGCCCGAGGGGGAGTGCCCCGAGCCGTACGTCGCACCATGCCTGTCGGCGCCGAACAAGCAACCGCCGCCGCCCATCGAGCACCCCCCGCGGGTGTGTCTCTCGCCGCCTCCGCCGCCACCCACCAACCACGATGGGATGGACCTCGGCCTCGCGCTGCCGGCTACACCCACCCTGCTCTTGCCCCTCGGCGGGCCTGGCGACGATCCGACGACCGTGCGCACGACGAAGCTCGCCGCGCCGCTCGCGCTCTTCGTGACGCGCGATCTCGGTCCGGGAGCCCTTCGCTTCGGCGTCCGCTCCGGGCTCGGCGCGCCGACGGCGGACGTGCTGGTCCCGCTGGGCGGCTTCCTCGGCTACGCGCTCGCGCACCGGCCCTCCGGGTGGGACGCCGACCATCACTTCGGCTTCGGCCTCGAGGTCGGCGGAGGCGCCTACCTCGGCGAAGCGTCGCGACCGTACCTCGAGGTGGCCGTGACGCCGCTCGCCTTCACCTTCGCCGGCGACTACCGCTACAGCGATCGCCGACTCCACTCGTTCTACGCCTTCGAGCTGCGCGGGGCGCTGCTGATGCTCGACACGGGCCCGGCCGAGGCACGCTCGTTCGGGCCCGCCGCGTTCACGCTGGGGGTGAACTTCGTGTTCGGCTTCCAGATCAAGAAGCCGTCGCTGGCGGCGGGTGACTATCCGATGACCAGCGTCTCCTCGGCGTTCGCGGCGCGCCGCGGTCCGACCACGTCGTAGTCCGCGGCGTACTCCGCGCGCACGTCCCCCGAGGCCGCGTCGACCATCCAGGGCGGCGCCGCGCGGCGGGGAACGCGCACCTTCTGGCCCTCGGCGATGCGCACCTCGGTGTCGAACACGCGGTCCCACAGGTACGAAGTGACGCCGTGGTTCTCGCGCGGGCTCTTGTGGTGGTGGTGCAGGTGGTGGCGGCGCACCCAGCGGCTGAACGTGCCCGTCGGCGGGTGGGTGTGGATGCGGCGGTGGATGATCTCGTACGAGGCGTACGTCACGCCGAAGCCGAGGGCGAACGAAAGCGCACGCCGCGGCCCGACGACGAGCGAGCCGAGCGTGGTGACCACGCCGGTGACCGCGACGGCGGCGACGATCTTCTTGGACGTCGGCGCGAAGTACTGCGGGTCGGTGTGGTGGGCGAGGTGCTCCTCGTTGAACAGCGCCATGAGGCCCGAGGGGGTGAGCGAGCGGAGGCCGCGCACGGGCTTGCGCTTCGGGCCGTGGCCGACGAAGCGGTGGAGGGCGTACTCGCTGGCGCTCCAGGCGAGCGCGCCGAGGGCGAAGGGAAGCGGGGCGATCATGCGGTTTCTCCGGTGAGGGGCAGGCGGTCGAGCGCGCGACGCGCGCGGGAGAGCAGGTTCGGCGTGGCGCCGAAGCCACGCAGGAGCGCGGCGACGGACTCGTCGGCGAGCGCCGCCGCGGTGGGCGCGTGGGGCGCGACGCGGCGGAGTTTTTCGAGCTGGGTGAGGCCGTGCAGGGTGGCCCAGAGGGTGAGCGTGCGGCCGAGGGCGTCGCCGGCCTCGAGCGCCGAAGCCTCCGCGGCGAGCGCGAAGAGGCGGGCCATCTCGACGAGCAGCTCGGTGACGAGCGGCGCGGTGCGGGCGGCCTCCTCGTCGGCGATGAGCACGCGCGGGTCGCCGATGAGGAGCGCGAGCAGGCGGAACGCCTCCGGCCGCGCGCGCGGAAGGTCCATGTACGTGCGCGCGGCGTGCAGCAGCGCGGCGAGGGCGGCGACCTCGGGGGCGACCCGCCCGACGACGCTCGGGACCCGCCCGAGCTCCGCCGACAGGTGCGCGTGCACCTCGCTCACCGCGCGCCGCTGCAGCGCCGCGAGCAGCGCGTCCTTCGAGGGGAAGTAGCGGTAGAGGGCGGTCGTGACGATCCCGAGTCGGTGCGCGACGGCATGCAGCGTGAGCCCCTCGAGGCCACCCTCGGCGAGCAGCACCATCGCCGCGTCGAGCACGGCGCTGGTCTTGTCCTCGCGCCGACGGGCGTGCGGGACGAAGGCGGTCTGTTTGTGAATCACGTTCACAACATGAACCGCGTTCACATTTCTGTCAAGGGGGCGGCACGTCCAGGCAGGGCGCGGGGGGAGGACCGACGTCCCCGACCGGCGGGGGCCTCGGCGAGAGGCAAACCGCGGGAGCTGGCCCGGCGTCGTGTGGTGGGGAGACCGTGAGGCACGGTGTGGCGGTGATCCCGCCATCGACGGGCATCACCTCCAGGCACGGAGTCGGCGCGACGTCGGGCTCCGTGAGGGCGGCGTCCTTCTTCGGCTTGCCCTCCGCGGGGGCGACGATGTCGGATTCAGGCTTGCGCTCGCAACCGAGGGTGGTGGCGGCGAGCGCCGCGGCGACGAACTGCGCGCGGCGCGCGAGGATGCGTTCCCGGAACCCATCCCGGCATCGTGCCTCAGCCGCCGGGGGACGGGTCATCGGCGTGACCGAGGCGCTGCCGATCGTGGGGATCTCGCGGTCGGCCACGAAGCCGTGGCGCCGGTAGAACGGCTGGTTCCGCGGGTTGCTCGACTCGAGGTACGCCGGCAGGCGCGCGCGATCGCACGCCGGGAGCACCTCGGCGAGCAGCGCGGCGCCGGCGCCTCGCCCCTGGAACGACGCCGCGGTGCCGATGATCGCGAGGTAGAAGTGGGCGTGCAGCGGGTGGTGCCGCTCGACGCGCTCGAGCGCGACGAGGCCGTGTGCGGCGCGCGTGCCGAGCGCGAACAGGAGCCCCGGGCCGAGCCCGACGATCTCGCGCGCGGTGGTCTTCCACTCTCCGGGGCGACTCCACGCGGCCGCCGCGCGGACCACGCCCTCGTGCTCGACGACGTGGACGAGATCGCGGCGCAGCCAGCGGCTCGCGAGCAGCCGCGAGAACAGCGCGAAGAGCTGCGCCCCCGTCGGGACGGGTCGGGCAGGATGGCGGCCCACACCGGGTCTTCGAGGAACGCGTCCCGCCACACCGCGGCGATCGCGGCGCGATCCTCGGAGCGCCCAGCTCGGACGCGCACGCTAGAAGCTGACGAGCACGGCGACGCGGCCGAGCAGCCGCGGGCTCTTCTCGTTGAGGCCGAACGCGGGGCCGGCGGTGAGCTGGGCGTGCCCCAGATCGAGGGCGGCGGTCGGACCGACGAAGTGGCGCGCGCCACCCTCGGCCTCCTCCCTCTCGATGAAGTCCTCGAGATCTTGCCCCACGTACTCGACGCCGAGCCGGAACGTCGAGCCGAGCCGGTAGCTCGCGCCGACCATCGCGAGGACGTCGATGCTGTCGCGCGCCGAGGCGAACACCTTCTCGGCGTGCGCGTTGCCCGCGACGCGGAAGGCGCCGACGTCGTAGCTCGCGGCGCCGCGCAACCACACGCCGAGCGCGCCCCCGCGGCCCTCGCGGAAGCCCGCGCCGCTCACGGTGAAGCGGAACGGCGAGCCGGGATCGGTGACCTGGAAGCGCGCTCCGAAGACGCCCGTGGCGCCGCCGTCCTTGTCGGCGGTGACGATCCCGAACGGCGCGAAGCGCGAGGTGACGCCGTACCCGAGCGAGACGGTGTGCGAGGCGCCGGCCGCGCCGACCTTGGCGGGCAAGGGTCGATCGGCGGGCACACCGGAGCCGAGCCCGAAGCCGTAGCCCGCGGTGAAGACCCCGGCGGAAGGCGTGCTCGGATCGGAGAGGTAGAGGAACGGTCGCTCCTCGGCGGTGACCTTGTTGGCGGGCGTGGGCGGGGCCACGTCGGCGTCGGCGAGCGCGACCCCTTCGATGGCGACGAGGACCACGGCACTGAGGAGCAAGCGCATCGGCGCAAGATAGCGCGCTTCACCCCGGCGGGTCGACGTAGTCCACGAGCTCGCCGCGGAAGGTCCGCAGCGTCGTCACGCCGTCGCCACGCGCGACCACCGTCTCGGGGAGCACCGGCACTTTTCCTCGCCCGCCCGGGGTGTCGACGATGTAGCGGGGGAGCGCGATGCCGGTGAGCCGGCCCTGCAGCTGGGCCATCAGCGCGACCCCGGTCGCGATCGACGTGCGCAGGTGCCCGGTGCCGCGGACCGGGTCCGCCTGCAGCAGGTAGTACGGACGCACCCGCCGCTTCACGAGCCCCCGGCAGAGCCGCTCGAGGGTGGCCGCGTCGTCGTTCACGCCGCGCAGCAGCACGGTCTGGTTCATCACCGGGAAGCCCGCGTCGACGAACCGCGCGAGCGCGCGCGAGGACGCCTCGGTGAGCTCCTTGTCGTGGTTGAAGTGGGTCATCACCCAGATCGGATGCAAGGGCCGGAGGGCGCGCACCAGCTCGCTCGTGACCCGCTGCGGCAGCGTCACGGGGCACCGGGTGGCGAGGCGGATGGTCTCGACGCTCGGCACCGCGCGCACCGCGGAGAGCAGCGCGACCAGCCGCTCGGTCGCGAGCAACAGCGGGTCGCCGCCGCTGACGATCACGTCGCGCACCTCGGGGTGGGCGCGGAGCCACGCGAGCGCGGGCTCGAGACGCGCGAGCGGCACGGGCCCTCCGCCGTCGCCCACGATGCGCGAGCGCGTGCAGAACCGGCAGTAGACCCCGCAGCGATCGGTCGCGGGGAGCAGGACGCGGTCGGGGTATCGCTGCACGAGGTGCGGCGCGACCTCGTGCGCCTCCTCGCCGAGCGGGTCGCGCAGGTCGCCGGGCACCTCGACGCCTTCGGCCGCCGTCGGCACGCACTGCCTCCGGACGGGGCACGCTGGGTCGTGCTTGTCGCAGAGCGACAGGTAGTAAGGGGTGATGCCGAGCGGCAGGCCCGCCTCGGCCGCGCGCCGCACGCCCTCGCGCTCGGCGTCGGTGAGCACGAGCGCGCGCTCGAGGGCCGCGAGGTCGGTCACCGCGTTGCGCGACTGCCAGCGCCAGTCGGCGGGGCGACGGGGGGCGCGGCGGCCCTTCTTCGGGTCGTGGAGGGGCAGGTGGCCGTGCACGGAGCCCGGAACATGGCACTTTTCCCGGCGTTCGCACAGGCGGCTTGACCGGCGGCCGCCGCTGACTAGAGTCTGCGCCCCGCTTCGAGCCCGGGTTCCCAACCGTCCCGAAACGCCCCGCGAGGGGTGTCCTGGAAACGGACCCGGCCGAGCGACTTCGAAAGGTCCGACGATGCCCAAGATGAAGACCAACCGCGCCGCCGCCAAGCGCTTCAAGCTGAGCGGATCGGGGCGTGTCCGCCGCTCCAAGGCGGGCGGCAACCACATGATGCAGGAGAAGTCGCGGAAGCGTATCCGCCGTCTCCGCAACAACGACATGGTTCACAAGAGCCTCGAGAAGCAGATCAAACTGCTGCTCCCCTACGGTTGAACAGGAGCTGAACGATGCCCAGGGTCAAACGAGGGTTCAAGGCGCGTCGTCGCCGCAACCGCATCTTCCGTCACGCGAAGGGTTTCTACTCGGCGCGCGGCCGCATCTTCGGCGACGCCGTCGAGGCCGTCCGCAACGCGTGGCAGTACCAGTTCATCCACCGCCGCAAGCGCAAGCGTGACTTCCGCCGCCTGTGGATCGCCCGCATCAACGCGGCCGTCCGCTCGCTCGGTGGCAGCTACAGCAAGCTCGTGCACGCGCTCAAGAACAAGAACATCGGCCTCGATCGCAAGATCCTCGCCGACCTCGCCGCCGTGCACCCCGACGCCTTCAAGGCCGTCGTCCAGGCCGCCGGTTAGCGCTTCTTCGGTGCTCTGACGCGACGTCTTCCCGCGAGGGTCGGCGTCGCGTTGTAGTTTTGTCCCATGAAGCTCGCGCGCAGACTTCCTCCTCGCGCTGCGAGGTGAACACCTTCGACGCCGACACCCGCCGCGCGCGCGAGCTCGCCCGCTCCATCACGCTGCACCACGACACGCACGCCGCCGAGATCGACCTCGTGCCGCGGTGGGCGGCAGCTTCTGACCGCTCCAGCCAGCAGGTGCTAGGCCAGCTGGGTGATCCGCTGGGGAATCCTCGGGTGTGGTGACGTCTGCGAGCGCAAGTCCGGCCCCGCGTTCCAGCGCGTGCCTCGATCCGCCCTGGTCGCGGTCATGCGCCGCGACGGCGACAAGGCGCGCGACTTCGCGGCCCGCCACGGCGTCGCGCGCGCCTACGACGACGCCGACGCCCTGCTCGCCGACCCCGAGGTCGACGCGGTCTACGTGGCCACCCCGCCGAGCAGCCACGCCGATCTCGCCCTCCGCGTCGCGCGCGCCAAGAAGCCTTGCTACGTCGAGAAGCCCATGGCGACGACGGTCGCCGAGGCCGAGGCCATGCGCGCCGCCTTCGCCGCAGCCGACGTCCCGCTGTTCGTCGCCTACTACCGGCGCGCCCTCCCCCGCTTCCTCGCCGTGCGCGACGCGCTGCCCGAGATCGGCCCGGTGCGGCTCGCCCGCGTGAGCCTCGGTCGCACCGTGCGCCCCGAGGAGCGCTCGCCCGAGACCGTGTCCTGGCGCGTCCGCCCCGAGATCGCCGGCGGTGGGCACTTCGTCGATCTCGCCTGCCACACGCTCGATCTCCTGGATTTCCTGCTCGGCCCGCTCGAGCACGTGCAGGGCCGAGCGGACAACCAGGCGGGCCTCTACGCCGCCGAAGACGCCGTCGTCGCCACGTTCCGCTGCGGCGCGACGCTGGGCGCGGGTGCGTGGAGCTTCGCCGCCCACGGCCGCTGGGACGAGGTGTCGCTCATCGGCGCGCGCGGACAGATCGACTTCGCCACCTTCGACGACGTCCCCGTGCGCGTGACCACCGAAGGCGGCACCCGCACCCTCGCCATCGCCCACCCGGCGCACATCCAGAAGCCCTTGATCACGAACATCGTCGCGCAGCTGCACGGGGAAGGTGCGTGTGCGAGCACGGGCGACACCGCAATACGCACGACGCAGGTGATGGCGTCGATCCTCGCGCGACACCCGTGAACCGCGGCGTGGCTGGCGTATCCTTCTCGGATGCTCCGCCAGACTCGTTCCCTCTTCGCGCTGTTGCTCGTGGCCTGTGGCTCCTCCGACGGTGAGGTCACGACGACCGACCACGGGGGCACCACCGCCGACGGGGCGACCGACACGGGCAGCGCGGCCGACGTGACGCCGACCGATCCCGACGCGGGCCCGCCCGCCGGGAACCCCGCCGGCAAGTGCGACGTCCCTGCCGAGGCCAAGGCCGAGGACACGACCACGCCGCGCACCGTCGTCGGCACCGGCACCAAGGAGAGCTGCACCGGCGCTGCGTTCGTCGCCGCCGTGGCCAAGGGCGGCGTCATCAAGTTCGACTGCGGGCCCGATCCCGTCACCATCACGCTCACCGAGCCCGCGCGGATCTTCAACGACACCGGCCCCAAGATCGTCATCGACGGCGGCGGCAAGGTCACCCTCAGCGGCGGCGGCAAGACCCGCATCCTCTACCAGAACACCTGCGACGAGAAGCAGAAGTGGACCACCTCCCACTGCCAGAACCAGGACCACCCGCAGCTGACGGTGCAGAACCTCACCTTCGTCGACGGCAACGCGAAGGGCGCCACGACCGAGGCGGCCGGCGGCGCGATCTTCGTGCGCGGGGGGCGCTTCAAGATCGTCAACTCGCGCTTCTTCGGCAACACCTGCGCCGACGTGGGCCCGGACGTCGGGGGCGCCGCGGTGCGCGTGTTGAGCCAGTTCGACGGCCAGCCGGTCTACGTGGTGAACAGCACGTTCGGCGGCAAGGAAGGACTCGGCAACGTCGGCAGCAACGGCGGCGGACTGAGCAGCATCGGCGTCTCGTACGCCGTCATCAACAGCCTGCTCTCGTACAACCGCGCGATCGGCAAGGGCGCGAACCCGGCCAAGTCGGGCACCCCGGGAGGTGGCAGCGGCGGCGCCATCTACAACGACGGCAACACGTTCACCCTCACGCTGTGCGGCGCGCGGGTGGAGCACAACAAGGCCAACGAGGGCGGCGGGGCGATCTTCTTCGTCAGCAACGACCGCTCGGGCACGCTCGTCATCAAGGACTCGGTGCTGCAGGACAACCCGAGCGCGGGCTTCGAGACCAAGGGCTTCCCGGGCATCTTCGTGCTCGCGAAGGGCGACCCGATCGTGACGGGCTCCACCATCAAGTGAACGGCGGCCGCCTCCACGGGCGGCCGCAACAGCCAGCAGAGCTCAGTCGTCGTCGTCCGCTGCGGCGTCGGGCGCGCCGCCGCTCGCTCCACCCGGGGGGCCACCGAGCTTGCCGCCCTCGATCCCGCCCTTGTCGCCGCCGAGTCGCGTGCAGCCGCTGCGGCACTTGCGCGCGGTCGCGTAGTCCTTCGCCGCGAGCGTGCAGTTCACGAGGCAGACATAAGCCGAAGCGGAGGCGGTCTTCAGGCCCTCGGCGCGCGAGACGCAGCGCTTGTGCTTGGCGATCTGCGCCTTCTCGTCGAGCTTCTTGTCCGGGTCGGAGAGCGCGACGTAGCGGTCGCAGAGCTGCAGGGGTGTCACGCTCGTGGAGGGCGCCGGCGAGGGCGCCAACGAGGGCGCGCTCGTCGAGACGGCGGGGGGCGAGGGCGTGGTGCTCGGCGCGACCGAGGCGGCCGGCGTCGGCTTCGGCGCCTCCTTCGCATCGCAGCCGAAGAGCGCGAGGAGCAGGCCGTAGTGGAAGGAGCGTCGCATCGCCGGGATTCTCGCTTGGTTCGGAGAGACTAGAGGAAACGCGCCACCAGCAGCCCCACCGCGATCGCGGCCAGCACCACCAGCAACATCACGACGAAGATTCCTCCGCGCTTGGTCGACTGCGCGGGCGCCGAGGGCACGAGCGGCAGGGACTGTGGGATGGACACGGGCACGGGGGCCGCAGGTTGTGCCACCGTCGGACCGACGTTCCATGCCGCCACGTTGACCGCGGTCGGCGGGACGTACCGCGGCGGTCCGAGCGGCGTGCTGGGCACCGGTGCCATCGACTCGAGCGGACGGCTCGTCGAGACATAACCGGCGATGGTCGGCGCCGCGTCGTCGGCCGGCAGCGGCAGCGGGGGCGGGGGCGGGGGAGCGGCCTCCATCTCGGGCAGCGTCACCGCCCTCGGCACCGGAACGTTGGGCACCAGCGCGAACGCCTGCGCCGCGGCGAGGCCCCGCGTGGTCGACGCGCGCAGGTCGGCCGGCGTGGCCTCGTAGCCCGTGATCGGGATGCCGGCCTGCGGGGTCGGCGAGGGGGCACGACGTGGCAGCGGCGGAGACGCCTTGCGGGGCGCGATCTTGGGCTTCGGCGGCACAGGCCGGTAGGCCTCGGGGCGCATGCCCACCGGCATCTCGCTCGGCGCCGCGACCAGCGTCGGCATGTCCTCCTCGTCCTCGTCGTCGGCCTCGACCGGCTCCATCCGGAATGCGTCGGGGCGCCGCGCTTCGTCGCGCGCACGCTGCCGCAGCGACTCGGCGAGGGCAGCGACGGCGTCTCGCGGCTCATTGGCCGGGGTCGGTCCAGCGGATGTGGGCTTCAGCTCCGTGCCGGGGCGCGACCCGGCGCCCGTGTTCTTGCGGGGCCGCGGCGCGAGCGGGGGCAACGCGGGCACTGCGCCGGCCGGCGGCAGCGGCATCGAGGCGAGGGGTGGAGTGTCACCGACCTGGAGGGCACGCACGTCGGTCTGCATCTCGCGCGCGCTGCCGTAGCGACGCTCGAGCTCGAACTCGAGCGACCGATCGATCACCGCACAGAGCATGGGCGGCAGCTGCGGCGCTGCCTCGCGCAGCCCTGGCGCCCGCATCGTCGCGACCTTGGCGATCTGCTCGGCCCCCCGCCCGACGTGGACGTGGCGACCGGAGAGGATGCGGAACAACGTCGCGCCGAGCGCGTAGACGTCGGCGCGTCCGTCGGCCTCCCGCCCGAGCCCACGCGCCTGCTCCGGCGCCATGTAGGCCGGCGTCCCGAGGGGCACGCCGGTGCGGGTGAGGCGCGCCGCCCCCGACTCGAGCACGCGCGCGATGCCGAAATCGAGCACCTTCACCACGCCGTCGCGGCACACGAAGATGTTCGCGGGCTTGAGATCGCGATGGACGATGCCCTTGTCGTGCGCGGTCGCGAGCACGTCGAGCGTCTGGTCGGCGATGTCGAGCGCGCCGCCGATGTCGAAGACCACGCCGCGGTCGAGGAGATCGAGCACCGAGCTGCCCTCGAGCAGCTCCATCACGAGGAACGGCCCGTAGTTCGGGTCGGCGTCGTCGTCGAGGACGTGAACGGTGCCGGGGTGCTCGAGCGAGTTCGCGAGGTAGGCCTCGCGGAGGAACCGCTCTCGCACCACCACGTCTTCACTGAGGGGGCCGTGGAGCAGCTTGATGGCCGCGCGGGCGCCGTTGCGGTGGCGCGCCGCGTACACGGCGGCCATGCCCCCCACGCCGATGACCTCCTCGAGCTTCCATCGGTCCTTGAGGACGTACCCAATCCTCTCGCGTGCGCGAGCGAGGTTCGTGTCACCCATGGCGGGCCGAGTCTACCCGACTCGCGTCGGGATGTGCGCGTCACGAAGTGGAACGAATCCGAGCACTTGCGCGACGGGGCGCTCCCTCGGTGGTAGCCTGCCGCGACCCCCTTGTCCGAGCCGCCTCGGGTCCTCCACGCGCTCGCCGTACCCGACCCGCGCGGGCACCTCCTGTCGGTGCGCAGCACGTTCGAGGCGGAGAGCCTTCCTGACCCGCTCGAGCTCGTCCTGCCCGTGTGGACGCCCGGGAGCTACCTCGTGCGCGAGTACGCGCGCCACGTCGAATCGCTCGCCGCTTCGACCCCCACCGGCGCGTGTCGGGTCGAGAAGGTCCGCAAGAACGCCTGGCACGTGTGGCACGGCGGCGCCGCCGAGGTCACCGTCGCCTACACGCTGTACGCGAACGACCTGACCGTCCGCACCAACCACGTCGACGCGTACCACCTGCTGGTGACCGGCGCGGCGACCTTCCTGTTCGCTGCCCACGCACCCGACGCTGGCGCGCGCGTATCGGTGGCCGTGCCCGGCTTCGAGGTCATCACGCCGCTCGAGCAGCGCGACGGGGAATTCTTCGCGCCCGACTACGACACGCTCGTGGACGCGCCCATCCACGCCTGCGCCACGCCCGCGCGGACCCTCGAGATCGCGGGCCGTCCGTTCGTCATCGTCACCCACGGTCGCGCCCCGAAGGCCCCGCGCGCGGAGCTCGAGCGCGACGTGCGCGCGATCGTCGAGGCCGAGGCCGCCTTGCTCGGGGGCGTCCCCTGGTCGCGCTACGTCCTCGTGCTCCTCGACTCCGCGCCGAGCCGCGGCGGCCTCGAGCACCGAAACGCCGCCGTCCTCACGCTCACCGCGGCCGCGTACGACGATCGGGCCGCGGTCCTCGACACGCTCTCGCTGATCGCGCACGAGGTGCTCCACGCCTGGAACGTCAAGCGCATCCGGCCCGCGGCGCTCACCCCCTACGACTACGAGCGCGAGCAGTACACGCGCGCGCTCTGGTGGTTCGAGGGTGGCACGAGCTACTTCGACTTCCGCTTCCTGCGCCTCGCGGCCGTGTGCACCGACGACGAGTGGCTCGACCACCTCGGCCACCAGATCGGGCGCCTCGAGGACACCCCGGGCCGGCGGCGCCAGTCGCTCGCCGAGGCCTCGTTCGACGCCTGGATCAAGGCGTATCGCCCGGACGAGAGCACGGCGAGCACCGCCGTCAGCTACTACCTCAAGGGCGAGCTCGTGTGCCTGCTGCTCGACGTGACGATCCGCGTGCGCACCGCGGGTGGCCGGTCGCTGGACGACTTCCTCTCGGCCCTCCACGTGCGCTTCGGGCGCCCCGCGCGGCCGGTCTCGGACGCCGAGCTCGAGGAGACGCTCGAGGAGGTCGCCGGAGTGCCGCTGCGTGACGTCCTCGACCCCTGGCTCCACGGGACCGAGGAGCTCCCGATCGACGACGTGCTCGGCTCGATCGGTCTCGAGGTGGTGCGTCAGCGCAAGCGCTCTCGTGGCTCGCTCGGCGTGCGTACCCGGCAGGACCACGGGCGCACGGTCGTCACGTCGGTCCTGCGCGGGCGCGCGGGACACGCCGCCGGGCTCGACCCGGGCGACGAGCTCGTCGCCATCGACGGCGTGCGGGTGGAGGGTCGCATCGAGGCCGTGCTCGCCGACCACGCGCCGGGTACGACGGTCGAGGTGCTCGTCTCCCGCGGTGGCGTCCTCACCACGTTCACCGCCGAGCTCGAGCCCACGCCGTTCGACCTCGTCCGCGTGGTCCGTCGGGGCGACGTCTCGGCCGAGATCCGCGCGCTCCGGGAGGCCTTCCTGCGCGCCGCCGATCGCGGCACAGGAGCCCCATGAATCCGAAACCCGCGGAGGCCTCGGTCTGCCACATGACGGAGCTCGTGCTCCCGAGCCACGCCAACGCCCTCGGCACGGTGTTCGGTGGGACCATCATGTCCTGGGTCGACCTCTGCGGCGCCGTCTGCGCGCAGCGCCACGCCGAGCAACGCGTCGTCACCGCGTTCGTCGACGACCTCGTGTTCCAGCACCCGGTGCGGGTCGGTGAGGTCGCCCGCCTCGAGGGCCGCGTCACCGCCACCTTCCGCACGAGCATGGAGGTCGAGGTCGTGGTGTCGGGCGAGGAGTCCACGAGCGGCAAGACCTGGCCGTGCGTGCGGGCGCTGCTCACCTTCGTCGCCATCGACGCCGTCGATCGCAAGCCGGTGCCGGTCCGGCCACTCCTGCTCGAGACCGACGCGGCGCGCGCGGCCCAGCGCGCCGGCGAGGAGCGCCGCGCCCAGCGGCTCGCCAAGGGCAAGGACACGCGATGATCCGGCGGCGCATGCAGGGTCACGGGCTCGGCCTCTCGGTCGTGGAGTGGGGCAGCGAGGGCGCGCCGCTCGTCGTGCTGCTGCACGGATTCCAGGACGCCGCGGAGAGCTTCGACGACGTGGCCGGAACCCTCGTGCAGCGCGGCTTCCGCGTCGTCGCGCCCGATCTGCGCGGGTTCGGTGACAGCGATCGCGTACCTCCCGGCGGCTACTACTACTTCCCCGACTACGTGTTCGACGTCGCCGAGATCCTCGACGTGATCTCGCCCGGTGCGCCCGTGCGGCTCGTCGGCCACTCGATGGGCGGCACCGTCGCCACGCTCGTCGCCGGCACCTTCCCCGATCGGATCGCGGCCCTCGCCCTGATCGAGGGCGTCGGACCGCCCTCCGTGCCCGGCGACTTCGCCGTCGAGCGCATGGCGGCGTGGATCGAAGGCGTCCGCAAGCAGCGCGGGCGGCCGGAGAAGTCGCTCTCGATGGAGGAGGCGGTCTCCCGCCTGCGCATCAGCCACCCGAACCTGCCCGTTTCGACGGTGGCGCGCCGCACGGCGCAGCTCACCCGCCTCGGCGACGACGGGCGCTACGTGTGGGCGTTCGATCCCCTGCACCGCACCCGGAGCCCGCTCGAGTTCCAGGTGGAGCGCTGGCGAACGTTCGCGCGGCGCATCACGGCGAGGACCTTGTGCATCGGCGGCGGCCCGACCGGCTTCCACCCCGACGACGAAGCGGAGCGCATCGCGGTGATCCCCGGCGCCCGTTCGGTCGAGATCGACGGCGCGGGCCACATGATCCACTGGACCGCGCCCGCGACCCTCGCGAGCACCCTCGCCGACTTCTTCGGGCAAGACTAGCGCCCGCGCAGCAGCACGAGCGCGATGACGGCCAGCGCGAGGCCGATGATCACGAGCCACACCCACGTCGGGACGCGGGTCGCAGGTTCGGCCGCGGCGACGGGCGCGAGCGGCGCGGACGCCGGCTTCTCGGGCTCCATCGAGCGACTCGGAGGGCTGCCGGCGACGAAGTTGGCGGCCGGCACGCGGACCTCGGGCCCGGCCAGGGTCACGTTCGGCGGTGGGCGCGACGACTGTGGGGCGCGCAGCTCGCTCGGCGGAGGGCGCTTGGCGGTCACGAGCGTGGTGCCGATGTCCCCCGAGGCCAGGTCCACGTTGCCTTCGACCAGCGTCGGGCGCGGCGCGGCGGGCAACGCCGATTCGACGGTCGCCTTCAAATCCTGTGGCTCCGCGCGCGTCGGCTCGTCGTTCACGGCGCGGAAGCGGGCCGACACCTTGCGCTCGGGCTCCGCGGGCCGCGGCAGGGCGTTCGGCAGCGGTGCGCCGGTCAACGCCGCGGAGAGCGCGAGGTAGAACGCCTCGATGCTGTCGTAACGCTGGGTGCGATCGGACGCGAGCCCCCGCACGAGCACGTCGTCGGCAGCCGCGGGCAGGTCGGGTCGCACCGAAGAAGGCTTGGTGCGTTCGCCCGAGAGCACCGCCTGGAACAGCTGGAAAGGCTGCGCGAACGGGAACGGCTTCTTGCCGGTCAGCGCCTCGAACATCACCGCGGCGAAGCCGAACTGGTCGGCGCGGTGGTCGATGTCGGCCACGCCCTGCATCTGCTCGGGCGGCGAATACGCCATCGTGCCGAGCATGATCCCGGTCTGCGAGAGCTTGCGCCCTTGCTGGGTGTCGAGCAGCTTCGCGAGCCCGAAATCGAGGATCTTCGTGGTGCCCATGCCGTCCTTGCGGACGCGGAAGATGTTCTCGGGCTTGAGGTCCCGGTGGACGATGCCGGCCTGGTGCGCGTGATGGAGCGCGTGCGCCGCGGGACCGAGCAGGCGCAGCGCGCGGTCGATCGGCAAGGCGCCCTCGCGCTCGAGCAGGTCGCGCAGCGTCTCGCCGACGAGCAGCTCGGTCACGAGGTAGGGGACGCCGTCGTCCGCGGTGCCGACGTCGAGGAGCGTGAGGACGTTCGGGTGGTCGAGTCGCCGCAGCGCCTCGGCCTCGTTCCAGAACCGCGCGATGGTCTCGCCGTGGTGGAGGAACTGCGGGTGCAACAGCTTCACCGCGACGCTCTGTCCGGTGCCGCGCTCGACCCCGGCGTGCACGACGCCGAAGGTCCCGGAGCCGAGGACTTCGCCGACCACCCAGCGATCGCCGAGCACGCGCCCGACAAATCCCGAGGTCTCGACGCTCAAGCCACGCTCCTTGGACGATGAAAGAAGAAATCGGAGGGAAAAGACGAACCCCGCCGCCCGTCGGGAGGCAGGAGGGCACAGGATAGCCAATTCGTGCGCGGACGAAAGCACGGCGCGGCGCCGAGGCATTTTCCGCCTCCCCGGACGACCCGATACCCAAGGGACACGGCTTCCGGTAGGAATCGAGCAACGCCATGAACTCCGTGCCCCCGCCAAGCCACCTGCCGGGTGAGCTGCTCGATGGCCGCTATCACCTCGGCGAGGTGGTCGGGCGCGGCGGCCACGGCGTCGTCTACCGGGCCCGCGACGAGCAGGGCCAGCGCGACGTCGCGATCAAGTTCCTCCACCCGGAGTTCGCGACCGACCCCGAGTTCAACGTGCGCATGCTGCGCGAGGCCCAGGTCGCCGCCAAGCTGCACGGCACGGCGGCGATCGAGATCTTCGCCCTGCGCTCCGACAAGACCGGCGCCCTCTTCATCGTGATGGAGCTCCTGTCGGGCCACGATCTCGCCCACTACCTCGGCATGTGGGAAGACCAGGGCCAGTTCTTCCCGCTCGCCGACGTGCCCTCCATCTTCGAGCCCATCGTCACCACGCTCGCCGCTGCGCACGAGCAGGGCATCGCGCACCGCGACCTCAAGCCCGGCAACATCTACGTCGAGAACGTCGACGGTCGCACCAAGGTCCGCTTGCTCGACTTCGGCCTCGCCAAGGTGATGAGCGCGAGCCCGCTCACCCGCTCCGGCATGGTCGCTGGCTCCCCCACCTACATCGCGCCCGAGGTCTGGAAGGGCGACCCGACCAAGCTCGATCACCGCATCGACGTCTACTCGCTCGGCGCGCTCATGTTCCGCGTGATCGCCGGGCAACCGCCCTTCTCGGGCAGCCTCATCGAGCTCATGCAGGCGAGCCTCACCGCCGCGCGGCCGAGCCTGCACGCGATCCGCAAGGAGCTCCCCGTCGAGGTCGATGCGTGGGTGCAGAAGGCGCTCGCGATCAACAAGGACCAGCGCTACCAGAACGTCCGCGACATGTGGCGCGATCTGCTCCCGCTCCTGCCCATCAAGTGAGCGGAAGTGAGCGGAGCGGGCGGCCGATGGTGACCCTCGTCGTCACGTCGTCGTGGCCTCGGGCCGACGATCCCATCGCGGGCACCTTCGTCCGCGCCGACGCGCGCGCGCGGGCTGCGCGGGGCGAGCGGATCATCGTGGCCGCCCCGCGTGGCGCCTCCGAGGCCACCAGGGCACCGGGGATCACCGTGGTCGACGTCCCCTGCGCCGAGCTGTTCGGCACGCCGGGGGCCGCGTTGCGCGCGCGGGCCCATCCCCTGCGGATCTACGGCTTGCTCCCCTGGTATCGGGCCATCCGCCGGCTCGTGCTGGAGCACACGCCCGATCGCGTGGTGGCGCACTGGATCGTCCCCGGCGGGCTCGTCGCGGCGCGCGCCTTCGACGGCCCCGTCGAGATCGTCGCCCACGGCGCCGACGTGCGCCTGCTCGAGGCGCTACCGTTCGGAGGCCGCCTCGTCCCGCGACGCGCCAACGTCACGCTGCGCGCCGTCTCGGAAGGCCTCGCCGCTCGCCTGCGCGCGCTCGGGACCCTCGACCCGATCGTCGAGCCGATGCCGCTCGACGACGACGCCATCGAGCGCGCGCGGCAGCGCCCGTTCACGTTCACCGCGGGCCGACCCATCCGCGTCGTGGCCGGGCGCCTGATCGCCGCCAAGCGCATCGAGCGCGCCATCGACCGCACCGCGGCTCTCGGCGGCACCCTCGTGCTCGTCGGAGACGGGCCGTCCCGCGCGGCGCTCGTCGCCGAGGCCGGGCAGCGTCGCATCCCGCTCCTCACGACCGGCGCCGTTCGCCACGAGGACGCGCTCCGCATGCTGGCCGGTGCGGACGAGGTCATCGCCCCGCTGTCGGTCGGAGAGGGCGCGCCCACCGTGGTGCGCGAGGCGCGCGCCCTCGGCGTGAAGGTGACCGTCCTGCGTTCGTGAGTCAGGCCACTCAGTCGAGGCGACGGGCGGCCTTCTTCTCGGAGTTGCGCCGCTTGGCCTCCACGCGCCGCGCCTTGCTCGCCTTGCTCGGCTTGCGCGCGATGCGCTTCTTCGGGCGCACGAGCGCCGTGCGCACCAGCGAGGCGATACGGTCGCGCGCGGCGGCCAGGTTGCGCACCTGGTCGCGGTACTCCTGGCTGACGATCACGATGCGGCCCTCGGCGTCGAGCCGCACGCCGTCGAGCGCGCGCAGGCGGGCGCGCGCGCCCTCGTCGAGCCCTGCCCACTTCTCGAAGTCGAAGCGCAGGTCGACCTTGCTCGCGACCTTGTTCACGTTCTGACCGCCAGGACCCGAAGCGCGCACGGCGGTCCAGGCGAGCAGCGTCGCCGGTACGACGAGATCGTCGCGGATGGTCAGGTCGTCCATGATGGCAGCTCCGAGAGGCGGCGGAGTGTGCCGCACGATCGTCGATCGCGCCACCTCGGTCAGGACTTGCGGCCGGGTACCACCGCGGCGAGCGCCGCGAACTCCTCGATGCTCAGGGTCTCCCCGCGCCGACCCAGATCGATGCCGGTGGCCGCGAACACCTCGGCGGGCGCGACGCGACCGAGGGCGTTGCGCAGCGTCTTGCGCCGGGACCCGAACGCCGCGTGCACCACCGCCCGGAACGCGCTCGTCTCGAGCGCCCGCCGCTGCGCGAGGGGGGTCAGCACCACGACCGCGCTCTCGACCTGCGGGGCCGGGTGGAAGCACCCCGCCGACACCACGAACGCGCGCTCGACCGAGAACGCCGCCTGCACGAACACCGAGAGCTGCCCCCACGCCTCGCCGTCGACCACCGAGGCGAGCCGGTCGGCGACCTCGCGCTGGACCATGAACACGGCGCGCGAGAGGCCCGGCAGGTCGGTCGCGAGCTCGATGAGCCGTCCGGTGATCTGGTAGGGCAGGTTGCCGGCGAGCACGCCGCCGTCCCGGAACAGGGCGGCGTAGTCGACCTGCGCGGCGTCCGCCTCGACCAGCGTGAGGCGCCCCTCCTCGAGCTCCGCCGAGAGCTCCTTGCGCAGCACGGGCAGCATGTCGCGGTCGCGCTCGATGGCGGTCACCCGGGCGCCGCGGTCGAGGAGCGCCTGCGTGAGGGTGCCGAGGCCGGCGCCGATCTCGACCACGTGGGTGCCCAGCCCGGGGGCGCACAGCTCGGGGACACACAGCGCGGCGATGCGCGCGACGATGGGCTCCGCGACCAGGAAGTTCTGGCCGAACGAGCGCTTGGGACGGAGGCCGTGGCGAGCCAGCACCGTCCGCGGATCGGTGAAGCTCATGGCGTCGGTTCGCCCACGGGCTCGGCCACGTCCTCGTAGCGATGTGGGGCGCGCGGGCCGAGCGTGTAGGGCTCGAGCACCCGCGCCCCCGTCTCGCGCGCGAGGTTGGCGTTCGAGCGCTTGCGCGCCTCGCGGAGCTCGATCTCGAGGGCGTCGTGCACCGCCGTGCCATGGGCCGTGGGCTCGAGCCCGATGCGCGCGTCGACCGCCGCCCAGCGCACGCGGACCCCGCGGCGTCGGACGAGCGCGACGGCGTCGCGGAGCTCGGCGGGCACGCTCGTGGGCGTGGGCGCGACCACCACGACGTCGGTCGGTCGCGGGCGCACCCGGTGGATGCGGTGGAGCGCGTCGGCGACCCCCATCGGCGCGAGGTTGCCGCTGTCACGACCGGGGACGTCGAGCCCGAAGCTCGCCGCGTAGTGGCGCACCGTGCGGTCGCGCACCTCGTTGGTCTGCGAGGCGCGGGGGGCCGGCTGCTGGAACGGCGCCCGCGCGCGCAGGGTCTCGAGCCGCGCGAGCAGGCGATCGATGTCCCCACGCGGCAGGTCGGCGAGGCCCGCCGAGTCGAGCGGCCGCGCGTGCTCGATGCAGAGGCGCAGGAGATCGTCGATGGGCATGCCGCAGCGATCGGCGCCCAGCGTGTCGACCGCGTCGAGCCAGATCGCCGCGAGCCGATCGAGCCCCTCGCCCCCGCGCGCCGGCTCGCTGAACGCGACCACGTGGTCGGTGACCAGCGCGACGCCGACGGCCGCGCCGTGGCGCGCGCGCTCGACGACGAAGCCCGAGGCCACGTCGATCGCGCGATCGCCCGGCGACTCACCGACCGGGCCGACGAAGGCCTCGGCCGAGACGTCGACGATCACCCACACCACGTCGCGCTCCTCGACGTCGAGCTCGCGCACCATCAGTCGACCGCGGCGGCTCGAGGCCTTCCACGCGATCTTGCGGAACGAGTCGCCAGGAGCGATGTCGCGGATCTCGCGGATCTCGGTGCCCTCGCCGCGCCGGTTCTTGGGCCGGCCGACGGCGGGATCGGCGCGCATGCGGCCGCCGCGCGGCGGCATGATCCCGCTCGCGATCGCGCGCGGGACGACCTCGATGCCGAGCACGTTGGCGAACGTGAGCGGCACCTCGAAGGCCGCGCCGACGCCGCTGGCTCCGAGCGCGAGGCCGTGCAGACCGTGGCGCCCGACCCGCCGTCCGGTGACCTCGACCTCGATGCGCGCGAAGCCCCCCGGCAGCACGTCGAGCTCGGTGGGCCGCACCTCGGCGCGGAGCCCCTCGCTCGCCACCGCGCGCAGCGCGTCGACGTGGACGATGCGGTCGCTGCGGTTGCGCAGCTCGGCCACGAACGTGCGGGTGCCACCCACCCCGATGCGCGCGCGGCGGCTCTGCTCCCGCCACACCATCTCGAATCCCGCGCGGCGGGCCCGGGCGACGTCACCGCGCGTGGACGCTCGGCCCCACGCCACGGCGGCCAGCAGCGCGCCGCTCGCGAGCGCCGCCTCGGGGCTCCCCGAGGCGATGGCGACGACGGCGAGGGCCACGCCCGTGATGGCGGTGGCGATCGTCGCGCGACGCGGGTTGGTGTGCATCAGCCGCGGCGGTAGGGGACGCGCTGCACGGCGTCCTCGATGATCTGGGCGCGGGCCTTCGGGTCGCCCTCGAGCTCGGGCACGAGCACGAGGCGGTGCGAGAGGGCCGCGGTCGCGATCTCGCGCACGTCGTCGGGCGTGACGAACGTGCGGCCCTTGAGCAGCGCGAGGCCACGCGAGGCGGTCAGGAGCGCGAGCGAGGCGCGCGGCGAGGCCCCGAGCACCACGCGGGGGTGCTTGCGGGTGAACGTGGTGAGCGCGACCACGTAGTCGAGCACGTCGTCCTCGACGTGGATGCGCACGGTGAGCTCTTGCAGCTGCGCCACGCGCGCCGGATCGAGCTGGGCCGCGACCGGGGGCGCTCCCGCGCCGTGGTGGCGCAGCATGTCGACCTCCTCCTTGGGCGCGGGGTATCCCATGGCCACGTGCACGAGGAAGCGGTCGATCTGCGCCTCGGGCAGCGGGTAGGTGCCCTCGAGGTCGATGGGGTTCTGCGTGGCGAGCACGATGAACGGCGAGGGCAGCTCGAAGCGATCGCCCTCGATGGTCACCTGCCGCTCCTGCATGGCCTCGAGCAGCGCGGACTGGGTCTTGGCGGGCGCGCGGTTGATCTCGTCGGCGAGGACGACGTTCGCGAAGATGGGGCCCGCGCGCATCTGGAACGTGCCCTCTTTGGGGGAGAGCACGTAGGTGCCGGTGATGTCGCTCGGGAGCAGGTCCGGGGTGAACTGCACGCGCCGCACGGTGCAGCCGAGCGCGGTCGCGAACGCCTTCACGAGCGTGGTCTTGGCGACGCCGGGGACACCCTCGAGCAGCGCGTGTCCCCGCCCGAGCAGCGCCACGAGCAGCAGGTCGATCGTGCGCGCGGGACCGAGGTAGACCGCGGCCACCGAGGCGCGCAGCGCGTCGAGGGGGGCACGGGCGGCGTCGACTTCGGGCTGCGTGGCGGGCGAGGGCGGGGCGCTCATCGGGAGGCCCGGAGGCTACCAGCAACCGGCGCGAGCACGCGACCCAAGAGGCGGACCTCGGCGGCCGAGGCCTTCCAGGAGTCGGTGGCCATGCCGGCGGAGGCGCGCCGCAGGCGCTCGTAGGCGGCCACCGCCCGCTTGACCTCGCGGTCCTCGAGCTTGGCCTCCTTGGCGAGCGTGGTCAGCGCGGCCGGTCGCTCCTGGCTCGCCAGGTCTTCGCGGGCGACGATCGCGGCCTCGAGCCCCTCGAGCAGGGTCTGCAGGCCCTTGGTGGTGAGCGGCGGCTCGCGGGAGAACCAGCGCTTCTTGCCGAACAGCGGCTCGACGCGCGGATCGGCCTCGCCGAACCCCACCCGCTCCGCGTCGGGATCGGCGCCCGCGTAGCGCGCGCGGGGGATGCGCTGTCGCGAGCCGGCGCGCAGCGTGACCCAGATGGCCGCCGCGAGGGCGATGCCGAGGGCGACGATGCGCGCCGCCGTCTTCTCGAAGCCGCCGCGGCGCACCGAGTCGAGCGCGCCGAGCAGACCGCGGAACCGATCGCGGATCGAGCCGCGCAGACCGCCGCCGAGGCTGCCGCGCTCCTTGAAGCGGTCGTGCAGGATGTGGAGGCGCGCCTCGCGTTTGTGCTCGCCCGCGCCCTCGAGCAGGTAGACGACGAGGTTCTTTGCGACCGCGCGGTTGCCCGGAAAGCGGATCATCGAGTCGATGAACGCCGAAGGATCGCCCATCGCCACCAGGCGCCCCTCGCCGACCTGCCCCGCGAGCGCGACGTCCGGGCCCACGTCTCCGCCCTGGATCGGGATGCGCAGCAGCGACGAGAGATCGGGGTGCCGCACGGTGGTCGGGTGGTTGAGGATCAACTTGCCGACGTCCGCGACGATCGGGTGACCCGACGCGGGCACCGCCACGGGCAGCTGCGGGTTGCCGTGCAACATCTCGAGCGGACTCGCCGGCGAAGGCCCCCGCTGGATGCGGAAGCGATCGAGCAGGCGATCGCCGTCGCCGAAGTCGTCGACGACCGCGACACGCCCTCCACCGCGCATGAACGCCGAGAGCTCGTCGAGATCGTAGGCACCCTGCGGGTGGATCAGCAGGATCCCGTCGGTCGGCCCGAGCTTCTCGTAGTCGAGTTCGTCGGTCACGTCGACGCGCGACGGCCCGAGCTCTTCACGCGCGATCTCGACGAGTTTGCTGCAGCTCTCCCAGTTCTGTCCGTTCGGATCGAAGGGAGCTGCACGCACGGGTGCAGCCGCTATCGACGAGAGGGCCCATACGACCCCTCCCTGCACGATACGGCTGCGCAGTACCCCGACCCGACCCATCCCTACTCCTGTACCTCGTGCAACTTGACCGGCATACCCCCATTGCTATTGTCTTCGTGAGGATCGTTTCGCTCCCTCACGCCGAACCGATTTCAGAAGACGATCGAGCCCTGGGCAGGTTCCGAGGAGATTCGCGGGCCATGCTTCCTCCGTTCATCATCGAGCAGATTCGCAAGCGAGAAGAGGAGGCCCGACATCGGTCGGAGCAGCCCCGCCTCGAGTTGCCGCTGCCGATGCCTCCACCGCGGGTGCGGCGAGAGCTGGACGACGAGAGTGAGCGTGGCGTCGTGATCGTCGACCTCGGCTCGAGCTGACGCGGCGTAGGGCTCGGTCGCTGGCCGAGCTCGGTGTGGCTGGCCGAACCTGGTCAGGCTGCGTTTTCGGCTAGCTCGACCGTCGGTCCAGCGTAGACTCGACGCATGCGCAAAGCCTTCGCCGCCGGCATTTCCTTCGTCGCTCTGCTCGTTCCCACGTGGGCCTCGGCCCAGACCCTCGCCACCGGCGCGCCGAAGGACACCTTCGACGTGGCGACCCACGTCAGCGGCCTGACCCAGCCCACCGACTTCCGCTTCCTCCCGGATGGACGCATCGTCATCATCCAGAAGGGCGGCCAGGTGCGCGTGCGTCGAACGGACGGCACGATCGCCAACGCGGGCACCTTCCCGGTCGACACCGAGTCGGAGAAGGGTGGCCTCGGCGTCGAGGTCCACCCGAACTTTGCGACCAACAAGACCCTCTTCTTCTACTACAGCCTCGCGAGCGGCTCGGGCGGCACCGACCTCGATCGCCACCGCGTCGTGTCGATCGCCCTGAAGGACGACAACACGCTCGACATGACGACCGAGAAGGTCCTGGTCAAGGACATCCGGGGCCCGGCGAACCACGACGGCGGCGCCCTCAACGTCCTCGGCGACAAGCTCTTCATCGGTACGGGAGACACCGGCTGCAACTCGGGCAAGCCGCCCGGCGCCGCCAACGCGTCCAACTACTTCGGCACCTGCCTCACCAACGGCAACGGCAAGGTCCTGCGCGTCAACCTCGACGGCACGATCCCGACCGACAACCCGCTGTCGTCGCTCACGGCCGTCGTGGCGTGCGGCGCCTCGTGCGGCACCGTCCCCGTCGCCACCACGACCGGCGCTCCCCGCAAGGACATCTACGCCTGGGGCTTCCGCAACGCCTTCCGGCTGTGGGGCGACCCGGTGACCGGCAACGTCTGGGTCGGCGACGTCGGCGAGGTCACGTGGGAAGACATCACCGTCGTCAAGAAGGGCCAGCACCACGGCTGGCCGTGGCGTGAAGGCGCCGAGGGCGACCCGATCGCCAAGTGTCAGGACTTCACGCCCGACAAGAGCAACTGCGTCGACCCCACGTATGCCTGCAAGCACCCCGAGTGCAGCGCCATCACCGGCGGCCAGATCGTCGATTCGTGCGACTGGCCGACGACGTTCCGCGGCCTGTACTTCTTCGCCGACTACGGCGCGGGGCAGATCTGGACGCTGCAGCCGAACGCCGCGCGGGACGGCGTGGTCGCCGGCAGCCGTAAGAACTTCGCGACCGCGAACGGCATCGTCGCCATCCACACCGGCAACGATCGCGCGCTCTATGCGCTCTCGCTCAATGGCGCGCTGTATCGCTTCTCCGTGAAGGCGCCGGTCACCTGCACCACCCCCGACGCCGGTCCCGCCGACACGGGCCCGGCCGATACGGGTGTCCCGCCGACGGACGGCGGCGTCACCGACACCGGCACGACTCCGAGCGACGGTTCGGTGTCGGACACGGGCAGCGCGGCCGACGGTGGGACGACGGACGACAGCGGCGTGGCGCCGGGCACCGACGACTCGGGAGGTTGCGGCTGCCAGACCCCAGGCACCAGCGACACGTCGCGTCACGCCGGTCTGGCGTTGCTCGGTGTCGGCGCCCTGATCGCGCGTCGCCGTCGCTCGAAGGCGCGCTGACTCCCGAGCTGCGCGCCAGAATTTCGCGTTTTCCGGGCATGGTCTCGGCTGCCACGGGGGTGTAAGGTCCCGCCTCCGCCGGCGCGCTTTTCCCGCCGCGCGTGACTCCACGGAGATTGCCAATGTCCGGAACGCCGCTCCCCAGCTTCGGCTCCCCCATCACGATGGGCGAAGGCCTGAAGCTCCAAGTCCCCGATCAGCCGATCCTCCCCTTCATCGAGGGTGACGGCACCGGCCCCGACATCTGGCGCGCGTCGGTGCGCGTGCTCGATGCCGCCGTCGAGAAGGCCTACGGGGGCAAGAAGAAGATCGCCTGGTACGAGGTCCTCGCCGGCGAGAAGGCGTTCAAGCTCACGGGCAACTGGCTCCCCGACGAGACCATCGAGGCCTTCCGCAAGTACCTCGTCGGCATCAAGGGCCCGCTCACCACGCCGATCGGCGGTGGCATCCGCTCGCTCAACGTCGCCCTGCGCCAGATGCTCGACCTCTACGTCTGCCTGCGCCCCGTGCGCTGGTTCAACGGCGTGCCGAGCCCGGTCAAGCGCCCCGGCGACGTCGACATGGTGATCTTCCGCGAGAACACCGAGGACATCTACGCCGGCATCGAGTTCGAGGCCGGCACCGAGGACAGCAAGAAGCTCCTCGGCTGGCTGAAGGAGACCTTCCCCGGCCAGTACAAGAAGATCCGCTTCCCGCAGAACATCGGCCTCGGCATCAAGCCCGTGTCGAAGGACGGCGCGCAGCGCCTGATCCGCGCCGCGATCAAGTACGCCCTCCAGCACAAGCGCAAGAGCGTCACGTTCGTCCACAAGGGCAACATCATGAAGTTCACCGAAGGTGCCTTCATGAAGTGGGGCTACGAGCTCGCCGAGCGCGAGTTCGCGGACCAGGTCTACACCTGGGCAGAGTGGGAGAAGACCAAGGCCGCGAAGGGTGAAGAGGCCGCCAACGCCGAGCAGAAGGCCGAGCTCGCCAAGGGCAAGGTCCTGGTCAAGGACGCGATCGCCGACATCACGCTCCAGCAGGTCCTCACCCGCGCCAAGGAGTTCGACGTCATCGCCACGCTGAACCTCAACGGCGACTACCTCTCCGACGCGCTGGCCGCGCAGGTCGGCGGCATCGGCATCGCGCCCGGCGGCAACATCAACTACGTCACCGGTCACGCGATCTTCGAGGCGACCCACGGCACGGCGCCGAAGTACGCCGATCTCGACAAGGTCAACCCGGGCAGCGTCATCCTCTCGGGCGAGATGATGCTCCGCCACCTCGGCTGGATCGAAGCGGCCGACCTCATCATCAAGGGCATGGACGGCGCCATCCAGAGCAAGAAGGTCACCTACGACTTCGCCCGCCTCATGGAGGGCGCGACCGAGGTGTCCTGCAGCGGCTTCGGCGACAACATCATCGCCCACATGTGATCGCGGCTCGCTGAGCCAGAGGAGGCGCGCGGGCCCACGGGGTCGCGCGCCTCTGTTCCTTTGTTCCGGAGCACGCCATGGACCAAGCGACCGAGATCGCCAAGACCATCCTCGAAGGCTTCGACCGTCACTACCGCCTGTTCCGCGAGATCAGCGCCGCGGCCAAGGGCCGCTTCGAGCGCGGCGAGTGGGCCGCCCAGCGCGAGGCGGGCAAGGCCCGCATCCAGTTCTACGATCTGCGCGTCGCCGAGGCGACCGAGAACCTAGAGCAGCGGTTCCCCGAGAGCGGCGCCGACGAGGCGCTGTGGCCGGCGGTGAAGCTCGCGTACATCGGCCTCCTCTACGAGCACAAGCAGCCTGAGTGCGCGGAGACCTTCTACAACTCGGTCGCCTGCCGCGTGCTCCACCGGCGCTACTACCGCAACGACTACATCTTCTTCCGCCCGGCGATCTCGACCGAGCACCTCTCCGGCGAGGCGCCGACCTACCGCTGCTTCTACCCCAAGGAAGAAGACCTCGTGCCCACCTTCCGCGAGGTGGTGGAGAGCTTCGGGCTCGCGTGCCCCTTCGAGGACCTCGAGCGCGACCTCGGCTACGTGCGCCGCGCGATCGGCGACGCGTTCAGCAAGAAGCGGCCGCCCAACTTCCAGCTGCAGGTGCTCTCCTCGCTGTTCTACCGGAACAAGGCCGCGTACCTCGTCGGCAAGGTGGTCGCCGGCAGCGTCGAGAGCCCGTTCGTGATCCCGATCCTGCGCAGCGACGACGGGCGGCTCTACCTCGACACGATCTGCCTCAAGCCCGAGAACATCGGGCGCATCTTCAGCCTCGCGCGCGCCTATTTCCTGGCCGACATGGAGGTCCCCTCGGCCTACGTGGCGTTCCTCCACTCGATCATGCCGAGCAAGCGCAACGCCGAGCTCTACACCGTCGTCGGGCTGCAGAAGCAGGGCAAGACCCTGCTCTATCGCGACCTGCACCACCACCTGCGACACTCCACCGACGCGTTCGTCAGCGCACCCGGCACCCGCGGCATGGTGATGGTCGTCTTCACGCTGCCGTCGTTCCCGTACGTCTTCAAGATCATCCGCGACTGGTTCCAGCCCCCCAAGGAGGGCGACGCGGCGAAGGTGCGCGCGGCCTACCAGCTCGTGAAGAACCACGACCGCGTCGGGCGCATGTCCGACACCCTCGAGTACTCCCACGTGGCCTTCCCTCGCGACCGGTTCTCTGCGGAGCTCGTGGCCGAGTTCGAGCGGCTCGCTCCGTCCATCGTCGCCTACGACGGCGACCAGCTCATCATCAAGCACCTGTGGGTCGAGCGGCGCATGGTCCCCCTCGATCTCTACGTCCGCGACGCCGACGACGAGCAGCTGGAGCACGTCGTCGTCGAGTACGGCAACGCCATCCGGGAGCTCGCCTCGGCCAACATCTTCCCGGGCGACCTGCTGCTCAAGAACTTCGGCGTCACCCGCTACGGACGCGTCGTGTTCTACGACTACGACGAGATCGGCTACCTGACCGACTACACGTTCCGGCGCATGCCGAGCTCGAGCCACGACGACGACGACACGCGGAGCAACGACTGGTTCTCGGTGAGCGAGAACGACGTGTTCCCCGAGCAGTTCCCCACGTTCTTGCTGCCGCCCGGCAAGCCACGGCAGCTGTTCCTGCGGCACCACGGGGACCTCGCCGACCCCGCCTTCTGGATCGGGGCCCAGGAGCGGTGCCGGCAAGGGGAACAGGGCGACCTGTTCCCCTATCCTGAGTCGCTGCGCTTCCGGAATCGCTTCGCGGAGGCGCCGCTCACTTGAACGGCGGCGGCGACGGCAGCGCGACGATGTGCGGATCGTGGAACCGCGATGGCGCGTTCGAGCGCTTCACGCCGTCCGGGTACGCCGAGATCCCCTGCGGGAACCGGAAGACCTCGCTCGGGTCGTACTTGTGCTTCACGAAGAGGAGGCTCGGGTACGAGTCGCCCCAGTACATCCACCGGTACTCCGGGTCCGGATCGAAGGGGTAGTTCTGGTACATGTGCCCGTTCCAGAACCCGTCGACGAGCGCGAGGCCGTCGTTCATCCACTTCACGGCCGCGTCGTACTGGCTCGCGTCCGGGTAGAACGAGTCGATGAACACGTTGAAGTCGCAGTCGCGGTGGATGTACGCGGTCGCGCTGGTGGGCACCGCGTTCACGGCGCCGCCGTAGGGCTCGAGCGCGATCAGGTTGTACCCGTTGGGCGAGCTCTTGAAGTAGTCGACGAGCTTCTGCCAGTCGGCGACCGCCATGCGCTTGTTCACCAGCTTGCCGCGCTTGGTCTCGAAGCCGCTCGGCCCCGGCAAGATGTCGAGCAGCGAGTCGTTGAGCCGGTAGTAGCGGTCCACCGTGTCCTTGCGGATCGTCGGGTGACCCTGCGCGAGGAGCGGCTCGAGCGCCGCGAGGCCCTCGGCGCGCGTGCCGTCGTAGACGCCGACCACGAGGAGCACCGGCTCGGTGCCGCTGCCGTCGGCCTTGGTCACGTACGTGAGCACGGGCATGTAGCCGAAGCGCGGCGTGCCCGTCTTGCGGTCGGTGACCGAGCCGCGCCGCATGTAGTGCTCCTGGAGGAACGCGAGCACCGAGGCCGCCTCGTCGAGCGGCCAGGTGACCCCGAGGCCGAACACCGCGCCGAGCCGCTCGAGGCGGTAGGTCACCTCGAGGAGCACGCCGAAGTTGTTGCCGGTGCCGCCGCGCGCCGCCCAGAACAGATCGGGGTTCTGCAGGCGATCGGCGACGACGAAGCGCCCGTCGGCCAGCGCCATCTTCACCTGCACCACGTGATCGAGGTTCAGACCGAAGTGGCGGGAGAGAAGGCCGAAGCCGCCGCCCGACATGTGGCCCGCCACGCAGACGTCCGCGCAGAGACCGCCGGGGACCGCGAGGTCGTACGCGTCGAGCGTGTCGTTGAGCATCGCGAGCGGCGTGCCCGGACCGACGCGCGCGAGCATCGCGCCCTCGTCCACCATGATCCCGTTCAGCTCGCTCGTGTCGAGCACGAAGGCGTCGTTGACCGAGTAGCCCGCCGAGCTGTGCCCGCCCGAGCGCGTGGTGAGCGCCCAGCCGAGCTCGCGCGCCGCCCACAGCGCCCAGCGAACGTCGGCCTGGGTCGCGGCATAGACGATCACCTTGGGGTGCGCGTCGACCGCCGGGTTGCTGATCTTGCGGTCCTTGTCGTAGTCCGGGTCACCGGGCCGGACGACGCGGCCGAGGATGTTCTTCTGGAGCTCGGCGAACACCTGGTCGGGGTCGACCCCCGCCCCCGGCGCGGAGGACTTGGTCGCCCACTGCGCGACGCGCGCCAGCGCTGCGTCCCGCTTGCGATTCGCGATCAATGCCATGAGGCTCTCTCTTTCTTGGACTGTCGCCCCCCAAGCACGGCGGGGCGACGCTCACGCGTACGGTACGATCAGAGCACCGTCGAAGAAGCACGTCAGCGTGTCTGCGTCCCAGCCGCCCATCCAGTAGGCGATCGGCCAGGGCTGGGTCGTGTCGAGCGTACCCCCGAGAGCGCCGTGCGGGTCATCGATCGTGGCCTTGCCGTTCATGCCGAAGGCGAACCGCTCGATGGCCTGCCGGGCCATGACCCGCCGATCGGTCGGGTTCACGAGCGCGAACTCGAGCTCGGCGATCCGGCGGGTGAGCGCGGCGACCGCGATCTCGTCGCCCCGCTTCTCGGCCTCTTCCCGCTCTGGCACGAGCAGGGCGAGCCGCTCGGCGATGGCCTGCATCGGATCCCACATGCCGGTCGCCTCGCCGATGGTGAGCGGGTCGAGGGCGATGCCCGAGGCCCCGCGGCGCGCGAGCTGCGCGGGGGTGGCCTTCCACACCGGCAGGTCGGGCTGGGCCGGGTCGAAGTAGTCATCCCGTCGCAAGCGGAGCCCCGACGGGCTCGTGATCTCGAGCTCGAAGGGGACGATGGGCTCCTTGCCGGGCAAGGTCAGCAGCCAGTTGCGGTTCTCGAGCTTGGGCTCGCCGAGCAGCTCGACCTTCGCGCCGACGAGGGCTTCCACCGGGGTCTCTGGCGCGTCGGTGCGGTAGGCCCGCGTGACGAAGACGCCCATGTTCGCCGGCGAACCAGAGCGCAGCACGAAGCCTCCGAAGTCGTGCATGCGGATCGTGCGATCCATGTCGGGCTCGCCGGCCAGCGCGAACGTGTAGCCGCTCACCCCGCGGGTCTCGTCCATCGGGTCCGGGTCGGTGGGCAGCCGGTAGAGCACCGCGCCGGAGAAGCGGACGATGAGCTTCACGCGCCACCTCCCACCAGCATCGCCGCGCGGAAATTCGCGGCCATGCGGGCCGTGTTCTCGAGGAGCATCTGCACGCGAGGGCGGAGGGCGGCCGGATAGTCCGTGGGCACCAGCGCGGCACAGTCGGCGGCGATCTGGTCGAGCTGCTCGGCGATGACCCGCCAGGCCGAGCGCTTGTCCGGCAGGAACAGGGTCGCCCGCGGGGGCGTGAACGGTGGCCCGGCGTTGCCGGCGCCGGGATCGGAGCTCGCTGGCAGCAATGTCAGCATCTCGGCGATCGGCCGGATCAGCAAGGTCATCGAGGGGAAGAACGCGGTCGTCTGCAGGGTGGTGAGCTCGGCCGGGGTCTCGTCGGTGTGAACGTAGTAGCGCGCGAGCATGACCAGCATGACGCCGTACGAGCGGTCGAACACGCGGGCGAGCGCGCGGGTGGCCGGGGCCGTGAGCTCCGTCTGACCGACGTGCCCGCGGTCGTCGAGGGTGGGGTTCGCGACGATGGGTCGTGCGGGCTCGAAGCCCGGCTCTCGCTCGAGCTCGGCCGCGAACTCCTCGAGGATGTGGTGGAACACCGCGAAGTGGCTGCCCTGGCGGTGCCCATCGGTGCCCTCGCCCTCGATCAGCACCTGGTCGATCGCCGCGAGGGCGCTCTTCTGGTCGGTCACCGCGGGGAGAGAGACGTCGTAGACCGTGCGCTGCCCCGGCGCGGGATTGAGCATCTGGGTGACGATCTGGGCCGAGCTCGGCCCGAGCCAGAACGCGTCGTCGGTGGACTCCACGAGCTTGCGGATCTCGAGGTAGAGCTCCGCGATCGACGCGCGCCCCTGCAGGAGCACGACGCCGTCGGGCGCCAGCGTGGCCAGCACCGGTCCGTCGGCGGGGTGCTCGAGCCGCACGAAGCGGCGCAGGGCGGCGACGGAGAACGGCTCGAGCGTGAAGCGCGCTCCGACCCCGTAGAAGCTCGGGGGCAGGGGCATGGGCGGACGGCCGAAGTGGGGAGCGCCGCCGAGCGCGGAGAGGAGGTTGCAGACGATGCCGAGGTGCTCCATCTCCTGGCGCGCGATCTTGAGGATCGCAGCCTCCCAGCCCCGCATGCGCTCGAGCTGGACCCACGTGACGCCCTCTTCGGGGTTCTTCTTGAGCGACAGCGCGGCGTAGAGATACTGGCAGAGGACGCCGTGCTCGATCTCGGCGGCCACGGTCAGCTTGTCGGCGAGGACGGCTCTCAGGTCGGCGTGGGTCACGACGCTCCTTCGTCGATGGACGATCGTACGGTCTCGAGGAATGGCAGCGCACGCTCGGCGTGCACCTGGCCGAGCTTCTGCCGCACCTCTTCCCGCCGGGCATCTCGCTCCTCGGCGCGCGCCAGGAGCAGGCGGGTGTGCGCGATGCGCAGCGCGTTGGTCGCGAGCCCACGCGCCTCGGCGTCGGTTGCAGCGCGGTCGAGCGCCTGCGCGGCGCGAGGGGCGTCACCGCGCTGGGAGCACACGAGGCCGAGCAGACGCAGGTTCTCGGCGTCCATCCAGTGCTCGCCTGTGCGGTCGGCCTGCGCGAGACCGGCAGCGACCGCCTGCTCCGCCTCGTCGAGCTCGCCGAGGTGCAAGGCCGCGCCCGCGTGCAGCGCGTGGAACATCGGGGTGACGAGCTCGGAGCCGGTCATCTTCCAGAGCTCGATGCCCTGTCGCAGGCTGCCGAGCGCCTCGTCCTTGCGGCCCGCGTGGGCCAGCGCCCAGCCGCGGTACACGAGCCCCTGCCCGACCCAGTTCGGGAACCCCTGCTCCCCGGCGAGCGCGATGATCCGGTCCGCGGTCACGAGGCACTGCTCGTGCTCGCCGACCCAGGTCTGGAAGAACGCGCGCGCGATGAGGCTCCACGCGAGAGAGAACGGGTGGTGCACGCTCTCGGCCGCCGCGACCCCGGCGTCGGCCGCGCGCTCGGCGGCGGCGAGGTCGCCCGTCTGGTCGTGGACCATGGAGAGGTAAACGAACGCGATCACCCGCGGGTCCTTCCCGAACATGAACATGTGCGCACCATGCTCGACGGGATCGAAGAGCGCCACGGTCCGCTCGAACGGGACGCGGGCTTCGCGGAGGCCCCCCGATAGAGCGTGACCGCGCCGAGGTTGTGCGCCGCCTCGAGGATCAACCCGCTGTCACCGGTCTGCTCGGCGAGCGCCAGATCCGCCGTCGCGAGCTCGAGGGCGCGATCGTGCTCGGCGCGCACGAGGTAGAACGTGAACAACCCCATGCGGGTCGGGAGGAGCTGCGGCGCGTTCTCGAGCCGGGCACACAGCTCGGCCGCGCGGGTGTAGGCGCGCCCGACCTCCGGCGCCGCCCAGCCCTTGGTGAGGGTGTGCGGCACGGCGAGCAACCCCTGCACCTGCAGCTCGAGGTTCTCCCTCATGGCAGGATCTGGCAGCAAGGCGACCTGCTCGAGGACTCGCTCGAAGTGGTGGATGGCCTCGGCGTTGGCCGACCGCTGGAGGTCGCGGATGCCGGCCTTCATGAGGTGTTCGATCGCCGGCCCGGGCTCACCGGCCTCGGCGAAGTGCGTCGCGACCCGCTCGGGTTCGGCGGCCGCGGCGTCGGGGAAGCGGTCGAGGAAGGCGCGCGCGATCCGCCCGTGGGTGGACTGGCGTGTGCTGCGCAGCAGAGACTGGTAGGCGGCCTCCTGGATCAGCGCGTGGCGGAACGACCAGCTGGGCTCCATCGCCTCGACGGGCGCGAGCAGCTGCGCGTCGGAGAGCTGCGCGAGCGAGTGGCGCACCACCGCCTCGGGGGCATCGACGATCGAGAGCAGCATCGAGAGACCGAAGGTGCGCCCGAGGACCGCCGCGGCCTGTGCGATGGCCTTGCCGGCACCGAGCCGGTCGAGGCGCGCCATGAGCGAGCCGTAGAGCGACGTGGGGACGTCGATGCTGCTCGTAGGGCCGCGATCCTCGGCCCCCCGGTCCTCGGCGACGGTGCGGGTGACCTCCTCGATGAAGAGGGGGACGCCGTCGGTCTTCTCGAGGATGCGCTGGACGAGCTCGGGTGAGAGGTGGGGCGCGGCCTGGATCACGAGCTGCCGCACCGCGGCCTCGGAGAGGCGATCGAGGGCGAGCTCCGGCGTGGCGGCGAGGACGGGGCGCTCGAAGCGCGCTTCGAGCCGCGCCGTCAGGACGACGAACGTCTTCGACCCGATTCGCCCGAGCAAGGCGTCGACGAGCTCGAGCGAGGTGGGGTCGAGCCAGTGCAGGTCTTCGACGACGAGGAGCGCGCGCCGTTCCCCCGCGAAGCCGAGGGCCCAGCTCGTGAGCCCCTCGAGGGTCAGGCCTCTCATGCGCTGGGGGGAGGCACCGAGCGGCAGCTGCCGGCCCTCGCTGGGTGGGATTCCGAGCAACGACGCGAGCAGCGGCACGTGGGCAGCATCGACACCGCTGCGCCCGAGCTCGAGCGACAGCTTCTGGAAGCGGATCTCGTCGGACTCACCGCGTCCGATGCCGGCAGCCTGGCCGAGCGCGTCGACGAACGGGGAGAGGGCGCTGTGCAGGTGGAACGCGGACGCCTGCAGGCGAAGGACAGCGCCACCTTCGCGCTGCACGCGTTCGGCGAGGGTCTGGACGAGGTGCGACTTGCCGATGCCGGCCTCCCCGCGGACGACCCGGGCCTCCCCGCCGCGCGAATACGCGGCCCACAGCTCGGCGAGCTCCGCCTCGCGACCGACGAGCGTCGTGCGCGCGCGGGGCCGCTGCTCCTGGGTGTCACGCACCCCGAGCACCCGCACGAGGCCGACCTTGCGAGCGACGCCCTTGAGCACGCGCTCGCCGAGCTCCTCGCCGAAGAACGCGTCTCCTGCGAGCCGCCAGGTGTCGGCGCTCGCGACGACCTGGTTCTCACCCGCCTCGCCTTGCACGCGGGACGCGATGTTGGGCGCCTCGCCGAGGGCCAGCGTCTCCTTGCGCACGCCCGCGCCGACGTCCCCCACCACGACGAGCCCGCTGTGGACGCCCACCCGCACCGCGAGCCGGTGACCGATCTTGGCGCCGAGGGACCGGACCGTCTCGACGACCGCCAGCGCAGCTCGGAGCGCGCGCGCAGCGTCGTCCTCGCGGGCGGCCGGGTAGCCGAAATACACGAGGATGCCGTCGCCGAGGTACTGCGCGACCCAGCCCCCGAACTGCTCGACGGCGGCGCCCGTCTCCCGCTGGTAGGCGAGGACCGTGTCGCGCAGCTCCTCGGCGTCGAGGCGCGCCGACAGCGCGGTCGAGCCGACGAGATCACAGAACATCACCGTGAGCTGGCGCCGCTCGGGCTCGCTCGGGGCGCGCGCGGTGGCGGGCCGCTTCCACGCGAGACCACCCTCGATCTCGTCGACCGGTTCACCCGAGAAGCGGAGATCTTGCCGCAGATCGGCGAGGAACGCGTCGTCCACCTCGAACTGGCGCCGGATGGCCGCGTAGGAGAGCCGGCCCTCCTGGCGAAGGCGCTCGAGGATCCGCGTGCGGAGCGAGAAGAAGTCCACCCAGCAATCTCCGGCTGCGAACGTACCGACCGCTTCCGTCGAGGTAAACAGTCATTCCGTACGCGATCGCTCGAGCCGCTCGAGCTTCTCTTCGACCTCACGGAACCGGTCGGTCAGAGCGCGCACGAAGGCGCCCATCCAGGTGTCGAGCCCGAGGCCCTCCTGCAACAGGTGCCGCCCGACGACCCGGACCACGGTGGCCTCGAGCGCCTCGACGCTCGCCGATCGCGGCCGTGAGGAGAACACCGCCATCTCCCCGAACACGTCCCCGGGGCCCATCTCGCGGAGGACTACCTTTCGGTCGTCCAGCGTCTTGTAGGCGACGCACTTGCCGTGGGTGATGACGAAGGCGTCCTGGCCATGGTCCCCCTCGCGGACGATGATCTCACCGGCCTCGAACCGTCGACTGCCGAACCCTAGCCCGCCGCGCCGGAAGCGCTCGATGTCGCGCGCGAGCTGACTCACCCCCGCGTAGCGCTGGCTCGGCTCGCGTTCGGTCGCCTTGCGCACGATCCGCGAGAGCGCGGTCGGCACGTGGCCGCCGGGGACGACGTTCTCGAGCGGCACGATGTCGGCGCGCGCGGCGAGCTCGCGCACCTCGGCGTGGCTCTCGCCGAAGTACGGCGGGTGTCCGCTCACGATCTCGTAGAGCAGCGCCCCGAGCGCGAAGACGTCGGTCCACGGGCCGATGGGCCGCCAGAGCGGCTGGGCCTGCTCGGGCGCCATGTACGAGACGGTGCCACTGCCGTCGTCGGCGAAGCCTCGCCGCGCGACGCGCACTCGCTCCGCCTGGCTGCCCGGCAGGACGCGGGCGAGCCCCCAGTCCATCACGTAGACGCGGCCGAACGTGTCGACCATCACGTTCTGTGGCTTGAGATCGCGGTGCACGACGCCACGGCTGTGGGCGAACGCGATCGCGTCACAGACCTTGAGGAAGATGACGAGGAGGTCGTCGAGCACCTCGGAATCTCGCGGCACCTCTGGGCGCTGGTCGAGGTAGTCGGCGAGCGTGTCGCCCGACACTGCCTTCATCACGAAGTAGGGTGCGTCGCCGTCGAGCACGAGATCGTGCACGGGCGGGATGTTGGGGTGGTCGAGCTGCGCCGTGATCTGCGCCTCGCCGACGAAGCGCTCGGGATCGGGCGTGAAGCCTGCCGGGGGGTCGATGCGCTTGATGGCGACCTCCCGCAGGAGCACCGCGTCGCTCGCGAGGTGCACCGAGGCCATCCCGCCGCGACCGAGCTGACGCTGGAGGTGGTAGCGCTCGCCGAACGGAGCCCAGGAGCCGATCGGGTCGGCCGGACGGTCGTCCTCCCGGTGGAGCTGGGACGGCCGTGCGTGGCTCCCCCCGAGGCTCGGATCGACGGCCCCGACCACCGTCTGCTGCTCGTGGACCTTCGAGGCCATTGACCCAGAGCATAGCCGTTTTCGGCCCCGATTCGCGGGCCGATCGTCCGCGCCACAAAACGCGAAGAGGGCCCGAAGGCCCTCTCCAGTCAGCTCAAACGCCCGGGCTCACTTGCCCTTCTTGGCGTCCGGCGCCGGATCCTGCTCGGTGATCACGAACTGGACGCGACGGTTCTTGCTCTTGCCGGCCTCGTTGATGTTCGGCGCGATCGGCTTGTTCTGACCGTAGCCCTTGGCCTCGAGGCGGCTCGCCTCGACGCCATGGCTGACGAGGAACTGCTTCACGGCCTCGGCGCGGGCCTGCGAGAGCTCCTGGTTGTGCTCCTTGGTGCCCGTGTTGTCGGTGTGGCCCTGGATCTCGAGCCGCTTGATGCGGGGGTTCGCGATCAGGACGTCGGCGACCTCCTCGAGGAGGGCGGTCGAGTCACCGAGGATGATCGACTTGTCGGTCGCGAAGTGGACCTGCTGCTTGATCTTGATCTCGGTCTTGCCGACCTCGACGAGCTTGTCCTTCGGACGCGCGCGGATGGCGATCTTGTCCTTGGTCTCCTCGCGGACACGGATCTCGAACGGCTGCTTGCTCTGGAAGTAGCCCTCGGTGTTGATCTTGACGGTCCAGAACCCGGGCGCGAGCTCGGTGACCTTGATCTGACCGTTGCCGTCAGTGGTGAGCGACTTCAGGCTGCCGCCGCCCGCGTCGGCGACCTCGACCGGGATGCCCGAGAGCGGGGTCCCGACGTCGGCGTCGATGACGGTGAGCGTGGCCGAGCCGACCTTCGGCAGGGCCTCGAGCGCGCAGTCGATCTCGAGCGTGCCCGGGGTCGACGGCGGCTTGCCGGGCGTGGTCGGGGCGGGCGTGCCGCCCTTCGGCACCGCGGTGCCTCCGCACGAGCCCTCTTTGAAGCCGTCCGCCTTGATCGAGTACTGGTAGGTGCCCGCGGGGACGTCGTCGCCGAACACGCCGTCGGCGGCGGTGGCGAGCGGCGCCATGCCGGCGGCGCCGACGTAGCTGACGATCGCGTTGGCGATCGGGGTGTTGCCACCCGCCTCGTGGACGAAGCCCTTGACCTTGACGAGCGCGATGCCGACCGGCACCTCGACCTTCTTCTCGACGACCTTCTCCACCACCTTCGGCGGGTGATCGTTCGCGTCGGTCGCGAGGCCGAAGCCGAGCCACACGGTGTACGGCGCCTGGGGCGCGAGCTCGGCGATCGGCTTGCTCGTGCCGGTCACGCCGATGTCGACCGCGGCGAGGAAGCTGACGCCGCCCATGCCGCCCATGAACGGGTAGATGCGCGTGCCGAGGGTGAGCTTGGAGGGCAGCGAGCCGAAGCCCACGCCGTCGCCGCCGAGGCACTCGTCGGTGCGGCCGCCGCCGGCGATGTCCTTGGCCTGCACGCACTCGAATCCCTGGCGGTTCACCGGGATCATCATGTTGTACTCGAGGAACGGGCGGAGCTTGTCGTTGACGAGCAAGCCCTCGAAGCCGAGCCCGAGCTCGAAGCGATCGAGCCGGTTGATGCCGAGGCCGTAGCGCTCGATGCGCGAGATGTCGGTGCGCTTGCCGAGGCGTGTGGTGCGGTCGGCCTCGACGTCGGTCACGACCTGCGCGCTGTTGTCGAACAGGTAGCTGAGGCCGAAGTGGATGCGGAGCGGGGTCTTGCCCTCGGTCTTGTCGAGCGCGAACGTGGAGAGCGCGCGCAGGCGGAAGCTCGTGCCGCCGCCGTTGAGGCCGATGCCACCGGTGCCGTTGAGGAACAGGACCTCGGCGCCGCCGCCGAGGTTGACCACGCCTTCACCGAGCGCCTTCACGTACTTGAGGCCGAACGTGATGTCGCCGAGCACCTGGAGGAGCTTGGGCGAGGACTGGTCGTTCGAGTTCGCGTAGACGCGCGCGCCGAGGTAGGTCTCGAGGCCGTCGACGATGGTCGCCGACACGAGCGCGGTCGCGCCGATGTGGCTCGCCTCGTCGTTCGCCTGGCGGACGCCGCCCTTGCTGCAAGGATGCTCCTCGGTGCAGAGGAACCCGCTGGTCTTGAACCAGTCGAGGTACATGCCGACGCGGAACGTGCCGGCGGGGCCGGTCATCGCGGAGGGCAGGTGGAGCAGGCCGCTCGGGCCCGTCGACGCGGGCATCTCGTGCATCGCGACGTCGGTGGGCTCGGCGTCCTTGTCGTCCTTGGCCTCGGCCTTCACCTCGGCAGCGGCAGCGGGCTTTGCGCCAGCACCAGCTGCAGGCGCAGCCGCAGGCGCAGGGGCCGCCGCAGGAGCCGCAGCAGGAGCCGGAGCTGCCGCGGGCGCCGGCAACGGCGCGGGCGCAGCAGCCGGCAACGGCGCGGGCGCGGGCGGGGGCGGTGCCCCTTGCGCGAACGCGGATGCAGCGAGCAAGAGCGAGCCTGCCGCGGCCGGAAGCGCCAGCAGCACCTTGCCGGACGACAGCACACGCAGGGGAAGCAGACGCGATCGACGCATGATGGGAAGCCTCCGAAGGGACCGGGGCGCGAACGTTAGCACCTCAAGCACTTCTAGGGACAAGCACTATGCGGACTCTCGATGCTGTCCTCGCGCTGAACGCCGATTCAGCGGCGAGTCGCCTCACGGACCACGCGCAGAGTTTTGTTCGTGCCCTTTCTTTTCACTGTCAGCAGCACGTCGACCCCGAGCGGTCCGCCGAGGTGCGCGCGCGCAACCGAGAGGCTCGTCGCCGCCGTCCCGTCGATGCTCACGAGCTCGTCCCCCTCGAGCACGCCGGCGCGTTCGGCCTCGGACCCGACGGCCACCGCCGCCACCATCACCCTCGTGTCCTCGGCGGCCAGCGTGATCGCGACACCCCCGGGGGCGAGGATCTCCTCGCCGGCGACCGGCACTGGATCGAGTACGATCTTGACGTTCGTCGTGGCGCGCCCCTCGTCGATCCGCACCTTGGTGCGACCGCGCCCGGTGTCGGCCGCGAACGCCTCGACGAACACGTCGCCGACCGCGACGTCGGCGAGCTTGAACGCCCCATAGGCGTCCGTGACCGCGACCCCGGGCTGCGCCACGCCTCCCGCCGGTATCCACGTCGGCGCGTGATCGCGGGCGACCCGGGCTCCTGCCACCGGCTTGCCCTTCGCGTCGACGACCGTCCCCTCGACGCTGCCCGCGGCGCCGAGCTCGAGGCGGCCGAGATCGACCTCGGGCAGCGAGCCGACCGGCGCCAGCGTCACGGTCTTGCGCAGGGGCGCAGCGCCGCTCGCGCGCACGTCGAGCGAGGCTTCACCGCGCGGCACGTCGGCGAACTGGAACTTGCCGTCCTTCCCCGTGAGCGTGCGCCGGACGCCGTCCTCCGCGGCCAGCGTGACGGTGGCGCCTGCCAGCGCCACGCGACCGCCCGGCGCCATCACGACGCCATGGGCGACGAACCCGGCCGCGAGCTCGACCTCGAGCGACGCAGGCAGGGAGGCCTGCACGAGCCGCGTCGTCGCGTGGCCGGACGCGCGCACCTCCACCTGCACGCGCAGCCCCGAGACCCGTGGGATCTCCACCTCGCCGCGCGCGTCGGTGAAGCCCGTGCGCTTGATCGGCGCCGCGGGATCGAGCGAAGCGATGGTGACCTGCGCGCCCTTGAGCGGGTAGCGACGGTCGTCGATCACGCGCACGACGCACGCCGGGCGCGGCGCCGGCAGCACGAGGTCCACCGTCGTGGTCTCGCCCTCCGGGACCGTGACCTCGGTGCGCAACGCGACGTCGTTCGGTCGATCCGCGGGCGCGAGGGTGATCGTCACCTCGCCGGGCACTGCCGCGATCGCGAACGTCCCGTCGGTGGCCGTGCGCACGCCGCGCGCGAGAGAACCGGCGCGCGCGGTGACCTCGATCCACGCACCGGCGACCGCGTAGCCCTTCTCGTCCTTCACCGTCCCGACGAGCCTTCCGCCGGCGGCGAGCACGACGCTCACCTTCGCCTCGCCTCCCGGCGCCAGGTCCACCGGCGCGGAGATCCCTTCGACGTAGGCTGGATGACGCACGATCGCGCGCAGCTTCCCGGCCGGCACGGGCGTCGCGCGGAACGTCCCGTCGAACCGCGTGACCCACGGGTCGACGGCGCTGGCGTCGTCCTTCTTCTGGGCGAACGGGCGGGGGATCGGCGGCACCGGCCCCGGCACCACGCCGAGCTCGCCCACCGGCAAGAGGGTGCGGCCTCCGCCGCGCGCGCGCGCGAGCAGCCCCGCCGAGAACCCCAGCGTCGCGGGCGAGACGGAGACCGGCGCGCCATCGAGATCCGCGCCGACCACCTCCACCGTCGCGCCGTCGATCGGCCGTCCCTTCGCGTCCTTCACGTCACCGAGCAAGGTCGCCGCGCGGCGCAGGACGACCTCGAGCGCGTTGCTCTCGGGCACCGCGATCGGACCCCGCGCCCAGAACCCCTTGGCCTGCGCGGCGAGCGAGACGCCACCCGGGGCGAACGGACCGAGCACCGCGACCCCGTTCGCGTCGGCGGTGACGGTCTGCGGAAACGGCGAGATTCCCCCTTCGACGCCGACCACCTCGGCGCCGGGGATCACCGCCCCGTTCTCGTCCTTGACGCTCACCCGCACCATGCGGCCCGCGGTCAGGACCAGGCGCACCTTGGCCTCGGCGCCGCGCGGCAAATAGACGCCGATCTCGCTCTTGCTCACGCGCGTGCCGAGCGTCGCGCGCAGATCGTAGCTGCCGGCGCCGAGCCCGGAGACGCGGACCTCGCCCTTCTCGTCGGCCGTCGTGGTGCGCGGCACGGCGAGCGCGCCCCCCGCGATCGCCACGAGGGCGCCCTTCGCGGCGACCCCGTCTTCACCTACCACGCTCACGAGCAACGTCCCGAGCCGATGGAGCACGAGGGTCACGCGGGCCTCGTTCGGGCCCACCGTCGACGTCACCGCGTCCCAGCCCGCCGCGCGCGCGGTCACCTTGAGCGGCCCCACCGCGAGCCCGTGCGGTCGCGCGATTCCCTGGGCGTCGGTGCGGGCCCCGCGCGGCATCGGCTCCACGCCGAGCACCTCGATCTCCGCGCCCGCCACGGGTTTGTGCGCCTCGTCGCGGACCACGATCTCGAGCGCGCGCTCGGCGCCGAGCCGCAGCTCCGCGAACGCCGGATCGGCTCCGACGAACCGCTGCGTGCTGCCCCGCGCGTGCGACGGCGCGTCGGCCACGAGCCAGTGCACGCCGAGCGGCAGCTGCGTGAGCGTGATGGCTCCGTCCGCCCCTGTCGTGCCGCGCGCCGCGAGGTAGACCACCCCTTCGCGCAGGAACAGCGCGCGAACCGTCGCGCCACCGAGCGGCGCCGAGTTCGTCGCGTCCAGGACCACGACCCGCGCCGAGCCGGGACGATCCGACACCTCGGGCGGCAACGGCGCGGGCTCTTCCACCGTCTCGACCGGCGGGCTCCACATCGAGAGGGGCGCGCCCGGCACCACCCCGAGCAGCAGCGTGAACCCGAGCGCGAACGCGACCGCGCGCCACCCGCCGCGGACCAGGAGGACCCAGCACGCAAGGCCCGTCCTGCGAAGCGGATCGAGGCTGACCACCCGAGCCAACGCCGCGCGGGCGCCCTGCTATTCCAGCCAGCCGGCCTGGAGCCAGCGGACCGCGGGCTCGTGCGCGACCGGCGTCCCCGCAGGGAACCGACCCGCCGCCGACAAGAGGACCAGCGTGCCCCACGCCGCTCCGAAGAGGCTGGTGGCGCGGTTCTCGACCAGCTGCTTGGCGAGCTCGATGGCGAGCTCCTTCTTGCCTGCGTCGTAGAGCACCGCGGCGGCGAGCCCGCGGAGATCGTCGCGCTGGCTGTTCTTGGCGACCTCGTGGATCGCGGCCACGAGATCTTCGCGCCCGTGGTCACGCACGAGGTAGCCGGCGGCGCGGACGGCGTCGTCGTCCTCCTTGGCGAGGTCGCGGGCGAACGCCTCGAGGAGCGGCTTGGTCGTGCGCACGCCGGCGTGCGCGAGCCGGAACAAGAACTTGGTGTCGCGATCCGCGCTCGGTCGGTCGGACAGCCGCGCGACGAGCTCGGTGGTGGGGCGCGCCGACGGCGGCCCCATCGAGGGATCGAGCGCCCACGCCACGTAGGCCCACGCGGCCCGCGCCCCCGAAGGCCCCTCGGACGACTTGGTGCGCGCCTCGCGCAGCGGCTCGAGGTCGCCGCCGTGCACGGCCACCTCGGCCATCACGAGCCAGCGCCCGAGGTGCCGCTCGGCGTCGCGGAGGACCGCGAGGGCGTGCTGCACGCCGGGCGCCACCTTGGAGATGCGGGCGATCGGCACGAGCACCTCGGCGCAGAGCGCGATGCGGTGCGACTCCTTGATCTTGGGCGCGAGCCCGCGCAGGTGCGCGCCCGGCGATTCGCCCCGGATCACGCGGGCGAGCTCCGCCGTGAACGCGATGTGCGCCGAGCGCTGCGTCGCCGCCTTGTTGAGGATCGGCGCGAGGGCCGGATCCGTGAGCCAGGCGGCCGCGCAGAGCGCCGCGGTCGCGCAGACGTCGTGCTCGGCGCCGGCCTTGACCAGCGGGACCGCGCGCTTGTCCGACAGCTCGCCGAGGCCACGGACCGCGGCGACGAAGAGATCGCGATCGAAGGCCTTCTTCTGCACGAGCTGCTCGCCCACCTCGGCGAGCAGCGTGCGCGCGAGCGCGCTGTGGGGGGCGAGGGCGCGACACAGTCCGGCGAGCCGGCGCTCGTTCGGCGAGCGGCGACGGACGCACGCGAGCACCTCTTCGCGCAGGCGATCCAGCACGTCCTTCTCGAAGGGCTCCACGCGCGCCGAGGAGGCCTTGGACTTCGAGGGCGCCTTGCTGGGCTTGGGCTCGCCGCTCGCTCCAGCGGCCGCATCTTCGAGCGACACCGCCTTCGGCGCCGATTTCGGCGCGACGGCACGTGAAGCCCGGACGGTGTTGCCCATGCGGGGCGAACCTATCACGTGGAGGCGGGGACAGGCGGGGCGAACGGAGTCGAGGCCCCACCCCGCCCTCGCGGGGGTGGTTTCAGGCCTCGAAGGCTTGTGCGCCCAGGAGATCGAACAGGGCGTTCACCTCGTGGGCGTCCTTGGGCTCGAACGCCACGCCACCGCGAACCCCCTCCGACCACGCGACGCGCGCGCCGAGCACCAGCGGGTCCCAGCGGCTCGGCGCCTCGAGCACCACCTCGAGGTGGGTCCCCGCGACGAGCCGGGTGGGGGTGGTGAGGCCGGCGCCCCCCATCCCGATGTCGTGCAGGCGCGCCTTCTCGACCCGTCCCTCGCGACGGACGACCACTTCCCCACCGGTCGCCCGGCGGGGGTGCGCGCGGAAGTGGTCGCTCGCCATCGCTTCAGGCCTTCGGCGCGACCCGCACGTGCACGTCGGCCAGCTGTTCGTCGGTGACCAGGGTCGGCGCGTCGGTGAGGAGATCCGTGCCCTTCTGCGACTTCGGGAACGGGATCACGTCGCGCAAGGACTCGGTGCCGGTGAGCAGCATGGTGAGGCGGTCCATGCCGAGCGCGATGCCGCCGTGGGGCGGGGCGCCGGCGCGGAGCGCGTCGAGGAGGAAGCCGAACTTGGCCTTGGCCTCGGCGGCGTCGATGCCGAGCGCGGCGAACACCCGCGCCTGCACCTCCGGGTCGTGCAGGCGGATCGAGCCGCCGCCCACCTCGAACCCGTTGAGCACGAGATCGTAGCGGTGACAGAGCACCTTGCCCGGGTCGCTCTCGAGGAACGGCACCGAGGCGTCCTGCGGGCGCGTGAAGGCGTGGTGCGCGGCGGCCCACTTGCCCGTGTCCTCGTCGAACTCGAACAGCGGGGGGTCGACCACCCAGAGGAACTCGAACTTCCCGCCGTGGCCCGAGTCGGGGATGAGGTTCATCTTCTTGGCGAGGTGCACGCGCAGGTTCGCCATCACGGTCTGCACGATCGACGCGCGGCCGAACTGGAACAGCAGCGTGTCGCCGGGCTTGGCGCCGCACGCCGCGTTGACCGCCGCGACGAACTCCTTGGTGGCCGTCTTGGCGAGCGGGGACTGGGTCCAGCCGCCGTCCTCGCCGACCTTGGCGCGCGCGAGCCCCTTGGCCCCCATCGACTTCACGTAGCCCTCGAGCTTGTCGGCCTCGGCGCGGGAGATCTCCGCCGCCGCGGGCGCGACCAGCACCTTGACGATCTCGCCGGGCAGGTCGCGTCGCAGCTTGCCGGCCTCGAACTTGGCCGCGATCTCCGCGAAGAACGGGACGCCGCCGCCCTGCTGGGCGATCAGGATCTCGGTGAGGTCGGTGTGCTCCATGGAGAAGCGCAGGTCGGGCTTGTCGTTGCCGAAGCGGCGCATCGAGTCGTCGAACTTCATGTGCGGGAAGTGCCCCGACGGGTACTGCTGCTTCAGGTCGATCCCGAGCACCTCTTTCCAGATGGCGAACACGAGGCCCTCCATCTGGGTGAACAGCTCGTCCTGCGAGACGAACGACATCTCGACGTCGATCTGGGTGAACTCCGGGTGGCGATCCAGGCGCCCGTCCTCGTCGCGGAAGCACTTCACGATCTGGAAGTAGCGGTCGAACCCGCTGACCATGAAGAGCTGCTTGTAGAGCTGCGGGCTCTCGGCGAGCGCGTAGAACGCCCCCGGCTGCAGGCGCGAGGGCACGAGGAAGTTGCGGGCGCCGCCCGGCGTGTACTTCACCATGAACGGGGTCTCGAGCTCGAGGAACCCGTGGTCGGAGAAGTAACGCCGCGTGATCTGGTTGATCTCGTGGCGCGTGCGCAGGATCTTCTGCATGCGCGGGCGGCGCAGGTCGAGGTAGCGGTACGCGAGGCGCACCTCCTCCTTGGTCTGCGTCTCGTCGGCGATCGGGAACACCGGCGTCTCCGCCTTGTTGAACACGGTGGCCTCGACCACGCCGATCTCGATGGCGCCGGTCGCGATCTTCGCGTTCACGTTCTTGCCGCGGGAGCGGACGATCCCCCGGATGCCGATCACCCACTCGTTGCGCATCTGGTTGGCGAGCACGTGGGCGGCTTCGACCTCCTTCAGGTCGACCCGGACGCCCTCTGCCGCCGGGACGTGATTCGGGTCGAACACGAGCTGGGTGATGCCCTCCCGATCGCGGAGATCGATGAACACACACCCGCCGTGGTCGCGGTAGGTGTCCACCCACCCGAACAGCACGACCTCCTTGCCAACGTCCGATTCGCGCAGGGCACCGCAGCGGTGCGTCCGCTGCAGTTCGTCGATGAAGCGAGCCATGCGAGAGCGCATACCGAGTCGCGCTGCGAGGGTCGAGCCCGACGGCGCCCCGCCGCCGGCCGGGTGCCGGTTGACCGCAGGCCAGAGGAGCGGTGACACTCGCCCCCCGAACCCTTTCCCCCGGTTTCCAAGGAGCGTCCGTGAGCCAGATCTACGTCATGGTCCCCGGCAGCAGCGATCCGCAGCTGCTCGCTGCCGAAGAGGTCGCGCGGCGTATCAAGGCGGGCGAGCTCCCGGACTCGGCGCAGGTCGTGAAGCCGGGCGAGAGCGCCTGGGTCGCGGCCAAGGACTTCCCCGCTGTCGCCGAGGCCCTCGCGGCCGAGCCTCCTGCGGCCCCGGTCGGGACGCCGCCGCCCGGCCAGGCGCTGCCTTCCGGTGCCATGCCCTCCCTCCCGGCCGCCGAGCCGCTCCCCACGGGTGCCGTCGCGCCGCTCGCCCCCCCCACCGCCGCGCGCCCGGCGGGGCTCCCCAAGAGCGCGATGATCGGCATCGGCGCCGGCGCCGGCCTGTTCGTCGTGCTGCTCGTGAGCTGGCTCGTCTGGCGCAACGTCTACAGCCGTGGGCTCGTCCTCGAGCACATCCCCGAGGACTGCGCGGTCGCGGGCTACGTCGACGTCGAGGGCATCGCCACGAGCGACCCGGTCAAGCCGGCGCTCGAGAAGTTCTTCAAGAACGCGCACGACCTCGCCGAGGACGAGGTCGGCAACAAGTCCAAGAAGGACAAGGAGCGCATGCAGCAGGTGCTCGACGCGCTCGAGAAGCACGGCATCGGCAAGACGAGCGTCCGCGAGCTCGCCGCCTGCGTCCCGCGCGCCGAGGAAGACGACGACAAGAAGTTCGGCAGCAAAGAGGCCTTCGACAAGCTCGTGATCGTGGTGGGCGGCACGTTCCGCAAGGGCAACGTGCTCGAGGCCATGAAAGAGGTCGGCGGCATCGTCATGAAGAACGAGGAGGCCTGCAAGATCGAGGACGACGACGGTCTCGCGCTCCTCAAGTGCTCGCTCGGCGACAAGGGCAGCAAGAAGGAGCCTTTCTACGCCGCCCTCGTCGAGAGCCGGGTGCTCGTCATCAGCCCCGACAAGCGCATGCTGAAGAAGGTCCGCAAGAACAAGGACCGCGCCAAGGAGTACGGCGCCGACAAGGGCGAGCACTTCGTCTACTACCGCAGCAAGGACGCCCCCTCCTGGTCCGACGGCTCGTTCGGCACCTTCAAGCTGAAGGCCGGCAGCAAGGACGTGGTCATCACCATCGAGACCCACTACGACCCGGACAAGGGCAAGAAGAAGCTCGACCAGTTCAAGGACGCCGACGAGCTCGCCAAGAAGAAGGAGAAGGCCCTCCGCGAGGCCTCCGAGAAGTGCTTCGAGAAGAGCCCCATCGACTCCCTCGGGGACGGCGTCGAGAAGGGCAAGGTCGACGTGTTCGACGACGGCATCAAATACGAGCTGAAATTCACCAACAAGGACGTCCAGAAGGCGTTCAAGGTGCTCGCGGACGCCGACAAGAAGGACCTCGGGAGCATCGTGGAGCTGCCCTGGTGCGTCTGGAAGACGCTCGAGCCGTACACCTTCTGATTCGCGCTATCCTCCCGCCCCGTGAAGCTCTCCACCGTTTCGCCCGAGGGGCGCCCGTCCGCGATCGCCCTTCGCTCTCGCCCCTTCGCGTGCGCACCCGAGGTCCTCCTGCTCGCGATCACCGCGGTGGGCGTGGGCTGCGGGCCCGCCGGGCCGACCGTGGTCAAGCCCCCGCCGCCCACGGTCACCAAGGCGAAGACGCAGCTCGGAGCGCCGCCCACCCCCGCCCGCTGGTCGCTGAACGCCGCCCACGCCAAGGGCCTGCGCGCCAAGCTCGACCTCGGCACGACGGGGCTCCTCTACGGCGGCGCCGGTGGTGTGCGCTGGCTCGACAGCAAGCAGGCGAGCCCCGTCGCGGCCGAGTCCACGCTCCCCGAATCGATCACCGGGATGATCGCGGTCGGCGGCGGCTTCGCGTTCGTCGGCGAGAGCGGCACCGTCTACACGACCGCCACCGCGCTCGGCCCCGTCACGGCCAAGCGATCGCCGCCGCAGCCGCTGCGCGGTGGCGCCGCTGGCAAGAGCTCTTTCCTCGCGCTCGCCGGCGACGACATCCTGCGCAGCACCGACGCGGGCGCCACCTGGTCGAAGGTCACTTTGCCCGCGGGCGGCGGCACTCCCACCCATCTCGCCCTCAACGAGTCGGGCGTGGGTCTCGCGCTGCTCGCGCCCCAGCGGGTCCTCGTGACCCAGGACGACGGCGCCACCTGGGCGGCTCTCGCCTCCCCGGTGTCGGCGCCAAGCGCCTCGTCGTCGACGGCAACGGTGACATCATGATCGAGGGCCTCGAGGCGTCTTCGATCCTCAAGCTCTCTCCGCCGCGGCTCGAGAAGGTGGCGCGCGCACCGCACGATGGCTTCGATCTCCCCGCCCCCGAGGCCGGCCCGCGGCCCGGCTACGCCCGCGCGATCGTGAGCGGCAGCGCTGCGTTGATCGGCCTCCGCTACGTCGAGGCGATCCCCGAGCCCGAGGACCCGACCCGCTGGCGCATCGCGATCGGCAACCTCGGCGAGGCGTCCGCCGACAAGAGCAAGCTCAACGGGCTCACCATCCGCAAGGTCAGCGAACTCAACGGGTGCAAGCACGTGTGGGTCGGCGGCGATCCCGACACGATCGTCCTCGCCTGCGACGACCAGGGGAAGTCCACGCCGACCGTCGGCGGAGGCTTCGGCACCGGTCCCAAGAACTGGGGCCCGCCCGCGCCCGAGAGCCGCGCGGTGCTCCGCATCTTCCGCAGCGTCGACGGCGGCACCACCTTCAAGGACGACGGCACGACCGGCTCCCAGGGCTCCGCCGAGGGTCACGTCTGGCTCGGCCCGGATGGCTCGGTGTTCATCGAAGGCGCGTGCAAGTCGAAGCCGAAGGGCAACAGCTCCAGCTACTGCCCGCCGGGCCCGCCGCTCGTGCGCCCGGTCGGCGGCAAGTTCGCCAAGATCGACGTCCCCGGCAAGATCCGCGACATCGGCAACCTCGCCTTCGCGCCGACCAGCGGCAAGGCGTACACGGTCGGCAAGATCGGCCAGGCGTGGGTGCTCCTGGTCTCGGCCAACAACGCGCGCGACTTCACGCGCGTCTCGCTCCCGAGCGTGCCCGCGCTCGACCCGAAGGGCGTGTCGATCGGCCCCAACAACGCCGTCCTCGAGGGCCCGGCCACCGACGAGTCGGGCGTGGTCACCTTCACCGGTCACGTCGGTCGCGAGTTCGTCGTGTGGGTCAGCGAAGACGAGGGCGTCACCGTCAAGGTGCGCCGCGTGCCCTTCAAGGCCGACGCCATCTCCATGGTGGGCAAGCGAGGCCTCGCCTACGACCGCGCGGGCAAGGCCTGGGAGACCGTCGACGGCGCGACCACCTGGCGCGCGGTCGGCGCCCCCTCGCTCGACAGCGCCACCATCTCGCTCGTCTGCGGCACCCACGCGTGCCTCATCGGCGATCGCGCGATCCGCATCGGCTGGGGCGGCGGCGGCGACTCGAGCATCGTGGGCGAGGCGAAGCCCAAGACCTTCGCCGCGCTCCCCACGCTCAAGTGCACCGGCGACGGCGACTGGAAGCCCCTCGGCAACCTCACCTCCGTCCCCTCCGTCTACGACGCCGATCTCGCGGGGGCGCGCTTCCTCGCGCTCCGCCACGATCGCCTGAAGGGCAGCGTCTCGGTGCTGCTCGGCAAGAGCGCCGCCAAGGGTGGCCTCGACGTGAAGGAGGTGTCCCTCTTCGGCCCGGCCGGCGCCAACACCGCGACCGCCGCGCTCCCGCAGATCGAGGGCGCCGCCGCGATCCGCTTCACCTTCAAGCGCGAGCCCCCGCCGAAGCCGCCCGAGTCCAAGGACAAGGACAAGGACAAGGACAAGAAGCCCGCCGCCCCGCCGCCGGTCGGTCCGATCGTCGACGGTCAGAAGGTCGACGTCGACGTGGCCTGGTACGTCGCCAGCACCGGCAAGGTGCACAAGGCGACCATCAAGGGCGTGGGCCCCCTCGATCCGCGCGACGTCTCCGCCTCGGCGAAGGACGCAGCCATCGCCAACGTCGCGCTGCTGTCCGTCACGGCGCAGGAGAAGCAGAGCGGCCTGCACGTCCGGCCGTTCTCCACCCGCAGCGACGTCCCGCTCTTCTACGTGAGCGAGGGCGGCAAGGTCGACAAGCTGCCCTGGCCCGAGCTCCCGCAGAAGGACATCGCCGGCGGCACCCTCGCGCTCCGCACCGACGCCGTCCGCGTCGGCAACCGCAGCGTGTTGCTCGGGTTCCAGCACGGCCCCGGGCTGCAGATGTGGGCGAGCTGGGCCAACGAGGCCGGCACCTCGTGGGACGCGCGCACGTGGGGCCTGTGGCCTTCGTTGCCTGGCGACGTCGCGTGGGACTTCACCTACGTCTCCGGCGTTCCGTCGCTGGTCGTGCAATGGCCCGGCGGCGCCGGCATCGCGCCCACCGGCTGGGCCTCGTCGCTCAAGGCGCCCGACGCCGATCCGGCCGTCACCGTGGCGCTCCCGACCCAGCCCGCGGCCAGCGCGGCGTGCGAAGCCGCGGCCACGGGCAGCCGCGTCGTTGCGCCGTTCGTGGGAGGCACGCGCCACCCCGTGATCGTCGCTGGCGAGTCCGACGCGATCGTCATGGCCACCGGCAGTGCCCTCCTCAAGGGCACGGGCAAGACCGGCTGCGTCGTCGCCTGGGATGCGCGGCCCATCGCTCGACCCAACGAACCGCCGACCTCCACGCCCTACTCCGCGCTCGTCTCGGGCAGCACCAAGGACGGCGTCCTCTTCCGCACCAACAACCTGCTCGGCGAGGTCTCGGTGCGCGCCCTCACCTGCGCCGCCACCACCGAGGTCCCTCCGGGTCTCGAGAACATCGACGGGTTCCAGCGTGACTGAGATGACCCCTCTTCCCGTGTACCACCGCCTCCCCACCGATCAGGCCGAGACCTTGTTCGCTCGGATCGTGGGGCGTTGCAGCCAGCGGTCCGCCTCGGGACCGCCGGTGCTCGTGCTCGATCTCGACGGCACGCTGATGGACAATCGGCCTCGCACCGCCGCGATCCTGCGCGACCTCGGCGCGTCGTGGGAGAAGGCGCACCCCGAAGACGCGGCGTCCCTGCGGGCCTGCACCCCGGAGCGCCTCGCCTACCTGCTCTCCGACAGCCTCCGTCGTCTGGGCGTGCAAGACCCGGCGCGGCTGGCCGAGGCCACCGAATACTGGCGTCATCGGTTCTTCACCGACGACGACCTCCGGCACGACGTGGCCCTCGCGGGAGCGGTCCCCTTCGTGCGCGCGTGTCACGCGGCCGGCGCCACAATCGTGTACCTGACGGACCGCGATCTCCCGATGATGGGCGTCGGCACCTTCGCGAGCCTCCGTTCGCTCGGCTTTCCGCTCGGGGTCGCGGGCGTCGAGATCATCCTCAAGCCCGACGCGCAGATGGCCGACGAGGCGTTCAAGCGGATGGTCGCCCCCACGCTGGCCCGGGTCGGTGAGGTGGTGGCGTCGTTCGACAACGAGCCGGCCAACTGCAACCTGTTCCTCGAGGCCTACCCCAAGGCCGACATCGTGTTCGTCGACACCCAACACGTCCCGGGGGCGCCGCCGCTCCACGACGGTGTGTTCGTGGTCGCCGACTTCTCGGCCGCGCACGTGCCCGACATCCCGCGCGCCGAGGGCGAGCCCTGAACCAGGTCAATCCGTAGGCGCGAGCACCGGGTCCCACGCCGGATCGTCGGCCTTTCCTGGATCCACCTTCGAGGCGTTGATGCCGTGGGGGGACGGCAGAGGCTGCCCGGGCTTGTGGAACACGAGGGGCGCCTTGCTCGCGGCCTCGTACTCCTCGTCGTCGAGCTTCCCCCGTCGGTGCGCCTCCTTGAGCAGCGTGCGCACGTAGCCCAGGTAGCCCTCGCTCGGCGCGCCAGCCCCCCACATGCCGTGTCGCTTCACGGGCGAGGGCAGGAGCGAGATCAGGAACATCGCCTCCGCCGCGTCGAGATCGCTGGGCCGACGCCCGAACCAGTGCATCGACGCGGGCCCGATCCCGTAGAGGTCCGGACCGAACTCGATCACGTTGAGGTAGAGCTCGAGGATCTGGTTCTTGGACAGCGCCTGCTCCAGCCACGCCGTCAGCACCGCCTCCTCGAGCTTGCGCCCCAGCTGCTTCTTGCGGTCGAGGAAGGCGTTCTTGGCCGTCTGCATGCTCACCGTGCTCGCCCCGAGCATGAACTTCCCCGCCCGGAGGTTCGCGATCAGCGCGTTGCGGATGGCCCCGGCGCTGAAGCCCGCGTGCGAGAAGAACGCCCCGTCCTCGCACGTGAGCACGGCGTCGACGACGGAGGGCGAGATCTGCGAGAACGGCGTCCAGTTCCCGCTACCCGGCCCGAACACCGCCGTCTTCGGCTGCCCTTTGCCGTCGTACACCCGCAGCTCGAACGGCTTGTGGAACCGGTCCATCGAGAGCCCCACCGGGGCCTTGTTGACCCGGCAGCGCTGGTCCAGCCCGAAGTCCACGTCCGTCTTCTCGAGGGCGCGCGCGTCGAACATCACGCGACCGTGCGCCGCGAACGTGCCCGTCATCTCGAGCCCGTCGAGCCGTGGCATCAGCCCCTTGGGCATCGAAGCGAGCACGTCCCCGCACGACGAGGTGGGGATCGCCCAGGCCATCGACACCTTGGGCACCAGCTTGCCGGTGGGGTCGGCGACCCGCTCGTACGTGCCCTCGACGTCGACCCGGCCCTTGCCGAGCTCGATGCGCCCTCCCGTCAGTGACCAGGCCGAGAAGTCGCCGCCCGAGGTCAATACACCCTTGATCGACGCCTCGATCCCGGTCAGCGGCAGATCCGAGAGGCCGGCGTGCTGGAGCGAGACGCTCCCGATCTGCACGGTGCCGTCGGCGGCCACGGTCTTGAGCTCCGGGTCCAGCTCGAGCGCCCCTCGCGCGACGATGGTGCTCTTGTCGACGCTGGAGAGGCCGAAATTCCCCTCCGCGATCCCGATCTCGGCGAGCGAAGCCGGCCCCGCCCGCAGCTCGGCGCTCCACTTGCCCGGCCCACGGGGGACGAGGGCGTGGAGCTCGAGGGGTTTGCGCCCATCCTTCTCGGCCGGCTGCATCTCGAGCGTCAACGCATCCGTCCCGAGAATCACCCGTGCGATCCATGGGCCGAGGCGGCCGGTGTCCAGCTCGAGGGTGAGCTCGTCCACCTTCAGCTCGAGCCCATGCCCCATGCGGGCCAGCACCGCGTCCAGCCGGGCCTTCTGGGCATCGAGTCGGGCCCACAGAGGAGAAGGTGGCGCGGGGGTGGGGGGGAGCGACGCCTTCGGGAGTGGCGCGGCCGAGGGCTTCGGCGCGACGGAGGGCTTCGTGGGAAGAGCGATCCCTGGCTTGATCGAGCCCTTGACGGGGCCGGCCGAGGGTGTCTGGCTCACGGCGACCGCTGGGGCTGGGGAGGCCCCGGGCTCAGCGGTGTGCATGCGGCTGGCGACGAGACGCACGGCGACCTTGCGGGCGGCAGCCCCGAGCAAACTGCCTGCTCCCCGGTCCACCTCGAAGGTGAGGCCTTCGACCTCGAGATCGACGGGGCTCCCAGGGACCGACACCCTCCCCGCGGCGTCCCGCACGAAGAGCCGCCCCCCGATGGACTCGATCTCCCGCACCCGGGCCGTGACGGGGGAGGCGAGCCCACCCGTCCAGTTCAGCGTGACGGTCTGGAGCACGATGCTGCGTGTCGAGGCAGAAGCCTCGCCGGCCGAGGCCGACGGGTGTCGCTCCCGCCACCGCTGCAGCTCTTCGCGGAGCACCGACGCCTCCCCCTCGAGGTCGACCACGACCTGATCGAGGGTGAGTTTCCCCACGCCGCGCAGGGTCCAGGGGGCTTGGGCGGTCGTGATGGCGACCTTGACCCCAGCCACCCCTTCCGGCGCCACGGTCAAACCCTCGAGTTGCACGGTGCCGAGGCCGAGCCGGACATCGCGGATGGTGACGACGAAGCCACGCGCCGCCGCGTTGCTCATCGCCTTGCCGCGAATCCAGCGGGGGGCGAGCAGCCACGACAGCATGCAGACCACCAGGAGGGTCAGTCCGAGACCCGCGGTCCACCATCGCCAGCGGTTGCCTCGCACGCGCGGTAGGGTAGCGAACGGTTGCAGCACGGGACAAAAACGCGAAACCCCCGCTTCCTGTTCGGAGCGAGGGTCGCGGCCCAGAACACCCTTAGGGTGCTGGGACTTGTCTGACGAAATGAATCCCGGCGGTGTCCTACTCTCCCACACGGCTTCCCGTGCAGTACCATCGGCTCCGAGGAGCTTAACTTCCGAGTTCGGGATGGGATCGGGTGTGGCCTCCTCGATATCGCCACCGGAAATTTTGGGCCTTGCCGTCTGCGCAGTGCGCATGACGTGAACGTCGTCTGTAGCGAGCGTTCGCGGCTCCAGCGCCGCGTACGAGCTCGAAGTGCGACCTGTCGTGTTCGACAGTGTCGCTGCAGCTCGCCGCCATTCGGCGATACTGCTTTTCATGTGTCTTAGAGGTAGGTCAAGCCGCACGACCGATTAGTACTGGTCAGCTCCGCACATCGCTGTGCTTCCACCCCCAGCCTATCAACCTTGTAGTCTACAAGGGGTCTTTAGGGGCTTGCGCCCGGGACACCTAATCTCGAGGCTAGCTTCCCGCTTAGATGCTTTCAGCGGTTATCTGTTCCGTACATTGCTACCCGGCTATGCCACTGGCGTGACAACCGGATCACAAGAGGCACGTCCATCCAGGTCCTCTCGTACTATGGATAGCTCCTCTCAAGTGTCCTGCGCCCACGGCAGATAGAGACCAAACTGTCTCACGACGTTTTAAACCCAGCTCGCGTACCGCTTTAATCGGCGAACAGCCGAACCCTTGGGACCTGCTCCAGCCCCAGGATGCGATGGGCCGACATCGAGGTGCCAAACCGCGCCGCCGATGTGAACTCTCAGGCGCGATCAGCCTGTTATCCCCAGAGTACCTTTTATCCGATAAGCGATGGCCCTTCCATGTAGAACCACCGGATCACTAACGCCTGCTTTCGCACCTGCTCGACCTGTCGGTCTCGCAGTTAAGCTCCCTTGTGCGTTTGCACTCTACGGCCGGTTTCCAATCGGCCTGAGGGAACCTTCGCACGCCTCCGTTACATTTTGGGAGGCGACCGCCCCAGTCAAACTGCCCACCAGGCAGTGTCCCCGGCGAGGGTATACTCGCCCAGGTTAGATTCCCAGAACAATCAGGGTGGTATTTCAACGGTGGCTCTGCTGAACCCAGAAGCCCAGCTTCGAAGCCTCCCACCTATCCTACGCAGATTGTCCCGGAAGTCACTGCCAAGTTGCAGTAAAGGTTCATGGGGTCTTTCCGTCTTGCCGCGGGTAGAGGGTATCTTCACCCCCAATACAATTTCGCTGAGTCCGTTGTCGAGACAGCGGGGATGTCGTTATGCCATTCGTGCAGGTCGGAACTTACCCGACAAGGAATTTCGCTACCTTAGGACCGTTATAGTTACGGCCGCCGTTTACTGGGGCTTCGGTTCAGAGCTTCGCTTGCGCTGACACTTCCCCTTAACCTTCCAGCACCGGGCAGGCATCAGACCCTATACGTCGTCTTTCGACTTCGCAGAGTCCTGTGTTTTTAGTAAACAGTCGCAACCCCCGTTTCTCTGCGACCCCTCACCGCTCGAGGAGCAAGTCCTCTCACGGCAAGG